>NZ_CP089919.1:0-4652361 GCF_021276285.1 Rahnella victoriana
ACTTCTTTTAATCACTGATCTGACTGAGGACGCTAGCCTTCTCGATGGCATGCTTGCACAGATAAATTGCCTGCCGTCAGTACCGGTCAATGAAATTGCTACTTCTAATCTTTCAACCTACGCACTACAGGCCACTGCCGCCGTAGGTTCTATTGCAGCTGATGCAGTGAAAGGTGGTGCGGTCAGTTCTCAGCGTCGAATGTCCCTACTCGAAGGTGTAAATGCCGGTATTCGCCATCTGTCACTGATCGGCTTAGTTGTTCAAGGCCGAGTACAGGCATCTCCAGCCCTGGCATCTGCAGTTGGTGCCATTGCAAGCGTCACGACAAATGGGCTGATGTGACTATGGCTGTTTCTATTGCTCCATTTTTAAAACAGCAAAGTCCCTCTCGCCACTTCGGCAATGGCTGCATCGAGTTGCCAGGCGGAAAGCGTTGGAACCCTTCAATGTCACAAGCCACTGCCCCGCAGGCAGTGAGAAATTCAAAACCGCTTTTAAAGCGTCTGTTTAGTTGAGGTGATTATGTCTTTAGTTAATGAAGAACATATTCAAATAGGCAAAAAACATCTTTCCCGAATTAAAGAGATGTTTGATTTCAGAAAGAATGTAGCACAGGAAACATTTGATACTCAGCCTCTGCATATGCGTAGAACAATCTGTTTTCATGCTGGCTTATCTCGCCGCCATCTTGAGATGAAGTTTGCTGAATTAACGCCGACGGAAAGGCATCAAGTAGTTGCGGCGCTAAATTCTTTGCTTGGTTTAACTGAATCAATGCCGAAATTTATCAGTGAAGATGACTGCACGATAAATATTAAACACTAACCCGAATCCAAATTAACTGGCGTCAACCCGCCGGGCATTCTTTTGCCAAAAACAGGAGTTCTTATATGAAAAATATGATTAATAACACCCGTCAGAATATTGTTAGTTTGCAAGTTATGGGCATTGATTTAGCTTCACCAGAACGCGATTACACCTCTGTTCCTGATTTATCGGTGATGCTGGACACTGCTCGTAATGAAGAACGCGCCAATCGAGCGGTGGTATTTGCTGGCCGCCTGGAAGCGATTGCCAGTTTTATCCTCAAACGTGAAATGACAGGGATTGAAGCTGCAGAAGCACTACGCATTGAAGCTAACCGAATCCAAAGTGAAGCGGAGGCGTAACTATGGCTGATGTGATCGACACCGCCCAGGAACGCGCTGATCTCATTCTTTCCGCCCAAATCCAAGCCGCCCGCGCAACTGTTGCGGGTATTTCCGTAATGTTCTGCATCGAATGTGACCGCCCAATACCGGAGGAACGCCGAGCAGCTCTGCCAGGGGTTGAGCTTTGTGTCTATTGCAAGGAACTTGCTGAGTTGAACGCCAGACATTACAGAGGCAACAAGTGATCGTTTTCTCAGTGGCGTTACTCATCCTGGGCGGTATCAATGCTGGCTATCTGGTCATTGATCTTAAAGACGGCATGTAATGCAGACCAGCCGTTTTACTCCGCAGATTAAAACGCCCGAAGTTTGGGCGTTTCCCTGGAACAAACCACGCCAGGCCGTTTCTGGCCTGGAAAGACCGCTTACCCGTGACGAATACGATCAGGGGCAAGCTGTTTTAATCAGAGTAAAAAACCTATCTACCGACCTGCGGGAAATATTCACAGGTCGTCATGCGTATCTGTTGAAAACGCAGGGCATTCACGCCGCCAATAAATACCTGGTTTATACCCTTGGTCGCAGCATCCTTCCCCGCGTCGAAGCGGTCAATGCCGCTCATGCGATGAATGTTAAAGCTTCCATGAAATTCATGTCAGAGGCCGACACCTATCACGGCCTGCCGAGCATGAGCGATAAACCGCTGCGCCGGTTCGCTCAGGACATCGCCGGACAACTTAAAGAAATCTATGAAGACCGTTGTGATCAGCTGCTTGCTCAATACAACGGGGATAATTCGATTCTTTTTGAGGGTGATACCCAGTGCGAGCTGTACAGCGAAATCGCAGGTATGGCACAGGCTTTCAATGTCACGCCGATGTACTGGACAAGGTATTGCAAAGGCAAGCTGGATGCCGTTTCCGCTATCGCTGCCATGTCGCGTCTGGTTAATCCGGACTGGTGGTTACGCCAGCTAAAAGGTCAGCGCACCCGCTGGCGTGAATCTTTACTGATCGCCATCGGCAAAGTGAACCGCGACGCTTCCCCATATGCTAGTAAGCAGGCTATCCGTGAAGTGCGTGCGCGCCGTCTGTCGAATCTCGACTACCTGAAAAGCTGCGAACTGGAAAACATCGAAACCGGGGAACGTTTCAGTCTGATAGACAAAGTGATGGCGAGTATTTCAAACCCTGAGATCCGCCGCATGGAGTTAATGAGCACGATCGCCGGCACAGAAAAGTATGCCGCCGCAAATGGCGACGTCGGGATGTTTCTGACCATCACCACGCCTTCCAAATTTCACCCGACCCGCATGGTTGGCAAGGGCGATAAAAAGCGCGTTCAGCGCAATCACGCCTGGGACAAAGAGGCCTATACCCCGAAAGATGCGCAGCGTTATCTGTGCGGAATTTGGAGCAAAATGCGCACCGCGTTCAAAGACAGTGGCCTGTCCGTTTACGGGATGCGGGTGGTGGAACCTCACCACGACGCGACGCCGCACTGGCACATGATGCTATTCACCAAGCCCGCCATGCGTCACCGGGTGATCGATATCATGCGCAAATACGCCATGAAGGAAGACGGTGACGAACGCGGTGCAGCTAAAAACCGCTTTGACTGTAAGCACCTGAATCGCGGCGGCGCGGCGGGCTATATCGCCAAATACATCGCAAAGAACATCGACGGTTACGCACTGGAAGGCGAGCGTGACCACGAAACCGGCGAGTTGCTGACAGACTCCGCTGCCGCTGTTACCGCTTGGGCTGCTACCTGGCGTATCCCGCAGTTTCATCCTATCGGCCTGCCTACGATGGGTTCATACCGTGAGTGCCGCCGCATCCGTTCCATCAGTCTGACTGAAACCTTTGACGAAGAAGTGGAAGCTGTCCGCGCTGCTGCTGATGCCGGTGATTTTATGGCGTACATGTCAGCCCAGGGCGGCGCTAATGTGCCTCGCGACGATCAGACTGTGCGTGTCGCCCGCCGCGTGGCTGATGAGCTGAACGCATACGATGAGGAAGTCAAAAAGGTTGTGGGCATTTTTGCGCCTCACCTCGGCGACTCCCACGTTTATGAAACCCGCACAACACAATGGCGGATCGTTTCTTCCGCCGTTGACGTTGAGGTTTTGACCTCAAAAAGCGCCCACGGCGCGCCTCGGAGTCCTGTCAATAACTGTGGGTTAGATGAAAAGGAACAGGCCGAAAATGGGCACGATAACCAAGCTGAAAGCGATGCTGCAGGCTCCACTTCATACACTTTACGAACTATTGACTGGACGGACACTGCCGCCGTGAGGGCGATTGTGGCGCAATTCAAAGGGAAGAGAGTTGTTAGACCATCTCTTCATCCAAAGAAAACATGCGAAGAAGGCTTATCGCAAAACATAGCGGAAAAAACCTACGATCATACAGTTGAAATGGAACATCATTCGAGGGAGCATTACCCAAATCAGCAGCAGGCAACGACGTACGACTTTGGGAAGCCATCGGCTGAAGTTGAGAACAAGGAAAATGTATGCACGAAGACGATGAATGGTATAAGGCAGAAGACATAGCGCGATTTGTAGCTAACAAAATAAAACTGTGTAAGAAATGTCGTACAGAGCTGAATTATAAAGAGATATTTTATAATATTGATAAAATTTGCAATCAATGCAAGGGATTGCCGGCTTTTGAAGAAGCAGAACAGCCTCAAACGTCTCCAACTCCTGAAGCTACTCAAACTCCTCAGTCAACACCTGCAATTGACCAGATTGATAATAGCCTTAGCCATTTGCCACCCTTCCAGCGACAACTGTACTCAAAATACCCTCAAATGCAGCAATGGATTGAAAAGTCCGAACAAGAACTGAAGGAGCAGCAAAACAATGGAGGTGTTAAACCTAATGGTGAGCCGCCAATGGAAGAGCAATAAAAAACCAATGCATAATTTTGACTCGTCCATGGCTGACTATTTGAGACAGCATTCGCTGCCATCGGCCTTACCAAACCATCCGCTATGGTTATTATTAAAACAATAACATACAGTTTTTATTGGAATTTGTTAAAGAATAGTAATATTATACTGTATAAATAACCAGTGCATTGGAGTGAGTAATGGAATCCTCTCATGAGCTAAAGATGGCTTTGATAAAAATCCGGCTTATGGCTGACATCGCACAGTCAGCCCAGTGCAGAAATGACGAGTACGCATTGGTGATGGAAATGATCTCTGATATGGCCGACAGCGTTCTGGATGAAGAAGACACGCAATCAGTGCCGTTCTCTGTTTACGACGATGAAGAATAGCCAGGAATGCGGGCGATCTCTCTTTGACAGCTCTGCATGCAGTGAGTGCATGATTTTGCATTGTGATCGCCCTGCTCTTTTCTTCCCGTGACACCAGTACTGGCGTGGATCACAGTGGATCACGCAACTGCATCAAAAGCACCCCATAAAGCGGGCAGGCGTGGCGGGGATAGCATTGCGCGCAAAGCAGATAAACTGACTCAGCTATTTCAGAAAATCAACCGCATGGGAGGATGTACTAGATGCTATTTTGAAGAACTAAGGCACCGAAAAGAAGAAGGCTCGCAAACTACTTTATGAATTTGTACACTATCAAATATCCTTAGTTCATTAGCTAGGCTACTTTTGATAACTAGACTTATGAAATATTAATTGTTAAAAAACCGACAAATTTTTGTCAGTTAAATCACTGATTTTAATGGAGTTGTAAATGGCGCAAGCGGATCTTTTAGTGAAACTTCTTCGAAGTGCAACGAATAATGATCAGCTATCTTTTAGAAAAATAGCTGAAGAGCTAATTCAAGAAGAAAGATCGAAAGGGCATAGGATTCTTGCCTACCGATCGCCTGACTAAATCAATACAGCCAGATGTATTTAGTCAGGCTCATAATCGCATTAAACCTACTGATAACAGTAAGGTTAAAGAGTTAATTTACGAAATTACTCCAGAAAGAAGATTGGAAAGTTTAGTACTCTCACAGTCTATCACGACTCAGCTCGAGGAGGTCATTGAAGAACAGCATCGCTCTGAGCTTCTCAAAGCACATAACATTTCCCCTCGCAACAAAATTATGTTAGCAGGAGCACCGGGTAATGGTAAGACGACACTTGCAGAGGCACTTGCATCCGAATTAATGTACCCCTTGTTGATTGTTCGTTATGAGACACTCGTGGGAAGCTATCTTGGTGAAACATCTAATCGATTAAAAACAATATTAGACTATGCTCGCACCCAGAGATGCGTACTTTTCTTTGACGAATTTGAAACCTTAGGAAAAGAAAGAGGCGACACTCATGAAACTGGTGAAATAAAAAGAGTAGTTAGCTCTCTTTTATTACAGCTAGACAATTTACCTGATTATGTTGTTGTTGTTGCCGCAAGTAATCACCCGGAATTGTTAGACCGAGCTGTATGGCGAAGATTTCAGGTGCGTATTGATATACCTATGCCTACGAGAGAACAGCTCAAGATTTTTATTTCTGATATTAGCATTAAATCTGGAATCAATTTTGGATATGCCCCCGAATCACTAGCAAAATTTTTACTGGGAAGTAATTTTTCCGACACTCAAGAATTTTGTCTTAGTATAATGCGCAGAGCTATTTTAGATCGTAGTACCAAAAATGCTAAATCAATTACGAAAACAAAAATGGAGCAATGGAAAAATCGTCTAGCTCCTCTGGTTGAAAAAACAAACTTTAACAAGGATGAAATAAATGGCTGAGAATCTCCCATTACTTGTTTTTCCTCGAGCAACCTCTTTGAAACCACCCAAAGGTGTTGGTTTCGCATCGGGGGGGCCGATTACTCCAAATCACAACATACAAGAATTACGATTAGAAAAACAATTTGCTAATTTGGCTAGTGAATTTTCTAATTACAAAGCATCCATTTCTAAAAATGTGGATGGGCTCGAGCCAGAGGCCGTGCTCGTAATCGAAATAGCAGGCAGATTAGATGATTTTAAGCAAGCAGTAGAGGCGGCTGGTCTAGAATGGCTCGGGGAATGGGATATTGATGGAATTGAGCCAGATGATAATTTTTATCAAGTTGATAAGAATGGCATTCGAACTGAAAAAAAATTAGGTGGCCGTATATTTTTATCTCTTGCCAGTGACAAAGCTTTTGCAAAAATATTGTCATTATGGAGTATCTGGAAAAAAGAAGGCGTATTTCCGACAGGATTTACCAAATGGAGAGATATTTTCGGTCATATAATTGAAATAAGAGAATGGGGTATTATAGAAACTTTAAAAGATACTGGTATGCTTGACTTATGGGAAGACCTTCTTGATCCTATAAATCCTGATGAAAAAGTAGCATTCCAGATTGAACTTTTTTATAGAAAAAATAAAACCACTAGATTAAAAAACGAAAAAATCGTCAGGGACTTATTAGAGCTAAACTCTGGCTCTCTTATCAGTCCTTTTATCGACATGGCTGAAATTAACTTCCATGCAGTGAAAGCAGAATTACCAGCAAAAGAAATTAAAGAATTACTCAAGCAGCTTGAAACTGATACAAAAAAAACTGATATACAACTTTTCAATTTTTCAGGCGTGATGTACTTCAGACCAACGGGTCAATCTCTTACAATAGTACCGGAAGAGAGTAATGCAACTGATATAAATTTAATTGATGAAGAAAATGATTTATTAGATATTGAACCAATAGTTGCCTTACTAGATGGGGTACCGCAATTAAATCATACTCGTTTAAAAAACAGAATAAGAATTGACGATCCTAATAACATCAGCGAGCATTATTTAGTTGGTCAACGACTACATGGAACGTCAATGGCCTCACTTATTATACACGGTGAACTTGACAGCCCAGCAAGCTCTCCTTTGAAAAGCCCTCTTTATGTTGCGCCAATTCTCCAACCGGATCAAACTAGTCAGATTGTAGTTGAACACGTACCCAAAATGAATTTCTTGAAGATAGAATTGAAATTGCAGTGAGGCGTATATTTGAAGGGCAGGGAACTGTTGAAGCACAAGCACCCCATGTGAAAATTATTAATCTTTCAATTGGAGATTCATCTAGACCATTTATTAACACGTTGAGCCCATTAGCAAGACTTATAGATTACTTGTCTTGGAAATACCGTGTTATCTTCGTAATCAGTGCAGGAAACTTCACAGAAAGCATTGATCTTGAACTACGCGAAGATGATTACAAGAAACTTACTAATGATGGAAAAGTAGAATTAACATTAAAACAAATAGAGAGGAATCTATTTTACCGTCGGATACTCTCCCCTGCAGAATCAATGAACTCAATTACCGTAGGCGCATTGCACAGCGACCAAACACCAACACAACAACTAGTTAGCAATCATACTGATATTTTACCTTCTAGCATGGGTTTAGTTAGTCCGATATCTCGACTAGGATATGGCTTTAGAAAATCAGTCAAACCAGAAATATTTTTTTCTGGCGGTAAACAGTTATATAATATCCCTCCATCTGGGACTATTTATAAAATCAATAATATTAATAACATGACAGGGCAAAAAGTTGCCTGGGACAGTATCACTCAAGGTGATTTAGCCAAGTGCGCTTATACCAAAGGCACAAGCAATGCTACTGCCCTCGCCACACGTGGAGGTGCCATAATATATGACTCCCTATCTGATCTGCAAAAAAGCCTAAACCAAAAAATTCCTGAAAACCTCATTTCCGTATTGATAAAAACCTTATTAGTCCATGGAGCAAGGCAAGGTGATGAAGTAAAAACACTAATAAATACCTATAAAACAAACTCAAACTCAAGAAAAATAAAAGAAGTAATTACTCGTTACACTGGTTACGGCTCTGCCGATATTGAGAAAGTGGTTACTTGTACAGAGCAACGTGCAACGGTATTGGGATTTGGGGAGATAAAACAAAATGAGATACATGAATACTCATTTCCTTTACCACCAGGACTATCTCAAAGCTCTGAGTGGCGCAGACTTGTCATTTCTCTTGCTTGGTTGACGCCAATAAATTCTAATCATAGAAACTTGAGAGAAGCGAAATTAGAACTTAGTCCTGCAGGTACATGGAACGCCATTCCTTAAAACTCAAGCGTACGGATACTGACCATAACCAAGTGCATCGTGGAACCGTGCAACATGAGATATTTGAAGGAACTAAAGAGATCTCTGCTTTTCAAGATGGTGAGAACATTAAACTACGTGTAATCTGCAAGGCTGATGCTATTACCAAACTTGATGAAGAAATACCTTATGGCCTCGCGGTAACATTAGAAGTTGAGGAAGGTGTAAATATTAATATTTACCAACAAATTAGAACTGGCATCCGAAATCAGAGTCAGGTAAAAGTATAATTTTAGAGGCTAGTTTAAATTACTAGCCTCCTTAACTTACAAAGTGTATTGCCTGAATATAACGATATTTTGTTTTATTCGCTGGTTTATTTCCCTCATCCTCTCCTGCAGCGGCGTCAGCTCATTCCTAACGAACACCTGCGCCGCTTTCTCCACATCACCAAACCCTCCCGCATTGTCAGGAATAATCCCCATCATCTGCGGCGGAACGCGGTGCGCGCTCAGCAGGTCATCACGGCTGGATTTCTTAATGTTGAAGAAATCATCCTTGGTGGCGACTTCACTCAGCGGCAAAATCTGAATGCCGTCCTTTTTGCCGTTCGGCGCGTACATGAACAGATTGCGGAAGTTACCCAGGCCTTTTGTGTCCCGCATCGCCTTACGCATTGAATCAATATCACTGCTGCTTTGCGCAGCATCGGTCATATACAGAATGTAGCCTGCATGCGCGCCGTTTTGGTAATACTTGCGGCGGAACAACGTCGCGGCTTCATTCAACCAGGCGGAGTTAAGAGCGCTCAGGTATTCCGGCAGACCGTAAATTTCCTGGTTAATGTCCGGTTCAATCAGATGAAAGATGCTACCTGCTGCAAACTGATGCGGTTCTTTCCAGCCTTGTACAAACCAGTACGTCCCCTCTTCCACTCCGCGACGCACATATTTAGCCGGCACGGCTTCAAATCGCAGCGGTTCGCCAAGCTGGTTGCGGATCAGTTCCAGATACGCATTTCCGAACACCAGATAGTCCAGCGCGAATTTGCTGAACTCCTGCTGGCTCAGCAACGGATGCGGGATAAACGTCGAGGCGAGAATATTCCGCTTCACGTAAATCGGTGAGCTGTGATGTACGGCAGCACGAAGACTGCGGGCAAGACCGTCGAAACTGACCGGAGGCTCATACCAGCGGCCGTTGCCGGTGCATTCGATGTAATCCAGAATCTCGCGGCGGTCTAAAACCGGCGTCGGATCACCGAAGCTGAATACCTCCGCGCCCTGCTGGCTTTCAGTTGTGGTGGTCTGTGTGGTTTTACGGTATTTGCGCTTGCTCATTTAATAGAACTCCAGAATGTTCGGGCTTTGTCCGCCATTGGCGGCGGTCAGCGGTTCGTTTAACAGGGCGTGCATGATTGCCCACGCAACGTCGGCGTGGCTGGCCTCTTCACTGCGGCTGGCTTCGTAGGTTGAACGGTTGCCGCTGGCGGTCATCGTTTTGCGGATCGCCATAAACGACGCGGTGATGTCGGTATGGCCGGTGTCATATTCAAGGCGGCCGGAGCTGATGGTGTCTTTTGCTTTGAGTACCAGTGCGGTTTTCACCTCGGGGCTGTAACGGATCTCACGCGCCGCCGGAAAGAACTGCTGAACAAGCTGGAAAACACCCTGCCCGATGCCAGTCGCATCGATGCCGATGTACTCCACTGCATAACGATTCGTGAGATCCTCAATGCTTCTGGCCTGCGCAGCAAAGTCCATACCCTTCCATTGATGACGCTCAAGCACGCGGAATTTGCCGCCTGAAACCACTGGCGGAGCAATTACCGCACAGCCCGCGCTGTCGCCGGTATGTGACGGGTCGTAACCGATCCAGACGGGACGATAGGCAAATGGCCGTTTCAGGTACGGGTCGAAGTCTTCCCACTCGTCCAGGCTGTCCACCATGCATCCCTGTAACTCGGCGAACGGGAACACCGACGCCTGATCGTCCACGAACTCACACATCAGCAAGTTTTCATATTCGGCGGGGCTGTATTCCAGTTTCAGTTGCTCCAGGTCGAACAGGTTACAGCCACCAGACAGCGCATCTTCCACCGTCACAATCTGCCGCCACTGGCCGTCGTCGCATAGCACGCCTTTCGACAGGTGGGCGTGCGTCAGATCCAGGTCAATCCTGTCGGCCTTGTTACGACGTCCTTTGTTGAACAGTTCACCCGACCAGAACGGATAGGCACTGTGTGCCAGGCTGGACGGCGTGGAGAAGTAGGTGCTTCGCCATTTCTTATGCAGTGACATACCGGAGGCCACTTTGCGCAGCTCCTGAAATTTGGGGATCCAGAAGTATTCGTCCAGGTACAGGTTGCCGGTGTAGCTCTGCGCGGTGCGGACATTGGTACCGAGGAAAATCAGCCGTGCACCGTTCGGCAATACTATCGGGTCGCCTTTTAAATCGACGTCAACCTGTCTCGCAAAGTCGATGATGTAGTTCTTAAAGACGTGCGCCTGCGCCTTACTGGCCGACAGGAAAATCTGATTACGGCCGGTGGTCAGCGCATCAATCAGGGCTTCCCGGGCAAAGTAGAAGGTTGCGCCAATCTGGCGGGACTTGAGGATGTTGCGAATACGGTGCTGTAATCCGGCCTGATGCCATCCGCGCTGATACTCAAACGACGTTTCAATGAAGATGTCGCCGAGTTTCTCAATGGCCTCATCACTGAACACATTCTTATCGGGTGCCTTTCGTTCGCCCTTATTACGGTTGGCAACGTTCGGATTTAAATCAGCCTCGCTGCCGGTATGGTTGTAGCGGTTTACCCGTGCCAGGCGTTCAATCTGTCGGCCTAACAGGTCTATCTCTTTGTAGTCCTTCCCCTCCTTTACATCTTTCATGACGAGCTGGATCAGCCGTGCTTCCATGCTGGTTTCCACGCGAGAAATGGGCGCAATGGCCTCCCACTGATCGCGAGTTTTCCAGCTCTGCACCGTCGGCGTTTTTTGACTCAGCATCTCCCCGATTTGCCGCACAGAAAAACCCTGCCAGTAAAGCAGTGCCGCCTGTCGGCGCGGGTCGCTGATGATAGTGGAGTTTGAAATATTCATGCCGCCACGTTACCGGCCAGACAGCCGTTTTTCGCGCTGCCCACGTTGTGCCATCGGGCAACAACCCGCATCGGCTGGCGGCTTGCGGTGACTGTCTGGAAACTATCTCCCGTTCTCAACACTCATTACCGGAGTCAGTCACATGGCAAAGAAAGTATCAAAATGGTTCCGCATCGGGGTCGAAGGCGACACCTGCGATGGCCGCGAAATTGATGCTAACGACATCAAACAAATGGCGGAGACATACAGCGCGAAAGCCTACGGTGCCCGCGTCAATCTGGAACACATCAAAGGCGTTTTACCGACGAGTGATTTCCGCCGTTATGGCGACGTGATCCAACTTAAAGCCGAGCAGATTGATGACGCGGCTGAACCACTGCTGCATCACAAATGGGCGCTGTACGCGATGATCAGCCCGACCGCGGATTTAACACAGATGGTCGGCGACGGGCAGAAGGTTTACACCTCGATGGAGATCAAACGTAACTTCGCCAATTCCAATAAATCCTACCTGGTCGGTCTGGCCGTCACCGACGACCCCGCAAGCCTCGGCACTGAAATGCTGGAGTTTAGCCGCAAAGCCAAACAGAACCCGCTCGCCGGTCGTAAATCCGATCCGGACAGCCTTTTCACGGTTGCCACCGAAGCCCTGATTGAGTTTGAAGATGCGCCGGAAACTGCCCCTTCTCTTTTCGCCCTGGTGAAACAAAAGCTTTCACGTAAACAGGCGTCAGACGATGCCCGTCTGGCCGATGTTCACGAAGCCGTCAGCGAGGTCGCTGAATACGCTCAGACCGAACTGGATAAGCATGAAACCAGCCTGACCGATCTGCTGAGCCGCGTCGATACCCTGGAAAAATCCACCGCTGCCGAACATGACGCCCTCACTGAATTGAAAGGCAAGTTAGCGCAGACACCAGTGCAGAAATTCGGCCAACGTCCGCACGCAACCGGCGGCGCAGGCGTAGACGAGACGGTCACCGACTGCTGATCCGACACCTTTAACTCATTCTCAGGAAACACCTCATGAAAAAAGAAACGCGCTTTAAATTTAATGCGTTCCTCTCCCAGCTCGCCAAACTCAACAATGTTGACGTCGGCACGCTGGACAAGAAATTTAACGTCGAGCCGTCCGTCACGCAGACGCTGATGACCCGATTACAGGAATCCTCAGAGTTTCTGACCCGTATCAACATCATTCCGGTGGACGAAATGATGGGCGCGAAAGTTGGCGTCGGCGTCACCGGCACGATTGCCAGTACCACCAACACTGACGCGGGTGACGAGCGTGAAACCGCTGATTTCACCAAGCTGGATCAGGAAGGCTATCACTGCACCAAAACCAACTACGACTTCCACTGGATGTACAGCAAGCTGGACTTATGGGCGCGCTACAACGATTTTCAGACCCGTTTGCGTGACGCCATTATCAAGCGTCAGGCGCTGGATCGCATCCTGGTCGGTTTTAATGGCGTTTCACGCGCACCGACGTCTAACCGGGTTCAGAATCCGTTGTTGCAGGATGTCGGCGTGGGCTGGTTGCAAAAATACCGCCTGAATGCCCCAACCAAAGTGATGGGCATGATTGTCGCCGAAGACGGCACCGTGACCAATGAGGCGGTGAAAGTCGGTGGCGAAGGTGAATACAAAAACCTCGACGCGCTGGTCTTTGATGCGGTGAATGAACTGATCGACCCAATCTATCAGGACGACACCGAACTGGTAGTTATCTGTGGCCGCAAGCTGCTCGCGGATAAGTATTTCCCGCTGATCAACAAACAACAGCCAAACACTGAGGCGATGGCCGCCGACCTGATTGTCAGCCAGAAACGCATCGGCAATCTGCCCGCCGTTCGCGTGCCCGGCTTCCCTGCTAACGCCATGCTGATTACCCGTCTGGATAACCTGTCCATTTACTGGCAGGACGGCACGCACCGCCGCCACGTTGAGGAAGTGCCGAAGCGTGACCGTATCGAAAACTACGAATCCATTAACGAGGATTATGTGGTGGAAGATTACGGCTGCGGCTGTCTGATCGAGAACATCGAAGTGACCGCCGGAGAAGACGACGCCTCTGATAAGGCCGAACTCAGCAAATTCACCTCGGCGATCGTTGATGCCATCAAAACTGCATCCGGTACAACTGCACCGGCAGCTCAGGAGTAAGCCATGACCAGCCCTGCCCGACGTCATTTGTTGCGGCAGTCAGCTATCGAAGCCGCGCAGCAGGATACCAGCCTGCTGCGTCATGCCACCGGCTATGAACTGCTGCTGCAAAAGCTTAATGCTGACCAGAAAGCCCTGAAGAAAGCCTATTCCGCTGAGAAAAAGGCAGAACTCAAACGCAAGATGCTGCCTGAATATGCGCCGTGGGTGGCGGGCGTTCTCTCTGAGGGTAAAGGCGCTCAGGACGCCATCCTGATGACCATCATGATCTGGCGTATTGATGCCGGTGACTACGCTGGTGCGCTGGAAATCGCCCGCTACGCGCTGCATTACAAGCTGGCGATGCCGTTCGGCAAACGTCCTGCCGGTTATGCGCTGGCGGAGGAAATCGCCGACATGAGCACCCGCGCTCATGCTGCCGGTGAGCCGGTCAGTCTCGATGTACTGATGACCACGATGGAACTGACTGACAGTCAGGACATGCCGGATCAGGTGCGTGCCAAGTTGCACAAAATCACCGGCTACCTGTATCGCGACGCTGAGAAACTGCCGCTCGCCCTGCAACACCTGAAACGCGCCTTCCAGCTGAACAGCAACTGCGGCGTTAAAAAGGATATTGAGCGGCTGGAATCAGCCATCAAAAAGGCTGCCAGCAGCTAAACAGAACGCGCCCCGCGCCGGACGGCACGCCAGCCGCGACAGGTCTGTGACCTCGTTCAACGCTGGCGTCCACCGTCCCCTATTCAGAGGTCACTATGTCTCTTGTTGTACCTGCACCAAAGCCGGACGCCGCGACGGAACCCGCGATCAAAAACACGCACTTCTGGCCGGATATCAATCCGGTGGAGTTACGCGACACGCTGCGACTGGAAGGAACGGTGACCGCCAAACGTCTGCGCGCCGTCATTAAATACGCGCTGACAGAAGTTAATGCCGAGCTTTACAGCTACCGCGTCGCACAACTGGCTCAGGGATACAAAACTCTCGCTGATGTCCCGGCTGACCAGATTGATGACGAAAGTATCAAAGTCTGTGCCTACCTGCGGGCGGTTTCATCCATTACGGCAGCCATTCTTGCGGAACGATATCCGAACAGTGATACCACCGATGCTGGCAGTAAAAAGGCAGAGATTGTCGAAAGTACGGTTGATGAACTGTGGCGTGATGGCCGCAATGCGATCAGCGATGTCGCTGGCGTGTCGCACTGTGTGATCGGGCTGCTCTGATGAAAGTCTATGCCGAACAGGGCGACACCGTGGATTCGCTCTGCTGGCGTTACTACGGGCGCACCGAGTCGGTGATGGAACAGGTTTACGCGGCTAACGTTGGCTTAGCCGCTCGCGGGGCAATTTTGCCCCATGGCTACGCGGTGGAGCTGCCGGATATTACTCAGGCCGCAGTCAGTGAAACCGTCTCACTTTGGGACTGATGACCATGGAGCGCATCACCTCGTTTATCTGTTACTGCGTCGCGGCCTTTCTTGCCTGGCTCGGCGCGATGTCACCGCAGGATATCGCCTTTCTGGTGGGGGCGGGCGTCGGCGTCGCCACCTTCCTGGTGAACTGGTACTACCGGCGCAAAACCTACCGCCTGCTGAAAGAAATGGGCGTCAGTGGAGAAATCAATGCAGCCATCAATCGTTAGGCGCTGCGCCGTCGCCGCTGTACTGGCGATTGCCGCGCTGCTGCCGCAAATGCAGACGTTGAAAACGTCCGCCGCCGGTCTGGCACTGATTGCCGATGCCGAAGGTTGCCGCCTGTCGGCCTACCAGTGCAGCGCGGGCGTCTGGACAAACGGCATCGGGCACACCGCAGGCGTGAGGCCGCAGACCCAAATCAGCGAACGTCAGGCCGCCGTTAACCTGGTGGAAGACGTGATGCGGGTGGAGAAAAGCATTGCGCGCTGCATGCCGGTTGCCATGCCGCAGCCGGTGTATGACGCCGTGGTGTCCTTTGCGTTTAACGTCGGTGTGACGGCGGCCTGCAAATCCACGCTGGCGTTTTTTATCAACAAAGGCCAATGGCGGGACGCCTGCGAACAGTTGCCGCGCTGGGTATTTGTGAACGGCGTGCGCGTCACCGGCCTGGAGCGCCGCCGCGCGAATGAGCTGGCCTACTGCCTGCGGGGAGTCTGATGCGCATTTTAATTTTGTTACTGCTGGCCGCCTGCGCACTGGCGGGGCTGCAAACCTGGCGCATCGGTGGCCTGCATGATGAAGCCGACCAGGCGCAGCGCATTATTGGCACATTGTCCGCAGGTATTGAAAGCCGCGACAACGCCATCAACCGCCTGAACGATGATGCCGCAGTGCGGGAACGCCAGGAACAAAGCCTGCGCACCCAACTCTCACAGGCGGGTCAGTTGGCGCGGGATCGTGAAGTTCACATTCAAAGGTTACTTAATGAAAATCAGGAAATGCGTGACTGGTACGGCGCTAGTCTGCCTGACGGCATTAGCCGGATGCACGCACGTCCCGCCTTTGCCAGCGCCGCAGATTATTTACGTTGGCTGTCCGGCGGTCACGAGCTGCCCGATACCGGCAAGCTCACCGGTCACTAACGGCGATTTAAGCAGTGATGTCAGAAACCTGGAGGCCGCGCTGACCGCCTGCGGCCTCCAGGTGGAAGCGGTCAAACAATGTCAGGAGGAACACAGTGTTAAAACCCGCCCAGTTGCGAAAAGCCTTAACTGATGCCGTGCCGGTGCTGCAAACCAGCCCCGACACCCTGCGGATGTTTGTGGATAACGGGCGTATCGTTTCCACGTTAGCCAGTTCGCTGTCGTTTGAATATCAGTATCAGGTGGAGTTACTGGTCACCGACTTTGCACAGGACAGCGATCTGATCATGGTGCCGATTCTGGCCTGGCTGCGTGAGCATCAGCCGGACATCATGGCAACTCCCGATAAACAGCAGACCGGCTTTAAATTTAAGGCCGATATGCTCAATGATGGCAGTTGCGACATTGCCGTTTATTTACAGCTCACCGAGCGCGTGATCGTCAAACAGATTGATGCCGGTCTGTATGTTGAACACTTTCCGGAACCTCCGCTGCCGGAGCCGGTGGAAAGGCCGCGTGAGCTGTATCTGCACGGCGAGTTAGTGAGCCAGTGGCATGAGTGAACTGTCAGCGTTTGATACCCGCCTGGCGGGGCTGATTGCTGCCCTGTCACCGCAAAGTCGTAAAGCCATGGCCTCTACCATTGCAAAGCGTCTGCGCAAACATCAACAACAGCGAATCAAGCGGCAGGTTACGCCGGAGGGGCAGCCGTTCGCCCCGCGTCGGGCGCAGCCTCTGCGGGCGAAGAAAGGCCGCATCAGGCGGGAGATGTTCGCCAAACTGCGCACGGCTAAATACATGAAGGCCAAAGGCACGGACAAAGACGCAGTAGTGGAATTTACCGGCCAGGTTCAGCGCATTGTAAAGGTGCATCAATACGGCCTGCGGGATCGTCCATCGGTGAGGGCAAAAGAAGTGCAGTATCAGGCGCGCCCGCTTTTAGGACTCGATGCAGAAGATATGAAGATATTGGAGGAAGAATTCTTTAGCTACTTACAAACAGGGTAACTTATGAAACTAGTTGATAATTAATTGAAATTGTCCTTAGATATTCCGTCTATCCTTACAACAATCGGTTATATGGAAAATTTCGATGAAGAAAAAACTACAGGTTTTTGTATCCTCAACTTTTACGGATCTTAAAGAAGAAAGGCAAGCTGCTGTAAGTGCAATCTTAACATTAGGGCATATTCCAGCTGGGATGGAACTATTTACCGCAAATGATAAAAGTCAGTGGGAAACAATTGAACGATGGATAAATGAATCTGATGCATACATGCTTATCCTCGGTGGGCGGTATGGAAGTATCGATGAGGCAACAGGTATCAGTTATACCGAAAAAGAATTCAATTATGCAGTTAAAGCAAAAAAACCTTTATTTTCAGTTGTAATAAATGAACAAGCATTAAAAGACAAAATTAAAAATCTTGGAGTTGAAGTAACTGAATTAGAAAACCCTAAAGAGTTAAAGTTATTTAGAGCCAAAGTTCTAAAAAAAATGACTGCATTCTACGATGATACTAAAGATATTAAATTAGCAGTTATGGGGAGTCTTCCTCAGTTTGCAGATAGAGATGACATTTCTGGTTGGATTTCCGGCTCAGAAGTTTCGAATCCGAAGGCGCTCATAGATGAAATTGGCGAGTTGGCAGCAGAAAATGAAAGGCTTAAGAAAGAAAATGAATCGTTAAAAAAGTTAAAAGTTAAGGGTGCCTCAGATAAGGAAGACTTCGAAGAGCTAAGAAAGTTTCTGTCCAAAGTAATATTAAAAACCCCACCAACCGCTCCTGACAATAATGGTCATACTTTAAGTCTGTACGACCTATTCACTGCACTTTGGGAAAGTCTAATAGTGGGTATTACAGATCAAGCGGGGCAAAGCGATACCAACCAATTTGTTTATAAATCTGTATGCCCTAAATTACAAATCCATGATTTGGTTACTAATGAGAAAGTTTCAGGTTATAGATATCGGAGATATGTATTAACTAATTATGGGCAAAAGTTTGCGGCGTATATCGTTAAAAATGGAGGGTAGTAAAATATCCCGAGTCTGTCTCTCTGAAGTTGTGCCATCAGCCATCAACCCGCCTCAAATTGTATGCCGCCTGACAGGGCGGCATTCTTTTATCCATGAATACATCCATCCCAAAGAACGACATTCCGCGCCTGCTGCGCAATCTGATCCGCATTGGCACCGTTGCCGAGGTGGATTTAGAGGCGGGCACCTGTCGCGTGAACACCGGCGGCAACGTCACCGACTGGCTGCACTGGCTGACTTCCCGCGCAGGGCGCTCCCGTTCCTGGTGGGCACCGTCCGCCGGTGAACAGGTTTTGCTGTTCTGCCTGGGCGGTGAGCTGAATACCGCCTTTGTGATGCCTGGCGTTTTCTCTGATGAATTTCCTGCGCCGTCGGCCTCAGCCGATGCCGTACACGTCACTTTCCCTGACGGTGCGGTGATCGAGTACGAACCGAAAACCGGCGCGCTGCTGGCAACTGGCATTAAATCCGCCACGGTGAACGCCTCGGAAAGAATCGCGGCTACAGCACCGGATATCACCTGCACGGCATCAACCCGTATCACCCTCGACACGCCGGAAGTGGTCTGCACGAACAAACTCACCACCGGCAGTCTGGAGGTGAAACAAGGCGGCACGATGACCGGCAACATCACCCATTCCGGCGGCAGCCTGACGTCAAACGGCATTGTCGTTCATACCCATAAACACGGCGGCGTCCAGACGGGCGGCGGGCAGACGCAGGTGCCTTCATGACAAATGCGAAATACATCGGGCTTGCTCGCGACACGGGGCGCAGCGTCGAAGACCTGGTACATATTCAGCAGTCGGTCAGCGACATTCTGCGCACGCCCGTCGGTTCCCGCGTCATGCGCCGTGACTATGGTTCACTGCTATCTATACTGACTGACCGCCCGCAGAATGTGGCGCTGCGCCTGCAAATCATGGCGGCCTGTTACAGCGCGGTCCTCAAGTGGGAGCCACGCGTCAGCCTGACCGGCATCACCTTTGAAACGACGTTCGACGGGAAAATGGTGGTGGATATCACCGGCACCCGCAAAGACACCTCCGCCGCCATCTCCTTAACCCTACCCGTGAGCTGAATTATGGCAACTATCGACCTGAGCCAGTTACCCGCCCCCGACGTGGTGGAAGTGCTGGATTACGAAATCCTCCTGACCGAACGCAAAGCCACGCTGGTGTCGCTTTACCCCGAAGACCAGCAGGCCGCCATCGCCCGCACATTGACCCTGGAGTCTGAACCCATCGTGAAGCTGCTGGAGGAGAACGCTTACCGCGAAGTGATCCTGCGTCAGCGGGTTAACGAGGCGGCGCAGGCGGTGATGCTGGCTTATGCCACCGGCGCAGACCTGGACAATATCGCCGCCACATTCAGCGTGGAACGCCTGACCATCACGCCCGCTGATGATGACAGCGTGCCCGCCGTGGCGGCGGTGATGGAAAGCGATGCGGATCTGCGGGTGCGTGCGCAGCAGGCGTTTGAAGGGCTGAGCGTGGCGGGTCCCGTCGGCGCGTATGAGTATCACGGGCGCTCGGCTGACGGGCGGGTGGCGGACATTTCGGTGACAAGCCCGTCGCCTGCCTGCGTGACGATTTCCGTGCTGGCACAGACCGGCGACGGCACCGCACCTGATGATTTGCTGGCCGTGGTTCAGGCGGCGCTCAATGATGAGAACGTGCGCCCCGTGGCTGACCGCGTGACCGTCCAGTCTGCCAGCGTGGTGAATTACACCATTGACGCCGTGCTCTATCTGTTCCCTGGTCCGGAAGCTGAACCTATCCGCGAAGCCTCGGAGGCAAAACTGATTGCCTACATCACGGCGCAGCACCGGTTAGGCCGCGACATCCGGCTGTCGGCGATTTATGCCGCGCTGCACGTTGAAGGTGTGCAACGGGTGGAGCTGAAAAGCCCGCTGGCTGACATCGAGCTGGATAAAACCCAGGCATCATTCTGCACCGCCTATACCCTGGCGGTGGGCGGTTACGATGAGTGATCGCCTGCTGCCCGCCGGTTCCTCGGCGCTGGAGGTTGCCGCCGCCGACGCCTGCGCCGCGCTTGAAAACGTGCCGGTGCCGCTGCGGCAGCTTTGGGATCCGCTGACCTGTCCGGCGAAGTTTTTACCCTATCTGGCGTGGGCGCTGTCGGTTGACCGCTGGGATGAAAACTGGCCTGTCGCCACCAAGCGCCGCGTGATCCAGTCGACCTGGTTCATTCACTGCCACAAGGGAACCATCGGTGCCATCCGGCGCGTGGTGGAGCCGCTCGGCTACCTGATTAACGTGACCGAATGGTGGGAAACCGGCGACGAACCCGGCACGTTTCGCCTGGATATCGGCGTGCTGGAAACCGGCATCACCGAAGAAATGTATTTAGAAATGGAGCGGCTGATTGCCGACGCTAAACCGGCCAGTCGTCATCTGATCGGCCTGACCATCACGCAGGATATCGCCGGAACGGTGTATATCGGCGCAGCCCACTACGGCGGCGACCTGCTGACCGTTTACCCCGCATAAGAGGACGTTATGAGCACGTTTAAATCGGTTGTCACCACGCTCGGACAAGCCCGCATCGCGGCAGCTATCCAGGCGGGGACGGACATTAAAATCACCCAGCTCGCCGTCGGTGACGGCAACGGCAAGGCGACCACGCCGGTCGCCACGCAGACCAGGCTGGTTAAAGAGGTGTACCGCACGCCGCTGAACTCGTTAAAACTGGATGCGTCACATGCAAACTGGATCATTGCCGAAGCCATTATTTCGGCCAGCGTCGGCGGATTCTGGATGCGGGAAATGGGGCTGTTCGCGGACGACGGCACGCTGATTGCCGTGTGCAATATGGCGGACACCTACAAGCCGACCCTGGCGGAAGGTTCAGGCCGCACGCAGACTTTACGCATGGTGATCACCGTCTCTGACACGGACGCCATCACGCTCATCATTGATGATTCGATCATTGTCGCCACCGAGGGTTATGTGAATGGCCTGCTGGCCGCGCATGAAAAATCACGTAACCATCCTGACGGAACGCTGACCGCAAAAGGTTTTGTCCAGCTCAGCAGCTCGGTCAGCAGCGACAGCGAAACCCTGGCGGCGACGCCCAAAGCCGTGAAGGCGGCGAATGATAATGCCAACGGGCGATTGCCGTCCGGCGGCACTGCCGTCGCTGCGAACAAGCTCGCGACCTCGCGTAAAATTGCCGGTGTGGCATTTGATGGCACGGCGGATATCAGCATTCCGCCCGCGAACGTGGGCGCACTGCCTGCGGGCGGCACGGCAGTCGCTGCAAGTAAACTCGCCATCGCCCGCAATATTGCCGGTGTGGCGTTTGACGGCACAAAGGACATCAGCCTGACGCCGGATAATGTCGGGGCGCTGCCCTCAGGTGGCACGGCGGTTGCCGCAACCAGGCTCGCAACGGCGCGAAAGATTGCAGGCGTGAGCTTTAACGGCACGGCAGATATCAGTATCTCAGCGGATAATGTCGGGGCGCTGCCTGCTGGCGGGACTGCCGTCGCGGCGACTAAACTCGCAACCTCTCGTAAAATTGCCGGTGTCCCGTTCGATGGTTCGGGGGATATCAATTTATACGGGCTGGGAAATACCACGTTTGGCTCCCCTGGGAATATTTCACTCTCAACAACGCTGGACGCTAAAAATACCGGTTTTTATGGCGCATACGGTGACGGGAACGGCGCGGCAACCGACGGGCTGCCCGCCGGACTGGGAAATACTGCCTTTGCCATGACCGTCACGCAGTATGTTTCTAATACCGCATTCGTCATGCTTCAGGGGCAAGGTGATTTGTATTTTGGTTCGCTCAATACAACGGATGCCAGCAAAAACGTGTGGAGGCGGGTGTATTCCGATGTGAATAAGCCTACAGCTGCGGACGTCGGGGCGGTTTCAACGTCCGGCGGAACAATCAATGCTGACTATGTACCGCTGACATTAAAAAATGTGACTGACAAGCAGGCGCTGGTGCTGCGCGGTGAAAAAAAGGACGGGACGCTGCGCTGGTATGTGGGTTCTGGCTCGGGAAGCAATGATAACGTTCAGTTAAATAATTATGTAACGGGCACTTCTTTCGATCTGGGTGACACGGCCAAAATCAACGCACCGTTAGCCATCACTGGTACGGTGACGCCTTCAAACTATACGAACTTTGATGAGCGTTACAGCCTGAAAAATACGGCCAGTAAAGCGGCAACCGGTTGGTTCAAAGACGCTACCACGGGCATGATTTTCCAGTGGGGTGGCGGCGCGATTGCTGCCAGCGGCACAAAATTAACCTTCCCGATCGCTTTCCCGACAGCATGTGTAAGAGTCATCGCCACGGATATCGGCACTGATCACCGGTCATTTGGCGCGGCTCCATCATCAACAACGCAAGCCGTATTTTATCCCGAAACAAACGGGACATCGTGTAGCTATTTCGCCATAGGGTATTAATCATGTTTTATAGCGCGACAACTAATGGATTTTACGACCCCGATATTAAAGCCCTTTATGACGAGGTAAAGAGCTGGCCGGAGGATGCGATTAACATCACCGACGCAACATATCAGTCCTTGCTGGCAGGGCAAAGCGTGGGGAAAAGCATTTCCTCCGACGCTGACGGGCGGCCGGTATTGATTGATCCGCCTGCACTCACTCTCATGGAACTGCGTGCCAGCGCGGAACGTCAGCAAAGCACGCTGATGAATGCCGCCGGTGAGGCTATGGCACCTTTACAGGACGCCGTGGATATCGGGAGGCCACCGACGCGGAAACGGCGTTACTGAATGCGTGGAAAAAATACCGCATCGCGCTGAACCGGCTGGATTTATCCGCTGCGCCGGATATCGATTGGCCTGAAATTCCCGCCTGATTACCCCTGACTATTGCCCCGCAAGGGGCTTTTTTGTCTCGGGCACCGCCCCGTTGTGCCATTCCTCAGACATCCCTCCCGCCGTGCCTGCGCGGACACAACACGCGATGATTGACCTCACCCCAATCACAGGAAAAACACCATGGCTGATTATCATCACGGTGTGCGCGTTGTTGAAATCAACGACGGCACCCGCGTTATCTCCACCGTTTCCACCGCCATCATCGGGATGGTCTGCACCGGCGAGGATGCCGACGCGGCGACGTTCCCGCTGGATACGCCGGTACTTATCACCAATGTGCTGACCGCCGCCGGAAAGGCGGGCAAAGAAGGCACGCTGTATCAGTCCCTGATGGCAATTGCCAACCAGGCGAAACCCGTTGTCGTCGTCGTGCGCGTCGCAGAAGGCGAAGACGACGCGGAAACCACCTCCAACATCATCGGCGGCACCGATGCCACCGGCATGTATACCGGCATGAAAGCCCTGCTGTCGGCGCAAACCGAACTCGGCGTGAAGCCGCGCATTCTCGGCGTGCCGGGTCTGGATAATCTGGAAGTCGCCACAGCGCTCGCCGCTGTCTGTCAGCAGCTGCGCGCCTTTGGCTACGTCAGCGCCTGGGGATGTAAAACCGTGTCCGATGCCATCAAGTACCGCGACAATTTCAGCCAGCGTGAGCTGATGGTTGTCTGGCCTGATTTCGTGGCCTGGAACACCACCACCAATGCCAGCGACATCGCCCCCGCCACGGCTTACGCCCTCGGCCTGCGTGCCAAAATCGACGCGGATACCGGCTGGCATAAAACCCTGTCAAACGTCGGCATCAACGGCGTGACCGGCCTGTCTGCCAGCGTGTACTGGGATTTGCAAACCACCGGCACCGATGCCGACCTGCTGAACCAGGCGTGTGTCACCACCCTTATCCGCAAAGACGGCTTTAAGTTTTGGGGGCAGCGCACCTGCTCTGACGATCCGCTGTACCTGTTTGAGAGCTACACCCGCACCGCACAGGTGCTGGCGGACACCATGGCAGAAGCGCACCTGTGGGCGATGGACAGGCCAATGACCCCGACGCTTATCAAGGACATGATCGCGGGCATTAACGCCAAGCTGCGCGAAATGAAGACTGCCGGTCTGATCATTGATGGCAATTGCTGGTATGACCCCGAAGCGAACACCGTTGACACCCTGAAAGCGGGCAAGCTGTTCATTGATTACGACTATACGCCGGTGCCGCCGCTGGAAGATTTAACCCTGCGTCAGCGCATCACCGATCAGTATCTGGCGACGTTCGCCACCTCCGTTAACAGCTAAGAGGCGCTAAAACATGGCACTGCCTAAAAAACTCAAATACCTGAACCTGTTTAACGACGGTAACAGCTATCTCGGCATGGTCAGCGGGCTGACGCTGCCGAAACTGACCCGCAAGCTGGAGAACTATCGCGGCGGCGGCATGACCGGCTCCGCCTCCATTGATTTCGGCCTGGACGACGACGCGCTGACCTTTGAATGGACGGTGGGCGGACTGGATGAACTGGTGTTGCAGCAGTGGGGCGCGGTGGACGCCGTGCCGCTGCGCTTTGCCGGTTCCTTCCAGCGGGACGACACCGGCGAAATCTCCGCCGTGGAAGTCACCCTGCGCGGCCGCCACAAGGAAATGGATTTCGGCGAGTACAAACAGGGTGAGGACACGGAAACCAAAATCACCACCCAGTGCACCTATTTCAAACTCACGATTGACGGCAAAGACGTGATTGAAGTCGATACCGTGAACATGGTGGAAATCGTCGGCGGCGTTGACCGCGTGGCGGAGCACCGCAAAAAGATCGGCCTGTAACCCTTAACTGCGCCGGATTCCGGCGCAAAACCTCACCTTTGAATAAGAGACACCGCTATGTCAGAACACAATGAAAACATCGTTATCCTGGAAGAACCGATCAAGCGCGGCGACACCCTGATCGGCCAGATTGAAATCATCAAACCTAACGCCGGACACCTGCGCGGAATTGGACTGGCGGCGCTGGCGAATGCCGACGTTGACGCGCTGACCGTGATCCTGCCGCGTATCACCGTGCCGAACCTCACCGCCCAGGACTGCAAAAGCCTGAACCTGCCCGACCTGATTGCGATGGCCGGTAAGGTGATTAGTTTTTTATCGCCGAAGTCGGAACAGTAAACATTCCTGCGGCACTGACCGTTGATGACCTGATGGCGGATGTCGCGGTGATCTTTCACTGGCCGCCGTCAGAACTGAACCCGATGACGCTGACCGAGCTGCTGGTGTGGCGTCATAAGGCCATGCAGCGCAGCGGAGCCACCGACAGTGAGTAACTTAAAAGTAGAGGTGCTGTTAAAGGCGGTTGACCAGGCGACCCGCCCGTTTAAAGCAGTGCAGAACGCCAGTAAGGCGCTGGCCGGAGAGATTAAAACCTCACAGACCCGCCTCAGAGACCTGAACGCGCAGGCCGGGAAAATTGACGGCTTCCGTAAATCCAGCGCACAGCTTGCCGTCACCGGTCAAAAACTCAAAGACGCCAAAGCGGAAGCGGCGGCGCTGGCGATTCAGTTCAGAAACACCGCCAGCCCGACCCGCGCACAGGCGCAGGCCATGGAGTCCGCGAAGCGCACCGCCGCGCAGTTGCAGACCCAGTTCAACGGCCTGCGCCAGTCGGTGCAGCGTCAGCGCACGGAACTCAGCCAGGCGGGCATCAGCACGCGCACGCTGTCTGAATCAGAACGCCGCCTGAAAACCTCCATCAGCGAAACCACCGCCCAGCTCAACCGGCAGCGTGAATCTCTGGCACGGGTCAGCACGCAGCAGGCCAAACTCAACGCGGTGAAAGGCCGGTATCAGGCCGGTAAACAGTTCGCCGGAAGCGTGACCGGCGCAGGTGCCGCCGGTGTCGGAATTGCGACGGCGGGCACGGTGGCCGGTGTCGGTATGCTCAAACCCGGCTTTGACTTTGCGCTGAAAAACTCTGAGTTGCAGGCGACGCTCGGCCTGGCGAAAGACTCCGCCGATATGGCGGCGCTGCGCACCCAGGCGCGGCAGCTCGGCGACAACACCGCTGCCTCTGCGGATGATGCCGCCGCCGCGCAAATCATTGTCGCCAAATCCGGCGCGGACAAGGACGGCATTCTGGCGGCGACGCCGACCATCCTGAATTTGTCCCTGGCAAACAAGCGCACCATGGAGGAGAACGCCACCCTGCTGATGGGCGTGAAGTCCGCGTTCGGCATGACCAATGACACCGTGTCACACATCGGCGACGTGCTTTCAACGGCCATGAATAAGTCGGCGGCCACCTTTGAAGGGCTGTCTGACACCATGACCTATGCCGCGCCGGTGGCGAAACAGGCCGGTATCAGCGTCGAGGAAACCGCCGCGATGGCCGCCGCCCTGGCGGATGCCAAAATCACCGGCTCAATGGCAGGCACAGGTGCCCGTGCGGTCATTACCCGTTTGCAGGCACCGACGGGCACCGCCGCCGCCGCGCTCGGCGAACTGAAAGTGAAAACGGCGGACAGCAAAGGCAACATGCGCCCGCTGTTTACCATTCTGAAAGAAATGCAAAAGAGCTTTGAGAAAAACAAGCTCGGTTCGTCGCAGCGTGCGCAGTACATGAAAGCCATCTTTGGCGAGGAAGCCAGCTCGGCGGCGGCGGTGCTGATGGGGGATGCTTCATCCGGCAAGCTCGACCAGCTCAGCCAGGCGCTGAAAACCTCGGACGGGAAAACCGAGGCGCTGGTGGCGGTGATGCAGGACAACCTCGGCGGCGACTTTAAGGAATTTCAGTCCGCCTATGAAGCGGTCGGAACTGACCTGTTTGACCAGCAGGATTCAGCACTGCGCAAACTGGTACAGACCGCTACCGGCTACGTGCTGAAACTGGATAAGTGGGTGGTGAACAATAAAGCTCTGGCGGCCACACTCGGCAAAATCGCGGGCGGTGCGCTGCTGATTATCGGTGCGCTCGGCGTGTTTGGTCTGGTGGCCGGTCCCGTTATCAGCGGGATTAATCTGATCGTCGCCGCTGCGGGGATGCTCTGGACCATCCTCGGCACGGTGGGCGGAGCGATTGCGACGGTGATCGGTGGGCTGACATGGCCGATTGTTGCCGTCGGTGTCGCCATTGTCGCCGGTGCGCTGCTTATCCGGAAATACTGGGAGCCGATCAGCGCCTTCTTTGCGGGCGTGATCGAAGGACTGGGGATTGCGTTCGCGCCGGTAAAAGAGATGTTTTCGCCGCTTAAGCCAGTGTTTGACTGGCTTGGGGACAAACTGAAAATGCTCTGGCAGTGGTTCAAAGACCTGATTGAACCGGTGAAATCCACCCAGGAAACGCTGAATAACTGCAAGGATACCGGCGTGATGTTCGGGCAGGCGATTGCCAACGCGCTGACCGCGCCGCTGCAGGCGTTCAACAAACTGCGTTCGGGGGTGGACTGGCTGCTGGAGAAGCTCGGCATCATCAAGGATGAATCGGCTGATCTGGATAAGAACGCCAGCAAAGCGCATAACGCCGCCGGTGCAGGACAGGATCCGCTAACGCTGCCGCCAGGTAATGCCCTCGGCGGGGCATATGTGCCGGTGTCCGCCGGTGGCGGCAGCAGTTATGTTGACCGCAGCACCCACACCTACCAGATTTCAGCGGGGAATGCCCTGGGCGGTGCGGATGCCAGCAAACAGATCCGCGCCGAACTGGAAGCCCGTGACCGCGCCCGCGCCGCACAACAACGTTCCCGCATGGATAACGATTAAGGAGATGTCCGCATGATGTTAACGCTCGGGCTGTTTGTGTTTCAGTTGCAGACCGTCCCCTACCAAAGTTTGCAGCGCGACGTTGATTACCGCTGGCCTGCGAATAACCGCGTCGGCCTGCGACCGCTGCCGCAGTTCCTCGGCGTGAATGAGGAGAAAATTACCCTGTCCGGCGTCCTGATGCCGGAAATCACCGGCGGAAGGCTGTCGATGATGGCACTGAACCTGATGGCTGACGAGGGGAAGGCGTGGCCGCTACTGGAAGGCAGCGGCACCATTTACGGGATGTTCGTGGTGAACAGCGTCAGCGAAACCCATACGGAGCATTTTTCCAACGGTGCCGCCCGCCGGATCGAGTTCACGCTGACGCTGACCCGCGTGGATGAATCCCAGGCGGCGATGTTCGGCGACATGAAAGCGCAGGCCGACGGGCTTCTGGATCAGGCCGGTGGTTTAACCGGCCAGCTGGGAGGTCTGCTGTGATTACGGATATGACCATCGGTGCCGGTGCGCAGTTTGCGCCGGACTTCACGGTGACCGTCGGTGGGAAGGACATCACGCAGGACGTCAGCAACCGGCTGATCTCGCTGACGCTCACGGATAACCGTGGCTTTGAGGCTGACCAGCTCGACATCGAACTGAGCGACACCGACGGCCTGCTGGAGATGCCGCCACGCGGCGCGGTGGTCAATATCGCGCTCGGCTGGAAAGGCCAGGCACTGACGAACAAAGGCGACTTTACCGTGGATGAGGTGGAGCATCGCGGCACGCCGGACACGCTGACCATTCGCGCCCGCAGCGCGGACTATCGCGGCAGCCTCAATTCCCGCCGCGATATCTCTTATCACGACACCACGCTGGAGGCGGTGGTGTCCGCCGTGGCGGCACGCAATAACCTTAAACCCGCCCTTGCTGAACCGTTCAAAGGCGTGCCGGTCACACACATCGACCAGACTCAGGAAACGGACGCGAAATTTATCACCCGTCTGGCGGAGCTGAACGGCGCGGTTGTCGCCATCAAGGCGGGCAATCTGCTGTTTATCAAACCAGGCGCGGCAAAGACGGCCAGCGGAAAGCCCATCCCGCAGATGACCATTGTGCGCAGCGACGGCGACGGGCACACGTTCAATATTGCTGACCGAGGAGCCTATACCGGCGTATCGGCAAGCTGGTTGCATACCAAAGACCCGAAGCCGAAAAAGGTGAAGGTTCAGCGGAAAAAGAAAGTGCAGTACCTGCGCGCCCTGCAACATCCGAAGGCAAAGAAAACCAGCGCGAAGGTGCAGAAAACGCCGGAGGCGAAGGAAGGGGATTATCTGGCGGGCAGCGATGAAAACGTGTTTACCCTAACCACCATCTACGCCACGCAAAAGGCCGCCATGCGGGCAGCCCAGGCGAAATGGGATAAACTCCAGCGTGGTGTCGCAGAGTTCTCGATCTCTCTGGCTCGCGGGCGGGCTGACTTATTTCCTGAGACGCCGGTGGCGGTGTCCGGCTTTAAATCCTTGATCGACGCGCAGCCGTGGATAATCAGTAAGGTGACGCACAGCCTGGGCGGCAGTGGCTTTGTGACGACGTTGAATCTGGAGGTATTGCTGTCGGATGTGAGTTATGAGGCGACGGAAAACAGCTAACCTAAGCCACTCACATCAGAAGAATTCCATTTCATCATATGGGCTTTCTTTGCAGGAACGGAGCCGGCTTTCAAGATCTCCACAATGAACTTCTAACTGATGGCCATCCGGATCGAGAAAGTAAATTGACTCCCCTTCACTTTTATTGCTTTTCCACTCGATAGCACCGGCATGCTGTATTTTCTCTCGAAATGACGGCATGTCGGCTGATTCGATAGTAAAGGCGTAATGAGTGTAATCCGTCTTAGGGTCAATGAGAGTGTCTAAGGATAAACATAACCACAGGTCACCAAGTGACAGGTAAGCCCCTCTCGCCCATTTAGCACGAGGTGTAAAACCAAGAACATCCACATAGAAACTAAAACTGCGCGGTAAATGACTGACCGCGAGAGTGAGGTGATTCAATCCGGACAGCATAACTCCCCTTTTGATTTAATTGAGTTCTCTTGAATTACCAAAGTTTTGAATAGTGTAAATCACTGTAATTTAAGATGTATGCTGAACGCGATAACATACAATGACCGCATCTGATTCAAATGATTGCATGGTGATTATTATGATGCACTGCCCGAAATGCCAACACGCAGCACACGCACGTTCCAGCCGTTATCTGAGCATCAATACTAAAGAACGTTATCACCAATGTCAGAATATCAATTGCAGTTGCACGTTTAAAACTCATGAATCGATCGCGGACATTATTGTCGAGCCAGGAACAGTTCATGCTGTTATGTTGCATCCGGATAAACATAGCCAGCAGTCGTTGCAAATGCATTGAGACGTAGCCCGCGAAAGCGGGTTTTTACTTTTATAGATTCAGTGAATTAATCCTATTACATGTATACGACTGACGAAATCAAACATTTACACTGGTTTTATATACAGTAAAATTCACTTTCTCAAAAAGGAGAATGTGATGAGTGTTAGAAAGCTGTCTACCGGCAAATGGTTATGTGAATGCTACCCGTTCGGGCGCGAAGGTAAGCGGTGCCGCAGGCAGTTTGATTCCAAGGGGGAAGCCTTAGCCTTTGAGACTTACACCATGGATCAGGCAAAGAACAAACCCTGGCTTGGTGAAAAGGAAGATCGGCGGAAGCTGAGCGAACTGGTCGAACTCTGGTACAGCCTGCACGGCTGCTCTCTGAATGATAAAAAGGGACGTCTGGGCAAACTAAGGATTATCAGCGCGGGAATGGGTGACCCGATAGCCAGCATGATCACACCGAAAGACTGGGCACACTATCGTGATCAGCGCCTGCGCGGTGAAATTGATAACGGCTACAGTACCAGTCTGGCGACCCGTAAAGTTTCAACAGGTACGGTGAACTGTGAACATGCTTTTTTACGGGCGGTGTTCAATGAGCTGAAACGCCTGGGGGAATGGTCGTTACCTAACCCGCTAGAAAATATCCGCGAGTTCGACCAGCCGGAACGTGAAATGGCATGGCTGACTCAGGAACAAATTCTGTTGCTCATGGCAGCTTGTGAGCAGCATGGAAATGACGAATTAACGCTTATCGTTAAAGTCTGCCTTTCGACCGGCGCACGCTGGAACGAGGCGGCAAAAATCAAAAGCTCGCAGATTTCCCCTTATAAACTCACCTTCATCAATACCAAAGGTAAAAAGAACCGTACCGTTCCCCTCGCCCGCTTCCTCTATGACGAACTGATCGCCCGTAAAGGCGCGCCCTTCTCGCCCTGCTATAAGCAGTTTTATCGGGTGATCAGGCTGGCCGGCATTGAGCTGCCGGAAGGTCAGATGACGCACGTTCTCCGGCATACGTTCGCCAGTCATTTCATGATGGCCGGTGGCAACATCATCGTGCTGCAGCGAATCCTCGGGCACTCAGATATCCGGGTCACTATGCGTTACGCGCACTTCGCTCCGGATCACCTTGAAGACGCTATCCACCTGAATCCGCTGGCTCAAATCAGTGGCGATAAAATGGCGATGGAGAATTCAAATGAGTAACATTGAGGGTAAGTGGAAATAGCCTAACTTATTGTTTTTGCTATAAGTGGTTGATTTGAAAAACAGGCAAAAAAAAGACCGAATACGATTCCTATATTCGGTCTAGGGAAATGGCTCTTGGGAGAGAGCCGTGCGCTAAAAGTTGGCATTAATGCAGGCGGTTAAGCCGTACAACTTAAAGAGTAGACGACGCATGACTAATTTCCACCCAGTTTGAAACATAGTGATAATAACAATGATGTATTATTTTCATTGTGTGACAACATACGCAAAACATGGGGTTAACATCAGTCATTTATCGGCTGCACGGCGACTCAACAGAGCGACTGCGCTTTGGCAATAAATGGCGCGAGACTCATTTTTTGTCCCGGATTCTGCGGATCATCCAGCCAGATTTTCTCCAGCGGCACGGCCTGAACCTGATGGTTTTTGACCTGCTCTCTGGCGACGTCATTAAGAGGATATTGCGCCAGCGTGCTGTCGTTGATCACATACAGCGCATTACCGGGACGGCATTGCAGCATGACTTCTTCGCGGGTAAAGGCCCAGGCTTTGCCGTATTGCAAACGGCTGATCGTCTCAAGCTGGGGCGCCGCAAAGCTGCTGGCCGATAAGGTCAGCAACACACAGGCAAGCAGTGTTTTCCTCATGATTTTTCCTCGATGGTATTAAATTCTTGATACTTGTTCAGATGATCCGTTCAGCGCGGTGCCAGTGTGGCGAATACACTCACCAGCAGTAAAACGCCCAGCGCCAGCCCCCATTCGAGCCAGGTCATCATGATAAAAGCATGTTGCGCACGGTCAGGATCTTTTCCCATTAACGGCACCAGCCGGTAGCGGTTAAACACCGCCACCGCTGCCATCATCCCCACCATGACCCCTTTGATCACCAGAAGGCACTGGTAAAGGGACGTCATATCCGTCGGCCAGCGCTGCAAAATAATGGCCGTGTTGATGATACCGGTGAGGATCACCAGCGCAACGGCGGCGTGTCCCCAGACTGAAAAACGAATCAGTGTGGCAATCGCATACGGCCGCAAAGCGGGCTGTCGGGTATATGCCATGCAGGTCAGTAACGGCAGCAGGCATCCGAACCAATACGCTGCGCTGAGCAAATGCACGACATGATTGGTCCGCTGTATTAACCCGAGCGTCCCTTCATGCATCGCGGCGTGGCCGATCAGCGCCTGACTCATCAGTAAACCGAGCGAGCACAGGAAAACCAGCAGGTTGCGCGCGGGCAGCCAGTCCATCAGCAGCGTCAGCAGCAGGACAGCTGTCAGCAACAAATGCCAGCGCCAGACGTCGCCAAAGGCGGTGGTTAATACCAGCAGCCACACATTCAGGTTCAGCGCATCACTCCAGCCGTTCCCCATCAGCGCGGCCTGAATCGCCAGCATACCGACTGAGGTCACCGCAGCGACCAGACCGGAGCAAATCATCAGTGTCTGGTTTTTTCGCAGCAAGATTGCCGAGAATCCCACGGGCGTCAGCAGCGAGCAAAACACACTCAGGCCGAAAATCTGCATCAGCGACGCAAAATGCGCGAACCGGCACAACACAAATAACGCAGTCAGGCTCATGGCTTATTTAACGGTAAAGCTGTACTGACCGTGTGTTTTATGACCGTCAACAGAAACCACGCTCCAGGAAACCACATATTTCCCGGCGCTCAGCGCATCGGACAGCGGCAGCACCGCCTGCGTATTGTCATTGGCGGCCAGCGTCATGTTGCCGGTTTTCACGGTTTTTTGCTGTGCATCCGTCAGGGTAATTTTACTGAAATTAGGCTCGATCCCTTCACTGAAACCCAGAGAAAGCTCGGTCGGGCTGACGGTCAGCACGGAATCCGCAGCCGGGGTTTCGGTTTTCAGATGGGCGTGAGCAGAGGCTTGTTGTGAGATAAATCCGCTCAGCAGAACGGCTGAGACTGCCAGGGCACGGCAAAGAGAAGTGGTTTTTTTGAACACGATATTTCCTTGGCTTGCTTGTTGATGAATTTACAACGCCGACACTTTAGCGCAAACGCGCTGAAAACGTTTGTCATAAAAACATAAAAAACGCAGAGGCCGAAGCACTCTGCGTTGTTTGCAAGCTCACACAACAGAAAATTAACCTGCCGGTGCTTGTGCGACCATGTTTTTCAGGTCTTTATCGACGAAGAACAAGCCGTTACCGGTATTGCTGACCAGCGCCAGTTTATCGAGAACGGATTTGAACAACGTCTCTTCTTCATGCTGCTCAGCCACATACCACTGCAGGAAGTTGAAGGAGGAGTAATCTTTCAGCGTCATGGAGAGGTCAGCCAGTTCGTTGATTTTCTGAGTGATCAGCTGTTCGTGTTCATAAGTCTGTTTAAACAGATCCGTCAGTGATTCGAAAGAAACCGGCGGAGCAGCAATCGCGCCCAGCAAAGGCAAAGCGCCGGTATCGCTGACGTATTTGAACAGGCGATGCATGTGGTCCATTTCTTCCATGGAGTGCTGTTTCAGGAAAGCAGCGGCACCTTCGTAGCCTTTGTCGCTGCACCATGCACTCATCTGCAAATATAAATTGGCAGAATAAAACTCGAGGTTCAGCTGTTCGTTAAGCTGATCGATCATTTCTTTTTTAAGCATGGCACGGCTCCATAAATTAAATTAAGGCAGGTGGGCTGATTTATTTATCCGCATTATGCCCGCATCAACACAAAATAAACACACCCGATTCACATTAATATCCTTTGAAATAACAAATAATTTTAACGTGATGATTTAAAACACTTTTTAAATACCAATAATATATATCAATGATAATCATTAACATGCAGGTTCATATTAAAAAGAATCATTCTTATTTAGAATATTCGTCAACATCATCTTGTTGAATATAATTATCACTTCGCATTTGGAAATAGTTCTTATTTACTCTTAATTACTTCTTCATTCTTCTCTGTTTCTGCATCTGGGCAAAAGTAAAAAGCGAACATTCACGCTGACGCCGGCCTCGGGTACAATGAGGCAAAACAGGTCATCGGGAAGCAGTAATGAGCATTAATCTGGCTGAAATCAGCAAAGAAGAAATGGATCGTATTAACGTCGATCTGGCCGCCTCAGCGGTCGCCTTTAAGGAACGCTACAACATGCCGGTTGTCGCTGAGATGGCAGAACGCGAACAGCCTGCGCATCTGCGCACCTATTTTCGTGAACGGGTGATGTTCTATCGCGGGGAATCACATAAGTTCTCCCGCCTGCCTTATGAGCCGAAGCAAAAGTAAGCGGGAGTCACCGGAAACGTCAGCGCCGGGTGGCGAAACGCTGATTGGTGCGGATCAGTTGATCGAGGATGCCGGGTTCGTCGAATGAGTGCCCCGCCCCTTCAATAATGTGCAGCTCGGCTTCCGGCCAGACCTGCGCCAGATCCCAGGCGTTTTGCACCTGACAGGCCATATCATAGCGACCATGAACAATGACCGCCGGAATATGGCGGATGCGTTCCACATTTTTCAGCAACTGGTCGTCTGTTTCCAGAAAGCCCATGTGCGTAAAGTAGTGATTCTCGATGCGGGCAAACGCCAGCGCGAAATTGTCCTCACCAAAGGAGGCCGAACCTTCCGCAGGCAGAAGTGTGACGGTCTCCCCTTCCCACAGGCTCCAGATTTTCGCGGCCTCGAGCTGAACGGCACGATCATCCGACGTCAGGCGCGCACGATAAGCGGCGATCACGTCTTTACGTTCTTCCTCTGACAGAATCGACAAAATACGTTGCCATTTCTCCGGGAAAAAGCGCGATGCGCCATCCTGATAATACCAGGTCAGTTCCTGCTTACGCAGCGTGAAGATACCGCGCAGCACCAGTTCACTGACATGTTCCGGATGGGTTTCCGCGTAGGCCAGCGCCAGTGTTGACCCCCACGAACCCCCGAACACCAGCCATTTATCGACACCGGCCATTTTACGCAACCGCTCGATATCCTCGACCAGATGCCAGGTCGTGTTGTTATCAAGGCTGGCGTGCGGGATCGAACGTCCGCAGCCACGCTGATCAAACAACATGACGTCATAATCATTAGGATCAAACAACTGGCGGTGTACTGATGAACAGCCGCCGCCCGGCCCGCCGTGGAGAAATACCGCTGGCTTGCCTTCCGGATTTCCGCTGCGTTCCCAGTAAATTTGGTGACCGTCACCCGTATCAAGCATGCCGCTGGCATACGCTTCCCGGGGCGGATATAACCCTTTTAATTTTGGCATGACATTTCCTGTTCTATTCGGCCAGTGTATTGATAAATGTGCTTACATCTTAATAACAGCGCATTGGCCCACTTACAACAAGTGGTTATCTCCAAAAACCGTTGTTTTGCATGCCGTTCGCATACTTATCGCGCAATTTGATTGCATCTCATGCCAGCCGGTGAAATGACACTCCTCTGTAAAGTATTGTGGGATACACGAAGGTGCTTGCAACTGACCTGAATTAAGCAGTAAATAGGTGAGCAACCCAATCCACCCGCTTTAGAGAGGCAATTATGAGTAAAGGAATGGATAGCAAAAAGAATGCGAAGAAAAAGCCATTGAAAACACCAGCCGAAAAAAAGGCTGATAAAAAAGCCAAGAAAGCTTCTGCTTAACACTGGTCTTCGTAGATCAAACCCGCCGAGAGCGGGTTTTTTTATTTCACCGTCATACTTCACATCATAGGGCATTGGCTGCGTTGACTCACCCGAATCACTGACCTCTGTCAGCTCATCGGGATTCGCTCTGTTGCCGCCTGCCATTCGAATGATTCAGGGGAAGAGCCTGATACTCAGCTTTTCGTCGCCAGCGCCAGCACAAAGGCATATTCCAGCGCGATATCTTCGTAGGCTTTGAAACGACCGGATTTGCCACCGTGGCCGGAATCCATATCGGTATGCATCAGCAACTGGTTATCGTTAGTTTTCAGCTCACGTAATTTCGCCACCCATTTGGCCGGTTCCCAGTATTGCACCTGCGAATCATGCAGACCGGTGGTCACCAGCATATGCGGGTAAGCCTGCGCACGCACCTGATCGTACGGGCTGTATTGCAGCATGTAATCGTAAAAGGCTTTGTCGTTCGGATTGCCCCACTCGTCGTATTCCCCGGTGGTCAGGGGAATAGATTCATCAAGCATGGTGGTCACCACGTCAACAAACGGCACCTGCGCCACAATGCCGTGATACAGCTCCGGCGCCTGATTAATGATCGCCCCCATCAGCAAACCACCTGCACTGCCGCCCATGGCATACACCTGTCCGCTATCGCCATAGCCTTCGGCAACCAGTTCTTTGGTCACGTCGATAAAATCATGGAACGTATTGAGTTTATTGAACAGTTTGCCATCGTCATACCATTGCTGACCTAATTCTGCCCCGCCGCGGATATGCGCCAGCGCAAAGACAAAACCCCGGTCGAGTAAACTCAGACGGCTGCCGCTGAATGCCGGATCCATACTGCTGCCGTAGGAACCGTAACCGTACACCAGCAACGGATTTTCATTCGGTTTAAACAGTTCGCGACGGTAGACCAGTGACACCGGCACTTTCACGCCATCGCGTGCCGTCACCCAGACACGTTCACTGCGGTAATTGGCCGCATCAAAATCTTTCACTTCCTGCTGTTTGAGCAACGTACGGTCATGGGTATCCAGATCGAGTTCAAACAGCGTGCTCGGCATGGTCATGGAGGAGTACCCATAGCGCAGCAATGCGGTATCCGGTTCCGGGTTGTAGGCCAGCCAGGTGGTGTAAGTCGGGTCATCAAAGGCCAGCGATTTTTCCTCACCGGTTTTCCAGTGGATCTGGCGCAACTGCGTCAGTCCCTGATGGCGTTCTTCCACCACCAGCCAGTCACGGAACAGACTAAAACCTTCGAGCATCACTTCGATTCGCGGTGCAATCAGCGTCTGCCAGCTGGCTTCCGTGCCATTCTCTCCTTTGTACAGGCCGAAGTTTTTACCGTCTTTATTGGAGCGAATATAGAAATGCCCGAGGTAATGATCGAGGGCATATTCATGGTCTTTACGACGCGAGAGAAACACCTGCGGTGTGGCCTGCGGATCATCGGCATCCAGCAGCAGGATCTCCGACGTCGTGGTGCTGTCGAGATGGATCAGGATGTATTTTTCTGACGTAGTTTTATCCAGCCCGACGTAAAACGTGTCGTCTTTCTCTTCATACACCAGCTTGTCGGTTTTCGGATCGGTGCCGACTACGTGACGATAAACCTGATACGGCAGCAGGGTTTTCTTGTGTTTGCGCACGTAATACAGCGTCTGCGAATCGTTGGCCCATTCGCTGCTGCCGGAGGTGTTTTTCAGCAGATCGTCAGTCCAGGTGTCGTCATCGAGTTTTTTAATGCGAATGTCATACTGACGGCGGGAAAGAAAATCTTCCGCCACGGCCATTAGCTGATTATCCGGGCTGATATCCAGACCGCCCAGCGTGTAAAACTCACTGTCTTTGGCGCGTTCATTACCGTCAATCAGCGTGCTCCAGTGCTCCTGTTCAGCGGCTGGCTGGCGCAGATAGATGGCGTATTCGTTGCCCGGCTCATAGCGGGTCTGATAGCGGTAGCCATGCTTCACGTAAGGAACGGAATGATCCTGCTGCGCGATACGCGCGACCATTTCGCCGTACAGGGTTTCGCGCAGCGCCTGATGTGGCTGCATGGCCTGTGCGGTAAATTCGTTTTCAGCGGTCAGATAAGCCAGAACCTGAGGATCGGCGCGGTCATCGTCACGCAGCCAGTAGTAATTATCGACGCGGTTATCGCCGTGTGCACTCAGGGTTTGCGGGCGTTTTTCAGCCTTTGGAGGTGTCATCATCTCGGGATCTCTTTGTCCTCTTTGCGGTGTGACAAGAGTGACAGGTTTAGGCAGGGAAACCAAGAGACGTCAATGCGGGGAAATAATGCGTCCGCTAAGGGATAACGGACGCCGTCGGACGTTTATACCGGTGCGCTGTAGCTGATTTCGCCGATCTGGCAGTTCAGGCTTACCTGATAGGTTTTATCGGTGTGATCGCCACGCACTTTCAGCGGGATATTCCATCGGGCGTTATCACCGCTGATGCTGTCCGTCACCACCCAGGCCACCGGTGTCGACGTGCCGAGCACTTTTTTATCCGCATCCCAGCGCGGGATGCGGTTTTGCAGGAAATCACGTTTGACCAGCGCCGCCACATCATCTTTGGTGGCCGTGGAACATGGCGTGATGGTGGCCGTTCTGACTTCCGCATCATCAGCGTGCGCGACCTGGCTCAGTCCGCTCATTCCTGCTACTGCCATCACAACGCCTAAGATTATCTTTTTCATCGTTCGTCTTCCTGTCTTTGTCGTTCATTGAGTTGACCTTACCGGACAATATCCCTACTCAAGATAAGGTCATCACCTGCGTCAGATAATATAATCCTCAACAAGGCAATAACACAACATTAACAATAAGACGTTCAACGCAAAGCGAAAAGAAAATCTGTCAGCGCAGGATAATGGCTTTGCAATTCTTGCCTTTGATTTTCCCTTCCTGCAAACGTTGCAGTGCTTTCTTCGCGCTTTTCTGGCGGATCGCCACATAAGCATGCACCGGGAACATATCGATTTTACCGACTTCAGCGGCGGTCAGCCCGGCATCACCGGTCAGCGCGCCCAGAATATCACCGGGACGGATTTTGGCTTTACGGCCACCGTCAATGCACAGGGTCGCCATTTCAGGATCCAGTGCCACCGGCGCGGCGGCCAGTGCCTGTGCAGCGGGCTGCCAGGTAAACCGCTGGCGGGTGTAATCTTCCAGCGCGGTCACACGCGGCATTTCCTGCGGCGTCACCAGGCTGACCGCCAGACCGCTCGTCCCTGCGCGACCGGTACGGCCCACGCGGTGAACGTGAACTTCCGGATCGAAAGAGAGTTCGTAGTTGATCACCAGACCTAACTGTTTAATGTCCAGTCCACGCGCCGCCACGTCTGTCGCCACCAGCACACGGCAACTGCCGTTGGAGAAACGCACCAGCACGCGGTCGCGGTCACGCTGTTCAAGGTCACCGTTCAGCGCCAGCGCACTGATGCCTTTTGCCTTCAGGTCATCACACACATCCTGACAATCGCGTTTGGTGTTACAGAACACCACGCAGGAGGTCGGCTGATGCTGATACAGCACCGCAGCCAGCAGGGATAAACGTTGCTGCTTACCGGCTTCAATAAAGATCTGCTGAATATCAGCAATGTCGTCTTCGCCTTCGATTTCCACTTTCAGCGGCTGACGCTGGAATTTAGAACTGATGCGCTCGATGCCGTCCGGATAGGTCGCGGAGAACAGCAGCGTCTGGCGGTTTTGCGGCGTATAGCTCACCACATCTTCGATGTCTTCGCTAAAGCCCATGTCCAGCATGCGGTCGGCTTCATCCAGCACCAGCACTTTCAGCTCGTCCAGTTTCAGCGTGCCCTTGCGCAGATGCTCCTGAATACGTCCCGGCGTACCGACCACAATGTGCGGCGGATGCACCAGTGATTCGAGCTGAGGCCCGATAGCCTGCCCCCCGCAAAGGGTGAGAATTTTGATGTTCTGGGTAAAACGCGCCAGACGGCGTAATTCTTTGCTGACCTGATCGGCCAGTTCGCGGGTCGGACACAGGACCAGAGCCTGCGCCACAAACTGTGAAACGGTGATGCTGTTCAGCAAACCGATACCGAAGGCGGCGGTTTTACCGCTGCCGGTTTTGGCTTTGGCGCGGACGTCCTGACCCAGCAGGATGGCGGGCAACGACGCTTCCTGAATCGGGGTCATTTCGGTGTAACCCAGTTCATTCAGGTTAGAAAGTTGCTCAGCGGGTAATGTCAGGGCGGAAAAGGAATGCGTGCTCAAGGCGATAACTCTTTATGTGAGGCAAAAATCGGGGCAGCGGCAGGATGTCTGACGCCATGGTTTGGGTAAATGATAACAGAGACGCCCGCAGACTGCCTTAAACGGCAGAAAACGGACTGAAAAAATTCGCTAAACCCGGCTTTTCTCCCCGACGTAAATTTAGTGGCGATGCCGCGCAATCGTTTTCGTCGGCATTAATTTCAGATATACTGCGCGCCGAAATTCCTATTTTCCCTCACACAGATCTGGGTACGAAGCTATGTTAACCATTGGTACTGCACTGCGCACCGGCGCCACCCGCGTCATGTTATTAGGCTCTGGCGAGCTGGGCAAAGAAGTGGCGATCGAATGCCAGCGTCTTGGTCTGGAAGTGATCGCCGTCGATCGCTACGCCGACGCACCGGCGATGCAGGTCGCCCACCGCAGCCACGTTATTAACATGCTGGACGGCGACGCACTGAAACAGGTTATCGAAAGCGAACGTCCTGATTTTATCGTGCCGGAAATCGAAGCCATTGCCACCAGCATGCTGGTCGAGCTGGAAAAACAGGGCCACAACGTGGTGCCGTGTGCCGAAGCAACACGCCTGACCATGAACCGCGAAGGCATCCGCCGTCTGGCCGCTGAGACGCTGCAACTGCCGACCTCGACATACCAGTTTGCCGATAACGAAGACACTTTCCGTCAGGCCATCGATACCATCGGCTACCCGTGCATTATCAAACCGGTCATGAGTTCTTCCGGTAAAGGCCAGAGCCTGATCCGCGGTGCCGATCAGTTGCAGGCGGCGTGGGATTACGCCCAGCAAGGCGGCCGTGCGGGCGGCGGACGTGTGATTGTGGAAGGTCTGGTGAAGTTTGATTTTGAAATCACCCTGCTGACGATCAGCGCCGTTGACGGCATTCACTTCTGTGCGCCCATCGGCCACCGTCAGGAAGACGGTGATTACCGCGAATCCTGGCAGCCACAGCAGATGACCGAACTGGCGTTACAGCGTGCGAAAGACATCGCGGAAAAAGTGGTGAAGGCGCTCGGCGGCAAAGGTCTGTTCGGTGTTGAGCTGTTTGTGTGCGGCGATGAGGTGATCTTCAGCGAAGTGTCGCCACGTCCGCACGATACCGGCATGGTGACCCTGATTTCACAGGATTTGTCCGAGTTTGCCCTGCATGTGCGTGCGTTCCTCGGTCTTCCGGTGGGCAATATCCGCCAGTTTGGCCCGGCCGCCTCTGCCGTTATCCTGCCGGAACTGACCAGCAATAACGTCACCTTTACCGGACTGGAAAATGCACTGACCGGTTACAACCAGATCCGTCTGTTCGGTAAGCCGGAAATCAGCGGTAAACGCCGTCTGGGTGTAGCACTGGCGATTGCTGACAACGTGGAAGACGCGGTGGAACGCGCCAAACAGGCGGCGGCTGCGGTGGTTGTTAAAGGCTAAGCGATTCGTTGTTCTGAGTCGAAAAAGAGACGAAAAAAAACCGGACGCCTGAAAAGGGTCCGGTTTTTCTTTGCGGGGAATAACCTCCCCGGTCAGCGACTTATTCGTCTTCGTCATCAAAAATGACGGTGACGCGATCGCCTTTGTGCGATTCGCGGATTTCTGCTGCTACGGTCGCAATGGCTTCGCCGCTGCTCATACCGGTTTCCATTAACTGGCGGATACGATCGGCGGCCTGTTCTTGTTCATGATGCGATAATGAAGGCATACCTGTCAGCATGGGAGTGTCCTGTTGTACTGGGTGAAAATAAAAGCCCGCACGGTGCGCGGCTGCACAGTATACGCCTTATCAGCGCAATTCGCCTGCGCTGCTTTCAGGCCCTCCGATCTGTGTTAGGATCCGGATAAAATACGCCATCGCGCCAGAGAATCTCAGACCTGTCATGCAATCCGCTCAATCCGTTGTTTTTCATTCATTGCCTTATCAGCCCGATGCCTTAACAGAACGCTTCGCGCCACTTTCCGCCCTGCCGTGGGCGATGTTGCTGCATTCCGGTTCGGCGCAGCATCAGCATAACCGTTTCGATATTCTGGTGGCCGATCCGCTGATCACGCTGACCACCCGCGGCGGCCTGACGCAGATTGACCACCAGGGCGTGACGGAATCGCGGGCTGAGGAGCCTTTTGCTTTGCTGGAAGAACAACTCGCGGTGGCAGGATTGCGGGCTGAAAGCTCTCCAGATTTTCCTTTTCTGGGCGGCGCGCTGGGGCTGTTTGGCTATGATCTGGGACGCCGTGTCGAAACCCTGCCTGAGACGGCAGAACGCGATATCGATCTGCCGGATATGGCGGTGGGGATATATGACTGGGCGCTGATTGCCGATCACCACTTACAGCGTCTGACGCTGATTTGCCACGGTGACGCCGCCGGACGTTTACGCTGGCTGGCGCAATATCCGCACGCGCCTTCTGCTGCTCCGTTCCGTCTGCGTGCGCCGTGGCAGGCCAATATGAGCCGCGAGGAATATGGCGCAAAATTCCGCCAGATTCAGGAATACATTCACAGCGGCGACTGCTACCAGATCAATCTGGCGCAGCGATTTTCCACCCATTACAGCGGCGATGAATGGCAGGCGTTCCTGCGACTGAATCAGGCCAACCGCGCGCCCTTCTCGGCTTTCCTGCGGCTGCCGGAAAATGCCGTGCTCTGCCTTTCGCCCGAGCGTTTTATCTGGCTGAAGGACCATCAGATCCAGACCCGTCCGATTAAAGGCACGCTGCCACGCTGTGAAGATCCGGCGGAAGATGCCCGGCAGGCGGAACGTCTGGCGGCCTCGGAGAAAGACCGCGCCGAGAACCTGATGATTGTCGATTTACTGCGTAACGATATTGGCCGCGTGGCGACGCCCGGCAGCGTGCGGGTGCCGGAATTATTTGTGGTTGAACCCTTTCCCGCCGTCCATCATCTGGTCAGCACCATCACCGCTCAGTTGCCGCCAACCTGTCATGCCAGCGCCTTGCTGCGCGCCTGCTTCCCCGGCGGTTCCATTACCGGCGCACCGAAAGTACGGGCGATGGAAATTATCGAAGAACTTGAACCGCAACGGCGCAACGGCTACTGCGGCAGCATCGCTTATCTGAGTTGCTGCGGCACGATGGACAGCAACATTACCATCCGCACCTTGCTCACCGCACAGGGCAAAATTTACTGCTGGGCGGGAGGCGGGATTGTCGCAGACAGTCAGGAACAGGCGGAATATCAGGAAACTTTTGATAAGATTGCCCGTATTCTGCCGGAATTAGGAGACATCCAGCCGTGACAATGCCGGAACAACTTGCGCCAGTAACGACATTCTCACCTGCCGTGGAGGCGTTCATTCTGCGCTTTCAGTTGCAGCAGCCGCGCCAGCCTGTACCGGCGTTGCGCGGAACCCGTCATGCCGCCGTGTTGATCCCGATTATCTGCCGCCCCGAACCGACGTTGTTACTGACGCGCCGTTCTGATCAGTTGCGTAAACACGCCGGTCAGGTGGCGTTTCCGGGCGGAGCCGCGGATGCCACCGATGCCTCGATTATTGCCACCGCATTACGTGAAGCGCAGGAAGAGGTCGCCATCCCGCCCGAGCTTGTTCATGTATTAGGCACGCTTTCGCCGCAGGACAGCAGCAGCGGTTTTCAGGTGACGCCGGTCGTCGGTCTGTTACCGGTGGATGTGCCGCTGCATCCGGCGGAAGATGAAGTCGCCGAGCTGTTCGAAATGCCGTTGCAGGAAGCCTTTGATCTCGCACGTTATCATCCTCTGGATATTCACCGCCGGGGCATACATCACCGGGTGTATTTATCCTGGTATCAGCAGCAATTTGTCTGGGGACTCACGGCAGGAATTATCCGTCAGCTGGCCCGGCAGGTTGAAGTCTGACCTCTCTGATTACATTACGATCACACTTTTGCATCAAATAAGTTTATTTCATGCGAAAAATGAAACTTTTGCCTCTCAGCCCTTTTAAACTATAAGTCTGTCCATAAGAACAAGAGACCCGTCCATAAGGACAACCTCTGCTGTGTTCATTGATGGAAGTCAGGGATCCCGTTCCCTGCCGCAATCTATTACAGGAGTATTCGACGTGATTAGCGTTTTCGACATGTTCAAGGTCGGGATTGGCCCTTCCAGTTCCCATACTTTGGGCCCGATGAAAGCAGGGAAACAGTTCGCTGATGACCTGCTGGAAAAGGGCATGATGCCTGCCGTTACGCGTGTCGCCGTGGACGTTTTTGGTTCTTTGTCCCTGACAGGCAAAGGCCACCACACAGATATCGCCATTATTTTAGGCCTGGCGGGTAACCAGCCAGACACCGTCGACATTGACGGCATTCCCCATTTTATCCGCGACGTTGAGCAACGTGAGCGCCTGCCGCTGGGCACAACTCAGCACGAAGTCGATTTCCCACGCGATACCGGCATGGTATTTCGCGGGGAGAATTTGCCGCGTCACGAGAACGCCATGCAAATCCACGCCTTCGCGGGCGACAAGATGATTTACAGCAAGACGTATTACTCTGTCGGCGGCGGTTTTATTGTTGATGACGAGCATTTCGGCCAGCCGGTACTCGACGAAGTGACCGTGCCGTACAGCTTTAATTCGGCCAGTGAAATGCTGGCAAAATGTAAGGAAACCGGGCTGTCATTATCCGGTCTGGTAATGAAAAACGAGCTGGCTCAGCACAGCAAACAGGACATCGAGCAGTATTTCGAGAAGATCTGGCACACCATGCAGGCGTGTATCGATCGCGGCCTGAATACCGAAGGTGTGTTGCCGGGTCCGCTGCGGGTGCCGCGTCGTGCTTCTGCCCTGCGGCGGATGCTGGTGTCAAATGATAAACTGTCCAGCGACCCGATGAACGTCATCGACTGGGTGAATATGTTTGCGCTGGCAGTTAACGAAGAGAATGCCGCAGGCGGACGTGTGGTCACCGCGCCAACCAACGGGGCGTGCGGCATTGTTCCGGCGGTTCTGGCCTATTACGATCAGTTTATTCAGTCGGTCAGCCCGGACATTTATCTGCGTTACTTCCTGACCTCCGGCGCGATCGGTATTCTGTATAAAATGAACGCCTCTATTTCCGGTGCGGAAGTCGGTTGTCAGGGCGAAGTCGGTGTGGCCTGTTCGATGGCGGCGGCGGGTCTGACGGAACTGCTGGGCGGAAGCCCGGAGCAAGTCTGCGTCGCGGCTGAAATTGGTATGGAACACAATCTGGGTTTAACCTGCGACCCGGTCGCCGGACAGGTTCAGGTGCCATGCATCGAACGCAATGCCATTGCGTCAGTGAAAGCCATTAACGCCGCCCGTATGGCGTTACGCCGCACCAGCGAGCCAAGAGTGTCACTGGATAAAGTCATTGAGACGATGTACGAAACCGGTAAAGACATGAACGCTAAATACCGTGAAACCTCACGCGGTGGTCTGGCAATCAAGGTTCAGTGCGACTGATTTTGTCGCTTTCCTGCGGTGCATCAGGGTGCGTGTTTTTTAACCGCTCCACCGCAGGAAATACCATTACGGGGGAAGCAGGCAGCAATAAAACCTTCGCTAACAACAACCTGTTGTATTATCAAGATATAATAGTTGTGACACTTGCTTTCTACCCTGCACGTACGGCATGCTGATTTCCGCCTGATTTTTCCCGTTCAGAGCGCCCTGCGTTTTACAGCTAATCTCAATAATAATTTAATGGCTGTCACGCACCGGTAACCCCTTAAAAATAATAATTTTGACCTGCATTAATACGGGATAAAAGGATTAGAACGATGCTGTTCTCCCAGACCGGACTGGCGAAGTATCGCTACTATCGCATTGCGCTCGCCAGTGCAATGGGGATATGTACGCTGCTTCTGACCCTTGGCATTCGTATTTACGAACAAGCTCAGGTCATTGCCGAAGACCAACAACGCGTGGCAATTCACACCGTTGAAAAATTAGAAAAGTTGCTTGAGCCTGCTTCCCCGGCGGGAAGAACCCTTCCTGTCGATCAAACCCTCAGCTGTGCGGCGTTGCAACCCGTGATGCAGCAGACCGTCGCACGCATGCAGACGTTGCGTTCCATCAGCCTGGTCAGTGACGGCAAAATCATCTGTTCCAGCCTGGTGGGTACGCTGGATCTGAGCTTCAGTAAAACCCTGCCTTCTCTGGCGCAGGGTAAAACCCAGCTTGAACTTCGCGCGTCCAAATGGAGCCGCGTGGACACGCCGACGCTGGTGCTCTGGCAGCCGACTACGCCGGATAACCTCAACGGTGAACTGTTTGTTTATAACATCGGGATTTTGTCGAATTTCCTGCTCGAACCCCAGCCACCTTACGCCAGTCACATTGTGTTAAATGTCGGCAAGCAAAATCTCGAGTACGGTAAAAATACCATCGTCACCAACAGCGCCCTGCCGCAACCGCCGCTGCTGAGTGCGCAATCGAAGAAATATGATTTTTCCGTGTCCATTTACGGCGAAGAAGCCAGCACGCTGGCCTGGGGAGAACTGCTTTCACACCTGCCGCTGTCGCTTCTGATCAGTCTGCTGACCGCTACGGCGGTGTATCTGCTTTCGGGAAGCCGTATCAGTCTGGCCTACCCGATCAGCCACGGTATTTCACACCGCGAATTTAAAGTCTATTGCCAGCCGATCATTAACAGCACGGATGGCCGCTGCATCGGTGTGGAAACGCTGATGCGCTGGAAAAACCGCCGTCAGGAATGGGTCTCGCCGGATGTGTTTATTCCGCTCGCGGAACAACATGGCTTGATCATCTCGTTGACGCGCTATCTCATCAGAACCGTTGCCGAGAATCTGGCCGTCTTTCCGGCCACACCGGGTTTCTATGTCAGTATTAATGTCGCGGCACAGCACTTTAATAATATGGAAATCGTGGACGATATTCGCCAGCTCTGGCTGCCAGCGCAGCCTTCGGTTTCCCTGATGCTGGAGCTGACCGAGCGGACCCGTTTGCAGGAGTTGCGGGCGGCAGAGATTGCACAGCTAAAAGAAATGGGCATTCTGCTGGCCATTGACGATTTCGGTACCGGCCACAGTTCGCTGAGTTATCTCAAGACGCTGAATCCGGACGTGCTGAAAATTGACCAGGCCTTTACCGCGTCGATTGGTACCGATGCCATCAACGCGACGGTGACGGATACGATCATCACGCTGGCGCAGCGCCTCAATCTGAAGCTGATTGCCGAAGGGGTGGAAACCCGCGAACAGGTGGATTATCTGCGTAAACGCAAGGTCGATTCCTTGCAGGGCTATTATTTTGCCCGTCCGATGCCCATCGAAGTGTTCCCGATCTGGCTGGAGCGTTATAAGAAATCCACCCAGAATATGCCGTTGCAGGATAATCCGGATCTGGCCTGATGGCAGGAAACCGGCTTTCCCTCAACCCTGCAAACGACCATAAAAAACGGCGACCGAAGTCGCCGTTTTACATACCGAAATAAAGCCCCGTTACTGGTCTTCATCCCATTCGTTTTCTGACTTCATCCGCGTAATGCGCACGCGCTCAATGCGGTATTCCGACACATCCAGGATCTCAAAGTGCAGCGACGCCATCTCGATCACTTCGCCCGCAACCGGCATCTGACCTGATTTTGACAGCAACAGGCCGGCAAGTGAGGCAAAATCGTCGTCAGGATTGACCAGCGTTTTGACGTCGAGGATTTGCTGCAACAGGTGTAAATCGGTCCCGCCTTTGGCAATCCATGCATCGCCATCCGCCACAACGTCCGGCGTTTCATCTTCGTCAGGGAATTCCCCTGCGATGGCTTCCAGAACGTCCAGCGGCGTCACCAGCCCCTGAATCACACCAAACTCATTGCTGACCACCACCAGACGGCCTTTCGCCTTGCGCAGAACCGCCAGCAGGTTGATGACATCCATGGTTTCCGGCACCACAATCGGCGGCGTTTTTTCAGCAAACGCCACAATGCTTTCACCCATTTCCAGCGCTACCAGCAGATCTTTCGCCCGTACCACGCCGATCACATCATCCAGCGAATGACGGCAGATCGGGAACAGGCTGTGCGGCGTATCCAGCAGCTGACTGCGGATTTCTGCCGGAGACTTTTCACAGTCGACCCACGAAATCTCGGTGCGCGGCGTCATGATGCTGCGAAGTGAACGTGAGGCCAGCGTCAGCACCCCGGTGATCATGTGACGTTCTTCTTCTGCGAAGGTTTCACCGGCAGGCAATACCACGCCCGCAGGTTCATCTTCATGCTCATTCTGGCGTTTCCCGCCCATCAGTCGCTGAATCGCCTCGGCGGTACGCTCACGCATCGGACGGCTGGACTGACTTTTCAGGAAATTACGGCGCGCAATCTGGTTGAACAATTCAATCAGAATCGAGAAGCCAATCGCCGCGTACAGATAGCCTTTCGGAATGTGGAAACCGAAACCTTCCGCGATCAGGCTCAGACCAATCATCAGCAGGAAACTGAGACACAGCACTACCACGGTCGGATGATTGTTCACAAACCGCGTCAGCGATTTCGACGCCAGCAGCATCACGCCCATGGCAATCACCACGGCGGTCATCATGACAGCCAGGTTGTTCACCATGCCGACGGCGGTGATCACTGCATCGAGAGAGAAGACGGCGTCCAGCACCACAATCTGCGCCACGACGGCCCAGAAACTGGCGTAGCCGCGGTTCGGTGCGCCATGCTCATCATGCCCTTCCAGCCGTTCGTGCAGTTCGGTGGTGGCTTTGAACAGCAGGAATATCCCCCCGACCAGTAAGATCAGATCACGGCCTGAGAAGCTGAACTGCGCAATACTGAACAGCGGTGTGGTCAGTTTGACCATCCATGAGATCAGCGACAGCAAGCCTAAACGCATGATCAGCGCCAGTGAAAGGCCGATGATACGGGCTTTATCACGCTGTTTCGGCGGCAGTTTATCGGCAAGAATCGCAATAAATACCAGGTTGTCGATGCCCAGAACGATTTCCAGCACGACAAGTGTCAGTAAACCGACCCAGATTGAAGGGTCCATCAGAAATTCCATGTCAGACTCCGCAATGAGTGATAGAAAAAAGACGCACAAAAACGCGATACGCCAGGCTGTCAGATGACCGTCCGGGGGTATGAGCTGCAAATTCAGCGGATGAAAGCGGTTTCAGTGCGGCAGAAATCAGGCCCATTGGGGCAGATTTGCCGGGGATCGTGAAGGTGAAAAGCGAAGAATAGTGACGTCGGTGACAGTCCATAGGGAGGGCTGAGGCCCGGTACTCCTGTTCAATGATTCGGAAAATCACTCTATCAGGAATGATTATTTGAAGAAAGTGTGTTTTTTTACCTTCAGCATCATTTTGAAACATCTATGCTGTTTTATTGTGCGGTGTGAAAGCGTATTCACAATACGTCGTTCAATAACGGACAGTCGTCACAAAAATTATTTTTTCGCACACTAAAATAAATCACGTCGTACAACCTGTTGAGGTTCTGCCACTTTACTGTTTCGCAGTCTTATCAGAAATTAAGGAATGCTAGTACGCAGGGAGTGCCCTGTCCGCCTCAGGAATAAAAACGGGCGGATATCATCAGCACCATTACTTATGTGCATAACTCTTTCCAAGAGTTAACAGAGGAGGTAGCGAGTGAGTATTGCTATTATCATCGGCACGCACGGGTCAGCAGCTGAGCAGCTGCTGAAAACAGCGGAAATGATTTTAGGTGAACAGGATAATGTCGCCTTTATTGATTTCGTTCCCGGCGAGAACGCCGAAACCCTGATCGAAAAGTACACGGCAAAGTTGGGTGGTTTAGACACCAGCAGCGGCGTCCTTTTCCTGGTCGACACCTGGGGTGGCAGCCCGTTTAATGCCGCCAGCCGTATTGTTGTCGATAAGGAAAATTACGAAGTTGTCACCGGTGTAAACATCCCGATGCTGGCAGAGACTTTCATGGCACGTGATGACAATCCTTCCTTCGCGGAACTGGTTGGCATTGCTGTAGAAACAGGTCGCATCGGCGTGAAGGCGCTGAAAGCCCCTGAACCTGCTGCCCAGGCCCCTGTTGCCGCCCCTGCGCCAAAAGCAGCCGCCCCGGCTAAACCTGCCGGTCCGAACGACCATATGAAAATCGGCCTCGCCCGTATCGATGACCGTTTGATTCATGGCCAGGTCGCGACCCGCTGGACCAAAGAAACCAACGTGACCCGCATTATTGTTGTCAGCGACGAAGTGGCTGCCGATACCGTGCGTAAAACGTTGCTGACTCAGGTTGCTCCTCCTGGTGTTACCGCACACGTCGTCGACGTCGCGAAAGCTATCCGTGTCTGGGATAACCCTAAATACGCTGGCGACCGCGTCATGTTCCTGTTCACTAACCCGACTGACGTTCTGCGTCTGGTTGAAGGTGGGGTGAACATTACCTCCGTCAATATCGGTGGTATGGCATTCCGTCAGGGCAAAACACAGGTCAATAACGCCGTGTCGGTCGACGAAAAAGATATCGAAGCGTTCCGTAAACTGAACGAAAAAGGTATCGAACTTGAAGTGCGTAAAGTCTCTACTGACTCACGCCTCAAGATGATGGATCTCATTAATAAGATGAATTAATAAGTGCATCGCGTTTTGCAGATTCCCTCAACGTTATCTGTCTGATGTGCCTGTTTATACTCAGCGTCCTTTGGTCATAGGAGAAGTGCAATGGAGATCACCACACTACAAATTGTGCTGATATTTATTGTTGCATGTATTGCCGGGATGGGTTCGATCCTGGATGAATTTCAGTTTCACCGTCCGTTAGTTGCCTGTACTTTGATCGGTTTTGTTCTTGGTGATGTGAAAACCGGGATCATCATCGGGGGTACTCTGGAAATGATCGCGCTTGGCTGGATGAACATCGGTGCTGCTGTTGCCCCGGATGCCGCCCTCGCCTCTATCATCTCCACCATTCTGGTTATCGCAGGCGGACAGTCTGTCGGTGCCGGTATCGCACTGGCTATTCCTCTGGCAGCCGCAGGCCAGGTGTTAACCATCATCGTTCGTACCATTACCGTTGCCTTCCAGCACGCAGCCGATAAGGCCGCTGAAAAAGGTAATCTGAGCGCGATCAGCTGGATCCACGTTTCGGCGCTGGTTCTGCAGGCAATGCGTATTGCTATCCCTGCCGTGATTGTTGCCGTTTCTGTCGGTACTGCCATCGTTCATGATCTGCTGGCCTCTATCCCTGAAGTGGTCACCAACGGTCTGAACATCGCCGGTGGTATGATCGTCGTGGTTGGTTACGCCATGGTCATTAACATGATGCGTGCTGGCTACCTGATGCCGTTCTTCTACCTCGGTTTCGTGACCGCTGCATTCACCAACTTCAACCTGGTTGCCCTGGGTGTGATTGGTGTGGTGATGGCAGTTCTCTACATCCAGTTGAGCCCGAAATACAACAAGTCTGCGCAAGCAGCGGCTGCACCGGGTGTTAACGATCTCGACAACGAATTGGATTAAGGGTGAAGGACATGGTTGATCAAACTGCAGTTAAAAAACTCACGGCCAGCGATATTCGCGGTGTGTTTATGCGCTCCAACCTTTTCCAGGGGTCATGGAACTTCGAACGTATGCAGGCGCTTGGCTTCTGCTACTGTATGGTGCCTGCCATTCGTCGTCTGTACCCTGAAAATAACGACGATCGCAAAGCGGCCATCAAACGCCACCTGGAATTCTTTAACACCCATCCTTACGTTGCAGCCCCGGTACTGGGTGTAACGCTGGCGATGGAAGAACAGCGTGCCAACGGCGCACCTATCGACGACGCGGCCATCAACGGCCTGAAAGTCGGTCTGATGGGGCCTCTGGCCGGTGTGGGTGACCCGATCTTCTGGGGTACTGTACGTCCGGTGTTTGCTGCACTGGGTGCGGGTATCGCGATGACCGGCAGCCTGCTGGGTCCGTTGCTGTTCTTCGTTCTGTTTAACCTTGTACGCTTGCTGACCCGCTACTACGGCGTGTCTTATGGCTACAAAAAAGGTGTCGATATCGTTAACGATATGGGCGGCGGCTTCCTGCAAAAACTGACCGAGGGGGCGTCAATTCTCGGCCTCTTTGTCATGGGGGCACTGGTTAATAAATGGACGCACGTTAACATTCCGCTGGTGGTGTCGAAAATCACCGATCAGACCGGCCATACCACCGTCACTACCGTCCAGACCATTCTGGATCAGCTGATGCCGGGTCTGGTACCGTTGCTGCTGACCTTCGGTTGTATGTGGCTGTTGCGTAAGAAAGTGAATGCGTTGTGGATCATCGTTGGCTTCTTCGCCATCGGTATCTTCGGTTACTGGATTGGCCTGCTGGGTCTCTGATAACCTCTGAAGCCGGGGAAATTTTCCCCGGCTTTTTTGTTTCTGTCGTTTGTCTTTTGCTGATTTTTACCTTGCTTTGCCTGATGGCTGTTAGCTGGAGTTTTCATGTCTGTTACTGATATCGTCCTCGCCCTTTTCACTCTCCTGTTGCTTGCCTACGCCATCTACGATGAGTTCATCATGGGCACCCGAAATGGCAAAACGCGTCTGCGGGTAAACCTGCGCCGCCGCAACCGGCTCGATTCGATTATCTTCATCGGCCTTCTGGCGATTCTGCTTTATAACAATATCCATGCGAATGGCACCGTTATTACCAATTATTTGCTGATCGGTCTGGCGCTGATTGCTTTCTATCTTTCTTTTATTCGCTGGCCAAAAATGCTCTTCAAACCGCAGGGTTTTTATTTCGCCAATACCTTCATCACCTATGACCGCATCCGCAGTATGAATCTTTCAGAAGACGGCATTCTGGTATTTGAATTAGAACAGAAAAAATTATTAATCCGCGTCAACGAACTGGACGATTTGGAAAGGATCTATAAAATTATGGTTGATAATCAATAGATTGAATATAAAGCACAGGTTATCAGTTATAGCACAGCGCATATTCACGATAATTCCGTTTAACCCTGTAAATAGCAATGATGTTAAATACCCTGTCAGCAAAGGTGTTATTTCAACGCAAGAGGGTGTTATTTAAAAACCCTGTTTTATTTGGTGTTGTCCTGAATAAAAATGCTGTGATAAGGTGACGCCTTCATTTGAGGGCTATTCTCGTGAACTTATCCGCTACGCTTATTCTGGCTTTTGGTATGTCTTTGGACGCCTTTGCGGTATCCATTGGTAAAGGTGCCGTCCTCACTCGCCCTTGTTTTCGCGAAGCCCTTCGCACCGGCCTGATTTTCGGTGTCATCGAAGCCATCACACCGCTGATTGGCTGGGGCCTTGGCCTGGTCGCCAGCCAGTACATCATGGCATGGAGTCACTGGGTCGCGTTTACCCTGTTATTTCTACTCGGCGCGAGGATGATATTCGAAGGCTTAAAGGATAAGCCGGATGAGAACCTGACCCTGGCCAGCCGGCATGGCTTCTGGATCCTCGCCGCCACCGCCACGGGCACCAGTCTCGATGCACTGGCTATCGGGGTCGGGTTAGCTCTGCTCGAAGTGAACATCATTCATACCGCCTTATTTATCGGCATGGCGACCATGGTGATGTCTACGCTTGGGATGATGATAGGACGTTTTATCGGCCCGCTGTTAGGCAAATGGGCCGAAGTGTTGGGAGGCGTGGTAATGATCGGAATAGGCGTGAGTATCCTGCTGGAACATCCGGGATTTTTACACTGATACGCGCTGATGTATCCTGATCAGGAAATCAGTTTCGCACTCAAAGGCTGTCTGAGCCTTTAAACTGGCCATCACCTCCTCCGTTGCCCGCCAAGCAAAAGGCGTCATCTGCAACAAATCAAACGCTTCTGCGCCTGCAAGAGTCATGTTATAGGCCAGAGTCTCGGTGCTTATCCGTTCAAAACCTTCGAGTTGTTCATCCAGATCAGCGTGCAGTTGCACATCCTGATAAATCAGCCCTTTCAGCTGGTATAAATGTCGCGGCCCCGGTGCCACCGTGATCACCAACCCCCCCGGTTTTATCGCCCGGTGCAACTCCTGCGCCTTACAAGGGGCATAGATACGGATGACGGCATCCAGCGAGCCGTCGGCAAAGGGCAGCCGGTGGCTGGAGGCCACACAAAAAGACACATCGTGGTAGCGTTTAGACGCGTAACGGATAGCCACTTTCGCCACGTCCAGCCCGAAGACCTTCAGCGCCCGGCGTTGCATCAGCCGTCCGGCAAAGGCGGCGGTGTAATACCCTTCCCCGCAGCCGATATCCAGCAGCGTGTCCGCCGTCTGGGGTATCACCTCATCCAAGATATCCGTCAGACGGTCACGCAGAGGCTGATAGTGTCCGGCATCCAGAAAAGCCCGACGCGCCACCATCATTTCAGTACTGTCTCCGGGCTGCTTCGAGCGTTTGTGCTGCACGGGCATCAGATTGACATATCCCTCTTTCGCGTTATCAAACTGATGATTAGCCGGGCAACGCCATTGCTGACCTGCCAGCTCAAGCGGCTGGAAACAAAGTGGACACTGATAAGTCATGCGGAAAACCTGCAAGGAAAGTCTGAGGGAGCGAAAATTCGCAATAGTGCTAAGTCTAAAGAAGGTATCTGAGTGTTGCAACTGCTGGAAAAACCCGTCAAAAGGTGGCTACACTGATGCCATCACATTTTACTCACCGAGACACGAGATGAGTGACCACTCCGTTTTACTCAGTCATATACCCGGTATTTTGTATGGCTTCGGCGACAAACAGGCTTTGCTTCCTGCGCATCTGCAGGCCTATGAAGCCTCCCGCCCGGAAAAAAAACAGGTTCACGGCACCCGCATTGTGGATGTCACAGAGGCGGGTCAGGAATGCGGTGAAGCCGATGGTTTCATCACCTCGAAGCCGGGCATCCTTCTGGCTGTGTTTACCGCTGACTGCCTGCCGCTGATTTTCAGCCGCAAGGATGGCAAAGAAGTGGCGGCGGTGCATGCAGGCTGGCGGGGGTTAATCGACGGTATTTTGGAAAAAATGGCACAGCGGATTAATCAGACAAGTGATACCGCATCGTGGTCTGTGGCGATCGGCCCGGCGGCGGCGGCCTGCTGTTATGAAGTCAGTCAGGAGCTGATCGATACCTTTATGCAGCGTCTTGATTTGCCGCCTTCACTCATTTCCCCCCGCCACCGGCATCTTAATTTGGCCGCCATTGCGGAAGCGAAACTTCGGGCGCTGGGCTTTGCCGATATCGACCTTACAGGTGGCTGCACTATTTGCTCCCCTGATGCGGCGGGCAGCGGCTTCAGATACACCAGCTTTCGGCGCAACAGCCATCAGCGGGCGAAAGACCCGTCACATCCGGGCATCAGCGGTCGTAATCAGCAATCGGGGATCATCATTCTCTGAGACTGTATCGCAGAGACAAAAAAACCCGCCTTGGCGGGTTTTTTTACAGCTGACGCTGCTTAGATTGCAGTTACGTTAACTGCTGACGGGCCTTTCTGGCCGTCCTGGATTTCGAACTCTACGTTCTGGCCTTCAGCCAGAGTTTTGAAGCCGTTACCCTGGATTGCAGAGAAGTGTACGAACACGTCTTTGCTGCCGTCAGCAGGAGTAATGAAACCGAAACCTTTAGACTCGTTGAACCACTTAACTTGACCTTTGATCTTTGCCATCTTGAGTATTTCCTTTGGATTGTTTAAACCGCCCTGCGGCGTTACATAGACAAACTAGAGTCGTTACTGCTTGAGGCACTAAGATTAGAATCGGCAGAGAAGCGGTATTCAACGTGAACGTCTTTACTCAGAACTTCTATACTGAAAATGCCACACATATACAGAACTGTACCTCGTTTTACCCAGATGCGTTATCACATACTCTGAATTCGATGGCAAGCCATTTTTAATCAGTGATGGACATGTCGCACATATTTGAGCCGGTTAAAGGCACTTCGTGTTCAGTTATGCTGAAATATGTTGATAGACATGCTTTTTTCTGCTTTGCAGTTTTACCTGCATATCAAACAAAACAATAACGACCTGTTTTGATTATTGATCATTTAATGCAGAACCGTAAGCGTAAAAATTAGCTTTATTTGAATTTTTATTGTCAGAGTCTGCCTGAACCGGCTCTCCCTGCCTGCCTTCTGCAGCGCTTGCCAGAGGGTAATCGCAGGGGTCACAGCCCGTCTGGCGGGCATGGTGGACACTTGTGCAACAGAACGGGCAACGGCTTGACGTCATTCCCTGGCAATATGACTGGTTATGCAATAATCAATTACGCCATAGATGGATAAAATGGTGCAAAACAAAGGGAGAAGCGAAATAAATGCACCTAAACTGTGCGCCTGGGCTGAGTGCCGGATAATAGCAAAACTTTTCTTTCCGCAGAGGCAGAGAATTCCAAACGGTCATTCCGTATCACGTCGATTTTTTATCCCGGTGTTTTTGACAATATAATGAATTAAAGTTTGCCACTTGGTTAAATCGCCATAACAGTTTGCAAACACCTTCCTTAGTCTTATTCAGATAATAAATATCGTTATAAAAAAATAATATGAATTACCGTGATCTGAATCGCATATTAGCGGTCAATATCCGGAAAGCGGCTCGCAGGTTTCCTCTTTTATCGGTTCACTCGTTGTGCCATGCAGACAACCCTCCGGCAGGATCACCCCTCAGCATAATCCGCTGTTTATCCTGATAAAATGCCAAGTCTCCCCGCCGGGAAAGCGCCAAAAGAGCGGATATAAAGAATTATTCTGCTCAGGGCGATACGGGTGTAGAAAATAATAGCGAGCGAAATGGTGTTGATTAACATTCCCATAACACCTACGGAGTGTAAGTGTTAGGGGAGATTTTATTTAAGTGATAATACTTCTCATTTAATGATTAATGTCCGGGCATTTATCACCGGATTAAGGACAAAATCTAATTCAATCTTTAGAAATACTTGACCCGATTTTTAAAGGTTTGAATTCCATTTCTGGCGACGCACTTTGACTTATCGCTTCCGCTAATTCTCGCAGAGGTTGATCCAGTGAATCATCTGCTAATTCAAAAACACCCCAGTGAATAGGGACGGCTTTTTGACAGCGGAGTTCAGAAAAAACGGTCACCGCCTGCTGCGGGTCCATATGCTGCGCGCTCATGAACCATCTTGGTGCATAGGCGCCGACAGGAATAGCCGCAAAATCAAAAGGCCCCAGACGTTTGCCGATGAGTTCAAACTGGTTGCTGTAACCACTGTCGCCGGAAAAGAAGAAGCGTAACGAAGCATTCCTCACTACCCATCCGCACCACAGCGACTGGTTGCGATCCCACAAAGTGCGCATACTCCAGTGGCGCGCAGGCACCGCCGATAGGGTGAGATCGCCAAACTGATGCTCCTCCCACCAGTCGAGCTCTTCTATATAACGGGCTCCGCGACGCTCAAGCCAGGGTTTCATGCCTAACGGCACCATAAACTGCACATCGGGAAAACGTCGCAATAATTTGCGCACCGTCGCGCTGTCCAGATGATCATAGTGATTGTGTGAAAACAGCACGACATCAATCGGCGGCAGCTTTTCTACCGTGGCAGCCACCGGGGTTTTCCGTTTCGGCCCGTAAAAACTAAAAGGTGACGCGCGATCGGACAGAGCGGGATCCGTCAGAACATAGCGCCCTGCCACTCGCAGCAGCAAACACGCATGGCCTAAAAACCACAAACGATCATCCGTTCCGCTAAAATCGGCTTCCTGCCACCACTGGCTGATGAAATGGTCATAACCCTTTTCCGGCGGTGCGGGCAGCTGTTGTGCTTTACGTTCTTTGCGCCAGCGCCTGAGATCGCCCTCCTGCCGGTTATGCGGTTCAGTATTGGTAAAACCTTCAGGTGTGTGATGCGCTTTTGAGGGATCGTAATACGGATTTTTACCTGACATAGGACTCCACGGGATAACGATTTTCGTTTTAGACGGCAGTGCAAAACCATAATGAGAATTAATTAGCATACTTACTGAGCACACGACAGGATGAAAGTGAAAGATTATGTGCACGTTTTGTCGCGTTCAGAGGTTAAGGAAACCTTAATAACTGCGTGTTCTACTGGGGATGTTGAAAAGGAGGATACTCATGACCCGGAATACACAAAAAAGCCGCAAGGCATTTGCTTCGCGACTGACACATATCATGCAGATTCAGACACAGTACGGACGACTGTGGCTACGTTCACGCTTTCGCCGGATGTACATTCCGGCTTCACTGAAGATTGTGCTTCTCGCTTCGCTGGGACTTCTGGCTCTGGCACTCACCGGCACTCTGCTGTTGATTCTGGACGCGGTGGCGCTCGTCTCGGGACTCCTCAGACGCCCTTTCCGTCGCGGCAGTTTTCGCCCGCTGATCAGAAAGTCTGTATAATGCAAAACCGTGTCGGCATGACCCGGCACGGTTTGAGTTTCAGAGAGGCATTCCCGATTATCAGGCAGGCATACCACAAAGTTTGGTCAGATTTCTGGCGCCGATCATGAGGGTGGCAACATAGGATTGTCTGCGGGTCACGACTTCGACCGCAACACGCGCATCTTTATATTTTATGAGATAGGTTGAGGGCCAGCCCTGGCGACGTTTACCGTAGGCTTTTTCATGACTGTCGATAGCTGCATGAGCAACCACCAGATGGGAGAGAGTTTTATCACCTTTAATGATGCGCTTCATAATGGACTCCGCCTTAGACACAACTGTCAAAATGAGGAAACATTAATCACTTGATACGCATCGCTTTATGCGACGCTTATTCGAATCACTTCTTTGCAAAACTTTGTCACAATCTGAGTATCTCCGCGCTTTTGTTTATACGCAAGTCTTACTAAGCAGGAAACATACCATTGCTGCACGAAGCGGCCTTTTACTTTGCGCCTGCCACTGTCCCTGAGGACTGCTGATCTCCGCCAGCCACAGCGGATCACTGTGCAACTCTTTAAAATTAATGCTGATTTTGTTGGCGCAGATGATCGGCCAGGCGTCGGAGGGGTTGTTGCAGTAATCTTTGCCTTTCATGCCGCCATAGGGATACCACTTCTCTGGTTCCTCTCCGGTCAGTAAGGCAATGTTGTGGTTCACTTCGCTGTCATTTTCTTCAGACCATTTGATCATCGGTTATTCCATCCTGCAAGGCACATGCGTGGAGACTACCGGAGGAATAAGACAGTTTTATGAATAAAAGCAGAAGGAAAAGGAGGAAAGGAAGCACGGAATGAAAAACCCGCCAGAAGGCGGGTTAACGACACACATTATCTTTCAGGAATAAAACCGCGCAGGCTGAGCGCAGAATCATCGTCTGCCTCAACGGGCGGCACGTTGCCCCTTGCCTGTGCAGCCAGCACCTTGAGCAACTCGGTTTGCTGGCGTTGCTGCTCAGCAATCTCGTGTAAAAGTGCAATTTGCTCATTTGCCCTGACACTGGCGCGGCTGACGAAAAACCACACCAGAAGAAATAACAGCGCTGAGAGTGCACACAGCACCAATGAAGCCAGGCTGTTTTGGCCCATTGCGAAATCAAACATTGACTACCCTACCCCTGAATGTTCAGAGCGTTCATCTTACCACCCCCGGCAGGCCAGGGAAGCCATTCACGAAAAAACAGGGTTTTCTTAACGGTACTGAACCGCCGGAGCCGGCGGTCTGACAGTCAATGTCAGAAAGGAATAAAAGAAGTGACCGCACAGACGCCCAGATCAAAGTTTCCGCCCTGATCGCAGTAGCTGTTGAGTGCGAGCAAATACAGACCAATACAGATAAGCAGGAACAGAACGAACGTAACGATCCTCCTGGCATTGAAAACAGGCTTTTTCAATTTGATGGCAGGTCTCTTTGGGTTTACACAGCGTCTATCAGAGCTCAATGGCGATGTCCAACATATGACAGAACAGAAGGACATAGTACGACGAAAATCTTAAACAACAATATAACGAAGAGCAGGCTTTCAGACGCATAACACTGTGCAATAATCACATACGTAAATCATACATAAAAATGTATATGTTTTATCTATATATGCGCAGAGGAATGAGGTTGATCTGCATCAAATAAGTTAGCTTATCTTTCAGTACGGCCGTCAATACATCCCAGCAGCTTGCTTCCAAATAATACACCGCCCATTAGAAATCACATATCAAGATTTAAAGAAAACAAAGAAAGCTTTCTGATAAGTAAATCAACTTCTCATTCATCATGATAATATTGATTGTTGCGGCGGAGAGTCACGCTGACCGGCGTAGGAATGATGGCGGTCTGCCGCCTCCCTGAGACATACCGCGGAATGTGGCCTGCCACATCTGTTTAAAAACGAACTTTATTTGGAAGTTATATAGAAAATAATAAGTTTAAAACCGTCTGATTAATTAAATACAGCGCAAGGAGAAAGATAAAATAATTCAGTTTTATCGTAATTTCACCGGAACTTATTTATTGAATTACACTATGCATTAAAATATCATCCCGCCGTCGAACAGTTCATCTGTCTCTTCTGTTATATAAATGAAAGCATAGTGGCTGAAATAATTTTCAGCTGGTTCATGCTGACTATTTTTTGTTGAGGGATTAATAAATGCATGCATGGAATAAAAAGTTCTTCTTGTCTAAAATAGCGCTGGCCTGCGCTGTTGCGGCCGCGGCACCTGCGGCGATGTCAGCGGATATCTCGGGTACCGTTTATGACACTTTCTACCACGATTCAACTTTAGCGGGTCACATTGGCTACCGTGGCTACGCCGATAACGACGGCACCGATAACGGTTATGCCGGTGGAGATATTTACTCCTCCATCAATGACTCAGTAGTGAACGGCGTTATCTCCACTTACTATCTGGGTTTTGATAACAACACCAGCAATACGCTGAATATCACCAACACGACCGTCAATGGCATGATCACTTCAGAGTGCATGACCACTGACTGCGGCGATGCGCGTAATGATTATGACCAGTCCCGTCTGCAACTGACCATTGATAATTCCACCATCAATGACACCTACGAACATTTCGATTATGACGTGACTGATGCCAATAAAGTCCGTGACCACGAAACGCTGGATACATATGGTCTGGGTGTGGCGGTGACGTTGGATCAGGAAAGTGACATCGTTATCAAAAATAATTCTCACGTGGCAGGCATTGCGCTGTCGCAAGGTTACGAGTGGGAAGATACCGACGTTAATAACAGCAACACATTTGATAATACCCTGACGGTTAATGATTCCGTGCTGACTTCTGGTTCTTATACAGAATTGCAGACCACCGGTTTCTATGGCCAGTCCGACAAGCCAAGCGATTACGGCAATATCAGCGCAGCCGGTACTCAGGCTGACGACGTCGCATTATCCGTTGTGGCAAGTGCCACTGCGGATAACGCAATGAAAACCAATGCGGTATTCAATAACTCGACCATTACCGGTGACGTAGCTTTCGTCAGCACCTTCGATGAGAACTACTACGTTGGCGGTCATGACAGTAACGCTGATGGCACGCTGGATACCAATGGCTGGGATGACACTGACGAGCTGAACCTGACGCTCGACAACGGCAGCAAATGGGTTGGCGCAGCCATCTCAAATGTTCAGATGGACTCATCACTCTACAATCGCAGCACCAACAGCATCTGGCCGGGCTCTGTCTTCAGCAGCACAAACGGTTATCTGACCGGTGATCAGGTTTATCAAAGTGGCCTGTTCGATGTGGCGCTGAACAACGGTTCTGAGTGGGATACCACCAAAGCGTCTAACATTGACGATCTGACCGTGAACAACCATTCTCAGGTAAACGTTGCTGAATCTGACCTGCTGGCAGACCACATTTCCCTGACCAATGCCTCAACCCTGAAAATCGCTGCACACGGTGGCGTTTACACGGATGAACTGAACCTGAACTCAGGCAGCCAGGCTTCTCTGACCGAAGAAACTGCCGCCCTCTACGCCAACACCATCACTGTGGGCAACGGTTCTGAACTGAACTTAGGTCTGGGCCAGGTTGATACACATAACATGGTACTGACTGATAACGGTACGTTTGATATCGGCAGCCGTGAGTATGTCCTTAACGCTGATATGAACAATGCCCGTGACAAAACTGCCGCTGATTACGCTTATGATCAGGGAACCATCGGTATTAACTCCGACGGTCATCTGGCCGTAAATGGCGTGGCTAACGGTAACTATCAGGTGCGTATCGATAACGCAACCGGCGAAGGTCAGGTTGCTGATTATCAGAATAAAGAGCTGATCCGCATCTATGGCGGTAACGCGACCTTTACTCATGCTAACACCGCTGATCTGGGTGCTTACAAGTATCAGGCAGAACAGGCTGGCGATACCGTTGTGCTGGTAAAACAAGGCATTACTTCAACCGCAAATGCAGCACTGAGCCTGCCTTCTTCAAATGCTGCTACCTGGCATATGGAGCAAGACACCTTAGAAAACCGCATGAACAGTTCCCGTCACACCCAGGGTAATGATAAAGGCGGTGTGTGGGTTAACTACTTCGGCGGTCAGCAAAACGGTGACAATGGCGTGATTGATTACGATCAGGACGTCAACGGCATCATGGTCGGTCTGGATAAAGTCACCGAAGGTGGCGGCGAACGTCAGTGGCTGGTCGGTATGGCTGCAAGCTTCGCGAAATCCAGCCTGTCTATGGATGATGCAGATGCCGATACTGACAGCCAGTCAGCACGCGTTTACTCAAGCCTGGACTTCAACAACGGCGCATTCTTCGATTCCTCCCTGAGCTACAGCCACTTCAGCAACTCTACTGACAGCACCATGAGCAACGGTCAGCAAGTATCAGGTGACAGCACGACGGATGCCTGGGGCTTTGGTCTGAAAGTCGGTTATGACTGGAAATTCGCACCGCAAGCTTACCTGACACCATATGCAAGCGTCACTGGCGTGTTCATCGGTGATGATGATTACACCATGAGCAACAACATGCGTGTCACCGATCAGGCTTATGACAGCATGCGTTATGAGCTGGGTGGCAACGTCGGTTATACCTTCGACCTGGGTGCCGATCAGGCTATCAGCCCGTATGCCACTCTGGCGTATGTGTATGAAGATGCTAACAACGATGCAGACATCAATGGTGACCGTATCGACAACGGCGTTGATGGTTCAGCCGTTCGCGTTGGTTTAGGTGGTCAGTTCGACATGAGCAAAAACTTCACCGTTTATGCGGGTGCGAACTACCTTGGCGGCAGCGATGTTGACCAGCCTTGGGCAGCAAACCTGGGTATGAAATACCGCTGGTAATGTACTGACCTGAGTAACGTGTCTCAAAACTCATTGGCTCCTTTTCAGGAGCCAATTTTTTATGGCCACAATCCTGACAGTACTCAAATCAGAATCAAACGGAATGACATTCCCGGAAAAATAACTTCTACTAGACTTATCAATATCCTGAATTGTTCAGGAGAGCCATTAAGGGAGTTTCAGAATGGGTATCGTTAAGACCATTATTGTGCTGGCGGTGATTTATGCGATTTTTCTTTTTTCGGGTTACGGCGTGACCGTCGGCAGCAGCGAGAATGCGGCAGGACTGGGACTGAAATGTCAGTACTTAACCGCCAGAGGGATCGTCAGTTCGCAGTATATCCATTCTGACAGCGGCGTCATTGGTGTCGCAAACTGTCCGATTTTCAAGCAGGTCGGTGAAGTCGTCGACAACAAATAAAGCTCATTTTTATTGCAGGCTTTCATTGTCATGCCCGCTGATGCAGGCATGACACTGTTTATCAGCTGTCGTGCTTAGTGAATTTCAACTCGATCAGCGAAATGGCTTTCTCGATAGCACGCTTGGTCACCGGATCGGCTCCGGCAGGATGCTTGCTGAAATCAATACTTTTCAGCTGATGAGACATCTTTTCGCGCACTTCAGCAGGCGCAATAATTTCAATCACATCCAGAATTTGTTTGATCACCAGCTGGCACGCCACCAGATCGGATTCGATTTCCTGTTCTCTGTTTAAAGACTCGGACATGCGTTACTCCTTTCATTACGGTCATTCATAAAAATTATGGTCGCGAGGATATCACGCCCTTTATTGAAATTCTCTTTTCTGCCTTCGCAGGCTTTTTCACCCCCGTCAGAGCGGACAAATAAACAGCAAACGCACAGCCTCACATGTTGTTAATGCTGCATTGGATCTATGCTTAATCTGATGACAAAGGAGGAGACGCGCTATGTTCGCACTTGTTTTGACTATTTGTTATCTGGGCGGCGGATGTGAAGATTTAGTCGTGGATGCCTTTAATACTCAGAAACAATGCACGGTCGCGATGCATCAGCAAGGCTTACGCCAGGCTGGCTGTTACCCTATTGAAGATTTTATCGATGGCTACTGGATCCCGGCGCATGAGAATGCCGATTTTTAATCCTGTGTGCCACCTTTCACAGAGTGGGTCTAAAAGCCTTATAAAGATTGCTAAACTGTCCGAACAAAGGTATGAATACCCTGTTACTCATTGATATTTAACCATATTGACAGGGCAGGAAATGGCAATGACGATACGTAAAACTTATGGGTGCTTCAAAAAACTACCACTGGCACTCCTTCTCTCCGCGACGTTCATGACTTCTTTCGACACACACGCCGCGACCGTTCCCGCAGGCGTTGAGCTGGCAGCCAAACAGGAAATTGTCCGTAACAATGGCAGTGAACCCGCCTCACTTGACCCGCATAAAGTTGAAAGTGATGTGGAATTCAATATCCTCAGCGATCTGTTCGCAGGCCTGATCTCCATCGACAACCAGGGAAATGCCCAGCCATCACTCGCAGCCAGCTGGGAAACCAAAGACAATAAAACCTGGGTTTTCCATTTGCGTCCCGGCATCGTCTGGTCTGATGGTTCCCCTATTACCGCGCAGGATGTGGTGTTCAGCTGGCGCCGTTTAATCGATCCTAAAACGGCATCACCTTATGAAAGCTACCTGGGCAGTATGCATATGCTGAATGCGGCTGAAATCATTGATGGCAAAAAGCCGGCGGACCAGTTGGGCATCAAAGCGCTGGATAAACAGACGCTGGAAATTACCCTCGATCAGCCGCTTTCCTATTTCCTCGGTATGCTGGCGCATCCCTCGCTTTCCCCTGTCAGTCAGGCGGATGTTGAAAAATACGGCGACAAGTGGACACAACCGGGCAACCTGATCAGCAGCGGTCCTTTCAAACTTGACACCTGGACGGTTAACGAACGCATTACGGCGGTCCGCAACCCGAATTATTGGGATAACGCCCATACCGTCATCAATAAAGTGACCTATTTACCGATAGCCTCCGGCACGGCCGACGTTAACCGCTACAAAGCCGGGGAAATCGACATTACCAATACCATCCCCACGCCGCTATTTGCCTCGCTGAAAAAAGAACTGGGTTCGCAGGTTCATGTCAGCCCATATCTGGCGGTGTATTACTATGCGATGAACACCCAGAAGCCGCCGTTTAACGATGTCCGCGTGCGTAAGGCGCTGAATCTGGCGATTGATAAATCGATCATCGCCGATAAAGTGATGGGTCAGGGACAAACGCCAGCCTGGCATCTCTCGCCGGATAACACCGGTGGTTTTACCTTCGCCAAACCTAAAGAAGCCAGCCTGACGCAGGAACAGCGCAACGAAGAAGCGAAAAAACTGCTCACCGAAGCCGGTTTTGGCCCCAACCATCCGCTGAAATTCAACCTGTTGTATAACACCTCGGAAGCACATCAGCGCATTGCGATTGCCGCCGCGTCGATGTGGAAAAAGAATCTGGGTGTAGACGCTGTTCTGCAAAATCAGGAATGGAAAACCATGCTGGACACCATGCATCAGGGGACATATGAAGTGGTGCGTTATGCCTGGATTGCTGACTACAACGAACCCTCCACGTTCCTGAATACCTTGCGTACAGGCAACAGTGAGAACACGCCTAAATTCAGCAATGCAGCTTATGACCAGGCGCTTAATGATGCGCTGAAAGCCACAGACAAAGCGGATGTGGGCAAAGCCTATCAGCGGGCAGAAGAAGTATTAACCGAGCAGTCGCCGGTGATCCCGCTGTATCACTATGTCAGTTCACGTCTGGTTAAACCTTATGTCGGCGGCTTCAACGACAGCCTGCTCAATTACATTTATACCAAAGACTTGTATGTAATTAAGCACTAACAGCAATCCGTTTTTCCTTCCGGTGACACCCGCCGGAAGGAAAATCCTCCCCGCGCTTTCCCTGCCCTTTCGCGATCTCCGCCAACACTTGCCACGCGCTGCTCAGATGGTAGATTGTACGTAAATCACACGAAACGGGAGCGAATATGAAATTCTCGGAAAGTGAGATCCAACCGCTTTGGGATGAAGTGGCGCGTATTATCGGAGACGGTGTTATTCAGATGCGCCACAGAGGGGAACCTCTGAGTGCCGATGCGCTGATTGGTTATCTCGATCAACAACTGGCCTGTGCTACCGGTGTTCAGCGACGTATCCTGCTGGGCGCGGCCATCAATATGCTAAAAACAGACCGCCGTTCCTGAGCGCGCGACGCGACAAAACCTCGTCGCCTTTTCGGGCAACAAGTCGTCCTTTCATTTTCTTTCTGACGTCACTTAGATTGCGCTGCCCGCCCCTGTGCAAATAAAAAAATGCGCTGGGTAATGTCGTCGGCACCCAGAATATTTCCTTTCTGCTCCAGATTCGCCCTGGCATAGGCCACATCATGAGCCTGATCGACCATGCTGATCACCCGATCCCGGGTGGGCTTATCGAGTATCCCGAGCAACGTCGTCAAAATCGCCTGATAGGCATTTGAGGCATACGTCAGTTGTCTTTCACGTTGTTCCAGCGCGTCAATGCGAACCATCAGGGCCTGCAATTGTTCTTGATGCGTCATAGCGGCATCCTTCTTCACGGGTGGAAAATAACCGGAGACAGCGGAGAAAGAAGTTCTCCGCCGGTTACTGACATTAAGTTTAGCAGACTTAAAAAAGTGCATTACTTCCCCGCCTGCGCGCAAAGTAAACCCTTGTTCAATGAGTCGTTAACCGCTTCAGCAGTTGTAACTGTCCTCTTTTTCTCTTGTCACTTGCCGCATGCGGGTTCACGCCTCAGACAGGTAACAACCGCAGTACCTGCTTACAGATCGCAAAATGACAAAGCGTGGCGGGTTATGACATTTTCAGCCACAGCACGACATGTTCATTTTAGGAGAGTGAAGTTGAAAAAAACGATGTTGGGTACCGCCCTGTTCAGCATGCTGTTCATAAGCGCATTTGCGCAGGCGGAAGGCTGTCTTAAAGGCGCGGTCGCAGGAGGGGTGGTCGGTCATCTGAAACATCATGCGGTACTCGGCGCTGTCGCCGGATGTGCTATCGGACATCATCTGGCAGCGCAGGCCAAAAAACAGCAGGCCGCCGCCAAATAACCGCCATCAGGGCAGTAAGATGCCCTGATGGACTGAGTGACTCATTATTGCTGCGCGGCCACGACGCGGTTGCGGCCATCCTGCTTGGCTTTGTACAGCGCTTCATCGGCTTTTTTCAGCGCGGTTTCAGGTTCACCCTGTTGCAGATCCCAGTGCGCCACACCTAATGAAATCGTGATCGGGCGGATCCCTGGCAACACCAATGTTTCCACATTCAGTCGCAACCGTTCGGCAATCGCTTGTGCTTCTCCTGATGCCGTCCCCGGCAGTAAGACCAGAAACTCTTCCCCGCCGACACGGCAGAGAATGTCACTTTCACGGGCATTATGGCGGATTTGTTCTGCCAGCGATTTAATCACTTCATCACCGATATCATGTCCGTACGAATCATTGATCGACTTAAAGTGATCGATATCCAGCGCGATAACAGAAAATTGCTGCCGCAGCTGAACCACAGATTCCAGCGTCATCGCCAGTCCGCGTCGGTTAAACAGACCGGTCATCGGATCCGTTTGCGTTTCAAACTTGAGCTTGCCGATTTTCTTTTGCAGCAGATTAATGCCGATCAGCAGGGCGCGTTTAAGCTGGGTCGATTCAAAATACCACGACGGGATTTCGCGGATATTGGTGGAGATATCCGGCTTATCCATTTCATTGGCACTTCGCGCCAGCAGCCAGAGCGGATGCGCAATCATTCGCGAGAACAGCCAGACGCAGAGTAACGTCAGCAGCGCCAGCGGAGTCAGGTGTTTCAGCACCTTGACCATCAGCCCTTCCAGCGGTTTCAGCGTCGCCCCGGTAGGTCGCTGGGTGATTATTTCCCAGCCGGAGGACGGCACCACGGCATAACCGGCCAGCATCGCCTCCCCTGCCAGATTGGTGACCATCAGGCTGCCATTGGTGTGCTGTTTGACCACTTCCGTCACCGGACGCGGCTTCACAACTTCGCCGATACGAAACGCATCCGGGTGATAGAGGATACGGCGCTCGTTATCCAGCACCGCAATATACGAGCCGTCGCGGTAATAATGTTCACCCAGTAATTCATTGAGAATGCTTTTCTGACGCAGATAGATAGTACCGGCGATATAGCCTAAATATTTGCCGTCTGTGGTGAAAATCGGCGTGGAAATCACGATCACCAGATTCTGAGCGACCGAGATATACGGCTTGCTGATCAGCGGCCGGCGTTCTTTCAGCGCTTCGAGCGCGCCGGGCGTTTTCAGAATATGGCCAACCAGTTGCAGGCTGTCAGGGGACGTCGCCAGAATTTTGCCTTGCGCATTGGTCAGCACGACAGAATTAAAACTGTCCGTCTGGTATTTGAGCCGCGCGGTTTCCGACTGAAGAACATCAGGATCGTCGAAATGGCTCGCCGCGATCACACTGCTGTAGGCAAGCTGCTTTTGCATACTTTTCAGAAACTGTTCCGTACTGGCCGCCAGTTTCGTCGCGTACACGCGATTCTCTTCAAGCGTATTGTCGATCAGTAACTGGCGCTGAACACGATAACTGGCATAAAAGCTGTTGGCCAACGTCACGAAGGCACTCATCACAGCTAAAATCAGAATCAGGCGTCGCAGATCAATACGGAACAGAGAGTGGGAGAGGAGTGAGCGCAACAAAAAGTCATTCCTGTGGCAAAAAGTCGCTCATATGTAACACCGCAGCCGGGGATGCACAATAAGGCCGAAAAAATAAACTATTATCTGACTGAATCCGCAGTAAAAATAGGTGCTTGCTGCGGCGTTACCTTAAATCAAATTCCTGATATTTTTAGCATTAAGTCAAATTCCACCCCATCGGGTTTGCCCCTCTTCGTCTGTTTATGCCCTCAAAAAGCGCTTTCTTTTGCGGCAGGTCATTGCCTGAATAATCGCTATATGATTTATTATACAGCGCTTGATTGATGAGGAATGTGGAATGCAAAACCATTTTGGGAAAGGGCTAAAAGCGGGTCTGTCTGCCGAAAGCGCATGGCCTGCATCGCAGGTGTCAGGTTACTGCAAAGAGTATTTGCGCGGCTTTGTTTTGGGCTATGCACATCAGCAAGCTCAACTGACCGGAGATGATAATAACGCGGCTTTTGAAGCCGGGGTGTTGTCACGCAACTACTGTCTGGATAAAGATCTGGTGGCCGAGTTCTTCTCCGCCAGTGCCAGACATCCCTCCAGAGCCTTTTTTCTGGTGGGCTACGAAGGTATTGCGAAAAACGTTGAAGAAACCCCCGCGCAAAACCGCCTCAGCTGAATTTTACACATAAAAAACGGAGGCATTAAGCCTCCGCTGATCTTTCAACTATCCCGCAATTACATATTTGCGATCATGTCGTCGGCAAACTCGCTACATTTACGCAGTTTGGCGCCTTCCATCAGACGTTCGAAATCGTAAGTCACAGTTTTATTGGCGATAGCGCCTTCCATGCCTTTCACGATCAGGTCTGCGGCTTCGAACCATTCCATATGACGCAGCATCATTTCTGCAGACAGGATAATTGAACCCGGGTTCACTTTGTCCTGACCGGCATATTTCGGTGCAGTACCGTGAGTGGCTTCAAACAGCGCGCAATCAGAACCGATGTTTGCGCCCGGTGCGATACCGATGCCGCCAACCTGCGCCGCCAGGGCGTCGGAAATGTAGTCACCGTTCAGGTTCATACAGGCGATCACGTCGTATTCAGCAGGACGCAGCAGGATCTGTTGCAGGAATGCATCGGCAATCACGTCTTTAATGATGATGTCTTTGCCGTTGTTTGGGTTTTTGATTTTCACCCAAGGGCCGCCGTCGATCAGCTCGCCGCCGAACTCTTCACGCGCCAGCTGGTAGCCCCAATCCTTGAAGGCACCTTCGGTGAACTTCATGATGTTGCCTTTATGAACCAGCGTCAGTGAATCACGATCATTGGTGATGGTGTATTCAATCGCCGCGCGAACCAGACGTTTAGTGCCTTCTTCGGAGCAAGGTTTGATACCGATACCGCACTCTTGTGGGAAACGGATTTTCTTCACGCCCATTTCGTCTTGCAGGAACTTGATCACTTTATCGGCTTCAGCAGAACCCGCTTTCCATTCGATACCGGCATAGATGTCTTCGGAGTTTTCACGGAAAATCACCATGTCGGTGTCTTCCGGGCGTTTCACCGGGCTTGGTGTGCCGGTGTAATAACGTACCGGACGCAGACAGATGTACAGGTCGAGTTGCTGGCGAAGTGCCACGTTCAGGGAGCGAATGCCGCCGCCAACTGGCGTCGTCAGTGGGCCTTTGATAGCAACACGGTAATCACGGATCAGATCGAGGGTTTCTTCTGGCAGCCAGACGTCTTTACCGTACAGCTCTACGGATTTCTCGCCGGTGTAGATTTCCATCCAGGAGATTTTACGCTCACCTTTGTAGGCTTTCTGAACAGCCGCATCAACGACTTTGATCATGGCAGGCGTCACGTCAACACCGATGCCATCACCTTCGATAAATGGGATAACAGGATTATTAGGAATGACCAGTTTACCCTGAGCGTCTACTGTAATCTTTTTACCTTCAGCCGGAACAACTACTTTGCTTTCCATTAACCTCTCCTTCGAGCGCATTTTTGTTAAAAATTTGTAAGATGCCGGTCGATATTACTCGAATATTTCTCGCTAGCCAATCCGAAACATTTTTCAAGTATAATGCGCTAATTCTCTCTAACTTCAATGCCTATGAACCCGCTATCTTTTAAAAATCACAACGTTAAACGTTTCAGCAAAAGGCCCGCCAGAGCACAATCTGCCCCAAAAGGGCCGCTTAAGGTGATTCTTTTCAATAAACCGTTCGATGTACTGCCACAATTCACTGATGAAGCGGGTCGGGCGACACTTAAAGATTACATTTCATTAACAGATGTTTATGCCGCAGGGCGTCTTGACCGGGACAGCGAAGGTTTACTGGTGCTGACCAACGATGGCAAACTGCAGGCTGCGCTGACCCAACCGGGTAAACGCACCGGTAAGATTTACTTTGTTCAGGTCGAGGGCGAACCGGATGAAGCGGCGGTGAAGGCGTTGCGCGAAGGCGTCACGCTAAAAGACGGGCCTACCCTGCCCGCTGGCGCCGAGATTGTGCCGGAGCCGGAATGGCTCTGGGCGCGCAATCCGCCCATTCGTGAACGCAAGACGATCCCGACCGCGTGGTTAAAAATCACTTTATACGAGGGAAAAAACCGTCAGGTGCGACGCATGACCGCGCATGTGGGATTACCCACGCTGCGCCTCATCCGTTACAGCATGGGCAACTACACCCTCGGCGACTTGCAACCCGGCCAATGGAAGGAAATCCCACATGTTTAAACCGCACGTCACTGTCGCCTGCGTGGTGCAGGCACAGGGAAAGTTTCTGGTTGTTGAAGAAACCATTCACGGCAACGTCACCTGGAACCAGCCTGCCGGCCATCTCGAAGCCGATGAAACCTTAATCAGCGCCGCAAAACGCGAGCTGTACGAAGAAACCGGCATCCACGCCGAGCCGCAGTCATTCCTCGGTTTACATCAGTGGCAGGCGCCGGACGGCACGCCTTTCCTGCGTTTCGCCTTCGTGATTGATTTGCCTGAAATGCAAGATACCGCGCCGCAGGACGATGATATAGACCAGTGCCGCTGGGTCACCGCTGAGGACATTCTCGGGTCTGCGCAACTGCGTTCGCCGCTGGTGGCCGAAAGCATCCGCTGCTATCAGCAATCGCCGCGTTATCCTCTGGAAATCCTGCACAATTTCAATCTGCCGGAATAACGGCCCTTCTCCGGTTGTTGCCACGCAGTTAATCAGCGATGCAGCAACCGGCCTGACGTGATAAAATTTTGCGCTTCACGATTTACCTCGCGTGAAATCTTAGTAGCAGTACCTCTCTGTTCGGTTTCTGTGGTGTTCGGTTTTTTGTGATGTTTTGGATGCGCGCGGCCTTCATCCTCGTGAGTCAAGCATCAGAATAAACACCGTCAGTACCGGGCAATTAATTCATGTGTTTCGGGACTATTATGTCTGACAACAGCCAGAAAAAAGTGATCGTCGGGATGTCCGGCGGTGTCGATTCCTCTGTCTCTGCGTACCTTCTGCAACAGCAGGGTTATCAGGTTGAGGGCCTCTTCATGAAAAATTGGGAAGAGGATGACGACGAAGAATATTGCACAGCCGCCACTGACCTTGCGGATGCACAAGCCGTTTGTGACAAGCTCGGTATTGAACTGCACACCGTGAATTTCGCGGCGGAATACTGGGACAACGTGTTCGAATTATTCCTTGAGGAATATAAAGCCGGACGCACGCCAAACCCGGATATCCTGTGCAATAAAGAAATCAAATTCAAAGCCTTCCTGGAATTTGCAGCTGAAGATCTGGGCGCGGATTATATCGCGACCGGTCACTATGTCCGCCGCCAGGATATCGACGGTGTCAGCCATTTACTGCGCGGCGTTGATGGCAACAAAGATCAGAGCTATTTCCTCTACACGCTCGGTCATGAGCAGGTCGCACAAAGCCTGTTCCCGGTCGGTGAGCTGGAAAAACCGGAAGTTCGCCGTATCGCCGAAGAGCTGGATTTAATCACTGCGAAGAAAAAAGACTCCACGGGGATCTGCTTCATCGGTGAACGCAAATTCCGTGATTTCCTGGGGCGTTATTTACCGGCGCAACCGGGCGTGATCAAAAGCGTTGACGGTCAGGTGATGGGCGAACATCAGGGTCTGATGTACCACACGCTCGGCCAGCGTAAAGGTCTGGGCATTGGCGGCCAGAAAGACGGCAGCGAAGAGCCGTGGTACACCGTCGAGAAGGATGTGGAAAACAACATTCTTTACGTCGCCCAGGGCCATGAGCATCCGCGCCTGATGAATGTCGGTCTGATTGCCCAACAGCTGCACTGGGTCGATCGCCAGACGCTGACCGCGCCGCTGACCTGTACCGTGAAAACCCGTTACCGTCAGGAAGATATTCCGTGCGGGGTGACGCCACTGGGTGAAGACCGCATCGAGGTGCGTTTCGATGCACCCGTTGCTGCCGTCACACCGGGTCAGTCCGCCGTGTTTTACCTCGGCGAAATCTGTCTCGGCGGGGGCATCATTGAACAACGCCTGCCGCTGCAAGGCTGATACGGCTCAAATATGTGGTTGAATACGGGACGCTTTCGGGCGTCCCGCTTTATTTCTGTCCGGCGATGACACTCTGCACTGATTCCGAACTGTGTTTAGGAGCCGTTTTATGGCATGATCTGTCGCCATGAATTTGGGCTGTTTCTTTGTCACCGCGTCTCATCGTTTCAAAACGCTTACAGGAGTAAACGTGGCTAAAAATTATTATGACATTACGCTGGCTTTGGCGGGGATCTGTCAGGCAGCGCGCCTGGTTCAGCAACTGGCACACGAAGGCCAATGCTCGCAGGAAGAAATGTCAGTATCACTGCGCAGTTTGCTGGAAATGAATCCGGCCTCCACGCTGGCGGTGTACGGTAATAATGAAGCTAATCTGAAGATGGGACTGGAGACGCTGCTGGGCGTCCTGAACGCCAACCGTCAGGGGCCGGGCGCTGAGTTAACGCGTTACGCATTAAGCCTGATGGTGCTGGAGCGCAAACTGTACGCCAATAAAGCCGCCATGAATCAGCTCGGTGAACGCATCGATCAGCTTGATCGTCAGCTGGCACATTTCGAACTGGAATCAGAAACGATGATCAGTTCCCTGGCCTCGATTTATGTCGATGTGGTCAGCCCGGCGGGTCCGCGCATTCAGGTCACCGGTTCGCCGACTATTTTGCAAAATGCTCAGGTGCAGGCGAAGGTTCGCGCCATTCTGCTGGCCGGTATCCGTTCTGCGGTACTGTGGCACCAGGTCGGCGGTGGCCGTCTGCAACTGATGTTTTCCCGTAATCGCTTGTTTGAACAGGCGAAAAATATTCTCGCTCATTGTTAATAAGATCCCAGGAGTTGCTACCGATGGAATTATCCTCACTGACCGCCGTTTCCCCCGTTGATGGACGCTACGGTGATAAAGTCAGCGCGCTGCGTACTATTTTCAGCGAATTTGGCCTGCTGAAATTCCGTGTGCAGGTTGAAGTACGTTGGCTGCAAAAACTGGCAGCCTGTGCAGAAATCAAGGAAGTTCCTGCTTTTGATGCCGACGCAAACGCTTTCCTCGACCAGATCGTGGCGAATTTTGATGTTAATGACGCACAGCGCATTAAAGATATTGAAAAAACCACCAACCATGACGTCAAAGCGGTTGAGTACTTCCTGAAAGAAAAAGTGGCCGCCATCCCTGCCCTGCACGCGGTGTCTGAATTCATTCACTTTGCCTGTACCTCTGAAGATATCAATAACCTGTCCCACGCGCTGATGCTGCAAACCGCACGTCAGGACGTTGTGCTGCCGTACTGGAAGCAGATTATTGATGCCGTGAAAGATCTGGCGCACAAATACCGCGACATTCCGCTGCTGTCCCGTACCCACGGCCAGCCTGCAACGCCATCCACGATCGGTAAAGAACTGGCTAACGTCGCTTACCGTATGGATCGCCAGTTTAAGCAACTGCAGAACGTCGACATTCTCGGCAAAATCAACGGCGCCGTGGGCAACTACAACGCGCACATCGTGGCGTATCCGGAAGTGAACTGGCACCAGTTCAGCGAAGAGTTTGTCACGTCGTTGGGCATTACCTGGAACCCGTACACCACCCAGATCGAGCCGCATGATTACATCGCCGAACTGTTTGACTGCGTGGCGCGTTTCAACACCATCCTGATCGACTTCGACCGCGACATCTGGGGTTACATTGCCCTGAACCACTTCAAGCAGCGCACCATCGCGGGCGAAATCGGTTCGTCTACCATGCCGCACAAAGTGAACCCGATCGACTTCGAAAACTCCGAAGGTAATCTCGGCCTGTCCAATGCGGTATTGCAGCATCTGGCCAGCAAACTGCCGGTTTCCCGCTGGCAGCGCGACCTGACGGATTCCACCGTGCTGCGTAACCTCGGCGTGGGTCTGGGTTACGCGCTGATTGCGTATCAGGCCACCATGAAAGGCGTCAGCAAGCTGGAAGTGAACGAAGCCAATCTGGCGAATGAACTGGATCACAACTGGGAAGTGCTGGCGGAGCCAATCCAGACCGTGATGCGTCGTTACGGCATCGAAAAGCCTTATGAGAAGCTGAAAGAACTGACCCGCGGCAAACGTGTTGATGCGGCCGGGATGCAGGCCTTTATCGATTCTCTGGAATTACCGGAAGACGAAAAAGTACGTCTGAAAGCCATGACACCAGGTAACTACATTGGCCGCGCCACCACCATGGTTGACGAGCTGAAGTAAGTTTTTACCCTGTTATATTCAGGTGGCGGCCTCAGGGTCGCCTTTTTTATGCCGTCTCTGACGGAAGCCGTTTATAATTCGTTTAGGTTCTGTTGAGGTTTGACGCGCCCGCGTTGACCTCAGGTTGATTAAAATGTTTCTGAATCATTTACCATTGCCTCAGAATATTTAAACCATTTTCCGCGCTGTCAGGATAAGGAATCACCATGCGAATTTTAGTTATTGAAGATAACGCTCTGCTCCGTCATCACCTTTCGGTTCAACTGCGGGAAATGGGCCATCAGGTCGATGCAGCAGAAGACGCGAAAGAAGCAGACTATTTTTTGCATGAACACGCGCCGGATATCGCCATTGTCGATCTCGGTTTGCCGGGTGAAGACGGCCTGAGTCTGATCCGCCGCTGGCGCAGCCATCAGACCAATTTGCCGATCCTGGTGCTCACCGCCCGTGAAAGCTGGCAGGATAAGGTCGCGGTGCTGGAAGCCGGTGCTGACGATTACGTCACCAAACCTTTCCATCTGGAAGAAGTGCTGGCGCGTATGCAGGCGCTGATGCGCCGTAACAGCGGCCTTGCCTCCCAGGTGATCACGCTGCAACCCTTCCAGATTGATCTGTCACGCCGTGAACTGACGGTTAATGAGCAGCCAATCAAACTGACCGCGTTCGAATACACCATTATCGAAACGCTGATCCGCAATGCCGGTAAAGTGGTCAGCAAAGACTCACTGATGCTTCAGCTTTATCCTGATGCCGAGCTGCGTGAAAGCCATACCGTCGATGTACTGATGGGCCGCCTGCGTAAAAAATTACAGGCAGAACATCCGGTTGACGTGATCACGACCGTACGCGGTCAGGGTTACCGCTTCGACATTCGTCCGTAATCACCGGCATGTTCAAAGGACGCTTCATGAAAGGACGTCGTACCCGGAAACCGTTCTCCCTTCGCGTCCGCTTTATGATGGCGACCGCTGCGGTGGTGCTTGCCCTGTCGCTGGCCTACGGGCTGGTGGCGGTGGTCGGCTATATGGTGAGTTTCGACAAAACGGCCTACCGCCTGCTGCGTGGCGAAAGTAACCTCTTTTTCAGCCTGGCCCAGTGGCGCGACAACAAGCTGAGCATCAACGTTCCCCCTGATCTCGACCTCAATACGCCAACGCTGGTGTTTATTTACGACGCCAACGGAAAACTGCTGTGGGCTGAGCGCCGCATTCCCGAGCTGGAAGCGCATATCGATAAAGCGTGGATGAATAAACCGGGCTTCTACGAGCTGGACACCGACACGCAAATCAGCAGCGAAGTGCTGGGCAATAACCCGAAAGCGCAGGATAAGCTGAAGGATTACGACGACACCGACGCCAATGCGATGACCCACTCCATTGCGGTGAATACCTACAATGCCACCTCGCGCCTGCCCGCGCTGAACATTGTGGTGGTCGATACCATTCCGCAGGAATTGCAGCGTTCGGATCTGGTCTGGGAATGGTTCAGCTATGTGCTGCTGGCAAACCTGCTGCTGGTCGTCCCCTTACTCTGGCTTGCGGCATACTGGAGCCTGCGGCCTATCAAAGAGCTTATCCATCAGGTCGCCGAACTGGAAACGCACGAACGTGAATCGCTGGATGAAAACCCGCCCCGCGAACTGCGCGGACTGGTGCGTAACCTGAATATCTTGCTGCATGGCGAGCGTGGCCGTTACGATCGTTATCGCACCACACTGGCGGATCTGACGCACAGCCTGAAAACGCCGCTGGCGGTATTACAGTCCACCCTGCGCGCCCTGCGCAATGGCAAACAGACCACGATAGAAGAAGCGGAACCGGTGATGCTCGAGCAAATCAGCCGCATCTCGCAGCAGATTGGTTATTACCTGCATCGTGCGACGCTACGTTCTGAACAAAACTTGTTGATCCGTGAAGTGCATTCCGTACCGGCAATTCTGGACGGATTGTGCTCGGCGCTGAACAAGGTGTACCAGCGCAAAGGCGTGGTGATCACCGTGGATATTTCGCCGGAAATCACCTTTGTCGGTGAGAAAAATGACTTTATGGAAGTGATGGGTAACGTCATCGATAACGCCTGCAAATATTGTCTGGAGTTCGTCGAAATCAGCGCCGTACACACTGAAAATCAGCTGGTGATTTTGATTGAAGACGACGGTCCGGGCATTCCGGAAAGCAAACGTGAAGTGATTTTCCAGCGCGGACAACGTGCCGATACGTTGCGTCCGGGGCAAGGACTCGGGCTTTCGCTGGCTAACGACATCATCGAACAGTATGACGGCAAAATTATCATCGGCGACAGCCCGCTCGGCGGTGCCAGCATGCGCGTCTGTTTTGGCCTGCAACAGGGTATCGATCTGGAGTAGCGTTTTATCTGCCCATTTTGCCAGCATATTTCGGCGCAATCTTAACCATCGTGCGAAATTTGCTGGCAATTGCCCAACTCAGCCGCAACACCTTCCGTTATAATCATTTACAGACAGTCCTCTTCTTTATCCACCCTCCTTTTAATGCAAGGGAAATACTATGGATTACCAACTCGACCTAGACTGGAATGATTTCCTGCAGCGTTACTGGCAAAAACGTCCTGTCGTGCTAAAACGCGGCTTTAAAAATTTTGTGGATCCTATCTCGCCTGACGAACTGGCAGGACTGGCGATGGAAAATGAGGTGGACAGCCGTATGGTGAGCAATCACGACGGTAAATGGAATGTCAGCCACGGGCCGTTTGAAAGTTACGATCATCTGGGAGAAAACGGCTGGTCGGTGCTGGTTCAGGCCGTCGATCACTGGCACGAACCCTCTTCCCATCTGATGACGCCGTTCCGCCACATCCCTGACTGGCGCATGGACGATTTAATGATTTCCTTCTCGGTGCCCGGCGGTGGCGTAGGCCCGCACCTTGATCAGTACGATGTCTTTATCATTCAGGGCACAGGCCGTCGCCGCTGGCGTGTGGGCGAGAAAGTCGCCATGAAACAGCATTGCCCGCACCCTGATTTGCTCCAGGTCGAGCCGTTCGACGCCATTATTGACGAAGAGCTGGAACCCGGCGATATCGTCTACATTCCGCCGGGTTTCCCGCATGACGGTTATTCGCTGGAAAACTCCCTCAACTATTCTGTCGGTTTCCGTGCACCAAACGCCCGTGAAATGGTCAGCGGTTTTGCCGATTACGTGCTTTCCCGCGAACTGGGCAGCCATCGTTACAGCGATCCGGAACTGGTTGAACGTGAGCATCCGGCTGAAGTCCAGCCTGCGGAACTGAATAAACTGCGTTCCATGATGCTGGATCTGATTGGTAACCCGACGCACTTCAACAGCTGGTTCGGTGAGTTTATTTCCCAGTCCCGCCACGAACTGGATCTGGCGCCGCCGGAGCCGCCTTATCAGGCCGGTGAAATTTATGAGTTGCTGGATTCCGGTGAAACGCTGGAGCGGCTGGGTGGCCTGCGCGTGCTGCGCGTCGGGGATACCTGCTACGTCAACGGCGAAGCCATGACCACGGAACACATCGCTGCGGTGGACGCCATTGCCCGTCACAAAACGGTGACCAAAGAAATGCTGGGCGATGCGCTGGATGACCCATCCTTCCTCGCGTTGATCTCTGCGCTGGTCAACAGCGGTTACTGGTACTTTAACGACTGAGAGTAAGCGATATTTACTTTTCTTATTTCATACAGGGTGCTTCGGCGCCCTGTATTTATTAATAACCCTTCTATTTTATTGACTAATATTCTGGCCAGAAATAATAAAGTAACAGCATGAGTCATTCAGGTTTTTCCAATTTTATCATCACGCGACACTTATCTCCCCGCATTCTATTATTTAACAGACCTGCATTTTTTCACCACTGTCAAAAAAACAAACCAGACAGGAAACATCTTTATTGCCGGGTTTTATCACCCGGCAAATTTACCGAAGTTTTAGCAGGCGTTTAACGGGATTAAGGTTCAGTGATTTGGCATGTAAACTTATTTTCAGTGCGACATCTTTATCTCTGAGATAATTACAGGCTATCCCAACACGTTTAGGGGTGCAGGGTAAAAAACCACCGTGCATACAACCAAAGGCTTTAGCGCGAAACGGTGAACCGACAAGCCCCGCGTTGATGACACGACTGACAATATCAGCGCAATTCTTCCCAACGGTACGAAATGATGATCCCCCTGCTTTATGACAAATGTCATGCCAGGCTATTTTCATCGCACTTTCATCCAGGTTTATTAACCCGTAAATCACATCGGGAGCATTACCTTCTGTATGGGCGTCAGAGCGATACGTTGTTGTACTTGTATTTCCCTGACAACTAATTCTTGAAGGATATTTACCAAACATGATTTTTTTATCTTCGGTTTGTGGCCACCAGCTGACATAAGGACTGGTCTCCTGAATATCGCCAATAAACATTGACGCATGCCCTACATTCCCTCCGTCAGGATACCAGATTAAAACCCAGGCATTATAGTGAGTTCCTCTGTTCTCATTCGGGATGCGGGATCTGACCACATTACGCAACGATAAAACATCTTTTAATTCCATTAACTATAATCCGTAGAAATAAAAGAGGTATTTTACATGAGGGAATAAATGAGGAAAAATACAAAATATGGATATAAAGCCTCGATATATTATAAGTTATTATTGATTATTAAATTAATAATAACATCAGAGATAATACATTGATAATAAAGAATAAAAAAGGCTTTATATCATCGGGATTCTAATGATATAAAGCCGCGACAATCCGTTATTTCGCTTTATTTGCTGTCAGCTCAGCAATACGCATAATCACTGACACCGCTTTTTCCATCCCTTCGAGCGTGACGAATTCATGTTTGCCGTGGAAGTTATAACCGCCGGTAAAAATGTTCGGACAAGGTAAACCCCGGAAGGAAAGCTGTGCGCCGTCCGTACCGCCACGGATAGGCTTCATGATCGGCTCAATGTCACAGTCTTTCATCGCCTGCTGCGCCAGCGCGATAATATGCGGATGTTTGGCCACTTTATCGCGCATGTTGTAATAGTGGTCGTCGAGCGTCACTTCGATGTAGCAGTCACGATGCAGCCCTTTGCCGACCACATGGGCGATATCAATGATCTTTTGTTTGCGGGCTTCAAACTGCGCTTTATCGAAGTCGCGGATGATGTAATGCATTTCCGCACGTTCAACGTTGCCCTTGATGGTCGTCAGGTGATAGAAACCTTCGTAACCCTCAGTATGCTCTGGTGTTTCTTCCACCGGCAATTCGTTGTGGAAACGGGTCGCCAGCGACAGGGCATTGACCATCACCCCTTTGGCACTGCCCGGATGCACGTTGTTACCGACAATTTTGATCGTCGCAGAGGCCGCGTTAAAGTTCTCAAACTCCAGTTCCCCCACCCCGCCGCCATCCACGGTATAAGCCCATTCCGCGCCAAAGGCCGGTACATCAAAACTCTGCGCACCCTTACCGATTTCTTCATCTGGCGTGAACGCGATACGCACCGGACCGTGCGGAATATTGCTGTCTTTCAGGCGCACCATCGCGGTAATGATTTCGGCAATGCCGGATTTATCGTCTGACCCCAGCAAGGTTTTGCCGTCTGTGGTGATGATGGTATGGCCGAGGAGCTGATGTAACACCGGGAACATCACCGGAGATAAGATCTCGTCGCCATTCCCCAGCGCGATATCACCGCCGCGATAATTTTCCACAATCTGCGGATTGACATGTTTCGCCGTGAAATCAGGCGCGGTATCCAGATGGGAAATAAAACCGATCACCGGCACCTGCCAGGCGACATTCCCCGGCAAGGTCGCCATCACACAGCCTTTGTCACTGAGCGTTACCTGTGAAAAACCCAGTTCAGTCAGTTCATTACGCAGTGCCTGCGCCAGCTTGAGTTGCCCGTCGGTACTGGGCGTATGTTTAACATTGGGCTTAGATTGGGTATCGAAAGAAACATAATGAAGAAAACGATCAAGCAACTTATTCATTTGGGTATCCTCTGGCGGCTGGGTTTTATTATGCGCAGCATGAAAACCGTGAATATTGCGTCAGGTCATTTTTCACCAAGTTTAACGGGATAACGTTATGGGGCAGGCGCAACTTTTTGGCTTTACAGCGGATGAACAGGAAAAAAAGCCCGGTCTACGACCAGGCTTCATCTTTCTTCGTCAGGAATTTATGCACGAATTCCGGCACCACCTGGCTCGCCAGTCCGTAGTGCTTCATATCAAATTCGCTTTCTACCTGGCTTGGCTCAAGATTCAGTTCCACGGCACAGGCACCGCCGATACGCGCCTCGTGAACAAAACCGGCCGCCGGATAGACATGCCCGGACGTGCCGATGGCGACAAAGAAATCGGCTTTTGCCAGCGCATCGTAAATCTCATCCATGCCAAACGGCATTTCACCAAACCAGACAATGTGCGGACGCAGCGGTGCCGGGAACTGGCAGCAGTGACAGCGGTCATCCACACTCAGGTCGCCCGGCCAGTCCAGCACCTGACCCGATTGTGTACAGCGCACTTTCAGCAATTCGCCGTGCATATGGATCACACGGGAGCTGCCTGCCCGCTCGTGCAGATTATCGATATTCTGCGTGACCAGCAGGAAGTTGTCGCCGAGCGCCTCTTCCAGCGTAGCCAGCGCATAATGCGCGGCGTTAGGTTTAAGATCTTCAGCCTGCAACTGGCGGCGGCGTTCGTTATAAAAACGCTGCACCAGTTCAGGATCACGGCGGTAGCCTTCCGGCGTCGCCACATCCTCAACATGATGTTCTTCCCACAGGCCATCGGCAGCGCGGAAAGTACGGATGCCTGACTCGGCGGAAATCCCTGCGCCGGTCAGCACCACAACAAACGGTTTCTTCAGCGACGCAGCCGCCATCGAATCACGGTGGAAAATATTCGACCGGAACCGCTGATGGCGAATGCGTTTATTTTTGCGAAACCGACACAGACGATGACGTGTGCGCATAACGTGCTCCTTACTCTCTGTGTCTGAATAATACGGTTCTTAAAAAAGGATCACTGGCCGCCACTGAGCACACGGGCAGGATCGATACGGCTTGCACGGCGTGCCGGATACCAGCTTGCCAGCAAACTCAGCACCAGGGCGGTGACCAGCACACCCGCGACATCCAGCCAGTGCACTTCAGAGGGCAGGAAGTCGATAAAATAAATATCGCCGGACAGGAACTGATGTCCGGTGAGTTTTTGCAAGGCGTTGACGATATTTGTCAGCTGGAAAGCGGCAATCACGCCGATCACCACACCGGCCACGCTGCCGACCAGCCCCGCCAGTAAACCGTACCAGATGAAGACCGCGCGGATAAGCCCGTCTTTTGCGCCCAGTGTGCGCAAAATCGCAATATCACTGCTTTTATCTTTTACCGCCATCACCAGCGTCGAGACGATGTTGAAACAGGCCACGCCGATCACCAGCACCATCGCCATATACATGATAGCGCGGACCATCTGGATATCACGGTACATATATCCGTAAGTCCCGATCCAGCTGCTGATATAAACGTAAGCCTGCGTCACTTCACCGGCGTCGTGCACCAGTTTTTGTGCGGCGAAGACATCGTTCACTTTGATATCAATGCCGGTCACGCTGCTGCCCATGTCCTGATATTGCTGGGCATCGGCCAGCGGCACCATGCCAAGGCTGTGATCAAGCTGACCGCTGAGCTGCAAAATCCCGGCAACCTGCAAACGGATACGTTTCGGTTGCAACAGCTTCATTTCCGGATCGCTGTTGGGGATCATCACCGTCACCCAGTCGCCCTGCTTCACGCCTACGGCATCGGCCACGCCTTTGCCGAGGATCAGCTGCTGCTGACCGGCTTTGAAATTCTGCCATGCGTTGTTCTGCACAAATTTCGGTGCGGCACTGACACGCGGTTCGCTCTGCGGATCCACGCCTTTCAGCTGAATGGCACGCAGTTTGGCACCGTGCTCGATCAGGCCATTGAACTGGATGTAAGGCGCTGCCGCGACAATGCCCGGCACTTTTTCCACCCGATCCAGCACACCCTGCCAGTTGTTAAACGGCTGGTTCACCGGACGGATTTCGCCGTGCGGCACCACCGCCAGTACGCGCTCTTTCAGTTCACGCTCGAACCCGTTCATGGCGCTCAGGCCGACGATCAGCACCGCCACGCCCAGCGCGATGCCTAACGTTGAAATCACCGAAATCAGCGACACCATACCGCTGCGACGACGGCCACGGCTGAACCGCAGACCAATCAATAATGAAAACGGAATGCCTGACATTACTTCGCTCCCAGCAACATCGATTCCTGCTGCAGTTTGCCGTCACGCATTTCCAGCTGACGCGTCAGACGGTTCGCCAGATGCAGATCGTGCGTCACCACAAGAAACGCCGTTCCCTGACGCACATTCAGTTCACCAAGCAGTTCGAAAATACTGTCGGCATTGCGCTGATCGAGGTTACCGGTCGGTTCATCGGCCAGCACCAGCGAAGGGTTATTCACCAGCGCACGGGCAATCGCCACACGCTGACGTTCGCCGCCGGAAAGCTCGGATGGACGGTGATTGCTGCGGTGCTGTAAACCGACGGCTTCAAGCATCGCCATCGCCCGCTCCTGCACTTCCGCCGATTTCTTTTTGCCGATCAGCAGTGGCATGGCGACGTTTTCCAGCGCGGTGAAATCCGGCAGCAAATGGTGGAACTGATAGATAAAGCCCAGTTCGCGGTTACGCAATTCTGATTTCGCCGAAGACGACATGGCATTCAGCGACTGGCCTTTGAAAATCACTTCGCCGGATGTCGGGGAATCCAGTCCGCCCAGCAGATGCAGCAAAGTACTTTTGCCGGAACCGGAAGTGCCGACAATCGCCATCATCTCACCCGGCTGCATGGCGAAGCTCACGTCACGCAGCACGTCGGTGTGCATTTTGCCTTCCTGATAAGTCTTACAGAGGTTTTCACACTGCAATAATAAAGAATTACTCATAACGTAAAGCCTCTGCGGGATGGGTGGCAGCAGCGCGCCAGGAAGGATAAAGCGTAGATAATAAGGCAATGGCCATCGCGACCAGCGCAATGACAACGACCTGAACCGATTCGATATCGACCGGCAGCGACGCGCCATCGAGCATCAGCCCGATAGCCGGCATAATGGTATTCAGCTGAGTGGCCAGCACCACGCCGAGCACGGCACCGAGCAATGCGCCAATCACACCGGCACTGGCGCCCTGCACCATAAACAGCGCCATAATCTGGCGGCGGCTCAGGCCCTGCGTTTGCAGGATCGCGACTTCAGCTTGTTTCTCCATCACCAGTAATCCCAGTGACGTAATGATGTTAAACGCGGCAACGGCGACGATCAGGCTCAGCAACAGCCCCATCATGTTTTTCTCCATGCGCACAGCCTGGAACAGCTCACCGCGACGCTCGCGCCAGTCTTTCCAGCTGGTACCGTCCGGCAGTTTTTGCGCACTCAGGCTGTCGACGTCCAGCGGTTTGTCGAGGAACAGGCGCCAGCCGGTCACGTTACCTTTCGGATACAGCATCAGGCGTGAGGCGTCCTGAATGTTCACCAGCATCTGGTAACCATCCACTTCGCTGTTGGCGGAGAAGGTGCCGATCACGTTAAACAGGCGCTGACTCGGGACGCGCCCGACCGGCGTGAACTGGCTGACGCTGGTGACCATCAGACGCAACTGATCACCACGGCGCACTTTTAACTGCTGCGCCAGCTGATCGCCCAGAATGATGTTGTATTTACCGGGTTGAAGTTCCTGCTGGGCAACCCCAATTAAGTATTTCGCCAGCGGATCTTTCTGTTCTGGATCAACCCCGAGCATCACGCCCACCGCGACGCTGCCGGGGCTTTGCAGCACGACATCGCCGGTGGTCAGCGGCACCGCGCGGTTGACACTTTTCAGCGCAGACACCTGATCATGCGTGATTTTCTGTGGATCAAGCGATCCGCCCGGTGTGGTGATTAACGCCTGAGGCATCAGACCGAGAATGTTACCTTCCAGATCTTTCTCAAACCCGTTCATCACGGATAACACGGTGACCAGCGCCATCACCCCGAGAGTGATACCAATGGTGGATAACCAGGAAACAAACCGCCCGAAGCGGTCCGAAGCACGTCCGCGCATGTAGCGCAGACCGATAAATAACGCGACAGGTTGATACATAACATCCGTTTTAAGTGCTTGGCCGCAAATAAGTGCGTGGCGCAGACTAAAGTGATCAAGGATAATAAAGGCTAGCACCGCTTTATGGAACCATTAACCCAAAGTAATCGGTTTAACTTTGTGACGCCGCTGACCCTTTTATACAGACAACGGGTTGACCCCGATTACCCCTGCAAAGCAAGATACGGTCTGCTAATTGGCCTCCGACAGCCGCCAAAACGAGAACTCAAAACAGCCTATGTCTCAAGATTATCGTTATTCGTTGCCTGAACGTCCGGGTGACACCCGCCTGTTAGGCCAGCTCACCGGCTCCGCCTGCGCGCTGGAATGTGCTCAAATCAGTGAACGCCATACCGGTCCGGTTCTGCTGGTTGCGCCTGATATGCAAAATGCCCTGCGCCTGCGCGATGAAATTCAACAGTTTACTGACAACAAAGTCCTGAGTATTTCGGACTGGGAAACGCTGCCGTACGACAGTTTTTCGCCGCATCAGGAAATCATTTCATCCCGTCTGTCCAGTTTGTATCAGCTTCCTACGATGGAACGCGGCATTATCATTCTGCCGGTGAATACGCTGATGCAGCGCGTCTGCCCGCATGAGTTCCTGCACGGCCACGCGCTGGTAATGAAAAAAGGCCAGCAACTGTCGCGCGATAAACTGCGTGCACAGCTGGAACAGGCCGGTTACCGCAGCGTCGATCAGGTGATGGAGCACGGTGAGTTTGCCACCCGTGGCGCCCTGCTCGATTTGTACCCGATGGGCAGCGAAGAACCTTACCGCATTGATTTCTTTGATGATGAAATCGACAGCCTGCGCATTTTTGATGTGGATACCCAGCGCACGCTGACCGAAGTGGATCACATCAATCTGCTGCCCGCCCATGAATTCCCGACCGACAAAAATGCCATTGAGCTGTTTCGCAGCCAGTGGCGCGAAAAGTTTGAAGTGCGCCGCGACGCCGAACACGTTTATCAGCAGGTCAGCAAAGGCACCTTCCCGGCCGGTATCGAATACTGGCAACCGCTGTTTTTCAGTCAGCCGCTGACCACGCTGTTCAGTTATCTGCCGGAGAATACGCTGGTGCTGAACACCGGCGATCTGGAAGCCGCCGCCGAGCGTTTCTGGCAGGATGCCTGCCAGCGTTATGAAAGCCGCCGCGTCGATCCGATGCGTCCGCTGCTTGAGCCGGAAAACCTGTGGCTGCGGGTCGATTCACTGTACAGCGAGCTGAAAGCCTGGCCGCGCGTGCAACTGCGCACCGATTCGCTGCCGAAGAAAGCCGCGAACACCAATCTGAGCTACGAAAAGCTGCCGGACCTCTCCGTTCAGCCGCAGAACAAAACGCCGATGGATAACCTGCGCCGCTTCAATGAAGCTTTTACAGGCAGTCTGGTGTTCTCGGTAGAAAGTGAAGGCCGACGCGAAACACTTCAGGATTTGCTGGCCCGCATCAAGCTGATGCCGACGCTGATTACCCGCATTGAAGAAGCCGACACCGCCGGTCGTTACATCATGATTGGCGCGTGCGAACGCGGTTTTCTCGATGCGGATAAACAACTGGCGCTGATCTGCGAAAGCGATCTGCTGGGTGAGCGCGTGGCGCGCCGCCGTCAGGACAGCCGCCGCTCGATTAATACCGATACGCTGATCCGCAATCTGGCGGAACTGCGTCCCGGCCAGCCGGTGGTGCATGTCGAACACGGCGTCGGCCGTTATCTCGGGCTGACCACGCTGGAAACCGGCGGCATCACCGCCGAATACCTGATCCTGACTTACGCCGGTGAAGACAAACTGTACGTGCCGGTCTCGTCGCTGCATCTGATCAGCCGCTATGCCGGTGGCGCAGACGAAAGCGCGCCGCTGCATAAACTCGGCGGTGAAGCCTGGTCGAAAGCGCGGCAGAAAGCCGCCGAGAAAGTCCGTGATGTGGCCGCCGAACTGCTGGATATTTACGCCCAGCGCGAAGCCAAAAGCGGTTTCGCCTTCAAACACGATAAAGAACAGTATCAGCTGTTCTGTCAGGCTTTCCCGTTTGAAACCACACCGGATCAGTCACAGGCCATTAATGCCGTGCTGACCGACATGACGCAACCGCTGGCGATGGACCGTCTGGTGTGTGGCGACGTCGGTTTCGGGAAAACCGAAGTGGCGATGCGCGCGGCTTTCCTCGCCGTGTCCAACAACAAGCAGGTTGCCGTGCTGGTCCCGACCACCTTACTGGCGCAACAGCACTTTGATAACTTCCGTGACCGCTTCGCCAGCTGGCCGGTGCGCATCGAAATGATGTCGCGTTTCCGCAGTGCCAAAGAGCAAAACGCCGTGCTGGAAGACGCGGTGGAAGGCAAAGTCGATATTATTATCGGTACGCACAAACTGCTGCAAAGCGACCTGCGATGGAAAGATCTCGGCTTGCTGATTGTCGATGAAGAGCACCGTTTCGGCGTACGTCACAAAGAACGTATTAAGGCAATGCGCGCCGATGTCGACATTCTGACCCTGACCGCGACGCCGATCCCGCGTACGCTGAACATGGCGATGAGCGGCATGCGCGACCTGTCGATTATCGCCACCCCGCCCGCGCGCCGTATGGCGGTCAAAACCTTTGTGCGCGAGTACGACAGCCTGGTGGTGCGCGAGGCGATCCTGCGTGAAATTCTGCGCGGCGGGCAGGTTTATTATCTTTATAACGATGTCGAGAATATCGAGAAAGCCTCGCAGCGGCTGGCGGAACTGGTACCGGAAGCGCGCATCGCTATCGGTCACGGCCAGATGCGTGAACGCGACCTCGAGCGGGTGATGAACGATTTCCACCATCAGCGTTTCAACGTGCTGGTGTGTACCACCATCATCGAAACCGGTATCGATATCCCGACGGCGAATACCATCATTATCGAGCGGGCCGATCACTTTGGTCTGGCGCAGTTGCATCAGTTGCGTGGCCGCGTCGGGCGTTCGCACCATCAGGCGTATGCCTATCTGCTGACACCGCCGCCGAAGGCCATGTCTGCCGATGCCCACAAGCGTCTGGAAGCCATCGCCTCACTGGAAGATCTGGGTGCCGGTTTTGCGCTGGCGACGCACGATCTGGAAATCCGTGGCGCGGGTGAACTGCTCGGTGAAGGCCAGAGCGGCCAGATGACCAGCATCGGTTTCTCGCTGTATATGGAACTGCTGGAAAACGCCGTCGAAGCCCTGAAGGAAGGCCGCGAACCGTCGCTGGAAGACTTAACCACCAGCCAGACGGAAGTCGAAATGCGCATGCCTGCCCTGTTGCCGGAAGATTTCATTCCTGACGTGAATACGCGCTTGTCGTTGTATAAGCGTATCGCCAGTGCGAAAACCGAAGGCGAACTGGATGAACTGCGCGTCGAGCTGATTGACCGTTTCGGCACCCTGCCGGACGGTGCGCGTAATCTGTTGCAGATTGCCGTGCTGCGCCTGAAAGCTAAAGATCTGGGCATCAAACGCATTGAAGGTAACGAGCGCGGCGGATTCATTGAGTTTGGCGATAAGAATCGCGTCGATCCGGGCTTCCTGATTGGTCTGTTGCAAAAACAGCCGCAGGTCTACCGTCTCGATGGCCCGGCTAAACTGAAGTTTATGCTGGATCTGACTGACCGCCCGAAGCGCCTGAAATTCGTCGGCGATATGCTGAGTGAGTTTACTGAGCATCTGATCTGAGACTGACGACGGAAGAAAAGAAAAAGCCCGGTGAATGCCTCGTTCACCGGGCTTTTTTACAGGTTCATTTCGCTATCCGCTAAGGTTTTCGCAAGGCTTTCACCTGATCGGGGGTGATATTCCCCGGCAGACCGCCAAAGGTCACGCGCAGATAATTCACCATGTCCGCGATTTGCGCATCGTTCAGACGGTCAGCAAAACCCGGCATCGGCTGCATACTTTCACCGTTGGGGAATTCCTGCGCCGGTAAGCCATCGAGCACCGAAACAATCAGGTTGCGGCCATCCGGCTGGCGCAATGTGGCGTTATTTTGCATCGCCACCGCCACATGCGGTTTACCCGCGCCGTCCGCCATATGGCAACCGGAACACTGATCGAGATAGGTGATCCGTCCGGCGTCATTCCCGCCCTGTCGGGTTTCCACCGCCACTGCCGCTGGCGGTTTATCGCCCAGCAGATAGGTGACTATCGCACGATGATCTGCGTCGGTCAGATGACGGGTACTGAGATCGATAACCTTGTGCATTTCATCAAAAGCCGAACCTTGCGGCGCAAAACCGGTGGCGAGGAAACGGCTCAGATCCGCCGGGTTCCAGCCACGCTGCGCCAGCGCCTGCGGCGTGATATCCGGCGCGGTGATACGCCCGAGGGTGCCGCCTTGCAGATTGTTATCCGTATCCATCTGACCCAGTTTGCCGCGCGGCGTATGGCATTCGCCACAGTGGCCGAGCACGTCCGTCAGATATTTCCCGCGCTGCCAGTCAGCCGAATTACCCGGCGAGCTGGCAGGCATCGGATCGGATGTGCGGAACAGCAAATTCCAGCCGATCATCGCCATACGCTGATTGAACGGGAAAGGCATTTCGTTCTCCGGCACCGGCTGTTCCACCGCCGGACGGGTCATCAGAAACGCATACATGTCGTCTGAATCCTGACGGCTCACGCCTTTGTACGAGGTGTAAGGCATTGCCGGATACAGATGACGTCCGCCCGGCGCCACACCCTGCGTCAGCGCCAGATAGAAATCATCTGACGTCCAGCGGCCAATCCCCTGCTCCGCCGACGGCGTCAGGTTGCTGCCAAAGATTTTGCCGAACGGCGTCTCCAGCGGATAACCGCCTGCCAGCGGTGCGCCGCCGGACGCGGTATGGCACGCCGCGCAGTCAGACGCCTGTACCAGATAGCGGCCACGTTCAATCTGTGCGGTATCCGCCGTGACTTTTTGCAGCGGGCCATCCGGCGTGCGGTTTTCCCGCCACCACAGCACGGCAATCACGATGATAATCACCGCCAGCAGCGCGAGGAAAAGACGTTTTTTCATCACACAGGCTCCCGGATCAGGCCAGGGGTTTTCAGCACCACGTCACGCACCGCTTCGTAATAGCGCACATAACCGGTACAGCGGCAGATGTGATTTTCCAGCGCGCCGTTAATCGCGCCTTCCAGTTCTGACAGCGCCACCGGATGTTTTGCCAGACGTTCCAGCAACAGGGTCGCGGCGTTCACAAAGCCCGGCGTGCAGTAACCGCACTGAAAACTGTAATGCTCCATGAAAGCCTTCTGAACCGGCGACAGCGTGACTTCCCCTTTGTCATCGGTTTTCGCGTGGCCTTCGACGGTACGCACTTTTTTGCCGTTGAAGTAATGTGCGCCGGTGATGCAGGTGCGGACTTCTTCGCTGGTGCCGCTGTCATGGTCGACAATGGCGACACAGGCGTGGCAGATGCCCTGCCCGCAGCCGAGACGGCAACCGGTCAGCGCAACATATTCGTGCAGGAAGTCGATCATCATCAGGCCTTCAGGAACTTCCAGCGGGCCGTATTGTTGATGGTTAATGGTCAGCGTTAAAGGCTGCGTTTTGATGCTCATTGTAAAACCTCACGAATATTTTCAGCACGGACAGGCAAATCACGGAAACGATGGCCGGTGGCATGGGCGATGGCGTTAACCAGCGCGGCGACCACCGGGATCATCACCACCTCGGCCATGCCTTTCGGCGGATCGGTTTCCGACAGCGCGGGCAGGATATCGCTGGTCTGTTTCCAGACCGCCACATCGCTGGCACGCGGCAAATGGTAACGGTTAAAATTCCACGTTCCGTTGCCCGGTCCGTCTTCGTACAGCGGCAAATACTCGTGTAATGCGTGGCCGATACCCATCGCCAGCCCGCCCTGCAACTGGCCGGATACCAGCTCCGGCACAATCAGATTGCCGCACTCCATCACCGAATGATGGGTCAGCAGTTCGACCTTGCCGGTGGCGATCTCCACCGCGATTTCGGCCAGTGTGCCCACCGCGCTGTAATAGGTCACAGACGCGTTGTTGCGCTGCGTCGGCGGGTAATACACTGCGTCGCGCGCCAGCGTGCGGAATTCGCCCGCGCCGTTGCGCACCGCCATGCCATCCACCGGAATACGCTGACGCACATCGTTCAGGGTGAAATCCGCTTCCGCCCATTGCCAGCGGTTGAAAACATGCACCGCCGCACCGGTTATGCCGTTCATCTCGTAGGCTTTTTTCGCCAGCGTTTCGAGGCTGAGAATTTGCATGCCGTTAGCCGTCAGACCCCCTTCCACCCAGCGCGCATCTTCCTTGCGCACGACATAAGGCGCAGCCTGTCCGCCGCCGATGCCGGTTTGCCAGATAGCCATCGCCGCCGGCCAGATGCCGTTGTCGAAGATCAGGCGTGCCGCCTCGCGGGTACTGTGCGAGAAGTAATAAGCCGAGTTACTGGCGCTGGACGGCGAACAGTAAGACGGCGACCAGCGCGGATTGGTTTGCAGTTTATCCTGCTCTTCCTGCGACATAATGTACGGGTCGCCGCTGGTTTCCACCGGCAGTACCGACCAGTCTGTCACCGAGAAATGCGCCTGTTCGGCCGGTTTCCCCAGCCATTCAGCGCACAGAACGGACTGCGACGTCGACATCCCCGTGCCCATTTCCGCGCCACTGTGCCACAGGCTGATTTCGCCTTTTTCACTGAGTTCCACGCGGGCGAAAGAGGTTTCCGCGCCGGTGCCGAAATCTTTCTGCACGCAACCAAAACCGACGCCATAACGCTTGCCGGGATGCTGGCTTTCGTACTCTGCCTTACGCGTCTCGCGCTCGGTCCATAACGGATGAACCGCGGATTTTTCCAGCACTTCATCGGCACGGATTGCCCCCGCCGGAATGGCACCCTGCGTATTTTTCATGCCGGATTTCAGCACGTTGCGTAAACGAAACGCGATCGGATCCAGCTTCAGTTCGGCGGCCAGCTCATCCATCATCATTTCAGTGGCGGCCATACTTTGCAGCGTACCGTAGCCGCGTGCGGAACCCGCATCGAGCGCGCGCGAGGCCAGACCGACGGCAGATAAATCACTTTTCGGGAAGTAGTAAATCGACTGTGCCGCTGTTGCGCCAACCATCACCACCGACGGCGTGAAGTTGCTGCGCCCGCCGCCGTCTGCGGTCATTGCCGCATGGAATGACTGCAACATGCCGGTTTCACGGTTCACGGCAATGTCGTAATTCATATCAAACGCATGGCGTTTGAGCGCTGACTGGAACTGTTCAAAGCGGTCGTTAGCCAGACGCACCGGCGTGCCGTCACCGTACATCGCCGCGACGGCACCGTAATACGGGAAGTTGTAGTGATCTTTCGAGCCGTAACCGACGGTGTAGCACGGATGCATAATCAGCGTTTTCACCGTGCGGTGCGATTTTGCCATCATACGCGGCATCTCATCCGCCACTTCCTGCGGCGACTGGGTCGGCACCACCATATGCAGGGTTTGCGTCGCCGCATCGTACCAGCCGTTCGCGTTATCCGGTTCGAGGGCCGAGGTATCCACCGACTGCGTGGTGAATTTACGCGACATCACCAGCCAGTCCTGCGGCGGCGATTTCAGCTCCTCCGCCATTTCACCGGCGTAGAACATGCCCTGCTCATCCAGCTTGCCGCCTTCGCGCCCTTCCGGCCACACCGGCAGGTGCTTGCGCATCCCGACCGGGAATACCGGCATGTCTTTCAGGCTGGAGAACGTATCCTCTTCGAAAGCGGTTTCGCCGCCGACACGCACAAAACGGAACGTGCCCCACGGATCCCGTTCCAGCGGGCCGGTTTTCTCACCGTAGCGCACCACGTTGTCTTTAAATTTGAGGGCATTTTTGGCGAAACGGAACCGGGCGAAATCCTGATACACCAGAATCGCCACCGCCTGCCCCAGATAGGACGGGGTTTTGCCTTCCGGCAGCAGCATGTCTTCGCCATAAAAGGCGGGAAACGCCAGTCCGTCGCGGGCCAGCACATCGGCGGTGACCAGCTGATCGGGCTGTAAATCGTCGCCGAGCAGGGAGAGGTCTAACCCGGTATACACTTTATCGGCTTCGGTCACGCGGATGATAAAGGCGTGCGCCTGTTTTTGCGGCCAGTGCGGCATGTCCTGAGCGCGGATATCACGGGCAAACACTTTTTGCCCCATGACTTTCGCTTTGCCATCAATACGGAAACGGACGCGTTTGTTTTGCGCATCCCATTGGGGAGATTGCAGAATTTTTTCTTCGAACAGCGCGGCATAAGCACGGCTGTGCAACGGCGCGAGATAAACGGAGACACCAGCGATCACAGCGCCTTTCACAAAGCGCCGCCTGGACGGGTTGAAATTGCTCATAAATTCCTTTGCTTCTTATTGTCTTTCTTATAATTCGGTAATTTCATGACCGTTAAAATCCTGAAAATACCGTTTAACGCGGTGGATTATAGGTGTACGGCTTTCTGCAAGTCATGATGAATCACACATTTTTAATATTTCATTCACAATTTTGCGCAAATTAATGCGATAATTATTTCTGTTGCGCAAACAATGAACAAAAGGGATTGACGCCAGATGAGACAGATTTCATTGCCACTCACGGGGCATAAAAGCGATGCCCGGCCGGAAAAAACCGGGGCAGGCATCTGAATCCGCCGTCGCAGGAAACAGCATAAAATCCTGTCATCACCGCGCACCCGCTGGTTCCCCACTCTCCCGCTTATTTCGTACGGAAATCTGCATGCAGCATCTTGATAATCAGGTTATTTCTCAGGCCGCCGGATGGCTGGCCCATCAGCCGGTATGGTTGTGTACCGTGCTGGCGACCTACGGTTCTTCCCCGCGTGCGCCGGGCGCACTGATGGCGGCGACCCGTGACGGGCACTTTTGTGGCTCGCTTTCAGGTGGCTGTGTCGAAGAGGATTTTTTACAGCGCCTTGCGGCTGGCGATTATCTGCAGGCCAGTCAGGTGGTGCGCTACGGCGAAGGCGGGCTGACGCCGAATATTGCCTTGCCCTGCGGCGGCGCTCTGGATGTTCTGATCGAATACCTGCCCGCGACCACGAGCAGTGTGGATTATCTGCAAAAGATGGGCATGGCGCTGGCGGGACATTACGCGCTCAGTAAAACACTGACGCTGCCTGCCGCCTGTGATCATCTGGCCCTGACGGATTATCAGCACGGCACGCAGGTGATACACGACGGCAACACGGTGACGCTGCATCTGGCGGCCGCACCGCGTCTGCTGATTGCCGGGTTATCCGCCGTCGCGCTGTATTGCGCGGAGTTTGCCAGCGCACTGGGGTTTGAGGTGGTGGTGTGCGAATGTCGCGATGACGTGCTGGAGAATTTTCTCCCCGCACTTAAAACGGATATCCGGCTGGAAAAGCAGTTCCCGGCAAAGTATCTCGAGCGGCAGGGCTGTCATGCCAATACCGCGATTGTGGCACTGACCCACGATCCGCGAATGGATGACCTGACGCTGATGGAAGCCGTGAATACTCCGGCGTTTTATATCGGCGCGATGGGGTCTCAGCGCAACAGCGCCCGCCGCCGTGAGCGGCTGCAAAGTATTGCGGATTTCTCCCATGAGGATGTTGCCCGTGTGCACGCACCGGTTGGCTTAGCCATCGGCAGCAAAACCCCCGCTGAGATTGCCCTGGCCGTCATGGCTGACATCGTGAAGCATAAAAACGGCATAAAAAAAGCCTGAGGTTTGCGCCTCAGGCTCGTTGCAGTCTGCGTTACCCTGACATCAGGTCCGGGTAAGTTGCAGCTGTCCGCTTTTATCCAGCGGGATCTGGGTACCCGGATCGTGGTCCATGCGCACTTTCCCTTGCTGATCGCCTATTTTATAGGTCACATCATAACCCAGCGTTTTTTCATCCTTGTCGTACACGGTTTTACAGCGTTGCTGCTGCGTGGTGTACGTGTCGTTTTCCTGCATGCTGCTTTGCACGCGGTTACCTGCATAACCGCCCCCGAGCGCACCGGCTACCGTCGCGACATCACGTCCGCGGCCGCCACCAAACTGGTGACCCAGCACCCCCCCGGCGACGGCACCCAGTACCGAACCGGCAATCTGATGCTCATCCTGGACAGGGCGTCGGTGAGTGACGGTCACGTTGCGACATTCCTGACGCGGGGTTTTGGTGGTTTCTTTGATTGGCGTCGCGCTGACAACCTGCGCGTACTGCGGGCCAGATGAAAAGACATTCATGCTTGCAACGCCAGCAATGCCCAACGCCGCAGCCACTCCGATACCGACCCCAGCTAACATTGACTTGTTCACAGGACTTCCTCCGAAAATGTTACCACGCAATGGCTCCGTTACCGGCAGCCTCTCAGCGGACAACTTCACATCTGAGATCCGGCGTGCGTGAATCGCCGTCTGTGACAATCTGTTCTTGTAAACGTAATGTTAAGTGTGCACAGCAAAACGTAAGCAAACAATAAGACGAACTCTGTAAGTGGGATAAATGACGGTGCTGCCGGGTGTTTCGGAGGATTCTTAGCTGACAATGACACAATGGCGGAATGTTATGCTGTTTGCAGGGTTACCGGGGCTATAAAGAAAAAAGCCTGTCATAAACAGGCTCTTAGGTATGAAACGATTCAGCTGGCGTTGAAAAAAAACGCCAGTGAACAGGGATCAGTGCAGTTTCAGACGCGGACGGATCACGCGGTTGATGCCGCCGACCAGCATCATCAGACCGGTTTTGATGTAACCGTGCAATGCAATCTGGTGCATACGGTACAGCGAGATGTAAACCAGTCGCGCCAGACGCCCTTCCACCATCATGGAACCGCGCATCAGGTTGCCCATCAGGCTGCCGACCGTACTGAAGCGCGACAGGGAAACCAGCGAGCCGTGGTCTTTATACACGTAAGGTTTCAGGCTCTGGCCTTTGCGTTGCGCCATGATATTGGCGAAGCAGCGTGACGCCATCTGGTGCGCAGACTGGGCGCGTGGCGGCACAAAACCACCGGCCGGTTGCGGACAGGACGCACAGTCACCGATGGCGTAGATGTTCGGGTCGCGCGTGGTTTGCAGCGTCGGTTCAACCACCAGCTGATTGATACGGTTGGTTTCCAGACCGGCGATCTCTTTCATGAAGTCAGGAGCTTTAATCCCCGCCGCCCAGACCATCAGGTCTGCATCAATGAATTCACCGGATTTGGTGTTCAGGCCATTTTTATCGGCGCTGGTCACCATGGTTTGCGTCAGAACCCGCACGCCCAGTTTGGTCAGTTCATTGTGCGCCGCCGCAGAAATTCGCGGAGGCAAGGCAGGCAGAATGCGCTCACCGGCTTCCACCAGCGTGACGTTCAGCGCTTCACTGTCCAGCCCTTCAAAGCCGTAACTGTGCAACTGTTTCACCGCATTGTGCAGCTCGGCAGACAGTTCAACCCCGGTCGCCCCGCCGCCGACAATGGCGATGTTCACTTTCTTCTGCTTGTCTTCACTTGCAGAGAATTTGAGGAACAGGTTCAGCATTTCGTTATGGAAACGGTGCGCCTGATGCGGGTTATCCAGGAAGATGCAGTGATCTTTCACGCCCGGCGTACCGAAATCGTTAGAGGTACTGCCCAGCGCCATCACCAGTGTGTCGTACGCGATATCACGCACCGGCACCAGCAATTCACCGTTTTCATCGCAAATTTCCGCGAGTTTAATGGTCTGGCTGTCGCGGTCGATGTCGGTCAGTGAACCGATCTGGAAGGTAAAACCGTGGTTGCGGGCATGAGCCAGATAGCTCAGCGCATCCACGCCGTCATCCAGGCTGCCTGTGGCCACTTCGTGTAACAGCGGTTTCCAGAGATGGCTGTGGTTACGGTCGACCAGAATGATCTCCGCTTTTTTCTTACGGCCGAGTTTATGGCCCAGGCTGGTCGCCAGTTCCAGACCGCCGGCGCCACCGCCGATAATCACAATTTTCTTCATTGGTGATGTCAAAATGACCCCTCAAATGTGAACCAATTGTTATATAAGAGTAAAAATATTATCCTTATATTACATAGGGTTGCTTAAGTTAAATCGGTATCTGAGACGGAGGATATCACGCGTGGTGATTTGGTCATACCAAAATTGATATAGGTCAATTTAAATTCAATTGGATAATTTGAGTTACGGAAATGGCACGCATTTTGACATTTTTAAATCAGCGGGTTAGAGGCACATCTGGCGGAAAAACGATTTCGAAGACGGGAATGACATCGTTAAAAAAACCACTGCCCGGAGACAGTGGTTTTGAGTAATTCAGAAACGACTTGTTAAATCAGGCGAAGTTTTTGAACGCCTTAATGCGTTGCAGATGCGTCGAGATATCCCTGAATTTATGGGTCTGATGCTCGTCCCATTCAACCGGATAGTAGTGATGCAACTTCTCAGCGGTTTGACTGCTGTCGAGCACGCCATCTTCACGGGATAAAATCACCAGACAACGGTCACGGTTTTTCTCGCGGAAATCACTGATGCACTTGGTGGCGATATCTTCATATTCTTCCGGACGGTCGATTTTGCCCGCCATATTATCCTGCGGCGACAGGTTCGGGTTGAACATCACCTGACGGATCCCGCACAGAAAACCAATGCGTTCAGCCCAGAAACCGCCCAGCCCGACGCCGCAAATCAGCGCATTTTTATCGGTCGTTTCGTGCAGTACTTTATCGACTTCTTTCAGCAAATGTTGCATGTCATGACGCGGATGCAGCGTGCTGTAACTGATGAAGCGCACGTCCGGATCAATGAACTGGAGCTGCAACACTTTCTCGTGGTTACCGGGACTGGTTGAATCGAAGCCATGCAAATAGATAATCATCGTTTACCTCATCCTGAATGTGCGTTGAACCCTTCACGCGGTCGGAAAAACGTTACAGGGCAGCCTGTTTGTGTTCCTGCCAGCGGGCGTCGAGAGCGGTAAGATCGCGGTTTGCCTGCTTCCAGCGATCCGAATTTCGCAGATCCTGACGGGCCTGTTTCCCGCTGTACAATCCGCGATGATACAAGTGTGCAACACGTTCAGCGTTGACCGGGGACAGGTTATCCAGCACGCTCACCGCACCTTTGCGGTTATTACACGCCAGGATCATGTCACAACCGGCATCAAGCGACGCCTGCGCGCGCTCAGGATAAGTGCCCATGATGGCCGCACCTTCCATCGAGATATCGTCAGAGAAAATCACGCCGTCAAACTTCAGTTCCTTGCGCAGAATGTCCTGCAACCAGTATGGCGAACCACTGGCCGGACGCGGATCGGCCTGCGTATAAATCACGTGCGCGGGCATCACGGCATCCAGCAATTTACGCGCGTTAAGCTGGCGGAAGATGGCCATGTCGTGCTCACGGATCTCCGCCAGCGGGCGGTCGTCACGCGGTGTTTCTTTATGCGAGTCCGCGCTGACCGCGCCGTGTCCCGGGAAATGTTTGCCGGTGGTTTTCATGCCAGCGGAATGCATACCGAGAATATATTGCTCTGCCATGTCCAGCGCTTTCGCCGGCTCAGCATGGAACGAGCGTTCACCGATAGCGGCGCTGATATGCCCGATATCCAGTACCGGCGCAAAGCTGATGTCGATATCCATCGCAATCATTTCCGAAGCCATCAGCCAGCCACTTTCCTGCGCCAGCCGTGCGGCCTCATGGGGCGCATTGAGGGCGGCAAAAGATTGCGCCGCAGGCAAACGGGTAAAACCTTCGCGGAAACGCTGTACGCGCCCGCCTTCCTGATCCACCGCCAGCACCAGCCTGTCGTGTGACGCGGCGCGGATCTGGCGGATCAGTTCATGTAACTGATCAACATCATGATAATTACGGGTGAATAAAATCAGCCCGCCCACCAGCGGGTGCTGCAAAATTTCACGTTCTTCGGCATCCAGCGCGTAGCCAGCGACATCCAGCATTACAGGTCCCAACAAAATGGACACTCCTTTTTATTTTCAGACGATTATCACGGTCGCAACGGGTGCGCCCATTCACGGTATTTATGATCGCCGGTCTGCTGCCAGCGCACTTCAAACCACATCAGCATCAGGTAATCGATCCAGGGGATCCAGCGCTTTATCTGCTGCTGTAAACGCAAGATATCCTGATACCCTCCCGCGTCCACATACTGCTGAATGAAGACGTTTTGCTGCTGCACATCCCAGCCATTGCCCCGGATCAGTGCCGCCAGTTCCAGCGCAACATCCGCATTCGCCGCGTATTCCCAGTCAATCAGCCGCAAGCCGTCCGGCGTATCCAGTACATTTCCGGCGTGGATATCCATATGCACCAGCGCCAGTTTCAGCGGCGCAGGCGGCGTCTGCGACATCATGTTACGGTGCAAGCGCAACCAGCGTGGCGTCAGCCTGCGACGGTCAATATGCTGCCAGTAACGGGCAAACTGCTGCGGTAAATCCAGCCGGTAGCCGGACAGCGGCAACCTGTGCAGTGCGACCAGCCGCTGGCTTAATGCCTGCTGAGCCGCAGCGTCTGCAAACGCCGCAGGGGTCAGCGGCGTGCCGTCGAGCCAGTCCACCAGTAACCAGGGCGGAGAGTAAAGTCTGACACAAGGACCTAACGGATGCCGCGCGATATGCCGCAAAATTGCCGCTTCACGACGACGGTCAGCGCCTGAAACCTGCCGCTGCACAGACTGATGGCGCGCCAGCAGGGTGCCAGCGGATGAACTGATTTTCCAGCTTTCCCCCGTCAGCCCGGCAACCGGCGTTAAACGAAAACCGGCGGTTTTCACCGCCGGATAATGCTGCTCAATCAGGTGCCGGAGTTCAGCCTTAATTGCGGACGGCACCGCGACCTGACCAGACGATTTCCCCGCTCGGCGCGGTAATCAGACGCATCGACATAGTCGGCGCTTTCACGTCGCCGCTCACGGTGCTGTAAAGCACATACTGCGCTTTCACGATATTCGCCAGACCGATAGCTTTGCTGACTGACGCCAGGCTGTCATCCGGTGATAATCCCAGTGACTGTTTGGCCGACGCCAGTTGCTCAGCAGGTACCACCTGGAATGTGGTGTTGTTCGCCAGCGCATTACGCAAGGCATCGGTGGCTTTCGCCATTTGCAGCGAACCGTTGGTGCTGTTTTTCACGCTATCCACCAGCAGAACGCTGCCCGGCTGGACGCCGTCTGCTTTCAGCATTTTTGCCAGCATCGGCTCAACGGTAGACGTCCAGTCAATGTTGGCAAATTTTGGTGGCTGCGGAACGGGCTGAACCTGCGGCTGTTCCGGAACAGGCGGGTTCACCGGCGGCAACGGTTGTTGCGGCTGCTGCGGTTGTTCAGGCTGCTGTGGCTGGTTTTGTTGCTGGTTAGGCAATGTACAACCCCCGAGGATCAGTGCGGCCATCGCCACAATGAGAAAATACTTTTTCATCAACCTTCTCCGTACAGAAAATTAGAGATAAAGGTAAATACGCACACTGTACGCATCAAGATTGCCGTTCTGGGAGCTGACGTCCACGCTGCTGTTGGCAGGAACGGTCACGGTTCTGGCTTCGGCGACCGGGAATAAATCCAGCCCCTGTTTATCATACCAATAGAAACGGTAATGCAGGGTGACAGGGTGTGGCTGGTTGTTATTGAGTGTGCTGGTGGCTTTTTTCTGCCCGCCGGAGTCAGACACCGTTGGCGAGCCAGGGATAATGCCCGCCGTCAGAACGGGAGATTCCATGACCACTCTTTGTTGATTATTGAGCGCAATAGTGGGCTTGCTGCTACAGCCTATCAACAACATTACCGGCAATAACGCCATCAGAAAACGCATGTTTACCCTTACTGACGAGACAGCAATGGACCCAGTGCACGGCCACCGACCAGATGCATATGGATGTGATAAACCTCTTGCCCGGCGTCACGGTTGCAGTTGACGATCAGACGATAGCCGCTTTCTGCTATCCCTTCCTGCTCGGCAATTTTCGCGGCCACGGTCATCATTCTGCCCAATGCCGCTTCATGCGTGGCATCCACGTCGTTCATGGTCGGGATCAGGATATTGGGGATAATCAGGATATGGCTCGTTGCCTGAGGAGAAATGTCACGAAACGCGGTGACCAGTTCGTCCTGAAAAACGATATCGGCGGGGATTTCACCGCGAATAATTTTGCTGAAAATTGTCTCTTCGGCCATCTTAACTGTCCTTAACAAAGTAAAAAGCGTTGTACGCAGTATGGGTTAGAATTTCCATTCCTTTCAACCTGATTACGCTTTTTGATGCTTAATTGACGCAGAAAGCGCCAGCCAGCGCCCTGCCAAATCGCAGGCATAAAAAAAGGAGGCCGAAGCCTCCTCTTTCAGAACGGGTCAATACGCACCATTAATGGTTACGCATGTACTCGTCCATATCGGTTTTCAGGTTGTCAGACTTGGTACCGAAAATCGCCTGAACACCAGAACCCGCAACCACCACACCTGCTGCACCCAGTTTTTTCAGGCCAGCCTGATCAACTTTGGACACATCCGCCACGCTGACGCGCAGACGGGTAATACAGGCATCGAGGTTAGTGATGTTTTCTTTACCGCCGAAAGCCTGAACCAGAGAAGCAGACATTTCTGAGCCGCCCTGTGCTGAGGTTTCGCTGGTCGCGTCTTCACGGCCAGGGGTTTTCAGATCCAGTTTCGCAATCAGGAAACGGAAGATGCTGTAGTAAATGACCGCATACACCGCACCCACGATTGGGAACAACCAGATTTTGCTGCTGTTACCGCTCAGGACGATGAAGTCGATCAGACCGTGCGAGAAGCTGGTACCGTCACGCATACCCAACAGGATACAGATCGGGAATGCCAGACCGGCCAGAATCGCGTGGATCACATACAGGATCGGCGCAACGAACATGAAGGAGAATTCGATTGGCTCGGTGATACCGGTCAGGAATGCAGTCAGTGCAGCGGAAATCATGATACCGCCGACTTTTGCACGGTTTTCAGGTTTCGCTGAGTGCCAGATGGCCACCGCCGCAGCAGGCAGACCGTACATTTTGAACAGGAAGCCACCGGACAGTTTACCCGCAGTCGGGTCACCCGCCATATAACGTGGGATATCGCCGTGGAACACCTGACCTGCAGAGTTCACGTACTCACCGATTTGCATCTGGAACGGAACGTTCCAGATATGGTGCAGACCAAACGGCACCAGCGCACGTTCTACCACGCCGTAAATACCAAATGCCACAACCGGGTTCTGATAAGCCGCCCATTGTGAGAAGGTCTGAATACCTGTGCCGATAGGTGGCCAGATGAAGGACAGCACCACACCCAGGATAATCGCAGCCAGACCAGAGATGATCGGAACAAAACGTTTACCGGCGAAGAAGCCCAGATATTCTGGCAGCTTGATGCGGTAGAAACGGTTGAACATGTAGGCCGCAATCGCACCGGAGATAATACCGCCGAGTACGCCGGTATCCGCCAGATGCTTGGCTGCAATTTCTTCAGCCGGCAAATGCAGAACCAGAGGGGCAACCACCGCCATGGTTTTCACCATGATGCCGTAGGCTACAACGGACGCCAGTGCAGAAACACCGTCGTTGTTGGTGAAGCCTAAAGCCACACCGATAGCAAAGATCAGAGGCATGTTAGCGAAGACTGAACCACCGGCTTCGGCCATAACATGGGAAACGATCATTGGCAGCCAGCTAAAGTTTGCAGAACCGACGCCAAGCAGGATACCTGCGATTGGCAGTACGGATACTGGCAGCATTAGCGATTTACCGACCTTTTGAAGGTTTGCAAACGCGTTCTTAAACATAATTGAGTGTGCTCCTGAGTAATGATGCTTTTTGATACTTCATGCGGTGCAGTGTGTTAACTGACCGCTTTGCAAAAGGGTGATGAACCTTTTGCTGTCGGGTGTCTGAGCACCCCTTTTAATTTTTACGAAGGGTAAAATAATTCCCTTTGTTAATGTTTGATGGCAGTCACGTTTTTCTGAAAAATGCAGTAAGTACGTCTTAATAACCGCCATTTATCAACACAAAATCCGAAGAAAGGCAGCCTGACACCGCCAAAAACGGTGCCAAGATACCTCATTCAGAGGATTAATTACGAGGTGAAAAATAAATACAGTGAATATGACCCAGCCTAAGGCTAGATCAGACGGGCGCTGTCGATGTGAAATAATCGTGAAAAGTTTGCTGTTGTGGCTTCGGCGAGTTGCTCCACGCTCACCCCTTTGAGCACCGCCATATAATCGGCCACGTCACGTACATAAGCAGGCTGGTTTTCTTTGCCACGGTGCGGTACCGGCGCCAGATAAGGCGAATCAGTTTCCACCAGCAGCCGGTCCAGCGGCACATAACGCGCCACTTCACGCAATGCTTCCGCGTTGCGGAAGGTCACAATGCCGGAAAACGAGATGCAGAACCCCAGATCCAGCAGATATTTCGCCGTCGGTAAGTCTTCGGTGAAACAGTGCAGAACGCCGCCACACTCCCCTGCCTTTTCTTCGGTCAAAATATCCAGCGTGTCCTGGCGTGCATCGCGGGTATGCACGATGACCGGCTTGTTCAGTTCACGGCCAATGCGGATGTGTTCGCGGAAAGAGTCCTGTTGCAGTTTCAGCTGATGCGCTTCTTTCTGGTAAAAATAATCAAGACCGGTTTCGCCCATCGCCACCACCTTCGGGCTGGCCGCAAGCTGACGCAGTTCGCCGAAATCATACCCTTCGTCGATATTCAGCGGATGGACACCGCAGGAAAAAGCCACATCAGGGCGATCGCCGATCAGTTGCGTCATCGCCTGATATCCCGGCAATGTCGTTGCAACCGCCAGCATGAATTTCACATCACGCTCGCGCGCTTTTTCCAGCACGTTATCTACGCCGGAATGCAGTTCGTCGTAATCAAGGCTGTCGAGATGGCAGTGGGAATCAACTAAAAACATGGTCATTAACTCGTTACGGTCTGTTTAGATAAATCGGTATTCAGCGCGTCAGAGCAGCACTGAAAAATGAAGAGGGTGTCTTGCCCTGCAGGATCTGTTCCCATTCCAGCAACTGTTCGGTCAACAGCAGCTCGCGGTTTACACCCACGATGGAAAGCAGTTGCTGACGACAATGCATCCAGGCGGTGACGGACTGTTGCAGCGACGCATTAGATTGCGCACCGGCCAGCATCGCAATCAGCGGCTGCTGATCGTGATTGATGATGAACTGCCCTGCGTGCTGCTGCCATTTGATGGCATCCAGCAGGAGCGTCGCCAGCCAGTACAGGCGCTCCGCGGCATCGTCGTGATTCAGTTGCGGTAACAGGGAAAGCATATCGTGTTGCTGGCACTGAACGTAAAGCTGCTGGCAAAGCGCCACGCGTTGCTTCCACCGCTCAGGCTGTAACAGTTCCATCGCAGACAACGGCGCACCGTTGGTCAGGCGCAGTGCGGTTTTAATCGCGATGGGATCGGCGCTGAGCTGGCGGTTGACCCATTGGATCGCCAGCGCCTCATCAGGCACCGGCAGGTGCCAGTAGAAACAACGGCTGCGGATAGTCGCCAGCAAAGACGAAGGTTCACGGCAACCGAGCAGGAAATAGGTACCCGCCGGAGGCTCTTCCAGCGTTTTCAGTAAAGCATTGGCTGCGGCTTCGGTCAGCAATTCAGTCTGCGGGATCCACACGACTTTTGCGCCGCCCTGCTGCGAATAGTTGTACAACGTTTCAATCAGCTGACGCACCGGATCGATACCCAGTGAGTTTTTGCCTTTTTCAGGTTGCAGGATATGCCAGTCGGGATGGTTTCCGGCGATCATCAGCTGGCAGCTATGACAGGTGCCGCAACTTTTTTCGCCGTCTTTGTGCTGGCAAAGCAACCAGCGACTCAGACCGTACACCAGTGCCTCATCGCCGATGCCCGCCGCCGCATGCATCAGCACCGCGTGATGACCCCGCCCCGTCTGGTATTGCCCGGTCAGTTGTCTGTACGGGCCGGTGAGCCACGGATACCAGTTCATGATGCGTTGCCTTGCTCGTCGAACCAGTTTTTCAGCGTCAGCTCGATGGACGCAGTGACCTGTTCGATAGATTGTGAGGCATCGATAGTCTTGATGCGCGGGTCTTCGGCCGCCAGTTCAAGATAGCGCGCCCGTGTGCGTTCAAAGAAAGGCAACGCTTCCTGTTCGATACGATCAAGTTCACCACGGGCACGGGCGCGTTGCAGGCCAATAGCCGGTGGCAGATCAAGATACAGCGTCAGATCCGGCCGGAAATCGCCGAGCACGGTATCACGCAACGAACTCATCAGACTGGCATCAATCCCGCGTCCGCCGCCCTGATAGGCTTGCGAAGAAAGGTCGTGCCGGTCGCCGACAACCCATGCGCCACGCGCCAGTGCAGGCAAAATCACTGTCTCAACCAGTTGCACACGCGCCGCGTAAAGCATCAGCACTTCTGCTTTCACAGTCGGTTTTTCGCCGTCGACACCACGTTTGAAGAGATCGCGTAATTTCTCGGCCAGCGGCGTGCCGCCCGGTTCACGGGTGAAGACAATGTCTTCCACGCCATGCTCGCGCAGCGCGTTAACGACCACGTCATGTGCGGTGGTTTTCCCTGCCCCTTCGAGGCCTTCAATAACAATGAAGTTACTTTTCATTCTTGTTCTTAAGCGCCTCTATGTACACACGAACCGCCTTGTTATGGTTCTCAAGGTTAGTGCTGAAAGTATGCCCGCCTTTCCCGTCGGCGACAAAGTATAGATACGGTGTCTTCGCCGGATGCGCAGCCGCCTGGAGTGACGCCTCACTTGGCATCGCAATAGGGGACGGCGGCAGACCGGTGATCACGTAGGTATTGTACGGCGTTGGCGTTTCTAAATCTTTTTTCGTGATGTTGCCGGTGTATTTCTCACCCATACCATAAATCACGGTCGGATCGGTTTGCAGGCGCATACCGATGCGCAGACGGTTGATAAACACTGACGCCACTTCCGGGCGCTCATCTTTTACGGCCGTTTCTTTTTCGATGATCGACGCCATGGTGACCATATCAGCAGGCGTTTTATATGGCAGGGCATCAGCACGGCCTTTCCAGATATCCGCGACGGTTTTCTCCATCCGCACATGCGCACGTTTCAGCAGAGACAGGTCCGTCATACCGGCGGTGTAATGATAGGTATCCGGATACAGCCAGCCTTCGACATTTTTGCTGTCGGTGGCTCCCAGCGCGACGGCAATCTCTTCGTCACTTTTGCCGCTGAGTTCATGCTTCAGATACTCTGATTTTTCCAGCACTTTCATCCAGTCGCTGAGCTTAAAACCCTCGACAAACCGAATGCTGAATTGTGCCTCTTTGCCGCTTTTCAGCAGTTCGAGCATCTGGCGCACCGTCATGCCTTTCTCAAGGCGATAGGTGCCGGCTTTAAACTCGCTCAGTTCAGGTTCCAGACGCAGCAACCATGGGAACCACGGATTCGGCTTCATCAGCTTTTTATCGATCAGCAGCGTTTCCAGCACCACGCGGCCGGTCCCTGCTGGCAGGGTAAAGATGGTTTCACTGCTGACATTGATCGGACGATCAGCGAAGTGTTTCACTTTCTGGTAGGCAAACGTCGCCAGTCCTAAAAGGATCAGGACAATCAGGGCGAAGATTTTGGTCTTTTTGTTTGTCATTGTTTATTCACTTTTTAACAGCTCTGGAGCAGGAAATCGTACAAACGCCGCGAAGCGTAATGGTGATCATCAACCTGACTGACCGGCAGAACGGGCATCAGGGCGTTGCATAGCAGAATTTCATCCGCATCGGATAGCGTATCCGGCGTTTCACTGACGATGTGGACAACCCAGGGAGAGGTGGCTTCCAGTACGCGCAGGATATGCTGGCGCATAATGCCGTCCACACCGGACTGCGATACATCCGGGGTAAACACCTGATTTCCCTTACGCCAGAATAAATTAGCCGCACAGCATTCCACCAGGCAACCCGAGGTGTCAACCACCAGCGCCTCATTGGCCTCTGTCTGGTCAAGATGCAGGCGGATCATCACCTGTTCCAGACGGTTCAGATGCTTTATCCCCGCCAGCAGCGGGTTTTGACTGAGTCTCACCGGGCTGAGAGTGAGTTTCACGCCCTGTTGACGCCACCCGTGATAATGCGCCGGATAAGCCGACGTCGACACAATTCGGGTCGGCGCGGAGCAACCTGCTGCGCTGTAGCCTCGTCCGCCCTGTCCGCGGGTCACTACCGCTTTCACGACGGCTTCATGCTGCTGTCCGGCAGCCAGAACCATTTCCTGTTCCAGTGCAGCCCAGTCCACATTGTCGATCCGCAGCACCGCCGACGCGCGTTGCAGCCGCTCAATATGCTGTGGCAGGAAAGCGATCTCACCGTTTTGCACGCAGGCAGTCGTAAAGCAACCGTCGCCAAATTGCACCGAACGGTCGCGTGCGGGCAATGTTTCTGCCGCCACACCGTTAATCCACATGGTTACTTCCTCCGGGCCGCATGGTTAAGATCTTCAGACAGCAGAGCCTGCGTGAGCGCGACTGTTGCATCAAGTAGAGCATTCTTACTTTAGGTTCAGACAGCAAAAAGGCCCGATTAACGGGCCTTCACATACAAAGACTTTGCTGAATCACATCTTACGGAATACCAGCGAACCATTGGTGCCGCCGAAACCGAATGAGTTACACAGCGAATACTGCATGTCTTTCACCTGGCGTGCTTCGTGAGGCACAAAATCCAGATCACAACCTTCGTCCGGATTGTCCAGATTGATGGTCGGCGGTACCGACTGATCGCGTAATGCCAGCAGGGTAAAGATAGACTCTACCGCACCCGCCGCGCCTAACAGATGGCCTGTCATCGATTTGGTCGAGCTGACCATAACTTTCTGCGCATCAGCCCCAAAGACAGACTTAACCGCCTGCGTTTCTGCTTTGTCGCCTGCTGACGTCGAGGTGCCATGTGCGTTGATGTAACCAATCTGCGCCGCCGAAACACCGGCGTCACGCAATGCATTTTCCATCGCCAGTGCCGCACCCGCGCCATCTTCCGGCGGTGAGGTCATATGGAAGGCATCGCTGCTCATACCAAAACCGACGATTTCAGCATAAATTTTTGCACCGCGTTTACGGGCATGCTCGTACTCTTCCAGCACCATAATGCCTGCGCCGTCACCCAGTACGAAACCATCACGATCTTTATCCCACGGACGGCTTGCCGCCTGAGGATTGTCATTGCGCGTCGAAAGCGCGCGCGCGGCACCAAATCCACCCACACCCAGCGGGGTACTGGCTTTTTCTGCGCCGCCTGCCAGCATCACGTCAGCATCGTTATACGCGATGATACGGGCTGCATGACCAATATTGTGCACACCAGAAGTACAGGCTGTAGCAATAGAAATACTCGGCCCACGCAACCCGAACATGATACTCAGATGACCTGCAATCATGTTGACGATAGTTGAGGGAACGAAGAAAGGACTTATTTTGCGTGGTCCGCCGTTAACCAATGAGGTATGGTTTTCTTCAATCAGACCAAGTCCGCCGATACCGGAACCGATCGCCGCACCAATGCGTGTCGCGTTCTCAGCAGTCACTTCAAGCCCGGAGTCTTGCATCGCCTGAATACCGGCAGTAATACCATACTGAATAAAGGCATCCATCTTGCGGGCATCTTTGCGCGGGATGAAGTCTTCACAGTTAAAATCTTTTACTAAGCCAGCAAAACGCGTTGCGTAGGCACTAGTATCAAAATGGTCGATCAGGCTGATGCCACTCTGACCGGCAAGGAGAGCGTTCCAAGTGGACTCTACAGTATTGCCGACAGGAGACAGCATGCCCAGTCCAGTCACTACAACTCGACGCTTAGACACGTGTGTCCTCCAGGGAGGGAAAAAAGTAGTAATACCGTGGGATAAAAAAAACTTAGGCGGTCAAATGACCGCCTAACTATCTAAACTTAAAGCATGTACGCTTACTGTTGGCTAGCGTTGATAAAATCAATAGCTGCCTGAACAGTAGTGATTTTTTCAGCTTCTTCGTCAGGGATCTCGGTATCAAACTCTTCTTCCAGAGCCATAACCAGCTCAACGGTGTCGAGAGAATCAGCGCCAAGGTCGTCTACGAAAGAGGCAGCATTCACTACTTCTTCCTGTTTAACACCCAGCTGTTCAACGATGATTTTCTTAACGCGTTCTTCGATAGTGCTCATACTCTTAAATTTCCTATCAAAACTCGCTTTCGCGATGGTTTTCGTAGTGTATAAAATGTTGAAAAAGATGCAACTAAATCCAGGCTGGTCAAACCACGAATTTGCTCTATTTTGCGGTTTTTACCGCAAAAAACGCAAATAATTTCGTAATTTTTAAATCATGTACATGCCGCCATTGACATGTAATGTTTCACCCGTGATGTAGCTGGCCTCGTCAGAGGCTAAAAAAGCAACGGCGCTGGCAATTTCTTTGGCATCGCCCAACCGGTTGGCTGGAACTGATGACAAAATGCCTGCGCGTTGATCATCTGTCAACGCCCTTGTCATATCCGTCTCAATAAAGCCGGGAGCGACGACGTTGACAGTAATGCCACGTGAAGCGACTTCACGTGCCAAAGACTTACTAAAACCAATCAAGCCAGCTTTAGCCGCCGCGTAGTTCGCCTGCCCTGCGTTACCCATGGTGCCAACAACGGAACCAATTGTAATAATCCGTCCACACCGTTTCTTCATCATAGCCCGCATGACAGCTTTTGACAGCCGAAACACTGAAGTCAGGTTCGTGTCCAGGATATCCTGCCACTCGTCATCCTTCATTCGCATGAGAAGGTTATCACGTGTAATGCCGGCATTATTAACTAAAATATCAATTTCGCCAAATTCAGCTCGAATCGTCGCCAATACTTGGTCAATAGATGCAGAATCAACCACATTGAGCATGATACCTTTGCCATTATCGCCTAAATATTCGCCGATCGCTTCAGCACCTTTCTCGCTGGTCGCGGTGCCGATCACTTTCGCGCCGCCAGCAACCAGTTTCTCTGCGATTGCGCGGCCAATACCACGGCTGGCACCGGTAACCAGTGCAATTTTGCCTTCGAAGCTCATACTCATCCTCTTATTACTGCTCAAGCGCCGCTGCCAGACTTGCCGTGTCGTTCACAGCGGCAGCCGTCAGGGTGTCAACAATACGTTTAGTCAGACCGGTCAGAACTTTGCCCGGCCCCACTTCTAACAGGTGCTCAACGCCTTGTGCTGCCATGAATTCGACAGACTCAGTCCAGCGAACCGGGCTGTACAGCTGACGAACCAGCGCACTGCGGATAGCTTCAGGAGACGTTTCGATTTTCACGTCAACGTTATTCACAACAGAATACTGTGGTGCGCTGAAGGTGACATTTTCGAGTGCCACTGCCATTTTTTCAGCGGCAGGTTTCATCAGTGCGCAGTGTGACGGCACACTGACCGGCAGAGGCAGTGCACGTTTTGCGCCCGCTTCTTTACAGGCAGCGCCCGCACGCTCTACGGCTTCTTTATTACCCGCGATCACAACCTGACCTGGCGAGTTGAAGTTCACCGGAGAAACCACCTGACCTTGTGCCGATTCTTCACAGGCTTTGGCAATCGCGTCATTATCCAGACCGATGATCGCATACATTGCGCCAGTGCCCGCCGGAACGGCTTCCTGCATCAGTTTACCGCGCAGTTCAACCAGGGAAATTGCCTGTTTGAAATCCAGTACACCCGCACACACCAGAGCAGAATACTCACCCAGGCTGTGGCCTGCCATCAGAACAGGCTGAGTGCCGTTCTGTTGCTGCCATACGCGCCAGATAGCGACGGAAGCGGCCAGCAATGCAGGCTGCGTCTGCCAGGTTTTATTCAGTTCTTCAGCAGGTCCCTGTTGCACCAGCTGCCATAAATCGTACCCCAGCGCCGAAGAAGCCTCGGCAAATGTTTCTTCAACCACCGGATGCGCAGCGGCTAAATCAGCCAGCATACCGAGTGTCTGAGAACCCTGACCAGGGAAAACAACTGCAATTTTTGTCATTTTTATCATCCTGTTAAATCAAAAACGTACCAGCGCCGAGCCCCAGGTAAAGCCACCGCCAAATGCTTCGAGCAACACTAATTGCCCGCGCTGAATTCTGCCATCACGTACCGCTTCGTCAAATGCTGCAGGCACAGAAGCCGCAGAGGTGTTGCCATGACGATCGAGGGTGACCACGACTTTCTCCATCCCCATGCCCAGCTTTTTCGCTGTCGCACTGATGATGCGCAGGTTCGCCTGATGCGGAACCAGCCAGTCCAGTTCGGAACGGTCGAGATTGTTTGCTGTCAGGGTTTCATCAACAATGTGCGCCAGTTCAGTCACAGCGACTTTGAAGACTTCATTCCCAGCCATGGTGACATAGGCAGGTTTTTCCGGCTCTGACTGGCTTGGATAGGCCAGTGTCAGCAGGTTGCCATAATGACCATCGGCATGCATATGTGTGGAGATGATACCTTGCTCTTCAGACGCGCCGAGCAGTACCGCACCCGCACCATCACCAAAGAGGATCACCGTACCGCGATCTTCAGGATCGAGTTTACGGGACAGCACATCAGAACCGATCACCAGTGCGTATTTCACGGCACCGTTTTTAATGTATTGATCGGCAACGCTCAGTGCATAGGTAAAACCTGCACATGCGGCCGCCAGATCGAACGCTGCGGAATCCTTGATGCCCAGCATATTCTGCACCTGGCAGGCTGAACTCGGGAATGCATGTGAAGATGAGGTTGTTGCAACAATGATCAAACCCACGTCGCTTGCGCTGACGCCGGCCATTTCCAGTGCTTTTTCTGCAGCGTGCAGGCCCATTGTGGCCACAGTCTCATCCGGTGCAGCGATACGACGCTCACGAATACCTGTACGCGTGACAATCCACTCGTCGGAGGTATCCACCATTTTTTCTAAGTCGGCATTAGTCCGAACTTGCACGGGCAAATAGCTCCCCGTACCGAGAATCTTTGTATACATGTACGATCAGTCACTCTTGGGTAATACAGCTTCAAGGCGCGCGGCAATCCGCTGAGGGACCTGCCGCTGCACCGCCTGCACAGCCTGTTCGATAGCAACAGCAAACGCACGCTGGTTTGCTCCGCCGTGGCTTTTAATAACGATGCCCCGTAATCCTAACAAACATGCGCCATTATACTGGTCGGGGTTGAGGTGGCTAAAACGCTTTAGCAACTTCTTCTGTAAAATCCGACCTAACCATTTCAACCACCAGGCCTTCTTGCCACCCTCTCCTGAGGATTTTAACAGTGACAAAAACATCCTTATTACGCCTTCCATGGTCTTGAGCGTCACGTTTCCCACAAAACCGTCACATACCATCACATCCGTTTTACCGGTCAGTAGGTCATTGCCTTCAAGATAGCCGATATAGTTGATTAATGCGGTATTTTTTAAAATCGCGGCGGCTTCTCGGATATTATCCAGCCCTTTACTTTCCTCTTCACCGATGTTGAGCAAGGCCACACGAGGGGTCGATATCCCCACCACCTGTTCGGCCATGACAGCGCCCATTACAGCAAACTGGACCAGCATTCTGCTGTCACACTCAACATTGGCCCCCAGATCCAGCACCACCGTTTTACTGCGTTGCTGGTTGGGTAATACACTCATCAACGCTGGCCGTTCAATGCCTTCAAGAGGCTTCACGACCAGTTTGGCTAATCCCATTAACGCGCCGGTATTCCCCGCGCTGACACACGCCTGTGCGTCACCACTTTTGATCAGTTCCAACGCCACACGCATTGAGCTTCCTTTACTGGCACGTATAGCTTGCGACGCGCGCATGTCGTTGGCTATAACTGATTCAGCAGGAATTATCCGAATTCGTTCTGTTAAAGAAGGATCGGCTTTGGCTAAGAAAGGTGTGATTGCGTCGGGATCGCCGACCAGAAGGAGGTCTAATTCAGAATTAGAGATCAGTGCCTGCAATGAAGCAGGCACTGTGACGGAAGGACCGAAATCCCCGCCCATTACATCTAACGCGATGGTTAGACGAGTCAAGGTATCGCCTTGCCAGCACTTATCACGTGAATAAGTAGCAGGCAAATATCAGCCGATAACCTTGCGACCGCGGTAGAAACCGTCGGCAGTGATGTGGTGACGCAGGTGAGTTTCACCAGAAGTCTTGTCCACAGACAGAGTGGAAGTGGTCAGAGCGTCATGTGAACGACGCATGCCACGTTTAGAACGGGTTGGTTTATTCTGTTGTACGGCCATGGACCTTACTCCTTAAGTACTTTTCTTTAAACTCGCTAATACGGCAAATGGATTTGGTTTCTCCGCCTCTTCAGGCAGTTTGCCGAATACCATGTCCGCTTCGGACACTTCACAGTGTTCAGATTCATGTACCGGAACGACAGGCAGTGAAAGAATAATTTCGTCTTCAATCATTGCCAGCAAATCGACTTCGCCAAAATCATCGACTTCGATCGGCTCGTACACTTCCGGTAATGCCTCAGCCTGTTCATCATTCTGGACAGGGCTAAAACAATACGTTGTGTGAACCTGATGTTCAAACGTCTTACCGCATCTCTGGCATTCCAGAGTCACAGCAACATCGGAGTGGCCGGTAATCACAGCCAGGCGCTGATTGTCGATATTAAACGACAAAGAGGTTTGTATATCAGAATCCACACTGACCACTGATTGGGCAACACGCGTAACCTGATCGGCAGTATAGACACCTGTATAGTCTAAACGCTTCTGGGCTGTGCGAACCGCATCAAGGGTCAGGGGTAATTTTACTTTTTGCATAGGGCGCGCATATTAACTTTGTAACGACAGAGAGTCAAAGAAAAAGGCCTCAAAACCGCACCTTTCACCAATATTCGCTTCCGCAGCGGCCAACAGTTTAAAATGTGCGATTCAATAACGCTACGCTTTGTGAAAAAAAATTATGTCAGCACACTCTAAAAAACTTCTTCTGGCGTCAACATCGCTCTACCGCAAGGCCCTGCTTGATAAAACGGGTCTGGTATTTTCCTGCGCGGCTCCCGACATTGATGAGTCACCGCAGCCTGATGAACAACCTGATGCGCTGGTAAAACGCCTGGCTTTAGCCAAAGCCAGCGTGCTGGCGGCGGCCAACCCTGAACATCTGATCATAGGTTCTGATCAGGTCTGTGTTATTAACGGAAAAATAACCGGTAAGCCGCACACATTTGATAACGCCTTTCGCCAGCTTCGTGCTGCCAGCGGCAAAACCGTGACGTTTTATACCGGCCTGAGCCTGTATAACAGCGAGACACAAACCGCACAGACATTATGCGAAACGTTCGACGTATCATTCCGCCCGTTATCTGATGATGAAATTACGGGATATCTGCATCGCGAGCAGCCTTATGACTGCGCAGGAAGTTTTAAATGTGAAGGACTGGGGATCACACTTTTCGACCGCCTGACAGGACGCGACCCGAATACGCTCATCGGGTTGCCGCTGATTGCCCTGCTCTCCTTACTGCGCGAACACGGCATCAATCCGTTGCTTGAAAGTCGTTAAGTGCGAGGCATAAAAAAAGGCGCAACCAGTGCGCCTCTTTATAAGCTGATCTTTTTAACGAGCAGTTGCTTTGCCGCGTAAAATTTTCAGGCAGTTACGAAGTTTGGCATCCATAGGAGCCTCAATGCGCATGGTTTCACCGCTAGCCGGATGTTCAAAACGCAGCGCAGCTGCATGCAGGAAAAGTCGATTCAGCCCGGTTCCGGACAGTTTTGCATCGAAATCACGCTCACCATAACGGTCATCAAACGCAATCGGATGGCCAGCGTGCAACGCATGTACGCGGATCTGATGCGTTCTGCCGGTCACCGGGCTGGCTTTCACCAGCGTGGCAAACTCATAGCGTTCTTCAATTTTAAAGCGCGTTTCAGAAGGTTTACCTTCCGCATTAACCCGAACGACCCGCTCGCCGCTTTGCAAAATATTCTTCAGCAAAGGCGCCTGAATCACTTTGCAGTGCGACGGCCATTCACCACGGACCAGCGCCAGATAATCCTTCTGCATGCTCTTTATCCGCAATTGCTCATGCAGGGAGCGCAGTGCTGAACGCTTTTTAGCGACCAGTAAAACACCGGAAGTATCACGGTCCAGACGGTGTACCAGTTCCAGGAAGCGTGCTTCGGGACGAAGCGCCCGCAGCCCTTCAATGACACCGAAACTTAATCCGCTGCCGCCATGCACAGCGGTGCCGGACGGTTTGTTGAGGATCAGCAAATGATCGTCTTCATATAAGATGCAATCAGCCAGCGCAGCGACTTTATCCAGTTTGGCAGATACAGGTGCTTCATCACGCTCAGCCACGCGAACAGGCGGCACACGCACTTCATCACCGGCCAGTAATTTGTATTCCGGTTTAATTCTTTTCTTATTGACCCGCACTTCACCCTTACGCACGATGCGATAGATCATGCTCTTCGGCACGCCCTTTAGGATTTTTAATAAGAAGTTGTCGATACGCTGACCGGCTTCATCTTCAGAAATGGGGATTAATTGTACAGTTGGATTCTCAGTTTTCATGGCTCGCGATTCTAAATATCCGGCACGGTTCGCGCCACTGATTTTTATGTGCTTAACTCTTACTTTACCAGTAACAGCCGAGGAAAACCTTCCCACACCCCCTGTTTTTTAAGAAAGCTCAGGTTCAGACAATGCGGCACATCTCTCATTGAGGTAAATATCTTACCTGCTTGGGAAAAGTCACCTTGCTATCACAGTGCCTGCAATGGAATAATGAAGTCACTTTCGGCGTTGTTTCTCTTAAGTTAGGGAAAACGCAGGAATTATAGATTTGCCTGATTGCACAAAAACGCAGCAATGGCGTAAGACGTAATGTGAAATCAAGCAATTAGCGGGCTGCGGGTTGCAGCTTGGCCGGCATACGGAATGAGATCTGTTAACGTAAATTCAGAAGCTATTCCCCTAATAAAAGTGCTGCTTTCACAACGCTGGTGCCTTTAATACAGCAAAAGCAGACTTACCGAAATAATGCGCCCCTATGCAAGCGACAGCCGTGAGGTTGACGATTTGCGAGAAGACTCGGGGCCAACGGTTTACCCGGTCATGAGGTCATTTTGCCCGCAGCTCTGTCAATAATGGAATAATAATGAGTAAGTTAAGATGAAAAGAATGTTGATTAACGCGACTCAGCAAGAAGAGTTGCGCGTTGCCCTTGTAGATGGACAGCGGCTGTATGATTTGGATATTGAAAGTCCGGGCCATGAGCAGAAAAAAGCGAACATTTACAAAGGTAAAATCACCCGCATTGAACCCAGTCTGGAAGCGGCATTCGTAGATTACGGCGCGGAACGACATGGTTTCCTCCCTCTGAAAGAAATTTCCCGCGAATATTTCCCTGCCAATTATTCTTCTCATGGCCGCCCGAACATCAAAGATGTCTTGCGCGAAGGTCAGGAAGTCATTGTTCAGGTAGATAAAGAAGAGCGTGGAAATAAAGGCGCAGCACTGACGACGTTTATCAGTCTGGCCGGTAGTTATCTGGTTCTGATGCCAAACAATCCACGCGCTGGGGGAATTTCCCGCCGTATTGAAGGCGACGACCGCACAGAACTGAAAGAAGCATTGTCTTCCCTGCAACTGCCTGACGGCATGGGTCTGATTGTGCGTACTGCCGGTGTCGGCAAATCTGCCGAAGCCCTGCAGTGGGACCTGACTTTCCGCCTCAAACATTGGGATGCGATCAAGAAAGCCGCTGAAGGCCGCCCTGCTCCGTTCCTGATCCACCAGGAAAGTAACGTTATCGTTCGCGCCTTCCGTGACTATCTGCGTCCGGACATCGGCGAAATCCTGATCGATAACCCGAAAATCCTCGACCTGGCAAAAGAACATATCGCCGCGTTGGGCCGTCCTGACTTCAGCAGCAAAATTAAGCCCTACGTCGGCGAAATTCCGCTGTTCAGCCATTACCAGATCGAATCGCAGATTGAATCCGCTTTCCAGCGTGAAGTCCGCCTGCCGTCTGGTGGCTCGATTGTTATCGACAGCACCGAAGCACTGACCGCTATCGACATCAACTCCGCACGCGCCACCCGCGGCGGCGATATCGAAGAAACCGCGTTCAACACCAACCTTGAAGCCGCAGACGAAATTGCCCGTCAGTTACGCCTGCGTGACCTCGGTGGCCTGATTGTTATCGACTTCATCGACATGACCCCCGTTCGCCACCAGCGCGAAGTGGAAAATCGTCTGCGTGATGCCGTTCGCCAGGACCGTGCCCGTATTCAAATCGGTCGCATTTCCCGTTTCGGTTTACTGGAAATGTCCCGTCAGCGCCTCAGCCCGTCACTGGGTGAATCTACGCACCATATCTGCCCGCGTTGTGCAGGTACAGGTACCGTCCGTGACAACGAATCCCTGTCACTGTCGATTCTGCGTCTGATTGAAGAAGAAGCGCTGAAAGAAAACACCAAAGAAGTGCATGCTATCGTTCCGGTGCCTATCGCTTCTTACCTGCTGAACGAAAAACGTGAATCGGTGAATGCCATCGAAAAACGCCAGGGCGGTGTACGTGCAGTGATCGTGCCTAACGATCAGATGCAAACTCCGCACTACCACGTTCTGCGTGTGCGTAAAGGCGAAGAAATCTCTGCACTCAGCTATCTGCTTCCGCAGATCCATGAAGCTGAGATGCTGCAACCTTCTGAAGAATTGCCGGCTGAGCGTCGTCGTCCTGAGCAACCGGCTCTGGCTGCGTTTGCTCTGCAAAGCGAAGCCCCACCGTCAAGCTTCGAAGAACCTGCCGTTGCCGACGAGCCAGTAAAAACACGCACCACCACAGTCAATGCTCCGGCAGCCCCTGTGGCAGAGAAATCAGGTTTCGTCAGCCGTCTGCTGAGTGGCCTTAAAAGCTTGTTCGCACCGGAGCCACAGCAGGAAGTGAAACCTGTTGAAGCGCCGAAAGAGACTCAGGAAGCGACAGAAACGGATAACCGTCGTAATAACGAACGCCGTAACCAACGCCGTCAGGGCGGACGTCGTGATCGCAACGGTGAACGTGGCGAACGCAACGATCGCGGCAACCGTGGCGAAGGCCGTGAGAATAATCGTGATAATCGTGGTGAAAGCCGTGATAACCGCGAAAATAATCGCGAACAGCGTGATGATCAGCGTCGTAACCGTCGCAATCAGGAACCTGTTGTGACTGAAACCCGTAGCGAAGAAGTTGAAACTGCCTCTCGTGAAGAGCAGCAGCAACAACCTCGTCGTGAACGTTCACGTCGCCGTTCTGAAGACAAACGTAAACCACAGACTGAAGAGAAGATTCAGGACGTGGCCGTCGTTGAACAAGTGGCAGCGCCAGTTGCCGATGAAACGGAACAGGAAGATCGCCAGCCGGCTCAACGCCGTCAGCGCCGTCAGTTATCGCAGAAAATCCGCTTCGAGTCAGAAGAAGTCGATCACGAAGCAGAAGCGGCTGCGCAGCTGCTGATCACCGGCACCCGCCCTGCAGCTGTGGCAGTTGCCATCGCAGAGCAGGAACCGTCTGATGCAGAAGCGACAAACATTGCCGATAGCGATGAAAATCAGAATGACAACGCCCGTGAAAATGGTATGCCACGTCGTTCACGCCGTTCGCCGCGCCATTTGCGTGTGAGCGGTCAGCGTCGTCGCCGTTATCGTGATGAGCGTTACCCGACACAGTCTCCGATGCCTCTTGCCGGTGCGTTTGTTTCTCCGGAAATGGCATCAGGCAAAGTCTGGATCACCTATCCGGTTGCTCAGTCTTCTGAACAACAGGTTGCTGAAACTGAGACGGCTGAAGTGCTGACTGAGCAGGTTGATATTGCTCAGGCAAATACGCCGGTAATGGCAGAAATTGCAGAAGTGGCACAACAACCCGCCGCAGAACCTGCGAAGGTCGTTGAAGCCGCGCCACAAGAGACGCCAGCCGAAACCGCACCGGTTGATGCAGAGCAGCCTGTAGCCGATGAACCGGTTCTGGTTGAGCCTGAAACCGCTGAACCTGTTGAAGAAACTCCTGTGGTTCACGTTGCGCCAGAAGCACACGAGCCTGCAGTGGTGGAACCAACCCCGGTTATCGCTGAACAAGAAGTTCAGGAACCTGCGCCAGTTGCCGCGCCTGAAGTGAACGTTGAACAGCCAGCAGAACCTGTCGCTGAAGTGAAAGCGGCAGAAACTGCGCCGGTCGTGGAAGCGGCACCTGTTGTCGACGCTCCGGCAGTTGTGACTGAAACTGCAGTGGTTGCGCCACGCTTCAAACATCACGCAACCGCGCCGATGACCAAAGCGCCAGCGCCAGCTTATGTGCAGGAACCTGCGCGTCAAAGTGACTGGGTCCGTCCAGACTTCAACTTTGATGGTAAAGGTTCAGCAGGCGGCCATGCAGCCGTTACCACTGCGACAGCACCGGCGACCAAACCTGAGATGCCAGCAGAATAATTGCTGACTCACAGAACTAAAAAACCCGCTTCGGCGGGTTTTTTTATACATGTTATCTCACCAGACGCAGGGTTCAGGCCAGGGTCTTTAAGCGACGAATGGTCAGTTCTTCAAGCTTACCTTCGAGGCTCTTCGCAAATGTCTGGAAGTGCGTGGTCTTGTTATGCTGATTCAGTGCATCTTCTGAAGCCCAGCGCTCATAGAATACAAAAGTACGGTCGTTATCGAGATCCTGATGCAGCTCATATTGCAGGCAGCCTACTTCCTGTCGGCTGGGTTCAATGACCTCGAGCAACGCTTCTGTCACTTTTGTCTTAAAGTCTGCTTTGGCAACAATAGTGGCAACAACTCTGATTTCCATAATGGTTCTCCTGTTTTTTTGGTCTTGCTTCGGGGCGTACCGGGAAGCACTTCGACTAAAATCTGTTCCCACTATGAACCTTTCGACACATTGATTTCAATACAGACTTTATTTAACAGATGCAACACAACGCTTTTACGCTTATTCTTGTTCCCCGCCGTTAATGCTCCCATTACCGCACCTGATCTCTCTATCTTGTCTCTCAATGCCGGAGTTTTGCCTGATGACCGCCACACCGCAAGTTTTGAAAATCCGCCGCCCAGATGACTGGCATATTCACCTTCGTGACGATGACATGCTCAGTACGGTGTTACCTTTCACCAGTGAAGTCTTCGGTCGCGCGATTGTCATGCCGAACCTGACGCCACCTGTGACCACGGTCGCCGCAGCCCTCGCCTACCGCGAACGCATTATGGCCGCGCTGCCTGCCGGGCATAACTTCACACCGTTGCTGACCTGTTATCTGACGGATTCTCTGGATCCGGATGAAATCGCCCGTGGCTTTGAACAGGGCGTATTTACGGCAGCAAAGCTGTATCCGGCGAATGCGACCACTAACTCGCAGCATGGCGTTTCCGATGTCAAAACGATTTATCCGGTGCTTGAGCGCATGCAGAAAATCGGTATGCCTTTGCTGATCCACGGTGAAGTCACACACAGCCACGTTGATATTTTTGATCGTGAAGCCCGTTTTATTGATGAAGTGATGGATCCGGTCCGTCGCCAGTTCCCGGAGCTCAAAGTGGTCTTCGAACACATCACCACGAAAGAAGCCGCGCAGTATGTGCTTTCCGGCAATCAGTATCTCGGGGCAACCATCACCCCTCAGCACCTGATGTTCAACCGCAACCACATGCTGGTGGGTGGTGTGCGTCCGCATCTGTTCTGCCTGCCGATCCTGAAACGAAACATACATCAGGAAGCGTTGCGTGATGTTATCGCCAGCGGCGCAGATCGTTTCTTCCTCGGTACCGATTCCGCCCCGCATACCAAAGGCCGTAAGGAATCCAGCTGTGGCTGTGCGGGTTGTTTTAATGCGCCCCTGGCGCTGTCGGCCTATGCGACCGTATTTGAAGAGATGAATGCCCTGCAGCATTTCGAAGCCTTCTGTTCCCTGAATGGCCCGCGTTTCTATGGATTGCCGCTGAACGAGGATTTCATTGAACTGACCCGCACACCAGTGACACAGCCTGAAGAAATTGCCCTTGGCGACGAGTCAGTGGTGCCCTTCCTCGCCGGTCAGACGCTGAACTGGAAAGTGACATCGATGTAAATTCGATTTCTCTTCATCTGCTTATTGCACCCGACATGATTTGACTGTATAAATATACAGTCAAATCTATTCAGGAGGTCCTATGCGTGTTGAAGTCACAATCGATAAAACCAAGCCTCTGCCTGCTGGCGCACTCGACGCGTTATCGGGTGAATTGAGTAAAAGAATTAACAAACAATTTTCCGACCGCGAAAATAAAATTCAGGTCCGCTACGCCGGGGCAAATAGTCTGTCGGTACTGGGCGGTGCCAAAACGGATCGCGACCTTATTGAAGAAATTCTCCAGGAAACCTGGGAAAGCGCAGATGACTGGTTTTCGAATCAGAATGATGAATAACTCTATGAAATTTCTGAAAAGCTATTCATTTACTTCACCCTATTTATAATAATCAGGTTTATTAAAACCACGCCGCAAGGCTATTTCTGTATTTCACCGGGCGTCGCAGTCCGGTTTTTTATTCCTCATTACTGCATAAAAAACATCCATCATAAAAATAAAATTTCGCTTAATCTTAGGATTATTCTGGCGGATAAATAACCGCTACAAATTATTTACAATTAAATACCCTCAAACCCCTCCCTAAAATGATTTAACTGTTTATACTGAAAAAGCTCACCTGATAATGAGCCGCATTGATCCTCAGATAGTCACTCACGACAGTCACTACAATATAAGGGGTCTATATGGACAGAAATGATGAAGTTATTCAGACACACCCGCTTGTTGGTTGGGATATCAGTACCGTCGACTCTTATGACGCCATGATGATACGTCTTCATTACCTGTCTTCAAAAGACCAGACACCCGAGGATGCTCAGGTAGACAGAACCTTATGGTTAACTACCGACGTTGCGCGGCAACTGATTAACATTCTTGAGGCCGGCATCGAAAAGATCGAATCGAATGAGTACGAATACAGTGACCACCGAAAACACTAATCTTTACCTCCCTGCCTGAGGCACCAGCGACTTCATCCTGGTGCCTTTTTCTTTGCTTCTGCCCTGCTTGCCTTCCCCGCCTGAAACTCTCTATCATGCCCGTAGCCAGTTTGTTAAAAAATCTCACCACAGGAACGTTTGAATTATGGATTACGATCTCATTATCGTAGGCAGCGGTTCGGTCGGGTCAGCGGCAGGCTACTACGCCACCCGCGCCGGATTAAAAGTATTGATGATAGACAGCGCAATGCCACCGCATCAGTCAGGCAGCCATCATGGTGAAACCCGTCTTATCCGCCACGCCTACGGCGAAGGTGCGCGCTATGTGCCGATGCTGTTAAGGGCGCAAACCCTCTGGAATGAGCTGGCAGAATTAAGTGGCGATAAGATATTTCATCGCAGCGGGGTGCTCAATATCGGCCCTGAACATTCTGAATTCATTGGCAATGTGAAACACAGTGCAGAAACTTACCAGCTGAATACGCAATCGCTCAGCGCGGCGGAAATCCGCCAAAAATGGCCGCTGTTTACGGTGCCGGACGGTTATTGTGGGGTTTACGAGCCGGAATCAGGCTATCTGCAAAGTGAAATGGCGATCACTGCCTATATCCGTCTGGCACGCGAAGCGGGTTGTGCGCAATTGTTTAATTGCCCGGTTGAAAGCATCAGCTGGCCGGAGGGCGGCGTTGAAGTATCAACCCTCGACGGCGTTTACCGGGCGCCTAAGCTGGTTGTCACCGCTGGCACCTGGGTAACCAAGCTCCTGCCTGAGTTGCCGGTCAGACCTTTACGTAAAGTCTTTGCCTGGTTCCATGCCGATGGCCGCTACAGTGAAGAAAACCACTTTCCCGCTTTTACACTGGAAACTCAGCAGGGCGATCAGTACTACGGTTTCCCCTCAGTGAAGGATGAATTAAAGCTCGGAAAACATAATGGCGGCCAATGGATAACGGAACCCGAACAGCGTAAACCTTTTGCCAGTGTCGCTCAGGATGGCACCGAGTCCTTTAATTTCTTCCGTCATTTCCTGCCGGGCGTGGGGGTGAGTTTACGCGGTGCATCATGCACTTATGATATGACATCCGACGAGGATTTCATTATTGATACCCTGCCGCAGCGGGAAAATACGCTGGTCATTTCAGGATTAAGCGGGCATGGTTTTAAATTTGCCAGCGTATTAGGTGAAATCGTTACTCACTTCGGTAACAATCATCCTATTCCCTTCGATCTTAAACCTTTCGCTCTTTCTCGCTTCAGTTAATGTAAGAATGTTTCAGCCCTCGTGAATATTTAACGAGGGTTGTCATTATATTTCAGAGAGGGCAATTTTCTAATTTCACTTTGAACAAGATCAATAGACTGGTTTTTCCGAATTGACAGCATTATAGAAAAAAAATATGCTAGACGCAGAAATCACAGGAGTGGTTTCCATCGCGTAATGATACGCATGACAAGGACGTGATATGAAACTTTGTATAATCGAACCCTGTGGTTTTACCCGTCTCGGAATGTTCTCTTATCTTGTTGAGAATGATAGCATTGATCTGATTGATACTGTGAATATTTCTCAATCACTGAATATTATTCCTGAGTTCCAACCAGATATCATTCTAGTGAATATGACAACGCATTGTCATAATGCGGAATTATCTGAAGAGTTAAAAGCATTCTTTGAGTTCCGCCATAATGCGCGGATATATTGTTATATTGATGCTAATTATCCTGATTGCGATACACCGATTTCTGTCACCCGCGAAGTTTTTATTCTTAACAAACAATCACTGACGGCATTATTGCAAGAGATAGCATTAGACCCCGAATCGTTTACACCGATAAATAACTTTTCCATCCCGAAAACGGTATTCAGTGATCAGGAAATTCTGGTGATGTGTTACTGGATGTCGGAAATGCCGAACTACCGCATCGCCCGAAAATTGAATATCAGCAGCCGTACGGTGTATGTACATAAGCGTCATCTGGCGCAAAAAATCAAAGTCCGTAATCGTCTGGAATTCTGTTTTATTTACAACCTGATCAAGTACATGTTCTGGCCGATTGATGATATTTCTGCCACGCCGATCAGCCGTCAGATCAAAGACGATTTACAGCAGATATACAAATCCTTTAGCTGATACTTCACTGAATATGCCCTGCTTAGCGGGGCATTTTTTCAGCGCGGGTTGCACTATGATCTCAGAGGCCTACAATAGCGTTGAGCTTAGCAGACTTATCTTGAGCAACCTCATAAAATGACGACACCTACATCAGCACATGCCACCCCCGCAGAAATCACCGAAACATTGCTTTCCGTGATCCGCTTAATGAGAAAACAAGTCGATGCCGCTATGTCGGCGCAAGGGCTGTCGCTGGCGCGCGAAAAGCTGCTGACGGCCATTGCCCACGAAGGCACCTGCCGCCCGGCGGAACTGGCTATCGCGCTGCAACAATCGCCGCGAACCATTACCGATGCCATTGATGCGATGGACAGAGACGGGCTGTTGCTGCGCAAGCGCCATCCGACGGATCGGCGTTCACAACTGCTGGAACTGACCGATGCCGGGAAACAGGCTTTGCAGCAGGTGAGGAAACCGAAACAGGAAGCCATTGACCGCCTGTTTGATGGTCTGGATTTACCGGCGCGTCAGCAACTGATGACCGCCTTGCAAAGTATCGAATCGCTGGCCCAGCGTATTGAAGATCAACCGTCGCGCTAGCGTTTCGGGGGGCCGTCCCCCAGCAGCACCGCAATTTTGTGTCCGGCAGCGGTCGGTTCAAAGGCGATTTTCAGCACGATGGTCAGCGGGACCGAAAGCAGCATCCCCACCGGCCCCATCAGCCATCCCCAGAAAATCAGCGACATAAACACCACCAGCGTCGACAACCCGAGACCCCGTCCGAGAATGCGGGGATCAATGATGCTGCCAAACACCAGATTAATAAGGATATACCCCCCCGTCAGAATCAACCCCTCGCTGACACCATTGAACAAAAATGCCTGGATAATCGGCGGGATAGCGGCCAGAAAAGAACCAATGTTGGGAATGTAATTCAGCGCAAACGCCAGCATTCCCCACAGAAACGCAAAGCGGATCCCCATCACGGCGAGCAGTGCCCACACCGCCAGCCCGGTCACCACGCTGATCAGCGTTTTGATCACCAGATAACGCGTCACGCTGTCCAGCGCCCGCTGAATATTCGCCATCCCCTTCCCCGGATCATCCGACATCTGTTCCACTTTATAGGGCAGTTGCGGCACTTCAAGCAGCATAAAGGCGACGGTCATCAGCAGTAAGAACAACCCCGCCATCGCATTCGACAAATAGCTGATCAGCTTACTCACCAGATTCAAAGTTGCGGCCGGATCAATATGGCTGGCGAGCTGGTCTGGCGATAACGTCAGCTCGCCTTGCGGAAACCAGGCTTCAATGTCACTCAGTTTCTCAACAATCAGCCCGCGGTATTGCGGCAAGGTACGGGCAAATTCATTGAGCGTCACCAGCAGCTTGCTGGTCAGAAAGACCATCATGCAGATCACCAGCGTCGCCACCAGTAAAACGGCGAGTGCACGGGGCACCCGCCATTTTTCCAGCAGAACAATCAGCGGATTGAGCACAAAGGCCAGAAACAGCGCAAGAATAAAGGGCACGATGATGTCAGCTGCCGATTTGATGCCCGCGAAAATCACCACCAGCATGGCCATCATGACCACCATTTTCAGGCCCTGAGTCGTTACGATTGTTTTGCGCAAACCTTTCTCCTGATGTTGCGGATCCTCAGCGGGATTTCACCCATTCACGTAAACGCTGGATATGCACATACAACGCCGGGATAAACAGGATCCCTGCTGTCGTGGACAGCAACATGCCGCTGAATACAGTGACACCAATAATATGACGGCTCATCGCCCCCGCGCCTGTCGCCATCACCAGCGGTAACACCCCGAGAATGAAGGAGATCGCGGTCATCATTACCGCGCGGAAACGCTGTTTTGCGCCATCCTGTGCCGCTTCGCTAACCGACGCCCCTTCTTCCCTTCTCGCTTTTGAGAACTCGACGATCAGGATGGCATTTTTCGCTGCCAGCCCGATAAGGAGCACCATACCAATCTGAGCATATACGTCGTTGCTCAGCCCTGCCATGTGCAGACCGCCGATTGCGCCAAACACCGCAAAAATCACTGAAATCATGACCACCAGAGGGATACTCCAGCTTTCGTATTGCGCCACCAGGAACAGATAGGCAAACAGCAAGGCGGCGGCATAAATCAGGATCGCCTGACCGCCTGCCTGAATTTCCTGCAACGACATGCCGGTCCACTCGTAGCCGTAGCCCGCCGGAAGTTTCTCGCTGAGAATGGCCTCCATCTGCGCCATGGCTTCACCGGAACTCACGCCAGGCGCCGCTGAACCGCTGATCGCCAGTGACGGGAACTGGTTGTATTGGGTAATAAATGGCGCGCCAAGAGATGGCGTCAGTTCGACCATTTTCCCCATACTGACCAGCGAGCCGTTATCACTGCGTACCGTCAGCGTGGCAATCTGGTCGGCGCGCTGACGATCTTCCATTTCATTTTGCATCTGCACATTGAACAGACGGTTATTGATAATGAAATCGCTGACGTTGACGCCGCCAAGTGATGTCTGCAATGTGCCGAAAATCCGGCTGACCGGCACCTGCAACAACGCGGCGCGGTCGCGATCCACGCTTAATGCAATTTCAGGCACGGACGCACTGAAGGTGGTAAACACACGGCTCAGTTGCGGATCCTGATTAGCCGCCTGAATCAGCGCCTGTCCGGTTGCGGCCAGTTCCTGCGGCGATTGTCCCTGCAATGCCTGCAGGCGTAAATCCAGTCCGGAGGCAGTCCCCAGCCCGGAAATGGCGGGCGGATTGATCGCCATGATCATCGCCGACGGAATGCCCGCCATTGCCGGTTGCAGGCGTCCGATCACCTGATCCACGCTGCTGCGCTCGCCCCAGGGTTTCAGCAACACGATGCCAAAAGCGGCATTTGGCGAACTGCCGCCGCTCAGCAGGCTGAAGCCGCTGATGGCAATCACATCCTCCACCGCCGGATCTTTTTGCAGAATTTGCTGCATGTCGCCAAGCACGGCGTCGGTGCGGTTCAGCGACGCACCATCAGGCAACTGCACATTCACAAAGAAGTAGCCCTGATCTTCATCGGGCAGGAAAGATTTTGGCAGGCTGCTGTAACCCCATACGCAAGCGCCGGCAATCACCAGCACCGCAACCACGCTGGTCAGCACATGCTTGCTGATATGTCGCGTGGCCTGCACATAGACATTACGCGCCCTGTCCAGTCCCTGATTGAAAAGACGGAACACCCGAGCCGGTTTTTCAGGACGCGGCTGGAGAAGAGTTGCACATAACGCAGGCGTCAGCGTCAGCGCGTTGATACTCGAGAGGACAACAGCCGCCGACAGCGTGACCGCAAACTGACGATACAGCGCGCCGGTAATGCCCGGCAGCACCGCGATGGGCACAAACACCGCCAGCAACACGACCGTCGTCGCGATAACCGGCCCGGCAATCTGTTTCAGCGCCTTACGGGTGGCCGCCACGCGCCCGAGCGACGGATCTTCCATCATCAGGCGCTCGACGTTTTCGACCACCACGATGGCATCATCGACCACCACCGTCAGCGCCAGAATAATGGCGAACAAACTCAGTGTGTTGGCGGAATAGCCAAAGGCGTAGAGCACGGCAAAGGTGCCCAGTAAAGAGACCGGAATAGTCAGGGCGACAATAAAGGTTGCCCGCGCGCTTTGCAGGAACAGATAAACAATCGACAGCACGACGATAAAAGTGAGCACCAGCGACACCGCAATTTCATCCAGCGTGGCGCTGACGAACTGTGTCGAGTCGAATTTGATTTCATAGGTCAGATCGTCCGGGAAATTACGCGCCTGACGCGACATCTCTTCGCGTACGGCCTCAGCTACATTCAGCGCATTGGCGCCCGGCGCGGGATAGACCGACAGGAAAGCCGACGGCGTCTGATTCAGCGTTGCATTGACCTGATAATCCTGCGCGCCCAGTTCAATGCGGGCGACATCGCGTAAGCGAACTGACCCGCCGTGGGCATTTTTCCGCACAATAATATTGCCAAACTCTTCCGGCGAACTCAGACGCCCTGCGCCGCTGATGGTCAGGGTTTGCTGCTGCATCAAAGGACTAGGCGACGCGCCAATCTGCCCGGCGGCGGCCTGTACGTTCTGGTCCCGGATGGCTGCGCTGATTTCCATGCTGCTGACATCCAGCGCTTCCATTTTGCGCGGATCCAGCCAGATGCGCATGCTGTAGTCACGCGAACCGAACACCCGCACATCGCCGACACCGTCCACACGCGCCAGCGCATCACGCAGCTGAATACTGGCAAAGTTGCTGATAAACAGCATGTCATGTGTATTTTCAGGAGAAAGCAGGCTGATCCCCATCAGGATATTCGATGCCTGTTTACGCACCGAGACGCCGGTGCTCAGCACTTCCGGCGGAAGCCGCGAGCTGACCTGCGAAATACGGTTCTGCACTTCGACGGCGGCAGTGTCCGGATCGGTGCCGCTGGCAAACGTAATGGTCAGCGAGTAACTGCCGTTATTGCCGCTGTTGGACGACATATACAACATGTTGCTGACGCCATTGACCTGCGCTTCAATGGGCGCGGCGACAGATTCCGCCACGTCCCGCGCACTGGCGCCGGGATAAACCGCACTGACAGACACCACCGGTGGCGTGATATCAGGGTATTGCTCCACCGGAATAACCTTGAGCGCAACCGCCCCGATCAGCGCGGTCACCACCGCAATCACCACCGCGAAGCGGGGCCTTTTAATAAATTGCTGAAGCATTGTTATTCCTTAACGTTTTCGCGCCGTGGCGTTTGAGGCGTCTGTTTCGCCCCGTACATTGACCTTCATGCCGGGCTGGATCCATTGCAGGCCGTCGGTCACCACCCTTTCACCCCCCTGCAAACCGTCCGTCACGAAATACCCCTGACCGGTCTGCGCACCGAGGCGCACCGGTCTTGTCTCCACGCGCTGTTCAGCATCCACCAGCAGGACAAAATGCCCCTGCGCGTTTTGCTGCAGCGCCTGCGCCGGTAGCACCGGCAGCTTATGCGCGGAATTGGGTTCTGCCGCCACATTCACCGTGCCTCCCGGCAACAGACGGTGGTCAGGATTGGCCACCGTCAGCCTGACCGGCAATGTGCCCGTCTGGGCATCGATACGGTTGCCTAAAGATTCCAGTACCGGCGCATTCATGTACGGCGAACCGTCGGATAAGCGCAAAGAGAGCGTCATATTGCTGGCAGAAAAAGCGTCTTCCAGCGTGCCGCTGCTGTGGCTGGCACTCAGCACATCGCGCTCATTCACCGAAATCACCACGCGCACCGGATCAAGCTGGACGATTTCCGTAAGCGCGCCACTGGCCGGATTCACCAGACTGCCGGTGTGAAAATGGCTCACGCCGATACGTCCGGAAATCGGGGCAGTAATGCGGGTGTAGCTCAGCTGTAATTCCTGAGTTTTCAGCGCGGCCTGCGCCTGTGCCACGGCGGCGCGGGCGGTATCACGGGCGGCCCGCGCGGTATCGACGTCAGACTGACTGACGGTACGCGCATCGCCCAGACGCTGTATGCGGTTCAGATGGGTCTGCGCGTGCCGCGCGGTAGCATTGGCGCTGTCCAGTTGTGCTTTGGCCTGTGCGACGACAGCCTGATGCAGCGCGGGTTCGATTTCATACAGCACATCCCCGGCATTCACAAACTGCCCTTCTTCAAAGGCACGGCGGGCGATAAAGCCTTCGGTACGACTGGTGATATTCACCGCCTGAACGGCCTCGAGGCGGCCGAGATATGTCCGGCTGACGCCGTCCGGTTGGGTCTGAATGGTCGTGGTCGCAACCGTGGGCAAAGGCTGTGCAGCCACCACGGCCAGAGGGGAAAGAAATAATGCCATCAGTGCTGGTATAGCGATAAAGCGATGAATTGCAGGAAACATAATGTCACTCTCCATGTGATGTCGGATGCCGCGCTTCTGATTTCATTAAAAACGCATGCACCGGCAAACATCAAATATTAATCTATAAAGAAAATCCTAATACGATTTTAAAAGGATTATAAATAGCACTGGCCGTCATAAACTGATCTCGATCAGATGAATGACTAACCTGTCATTTCTTTACGCTTTATTTAATAAATATTGATATTCAACGCGTAATATTTTCAGCACACCCCAAAACACCCAATATTATTAATCACGCCTGTGATTGTTATTTTTACTCAAATTTTTAGTTCTAAGAATAACTTTACCGACAGTGACAAAACCTTACAAACCCGCATTCTGCCTGAGCATCAGATAATTCCCTGCCTTATCCTTAAACAAAAACGAAACCATTGAATAAAACAACGCAATTAGCATCAAAAATAATGAAAGAGTTAACTTAATTGCTCAAATTGAAAATAAATGTTTGCAAGGATGTTTCCAAATGTTTACTTTCCAGAAATATTAATTCTGAAGAGAATGTCACCCTATGCTGTGGAAAAATACCCCGGCCCGGTTTGGTTCTATTTCCATCATCATCCACTGGATGGTGGCGTTGGCCGTGTATGGCTTATTTGCGCTGGGTTTATGGATGGTCGGACTGGGTTATTACGATACCTGGTACCACCGGGCGCCGGAATTACATAAAAGTATCGGCATCCTGATTTTTGCGGCGATGGTATTTCGTCTTGCCTGGCGGTTTATTTCCCCGCCACCGAAATCACTGGACAGTTACAGCGCGAAAACCCGCATCGGCGCCTGGCTGGCGCATGTGCTGTTGTTTGTTGGCCTGTTTGGCATCCTGATCAGCGGCTATCTGATCTCCACTGCGGAAGGCCAGGCGGTCAGTGTTTTCGGCTGGTTTGAAATCCCCGCCACCCTGTCCGGCCTCGACCAACAGGCTGATATCGCCGGCACGCTGCATTTATGGATGGCGTGGGGCATTGTGATTGTTTCAGGTTTCCATGCCCTTGCCGCCCTTAAACACCATTTCATCGATCGCGACAGCACCCTGACGCGCATGCTGGGGCGCTGAACCGGCTCTTTACTTTTGCAGTTCACATTATGGATAAACGGAGAATAACCATGTTGAAAAAGACCACTCTGGGTTTAACACTGGCGTCGCTGTTACTGGCCGCCGGTACCGCGTCAGCAGCGAACTACAAGATTGACAAAGAAGGTCAGCACGCCTTTATTGAATTTCGTATCAAACACTTAGGCTACAGCTGGCTTTACGGCAGCTTTAACGATTTCGATGGCGGATTCACCTTTGATGAGAAAGATCCCACGGCGGATAAAGTGAATGTGACCATCAACACCACCAGCGTCTTTACCAACCATGCCGAGCGTGACAAGCATCTGCGCAGCGCGGATTTCCTGAATGTTGGCAAACATCCGCAAGCCACGTTCAAATCAACATCGGTGACAAAGGAAGGTGAAAATCTGGCCGTGACCGGCGACTTTACGCTGAACGGTGTGACTAAGCCGCTGACACTTCAGGCGAAATTGCTCGGTCAGGGCAAGGATCCGTGGGGCGGATACCGTGCAGGTTTTGAAGCGTCAGGCACCCTCGCACTGAAGGATTACGGCATCACGACCGATCTCGGTCCGGCATCGCAGAATGTTGAGCTGATCATTTCTGTCGAAGGCGTACAGGAGAAGTAATTCACTGCGCCCACAAAAAAGCCCTGAACGGCCATTGCTGTTCAGGGCTTTTTGTTATGCCGGTGCTGGTCAGTCGTTTTCCGGTGCCGGAATATGCATGGTGGTTTGCAGCAGGCCTTTGGATTTATTGAAAATCTTAATCCCGTTTTCACGACCGGCGCGCAAGGCTCGTTGCTCTTCAACCGGCAGCTTCAGCTCGGTCATACAGATTTCGCTGCAACAACCGTCAAATTTTGCTGCACAGGTCGGACACTGAATAAACAGCAGATGACAACCGTCGTTTTTGCAGTTGGTATGGCTATCGCAGGCCGCGCCGCACTGATGGCAATGTGAGATCACATCATCCGAGATACGCTCGCCCATACGTTCATCAAAGACAAAATTTTTCCCTTTGAATTTGACCGGCAAGCCCTGCTCTTTGGCACGGCGCGCATATTCGATGATGCCGCCTTCCACGTGATACACGTTTTTAAAACCGTTATGCAGCATGTAGGCGCTGGCTTTTTCACAGCGGATCCCGCCGGTGCAGTACATCACGATTTTCTTGTCTTTGTCTTCTTTGAGCATATCAACGGCCATCGGCAGCTGATCGCGGAAGGTGTCAGACGGCACTTCTATCGCGTTGTCAAAATGGCCCACTTCGTATTCATAGTGGTTACGCATATCAACAAACAACGTGTCCGGGTCGTCGATCATGGCGTTAACCTGCTCGGCTTTGAGGTACTCACCGATGTTCGACGGATCAAATGATGCATCCTCAATCCCGTCCGCCACAATGCGGTCACGCACTTTAAGACGCAGCACCCAGAAGGATTTGCCGTCATCTTCCAGCGCGACGTTCAGACGGATATTGTCCAGCGCCGGATGGCTGGAAAACAGCTCAGCTTTAAACGCCTCAAACTGACTTTGCGGTACGCTGATTTGCGCGTTAATGCCTTCTTTTGCCACATAAATACGACCAAACACGTTAAGGCGTGTCAGGCTGATGTACAGGGCATCACGGAAGGCTTTCGGATCTTCGATCTGGAAATACTTATAAAAAGAAACCGTGGTGCGCGGCTCAGTTTCAGCCAACATGCGCGCACGGAGTTCCTCATTAGAAATACGGTTATGTAACACTGGCATGGTGTACGTTCCTGTCTTTCAGGGGAATTTAACTATTGGGTACCGAATAGCTACTTTTGAAGCGGCAAGATTATACATTAAAGCAACAATGAGGACATCTCCCGTTGCAAATTCGTCTGAAGAAAAACACCTGCTGATCATTGTCCTTTTTTGAAATGCGATAACCTATTCTTAGGTGTTATCCATTTTTGCAATCCATTCACCACGCTGAATTTTAAGGGGCATGAAACATGAGTAAGCTTTTTGAACCTATTACGTTAGGGGAACTGACGCTCGCTAACCGCATTGTGATTGCGCCAATGTGCCAGTATTCCTCCGACGAAGGGAAAGCCACGTCCTGGCATCACGCACACCTCGGGCAACTCTCCTTTTCCGGTGCCGGTTTACTGATCCTCGAAGCGACCGCGGTAGAAGCCGTCGGGCGTATTTCTGCTGAGGATTTAGGCTTATGGGATGATGTCACCGAAGCCGCGATGAACGAGTTAGTGACCGGCCTGCGCGAAAACAGCGATATGCCCCTCGGCCTGCAACTCGGACATGCCGGGCGTAAAGCCTCCTGCGCGGCACCGTGGAACGGCGGCGCGCAAATCCCGTCATCCGCTGGCGGCTGGCAGGCGGTTGCACCCTCAGCACTGGCCTTCGCGGAAGGCACTGAAGCCCCGCAGGCGATGTCAGCGGAGCGTATCGCTGAACTGAAAAAAGCCTATGTGGACACCGCTCGTCGCGCTGACCGTCTGGGCTTTGATTTGCTGGAGTTGCACGGCGCGCATGGTTATCTGCTGCATCAGTTCCTGTCACCGCTTTCAAATCAGCGTACCGACCAGTACGGCGGGTCGCTGGAAAACCGCATGCGCCTGCTGCTGGATATTTTCCAGGAAATCCGCGCGGTATTTCCGGCAGAAAAACCCATCGGTGTGCGTATTTCCGCCACCGACTGGGTGGACGGTGGCTGGGATCTGGAACAATCCATTGAACTCGCCAAAGCCCTGGATGAGCTGGGTTGCAGCTATATTCACGTGTCCAGTGGTGGCCTCAGCCCGCATCAGAAAATTACCGTCGGCCCGAATTATCAGGTGCCGTTTGCGGACGGCATTAAACGCTATGTCAGGATGCCGGTGATTGCCGTCGGTCTGATCACTGAACCGGAGCAGGCGGAAGCGATTATCGGTACCGGGCAGGCGGACATGATCGCGCTGGCTCGCGGCATTTTGTATAACCCGCGCTGGCCGTGGCATGCGGCGGCGAAACTGGGCGCGAAAGTCGCGGCACCGAAACAATACTGGCGCAGCGAACCGCACAGTGTGAAAGGCCTGTTCCTGCCGAAATAATCCCCGCATCACAAGGGCAGCGTTCAGGGCTGCCCTTTCATTGACAAACAGGGCTTCTCTGCTGATATTTGAGCGGTGAGCCGTAGAAAAATGAATGCCTGCTCATAAAGAAACCACATTGTTTTCCATTCAGACAATCCATAAGTAAAATGAGGTATTAGTGCCGTGAATTTTCACCTCATTCAAAAAAAGTGCCACAATGTGTCACTTTGCTGCAAAAGATATCGGACAATGCGCATTTCGTATTGAAATGTGGCCGTATTTCTGTGGCAGGCTGCTGCACTAGACAGAGCTTATAAACTTTCTACTTCGATACATTGACGCAGAGAATCTATGACTCAGGTACCTACCTTTAACCGTTCGTTACTGCACCCACGCTACTGGCTCACCTGGATGGGTCTGGGGCTGCTGTACGCAATGGTATTACTGCCTTATCCGGTGATTTATCGCATCGGTACCGGACTGGGTCGCTTCTCCATGCGCTTCCTGAAACGCCGTTACAAAATCGCTCAACGCAATATCGAATTGTGTTTCCCCGACATGCACCCGGAACAGCGGGAAGACATGGTGGTGAAAAACTTCGAGTCCGTGGGGATGGGATTATTTGAGACCGGCATGGCGTGGTTCTGGCCTGACTGGCGCATCGAGCGTTGGTTTAAAGTCAGCGGTCTGGAGCATATTCAGCGCGCACGCGACAACAAACAGGGCGTACTGCTGATTGGTGTCCATTTCCTGACACTGGAACTGGGCGCGCGCATTTTCGGCATCCATAATCCTGGCGTCGGGGTGTATCGTCCGCACGATAATAAGCTGATGGACTGGATCCAGACCAAAGGCCGCATGCGTTCGAATAAAGGCATGCTGGATCGTAAAGATCTCAAAGGGATGATCCGCAGCCTCAAACAAGGCGACATTATCTGGTATGCGCCGGATCATGACTACGGTCCGCGCGCCAGCGTCTTCGTGCCGTTCTTTGCCGTCGACAAAGCGGCAACCACCACCGGGACTTATCTGCTGGCGCGGATGGGCAAACCCGCCATCATCCCTTTCACTCCGCGTCGCCTCGCCAATGGCAAAGGCTACGAGATGATCATTCACCCTCAGGTGGCTGACTTCCCGCTGGATGATGAAGTGGTCGCTGCCGCCTACATGAACAAAGTGGTTGAGGATGAAATTCGTCAGGCACCGGAACAGTACATGTGGCTGCACCGCCGGTTCAAAACGCGTCCGCAGGGTGAACCTTCACTCTATAAAGCCCTCAGCGATTAATCCCCGAAAACCGGTCCTTTCCCGACGGGTCCGGTTTTTTGATTTGCTTCATCAATTTTTTTCACAGACTTCTTCAAACTTATCAGATTTTATCCCGCCCCGTTTAGGCCAATACTCTCTGCATAATTTCTCCACGTGATTACTCCGCTGAATTTGGAGCCGCGTGACCCCTCGCCTCTGCGAAGGCATGTTACCTTTAAAAGGAACGTATTATGTTGGCTAAACTGAATTCCGCTTTTACCCGTGCAGTTGATCATCAGAACTTCGGTAAGCTTCTGTTACGCCTGACTTTCGGTATTCTGGTGTTATTTCATGGCGTGGCAAAAATGGAAAATGGCGTGGGCTGGATAGCCCAAATGTTACAGGCGGACGGCTTGCCGGGCTTTATTGCCTACGGTGCGTACATCGGTGAAGTTATTGCGCCGGTACTGATTATTCTGGGCATCTTTACCCGCCCTGCGGCGCTGGTTCTGGCATTCAACATTTTAGTGGCAGTTTTCCTGGTGGTCGGCGGTAAATTCTTCACCGTCACCGAAGTCGGTGCATGGGGACTGGAAGGCGAAGCCCTGTACTTCTTCGGCGGTCTGGTGATCATGTTCCTGGGCAGCGGCCGTTACTCTGTAATGAAAAATGAAGCCCTGCGCTGATACCCGTTTTATCTGTTGAGTCTGACTCTTTGGTTGTTTTTTAATTCTGTGTCTGTCGCGGCCAGCCTTATCGCTGGCCGTTTTTTTTTGCGTTTTCGCCCGCTCTGTTGATCTTCTTCATCCCGCCCGCACGCGTTAACCTGTATCTTATTTAACCTGTTACACTTCGTTAACATCATTGAAGTGAATGATAATTAGGCGCATAATTATCATGCCAATTGATTGTTACTTGTGCTCTGCCTTGTTTCTGTCTGTCATTCCAGAGCGAATCTGACCTCTTTTTTCGGTATTTTATGACTTCGGCCTCTGAACCTGAAACTGCTCCAGAACCCATAAACTGGAAACGTAATCTGTATGTCGCCTGGATTGGCTGCTTCCTGACCGGTGCCGCATTCAGTTTGATCATGCCTTTCCTGCCCCTTTATGTAGAAACCCTCGGCGTCACCGGCCATGAATCCCTGAATATGTGGTCGGGACTAGTGTTCAGTATCACCTTCCTGTTTTCAGCCATCGCATCACCTTTCTGGGGCGGACTCGCCGACCGTAAAGGCCGTAAAATCATGCTGCTGCGTTCCGCACTCGGCATGGCCATCGTCATGGCGCTGATGGGCGTGGCACAAAACATCTGGCAGTTTCTGATCCTGCGCGCATTGCTCGGTTTACTCGGCGGATTTGTGCCCAATGCCAATGCCCTGATCGCCACCCAGATCCCGCGAAACAAAAGCGGCTGGGCGCTGGGCACGTTGTCAACCGGCGCGGTGAGCGGCGCACTGATCGGCCCGCTGGTCGGCGGTCTGCTGGCCGACAGCTACGGTTTACGTCCGGTATTCTTCATCACGGCGCTGGTGCTTTTCCTGTGTTTCCTGATGACGCTGTATTTCATTCGCGAGCAGTTTGTGCCGGTGAACAAAAAAGACATGCTGAACCGCAGGCAAGTGTTTGCCTCACTGAAAAACCCCAAGCTGGTGCTGTGTCTGTTCGTGACCACGCTGATTATTCAGGTGGCGACGGGGTCGATCGCCCCGATCCTGACGTTATACGTCCGGGAACTGGCGGGTGATACCCAGAATCTGGCATTTATCAGCGGGATGATTGCGTCCGTGCCCGGCGTCGCCGCCCTGATGAGTGCGCCCCGTTTGGGCAAACTCGGCGACCGGATCGGGCCGGAACGCATTCTGGTGGCCATGCTGGCGATTTCGGTGCTGCTGCTGATCCCGATGGCCTTTGTGCAAACGCCGCTGCAACTGGGTATTTTGCGATTTATGCTGGGTGCCTGCGATGGCGCACTGCTCCCCGCCGTACAGACCCTGCTGATTTATAACTGCACCAATCAGGTGGCCGGGCGCGTATTCAGTTATAACCAGTCGTTTCGTGATGTGGGCAACGTCACCGGCCCGCTGTTGGGTGCGGCGGTTTCGGCCAGTTACGGATTCCGTACCGTGTTTTGCGTGACGGCGCTGGTGGTGTTGTTCAATGCGGTGTATTCGTACTGGTGTCTGCAACGCCGGCCGCGTCAGGCGATGGTCGATTAAATCCCGACCGGCGTCACAGGGAGAGGTTTACTTAGCTTTTTCAGGCTGCGGTGGCATTGGCATATGATCAGGCACTTCGACCACGGCCAGGCGCACTTCGTAATGTTTGCCTGCGGTGGTCGCAGGCAACACTGATGTCAGTTTCTGAATGGTTTCCGTCGGGTTTTCGCTGGCAACGCTGGCACAGAATAACTGCCCCGGATGGCAAAAGCCCATCATCATCGGTGGCGGAGGAAGCATCCCCTCGCCATGGAAAGGCGGCATACCGTGCGGCTGTTCCACCGGCGGCTGAGGATGCACATTTTCAGCGGCAGTGCTTGCTACGCTGAATAACACGCCAAGGCCGCACAGCGGCATGAGTAAAGCGCGGGAAAGTGTTGTCATAGCATTAACCTTATCTTGAGAATTCAGGGTCACTTTATGCCTCAAACTCTTCCCGTGTAGCCGGTTTGCTAAACTTTTACCCTCTCCTCCCACAGCCTTTGCAAAGCTGAAAATCTGCTGACATTTGTGGCTATGCCGTCCAGTCTCGTAACGCAAGCACCACCCGATAGCCGTCAATATCCTCAAAGGTCTTCCCGCACTGATCCCAGTAGGGATTAAACGAAGGGACGATGATAAAACCCGCCTGCAGCATCTGTTCACAGTGCATCTGCCACGCCCGATTATCCGGGATGTAGAACACCAGAAGGTTGTCTTCGGTGGGCGCACGCCCCACCTGGGAACCGTGATGATGGGTAAACTCAAGGTGATAATGATGTTGCGGATGCCCGACCAGCATGCCATCGAACCCCTGATGATCGTTAAAACTGCCGATTATTTCAAAACCCAACCCCTGCGAATACATGCGGGCTATCTGTTCAAGATTATCCGTCGGGCGCGCGACCCGTAATACTGCTTGTCGTGAAACCATCTCCACTTCCCTTTTTTAAAACCGCCGCAACATCGCAAGCAAGAAACTGAGGATAGCAGAAAAAAATGGTCTGTTTTTCATCTGAAAACTTGCATCCTGCCAGTTATCGACAACACTCATTTAATCAGGTTTTTCACTGTCAGATGGCCGTTACTTGTTCATTAATAACGCTATTTGCTGCACACCTATTCCTTTCACCTCAGGAGACAACAATGAGCATGTACGCAACGCTTGAAGAAGCTATTGATGCCGCCCGCGAAGAATTTCTCGAAGCCGCACAGGACAGAATTCACGGCGATGAAGAGCCGGTGCCGGATCAGTTCAATCTGCAAAAATACATCATGCAGGATGGCGATGTGATGTGGCAGGCGGAATTCCTCAGTGGTGAAGGGGATTCCATCGAGGCGCTGACCTTCCGCAGCGGTGCCGCGGCGCAGGCGATCTTTGATGAAGATTATGACCAGATAGAACTGGAAGAGGAATGGCAGGAAGAAGCCACGCTGTTTGAATGGGATGAAGGTGAGTTTCAGCATGAGCCGCCGCTGGATACCGAGGAAGGCGAAGCGGCCGCAGAAGAATGGGACGACGAAGACGATTATCCGGGACGTGATATCGACTAAACCGGTTTATTCGTAAGGCCTGTGGCGGGCGTCAACCGGCAGCATGAAGGTGTCGACAATCATCGACAGCGGGACATCGATGACAGTGACGTAACGCCACGGGCTGTCCCGTAAATCCCACTGTACGCCGGGATAATACTGGTTGCCATGTCCCTGCCCCGGCACAGTACGGCTGATAATACTGCCGCATCCGGTCAGCGTTGCCACAGCAAATGCCACTATACATCCCCGAAAAATAACCCGTTTAATCACTCACCCAACCTGTCGATTCAATTCAAAAGAAATGCTTTATGGAGCGCTGAATAGCGCGGCCAGCTTAGCACGCATACCGTCCCGCTTTTGTTAAGAGGAGGTAAATATTCTTGCGCCACCCGCTAAAGAGTAACCTGTCTTTCACCACAAAGAAAACGGGCAGCATGTTTGCACATGCTGCCCGTTTTTATTCACTCAATGTCATTCAGGCCGGTTTGACTTCCAGCGTCTGAGTGACAGGGAATGCCTGAACATTGCGCGGCAGTTGCGCGTAGTGAGCACTCCACGCCTGCTGATCAGGTTGCGTCCACACCGCCGAGTGTAAACGCGCCATCAGCACCGGATCGCTCAGCAGGATCAGACGATCTGCTTTGCCCAGATCCTTAGGACCGGTTTTCAGCGCATGCTCCAGATGAGCACGACGGCCGTTTTCTACCGTCTCACGCAACAGGTGACGGGAGGTTGCCATCGCCGTCGCCAGTGCGTTGAAGCCCGGATCAAAGACCGCGTGCATAAAGCCATTTTGCAGCTTACGCGAACGGTTGAGCGTCAGGTATTCTTCGGTAGCCACCAGTTCACGCGGCGGATCGAACTCTTCCGGGATCAGGAACAGTTTGGCTTTCTTACTCTTGATCCCCAGTGTCGCACGGCTCGACAGAACAGAGACGATAGGTGACAGGATCAGAGAGAAGACGATGGGTGCCAGCCACCACAGGAAACGCAAGTCCAGCCACGCCATACCGGCAGCCCAGACCGCACCCAGCAACAGCTGAGATCCGTGACGCTTAAAGGCTTCGCCCCACGGGGTGTCGTCATCGTCACGCTGCGGTGAATTCCAGACCACTTCCCAGCCCAGGAACGCGCTGACCACGAACACGGTGTGGAACAACATACGCACCGGCGCCAGCAATACTGAGAACAGCATTTCCAGGAACATCGAAACCAGCAGGCGGAATGCGCCACCGAATTGTTTCGCGCCCTTCGCCCAGATCAGCACGATACTCAGCAGTTTTGGCAGGAACAGCAACACCATGGTGGTCGAGAACAAGGCGATTGCCAGCTCAGGACGCCATTGCGGCCACACCGGGAACAACTGACGCGGTTGCAGGAAGTACTGCGGTTCCATCAGCGTATGCACCACCTGCAAGGCGGTAGACAGCGCCAGGAAGGTAAACCACAGCGGTGCCGACAGATAAGACATGACACCGGTCAGGAACACCGCACGGTGAACCGGGTGCATCCCTTTTACCAGGAACAGACGGAAGTTCATCAGGTTACCGTGACACCAGCGACGGTCGCGTTTCAGCTCGTCAAGCAGGTTCGGTGGCAACTCTTCGTAACTGCCCGGCAGATCATAAGCAATCCACACGCCCCAGCCTGCACGGCGCATCAGCGCAGCTTCCACAAAGTCATGAGACATGATGGAACCGGCAAATGAACCTTCACCCGGCAATGGCGCCAGCGCACAGTGCTCGATGAACGGCTTCACGCGGATAATCGCGTTGTGGCCCCAGTAGTGGGATTCACCCAATTGCCAGAAATGCAGACCGGCGGTAAACAGCGGGCCGTACACACGGGTCGCAAACTGCTGGCAACGCGCATACAGCGTATCCATGCCTGACGCTTTTGGCGCAGACTGGATAATACCGGCGTTCGGGTTGGCATCCATCAGGCGCGCAAGACCGGTCAGACATTCACCGCTCATGACGCTGTCGGCATCGAGGATCACCATATAGGCATATTCCCCGCCCCAGCGACGGCACCAGTCATCAATGTTGCCACTTTTACGTTTCACACGGCGACGGCGACGGCGATAGAAAATGCGACCATGACCTTCGACGTCACGACACACTTCCATCCAGGCTTTTTGTTCCGCGACGCAGATATCGGGATCGTAACTGTCACTCAGTACGTAGATATCAAACTGATCCAGATCGCCCGTGGCTTTCACTGATTCATACGTTGCACGAAGACCCGCGAAAACGCGCTCCACGTCTTCGTTACAAATCGGCATGATCAGCGCAGTACGGTTGTTCGGATTAAGCGGTTCATTGCCTTTGGTCGACGCGGTAATGCTGTATTTGTCGCGGCCGATAAGCAATTGCAAAAAGCCCATCAGTGCGGTCCAGAAACCGGCCGATACCCAGCAGAACAGAATGGCGAACAACACCAGGATCCCGGTCTGCAACACGTAAGGCAGCAGTTGCAGAACCGACTGTTGCCAGTCCTGATTCAGCATATCGCTCGGGTCGATCAGCGCCCAGCCCTGATAAGGCAGAATGGTTTTCATGTACCAGGTGGCGATGGCCGTCTGAACCAGCATCAGCACCAGCAGGATGTAACGGCGCACGGAACCGGCATGACGCCAGCGTTTTTCCGACTCTGGCATATGCGAAGTGGTGTGGCGGGAAGCCGCACTGCGCCCCATCAGGTTATCCCAGAAACGGCCCACCGGGTTGGTGCGCCAGACATCAGGGAACATGCTGGAACGTTTCACCGGCGGCATCGCACTGGCGATGGTACGCCCTTCGTTATCGACTTCATCCAGCGTGCCCTTTTCCAGGGCATCCGGCCAGCTTGCGCCAACACGGGCTTTCACTGACACCAGAGGGGCATCAGGGTCGGCCGCGTTAACAGAGGCAGTCACATCACCGCCTAAGCGGTGATGTACGGTAGCAAAAGCCTGCTCTTCCGCAGCGGGAAGCTGCTGAGTGAGCGCCGCTTTCTGTTCATCAGTAAGCGGCAAAGCTTCTACATAATCATGAGTAGAGTGCGTTGACTTATTCATTTGCAGGCAGCTGATAGCTCCAGGTTTCACTCAGAGTTTTGTCGCCATTGGCCAGAGAAGCGCGCATTTCAATCGCTTTCTTCGGATCTTTCACTTTCAGGCGCAGCGTCAGACGCCAGCCCTTGGTTACCGGATTATAGCGGACGGAGTTTTCAACCAGATCGCCGTTGTCACCTACGCTGACCTGAGACGCCACCGGAGTGTCGCTCTTCAGGGCTTTCAGATTTGGACCGACAAAATCGACCAGGAAAGCCACGCTGCCGTCAGGCTCACGGATCAGGTTCGACTGTTTCACATCGCCGGTAGAACGCATGGTACGTTCAACCCACGCCAGATCAGGAGAGTGCAATTTCTCTTCTTCACGGGTGAAGTGTAAACGATAGTTCAGACTCAGCGGTTTGCCTGCATCAGGCAGTTGATCCGGTGTCCAGAAGGCCACGATGTTATCGTTGGTTTCGTCGGCAGTAGGAATTTCCACCAGCTCGACTTTACCTTTACCCCAGTCGCCCTGCGTCTCAACCCAGCCGCTTGGGCGCAGGTCGTAACGGTCATCCAGATCTTCAAAGTTAGAGAAGCTACGGCCACGTTGCAGCAGACCGAAGCCTTTCGGGTTCTCCATGGAGAACTGGCTGACAGCAAGGTGTTTTGGATTATTCAGCGGACGCCAGATCCATTCACCGTTACCGGCGTGGATAGACAGACCGTTGGAATCATGCAGCGCCGGGCGGTAGTTCAGCACAGGCGAAGGCTGGTTTGCGCCAAACAGGAACATACTGGTCAACGGTGCCACACCCAGTTTGCCCACTTTGTCACGCAGATAAACCTGAGACTGCACGTCAACCGTGGCTTCTTTACCCGGATACACATCCAGACGGTAAGCGCCGGTCGCACGCGGTGAATCCAGCAATGCATAAATGACTAAATGTTTTTCATCCGGGTTTGGACGTTCGATCCAGAATTCACGAAAACGCGGGAACTCTTCGCCGGAAGCCAGCGCGGTGTCGATCGCCAGACCACGGGCAGACAAGCCATAAACCTGGCCTTTACCGATGACGCGGAAGTAGCTGGCACCCAGCACACTCATAATTTCGTCATCTTTGTCGGCTTTATTAATCGGATAAAGCACTTTGAAACCGGCAAAGCCAAGGTTTTTCACTGAGTCAGCGTCATGCTTAACGTTGCCAAAGTTGAAATAATCCGGGCTGTATTTGATTTCTTTAACAGAGTTAGCCGTCACTTCGTTGATTTTCACCGGCGTGTCGAAGTACATGCCCTGATGGTAGAACTCAAGCTTGAAAGGCGTATTCAGGTTTTTCCAGTACGCTTTGTCATGATTGAATTGAATCTGTTGGTAGTCTGCGAATTTGAGATCGCGGAACTGAGACGGAAGATTGCTTTTCGGCGCTTCGTAACCTTTATCGGCTAATGCCTTCGCTTGTTTGGCAACATCATCTATAGAAAAAGCCCAGGCAGATGAGGTGAACATGGTCATCAACACTGCGGCACTTAGCAAACGGACTTTGATCATACGTGACCCTATGGAAAAATTTTTATCCGACACCTTGTCTCCTTTACGTGCGCTTAACTCATTCACTGTAACTATTTTAAGGGAAGTGTCAGGTTTCCGACAACTTGAGCAGTCGATGGTTCAGCCATTGATGAACCGTTTAAGCGCAACAGGGTACAAGGATATCAATTCGTTGAAACTCCGGCTATGGAAACTTGTCCTATAACAAGGCATGTTTTAAGGTTAGAAACTAAACTAATGTCAACGATGGTCATTTTTGCTTACGTCGCAAATTACCCCTAAAGACAAATTACGCTCTAAAATTAGGATGAGCTACATACAACGGATACGTAATGAAACCACAGAAACCACAACGTGAGTTTTTCTTAGACTCCATCCGCGCATATTTGATGCTGCTGGGTATTCCTTTCCATATATCATTGATTTACTCCAGCCATATCTGGGCAGTAAACAGTGCAATACCTTCGCACGGCCTGACGATATTCAATGACGTGATCCACGCCTTCCGGATGCAGGTGTTTTTTGTTATTTCCGGTTACTTCTCTTATATGCTGTATGAGCGCTACAACCCGCAGCAGTGGCTCAAGGTGCGTCTGGAGCGGGTCGCCATCCCGCTGGCGGCGGCCTTCCCGCTCATCACGCTTCCGCAACTCTATTTCCTGATGAAGTACACCAGCAAATTCTCAGACTGGGATGCGATGGATTTCTATCAGAAAATTAATGTCACCGTCTGGGAACTGGTCTCCCATTTATGGTTCCTTTTAACATTAGTTATTCTGACCAGTATTTGTTTTTACCTGTTCAAATTTATTAAAGAAATTAAGAGCAGTCGCATTGAATTAATAAAACGGCATACAAACAGTTTAGGAAAACTCTCAATTCTGTTTTTATTTATCGGTTTAATTTACGCGACGTTCAACCGGGGCTTGTATCTTTTTGCGCCAGGTTTGCTTTCGAACGGTGCGTTTAATTTCATCGTGATGCAGACATTGTTTTATCTGCCATTTTTTGTCATCGGCGCGTTTGCTTATAAATTCTCCTGGTTGAAAGAACTGTTTCTGAAACCGTCGGCGACAGCGGGCGTGGCGAGCATCTTCCTGTTCGCGGCTTACATGTTCAATCAACATGTGAATACCCCGCAGCTGTATTCGATGGAAATCGACGCCATCATCACTACCCTGCTGGGGATCCTGATGGTAAATGTCGTGTTCTCCTTCAGCCATTACCTGCTAAATTTCCAGGCGCCGTGGATCACCTATCTGGTGAATTCGTCGCTGTTTATCTATCTGATCCACCACCCTTTAACGCTGATTTATGGCGCGTTCATTACGCCAAAAATTCACAGCGACTGGCTGGGATTCTGGCTGGGGCTGGTGTTTGTCTTCGGGATTGCCTTCCTGCTTTACGAAGTCCACAAGCGCATCCCGATCCTGCGCTTCCTGTTCTCAGGCAAGCCACAGCATCCGGCGAAAAAAGCGCCTTCAGATGCCAATCCGCCACAAAATCAGACATCCTGAACCTGATTAAGCACGCATAAAAAAGGCGACCCGGCATCAACAGGGTCGCCTTTTTGTTGCAAAATGCGTCGGTCAGCGTGTCGTTGTGTGGATTGTAGGGATCACTGACATGCCGACTTTCAGACGTTTCGCCTCAGGCTGTTCGCCGTCGAGCACGATTTTAACCGCCAGACGCTGCACCACTTTGGTGTAATTCCCGGTGGCATTGTCAGGAGAGATCGGCGAAAACGTCACGCCGGTCGCCGGAGAAATGCTGTCCACCTTGCCTTTCAGTACCACTCCCGGCAAGGCATCGACTTTGATATCCACCGGCTGCTGCGGCTGCACATCGCCCAGCTGGGTTTCCAAATAATTCGCCACGATGTAAGCACTTTTCAACGGCACGACAGCCAGAACGCGCGTGCCAGCGGCCACATATCCGCCAATACGCAGCGAACGCTGGCCGACGACGCCATCCACCGGCGCCGTGATTTCGGTGTAGGAAAGATTCAGTCTGGCCTGTGCCAGCGCCGTTGTGGCGGAATCGATAGCCGCTTTCGCTTGCGCCTGTTCAGCCTTCAGCACGTCCACCTGTTTTTCTGCTCCCAGCGCCGCAGCGATGTCGCTTTGCTGTGATGCCAGCTTCGAACGCAAATTGGCATCAGACTCATCACGCGCATCTGCCGTGCCCGAGCCGTTTTGCAGCAGACGTTTGTAACGGTCGGCGCTCTGACGCGCGTAAGCAATGCTGGCCGCATCCGCGCTGACCAAAGCCTGCGCCTGCAAAATCGTTTGCTGTTGTTTCGCCAGCTGCGCGGTCAGGCTGAGCATCTGCGCATTCGCCGTTTCAAGACTGGCTTGCGCCGTCAGCACCGCATTGCGGTAATCACGGTCGTCAATGCGTGCCAGCACCTCCCCCGCTTTTACCGTCTGGTTATCCTGCACATAAACATCGGCAAGGGTGCCGGAAATGCGTGGCGCGACAAGCGTGGAATCCGCAGAAACAAAGGCATCGTCGGTCACCGGTTTGCTATCCCCGCTGAGTATCCAAAAGGCCATCACAACCAGAAAAATCACCACCACGATGGCGAACAGCCAGCTCAGGCGGACAGGTGAGGTTTTTATCATGATTCTTTTCTCTCGTGCTTTTTTATTAGTGGAATACATTTTTCAGGCGATGCGTCACTCACGGGCGTTGCACCAAAGACTGAGGCGGATAGGTGCGTTTGGGCAAAACAGCAGCCAGCAGGATCAGGAACAACGCCAGCCCGATGATGACCCTGTAGGTATCCGCCAGCCCCAGCACCAGCGCCTGCTGTTTCACGCCCTGAGAAAACCGGGTCAGGATTTCGGTCGAAATGGCCGCGCCGCTGCCGTTGAGAGGCGCAAGGAAACTGCTGTCGCCGGCATAAGGCTGGGAGAGCAGATGGCTCACGCTGCCCGCATGATTGAGCAAAATATTGGAATGGAACTGCTCCCGATGGCTGACAAACACCGCCAGCAACGACGCGCCCATCACGCTGCCCAGCCCGCGGGTGGTATTGAACATTGCTGAAGCAAAAGGTCCTTCCTGCGGCTGCACCACGCTGGTCGCACTCATCAGGATGGGGAGCACCGCCATCGGCTGGCCGAAAGCCTGCATTATCTGGATCACATAGAAGTTATCGCGCGCCCAGACGCCGGTCAGATGCGTCCCCCAGTAGCAGGAAACCCCCACCAGACCCAGCCCGCAGGCCAGCACCCAACGGCTGTCAACCCGGCGCAGGGTCAGTACAAAAGCAACTAACGGCGCCAGCAATAATTGCGGTAAGCCAATGGTCAGCGCCAGCGGCCCGACCTGCACGGCGCGGAATCCGCCCACCTGCTCCATATAGCTTGAAGGTAACGCTGAACCGGATAAAAACAGGAACATCAGCGCAAACAGTGTAATTAAGCCATGCGCCAGATTATGACGTCTGAGCATTTGCAGTTTGAAAAGAGGCAACGGGTGATGCCATTCATTAACCAGAAAAATTGTCAGTAACCCGAGGGCGGCAAAAAACATTATCGTGATCAGGGGGGAATGAAACCAGTCCAGACGTTCACCCTGTTGCAGGGCCAGCACCAGCAGGGAAATGCCGCCCGGCCCGGCGACCATGCCCACCACATCCATCTGTTTAAAACGTTCAAAACGCAACGGGTCCTGCGGCAGACCATATGTGATCATGGCAGTTGCCAGCAGGCACGGCGGGATCACCTGCCAGAACACCCACTCCCAGCCGACGTAATCGGTCCACATCGCCGCCAGCGAGGTCGCCATATTAGGCCCGAACGTGGCGGTCAGGGCATACGCACTCAGTCCGTATAATTTGTATTGCGGCGGCATAAAACGCAGGGCGGCGGTCATCAGCAAAGGCGGCAGCGCTCCGCCGAAAATACCCTGTACCGCGCGCAGGGCGATGAACAGCGGCAGATTCGGGGCATAGGGCAACACCGCCGCCAGCAGGACAAATCCCAGCGTGACAAAAATGGTGAAACGGCGCAGTGAAAATGTCATGGCGAACCAGGGTGCCAGCATCATTGCCGACACTTCTGCTGCCTGATACACACCAATCAGCCAGGATCCCTGATCGGTACTGATACTCAGCGCGCCACGCACATCCGCCAGAGCGATGTCGGTGACGCGGTCATTTAGGCCTGAACACAACGAGGCGAACAACACGCCCAACAGCCCGATCACCAGCCTGAGGTTAAAAGGCGGTGGCACAGGCATCGCAGCGGCAGGGGCCGTCGTGATTGACTGATTCATAGTTAACTCCACCGCTTATGGATGCGGCGATAGTGAGAAGGCAGGTTTGGTGTCATGAGAGAGCAAAGACGATCGACATCACGTAAGTTTCGATGCATTGCACCACATTGCGATACACTGCAAAATACTATAATACGGTGCACTGTATTGCAATGTGATTAAAAATTGTTTTTCCCCGGTTGAGCCATTACATTGACCCTTCAGGGTCTTGGTATGGATCACGCGACGCGAATAAAGGAGAAATGATGGCTCAGGACATTCCGGCAGACGAAGAACGCAGCGGTGGGATCCAGGTGATCTCGCGGGCAGCAACCATTCTCAATGCGCTGGGGAAACACCCGCAAGGCATGAGCCTCGGGGCGATTGCCAATGACGTGGATTTGCCGCGGTCAACCGTGCAGCGGATCGTGGCGGCGCTGGCTGAAGAAGGTCTGGTGCGCTCAGAAGGCAGCGGCGGTGTACGACTTGGCCCGACGCTGCTGAAACTGGTGTCTACCGTGCATACCGATGTGATCGCCATCGCCTCGCCTTTCCTGCGTCAACTTTGCGATATCACCTGCGAAACGGTGTCCCTCGGGCGCGCGAGCGGACGGCAGATTGCCAATATCCACAGCATTGTGGCAGAAAGAGAACTGCGCGTGGTGCCCCGCGTCGGCCTGAATCTGCCGATTTACAGTACATCCGGCGGCCGCGCATTGCTGTCACTGAAAACAGATGAAGAGATCCGCATTATTGTCGGTGATGTGCTGGAACCCGCCACGGAGAATACCGTCCGCACCCTTGATTCCCTGCTGGAAAAAGTGGCGATCGTGCGGGCAAGCGGTATCGCGCTGGAAGAAGGCGAAACCGTCAGTGGCGTCACCACACTGGCGGTGGCGATAGACACCATTCTGGGACGTTATTCTGTGTCGGTGCTGTTCCCTACCGCCCGCCGCGCCGCGCAGGAAGCGCAAATCCGCGAAGCGTTACTGGAATGCAAAACTGCCCTGATTGGCGAAATCGGCAAGTTGGGTGAAAACAAATAATGGGCCGTAAATAAAGGAGTTGCCGTGTTTGATGTCATTTTGCTCGCCGTAGACGGTTCGAAGCAGTCCCCTTTTGTGGTTGATCTCGCCTGCCAGCTGGCAAAAGATCGCGCATCGACCGTGTTTGTCACCTGCTGTATTGATGAATCTTATGCGCTGGAAAACAACGGCGATATCCCCGGCGAAATCATCGATTATCCCCCGGCGGAACAGGAGCAACATACTGCGCGCTCGGTGGTGGGCCGTGCGCTGGACACGCTGGCTCAGGCCGGTATCAGCGCCAGAGGGAATCTGATTGTCGGTGCGGCGGGAGAAGCCCTGGTGGCCGAAGCGGCGAAAAGAAAGGCTTCCGTCATTGTCATCGGTCACCGTCAGCTTTCAGCCTTTGGCCGTATGATGAAAGGATCGGTGAGTGCGGAAGTGATCGCCGGTTCGCCTTGCCCGGTATTGGTTGAAGTTCGCGGAAATTAATCACGTTGATTTTCATGTAAAAAAGCGCCCTGAGGCGCTTTTTTTAATTGAGGCAATAACGGTTATTTAGTATTTATCAGGCCCATCGACGCGGCCCATTCGCTAATATGATTTCGGTAAAAGAAAGTAATATCTAATTCGAGCGAGCATTCTTTCGATGGCGTCACATTACCTAAACACGGGTATTCACGTGGCCGGAACTCAAAAAGGAAATCGTCCATTTCCTCATCAGTCAGCAACTTATCGCCTTCAATTTTATCCTGATAGAAATAAGTATCCAGCATCCAGGTGCGGTATTCGAAATCGTTTTTAATCAATTGCATAGGGATATTCTCGGTAAATGACAGGGTGCATACCTGACTGACACTATCCCTGAATGACTGCCTGTCTCAGCAAGTACGCATCGCGTTCGAGCCATCCGTTGCCGTTCCGATAACAAGAAATTAACATACTAAGGCATATAAGCAAGCAGCAATTTGTCTTAAAAAGCCCTGGTTCGCATTTTCCCTTTTATTAATTAAAAAACAGGACATTAAATATATTTAAGGTGAATGAATTAATTATTTAATATTCAGGGGGTGATTATTAAAAGAGAAGGATTATCAATAACGGGGGGGGGAACGTAAAAGGAACAGAACTGACATTGGGGATGCTTTTGCATCGCCACTGCCAACCCTGTTCCCAAAATCTGTTTTTATGCCTGTACTGCAATAATTCAGGTTCTGCTACCAGCGACCCGGCGGCGGACCTTCACGCCAGTGTCCCGGAGGGCCGTCATGCCAGTAACCCGGCGGCGGGCCTTCGTGCCAGTGCTCATGATGCCAGTGCGGCGGTGGTGGCGGAGCCGGTTCGTAATACACCCAGTGACCCCGTCCTTCATCACGATAATGATGATCCCACCAGCCTGGCGGACGCCAGTCACCACCATCCCAGTAATACCCGCGGTCATCACGGTCACCGATATGCAGTGACAGCCCCGGCATATTAACGCCAAGCTCGACGTCTGCCTGTGCGATAGCTGGCAAAGTTAGCAAAACGGCGAGAACAAGAATCAGTTTTTTCATTGTGAACCTCACGACCTGCTTATCAGGTGGTGACAAAGTACCGCCAGCTATCTTCCTGTTCTATAGGAATTTATCCCAAAAAAAATGCCCTGACGGTATCCTTACATTTGCGACAGAACGGCGTTCTGCACAGGCCATTGCAACGCTATGGCGGCAAAGGAAATTCAGTGAAAAACCGGTTCTGAAGAATAAATGACAGATACAAAAAAACCGCCGAAGCGGTTTTCTGTTTGCTGCTTTGTTGTGCAAAATCAGATTTTGCAGCCTTCGCAGTCACTTTCATCCTGAACGGCTTCAGGCACTTCTGCTGCTTTTTCCGCCGCTTTGACTTCAGCGGTTTCCAGTGCAGCATCAATGTCAAAATCAAAAATATCGTCGCTCATTCTCATCACCTTAATTGTTCAAAATCGCGTTCAGTATAAACGACAGGCCGTGTCCGGTGCCGGTTTTTTTGTGCCCTGCCACCGCCGGATTTGCATAAACGCCGTCGGGAAACCATAGTTATAGTGAATACGTTGGTGTCACGGAGACACCTTCCGAACACAATACGAGGAGAACCGGATGACGACGTCAAACATCAAAGCCTGGGCCAATACCCGTGAAACCTCTCACGAAATCGCAGAAGCTATTTTCGAGCTGGCGAAGAACGACGAGAAACTGGCACAGAAAATCTGGGAAGAAGGCAACGATGAAGTCCTGCCTATCGCTTTCGCAAAAACTAAAGACGATTATTTATTCTGGGGCGAAGAGAAAATCGATCGCAAGAACGTCTGACGACGGGATGTGAGCCTGCGGGGCCGAACCCTGAGTCACGCTCAGGGTTCCTGCATGACGGTTAGCTGTCGAAGCCAAACCCCATTTTATGTGCCCACTCAAAGATCTGCTCTTTGTAGAAGAAACGTGGCTCGCACACCCCCGGCTCGCCCGGTGTCTGGATCATCACGGCCACACAAGGATAGGCAACCGGGCGGGCATCAAAGATAAAATCATCCACTTCCTGATCGGCAAACTCAGAGGTTTCGCCTACCGCGCTCGCCTGGAATATTTCATCCATTATCCACTGACGGTATTCAAATTCGTTGTTGATAAATTTCATCATTCACCTCTGTTCGGCTTTTACTCTACATGCGGTCCGGACCGGATTAATTCAACCGTGTAAGGCATCACCGCCGCAGCAAGGACAGACTTCAGCGCGTGACACGGACATTTCCGCGCAGCCATCGCTGTCCCATTCCACCCTCAACGGTTGGCCATTGTCATTTTCAGCGCGAATGAACCGATCAAAATGCACGGCCTGTCCGGTCATGGTTTCAGTAAGCAGCAGCGTATCGCCAGCATAAATGCGTGCGGTGGCCTGTGCATCCTGTTTTTCACCGGAAGTGATTTTGTGCAGATGATGAATAGTCAGTTTGATTCGTTCCACTGTCGCTCCTGTAACGGCATCACACCCTTTTCGTGTTGGGGATCCATTCACGAAAATGATGTTCAACCGTTATTTTATCAGAGCACGCAGGGTAACGTCATGGCCTGTTGCCATGTTTACGGGCGGTATGAATGAGCTAACTGTGCGGTTCCTGCATTATCCGGCTGCTGACGTTCCAGACGCGCCAGATCATACACATCATAGAAGTCGACAAAACCTTTATGGCGGACAATCGATTCAATGCGATTTTTCACCTGCGCACTGACACCGGGGGCAGCAAGGATGGTCTGCACGGCATCAGCGGGCAGTTCACGGCTGAAATACCATTCCCCGTTGTAACACACCCGCAAATCCAGTACGCCGATATCTTCATAGCGATAAACCGGTTTGATTTCCAGCAACAACATGGCGGACATAAAGATCAGGAAAGCGGTAAAGCCGATAAACCAGCCGATGCCCATATAAGGAGAAACGTACATCACGATACCCACTGCGATGTACCCGACCAGCATCGCCAGACACAGCCACGGGTGGTTAACGAAGAACTCAGCGTTGATCCGCGCCTTACCATCGCGCCCTTCCTGACGGTTGATGCGATCAATTTCACTGTTTAATACGTTTTTGATTACGTCCATCTCATAACCTCATTGCGTCGCGACTATAATGCAATCTGATTACATAATTTTATCATGACAACTGTTATAGCGCGTAGAGCAGTTACCGTGAGTAAAGCGGCTAACTGTTATAGTTTGGCATTTGCTTAACGCTCAACAGGGAACCCACTCAATGCATGTCAGATAAAAGGAGATCATCGTGGCATTATTAATCGTAGAAAGACCAGCGAAAAAAGTGGTGAGTTATCGGGTGACCGGCCCTTATCAGGAGTCCATCCACAGCGGCTTTCAGCAATTGATGAAATGGGCTGCCCGACATCATCAGCCACAAAATGAATGGCTGACGTGGTTTCATGACAATCCTGATACCACGCCCGCAGAGGAGTTGCGCGCCGATCCGTCGGTGTGTGTGGCGGACAACTTTATTCTTGATGATGCGGAGGGGCTGACGTTGCAAACATTGCCGGGAGGCACCTATGCGGCGTATCACACCACCATTACTGATGGTAATTTTGAGAAAGCCTGGCGTGAATTTTACGCCCAGTTGCTGGCCAGCAGCAGCTATCGCCCTGACGGGAAAACCTGCTTTGAGCATTATCTCAGTGATGGCTCAAAAAATGGCATTTGGGAAGTGGTCTTTTATCAGTCAGTCGAAAAGATCCCGGCCATACGCTGAGGGCCTTAAACCCGCAGCGTGATGTCATACTGACCGCAAAAATCCCGATATTCCTGTGGTGGTTCAGCGTCGCTGACCACCACATTAAAACGCGCCAGCGGAGCAATCGCCGCCGGACGAACCTGATCAAACTTACTGCTGTCCACCACCAGAATACTTTGCGCAGAGCGCGCCATCGCCTGGTGTTTCATCAGCAGTTCATCAAAATTAAAACAGGTCACTCCGTGTTCCAGACTGACGCCCGCCGCTGAAATAAAAGCTTTCGCCGGACGGATAAAGTCCAGTTCGCTGCTGCGTCCAATGGGGGTAAAAATGCTGTTGCTGGCTTTAAAGGCACCGCCGCATAAGATGACATCGCAGTGCGGTTTTTCCTGCAGCGCCAGAAAGGTATTCAACGAATAACAGATGGCGGTAAACACCCGGTCTTCCGGGATTTTTTCAATTACATACGGCATGGTGGTGCCGCAATCAAAAAATACCGTATCGTTATTCTGAATCAGGCTCGCAGCATGGGAAGCAAGGCGTTTTTTCTCGGCGACCTGACGGGTTTTCTGTTCACTGACAAAATAATGCGTTGCCGGGGTATTGCCGGGATCCATCACAATATAACCGCCCAGCAGGATCACCGGCGCGGGTGCAGAACTGAGGTCACGGCGGATCGTCATTTCAGAAACATTAAGCAGCAAAGACGCTTCTTTCAGGTGAATTTTATCTGTCTTTTTTAAGACCAGCAGCAGACGCTGGATCCTGTCTTCACGCTTATTTTCCATGATGTTATCTCATGCCTTCCCGGTTCGCAGCCGCTCACTATACCGTTGCCCGACAGTCACCGCAAACACGCAAAAGACCGGGGGTCATTGCAGCTGTTTCAGCGTCAGATATCCCCCGAAGACAGCACCGGTATCAATGTAAAACTGATTGGCAAATTGCATCGCGTGTTCCACCGGGGTGTGGCCGAAATAAAAGGCATCCGCACCGGTTATCGGCAGATAACGTCCCGCGAGAGCCGCATTCACCCGATCGCGATTCCAGATCACCTCATACCCTTCCATTGGTTTATCGAAAATATATTCATCTGAAAGATAATCGGCATGGGCCACCACGATACGCTCTCCTTTACGCGTGGTCAGCTCAAGGATATGCGGCAAGGCGTCGGCCTGTAAAATCAACGCTTTTGCCTGCTCCTGTCCCTCTTCGTCCAGCGCGTAGAACCAGTCGCCGCCATTGCGCAGCCAGCGGGGAATATTTTCTTCATTCACCGCATCAATGGCCATCTGCTCGTGATTCCCTCTGACGCAGACAAACCACGGCTCATTCAGCAGTTGCAGACACCCGACGCTGTCCGGTCCGCGATCGGCGAGATCCCCCACCGAAAGCAACAAATCGCGGCTGGGGTCGAAAGCAACTTTTGCCAGTTGCTCTTCAAGCAGGCTCAGGCAACCGTGCAGATCGCCAACGATGTAAATCTGTCGGTAAACGGAGCCATCAATACGCTGGTACAAAGCAGAAGTCATACAGAAACAGAATCCCTGACAAGAATGAATTCTTTAAGTGTAACGCAAGAATGTGCGGAAGAAAGTCTGGAAAAAACAGCAGAAGACTTTGTGCGGCGCATCAGCGGTTTGTACGCCCTCTACACTGAGTTGACGCTGAAATCCACTGATAATTAAATTACCGTTAAGCAACTGACGCCTTTTTGTGCTAGACTACTGCCCGCTCTAAGTAAAACCGGAGGTTTTATGAGTTCCACAGTATTAAGCGCTCAAGATGAGTGTCCGTTATGTCAAAGCACGAATAAGACGTCGGTCAATATGTCGGCGAAAATTGTTACTGTGACCTGCACTTCTTGTGGCCGTTACAGTATCTTCCGCAAAACCATGGAAGAGATCTCAATCGACAGGAAGAAACGTGTTGCTCTGCAGGCGTTCTTCACCAGCCAGCCAAACTACCACCTGCCTTTATCCATCAGGGCGCTGAGCAATACAGATTCATCGGGTGAATTCTGACCCTAAAAACGCCCCTCGGGGCTGTTTTAATTCCTCTTTCGCAATCCTTCTCCCCGCAGAGATGTTTCTTCTGACGGATGCTATTGCTGCAAAAGAATGAAGGCCACTCGTGAGTGGCCTTTTTTATCAACTGAACATTCATATTGCCATTCAGAGCGTCACGCGTTCCCGACGTTTCACAGACAGATGATGCAGTAATGCCATGGCAATCGCGCCCATCAACCCAAGGACCGTGAAAATCACCAGGATGATCATTCTCTTCGGTTCATCTTTTTTCGAAGGCACTTCTGGTTTCTGCAGATACTTGAACGGCTTGAACTCAACATTATCAATCTTCACATTCTTCAGAAGGTCGATTCTCATTTTGCTGTTACGCAGATCAACGCTCATGGTAAGTGGGTCGGTAATAGACTCTTCCACTTTCAATTTTTGACTCAGGGCATCTGCGCCCAGCGAGATAGCATAATCCGGATCGTCAACGATAACCGCACCGTTGGAATATACCGGTTTCTTCAGTCCGGCAGCATCTGCAATAGAGAGTGCATATTTTAATTTTTTAATCCGCACATCACGGGCATTTTGCACCTTCTGCATTTCTAAATCGAACAATTGCTGTTCTGTTTGCAGTTTTAAGGTTGTGGCGCGTTTAATTTTGAAAATAATATCAGCCCGGACCGCTTGTTCGACGTAATCAATATAACCCTGCAACAGATTTTTTGCCGCCTCAGGGGTTTTCGCAGAAAAGTTCAGGCGATAATAGGTATAGGCTTTCTTTGCCCCTTTATCATCAGCACTGCTGAACGTCGTAATATTATTGGTGTTGATCGCGTCCAGCAAACGGCGCTTCTGCAACTGATCTTCCGGGTTTTCCTGCATCAGTGCTTTGAAGTATTCAGAGTGCTGTAAATAGTTGTCACGAAGGATCCGTGAATCAAAATAACGCATATACGTCGAGAGGAGATAATTTGAATCAATTCCGGTATCAACACCGGCCACTTTTAATTCATCAATTAAATCATCAAGTCCCATGAATTCATCAGAGGCAGGGGCAATGATCACAGAGCTGCTGGTCCATTTTTGCGGCAAGATTGCGCCCACCACCAGTCCGGCGATAACAAAAGCAACCGTGACTAAAACAATAAACTTCCTGGCTTTAACTATTACCGAGAAAATTTCAAACAGGTCAATTTCATCATGCTTTACAAAAGGACTGTTCAGAACAGGGAGAGGCGTAACTTGGTCTTGCGGTAACGTATTATGACTGCTCATTTGAATGTTCCATTATTCAACTACGTACTGACGTAATTATGACCCAATAATATATCTGGCACTCCCCGTCATAGTGCCAGGCCTGCATAAAAACCTATGCAAAAATGCACACGAACAGACGGGGTAATGTCGCGAAAATATCGTCACTAACAAAAGCGCTTTGAGATTATTCTTAGAACATCCTAACGTAAATTCTTCACTGCTTACAGTTATATACAAACTTTTTTTGAATAATAGGCACTTTATGCCTCAAATTAATAAGCAAGCTAATATAATAATTAATGGACGAAATTAGTTGATTTAGCGACAATAAAAGAGAGAAACAAAGGAAATTGAGTTAACACCGAAGAAAGGGGCGAATTTCAGGCATAAAAAAACCACCCGAAGGTGGCTATAACGACATTACTACTTTATTGCTTTTGATTATTCTGTAAATTTTCCCATGGTACCCGGGACGAGACTTGAACTCGTACAGCCATAAGCCGAGGGATTTTAAATCCCTTGTGTCTACCGATTCCACCACCCGGGCTCCGGGAAAATTGGAGGCGCGTTCCGGAGTCGAACCGGACTAGGCGGATTTGCAATCCGCTACATAACCGCTTTGTTAACGCGCCTTAAATCTTACTACTTGTCTTGCACTTAAACCAATTATTGAATCAGTTTAAGAAAATTTGGAGCGGGAAACGAGACTCGAACTCGCGACCCCGACCTTGGCAAGGTCGTGCTCTACCAACTGAGCTATTCCCGCTTTAATCAGAAACTACTGATTTTTTTAACTAATCTTCAGGCATAACACTGTCTGCCTTCCGATGCGTTGCATTCTACTGACCTGACGGTTTGAGTCAATAAAATTATCAGCTTCATGCGATCGTTTGACGGTTTTTACGTCAGTTTGATCAGGGTTCCAGCAAATCGTGGCGCGCAGCGTTCAGATATTGGAACATTGACCAGAAAGTCAGCACCGCCGCAATATAAAGTGCAACGATACCCACGCCGATCACGATGTCATCAGGACGCCATAACAGCGCGACCAGCGACAGCATCTGTGCAGTCGTTTTCACTTTGCCGATCCAGGATACCGCCACACTGCTGCGTTTACCAATCTCGGCCATCCATTCGCGCAAGGCTGAAATGATAATTTCGCGGGCGATCATGGTCGCGGCAGGCAACGTAATCCACCAGGAGTGGAAATGCTCAGCCACTAATACCAGCGCGACGGCCACCATGACTTTATCGGCCACCGGATCAAGGAATGCCCCGAAACGCGTTGTTTGCTTCCAGCGACGGGCGAGATAGCCATCAAACCAGTCAGTGACCGCAGCGAAAACGAAAATCAGCGCACAGGCCAGCGGTGCCCACGGATAATGCAGGTAGAAGGCCAGCACGAAGAACGGTATCAGTACAACGCGGAACAGGGTAAGGCACGTAGGTATATTAAATTGCATAGCGAAGGTAACTGTTTGTCCGGTGTGGATATTATGAGTATGTTGCTACATTGCCTTTAGTGTTTCAACGCATTATGAATCTTTTCTGCCAATGCGATTGAAATACCCGGTACCTGTGCAATTTCCTCTACGCTGGCATTCAGTAAAGGTTGAATGCCTCCCATGTATTTCAGTAAAACCTGACGCCGTTTTGGCCCGACGCCTTCAATCTCTTCCAGTGCACTGGTGGTACGCACTTTAGCGCGCTTCTGACGATGCCCGGTAATGGCGTGGTTATGCGAATCATCACGAATATGCTGGATGACATGCAGTGCCGGGGAATCCGCCGGTAAGGCAATCCCCTCCCCTTCCGGAACGAAGAACAGTGTTTCCAGCCCGGCTTTACGATCGGCGCCTTTGGCAATACCGATCAGCAGCGGTTTGGATTTATCCCATTCAACATTCAGCGAATGGAACACATCCAGCGCCATGCCGAGCTGCCCTTTACCGCCATCAATAAAGATGACATCAGGGATTTTGTTCTCTTCCAGCGCCTTGCCATAACGACGCTGCAACACCTGCGCCATCGCAGCATAATCATCGCCTGGCGTGATGCCGGTAATATTGTAACGCCGGTATTCGGAGCGCACCGGGCCATTACCATCAAATACCACGCAGGAGGCCACCGTCTGCTCGCCCATAGTATGGCTGATGTCGAAGCATTCCATGCGGTTAATTTCCGCAAGATGCAGGGTTTTTGCCAGTTCCGCCAGCCGCTGATGGATGGTGGACTGCTGCGCCAGTTTGGTCGTCAGCGCGGCAGATGCATTGGTCCGCGCCAGTTTCAGATAACGGGCACGGTCGCCACGCGGCTTACTTTGGATTTGCACCTTGCGCCCGGCTATTTCGCTCAGCGAGTCCGCCAGCAGATCTTTTTCCGCCAGATTGAAATCCAGCAGAATTTCGCCGGGAAGGGTGCGTTGCTGACTGCCCTGCAAATAGAATTGTCCGACGAAAGTTTGCACCACTTCACCAAGATCGGTACCGCCCGGCACTTTCGGATAGTAACTGCGGCTGCCCAGCACTTTGCCCTGACGGATAAACAGAACATGCAGACAGGCCATGCCTGACTCAAAGGCCACGCCGATGACGTCCAGATCTTCGCTGTTGCCGGAAACGAACTGCCGCTCCGTCACGCGACGCACGGCCTGAATCTGATCGCGGATCCGGCCTGCGTCTTCGAAACGCAGCGCCTGACTGGCCTCTTCCATGCGGTTCACCAGCTGGGTGACCACCTGCTGATCTTTGCCTGACAGAAACAGACGGACGTAATCCACCTGATCTTTATAATCTTCGTCGCTGACCAGTCCTTTGACGCACGGCCCGAGGCAGCGGCCAATCTGATATTGCAGACAAGGGCGCGAACGGTTGCTGTAAACGCTGTTTTCACACTGACGGATCGGGAAAAGTTTTTGCAATAACGCTAACGTCTCACGCACGGCATAGGAGTTAGGGAAAGGCCCGAAATACTCGCCTTTGGCGTGTTTTGCCCCACGGTGTACCGAAATTCGCGGATGGTTATCCGCACTGAGAAAAATCAGCGGGTACGATTTATCATCGCGCAGCAAAACGTTATAGCGTGGCTGATACAGCTTGATGTAGTTATGTTCGAGCAGCAGCGCTTCGGTTTCGGTGTGCGTGACAGTGACATCGATTTGCGCAATATTTTTGACCAGTGTTTCCGTCTTGCGGCTGGAAACCTGAACACGAAAATAGCTCGAAAGACGTTTTTTAAGGTCTTTGGCTTTACCTACATAGATTACGGTGCCACTGGCGTCGTACATCCTGTAGACGCCCGGCTGGCTGGTGACCGTTTTCAGAAAGGCTTTAGGGTCGAAACGCTCATCACTCACTGCCTGATAAAGTCTCCGTATTGAACAAACCATGTCGGATAGCCAGATGGGTTAACTCAACATCGCCGCTAATATTTAATTTACTAAACATCCGGTAACGATAACTGTTAACCGTCTTCGGGCTCAAGTTCAGTTGTTCTGAAATTTCATTCACCTTCTGCCCCTTGGTAATCATCAGCATGATCTGAAGTTCACGCTCGGATAAGGAGTCAAAAGGCGTTTCTGACTGAGGTTCGATCTGGCTCAGCGCCATTTGCTGCGCAATGTCAGACGCAATGTAGCGCTGACCCGAATCCACCAGACGGATAGCATTCACCACTTCCTGTGGTGCTGCCCCTTTACTCAGATAACCGGAAGCCCCCGCTTGCATGACCTTAGCGGGCAACGGGTTTTCAGTATAAATCGTTAACATGATGATCTTGATATCTGGGGAGAAACGGACGATTTTCTTGGTCGCTTCAAGCCCGCCGATACCCGGCATGTTCATATCCATCAGGACAATATCAACGTCATTAGTCCGGCACCATTTGACGGCATCTTCACCGCATTGCGCCTCACCAACCACTTTGATGCCTTTGATATCTTCAAGAATGCGTCGGATCCCTGCGCGCACCAGTTCATGGTCATCAACAAGAAGAACGCTAATCAAAGAGAATTCTCCAAAAAATAAGGGCGACACACCGTCAGGTTCTTCAAGCCTGTCTTACGTTCTGAACAAAATAGGTGTTCTCAGACAGCTTATAAAATGAAGAGAAGGTGGCAATAAGAGGCCAGCATCAACAAACTTGCCCCACTGCCGCACATCGGCAGTGTTTTTAAATCAGGAAGACACAGTTATTTATTATAGCCCGCGTATTTTACTCTATCCCGCCTTCCTGACCAAGGAATGTCTGCAAAAAACTAGTTTGCTGAATGTAAATGAGAAGTGCCATCAGCTGTATTAATAAATTATAAAAAAACCCAGCCGAATCAATCAACAAGCCCCATCCGCTACGTTTTCTTTCAGGCAGTAAAAAAATAAGCACAGGCTTTTTTACTGCACTAAAACAACCACAATGCGGCACTGGCTATTTAACCGCCAACGCGTACCCTGCATATATCTATGATATAACCGATTATTATTTATGATCGCACGAATTGCCGATGGCTTATATGAATAAGTTTGCACATAAACATGAGAAAGGCTCATTGAGCCATTATGTTTAGTATTCTTTACCGGGCGTTCTGTCGGGCTTATATGACTCCCTTGTTGCACGATTTTCAGCCTGCCGGCGATGCTGCACTAAAACGTGCCAACTATGCTAAAATGCGGCCACTTTTCTACTGTCCGGAATTCGGAGCACGGCCCCCGCAGCCTGCCTGAGGAGATAAACATAATGAGTAATTGCGATTTTACGACTGAAGCAAACGTTGAAACACTGGCAACGGAAGTCGCCTGCCTGAAAGCCACCCTGACCCTGATCCTCAAAGCGATCGGCCAGGCTGATGCCGGCAAAGTGATGCTGAACATGGAGCGTTTTGTTGCTCAGATGGAAGATGAGCAACAGGCAGAAGTGTTCAAAAACTCCCTGCAACAGATCAAATTCGCTTACCGTCAGTAAATGCCTTCCGGAGTCTGTCGCCAGACAGACTCTGTTTCCCCTCAGCCCCTCCCCTGAACTTCTGCTACAATCATACCCTGACCCCCTTCCCTGAGGACAACCGCATGAGTGACGGAAACAATAAAGAAAACAAAAGCAAAGCTGACGATGTTCATATCAGTGACGGGCTGGGTGAGCTGATCCAGGTTTCAGAACAACTGACCGAAGAAGAAATCGAAAGAGCGGCCGAAGAGGCGAAACAAGCCGTCGAAGATGCCAAAAAACAGAACCATCATTGATCCATGCATCGCCATTTCCTTGCCCCTCATCAGGCCATTGCGCCTCTGGCCATTGATTACCAACATGGCGACAGCGAACCCGCTCACAGCCACAGTTGCTCGCAGCTTATTCATACTTTGTCCGGCATTGTTGAAGTGCATACCTCGCTTGGCACCTGGATGGTGCCGCCCGGGCGCGGTGTCTGGCTGCCGGCAAATGTCGTGCACAGTCTGCGGTTTATCGGCGGCGTAAAAGCCCGCACGCTGTTTGTCGATCCGCTGGCACGGGCTGATTTGCCCGCCCAATGTCAGGTGGTGCAGATTTCTCCCCTGCTGCGCGAACTGATCCTGTCATCGCTGACCATTCCGGCAGATTACCTCTCCGGCGGGCGGGATGAGCGCATTATGGAATTATTGCTGGATGAACTCCGCCTCCTGCCGACGCTGCCGCTGCATCTGCCGGAACCGAAAGAGCCGGAACTGCTGAGCCTGTGCCAGCAGATACGCGCGGATTTGTGTGCTTCATGGGAACTGGAAGATGTCGCCCAGCGACTGGAGATCAGCAGCCGGACGCTTTCGCGCCGCTTTCAGCGTGAAACCGGATTGCGTTTCAGTGACTGGGTTCGTCAGGCCAAATTGCTCGAAGCCCTGAACCAGCTGGCGGCCGGTGTGTCGGTCATAGATGTGGCACTGGCACTCGGTTATGAAAGCCCGAGTGCCTTTAGCGCGATGTTCCGCCGTTCACTGGGCGTATCACCCAGTGAATATTTTAGTCAGCCATAACCGCACTGGCGGCATTGAACAGCGCCTGCAACGAGGCGCCGGAGACATCACTGTCGATGCCCACGCCATAGCAGTTTTCCCCCAACCGCCCCTGACAACTCAGATAGGCCACCGCGCGGCTGTGGCTCTGATGTCCCAGCGTATGCTCATGATAATCGCCGATTTCCAGCTGTACGTCGTAACTGCGGCGCAGTGCATCTGCCGCCCCGGACAACAAACCGTTGCCGCTGCCGGTAATATGCTGTTCTTCATTGCGATAACGGATCCGCGCACTGAAATGGCATACGTTCTGTTCATCACTGCGGATATCGTAACTCAGCAATTTCAACACCGGCTGATCGGTTAACCCGTAACGCTGACGGAACAGCCGCCAGATATCGCTGGTGCTCATCTCCTTGCCGTGGGTATCCGTTTCGCGCTGCACTGCTTTACTGAAATCGATTTGCAAACCACGCGGCAATTTCAGCCCGTGATTTTGCTCCAGCAGCCAGGCCGCCCCGCTTTTCCCCGACTGACTGTTGACGCGGATCACCGCTTCATAACTGCATCCGACGTCCGCCGGATCTAACGGCAGATAAGGCACGCGCCAGACAGGATTGTCTGACACGTTCTGCACCGCGAACCCTTTTTTGATCGCATCCTGATGCGAGCCGGAAAACGCGGTAAACACCAGTTCACCGGCATACGGATGGCGCGGATGCACCGGCAACTGGTTACATTCTTCCACCGCTTCGACTATTGCCTGCAAATTGCTGAAATCCAGTTGCGGCGCAACGCCCTGAGTATAAAGATTCAGCGCCAGCGTCACGAGATCAACATTCCCGGTACGCTCGCCGTTACCGAACAGACAGCCTTCCACGCGGTCGGCACCGGCCAGCATCGCCAGTTCGGCGCAGGCTACGCCGGTTCCGCGATCATTATGCGGATGCACACTGATGGAAACCTGCTGACGGCGGCTGAAATGGCGGCAGAACCATTCAATCTGATCGGCATAAATATTCGGTGTGCTGACTTCCACGGTCGCCGGTAAATTGATGATCATCGGGCGCGTATTGCCCGGCTCCCAGACATTGGCGACGGCCTCACACACTTCCAGCGCAAACTCCAGTTCGGTAAAACAGAAGGTTTCCGGCGAATACTCAAATGTCCATTCAGTCTGAGAATATTGTTCGCATAACTGACGGATTTGCTGAGCGCCGCGCACAGCCAGATCGCGGGTTGCCGCCTGATCCTGGTTGAACACCACTTCACGGAATACCGGCGCGGTGGCGTTATATAAATGCACGATGGCGCGCGGCACATCTTTCAACGCCTCAAACGTGCGGGCAATCAGATCCGGCCGTGAAGGCGTCAGCACCTGGATCACCACATCGTCCGGGATCACCTTGTCTTCAATCAGGCCGCGTACAAAATCAAAATCAGTCTGAGACGCGGACGGGAACGCCACCTCGATGTGTTTAAAACCACAGCGCACCAGCAAATCAAAAAACTGACGCTTGCGGGCATTGTCCATGGGTTCGGCCAGCGCCTGATTACCGTCACGCAGATCACTGGAGCACCACTGCGGCGCTTTATCGAGCACATTTCCCGGCCACTGACGGTCGGGTAAATTTACCTGCGGAAAGGGACGGTACTTTTGCGACGGGTCGTTTAACATGCGGTTTTCCTTATGATGTCGGGTCAGCGGTAAAGCTCTGTTAAACCCATAGTACGCAAACGATAACTTCGTGCGCCTGACTAACTGACAGCAACCCTCGCAAAACGGACAAAAAGAAAATGATAAATGAATCAGACTCACGCTATAGTGCATAACTAAACGCGTCCAGTCCGGCGATCAGAGGTCGTACAGAATGAAAAGGGTTCTGAATTCAAACGAAAAGAAACGGCTTGCGGCGCTGCAAAAATTAAAGATTGCAGACGGCAATCCGGATGAAGTTCTTGATCTGATTACCCGTCTTACCCAGCAAATTTTTGATATTCCTATTTGCATCATTACTCTGGTTGACCAGCATCGTCAGTGGTTTAAATCCAAAACCAACACGGCGTTGCGTTATACGGCGCGGGATATCGCGTTTTGCGATTACACCATCCGTTCCTCGTCAGTGATGGTGGTTAATGATGCCCTGCTGGATGCGCGTTTTTGCGAAAATCCGCTGGTCACCGCTGAAGAAGGCATGCGTTTCTACGCCGGCGCGCCGCTGATCACCCGTGACGGGTTCGCGGTCGGCAGCCTATGTCTGGCGGATAAACATCCTCGCGATTTTTCGGCGCAGGAAATCGATATGCTGTCGGACCTGGCGGCGATTGTCATCGATATCATCGAATCGCGCAGTACCATGAGTTTTGTGGATATTGTGACGCGGTTACCCAACCGCCAGCGTCTGATGGAAGATATCTCGCATCTGATCAAAGCACCGGACAATACCCCCTGTTTACTGATCCTGATCGATACCCTCGACACCCTCTACGCCTACGACATCGGACGCGCCATCGGCATTCCGAAAGTCGAAAACATTCTTAAAGATATCGGTTCCTTCCTGCGCAGCGAACTGAATGAGAATGACAAAGTGTACAGCCTGATGCTGGGCCGCTTTGCGCTGATTAAGCGTCTGGACGAACAGGAAGAAATTTTTAATCAGCTGGAAATCGCCGCAGCCAAAATCCAGCAAAGCATTACCAGTGACATCCCGATCAATGTACGGTTGCACGCGGGCTATACCGTGTTCTCGTCCACCTCGCCTTGCGCTGAAAACATCATGCGCCAGGGGATGTCCTCCCTGCACGAAGCCATCAGTAATAACCAGCTCATCATGCCTTATCAGCAGGAGTCGGACGTTATCCAGCGTCGCGCGTTTAACCTGCTCAATGATCTGATGGCTACCGTGGCGTCCTGCGAAGATTTTCATCTGGTTTATCAGCCGAAAATCCGTCTGGCCGACAAAAAATTTCAGGGCGTTGAGGCGCTGATCCGCTGGCAACACCCGACGCTGGGCATCATCTCGCCGTCTGAATTTATCCCGCTGGCGGAAAAAACGCCGCTGATTACCCCGCTCACCAACTGGGTGATCACGCAGGCCGTGATGCAAATTGCAGAATGGCAAAAGCGCGGCGCGCAGATTCAGGTCTCCATTAACCTGACCGCTAATAATCTGGTGGAACAGGATCTGGTTCAGCGCATTCATACCGCCCTGATCCTCCATCAGGTATCACCGTCGATGCTGGAAATCGAGTGTCTGGAGACGCAGACGCTGGCCAACAATCCGCATGCTGTGGCGTCGCTGGACGCCCTGCGTCAGATGGGGATCAGCATTGCGCTGGATGATTTTGGTGCCGGCTACAGCAACCTGAATTACCTGCAAAAAATTCCGGCGGACACACTGAAACTGGATCAATCGCTGATTCAGGGCATCAGTAATGACAGTAAGAGCAAAGTGATTGTGAAATCGATGATTGAGATGGCGCACGCGCTGAGCTATCAGGTGGTGGCAGAAGGCGTGGAAGATAACGACACCTTGCTGTGTCTGGAAGAACTGCACTGTGATTCCGTGCAGGGTTTCTATTTTTCGCGTCCGCTGCAACACGACCAGATCCTTGAATGGTCGAAGCCCTATATCTGATCCCCGGTTCATTTTCAGCAGACGTAAAAAAACCCGCTTTCAGCGGGTTTTTCATTTTAACTAGTTGCTGCTGCCTTCGGGGCGGATGTTGTAAGTACCGAAGAAGCTGCGATCCGTTTCCAGGCTGATGCTCTTGCCATTCGCATCAACGGTGATAGAACCCGTCGTTTTCGTCAGCGCACAGGCAATCCGGACATCAATGGTGCGCATCCCGTTTGGCACGTTCAGATCCACGTACTGATTAAAGTGCAGGGAAGCGACAGTCTGCCCGTCTAAAAAGACCATCAGCGGACAGGTTTTTTCGAACGGCACCAGCGACCACTGTTCCAGACGATGCAGGCGGATATGGGTCTGTCCTTCCGGCGGTGTCGCGCTTGCATTTGCGAAAGATGACTTGACCTGAAGCGTCGGTTCGTAAGGGTTACCCGCGCATCCGGCTAAAAATAAAGCAGCCAAAGCCACCAGTGTTTTTTTCATCGTTATCTCCCTGAGTTTATGAACGAATGATAGCAGTGTGCGCGCTGCGGGCAACAAAAAACCGGTAGCCTCCGTCCGCCAACCGGCCATAACCGCAAAAAGTCCGCTAAATCTGTGACATTCGTACAAAAATCGACCACCCGAATTGCTAACCGCTTCGTGCTGGTATTTGATACTCTTATTAAGATTTATCCGATCAGCCGTTCAACTCAGCGTCAGGAATTATTATGTACAGCTACACACTCATCGCACCCGCAGGGATCGTTCAGCATTACGAAGACGAATTCCGTCAGATAGGGATTGAGCTACTGGTTGCCAAACAGAACCGTTCAGAAACGGTCGTCTTACGCAGCAGCCAGTTCAGCGAAGAAAGAACCTTTATCACGCACGTACATCTGCTGATTTTCAGCCTGTGCATGCGGGTACAGAAACAACTTAAAAATGGCAATGCACCGAATACCACGATTATGTATTGATGCATTACCCCGCAGCTACCTGTTCCGGCCTCAATCAGGGGCCTGACTTATTTCAATGCCCTTCCCTCCCTTCCGCCTTTTCTGTGTTGTAAAAAGACTCCCGGCCCGTTGGTTAATTTAAATACGACACGCCTGTGCTTATTTCCTGCGTAGGGGAAATATTAATTTAAGAGGGATGTTGATGACCATGACAGGCCACTGAGTGAGTCATCACAAAAGCAGGATTTAAAACGACGGGATGTAACAGGCTGATCTGAAAGGATGTTGGTGGGTCGTGGCGGGTTCGAACCGCCGACCAATTGATTAAGAGTCAACTGCTCTACCGACTGAGCTAACGACCCAACGCACAGGATTATTCTCCTGTCGTCTGAGGATGTCAAACGCTTATCCCCACTTTATTTGCCGTTATTCTCAGAGATATTTGTGAAGCTCATCACGGGCAAAAAAGGTATTATTCCCGCCTTCGTCACTGACATTTGATTAATTAACACTCAATTATCCGCGATGTAAAAAATACGATACATTTTTTTCTTCGGCATTTTTCATGCCAGTTATAATAAATGCGCACTTAACATTACTATTACACCATCCGCAGCAACTGTCGTTCCAGTTGTGGTGATAAAAGAGCCGTTCAGAGCTCAAAAGACTGACGTAAATGAATGCGATATGGCGGAGTTCATACGCAAAAAGCAAAAAACAGGAATCAATACAACATGCAAGAAGAGTCAAAAATCCTCGTCCAGCCGGAGGAAGAGAACGCTGAAGGTTTGCGGCGAAATCTCTCCAACCGCCATATCCAGCTTATTGCCATCGGTGGTGCTATCGGTACCGGCCTGTTTATGGGCTCCGGTAAAACCATCAGCCTCGCCGGTCCGTCCATTATTTTCGTCTACATGATCATCGGCTTTATGCTGTTTTTCGTCATGCGTGCGATGGGCGAACTGTTACTGTCCAATCTTGAATACAAATCCTTCAGCGACTTTGCTGCTGACCTGCTGGGCCCGTGGGCCGGATATTTCACCGGCTGGACCTACTGGTTCTGCTGGGTGGTGACCGGCATTGCTGATGTCGTCGCCATCACGGCCTACGCACAGTTCTGGTTCCCCGGACTGTCGCAATGGGTCGCATCCCTGCTCTGCGTGCTGGTGCTGCTGAGCCTCAATCTCGCCACCGTGAAAATGTTTGGTGAGATGGAGTTCTGGTTTGCGATGATTAAAATCGTTGCTATTGTCGGGCTGATTATCGCCGGGCTGGTGATGGTACTGACGCACTTCCAGACGCCGACCGGCACCGTTGCCTCATTCAGCAACCTGTGGAATGACGGCGGATTCTTCCCGAAAGGCGTCAGCGGCTTCTTTGCCGGTTTCCAGATCGCGGTGTTCGCGTTTGTCGGTATCGAACTGGTCGGCACGACCGCCGCCGAAACCAAGGATCCGCAGAAATCCCTGCCGCGCGCCATCAACGCCATTCCGCTGCGTATCATCATGTTCTACGTCTTCTCGCTGATCATGATTATGTCCGTGACACCGTGGAGCCACGTGGTGGCGGATAAAAGCCCGTTTGTTGAGTTGTTCGTTCTGGCCGGTCTTCCGGCGGCGGCGAGCATCATTAACTTCGTGGTGCTGACGTCTGCGGCATCCTCCGCCAACAGCGGGGTGTTCTCCACCAGCCGCATGCTGTTTGGTCTGGCTCAGGAAGGCAACGCGCCGAAAGCCTTCGGTAAGCTCTCCTCCCGCGCGGTCCCGTCAAACGGCCTGACCTTCTCCTGCATCTGCCTGCTCGGCGGTGTAGTGCTGATTTACCTGATCCCGAACGTAGTGACGGTCTTCACGCTGGTCACCACCGTTTCTGCGATCCTGTTTATGTTCGTCTGGACCATCATCCTTTGCTCGTATCTGGTCTATCGTCGTCAGCGCCCGCAGTTGCATGAAGCATCCATCTACAAAATGCCTCTCGGCAAACTGATGTGCTGGGTGTGTATGGCGTTCTTCGCCTTCGTTCTGGTTCTGCTGACCTTGCAGGATGACACCCGACAGGCGCTGATGGTCACGCCGCTGTGGTTTGTGATCCTTGGGATTGGGTATGGGTTACGCAGGCGCAGCCGTAAAGCCTGAGTGATAAACTCATGAGAAGAAGAGGAGCCATCTGGCTCCTTTTTACGTTTTGGCGGATCACTCCACCTCCAGCGCCTGCCTGAACTGTGCCCACATTTTCGCCGCTGTGGGTCTGACGGAGGCCACTTTCACCGGCAGTTCCGGTGGCGCGCCGGGTTTCATTTCACCGAGATCAAACGCAAAGGTGTAATCCGGTTCCTGCCCCATGCGCAAATCACTGACCAAAATATGGCCGCCCTGTTCTTTCACGCTGTAAAAACCGTGGCTGAACCAGGCGACGCGCGCCAGAAACGCATTGTCTTTATGCGCTGCATATAAGGCTTCGCCGCGCGGATAAAAGCGGAAACGGATCGGGGAATCCGGGTGCAGCAGCGAGGTAAACCCTTCACCGTAGCTGTCACGGCGCATCACCACCACCCGCCACACCAGCGAATTGAGCGGTGTCGGCGTGACCAGCACCTGCGTGCTTTCGATATTCTGGCGTTGCAGTTCTTCGCCGACGTGCCGCGTCACCTGATGCTGTTCAACTACGGTACACACCAGATACAGGCAACTGATGCCCAGCAGCACGTTGTTCCACATGATGCCGCGCTGTTGTTCGCGATACAGCGCCAGCCCGACGCCGATGATCAGCGGTAAGGTATAAAGCGGATCGATAATGAAAACACTGCCGACCGCAAACGGATAATTTGTGAATGGCAATCCGAGTTGCGTGCCGTAAACGGTCATTAAGTCCAGCAGCGGATGGGTGATCAACGCCAGCCAGACCGCGCCCCACCAGTGGCGGAAATGTTGCCCGCCGCTGAACAGTTTTGCCATCAGCCAGGCCAGCAGCGGTGAAATCAGCGTCAGATAAAACAACGCATGGCTTTCGGTGCGGTGCATCGTCATATTGCTGATGGCGTCACCGTGATCGTAAAACACGTCCAGATCGGGCAGCGTGCCGCACACCGCCCCGGCCAGTGCGGATTTCCACACCGGCGTGCGTTTGCCCATCACCGCAATACCGATGGCCGCCCCTAACACTAACTGCGAAACCGAATCCATTCTGACCCCTTAATCCCGACGCTGGATGCCTTCGGTGATAATGCGCTGCACGTTGCTCACCGTTTGCTCAAAGTAGTCAGGATCGCTGAGCGTTTTGCCGGTGATGGCTTCGACCTGTACACCAAAATCGGCGTAATGTTGCGTGGTGGCCCACAGCATAAAAATCAGCTGCATCGGGTCAACCGGGGCGATCAGCTCCTCTTTAATCCAGCCGCGGATCACATCCGATTTATCTTCCACCAGCGTTTTCAGGCTGCCGCCCAGTTCCTGTTTCAGCAGCGGCGCGCCCTGCACCATCTCCAGACAAAACAACCGCGACGCCTGCGGGTGATCGCGGGAGACACAGAGTTTCAGGCGGATATATTCGCGGATCGCTTCCAGCGGATGCTGATCCGGCTGCAAGGCTTTCAGCGGCGCCAGCCAGATATCCAGCAGCCCTTTCAGCACGGCGATATACAAATCTTCTTTCGACGGGAAGTAATACAGCAGGTTGGTTTTCGACACGTCGGCGCGTTCCGCCACCTGATCCAGGCTGGTGCCGTGGAGACCGTACAACGAGAAAAATTCCAGTGCCGCGGCCATGATGGTGCCGCGTTTGGCCGCGACCGCCCGCGAACGTCGCGTCGGTGCTTTCGCCGCCGCTTTGCGGGGTTTTGTTTCCCCGGCGGCAGACTGCGGAGGTTCAACCAATGGCTTCACAACGTCTCCCTGAGACAAACAGCAAGGCTCAAAGCATAACAAATGGGAATAAAAGCGACTATCGCTAACCGCCGCATAAATGAAAGCAACAAAATAATAACCACAATAATTGTGTTATTTAACAAAATTGCACCATTTACGTTCAATCCTGCCTGATTTATGTGCAGTTATTTTTGACCAAATGGTCTGAAACAGACCGTTTGCTCCACCAAAAATGAAAACATATTTTCAACACACTGATAACCAAAGAGATTAAAAAACTGGCATCCGGCTTGCAATAGCGATCCTGAATTCCTTCATTCGCGTTGCATCATGAGGTGAGCTATGAAAATCGGTGTCTTTATTCCTATCGGCAACAACGGCTGGTTAATTTCAGAAACTGCGCCGCAGTACAAACCGACCTTCGAACTGAACAAAACCATTGTGCAGAAAGCGGAGCATTACCATTTTGATTTCGCGCTCTCGATGATCAAACTGCGCGGCTTCGGCGGCAAAACCGAATTCTGGGAACACAACATGGAGTCGTTCACGCTGATGGCGGGCCTCGCTGCCGTGACCTCCCGCATCCAGCTTTACGCCACGGCCGCCACGCTGGTTATGCCTCCGGCGATTGTGGCACGCATGGCCGCCACCATTGATTCCATCTCCAATGGCCGTTTCGGCGTCAACGTCGTCACCGGCTGGCAGAAACCGGAATACGAACAGATGGGCATGTGGCCGGGCGATGATTATTTCACCCGCCGCTACGACTATCTGACCGAGTACGTTAGCGTGCTGCGTGACCTGTGGGGCACCGGCCACTGCACGCTGGACGGCGAATTCTTCAAAATGGACGACTGCCGCGTCAGTCCGCGTCCGCAAAGCGAGATGAAAGTCATCTGCGCCGGACAAAGTGATGCCGGCATGGCGTTCTCCGCTAAACACGCCGACTTCAACTTCTGCTTCGGCAAAGGCGTGAACACCCCGACCGCGTTTGCGCCGACCGCCGCGCGCATGAAAACGGCGGCCGAAGCCGAAGGACGCGACGTCTCTTCTTACGTGCTGTTTATGGTGATTGCCGACGAAACCGATGCCGCCGCCCGCGCCAAATGGGATCTGTATAAAGCCGGGGCTGACGCCGAAGCACTCGCCTGGCTGACCGACCAGAGCAGCAAAGACACCAAATCCGGAGCCGACACCAACGTCCGCCAGATGGCTGACCCGACCTCCGCCGTCAATATCAACATGGGCACGCTGGTCGGTTCTTACGCCAGCGTCGCCAGAATGCTCGATGAAATCGACACCGTGCCCGGCGCAGGCGGCGTGCTGCTGACCTTTGACGATTTCGTACAAGGCATCGAAAACTTCGGTCGTTACATCCAGCCATTAATGAAAACCCGCCAGCACATCGGCACTGAGCAGAAAGAGGTCGCATGATGAACGTCGTTGAGAATCAAACTGTGGTCCGCCGCGAACCCCAAAATACCGGCGAGGAAACGATCCTCACAGCACGTCCTGAAGCCATTGCCTTTACGCCGCAACAAACGGCGCTGATCGTGGTGGATATGCAAAACGCCTACGCCTCACAAGGCGGTTATCTGGATCTGGCGGGCTTTGATGTTTCCGCCACCGCGCCGGTGATTGCCAATATCAAAGTGGCGATTGCCGCCGCCCGCGCCGCCGGGATTAAAGTGATTTTCTTCCAGAACGGCTGGGACAATCAGTATGTCGAAGCCGGAGGTGCCGGTTCGCCGAACTTCCACAAATCCAATGCGCTGAAAACCATGCGCAAGCGCCCGGAACTGATGGGCAAACTGCTGGCAAAAGGCGACTGGGATTATGACCTGGTCGACGAACTTCAGCCGCAGCCGGGCGACATTGTGTTGCCAAAACCGCGTTACAGCGGCTTCTTCAATACCCAGCTCGACAGCCTGCTGCGCAGTTACGGTATTCATCATCTGGTCTTCACCGGCATCGCCACCAACGTGTGCGTCGAATCCACGCTGCGCGACGGGTTCTTTCTGGAATATTTCGGCGTAGTGCTGGAAGACGCCACCCATCAGGCCGGACCGGAATTCGCGCAAAAAGCGGCGATTTATAACATCGAAACCTTCTTTGGCTGGGTCTCCAGCGTGCGCAATTTCTGCGACGCCGTGGGTTACAAAACTGAACAAAACGCGGCCTGACCGCTTTCTGAAAAGGACAATTAACCATGCCTAAAAGCGCCATTATTCCGGCGGGCAGCGGCGTTCCGCTGGCCCCTTTTGTTCCGGGCACCCTCGCCGATGGCGTGGTGTACGTTTCCGGCACCCTGCCGTTTGATAAAGACAACAACGTGGTGCATGTCGGCGACGCCGCCGCGCAAACCCGTCATGTGCTGGAGATCATCAAAAGCGTGATCGAAACCGCAGGTGGCACGATGGACGACGTCACCATGAACTCGATTTTTATCACCGACTGGGCGAACTACGGCGCAGTGAATCAGGTGTACGCCGAATACTTCCCCGGTGAAAAACCGGCACGCTTCTGTATTCAGTGCGGGCTGGTGAAACCGGATGCGCTGATTGAAATCGCGTCAGTTGCCCATATCGGCAAGTAAATCGTTTTTAAACCCTGTCCTGAGCACCTTGAGGAAACAACATGTATTACAAGGTATTGGGTAAGAAAAATGCGGATGCAGAAACCGTCGTACTCTCTTCGGGACTGGGCGGTTCGGGCGGCTTCTGGCAACCCCAACTGGCGATGCTCGCGGAGCATTTTCGCGTCGTGGTCTATGACCAGCACGGCACCGGTGTCAGTCAGGGCACGGTGCCTGCGGGTTACCGCATGGAAGACATGGCCGACGAACTGGCGGGGATGCTCAACGGGCTGGATATCAGCCGCTGCCATCTGGTCGGCCACGCACTCGGCGGCATCATCGGCCTGCATCTTGCCCTGCGTTATCCGGCGCTGTTGCAAAGTCTGGTGGTGATTAACGGCTGGACGAAGCTCGACAGCCAGACGCGGCGCTGCTTTGAAGTGCGGCAAAATCTGCTGCTCAACAGCGGCGTGGATGCCTATGTGCAGGCGCAGCCGCTGTTTCTGTATCCGGGGGACTGGCTTTCTGAACATGAGGCGTTATTGCAGGAAGAGCGCCAGCATCAGGTGGCGCATTTTCAGGGGATGGAAAACCTGCTGCACCGTTTACAGGCGCTGATGGATTCAGACCTGACGGAAAGCCTCGGTCAGGTGATTACGCCGACGCTGGCGTTCAGCTGTAAAGATGATCTGCTGGTGCCGTGGTCGCGTTCGGTGGATCTCGCATCCCGCCTGCCCCACGGCGAACACACCCAAATGCTGTACGGCGGTCATGCCATGAGCGTGACCGACCCGGAAACCTTTAACCCGATTTTACTGGACTGGCTGCTGCGGCATTCATCGCAAGCTTCTGCCGCACCTGCCGGTCGTCTGCCCACGGAGACATCATGGCCGAAGCATTAACCGCCAGCGCACTGGCAACCTTATTCACCGACGCCCGCACCCACAACGGCTGGCTGGATAAGCCGGTGACCGGCGCACAGCTGAAAACGATTTACGATCTGGCACGCATGGGGCCAACCTCGGCCAACTGCAGCCCGCTGCGTATCGTGTTTATTCAGAGTCAGGAAGCAAAAGAAAAACTGGCTCCGGCGCTTTCTGGCGGCAATCTGAAGAAAACCATGACCGCACCGGTCACGGCGATCATTGCCTGGGATCCGGAGTTCTACGAACTGCTGCCCGAGCTGTATCCGTCCGGCGATGCCCGTTCGTGGTTCACCTCCAGCCCGCAACTGGCGCAGGATACGGCGTTCCGCAACAGCAGTTTGCAGGCCGCGTATCTGATCATGGCCTGCCGCTCGCTGGGTCTGGACACCGGCGCGATGTCAGGTTTTGACAACGCGAAGGTCGATGACACCTTTCTGGCGCAGGAAGGCTGGAAATCCAATTTTCTGATCAACATCGGTTACGGCGACAGCAGCAAAGTGTATCCGCGCGCGCCACGCCTTGATTTCGACCGCGCATGCCGCGTGCTGTAAGCATCACTGATTAAACTCTGAGGACACGACCATGCCATCCACCCTGAACGCCACATTGCCTGCAACCAATATGCCTGCCGTTGAACAACAGGCCTTCGCCGAAAAACAGGCTGCCGTTGAAAAACAAGCCGCCGTTGAAAAACAGGAGTACCGCGATGCGATGGCGCGTCTCGGTTCTGCCGTCAACATCATTACCACCGACGGCCCCGGCGGGCGGGCAGGTTTCACCGCGTCAGCCGTGTGCAGCGTCACCGATACGCCGCCGACATTGCTGGTCTGCCTGAACCGTTCCGCCTCGGTGCATCCGGCGTTTACGCAAAATCAGGTGCTGTGCGTGAACACGCTGGCAGATTGCCATGAGTCGCTGTCCAATTTATTTGGCGGCAAAACGCCGATGGAGCAACGCTTCGACGCCGCCGAGTGGGCGCGTCTTGCCACCGGTTCGCCGATCCTCACCGACGCGCTGGTGTCGTTTGACTGCAAGGTCACGCAAATCACCCGCGTCGGCACACACGACATTTTATTTTGTGAAGCCGTTGCATTACGACGCAACGACGACAGCCACGGACTGGTGTATTTCGACCGGCGCTATCACCCGCTGATGCGTCAGATAGCCTGTTAACTCAATCCTCTCAACTTAGTAAGGGTCGTGCATGGCGAATACCTGGTTTCCACAATGGCGTAAAAGAGAAGGCAATCTGGATGGCGCGGTGATCGCGCCGGATGAGCGACTGCCGTTCGGATCGACGGTGATCATGGGGCTGCAACACACGGTGGCGATGTTTGGTGCCACGGTGTTAATGCCTTTGCTGATGGGTTTTGACGCCAACATGGCGATCCTGATGTCGGGCATCGGCACCCTGCTGTTCTTTCTGGTGGTGGGCGGACGTGTGCCCAGTTATCTCGGATCCAGCGCCGCGTTTGTCGGGCTGGTGATCGCAGTGACCGGCTACAGCGGCCACGGCGCGAACCCGAATATCGGCGTGGCGCTGGGCGGCATTATTGCCTGCGGCGTGATTTATACGTTGATCGGTTTTGTGGTGATGGCGGTCGGCACGCGCTGGATTGAGCGCCTGATGCCGCCGGTGGTGACCGGTGCGGTGGTGATGGCGATAGGTCTGAACCTCGCGCCGATTGCCATTAACAGCGTCTCGGCTTCATCGTTTGACAGCTGGATGGCGGTGATGACCGTGCTGTGTATCGGCTCGGTGGCGGTGTTCACCCGCGGTCTGGTGCAGCGTCTGTTGCTGCTGCTCGGGCTGGTGGCGGCATACCTGATTTACATGGTGATCACCAACGGCCTCGGGCTGGGCGCACCGGTGGATTTCAGCGCCGTGGCACAGGCGCCGTGGTTTGGCGTACCGACCATCACCACGCCGGTGTTCAGTTCTCACGCCATGCTGATGATCGCCCCGGTGGCGGTGATTCTGGTGGCGGAAAACCTCGGCCACATTAAAGCGGTGGCGGGCATGACCGGCAAAAACCTCGACCCGTACATGGGTCGCGCGTTTGTCGGCGACGGTCTGGCGACCTTACTGTCCGCCTCGGCAGGCGGGACCGGCGTCACCACCTACGCAGAAAACATCGGCGTGATGGCGGTGACCAAGATTTACTCCACACTGATTTTTGTCGCCGCCGCCCTCGTTGCCATTGTGTTGGGCTTCTCGCCCAAATTTGGTGCACTGATCCACACTATTCCGGGGCCGGTACTCGGTGGCGCATCGATTGTGGTGTTCGGATTGATTGCCGTGGCCGGTGCCCGCATCTGGGTACAAAATCAGGTGGATCTGGGACTTAACGGAAATCTGATCATGGTGGCGGTCACGCTGGTACTGGGCGCAGGCAACTTTACCCTGAGTCTGGGCGGCTTCAGCATGGGCGGCATCGGCACGGCAACCTTTGGCGCGATTTTGCTGAATGCCTTCCTCAGCCGCAGCAAACAGCTTAAAACGCAGCCTGAAATAAAAACTGGCACAGAAGCTGCATTAAAAGATCACTGACGACCTCAGTTTCTCCTTAGCTCATCATTTTTGATGATCGCCAGCGGTTAGCCGGTCCACCCGTCCGGATTAGCCGCTGGTTTTTTTCTTTCTGCCTCCCGCCCGTTTTCCCTAATGCCGTTTCCAGCTAACGATTGCAAAATTCCTTCGTTCACCTGCCCCTTAAATTGGTTTGTTATGGGTTCAGCACTTTGGTTCTAAGAAGCCAGAGTCATCACCTGCCACCATGACCAATAAGAAAAAGGGTTTAACGATGAAGAACATTCGCCGGATTAACGCGGTGACCCGCGCACTGGCTTTAGGGGCACTTCTCACCAGCACGTTTTCTGTTCTCGCCGCTGACGGCACACCGGTACAGGGCGGCACCCTGATTTATCTGGAACAACAGGCGCACACCAACCTGTATCCGCCCGCTGGCGGCTTCTACCCGAACGGCGGCATCCTGAATCAGATCACCGACAAACTGACCTATCAGAATCCGAAGACGCTGGAAATAGAACCCTGGATCGCCGAATCCTGGTCGTTCAATGCCGACAAAACCGAGTACACCTTCAAACTGCGGCCGGGCGTGACCTTCTCTGACGGCACGCCGCTGGATGCCAGCGCGGTGGCCAAAAACTTTGATACTTACGGTCTGGGCAATAAAGCGCATCACCTGCCGGTCTCCGAAGTCATCAACAATTATGACCACAGCGAAGTGGTCGATCCGCTGACCGTGAAGTTCTATTTCAAAAAATCCTCGCCGGGCTTCCTGCAGGGCACCGCGACCATTGGCTCCGGTCTGGTATCGCTGAGCACGCTGGATCGCAACTTTGATGCGCTGGGCGACGCCACGCACATCATCGGTTCCGGCCCGTTCGTGGTCAGCAAAGAAACGCTGGGTCGCGAAGTCGATCTGACCGCGCGTAAGGATTACCACTGGGGGCCGAAAAACCTCAAACAGCAAGGTCGCGCCAATCTTGACGGCATCAAAGTGATCGTCACCGGCGAAGACAGCGTGCGTATCGGCGCGCTGCTGGCGGGTCAGGCAGATTTCATCCGTCAGGTTCAGGCGTATGACGAGAAACAGGCCAAAGACCAGAACTTCCCGATTTATGCCGCGCCGACCAAAGGTGTCAACGACAGCATTTCGTTCCGGCCGGACAACGCGCTGGTATCCGATCTGAAAGTGCGTCAGGCGCTGCTGCACGCCACCAACAGCAAACAGGTGGTCGATACGCTGTTCTCGCCGAACTATCCGCAGGCCACCTCTGTGATTGCCAAAACAGCGGCCGGTTATGTCGATCTGAGCAACAAGCTGACCTACGACCCGACGCTGTCCAAAAAGCTGCTGGATGAAGCGGGCTGGAAACCGGGTCCGAACGGCATCCGCCAGAAAGACGGCAAAACGCTGTCGCTGACCATTTATGAATCCCTGCCACAGCCGCAGAACAAAGAGGTGTTGCAGCTGGTCTCCCAGCAATGGAGTCAGGTCGGCGCAAAGCTGAATATTCTGGCGGGCGATGCGGGCAGCCGCGTGGCGGATAACCTTGATCCCGAGAAAACCCCGGCCAACGTGGTGGAAGTCGGACGCGCCGATCCGGACGTGATCAAAAGCTCCTTCTACCCGACCAACCGCGATGCGCTGCTGCAAAAAGGCGGCCTGAGCAGCAAGGTGAACAACTTCCGCGACGACAAACTTAACGACCTGCTGACCGCCATTTCAGCCGAAGTCGATCCGAAAAAACGTCTGGCACTGACCGGCGACGTGCAGAACTACCTGCTGGATCAGGCGTATGTCATTCCGATTTTCGAAGAGCCGCAGGTGTTTGCCGGTGCGCCGTATTTCAAAGGCGTCAGCTTTGAAGCGGTCGGGCGTCCGAGCTTCTACGGCGCATGGCTGGAAAAGCATTAACAGACGAGGGTAAATCATGAGCCGATACGTGAGCGGTCGATTCGGGCAGGCATTGCTGGTGTTGTGGGCGGCGTTTACCGTCTCCTTCATCCTGTTGCAGGTGCTGCCCGGCGACGCGATCCTGATTAAATTCCAGAACCCGGACATGGGATTAAGCCCGGCGCAAATCGCCGATATGCGTGCCGCCTACGGCGCGGATGTGCCGGTCTGGCAACAATATCTGCATACGCTGGGCAATTTCCTGCGCGGGGATCTGGGCTATTCGATTCAGGCTGGCGTCCCGGTGACTGAATTACTCAGCAGCAACTTCCCGCCGACGTTGCGTCTGGCGCTGACTGGCTTCGCACTGGCCGCCGTGGTGGCCTTTGCACTGGCGTTTCTCTCCAGCCTGCTGCATTTCGGCTGGCTGAAAAATGCCTTACAGGCCGTGCCGTCGCTGTTTATTTCCATCCCAACCTTCTGGCTGGGTATCGCGCTGATTCAGTTTTTCTCATTCCATCTGCGCTGGATACCGGTGATCAATCCGGGTGAATGGGTCGGGCTGATTTTGCCGATTATCACGCTGGCGGTGCCGATTTCCGCGCCGCTGGCGCAGATCCTCATCCGCAGCATTGATCAGGTGCAAACCCAGCCGTTCGTTGCCGTCGCCCGCGCCAAAGGCGCCAGCCGCAGCGGCGTGTTGTGGCGTCATGTGGCGCGCAACGCCCTGCTTCCGGCGCTGACCATTGCCGGTTTGCTGTTTGGCGAACTGATCGCCGGCGCCCTGATCACCGAAACCGTCTTCGGCCTTAACGGACTCGGACAACTCACGCAGCAGGCGGTGAATAATCAGGATGTCGCGGTATTGCAGGCGATTGTGGTGATTTCCGCTGCCGCCTTTGTCGGCATCAATTTGCTGGTCGATTTGCTGTATCCGTTGCTCGATCCGCGCCTCAAGGCCTCTGCGTCTAAAAACTCACGGGGAGCCACCGCATGAGCAGCTTACCGCTTGGCAAAAACACGCTTTCATTACCGCTCACCCAGCGCCGCAGCTGGAAACCCGCCCGCCTGCAACCGGGCTTAATCCTCGCGTGGCTGGTGATGGCGACCGTTATTTTGTGGGCGATTGCCCCCGGCTTATTTACCGGTTACAGCGGCACCGAAGGGATTGCCGGTGCGCAGCGTCTGGCCCCGCAGGCCGGACACTGGCTGGGCACGGATCAGCTTGGCCGCGATGTCTATGCGCGCATTGTCTACGGCGCATCACATTCGCTTTCCGGGGCGCTGGTCGCCGTGGCGCTCGGGCTGGTGTTCGGCACCGCGCTCGGGCTGGCTGCCGGTGCCAGCGGCGGTCTGGTGGACGCCATCGTCATGCGCATCAACGACGTGTTGCTGTCCATTCCCGGTCTGTTGCTGTCGCTGAGTGTGATTATTTTGCTGGGTTTCGGCACGGTTCACGCGGCGATTGCCGTCGGTGTCACGTCGGTTGCCAACTTCGCCCGTCTGGCGCGCGCTGAAGTGGTGCTGGTGCGTCACAGCGATTACGTCGAAGCGGCGTATGGCAGCGGCGGTTCCTTCCTGTCGGTTCTGTGGCGGCACATTTTGCCCAACTCACTCACCACGGTGATCGCCTTCTCGGCCCTGCAGTTCGGCAGCGCGATCCTGGCGATTTCCACCCTGAGTTTTCTCGGTTACGGCACTCCGCCACCGACGCCGGAATGGGGCTTACTGATCGCCGAAGGCCGTAACTACATCTCGACTGCCTGGTGGCTGACCACCTTCCCCGGCGTGGTCGTGGTGTTAGTGGTGCTTTCCGCCAACCGCATCAGCCAGTCATTACGCAGGAGAACGCGATGAACGCACAAACGCATCCGGTACTCGAACTGGACAATCTTTCCATCGCCTACGACGGCAAACCGGTGGTGCATAACGTGTCGTTTACGATTAACGCCGGTGAAGTGCTGGCGCTGGTCGGCGAATCCGGCTCCGGCAAAACCACTACCGCACAGGCGATCATCGGTCTGCTGGAGGAGAACGGCCATATCGAACAGGGTGAAATTCGCCTTAACGGCACCGACATCAGCCAGTGGTCGCAGCGCCGCCTTGATGCCCTGCGCGGCGCACGCATCAGCCTGATACCGCAGGATCCCACCAGTTCGCTGGATCCGGTAAAAACCATCGGCTCGCAGGTTGCGGAAATTCTCGATATCCATCAGCGCCTGCCACGTCAGCAGCGCGACGCCCGCGTGGTGGAACTGCTTTCCCGCGTCGGGCTGTCGCACCCTGAACAGCGGGCGAAACAGTATCCGCACGAACTTTCCGGCGGCATGAAACAGCGCGTACTGATCGCCATTGCGATTGCGCTGCAACCGGCGCTTATCATCGCCGATGAGCCGACCAGCGCGCTGGACGTCACGGTGCAAAAACGCATTCTGGATTTGATCGACGAACTGCGCCGCGAGTCCGGCACCGCCGTATTGCTGGTCACGCATGATCTGGCGATAGCCGCCGAACGTGCCGACCGCTTGCTGGTGTTCCGTCACGGCAAAGTGCAGGAACAGGGCGTGACCGCAGAGGTGCTGAGCGCCCCGAAAAGCGATTACACCCGCCAGCTTTTCGCCGATGTCCCTGCCCTTTCCGGCCGCCACCGCGCGCACCTGCGCACGGCGGAAGATCCGGTGCTGGTGGTGGAAAACATCACCCACGATTTCACCCTCGGCGGCAAAAATCAGGCGGCGTTCCGCGCCGTGGATCACGTCTCTTTCAGCATTCCGCGCGGCACCACGCATTCGCTGGTCGGTGAATCCGGCTCCGGTAAAACCACGCTGGCGCGCATTCTGCTCGGTTTTCAGAAACCGGACAGCGGGCGCGTGCTGATTGACGGCGAAGACATCACGCGCCTGAAAGGCGAAGCCCTGCGTCAGTTGCGCAGGAAAATCCAGCTGGTGTATCAGAATCCGTTCGCCTCGCTGGATCCGTCGCAAACGCTGTTCAACGTGATCGAAGAACCCCTGCTGAATTTCGAAAAAATCCCCGCCGCCGTTCGCCGTGAACGGGTGCTGGATATCGCCCGCCGCGTGGCGCTGCCGGAAGAATTACTCAGCCGCAAACCGCGTGAACTGTCCGGCGGACAGCGCCAGCGGGTGGCGATTGCGCGCGCGTTAATTTTAGAGCCGAAAGTGCTGATCCTCGATGAAGCGACGTCGGCGCTGGATGTCACCGTGCAGGCGCAAATCCTGACGTTGCTGCAACAGTTACAGGATTCACTCGGCCTGACCTATTTGTTTATCTCGCACGATCTGGCGACCGTCCGGCAAATCTCGCACAGCGTCTCGGTGTTGAACCGCGGGCAGCAGGTGGATTCCGGCAACGTGGAAGACGTTTTCGCCCTGCCTTCCAGCGATTACACCCGCCAGCTGATTGACGCCATACCCGGCCGCCATCGCGCCGCCTGAACCGCACACGACATAAAGAGGGACATTATGAGCAGTAAACGTCTTGGATTTTTTACCCGTCTTCTGGACAACACCAGCGCGCAGGAGCGTTACCGGCTGGCGACCGAGCAGATCATTCACGCCGAACAATTGGGATTTGATTCCGCGTGGGTCGCGCAGCACCATTTTCACGAGGCCGAAGGCGGCCTGCCTGCGCCGCTGGTTTTCCTCGCGCAGGTGGCAGCGCATACCCGCTTTATCCGTCTCGGCACCGGCGTGATCACCCTGCCGATGGAGAATGCGTTGCGCGTTGCCGAAGACACCGCCGTGCTGGATTTACTCTCCGGCGGACGGCTTGAAATCGGTTTAGGTTCGGGCGGCACGCCGACGTCATTCCCGCCGTTCGGGCTGGAAAGTCAGGATCGCGGCACGGCGTTTGGCAACAACCTGCAAACCCTGCTCACCGCCTGGCGCGGCGAACCGCTGGCGGGCACCGATAACCGCTTATATCCCGCAGCACCGCAGCTGGCGAACCGCGTCTGGCAGGCGACGTTCTCGGTGGACGGCGGCGCACGTGCCGGTAAATCCGGCGACGGCCTGATGCTTTCGCGCACCCAGCCGCGCCCGCAAGATGCGCCAGATTTGCGTCTCGATGAACTGCAAAACCCGATTATCGATGCCTATCTGGATGCACTGCCGGAAGGCGTGACGCCGCGCATCATGGGATCGCGTACCGCATTCGTCACTGAAAACGGCGATGAAGCCCGTGAACTGGCGCAAAAAGGTTTACGCCGTCAGGCCGAAAACCACCGAGCCAGCGGGCAGATTGTGCAGGGCGATACGCTGGACGATTACATCCGCGCTTTCGACGTACATCTCGGCACGGCGGCACAGGTCACCGCGACATTGCAGGCCGATACTGCGCTGGCACGTGTCACCGATCTGGCGTTTCAGGTGCATTCCATCGATCCGCCGCACCCTTACATTTTACGTTCCATCGAACTGATTGCCCGTCACGTTGCGCCCGCGCTCGGCTGGGTTCGCCGCACGCCGCAGCGCCGTGTTTCCACCTCTTCCGCCGATCCCTCATTTTCAAGAGAAACCCTATGACGACTTATCAGACCGACCTGCTGGAAAAACTGGCTGACATCGCCCCCGGCTCAGCCCTCAAACAGGCACGCGACACCCGAGACGCCGCCACCCGTCACGCGCAGGGCAGCTACGACGCGCTGTTTACTGAACAGGATGGCGTGGATTTTTCGCTGGCTGAACGCCTGCGTTTAGCGCAAAACGTCGCGCGCTGGCACGGCGATTCGCAACTGACTCAGCACTATTCCGAGCGTTTGCAGGATTTGCCGGATATCGACGAAACTGCCCGCCTCGACGCCGCGCTGACGCACGGTGAACGCCTGAGTTTCAAACCGGCCAGCGCCACGCCCGCGCATTTGCAGGCACTGAAAAAAGCCGGCTGGTCGGCGGATGCGATTGTCACGCTGTCGCAACTGATCGCGTTCGTCAGCTTCCAGAGCCGCGTGTTGCGCAGCTACCGGCTGATCGGCGGCAAACCGGTGGAAAACGGCAGCAATAAACCGGTCGGCGCAGCGTTCTGGCGGACTGAACCCAATACCCACAGCGGACGCGACGCACCGCAGGCGTTTACCCAGGAAGAACTCGGCTGGGAACCGTGGATCCCGGCGAAAAAACTCGAAGAGTTTGATGATACGCAGCAGGCGATTCTGGCGAAATTCGGCCATACGGATTCCGACTACTTCCGCCTGTTAGGCCGCAATCTGCCGGTGCTCGAACAACGCACGCTGACCGACAAAGGGATTTTCTACACTTCCGGCGGGCTGCCGCGCAAAGAGCGCGAACTGGCCGCCACGGTCGCCAGCAAAATCAACGGCTGTATTTATTGCGCCTCGGTGCATTCGCGCAAAGCCAGCCAACTTTCCAAACAGACGCAAGACGTCCAGCGCCTGATCGACACCCCGCCGGGCGGCATTCTCAGCAAAGAACAATCTCCCCGCTGGCAGGCCGAAATTGATTTCGCCGCCGCGCTTTCCGCCACGCCTCCGGTCGCGACGGAGCAACACATTGCGGCGCTGCGTGAACAGGGTCTGGACGAACTGGAGATTGTCGATCTGGCGCAGTCTGCGGCGTTCTTCGCCTGGGCAAACCGTCTGATGTTAACGCTGGGAGAACCGTTTAATGACTGACATCATCCGACCGCAACTCGATCATGCGGTCATCAACGTCGCCGAACAGCTGGATCTGGCCGGGCAGCAGTTCCGCCGTCTGGGATTTCATCTCACGCCGCGCGGCCATCACTCGCTGGGATCCAGTAACCATCTGGCGATTTTCGGCGAAAACTATCTCGAACTGCTCGGCTATGAGCCGGGCAACGCCCACACCCGTACCGACCTGTGGCAGGCACCGCTGGGTCTGTCCGGTCTGGTGTGGAAAACGCAGGATGCGTCAGCGGTGTATGACCATCTGCAACAGCAAAACATTGCCGGTTCCGCACCGGCGGAGTTCTTTCGCCCGGTGGAACTGAACGATGGCACCTCGCCGAATGCGCGTTTTCGCACCGTACCGCTGGCCGCCAGCCGCGTGCCAAATGGCCGCAGTTTCTTTTGCCAGCATCTGACGCCGGAACTGGTATGGCGCAATGAATGGCAAAACCACCCGAACGGCGTGGCCGATATCACCGGATTTGTGATTTCTGCGGCACATCCGCAGGAGGCCGCAAAAGTGTACGGCGAATTGTTTGGCGCGCATGTCTTGCAGACCCAATCACAGGAAGTGACCCTGCGCGCAGGCCGCGCCACCGTCCGTTTTATCACACCCTCACAGGCCGCCCCGGAGTTCGGCATTGTGCCTGAAGGCGAAAACGGCAGCGCCCGGATGATCGGTCTGGAATTTGCCACACGATCGCTGGATGCGGTGCGCAATAGTCTGCGGGTGGGTGAAATCGCGTTTGAAGATAACGCCTCGCAGATCACCGTGCGCGCAGCGGATGCCTCAGGCGTGGCGATTAAATTCCGGGAAGAGTGATCTGTGTTGAGCCTCCCCTTCACAGGGGAGGAGTTATTGATTTAGCTCTGTCACTCCTTTCTCATTTACCAAGCCTTGATGCACAACAAAGCGCCGTACCCGTTCCCCTCTCTATAATCAGGCCCGTTTGTCTTCCCACTGGTAAATCACATGGCGTATGAACTCAATCTGGACTGGCCGGAATTTTTAGAGAAATACTGGCAAAAACAACCTGTTGTTATCAAAAAAGCGTTTTCCAATTTTGTCGATCCTATTTCGCCTGATGAGTTAGCAGGCCTTGCGATGGAACCTGAAGTGGACAGCCGTCTGGTGAGCCACAAAAACGGGGAATGGCAGGCAAGCAACGGGCCTTTTGAACATTTTGACGGGCTGGGTGAAACCGGCTGGTCGTTGCTGGCGCAGGCCGTGAATCACTGGCATCTGCCCGCCGCTGAACTGGTGAAACCTTTCCGCGTATTGCCGGACTGGCGTTTAGATGATCTGATGATTTCGTATTCCGTGCCGGGCGGCGGTGTCGGCCCGCATATCGACCAGTATGACGTGTTTATCATTCAGGGGATGGGCAGCCGTCGCTGGCGTGTGGGCGATGCTTTGCCGATGCGTCAGTTCTGTCCGCATCCGGCTTTACTGCATGTCGATCCCTTCACGCCAATCATTGATGAAGATCTTGAGCCGGGTGACATTCTGTATATTCCACCGGGCTTCCCGCATGACGGCTTTACCCATGAAACCGCCCTCAACTATTCCGTCGGTTTCCGTGGCCCTAACAGCCGTGATTTCATCAGCAGTTTTGCTGACTATGCGCTGGAAAACGATCTGGGCGGCAATCATTACAGCGACCCGGATTTAACCCTTCGCGACCACGTCGGCAAAGTGGAAGAGTATGAACTGGAACGTGTGCGCCAGATGATGGTTGAGATGATCAGCCAGCCGGAAGATTTCAAACAGTGGTTCGGTCGTTTCGCCACCACGCCGCGCCATGAACTGGATATCGCGCCCGTTGAACCGGCCTATGAAGCACATGAAATTGTCGATGCCCTGATGCAGGGCGATACCCTGATCCGTCTGAGCGGTCTGCGTGTGCTGAACGTCGGTGACCGTTTCTTCGTGAACAGCGAAGCACTGGAAACCACCCAACATGCCGCCGCCGATGCACTTTGCCGTTACATAAGCATCAGCAAGAAAGAGCTGGGTGCCGCGTTGCAGGATCCTGAATTTGTCGCCGTGTTAACGGATTTAGTGAACCAGGGTTACTGGTATTTCGACGAGTAATCCTTCGAAAATCAAATGACAAAAGGCGGCTTCCCTGCGGAGGCCGCCTTTTTATTTATCTTATTTACGGACGGTACAGTTCGACCGGCGGCTTCATTTTCCGCTCTTCCGGCACGAACAAATCAATCTCTTCACCCAGAATATATTTGGCGCGCAGCATCGATGAGATTTTATCCATGGTCATCACGATAGCCACCAGAATCAGCGTGATAAACATCACCACATCCCAGTTCCACAGACGCATGTTTTCCGCGTACACCAGACCGATGCCCCCCGCGCCAACAAAGCCAAGCACGGCGGCGGAACGGGTATTGGATTCAATCTGATACAACGAAAGTGCCAGAAATGTCGGGAAGGATTGAGTGAAAATCCCGAAACGGTGCGTCTGTAACGGGGAAGCGCCGAGCGCCCGCAAACCGCGGCTTGGTGAGCGTTCCACCGCTTCATGCCCTTCAGCATAAAGTTTACCGAGCAGCCCCAGATCCTGCATGACAATCGCCAGCACACCGGCCAGCGGTCCCATGCCGACAGCACGCACGAAAATCAGCCCCCAGATTGCCATATCCAGCCCGCGCAGCACGTCAAGAATGCGGCGGATAACCATTGAGACCGGCCTGAGTACTGGCGTCGACATCACATTTCGCGCCGCCAGGAAGGAAAGCGGTAACGCAAGAAAAGACGCGGTGATGGTACCGGCGAACACAATTGCCAGCGTGATGGCAATTTGCGAGAAGTAATACGTGAACGGCCATTCGGAAACGTTGTGCCAGACAAACATCCGCAGGAAATAACGTCCGACTTCCCGGGTGCCGCGTACCACTTCACTCCACGGAATGCCGAAATAACTGAAGAAATAGACGTAATACAGCGTAATCGCCACAGCCAGTATCGCGAGATAGCGCAGATAGCGGCGTTGCGCGGCAAACAAATGCCCGTGCTGCTGCTTCAGGCCGCTGACCACATGAGGTTCGAGCGCATCAGTTAACATCAGAAAGTGCCCTCTACAACGCGTTTACGCAATTTGCCGGAAAGATAATCCATCGCCGAGACCACCAGAATAATCAGCAGCAAGGTCATGCTGACCTGGTCATAGCGATCCAGTTTGATCGAGGTCATCAGCTCCTGCCCGATACCGCCCGCGCCGACCAGTCCGAGAATGGTTGACTGGCGGAAGTTGATTTCCAGACGCATAAAGCTGTAGGACAAGAAGATCGGTTTGACCTGAGGCCACATGGCGAAGCGCATACGTTGCAGACGCCCGGCGCCGCAGGCCCGCAGACCGCGCACCGGTTTATCCGATGCGGTTTCGATGGATTCATAGAACAGTTTTGTCAGGCTGCCGACAGTGTGTAAGGTCAGTGCGATAAAGCCGGGGATAGCGCCGACGCCAAAAGCCATCACACACATCACCGCCCAGGCCAGTTCCGGCATGGTACGCAGGAAAGCCACAAAAGTCCGGATACTGAATTTTACCCATTTCGGTGAATCCGTATTGCCCGCCGCAAGAAAAGCCAGCACCACGGCCAGCGCCGTCGATAAGATGGTCGAAGATAATGCCAGCTGAATAGTTTCCCAAATCAGCGGCAACTGTATATTGAGACGATATCCCCAATATGCCAGTGACCCTTCTGTATGTCCGTCAGCAAATAATAATGACCAGTGCAATACCGGCACCGTCTGGCCGATATAATCAAAAAAACTCGGTGCGGAAACAAAAATCGTTTTTAAATTAAGCTCGGAAACATTGCCTGACCACAGATATAACAACAGCATCAGCCCTGACCAGATCAGCGCCTCCCGCTTTTGTTTACCGCGTATCTGCTGGTAATAACGATTGAAGTCTTTGTTCAAAATAATATTTCCGATTTGCAGGAGATAATCATTATTCCTCCCCCTGCGAAGGGGGAGGCCAGGAGGGGGTATTAAAAACAACAATAACGGTAAACGCTTTCGCTTTCTGAGTTGCCATTAATACCCCACCCCAACCCTCCCCTTCGCAGGGGAGGGAGCTACGGGTTAGCGACTGCCTTTGGTCAGCTCACGCTTCATATCAATAATCTGCTGATATTCAGCCAGTGACGTTTCGCCGATATGTTGTTTACCGCCAACGGCTTTTACGAAGCAGGCGTGGTCATCTTTATCCAGTTTCTTAATGGCCGAAACCAGCTTGGCTTTAAATGCCGGTGGCAAATCGCTGCGCACTAAAATCGGGCCGTTAGGGATTAACGGAGATTCCCAGATGATACGAATTTTCTTCATCAGATCCGGCTGGTCCATGCGGATCATACGGTTGAATGCGCCGGAGGTATAACCGGTTTCGCGGTCGCCGATCATCGAGGCCCAGGTCACTGCGCCTTCAAACTGGCCGTTCAGCACACCCAAAATATCCTGCTCGTGACCGCCGGAGAAGGTGACGCTGGAGAAGAAGTTGTTGTATTTGTTATCCGTGGTACCGCCAAACTCTTTTTTGAAGGTCTGGTTCGGGATCAGGTAGCCGGAGGTGGAATCCGGGTCGGCAAAACCGAATGATTTCCCTTTCAGGTCTGACAATTTCTGGTACGGGCTGTCGGCTTTTACCACCACCACCGAATGATAGCCACGGGATTTGTCGGTATCGTCAATCACAATACCCACCAGATCCACGGCTTTCGGATTATTAATATAGACTGAGGCGAAAGATGACGGTGACATGCTCAATACCATATCGACTTTCTTGCCTAATAAACCCTGAATAACCCCTGAATAGTCAGAAGAATTACGCAGTTTGGTATCGACGTTTAATTCTTTATCGAAGAAATCTTTTACACACTGATTATCACCGATTTGCTGGGTGGCATTCTGCCCGCCCAAAATACCTAAATTTAATTCTTTAGGGGCATCTTCTGCCATGCTGTGCATCGCGGTAAAAGAACCTGCTACGAAAACTGCCAGACGTAATAACTTCTTCATGTAATGATGACCTTGTGTAGATTGAGAGAAAGTAGAAATAAGCACTGCAAAAATAATTAACGTTATTGTTTAACTGTTTATTGCTTCGTGTTCTTCACCATATAACTGATGCAAAATGCCCTCGGTTAACTGCTCCGGATGACCGTCAAAAATAATCTGCCCTTTGGCAATGCCGATCACCCTCGTGCAGTAATCTTTTACCAGTTCCACCGAGTGCAGATTGACCATCACGGCAATATTCTCTTCACTGACTTTTTTCAGTGCATTCATGATGCGCAGGGTATTTTTCGGATCCAGCGACGCAACCGGTTCATCAGCCAGCAAAATTTTCGGGTTTTGCATCAGTGCGCGACAAATCGCCACGCGTTGCATCTGTCCGCCGGACAGGTTTTCAGCACGCTGCAAGGCATGCGGCAGCATATGTAACCATTCGAGCAGAGAGATGGCGCGGGCGCGGTCTTCATCGTCGAACTGGTTAAAGAAAGATTTGAACGTGGAAGTATGGCTGAGGCGGCCGAGCAGCACATTAGTCAGCACATCCAGACGCGGCACCAGACAAAAATCCTGAAAAATCATGCCACAACCGGAACGCCAGCGACGCAGCGCTTTGCCCGTCAGGCCAGCCAGTTGCTGCTGTTCACCGTTTTCGTAATGACACACCACGCTGCCATCCGTTAACGGAATGGTGCCATTAAGCACATGCAGCAGCGTCGATTTACCGGCACCGGAACGACCAATCACCGCCACGAACTCGCCAGCGTGGAGGTCGAAGTTGATGTCATCCAGAACGCGCTGACCCGATTTATAGGATTTCACCAGGCCTTTCACGTCCAGCACTTTGTTCAGATGTTGTGGCCCGGTCTGAGGATATTCAGCCTGTGCCAGCTTAAGTTGAGCTTGCGCCATGATGCTGTCTCTCGGTTGCTTTCATTATCTGGCGTTCATTAAGCGCGAGTTTTATGACACATCAATGACGATTTAATGGACAGCGCATGACAAAAATGCAACAGATTAAGTGAAATTACCTAACGGATATCCCGAATGGCGTTTAACTTAATACCTGTCATTTAAGTCTATGATCAGAAGGCATCACATCAAAAAAGGAAGATGAAATGGATAATCAGTCACTCATCACCACGCTGAAAGAGATCGCCGGCAGCCGCCACGTATTAACCGGCGACAGCAACACCGAACGCTACCGTAAAGGATTCCGCTCCGGTGGCGGCAAGGCGCTGGCCGTGGTCTTTCCGCAGACCTTGTTGCAGCAATGGCAGTTGCTCAAAGTCTGCATCGCCGCCGACAAGATTGTCATTATGCAGGCGGCCAATACCGGCCTGACGGAAGGCTCAACGCCCAGCGGTGACGACTATGATCGCGACATTGTCATTTTCAGTACGCTGAAGCTGGACAAGATCCAACTGCTCGACGGCGGCCATCAGGTGATCGGTTTCCCCGGCAGCACGCTCTATAAGCTGGAAAAAATCCTCAAGCCTTATAACCGCGAACCCCACTCAGTGATTGGCTCGTCGTGCATTGGCGCGTCGGTGGTCGGCGGGATTTGCAATAACTCCGGCGGCTCGCTGGTGAAGCGCGGTCCGGCATATACCGAAATGGCGCTGTATGCACAAATTGATGCGCAGGGCGAACTGCGGCTGATTAACCATCTGGGGATAAATCTTGGTGAAACGCCGGAAGAAATCCTGACGCGTCTGGAAAAAGGCGATTATCTGGAAACCGATATCCAGCATGACCAGCGTCTGGCGTCGGATCATGATTATGCCTCTCGCGTTCGTGAAGTGGATGCTGATACGCCTTCACGTTTTAATGCCGATGAACGACGCTTATTTGAAGCCTCGGGCTGCGCGGGCAAGCTGGCGGTTTTCGCTGTGCGTCTGGATACTTTTCCGGCAGAAACCCAGCAGCAGGTTTTTTATATCGGCACCAACGATACCGCCGTGCTGACCGAATTGCGCCGTCAGATCCTCCGTGATTTTGCGAATCTGCCGGTGGCCGGTGAATATATGCATCGCGATATTTTCGATATCACCGAAGTCTACGGCAAAGACACGTTCCTGATGATCGACAAACTTGGCACCGACAAAATGCCGGATATGTTTACCGCCAAAGGCAAGTTCGATGCGCACGCCAGTAAAGTCCCTTTCCTGCCGAAAAACTTCAGCGACCGTGTGATGCAGTGTCTGAGCAAAGCGCTGCCCAATCATCTTCCGCCACGGATGAAACAGTATCGTGACAAATTCGAACACCATTTACTGCTGAAAATGTCCGGCCCCGGCATTGATGAGGCCCGCACCTTTTTGACGCGATTTTTCAGCGACGGTCAGGGCGATTTCTTTATCTGTTCCGCCGACGAAGGTAAGAAAGCCTTCCTGCACCGTTTCGCCGCAGCAGGTGCCGCCGTGCGGTATCACGCGGTACATGAGAAAGAAGTGGAAGATATTCTGGCGCTGGACATCGCATTGCGTCGCAATGACCGGGACTGGTTTGAAACTTTACCGGAAGATATCGACAATCAGCTGGTGGCAAAACTGTATTACGGCCATTTCATGTGCCACGTTTTCCATCAGGATTACATTGTCAAAAAAGGGGCAAACAGCAAGGCACTAAAACACCGGATGTTAGAACTTCTCGATGCCAAAGGGGCGGAATACCCGGCCGAGCATAACGTCGGGCATTTGTATCTGGCAAAACCGCATCTGAAAGAATTTTACCGGCAGGCTGACCCGACCAACAGCTTCAATCCGGGGATCGGGAAAACCAGTAAGTTGAAAAACTGGCAGGAATAATGTCCTTCAAAAGAGGAATGGCGTAGTCGGCGCAGGCAGTTTGTTCCCGGACAGCGCGGAGGACCCGGAGCGTACATAAAGTACGTGAGGAGTCCGAGCACTGCCCGGGGGCAAAATGGCAAGTAAGATAGCCATTACGTTAAAATAACTGTGTTCCGTAACCCCACATGATCACCGTCAGAGCCAGAAGTAGCTCTAAGACCAGAACGCCCATTGCCAGTGTGGAACTGGAGAACAGGAACCCTTCGCGACGGTCGATATTGAGGAAATTCGGAATGCCGAGATACAACAGATATCCGCTGTAACACAGACCGATCAGCCCGACGAACAGGCATAACCAGACCATCGGATAAAGCGCAACGATCCCGCTGAGGAACATCGGTGTGGCAACATAACCGGCAAACACAATACAGCTGTTGAGTGTCGGACGGCTGTCATAACGACGTGCCATCGAGTAGATAATCCGCCCCATCAGTGCCACGGCGACGAGCATCAGAACATAGAAAATAACAGCGATATAGGATGCGGTGAACATGGAAACCATTAGCTTCTCGCCGTCACCGAAATTCCAGCCAAGTTGTGTCGTACCGATAAAGGAACAGACAACCGGAATAAGCGCCATTAAAAGAACATGGTGGGAATACATATGTGAAACGGTTTCCCGTTCACGCTGGATTTGCAGCAGTTCGGAATCCGGATGGGATATCAGTCCCCAAACATGATTTGCCATGATACACCCCCTTGTACGCCGAAAGCCGCCAGCGGCGTGCAGTGATAAACCTTCGGGGATGCCCGTCAGATCAGGGCACAAGGAAGGTGGCGACCTGTTTATATTATAGTCGTTTTTGATTATTTTGCTGTTGCGGGCCGCTCATCGAAATCAGCGACAGCCCGCAACAGGACGCCCTTAGTGGATAAAGCGGGCCGCCGTAAACGTCACGCCTACCAAGACCAGCATCATGCTGATAATCCAGCGGGTCTGCTGGATCATGAGGTTATAAAACATCGCCTGCATGGCGCTTAGTGAGGCTTCAATCTTCACAAAGCGTGCATCCACTTGTTCAAACCGTTTATCGATTTGTTCAAACCTTGTATCAACTTGTTCAAAACGCTTATCGACTTGTTCGAACCGTTTATCGACTTGTTCGAACCGTTTATCGACTTGTTCAAACTGTTTATCGATATGCTTCAGTCGTTCGTCAATCCTGAGCAGATGCCCGTCAATGCGGCAGATGTTCTGTTCGGTTTTGCCGACCCGCACTCCGATATCGGTCACCGCATCAGTGAGTGTCACCATCTGATATTCCAGTTTGCCGACACGGAGATTGGTATCCGTGGCCACTTCTGTCAGGTGAGTGATCTGCTGCTCCACCTTCCCGACCCGCAGACTCAGCCCGGCAATTTCCTCGCCATTTTTGATCCCCTGTTTTTCAATATTGTTGATCTGATTTTGCATGTGTTTTTCCATTTGCGGTTTTCCTTTGTATTCTTCCGGCCAGACTGACGCGCCCGGAAAATAGAGCATCGGATTGACGGGTGAGATGTCCAGTGTGCGGAGCTGAAACATGGTTGTTGTCCCTCACGTGAGCTTTCCCTGTTTAGAAATCCTTAATTCGCAGGCATTTTGCACTGGATAAATAACCACCTCAAATCAATTTCCTTCTCGATAAACACGCGATCATTTATGTATCTATACATGCCATCGTTGCATTGTTTGGATGAATAAATACCAATGAAAAGAGCCTCTTACGAGGCTCTTTAACAGTTTAACTTTAGTGCCTGACGGTAGTGTCAGGGATTGTGCAACGCAGCTGCACCCCCCTGTCCGTGACGTGCTTTCGCGACTTCCTGTTTGCTGACCGCCGGCGCCTGATTTCCCCAGGCGTTACGGATGTAGGTACTCACATCGGCCATCTGCTGATCGGTCAGCTTCCAGCCAAATTCCGGCATATCGGCGCTGGTCGGATTGCTGGCCGTTGCCGCCCCCTGCGCACCGTTCATCAGCACATGCAGAATGTTGGTCGGCTGTGTAGCCTGAACACCGTTATTACCTTTCAGCGCAGGCACCATGTTGCGCACCCCTTCCCCGGAATTCTGATGACAGGCCGCGCAGTTATCGGCATACAGTGCCTTGCCGTTCGCCATGGCGGACGTAGCCGCTAAAGGCGCGGAACCGTCTTTACTGCCCGGCAAACTTTTCAGGTACACCGCAATGGCGTGCAGGTCAGCATCTGACAGGTGTTGCAGCGAGTTGGTGACGGCTTCCGCCATCGGACCTGCGGCCACGGTACGTGAATTCGCTCCGGTTTTCAGGTACTGAACTACCTCGTCATTACGCCAGTCGCCGATGCCCTGACGGCGGTTCCCGGTGATTTCCGGAGCGTACCAGCCCTGCAACTCTCCGCCCTGCAAATGCACGCCAAAGTTATCGCCGCCCAGCGGGTTTTTCGCCGTATGGCAGGAGGTACAGTGCCCCAGACCTTCCACCAGATAAGCCCCGCGGTTCCATTCAGCTGACTGCGACGGATCCGCTTTAAACGGTGCCGTATCCAGGAACAACAAATTCCAGCCAAACATCATCAGACGGATGTTATACGGGAACGGCAGGTCAGTTTTCGGGCCGTCGTAATGCACGGCAGGCACGGTATTCAGGTAGGCTTTAATGTCTTTCAGATCCTGATCGCTGACCTTCGCGTAGACGTTATAAGGCATCGCCGGATACAGATTCTCGCCGTTGATCCCTTTGCCGTTACGCACCGCATTAATGAACTGCTGATCGGTCCAGCCACCGATACCGGTTTGTTTATCCGGCGTAATGTTAGTGGCGTAGATCGTGCCGAACGGTGTGTTCAGCCCGTAGCCACCGGCAAAAGGTTTACCGCCGCCCGGCGCCGTGTGACAGGCTACGCAGTCTCCCGCCAGCGCCAGATATTTGCCGCGTTCGATGGCGGTTTTGCCGGTCATCGCTGCTGAAGGCGGTGCCTGAAACTCGCCCGACTGGCTGGCGTTGTGCCAGGTTTTAAAACCAACAAAGCCCAGGCCGCCAATGACAACCACGCCCGCGATAATTGCTAATGTCTTTTTCACGCTCATGCTCAGGCCCTCACCAGCGGACCAGGCGCTTTAAGATATTGGGTTTTGATGGCTTCGGCTGCCCATAAGGTCAGCGCACCCACGGTCCCGGTCGGGTTATATCCGCCGTTGTTGGCAAAAGCGGAAGCCCCGCACACAAAGACGTTATGGACATCCCAGCTTTGCAGATAACGGTTTACCGCACTGGTTTTCGGATCGTCACCCATACAGGCACCGCCGGTGGTGTGCGAGGAAAGGTTATCCATGGGTGAGAACGGCTTGGTGGTCGGTTCCTGCCGCACAACGGTTTTTGCCCCCATAGCGTGCGCGATTTCAACCGAGCGGTCGGCCATAAATTTCGCTGACCGTTTATCGTTTTCGATCCAGTCGAACGTGACACGCAGCAGCGGCTGGCCGTGGCGGTCTTTATATTCAGGATCGAGATCGAGGAACACATCGCGGTGCGGGTAGCTGTTACCCATGCAGTAGATGTTGTTGTAGTTCTGATAGCTGTGTTTGACCGCTTTTTTCCAGTCTGCGCCCCAGCGCGGCGTACCCGGCGGAACGTTATTGGAATAGCCAATCGGACGGCCATTGGTGGAGTGCACCAGCGCCACACCGCCGCCGATGAAATCGTGATCGGTATGATCGAAGTTGTCGCCGTTGAAATCGTCAATGGCCTGCGACAGCGCACCGGCGCCGATAAACGGATTCATCATTTCATCTTCAAAGAAGAAGCCTGCACCGGACACGGTCTGATAAGCATAGTTACGGCCCACCACACCTTCGCCGGTTTTATGATCGTACGGTTTGCCGATTCCGGAAAGCAGCATCAGACGCACGTTATCCATCTGGTAGGCAGAAATCACCACGATATCTGCCGGTTGCTCCCACACCACACCGTCACTGCCGATAAAAGTCACGCCGGTGGCGGTTTTGCCGTCGGCGGCTTTATTCACACGCAAGACTTCCGATTCGGTGATCACCGTGAAATTCGGGCGCTGCATTACCGCAGGCAGGATACAGGCATTCGGACTGCTTTTTGACCAGTTGCCGCAGCCAAAGAATTCGCAATATCCGCAGTAAGTGCAAGGCGCCATATTGATGCCGAGCGGATTGGTATAGGCGTCTGACGTGTTGCCAGCGGGTACGGCAAACGGGTGATAGCCCATTTCGCGGGTGGCTTTATCGAAAATCATCGACAACTGAGTGCGCTTGAGTGGTGGCAACGGATAATCGCGGCTGCGCGGCCCTTCGAAGACGTTTCCGCCTTCGATTTTTTCGCCTTTGATGTTGCCCGCTTTCCCGGAAGTCCCGGCGTAGCGTTCGAATTTATCGTAGAAAGGTTCGACGTCAGCAAAGGTAACGCCCCAGTCCTGAACCTGCATACCGTCGAGGAATTTATTCTTACCGTAACGCTCAACCGTCTGGCTGTAACTCTGAAAATCGTATGGCAGGAAGCGCCAGGTCATGCCATTCCAGTGGGTACCCGCCCCGCCGACATTCATGCCAAACTGATAGGTGTTAAATTCACGCAGCGGCAACGCCTGCTGGATCGGGTTGTTACGGAATGTCAGGGTTTCCACCGCCGTCGGCTGCATGATGGCGCGGCGGCTGACGAAACGCAGTTCGTCGGTATCGATGGTGGTCGGGAAATCATTACTGGTGTCGCGCCATGAACCGCGCTCAATCGCCACCACATTCAGTCCGGCCAGCGTCAGTTCATTCGCCATCAGCGAACCGGCCCATCCGAGGCCGACGATGACCGCATCGACCTTCTCACGTTGATTACTCATACGACATGTACTCCTGCAAAAATCAATTCAATCAATGACCGTTCGTGGGCGGTTTTATGATTTTTCGTATCGGGTCAGCATGCTGACGGGTTCGATATGTAAGTCTTCCCCACGGCGGTCGATGACATCACGGAAGTCATAACGCGCGCCGGGGAACCCGAGCATTTTCCAGCCCGCCATATCTTTGTTGCCGCCGTAGAGCGGATCGGAGAAGAACCCTTCGCGCATGTTCTGCACCAGCATGTTGAAGAACAGCGGGCCGTTGACACCTGCCAGCGGGATTTCGCCGGATTCCACGCGGCGCAGTAAATCGTCCTGCTGTTCGCCGGTGAGTTCAGTGAAGTTTTTCCCGCCATTGCGGGCTTTCGCCACCGTATTCAGCGCGGCCAGCCCCAGCCTGTAACGTTCGGCGGGCGTATCTTTGTATTGCGGCCCTGCCTGCGGTAAGCCATCCTGAATCACCGGCCCGAGGCGGTAAGTGGTCACGGCCTTGCCGTAATCGCCGCTCAGCTGGCGATCCAGAAACACCGCGCAGCCTGCTTCTTTACCGCCGATGCTCAGTTCGTCTGGCGGAATAATGCGGTCGGCCAGTGTTTCGACCAGACTGACTTCTTCGGGAGTGAAAAATGTCCACTCGCCCGCTACCACTGGCTCCGGCGGACGAACCGAATGGATAATCCACGGCATACCGCCCGAGAAAATTTTGGCTTTAACCTTCAGCGCGGTGCTGAATAACAGCACCGCCATCGAGGTCAGAAAATGTCTGCGTTTCACGTAATTTCTCCTGCTCACGCGCCCTGATAGGAATGTACCCACAACAGCAATGGGCTTTCATTTTGTGACGGAGATTATACGAAGATGTTAGGTGAAAGTAAGATATTTTGAACCAACTGGTTCATACTTTAGTTATTTTAAATCAACAGGTTATTTATTTTGAATTGAGTGAGTACACTAACTAACACATTTTTACAGGCGAAAACGCCCTCCCGGCGGTTAAAAAATCGTCAATTTTGAGGCAAACATTCTGCAGGAGAGATTCATGCGCATTACGTGTTTACATACGGCGGACAGCAATATTGCGGTATTTGAAACCACCGCGCAGGCTCTCGGGCTGGGTCAGCATCAGTTTCTGCACATTTCCCGCCCTGACTTGCTGGCCGCTGCCGAACAGGCAGGCGGCCTGACCGATGAAATCCGTCAGCAAACGGCGGATGTCTTGCTGGCCCTGAGTGAAAATGCTGACCGCGTGTTACTCACCTGCTCGACGCTGGGGCCTGCGGCCACGCTTGCCAGCGAAAGTGCCGCTGTGCCGGTTTTACGGGTCGATCAGGCGCTGGCAGAACAGGCCATGAAAACACCCGGTCAGGTGGTGGCGCTCTGCGCGGTAGAAACCACGCTGGAGCCAACACGTCAGTTATTTATGCTGGTGGAAAACCACCCGCTGGCACAACTTGAAATGCGGCTTGTGCCCGGCGCATGGGAAAAGTTTAAACAGGGGGATCTGGCGGGGTATTTGCAGACCATCGCGGCGGCGGCTGACGCGGAATACAGGAAAGGAGCGGCCTGCGTGGTGCTGGCGCAGGCATCGATGACCGGTGCGGCGCAGCTGACCCAAACGGGCACGCCGCTCACCAGTCCAGCCTGCGGTTTACGCGCGGCGCTGGCCTGAGTACGGTAGTCAGCAAGCAAAAAGGCAGGCAGAGACTATACTGATAAGGAATATCATTGGCTTAGCCGGATCGCCGATGACGACTGAAGAGTGTGTTAAGGAGATAACATGAAAATTATTCTGTGGATCATCGCCATCATCTTTATCGTCGGCTTACTGACCCTCACAGGGGTATTTAAACTGATTTTCTGATCATCCGCTCATTCCCTGCAAACAAAAAGTCCGGCACATGGCCGGACTTTTTCATTTTCATTAATAGCCTAAATAATTCGAGTCGCAGAAAGGCGGCAAGTAAAGAAGTCCCGATGAGCTGACATCAAGTCAGTGATTCGGGCGCCTGAGCGCAGCCAACGCATCTGCGGCTTGAAGTATGACGGGTATTTTAGTCGTCGGCTTCTTCGACGGATGGCTGCGTCTTCTGCTGCTCTTTCTGTTTGCGGTAGTTCTTAGCAATCTGCGGGACAGGCACGGTTTTGCCGGTTTCCATCCAGGTGCGCAGACGGTTGGCGTCCGCGAAAGCCGTGAATTTCCCGAAGGCATCCATGACGACCAGCGTCACCGGTTTGCCATTAATGGTGGTGCGCATGGCCAGGCAATGACCGGCTTCGTCGGTATAGCCGGTTTTCGTCAGCTGGATATTCCAGGACGGATTCATGATCAGATGATTGGTATTGCGGAATGGCAGCGCATACGCCGGATGGCTGAAGACGGCCGTTTTCTCTGCGGTGGTGCTCAGCTGGCCGATCAGCGGATAACGCTGTGAAGCCAGCAGCAGCCGCGTTAAATCGCGCGCGGTGGAGACGTTGCGTGGCGACAAACCGGTCGGTTCAACGTAATGCGTGTGAGTCATACCCAGCGATTTGGCTTTTGCATTCATCGCATTGATGAATGCGGTATAACCGCCCGGATAATGCGCGGCGAGGCTGGCTGCCGCACGGTTTTCCGAGGACATCAGTGCTAGCTGGATCATCTGGCGGCGGGTGATTTCACTGTTGAGTTTCACACGGGAGAACACACCGCGCATCTCAGGGGTATTGCTGATATCGACGTTGATGACTTCATCAAGGGGCAGATTCGCATCCAGCGTCACCATCGCGGTCATCAGTTTGGTCAGGGAGGCAATCGGCCTCACCTCATCCGGGTTACGGGAATAAATCACTTCGTGGCTTTTCAGATCCACCACCATGGCGCTGCCGGAAGCAATTTGAACAATCGGGGCGACGGCCTGCTCGTGCTTTGCAGCGATCGCAGCAGGTGCAGACAACATGCCTGTATTTAAGGCTAATAAGCTCAGAACCAGAAGACGGATTTTCACATGCATTGCTCTGTATTTAGAAAGTTGTCATAAAGTTATGTCGAAACAGCGGGCTGAATTATAAGTGAGGCGAATAGTCTTAGCACCCGCAATTTTCACTTCTATTTGTCACAAAGTCTGTCATCACCACCCGCAGTCCGTGGAATGGCGAGTAAGTGAACACTTGCGTAAGATTAGCCTGAAATGAAAAAGGGACGCTTAAAAGCGTCCCTCCAAATTCTGTCATCTCTCTGCCCGTGGAAAGACATCATGGCATCACCGGTTGATGCGTTCGGCAATTTCCTTCGACGTCTTCAGCACGCGCACTTCAGTAAATAACTCAGTCGCCTCTTCATACTCTTTACGCAAATAGCTCAGCCACTGTTTAATACGCGCCACGTGATACAAACCGGTATCGCCCTGCTTTTCCAGACGGGTGTATTTCTGTAATAACGTCATCACGTCCGGCCACGGCATACGCGGTTCGTTGTATTTCACCACCCGGCTGAGATTCGGGATATTCAGTGCACCGCGTCCGAGCATCACTGCGTCGCAACCGGTGGTTTGCATACAGGCTTGTCCGCTGGCGTAATCCCAGATTTCGCCGTTGGCGATCACCGGAATGGTCAGCCGCTGGCGGATCTCGCCAATCGCCTGCCAGTTAATGCGCTCGGGTTTATAACCGTCTTCTTTGGTGCGTCCGTGCACCGTCAGTTCGGTGGCACCGGCCTGTTGTACCGCATCGGCAATTTCAACACTGCGCGCAAGGGAATCCCAGCCGAGACGCACTTTGACCGTCACCGGCAAGTGCGCGGGAACAGCGGCGCGCATGGCCTTCGCGCCCTGATAAATCAGTTCCGGATCTTTGAGCAGTGTCGCCCCGCCGCCACTGCCGTTCACCAGCTTTGACGGACAACCACAATTGAGATCGACACCGTAAGATCCCAGTTCCACGGCGCGGGCGGCATTTTCAGCCAGCCACTGCGGATACTGACCGAGCAACTGCACGCGCACCTGAGTGCCGGACGGCGTACGGCTGGCGTGATGTAATTCCGGGCACAGGCGATAAAAGGATTTCGCGGGCAGGAGCTGATCGACCACGCGCAAAAACTCAGTGATGCACAAATCGTAGTCGTTCACTTCAGTGAGAAGTTCACGAACCAGAGGATCAAGCACACCTTCCATCGGAGCCAGTAATACGCGCATCGGGTTTCAACCTTTAAAAATGACGCGCAAGATTACCGCAAGGCCCGCCGCCGGGCAATTATCCCTGAGACAAATCGCCGTTTAATGATGTTTTCGCCCCGCCGTGCAGACGCCTGACCCGCACGGAGCGCCAGGCAATCCACACAGCCAGTAACGCAGGGAGGGCAAACAGCAGGAACATCCAGAATGCCGCGCGGGCTGCGCCGCTGTCGCCCTGATCCACACCGGCAAAGTTAGCCACCGTACCGGCTAATGCCGCGCCGAGTGCCGCCGCAAAAGACTGCACGACGGTGATCGACGCACCGGCTTTTTCGCGATCGTCTTCCGGTGCCTGTTGCAGCACGCGGGTCAGCAGATGCGGCCAGCCGAGACCAATACCGAAACCGGCCAGCGTCAGCCCCAGTACCACGCCGCTGATGTTCAGCCACGCCAGACCAAACGCCACCGGCACGGTGAACAGCAATAAAAGCAGACCGGCGGCCAGGATCAGTGGTCCGAAAATAATCGCGCCATCGGCACGGCGGCCGGTCCAGCCGGAACTCGCCACTTCACTTAATGTCCAGCCCGCGGCAGCGGCAGCCGTGATATATCCGGCCGCCAGCGGCGTCTGACCGTGTAAATGTTGCAGCAGATACGGCACAAACAGCTCGCAGCCAAGTCCGATAATCAGCAGCGTCATCACCAGATACAAACCGTAAAGCGGTGAGGAACGGCGTAATGCGTTGCGCGGCAGCAGCCGGACATCGGCGGTAAATTCGCGGTGACGCAGAATCAAAATCATCACCACCGCGATCACAAATCCGAGCAGGTTAATCAGCCCGGAGGAAGACAGACTGCCCGCCGACACCACCAGCACCGCGCCGGTCAGCAAGGCCAGCTGCAACAGCGGCAGCGGTTCTGCGGGTTGTGTGTCGCGCCGGGATTTCGGCAGGATCCGCCACACCCACAGCCCGAACAACGAGGTGACCGGCAGCAGCAAACCGAATGCCCAGCGCCAGGCGTGCAGTTCCGCGAAAATACCGCCCACCGCAGGGCCGACCAGCGTCGCGATACCCCACATGGCGGAAATCAGCGCCATCGCCCGCGGCCAGAGCGATTCTCTGAACAGCAGATTGATCATCGCGTAGGACAGCGCAAACAGGAATCCCCCGCCCAGCCCCTGCAATGCCCTGCCGAGCAGCAACACCGGCATGTTCGGCGCGGCGGTACAAATCGCGGCACCGGCAATAAAAATACCGGTTGCCATCAGATAACTGCCGCGTGGACCGGCGCTGCGCATCAGCCGTGCTGACAGCGCCGAGCCGAGAATGGAGCAGACGACATACAGCGTGGTGTTCCACGCATACCAGGCCAGCCCGCCGATATCCTGCACCACGGAAGGTAAAATCGTGATCACGATGTAGCTGTTGGTGGCGTAAAGCGCGACGCCCGCACTCAGGGTGATGGCGCTGCCCCGGTTTTCTGCGCTGAATAAATCCGCCCATCCGTTCTGACTTGCCGACATTTCTGTGCATCCCTTTGGTTTATGCTTTCCACACATTGAAGCGCGTAGTGGTTGTGGTATTATTAAAACAAGAAATAACTTGGAATATGTTTTGGGTAATCTAGAACCCGGCGAGGCAATATGTCAAGCAGTGACCTGGAAAATAAAAATGACGTCAGACAAAGTGTGGCAGAACGCCTGCTGACGTTGCTGAAAACCCGTGGGGAATTACAGGCCAGTGATGCCGGTCACCTTTTGGGCACCACCGGCGAGGCGGCACGCCAGCAGTTTGTGAAGCTGGCAAAAGAAGGTCTGGTGGAGGCCAAAGCCGTCTCGCAGGGTGTCGGCCGCCCGGCGCAGTTCTGGCAACTGACCGCCGCAGGCCATGCGCGTTTCCCCGATGCTCACGCCGATCTTACCGTACAACTTTTGCAGCTGATCCGTACCTCGCTGGGCGATTCCGCCCTGGATCAGCTGATCACCTCGCGGGAAAGTCAGACGCTGGAGAATTACCGGCAGGCGATGTCGGGGGCGCAATCACTGGAAGAAAAGCTGCAAAGACTGACAGCCATCCGCACGCGGGAAGGTTATATGGCGGACTGGAAAATGCAGGAAGACGGCAGTTATCTGTTTGTCGAAAATCACTGCCCGATTTGCGCTGCCGCGACAACCTGTCAGGGGTTTTGCCGGGCCGAGCGGGATGTGTTCAGCGAGGTGCTGGAAGCCAGCGTCGAGCGCACCGAGCATATTTTGCAGGGCGCACGCCGTTGTGCCTATGTGATCAGATAAATCAGATCAGGCAGAACGCAGGCGAAAAAAAAACCGCCGGTGAAGGCGGTTTGATAGCAAGTCAGCTGGAACTTATTTGTTGCCGCTGCCCGCATTGCCGGTGCGACGCTGGCCTACGTGTGCAGGACGCGAACGTGCCGGACGGTTCTCAGCTGAACCGCGGTTTTCTGAACCACGGTTTTCAGAGGTACCGCTGCGCTGGCCATTTCCGCCCTGACGCGGAGCGCCTGAACGTGGAGCACCGGAGCGCGGTGCGCCCGGACGCTGGCCCTGACGTGGCGCGCCACGACCGCCGCCGCCGCTGCCCTGACGACCATTAATGATCGGCTCAGCTTTGATACTCGGGTCTGGCTCGTAGCCTTCCAGCGCGATGCGCGGAATTTCACGTTTTAGCAGACGTTCGATATCACGCAGCAGTTTGTGTTCATCGACACACACCAGAGAAATCGCTTCACCGGTGGCTTCCGCACGACCGGTACGGCCGATACGGTGAACGTAATCTTCCGGCACGTTTGGCAGTTCATAGTTCACCACGTGCGGCAACTGGTCGATATCCAGACCACGCGCAGCGATGTCGGTCGCCACCAGAACACGGATCGAACCGGCTTTGAAATCGGCCAGTGCGCGGGTACGTGCGCCCTGACTTTTGTTGCCGTGAATAGCGGCGGCAGTGATGCCGTCTTTATTCAGCTGTTCAGCCAGATGGTTTGCGCCATGCTTGGTACGGTTAAACACCAGCACCTGTTTCCAGTCGCCTTCACCGATCATCTGAGACAGCAGTTCTCTCTTACGCTTCTTATCAACAAAGTGAACGCTTTGTTCAATTTGCGCTGACGCGGTGTTGCGACGCGCGACTTCCACGGAAGCCGGGTTGGTCAGCAACTTGCTCGCCAGACCTTTAATCTCATCAGAGAAGGTCGCGGAGAACAGCAGGTTCTGACGTTTGGCAGGCAGTTTCGCCAGCACGCGACGGATGTCATGAATGAAGCCCATGTCCAGCATGCGGTCGGCTTCATCCAGCACCAGAATTTCAACCTGAGATAAATCAACAGCACGCTGATGTTCCAGATCCAGCAAACGGCCAGGCGTTGCGATCAGCACATCCACACCACCGCGCAGTTTCATCATCTGCGGGTTGATGCTCACACCACCAAATACCACCAGCGAACGCAGGGTCAGGTATTTGCTGTAAGCCTGTACGTTTTCACCAATCTGCGCCGCCAGCTCACGGGTTGGGGTCAGGATCAGCGCACGAACCGGGCGACGTCCTTTGAATTGCGCGTTGGTATGGCTGAGCATATTGAGCAGCGGCAGGGTAAAACCAGCGGTTTTACCGGTACCGGTCTGCGCACTCGCCATCAGGTCACGACCTTCCAGCACGACAGGAATAGCCTGACGCTGAATAGGCGTAGGTTCGCGATAGCCCTGTTCTTCAACAGCACGCAAAATTTCGGCACTTAAGCCGAGGGAATCAAATGACATATAAGGAAAAGCTCCAGTCCACTCTAACCCGAACGGGGTTCGGTGCAGTTTCAAGAGTGGATGATCAGACGAGGCAAATGAGGCATTACCACGAGGATTCGGCACAAACTGCAGTGCGCCAGTTGTGGGGATAGTAGCACAGAACGCCGCCCCGCGTGAAGTTATCTGCCTTTCGCCTGTAACTGAAGGTGAAAACGGTAATCTCTGCTTGCGATTTCGGGCGGCATAATCTGCCGTCATAATCCGAAACTTTGATACAGGATAATCAATTATAAACCTGATGAATGGGTTCCCACTTTTTGCGTCCCACTTCACAGATTTGATTGCTATGCTTCGGTTCTCACACTCCTCTGTCCATAAGGCTACCTCGCTGCAACATGGAAACCTGGAAAGTAAATTTAATCTCCGTCTGGCTGGGCTGTTTTTTTACCGGCATGGCGATGAGTCAGATCCTGCCTTTTCTACCGCTCTACATCGAACAGCTTGGTGTGACGTCGCATGAATCCCTGAGTTTGTGGTCAGGGCTGGTGTTCAGCGGCACGTTTCTGGTTTCCGCTATTGTTGCGCCGCTGTGGGGGAGTCTTGCGGACCGTAAGGGTCGTAAACTGATGTTGCTGCGTGCCGCACTGGGCATGGCCATTGTCATGATGTTGCAGGGATTCGCCACCAATGTCTGGCAGCTTTTTATCCTGCGTACGCTGATGGGGCTGACCTCCGGTTACATTCCGAATGCCATGGCGCTGGTCGCCTCGCAGGTGCCGCGTGATAAAAGCGGCTGGGCGCTCGGTACGCTGTCTACCGGTCAGGTGTCGGGCGTGATTATCGGCCCGCTGCTCGGCGGTTTTATGGCTGACCACCTCGGCCTGCGCACGGTGTTTTTCGTCACCAGCGGCATGTTGTTTATCAGCTTCCTGATCACCTTATTCCTGATCAAAGAGCGCGTGGTGCCGGTGACCAAAGCCAACCGGCTGAGCGGTAAAGCGGTATTCACTACGCTGCCTTATCCGTGGCTGATTGTCAGTCTGTTCGTCACCACCATGATGATTCAGCTGGCGAATGGTTCTATCAGCCCGATCCTGACACTGTTTATCCGTGAACTGTCATCGGACACCAGCAATATTGCCTTTATCAGCGGGGTGATCGCCGCCGTGCCGGGGGTTTCCGCGCTGATGGCTGCGCCCAAACTCGGCAAACTCGGCGACCGCATTGGCGCGCATCGTATTCTTATCGCCGCGCTGGTGTTTTGCTTCATTCTGTTCTGTCTGATGGCGCTGATTAATACGCCGACCCAGCTGGGTATCCTGCGCTTCATGCTCGGTTTCGGCGATGGTGCGCTGATGCCTGCGGTTCAGGCATTGCTGGTGAAATACAGCAGCGATCAGGTCACCGGCCGGATATTCGGGTACAACCAGTCATTTATGTATCTCGGAAATGTGGTCGGGCCGCTGATTGGCTCCAGTGCCTCCGCCCTGCTTGGCTTCAGATGGGTGTTTATCGTCACGGCGGTGCTGGTGTTATTTAACACCGTTCAGGTGTGGTGGAGTTTCCGGCGGGTGCCGACGGGGAGAGTGCGGGTTTGATGTGCTCCTCCCCCTGCGAAGGGGGAGGACGGGAGGGGGTTTTAAGGGCTGACACCCTTATCCCTGTACACTTCAGCATTCATTTTTTGACCTTAATACCCCACCCCAACCCTCCCCTTCGCAGGGGAGGGAGCTAATAAACCTCACCAGCCGGCATAAAAAAAGGGGCACTTCTCAGTGCCCCTCTCTCATATTTGCAATCAAAAACCCTTAACGGCGGTTGCCGAAAATCCGCAGCAACATCAGGAACAGGTTGATGAAATCGAGATACAACGTCAGTGCGCCGACAATGGAGTATTTACGGAAGTTATCGCGATCATCTGCGGACAACTGCGCACCCATATTTTTCAGCTTCTGCGTGTCGTACGCGGTCAGGCCGACGAAGATCAGCACACCGGCATAGGAAATGATGTTCGCAAGGCCGGAGCTTTTCAGCCACATGTTCACCAGTGACGCCAGCACCAGGCCGATCAGCGCCATGAACAGCATGCTGCCGATACCGGTCAGATCCCGCTTGGTCACGTAACCGTAAACACTCATCGCACCGAACATCCCGGCGGCAACGATGAAAGTCCCGAAGATGGAATCACCGGTGTAGACCAGGAAAATACTGGAAAGCGTCAGGCCGGTCAGTGCGGAATACAGCATAAACAGACCGGTAGCGACGGTGCCGCTCAGTCGGTTCACCATGCCGGAAATCACGAACACCAGCGCCAGTTGCGCGATGATCAAACCGAAGAAAGTAATCTGGCTGGAGAAAACAAAGCTCATGATTTTTTCAGAGCCGGAAGCGTACCAGGCCACAAATGCGGTCAGCAGCAGACCACAGAACATCCAGCCATACACTTGCGCCATGTACGCCTGAATGCCGGTGTTCGCGCGTTCAACAATTGAACCGTTACTGCGTGGATATCGATCCATGATGATTACCCTTTTGCATGGAGGATGAAAAATGAGGCCGGAATGGCCTCCCGATTTTTAAAGCGTATCACAGATAGAGAGAAAAGCATGGGAGGTCTGCGTGCGGTTGAGCCGCTATTTACCAGCGCGCAGCGGCCTGTTTGTCGCTGTCGCGGGCATCAACCCAGCGGTCACCCTCTTCCGTGGCTTCCCGTTTCCAGAACGGTGCGCGGGTTTTCAGATGATCCATAATGAATTCATTGGCGTCGAATGCCATGCCACGGTGCGCACTGGTCACGCCGACAAACACGATTTCATCCCCCGGATACATCGGCCCGACGCGGTGATACACCGAGACACGTTGCAGCGGCCAGCGGGCGCGCGCTTCGGCAACAATTTCTGCCAGCGCTTTTTCGGTCATGCCCGGATAATGTTCCAGCGTTAACGCGCTGACGTGACTGCCCAGATTGTGATTGCGCACTTTACCGGTAAAAGTCACCACCGCGCCGTCGGCGTCAGATTGCGCCAGCCAGTTGTACTCGTCACCGACGCTGAACGGCGCGGCATCGACAATAATTTTCGTCTGATCCATCTCAGCCTCCGGTAACCGGCGGGAAGAACGCCACTTCATCACCCGCCGTCAGCGGATGCGCCATTGTGGTCAGCGTCTGGTTAACCGCCACCAGCAATTTGCCGGATTCCAGCGCCAGCGCCCAGCGGTCGCCGCGTGTGATCAGCGAGTTGCGTAATGCTTCCACCGTCGGGAATTCAGACGGCAGTTGCAGGCTGGCGGTGCCGGTCAGTTCACGCACCTGAGCGAAGAATAAAATGTCGATCATACTTTCACCTTACTTTCGGCTTTGGCTTCTGCGTTAAAGTCTCCGGATTTACCGCCGGTTTTTTCCAGCAGACGGATCGGGCCGATCACCATGTCTTTCTGTACCGCTTTGCACATGTCATAGATGGTCAGCGCCGCGACGGAAGCCGCGGTCAGGGCTTCCATTTCCACGCCGGTTTTACCGCTCAGGCGACAACGTGATTCGATGCGCACGCGGTTATGCTCCGGCTGGGCTTCAAGTTTCACTTCTACTTTTGTCAGCAGCAACGGATGACACAGCGGGATCAGATCCCAGGTCTTTTTCGCCGCCTGAATACCGGCGATACGCGCCGTGGCGAACACATCACCTTTATGGTGATTGCCGTTGATGATCATCGCCAACGTGTCAGCGGCCATTTCTACAAAGGCTTCGGCACGGGCTTCGCGGACGGTTTCCGCTTTGCCGGAAACATCCACCATGTGGGCGTCACCGGACGCATTAATGTGTGTCAGTTCAGACATACTTATTTCTTCAAATGAGGAGTGAAATTGCACGGCCCCTGACGGGCGTCGAGCTGCGCTTCAATGATGTTTTCCCAGGCGGTCTGGCAGGCACGGGTGGAACCGGGCATGGCGAAAATCACCGTCTGGTTGGCAATACCGCCGATGGCACGCGACTGGATAGTCGAGGTGCCGATATCTTCGAACGACACCATGCGGAACAACTCGCCGAAGCCTTCGATTTCGCGGTCAAACAGGGGCTTCAGTGCCTCCGGCGTATTGTTACCGGCATTAAAACCGGTACCGCCGTTGATCAAAATCGCCTGAATTTTTTCATCGGCAATCCACGCGGAAACCACGGCGCGGATGCTGTAAATGTTCTCTTTAACGATTTGCTGCGCGACAACGTGATGACCGCCGTCCGTCACCGCCTCTTTCAGGTAATGCCCGGAGGTGTCTTCCGCGTCGGTGCGGCGGTCGGAAACCGTCATGATCGCGACAGATAAAGGCAAAAACTCTTTACTGGCTTTGCTCATCAGTTTGCTCCTTAAACGATAGATCCCGGACTCAGCCGCCGATAAACGACAGGTTCTGAGTGATACCGGTATTGCCTTCATGCAGGAAGTGAGTTTGTTTTTTACGGCTGAGGCCGCCCTGAATGCGGTCCATCAGGTCTTCCTGCTGCATGTCGTCGGCTAATAAATCGCGCAGAGGAATGCCCTGCTCGCCGAAAAGACACAAATGCAGATTGCCGATGGCAGACACGCGCAGACGGTTACAGCTGGCGCAGAAGTCTTTTTCGTACGGCATGATCAGACCGATTTCCCCGAGGTAATCCGGATGGCTGAAGACCTGCGCCGGGCCATCGCTGCGGGAGCGAATCTGCAACTGCCAGCCCTGACGCACCAGTTGCTCGCGCAGCACTTCGCCGGATACATGGTGTTTACGGAACAGGTCGCCGCCGTCGCCGGTTTCCATCAGTTCGATGAAACGCAACTGGATCGGACGGGTTTTGATCCAGTCAAGGAAGGTGTTCAGGCTGGCGTGATTCACATCACGCATCAGCACGGTGTTGACTTTCACCTTGCTGAAACCGGCGTCAAAAGCGGCGTCGATACCGGCCATGACCTCATGGAATTTATTCTGCCCGGTGATGGCATGAAACTGGCGGGCATCCAGACTGTCCACGCTGACGTTGATGTTGGTCAGCCCGGCATCGCGCCATTGGGCAATATCACGCGCCATACGGTAGCCGTTGGTGGTCACGGCCAGGGTTTTGATGGAAGGATTTTCGCGCACAGCGGCAATGATTTCGCAGAAGTCGCGACGCAGCGACGGTTCGCCACCGGTCAGGCGCACTTTTTCCGTCCCTAAGTTAGCGAACGCGCGGCTGACCCGACGGATTTCATCGAGCGAGAGAAAACTTTTATTGCTGTGTCCGTGCGGCTTATAGCCATCCGGCAGACAATAGGTGCAACGAAAATTGCACACATCAGTGATCGACAGCCGCAAGTAATAAAACTTGCGGGCAAAAGCATCAGTTAGTTGAAGCACCTTAACACCTTTCCAAATACGGGAGATGCGGGCATTTCTGCCGTGCACCCTGGTGACTTTCGTCACGGCCAGGGCTCCATATTGTTTCTGTGGGAACATCGTCAGAAAGGCAACTTAGGAACCAGGGCTAGGAGTTGATTCATCCCGTCCATAGCGGAGCGATGATGAATACGGGGGTAACGGCCTGTATTCTAACGCCGCAAAGTCCGGATCGCCAAGATGGTTTTTCGTTATGCATTTTGATATATAACGATTTTTCGCGACAAAAGGCTGCATTTTCAATGCGAAAACCGCTTGTTTTTGAATGCGCTGAGAATGCTGCGAAGTGATAACATCTTGTTGCAAAATTAGGTAAAATCCGCCGCAAGAAACCCGTCCCCTCCCCCGATTCAGAAGGTAATTATGCGTAACCGAACATTGGCAGATCTCGACCGGGTGGTGGCATTAGGCGGAGGCCACGGGCTGGGCCGTGTGATGTCCTCCCTTTCCGCACTGGGTCCGCGTCTGACCGGCATTGTGACCACCACCGATAATGGCGGATCCACCGGCCGCATCCGCCGCTCGGTCGGCGGCATCGCCTGGGGCGACATGCGTAACTGCCTCAATCAGCTGATTACCGAGCCAAGTCTGGCGTCCGCCATGTTTGAATACCGTTTCAGCGGTCAGGGCGAACTGGACGGCCATAATCTCGGCAACCTGATGCTGCGCGCGCTGGATCATCTGACCGTGCGCCCGCTTGAGGCGATCAATCTGGTACGCAGCCTGCTGAAAGTGGATGCCGAGCTGATCCCGATGTCAGAACAACCGGTCGATCTGGCGGCGATTGATGCGCATGGTGAGCGCGTTCACGGCGAGGTGAATGTCGACAAGCTGACGCAAATCCCGCGCGAACTGCTGCTGGAACCGCAGGTGCCCGCCACCCGCGAGGCGCTACAGGCGATCGCCGAGGCCAATCTGATCCTGATTGGTCCGGGAAGTTTCTTTACCAGCCTGATGCCATTGCTGCTGATGAGCGATCTGACCAGCGCCCTGCGCCGCAGCCGCGCGCACATCGTGTATATCGGAAATCTGGGGAAAGAACTGAGCGTCGCCGCCGCCTCGCTGACGCTGGACGATAAGCTGGATATGATCGAGAAACGTATTGGCCGCCGTGCCGATGCCGCGATTGTCGGGCCGAAAGTGAAAATCGGTAAAAGTGCCGGTGAGCATTTGATTATTCAAAGCCCGCTGGAAGCCAGCGACATTCCCTACCGTCATGACCGCGATATGTTGCGGATGGCGGTGGAAGAAGCGCTGCAAAAAATGCACTGATGTCTGACGAACAGAAACACGAAAGGCCGCGCAATGCGGCCTTTTTTACGCAGACGAAACGGGGATTATTGCCAGTCTGCCAGAATGTCAGCGGTGGTTTTCACCGTCACCGGATTGCCCGGCACCGACAGCTCACGCCACACTTCGTTATGTTGCCCGATCAGTTGCTGCGCCGTGGCGTGTGTGCGGTCGCCGGTGGTATGCGCGTCTGACGCGACCGTCACGGCATAGCCTTTGCTGGCGGCCACTTTGATGGTGGTATCGACACAATAATCCGTTGCACAGCCACAAATCGTAAAACGGCTGGCGTTGAGTTCCTGCAAGACAGTTTCAAGCGTGGTGCGATAGAAAGCATCGCAGGCGGTTTTGGTGACAGAAATGGCTCCTTCCGGCTGATGTAACTCAGGTATCACCTGCCAGAATTCACTGCCTTCGGTCATCTCCCCTTCAGCATGCTGAATGAAAATCACGCGCCCTGCCCGGTCGATCAGCTGGTTAATGCGCTCACTCCGCCCGCTGCGGTCATAACGCGGGGCAGCCAACACCCCGTTTTGCATATCCACCACAATAAGAACCTGTTGCTCTGCCACGATCCTTCCCCTTTAAGAAAACAATCTGAATTACTTCTTCACCAGCGGATGGTTATTCCACGGGCTGTCAGCCGCCGGTTTGGCCGTGCTGACTTTTGGCTTTTGCGGTGCCTGCGCCGACAACGGCGTGCGGCGCTTGCTGCGGGTCATATCCGGGCGCAGATGGCCTTCGATGAAATCCAGATACAGCGTTTCGACTTCCTTGCGCGCCCACGGCGTACGACGCAGGAATTTCAGGCTGGATTTCACGCTCGGGTCGCTTTTAAAGCAGTTGATATTGACCTGCGACGCCAGCGCGGGCCAGCCAAAGTTATCCACCAGCGTTGTCAGCAGTTTTTCCAGCGTGACGCCGTGCAGCGGGTCTTTCGCTGCGCCAGGATGTTGTGGTGTATCTGTCATTGGCTCGCTCTTCGTTAAAATGTCTGGGTCATGATTTTTAAGCCGCGCAGTCTACCACCCTTCCCGTTATGAAATCGCAATAAACTGCTCGCGCAAGGCATGCAACTCGTCGCGGGTGTTGGCCGCTTCTTCGAACTCCAGATTCTGCGCGTGCGCATACATCTTGCTTTCCAGCTCTTTGATGCGCTGCTCCAGTGCTTTCGGCGTAAGCGATTTGAAGGTCTGCGCCGCTTCGGCATCGCGTTTGTCTTTGTTCTTTTTGGTCTTCGGCTGACCAAGTTGCAGGATGTCGGAAATCTTCTTGTTCAGCCCCATCGGCGTGATGCCGTTTTCGAGGTTATAGGCTTCCTGTTTGGCGCGACGACGCTCGGTTTCTTCGATGGCGCGGGCCATCGAATTGGTAATTTTATCGCCGTACAGAATCGCTTTACCGTTGAGGTTACGCGCCGCACGGCCAATGGTCTGGATCAGCGACCGTTCTGAACGCAGGAAGCCTTCTTTGTCGGCATCGAGGATCGCCACCAGCGACACTTCCGGCATATCCAGCCCTTCACGCAGCAAGTTGATGCCGACCAGCACGTCGAATTCGCCGAGACGCAAATCGCGGATGATCTCCACACGCTCGACGGTATCGATGTCAGAGTGCAGGTAACGCACCTTCTCGCCGTGTTCTTCCAGATACTCGGTCAAATCCTCGGCCATGCGTTTGGTCAGCGTGGTGACCAGCACACGCTCGTTAATTGCCACGCGTTTGCGGATTTCAGACAGCAGATCATCGACCTGTGTACTCACCGGCCGGACTTCGATCAGCGGATCCAGCAGACCGGTCGGACGCACCACCTGATCAACCACATCGTCACCGGATTTCTCCAGCTCGTATTTCCCCGGCGTGGCCGAGACGTAAATACTTTGCGGTGCCAGCGCTTCGAATTCCTCAAAGCGCATCGGACGGTTATCCAGCGCCGAAGGCAGACGGAATCCGTATTCCACCAGCGTTTCTTTCCGCGAGCGGTCGCCTTTGTACATGCCGCCGATTTGCGGAATGGTCACGTGTGATTCGTCGACAATCAGCAGGCCGTCGGCAGGCAGATAATCAAACAGGGTCGGTGGCGGCTCGCCCGGCCCACGGCCGGACAGATAGCGCGAGTAGTTTTCGATACCGGAGCAATACCCCAGCTCGTTCATCATCTCGAGATCAAACTGCGTACGCTGGCTGATGCGCTGCTCTTCCAGCAGTTTATTATTCGCCAGCAGCACCTTGCGGCGGTCGGCCAGTTCAACTTTGATCTCTTCCATCGCCTGCACAATACGTTCGCGTGGCGTGACGTAGTGCGTTTTCGGGTAGATGGTGAAACGCGGCACTTCATGCTGTACCTGACCGGTCAGCGGATCAAACAGTGACAGGCGTTCGACTTCCTGATCGAATAACTCGATGCGCAGCGCCAGATCGTCGGATTCGGCCGGGAAGACGTCAATGACTTCGCCACGCACGCGGAAGGTACTGCGCTGAAACGCCTGATCGTTACGGGCATATTGCAGCTCTGCCAGACGGCGCAGGATGGAACGCTGATCAATAATCATCCCTTTGGTCAGGTGCAGCATCATTTTCAGATACAGGTCCGGATCGCCCAGACCGTAGATGGCAGAAACCGATGCCACCACGATGACATCGCGGCGTTCCAGCAGGGCTTTAGTGGCAGAAAGACGCATCTGTTCGATATGTTCGTTCACAGACGCATCTTTTTCGATAAAGGTATCTGAGCTCGGGACATATGCCTCGGGCTGATAATAATCGTAGTAAGAGACAAAATACTCGACGGCGTTTTCCGGGAAGAACTCTTTCATCTCGCCGTATAGCTGTGCCGCCAGCGTTTTATTTGGCGCAAGAACCATCGTCGGACGGTTGAGGTCTGCAATGACATTCGCCACCGTAAAGGTCTTGCCTGACCCGGTTACCCCCAGCAGTGTCTGGTGCGCCAGTCCGTTCTCCAGCCCTTCTTCCAGACGGCGTATCGCCTCAGGCTGATCACCTGATGGTTTAAATTCGGAATGCAGTTTGAACTCTTTACTCATGACGGGCTACCTGACTGAAGTGGGAACGTATAAGGCCGTGCGCGCTGAATGTGTGAACAGTTTGCGGAAAAACAGTATGAAAGACTTCGCGATTTTTGCCAGCCTTGATTTAACGCCGACTATAATACTGTATATAAAACCAGCTTCCAATGAATAAAAACGGCGGCGCATTTAACCGGTTGCTGCAACTGCACTTTTTTAGTGTGAATAAGAATAGGCATTCTCACCATCAGCGCCCATTTTTGCCCGGATTTTTCCTTTCACTCACTTTCTGACCACAGCTTGACGAAGTTTGACACAACGATGACGAACGAATTACCCCTGTATTGCTTTTAACTAACTCATTGATTAAAAACAACATCATCAAAAAGCTGCGAATACGGGCAAACTGAGCGCAACCCGCATGCTGACTCGTCTGTAGCAACTTTTCTTACTCTCATGCACAAGGTTATCCACAGGAATAGTGGATAAGTCTCAGCACGCCCCGCGCTGCGGGAGTTGGTAAAAAAGCGCATTTTGCTTCTTCCGGGGCTGAGAGGGCTTTTTTAGTTATTTTTTATCTTTTTTATCTCCTTATTTATGCCTATTTTGCCTAGATTTCCGGGCTGATGTTTCTTGCAAAACCCAAAAGTGCATCTCAGCAGGATTTTTCAGCTTCCTGAATGCCCAAACCTTGCACCAAAATCAGCGAGTCCGGCACTGCCGAAGTGCAGTTTTGTTTTTACCTGGATTTCCGTGAATCACAAAATCCTGACAATACTCATGAATAATCCTAAATCATCCCTGCGCCGCCTCTTAACAGCTCTGTAACCTCGTTTTTTATCACTGTCTGGTAAAACTTGGCCTGAGAGTTGCAAATTCACTCTTTGAAGAGATTTGGTGAAGGATTCCCCTGTAGATCGCGCGTACAGCGGAACATAAATGTCAGAAACATGACAGTGGCCGTCAAAATGTTGTCCGGTGAAAAGCTCCATGAGGGAGGTATGCCTGATGTTAAGTGTAAAATCCGTTAATCAGTACTATGGGCAAAAACATATTCTGTGGGATATCAATCTCGAACTGTATCGCGGTCAGTGTACGTGCCTGATCGGCCGTAACGGCGTGGGAAAAACCACGCTGGTTAACTGCATCATGGGGCATCTGCCGGTGAAAAGCGGCGCGATCTCCTGGCAGTCACGGGATGAAGAGCCGCAAAGCCTGCTGAACCTGCCGGTGGAAAGTCGTGCGCAAATTGGCATTGGCTATGTGCCACAAGGGCGGCAGATCTTTTCGCAGATGAGTGTGGATGAAAACCTGCAAATCGCCATGATGGCCAGCCGGAATAAAACCCGTCGCGTGCCGGAAGAGGTGTATGACCTGTTTCCGACATTAAAGGAGATGGGGGCGCGTAAAGCGGGGGAACTGGATGAAAGCCAGCAGCAGCAACTGGCGATCAGCCGGGCGCTGGTTCAGGAGCCGGAACTGCTGATTCTGGATGAACCGACCGAGCACACCAGCGCGTCGATGGCGGCGAACATGGGCAATATCATTCACCGCCTGAACCGGGATCTCGGCCTGACCTTATTGCTGGTGGGTCATAAATTGCCGTTTATCCGCAGCGTCGCCGACCGGTTTTGTCTGGTCGATGGAGGACGCAACATCGCGCAGGGCACGCTGGCACAGCTCGACGACACGTTAGTCAAAAATTATCTGACCGTCTGACGTCTCACGCAGTGAGGCGTTCGAGATCCAGATACTGACCGAGATTAACGTCCGTTCCGGCGTTCAGGTACGGGATCTCGCCCAGCAGTGGCGCGGGCAGCATGCGCGTGAGCGTCGCCATGTATGCCTGATGATGCTTCCCCGTTTCCTGCACGTCGTTGGCGATCCAGCCTGCTAACGTCAGCCCGCTATTTGCGATGGCCTGCGCCGTCAGCACCGCGTGGTTGATACAACCGAGGCGCATCCCGACCACCAGCACCACCGGTAACTGCTCGGCGATAACCCAGTCGGCAAAGGTGTAATCTGCCGTCAGCGGCGTATACCAGCCCCCGGCGCCTTCCACCACCACCCAGTCCGCCAGCGGTTCCAGATGGCGTAATCCGGCGGATAACACCTGCGGGTCGATGGGCCGTTTTTCCAGTTCGCTGACGATATGCGGCGAGGTGGGTTCGATAAAGGTGCACGGGTTCACTTCGTCATAACGCAGTCCCACCGTGCTGTAAGCCTGCAAGGCCAGCGCATCGCTGTTGCGCGGCCCTTCGCCGGTCATTTCACTGCCGGAAGCCACCGGTTTATAGCCTGCTGTTTTGTGTCCGGCACGGGCGGCGGCCTGCAAAAATGCGGTAGTCGCCACAGTTTTCCCGACTTCGGTATCGGTGCCGGTAATAAAGTATTTTTGTTTCATGAAAAGCCTGGTGTTGGTTGGCTCCCTCCCCTGCGAAGGGGAGGGTTGGGGTGGGGTATTAATGGCAATTCTGACTTTCAAGTTGCCTGCAAAACCCCCTCCCAACCTCCCCCTTCGCAGGGGGAGGAGTAAATCATCGGGGGATCAGTTCTTCGACCTGCAAAATGCCGTAGACCAGCCGGTAGTTGAGCGGCAGGATGCCGTCGCGGCGGACGTAGTGTTTTTCCAGCAATTGCAGACGTTCCCTGCCTCCCAGACCGCCGAGGCGGCCATTTTTAATGTGCGTCGCGCCGATGCCTTTCAGAGAGCGCATCAGGGACATCACATCGGGGAATTCAGCGACGTGATCGCTGAACGTCACTTCATGGCGATACGGCGCGCAGGCTTCGGCGATTTTGTCCGGCGTCAGGAACTGATTCACATGACGACGGCCATCGACTTTCATCCATGCAGCCGCCAGTTCATTAAGCGAACCCTCGGCCAGCGTGGAAAACAGCACCAGCCCGCCGTTGCGGGTGACGCGGTGCATCTCTTCCAGCGCGCGCGGCAGTGCGTTGCACCACTGCACGGCCAGATTGCTGAAACAAATATCGACAGAATTGTCGGCGAACGGCAAACGTTCGATGTCGCCCGGCACGTATTCATCGGCGGAATCCAGCTCGCGGGCACGGTTTAACATGCCTTCCGAGAGATCCAAGGCGATGACATTTTTGCCCTGCGCCCGCCAGTGACGGCTGAAATATCCGGTGCCGCAGCCCGCATCGACCACGATTTTTCCCGCATCTTGCAGATACGGCGCAGCCAGTGCCAGCAATTCCTCACCCACGTCACGCTGCAATTGTGCGGCGTTTTCATAACTGATGGCGGCGCGACTGAACGCGTCGGCCACCGCTTGTTTGTTCACTAATTCAGTGACTGCACCCATCAAGGGACTCCAGCAAAAAATCGATATCTTCCGGCTCATGCGCCGCCGTCAGGGTAATACGCAGCCGCGCACTGCCCGGAGGCACCGTCGGTGGACGGATGGCGCTGACCCATAATCCGCGTCCGCGCAAGGCGGAGGCCAGATCCAGCGCAGGCTGATTTTCACCGACAATCAGCGGCTGGATCGCCGTTTGCGAACCGGTCAGCGGATAAGGCAAACCGGCGGCACCCGCGCGAAAACGGGCAATATTGGCCGCCAGTTTATCACGCAAGCCGTCATCCTGCCGGATTCGTGCCAGCGCAGCCTGCAAGGCACACACCTGCGCGGCGGGCATCGCCGTGCTGTAAATCAGGTGACGGGCGAACTGCAACAGGTAACCGGCGGTCGCATCATCACACAACACCGCCGCGCCGCTGCAACCGAAAGCTTTACCGAATGTGACCACCAGCAGCTCCGGCCGGATGCCCTGCTGCCAGCAACTGCCGCGCCCTTCTTCACCGGTGACGCCCACACCGTGCGCGTCATCCACCATCAGCCAGCCGCCGTGGGCTGCCGTCAGTTTATGCAGGTCAGCCAGCGGCGCGGTATCGCCATCCATACTGAACACGCCTTCGGTGACCACCAGCGTTTCGCCGCTGACCGGTTTTTCCAGCAGACGTTGCAGGGAATCCGGCTGATTGTGGTGAAAACGCCGCAGTTGCGAAGGCGCATGGGCTGCAGCTTCCAGTAAAGAGGCATGGCTGAGTTTGTCCGCCAGCACGCGGTCTTGCGCCTGCATCAGCGCCGCGAGAATGGCCTGATTGGCGGCAAAACCGGAGATAAACAGCAAAGCTCGCGGATAGCCCTGCCAGTCCGCCAGTTGCTGTTCAAACTGCGCATGTGCTTCGCTGTAGCCGGTGACATGCCCGGAGCCGCCGCTGCCGACGCCGTATTTTTCTGCGCCCTGCTGCCACGCGGCGATCACATCGCGGTCCTGACTCAGACCGAGATAATCGTTACCGGAAAAGTTCAGATAACGCCGGTCGTCCTGCGTCAGAAACCGCGCGCTGCCGCCACGGTTTGGCTGACGCACACGAAAGGCCGCCGCCTGTTTACGCGCCGCGACCGCGTCGTTAATCCGCGTTTGCCAGCTCATCCGTTATACGGCGGCGTTGTAGAACTGGTCGGTATCGGCGTGAACCAGCTGTTCGGCCAGCGCCGCCTGCTGCTGGTTATCGCCCATTTCGGTTTCAAATGACTGCGGGTTCAGCCCCAGTTTGCCGAACAGAATTAAGTCTTTGTCTTCCGCCGGGTTCGGCGTGGTCAGCAGTTTGCAGCCGTAGAAAATCGAGTTGGCACCGGCCATAAAGCACATCGCCTGCGTCTGCTCGCTCATCTGTTCGCGACCCGCGGAAAGGCGCACGTAAGATTGCGGCATCATGATGCGCGCCACGGCAATGGTACGGATAAAATCGAACGGATCGACATCGTCGTTATCGGCCAGCGGCGTGCCTTTGACTTTCACCAGCATGTTGATCGGCACACTTTCCGGCGGAACCGGCAGGTTCGCCAGCTGCATCAGCAAACCGGCGCGGTCTTTGACGGTTTCACCCAACCCGACAATGCCGCCGGAACAGACTTTAATGCCCGCGCCGCGCACTTCCGCCAGCGTATCCAGACGTTCCTGATAGCTGCGGGTGGTGATGATGCTGCCGTAAAATTCCGGCGAGGTGTCGAGGTTATGGTTGTAGAAATCCAGTCCGGCGTGCGCCAGACGCTGCGCCTGCGTGGTGTTCAGCGTGCCGAGTGTCATGCAGGTTTCCATGCCCATTTCCTTCACGCCCTGCACCATCTGCTCCAGATACGGCATGTCACGGTCGTGCGGGTTTTTCCACGCCGCCCCCATGCAGAAACGGGTCGAACCGGCGGCTTTCGCCTGACGGGCGGATTCCAGCACCTGCTCAACCTGCATCAGACGTTCTGATTCCAGCCCGGTTTTGTAGCGGGAACTCTGCGGGCAATATTTACAGTCTTCCGGACAGGCACCGGTTTTGATCGACAGCAGGGTGCTGACCTGAACCTGACGCGGGTCGAAATGCTGACGGTGAATTTGTTGTGCTTCGAACATCAGCTCTAAAAAAGGCTTATCGAACAGGGCCTGAGTTTTTTCCAGCGTCCAGTGGGTGCGGGCAGTCATTGCGACTCCTTTAAAAAGTGTTCAGTTATATTTTTTTCATAATCCGTAAACCATTTTTAATTTGTTTTGGTTTACCGTCAACGTTAAAATTATTTTTTGGTTTACAACTTTCCGCCTGCAGGACTTTCTATGACACCCGCCGACATTGAATTCGATCAGCGCCACATCTGGCATCCGTACACTTCCATGACCAAACCGCTGCCCGCGTATCCGGTGGAGTCGGCCTCCGGCGTGATGCTGCAACTGGCTGACGGACGCCAGCTGGTTGACGGCATGTCGTCGTGGTGGGCGGCGATCCACGGTTACAATCACCCGCAACTGAATCAGGCGGCAGTCGAACAAATCGGCAAAATGTCCCATGTGATGTTTGGCGGGATCACCCATCCTTCCGCCATTGCGCTGTCACGCCGCCTGGTTGACATGACACCCGCCGGTCTGGAATGCGTGTTTCTGGCGGATTCCGGCTCGGTGGCGGTGGAAGTGGCGCTGAAAATGGCGATGCAATACTGGCAGGCGCGCGGCGAAAAGCGCCAGACGCTGCTGACCCTGCGCCACGGCTATCACGGCGACACCTTTGGCGCGATGTCGGTTTGCGACCCGCAAAACTCGATGCACAGTTTGTATCAGGGATATCTGCCGGAGCATCTGTTCGCGGACGCGCCGCAGAGCCGTTTCGACGGTGAATGGAATGAGGCGGATATCGCGCCGTTTGCGCGCCTGCTCGACGAGAATCACCGCAAAATCGCGGCCGTGATTTTAGAGCCGGTGGTACAGGGCGCGGGCGGGATGCGGATTTATCACCCGCTGTATCTTAAAGGCGTGCGCAGGTTATGCGACGAATACGGTGTGCTGCTGATTGCCGATGAAATCGCCACCGGTTTTGGCCGCACCGGCAAGCTGTTTGCCTGCGATCATGCCGGGATTTCGCCGGATATTTTGTGTCTCGGCAAGGCGCTGACCGGCGGCTATATGACCCTTTCCGCCACGCTGACCACGCGCCATGTCGCGGAGGTGATCAGCAACGGCGAGGCCGGATGTTTCATGCATGGTCCGACGTTTATGGGCAATCCGCTGGCCTGTGCAGTCGCCAATGCCAGCCTGCGTTTACTGGCGGAAAACCGCTGGCAGGCGCAGGTGTTCAGTATTGAGCATCAACTGAAAGCGCAGTTACACCCACTGGCGGAGCACCCTGCGGTGGCGGATGTGCGCGTGCTGGGCGCAATCGGCGTGGTGGAGATGCGCCAGCCGGTAGACATGGCGCAGTTGCAGAAACACTTCGTTGCGCAGGGCGTGTGGATCCGCCCGTTCGGCAAACTGATTTACCTGATGCCGCCGTACATCATTTCCCCGCAGGAACTGGCGAAACTGACCGGCGCGATTGCCAGCGCACTGGCGGCACTTTACTGATCAGTTGGCACTGACTAACCGGTGCGACGTGGATAACAGCGCGCTCAGTTTTTCCCGGCTGAGCCGCGCTTCCTCATTAAGAAAATCAATCGCCACTTTCAGCGCAGGCGTCGGATTTTCCGGATATAACAGCGTGTAGGATGCGCCACTCGCCACGCATAACGGGAACGGCGCAATCACCCTTCCCGCCTGCAAATCGTCTTCAATTAACGTCAGATCGCCAATCGCCACACCGTACCCCTGTAAGGCAGAATTGATCGCCAGATCCAGCGTATCGAAATGCTGAGATTTTGCCGACGGCAATCCCTGCCCCCCTTCTTCCCGCAGCCACAGCAACCAGTCGCGACGGTCGCGTGTCGGATGCAGTAAGGTTTTATCGGCCAGATCGGCCACTTCCGTTTTTCCCTTACGGCGCGGCAGGAAATCCGGCGTGCAGACCGGCGTCAGCACTTCATCAAACAGATGATGCGCGCGGCGCTGCGATTCCGGCGGACGGCCAAACACCACGGCGGCATCAAAATGTTCGTTGCTGAAATCCACCCCGTGCGCGATGGACGCCGTCAGTTCAATCTGCATATCCGGCCGGTCGTTTTGCAGCTGGATCACACGCGGCAGCAGCCAGCGCATCGAACACGTCGGGCATTTAATGCGCAGGGTATCAGGATGCGAACCGACGCGTTTCAGGGCTTCGCCCATCAGCGCCAGCGCCTGTTCCACCGGCGGCAGTAACTGCGCACCGCGCGGGGTCAGCGTCAGCCCGCGAGCCTGACGTAAAAACAACGGATAACCGAGCGACACTTCCAGCCCGGTGATCTGCCGGCTGACCGCGCCCTGCGTGATGTGCAGCAGGGTGGCGGCATGCGTCAGATTCAGTGTCTGCGCCACCACCGCAAAGGTTTTCAGCACATTGAGCGAGGGCAGATTCAGCGCGTTCAGGTACGACAGTTCAGGGGAAAGGGTCACAGTTACCTCAGAAAAATGATTACTCAGCCATGATCGGAGATCATAGTGAGTATGACAAATTTTCTATTGTCGGCACAGGGGAACTGTTGCTTAATCATTCAACAGCTAAATAATCAGCGCCTTGTCTCCGGAGCCACACACACCATGAAAAGCGCCCTGTCACCGCAGTCAAAATTACCTGATGTCGGCACCAATATTTTTACCGTCATCGGCCAGCTCAGCGCCGAGCACAATGCCCTGAATTTATCTCAGGGGGCACCGAATTTCTCATGTCAGCCTGCCCTGATCGACAGCGTGGCCAAAGCCATGCGCGACGGTCATAACCAGTACGCGCCAATGAGCGGCGTGACCGCCTTGCGTCACGCCCTTTCCGCCAAAGTCGAAGCACTTTATGGCTGCAAATATGACGCTGACAGCGAAGTGACGGTGATTGCCAGCGCCAGCGAAGGGCTGTATTCCGCCATCAGCGCCCTGGTGCATCCGGGCGATGAAGTGATTTATTTCGAGCCGTCATTTGACAGTTATTCGCCGATTGTCCGTTTACAGGGTGCGACGCCGGTTGCCATCAGCCTGTCGATGGATGATTTCAGCATCGACTGGGATCAGGTAGCCAGCGCCATCAACAGCCGCACGCGGATGATCATCATTAACAGCCCGCATAATCCGACCGGTGCGATTTTCACGGATTTCGATATCGAGCGCCTGACCGCGCTGACCAAAGACACCGATATCGTGATCCTGTCCGATGAAGTGTACGAACATGTGGTGTTCGACGGTGAGCGCCACGAGAGCATGGCCTGCCATCAGCAACTGGCTGAGCGCAGCGTAATTGTCTCCTCTTTCGGCAAAACCTATCACGTCACCGGCTGGCGGGTGGGCTACTGTCTGGCACCGGCAGAACTGATGGAAGAAATCCGCAAAGTGCATCAGTTCATGGTGTTCTCCGCCGATACACCGATGCAGGTCGCGTTCACCGAAGCGTTAGCCGATCCGCAAAGCTATCTCGGTCTGGCGGATTTTTATCAGCAGAAGCGCGATCTGCTGGCCGAAGCCCTCAGCGAATCCCGCTTTGAATTACTGCCGAGCCGTGGCAGTTTCTTTATGCTGGCGCGTTTTAGTCATTTCAGTCCGCTCTCCGACGACGACTTTGTGCTGAACCTGATCCGTGAACATCAGGTCGCGAGCATTCCGCTGTCGGCGTTTTACAGCAATAACAAACCTACCGGGCTTATCCGCCTGAGTTTCGCCAAAGATAACGACACGCTGTACGAAGGCGCGCGCCGCCTGTGTCGCGTCTGAGCCTTTTATCTGCCTGAATAACGCTGGGAATTGTGAATAATGAAAAAATTGAAAATCGCATTGCTGTTAGGTTGTGCCGCCGCGTCTTTCTCCGCGCTGGCTGACGGTTCCACGCTAAAATTTGGTCTGGAAGCACAATATCCGCCGTTCGAATCGAAAAGCGCGACCGGCGAATTGCAGGGTTTTGATATCGATCTGGGCAACGCCGTGTGCGCCGCCGCCAGCGTGAAATGCGACTGGTACGACACCTCGTTTGACGGCCTGATTGCGGCCCTGCAGGCGCGTAAATTTGATGCGATTAACTCGGCGATGAACGTCACGGAGAAACGTCGTCAGGCGATTGATTTCACCAACGTGATTTACCGTGTCCCGACCAAACTGATTGCCAGGAAAGATTCCGGCCTGCTGCCGACCACTGAGTCGCTGAAAGGCAAGCATATCGGCGTGTTGCAGGGTTCGATTCAGGAAAGCTACGCGCAGGCCCACTGGGCACCAAAAGGCGTGGATATCGTCTCTTATCAGGATCAGAACCAGGTGTATCTGGACCTGTCATCTGGTCGCCTTGATGGCACCTTAGTGCTGGCCCCGGCCGGTCAGAGCGGTTTCCTGTCACGTCCCGACGGTAAAGACTATGGCTTCGTCGGCGACGCCGTGCGCGATGACAAGATCCTCGGCAGCGGCATCGCGTTTGGTCTGCGTAAAGGCGATACCCAGCTGAAAGAGAAGCTGGACGCGGCGATCGAGAAAGTGCAAAAAGAAGGCGTGGTCAAATCGCTGTCGAAGAAATACTTCGGTGATATTGATGTGAGCGTGAAGTAAAGAAGCTTGTGGCTGCCCGGCTTTGCTCCTCCCCCTGATTCGCGATTAATACCCCACCCCAACCCTCCCCTTCGCAGGGGAGGGAGCAGAACGGTGTGCTCAATACTCAGAATTCACAATCACTTCTTCGCCAAACACACCGGCCTGCGGCAATGGTTTATAGCTGGAGTTTGAGGCGCGCAGAACACGAATCCCCCTCGCGCTGACGGCCTGAGCGGCAGTGATGTCGTTATCCGAATCGCCGTAAAACATTTTAATCTGCTTATCTTTCAGCCACTGGACTTTAGTGTTTTGCCCGGCTTTGTCACCGGCAAAAATCACCGGATTCACTTTGTCCTGCGGGATCTGGAAATCGTTCTGTAAGGTTTTAGTCACGGTCTCAGTTTTGGTTTCACTGCGTCCCGTCACGAAATAAATGCTGTCGCCACGCTTAAGGTGCATAGCAATCAGGCTCTTAGCCACCTCTTTTGGCATGCTGAAATTATCCCAGCCGTTGTTCATTTTCTCCCAAAACTGCGGGTTCTTCAGATAATCCTGTTTCCCCGGCGAAAACTCCACCTGACCGCGGTAAAAGCCCGGCGAGGAGAACAGCACCGTGTCATCAATATCAAAACCTACCGCCATCGGCGGGCGGCCATTGAGGCTGTTTTCAATCTGAGCGACCGACACCCAGTGAACCGGAGCTTGCTGCGCGAGTTGTGCAACATTCACACCGGGATAAAGCGGTGCAGGCGTGGCGTCTTTAGCCATAACAGACTGATTCAGGCTTAGCAGCAGGAAGATGGCACTCAGTGCCAGAGGAGTTTTACGCATCAGGATCCCTTTTTTATGCTTATTTATCTTGCAGGTAAAGTGGAGCAACTGGTCAAAAATCTTAACGACCATACCTGCGCAACTTCCAGATTTAAAGGAATTTTCCGGCGGATATCATAGGAAAAGATGATGGTCACATTTCCATGTAAAACCGTCTGAATTATTCAAACATGGCATAAACCGCTTCGTTCCAAAACTGTTTAGCGTCCTATACTTATTTCCAAATACATTGGCTTTTATCTTTCTTATAAGAAAACGAAAAGGAATGACCATGCCTCAGTTACAGTCTGAAAACCGCCGCATCGTGCTGGCGTCACGTCCGCACGGTAAACCTGTCGATGAAAATTTCCGTCTGGAAAAATCCCCGTTGCCGCAAGCGAAAGACGGCCAGTTGTTGCTGCGCACCGTCTGGCTCTCACTCGACCCGTACATGCGTGGCCGCATGAGCGACGCGCCTTCTTACGCCGCGCCGGTGCAAATCGGGGAAGTGATGACCGGCGGTGCGGTGTCCCGCGTAGTGGAATCGAAAAGCCCGGATTTCAAAACCGGTGATTTAGTGGTCGGCAGCACCGGCTGGCAGGATTATGCCGTGGCCGATGCCAATACCGTGAAAAAACTCGAAGGTGCCGCGCTGAAACAGCCTTCCCTGGCGCTCGGTGTTTTGGGCATGCCGGGCTTCACCGCGTTTATGGGGCTGCTGGATATCGGCGAGCCGAAAGCAGGTGAAACGCTGGTCGTTGCCGCAGCGACCGGACCGGTGGGTTCGCTGGTCGGGCAGATTGGGAAAATCAAAGGCTGCCGCGTGGTGGGCATCGCGGGCGGCGAGGAGAAATGCCGCTATGCGGTTGAGCATTTCGGCTTTGATGAGTGTCTCGATCACCGTGCGCCGGATCTGGATACACGCCTGAAAGCGGCCTGCCCGGACGGCATTGATGTCTATTTCGAAAACGTCGGCGGCGCGGTATTCGACGCGGTGCTGCCGCTGCTCAATACCAAAGCGAGGATTCCGCTGTGCGGGCTGGTGTCGCAATACAACGCGACCGGCCTGAAAGAGGGACAAGATCGTCTGTCGCTGCTGACCGGCACCATCCTGAAAAAACGGATGCGTATGCAGGGCTTTATTATTTTTGATGATTACGGCCACCGCTACCCTGAATTTGCAAAACAGATGAGCGAATGGTTTGAAGCCGGGAAAGTGAAATTCCGCGAAGATGTCGTGGAAGGATTAGAGAACGCACCGCAGGCGTTCTTTGGTCTGCTTGAGGGTAAAAACTTTGGCAAACTGGTCGTTCGTGTCGGTCAGGACTGATCTGTTTCACGTCAGCTGACGGCGTCCACAGGAGGTAACATGAAATTACTGATTGTATTGACATCACACGATAAGCTTGGCGAAACCGGCAAGAAAACCGGTTTCTGGCTGGAAGAATTCACCGCGCCCTACTACGAATTTCTCGATGCAGGCGCTGAACTGACACTGGCCTCGCCGAAAGGCGGACAGCCGCCGCTCGATCCGAAAAGCGATGAGCCGGACGCGCAGACCGAAACCACGGAGCGTTTCCGCAAGGATACAGACGCACAGCACGCCCTGGCCTCGACGGTCAAACTCAGTGAAGTCAGCGCGGAGGATTTCGATGCGATTTTCTATCCCGGCGGTCACGGGCCGTTGTGGGATCTGGCCGAAGACCCGCACTCCGTTGCGCTGATCCAGGCTTTCTGGGCAGCGGGCAAGCCGGTTTCTGCGGTATGTCACGCACCGGGCGTGCTGCGCGGGGTTCTGGTGGAAGACGGCACGCCGCTGGTGAAAGACAAGCGCGTGACAGGCTTCAGTAACAGCGAAGAAGACGCGGTCGGGCTGACTGATATCGTGCCTTTCCTGGTCGAAGACGAGCTGAAAAAACATGGCGGCGATTACAGTAAAGCGGCGGACTGGCGGCCTTATGCGGTCACCGACGGCAAGCTGATCACCGGCCAGAATCCGGCCTCTTCCAGAGCCGTCGCGCAGGCGTTGCTGAAAATGCTGGGCGGCGGCGAGATCGGCAAGTAATCTGACCGTTAACATTTCACCATCTGAAGAGGGTTTTATGGCTTTTACACTGACCAGTAATGATTTGCGCGACGGCGAAAAAATGCCGGAAACGCAGGTTTTTAACGGCATGGGCTACAACGGTGACAACCTGTCGCCGCATCTGGCCTGGTCCGGTGCGCCTGAAGGCACCAAAAGTTTTGTGATAACGGTGTACGATCCGGATGCACCGACCGGCTCCGGCTGGTGGCACTGGGGTGTGGCCAATATTCCGGCTGACGTCACCGAACTGCCGCAAGGCGCAGGCTCCGGCAAAGGCGGTTTACCCGCTGGCGCGGTTCAGACCCGTACCGACTTTGGTAAAGCCGGTTATGGCGGCGCAGCGCCTCCGCAAGGCGAACACCATCACTATCACTTCACCGTCTACGCCATCGATACTGAAACGCTGGAAGTCGATGAGAACGCCAGCGGCGCGTATCTCGGCTTCAACGTTCACTTCCATACTCTCGGCAAAGCATCACTGACAGTGATATACAGCTGATTCCTGTGGTATAAAAGACGCAGAAAAGGTGGTCAGTTTTTACTGGCCACCGTTTTTTTATTGCGGCTCTGGCCGCGACATTGAAAAAAAAGAATAACCTTCTTCATCAAGGAGTCAGTCCAAGTGAAAATTTCCACCCTGTCGCGCGCGTGCGCTATCTTGTCGGCCAGCCTGATCCTGGCGGCATGTAGCAGCAGCCATGAAGGCTTATCCAGCCAGGTTGCGCCGGGCACCGCGTCACTGCCCGTGTTATCAGCGGACGAAGCGGCCAATTTTACAACGAAAAATTATCTGGCCTTTGGCGGCCCTTCTTTGCAGGTTCAGCAGCAGGGCTGGTTCCCTAAACTGGCAAGCACTGACGGCGTGAAAACCAACTTCGTGGTCGGCCCGCAGTTAGGCACCGACGGCGCAGAATATTCCAGCGTTCAGATGGCGGTAAACGCCGCGCTGGCGGTACGTAACCACGGCGAGCGTATCTTCATTAAAATCCTGCCGGGTACCTACAACGGCGCAGTTTACATTCCGGCTGGCGCACCGCCAGTGACCTTATTCGGTGCAGGCAACAGCTCTGCGGATGTGACCCTCGCACAGGGTCTGGAAGCCTCAGTAGCGCCAGCAACTTACCGTTCTACTGTCAGCCCTAACGGTCAGTTCCTGCCGGGCGATCGCGCATTCTATATGTTCCAGAATTGCGCTACTCAGACCACCGACACCATCGGTACCGGTTGCAGCGCGACCGTCTGGTCACAAAGCAACGGTCTTCAGGTGCAGAACCTGACCATCGGCAACTCCCTGCTCGATACCGTGGATGCGGGCGATCACTCCGCCGTGGCACTGCGTACCGACGGCGACAATGTGATTCTGGATAACGTGCGCCTGATTGGCCGCCAGAACACCCTGATGGTTAACACCGCCAATATCCACAACCAGATCAACAACAGCCGTTACAGCCGTGCTTACGTGCATAACAGCCTGATCGTGGGTGATGTGGATTACGTGATTGGCCGTGCAAGCGCGGTATTCGACCATGTGGAATTCCACACCGTCAGCAGCCGTGGCGTGAAACAGGCATCCATCTTTGCACCGAACACCCCGGCTATCGCGCCTTATGGTTTCCTGGTGATCGACAGTAACCTGACCGGTGACCGTGGCTTCGAACAGGCAGCGAAAGCGAAAATGGGCCGTGCGTGGGATGCCAGTGATGCCAACAGCCAGCTGGTGATCCGCGACAGCAGCTTCGACAACAGCTATGACCAGATGAACCCGTGGGGTGCTTCCGTCTTCTCCGGCCAGCCGTTTGTCGGCAATGTGCCGAAAGATGAAAAACAACAGCGCAACGTGAATGACACCAACTTCAACCGCCTGTGGCAGTACAACAACGTGCTGACTCAGCCTGCGAAGTAATTCAGTCTGATGTTGTGAAAAAACCGCCGGGGTTGCCTCCGGCGGTTTTTTTTCATCACAAGGAAATGTTATCGCGCGTCGTTACCAAGGCGGAACACCGACACGGTACGTTCCAGATTGACCGCCTGCTCATCGAGCGACGCCGCCGCGCTGGCAGACTGCTGAACCAGCGCCGAGTTTTGCTGCGTCACGGTATCCATTTCCGCCACCGCCAGCGCAATCTGGCTGATGCCACGACTTTGCTCGTCCGACGCTGAGGCAATCTCATGAATAATTTGTGTCACATGACGGACCGAGCCGACAATCTCTTCCATGGTGTCACCGGCTTTCCCGACCAGCACCGAACCGTTGTTGACGTTAATCACCGATTTGTCGATCAGCCCTTCTATCTCTTTCGCTGCCTGCCCGCTGCGCTGCGCAAGATTGCGCACTTCGCTGGCGACCACGGCAAAACCACGCCCCTGCTCGCCTGCGCGTGCCGCTTCCACCGCCGCGTTCAGCGCCAGAATATTGGTCTGGAAAGCGATGCTGTTGATCACCGTGGTGATTTCTGAAATCTGCTTCGAGCTGACGGTGATTTCTTTCATCACGCCCACCACATCGGCCACCAGTTTACCGCCACGCGCCGCCGTATCCGCCGCATCCGAGGCCAGCTGACTGGCCTGACTGGCGTTGTCGGCGTTCTGTTTCACCGTCGAGGTAAGCTGCTCCATACTCGCCGCCGTTTGCCCGAGCGCCGCCGCCTGCTCTTCAGTACGGGCCGACAGATCGATGTTGCCCGCCGCAATCTCCCCAGAGGCGCGCGTCACCTGCGTCACGCCCTGACGGATATCACCGATAATGCCGTGCAGGTTCTGATTCATGGTTTCGATCGCCCGGCTCAGTTGCCCCACTTCGTCAAAACTGTGACTGGCTGAATGCGTGGAAAGATCCCCGGCGGCGATGCGTTCTGCGGTTTGCAGCGTACGGCGCAACGGCAGCGTCAGCTGACGGGTCATCCGCCACGAAATCAGCACACCGGCAATCACGGTCGCCACGATGATCACCAGCATTTCCTGAATGGTGCGTGTCACTTCGTTGTGCAGGTTATTCATCTCGTGATCGAGCAGTGTGTTCGACGCTGAGGTCAGCGCCAGCCCGGCGGCAGCCAGTTTTGCGGTAATGTCCTTGGCATCGCTGCCCGCCGGAGGATTCAGCGTTTGCTGCCAGTTTTCACGGTAATGACGGATATTTTCCGGCATGGCATCCACCAGCGGCTGATCCCGCGGATCCCATGAATAGGCTGCCACCTCGGTCTGCCGGGTTTCCAGCTTATCCAGTGCCTGTCGGTTTTCTTCAACAAATTTGGGGTCTTTGCTGGCCATGTATGACAGCCGGGTGAATTTCGCATCGCTCAGTAAATCGTTGACGGTTTTGAGCAAGGTGGCTTTTTCTGCGCGTTGGTTGATGCTGGTCAGATGGGTGATACCGGACACAGCGACAAAGGATCCCAGCAGCAACACCAGCGCAAATCCTGCGCCGAGTTTGTTAGCGATTGTGGCATGGCGAACCCGGCCAGCGATCCCTGAAAGTACATTCATTTTCTTCTCCCTGATAAACAAAAGGACTGACTCTGAAGTGGCAACGCCACCGAAGAATGAGTGAATAACGGGAGAGTTATCGACCAGTGATGTTCAACATTTAGAGGGACGTTAAAATATTTCTTATCAATAGCACGTCCGGCACAGGCAATAAAAAAGCCCCTTATTACAGGGGCTTGATCATTATTTCACAGCGGTATTATTGGTCAGTTAAAAATAAAACATTAACTAAACTCATCAGTAACTCTGTGTGATTAATGAATTTCCAGAATGCTTACCCACATCGGACCTTTACCCACGGCGTACGTTTTCAGGGTGGTCAGCTGACCGTTTTGCGGATCAATCTTCGCCACTTCGATGGCATCGGATTTCTGACCGGCGGTGATCACATACTGGCCGGTATGATCGATATTGAAACCGCGTGGCTGCGTCTGGGTGGCATGATGGCCGACCAGCTCCAGCTCGCTGCCGTCTGCTGAAACGCTCAGCACGGAAATCAGGCTGGCGGTACGATCGGAGGCATACAGGAATTTGCCGTCCGGCGTGATGTGTAAATCCGCCGCCCAGCAGGTGCCGGTGAAATCCGCAGGCATAATGCCGAGGGTCTGCACCTGACGGTATTCGCCGCTTGTCACGTCTTTCTGGTACACGTCCACGCTGCTGTTCAGCTCATTTACACAGTAGGCAAAATGATGATTCGGGTGGAATGCCATATGGCGCGGACCGGCACCGGCGACGGTTTTCAGCTCCGGCGCGTCATGCGGCGTCGCTTCGCCGTTCACACTGAAGTCGAACTGACGGATGCGGTCTTCTTTCAGTGCCGGGATCATCAGCAGCTGATTCGTCGGGTCAATATTGGCAGAGTGCGGCGCCTGGATGTTTTCCAGTACCTGAGTCGGCGCCAGCGCGAGACCTTTTTCATCCAGCGGATGAATGCTGACGTTGTTAAAACTGTAGGACGCGGAGAACACAAAACGCCCCTGAAGATCGATACCCAGATGAGTCGGGCTGCCCGGCAGCGGAGCCATCGCAGCTTCTTCCAGCTGACCTTCGTGGTCGATGCGGTAAGTCAGCACGCCGAATTCCGGACGCACGCCGACATACAAACGGTGGCCATCAGGATGAATCACCATCGGCTGAACCTGTCCCGGAACCTCAACGGTTTGCAGCAGGCTCAGTTCACCATTATCTGCCAGACGAAAAGCATGGATTTGCTGGCTCTCAGGGCTGGCAACATAGACGATTTGCTTCATCACATCTCCTTATTAAATCTCAATGGACAGTTATGTTTTGTAAAAGCGTAGCTCAGGTTAGCACGATAACCCAGCTCACCGGCGGCACCTTTAGTGCCGGATACGCGGTTTAATTAGCAGGCTAAAAAAGGTAACATGGCGATAATTTCCCCGATCCACCTACACTTACGATGGACTGCTCATGACTTATCGCATTATTGCGCTCGATCTCGACGGGACGCTGCTTGACCGCCAGAAACGTATCCTTCCAGAGTCCCTCGCCGCACTGGCCGATGCCCGCGCGCAGGGTATCAAAGTGGTCGTCGTGACCGGACGCCATCATGTGGCGATCCATCCGTTTTATCAGGCATTGCAACTCGATACACCTGCTATCTGCTGTAACGGGACGTATTTGTATGATTATCAGGCGCGTAAGGTCTTAACCTCCGATCCGCTGGATCCGGTTAAGGCGAAGAAAGTCGTGGATTTGCTGGAGTATCACGGTATTCACGGTTTGCTGTATGTGGATGACGCGATGCTGTTTCAGCAGCCAAGCGGTCATGTGAGCCGTTCTATCGCCTGGGGACAAACCCTGCCGGAACATCAGCGTCCGACGATTACTCAGGTTAACAGCCTGCGGGACGCCGCGGACGCCGCGCAGTCCATCTGGAAATTTGCCACCTCGCATCAGGATCTCGACGCGCTGCATACCTTTGCGGCACAGGTGGAAAACGAGCTGGGTCTGGCCTGCGAATGGTCATGGCACGATCAGGTGGATGTCGCGAAAGGCGGCAACAGCAAAGGCCGTCGTTTGCAGGAATGGGTTGAATCTCAGGGCATGAGCATGCAGGACGTGGTGGCGTTTGGTGATAACTATAACGACCTGAGCATGTTAGAAAATGTCGGTCTGGGCGTGGCGATGGGCAATGCCGCCGATGCGATCAAAGAACGCGCCGCGCTGGTCATCGGCGACCACGAAACGCCGGGAATTGCCGACGTGATCCGCAGCAAAGTCCTCAGCTAACCCCCGCTTTATCCGCCTTCCCCTGTTAAACGGGGAAGGCGACACGTCTTTTGTGGATATCACTCCGTTTTCACTGCGGCTTTTTTTCTCGGTGCAATGATATTCCGGCGTATTAACCTGCACTCTTCGTCAAAATACCGGCTCGGCCAGATCACCCACGGATGAACGCCCAGGGCGCGGGCGATCAGCATTTCCCCTTTCGGCCACGGACGTGCCAGCGCATTGGCCAGTGTCGAGGATCCTAAACCCGCTCTGCGTGAAACTTCTGCCAGCGTGGTTCTTTTTTTGCGCAGCCCGGCGATGATATCCGCCTGATGCCAGTCTTTTAATGTTCCCTTCTCCATCACTCTTCCTTTGTTGTGCCTGCAGCCAACAGAAAGCTCGACTACACTTTCCGATAACGATGTCCAGTAACTCTAAACAACAATTATGTTAAGTGATGCTAAACATAACGTCAATACAGTTTCTATGGTTATTGATGATGATCCCACACCGACTTAAATCAGCCCGCAAGAAAGCCAAACTGACGCAGGAAAAATTAGGGGTTTTAGCGGGAATTGATGAGAGCACTGCGCGTTCGCGGGTGTCGCAATATGAAAGCGGCACATACAGCCCGAACTTTGACACCATGTGTCATTTCGCCCGCGTACTGAATGTGCCGGAATGCTATTTTTATATCATTGACGATGCGTTTGCCGAAGACGTTGTGGTGCTTTACGAGGCCTTTAAGGCCGCGAAGAGCTAACGATTTACCGAGACACTTTTGATCTGCGCATACAGCCACTGGCCTGCGCGGATCATCAGCTCATCCCGCGCCCACGGCGTGATACGCGCCCAGATAATGTGATCCGCCATCGCCAGTTTCACTTCGACCTGATTGCTGACATCCAGACATTCCAGCACCTTAGCGGGCAGCACATTTCGGATGCTGCTGTTGTTGGCCGTCGGTTGCAGCACCAGTGACACATCCGTGGCATTCACGCGGATCCGCAGCGCGGTGCCGGGTTCCTCATCCACTTTGCTGATCCACAGGCGCTGATCGCCAATCGCCAGCGCTGTCATTTCATAGCGCGGATGATGTTCGAGCACGCTGACGTTGAGCACACTGCTTTGCTCTTCTTTCGGCAGCCACGGACGCATGACATTGCTCGCCCAGACCTCTTCCAGCGTGCCCATCGCCAGCACTTTACCCGCATCCAGCACCAGCACTTTTTCCGCCAGACGAAGGATCTCATCCAGACTGTGCGTGACATACAAAATGGGGATGCTGACTTCCTGCGCCAGCCGCTCCAGATACGGCATCAGCTCGCGTTTACGCGGGATATCCAGCGCGGCCAGGGGTTCATCCATCAGCAGGATTTCCGGCGCGGTCAGCAGCGCACGGCCAATCGCCACACGCTGTTTTTCGCCGCCGGACAAGGTGAGCGGAAAGCGATCCAGCAGCGCGCCGATCCCCAGCAAACGCACAATGCTGTCGAACTGACCGCGCATCGACGGCGCCATGCCGTATTGCAGGTTGCCCTTTACCCGGTAATGCGGAAACAGGCGCGCATCCTGAAAAACATAGCCGACACGGCGTTTTTCAGGCGGCAGGAAAATGCCATTTTGCACATCCGATAAAATGCGGCCATTGAGCGTGATATGGCCGGTGTCCGGGATGGTCAGCCCGCCGATGGCATTGATCAGCGAGGTTTTGCCCGCGCCGGAAAGACCAAAAATGGCGGTGATCCCCTGCGCCGGTAAGGTCTGCGTGACCTGTAATTCCAGGCTGCCCAGCGTCTGGCTGAAATCGAGTTCAAGCATGTCAGCCTCCCAGCCGGATACGGCTGCGTTTTGCCAGCCAGTCAGAAACCAGTAACGCCGCCAGTGACAGCAGGACCGCCAGCACGCAAAGCCGCGCGGCGGCCCCTTCCGCGCCCGGCGTTTCAATCAGGGTGTACATCGCCAGCGGAATGGTGCGGGTTTCGCCCGGAATATTCGACACAAAGGTAATGGTCGCGCCAAACTCACCGAGCGAACGGGCAAACGCCAGCACCACGCCGACAATCACTCCCGGCACGGAAAGCGGCAACGTGATGGTGAAAAACACCCGCCACGGCGACGCACCCAGCGTACGCGCCGCGAGTTCCAGTTTCGGGTCAACGGCCTCGAGCGACTGGCGGATAGCCCGGACCATCAGCGGAAACGCCACCACCGCCGAGGCCAGCACGGCACCGTGCCAGCTGAAACTGAAACTGAAGCCAAACCAGTCGTAGAGCCGCTCGCCGATAAACCCGCGACGCCCCATCACCACCAGCAGCAAATAGCCAATCACCACCGGCGGTAACACCAGCGGCAGATGGATAATGCTGTCGAGCAGGGATTTGCCGGGAAAGCGGCAGCGGACCAGGATCCACGCCATCAGAATACCAAGCGGCAGACTGCAAACAACGGCCAGGCTCGATACTTTCAGACTGAGAAGTACCGCCTGCCACTCATATTCACTCAACATCATGTCGGTTTCTTAATCCTGAATTTATGTGTCGCAGAGATAAAATATCGGCAAAAATTTCGAAGGCTTTAGTTCCCGTCGCAGTATAGAGAATCACAGAGGGGGAAAGAAACACAGAGATGGCGCAGCTCAGGTCCGGGTAACCCGCAAGACCTGAGCTGTTTTCAGCAAAAGCGATGAATTAACCGCGTGGCGTGAAACCGTATTTTTTGAAGATTTCCGCCGCCGCAGGCGTTTTCAGATACTCATAGAAACCGCTGACTGTGGCGTTTTGATGGCCTTTGACAATCGCCATCGGGTATTCCACCGGCTTGTGGCTGGACGCCGGGAAAATACCGACCACTTTCACTTTCTTGCTGGCGACCGCGTCAGAACCGTACACAATCCCGACCGGCGCTTCTTCACGCTCAACCAGTGCCATGGCGGCACGCACGTCACTGGCGCGCGCCAGTTTAGGTTCCAGCGTGGTCCAGGCGCCGAGTTTTTGCAGCGCTTCTTTGGCATAAATCCCGGCCGGAACGTGATCAGGGTCGCCCACCGCCAGACGGCTGTCGCCAATCAGTTTGGTCCATTCGGTTTTCTCTGAGATATCCACTTTGTCGATTTTGCTGCCAGCCGCAGAAATCAGCACCAGCTCGTTGCCCAGCAAGGTGTAGCGGGTGTTATCCACCATCTGCTGTTTGCTGATGGCGTAATCCATCCATTGCTGATCGGCAGAAATAAACATATCCGCCGGTGCGCCCTGCTCAATCTGGCGCGCCAGCGTGGAGGAAGAGGCGAAGGAAGACACGACCTGCACGCCCTTTTCTTTCTGATACTGTGTCGCGATATCCTGCAACGCATTGGTCAGTGACGCCGCTGCAAATACGGTGATTTTGTCTGCCGCCTGCGCCTGTACACCCAGCCCTGCCACCAGAACGGTCGCGGTGAATACTTTGCCCCATTGAACTGTCATCGGTTTCCTTCGCCTTATGAAGAGATGTTACGTTATGTAAGCATTAATATAGCGTGGCAGAAAATGATGTCATCCGTTTTTATGTATCAGGGCGGGAGAATGTGCAGTTTGTTGATCTGAACTAAAAAAAGAAAACCCGGCACAAAGGCCGGGTTCTGTGAATTTGCGTTTTCAGTGGAAACGACTCATTTAGTAATGAGGTTTCTCGCGGGATTCTTTTGAGTGCCCCACGTGGGAGATAAAGTTGAACACTTCGCCCAGTCCCCAGATCAGGCCCAGGATCACCGCGATGAATACCGGTACCATGATGGCAGCGAAAATCAAACTTTCTAATAGTTCTAACATGATAGCCTCACTCGACTGGCTGAATCGCCCGAAGACGATGTAGGACTTCCTGTATGAAGTCAAAACGAAAAATCAAACTGTTGCGGATAATAACAGCACGGGACTGTAATTACTTTAGCATTTAGCCAACTTGCCTGCCTGCAGGTTTAGCGGCGACAATAAGGCATGATTCTAATAAGGAAGCTGCAATGCAAGCCGAAATTCTGTTAACCCTTAAACTTCAGCAACGTTTGTTTGCCGATCCGCGCCGTATCGAATTGCTGCGGCAGGTGCGCCATACCGGTTCGATCAGTCAGGGCGCGAAGCTCGCCAACATCAGCTATAAAAGCGCCTGGGATGCCATCAATGAAATGAACCAGCTCGCCGATCAGACGCTGGTGGAACGCAGTACCGGGGGCAAAGGCGGCGGCGGCGCGGTCCTGACCCCTTACGGCGAACGCCTGATCCAGCTTTATGAGTTACTGGCGCAGATCCAGCAAAAAGCCTTTGATGTGCTGAAAGAAGATTCCCTGCCCCTCGACAGTCTGCTGGCGGCCATTTCCCGCTTCTCCCTGCAAACCAGCGCCCGTAATCAGTTTTTCGGCACCGTGGTGGAACGCGGTCACGGCATTGTGCAGCAGCATATCGATATCCTGCTGGCCGACGGCAAGACGCAAATCCGCGCGGCGATTACTGAGCAAAGCGCCGACCGTCTGGCCCTGACACCGGGCAAAGAGGTGCTGGTACTGATCAAAGCACCGTGGATCACCCTCGGCTTCACCGCCGAAAATCCGCATAACGCCTTGCAGGGCAATGTGACCAGCATCCAGCGCGGTGAAAACAGCAGCGAAGTGTTGATCAAGCTGCCGAGCAGCGAAACATTGTGTGCGACCGTGGCGAACAGCAGCATCGACAAGCTGGCACTGAAAAGCGGTCAGACCGTTTTTGCCCAGTTTGATGATGACAAAGTGATCATCGCCACGTTGTGCTAAAAAAATATTCAGAATCAGGATCTTGCAAAATCAGCGTTTTCATTTTGCAGATTTGTCAATTGACTTGCAGAGGTGCAGCGCATATCCCTTATTTTATAATCATTTCAAAATGAGAGATAAAAAATGTCGTCGTTGCATATTACGCAAGGTGTTTTCCGCCTCAGCGATACCCGAACCCTCACACTTTCTGATCTGAACATTGAACAGGCCGACAGCTGGGCGTTTGTCGGCTCGAATGGCAGCGGGAAATCCGCGCTGGCTCGCGCGCTGGCAGGCGATCTGACGTTACTGAAAGGCCGCCGCGAGAACAGTTTCTGCCATATCGTGCGCCTCTCATTCGAACAGTTGCAGAAGCTGGTCGCCGATGAATGGCAGCGCAACAACACCGATTTGCTGAGCGAAGGCGAAGACGATACCGGCCGCACCACCGCTGAAATCATTCAGGATGACGTGCGGGATCCGGCGCGCTGTGCCGCCCTTGCAGCGCAGTTTGGTATTGAGAAATTGCTCGACCGCCGCTTCAAATATTTATCCACCGGCGAAACCCGCAAAACCTTGCTGTGTCAGGTGCTGATGCAGAAACCTGATTTGCTGGTGCTGGATGAGCCGTTTGACGGGCTGGACGTCAATGCCCGTGCGCAACTGGCGCAACTGCTGGAAACACTTTCCGGCGAAGGCCAGACGATGGTGCTGGTGCTCAACCGCTTCGACGACATTCCTGCGTTTGTGAAGAATGTCGGCGTGCTGGCCGATTGCACGCTGGCGTCGGTCGGCCCGCGGGAACAGGTGATGGCCGACGCACTGGTCGCGCAACTGGCGCACAGCGAAAGCCTGAATGGCATGGCGGTGCCGGAAGCGGAAGATCCCACCGCGCGCGTCAGCCCGCCCTCCGGCAGCCCGCTGATCGTACTGCGTGACGGCGTGGTGCAATATAACGATAAACCGATCCTGCATCATCTGAGCTGGCAGGTGGATCAGGGCCAGCACTGGCAGATCACCGGTCAGAACGGCGCGGGGAAATCCACCCTGCTGAGCCTGATCACCGGCGATCATGCGCAGGGCTACAGTAATGATCTGACGCTGTTTGGCCGCCGTCGCGGCAGCGGGGAAACCATCTGGGATATCAAACGCCATATCGGCTACGTCAGCAGCAGCCTGCATCTTGATTACCGCGTCAGCACCAGCGTGCGCAATGTCATCACTTCCGGCTTCTTCGATTCCATCGGCATTTATCAGGCGGTGTCCGATCGCCAGCGGTTGCTGACTTCGCAATGGCTGACACTGCTCGGTCTGGGCGGCGATGCCGGGGAATCGCCGTTCCACAGCCTGTCCTGGGGGCAACAGCGTCTGGCGCTGATTGCCCGCGCGCTGGTCAAACATCCGGCGCTGTTGATTCTTGATGAACCCTTGCAGGGGCTGGATCCGATCAACCGCCAGCTGGTGCGCCGTTTTGTCGATATCCTGATTGGCGAAGGTGACACGCAGTTGCTGTTCGTCTCACACCACGCAGAAGATGCGCCGCAGTGCATTACCCATCGTCTGAGCTTTATTCCTGACGGGGAAATCTACCGTTATCAGATCGACGCGCTGTAATCCCTTTCCGGCCTTCCGTCTGCGCAAGGCCGGCTTCACTCCTGCGCCATCAGCGCGGTGACCACGCCCTTTCCCCATCATCTTCCCGGTGCAAATGACTCTCTGGTGACCACCCCGGAGAAAAAAGACCGGCCAGATATCGTGACCCTGCGCCGCTGGCTGCTCAGCAATCTGTCGCCCGACACCGGGTTGTAGTCTGAAAAAATTAGCGAAAACCCGGATCCGTATAACGCATCGCCTTCCGTGTAAGCGATTACACAAGCCGGTCATTCCGGCTTCACCGCCGTTGCCGCTGGCTTTCTGAACCGCGCGCGCCCTCTGTCTGGTCGGGTTGAAAGGTGATAAACTGTTTGTGTAAGCGATTCCATTTTATTGGGGATGGATCACCTTTTTCAGCCTTGCAGCGTGATATCGTTGCATCAAGATAATCATCGGGGAGCTATTATGTACGTCTTAGTCACAGGTGGTAGCGGTTACATCGGCAGTCATACTTGCGTTCAATTGATTGATGCAGGCTATACACCCATCATTCTGGATAATCTTCACAACAGTAAAGTCAGCGTGCTGGAACGCATCAATACCCTGACCGGCAAAACGCCGCTGTTCTATGAAGGCGACATCCGCGACCGTGCGCTTCTCGATAAAATTTTCAGCGAACACCACATTCATTCCGTCATTCATTTCGCAGGCTGGAAAGCGGTCGGCGAATCCGTGGCGAAACCGCTGGCTTATTACGACAACAATGTCACCGGCACGCTGGTGCTGATCGAAGCGATGCGCGCGGCGGGCGTGAAAAACCTGATTTTCAGCTCCTCCGCCACGGTATATGGCGATCAGCCCAAAACCCCTTACGTCGAAGATTTCCCGACCGGCAACCCTTCCAGCCCGTACGGCCGCAGCAAACTGATGGTCGAACAAATTCTGGAAGATGTTCAGCGCGCTGAGCCTGAGTGGAGCATCACCTTACTGCGTTACTTCAACCCGGTCGGTGCCCATCCGTCTGGCCTGATGGGTGAAGACCCGCAGGGCGTGCCGAATAACCTGATGCCGTTTATCGCGCAGGTCGCGGTAGGCCGCCGTGAGTCTCTGGCTATTTTTGGCAATGACTACCCGACGCCGGACGGTACCGGTGTGCGCGACTATATCCATGTGGTTGACCTCGCTGACGGCCATCTGGCCGCGATGAAAACCCTGCACAATAAAGCGGGCGTGCATATCTACAACCTGGGCGCGGGCTTCGGTCACAGCGTGCTGGAAGTGGTGAATGCCTTCAGCAAAGCCTGCGGTAAACCGGTGAATTACAAATTTGCGCCACGCCGCGACGGCGATTTACCGGCGTACTGGGCGGATCCGACCAAAGCGGCGAAAGAGCTGAACTGGAAAGTCACCCGCACGCTGGAAGACATGGCCAATGACACCTGGCTGTGGCAGTCGAAAAACCCGCAAGGCTACCCGGACTAAGGCGCACTAAGGAAAGTTTATGACCACGTTTAACCCGATTGATCACCCACATCGCCGCTACAATCCGCTGACCGATCAGTGGATTTTAGTCAGCCCGCACCGGGCCAAACGCCCGTGGCAGGGTCAGCAGGAAGCGGTTTCTCAGGAAATCCTGCCTGCGCATGACCCGGACTGTTTCCTGTGTCCGGGCAATACGCGCGTGACCGGCGATGTGAACCCGAAATACACCGGCACCTTCGTATTTACCAATGATTATGCGGCGCTGATGCCGGATACGCCGTTTGCGCCGGAAAGCGACGATCCGCTGATGCGTGTGCAGAGCGCACGTGGCACCAGCCGCGTGATCTGCTTCTCGCCGGATCACAGCAAAACCCTGCCACAACTGTCGGTTGAGGCGCTGACGGAAATCGTCAGAACCTGGCAGGAGCAAAGCGCGGATCTGGCAAAAACCTATCCGTGGGTACAGGTTTTCGAGAATAAAGGCGCGGCGATGGGATGCTCTAACCCGCATCCGCACGGGCAGATCTGGGCCAACAGTTTCCTGCCAAACGAAGCCGAACGGGAAGACCGTCTGCAACGCGCGTATCTGCAACAACAGGGTTCGCCGATGCTGGTTGACTATGTGCAGCGCGAACTGGCTGACGGCAGCCGTACGGTGGTGGAAACCGAACACTGGCTGGCCGTCGTCCCTTACTGGGCGGCATGGCCGTTCGAAACCCTGCTGCTGCCGAAAGTGCACGTTAAACGCATCACTGAGCTTTCCGATGAACAGCGCGGTGATCTGGCGCTGGCGCTGAAAAAACTGACCAGCCGCTACGACAATCTGTTCCAGTGCTCCTTCCCGTATTCCATGGGCTGGCACGGTGCGCCATTTACCGAAGGCGACAACGAACACTGGCAGTTGCATGCCCATTTCTATCCCCCGTTGCTGCGTTCAGCCACGGTACGCAAATTCATGGTCGGCTACGAAATGCTGGCTGAGACGCAACGCGACCTGACGGCGGAACAAGCCGCTGAACGTCTGCGGGCGGTAAGTGATGTCCATTATCGTGAGGCCGGAGAAAAATAATGAAACTGAAAACCAAAACCCTGGAAATCTTCGCCGATAAATTCGGCTACCCTGCGACCATTACCATCAAAGCGCCGGGTCGCGTGAACCTGATCGGTGAACATACCGATTACAACGACGGTTTTGTGCTGCCCTGCGCCATCGATTATGAAACGGTGATCGCCTGCGCCCAGCGTAATGACCGCACGATCCGCGTGATCGCCGCCGATTACGACAACGACGAAGACAGCTTCTCCCTCGACGAACCGATCCTGCACAGCGATGCGCACCCGTGGGCCAACTATGTGCGCGGCGTGGTAAAGCATCTGATGCTGCGCAACAAAGATTTCTCCGGCGCTGATATGGTGATCAGCGGCAACGTGCCGCAGGGCGCGGGTCTGAGCTCTTCTGCCTCGCTGGAAGTGGCCGTCGGTCAGGCATTGAAATCCTTATACGATCTGCCGCTGGATGGCGTGGCGCTGGCGCTGAACGGTCAGGAAGCAGAGAACCAGTTTGTCGGCTGTAACTGCGGCATCATGGATCAGCTGATTTCCGCGCTCGGTAAGGAAAATCACTCCCTGCTGATCGACTGCCGTTCACTGGAAACCCGCGCGGTCTCTATGCCGACAAACGCGGCGGTGGTGATCATCAACTCCAACGTGAAACGCGGTCTGGTGGACAGCGAATACAACGCCCGTCGCGAACAGTGCGAAGTGGCGGCCCGTTTCTTCGGCGTGAAAGCGCTGCGTGACGTCGATCCTGCCCTGTTCTTCTCCATTCAGGATGAACTGGATCCGGTGGTTGCCCGCCGTGCGCGTCACGTGATCACTGAAAACGACCGTACGCTGGCAGCAGCAGATGCCCTGGCCAGCGGTGACCTGAAACGCATGGGCGAACTGATGGCGGAATCTCACGCGTCAATGCGTGATGATTTTGAAATCACCGTGCCGCAAATCGACAAGCTGGTTGAAATCGTCAAAGAAGTGATTGGCGATAAAGGCGGCGTGCGCATGACCGGCGGCGGCTTCGGCGGTTGCATCGTGGCGCTGGTACCGGAAGACATGGTGGATAAAGTCCGTCATGCGGTGGAACAGCAATATCAGGCGCACAGCGGCCTGAAAGAAACCTTCTACGTTTGCACCGCTTCACAAGGAGCAGGCATATGTTAAAACCTGAAAACACACAGCTGGCGCCCGATGGCCAGCCGTTTGAACAGGTGACGCTACAGAATGCGGCGGGTGCCACCGCCACATTCATGGACTGGGGCGCGACCTGGTTATCCTTCACCCTGCCGCTGGCGGATGGCACGACGCGCGAGTTGCTGCTCGGCTGTCAGTCCCCGCAGGAATACATGAACCAGAGCGCGTATCTCGGCGCGACCGTGGGACGTTACGCCAACCGTATCGCCCGCGCGCAGTTTGAAATCGACGGCAAACCGCATCTGGTGGTCGCAAATCAGGGCGTTCATCAGCTTCATGGCGGGCCGGAAGGTTTCCATGCGCGCCGCTGGACGATCCTGGAACAGACCGCGCAGAAGCTGACGTTCCAGCTGTTTTCGGCCGACGGCGATCAGGGTTATCCGGGCAATATGACCGCGAAGGTGCATTACCAGCTGACGGACGATAACCGTCTGGAAATTCGTTACGAAGCCACCGTGGATAAGCTGTGTCCGGTCAATCTGACCAATCATGCCTATTTCAATCTCGACGGCGAAGGCACCGATGCGCGCCAGCACAAGCTGCAACTGTTCGCTGACCGCTTCCTGCCGGTCGACAGTGACGGCATTCCCTGTGCGGATCCGACCCCGGTTGAAAACACCGGCATGAATTTCAACGCGGCAAAAACGCTGGCGAAGGATTTCCTCAAGGATCGCGATCAGCAGCGGGTGAAAGGCTATGATCACGCCTACCTGCTGAACCGCACCTGCAATACCGGCACGAATCCGGCGGCGCATTTGTGGTCCGCTGACGGCAAAGTCAAAATGACCATGTTCACCTCCGCACCCGCCGTACAGCTTTACAGCGGCAATTTCCTCGGCGGCACACCGAACCGCAGCGGCGGCGAATATGCCAGCTACAGCGGTGTGGCGCTGGAAAGTGAATTCCTGCCAGACAGCCCGAACCACGCGACCTGGCCACAGCCCAGCTGCTGGATAAAACCGGGACAGGCGTATAAATCCGCCACCACCTATCAGTTCTTCGCGCTGTAATTTGCTCAGGACAGGGTCGCCCGGCCCTGTCTTCCTCTGTTCCGACTTGTGCGAATTTGTGACTCACGGCGCATCTGACCCGGCACATTTTCAGCTAAAGGCATTTCCCGCATCTACGCTTAGAGAGTGTCCTGCGTAAAAGGACGTTTAATAAGGAGTTCGTTATGCGTTTACCTGTTGTGTTATCCCTGCTGGCCACATTGTGCGCGGCGGGTTCCGCGCTGGCGGCCGACCCGGTGAAAGTCCCTTCCCCTGCTCAGACTGAGCAACGCCAAAAGATGACCGACTGTAATCAGCAGGCCACCACGCAGTCGCTGAAAGGCGATGAGCGGAAAAAATTCATGAGCAACTGCCTGAAAGCAGAGGCAAAAACGGACGATAAACTGAATCCGCAACAGCAGAAGATGAAAACCTGTAACGCAGACGCGGCGAAACAAGATCTGAAGGGCGATGCCCGTAAAACCTTCATGAGCACCTGCCTGAAAAAAGCCAGCTGATCCCCCGGTCTGGTGGATAAAACGCGCTGTCCGGCGAACGGTCTGCGCGTTTTGTTTTACATCGCCGCAGCAAATTCGTTATGTTTAATACAAACGGACTCCCGCGAAGCCTTCCTGACGTAGTTTCAGATTGCTGAGTGGGACGCCCAGACCCTATAATGATAACTGTTATCATTGAAAATTCAGTTAACTGAGGAGTTTAGCTATGGCTGTAACCAAGCTGGTGCTGGTAAGACACGGTGAAAGTGAGTGGAACAAAGAAAACCGTTTTACCGGTTGGCATGATGTTGACTTGTCCGAGAAAGGCCGCACTGAAGCAAAAGCTGCGGGTCAGCTGCTGAAAGACGAAGGCTTCCAATTTGATTTCGCTTACACCTCCGTGCTGAAACGCGCCATCCATACTCTGTGGAACGTTTTGGACGAACTGAACCAGCCATGGCTGCCGGTTGAGAAATCCTGGAAACTGAACGAACGTCACTACGGTGCGTTACAGGGTCTGGATAAAGCTGAAACCGCACAGAAATACGGTGACGAGCAAGTTAAACAATGGCGTCGTGGTTTTGCTGTGACACCACCAGAACTGGATCGCGCTGACGAACGTTTCCCGGGCCACGATCCGCGTTACGCTAAACTGACGGCTGCAGAACTGCCAACGACAGAAAGCCTGGCGCTGACCATTGACCGCGTTATCCCTTACTGGACTGACGTGATCAAACCACGCATCGCCAGCGGCGAGCGCGTCATCATCGCGGCACACGGTAACTCCCTGCGTGCACTGGTTAAATATCTTGATAACCTGAGCGAAGAAGAAATTCTGGAACTGAACATCCCTACCGGTGTTCCGCTGGTTTACGAATTCGACGAAAACTACAAACCCCTTAAACGTTACTATCTGGGTAATGCCGACGAAATCGCAGCGAAAGCCGCGGCCGTGGCAAACCAGGGTAAAGCGAAGTAATTTCGCGTTTTCTGCATGAAGCAGAAAGAGTTGAAGTTGAATAGGCACGCGAAAGCGTGCCTTTTTTGTCTCTGGACCTGAGGAGAAACCGATGCCCGTCAGACTCGCGTCGCCAGATGAAGCAGAAATACTTTGGGAAATAAGAAATCAGGCTATCCGCCACGGATGTAAAAATACCTATGGCGCAGACATTGTAATGGCGTGGACGCCCGAACAGATGCCTGCCGGATACCGCAAAGCTATTGCGGAGAATCCTTTTTTTGTCGCACAGGTGCACGGGCTGGACACACCCGTGGCAACAGGATTTCTGGATCTGAAAAATGGCAGTGTGGAAGCGATTTTTACGCTGCCAGAATACGAAGGGAAAGGTCTTGCCACCCAAATTCTTGCTGCCATAAAAGCAGAAGCGAAGTCGAGAGGATTCACAGCACTTACTCTGGCGTCTACGCCGAATGCCTTTGAGTTTTATAAGAAGAATGGATTCTGTCTGGTTAAAGAGAGTCTTTATCGCTCTGAGATGGCGAATGCTGATTTGCGTTGTATGGATATGCGCTGCGAACTGTGAGTCATTTTGCCCTTTTTCACCAAAGAAAAAGCCCCGCATAAACGGGGCTTCTGTACGCAGGGGGATGCGAAACTATTTAACCGCGGCGTGCTTTTACCGCACCTGCCAGGCTGCGCAGCAGCACTTCGGTATCTTCCCAGCCGATGCAGGCATCGGTCACGCTCTGGCCGTAAACCAGCGGCTCGCCGCTGTCGAGGCTCTGATTACCTTCCACCAGATGGCTTTCCACCATCACGCCCATGATGGATTGTTCGCCGCCAGCAACCTGACCGCAGACATCTTCACACACTTCCATCTGCTTTTTGAATTGCTTGCTGCTGTTGGCATGGCTGAAATCGATCATGATACGGGCTGGCAGGCCGCCTTTCTTCAGGCCTTCTTTCACTTCCTGCACATCCTGAGCACTGTAGTTTGGCTTTTTACCGCCACGCAGAATGATATGGCAGTCGTTGTTCCCGCTGGTGTTCACGATCGCGGAGTGACCCCATTTGGTGACAGACAGGAAACAGTGCGGTGCGCCTGCGGCGTTGATGGCGTCGATAGCCACTTTGATGGTGCCGTCAGTGCCGTTTTTGAAACCTACCGGACAGGACAAACCGGAAGACAGCTCACGGTGAACCTGAGATTCTGTGGTACGCGCGCCGATTGCGCCCCAGCTCATTAAATCCGCCAGATATTGTGGCGTGATCATGTCCAGGAACTCGCCTGCAGCAGGCAGACCGGTGTCATTAATATCCAGTAACAGTTTGCGGGCAATGCGTAAACCGTCGTTAATCTGGTAGCTGTTGTTCATGTGCGGGTCATTGATCAGCCCCTTCCAGCCCACCGTGGTACGCGGTTTTTCAAAGTAAACGCGCATAACCACTTCCAGCTCGCCCTGCAATTCTTCACGCATTTTCAGCAGACGGGCGGCATATTCTTTCGCGGCTTTCGGATCGTTAATAGAACAAGGGCCAATAACAACCAGCAGACGATCATCGTTTCCTTTCAGGATCTTATGGATTGCATTACGCGCCTGAGAGACTGTTTTTGCCGCTTTGTCAGTGGCGGGGAATTTTTCCAGAAGGGCAACCGGCGGTAATAGTTCTTTAATTTCTTTGATGCGCAAATCGTCGTTTTGATAATTCATAACTGTTCCATTCGGGTGTTCATAAGAGACAAAGCGAAACGCTGACCGCGTTCAATCTAGCCGTATTGCATGACGGTGTAAACCTGCTTTTACACTTCCGAATAGTCTCAATTTGATTTAGCACATGAATTGTTTAGCTAGTCTTTTATCAGACACATGAAAAACGACCACGGACCTTTCTGCAACAATGGAGATGAAATTATGAAAAAGCTCGCAATCATGTTACTGACCGCAACCATGGCGCTGACCACCGGTGCTGCTTTCGCTGCCGGTGAAACATCTGCCTCCGATAACAACGGCCAGGCGAATCAGTCGAATTCCCCGGGTTCAATTCAGAAAATTGCGCCTAAAAACGTGGATAACGACCAGATTAATAACACCAATAAACCTGCCGATGAGGTGAATACCCAGACGGATACCACCAAACATCATATGAGCAAAACGCAGGAACATGAGAAAACCATGTGCAAAGACGGACGCTGTCCAAACCAGACGCCGGGGACTTCCGAGTCTAAAGCCACCGGTAACTAAGCCCGTCATAAACTGCTCATTCAGGAGGAACTTCGGTTCCTCCTTCACGTTTACGCCCCTTCTTGCAACGCCTCCTGATTACGCTATTGTGATCTTCTCTGTTCATCATTCTTGTGAATATAACTATGTCTTCTACCCTGTTACCGCAGGATAAAAACAGCCGCCGGCTGCTGCTGGCCTTCCTTGTGACGGTCATTTTTATGATTGCGGAAGTAATTGGCGGGCTGATCTCCGGCTCGCTCGCCCTGCTGGCCGATGCCGGGCATATGCTCACCGACGCCGCAGCGTTGCTGGTTGCGCTGCTGGCGGTGCGTTTCGCGAAACGTAAACCCAACTCTCGGCATACCTTTGGTTATCTGCGTCTGACCACTCTGGCGGCATTTGTTAACGCCGCGGCGTTGCTGGTCATCGTGGTGCTGATTGTCTGGGAAGCCATCGCCCGTTTCGTCAATCCGCAGCCCGTCATGGGCACCACCATGCTGGTGATCGCCATCGCCGGTCTGTTTGCCAATATTCTGGCGTTCTGGCTGCTGCATCAGGGTGAAGAAAAAGCCAATATCAACGTGCGCGCCGCCGCCTTACATGTGCTTGGCGATTTGCTGGGTTCGATCGGTGCCGTCGCTGCCGCGCTGATTATCATGAACACCGGCTGGACACCCATCGACCCGATTTTGTCGGTACTGGTTTCCTGTCTCGTCCTAACCAACGCCTGGCGGTTGCTGCGGGAGAGCTTCCACGAGTTGCTGGAAGGCACGCCGGAGGAAATTGATATCGACAAACTGCGCCGCGATTTATCCATGAGCATTCCGGAGGTGCGCAACGTACATCATGTTCATGTCTGGCAGATTGGCGAACAACGGTTGATGACCCTGCATGTGCAGGTGATACCGCCTCACGATCACGACGCGCTGCTGGAACGCATCCGGCATCATCTGCTGGAGAAATGCCGTATCGGGCACGCGACTATTCAGATGGAATATGGCAGGTGTGAAGCGCCGGATTGCGGCATCAATGATGTGCCCGTCGTCAGCGCAGGTCATGATCATCACGGTCACAGCCACGCGCACCATCATCACTGATCGCGCCGCCAGCGGCAGAAAGCAAAAACGCCTCCGTCACGGAGGCGTTTTTGTCAGCGCAGCATCACACTGTTTGTAGCGGCCGCGAGCCATTTTGCTTCGCGCTTTTGATCCACAGCCAGGAGCCGTTCAGCGCAATCAGCGTCAGCAGGACATATTCCAGCGCCATTGCATAAACGCCCTGATAGGCAAAGATCGCCACACTGATCACATCGATGATGACCCACAACAACCAGTTCTCGACGTATTTACGGGTCATCAGCAGCATGGCGACAATCGACAGCACCATCATTGAGGAATCCCAGAACGGGAAAGCATCAGGCTGAAGTGCCGGCATCTGCACAGACAGGCCAAGCGCCTGCATCAGATTGACTGCCAGCAGCGTCAGCGCGGCAAAAACGCGGTCAATGTTAAATGTCATCAGCAGAATGCCCGCGATACACACCACGCCCCATACCAGCGCTTTCGTGCGCGGTAACCAGCGGATTTGCAACTCAGCCTGCTGATCGGCCGTCTGTCGGCTCCATGCGTACCAGCCATAAATATTGGCGGCAAAGAAAAAGACCTGCAGCAGCAAACTGGCGTAAAGCTGGATCTGGAAAAAGATAACCGCAAACAGCGTGACGTTGATCAGACCGAAAGGATAGTTGATCAGTTTCTCTTTGCTGGCGAACCAGATACACAGCAAGCCAAATATCGTGCCGACGGCTTCAATCCATGACAGATCGTATCCGCCTTTTCCAATCGGAATATGAACCAGAATGTTGCCGGTACTGAAAAAATCCATCATCACATGCGTTCCTTTTTGTCAGTCACAAAACCTTGCCGGTCATAAAAGAGGGGCTTACAGCGCCTTCGGTTGCGTACGCAATGTTAACTGCGCCGCGAAATCCAGCATACGGTTCAGCGGGATCAGCGATTTCACGCGTAACGCTTCATCCACCTCAATCGCATGTTCCGCTCCGCCATGTTCAAGTCCTTCCGCAATGGCTTTCAGGCCGTTCATCGCCATCCACGGACAATGCGCACAGGTGCGGCAACTTGCGCCCTCGCCTGCCGTCGGCGCTTCGAACAATTCTTTGTCCGGGCACGCCTGCTGCATTTTGTAGAAAATGCCGCGGTCAGTCGCCACAATCAGTTGCTGGTGCGGCAGGGTTTTCGCCGCCTGAATCAGCTGACTGGTGGAACCCACGGCATCCGCCATATCCACGATCGCCTGAGGAGACTCAGGATGCACCAGAACAGCGGCGTTCGGGTACAAACCTTTCATTCGGGTCAGGGCCTGCGTTTTAAACTCGTCATGGACGATACAGGCGCCCTGCCAGCACAATACATCCGCCCCCGTCTGCTTACGGACGTAATTCCCAAGGTGGCGGTCCGGCGCCCAGATGATTTTTTCCCCCAGACTATCAAGGTGTTCAATCAGCTGTACCGCGATACTGGATGTCACTACCCAGTCGGCTCTGGCTTTTACGGCCGCGGAGGTATTAGCGTAGACCACAACGGTGCGGTCGGGGTGCTGATCACAAAAATCTGAGAACGCCTGTTCAGGACAGCCCAGATCCAGTGAGCATTCCGCATTCAGGGTCGGCATCAGCACGGTTTTTTCCGGGCTGAGAATTTTGGCTGTTTCGCCCATGAACCGCACGCCCGCAACCAGCAAGGTCGAGGCAGGATGCTGACTGCCAAAACGCGCCATCTCGAGGGAATCCGCCACAATGCCCCCGGTTTCTTCGGCAAGCGCCTGAATCTCAGGATCGGTGTAGTAATGCGCCACCATCACAGCATCACGTTCCTTCAGCAGTTTTTTAATCTTCTCTTTATAGAAAGATTTTTCATCTGCATTCAGAACGGCGGGTTTCGGAGGGAAAGGATAAACCGCCGCATTCAGATCCAATGTTTCGCTCATACTCGTCATCTCATTCAGTCAGGCAGCATGCCCGGAAGGCCAGAAGCCACAACAAATTCCATCCGGAAATCTGTTGGTTTTGTATGCTAAACAAAATACCGCAAAATGTAGGGAAAGTCGTCCAGATATTAGCCATAAGGCTTAAAATGTTTACTGCACTTAAAAGAGATGAGATTGCGCCGGATTGTGAGAAAGGATTTTATCGCTGCGGGGATATTTTGGGGTTCAGATGCGAAAAAAGCGCCAAAAGGCGCTTTTCTCTGAATTCTGCAATTTAGATGGCTTCACTTAAAGTGGTGGGCCGTGCTGGATTGACTCGGTTTCACCTCGCCCTGCGGGCAACGCTTGCGCGTTGTCGTCTCGCTTCGCTCGGCTCGAACCCCTGGTTCTCATCCTGCACTGCTTCACTACATTTTCCACTTTAAAAGTGGTGGGCCGTGCTGGATTCGAACCAGCGACCAATTGATTAAAAGTCAACTGCTCTACCAACTGAGCTAACGGCCCATCTAAATGCTGGGTACTTCTGGCTTCACTAATTATTCAGGGCGCATCACTTTAAAAGTGGTGGGCCGTGCTGGATTGACTCGGTTTCACCTCGCCCTGCGGGCAACGCTTGCGCGTTGTCGTCTCGCTTCGCTCGGCTCGAACCCCTGGTTCTCATCCTGCACTGCTTCACTTCATTTTCCACTTTAAAAGTGGTGGGCCGTGCTGGATTCGAACCAGCGACCAATTGATTAAAAGTCAACTGCTCTACCAACTGAGCTAACGGCCCCGCCTGAATACTTCTTCTGCCTGCGTGTCTTGCAGTTGGTGTGCAAGCCACATGCAATAAATGATTTAGATTTGGTGGGCCGTGCTGGATTGACTCGGTTTCACCTCGCCCTGCGGGCAACGCTTGCGCGTTGTCGTCCTGCACTGCTTCACTACATTTTCCACTTTAAAAGTGGTGGGCCGTGCTGGATTCGAACCAGCGACCAATTGATTAAAAGTCAACTGCTCTACCAACTGAGCTAACGGCCCTTCTAAACCTACTGCATATTGCCTAAATCTCTGACAGCGTTAGCCGTTTGGAGTTGTCTGGGCAACGGCGGCATATATTACTTATTTAACTTTTCAGTGCAACTTTAATTTTCAGAAAGAGTGCTAACTGATGGCGTTTCACACACTCAAGCCCAGAAAATGCACGATATGTACATTTTCCAGACCTGAATGAAGAACTACTTTGCAGATAAACGTTTTTGAGCTTGTTTTGCCGCATCGGTATTTGGGTACTGTTTTACGACCTGCGAGAAGACGGCTTTGGCTTTATCAGCCTGACCTTTCTCCTGCATGATCACCCCAACCTTGTACATCGCGTCAGAACTTTTTGGGGACTTAGGGTAATTTTTCACCACGACTGCAAAATAATACGCAGCGTCGTCTTTTTTACCCTTGTTGTAATACAACTGTCCTAACCAGTAGTTGGCGTTAGGCTGATACGTTGAATCTGGATATTTTTTAACGAAACTCTGAAAAGCCGCAATGGCTTCATCATACTGTTTCTTTTCCAGCGCCAGTGAAACAGCAGCGTTGTAGTCGCTGTTCACATCGCCTGTGCTCGCAGGGGCTTGTGCAGCACCCGCATCAGGCGTTGTCGCAGCATCACCACCAGACGCATCACCGGTTGCTGCGGCAGCGCCCGTACTGGCGGCTCCGGCGGCACCCTGGCTAAGGCTGTCCATCTGGTTAAAGATCTGCTTCTGACGATCAGCAAGCTGACCCAACTGATACTGGTTCTCCTGGATTTGACCACGAAGCGTATCCATATCACGTTGGGAATCAGAAAGTTGCTGCTGGAGTTGAGTTAATAGCTGGCTGTGAGCGTTAGAAATACGCTCCAGAGAGGTGACCCGATCTTCAATCGAGCCTGAGCCGACATCACTGATTGGCGCTTGGGCAGTAGCGGCCCATGGGACCGCTACGCCAACCAGTAACGACAGACTCAACAGGTGAGTTCTGAAGTTACTGCTCATACTATTCTCTTAGTATACCAGTACGGCACGACGGTTTTTAGCGTAAGCCGCTTCGTCATGGCCCAGTACAGCTGGTTTTTCTTTACCGTAAGAAACGATAGAGATTTGGTCAGCAGAAACGCCTTTGCCTTGCAGGTACATTTTAACAGCAGTAGCACGACGTTCGCCCAGGGCGATGTTGTACTCTGGCGTACCACGTTCGTCAGCATGACCTTCTACAGTCACTTTGTAAGACGGGTTGCTACGCAGGAATGCTGCGTGCGCGTCTAACATCTGAGCGAATTCAGAAGACACATCGTATTTGTCCAGGCCAAAGTAAACGATGTTGTTTTTCTGCAGTTCTTGCATCTGCAGGCGAGCTTGCTCTTCTGAAGACATGTTAGCGTTTTCAGTGCCTGCGCCAGAGTTCAGACCCATACCAGATTGGTCGTTGTCTGCGTTCTTGTGAGAACTACAAGCAGCTACTGCCAGTACAGGCAATGCCAGCATCAGCCCTTTCAGCACTTTGTTCAGTTGCATCTATTCGATCCTTTTATAATTTTTTGCCATACATAGTTTTTCTATGCATTACAGATACGGCGACCAGGCAGGAAATTTGACCTGTCCATCAGTTGCCGGAAGACGCGCTTTGAAGCGCCCATCAGTCGATACCAACTGCAACACGGAACCCAGTCCCTGAGAGGAGCTGTAAATTACCATTGTGCCATTTGGTGCGAGGCTAGGCGTTTCATCCAGGAACGTGTCCGTCAATGTTTGAACGGCTCCCGTTGCCAGATCTTGTTTAGCGATGTGCTGTGTACCGCTGGCGCTGCTCACCATCACCAGGAACTTGCCGTCAGTGCTGACGTCAGAGTCCTGATTTTGCGAGCCTTCCCAGGTCAGACGCTGAGGCGCACCGCCATTAATATTGACTTTATAAACCTGTGGACGACCGCCCTGATCCGACGTGAAGGCCAGATTCTGGCTGTCCGGGTACCAGGTTGGTTCGGTGTTGTTGCTGCGTCCGTTTGTCACCTGACTGATCTGACCGGAAGCCAGATTCATCACGTACAGGTTCAGGCTGCCGTCTTTAGACAAGGCGAAGGCCAGTTTGCTGCCATCAGGTGAGAATGCCGGGGCACCGTTGTGGCGTGGGAAAGAAGCAATCTGTTTGATTGCGCCGTTTGCCAGCGTCTGCACAACCAGTGCTGAACGACCGCTTTCAAAGGTGACGTAAGCCAGTTTGCTGCCATCCGGAGACCAGGCTGGAGACATCAGCGGCTCAGGGGAACGGTGAACCACGAACTGGTTGTAACCGTCGTAATCCGCCACGCGCAGTTCATACGGGAATTTGCCGCCGTTGGTCTGCACGATATACGCGATACGGGTGCGGAATGCGCCTTTAATACCGGTCAGTTTTTCGAAGACTTCATCACTGGCGGTATGGGCGGAATAACGCAACCATTGTTTGGTCACTTTATACTGGTTTTGTGCCAGTACGGTGCCCGGCGCGCCAGAGGTGTCTACCAGCTGGTAAGAGACCACATAGCTGCCATCGGCGGCAGGCTGAACCTGGCCGATCACAACGGCATCGATACCCAGCGCGGTCCAGGCTGCAGGAGTGACTTCTGCGGCTGAGGTTGGCTGCTGAGGCATACGGGATGCATCAATAGGATTGAATTTACCGCTGTTACGTAAGTCAGCAGCAACGATACCACCCACATCTTCAGGTGGTGTACCCGGGCCAGCCCATTTGAATGGCACAACGCCAATCGGGCGAGCTGTGTCTACCCCTTGGGTAATTTCAATGCGAACTTCTGCATGTACTACAGATGCCCACATCATCAAAAGGCCGAACGCTACTCGAAATGCCTGCTTCATTGTATCTCCCTTATCTGGACGTATCTGCCCGCGATAATTTAGCAGAATTTTAACAAACCAACGCACACAAAACTAGAATTACACCCTGCAAACCATCGTAAAAATCTGAAAAGTTATCATTTTCATCTTTTATTGAGGTTTGAAATCTATCGGAGCATTTTTAAACACTTCATAGACTGCTTCAGAAGGCGGTTTAGGGAACTTCGCCTGTCGGGCGGCGGCAAGCGCAGCCTGACAAAGTGCAGGATCCCCACCTTCAGCCGACACACTGATTAATGAGCCGTCAGGGTTCATTTTAATGCGCAACGAACAGGTTTTACCTGCATAAGATGACGCGTCATAGAATCTGCTCTCGATGGCAGCCTGAATCTGGCTACCATAGTTCGCAATATCAGCACCGGATGCGCCCGCCTTTTTCTGAGTCCCCTTCCCTGACGGAGCAGAAGCGCCTCCACCTGTTGAGCCTTTCGGCGCATTTTTGGAGTCGGCCAGGCCATCAAATAAGTTATTCGCATCCGCCGCTTCCTTGGCAGCCGCAGCGGCGGCAGCCTTTTTATCGGCAGCGGCTTTCTTCGCGGCAGCAGCAGCTTCGGCTTTCTTCTCAGCAGCAGCGGCAGCTTTCGCATCAGCGGCGGCTTTCGCATCGGCATCAGCCTGGGCCTTCGCGTCAGCGGCGGCCTGAGCCTTCGCGTCAGCAGCAGCCTGCTTTTTAGCTTCTGCTGCCGCTTCTTTCTTAGCGTCAGCTTCTGCTTGTTTCTTCGCTGCGGCCGCAGCGGCAGCCGCTTCAGCCTCGGCTTGTTTTTTAGCATCCGCAGCGGCTTTTTTCTGTGCATCAGCCTGCGCTTTTGCAGCTTCTTTTGCCGCATCCGCCTTGGCCTGGGCCGCTGCTTTTGCCGCTTCCGCCTTGGCCTGCGCCGCGGCAGCTTCGGCCTGTTTCTGCTGTTCTTTCGCCTGTTCGGCAGCCTGTTCAGCTTGTTTCTGCTGCTGGGCCTGTTCCTGAGCCTGCTGCTTCGCATCTTCCTGCGCTTGCAGACGCTCTTTCTCAAGTTCTTTCAGGCGCTGCTGTTCTGCGGCCTGTTTCTGTTGCAGCTCTTCAGCCTGTTGCTCTGATTTTTTCTGACGCGCTGCGGCAGCACGTTGGGAATCAGCCTGTTGCTGTTGCTGACGGTTGTACTGATCGACCACCGCACTGGGATCAACCATTACGGCAGAGATATCGCTACCGCCACCGCCGCCACTCATGCTGGTATCTTCGTCCAGCGATCCCCAAATCAACAGGGCTATAATGATGATATGCAGAACGACCGAAACAATAACGGCGCGTTTGAGCTTATCGTTTTGTTCAGTTGCAGTTGCCTTTACCAAAATAGATTTCCCAAGACAGGATTACTAAAAACCCGGTTTCCTGCAGCCCTGTCGTACTCTTTTAGCAAGCCAGAAAATGCCGGGTTTCAAATAAGTGTTACAAATTACCTATCCTCAGATAGGTTGTGTCATCAATCCGACCGACTTCACGCCAGCCTGATGCAGCATGTTCAGCGCCTTAATGATTTCATCATAAGGCACATCTTTCGCGCCGCCGATCAGGAATACCGTCTTCGGATTGGCCTGAATACGGCTGGTCGCTTCTGCGATAACCTGCTGTTCAGGCAGCTGTTCCATACGCTGATGATCCACCACAATGGTGTATTGACCGACGCCAGACACTTCAACAATCACTGGCGGGTTATCATCGCTGGATACCGTTTTAGAATCCGTTGCGTCAGGCAGATCGACTTCCACACTCTGGGTAATAATGGGTGCTGTTGCCATAAAAATCAGTAACAGAACCAGCAATACGTCCAGCAGCGGAACGATGTTGATCTCAGACTTACCTTCGCGACGGTTACGACGACCTCGTGAACGAGCCATACTCTCCCCCTTTAGTTACTGCTGGTTTCGCGAGAGAAAGCCTGACGGTGCAGGATAGCCGTGAATTCTTCCATGAAGTTATCGTAGTTTTGCTCAAGCTTGTTCACACGCTGATTCAGGCGGTTGTACGCCATAACAGCAGGGATAGCGGCAAACAGACCGATCGCGGTGGCGATCAGTGCTTCTGCGATACCCGGAGCAACCATTTGCAGCGTTGCCTGTTTCACAGAACCTAAACCGATAAAGGCGTGCATGATCCCCCAGACTGTCCCGAACAGACCGATATACGGGCTGATAGAACCGACAGTGCCAAGGAACGGAATGTGTGTTTCCAGTGATTCAAGTTCGCGGTTAAAAGAGATACGCATCGCACGCGAAGACCCTTCAATCACGGCTTCAGGCGCATGGCTGTTAGCACGATGAAGACGGGCAAACTCTTTAAAACCGGAATGGAAAATTTGCTCTGCCCCGCTCAGGGTTTCGCGGCGGCCCTGGCTTTCCTGATACAGACGGGAAAGCTCAATACCGGACCAGAATTTATCTTCGAACGCTTCTGCCTCGCGGGTGGCGGCATTCAGCACCTTCGTGCGTTGAATGATGATCGCCCAGGACGCGATAGAGAAGCACACCAGGACAAGCATAATCAGCTTGACCAGGATGCTGGCCTTCAAAAATAAATCAAGAATGTTCATGTCAGTCACTGCTTAAACTCCGCGACAATAGACTTAGGAAGCGCTCGGGGCTTCATTTGGTGTGGATCAATGCATGCGATCAACACTTCTGCAGAACTCAGAAGGTTTCCATGCGAATCAAGAATTCGTTGTGCAAAAGTAAGAGAAGCTCCGCGAATGGACGTAATCTCACTCTGAACATCCAGCAGGTCATCTAAGCGAGCTGGTGCAAAGTATTCGACCGTCATGCGGCGGACAGCAAAAGCGACATGTTCTCCCAGCAACTGCTGCTGGTGAAAATTGCGTTGGCGCAACATCTCTGTGCGAGCCCTTTCAAAAAAGGCGACGTATCGGGCATGGTAGACCACGCCTCCCGCGTCTGTGTCTTCGTAGTAGACACGAACCGGCCATCGGAACAACGAATTACTCACTGTACATCCCGTAATGCAATTTGACGGCACTACTATACGCAAGAGAATTGGGGTTGGGAATGGGTAGCATTGCTGGAATGAAAATAATTATGGGCCGCAGCGGCCCATAAGAAAATTACTGTAAATCTGTGTCTTTATTCAGCTAAAAAAGTACAGAAGACCCGCAGCCAGCGCAATCATTGCAAGCAAAGGTGAAAAGAATGCCTTCCAGATTGTGCGCTGTGGGCGAAATCCGAGACCGTGGATCACGCCGCTGCAGACGGCCCAAATCAGAATGATCCCATGCCAGACTTCCAGCTGACTGGTCGATGAAGCAAACATGCCCGGTTTCCAGAACACGCAGCCCGCCATGACCAGTGACATCACAAGGGAAAGGGCCCGCAAGGGGCCCTTGTCTGTGATGGCGTAAAGTTTATCCGCGATCACACTCATTATTACTTCTCTTCTTTCGCCGCTTTATTGGCTTCGCTGTGTTCAAACGCCAGCGCGGTAATGATACCGAATGAGCAAGCCAGTAAGGTGCCGAGGATCCAGGCAAAATACCACATGGTGTTCTCCTTAATACAACGAATGCTTGTTGTTCTCGATGTAGTGTTTATCGAGGCGCCCGAACATCTTGTAATACGCCCATGAGGTGTAAATCAGGATGATTGGCACAAAGATGCAGGCTACAACGGTCATCACTCTCAGCGTCAGCAGTGTGGATGTCGCATCCCACATGGTGAGGCTGGCATTCGGTTCAGTGATGGAAGGCATCACGAACGGGAACATTGTGATACCAGCCGTCAGGATCACACAGGCGATAGTCAGTGAGTTACTGATAAACGCCAGTGCCGCTTTATTCATGCGTGAGAACAGAATGGTCAGCAGCGGCAGGATCACGCCCAGTGCAGGGATTGCCCACAGACCCGGCATCTTATTGTAGTTAGCCAGCCATGCACCGGCTTCATGAGAAACCGTTTTGCGCAGCGGGTTAGACGGGCCAGCGTGATCCATCACGGAGGTCACGGTGAAACCATCAATCCCTTTCACTAACCAGATACCTGCCAGCAGGAAGCACACCATCATCACCAGCGCAGAAATCTGCGACGCGGTGCGGGTACGCAGGTGCAGTTCACCCACAGTACGCATTTGCAGATAGGTCGCGCCCTGAGTAATCAGCATGGTCAGGCTGACCAGACCGGCCAGAATGCCGTACGGGTTCAGCAGGCCAAACAGGTTGCCGGTGTAGAACAGACGCAGGTCACCGTCGATATGGAACGGCACACCCAGCAGCAGGTTACCGAAGGCCACACCGAAGACCAGAGCCGGTACGAAGCTCCCGATGAAAATGCCCCAGTCCCACATGCCACGCCAGCGCGCGCTTTCCAGTTTTGAACGGTAGTCAAAGCCCAGCGGACGGAAGAACAAGGCGCACAGCACCAGCACCATCGCGGCATAGAAGCCGGAGAATGCCGCCGCGTAAACCATCGGCCAGGCAGCGAACAAGGCGCCACCGGCGGTGATCAGCCAGACCTGGTTACCGTCCCAGTGCGGGGCGATGGCGTTGATCATTACACGGCGGTCAGTATCGGTTTTCCCGATAATGCGCACCAGAATGCCCACGCCCATATCAAATCCATCGGTGACCGCGAAGCCGATAAACAGCACGCCAATCAGCACCCACCAGATGAACCGTAAAACTTCATAATCAAACATAAGTGGACTCCCTATTACCGAGCTTGCTCAAGTGGCGCTGAAGTTTGTTCATAATGATAACGACCTGTTTTCAGGCTGCTTGGCCCCAGGCGCGCATATTTGAACATCAGGAACATTTCAGCGACCAGGAACAGGGTATACAGGCCGCAGATGAGGATCATCGACGACAGTACATCACCCACTGTCAGTGAAGAGTGCGCAACCGCAGTCGGTAACACTTCACCAATCGCCCAGGGCTGACGGCCATACTCGGCCACGAACCAGCCCGCTTCGACAGCAATCCACGGCAATGGCAGACCGATGAATACCGCACGGTGCAGCCAGCGTTTCTGACCAATCTTGCCGCGCAGCACGGTGTAGAAGGACAACGCGATCAGAACGAACATCAGGATGCCGCAGGCCACCATGATACGGAAGGCGAAGTACAGCGGCAGAACGCGCGGGATAGAATCTTTGGTGGCTTTCTGAATCTGTGCGTCAGTCGCACCCGCCGGGTTGTCGGTATAGCGTTTAAGCAACATACCGTAGCCCAGATCCTGTTTGCTGTTTTCGAAATCACTGCGGACTTTCGGGTCAGTGTTGCCCGAACGCAGTTCTTCCAGCAGGGTGTAGGCTTTCATACCGTTACGGATACGGACTTCGTGTTGCGCCATCAGGTCTTTCAGACCGGTCACCGGCGTATCCACAGAACGGGTCGCAATCAGACCCAGCAGGTAAGGAATTTGAATCGAGTATTCATTTTCCATTTTGTCCTGATTTGGCATGCCGAACAGCGTGAAGCTGGCAGGCGCCGGTTGGGTATCCCACTCGGCTTCGATGGCAGCCAGTTTGGTTTTCTGCACGTCACCCATTTCGTAACCGGATTCATCACCCAGAACGATAACGGAGAGCACCGCAGCCAGACCAAAGCTTGCTGCGATAGCAAAGGAACGCTTGGCAAAGCCAACGTCACGGCCTTTGAGCAGGTAGTAAGAGCTGATAGCCAGAATGAACATCGCGCCAGTCACATAACCGGACGCTACGGTGTGAACGAATTTAACCTGCGCAACCGGGTTCAGAACCAGCTCGGAGAAGCTGACCATTTCCATACGCATGGTTTCGTAGTTGAAGGTCGATGCAATCGGGTTTTGCATCCAGCCGTTCGCCACCAGGATCCACAATGCTGACAGGTTTGAGCCAAGGGCCACAAACCAGGTCACCGTCATGTGCTGAACTTTAGACAGGCGGTCCCAGCCAAAGAAGAACAGACCGACTAACGTGGATTCCAGGAAGAACGCCATCAAACCTTCAATCGCCAGCGGCGCACCGAAGATGTCTCCCACGTAATGTGAGAAATATGACCAGTTAGTCCCGAACTGGAATTCCATGGTTAAACCGGTAGCAACACCCAGCGCAAAGTTAATTGCGAAGAGTTTGCCCCAGAATTTGGTCATATCTTTATAGATTTGTTTGCCGGAAAGCACATAAACCGTTTCCATAATTGCCAGTAAAAACGCCATACCCAGCGTTAATGGGACAAATAGGAAATGGTACATGGCTGTTAAAGCAAACTGTAAACGCGACAGTTCAACGATATCAAACATCTTGACCCCTTGCTCCTCGGAGGAAGACCCCAAATTGCGATCTTTGACGAACCGGTTGCCGGAACGCCTCATGACTACCAGTATTCAAATGTGTGTAGAACAGAAATGTCAGCGTTCAGTTTGCGTAAAGCCGTCGACCAGACATTCTGAGCCCGGAAAAAGCGCGAGCAGCGGGCCTGTAACAGGCTGATGAACGGGCAAAATCACGGGGAAAAGTAAACATACAAAAAACGGATGTTACAGGACCAATATGTTACGCCAGTAATCCCACACATTAAATAGGTTTTTTTAGTGACCCAAAGCGGATTTCCGTGTACAGGTCAATTTAAGACCAAAACAGCAAAAAAGCCTGTAATTGATCTGCCGCAATTTAAGCCTATCTCCTTGTTTATTTCTATAATATCCACATCAATTTCTGAAAAAATATTTCAGTATGTTAACCGTTGGTTTCACTGGGCTTTAATGGTGGCCTTATTGTTAATTAATTGTGTTTTTATAGTTGTCACTAATATCCAATTTGCTACCTTCTAAAACCCAATTATTAACCTTTTATTTCCAATGAACCTATCGTGCTGTGTTAATAAATATAGCTCAATTCAGCGAATGTTAAATATTTAGCTTAAAATAAAAAAGGCCACCCGAAGGTGGCCAACATGTCGAATCTTTTTCTTTTATAAACAGTCTTCACCCGCACCGAATTTCGCCGGTGCGGGAGGGTAAAACTTATTGCGGAAGCAATGATTTCACGGCTTCGCCGATATCGGCCAGGCTGCGAACGGTTTTCACACCCGCCGCTTCCAGCGCAGCGAATTTATCGTCAGCGGTACCTTTACCACCGGCAATGATGGCGCCTGCGTGGCCCATACGTTTGCCTTTTGGCGCAGTCACACCCGCGATATAACCCACAACCGGTTTGGTCACATGGGCTTTGATGTAGGCCGCCGCTTCTTCTTCCGCGTTACCGCCGATTTCACCGATCATCACGATCACTTCAGTCTGTGGATCTTCCTGGAACAGTTTCAGGATATCGATGAAGTTAGAGCCCGGGATCGGGTCGCCGCCGATACCGACGCAGGTAGACTGGCCGTAGCCGTAGTCGGTGGTCTGCTTAACGGCTTCATAGGTCAGCGTACCGGAACGGGAAACGATACCCACTTTGCCCGGCAGATGAATGTGACCCGGCATGATGCCGATTTTGCATTCGCCCGGGGTGATCACGCCCGGACAGTTTGGCCCGATCATCATCGCATCGCTTTGATCCAGTTTCACTTTAACCACCAGCATATCCAGCGTCGGGATGCCTTCAGTGATACAGATGATCAGTTTGATGCCTGCATCCAGCGCTTCCAGAATGGAATCTTTACAGAACGGAGCCGGAACATAAATCACAGACGCGGTAGCGCCGGTGGTTTCAACCGCTTCACGTACGGTATTGAACACTGGCAGACCCAGATGTTCAGTGCCGCCTTTGCCCGGCGTGACGCCGCCGACCATTTTGGTACCGTAAGCAATGGCTTGTTCGGAGTGGAAAGTCCCCTGGCTACCGGTGAAACCCTGGCAGATAACTTTGGTGTTCTTGTTGATTAAAATCGACATTATTTCCCCTCCACTGCCGCGACAACTTGTTGAGCCGCATTCGTCAGGCTGGTCGCTGCAATGATGTTCAAACCGCTGTCTGCCAGTTTTTTGGCACCCAGCTCAGCATTGTTACCTTCAAGACGCACCACAACCGGCACGCTGACGCCCACTTCTTCCACCGCACCGATGATACCGTCGGCGATCAGATCGCAACGTACGATACCGCCGAAGATGTTGACGAAGACGGCTTTCACTTTTTCATCAGATAGGATGATTTTGAAAGCTTCGGTCACACGTTCTTTGGTTGCGCCACCGCCAACATCCAGGAAGTTAGCCGGTTCGCCACCGTGCAGTTTCACGATGTCCATGGTACCCATTGCCAGACCGGCACCGTTCACCATGCAACCGATGTTACCGTCGAGGGCAACGTAGTTCAGTTCCCACTGCGCTGCCTGAGACTCACGGGCATCTTCCTGGCTGTAATCGCGCATTTCACGCAATTCTGGCTGACGGAACAAGGCGTTGCCGTCCGCACCCAGTTTGCCGTCGAGGCAGATCAGGTCACCAGCGGTAGTCACTACCAGCGGGTTGATTTCGATCAGCGCCAGATCGCGCTCAAGGAAGATGTTCGCCAGACCCATGAAGATCTTAGTGAACTGCTGAACCTGCTTACCGGTCAGACCCAGTTTGAAAGCCAGTTCGCGACCCTGATACGGCTGCGGGCCTGCCAGCGGATCCAGTGCCACTTTGTGGATCAGGTGTGGCGTTTCTTCTGCCACTTTCTCAATTTCCACGCCGCCTTCTGTAGACGCCATGAACACCACGCGGCGGGAGCTGCGATCAACGACCGCGCCGAGATACAGTTCTTTATCAATGTCAGTCGCGGATTCAACCAGGATCTGGTTAACCGGCTGGCCACCGGCGTCTGTCTGGTAAGTCACCAGACGTTTGCCCAGCCAGTGCTCAGCAAAAGCGCGGATCTCTTCTTTGCTTTTCACCACTTTCACGCCACCCGCTTTACCGCGGCCACCGGCATGAACCTGACATTTCACCACCCACGGACCGGCACCGATTTTCGATGCAGCCTCTTCCGCTTCACGCGGGGTGGAACAGGCGAAGCCTGTTGGTGCTGGCAGGCCGTAGCGCAGGAAAAGCTGTTTCGCCTGATACTCGTGTAAATTCATGATGTTCTATCCATTCTTATTCGGTAAGTAGGAAGGCTTATCAGGGCACAGCGAGAACTGTGCCGCAGATTTTTCGATCTCTTATCTTTCGCTGTGCCGGGACTAAACGTCCAGCAGCAGACGAGCCGGATCTTCCAGCATCTCTTTAATGGTCACCAGGAAGCCGACGGACTCGCGGCCATCCACCAGACGGTGATCGTAAGAGAGCGCCAGATACATCATTGGCAGGATCACAACCTGGCCATTCACCGCCATCGGACGATCTTTAATGGCATGCATGCCCAGGATCGCACTCTGTGGTGGGTTGATGATCGGGGTGGACATCAGGGAGCCGAAGACGCCGCCGTTGGTCACGGTAAAGTTACCGCCGGTCAGTTCTTCCACTTTCAGTTTGCCGTCACGGCCTTTGATCGCCAGCTCTTTGATTTGCTTCTCGATATCCGCCATGCCCAGCGTATCCACATCACGCAGAACCGGGGTCACCAGACCGCGTGGCGTAGACACCGCGATGCTGACATCGAAGTAGTTGTGGTAAACCACATCATCGCCATCGATGGAAGCATTCACTTCCGGGTAGCGTTTCAGCGCTTCAACCACGGCTTTCAGATAGAAAGACATGAAGCCCAGACGCACGCCGTGACGTTTTTCGAAACCATCACCGTACTGCTTACGCAGATCCATGATGGGCTTCATGTTGATTTCGTTGAAGGTGGTCAGCATCGCAGTGCTGTTTTTCGCTTCAAGCAGACGCTCAGCAACACGTTTACGCAGACGGGTCATCGGTACGCGTTTTTCGCTGCGTGAACCCAGTGCCGGTGCAGCGCTGGTCGCGGCCGGAGCGGCGGCTGGCGCGGCGGCCGGTTTCGCGTCTTTGGCTTTCGCCAGGTGCTGTTCGATATCTTCACGGGTCAGACGACCGCCGACACCGCTGCCTTTGATCGCGCTGGCATCGAGAGAATGTTCAGCAATCAGACGGCGGATAGCCGGGCTGAGGGCGTCATTGCTCTCTTCTTCCAGTGCTGCTGTGTGGCGTGCCGCAGGAGTCGCTTCTTTATCGGAGCTTTTCTCAGTGCTTGGCTTACCGGTGCTGTTACCCGGACGGATACGCGCCAGGATCTGACGGGAAATGACCGTCGCACCTTCGTCTTCGATAATGCTGTCCAGAATACCGGCTTCACTTGCCGGGACTTCCAGAACCACTTTATCGGTTTCAATTTCTACCAGTACATCGTCACGCTCAACACTGTCGCCCGGTTTTTTGTGCCAGGTGGCAACCGTCGCATCCGCAACGGATTCAGGAAGGTCAGGGACCAGAATATCTACGCTACTCATTATAAATCCTTCTTATGTTCCATAGTGTTAACTCACGCCAACGCGTTATTTAACGTTCAGCGCATCGTTAACCAGATCTTGCTGTTGCTTCTGGTGAACGGACATGTAACCCACTGCCGGGGAAGCAGAGGCCGGACGTCCTGCGTAACGTAAAGAAGCCCCGAAAGGAATCACTTCACGGAAATTGTGCTGGCTGCAATACCACGCGCCCTGGTTCAGCGGCTCTTCCTGACACCAGACGAAATCATGAACGTGTGAGAATTTCTCAAGCACTTCCTGAATCGCTTTGTGCGGGAACGGGTACAGCTGCTCGATGCGGACAATCGCCACATCGGTTTGCTCGTTTTTGCGACGTTGTTCCAGCAGGTCGTAGTAAACCTTACCGGAGCACATGACCACGCGCTTAACCTGTTTCGGATCCAGCTCGTCAACTTCACCAATCGCGGGCAGGAAGCTGCCGTCGGCCAGTTCTTCCAGCGTAGAAACCGCCAGAGGATGACGCAACAGTGACTTCGGTGACATCACGATCAGCGGACGGCGCATACCGCGCAGTGCCTGACGACGGATCATGTGATAAACCTGCGCCGGAGTAGACGGGATACACACCTGCATGTTTTGCTCAGCGCAAAGTTGCAGATAACGTTCCAGACGCGCGGAGGAGTGCTCCGGCCCCTGCCCTTCGTAGCCGTGCGGCAGCAACATCACCAGACCACACATGCGGCCCCATTTCTGTTCGCCGGAACTGATGAACTGGTCGATCACCACCTGCGCACCGTTGGCGAAGTCACCGAACTGCGCTTCCCAGATGGTCAGGGTGCGCGGTTCAGCCGTGGCATAACCGTATTCAAAGGCCAGCACCGCTTCTTCGGAAAGCACGGAATCCCAGACGTTGAATTCGCCCTGACTGTTATGAATATTGGCCAGCGGCACGTACACGGAACCGTTTTTCTGGTTGTGGATCACGGCATGGCGGTGGAAGAAGGTGCCGCGACCGGTATCTTCACCGGACAGACGGATCGGAATCCCTTCGTCTACCAGCGTGGCGTACGCCAGATTTTCTGCGCCGCCCCAGTCGAATTTCTTGTTCCCTTCGGCCATCTCGTTACGGTCGCCATAAATCTTGGCAACGCGTGACTGCATTTCGATCGCATCCGGCACATGGCTGACGCGACGCGCCAGTTCCTGCAGACGTTTCAGCTCGACCTTGTTCGGATAAGGCTCGTCCCACTCATGATTCAGATACGGTGACCAGGTGAAAGTGTGCATGTCATTCTGACGCCACTCTTCCACCACGCATTCACCGGCATCCAGCGCATCGCGGTACAGGTTGACCATTTCCGTGGCATCTTCGAGGCTGGCAACGTTCTGCTCAGTCAGGACATCAGCGTAGATTTTGCGTGGCGTCGGGTGTTTCTTGATCTTGGTATACATCAGTGGCTGGGTTGCGCTTGGTTCGTCGGCCTCGTTATGGCCGTGGCGACGATAGCAAACCAGATCGATCATGACGTCACGTTTAAAGGTGTTACGGAAATCCAATGCCAGGCGGGTCACGAAAGCCACCGCTTCAGGGTCATCGGCATTGACGTGGAAAATCGGTGCCTGCACCATTTTCGCAATATCGGTACAGTAATCGGTGGAACGCGCATCTTTCGGATTCGAGGTAGTAAAACCTACCTGGTTATTGATGACGATACGCACGGTACCGCCCACTTCATAACCGCGTGCCAGCGACATGTTCAGGGTTTCCTGCACCACACCCTGACCGGTAATCGCCGCATCACCGTGAATGGTGATAGGCAGAACCATGTTGCTGCGCGCTTCGTCCAGACGATCACGACGGGCACGCACAGAACCGATCACCACCGGGCTGACGATTTCCAGGTGCGACGGGTTAAACGCCAGCGCCAGGTGAACCATCCCGCCTTCGGTTTCCACATCAGACGAATAGCCCATGTGGTATTTCACGTCACCGGTTCCGAGATGTTCTTTATGCTTGCCGGAGAATTCGTCGAACAGGTCCTGAGGCTTTTTGCCCAGCACGTTGATCAGCACGTTCAGACGGCCACGGTGCGCCATACCCAGCACCACTTCGCGCGTACCGTTTTTGCCGGCATGACGGATCATGTCTTTCAGCATCGGCACCAGCGCATCGCCACCTTCCAGCGAGAAGCGTTTGGCGCCCGGGAATTTCGCGCCCAGATAACGCTCCAGACCTTCGGCTGCGGTCAGTTCTTTCAGGAACGTTTTCTTCTCATCATTGGTGAAGTTCGCACGACCGGCCACGGATTCGATACGCTGTTGGATCCAGCGTTTCTCTTCGGTGTTGGTGATGTGCATGTATTCCGCACCAATGGAACCGCAATAGGTTTGCTTCAGGGCTTTATACAGCTCGCCGAGCTGCATGGTTTCCTTGCCAATGGCAAATGAACCGACATTGAAGGTTTCCTGGAAATCAGCTTCGGTCAGATGATGAAACGCCGGATCCAGATCAGGCACATCGTCCAGTTTCCACAGGCCGAGGGGATCAAGGTTCGCGTTCTGATGACCACGGAAGCGGAAGGCATTGATTAACTGCAACACCTTAACTTGCTTGGCATCCGTTTCCGGATCGCTGATGGAGGAATTATAACGTGACGCGTCTTTCGCCAGACGGCGGAAGTAGTCTCGTGTTTGAGAATGGAGTTGCTCTGGTTTCACACCCACTGTTGGTAGCTGTTTAAAAATCGAACGCCAGCTATCGTCAACGGAACCAGGATCGGTTAAGTAGTCTTCATAGAGTTGCTCTATGTAAGACTGGTTTGCACCCGCCAGATAGGAGGAATCCAGCCAGGCCTTCATTGCGCCGTTCTGCATCGTGATCCCTTAAGCTTTGAAGCTTTAGTTTTCGCCGTGGTTAATAATATTGACCGTGATACACCGCGGTAAAACGGTTTTCCATACTAAAACAGTTCGTTGGTTGAGCGGTTGGCTCTTCAAGGAACCTTCAGAAATCCGCCAGATGCGTGACTGATTTTTGAAGTTACCCTGCGTGTTTCTGCTGCCTTTCCGGGGTGTGTTTATCTCCCTGATTTTGACCCGGCTATCTTACTCCAGTCAGGCGCAACTTTGTTGCACTTGTTGCTACTTTGTTATTAAAAATTTAATTATTTGCTATCACTGCCTCAGTTACCACATTTGTAACTAAAGAAAGCGCAAAGCCGGTGGTATCGAAATAACAGCGGGAACCTGAGTTCCCGCTGTGCGTGGCTTATCAATCAGGCACCGCGTTGTAGCAGCATCGATTTGATATGGCCGATAGCCTTGGTCGGGTTCAGTCCCTTCGGACATACACTCACACAGTTCATGATGCTGTGGCAGCGGAATACGCTGAAAGCATCGTTCAGATCGTCGAGGCGCGATTGTGTTTCGGTATCGCGGCTGTCGATCAGGAAACGGTAAGCGGCCAGAAGGCCCGCCGGGCCGACAAACTTGTCCGGATTCCACCAGAAAGACGGACAGGACGTCGAACAGCAGGCGCAGAGAATACATTCGTACAATCCGTCCAGCTTTTCGCGGTCATCCGGCATTTGTAAATGTTCACGCGCCGGAGGATTTTTCCCATCATTCAACAAGTAAGGCTTAATCTTCTCATACTGCTTATAGAATTGTCCCATGTCTACAACAAGGTCACGGACAACCGGTAACCCGGGCAACGGACGGATAACAATTTTCTTGCTGCCGTTACGCAGTGTCGACACTGGCGTGATACAGGCCAGACCGTTTTTACCGTTCATGTTGACGCCATCGGACCCGCAAACGCCTTCACGGCAGGAGCGGCGGAACGCCAGCGTCGGATCCTGTTCTTTCAGCAAAATCAGCGCGTCGAGCAACATCATGTCGCGCCCTTCTTTGGCTTCCAGCACATAATCTTTCATGTACGGCACGTCATCGACGTCCGGGTTGTAGCGATAAATCGAAAATTCAATTTTCATAATCTGTCTCCGCTCCGCCCTAGTAAGTACGCGCTTTCGGCGGGAACGCCGCGCGAAGCTTAGGCTGCATGTTCACCTCACGGCGGGTCATGCTTTCTGTTTCCGGCTGATACAGCGTGTGGCACAGCCAGTTCGCATCATCACGCTCAGGGAAGTCGAAGCGGCTGTGCGCGCCACGGCTTTCAGTGCGGTAGTTTGCGGAGACGGCGGTAGAGAACGCGGTTTCCATCAGGTTATCCAGCTCCAGACACTCAACGCGCTGGGTATTGAATTCTGATGATGTATCGTCCAGACGGGCAGATTTCAGACGCTCGCGGATCACTTTCAGTTCTTCCAGACCTTTCGCCATCGCATCACCTTCACGGAAGACCGAGAAGTTATTCTGCATGCACGATTGCAGGTCTTTACGGATAGCCACCGGATCTTCACCTGAACGGGTGTTGTTCCAGCGGTTCAGACGTTCCAGAGACACGTCGATGTCATCCTGAGACGCTTCACGGCTTTCGCCCTGCTCGGTAATGGATTCCTGCAGATGCATGCCCGCCGCACGGCCAAACACCACCAGGTCCAGCAGCGAGTTACCGCCAAGGCGGTTAGCGCCATGAACGGATACGCAGGCGATTTCGCCGACCGCGAACAGACCCGGGATCACTTCATCCTGACCCTGTGCGTTAACACGCAGCGCCTGACCGGTCACTTTGGTCGGAATACCGCCCATCATGTAGTGGCAGGTCGGGATAACAGGGATTGGCTCTTTGACCGGATCGACGTGTGCGAAGGTACGCGACAGTTCCAGGATGCCCGGCAGGCGGGATTCCAGAACGTCTTTACCCAGATGATCAAGTTTGAGTTTGGCGTGCGGGCCCCACGGACCTTCGCAGCCACGGCCTTCACGGATTTCGATCATGATGGAACGCGCCACCACGTCACGACCCGCCAGGTCTTTGGCATTCGGCGCATAACGTTCCATGAAACGTTCGCCGTCTTTATTAAGCAGATAACCGCCTTCACCACGGCAGCCTTCTGTCACCAGTACCCCTGCACCGGCGATACCGGTCGGGTGGAACTGCCACATTTCCATGTCCTGCACCGGCACGCCTGCACGCAGCGCCATGCCGACACCGTCACCGGTATTAATGTGGGCGTTGGTGGTGGACTGATAAATACGCCCTGCACCGCCGGTGGCCAGCACGGTGGCTTTGGCTTTGAAGTACACCACTTCACCGGTTTCGATACAGATAGCCGTACAGCCGACGATGGCGCCGTCCTGGTTTTTCACTAAATCCAGTGAATACCATTCGGAGAAAATCGTGGTGCCGTTCTTCAGGTTTTGCTGATACAGCGTGTGCAGTAACGCGTGACCGGTACGGTCAGCCGCTGCGGCAGTTCGTGCCGCCTGCTCGCCGCCGAAGTTTTTCGACTGGCCACCAAACGGACGCTGATAGATACGACCGTCTTCAAGACGGGAGAAAGGCAGCCCCATGTGTTCGAGTTCCAGAATCGCTTCCGGCCCGGTTTTACACATATATTCAATGGCGTCCTGGTCACCGATATAGTCGGAACCTTTTACGGTGTCGTACATATGCCATTCCCAGTCATCCTCATGGGTGTTACCCAGCGCGACGGTGATACCACCCTGCGCTGACACCGTATGGGAGCGGGTCGGGAAGACTTTAGAAATCAGGGCACAAGACAGCCCCATTTGTGAAATTTGTAACGCGGCACGCATACCGGCGCCACCTGCACCGATAACGACAGCATCAAACTCTCTGACTGGCAGATTCATTTACTACGCTCCCCAAACAACAATTGTTCCGTAAAGTAGGTAAACCACTAATGTCACGACAATGGCCAGTTGCAGCACAAGCCGGACAGCTACCGGTTTCACATAGTCCGTTAACACCTGCCACATGCCGATCCACGCGTGGATCAGAATCGACAGCAGCGCCAGCAGTGTGAATACTTTGGTGATGGAGGAAGAGAAGAAGCCATGCCAGACATCAAATGTCAGTTCCTGAGCCAGAACCACGAAGCCCAGAATATAGAGGATGTACAGGGTGAGGATGATGGCGGAAGCACGCAGTAACAGCCAGTCGTGCACACCATTGCGCCCTAACGCAGAAACGTTGCTTACCATACGAGGACTCCAGCCAGAATTGACAGCACGACGGTCAGACCGATTGCCACCTGGGCAGAACGGGTACCGGCAGCCAAACTCTCTTCGATATAGCCAAAATCCATCAGCAGATGGCGGATGCCACCGCAAACGTGATAGGCCAGCGCAGTGAGTATTCCCCAAAAGATGAATTTGACGAAGAAGCTATTCATGATGGCGGCAGCATGTGCAAACCCTTCAGGAGAAGAGAGAGACAGGCCTAACAGCCAGAGGAGGATACCGACGGCGACGAAGGTAATTACGCCAGAGACTCGGTGTAAGATGGACGCTATCGCAGTAACAGGAAACCGGATCGTTTGCAGATCCAGATTGACAGGTCTTTGTTTTTTCACGGTTTTGCCCACACAGCTCTTATTATTTTACTTCCTCCGGCCCGGAGCAGTATGTCAGACAGCACCCTTTCCTTCGTTCTTGTCGCTGTGGGTGCGTTGGCTGCGCGCGCTCACCCTAATCACTGACCTATGTCAGCTCATAGGGATTCGGTTGCTTGCCGTCTTCCCACAACACCAATAACTTTGGAAAGCTGAGCTAAAAGCTCATCAGTTTTCGCGCTCAAAGGACGACATCCAGTGTGCTTAAAAGGCGCGATAAACGTATTTTCGTAGCCGTAACGTAAAGGGCGAAGAAAATGATGCTGGGTGCTCCTACTTCGGATTGCCCGGAGACCTTGTAGGAGTATAGGTTGATCACATTCTTATTACAATTGCCCTACAAATGCTTTATTCACATTTCTCCGAAACAGTGAGTTAGCTCTCACTTTCTATAAAAGACACAAAATAAATTATCGAGTTTGACATTTGATCAACATTTCCATTACAAATGAGCTATCCCTATAGGACTGTGATTCTGAGCACATACCGGCTTTGCCCTCTCGCACCAAAATGGTGAAAGTTTCTGAAGAATCAGTGGATCACACAATCAACATACGGGGTCTTCCCTGATGGCCCAAGTTATGCAAAAGTGGTGATTGTGTAAATCCTCATACTCTTCACAGGTACTGAGCGACAGAACAGTAATGATTTACCGAATCGTTAACAACGATGAAACGCCGCTTGTTTGTCACAGAGCAGTCTGAGACTGCACTTCGACTCAGCTCTACGTTCCCTTCCCATTCGATCGCAGAGCTAAGGCTGACAATAATAATGACCTTACAAGGCGTCGCTTCCAGGCATTTCTGTTGTTACTGATTTTTAAAAATAAGGCGCTAAGGAGACTGTAAATGGCTGATAAGAAAGCGACACTTACCCTACAAGGTCACGACCCGATTGAACTAAACGTGCTGTCCGGCACGCTGGGCCAGGATGAAGTGGATATCCGCACCCTCGGTTCTAAAGGTCTTTTCACCTATGACCCCGGTTTCACCTCTACTGCATCCTGCGAATCCAAAATCACCTATATCGACGGTGAAGAAGGCATTCTGTTGCACCGTGGTTTCCCGATTGACCAGCTGGCACAAGAATCCACGTTCCTTGAAGTGAGCTATCTGCTGCTGAACGGCGAAGTGCCGACGCAGAAACAGTTTGACGAATTCAAGACCAATGTCACCCGTCACACCATGGTGCATGAGCAAATTACCCGTCTGTTCCACGGCTTCCGTCGCGACTCTCACCCGATGGCGGTGTTGTGTGGCGTGACCGGCGCACTGGCCGCGTTTTATCACGACTCCATCGACGTCGAAAACGAACGTCACCGTGAAATCGCCGCTTACCGTCTGCTGTCCAAAATGCCGACCGTGGCCGCCATGTGTTACAAATATTCTATCGGTCAGCCGTTTGTGTATCCGCGCAACGACCTGTCTTATGCCGGTAACTTCCTGCACATGATGTTCTCCACGCCGTGTGAAGAATATAAAGTGAACCCGATTCTGGAACGCGCCATGGATCGTATCCTGATCCTGCACGCTGACCACGAGCAAAACGCGTCAACATCCACCGTGCGTACCGCCGGTTCTTCCGGCGCGAACCCGTTCGCCTGTATCGCTGCGGGCATTGCGTCCCTGTGGGGACCGGCTCACGGCGGTGCCAACGAAGCGGCGCTGAAAATGCTGGAAGAAATCAGCAGCGTGGATCACATCCCTGCTTTCGTGAAACGCGCGAAAGATAAAAATGATTCCTTCCGCCTAATGGGCTTCGGTCACCGTGTTTATAAAAACTATGACCCGCGCGCCACCGTGATGCGTGAAACCTGTCATGAAGTGCTGAAAGAGCTGGATCTGAAAGACAACCTGCTGGAAGTGGCGATGGAGCTTGAGCACATCGCGCTGAACGACCCGTACTTCATCGAGAAGAAACTGTACCCGAACGTCGATTTCTACTCCGGCATCATCCTGAAAGCGATGGGCATTCCGTCTTCCATGTTCACCGTGATCTTCGCGATGGCCCGTACCGTAGGCTGGATTGCACACTGGAGCGAAATGCATCAGGAAGGCATCAAAATCGCCCGTCCTCGTCAGCTGTATACCGGCTACGACAAACGCGATTTCCATTCTCAGCTGAAAAAATAAGTCCTCCGTAATATATAAGGCCGATGAATAACTCATCGGCCTTTTTTATTTACCATCCCCACGAATTCTTAATCGTATATTCAGACTTCTTAATAAGACTGAATATTAACACCATTAATTGACGCTTTACATTTCGTGATATATCCTCCCCAGAAATTTGTCATGTAATAAAAACGATGAGTCATTATTATGATTCCATATTAACTCGTTAGATAAAAAAACGATTAACTGGAACAGGTAATATAAACACGCCATTATTCAACACAGGACATTCTGACATGGAAGAAAATCGGAACAGCTCGCGTTCGTTTAAAAAAACATTATTATCGAGTGCTATATTAAGTCTTTTATTGCCTTCATTTTCAGCATTGGCAACCGCGACATACGCTGGCGGTGATTATGAATTTCCAAGTATTAATTCTTCCTCGACACCTGGTAATGACGGCATTGCCTATATCATCACCGATGCAGGAACAAAAGTCACCGTGGCCGGAGAAATGGCCCTTCCGGGTATTCCTGCTCCTATTCCTCTTAAATCCGTCGTTTCAACCACCGGCAACGAAGCCTATGCCTTCAATATTATTAATCAAGGTAAGCTGATACTTAACTATGCTGACGTGAGCACAACAAATTCCAGTAAGACATTTAACATAAAAAGTGGCGGCTCCGCCGAAATTTATAACGCAGATATTAGTTCAGGGAAAAATGGCAGCAGCGTTATTTATGTTTCAGATAACAATTCCACCTTGCTCGGTGATGATATTCGAATAAGTAGTGACGCGACTCAGGCGGTAGGGATTGATATTCGCGCAGGTGCTCGTGCGAATATCAGCAATGTAAATATTGAATTATTAGTTGACGGAAAAAGAGCAGTCTCTGTTGAAGAAGCATCTGCTTATATTAACGGACTCACTGTTAATCAGCAATCTTCGGGATCTCCCGAAAGTCAAAGTGCTATTTATGCCTTAGGGGGAAAAAATACCGTCATTGCTGACGTCACCATCATTGATGGCAACGTTCAATTAACAGGCACCAACAGTTCCATCGTCGATGCAAATGCCTACAGTAAGGTCAGGTTAGACGGCGGCATTTATGAGGCAAATGGCAATAATACCAGCGGATTTAACATTGCGGCGTCCAGCGCAACGTTAACAGCAAGTAACCTGCAACTGACGACACACGGCGCAAATTCCGAAGCAATAAATGCACGTGGAGATACCGGGTTAGACCATGTCACCGTCACGACAACAGGCGACAGTTCCTATGCGTTATACGTCGATTCTGGCGAATTATCAGATACACCCAATGCGCAACCGGTGACCTTGACCGGCAAAGATATGCACATCATCACAACAGGCGTCAGTTCAGCCGCGGTGGTCGCTGCCCGTACAGGGATTATGGATCTTGATGGTGCTGAGATTACAACCAGCGGAAGAAACAGTAATCTGCTGGTTGCGATGAATGATTCTACCCTTGAAGCCAACGCGGTTAAGGGGAATTCAACCGGCGAAGGTGCGTCCGCTATCCGTTCCTATGCCAACAGCCAGATGACCATCAGCAACAGCGAGTTATCGACCACCGGTGCATTAGCAAATGGCATTTATGCGCAGGGTTTTAATGCAGACCATCAGGCCGTCGTGACGCTGGATAAAAGCGTTGTCAGCAGTGCCACCAGTGAGGGAATACTCGCCGAAGGGGCAAATACTCAGATAAATGTGAATAACGGATCAACCGTGCAAAGCGGAAACGGCGTGATGCTGAAAGCCAGGAGTTATACCAGTACCAGCACCGGTGTTACCACACAAAGCCAGATCAACTTGTCGGCCAGTGACTCTCACATGGAAGGCGAAATCATTGCCGATACCGGCAGTGTTGTGGATGTGTATCTTAACAGCGGTTCGGAATGGGAAGGGGTGACGGGCAGTACCCACAGCGTCAACATCGACGACTCCAGTCAGTGGACTGTAACGGGTGATTCCACGATTTCGCAGATGAACTCCGGCGGTACTACCCTCTTCACTCACAGCGGTAATGATTACTCTGAGCTCACCGTGAACGGCGATATGACCGGCGACGGCGTTTATCGCATCAATACTTATCTGGATGACAGTAACTCGCCGACAGACCAAATCCATGTCACTGGCGACGTGACGGGAAAGAATACCCTGTATGTCACCAGCACCGGCGGGAGCGGTAACTATACGCTGGGCAACGGTATCGAAGTGATCACCGTAGCAGGCACCAATATTCAGGGAACGGATGCCTTCGCGCTGGGTAATTCTGTTTCAGCTAACGCCTTCAACTATGGTCTGCGTAAAGGTGATATCACCACCGGTGAGGGCGAAAACTGGTACCTGAGCACCTGCACGAATTATGATTGCACCACACCGATCCCGGATCCTGATCCTATCCCTGACCCGACACCGGATGACAATCCTGACGATAATCCCGACGATGTCCCGGACGACATCCCTGACGATGTTCCGGATGACAACCCGGATGTGAACCCAACCCCGACGCCAACCGATGATAATCTGCCATGGCGCGAGGAAGTGCCGGGGTATATCGCCGCACCGGTGCTGAACATGCAGTACGGCTTCGATGCCATCGGCACTTATCACCAGCGTACCGGCGGCGATGTGCTGCATAAAGACGGCGCATGGGGCCGGATTGTCGGCACGCACACCGAAAATGACGCAGGCCGTTTCAGCTATGACACCGATACCTGGTTCGCGCAGTTGGGTATGGATCTGATGTGGGATAAAGACGCAGAAAACACCGAACGCAGCGCCGGTATTCTCATGACACTTGGACGCCAGAATACCGACGCGGAAGACAGTCTTCGCAACAACAACCCGCTGTATTCCGTACAAACCGGCAGTATAGACAGTGACATCTACAGCTTCGGCGGTTACTACACGCTGAAAGCGCAGGATGGCGGCTACATTGACGCGGTGGGCATGGGCAGCTGGTATAAAAACAGCTATGACAGCACGCATGATGCGGATCAGGACGGATATGGCATTGCCTTATCGGTCGAAGCGGGCAAGCCTTTTACCTTGCATGAAAATCTGAAAATTGAACCGCAGGCGCAGGTGATCTATCAGTATCTGAATCTGGACGATTTCAGCGATGGCATCAGCCATGTTTCCGGCGTCTCCACCAGCAATGCGCAGGCGCGCGGCGGTGTGCGTTTATTCCTGGATAATCCGACCTGGACGCCCTACCTGACGCTGGATGCCGTCACCACGATCGGCAATGAACCGGATGTGCAAATCGCCGACAGACGCCTGAAAGCCGAATTCAGCGACAGCTGGTGGCAGAGTGGCGCAGGTCTGGCGGGTAAACTTGGCGAAAACACCACGATTTACACCGACATCCGCTACCAGAAAGGTTTCGATTCGGATATGGAAGGCTACAGCGGCAATCTGGGTGTGAAAGTCAATTTCTGACCCTGCTCTCCTTTCTTAAGGGCACTCCGGTGCCCTTTTCTTTTCATCCGCTACACCTGACACACCGGGCACCAGAAAAACGGTCGCGATGACACACTGGTTTTCATGATCGGATCACCGCAACGTTCACACGGCAGGCCCGTCCGGCCAAACACCTTAAAACGAAACAGCGCACCGTGATGCACATTTTCATCCATCGTGCCGCGTGTGGCATAGGATAACCGCGCAACCGACAAACAGGCATCCGCCAGCGCATCCAGTTCCGTTTCATTCAGTTCTTTGGGTTTATGTTCCGGCAGCAGCTTCGCCAGCCAGAGAATTTCCGCCCGCAGATAATTACCCAGCCCCGCCAGAAACGCCTGATCCAGCAGCATTCCGCCTAACTGACGGTTGCGGAATTTTGGCGAGAGTAACCGCTCACGAACCTGCGCGACCGTCAGACGCTCATCCAGCACATCCGGCCCGATACGTTGCAGGAACGGATGCCTTTCGATATCCACCGTATCGTAAATGCCAATCTCGGACGCGCTGTAAAGCAGGATCGCCGCGTCGGTGGTTTGCAGTTTCACCCGCAGCGACCGTTTGGTTTCTTTCGCCACTTCACCGGCATTCAGTACCCGCCAGACACCGTAAAGCTGATTGTGGCTGTACAACGTCAGGCCATTGGAGAAGTGCGTCAGCAGGGCTTTTCCGCGTGTTTCAATGGCGGTGATGGTGGTTCCGCGCAACGCAGACTGATAGGGTTTCAGTGCCGGAAACGCAAACCAGACTTCCGTCAGGGGCTTATTCACCACCGCTTCTGACAGCAAATCAGCCGCGCGCCGGATTTCAGGACCTTCTGGCATCAGTGAGTCGCACCCTCTGCAATTTTCAAATCCTGCTCCGTGTGCAGCGCGATGGCGATAGTCAGCTCAAGGGCGTTGAGGACAGTGTGTACTGACATACTTGGCGCGCCGGGATGTTGCGCGGCCTGTTCCGGCAGATAAGGAATATGGATAAAACCGCCCTTCACCACTTTGCAGGCCGGTTGCGCCAGACGGTGCATCAGGCCGTACATCACATGATTACAGACGTAGGTGCCTGCGGTCTGCGACACGGAAGCCGGAATACCCGACTCGCGCAATCCGCTGACAATGGTCTTGAGCGGCAGGGTGGAAAAATACGCCGCCGGACCGTCTGCGACAATGGGTTCGTCCACCGGCTGATGGCCGTCGTTGTCTGCAATACGCGCATCATCGACGTTAATCGCCACACGTTCGAGGCTGAAATCACATCGCCCGCCCGCCTGACCGACGCAAATCACCATTTCCGGCAGCACGTCATCAATCGCCGCATTCAGCGCATCAATCGCTTTACCAAATACGCACGGCAACTGACGGACCACAATCTGCGCACCGGATAATTCCAGATCGCCCAGTTGTTTCACCACTTCCCATGAAGGATTGACACGTTCGCCGCCAAAAGGCTCAAAACCGGTAACTAACACTTTACGCATAGGGACTCCCCGGAAACTGCAAAAATCAGCCTGCGCTGACCTGAATAGCCTGCTCATTAAACGCCGCACGCAGACGACGCGCAAAGGTCAGCGCGTGCTCACCATCACCGTGAAGGCAGACGGTATCGGCGTTAACCGGCACCCAGACGCCTTCGCGGCTGAGCACTTTTTTCTGTTGCACCATCGCCAGCGTCTGATCCAGCGCCAGTTCGTCGCTTTCGATCATCGCATCCGGCTGACTGCGCGGCACCAATGTGCCGTTGTGCTGATAACGCCGGTCGGCAAACACTTCCTCGCGGGTGGTCAGTCCGAGACGCTCACCGGCGCGGATAAGCTCACTGCCCGCCAGCCCGACCAGACGCAATGCGGGATCGACGTCATACACCGCGCGGGCGATGGCATCCGCCAGCACCGCATCGGTTGCAGCCTGGTTGTACAGCATGCCATGTGGCTTCACATGCACCATCTTTCCGCCCTGCGCACGGGTGATGGCGGCCAGCGCCCCCAGCTGATACACCACCTGCGCATACACCGTTTCGGCAGGCAGTTGCATGGCGGTGCGGCCAAAGTTTTCCCGGTCAGGGAACCCGGGGTGCGCGCCAATCGCCACGCCGTATTTCAGCGCCCAGCGAACCGATTGCTGCATGGTCTGCGCGTCACCGGCGTGAAATCCGCAGGCAATATTGGCGGAGCTGACCAGTTGCAACAGCGCCTCGTCATGGGCGCAGCCTTCGCCCAGATCGGCATTGAGATCAACGATCATACAACCCCCGTTTAATCTGTTCGATAAAGAGTGACTGCTCACGCAGCGTTTTCTGCGCCTCTTCCGGCGTGCATTTTACAAAGTGAACCGGCTCGCCAAGGCGGATCTGCGCCAGATTGTACAAATCGGCTTCGATGACGCAGGCGATACGCGGATAGCCGCCGGTGGTCTGGGCATCGGCCATCAGCACAATCGGCTGTCCGCCATGCGGCACCTGCACCACGCCGGGCAATAAGCCGTGCGAGAGCATTTCGCGGTCGGTTTCGCGTTTCAGGGTGTGGCCGTGCAGACGGTAACCCATGCGGTTACTTTGCGGGCTAAGCTGCCACGATGCGCGCCAGAATTCTTCCCGCGACTGCGCACTGAATTCCTGATATTCCGGCCCCGGCAGCGCACGGATGCGGTTACCGAACAGCAGCTGTTTGATGCCACCGGCAATTTTCGGATGATGGAAAGTATCGCCGGTCGGCAACATATCGCCGTCCTGCAACGGACGCCCGTGGAAGCCGCCGAAACGGGCTTTCAGATCGGTGCTGCGCGATCCCATCACTTCCGGCACATCAATGCCGCCGGAAATCGCCAGATAGCTGCGCATCCCGCGCACCGGCGTTTTCAGGGTCAGTACCTGGCCCGGCCTGACCGCATAGCGCCAGCCGGTCCAGACGTCTTTGCCGTCAAGCTGCGCGTGGCAGCCCGCCCCGGTCAGTGCGATCCAGCCTTCGCGGTGAAACTCGGCACTGAATTGTCCGAGCGTGATTTCCAGCCCGGCGGCATTTTCATCGTTGCCGACCAGCAGGTTAGCGATACGCAACGCCGGTGTATCCAGCGCACCGGACTGACTGACGCCCTGCTGGCGATAACCGTTGCGTCCCATATCCTGCACCGTGGTGAACATCCCGGCGCGTAAAACCTTCAGCATACGCCCTCCTTTTGCGGCACGAAACGCACGCTGTCACCCGGTAACAGCAAGGTCGGCGTCGCACGCAGCGGATCAAACATCGCCAGCGGCGTCTGCCCGATCAGCTGCCAGCCACCCGGCGTCGCCAGCGGATAAATCCCGGTCTGACTGCCGCCGATCCCAACCGAACCGGCAGGCACCGACAATCGCGGTTCGCCATGGCGCGGCGTCGCCAGCGTTTCCGGCAGACCGCCGAGATAAGGAAAACCGGGCTGGAAACCGAGAAAATACACGGTGTAAGCCGTCCCGGCATGGCATTCCACCACCTGACGCGGCGTCATGCCGGTATGGCGCGCCACGTTGTCCAGATCCGGCCCCTGCACACCGCCGTAAATCACCGGAATTTCGATCAGCCGCGATTCCGGCTCAATGGCCTCACTTTCTTCCCACCAGTTTTGCAGACGCTCGATGGCATCCAGCGCGGAACTTTGCGCCTCGGTGAGTAATACCGTCAGATTATTCATACCGGGAATGACTTCGCGTACGCCCGGATAGGTGGCGCGATCCTGTAAACGTTGCGCCAGCCCCCAAATTCGCTGCTGGCTTTTCAGCGACACCGGCGGTTCCAGCTCCAGCACTACCGCGCGTTCACCCAGCAGGTAACATCGTGCTCGTTGCACTCAGACACTCCTCAAAGAAGGGTTGTGGATCATCGGGTTATTCATCAAATCAATAGCGTGAGATTTGTTATCAGTTATGCGGGAAACAGAGTGCTGATGTCAACTCATCTGCCCGTTTGCGCGGGACACTGAGGTTTCGCCAGCCGCCTGCACCTGCTACTCTCAGAAATGTTGCTGTTTTTTTAGCGTTTGGATAACGCCTTCGTTACACAATAGGGATGGCCTGTGAGAAAACCATTAGCACTCTTTTTTCCGCTCTATACCACGACGTTACTGATGCTGCTGGGTTCCGGCCTGCTGACGACTTATATTTCCCTGCGTCTTTCGGCGGTTCACGTCAGCGGCGCGATGATCGGGGCAATCATTGCGGCCAACTACATCGGGCTGGTGATCGGCGGCAAAGTCGGCCACATCCTGATCGCCCGCGTCGGTCACATCCGCGCTTACGTTTCCTGTTCCGGGATCATCACTGCCGCCGTGCTCGGTCACGGCCTGACGGACATCATTCCGGTCTGGGTGGTGCTGCGCCTGATCATCGGCTTATGCATGATGGTGCAATATATGGTGCTGGAAAGCTGGCTCAATGATCAGGCGGAGGCCAACCAGCGCGGCGTGGTATTCGGCTTTTATATGGTGGCGTCTTATCTCGGCATGGCGCTCGGCCAGGTGGTGCTGATGCTCAACAGCGATTTAGGCGTCAGTACGCTGATCGTTATCGCGTTGTGTTTCGCGCTATGTCTGGTGCCGATTGCGCTGACCACCCGCACCAACGTCGGCCATATGTCTCCGGCGCCGATGGAACTGAAATTCTTTATTGGGGCGATCCCCAAAGTGCTGGCGATCACGCTGTTAATCGGCATGGTCGTCGGTTCGTTCTACGGACTCGCGCCGATTTACACCAGCCAGCAGGCACTGAGCACGCAGCAAACCGGCCTGTTTATGGCGCTGGCGATTTTCGCCGGGCTGCTGGCCCAGTTTCCGCTCAGCTGGTTGTCGGATCGCTATAACCGCAACATGCTGATGCGCATTAACGCCATTCTGCTGGCAGTGGCTGCCCTGCCGCTGGCGCTGGTCAGCCACATTTCGTTTCCGCTGCTGCTCGGTATTGGCTTTGTCGTCAGCCTGATGCAGTTCACGCTGTACCCGCTGGTCGTCGCACTGGCGAATGACATGATTGAACCGGAACGCCGCGTGTCGCTCTCAGCTTGTCTGCTGATGGCCTTTGGCGTCGGTGCCTGTATCGGCCCGCTGGCGGTTGGCGCGCTGATCCAGCCATTAGGCGGCAATATCCTTTACGCCTTTTTCGCCCTGTGTGGGGCCGGAATTGTGGCGCTGAGCCGGACGTCGAAGAAAGAAGAAGAAACCCAGATGGCCGTCGATGCGCCGGTGCCGCACATCGCCATGCCGGACAGCCTGAGCAGTTCCCCGCTCTCCCCTGCACTGAACCCGGCGTTTGACGAACAGATGATTCAGGAGACCATGCCCGCCCCGGAAAACGTGGTGGAACCGCAGGTTGAGGAAAGCGAAAACGTGGAGGAAGAAGAAGAAGAGGAAAGCAAGTATCCACCGCAGGGCGCAGACCCTGAAGTGGATACCGGATTACAGCGGGCGTTTACCCTGCTGGAAGACAGCGTGTCTGATGAGTCATCGGATAAAATGTCTCAGAAGTGAGGGGCGTAATCGTTGCAGTCAGTTTGGATCCGGCCAGCGCACAGGGACAGGAGCGTACAGTGAGTACGTGACTGGCACGCGCACTGCCCGGATTCAAAATGGCAAAAAAGATAGCCCCTAGGCTGGGTTATCGATGTCGATAAACATAACGTCCAACCCATGTTCCGCTGCCAACCATTCACCCAGTGCTTTCACGCCATAACGTTCGGTGGCGTGATGGCCTGCGGCGAAGAAATGCAGCCCCATTTCGCGGGCGATGTGTATGGTTTGTTCGGACACTTCACCGCTGATGAAGGCATCGACGCCAAATTCCGCCGCTTTCTGAATATAGCCCTGACCGCCGCCGGAACACCATGCCACGCGGCGGATTTCAGCCGGGGCATTCTGTGAGCTGTGCAGCACGTTGCGATCCAGCGTGACTTCAATCCGCTGGCGGAATTCCTCACCGGTCAGCGGTTTTTCCAGTTCACCGTAGGGCAGCAAAATAGCGATTTCACCCTGCACGGTGATACCGAACAGTTTTGCCAGTTGCGCGTTATTGCCGAGTTCAGGATGTCCGTCCAGCGGCAGGTGGTAGGCGTACATGTTGGTGTCTGTCGCCAGCAGGGTTTTGAGACGGTTGCGTTTCATGCCACGGATTTCCGTCGGCTCGTCTTTCCAGAAATAACCGTGATGCACCAGCACCGCGTCCGCTTCAACGGCTATCGCGGCATCCAGCAGATCCTGCGACGCCGTCACGCCGGTGACCACGCGCTGTACTTCGCGACGTCCTTCGACCTGCAATCCGTTCGGTGCGTAATCTTTGTAATTGCTGATATCCAGTTTCTGGTTAATCAGCTGTTCAAGCTGGAGGTTGTTCATGGCGTTCCACTCTTCATTAAATATCGTCAGAGGATAACGCAAGCGGCGGCCCGACAACAGCCACCGGGCCGGTTAGTTAAACCATTTTCCGGCTTTAACTTCCTGCGCCTTGCCTTCACTGATCATCTTCGCCTGACTGCCCTGTGATAAATTGCGGTTAGCATCCGCCTGAGACTGGGTGACATCCGTCTGTGCGGCCTGCTGTTTGAGATCCTGCGCAATAAACTCATTTTCATGCGCAGTACGCGCCTGCAGCTGCTGCAATTCCAGTTTCTTTTTATCCACATTTAACTGTCGTAGCTGATCTTCATAATTCTGATCGCGGTGTTTATCTTTTAACCGCTCGGTTTCCCGCGCTCTGGCGCGTGCATTGGCGGCGGCAATCCGTTTATTACGCTCGGCCTCACGGTAACGGTAATAAGCCTCTTCGCGGGCCTGATAATCATCCCATCGTGCCTGCTCTTCCGCCTGCCCCTGATTTTCTGCCTGCGCGACATTCGATAATTGTTGCTGTAAATCGGCTGAAAAAACGGCAGCCGGAGACACTGAAAGGAATAACATCAGTAATACAATTTTATTTTTCATGATATCCCTTATTTATTTTCCAGCCGGACAAGTGCTGTTTGGCTGAATACGGGTTTCATTCTTTTGCGTCATAAAGACTACCGCCAGCCCGTTAGTAAACTGACAGGCGCGCCCGACCTGAACCGAAGTATATATTTTCGTATCATCTTTATAACTGAGGCTGACCCCTTCCACCGTATTACGGCTGTTCACCGCAGAGCCGGTGACGCCGCCAAGCGTAGCCCCGCCCACCGCGCCACCGACTGCCGCCAGATCACCGCCATGCCCCAGCGCATAGCCCGCGACACCGCCGGCGATAGCGCCCAGAACCGAGCCTACCAGCGTGGCGGTATTCCGGTTATCCTGATTATTGACCGTTATTTTGGCGGGTAAGACTGAAAGTATATTGACCGTACGCGTTTCCTGTCGCGTATTTAACTGGTCAGTGGTAAAGGTATCCGCAGCATATTGATCGGCATTAGACTGACAGCCGGTTAATAAAGCCATTAACACGAAAGATGAAACCGCTATTTTTGTTTTCACAATTATTCCCTGTGGTTTATGTTCTTTATTATCAGAACACCTTGCGGGAATAATACGGCGGAGAATTTTTACCTGCTGTCAGGATTTGTCTTTCGTCATGACGAATTCTTTACACTTAATCCATAATTCATGTTCCGAAGCCCGTTGCAGAGTTTTCATTTCTCCACAATTGACTCGGAACAATCTTAATTAAAAATCAGGCCAGAATAAGGGGGGTAACGCATCAGAATTTCAGCCGTTCACCCTGCTGCATCCGCACAAACTTCACCCCCAGATTATTGCCTTTTTCCAGCTGCGCCATGATGGCTTTTTCAGGATCGGCACCGGCCTGCAGGGTCGGTTTAACGTGGCTGATGATCACGGTCAGGTCTTTCAGTGACCCCTCGCCGCCCGCAGAGTTTTGCAGATGCGTCAGTTCTTTTAACAGCCAGTCAGGGGTGAGGTGCCCGAACAGTTTGCTGTCAGGCACACCGTCGGGATAAGAGGTTTCGATAATGATGCCTTTCAGGCGTTTGGCTTTGATTTCGTCGCCCAATACGCGCCAGACGGTATCGAGATTTTTGGATTTCTCGACCTCATCCGGGCCGGTGTCGCCGAAGAAAGCAAACGACGCATTATTGCGGCTGATCAGGATCATGCTGGAAGGCGTGCCGCCATGACTAAGCGGATAAAGGGTGCCATCCAGACCGGTCAGGCCGAGGGAGAATCGCTGTGCCGGACGCTGCTGATTCAGGCGATAGGTGCCGATGCGAAAACCGCTGCCGGAGTCGGTGAAATTCGGCCAGACGCGGCCATTGAAGTAATGCTGGCGCAGCGTGCCGATGGTATCCGCCGTGCCGTAAATCGGTTTTTTACTGTCTTCCGGCGAGCTGATGATCAGCCCCGCCAGATGGTCGAGATGGCCGTGGCTGATAAAGTATCCGCCAATCAGATTGCGGAACACCGCACCCTGCGGCGTCAGCGGCGCAGCGTTTTCTGCGGTCACCTCAGGAAAACTGCCTTTGGCCAGTCCCTGGCTGATGCCCGGCAATACCGAACCGGCATCCAGCCCGAGATACAATTTCTGATCGTCACTTTTAATCAGATACGAGGTCAGATTGCCCTCTTCCACCCCGCCGTTCACGCCCAGCGCCACCACATCGAACGCCGCAGTGGCCTGTCCCGCCCAGCACGCCAGCATCAGCGCCAGCAGGTATTTTTTCATCACATCGCTCCTTGTCGTGGTGAGAGACAAACGTCAGTCTGCCCGGTTTTTCGCGGCCTCAAAGGCGGCAAGCGTGTCTTTTCGCGCCCGCGCGTGATCAATCACCGGCAGCGGATAGTCTAGCACGCGATGATGTTTTTCTGCCCAGCGATGCGGGGTGTGAATGTCTTTTTCCGGCACATCCGACAATTCTGGCAACCAGGCCTTGATAAAACGTCCGGCTTTATCAAAGCGTTCGCCCTGCGTCGTCGGGTTGAAAATGCGGAAATACGGCGCGGCATCGGTACCGGTGGACGCGCCCCATTGCCAGCCGCCGTTGTTTGCGGCCAGATCGCCATCCAGCAGTTGCGACATAAAATAGCGTTCGCCTTCACGCCAGTTGATCAGCAAATCTTTCACCAGAAAACTGGCGACAATCATGCGCAGACGGTTATGCATCCAGCCGGTTTGATTGAGCTGACGCATTGCCGCATCGACGATGGGATAACCGGTTTTGCCCTCTTTCCATGCCTGCAAATCATCCGGCGCATGACGCCAGCGCACGTTGTCAGTCCACGCAACAAACGGCTGATGTTTGCAAAGCTTCGGCCAGGCGACGATCAGATGACGGTAAAACTCCCGCCACACCAGTTCATTCAGCCAGCCGAACGCGCCGCCGTCGGTTTTCTCCAGAACGTGCGGGCATTCCGTGCGCACACGGTTCAGACACTGGCGCGGCGACAGCACACCAATCGCCAGATACGGCGACAGCGAACTGGTGCCGTCAACGGCGGGTAAATCGCGCTGTTCGAGATAATCCTGTACCTGTTCACGACAAAAACTCCGCAGCTGATGTCGCGCGGCGTCCTCGCCAATCGCGAAGTCTTCACCGATATCTGCCAGCGGATAATCAAAGGGCATCAGCCGGTGCATCACTACTTTTCCCTGATGTTCGCGGGCTTGCGGCGCAGGCAGAGAGCGGCTGTCCGATTCGGTCAGACGGGATAAAAAGGCCCGGCGAAACGGCGTGTAAACCTTGTACATTTCATTGTTGCCGGTGGTCACGGAACCCGGCGGCAACAGCAGACTGTCGTCAAACGCATGGCAGGTGACGGATCCGCCCACGGCCATTTCTGCCGCGTCATCCCGCTGACGCTCGTTGATTTCATACTGTTTGTTGTAAAACAGCGCATCGACATTTTCGGTTTTACAGAAATCCTTCAGCCAGTCCACGCTGCCCGCAAAATCATTGCACTGATGGTAATGCAGCGGGATACCGCGTTCCGCCAGCGCATGTTGCAGTGCCTGAAGATGCTGATAAATGAACATCGCCTGCCGTGGCGCCATTTCATGCTGCTTCCACTGATCCGGCGTGGCAATAAAAACAGCAATTACGCGGGCATGCGGATCTTCACAGGCAGCATGTAACGCGCGGTTGTCGGTTATCCGCAGATCATTACGGAACCAGACTAAATGCGTGGTCATAATTTTCCTTTTAATGTCCGTATCGAAGTTTTAAGGCTTCCGGGTAAGGCTCGAAATAACGCTGATCAGCCAGATAAGCATCCGGATATTCCGACATGTAATGTTTGAGCAACGTGATGGGCGCCAGCAGCGGCTGCACGCCCTGACGGTAGCGGTCGATCAGGCCCGCCAGCTCCTGACGCTGTGGCGAACTCAGCTGTTTACGGAAATATCCCTGCACATGCATCAGCACATTGGTGTGATTACGGCGCGTGGCTTTGTGACGCAGCAGGTTCATCAGCCGCAGGCGGTATTCGTCAAAGTATTCCTCGAGGGATCCCCACTCTGCCATCGCGGCGACAAAGCGCCCCAGTTCACGGTATTCCGGCTGAGAGTGGGCCAGCAACGTCAGTTTATAACGGCTGTGAAACGCCATCAGTTTGCCGCGCGTCAGGCCGCTTTCCCGCAACTGATTCAGTTCGAAAAGCGTAAAGACCCGTTCGACAAAATTCTCGCGCAGCACCGGATCGTTGAGGCGACCATCTTCTTCCACCGGCAGCCACGGATGCTGTTTCATCAGCTCAGCGGTATAAATCCCGACACCGGCTTTTTTGGCGTCTTTACCGTTGGCGCTGTACACCCGCACCCGCTCCATCCCGCAGCTCGGGGATTTCGCGCAGACGATGTAGCCGCAAAGACCGGCCAGCGGCGCCACACGTTTTTCCGCGTATTGCTGCATTTTTTCCGTAATGTCGATGCTCTCGTCATTACTGAAGCGCATCACCACACTGTCGTTCACCTTCACCAGCCGCAGCGCCGGACGCGGCGTCGGTAAGCCGATCGCCATTTCCGGGCAGACCGGTTCAAACCGCACATACGGCGCGAGTTGCTCCACCGCAAACGCCAGACGTTTATGCCCGCCATCGAAGCGGACATTTTCACCCAGCAGGCATGCACTGATACCTATCGGAATTGTTTTCATCATTGTCTGCGCCTTGCGTTGGAAGAAGAAAAGGAAGGCGGCATTGACTCATCACCTTCACGTATAACCTTAGCACAAGTTATACATAAAAATAATGTTGTACAGGTTTATCGACAGGCAATAAAAAACCCCGTCGGGAAAACGGGGTTTCTGGCTCCTCCCCCTGCGAAGGGGGAGGATGGGAGGGGCTTTAGCAGACCGAACAACGACTTACGCAGACTTCAAATCGTGTGTTTGACCTTAATACCCCACCCCAACCCTCCCCTTCGCAGGGGAGGGAGCTGAATTAATAAAAATCTTGTGTCGCCATTTCAGCGTGACTCAGCCACACCGGCTTATCGCTGGTTTTCATCCAGACGCGGTGTAAATAGCTGTAAAAACGGGCGCGGTCAGCGCGGAACAGCATGACCGGCAGTGCCAGAACACCGGCAGCAATAACAAAAGCGCGGCGGGCCAGTATGCGGGTCATGGTATATGGCGTGTATTCATTCATCGCGTTGCTCCTGTGAAATTTGGAAAGTTTTCGGAAACTGTAAGTTGCGAAAAATATACCGCAATTGATGAAATTTTACTACTCATCTGACCACTTAAAAGTGTAAATTTTCGCCAAATTCACCCTATTACTGTAATTGAGTTACAGAATGGTTAAATAAATACGCATTTTGAGTTTCTTTTGAGTTTCATTTTTGGTTATTTTTATACTTTTTTTACACGCACGAACCCTTTCTTTTCAGGATCTTTTCCCGCCTTTCCCTATTCTCGCCACAACATAAAAACACACCTGTGGAGGTGGATTGTGAGTGTTGGCGTAATCTGCGGCGCATTACTGGTTCTTCTGCTGCTCGGCTATCTGGTTTATGCCCTGCTGAATGCGGAGGATTTTTAAATGGCTGCGACCGGTTTCTTACTGATTGCCAGTTTTATGCTGGTGCTTTTGCTGCTGGCAAAACCACTGGGACACTTTATTGCTCAACTGATTGAAGGACAGCCCGGCGCATTTTTACAGCGCATTGAGAACGGCGTTTTACGTACCTCTGGCAGCAGCACGGCTGAAATGAACTGGTGGCAGTACGCGCTGGCGATCATGGTATTCAACATTTTGGGCATTATCGTGCTGACGGCCCTGCTGATGGCGCAGGGCGTATTGCCGATGAACCCGCAGCATTTTGGCGGGTTGTCCTGGGATCTGGCGTTCAACACCGCTGTCAGTTTCGTGACCAACACCAACTGGCAGGCGTACAGCGGCGAAAGCACGCTGAGTTATCTCAGCCAGATGGCCGGATTAACGGTGCAAAACTTCCTCTCCGCCGCCACCGGTATCGCCGTTGCCTTTGCGCTGATCCGGGCATTTGCGCGTCCTTCGGCGCAAACCATCGGCAACGCCTGGACGGATTTATGGCGCATTACGCTGTATCTGCTTTTGCCGGTCGCGTTTCTGCTGGCGCTGTTTTTCGTCAGTCAGGGCGTGCTGCAAAACTTCGAAGCCTATCAGCACATCACCACGCTGGAAGGCCTGCAACAGACGTTGCCGATGGGGCCGGTGGCCTCGCAGGAAGCGATCAAAATGCTCGGCACCAACGGGGGCGGCTTCTTTGGCGCTAACTCCGCGCATCCGTTTGAGAACCCGACTGCACTGACCAACATGGTGCAGATGCTGGCGATTTTCATCATCCCGTGCGCGCTGTGTTTTGCGTTTGGCCGTGTGGTCGGCGACAACCGTCAGGGTCACGCGCTGGTCTGGGCAATGTCGGTGATTTTTGTGGTGTCCGTGGTGGTGGTGATGTACGCCGAACTCAAAGGCAATCCGCACTTCACCGCGCCTGGCGTCAGCAGCAATTTCAATATGGAAGGCAAGGAAAGCCGCTTCGGCATTCTGGCTTCGGCGATGTATGCGGTCGTGACGACAGCGGCCTCGTGCGGCGCAGTCAACGCCATGCACGATTCCTTTACCGCGCTGGGCGGCATGGTGCCGATGTGGCTGATGCAGATTGGTGAGGTGGTGTTCGGCGGCGTGGGTTCCGGCCTGTACGGCATGCTGCTGTTCGTCTTGCTGACGGTGTTTATTGCCGGGCTTATGATAGGCCGCACACCGGAATATCTCGGTAAGAAAATCGACGTTTACGACATGAAGATGACGGCGCTGGCGATCCTGGTCACGCCGACGCTGGTGCTGCTCGGCACCGCACTGGCGCTGGTCACCGATGCCGGTCGTGCAGGGATTTTAAACCCCGGTGCACACGGTTTCAGTGAAGTGCTGTACGCCGTATCTTCCGCCGCCAATAACAACGGCAGCGCCTTTGCCGGGCTGAGCGTCAACACACCGTTCTACAACCTGCTGCTGGCAGCCTGCATGTTCTTCGGCCGCTTCGGGGTGATTATTCCGGTGCTGGCGATTGCCGGTTCACTGGTGGTGAAAAAGCGCCAGCAGGCAGGCAACGGCACCCTGCCCACCTCCGGCCCGCTGTTTATCGGTCTGCTGGTCGGCACCGTGTTGCTGGTCGGCGCGCTGACCTTTATTCCGGCGCTGGCGCTGGGACCGGTCGCGGAACATTTGCAGGTCTGGTCCGCACAGTAATGCTGCGTAACCCGTTGAACTGATGAATATAGAGACGAAAAAAATGAGTCGTAAACAACGTGCGTTATTCGAACCTCGCCTGATCCGCACTGCCCTGCTGGATTCGGTGAAAAAGCTGGATCCCCGCGTTCAGTGGCGTAATCCGGTGATGTTCGTGGTGTATCTGGGCAGTATCCTGACCACGCTGATCTGGCTGGCGATCCTGATGCATCGCACTGACGGCAGCGCGGCGTTTACCGGCAGCGTGTCGCTGTGGCTGTGGTTTACCGTGCTGTTTGCCAACTTTGCCGAAGCCCTGGCGGAAGGCCGCAGCAAGGCGCAGGCGCAGAGCCTGAAAGGCGTGCAGAAAACCAGCTGGGCGAAAAAAATCTACGAACCGCGCCCTGAATCGCCGGTGATCAAAGTCGCCGCCGATACGCTGCGCAAAGGCGATTACGTGCTGATCGAAGCGGGCGATACCGTGCCGTGCGACGGCGAAGTGCTGATCGGCGGTGCATCGGTGGACGAAAGCGCCATTACCGGCGAATCCGCACCGGTGATCCGCGAATCCGGCGGCGACTTCTCCTCGGTCACCGGCGGGACGCGCGTGTTGTCCGACTGGCTGGTGGTTGAGTGTTCAGCCAACCCCGGCGATACCTTCCTTGACCGTATGATTGCGATGGTCGAAGGCGCGAAACGCCGCAAGACGCCAAACGAAGTGGCACTGACCATTTTGCTGGTCGCCCTGACGCTGGTGTTCGTACTGGCGACGGCCACGCTGTATCCGTTCTCGCTGTTCAGCGTTAACGCCAGCCACGCCGGTATTCCGGTCACCATTACCGTACTGGTGGCGCTGCTGGTGTGTCTGATCCCGACCACCATCGGGGGCTTGCTGTCGGCCATCGGCGTGGCAGGCATGAGCCGCATGCTGGAAGCCAACGTCATCGCCACCAGTGGCCGCGCGGTGGAAGCTGCCGGTGATGTGGATGTGTTGTTACTCGACAAAACCGGCACCATCACGCTCGGTAACCGTCAGGCATCGCAGTTCCTGCCCGCGCCTCAGGTGACGGAACAGGAACTGGCCGATGCCGCGCAGTTATCGTCGCTGGCCGATGAAACGCCGGAAGGCCGCAGTATCGTGGTGCTGGCGAAGCAGCGTTTTAACCTGCGCGAACGCGATATTCATTCGCTGAATGCGACTTTCGTCCCCTTCTCCGCGCAGACCCGCATGAGCGGCGTTAACGTCGGTGAGCGCAGCATCCGTAAAGGTGCGGTGGACGCCATCCGCCGCCATGTGGAATCCAACGGCGGCACCTTCCCGAAAGCTGTCGATGGGCTGGTGGAAACCGTGGCGCGTAAAGGCGGCACGCCGCTGGTGGTCGCCGAGGGCGCGAAAGTGCTGGGCGTGGTCGAGCTGAAAGATATCGTCAAAGGCGGCATCAAGGAACGTTTCGCCGAGCTGCGCAAAATGGGCATCAAAACGGTGATGATCACCGGGGATAACCGGCTGACCGCTGCCGCCATCGCCGCCGAAGCGGGCGTCGATGATTTTCTGGCAGAAGCCACGCCGGAGGCCAAACTGGCATTAATTCGTCAGTATCAGTCGGAAGGTCGGCTGGTCGCCATGACCGGCGACGGCACCAACGATGCGCCCGCACTGGCGCAGGCCGATGTGGCGGTGGCGATGAACTCGGGGACGCAGGCGGCGAAGGAAGCCGGGAACATGGTCGATCTCGATTCCAACCCGACCAAGCTGATTGAAGTGGTACATATCGGTAAACAGATGCTGATGACGCGCGGATCGCTGACCACTTTCAGTATCGCCAACGACGTGGCGAAGTATTTCGCCATTATTCCGGCGGCGTTTGCGGCGACCTATCCGCAACTGAATGCGCTGAACGTGATGCATCTGACGTCGCCGTCGTCGGCCATTATGTCGGCGGTCATTTTCAACGCCCTGGTGATTGTGTTCCTGATCCCGCTGGCGCTGAAAGGCGTGAGCTATAAAGCCATGAGTGCCGCCGCGCTGCTGCGCCGCAACCTGTGGATTTATGGTGCAGGCGGTCTGCTGGTGCCGTTTGCGGGTATCAAGCTGATCGACGTGATCCTGACCGTTTTACATCTGAGCTGATTGTTGAGGAAGACCATTATGTCCGTTAAAAAAATGTCCTATGTGCGTCCGGCTCTGGTGATGACGGTGCTGCTGACGCTGGCAACCGGCGTGGTGTATCCGCTGCTGACCACCGGCGTGTCTGAGCTGGTGTTCCGCCCGCAGGCAATGGGGTCGCTGATCAAAGACAGCGGCAATAAGGTGATTGGCTCTGAGCTGATCGGGCAGAACTTTACCCGCAATGAGTATTTCCAGGGACGCCCGTCCGTTACCGCCGATTCACCGTATAACCCGCTGGCATCGGCGGGGAGCAATCTGGCAGCCAGTAATCCGGCATTGGATCAGGCGGTAAAAGACCGCGTGGCGGCGCTGCGCAAAGCCAATCCGCAAAGCCCGGCGACAGTGCCGGTGGATCTGGTGACCGCCAGCGGCAGCGGGCTGGATCCGCAGATTTCCGTTGACGCGGCGCAATGGCAGGCACCGCGCATTGCAGCCGCGCGCGGTCTGCCACTGGCGCAAGTGAATAAATTGATTGATGATAATACATCATCGCCGCTGATTGGTTTCCTCGGCCCGGACGTGGTTAACGTGCTCGGGCTGAATCTGGCGCTGGATGAACTGAAAGCTCAATAAGGATGATATGACTGACGATCGCCCCGATCCGGACAGCCTGCTGGCGCTGGCTAATGAGAAGCCCCGCGGGCAACTAAAAGTCTTTTTCGGCGCCTGTGCGGGCGTCGGGAAAACTTTTGCCATGTTGCAGGAAGCACAGCGTCTGCGCGCCACCGGCCTTGACGTGCTGGTCGGCGTGGTGGAAACCCACGGAAGGCAGGAAACGCAGGCGCTGCTGCCGGGGCTTTCTCTGTTACCTCCGAAACGCATACACCACCGTGGCCGTCAGGTGCAGGAGTTTGACCTCGACGCCGCGCTGGCCCGCCGCCCTGCCCTGATCCTGATGGATGAACTGGCGCACAGCAATGCCGCCGGTTCGCGCCATCCGAAACGCTGGCAGGACGTCGAAGAGTTACTCGATGCCGGTATCGACGTGTTTACCACCGTGAATGTTCAGCATCTGGAAAGCCTGAACGATGTGGTCAGCGGCGTCACCGGCATCATTATTCGCGAAACCGTTCCCGACCGTCTGTTTGATGATGCCAGCGAAGTGGTGCTGGTGGATTTACCGCCGGACTCCCTGCGTCAGCGCCTGAAAGAAGGCAAAGTTTACATCCCCGGTCAGGCCGAACGCGCTATCGAACATTTCTTCCGTAAAGGCAATCTGATTGCCCTTCGCGAACTTTCCCTGCGCCGCACCGCCGATCGCGTTGACGACCAGATGCGCGAATACCGCGACGATCAGGGCGTTAACCGCGTCTGGCATACCCGCGACGCGCTGTTGCTGTGTATCGGTCACGGCAGCGGTAACGAAAAACTGGTTCGCGTCGCCGCACGGCTTGCCGCGCGTCTCGGCTGCGTCTGGCACGCGGTATATGTGGAAACTCCGCGTCTGCACCGTCTGCCGGAAGGCCAGCGCCGCGCCATTTTGCATTCGCTGAAACTGGCGCAGGAACTGGGCGCGGAAACCGCCACGTTATCCGACCCGCAGGAAGAACAGGCGATTTTGCGCTACGCCCGTGAACATCGTCTGGGCAAAATCATGACCGGCCGCCGCCGTGAAAAACGCTGGAAGTTCAGCGCCAGTTTTGCCGATAAACTGGCGGATATCGCGCCGGATCTCGATCTGATCGTTGTCGGACTGGAAGATGCGCCGGTGACATCGCCGCGCAAAGAACAGGACTCCCGCACCTTCGCCGACCGTTTCAGCCGTCAGTTGTGGGGGTGTGCGCTGGCCGTGGCGCTGTGTGCGGTGATCACCGTGATGTCGCAATGGCTGGTGCCAACTTTCGATCAGGCCAATCTGGTGATGGTGTATCTGCTCGGCGTGGTGATCGTTGCGCTGTTTTATGGCCGCTGGCCGTCGGTGCTGGCGGCGGTGATTAACGTCGTCAGCTTTGATCTGTTTTTCGTGCAGCCACGCGGCTCGCTGGCAGTAACAGACGCGCAATATCTGGTGACCTTCGGCGTGATGCTGATTGTCGGCATTCTGATCGGCAATCTGACCGCCGGGGTACGTTATCAGGCGCGCATCGCCCGTCACCGTGAAAAACGCGCACAGCATCTGTATGAAATGTCCAAAGGGCTGAGCCAGTCGCTGACGCCGGAAGCCATCGCGCAAACCAGCCGTCACTTTATTTCTTCCAGCCTGAATGCCAAAACCGCCATTTTGCTGCCGCAGGAAAACGGCGAGCTGGCGCAACCTGCCGGTGAAATCACGGCGATTGTGGTGGATGACGCCATCGCCCGCTGGAGTTTCGATAAGAAACTGCCTGCCGGTGCGGGCACCGATACCCTGCCCGGCGTGCCGTATCAGCTGCTGCCGCTGGTGGCGTCGGGAGAGTCGCGCGGCCTGCTGGCGGTCGAACCGCCGAATATCCGCCAGTTGCTGGTGCCGGAACAACAACGCCTGTTGCAGACCTTTACCGTGCTGATTGCCAATGCGCTGGAGCGTCTGCATCTGGCCGCCCGCGCAGAAACGGCGCGGCTGGAAACCGAGCGCGAGCAACTGCGTAACTCGCTGCTCTCCGCGCTGTCCCACGATTTACGCACGCCGCTGACGGTGCTGTTCGGGCAGGCGGAAATCCTGACGCTGGATCTGGCATCGGAAGGCTCGAAGCACGCGCCGCAGGCCAGTCAGATCCGCCAGCAGGTGCTGAGCACCACGCGGCTGGTGAACAATTTGCTGGATATGGCGCGCATTCAGTCCGGCGGATTTAACCTGCGCAAGGAGTGGCAGTCGGTGGAAGAAATCACCGGCAGCGCGCTGCGGATGCTGGAACCGGTGCTGGCGCACGACAATATTCAGATCGATTTGCCGAAAGAAATGGTGCTGGTCAATTGCGATGCCAGTCTGATCGAACGGGTGCTGATCAATCTGCTGGAAAATGCCCATAAGTATGCCGGTACCGGCGCGACGATTGGCATCAAAGCCACTCCGCTGGATGAGTGGCTGGAGATTGAAGTCTGGGATAACGGCCCCGGTATTCCGGCCGGTGCTGAACAGACTATTTTTGAAAAATTCGCCCGTGGCAATAAAGAATCCGCCATTCCCGGCGTGGGGTTGGGATTAGCGATTTGTCGTGCCATTATTGAGGTGCACGACGGGCGGATCTGGGCGGAAAATGGCCCCGACGGCGGTGCGCGTTTTCGTTTCAGGTTGCCGCTCGAGGCGTTGCCGGAGATGGAAAGTGACATGGAATCAGACATCAACGAGGCATCGTGAGCGCATCCCCGGTAAATATTTTAATTGTTGAAGATGAAAAAGAAATCCGCCGCTTTGTGCGCACGGCACTGGAGGCGGAAGGCTTGCGGGTGTTTGAAAGCGAGACGCTGCAACGCGGGCTGATTGAGGCCGGAACCCGTAAACCGGATCTGATTATTCTCGATCTCGGTTTACCGGACGGTGACGGCCTGACGTATATCCGCGATTTGCGCCACTGGAGCGCCATCCCGATCATTGTGTTGTCGGCACGCACCCGCGAGGAAGACAAGATTGCTGCGCTGGATGCCGGTGCCGATGATTTTCTCACCAAGCCGTTTGGCGTCGGTGAACTGCTGGCGCGGGTTCGCGTGGCGCTGCGCCGTCATGCGGGCAGTTCGCAGGAAAGCCCGCTGGTGACGTTTGCGGATGTGACGGTGGATTTGATCAACCGGCGCGTACAGCGGAACGGGGAAGATTGTCATCTGACGCCGATTGAATTTCGCCTGCTGGCCGAACTGCTGGCAAACAGCGGCAAGGTCATTACTCAGCGTCAGTTACTGAGCCACGTCTGGGGCCCGAACTATGTCGAACACAGCCATTATCTGCGCATTTACATGGGGCATCTGCGTCAGAAGCTGGAGGCCGACGCCACCCGGCCGCGTCATTTACTGACGGAAACCGGCGTGGGCTATCGTTTTATGCCTTAGGTTCGTCAGCTTCCGGTCTGGCTTCGCCAAATTCGGCTTCCAGGCTTTCAGCCGCCTGCTGCAAAATCGCATTCACACGCACCACCTGCTCCGGCGTTAAATCCGCACGCATCATGTTGCCGCGCAGGGCGTGGCGCAGGCGGTGCATGGATTCATGAATGCCTTCCGCCAGGTTGTTTTCACGCGGACGCTGAGCGCCGGCCAGACGGGCAAAAATCACATCGACCGCCGCCTGATGCTGCGCCAGTTCCACTTTGCCCGCTTCGGTGATCTGATAACTTTTGCGGCCATTGCCGGTGGCGACAGGCTCAAGGAAATCCTGTTCTTCCAGCAGCGTCAGCGTCGGGTAAATCACGCCCGGACTCGGCACATACAGACCGGAAGAGGCTTCTTCGATGGCCTTGATCAGCTCATAACCGTGGCTCGGTTTTTTCGCCACCAGCGCCAGCAGCACACGGCGTAAATCACCGTGTTCAAACAGACGATGTACACCCCGCTCACCGCGCCCGCCACGGCGACCTTCGCCACGTCCGCGACGTTCGCGCCCTTCTTCTCCCCGTTCTTCACCGCGATGACGGCCGTCACGACGTAACGCATGGCGCTCGCTGTGATCACCAACATCAGATTCATGACGGCAATGACCGCGATGCCCTTCTTCCCGGCTACCGTGACCGCGATGGCGGCCTTCAAACATTTTGCTAAACATATTGTATGCCCTATTTAGATATATCGAATTATTTCGATATATCTAAACTAGATCGGTTTTCAGAAACTGGCAAGCGGAAAAACGCATTTAGATATATCTTTATTAACATCTGAACTTCCGGCAAGAAACGGGCAAAAAAAAAGCGCTGAATAATCAGCGCCTTTGATGTGAAGAAGAAAACAGCTTATTTCGCGTCGGCAAGGACTTTGCTGACGATTTCTACCGCTTCTTTCTCGATTTGTTCACGGTGTTCAGCACCGAGGAAGCTTTCACAATAGATTTTGTAGGCTTCTTCTGTGCCGGACGGACGTGCCGCAAACCAGCCGTTTTTGGTCATCACTTTCAGACCGCCAATGGACGCACCGTTACCCGGCGCGTTGGTCAGGCGGGCGGTGATCGGGTCACCGGCCAGGGTGTCTGCTTTCACCTGTTCAGGAGAAAGTTTAGACAGAGCGGCTTTCTGTGCGTGCGTCGCAGGCGCCTGAATACGGTTGTAGCTTGGTGCGCCAAAGCGGGCCGCCAGCTCGTTGTAATGTTCCTGCGGATTCTTGCCGGTGACGGCGGTGATTTCCGCGGCCAGCAGACACATGATGATGCCGTCTTTGTCGGTTGACCACGGTGTGCCGTCGAAACGCAGGAATGAAGCCCCGGCACTTTCTTCGCCACCAAAACCGAAGCTGCCGTCAAACAGACCGTCAACGAACCATTTGAAACCGACCGGCACTTCCACCAGCTTACGGCCCAAATCTTCCACCACGCGGTCGATCATCGCACTGGAAACCAGCGTCTTACCGACGGCAACGTCTTTGCCCCACTGCGGACGGTGCTGGAACAGGTACTGAATCGCCACCGCCAGATAATGGTTCGGGTTCATCAGACCGGCAGGTGTCACGATACCGTGGCGGTCATAATCCGGGTCGTTAGCGAAAGCCAGATCGAACTTATCACGCAGGGCCAGCAGACCGGCCATCGCCGATTCAGACGAGCAGTCCATGCGGATCACGCCGTCGTGGTCGAGATGCATGAAACGGAAAGTCTGATCGACTTCATCGTTCACCAGCGTCAGATCCAGTTTGTAATGTTCCGCGATACGCTTCCAGTATTCGATACCGGAACCGCCGAGCGGATCCACACCCAGTTTCAGACCGGCTTTCTGAATCGCGGCCATATCCACGATATCGGTCAGCCCTTCGATAAATGGCTGCACCAGATCTTTCGCCACCAGATGGCCGCTTTTCCACGCCTGATCGAGAGACTGACGTTTCACACCGGAAAGCTTAGCCGCCAGCAATGCGTTAGCACGCTTCTCGATTACCGAGGTCAGATTGGTATCTGCCGGGCCGCCGTTGGTCGGGTTATATTTGATGCCGCCATCTTCCGGCGGGTTGTGCGAAGGCGTGATGACGATGCCATCTGCCAGCGCGCCGCCGTTGCGGTTGTGGGTCAGGATGGCGTGAGACACGGCCGGTGTCGGCGTGAATCCGTTGTCTTCCTGAACAATGACATCCACGCCATTGGCGGTCAGCACTTCCAGCACAGAGATAAATGCCGGTTCGGACAGCGCATGGGTATCTTTACCCACGTAGCACGGGCCGGTGGTGCCCTGCTCTTTACGCACTTCAGCAATTGCCTGAGCAATCGCCAGGATGTGCGCTTCATTAAAGCTGTGACGCAACGAACTACCGCGATGGCCGGACGTGCCGAATTTCACCGCGTGTGCAGTGTTAGCCGGATCCGGTTGCAGAACGTAATACTGTGACGTTAACTGCGCCACATTGATCAAATCGCTTTGCTGAGCAGGTTGCCCTGCACGGGGGTGATTAGCCACTGGCGCTTCTCCCTTACGCTGAAATTTAGAGGGTGCCGCACACTTTGTCAGTCAGTTCCGCCGGGAACTGCATGAGCTGCATGATGTGTTCGATCATGCTGCGTTTGCGACCTGTGTTGGTATTCGTAATAACCCAATACGGCGTTCCGGGAACGTGTTTAGGCTTGGTATGAATGCCGTTTTGCAGCAGGGTTTGCTGGTCACCGGCAAAATAGGTCCGCGTGCGGCCGGTCAGAGAGTCGGTCGCCGTCGCAAATTCTTTCGGGTTGAGGGTATACAAGGTCGACAGGATCAGCATAAAGCGGTTCACCGCTTTGCTTTGTTCTGCGTATTCATCGGACAGCAGCAGTTCACGGACGGCGCGGACTTTATCACGCGACGTCGGCGCTGCGGCGGCGGCAGGTTTTTCCTGCGCGACAGTGCCGGCGATAACAGAAGGGGTCACTGGCGCGGCAGGAGCGGTCTGACCGGCAGTAAACTTCAACATACGGCGTAAAATATCAGACGCGCTTTCACCGATTGCTTGCGTATGGCTGGCAATATAGCGGTAGAGTTCTTCGTCAACCTCAATAGTTTTCATCTTTATCCAGTACTGTTTTTCTACTTAATTCATTCAAAAGGATTATACAAATTTCTACGCAGTAACAAACAGAGGAATTGCGCCGCGAAGCAAAATCCAGACAACTTCCCGATTTTGCTGCATGCTGACATCAACCCGCCGGCTTCCTGATAGACAAATCCCGCTCTGGCATCTGGCAGACACTTTCTGTTTTCAAAAATTATCCGCAAGTCATGATAACCTAATGAGATTGTTTATCTGTATGAACTTCGCTATGAAATTACATTATCGCCTGCAAGAAGCTGACGTCGCCGGCAGCACCGCCCTGCCGGTTTTACTGATCCACGGCCTGTTCGGCACCCTCGATAATCTGGGCATTCTGGCCCGCGACCTGAGAAAACAGCATAACGTGTTACAGGTGGATTTGCGTAATCACGGTCAGTCAGGACGCGCCGGCGAGATGTCTTATGCCGCCATGGCGCAGGATTTAGTGGAAACGCTGGATGAGGTGGGTTTCCAAAAAATCATCGTTATCGGTCACTCAATGGGCGGAAAAGCGGCAATGGCGCTGACGGCGCTGATCCCTGATCGCATCGAAAAGCTGATCGCCATTGATGTCGCGCCGGTGGATTACCACGTGCGCCGTCATGATGAGATTTTTGCGGCAATTAACGCGGTAACCGACGCCGGACTCCGCGACCGCACCTCGGCCACTGAGTGTATGCGTAAGTATATAAAGGAAGACGGCGTGATCCAGTTCCTGCTGAAATCGTTCCAGCAGGGAGAATGGCGTTTCAACGTGCCGGTGCTGCTGAGCGAATACGACACCATTACCGGCTGGGAAGAGGTGCCACCGTGGGATCATCCGGCGCTGTTTATCCGTGGCGGTTTATCGCCGTATGTGCAGGATGAATATCGCGATGCGATTGCCCGCCAGTTCCCGCAGGCCAAAGCGCATGTGGTGGCGGGAGCGGGTCATTGGGTGCACGCCGAAAAACCCGATGCGGTGCTGCGCGCTGTGCATCGTTTCATCGATGCAGCCTGAGGTTTAACATCCTGGGGATAAATTGTGCAAAAAGTCTGCACAACTTAGGAAGTTATCATGAAATCAGGGCAATCAGGCGTTGTGAACCCCAGGCGCGCCAGTGTATGATTGCGCGCTATAATTTTGCCACCCCGTTTTACTCACTGTGAGTCGCGGGGGGTAAATTGGGTCAGGGTTTCTTAGCCCGAAATGTGTGAAACGCTCGTCAGGAACCGGCTTGCCGTTTTCCGATGTAAAAACTTCCCTGGTTGTACCGCTACCTATGGCAAAAGAACAACTGGATCGCACGACGATTGATCTGTTCGCAGATGACCGCCGTCCTGGGCGTCCAAAAACAAATCCGCTATCCCGTGATGAACAGCTCAGGATCAATAAGCGCAACCAGTTACGCCGCGATAAAGCGAGCGGCCTGCGTCGCGTGGAGCTGAAAATGAACGCCGATGCTGTTGATATGCTCAATAAGCTGGCAGAAGAACGCAATATCAGTCGTAGCGAATTGATTGAAGAGATGCTGCTGTCGCATCTTAACGGTCATGAAGGCTGATTGAAAACGGGTAACCCTCTCAGGCTACCCGTTTGTTTTTTCTTAACTATTCCACGCTAACGCTTTTCTTCCCCCTCAGAACGTTTCCCAGTTTTCAGCACTTTTCGCCGAAAGCATGCCGGTATCCGGACGCAGTAATGGCGCGGAAATTGACTTCGCCGGACGCGATCCGACGCTGGTCACGCTGTCTTTCAGCTTGAACGTGGCGACGGCGTTGTTCAGCAATGACGCCTGTTCTTCCAGCGAAACCGCAGCCTGCGATGCCTGTTCCACCAGCGCGGCGTTCTGCTGCGTCACGCTGTCCATTTCAGTGACGGCCACCGCCACCTGGCTGATGCCTTTGCTTTGTTCATCAGACGCAGACGCGATTTCCGCCATGATATCGGTGACGTGCGTAATGGAACGCACCACTTCATTCATGGTCTGACCGGCGTTTTCAACCAGCCGCGAACCGCTGTCGACGCGGGAAACCGATTCGCTGATCAGCTGCTCGATTTCCTTCGCCGCCTGCGCACTGCGCTGTGCCAGATTGCGCACTTCGCTGGCGACCACCGCAAAACCCCGTCCCTGCTCGCCCGCACGCGCGGCTTCAACCGCGGCGTTCAGCGCCAGAATGTTGGTCTGGAAAGCGATGCTGTTAATGACCGACGTGATTTCGGCAATTTTCTTCGAGCTGCCGGAGATGTCTTTCATGGTGCTGACCACATCCGCGACGATATTCCCGCCGCGCTGCGCGGTACCGGAGGCTTCAATCACCAGCTGGCTGGCGTGATGCGCGTTATCGGCATTGTGTTTCACGGTAGCGGTCAGTTCTTCCATGCTGGCGGCGGTTTCTTCCAGCGCCGAGGCCTGTTCTTCTGTACGGGAAGACAGATCGTTGTTACCGGCTGAAATCTCTGACGCGCCCTGATAAATGTGGTTGGTACAGTTACGGATGGTTTGGACGGTATTCACCAGACTCAGCTGCATTAAGTTCAGCAACGGGATCAGCTTACCGGCACAGTTTTTACCGAACTCTTCCAGATAATGCGTCAGGTCGCCGCTGGCGATCACCGCGAAATGGTCGCGGATTTGATCCAGTGGTCTCACCAGCGCCATCACCAGATAACGGTCGGTCAGGAGTAAAATCACCAGCCCGATACCAAACGCCGTCAGCAAAATCACTTTGCCGATGGAGGTCAGATGGGTCGATTGACGTTGCGCCGCATCGAAATCAACGGCGATCTGGCCGCTGACGTTTTCCATGGACGCGCCAAAGCTGCGGCTCAGCGCAGGGACGGTTGAATTGGCGAGCTGGTTATAAGTCCCGATATCCTTGCTGCTCGCGGCGGCAAATAACGGCGTGACGCCCTGCGTGATCAGGTTGTCCCAGTTAGTGCTCAGTTCCTGAACGGCGGCTTCTTCCAGACCTGGATGCGGCGCTGTTTTAAAACTGGCCAGCGCCTGCGTCAGTCCGTCGAGGGATTGTTTCGCGGTATCAAAAATTTCCGGCCCTTTTGATGGGTCGGCCTGAAGCTGTGCGACGGCGCGGCTCAGGCGCGTCACGGTACGAAAATACTGATCATTACCTTTGTTGATCAGCGCCATATTGTTGACCAGCTCGGTACTGTTTTTGGTATTTTGCGTCAGCGTGTCAAGTGAGGAGACGGTGTAAAGGGAAACACCGGCCCACATGACGCAGAAGATGCCAAGAATCGTTAATAATGCGGCCCTGATGGTGATATTTTTTAAAAACTGCACGATATGCCTCTCTCGAAACAGGACTGTTTCTGGTCTGAGGATTGACGGGGATGCGGAGAATCAAGACAGGTAACCAGCAGGCAAGTGCCCCAGGACATGTTTGAACACCTCTCCGGGCATCGATTTCTTTATTATGTTGAGATTGCTCTCGCATCATCTATCGGCGGGATGTGCTCGAAATTTAGTATTGTGTCGACTTATTTCTCAACTTTGCTTTTAACCTCAATAAGTTTGAGGTTTATTGGCGGTTTTGGAAAACACACAAAGGCGATAACACTTTAAAATATTGCCCGATAAACTTATTTCCCAGTCAAGAAGGCGGCCGGAAGCATATTCTCCGCCTCGCGAGTTTGCTATCATCTGCATTATTATTGCCTGCGATGCAGGGCACTTCATTTAGAACAAGAGGTTAGGTAATCTTATGGCCGTTGTAGGTATCTTCTTTGGATCCGATACAGGTAACACCGAAAACATCGCAAAAATGATCCAGAAGCAATTGGGTAAAGATGTTGCAGAGGTGCATGACATTGCGAAGAGCAGCAAAGAGGATCTGGAAAAATTCGATATTTTGCTGATCGGCATTCCAACCTGGTATTACGGTGAAGCGCAGTGTGACTGGGACGACTTTTTCCCAACGCTGGAAGAGATAGATTTCGAAGGTAAGTTGGTCGCGCTGTTTGGTTGTGGCGATCAGGAAGACTATGCCGAATATTTCTGCGATGCACTGGGTACCGTGCGCGACATCATTGAGCCACGCGGCGCGGTGATTGTCGGTCACTGGCCAACCGAAGGTTACCACTTCGAAGCATCCAAAGGCCTGGCAGACGATAAGCACTTCATTGGGCTGGCAATTGACGAAGACCGTCAGCCAGAACTGACCAACGAACGTGTTGATGCCTGGGTAAAACAGATCACAGAAGAACTCAGCCTTTCTGAAATTATTGGCTAAAAACCCTGTTGGCCCTGAGGATTTATTCTACAATTGAAGGGCCAAACTATTACTGAAATTAACAATTTAACTGCTACAAAATTGTAACTTTCAGTCGTATCAAGGTACACTGAGTTCATCTGTTTTTTCTATCGATCAAGTCGTTGCATTCCAAATGTGACCGGCACTTTGTGATCTTTATTAACAGGCTGTCGTTGACGAGAATTGGCACATTTGCGTTAAACGAAGAGACTATACGAATAATTTTGTGCCGCCGATGCCACAGGCTGCATGCCTCAACTTGATTAGCACATAGTAACAGGACTGAATCCGCATGACTGACAACAACACCGCACTGAAGAAAGCCGGCTTAAAAGTCACGCTTCCGCGCCTCAAAATCCTGGAAGTGCTGCAAGCGCCGGAAGGTCATCACGTTAGTGCGGAAGATCTTTACAAGCAACTGATTGATATGGGTGAAGAAATTGGCCTGGCGACGGTTTACCGCGTTCTGAACCAGTTTGACGACGCCGGTATTGTCACCCGTCATAACTTCGAAGGCGGCAAGTCCGTATTCGAACTGACCCAGCAACATCACCATGACCACCTGATCTGTCTGGATTGTGGCCGTGTGATTGAATTCCGTGACGAATATATTGAAGGTCGTCAGCGTGAGATTGCTAAGAAACATGGCATCAAACTGACCAACCACAGTCTGTATCTGTACGGTCACTGTGAAGCAGGCGACTGCCGTGAAGATGACTCTTTGCATAACGATAAACCTGCGCTGTAATCTGCACGGGCTTTGACTAAATTAACCGCTGAAAAGCGGTTTTTTTATGTCTGCAATCTGGCAGAGGGCAGAGGCAAAAAACCCCGGCAAGCCGGGGTTTTGATTTCTGCATCCGTGTTCTGGTGTTGAGTTACTTTTCCGGTGCGTTATTCGCTCTGATTTCCTGCCAGATTTTCCCGCAATCGGCGGCAAAGGCCTGACCGTTTCCGGTTTTACGGGCGGTAAGGCAGCGCTGATAATCCACCACGCGCACTGTCTCCTGTTCTGCAAATTGCTGGTGTGCTTTTTCCTGTTTCAGCTTGTTGAGCATCACCTGACAGGATGCCAGTTTGTCCGCATCGCCTTCCGCCGTATTGATACAGGTCCGGTAATCTTCCCGCGTTTTGGAGATTTCTGCCTGATCAGCGGTAGGTGCACAACCGGCCAGAAGCACGGACGACATCACAATCATCAGTAATTTATTCATCGACATAACGACCTCAGAAAATAGTGAATGGAGCGATGACAATGAATTTCACGTCTTTTTCATCCTGGAATATGTTGCCGTACCCGCCACTCCAGCTCGGAAGATCAGAGTGGTTGTCGTATTGGGTGTAATGCAGTTTGAACAGCGTCCCTTTGGCGCGCCCTTCCTGAATGGTATACAGCGCATCCAGACTCCAGGCGCTTTCTTTCAGGCGCTGGCTCTGATCGTAGGCCGCATTGGTGCTCGGTTTGGCATCCCACGCATAGACGTACGAACCACCGACCGCGAAGCCCGGCAGATCCCATTTCGCCAGATCATAAAGCACGCCGGCATACACGGCTTTCTCACCGTTGGCGTTGAAGTCAGAACGGTTATCCCACCACACGTCAAGACGACCGTTTGAAGAGGAATAGGTCGGGGTCATACGTTGCAGGAAGTAACCCTGATTCCCTTCGGCCTTCACCATCGTCCCTTCCAGACGCCAGTTAAACTGACCGGTGGTATAGCCGAAAGTCAGCGCCTGCAGCCATGCCAGTCCGTCATACAGACTGTTCGGATCATTCTTGTCACTGATGCGATCTTCTGCACCATAGAACTGATAGCTGGTGGTCAGCGGATTGCCCATCAGATCAATTTTGTAAGAGGCCTTGGCAAAGTACTGATCAACATAACTTTCAGCCTGACCAAATGCGCCTTCCAGCACGAAATCATTTTTAAAATCGTATTTCGCCCCGACCGAGTGAAGATAAGAAACGCCGGTCTTTTTGTCATTCTGGCGGAAATCATCCATTTCCAGATGCCACGGGGATTTGTATTCGTCGGTCCACATGTAGGAGAAGCTCAGCTCACCCGGATCACCGAAATCATGTTTATATCCGGCTTCCGCACCGCGATAGGTTCCCGGCATAAAGCTCCAGTGTGGCGCGATCAGCGTTTGTCCGGTGGGCTGAATGTAACCCGCATGTCCCCAGAATCCGCCGTATTTGAATTTTCCGGCGGCCTTATACAGGCTGATGCCGCTTTTATCGCCGGAATAGTCTTCGTCGTACGCGCGGTTGCTGTTGGAGAAGGCGATTTCGTTGGGGTGTCCGCTCTCGCTGCTTTCGGCCATTTCAATTGCCGTGAAAGCGGCGATATCAATACCGAACATGTCCCAGGCATAGCCGGAAGAAAAGTCGAGGTTCAGGTTAGCGGTAGAATGGGAAAGGTTGGTTGTATAGTCTTTGTAGCTGTCACTCGCCGGATCCATGTCCTTGCGGTCACGTTGACGCTGCCAGTAATACACGCCGCCGGTCAGTGTCGAATCATCAATAAAGCCTGCCGCGTTGGCATCTTCAGCGAACATCATTCCGCCACCCAGTAGGGTGCCGGCCAGGGAATATATCGCAGGTTTCAGGTAAGCCGATCCCCTGCCCCTGTTACGGTGCTTGTGCATAGAGATTCCTCATGTTGACTAAAAAAACGAGCAAAACCCAAACGGGTATAAAAAGCGGCCGCCAGAGGCGTAACCGTATAAAACAGGTTTAGAGTATTTTTCGCGACGCGAATTATCAATGAGTAATTCATCATTGATCGCCGAAATATGACAAAGTGCACATAAAGATGAAAAAGTGTTACAGAGGGTCTCAGGAAAGAATTAAAGCAGTGGATTAACTAAATAAATAACGAAAACAAGCAATTAAATAAAATAACCTTACAGTTTAAACGTTTCAGCAATACAACAGCTCGCGCCGTATCGTTTAAAAAGCAAGCATAGGAAATACATTAATTCGCGACGAGAAACAAAACCCATTACGATTATCACAGGCAAAAAAAAACGCAGCCGGAGCTGCGTTTTATCATCTGACACTGAAGGCTTACACGACGGGTTTGCTTTCCCAGGTATCACGCAGGCCAACGGTACGGTTAAACACCAGATGTTCAGCTCTTGAGTAGCGGCTGTCGGCGCAGAAGTAACCTTCACGCTCGAACTGCAGGCTGATTTCAGCCTGTGCAGCCACCAGTGATGGCTCCACGAAACCGTGGGAAATCACCAGAGATTCCGGGTTGATGGTGGTCAGGAAATCTTCTGCCTGACCCGGGTTGGCGACGCTGAACAGACGGTCATACAGGCGGAACTCCGCCGGTTTGCCTTCTGACGCCGAAACCCAGTGGATCACGCCTTTCACCTTGCGGCCATCGGCAGGATCTTTGCTCAGTGTATCGATATCGTAAGAACAGAAGATCGTGGTGATATTGCCTTCTGCATCTTTCTCGATACGTTCTGCTTTGATCACATACGCATTGCGCAGACGCACTTCTTTGCCGAGCACCAGACGCTTGTATTGCTTGTTCGCTTCTTCGCGGAAATCTGCCTGATCGATATAAATCTCACGGGTAAATGGCACTTCGCGGGTGCCCATTTCCGGTTTGCTCGGGTGGTTCGGCATTTTCACCCTCTGCACGTCATCACCGGTAAAGTTTTCAATGATCACTTTAACCGGGTTGATCACCGCCATGGCGCGCGGTGCATTTTCGTTCAGATCGTCACGGATACAGGATTCCAGCGCCATCATTTCGACGTTGTTATCTTGCTTGGTGACGCCGATACGACGGCAGAATTCACGGATAGACGCAGCGGTGTAACCACGACGACGCAGACCTGAAACGGTCGGCATACGCGGGTCGTCCCAGCCTTCCACAATCTTCTCGGTCACCAGCTGGTTCAGCTTACGCTTAGACATGATGGAGTACTCGAGATTCAGACGGGAGAACTCGTACTGACGCGGGTGGCATGGAATGGAGATGTTATCCAGAACCCAGTCGTACAGACGACGGTTGTCCTGGAATTCCAGCGTACACAGCGAATGGGTGATCCCTTCCAGCGCATCGGAAATGCAGTGGGTGAAATCGTACATCGGATAGATGCACCATTTTTTGCCGGTCTGGTGGTGTTCTGCAAACTTAATACGGTACAGAACCGGATCGCGCATCACGAAGAAAGGCGACGCCATATCGATTTTTGCACGCAGACAGGCAGCGCCTTCGGCAAATTCACCGTTACGCATTTTCTCAAACAGCGCGATGTTCTCTTCCACTGAACGGTCACGGTACGGGCTGTTTTTGCCCGGAGACGTCAGCGAGCCGCGGTATTCACGGATCTGATCCGGTGACAGTTCGTCAACGTACGCCAGACCTTTGTTGATCAGTTCCAGCGCATAAGCGTGCAGTTGATCAAAATAGTCTGAAGAGTAGTGAATATCACCGCTCCAGTCGAAACCTAACCACTGGACGTCGTGTTTGATCGACTCAACGAATTCGATGTCTTCTTTTGCCGGGTTGGTATCGTCAAAACGCAGGTTGCACTGCCCCTGATAGTCTTGCGCAATGCCGAAGTTCAGGCAGATAGATTTCGCATGACCGATATGCAGATAGCCATTTGGCTCAGGCGGGAAACGGGTATGAACGGTATTGTGTTTCCCGGTCGCCAGATCTTCATCAATAATCTGACGGATAAAATTTGTTGGGCGGGCTTCAGCCTCACTCATTGTGCAATTCCTCTACGCAACATTGACTCTACGGATAACCGCTTATGTTCCAACAAGCCACGTCGGGAAACAACCGTTAGTTGCATAAAATCGTGGTTATCTCTGTGCCGTCTGTTCTGAAACAATAAAAAACGGGAAGAGATCGCTCTCTTCCCGTCAGGGGACTTTTCACTGTCAGCCGTTCAGAGACGTTATTTGCCCTGAATGTCGAACAGTTTGCTCTGACCGGCGACCACAGAACCGCTGGCCAGCGCAGTCACACCGGTGTAATCATCAATATTGCTGACCACAACAGGGCTGATCATTGAACGCGCGTGAGCGTTCAGGTAATCCAGATCCAGCTCGAGAACAGGCTGTCCGGCAGTGACCGTGGCCCCTTCTTCGACCAGGCGGGTAAAGCCCTGACCGTTCAGCGCAACGGTATCAATCCCCATATGCACCACGATTTCAGCACCGGAAGTGGTTTCCAGGCAGAACGCGTGATTGGTATTGAAGATTTTCACCACGGTACCGGCAGCAGGCGCTACCACGATTTTATCCGTCGGACGAATGGCCACGCCATCACCCACCGCTTTGCTGGCAAAGGCTTCATCAGGGACCTGATCCAGCGCCACGATGTCACCGGTGACCGGCGATACCAGCGTTTCTGCCACGGTTTTCACGCTGTTGGGTACAGCCTGAGGCTTGATTTCAGACACTGGCGCAGCCGGCGTCGCAGTAGCCGCAGCAATCGGGCCTGCATTCAGTGCCGTGCGCATCGCACCGGCAATGATTTCAGCACGGGTACCGACAATCACCTGCACGCTTTGCTTGTTCAGGCGGATAACCCCTGAAGCACCCAGACGTTTTGCCAACCCGTCATTCACCAGCGCGGAGTCTTTCACGTTCAGGCGCAGGCGGGTGATACAGGCATCAATACCGGTGAGGTTTTCTGAACCGCCGATGGCACTGATATAACGACGTGCCAGAGCAACCGTTTCGTCGCCTTTATTGCCCGCAGATTCCACATCAACGTCATAACCGTCAGTTTCGTCACCGGCAACCGCCAGCTCACGACCCGGCGTCAGCAGGTTGAATTTCTGAATGGTGAAACGGAACACCACATAGTAAATCACGAAGAACACCAGACCCTGAGGGATCAGCATGTACCAGTGAGTCGCCAGCGGGTTACGGGAAGACAGCACCATATCCACCAAACCTGCGCTGAAGCCGAAACCGGCAATCCAGTGCATGCTTGCGGCGATGAAGACCGAAATACCGGTCAGCACGGCGTGGATAACATACAGAACCGGCGCAACGAACATGAAGGAGAATTCCAGCGGTTCGGTGATACCCGTGAAGAAGGAAGCGAAAGCGGCAGCCATCATGATACCGGCAACTTTTGCCTTGTTTTCAGGACGTGCGCAGTGGTAAATCGCCAGCGCCGCACCCGGAAGACCGAACATCATGATCGGGAAGAAGCCCGCCTGATAACGACCGGTGATACCCACAACCGCTTTACCTGCCTGGATAGATTCCTGGCCGCCAAGGAAGTTAGGGATGTCGTTAATGCCTGCCACGTCAAACCAGAACACGGAGTTCAGGGCGTGATGCAGACCGACCGGGATCAGTAAACGGTTGAAGAAAGCATAGATACCGGCACCGGCAGAACCGAGTTGCTGGATGTGCTCACCGAAGGTCACCAGACCGTTGAAGATCAGAGGCCAGACATACATCAGAATGAAGGCAACGATGATCATCAGGAAAGAGGTGAGGATCGGCACCAGACGACGACCGCTGAAGAAAGACAACGCTTTCGGCAACTCAACGTGGCTGAAGCGGTTGTACAACTCAGCGGAAATGATACCGACTAAGATACCGACGAACTGGTTATTGATTTTACCAAATGCCGCCGGCACCTGGTCTAACGGGATCTTCTGAATCATTGACACGGCTGCTGGCGAACACAGCGTGGTCAGCACCAGGAAACCGACAAAACCGGTCAGTGCAGCCGCACCGTCTTTGTCTTTGGACATGCCATACGCCACACCGATCGCAAACAGTACGGACATGTTTTCGATGATAGCGGAACCCGATTTAATGAAAAATGCCGCCAGTGCATTGTCTCCACCCCAGCCCACAGGGTCGATCCAATAACCGACACCCATAAGAATGGCGGCGGCTGGCAACGTAGCGACTGGCACCATCAATGCCCGGCCAATCTTTTGTAAATAACTCAGTATATTCAACATTCCCCCTACTCGCCCGTAAGCGAATCACCTAAGTAGTTTAATTAGTATGTTTACTACCTTTTACATTTACCGTTCCGATTTAACCAACTGCGATTGCGAGTGTAAAAAGATTATTTCGTATCGCAAATTAAAACCTCTCTTTTTGTGAGAATCGTCACCAAAAAGAGGTCATAACATGCCATTACACTGGTCAAGACACCAAACTTATTTTATCATTAAAAAAATCCAGACGGCATTGTGCCAGTCATAAACCGCTGCGGTGGTTTACGCTTAACAAGACCGCCTTTGAACCGACGAACTTCGTTTTTGCTTTGACTACGGATATCCGCAGTCCCTGACCTTGCAGGAAGGCGGCAATCGAGTGGATCCCGATGAGCTTACACAGGTAAGTGATCCGGGTGAGCGAGAGCAGCCAACGCCCCTGCAACGTCAAGAACAAAGGATATCAACAGTATATTCAATATTCTGAAAAACTAGAGGTATGTGATGAGACTTATTCCTTTAAACACCACCACTGAAGTTGGCAAATGGGCTGCACGTCATATCGTTGAACGTATCAATGCTTTCAAACCCACTGCCGACCGCCCGTTTGTTCTGGGCTTACCTACCGGTGGTACCCCGCTCGAAGCGTATAAACATTTAATCGCCATGCATAAAGCAGGCCAGGTTAGCTTTAAGCACGTTGTTACCTTCAATATGGATGAATATGTTGGTCTGCCGCAGGAACACCCTGAGAGCTATCATACCTTCATGTACAAAAACTTCTTTGACCACGTTGATATTCCACGCGAAAACATCAATCTGCTGAATGGTAATGCGCCAGACGTCAACGAAGAATGCCGCCAGTACGAAGCAAAAATTAAGTCTTACGGCAAAATTCACCTGTTCATGGGTGGCGTGGGCAACGACGGTCATATCGCATTCAACGAACCGGCGTCTTCTCTGGCTTCCCGCACCCGCATCAAAACCCTGACGCATGAAACCCGCATCGCGAACTCACGTTTCTTCGACAACGATGTCTCCCAGGTGCCAAAATACGCCCTGACCGTTGGCGTGGGCACGCTGCTGGACGCAGAAGAAGTGATGATTCTGGTGACCGGCCACGCGAAAGCGCAGGCGCTGGAAGCGGCGGTAGAAGGCAATATCAACCACATGTGGACCATCAGTTGCCTGCAATTGCACGCAAAAGCCGTTATGGTGTGCGACGAACCGTCCACCATGGAACTGAAAGTCAAAACTGTTAAATATTTCCGCGAGTTAGAAGCGGAAAATATGAAAAATCTTTAATTAACTGAGTCCCCGAAAGCATTTGAGTTGCAGCAAGGCGGCAACTGAACGAATCTCCGCGAGCTTACTGAAGTAAGTGACCGGAGTGAGTAAAGGTAGCCAACGCCGCTGCGGCTCAAAGGATAAAGGGGAATGGGGGCATGATGTACGCATTAGTGAACTGCCGGGTTTATACCGGTCATGACGTTCTGGATAACCACGCGGTAGTGATTGCGGATGGCAAAATCGAACGTGTCTGCCCGGTGAGTGAATTGCCGGCGAATGTGGAAACCCGCAGTCTGGACGGCGCCATTCTTGCCCCCGGATTTATCGATCTGCAACTGAACGGTTGTGGCGGCGTGCAGTTCAACGATTCACTGGAAGCGATTTCCGTGGAAACGTTAGAAATCATGCAGAAAGCCAATGAAAAATCGGGCTGTACCAGTTTCTTACCGACGCTGATCACCTGTAGCGATGACTACATGAAACACGGTATCAGCGTGATGCGTACCTATCTGGAAAAATATCCGAATCAGGCGCTCGGTCTGCATCTTGAAGGGCCGTACCTCAGCCCGGAGAAAAAAGGCACGCATAATCCGGCCTTTATTCGTCTGCCAGACAGCGCCATGATCGATTTCCTGTGCGCCAATGCGGATGTCATCAGCCAGCTGACGCTCGCGCCAGAACAGGTTGAAGCGAAATATATCCGCCAGTTGCGCGACGCCGGTATTGTGATTTCCGCAGGCCACTCAAATTCAACTTACGCACAGGCGCGTGAAGGTTTCGCGGCCGGTATCAGCTTCGCCACGCACCTTTATAATGCAATGCCTGCCATCACCGGCCGTCAGCCTGGCCTGATTGGTGCAATCTTCGATACGCCGGAAGTCTATACCGGAGTGATTGCTGACGGCCTGCACGTCGACTGGGCGAACATCCGCAACGCGAAAAAGCTCAAAGGCGAGAAGCTGGTGCTGGTCACTGACGCCACTGCGCCCGCAGGTGCGAATATTGATGAGTTCATTTTTGCCGGTAAAACAATATACTACCGTGACGGACTCTGTGTGGACGAAAACGGAACACTGAGCGGCTCTGCCCTGACAATGATTGAAGCGGTGCAAAACAGCGTCGAACATGTCGGGATTGCGCTGGATGAAACGCTGCGTATGGCATCGCTTTATCCGGCACGCGCCATTGGTGTTGACAGCCAACTGGGCAGCATTGAAGCAGGTAAAGTCGCCAACCTCACCGCGTTCACTCATGATTTTAAAATCACAAAAACTATCGTTAATGGTGACGAAGTTTAATTGAGCGGATAACAGCATTGATGACAACTGGCGGACAGCAGGCACAAATCGGCAACGTTGATCTGGTTAAGCAGTTAAACGGCGCGGCGGTTTACCGCCTGATTGACCAACAAGGTCCCATCTCGCGCATTCAGATTGCCGACATGAGTCAGTTAGCGCCCGCCAGTGTGACCAAAATTACCCGACAATTACTTGAGCGCGGGCTGATTAAAGAAGTCGATCAGCAGGCTTCCACCGGTGGTCGCCGCGCCATTTCTATCATCACAGAAACCCGCCCTTTCCATACTATCGCCGTGCGTCTTGGCCGCCATGACGCAACGATTACGCTCTACGATCTCAGCGCCAAATCACTGGCGGAACAACATTACGCCCTGCCGGAACGCACTCAGGAAACGCTGGAGAACGCGCTCTTTGAGGCCATCCGTCAATTTATTGAGCTGAACCAGCGCAAGATCCGCGAACTGATTGCCATTTCCGTCATCCTCCCCGGTCTGGTGGATCCGAATAAAGGTATCGTGCGCTACATGCCGCATATCAGCGTCGGCGCATGGAAATTAGTGGATGCGCTGGAAGCAAAATTTAAAGTCACCAGTTTTGTCGGTCACGATATCCGCAGTCTGGCGCTTGCCGAGCACTACTTCGGTGCAACCCGCGACTGTCAGGACTCCATTTTGGTTCGTTTACACCGTGGTACCGGCGCCGGGATCATCGTTAACGGGCAGATTTTTCTCGGCAGTAACGGCAACGTCGGTGAAATCGGTCATATCCAGATCGACCCACTGGGCGAACGCTGTCATTGCGGAAATTTCGGCTGTCTGGAAACCGTGGCCGCGAACGCCGCCATCGAAAACCGCGTGCGCCATCTGCTGACACAAGGCTACGCCAGTAAGCTCAGCCTCGATGACTGCTCTATTTCCGCGATCTGCAAAGCAGCCAACCGCCACGATGCGCTGGCGACGGAAGTGATTGAACACGTGGGCCGCCAGTTGGGCAAAGGCGTGTCGATCGCGATAAACCTGTTTAATCCGCAAAAAGTCGTGATTGCCGGTGAAATTACCGAAGCGGATAAGGTCCTGCTTCCGGCCATTCAGAACTGCATTAATGCGCAGGTTCTGAAAGATTTCCGCCGTAATTTACCGGTTGTGACGTCAGCCCTGAATCATCAGTCAGCCATTGGCGCATTTGCCCTGGTCAAACGGGCGATGCTCAACGGGGTTCTGTTACAGCGCCTGATGGAAAACTGAGGCGTGCTATAGTATCTGGCTGTCAGAAAGGGGACTGAAAATGTGGGTTTGGAAATCATGACAATAAAGAACGTAATTTGTGACATTGATGGCGTGCTGATGCACGACAATACCGCAGTACCCGGCGCCGATCGTTTTCTGGCCCGGATCCAGGAACAGGGAATGCCTTTGGTCATTCTCACGAACTACCCTTCCCAGACAGCACAGGATCTGGCAAACCGCTTCGGCGCCGCCGGTCTCGACGTCCCTGAAAGTGCCTTTTTCACCTCTGCGATGGCGACTGCTGATTTCCTTAAACGTCAGGAAGGCAAAAAAGCCTATGTCGTGGGTGAAGGCGCGCTGATCCACGAACTGTATAAAGCCGGTTTCACCATTACCGATATCAACCCTGATTTCGTGATTGTTGGCGAGACCCGTTCATACAACTGGGACATGATCCATAAAGCCGCGTATTTCGTGGCAAACGGTGCGCGCTTTATCGCCACCAATCCTGATAATCACGGGCACGGTTTTGTCCCTGCCTGTGGCGCATTGTGTGCGCCAATCGAGAAGATTACCGGCCGCCAGCCATTCTACGTCGGCAAGCCAAGCCCGTGGATTATCCGCTCGGCGCTCAATAAAATGCAGGCACATTCCGAAGATACCGTCATTGTGGGCGACAATCTGCGTACCGACATTCTGGCAGGCTTTCAGGCAGGTCTGGAAACCATTCTGGTGCTGACCGGCGTGTCCACCCTCAATGATATTGAAGGTATGCCTTTCCGTCCGACATGGATTTACCCTTCCGTGGCCGATATCGACGTCATTTAATCTTTTTCCTAAGCATTTGAAAACGAGCCCGGATTGCTATTCAGGCTCGTTTTTTTTCGTCTTGCTGACTGATTTTTATCCACTTTTCCTTTTTTTTGAATCCTCGTCAATTTTTCACGCTTAAATTAATAATCCACTAATAAAATCATCATAAAACTGAGGATTCGTTAAAGATCACCGGTCATCAACCAACTATTTATCAGAAGAGCGTTAAACCGCTTGCACAACATAGGGGTTATGACGCATTTTCATAGTCAGCAACGCAACAACGCCGACTGAAATTGCAGGAACGGCAACGTTGATCCTCATTCGTAATCATAAAAATGACAGCCAGAGAAACGTCGTTAGGGAGAAAGTAATATGTGTTCAATTTTCGGTGTGCTCGATATCAAAACTGACTCCGTCGAGCTGCGCAAAAAAGCGCTGGAACTGTCGCGCCTGATGCGTCACCGCGGACCCGACTGGTCCGGTGTGTTTGCCAGCGATAAAGCGATTCTGTCGCATGAGCGTCTGTCCATTGTCGACGTGAACAACGGCGCACAGCCTCTTTACAACGCAGCACACACTCACGTTCTGGCTGTTAACGGCGAAATCTACAACCATCAGGCCCTGCGTGCTGAACTGGGCGACAAATATGCGTTCCAGACCGCGTCTGACTGCGAAGTCATTCTGGCGCTGTATCAGGAAAAAGGCCCGGAGTTCCTCGATGAACTGCAAGGCATGTTCGCCTTTATTCTGTATGACACAGAAAAAGACGCCTACCTGATTGGCCGTGACCACTTAGGCATTATCCCGCTGTATATGGGTTATGACGAACACGGCAACATGTATGTGGCGTCAGAAATGAAAGCGCTGGTGCCGGTTTGCCGCACCATCAAAGAATTCCCGGCAGGCAGCTATCTGTGGAGCCAGGACGGTGAAATTCGCGAATACTACCAGCGCGACTGGTTTGACTTCGAAAACGTCAAAGACAACGTCACTGACGCAGCCGCGTTGAAAGATGCGCTGGAAGAATCGGTGAAAAGTCACCTGATGTCTGACGTACCTTATGGCGTGTTGCTGTCCGGTGGTCTGGATTCCTCCGTGATTTCCGCCATCACCAAGAAATTTGCCGGTCGCCGTATCGAAGATAAAGATCAAAGCGAAGCCTGGTGGCCGCAGTTGCACTCCTTTGCTGTCGGTCTGGAAGGTTCACCGGATCTGCGTGCCGCGCAGGAAGTGGCAAACCATTTGGGCACCGTGCACCATGAAATTCATTTCACCGTGCAGGAAGGTCTGGATGCGATCCGTGACGTGATTTATCACATCGAAACTTACGATGTCACCACGATCCGTGCCTCCACTCCGATGTATCTGATGTCGCGTAAAATCAAAGCGATGGGCATCAAGATGGTGTTGTCTGGCGAAGGCGCAGACGAAGTGCTGGGTGGCTATCTGTATTTCCACAAAGCGCCAAACGCCAAAGAATTCCATGAAGAAACCGTGCGTAAATTGCTGGCGCTGCACATGTATGACTGTGCGCGTGCCAACAAAGCGATGTCCGCCTGGGGTGTTGAGGCCCGCGTACCGTTCCTGGATAAAAAATTCCTCGACGTCGCCATGCGTATCAACCCGAAAGACAAGATGTGCGGCAACGGCAAGATGGAAAAACATATCCTGCGTGAATGTTTCGAGTCTTATTTGCCACACAGTGTGGCATGGCGTCAGAAGGAACAATTCTCTGACGGCGTCGGTTACAGCTGGATCGATACCTTAAAAGAAGTGGCATCCCAGCAGATCACTGACCAACAGCTCGAAACGGCGCATTTCCGCTTCCCGTACAACACGCCGACATCAAAAGAAGGCTACCTGTACCGGACGATTTTTGAAGAACTGTTCCCGGTTCCAAGCGCCGCAGAATGCGTGCCTGGCGGCCCGTCAGTGGCCTGTTCTTCTGCGAAAGCCATTGAGTGGGATGAAGCGTTCAAAAACATGGACGATCCTTCTGGCCGTGCGGTTGGCGTGCATCAGTCCGCTTACAAATAAACGATTTACCGGTCAATCTCCTTGTTGAAAACGGGCCTTCTCAGGCCCGTTTTTTTATGCGTAAAGCCAGTAAAAATAATGTCTTTTGCCCAATTAATCACCAGAGTGGTTATAAGCCAGACAAATGGACGCCATCAGGCCTTTTTCTCCAAAAAAGGTGTTGACGCAAAACGGTCATATACGCATAATGCGCCCCGCAACGCCGATGAAGGTTGCGCGAAAAAAGATGGCTACGTAGCTCAGTTGGTTAGAGCACATCACTCATAATGATGGGGTCACAGGTTCGAATCCCGTCGTAGCCACCATCTTTTTTGCGGGAGTGGCGAAATTGGTAGACGCACTAGATTTAGGTTCTAGCGCCGCAAGGTGTGCGAGTTCAAGTCTCGCCTCCCGCACCATTTCATAGAGTCGGCAGCACAGTTGGGGTATCGCCAAGCGGTAAGGCACTGGTTTTTGATACCAGCATTCCCAGGTTCGAATCCTGGTACCCCAGCCATTTTCTTACCTTTCGCATTGTTGTTCTGATGTGATTGTGAGGAAAATCCAATTTGAAGAAGTTGTACTGTTGGGGTATCGCCAAGCGGTAAGGCACTGGTTTTTGATACCAGCATACCCTGGTTCGAATCCAGGTACCCCAGCCATACTTCTTTGTGTATAATTGGTAAGCACTTGAAATTTATTATTAAGTTAGTTAAATTAGTGCTTGAAGTTTTGAAGTAAGTCAGTAAAATTTGGCTACGTAGCTCAGCTGGTTAGAGCACATCACTCATAATGATGGGGTCACAGGTTCAAATCCCGTCGTAGCCACCATTTTACTTGCAGTACACTGCTCAAAAGGTAGTGAGAAACAAAATTGGGGTGTCGCCAAGCGGTAAGGCTCTGGTTTCTGATACCAGCATACCCAGGTTCGAATCCTGGCACCCCAGCCACATTAAGAAAGCCCGCCTCGTGCGGGCTTTCTGCTATTTGTCGTTTAGTCAGCAAAAAAAAGGCAAACCAATATTTCGCGGTTTGCCCGGAACACATTAAATCCCTAAGGCATATTTCAGGGCTTTGGTCTTCAGCCCCCCGGCACGCTGTGCCGCCATCAGCGCAAGATTTCGCAAGGCTTTTACCGGCGGCAGGTCATTGCTGAACGCGGTATAGAACAAATCCATGCCGCTTTGCATCAGTAAATTGTCCAGACGGCGCTGACGCTGATAACGTAACAACACTTTTTCGCTGCTCCACGCTTCATCATGATCACGCGCCTTCTCCAGTACGGATAACAAGGCTTCCACGTCACGGTATCCCAGATTCACGCCCTGCCCTGCCAGCGGATTGATGGTATGCGCCGCGTCCCCTACCAGCGCCAGCCCCGGTAACACGTACCGCTGAGCGTGACGGCGTACCAGCGGGAAGGCACCGGCATTGAGCGCCTTCACCGCCCCCAGCCGTGCGGGGAAAGCCTGCATCACTTCTGACGTGAGCTGCTGCATATTCAGGGTTTTCAGATAACGGATACGCTGCGGACTGTCATACCAGACCAGAGATGCCTGATGGCCGGAAAGCGGCAGGAATGCCCGCGGGCCGGAAGGGAAAAACTGCTGCCACGTCACATCCTGATCCGGTGTGGCGGTCTCGACATTGATCAGCATGCAATGCTGGCGGTATTCCCAGCCATCCACACCAATCCCGGCCAACTGCCGCACCAAAGAATTTGCGCCATCGGCAGCCACCACCAAAGGTGCGCGCAATAATTCCCCCGTGGTCAGTTGCAGTGACCAGGTTTTATCATCGTGTTGCAAAAGATGGCGTAACTTTGCCGGACAAAAGCGGGTCAGACTGGAGAATGCGTCGAACTGCTGCCACAACGCAGCCTGGAGCACCGGGTTTTCTACCATAAACCCGAGTTCAGGCAACCCCAGCGATTGCGCGTCAAACTTCACATCAGAGCCATCCACTTCCCAGGTTTCCAGACGGCGGTATGGCACCGCGCGCATTGCCGCTACCGCATCCCACGCACCCAGCTTTTGCAGGAAGCGCACAGAGGCGCAACCAATGGCAGAGATACGTAAATCAGTGGGAGCAGAGGGATCAAAGACAGCGGGTTGTGCATTTTCCACCAGCGCGACCTGTAGCCCCTGTTGTGCCAGCCCCAGCGCGGCGGCGGCACCGACCATGCCTCCCCCGACAATTACTGCATCAAATGTCTTCTCAGAATGATTCATTTTATTCCGGCTTTCTGTTCAGTTCATTATGCGAAGTGTACCGGATTTTTGTGCCCGCATCAGGGTCTAAGCTGCTTTCCTGCACTGGTCAGCACCGGAGGGAGAGTTTACAATAGCGCCCCAGAACCATGCTATGCACTGCGGCACTGCCGATCTAACGTTCCCCGTATTGAGTACTGACACGCTGATGACTAAAAAACTGCACATAAAAACCTGGGGCTGCCAGATGAATGAATACGATTCATCCAAAATGGCCGATCTTCTCGACAGCACCCACGGTTACCAGCTGACGGATAACGCTGAGGAAGCAGATATTCTGCTGCTGAATACCTGCTCGATCAGGGAAAAAGCACAAGAGAAGGTGTTCAGCCTGCTCGGACACTGGAAGTTACTTAAGAAGAAAAACCCGGACATCATCATCGGCGTCGGTGGCTGTGTCGCTTCACAGGAAGGCGAAATGCTGCGCAAGCGCGCGCCTTGTGTCGATATCGTCTTCGGCCCGCAAACCCTGCACCGCCTGCCGGAGATGGTGAATCACGTCCGTGGCACCAAAAGCCCGGTAGTCGATATCAGCTTCCCTGAAATTGAAAAGTTTGACCGGCTGCCGGAACCGCGCGCCGACGGTCCGACCGCTTTTGTCTCCATCATGGAAGGCTGCAACAAATATTGCAGCTTCTGCGTCGTGCCTTATACGCGCGGTGAAGAAGTCAGCCGCCCGTGCGATGACGTGCTGTTTGAAGTGGCCCAACTGGCCGCGCAGGGCGTACGTGAAGTCAACCTGCTGGGCCAGAACGTCAATGCCTATCGTGGTGACGCGTTTGATGGCGGCGTCTGTACCTTTGCCGAATTGCTGCGTCTGGTCGCTGCCATTGACGGTATCGACCGAATCCGTTTCACCACCAGTCATCCGGTGGAATTTACCGACGACATTATTGACGTCTACAAAGACACGCCTGAAGTGGTGAGCTTCCTGCATTTGCCAATCCAGAGCGGTTCAGACCGTATTCTGACGATGATGAAGCGCCCTCATACGGTGCTGGAATACAAATCCACCATCCGTAAGCTGCGCGCCGCGCGTCCTGATATTCATTTCAGTTCCGATTTCATCATCGGTTTCCCCGGCGAAACGAATGATGATTTCGAGCGCACGATGGATTTGATCGCCCAGGTGAATTACGACGTCAGTTTCAGCTTCATCTATTCCTCTCGTCCGGGGACACCTGCCGCCGATATGGTGGATGATGTCAGCATGGACGAGAAGAAACAGCGTCTGGCGCTGTTACAGGACCGGATCACTCAGCAGGTTATGCGTTTCAGCCGCGCCACGCTGGGCACCGTTCAGCGCATTCTGGTGGAAGGGACATCCCGCAAGGACATTATGGAACTGACGGGCCGTACCGAATGTAACCGCGTGGTCAATTTCGAAGGCACGCCGGATATGATTGGTAAGTTCGTGGATGTCGAGATTGTCGATGTCTATGCCAACTCACTGCGCGGTGTGGTTGTCCGTACCGAAGAACAGATGGCACTGCGTCTGCATGAATCGCCGCAATCGGTCATTAAACGCACCCGTAAAGAAAATGAATTGGGCGTTGGAATGTTTCAACCCTGAATCATCAGAATGATGCATGACCTGATCTCGACAGGGCGCTACGGCGTCCTGTTTCTTTTGAGATTTTCGCTAATACCTTCATCCCAAGGGTTTAATTTTCCAGCAAAGGCCGCATATCCGGATGAAGGTGCCTGCAACTGCCGCCACGACGCAGCATATTTTGCCAAGGGCATGTATTATTAACTCAGGTATGGTTGACGGCTGAAAGCAGTAATCAGCCGGGTGTTTCATAAAACGTACCCGCAATAATTCGGGTTGCAGAAACGCGGCAAATTCGGGTGAGTGAATGCAGCCAACGCCTCTGCAGCGTGAAGTATGAAGGGTAAACTGGTCCCAAGTGACCCAAAGGATTCGTTTGAACGTTGTAACACAAGAGCTTTTACTGGAGCCCGAAGACAACCAGCGTTTGCTGAGCCTGTGCGGGCCGTTTGATGACAATATCAAACAACTGGAACGCCGGTTGGGCGTTGAAATCAACCGTCGTGATAACGCGTTTAAATTGGTCGGTAAGAGTCTGCCTGTTGCGGCAGCCGCCGACATCCTGCGTGATTTATACGTAGACACTGCGCCGCTGCGCGGTGAAATCCAGGATATCGATCCTGAAAAAATCCATCTGGCGATCAAAGAAAGCCGGGTGCTGGAACAAACGGCCGAAAGCGTGCCGGATTTCGGCAAGGCCGTCATCATCAAAACCAAACGCGGGATGGTGAAGCCGCGTACGCCAAATCAGGCGCAGTACATTGCCAACATTCTCGACCATGACATCACCTTCGGCATTGGCCCTGCGGGTACCGGTAAAACCTACCTCGCGGTGGCTGCTGCCGTCGATGCGCTGGAACGTCAGGAAGTGCGCCGCATTCTGCTGACCCGTCCTGCGGTAGAAGCCGGTGAAAAACTGGGCTTCCTGCCGGGCGATCTCAGCCAGAAAGTGGATCCTTATCTGCGCCCGCTGTATGACGCCCTGTTTGAAATGCTTGGCTTCGAGAAAGTGGAAAAACTGATTGAGCGCAACGTGATTGAGGTCGCCCCGCTGGCTTACATGCGTGGCCGCACCCTGAACGACGCCTTTATTATTCTTGATGAAAGCCAGAACACCTCTATCGAACAGATGAAGATGTTCCTGACCCGTATTGGCTTTAACTCCAAAGCGGTGATCACCGGCGACGTCACGCAAATCGACTTGCCGCGCCATCAGAAATCAGGTTTGCGCCATGCGATTGAGGTGCTGTCCTCCGTCGAAGAACTCAGTTTCAACTTCTTCCACAGTGAAGACGTGGTGCGCCATCCGGTAGTTGCACGCATCGTTGTCGCCTATGAGGTCTGGGAAGAAGAAGACCAAAAACGCCGCGATGCCATTGCCGCAGAGCGTAAACAAGAACATCAGTCCAACGCCACACAACAGGTCAGTCAATGAATACGGTAATCCTCGATTTACAAATTGCCTGCGAAGATGCAGCAGGTTTACCGTCAGAAAATGACTTTCAGAAATGGCTGGAAGCGGTGTTGCCGCAATTCCAGGAAGAATCGGAAGTGACCATCCGTCTGGTCGATATCCCTGAAAGCCATGAGCTTAATATGACTTATCGTGGCATGGATAAGCCGACCAACGTGTTATCCTTCCCGTTCGAAGCACCTCCGGGTTTGGAGATGCCGCTTCTCGGTGACCTGATTATTTGTCGTCAGGTCGTCGAGAAAGAAGCGAAAGAGCAGGAAAAAGACCTTCTGGCCCACTGGGCGCATATGGTGATCCACGGCAGTTTGCATTTGCTGGGCTATGACCATATCGTTGACGAAGAAGCCGAAGAGATGGAATCGATTGAAACTGAAATCATGCAGGGCCTGGGTTATCCGGATCCGTATATTTCAGAGAAAGAAGATTACTGAGTATCGCAGTCAACTCGCTTAACGCCTGCCTGATAAGGTTTTAATCCGCAGGCGTTTCGCATAATTTTCACTAACCACGAGTAAAAAAAACCAAACGCCATGAGCGATGACCATTCACAAAATAGTGACAGCCCCAGTCCCAAGAAGGGCTTCTTTTCCCTTATCCTTAGCCAGCTTTTTCACGGTGAACCTAAAAACCGTGGTGATCTGGTTGAGCTGATCCGTGATTCAGAACAAAACGATCTGATCGACCCCGATACCCGTGACATGCTGGAAGGCGTGATGGATATCGCCGAGCAGCGCGTCCGGGACATCATGATCCCGCGTTCACAAATGATCACGCTTAAACGCAATCAGCCGCTGGAAGAGTGCCTCGATGTGATCATCGAATCCGCACACTCACGCTTCCCGGTGATCAGCGAAGATAAGGATCACATTGAAGGCATCCTGATGGCCAAAGACCTGCTGCCGTTTATGCGCTCAGCGTCTGAGCCATTCAGCATCGATAAGGTGCTGAGAACCGCAGTCGTGGTTCCTGAAAGCAAACGCGTTGACCGCATGCTGAAGGAATTCCGCTCCCAGCGTTACCATATGGCGATTGTTGTTGATGAATTTGGCGGCGTCTCCGGTCTGGTCACTATCGAAGATATTCTCGAACTTATCGTCGGCGAAATTGATGATGAGTACGACGAAGCGGAAGATCTGGATATCCGCCAGCTCAGCCGCCATACCTATACCGTCCGCGCGCTGGCACCGATTGAAGATTTCAATGAAGTGTTCCAGACCCATTACAGTGACGACGAAGTCGATACCATTGGCGGTCTGGTGATGCAGTCATTCGGCCATTTACCGGCACGTGGCGAAAGCATTGAAATTGACGGTTACCTGTTCAAGGTTGCGATGGCAGACAGCCGCCGTATCATTCAGGTTCACGTAAAAATACCGGACGACGCGCCGCAACCGATACTGGAAGAATAATTACTCCATGGCAATTGCCTCTTTATATCAACGCCAGCGGGTTCGCGCCCTGCTGGCGCTCTTTTTCGGTGCCTGTGGCACGCTGTCATTTTCCCCTTATGACTTCTGGCCTGCGGCGATTATTTCGCTGTGCGGCTTGCTGGCATTAACGCTGGATCGCCGCCCGGCGCAGGCCGCGCTGCTCGGCTTCTTCTGGGGAATGGGGCTGTTTGGCAGCGGCGTCAACTGGGTGTATGTCAGCATCGCCACCTTTGGCGGCATGCCTGAAGCCATTAACCTTTTCCTTGTCGTTTTGCTGGCGGCCTATTTGTCGCTGTACACGATGCTGTTTGCGGGCTTGTTCAGCAAACTGTGGCCAAAAACCACCTGGTGGAAACTGGCACTTGGTGCACCGGCATTGTGGCAAATAACCGAATTCCTGCGCGGCTGGGTACTGACCGGTTTCCCGTGGTTGCAGTTTGGCTACAGCCAGATCGACGGCCCGCTGAAAGGTCTTGCGCCGATCACCGGCGTTGACGGCATTACCCTGTTACTGACCTCGCTGAGCGGTCTGATTGTGTATGCCGTCCGCCAGCGCCGTTGGACGCCGGGGATCGTTGCCGTCGTCATGCTACTGTTGCCATGGCCGCTGCGTTACATCCACTGGTATCAGGAACAGCCGGACAAAACCGTCGATGTGGCGCTGGTTCAGGGCAATATTCCGCAATCCATGAAATGGGATCCGAAAGCGCTGGAAAGTGCCTTACAGACCTATCTGGATCTCAGCCGTCCGTACGTCGGCAAATCCAGCATGATCATCTGGCCGGAATCAGCGATTTCCGACATTGAGTCCGATCAGCAGGGTTTCCTGAGCATGGTGGATAATATCTATCGCGCACACGGCACCCAGCTCATTACCGGCATTATTGATGCCCGCCGTAATGAAGAAGGCATGAAGGTCTATAACAGCGCCATCGTGCTCGGCGGTGAACAGCCGTATCACTATCCGGACGAGAATCGCTTCAACAAACACCATCTGGTGCCTTTCGGTGAGTTCGTGCCGCTGGAAGCCCTTCTTCGCCCGCTGGCACCGTTCTTCGATTTACCGATGTCCGGGCTGACCAGCGGTGAATACGTGCAGAAACCGCTGTTTGTCAGCGGACTCAATCTGACCACGGCGATTTGTTATGAAGTGGTGTTTGGCGAACAGGTGCGTGACAATCTGCGTCCGGACACCAATTTCCTGCTGACGATTTCCAACGACGCCTGGTTCGGACATTCGATTGGTCCGTGGCAGCACTTCCAGATGGCGCGTATGCGTTCACTGGAACTGGGCCGCCCGTTACTGCGCAGCACCAATAACGGCATTACCGCTGTGGTGAATGCTCAGGGTGATGTGACCCATGAAATCCCGCAGTTTACCCGTCAGGTGCTGAACGTGAAGGTCACGCCAACGACCGGTATGACACCTTACGCCCGCGCTGGCTGGTGGCCGGTGTGGTTTGCTACGCTTGTCATGGCGGCGGTTGCGCTGTGGCTGGCTCGTCGCAAATCCTGAGTCATGCCCTTTCTTCGTTAACACAGGCACCTTTTGGGGTGCCTGTTCTTTTTTGTCGCACCGCTTATCGCCCTCCTCTGCCCCTCCCTTTTACCTGCTGTTGATTGTCACAACTGCCGCATTAAGCCCTGCCGATTTAACCGCTTATGAAGTTAAATCAGGCCATCTGGCACGACTCTTGCTACATCTGATTGAAAGATATCTGTTTAGTGATTTTTTTTGACGTCATGCATCATTTTGATACAAAAAGGCTGCTCCTCATGCACTTTATCAGTGCATAGCCATTTGATTGCTTTGATTTGGTGCGCGTCTCGTCTCAAAAAAGAAACAATATGGTTTCATAATATTCACATTCAGCTATTTTCTAGCTTCATATGACGAGGCATTAGTACTTTCTGATCCCTGAGTTTGGATCCCTAATGACAGCAAGGAGTTGGACATGCAATTGCGCAAATTGGCGTTATCAGTACTGTTGGCAAGCGTTACCGTAAGCAGCTTTGCTCACGCAGAAGAACTGACCGGCACCCTGAAAAAAATTAAAGACAATGGCGTTATCGTTGTGGGTCACCGCGAATCCTCAGTGCCATTCTCCTACTACAACAATGAACAGAAAGTCGTCGGTTACTCACAGGACTATTCTGACGCCATCGTTGATGCAGTGAAGAAGAAACTGGACCTGCCAAACCTGCAGGTCAAAATGATGCCAATCACCTCACAAAACCGTATCCCGCTGCTGCAAAACGGCACCTACGATTTTGAATGTGGTTCAACCACCAACAACCTGGAACGCCAGCAACAGGCGGCCTTCTCAGACACCATCTTCGTGATCGGTACGCGTCTGCTGGTGAAAAAAGGCTCAGACATCAAAGATTTTGCTGACCTGAAAGGCAAGACCGTGGTGGTGACCTCCGGGACAACCTCTGAAGTGTTGCTCAACAAGCTCAACGAAGAGAAAAAACTGGAAATGCGCATCATCAGCGCGAAAGACCACGGTGACTCTTTCCGTACACTGGAAACTGGCCGCGCCGTTGCCTTCATGATGGATGACGCTCTGCTGGCGGGTGAACGTGCGAAAGCCAAGAAACCAGACAACTGGGAAATCGTCGGCACACCGCAATCCAAAGAAGCATACGGCTGCATGATGCGTAAAGACGATGCGGAATTCAAAAAACTGGTGGATGACACCATTGTGAAAGCTCAGTCCTCGGGCGAAGCCTCTAAATGGTTTGAAACCTGGTTCAAAAAACCGATCCCTCCGAAAAACCTGAACATGAACTTTGAATTGTCTGATGACATGAAAGCCCTGTTCAAAGCGCCTAACGATAAAGCGCTGTAAGAAATACCAGACAGACGGGTATAACCAAGAGAAGTGTAGTTAAAGTATAAGGCTGGCCCACCAGCCTGTGATGATGCAGACCGGATGCGGGGTGGTCGTTCCCCACCCCGCGTTTTCCTCTTTTTATTCACGCGGATTACGTCATCACTCAGAGGGTAATTTATTACCCGTTTTACGGAGTTTTTATGTCAATAGATTGGAACTGGGGCATCTTTTTGCAACAAGCCCCCTTCGGTAATACCACCTATCTGGGCTGGATTTGGAATGGATTTCAGGTCACTGTCGCATTGTCGATTTGTGCATGGATTATCGCCTTCTTCGTCGGCTCTCTGTTCGGTATTTTACGTACCGTCCCCAACCGTATTCTCTCAGGCATTGGTACCTGTTACGTCGAACTGTTCCGTAACGTGCCATTGATTGTGCAATTCTTTATCTGGTATCTGGTGGTGCCTGAACTGCTGCCTGAAAATATCGGCATGTGGTTTAAATCCGAACTGGCGCCTGACGTGCAGTTCTTCACCTCATCCGTGATTTGCCTTGGCTTGTTCACCGCCGCCCGCGTGTGCGAACAGGTACGTGCGGCGATCCAGTCCCTGCCCAGCGGACAACGCAACGCCGGACTGGCGATGGGCCTGACGCTGCCGCAAACCTACCGCTATGTGCTGTTACCCAATGCTTACCGTGTGATCGTGCCGCCGATGACCTCAGAGATGGTCAACCTGGTGAAAAACTCCGCCATCGCCTCGACCATTGGTCTGGTCGATATGGCCGCACAAGCCGGTAAATTGCTGGATTACTCGGCGCATGCCTATGAATCATTCACAGCCATCACCGTTGCTTATGTCCTTATCAATGCCGTCATCATGCTGCTGATGCATTTCGTAGAACGTAAAGTCCGCCTGCCGGGCAACATGGGAGGGAAATAAGCATGCATGAATTTGACTGGAGTTCTATTGGTCCCGGCCTGCCCTATCTGTGGCAAGGCATGGTCATCACGCTGAAGATCACGTCGCTGGCGATTGTTGTCGGTATTTTGTGGGGAACCTTGCTGGCGGTCATGCGCTTATCAACGTTCAAACCGCTCAGCTGGTTTGCCTCGGCGTACGTCAATGTGTTCCGTGCCATTCCGCTGGTGATGGTGCTGTTGTGGTTTTATCTGATTGTGCCGGGCTTTCTGCAAAAAGTGCTCGGGCTGTCGCCTAAAACCGATATCCGCCTGATTTCTGCGATGGTGGCGTTTGCCCTCTTTGAAGCGGCCTATTATTCAGAAATTATTCGTGCCGGGATCATCAGCATCGCGCGCGGCCAGTCCTCCGCCGCTCTGGCGCTGGGCATGACCCAATGGCAATCCATGAAGCTGGTTATCCTGCCGCAGGCTTTCCGTGCCATGGTGCCATTACTGCTGACGCAGGCCATTGTGCTATTCCAGGATACCTCGCTGGTGTATGTACTGGGCCTCGCAGACTTCTTCCGCAGTGCCTCTAACATTGGCGACCGTGACGGTACGCTGGTGGAGATGGTGCTGTTTGCAGGACTTATTTACTTTGTTATCAGCCTTTCCGCTTCCTTGCTGGTGCGTTATTTGAAGAAAAGGACCGTTTCATGATTTCACTGAAGAATGTTTCTAAATGGTACGGGCACTTTCAGGTGCTTACCGATTGCAGCACCGAAGTTAAAAAAGGTGAAGTTGTGGTGGTGTGCGGGCCGTCAGGCTCCGGGAAATCGACGCTGATCAAAACAGTTAACGGACTGGAACCTGTCCAGAAAGGCCAAATTCTGGTCAACGGGACGCCGGTCAATGACAAGAAAACCAACCTGGCGCAACTGCGTGCCAAAGTCGGCATGGTTTTCCAGCATTTCGAACTGTTCCCGCACCTGTCTATCATCGATAACCTGACGCTGGCGCAGGTCAAGGTATTGAAACGTGATAAAGCGGCAGCGAAAGATAAGGGCCTGAAGTTATTAGATCGCGTCGGTTTATCCGCCCACGCCAATAAATTCCCCGGTCAGCTTTCCGGTGGTCAGCAGCAGCGTGTGGCGATTGCCCGTGCGTTATGCATGGATCCGATCGCCATGTTGTTTGACGAACCGACGTCAGCACTGGATCCGGAAATGATCAACGAAGTGCTGGATGTGATGGTTGAACTGGCCAACGAAGGCATGACGATGATGGTCGTGACCCACGAAATGGGCTTCGCCCGTAAAGTGGCCAACCGCGTGATTTTCATGGATGAAGGCAAGATTGTGGAAGATCGGAATAAAGACGATTTCTTCAATAATCCGGAATCCGATCGTGCGCGTGACTTCCTGGCGAAAATCCTGCACTAAGACATTGAAGAACACCTGCTCCGCGTCTGCGGGGCAGGTTGCTGAAGTTTAAGGTTCGAACGGACGGCGTGAGAATTCGGTGTTGCCACATTTCGGGCATTTGCTCAGAATTTCCGGCGTATATACCGCCAGGTGGAAATGACAATTTTCACACACCAGATTTCCTAATCCGACCACTTCCCCGCTGTGATAAATCCCGTGATGGCTCACATCCTTGAACACTTCTTTCCATTCAAGCTGGGTTTTATCGGTCATGTCCGCCAGCTCTTTCCACAAACTCTCTTTAATCACCCGCAGGAAGACACTGTCTGTGCCGTCATCTTCCGCCACTGCCTGCTGGCTTTCTTCATAACTGCGGGCAAATTCATGCAAATCGCGGCGTACTGCTGAGGTTAACTGCTCAATCTGGATTTCCGTCAACTTGCCCTCTTCCTGCAACCTGACGCGGGCATCCTGCACCAGCGCGCTGATATCACGTTCCCCATTTTTTATCCGTTCGGTCAGTGATGTCACCAGCTGACGGTAAGATTGCGTAATATTGCTCATATTTCCTCTCCTTGAACTGTCATAACCATTTTCACGGCGGGAGCGCACTGTCTTTATTTTAGTCGTAAATCCCTGATCCGTGGCGCAGATTATCCCGGGCTGGCTCGCAGATTATGAATATTGCGCCAGAAGAGGACAGAAATCCCCTTTAGCCTTCGCTGAGTGTTGTTGCGCCAACCCCTTATCAGCTATGCTATGCGGATCTTTTGATTAAAACTTTTTGAGCTACAGGCGTAGCTGTTTTCACTCACAGGACCACCGGCCGCCATGCAAGAGCAATACCGTCCAGAAGACATCGAGTCACACGTTCAGCTTCACTGGCAAGAGAAGCAAACCTTCAAAGTTACCGAACAGCCTGGTAAGGAGAAATATTACTGCCTCTCCATGTTGCCTTACCCGTCAGGTCGTCTCCATATGGGACACGTGCGCAACTACACCATCGGTGACGTGATTTCCCGTTATCAGCGCATGCTCGGTAAAAACGTCCTGCAGCCTATCGGCTGGGATGCATTCGGCCTGCCGGCTGAAGGTGCTGCGGTGAAGAACAACACAGCCCCTGCGCCGTGGACTTACGAAAATATCGAATACATGAAGAACCAGCTTAAATTGCTGGGCTTCGGCTATGACTGGGATCGTGAAGTCGCGACCTGTAAGCCTGACTATTATCGCTGGGAACAATGGTTCTTCACCAAGCTTTACGAAAAAGGCCTGGTTTATAAGAAGACCTCCGCTGTGAACTGGTGTCCGCACGACCTGACCGTTCTGGCGAACGAACAGGTGATCGACGGCTGCTGCTGGCGCTGCGATACCAAAGTTGAGCGTAAAGAAATTCCTCAGTGGTTCATCAAAATCACCGATTACGCCGATCAGTTGCTGAACGATCTGGACACGCTGGAAAGCTGGCCGGAGCAGGTGAAAACCATGCAACGTAACTGGATTGGCCGTTCCGAAGGTGTGGAAATCACTTTCGACGTGGCTGACAGTGACGAAAAAGTCACGGTTTACACCACCCGTCCTGATACCTTCATGGGCGCGACCTATGTTGCGGTGGCTGCGGGTCATCCGCTGGCGCAACGGGGCGCACAGAACAATCCTGCGCTGAACGATTTTATCGACGAATGCCGTAACACCAAAGTTGCCGAAGCAGAAATGGCAACGATGGAGAAAAAAGGGATGGCAACCGGTCTGTATGCAATCCACCCGCTGTCTGGTGAGAAGCTGCCAATCTGGGCTGCCAACTTCGTGCTGATGGAATACGGTACCGGCGCAGTGATGGCCGTGCCAGGCCACGACCAGCGCGACTGGGAATTCGCCACCAAATACGATCTGCAGATCAAGCCGGTTATCCTGAATCTGGATGGCAGCCAGCCTGACGTCAGCGCAGAAGCGATGACGGAAAAAGGCACGCTGTTCAACTCAGGTGAATTCGATGGTCTGAACCACGAAGACGGTTTCAATGCCATTGCCGATAAACTGGTTGCTCAGGGTGTCGGTCAGCGCAAAGTGAACTATCGCCTGCGCGACTGGGGCGTCTCCCGTCAGCGTTACTGGGGCGCACCTATCCCGATGATCACGCTGGAAGACGGCACCGTTATTCCGACACCAGAAGATCAGCTGCCGGTTATTCTGCCGGAAGATGTGGTGATGGATGGGATCACCAGCCCGATTAAGGCCGATCCTGAGTGGGCAAAAACCACGGTTAACGGTATGCCGGGTCTGCGTGAAACCGACACCTTCGACACCTTCATGGAATCCTCCTGGTATTACGCGCGTTACACCTGCCCGCAATACGACGAAGGGATGTTGGATCCGGCAGCGGCCAACTACTGGTTGCCGGTCGATCAGTATGTCGGTGGCATCGAACACGCCATCATGCACCTGATGTATTTCCGCTTCTTCCACAAACTGATGCGTGATGCCGGTCTGGTGGACTCTGACGAGCCTGCCAAGCGTCTTCTGTGTCAGGGTATGGTGCTGGCGGATGCCTTCTATCACACCGGCAACAACGGCGAACGTATCTGGGTTTCCCCGACGGATGCCACTGTTGAGCGTGACGAGAAAGGCCGCATCACCAAAGCCACCGATCCGCAAGGTCGCGAGCTGGTTTATGCCGGCATGAGCAAGATGTCCAAGTCTAAAAACAACGGCATCGACCCGCAGGTCATGGTGGACAAATACGGCGCTGATACGGTGCGTCTGTTTATGATGTTCGCTTCTCCGGCAGAAATGACGCTGGAATGGCAGGAATCCGGGGTTGAAGGGGCGAACCGCTTCCTGAAACGTGTCTGGAAACTGGCTTACGAACACACAGAAAAAGGCCCGGTTGCTGCTCTGGATGTGGCTTCACTGAATGAAGCGCAAAAAGATTTGCGTCGCGACCTGCACAAAACCATCGCCAAAGTGACCGATGATATTGGCCGTCGTCAAACCTTCAACACCGCGATCGCTGCGGTAATGGAACTGATGAACAAACTGGGCCGCGCACCGCAAGAGACCGAACAGGATCGCGCGTTGTTGCAGGAAGCCCTGCTGGCCGTCGTCCGTATGCTCTATCCGTTCACGCCACACGTTTGCTTCAGCCTCTGGCAGTCACTGAAAGGCGAAGGCGACGTGGATACTGCGCCGTGGCCTCAGGCTGATGAAAAAGCCATGGTGGAAGATTCCAAACTGGTGGTTGTACAGGTGAATGGTAAAGTGCGTGCTAAAATCACCGTAGCCGCTGATGCTACCGAGCAACAAGTGCGCGAGCGTGCGGCAGAAGAACATTTGGTCGCAAAATATCTGGATGGGGTTACGGTTCGCAAAGTAATCTACGTCCCGGGCAAACTGCTTAACCTGGTGGTAGGTTGAGTCAAGGAGGATCTGTGCGACATCGTATAGTGACACTGCTGCTGACCGCAGCAGTGATGGTTACCGCAGGCTGTGGCTTCCATTTACGTGGAAAAACCAATGTGCCTGACGAACTGCGAACTATCGTTCTGGACAGTTCGGATCCTTATGGTCCGCTGACACGTAATATTCGTACTCAGTTACGTCTTTCCAATGTGACCATCGTTGATGATCCGACAGGTCTGCGTAAGGATATTCCGTCACTGCGTATTGGCAGGGAAGCGACGGGGCAAACGACCGCTTCAATTTTCCAGGATGGTAAAACCGCTGAATATCAAATGAAGATGAGTGTCAATGCGACAGTCCTGATGCCGGGTAAAGACATTTATCCGATTCATGTGACCGTGTTCCGTTCATTCTTTGACAACCCGTTAACGGCGCTGGCAAAAGATAACGAGCAGGACATCATCAAAGAAGAAATGCGTCAGCAGGCGGCACAGCAGCTGATCCGTAAACTTCTGACGGTACATGCCTCAGAGTTACAGAAATCGGAACAAGTCGATGGCAAAGTCGAAGTGATTACGACGGGTTCATCGGCCAGCCAGGCTTCTGATGCGGCTACCACCACGTCGTCTGATACGTCCGTATTATCAACGACACCGGCCAGCACTTCCGCACAATGATCCGAGTTTATCCGGAACAACTTGCCGCGCAGCTCCGTGAGGGGCTGCGCGCTTGTTATTTGCTGTGGGGAAATGACCCGCTGCTTCTCCAGGAAAGTCAGGACAGCATCCGTAAAGCGGCTCAGCATGCTGACTTTCAGGAGCATTACACCTATGTGCTCGACAACCATACCGAATGGGAGTCGATCTTCAGTATCTGCCAGGCACTGAGTCTCTTTGCCAGCCGTCAGACACTGATGCTGATCCTGCCTGAAAACGGCCCCACGGCGCCGATGGCAGAACAGTTATTGAAACTGACGACCCTTTTGCATGAGGATATCCTGTTACTGTTGCGCGGAACTAAGCTGACCAAAGGGCAGGAGAACAGCGCGTGGTTTAAGGCGCTGAGTGATAAAGGCGTTTTTGTCAGTTGTCAGACACCTGAACAGGCACAACTTCCGCGCTGGGTGACCCGCCGGGCCAAAGAGTTGTCCCTTGAGCTTGATGAGCCAGCCAATCAGCTTTTGTGTTATTGCTACGAAGGTAACCTGCTGGCATTAGCGCAGTCTCTGGAGCGTCTTTCCCTGCTCTATCCGGATGGAAAACTCACGCTGCCGCGCGTCGAAGAGGCGGTCAATGACGCTGCACACTTCACGCCGTATCACTGGCTGGATGCGATCCTTGCCGGAAAAAGTAAACGTGCCTGGCATATTTTACGACAGCTGCAACAGGAAGACAGCGAACCGGTTATTTTGCTGCGCACCGTGCAACGCGAACTTCTGATGCTGCTGAATCTGAAACGCAAAATGGACACCACACCGCTGCGCACGCTGTTTGATCAGCAAAAAGTCTGGCAAAACCGGCGCGCGCTGGTGACGCAGGCTTTGCAACGTTTGTCGGCTGAGCAACTGTCGCTGGCGGTGCGTTTACTGACGCAAATGGAAATCACCCTGAAGCAGGATTACGGTCAGTCCGTATGGTCTGAGCTGGAAAGCCTCTCCATGTTATTGTGCGGCAAACCGTTACCCACCCTGTTTACCGGTTCGGATTTGTATTGAAGCAGGAGAACAGTATGCCGCAGAGCACTCCACATTCCCCTTCTGCATCGCTGCTGGCTTTTTTTGGCGGAACCTTCGATCCCATTCATTATGGTCATCTGAAACCCGTTGCCAGTTTGGCAGAACAGGCCGGATTTGAACGTGTGGTTCTGTTGCCCAATAATGTTCCTCCACACCGCCCGCAGCCTGAAGCAACACCCCAACAGCGTCTGGAAATGGCCAGACTTGCCGTGGCGGGTAATCCGCTGTTTACCGTGGATCCCCGCGAACTGGCGGTTGAAACGCCCTCCTATACCATTGAGACACTTGCAACGTTACGTAAAGAACATGGCGATAATTGCCCGCTGGCGTTTATCATTGGCCAGGATTCGTTACTGACGCTTCACAAGTGGCATCGCTGGGAGTCGTTACTGGATTTCTGTCATATCGTGGTGATGGCGCGGCCGGGCTATCAGGAGCATCTTGATACACCGGCACTTCAGCACTGGTATGACACGCACCGGGTGACTCATCCCGATGCGCTGAAGCAAAAACCGGCCGGATTCATTTATCAGGCCAATACACCGCTGCTGGATATTTCGGCAACTGAAATTCGTGCGCGCCGTCATGCGGGGCTTGATTGCTCAGATTTGCTGCCTTTCGCCGTTGAACGCTATATAGAATCACAGGGCTTGTACCGCCAGTAGCTAACGCGTGCTATACTGCGCCGCTTAATTTCGGCTCCCGATAACGCTGCGAAACCAACCAATACAATGTATTGATTATTCACTGTTTTCAGCTGTTTTCCGGACAACCGCTATGTTTATCCATCATGAGATTGCCCGTTGCTTCGGTGCCACACCGGCGATCATCTCGTGAGGTCAATTGTTTCAAACATCCCCAGGGGGAACCTTTGCAAGGTAAAGCGCTCCAAGATTTTGTTGTCGATAAAGTCGATGACCTGAAAGCACAAGACATCATCGCGATTGATGTTAAAGGTAAATCCAGTATTACTGACTGCATGATCATTTGCACCGGCACCTCAAGCCGCCACGTCATTTCTATCGCCGGACATCTGGTTGAAGAAGTGAAAGCGGCAGGTATGGATGCGATGGGTGTGAAAGGCATTAACGAAGCCGACTGGGTCGTGGTTGATCTGGGCGAAGTAATTGTCCATGTAATGCAGGAAGAAAGCCGCCAGTTGTATGAGCTTGAGAAACTCTGGGGCTGATGCGTGAAGCTGCAACTTGTCGCCGTCGGCACAAAAATGCCTGACTGGGTACAAACCGGTTTTAACGATTATCTGCACCGTTTCCCTAAAGACATGCCGTTTGAACTGACTGAAGTTCCGGCCGGAAAACGTGGTAAAAATGCAGATATCAAACGCATTCTTGAAAAAGAAGGCGAGCTGATGCTGGCTGCCGTCGGTAAGGGAAATCGCATTGTGACGCTCGATATTCCGGGCACACCGTGGGAAACCCCGCAACTGGCGCAACAACTGGAACGCTGGAAACAGGACGGGCGCAATGTCAGCCTGTTAATCGGCGGACCGGAAGGGTTGGCGCCGGCCTGTAAAGCCGCAGCGGAACAGAGCTGGTCGCTCTCGCCGTTGACACTTCCTCACCCGCTGGTTCGGGTTCTGGTCGCGGAAAGTCTTTACCGCGCCTGGAGTATTACCACTAATCATCCATACCACCGCGAATAACGGGTGGTGAATGTCAGCAACATGAATTAAGTAGTGGGATGAAAATAGATCGTAACCCTTTTCGCGACTATACGGCTGAATCAGCCCTCTTTGTGCGCCGTGCACTGGTGGCGTTCATCGGCATTCTGCTACTTAGCGGCGTCTTAGCCTTTAATCTCTATAATCTGCAAATAGTCCGTTTTCAGGATTACCAAACCCGTTCTAATGATAACCGTATCAAGCTGGTGCCCATCGCGCCCAGCCGCGGGATTATCTACGATCGCAATGGCACCCCGCTGGCCCTGAACCGCACCATTTACCAGCTGGAACTGGTGCCGGAAAAAGTGGACGATTTGCAGGCCACGCTTGAAGGTCTCAAGCCGATTGTCGATCTCACCCCGGAAGATATCGATAACTTCAAAAAAGAGCGCCAGCGTTCACGACGCTTTACCTCTATTGCGGTCAAAACGGCCCTGACGGAAGTTCAGGTCGCGCGTTTCTCCGTCAATCAGTTCCATTTCCCCGGCGTTGAAGTCAAAGGCTATCAGCGTCGCTATTACCCGTACGGTTCTGCACTGACGCACGTCATCGGCTATGTGTCGAAAATCAATGATCGTGACGTTGAGCGTCTGGATAAAGATGGCATTCTGGCCAACTACGCCGCCACACACGATATTGGCAAGCTGGGCATCGAGCGTTATTACGAAGACACGCTTCATGGCAAAACAGGCTATGAAGAGGTTGAGGTCAATAACCGCGGGCGCGTCATCCGCCAGTTGCACGAAGAGCCACCGCAGGCCGGTAAAGACATTTACCTGACCATTGACCTGCCGTTGCAGAAATACATTGAAGAATTGCTGACCGGCAGCCGTGCCGCCGTCGTGGTCACCGATCCGCGCGATGGCGCGATCCGTGCGCTGGTCTCCAACCCGAGCTATGACCCGAACCTGTTTGTGGATGGCATATCGAGCAAAGATTACAGCGGCTTGTTAAACGATCCGAACAAACCGCTGATCAACCGGGCGACGCAGGGGGTTTACCCGCCAGCGTCGACGGTGAAACCCTATATTGCCGTCTCCGCGCTCACCTCTGGCGTGATCACCAAAAACACCTCCCTGTTTGATCCGGGCTGGTGGCAGTTGCCGGGTTCTGATAAACGCTACCGTGACTGGAAACACTGGGGGCATGGCCGCCTGAACGTCACCAAATCCCTTGAGGAATCGGCCGATACCTTCTTCTATCAGGTGGCCTATGATATGGGCATCGACCGGCTGTCAGAATGGATGGGCAAATTCGGATACGGTCATTACAGCGGCATCGATTTGTCGGAAGAGCGCAGCGGCAATATGCCAAACCGCGACTGGAAGTTTAAACGCTTCAAGAAACCCTGGTATCAGGGTGACACCATTCCGGTGGGGATCGGTCAGGGCTACTGGACCGCAACGCCAATACAAATCATGAAAGCGATGACCACCCTGATTAACGACGGCAATGTGAAAACGCCGCATTTGTTGCTGAGCACGAAAGTGGAAGGGAAGCAGGTCCCTTATCAGCAGCAGGAAACCACCCAGATTGGGGATATCCATTCCGGTTACTGGGAAATTGCCAAAGACGGCATGTACGGCGTGGCTAACCGGCCGAACGGCACCGCACGCAAATATTTTGCCGATGCCCCTTACAAAGCAGCGGCAAAATCCGGTACCGCACAAGTTTACGGTTTGAAAGCCAATGAAATCTATAATGCGCATAAGATTGCTGAGCATCTGCGCGACCACAAACTGATGACCTCGTTTGCCCCGTTCGACAAACCTACGGTGGCGGTGGCTGTCGTTCTGGAGAACGGCGGTGCAGGTCCGGCAGTGGGGACGATTTCGCGGCAGATACTCGACCATATTTTACTGGGCGACAACACGACACAATTACCGGCTGACGCGCCTGCGCCGCCGGGAACCGAAGGTGATTAACCGTCAATGACTGAGAACCAACAAAAAAGATCATTGTGGTCGAAAATGCATATCGACCTGACGATGCTGCTGATCGTGCTCGCCCTGCTGACGTACAGTGCGTTCGTGATGTGGAGCGCCAGCGGTCAGGATATGGGCATGATGGAACGTAAAATTGGCCAGATCCTGATGGGTCTGGTGATCATGCTGATCATGGCGCAAATTCCGCCGCGCGTGTATGAAAGCTGGGCACCGTATCTGTATATTTTCTGCGTCTTCCTGCTGGTGCTGGTGGATGCTTTCGGCAGTATCAGTAAAGGCGCGCAACGCTGGCTGGATCTGGGGATCATCAAATTCCAGCCGTCGGAACTGGCAAAAATCGCCGTACCGCTGATGGTCGCGCGTTTTATCAACCGCGATGTCTGCCCGCCCTCCCTGAAAAATACCGCGATTGCGCTGGCACTGATCTTCATCCCTACCCTGCTGGTGGCCGCACAGCCCGATCTGGGTACGTCGATTCTGATTGCCGCCTCCGGTTTATTTGTGCTGTTCCTTTCCGGTATGAGCTGGAAACTGATCGCCGTTGCCGCCCTTCTGGTTGCCGCGTTTATTCCAATCCTGTGGTTCTTCCTGATGCATGATTATCAGCGCGACCGCGTCATGATGTTACTGGATCCGGAAAGCGATCCGCTGGGTGCGGGCTATCATATTATTCAGTCGAAAATTGCCATCGGCTCAGGCGGACTTTCCGGTAAAGGCTGGCTGCACGGCACCCAGTCACAGCTGGAATTCCTGCCTGAACGTCATACCGACTTTATCTTCGCCGTGCTCGCCGAAGAACTGGGGCTGATTGGCGTACTGGTGCTGCTGGGACTGTACTTATGTCTCATCATGCGCGGTCTGGTGATCGCCGCCCATGCGCAAACCACGTTTGGCCGCGTGATGTCCGGCGGGCTGATGCTGATCCTGTTCGTTTATGTGTTTGTTAACATCGGCATGGTCAGTGGCATTGTCCCGGTAGTTGGGGTACCTTTGCCTCTGGTCAGCTATGGCGGGTCAGCACTCATCGTGCTAATGGCAGGGTTTGGTATCGTCATGTCGATACATACTCATCGAAAAATGTTGTCGAAAAATTTATAGAGGTGAGCAATGCGTAAGGAGTGGCTTGGAGCTGTCATTATCGGTTTGCTGTTAAGTGGCTGTGCCACTGACGATGTTCAGCAACAACAACCGGCACCGCAGCAAGCCTACAACGGCCCTGTGGTAGAAATCGGCGGGGCTGATCCGCGTTACGAACCTTATAATCAGGGCACGATGCAGGATTATACCGTTAACGGTAAAACCTATAAAATCATCAAAGACCCGTCTAACTTCTCGCAGGTGGGACAAGCAGCCTGGTACGGTCAGGAAAATGGCGGCAATATGACCGCCATCGGCGAAGAATTCGACCCTTCTGCCATGACCGCCGCGCATCCGACCTTGCCAATCCCAAGCTATGTGCGTGTCACTAACATGGCGACCGGCCGTATGCTGGTGGTGCGTGTGAATGACCGTGGCCCTTACGTGCCGGGCAAAATTATTGATTTGTCACAGGCGGCGGCCGATCGTCTGAATCTGACCAACAGCACCAAAGTCCGCATCGATTTTATCAACGTGGCACCTGACGGCACCCTGTCCGGTCCGGGCACGATTGGTACGACCGTTGCCAAACAATCTTACGCTTTGCCGTCACGTCCAAGTTTAGGTGCCAGCAGCATGGGCACACCGACGCTGAGCGCTCAACCGGTCGATACCTCAGATGTCCGTCCGATCAGCAACAGCACCCTGAGCAATCCGAATGCTGCGCCTTTAACCAATGACGAAGATAACAACGGCACCGTAGCCTCTGCGCCAGCAGCGACCACGATGTCCGGTAGCAGCGGCGGCGGCTTTCTGAGCGCTCCCACTCCGCTACGTCAGGGCGTGTTAGAAGGCAGTGAACCGGTGGCTGCGCCCGTCGCCGTCGCCAGTGCCGCACCGGTAGCCGCGTCTGCGGCCTCCGCAGCGCCCGCGCATACCACCGCCATCCCGAGCTCAGGTTTTATGGTGCAGGTTGGCGCGCTGAGTAACCCGCAGAATGCACAGTTGTGGCAAAAAAGCCTCAGCCAGCGTTTCTCCGTGCCGGGGAAAGTGCAGGCCAACGGCAGCACGTACCGCGTCCAGCTTGGTCCGTTCAGCACCCGCCAGCAGGCCGAACAGCTGAAACAGCGACTGGCCAGCGAAGCCCAGCAGCAGTCCTTCGTCACTGCCAGCATGTAATCTGAATACGGGGCTGCGGCCCCGTTCTTATAAGTGCTCTGGCTTATAAGGACTTTGTCTTATAAGTAAAAGTCAGTAAGCGCCGGTAATCGAAGATGTCTGACTTATGACTCTTCTGCTATAGTGGCGCACGTTTATCACTTACTCCCACGGATGTTGTTGTCCCGATCATGAAACTTGTAAATACTTCACGTTTAGTCAAAAGCCTCGCATTTGGCACCGTCATCACTTTTAGTGCAGCGTCCGCCTATGCCGACGATGTTAATTTAAAAACAATGATCCCGGGCGTTCCGCAGATTGATGCTGAAGCCTATATCCTGATCGACTACAACTCCGGCAAAGTTCTGGCAGAAATGAATGCCGATGCACGCCGTGATCCGGCCAGCCTGACCAAAATGATGACCAGTTATGTCATTGGTCAGTCCATCAAAGCCGGAAAAATCTCGCCAACAGACATCGTCACCGTCGGTCAGGATGCCTGGGCAACCGGTAATCCGGTGTTCAAAGGCTCTTCCCTGATGTTCCTCAAACCTGGCGATCGCGTCCCGGTTTCTGAACTGAACCGCGGCATTATCCTGCAATCCGGTAACGACGCCTGCGTGGCAATGGCTGACCATGTCGCCGGCAGTCAGGATGCCTTCGTTGCCATCATGAACAATTATGTGAATGCCCTTGGCCTGAAAAATACCCATTTCGGAACTGTTCACGGTCTTGATGCAGAAGGTCAGTACAGCTCAGCCCGCGATATGGCGCTGATTGGTCAGGCATTGATCCGTGATGTACCGGACGAATACGCCACCTATAAAGAAAAAGAATTCACCTTCAACAATATCCGCCAGATGAACCGTAACGGTTTACTGTGGGATAACAGCCTGAGCGTTGACGGCATCAAAACCGGTCATACGGAATCAGCGGGTTATAACCTGGTGGCTTCCGCGACAGAAGGCCAGATGCGTCTGATCTCTGCGGTGATGGGCGGTCATACCTACAAAGGCCGTGAAGTTGAAAGTAAAAAACTGCTGACCTGGGGCTTCCGTTTCTTTGAAACCGTTTCTCCGCTGAAAGCCGGTAAAGAATTTGCCTCTGAACCTGTGTGGTTCGGCGATACCGACCGCGTTGCACTGGGTGTTGAGAAAGATGCTTACCTGACGATCCCACGCGGTCGCATGAAAGATCTGAAAGCCAGTTATGTGCTGAACACGCCGGAACTGCATGCGCCGTTGCAGAAAAATCAGGTGGTCGGTTCAATCAACTTCCAGCTTGATGGCAAAACCATTGATGAGCGTCCGCTGGTGGTCATGAACGAAGTGAAAGAAGGCGGTTTCTTCGGTCGCATCGTGGATTACATCAAGCTGATGTTCCACCACTGGTTTGGCTAAGTTGCCTGCTTGAAAAAGTTTGCAACGATCCCCATATAATCGGTATAGATTATGGCTCCCGCTTCGGCGGGAGTTATACTTTCAGAGACTACACTAAATACGCTGTACAACACGCTGGAGTGCACATGAAAACCAAACTGAACGAACTGCTCGAATTCCCTTGCACCTTTACCTACAAAGTAATGGGCCTGGCACAACCCGAGCTGGTGGACCAGGTTGTGGAAGTCGTGCAACGCCATGCGCCTGGCGATTACAATCCTCAGGTAAAACCGAGCAGTAAAGGGAATTACCACTCCGTTTCTATTACGATCACTGCCACCCACATCGATCAGGTCGAAACCCTGTACGATGAGCTGGGCAATATCGAAATTGTCCGCATGGTGCTGTAAGCCCTTTCTGACCGACCCGCGCGAGAGCAAGCCTGTCGCGCGTTTCTCCCTCCCCTGATGACGATAACTGCCGTGCAATCACAAAATCCGCAAGAACGTATCGTACTGCGCCAGCTTGGCCTGCAACCTTATGAGCCGGTTTCTCTGGCGATGCACCATTTCACTGAACACCGCAACGCCGACTCGCTGGATGAAATCTGGCTGGTTCAGCATCCGCGCGTCTTCACGCAGGGTCAGGCGGGTAAAGCAGAACACGTACTGATGCCCGGTGACATTCCGGTGATTCAGAGCGACCGTGGCGGTCAGGTGACTTATCATGGTCCCGGCCAGCAGGTGATGTATGTGATGGTCGACCTGAAGCGGAAGAAATTGGGTGTCCGTCAGTTAGTGACCGCTATCGAACAAACGGTTGTCGATACGCTGGCCCATTTTTCCATTGATGCCTATCCGCGCGCCGATGCACCGGGCGTCTATGTTGACGGTAAAAAGATTTGCTCGCTCGGGCTGCGCATCCGCAAAGGCTGCTCGCTGCACGGTCTGGCGCTGAATATTGATATGGATCTGGAGCCTTTCCACCGTATCAATCCCTGTGGTTACGCCGGTCTTGAAATGACACAAGCCAGCCGCGAAAAACCGGGACTGACCGTGGATCAGGTGATGCCCGTACTGGTGAAATCGTTCAACCATCGTCTGGATTACCAGCAGGTTGATTATCTCCCCTGGCAGCTTGAACATTACGCCCCTTCCGCGCCATGACGTTGATTCTGACGCGCTGACGCGTAAGCCGGGAAAGCCCTTCACACTGACAGGAATGTTTTATGGATGATAACGATATTAATGCCAGTCTGAACAAGCTTCGCAATCTCGACCTGAATCTGCTGACTGTTTTCGAGGCGGTCTATCTGCACAAAGGCATTGTGCATGCTGCGAAAGCACTGAATCTGACGCCATCGTCGGTCAGTCAGTCTATTCAGAAATTGCGTAATACCTTTCCTGACCCGTTGTTTATCCGCAACGGTCAGGGCATCAGCCCGACGGCGTATGCCAACAATCTGCATACGCATATCAGCCAGGGACTGAATGCCATTCTCACCGGTCTGGATTTCTCTCAGGACAATGATAAATCCCGCGTTCTGACCATCAGCTGTTACCCTTTCGCCGCACTGATTACTTTTCCGGTGATCCTGAAAGTCCTGGAAAAAATCAATATCAACTACTCGCTGAAACATCTGCCGCTGACGGATCCCGAAGAGACGCTGGTGCAGCACCGTGCGGATTTGGTGATCGACACGGGGCCGCTGTTCAACAGCACGCTTAAAGGCATCCGGCTGATGTCGGACAGCACGGTTTTTGTGTGCAGAAAAAACCATCCGACGCTGAGTAAAACCCTGAGTGTGGAACAGGCGCTGACCACGCCACAAACCATGCTGATAACCGATGCCAGCGAACTCAGACGCATGCAGTTTGAGATCAGCGAAGCCCTGCCGGAGCGCCCTGTCGCCTTCACCAGTTATAACGGGATCAATATTCTTTCCATGGTGTCCGGCACCGATTTGCTGGGGATCCTCCCCCGGAAAATGGTCGAACTCTTCAAAGACACTTTCCCCGTTGAGATCCTCGAATGCGAAGTGCCGTCGCAGTCATACGACATCATGATGTATTACAACAAAATGGTCAGCGGCGATAAGACGCTCAGCATGATTATCGACGCCATCAGTCAGGCATTCGCGGCACTGGAAAACCCTCCGGCGGAATAATGCTCGCTGCGAAAAAATATTTACACACCATTAACACCCTCTGTCGGGTGACCCTGAACTGATATAAAAACTAATATTTTCAATAAACTAACGTCAGTTACTGGTCGTTTTTTCGAGAATTATTCTTATTTAACGTTAAAAAATTGCAGCATTTAGCACATCCGGCCATGACGAAGGGCTGAACGTAGGGATGCTTCAATGATATAATTTCCGCATTATTTCTACTTTTTTTGATGAATCAGCCAGTTCATTGAATGTCCTGAAAAAACTCGGGTATCGAGTGACAAACCTGGAAGCTGCAAGATTATGAGTAAACCGATTCAGATGGAACGCGGCGTTAAATACCGCGATGCAGATAAGATGGCGTTAATTCCGGTGAAAACCGTGGTCAGTGACCGGCAGGAAATGTTACGTAAGCCGGCATGGATGAAAATCAAATTGCCTGCCGACTCAACGAAAATTCAGGGCATTAAATCCGCATTGCGCAAGAATGGCCTGCATTCCGTTTGTGAAGAAGCCGCCTGCCCTAACCTTTCCGAATGCTTTAACCACGGCACCGCGACCTTCATGATCCTGGGCGCTATTTGTACCCGTCGCTGCCCGTTCTGCGACGTGGCACATGGCCGCCCTACCGCACCAGACACCAACGAGCCGGAAAAACTGGCACAGACCATCTCGGATATGGGGCTGCGTTATGTGGTGATCACCTCGGTTGACCGCGATGATCTGCGCGACGGCGGTGCTCAGCACTTTGCTGATTGTATTACGGCAATCCGCGCGAAAAACCCGACCATCAAAATCGAAACGCTGGTGCCGGATTTCCGTGGCCGTATGGATCGTGCGCTGGACATCCTGAATGCCAGCCCGCCGGATGTGTTCAACCACAATCTGGAGAACGTGCCGCGTGTTTACCGTCAGGTTCGTCCGGGCGCTAACTACGAGTGGTCGCTGACCTTGCTGCAACGCTTCAAAGAAGCGCATCCGGAAATCCCGACCAAATCGGGTCTGATGGTGGGTCTGGGTGAAACCAACGAAGAAATCATTGAAGTGATGCGCGACCTGCGTCGTCATGGCGTGACGATGCTGACCCTCGGCCAGTACTTACAGCCAAGCCGCCATCACCTGCCGGTGCAGCGTTATGTCAGCCCGGAAGAGTTTGACCAGATGAAAGAGGCGGCGATGGAAATGGGCTTTACCCATGCTGCCTGCGGTCCGTTCGTGCGTTCTTCTTACCACGCCGACCTGCAAGCCAAAGGTCTGGAAGTGAAGTAATATCTCGTTACGACTTCGTCGCAAAACAAAAAAGGTTGTTCGCAAGAACAACCTTTTTTATGCCCGGAAAACGTGAGCGAATAAGCAAGACTCAGTCTTTGTGCTCTACGCGCTCAGCAGGTTTTTCTTCTGCTGTGGTTTTTTCAGCCGGCGCCGGGTCATCATTCATGGCTTTCTTGAAGCCACGCAGTGCCGCGCCCAGGTCGCCGCCCAGAGAACGCAGTTTGCTGGTACCGAACAACAGAACGATCAGCACGCCGACCACCAACAATTTAGTAATACTTAGACCTTCCATACATACCTTCTTTACACTGAGTGCTGGAAAACAGCAGTGACAATTTGCCGTTATTAACGGCCATTCGCGACGTTAATACAACCCGAAAATGTAACAGAACGGATCCAGAACTGTGCGCATTGTGACCAGAGTGAGCTATTATGAGCGTGAACAGCACGCTCATAAAGGACTTCTGTCTTTATTTACCGCAAAACCGCGTCAAATTTGATTTCGACCAGATTTACTAGCCCGGGTTAACACACCCTGTAATGAGAACCGATGCCGAAAAAGCTTCATACGACTCTGGTTAACGATACTCATCATTCCGGACTGCGTTTCGCGAAACGGACTTATCTTCCCCGCATCGTCGGAATGGGCACAGGATGCTTCTGTGTCGGTTCGGTGATGATTGAACAGACGACGCCGGGCTGGCTGTGGTTGCTGCTGTTCCTCAACGGATTCATCTGGCCGCACATCGCGTACTGGAAAGCCAGACGCTCATCCGCGCCTTTCAAAAGTGAGATCCACAACCTGCAGGGGGATGCCATTTTCGGCGGTCTGTGGATTGCCGTCATGGGCTTCAACGCCCTGCCCTCGGCGACCATTTTCGCCATGATGGGCATGAACAATATCTCTGCCGGAGGCAAAACTTTGTTCTTCCGCTGCGTCATCGCGCAGGTCACGGTCGCGCTGTCGGTCTTATTCCTCGCTGACCTTCCCTTCCGCCCGGAAACCACTCCGTTCCAGCTGTATCTTTGTCTGCCGATGATCATGATTTACCCGATTTTCCTCGGCAACGTCACCTACCGGACATCGCGCCGTCTGGCGGAACATAAGCAGGCGATCATGCAAATCAGCGTCCGTGATGGTCTGACCGGTTTGTATAACCGCCGTCACTGGGAATCTCTGCTGCAAAATGAGCTGGAAAGCTTCCGCCGTTACCGGCACAAAACGACGCTGATCCTGATCGACATCGATCACTTCAAGGCGATTAACGATAACTACGGCCACAGCGTCGGCGATCAGGCGATTATTTTGCTGGCGCAGGAGCTACAGCAAACCATGCGTACGGCGGATATTATCGGGCGTTTCGGCGGGGATGAATTTGCCGCGATCCTGCCGCACAGTACCCAATTGCAGGCAAAGCGGGCGATGGAGCGTCTGCAAAGCCGTCTGGCAAACAGCCTGTTCCCGCAGCATCCGCAATTGCAGATCCACATCAGTGCAGGTATTGCTGAATGCGATGACGCGCAGGAAACGCCGACACACTGGCTGAATGCCGCCGACCATGCCTTATATGAGGCGAAAAAAAACGGGCGAAACCGGGTCGAACTGGCGGGATAACGCCCCGCCCTCCCGGTTTCAGCCCGCCGTCAGATCAGATAAAACGGCTCAGAAATGCCTGGGTTCTCGGATGCTGCGGATTGACTAACACCTCATCCGCCGCGCCCTGTTCGACCACCACACCGCGATCCATAAACACCACGCGGTCTGCCGCCTCTTTGGCAAAACCAATCTCATGCGTCACAACAATCATCGTCAGCCCCTGCTGCGCCAGATCCCGCATGGTGCCCAGAACTTCGCCCACCAGTTCAGGATCGAGCGCCGACGTCGGCTCATCGAACAACATCAGTTTAGGCTTCACCGCCAGCGCGCGGGCGATAGCCACACGCTGTTGCTGGCCGCCGGAAAGATGGCGCGGATAGGCATCGGCTTTATCGCTCAGTCCCACTTTTTGCAGCAGTTCACGGGCATACTTTTCCGCTTCCTGACGGCTTTCCTTGTGGACGCCCACCGGGGCTTCAATGATGTTCTGCAACACGGTCATGTGCGGATAAAGGTTGAATTGCTGGAACACCATACCGATATCGCGGCGCTGACGCGCAATCGCCCGTTCAGACAATTTATGCAGCCGTTCGCCACGCAACTCATAACCGATCTGCTCACCGCCGACCATGATCGAGCCGCGATCGATATCTTCCAGATGGTTAATGCAGCGCAGGAATGTCGATTTACCGGAGCCGGACGGCCCGAGGATCACCACCACCTCGCTGGGTTTTACCTCCAGATCGATACCTTTTAAAACCTCGTTATCGCCATAACTTTTGTGCACATTACGGGCCACCACCAGAGAAGTCTGGGCGGAGTCAGCGGATATTTGACTCATAAGTCCTCCTTTCGGGCCAGGCCGGGTGAATTAATGATCGGCACCGCTTTATCTTCAGTCGTGTTCTGACGCCGTTTGACATTAGGTAACGTCCGGCGCGTGCCACGGGAATAATAACGCTCAATGGCGGACTGACCGAGGTTGAGCAAGGAGGTGATAAACAGATACCAGATCACCGCCACCATCAGCATCGGCACCACTTCAAAGGTGCGGTTATAGACGGTTTGTACGGAATACAGCAAATCCCCCATGGCGATCACGCTGACCAGCGACGTGGCTTTAATCATGCTTATCAGCTGGTTGCCGGTCGGCGGAATGATCGAGCGCATGGCCTGCGGAATGATGATGCGGCGTAACGCGCGACCCCGGCTCATGCCAAAGGCTTGTGCGGTTTCCGCCTGACCGTTATCCACCGACAGCAAACCGGCACGAATGATTTCCGCCATATAGGCCGCTTCATTGAGTGCCAGACCGGCAATCGCGGCCGTCAGCGGCGTGATCAGATCATTGGTATTCCAGCTCATGTATTCCGGGCCGAACGGGATCCCCAATACCACACGCGGGAACAGCGTCGACATGTTGTACCAGAACAGTAACTGCACCAGCAGCGGCGTACCGCGGAAGAACCAGATATACAGCCCCGCCAGTCTGCGCAGCAACATGCTGTCAGACAACCGGGCGATAGCCAGCATCAGCCCGATGAACACGCCGAGCAACATCGACACCACGGTCAGGCCGAGCGTGACGCCCAGACCTTTGATCACCGACCCTTCCGTAAACCACTGCGCGACAACGTGCCATTCAAAATTCTCGTTGTGCGACACCGCCCAGATCACATCGGCGGCAATCAGCAGCACCACTATCCAGGCAATCCAGCGGCCGTAGTGACGCGGTGCGTGGGAAAACTCAACGTTACGTCGTGGATCCTGCGTATAGTCGTCCTTGACTGCCGGCGTTGAACTATACGTTTTATCAGTCATTTAGCCTGCGCCTTTGCCAGGTTGATGCCCGGAGCATAAATCATATTGCCTTCCAGCCCCCATTTTTTCATGATGATGGCGTACGTGCCGTTATCGAACAGTTTCTGATAACCGGCAAGAATGGCATCACGTACCGGTGAATCTTTCGCGACCACCGTGCCCTGGAAAATATCGCCAAAGCCGTTGGATTTGCCGGTGCCGGTCAGTTCGAGCTGGCCGTTGGCTTTTTCCACAAAGTACGTCAGCGGGGCCTGAGAAGAGAAGAACGCATCGGAACGGTTAGAACGCACGGCCAGAATCGACGTCGGCTGATCAGAGAAAGATTGCACGGTGACCGCCGGTTTGCCGTCTTTGACACACACCTCAGACTGCTTGCGGATCACCTGCTCAGCCGAGCCGCCCGCCATCACGGCAATGCGTTTACCGCAGGTGTCATCGAGTGAATTGATTTTTTCCGGGTTACCTTTACGCACACCGAACACCACGTACTCTTTGACGAAATCGATGAAATCATTTTTCGCCTGACGGTCAGGGTAGTCGCCAATCGGGCCGATGCCCATCTGATAGCGTCCCGCAGCCATTCCGCTGAGAATGCCTGACAGGCCGCTCACAGAAGCATGCTCAATTTTGACACCCATGACTTCCGCCAGCGCGTGGGCCAGATCGGCACTCGCCCCGTCCAGACCGTTGGCACCGGTCACGATTTCATACGGAGGGAATGAGCCATTGTTCACAGAGGTCATCACACCTGATTTCTGAATATCCGCAGGTAATTTAGCGTGGATCGCCGGATCCATCGTCTGAGTCGGGATCGTCACATTTTCAGCAGCAAAGGCGTTTATGGAAGATACGGAAAGTAATGCAGCGGTCAGCACAGCAGCCTGACGAAGTTGTTTTGCCATCATTCTCTTATTTCCTCTGTGTAAAAAGTCGGTCTGTGAGTTTATGAATGTTGTGGTTTTATAGTGAGTACCTTCCGTGGCGAATTTCCGGGTAGTTCTTTTTCATCGTTCACGCGTTCCCTGGTGAGGGCGCGGTACTGCCTGAGCGTTAAGGCAGCCGTTGAGGACCGGCTGCACACAGGCTCAGTCGTGACGCAGTTGCGGCAAACCAAAACGGCGGTTCGCCAGCACCGGCAACACTTTTCTGGCATGCGCCAGACGATCTTTCTCCAGCTCGGCAAACACCAGCGCCGGGGCTTCTGCTGCGCGGGCAATGGCCACACCCAGCGGATCGACCACCATGCTGTTGCCGATATTGCGCTCGCCACATTCGCCCACGGCCACCATATACGCGGTGTTTTCCAGTGCGCGTGCCGTGACCAGCACTTCCCAATGCATTTCTTTCAGCGGGCCTTTCACCCACGCGGCGGGCAGTACCAGAACGTCGGCCCCGTCGAGCACCAGCCGGCGCGCCAGTTCCGGGAAACGGACGTCATAACAGGTCATCAGGCCGACGTTAAAGCCCGCAACATTCACCAGCGGCGGAACGTCGTCCCCTGCGGTGACGTTTTTTGATTCCTGCGAGGAAAACGCATCGTAAAGATGCAGCTTCTGATATTCAGAAATAATCTCGCCATTACGGATTGAAATCAGGACGTTATAGGCACGACCTTGCGGAGCGGGCGTATGCACGCTCATCATGGTGGTCATCTGATTACCGCGACTGGCCGCCAGCAACTGGCTGACGAACGGGCCATCCAGCGGTTGCGCCGCTTTCAGTACCAGATCCGGATCGGTGATATCGCGTGCCAGAATACCTTCCGGCAGCACCAGTAAATCCACGCCCGCTTCCAGAGATTTCGCCATCAGTGAAAGACAGGTTTCCACGTTCGCTTCCCATTCGCGGGAAACGGCAAACTGACCTAATGCAACTTTCATTTTTACTCCCCTGTCGCTGAGTATGAAACGCGATTGGTTAAGTGTTACTGAGCAAAGTTCGGGAACAACTCCTGCGGCGTCAGGCGGTTGGCCGTCAGCCCCTGAGCATGCAATTCCTGCGCAAAATCGTCGATCATCTTTTCATTGGCGGCGAAACCGTTTGCGTTCCAGTCCGCCGGTAAATCCACCACCGTGCGGCGCAGATCGTCCAGCAACCATGGCGTGGTGTCGGCGTATTTTGCGCGCTTGTCCATCCACATCTGATAAGAGCGATCGATGATGTCGCTCAGCGCCTGCGGCAGCCACGGATGTTCTTCCGCCAGCGCCGGTTTGATCGCCAGCAGGTGAATGCCGGGGATGTAACCGACGCGGTTAAAATAGGCCAGTTCGGCAGCGCGGAAATCCGGCTGGAACTGACGGAAACCGGAATCCGGCTTAAAGAAACCGTCAGGCATAAACGGCGTAAATACCGCGTCCAGCCAACCTTCCTGCAATAATTCCATCATCGGACGCTCTTCCGGCACCGCTTCGATACGCCCTTCACGGCCAAAACCGGCCAGACGATCGACAATCGGATGCGATGCGGTCAGGCGGCCGACATACCAGTTAGCGTCTTCGATGCCCACACCTTCCAGCGCCAGCAGCGTGCGGGTCCAGGTATTGCCTGAATCCTGCCAGCCGGTCAGGCCGATACGTTTACCGGCCAGCTGAGAAAGTTCGGTCAGCGGGCTGTCTTCGCGGGTGATGATGCAACGCTGACGGAAGCCGCGCATCAGGAAATGCGGTATCGCCAGCAGATCAGATTCGCCCCGCGCACGCCCTTGTGCATAACGGCTGAAAGAGACTTCACCCGCATCGTATTTGTCGCTGGTGCCAAGGTTATCGACCAGCGTGCCCACACGGTCTATCTCAAGATTAAACCCTTCCGGTTTAAGATCGCCTAACGCCAGCGGCGTAAAATAATCCCAGTCACGAACTGCCAGCCTGATGGTAATCGTCACATCTTTCCCCTTAAGTGTCAGCATGGTTGATATGCAGAAAAACAACGGTGCGTTTACAAATTTTCCTGAAAACACACCCATTTCTTTCACGAAGGCCCTCATCTTTACGGCAATGTGATTATTTTATCGCCTCCGTTGGCTAAGTTTGATACTAATGGCATAAATTAATATGTACAATAGAATCTTTGTTACTGGACAAAAGGCGAAAAAATGGCAGAAAACCTCCTCGAAAAAACGCTGGATGCGCAATGGTTAGCCACCCGGTTACAGGATCGTTCCATGCGGGGAATTGCGATTGAAACAGCGGCGATGATCCGATCCGGCGTGATCGAGATTGGTACCCATCTGCCTGCGGTGCGTGAACTGGCGCAGGCGCTCGGGGTCAGTCCGGCCACGGTTTCTGCCGCCTGGGGGCAGTTGCGACGTCAGAAAGTGATCGCCGGACGCGGGCGTAATGGCGTCTGGGTATGTGGCGATATGCTGTCGCCGCGCCCGGCCCGCTTTGAAAAAATCGGTAATTTTGGCGAGCATATTATTGCCGATCTGGCGCTGTCATCGCCCGATCCGGCGCTGCTGCCCGACCTGCGCGACGCCATGCAGCACGGTGTCGGCGCGGATAACCTGAACAGCTATCAGCGTGAGGCCATCGCCCCGTCGTTGCTGGCAGCGGCAAAACAGGACTGGCCTTACGATGCCCCGGCGTTTATGAGCGCGGACGGTGGATTTGACGGCATGAACCTGACGCTGCAAACCCTGCTGATGCAGGGTTCGGTGGTGGCGATTGAAGACCCGACCGCCACCCGTCTGCTGGATATGCTGGATAACCTGGGGGCGCAGGTGATCCCGGTGAAGTGCGACGAATTTGGCCCCACGCCGGAATCCCTCAGTCAGGCGCTGCTGAAAAATCCATCCGCCTTTATTTTTCAACCGCGCACGCACTCGCATTGCGGCCATGCCCTCAGCGCAGAACGTTATGCTGCGCTGGCCGATATTCTCAGCCAAAGTCATACCCTGATTATTGAAGATGACGGCATCGGTCAGTTGTCGCGTTACGCCCCGCTCAGTATGGGCAGCCGGTTGCCGGACCGCACGGTGCATGTCCGTTCCTATTCGAAAGCTTATGGGCCGGATTTACGTCTGGCGGTGATTTCGGGATCAACGGACTTAATCAAACAAATCAAATCATTCCGTAACTTCGGGGCGGGCTGGTCGAGCCGTATTTTGCAGGAGGCACTGGCGTGGCTGATCAACGATCCAAAGACGCAGGAAGGCATTGCGCACGCCAAAAGCGTGTATGCACAGCGCCGTAAAGCCATGTCCGATGCCCTGCGTATCCGTGGCGTCACTATCCCGGAACGCGACGGGCTGGCGATGTGGATCCCGGTGCCTTCAGAGCAGTTCGCACTGGTGACCATGGCCGCACGCGGCATTGCGGTGCTGCCCGGCGAGCGCAGCCGCATCGGGCCGGGGCAGTTTATCCGTATCAGTACCAGTCAGGTAAAACCGGAGCAGGTTGACCTGATCGCCGACGCCATTGTGCTGGCGCTGGATGCCTGATCACTCAGCATTTTTTGAGCAGATATTTGGGGGATTCTTCGTACTGCGCCCGCGCATAAAAATGGTGGGCGCGGAAGCGGCGGGTATGGCTGTGAACTTCCATGCGGTCGCAGCCACGTTCTGCCGCCAGACGTTCGGCTTCATCCAGCAATGCCTGGCCGATACCGCCGCCACGCGACAGGTCGCTGACACACAAATAGCTGATGCGACAAAATTCTCCGGCCAGCGCGATCTGCGGAATAAAATGCAGCGAGATGAACCCGACGGCTTTCCCGTCCGCTTCGGCGACCAGCAGACGGCTGTCCGGGTTTGCCGCCATTTTCACCACCCGTTCCGCGATCGCTTCCGGCGTATTGGGATAATCCAGATCGCCCAGTAATTGCGCCAGAACCGGCGCATCGGACGCCATACCTTCTCTGATCAACATGCCTTTATCCTCGTAAAATGTTGTTTCAGTCTCACGGCTACACAAGCCTGAATGCGCGGGGTAAACTTAGCGCCCGGCCCTTGGCGAATTCATCTGTTTTTTTAAGGCATTCCTATGTTTAGCACCTTACTTGCAGTCTTTATTGGTGGCGGTATTGGCAGCGTTGTGCGCTGGTATGTCAGTCTGAAAATGAACGGCATCAGCCCGGTGCTGCCAGCCGGTACGCTGACCGTCAATCTGGTCGGTGCCTTTATCATCGGTCTGGGTATCGCCATTTTCACCCGCCTGACTCATATCGATCCGGTGTGGAAACTGCTGATCACCACCGGTTTCTGCGGCGGCCTGACCACGTTTTCCACCTTCTCGCTGGAAGTGGTGTACATGCTTCAGGATGGCCGCTTCGGTGCCGCCCTGCTGAACATGGCGCTGAATCTCGCCGGTTCGCTGGCCATGACCTTACTGGCCTTTGCGCTGGTCAGCTGGTACAGCGCGCACTGATCTTAATGTTTCCTTCATGTTCCATACCGATAATAGCCTCAATTCATGTCAGTTTATAAATTGAGGTTCCTATGTTTTCTGCTCCAAAAACGTCTTCTGAATTCCTGACTGTCGCCCTGTGCCTCTTCACTGTCATGGCCTTTTTGCAGGCTTATCTGTCATAGCGGCCCCGCAAAGTGACGCGGGTCAGGCTGAAATGAAACGTCACTTTTTATTCCATTCATAATACAAATATTTACCTGTCTCTCCATATTGCCTATAATTGAGAATGATCGTTCACAATCATTATTGGCAACCGACCAGGTATCTCATGCTTCCCCCACAACAATGCACCAAAGACGCGCGCATCAGCGCACGACGCGACCAGATCATTGCCGCCGCCCGCCTGTGTTTTCGCAAACACGGCTTTCACGGGGCGGGGATGGCTGAAATCGCCAAAACGTCACTGCTGAGTGTGGGGCAAATTTACCGGTACTTTGCCAATAAAGACGCGATCATCGAGGAAATTGTCCGGCGCATCGTGATGAAGAAAATCCGTCTGATGACCGGCAATGCGCATAATTTGCAGCAGGTCGCCCATAATCTGGCGTACCGGCGGATCGGCAATTTGAGCGCACCTTATAAAGAAGAACAGTGCACCGAACAAAAAGAGCAGGCAGAAATTGACCACGCGCTGATGCTGGAAGTGGCCGCAGAAGCCACCCGCAATCCCGCCGTGGAAAAAATCTGGCGCGACTCTGAAAAACAATTGTTCAACGAAGCAAAATCTCTCCTCAGTGCCACTTTCCCGCAGTTTTCTGATGCCGAAATGACGGCGAAAGTGGAGTCTTTAGCGGTGATTTGTGAAGGCACCGCATTTCGTCGCATGACAACTGTTCACGCCGACGCGGAGCTTCTGGAAGCCTTATACCATCGCTACTTTCAGGATCTCTTCGAAACGGATTTAACCACCAGCAAAGCGGAATAAACATTTACCATGAGCGCTCATCTGCAAGAAAAACGCCTCGGTTATGCCCTGGTCCTCGGCTCACTCGCCGCTCTCGGACCTTTATGCACAGATTTATATTTACCGGCGCTGCCGGAAATGGCGGGCGACCTGAATACGTCGACGGCCAGCGCGCAGCTCAGCCTGACCGCCGGTTTACTCGGCCTCGGTTTCGGCCAGTTGCTGTTCGGCCCGCTGAGCGATCGCTATGGCCGTATGCGCCCTTTATTGTGGTCACTGGCCTTATTGCTGGCCGCCTCTGTCTGGTGCGCGGTAGCGCAGGACATCAATCAGCTGATAGTCGCCCGTCTGTTACAGGGCATTGCCGGTGCGGGCGGCGCGGTACTGTCGCGCGCCGTGGCCAGGGATCTGTATAACGGGCATGAACTGACCCGGTTTTTTGCCCTGCTGATGCTGGTGAACGGGCTGGCGCCGATTGTCGCGCCGGTGCTGGGTGGCGCGATGCTGAACTGGATGAACTGGCGGGGCATATTCGGCGTACTGGCCTTAATCGCCATTTTGCTGTTCAGCTTCTCCTCGCTGAAACTGCACGAAACCTTAGCGCCGGAACGCCGGGCGCAGGGCGGGATCCTCAGCATGTTAGGCTCGGTATTTGGCCTGCTGAAACACCGTCCGTTTATGGGTCTGTGCCTGACGCAGGGCTTTATCATGGCGGGGATGTTTGCCTATATCGGTGCATCGCCGTTCGTTCTGCAACAGATTTACCATCTCAGCCCGCAGATGTTCAGCCTGTGCTTCGCCATTAACGGTATCGGACTGGTGATTTCCGCGCAGGTCTCAACCCGCCTGAGCCACCGTTTCGGCGAAATGGCACTGGTCAAAGCCGGTTTATGCATCGCGGCCATAGCCTCGGTGGCGCTGGTGATTTCCGCCAGTCTGAATGCCCCGCTGGTCATGCTGCTGATCCCGCTGTTCTTCTCGGTGATGGTGATCGGCATTATCGGCCCGAATGCCGGGTCGCTGGCGATGCAAAGTCAGGGGAAAAATGCAGGCAGCGCCTCGGCTCTGCTGGGCGTGTGTATGTTTGCTCTGGGCGCGGTTGCGGTGCCGGTGACCGGCTTTGGCAGCCATCCGGCGTTGTCGATGGGGCTGACGATCCTCGGTTGCTACGCCATTGCCATCCTGATGTTTGTCACGCTGGTGCGTAAAGCAGAATAACGCTGGCGGATAACAGGCAAAAAAAAACCCGCTTCGGCGGGTTTTTTAGAATTCGGCTAAAGTCAGATAGCGATAACGTTAGCAGCCGACGGGCCTTTGGCACCATTGGTGATTTCGAACTCTACGCGCTGGCCTTCAGCAAGGGTTTTGAAACCGTTGCTGGAAATAGCAGAGAAATGAACGAAAACATCTTTGCTGCCATCTTCAGGGGTAATGAAACCAAAACCTTTTGATTCATTGAACCACTTAACGCTACCTTTAATCTTAGACATCAAACTTACCTTTACGTGAATGTTGGACACAAAATGTGTGTCAAATACAGTACAGCAACAGATTTAACTTTTGTCCAGAATTCTGATAGCAATAAGCGATAAACCTCTCACTCCTGGCATTTTGTTGCCGTTTTCTGCTGCCAGATTGGCCTTCTGAATCGTATAACATCAGTCAGTTAGAAAAACGAATCGTCGTCGTTGTTGAAATCATCCGTATCAAAGTCGTCATTTCCGAAACCCAAATCAGCATTGTCATTACGCAGTGACGCGTCTTCCCACGACGGCTGATTGCTATCGAACCCCTGACTGTTATCGAGGAAGCTGCTGTCGGCAGGATTGAGATCCTGCACCGGCGGTTCTTCGATAATGTTGACGATTTCCTGCGGCTGGCTGTGGTGGAACATGCCGGTCAGCATATCCGCCAGCACCACACCGCCCGCCACGCCTGCGGCGGTACGCAATGCGCTGCCCAGAAAACCCGGCTGCTGAGGTGCAGCCTGTGCCGGTGCCTGCTGTTGCGGCTGTTGGGCATATTGCGGCTGTTGTGGCTGAGCCCCCCATCCCTGCGTGCCGGGGATCGGCTGGCTGCCCTGTGACGCCGGACGTTGCGGCGCAGGCTGTGACGCACCGCCGCCAAACAACCCGGCCAGGAATCCGCTGCTTTGTGGTTTGGCGGTCTGCGCCTGCTGTTGCAGTTGTTCGACCTGCTGTTGCAGTTCCTGCGCCTGAGCGTTCAGTTTGGTCAGCGCGGCTTCCTGAATAATCATCGCCTGCGCCATGTAATACGGGGCAGACGGCTGCTGACGAATATGGGCCTGAATCACACGTTCAGCTTCCGCATCACGCGGTGCCGTATTGGACTCAGCCTGTTGCAAGCGACTAAAAAGCCCGTCAATTAAACGCTGTTCTTCAGATTGCATAAATTCACCTTGTTGATGTGTCGTACCACGCCAGTCGGCGTTATGCAGATACAGTAATACAGTTAGATTTTTGTATGAATTAACGGAGTGTCAACAAATGTGACGGAGGTAAAGTTTGTGCAGAAGGCATACCACGGGGGTTGAAAACCCGCCTGCGTGACCACAGACGGGCAGGTCTCAGGGCTTATTTTTTCGCAGACCAGCCGAGGATCAGATCCTGATCCGGCAGATTGGTGTAGTTGCGCACGATATCGTGGTAAGTCTTCGCCGGATCGACGTTTTTAAACTGCTGCGGATAGATAAACTTCGCCAGATATTCCATCCCGACAATGTTGTACGGGTGGTTGTAGAACTGGTGATAAATCGCATACACGCGTTTGTCGCTGACGGCCGGGATCTGCGCCACGCCGGTACGGTGAGTCAGTACCGCGGCTTCTTTATCAATGCTGGCTTCATCTGCGCCATAACCGAATGGCAGAATATGCGTCACGGAACCGCCTTTCGGACGCGCCGAGCCGGTCATGATGTACACGTCTGGCTTCATGCTGATCACCTGCTCCAGCGAAACCGTGCCCGATGCGCCCGGCAGCAATGTCGAGCCGATGTTATTGGCGCCAACCGCCTGGATCAGTTTGCCCCAGCCCGCGTTACCGTGGGTAAAGCAGCAGGAATCATCGCGACCGGCAATCGGCTCAATGAACACATTTGGCCTGGTTTTAACGGCAGACACCGCTTTCTGAATAGCGTCAAAATGCTGGTTATAGAAGGTGGTATAGGCGCGGGCATTGTCTTCCTGATCCATCACCTGGCCGAGCAGTTCGATGCTCGGGGCGGTATTTTTGGCCGGATCCAGTTCGTAATCCAGGAACACCACCGGAATATGCAACGCCGCCAGTTTATCCAGCACGCCTGCCTGCGCCAGCGAATCTTTCGCACGCAACTGCGCCACCATCAGATCCGGTTTTTTGGCGATCACGGTTTCCAGATCCACCTGCCCTTTATCGCTGAATCCCATATCAAGGATTTTAGCGGATTCCGGCCATTTGCTTTTCAGCATGTCCCAGGTGCCGCTGTCGGTTTTTTTCAGCAGGTTATTCCAGGCCACCACATGCTGGAACGGGTTGGCTTTGTCCAGCACGGCCAGCGCCAGCAGATCACGGCCATCCTGTAAAATTACCCGTTGCGGGGCTTTATCGATCGTGACTTGCTGGCCGGACATATCCGTCACAGTCAGCGGATAGGTGGTGGCAAAACTGGCAAAGGAAGTGGCCATCAGGCCGGCAACTGACAGCACGCGAGCGGTGTTCTTTAACATGCGATTACCCGAAAATGAGAATGAATAAGAAATGATTTTGATAATTGTTATCAACTGAAGCCGAAATAATAAACAAGGAATGATTAGCGGGGCAACGTTTTTACGGTGATTCAGCGCGGATAAAACATGTCGAAATATGAACGGGATACCGCGAGGGTATCCCGTTCAGGGTCAGTCAGTGGCTTAACGTGCTCAGTGGCGGCGGAGGGTATGCATCAGGAATTCACTGACCATCACACGCTTAAAAGCCGACTGTTTTTTGTCAGCAGCGGCGCTGTGACCACCGTCGGTATTCTCGTAGAACCAGACATCCGGGATGCCCAGCGCCTGCATTTTCGCTGCCATTTTACGCGCATGGTCAGGTCCGACGCGGTCATCGCTGGTGGCCGTCGAGAACAGCACCGGCGGGTATTTTTTTGCCGGATCGATATTGTGATACGGCGAAAATTCGCGGATAAACGCCCACTCTTCCGGTTTCTGCGGGTCGCCGTATTCCGCAATCCACGACGCGCCAGCCGAGATTTGCGTATACCGGTACATATCCAGCAGCGCCACCTCACAGACAATCGCACCGAACAGTTCCGGGTAGCGCGTCAGCATATTGCCGACCAGTAAACCGCCGTTGCTGCCGCCCTGCGCCGCCAGATGGGCCGGAGACGTGATCTTACTGGCGATCAGCGCCTTCGCCACGGAGGCGAAATCTTCATAGGCGCGCAGACGTTTTTCCTTCAGCGCCGCTTTGTGCCATTCCGGCCCGTATTCGCCCCCGCCGCGGATATTCGCCACCACAAACACGCCGCCGCGATCCAGCCACGACACGCCACTGACGCCGAGATAATACGGGTCAAGCGAGACTTCAAAACCGCCGTAGCCATAAAGCAGGGTCGGATTTTTGCCGTCGTACGCCACGTCTTTGCGGCAGACCACGAAATACGGCACGCGGGTGCCGTCGTCGGAGACCGCGAAATGCTGGCTGACCTGATACGCTGACGCGTCAAAATGCGACGGATCTTGTTTCAGCAGTTCGGCTTCCACCTCCGCGCCGTTATCCAGATTACCAAGCGACAAACTGGCCGGTTGCAGGAAGCCACTGACACTCATGAAATATTCATTGGTGTCGTCATCCACGCCCCACGCATTGATTTTGCTCAGTTCCGGCACGTTGCCAAACGGCTGACGCTGCCAGCCGCCGTCTTTTGGCGTCAGTACTTCCAGCCGGTTGGACACATCGCGGGTGATGCTGAGAATAATGTGATCACGGGTGTAAGAATAACCGTTGAGCTGGTCACGGGTTGCCGTGACGCCGCTGAGGGAAGCATGAGCAGAAGGCATAAACAGCGGCTTCAGCGTACGATCACCGGCCATAAAGGCATCAAAATTCATGGTCAGCAGCGAACCGGAAGGCCAGCTTTCACCGTTTACCTGCCATTCGCTGGAAGGCTGGATCAGGATCCATTCCCGCCAGGTACTGAATTTGGCATCCGTCGGCAGATCGATTTTGACCAGGTCTTTGCCGTCATCAAGCAGGAACACTTCGCGGTGATAGAAGTCGATCACCCGAACGACGTAACTGTGCTCGAAGCCTTTCATGGCATCGCGATAACCCGCCGCCAGCATGTCGGTTTTCTCCGCGCTGAATACGGTGTCCGCGTCAGAGAGCGGCGTACCGCGCTGCCAGATTTTGACGATGCGCGGGTAACCCGAATCAGTCAGGGATCCTTCTCCAAAATCGGTCGCGACAAATAAATGGTCGCGGTCAATCCAGCTGATACGGCTTTTCGCGACCGGCAGACAGAACCCGCCGGGAACGAAATCCTGAGTGACTAAATCAAACTCGCGCACTTCTGATGCATCTCCCCCGTCGGGTGAGAGCATTAACAATGCACGGTCAAAATCCGGCTTCAGATTCAGGAAGCCATGAAACACCCAGTCCTTGCCTTCGGCTTTGCCCAGCGCATCAATATCCAGCACGGTTTGCCATGCCGGTTGTGCTTTGCGGAATTCATCCAGTGTGGTTTTACGCAACAACCCTTTTGGATTCTGCGCATCCTGCCAGAAGTTGTACCAGTCATGCCCGCATTTCCACACACCGGGGATGTGATCCGGTGAGTTCAGACCTTCCAGCACTTTCTCCCGCAACGGTTCGAAGTCCTTGCCCTGCGTAAAGGCTTTCAGCGTGATGGCATTTTGCCCGCGCGCCCATTCCAGCGCTTTTTCGTTGCGTAAACCTTCCAGCCAGATGAAATCATCCTGCGGCGGGGTCATTGAGTCAGTTGTCATATCATTCTGCTCCTTCAGTGAAAACAGCCGTTCTTAAAAGGGTCTTCTGAATAAACGCTAAGCGCAGTGTCGCGCATCGTTTACCGGATTTATTGCACCAGGATGCCCTGGATCAGGCTGGCTTTGACAATCGTCACCTGCGGGATATTCAGCGCCTGCATAAAACCTTCCACCAGCAGCAAATTACTGACATCCGTGGCGCGGTATTCGCCCGTAAGTTCGCTGTCCCCTTTCCATACCTGATTTTTCGACACGCGTTCAACATCGGCCAGCGTGTAGGTATTGTCCTTCGGATGCAGCTGATCTTTCAGCGAAAAACCGTGCACACCGCCGATTCCGATCACCCGGCGGGTTTGCGCATCCTGTTTGATTTGCGGGCTGACGTGCGTGCGGGCGTAGAAATTCACGTAACGCAGAACCGTATTGCGCAGCGAGCCAATCGGGTTGGGCGAGGCGGCTTTATCCAGTGCCTGATTTTTCAGTACGCTGATAATGAATTCTTTTAACGTCACAGACGCCAGTCTGCCCTGATAAATATCCGTCACCGGCTGACCATTTTGCTCACGCAGGGCCGTCATTTGCATCGAGCCTCCGCCGATATCCCAGACCAGCAGATCCTGATTTTTAATGGTGTTGTCATGCAGCGCCGCTTTCGCCGACAGGAATCCCAGCTCCGCTTCCTGCTCCTGAGAAATCACCCGCAACTGGATGTGCGTCTGCTGATTGAAACGGTCAATCACCTGCTGACCGTTGGCCGCCGAACGAAACACGGCCGTGGCGACGCCGGTAATGCGCTGCGGATGGAAAGTGCGGGCTTTATCGACCATCTCTTTCAGCGCCGTCACGCCTTGCTGTTGCATGGCTTCGCTGATGTGGTTGTTGCCGGATTTGCCCAGGTCGTCATTAAAGCCCAGCGGCCGTTGGTCTTCATACAGCACTTTTCCCAGCTGATGCTGGCAAATATCCACCTGCGCCACCTGAATTTTGGTGGTACCGGATCCCATGTCAATTCCCGCGCGGGTTTCGATACATTGACTGGCCAGCGAGGAAAAGGTGCTTAACGCGAACAGCGTACCGAGAAAACCCTTCATCCAATAATGCATGTCGTCCTGCCCCTGAAAAATATAAGAAAAGTAGAAAGCACTCAGGAATACCCGCTTTATAGCGTTGAGTTCAAGTCTTTTTAATTTCCGTTTACGCTCTGAATAACCTTTCTAAAAGAGTGAGATCTCGTTTAATTAATTCATTCTGCGATCCGTACGCAAGCCCGTCTTGCTTTTTGTGAGTCAGTTCAAGCATTCAAATAACAGGAACGCCTATAAAGAAATCATTACTTTGTCATGACAAAAAATGACAGGGATTTGAGGTAGAAAAGGGAAACGAAAAATCAGGCAGCCACAGGAAAGGAGTGAGAATATGGAATGGAAAATCATAGACATCCTGAGTATCCCGCAAACCGGACTGAAATATATCTGCATTCAGGCGTTTAAAAATCTGAAGCTGATCTTGTCCGTGGATAATGATTTCACCCTGCACACCGGCGATACCTTAGAGATCACGCCGGAGGGCTATTCACTGAACCGTCATCAGGCGCAGAGCCTGAAAATTCACCGCATGATGCCGTATTGTCAGCAACGCTGGCAGTCGCTTTCGGTGCAGTAAATGTGTGTAATCAGACATCTTGAATAGAAAAGCCGGTATTCAGAACACCGGCTTTTTTCTTACGTTTTCCGGCGGTCAGTCAGACGTTTTATTGTGCTCACGTCGCCGGTCAGAAATGCCGTCATGGTCACCGAATTGCTGCTCAGGCACATCCCGCCAGCGGTCTTTGCGCGTCGCTTCGTATTCCTGATTCAGCGGATAATAAATCCGGTTTTCCGGTTTATTCGCCTCGCCCACCACCAGCAGACGAATTTCCTCGTCCGTATTATTGATAAAGGTGTGGCAGATGCCGGTTCCGTGCGGAAACCCCACGGCATCGCCCGGTTTAAGCCGGTGCAGGTGGCCGTTGATCCAGGCATCCGGCGTGCCTTCCAGCACGTAGACAAACTCATCTTCTGAACTTTCTGCGTGCGCGTAACAGGTACGCCGCCCCGGCAACAAACGTTCGTGGTGAATGCCAATTTTCGTCAACCCGAGCGCCCTGCCAAGCGGCGCGCCGAAGGACATCCGTTCGTCATCACCGGCATAACCGCTGTCATCCGGGCTTTCGAGTTCGCGCCAGTGACGGATGAAATCAGGTCTTTCCATGTGCATGTTTCCTCGGATAAAGGGACGACGTCTCAGTCTCAGTACAGCGACGGTGACGGTGACGTGGTCGCCGGTTGCAGCGAATACGGGCTTTGCTGCGTCTGAGACGTCTGTTTCGGCAGGCAGGCAAATCTTATGTGCACCTTCTCGCCATCATTACTTTCGCCCAGCGTCTGGAATTTACCGGTACAAAACGTGAAGATTTTTTTGTAGGTATCCGCACGGCGCTGACGTTCAAGAATTGAAAAAACGGACGTGGTATAGCTCGCCTCGCCTTGCGCAAACGCCGCATCATAATTCGCCGGACGATAGGTTTCGTCTCCCACCGGCTTATCAATCGATGAACATCCTGCCAGCACACCCGCTATGGCTACCGCTGCTACCATCATTATTGTGATATTTTTCATTGATCATCCAGGATAAACGGTGAATTCACTTCATTGTAGCTGAGCCGCGAGTTCCGCCCGGCCCACACTGCCAATACTGTTCTTGCCATTTTTTTTGACGTTCACTAATGCGCGCTCTGCCGCCGCCAGCCACTGATTGTAATTCTCATGATGTCTGGACGTCGCCACCCCGATACTCAGCGAGCACTGGAAACCCGAGTCTTGCGACAAACGGATCTCCGAGGTTTTCAGTAATAACCGGTAACCCACGGCATAGGCTTCCTCTTCGGAAACCCCCGGCAGGATCACCACAAATTCATCGCCGCCCAGAATAGCCGGGAAATCATTTTGCCCGGTTTCATGGCGCAAAATCGCTGACACGGATCGCAATACATAATCCCCCGCCTCGCGCCCGAATAAGTCATTCACCATCTTAAGATCATCCACGCCCAATACCATCAGGCAGGATAAATCATGTTTCGAACGTTCAAATTCCAGCATCAGCCGCCGGTCAAGTAAACGCCGGTTTGGCAGCCCGAGAAACGGATCCATCAGCGCCGCCTTTTCCAGCTCATGTTGTTTATCGCGCAGCTTGCGGGAGATGGAATAATTGGCGGCGCTGAAGGCAATAATATAAATAGTCGACAGCGGCAGCGTCAGCCACAGCGTCCGGTCGGTGACGACGGGATAAAAAGGCATTCCCGCCGCCAGCCAGCAAAGGAGAAAACCAGCGCAATAAAACAGCGCGGCACGGCGCAGCAAATGCCAGCCACCGGCAGAGAAACGGTCGGCAATCAGAATAGACGTAATAATGGCCGACGGCAGCGGGCACACGCCCATCAGCGCCACCCATGCGCCGCCTGCGATGGCGTCAAACGCCAGATTTCTGAACTCGGCCTGATTAGGATGTTTAGCGCGATGGGAAATCAGCATCGCGACATGCGGCCAGACAAACGCATTCAGCGCCAGCAGACATATCGGTATCCAGGAAACCTGTCGTTCGAGCAGAACGGAAAGCACCGGAAAAAAGCAGAGGAAAGTGCCGAGCATGCGCATTAAATACATTCGCTTTAAAAAGCGATCCGAACGCTCACGCACGAGACTCTCACCCGGAGAATAATAAGGCATACCGATACGACTCTGTAGTTGATGTCTGTTTATATTAGTCGAGTTAGTGATTACAGGGCTACAGAAAGCGGCGGTTTTAATGCGTCGAATAACGGGGCTTTTTAACCGTAAATAAAACAGGTGAGCGGTTAGCCCGATAATTTAGGATAAAAAAACGGCCACCCAAAGGGCAGCCGTTTGCAGACATTAACGTGTGACTTGGCATTATCTGGAATACTGCGCGTCCGTCACTTTTTCCATCCACTCTACCGGGCTGCCGTTCAGGGATTCGGCAATCGCGATGTGCGTCATGGCATTCTCAGGGGTTGCGCCGTGCCAGTGTTTCACCCCTTCCGGGATCCACACGATATCGCCGACGTTCATTTCACGGATTTCGCCGCCCTCTTCCTGTAACCAGCCGCGACCCTGCGTAATGATCAACGTCTGACCCAGCGGATGGGTATGCCAGGCGGTACGGGCGCCCGGCTCAAAGGTCACGGTCGCCCCGCCCACACGGGCAGATTCGGTGCCGCTGAACGGCGAGTCGATACGCACCTTACCGGTGAAGTAACTTTCAGGACCGTTCTGAGAAGGCACAGAACCGCTTCGGGTAATTTTCATTTTGTCAGTCATTTCATTCTCCGCTGCGGCAACCGCCGCTGGAATAGTCATCGTAATACAGACTGTAGCGCCATTCGTTTGTTGCGACTATATAGCTGAATACGCAAGGAGCTATGAATTAAACTCATTAATAGCCCCTTCCGCCCTTACTCTTCGCTCTGGCCGGGCGTCCCGGCGAAACGCCGGCGCACCACCACGAAGAACACCGGCACAAAGAAGATGGCCAGTAACGTGGCGGAAATCATCCCGCCCATCACGCCGGTTCCGACCGCGTTTTGTGCACCGGAACCCGCGCCGTTGCTGATCGCCAGCGGCAGGACCCCGAGGATAAACGCCAGCGACGTCATCAGGATCGGCCGCAACCGCATCCGCACCGCGTCAAGCGTGGCTTCCAGCAGCGGTTTGCCTTCTTTCAGCATCAGATCATTGGCGAATTCCACGATCAGAATGGCGTTTTTCGCCGCCAGCCCGATGGTGGTCAGCAGGCCGACCACGAAATACACATCGTTATTCAGCCCGCGCAGGCTGGTCGCCAGCAACGCGCCGACCACGCCAAGCGGAACTACCAGCATCACCGAGAACGGGACCGACCAGCTTTCATACAGTGCCGCCAGACACAGGAACACCACAACCAGCGAGATGGCATACAGCGCCGGTGCCTGTTCACCGCTCATGCGTTCCTGATACGACATGCCGGTCCAGTCATGACCCATCCCCGCAGGCAGTTTCCCGGCCAGTTGTTCCATCAGCGCCATGGCTTCGCCGGAGCTTTTACCCGGCGCAGGCTGCCCGAGGATCTCCAGTGAAGACAGTCCGTTATAGCGTTCCAGACGCGGCGAACCATACACCCATTTCGCCGTCGAGAAGCTGGCAAACGGCACCATTTTCCCGTTAGTCGCGCGCACAAACCAGTTATTGAGATCGTCCGGCATCATGCGGTAAGGCGCATCACTCATGACATACACTTTTTTCACGCGGCCATTATCGACGAAGTCGTTCACGTAACTGCCGCCCCAGGCCGCCGACAAGGTGGTGTTGATATCCGACAGCGATAACCCCAGCGCCCTGGCTTTTTCCTGATCAATTGTCACTTTGTATTGCGGCATATCTTCCATGCCGTTTGGCCTTACCGCCATCAGCACATCCGGATGCTGCGCTGCCAGCGCCAGCAACTGATTACGCGCCTCAAGCAGTTTCTGATGCCCCAGATTGCCACGGTCGATCAGTTCAAAATCGAAACCGGTGGCATTGCCCAGCGCGATAATCGGCGGCAGGTTGAACGCCACGACGGTGCCGTCGAGGATTTTTGAAAACGCCGCGTTGGCACGCTGAACGATCGCCGTCACGTTGTTGGCGTCACCGGCACGCTCGCGCCAGTCTTTCAGGCCGATAAAGGCGATACCGACGTTTTGCCCGCGTCCGGCAAACCCGAAACCGTTAACGGTGAGGACATTCGCGACATTACGTTTTTCGTCATTCATATAGTGTGCAGTGATGGAATCGAGCACTTTCTGCGTCCGCTCCTGCGTGGCACCCGCCGGTAAAATGGCCTGCGTCGCCAGCACGCCCTGATCTTCATCAGGTAAAAACGAGGTCGGCAGGCGCATAAACATCACCACCATGCCTGCCACAATCAGCAGATAAATGACGATGTAACGCCCGGTACTTTGCAAAATCCGCCCGACCGAGGACGTGTAATGCTGCGTACTCTGCTCAAACTTACGGTTGAACCAGCCAAAGAAACCGGTGGTTTTCCCGTGGCTGCCCTGCGCCACCGGTTTAAGCAACGTGACGCACAATGCGGGCGTCAGGATTAATGCCACCAGCACCGACAAGGCCATCGCAGACACAATCGTTATCGAGAACTGACGATAAATCACGCCGGTGGTGCCGCCGAAAAAGGCCATCGGCACAAAAACCGCCGACAGCACCAGCGCGATACCCACCAGCGCGCCCTGAATTTGCGCCATCGATTTTCGTGTCGCCGCTTTGGGCGACAGACCCTCTTCGGCCATCACGCGCTCAACGTTTTCCACCACCACGATCGCATCATCCACCAGCAGCCCGATGGCGAGCACCATGCCGAACATCGTCAGCGTGTTGATGGTAAAACCGCAGGCGGCGAGAATGCCAAACGTCCCCAGTAACACCACCGGCACGGCAATGGTCGGGATCAGCGTCGCCCTGACGTTTTGCAGGAACAGGAACATCACCAGAAACACCAGCACAATGGCTTCGAACAGCGTTTTCACCACCTCATTAATCGAGATTTTGATAAACGGCGTGGTGTCGTAGGGATAGACCACCTGCAAACCGTCCGGGAAGAACGGCCGCAGTTGTTCCAGTTCGGCGCGCACCGCCGCCGCCGTATCCAGCGCATTGGCTCCGGTCGCGAGCTGGATCCCCAGTGCCGACGCCGGTTGCCCGTTAATTTTCACCACGAACTGATAATCTTCCCCACCGCGCTCAATGCGGGCAACATCGCGCAGCCGCACCTGCGAACCGTCGGCATTCACCTTCAGCAAAATGTCGCCAAATTCTTCCGGTGAGATCAGCCGCGTTTGCGCGATGAGCGAGGCATTCAGTTGCTGTCCCGGCACCGGTGGCGCACCGCCGATTTGTCCGGCGGCAACCTGCGCATTCTGGGTGTTCAGCTCGCTGATCACATCCACCGGCGTCAGCTGATAATTATTCAGTCTGGCCGGATCCAGCCAGATACGCATGGCGTATTGCGAACCGAAGATCTGCGTATCCCCCACGCCGTCGATACGGCTGATCGGATCTTTAATATTCGAACCGACGTAGTCCGAAATATCCTGCTGGGTCATGGTGTGATTACTGTTCACAAAACCGACCACCATCATAAAGGTGCTGGACGATTTACGGACGGTGATCCCCTGTTGCTGCACTTCCGACGGCAATAACGGCGTCGCCAGTTGCAGTTTGTTCTGCACCTGAACCTGCGCGATATCCGCGTCGGTGCCGGTTTTGAAGGACAGCGTCAGTTGCAGCGTGCCCGACGAATCGCTGGTTGAGGACATGTACATCAGCCCGTCGAGGCCATTCATGTTTTGCTCAATCACCTGCGTCACGGAGTTCTGCAACGTGGTGGCATCCGCGCCCGGATATTGTGCGCGGATCTGGATCGCCGGTGGCGCTACGCTGGGATACTGTTCGACAGGCAGATTAATGATTGAGATCGCCCCTGCCAGCATGACGATAATGGCGATCACCCAGGCAAAAATAGGCCGATCGATAAAGAATTTAGACATGATTTCCGCGTTCCCTGATTAAGACCTGGCTGGCTGTTCGTGGGCAGAAACAACATCACCCGGTTTGACTTTTTGTACGCCGGACACCACCACGCGCTCGCCCGCTGCCAGTCCTGACAGCACCTGCCACTGATCGCCAAAGGCTTTGCCTGTGATGACATTTTTCAGTGCCACTTTGTTATCCGTGCCAACCACCAGCGCCGTCGCATCTCCCCGCGGGTTGCGGGTAATCGCCACCTGCGGCACCAGTAACGCCGACGGAGCAACGCCCTCTTCAAGCCGCGCACGCACGAACATTCCCGGCAATAACCGGTACTGAGGGTTCGGGATCAGCGCGCGCAAGGTGATGGAGCCGGTGGTTTCGTCCACCGTCACGTCGGAGAATTCCAGCGAACCTTTCGGCGCATACGCGCTGCCGTCAGAGAGCAGCACGGTAACTTCAGCTTTGCCTTCCACCTGACGCAGCTGGCCGCCGGACATTTCCTGACGCAGACGCAGGAATTCATCCCCCGACTGCGTGACATCGACATACAAGGTATCGAGCTGCTGAACCGTCGCCAGCGCCGTGGTTTGGGCGTTTTGCACCAGCGCGCCTTCGGTGACGGAGGAGCGGCCAATACGCCCGGAAATCGGTGACGTCACACGGGTATAACCCAGATTGATACGCGCGGATTTCACCGCCGCTTTTGCGGCAACCATTGCCGCCTGCGCCTGTTGCGCCGTGGCCTGCGCCTGATCGAAATCCTGCTGACTGATGTAATGCGTGCCGGTCAGCGGACGGTAACGGTTCACCGTGGTGACGGCGATGCGCGCACTGGCTTCAGCCTGTGCCAGTGCGCCCAGCGCGTTATCCAGCGTCGCCTGATAGGGCGCGGGATCAATCTGGTACAACGCCTGTCCGGCAGTCACATCGCTGCCTTCGGTGAAAAGACGTTTTTGTATGATGCCGGAGACCTGCGGGCGCACTTCTGCCACCCGCAGCGCCGAGGTTCTGCCCGGCAATTCGGAGGTCATATTCAGCGGTGCGGTGCTGAGTTTCACGACATTGACGTCAGGTAATGCAGGCTGGCCCGACGCGGCGTTTTTACCGCTGTCACAGCCGGCAAACACTACACTCCCGGATAAAAGACAAAGCACTGCCAAAGGCCTGATGCGCCCCAAATTATTCATGGTTTCCCACCTCAATATTCCCATCTGGTTATTCACTCAATCAGTGAATTTGCGTTAAATAAAAACAAAATCAAAAAGTACGTCAGTAATTAATCATTACGCAGGTTGTGACTGATGCATTCTGCGATATGCCTGCGGCGGCAAATGGTATTTGCGCGAAAAGGTGCGGGAAAAAGATTGTTGCGAGTCGTACCCGTACTTAAAGGAAATATCAATTACCGCATTTTTTGTGTGGAGAAGTTCATTCGCCGCTAATTCGAGTTTTCTGTCGCGAATATAATTGCCCAGCGTTTCACCGATGACCTGCTGAAACATTCTTTGTAAATGCCATTTTGAATAGCCTGATTTTTCAGCAACATCGCTGATTTTCAACGGCTTATCAATATGTTCATCTATCCACCCGATCAGGGAGTCAATAACGTCTTTATGCATCACAAGCGTCCTCTTAAAAATAGCGTAATGAGTGCGCGATTCGACACGGGATCACACGTGGTTTGTTTTCAAACGGCAGCTGATTTCAATCGGAAACTGAAAATGACAGCAGTGACAGAGGCGTGGATAAGATTAAATGTGACCGGGATAGTCATCACTCTTATGGGGCGATAATAGCATCCGGAATACGCGGTAATAAGACGCTAAATTATGATTGCCGTTATGAATCTCATTCACTAATCCGGCATCAATAGGCGTCGCTTACGAAAGATGAACTGATTATAATCCGCTCAGTAATGGGTAATGACAATCGGAACCGGCATGTTAAAAGAGAATTTCAACGATTTAATTTCTTTCCTCGTCGTGGCGAGGGAGCGCAGTTTTACCAAAGCGGCGGCAAAACTGGGGGTTTCACAATCGGCACTCAGTCATTCAATCCGGGGTCTGGAAGAACGGCTGGAGCTGCGGTTGCTGACCCGCACCACCCGCAGCGTTGCCCCGACGGAAGCCGGTGAAAAAATGGTCGCCAGCCTCGGCCCGCGCTTTGCAGAAATAGAATCTGAACTGGAGGCGTTAAGCGAGATGCGCGAACGCCCGGCAGGGAATATCCGCATTACCGCCGGCGAACACGCGGTGGATTCCATCCTGTGGCCGGTATTAAAAAAATTCCTCGCCGAATACAGCGATATTAATATCGAAATCATTCTGGATAATGCGCTGACAGATATTGTGACAGGCCGCTTCGACGCCGGAATTCGTCTCGGGGAACAGGTCGCCAAAGACATGATCGCCCTGCGTATCGGGCCTGAAATGAGCATGGCGGTGATCGGTTCCCCCGCGTATTTCGCCAGGGAAGGTATTCCCTTAACGCCGCAGGAATTACAAAGCCACCGCTGCATCAATATGCGTCTGCCGACCATGGGCGGGATTTATGCGTGGGAATTTGGTCAGGATGGACGGGAATTAAAAGTACGCGTCGACGGACAGTTAACTTTTAACAGCCTGCGGCAGAGAATTGATGCGGCGGTTAACGGCTTCGGTCTGGCGTATGTGCCGGAAGATTCCGTGGCATCGGACATCGCCAGCGGAAAGTTAATACGGGTATTGCAGGACTGGTGTGAACCTTTCCCCGGCTATTATTTGTATTATCCCAGCCGCAAACAACACACCACCGCGTTTGCTTTATTGCTGGATGCGCTGCGATATAAAGAACCGTCATAACGATCACTATTTGATCAAAACCCCCAAAAAGTGTGCTGATACTTATTTCAGGAAGATAATTAATTGATTTAGATTACATTGTGTTTCATGCTGTGCGCACTTTAAGAAATATTGTACTTTTTGCATTTGCAGCCCGCCTGGAGCGGGCTTTTTTATGTCTTGTTTCTCAAAGCATGAATATTTTTTGATTAGGAATTTCTTTAACGAATGACGCGACAGGGATTGCCGCAGGCCACCGCCCCCGCCGGAACGGATCGCGTGACCACGCTGCCCGCCCCGACAGTACAGCCATCACCCAGAGTGACGCCCGGCAGAATGATACACCCTCCGCCGATCCAGACATCGTTACCGACAGTCACCGGCCGCGCGCTGCCGATATGTTCACGACGTATCTCAATATCCAGCGGATGTTGCGCCGTATAAATTTGCACATCCGGGCCAATAAAAACGTTATTGCCTATGGTGACCGGCGCGCAATCGAGTAAGACAAAGTTAAAATTAATAAAGACATTATTTCCGAGCACGGTATTGATACCGTAATCAATGCGCATGCCTTTTTCAAAATGCACATTACTGCCCACCTGACCAAATATTTTTCTGATCAGTGCGTCCTTTTCTGCGGTTTGTCGTGCGCTCAGCGCATTAAACGCATCCACTTTATCGCGGGTCTGATAACGAATTTCACGTAATTCCTCATCATTGATCTGATAATCCAGCCCGCTGGTCATTTTCGTTAGCTCACGCATATACCGCTCCCTGATGATTGTTTGCTTTGCGGATAACCATTTTTCCGCACTTACTGCCCGATATCGCGCAGCTTCTTCCCTGCCGCGCCGATATTGTCCATCAACGTCAGAAAAGTTGCGCCGATCATCATAGTAAAGATCCCGTTGGTGGTGGTCGAGCAGGTGATATCAAAATCGCGACGTTGTAACGGCTGGATTTCAGAACATAGGATCCACACCACCGGCGCGGCGCTCATCATCGCCGCAAATGACCCTGGTATTTTTCAGCGGATACTCCGCCATTTTTGCCACATCGATTGCTTTTATACTGCTCTTTGCGAGACGTCTTCCACATCTGAATACAACTCCCTGTAAATGCATCCAGCCTGTTTCTTTGTTCCGGCGGCAGGAATAAAGTCTCCCCGCTGCGGCAAAATCCGCAGCCGGAATTAGCGTTCCGAAAGACATAACTAGGCGACATTGTGTAATAATGCCGCGCACTTTGATTCACTCTAAATAATGGTGGCTCAGGTGGGGGCTTCGAAAGAAGCACCGGTTTTCCTAGTGTGTCCGGTACGCTAACCCCGTCTGAGCTGCCACCCAAGTTTAGCGTCTTGTGTTGCAGTCATTTAATCATCTAGGAGCTTTTAAAATGACGAACACCGAAACTGCATTAACAGAAAACTCAATTACCGTCTTCCGCTCACTAATCGCAGAGCTGGAATTCAGTCACTTTGAAGATGCCCAGCTTTACGATCTCAGCGCGCTGGCCTCAGACTCTGCCGAAGGATTGTGTCATGGTCTGCTTTGCCTGAGCGAAGGGCTGGAGAATGGCGAGATCGTCCCGCCGGAAGGTATCCCGCAGATCAGCGCCTATCTCAAGGCGACCGCGCATTTAGTGCCGGTGCTGTTTGAGCTGAGTGAACGGGCGAATGACGGGCTGGCAAAAGGCAGAGCACCGTCTGTTTTCACCCTGTAAGCGTCACGGTCAGCATGAAGGCAGGAACAGGCTATTCCTGCCTTCGCTTCATGCCCTTCCCCGCCAGCACCGCCGCCATCACCATAAACAAATGGCCTTCCGCTGAATCGAGCAGGAAGGCGTTGAATAAGTGGCAGGCCATATAGGCAGTGAGTACCGCGATCATCAGGTTGCGGATGGCGACCGGCTGCCGCCAGGCTTCGCGGTAGCAATACGCCATCCAGACAAGAAACAATGCCAGCCCCGTCAGGCCGGACTGTACGGCTTCCAGCAGATACTGATTATGCGGATTATTAACCTGATAACCGGTATCCGGATTGCCGTACCAGAAACTGCCCGCGCCGTTCCCGAACCACGGCGAGTGTTTTATCAGCCGCAGCGATTTCTGGACAAACGCCGTGCGTTGCCCCATCGATGTTTTGCAGGCGTCGTAAGCATCGCCACCGGTCAGCGACAGACAATGGTGTATTTCTGCCACGCCGAGCACCACGCGTTCCGCCGCACGGTTGGGAATCAGCAACACCACGCAAATCACACACACCCCGCATGCCATCACGGCCAGACGCTGACGCCATCCCGAAGACAGCCACAGCCAGACGCCGGTGCCGACGACCAGCGCGACATAACCGGTGCGGCCTAATACCAGAAACAGCACGTCATAACTGGCCAGCACGACCAACACAGCATAGCCCGGTCGTCTGATCCCCCGATGGGCAAAGGCCCTCGACAGCCACAGCAGCGCCGCCAGCGCCATAAAGAAATTCTGCGTGATGTGCAGTTTAAAAACCGTCGGGTTCAGCGGACTGATGTGCCCGAACGACAGGGGAAGAAGACCGGCCGCCAGACTGAGCAGCAATATCACGCCGTTTGCCAGTAAAAATCCGCTGACAAACCGGTTAAACGCCGCCGGGACGTTAAGGAAAAACAGCGCCAGCGGCAGGACATACAACAGCTTTTTGTACTTCTCCACCATCTCCGCGCCGTAATCCTGCGGTTGCAGAAAAACAGAACAGGCCAGCAGAGTGAACATCAGCGCAGGCAACCACACCAGCGGATGCCGGATGAGTCTGCGCAGATTTTTCCCGTCACGCTGCCAGAGAACACATAACAAAATGCTCCCCAGCGCAAGATGCATCAGGGCATTGGAGACCGGCAACGACACGCCCAGCATAAAAGCCGCCGCGTTATCCGGTCGGATAAGATGACGACGGGCAGTGGAAGATGCAACAGCAGGAACGGGTGGGATCATGATCAACTCATTTCAGGTAAACAATTTTGTGATGTTGCCGGGCGGATCACCGGTGCGTTGAGCAATGCCAGACGGCGGGAAACCGCGGTAATCACATCCGCCACCGGAATGGCATCGAGGTATCGCTCCGCCGTACCGGTATCAATGTCCTCCGGCGACGGCAGCGGACGATAATTGCCTGCCCAGATCAGCGTGTGAGGTGCCTGCCAGGGATGCCATTGTCTGAGATTGCTGGGGCCAAACAGGACAACAGAAGGTGTTTGCAGTGCGGCGGCCATATGCATCGGCGCGGAGTCCACGCCGATAAACAATTTGGCGCGGTCAATCAGTACCGCCAGTTCAGGCATGTCCAGTTTTCCGGCCAGATTGATAATGTCCTGCGGATAAAGACAGCCATCAAGGATCTGCCGGACAGTGTCGCGTTCTCCGGCGGAAGGGCCACCGGTGATCACCACCTTTTCGCCACGCTGCATCAGGTGATCAATCAGTTTGCTGTATGAAGCCATCGACCAGTTTTTGAATGCCCAGCGTGCAGACGGCTGGATCACGATATAGTCGGTAAGCGGTGTTTTCCCGCACAACCGCGCCAGATGATCAACGTCTCTCTGCCGGCAGGCCATCGTGACATCCGTGACCTTGTCGCGTAATGCCAGCGGCTGCAAAATGCTCAGGTTATTCATGACGGTATGTTGCGAAGCGTGCCGGGCGGTATCCACCAGCGCCGAGTGGCAAAACCGCCATAAAAGATTGTCACGCCGGGGATAACGAAAACCGATGCTGAATTTGGGATGAAGCTGGTAACAGTAAAATGCCGCCCGCCATTGATCTGACAGGTTGAGGATCAGATCGTAATGCCGTCCGCGCAAACTGTTCAGCAGCGCCCTCTCGCCGCGATATTGCTGCTTCAGCCCCTGTTGTTTCAGCGTCCGGTCAACGGTATAGGTGAGGTATAACGCCTTATTTCCCGCCAGCATCACCTCCGTACCGCCATACACCAGCACATCAATCAGGGCGCGCGGATAGTTCGCTTTTAATGTGCTGATTAAGGGCGTGATCAGTAGCACATCACCAAAATGGCGGAGTTTTATCACCAGAATACGTGCCGGCGGGTCACGGTCCGGCAAGTCAGGGGAAAACACGATTTCTTCTCTGATGTCCATTTCAGTATCCATTCCGTCATGTCAAAAAAAGCGCAAAGCAATACCTTCCGACAGCCATCGAAATAATGTGAATCTCATAAGGTAAACACTTAATAAAGCGCGGCGATCTTATCGGCATAGAAAACAAAAAGATAATTGGTTAAACAGATCGAATTGATCAGACTGATCGGTGAAAACGATCAATCCATTACTCTTTATATGGGTTTGTGTAACGGAATGATTTAAGAGGAATGTTTAACGGTAAGCGGCGGGAGGATCCACGCGCTGGCCTCAGTTCGCTTTGCGAAAGGTTTTCCAAATCTGTTGGCTTTTCGGCAGGCACCGAATAGGATCTGGCGTCAGGATTACCCTTATTTTCCACATTGGCAGTGATAAAGGTTCATCAATAATGACGACTCAGACATCTGGAAAGACGGCTCCGGCAGGGGCAATTTTTAGCGCCGACGGTTTGCAATTTCTCAATAAGCTCGCCCGGAACAACACCCGTGACTGGTTTAAAGCGAATCAGGATGAATACGAGAATACGCTGAGAACGCCCGCGCTGAAGTTTATCGAACACATGCAACCAGAGATTGTTGCCATTTCCCCGAGACTGACTGCCGTGTCTAAAAAAGTGGGCGGCAGCCTGATGCGCCCGCAACGCGACAGCCGTTTCAGCAAAGATAAAACGCCTTACAAAACCAATGTCGGCATTCAGTTTCGTCATTTTCAGGGGAAAGATGTTCACGCGCCCGGCCTGTATGTGCACATCGCCGAAGACGGTTGTTTTATTGCCGCAGGGATCTGGCATCCGGAATCGAAAGCGTTAAACGCAATCCGCGCCTGTATTGATGAGAATCCCAATGCTTATCAGAAAGCCCTGAAGACATTGCACGATAACGGTTTTGTGATGGATGGCGACAGCCTGAGCCGTCCGCCAAGAGGCTATGATAAAAACCATCCGCTGTTAGCTGAATTAAAACGCAAAGATTTTATCGCAATTAAAAACATCGCCTTTGAAGAGTTGTGCCGGTCGGATGTTGTTGAGTTTTGTGCTGAGCAGTTCAGACATTGCGCGCCGTTAATGGCTTATCTGTGTTTTGCCCTTGAGCTGGATTTCTAACGCCTCACGGTCAGGCTTTTTTGAAGGCTTCCGGTGGTGACCTGCCGCTGGTAAAGTAAACAACCGATACTGAAATGTGACCAGAAGGGAATTCGGTGTGACCGGACGCATTGATTACCAGATTGAAAAATATCGTTTTACTGAAACCACTGAATCCCCTCGCCTTATCCAGCAATGGAAAGATGTGATTGCCGAATGTCAGGAGAATAAGGCGGGTGCAGAGGAGCGTCTGCGAATTGCGCTGCTGAACGTCGATTACGTCACCAGCTTTGAGCTTCCTTTCCGGCTTCTGCTGACCCGGGCACCGCAGCTCATTGACCGTGTGCGCGATGAGTTGCAACTCAGCCAGAAAAACGTCCTGTTTAATGGCAAGCGTTTCGGCTGTGTTTACAGTCTGAAAATGGATCTGGGCGGGATACCGGACGAATTTCAGTACCATCTTGCCACCCGTATCCGGCGCATTAACGCAGCAGGCATCAATGAAGCCCCTTACCGGCAGATAGCGCAACAAACCAAAGCACCACGCGATCGTCTCCGGTTAGCGCTGGAAGCCGGGCTGGAGGTCAATCCTCTGGACGGCCTGTTCTGGTTCGGGCTTCAGCGTATTGCCGCAGATGTCCTCCGGCTGAGAAAAACGGGGATGCCGGTCGCCACCTCTGAGATTGAAGTATTTGACACCCTGACGGGGACGACAAGGCCGGTTCCGGCGTACAGGCTGAAAGTGTAGATATGCTGTCACTACGATGAATTTTAAGAATATTGTTTATCTGCTGTTAGCCTTAGCCGCTGCGGGCAGCGCATGCTTACCGCATCCGTTTGTGATGTGGTTCCTGATCGTCAATCTGCTGACGCTGGTGTTCTACGGTATAGACAAGCGGGCGGCATATAAAGCGAGAAGCAGGGTGCCGGAATTTACCTTGCTGCTGCTGGGTGTTGCCGGTGGCTGGATGGGAGCGATTGCCGGTCAGCAGCTTTTTCGGCATAAAACACAAAAACAGCCCTTCAGAACCTGGTTCGCCATCAGTGTGATAGTGAATCTGGTGATAGTGGCGGGTGTGAGCTGGCTGATGAGAGATTTTTTTCTTTGAAATGGTACGCCCTACAGGGCTCGAACCTGTGACCTACGGCTTAGAAGGCCGTTGCTCTATCCAACTGAGCTAAGGGCGCATTGCGTGTCCCTTTCGGGAGCGTTGCGGGTTCGGATTATACGGGCAGACCGGGATGAGTCAATGGCTTTCGAACTCACTGCTTAATGCCTGAACAATTTGCAGATATTCCCGGGCTGCCTTGCAACGTTATGTGATCAGTATCGGCTATTTTTCGGATTTCAGCGCGGCAGCAATAACCCGCGCAGACGCATGATAAGCCACACCTTCGTAAGCCGTCAGTTCCGGTTGCAGCGTCTGTACGATGCCTTTTTTGCCGATAACGGCAGGCTGACCGATATAGACGTTCAGTTCTTCATCCAGAGCAGACACGGGATAAATGCTGTGTGCATCGGACAAAATCGCATCCACCAGCCGCGCTGTTGCCGTCGCGATACCAAAACTGGTCCAGCCCTTCCCCTGCAAAATCTCCCAGCCACCGCCGCGTACGGCATCGTCCATTTTTGCCCAGTCGACGTCACGATCGCCCGCCAGCTCCGCAACCGGACGGCCGCCGAGCGTCACGGTGCTCCAGGCGACAAACTGTGATTCGCCGTGCTCGCCCATCACATAGCCGGTCACGCTTTTCGGATCGACACCGAAAAACTCGCCGACCACACGTTTCATGCGCGCGGTGTCCAGCGACGTGCCGGTGCCGAACACCTGCGTATCCGGGAAGCCGCTGGTCTGCTGAATAATCTGGGTAATGACATCGCACGGGTTGGTGATATTAACAATCACGCCGCCAAAGCCGCTGGCGACCACGCGGGGAATGACCTCACGCACGGCGGCGCGGGTCTCGGCGAGTTCTTCGAGACGGTCTTCGCGCAGTAAGGTTTTCGGGCCGACGGCGATCACCAGCACATCGGCGTCATGCAGTTCGTGGTAATCATTGGCAATCACCTGCACCCGGGAGGCTGTCAGCGAGGCCATATCGCGCAGTTCCAGCGCCTGACTGGCCGCCTTCGGTTCATTTTCATCCAGCAAGACAATCACGTCACACAAGCCCTGCGTGACCAACGAGAATGCAACGTCAGCGCCCACATGGCCGGCACCGATGATCCCCACTTTGCGTGTCATTTATCGCTTTCCTTATGATTTAAAAAGAGTCATCTCTAAAATAGACACTTTTTTCGCCACTGTCTCAGGTTAAATTCTCACCCGCCCGTCATAAGTTATTCGCATTCAACGCCTGACAGCGTGCGCGGCTTCTGACAAAATAGGCGCATCCCCCTGCATTTATTAATTGATGGATTTTATCCCTGATGGCAGCAAAGATTATTGACGGTAAAACGATTGCGCAGCAAGTCAGAAGCGAAGTTGCGGCGCGTGTTCAACAACGACTGGCAGAAGGAAAACGTGCGCCAGGGCTGGCCGTGGTGCTGGTCGGTGAAAACCCGGCGTCACAGATTTATGTCGCCAGCAAACGCCGCTCATGCGAAGAAGTCGGGTTCATCTCGCGCTCTTACGATTTACCGGCCACCACCACTGAAGGTGAGTTGCTGGATCTGATCGAAAAACTCAATAACGACAGCGAAATCGACGGCATTCTGGTTCAGCTTCCGCTGCCTGCCGGTATCGATAACATCAAAGTGCTGGAACGTATTCACCCTGACAAAGATGTCGATGGCTTCCACCCGTATAACGTTGGCCGTCTGTGCCAGCGTGCGCCGACGCTGCGCCCTTGTACGCCGCGCGGCATTGTGACGCTGCTGGAGCGTTACGGCATTGATACCTTCGGGCTGAACGCTGTGGTGATCGGCGCGTCCAATATTGTTGGCCGTCCGATGAGCATGGAACTCCTGCTGGCTGGTTGCACAACGACCGTCACCCACCGGTTCACCAAAAATCTGCGCCATCATGTTGAGAACGCCGATCTGGTGGTGGTGGCGGTCGGTAAACCGGGCTTTATTCCCGGCGAATGGATTAAACCGGGCGCGATTGTCATTGATGTCGGTATTAACCGTCTGGAAAGTGGTAAAGTTGTCGGCGATGTGGAATATGATGCCGCCGCTGAGCGCGCTTCCTTTATCACACCGGTGCCGGGCGGCGTTGGCCCGATGACGGTCGCGACGCTGATTCAGAATACCTTGCAGGCGTGCGAGGAATATCACGACATCAGCGCCAGTAAGCCTTAAACAATTTGCACTACACAATAAGTCAGGAACACATGGAAACTTTCTTTCTCGAAAAACACCCGCACGTAGAACTGTGCGACCTGCTCAAATTTATGGGCTGGTGTGACAGCGGCGGTACCGCGAAAGCGGTGATTGCTGAAGGCCAGGTCAAGGTCAACGGCAAAGTTGAAACCCGTAAACGCTGCAAAATCGTTGCTGATCAGAACGTTGAGTTCGCCAGCAACAAAGTCGTGGTGAAAGCGTCCGCGTAATTTTACGCCGACGATGCACTGCAAAAGAAAATGCCCTGCAAGCGAAAGCTCACAGGGCATTTTTTTATCCTCAGCGCGGGCGCCTTACTGCTGTGTCACCCACAACACCGGCCATTCGCCGCCGCTGCTGTAGCCGTCACAGGCTGGCTCTGAAGCAAACGCCGCCAGCCGGAACTGTTTACCATCAAACACCCAGCGCGAGGAGACGCCACAATCGCCGACACCGCGCCCTTTATCGTACGTGGAGAGCATGCCGGTTTTCGGGTCAAAGTCAGCGTTAATCAGTTCCGGCGCCCCGTCGTCTTCGCCCAGTTTGAACGGCATGGTCAGCGCCAGATCGTCCATTTTATAAGGGGCCTGACGCGAGACCAGAAAACCTAACGCATAGAGGTTATAGGCGCCCATGTCGCAGTTGACGGTCATCAGCGCCTTGTCATTGCTCAGGGCAAAAATATGCACTTCGCGTTCGGAAGGGTCGAGACTGCAATCGTTATTTTCAATGGTCGTCGCGGCATTCTGGGTAATGGCTGAAATCTCAGAGTCAGATAACGCATGCGGTTCACTGAAACGCGGAAGCACTGGTGTCGCCGGGATCGGCGGAACGCTGCTGGCAGGTTTTGAGCCGCGGCTTATCCACGCCGTTTTGCTGCCGACGCGCCCCTGCTGTGCATCAATCGCCAGCAGCGCGGCTTTGATGCCTTTCAGGGAAATCGCCGGTCTGACCGGCTGAGACGGATCCGTTTTACCCGCCAGCTGGATACTGCTGCCTTCGCGGATCGCGGCGATGAAATCATTCACCACCAGACGGTTAGTGGTGGACAGGTGTTTTTTGCTGACATCCCATTCGCGGTGATTAAAGCTCAGCGTTTTACCGTTCATCTGCAGGCGGTTAGCCACCGGCGCTTCCGTCGTCTGTTCCTCACTGTTGCGCTGGAAATCAATGCTGACCGAGGCTTTGCCCTCCGGTCCGGCTTCACGGGTAATTTTCATCACCAGTTCCTGCCCGTCCTGTGAATTGCGGGCGGTACAGTGATTCAGGTTATCGCAGCTCAGTTGCCAGTCGTTATACATCGCCTGCAACGGCTCGGCCTGTGCGTTAAAAGCCAGCATTCCGGCCAGCAGGCATAAAGGGGCGGTTATCCATCTGCACATCATGATTTTCAGCTCTTTTCGACATTATCTTTCTGATAATAGCGTAACCGTCGCCACGACACTGCCAACAATGCAGCATTTTTTATTCGAAATTAGAAAGAGATACCCGGCCGGATTTGTTTTTTCGCAGACAATAATTTTTCATGACATATCAAATCCCAGAATGGTGACGCAGGGAAACTTTCAGTACACTGGCTGAGCCTATAACAAACAATAATGGCGCAAAGGATAAGATTCTTTTCTCTGGGAGATGCGGATGAAGTTATGGATATGGCTGATAGCGGTGCTGTCACTGCCCGCGCTGGCTGAAGAGCCGCCGCTGGTGTACACCGGTACGCTGGGCAAAACCAGCATTGTGATCGAACTGGATTTAAACAAACCTGACGAGGTCACAGGCCGTTATTTCTACCAGAAATACCGTCTGGATCTGCCGCTGAACGGTGCACTTGACGGTCAGGATCTGAAACTTCAGGAAGGGCTGGATGATTTTGACGATACGCCGCGCCCTGAACTTTCACTGACGAAAGATGAAAACGGCGGCTGGCAAGGCAGCTGGACTAACCCGCAGGGCAAAACATTACCTGTGACGTTGAAACCGGCGCAACTCCCGGCGACGGCGGCGGACGACGGGTATCTCAGTTCGCTGATCCACACCGATCCGTACGAGTATTTGCGTTTATCCGCACTGGAACTGAAAGCGGGAAAAAGCGAAAACTTTATGGGTTATCAGTTGCAATGGTGGACTGAACCGCAATCGAAAATCAGTTTCTTTGAGATTATTTCCGGTTATCCGGAAGCCAGCCTGCCGGCGATTAATCAGAAACTGCGCGCCCGTCTGTGGCAGGAAGTCAGTGGCTGGCATGCCTGTATGCTCGGCGCGAGCCGTTTTGGTCAGGGCGAGTACCGGCAGACCGTCACGCCGGAATACCTGAGTACCGACGTGGTCAGCATCAGCGTATTTACGACTTATGACTGTGGCGGTGCGCATCCTGATTTCGGTGAAGCTCCCGTCAATCTGAATGCGAAAACCGCTGACACCCTGACGCTGGAAGACGTGGTCTGGGTCGGCGAAGGCGCGCCGTTCCATTATCTGAACACGGAAGATCACGCGCTTACCGGCAAAAACGATGTCGATTTCGACACCTTTGCACAATACCGCGAAAAGGCGTGGGCGCCGTGGCTGGTCAAACAACTGACCGCCGCCTATCCGCAGCAGATGAAGAAACCGACTGAAGAAAGCGATGATGATTGCGACTATTCGGATCCGTCGGTGTGGCAGTTCCCGGCATGGTATTTCACGCAAAAAGGGCTGTATTTCGATCCGACCTTTGCCCGTGTCTTACGCTCATGCGAAAGCCCGGAATGGTCCGTACTGCCGTGGTCAGCCATGAAAGGTCATGCAGGCAGTACCGCCATCAACATGGAACACTGAGACAACAAAGGCACCGCCGGTGCCTTTTTCTTTGGTACGTTTCGCGACTCTTTTATGCCAGCCAGCCCTGAATCTGCGCGTATTGCAGCAGCATGATGGTTTTGCCATCTTTGATGCGACCGTCTTTGATCATCGCCAGTGCCTCGCTAAACGGCACTTCCAGCACGTCGATATCTTCGTCTTCCACCCCGCCACCGGCGTTCTGACGCTGTGACTCATCGTATTCTGCCGCAAAAAAATGCACGATTTCGGTCACGCTGCCCGGCGACATATAAGCTTCAAACAGTTTATCGACCTTGCCCACCGCAAAACCGGTTTCTTCGATGGCTTCTTTACGGATGCAGTCTTCCGGTGAATCGTTATCCAGCAGACCGGCGCAGGTTTCCAGCAACATACCGGTCGGGTTGCCGTTGACGTAGGTCGGCATACGGAACTGTTTGATCAGCAGCACGGTTTTTTTAGGGCGGTTATAGAGCAGGATGGTCGCGCCGTTTCCCCGGTCATACACTTCGCGGGATTGCGGCTGACGTTCGCCATTACGTTTGATTAAATCGTAGGTGTATTTGCGAAGAACATACCAGTTATCAGAGAGTAACTGGTTTTGAACGTTTTCGATTCTGGATGACTTGCCATCAGATGACATAAAGCGTGCCTCCGCTCAGAAGTGGTGAGAGAAGCCAGACATCATAGCGGCATTACACCGCGTCCGCCAGATTCAGCCGTGCTCAATCGCACGCAGAAGCTGTTCGCGGTGACGCTCAATCCATTTTGCATCCAGCGGCCCCCAGCTTGAGAGCTGATAGTAACCGTCATTGTTACGCACGCCCTGCTGGATAAATTCCAGTTCGACGCCCATTCCCGGCAGCGCTTTCAGCACATCCTGCAAGGTACGACGCGGCCAGCCGGTGATTTCCATCAGTTTCGGGACGTTCGGTTTTGGCTCATTATCCAGCAGCCAGCAAAGATAGAGACGGCGGGCGAATACCGAATTTAACATCAAACTCATCTGAACGGCTCCAGTGTGGGATAGACGACTGCGTGTCATAAAAAAGCAGGCAGTGAAAGCGTAGACGGTTTCAGCGAACCCGTCTGAGAGATAACCCTGTGTGCGGGGAGGCTTTTTTACATTATCTCCTTTATTTCTCCACGTTTTATGCAAGATGAACAGGTAAAGTGCATTGACGTAGAATACTACTCTAACACTTGCTCAGTCCCGCCGGGACAGTACCGCCTCTGAGAAGACACCGTCTCAGGGGATTTTTTTGTCAGATTCTGACGTTCTGTTTATTTGCTGATGTTAGTCACTCCCGCCTGAGTGACAACGAGGTTCCTGAAGCATGGCTAACTTTTTTATCGATCGCCCAATCTTTGCCTGGGTTTTAGCGATCATCATTTCGTTGTCCGGCGCACTCGCGATTTATTTTTTGCCGGTTGAGCAATATCCCGATCTGGCGCCGCCGAATGTCAGGATCTCCGCCACCTATCCCGGCGCATCAGCACAAACATTAGAAAATACCGTCACGCAGATTATCGAGCAGAACATGACCGGCCTCGATAACCTGATGTACATGTCCTCGCAAAGCAGTAACGACGGTAAATCACAAATCACCCTCAGTTTTACCGCCGGAACCGATCCGAATGAAGCGTTGCAACAGGTGCAGAACCAGCTGCAACAGGCACTGAAACGTCTGCCGCAGGATGTGCAGACCCAGGGCGTGACGGTGTCGAAAACCGGGGATACCAACCTGATGATGGTGGCGTTTGTTTCCACCGACGGCAGCATGGATAAGCAGGATATCGCCGACTATGTGGCCTCCAATATTCAGGATCCGCTGAGCCGCGTGCCGGGCGTCGGCAGCATCGATGCTTACGGTTCACAGTACGCCATGCGTATCTGGCTCGACCCGGACAAGCTGAATAATTACCAGCTGACCACCGCCGATGTGGTCACGGCAATTAAAGCGCAGAACAGTCAGGTGGCGGTCGGCCAGCTCGGCGGTGCGCCGTCGGTGGATTTTCAGGCGCTGAATGCCACCATTAACGCGCAGTCGCAGTTACAGACACCGGAACAGTTCCGACAGATCACGCTGAAAGTGAATCAGGACGGTTCGCAAGTCAAACTCGGCGATGTCTCCACCATTGGCCTTGGCGCAGAAAACTACAGTCTGCTCAGCCGCTATAACGGACAGGCCGCGTCAGGGATGGGCGTCAAACTGGCGTCCGGTGCCAACGAACTGCAAACCGATAAACTGGTGCGCGCCCGTCTTGAAGAACTCTCGCATTATTTCCCGCACGGGCTGAAAGCCGAAGTGGCGTACGAAACAACGCCTTTCGTGAAAGCGGCGATCACCGATGTGGTGAAAACGTTGTTTGAAGCCATCGTGCTGGTGTTCCTGGTGATGTATTTGTTCCTGCAAAACTTCCGCGCGACGCTGATCCCGACGATTGCCGTGCCGGTGGTGTTGCTGGGCACCTTCGCCGTGCTGCATCAGTTCGGCTACAGCATCAACACCCTGACGATGTTCGCGATGGTGCTGGCGATCGGCCTGCTGGTGGACGACGCCATTGTGGTGGTGGAAAACGTCGAGCGCGTGATGAGCGAAGAAGGTCTCAGCCCCAGAGAGGCCACGCGAAAATCGATGGGGCAAATCCAGAGTGCGCTGGTCGGTATCACCATGGTGCTGTCGGCGGTGTTCGTGCCGATGGCGTTCTTTGGCGGCACCACCGGCGCGATTTACCGCCAGTTCTCCATCACCATTGTCTCCGCGATGGTGCTGTCGGTCTTTGTCGCCCTGACACTGACCCCGGCGCTGTGCTCAACCATTCTCCAACCCATCGCGCAGGGACATCATCACGGCAAACGTGGCTTCTTCGGCTGGTTCAACCGCATGTTTGACCGCAACGCCCGTCGCTATGAAAACGGTGTGGCGCGGGTGCTGCGTAACAGCCTGCGTTACATGCTGGGCTATGCCGCGCTGGTCGCGGCGCTGGCGGTCATGTTTATCAAGTTGCCGACCTCATTCCTGCCGCTGGAAGACCGGGGTGTGTTTACCGTTCAGGTACAGCTTCCGCCAGGCTCAACGTTGCAACAGACGCAAAAAGTGGTGGAAAAGGTCGAGAAGTATTTCCTGACCGACGATAAAAAAGATGTGCTGTCGGTGTTCTCCACCATCGGTGCCGGTCCCGGCGGCAACGGCCAGAACGTCGCCCGAATGTTTGTGCGTCTGACCCCGTGGGATGAACGCACCGGCGCTGACGACTCCTCCTTCGCGCTGATCGAACGGGCGACCAAAGCCTTTAATAAGATCACCGAAGCCCGTGTTATCGCCAGCAGCCCGCCCGCCATCAACGGCCTCGGCAGCGCCACCGGCTTTGATATGGAATTGCAGGATCACGCCGGACTGGGGCATGACGCGCTGATGGCCGCACGCGATCAGTTACTGGACATGACGTCGAAAGACAGCAACCTGACCCGCGTCCGTCACAACGGTCTCGATGACAGCCCGCAGTTGCAGATTGATATCGATCAGGTGAAAGCGCAGGCCCTGGGCGTCGCCATCGCCGATATCAACAGCACGCTGAGCACCGCGTGGGGCTCAACCTACGTCAATGACTTCGTTGACCGTGGCCGCGTGAAGAAAGTCTACGTGCAGGCCGGCGCGCAATACCGCATGTTGCCGGACGATATCAACCGCTGGTATGTGCGCAATTCCGCCGGCACCATGGTGCCCTTCTCGGCGTTTGCCACCTCTTACTGGCTGACCGGCTCGCCACGTCTGGAACGTTACAACGGCTATTCCGCGCTGGAAATTGTCGGTGAACCGGCGACTGGCATCAGCAGCGGGACAGCGATGGATGATATGGAAAAACTGGTGGCTAAATTGCCGGTGGGGATTGGTCTGGAATGGACCGGTCTGTCGTATCAGGAAAGGCTGTCTGGCTCACAGGCACCGGCGCTGTATGCCATTTCGCTGTTAGTGGTCTTCCTGTGTCTGGCCGCATTGTATGAGAGCTGGTCCATTCCGTTCTCCGTGATGCTGGTGGTGCCGCTCGGCGTGCTCGGCGCGGTGATTGCCACCTGGATGCGCGGGCTGGAAAACGATGTGTATTTCCAGGTCGGGATGCTGACCATCATCGGTCTGTCGGCGAAGAACGCCATTCTGATTGTCGAGTTTGCCAATGATCTGAATGTACGCGGAAAAGAGTTGCTGGAAGCCACCCTCGAAGCCTCCCGAATGCGTCTGCGACCGATCCTGATGACTTCGCTGGCCTTCGTGTTTGGCGTACTGCCCATGGCGACCAGTATGGGTGCCGGTTCGGGCAGCCAGCACGCAGTAGGGACCGGGGTGATCGGCGGGATGATTTCGGCCACCGTGCTGGCGATCTTCTTCGTGCCGCTGTTCTTTGTGCTGATCCGCCGTCGCTTCCCGGGTAAAACGCCTCATCCGGTGATTGCCGATATCGTGGAAACCGTGCCAGACGGCCACAAATAACGGCCAACAAAAAAGGCGTTAATGTGAATTAACGCCTTTTTTATTATTGATTTACTGGCTGTGAGAATCGTCGCTAAATAGGACGTAATGGTCTTCCTGAACAAACGCTTTTTATAATGACGTGCTGACAGTGAGAATAAATCGTTTCTTTGCTTTGTCGGTAACGATGTGGGGCAATTACGCTTTCAACATACGGTCGATAAAGTCTTTCCAGTTGCCTAACTCTTGCTCTAACATTTTACTCCCCTTGATTGGACGCGGGCATTATACGTCTAATTTTTGACCGTGTAAAAACGCCGTTATTATTTTTTAAGCACGATCACAATCCCGCCCCGTCTGGATCCCGCCGGCGTTTTGCCTCATTATGTGTCTTATCCTTACGCCCGTTAACAGACGGGGGAAAAGTTCTTATTTTACTGACAGGTTACGTTTTTCTATGGCAACGACTTCCGCTCCAGGTTCTTTTATTCTCTACGGCATAAAAAATTGCGATACCGTTAAAAAAGCCCGCCGCTGGCTGGAAGAAAATGCGGTTGACTACCAGTTTCATGATTACCGGGTCGAAGGGCTGGATGACGCGTTGTTGCAGACCCTGTTGAACAAACAAGGCTGGGAAGCGATGCTCAACACCCGTGGCACCACATGGCGCAAACTTGATGACGCCACGCGCGCAGCCTGCGATAACGAAGCCAGCGCCAAAGCCGTGATGCTTGAACAGCCCGCAGTCATCAAACGCCCGTTTTTACTGGCTCCGGACGGCCAGTCTCTGCTGGGATTCAAACCCGAAAGCTATCAGCAATTCCTTGCACAGGTGAAATAACATGAGTTGTCCGGTTCTCGATTTAGCCCAACAGTTAATCCGCCGCCCTTCCCTCAGCCCGGACGATGCAGGCTGTCAGGACATTATGATTGCCCGCCTCGAAGCCATTGGTTTTCACGTTGAGCCGATGCATTTTGGCGATACGCTGAATTTCTGGGCAACCCGTGGCGAAGGCCAGACGCTGGCTTTCGCCGGACACACCGACGTCGTGCCAACCGGCGATCACAAACTGTGGGTCACCGGCCCGTTTGAACCGACCCTGCGCGACGGCATGTTGTACGGTCGTGGCGCGGCAGATATGAAGGGTTCACTGGCGGCGATGGTGGTGGCAGCGGAACGTTTTGTCGCCGCGAACCCGAATCATCAGGGGCGTCTGGCGTTTCTTATCACTTCGGATGAAGAAGCCAGCGCCGTCAACGGCACCGTCAAAGTGGTTAACGCGCTGATGGCACGTCACGAGCGCCTCGATTACTGTCTGGTCGGCGAGCCTTCAAGCACCACCCGCGTCGGTGATATCGTCAAAAACGGCCGCCGCGGTTCCATGACCGCTAATCTCCACGTTCATGGCGTTCAGGGCCACGTCGCTTATCCGCATCTGGCAGATAATCCGGTACACCGCGCGATGCCTGCGCTGAACGAACTGGTGGCGACCGTCTGGGATAATGGCAACGAATTCTTCCCGCCGACCAGCATGCAAATCGCCAACATCAACGCCGGTACCGGCAGCAATAACGTCATTCCCGGCGAACTCTATGTGCAGTTCAATTTCCGTTTCAGCACCGAACTGACCGATGACATCATCAAACAGCGCGTGGCGGAATTGCTGGATCGCCATAACCTGCAATACACCCTGAACTGGGTGGTGTCCGGCCAGCCGTTCCTGACATCACGCGGTGCGCTGGTGGATGCCGTGGTCAATGCCGTGCGTCACTACAGTGAAATCACCCCGGAGCTGCAAACCACCGGCGGCACTTCCGACGGGCGTTTTATCGCACTGATGGGGGCGCAGGTGGTCGAACTGGGGCCGGTCAACGCCACCATCCACAAAATCAATGAATGCGTCCATGCCGCCGATTTGCAGGTGCTCAGCCGCATGTATCAGCGCATTATGGAACAGCTGGTCGCATGATCAGCCCCGAAATGCTGACCGGGCGCTCTGCCGCGCATCTGGTGACTCTGGGAGACGGCCCGCACCGCTTGCAGCAAGACGCGGCGCTGGCATTCGAAAAAATGCGTCAGGCCGCCCGTCAGGCCGGATTTGATTTGCAACCCGCCAGCACCTTTCGTGATTTCGATCGGCAACTGGCTATCTGGAATGGCAAATTTCGCGGCGAGCGACCAGTATTAGATAAGAACAGTCAGCCGGTGGAGATCAGCTCACTGACCACACCGGAACGTTGTGAACTGATCTTGCGCTGGTCGGCGTTGCCGGGCGCAAGCCGTCACCACTGGGGCAGCGATCTGGATGTGTACGATCCTTCGCGCTTACCGGCGGGTCAGTCCCTGCAACTGGAGCCGTGGGAATATGAAGAAGGCGGATATTTTTATCCGCTTAACCAATGGATGACAGCCCACATGGCGGAATTTGGTTTTTACCGGCCGTATGCCAAAGACCGTGGCGGCGTGGCTGTCGAGCCGTGGCACCTGAGTTTTCGTCCGCTGGCGGCGGAGTGCGAGAGATTGCTCACTCCGCAGGTATTAATCAGCGCCTGGGCCGGGAAAGACGTGGCCGCCGCTGACTGGTTAGCCCGTCAGATGCCGGTCCTGTTCCCGAGATTTATCGCCCTCTTACCCCTTTAAGGAGCACACCATGGAGTGGATTAAAGATTACTGGTGGATCGTTCTGATCATTCTGGTCGGCATGTTCATCAGCGGCATCAAAGAGCTGAACCGCGTAGATGTGAAGAAATACCTGAAAGATAAACCCGAAATCCCGCCACATCGCGACAACAATGCGCAGTGGGATGACGAGGATGACTGGCCAAAGAAAAAGTAATGTCCCTGCGGTAATTCCTCTGCGTTAATCAATATTAGTCGGCGGGTAATGTAGCCATTCTCCGCCGATTGACTTTCTCTCCTCCCGTTATCATGCAACGTGAAACCGATGCACGGAGAGAACAAGTCCTTTGCAAACACTACACATCCCCCACCCTGATCAGGCCGTGTCTGGCGATCCCGACACGTCGCAATTTCTGGGGCTGGCACCTTTTTTACGCATGAGTATTGCGGGCGACGAATGCACGGCCATCGCGCAGGATCTGGTGACCCGCGCTCAGCAAAATCCTGACGACGCCGTGCTGTGGATGAATCTGTCCACCGTCATGCTGTGCCTGCAACGCACCGAACTGGGGCTGACGATCCAACATCAGGCGCTGGCGATGCAGCAGGTTTATACCCTGAACGCCGCGCTCAGGCCCGCCAAAGTCCGCGTGCTGATGCTGATGGTGCCCGGGATCTTGTCGGCCAATGTGCCGCTGGATTGCCTGCTGGAAAACAGCGACGTCGAGCTGATTTATTACTACATCACGGCGGATGCGCCGTTCGAAGCGCCGATCCCTGAACACGATTTGCTGATGGTGGCGATCAGTGCCACTGACGACAATCTGTTCCTGTTACAGCAGCTTGAAAATGTCACCCGTCAGTGGCCGGTGCCGGTGATTAACGCGCCGCAGCATATTCCGAATTCTGAACGCCATACCGCCAGCCGCCTGTTGCAGAACAAGCCGGATCTGGTGATTGCACAGGCGCATCCGGTGACGTTTTCGGCGCTCACGGCGGTTGCGGCAGGCGAAACCAGGCTGCGAGATACGCTGGCGGACAGCGATTATCCGGTGATCCTGCGCCCTGCGGGTTCGCACGGCGGTCACGGTCTGGAAAAAATCACCCGCCGGGAAGAACTGGCGGACTACCTGACCCGTGTACAGGTGGACGATTATTTTCTGTCGCAGTTTATCGATTACAGCAATGAAGACGGCCAGTTCCGCAAGTACCGTATTTCGCTGATCGACGGCGTGCCTTACGCCTGCCATATGGCGATTTCCTCTCACTGGATGGTGCATTACGTTAACGCGTTCATGTACGAAGACCCGAAAAAGCGTGAGGAAGAAGCCGCATTCCTGAATCACTTCGCCGCATTCGCCCGCCGTCATCAGCAGGCATTACAGGCGATTTACGACACCACGCAGCTCGATTATCTCGGCATCGATTGCAGCGAAACCCCGGACGGCGAATTGCTGGTCTTTGAAATTGATCCGGCAATGGTCATCCACGCGATGGATCTGGAAGTGATGTTCCCGCACAAACAAATCCATATGAATAAAGTTAAAACAGCATGTCGCGATCTGTTGTTATCCCGTGCCTTTGCGCACACCGACACATCAGCTGATGCGTTAAAAGGACAAGCATAAACATGATTTCACGTAACGCCCTGAACTTCTCCGGTGGCCCCGGCGCATTGCCGGAAGTCGTTCTCGCACAGGTTGAAGCGGCGATCAAAGAAGTCCCGGAAGTGGGCCTGTCGATCCTCGGCATCAGCCACCGTTCAGACTGGTTTGCTTCCATTGTGGAAGAAACTGAAAACAACATCCGCACCCTGCTCGGGTTGTCGAAAGATTTCCATATCCTGTTCCTGCAGGGCGGCGCGACGCAGCAGTTCTCGATGGTGCCGATGACCTTGCTGCGCGGTCAGAAACATGCCGCAGAATATCTCGATACCGGTTACTGGAGCAGTAAAGTGGTCACCGAAGCGCGTCGCGAAGGGCCGGTAAAAGTGTTGTGGAGCGGCGAGTCATGCGGATTTAACCGTCTGCCCACGGACGACGAACTGGCGTTTTCGCCGGACGCGCCGTATCTGCATTACGTCTCGAATGAAACGGTGGAAGGCTTACAGTTCCAGCGTGTACTGGGCCGTGACGATGTTCCGCGCGTCTGCGATATGTCCTCTGATTTCCTGTCCAAACCCTGCGATGCCAATAAGTTTTCGGTGATCTACGCCCACGCGCAGAAAAACATCGGCCCGGCGGGCGTCACCATCGTGCTGGTGCACGATACCGTGGTGAAAGCCTCTTCCGATGAACTGCCGTCATTCCTCAACTACCGCCGTCAGGTGGAATCGCATTCCAACCTCAACACGCCGCCGGTGTTTGCGATTTACGTGGTGCTGCTGGTGACCCGCTGGTTACTTAACGATGTCGGCGGTCTGGACAATATGGAACAGACTAACCGCCATAAAGCCGAACTGTTGTACGCCATGCTGGATAACAGCGACGGTTTCTACAATGGCTGGAGCAGCAAAGCGGACCGTTCACAAATGAACGTCGCCTTTAAACTGCCTGATGAAACGCTGGAGAAGAAATTCCTGGCGGAAAGCCATGAAGCCGGTTTCTCGGGGCTGGCGGGTCACCGCGCAATTGGCGGTATCCGTGCGTCTATCTACAACGCCCTGTCGCTGCCAGCGGCTGAAAAGCTGACGAACTTTATGGATGATTTCATGCGGAAAAACCGCGCGTAACCGCCATCCGGCAGACATAAAAAAACGCCCCCCGGTTGTGATGCAACCGGGGGGGCGTTTCTTTTTAAAAATCTCGACAAAATCAGCGCAGATGTGATTTCGGCTCATAATTCTGTAAATGAGCAATGGCGGTGTTGATCATATGCGAATCCAGTCCGTGGGCCATACCGGCCTGCAAATCCAGAGTACAGTCACAGCCCAGAGACTTCAGACGTTCTGCCGCACTTTTCGACTGGAACGGATTGATCACCGGATCCTGCTCGCCATGAATGAAATGCACCACCGTACCGGCGGCAATCGGTTTTTCAGGCAGGGATGAAAAACGGCCGCTGAACGCGATAATGCGCGACGCCAGATGCTCTTCCACTTTCGTCGATTCCAGCGCCATGATGGTGCCCTGCGAGAAGCCGACTAAGGTGGTGTGCTCCGGCGTAACACCGGTTTTCTGCTGCCAGTCACGGACAATCTGCACAAACGCAGGCATCGCGGCATCCACACGCGGCTGACGGTTTTGTTCGGTCACGCCCTGTACGGAAAACCACTGGAAACCCCGGCCAAAATCACAGATATCCGGACTGCCGACGCTGATCACCTGCGCCTGCGGAAAGGAAACAGCGAAAAACTTACCGATTTCCCCCATGGAAATCGGGTTATCACCCACGCCATGAAACAATAAAATCAGCTGGTTAGCCCTTTCTTCCGGCTGCTGGACGATAATCTGTTCTGAGCTCATGGCTCTCTCCCGTTGTCGATGTATGGGTTCACTATACGCCGCCTGCCGGTCAGTGAAATCGGGTTTTATTGAACGAGTCTTTCCATTTTTTGCAATGAAACCGCGGCGTTATCCGGCAATGCCCGCCTCGTTCAGCGCCTGCTGCGCTTCCTCACGCCAGCGCGACACCAGCGCCTTACGCCCGGAAAGCCGCAAACGTTGCACGATATCGGCCACGCTTTGCCCCTGTTGCAGAGACGCGCGCAACGCGGTCAGCGGCAATGCGCTGTGCAGCAATACGCGGTTCAGCGCAGGCAGGCTGCTTACCAGCGGACGATGCGCACAGGCAAAACCGCTCAGTTCACGCCAGTCCGCCGCATCAGGCTGCGTTTCCCCGCCGGGATCCAGCGGCAGGGTTAACGCCACCTGCGGCGCCAGCCAGCGCCAGTCACGGTTGAGCTGAGATTCTGCACTCTCTGCCAACGCCCGCCCCGCCGCACTCAGCGGTAATATTGCCATCGCGGCATAACATCCGCTGCTCGCTTCTTTCTGCATGCTGATGCGCACCAGCCGGAATCCGGCCTGTTGCCACAATGCCGCCAGTTCCGGCGTATAGCCAAAACTGACTGACAGGAAATCCAGCCCTGCCTGCTGCGCACGCTGTTTTTGCTCTGCTAACAACTGCCGGGCAATGCCCTGACGGCGAAACGCCGGATGCACCGCAATCCGGCTGACACGCCGCGAATGCATCACGGCCGCCTCCGGGAAACCCGCATGGGCAGCCAGAGACTGCGCCACCAGATTGCCACGCGGACGTCGCCTGCCCGCCCAGACGTCCTGCGCCAGTGCCGGACTCAGCCCGCCTTCATCCACCAGCCACAACGCGCCGGTCAGTGTGCCATCCTGTCGTGATGCGCTAAACGTCATGCCCGGCGCATCCAGCAGACGGCGCAGATCCAGCGGTGACGTGCGGTAATGCGCGCTGGTCAGCAGCCCGTAGAAATCCCGCAACAGCGCCGGTTCGCTCAGCCAGTCGTCCGCGTTGATCGGGACTATTTCCGGGAGCCCGACTGTTTTCTGCGCATCGGGCAGGTGCTCGTCAAACAGCAATAATTCGCTGATCAGCGGCTCAAGCGTATCGGAAGATGACCAGCGGACCGGTGCGCTCAGACGCAGGTCATGCCACTGCGGCAAAGACGCACAAAATTTCAGTAAGAATCCGCGCCCGGTGCCTTCGTAACCTTCCACCGTGGTGGTCAGCAATACACGCGGAAAAGCGGCAATCATCTCTGTCAGCATCGGGGCGGGGATCGCGGCCGCCTCATCAATAATCAGCCAGTCAGCGCCGGTCACCGCCCCTTCGCGGCACAGCGACAGCAACGCATCGGGCGCGATAAAACGCGCAGAGTCTGCGGGCTGATTAAGTATCTGGCTGGCCGACGCCTTAGCCGGGGCCGTCACCCAACAGGTGCCCGGCCACTGGCGGATCAGCATGCCCGCCAGCGTCGATTTGCCACGGCCACGCGGCGCGGTCAGTACCCACACGCCGGATTGCGCCTGCATCAGCTGATGCAAAATCTGCGATTGTCCCGGCGTCGGCTGGCCGTCGGGCGGCTGCCAGTCCGGCGCATCAGGCAGGGGCGCGATGTCGCACGATCCCCCCTGACGGCAGATCGTGACGCTGTGGTGGTGTTCCAGCAATGACTGGAGACGGCGGATAAAACGCGGCGTCGGGATTGCCTGTGGCTGTTCGCTCCAGCGCAGGCTGTCGGCGTCAGGCTGATCTGCCCAGACCAGCCATGACGGCACCAGCAGGATTAGCCAGCTTCCGGCTTTCAATGTGCCTGACAAAGCCGCCAGCGCTTCCACGTTCAGGCCGTGACGGGCATCAAACACACCGTGCAAAATATCCTGTCCGAGCAGGGTGTGCGCCGCAGAGGGCGCGCAGGAAGTGACATCAGCGGGGGGTGAATCGCTCAGCCAGCGCCAGTCGCCGGGGTGCCGGGCAGAAAACAGCACGGCCTGTTGTTCACACCACTGCGCATCGCCACTGAACACCAGCACACGCCGGACGCCCTGACGCTGCATCTGTTGCTGTCGCGACGTCGCTGACATATCAGGTTTTCCCGACAATCATCGATAACAGACCGGCAGCAATCAGCGGCCCGACCGGCACACCTTTAAACAGCGCCACGCCGAGCACGGTGCCCACCAGCAAACCCGCCACCAGATGCGGCTGCGTGCCCATCAGCGTCAGGCCGCGTCCGCCCAGCCACGACACCAGTACGCCGACCAGAATGGCGGCTATCGATTTCCAGTGGAAGAAGGAGTGCACGACGGTGCTGGCACTGATTTTGCCGCTGGCAATCGGTGCCATCACGCCAATGGTCAGAATAATAATGCCGATGGTCAGGCCGTATTTTTCTATCCACGGGAAAAAGCTGTTCAGCGGGGTGATGCGTACCGTGAGAAGGAAAAACATGGCGAGAGTGACGGCGCTGTTATGGCTGATAATGCCCAGTCCGGCGAAGACAAGTAAGATCAAAAGGGTTGGATCGAGAAAAGCCATGGCGTTCCCAGCGGTTCAACATGAAAGATAAAAGAGAGGCTCAGGGAGCCTCTCTGGATCGGTCATTGATTATTGAACAGTTTTTCGCAGCAGACCAGAGCTTATTGCCACTTAATCAGCGGCTGGCGAAGGTGTTGCACTGGTCAGGATTGCCGGTATCAAACCCGCGTTTGAACCAGGTGTAACGCTGCTGCGACGTGCCGTGGGTAAAGCTGTCCGGCACGACGCGGCCCTGACTTTGCTGTTGCAGCCTGTCATCGCCAATGGCCTGTGCGGCATCCAGCGCTTCTTTCAGATCACCCTCTTCCAGAACATTTTGCTGCTGCATTGCGTGTCCCCAGACCCCGGCGTAACAGTCAGCCTGTAATTCCATTTTGACTGACAGCTGATTCACCGCGGCCTGCGATGCGCCCTGTTGCAGCTGGCGGACCTTACGCTCGGTGCCCAGCAGATTCTGCACATGGTGGCCCACTTCGTGCGCCACCACATACCCCTGGGCGAAATCACCGCCCGCGCCGAGCTTATCCTGCAATTCCTGATAGAAAGAGAGATCGATATACACCGTGCTGTCCGCCGGGCAATAGAACGGCCCCATCACCGACTGACCGGTGCCGCATCCGGTGCGGGTCGCGCCACGGTACATCACCAGTTTCGGCTCGCGGTAAGTCATGCCCTGCTTCTGGAAAATCTCTTTCCAGGTGTCTTCGGTCGAGGCGAGGATCACTGAGGTAAATTTTGCCTGCTCGTCATCTTTCGGGCTGATGGATTGCGACTGCGTTTGCTGCTGCATGCCGCCGGACTGGCCGCCGTCGATGAGCGGCGTCAGGTCGATGCCGTAATATCCGGCCACCAGTACCACGATGATGATCACGATGCCGCTTTTGCCACGGATAGGCAGGCGCATTCCTCCGCCGCCTGAACCGCCACCGTGAGATCCCTGTCCGCGTCTGTCTTCTACATTGTCGCTTTCACGACGCCCTTGCCAACGCATACTCCACCTCCAGACTGTTTTTTTAAGACTAGCCAGCGCACACGGTTAATACCATCCGCGAAAGGACGTAATTTTAGTGACGAAGGGATTAAATGAAAGGAATCAGTGTGAAAACAGCAAAATTAAATGCAGGGAAGAGAACGGGTGACGGAGGCCATCACCCGTTAAGTGCGCACCGCGTAAACGATTGCGCAGTCTGGCTAAAAAAAAGAAACCGGGCTTAGTCCAGTTTCACACCGATACGGTGAGCGACTTCTTCATACGCTTCGATCAGGCCACCCAGACTCTGGCGATAACGGTCTTTGTCCATCTTGTTCAGGGTTTCTTTATCCCACAGGCGGCTGCCGTCTGGTGAGAACTCATCACCCAGCACCACTTCGCCGTTGAACAGACCGAATTCCAGTTTGAAATCGACCAGGATCAGGCCCGCATCGTCAAACAGTTTGCTCAGCACGTCGTTGGCTTTGTAGCTCAGCTCTTTCATGCGCGCTAGGTTTTCTTCGTTCACCCAGCCAAAGGTCTTGCAATAAGATTCGTTGACCATCGGGTCGTGCATGGCGTCGTTTTTCAGGAACAAATCGAACAACGGCGGGTTCAGTTCCAGACCTTCTTCAATGCCCAGACGTTTTACCAGCGAACCAGCAGCACGGTTACGGATCACGCATTCAACCGGGACCATATCCAGTTTTTTCACCAGCACTTCGGTGTCAGACAACAGGCGTTCCATTTGGGTTGGAATACCGGCTTCTTCCAGCTTAGCCATGATGAAATGGTTAAATTTGTTGTTAACCATGCCTTTACGGTCGAACTGCTCAATACGCTGACCATCCAGTGCTGACGTATCGTTACGGAACTCCAGTACCAGCAGGTCCGGGTTTTCGGTGGTGTAGACGGTTTTCGCCTTGCCGCGATACAACTCAGCTAACTTTTGCATCTTTACTTACTCCAGTGGAAAAAACAGATGTAAAAAGGGGCCGTAGCCCCTTGGTATTATTTTGCACTACTCTGGCTAAACGCGGCCTGCATGACCGCCACCATCGCGTCGTTCTGTGACTGGCTGAGAGCATGTCCTTTCGGATCAAGGAACTGCAAGCTACTGCGGTTGTCGAGGTCGCCAACCTGAAGTTTGTAATCACCGGAGCTGAGGCCCGGATCTTTCGCACCCAGTGTCTGCCACGCATCGTCATTCAGCGGTTTATAGCTGACGGACAATGTGCCTTGCGGACGGCTGCTGTCGGTCACTTTCATACCCGCTTTGGTCAGGGCATTTGGCAGGCGATCCCACACAACGCCGTAGTTAGCACGGACAATCAGCACTGGCAGACCGGTATCATCGGCACCGCTTTGCACGTCAATTTCACCCACACGACGGTTGTCGAGGCGAGCCTGCGTATCCTGCTGCACTTTATCCAGGCTGGCCGTGATGGAGTTCATCATCTGGCTGTTGTAACGCTGGATTTCAGCAGAAGACGTCACCGGTTTGTCCTGCTGTTTCAGTTCAAGCGTTTTCACGGTCAGGGCTAACTGGTAGCTCTGCTGTTTCACGCTGACCTGATAACGGCCCTGATACTGGAAGTCTTCATCCGCACGATTCCAGTCGATGAAATCGGTGGTCAGCGTCTGGTTAGCGTCATCACGGCTGGCAATTTTGAAGTTATTTTGCTCAACGGCTTTGACAACGTTGTTCCACAGATCACGGTTCTGCGCGGTGTTTTCCAGCAGCACGGTGCCACTGTCGCCCGCGAACTGAGTCTGGGAACCGCTCAGCAACGCCAGCGGCTGGGACGGCGGACGAATATCGAGCTGTTTGCCGACCGCGCCCTGCATTGCGCCAGCCTGAATATCATAGGTACCGTTCTGCACAGGCAAAATCATCCCTGCCGGTGCTTTCAGCTCATGCAGAGCTGCTGCGTCCAGATAGGACTCATCGCCGCTTACCTGGCGTTTGTAACGTTGATCGCTTGAACAGGCGGCCAGCAGCATGATCAGGGAAACCCCGACCACTTTCGCTACGGCTGTTTTCTGCAATCGGGTCATCTGGAAACTATTCTTGTCAAATAAAGAGGCCATCAAATCTTCCTAAGAGTTACAGCAAACCGGCGCTTTTTAATGCTTCTTCCACGACCGGACGGGCAGCATCTGTTAACGGCGTCATAGGCAGACGCATCGTATCGGTTGCCATCAAACCCAGTGCCTTACAGGCCCATTTCACCGGGATTGGGTTTGCTTCTACAAACAAATTCTGATGCAACGGCATCAGGCGCTGATTCAGGCGACGCGCTTCGGCAAAGTTGCCAAGGGCAGCCAGTTCACACAGTTGTGCCATTTCACGGGCAGCGACGTTGGCGGTCACAGAGATAACGCCTTTGCCACCGAGCTGCATAAAGTCCAGTCCGCTGGCGTCATCGCCGCTCAGCAGAATGAAATCTTCATCATCAACCAGCACTTGGATCTGACTTACACGACTTAAGTTCCCTGTTGCTTCTTTAACAGCAACAATATTCTTCAATTTTGCTAAACGCGCGATGGTCGGCGGCAACATATCGCAGCCGGTACGTGATGGCACGTTATAGAGAATTTGCGGCAGAGAGGTGTTTTCAGCGATGGCTTTGAAATGCTGATACAGCCCTTCCTGAGTCGGACGGTTGTAGTATGGGGTGACTGTCAGGCAGCCCACAACGCCACTTTTTTCAAAACGTTGCGTAAGAGAAATCGCTTCAGCGGTGGCATTGGCCCCGGTGCCTGCGATAACAGGAATGCGCCCATCGGCCAGTTCCAGCGTCTGTAAGACCACGTCACCGTGCTCTTCATGGCTTAACGTTGCCGACTCACCGGTCGTGCCCACGGAAACGATCGCCGCAGTACCACTGGACACATGATAATCAATCAGTTTTTTCAGACTCGCGCGATCGACAGCACCTTTGGTGTCCATCGGCGTAACCAGTGCAACAATACTTCCCGTAAACATTGACCTTCCCCTCCACAAACAGGTCACTCATGGTACTTTTGACACCACTGCAAAAGCAAGCAATCAACGAGCGGTAACCGCTTGTCCGGCGGTTTTTTTTATGTTTACCTTGGGAATACTCCCAAGCACGACAGGAAGACCCATTTTGCCGCAGCCACAACAACATTATCTGGTTATCACCGCCTTAGGTGCCGATCGTCCCGGTATCGTGAACACCATTACCCGTCAGGTCAGCAGCTGCGGCTGTAATATTGAAGACAGCCGTCTGGCCATGCTCGGGGATGAGTTTACGTTTATCATGCTGCTGTCCGGCAGCTGGAACGCCATTACGCTGATCGAATCCACCCTGCCGCAAAAAGGCGCGGAGCTGGAATTATTGATCGTGATGAAACGCACCAGCGCCCATGAGCGTCCGCCGATGCCTGCCACGGTGTGGGTGAAAGTGGAAGTGAAAGATTCCCCTCATCTGATCGAACGTTTCACTGATTTGTTCGATACTCATCAGATGAACATTGCCGAACTGGCGTCCAAAACCCGTCCGGCGGATGCCACCACGCCCGCGCAGTTATCGATTCAAATCACGGCGCACAGCGCGGCCAATACCGACCCGGCAATTATTGAGCAGGCGTTTCATCAGCTATGTACAGAACTGAATGCGCAAGGCAGTATTAACGTCGTCAGTTATTCTGAGAATGAAGATAAACTGCAGTAATCGCTAAGAGATACGGAGAAAGACAATGAGCCCACTGAAAGCCGGTGATCCTGCGCCGCAATTTAGTTTACCCGACCAAGACGGTGAACAAATTAATCTGGCCGACTTCCAGGGACAGAAAGTCCTGGTCTATTTCTATCCTAAAGCCATGACTCCAGGTTGCACCGTGCAAGCCTGCGGTCTGCGCGATAACATGGATCAGTTGAAAAGTGCCGGTGTAGAAGTGCTGGGGATCAGCACCGATAAACCGGAAAAACTGTCGCGTTTTGCTGAGAAAGAACTGCTGAACTTCACCTTGCTGTCCGATGAAGATCATCAGGTTTGCGAACAGTTTGGCGTCTGGGGTGAAAAATCCTTTATGGGGAAAACCTACGACGGCATCCACCGCATCAGCTTCCTGCTCGACGGCACGGGGAAAGTGGAAAAAGTCTTCGACGACTTCAAAACCACGAATCACCATGACATCGTGATGGCCTATCTGAACAATCAATAAGCCTGCACAGCCCGATGGCAGAGACAAAAAAAGCGCAGACGCGCTTTTTTTATTGGGTGCGGTAAGCGAAAAAATCAGGCGGTTTCGTTCAGCGATTCATCCGGCCAGACGTGAACCACGGCTTTGACCAGCGTCGCCAGCGGTATCGCAAAGAACACGCCCCAGAATCCCCACAACCCGCCAAACACCACCACGGATAAGATAATCACCAGCGGATGCAGGTTCACCGCTTCGGAGAACAGCAGCGGCACGATCACATTGCCGTCCAGCCCCTGAACCACCAGATACGCGACAATCAGCGTCCAGAAATCCGCGCCAAGTCCCCACTGGAACATCGCCACAATCACCACCGGAATGGTCACCAGCATCGCGCCGATATAAGGGATCAGGACCGAGACACCGACCAGCACCGCCAGCAGCAACGAATAATGCAAATCCATCACCACAAACACCAGATAGGTCGCCACGCCGACGATGATCATCTCCAGCACTTTGCCGCGAATATAATTGGTGATTTGCTGGTTCATCTCCACCCACACCTGCCCGGCCAGCCCGCGGTCGCGCGGTAAAATGCGGCGTACGGCATTGAGCATCTGCTCCTTATCTTTGAGCAGAAAGAACACCATCATCGGCACCAGAATCAGGTAAATCGCCAGCGTCAGTAAACCCACCAGCGACGCCAGTGAATATTTCACCACCGACTCGCCCAGTCCGGAGAGTTTGCTGCGCATGTTTTCCGCCATCATGTCGATGATGCCCGCGTCCACCAGCGCCGGATAACGCTTCGGCAGCGTGGCGGCGAAATCATAAAAACGGTTGAGCATGCTCGGTAAATCGGTCATCAGGTTCACGCCCTGCTGCCAGGTCACCGGCGCGATGACGAACATGCCGAGCAGTAAAATACCGGCAAAGATAATCAGCACCACGCTGACGGACAGCGTGCGCGAAAGCCCGAGGTGTTGCAGGCGCACGGTCGGCCATTCCAGCAAATACGCGAGCACAATCGCCACCAGCAGCGGCGCCAGAATGCCATTGAGAAAATAGAGAATGCAGAAACCGGCGACCAGGATCGCCAGCAGCGCGATGGCCTGAGGATCGGTAAAGCGACGGCGATACCACTGTAATAACATGTCCAACATCAGAGAATGCTCCTGTAATTTCCTGGTCTGGCGGGTGTGCGCTGTTCGTTCCCTGCGCGCTCAGACACAAGTAACTATCTTCATAATTCGTTGTCACACAACTGTAGCTGCACAGTGTTTTAAACTTTCACGAGGATAGCTACTATAGAGACCGGCGCAAAGAAAAGCGCCAGAAAATAACGGTCTGACGGACTGTTCACGGAAGAAAGGCTCTCAAAGCTCATGGGTCACGCGGTTAACTTATTGGGAAGCAAATGTTTATGGTAATGCGGTTGAAAAAAACGGTGATTGCTCTGTGTCTGGGCAGCCTGTTCGCTGGCCCCCTTCTGCCTGCCGTGGCGGATGACAGTTCATTCTGGTCAACACCGGTGAGTTCCGCGAAAACCAGTTCACCGTTAGCCCCGCCGGTGAGCGATCAGTTACCGGATATCGGCACCTCAGCGGGCGGCACGCTCAGTATTAATCAGGAATTACAGATGGGCGATTTTTATGTCCGTCAGATGCGCGCCAGCACGCCGCTGATTAACGATCCGCTGCTTAATCAGTACATCAACGAACTGGGACAACGTCTGGTGGCGCATGCCTATTCCGTGCGTACACCGTTCCATTTTTTCATCGTTAATAACGATGAACTGAACGCCTTCGCCTTCTTCGGCGGCAATGTGGTGCTTCACTCCGCGCTGTTCCGTTATTCCGATAATGAAAGCCAGTTAGCCTCGGTCATGGCGCACGAAATTTCCCACGTCACGCAACGCCATCTGGCGCGCGCGATGGAAGATCAGCAACGTAACGCCCCGCTCACCTGGGTCGGCGCGCTGGGATCGATCCTGCTGGCGATGGCCAGTCCGCAAATGGGTATGGCGGCGCTGACCGGTACACTGGCGGGCACCCAGCAAGGCATGATCAGCTTTACGCAAGGCAATGAACAGGAAGCGGACCGTATCGGCATTCAGGTGTTGCAGCGTTCCGGTTTTGATCCGCAGGCCATGCCAGCATTCCTGCAGAAACTGGCGGATCAGGCGAGCTACTCGACCCGTCCGCCGGAAATGCTGCTGACGCACCCGTTGCCGGACAGCCGTCTGGCCGACATCCGTAACCGCGCCAACCAGATGCCGCACCTGATTGTGCAATCTTCTCAGGATTACCTGATGGCAAAAGTGCGCATACTGGGGATGTACGGTTCCGAGAGTTTCCCGCTGACCGACGACTATCTGCAAAAACTGAGCAACGGCAATGTCCGTGAACAACTGGCGGCGAAATATGGCCGTGCGTTGCAGTTCTACAAGGCGAAAAAGAATGATCAGGCACGGGCGGCGCTGGATCAGCTCCTGACCCAGTATCCCGGCAACGAATGGCTGCTGGATTTAGCCACCGATAACGATATCGACAGCAAACGTGCGCCGCAGGCGATAGCGCGTCTGGAACAGGCCGGTGCGGCCAGCAGTTCCAACGCCGTGTTGCAGCTCAATCTGGCCAATGCCTATCTCGAAGGCGCGAAGCCTGCCAATGCCATGAAAATCCTCAACCGCTATACTTTCAATTATCCGGGTGATCCGAATGGCTGGGATTTATTGTCTCAGGCCGCCGCTGCGCAGGGATTACGTGCGCAGGAACTGGCCGCCCGCGCGGAAAGTATGGCGTTAGTCGGACGTCTGGATCAGGCGATTGAAATGCTGAGCAATGCCAGCGCATTACAAAAATTAGGCAGTCTGGAACAGGCCCGTTACGACGCGCGCATCGATCAGCTTCGTCAGCTGCAAGGGCGTTTCCGTCAGTATCAGAAAGGCTGATTTCAGTGCCACAATGGAGGACGTATTGATGCAACACGATGTCGCGATCTACCACAACCCGGCCTGTTCAAAAAGCCGTGAGACCCTGAAATTACTGGAAGCAGAAGGGATTGAGCCGCAAGTGATCCTGTATCTGGAAACGCAGCCGTCGGTGGATAAGCTGAAAGAATTGATCGGCCTGCTGGGGTTCAGCTCCGCGCGTGAACTGCTGCGCAAGGGCGAGCAGATTTACAAGGATATGAACCTGAAAGATACCAGTCTGAGCGAGGACGCGCTGTTACAGGCGATGGCCGATCACCCGCGGCTGATTGAACGTCCGATCGTGGTGGCCAACGGCAAGGCACGTTTAGGACGTCCGCCGGAACAGGTGAAAGAGATTTTATAATCCCGCCTTACGTTCGGGTTCGGCTGACGAACCCGGACATCCCCCGGCGCTTACAGCCCGAGAATTTCTTTCACGAACGGAATGGTCAGTTTGCGCTGTGCAGTAATGGACGCGCGATCGAGCTGATCCAGCGTCATAAACAGCGTACGCATTTCGCGATCCAGACGTTTGAGCAGGAAACGGCCCACGTCTTCCGGCAGTTCAAAGCCCCGCAGTTTGGCGCGAAGCTGTAATGCCTGAAGTTTTTCTTCGTCGGAAAGCGGCTGAAGTTTGTAGATTTGGCCCCAGTCAAGACGGGAAGCCAGATCCGGCAGGCTGAGATTCAGCTGACGCGGAGGACGATCGCCGGTAATAAACAGCCGCGTGCGACCGGTTTCAAGGATGCGGTTATAAAGATGGAAAACGGCGGCTTCCCACTCATCATCCCCGGCAATGCCTTCAATATTATCGATGCACACCAGCGCCAGATGCTCCATCCCGTCCAGCACTTCCGGCACGAAATAGGCGCGTTTATCTAACGGCACATACCCGACGGCTTCACCGCGCTGTGAGAGTTCGGCGCAGGCCGCATGCAGCAAATGACTGCGGCCGCCGCCTTCGCGTGACCAGAAATAAATATAGGTGCCGTGTTCCTGATGCAATGCGCTCTGAATGGCAGATAGCAGAGAAGGGTTTTCACCCGGATAAAAACTGGCAAAGGTTTCATCATCGGGAAGATAAAGTGGCAGGGAAAGCTGTGCCGGCGTATTCAGAAGCACCTCAACCAAAGCGGCATAATGACCGCAGATGTTGTCACGTCAATAAAAGGAACTGCCGAATTCTAGCAAGGATCCGTCCTGAAATGAACTGTGCCCGGTGCAACCGCTTGCGATCCGAGCACCTGACCGGCTGACACCACGCCCGCCGGTCAGGGTTTCAGACAAAAAAGTCTGCATCAGACGGGCGGATTTTCCCGCTCATCTTCCACATCAATGATCTGTTCTTCACCACGGAAAATCTCGATCACTTTGAACAGCAGGCTGAGGAAGATACCGACAATCGTCGCCAGCGCCATGCCTTTCAGCTCCGCCGCACCGATGTGGATCTTCGCACCGCTGACGCCGATGATCAGGATCACCGCAGTCAGGATCAGGTTCTGCGCCTTGTTGTAATCGACTTTCGATTCAATCAGCACGCGGATACCGGATGCGCCGATCACGCCGTAAAGCAGCAATGAAACGCCGCCCATCACCGGCACCGGAACAGCCTGAATGGCCGCCGCGAGTTTACCGATACAGGAAAGCAGGATCGCCAGAATGGCCGCGCCGCCGATCACCCAGGTGCTGTAGACCTTGGTGATGGCCATCACGCCGATGTTTTCGCCGTAAGTGGTGTTTGGTGTGGAACCAAAGAAACCGGACAATACGGTCGACAGCCCGTTCGCCAGCATCGAACGGTGCAGACCCGGATCACGCAATAAATCTTTCTTCACGATATTTGCGGTGACGACCAGATGCCCGACGTGCTCGGCAATGACCACCAGTGCCGCAGGCAGAATGGTGAGGATGGCGACCCATTCAAAACGCGGCGTATAGAAAGTGGGCAGCGCGAACCAGTGCGCGGTTTCGATAGCGGAGACATCCACCACGCCCATAAAGAACGACAGCGCGTAACCGACCAGCACGCCGATCAGGATCGGGATAATCGCCAGGAAACCCCGGAACAGCACCGAACCCAGAATGGTCACGGAGAGCGTCACCAGCGAAATGGTGATGGTGGTGGAATCCACTGCTGCGCCATCCGCAGGCAGCAGCCCTGCCATGTTCGCCGCCACACCCGCCAGCTCCAGCCCGATGACGGCAACGATTGCGCCCATCGCCGCAGGCGGGAACATCACGTTAATCCAGCCAATCCCGGCTTTCTTAACAATCAGCGCCACCAGACAGAACAACAGCCCGCAAACAATGAATCCGCCCAGTGCCGCCTCATATCCCATCGGCAATAACAACAGCACCGGAGAAATAAACGCAAAACTTGAGCCGAGGTACGCCGGTATCTTCCCTTTACACACAAATAAATACAGCAAAGTCCCTATGCCATTAAACAGCAGCACCGTTGCCGGGTTGATCTTGAACAGAATGGGTACCAGAACGGTGGCACCAAACATGGCAAACAGATGCTGGAAACTCAGGGGGATTGTCTGCAGCAATGGCGGACGTTCGCTTACCCCGATGACACGACGGGTCATGAATGTGATCCTCTCAAAGGTGTGATGTTGTGTTATTTACAGCCTTTTGCTCTAAATAATTCGGGTTGCAGGAAGGCGGCAAGTCCGTAAGTCCCCGGGAGCATAGATAACTATGTGACCGGGGTGAACGGGCGCAGCCAACGCATCTGCAGCCTGAAGTATGACGAGCAAAAAAAAGCCGACTGATTAGTCGGCTAATTGCTTACTTCGTACCAAATATCTTGTCGCCCGCATCACCGAGCCCCGGAATGATGTAGCCTTTCTCATTGAGCCCCTGATCCACCGAGGCGGTGTACAGCTCAACGTCCGGGTGGGCGGCTTCGAGAGCGGCGATCCCTTCCGGTGCGGCGACCAGCACCAGCACTTTAATGCTCTGGCAGCCGGCTTTTTTCAGCAGGTCGATGGTGGCAATCATTGAGCCACCGGTAGCCAGCATCGGGTCAACCACCAGCGCCAGACGTTCTTCGATGTTAGAAACCAGCTTCTGGAAATACGGCACAGGTTTCAGTGTTTCTTCATCACGGTACACGCCAACTACGCTGATACGCGCGCTTGGTACGTGTTCCAGTACGCCTTCCATCATGCCCAGACCGGCACGCAGGATTGGCACAACGGTAATTTTCTTGCCTTTGATCTGATCGATTTCCACCGGGCCATTCCAGCCTTCAATGGTCACTTTTTCAGTTTCTAAATCGGCAGTCGCTTCATACGTCAGCAGACTTCCCACCTCAGAAGCCAGTTCGCGAAAACGTTTCGTGCTGATGTCGTTTTCACGCATCAGGCCCAGCTTGTGTTTCACCAGCGGGTGTTTCACCTCGACGATCTTCATTATTTATTCTCCTAAGGTGGTTGAGCTGCAAAAAAAAATCGCGAGATTATAACGCCATTTTTTTTGAACGCCACAGCCAATTGCCTGATCCAGATCAACTTATCCTTCTTCACTGAAGCCGCAGCTGCGTTAGCGGCTCTCTCTCACCCGAATCACTGACTCAAGTCAGCTCATCGGGATTTGCTCGTTTGCTGCAACGCCAATGACTTCGGCTAAGTGTTGTATCTTTAAGTATAGATAGTGACTCTGAATAAGGCGCTCGCAAACGTTTGCTTCCACTGTTAGAATTGCCCCGCTTTATTCTTCAACCACCAACCCAAACCGCCGTGGGGACTTCGCAGTGACCGACAAAACCTCTCTCAGCTATAAAGACGCAGGCGTAGATATCGATGCCGGTAACGCATTGGTAGACCGCATTAAAGGTGTAGTAAAACAGACTCGCCGCCCTGAAGTGATGGGTGGACTGGGCGGTTTTGGTGCCCTCTGCGCGCTGCCGCAAAAATATCGTGAACCCGTGCTGGTCTCGGGTACCGACGGCGTTGGCACCAAGCTGCGTCTGGCGATGGATTTGAAACGCCACGATACCATCGGTATCGACCTGGTCGCGATGTGCGTCAACGATTTGATCGTTCAGGGCGCTGAACCGCTGTTCTTCCTCGACTATTACGCCACCGGCAAACTGGACGTCGATACCGCCGCCAGCGTGATCACCGGTATCGCAGAAGGCTGTAAGCAGTCTGGCTGTGCGTTAGTCGGCGGCGAAACCGCTGAAATGCCGGGTATGTACCACGGCGAAGATTACGACGTTGCAGGCTTCTGCGTCGGCGTGGTGGAAAAATCAGAAATTATCGACGGCAGCAAAGTGGCTGACGGCGATGTGCTGATCGGTCTGGCCGCCAGTGGTCCGCACTCCAACGGTTACTCGCTGGTGCGCAAAATTCTGGAAGTCAGCAAGACTGACCCGGAAACCACCGATCTGGCAGGCAAACCGCTGGCCGATCACCTGCTGGCACCGACCAAAATTTACGTGAAATCGATTCTGAACCTGATCGAAAATGTGGATGTTCACGGCATCGTCCACCTGACCGGTGGCGGCTTCTGGGAAAATATCCCGCGCGTCCTGCCGGACAACACGCAGGTGATTATCGATGAATCAAGCTGGCAGTGGCCGGATGTCTTTACCTGGCTGCAAACCGCCGGTAACGTCAGCCGTCACGAAATGTACCGCACCTTTAACTGTGGCGTGGGCATGCTGGTAGCACTTCCTGCCGGACTGGCGGATCAGGCGATTGCATTACTGAACGATAATGGCGAAAAAGCGTGGAAAATTGGCTACATTAAAGCCTCTGATTCCGCTGAGCGCGTCGTGATCAACTAAGTGTTCAGTAATACAACTCACTGAAAGCAGGGTAGAAGATGAAAAGGATTGTGGTTCTGGTATCGGGCGAGGGAAGCAACTTACAGGCCCTGATCGATGCCTGCCAGCAGGGACGGATCAACGCAAAAATCAGTGCAGTCTTCAGCAATAAAATCGCTGCCTACGGGCTTGAAAGAGCCCGTTTAGCGGAGATTCCGGCGCACGCGCTGGATGTCAAAGCTTACGAAGACCGGGCGGCATTTGACGTTGCACTGGCGGATGCCATTGAGACTTTCCATCCTGATCTGGTGGTGCTGGCCGGGTATATGCGCATTCTGACCGGCGAATTCGTCCAGCGTTTCGCCGGGCGAATGATCAACATTCACCCTTCCCTGCTGCCGAAATATCCGGGCCTGCTCACTCACCGTCAGGCGCTGGAAAATCAGGATGCCGAACATGGTACGTCCGTGCATTTTGTCACTGAACAGCTTGACGGCGGCCCGGTGATTTTACAGGCCAAAGTGCCGGTATTCGCTGACGATACAGAAGAAGAGCTGATTGCCCGCATACAAACGCAGGAACACAGCATATATCCGCTGGTGGTCAGCTGGTTTGTTGACGGACGTTTGTCGCTGCAAAACGGTCAGGCATTGCTGGACAACAATCCGCTTTCTGAACGCGGATACGCAGAAGATTAATCTACTTCCGCCTCACGTTTTCACTCTAAACCGGCCCTGTGCCGGTTTTTTATTTTCCGTCATTTGACAGTTGTTTACATTTCGCCCGATATAATGCACATCCCGGCGCACGTTTAAACGTCGTTTGTGCGCCGACCTTCATCTGAAACACGGTTGTTTCAGACCTCATATTTACGAAGGTTACCCTCATAAAACGGCTTTTATAGTTGAGGAACACCCCATGTTTAGCCATAACAGCGTCAGATTACGTCCACTGGAAAAGGACGACCTGTCGTTTGTTCATCGTCTTGATAATAACGCCAGCATCATGCGTTACTGGTTTGAAGAACCTTACGAGGCTTTCGTCGAACTGACCGATTTGTATCACAAACATATCCATGACCAGAGCGAACGCCGCTTTATCATCGAATTTGAAAGCGGGCCGGTCGGCTTAGTGGAGCTGGTGGAAATTAATCATATTCACCGCCGCGCGGAATTTCAGATCATCATCGACCCGCAGCATCAGGGCAAAGGTTTTGCCGGTGATGCAGTACGTCTGGCGATGGATTATGCGTTTTCCGTCCTGAACCTCTACAAACTGTATTTAATCGTCGATAAAGAAAATAAAAAGGCGATCCACATTTACAGCAAATTAGGGTTTGAGATTGAAGGCGAACTGAAACAGGAATTCTTTGTGAACGGCGAATATCGCAGCGCCATCCGCATGTGTATTTTCCAGCCGCAGTTTCTGGCGAAATACAAATCCAAACCTGTTCAGGTCAGGCCTGAATCCCTGATTGGCGCCAGCACGGTGTAATACTCCCGCGCCCTAAATCAGTAAAATAATGACCAGTGAGGGGCGCAGATGTCCCTCACCGGTAAGACTTTTCCCGCCTTTTCCTCCCATTTATTTCCCTGATATAAACTCTTCTGAAATCATCCTTTGTTATGTTGGACTTTCCTGTCAATCTTTCGCAATATTGTTAGCAGACACTAGGCCCCTCTCACAGAAAACTTCCTGCTGCGCTGGCCGTTTTAAAGGCAGGCAATACGGAGAATATGTTGAGCGACATCGCGGTGTTTTCGGGCAAATTTGCCTGTACGGGCCAGGTTGCAAGCTAAATGAACGGAGTGAAAATGGGTCAGGAAAAGCTTTATATCGAGAAAGAACTAAGCTGGCTGTCCTTCAATGAACGCGTGTTGCAGGAAGCGGCTGACAAAAGCAATCCCCTGATCGAACGGATGCGTTTTTTAGGGATCTATTCCAATAACCTTGATGAGTTTTATAAAGTCCGTTTTGCCGATTTAAAACGGCGCATCCTTATCAGTGAGGAACAGGGTTTTCTCGGCGCCTCCCGTCATTTGCTGAAAAAAATCCAGGCGAAGGTGCTGCGCATTGATCAGGAATTCGACAGCCTTTATAACGATTTATTGCTGGAAATGGCGCGTAATCAGATCTTCCTGATTAACGAACGTCAGGTCTCCGAAAATCAGCAAGCCTGGCTGCGTCAGTATTTCAAGCATCAGTTACGCCAGCACATCACGCCGATCCTGATTAACCACGACACCAATCTGGTGCAGTTCCTCAAAGACGATTACACCTATCTGGCGGTTGAAATTATCCGTGGCGAAGAAATTCATTACGCGCTGCTGGAAATCCCGTCCGACAAAGTGCCGCGTTTTGTGAACCTGCCGCCGGAAGCGCCCCGCCGCCGTAAGCCGATGATCCTGCTCGATAACATCCTGCGCTATTGTCTGGATGATATTTTCAAAGGCTTCTTTGATTACGATGCGCTGAATGCTTACTCGATGAAAATGACCCGCGACGCCGAATACGATCTGGTCACGGAAATGGAATCGAGCCTGCTGGAACTGATGTCTTCAAGCCTGAAACAGCGTCTGACCGCTGAACCGGTACGTTTCGTGTATCAGCGCGATATGCCCGATGAGATGGTCGAACTGCTGCGCGGCAAACTCGGAATTTCCAATTATGATTCGGTGATCGCCGGGGGCCGCTACCACAATTTCAAAGATTTCATCGGCTTCCCGAATGTCGGCAAAGCCAATCTGGTCAACCGTCCGCTGCCTCGTCTGCGCCATTTGTGGTTCGATAAATTCCGCAACGGCTTTGCGGCGATCCGCGAGCAGGACGTGCTGCTGTATTATCCGTACCACACCTTTGAACACGTGCTGGAACTGCTGCGTCAGGCGTCGTTCGACCCGAACGTGCTGTCGATCAAAATCAATATTTACCGCGTGGCGAAAGATTCCCGCATTATCGAATCGATGATCCACGCCGCGCACAACGGCAAGAAAGTCACCGTGGTGGTCGAACTGCAGGCGCGCTTCGATGAAGAAGCTAACATTCACTGGGCGAAACGTCTGACAGAAGCCGGTGTACACGTTATTTTCTCTGCCCCCGGTTTGAAAATTCACGCAAAACTCTTTCTTATTTCCCGCCGCGAAGGCGACGAAATTGTCCGCTATGCTCATATTGGGACCGGTAACTTTAACGAGAAAACCGCCCGCCTTTATACCGACTATTCGCTGCTCACCGCCGACGCGAGGATCACCAACGAAGTCCGCCGGGTCTTTAACTTTATTGAAAACCCGTACCGCCCGGTGTCGTTCGAACATCTCATGGTGTCACCGCAAAACTCCCGTGACATGCTTTACCGTCTGATCGACCGTGAAATCGCCAACGTTCAGGCAGGCGGAACCGGCAGTATTACGCTGAAAATCAATAACCTGGTGGATAAAGGGCTGATTGACCGTCTTTACGTGGCGTCGAACGTCGGGGTCAAAATCCGTCTGCTGATCCGCGGGATGTGCTCGCTGGTGCCGAATCTGCCCGGCTTTAGCGAAAATATTCAGGTCACCAGCATCATTGACCGCTATCTTGAACACGACCGCGTCTATGTCTTTGAAAACGGTGGCGATACTAAAGTCTTCCTCTCTTCTGCCGACTGGATGACGCGCAATATTGATTATCGCATTGAAGTGGCTGTCGCCCTGCTCGATCCGCGTCTGAAACAGCGCGTTCTGGATATCCTTGAACTGCTGTTTAGTGACACAGTAAAAGCCAGAGTGATTGATAAAGAACTGAGCAACCGGTATGTTCCACGCGGAAATCGCCGCAAAGTCCGAGCGCAACTGGCGATTTATGAATATCTGAAAGAGCTGGAACAACAAAGTCAGCAAGCCTGAACCCCTGGAGCGTTACACAACTATGCCCCTTAAAAACAGCCCACTGAATGCCAAGCCACAGGAAATTGCGGCGATCGATCTCGGGTCGAACAGTTTCCATATGGTGATCGCACGCGTCGTTAACGGCGCGTTGCAGGTCCTGGGACGCCTGAAACAACGCGTTCATCTGGCCGATGGCCTCGACAGTAAAAATGTGCTCAGTGAAGAAGCCATTCAACGCGGGCTGGATTGCCTGGCTTTATTCGCCGAACGCCTGCAGGGTTTTCCGGAAAACAACGTCACCATCGTCGGGACGCACACCTTGCGTCAGGCAGTGAATGCCGAGGAATTCCTCAAGCGCGCCAAAGAAGTGATCCCCTATCCGATTGAGATCATTTCCGGGCAGGAAGAAGCGCGCCTGATTTTTATGGGTGTTGAACATACCCAGCCGGAAAAAGGCCGCAAGCTGGTGGTGGATATCGGCGGCGGTTCGACGGAGCTGGTTATCGGTGAAGATTTCGAGCCGTTGCTGGCCGAAAGCCGCCGTATGGGCTGCGTCAGTTTCGCGCAGATGTTTTTCCCGAACGGCGAAATCAGCCGCAGTAATTTCAAACGCGCGCAGCTTGCTGCCGCGCAGAAACTGGAAACGCTGGCGTGGCAATATCGTCTGCAGGGCTGGCAGTATGCGCTGGGCGCTTCGGGCAGTATCAAAGCTGCGCATGAAGTGCTGGTGGCGATGGGTGAAAAGGACGGGTTAATTACGCCGGAACGTCTGGAAATGCTGACCGAAGCGGTACTGGACTTTAAACATTTCAGCGCACTGGATTTACCGGGCCTGTCGGAAGACCGGCAATCGGTGTTTGTGCCGGGTCTGGCGATTCTGCGCGGCGTATTCGATGCGCTGGCGGTCAAAGAGCTGCGACTGTCTGACGGCGCGCTGCGTGAAGGTGTGCTGTATGAAATGGAAGGCCGTTTCCGCCATCAGGACATCCGCACCCGAACCGCGAAAAGTCTGGCCGAGCATTACAATATCGACCGTGAACAGGCGCGCCGCGTGCTGGACACCACCGAGCAATTGTATGCGCAGTGGCTGGCGCAAAACACCAAACTGGTGCAGCCACAGCTGGAATCCCTGCTGAAATTCAGCGCCATGCTGCATGAAGTCGGTCTGAGCATTAACCACACCGGCATGCACCGTCATTCCTCGTATATCCTGCAAAACACCAATTTGCCGGGATTCAATCAGGAACAGCAAACGCTGCTGGCGACGCTGGTTCGCTTCCACCGTAAAGCCATCAAGCTGGAAGAACTGCCGCGCCTGAACCTGTTTAAGAAAAAGCATTACATTCCGCTGATCCAGCTTCTGCGTTTAGGCGCGTTGCTCAATAACCAGCGCCAGTCGACGACCACGCCGGAATCCCTGCGGTTATCGACCGATGATAATCACTGGACGCTGCGGTTCCCCGCCGGCTATCTGGCGCAGAACAACCTGGTTCAGCTGGATTTCGAAAAAGAACAAAGTTACTGGGAAGACGTCACGGGCTGGAAACTGATGCTCGAAGAAGAAGACGGTATCGCAGAAAGCTGACCGTTATCGGCATGAAAAAAGCCCTCCCGCAGTCTCTGCGCGGAGGGCTTTTTCTTTTTACGGACTCACAGACAATCAGGCGAGCGGGAATTCCAGCAGTTTGTTTAACGGTTCCGGTTTCCCCACCAGATACCCCTGCATGTAATCCACGCCCAGCGCGTGCAGCGCGGTTTTCTGTTCTTCCGTCTCCACATATTCCGCCACAATCGACAGATGCTTCATACGCGCCACCTGACAGATGGACTGCACAATGTAGGCATCCAGCGAATCGGTGAGCATATTGCGCACGAAGCTGCCGTCAATCTTCAAAATATCGGCCTGAATGGCTTTCAGACGGCCATAGCTGGCATACCCGGTACCGAAATCATCAATGGCAATCCGGCAGCCGTAGGACCGGAGTTCCCGCATCGCAAAATCGGCATATTTCATGTTCTGAAGTAAGTGAGATTCCGTCACTTCCAGCACGATCTGGAACGGCTCAATTTCATACTCCAGCATCAGCGTTTTAAAATCGCGGGTAAACGTCGGGCGGCACAGCGTCGACGGCGTGAAATTCACCGCAAAGCGCAGGCTCGGCAGTCGCACGCGGTTCTGATTAATAAACATCAGCGTGTGTTTCAGCACCCACATATCCAGCTGATACGACAGCCCGAACTCATGCACCACCGGCAGGAATTTATCCGGTGTGATCATCGTCCCTTCTTCGCCGTCAGACATGCGCAACAGAATTTCATGATAACTGTCGCCACGCACGCCGAAGATCGGCTGCGCCATCAGCACAAAGCGGTCGTCATCCAGCGCACGCTGGATTTTATGCAACATGTCGACCTTCTCTCTGATTTCCAGCTGCACCTGACTGTGATCGTTTTTATTCGATTCCGGCTGTCCGGTGGTCAGGGAAACCTCGGCAATCCCGCTCAGTTCGCCCAGCAAAATCGGCAGATGCTCTACCGGCGAATACACCGTGCAGTAGGATAAACCGATATTAGGATGCAGCGGCAGGCCGTTCCAGATCAGGCGGAAATCTTCCAGATGCTCGTGCAGTTCCTGCAGTTTCTTATCTGCATCCTCACAGTTCAGGCGCAACACCAGATCGTAACCCGGCAGATGATAAACCCGTTCGCCCGCCTGCAGATAAGGCTTCAGCCCGAGTGCCAGTTGTTGTTTGAACTGGATGCGCAGTTGCATGCCGTAATTACGGCTCAGCACGTCCATATCAGAAACCCGGATGAAGCACAGCATGGAACGCGGGTAACGCGCAAGATCGCGGTTAAAGGCGCGCAGATTGGGTAAACCGAATACCGGATCCTGCAACGCGGCGGCGCTGGTTCTTTTCATCAGCAGACGCTGGCGGGACGCAATGGCCGCCATCAGCAGCAGCGTAACGGTATACACCAGCATCAGGGCGGAGACGAACACCAGGTTATGGATAAACCCGTGTTCGGAGATAAAGCCCTGATAATAATTGAATAAAATTGTCAGGGTGAAGGTCCAGACAATGCTGATAAAGTAATAGCCGTAACGCCATGCCCCGAACAGCAATACCGGGAACAGCAGCGTCAGCGTGTAATCACTGAGTAAAATCTTCATGAAAGGCTCGCTCAGCCCCGGCAGGCAGAGCAGCGTCACCATGGCACCCAGCACCATAAACCACACGACAATTTCAGCGAACTTCACACCCGGTGCCAGCTGTTTACGCAGCTTGGTGTACACCACGCAGAAATAACGCGGCTTACGGATAATGCGTAACACCAGATAAATCACATGGGAGTTGAGCAGGATCCCCAGAATCATCGCCTGCATATTGACCAGCGTTCTGAGCGTGACAAAGTCCCGCGTCGCCATGCCCAGATAACCGGGCAGCAATCCGCTTTCAACCACAATCTGCAAGACGATGATGAAGAATAACGTCAGGAAAATCAGTAACCAGCCTACCCGCGCTTTCGCCAGATTCATCAGCCCGAGCGGCGCTGACCAGCGGCTTCCCGCCTGCCATCGGTATCCGAGCCAGGCCAGCGTGAGTGCCGTGAAGTAAATCACCGTCATCAGCATGCCCATCTCGGCACCGACCCGCAGGTAATAGCGCAGGAACAGGGTCAGCACAATGCCGGGCAATGCGGCCCAGTCGAACACCATCAGCAAGGCGACGCAGGTCGCCATCGGCATATAAATAAGATAGGTACGGCCATCCGGCAGGAAGATGATCGGCGAAAGCCAGGAGGTCACCGGGATCAGCACCAGCGCACAAATCGCAGGCAGTCCCCACCATTTATGACGCACGTCATGCCAGGAAAAATGTTTACGCATCAAGTCCATCTAAGTTTTTGCGCATGAACTTCATGCCGCGGTGAATGATTCAGGGTGTAACGGACGTCCGGCAGGCAGTCCGGCGACAGCAGCGAAAGGCTCTGTCCTCAATTATCGTCGTAAAAACGCCATTTCACAGAAAAGTACGGAGAAAAGAGAATACAGCGGAGGCCCGGGCACAATTGTATAAAATATGGCTGAATTCTAATCTGCCTTATCTTAAATCCCATGATGCAGATCAATAAACAGAATCTTTATGTTTATCGCGAAAAAACACTTAAAACAAATACCGCCTATTTTTTGCGTTTCTTAGCAGCCTGTTTAGATGTGCTATATAGTGTAACCGTTATTCTGAGCACGCCATCCTCAAGCTTACCGGAGCAAAATTCATTTAAGTGACTTTATTATGTCTCGAAAAATAAACATAAAAATGACCAAAATCGTTTTAGCGATCAGCTTCATTATTTTGTTCGGGCGTCTGGTCTATTCCGCCATCGGTGCGTATTCCCATCATCAGAATCAAAAACAAAGCCAGACTGATGCGCAAACCGTCACTCCTCAGGAAAAGACCCCCGAAAAAACCTGTACCGGCACCCTGAAAACCTGCCGTTACGCTAAGGACTAAGGATCCCCAATGTCTGCCGAAAAACCTAAAAATTACGGACAAAAACTGGCGGAAAGCCGCAGCAGGATCCTCGATCTCCTTCTGAACACCGATGACCTCGCAGACAGTATTCTGGGCGAGGAACCGGATGTTGATGACGCCACGCGCGCGCAACTGATGGACAACACCGCCGAGCTGACCTCGCGGGTACAAAATCTCCACGCGGCGGACGTCGCGGACGTTCTGGAAGCCTTGCCGATCCGCGAGCGTCTGGCGCTCTGGCGGCTGGTGGAACCGGCCGCACGCGGTAAAGCGCTGGTGGAAGTGTCAGAAACGGTCTGGGACAGCCTGATCGAAGAGATGAGCGACAAAGACCTGTTGAAAACCATGTCGCTGCTGGACGTGGATGATCAGGTCTATCTGGCGGAATATCTGCCGCGCGACCTGATTGGCCGGGTACTGACCTCGCTGGATCCGCGCCAGCGCGAGAAAGTCCGCGAGGTCATGAAATTCAGTAAAGAGTGCGTGGGTCGTATCATGGATTTCGAGCTGCTGACCGTGCGCCCGGACGTCACCCTCGGTACCGTTCAGCGTTTTCTCCGCTCGCGCAAAGCCATTCCGCAGGCCACCGACAAAGTCTTTATCACTGACCGGAAAAATACCCTGCTCGGCGAACTGCCGCTGACCACCATTTTGCTCAATTCACCGCATACGCTGGTTTCCGACGTGATGGTGACCGATCTCACCAGTTTTGAGCCGGAAGACAAGGCCGAGGACGCCGCCAGTGCGTTCGAACGTTATGATCTGATCACCGCGCCCGTGGTGGATAAAAAGGGCAAACTGATGGGCCGTCTGACCGTCGAAGAAATCGTCGATTTCGTCAACAACGACACCGACAGCAATTTACGCCGGATGGGGGGCTTAAGCCCTGAAGAAGACGTTTTCTCGCCGGTGACCAAAGCCGTCCGTAACCGCTGGGCATGGCTGGCCATCAATTTGTGTACCGCCTTTGTCGCGTCGCGCGTTATCGGTCTGTTCGAACACACCATTTCGCAACTGGTGGCCCTGGCCGCACTGATGCCGATCGTCGCCGGGATCGGCGGCAATACCGGTAATCAGACCATCACCATGATCGTCCGCGGGCTGGCGCTGCACCATGTCCAGCTCGGCAACCTGAAATTCCTGATGTTCAGGGAGCTGGGCGTTGCGCTGATCAACGGTCTGGTGTGGGGCGGACTGATGGGCATCGTCACCTGGCTGCTGTATGGCGACTGGGAAATGGGCGCCGTGATGACGCTGGCGATGGTCCTCAATTTACTGCTGGCCGCGGTGATGGGCGTGGTGATCCCGCTGACCATGGTGCGCCTTGGCCGCGACCCGGCGGTCGGTTCCAGCGTGATGATCACCGCCCTCACCGATACCGGCGGTTTCTTCATTTTCCTCGGCCTTGCCACCATTTTCCTGCTTTAACTGACGAATACCGGCTTACGGGCCGGTTTTTCGTTATTTATTACAGCGTAATGGCAAATTTATATTAATAATTAGCTGTGACCTTCCGATACTGATCACGCAACAGCGTGCTGCACACCTGTGGCAACTGCATGACAAGAATATAAAAATAAATGTCACTGTCTGCCTTTTACCGTCAGCCAGAATAAGGTTTCACTGTGGAAAATAGCATGTCGCCCTTCGACGATGACGAGCGGGCAAACTGGAAAACACCGCTTCTTACAGGCATCTCAATCTGCCTGCTGGCTCTGGTGTGCATGAAAATCATCCAGAACTCGTCTACGCTGGCGGGCCTGTGGCTGCCGACGTCATTGTTGATCCCGGTGTTATTCCATCACAACTTCCGCCACTGGATCCCGCTGCTGTGTGCGGCCGCACTGGGTATCGCTGCCGCGCATACGCTGGTGGGCACGCCCTTTCTGCGCTATCTGCCTTATCTGCTGAACAATCTGCTGGAAGCCTCGCTGTGCGCGGCGCTTTTGCGGCGCATGCTGTCGCGGCAGGATCCGCTTTCCGGCCTGAACCAGTGGATGAAATTTCTGCTTATCGCCGTGATTTTCTGCCCGCTGGTCAGTTCGGTGATCATGATGCTGTTTATTCTGCATGTGCATTCGCCGGAGGAATTGCAGAACCGTTTTGCCACCTGGTACATGTCAGAAGCCGTGGCTATTCTGGCACTGACGCCGCTGGGGCTGGTGTATCAGCGGGGTTATCTGACTAAGCTGCTCGCCTCACCGCATTTTTTCGGGCTGCTGCTGACCTTAATCCTGACGCTGGTCGCCGGTTTTCTGGCACTGAAATGGCTGCCTTACACCTTTGCGTTTATCACCATCCCGTTGTTGTGGTGCGCTATCCGCCTGCCCCGTGTGGAAGCGTTTATTGTTTTTCTGTCGATGACGCTGATGATCGCCCTGCTGCACACCAGCGGGATCATCACCGTGCAACCGCATACCATGCAGGTGCCGCAGGGATTAATCTTCCTGCCGTTACTGCTGATCCTGTTACCGGCGAACGCCATGGCGATGGCCATGCATGCCCTGCGCGCTGAAAAATCGCACATTACCCAGAGCGAAAATCGTTTCCGCAATGCGATGGAATATTCCGCCATCGGCATGGCGCTGGTGTCACCGCAGGGGCAACTTTTACAGGTCAATAAAGCCCTGTGTAACCTGCTGGGCTATGAATCGGATTACCTGACCACCTTGAATTTTCAGGAAATTACCTATCACGAAGACCTGAGTAATGACCTTGCCTTACTGAATCAGTTACTCGCCGATGAAATTCAGAGCTACACCCTGGAAAAACGCTACCTGCGCCGCAACGGGGAAACTGTCTGGGCATTTCTGGCCGTTTCACTGGTGCGCGACGAACAGCATAATCCGCTGTATTTCATCTCACAGATTGAAGATATCAACGAACTCAAGCACACCGAGATGACCAACAAGCGCCTGTCGGAAGCGCTGCATGAAGAAAAAGAACTGCTGCACATCACCCTGAATTCCATCAACGAAGCGGTGATTTCAACCGACCGGAATATGAACATCACCTTTATGAATCCGGTCGCCGAGAAGATGACCGGCTGGAAGGAGCAGCAGGCGCAGGGGCAGCCGGTCAACCGCATTGTGGTGATCAGCAAAGGCCCGGATGGCCCGCTGATCGACAACCTGCTGCACTTTGATATCAACGAAAACCTGCACTCTTCCGTCGAGCGGTCGCTGGTGCTGCACGGTTATCACACCGGTTTGTTCGATGTACAGCTGGCCGTTTCCCCGCTGCGTACCCTGAAAGATGAACCGATCGGCATTGTGCTGGTGATTCAGGACGTCAGTAAATCCCGCGAACTGATGCGTAAGCTCAGCCACAGCGCGTCACACGATTTATTAACCGGACTGGCAAACCGGGGCAGTTTCGAATCGAGCCTGAAAAAAGCCCTGAATCTGACCGCCACACAGCATCAGCCTCACGGTCTGGCCTTTATCGATCTGGATCACTTCAAGGCCATTAATGACACCGCAGGTCACGCGGCCGGGGATGAATTACTGCGCCAGATCAGCGCACTGATGCAGGAACATATCCGCAACAGCGACCGGCTGGCGCGGCTGGGCGGCGATGAATTTGCGCTGATCCTGTTTGATTGTCCGCTGGAACAGGGGCTGGCGATGCTGACGCAACTGATCGATAAAATTAACGGCTTCCCGTTTATGTGGGAAGGCAAAATCTACCGCATCGGTGCCAGTGCCGGGCTGACGGAAATAAACGATGCGAATGTCAGTGGCAGTGAATATATGGCGCAGGCGGATATGGCCTGTTATACCGCCAAACATCACGGACGCGGGCGGGTATTTCGTTACGAGCCGGGGCAGAAAACCGCAAAAGCGCATCTGACAGGCGAATAACCGGTCACGGCGTATCGGGCTGCCAGTCGTTGTTGAACCACAAATGCAGCGTGGCGTAGGTGCGCCACGGTTTCCACACTTCGGCATAGCGGGCGATTTTTCCCGGCGTCATGCCCGGAAAACGCTGTTTAATCAGATAGTCACCGCCGAGAAACACGTCTGGCGCGGACCAGGCCCGCATCGCCACATAACTGGCGGTCCAGCTGCCAATGCCCGGCATCGCCAGCAGCCGTTTTATGCCCTCCTGCACATCCGTGATGTCATCAAGCGGTAAACGCCCTTCTGCCACCGCCTGCGCAAAACCAATCAGCCCGGCTGCGCGTCTGGCCTGCACGCCGATACCGCGCAAATCCTCCACCGTTAACTGCCCGACAACCGCCGGAGACGGGAACAAATGCGTCAGCGCCGCAAACGGCGTACTGACCGGCTCGCCCCATTTTTCAGTCAGCCGCGTCGCCAGTGTCGCCGCCATTTTTACGCTCACCAGTTGCCCGAGGATCGCCCGCACCACCAGTTCAAAACGGTCAGCACATCCCGGCAGGCGCAATCCCACGGCATTTTCCGCCAGCGCCCCCAGACCTTCGGCGATAAGCTGTGGCTGCGCGTCCAGATCCAGCAGACGTCGAACCTGCGCAGCCACCTTCTCCGCCACCGGCGAGAGTGACGGCGACACCTCCAGCTCGACGCCGTCGCGCTCAGGTAACGGCCGCAGCCGCAGCCAGCCGGTCAGGCGCTGGTCATTGTGCATCACCGCCAGCGTACGCTGGTAATATTCGCCATCCTGCTGCTCCACGCCCTGCAAGGCACGCGCGCCGAGAAACGCCGTCATCCATTGCCAGTCATACGGAGGCTGATAGGTCAGAAACAGAGTGGTCACAGGAGGCTCCTTATAAAAAAGCCTCCCGGAAGGAGGCTATATGTCTCGCATCTCCAAAATAACCGGAGTTGCAGCAAGGCGGCAAGTGAACGAATCCCGGGGAGCTGACATAAGTCAGTGACCCGGGTTCGCGAACGCAGCCAACGCGGCGGCGGTTTCAGCTATGAAGGAAATTATTTGCGACGCCAGGTGGTACCGGCCGGTCCGTCTTCTAACACGATGCCCATTTCATTCAGACGATCGCGCGCTTTATCCGCCATGCCCCAGTCTTTGCTGGCGCGGGCATCGTTACGTTGTTTGATCAACGCTTCGATTTCAGCGACTTCATCATCGTTATCCGCCTGCGCGCCTGATTTCAGGAACTGCTCCGGATCCTGCTCCAGCAGGCCAAGCACGCCCGCCAGCTGACGCAGTTCCGCCGCCAGACCGTTGGCCGCAGACAGGTCTTCCGCTTTCAGACGGTTGATGTCACGCGCCATATCGAACAGCACGGAATAGGCTTCCGGCGTGTTGAAATCGTCGTCCATGGCCGCACGGAAACGCGCAACAAACGCGTCGCCACCGGCTGGCGCGGCACTGACGTCAGTCCCGCGCAGCGCGGTATACAGGCGTTCCATCGAGGTACGCGCCAGTTTCAGGTTCTCTTCACTGTAGTTCAGCTGGCTGCGGTAATGACCCGACATCAGGAAGTAACGCACGCTTTCGGCATCGTAATATTTCAGCACATCGCGCACGGTGAAAAAGTTATCCAGCGATTTGGACATCTTTTCGCGGTCGATCATCACCATGCCGGAGTGCATCCAGGTGTTGACGTACGGGCCGTCGTGCGCGCAGCTTGACTGTGCAATTTCGTTTTCGTGGTGCGGGAACATCAGATCAGAACCGCCGCCGTGAATGTCGAAATGCGCACCAAGTTGTTTGCAGTTCATCGCCGAACATTCGATGTGCCAGCCCGGACGGCCTTCGCCCCACGGAGAAGTCCAGCTCGGTTCGCCCGGTTTGGACATTTTCCACAGCACGAAATCCATCGGATTGCGTTTGACGTTAGCTTCTACTTCCACGCGAGCACCGGCCTGAAGCTGGTCCAGATCCTGACGGGATAACACACCGTAATCAGGATCGCTTTCCACCCAGAACATCACGTCGCCGTTCGATGCGACATAAGCGTGATCGCGGTCGATCAGCTTCTGTACGATATCGATAATTTCATGAATATGCTGCGTGGCGCGCGGTTCGGAGTCGGGCGGCAAAATGTTCAGGGAGGCGAAATCCGCGTGCATTTCCGCGATCATACGCTCTGTCAGCGTCATGAACGTTTCGCCCTTTTCAGCCGCACGTTTAATGATTTTGTCGTCGATATCGGTGATGTTACGCACGTATTTCAGGTCATAACCGAGGTAACGCAGGTAACGCGATACCACGTCGAAAGACACAAAGGTGCGACCGTGGCCGATATGACACAGGTCGTAAACAGTGATCCCACACACGTACATCCCGACTTTACCGGCATGAATTGGCTTGAATTCCTCTTTTTGGCGACTCAGGGTATTAAAAATCTTCAGCATCAGGCTATTCCGTGTGTTGGGCGTAGAAAATGACGTTGGCGCATTTAAGCGACACTAACGGCCATAATATAACGAAAATGATTTCACCGAAACGGCATAAGGCCGCCGGACGGGCTTTAGTGGTCACAAAGGCGCTGCTGACGGCAACTTTTGAGTTATGGTATAAGAAAAGGCTATAGTAGCCGCTCTGACAGAGAGCACACATCAACATTAGCAGGATGATAATTATGGTCACTTTACACACCAACCACGGCGACATCGTCATTAAAACTTTCGCAGACAAAGCGCCAGCCACGGTTGAGAACTTCCTGAACTATTGCCGTAAAGGCTTCTACGACAACACCATTTTCCACCGTGTGATTAACGGTTTCATGATCCAGGGCGGCGGTTTTGAGCCTGGCATGAACCAGAAAAACACCGATGCACCAATCGATAACGAAGCAGACAACGGCCTGAAAAACACCAAAGGCACGCTGGCGATGGCCCGTACCAACGATCCGCACTCTGCCACGGCACAGTTCTTCATCAACGTCACTGACAACGATTTCCTGAACCACAGCGGCAAAAACGCACAGGGTTGGGGTTACTGCGTATTCGCAGAAGTGGTTGAAGGTCAGGACGTGGTTGACGCGATCAAAGCGGTGAAAACCGGTCGCAGCGGCATGCATCAGGACGTTCCACAAGAAGATGTTGTGATCAAAAGCGTCACAGTCAGCGAATAATCAACGTCGGGATGACCACGTTTTTTATCGCAGATATCCATCTTTGCGCACAGGAACCGGCAATCACTGCCGGTTTTCTGCGTTTTCTGCGTGAAGATGCGCCGCAGGCCGACGCCCTGTACATCCTCGGCGACCTGTTCGAAGCCTGGATTGGCGACGACGATCCGCAACCGCTTCACGCTGACATCTCCGCCGCACTCAATCAGTTACACCAGCAAGGCGTACCGTGCTTTTTCATTCATGGCAATCGCGATTTTCTGCTCGGCAGACGTTTCGCCCGCGACAGCCTGATGACGTTGCTGCCGGAGAAAAAAGTGCTCGAGTTGTACGGACGCCGCGTGCTGATCCTGCACGGCGACACGCTGTGTACCGACGATGTCGCGTATCAGAACTTCCGCAAAAAAGTGCACAATCCGTTTATCCAGAAACTGTTCCTGATGCTGCCGCTGAAATGGCGACTGGCGATTGCTGCCAGAATGCGCGCCAACAGCAAAGCGTCTAATCAGGGCAAATCCATGGACATTATGGATGTGAACCCGCAGGCGGTGGTCAGTGAAATGCAGATGGCGGGCGTCGAATGGATGATCCACGGTCACACCCATCGGCCAGCCATTCACGATGTCCCGCTCGGTAACAAAACCGGCCATCGTGTGGTACTCGGCGCCTGGCACGAAGAAGGCTCAATGGTGAAAGTCACCGCCGATAACGTCGAGCTGATAAGATTCCCGTTTTGAGTCACCTCAACGTTACCCGAAATAATTTGAGTTGCTGGAAGGCGACAAGCTCATGAATCCCCGGGAGCTTAGCTGACTAAGTGACCGGGGTGAATGAGCGCAGTCAACGCATCAGCAGCTCGAAGTATGAAGGGTAACGGGTACGCCTGAATGGAAGCGGAACTGCTCGTCCGGGGTTAAGATCAGTTCCGCTTCAATCCTGCCAAACTCCTCCACACGCTCGCTGATATCCGTCCCGGCGTATTGCTCTGCCAGTGCCAGATAGTCGGCAAAATGCCGTGATTCTGAACGCAGCAACGAGGTGTAAAAGCGCGACAAGGTTTCATCGAGATGCGGTGCAATCTTGGCAAAACGCTCGCAGGAACGCGCTTCGATGTAGGCCCCGATAATCAGCCGGTCGACCAGAATATTCAGATCATCGTGATGGCGGGTATGTTTAATCATGCCGCTGGCGTAGCGCGACGGGGAAAGCTGGGTATAGGTGATATTGCGCTTTTGCATGATCTCCACCACTTGTTCGAAGTGATGAAGTTCTTCACGCGCTAGACGCGCCGCGCAAAACAGCAGTTCGGTGCGCTCAAGGTATTTGGTCATCAGGCTCATCGCCGTGGCCGCCGCCTTCTTTTCACAGTTAGCGTGGTCGATCAGCATCACCGTCTGATTTTCCAGCGCCACATCCACCCACAGCGCGGGCGTTTCACAGTGAAGAAAATCATAAATCGGTGCCAGTAAAGCCTGCGTCATAAATCAGTTTCCAGTCAGGTGTGTCATCAATATCGTGGTGTGGATTATACAAATCTGCCGCCCACTTCTCACCAAAAATGCACCGTTTTGCGGCGACGCAACCGTTTTCCTCCCTCACGGAGCATGCTATCATTTGCGCCCTCGCAGTTTCTATTTCCGAATCACAGGAGCTTTACAGACATGTCATCCAACGTTACCCCGGCAAAAATCGCCATCGTTATGGGGTCTAAAAGTGACTGGGCGACCATGCAGTTCGCCGCAGAAGTTCTCACAACGCTGAATATTCCTTTCCATGTCGATATCGTCTCCGCTCACCGTACGCCGGATAAATTGTTCACTTTTGCTGAGCAGGCTTCCGCCAACGGCTTTGATGTGATCATTGCGGGTGCCGGTGGCGCAGCGCATTTACCGGGCATGCTGGCGGCAAAAACGCTGGTGCCGGTGCTCGGTGTACCGGTGCAAAGTGCTGCACTGAGCGGCATCGACAGCCTGTATTCCATCGTGCAAATGCCGCGCGGCATCCCGGTCGGTACGCTGGCGATTGGTAAAGCCGGTGCGGCAAACGCTGCATTACTGGCTGCACAAATTCTGGCGCTGCACGATGCTGAGATTGCCAAAAATCTGGCCGCGTGGCGCATCGCACAAACCGACGAAGTGCTGAACAATCCCGATCCGCGGGAGGAAGCATGAAGCCGGTTTGCGTACTCGGAAACGGTCAGTTAGGCAGAATGCTGCGTCAGGCCGGTGAACCGCTGGGCATCGCCGTTTATCCTGTGGGTCTGGATGCCGAACCGGAAGCCGTGCCGTATCAGCAAAGCGTGATCACCGCTGAAATCGAACGCTGGCCGGAAACGGCACTGACCCGCGAACTGGCGACGCACAATGCGTTCGTTAACCGCGACATATTTCCGCGTCTGGCCGATCGCCTGACGCAAAAACAATTGCTCGACCAGCTCGGTCTGACGACCGCGCCGTGGCAGTTACTGGCTGATGCCGCCGAATGGCCGCAGGTCTTCTCCCAGCTTGGCGAACTGGCGATTGTTAAACGCCGCGTCGGCGGCTACGACGGCCGTGGTCAGTGGCGTCTGCGTTCCGGCGAAGAACATACCCTGCCGCAGGATTGCTACGGCGAATGCATCGTTGAACAGGGCATCAACTTCTCCGGCGAAGTTTCGCTGGTCGGCGCACGGGGTCACGACGGCAAAACCGTCTTTTATCCGCTGACCCACAACCTGCACCAGGACGGCATTCTGCGCACCAGCGTTGCGCTGCCGCAACCTGACGCTGCCCTGCAACAGCAGGCGGAAAGCATGCTGTCGGCGATCATGAACGAACTGAATTATGTCGGCGTAATGGCGATGGAATGTTTCGTGGTCAGCGAAGGTTTACTGATCAATGAACTGGCTCCGCGTGTCCACAACAGCGGGCACTGGACGCAAAACGGCGCATCTTACAGCCAGTTTGAAATGCATCTGCGCGCCATTCTGGGTCTGCCGCTGCCGAAACCGGTCGTCAGCACGCCGTCGGTGATGGTGAATCTGATCGGCACAGATGTCTCAGAAGAATGGCTGAGCCTGCCGCTGGTCAATCTGCACTGGTACGAGAAAGAGGTGCGTCCCGGCCGTAAAGTCGGACACCTGAACCTTAACGACGCCAGCGCCAGCCTGCTGAAAGCCAACCTCAACGCACTGGTTCCGATGCTGCCGGAAGAATACGCCAGCGGCATTGAATGGGCAGTTGAAAAGATTTGATTTGATCGGCTCCCTCCCCTGCGAAGGGGAGGGTTGGGGTGGGGTATTAAGGTCAAAATCCAATAGTTAAAGTGCGCTTTGACAAAGAGTTAGCCCTTAAAACCCCCTCCCGCCCTCCCCCTTCGCAGGGGGAGGAGAAAAGCTCGATCGGCTCCCTCCCCTGCGAAGGGGAGGGTTGGGGTGGGGTATTAAGGTCAAAATCCAGTAGTTAAAGTGTGCTTTGACAAAGAGTTAGCCCTTAAAACCCCCTCCCTGCCTTCCCCTTCGCAGGGGGAGGAGCAAACCATTAACTATCGTATTGCCGGAACAACGCCCGCCCCCGCAGCAACCGCACGCCCAGCCATCCCCCGCAGACGGACAACAGCACGGCGCTGACAACCGGCACCGCAATCCACATCAGATAATTGGGTTCCCACGGGAAATCGAACACTTTGCGTTGCAGCAGCCATAATGCGGCTTCCGCGCCGATCGCCGCCGCAATACCCGCCACCAGCCCGAGCACGGCAAACTCACACCACAGTGTGCGGTGCAGCATTTTTTTGCTGGCACCCAGCGTGCGGTACACAATCAGTTCCTGACGTCGCTGACGCATACCGACCTGAATCTGCGCCAGCAGCAGCAATCCGCCGCACAGCATCACCAGGATCACCATCACTTCCAGCGCCCTGCTCACCTGCTGCAACACCTGTCCGACCTGACGCAGGATCGAACCGATATCCAGCAGACTCAGCGTCGGGAACTGGCGGTTAAGCTGCGTGATCGTGCGGTCATCACCGTGATAGCGGAAACTGGTCAGCCAGCTTTGCGGCTGTGCATCCAGCGCCCCCGGCGGGAAGATGAAGTAGAAATTCGGCTTCAGGCTGTCCCAGTCCACTTTTCGCAGGCTGGTAATTCTGGCGCTGAACTCCTGCGTATCGCCGCTGAAGGTCACCGTATCCCCGAGTTTCAGTCCCAGACGTCCCGCCAGCCCTTCATCAACCGACACTTCACCGGCTTTTGGCGGCCCGTTACCGGCGACCAGCGGATTATGATCCGGCAGCCCTGCCATCCAGGTCAGATTCAGCTCACGGTTCACCGCTTCGCCGCCTGCGTCATCCGGCTTAATGATGTCGGTGGCAATCTGGTCGTTAATTTTGGTCAGACGAACCCGCACAATCGGATAGAAGGTTTCCGGCGCGGCGTTATGCTGATGCAGGAAATCCGTCACCTGCGGAATTTGCTCTTTGGTGATATTGAGCAGGAAGTAATTCGGGCTGTCCGGCGGCAGTTGTTGTTCCCAGCGATCCAGTAAATCCCCGCGCATCACCAGCAGCAATGCCAGCAACATAAACGACATCGAGAATGCCGCCAGCTGGCTGAGTGTCACCCACGGCTGGCGCAGCAGGCGGTTTACCGCCAGACGCAGCGGCAACTGACGGAACGTCAGCTTGCGTAACAGCAGCAGTGCGCCCCAGCCAATCACGCCGAGCAACAGTGACAGCACCAGCACGCCCGCCAGCAGCGACCAGAGCAACGAACTGCCGCCCATCAGCGCCGCCAGCAAACCGACCACCACCACAACCATCACCGGCAGGAAATAACGCAGCGGCCAGACGTTCGCCACCACATCCTGACGCAGCACCCGCAGCGGCTGGGTTGCCAGCAACTGACGATACGGACGGATGCCGATCAGCAGAGAAATCACCACCATCGCGCCCATCGACCACACCCACGGCCAGCCACCGGCAGGCGGCAACGCCGCGGGCAGAACAGGCGCCAGCACCTTCATCAGGATGGCTTCGAATACCAGCCCGACCACGCTGCCGCACAATCCTGCCAGCACCAGCACCGCCAGCCACTGTCCGATAATCAGTTTTTGCAGCGCCTTTTTCCCGGCACCCAGCGTTTTCAGTACGGCAACCAGATCGTAACGGCTGCGGCAGTAATGCCCCATCGACACCGCGATCGCCGCAATCGACAACATCAGGGTCAGCAGCGCCGACAATGTGAGGAATTGCTGTGAACGCTGTAATGATTTGCCCAGCGCGCCATCGGAATCTTCCATGCCGGTCCAGCGTTGATCCGGCTTGAGCAGCCCTTTGATCGCATCGCCATAGGTCTGAATGGCCTGCGGCGAACCGGCAAACATATAGCGATAGGTCAGACGGCTGCCCGGCTGAACCGCGCCGGTTTTCGCCACATCGTCCAGATTCATGATCACGCGTGGCGCAGTCTGGAACGGGTTAAAGCCCGAATCTGGTTCCTGCACCACCACACCGGCAATTTTCAGCGTGGTATCGCCAACATCCAGATTGTCGCCGACTTTCACGTTCAGCAGCGCCAGCAGACGCGGCGCAACCAGCACGGTGCCCGGCTCAGGTTTCAGCCCTGCCGGTTCGGTTTGCAATGTGCCATACAGCGGATACGCCAGATCGGTGGCTTTCACCGCCGCCAGTTGCGGGGTTTCGCCCGCAAAGGTCATGGTCATAAACGACAGCTGACGGCTGACGTTCAGCCCCTGCGCCTGCGCATCCTGCAACCAGGCTTCGGTAATCGGATGCGCGGACCGCAGCACACGATCCCCGGCGATAAACTCGCGGCTTTGCTGACTCAGCCCTTTGTCCATGCGGTCGCTGATACTGCCGAGCGCCAGCACACAGGCCACCGCCAGTGTCAGCGCCAGCCAGACGATCAGCAGCGAAGGCGAGCGCCATTCCCGCCAGAACCAGCGCCAGATCATGCTTCCTCCCACAATTTCCCGTCGCGCAGACGCAACCGCCGCTGACAGCGCGCCGCCAGCTGTTCATCATGCGTGACCAGAATCAGCGTCGTCGCCGCATCGCGGTTCAGGGAAAACAGCAGATCGACAATTCGTTCGCCGGTCGCGCGATCCAGATTGCCGGTCGGTTCATCGGCAAACAGTAATTTCGGTTTGCCGATGAACGCCCGCGCCAGCGCCACACGCTGCTGTTCGCCGCCGGAAAGCTGCGCCGGAAGATGATGCAGACGACCGCCCAGCCCGAGACTTTCCAGCAGCTGCACCGCCTGCTGACGGCTGCTGCTGTCGCTTTCGCCACGTAACAGCGCGGGAAGCTGGACGTTCTCCAGCGCGTTAAGCGTCGGCACCAGCATGAAAGACTGGAACACGAACCCGACATTTTTTGCCCGCAACGCCGCACGCCCTTCCTCGTTGAGATCGCGGAGGGATTTGCCCAGCAATTTCACATCACCGTCGGTGCCGTCATCCAGCCCGGCAAGAATGCCCAGCAAAGTGGATTTGCCGGAACCGGATTCGCCAATCAGGGCAATTGTCTGGGCAGGTTTGACAACCAGCTCCACACCGGACAGGATGGTGAGCTGACTTTCACCCTGACCGACGTGCTTACTTAGATGATGAACTTCAAGAACATTTTCCGCTGGCATCTCCCCTTCCTTATGTTGTTAGGATTATTGAGTTTTCGCGCCGTGGCTGCTGATAACTTACTGATTATTGGCGACAGTTTGAGTGCTGTCTATCGTCTGCCGGTCGCCGAATCCTGGCCGACATTACTGAATAACAAATGGCAAAAAGAAGGCGGAAAACCCGTCATTATTAACGCCAGCATCAGCGGCGATACCGCTGAACAGGGGCTGGCGCGTCTGCCGTCCTTGCTGCAACAGCATCATCCGCGCTGGGTACTGATTGAACTGGGGGCCAACGATGGCCTGCGGGGTTTTCCGCCACAAGCCCTTTCCCAAACCCTGACGAAAGTGATCGCACAGGTTAAACAAGCCGGTGCGCAGCCGCTGCTGATGCAAATCCGCCTGCCGCCTAACTATGGCCGCCGCTACGGTGACGCGTTCTACGCCCTTTATCCGGCGCTGGCGAAGCAGGAAAATATCCCGCTGGTGCCGTTCTTTATGGAGCAGGTCGCCGTCAAACCCGAATGGATGCAGGACGACGGTTTACACCCGGCACTGGCGGCACAACCGTTTATCGCCGACTGGATGTCAGAAAAACTCACACCGCTGCTGACGCATCAGGGTTAACATACGGCATATAAAAATAATAACGGGACGTGAGTAAAACCAAGACGTTACCTTTTTCACCCGACTCCCTAGTAAATCACAGTCATAAAAAATAGGGACACCTCACAGGTAAAGTTATGCAAAAAGCAGTATTAATTACCGGTTGCTCCAGTGGTATCGGGCTGGTTGCCGCCCAGGATTTGCGCACACGCGGTTATCGGGTACTGGCGGCGTGCCGTAAACCACAGGATATCGACACGCTGCAACAGATGGGTTTTGAAACTGTTCAGCTGGATCTGGATGATCCGAAGAGCGTTGAACAGGCAGCCGATGAGGTGATTGCGCTGACCGGCAACCGCCTGTACGGCCTGTTTAACAACGCCGGTTTTGGCGTTTACGGGCCGCTCAGCACCATCAGCCGCGGGCAGTTCGAAAAGCAATTTTCCACCAATCTTTTCGGCACACATCAGCTGACACAATTGTTACTGCCCGCCATGTTGCCGCACGGCGAAGGCCGTATTATCCAGACCAGCTCGGTGATGGGGCTGATTACCACGCCGCGCCGGGGCGTCTATGCCGCCAGTAAATTTGCGCTGGAAGCCTGGTCGGACACCCTGCGCATGGAGCTGCACGGCACCGGCATTCAGGTCAGCCTGATAGAACCCGGCCCGCTGACCAGCAATTTCACCGCCAATGTGAATCAGTCACAGGCCGATCAGCCGGTCGAAAATCCGGGCATTGCCCGTCGTTTTACACTGACGCCGGAGGCAGTTTTGCCAAAACTGCACCATGCTTTAGAAAACCCGCGCGCGCGCCTGCGTTATCCGGTCACGCTGGTCGCCCATGCCCTGACCGTGCTGAAACGCCTTTTACCCGCGCGCGTACTGGACAAATTATTACGCGGAAACAGCTAAGTAAAAGCGATAAGGGGTTGAAGCGGCACGAGTCGCCCCCATTTCATTTTTAATGCTTTTAACGCCTTAGTCAGAGAGACAGAATTCATGCTTCCTACAATTATCGATATCAACGAAACCAACCTGCACCAGACGCTGGAACAATCCATGTCCGTGCCGGTGATGTTCTATTTCTGGTCTGAGCGCAGCCAGCATTGTCTGCAACTGGGGCCGATCCTCGACAAACTGGCTGCGGAATACGCCGGTCAGCTGATCCTGGCGAAAGTGGACTGCGACACCGAGCAGATGATTGCTCAGCAGTTTGGTCTGCGTTCAATCCCGGCGGTGTACCTGTTTAAAGACGGTCAGCCTGTCGATGGTTTCCAGGGGCCGCAGCCGGAAGAAGTCATCCGTGAACTGCTGCAAAAAGTGTTGCCGAAAGAAGAAGAGCTGAAACTGGCTCAGGCGCAGGAACTGTTGCAGGCGGGCAACGTCGCGGAAGCCCTGCCGTTGCTGAAAGATGCCTGGCAGCTGAGCAATTACCGCAGTGATATCGGCCTGCTGCTGGCGGAAACGCAAATTCACCTCAACCGCTCCGACGACGCTGAAGCCGTACTGGCGACCATCCCGTTACAGGATAAAGACTCCCGTTATCAGGGATTGATCGCGCAGATCGAGTTGCTGAAACAGGCCGCTGACACGCCGGAAATTCAGCTGCTGCAACAGGAACTCCAGCAGGATCCTGAAAACGCCGAGCTGGTGGTGAAACTCAGCCTGCAACTGCATCAGGTCGGGCGTAACGAAGAAGCGCTGGAACTGCTGATGGCACCGCTGAAAAAAGATCTGGGTGCGGCAAATGGCGCGGCGCGTAAAACGCTGATGGATATCATGGCGGCACTGGGCACCGGCGATGCGCTGGCTGCCAAATATCGCCGTCAGTTATATTCTCTGCTGTATTAATTCATCAGATTTACCGCTGAATCAGGCTACGCACGTCACTTCACCGGACGTGCGTTTTTTTTGGCTTTTTCCCCGTCTTTTATCCCCTGAACTATCCTTTATTAATACGATGACTTAACGATTTGTGCGACAATTGAGCACGCGCCTGACCGGTCGGTGAGTGCGCCAGGGACATGTTTTTATTCGATTATTCCCTCAGGAATAATCAGGACACAGTTTTACAGGAGTTTCATACTATGTTTGACCTCATTCCCATTCCTATCCTCATTCTGATCGTGCTGGCGCTACTGGTGGTGTACGCCGGGATCAAGATCGTGCCACAGGGCTATCAGTGGACAGTTGAACGCTTTGGCCGTTATACCAAAACCCTGATGCCGGGGCTGAATCTGGTCGTGCCGTTTGTTGACCGCATCGGCCGCAAAATCAATATGATGGAACAGGTGCTAGACATTCCTTCTCAGGAAGTGATTTCCCGCGATAACGCCAATGTCGCCATCGATGCCGTGTGTTTTATTCAGGTGATTGATCCGGCGCGCGCCGCCTATGAAGTCAGCAATCTGGAGCAGGCGATCGTCAACCTGACCATGACCAACTTCCGTACCGTGCTTGGCTCGATGGAACTGGACGAGATGCTATCACAACGCGACAACATCAACGCACGTTTGCTGCATATCGTCGATGAAGCCACCAATCCGTGGGGCGTGAAAATCACCCGTATCGAGATCCGCGATGTGCGCCCACCGGCTGAACTGATTTCCGCGATGAATGCGCAGATGAAAGCCGAACGCACAAAACGTGCCGATATTCTGGAAGCCGAAGGCGTGCGTCAGTCCGCTATTTTGCGTGCTGAAGGTGAAAAACAGTCACAAATCCTGAAAGCGGAAGGTGAACGTCAGTCTGCCTTCCTGCAGGCAGAAGCGCGTGAACGTGCGGCGGAAGCGGAAGCGCAGGCAACCAAAATGGTATCTGAAGCCATTGAAGCGGGCAGCGTCCAGGCGATTAACTACTTCGTCGCGCAAAAATACACGGATGCGCTGACCAAAATTGGTTCTGCGAATAATAGCAAAATCATCATGATGCCGCTGGATGCCACCAGCCTGATGGGGTCTATCGGCGGGATTGCTGAGCTGCTGAAAGAAACCAAAGGCGGCAAATAATGCTGCATGATTTCATGGCAAATCCGCACGTATTCTGGCTGTCTCTGGGCGGCCTGTTGCTGGCGGCTGAGCTGGTCGGTGCGAGTGGTTACTTGCTGTGGAGCGGCGTGGCAGCGGCCTTAGTGGGCGCTGTCACCTGGATCCTGCCGTTGCCGTGGGAATGGCAGGGCACGGCGTTCGCGCTGCTGACCATTCTGGCGGCGTGGTTGTGGTGGAAATGGCTGAATCTGCGTGCCGATAAACCGGCCGGTAATTCAGCCCTGAACCAGCGCGGCCAGCAGTTAGTGGGTACTTACGCCACCGTGCTGGAACCGGTAACCAATCAGTTTACGCGGGTACAAATCGGTGACAGCAGCTGGCGCGCAATCTGCACCTCGCCGCTCAATGTCGGTGACAAAGTGATGATCACCGGCGTGGAAGGCGCCACGCTGCGCGTGGAACCTGAGGTTCGCTAAAACCCCCTCTCAGTGTTTGTGACAACAGCCACTGAGATTGTCGATGATCGGGCAATCCGCGCCATCGTCACCGGGGCAGGATTCCGCCAGCGTCAGTAAGCGCTCACGCATGGCTTTAAGCTCTTCAATGTGCCGCGCAATTTCGGCGGCCTTTTCTAACGTCCGCGCTTTAACATCCGCACTGTGCCGGTCAGGATTGTGGAACAACGCCACCAGCTCCTGACACTCTTCCAGCGTGAAACCGACCTGTCGTGCCTGACGCAGTAAGGTCAGTTCTTCGATATGTTTTTGTGCATAACTGCGGTAGCCGTTTTCGCTGCGAGCCGGTGCGGTGACCAGCCCTTTCTCTTCATAAAAACGGATGGCTTTACTGGTCAGCCCGGTTTTTTTCGCCACATCACTGATGTTCATTTCGCCTCCACGACAACCTGATTTTTGCGCATGATACGGACATCATACGCCATCAGAAGCGATCAGCTGTAATGGACGGTTTGTTTTTTGGTACGCAGAAGCAGCCACATCGGCAACGGCAGGGTCACGATCAGCAGGATCCACAACAGCGAATACACCGAGGTCACGCCGTCATTTTGCAGATTGATAAACATTTTTACCGGTATGCCCTGCGGGAAATAGCAGAACACCATCACAATGCCGAATTCACCGATGGCGCGCACCCAGGCGATCGCCACGCCTGCGGCAATGCCGCGTGACGCCAGCGGAAGTGTCAGCCGGATAAACACCTGAAACGGCGAAGCGCCGAGGGTTTTCCCGGCTTCTTCAACGTCTTTCGGCACCGCTTCCAGCGCACCTCTGGCGGAGATAATGAAATACGGCAGTGCGCCATAAATCTGCGCCAGCACGAACGCGGGCGCATTGTTGTTGAGCGTCATGCCTGTAGCAGACAGGATTTCGCCGACCGAACCGTACGGCCCGTACACTGACACCAGTAAAATGCCCATCGCCAGCGGCGGCGTCAGCAACGGGATCAGCACCAGCACTTCCACCACATTGCGCCAGCGTGACGCGGTTTTCGCCAGCCAGAAGGCCACCGGCAGACCGAGTAAAATAATCAGGCCCACCGACACCAGACTCAGCCCGAGCGACACCGCGACCGCATGGCTGTCGCCGTAAGCCAGATGAAAATCTGACCACGGCGTCAGGAACAGCAGCGTGACAAACGGCACCATTAACAGTGCCAGTGCGGGAACCGCCATGCCTGACGCGCGCAACTTAAAGGTTTCCGCCTTTCGGTTTGTCATAACCATTTTGTTCAAACAGTTGCTGACCTTTGGCACTTTGCATGTAGCTGATAAATGCTTTCGCCAGTTCCGGATGCGGCGCGTTGTTCAGCACCACCGCGTAAAACACCAGCGGCTGAGTGCTCAGCGTTTTCTCTTTGCCGCTGGCATCTTTCACATTGAACGTGACTTTGCTGTACCAGTCTTTGCTCATCTGCGGATTGCTCAGGTTAATTTCATCCGGCAATTTGATGTACGGCAGATGGGCGGAAATCGTGGCGCTTTCGTAACCCGACGCCGCATCAACCTGACCGGCTTCCAGACGGGTCAGTAAACCGCCTTCGCCGGAAATCTGTTTAGGATTTTGTATGTCGCCCAGCACCGCTTTTTCCAGCCCCGGTTGTTTGTAGTAATTTTCAGCCAGCATCATGGTGAAAATGATGTTCTGACCCTGCGGATCGCTGACCGGATCGGTACGGCCAAATTGCAGCCCCGGCGTTTGCAGCACTTTCCACCACGGCTCAGCGCCCGCCTTACCGTCTTTAATCGCGGCAAACTGCTCAGCGTATTTGCCTTTCGGATTGTAGGCAATCACCATGCTGGTGCTGGCGACCGGGATCGCCTGCCCGGCCAGTCCGGCTTTTTGCAGGATTTCAACCGGCCCCGGCGTGATCGACACGAACACATCCGCCACCACTTTTTTCGATGCCAGCAGATTTGCCATGCCGTAAGCGCCCTGCCCCTGCCCCTGATAATTCACGTGTTTTTGCTGCGCGAAATCCGGCCCCAGATATTTATCCATCACCACGCCCATCGAACCGGCGTAAGTCACGCGAAAATCGTCTGCCGCCTGTGAACCCTGTGATGCTGCCAGACCCGCCAGCAATAATGCCGCCGTCAGTCCGGTTTTCTGAATCTTGCCCATACATGTTATCCCTGATTTACCGCTATATAGTTGTGGGTATAACGATAAGGCAATTTCAAGCCAACTTTCTAAATAAAGTGTAAATGGAAAAGATTTGCAGGCAGAAGAGACTGGGGCTTGACCTTCCCCTTGCTGGAAGGTTTATCCTCTGTCCTGAGTGAAGTTAACCCTGAGGAAATTCATCATGACGACTACCGTATTATCCCTGCAAGGCTTGTCCTGCGGGCACTGTGTCGCTTCAACACGTAAAGCACTGGAAGCGGTCGAAGGCACCACCGCGGTGGAAGTGTCTCTGGATAAAGCCATCGTTAAAGGCGAGGCCAGCAGCCAGAGCCTGATCGACGCCGTGGTCAACGCCGGTTACGACGCGCAGGTCGCGGGAGACACATCCCCAAAATCTGAGCCGCTGACCGATAAGGCGAGTGTTTTGCCGGAACCCCTGTCAGCGGCCGCGTCACCTGTTCCGGCTGAAACTTCCGCCCCGCAGACCGCCGGTGACAGCGTGCAGCTGTTACTCAGCGGCATGAGCTGCGCCAGTTGTGTCAGTAAAGTGCAACGGGCGCTGGAAGGCGTGGAAGGCGTCGCGCGGGCGCGGGTCAATCTGGCGGAACGCAGTGCGCTGGTCAGCGGCGATGCTGACCAGAACGCGCTGATTGCCGCCGTTGAACGTGCCGGTTACGGCGCTGAAATTATTATCGACGAAACCAAACGCCGCGAGCGCCAGCAGCAAACCTCGCGTAAAAGCATGATCCGTTTCAGCTGGCAGGCGGCGGTGGGTCTCGCAGCCGGTATCCCGATGATGTTATGGGGACTGCTCGGCGGCGAAATGATGGTCACCGCCAGTAACCAGACCGGCTGGCTGATTGTCGGGTTGCTGACGTTGCTGATCATGGTGGTCGCGGGCGGGCATTTCTACCGCAGCGCGTGGAAAAACCTGATGCACGGCAGCGCCAACATGGACACGCTGGTGTCACTCGGTACCGGCGCGGCGTGGGTATTCTCGTTCGCGGTCAGCCTGTGGCCGGACGCGTTCCCGATGCAGGCACGCCATCTTTATTATGAAGCCAGCGTGATGATTATCGGCCTGATTAACCTCGGTCACGCGCTGGAACAACGGGGACGCCAGCGTTCCTCTCAGGCGCTTGAACGCCTGCTGGATCTGACGCCGCCGACCGCGCGCGTTGTCACCGGTGAAGGAGAGAAAACCCTGCCACTGGCGGACGTTCAGCAAGGCATGACGCTGCGTCTGACCACCGGTGACCGCGTGCCGGTTGACGGTGAAATTCAAAGCGGCGAAGCCTGGATGGATGAAGCCATGCTGACCGGCGAACCGATCCCTCAGCAGAAATCGCAGGGTGAAAAAGTCCATGCAGGGACGCTGGTGAAAGACGGCAGCGTGCTGTTCCGTGCCGACGCTATCGGCAGCCAGACCACGCTTTCCCGCATTATCAAACTGGTGCGGGAAGCTCAGGGCAGTAAACCGGAAATCGGCAAACTGGCGGATAAAATCTCTTCTGTCTTCGTGCCCGCCGTGGTGCTGATCGCCCTGTTCAGCGGCGCAATCTGGTACTTCTTCGGCCCGCAGCCGCAACTGATGTATACGCTGGTGATCGTCACCACCGTGCTGATTATCGCCTGTCCTTGTGCGTTGGGGCTGGCGACGCCGATGTCGATTACCGCAGGCGTAGGCCGTGCGGCAGAATTCGGTGTGCTGGTGCGTGATGCCGATGCATTGCAAAAAGCCAGCACGCTTTCCACGCTGGTGTTCGATAAAACCGGGACGCTGACCGAAGGCCAGCCGAAAGTGACGGATATCCACACCTTTGGCGGCATCCCTGAACAGCAGGCGCTGCGCTATGCGGCCGCACTGGAAAAAGGGTCGCATCATCCGCTGGCGCAGGCGATTGTGGAAAAAGCCGAAGGGCAGGATATCCTTGACGTACTGAATTTCCGCACCCTCGGCGGGCTGGGTTTGCGCGGCGAGGCGGAAGGCACCGCGCTGTTGCTGGGTAATCTGGCGCTGATGCATGAAAACCGCATCGATACCGGCGAGGCGGATGCCCTGCTGGAAAGCCTGGCAGGTGAAGGCGCGACGCCGGTTTTACTGGCGGCTGACGGTCAGCTGGCGGCGCTGTTTGCCCTGCGCGACCCGTTACGCGAAGACAGCAAAAGCGCCCTGCAACGCCTGCACCAACTGGGTTATCAGCTGGTGATGCTGACCGGGGATAATCCGCGCACAGCACAGGCGATTGCCGCGCAGGCAGGGATCGATCAGGTGATTGCCGGCGTGCGTCCGGAGGGCAAAGCCGATGCCATTAAACGCTTGCAGGCAAAAGGTCAGCAGGTGGCGATGATCGGCGACGGCATCAATGATGCCCCGGCGCTGGCGCAGGCGGATGTCGGCATTGCGATGGGCGGCGGCAGTGATGTGGCGATCGAAACGGCGGCAATAACGCTGATGCGCCCGAGCCTGCACGGTGTGGCGGATGCGCTGGCGATGTCACAGGCCACGCTGCGCAATATGAAACAGAACCTGCTGGGGGCGTTTATTTATAACGTGATTGGTATCCCGGTCGCGGCGGGTGTGCTTTATCCGCTGACCGGCACACTGCTCAGCCCGGTGGTGGCGGGTGCAGCGATGGCGCTGTCTTCGATTACCGTCGTCGCCAATGCAAATCGTCTGTTGCACTTTACGCCGAAAAAACAAGACGTTTCCCCTGTTCGCTAAAACGCTGACGCGTTAGCATGGTCTCTCATTTTTCGGGAGACCATGCACTATGGCGCAGTTTTTCAACCGGGTATTACGCGGTTTCCGCAGGCTGTTCCCTGTCGAGTATGCCTATCCCGCCATTGATATTCAGCTTCCCGGCAACCGTTCCCTGCATCTGGTGGGCAGCATTCATATGGGCACGCAGGATATGCAACCGCTGCCTGCGCCACTGTTACGCCGTCTGCAAAAAGCCGATGCCCTGATTGTCGAAGCCGATATCAGCGGCACGGAATCCCCTTTCAGCATGACCGGCGAATTTCCGCCGCTGGCCGAACGCCTGCCTGAATCCCAGTATCTGCACGTCGAACGTTTATGCGAAGAACTGGGCGTCTCCATGTGGACGCTCAATCCGCTGCCGTCGTGGCAGATTGCGCTGATGCTCCAGGCCACACAGGCGCAGCGCCTCGGGTTGCGTGGCAATTACGGCATCGACTATCAGCTTTTGCAGACTGCCAAAAATCAGGACACAAAAATCATTGAACTGGAAGGCCCGCAGGAACAGTTTGCCCTGTTGCAGCAACTGCCGGACGATGGCCTGACGTTGCTGGAAGACACCCTGACGCACTGGCACACCAACGCCCGCCTGCTGCAAACCATGATCAGCTGGTGGCTGGATACCAAACCGGGGGTGTCGGCCGAACCACTGCCGAATACTTTCAGCAGCGATCTGTACGACATTCTGATGAATCAGCGGAACCTGCGCTGGAAGCAACTGCTGCTGGATCTCCCGCCGGGAGACTACGTGGTCGCCGTCGGCGCGCTGCATTTGTATGGCGAAGGGAATCTGCCTGATTTGCTGAAAGGATAAAAAAATGGCCGGTTTTAAGGCCGGCCAGTCAAAGAGGAATTTCATTTTATTAGTTATAGCTTCAGTGCCAGCCCTTACGGACGCAGCACCGGCGGGCACAGGGTAGCAATCTGTGTTGGGTCTTGGCAATAACCATTCATTGCTCTACTATTTCTCCCTCGCTTAATAATCGCACTTTATTGTTTAATTTCATCAGATTGAACGACTGATGAAATTTCGAACAAAAACCTAAAATAACACTGAGGAGACAGGCTATGACCCCTGCCGTATTACTCCTGGAAAAGAATAAGGTCCGCTTTACCCTTCACCCGTACGAACACAGCAGCGATGAAACTCATTTTGGCGATGAAGCCGTAAAAAAACTCGGTCTGGATGCGCGTCAGGTTTATAAAACATTGCTGGTGTCGCTGAACGGCGATGCCAAAAATCTGGCCGTGGCGGTGACGCCGGTCGCCTCGCAGCTGGATCTCAAAAAAGTCGCGAAAGCCCTGGGGGCGAAAAAAGCCGATATGGCGGATCCGGTGATTGCGCAGCGGGTGACCGGCTATCTGGTCGGCGGCATCAGCCCGCTCGGGCAGAAAAAGCTGCTGCCAACGGTGATCGACAGCCCGGCGCAAACATTCGACACCATTTATGTTTCCGGGGGTAAACGCGGTCTTGATATTGAACTGTCCGCAGGCGATCTTTGTCGCTTACTGAAAGGCCGGTTTGCTGAGATCGCAAAAATCGGCTGATAGCCATCATATCTGTACCCTAAAATAATAAGGTCTACCCGCTATGACAGACACCACGTCAACGTCTGAAAGCCCGCAGAAAGACGCAGTCAAAAAGACTGCGTTTTCTATTCTGGCGGCGATCAGCGTTTCCCACCTGCTTAATGACATGATCCAGTCGCTGATCCTGGCGATTTATCCTTTGCTGCAAAACGAATTTTCGCTGAGCTTCACGCAAATCGGGCTGATCACCCTGACCTACCAGATCACCGCTTCGCTGTTGCAGCCGCTGATCGGCTCTTACACCGATAAACATCCGCAGCCGTATTCTTTGCCGATCGGTATGGGCTTCACGCTTTCCGGGCTGTTGCTGCTGGCGGTGGCGCAGAGTTTCCCGGTGGTGCTGCTGGCGGCGGCGCTGGTCGGCACCGGTTCCTCGGTGTTCCATCCTGAATCGTCGCGCGTGGCACGCATGGCTTCCGGCGGACGTCACGGGCTGGCGCAGTCACTGTTCCAGGTCGGCGGCAACTTCGGTTCCTCGCTGGGTCCGCTGCTGGCGGCGCTGATCATTGCGCCTTATGGCAAAGGCAATGTCGCGTGGTTCTCACTCGCGGCGCTGCTCGGTATCGTGGTGTTACTGCAAATCAGTAAGTGGTATCGCCAGCAAAACCAGCTCGCCAAAAAGCGCGGACCGGTGAACACTCAGGTGACGCTGCTGCCACGCAAAACGGTGGCGATGTCGATGGGTATCTTGCTGATCCTGATTTTCTCGAAGTATTTCTACCTGACCAGCCTGAGCAGTTATTACACCTTCTACCTGATCCATAAATTTGGTGTATCGGTGCAGAGCGCGCAAATCCATCTGTTCGTTTTCCTGTTCGCCGTGGCGGCGGGTACGATTATCGGCGGACCGGTGGGCGATAAGATTGGGCGCAAATACGTCATATGGGTGTCAATTCTCGGCGTTGCGCCATTTACGCTGCTTTTGCCTCACGCCAATCTGATGTGGACCAGCGTACTGAGCGTGATTATCGGCGTGATCCTTGCCTCGGCATTTTCGGCCATTCTGGTGTTTGCGCAGGAGCTGATGCCGGGGAAAGTCGGCATGGTTTCCGGCCTGTTCTTTGGTCTGGCCTTTGGTATGGGCGGGCTGGGCGCGGCGGTGCTGGGCTACGTGGCGGATAAAACCAGCATCGAGCTGGTGTATCAGATTTGTGCCTTCCTGCCGTTGTTAGGCATCCTGACCGCATTCCTGCCGAATATTGAACGTAAACACCGCTAAACTTCCTGCCTGACGCTGCCGATATTCTTTTAACGGCAGCGTCAAACCCCTTATGCCCTTGATATCTGCCCGATAAAACCCATTTAAATCGTCCGTTGGGATTTTTTTTACGGCCTGCGGGCGATTTCGTACAAAAAAGGCCAAAATTCCCCAACGCGATAACGATTTTTGCCATAAACTTAGAAACAATCTGCAACACATTTGCTTTGTGCATAACCAGAAGGAGTCTGAATGCATCATTCTACGCCTCTCATCACTACCATCGTCGGCGGTCTGGTCTTAGCGTTCCTGTTAGGAATGCTCGCCAACCGCCTGCGAATTTCCCCTCTGGTGGGCTATCTCGCCGCTGGCGTGCTGGCCGGTCCGTTTACACCGGGCTTTGTTGCAGACACGTCGCTGGCCCCTGAACTGGCAGAAATCGGCGTCATCCTGCTGATGTTTGGCGTCGGCCTGCATTTTTCGCTGAAAGATCTTCTGGCCGTAAAGTCGATAGCCATTCCCGGCGCTGTAGCGCAAATCGCGGTAGCGACGCTGCTTGGGATGGGGTTATCGAGCCTGATGGGCTGGGATCTGGCCACCGGCCTGGTGTTCGGGTTATGCCTGTCCACCGCCAGTACCGTGGTGCTGTTGCGTGCGCTGGAAGAGCGGCAACTGATTGAAAGCCAGCGCGGGCAAATCGCCATCGGCTGGCTGATTGTGGAAGATCTGGTGATGGTGCTGACGCTGGTTCTGCTGCCGGCGTTCAGCGGCATGCTGGAAAGCCATCACTCCAGCCCGGTCGAACTGCTCACCGGGCTGGCGGTGACTATCGGTAAAGTGATCGCGTTTATGGTGCTGATGATGGTCGTCGGCCGCCGCGTGGTACCGTGGATTTTGGCCAAAACCGCCAGCACCGGTTCACGCGAACTGTTTACGCTGTCAGTTCTGGCGCTGGCACTGGGCATCGCCTACGGCGCCGTCGAGTTCTTTGACGTGTCGTTCGCACTCGGCGCGTTCTTCGCCGGTATGGTGCTGAACGAGTCCGAACTCAGCCAGCGTGCCGCCCATGACACCCTGCCGCTGCGCGATGCGTTTGCGGTGCTGTTCTTCGTCTCGGTCGGTATGTTATTCGACCCTATGATTCTGGTGCGCGAGCCGCTGACCGTGATTGCGACGCTGGCGATTATCGTGTTCGGTAAATCGATTGCCGCCTTCTTACTGGTGAAGATGTTCGGGCATTCCAAACGCACCGCGCTGACGATTTCCGTCAGTCTGGCGCAGATCGGTGAATTCGCCTTTATTCTGGCAGGCCTTGGGATTTCACTGGGGCTGCTGTCTGAACATGGCCGCAATCTGGTGCTGGCGGGCGCGATCCTGTCGATCATGTTTAACCCGCTGCTGTTCACGTTGCTGGAAAAGTATCTGACGAAAACGGAAACCATCGAAGACCAGAGTGTTGAAGAAGCCGTTGAAGACGAGAAGCAAATCCCGTTCGATTTGTGCAATCACGCGCTGCTGGTCGGTTATGGTCGCGTGGGCAGTCTGCTCGGTGAAAAACTACAGGCCGCCGGTATCCCGCTGGTGGTGATTGAAAACTCAAGACCGCGTGTCGAGGCGCTGCGCGATCAGGGCATCAGCACGGTGCTGGGCAATGCCGCCAATCAGGAAGTGATGGATCTGGCGCGGCTCGACTGCGCCCGCTGGCTGCTGGTGACCATTCCCAACGGGTATGAAGCGGGAGAAATCGTCGCCTCCGCCCGCACCAGGCGGCCTAATATCGAAATTATTGCCCGTGCGCATTATGACGATGAAGTCACCTACATCATGGAACGCGGCGCGGATCGCGTGGTGATGGGCGAGCGGGAAATCGCCAACAGCATGCTGGATATGTTGCAGATCGATGTCATGACCGAAGACGAAAAACGGCCATTCTGTCCGATCTGACGCCTGCTGAACTCCGGGCGCAGTGTGTTTGCTGCGTCCGTTTCCCGCCCTTTCCCCTCCGTTAAAATTTGCGCAACATTAAAAAACCAAATCAGATCAATTCGCGGTATTCTGTGCTCATGCCAAATATTGATCGGTACTGCGATGTTGCTATCCCAACTGGAAACGTTAAACATATTGAGCACGCCGGTCTGGGTTGTCTCAACGCATAACCAGCATATTCTTTTTGCCAATACGGCCGCCAGAGTGCTCGCCGGTAACAGCCTGTTAGGCCCGTTGCGCAATGGTCAGTTCTCTGTGCATTCCCAGCAATCCCTCGACTCTTACCTGCCGAACCTGAAGAAAGGGGATCAGATCATTGAGATCTGGACCATTCACAAGGAAGGCCGCGCTTTTCCGCTCAGTTGCCGTCTTTCACTGGCGCAGTTTGGCATTCAGGAACCGGCGATTGTCTTTGAGGGCGCACATACCTCGGCGGCAAATGTGCCCGTCCCCGGCCCTTTCCCGGATAACGCCAGACCTTATCGCCGCGACGAAAGTAGTTTCTATGAACGTTTTTTCCAGACCAACAGCGCGCCGATGTTGCTGATCGACCCGGCCAATAACGGACAAATTGTGGATGCCAATCTGGCCGCAACCCGGTTTTATGGCTACTCACGTGATGACATCTGTATGAAACACACATGGGAAATCAACGCGATGGGTGAGGATGTGTTGCCGGTGATGCACGAAATCGCCCGTCTGCCCGGCGGTCACAAACCACTGACCTTTGTGCATAAACTGGCAGACGGCAACTTGCGCCACGTGCAGACGTACGCCGGACCGGTGGATCTGGAAGGCGTCCGGCTGATGCTATGTATTATTCACGACATTACCGAACAGAAACGCCTCGAGCAGGAACTGGAACATGCCGCCCTGCGCGACCCGCTGACAGGACTGGGAAACCGCCGCCAGTTCATGCAACTGGTGGAAAATGCGCGGACGCAAAACCCGCAACGCACGCACAATTTCAGCCTGATGCTGGTGGATGCCGATCATTTCAAGGCGATTAACGATCAGCACGGACACAACAAAGGTGATGACGCGCTGGTGATGCTGGCGCGAACGCTGGAAACCGGCATCCGCGAGAGCGATACCGTATTCCGCTGGGGTGGCGAAGAGTTTTTGATTTTGCTGCCGCTGACCGGTCTGGAAGGCGCGCTGCATGTCGCGGAAACACTGCGTACGGCCGTAGAACGGTTTGCCCGCCCTGATCTGCCGTCGGTCACGGTCAGCGTCGGAGTGGTGCAATACGAAACCGGTGAAGATTTTACCAGCCTGTTTAAACGGGTGGATGACGCGCTATACCGCGCAAAAACGTCGGGCAGGAATCAGGTACAGGCGGGCTGAAAAAAAGGGCGGGGATTCAATTTCCCGCCCTTTTCACTTTTCGTTCCCGGTGAGTTTATCGTTCCCAGTAACTTTCTTCCAGACTGTCTTCGCGTTCCGGCAGACCACGCGTCAGACGCGGTGAATGCTGGTTCAGCACCTGATAACTCACGCGGTTGGCGTATTTACACACCTGCGCCAGTGAGGAATAGGTCAGATACTCGCGGGCATGTTTGCTGGAGTTGGGCACTGAGGTGCGGTGGAAACCGTTGGCGGCGATATCATGCAGCAGCGCAGACAGTGCGCCATCACCCGCTCCGTTGGTGTTCATGATTTTTTCCGGCCCGCCCATGTAAGGTGCGATGTGGGAATAAATCTTCAGCGGTTGCTGGCAACAGTCACGGCGCATTGCGCGGCTGAATTCGTACTGATTGAATTCGGCAATCGCCCCCGGCAGCAGCGGATGCTGGGTGGTGCGTTTGAATTCTTCTTCGGTATAACTCGCCATAAACAGACCGTTCGGTCCGGCGGTACACAGCACCAGATCGACCCAGTCCAGCGCCTTATCTGCCGCCATCAGCGGATCTTTCAGGCCCGTCAGCGCAAAACCTTCATCTTCGTTCATCGCCAGAATCGACACGTTTTCACGGATGAAATCACGCCATGCCTGCGGATCTTCCGCGATAACGTATTGCGTGCCCAGCGTTAAGACCACCGGTACATGATACTTTTTCGCGTATTCAATCGCCTGCATGGTGGCTTCCGGCATCGGTTCGCCCGGCTTGCTGCGCAACAGATACGAAGTCAGCAGCAGCGCAGAGGCACCGGCTATCACATCTTCCGGCACGCTGTGCGCCTGTAACTCATTCATCTTGCCCGGACTGATGGCAAACGTACGCTCGCCGGTGTCACTGATCAGCGTGAAGCAACGCCCGATGGCGCCGTCCACACCCTGCAGGAAGTTGAGATCCACGCGGCTGGAGGTATTGCATAAATAGCGGTACGCGTAATCACCGATTTTGACGTTGTTACACATCACGCCCAGCAGCACCGAACGGTCGTCGGCCAGCACGGAATAGTTATGCAGCGTATTGCCGACGGTGCCACCGGCAAACTGATGGCTGATCAGCGCGTGGCTCATCAGTTCCTGATACAGCGCTTCCGACATCTCATCATCAAGAATGTTGGATTCGCCGGGTGTCAGCCCGTAACGGGACACAAAATTTTCATCCACACGCGCTTCGATATCGACCATGGTCTGATCGATGCCAACGATATAAGACGCCCCTGCTTCCGATTCCGGCTGCATCGCCTGCAACATAGAATCACGCAATAAAGGGTCACGTGCGCTGACCGGAAAATAGTGTTTGGACTTACGTTTACCAGGAAATTTCATTCAGTTTTCTCGGGAAATTCAACAGGCTCAGGCTTCATTCAGAAGTGCTGAGTGACCAGCTGTTGCAGCAAATCGATATGCTCCGGCTGGTCGTTTAAGGCGTCAATATATTCGAAGCGCTCGCCGCCTGCATGAATAAAAATTTCACGGTTCTCGCCTTTGATCTCTTCCAGCGTCTCCAGACAGTCTGCCGCAAAGCCCGGACACAGGATCTGAATATGCTTAACTCCCTGAGCCGGAAGACCTTTCAGCGTTTCATCGGTGTACGGCGTCAGCCATGGCTCGCGGCCAAAGCGTGACTGGAAGGTCAGCATAATTTTGCCTGAAGGCAGTTGCAGCGCGTCGGTCAGCGCCTGCACGGTATCGCGGCAACGCTGTTCGTAGTCATCGCCTTCAGCGACAAAACGCTTCGGAATGCCGTGGAAAGAAAGCACCAGACGATCCGGTTCGCCGTGCTGTTCGAACGAGCGCAGGATGCTGGCTTTCAGCGCGGAAATGTACGCCGGATGGGTGGCGTAATCGCGGATAAAACTCAGTGAAGGCAGGCGACGCTGGGATTTAAGCACCCGCGCCACACCGTCAAACACCGCCGCACTGGTCGAGCAGGAATATTGCGGATACAGCGGCAGCACCACCATTTTGGTGACGCCCTGCGCCAGAAGTTTTTCAATGGGGTCTTTCATGCCCGGTTTACCGTAGCTCATCGCCAGTTCCACCGGCGTTCCCGGCAGGCGTTCTGCCAGCGCTTTTTGCTGACGGCGGCTGTACACCATCAACGGCGAACCTTCGTCCATCCATACCGCTTTATACAGTTTCGACACGCGCGGAGAACGCAGCGGCAGGATCACAAAATTCAGGATCGGCCACCACAGCAGACGGGGCGTATCAACCACGCGGATATCACTCAAAAATTCAGCCAGATATTTTTTAACGGCCTGCGGGGTCGGAGCGTCCGGTGTCCCGAGGTTGACCAGGAGAACACCGAATTTGGTCTGCGTCATGCTGAATTTCCTAAATTGAAGGCACCGAAGTCAGTGCGAAAAATGATGGGCGCCCCCGTTTATTTGTGATGCAGCAAAGAGGCGCAGGCCATTGTAACGAAAACAAAGGCGATGGGAACAACGGCATAAGCTATCAATGCGAACAGTTATTAATCCCCTTCATACTTCAAGCTACAGATGCGTTGGCGCAGAAAAACAAACGGGGCGACCGAAGTCACCCCGTGATCGCGCGCAGAACAGACGATCAGCTCAGGATTGCAGCCAGTTCGTCACGCACAGCGGAAACCTGCTGTGTGCCGTCAATTTTGACGTATTGAGTGTTGCCCGCTTCCGCTTCTTTGCTGTAGTAGGACACCAGCGGCTCAGTCAGCTCATGGTATTCCACCAGACGTTTACGCACGGTTTCTTCCTGATCATCTTTACGGGTGATCAGGTCTTCGCCGGTGACATCGTCTTTACCTTCCACTTTTGGCGGATTGTACTGGATGTGGTACACGCGGCCAGAGCCCGGGTGTACGCGACGGCCAACGATGCGATCGACGATCAGTTCGTCAGGCACGTCGAATTCCAGCACGTAATCCACTTTAATGCCCGCGTCTTTCATGGCATCAGCCTGCGGAATGGTGCGAGGGAAACCGTCTAACAGGAAACCGTTGCGGCAATCTTCCTGCTGAATACGTTCTTTCACCAGTGCGATAACCAGTTCATCGGTCACCAGTTTACCGGCATCCATAATCTCTTTTGCTTTCTTGCCGAGCTCACTTCCGGCCTTCACAGCGGCGCGCAACATATCACCGGTAGAAATTTGCGGAATGCCAAATTTCTCCATGATGAATTGAGCCTGAGTACCCTTACCTGCGCCCGGAGCGCCCAGCAGAATGATACGCATTGCGTAAATCCCCTTGCATGTAATTTTTATGAATCTCGAAAAACGGTCAACCATACCATTCTGAGCCATTTTGCTCAAGGAACTCCCCCTGCTGAAATTGGGGTTAAGCCTGTCCGGGTTGGCGCTTTATCCACCAGGTCTGGGAGACCACCGCCAGCACAATTATCGCCCCGCCAACCAGGGCCTGTGGGGCAGGATTTTCGTGTAAAAACAAGGCGATCCATAACGGTGCCAGCGCGGTTTCCAGCAGTAAAAAAAGCCCGGCATTAACCGGAGAAACAAAGCGGGTTGACAGCGCAATCAGCCCCATCGCCAGCGGCATGATAACCGCCCCTTCAAGCGCCACCCATCGCCATTGTTCCCCGGCTAACGCGGGCAAACCCTGTAAAACATGACCTCCTGAAAACATCACCGCACAACATGACGCCAGAATACCGCCGAGCGAAGGCAGCCCGACGGTGCCGGTTTCGACCTTCGAGGCGAAGATAAACGCCAGTGCCATTGAGATGGCGGTGGCCAGCGCGAAATAATTCGCCAGAGGATCGCGTCCGGCAGGGTGTCCGCTCATCACCACGGCAACGCCCGCCATACCGGCCAGCGCGGCCAGCATCAGCGTTTTATCCATACGGATACCGAAAAAGCAGCGCGAGATAATGGCGGAGACAAAAGGCGTGGAAGAGATGATCACCAGCACCGTGGCGATACTGCCGCGATTGAGCGCATTGACGAAACAGGCGGAGGCGATACAGAAAAACAACGTTGATAGCGCATTTTTACGGGTGATCCACGGCACGCCCAATGTGGAACGCGATGCAGGCCAGAACAACCAGACCAGCGCCACCAGTGCCCACATAAATACCCCGCGCAGCACCACAATCAGCCATGAATCTTCGATCGCCATCAGGCGGATAAAAACGGAATCGGTACTGAGGATCACCCCGCCGAGAATGCCGATCAGATTGCCGTTCACCGGCGCAGTTTGACGCATGTTTCACTCCTGTCATTCACTTTGCGGCAAGACTAAAGGGCTTCCGGCGGTAAAAAAAATGATATAAACAGACACAGAGGATGAAAAAAACTAACAAGGTACACGCATGAATGACCTTCCTTCCCTGCGCGCCCTGCACTATTTCAAACAGGCGGCGCAATTCGAGAGCTTCAGTTCAGCGGCAGATTCCCTGAACGTGACGCACAGCGCGGTCAGCCATCAGATAAAGAATCTGGAAGGCTGGCTGGGTACAGTGTTATTTAATCGCACAGGCGGGCGTGTTTATCTCACCGCCGACGGCGTCCGGCTGAAAGCCTGCTGCGATCAGGTGTTCAGTGAGATTGAAAAAACCTGTCATCAGATGCGTCACCGCCGTGAACATCACCTGACGATTGCCTGTTCTGCCAGCTTTCTGGCGCAATGGCTGTTACCTCGTATCAGCCGGTTTTCGCTGCAACACCCGCAGATCACCTTGTCGTTTCAGACACAAACCGACATCAGTTTGCTGACGAACCAGCGCGCCGACGTGCTGATTAAAAGCGATCATCACGTCACGCATGAAGAGTTTGAAGCCACGTTAATCGGTTCTGATTTTATCGGCCCGGTCTGCGCGCCGGGCGTATGCGGGACACTGTCCTCACCGCCGGATTTCACGTCGCTGCCTTTACTGCACGCCCGGACGAAAATAAATGCCTGGCAGGAATGGGCGAACGTCACGGGTGCGCGCGGGGATTTCAGCGCAGGCAAGCACTTCGATAATCTGATGCTGGCGATTCAGGCGGCAAAAACCGGGTTAGGGTTCAGCATGACGCCCAAAATGCTGGTCAAGAAAGAGCTCGCGGAAGGCTCGCTGCTGGCACCTGCGGGCTTTTGCAAAGCTGACCGAGCCACCGCCATGCTGGTGAGTCATTTGCGCAGTGACGAGCCGGAGATCCGCGTTTTCAGGGACTGGATACAGGAAGAGGCAGAAACGGAGCAATAAAAAAGGGTGTCGCGTAAACGACACCCTTTCTGTTACATCAGATGACTAGTACATCAGACGATTACGCCTGCAACAGCGTGTTCATACGGCGGATAAACAGGTTTGGATCTTCCAGCGTGCCGCGTTCGGCGAACAGCGCCTGATCCAGCAACAGCTCGATCCATTCGCTGAACTGATCTTCGTCAGCCACATCAGAAGCACGTTTCACCAGCGCGTGTTCCGGGTTCAGTTCAAAGATGTATTTCACTTCCGGCGCGTCCTGACCGGCTGCGGCAAACAGTTTTGCCATCTGCGTGGTCATTTCGTCGGCGCCGGTGGTGACGATGGCTGGCGTGTCGGTCAGGCGATGCGTCAGACGCACGTCTTTCACACGTTCACCCAGCAGCGTTTTCACGCGCTCAACGAACGGTTCCAGCGCTTTTTCGGCTTCTTTCTGCTCTTCGCTTTCGTCAGCCAGTTTGTCCAGTGTGTCATCGGCCTTGCTGACGGACTGGAAGACTTTGCCATCAAACTCAGTCAGATAGCTCATCATCCATTCGTCGATGCGGTCAGACAGCAGCAGAACTTCAATGCCTTTTTTGCGGAACAGTTCCAGATGCGGGCTGCTCTTCGCGGCGGCATAGCTGTCGGCTGTGATGTAGTAAATTTTATCCTGGCCTTCGACCATCGACGCCACATACTCTTCCAGCGACAATGTCTGCTCGCTGCTGTCGTTGCGGGTGCTGGCGAAACGCAGCAGTTTGGCGATCGTTTCTTTGTTCGCGCCGTCTTCTGCCGGGCCTTCTTTCAATACCAGACCAAACTGTTTCCAGAATTGCAGGTATTTTTCGTTGTCGTCTTTCGCCAGTTTTTCCAGCATTTGCAGAACACGTTTGGTCAGCGCACTGCGCAGGTTCTGGGTAATACGGCTGTCCTGCAGAATTTCACGGGACACGTTCAGCGGCAGATCGTTGGAATCTATCAGACCACGAACAAAACGCAGGTAGTTCGGCATGAACTGCTCGGCTTCGTCCATGATGAACACGCGCTGAACATAGAGTTTCAGGCCATGCTTGTGATCACGGTTCCACATATCCCACGGTGCCTGTGAAGGGATATACAGCAGGCTGGTGTATTCCTGCTTACCTTCAACGCGGTTGTGGCTCCAGCTCAGCGGATCGCTGAAATCATGGGAAATGTGTTTGTAGAACTCTTTGTATTCTTCGTCGGTGACTTCCGCTTTACCGCGGGTCCACAAAGCCTGCGCCTTGTTGATCTGTTCCCAGGTGACGGTACCGTCTTCTTCGTTGCGGGTTTCCACTTCAACCGGCAATGCAATATGGTCAGAGTACTTGCTGATGATGGAACGCACGCGCCAGTCATCCAGGAATTCGTCCTGATCTTCGCGCAGATGCAGGGTGATTTCCGTTCCGCGATCGGCTTTCTCGATATCTGCCAGGGTGTACTCGCCTTCACCGGCCGATTCCCAGAATACGCCTTCTTCGGCGCTGGCACCGGCTGCACGGGTGCGCACGGTCACTTTATCCGCCACGATAAAGGCAGAATAGAAACCGACACCGAACTGACCGATCAGCTGGCTGTCTTTCGCCTGCTCGGAACCGACGGATTGCAGGAAGGCTTTGGTGCCGGATTTGGCGATTGTCCCGAGGTTATCGATAACTTCGTCACGGCTCATGCCGATGCCGTTATCGCTCAGCGTCAGGGTGCGTTTTTCTTTGTCAAACGCCAGACGCACATGCAGTTCGCCGTCACCTTCATAGAGTTCAGGGGCTGACAGGGCGCGGAAACGCAGTTTATCCGCCGCATCTGAGGCGTTGGAGATCAGCTCGCGCAGGAAAATTTCTTTGTTTGAATACAGGGAGTGGATCATCAGATGAAGAAGTTGTTTTACTTCAGACTGGAATCCGCGTGTCTCTTGTCCTTTCATACTCATCAAATTACCTCAATCCAGATACTGTTATTGACCAAATCAGACGTTGAGGAATAAGTGGGGTTAGGCGTCGTGCTTTTCAAGCACAGGGACAAATTTTTAGGAAGAAATGCAGAGGGATAGCGGAAGAAAACGGGGCGCAGAAGACCGCGCCCGCATAACAGTCAGAACCGGAAGGGATTACGCCCGGCAAGGGAATGTGACAGCGTGGTGCCGTCCACCATATCCAGTTCGCCACCGACCGGCACACCGTGCGCGATGCGGCTCGCCAGCACGCCGTACTGGCCGCACATTTCAGCGATGTAGTTGGCGGTCGCTTCACCTTCGACCGTCGGGTTAGTCGCGAGGATCACTTCCTGAATGTTTTCACTTTCAAGACGCTCTTCCAGACGGCCTAAACCGATGTCGTCAGGCCCGATGCCATCAAGCGGTGACAGGTGGCCCATCAGCACAAAATAGCGACCGGAGAACTGACCGGTTTGTTCTATCGCGTGAATGTCCGCCGGGCTTTCCACCACGCAAATCTGGCCGTTTTCTTTACGCCGTGGATTGGCGCAAATGGTACAGATTTCCTGCTCGGTAAAAGTACGGCAATCGGCACAGTGGCCGATTTCAGACATGGCACGCGTTAAAGACTGCGCCAGCCGCATTCCGCCGCTGCGATCACGTTGCAGCAGCTGAAATGCCATACGTTGCGCGGACTTCGGGCCAACGCCCGGCAGGCAACGCAACGCCTCCATTAAAGATTCAAGGAGAGGGCTGGTTTGCATCAGAACGGCATCTTAAAGCCTGGTGGCAATTGCATGCCGCCAGATACGGCTGCCATTTTTTCTTTCTGAGTTTCATCGATACGACGTGCGGCATCGTTGAACGCCGCAGCGATCAGGTCTTCCAGCATGTCTTTATCGTCTTCCAGCAGGCTTGGATCAATTTCAACGCGACGCACGTTGTGCGCACCGTTGATGGTGATTTTCACCAGGCCAGCGCCTGACTCACCGGTCACTTCCAGCTGAGCGATTTCCGCCTGAGCCTGTTGCATTTTTTCCTGCATTTGCTGGGCCTGTTTCATCAGGTTACCAATGCCGCCTTTTCCAAACATAGTCTTCTCTCTCAGCAATGGCCGCGTCACAATCGCGGCGTTTAAATTGGGCGGATACTTTCTTCATCCAGCTCCGCATCGAAGAAACGACGCAGGGTCTGGATGTTGTTATCCGCAATAATAGACTGACGCGCCTGCGCCAGTTTTTCTTCATAAATGGCCTGTCGCCATTCCAGCGGCGTCTTCACCGCCAGATTATCATCTTCCAGCACGGTCAGTTCAACCGGCGTCTGATGCAATGCCGACAAGGCATCCGTCAGCACTTTCTGCGCGGACGGCGAATTCAGATGTTTTTGCGATGAACGCAGATGCAGGCAGATTTTTCCCGGCTCCGGTTGCTCGCGGTAGGCATTCAGCGCCAGTTGCTGCACCAGTTTCGGAATGGTCATCCGGCTGATGTCAGCCGCCCATTCATCGCGTTCAATCGCTTCTTCCGCCAGACGGGAAGCCAGTTCCGGCGATTTTTCATGTTCCAGCGCGGTACGCAACGCTTTCGGTGTCGCCACCGGTTCAGGCGCAGCTTCCGGTTCCATCATCGCTTTCCAGCGATAGGCTTCTTCTTTTATCGGCGCGGCAGGTTCTTTCTTCACCGCCAATGTCTGCGCACGTTCAGTCACCGAAGCGAGGCGCTCCAGTGCTGAGGTTGCCGGCCGCGCTTTTCCTGGCGCTGCCGGCTCAGCTTTTTTTGGGGTGGTACTCCCCTGCCTGAGCAATTGTGTTCGCGCCTGTAAAAGTTGCGCGGTGGAATCTGGCATCGCCGCCGGTTCGGTACTTCCCTGCGGCGGCGGGGCATTATAATTTTGCGGTGTTGGCTGTTGCGGCGGCGCCTGATGTACGGGCTGGGGTGCCACATACGCCGGTGCGGCTGCCGGTTGCGGTGCCGGTTCAGCAATGATCACTTTCGGGTGGAAGGCCAGCGCGCGCAGCAGCGTCATTTCAACGCCCATGCGTTTGTCCGGCGCGTACGCCAGCTCTTTGCGGCCAATCAGCAACGTCTGGTAATAAAGCTGCACGTCAGCTGGCGGAATGACACGCGCCAGCTCACGCAGACGTTGTTCAATCGCGGCGTAATGATTATCGAGAACGGACGGCAGGAGCTGAACCATCGCAATGCGGTGCAGCAGCGCCAGCGTTTCTATCAGCAGGTTTTCCCAGTCCACGCCTCGCGACGCGGCCTGTTCGACCTGCGCCATCATCTGACCGCCATCGGCGCTGACCAGCGCTTCAAGCATCGCCAGCGGCTGTTCATCGTCAAGCGTACCGAGCATTTGTGCCACGGTGTCGGTAGTGACCGCACCCTGCCCCATCGCGATCGCCTGATCGGTCAGGCTCAGGGCATCACGCATACTGCCGTCGGCCGCGCGGGCCAGCAGCTGCAAGGCGCGCGGTTCCGTGGTGATGGTTTCCTGCGTTAATACGTGTTCGAGCTGTTTGCGGATCTGTTCAGCGTCCAGCGCTTTCAGATGGAACTGCAAACAACGCGATAAAATAGTGACCGGCAGTTTTTGCGGATCTGTCGTTGCCAGCAGGAATTTGACGTGCGAAGGCGGCTCTTCCAGCGTTTTCAACAGCGCGTTAAAGCTGTGACGCGAGAGCATGTGCACTTCGTCAATCAGGTAAACTTTGAAGCGGCCACGCGCCGGTGCGTATTGCACGTTATCAAGCAGTTCGCGGGTGTCTTCCACTTTGGTACGGGAAGCGGCGTCGATTTCAATCAGATCGACAAAGCGGCCCTGCTCGATTTCGCGGCAGTTATCGCATACGCCACAAGGTGTGGACGTAATGCCGGTTTCGCAGTTAAGCCCTTTCGCCAGCAGACGGGCGATGGTGGTTTTCCCTACGCCACGGGTACCGGAAAACAAGTAGGCGTGATGGATGCGCCCGAGCGACAGGCCGTTGGCCAGCGCGGTCAGCACATGTTCCTGTCCGACGACGTCGGCAAAAGTTTGGGGGCGCCACTTACGGGCAAGAACCTGATAGCTCATTAACACTTCATCGTTGATTTATAATGAATAATTTGACGATACACGAAAAAACATCGTTTAACCCGTCTTTCTGCGCTGGTCTGCGAAACGGAGACTGAAGACTCAGCATAATGATGCCGGAGCCAGACTGCCACTTCTTAGTGTACCAGCAGGGTCGCCATCATTCCTATTACTTTACTTTTTGCCCGGCACGCCGCCGTTTCTCCGCCTTCCTCCTCCTCCTGACAATTCGCCCCGGGGGATGAGGGCAAATTTTGCACACGGATTACACTGAATCCCCTCTGTTCTGATAATGCTTTCTGCCCCGTCAAGGAGAGCCATGAAACGCCTGACACTGCCTTTATTACTGCTCGTATCCCCCGCCGTACAGGCCAGCTGGACGCTGCAAGGTTTCCCTGCGTTTGCCGAACCTGTCAGCGGAATATTCACCAGCAACGCCGCGTTACCTAAAGGACAGCGCACGCTGGAATTACATCAGGATAATCAATGCTGGCAGCCTTCGGGTGCGGTAAAGCTTAACGAAATGCTGTCGCTGCAACCCTGTGAAAACAACCCGCCGGCGCACTGGAAACAGTTCCGCGCCGGTGATTATCAGGTGCGGATCGATACCCGCAGCGGCACCCCCACGCTTCAGCTGAGCCTGAAAACGGCGCAGGAAGCCGTCGCGGCGGTAGCAAAAACCTGTCCGCGACGGGACGGCAAGCCACTGACGGTTGACGTTTCCGGCACCTTTGCCGAAGGAGAAACGGTCCGCGATTTTTATTCTGGTCAGAGCGCACAGGTCAGCGGCGGCCACATCACGATGCTGCCGGCTCCGGCCAGCGGCGGTTTATTGCTGCTGGAAGCGGCAGCGCGTAAAAAACCTGCGGCGTTCAGTTGGAAAAACGCCACGGTGTATTTCGTGCTGACCGATCGTTTTGAAAACGGCAATCCGGATAACGATCACAGCTATGGCCGTCACCGTGACGGAATGCAGGACATCGGCACTTTCCACGGCGGCGATCTGGCCGGACTGACCCGCAAGCTGGATTATCTGCAAAAGCTCGGCGTGAACGCGCTGTGGATAAGCTCGCCGCTGGAGCAAATCCACGGCTGGGTCGGCGGCGGCACCAAAGGCGATTTCCCGCATTATGCCTATCACGGCTATTACACCCTCGACTGGACCAAACTCGATGCCAATATGGGTACCGGCGAAGATTTGCAGAAACTGGTCAGCGAAGCGCATAAGCGCGGGATCCGCATTTTGTTTGATGTGGTGGTCAATCACACCGGCTACGCCACGCTGGCGGATATGCAAACCTTCCATTTCGGTGCCTTGTACCTGAAAGGCAACGACATCGAAAAAACACTCGGTAAAAACTGGACGGACTGGCAACCCGGCCCCGGCCAGAACTGGCACAGCTTTAATGATTACATCAATTTTGGCGACAAAGAGGGCTGGAGCACCTGGTGGGGAAAAAAATGGATCCGCACCGATATCGGCGATTATCACCCGCCGGGTTATGACGATCTGACCATGTCGCTGGCGTTCCTGCCGGACATTAAAACCGAATCCACGCAAGCCAGCGGCCTGCCCGTTTTCTATCGCCACAAGCCCGATACCGCCGCCAGAGAGATTGCCGGGGCGACACCGCGCGACTATCTGGTCACCTGGCTCAGCCAGTGGGTGCGGGATTACGGCATTGACGGATTCCGCGTCGATACCGCCAAACACGTGGAGAAACCGACACTGGCATTACTCAAAACCCGTTCCGCAGAAGCCCTGAAACAGTGGAAAGCGGCCCATCCTGAACAAGCACTGGATGATGCGCCGTTCTGGATGACCGGTGAAGCCTGGGGTCACGGCGTAATGAAAAGCGATTATTACGACAATGGCTTCGACGCCATGATCAACTTTGATTTTCAGGATCAGGCTGCGGCGGCGCTGAGTTGTTTTGCAAATATCGATGCGACGTATCAGCAGATGGCAGAGAAAATGCAGGATTTCAATGTGCTGAGTTATCTGTCGTCACACGATACGCGGCTGTTTTTTGCGGCCGATGCCAAAGGTTCTCTGCCCTTACAACAGCGTGCAGCCGATTTGTTACTGCTGGCTCCGGGCGCGGTGCAGATTTATTACGGCGACGAAAGCGGGCGTCAGTCCGGCCCGACGGGCTCCGATCCTTTGCAGGGCACCCGCTCTGACATGAACTGGAATGAACTGACCGGCGCGAAACAGGCGTTACTCACGCACTGGCAGACGTTGGGGAAATTCAGGGAGCAGCATCCGGCGGTGGGCGCAGGGGTGCAGAAATCGCAGCAGACAGCGCAATATTACGCCTTCAGCCGTCAGCGGGATGACGATAAGGTGATGGTGGTCTGGGCAGGAGATAGCGGAAAATAGCGGCGCAGAAAGCAAATGGCCTCGCGTTTAACGGCGAGGCCAGTTCACATCAACTTTTTACATCAATCAGTGGCCGTCGAAACAGACCAGGCTGTAGCAGTTGATATTTGAATCGTTCAGGCGTTTTTCACCGCCCAGTTCCGGCAGGTTGATGATGAATGCCGCATCGGTCACTTCCCCACCCAGACGGCGGATCAGTTTCGCAGTGGCTTCAATCGTGCCACCCGTTGCCAGCAAATCGTCGATCACCAGGATTTTTTCGCCAGGCTGAATGGCATCAACGTGGATTTCAAGGCTGTCAGTGCCGTATTCCAGATCGTAGGTTTCGCTGATGGTTTCACGCGGTAACTTGCCCGGTTTACGCACGGGAACAAAGCCCACGCCCAGAACCAGCGCAACCGGTGCGCCAAACAGGAAGCCACGTGCTTCAGTGCCCACCACTTTGGTGACACCGGCATCGCGGTAACGATCGGCCAGTAACTGAATGCTTGCAGCGTAAGCTTTTGGGTCTTCCAGCAAGCTGGTGACGTCACGGAACAGTATGCCTGGCTTAGGATAGTCAGGGATGGTTTTGATACTGTCTTTAATAAACTGTAGCTGCTGTGCGGTAGCGGTCATAATGTTAATTGCCTGATAAAGCTGCTGTTCATACTTAAACGCGGGCGGTCAAATGTCCCCCGTCATGCCCTGATAAAGCATGTCGTTCAAGGAAGGAAATTGGGAGCGCACCGACGTACGAGATGCCCAAATCTATGCAAAGCTGCTTTAAAAAGCAACCCGCAGCCGGACATGATCGCCTGTTTTATTGCTCAAGGTCAACCACTGGTAATCGCCACATCATGATCAGCAACGCAAACATCATGCAAACCAATAAAATACGCACCCATAATAACGGCACGAAATAGATCGAAATCGCGAAGGTTACGACGATCAGCGCGACCGCTTTAGGTTTCGCCCCTTTCGGTAACGCGCGGTATGTCTGCCAGTGTCGCAGATAGCTGCCAAACCAGGAGCGGTGCAAAAGCCAGTGATGAAAACGCGGCGACGAGCGGGCGAAGCACCAGGCGGCCAGCAATAAAAACGGCGTGGTCGGCAACAGCGGTAACACCACGCCAAGCGTCGCCAGCACCACGCACAACCAGCCAACAGTAATCAGTAGTATGCGTTTCATGCATTTCCTTCGGTTTAAAACAGGCACCTTGCCCGGTTTGCGGTTTCTCAGTGTAAACAAGTGCGCAGAGGCTGTCATACCGGTAAGCTACGCCGGAGTTTAAGGGAGATTATCGGTGAGCACTGAACGAATTTTACATGTCCTTGATCAGCAGATCGAAACACTGGCGCGGGAAATTGAACCGATAGGTCACGTTTCCGCCTCGCAGGCCCGGTTTGATGTGGCACTTTTTTCCACCAAAGGCACCCGTCTGCGCGATTATCTGGCAGAAATTAAGACCAATTTGCAGCAACTGAATCAGGAAGTCGTCGAAAAACGTTCTGCGCAGGTGGCTTTTATTGCCGAACGTCTGGTGGCCCAGATTACCGCCATGCAGCGTGAACTGGCGACCCAGACGCTGCGTAAAACGCACCAGACTCCGGAGCGTAAAAGCCATGATAATTATACCAAACTGGCGGAAACACAGCAGTTCGAGCGACGTCTGATTGCGATGATTGAAGACCGCGAAACCACGCTCGGTCAGCTGGCGACGTTCAGCGATCAGCAGCGGGTACAGAAGGAACTTGCGGCACTGGAAGGGCGTTTAATGCGCTGTCGTCAGGCGCTGGCTAAAATAGAGAGACAAATCGAGCGTCAGGAAAAAGGTTTTTGAATCTTTATCACATTTTTTTAATCCGGCATTCAGAGCCGGGCTTTTCTTATCTATAATGGTAAGTCCAAAACCTGCTAATCATAATGTTGGCCAATATGTCCGTAGAGAATGCGCCCCCCGAACTTCAGCTTGCTGTCGATTTGATTTACCTGCTTGAGTGCAATGAAATTGCCCCGGAAACGGCTCTTGCAGCACTGGAAATCGTTCAGCGCGATTATCAGGAAAAGCTGAAAAACAGCAAAAGCACCCTGTCGATCAGTTACCTTTAAGCCGTCCGGCTGCCTGTTTCAGGGGAACTTATCGCATTCCCCTGAATGGCACGAACAGGTTCAGCTCTGTGGCATCGCATCCGGTTCATCGCCCGGCTGCCGCATGACCCGTTTGACCTCCTGCACGTCGTGACCGTCCTGGTTATGCAGGTACACTTCCAGCTGATTGAACGCAATGTTGATGCCGTTTTCACGGCACAACTTATCAATGCTGCGGTTAAGCTCGTCCACGGTATAACTGCGGTCGCCCAGCTCACGCACATACACCCGCAATTCATGATCGAGCGTACTGGCACCGAAATTCAGGAAGAACACCAGCGGCGCCGGATCACTCATCACGCGGGTATTTTCATGCGCCGCCTGCAACAGAATCTCTTTCACTTTGTCGAGATCAGATCCGTAGGCCACGCCGAGTTTGATCAGCACACGGGTGACGGTATCACTCAGTGACCAGTTGATCAGCCGCTCGGTCACAAAGGCTTTGTTCGGGATGATCACTTCCTTGCGGTCGAAGTCGATAATCGTGGTCGCGCGGATACGGATACGGCTGACCGTGCCGGAGAAGGTGCCGATCGTCACGGTATCGCCGATACGCACCGGGCGTTCGAACAGGATAATCAGCCCCGAAACAAAGTTGGCGAAGATTTCCTGCAAGCCAAAGCCCAGCCCGACCGACAGCGCCGCCACCAGCCATTGCAGTTTATCCCATGAGACACCGAGCGATCCGAGTGCCGTCACCGCACCAATTACCGTGATGGAATAAGTCAGGATGGTGGTGATGGCGTATGACGTCCCCTGCCGCAGTTGCAACCGCGACAACACCACCACTTCCAGCAATCCCGGCAGGTTGCGGGTTAAGACGTACGCCACAATCACCGCAAGGAAACCGAGCAGTAAATTCCCCAGAGTCACGGTTTGCTGAATGGCTGCGCCCGCCACCGTGCTGGAGTAATGCCATAACGTGATGCTGTCGAGATACGAAATCACCGTCAGTAAATCTGACCAGATCCAGTAAAACACGGTGGCGAAAATAAAGAACAGTCCCATGGTGGTCAGACGCAGCGATTGCTGGTTGATCTGATCCAGCCCGATCTGCGGTTCTTCAACCGGTTCATTGCCTTCCAGGCCATCTTTCACCGCCGCGGTCTGGCGGCGTGCCAGCGCACGACGGTAAGCCAGACGCCGCGCGGCCACGCTCAATCCCCGCAACGCGGTGAGATAAATGACATTCCAGAAAATCAGCAGGTAAAGGCTGTCAATCCAGCGCCCCGCCAGCCGCAGCGTGGTATAGAAGTAACCGGTGACCACCAGTCCGACCATAAACGCCGGGGCCAGCGCGATAGCGGTGACCACCACCAGACGGATGCTGTGCGAGTCTTTTTCGCGCCAGCCATCGCGGGCAATCGGAAACACCAGCACGGTCAGGGCGAGCAACGTCAGGAAAATCACCACCTGCCCGATAATGTCATCCACCAGCCCGAGCGGCGCTTTTTCGCCCCGCACCGACCAGAAAATCAGCGGCAACATCACCAGACTCAGTCGGATCACAGAACGGCGGTAATGCGCGCAGGTGGTGGCTGGCATACTGAAATGCCGCTCATTGATGCCACCCGGTTTAAGAATGCGATAGCAGAAGCCCATCACCATCTGGAAGACCGCCAGCCGCTGCGCCAGCGTCCACAAAAAGTCGCTTGGTTCGATATCGCACTGGGAAAGCCAGTAACCAATTCCCAGCGTCAGCAGCACGCCCGGCAGCACATTCAGCGCCACCAAAAGCAGCGCCTGCGGCGTATGCAGCTGGCTGTCACGTTTGAGCTGTCCGACATCGTTGCTCAGCATGTCGATCCGCTGGTTGATGTATTTCCTGCGCCACCACAGCAGCAGAATGGCGCAAAGCAGCGGAACCGTCACCGGCAGAGAATGCAGCGCCCCGAGCATCAGTTCGCCCGGAGGAATACTGACGTGCAGACCGCTGAGCTGACTTTTCACTTCACCGGGCAGAGATTTCAGAAACTCCCAGTTCATCGGTTTGTTACTGCTGACCCAGAATATCTGCTGCGTCAGCGTTTCTGTCAGCGACTGGTTGATGCTCAGCAACTGCTGCTGGTTAATCTGTAAATTGATGGCCAGAGAAAGCTGATTGCCGAGTTGCTTGTTCAGCTGATCCAGCAGTTCACGGCGCATATCAACAATCTGGTCGAGCGCATCACTGATGTCGTCATTGATCGTCTCTTTGCTGTTGCTCACCACGCCCTGAATGTAACTGTCGCCCTGAAATAAGGCGTCACGTTGCTGGTTAATGGTGAACTGCTCCAGGCGCAAATCAGCAATCCGCGTGCTCATATCGGTCATCAGGCCGGACGGCGGAATGGTATTTTGCTGTTGCTGATACAAAATGCGTGACAGCAATAAGCTGCCTTTCAGCACGGTGATTTGCTCCTTCAGATCGTGCTCAGCCTGCGCCGAGCGGTCGAGCCAGTTTTTCACCGTGATATTTTTTTGTACCAGCTGATTGCCCTCTTCTGTTGCGGCAATCAGGCGTTCGCTGAGCTGGCGGTTAATCCCCAGTTCCTGCGCCACCAGCGGATCATTTTGGATATCCGAGGTGTCGTCCGGCGTTTGTGCCTCTTTCGCCGTGCGTTCAGACAAAATCAGCCGTTTGCCGTTCACCACTTCCTGCAGCAACTGCGCGGTATGCTCCAGCTGGTTGATGTGCGCATTGGTGTAATCACGTTGTTTTTGCAGCAAATCCTGCAAGGTAGTGTTGGCCTCCAGACTCTTGCGCTGGAGATCAATCTGCGCGCTCAGCAGCGCCTGCTGGGTGACCAGCATATTTTGCTGTGAGTTGCGTAAATCCTGCTGGCCCGGCGACATCCCGTTGAGCTGATTACGAATTTTCTGGATCGCCAGCGAATAGGTGTACATCGCGTTCTGCACGCGTTCGGGCTGGGTTTGCAGCGAAATCAGCTGGGTGTTGTACGTCGATAAATCTTCCTGAGAAGACTGAAGATCGTCGAGGGTATCGTTAAGACGGTTTTCCAGCTGACGCAGGGATAACGCGGCAAGCTGCGCTTTATTGACGTCATCTTTGGGGTTGTTTTTGATCTGGTCGAGACCTTCCATCGCCACCCGCAGTTTTTGCGGCGCTTCGGCGACCTGTTTTTGCAACTGACTGGCATCCTGTTTCACCCGTTCTAGCGCATCCAGATATTCCAGCGTGTGGATCAAATCCTGCTGCGAAAGCTTATCAACCGGTGTCAGGTTTTTTTGACGGTTGAGTGCATCAAGCTGATTCTGGATTTCATTGCGGCCCGGCACATCATTACTGGCGGCATGACCGGAAAACGAGAAAAGGAATAAAGTCACGCACAGCATAAAGGTGAAAATGCGCAGTATTTCCCTTCTTTGCAGGAGTGAAATCTCATGGGAAGGTGCGGCCAGAAACCGGATAAACATACGTCAGCGTCGACTCATTTACTGAATGAATAATATGCTGACGACAATAGCAGCGTTGGTGATGAAAGAAAGGAGAAAAGCGTATCTGAATACAACACTGCCGTGGTGATTTTATCGCCACAAAAACACTCAATTTGCAGACTTATTAATTGCGGGAAAAGTATTACAGCGTTATTTGGCGAGGGTCAGAAAGGCAGAATGGCGCAGCATATCAATATAGGTATCAACAAACTTTCCGGCATTCCCTTCCAGATCAAAGCTTTCGGGAATAAATAGCCAGTTTTCCATCAGGCCGGTGAGATAAGCGCGTAAAATAATGGCGGCCTGACGGGTATCGAGATCGGCAGGCAGCTGTTTTTCTTCAATACAGCGCACAAGAATACGTTCGATTTTGCCGTATCCCTCCATGTATAACGCTTTGCGCGCTTCATGAACGGACGTCATCTCCCCAACAAATTCACATTTATGGAATATAATCTCCATCAATGCTTTACGTTGGCTATCGGTGACAGTGGCGACCAGAATGTAAATTAGGATTTCACGTAAAATACGCAGTGGATTATTCGGAAACTTTGTCTGATACTCTACTTCGAGCACTTTTATCCGCGACTCATAGGCTTCCCAGATCGCGTTAAACAGTTCCACTTTGTTCCTGAAATGCCAATAAATTGCGCCCCGCGTCACACCGGCTGCATTCGCAATATCAGTCAGTGATGTCGACGATACCCCACGGGCAGAAAACTCACGCACAGCAGCATCCAGAATCTGTTGTCTGGTTTCCAGCGCCTGTGATTTGGTTTTTCGTGCCATAGGTTTATCTTTAAGGGGAGTTTGATTTACATACATTCTTGAATGTATGTAACATAGCACGCACATACTAAAAGCGCAGCAATGGATTTGGAATGTTGTGATCCATTGGACAATTTGAAATCGGACACTTGAGGTTTATTTATGAACAAAAACAGAGGGTTAACGCCTCTGGCGGTAGTTCTGATGCTATCCGGAAGCTTAGCACTTACAGGATGTAACGATAAAGAAGCTCAACAAGGTGCGCCACATGCTCCGCAGGTTGGCGTCGTTACCCTGAAAACAGAACCGCTTAATGTGACTACCGAACTTCCTGGTCGTACTGCTGCTTTCCGCATTGCTGAAGTACGTCCGCAGGTTGGCGGCATCATTCTCAAACGCAACTTCGTTGAAGGCAGCGACATCAAAGCCGGGACCTCGTTATATCAAATTGATCCGGCCACTTATCAGGCCGCGTATGACAGCGCTAAAGGCGATCTGGTAAAAGCTCAGGCCAATGCCCAAATTTCCCGTCTGACGGTAACCCGTTATAAGCCACTGCTCGGCACTAACTACATCAGTAAACAAGATTACGATACGGCTGTTGCCACTGCCGCACAGGCTGATGCCGCCGTGGTCAGTGCAAAAGCGGCGGTTGAATCTGCCCGCATCAATCTGGCTTACACCAAAGTGACCTCCCCTATCAGCGGACGTATCGGTAAATCGTCGGTGACAGAAGGTGCGCTGGTATCTAACGGCCAGACCACGGCACTGGCGACCGTGCAACAACTCGACCCTATCTATGTTGACGTTACCCAGTCCAGCAATGATTTCCTGCGTCTGAAACAGGAACTGGCTGACGGTTCACTGAAACAAGCCGACGGCAAAGCGCAAGTCAAACTGCTGATGGATAACGGTAAAGAATATTCACAGCCGGGTACATTAGAATTCTCTGATGTCACTGTGGATGAAACCACCGGTTCCATTACGTTACGCGCTATCTTCCCGAACCCAAATGATGCACTGCTGCCAGGTATGTTTGTGCGCGCGCGTCTGGATGAAGGGATTAACAACAACGCTCTGCTGGTTCCTCAGCAAGGGATCACCCGTAACCCACGCGGTGATGCCACAGCGATGGTGGTTGGTGCGGATAACAAAGTTGAACTTCGTACAGTGACCACAACGCAGGCAATTGGCGATAAGTGGGTTGTGACCGACGGTCTGAAAAGTGGCGATAAAATTATCGTGACAGGTCTGCAAAAAATTAAGCCAGGCGTACAGGTTACTGCACAGGAAGTCGATCAAAACGCAGCAGCGCCCGCTACAGCGACGAAGTCTTAATAGGAGCCGGTAATTCATGGCTAAGTTTTTTATAGATCGTCCCATCTTTGCATGGGTAATTGCGATCATCATCATGTTGGCAGGGGGATTGGCAATTCTTAAATTGCCAATTGCACAGTATCCCACCGTTGCGCCACCGGCTATCCAGCTGACCGCAACCTATCCGGGCGCAGATGCGCAGACGGTACAGGATACCGTCACCCAGGTTATCGAACAGAACATGAACGGTATCGACAACATGATGTACATGTCGTCGACCAGTGATTCGTCCGGTACGGTTCAGATCACCCTGACCTTCGCTTCCGGTACTGATGCGGATATCGCACAGGTACAGGTTCAGAACAAACTGCAGCTGGCAACACCGTTACTGCCGCAGGAAGTTCAGCAACAGGGTATCTCCGTTGAGAAATCGAGCAGCAGCTTCCTGATGGTAGCGGGCTTTATTTCCAATAACGGTTCCATGACGCAGGATGACATCGCCGACTACGTCGGGTCCAACATTAAGGATCCGATCAGCCGTACTTCTGGTGTGGGCGACGTTCAGCTGTTTGGTGCTCAGTACGCGATGCGTATCTGGATGGATCCGAACAAACTGAACAACTTCCAGCTGACGCCGGTAGATGTCATCAACGCCATCAAAGTACAGAACAACCAGATCGCAGCAGGCCAGCTCGGTGGTACACCACCGGTTCCGGGCCAGCAGCTGAACTCATCCATCGTGGCGCAGACCCGTCTGAAGTCACCGGATGAATTCGGTAAAATCATTCTGAAAGTGAATCAGGATGGTTCTCAGGTTCGCCTGAAAGATGTGGCTAAGATTGAACTGGGTGGTGAAAACTACGACGTTATTGCCCGTTTCAACGGACAACCCGCGTCTGGTTTAGGTATCAAACTGGCGACCGGGGCGAACGCCCTGAATACCGCGGCGTCTGTAAAAGCGACACTGAACAAACTTGAGCCATTCTTCCCGGCTGGCTTAGAAATTGTTTACCCGTACGACACCACGCCGTTCGTAAAAATCTCGATTAAAGAAGTAGGTAAAACGCTGTTCGAGGCCATCGTCCTGGTATTCCTGGTGATGTTCCTGTTCCTGCAAAACTTCCGCGCAACCCTGATCCCGACCATTGCGGTTCCGGTGGTTCTGCTCGGTACCTTTGCAATTCTGGCAGCGTTTGGCTATTCGATAAACACCCTGACGATGTTCGGGATGGTGCTCGCGATAGGCCTGCTCGTCGATGACGCCATCGTCGTCGTCGAGAACGTTGAACGCGTGATGGTCGAAGAGGGTCTGCCGCCAAAAGAAGCCACCAAAAAATCTATGGAGCAGATCCAGGGTGCTCTGGTGGGGATCGCGATGGTGCTGTCTGCAGTATTCATCCCGATGGCCTTCTTCGGCGGTTCAACCGGCGTTATCTACCGTCAGTTCTCCATCACCATCGTTTCCGCCATGGTGCTGTCTGTTCTGGTGGCGATGATCCTGACGCCTGCTCTTTGTGCGACCATGCTTAAGCCGGTTGCCAAAGGTGAGCATCACGAGAAGAAAGGTTTCTTCGGCTGGTTTAACAAAAAATTCGACCAGAGCACGCACCACTACACCGACAGCGTAGGCAACATTCTGCGCAGCACCGGTCGTTATCTGGTGATTTATCTGCTGATCGTGGTCGGTATGGCATTCCTGTTTATCCGCCTGCCAACTTCATTCCTGCCGGAAGAAGACCAGGGTGTATTCCTGACCATGGCACAGTTGCCAGCAGGTGCATCCCAGGAACGTACGCAGAAAGTGCTCGATGAAGTCACCGATTACTACCTGACGAAAGAAAAAGCGAACGTGAACTCCGTGTTTACCGTTAACGGCTTTGGCTTCGCCGGTCGGGGTCAGAACACCGGTATCGCGTTCGTCAGTTTGAAAGACTGGTCAGAACGTAGCGGCGCTGAGAACAAGGTGCCTGCGATTGCAGGCCGTGCGATGGGCGCGTTCAGCACCATTAAAGATGCACTGGTGTTCCCGTTCAACTTACCGGCGATTGTTGAGTTAGGTACGGCGACGGGCTTCGACTTCCAGCTGATCGACCAGGCTAACCTTGGTCATGACAAACTGACACAAGCGCGTAACCAGTTGCTGGGCATGGTGGCTCAACATCCGGACTTGCTGACTCAGGTTCGTCCGAACGGTCTGGAAGATACTCCACAGTTCAAGATTGAAATTGATCAGGAAAAAGCAACGGCATTGGGTGTTTCGATTTCCGACATCAACACCACTCTGGGTGCATCGGTGGGGGGTAGCTACGTCAATGACTTCATCGACCGTGGTCGTGTGAAGAAAGTGTACGTCCAGGCTGAAAATAAATACCGTATGTTGCCATCAGACATCAACAATCTGTATGTCCGTGGCAGCGCAGGCCAGATGGTGCCGTTCTCAGCGTTCTCGAGCGCGAAATGGGAATACGGCTCACCGCGTCTGGAACGTTATAACGGTCTGCCATCAATGGAAATTCTGGGTCAGCCAGCACCGGGTAAAAGTTCGGGTGCTGCAATGGAGATGATGGAATCTCTGGCTTCCAAACTGCCAAGCGGTATCGGCTATGACTGGACCGGTCTGTCCTATCAGGAACGTTTGTCAGGTAACCAGGCTCCGGCCTTGTATGCTATCTCCCTGATCGTCGTCTTCCTGTGTCTGGCAGCGTTGTACGAGAGCTGGTCAATACCGTTCTCCGTTATGCTGGTTGTTCCGCTTGGGGTAGTCGGTGCGCTTCTGGCGGCCACAATGCGCGGGCTGAGTAACGACGTTTACTTCCAGGTAGGTTTGCTGACCACCATCGGGTTGTCCGCGAAGAACGCCATATTGATTGTTGAGTTCGCCAAAGACCTGATGGACAAAGAAGGTAAAGGTCTTATCGAGTCAACACTCGAAGCGGTTCGTATGCGTCTGCGTCCGATCCTGATGACCTCACTGGCGTTTATCCTCGGTGTAATGCCGCTGGTTATCAGCTCAGGTGCAGGTTCCGGCTCACAGAACGCCGTCGGTACGGGCGTAATGGGCGGGATGATCACGGCGACACTGCTGGCGATCTTCTTTGTTCCGGTCTTCTTCGTGGTGGTTCGTCGCCGCTTCGGTAAGAAGAATGAGGACATTGAACATACACACAAAACAGAGCATCCGACGTTGTAACCGGATCACCTGTTCAGACCAAAGGCCGCTTATGCGGCCTTTTTTTCGTCTGCGACTTGAACATGAAAACGGATGGGTGCATAATTATTGTTATAGTATAACATAACATTTAGAGGCATTATGAAACCCGCTATCCATCCTGCGTATCGCACCGTGGTTTTTCACGACACCAGTGCTGATGAATACTTCAAAGTCGGTTCCACCATTTCGACGGATCGCACCATTGAACTGGAAGGGGCAACCTACCCGTATATCACGATTGAAGTCTCCTCATCCTCTCATCCTTACTACACCGGTAAGCAAAAAGAGTACTCAAAAGAAGGCAGTACCGCGCGCTTCAACCAGCGTTTCGGCAGCTTCCTCGGTAAGAAATAAACAACATCAGGGAAATCGTTATGCAGGTTCTGAGTTCATTACGTTCCGCGAAAAATCGTCATCCGGATTGCTGTGTTGTCCGCCGTAAAGGCCGGATTTATGTGATTTGTAAAAGCAACCCGCGCTTTAAAGCCGTACAGGGTAAGAAGAAAAAGCGTTAATGACGCCCCTTCCCGACCTGATATACAAAAAATAAAAGCCCCGCCGCTTGCCCGACGGGGCTTTTTCTTATGTTAAGACATGATGTAAACCTCCCCACCGTTTCATGGTGAGGAGGGAGTTCTTATTTCATGCTGGCGACAATCGTTTCCACATTGTGTCTGAACGCTTTGACGTAGGTTGTCGCCGGGCCTTGTGGTCCTGACAACGCTTCCGGATACAGCTCACCACCAGGCTCAGCACCGCTGGCCGCCGCAATCTGCTTAACCAGGCGTGGATCAGTCTGGTTTTCGATAAAGTAGGTTTTCACCTTCTCCGCTTTGATTTGTTTGATCAGAGAAGCGACACCGCTGGCACTGGCTTCTGCTTCCGTTGAAAAACCGACCGGTGCCATAAAGCTGACGTGATATTCCTGACCAAAATAACCAAAGGCATCATGGCTGGTCAGCACTTTACGTTTTGACTGCGGAATACCGGTAAATTCAGTTTTCGCCCACGCGTCAAGCTTCTGCAATTGTTCAATGTAAGCCGTTCCACGCTGACGGAAGTAATCCGCATCTTCCGGATCGGCTTTGATCAGTGTATTCATCACATTGGTCGCATAAATCACACCATTCGCCATGCTGTTCCAGGCGTGCGGATCGGTGATTTGCTTACCGTCTTCTTCCATCTTGCGGGAGTCCACACCTTCCGATGCCGTCACCAGATGGCCTTTATAACCGGAAGCCGTCACCAGACGGTCAATCCACCCTTCCAGCCCCAGACCGCTGACAAACACAACGTCAGAGGCGTTAATGGCTTTGCTGTCTTTCGGCGCAGGTTCAAAACTGTGCGGATCGCCGTCCGGGCCGACTAACGTGGTGACATTCACATGTTCGCCACCGACTTCCTGAACGATATCCCCGAGGATGGAAAAACTGGCCACCGCTTCGACCGTTTTTGCCATAGCCAGCGGGCTCGACAGCAGGGCAGCTACTGCGAGTGATACAGGTAATACTTTCATCATGTCCCCTTAATGGTGGTACTGCTTATTAACATACAACGGCTTAACATCGCGAGGCGGTTAACATGCCGCCACGCTTTCCAAATAAAACGGAAATAAAGAAAATAACGGTGGCACTGAGCACAATGGCCGGGCCAGCCGGTAGTGAGGCGTAGTAAGACCAGATGAGGCCGACGACGCTGGCGATCACGCCAATGATCATGGCACTCAGCAATGTATGAGGCAGATCCTGCGCCCAGAAACGGGCACTGGCGGCGGGCAACATCATCAGCCCTACCGACATCAGTGTGCCAAGGATCTGAAAACCGGCGACCAGATTAATTACCACCAGCGCCAGAAAAATACCGTGGATCGCCGCCAGCCATTTTCCGGCACTCACGCGCAGGAACAACGGATCAAAGGATTCAATCACCAGTGCGCGATAGATACAGGCCAGCACCAGCAAGGACAGGCTGGTAATGATGCCAACCATGATCATGGCGGAAGAATCAATGGCGAGAATGGAGCCAAACAACACATGCAAAAGATCCACACTGGAACCGCGCAGGGAGACCAGCGTGACACCCAGCGCCAGCGAGCCAAGGTAAAATCCGGCGAAACTGGCATCTTCTTTTAATTGCGTACGGCGACTGACGAGTCCGGATAACATCGCCACCGCCAGCCCCGCGATAAAACCGCCGATTCCCATCGCCACCAGAGACATACCCGAGATCAGATAGCCGATGGCTGCCCCGGGTAAAACGGCGTGCGACAGGGCATCCCCGACCAGACTCATCCGGCGAAGTAACAGGAAAACCCCCAGCGGTGTGGCACTGATGGATAACGCGATGCAGGCGATTAATGCCCGGCGCATGAAACCGAATTCAATAAAAGGATCGGCCAGTAAATGAAAAAGCATCATGAATTGGCGACTCCCGTCGTCAGGGAGAAAGGTTCGCTCGAAATACAGGCATGCGCCTGATGCGGGAAATGCCCCAGCACATCGCGGGCACTTCCCCATAAATTTTGCTGTGCGCTGAGATACAACACATGCGGAAAGTGACGGGACACCATCGAGATATCATGCAAAACAGCAATCACGGTTTTGCCTTCCTGATGCCACTGCGCAATAACGTTCAGCAGCAGATCCGTCGTCTGCGTATCGATGCCGGTGAAGGGTTCATCCAGCATAATGAGCGGTGCCTGCTGAACCAGCAAACGCGCGAAAAGCGTGCGTTGCAATTGGCCGCCGGAAAGTGAACCGACCGGTAAATGCGACATTTCCGTCATCCCGACGGTCTCAAGTGCCTGACCGACAGCCACTGCGGACTGACGACTGATACCGCCAAATAACCCGCTCTGAGGCCAGCATCCCATCGCCACCAGATCAAACACGCTGATAGGAAAACTGCGGTCCAGTTCGGCCTGCTGTGGCAGATACGCAAGACGCGGGCGCTTACCGCCTGTAAATGAAATGTTTCCCGCCACCGCCTGCTGAAGCCCAGCCAGCGTTTTGAGAAACGTGGATTTTCCCGCGCCATTGGCACCAATAACTGCGGTCAGTGAACCTGACTGAAATTGCCCGTTAAGCGGCATGGCAACGGCCTGCCGGTCATAGCCGACTTCGACATCGTTTACAAAAATCATGGTAGAGAAATTGCCCAGTAAATCGCAGCCCACAAAACGGCAAGCACGGCCAGTACCGCAAGACAGCGGACTGGCGAAGAAAGTGTAAAGAGTGTTTTGGTCATGACCCCTCCGATCGTTACAATATAACATCACAACTTGCATCAGGTATCAATACGTCAACTGTGTCAGTTTTTTTCACCGTGTTTGAGGTCGCGGTGGCAGGAGAACTGTTAGAAAAGGGTAAAAATTAATGAATAGATAGTAAATTGCATTACAATCAGAAAGTTACGATTTTTGTGCCCGGAATTTTTTTTCTCCGCTCAAAACACATCCTGATAAAAGTATGCAATAATGAAAAGGAATACAGTTAAGAGGTCAACGCGTTGAAAAAAATCATCCCTTACGATATTAATGGGGAAACTCTGACTGCTCAGGATTTACAACAGATTATTGAGCCTGCGTTATCTGAAATTGAAGAACCGTTAATTGGTGATTTAACTTATTTCTCAGAAAATGCGCGTTATGAACCTAATTCTTTGCAAATCGTGTCAATAAGACAAATTGACAAAAACTATTATTCAATGACTTACCAGTTCCGATGGACGATTTTCAATGGTTGTCTGGACATAAATGCGCAGGAATTCACGACGCAAAGTGTCACATTCCAGGTTAAAGCGGACGGACTGGAGTTTGATATTATTGAATTATCGAAAGGCACTATGGCGGAAGAATTGTAAGTTTGAGTAATACGTTTGCACAGCTTTCCGAAAATGAATTATATTTAAAATGCTGACTGTATATTAAACAGTGTAGCCCTCCATTCAAAGAGGGATTCATTGTGATTATCTTTGAAGTTGTAAGCCAGTTCATAGCGTCAGAAGTGAGAGCCGTTTCCTGTAAGCCATTAAGTTTTGTTGTTTACTCACAGAGTGTTATCAACACCGAATAAACCATTACGGAGGGGATGATATGGATGAGTACTCGCCTAAGCGGCACGACATCGCTCAGTTACGCTACCTGAATGAAATGCTGTACGACGAAGGAATTGCGACACTGGGTGACAGCCATCACGGTTGGGTTAATGACCCGACTTCAGCGGTTAACCTGCAGCTCAACGAACTGATTGAACACATTGCATCTTTTGTGATGAGTTTTAAAATAAAGCATCCCGACGATAACCATTTAACTGATCGGGTTGAAGAGTATCTGGATGATACCTACACCCTGTTCAGTAATTATGGAATTAACGATTCTGATTTGCGCCAATGGCAGAAAACCAAGAAGCGACTATTCAGAATGTTCTCAGGGGACTACATCTGTACCCTAATGAAGACTTGAGTAATAATTTATATGCAGTCATCAGATAAAAATGAAAAGGCTAAGATGAACAAAATCGACTATTTGATGCGTTTAAGAAAATGCACCACTATTGATACACTTGAACGTGTCATTGAAAAGAATAAGTACGAACTCTCCGACGACGAACTGGAATTGTTTTACTCGGCGGCTGACCATCGTTTAGCGGAGCTAACGATGAACAAGCTGTACGATAAAATCCCGGTAGCGGTCTGGAAATTCGTACGCTGATCGTCAGGGCTGGGCCGAAATACACTTCGGCCTAATGCCTGTTATTTAAGCGACATCACTTAAGCGTTATTTAACGATTTTCTGCCATCCGGTTACTCTGCTTTCTCTTTGATTTGCCGATGAAATGTCTGTAACAGAAACTGGAAACACTGTTCCGTTTTTGGCGATCGCAGCGGTGCAGGTTTGCGCATCATTGCCACAGTTCGGCTTAATGTCGGCTGCTGCAAATGAATCACGGTTAATTCATTATCATTGAGCGTTGCAGTATATAGCTCAGGCAAAATAGCCACGGCCAGACGCGAACGCACCAGTCCGTATAATGTCTCCTGAAAATCCACCCGATAACCAATTTGCAAATTTAGCCGATGACTTTCAATCAGTGACGTCACCAGTCTGCTGACATTTCCTTTTGAAAACAATGCAATATCTCTTTTTACCAGTTGCCGCCACGGCACATTATGGCCTTCCGCCAGCGCATCGTCACGCCGGATCACCGCCACAAAAGGGTCTTCAAGCAACGGATACACGGCGATTGTTGCCGGTACCGTACTGTCTGTGGCTCCGATACCAAAATCCACCGAACCATTTTCCAGTTCCAGTAATAATGCATCATTAGTGAGGTCGTGGAATTCCACACGCATATCAGGGAAATATTCGGATAATAACTGCGGAACCGCCGGAAATAATAATGTACTCACCGAAGGGACTAATCCGATACGTAATGTCCCGTCCCCACCCTGCCGCATAATTTGCTGCATATCATCGAAGACACTGTGCGCGGTATTCAATAAGCGTTCTGCATATGGCAGGACAGCTTCTCCCTGCTCAGTCAGGCTCACACCCTGTGCGGTACGGTTGAGTAATTTTCCCCCGAGTACAGATTCAATTTGCCGCAACGCGCTGCTCAGGGCAGGCTGGCTGATGGCCAGACGATTGGCCGTTTCGGTGAAACTGCGCAATTGCGCCAGCGTCACAAAATATTGAATTTGCTTAAGGGAGAGAGCAGGCAACCGGCGCCAGGGTTCAGACATAATCAGCAGCTATTCCGCAAAAAATAGAAAACGTTTGCTCAGCATAACCGCATCTTATAAACGGATAAAATAATTCATCTGTGCAAAGCCTTCGCCTCTCCCTACATTAGCCCAATCACTGTGTAAATCCGGATACTGAAATGACCGATAACCTCGCTTCCCTGCCCCAGCGCCAGCGGGCTGTGAATGCTGCTCTGGGCAAAATCCCGTTTGACCGCCTGCTGATAAACGCCCGTGTGATCGACATGGTCACCGGAGAGCTACGAGAAGCCGACGTCGGTATCACCGGCAATATGATTGCCAGCGTGCACCCGCGTGGGAAATTCACTCAGAAAGAGAATGTCGATGATTTATCAGGCAGCTACCTTTCCCCCGGCCTTATCGATACACATGTACATATCGAAAGCTCACACCTGCCCCCGGAAAAATACGCGGAAATCGTCGTCGCGCAGGGCACGACCACTGTATTTTGGGATCCGCATGAACTGGCAAATGTGCTCGGTGTGGCCGGTGTTCGCTATGCCGTGCAATCGAGCCGTAATCTGCCTTTGCGGGTGATTTGTGCCGCGCCCTCCAGCGTCCCTTCAACGCCCGGATTAGAAATGTCCGGTGCGGATTTCAAGGGGCAGGAAATGCAGACCATGCTGAGCTGGCCGGAAGTGGCTGGCGTTGCTGAAGTGATGGATATGTACGGCGTGCTCAACGGCAGCGAACGCATGCTGGAGATCCTTGAAGCCGGATTAAACAGCGGTAAATTGATTGAAGGACATGCCAGGGGTCTGAAAGATGAGCAATTGCAGGCTTATCTCGCCGCTGGCGTAACCTCCGATCACGAGCTGACGTCTGCCGAAGATGCGCTTGAAAAACTGCGTGCCGGGCTGACGTTGCAGATTCGCGGCTCGCATCCTTATCTTCTGCCTGACATCGCGGCCACATTGCTGAAGCTTCCGCACCTTTCCTCACAAATCACGCTGTGTACCGATGACGTCCCGCCGGATCATTTGCTGGAAAAAGGCGGCCTGATTGCCTTAATCAGACTGCTGATGGCCTGCGGTCTGCGTGCGGAAGACGTGCTGAGAATGGCGACGTTCAATGCGGCTATCCGTATGCAACGTCACGATTTGGGTCTGATTGCCGCAGGGCGCACGGCGGACATCATCGCGTTTGACTCGCTGGAGACGCTGGATCCACGCGCGGTTTACGTCGCAGGCACCTGCGTCGCCCGACACGGCAAACTTCTGTTTACGCCTTCAGCCGCCAGCGGCGTGACGCCTCCGCGCGATACCATGCGATTAAAAGCATTGAGTGCGGCGGATTTCAGGCTGCACATTCCCGGACTGAACAACGGCAAAGCGCGTCTGCGCAATATCAAAGGCGCGCGCTTTACGCAATGGGGTGAAGTGGTCGTCAATGTGCGCGACGGAGCGGCAGAGATCCCTGACGGCTTCAGTCTGATTTGGGTACAACACCGTCATGGCCGTCACGATGCCACGCCGAAAATGGCGCTGCTGGAAGGCTGGGGGGAATTACGCGGCGCAATTGCCACATCGTATTCGCATGACTCCCACAATCTGGTGGTTATCGGACGCGAGCCTGCGGACATGATGCTGGCCGCCAATCAGCTGATCGCCAGTGGCGGCGGTATGGCGCTGAGTCAGCATGGCAAACTGCTGGCAAAAGTGGATATGCCGATTGCCGGAATGCTTTCCGAATTACCGGCGGCAGAATTAGCCGAACAGTTTAAAAATCTGCGCGACCTCAGCGCGCGTATCGCAGACTGGGAGCCGCCATATAGGGTTTTCAAGGCCATCGAAGGCACCTGTCTGGCCTGTAACGCCGGGCCACATCTGACCGATTTAGGGCTTACAGATGGCGGTTTACGTGAAATCGTCAACCCGGTTCTGGAAATTTGGCCGGAAGAAAGCTGAGACACACCTCGCCACACCCGTCGTAAAAATGATAGCAAACACAACAAGATAAAAATTATTTCAGGGGAATGTAAGCATGTCCGAAAGTTCTGTGAAAAATGTGACGGCGTCATCTGAGGAAAACGCGCTGCTGCGCCGTTTCCAGCTTCGCCAGCGCCAGACCAACGTCAAAACGGAATGTCTGGCAGGGATCACCGGCTTTCTGGCCGCGGCGTATTTGCTGGTGGTGATCCCGGGTTTACTGGCGGTCAGCGGTATGGATAAAGGCGCGGCCACCACCGGCGTGATCCTGGTGTTTGTGCTGGGTTCTCTGCTGATGGCATTTTACGCCAACCTGCCCTTTATGGTCGGGCCGGGGATTGGCGGCTCCGTTCTGGTCGGTATCACACTGGCGGGGGATGGCATTTCATGGCCCATCGCGCTGGGTATCGCCTGCTGGTCGGGGATTTTGTTTTTCGTGATGACCGTATTCGGGTTGCGTGAAGTGGTCACCCGTTCGGTGCCCCAGTCGATCAAGCTCGGACTGACCGCCTCCATCGGTATTTTCGTTGCCCTGCTGGGTTTTCGAAATGCCGGGCTGGTCATGGCAAATGCCAAAACCCATGCGCTGGCTTTGGGTGATTTTACCGCGCCCGGCGCATTGATCGCGCTGCTCGGTTTGCTGGTCGCCGTGGGTTTACAGGCGCGCAAAGTACCCGGTGCCATTTTGTGGGCCATCTTACTGGCGACGGTTGCGGGCATCCCGTTTGGTGTCACGCATTTGCCCGCGCAATGGATATCCCTGCCACACTCCGTGGCCCCGCTGCTGGGCAAAGTCGATCTGACCGGCGCCATGAATATCGCCTTCCTGCCGTTCCTGTTTATCTTCTTCGCTTCGGAATTTTTCTCGACGATGGGTACCACACTGGCAGTCGGCGGCGAAGCCGGATTGCTCGATGAACACGGCAATATGAAGCACATCAACCGGCCATTCATGGTGGATTCTATTGCGGCGGCGCTGGGTCCGGTTGTCGGAATTCCTGCGGCAACCGCATTGATCGAATCTTCCGCTGCCGCTGAAGCAGGCGGAAAAACCGGCCTGACCGCGCTGGCTGCTGCCGTGATGTTCCTGCTGATGCTGTTATTCACGCCAGTTGCGCTGATGATCCCGAAAGAGGCGACCGCGCCCGCGCTGATTCTGATTGGCCTGAACATGTTCAGTAACCTGCGGAAAGTGGATTTAGCGAATTTCACCGATGCGCTGCCGGTGCTGATGATGGTGATGATCACGTTGATTTCAAACAGCTTCGGTACGGGTATCGCCGGCGGACTGCTGTTTTACGTGGTCATTAAAGCGGTGGCAGGGAAAGCGCGCGAAGTGCCGGTTGGCCTTTATATTCTGGCGATCCCGCTGGTGTATTATTTCGCCACACTGGTGCATCACTAAGACGGGCTGATCGGGAGAAGGTAAAACGGGAGGGCCTGAAATGGTGGAGGCCCTGCCAGCTACATCCCGGCACACACGACACCTGCCATGGCTGCTTCCTTCCGGACCTGACCAAGTTGACAAGTTAGCGTTGCGGGAGAACCAACAGGGCCCCCATTGACGTTGTCGGCTTCATTTCTCTGCTAAGAGAATCGAAGCGGTGGGCATTATCTGTGATGCCCGAAGCAAAAGCAAGTTAACGGCCGACAACCGTTGTTTTCTTAAACAATACGCCTGATTCAGGCCGGACAGAACCCCAATTTTTGCGTCATACTGTGCGCAAATCACTGAGGAGGATGTCATGTCGGAACCCGATAACTTTCGCCAGCGCGTATTTCAGATCATCGCCGCCATCCCGGCCGGACACGTCACCACCTACGGCAATGTCGCGCAACTGGCCGGTTCGCCACGGGCGGCGCGTCAGGTTGGCGGTGTACTGAAAAAGTTACCTGAAGGCAGCACACTGCCATGGCACCGGGTCATTAACCGTCATGGCGAGATTTCCCTGCAAGGTGAGGATTTTAAACGTCAGCGTCAGGCGCTACTGGCAGAAGGCATCATTTTTAAGAAAGGCAAAGTGGATTTAGAGAAATACGGCTGGAAATGGTAGTTGCTTGTGCGAACGTGCCATTAAAAAGCACCGCCGGAGCGGTGCCTGATACCTGCAATAACAACGCGATTACGTTAATAGGTCGGTTGCGTTGGCACTGCGCTGATTGGCGCCTGTGAAGACTCCATCCCCGGATTTGCCGGATTACTCATCGGCCCTAACGCCGTCGGCTTCGTGGCGACCGGTACAGCAACGACCGGGACCAGCTGCAGATCGGCACGGGTGCCCTGACCGTTGTTAATCACCTCTTTAATTGAATCGGTGACGAAGGTCATCTGGCCGTTAACTGTCACGGCGGCGCTCAACAGAACGCGGGCATTGGGGGCAATTTCCTGCGGGTTATACGGCAGGATAAAGCTGAATGGTGCCTGCTTGCCCTGGGTTCTCGCCACTTTCTGCGAAATCACACGCGACGGCGCATCGGACACTGACGCATCAGACAGGGTTACCGTCAGAACCGCATCCGGTGGCAACGCCACACGCTGATTGATAAACACGCTACCCGACATATTCGGGCCGGTGATCGCAGGTTCAGTGGCCGGACTGGCCGCCGTATTAACAGGGGGTTGCTGCGCTGGTGCCTCATGATGCTGAGCGCACCCGGCAAGAGTCAGAGACAGCGCGGTTCCACCTACTATCTGCCAAAGTTTCATTGATCGTACTCCCTTTTTATTAGTCGCTTGTCGACAAGCTGTAATAAACGCCGACGATGAATTTAGTGACTTTAACCAGCTTACCCATTAATCATGGCACAAAAGTCTGAGGTTTTCCTGTCCGCGGGTAAACAGATCTTCAGGGCAAACGGAAGATCCACTATGATTAACAGGTTAGACCTGTCGGTGAAGGTGTATTTCAGAGGATTCCTGCCTGCACTACCCTGAGTCACTGAGGTCGATATCACCGGTAACTTTCATGAGGCCACTATGAGTCAGGCATTAAAAAATCTGCTGGATCTGTTAGATCTGGAAAAAATTGAAGAAGGGCTGTTTCGTGGTCAAAGTGAAGATTTGGGTTTACGTCAGGTCTTTGGAGGTCAGGTAGTCGGGCAGGCATTGTATGCCGCCAAACAAACCGTGCCGGTTGACCGTGGGATCCACTCCTTCCACAGCTATTTCCTGCGTCCGGGCGACAGCAGCAAACCGATTATCTATGACGTGGAAATCTTGCGCGACGGCAACAGCTTCAGCGCCCGCCGCGTGAAAGCCGTTCAGCACGGTAAGCCAATTTTCTATATGACGGCCTCGTTCCAGAGTCAGGAAAGCGGTTTTGAACATCAGAACACCATGCCGGACGTGCCGCCGCCGGAAACGCTGGTCTCAGAATCAGAGATTGCTAAAAATCTGGCTCATCTGATCCCGGAAAAATTCCGCGAAAAATTCATCGGCCATAAGCCGATTGAAATGCGTCCGGTGAAATTCCACAACCCGCTGAAAGGCAGTAAAGAAGAGCCACACCGTGCAGTCTGGTTCCGTGCCAATGGCGATATGCCCGATGATTTGCGGATCCATCAATATTTGCTGGGCTATGCGTCGGATTTCAACTTCCTGCCAACGGCGCTGCAACCGCACGGTATCGGGTTCCTTGAACCCGGCATGCAGGTCGCGACCATTGACCACTCGATGTGGTTCCACCGCCCTTTCCGCATGGATGACTGGCTGTTGTACGCCGTGGAAAGTACGTCTGCTTCGGGCGCGCGCGGATTTGTGCGTGGTCAGTTCTATACCCGTGATGGCGTGCTGGTCGCCTCAACGGTGCAGGAAGGCGTCATCCGCCAGCGAACGCCTGAATAACACCGGACACTCGCTGAATAAGGCGCATTAAAAAGGGGCGATATCAATATCGCCCCTTTTGCATATCATCATTATTTTATTGTTTTTAACGGCTTAGTAAGAGAATTAGCGCACTACTTTCTCTGAAATCTTATGACTGCCGGATTACTGGTTATACGCGTTTTCGCCGTGGCTGTTAACGTCCAGACCTTCGCGCTCTTGTTCTTCCGGAACACGCAGACCGACGATCATGTCAGCCACTTTGTAGCCGATGAAGGCCACAACGCCAGACCACACCAGAGTCACGCACACGCTGAAGAACTGAACCCAGACCTGATGGCCCATTGTCACGCCTTCTGCGTAGCCTACGCCGCCCAGTGAGCTGGAAGTGAACACACCCGTCAGCAGACAACCTACGATACCGCACACGCCATGCACACCGAACACGTCACAGGTGTCATCCACACGCAGCCATTTTTTCAGGGTAACCACACCCCACAGGCCAGTCACACCGCCAACCAGACCGATGATCAGAGCACCACCCACACCGACCGTACCACATGCCGGGGTGATAGCCACCAGACCCGCGATAGCACCGGAGCTTGCGCCTAACAGTGACGGCTTACCACGAACCATCCACTCAACCAGTGTCCAGGACAGGATTGCGCCAGCAGTTGCAATCACAGTGTTCAGGAACGCCAGCGCGGCAATGGAACTTGCTGCACTTGCAGAGCCGGCGTTAAAGCCGAACCAGCCGACATACAGGATAGCGGCACCCGTGAAGACCATTGGCAGGTTGTGGGGTTTGAAGGCTTCTTTACCGAAACCGGCACGTTTACCCAGCAGGTAAGCACCGACCAGACCCGCGATTGCCGCGTTGATATGAACAACCGTACCGCCCGCAAAGTCCAGCGCGCCGTCAGCGGCCAGGAAACCACCGGCCCATACCATGTGTGCCATCGGGATGTAGGAGAAGGTCAGCCAGATCACAGTGAAAATCAGTACTGCCGAGAAGCGGACACGTTCAGCGATGCCACCCACGATCAGTGCCACTGTGATACAGGCAAACGAGCACTGGAATGCAACGTGGATCATCTGGGAGAAGGTGCCGGTGACAGAATCCAGGCCGATGCCTTTCATCATGACGTTACCGAAACCGCCGAAGAAGGCGTTACCTTCGCTGAATGCCAGGCTGTAACCGTAGAGGATCCACAGTACGCAGACCAGTGCAAAGGTGACAATAACCTGTGTCAGCATGGATAAAACGTTTTTAGAACGCAGCAAACCGCCGTAGAACAACGCCACGCCAGGCACGGTCATAAACAATACCAGCGCGGTACAAATCATCATAAAGGCGTTATCAGCGCCGTTGGCGGCGGCTGGTGCTGCTGCCATGGCAAGCGAAGGCAGCAATGCGACTGCGCCAAGCCCCATCATGGATAAAAGTTTTTTCATTATTAACCCACCCCTGTTTCTCAAAACTGTTTTTTCTAATCTGATTTATCTCAAACCGAATGGCTGGAGAGATAAAAGCCTGAAATTACAGTGCTGCTTCGTCGGTTTCACCAGTACGAATACGGATAACACGTTGCAATTCAGCAACGAAAATTTTGCCATCGCCGATCTTGCCGGTGTAGGCCGCTTTGCTGATCACGTCGATCACTTCATCAAGCTGATCGTCAGCGATAGCAATGTCGATTTTTACTTTTGGAAGAAAATTCACGCTGTATTCCGCGCCACGGTAAAGTTCGGCGTGACCTTTCTGACGGCCAAAACCTTTAACTTCCGTTACGGTCAGCCCCTGAATTCCAACAGCAGACAGCGCTTCACGCACGTCTTCCAGCTTAAAAGGTTTGATCACCACAGTAACCAGCTTCATTTTGCCACTCCTCGAATTAAGGGCTTGCCGCGAGAGGATTCGCGCCCGATACCGAATGGTTAAAGCAAAGGGTGTGCCAGAGTTGAAATTCCACAGAGATTCATGCCATTCCCGCGCAATACGGCATTTTCAGAATAATCGTGACCCGGCGCACAGTTGCCGCGCCATATTCAGGGTTGCAGTACACGCACCATTAAAGTGCTTATCGCTGCTTTTTAGTGCAATAAGATCGGAGGACGTCTTTGGGGTGCATGAATAAGGTGCGCGAGGGAGTAAATGCGGGAAAAGAATACTTCTGCTGAAAGAGGGCTGGCGTAATGTGGACACTACGCCAGCGGGTGGTCAGGCATTTTCCGTTGCAGATATAATCTGACCGCCGGAAGCCAGTTCCTGTCCGGCAAGTTGCAACTGATACATCTGATAATACCGGCCTTTTTCTGCCAGCAACTGCAGATGGTTACCCTGCTCCACGGATTGCCCGCGGTGCAATACCAAAATATTATCCGCATCAACAATCGTCGATAACCGGTGAGCAATCACCACCAATGTAGTTTGCTGACGAATTGCCCGTAATGCACGCTGGATCGCCTGCTCTGTTCCCGAATCTATATTGGCCGTTGCCTCGTCAAGGATCAGAATTTCCGGTGCCTGCACCAAAACGCGCGCCATCGCCAGTAATTGCTTCTGCCCGACAGACAGATTATTGCCCTGCTCACCGAGTCGCGTATTCAGCCCTTCCGGCATTTCTCGTACCAGCGGCGAAAGCTGCACAATGTCCAGCGCGTGCCAGACCTGTGCCTCATCAATATCACGGCCTAAGGTCACATTGGCGAATACCGACTCCGCAAGAACAACAGGATCCTGCTGAACCATCGCAATCCCTTTTCGCAGACTGGTATGCGACAGATCCGCGAGGTTGCGACCATCGACCCTGATCTCGCCTTTATTGAGCGGGTAATAGCCCATCAGCAGATTCGCCAGCGTACTTTTGCCACTGCCGGTGTGCCCGACCAGTGCCACAAATCCACGCGAAGGGACATGCAGGGAAATGTTTTCCAGCACCCATTTATCCGGGCGATAGGCAAAACTGACGTCGCGAATATCAATCTCGCCGCTGGTCAGTAATTTGTCATCCGGCCCGTATTGCTGCTGGGTTCTGTCCATCAGGTCAAAGATACGCTCACCCGCCACAACGGCCTGTTGCATAATCGACTGCTGCGATGTCAGTTCTATCAGCGGTTCGTTAAGCCTGCCAAGGTAGTTAATGAAAGCGTACAACACCCCGACACCGACTGACCCTTCAGCACTGAATCCAAACAACAGCAACAACCCGCAGAGAATCAGCGAAGAAAACAGGCTGAGCAAAGGACGCAGCAGAAAGCCTTCCAGACGTAGCGTTTGCATACGCGCCAGATAATGAGACTGACTGGCGCGGGCAAGCCGTTCACCAAACCGTTTCTGCTGACGGAATTGCTGAATTACATTCATGCCGTTGATGACTTCGTTGAAACCATCATTAATATCCGCCAGATACGCACGCACCTTGCGAACCACCGGCGTACTGTAAATCTGATATAACCCCATCACGACAAACACCGCCGGGAAGATGCAAATTGCGACCGACGCCAGCCGCCAGTCAAGGCTGAACATCGCCACCAGCATCGCGCCGATCAGGGCAATGCTGCGCAAAACCGTCGACACCACGGTCACATACAAGTCACGGATCACTTCCGTGTCGTTGGTCACGCGGGAAATAAGCTGGCCGACGGGCTGGGTATCAAAGGCGCTTAACGGCTGACGTAATGCCGCATCCATGACATCCGTACGCAGACGCTGGACCACGCCCACCGCTGCACGGTTGAACAAAAGCGCCTGAAAATAGTGCAGACTGGCCGCCAGAAACTGCAGGAAGATAAAACTCAGCGCGAGCAGGCTGACTTTACCCCACGGCATTTCGCCTTTGGCGACATAATGATCAATGAAGAAACTGATCAGAATAGGCCCGGTCACTTCGGCAGCCGCTGCGACCCATAGCATCAGTACCGCAAAAGATAATGGCCTGCTGTAAGGTTTTCCGTATTTCAAAAGACGTTTCAGCGTGGGCCAAAGCTTCTGAATTTTATTAGTTTTCTGTTCAGCCACGAGGTTCCGGCTCCTTTTCCTGCGGCACATCATCCAGCGCGGCTTCTAACTGCTGATAACGGAACATGTCACGGTACCAGCCCGGCTTCGCAGCAAGCTGGTCATGATTGCCACGCTGCGAAATACTTCCCTGCCTGAAAACCAGAATTTCACTGGCTTCGGTCAGGGCAGACAGGCGATGCGCACTGATGATCACTGTCCGGTCACTGCCCCACTGGCGCAGGTTATGCAGGATCTGGTGTTCAGTACGCCCATCGACGGCGGATAAGGCATCATCCAGGATCAGGATTTCCGCTTTCAACAACAGCGCCCGCGCAATCGAAATACGTTGCTTCTGACCGCCGGAAAGCATGACGCCCCGCTCACCGACCTCCGTTTCGTAACCCTGCGGTAAACGCAAAATGTCTTCATGAACACTGGCAAGACGTGCCGCTTCTTCAATTTCTTCCTGCGTGGCCTCCGGCCTTCCGAGCGCAATATTCTGCGCCACGGTGTCAGAGAACAGGAACGGCGTCTGGCTGACCACTGCCAGCCGGGCGCGCCAGTCATCGAGGCGGATCTCTTTCAGGGACAGCCCGTGATAACGCACTTCGCCTTCGGTCATATCAAACTGGCGCTGCAGCAGAGCCAGCAAAGTACTTTTACCGGAACCCGTCGGGCCGCATAACCCCAGCATTTGCCCCGGTTGCAGGGAAAAGGCAACCGAGGTTAACGCTGCGTGACGGTTCTCCGGATAATGGAAACCGGTGATATCCGCGTCGAGTACCGCGCGCCCCGCCGGTAGTGGTGTGGTGCCGTCCGCGACGGCCGGCGCTTCCTGTAACAGGCTGCGGATACGACTGTAAGCCGCGCTGCCACGTTCCACGATGTTAAACATCCAGGCAAGGGCCAGCATCGGCCAGATCATCAGGCCAAGGTACATCACGAAACTGGTGAGTTCACCGAGGGTCAGGTGGCCGTTGACCACCATCCAGCTACCGCCGCCAATGGCCAACAGGTTTGCCATGCCGATGGACACATAAATTGTCGGATCGAAACGCGCATCAACGCGGGCGACCCGCATGTTTTTCGCACCGGTATCTGCGGCCACATCAGCAAATTGCGATGACTGGTGATTTTCCAGACCAAAAGCTTTGATCATGCGGATGCTGGTCAGGCTTTCCTGCGCCTGATCGTTGAGTGACGAAAACGCCGCCTGCGCGGTTTTGAAGCGGGAATGCAACTGGTCGCCATAACGCTTGATGATGATGGCCATCACCGGCATCGGCACCAGTGACAGTAAGGTCAGTTCCCAGCTGATTTGCGTTGCCATGACGATCAGTACCGCCAGCCCCATAACCAGAGAATCGACCAGCGTCAGCACGCCCTCACCGGCCGCAAACACCACGCGATCCACGTCATTGGTGGCACGGGCGATCAAATCGCCGGTACGATGGCGCAGATAAAAAGCGGGATGCTGGCGGCTCAGCTGACGGAAAAAATCCTGCCGCAGTTCGACCGCAAGCTGATAAGACGCCCCGAATAACAGCACGCGCCAGACGTAACGCAGCAGATAGACGACAACGGCCGTGCCGATCATCAGACCGAGCCATGCAAAAAGCACGCGGTAAGACATTTGTTTTGACGTTACGCCGTCAATAATGACGCCTACCAGTTTCGGGGGCAGCAATTGCAGAACGGCGATAATGATCAGTAAGGCTACAGCACCCAGATACCGGCGCCATTCGCGTCGGAAGTACCAGCCTAATTGTGCAAACAATCTCACGCAGCGTTTTCCATACCAAAATTCATGATTTTATTGAGTTAAACGGGCATCTGAATGGCCCGTTTACTCTTCAGGATGACAAGGATACCAGACTTAACCGGCGTTTCTGATGAAACTTTTTACTGCAACTTTTGCATTAAATCGGCAATGCAGTGGTCGATTTAATGCGTTCCATCGCAAAACTGGAGGTCACATCGTTCAGTCCCGGAATGCCGTTCACAAGTCGCTTGTAAAAGTTATCGTAGCTTTTCATATCGGAGACCTGTACCTGGAGCAAATAATCGTACTCCCCTGCCATCCGGTAGAAACCCAGCACCTCCGGAAAGGCTTCGACCTGCTGAACAAATCGCTGATACCACTCGCTGTTGTGGTGTTGCGTTTTAATCAGGACGAATGCGGTCAGGCTCAACCCCAGTTTTTCCCCATCAAGTAATGCCACCTTTCCGCAAATAATGCCGTCATCTTCCAGACGCTTAATGCGTTTCCAGCAAGGCGTGGTGGTGAGGTTGACAGCCTCGGCCAGTTCATTGAGCGACAGCGTGCAGTCTTGCTGCAGCAGGGATAACAGTTTGAGGTCAGTTTTATCTACCATCAGGCACTCCGGGAGAAAATAATGCTACGAAAGCGGCATCTCATGGGCTAAAGAGTAACTTATTTCTCTGGTGATTACGTTATTCTTACTCTCATCAAAACACTTTCATGAGCCTGCAACATGCGCAATGCCTGGGTTACCCACGCGATTAAAGAAATCGACGCTGATTTTCAACGTTCTGCCGATACACATTTGATTCGTCTCGCGCTGAACGACTTCCCGGGGATTTCGTTGTATCTGAAGGATGAAAGCACTCATCCTTCCGGCAGCCTGAAACACCGTCTTGCGCGCTCACTGTTTTTATATGGCCTGTGTAACGGCTGGATCCGCGAAAATACGCCGATCATTGAAGCCTCTTCGGGCAGCACCGCGATCTCTGAAGCCTATTTCGCACGTCTGCTTGGCCTGCCTTTTATTGCTGTGATGCCTTCCTGCACCGCGCCACGCAAAATTCAGCAAATTGAGTTTTACGGCGGCCGCTGTCATTTTGTCGAAAACTCCGGCCAAATCTATGCCGCTTCAGAACAGCTCGCCAGAGAACTAAACGGTCATTATATGGATCAGTTTACGTATGCTGAGCGTGCCACCGACTGGCGCGGAAACAACAATATTGCCGACAGTATTTTCCGTCAGATGTCTCGCGAGCCACATCCTGTACCGCGTTATCTGGTGATGAGCGCCGGTACCGGTGGAACCTCTGCGACACTCGGACGTTACATCCGCTATCTGGGGCACGATACTGAACTGGTGGTGGTAGATCCGGAAAACTCGGTCTTTTACGAATACTATCAGCAACGTAATGCCAGCGTCACCGCGCAGTGCAGCAGCCGGATAGAGGGCATTGGCCGTCCGCGCGCCGAACCTTCATTTATCCCGGACGTCATCGACAGCATGATGCAGGTGCCTGATGCGGCCAGTGTCGCGACCGTTCGCTGGCTTGAGCAGGTGCTGGGCCGCAAAGTCGGCGGCTCCACGGGTACCAATATGTGGGGAGCGTTACAGCTGGCAAAACAAATGCGTGAGAAAGGCGAAACCGGTTCGATCGTTACCCTGCTTTGCGACAGCGGCGAACGGTATCTGAATACCTATTTTGACGACACCTGGGTGGCGAACAATATCGGGGATATTTCGGGTTACGCTGCACAACTGGAAGGACTTAACTAATATTTTTCGAAAATAATTCGAGTTGCAGGCAGGCGGCAAGTTTGTGAATCCCGATGAGCTTACATGATTAAGTGATTCGGGTGAGCAAACGCAGCCAGCGCATCAGCAGCTTGAAGTATGACGGAAAAAAGCCGGGACAGAATGGCCCGGCTTGCTGCAATACCTTTTATTCGGGGGAATAGGTGAGGTGTGGAGTGTGCAGCCAGTGTTGCAAAAAGTGAGACACAGCCTGATTGCGGCAATGTCCGATAATTTGTAGATGCGCCGACTGGGCTTTTAAGGCCGGTAAGGCGTTGCCCATAATCAGCCCCATCCCGACCCCTTCCAGCATTTCTTTGTCATTCATCGCATCACCGAATGCCATGCATTCGGCCATCTCTATCCCGAGACCTGCGGTTAGAAGCGCCAGTGCGCTGCCTTTATTACTGCCTGCGGGCTGAACATCCAAACAATCTGCCGCTGAAAAACACAAATCAAGCCGCGGGCCGAAGTGCGCTTCAAGCTGAGGCACCAGCGCCAGCAGGGTTTCGTGAGGAGCGCAGAAACAAACTTTGCTGTTCCCCGAATCCGGCAATAAACGCAGATCCTGCAACTGATAGCGGAAGCCACTGAACTGATGCGGGATTAGCAAATCCGGGTCGTCGAGGGCGGTGAACCAGCCATCATCGCGGAAGACATGCAGGCTTGCAGGCGTATCCCAGACGGTATGCAGAAGTTCATGCGCGCAATCTTCCGATAAATCACTGGCATGCAGCCGGTTGCCTGACAAATCATGAATACGTGTGCCGTTACCGGTGATCAGAAAACCATCCAGCCCGATATTCGCCAGAATATCTTTCATTTCGAGATAATGACGGCCCGTCGCAAAGGTCAGTTTCACCGGCTTTTCCGCCAGCTGTCTCAGCGTCGCCAGCGTTTTTTCGCCCAATGTGTGATCAGGTAAAAGCAGTGTGCCATCCATATCAAATGCAGCTAAACGGAACATATTTTCTCTCTGAGCAGGGGTGTTTTTCACGTTCAAAGTATGGACTGCTATTTGCGGAACTAATAGTGAACAGTTTATGAATACTGTTCCGGTTTTAGATCACACTTTCAGATTCACCTTCAGCCAGCGCGCCAGACGTAAGATATGCTGAACGGATTAATCCATCCGCAAAATGAGGTTCCGTATTTACCGTGCGTCTGCAAAACCGGCTCAATCAGTTTCAGCGTCTCTACCTGAAAACCGGACAACTTCCGGCGCAGTTTACCGTGGCAGAACTGGCGGAGATTTTCTGCTGCAGTGAACGTCATACCCGCACCTTGCTGTCTCATTTTCAGGATGCGGGCTGGATAGACTGGCAGTCGCAGGCTGGCCGGGGAAAACGTGCGTCACTTTGCTGCCTGAAAGCGCCGGAAGAATTACGGGGCGCCTATCTGCAGGATTTGCTCAACCACGGGGAACACTCTGCCGCATTACAGCTGAGTCAGTTGGATCCGTCACATCTGAATGCCCTGCTTTCTCCCCATCTTGGCGGGCAATGGCAGGAGGATGCCCCTACGCTGCGCATCCCTTATTACCGCCCGCTCCAGTCATTGGATCCGCTGGCGCTGACCGGCCGCGCCGAGCAGCATCTGGCGCACACCATTCATGCCGGTCTGACACGTTTTGTTCCGGGGAACCAGACCCCTCAGCCGGATCTGGCTCATCACTGGCAAATCAGTAATAACGGCAAAACCTGGCAGTTTTTTCTGCGCAGTCAGCTGTTCTGGCATAACGGCGAACCCTTGAAAACAGCACAACTGATGACCCGTTTTCAACAGTTGCGGGATTTCCCGCGGGCTAAGCACAATCTGGCGTCAGTGATCAAAATATCTCAGCCGCATGCGCTATGCCTGCAATTTGATCTTGATAAACCAGACTACTGGCTGGCGCACCGCTTTGCCGATCTCAATTGTCTGCTTTCTCATCCTGATGATCCGCATATTGGCGCGGGGCCGTTCCGGCTGACGACGTTTTCCCCTGAACTGGTCAGGCTCGAACAGCACACGCTGTACGCGTTGCAGCATCCTTATCTGACGGCCATTGAGTTTTGGATCACGCCGCAACTGTTTGCGCAGAAGAATAACGTCAGCTGCCAGCATCCGGTGAGGATCATTCTGGGTGAGCAGGAAGAATTATCGCGGGTGAAGCCGGTCAGACGCAGCACCAGTCTGGGATTTTGCTATATCGCCGCCAACCTGAAACGCGGTGTTTTAAACGCCTCTCAGGCGCAAAAAATTGTCCGCTTAATCCAGCGCAGCGGCATGCTGGATAATTTACCCATCGATCATGATCTGGTGAAAGCCAGCAAGGAGATGCTGCCGGGCTGGCCGATCCCCTTACATGACGATGCTGATGTTCCGTTACCACAAAAACTGAGACTGCTGTTTCATCCGCCGGTTGAATTTGAACTGGTGGCACAAGCGCTGCAGGAAAAACTGGCAGAAGAAGGCTGCGTACTCGAGGTGGTTTACCATGCCGGACGCCTTTGGGAAGACGGCGAATTGCTGGGGTCCGCTGATCTGCTGCTTGGCGATCGTCTGATTGGTGAATCTCCGGAAGCCACACTGGAAAACTGGCTGCAACAGGATCCGCTCTGGCCGGGGATCCTGGGCGAAAAAGAGCATACCCGTCTGCAAAAACGGCTGACCCGTATTCAGCAAATTCCGCAGGAGAACCGCCGGTCGGACGAACTGCGCGAACATTTCTATCAGTGGATGCAATCCGCCATCGTCACTCCTCTGTTTAACTATCAGTATCAGGTCAGCGCACCGCCGCGCATCAGCGGTGTACAACTCACTGCCTGGGGCTGGTTTGATTTCTGTCAGGCATGGGTTCCTCCTCCCCTGCAAACGGAAAGTGCCTGAAGAGCTGTTTCACTACACTCTGGCGATAAAGGAAAGTACCATTAGGGCAGTTTTGCTGCCCTGAGCGCAGTGGATTTCAGTCAATGGTTTTACACAACAGGTAATCAGAATGAAAAGAGCAGTGGTGGTTTTTAGCGGCGGACAAGACTCAACAACCTGTCTGATTCAGGCTCTGAAGCAGTATGACGAAGTCCACTGTGTCACTTTCGATTATGGTCAGCGCCACCGTGCAGAAATTGACATCGCCCAAACGTTGTCAGTGAAACTGGGCGCGCGTGCCCATAAAGTACTGGATGTCGGGTTGCTAAACGAACTGGCGGTCAGCAGCCTGACCCGCGATAACATTCCTGTTCCTAATTTCGGCGACGAAAATAATGGCGGTCTGCCAAGCACGTTCGTTCCCGGCCGTAATATTCTGTTCCTGACACTGGCGGCTATCTATGCTTATCAGATCCAGGCAGAAGCGGTGATCACCGGTGTCTGTGAAACAGATTTCTCCGGCTATCCGGATTGTCGCGATGAATTCGTCAAGGCGCTGAATACGGCGGTTTCACTGGGTCTGGCGCGTGATGTTCGTTTCGAAACGCCGCTCATGTGGCTGAATAAAGCCGAGACCTGGGCACTGGCCGATTATTACCAGCAACTGGATTTGGTTCGTCATCAAACGCTGACCTGCTACAACGGCATTGCCGGTGATGGTTGTGGCGAATGTGCAGCCTGTCATTTACGCGCCAATGGTCTGCAACAGTATCAACAGGATAAAACGGGCGTAATGGCCAGCCTGAAGAAGAAAACCGGACTGCGCTGATTACCCCCTTCTGAAGTCAGTGACGGGCGGCTAACACTCCGCCCGTTTTATTCTCTGTGCGCGAAAACATTAATCGTTTTCCAGTTCCAGTTCGCGTAACCGCTCCAGCAATTCTCCCTCCAGCGGCAGTGCTTTTTGTGTACGCAAATCAATACACACGAACGTCAGCGTCGCATCGGCGACCACATCGCCTTCACAGGTAACGACCTGTTCCAGCACACCGCTGCGCCCGTTTAACTGTTGCAGGCTGCTGTCGATGCGCAACACATCGCCCAGCACGGCCGGCTTGCGGTAATTGATATTGATATTCACCACAATGAAAGCAATCTTGTTCTGGCTCATCCACTGGAAACCTGACTGATTATCGAGCCATTCCCAGCGCGCTGTTTCAAGAAACTCCAGATAACGCGCGTTGTTAACGTGCTGATATACATCGATGTGGAAACCGCGAACTTTAATGAACGTATGCATAATCGTTAAAAAACTCCTGATAATCGTCTGAGGCATACAACCAAACTGGTCAGATGTCTTTAGAGATTAGCAGAAGAAAACGGCGGCAACCGTTAAGGGATCACCGCCGCGACATCCGTCACAATTTCAGACGGTCCTTGTTACGTTCAAACAGTGCCGCGCCAATTCCCGGCACTTCCCGCAGCTGTTCGATGTCGGTAAATTGCCCCAGTTCTTCACGGTAGCTGACAATGGCCTGCGCCTTTTTCATGCCGACGCCGTTCATGACTTGGGCAAATTCCTCGGCCGTGGCGGTATTAACACTGACCGTACCTTCATCAGTCGCCACCGGCTGTTCCTTTTTCACTTGCGGACCGGCCACTTTGCTGGCCGTTGTCGCCGGCGCAGCCGTCGTGGTTGCCACGGTACTGCTCGCATTCGGTGCCGCCTGCAACATAACCGGCAGAGTAGAAAGTCCCAGCGCGAGAGCCAGTGAGAGTGAAGTAATGCCTAATTTTTTCATGCTGTATCCTCCATGTGTTTGACAGCACGGAGAGAGTGCATCAGGCAGAAAAAGCGAACAATGGGCAACTTTCAGATATGGAAAAGGCCGCGAAAGCGGCCTTTTGTTTGTTGCAACGCGTTGCAAAACTTTGCGGCGTTTACTGGTTTTGTGCAGCAGAACCGTATTTGATTTTCGCTTCCTGACGCAGGTTGGTCAGCAGCGCATCAAAGGTCACATTCGAGGAGGTCTGTTGCATCTCCTGATTGAAACGTGCGGCATCGGCTTCAGGAATGACACCCGGCGTCACGGCGTTCAGTTTGACCAGCATACTGTTACCTTTGTCGTCCTGAGTCAGACCATACACCGGTTTATCTTTCTGCGGGTGCGGCAGTGCGTAGACGTTTTCTTCGAATGCAGAAGGCTGCTGGCTGCGTTGCACTTTCTGCACGTCGCCAAAGGTCAGACCGGCGGCTTTCATGGCCTCGTCGCCTTTACCTTCTTTCAGCGCGGTCAGCAATTTCTCACCGTCCATACGCGCCTGATCCTGTGCCTTGCGGTTTTTCACCAGCGTCGTCACCTGATCCTTCACGTCAGCGAAAGGTTTAACGCCTTCGGCTTTATGTGCATCCACACGAACGACAAACGCACGATCACCATCCACAGTGATGATGTCGGAGTTGCTGCCCGGAGAACCTTCCTGACCAATCAGCCCCCCTTCAAAAATCGCCTGCACAACCGGTTTAAAGTTGATTGCTGCCGGGATTTGATTCTGTGAGAACCAGTCAGTGTGCACCGCTTTCGTACCGGCTACGTCTTCGGCAGTTGCCAGAGATTCGTTGTCATTGGTCGCGGCTTCGCTGACTTTCTGTTGCAACGCGTAGTACGCATCCAGTGACTTCTCTTGCTTAAGCTTGTCAGTGATCGCGTTGCGAACATCAGCTAACGGTTTGACCTGCTCAGGCGTCACGTCATCAAGACGCAGGATGAAGAAACCGCTGTCAGACTTAATCACACCGGAAACCTGACCTTTGGTGGTCAGATTAGCGTTTTTGAATTCTGGCAACGTCGTCTCAGGTTCCATCCAGCCCAGATCACCGCCCTGCTTCGCACTCAGCGTATCGGTCGATTTGGTTTTGGCCAGTTCAGCAAAGTCGGTTCCTTTTTTCAGCTCGGCAACCACGGCGTCAGCATCGGCCTGAGATTTCAGGACGATCACGCTGTAGCGACGGCGTTCAGGCTGGCCGAACTCGCTTTTATGCTGGTCGTAATACGCGCTGATATCCGCATCAGTCACCTCAGTTTTGCCCTGCATCGCCGCCGCATCCATTTCGATGTAGCTGACTTTCACCTGTTCAGGCGTGAGGAAACTGTTTTTGTTCTGGTCGTAGAAGGCCTGCAATTCAGCATCCGTTACCTGCTGTTTAGCGGCTAACGCTGCGGTATCCAGCGTGGCTGTCTGCACGTCACGGCTTTGCAGGATCAACGCACCCAGTGATTTGCTTTCCACTGGCAGAACGAAATCAGACTGGCCGTAGGCTTGCTCAAGCTGCTGACTGATTAGCTGCTGCTTCATTAACTGCGCAAAATTATCGGCGGTGTAACCCATACCCTGGATACTTTGCAGATATTTGGTGTTATCGAAACGACCATCAGTCTGGAATTGAGGGGTGGCAAAAATCGCGTCTTTGATCTGCTGATCGCTGACGGTGATGCCTAATTTTTTGGAATACTGATCCAGCAAAGTGACGTCAATCAGGTTGCTCAGGGATTCCTGGCGTAACTGCTGCATATAGCCTTCGCTGCCCGCCAGCGCAGAGAATTGATCTCCAAGCTGCTGCTGCAACCGGCTGCGCTGGTTTTGCACTGCCTGTTCCAGCTGAGCACGTCCTATTTCCTGACCATTCACTTTCGCTGCATAGTCGCCTGAACCGCCGATCAGGTAGTTGCCCACCCCTGTCAAAATAAAGGACAGAATAATCAGGGCCAGAATGATTTTGAGCACGACGTGATTGGCGGCCGCGCGTAAATTGTCCATCATAGTGTGGCAACACTCCGCTGTAATAAAAAAAGCGCACCGTTTTCGATGCGCCTTGTATCTTACCTTACCAGCCCGATGACGTCAGGTTATTGTTTAACAACCAGACCTGAGTGAGAAAGCATCAGTGATGCCTGTCACACAGTTTCGACGTCAGTCTGCGGGTAATTAACCGTTAACGGCATCTTTCAGCGCTTTACCTGCACGGAAGCCAGGTACTTTAGCCGCTGCAATACTGATTTCTTTGCCGGTCTGTGGGTTACGACCGGTACGTGCTGAACGCTCACGCACGGAGAAAGTACCGAAACCAACCAGAGCTACTTCATCCCCCGCTTTCAGGGTGTCAGTGACAGATGCAAGAACAGCATCTAAAACACGTCCCGCTGCGGCTTTAGAAATATCAGCACCGGCAGCAATTTTGTCGATCAATTGTGACTTATTCACTCTTATCATCCCCTCTTAAAATTCGTTCATCACGGCGCATTTTCCCTACGGACGTGACCGCGCTGCTGTTATATCAATCTTGTCAGGGCGATGCAAGCGACTGAAAGCAGCCTGAAACCCTCTGACCGTTGACTAACTTAACGGCACAAAAAAAAGCTGGCAAGTGAGATTTCACCTGCCAGCCTGAGTTTTATTCAACTGTGTAAGCTGAAGTCACTATTTTGCCGCCACCGGCAACGCGCCGTAAGCCGGATTTTGCAATGCGATGTTCAAAACATCATCAATGCGTTTAACCGGGTGGATCTCCAGATCAGCCAGCACGTTTGCCGGAATCTCTTCCAGATCACGTTTGTTGTCGTCCGGGATCAGAACCACTTTGATGCCACCACGATGGGCCGCCAGCAGTTTTTCCTTCAGACCACCAATGGGCAGAACCAGACCACGCAGCGTGATTTCACCGGTCATCGCGACATCAGCACGCACCGGGTTACCGGTCAGACAAGACACCAGCGCCGTACACATGGCGATACCCGCACTCGGACCATCTTTCGGCGTTGCCCCTTCCGGTACGTGAACGTGAATATCACGTTTTTCGTAGAAGTCAGGGTTGATGCCCAGTTTGTCCGCACGTGAACGTACCACGGTCAGTGCAGCCTGAATGGATTCCTGCATCACTTCACCCAACGATCCGGTGTAAGTCAGCTTACCTTTGCCCGGTACGCAGGCCGTTTCGATGGTCAGCAATTCACCGCCCACTTCGGTCCACGCCAGACCAGTGACCTGGCCCACACGGTTTTCGGTATCGGCACGGCCATAATCGACCTTCTGCACGCCGAGGAAATCTTTCAGGTTGTCGCCGTTGATTTCAATGTGCTTGATGTCTTTATCCATCAGCAATTGTTTGACTGCTTTTCGGCAAAGTTTAGACAACTCACGTTCTAAACTACGCACACCCGCTTCACGGGTATAGAAACGGATAATGCCGATAATCGCGCTGTCATCAACGGTCAGTTCGTTCTTCTTGAGCGCATTGCGTTCAAGCTGTTTCGGCAACAGATGCTGTTTGGCGATGTTCAGTTTTTCGTCTTCGGTATAACCGGAAAGACGGATCACTTCCATACGGTCCAGCAACGGCGCCGGGATGTTCATCGAGTTCGAGGTCGCCACAAACATCACATCTGACAGATCGTAATCGACTTCCAGATAGTGATCGTTGAACGCCACGTTCTGTTCCGGATCCAGCACTTCCAGCAGAGCAGAAGCCGGATCACCGCGCATATCCGATGACATCTTGTCGATTTCATCGAGCAGGAACAGCGGGTTTTTCACCCCGACTTTGGCCATTTTCTGGATCAGTTTGCCTGGCATGGAACCGATGTAGGTACGACGGTGACCGCGGATTTCCGCTTCATCACGTACGCCACCCAGCGCCATACGCACATACTGACGGCCCGTCGCCCGTGCGATTGACTGACCCAGTGAGGTTTTACCCACACCCGGAGGCCCGACCAGACACAGGATTGGCCCTTTAATTTTGCTGACGCGGCTCTGCACGGCGAGGTATTCCAGAATGCGGTCTTTGACACGCTCCAGACCGTAATGGTCGGTATCCAGAACTTCCTGTGCTTTGCGCAGGTCCTTTTTCACTTTGCTGCGGGCATTCCACGGCACCTGAAGCATCCAGTCGATATAACCACGAACAACCGTGGCCTCGGCGGACATCGGCGACATCATTTTCAGCTTTTGCAGCTCAGCTTCGGTTTTTTCACGCGCATCTTTCGGCATTTTGGCCGCTTCGATTTTGCGTTTCAGCGCCTCATGCTCGTCAGGCGTATCGTCCATCTCGCCCAGTTCTTTCTGAATCGCTTTCATTTGCTCATTCAGATAGTACTCGCGCTGGCTTTTTTCCATCTGTTTTTTGACACGATTACGAATGCGTTTCTCAACCTGTAACAGGTCGATTTCCGATTCCATCATCGCCATCAGATATTCCAGACGCTCGGTGATATCAAACATTTCCAGCACGGATTGTTTGTCAGCGAGTTTCAATGGCATATGCGCGGCAATGGTGTCAGCCAGACGTGCAGCATCTTCAATGCTGTTCAGGGACGTCAGCACTTCCGGCGGGATTTTTTTGTTCAGTTTGATGTAGCCTTCAAACTGATTAATCGCCGTACGCACCAGAACTTCCTGCTCGCGTTCATCCACGGCCGGAGATTCAAGGTATTCCGCCTGGGCAGCAAAATGCTCGCCACTGTCGGAAAGTGTCGTAATGCGCGCGCGTTGTAACCCTTCCACCAGCACTTTGACCGTGCCGTCCGGGAGCTTCAGCATTTGTAATATTGAGGCAACCGTACCCACGGAGAAGAGATCATTAACGCCCGGCTCATCTGTTGAGGCTTCTTTCTGCGCCACCAGCATGATTTTTTTGTCGTGATCCATCGCGGCTTCGAGGCACCGAATCGATTTTTCCCTGCCAACAAACAACGGGATCACCATGTGCGGATAAACCACCACATCGCGCAGAGGCAATACGGGGATTTCTATGCGTTCAGAACGCTCAGGGTTCATAGAGCTCTCTCTTAGTTTAGCTTCCGCCAGGTTAAGGAAATCTCGTGAAACACGAGTCAGACGGGTTTCAGCAAGTCGTTAACTGAGTATATGGGGATGAATGTCTGACATTCAACGATAAGAATGTGCGAAAAAAAAATGGGGGACTAAATCCCCCATTTCGTGGCTAACTCTCTGGATAGATTGGCTAATTATTCGCCAGATGCCTGTTGAGCTTCCGGTTTGCCATAAATCATCAGAGGTTCTGACTGACCCGCAATCACGGATTCATCAATTACCACTTTCTCGACATCTTCGAGAGACGGCAGATCATACATCGTGTCCAGCAATGCGGCTTCTACGATCGAACGCAGACCACGGGCACCGGTTTTACGGACCATGGCTTTTTTGGCGATCGCCGTCAGCGCTTCATCACGGAATTCCAGTTCAACGCCTTCCAGATTGAACAATGCCTGATATTGCTTAGTCAGGGCATTTTTCGGCTCTTTCAGAATTTGAATCAGTGCTTCTTCGTTCAGTTCACTCAGGGTCGCGACCACTGGCAGACGACCGATGAACTCAGGGATCAGACCAAACTTGATCAAATCTTCTGGCTCAGCTTGCGCAAGTAACTGACCTTCCGTCGCTTTCTGCTCTTTGCCTTTCACTTCAGCACCGAAACCGATGCCGGTATTCGTGTTGATACGCTGACCAATCACTTTATCCAGACCGGCAAACGCGCCGCCACAGATAAACAGGATTTTCGACGTATCAACCTGCAGGAATTCCTGCTGCGGGTGCTTACGTCCACCTTGCGGAGGAACGGCAGCCACGGTGCCTTCAATCAGTTTCAGCAGCGCCTGCTGGACACCTTCACCGGACACATCACGGGTGATCGATGGGTTGTCAGACTTGCGGGAAATCTTGTCGATTTCATCAATGTAAACAATACCGCGTTGCGCTTTCTGAACGTCGTAATCACATTTCTGCAGCAGTTTCTGAATGATGTTTTCAACGTCTTCACCCACATAACCGGCTTCGGTCAGCGTGGTGGCATCGGCCATCGTGAAGGGCACATCCAGGAAACGCGCCAGGGTTTCAGCCAGCAGCGTTTTACCGCTACCGGTCGGCCCGATCAGCAGAATGTTGCTCTTGCCTAATTCGATACCGTTGCTGGTATCGCCATTACGCAGGCGCTTGTAGTGGTTGTAGACCGCCACGGCCAGCACTTTCTTCGCCGGTTCCTGACCGATAACATAATCGTCAAGGTGCTGACGAATTTCATGCGGCGTCGGTAAGGCACTGCGTTCACGGTGTGGCGCGACTTCTTTGATCTCTTCGCGAATAATGTCATTACATAAGTCGACACATTCATCGCAGATATACACTGACGGCCCGGCAATCAGCTTACGCACTTCATGCTGGCTTTTGCCGCAAAAAGAGCAGTACAGCAGCTTTCCTGAACCGTCTTTGCGCTTATCTGTCATCAGTAAACCTCTTCTCTAGTATCAGTCCCGCAGCGTAACAATAACACCACGGCACGACCATATTACACAACAGCCGCATGGTTGGCTGATGTCTGTTCATTCCTGTTATTACTCATTGCTGGCAGAGCCATCAGGATCCAGGCTCTGCCTCTGAGACGTCCGTATGAGTATAACTATAGACCATCAGCCCGGCAGAAATAAGCCGTCAGGCGCGATGGGTAAATACGGAGTCCACTAAACCGTACTGTACAGCCTCATCAGCAGACAGGAAACGGTCGCGCTCAGTGTCACGCTCTATTTCTTCAAGAGTTTTGCCCGTATGTTTCGCCATCAACTCATTCATACGAGATTTCACTTTCAGGATTTCTTTGGCGTGGATCTCAATATCCGTCGCCTGCCCCTGGAAACCACCCAGTGGCTGGTGGATCATCACCCGTGAATTCGGCAGACAGAAGCGTTTGCCTTCTGCGCCAGCGGTCAACAGGAATGCCCCCATTGAACATGCCTGCCCCATACAAATGGTGCTGACATCCGGTTTGATGAACTGCATGGTGTCGTAAATCGACATCCCGGCAGTGATCACGCCACCTGGTGAGTTGATGTACAGGTAAATGTCTTTTTCCGGGCTCTCTGCTTCCAGGAACAGCATCTGGGCAACAATCAGGTTAGCCATATGGTCTTCAACCTGGCCGGTCAGGAAGATGATACGTTCCTTAAGCAGACGGGAGAAGATGTCGTATGAACGCTCGCCCCGTGAAGTTTGCTCAACCACCATGGGTACCAACGCCATGTTTGGTGCAAATTGCTCTCTTTCACCACTGTATGACATAACCGTCTCCTAATAGATTCTGTTTGGCGCTCTTTAAAACCGATTCTACTTGAGATAGGCACACATGACTATGCTCAAGCGGCCAAGTCGCCATTTACACGCCTGACGGTCTTTATCAGTCAGATTTTAACTACAAATTTACCTGGGATCGTTCTTATCAATTGGGGGATTTAGCCCCCTTTTTCAAGCCTGCAGGGATATTTCTTTTTCATACACTCCCCAAAATAGCGAGATACGCCATATTGAGGGGGTCAGTGAACGGTTTCTACGTGGGCTGTGCCTTATAGTGATAAATATAGTGCAAAAACAACAGCCAAAAACAAAAAATACCTGATTTTCAGGAAATAAAAAGCCCGCAGTAAAAACTGCGGGCTTGGGAAGCAAACCTGTAAACAGGTTCAGCAACGTGCAAATCAATTATGCAGGTTGAGTCTGGTTCATCAGTTCAGTAAAGGTCGTGGCTTTTTCAGTCACTTTTGCTTTAGACAACAGAGTTTCGACCGCTTGTTCTTCCAGCGCGACGTTACGCATGTTGTTCATCAGCTCTTTATTTTTGCTGTAGAACTCAACAACTTCCTGTGGATCTTCGTACGCAGAAGCCATTTCTTCGATCAGCGCTTTAACGCGATCTTCATCAGCTTTCAGTTCGTGCTGGCTGATCACTTCACCCAGCAGCAGACCTACAACGACGCGACGTTTAGCTTGCTCTTCGAACAATTCGCGTGGCAGTTCCAGCGCTTGTTTTTCGTTGCCGCCAAAACGTTGTGCAGCCTGACGACGCAGCACATCAATTTCGCCGTCGATCAGTGCAGATGGCACGTCGATTTCGTTAGCGCTGACCAGACCGTCGATAGCCTGAGTTTTGATGCGGTTACGAACAGCACCTTTCAGTTCGCGCTCCATGTTTTTACGCACTTCAGCACGCAGACCTTCAACAGACCCATCAGCCACGCCGAAACGTTTGATGAATTCAGGTGTCAGTTCTGGCAGTTCACGCACTTCAACTTTCTTCAAAGTAATCGCGAACTTAGCCGCTTTACCTTTCAGATTTTCAGCGTGGTAATCTTCAGGGAAGTTTACGTCGATGGTGAATTCTTCACCGGCTTTGTGACCGACCAGACCTTCTTCGAAGCCTGGGATCATGCGGCCCTGGCCCATAGCCAGTACGAAATCAGAGGCTTTACCGCCTTCGAATTCTTCACCGTCGATAGAACCGGAGAAATCAACGGTCACGCGATCTTCAGCAGTCGCTGCAGCGTCAGTTTCTTTCCAGTCAGCTTGTTGCTTACGCAGAGTTTCCAGCATGGTATCAACATCAGCGTCGTTCACTTCAACGACAGGTTTTTCAACTTCGATGTTTTCCAGATCTTTCAGCTCAACTTCCGGGTACACTTCAAATTCTACGGAGAAGTTGAAGTCTTCACCCTGCTTGTACTCACCCGGGATGTAGTTAGGTGCGCCAGCTGGATTGATTTTTTCTTTGATGATCGCATCAACGAAATTGCGTTGCATCAGATCACCCAGTACGTCCTGACGTACTGACGCGCCGTAACGCTGTTCGATGATGTGGCTTGGTACTTTGCCTTTACGGAAGCCGTCAATACGTACTTTTTTAGAGACGTTGATCAGTTCACTGCTCACTGCTTTTTCAATGCTTTCAGCAGGAACAGTAATCGTTACGCGGCGCCCAAGGCCTTGAGTGGTTTCAACAGAAACTTGCATCTTGTTACCTCAAAAAAAAATCACAGTGCTCGGTCAACTCCAGAAGTCGTTCTCAAGATGAGCGCAAACTTACCTTGAAAACGACTTCTAAGAACCGGGACAGTTCTGTATCAGAACGTAGCCCTGTATTCGAGAGCGTCCGAAACCATTCCGGAAAAATTAGACGCGACATTATAGCGGCGCATGGGCATTGAGTCGAGGACGGTATCTGTTGCGCGGGAGGAAACTCACACGGGACTCGATCCTTCGAAAAATGCGGCCATTCAGAGGCATAAACCTCTTACCGTCAGTCCGTCAGAAGAAAAACAAAAACGGCCCGCAGGCCGTTTCTTGAAATTCGCATCTACTAATACCGCATTAGACAAGGAAAGTTCCAGTGTTACCGTGTCAAACGGCGATATTTATGCCTTTTGTGAAACAGATCGCGACGATCAGGCCAACGTGCCTGCGCCGCGACAAGGTGGAGAGGCCGGAACCGTGTCCTGTAAGCCTTCCCATTCTTTCAGGGTGTAAGTATGCAATGCCAGAGCATGCACGCTGCCAGCCAGCTCTTCGGTTAATCTCCCATAGATGGCGCGATGGCGCGCCAGGAAACGTTCCCCGATAAACTTATCGGACACCATGACCACTTTAAAATGGCTCTCGGAGCCTGCCGGGACATTATGACGATAGCTTTCGTCAGTCACTTCCAGAAACGCAGGTTCGAATGCCTCAACTAATTTTGCTTCTATTTGCTCACGAATCATAGCAATCTCCTTACACCGCATCAGCAGAGAACTGCGCCTGTCTGGTACACCTATCTCTTTATAATGATAGGCTGCTTTCCAGATTCTTCGCACGCCAGAACAATAAATTTCTGCTGCGGATTGATAAAAATGCCGCTCAGTCTGTCAAAGAAAGTGCCGCTTCGCTACGGCTGACCGCAGCGGCCTGCAGCTTTACTGCGACTTTGCTGAAAAAAAACGCGAAAAACACGCTTTTCCAGATTGTTGGGACTTCCCCCGGCAAATGGCAATGTTATGATGTCGGCAAATTTTTGAGCACTATTCCCTTATTAATATTGAGAAAATACACATGCTGAAGAAAATTCTATTCCCCGTTCTGGCCATGTTCATGCTGGCCGGTTGCGCCACCAGCACCAACACCCTGGACGTTTCGCCGAAAATTGTCCTGCCTTCACAGGACCCTACCCTGCAGGGCATCACCATCAGCATCAACGGTGCTGACCAGCGTCAGGATCAGGCACTGGCAAAAGTGAACCGCGACGGTCAGCTGATTTCCCTGACGCCATCACGCGATCTGCGTTTCCTGTTGCAGGAATCTCTGGAAAAACAAATGACCGCCCGTGGCTATATGATCGGTGCTGACGGTGCAGTCGATCTGCAAATCGTCGTGAACAACCTGTATGCAGACGTTCAGGAAGGCAATCTGCGTTACAACATCACCACCAAAGCCGATATCTCCATCATCGCGTCGGCTCAAAACGGCAGCAAGCAGGTGAAAAACTACCGCTCGACATATAACGTTCAGGGCGCGTTGTCTGCAACTAACGCCAAAATCACCAACGCGGTTAACACCACGCTGGGCGATGTCATCAGTGACATGGCGTCAGACACCAGCATCAGTGACTTCATTAAAGCGAACGCCCGTTAAGTTCGGCTGAAGTTTGCATGATGAATTCTGCCCGGCTCGTCCGGGCAGAATGCTTTTTTAAGCCAGTGATTCGCTTTCCCGATCTGTCTCCCTTCCTTTATTATGTGTATGCGTCACTCTCTCACCGGTTCGCAGGAACACAATCTTCATGATCAGTCAGTACTTTAAAATTTTCACGCAACGCAATACGGTCATTTTACTGCTTCTTGGCTTCGCTTCCGGTTTACCTCTGGCGCTGACCTCCGGCACATTGCAGGCGTGGATGACGGTCGAAAATGTCGATCTGAAAACCATCGGCATTTTTTCGCTGGTGGGTCAGGCTTATGTGTTCAAGTTCCTGTGGTCGCCGATGATGGACCGCTACACGCCCTCTTTTCTCGGACGCCGTCGCGGCTGGCTGATCCTGACGCAGTTGTTACTGGTCATGGCGATTTTCGCCATGGGATTCATGGATCCGTCAAAAGACTTATTCTGGCTGGCGGCACTGGCCGTGCTGATTGCCTTCGCCTCGGCGTCGCAGGACATCGTTTTCGATGCCTATAAAACCGATTTACTGCCACCGGAAGAACGCGGGAACGGGGCTGCCGTCTCGGTACTGGGTTACCGTCTGGCGATGCTGGTTTCGGGCGGACTGGCGTTATGGCTGGCTGACCGTTACCTCGGCTGGCAGCACATGTACTGGCTGATGGCCGTGTTAATGCTGATGGGCGTTTTCGCCACCCTGCTGTCACCGGAGCCGGAAAACTCGCAACCTGCGCCGCGTACTATTGAAATGGCCGTCGTCGCACCGCTGAAAGACTTTTTTGGCCGTAACAATGCCTGGCTGATTTTGCTGCTGATTGTGATGTACAAAATGGGCGACGCCTTTGCGGGCAGCCTGAGCACCACATTTTTAATCCGTGGCGTCGGGTTTGATGCTGGGGAAGTGGGACTGGTGAACAAAACACTGGGGCTGATGGCGACCATCATCGGCGCATTGTTTGGCGGCATGTTAATGCAGCGGCTGAGTCTGTTCCGCGCATTAATGCTGTTTGGCATTTTGCAGGCCGTGTCCAATGCGGGTTATTGGATCCTCGCCATCACCGATAAAGATTTAACCACCATGGGCGCCGCGATTTTCTTCGAAAACCTGTGCGGCGGGATGGGGACGGCGGCGTTCGTGGCGTTACTGATGACGTTATGTAACCGTTCATTCTCTGCCACCCAGTTCGCCCTGCTCTCCGCACTGTCTGCCGTGGGCCGCGTGTACGTCGGGCCGATTGCCGGATGGTTTGTGGAAGCCTATGGCTGGCCGTGGTTTTACCTTTTCTCGATTGTGGCGGCCATTCCCGGATTGTTTCTGCTGGCGGTTTGCCGTCAGACGCTGGAATACACTCAGAAAACCGACAGTTTCCTGCCGCGCATCCACTTCGCCACCCCGTATCGCTGGGCGTTACGTTGCATGCTGACGGGCAGCTTACTGCTGGTGCTCTGGCTGATTACTCTGGTTGTGGACAGCCTTGGCTGGGCGTCATGGCAAAGTCTGGCCACGGCATTGCTTGAAACGGGCGCATTGATTTGTCTTGCTGGTGTTATTTTAGGCAGTCTGCTCGACTTTTTATCACTGCGACGGACCGCACGTTCCTGATTTATCGCCATTCATGTGAAAATGAATGGCGCATTCGATTTAACAAATGATCTATAAATATCGCTCACTAAATTAAATTCAGAAAAAATAATATTTTCCGCGATGATTTTTCTTTCGCGCTTTCGGTGCGTTTTATTTCACCTGATTTCTACATTAATTTAACATTAATTAAACCTATCGCTGAGATAACGAACGACAATAATAATGTCAAAATCTGTCACCCCTTGTTTTTCATCACTATAGAAAAAAATCTATACGCAACATATTGTTGCCCACTGTAAATTGTCACGATCCGTGACATGTGTGACTGCGTTAACATAAAGTGTCAACAGCGCTTTGACACTTGTTTAAGCGTGTTTACAGTCCTGCAACCTTCCCGTAAAATGCCCGCACACCTGAAGCGACAATAGAGCCCTAGTTATTGAGGTCGTTAGATGAGACTTAAGAAATACAATAAAAGTATTGGGATGTTGTCCTTATTTGCCTCCGCGGTAATGTTGAGCGGTTGCAATACGGCATTGATGGATCCCAAGGGAGCAATTGGACTTGAGCAGAGAACGCTGATTTTAACGGCGATCGGTTTAATGCTGATCGTTGTTATACCAGTTATTATCATGGCGTTTGCCTTTGCGTGGAAGTATCGTGCTTCCAACACAAAAGCAAAATACAGTCCTGATTGGTCCCACTCCAACAAAATTGAAGCCGTCGTCTGGACAGTTCCAATTATTATCATTGCCATTCTGGCAACGATTACCTGGAAAACCACCCACTCGCTTGATCCGTTCAAGCCTATCGTGACTGACGAAAAACCGATGACGGTTGAAGTCGTTTCTCTGGACTGGAAATGGTTGTTCATTTATCCGGAACAGGGCATCGCGACCGTTAACGAACTCGTCATTCCTAAAGATGTGCCGGTTCAGTTCAAAGTCACTTCAGACTCTGTGATGAACTCGTTCTTTATTCCTCAGTTAGGCGGGCAGATTTATGCGATGGCCGGTATGCAAACTCAGCTGCATTTGATTGCAAATGAAGCGGGTACGTATAAAGGCATCTCAGCAAGCTTCAGCGGCCGCGGCTTCTCAGGTATGAAATTCAACACAATTGCGACTCCAACCCGTGCCGATTTCGACACCTGGGTAGCGAAAGTGAAAAGCGCACCGAACCAGCTGGCCACCACTGATGACTTTAACAAACTGGCTGCACAGAGTATCGACAACCCGGTCGAATACTTCTCTGTTGCAAAACCAGGCCTGTTCAAAGAAATCATTGGCAAATACTCCATGCATGACATGAAGGCAGCGCCAGAAGGTCACACCATGCCAATGCCTGCTGGCAGCGACATGAAAGGCATGGATATGGGTGGACAGTCTCACGCAGCCGGAGCCGAGGAATAAACGATGTTCGGAAAATTAACGCTTGATTCGGTTCCGTATCATGAACCGATTATCATGGTCACAGTTGCCGCGATTATTATCGGTGGCCTGGCAGTGGTTGCCGGCATCACCTATTTCGGTAAGTGGAAGTATCTGTGGACCGAGTGGCTGACCTCCGTCGACCACAAAAAATTAGGTATCATGTATATCATTCTGGCTTTCGTCATGCTTCTGCGTGGCTTTGCCGATGCGATCATGATGCGTAGCCAGCAGGTGCTTGCCTCTGCGGGCGAGCCGGGCTTCCTCCCTCCTCATCACTACGACCAAATCTTTACCGCGCACGGCGTGATCATGATCTTCTTCATGGCGATGCCTTTCGTAATCGGTCTGATGAACGTGGTTGTTCCTTTGCAAATCGGTGCGCGCGACGTTGCGTTCCCGTTCCTGAATAACGTGAGCTTCTGGTTTACCGCCGCTGCGGTTGTATTGATCAACATCTCTCTGGGTGTCGGTGAATTCGCGCAGACCGGCTGGTTGGCCTATCCGCCACTGTCAGGTAAGGAATACAGTCCGGGGGTTGGGGTAGATTACTGGATCTGGAGTCTCCAGATATCCGGTGTCGGGACCTTGCTGACCGGTGTTAACTTCTTTGCGACCATCCTGAAGATGCGCGCTCCTGGTATGCCGCTGATGAAAATGCCGGTATTTACCTGGGCCGCACTGTGCACCAACGTGTTGATTATCGTGTCCTTCCCGATTCTGACCGTCACTGTTGCACTGCTGACTTTAGACCGTTATCTGGGCACCCATTTCTTCACGAATGATATGGGCGGCAACATGATGATGTACATCAACCTGATTTGGGCCTGGGGCCATCCGGAAGTGTACATTTTGGTTCTGCCAGTCTTTGGTGTGTTCTCAGAAGTTACCGCAACCTTCTCCAAAAAACGTCTGTTCGGTTACACCTCGCTGGTATGGGCAACCATCGCCATCACCGTGTTGTCGTTCATCGTTTGGTTGCACCACTTCTTCACCATGGGTTCAGGCGCAAACGTCAATGCCTTCTTCGGCATCATGACGATGATCATTTCTATCCCGACCGGGGTAAAAATCTTCAACTGGCTGTTCACCATGTATCAGGGTCGTATCACGCTGAACGCAGCCATGCTGTGGACCGTTGGCTTCATCATCACCTTCTCTGTGGGTGGGATGACCGGGGTTCTGCTGGCGGTGCCGGGTGCTGACTTCGTGCTGCACAACAGCCTGTTCCTGATTGCCCACTTCCACAACGTCATCATCGGTGGTGTGGTCTTCGGTTGCTTCGCGGGTCTGACTTACTGGTTCCCTAAATCCTTCGGCTTCACGCTGAACGAAAAATGGGGTGTGCGTTCATTCTGGTTCTGGATCATCGGCTTCTTCGTTGCGTTCATGCCACTGTACGTACTGGGCTTCATGGGCATGACCCGTCGTGTCAGCCAGAACATCGATCCTGAGTTCCACCCGCTGCTGGTTGTTGCGGCATGCGGTGCTGCACTGATTGCCTGCGGTATCCTCTGCCAGCTGATCATGATCTTCGTTTCCGTTCGCGACCGCGACCAGAACCGTGATCTGACCGGTGACCCATGGGGCGCACGTACTCTGGAGTGGTCAACTTCTTCTCCTCCTCCGTTCTACAACTTCGCTATCGTGCCGCAAATTCACGACCGTGATGAGTTCTGGGACATGAAAGAGAAAGGTACCGCTTACAAGCAGCCTGCTAAATATGAACCGATTCATATGCCACGTAACAGCGGCGCCGGTTTCATCATCGCTATGCTGAGTCTGGTTTGTGGTTTCGCCTTAATCTGGGATATCTGGTGGCTGGCAGCAGTGAGCTTCATTGCCCTGGCTGCGACCTGGATTGCGAAAAGCTTCGACGAAGATGTTGATTACTACGTGCCAGTTGAAGAAGTGGAACGTATTGAAAACCAACATTATGAACAAATCCGTAAAGCAGGTGTGAAACATGGCAACTGATACTCTGACTCACCACGATGAGGCCCATGCTGAGCATGGGCACCACGATGCAGGTGCAACCAAAGTCTTCGGCTTCTGGATCTACCTGATGAGTGACTGCATTTTGTTCGCGAGCCTGTTCGCAACCTATGCAGTACTGGTAAACGGGACCGCTGGCGGTCCCTCTGGTAAAGACATTTTTGAACTGCCGTTCGTGCTGGTAGAAACCTTCTGCCTGCTGTTCAGTAGTATCACTTACGGCTTTGCGATGCTGGGCATGAACAAAGGCAACAAAGCTGCGGTTAACGGCTGGTTGTTCCTGACTTTCCTGTTCGGTTTAGGCTTCATCGGGATGGAACTCTATGAATTCCATCACCTGATTGCTGAAGGCTATGGCCCGCAGCGCAGTGGTTTCCTGTCTGGCTTCTTTGCGCTGGTCGCCACCCACGGTCTGCACGTGACCTGTGGTCTGATTTGGATCCTGACCATGATGGTTCAGGTTTCACGTCGCGGTCTGACTGAAGTCAACAAAACCCGTCTGATGTGTCTGAGCCTCTTCTGGCACTTCCTGGACGTGGTGTGGATCTGCGTGTTTACCGTTGTTTATCTGATGGGAGCGATGTAATGAGTCATTCTGCTACTTCCCATGGTGGCGCAAGCCACGGCAGCCTGAAGTCATACGCGATTGGCTTCATCTTGTCGGTTATCCTGACGGTGATCCCGTTTGCCATGGTCATGACCGACACGGCATCACATTCACTGATCCTGGGTACCGTGGTTGCGTCCGCAATCATCCAGATCGTTGTCCATCTGGTGTTCTTCCTGCACATGAATACGTCGTCGGAAGAGCGCTGGAACCTGGTGGCACTTCTGTTCACCGCTGTGATTATCTTTATCGTCGTTGTGGGCTCATTGTGGATTATGTATAACCTCAACCTCAATATGATGGTCAGTTAAAGAGCCGAGCTGCACGTGATGATTAAGCAATACCTGCAAGTAACGAAACCAGGAATTATTTTCGGCAACTTAATTTCTGTCATCGGGGGATTTCTCCTTGCTGCCAAAGGCAGCATCGACTTCCCACTCTTTCTCGCCACTTTGGTGGGTGTTTCGCTGGTTGTCGCATCGGGTTGTGTATTTAACAACTTTATCGACCGCGACATCGACCGGATCATGGAAAGAACGAAGAACCGGGTCCTGGTGAAAGGGCTTATTCCGCCGAAAACAAGCCTGGTTTATGCGACCCTTCTGGGTATTGCAGGCTTTGCGCTGTTGTATATCGGAGCAAATCCGCTGGCCATGTGGCTGGCAGTGATGGGCTTTGTGGTTTATGTCGGCGTTTACAGCCTGTACATGAAACGCAACTCGGTATACGGCACGTTGATCGGCAGCTTGTCTGGCGCAGCGCCACCGGTTATTGGTTACTGTGCCGTTTCAGGCCAGTTCGATACCGGTGCGCTGATCCTGCTTCTGATTTTCAGCCTGTGGCAGATGCCGCATTCGTACGCGATTGCCATCTTCCGCTTCAAAGATTATCAGGCAGCAGGCATCCCGGTTCTGCCAGTGGTTAAAGGCATCTCCGTCGCCAAGCATCATATTATCGTCTACATCCTGGCGTTTATGATTGCGACACTGATGCTGACCCTGAGCGGTTACGCAGGTTACAAATACCTGATTGTTGCCGCTGCTGTCAGTATCTGGTGGCTGGGTATGGCACTGAAGGGTTACAAAACGGAAAACGACGTGTTGTGGGCGAGAAAACTGTTTGGTTTCTCCATCATCACGATCATGTCGCTGAGCTTCATGATGTCCGTGGATTTTAATTCTGCACCGACATCGTTGCTGACCTACGTTTGGTAACGCAAACTTCCAGTGTAACTCACTGAGATCACAGCTAAAGGCCAGTAGCAATACTGGCCTTTTCTTTTGCTCCGTCTCACGGGCAAATCCCGTAATATCTGCTAAAGATCCATCGTTTTACCCAGACCGGCTTAATCATTAAAATGTCGGATTGTTATTTTGAGGTAGTAATGTGAACGATAACCAGATGACCCCGCAGGAAAGTCGGGCGACATGGGGACTAGGGACAGTATTTTCTTTGCGCATGCTTGGCATGTTCATGGTTCTGCCGGTGCTGACCACCTATGGCATGAAATTATCCGGCGCCAGCGAAACGCTTATCGGCATCGCCATCGGCATTTACGGGCTGGCACAGGCTGTTTTCCAGATCCCATTTGGACTGCTTTCTGACCGCGTTGGCCGCAAACCACTAATCGTCTTCGGTCTGGTCATCTTCTGCATCGGCAGCATTGTGGCTGCTTCCACCGACTCTATCTGGGGCGTGATCATTGGTCGTGCCCTGCAAGGCTCCGGCGCGATTGCTGCCGCCGTGATGGCCCTGCTTTCTGACCTGACCCGCGAACAAAACCGCACCAAAGCGATGGCGTTTATCGGTATCAGTTTCGGTATTACCTTTGCGATTGCGATGGTGCTCGGCCCGATCATTACCCACGCCTGGGGTTTACACGCCCTGTTCTGGGCAATCGCCGCGCTGACCATTCTCGGCATCATCATTACCGTCGCCGTGGTCCCCTCCCCTGCCACGCATATCCTGAACCGTGAATCGAGCATGGTAAAAGGCAGTTTCGGCAAAGTGATGGGCAACCCCAAATTGCTGAAGCTGAATTTCGGCATTTTATGTCTGCACGTATTGCTGATGTCGAGCTTCGTGGTGTTACCGCAAGTCATGGAACACGCGGGCTTCCCGCCGAGTGAGCACTGGCGCGTGTATCTGATCACCATGCTGACGTCATTCGTCGCGGTGATCCCGGTGATTATCTACGCCGAGAAAAAGCGTCACATGAAGCAGGTTTTCATGGGCTGCGTGGTGGTGTTGCTGCTGGCAGAAGTCGTGCTGTGGGCAGCGGGTCTGCATTTATGGGCCGTGATTGCCGGTATTCAGCTGTTCTTCCTGGCCTTCAATGTGATGGAAGCGATTCTGCCTTCGCTTATCAGTAAAGAATCGCCTGCGGGCTACAAAGGCACGGCGATGGGGCTTTACTCCACCAGCCAGTTTATCGGCGTAGCGATTGGCGGCAGCTTGGGCGGTTACGTCTACGGTCACGCCGGTGCCGGTGCGGTATTCCTGGTGTGTGCGGCGATTGCCATGGTCTGGCTGCTGGTCAGTTCCACCATGACCGAACCGCCGTATGTCAGCAGTCTGCGTATCACGTTATCTGAGCTGGCAGTGAAAGATTCCGCCCTGCAGGCGCGCATTCTCGCCCAGCCGGGCGTGGCAGAAGCGGTTGTCGTACCGGAAGAATTCAGTGCCTATGTGAAAGTAGATACCAAACAGACCAACCGCAAAGCACTCGAGCAACTGGTCAGCGCCGCCTGACATCTCCCTGCTTAAAAACGCTGTACCGGGAAACTGGCACAGCGTTTCATTTTTATCCCCACCGCGTGACCTCCCTCACTTAAAAAACCTCAATAATCATTATCCTCAGGAATTCCTTAACAAAAATTTTTGTCAGTGATGACGGCTTTCGGGCCTTTTGAGGATCTCATGAAAACATATGCTCTCGTTGGCACCGGCGGACGCTCGGGTTTATACATTGAAGCGATCACCGGCAAGTACCGCCACAACGCAAAATTTGTGGCCTTCTGTGATACAAACCAGACGCGAATGGATTATGCGAACCGGCAACTGGAGCAGAACGGCGTCGCCCCGGTATCCACCTGGAAAGCGACTGATTTCAATGCGATGCTCGATGAAACTAAACCCGATATCGTGATTGTCACCAGCATGGATCGCACGCATGACGATTACATCGTTCGCGCCCTGCACGCCGGTTGCGACGTCATTACTGAAAAACCGATGACCATTGATGAGCCGCGAGCTTTGCGCATTCTCGATGCCGTCGATGCCACCGGCTATCAGGTGCGGGTAGCGTTCAATTACCGCTACGCCCCGCATCACAGCAAAATGCGCGAACTGCTGATGCAGGACACCATTGGGGAAGTGCTTTCCGTGCATTTTGAATGGCTGCTGAATACCGAACATGGCGCCGATTATTTCCGCCGCTGGCACCGCGAAAAACGAAATTCCGGCGGTCTGCTGGTGCATAAATCCACCCATCATTTTGACCTGATGAATTTCTGGCTCAACAGCACGCCGGAGAAAGTCTATGCCCAGGGCGATCTGCGTTTTTACGGTAAAGAGAATGCCGAGAAGCGGGGCGTCACTCAGTTTTATCCACGGGCGCATTGTTATCCGCAGGCACAGAACGATCCGTTTGCTCTGCATATGGCCGATAACGCCCAGCTCAAAGCGCTGTATCTGGATGCGGAGCATGAAGATAACTACTTCCGTGATCAGAGCGTATTCAGCGACGGTATCAGTATTGAGGACACGCTCTCAGTGCTGGTGAAATATCAGAACAAAGTGCAGCTGACCTATTCGCTGAACGCCTATCTGCCGTGGGAAGGCCTGAACGTGGTATTCAACGGCACCCGGGGCCGCATTGAAATGAAAATCGTCGAGATGTCTTACGTGAATGCCGGGGGTAAACGCGAAAACGAAGGCAGCATTGAGAAAGCTGAAATCACCGTTTATCCGTTATTTGCCGAACCCTGGAAGGCCGAATTCCAGCTGGGAGAAGGCGGTCACGGCGGCGGCGATAACGCCATGCTGGAGGATCTGTTTGGCGAACGTAAACACGATCCGTTACAACGCGCCGCCGATCACCGCGCCGGAGCGATGTCGATCCTGACCGGTATCGCCGGAAATCTGTCGATGCAGCATGATAAACCGGTTTACTTTAAAGACTTCGAACTGGTGAAAAGACTGCGCCAACGGAAGTAACCGCCATAAAAAAGGGACGCATTTGCGTCCCGATCTTAATTGCAAAGAGCCAAGTAATTTGAGCTGCAGGAAGGCGGCAAATGAAGGAACCCGATGAGCTTACTGGAGTAAGTGATTCGGGTTACTGAATGCAGCCAACGCATCTGCCGTTCAAAGAACGAAGGCTATTTAGTCGCGGAAATTCTTGAACTGGAAGGGCTGGCCAAGATCACCTTTCTTAACCAGCGCCATCACGGCCTGCAAATCATCACGCGCTTTACCGGTGACGCGCACTTCGTCGCCCTGCACCTGCGCCTGCACTTTGATTTTACTGTCTTTAATCAGCTTGACGATTTTCTTCGCCAGCGCGGATTCAATGCCGGAATGCAGTTTGGCGTCAACGCTGTAGGTTTTACCGCTGTGATCCATCTGCTCAGGAATTTCCAGCGCCCCGCCTTCAATACCCCGTTTGGCCAGTTTCTCACGCAGAATATCGACCAGCTGGTTTACCTGAAAATCTGATTCGCTGGCCACTTTGATGCTCTCGTTTTTCTCATTGAGATCGAAGCTGGCAGGAATGTTGCGGAAATCCCAGCGGGTTTGCAGTTCACGGCTGGCATTTTCCACGGCATTGCGCACTTCCTGCATGTCGATTTCGGAAACAATGTCAAAAGACGGCATAATCGCTTCTCCCTGTAGTTTTTGTATTGCACGTTATATGGCGTGCATAATACCGCCTTCAACCGTCGATGCCAAACAACAGCAAAGCACCGAACATAAAATGCCCCGATGGTCAAAAAGTGCAGGTGAAAATGTGATGCGCAGCACAAATGTCTATACTAATAAGATAACCGGACAGCAGAATATTCTTTCTACAACCGGTCTGGTGGGCGGATTTCGCCACAACTCCCGGGAGGCACAATGAAAATAACAGTACTGGGTTGCGGTGCACTGGGACAACTTTGGCTTTCTGCTCTTTATCAGCAAGGCCACGACGTTCAGGGCTGGGTGCGTATTCCGCAGCCTTTTTGTGCCGTCAACGTGATCTCACCGGAAGGCATGGCTTTCAACCGCAATATGCCGACTAACGACCCGGAACATCTGGCACAAAGCGAATTACTGCTGGTCACGCTCAAGGCGTGGCAGGTTTCCGGCGCGGTCAGCGCCCTGATGCCAATGCTCAATGATAATTGCGCCATATTATTGCTGCATAATGGCATGGGCACCGTTGATGAGTTACCGGCGAACCGGCTGGCCATTTTACAGGGTGCCACGACCCACGCGGCACGTCATGAAGGCAACGCCATTGTCCATGTGGCGGCCGGTGCGACACACATCGGGCCGGTGACACCGCGCGGTGCGGCACTGAGTTCGCTGGCCGACACGCTGCACAATGCCTTACCCGACGTGGCGTGGCATGACAACATTAAACCGTCGCTGTGGAACAAGCTGGCGGTGAACTGTGTCATCAATCCGCTGACCGCGTTATACGACTGCACCAATGGCGATTTGCTGGCGTATGCCGGTCAGATTGAGCAGATCTGTCAGGAAGTGGCGCAGGTGATGGCGATTGAAGGCGTTGAAATTCACAATGAATCGCTGCTCAGTTTTGTGTATCAGGTGATTGATTCCACCTCGGCCAATCATTCCTCGATGTTGCAGGACATCCGCAGTCAGCGTCATACCGAAATTGATTACATCACCGGCTATGTCTTGCGTCGCGGGCGAAAATTCGGCCTGAGTCTGCCGGTCAATACCCGTTTATTTGAACAGATTAAGAGAAAGGAAAACGATTATGAGCGCATCGGTTCTGGTCTGCCTGGCACCTGGTAGCGAAGAAATTGAAGCCGTCACCGTGATTGATTTGCTGGTGCGAGCGGGCATTAACGTGACCACCGCCAGCGTCGCAGGCGATGGCAATCTGGAGATCCGCTGTTCTCGCGGCGTGCGTATTCTGGCTGATACTGCGCTGGTGGATGTTGCGGATGACGAACATGACGTGATCGTGCTGCCCGGGGGGCTGGGCGGCGCAACCTGTTTCAGTGACAGTCCGCTGCTGGTGGAAAAAGTCCGTCAGATGCACGTCAGCGGTAAAATCGTCGCGGCCATCTGCGCTGCAACTGCGCTGGTGCTCGAGTACCACGACCTGTTCCCGGTCGGGAATATGACCGGTTTTCCGGGCTTAAAAGATAAAATCGACCCGAACAAATGGTCTGATCGCCGGGTGATCTTTGATCCGCGCGTCAATCTGCTGACCAGTCAGGGGCCGGGCACGGCGATGGAATTCGCCCTGAAGATTATCGATTTGTTGCTGGGCAAAGCCAAAGCCGCAGAGATTGCCGCACAGCTGGTGCTCGCGCCGGGAATTTATAACTATACCGATGAAGGCGCACGGGAATCCTGAGCCACAAGATCCCGACAATAATTTGAGCAAACAAAAAGGGGCTCAGCATTGCTAAACCCCTTTTTTATATATAAGGACCGCGTGTTACGGGCGATACACTTTCACGTTATCGAAGCCCTGTTCTTTCAGATACAGCGCCTGCAAACGGCTCATTACGCCACGGTCGCAATACAGCAGATACGTTTTGCTCTGGTCCAGATCGCCAAACTGCGTCGCCAGCTTGTAGAACGCTAACGGCTTCACTTCGACGTTCTCCAGTGCCAGCGGCTGCGCTTCCACTTCATCCGGTGCGCGCACATCCAGAACGATGTCAGTTGAAGTGAACTCCGCGACAGTTTCCACTTCCGGCACCACTTCTGCCGCCTGGGTGGCAATTTCACGGATATCGACGTTTCGCGCTTCGCTGACCACTTTATCCAGAACATTGAAATCGAACATGGCTTCTTCGGCTTCAATCTTCGCTTTCACCGCTTTCACCGTCGGGCTTTTCGAAATCACACCGCAATATTCCGGCATGGTTTTCGCAAAATCTTCCGTACCGATCTCACGGGCAATCTTGATGATGTGCTCTTTATCGTGAGAAATCAGCGGACGCAGGATCAGCGTGTCAGAAACGTTATCAATCAGACGCAGGTTAGTCAGCGTCTGGCTGGAAACCTGTCCCAGCGCTTCGCCGGTCACCAGCGCCTGCACGCCATAACGCTCAGCAATGGCTGACGCCGCACGCACCATCATGCGTTTCAGCACCACGCCCATCTGACCGTCTTCGATTTTTTCGAGGATTTCACCCACGACCGGCTCAAAATCCACGGCGATAAAACGCACACGGTGCGAGCTGCCAAACCGGTTCCACAGATAATGCGCGACCTGTTTCACACCGATTTCATGCGCCGCACCACCGAGGTTAAAGAAGCAGTAATGCACACGACAGCCGCGACGCATCAGCATATAACTGGATACGCCGGAGTCGAAACCGCCGGAAATCAGTGACAGTACATCTTCCTGCGTGCCAATCGGGTAACCGCCCTGACCTTCGAGACGGCTTTTCACCAGCACCAGCTGATCGTCATTAATTTCCAGTTTCACCGTCACCTGCGGATCTTTCAGGCTGACTTTTGCCGATTCGATGTGCTGATTCAGGCCGCCGCCGACGTAACGTTCCACTTCCGTGGACGTGAAGTCATGTTTACCGCGACGTTTAACACGCACGCAGAAGGTTTTCCCTTCCACTTCAGCACGATAGGCTTCCAGCGTTTGCTCGAAAATGTGGTGAACGTCAGTATAAGGACGGTCTTCCACTTCCTCGACATAACGGATGCCGGGAATGCGACAGAGCAATTCCTGGATCAGGTCGTGTTTGCTTTCGTCTTTGCTGCGAACTTCGATATGATCCCAGTGGCGGACCACGGCCAGCGTCTCATCATGCGGTCGCACGATATTGCGAATGCTGCTTGAGAGGATCTTAATGAAGCGCAAACGCACAGATTGGCTCTTGATGGTGATTTCAGGGAACAATTTAATGATAAACTTCATGGCAGTCTTTTGTTAGCGGGTGAAAAAACGGGGTAGTAAGTCGCTGAATAAGGATCTAGGATCCTATTATTGCTAAGCCAAATGTTGGTTCTGTGTCACATTGGGCTTAGCAATAATATCTGCGGCGCAGAGTATATCACTTAAAATGGGTACTCTGTGCACAAAACCCGACAGCAGATGTCATGCTGAACAGGAATGTCTCTTGAGGCTGAGCGCTGACTCTGCCGCTTCAGTACTTCGATCATCCATTCTGATCAACGATATTAAAAGAGAATTATGCCAAAAAAATCTGCACCACCTGCCAATTTTGAAACGGCTCTGGCCGAACTGGAACAGATCGTTTCCCGCCTCGAATCCGGCGAGTTGCCTCTGGAAGAGGCTCTCACTGAATTTGAGCAAGGCGTCCAGCTGGCACGTCAGGGGCAACAAAAGCTGCAGCAGGCAGAGCAACGCGTCCAGATCCTGCTCGACAGTGATAACGATGCGCCGCTGACGCCTTTCACCCCGGAAGCTGAGTAACTGGCATGTCTGAAGCGATCTCTCCCTCTTCCATCGACGGGTTTACGCACGACTTGCGCAAGATGCAAAAGCGTGTCGATGAGGCATTAACGGCGTATGTCAGCGCTCAGCCGCTGGCAGATTTGCCACTGGTTGAGGCCATGCGCTACGGTGCGCTGCTGGGCGGCAAACGCCTGCGCCCGTATCTGGTTTACGCCAGCGGCCAGTTATTCAGCCTTGATTTGAAAAATCTTGATGCCCCGGCGGCGGCTGTGGAATGCATCCACGCGTATTCACTGATCCACGATGATTTACCGGCCATGGACGACGACGATTTGCGCCGTGGTCAGCCAACCTGTCACATTAAATTTGGCGAAGCCAATGCGATTCTGGCGGGCGATGCCCTGCAGACCCTGGCTTTCTCCATTCTGGCTGACAGCGAGATGCCGGATGTTGCGGTGAAAGATCGTCTGGCGATGGTTTCCGAACTGGCACGCGCCAGCGGAGCAAGCGGAATGTGCGGCGGTCAGGCACTGGATTTAGCGGCGGAAGGTCATCAGGTTGATCTCGCCGCACTGGAAAAAATTCATCGTCACAAAACCGGTGCGCTGATCCGCGCTGCCGTGCGCATGGGCGCGCTGGCTGCCGGGGAAACCGGCCGTGCCGTTTTACCGATACTGGATAACTACGCTCAGGCCATTGGCTTAGCGTTCCAGGTTCAGGACGATATTCTGGATGTAATAGGTGATACCGCCACGCTCGGTAAACGTCAGGGCGCTGATCAGCAGCTTGGTAAAAGCACGTACCCTGCCCTGCTGGGGCTGGACGGTGCAAAAGCCAAGGCCGCGGATCTGTATCAGGAAGCCGTTGCCGCGCTGGATCAGCTCGCGGCACGCTCTTACAACACCGCGCCACTTCTCGCGTTAGCCCGCTTTGTCATTGAACGCGATAATTAAACTTACTATGAGCAACTGATGAGTCTTGAATTAGCCAAATACCCGACACTGGCGCTGGCGGAGGATCCTGAAGATCTCCGTTCGCTCCCTAAAGAGAGCCTGCCGAGGCTCTGCGATGAGCTGCGCCAATATTTATTGGCCAGCGTCAGCCAGTCCAGCGGACACTTTGCTTCCGGTCTCGGGACGGTTGAACTGACCGTGGCGATGCATTACGTCTATAACACGCCGTTTGACCACGTTGTCTGGGATGTCGGCCATCAGGCCTATCCGCACAAAATTCTCACCGGTCGCCGTGATCGTATTTCGACTATCCGCCAGAAAGGCGGCCTGCACCCGTTCCCGTGGCGTGGTGAAAGCGAATACGACACGCTGTCCGTCGGTCACTCATCGACGTCCATCAGTGCCGGTCTGGGCATGGCCGTGGCGGCTGAACGTGAAGGCAAAGGCCGCCGCACCGTCTGTGTGATTGGTGACGGCGCGATCACCGCCGGTATGGCGTTTGAAGCGATGAACCACGCGGGCGACATCAAACCTGACATGCTGGTGATCCTCAACGACAACGAGATGTCGATTTCAGAAAACGTCGGCGCGCTGAACAATCATCTGGCCCAACTGTTGTCCGGCAAACTCTATTCACGTCTGCGTGAAGGCGGTAAGAAAGTCCTGTCCGGCCTGCCTCCGATCAAAGAGCTGGTGCGTCGTACCGAAGAACATCTGAAAGGCATGATGGTGCCGGGGACGTTGTTTGAAGAGCTCGGCTTCAACTATATCGGGCCGGTAGACGGTCATGACGTGATGGCGCTGGCGCAGACACTGAAAAACATGCGCGACCTGAAAGGCCCGCAGTTACTGCATATCATGACCAGAAAAGGCAAAGGCTACGAGCCAGCCGAAAAAGACCCGATCAGTTTCCATGCGGTGCCGAAATTCGATCCGGCTTCCGGTACCCTGCCGAAAAGCAAAGAAGGTCTGCCAACGTATTCGAAGATTTTCGGAGACTGGTTGTGCGAAACCGCCGCGAAAGACAGCAAGCTGATGGCGGTGACGCCCGCGATGCGTGAAGGCTCGGGTATGGTGCGTTTCTCGCGCGAATACCCGCAGCAATATTTCGATGTGGCGATTGCCGAGCAACACGCCGTGACCTTTGCCGCCGGTCTGGCGATTGGCGGGTACAAGCCGATCGTGGCGATCTACTCGACGTTCCTGCAACGTGCGTATGATCAGGTTATTCACGACGTGGCGATCCAGAATCTGCCGGTGCTGTTTGCGATCGATCGCGGCGGCATTGTCGGCGCGGACGGACAAACGCATCAGGGCGCGTTCGACCTCTCCTTCCTGCGCTGTATCCCGAACATGACCATCATGACGCCAAGCGATGAAAATGAATGTCGCCAGATGCTGCATACCGGTTATCACCACAACAGCGGGCCGGTTGCCGTGCGTTATCCGCGTGGCAACGGGACGGGCGCCAGTTGTGAACCGCTGGCTTCATTGCCTATAGGCAAAGGCGTGGTGCGCCGTGAAGGCGAAAAAGTCGCTATTCTTAACTTCGGGACATTGTTACCGGAAGCCCTGGCGGCAGCGGAAAAACGCAATGCCACCGTCGTGGATATGCGCTTTGTGAAACCGCTGGATGAAGCGTTAATTCAGGAACTGGCTGCCAGTCATGAAGTGCTGGTGACACTGGAAGAAAACGCCATCATGGGCGGTGCAGGCAGCGGGGTGAATGAACTGCTGATGTCTAAACGTATTCTGGTGCCGGTGCTGAATATCGGTCTGGCGGACAGCTTTGTTCCGCAAGGCACACAGGAAGAAATTCGTCACGATGTCGGGCTGGATGCCGAAGGCATTGACCGCCAGATCACCGACTGGCTGGCCTGATTGTTCTCCCCTCTTTCTGCCTGAAAGAGGGGATTTTCCTCTCTGATTTCCTTCTCTGTCACACGTTCCTGCCGTTCTGTAAGCTACAGTTTTAGCGTGCGAACCATTTTCATCATGTTCTGCTAGTTTGGTTATCGATTAAAAACAATCAGATAGCCACACAAACCGCAATGGAGAAATGCTATGCAATACACCACATTGGGAAAAACCGGATTAAAAGTTTCGAAGCTGTGTCTGGGTTGTATGACGTTTGGCGAACCGGATCGCGGCACGCACGCCTGGACTCTGCCGGAAGAGAGCAGCCGCCCGATTATTCAGCAAGCGCTGGATGCCGGGATCAATTTCTTTGATACGGCCAACAGCTATTCTGACGGCAGCAGTGAGGAAATCGTCGGTCGCGCCCTGCGGGATTTCGCGAAACGCGATGACATTGTCGTGGCGACCAAAGTGTACAACGCTGTTACCGGCTTAAAACCGGGGCTTTCCCGCGCCTCGATTATGCAATCCATCGACGACAGTCTGCGCCGTCTCGGCATGGAGTATGTCGACCTGCTGCAAATCCATCGCTGGGATTACGACACACCGATTGAAGAGACGCTGGAAGCACTGAATGACGTCGTGAAAGCGGGTAAAGCGCGCTTTATCGGAGCCTCATCAATGCACGCCCATCAGTTTAAACAGGCTCTGGATGTCTCTGAGCAAAACGGCTGGGCAAGTTTTGTGTCGATGCAGGATCAATACAATCTGATCCAGCGTGAAGAAGAAAATGAAATGTATCCGCTGTGTCTGGAAAAGAACATTGCGGTATTGCCGTGGAGCCCGCTGGCGCGCGGTAAACTGACCCGTCCGTGGGGAGAAACTACCGCACGTTCGGTTTCTGATAATTTCGCCAAAACGCTGTATGACGCCACCGATGAGGCCGACGGGAAAATCGCCGAGCGAGTGGGGAAAATCGCGGAAGATCATGGCGTACCGCGTGCGCAAATCGCACTGGCGTGGATCCTGAGCAAACATGTGGTGACCGCGCCAATCATTGGTGCTTCCCGCCCTGCTCATCTGGAAGATGCTATCGCGGCACTGGAGGTTAAACTCTCTGTTGAGGAGATCGCCGAGCTGGAAATGGCTTACGTGCCGCATCAGGCGACCGGTTTCCAGTAATATCAGATCGTAAAAAAGGCGTTGTCAGGGAAACCCGGCAACGCCTTTTTGATGACTTTCTGACACGGATCAGAACAGACCCAGCGGCCAGTGATGCCCGATCAGATAGATAATCGCCGCACCCAGTACACCGGCTACCACGTCATCAATCATGATGCCCATTCCGCCCTGCACGTTACGGTCAAACCAGCGGATCGGCCAGGGTTTCCAGATATCCAGCACGCGGAAAACGATAAAACCGATTAATACCCAGCGCCAGTCATTCACCGGGATCGCCATCAGGGTGATCCACATACCGACAAATTCATCCCAGACAATACTGCCGTGATCATGCACCCGCATGTCGCGTGCTGTCTGGCGGCACAGATATACCCCGATACAAATACTGAACATGACGATCATGGAATAGACCTGCCACGGCAGGTAGGTCATGACAATCCAGAACGGGATCGCGGCGACCGAGCCTGCGGTACCGGGGCCGACAGGGAATAAACCGCTGCCAAAACCGGTGGCCAGTAAATGCCACGGATTGCGTAAATCCAGACGTTTTTTGGCGGCGGCCATGTCCTGAACCGGATCACCGGTTTTTCCTTTGTACCCTGCCGGGCGTTTTTTACGGCCTATATTCACAACAGTTCCTCTCCGGCAAAGTGGTCAAACCCATGCCATTCCAGTTCCACCGGTACGCCTGAACGCATAAACTTGATCCCTTCTGAAAGCGGCGCAATCTGACCGACACAGGTAAAGTCGATGCCCAGATGGCTCAGCGCCGCGTCCACCGCGCCCCGGTTAATTTCCGGCACCGTGAAGCAAAGTTCATAGTCCTCACCCCCGGTCAGTGCCCATTTCAGCGCCTGCTCAGGGTCGGTGACCTGCGTTAACGCAGCCGATAACGGGAGAGTATCCACATCGAGCCGTGCACCGCATTCGCTGGCATTCAGTATATGTTTAAGATCGGAAATCAGCCCGTCAGACAGATCGATAGCGGATGTCGCTAAATCGCGCAGCGCCTGCCCCTGCAGAACACGCGGCGTAGGGCGCAGATGACGTTTGAGCAAGAATTCACGCGTATCGGTATCGGCCACGCTCAGCTGTTCCAGCAGAATGGCCAGCCCTGCGGCACTGTCACCGAGCGTTCCGGTGACGAAGATCCAGTCGCCAATCCCGGCACCGGAGCGGGTTAACGCACGACCCGCGGGCACCAGACCCTGAATGGTTAACGTCATGCTCAGCGGGCCGCGTGTGGTGTCGCCGCCAATCAGCTGCATGCCGTAATAATTGAGCTGTTCAAACAGACTGTCGCTGAATGCCTGCAACCAGTCCGTGTTCACTTCCGGCAACGTCAGTGCCAGTGAAACCCAGGCCGGATCCGCGCCCATGGCGGCCAGATCGCTCAGGTTAACCGCCAGGGCTTTATAGCCCAGATCGGCCGGTGAAATCGTTTTGAGAAAATGGATGCCTTCAACAAGAGTATCGGTGCTGACTGCTAATAGCTGCTTCTCGCCAACCGTCAGTAAGGCACAATCATCACCAATGCCCAAATGCACATCCTGTCGGGCGGTTCTGAACCGGTTAAAGTAGCGAGTGATAACATCAAATTCGCCGCATGCCATAGTACATTTCCAAATCGTTAGAATGACTTAAGGCCGGAAATCCGGCCTTAAGAAGGGTGTCACACAAAGGATAAACAGGGTGACATCACCAGATTATCAACAGAGCCAGAAATCAGCCAAAATGACTGTCGCCATTTGTGACCGGGGCTGACTCTTTTTGACGATCACTTTTTACGAATATGCGGACCTGCTTTATCCAGCACACCGTTGACGAACTTGTGGCTGTCTTCGGCGCCGAAGGTTTTCGCCAGCTCGATCGCTTCGTTGATCGCCACTTTGTAAGGAACGTCCTGGCGTTTGCTCAGCTCAAACAGAGCCAGACGCAAAATCGCTCTTTCCACCTGGCCCAGTTCATCCAGCTGGCGGGACAGGTATGGCGCCATCAGTGCGTCAAGTTTCTCAGCACTGTTTGCTACACCAGCCAGCAGTTCGCGGAAATAGGCAATGTCTACGTCTTTGACATCCTGCTCGGTCAGGAATTCTAATTCAACATCGGCGATGTCATTTTTCGACAACTGCCAGGAGTAAAGCGCCTGAACGGCACATTCACGGGCGCGGCGACGAGCAGCAGGTTTCACGGATTTCCCCTTAACTAGATTCAGGCCTTAATAGCCTTGATAACATTAATCATTTCAAGCGCGGTCAGTGCAGCTTCTGCACCTTTGTTACCGGCTTTTGTCCCTGCGCGTTCGATGGCTTGTTCAATGCTTTCTGTGGTCAGCACACCAAAGGCAACCGGGATTTCGCTGTTCATGGCAACGCTGGACAGGCCAGAGCTGCATTCGCCCGCTACAAATTCAAAGTGGGCAGTGCCCCCGCGGATCACGGTGCCAAGTGCAACCACCGCGTCAAACTTACCGCTTTCAGCCAGTGCACGGGTTGCCAGAGGCAATTCGTATGCGCCAGGGACCCAGACTACGGTGATGTTGTCATCGCTGACCTGACCAATACGTTTCAACGCATCAACAGCGCCGGAAAGCAGGCTGTCGTTGATAAAATTGTTAAAACGAGCAATCGCGATCGCTACGCGCGCGTTAGGCGTGGCTACAACACCTTCGATAACGTTCATAGTTTTCCTTAAAGTGGGTTCAGGAGTTTCTCAACCCCAGCCGCAGGGGGGCGGATTCTATCATAAAATTACCCTGTCTGGACATGCGCTTTTAAAGCCATTCCGCAGGGAGGAGTAAAATTCTCAGTACACTGGTTTCAGGCGCAAACGTAAATCCGGGCCAACCTGACGGATATCGCTGAAAACGAATTCCGGCGCATCGGCCAGATGTTGCAGCCCGGGCAGGTCACACAGCGCGCGGCCATTATTACCCAATAACTTAGGCGCCATATAAACGATTAATTCATCAACCAGACCGGCTTGTAATAAGGCACCCGCCAGTTGAGCACCCGCTTCGACCCAGATGGCGTTTATCTGACGTTTCGCCAGCTGCATCATCAGCAGAACCAGATCAATACGGTTATCGCGCTCAGCCACACGCCATTGTTCGACGGACTCCGGCCAGATCTGATTATCTGTTTCCAGCCGTGCCAGCAACACCTCACCGGGCAGATTCACCAGCTGATGCTGTGGCGTCACACGGTTCTGACTGTCGAGAATAATGCGCAGCGGCTGGCGCAGATTATCTTCGGGATAAATTGCCTGTACGTCGCTGCCCAGTTCGCTCCAGCGCACATTCAGTGAAGGATTATCCGCCAGCACGGTGGCACTGGTGCTGAGTATCGCCGAGCTTTCGGCACGAAAACGCTGAACATCCGCACGGGCCGCCGCCGAGGTGATCCACTGACTTTCGCCAGAGGCCATCGCCGTCCGGCCATCCAGAGACGCGCCCATTTTAAGCTGCACGTAAGGAAAACCGGTGCGCATGCGTTTCAGGAAACCCAGATTCACCGCTTCGGCCTGCGGATGCATCAGCCCGTGGCTGACATCCACGCCGTTTTGTTTGAGGCGGTACAACCCGCGCCCCGCCACTTCCGGATTAGGATCCTGCATCGCGGCGACCACGCGGGTGATACCCGCTGCCAGCAACGCATCAGCACAAGGCGGCGTGCGCCCGTGGTGGCTGCAAGGCTCCAGCGTCACATACGCTGTCGCCCCTTTTGCTTTGTCACCGGCCATGCGCAAGGCGTGGACTTCGGCATGCGGTTCACCGGCACGCAAATGATAGCCTTCACCGACGATTTCGCCATTCAATACAATGACACAACCGACATTGGGATTCGGGGTGGTGGTAAAACGCCCGCGACGCGCCAGTTCGAAAGCGCGCGCCATATAGCGTTCATCGGAATGCAATTCAGCAGATTGTGGTTCAGCAGGCTGTTCGGGCAACATCAACTTTCCTCAGTCCTGAAGGCGGGCGATCTCTTCACCAAATTCACGGATATCTTCGAAGCTGCGATACACCGACGCGAAACGGATATAGGCGACTTTATCCAGCCCCTTCAGGGCATCCATCACCAGATTGCCAATCATTTTGGCAGGGATCTCACGTTCACCAGTCGCGCGTAATTGTGACTTAATGTGGCTGATGGCGGTCTCCACGTCATCAGAACTGACGGGGCGTTTTTCCAGTGCTTTCAGGAATCCGCCGCGTAGTTTGTCTTCGTTGAAGGGTTCACGGACTTCATTGCTTTTAATGACGCGCGGCATCACCAGTTCCGCCACTTCAAAGGTGGTGAAACGTTCATGGCACACCAGGCACTGACGGCGACGGCGAACCTGCGATCCGTCGCCTACCAGGCGGGAATCGATGACTTTAGTATCAACAGCGGCACAAAATGGGCAATGCATAGCACTTCCTGATCGCGAACTCAATTGGACATTAGTTTAACCCGAAGTGTGCCGACAACAAAGGCTGTCGCTACTTTCATCGACATCGGGTTAAACTTAGCTATCGATATGGGTGCCCGGACGGAATGTTTCAACGGGCAGATGAAAGGAAGTCTCTGATATGACTAAACACCCGCGCCTGTTACTGGCCTGCGCTGCGTTTGTCAGCCTGACGGGCTGTGCGACGCAAAACTCACCAATGCCCGAGCTGAAAACGGAAGTCGGCCAGCTGAATCAAAAGCTGCAACGCCTGACTGATTTAGCCACCGCGCTGGAGCAACAAACCACCCTCAACCGCCAGTCAAATAATGGTGTCTATTTGTTACCGGCGGCCAAAAGTGCCGCGCTGCTGAAAAGTGACATCGGCGAACTCAGTGTTCAGCTGACCCGCGTCGCGCCGGATGCCAGCGGTGTCCAGGCGGTACTGGAAATCAAAAACAACGCCGGTCAGCCATTGCCGCCGTTTACCGCGTCAGTCAGCTGGGGACAGCTGGATCCGGTGACCGGCAAACCGCTGACCGTCGACATGCAAACCCAGACCATTACCGTGGAACCCGATCTGCTGCCGGGGCCGCTGAAAACCGTCGACGTGAAGTTTAATCAGGTGACGGTGGATACGCTGGGGTTCGTTCATCTGCATAATATCGTGGCGATCCCGCAGACGCAGCCCGTCGTCGCGCCGTAAGCACAGCGAACCGCAGATAAAAAAAAACCCCGCAATGCGGGGTTTTTTATGGCTTTCACACGGGTAGCTTAAGGAAGAATTGAAGGCTGATCGGCGCCTTCTTTTTCCACTTTTTGCTGCAACATGTGTTCACGCTTCATGCCCAGTTTCAGAGCCAGCGCGGACGCCACGTAAATCGATGAAGCCGTACCGATTGAAACACCAATCAACATGGTCAGTGAGAAACCACTCAGTAATGCACCACCAAACAAATACAGCATCAGGATCACGACTAACGTGGTACCGGATGTGATTAATGTTCTGTGCAACGTCTGGGTCAACGACACGTTAAAGATTTCGTAAGGCGTCCCGCGACGGATCTTGCGGAAGTTCTCACGAATACGGTCCGATACAACGATGCTGTCGTTAAGCGAGTAACCGATAACCGACATCAACGATGCGACGATGGTCAGGTCAACCTCGATATGGAACAACGAGAGCACACCCATGGTGATCACAACGTCGTGAGCCAGCGCGATAACCACACCAGCTGCCAGACGCCACTCGAAGCGGAAACCGACGTAAACCAAGATAGCGATCAATGCCACTAACAGTGCCATAGCACCATTTTGCGCCAAATCGGCCCCTACGCTTGGACCCACGAACTCGATACGTTTTACCAGAGCATTCTGGCTGGTCGTTTCGTTAATCACGCTAAGAACTTTAGCACCCAGTTCCTGGCCGCCTGTTTCACCCTTAGTCGGGGGCATACGAACCATGATGTCACGACTGCTACCAAAATTCTGTACCAGCGGTTCTGCAAAGCCTGCTTTCTCAAGCGAAGCGCGCATCACGTCCAAATCCGCAGGTTTTTCCAGCGAGATTTCAATGACCGTACCGCCGGTGAAATCCAGACCCCAGTTGAAACCTTTCACACCGATAATCGCGATAGAAAGGATCAACAGGAAACCAGAGATACCGAAAGCCCAGTAATCCCAGCGCATAAAGTCATAGACTCTACGGCCGTGGTTTAATTGTTCAACAGTATATTCCTGTGCCACAACGCACTCCTCAGATAGACAGCTTTTTGATGCGCTTGCCGCCGTACAACAGATTTACGAGGGCACGGGTACCGACGATTGCGGTAAACATGGACGTCGCTACACCAATACCGGTTGTAATCGCAAAGCCTTTAATTGCCCCGGTGCCGACGGCATACAGGATGATGACCTTGATTAGCGTCGTGACGTTGGCATCAAAAATGGAGCTGAACGCGCCTTTGTAACCTTCATCAATAGCCTGCTGTACTGTACGTCCGTTACTAAGTTCTTCTTTAATACGTTCGTTAATCAGTACGTTGGCATCAACCGCTACGGCAAGGGTTAATACGATACCCGCTATACCCGGCATGGTGAGTGTTGCCCCTGGTATCAGAGACATGATCCCAACAATAAGCACCAGGTTAGCAATCAGCGCAGAGGTCGCAATCAGGCCAAACTTCTTATAGAAGAACAGCATGAAGATAATTGAGACCACAAGTCCTGCCAGACAGGCTTCCAGACCTTGCTTGATATTTTCCATCCCTAAGGTCGGGCCGATGGTGCGTTCTTCAACAATCTGAATTGGCGCGATCAACGCCCCGGCACGCAGCAGCAGAGAGAGCTGACGGGCTTCATTCGGATCGTTCACCCCGGTGATACGGAAGCTGTTACCCAGACGTGACTGAATAGTCGCCACGTTGATGACTTCTTCCTGTTTCGCCAGAATCGAACGGCCATTGGCATCTTTCTTACCGCTGTCTTTGTACTCCACGAACAGGGTCGCCATCGGTTTGCCGATGTTGTCCTTGGTGAAGTTAGACATGGCGTTACCGCCAGCGCTGTCGAGAGAGATGTTAACCTGCGGCTGATTGTATTCATCCATACTGGATGTGGAATCAGTGATGTGGTCACCGGTCAGGATCACGCGCTTGTACAGCACAACCGGACGGCCATCACGCATGTTTTTCACTTCACTGTCACCCGGTACACGACCGGTCGCGGCAGTTGAAGCGTCCACATTGGTGTTAACCAGACGGAATTCCAGTGTCGCAGTCGCGCCTAAGATTTCTTTGGCACGCGCAGTATCCTGAATACCCGGCAGCTCAACCACGATACGGTCAGCACCCTGACGCTGTACCAGCGGCTCGGCGACACCCAGTTGGTTAACACGGTTACGCAGGATGGTGATGTTTTGCTGAACGGCATACTCGCGAGCTTCACTCAGGCGAGCATCAGTCATCACCACTTTGACGGCATTGTCGCCGCTGTTGGTGATCACTAAATCGCGGTGACGTGGGCTCAGGTAGCTGACCGCAGAATCACGGGTAGCAGCATCGCGGAAACGCACTTCAACGCCATAGTTGTCGAGCTTACGCACCGTGGCATAAGGAATATTCTTGTCGCGCAGATCACTGCGCATATTGTCCATCGTTTGTTCTTGCAGCTTGGTTAACGCGGTATCCATATCCACTTCCATCAGGAAGTGCACACCACCACGTAAATCGAGGCCCAGCTTCATCGGCTCAGCGCCCAGCATACTCAACCAGCGCGGCGTTGCCGGTGCAAGGTTCAGTGCAATAACAAACTTATCGCCCAGCGCTTCAGTCAGCGCTTCACGTGCACGAAGTTGTACATCCGTGTCTTTGAAACGGGCAAGAATAGCGCCATTCTCCAGAGCAACTGATTTGATCTGGATTTTGCTTTGATCTAATACATTACGGACTTGGTCCAGCGTTGCTTCACTGGCGTCGGAACCCCGAGCACCAGTGATTTGAACAGCCGGATCCTCACCATAAAGGTTGGGAAGTGCATAAAGCAGCCCGACGATGATCACGACGATCAACATCAGATACTTCCACGCAGGATAACGGTTTAACACGGCAGTTCCCTTCGGGAAAATCGAAAATTAGATAGACTTAATCGTGCCTTTTGGCAGAACAGCTGCCACGAAGTCACGTTTAATCATCACTTCGTTAGTGTCGTTCAGTGCGATAACCACGTAGCCGGTTTCGGATACTTTGGTTACGCGACCGATCAGGCCACCGCTGGTCATAACTTCATCACCTTTACCGATAGAGTCCATCAGTTTTTTGTGTTCTTTCGTACGTTTCTGCTGCGGGCGCAAGATCATGAAATAGAAAATCAGACCAAAGACCACCAGCATGATGACCAGAGAGTAAGGACTTCCCTGTGACGGTGCGCCGGTCGCTGCGACTGCATCGGAAATGAAAAGACTCATTTAACTTCCCTCATTGTTGTTGTGAAGCAAATTGATGTAAAACTAACCCGGGATCCGACCCGGAGTCTGGCGATGAAACGTCTCGCACAATACCCCATAATGCCGGCCCAAGAAATTATAAAATCGGCACCCCCTTTCGAAGATGCCGACGCGAGAAAGAAATCAGAAGTTTAAAGGCGGAACCGGTTTGCCTTTACGCTCATAGAAGTCTGTCACAAACGCGTCTAATTTACCCTCTTCGATAGCCTGACGTAAACCGGCCATCAGACGCTGGTAATAGCGCAGATTGTGGATCGTATTCAGCCGCGCACCCAGAATTTCGTTGCAACGGTCGAGATGATGCAAGTAGGCACGGCTATAATTGCGACATGTGTAGCAATCACAGTGCTCGTCGAGCGTTGACGTGTCATCTTTATGCTTCGCATTTCGGATTTTCACGATACCGTCGGTCACGAAAAGATGACCATTGCGCGCATTGCGCGTTGGCATCACGCAGTCGAACATGTCGATGCCGCGACGTACGCCTTCCACCAGATCTTCCGGTTTACCGACGCCCATCAGATAACGAGGTTTGTCTTCCGGAATTTGCGGACAAACGTGCTCCAGAATACGGTGCATGTCTTCCTTAGGCTCGCCGACTGCCAGGCCGCCCACAGCGTAACCATCAAAGCCGATATCTACCAGCCCTTTTAATGATACATCTCGTAAATCTTCGTAAACGCTTCCCTGAATAATCCCGAACAAAGCATTCTTATTATTCAATTCGTTGAAGCGATCGCGGCTGCGTTTTGCCCAGCGCAAAGACATCTCCATCGAGCGTTTTGCGTAATCCCAGTCAGCAGGATATGGCGTACATTCGTCGAAGATCATCACGATGTCGGAGCCCAGATCGTTTTGGATCTCCATGGATTTTTCCGGGCTCAGGAAGACCGGATCACCGTTGATCGGGTTGCGGAAATGCACACCCTCTTCTTTGATTTTACGCATCGCACCCAGGCTGAACACCTGGAAGCCGCCGGAATCGGTGAGGATCGGACCGTGCCAGTTCATGAAATCGTGCAGGTCGCCATGCAGTTTCATGATCTCCTGACCCGGGCGCAGCCACAGGTGGAAAGTGTTGCCCAGTAAAATCTGTGCGCCGGTCTCTTTCACTTCTTCCGGGGTCATGCCTTTTACGGTGCCGTAAGTGCCCACCGGCATAAATGCCGGCGTCTCGACCACGCCACGTTCAAAGACCAGACGCCCGCGGCGTGCGCGGCCATCGGTAGTGCTTAATTCGTACTTCACATTGCCTCCAGCATCAGAGAAACAGTCTGATGAGGTTAAGTCCGTGGCATGACGCCCGGAAAAGAAAGCCCGGATGCACCGAGTGCGACCGGGCCGATAGTTACAAAAATCGTTACTGGCCGACCACTTCCTGCGGCGCCAGCGGGTTACGGTTGATGAACATCGCATCGCCATAACTGAAGAAACGGTACTGCTCTGCGACGGCCTGATGATAGGCATTCATCGTATTTTTATAGCCGGCAAACGCCGACACCAGCATGATCAGCGTTGATTCAGGCAGGTGGAAATTGGTGATCAGGGAATCAATCACCTGATAGTGATAGCCCGGATAAATGAAAATCTTGGTATCGCCAAAGAACGGCGCAATCAGCGCATCTTCACTGGCCTTGGCCGCGCTTTCCAGCGAACGCACAGACGTGGTGCCTACGGCGACGACTTTATTCCCGCGCGCTTTACAGGCCAGAACGGCATCCACCACGTCCTGAGGCACTTCGGCATACTCAGCGTGCATGATGTGGTCTTCGATGGTGTCCACACGAACCGGCTGGAACGTCCCGGCGCCCACGTGCAGCGTGACGAAAGCAAATTCCACACCTTTCGCTTTCAGCGCATCCATCAGCGGCTCATCGAAATGCAGGCCAGCGGTGGGCGCGGCTACCGCACCCGGACGTTCGCTGTACACGGTCTGATACAGTTCACGGTCAGCATCTTCATCGGGACGATCAATATACGGCGGCAGCGGCATGTGGCCGATTTCGTTGAGCAGAGTAAAGACATCACGGTCTTCATTAAATTCCAGCTCGAACAACGTATCGTGGCGCGCCACCATCGTGGCTTTAATGTCTTCTTTATCACCGAGCAGCAGTTCAGCACCCGGTTTTGGCGATTTGGACGCACGCACATGCGCCAGTACGCGGTGCGAATCAAGCACACGCTCAACCAGCACTTCAATTTTACCGCCGCTGACCTTACGGCCAAACACGCGGGCCGGGATCACGCGGGTATTGTTGAATACCAGCAAATCGCCGGGATGAATTTTATCGAGAATGTCGGTGAACACGCCGTGCGTTAACTCACCGCCCGGCCCGTCCAGAGACAACAAACGACAGCCGCTGCGCTGGGTCTGCGGATAGCGGGCAATCAGGGATTCAGGGAGTTCAAAAGAAAAATCGGCAACACGCATGGCTTTTCACTTCACTTAACGACAAAAACAGGCGGCTTAGTCTAGTGGGACGGGGCATCCCCTGCAAGCATCTGCGTCAATAAAGGCATCCGCTGCCCTGTCAGAGATCAACTTTCCTGCGTTATACTTCGCGAATGAATTTTTTAGCCCATCTCCATCTGGCCTCGCTGGCCGGAAGCTCGCTGACCGGCAACCTGCTGGCAGACTTCGTTCGCGGCAATCCTGACGGTCAGTTTTCTGCTGAAATCGTCAGCGGCATCCGCATGCACCGTCGCGTAGATACCATGACCGATGCGCTGCCGGAAGTGAAAATTGCCCGCAGCTATTTTCGTGAGGATTTTCGCCGCGTCGCGCCGATCACCCTTGATGTCGTCTGGGATCACTTTCTCTCACGTCACTGGTCCACCCTTCATCCTCAGCAATCGCTGGAAGATTTTCTTGAGGCCTGCCAGCAGGAAATCGAACCGCAGTTGCCTGACATGCCGGAACGTTTCCAAAATCTGAATGCGTATTTATGGCCGGAACGCTGGATGGAACGGTATGCCGCGCTGCCTTTTATCGGCAATGTGTTACGCGGTATGGCTAACCGGCGACCAAAGCTGAGCGCGCTGACCGGCTCATTTCATGATATCGAACTCAATTACGACGCCCTGGAGCAACTGTTCTGGCAGTTTTATCCGGTCATGATGCAACAGGCCAAAGACCGCCAGCTCTGAAACATCCGGCGAATTTTGTGAAATACGCCACATTTCCCTGCAATCCAAAAGGTTGTTGTTAAAAAAGTATGGGACTTACGTCAAAGACTGATAGCCGGATGCTATCTGATTGATTGGTGCGATGGGGTTTATTCACCCGAGGGTTGCCCCTATACTGGCAGTCGTTTTGTTCACCCTTCCTTCTCACCTACGACGCCCGTAAGGGTTTCATAAGGAGTAATATTATGGTTCTGGTAACTCGTCCAGCCCCTGACTTCACCGCAGCAGCAGTTCTCGGTAGCGGCGAAGTAGTTGAAAACTTCAACTTCAAAAAACACACTGCAGGCAAACCTACTGTTATCTTCTTCTGGCCAATGGACTTCACTTTCGTATGTCCTTCTGAGCTGATCGCTTTCGATCACCGTTACGAAGAATTCCAGAAACGTGGCGTAGAAGTTGTCGGTGTGTCCTTCGACTCCGAGTTCGTTCACAACGCATGGCGTAACACCCCTGTTGAGAAAGGCGGTATCGGTCCTGTTAAATACGCGATGGTTGCTGACATCAAACGCGAAATTCAGAAAGCCTACGGTATCGAACATCCGGACGCTGGCGTTGCACTGCGCGGCTCTTTCCTGATCGACAAAGAAGGCGTTGTTCGTCACCAGGTAGTGAACGATCTGCCACTGGGTCGTAACATCGACGAAATGCTGCGTATGGTTGACGCACTGCAATTCCACGAAGAGCACGGCGAAGTGTGCCCGGCTCAGTGGGAAAAAGGCAAAAAAGGTATGGGCGCATCTCCGGACGGCGTGGCTAAATACCTGACAGAAAACGCATCAAACCTGTAATCCCTTCACGGATGTAAAGGTCAATAACGGTCAGCCTCGCTGGCCGTTTTTTTTGCCTGCCATCCGGCACGATCACATTTTCCCCTTCCCGCTCCTCGTATTGCCTCTTTTGCGTCTACGCTGAAAACGGTCTGACCGCGTCATTCTGGCGTGCCGATTGCATAAACATTGTCGGACTGAAATCACAAAAAAGCGTTATCACACAATAACCTGAAGGTTATGACTCATAAGACAGGGTAATAAACAGGAGCCCCTATGTTACGGAAATCACTCATCGCGCTGGCCATGCTGACCAGTCTCCCGCTGTACGCCGCGTCGAATCCTGCGGTTGAAGCCAAAAACGGCATGGTCGTCACCTCGCAATATCTGGCCTCTCAGGTCGGCGTGGATATTCTGAAAATGGGCGGCAATGCCATCGATGCTGCCGTGGCTGTTGGCTATGCGCAGGCGGTCGTCAACCCATGCTGTGGCAATATCGGCGGCGGAGGCTTCATGACGGTGCATCTTGCTGATGGCAAGGACACATTCATCAACTTCCGCGAAACCGCCCCGGCGGCGGCCAGCGCCAATATGTATCTGGATGCCGACGGCAACGTGAAAAAAGGTGCCAGCCTGTACGGCTATCTCGCCGCAGGCGTGCCGGGTACCGTGTTGGGCATGGATACCGTGCAAAAGGAATACGGCAAACTGACGCGTCAGCAGGTGATGGCACCGGCGATTAAACTCGCCCGTCAGGGCTTTGTACTGACCCGCGCCGATACCGATATTCTTGATACCACGGTGAAACGCTTCAAAGAAGACCCTGAAGCCGCGCGTATTTTCCTGCGTAAAGACGGCAGTCCGCTGCAACCGGGCGACAAACTGGTGCAAACCGATTTAGCCAACACGCTGGAATCCATTTCTCAACACGGACCGGATGCATTCTACAAAGGCGACATCCCGGCGGCGGTAGAAGCGGCCTCCAAAAAAGGCGGCGGCATCCTGACGGCAGCGGATTTCGCGAACTATAAAGTCACCGAAGACACACCGATTTCATGCAGCTATCGCGGGTATAAATTCGTCTCAGCGCCCCCGCCAAGCTCCGGCGGCGTGACGATGTGTGAAATTCTCAATATTGTCGAAGGCTATGACCTGAAAAGCATGGGCTTCAACTCCGCGGCTTCGCTTCACGTCCTCACCGAAGCCATGCGTCATGCCTATATGGACCGCAATACTTATCTCGGCGATCCGGAATTTGTGAAAAACCCGATCGACCGTCTGGTCAGTAAAAGCTATGCCGATGAAATCCGTAAGAAAATAGAAGCGGATAAAGCCACGCCGTCCACGGCAGTTCAGCCGGGTATGGAACCGCATGAAAAGCCGGAAACCACGCATTATTCTATTGTCGATAACCTGGGCAACGCCGTGTCCACCACTTATACGGTCAATGGCCGCTTTGGTTCGGTGGTGATTGCGCCGGGTACCGGTTTCTTCCTCAATGACGAAATGGATGATTTCACCACCAAAGTCGGCGAGAAAAACCTCTACGGTCTGGTGCAGGGAACCAAAAATGCCATCGCCCCCGGTAAGCGCCCACTATCGTCTATGAGCCCGAGTCTGGTGACCAAAGACGGTAAGATCTTCATGGTGCTGGGTTCGCCGGGCGGTTCACGCATTATCACCATCACCTTGCAGGCGGCGCTGAATGTCATTGATTACGGCATGGCACCACAGGAAGCGGTCGATGCGCCGCGTATTCACCATCAGTGGCTGCCGGATGAAGTGTATTACGAGCAGCGCGGCGTTTCTCAGGACAGCCTGAACATCCTGCAGAAGATGGGTTACAAAATGGTTGAACAGACGCCGTGGGGCGCGACAGAGCTGATTATGGTGGGATTACCGGGGGCTGCTGGCGTGACATCAGCGAACTCAGGCAATGACTCTGCGGTGTCCGGCAAGGTTCGCGAAGGTTATCTGTATGGCGCGAATGATGTGCGACGCCCCGCTGGTGCCGCCATCGGTTATTAACCGCCATCCTTCGGGCTGTCTCTGCGTTGCCGCCTTGATATAGCCCGAACGAGTGGGTTAATAAAATGTATAAACAGCAAAAAGCCCCCGGGATCATCAGATCCCGGGGGCTTTTCTTTACCGGAAGGTAAGTGCTTGCTTACGCTTTGTTGTTCAGCGCCAGCGCTTGTTTTTTGCGGTCATTGCGCAGTTTAAAGGCATAACCGACCAGCAGCGCCACAACCCACACCATCCCGACGTACAGCGAAATACGGGTATCCGGGAAGTAACCAATCAGGCCAATGATGAACACCAGGAAAATGATACCGAACACGGAGGTGTAAACACCGCCACGCAGCGGGAACTCAAGTTCTTTAACCTGCTGTTTGCTCAGCTTGCGACGGAAACCAATCTGGGAGAACAGGATCATAATCCACACCCAGACAGTTGCGAAGGTCGCCAGAGACGCGATCACCAGGAACACGTTAGACGGCATGATGTAGTTCAGGTAAACCGCCACCAGCAGCGCCGCCATCATCACCAGCACGGTGACCCACGGCGTCCCCAGACGCGATACCTTACTGAACATTTTCGGTGCCTGTCCCTGCTCTGCCATACCGTGCAGCATACGGCCCACGCCGAATACATCACTGTTAATGGCCGAAAGCGACGCGGTGATCACCACAAAGTTCAGAATGGTCGCCGCCGCCGTAATGCCCATATGCTGGAAGGTCAGTACAAACGGACTGCCCTGCGTGCCCACCTGATTCCAGGGAAAAATAGACATGATCACAAACAGCGTACCCACGTAAAACACCAGAATACGCAGCGGTACGGAGTTGATCGCTTTCGGAATGGATTTTTTCGGATCTTCAGCTTCACCGGCGGTGATGCCGATAATCTCAATGCCGCCGTAAGCAAACATCACCAGCTGGAGCGACAGGATCGTCCCCATAATACCCTGACTGAAGAAGCCGCCGTTGCTCCACAGATTGTGGATACCGGTCGCCTGACCGCCATTGCCGATGCCCCAGAAGATAATGCCAAAGCCTGCCACGATCATGATGATGATGGTCAGGACTTTGAAGAAGGAGAACCAGAACTCCAGCTCACCGAACACTTTCACGCTGACCAGATTGATCGCGCCGATGATCAGCACCACGCTGAGCACCCAGGTCCATTGCGGTACATCCGGGAACCAGACGCCCATATAAATACCGAATGCCGTCACATCCGCGATGGCGACAATCAGGATTTCGAAACAGTAGGTCCAGCCGGTGATGTAACCCGCCATCGGGCCGAGATAATCCTGAGCGTAACGTGAAAACGAACCGCTTTGCGGGTTGTTAACAGACATCTCACCGAGCGCGCGCATGATGATAAACGCGATGATCCCGCCGACCAGATACGCCAGCAATACGCTCGGTCCGGCCATTTTGATGGCATCTGCCGAGCCATAAAACAGACCGGTTCCGATGGCTGATCCCAGTGCCATAAAGCGGATATGGCGCGTTGTCAGGCCACGTTTTAACTTCGTGCCCGGCGCTTGATTCTGCGCGGTTGGTTGTTCAGCTTCTTGCTGCATGTGCATTGACCCGTATTGTTTTTTTAACTTTCAAAAATCGTATTCTAAAAAATGACTTTTAGCCTGCCAATGAAAAAGCCACGGAAGGGGTCTCCGTGGCCTGATTGGCGAAACATTCGTCAGACGATCATGCTTTTATGTCTTCGAACATTCACCCGATGATCATTGGTGCGCGGTAACGCTGCGCGGGCCGCTGATTTTGTCATAAATCCCGACCAGTACCAGCATTAATAATGACGGTGGTAACCAGGCAAGACCTTGCGCAGCCAGTGGCAGGTTCGCAGTCCAGGCTGGCATCAGGTCAGCAAAAGCAGAGGCCTTGATACCGTCAACAATGCCGAACACCAGACTCACGACCATCACCGGCGCCACGATACGCGTGGTGCTGTTCCACCAGCGCAGGGTGAAGCTCAGCACGACCAGCGCGATACATGGCGGATAAATCGCCGTCAGCACCGGTACAGAAATCGCAATCAGATGGCTCAGACCCAGGTTGGACACCAGCATGGAGAACAGACCCAGAATGAAGACCAGTGACTTGTAAGACAGCGGCAGATACTGAGCAAAGAACTCCGCACAGGCGCAGGTCAGGCCCACAGCCGTGACCATACAGGCGATGAAGATCAGCGCACCGAGGAAGAAACTGCCCACACCACCGAAAGTATGCGCCACATAGGCATGCAAAATAACCGCCCCGTTGGTCGCGTCAGGCACCAGTGAAGCACTGTTTTCGCCGAGCTTGAACAGGCTCAGATAAACCAGCATCAGCCCCAGACCGGCAATCAGCCCGGCCAGCACCGTATAACGGGTCAGCAGTTTGGCGTCAGACACTCCACGGGAACGCGCGGCATTAACGATAACGATACCAAACACCAGCGCACCCAGCGTATCCATGGTCAGATAGCCGTTCACAAACCCGCTGGAGAACGGCACCGTCTGGTAAGCGTCAACCGCAGGCATCGGCGAACCGGCAGGCCACAGCACAGCCGCGATACCCAGCGCACCCAGCGCCACCATTTTCAGCGGAGCCAGGAAATGGCCGACGGTATCGAGCAGACGGCCCGGATACAGGGAAATGCCGATCACCAGAGAGAAGTAAATCACGCTGTAAATCAGCAGAGGCAGCGGGCCGTCACCGGTCATCGGCGCGATACCCACTTCAAAGGAAACCGTCGCAGTACGTGGCGTGGCAAACAGCGGGCCGACAGCCAGATAACACACGGTGGCCAGAAGAATACCGGCACCACGACCAATCGGCGTACTCAGGGCATCCACACCGCCGCCAACGCGCGCCAGTGCAATTACCGTCATCACCGGGAGTCCGACCGCAGTGATCATAAATCCGGCGGCTGCCCACCAGACGTCATGACCTGCCTGCAAGCCAACCATAGGCGGGAAAATGATATTTCCGGCCCCGACGAATAAGGCGAAGGTCATGAAACCTAACGCCAGAATATCTTTATTTGTTAAACGAGTACTCATGATTGGTGTCGTGTTGCCTGTTCAAATGAATAAAGTGTCCGATGCTGTCGTCGTGCTACTTCGTCAAAAGGATGAATGGCCTGAAAAAGCCAGAGAGCACCAATGTGAGGATCGAAGTGAGCTAAAAACGCCTGATGATATGCAGATGATTACGTTGTTATGCAGGGAGTATCGAGCGACAGCGGAGGCTAAGGTAATCTTTTATAGCGTATAAAGGCAAGCCGTGATCCAAAAAGCAGAGTCTTCGACCAGATTAAGAATGGAAAGCAGTAATATTCACTAAATACAGCGAAAAACGCGCCATATGATATGTATGATTTTTGCGCTAACAGAGCACAAGATATGCTCCGATGAGATGAAAAATGCGTGAAATCACCACCAGAAGGTCATTTCACGCACAATATTCAGAATATTTACCAAGCCGGTAATTTGCCGGCGAGATATTTACCAGACGCGGGCAGCGATATCGACCACCAGTTTCAGTTTTTCCCACTGTTGCGCTTCGGTCAGGCTGTTACCCTCTTCCGTTGACGCAAAGCCACATTGCGGGCTGAGGCAAATCTGGTTGATATCCAGATATTCGGCCGCTTCTGCCAGACGGGCTTCCACTGTTTTTGCCAGTTCAAGCTCACCGGATTTGGTGGTGATCAGACCCAGAACTGCCTGCTGATGCCCCTTCTTAATGAAACGCAGTGGCTCGAAGCCCCCGGAACGCTCATTGTCATATTCCAGGAAGAAGGCATCAATGTTCACGCCGCCAAACAGGATCTCCGCGACCGGCTCATAGCCGCCTTCTGAAATCCAGGTGGAACGGAAGTTGCCACGGCACACATGCAGACCAATCACCAGATCATCCGGTTTACCGGCGATGGCTTTGTTCAGCACATCCGCGTAAGTGCGTGCTAACTCTTCCGGAGAATCGCCACGCTCGCGGATTTGTTTCTTCTGATCTTCAGAACACAGATAAGCCCAGACGGTGTCATCGAGTTGCAGATAGCGACAACCGGCATCGTAAAACGCCTTAATCGCATCACGGTAAACCTGTGCCAGATCGTCAAAATAATCTTTCAGATCCGGGTACACCTCTTTGCTGATGGCATTACGACCACCGCGGAAATGCATCACGCTCGGGCTTGGAATGGTCATTTTCGGCACGGCCGTTCCGCTGATGCTTTTCAGGAAGCGGAAATCTTCCAGCATCGGATGTGAACCGAAACCGAGTTTGCTGACCACTTTGATGCTGCGCGCTTTGGTCTGAACGCCGTTGAACTGGATGCCCTGCACTGCGTCGTAACCTTCCACCCCTTCCAGCCCTTCGAAGAAATCAAAGTGCCACCACGCACGGCGGAACTCACCGTCAGTGACCACTTGCAGACCCGCTTCTCGTTGTAAATCCACCACACGGCGGATTTCAGTGTCTTCCACCGCACGCAGCTGGGCGGCATCAATCTCACCGGCCTGGAACTGCTTACGCGCTTCTTTAATCGCCGCAGGGCGCAGGAAACTGCCGACGACATCGGCGCGGAACGGAGGGGTTGTACGTTGCATGCATGACTCCTTTTAGGCACCCCGCTTCTAATGGCGGAATACGAATGATTTACAAAGTAAATAATTACGCGGCGTTATATGTAGACATCTGGATGTCTAAACGTCTTTAAACCGATATTGTCATGCAGAATGTTCAGGGGCAACAGAGGAATCTTCATGGGACGTGAATAAAATTCATGATCGCTTCGCGATGTTTCATGATGCTGGACAATATTTGTCCCATTGCGATCTGTGGTAATAAATACTATAGTTATTTTTACCAGGGACGATAGCATGAACTGTTTACGTATTTTCGTTACAGAGGATTTTCACGATTTCATGAACGCCAGCAAACTGTCGGAAAAGGATATCCTCAAGTCTGCGCATGAGCTGGCAAACGGACTTTTTGATGCGGATTTGTCCGGCAACGTTTACAAGAAGAGAATCGCGCCTTCAGGAAGATCGAAGTCAGGCTTTGGTCGTGCAGTCATCGCTTTTCGTTTTGAAGATAAGATCTTTTATATCGACGGGTGGCTGAAAAATAGTGTCCGCAAGAAAGGCAATGAAATTCCCGACAAACTTCTGTCTTTATATAAAGCAATTGCTAGAGATTTGCTCAACTTCACAGAGCTTCAACTCGAAACAGAACTTCGAAATGGATTAATTAAAGAGGTGATTTCTAATGGTTGATGAACGTTTGCTAAAAATGCAGCGGATGGCTCAACGCTTCCATGATTCATCTGGCGTGGTAACCCAAACCACGATGCGCGAAATTAACAAAATTGTTGATGAAGCCATGCAGGAAGAGAGATTGAAAGCCTTTGCCGAAAGTTCAGCTGAACGTATTCGTGCGCTGCGGGAAAAAGAAAAAATCAGTCAGGGTGTACTGGCCAGACTCATCAATATGTCGGCTAACAGCATTCAAAAATGGGAGCGGGATGAAACCAAACCCACCGGTGCGGCTCTGATCTTACTGATGCTGATCGAAGAAAAAGGTTTGCAGATCATCTGCTAGAAGAAGCCACAGCGAGTGCTGTGGCGTGGTGGTTTATCCTTTCACATCGCTTTGCGTGGTCTGTTCCTCAGGAACAATCAACTTCGGTGCCAGCGTAAATATAAAGCGGGTTCCGGTGCCGACTTCACTCATCACTTCCAGTTTGGCGTGATGATGGCTGAGCGCATGTTTGACGATCGCCAGTCCGAGGCCGCTGCCGCCGGTCTGGCGTGAGCGGGCTTTATCGACGCGGTAGAAACGTTCCGTCAGGCGCGGCAGATGTTGCGGTGCAATACCCGGTCCGTTGTCGCTTATCTGGAACTGCGCGCCGTGCGGCGTTTGTTGCCAGCTGACTTCAATCCGGGTACCGGCTGGCGTGTGGTTGACCGCGTTATACACCAGGTTCGACACCGCGCTGCGCAGCTGATCTTCGTTGCCGAACACTTTCAGCTTGTCGTTTACCCGGAACACCACGTCATGCCTGCCGTTGCTGAGCGTTTGCACTTCACGTTCCAGCATGCCGAGCATCAGCGGAATATCGACTTTCTCGTGCAAATCGATATTCGCTGAGGCTTCAATTTTCGACAGCGTCAGCAGCTGTTTCACCAGCCCGTCCATCCGCCGCGTCTGTTCCTGCATGGTATCCAGCGCTTTGCTGCGAAACGGTTCTTCCAGCTTGGCGTCTTCCATCATTTCCAGATAACCCTGCAATACCGTCAGCGGGGTTCGCAGTTCATGACTGACGTTGGCGAAAAAGTTACGCCGTGCGCCTTCGAGCTGGCGCATCTGCGTGACGTCGCGCGCCACCATCAGCAGTTGCCCTTCGGAATAGGGCATGACGCGAAACTCGACGTAATGCTCATTATTGAGTTGCAGATTCAGGGCACGGCTGAAATCGCGGGTCTGGATCCACAGCCGGAATTCCGGATAACGCAGCAGGTTAAAGATGTGCTGGCCGTTATCTTCCGGCCAGCGGAAACCGAGCAAATCCTGAGCCAGTCCGTTACACCAGAAAATATTGCCTTCTTCGGTCGTGAGCACCACGGCGTCCGGCAACGATTCGGCACCGCTGCGAAAACGCTTGATGAGCTGGCCTAATTCGCGACGGCGACGCCGGTTACGCATCTGCATCTGGTTCAGCCCGTAAAACAGCGGCTCCCAGCTCCAGCGGCCATTCGGCGGGGTAATGCTGCGGTCGAGCCACAGCCAGTGAGAAAGTTTCAGCTGGTTGTAATAATTCCAGCCCAGTGCCGCCATCAGCGACACAAAGAGGAGCCAGCCAAAATGGCCGACGAAGATACCGAGGATTAACGCGGGCAGGCAAAAGAGAAAAAATTCACCTGCCAGCCGTTTCCATGACAAACGTTCTAGCACACAGATTCTCCGCTGTGAGGGCTCAATAACGCGTTGAAAAACGGTATCCGGTACCGCGAACAGTCTGGATCATTCTGTCATGTCCACTGGTTTCCAGCGCCTTACGCAAACGACGAATATGCACGTCAACCGTGCGATCTTCCACATAAACGTTAGTGCCCCAGACGTTATTCAGCAACTGCTCGCGGCTGTAAACACGTTCGGAGTGCGTCATAAAGAAGTGTAATAATTTAAATTCTGTCGGCCCCATATCGAGCGCCTGCTCGTTGGCCATCACACGGTGAGACGACGGATCCAGGCTTAAACCCTGCATGTCGATCACTTCTTCTACCGCCATTGGCGAGATGCGGCGCATCACGGCTTTAATGCGGGCAACCAGTTCTTTCGGTGAAAACGGTTTGGTGATGTAATCATCGGCACCGACTTCGAGGCCGCGCACCCGATCTTCTTCTTCACCGCGCGCGGTCAGCATCATCACCGGGATTTCGCGGGTCAGGGCTTCACGTTTCAGGTGTTTAATAAACTGAATACCGGAACCGCCGGGTAACATCCAGTCGAGCAGGATCAGTTCAGGGTAAGGTTCAACAAGCTGCCCGATCGCTGAATCAAAATCCTCAGCTTCTACTGCCTGATAGCCATTCTGTTCCAGTACAAAACACACCATTTCACGGATTGGAGCTTCGTCTTCAACCACCAATATACGTCTAGCCATCGTAGGTCCTGCCAATAGGTTAGCGATCTTTTATTTGATTGCGGGCGCCATTATGCGTCAGTTTTGTGACAGATTTATGAATAGAAAGGATGGTTCATTACAGTCAAATATGACAGAGACATTTCTTCTATTTAGCGGCCATCTTGCTGAAATTGGTCTGATTTATCGGGGACAGCGTCCCCCGCCGACGTTTATACTTTGCCCTATCGTTGTCATCCAGGATCCATACGGGAGTCTCATGCGCCTGATCCACACGTCAGACTGGCACCTCGGCCAGTACTTTTTTACCAAAAGCCGCGCTGCCGAACATCAGGCATTTTTGCGCTGGCTGACCGGTCAGGTGCAGCAACATCAGGTCGATGCCGTGATTGTCGCGGGGGATATTTTCGATACCGGATCACCGCCCAGTTATGCCCGCGAATTGTATAACCGCTTCGTGGTGGAATTACAACAAACCGGCTGCCAGCTGGTGGTGCTGGCCGGTAATCACGATTCTGTCGCCACGCTCAACGAATCCCGCGAACTGCTTTCCTGTCTGAATACCCGGGTGATTGCCACCGTGGGTGAAAACCTGGCGGAACAGATTTTAGTGCTCCGTCAGCGAGACGGAACGCCCGGCGCGGTGCTGTGTGCCATTCCGTTTTTACGTCCGCGTGATTTGCTCGCCAGCCAGGCCGGACAATCCGGCAGCGACAAACAGCTGGCATTACAGGAAGCCATTGCCGCCCATTATGACGCGCTGTGGCAGGCCGCGCAGGCGAAACGCGATGAACTGGGCGTACCGCTGCCGGTGATTGCCACCGGCCATCTGACCACCGTCGGCGTCAGCACCTCCGATTCGGTGCGCGACATCTATATAGGCACGCTCGATGCGTTTCCGGCACAGGCTTTCCCGCCGGTCGATTATGTGGCACTCGGCCATATTCACCGCGCGCAGTGCGTCGCCAAAACCGACCATATCCGCTACAGCGGTTCGCCGATTGCCCTGAGTTTTGATGAACTGAGCAAGGCCAAAAGCGTCTACCTGCTTGATTTCGAGGGTGCGACACTCAACGCCATCGAGACGCTGGAAATCCCCGTTTTCCAGCCGATGCAGATCATCAAAGGCTCGCTGGCGGAGATTGAAAAGCAACTGACACAGTTCGAAGGCGGCGATCCGGCAAAACCCGTCTGGCTGGATATTGAAGTCTCCACGCAGGATTATCTCAGCGATATTCAGCGACGTATCCAGGCGCTGACGGCAGATTTGCCGGTAGAAGTGGTGCTGTTACGCCGCAGTAAAGAACAGCGCATCAACCGCATTGAGCAGCAGGAAAAAGAAACCCTCAGCGAACTGAGCGTCGGCGATGTCTTTGAACGGCGGCTGGCGCTGGAACCCGATCCCGATGAACCGCGTCAGGCGCGGATGCGTACCTTATTTGCGCAGGTGGTTGAACAGGTGACCAGCGGTCAGAACGCGGAGGACAGCGCACAATGAAAATTCTCAGCCTGCGTTTAAAAAACCTGAATTCGCTGGAAGGCGAATGGAAAATTGACTTCACCGCCGAACCTTTTGCCAGTAACGGATTGTTCGCCATTACCGGCCCGACCGGCGCGGGGAAAACCACCCTGCTCGATGCTATTTGTCTGGCGCTGTATCACCAGACGCCGCGTCTGAACATCACGCCAAGCCAGAACGAACTGATGACCCGCCACACCGCCGAATCGCTGGCGGAGGTGGAGTTTGAAGTCAAAGGCGTGGGTTACCGCGCATTCTGGAGCCAGCGCCGCGCCAAAAACTCGCCGGACGGCAACCTGCAGGCACCGAAAGTGGAGCTGGCATTGCTGGCCGACGGCAAAATTCTGGCCGATAAAGTGCGCGACAAACTCGACACCATCGCTTCACTGACCGGACTGGATTTTGGCCGTTTCACCAAATCGATGATGTTGTCTCAGGGGCAGTTCGCCGCGTTCCTGAATGCAGATGCCAACGACCGCGCCGAACTGCTGGAAGAACTGACCGGCACCGAAATTTACGGACTGCTGTCTGAGCGTGTGTTTGAGCAACATAAAGAAGCGCGCATTACCCTCGACGGCCTGCATCAGCGCATGGCGGGTATCGAACTGCTCAGCGAAGAACAGCGCCAGACGCTGGAGGCGCAACTTGCTGAACTGAACGCGCAGGAAATCAGCCTCAGTCAGCAGGCACACCAGCGCCAGCAGGATCTGAACTGGCTGCAACAGTGGCAACAGGCACAGCAAAAACAGCAGCAGTCTCAGCAACAACTCACCGCCGCAGAACAGGAAAATCTGGCCGCCGCGCCGCAGTTACAGCAACTGGCGCGCAGTGAACCGGCAGAAAAACTGCGTCCGTTACTCGTGGATCGCCAGCGTTGTCAGGACGAATCGCAACGCCTTCAGCAATGGCTGACACAACTGACGCAGCAGCAGGAACAGCAGATTGCGCAGCTGACGCCGCTGAAACAGGCGGAAGAACAGGCACAAACGGCGCGGCAGACACAGGCGCAAGCACAGCGCCAGATGCAGACGCTGATCGAGGAAAAGATCCTGCCGCTGGATGGCGACATCGCCCTGCTGCGTAAATCGCTGGCTGAAATGCAGCAGTCGGCCGGTGACGCACAGAAACAGGTCGCTGAACAGCACGCGGCGCTGGTGCAAATCACGGCAGAACGCCAGAAACTGGACGAAGAAAGCCGTCAGCATCAGACCCGCCAGACCGCACTGACCGACGCGCTGAACAGCGCACAACAACGACAGGCGGCGCTGGAAAAACAGCACCCGCGGGCGGCATTGCAGCAAAGGCAGACTGAACTCATCCAGCTGCGCCCGGTGCGTCAGCAGCTGTTCTCGCTGATGCAAATTTTCCCGCAACTGAACCAGCGGGTGCTGCAACAGCACAACGATGCCGCTCAGTACCAGACGCAACTGGCTGAAGAAGAACAGCGTCTGGGCGCCATCCGTCTGCAATGTCAGAAACAGCTGGACCATCTCAACGACGTCAAAACCCTGCATAAACAGGAAATGCTGATCGTCAGCCTCGAAGCCGAACGCGCCAGCCTGCAAAGCGGCCAGGCCTGTCCGCTGTGCGGCTCGACATCGCATCCGGCAATTGAACATTATCAGGAGGTCAAACCTTCTGAAACGGCGCTGCGCGTCGAGAAAATGCAGCTGGAGTTTGATGCGGCGAAAGCCAGCGGCATCGAACTGGCAGCAAAAATCAAAAGCCTGAAAGAGCAGCAAACCCGCCTGCAAAGCCAGCTGGAACAGGATCAGCAGCAACTGAATGCGCATACCGCACACTGGCAGCAGCTCAGCGAATCGCTGAATCTGACCTTCACGCTGCATGACACCGCTGACATCACGCAATGGCTGACCGCACGCGACGACGAAGAGCAGCAGTCACAGACGCTGATCAGCCAGCACGAACAGCTGGCACGGGCGCTGCAACAGGCCAAAGATGCCCTGAATGATGCCCTGAACGCACAGCAGAAAGTGCAGCAGCAAAGCGCGTTGCTGACTGAACGTTTCACACGGCTGGAAGAGACGCAGGCGAAATCCCAGGAACATCTCGCGAAGCTGCAAAAACAGTGCGCTGAGGGTGAAAAATCACTGGCGGAACTGAACGCCAGACGTCACGAACTGTTCGGCGATCGTCAGGTGGCGCAGGTACGCGGGCACTTACATCAGCAACAGCAGGCGGCAGAAAAGGCCGTCAGCGATGCTCAGACCGCGCTGCAAAAGGCACAGGAACAGCGTGATCAGCTTGCCGGTCAGCTCGCCAGTACGCAGCAGCAACAGCAGCAGGCGCTGGCACGTCTGACGCAGGCGGAACAGGCGTGGCAACAGGCGCTCGGCGCCAGCGGCTTTGCGGATGAGGACGCCGTAAAACAGGCGTTGCTGGATGACGCGTTACGTCAGCAGCTTCAGCAACGTAAAGAACATCTGCAACAACAACTGGCGCAGGCGCAGGCCTTGCTGGTCGACGCCAAAGACATGCTGGAAAAACAGCGGCTTGCCCGCCCCTCGCATCTCAGTGAGGCCGGCAGCGATCTTCACGCGCTGACCGCGCAACAGGCGGAGCTGGCACAACAGCTGAAAGCCTTACAGCAACGTCTGGGTGAAGTGAAGAATCAGCTGGAAAGCGACAAACAGCGTCACAGCGGACAACAGGCGCTGATTGCTCAGATTGCGCAGGCGCAGCTGACCTGTGATGACTGGGGCTATCTCAATCAGATGATTGGCTCCAGCGATGGCGCGAAATTCCGTAAATTTGCGCAGGGTCTGACGCTCGATCATCTGGTGTATCTGGCCAACCGTCAGCTGGAAAAACTGCATGGCCGGTATCTGTTGCAGCGTAAAACCAGCGATGCGCTGGAGTTGCAGGTGGTCGATACCTGGCAGGCGGACGCGGTGCGCGACACCCGCACGTTATCCGGCGGCGAAAGTTTCCTGGTCAGTCTGGCACTGGCGCTGGCACTGTCAGATCTGGTCAGTGATAAAACCCGCATCGACTCGCTGTTCCTTGACGAAGGGTTCGGCACGCTCGATGCCGACACGCTGGATACCGCGCTGGATGCCCTCGACAGTCTGAATGCCTCAGGTAAAACCATCGGCGTGATCAGCCATGTCGAGGCGATGAAAGACCGTATTCCGGTGCAGATCAAAGTCACCAAAGTGAACGGTCTGGGCGTCAGCCGCCTGAGCAGTGAATTTAAAGTCTGATCCCCCGCCACCGCCGGGCAGGTTGCTAGATAAATTGCTAGCCGCCTGCCCTGCGGTGGATCCTTTTTGTGAAAGCGTGCACAAAAATCGCACCAGTTCAGTGCGCGCTTTTTCCCCAACCTGCTGAATTTACGTTTATTCCCGCTGCCGGAATGAACTGGCACGCCCTGTGCTTAACGTTATGTATACAAGTTGCAGTACAAGTTGCAACGTCCTCATAACCGCTTAGGGAACCGCCAATGAAAAACATCAAACCTGAAGTTGATAAAAAACGTCGCCAGCTGATGAAATGGCTCGCCATTACCGGCGGAGTGTCCACCCTTGGCGGAATGATCCCGACGTCCGTCTTTGCCGCCGAAGACGATGAGATCCGCATCGGTTACTGGCCGATTGTCGGCGGTTTACCGCTGTATGTGGCGCTGGAACAGGGCTTTTTTAAACAAGCCGGACTGAATGTGAAAGGCGTTAAATTCGCCAGCGCCCAGCAAATTGTCGAGGGGATGATCACCGGCAGGATCCACGGCTGCGCCAACGGCACGGCAACCGGCGCGCTGGGGCTGGGGGCCATCACCTCACCGGGGCTGTTCAAAATTATCTGCTCCAACCCCTCCAACCATAAGCTGGTGCTGGATGAATTTCTGGTGCCGCTGAACAGCACAGCCAGCGCCATCAGTGACCTGAAAGGCAAGAAAATCGCCTGCGGTCCGGGGATCCAGAACGTCACCATGGCAAAAATTATTCTGGAGAAAAATGGCTTCACTCACCCGTCGGTGATCGAACTGCCGGTCGGCCAGCACGCTCCGGCGCTGGCGGCCGGACAAATTGACGGCGTCTATACGCTGGAACCGACCGGCACGGTCGGGCGCATGAAGCATCTTTCCCGCACGCTGGAAACCGGCGTGATTTCTAAATACGTGCTCGGCAATGCCGACGCCCCGTGGTTTGGCGGCGCGGCGGCACTGAACGCCAGCTTTATCGCGGACAAACCGGAACAAACCAAAAAGTTTATTGCTGCTTATCAGAAAGCCGTGGAGTTCATCGCCGCACAGCCTGACAAAGCCCGCGAAAACGTCGCCGGTTACACCAGCATTGAACCGGCGCTGGTGAAGGAAGTGCCGCTGCCGGGCTTTGTGATGTATCCCGATTTAAAAGGCGACAACCTGCAATGGTTCCAGAAGTTTTATGACGTCTTTACCGAAAGAAAAATCTTCAGCAAGCCGGTAGATGTCGCCTCGCTGATTTATCAGGGATAAGGAGAAACAGGATGACTTCACGCTGGTCTTCAAGGTTACTGCCGCTGGTCGGTCCGGTATTGCTGTTTTTATTCTGGCAACTGGCCGTCAGCGCAAAATGGCTGAACCCGGTGCTTCTGCCCTCGCCCGTCGAGACAATCGGCTACATGTTTCAGTCGTTTTCGGATGCGTCCATGCGCACTGACATCGGCGCAACCCTCTACCGCACGCTGGTGTCCTTTGCCTTTGCGGCGGTGATCGGCGTGCCGCTCGGCGTGATCTTAGGCAGTAACGAAAAGGTTTACCGCAGTCTGGAATTCCTCATCGACTTCTTTCGCTCTACTCCCTCGTCGGCACTGATCCCGCTGTTTATGCTGATTTTCGGCATCACCGATGCCAACAAAATCGCTATCGCCGCCTTTGCCGCCGTGCTGGTGATCTTGTTTAACAGCGCCTACGGCGTGATGAATGCCAAAAAAACCCGCCTGATGGCGGCCAGAGTGATGGGGATTTCCCGCTGGCATATTTTCAAAGACATCATGCTGATGGAAAGTCTGGCGCAGACGTTTGTCGGTTTGCGTACCGGCGTGTCGATAGCGCTGGTGATCGTCATCGTCGCCGAAATGTTTATCGGATCCGAAACCGGCCTCGGCCACCGGATCATTGATGCCCAGCAGGTGTTCAATATCAAAGACATGTACGCCTCGATCCTGATCACCGGCGCGCTGGGTTACCTGCTTAATCTGGCCTTTTTGCTGATCGAGAAAAAAACCGTCCACTGGAGTAGCAAAGCATGACGCAACCTCTCTCGCTGAACCCGGATTATAAAGGCCCGCAGTTGCCGCAATACGCCACCCGCCCCGACACCCATGTAACGATCCGCGGGCTGAGCAAGGCATTTGCCGGACAGCCGCTGTACACCGATCTGAATCTGGATCTGCCGCGTGGCAAAATCGTATCGATTTTCGGGCCGAACGGCTGCGGAAAATCGACCCTGATGAACATGATCGCCGGGCTGATCCCGGTCGATAAAGGCGACATTCTGTTTGACGGAAAAACGCTGGCACAGACCACCATCGGCTACGTATTCCAGAACTACCGCGACGCGCTGTTTCCGTGGATGAGCGCACGCGCCAACATCGCCTACCCGCTGATCCGCCACGGCATGAGCAAAGCGGATGTGAATGCGCGGGTGGAGGAACTGACGCAGATGTTTGATATCCGCTTCGATCTGAAACGCTATCCGTACGAGCTTTCCGGCGGCCAGCAGCAAACCGTGTGCATCATGCGTGCGCTGGCAACGCGGCCGGAAGTGATGTTCCTCGACGAACCTTTCTCGGCGCTGGATTTCGAAATGACCTTGTTTATCCGCGATAAATTGCAGGAAGTGCAGCTGGCGACCGGCGTCACCATGCTGATTGTCTCGCACGATCTGGAAGATGCGGTGTTTCTGGCGGATGAGATTTTACTGCTGACGCGGCGGCCGACGCAGATCGCAGAAATCGTGCCGTTCGATCTGCCACGTCCGCGTGGTTCAGAAATCATGAGCCATCCGGAATTTATCCGCGTGAAGGCGCATACGCTGGAGGTGTTTAAACGGGAGATGGCGCTTTAACGGTGACGCGAGGAATGAGATCAGGGGCGCAAAAACTGCGCCCCTTTTTATTGCCTGACAACGCCCTGTTTTATAACGCGAAACGCGATTGCGGCCACAGCCAGGCGGCGCCGCGTACGCCGCTCGAATCGCCGTGAACCGCTTTCAGCATCGGCGTTTCACATTCGCCGCCAAACACCCATTGTTTGATCAGCAACGGCACGGTCTGATAAATGCGATCGACGTTGCTCATGCCGCCACCAAAGACAATCACATCCGGATCGAGAATGTTCACCACGTTCGCCAGGGCTTTTGCCAGACGACGTTCATAACGCCCCAGCGCCCGCTCTGCGGTTTCGTCGCCCTGCTCCACCAGCGCAATGATCTCTGCGCCTTTCAGCCGCTGACCGGACAGACGGAAGTAATCTTCGGCAAAGCCGGTGCCGGAAACAAAGGTTTCGACGCAACCGGATTTCCCGCAGTAGCACGGCACCTCGCGGGCAAACTGCATTTCCTCTTCATCCTGCCACGGCAGGGGATTGTGTCCCCATTCTCCTGCGTTACCGTTGCCGCCCGCATGGGCCGCGCCGTTCAGTGCCACGCCGGAACCGCAGCCGGTGCCGATGATGACCGCAAACACCGTATGACGACCGGCACCTGCGCCGTCGGTGGCTTCCGACACCGCCAGACAGTTGGCATCGTTGGCGATATGCACTTCACGTTTTAACAGCAGCGCCAGATCCTCATCCAGCTGCTGTCCGTTCAGCCAGACCGAGTTTGAATTTTTCACCTTGCCGGTAAACGGCGACAGTGTGCCGGGGATCCCCAGCCCGACGCTGCCGTGCTGACCGGTCGCCTTTTCGGCGTCCAGCACCAGCCCCTCAATCGCTTTCAGCGTGCGCTCGTAGTCATTTCTCGGCGTATCAACACGCTTGCGAAACAGCTCTTTGCCTTCATCAGATAACGCAATCACTTCTATTTTTGTGCCGCCTAAATCAATGCCAATTCGCACGTGTTGTTCTCCTTTTACACCTTGCAGGGTCAGTTTTTTTTGAGTTTATTCAGTTTAGAAGCCAGACGCGACTGTCACCAGAATAAGCTGTTATGCAATGTTACAGGGTGCCGCGATTTCTTAACGACGACTGGCGCTCAATTGGTTATCATGCCGCCCTGCATTCATTTATTCAGCGTACCACGGGTGCGCCGGGACAGGGATAACGCCATGTTATGGTTTAAGAATTTGTTGGTTTACCGTTTGAGCCGTGAAGTTTCGTTATCTGCTGACGAAATGGAAAAACAGCTCAGTGCTTTCACCTTTACCCCGTGCGGCAGTCAGGATATGGCGAAAACCGGCTGGGTCTCGCCGATGGGTTCTCACGGTGGCGATGCACTGACGCACGTCAACGGCGGGCAGATCCTGATCTGCGCCCGTAAAGAAGAAAAAATTCTGCCTTCTCCGGTGATCAAACAGGAGTTACAGGCCAAGATTGAACAGCTTGAAGGCGAGCAACACCGCAAGCTGAAGAAGACCGAAAAAGACTCCCTGAAAGATGAAGTGCTGCACAGCCTGATGCCGCGCGCCTTCAGCCGTTTCAGCCAGACGTTCATGTGGATCGACACCGTTAACGGCCTGATCATGGTCGATGCCGCCAGCGCCAAGAAAGCCGAAGACATGCTGGCGCTGCTGCGTAAAAGCCTCGGTTCGCTGCCGGTGGTGCCACTGACCATGGAAAGCCCTATCGAACTGACGCTGACCGAATGGGTGCGTTCAGGCGATACTCCGGCCGGGTTTGCCTTGCAGGACGAAGCCGAGCTGAAAGCGATTCTGGAAGAAGGCGGCGTGATCCGCTGTAAAAAACAGGCGCTGGTCAGCGACGAAATCGCCACGCACATCGAGAATGGCAAACTGGTGACCAAACTGGCAGTGGACTGGCAGGAACGTATTGCGGTGGTGCTGGCCGACGACGGCAGCATTAAACGTCTGAAATTCAGCGACGTGATCCGCGATCAGAACGAAGACATCGACCGCGAAGATTTCGCCGGACGTTTCGATGCGGACTTCGTGCTGATGACCGGTGAACTGGCCGCGTTAATTCAGAATCTGATCGAAGCACTGGGCGGCGAAGCGCAGCGTTAACACCGGATTCAGCACATAAAAAAGGCGCTAACCGGCGCCTTTTCTGTTTTAACGGTGTCTGAATAAATTACTTGGTCAGGTATTTACACAGGTACGACGTGGTTTCACCGACCTGCAAGTTGAATTCACTTTTACCCGGAATGTAGAAAGTTTCGCCCGGCTTAAACACCTGCCAGTCCGGCGATCCCGGGATCAGCACTTTCAGGGAGCCGCTGATCACAGTCATTTCTTCCGGTTTTGCGGTACCGAAGGTGTACTCGCCGACGGCCATCACGCCAACACTGGCTGAACCCGTACTTTCGCTGTCGAAACCAATCGACTTCACTTTCCCGTCAAAATACTCATTATTTTTCAACATAGATTGGCCCTTTGCGATAATTTTCAGAGCCTTCATATTAGGGGCAGAAACCGTCTTCTGTCACTGATTATTACCGCTTTATCTGCACCAGACGACACCGCCCGCAAAGCGGTATCGCTGATTTGATTTTACGGCCACACAGTGCCATTGTGGGTGGCTGTCCGCCCTGTTCGTCTCAACCTCAGACCACCAGTTCCGCCGCCAGTTTTGCCATCAGCACATTCGACAACAGCACCGGAATATTCAGATGCTTTTGCAGCACGTCAGCGTGATGACGGTTGTAACCAATGCAGTCGAGCACCACCACTTCCGCGCCCTGCTCTGCGAGACGTGTGGCCGCTTCCGTCAGCGTCTGGTCATCCGAAATATACGGGCTGGCGACCGCGAAGCACGGCGGCGTGGCTAATTTTCGCCATTTGTTCGCCTGCTCAACCACCTGCGATTCCACCGGAACCACAATGCCTGCCCGGTGCTTCCCGACTATCGCGCCGATCAGCGGCGGGATGATGCGGTCAGGCTCGAGCAGCAGCGCGTTGCGGGCATGCAGACGGTTAAATTCACCGGTGCACAGCAGCAGAATGGTCTGGCAACCCAGCGCTTCCAGCACATCAATTTTTTCCTGCAGACCGCGCTCGACGAGGTGCGCGGCCATCGACACCTGTGAACCATCCAGCAACCGCGTGACCAGCACGGCATCGCCTTCCGCAGGGGCATAACGCTGTTCAATGTGCTCCGTGCTCAGCCCGTCCAGTAACCCCACATGGGTCACGGATCCGGCTGGCAGATGCGCCATCAGCAGCGGCATGATATCGCTGCGTGGCGCCTGTCCGATGGTTAACGTCGCAAAGGATGTCATCATGGTGTTACTTCCGGTTTTGCAGGTGACGCAAGCTTCCGTACAGCGACAACAGGAGTTGATATTCATCGGCATCAAAGAACTGACAGGTGCCGCGGCCAAACTCTTTCGCCACTTCCACGGCAAATTTTGCCGCCAGTGCGATATCCACTTCGTGACTTGCCCCGGTGCCACAGCCCGGCACCACCGATTCTGCGGTGATCGCCACACCGACTACCGGTACAGAGGTCGCCGTGGACGGTTGCAGAATGCTGTTCAGGTGATGCACGCCGTTGCCGTAAGGCGTGATGTCCTGCGTGGTGATCGGGAACGTCACCGCCGGTTTGCCGCTGGTCATTTCCATGATGCGCAGTAAATCTTCGGAAACACGCAGGATGTACCCCTCTTTCACCGTCGGCGAAATGGCGTATCCCTTGTGGTTGATAATGCGGTTGCCCTTGGTGGTGTCGATGGAGAGGATCGCATCCACACCGTCCACCACTTCGTTGTCATTCATGGTCACGTCGTCAATCGGTGAATCCATAAAATCCACCGGATCGTGCGGACGGGTCGGGGCGTTCGGGCAGATATGCGTCGTGATGATCACATCGCCGTCAAGCACATCGCCTTTGCGCTGCATGTCAGCCAGTTTCAGCGCGCTGGTGACGGCGGCAATCGCGCCGTCGCCATCAGACACCAGACCGATGCGTGTCGGACGTGCGCCGATACCGCCCAGACGGCCGATAATGCCCAGCGTCGGCGCGGTGCCGCCGCTGCTTTTACCCTGACTGCCCGGCACGGTGATACGGACAAAATCCGTGCCGCCTTTCGGGCCATCAGCGCGATGCGTGCTGGCCGTGATGCCCGGATAGCGGGCGAATAAGTCCACAATGTCCTGACCGCTGACGTGTGCACTGTCAATCAGTTCGAATACCGTTAATGTCTGTTGCAAACTCATCACAAAATCCTCTTAAAACATCGCGGCTGGCGTATTTCACGCAGTAGCCAAAACAGTCGCGGGCGCTGTTCATCGTGGAACAGTCAGGTGTTTAATGCTGGCTAAACATCAGCCCTGGTGTTGGTGCGGTACTCACTACTTTTTGGCACTGAAAACCGACGTGAAGAAGCTGTAAAGTGCGTCACCGGCGATAAATCCTGCCGCCAGCACTTCCATTGGCGTACGCCCTTTTTCACCCCAGATACGAATAATGATGATGCGCAGTACAATGCCGCAAACCACGGCCCATCCGGCCATCACGCTGTTGATCAGTAAACCGGTGGCCAGCAATACGCCGAGCTGGCGTTTCGGCCCGCCAATCAGCTGGATCAGCGCCCCCGGAATGGCCCAGATCAGCAGACTGTGGGCAATGCCCGGCTGCGCACCGGCCTGAATAGTTTTGGCATACACGCGCGCCACCGGCGGCACCAGATCCTGTGCGAAGTAACCGTAATGGGCATACCAGACCACCGGAATGGCGATGATAAAGGCCAGCAGGGCGGCGAATAACTGGATGCGGCGACCGGCGAGTTCAGCCTGCAAATCTTTGCCATAACCCCGCAGGATAAATCCGGCTTTGAGGTCAAACCCCATGTCGGCAAATGCCGGGCCGGTCGCGGCGGTAAAGCCGGTCAGCACGCACAAGGCCAGCGGCGGGAAGCCAATCAGAATACCGATAATCAGCGTGATCAGCGCAACAGCAAAGGCCGGGAACCAGCCGGAGTGCATCGCGGCAATGCCGACAATCAGTTCATGGAAGAAGGCGGCAAAAGCGGCGTAAATCACGAACGCAATCAGCATGCCGACGGACATCTCGCTATATAAACCGCCCGCCAGCGCCAGCAGCGCGGCAATGGCGATATAGCCAAATGCGCCCAGCCCGAGCGCGGTTCGCACTTCTTTCGCCGGTTGGGTAAAGGTGGTTCTGGCGTCAGCATTTTTCGCACGCACCACCTGAATCACCTGCAACAGCGAGACCAGCCCCGCGCCGACCATCATGCCGTGCGGAATATACATCGCATTCAGATCCAGCCCGGCCAGCGGCTGTGCGTAAGCGCGGATCAGCAAACCAATCCCGAACATACTCAGCGCCCAGATATTGCCGATAAATGCCGTACCAAATGCCGCCATCGGAATTTTAAGCATCGCGCCGCCCAGCCCGATCACCACACCGGCGACCAGCAACCAGGCCTGACGCCCGCCGTTATCCCCTGCTTTAATGGCTTCCGCTGCCGCCACACCCGGCGGCCAGGCATTACTGGCCGGGAACACTTTGGTGTCAAACAGGCGGTAAAGCAGATAGGCATCGAGCAACATCGCCACCGCCACGCCGGTAAACATCGGCATGATCAGTTGCGGTTGCCCCATGACATATGGGATAGCAATGGGCATCAGCAGGCTGTTTGCCGCGCCAAAGGTGGCAGAAGAAATGACGGTTTGCGCCAGATTCTGGGTATGAACAGAACGGTAACGCTGAAACGCCTGCATCGGAATGCGCGCCAGCAGCATGGCAAACAGCGCGCCAATAATGGAAGTATTAGGCGTCACGCCTAAGGTGGTAATCAGTTGAACACCGATGATTGCGCCTAACACAGACAACAGAATCATCACGATGAGAGTGCCAATATCCTTTAGCTGATTTTCCTTATTATTCTTAACAGGTTGATCTGACATAAGGCCCCTGGTGTTGAGCAAGTATTTCACATAAAAACATTCCGGGCCCGTTACCGGTCATTCCCTTTGCGGATTATTCCCGTGTCGGTAAATGCCAGTATTCATCACCCAATTTTTCGGCGAGTTGCCGGGTTACAGCAATCAGCCCTTCTTTTATTCCTTGCGGAATTTCTTTCCCTTGTGCAGGCGAAGGGAAAGACAAACATAATCCGACGGTTTCATTACGGTGCTTATTAAAAATGCTGGTGGCTAATGAACTGATGCCCAGCAAGGTTTCATTATTGGCAAACGACACACCGGTGTTCCGTACCTCTGCCAGACGGGCTAATAACAGTGCCATACTGGCCGGGGCATTCACCGAATTCACCTGATATTCCCCGTGAAAACGCTGCATCACCTCGTCATCGGAATACCGAGCAAGAATCGCCCGGCCAATCGCGGTTTCATGCGCCGGGAGCAGGCTGCCTGCGGGGGTCACCACCTGCAGATAAGTTCTGCCGGGAAACATCCGCATGACCAAAATATCCCGCCCTTCCAGCATCGAGATATAGCCGGTGCATTGCGTCAGCTGACTGAGTTGCGTCATATACGGCGATGCGGTATCCACCAGCGGCGTCGATAAATAATGACTTGAGACGGCCAGTAATAATTTTCCGATGCGATACAGGCGACTGTCCGGATCGCGTTCCAGCAATCCTTCTGTTTCCATGGTCATCAGCAAACGTGAAACCGTACTTTTCGGTAATTTTAAATTTTCGACCACGTCACTGAATGACAAACCGGGATGTCCCTGACGGATCCCCTGCCTGGAAAATAATTTCAGTACCGCCGACGCATTTTCTAAAGTGGTCATAAAGGAGTGAGTTCCGGTATATGGAACAGGGTTCCTGTTAAGTTAAATAAAAACTAAAGCTGATACGTGTCAGCGTCAAGCCGTTTATTTTTCACTCAGAACGGAACAGGCAAAGGAATATGCTTAAAGAAATTCCTAAAGCCATTTATTTTTGGGAGAGGAAGAGAGGATGCCGAGTATTTATGAGGTGACGGACGTCAAACTCAGCAGATTATCGTGATTAAATATTACGCAAAATATACAAAGCGATGGAGGCTTCAACGAGGATAATGGTGACTGACCAGATAGCGGGCATGGCTTTGGCGTGCTGGTGGAAGAACGACATCAGGGATTTCATCATGGGTTCCAGGTTTAAGGACTGAACTAATCACATGGGTTATTATTTTACGCCCACTAATTCACCAGTACAATACTTAGACGACTGTGATCTTCCTCACAGGCGATGGCCCGTTTTGTTTACATGCCGCCACCCTGCCCGCGTTCAGGCAAAAAAAACGAGCCACCGCGGCTCGTTTCTGAAAAGACATCATCACGTTCAATGCTGAATTTAGCGCGCCATGGGCAAGGCCAGCGCATCCATAATGGCATTCACCACGTCGGCAGGATCCTGCGTGCCATCGACCACATGATGGGCGGCCTGCTGGTAAAGCGCTTCACGTTCGTTCAGCACTTCCGTCATTTCTTCAGTGATCGGTTTGCCGGTCAGCGTCGGGCGCTGATCTTCCAGCGGAGCATCTTCCAGACGGTTTGCCAGCGTTGAAGCCGGCGAGCGCAGATAAATCACGGTGCCCGCTTCCCGCATAAAATCGCGGTTTTCCTGCGCCAGCACCACGCCGCCGCCGGTGGCAATGACAGTCAGCGGCGAACAAATCGCTTTCAGCGTTTCAGTTTCACGACGACGGAATCCCTCCCAGCCTTCACGTTCGACAATGTCTGCGACGCTAAGACCCGAAGTGCGCAGCAGATGCAGATCGGTATCGACAAATTTGTAGCCCAGCACTTTCGCCAGCTCGCTACCTACTGTCGTTTTACCCGCGCCGCGCGCGCCTACCATGAAGATGGGTTGTGTCATTACCGCTTCCTTTATTCCCCGGGAGCCCCGTTGCTCGCCTGATAAAAATCCATCCTCTGTAAGGAGGTTGAACGTCAAACGTTACCTGATGTGCTGACTGTCGTTGTACTCGCGAGATAGTACAACAAAAAAGCTTCACTGGCAGATTTTTGTCACCTGCCGGTGAAGCTTCTGTAGCGTTTTATTTACGCCGTTAAGGGCATCATACTGAAAAATCCTTGTTACGCAACGGCCTGCAATGAGCTTTGCGAGCCTCCGCCCTTAAGTGACTGTATCAGCGGGGTTTACAGATATACACCAGCGCGGGAGGAAAATTCCTGACCACACGGATTTTTTTCCAGGTGAAATAGCGTGACAACAGTTTTTCTGACAGCTGGCTGTACTGAAACAAAATCAGCACTCCGTCTTTCTCCTTCAGTTGTTGCTGCGTTCTCTGCAAAATCCTGATGCTGGTACGCACGGGCATCGACAGCAGCGGCAGACAAGAAAATACCGCGTCGTAATTCGTGCTCATGTGCTCCGCAGAATGCGCCATCACCTGCAAACGGCGATCCTCCATCTGGTTCAGCTTACGCACAAAAGCGGGCTGAATTTCGAAAGCCTCCAGTTTGGCATCGGCGCGCATCCGGCTGAGAATACGGCGGGTCAGCACCCCGTCGGCCGCGCCAAGTTCTGCAATATCCAGCGAGGTGGTCCAGTCAATCTGGCTGAGCATCGCATGGCATAACCAGGGTGACGACGGCATCAGCGTGCCCATGGTCCTGGGTGAAGTCATAAAATTCTGTAAATAAAAAAAGCGGTTCTGAATCGAAAGTCCGGTGTTCTTAATCGTCATTATTGCGGCGTTCAGCATATATACGTCCTCCTGAAAGGGATAGACCCCTATCAGGCCAAAAAATTCTTAAGAAATGATTAATAAGAGAAATAATGACCAGTAAGATTCAAACAAAATAAATCACATGGGATAACTCTCAAAAAAGACGTCAACCGCAGGCAGGATTCAGATAATAAAAAGGCCAATGTCAGGTGACATTGGCCTTCTCACACTACATTCACTTAATCACGTTTAAATAAAAAACGTTGAGGGATATTCCGTCAGACGATTTTATTTATACAGCTCGACGCTGGCACGGCTCAGGCTGGAATCCCCCGGGGTGTCGGCACCGATGACGCGGTAATGGGTTGCCCCTTTATCGCTGGCAATCTGGTTCAGCTGGTCACGCATGCTACCCGGAACCGTATTCGGCGCACTCACAGACACGGTACCCAGTGACTGAAAGTTACCGCTTTGCGCCTGCATTTCTGAAATAGGCGTAGCCGCGAGGGCTGAGAATGAAGCGACAGTAATAGCAACAGCGGCAATTGCAGGTAAGATTTTCATATTACGCACCTTTCTTTCGTTAGTTTCGTTAATTAATGGGGCGGAAGCAATCCGTTGAAATAATTATCGGCGAATCAATGAAAGCGGACGTAATCGAATGTAAAGAACTTCAACCATTGTGGTAAAAATAAGGAGAGGATGAAAATAAATATTTCTGAGAAGGTAACTTACGAGGAAATAAAGATATTTAATGGAGAAAGTGTGGAGAGTTGTTAATGTTATTTATGACCCGGACAACATTCGCACAAATCGACGCCGGGATGCAATCACTGATATGATTATTTTTTATGAATTTTCTGTTGTTGTGATCACCTGCATGTCAGGGCAACAGAGGTCGGGTGACCGCGTGCGCGGACAGCCCATTGCACAATGATAAAAGGGAGTGATTTATGGCGGGTGGCAGCCTTCTGGCGTTAATCGATGATATCGCGTCGATTCTTGATGATGTGGCGGCGATGAGTAAGGTCGCGGCGAAAAAAACAGCCAGCGTGCTGGGTGACGATCTGGCGCTGAATGCGCAACAGGTCACGGGGGTGAAAGCCGATCGTGAGTTGCCTATCGTCTGGGCAGTGGCCAAAGGGTCGATGATCAATAAAGCCATTCTGGTGCCGCTGGCGCTGCTGATCAGTGCGTTTATTCCCTGGGCCATCACACCCTTGCTGATGATTGGCGGTGCTTATCTGTGTTACGAGGGTTTCGAAAAAGTCGCCCATAAGCTGATGCCGGGCGAGCATCATGAAGAAAAAAAACCGGCAGCTGCTGAAATTAAAAATGAAGCGGATGCCAAAAAGCTGGAGAAAGAAAAGGTTAAAGGTGCGGTGCGCACCGACTTTATTCTCTCGGCTGAAATCATCGTTATCTCGTTAGGTATTGTGTCAGCGGCACCGTTCCTGAATCAGGTCACCGTGATGGTACTGATTGCGGTGGCGATGACTGTCGGGGTTTACGGGCTGGTGGGGGCGATTGTGAAAATCGATGACGCCGGTCTGTATCTGAGCAACCTCAACGGCGAAAGCGGGATGATGAACGCCGTACGCGCTTTTGGTCGCGGTATCGTCAACGCCGCCCCCCTGCTGATGAAAACGCTGTCTGTCGTCGGCACCATCGCGATGTTCCTGGTCGGTGGCAGTATCATCAGCCACGGCCTGCCGTTTATGCACAGCCTGATTGAACCGCTGACTCACGGCCACGAAAGCTGGGTAAATACACTGATTACCGGCGCGACCGATTTAGTGGTCGGTCTGGTGGTCGGTGCTGCCGTGCTGGTGCTGGTACTGCTGGGGAAAAAGATCTTCGGCAAATCGTCATAAGATCACATTCTGCGCCCTTCCCTCCGCGGAAGGGCGCAACTCATCGCACTTCTCTTCAGTTCTTCGACGCCACCAGCATCATGATATCGCTGGTGAAGGTGCCGTCAGGCTGGATCTCAAAATGTTTAACCACGTCTTCAGACATCGTTTTTTGCAGCTCACGGATGGCGACAGCAAAATGTTCCGGTGTACGCATACGCGCGATCCAGCTGGTGAATTCCAGCGGCAGACGATCTGTCGTCACTTCACGGGTAATCAGCCCGGCCTCAGCGGTCATGTTCAGCCATTCACCTGGTGAATAGTTGCAAACATGGGACGTGTCACGCAGCACTTCGACGGTTTGCAGATAAATATTCAGCAGCGGATGCCCCGGCGACACCACGTCCATCATGATGAATTTGCCGCCCGGTTTCAGCACACGCGCCACCTCGCGCAGCGCCTGCCCGACGTCATGCCAGTGGTGCGCAGAATAACGGCTGATGATCACATCTGCGCTGTGGTCGGCAAACGGCAGTGATTCCGCGACACCCTGTTGTACGCTGATGTTCGCCAGTTGCTTGTCGCGGGCGGCCTGCGCCACCACGTCCAGCATCTGCGCCGACAAATCATAGGCAATGACATTATTGACGATGCCCGCGGCGACAAAACTGGCGTGCCCCGCACCGCAGCCCAGATCAATCACCTGCGCATGCGGAAAGGGTGCCAGCAGCGTCGCCAGACGTTGTAAATCCGCCCCCTGCGAGTGCACGGCGCTGGTCAGATAATCCTGTGCCTGTGAACCAAACTGCTTATCGACCGCCTGACTGTGGGTATTTTTCATGTTCATCATTGCTCCTGTCTGTCTTGTTTTTGTATTGAGAAAGCGGGTTTCAAATGACCTCAAAATCACTATAGGCATTGTTCTATACGGGTACAATATGAGCGTTTATACTGGTATGAGTTACTCCCTGTTTAAGAGCAAAGCATGATTGATAACGCAGACTCACTGAGCGGTCCGAAGGCACTGGGGACATTTTTACGCACACACCGCGAGCGGGTGACACCTGAAATGGTCGGGCTGCCCGGTTCTTCACGTCGCAGAACCAGCGGATTGCGCCGTGAAGAACTGGCGCAAATCAGCGGCATCAGCGCCACCTGGTATACGTGGATTGAACAGGGGCGCGACGTGTCCATCTCCGCCGCCACGCTGGACAGTCTGGCGAAGGCGTTGCGCATGGAGCCTGCCGCCCGCGAGTATTTATTCAGTTTAGCTTCGGTGAAAGATCCGCAGGCGTTGCCCTCCTCCGGCGCACCGGACGCCAGTCTGAGAGATTGCGTCAATCAGCTGACCTGCCCCGGCTATCTGCTCGACAGCGGCTGGAATGTGCTGGCATGGAACCCGCAGGCGCAGGCGTTGTTCAGCGGCTGGCTGGGCGTTGACGAACACCCTAATCTGCTGGATTTCATGTTTCTGCATCCGCTGGCGCGCGAACTGGTCACCAACTGGGCCGAACGCGCCAAACGGGTGGTGGCCGAATTTCGTGCCGAAACCAGCCATTACGCCCATTCTGACGCGGTCCGTCAGTCGGTGATCAGTCTGCGGGAGCGCAGCAGTGAATTTAATCAGTGGTGGTCGCAGCAGGAAGTACTGGCGCGCGAAGGCGGAGAACGGCGCTTCCATCATCCGCTCAAGGGTGAAATCTGTTACCGCCAGCAGACCTTTTTCCCCGCCGGTTATGCAGAATGCAAGCTGGTGATCCTGGTGCCGGACGCATGACAACATCGCCGGGCCAGCCTGCTGTTTTTTCTCACTTAATGCGCCTTTTCACCAATTGACATACGGATGCCAGATATGTGAGGCTGATTTGATTGGTTTCCTTTATGACAGGATAACGCCCATGATGACACGCCAGATTTATCAGGATGAAGAGTTCGAGATCCGCGTCGCGACCGAGCTTGAAGCCATCACGCATTTTGCCGCCGTTCAGGCATCCGTGAAGGATATCGGCGCGTGGGAATCCTGGTGTTCGGATAAATACTCGCTGGAAGACAGCCGGAAATATCTGGCTGGCTGCGAGCAAAAACGCCATCGCGGCGCAGAGTTTAATTTCTGTCTGTTTGAGCGTGCCAGCGGAAATCTGATTGGCAGCGTGGGCATCAACCGCATCACGCCGGAGTATAAGTTCGCCAACCTCGGTTACTGGATCCGCACCGGTTATACCGGCCGCGGACTGGCGACACTGGCGGCCAGAACCGCGGCACGTTTTGCATTTACCGCGCTGGAACTGACCCGTCTGGAAATCGTGGTGATGGATGGCAATGACCGCAGCCGCCGGGTGGCCGAAAAAACCGGCGCGATATCCGAAGGTCTGCACCGTAACCGGCTTTATTATCACGGTCAGCCGCGTGATGCCTGGATGTATTCCCTGATCCCGGGCGATCTCTGAGGCTGGCTCCACAAAAAAGATAAGGCAACAGAACATGACTTTTTCTACCCATACCGTATCTACCGACTGGCTGGCGAAGAATCTGAATTCACCGGACGTGGTCATTATCGATTGCCGTAAATCCAAACCGGGCATTACGCCGCCGGTGGATTTTCATGGCAAATATCTCGAAGCGCACATTCCCAACGCGATCTATGTGGAAGTCGACAGCATTTCCGACTGCAGCACCGGCCTGCCGCATATGATGCCGACGGAGGAAGAATTCGCCGCATCGATGAGTCGTCTGGGTGTGGCCGACACGCAAACCATCGTGCTTTACGATGAAGGTGATTTGTTCTCCGCCCCGCGTGTGTGGTGGATGCTGACCAGTTTCGGCGCGAAAAGCGTGCGCGTGCTGGATGGCGGGCTGAATGCGTGGATAGCGGAAGACAAACCGACACAAAGCGGTGAGCACACCCGCGTGCCGTCGACGTTTAATGCAAAACTGGTGCGCCCGGTGGTGGTCAGCGCCGAAGAAGTGAAAAACGCCCTCGGCAAGGTACAGATTATCGATGCCCGCTCGCTGGCACGCTTTAAAGCCGAAGCGCCGGAACCGCGTCCGGGGCTGCATGGCGGCCATATTCCGGGCAGCCTGAGCGTACCTTTTACCGAACTGACGCAGGACGGACACCTGAAATCGCCGCAGGCACTGAAAGCGACGTTCGAAGGTCTGGGCGTGGATCTGAACAAACCGGTGATCACCAGTTGCGGCTCCGGTGTGACGGCGGCCGCGCTGGCTTTCGGCCTGGATTCTCTGGGGGTGAAAGACGTGATGTTGTATGACGGTTCATGGGCCGAATGGGGCGATGTTAACGAAGACTTCCCGATTGAAACCCACTGATTTCTGGTTGCGGTAATGGCGTCAGTTCGCTGACGCCAAACGCCAGCGCCATGTTTTTCATCTGACTGATCACGCTGTAAGCCGGCCTCGGCACCACAGTGAACTCTTCGATCAGCAAACACGCGCTGACCGGATCATGCGCCGTCTCACGCAATGCCTGCCGCAAAACAGCCAAATCCTCAGGCGATGTCTTCGCCGACGTAATCAGCGGTAAACCCGGTACGGCTGCGGTTTGTCCGATCACCGCCAGTCCTTCCAGCGCCTGCGGTTCCGTGCGGCGGAGGAGTTCCAGCGTTACACAATCTATCGCCGCCAGATCGGCAAGGTTTTGCTGAACGTAGCGCAGGGATCCACGGTGACTGCCGGTGGCGGTGACCTGCGAGAAAAAGCGTCCGTCCACCGCCAGAGGCGCGACCAGCGCCCGCAAACTGTTGTAACCCGATTGCGAATCCGTGCTGTTAAACGCCAGACGACGCTGACGAAAACCGGCCAGATGCAGACTGGCATCTTCTTCCCGCGCCAGCAAAAAGCTGCGGTAACGGAATCCGTCACAGCCCGGCGCACGGTAGCTGAATGTCCCCACCAGCTGAACCTGCGGCAGACTTTCCACCAGCGGATAACCGCAGGTCTGGCTGAGCAGCAGATCCGGTGTCTGCCAGTGATGGAGTAAATCCTGCGGCCAGCTCAGCGCATCCGGCACGGCATTCAGGCCAGCATCTTTCAGTTTTTGGCGCAAAATATCGGCGAAAGCCTCGACATCCGGCGGAGAAATCGCATACATCGGCAAAGACATCAGCATCATCTGGCCACTCCGTCAGGGGGTTTCCTGCTGATAATCATAGTCGCTGCGCGCGGGTTGCGCCGCTGTTGTGCCGGTGGCAAACGGATGCGCTTCGACGTCAACAGGCACCCGCGTGTGATCGCGGAACCACTGCCGGTATCCTTTCACCACAAACCCGTCACTGCGCTGAATATAGACCTCGCGATCGGCGACATACACCTGTCGCAGTGCATACCAGGGCACGCCGGGTAAATCATGATGGACCAGATGATAATTCAGGTTGAGGAACAGCAACCGCCAGACAACACCGGCTTCATTGAGGGTCGATCTCGCCTGTGGCAGGCGTTCGGCGCGGTGCTCGAAGAAGGAGCGGACTTTGGTCAGGCTGAGCGCCGGATAACTCACCGCCAGAATAAAATACAGCGGCGATAATCCGCGCTGCGCCATCCAGCCGAGCAACATCGCCAGCAGTGCGCCGTGCACCAGCCACATACTGACGGTGCGCCATTCGCCGCGTAAAACAGCCAGCAGCGCGCCGGTCAGCGTACTGAGTATATCCAGCAGCGGACCGGTCAGCATTCTTCCGGGCAAGGTATTGCGCAGGCGTACCGCCGTCTTCATCGCAGGTGACAGGGTTTCCCAGCGGGCACGGCTGAAATAATAGGCTTCAGGATCATCGCCCGGCAGCGTCAGATGCTCGTTACGGTGATGCTGCAAATGGGTGTCGCGGTATAAACCGTAGGGATACCAGACCGCCAGCGGCAGCGTTCCGAGCAGCTGATTAAGCCAGGGTTTGCGGGTCGGATGGCCGTGGATTAATTCGTGTTGCAGCGACATATACCAGGTGGTGAACCAGATAAGCCACGGCGTGCCGAGCCACGGACCCAGATCGCGCCAGAAGAACACACCGGCAAACCAGCCGCCATAAACCGAGGCAATCAATAACCAGGTGGGGATTTCCAGCCGCCACCCGAGGCTGCGGCGACGGGCTGCAATGTCGGCCCGCTGGCGGGCGCTGAGGTAAAACGAAGAGGACGCCATAATGTGCCAGAGTCAGAAACCTTTGGCACATTATCGGGCAGCCGGGGACCGCCGCTAACTAACTTAAAACACTATCTATTGCCAGTCAGCGGCTAAGCGACTCAGCCTTGCAGATCCTTTTGCACGGCCTGAGTGAACTGCTCCATCGGGCAGAAGCCCTGTTTATCAACGGTGCAGCCTTCAATTTGCAGGGTGACACGCTCCGGCGGATTTTTCAGGCTCAGGGCCACGTTGTTGCGGATCTGATGCGCCGTCGGATAGACGTATTCGATTTTCATCAAATCTTTATTGGCTTTCTTATCGTGCCAGCGCTGGAAGACCACCGTGCCGCTGATCGGCGTACGTTCATACTGCCCCGGCAACTGGTAATCGCGGGTTTTCAGCGCCGCGAGCAATGAAGCGATGTTCGAATCATGCCCGACCAGCACCGCCAGTTTTGCCTGTTGCGCGGCTTTCTGATCGTCTGACGTGGCAGGCTGAGCATCAAGCGCGCCGGCGATAAATGTCAGCAAGGGTTTCGCGGCATTCGCTGCGATAGCCGGTGAGCCGAACAGCGTTTCGTGATACAGGTTCTTGATGGTTTCAAGTTTGGTCCACTGGTCAGGCGTGCTGATTTGCCCCCAGGCGACGTCCTTCATCGGGAAACCTTCGTAATACTGCAACATGAACGCATCGGTCGCACCGGTCGCCATCCGCAACGGACCGGTAATGCCCGGCTCTTTGCCCTGCGTCAGCACCACGTCCGAAGGCTGAGACGCCAGATCGCACTGTTGTTTCTCTTTGCAGATTTTGCTGTTTTTGTAATCGAGGATATTTTCGAGCAACGCATAGTTTGGCTTGAGACGCTGATTCAGGCCATCAAGACCGCCCTGCCCGGCGTGCTGATTCACTGAGTTCAGCGCACTGGTTTTAAAACTGTCGTTCACGTCGGCGGTGATAATCGGGTTGAAGACCGGATCCATTTTGCCGATTTCAACGCGATTGATCACAGCGACATCACAGCCGGGGAAAGCACCGGTGCTGAAATGCTTCGCGGTATCGATGGTACGCGGCAGGCTGTTGGCGTAGGTAAACACCTGATTTTTATCCGGACACTCCGCCGCAGGCAGCAGGTTATCTTTCGCCAGCCAGGCACGGAAATAATGCCCCATATGTTCGGAAATCTGGCCACCTTTTGGCGTCAGCAATCCGCCTTCAGTTTTCCATACCGGCCAGGTGTGCGTGGTGGATTCGGCGAGCACATCGCCATAGTTGACCAGCGGCGCACGGATGCCGTGGCGACTGAGCACCAGCACCTGTTGCAGTTCTAAATTGTCGGAATGCGCCGCCTGAGCGGCAGGCATGGCAAGCGGTAATGCGCAGGCAAGTGCAGACAGCACAAGAAAACGGGATGCTTTTTTCACGAGTGATCCTCTTCTGTTGATTCCCTGTAATAAGAAAGCACCGGACGCGCCAACAGATTGATTCGTCCGGTGAATTTTCAGCATAGTGGATTATTCAGCAGAAGTGGGGGATCAGCTTCACAACCTCTCCCCATAAAGGCGTTAACTCACTCAGAACCGGAAGCGCAGCCACGCGAAGAACACGTTACCGTTGTTATAGGTGCCGGGAATGTAGGTCGCCTGAAATGTCAGACGATCGTATCCGACGGACGCCAGCGGTAAGACAATCGGGATCGGAATATATTTATAGTCGTCACGCGCTGTCACGGCCGCGGTATATCCCAACCCTAAGCGAAAATTCTTATCCTGCGCAGGCGTCCATATTTTTTCCCAGCCATAACCCCCGATAGGTTCCCATTTATTATGGGAATCTTTAAACGCCATAAAATAAATGCCGTTCCAGTTACCTTTTTCATCGTATCGGGAAATACCGTAACCCCCGCCCCACGGACGTTCGTTATATTTGTCGGTTTTCTCTTTATCGTAGGTAAAACGGTTATGCCAGGTGATCACCGGCAAATACAGATCCTGCGACTGTGGTTCATTCCAGGTGGTGGACACCTTCTCTGTGAACGACGACCAGATACCGGGAATGATCGATTCTTTATGTACCTTGTTGGGATCGCTGACGGGATTATCTCCGTTGCTGGCCGCAAAAGCCGGAACACAAAAAGCCATGGAAACAGTAAGGCTAAAATCCCTGATTAATTTTTTATAAGACATCTTTTAAATAACTCCCTGACGTAAGGTTTTATTATACCTAACCCCGGCCAGGAAATAATTAAACAACAGAAGAACAGCAGTCAGAATGGGTTTAATTGCCTGAAATATCAGGCATTGAGGGTTTTATTATGGGAGTTTTCCTAGCAGGATAAATAAGACAAAATATGAACAGTTCGTAAGAAATAAGTCAGCGCCATAAAAAAATCCGCAGGCTTTCGCACTGCGGATTTTTATTACCGGTTCCGTTTACGCATCAGCCAAGCTGTTTACGCGCGTTACGGAACATGCGCATCCACGGGCTGTCTTCGCCCCACTCTTCCGGATGCCAGGAGTTGCTGACAGTACGGAAGACACGTTCAGGGTGCGGCATCATCACGGTGACACGGCCTGACAGGTTAGTGACCGCCGTGATGCCGTTCGGTGAACCGTTCGGGTTCGCCGGATAGTTTTCTGTCGCCTGACCGTTGTTGTCCACGAAACGCAGCGCCACCAGATTGCTGTGTTCGATTTGCGCCAGATGTGCCGCATCACGCACTTCCACATGGCCTTCGCCATGAGACACCGCGATGGGCATCCGTGAACCGGCCATCCCCTGCATAAACATCGACGGGCTGGCGGTCACTTCCACCAGACTGAAGCGCGCTTCAAAGCGGTCAGACAGGTTACGCACAAAGCGCGGCCAGTGTTCTGCGCCCGGGATCAGCTCTTTCAGGTTCGACATCATCTGACAGCCGTTACACACGCCCAGCGCCAGTGTTTGCGGACGGTGGAAGAATTCTTCGAACTCTTCACGCACGCGGTCGTTGAACAGAACCGATTTCGCCCAGCCTTCGCCCGCGCCCAGCACGTCACCGTAAGAGAATCCGCCGCACGCCACCAGCGTGTGGAAATCCTGCAAATCGCGGCGACCGGCCAGCAGGTCACTCATGTGCACGTCAACCGCATCAAAACCGGCACGGTGGAAGGCGGCCGCCATTTCCACGTGGGAGTTGACGCCCTGCTCACGCAGCACAGCGACTTTCGGACGCGCACCTTTGGCGATGTACGGCGCAGCCACGTCCTCATCCGGTGCGAATGTCAGTTTGACGTTCAGACCCGGGTCAAGATCCTGAGTTTTCGCCTGATGTTCCTGATCGGCACACTCAGGGTTATCGCGCAGACGCTGCATCTGCCAGGTGGTTTCTGCCCACCAGGTGCGCAGCGTGGTACGGCTTTCGCTGTACACCGGTTTGCTGCCGGAAGTGATGATGAAGCGATCGCCGGTTTCCACACTGCCGAGGTAATGCGTGCAGTCCGCCAGACCAAAGTCGGCCAGCGTTTTCTCAACGGCTTCGCGGTCAGACGCACGCACCTGAATCACGGCACCCAGTTCTTCGTTGAACAGCGCGGCCAGCGAATCGTTGCCCAGCGCCGCGATATCTGCGGTCAGGCCGCAATGTCCGGCAAAGGCCATTTCCGCCAGTGTCACCAGCAAACCGCCGTCGGAACGGTCATGGTAGGCCAGCAATTTCTGCTCAGACACCAGCGCCTGCATGGCGTTGAAGAAGCCACCCAGTTGCTCAGCACTGCGCACGTCGGCAGGCGTGTTGCCGAGCTGACGGTAGACCTGCGCCAGCGCGGTTGCGCCCAGCGCGTTATGACCGGCACCCAGGTCGACCAGCAACAGCGCGGTGTCGCCTTTGTCGGTGCGCAATTGCGGCGTCACGGTGTGGCGCACGTCTTCGACACGGGCAAAGGCGGTGATCACCAGCGACAGCGGAGAAGTCATCTCGCGTTGTTCGTTACCTTCCTGCCAGCGGGTTTTCATCGACATCGAGTCTTTGCCCACCGGAATGGTGATACCCAGCGCCGGACAAAGTTCTTCGCCCACCGCTTTAACCGCCGCATATAAACCGGCATCTTCGCCCGGGTGACCGGCCGCCGACATCCAGTTTGCAGAAAGTTTGACGCGTTTCAGGCTGCCAATTTCAACGGCAGCGAGGTTAGTCAGTGCTTCGCCCACCGCCATGCGGCCGGACGCCGCGAAGTCCAGCAAGGCCACCGGGGCGCGTTCGCCCAGAGACATGGCTTCGCCGTGATAGCTGTCGAGGCTGGCGGTAGTGACCGCGCAGTCAGCAACCGGGATCTGCCACGGACCGACCATCTGGTCACGAGCCACCATACCGGTGACGGTACGGTCGCCGATGGTGATCAGGAAGGTTTTCTCAGCCACTGCAGGCAGATGCAGAACGCGTTTCACCGCTTCGGTAATCTGAATGTTTTCCGCATTCAGCTCGTCGCCTTTGGCTTTAAGCGTGGTGACGTCGCGGGTCATTTTTGGCGTTTTGCCCAGCAGCACGTCCAGCGGCATATCAATCGGCTGGTTATCGAAATGGCTGTCTTCCAGAGACAGATGCATTTCTTCCGTCGCTTCACCGATGACCGCGTAAGGTGCGCGTTCACGCTGGCAAATCGCATCGAACTGTTCCAGCTGTGCCGGAGACACCGCCAGTACGTAACGTTCCTGCGATTCGTTACACCAGACTTCCAGCGGGCTCATGCCCGGCTCGTCGTTGAGGATGTCACGCAACTGGAAACGGCCGCCACGGTTGCCATCGCTGACCAGTTCCGGCATGGCGTTGGATAAACCGCCTGCACCGACGTCATGGATGAACAGGATCGGGTTGGCTTCGCCAAGTTGCCAGCAACGGTCGATCACTTCCTGACAGCGACGTTCCATTTCCGGGTTGTCGCGCTGTACGGAAGCAAAATCCAGATCCGCATCCGACTGACCGGATGCCATGGAAGATGCCGCGCCGCCGCCCAGACCGATATTCATCGCCGGGCCGCCGAGCACGATCAGTTTCGCGCCCACGGTGATTTCGCCTTTCTGCACGTGATCCGCGCGGATGTTGCCGATACCGCCCGCCAGCATGATCGGTTTGTGGTAACCGCGCAGCTCAGGGCCGTTGTGGCTGTTAACGTTTTCTTCGTAAGTCCGGAAGTAGCCCAGCAGCGCCGGACGACCAAATTCGTTGTTAAATGCCGCGCCGCCCAGCGGGCCGTCGGTCATGATATCCAGCGCGGTGACGATACGATCCGGTTTACCGAAATCTTCTTCCCACGGCTGTTCAAAGCCCGGAATACGCAGGTTGGACACAGAGAAACCGACCAGACCGGCTTTTGGTTTTGCACCGCGACCGGTTGCGCCTTCGTCACGGATTTCACCACCGGAACCCGTTGCCGCGCCCGGCCACGGAGAGATCGCCGTCGGGTGGTTATGGGTTTCAACCTTCATCAGGATATGCGCCTGCTCCTGATGGAAATCGTACAGACCGTCTTTCGCATCGGCGTAGAAACGGCCGACCTGCGAACCTTCCATCACGGCGGCGTTATCTTTATACGCCGACAGCACGTGATCAGGGGTCTGTTCGAAGGTGTTTTTGATCATCTTGAACAGGGATTTCGGCTGCGTTTCGCCGTCGATAATCCAGTCTGCGTTGAAGATTTTATGACGGCAGTGTTCCGAGTTGGCCTGTGCGAACATGTAGAGTTCGATGTCAGTCGGGTTGCGCCCCAACGACGTAAAGGCTTCCATCAGGTAATCAATTTCGTCCTGCGCCAGCGCCAGACCTAATTTGATGTTGGCGGCTTCCAGTGCGCCACGGCCAACGCCCAGGATATCCACATGCTGCACCGGCGCAGGCTGATGCTGCGCGAACAGCGCGCTGGCATCTTCAGGCTGAGTGAAGACGGTTTCCATCATGCGGTCATGCAGCAACGCGCCCAGTTCGTTCCACTGTGCTTCGGTCAGTTGCGGTGCCTGTACATAAAAGGCCAGACCGCGCTCAAGACGCAGAACCTGCGACAAACCGCAGTTGTGCGCGATGTCGGTAGCTTTGGAAGACCAGGGAGAAATGGTGCCGGGGCGCGGAGTGACCAGCAGTAAACGACCAGAAGGAGCGTGTTCAGCGAGAGAAGGACCGTATTTCAGGAGGCGTTGTAACTTGGTTTGTTCGTCCGAATTCAGCGGCGCGCTGACATCGGCAAAGTGTACATATTCGGCGTAGATATCGCTGACCGGAAGGCGGGCTTCCTGACAACGTGACAATAATTTGTTAATGCGAAAAGCCGACAAAGCGGGCGAACCACGCAGTATTTCCATAATCACAGATCTCTCGTCTTCGAAGACACTGACCACAGTGCTTCATTGGGCGCAACAGGGGGAAAACGCGGGCTATTATAAAGAAAGCCGGCGTCCGACGAAACCGTTTGCGTAGTGAAACTTGATATTCATTTATAGGCCCACATATCTTACGGGTATCATGAATAAAGTTGCAGACTGCCGTTTTGTTGAGCAAAATGCGTCAGCACTGGGGATATAACCATACAAACTGCACAGCATAGCGTAAAAAAACAAGAGCGCCGCAGCGAGATAACTATTTGACGCGACTAAAAATTAATTATGTTCTGATGGGGATCGCCGCCCTGTTGCTGGCACTGGCCTTATGGCCAGCCGTCCCGTGGCACAGAGGTGAAGGCGACCTGCTGGATCAAATAAAATCCCGTGGAGAATTGCGCGTCAGCACGCTCAATTCTCCACTGACTTTTATGGACTCCCCGGAAGGCAATCTCGGCTTCGATTACGAACTGGCTAAACGCTTTGCAGATTATCTGGGCGTGCAGCTGGTCGTCACGCAGCACACCACGGTTGACGCCATGTTTGACAGTCTCGATCAAAATAAAGCCGATTTACTGGCGTCGGGTCTGGTCTACAACAATGAGCGGCTGAAAAACTACCGTGCCGGGCCTGAATATTATTCCATCTCTCAGCAACTGGTTTACCGGCAGGGTGCCCCGCGTCCGAAGAGTTTCGCGGATGTGAAAGGCTCGCTGATGGTATCGGCGGGTACGGCACACATCCCGACACTGGAAGCGGCCAAAAGCAAATACCCGGACCTGACCTGGACGACCACCGACAATATGTCACCGCGTGACCTGCTGCAACAGGTGGAAACCGGCAAGCTGGATTACACACTGGGTGACTCGGTGACCATCGCGCTGATGCAGCGCGTTTATCCGCGTCTGGCTGTCGCTTTTGATGCGACGGAAGACGAGCCGGTGACCTGGTATTACCGCAAGGTGCCGGATGACGACAGCCTGTCTGCCGCCATGCTCGACTTCTTCAGCCAGATTTCAGAAGACGGTACGCTGGAAAAACTCGAGGAGAAATATCTCGGTCACGTCGGTGATTTTGATTACGTCGATACGCGGACATTCCTCAAAGCCATCGACAGTACGCTGCCGGACCTGCAACCGCTGTTTGAGAAGTATGCGCAGGACATCGACTGGCGTCTGCTGGCGGCCATCGCCTATCAGGAATCTCACTGGGATCCGCAGGCCAAATCGCCGACCGGCGTGCGCGGGATCATGATGCTGACCCGGGCAACGGCGGGAGGGCTTGATGTGGATGACCGCACCGATGCCGAGCAGAGTATCCGCGGGGGCGCACAATATCTGTCGCATCTGATGGCGAAAATGCCGGAGACGATTCCGCAGGATGAACGGATCTGGTTTGCGCTGGCGGCCTATAACATGGGGTACGGACATATGCTCGATGCCCGTAAACTGACGGCACAGCAAAAAGCCAATCCGGACAGCTGGGCCGATGTGAAACAGCGCCTGCCGATGCTGAACCAGAAACGCTTCTTCAGCCGCACGACGTACGGGTATGCGCGCGGCACACAGGCGTATAACTACGTGGAAAATATCCGCCGCTATCAGCTGAGTCTGGTGGGATACCTGATGGAAAAAGAGAAGCAACAGGCGCAGAAAGCCGCGTTACAGGCGCAACTGGGTCAGGGCTATCCGGCCGTGGCTCCGCAGGAAGCACTGGCGCAGTAAGGCCGGTGCGGTTTATTCCTGAGATTTATCGTCGGTTGGTTGCGCGGCCTGCGCCGCACGTTCGGCCTGTCTGAGGGCTTTTTTCTGGCTGCGGCGAAAACGGAAGAAGGCGCTCAGCTGTTCCGAACATTCTTGCGCAAGCACGCCAGCGGTGATGTCGATCTGATGATTCATGCCCGGATGACGCAGGATATCCATCAGGGAACCGGCAGCGCCGGTTTTGGCATCTGCCGCGCCATACACCACGCGGCGGATCCGGCTGTGAACCATCGCCCCGGCACACATAACGCAAGGCTCCAGCGTGATATACAGCGTGGCATCGAGCAGACGATAGTTTTGCACGGCACTTCCGCCCTGACGCAATGCCATAATTTCCGCATGCGCCGTCGGATCATGATGGCCGATAGACCGGTTCCAGCCTTCGCCAATCACCTGATTGTCTAAAACCAGCACCGCGCCGACCGGCACTTCGCCCTCTTCCTGCGCTTTCAGCGCCAGCGTCATGGCGTACCGCATCCAGTGTTCATCGTCATTCATTACTGCCAACTCAGCCTCTGCCACTTCAACCTCAATCATTTTTTACCGGCAGACATGTTATCTGAATTTTGCGCTGGCCGTTATTCCAGTTGCTGTAACTCGCCCTGTTTACTGACGCGGAAACGATGCTCACAGAAGAACAGCAGCGGGTTGTCCTGTTTGCTGTCGCTGTAACCGCTGTACAGTTTAAGCGGTGAACCGATACGGCTTTCCAGCTGGGCGACCTTTTCTTCTCCCAGACAACGCAATGGCAACACCCAGCCGCCTTTACCGCGCGCAATCCGGCTGCCGACCAGACGAACCTGCGGTAAAAACAGAGAGGTGTTGTATACCTGCTGCACCAGATTTTCCGGTGAGCCGGTGATCAGCCACACTTGTGTATCATCGCTGTCGAGATATTCCCGCAGCCTGCGCTGCACCACCGGAAACTCCACCACTTTCTCACGAAACGCAGTGACAAATTGCAGCTCCAGCGCCTTCAGCCGTGCCTCACTGTGACCGAAGGTAATCGACCACAGTAACAGGCTCATCGGCCAGCGCGCGGCGCGTCCGTGGATAAACAATCCTATCCCCACCAGCGGCAGAACCGGCACTACGAGGATCAGATTCTGCGGCATGCGTCTGAGCAAAAACCGCAGAAAGCTGCCGAACATATCCTGCTGGTGCAGCGTGCCATCGAGATCAAAAAAGACCACCCGTCGATCAGGCTTCGTACTCAATCCGTTACTCCTCGGGATCGTTGAACCCCATCAACCAGGTAAAAATAAAACCTGCTATTACCGTAATGACTAAACCGATCAGATACAACATCACCTTGCCGGAAATAATGGTCAGTGCCAGCGGCAGGCCGGAAATGCCGAATGTGATGACAGTCGCGACTTTCCAGTAACAGATTAGCGCACCGCCGACGGCTCCGCCCAAACATGCACCAATAAAAGGACGACCGAGTGGCAGCGTAACACCGAATATCAGCGGCTCGCCGATGCCTAAAATCCCCACCGGCAGCGCCCCTTTGATCACTTTTTTCAGCCGTGCGTTGCGGGTTTTCATGTACACCGCGATCGCCGCCCCCACCTGTCCGACACCGGCCATGGCTAAAATCGGCAGCAGCGGGTTGGAGCCGTGCGCCTGGATCAGTTCAACGTGGATCGGCACCAGCCCCTGATGCAGGCCTGACAGCACCAGCGGCAGGAACGCCCCGGCCAGCACCGCGCCCACCAGTAATCCGCCTTTATCGATAGCAATATTGACGCCGTGAGCAATGCCATCCGAAATGTAACCGCCGATGGGTTGCAGGATCACAATCGCCAGCGTGGCGGTGATCAACGTGGTGATCAGCGGATTGAGGATCAGTTCGACCGATTCCGGCAGCCACTGGCGCAATCTTTTCTCCAGCCAGCACATCAGGGCGACCACCAGCAATACCGCGATCACCCCGCCACGACCGGGCTGTAACGCTTCGCCAAACAGGGTGATTTGCGCCAGCGCAGGGCTGGAGAGAATTCCCGCCATCACGCCACCCATCGCCTGTGAGCCGCCGAAAACCCGCGCCGCATTCACGCCGACCAGAATGTTCATGATGGCAAAAACCGCCCCGCCAAAAATCGCCAGCAGGCCGAGGATATTGGGGTAATCAAGGGCAATGGAACCGGCGATATCAGGCCGTTTGAGCAGATTGATAATGCCCATAATCAGCCCGGAAGCGATAAAGGCTGGGATCAGCGGAATAAAGACGTCAGCCAGTTTGCGCAGCGCCCCGCTCATCGGGGCAGAGTATTTTGCTTTGGCGCTGGCTTTGTTGCGGGCGATCTCGTTTTCACCCGCCCCGCTGACCGCTCCGGCCGGACTCAGCAACAGACGCATCGCATCCACCACTTTTGCCGCCGCACCCGGCCCGACAATAAACTGATGCTGTTCGCCCTGCTTCAGGTACCCTTTGATGCCTTCCAGCGTTTTCAGGCTGGCCAGATCCAGCCGTTCATCGTCGCGCACTTCCACGCGCACGCGGGTCATGCAGTTTTCCAGCTTGCTGATATTGCCCTCGCCGCCGACCCCCAGCAAAATCTGCGAAGCCAGCCGCTGCGTTTTATCCATTGCCATCGCCATGCTCAACTCCTTGAGGTTAATCCGCCAGTGCGGCGCGCAGGAATCCGTGGTGTTTCGCCAGTCGCGTTTTTGCCTGTCCGGCATCAATGCCCGCCAGCAGCATCAGAATGGCCGGTTTCACTTCAAAATCAGTCTGAGAAAGTGCCGCTTCGGCATCACTGCGCGCCGCGCCCGTGGCCTCGACCACAATGCGGGAGGCACGATCGACCAGCTTCACGTTGGTGGCTTTCACGTCCACCATCAGGTTCTGGTAAACCTTGCCACTTTTGACCATCGCACCGGTTGAAATCATGTTCAAAACCAGTTTCTGCGCAGTGCCGGATTTCAGGCGGGTGGAGCCGGTCAGCGCCTCCGGCCCGACCACAGGTGAAATGGCGATAGCCGCTTCGCGGGCAATCGGCGAATCCGGATTACAGGAAATCGCCACCGTGGCGCAACCCAGTCCGCTGGCGTAGCGCAGGGCGCCGATCACGTAAGGCGTCCGGCCGCTGGCCGCCAGCCCGACCACGGTATCTTTTGCGCTGAGGTTGAGATTCTTTAAATCCTCCACACCCAGCGATTCGCTGTCTTCCGCGCCTTCCACCGCTTTGAGCAACGCGCCTGGCCCGCCGGCAATCAGGCCAACCACCATGCCGTGCGGAACACCAAATGTTGGCGGGCATTCTGACGCATCAAGAACGCCAAGACGGCCACTGGTGCCAGCACCAAGATAAATCAGTCGTCCGCCAGCCTGAAATGACGCTGCGGCTTTATCGATGGACTGCGCAATCTGTGGCAGAACAAGGCTGATGGCTTCCGGCACTTTGCGGTCTTCACGGTTGAAGCAGGCCACCAGTTCCAGCGTGGACATTTCATCGAGATTCATCGTGTCCGGATTGCGGCTTTCTGAAACCAGCGCACCGAGATTGAGGGTTGTGTTCATGTTTCTCTCCTGAATTTTTAATTCAAATTTATTACACAATATTTGAATATATTATTCATCAATGCGAGGAATATTTGCTATTTTAGATAACATAATCCGTAAAACGTGATGTAAGTATTCAGAGACGCCGGGATAACCCACCATGAGTTGTATGATCCGTATCCGCCAGCTATATCCGACACTGGCGCAAAATGACCGTAAACTGGCTGATTTTTTACTGGCTCAGCCGGAAAAAGCCCGTCATATGAGTTCGCAAAAGCTGGCTGAGATGGCCGGCGTCAGTCAGTCTGGCGTGGTGAAGTTTGCCCAGAAACTCGGTTATAAAGGCTTCCCCGCGCTGAAACTGGCCATGAGCGAATCGCTGGCCTCAGCCGAACACAGCGAGCCGGTTACCGTCCATAATCAGATTTTAAGCACCGACAGCCTGCATGTGGTGGGCGAAAAACTGCTGACAGAAAAGCAATCGGCATTGCGCGCCACCCTCGATATCAACAGCGAACCCCGCCTGCAAATTGCGTTGTCGATGCTGACGGATGCCCGGAAAATTATCCTCACCGGGATTGGCGCGTCGGGACTGGTGGCGAGAGATCTGGCGTATAAGTTGCTGAAAATCGGGGTCACGGCAATCGCCGAATCAGATACGCATGTGCTGGTGGCGACTGCGCAGGCCCTGTCAAAAGAGGATTTATTGCTGGCGATTTCTTTCAGCGGAGAGCGCAGTGAGATCAATCTGGCGGCACGGGTAGCGCGGGAAAGCGGCGCGAAAGTGCTGGCGATCACCGGCTTTTCGCCTAACCCGTTGCAGCAACAGGCCGACCACTGTTTATACACCGTGGCAGAATTACCGGCGACCCGCGGCGCGGCGCTTTCAGCCACCACGGCACAATACTCCCTGACCGATTTACTGTTTGTGGCGCTGGTTCAGCAAGATACAGCACACGCACCGGAGCGCATCCGCCATAGCGAAGAACTGGTGAAAAAGCTGGTTTGATCAGGATCATTTGGCAGGCGGAAAGGCGCAGGAGCAGAACCTACGCCAGCGCAATTCTGCTATACTGCGCGCCCTGATGACTGAACGATACGAGAAAACGCCATGGCCCTGCTGATCACACACAAATGCATTAATTGCGATATGTGCGAACCGGAGTGTCCGAATCAGGCGATCTCGATGGGTAATGAGATTTACGAAATCGACAGCGATCGTTGTACGGAATGTGTCGGCCATTACGATAAACCGACCTGTCAGAGCGTCTGTCCGATCGACAATACCATCATCATCAATCCGCAACACACCGAAACTAACGAACAGCTTTGGGATAAGTTTGTGGTGTTGCATCACGCCGTGTAAGGGCACGTGATGCATTGTGAAGGATGAAGGGTATTAGTTTTCGATAATCACTGTGGCGCAGGCATAACGGCGCTCATCGGCCAATGTGACATGCACTGATTTCACGCCCATCTGTGCCGCCATTTCTGCCGCGCGGGCATGAAAAACCAGCCCCGGCTTGCCCAGCACATCATTGACCACTTCGAATTGCTCAAACGCCAGCCCGTTGCGGATACCGGTTCCCAGCGCTTTTGCGGCGGCTTCCTTAACGGCAAACCGCTTCGCCAGAAAACGTACCGGCTGCTGATGCTGCTGATAAACCGCCCATTCACTGGCGCACAAAATACGCCGGGCCAGGCGGTCACCACTGCGTTCAATCACTGCCTGGATACGGGAAATTTCTACGATATCCGTACCTAAACCTAAAATGCTCATTACCGGCGCGCTTCCCGCATCAGGTTTTTCATTTCACGCACTGCACCTGATAATCCGTCGATCACTGCCTGACCAATAATGGCGTGGCCGATATTCAGCTCATGCATTTCCGGCAAGGCCGCGATCGGCTGAACGTTGTGGTAAGTCAGGCCGTGGCCCGCATTCACTTTCAGGCCCTTACCCGCTGCGTAAGCCGCGCCCTGTTTGATACGCTCCAGCTCCGCCTGACGCTCAAGATCCGTTTGCGCTTCGGCATAGGCACCGGTGTGGATCTCAATGTAAGGTGCGCCAACGGCCACCGCGGCATCGATCTGACGCAAATCAGGATCGATAAACAAAGACACCAGAATACCGGCTTCGCTGAGACGGGAAACTGCCACCGTCATTTTATCCAGCTGACCGGCAACATCCAGACCGCCTTCGGTGGTCACTTCTTCACGTTTTTCCGGCACCAGACAGCAGAAATGTGGCAGGATTTCGCAGGCAATCCCCACCATTTCATCGGTGACGGCCATCTCGAGATTCATACGGGTTTGGATAGTCTGACGCAGAAGGCGCACATCGCGATCGGTGATATGACGGCGGTCTTCACGCAGATGGACGGTGATCCCATCGGCACCTGCCTGTTCAGCGATAAATGCTGCCTGAACCGGATCAGGATAAGCCGTACCGCGTGCATTACGCAGTGTCGCAATGTGATCAATGTTAACGCCCAACAGCAACTCAGCCATAACAGCTCCAGATTTAAGAATGAATTGATTTATGAATGGAACAACAACGCTAATTTCTGCAGTTTACACCCTTGAGAGTGGCAGCGTGTAGCCCGGAGTCTGAATTAGCTGGAAGAATTGTCAGAAGGTGAAACAGGCTTTTTAACCTGAAACTGGCGGAACAGTTCGCGGCTTTTCAGGGGCTTGCCGCCAAGGTAAGGTTTCAGCGCCATGCGGGTAAAACGTTTTGCGGCGCGCAACGTCGCAACATCCGGAAAATCACGGCTGGCCAGCGCTTTTAAATCCCGCCCCGTAAAGCTGGAATTATCAATCACCAGACTGGCGATAAAGCCTTTTTCTTCACGGTACCGGTAAGTCATGGTGTCGCTGACTTCTTCACCGCTGCCCGCGCAATGCAGAAAATCCACGCCATAGCCCAGATGATGCAACAAAGAAAGCTCGAACTGGCGCAACGCATACTCCGGAGAGCCGCTGGCACCCGCCAGATTTTGCAGACAATTGAGGTAATCGAAGAACAGGGAAGAGTAATTCGCTTCCTGCTCAAGAACCCGGGAAACGAGTTCGTTGACGTACAGGCCGCTGTAAAGCATCAGACCCGACAGAGGAAGGGCGAGAGAGACAGGTTCGGCATTGCGCAGGGTTTTCACTTCTCCCCGCCCGCTCCAGCGAACCAGTAAAGGCGTAAAAGGCTGCAGGCAGCCTTTCAGATTGGACCGGCGGCCACGCGCACCTTTAGCCAGTATGCGTACCCGCCCTTGTCCCTCAGTGAATAAATCCAGCATCAGGCTGGTTTCACTGTAAGGTCGCCCATGCAAAACAAATGCGCGTTGCCAGCCTTCCATAGGCGCGGACCTTATAAGTCGTCTACATAACCCAGACTGCGCAGCGCACGTTCGTCGTCTGCCCAGCCGGATTTAACCTTAACCCACAACTCAAGATGGACTTTCGCTTCGAACATGTTTTCCATGTCCTGGCGGGCTTCAATGCCAATCGTCTTGATTTTAGAGCCTTTGTTACCGATAACCATTTTCTTCTGGCCTTCACGTTCTACCAGAATCAGGCCATTGATGTCGTAACCGCCGCGTTCATTGCTGACAAAGCGTTCGATTTCAACTGTCACGGAATACGGCAACTCTTCGCCCAGGAAACGCATCAGTTTTTCACGGATGATTTCTGAGGCCATAAAGCGTTGTGAACGGTCAGTGATGTAATCTTCCGGGAAGTGATGAACCGCTTCCGGCAGACGCTTACGCACCAGTGCCGCGATGGTATCGACGTTAGTCCCTTTCTCTGCAGAAATAGGCACGATATCCACGAAGTTCATCTGCTCACTCAGGAATTGCAGATGTGGCAATAATTTAGACTTGTCGGTGACGTTATCAATCTTATTGATCGCCAGCAGAACCGGTGATTTCAAATCACGCAGTTTGTTGACCACCATTTCGTCATCGGCAGTCCAGTGGGTGCCTTCGACCACGAAGATCACCAGTTCAACATCACCAATCGAGCTGCTTGCAGCACGGTTCATCAGGCGGTTAATGGCACGTTTTTCTTCAATGTGCAGCCCCGGGGTGTCCACATAGATGGCCTGGTAAGGCCCTTCGGTATGGATACCCATGATGCGGTGACGCGTGGTTTGTGGTTTGCGGGAAGTAATGGAGATTTTTTGCCCCAATAATTCATTCAGCAAGGTCGATTTGCCGACGTTAGGTCGGCCGACGATTGCAACAAAACCACAGTAATTCTTTTCTTCGCTCATTCAAGCTCCAGCTGTATCAGCGCTTGTTCCGCTGCCGCCTGCTCGGCTTTACGGCGACTTGAACCGGTTCCTACAACCGGCTGGCTCAAGCCACTGACCTGGCAGTGGATGGTAAACTCCTGATCGTGCGCTTCACCGCGAACCTGCACAACCAGATAAGAAGGCAACGGCAGATGACGACCTTGCAAAAACTCCTGTAAACGGGTTTTTGGGTCTTTCTGCTTATCACCGGGACTGATTTCGTCCAAACGACTACGGTACCAATCGAGAATCAGCTTTTCGACGGTCTGGATATCACTGTCCAGGAACACGCCGCCAATGAGTGCCTCCACCGTATCCGCAAGAATCGACTCGCGGCGGAAACCACCACTTTTCAATTCGCCCGGCCCTAAGCGTAAACATTCGCCGAGATCGAATTCACGTGCCATTTCAGCTAACGTATTTCCACGTACCAGGGTGGCACGCATACGACTCATATCGCCCTCGTCGACGCGAGGAAAACGATGGTACAGCGCGTTAGCAATGACATAACTAAGAATTGAGTCACCCAGGAACTCTAAACGCTCATTGTGTTTACTGCTTGCGCTGCGGTGAGTCAGTGCCTGCAATAAAAGCTCCTGCTGTTGAAAAGTGTAGCCCAGCTTCCGCTGAAGCCTGTTTATTACGATGGGATTCATGAGTTACCAATAGATCAAGAATGCGTCAAAAACTTCAGCATACGGAACAGGCCTGCTTCGCCCTAAGCCAATCCAAAGCTGTTTCGTTTGCAGTGGCTCCCTCTGTGCGTTTTAAATTTAGATTTAAAATCAGGGGAGCCAACTTTTATCGCCCGAAAGGATATTCTACAACGAGTGGAAATATAATGCTGCGCTAATAGCCACCATTAAATTAATGAATTCCACCGATACGGCTTAAACGAACACCGGTAGGCCATTCACCTTCCTGTTTTTTAAAGCTCATCCAGATAGCAGAGGCTTTACCGACTAAATTCTGTTCCGGAACAAAGCCCCAATAACGGCTGTCAGCGCTGTTATCACGGTTATCGCCCATCATGAAATAGTGCCCTGCTGGCACGACCCATGTTCCCAGCGGCTGACCCGGTTGCTGATAATAAGCACCCAGTTGGTCACGCGCACCCGGTACCGTCAGAATACGGTGTGTCACGTTGCCCAATGTTTCATTGCGCTGAACCAGACGGACACCGTCCTGCGGCACATTGCTGGTTGGTGGCGTTTCAAAGAAACCGCTGCTGGCTTCACCACCGGTAGACTGACCAAACGTCTGCACGAAATCGCTGGCCACACCGGTGTCATACGTCACCGCTAAAGCCGTATTGCAATTTTTACCGCTCTCACAGGCTGGCTGAACCGTGACCTGTTTGCTGAACGGATCGTACGTCACGCGGTCACCGGGCAAGCCGACCAGACGTTTAATATAGTCCACGCTCGGATTCAGGGGATATTTAAATACCACCACATCGCCGCGCTTAGGCTCACCCGTTGGGATCAGCTTGGTCTGAGTAATAGGATCTTTCAGGCCATAAGCATATTTCTCAACCACGATGAAATCGCCAATCAGCAAGGTTGGCATCATGGAGCCGGACGGGATCTGGAAAGGTTCATAAATAAATGAACGCACCACAAACACGACTAACAATACCGGGAATACCGATGCACAGGTTTCCACCCAGCCCGGCTGCTTTGCCACTTTACTCAGTGTTGAATCGTCAACGGCGCCGCCCGTTTCAGCCTTAATTTTGGCAATTTTCGCCCGGCGTGCAGGTGCCAGCTTGAAACGATCAAGGCACCAGATAATCCCTGACACCAGCGTTGCAACCGCCAGAATCAGGGCAAACATGTTAGCCATGCATACTCCCTACGACTCAATTAAGGATTTACTTGCTGTCTTTGCCCACGTGAAGAATGGCCAGGAACGCTTCCTGTGGTAACTCGACGTTACCCACTTGTTTCATGCGCTTCTTACCATCTTTCTGTTTCTGCAAGAGTTTCTTCTTACGGCTGACGTCGCCGCCATAACATTTGGCGAGAACGTTTTTACGCAATTGCTTCACAGTGGAACGGGCAATGATGTGAGCACCAATTGCCGCCTGAATAGCAATGTCGAACTGCTGACGCGGGATCAGTTCCTGCATCTTCTCAACCAGCTGGCGTCCACGGAACTGTGAATTGCCACGGTGAGTGATCAGCGCCAATGCATCCACACGGTCACCGTTGATTAGAACATCAACACGCACCATGTCAGAAGCCTGAAAACGTTTGAAATTGTAATCAAGCGACGCATAACCGCGCGAGGTTGACTTCAGACGGTCGAAGAAATCGAGCACCACTTCCGCCATTGGAATTTCATACGTCAGCGCAACCTGGTTACCGTGATAAACCATGTTGGTCTGAACGCCACGCTTCTCAATACACAGGGTGATCACGCTGCCGAGGTATTCCTGCGGCATCAGCATATGACACTCAGCGATCGGTTCGCGCAGTTCCAGAATGTTGTTCAGGGCTGGCAGTTTGGACGGGCTGTCGACATAGATGGTTTCATTCCCCGTCGTCAGCACTTCATACACTACCGTTGGCGCCGTGGTGATCAGATCCAGATCGTATTCACGTTCCAGACGTTCCTGAATGATTTCCATGTGCAACAGACCCAGGAAGCCACAACGGAAGCCGAAGCCCAGCGCAGTAGAACTTTCTGGTTCGTAGAACAGGGAAGCATCGTTAAGGCTCAGTTTGCCTAATGCATCACGGAAGTTTTCATAGTCATCAGAGCTGACCGGGAACAAGCCGGCGTAGACCTGTGGTTTAACTTTCTTAAAGCCAGGCAACGCTTTTTCAGCTGGCTGACGCGCTAACGTCAGCGTATCGCCGACCGGTGCGCCCAGAATGTCTTTAATCGCACAAACCAGCCAGCCTACTTCGCCGCAGTTCAGGATATCGCGATCGACACGTTTAGGCGTGAAAATACCCAGACGATCGGCGTTATACACCTGTCCGGTACTCATCACTTTAATTTTGTCGCCCTTTCTCATGGTACCGTTTTTGATACGCACCAGAGAAACCACGCCAAGATAGTTATCGAACCAGGAGTCGATGATCAATGCCTGAAGCGGGGCTTCGGGATCACCTTCCGGCGGTGGCACATCACGCACCAGGCGCTCGAGGACTTCAGGCACACCGACACCAGTTTTCGCGGAACAGCGAACGGCATCCGTCGCATCAATACCCACGATGTCTTCGATTTCCTGCGCAGCGCGATCAGGATCGGCGGCAGGCAGGTCGATTTTGTTCAGAACCGGAACGACTTCCAGATCCATTTCCATCGCGGTATAGCAGTTCGCCAGCGTCTGTGCTTCTACGCCCTGACCCGCATCCACGACCAGCAACGCGCCTTCACAAGCTGCGAGAGAACGGGAAACTTCATAGGAGAAGTCGACGTGACCCGGCGTATCGATAAAGTTGAGATGGTAAACCTGACCATCTTTAGCTTTGTAATCGAGCGTAACGCTTTGCGCTTTGATCGTGATGCCGCGCTCACGTTCCAGATCCATTGAATCGAGGACCTGCGCTTCCATTTCACGGTCGGATAAACCGCCGCAAATTTGAATAATACGGTCTGACAGCGTCGACTTACCGTGGTCAATGTGGGCAATAATGGAGAAATTTCGTATATGCTTCATTATAAAAGTTTTTCTACCTTGGTATTTCTGAATCATTCGCCATGAACATACAGCGACGGTTTGTAGGTTGGCTGTCTTTCGCCTAAGTCGCAGCATTCTACATGCCAGCACCGTGAAAACCTAGTCTCGGCAGATGCTAACTCCAGATTATGCGAGCTTTCACGAGACGAAATCCTTCCGTTTTCATTTGTTTTCATCATCGGTGCGTGCCGTCGCCCCTTTTCGGGACATCAGGAAAGTATTTTATGTGTGGGCTTCCCCCGCTCCGTTTTAGGAAAATACCCATTTACAGAAAGCGACTCTGAATCTTAATATATTGTTATAAAAGAAATTACATAATTTCACACTCATAAAGCTCTCATTAAACTTCTTCCTTAAATATCTTTTTTTCTTTTTAATTCAATCCGGTCACAAGGTTATCAATATGATCAATGAAGGGCGGCTGCTCAGTCAGCATGGCTTTGCCAAAGCCAACTCTTGGATCACTCTGGTCCTGTCGGTACTTTTACTGATTGGCGGCGCGGTGCAAATTGCATTCCTGCTGGCTTTTGGCCATACCGCAGAAGGGCTGCACAGCGTGATTCTGTCTGCTCTGCTCAGTATTGCACTTGGTGTGGTTCTCATCATGCTGCGGCGTATTATCAGGCCAAATCAATTCTATCAGCTTCATGAAAACGGTATTTTAGTTATAAGCCAGACGGATCAAAAAAACCGTTTCATCCCTTTTGAACGGATTATGGATATATATCGTTTCAGAACCGGGAAATACACGCGACGTATTTTAAATACCATGACGTTCCGTGAGGAAAATAGCAAAGTCTGGCATCGCATCACGCCTGACATCGCCAATTCTGAAAGACTGATCGAGGTGATTAAGAACGAACAGCTAATGTTCCGCGGCCCATGGGCATTAAATACCCTGGCGCAAGGTGGGGATATTTTATTTACTAAACTCGACAACTCACATTGCGGTTTGAAACGGTTTATCGGTGCCAACCTGCTGGCCGGACATGAAAAAAGGATCCGTCTGAGCGCCCTGATGCTGACTACGGATGAAGGCAAAACTGTGCCTGTTGAGGATATCCAGTTTATTAGTGGCGGCAGTAACAGTCCGCTGATCAGGCTGCTGGACAAGCATGGTCGTATCCTGTTTTCTGTGGCTTATACGTCACTCTCAAGCGCAGATCTCTTCATCGCGCTGATCGAACATATGATCCAGAACCGGATACCGGTCAGAAACTAAAAATGCCACCGGTTTCAGAAACACGGTAGCACATTGGCATGTTGCGGTTTGAGAAATATCAGGAAGGAAGTTTGCTGTCTGAGGCGTACCGGAAGGCATCGGGAGGTAATCCGACCTGTAAGATGACAGGTTGATATCCGGCCTTTCCGTCCACTTTCGCCGCCAGTGCTTTGGCAATCAGAAAACCTAATCCACCACCCAGCACGGCACCAATCACTGCGTACATGTCTGCTTTCAGCAGTGCCTGCAGTATTCCGCCGCCCGCGATCACACCGAATAACGGCGTCATGTAAACCAGAAATGCTGAACGCAGCAGGCTGCCTTCCTGTATCCCCAGTTCAACTTTCTGACCCGGTGCAAGAGGTTCGTTGATGCTGACCTGGAGATTATGTTCGGTCTGCGGCCCCAGCTCGTTCAATACGCGGGCACCACAACCTGAACGGGAATGGCAGCTACTGCAACCAGCCTGCGTTTCACAACGCAGAGTCGCAATACCATCTTGCCACGACACAACCGTGGCCCATTCTTTCATCATGTGATCACCCTGTATTTCTTTCGCTGAGACAGTCGTTGTGAGTAATGCTATTTCGCTGCGAAAACAATGCTCTCTGCGATACGCTTGGCGGTTGAAGGCGGCAATTCGCCCACAACAGTAATTTCGTTGCCGTTACGTATTTCAGTCTGCACCGTTCTGCGCCCTTGCCTGATAAGTTGCTCAGAAGGGCCGTTAGTTGTGGCACTGATATTGACAGAGAAGCTGAACAATCCGTCAGTGTACAACCGTGATTCTATCGTGACTGGCATATTTGGCAAGGTTCGGCGACTGCTGGCGACTTCGGTCACCCCAGCCGGCAGCCATTTCACCTGCCAGCCAAACTTCACCTGCTCGGAAGCGGGTAAAGAAAGCACAGGTGGCAGATTGGCTTTTTCGAGATCAGCAAGCGAGGTAAGCGCCTGTTTCCCGTCATCAAAACTGATGACCCGGAACTGCTCCAGTGTTTCGCCATCGCGATCCAGCAAATCCACGCGCATAGGTAACTTCGTCTCTTCATCAACCCAGATAACATAGCTGAATCGCGTACCATCACGCGAAACAACACGGATCACCTGGCTCAGACGATCGGCGGCACGCGCGCGCCCTACGGCGATAAAATCGTAGTATTTTGTCAGAAGAGAGAAATCACTGAACACAATGGAAGGCAGGGAATCAACGATGTGATCGCCATCCAGCGTAAAAGGCTGCAACCCGGTCTCAAAGTAGCTGATATCTTTTCCGCGCTGGACAATTTCACGGCGCGGTCCATCCATCAGAACCAGTTGAGCGAGTGAGGCTTGATTGGAAACGGCATGACGAAAGCGGAAGGAATCAATCCCTTGCTTCGTGATGTTGATAAAACCCATTTCATAATTCAGCGTCTGACTGGCCTTGCCCATCTCTTGCAGTAACGCCTCGGAAGTGGGATCTGCCGAGGCGATACTTGGAGTAAGCAGGCTGCCCGTTGCTAAACAAACGGCAAACCAAAATTGCTTCATTACTGCGTTTGCGTTCCTAAAGACTGTGTACCAGGGACCTGAACAGCGGCTTGCTGAGGAGTAATCGGTTCGAGTTGAAGCTGCTCTGAATGCAAGCGACGCTGCAATTCGTAATCCTGCAACATCGCGTTAATGCGCTTGCGTTGCTCTTGCACGTTTTGTTGCCCGCTGGCGGTATTGCCTTCATTCGGTACGCCGAAGCTCACCGGAGACGCTTTACCCATCATAGGCAAGGTATTAAATGCAGGGGTTTCCGGAGAAGCGCCTGTCGCATCAGGCTGATTGTAGTGCTGAACACCGACAATCACCGCCAGAGAAACACAGGCTGCAACACCAACCTGAGTCAGCTGGCTCGCCCACGGGCGCACCTTCTGCCAGAAAGGCATTTTTTGCCAGGTATGAGGCTGAGGTTGTGATTCAGTGGCTGAACCCGGAACCAGTTTAACCGGCTCATTTGCCAGCGCTGCGGCCACACGGTCTGCGATATCCAGATGCACCACATTCCCAATATCACCGCGTAAGGTATCGCGGATCAAATGATAACTCTGCCAGTCTTGCTGAAGCTTAGGATCGGTTGATAAAGAACTTAACAGTTCAGAATCAATGGCTTCACCATCCATCAGAGCGGAAAGCTTTTCTTTCTGCATGCCTAAGTACCCTTCCTGTGTCCGTCATCTCTAACGCTGGATGAGCGGTTGAACCTTGTTATCAATTGCTTCCCGGGCACGGAAAATTCGCGATCTTACCGTACCCACCGGACAATCCATGATGGAGGCTATTTCTTCGTAGCTCAATCCATCCAACTCCCTTAAGGTGATCGCCATGCGAAGATCTTCAGGAAGTGCTTCAATAGTACGGAAAACTATCTGCCGTAACTCTTCAGACAACATTAAGTTCTCAGGGTTCGAAATTTCTTTCAGGGCACCGCCACTTTCGAAATTCTCGGCTTCGTTCGCATCAACATCACTGGATGGCGGACGACGCCCCTGAGCGACTAAATAATTTTTCGCTGTGTTGACTGCAATACGATACAGCCAAGTGTAAAAAGCACTGTCGCCGCGGAAAGATTCCAGCGCACGATACGCTTTAATAAAGGATTCCTGAACCACATCAGGCACATCGCCTTGTGGCACATAGCGGGATACAAGGCTCGCTACCTTATGCTGGTAACGAATAACCAGTAAATTGAACGATTTTTGATCACCTTTCTGGACCCGCTCAACCAGAACCTGATCGGCTAACTGCTCGCTCATCCGAGGTAAAATCTCCCCAAAACTATCTCCGCGCATAAAGTCGTACTGCCAGCTTTCATCATTATATTCCTGAGCAAGTACTGCTTGGAGTTCACATGGATCATTAAGTTCCACATCGTCATTGTTTTTTCTATTGAAGTCTCAAGCCCGTGGCTTTTGCACGGAGGTTTAGGCTAACATGAATTTCCCTCTTCTTCTGCAAACATCATACGTTATGCAACCTTCATCTGAATTTGTTAGCGATGTATTGATAATCGGAAGTGGCGCTGCGGGCCTTTCGTTGGCTTTGCGACTAGCAGACCACTGTCATGTCACTGTTCTCAGTAAAGGCCCCCTCAACGAAGGCTCCACGTTCTACGCACAAGGCGGTATCGCCGCAGTTTTCGACGAAGCAGACAGCATTGCCTCACACGTTGATGACACATTAATTGCCGGCGCAGGTTTATGCGATAAAGAAGCGGTTGAATTTATCGCCAGTAATGCGCGTCATTGCGTCCAGTGGTTGATCGACCAGGGCGTGCTGTTTGATACCGAAACCAACGCCAGCTCAGAAGAGCGCTATCACCTGACTCGCGAAGGCGGTCACAGCCACCGCAGGATCCTGCATGCTGCTGATGCTACAGGTAAAGAAGTAGAGACTACGCTGGTAGGGAAAGCAAGGGCGCACGCCAATATTTGCGTGAAAGAGCGCTATAATGCCGTTGATTTAATTACCTCAAGTAAACTCGGATTAGCGGGCACGCAACGCGTCGTGGGCGCGTATGTCTGGAACCGCGATAAAGAACATGTGGAAACCTTGCGCGCCAAAGCCGTGGTTTTGGCGACAGGCGGCGCAGCAAAGGTGTATCAGTACACCACCAACCCGGACATTTCCTCCGGTGACGGCGTGGCAATGGCGTGGCGCGCAGGCTGTCGTGTTGCCAACCTCGAATTTAACCAGTTCCATCCGACCTGCCTTTATCATCCCCAGGCACGCAACTTTCTGCTGACAGAAGCCCTGCGGGGTGAAGGCGCACTGCTCAAACGTCCGGACGGCACCCGTTTCATGCCTGATTTCGATGAACGTGGCGAACTGGCACCGCGCGATGTGGTGGCAAGAGCCATTGACCATGAAATGAAACGTCTCGGCGCGGATTGCATGTATCTCGATATCAGCCACCGGCCACCGGAGTTCATTAAGCATCATTTCCCGATGATTGATGAAAAGCTGCAATCACTGGGGATTGATCTGACCAAAGAGCCGATCCCGATTGTGCCAGCGGCACATTACACCTGCGGCGGCGTCATGGTCGATCAGCACGGCCGTACCGATCTCGACGGGCTCTACGCTATTGGTGAAGTCAGCTATACGGGCCTGCATGGCGCAAACCGTCTGGCATCGAATTCCCTGCTGGAATGCGTGGTCTACGGCTGGTCAGCGGCGGAAGACATCATCAAGCGTCTGCCTCATGCCAGACTGGCAAAAAACATTCCGCAGTGGGATGAAAGCCGGGTGGATAATTCCGATGAGCAGGTGGTGATCCAGCATAACTGGCATGAACTGAGGCTGTTTATGTGGGATTACGTCGGGATTGTGCGCACGACCAAACGACTCGAACGCGCCCTGCGCCGTATCATGACCCTGCAACAGGAAATTGATGAGTATTACGCGAACTTCCGCATTTCCAACAATTTACTGGAACTGCGAAATCTGGTGCTGGTCGCCGAACTGATTGTAAGAAGTGCGCTGGAGCGTAAAGAAAGTCGCGGACTGCATTTCACGCTCGATTATCCGGACTTACAGGAAAATCCGCAGCCGACGATTTTGCAGCCATAACGCCAAAAAGTGCGAAGGAACGCACTTTTCACCACCGCAACACTCTCTGTCAGTAATTCAGATAGAAATCCGTAATCAGTGCGCAAAACGCCTCACTGTAAACCCCTTCCGACTTTCGCAGCGCCAGCTCGTGATCTTCCCGTGCAACGGCTTGCCGGGATAATGTCAGCAGCAAACGGTTTAACGGCTTGCCCGGCCTGTCGCGAACCGCCATCTGCCATGCGCTGTACCAGCCTTTCTGATGCGCGAGCGCCTCAAAGGCCAACCCGATGTCATATGGCAACACGACACTGAATAATCCTTCTGGCGTGATCAGCCTCTGCGCGCAATCCAGCAGGGCTGCATGCGTCAGGGTTTCCGTGTAACGGGCCGCATTTCGGGCCTCGTCGCGGCAGGCTACGGCAGATTCAAAATAAGGCGGATTACTGACAATCAGATCGTATTGCGCGGGATGTTCCTGCGCATACACATTGATGTCCTGCGCAAACACCGCCAGACGGTGTGACCATACGGACTCACGGAAATTCTCATCGGCCTGAGCCGCCGCAGGCGGATCGAGTTCCACGGCATCAATGCGCGTCTCATCGGAACTGCGCTGCGCCAGCATCATGGCAATTAACCCGCTGCCACAGCCGATATCGAGAACGCGCCGCGCTTTACTGACCGGTGCCGTGGCGCCGAGCAGAACGCCATCGGTGCCGACTTTCATCGCACAGCGGTCATGGGCAACGAAAAACTGTTTAAAGGTAAATCCATTACGCCGTAAAGGCTGTGCGGAACTGACTTCTCTGGTCACTGATTTCACCGTAATTACGCCCGCCAACAGGCCTGTAAACGAAAACTGTCGTAGCATAGGGGAAAGAGAAGCAGAGTAAAAGCCACGCAAACCGCTTAAATAGGTGAAGATCGCGTCTAACACGTCTATAATCGGCGCCCCAAGTAGAGGTAGACCATGACTGTAACCACTTTTTCCGAACTCGAACTCGATGAACGCCTGATTGACGCCCTTGGCGACAAAGGCTATAGCCGCCCTACTGTCATCCAGGCAGAGGCCATTCCGCCAGCAATGGACGGACGCGATGTGTTGGGTTCGGCTCCTACCGGCACCGGCAAAACAGCGGCATTCCTGCTGCCTGCATTGCAGCATTTGCTGGATTTCCCGCGTAAGAAATCTGGTCCGCCACGTATTCTGATCCTCACGCCAACCCGTGAACTCGCCATGCAGGTGGCGGAACAGGCGCGTGAGTTAGCCAAACACACCGATCTGGATATCGCTACCATCACCGGTGGTGTGGCGTATATGAACCACGCAGAAGTATTCAGCGAAAACCAGGACATTGTCGTTGCGACAACCGGTCGTCTGCTGCAATACATCAAAGAAGAAAACTTTGACTGCCGTGCCATCGAAACGCTGATCCTCGATGAAGCCGACCGCATGCTGGACATGGGGTTTGCTCAGGATATCGAAACCATTTCTGCCGAAGCACGCTGGCGTAAACAGACGTTGCTGTTCTCCGCAACGCTGGAAGGGGAAGCCATCCGTGAATTCGCAGAACGCATTCTGACAGAGCCGGTAGAAATCGAAGCCGACCCGTCACGCCGCGAACGCAAGAAAATTCTGCAATGGTATTACCGTGCCGACGATCTGGCGCATAAAACCCAGATGCTGATCCATTTGCTGAAACAGGAAGACGTCACGAAATCAGTGATCTTCGTGCGTAAACGTGAGCGGGTACATGAACTGGTCGCGTGGCTGCGTGAAGCCGGGATCAACTCCTGTTATCTCGAAGGCGAAATGGTACAGGTCAAACGCACCGAGGCCGTCAAACGTATGGTTGAAGACCGCGTTAACGTGCTGGTTGCCACTGACATTGCTGCCCGCGGTCTGGATATCAACGACATCAGCCACGTCTTTAACTTTGACCTGCCGCTGACCGCTGACATTTACCTGCACCGTATCGGCCGTACGGGTCGTGCCGGTCGTAAAGGCACCGCGATTTCCTTCGTGGAAGCGCATGACCATCTGCTGCTCGGTAAAATCGGTCGTTATCTGAACGAACCGCTTAAAGCTCGTGTGCTGGAAGGATTCCGTCCAAAAACCAAAGCGCCAAGCGAAAAAGTGACCGGTAAGCCATCGAAGAAAGTGCTGGCGAAACGCAAAGAGAAGCAGAAAGCGGATCAGGAAAAATCGAAGGTGAAAGTGAAAGTTCGCCATCGTGACAGCAAAAATGTCGGCAAGCGCCGCGTTAAACCTGACGCTGCGAAAGACGCCTCGAAATAAGCATTGCCTGATTGAATGCAAAGAAAAACCGCCCCGAAAGGCGGTTTTTTTATATCCAAAATCTGCAGCTCTCTGAAAACTCAGAAGCGATTACAGGCTTTCAGTAAAAGTACGGGTAATCACGTCACGCTGCTGTTCAGCAGTCAGTGAGTTGAAACGTACCGCATAACCAGACACACGAATGGTCAGCTGTGGGTATTTTTCCGGGTGCTTAACGGCGTCTTCCAGAGTCTCACGACGCAATACGTTAACGTTCAGGTGCTGACCCCCTTCCACGCGTACAGTCGGTTGAATTTCCATCGGCACTTCACGGTATTCGAACTGGCCCAGCTCGCTGACAGCAACGATCTGGTCTTCCGCATAACCCGCTTTTGCACATACACAGCGCGCTTCCGCTTTCTCGTCATCCAGCAGCCAGAAAGAGTTTTTCAGCGCTTCGTTGTTGGTTTTGGTAATTTGGATCCCGGTGATCATATGTTGCCTCCATAATTGGCTACGATACTGTTAATTGATGGGTGTCAGGCTTTAACCTGCTTTCCTGTTGTCAGATATAACAGCACGGCACCCTGTATTCTTTGATAAATATCAATCTTTACCGTGTGGGTGTTCTTAGCTCTCAGCATATTTATGTTTTATATCAATTTTTCCAAGGACTCCGATTAAATTATTTTTGTAAATTATCAAAAATAATTTATACAGAAAGGTTAAGTCGCAGATAAACATCAGCAAAAGCTCAGGCGGGTTTCACTCAGCAGGATGAGCAGGTAAGCTACCGTCAGTTAAATTTACCGGTAAAGGAGAGCGTCAATGTCTTCAATTCTCACCTGGCATGACGTGATTGGTCAGGAAAAGGAACAACCCTATTTTGTGGATACGCTGAAGTTTGTGGCCGCCGAACGCGCCGCGGGCAAAACGATTTATCCGCCCCAACAGGATGTCTTCAACGCATTTCGCTCGACGGAACTGGCTGACGTCAAAGTCGTTATTCTCGGGCAGGATCCGTACCACGGCCCAAATCAGGCGCACGGGCTTTCTTTCTCCGTCCGTCCCGGCATTCCGGCGCCGCCTTCTTTAGTGAACATGTACAAAGAACTGATCACTGATATTCCGGGCTTTGAGCGCCCTGTCCATGGCTATTTACAGAGCTGGGCAGATCAGGGGGTGTTATTGCTTAATACCGTGTTAACGGTCGAAGGCGGGCAGGCGCATTCCCACGCCAAACTGGGCTGGGAAACCTTTACAGACAAAGTGATTGCCGCACTGAACGATAATCGTGAGGGCGTGATCTTCCTGCTCTGGGGATCTCATGCGCAGAAAAAAGGCAATATCATTGACCGCAACCGTCATCACGTCCTGAAAGCGCCGCACCCTTCTCCGCTCTCAGCGCATCGCGGGTTTCTGGGCTGTAAACACTTCTCGCAGGCAAATAATTTGCTGGCGCAGCAAGGTCTGGCACCGATTGACTGGGTACCGCGATTGCCGGAATAGTAAAAAAAGAGGCACCCGCAAAGGTGCCTCTTTCGTTATATCAGTCTGCTTAAAACTGAATCAGGCTTTGGCTTTAGAAACTGCCACCATTGCCGGACGCAACAGGCGGCCATTGAGCGTGTAACCCTTCTGCATCACCATCATCACGTGATTAGGTTCCAGCTCTTCTGATTCCATCATGGTCATCGCCTGGTGCAGTTCAGGATTGAATGGCACGTGAATATCACCCACCACTTCCATACCGAACTTGCGAACAGCATCCAGCAGAGATTTCAGGGTCAGCTCGACGCCTTCAATCAGACCCGCCAGTTCTGAATTCGATTTATCAGCCAGATCCAGCGCACGTTCCAGATTATCGATAACCGGCAACAGTTCGCCAGAGAATTTCTCCAGAGCGAATTTGTGGGCTTTCTCAATATCCAGCTCGGTACGACGGCGGATGTTTTCCACTTCCGCTTTCGCACGCAGCAGGCTGTCACGCTCACGCTGCTGGAGTTCTTTCAGCTGTGCTTCCAATTCAGCAATACGTTCATCGCGCGGGTCAACGACATCTGCCGCCTGAGTTTCCGCTTCCGCATGCAGCTCTTGTTCCTGATTGAGTTCTTCAGAGACTTGCTCGTCAGGTGTCTTATGTTCTTTACTACTCATGAATCTCTCCGCGTTTTAGCATTAATCTTGCTAGTTGGCTTATTATGGGGATCAAAACCGGGGTTTCAAGGTTTGGTTTTTAATGAAACCGGTCATAATGCAGGAGTCATCACACCCTGCTGAGGATAACCACAGCGATGAATAAAAAATTTGAGTGCATTGGGATTGTCGGACACCCTCGTCATCCTTCCGCACTTGCCACCCATGAAATGCTTTACCACTGGTTAATCTCCAAAGGTTATCAGGTCATCGTTGAACGACAGGTGGCGCAAGATTTAGCCCTGGAGGGCGCACAGACAGGCAGCCTGGCGGAGATCGGTAAACTGGCTGATCTCGCCGTGGTCGTCGGCGGTGACGGCAATATGCTGGGCGCTGCCCGCGTTCTGGCACGCTATGACATTAAAGTCATCGGTATCAACCGCGGCAACCTGGGCTTCCTGACCGATCTGGATCCGGACAACGCGCTGCAACAGCTCGATGACGTGTTGCAGGGCGAATACATCAGCGAGCAACGTTTCCTGCTGGAAGCGATGGTACGCTGCAAAGACCAGCAATGTCGCGTCAGTACCGCCATTAACGAAGTGGTGCTTCACCCCGGGAAAGTGGCTCACATGATTGAATTTGAAGTCTATATTGACGACAAATTTGCCTTTTCCCAACGTTCAGATGGCCTGATTATTTCTACGCCAACTGGCTCGACCGCCTATTCGCTTTCCGGCGGCGGTCCGATCCTGACGCCGACCTTAGAAGCCATCGCATTGGTCCCTATGTTTCCACACACGCTCTCGGCGCGACCGCTGGTCATCAACAGCAGCAGCACGATTTGCCTGCGTTTTTCACATATGAGCAATGACCTGGAAATCAGCTGCGACAGCCAGATTGCCCTGCCGATCCAGCCGGGTGAAGAGGTCGTCATCCGTCGCAGTGACTTCCACCTGAACCTGATCCACCCTAAAGACTACAGCTATTTCAATACATTAAGCACTAAACTCGGGTGGTCAAAAAAACTCTTCTGATCAGATAAAAATAATTCGCCAGCCCCTTTACTGTATATAAAACCAGTTTATACTGTATGTAATTACAGGTCTGTTGTTATGTACAGGAAGGTGATCATGCTGGCGCAATTAACTATCAGTAACTTTGCCATTGTCCGTGAAGTAGAAATCGATTTTCATGCCGGGATGACGGCTATTACCGGCGAAACCGGTGCTGGTAAATCCATTGCCATTGATGCGCTCGGGCTTTGTCTGGGTAACCGTGCAGACGGCAGCATGGTGCGTCTCGGCGCCAGCCGTGCCGATATCTGTGCACGCTTCACTTTAGCGGATACCCCCTCGGCAAAACACTGGCTGGCTGAGAATCAACTCGATGAAGGTCAGGATTGCCTCCTGCGCCGCACCATCAGCAGCGATGGCCGCTCCCGTGGTTTCATCAACGGTACGCCGGTTCCCCTGTCACAACTTCGTGAACTGGGTCAGCATCTGATTCAAATTCATGGACAGCACGCCCATCAGCTTCTGCTCAAACCTGAGCATCAGAAAGATTTGCTCGACGCTTATTCCGATCAGCCTCTGCTGCTGGCTGAGATGCGCAAAGCTTACCAAAACTGGCATCAGAGCTGCCGCCTGCTGGCGCAGTATCAGCAGCAGGTCAGCGAACGCGAATCGCGCCGTCAGTTGCTGCAATACCAGTTAAAAGAGCTCAATGAATTCGCTCCTCAGGCGGGGGAATATGAGCAAATTGACGAAGAATACAAACGACTTGCCAACAGCGGGCAACTGCTTTCACTGAGTCAAAATGCGCTTTATTTACTGGCGGATGGTGAAGAACAAAATATTGTCAGCCTGCTCTACAGCGCCCGCCATCAGTTGGCTGAGCTTGCAGAACTCGACAGCAAAATGAATGATCTGATTGTGATGCTTGATGATGCGTCCATTCAGGTCAGCGAAGCCAGCGATGAATTACGTCATTACAGCGAACGTCTGGAAATGGATCCCAACCGTCTGTTCGAGCTGGAGCAACGCCTGTCCCGCCAGATGAATCTGGCCCGTAAACACCATGTCAGTGCTGAAGAGTTACCTGAATTACATCGCCAGTTGCTCGAAGAGCAGCAGGCGCTGGACGATCAGGAAACCAATCAGGCAGAACTGAGCGAAGCGGTACAGCACCATTATCAACAGGCCGTGGCTATCGCTGAGCAGTTGCACGAAAAACGCCAATATTTTGCCAATGAATTAACCCATCTGATCACGCAAAGCATGCAGGCGCTTTCCATGCCTCACGGTAAATTTAATATTCAGGTGCAGTTCGAACCTGAGCATTTAAATATGGAAGGGGCAGATCGCCTTGAGTTTCAGGTCACCACCAACCCCGGCCAGCCGCTTCAGGCGCTGGCGAAAGTGGCTTCCGGCGGTGAACTGTCCCGCATCGCACTGGCGATTCAGGTGATCACCGCGCAGAAAATGGAAACACCGGCATTGATTTTCGATGAAGTGGATGTAGGGATCAGCGGTCCGACAGCCGCGATCGTAGGTCGCCTGTTGCGTCAGTTAGGGGAATCCACGCAAGTCATGTGCGTCACCCACTTACCTCAGGTTGCAGGTTGCGGTCATCAGCATTATTTTGTCAGCAAAGAAACCGACGGCGAAGTGACAGAAACCCAAATGCATCGCCTCGATAAAAAGGCGCGATTGCAGGAACTGGCCCGTCTGCTGGGCGGAAGTGAAGTCACCCGAAACACGCTGGCCAATGCAAAAGAGTTGCTCGCAGCGTAAAAAGCTCAACTTTTTTACATTTAAGCGGTCATACAGGTGCCCCGCAAAGGTTTCAAACTGATGAAAGGTCTATTATCATCGGCATCTTATGCCCTAAAGGAATGTAATGACTATGCGCTGTAAAACGCTAACTGCCGCCGCTGTAGCTCTTGTAATGCTTACTGCGGGCTGTTCCACTCTGGAAAAGGTGGTTTATCGGCCTGACATCAATCAGGGGAACTACTTATCTCCTGCTGATGTTCAAAAAATTCATACCGGTATGACTAAACAACAAGTTGCTTATGTTCTTGGCACGCCGATGCTGCACGACCCGTTTGGCAGTGATGTTTGGTATTACGTGTTCCGTCAGGAGCCAGGTCATGAAGGTATCACTCAGCAGACTTTAACGCTGACCTTCAACCAGTCTGATACGCTGACTAACATCGACAACAAACCAAAGTTGAGCGATCAAAAATAAATCGCCCGGTGTGATGGTCTCTGGTAGTTACCAAAAATCATCTTTCAGGGTAAAAAAATAAGGCGCCTGAGGCGCCTTATTTTTTAGAACGTTCGGCTCTGATCCGCCGTAACTCTTTCGGGTCTGCAATCAGTGGCCGGTAGATTTCAATGCGATCACCGTCGCTGACCACGTCGGCAAGCTTCACCGGCCGGCTATAGATACCTAATTTATTTTGTTTTAAATCGATATCCTGACGCAACTCAAGTAAACCGGAAGCCTTTACTGCCTGCTCGACACTGCTCCCCTCTTCCAGTTTTACCGTCCGCAGATACTGACGTTCCGGCAACGCGTAAACCACCTCAACGCGGATCTCAGACACTGTAGACCTCTTTCGCGCGCAAGGTGAAGGCCTGAACCATACTGCCCGCCAGTTCCTTGAAGATTTTACCGAATGCTAACTCAATCAATTTATTAGTAAATTCGAAATCAAGACTGAGCTGAACTTTACAGGCGTCGGGACTGAGTTCGATGAAATCCCAGCCACCTGTTAATTTACGGAACGGGCCATCAACCAGTTGCATATCAATGCGTTTGTTGTTGATTAACGTATTTTTGGTGGTAAAAGTTTTACTGATGCCCGCTTTTGAAACATCAACCGCGGCGGTCATCGACGTATCGCTGTTTTCCAGGATGCGGCTGCCGGTACAACCAGGCAGAAATTGCGGGTAAGCATCAACATCATTCACTAAGGTGTACATCTGTTCCACGCTGAACGGCACAAGCGCAGAACGACTTATCTGTGGCATATCATTTTCCAGGTGTCATAAAACGTACAGATAATACCATTTATCCGCGCGGTAATAAAAACTACGAAGCACAGGACGCCACAAACAGGAAAAACACCCGACTCTGACAGCGTGGGGATTTCAATCGGCATCGCTTACAGTATAATAAGTGTCACTATGACAAAGAAAAAAGCACATAAACCCGGTTCCGCGACTATCGCGATGAACAAACGCGCTCGCCACGAATATATCATCGAAGATGAATTTGAGGCGGGGCTTGCTTTGCAGGGATGGGAAGTCAAATCGATGCGCGCTGGTAAAGCAAACATCACTGACAGCTACGTCACATTCCGCGACGGTGAAGCCTTTTTGTTTGGCGCAACCATTCAACCTCTTAACGTGGCATCCAGTCATATCGTTTGTGACCCGACCCGTACAAGAAAACTACTGCTGAACAAGCGCGAGTTAGAAACGCTGTTCGGCAAGGTCAGTCGCGATGGTTACACCGTCGTCGCACTTTCAATGTACTGGAAAAATGCCTGGTCAAAAGTGAAAATCGGCCTGGCTAAAGGTAAGAAAGAGCACGACAAACGCGATGACATTAAAGATCGTGAGTGGAAAGTAGACAAAGCACGTATCATGAAGCACGCAAATCGCTAAGCCTCTGGCTTAGCTTGGTGTTTTGCTGGTATACTGCGAAATAGTACTTGGGGCTGATTCTGGATTCGACAGGATTTGCGAAGCCCAAGGAGCATGCCGAGGGGCGGTTGGCCTCGTAAAAAGCCGCAAAAAAATAGTCGCAAACGACGAAAACTACGCCCTAGCAGCTTAATACCCTGCTTAGAGCCCTCTCTCCCTAGCCTCCGCTCTTAGGACGGGGATCAAGAGAGGTCAAACCCAAAAGAGATCGCGTGGACACCTTGCCTGGGGTGAAAGCGTTAAACCCAATCAGGATAGTTTGTTAGTGGCGTGTCCATCCGCAGCTAACCGGCGAATGTAAAGATTGGACTAAGCATGTAGTGCCGACGGTGTAGTAATTCTGGACGGGGGTTCAAATCCCCCCAGCTCCACCAAACAAGGTTTCGGTTATTACCAGATCAGGCCGTTACCGCAAAGAAAGCCGCAGCCCGCAAGGGTTTGCGGCTTTTTTACGTCTGTAGAAGTCCGGGAAGATTCGCCTGAAACTGGCGTCTGTTGGTACACGAATTGGTATACGCTAAGATATATACATAAACGTATCCCCGTCACTATTTTTCGCTTGAGCCAAAATTCTAAAGAAGTGAATAAAAGTTACAGTCTGAAAAAATAGTTTGCCGGGATAAATTCATCAATGAGGTCTTTTGGGTGAATATGAATATCAGGATTTTCGTAACCCAACATGAATCTCGCTGATTCCAAAATTTTATTAGGCACCCGATCTGGTATCGTTTCACGTACATCGTAGAAGCTTTTAATTAAATATCTTAAGTTTGTTTAAAATTAAGTTTTATCAAACTCAAAAATAACTGCACCGCCGTATACAGCCGCTTACGCACGGTGGTGCGGGAGAAGGAGGCTCGTGAGTTAAGCCCCTACCCCTTTCTCAATAATTACATTTACATATAATTGCCCGAGTAAGTATTTATTTAAATGATACGGGTATTATTGTTGTTTAAATACATATGGATAAATTTGATTTATTCATCCTTAATATATAATTAAATACTATACAAACAACGCAAATGATATAAAGTCGTGCATTTTTTTGTATCCCTCGTTAATAAACGAGTTTATGGACAAATTTGGAAGATACTTATGCGTTTAAATAAATTAACAGCAGCAATTCTGTTTTCTGCTATTGGATTTCCAATAGTTTCGTCTGCCGCCACCGTGACGGCAAATGATCAAACAAATACCTTCTCCGGCCTCGATTACTCGATGATGATCACCAAAGATGGTGGTCACACCTGGACTGCGTATACCGACGCCTCGCAAAACAACTTCCCGGGGACTGTTTTAGCACAAGTCGCGCCAAAGCAAGAACTGGCTATTATTTCAGAGGATTACGATCCGAACCGCACCTATAAAGGCGGCGATACCGTCCGCTTCCTGGGATACTACTGGACTGCGCAATGGTGGGTTGATCAGGGTATCAACCCGGGAACCGATCCGGTCTGGGTATCTGGCGATGCAATCAACATCAATGCGTATGCAACTTTCCAGTTCACGCCGTATACCGGCCAGAACGCAATCGATCTGCAGAACCGTGAAAAGGCACGCGTGGCCGCGCAACGTAAAGTCATTGGCTACTTCCCGGAATGGGGCGTGTATGAAGCTCATAATTTCTTTACCCCGGATAAAGTGGACTACTCTGGCCTGACCCACCTTAACTACGGTTTTGCGGTAGTGAAAGACGGTGTCGTGACCATGCATGACACCGACAAAGCACCGGGCCTGATCAAAGATCTGGATAAACGGACTGAAGCGGCCAACGTGGCGCATATGATTTCTGTAGGTGGCTGGAATAACTCTCAGGAAGGTGTCTTCGAAGCGGCCACCGCCACGAATGCTGGCCTTGAGAAACTGGCCAACAGCATGGTCAGCTATATGGCGCAGTGGAATTTTGACGGCCTCGACATTGACTGGGAATACCCGGACACCGAAGCTGAGAAAGCCCAGTTCACCAAGCTTATCCAGTCGCTGCGTACCAAACTGGATGCCCAGGGCAAAAAAGATGATAAGTACTATCAACTTTCTGCGGCGGTCACCACTAACCACAACAACATTCAGTTCATCAACCCGGCCGTGACGGCGCCGTTGCTGGATAGCGTGAACGTGATGGCGTATGACATCCACGGTGCTTTTGATCCATTAACCGGTCATAACGCGCCACTGTATGAAAACAGCCATGATGAAGATAAAGACCTGAACGTGGCCGACACCATGAGTGCGTACGTCAACACCTGGCAAGTGCCAAAAGCCAAGCTGATGATGGGGATCCCTTATTACGGTCGTGGCTGGGGCCATGTCCCTGGAACCGAGCTGATCCCTGGTTTGCCGGGCATGTTTAACACCGGTGCAGCGACTGTCAAAGGTGCATGGGACGACGCGGATCAGTTAACCGGTACCAACCCGTGGTATGTGCTGAAACAAAAACTGAACACTGGCGAATACACGCGCTACTGGGACTCAGAGTCACACGTGCCCTATCTCTACAGCGAAACTACGCAAGAGTTCCTGACCTATGACGATCCGCAGTCCATTCGCGAGAAAGTTGACTATATCAATGAGCAAGGCTTTGGTGGCGCGATCCTTTGGGACATCAGCGGCGATACGCCTGAACATGAACTGGGTAATATCGTTAAAGAAGTGAAAAACACGCCACTGCCGGATGATTCCGATGTGCCAGACGACGAACCGGTTCCGGTTATTGATAAGACCGATCTGAAGGGCATTATTGTTAGTCTGTTTGACAATGAAACCCGTGTGACCATCAATCTGGATGCTAAAAAATTCACCAGTGGTAATGCCTATACTGTTGCTGTTGATGGCAAATATCTTTTTGGTACCGAAGGCAGTAAAAATTACTACAGCTATCTGTACCAATATGGGAAAGAGTCTTCATTGCGTACCGGTGACGTCGCGAGCCGCCTGAAAGCGGGTTCTGTCATCACAGTGACACGCGAATACCCGAATAAAGGTGTTATCGGTCAACTTACGGTGACCCAAGACATGCTGGACGGTAACAATCCGGTCATGAGTGATGGCAGTGTGAAGTCTATGAGCGTGTCGAAAATCAATAACGTACCTTACGTTTTCGTTGATTTTGATAAAGAGATGCTTCACAACGCGGACGGTTCTTCTTATGTCGCTAAAGTGATTAATGACGATAAGAAAAAGGGTAACTATATTTTCAGTTGCGATAATGGAAAATGTTACTACAGCTCCATGACTGAAAAAGATGCTATTTCACAGGTTAAATCTGATGAAAAAGATATTTCTATTGGTGAAACAATCGTTATTGAACGTGTGTCACCGAACCCGGCGACTGTAGCCAAAATGGTCGTCACAAGTTTCGAGCCAGAACCGCAGCCAGAACCCGCTCCGCAACCAGATCCGGTTAAAGAAGTGAAGGCTGTACTGTATGTAAATGCTAATTACACAGGCTCATCTCTTTCTGTCGAGGGGGATATACCCCAGCTTATCACGCATAATAACTTTAACGATGTGGTGTCCTCATTAAAAGTCACTCCGGGCTGGACTGCCCAAGTTTATGAAGATGAACATTACAAAGGTTATCACCTTGATTTTAAAGGTGGAGAAAATGTGCCTGATTTGAAGGGAAGGAATTTCGACAACCGAGCATCGTCAATCAAGTTCATCAAAGACAATTAATCTTCCATGAACGGCGTTTGACAATATCATATTAAGTCACAGGTAAACCTTACATCGCCTTTATCCCTGTGGGTAAAGGCGTTTTTTTTGCCGGTTACCTTGAGAAATTGGAAGATTTATCCTGTTGTTTTGGAAATATTATTCAGAACTTACCCTCTAATACACCCCCATAGCATTCTCATTTATTCCGCCCAAAAACCAATCTTCCCTATGTCACACTGATGCCCGTTTTGAACATAAGCTTGCCGCTTGACCACAATGAGTCCGGTCGTCATATTCAAAATATGAATAATTCTTTTACCCTCGCGGCATCCTGGCGGGGATTTGTTTTTTTATTGCATACCACCGGAGAAGACTTGTGAAAAAAAGCACTTTGCTGATCATCGCGGCATTATCGGCCGCCAGCAGCCTGGCACATGCGGAGACGACTTTACGATTTGGTGTAGATCCGTCGTTTCCGCCTTTTGAATCAAAAGCGCCAGATGGCAAGCTGGTCGGTTTTGATATCGATTTAGGCAACGCCATTTGTCAGCAGGCAAAAGTGAAATGTGAATGGGTCGAAACCGCGTATGACGGAATTATTCCTGCGCTGAATGCCAAAAAATTTGATGCCGTGCTCTCCGCGATGTCGATGACCCCAAAACGTAAAACGCAGGTCACTTTCTCTGACATGCTTTATCACGTACCCAGTGTGCTGATTGCGAAGAAAGGCAGCGGCCTGCAACCCACTGCGGATTCACTGAAAGGAAAAACAGTGGGCGTGGCTCAGGGCACGACGCAGGAAGCCTACGCACAGGGCGAATGGCAGAAAAAAGGGGTGGATGTGGTTTCCTATCAGAATCAGGATTTTGTGAATCAGGATCTGGCATCCGGTCGCATTGACGTGACCCTGACCAATGCCGCAGCCGCAGAAACCGGCTTCCTGAAAACCCCGGAAGGCACGGGTTATGCCTTTGCCGGGCAACCCTTAAACGACACCCGTTATTTGGGTGAAGGCACGGCCATTGGCCTGCGCAAGGATGATCAGGCACATCTGACATTGATTAATAATGCACTGGCAGAAATCCACAAAAACGGCACATACGAAAAGCTGGAGAAAAAATACTTCACCTTTGAGGTCTATAACAAGAAGTCCTGATTTTCGCTGCTCCCTGCCGCGCGACCGATTCGCACGGCAGTCTGTTTTTTCGGATCCCCTTCCCATAAAAAATGTCTGCGGCTGCAAGTTATTCTGTTGTTCAGACGACGTTACGCAACAATCAAAATATCCGCTGTTCCCTGATTTATTGCTGGCATAAAGTCAGCGGCAACAGGTCACATCACAAACAGGGTTATACAAGAATGAGTGTTGTTGAGGTCTCTTTCAGCGCCAGCTTCGCTTCCTCGCTGATCCCCGTATCGGTAACGATGGTGTCGATTTTTTCCATCGGCAGCACCAGGTTATATCCGCGACGCCCAAACTTGCTGGAATCAGTGACCACCACAACACGCTGAGCCGCACCGGCCATGATGCCGCTGATGCTATAGCCTTCGTTGAACGTGGTGATACCTGTAGCCGCATCCAGCCCGTCGGCACCGACAAACATCAGGTTAGCGACAATGCCCTGCAAAGCGTACTCCGTGATGTTGCCATGCAGGGAACGGGTTTTATGGCGCAACGTTCCGCCGCAGACCACCAGTGTAATGTCCGGATTTTCAGACAGCACAAAAGCAGCGGGCAGGTTATTCGTGATGACAGTGATATCGCCTGATTTCACCAGCTCTTCTGCCAGCAACATGGTGGTACTGCCGCTGTCGAGGATCACGGTATCTCCCGGTTTCACCATTCCAGCCGCCTCCTGCGCAATCCGTTTTTTAGGATCGGTGGCCTGAAGATAACGCTGCTCAAGCATCATCTCATCCTGCGGCTTTTCATGCTCCGTAACCGCCTCCTCTTTCCGTTTTGATGCGCCCCCATGGAAACGGCTAAGCAGCCCTTTTTGCGCAAGCAAACTTAAATCAGAGCGCACCGTAACCTCAGAGACTTCGAAAGCACTCGAAAGATCAGCCACCAGCACGCTGCCACTCTCATTCACTAAATCAATGATTTTATTACGACGTTCATAGGTATTCATGATTGGCGATCCGAAAGGTCACATTCCTTCTAGTGTAAACAAAAGGCCAGGTAATGAGGAGAAAAAATTTTACACGATGTGAATCATCCCTCTTTCCCTGCCTGTGGCAAGGCATGACGTCATCTTATCTTTCATTTCAAGATCCGTCACGAAAAACGAAAGATATCGAATGAAATTCACTTATGAAATATTACGATCTCTGTCACGAAAACCAAAAACCGCTATTGTTTACCTTTCGAAAAGATATGATCCTCTTCGAAAACAAACGGAGGCATGAAATGAAAGATATTATTGCTAAACACAAGAAAGGCGAAAGCATAGGCATTTGTTCTGTCTGTTCCGCGCATCCTTTGGTGATTGAAGCCGCCCTGCGCGAAGACCTTCTCACTGACCGCAAGGTACTGATAGAAGCCACCTCCAATCAGGTGAATCAGTTTGGTGGCTATACCGGCATGCAGCCGATCGATTTTCGGGATTTTGTTCTCGCGATTGCGGAAAAACTTAACTTCCCTCTTGAGCGTCTGATTTTAGGGGGCGACCACCTGGGGCCGAATTGCTGGCAAAGCGAAAATGCTGACAGCGCGATGAGTAAAGCAGAAGTGTTGATCGCCCGCTATGTGGAAGCCGGTTTCAGCAAAATACATCTGGATGCATCGATGTCCTGTGCAGACGATCCTGTCCCTCTGGATCCGCTCATCGTGGCACAACGCGCAGCGCGGCTGTGTCAGGTCGCAGAACGTGTTGCCACACCGAAGCAAAAACAGCTTCTGACCTATGTGATTGGCACAGAGGTGCCGGTACCGGGCGGCGAGGCATCGGCTATTCAGCAGGTCCATGTCACCAAAAGGGAAGACGCGAAAGCGACGCTGGATATGCACCATCAGGCATTTCGTGAACTTGGGTTAACGGATGCCATTGATCGGATCATCGCTGTCGTGGTCCAGCCAGGCGTCGAATTTGATCACAGCCGGGTGATCCACTATCAGCCTGAACTTGCGCAAGATCTCTCCGCATACATCACCACAACACCGCTGGTGTATGAGGCACATTCCACCGATTACCAGACCCGTGAGTCCTACCGTAAGCTGGTGAACGACCACTATGCGATCCTCAAAGTCGGCCCGGCGCTGACGTTTGCATTACGTGAAGCCATCTTTGCCCTGGCCAACATCGAACAGGTGCTGATCGCGCCTGAATCACGCAGCCACATCCTGACAGTGATCGACGGCGTCATGCTCGATGAACCGGCTTACTGGAAGAAGTATTACAACCCGACGTTCAGCCTGTCGCTTATCGATCTGCGCTACAGCTTATCGGACCGGATCCGTTATTACTGGCCGCACGCCCGTATCAACCGGGCAATGGAAGTGCTGATCACGAATCTGCGTTCCGTCGACATTCCTCTCGGCCTGCTGAGCCAATATCTTCCCGCCCAGTTCGAACGAGTGATGACCGGCGAACTCGCCAGCGAACCCCATGAACTGATCATCGATAAAATTCAGGATGTTTTGCGCGCCTACCACTTTGGCTGCACACCTCATCACACCTTTCAGCAGGAGCCTGCTCATGCATAACTGCGAGGTATTCGTTAAAACCGGTATCACATTTACCGACTATCACGAGGCACTCACGCATATCGGTGAACGCATGGTGCAGGCGGGTGTGGTCGGGGCCACCTATCCGCAAGCGCTGGTTAAGCGTGAAGCTGAATTCCCGACAGGGATCCAGCTGGAACGCCACGCAGTGGCTATTCCCCATTGCGAAGCGACACATGCACGCTGTCCGGCTATTTATCTGATCCGTCCTGACACCACTGTGGAATTTTTCCAGGCTGATGATGACGGCACGGTTCCCGCGTCACTGATCATTGCGTTGATTGTCACCCACCCGTCCGAGCAACTGAAGTTACTGCGCCAGTTGTTCAGCCAGTTACAGGAGCCTGCTTTTTTAGAAAGCTTACTGACCGCGCCAGAAGATCAGCTGTCCGCGCTGTTTAAACAACACATCTTTGTCCCGGCTCCCGTGCCAGAGCAGCGCGCGCCGGTGTGTACCTGAACGTCTTTTTGAGCCAATGAATCTGACGTCTTACCTAAAAAAATAATACCTACAACAACCTGTTAAGGAGCCTTAACGTGAAGCGAAAAATTATTGTCGCCTGTGGCGGAGCCGTTGCCACATCTACGCTGGCAGCGGAAGAAATCAAAGAGTTGTGCGAAGCCCACGGCATCGCTATCGACCTTGTGCAGTGCCGTGTCACGGAGATCGAAACCTATATGGACGGCGCTCACCTGATCTGCACAACAGCCAAAGTCGACAGGACGTTTGGCAATGTTCCGGTGGTCCACGGAATGCCGTTTATCTCCGGCGTTGGCATGGATATTTTGCGCAAACAAATACTCACCCTGTTGCAGGAGTAAGCCATGTTTACCGACATAATGCGCTACATCCTCGACCTCGGGCCGACCGTCATGTTACCCGGCGTGATCATCGTGTTCTCCCTGATACTGGGGATGAAACTGGGGGATTCTTTTAAATCGGCCATCCACATTGGCATTGGGTTTGTCGGGATCGGGCTGGTTATCGGTCTGATGCTTGATTCTATCGGGCCTGCGGCGAAAGCCATGGCCGAGCATTTTGAAATTAATCTGCAAGTCGTGGATATCGGCTGGCCAGGTTCTTCGCCGATGACCTGGGCGTCACAAATCGCACTGGTCGCGATCCCGATTGCGATTGGTGTGAATATCCTGATGTTGCTGACCCGCATGACACGCGTCGTCAATGTGGACATCTGGAACATCTGGCACATGACCTTTACCGGTGCCATGTTGCATCTGGCGACGGGTTCTTACTGGCTTGGGATTATGGGTGTAGTGCTACACGCCGCGTTCATCTACAAACTGGGCGACTGGTTTGCAAAGGACACGCGTGACTTCTTTCAACTTGAAGGGATCGCTATTCCGCATGGTTCTTCAGCCTACCTCGGCCCGATCGCGGTGCTGGTTGACGCCATCATTGAGAAAATCCCCGGCCTGAACAAAATCCATTTCAGCGCAGACGACGTTCAAAAACGTTTCGGGCCGTTTGGCGAACCGGTCACCGTCGGTTTTGTCATGGGATTGATTATCGGCTACCTCGCCGGATATGACGTCAAAGGCGTGTTGCAACTGGCTGTCAAAACCGCAGCCGTCATGTTGCTGATGCCACGGGTGATCAAACCCATTATGGACGGCCTGACACCCATTGCCCGCCATGCGCGTACCCGTTTGCAGGCCCGCTTCGGAGGGGAGGAGTTCCTGATTGGTCTGGATCCTGCGCTGTTGCTCGGCCATACCGCTGTGGTATCGGCCAGCCTGATCTTTATTCCTCTCACGATCCTCATTGCGGTACTGGTGCCGGGAAATCAGGTTCTGCCGTTTGGTGACCTCGCCACCATCGGTTTCTTCGTGGCTATCGCCGTTGCCGTGCATCAGGGCAATCTGTTCCGCACCCTGATTTCCGGTTGCATCATCATGAGCATCACACTGTGGATAGCCACGCAAATGATTGATCTGCATACCCAACTGGCGGCAAATGCAGGCGCGCTGACGGCGGGGGGCAGAGTCGCCTCAATGGATCAGGGCGGCTCACCGATCACCTATCTGCTGATTCAACTCTGCACACTGAAGAACATGGCAGGGCTGAGCATCATTGGCGTGATTTATGCCCTCGGCGTCTTCCTGACATGGCGTCGCGCCCGTCAGTTCACTCAGGCTGAAAAGCTGGCAGCGGTTTCGCTGACCCATTCTTAACTTTCATCTACGCGGGGGAATTGGATCCCCCGCTTAAGGAAACCGACTATGAAATCTGTTGTTGTCCATGCGGGCGGTAAGATGACCGTTGAGGAGTGCCCGATGCCGGTGATCAGCGCTGCCGATGACGTGCTGGTGCGTATTGCGTACTCCGGTCTGTGCGGTTCAGATATCCCGCGTATTTTTGCTAACAGTTCGCATTTTTACCCGATCACTCTCGGCCATGAATTTAGCGGTCAGGTAGTCAGTACCGGAGAAGACATTCACGATTTACAGGAAGGGGATGCTGTGGCTTGCGTACCTTTATTGCCATGCTTTCAGTGCGAAGAGTGCAAACAAACCGCTTATTCCCAGTGTAAACATTACCAGTTTATTGGATCCCGACGTCACGGCGGCCACGCTGAATATGTTGTAGTGCCGCGTCATAACTTATTCAAATTGCCGCAAGGTGCTTCCCTGTTACACGGGGCATTTCTGGAACCGGTCACCGTCGGTTTACACGCATTGAAACTGGCGGGAGGCTGCCGCGGAAAAGAAGTGATCGTGATTGGTGCCGGTACTATCGGCCAGTTGATCATCCAGGCGGCCAGCGCATCAGGTGCCAGCTCGGTCACAGCTATCGACATCAATCCACAGCGTCTGGCACTTGCACGCGAAACCGGTGCCAGCCATGTCTTTAACAGTGCGACAACGGGTGCAGACGACATCCGCCAGCAAACCCACGAGCGCCGTTTTAATCAGCTGATCATTGAAACCGCCGGTACACCGCAAACCGTTGCGCTTTCGCTGGACATTGCCGGCCCCAAAGCGCAGGTCGCACTGGTCGGCACCTTACACAAAGATCTGACCCTCAATGTGGCGACATTCAGCCATATCCTGCGCAAGGAACTGACCTTACTGGGGAGCTGGATGAATTACTCCGCCCCGTGGCCGGGCAGCGAATGGCAACAGGCCATGCAATTGTTTGCTGAGAATAAATTAAATCTTGAGCCGTTAATCGCCAGTATCGGTGATCCGGACGAATTCGTGCGGGAAGTCACGGCGCTGGCAGGTAAACCGATGACGGGCAAGATCCTGCTGAACATGACAGGGAGCTGAAATAATGTATCTGATTTCAAACAGGGAAATGCTGCTGGCAGCACAGCGCGAAGGTTACGCCGTACCGGCTTTCAATATCCATAATCTCGAGACCGTGCAGGTGGTGGCAGAAACTGCCGCGATGATGAACTCTCCGGTGATCCTCGCCGGAACACCGGGAACATTTAGCTACGCAGGCACAGACTATCTGATTTCGATTTGTCAGGAAGCGGCCCGGCAATACCGCGTTCCTCTGGCACTGCATCTGGATCACCATGAAGATCTGACTGATATCGAAAGCAAAGTCAGGGCCGGGATCCGTTCGGTCATGATCGATGCTTCGCATTTTCCGCTGGCCGAAAACATCACGAAAGTGCAGGCGGCCGTCAGATTGTGTCATGCCTTTGATGCCAGCGTCGAAGCTGAGCTGGGTCGTCTCGGCGGTCAGGAAGACGATTTGATGGTGGAAGAAGGCGACAGCTTCTTCACTGATCCTGTGGTGGCAAAGCATTTTGTTGAATTCACGCGTATTGATTCTCTGGCCGTCGCCATCGGTTCCGCACACGGTTTGTATCAGGGTGAACCCAAGCTGGACTTCTGCCGCCTTGGGCAAATCCGCCAGCAGGTGGATATTCCTCTGGTACTGCACGGCGCGTCGGGGATCCCTGAAAGCATGATCCGTCATGCTATTGAGCTGGGGATCTGCAAAGTCAACGTCGCGACAGAACTGAAAATCGCCTTTGCCGGTGCCGTAAAAGACTATTTCAACGCGCACCCCGACGCGGATGATCCACGCAAATACATCGTGCCGGGGAAACGGGCGATGCAGAAAGTCGTAGAGGAAAAAATCAGGATCTGCGGAAGTGCAGGGAAATTATAAGGTAATGCTGTCTGGGAGACGGGGGAATTACCCTGTTTTCCAGCCGTTTAGAGGTACTCAGGTTGCAGCTGACGTGCCATTCTGATTTTATGGAAGCGTCTTTATAAACCAAATGGTGAGCAGAACCGCTATGACAACCCTTAATCACTTTGGCCAGCCCATTGGCGATGCCCTACCCGACTGGCAACCCCGCGAACGTCCTTCCCATGTTCAGCTTGATGGCCTCTGGTGTCGTCTTGAGCCGCTGAGTGCTGAGCGCCACAGTCAGGATCTCTTTAACGCCTGGCACAGCATTGATGACAATCGCGACTGGACGTATCTTTCCGTCGATCGTCCTGCGACACAGGCAGAGTGCGATCTGTTTATTGCGCAGCAATCGAGAAGCGAAGATCCGCTGTTCTTCGCCGTTGTGGATATCCGGACGCAACGCGCCGTCGGCAGCGTTTCACTGATGCGAATTGATGCGGTGAATGGCGTAGCGGAAATTGGCTGGGTGAACTGGTCGCCGCTGATGAAACGTACACGTTTTGGCACCGAGGCGATTTATCTGCTGCAACGCTATCTGTTCGATACCCTGAAATACCGTCGCTGCGAATGGAAATGTCACAGCCTGAATGAACCGTCAAAACTGGCTGCACAGCGTTTTGGTTTTCAGTATGAAGGTATGTTCCGGCAGGCCATTGTCAATAAAGGCCACAACCGCGATACCTGCTGGTATTCCGTTCTCGACCACGAATGGCCTGCGTCAAAAATCATGTTTGACCGCTGGTTAAGCGCAAATAACTTCACTGCCGAAGGTCAGCAAAAACAGCGTCTGGAAGAATTGCGTTAATCCGCATTGCCTGCGTTGTTGGCTGACGCAGGCAGACGAAAGGGTTTATGGATTAATGTTCAGGGGACAGCGCCGCCAGCACTGAAATATCGGGCCATGCATAGATTATGTTAGGCGAGCGCCAGAGTGGCCCGGCATCGGTATATCGTCCGGCTTCGCGGCCACCTAAAGCCTGGTAAAAACGAATGGCCGGTTGGTTTCCTTCGACAACGCCCAACCCTGCGCTGCGGAAACCTTCAGCGGAAAGATGCTTTGCAGCTTTGGCGATCAACAGTCGGCCAATTCCCCGACGTTTAAATGCCGGAGAAACATACAGGAATTTGATTTCGGCCATCTCACCAAATTCCGGGTTAGAAGATGCCGACGCCAGGCAAAACCCGGCGAATGCACCGTCAGTTTCAGCAATAAAAGTGCCCTGACCGACAGCAGGATGGGCAAATTTGTCCTGCCAGAAAGCTTTCCGGCGCGGGACATCCAGCGCTGCAAAAGCTTCCGGCGGTGCCAGTTCACGATAAGTATCACGCCATATGGCAACATGTAATTCCGCAAGAGCATCGATATCTTTGGGTTCAGCAATCCGTAAAGTGCAGGCTGGCACGGCATCCCTCGTTATTAAAAATATTCAGGAAGATCATAAGGTCAGCTCAGTATAGTCAGCCTTTCTCTTCCCGCGCCAGTAAACTGCGTTTCCGTTCCACGCCCCAGCGATAACCGGAGATATTGCCGTCAGTTTTTACCACCCGATGGCAGGGGATCGCGACGGCCAGCAGGTTCGCGGCGCACGCACCGGCCACGGCACGGACGGCTTTCGGTGAACCGATTTTGCTGGCAATCTCGGCATAGCTGGCGGTGGTTCCCGGCGGAATATCACGCAATGCCTGCCAGACTCGCTGCTGGAAAGCCGTGCCGCGAATATCCAGCGGCAAATCCAGCCCGATATCGGGCGCTTCCACAAAGCCGACCACGATGGCAATTCGTTGCTCAAAATCCGCGTCGCCGCCCAGTAATTCCGCCTGCGGAAAACTGTTTTGCAATTCGTTGATCAGCTTTTCAGGATCGTCGCCCAGTAAAATGGCGCAGATCCCCCGCTGGCTTTCAGCCACGAGAATGTTGCCGAGGGAAGATTTTCCGACAGCAAACCAGACGCGGACGTTGCGGCCTCCGGCGCGGAAATTTTGCGGCGTCATGCCCAGCGTCGCCGCAGAGGTTTCGTAAAAACGGCTGTCAGAAGGATATCCGGCAGCATAAATCGCTTCGGTGACTGTCGCAGAATCGGTCAGATTTTCACGGACCCGGCGGACGCGCTGCGCCTGCTGATACTCTTTTGGCGTCACACCGGTCTGCGCTTTAAACAGGCGATGAAAATGATAAGGGCTGATGCCCACTTCTGCCGCCAGCTGATTCAGTGTCAGCATGTGGGCGGATTGCTCCAGCAACCGGCACGCCTGCAACACCCGGCTGGCATGAAACTGCGCCAGTGAAATCAGTCCCTGACGGCAGCGTTTGCAGGGGCGAAAACCGGCACGTTCCGCCGCTTCGGCATCGTCAAAATAGAGAATGTTTTCCGGTTTCGGTTGCCGTGACGGACAGGAAGGCGCGCAGTAAATACCGGTCGTTTTTACCGCATAGACAAATTTGCCGTCGGCGTTTGCATCACAACTGACAACCGCCTGCCAGCGCGGATCCTGCCTCTGAGCATAAGCCGCGTTTTCCGCTGTCGTTTCTTTAATGTCGTCTGTTTTACCTGACATGTTATGCCTCACGTTTCCTGACTTGATGACTGTCAGCATAATCCGCCGTGCCGCGCTGCACCCTCCGGCTCTTGCTTTCTCATTCAGCGCCGATGTTTCAGCCCGCCACCGGTTTAAAAGGGGTGTCGAGGATCATCTGATAAAAGGCCAGATCCAGCCAGCGATCAAATTTAAAAGCGGCCTGTTTAATCGTCCCGGTATGGCTGAACCCATTTTTTTCATGCAGGGCAATGCTGCCGCTGTTGGCCGCATCAATCGCGCCAATCAGCGTGTGCACGCCGCGTTCACGGGCGGCCTCCACCAGAGCATTGAGCAGAATTTTTCCCAGCCCTTCTCCGCGGTGATCTTTATGAATATAAATCGAATGTTCGACGGAATATTTATAGGCAGGCCAGGCGCGGAACGTGCCGTAACTGGCAAATCCCAGTAATCTCCCCTGCTCATCCTCCAGCCCGATCACCGGAAAGTTATTGGTCAGTTTAGTGGCAAACCAGGACGTCATGCTGTCGATGTGGCGCGGTTTATAATCATACAATGCTGTCGAGGTCAGGATGGCATCATTAAAAATATCCAGAATGGCGACGGCATGCAGGCGTTCCGTACAGGTGATCATCTTCATCGAACTTTCCCCCGGTGGCTTTCTTTAGCGGCTAAATTCCACTATAGTAGAATTAATTCCACCAAAGTAAACAACGGAACTCCCCTTATGTCAATCGACCAACTGATCGCTACGCGTCTGCAGTCATTACGTAAAGCGCAAGGATTGAGCCTCGAACAGCTCGCTAGCAGTTCAGGTGTCAGTAAAGCGATGATCTCGAAAATTGAACGACAGGACAGCAGCCCGAGCGCCAGTCTGTTAGGCCGTCTGGCAGCCAGTCTGGGCGTTTCGCTGGCGCAGTTGCTGTCAGAAGAAAATACCCGCCCCGCCCCTTTGCGTCTCCGCGATCAGCAGGAAATCTGGCAGGATCCGGACATCGGATATGTGCGGCGTCAGGTAACACCGCATGAAGAAAATGGCGGACCGGAACTGGTTGAGATTACGCTGCCGGGCGGCGCCCGCGTCAGTTATCCGGGCTGGAGTCATCAGGCTTATAAACAACGTCTGTGGCTGGTGGAAGGGTTGCTGACTGTTGATTATGGTGCAGAAAAGTATGCGCTATCCCCAGGTGATGCGCTGACATTTGGCGTGGATTTGCCCATCACATTCAGTAATACCGGCACTGAGCCGTGCCGGTATTTGCTGGTCATGAGTGACAAATAGTTTTCATGCTTTCCGGCAGGGCCAGCGCACGGCCCTGCAGATCAGAGATCTAACGTGCCGTCGATCAGCGTACAGCTGTCGCCACCGACCCAGGGTTCGCCGTCCACGAAGGTGACGGTCACACGGCCATCGCGCTGCAACCGGGTGCCCTGACGGACATGGTACATCTGCGCCATATGCTTACCATCCGGGAAATCAGCCGCTTTCAGCACCCGCGCCAGACAGGCATTGGCGCTGCCGGTGACCGGATCTTCTTTCAGCACGCCATCCTCATCAATGATCGCCCGCACTTCGTAATCTGCCAGGCCGCCTCTCTCATGCAAGCCGTAGACCGCGATACCGTTAATACCCAGCTGCTTTTGCAACTGGCTGACGGCGGCGGCATCAGCGGTAATATTCAGGCACTCCTGCGCGCTCTCCATCCGCACGACCAGCCAGATAATGCCCATATCCGCCGCGACCGGCGCGACATCCGCCTGAATTTTGCCTCCGCGCAACGCAGTGGAAAGCAAAGCATAATGTTCCGCATCCAGCGGTTTCAGCGCAGCCGGAGGCGCAGAAAAGGCCTGACCGCCTTCCGTCAGTTGCTTCACCTGTACCAGCCCGACGCCGCATTCCTGCACCAGATAACCGGGATTTTTAGACTTCAGCCCGTCCTGCAATAACGCATATGCCGTGCCCAGCGTCGGGTGTCCGGCGAACGGCAGTTCCTTATCGGTGGTAAAAATTCGCACGCGATAATCGGCTTCCGGCGATGCTGGTTTGAGCACAAACGCCGTTTCCGCAAGATTAGTCCAGCGCGCCATCGCGAACATCTGCTCATCGCTCAGCCCTTCGGCATCCAGGATCACGGCCAGTGCATTGCCTTTCAGAGGCTCAGCGGTAAACACATCAACTTGTTTAAAACGGCGCAGGCGGGTCATAGCAAATCCTTGTCTTGTCGTAAGGGAAACCATTTTGGAGAAAGCGCGAAGCCTCTGAGTTTAGGAATATTTCTATAAGTTATCGAGAAAAATGTCAGTGTCGGGCGGCTGGCCTATGCTTAACACACAGTCCGGTCGTCTCCATAAAACAGAAGGAAAAGAAAATGCCCGCGAAGGATTTGATTGGTATTGGTATCGGCCCCTTCAATTTAAGCCTCGCCGCCATGGCAAGGGATACGGGGAAACTCGACGCCGCCTTTTTTGATGCCCACACCGAATTCAGCTGGCACCCCGGCATGCTGTTACCCACGGCAACCATGCAGACCTACGTCCTGCAGGATCTGGTCACCACCATTGCGCCGCGCAGCGAATTTTCATTTATTAATTATCTGGTTGAACAGAAAAAGATTTACCGTTTTCTGGCCACCGAGCAGCTGATCATCAGCCGCGATGAGTTTTCGGATTATCTGCGCTGGGCATGTGACCGCATTCCCGGCCTGCATTTTTCCGCGCCGGTAGAACGTATCGACTTTGACGATAACAAGCAGGAATTCATCGTACAGAGCCAAAAAGGTGAGCACCGCGCCCGCAACATTTGCCTCGGTACCGGACACGCCCCCTGGATCCCCAAACCGGCCCGGGCGGCGCTGGGGGAAAACTGTTTTCATGCGGCGGAGATTGAACTGCGCGAACCGGATTTCACGGGCAAACGCGTGGCCGTGGTCGGCGGCGGGCAGAGCGGTGCCGACATTATTCTCAATGCGCTGAGCGGTCACTGGGGAGAATTTGCGGAACTGACCTGGCTTTCGCGCCGTCCGAATTTTCAGCCGCTGGATGAGTCGATTTTCTCCAACGAATATTTCACGCCGGAGTACGTCAATTACTTTTATACGCTGCCGGAGGATGTACGCGAGCGCGAGATAAAAACGCAAAAACTGCCTTCTGACGGCATCAGCTATCACACTCTGGAAGACATTTATAAGCAGTTGTATCACCGTTTTGACGTGCTGCATCAGCCGCGTAACGTGCGATTACTGCCGCATCGCGCGCTCGATCATATCGTGCGTAATGCAGGGGGTGATTTCAGCCTGCAGGCCAGACACGGGCTGGAAAAATGCGAGGAACATTTCAGCGCGGATATCGTGATTCTGGCGACCGGTTACCGCCCCGGTTTGCCGGATTATCTCGAGCCGCTGCTGGATCGCATTCCTTATGACCGCGAGCAGCATTTGCCGCTGCAACAAAATTTCAACCTGCGCTGGGATGGCCCGTCAGAAAACCGGATCTACGCGGTGAACGCCGGTATCCACAGTCACGGCAGCGCCGAAGGACAACTGACACTGACCGCGTGGCGCTCGGCCAAAATTCTCAATCATCTGCTGGGCGAAGCGCATTACGATCTGCGTCCTGTGCCCTCGCTGGTGCAATGGTGGCCGGACGACACGGGCAAATAGCAGGCACAAAAAAGCGGAGCATCAGGCTCCGCTTGTTCAGACAATCCGCCCATCAGACGTAAAAGTAGATGGCTAAAAAGTGGCAGGCACTGCCGCCGAGGACAAATCCGTGCCAGATAGCATGACCAAAACGAAAGCGTTTTGAGGCGTAGAAAATGACGCCCAATGTGTACACCACACCGCCCAATGCCAGCAAGGTGACGCCGCCCAGCGAAAGTTTAGTCGCCAGCTGGTAAATCACGATCAGCGACAGCCAGCCCATCGTCAGATAGGTGACCAGCGACAACACTTCAAATCGGTGTGCAAACGCCAGTTTGAAAATCACACCAAACAGCGCCAGCCCCCAGATCACCGCCATCAGTCCCTTTGCCAGCGGGGAGTTCAACCCGACCAGCAGGAACGGCGTATAGGTTCCGGCGATCAGCAGATAAATCGCGCAGTGGTCAAATTTTTTCAGCCAGTATTTGGCTTTCTGATGCGGTATCGCGTGATACAGCGTGGAGGCCAGATACAGCAAAATCATGCTGCCGCCGTACAAACTGTAGCTGGTGATCGCCATGGCGCTGGCGTTATCGCCTACCGCCTGAACCAGTAAAAGTACCAGTCCGACAATCCCGAACACCAGACCCACGCCGTGGCTCAGGCTGTTGGCTATTTCTTCAGCCCACGGATATCCCTGTGGTGATGGAGACAACTTACCCATACGTTGAGAACCCTCAAGGCAAAACAAGTGAAAATGATTGTTTATAAAACGTTCCGTACAGGATCAGCTTAACTGAGAACGATTCCAGTGTACATCTGTAAGCTTAAATTGAGTATTATCTGATGTAACAGTCTCTTAGCCGGATCATCATTTCACTTCTCACTCACTTTGAAGCCCTTCAAATCATTCAATTTGTTTATAATTCCAACGCGTTACATTTAGAAGACAAAAGGAAATTCCGCACCCAAAAACATGATTTTTTTATATCAAGCGATTAAGGTGTAGCGGAAAAGTGAAATAACGCCGTTTACCATGCCGTCAATATGACTAAGGTTTGACTATGTCTGCAGTAACTCCCCCGCTGAATTTCGGTGCAATGACCGAAGTTTTTCAGTTCCTGATGGAAATCGACAAGCTGAAAAGCGTGCAGCGCCGCACCAAAGTGTTAGGCACTGAGCGTCAGGAAAACTCCGCGGAACATAGCTGGCATTTCGCCGTCGCGGCGATGTCACTGGCCCCTTTTGCGCCGGAAGGCACTGATATCAATAAAGTCATCCGGATGGCGTTGATCCACGACATCGTAGAAATCGATGCAGGCGATGTGCTGGTTTACGATCTCGCGGCCCGCGCGGCGGTTCACGATCAGGAAATCATTGCCGCGAAACGCCTGTTCGGCCTTTTGCCCGCGCCGCTGAACACGCAGTTTCTGGATTTGTGGAACGAATATGAAACGGGCGAAACCCCGGAAGCACGCTTTGCACTGGTGATCGACCGCGTCATGCCGATGATCATGAACCTGAACAATCAGGGTCAGAGCTGGGTGGAAAACAACATCCGCCTTGAACAGGTTCTGGCACGCAACGCCTTCATCGCCGATATTCACCCGGAACTGTGGCTGCACATCCGCGCCCATCTGGATAACGCGCATCAGCAGGGCTGGCTGAAGTAATGTGTTCGCTCATCCCCCTTCGCTGGGGGATGAGTAAACCTGGGCTGGGTAGACACACGTTTGGGAACATAGTGAACACTTTTAGCCGTGTTTACTCACCGTGATCTCTCCGGGTAGTTAAATATATCTGCCCAATAGTGACACCCTTGCCATCAGCCCCCCCTTCAGGTACCGGGGCGAGGTTTGGCTGCAAAGCTGCGAGGAGAAAAAATAAAGCCGATATCACACAATCAATATGTCTGATTATTTTTTCCTTTGGGATAAGTCATCTGTAGTTAGAAAATTAATAGTATTTTCGATATGCAATTATTGACGGTATAGCGTATGAGTAATCACATACAAACCCTGTGATAACCGCAAGCCACCCTTCCCCCAAATCAATCGGAATGTTAACTAATGGTAAAACACCTGTACTTAAGAACGCATAATGAAACACACCACATAAGGGGCCTAAGAACACGGCAAGCAAGTTTAAAGAAGCCTTTTCAGAAAAATAAAGATGAGACACAATAAAATAAAATGGAAATAGTGACAAAAAAGTCAAAAACACGTAGATAAAAATCGTCACTCGAACCTCTCAACTTTCACCCATTAATCATTTTAATAATATCTCTTTTTGGCAAGATATATTGGAATGCCATATGAGTACATGCAGGCCCCTCTCACAATCACAACGAACAAACTGTCCCCCATTTCAATTTTTATGTTAAAAACAGGGAGAACATCCGTCAGCATAAACAAATAATGAGTGACAGTGCAGCATCCCATAAGTACAAAAGCTAATAAATTAAGATATAATTTTTCAGAATAGAAAAGATGCGCAGCGATATAATAAAGTGGAAATAATGAAATAAAAGTCAAAAAAACATAGATAAATAAAGTCATTGGTACGCCCTGTACTGTCCTGCTACTGTATTGACATCTCCGATTAACTCAACAATTAATTCATCTGCGGACATTGTTTTATATCCTATCTCTTTCATGCCCCACAATAAATCTGCATTAACATACCGGTATAATCTCGCTGCATCTTCAGCTAATTTGCAACCAAGCAGACCGTTCACTGACAACGCAATATCAACAAAGGTATAAATGACATCAGAGTCTTGCTTGCTAATGCCAAACAACTCACCCGCTCCCTCATACACAAACTTCAATGGCCCCGTATAACTTTGCCTGTAAAGCAGATAATATCCGTTTTCAATAACATTATTTACACCATGCGCTATCATTAACCCACCAATTCCAGTTTCAACTAAACCAACACCGGCAACAACCTGAAGTCCTCCGGAGATAAACCCCACGCCAGCTATAAACAGGTCAACGTTATTTCCAGATTTTTTTATTGCAACTGGCTTAACCATGATCACTTGCCTGACATCTTTGGCACTCATCGCTTCATCTTGTATCCTCAGGTAAGCCATTTCATTATCCATGGCATGAATGATTTCAGTCTCACTCATTTCCCCGGTTATTCTTTTCTCATGAAGATCCAATAAAAACCTCGTTTCCTCACTGATAAAATGATCTTTTGCCATGCTCCACTTCATAAACTTATTAGAGACACGTGTAATTAAAGAATTAATCTCGAGTTCCTTATCCATCAATAGCATCGTAATGGCTTGTTTATCGCTAACCCACCCGATTTTCTCCGGATGTCTGGCAAAGAATTCCTCTAACACATCCATGTTACTCACCTTCTAAAACGATTTATCAAATACACATTTTCGAGGTGTAAACTATCTTATCGATAAATTCCAAAACAAGATGTCTGTCATGTTTTTTCAATTTTTAATTTCAACCAATTAACCCTGGTTATAATTCGATTTCGTCTCATTAAACAGAAAGCAAAAAAACACTGCCTGCACTTTTTTATTATTCATTCCGTGTACTAAAATTCTGATATTCATACCGCGTGAGTTTTTATTTCCGCAACTCAATCAGCGCAAGTGCGTAAAGCCGGGGATCGTTGACATCGCGCAAATCCAGACCGGCAATCATGACCTGGAAGACGGTAAGAGGATTTTCGGGATGGGGGGTTTAAGGAGTTTGTTTGAAATCCGGAAGATATCTCGCAGAAATGACGCCGTCCGGTTCCCTCACCTGCGAAGGAGCGATCAGGCTTTGTGCAGAACATCACAGCGATCTTTTTTTGATTCCTGTTTACTACAGGCTCATTGTTGCGGAGATACCGATGCTGTTATTCCCTTTTATTAAAAGCCTGTCTCTCATTTTGCTGACGTTCGTCCGCGGAATGACAGGTTTTATATCTGGGTGCTGCTGCTTTAATTCTGTCGATAATCTCTCTGCCACCACGGAACAACCTGAAGAAATAAACCCGGCGGATTTCAGCGAGCAATGGCAACAACTCTGGCAGTGCGCCGGACATTCCCTGCTGCCCTGCCTCAACGTAAAACGTTTTATTTCCCACACACATATTCAGGTTATTTCCATCAGCGTCCGGCTGGGCGTGCAATTACGCCATATCCTGGCCTTCAGCCATTTATCCAATCTGGTCAGTCAGTTACGCTGCTGCCATCGTCTGAGTGGTACGCCAGCCGCCGACGCGACTTTTATACCTTCTGTTTCATTCAAAAGCACAACGCGCCCTTTCGCCGTTGTGCTTTTTTTATGTCTGTCATCACTCAAAACCCGAGGATTTATATTATGTATTTCGTCTGTATTGCTGCCTGCCCGACCGGTGTTGCCCATACTTATATGGCCGCAGAATCTCTTGAAGTGCTGGGAAAAAAACGCGGACACGAAATCAAAGTGGAAACTCAGGGAAGTCTGGGCGCTGAGAATATTATTACTGAAGAAGATCTGGCGCGCGCCGATGGCGTCATTCTCGCTGCCGATGTTGCGGTCATCAATAAAGAACGCTTTAACGGCATGATCACGCTCGAATGCAGTGTCAGTGATCCGATCAAACACGGCGATGCGGTATTCGACGCGATCGAACAGGAGGTGGCGAATGGCTAAATTCAGGGCAGAAGACGGCGGCGGGCATGTTGGCACGGATGTGAAAAACGCCATCATGACCGGCGTTTCTTACATGCTGCCGTTCGTGATTGCGGGCGCGGTGATCATGGGCATCGCGCGTATTGGCGCATCAATGTACGGCATCGACAATATCTGGGACAGCAGCCATGCGCAGGCCGCCAGCCAGATTGTGAAACTGCTGCATCAGTTTGATGGCTTCGGCGGGCTGGCGCTTTCGCTGATGTTGCCGGTGGTCGCCGGATACATCAGTTTCGCACTGGCCAATAAACCGGGCATCGCGCCGGGCATGATTGGCGGGTTGCTCGCCAGCAATCTGGGCACCGGGTTTATCGGTGCGCTGGTGGCCGGATTTGTCGCCGGTTATATCGTCCGCTGGATGGTGCGGTTTATCAAATTGCCGCGCTCACTGGCCTCCGCCGGACCGATCTTTATTCTGCCGGTCGGCGGTACGCTCCTGACCTGCATCATCATGGCGCTGGTGGTCGGCACGCCGCTGGCGGCGCTCAATCGCGGAATGGAAGCCTGGCTGATGGCCATGTCTGGCACCAACAAAGTGGTGCTGGCAGCGGTAATTGGCGGCATGGTGGGCTTTGATCTTGGCGGGCCGATCAACAAGGCGGCAGTGACCACCGCCATGGCGCTGCTGGCTTCCGGCATTTATGACCCGAATACGGCCGCGCAGGTGGCGATTATCATTCCGCCGATCGGGCTGGGCGTGGCGACACTGTTGTGGAAGAAGCGGTTCCCCGAATCCCTGCGCGAGGCGGGAAAAGCCTCAACGCTGATGGGGCTGATCGGCGTGTCAGAAGGCGCGATCCCGTTTGCGCTTTCTAACCCAAAAATCATTGTGATTAACGTCATCGGCTCTGCGCTGGGTTCGGCAATGGCCGTCGGTTTAGGGGCGGTAAATCATGCGCCGATTTCAGGGTTTTACGGCTGGCTGGCGGTGGACGGCTGGCCGGTTTATATCATGTCGATTGCTGCCGGTTCTGCGGTTGTCGCCTTCGGCTCGCTGCTGGTATTCCGCCATGGCGATACAGAGTCGCTGATTAAACCTGCCGCTTCTCCGGCGCCTAAATTCAAGGTGAACCGCCAATGAAAACCGTCCATCTGATTCAGCATACTCACTGGGATCGTGAATGGTATTTCACCGAAAATGATTCCAAAGCCGTCCTGTATTATTTTATGGATGACCTGCTCAACCGGCTGGAAGCCGATCCGCAATTACCGCCGTTCGTGCTGGATGCGCAGACGGTGATCCTCGACGATTATCTTGAGGTCGCGCCGGAAAATCTGCCGCGCCTGACCGCGCTTATCCGCGACGGGCGGATCCTCACCGGTCCGTGGTATACGCAAACCGATTTTCTGGTGGTCGGTGCGGAATCCATCGCCCGTAATTTGTTGTTAGGTATTGAGGGCGCAGGCAAATACGGCACGCCGATGCCGGTGGGTTATGTGCCGGACTCCTTCGGTCAGAGTGCGCAGTTACCGATGTTTTTAAATCAGTTCGGCATCCGCCACGCGGTACTCTGGCGCGGCTGGAGCGAGCATGACGTCGCAAAAACGGAGTTTGTCTGGCACAGCGACGACGGCAGTAAAGTCACCACGGCGGTGCTGCCGTGGGGTTACGGTTGTGCCAAATGGTTACCTGCAGACGTGGGAAAAGCCTTGCCGGGGGTAATGAAAGCCAGCCACAAACAGGCGCAGTTCGCCGCCACGGATCATATCTTATTGCCGAACGGCAATGATCAGTCACCGTTCGAATATCAGGTGCCGGAAATGTTGCAGGCACTGAATCGGCAGCAGGATGAATTCCGTTACGTGAACAGCAGTTTCAGTGAATTTTTTGAGGTTATCGACACACAGCGGGACCGTTTGCCGGATTATCACGGCGAACTGCTCAGCCCGAAATACATGCGTATCCATCGCGGTATTTTTTCCACCCGCACCGACATTAAAAAACTGAATGCCAGGCTGGAGAAAACCCTCAGTCAGTATCTCGAACCGCTGCTGACGGTGAATGCTTCGCTTGGTCTGCCGTATCCGCAAACTGCCGTGGATAACATCTGGCGCGAAGCGATGAAGTCCCATGCCCATGACAGCATCGGCGGCTGCAATTCGGATCGCGTCAATGCGATGGTGAAAAACCGGCTGCTTTCCGGCATGGAAATGGCGCAACAGTTGCTGGATTTAAACTTCCAGACACTCAGCGAAGGGATCACCGCCACACAGGACGGCACAAAAATCCTGCTGTTTAACAGCCTGCCCCGTCAGCGCAGCGGGATCGTGACGTTGACGGTGATGACGCCGGAACGTGATTTCCGCCTGTGCGACAGCGAGGGGAACGACTGTCACTGGCAGCTTGTGAGTGAACAGCCGCAGGATATGTCGACGGTGGTACAGGAGCTGTCGAACAGCACGGAAACCACCTGGTTCCGTAAATGTGAGTTGCAGGTGGAAGTCAGAAATGTGCCAGCGTGCGGCTACACCACGCTGTGGTTTAAGCCCGGCGAAGTATCGCAACATCCGGCACATACCATGAACGCGCGCCAGCTGGAGAATCATTTTCTGCATCTGCGTGCCGATGCGCACGGCGTGCTGACGCTGACCGATAAACGCAGCGGTCAGCATTATCACTCTCTGCTGCAACTGGTCGACGGCGGTGATGCGGGCGATAACTACAACTATTCGCCGCCGGTGGAAGACTGGAAAATTACCGGCGACGGCCATTTGATCGAATGCCGCACCGACGGCGGCAGCCTGTTTAACCGCATGGTGCTGCGCTACCGGCTGCCGGTTCCGCAGGATCTCGATTCGCGCCAGCAGCGGCTGACGGACGCCAGGCTGGATGTCACGCTGACCCTGACGCTGGCGCATAACTCGCCGCAGCTGAACGTGGATATCACCGTGGATAATCAGATCCGCGACCACCGGTTGCAGCTATTGATGCCCACCGGCGCGGTCAGTCAGGTGCATTTCGCCGACCAGCCGTTCGGATTGATCCAGCGGGATAATCAGCCTGCTGCCATGAAAATCTGGCAGGAAGAAAACTGGGCCGAAGCGCCCGCTGCGCTGTATCCGATGCAAAGCCTGGTGATGATGCACGATGAAATCCGCGGGCTGTGTGCGGTGACCGAAGGACTGCGCGAGTATGAAATTCCTGAGGAACACAACGACGTTCTGGCGATCACGTTGCTGCGCAGCGTCGGCTGGCTGGGGCGCGCCAATATGCCTTACCGGCCGGGACGCGCATCGGGGATGGTTCTGCCCTCGCCTGACTCGCAAATCCCCGGCATTCATCATTGTTCACTGGCGGTGATGCCACTGACCGGCGCACCTGATGCGGATGTCTGGCGGCGCGTGGAAGAATGGAAAACGCCGATGCTGGCGTATCTGGCCACCGGCTGGTCGCGCTTCCGGCTCAATCCGCACGGACTGAAATTCCCGGCGGATTACAGTTTAATGAGCTGGGACACGCCGCTGCATTTCAGTACGCTGAAAAAATCACAACGCGGCGATCACTGGGTGATACGCGGATGGAATCCGACGGCACGACCGGTGAAAAGGGGTGAAGTGAAATCATCGAAAAAGGTCACGCCATCGACACTGGCGGAGGGGAAGCTGAGCGAAGCACATTCCCGGGACATCACCGAAGCCGGTGAACCGGTGACATTTTTAATCGAAAAGTAAGCGGTAAAAACGGGGAGCCATCCCCGTTTTCCCTCATTATCTGCCGCCAGCCAGCTCAATAAAGCTGCCGGTGACGTAAGAGGCAGCGTCCGACAGCAGCCATGCAATGCCTTGTGCCACTTCTTCCGGCTGCCCGCCGCGTTGCATCGGCAGATTGGATTTTACGCGATCGACGCGTCCCGGCTCACCGCCGCTGGCGTGCATGTCGGTATAAATCAGACCCGGACGTACACAGTTAACGCGGATACCGTACGCCGCCACTTCCAGCGCCAGCCCCGTGGTCAGGGTATCCACCGCCCCTTTCGACGCCGCGTAATCCACATATTCCCCCGGCGCCCCCAAACGGGAAGCCGCCGAGGACACATTCACAATCGCGCCGCCTTTTCCGCCATGACGATGCGACATGATTTTTACCGCCTCACGACAGCACAGGAAATACCCCGTCACATTGGTGGACAGCACTTTATTGATACGTTCAGCGGAGAGATTTTCAAGGGTCGTCTGCTGGAACAAAATCCCGGCGTTATTCACCAGCGCGGTGACCGGCCCGAGTTCGGCGCTCAACTGTCTGAACATCGCGACAACCTGTACTTCATCGGCAATATCGGCTTTCAACGCTATCGCTTTACCACCGGCCTGATGGATTTCATCGATAACAGATTGCGCTGCGATGTCGTTATTAAGGTAATTCACGCCGACAGCATAACCCTGCTGCGCAAGAAGAAGTGCCGTTGCACGGCCGATACCGCGACTGGCGCCGGTGACGAGAGCGATTTTCATGAGTGACTCCATTGGGGATGTGAGGAAAGTGTAGGAGAAACAGAAAGAAAGGGGAATTTGGCTTAGCTCCTCCCCCTGCGAAGAGGGAGGCTGGGAGGGGGTTCTAAAGGCTAACACTCGGCAAAAGCATACTTCAACTTATTGATTTTACTTTAATACCCCACCCCAACCCTCCCCTTCGCAGGGGAGGGAGCAGACCGAGTTTTTAACTCCTCACCCTTCTCAGCGAGGAGGAGAACGGAGTCTTACTCGTAATCTGACATCGGTACACATGAACAGAACAAATTCCTGTCCCCGTACACGTCATCCAGACGTTTTACCGTCGGCCAGTATTTGTTGTCGTAACCTGCCGGGAAGACTGCCACTTCGCGGGTGTACGGGTGGTTCCAGTCGCTGACCAGCTCGTTCTGCACGTGCGGTGCATTCACCAGCGGGTTATCTTCCAGCGGCCATTCGCCTTTCGCTACGCGATCAATTTCACTGCGGATTGCCAGCAGCGCATCGATAAAGCGATCCAGTTCCACCTTGCTTTCGGATTCGGTCGGCTCAACCATCAGCGTACCGGCCACCGGGAAGGACATGGTCGGGGCGTGGAATCCGTAATCGATCAGACGCTTGGCGATATCCATTTCACTGATACCGGTGGTTTCTTTCAGCGGACGAATATCCAGAATGCATTCGTGCGCCACGCGACCATCACGGCCGGTATACAGCACCGGATAGGCGTCTTTCAGACGGGTCGCAATGTAGTTGGCATTCAGAATTGCCACCTGGCTGGCTTGCTTCAGGCCTTCCGCGCCCATCATACGGATATACATCCAGCTGATAGGCAGGATGGAAGCACTGCCGAACGGAGCCGCAGAAACCGCGCCGTTTTGCGTCAGTACGCCGTCAATCTGCACCACGCTGTGACCCGGAACGAACGGAGCCAGATGCGCTTTCACACCGATCGGACCCATGCCCGGACCGCCGCCGCCGTGCGGGATACAGAAGGTTTTATGCAGGTTAAGGTGCGACACGTCCGCGCCGATGTAACCCGGCGTGGTGATGCCGACCTGGGCGTTCATGTTCGCGCCGTCGAGGTAAACCTGACCGCCGTACTGATGCACAATCTGGCACACTTCGCGGATGGTCTCTTCGTAAACGCCGTGCGTTGAAGGGTAAGTCACCATGATACAAGACAGCTCATCGCCCGCTTTCGCCGCTTTCTCACGCAGGTCACTCAGATCGATGTTGCCCTGTTTGTCACACGCGACAACCACTACGGTCATGCTCGCCATCTGCGCAGATGCCGGATTGGTGCCGTGCGCTGAGCTTGGGATCAGGCAGATGTGACGACCACTTTCGTTACGGCTTTCGTGGTAGCGGCGGATGGCCAACAGACCCGCGTACTCACCCTGCGCACCGGAGTTCGGCTGCATGCACACCGCGTCATAACCGGTGAGCTGAACCAGCCATTGTGACAACTGACCAATCATCTGCTGATAACCGCCAGCCTGTTCTGTCGGGCAGAACGGATGCAGCTCGGCAAATTCCGGCCAGGTAATCGGGATCATTTCTGCTGCGGCATTCAGTTTCATGGTGCAGGAACCCAGCGGGATCATCGCCTGATTCAGCGCCAGATCCTTTTTCTCCAGACGGTGCATATAACGCATCATCTCGGTTTCGCTGTGGTACTGATTGAATACCGGATGGGTCAGGATCGGATCCACACGCAGCATCGCCGCTGGAATGGCATTGCTGTCGGTCGATGCGGCTTTGTCCAGTTTGTCGATATCCAGACCGTTGTCGTCACCCAGCAGGGCAGCAAACAGAATCTGAACGTCTTCGCGGGACGTCGCTTCGTCGAGAGTGATACCGACTGCGCCATGAATGTCAGTACGCAGGTTCAGACCGAAACTCAGCGCACGTTCCAGCACAGCGGCTTTGTCTTTCACTTCGACGGTCAGCGTATCGAACCAGGTGTTGTGACGCAGCGTCAGGCCACCCTGTTTCAGGCCAGCGGCCAGAATGTCGGTCAGACGATGAATGCGTGAGGCAATGCGTTTCAGGCCTTCAGGGCCGTGGAATACCGCATACAGGCTGGCAATGTTGGCCAGTAAAACCTGCGAGGTACAAATGTTGGAGTTGGCTTTTTCTCGGCGGATATGTTGCTCGCGGGTCTGCATCGCCATACGCAGTGCCGTTTTGCCGGCAGCATCGCGGGAAACCCCGATGATACGGCCCGGCATGGAACGTTTGAATTCGTCTACGCAGGCAAAGAAGGCCGCGTGCGGACCGCCGTAGCCCATCGGCACACCAAAGCGTTGCGCGGAACCAAAGACCACGTCAGCGCCCTGCTTGCCCGGTGCGGCCAGCAGCACCAGCGCCATAATGTCAGCGGCGACGCTGGTAATAATTTTGCGTTTTTTCAGTTCGCCCAGCAGCGCGGTGTAATCGTGCACTTCACCGGTGGTGCCAACCTGCTGCAACAGCACGCCGAACACGCCTTCCAGCTCGAGCACTTTTTCGGCTTTATCAACAATGATGTCAAAACCGAAGGTTTCCGCACGGGTACGGACCACGTCCAGCGTTTGCGGATGCACGTCGTCAGCCACGAAGAAACGGTTGGCATCTTTCAGTTTGCTGGCGCGTTTTGCCAGTGCCATGGCTTCGGCGGCGGCAGTCGCTTCATCGAGCAAAGAAGCAGACGCCAGATCCAGACCGGTCAGATCCAGGGTCAGTTGCTGGAAGTTCAGCAGCGCTTCAAGACGGCCCTGCGACACTTCCGGCTGATACGGCGTGTACGCGGTATACCAGCCCGGATTTTCCAGCATGTTGCGCAGGATAACCGGCGGCGTCAGCACCGCGCTGTAACCCATACCGATGTAGGATTTATAGCGTTGGTTCTGGCTGGCAATGGCTTTCAGCTCAGCCAGCGCCTGATGTTCCGTCACGGCATCGCCGACGGCCGGTGGCCCCGGCAACTGGATATCGACCGGAACGATCTGCTGGATCAGCGCGTTTAAGGAATCCGCACCGACCGTTTCCAGCATCTGTTGCTGTTGCTGAGAAGACGGACCGATATGGCGGCCGATAAAGGCTTCGCTGTGTTCGAGTTGGCTGAGAGTCTGAGTCATTTGCTACGCATTCCTGAAATCTGCTGGAGGTGTCTTGGGATACTGACAAAAGCTACGGGTCGGGATCTGCCCCGCAAGCGGGTTGCGGGGCGGGTAAAACAATGTGTAATTATTCGTCGATGGAAGCTGAATAGGCTTCTGCATCAAGCAGCTTAGCCAGTTCGCTTTCGTCTGACGCTTTAATCTGGAACAGGAAACCGCTGCCATATGGCTCGCTGTTGACCAGCTCCGGGGAACCTTCCAGTTCGCCGTTCACTGCAACGATTTCGCCGCTAACTGGAGAGTAAATGTCGGAAGCCGCTTTCACGGATTCAGCCACGGCACAGTCTTCACCGGCAGTCACTTCGCGGCCGACTTCTGGCAGATCAACGAAAACCATGTCGCCCAGTAATTCCTGCGCGTGTTCGGTGATGCCTACGGTGTAAACGCCGTTGCCTTCAGAACGTACCCACTCGTGGGAAGAGGCGTATTTCAAATCTGCTGGAACATTGCTCATGTTACTTTCTCCAAAAAAGTGCTTAATTCAGCGTTAACTGGATAATTTTTATCTCGAATTCGTTACTGCGCCAGAGGTTTGCCGTTACGGACAAAACCTGGCTTGGTGACTTTTACCGGCATTTCTCGGTTACGGATTTGCACAATGGCATGTTCGCCAATGCCCGCCGGAACGCGTGCCAGAGCAATACTGTAGTTCAGCGTCGGGGAGAACGAACCGCTGGTGATCACGCCTTCCAGCGTGTTACCCGCGCTGTCGGTGAATCGCACCGGCAGTTCGTTACGCAATACGCCTTTCTCGGTCATCACCAGGCCGACCAGCTGTTCGGTGCCCTGCTCGCGCTGTCTTTCCAGCGCATCACGGCCAATAAAGTCACGGTCTTCCGGTGCCCAGGCGATGGTCCAGCCCATATTGGCCGCCAGCGGCGAAACACCTTCGTCCATTTCCTGCCCGTACAGATTCATGCCTGCTTCCAGACGCAGTGTGTCGCGCGCGCCCAGACCGGCAGGTTTTACCCCTGCGGCCAGCAATTTCTGCCAGAAATCCGCCACCTGTTCTTGCGGCAGTGCGATTTCATAACCCGCTTCGCCGGTATAACCGGTTGTCGCGATAAACAGGTCGCCCGCCTGAACGCCGAAGAACGGCTTCATGCCCGCGACGGCCTGTTTTTGTTCTGCGGTAAACAAGGTTTCCGCTTTTTCTTTCGCCTGCGGTCCCTGCACGGCAACCAGCGCCAGATCATCACGCACCGTCAGTTCGACAGCGTACGGTTCTGCATGCTGCGAAATCCATGCCAGATCTTTCTCGCGGGTTGCGGAGTTAACCACCAGACGGAAATAATTTTCGTTGAGGAAATAGACGATCAGATCGTCAATCACGCCACCGGAGGCATTGAGCATGCCGGTGTACAGAGCTTTGCCGGGAACGGTGAGTTTGGCGACATCGTTCGCCAGAAGATAACGCAGGAATTCACGGGTACGGGCGCCGTGGAGGTCGACGATGGTCATGTGCGAGACGTCAAACATACCGGCATCCTGACGCACGATGTGGTGTTCATCCAGCTGAGAGCCATAATGCAAAGGCATCATCCAGCCGTGGAAATCGACCATACGCGCGCCGCACGCAACATGTTGTTCATAAAGCTGAGTCTGCTTAACCATCTTATTCCTCATTTAATTAAGTGCATAAACAGCACACCGCGCAAACGATACCCTCGCTCGAACTTACCACTGAATAAGCTTACTAACCATAAGTTAAAATATGCAGAGCAGCGGGAATGTCAGTGATCTCACAAGGGCATTGTGCAGAGTTTTTGACTGGTAAACTGGGGTTTGCGGCGCAAAATCTACAAATAAACCGCAAAAGTATCGATGTTATATAACGACAAGGCCGGATTTCTCACCATTTGCAGAATGAAAAATTCGACCCCGGATTAGAAAATGTAATGGAAAAATTGAGCTGAAATTAGATTATTTCAATCGAAGTGAATCGTCCCGTAACCATTCGGGTAAATCGTTCAGCCCCATGGCCTGACGGACCAGTTTCGGTTTCACACCCGGCAGGGAATCCGCCAGCGTCAGGCCGATGTCGCGCAGCAGTTTTTTGGCTGGATTATCCCCGGCAAACAGTTCGCGGAAGCCCTGCATACCCGCCAGCATCAGCGCCGCGCTGTGTTTACGACGACGCTCGTAACGGCGCAGGTACATGTGCTGGCCGAAATCTTTGCCTTCTTTTTGCAGACGTTTGATTTCAGACGCCAGTTCAGCAGCATCCATAAAGCCTAAGTTCACGCCCTGTCCGGCGAGCGGATGCACGGTGTGTGCCGCATCGCCGACCAGCGCCAGACGTTGTCCGGCAAAGCTGCGGGCATAACGGCCGGTCAGCGGGAAGGTCAGGCGCTCACTTTCTACGCGACACACGCCAAGTCGCAGGTCAAAAGTGCTGGCGAGGATTTTGTTGAACTCTTCAGGCTCCAGCGCGCTCAGGCGCTGTGCTTCATCCGGTGACACTGACCAGACGATGGAAGACAAATGAGTATCCGCCAGCGGCAGAAATGCCAGAATGCCTTCGCCGTGGAAGACCTGACGTGCCACAGACTGGTGCGGCTCTTCCGTGCGGATGGTCGCTACCAGTGCATGATGACGGTAATCCCAGAAAGTCAGCGGGATGTCGGCATGCTGGCGCAGCCATGACTGTGCGCCGTCCGCGCCGACCACTAAACGCGCGCTGAGCTGGCGATCATCATTAAGGGTGATAAACGCTTCGTTTTCGCCCCAGGCTACGTTCTTCAATGTGGCGGGTGCGAGCAACGTGATGTCGGAAGATTTTTCCGCACGCAGCCACAGCGCACGGTGGATCACCTGATTCTCAATGATGTGACCCAGATGGCTGAAGCCATATTCTTCGCCACGGAAGGCGATTTTGCCAAAGCTGTCACGATCCCAGACTTCCATCCCCTGATAGGCATTGGCACGCTGAGCAATGATGTTGTCCCAGACGCCGATATATTTCAGCAGACGTTCGCTGGCGGCATTGATTGCCGAAACCCGTAAACCCGGCTGTTCCGGTAACGGCGAATCGAGATCCGGTTGCTGGTTTTCCAGCACCGCAATGCGCAAACCGCTGCCCTGTAATCCGCACGCCAGCGCCAGACCGACCATTCCGCCACCGGCGATAACCACATCAAAAGATTGCATAATTTTTCCTGTAAGGCTTAACGGTCAACCCAGCCTAAAGTTCTTCGGGTAAACGCATCGCGTAATGGCGTAATGCCTTCCATCGCCAGTAAGCCGAGATTACGTCCGACCATTAACGGCAGCCAGCGGTTGGCAAAGAGGTGGATCAGGCCGTCGGTCACGCCGACGGTTGCCTGCTGATCGGGCTGACGGCGCTGCTGATAGTCACTCAGCACGCGGTAACTGCCAACATCCGCGCCTTGTGCCGCGGCATTGGCCAGCGTTTCGGCCAGTGTCATGACATCACGCAGACCGAGGTTAAAACCCTGTCCGGCAATCGGATGCAGTGTTTGCGCCGCATTCCCCACCAGCGCCAGACGGTGGCTGATATGGCTGTTGGCTCGCTGCAATTGCAGCGGATAACTGAACCGTTTACCGGCCTGTTTCATGGTACCCAGCCGCCAGCCGAAGGCTTTTTGCAGCTCACTGAGGAACTGTGCTTCACTCCAGTTATCGATCTCTTCTTTGGCTTCGCGCGGATGACACCAGACCAGCGAACTGCGGCCATCGGACATCGGCAGTAACGCCAGCGGTCCGTGCTTCGTGAAGCGTTCAAACGCCCGGTTGTGGTGTGGCTCACTGGTGGCGATATTCGCGATCACGGCAATCTGACCGTAATCTTCACGCTGCCAGCCAATGTTGCAGGCTTTGGCCAGTGAGGAGTGTGAGCCGTCCGCCGCCACCAGAAGTTGTGCGGTCAGCGTTTCACCGTTGTCGAGTGTCACGCTGGCAGACTCTTGCGAACGTGCGACATCCGTGACCTTGGCCGGACAATGCAGCGTGACGCCGGGGGCATTTTTCAGCATCGCAAACAGGCGCTTACCGACTTCATGCAACTCAACCACCTGCCCCAGCGCCTCAACGCCATAATGCGCGGCATTGAGGTTAACAAAGGCCGCGTGACCGCGATCGCTGACGTGGATATCCCGGATGGGCGTGGCGATATTCGCCAGCGCAGGCCAGATACCCACCCGCGATAATTGCTGGCAGGTGCCTTGTGCCAGCGCAATCGAACGGGCATCAAAACCCGGATGTCCGTGATGTTCAGGCGCAGTGGCTTCCACCAGATGCACCGGCAAGCGCCCCTCGGTCAGCGAGGAAATCGCCAGCGCCAGCGTTGCGCCGGTCATCCCGCCGCCAACAATGACAATGCTCATATTATTTCTGTGCCGCCGCCATCAGGGCTTCAATATCATCGGCTTCTTTCACCACATCGCCGGTCAGAATTTCAATGCCGGTGGCGGTGATCAGAATGTCGTCTTCGATACGGATACCGATGCCACGGTACGCTTCGGGGACGTCGGCGTCCGGCGCGATATACAGGCCCGGTTCAACGGTCAGCACCATGCCCGGTTCCAGCGTACGGCTGCGATCTGCCGAGCCGTAATGGCCGACGTCATGCACGTCCAGCCCCAGCCAGTGCGATAAACCGTGCATGAAGAACTGTTTGTGCGCCTGTTCAGCGTAAAGGGTTTCGACGTCGCCCTTCATCACGCCGAGTTTGATCAGGCCTTCAATCATCACGCGCACTGCGGCTTCGGTCGCGGCCTGAATGCTGCTGCCCGGTCCGAAGACTTCCAGCGCTTTGTATTCTGACGCCAGCACGATGTCGTAGATTTCACGTTGCGCTTTGCTAAATTTGCCGTTCACCGGGAACGTACGGGTAATATCACCGGCATAACCCTGATATTCACAACCGGCGTCGATCAGCACTAAATCGCCGTCACGCAGTTCGCATTCGTTTTCGGTGTAATGCAGAATGCAGCCGTTTACGCCGCCGCCCACAATGGTGTTGTAGGAAGGATAACGGGCGCCGTGACGGTTAAATTCGTGATGAATTTCGCCTTCAAGGTGGTATTCAAACATGCCCGGACGGCATTTTTCCATCGCGCGGGTATGGGCCAGCGCGGTGATCTGTCCGGCGCGGCGCATGATGGCGATTTCTTCCGCTGATTTGAACAGGCGCATATCATGCACCCACGGACGCCAGTCGGTGACCGTGGCCGGAGCAGAGAAATTCTGACGGAAACCTTTACGCAGTTTTTCCATCGCACGGTTCACGATGTCATCGGCATAGGCGTAATCGCCTTGCGCGTGGTACACCACGTCGAGGCCGTTAAGCAGAAGGTGAAGCTGGTCGTTGATATCGTCAAACGGCAACGCTTTGGTCACGCCAAGTTTAGCGGGTGCCGCGTCCTGACCCAGACGACGACCAAACCAGATTTCAGCAGTGAGATCACGAACACGGTTGAACAGGACGCTGTGGTTATGATTTTCATCACTTTTCACCAGGATCAGCACCGCTTCCGGTTCATTGAATCCGGTGAAATACCAGAAATCACTGCTCTGACGATACGGGTATTCACTGTCGGCACTGCGCGGTGCTTCCGGCGCAGAAAAAATGATTGCCGCGCTTCCCGGTGCCATCTTCGCTAACAGCGCCTGACGACGATTCTCGTACTCTTGCTGAGTCATCACCTTCTCCTGAAATCGTTTTAATTAATGCAATGTACGGTGATTTTCTGCAGCCGTCGGGCGGCTGTGACCGAATTCACCAAAGCACAGGATGGCCGCCACACGGACGTACTCCACCACTTCCTCTAAAGACTGCGCTAATTGTTCCTGATCTTCATCTTCGTCGTAACCGAGTTGCGCGATGCTACGCAAATCGTCGATCGCCTCACCGACTTCGCCTTTCACTTTAGCGAGTTTTGGCTGCATCATGCCCAGCCCCAGCAGGAAATGGTTAACCCAGCCCGCCAGTGCATCAGCACGCTCAAAGACGTTTTTATCGTCATCCGGCATCATCATTTTAAATTCGAAGCTGTCATCTTCCAGCGTATCTGCGGTGACTTTGCGCAGTTGTTGCAGCAAATCCGCCAGCGTGTGCGGGAAGGCGATGCCTTCGTTGGTCAGATCATGAACCAGAGTCAGCCAGCTGCCGTCGCGATTACCGCCGCACAGCAAGCCACTGATCAAACCGTGCATTTCTGCTGCGGTCAGAGCAACCGATTGTTGTTTCAGGTTTTGATCCAACGAATCGTAAGTAGGGTAAGTATTCTCAATAGACATGCGCATTCGCCATCGTTGGCAGGTTAAGTTCGTGTTATGCTACCACCAAGGTCTGTCGTAGTACCAGATTAGCAGCCCGCGATTGGGTGGTCTAAGGCATGAATGGCACGCCCTGAACAATCGGGCAGCAGTCAGTCGGTCATGGGGTTGTAACCTGGTATTGAGATAGTTATAGTGGCGCCCGCTTCCAACATCCTGCGCCAGGTCGTAGTGGTCACGTTGGGGCGGACGAATAAATCAGCAGGAAGGTGGCATGTCTGCACAACCGGTAGATATTCAAATTTTTGGTCGCTCTTTACGGGTGAATTGTCCGCCAGAACAACAGGAAGCACTGAATCTGGCAGCTGAAGATCTTAATCAGCGGTTGCAAGATCTGAAAGTTCGCACTAGAGTCACCAATACAGAGCAACTGGTCTTCATCGCGGCATTGAACGTGTGTCACGAACTTGCTCAGGAAAGGTTGAAAACGCGCGATTATGCATCCAATATGGAACAACGTATCCGGATGTTGCAACAAACCATCGAGCAGGCATTGCTCGAACAAGGCCGGATCTCTGAACGTGAAGGGGCGCCTTTCGAATAACACACGTTGCTGACTGACTGGTCACAGGTCGTCAGAAACGGTAAAAAATTTCTCTGAGATGTTCGCCAGCGGGCCCGTCCCCTGAGCCGATAATTAGTACCAACAGAATGTGATGATCCGTAATCGGTGCGCATGCTCGGTCCGTCCGAGAAGCCTAAAGATTGCGACAGCACGTTCACCTTGAACCATGGGTTCAAGGGTTACAGCCTGCGACGGCATCTCGGAGATTCCCCTTTCTTTTCGGTACATCCCTTTCTGGTGTTTGTATCTATGCCTTACACACCTTTGTTCGCTTCAGCCCGACACCTCATCCGCAATGAAATACGCCAACGCAGAAACGCGCTGACCACTGAACAGCAAACCGCTTTTGCCCTGCAGGCCGCAGAACGTGTCGCCACGCATCCTGAGATTCAATCTGCCATCACCGTTTCCCTGTTTCTGTCCTTTGATGGTGAACTCGATACCGCACCCGTCATCGCCCGTCTGTGGCGTGAAGGCAAACAACTGTGTCTGCCGGTGCTGCACCCTTTCGTCCCCGGTAACCTGCTTTTCCTGCGTTATACCCCTGACACGCCGCTGGTGCGTAATCGTCTCAATATTCTCGAACCGCAACTGGATGTCACGCAGGTCATTCCGCTGTCCCGGCTGGATATCATTCTGACGCCGCTGGTGGCGTTCGACAGCGTCGGGCAACGTTTAGGCATGGGCGGTGGTTTTTATGACCGCACGCTGGAACGCTGGAAGAATGGCGGACCTTATCCGATTGGTCTGGCGCACGATTGTCAGCATGTCGATGCCCTGCCGGTGGAACACTGGGATGTGCCTTTGCCGCAGGTGATTACCCCCGGCAAAGTATGGACGTGGTAGAAAGAGGCGCTAAACCGCAGACAGCAAAAAGGCGCCCTCAGGCGCCTTTGTCATTTCAGGCTGAGATCAGTAAAGCAGACGGGCGCGGATGGTGCCCGGAATGGCCTTCATCAGCTGCAACGCGGTATTCAGTGTTGCGGTATCTGTTTCTGCATCGATAACCACATAACCGATTTCAGGGCTGGTTTGCAGATACTGTGCAGCAATGTTGATACCTTGCTCCGCGAAAATCTGGTTGATGCTGGTCAGCACGCCCGGACGGTTTTCGTGAATATGCAGCAGACGGCTGGCTTTCTCGGTGTGAGCGGGCAGCGATGCTTCCGGGAAGTTAACCGCTGACAGCGTAGAACCGTTGTCAGAGTATTTCGCCAGTTTGCCTGCCACTTCGAGGCCGATACCTTCCTGCGCTTCCATGGTGGAACCGCCGATGTGTGGCGTCAGCAGCACGTTATCGAATTCACACAGCGGTGAATTAAACGGATCGCTGTTGGTTGCCGGTTCTTCCGGGAAGACGTCGATGGCCGCGCCGGACAAATGTTTGCTGCGCAGTGCATTGCACAGCGCAGGAATGTCGATCACGGTGCCACGTGAGGCGTTGATCAGCAGTGCGCCCGGCTTCATCTGTGCCAGCTGCACTTCAGAAATCATGTCTTTGGTGCTCAGGGTTTCCGGCACATGTAACGTCACGACGTCGCTGGTGTTGAGCAATTCTTCCAGCGAGGCAATCGGCTGCGCATTACCCAATGGCAATTTGCTTTCGATGTCGTAATAGAAGACGCGCATCCCCAGGCTTTCCGCGAGGATCCCCAACTGCGTACCGATGTGGCCGTAACCAATGATGCCCAGACGTTTGCCGCGCGCTTCGAAGGATCCGACTGCCAGCTTGTTCCAGACACCACGGTGTGCTTTGGCGTTGGCTTCCGGAATGCCGCGCATCATCAGCAGCATTTCGCCCAGTACCATTTCCGCCACAGAACGGGTATTGGAGAACGGCGCGTTAAAGACCGGAACACCGCGACGGGTGGCGGCTTTCAGATCCACCTGATTGGTACCGATACAGAAACAGCCAACAGCCACCAGTTTTTCTGCTGCCTGGAACACTTCTTCAGTCAGCTGAGTACGCGATCGGAGTCCAACAAAGTGCGCATCACGGATCGATTCTTTCAGCGATTGCGTGTCTAAAGCACCTTTGTGAAATTCAATATTGGTGTAACCCGCGGCACGGAGTGTATCAACCGCACTTTGGTGGACGCCTTCCACTAACAAAAATTTAATCTTGTCTTTCTCAAGTGATACTTTTGCCATTTCCCGACCCTATATTTTCTGACTGAAATCTGACTGCAAGGTGACTGCTCCCCGTCAACATAACAAAAAATCCGCCATCATCAATACAAACGATTGCCTGCCCGGTAGCAGAAGGCTCACCGCGCGTGATGGTTTTTAGCATTTCATGCTGGTTAGATTTTGCGGAGCCAGACGTTCTGGAGGAGAAACACAGGAATGTGACATAAGTCACCAAATTACGGCTTCTGAAGAAAAGATGATTCAGTCAGAAAATTATCATCTTCATAACATTGCGTTATGACAGGAGTGTGTCTGGCTGCTTTTGTCTGAGCAGCCAGATCTTCTGCTTATCGCTGTCTTATTTCAGCTTAACAGTTTTAACGCCTTCAGATGTCCCGACCAGCGCCACGTCCGCGCCACGGTTAGCAAACAGCCCCACCGTCACCACACCGGCAATACTGTTGATCTTATTTTCCATCGCGACGGCATCGACGATATTCAGATTATGCACATCGAGGATCACGTTACCGTTATCGGTCAGCACATTCTGGCGGTACTCCGGCAGGCCGCCGAGTTTCACCAGTTCACGCGCCACATAAGAACGTGCCATCGGGATCACTTCCACCGGCAGCGGGAATTTGCCCAGTACATCGACCTGTTTGGAAGCATCCACAATGCAGATGAATTTTTTGGCGATCGCGGCAATGATTTTTTCGCGGGTCAGCGCCGCGCCGCCGCCTTTGATCATCTGCATTGAGCCGTTAATTTCATCGGCACCGTCAACGTACACATCCAGAGAATCCACTTCGTTGCTGTCGAAAACATGAATGCCTAAGCTTTTCAGTTTTGCGGTGGAGGCATCGGAGCTGGACACTGCGCCTTCGATCTGGCCTTTGACAGAACCCAGTGCATCAATGAAATGCGCGGCGGTAGATCCGGTGCCGACACCTACAATGGTGCCCGGAGTCACGTAATCCAGCGCGGCCCAGCCGACTGCTTTTTTCAATTCTTCCTGCGTCATAATGGCTTCTCTGTCTGATAACACGAAAGTGCTGTGAATAGTGGGATGAAACGAATTCTGCCGGTGATTATAAAGCATGTCCCGGCAAATTGGGCGACCAGGTGCGTGACCAGATCACACTTATTAAGTGCAATTGTGCTGCCATTCCTCCGATTTTCCTCACCACAAAACCTGACAATCTGTGGCATAGTGTCCGGATAAAATTAAATCCAAGGGACAGAATTCCGATGAAACGCCCGGACTATAGAACGCTACAGGCACTGGACGCGGTGATCCGTGAGCGCGGTTTTGAGCGCGCTGCGCAGAAACTTTGCATCACACAATCGGCGGTCTCTCAGCGTATTAAACAACTGGAAAATTTATTCGGCCAGCCGCTGCTGGTGCGTACCGTTCCGCCTCGCCCGACCGAGCAGGGTCAGAAACTGCTGGCGTTGTTACATCAGGTGGAATTGCTGGAAGAAGAGTGGCTGGGCAGTGACAGCAACAATGAAAGCAATGATACGCCGCTGTTGCTTTCGCTGGCGGTCAACGCCGACAGCCTGGCAACCTGGCTGTTACCGGCACTGAAATCGGTGCTGGTTGATTCCCCTATCCGCCTGAATTTACAGGTGGAAGATGAAACGCGCACTCAGGAACGTCTGCGTCGCGGCGAAGTGGTCGGGGCGGTGAGTATTCAGCCACAACCGTTGCCAAGCTGTCTGGTGGATCAATTGGGTGCGCTGGACTATCTGTTTGTCGGCTCCAAGCCTTTTGCTGACCGCTATTTCCCGAATGGCGTCACCCGTTCGGCCTTACTGAAAGCGCCTGCGGTGGCGTTCGACCATCTGGACGATATGCATCAGGCTTTCCTGCAACAGAATTTCGACTTGTCGCCGGGCAGCGTGCCGTGCCACATCGTTAACTCGTCAGAAGCGTTCGTCCAGCTCGCCCGTCAGGGCACCACCTGCTGCATGATCCCGCATCTGCAAATCGAGAAAGAACTGGAAAGCGGCGAACTGATCGACCTGACACCGGGTCTGTTCCAGCGCCGGATGTTGTACTGGCACCGTTTCGCGCCGGAAAGCCGCATGATGCGTAAAGTGACCGACGCGCTGATCGCCCACGGCCATCAGGTATTGCGTCAGGACTGACGGAATGATCCGGCGTGAAAAGTGGCGTTTAACCGCTTTTCTCCCGGACCAGATCTATCAATGCCCGCAGGCTCGCGGGCACATGCCGGTTGCCCGAGAAGTAAAGAAATAAACCTGGGATCGGCGGGCACCAGTCATCCAGCACCGTCTTTAAACGCCCTTCTTTCAGCGCAACCTGCGCATAATCCTCAGGAACATATGCGATCCCCAGCCCGTTCTGCGCAGCCTCCACCATCAGTTGCGTATTATCCAGTGTCAGACTTCCCGGCACGTCCATCGGCACGTCCATCGCCACTTCCTCTGCGCGTTTTTGAAATTCCCAGCGATAGCGTTTGCCACTGGGCAGGCGCTGGCGCAGACACTGATGACGGGCGAGATCATCCGGCGTTTCAGGGGCGGGATGCGCCGCAAGATAATCCGGCGAGGCCACGGCCAGAAAACGCATATCGGGACTGAGTCGTACCGCGATCATGTCCCGGGGAACCGCTTCCCCCAGCCGGATCCCTGCATCAAACCCTTCCCCGACAATATCCACCAGCTTTCCTTCCGCCACCAGATCCAGCGTAATGCCGGGATAACGCGCCATGAATTGCGGCACAATCTCTCGTAACAACAGGCGGATAGCGCCTTCGCTGCCGTTTATCCGCAATTCGCCGGTCAGCCGTCCCTGCTCGCCCGCCACATCTTCCAGCGCAGCATCAAGGCCGCTCATCAGCGGGTCAATCCGTTTAAGCAGGCGTTCCCCCGTGTCGGTCAGCGACACACTGCGCGTCGTGCGGTGTAAAAGTCGTGCACCCAGACGGTCTTCAAGCCCGCGCATAATGTGGCTGAGCGAGGATCGCGTGATGCCGAGAAGATCGGCGGCGCGGCGGAAACTGCGGTGTTCGGCTACGGCCATAAAGGCCCTGAGTTCTGCCAGTGTCGGTTTGCTCATTGGTGTGATTTTATTCACCTGTTCATGCAGTTTATGGGGTATTAACGCAACAATAGTATTGCCCTACCCTGAATGTCTGGCAACTCCTGCAACAGAGGCATTTGAGAATGGCAAAGACATGGTTTATTACAGGCACATCGACCGGCCTGGGACGGCTGCTCACTGAACAGCTACTTGAGCGCGGTGACCGCGTGATCGCCACCTTACGCAAGCCGGGTGCGCTCGACACCTTACAGGCACTCTATGGTGATCAGTTGCATATCATCACGCTTGACGTGACAGAGACGCAGTCAATCAGAACGGCCGTCGCCGGGGCATTCACTAAGATGGGGCGAATTGATGTCGTGGTCAGCAATGCGGGATATGGTTTGTTCGGTGCGGGGGAAGAAATCAGTGACGCACAAATCGACAGACAAATCGCAACCAATCTGGTCGGCTCCATTCAACTGATCCGCGCCGTTTTGCCGCACCTGCGCGCGCAAGGCGGCGGCCGGATTGTGCAGGTTTCATCAGAAGGCGGACAGATCGCCTATCCGAATTTCAGCCTTTATCATGCAACCAAATGGGGAATTGAAGGTTTTATTGAATCCGTTGCGCAGGAGGTGGCACCGTTTGGCATTGATTTCCTGATCATCGAACCCGGCCCGACCCGCACTGAATTCGGCACCGGGCTGGATCATGCAACACCCTTGCCTTGCTATGAAAAAACACCTGCCGGAGAGGTCCGCCGGGCGATAGCTTCCGGTGATTTTGCCATTAAAGGTGACGCGCTGAACACCGTCAGGGCGATGATCGCCGCTGCCGGTGAAGTGAATCCACCGCTGCGTCTGGCGCTGGGCAGTACCGCTTATGCCTCAATCAGCCACGCACTGACGGAAAGATTGCGGGCGCTGGAAGCACAGAAAGGCGTGACGTTTTCGGCGGATAAAGAGTCCTGACCGCGATGTAAATGTTCACAAATAAAAAACCCGCCGGAGCGGGTTTTTCCATTATGTGGGAAAGGTTAATAACTGCCTAAATATTCCCAGTCGTTGTTTGATGTGAGGTTAGTCGGGAAGTACCAATAGGTTGGCGTTTTCAGCATGAAGTAATCCTGGGTTCCCTTATTGTCATTTTTATATAAGTCACCGATCGTATTGTTGGTCGCATTGCTCTGCCACGGCTTGAATTCGGTTTTGCCATACCATGACAATAACTGCTGTTCCATATCAGCCTGAGAGAGTTGCTTCATCGCTTCCAGCGTTTTTTCGTCGCCAATATAATACCAGTCTGCATTCGATTTTTTATTGGTTGGGAAATAATGCCCGGACGTCCTGTTGCGCTGAAGGAAATACTCCTTATCTTTATTGTGAGGGTTCTGATAGACGAATATCTCTCTGTCTTGCGTGGTGGCCTTTCGCTGAGACCAGCTAAAAATATCCTCCCTGGAGAAATATTTTTTCAGCAAGCTTTCTGTTGAAAGAGATTTGTTGATATGTGCAAACAGCGGCGAAACGTCATTATGAACATATTGTGTCGCTGAACCTATATATCCCCAAACCTGAGTAGACTGCTGGCTGGTCGGGAAATACCAGTAGTTCTTTTGCTTAAGAATAAAGTAGTCGCGGGTTTTGGTGTACGGGTTTTCATAGACGTACAGGTCTCCCGGCATACCGCTGTCTTTACCTTTTGAGCTCCAGGTTTTAATGTCGCTTTTCCCATAAGAGGTGCGAACATCCTTTTCGAAAGCCTCAACAGTGGCATAGCTGTGAGGTTTTAGCTGAGCATTTTGTTCAAACCGGATCGTCTGTTCCAGCACCTGAGTGAAACCCTCAGATTTCCCGATGACGACAGCGGGCGCAGGTTCAACGGTGGCGGGTTCAATAGTACGCTGGTCGAGTAATTCAACGCCCATACTGTCATAGCTTTGCCCGGCGAGTTCTGCCGCGAAAAGATCGTTCAACGCCTTCTCATTGGTCAGATATTCCCAATCGTTATTACTTTGTGTACCCGCAGGGTAATACCAATAACCCGGATGTTTAAGCTTGAAATAGCGGCCATCGGTGTCGAGGTAAACATCTCCCGCAACACCGTTTTTGTCGGCACTCCAGTTCTTAATTCTTTCCACGCCGAAGTAGTCATTTCTCCAGGTATCGTAAGCCGCACTCATGTCTTCTTGCGGACAATTCACGGAGACGGATTGCGGGTTCCTCGCGGTTTCAACATTGAAATGGAATTTATTCATACGCGCGGTGTTATGACGGGCACCTGCCAGCGGATAACGTTGTTTGTGATTGTCGGCAAAGGTCACTTCCGCCCAGCATTGCCCCCCTTTCACCGGCTGTGGCGCATAGACGTAGCCATAACTGCTGGTCATCGGCGGGTAAATGTAGCCTTTCACGTCCTTAGCAGGGTCGTAAAAACCGACCAGAGTCGTCACAGGAACGCCAAATTTCACCGGCTTAAGTCGGGTTGGATCATTACGTTCAACCATTTCATGCTTATCTTCATCCCAGATCAGATAACCCGAAGAAGCGGCCTCAGAAATGACACCGGTACTTTCCATTCCGGCCTGAATACGTTTTTGGGAATAGCCGGTATACAAGGTATAGGCAGAATAAGGCGAACTGGCTACCCCGCCCCCCATCGCATCGTTGTTGAAGCGATAGATACCCGCGAATGGCGGTGTGGTGTAACCTTCAGAAACTGTATTCCCGCTTTGATTCCAGAAAAAGTTCGCAATAAAACGGTTATTAAAGCTGTCCCAGCCCCAGCCGGAATTCGGATTATGTGTCGACCACATGCCGCCGCCAGGATAATGACCCAATCCGTATGCATGCCCAAGTTCATGGCTGAATTCATTGCCGGTGGTCTGAGTCAGCGTTGCCATCCCGTTTCCACCGCTCAGGCCATGCTCAACGACACCGTTTTGATAAAAGCCACATGCCTCATGCACAGCATAAATATTAAACCACGCCGGTTGCCATTGCGTTGAACCTGCGGAATCATTAATGCCGAAGTTGGCATTATCAATGCCCATCGAAATCAGGTTCTTGGCGATATCCTCGCGCATATCACCGCTGTACACATCCCCGGTGGTATCGCTTTGATAGTCATAAACCTTGCCATCTGACAGCACAACTTTAGTCAGGTGCAGCGGGGAGTAATTTCCGACAATCAGCCGTGAGACCGGTATTTTCTGGAAATAATCCGCCGCTAAGGTGGAATTACCCTCAAGTTCATTGGTTTTCGCCGGTTCAGTCAGCATTCCGAGCCGGATATTCTGGATCATGACCTCATTTTCAGCGCCCACATCAATATCCGCCAGCAGGCCCGTGTGGCCATTTTCATCGGAAATTGAAATCACCATTCCGGGTTCGATCAGATCCCAGGAAATTTTCGCGCTGTAGGCATTATCGGAATACACCACGTCGGGATGTGCGCTGTCAGCCGGATCTGCCTTGTCACTGGCTGGCAATGCGGAAGGCGGAGCAAGCGTAAACGGACCATGGCTGACGCCCTTTTTATCCGTCAGCTGTATTGTGTACTTTGTTCCCGTGCTGTCCGAATGCGGGATAAACATAAATAACGTGTCACGCAGGCTGACCAGACGCGGCATTTCCTGCGCGCTGTTATTAGCAGGATCAATGGTATGGGTTTGAGCAAACTTCACTTGCCCTTTAAGGGAACCCGTCAGGCTGTTAATGGCGTCATCTTGTTGATGGAAAACTAACGGAGCGATGCTGGCACAGGCAGAAAAACTGCCTGCGCTTATTGCGATTGCCAGAAGTGTTTTATGAATATTCATATTCAGTCCATAGAATCAGAAAAATAATTGAGATGTTATGTCTTCATGTATCCCCATTATTCTCGCTGTTAATATCGCCTTCCCATACTGAATGTTATTTTTAAAACAGTTAATATATTAACGACAATTATCTTTCCTCAAACCATACGAAAAACTAATTAATTGAAAAATAATAGAACTGACAACTTATTTAAAAGGAATAATAAAAAACCCGCCGGAGCGGGTTTTTTCATTTTTACAGCATCATGCTTACTGAGCCGGAGCAGGTGCCTGTGGCTGCAATTCAAATACCACATCGACCTGATCGTCGAAGTGAATACTCTGCTGTTCGTAGGTCTGCGCAACATCGCTCTGCCCTGCGGCTTCGGCGGTTTTATACATGCGCGCCACCGGCATTGGCTGGTAATTAGCCACGTGATAACGAATGCTGTAAACCGGTCCCAGTTTGGTATGGAAACCTTCAGCCAGTGATTTCGCCTGCTGCGTGGCGTTTTCGATGGCTTTCTGACGTGCTTCATCACGGAATTTATCCGGATTAGCCACGCCCAGTTCAACCGCACGCACTTCATTCAGACCTGATTTCAGTGCGCCATCCAGCAATTCGTTCAGTTTATCCAGCTGACGCAAGGTCACCTGCACCTGACGTACCGCACGATAGCCTTTCAGCTGTGAGGTGCCGTCTTTCAGGTAATTGTATTCCGGCTGTGTACGCAGGTTGGCCGCATTGATGTCTTTTTTCTCAATGCCGTTTTTTTGCAGGAACGCATAATATGCCGCCACGCGCTCATCAGCCTGCTTTTTGGCGCTGGCTGAATCGTTCGCTGACACGCTGACTTCGATTGCCAGCGTCGCGATATCCGGCGTGGCATCCACGCTTGCGGTGCCTGACGTCACGACGTGCGGCCCGGCAGGTAATTCTGCCGCCTGTAACGCCAGCGGTAATGTCCCTAATCCCAACATCGCTGCTACAGCCAATGCTTTCAGTTTCACAGTGCCTCCATTAATCATCAAAGATCTGGCAATAGATAGGTCAAACAATCTGCGAAACCGTAGCATAATCCGTTACAACAGAAACTAAGATTAGTGACAAAACTTAAAATACCCCGGTCTGACGTGCCAGTTGTATTGCAATTCCCCACATGATCATACCAACGATAAAGTTAATGACCCGCTGCACTTTACCGGTATTCAGCCAGGGCGCGAGCATGGCGGCGAGGATCGCCAGCCCGAAGAACCACATCACCGATGCACTGACCGCACCGAGTGCAAACCATGAACGCTCATCATGGCTGAGACTGCCGCCCAGACTACCGAGTACCACGAAAGTATCGAGATATACGTGCGGATTCAGCCAGGTGACCGCCAGCATGCTGACCACGATTTTCCAGCGGCTTTGCTTCGCCACTTCGGCCTGCGCCAGTTCGGGATTTTTGCTGAAGGCCGTACGAAACGCGCCCCAGCCATACCAGAGTAAAAACGCCACGCCGCCCCAGCTCACCAGCATCAGTAAGGTCGGGGATTTGCTCAGCAGCGCGCTGCCGCCAAAAATGCCGCCGCAAATCAGCGCAATGTCGCTCAGGGCGCACAACCCGGCAATCATCAGATGATACTGACGGCGGATGCCCTGATTCATCACAAACGCATTTTGCGGTCCAATCGGTAAAATCATTGCGGCGCTCATCGCCAGTCCTTGCAGGAAAATAGCCAGCACGGAGAACTCCTTCAGAAAATAAATAACAGAGATTGCGCGCAGTGTAAGGGCTTTGCTGGCATAAGAGGAAATGGATATTTCTAATTGGTCATTAGGCTGGCTTATCATCGGCGGGCGGGGGTTTCGGGCATGAAAAAGGCGCCCGCAGGCGCCTGTCATCGTAGGGATTCGGGAAGAATTACTCCGCCGTCCCTTTCTGCTCTATCGCGCGTTGTTCTTCCTGCTGACTGGCCGCTGCATTAGCGACCTGATAGAGATGAACATCCATTTGCGGATAAGCAATATTGATGTTGTTTTTATCCAGCGCGCGTTTGAACGATTCCAGCAGATCCCATTTCACGTTCTGCGCATCACCGTTGTTGGTCCAGGCGTAAACGATGAAATTCAGGGTTGAGGCCGCCATTTCGTTCAGGCGAACCACCACGTCTTTATCTTTCAATACGCGCTGATCGGCAGTGATGATGTCGGTCAGGATCTTCTTCACCAGATCGATATCCGAGTCATAACCCACGCCGATGGTCAGGTCGATACGGCTGGTCGGTTCGCGGGAGTTGTTGATGATGTTACCGGCGATGATTTTGCCGTTCGGCACCACAATGATTTTGTTGTCCGGCGTACGCAGGGTGGTGGAGAAAATCTGCACCTGAGTGACAGTCCCCGCCACACCGCCGAGATCGACATACTCACCGGCACGGAACGGACGGAAGATCACCAGCAAAACGCCTGCTGCAAAGTTAGACAGCGAGCCTTGCAATGCCAGACCGACGGCCAGACCGGCGGCACCGATCACCGCGATCACCGAGGTGGTTTGCACGCCTATCCGTCCCAGCACCGCAATCAGCGTGAACGCGATAATCGCATAACGCACCATGGCGGAAAGGAAGTCGGAAACCGTGACATCGATACCGCGAACTTTTAACACCCGGCTGACCGCGCCGGAAACGATGCGGGCGATGATCATCCCCACAATCAGAATGAAAATAGCGGCCACAATATTCACAGCGTAATGAAGCAGTAACGCCTGGTTTCTTACCAACCAGTTGCCAGCATTGTTAATGCTGCCCACAACGTTCAAATCATCCATTTAAAGTACCTCAAAATTACACCCTGACGGGCTGCAAGAAACCAAAGCTGCCCGACGATGCGGGCAGCAAGTGTGCTTTAAGGTTAACTAACAATGCGATGAAGTGCCAATCTGACGGTCAGGACTTCAGATAAATTAAGAATTTACAGCACTCTTATTCAGCGGCTCAGGCGTTTTGAATGCCTGAAGCGGTCCGCGTCCGGTCAGCGTAAAGGCAGAAATCACCGTGAAGGTCAGCGCGACTAAGCCGAGGATCAGATAGGTGCCGTGGAAGCCGATACGGTCATACATGTTGCCCGCAAACACCGACATAAAGATGATCGCCACCTGTTTGAAGAAGCAGAACGTCACCAGATAAATCGTTGCCGAGAAACGCACCTCAAAGACGGAGGTGATGTATTTGAAACAACCGACAATCAGGAACGGCACTTCAAACATATGCAGGGTTTTCAGTACCACCACTTCCAGCGGCGATGACGCGAAAGAGGAGCCGATGATGCGCACTGACATGATCGTCCCGGCCAGCAACAGCGCATTCTTGCCGCCAATGCGGTTAACGATCAGCGGCGCGAAGAACATGATGCAGGCGTTCAGCAGTTCGCCCATGGTGGTCACATAGCCAAAGACGCGCGTGCCTTCTGAAGAAGATGTGAAGAACGAGGTAAAGAAGTTAGCAAACTGCTGGTCGAACACGTCGTAGGTACAGGAAACGCCGATGACGTACAGCGCCAGGAACCACAGTTTTTTATCTTTCAGCAGTTCAACGGCCAGTTTCAGATTGAAGGGTTTGGTGTTCGCCCCCAGTTCATTAGCCACGCGGGCACTGGAGGTGACTTCCGGTTTGGCGATCAGCAACAGGATGGCGAGGATAACCGCACAGCCGGAGCCGAGCCAGAACACGAATTCATTATCGATGGTAAACATGATGCCAACCACCGACGCACACAGCGCCCAGCCGACACACCCGAACATCCGCGCGCGGCCAAATTCAAAGCTGCTGCGACGGCTGACTTTTTCGATATAGGCTTCAATCGCAGGCGCACCGGCGTTGTAAATCAGGCCAAGATAAATCCCGCCGACCACCGATCCCAGATAGATATTGATTTTTAGCAGCGGGCCAAACACGTAGATAAAGAACGGCGCGAACAGGATCAGCATGCCGGTAATGATCCACAACAGATGTTTTTTCAGCCCCAGTTTATCGGCCAGTAAACCAAACACCGGCTGGAACAACAGCGAGAACAGCGAAATGCTGGCAAAGATAATGCCGGTGTCACTTTTGCTGATCTGATTGATGTCATGCAGCCAGATCGGGAAGAACGGGAAGTAGGCTCCCATGATGAAAAAGTAGAAGAAGAAGAACAGCCCGAACATCCAAAAGTTAGTATTTTTCAGGTAATACATAAGCAGTTTCCTTACGTCTGAATACTGCGCTGCGGCGCGTTAACGCCACAGCGCGGGATGTCAGGCACGTTTCCAGGTGAGTGAATAACGATACTGGCCGGCGGTCAGCAGGAAATCAGGGCTGACGCTCGGACTCCACGAATCATCCCCCCCGACGCCCATATGGAAGCCGTCGATGTTCAGCCAGGTGCCCTCTTCTTCGCGCAACAGGTGGCGATGGCTGGTTTCCATCAGCTGTTGCAGGCTGTAGCGGCTCAGGCCAAAGTGGAAATTGCCGCGCAGCTTCCATCCGGCGTAATCCAGCTCGCGGGTTTCTCCACGCAGGCCGTTTTCGGTCGGGAAAACATAGGGCGTGTAGAGTTCGCCAAGTGGCAACGTCCAGCGCCCGTGTTGTGCGGCCAGACGACGATCCGGATAGTTTTCATGCGGTCCCAGCCCCAGCCAGCTGACATTCTCTGCCGTTTCCGCCAGCTGACAGGTGAGGCCGATACGTCCCGGCGACGGCACGTTTGACGCCACGCGGACATCGGCGCTGATATGCAGCTCGCCCTGATTATCGATGCGGAAAATCTTGCGGCTCAGCAGGCGCGTTTCTTCCCCCGCCATGTACGCGTGGGTGGTGATGATCACCACGCCGTCCTGCAACTGATCGGCGGAAATGTTTAATAAACGCGATTCCAGCTGATACATCCCGGCGGCTTTCCAGCGTTCAACCCAGGCATTCGGATCGATACGGGTGACTTCGCTGACGCCGATATCGTTATCCACCGGCGCACGGACAAACTGGTCACGCAGCGCAGAAAGCAGACGCGGTTTTTTGCCATCAAACCACTGCTCCAGCAATCCGCTCTGATGGCTGAACTGCCAGCGTTGCGCGCCATGCAATACCGTGATCTGATCGCCCTGCTGATCCAGCACCGGCGCGGCGGCGGAGATTTTTTCGGGAACCGGCAACGTCAGCGGCTGCGGCAGCTGCCATTGATCCCAGGCACTGCGGTGACCGGCGTCTGACCAGGCCGTCGCCTGCGGCTGATGCACGGCGACGTTCAGCCACAGATCGCCTTCTGCCGGCGGGATATCGCCCAGATTCAGGGTTTGCTTGCCGTTTGGCGCAATATTCAGCGCGGCCTCGCCCTGCGAAATCACCTCACCGTCACGTTCGATGCGCCAGACCAGTTGTTCGTTGTCGCTGTGACGGAACAGATATTCGCTGTGGATTTCCAGCGTCAGCGGCGCGGTGCTGATCAGCGAGAACTGGAAGAATTGCTGGGCGCGCTGCGCTTCAAACAACGAAGGGTGCGGCGTGCGGTCAGCAAACACCAGACCGTTCATGCAGAACTGGCGGTCGTTTGGCGTATCGCCAAAATCACCGCCGTAGGCCATATAACGCCCGCCGTCTTCGCCGGTGCGCAGCAGACTCTGATCGACCCAATCCCAGACAAAACCGCCCTGCAGACGCGGGAACTGGCGGAACGCTTTCCAGTATTTATCGAAGCCGCCGAAGCTGTTGCCCATCGCATGGGCGTATTCGCAGAGGATCAGCGGACGCGTTTCGTCCGGCATGCTGATCCACTTTTTGATTGACCATTTCGGCACTGCCGGGAAGGGCTGATCCTGCTCAACACGGGAATACATCGGGCAGATAATGTCAGTTGCCGCGCTGTTGGCGCCGCCGCCTTCGTACTGCACCGGACGGGTCGGATCGACAGATTTGATCCAGCGGTAAAGCGCATCGTGAGTCGCGCCGTGGCCGGATTCGTTGCCCAGTGACCAGATGATGATGCACGGATGGTTGCGGTCGCGCTGAACCATACGGGTAACGCGTTCGCTGAAAGCATTGAACCACACCGGATCATCCGACAGACGGTTCATCGGCTGCATGCCGTGGGTTTCGATATTGGCTTCATCGACCACATACAGGCCGTATTGGTCGCACAGTCTGTACCACAGCGGGTGGTTCGGGTAATGCGAGCAGCGCACGGCGTTAAAGTTGTGCTGTTTCATCAGCACGATGTCGCGGCGCATCGTCGCTTCGTCCATCACCTGACCGTTTTCAGGATGGTGCTCGTGACGGTTGGTGCCGCGGATCAGTACCGGCTGGCCGTTCACTTTCAGCAGCCCGTTGCTGATTTCCACCTGACGGAAACCGACGTCGCAGGCTTCGGCTTCAATAAGCTGACCCTGCGGCGAAATCAGGGAAACCACCGCGCGGTATAATGCGGGCTGTTCCGCACTCCACAAGGCAGGCTGACTGACCGGCAGACGCAGCGTGGTGCGGTCAAAGGCCGCCCCGCGTTCATCAATGATGTCGCTGCCGAGTGGTTGCTGATGTTCCGCCACCGGTTTATCGCCCTGCCACAACTGGACGCGCACCTGATAATCCGCGGCGTTTTCCTGTGGCACGGCGGCGCTGACCTGCACTTCCAGCTCAGCCTGCGTGAAGCCGTGGAACAGATGCGTGCGCACCTGCATGTCAGTAATTTGTTCCGCCGGTTTATGCAGCAAGGCGACATCGCGGAAAATCCCGCTCATGCGCCACATATCCTGATCTTCCAGATAGCTGCCGTCGCTCCAGCGCAGCACCATCACCGCCAGCCGGTTTTCACCCGCATGCAGTACACCGCTGAGATCGAATTCGGCCGGTAAACGGCTGTCCTGCGAATAGCCGACCCACTGACCGTTACACCATAAGTAGAAAGCAGAATTCACGCCGTTGAACACAATGCGCGTCTGCCCGCAGGTCAGCCAGTCATTATCCACAGAAACTGTGAGCGAGTAACAACCGGTAGGGTTTTCTTCCGGCACAAACGGCGGATTGACCGGGATCGGATACTGAACGTTGGTATAAATCGGCGCGTCGTATCCCGCCAGTTGCCAGTTAGAGGGCACCTGCACAGGATCGGCACCGTCCAGATCCTGTTGCAGCCACTGCTCCGGCACGGCTTCGGGACGGGTGAAATAGCTGAATACCCACTCGCCATTCAGGCTGCGAACTTGCTCTGAAGCCTTACCCTCTCTGGCTTCCTCAGCATTTCGCCAGCTGCTGAATGGCGGATGCGCAGGTAATCTGTTGCACTGCGTCGAGGCCGGTTTTTCCCAGTCACGGCGGGCCAGAACAGTGGCCAGTGATGATAATGTATCTTCCGATGATGACGTCATAATGTTTCCCCGCTAAATTGTTATGCGCTCACAATCATATAAACATGCGTAACCGTGAGGCGTAAGTAAAGCGGAGGGATGCGGGAAAGGGACGCGGATCACAAATTCCGCGTCAGTCTGTTCTGAAAAGGGGGTTACAGCGCGCTGAGCTGGCGGGCGATGCGGATCAGTTCCTGCGACAAGGCTTCCTGTGACACATTGTCTTCGCCGGGTCTGGCGGTTGTGTGGCGTTCCACCAGGGACGTGGGCAGTAACAGCGAGGATTGCTGATGATCGCCATGCGTATGCAGATGCTCAACCAGCCGGTTAATGCTCTCGTGCCCGAGCAGGCGGAAATCCTGTTTGATGGTGGTCAGCGGCGGGAAGAAAAAGGCGCTGTCTTCGGTATCGTCATAGCCAATTACCGAGATTTGTTCCGGCACCCGCAGGCCAAACTCGTGCACAGAGCGCAAGACGCCGAGCGCCATCTGATCATTGGCGACCAGAATCGCCGTCGGGCGCACCGGCTGATTGAGCAGTAATAACGCCTGCTGATAACCCGACGCTGCGCTCCAGTCGCCGTGCTGAACCACACAGGGCGTGATATCGTGCGTTGCCAGCGTCTTCAGCCAGCCTTCATAGCGCAGACGCGCAGAAATGGATTCCAGCGGGCCGGTCAGCACCGCGATGTGCTGATGGCCAAGCGCCAGCAAATGTTCCACGCCCTGCTCTGCCCCGCAATGCGGATCGAACAGAATCTTGAACACATCCGCCTGCGGATCCACATCCAGGAAAAGCGCCGGTAAATTGCCACAAAGCCGGGCGATCGCGTCTGCGTCGTCATTCGACAGCGGCACGTTGATCAGCACGCCATCGACCCGCTGCGACATCAGTTCATTCACCGCCGTCCGGCACGCAGCAAGGCTCAGGTTATCAATCATCGAAATCACGACGTTGAAGCCTAACTGGTTCGCGCGGGTTTTCATCGCCGAGGCAATTTGTGACGGCGCGTGCAGCGCCAGTTCGGTGGTCGCCAGACCCAGCGTGTAACTTTGTTTGCCCGCCAGTTGCTGGGCGACACGGTTCGGAACGTAATTCAGCGCCGCCATCGCCTGTTCGACTTTATTGCGCGTTCTGACCGAGACGTGCGCAGCCTGATTCAGGACGCGCGAAACAGTCTGATAAGACACACCGGCGTGGCGCGCGACATCATCGAGGGTGACAGATTTTGGCTTCATGGCTCTCTCTTCGGGGATTCTGGCGAAACACAGATAACGGGCTATTGTGGCCGGAAAGCAGGCAATAAAAAAGGGGCCGAAGCCCCTTTGACGATTATCCTCACATTCCGGTGGTCAAGCACCGGAAGCGTAAGAATTACAGTACGTCGATCGCGTTCAGTTCTTTGAATGCCAGTTCCAGGCGAGTCACCATGGAAGACTGTGCAGCACGCAGCCATACGCGCGGGTCATAGAATTTCTTGTTAGGTTTGTCCGCGCCTTCCGGGTTACCCAACTGACCTTGCAGGTAAGCTTCGTTTTTCTTGTAGAACTGCAGGATACCGTCCCAGTTAGCCCACTGGGTGTCGGTATCGATGTTCATTTTGATAACACCGTAGCCTACAGACTCTTTGATTTCTGCTGCAGTAGAACCGGAACCGCCGTGGAACACGAAGTTCAGGCTGTTGTGTGGCAGGTTGTGTTTCTTGCACACGTATTCCTGAGAATCACGCAGGATCGTTGGAGTCAGTTTAACGTTACCTGGTTTGTAAACACCGTGTACGTTACCGAATGACGCAGCGATAGTGAAACGCGGGCTGATAGCGTTCAGTTTTTCGTATGCATAATCAACGTCTTGTGGCTGAGTGTACAGTGCAGATGCGTCCATATGGCTGTTGTCCACGCCATCTTCTTCACCGCCGGTACAACCCAGTTCGATTTCCAGAGTCATGTCGATTTTTGCCATGCGCGCTAAGTACTTGCTGCAAATTTCGATGTTTTCTTCCAGAGATTCTTCAGACAGGTCGATCATGTGTGAAGAGAACAGTGGTTTACCGGTTTTCGCGTAGTGAGCTTCACCCGCGTCCAGCAGACCGTCGATCCATGGCAGCAGTTTTTTCGCGCAGTGGTCGGTGTGCAGGATAACCGGCACGCCGTAATGTTCTGCCATCTGATGCACGTGGTGCGCGCCAGAGATTGCGCCCAGGATTGCCGCGCCTTGTGGCACGTCAGTTTTCAGGCCTTTACCTGCGATGAACGCAGCGCCACCGTTGGAGAACTGAACGATAACCGGTGAACGGACTTTCGCAGCAGCTTCGAGAACGGCGTTGATGGAGTCAGTACCTACGCAGTTAACTGCTGGCAGAGCAAATTTGTTTTCTTTAGCAATAGCGAAAACTTTCTGTACATCATCACCAGTGATAACGCCTGGTTTTACGAAATCAAAAATTTTAGACATAGTTCTTTGTCCTGTATTCGTCGGCCGTAGATGGATTGAATCGGTTTGCTATGTCGCGCGGGTTCCACTGTGCAGCCCCCCGCGCGGCAAAGAAGAACGGACAGCGTTATGCTCCCCGTTCAGGGTTCATTACTTCTTAGCACGCTCTTCCAGCATCACAACCGCTGGCAGTGCTTTCCCTTCAACGAATTCCAGGAATGCGCCACCGCCAGTGGAGATATAGGAAATTTTGTCAGCGATACCGAACAGGTCGATAGCTGCCAGAGTGTCGCCGCCGCCTGCGATAGAGAATGCTTCGCTGTCAGCAATGGCCTGCGCCACAATTTCGGTCCCTTTACGGAAGTTAGGGAACTCGAACACGCCTACAGGACCATTCCACAGAATGGTTTTAGCGTTTTTAATGATCTCAGCCAGACGGTTTGCAGACTCATCGCCCATGTCGAGAATTTGTTCGTCATCTTTGATGTCTTTCACAGACTTCACGGTCGCGGTGGCCGTTTCAGAGAACTCGGTCGCCACGCGAACATCGGTAGGAACAGGAATGTCGCAGGTTTCCAGCAATTTGCTTGCGGTACCGACCAGGTCTGCTTCGTACAGAGATTTACCTACGTTGTTGCCCTGAGCCGCCACGAAGGTGTTCGCGATACCACCGCCAACGATCAGCTGGTCAGCGATTTTGGACAGGGAATCCAGAACGGTCAGTTTGGTAGAAACTTTAGAACCACCCACGATAGCGACCATCGGACGCGCCGGGTTACCCAGTGCTTTACCCAATGCTTCCAGTTCTGCTGACAGCAGCGGACCCGCACAGGCGATTGGCGCAAATTTGCCCACGCCATGAGTAGAAGCTTGCGCGCGGTGCGCAGTACCGAATGCGTCCATCACATAGATGTCACACAGGGCAGCATATTTTTTGGACAGGGCTTCGTCGTCTTTCTTTTCGCCTTTGTTGAAGCGAACGTTTTCCAGAACAACCAGCTCGCCTTCGGCAACTTCAACGCCATCCAGATAGTCTTTAGCCAGACGTACAGGAGAAGACAGTTTGTCTTTCAGGTAGTTAACAACCGGCAGCAGAGAAAACTCTTCGTTATATTCGCCTTCAGTCGGACGACCCAGATGCGAGGTAACCATCACGCGTGCGCCTTGTTTCAGGGCAATTTCGATGGTTGGTAAAGAAGCGCGGATACGTGCATCTGACGTTACTTTGCCATCTTTAACTGGCACGTTCAGATCGGCACGGATCAGTACGCGTTTACCCGCTAAATCCAGATCGCTCATCTTAATAACAGACATGGTGAATCCTCTCGTTGATTCTCTTTAAAGTTGCTTGAAGGCAATTTCGGCCAGAAGGCCGGAACAGCCGTACTAGAAACCGCTGGAGGACATTGCCAATGTTGTATCCAACATTCGGTTGGCAAAACCCCACTCGTTATCGCACCAGACAAGTGTCTTAATCAGGTGCTGTCCACTTACCCGCGTCTGCGTTCCATCTACGATGGCGCTGTGGGGATCATGGTTAAAATCTGTCGAGACTAATGGTAGTTCGGTATAGTCAACTATACCACGAAAAGCGCCTGTTGCGGCCTTTTGCAGCAGCTGGTTAACCTCGCCTACCGTCACAGAACCCCCGACAAATACGCTCAGATCAATGGCTGTGACATTGATGGTCGGCACGCGCACCGAGATCGCTTCAAAGCGATCGCAGAATTTAGGCATGATGCGCGTGATCCCTGCGGCCAGTTTGGTATCGACCGGGATAATGGACTGGCTGGCGGCGCGCGTACGGCGTAAATCCGCATGGTACGCATCAATCACCGGCTGGTCATTCATCGAGGAATGGATGGTCGTTACCGTGCCGGACTCAATACCAAAGGCATCGTCGAGCAGCTTGATCACAGGGATAATACAGTTGGTGGTGCAGGACGCATTGGACACAATGCGGTGCTGACGTTCGAGCAAATCGTGGTTCACACCGTAAACCACCGTAGCGTCAAGATCATGACCGCCGGGATGCGCGAACAGAATTTTTTTGGCTCCGGCCGCAAGCTGGGCTTCTCCGTCTTCACGGCTGCCATAAACGCCGGTGCAATCGAGCACCACGTCAATGCTCAGTTCGCCCCATGGCAACTGGCTGGCATCAGGCTGATGAAGTAAACGGATGGAGTCATCGCCGACGTAAAGATTTTCACCTTCCTGGCGGACATCCCAGGCGAAGCGCCCGTGGCTGGAGTCGTATTTGAGCAGATGCGCCATGCCTTCAGGGCTGGCGATTTCATTGATGGCAATGACGGAGATTTCCGCCCGACGCCCGGATTCGTATAACGCGCGCAATACGCTACGGCCAATGCGACCAAAGCCATTAATTGCAATACGTATTGGCATACATCTCCCTGTTACACGGTTGTTACTCAATTTCAGTAACACCTATAGTAATGCAGCGTGCGTTTACGGTGAATCACCATCGTCATCTGTCAGCACGATGCGTGCAGCAGAAAAATTTCAGTTTCCGGCACGATAACAACCTGGTGACGATGTTAAGCTCAAATAGCCCGACTGAAACGGTTCAGCTGAGAATAAACCAAACGATGATTAAAAGGAATAATTCCCAGAAAACAGACGCGTTAATCGCACCGATCGCTGAAAAAAACACCAGGCAATTCTGTGTATTCACAGTGATTTTACTTTTTCATCACCTTTTAGACAGTGATTTTTCGCAAAAACTGACTGAATGAAACACTTTCAGAATGCGGTCAGTGTAGCCGAGTCCGCCTTCGCGGGGTTTGACCTGCGTCATTTCGCAGGAAACTGAGAACCCGCGCAGGAAAATCCGGGCAAAAAAAAAGCACCCGAAGGTGCTTTTAAGCAGTTTTAAGAAAGCGGAATTACTTCAGTAACGCCTGTGCCTGAGCCACAACGTTATCAACAGTGAAACCGAATTCTTTGAACAGCAGCTCTGCCGGAGCAGATTCGCCGAAGCTGTGCATACCGACGATAGCGCCATTCAGGCCCACGTATTTGAACCAGTAATCCGCGATACCGGCTTCCACTGCCACACGGGCAGAAACCGCTTTCGGCAGGACAGATTCACGGTAAGCCGCGTCCTGTTTGTCGAAGGCATCGGTGGATGGCATGGAAACCACACGGACTTTGGTGCCCGCAGCAGCCAGTTTGTCCGCCGCTTCTACCGTGATACCGACTTCAGAACCGGTCGCGATCAGGATCACTTCTGGTGTGCCGTCGCAATCTTTCAGCACATAACCACCGCGCGCCACGTTGGCTAATTGCTCAGCGGTACGTGGTTGCTGGGTCAGGTTCTGACGGGAGAAGATCAGGGTCACCGGGCCGTCGTTACGCTCAATCGCGTATTTCCATGCCACAGCAGATTCAACCTGATCCGCAGGACGCCAGGTGCTCATGTTTGGCGTAACGCGCAGGCTGGCGATTTGCTCAACCGGCTGGTGCGTCGGGCCATCTTCGCCCAGACCGATGGAGTCATGGGTGTAGACGAACACGTTGCGGATTTTCATCAGCGCAGCCATACGAACGGCATTACGTGCGTATTCCACGAACATCAGGAAGGTTGCAGAGTACGGCAGGAAACCGCCATGCAATGCGATACCGTTGGTGATGGCGGTCATACCGAATTCGCGCACACCATAATGGATGTAGTTACCCGCCTGATCGTCGCCGATAGACTTAGAACCGGACCACATGGTCAGGTTGCTTGGCGCCAGGTCAGCCGAGCCGCCGAGGAATTCTGGCAACACTTTACCGAACGCTTCCAGCGCATTCTGAGACGCTTTACGGCTGGCGATGTTTGCAGGGTTAGCCTGCAGCTGTTCGATGAATTTCTGTGCTTCGGTTTCCCAGTTTGCTGGCAGCTCGCCGTTCACACGACGTTTGAACTCTTTTGCCAGTTCCGGGTGGGCTTTAGCGTAAGCATCAAACTTGTCGTTCCATGCCGCTTCTTTGGCCTGACCGGCTTCTTTTGCATCCCACTGCGCATAGATGTCTTGCGGGATTTCAAACGCAGCGTATTTCCAGCCCAGTGCTTCACGGGTTGCCGCCACTTCAGCAGCACCCAGCGCCGCGCCGTGTACATCGTGAGTACCGGCTTTGTTCGGTGAACCGAAACCGATCACGGTTTTGCACATCAGCAGGGATGGCTTATCGGTCACTTTATGTGCTTCTTCGATAGCCGCTTTGATGGCGTCAGGATTGTGACCATCAACGTGACGCACAACGTGCCAGCCGTACGCTTCGAAACGTGCCGCGGTGTCATCGGTGAACCAGCCTTCTACGTGGCCGTCGATGGAGATCCCGTTGTCATCATAAAACGCGGTCAGTTTGCCGAGTTTCATGGTACCGGCCAGAGAACACACTTCGTGAGAAATGCCTTCCATCATGCAGCCATCGCCCAGGAATGCATAAGTCTGGTGATCGACGATGTCATGACCTGGTTTGTTGAACTGTGCAGCCAGCGTACGTTCTGCGATAGCAAAACCGACGGCGTTGGCGATGCCCTGCCCCAGCGGACCGGTGGTGGTTTCAACGCCAGGGGTGTAACCGTATTCAGGGTGACCCGGGGTTTTGGAGTGCAGCTGACGGAAGTTCGCCAGTTCGCTCATCGGCAGATCATAGCCAGTGAGGTGCAGCAGGCTGTAAATCAGCATAGAACCATGACCATTGGACAGCACGAAGCGGTCGCGGTCAGCCCAGTGCGGGTTTGTCGGGTTATGGTTCAGGTAATCGCGCCACAGCACTTCGGCAATGTCTGCCATGCCCATAGGGGCACCAGGGTGGCCGGAATTCGCTTTCTGCACGGCATCCATACTAAGTGCGCGAATAGCGTTCGCAAGCTCTTTACGAGAGGACATGTTCTACTCCAGGTCGGATTAAAAAAGCAGTCAAGAAAGTCATTTTCTCAGACTCGGCATTAAAACGGCAATCTCTAATCACTCTCGTGATTAAGTTCACGAAATCCGCTTTTAAATCAGTGCGTTTTTTCGGACTTACACTATAGATCGCGCGCTGCGAAAAACCTACCTTAACGCTATCCTTACAGTAAGGGCCTTTTTCGGTCCAAATTTTCCGTTTTGTATACTCTCTTTGGGAACCTGAATTGATGAAATTTCATCCAGTTATGTTAAGTCTGTTTGCAGCCACGCTGGTCAGCGGCTGTGCCACGGTCAATACCGATACCTTAATGCAATCCGGCGCGCAGGCTTATCAGGCGTATACGCTGAGCGATGCCGACGTCAAAACGCTGAGCGTGCAGTCTTGTGAAGAAATGGATAAAAAGGCACAAATTGCGCCCGACAGCAGTGAATATGCACAACGCCTGAAAAAAATCTCGGCAGCGCTGGGCGATAATATCAACGGCACGCCGGCCAACTATAAGGTGTATCTGACTAAAGACGTCAACGCCTGGGCAATGGCGAACGGCTGTATCCGCGTTTACAGCGGTCTGATGGACATGATGAACGACAATGAAGTGGAAGGCGTGCTCGGCCACGAAATGGGCCACGTCGCACTCGGTCATACCCGCAAAGCCATGCAGGTGGCGTACAGCGCGACGGCGGCGCGATCTGCGATTTCGTCCCTCGGCGGTGTCAGTGCCACATTGTCGCAATCACAGCTGGCTGATCTGGGCGAAAAATATGTTAATGCGCAGTTCTCACAGAAACAGGAATCAGAAGCGGACGATTACTCTTTCGACCTGCTGAAAAAACGCGGTATCGATCCGACCGGTCTGGCAACCAGTTTTGATAAGCTGGCTAAACTGGATCAGGGAAGCAGCATCGGCTGGTTTGACGACCACCCTTCCTCAGAAGCGCGGGCGAAACACATCCGCGAGCGAATTGCTGCCGGGAAATAATGATAAAGGAAGAGATGCATCATCAGGTGTATCTCTTTTTTATTCAGAAAGTTATTTCTGCATGTTCCGTAAAACAGAAAGCGCCACTGCACAGAATCTGAAAATATTACGTCCCGCTGTATTTCCCTCGCTTACTTGTCCTGTTTGGTTATTCTTCCTGCGCTGTATCATTTAACTGTCAAAGGAAGATGGATTATGAATTTTCGTATTACCTCAATCGCGTTAAGCGTTGCCGTATTATTAACGGGCTGTCAGAACGGCTCACTCAATACGGATGCATTAATGAAATCCGGTTCAGATGCCTATAAAGCGGCAACGCTGACCGATCAGGACGTCATCAATATGACCGAAGGATCGTGTAAAGCACTGGACGCGGAATCTAAAATCGCCTCATCAAAAAGCAAATACACCAAACGTCTGAATAAAATTGCCAAAAATCTCGGTAATGACATCAACGGCAGACCGGCTAACTATAAAGTCTATCTCACCAGTGACGTCAACGCCTGGGCGATGGCCAACGGCTGTATCCGCGTTTACAGCGGTCTGATGGATCTGATGACGGATGACGAAGTCGAAGGCGTACTGGGGCATGAAATGGGGCACGTCGCGCTCGGTCACAGCAAAAAAGCCATGCAGGTCGCGTACAGTGCTTCTGCCGCGCACAATGCAGCGGGCGCAGCCGGTGGCATTGCCGGGCAACTTTCCAGTACCCAACTGGCAGATCTGGGTGAAGAACTCATCAACGCACAATTCTCACAGAAACAGGAATCTGATGCGGATGATTATTCCTATGACTTGCTGAAAAAACGCGGCCTGCCAACACAAGGCCTGGTGACCGGTTTTGAGAAGCTGGCAAAAATGAGCGGCAGCAGCGAGAAGAGTTTATTCAGCTCGCATCCGCCCTCTCAGGAACGCGCTGACCATATCAAGGCACGCATTGCACAAGGTAAATAACGCCAGAGTTTGTCACGCATACGCCGTCACCGGCGCGTGATATCACTGCGTTAATCATTCAGGCACCTGCGGGTGCCTTTCTTTTCCCCGATGTTCCCACCTCCCGGCCGTTTACTGCGCCTTGTTTATTATTCACACAACTCATCACCCGTTGTCTTAATTCACAGCCAATAGCACAATTTGTTTATCATTCTCATAGATCGTAAAGCGTTACACATCATATATTTTGATAGGTGTTTCTGGCGGGATTTCCACTTCAATTAAATAAACTGATCCTCAAGATCTCTTAATCTGATAATTAATAACGACCGAAAGAACAAAACTCAATAGTAAAAACTTAATCATTAAATTGGGTTTACTTATTCTGAACAACCAATAAGAATTATTTAGTTACATTTATATCACATTAATTTCAATTTGATCTCAATATCAACGGGAATTACACTCCAACACCAATAAGCCGTTAAAAGCTTATTTAATTACTATCCCTTTATTTAATACCTTTGTTATTTTAATAATGAAAAGGACATTTCATGAAAAAGATTAATACGCTTCTCCCTTTATCCGTATTTTGTCTGGCGTTCGGCAGCCTATCTGCACAAGCAGCCGATATCGGGTTAATTACCTTTGATGGCGCGGTATCTGATACCACGTGCGAAATCACCACCAATAACGGTATTGCCGCCAATAACGTGACCATTTCTATGCCTGTTGTCACCAAAGCCGCGGTGGATGCCACCACGCTGGCAGCGGGCGGTGTCGGGGCGAAAGAGTTCGAACTGATGCTGAACGACTGTGGAGAATCCGTGACCAAAGCGACCGTCAGCTTCTCTTCTCAGCAGTTTGCCGAATTGTCTAATGGCACGCTGAAACCTGACTCCACGGTCTCTGGCTCGGCGCAAAACGTCAGTGTTGCGTTGTACAACAACACGACAACCAACGTGAACCAGGTACTGGTCGGTGATCCGACTGATGTGCCACAAAGCGTCACCCTGGCCGACGGACGTGGTGTGTTTGCCTATAAAGCGGCTTACGTTCCAAGCGCTGACTGGTCTGAAAGCAACTCGGTTCATGCAGGTAAAGTGAATACTAACGTCACCTTCACCATGGCTTACGAATAAACATTATCGCTGTTTAGCGAATGATTAAGCGAGCCACCGGCAGAGAGGTGGCGCGCTTTTATTATAAAATTATCCAGAGGGAACTATGAATTTTATATCTGCTAAAAAAATTATTGCATGCAGTCTGGCAATGCTGGGATTTATTGCATCTGATGCCAGTGCAGATATTGTTATCTCCGGCACCCGGGTTATCTATCCTGCTCAGGCAAAAGAGGTCACGGTAAAACTGGATAACCGTGGCGAGAAAGCGTTGCTGGTGCAGGCGTGGATGGATGACGGTCGTGAAGATATTAATCCGCAGGAGATGAAAATTCCTTTTCTGGTGACGCCACCTATTTCTCGCATGAATGCCAAACAGGGCCAGACTATTAAAATTGCCAGTCTTGGCGGAAACCTGCCACAAGATAAAGAAAGTATCTTTTGGTTTAATGTGCTTGAAATCCCCCCTAAAGCGAAAAGCACTACCGATGAGAATTTACTTCAGCTGGCTTTCCGTACGCGCATCAAAGTCTTTTATCGTCCGGAAGGACTGAAAGGATCGCCTTCAGAAGCGGCGACGGCCCTGACATGGAAAATCGTCAAAAAGGATCAGCAGGTATTTACCGAGGTTAACAATGCCTCTCCTTATTTTGTCACGGTGAATGAAGCGACCCTCAATGCCAATGGCAGTAAGTATGACATTGAAAAAAATATGGTTGCGCCAGGTTCGTCGAAGCTGATGAAAGTCAACGGATTAAGCCAGCCGGTCAGCGCAGGGAAAATAACCTATTCCGCCATCAGTGATTACGGCGGAAATATCAATCACGACTTTTCGCTTTAAACAAAACACATCCGAAGCGTCATTCCATTAGAAAGCCAGTAATATGATGAAATTAAATAAAATTATAAGTGGATTATTACTGCTTCCATTGACTCAGGGCGTGATGGCCTTGTGGTCGCCGTTATCCGTGGCGGAAACCGTGGCGGCAAAGGATGTCACTGCGGATGAAGATGAAACGGTAGAATTTGACAGCCAGTTTCTCTACAACACACTGGACAGTGACAAAATAGATACCCGGCGTTTCAGCAAAGGGAATCCCATTATTCCGGGTATTTATAGCGTCGGCATTTTTGTGAATGGCACGCTGAAACTCAATACAAAAGTCACTTTTATCGATAATGGCAGCGCCACGGCCAGCGCCTGCCTGACGCCAAAACTCCTTGAACAGCTCGATATTCTTCTGGAAAACGCCGACGCGCCGGACACCAGTCCGCAAGACGCCGGGCAAAACGCCGCTTCCTGTGAGGATCTCAGTAACAAACTGAGCGGTTCACGGGTCCGGTTTGATACCGCCGAACAGCGACTGGATATCACGGTTCCGCAAATCTATCTCGCCAAACATCCCGCCGGTTATGTGAATCCGGCCCTGTGGGAAGAAGGCATCACCGCGTTCATGCTGTCGTACGATTTTAACGCCTACCGTTCTGCCGCTGACGGGGATTCCCGCGACAGTGCATACGGCGGTTTAAATTACGGTGCGAACTTTGCCGGCTGGCGTTTTCGTGCAAGAGGGTCAACCAACTGGGACCAGGAAAACGGTGTCACCTATTCCAGTCAGGATGCTTATGTTCAGCACGATATTACCGCGTTAAAAGCCCAGTTCGTGCTGGGCGATACCTACACCCAGGGCGACACCTTTGATTCGATCAGTCTGAGAGGATTTCGGATATTCAGTGACAGCCGCATGCAGCCGGGTTCAGCGAGCAACTATGCGCCGGTGATCCGTGGTACAGCAAACAGTAATGCGAAAGTGACGGTCCGCCAGAGTGGTTCGGTGATTTATGAAGTGACGGTTCCACCGGGTCCTTTTGTCATTGATGACATCAATCCGACCGGCTATGGCAACAGTATCGACGTGACTGTAGAAGAGTCTGATGGCAGCAAACGGACGTTTTCATTGCCCTACTCTTCGGTGACGCAGATGCTGCGCCCCGGTAATACCCGCTGGGATATCGGCGTCGGCAAACTCAATGACAGTTCATCCGGTAATTCCCCTGACGTGGCGGTGCTGACGGGCTATTACGGTATCAGTAATACCTTCACGGGCTATGCCGGTATTGAGGCGATGTCATCCGATTACGTGTCCGCATTAGCGGGACTGGCCATGAACACCCCTGCCGGGGCATTTGCTTTTGATATTACGCACTCACGCGCGGATATCGATAGCGATAAATCAATGGAAGGTCAGAGCTACCGTATTTCCTATAATAAGCTGTTAACCGAAACCAATACCTCGCTGAATGTGGCCGCTTACCGGTTCTCAACACAGGATTATCTGAGCCTGCAAGATGCGGCATCGCTGCAAGATGAGATGAATGATGATTCTTTGAATAAAGAAGAAACGTTTAAAAACTACGACAGAATGAAAAACCAGATTCAGATTAATATTAATCAGCCTCTGGAATATGCGGAACAAGATTATGGTTCGCTTTATCTGACAGGCAGTTGGGAGTCGTACTGGAATCAGAGTAAAAAAACCTCGCAGTTTTCTCTCGGATATAATAATGCCTGGCGCTGGATTAACTACAGCATTTCATTACAGCGTGACTATAACGAGAATGGCGATCAGGATAACCGCCTTTATATTAGCCTGAGCATTCCTTTAGAAAATCTGTTTGCGCTGGGTAAACGTCCTGGTGGATTTACCAATCTGAATACCGGCTTGAGCACTGACTTTAAGGGCACGTCGCAACTGGATATGAGCGCAGGCGGTTACAGCGAGGATAACCGTTATAACTACAGTGTTAACACCTCCTCTTCACTGGCTGATTCCCAAAGCTTAAATCAGATTGGTGGATACGGAAGTTATAACAGCGCGTATGGCCCCATGAGTCTTTCCGCCTCTTTAACCGATGACGGCGGACGGCAGGCTTCATTTGGTTCCAGCGGAGGCATGGTGGTTCATGCAGGTGGTATTACTTTTGCTCCCGGAAATATCAACGACACCGATACGCTCGCGCTGGTTAAAGCCAAAGGGGCAAAAGGCACAAAAATGAGTGTGGGTGAAGGCCGGATTGACAGTAACGGGTATGCGGTCACCCCTTATCTTTCGCCTTATCGGGAAAACAACGTCGGTCTGGACATCAGCACACTGGAGACGGACGTTAATATTGTTAACACCAGCACCATTACCTATCCACGCAGTGGTTCAGTGGTATTAGTTAATTTCGAGACTGATGAAGGTCGCTCGGTTATTATGGAACTGCAGCGTTCCGATAACGGTTTTATTCCTTTAGGCGCTGATGTCTTTAATGATAAAAATATCCTCGTCGGAAATATGGGACAAGGCGGAAGAGCTTTCATTCGTGGTATTGACGATAAAGGGACACTTCATGTTGTTTGGGGAAGTGAGTCTGACCAATCCTGTAAAATTAATTACTCTATTTCAGAAAACCCCGAAAAAGTGAACCTGACGGTCATGTTAAAAAATATCGCTTGTAAAATGACAGATTGATTTCTGAGAAAACAGAATAAACAGGAAAAAAGATGATAAAGGAATACAGAACATTATTATCGCCATGCGCTGCCTTATTTTTCGGCATGAATATGGCACCGGTTTACGCACAAAATGTCAATGTTACTTTTAGCGCCAACATAATTGAAACAACGTGTGAAATGAAGCTGGAAGGCGGCTCAGGCAATGGCATCAACAATACTATTCCTATTGGTTCCGGCGGAAAGGTAAGTTTAGATAAAATCATTGCCGGAGATAATGCCGCCACCGCGACCTTCAAGATAAAAATGGTGGAATGCCCCGCGGGAATAACCTCGATTAAAACCACCATCAGGGGTACGCCATCCAGTTATGTCAATACGTTACTCATCAATGGGACTTCAGGTGAAGGTTCCTCCTCCTTTTTGGGCGTTTCTATTGCGCGCGCCTCAGCGTCAAACCAGCCTTTTGTCATTAACTCCACAAATGACAGTCAGCGGCTTAACTGGAGCAGCGCAGAAATCAATGCAAAAGAAGTCGCCCTGATTTCAAGACTGCAAGAAACACAAGCTAATAAAGGGACAACTGGTAATTTCAGTGCTGTTGCCACTTTTAACTTTAACTATGAATAACGTAGAAAAACACAGGTTATAGAAGATCTGCATGGAGAAAAGTAACGTGAAACCTAAAAATTTTTTACTGCTGCCGGCTGCATTCCTCATGACATTTTCAGCGCACGCGGTTGAGCTCACACCAACGGAAAATCTGACGGCCACCTTTACGTCCACTATTGAAGCAGGCACCTGCGTCGCGCAGATTCAAAATGCCGCCGGCGCCCCGACATCATCCATCAACTTTAATGATGTCTATAAATCGGAACTGAAACAGAAAAGTAAAATACAGCCTTTCAAACTGGTTTTTAGTGCCTGTTCGGGCGTTAAATCGGCCGATATTACGGCCAACCCAACGTCAGGGGGATGTTCGGGGGCGGACTCAAATGGTGATTCTTTTTCCAATAACGGCGGCTCAGCCTCCGCCGCCGCGGTCGAACTCTGGCGCAATGCACCCGACAGCGGGAATCAATTTAGTTGTGCGAACAGAGCCACACCACAAACCATCGCGCTTACCCCGGCAGGCACAACGTTGAATATGAATGCCCGAATGGTGATTGCGGCAGGCCGCACGATATCAGATGTCACTACCGGGAGTTTTATTGCCCCAATCACATTTGTGATCATCTATCAATAAATGACCTGAATAAAATCAACGGAATTCTTATGACAAACCACCCGGCCAATAAAAATAAAATATTATTTCGGATATCCGCGTTATTGCTTGCGGGGTGTTCTTTTGGCGTTGGTGCGCAAGATGATCTCAGTCTGAATATTCAGGCCAATATTCTTGAGACAACCTGTCAGTTAACGGTACAGAATGGCGGTGCCATTCATTTGCCCACGGTCAGTGTCAATTATTTTTCCGACCGGGGTTCCCCGCCTTCGCCAATATTGCCGACCGATCAGTTGGGGGGTTATCCTTTTACCCTGAGCCTGAGCGAATGCAATGATCTGATCGAGAATGTTCATTTCAGTTTCGCCCCGCAGTCAGGTAATTTCGCACCGGGCTCTAAACAGGTATTTATCAGCGAAACAGACGGTTCCGCCGATGGCGCAAATAACGTGGGTCTGGTGATTTTTTCCCGGGAATACAATACCAATGTACTGGAGGCCGACGGTTCTTCCGATGTGAGTTTCCCGGTGAACGCCGCAACGCCAGTGGCTGAAAAAACGGACTATCACTTTTATACCCGTTATCAGAATACAGGTGCTGTCTCAGCCGGTCAGGTAACCTCGAAAGTATTAGTGAGCGTAAGCTATGAATAATCATTTATCTTTTAATTCGGTATCTATACGTTCGTCTCGTTTCATCCGCGCATTCACTTTTATTGCTTTATTAGTACTAACGGGGTGTTTAATCGTTAAACCGGCTGATGCGGCAAAAGAATGTTATTTCAAGGATGCCCCCTACACCGCAACATTAAGCTTTTCCGGCTCTGTGGTTTCTCTGCTACCGCACGTGACCAGTACGCAAATGATTACGGACTTAAATCAAAAAGCAACCACAACGAAGAGTGCCCGTACTGATTGTCGCGCCGGAGATTCCGGTGAGATTTTATATGGCATAGCAGGCGCCGTTTCTCAGACTGGCTATTATTCAGATGTTTCCCCCACTGCGGGGTTATATGCTACCAATATCCCGGGGATCCTTTATTCAGTTCAAATCAGAGGCACTGGTGGCGCCGGCAACATTAAGGCTTTCATGCCTTATTTTTACGGTTCAAGTGAGAGGATGGCAATGAACACTGAAGACATGGAAAGTAGTATGGATTGGGGGCAATGGTATGATTACTATATTGTGCTTTTTCAGACACCCCAGTTTACCGGTATTCCCAGTGGCGTGACCTCCATTCAGCCGGCTACCCCAGGGTATATCGGCGCTTTCAGAGTAGGTAATGAGGATACTGACAATCATCGCATCAGCCTGGATATGAGTAGTTTCTCCTTCCCGGTGAAAACGCCAACCTGTACTTCTCTGGTGAGTAGTGTGGGCGGCGGTACCATCCCGCTGGGGGATTACAGTGCAGCAAAAGTCAATTCAGGTGCTACCAGCGTGATGAAATTCAGTCTTAATGCTTCAGGCTGTACAAATGTGAATATGTTTAAGACCCGGGTAACGACGAACATTGTCGCACCGGGGAACAATATGTTATTGGGTAATTCAGTGACGTCAAATGCGGCAACCGGTGTGGGGGTGAAAATCACCACAGGTTCTGGCAGCCAGTTAAAACCTAACGACACTAATTCCATTTACTCAGTGACAGATTTAAATATGCCTTCATCTAAACAATTACAGTTTAACGCGCAACTAGTCGGCGATTCCAAAAGTATTTCGGTGGGAAGTTTCTCGGCTACCGGCACTTTTGTTGTTAATTATGAATAATTAAAAAAACGGCGAAGGGATCACCCTTCGCCATATGTTGTGACGGAAACACGGCGTATTATTTCGCCGCCTTATTCGTCTTCTTCCAGATACGTATAACCGTATAAACCGGATTCAAATTCTTCAACGAACTGCGCCTGCAGTTCTGCATCCAGATCGGTTTCTTTCACCTGATCGCGGAAACGGGCCAGCAACACATTCGGATCCAGTTGCACGTATTCCAGCATGTCGGCAACCGTGTCGCCTTCATCAGACTGCTGCACTTCAATGCTGCCGTCAGGGAACACAAACACATCCACCGCCGCGGTATCGCCGAACAGGTTATGCATGTTGCCGAGGATTTCCTGATACGCGCCGACCATAAAGAAGCCCAGTACCGGCGGATCCTCCGGATCGTACGGCGGCATTGGCATGGTGGTTGCCACGCCGTCACCGTCGATGTAATGATCGATAGTGCCGTCGGAATCGCAGGTAATGTCCAGCAGCACCGCACGGCCAACCGGCGGTTTGTCCAGACCTTCCAGCGGCAGTACCGGGAACAGCTGATCGATACCCCACGCATCCGGCATAGACTGGAACAGCGAGAAGTTGACGTACAGTTTATCCGCCATACGTTCCTGCAATTCGTCGATGATCGGACGGTGTGCGCGGTTGCTCGGATCCAGCTGAGCCTGAATTTTATTGCAGATATTCAGGTAGATGTCTTCCGCCCAGGCGCGCTGGGTCAGATCCAAAATCCCGTGCGCATATTGCGAATGGACGTCGTGCAAATCCATCTGGCTGTCGTGCAGCCATTCACGCAAGGAGCGGCGGTTTTCCGGATCGTGCATCTCGTTCCAGGTATCCCACATGCTGCCTAAGGCGCGCGGCGCATCGTTTTCAGGCGCTACCGGTTCTTTGAACTCATTGCGCTCAACGCCAATCACGTTGGAGACCAGCACGGTATGGTGCGCGGTCACGGCGCGGCCAGACTCGGTGATCACCGTCGGGTGCGGCAAACCATGTTCATTACAGGCGTCGCCGATACCCCAGATGACGTTGTTGGCATATTCGTTCAGGCCATAGTTCACGGAGCAGTCAGACTGTGAACGGGTGCCTTCGTAATCCACACCCAAACCGCCGCCGACGTCGAAGCACTGAATGTTGACGCCCAGCTTGTGCAGTTCGACGTAGAAACGCGCGGACTCACGCACACCGGTGGAGATATCGCGGATATTCGCCAGCTGCGAACCCAGATGGAAATGCAGCAGTTGCAGGCTTTCCAGACGCCCTGCTTCGCGCAGCATTTCGACCAGTTGCAGCACCTGAGACGCCGCCAGACCAAATTTGGATTTCTCGCCGCCGCTGGACTGCCATTTGCCGGAACCCTGCGAAGACAGACGTGCACGCACGCCCAGACGCGGGATCACGTTCAGACGTTCGGCTTCTTCCAGCACCAGTTTAATCTCAGTCATCTTCTCGATAACCAGATACACCTTGTGACCGAGTTTTTCGCCGATCAGCGCCAGACGGATATATTCGCGGTCTTTATAGCCGTTACAGACGATAACGGAACGGGTCATCCCGGCGTGTGCCAGAACGGCCATCAGCTCGGCTTTCGAGCCGGCTTCCAGACCCAACGGTTCACCGGATTCCACCAGCGATTCGATCACGCGGCGGTGCTGGTTCACCTTAATCGGGTACACCAGGAAGTAGTCACCCTCGTAACCGAACGATTCACGCGCACGTTTGAACGCGGCGTTAATCGAACGCAGACGGTGCTGCAAAATTTGTGGGAAACAGAACAGTGCCGGCAGACGCTGACCGTCCTGCTCACGCATATCCTTAACCAGTTGTGCCAGATCAACACGGGCAGAAGGCTCGTCAGGATCCGGGCAGACACTGATGTGGCCCAGTTCGTTGACGTCATAATAATTGTTACCCCAATAGGCAACGTTGTAAGTGCGCAGCATCTTGCTGGCATCACGATCGTTCACGGCAACCTCCTGCATGGAGCGCAAAGAAACAGTATCGCCCGCGAGTGACGGACGGTGGGACTGGATGTCATCAGACATAGGTAAATCCTCTTTCTATACTGACAACATGGCCAGCCACTATCGCAGTAACAACAGGTGAGAACAACCCGCAAGGCTGGCTTTCGGACAGGATAAAAACCTGCAAGCCACAGCCACGGGACTGTTTTCCACTCATATCATTGTAAAACACGTTTTTAGACTCCGTGTGACGAGTCGGAAGAAATCAGGGGTGAATGCCCCGGGAGGTTGCAGGCTACATCAGTTATATGTCGGGATGGCGATGTTCACGCAAACCGGACGTTACTGAGTAGCGTACCGATGTCGGGGACTGACCTGTCTATAGTCAGGCTGTCTGAAACATCGCAAAGAAGACAGACGCTTTTCGAAATGAGGGTCTGAAAGAAGTGCTGCAGAACGCAATAAAGGCTGCAGGGGATGCTGTTGAAATGTTACAAACGGTAAAAAGTGGGTCATTAAACTAACCACCTCCACACGTGCCACGCATCACCCGCGGGCATTCGAGCTGAGAAAACAGTAATTACTGGAATACGCTGCTTCTATAGGGCCTACAGAAATGTGCATAGCGCGCGCCGTTTATACCGGCAACCCGCTGTAATTGCAAAATGAAAATGCAGTACAAATAGTTTCAGACCGTGAATATCACTGGAATCCCGCACAATAACACTAACTCTGTCACAAAAATGACTGGCATTCAGAACGCCTGCTATCCTAAAATAGCCGTCCAGATGTTAATCCGTCTATCGGGTTAACTATGAAGCTGCTTCAGGCTTTGCCTAATGGGGACATGCAGGACGCATTGCGACAATGGCGAGCTTCGCTCCTCATCTGCCAGTCTCCCCAGTGCTATGCAGTGATATCTAACCCGTCGTATGTAAGGTAAAGAACATAATGGCTAAACACCTCTTCACGTCCGAATCCGTTTCGGAAGGACATCCAGATAAAATCGCGGACCAGATTTCTGATGCCGTACTTGACGCGATTTTAGAGCAAGACCCAAAAGCACGTGTTGCATGTGAAACTTATGTCAAAACCGGCATGGTCCTGGTTGGCGGTGAAATCACCACCAGCGCATGGGTCGACGTTGAAGAAATCACGCGTCAGACTGTTCGTGAAATTGGCTATATCCATTCTGACATGGGTTTCGATGCCAATTCCTGCGCAGTCCTGAGCGCTATCGGTAAGCAATCGCCGGACATCAATCAGGGCGTTGACCGTACTGATCCGCTGGAACAAGGCGCGGGCGACCAGGGTCTGATGTTTGGTTATGCCACCAACGAAACCGACGTGCTGATGCCTGCTCCTGTGACCTACGCACACCGTCTGGTGCAGCGTCAGGCAGAAGTGCGCAAATCAGGCACCCTGCCATGGTTGCGCCCTGATGCGAAAAGCCAGGTCACTTTCCAGTATGACGAAGGCAAAATCGTCGGTATCGATGCCGTAGTGTTGTCTACTCAGCACTCTGAAGACATCGCGCTGAAAGATCTGCAGGAAGCGGTGATGGAAGAAATCATCAAACCTGTGTTGCCGGCAGAATGGCTGAACGCCGGTACCAAATACCACATCAACCCGACTGGCCGTTTTGTTATCGGTGGCCCGATGGGTGACTGCGGTCTGACCGGTCGTAAAATCATCGTGGATACCTACGGCGGCATGGCCCGTCACGGTGGCGGTGCGTTCTCCGGTAAAGATCCGTCTAAAGTTGACCGTTCAGCCGCTTACGCCGCCCGTTATGTGGCGAAAAACATCGTGGCGGCCGGTCTGGCTGACCGTTGTGAAATCCAGGTGTCTTACGCCATCGGCGTGGCTGAACCGACTTCCATCATGGTGGAAACCTTCGGTACCGGTAAAGTCTCTAACGAACAGCTGACCCTGCTGGTGCGCGAGTTCTTCGATCTGCGTCCATACGGCCTGATCCAGATGATGGATCTGTTACACCCGATCTATAAAGAAACCGCTGCCTACGGTCACTTTGGTCGTGAGCACTTCCCATGGGAAAAAACCGACAAAGCAGCCCAGCTGCGCGAAGCCGCCGGTTTATAAGAAACCCGCGCCTCGTAAAAAACCTCAAACCCCGCCGCAAACGGGGTTTTTTATTGCCCTCACCTTTCCATTTCGTTTCTGATCGCTTCCCTTTCGCCATTTCAATACCTGAACCCCTAATAACGACAAGCCAACACGGGTTTTTATCTCAATGATTTTAATGATGAATTTTTAAATACTCTTTATATGCACTTTACTTAATGCAGCATGAAGATATACGTAATATTAGATTTAACCGCCCTCTTTTATTTAACAATTCCGATAATAAAAACAAAATTGCGCATAAAATCCTTTCATTATCAGCAGGGTGAAAATCGCCCCAATTGTTATATTTGTGTTGAATATCATTTATACCGAAACAAATAACACAAATAGCTAATTTCTATGTCATTGACCTGAACATTCATTGAATCTATTATTCACCCCATCGAAAGCATCCAGACAAATATTTACTCAAAGGGAATTAACGACATCTTCTTCAGGATAGAGACTTATTAAACATTGAGAAAATGACAATGCAATTAATGAAATTAAAATCATGGACAATGATTTTAGCGGCCACCCCATTACTTTTATCAGCAGCATCATTTGCAGGAATAAGCGTCTATCCTATTTCGGTCCCGATGCAGAAAAGCGGCGGCGCACAAATAAGCGTAACCACAAACTCCGCCGATACGGAATATGTCAAAACAACAGTAAAGAAAATTAATAACCCGGCAACGCCGCAGGAAAATGAAACCACAATCAGTCAGTCATCAGGAAACGGTATTGTGGTCACACCGGAGAAATTCGGACTGGCTCCCGGCACGACCCGAATTATACGTCTGATTAATATTCAGCCTCCGCAAACCGAAGAAGCGTATCGCGTTTATTTCGAAGGGGTGCCGGGACTGAACAGCAATAATAATAAAAGTGAAGCAAAAAGCCCGGTCAAACTCGGCGTCAGCATGATCTGGGGCGTACTGGTTACCGTACCGCCTGCCGCGCCGAGGCTGGACTTCACGCTGAACCCGTCAAGCCGCGTGGTCAGCAACACCGGCAATATTCATCTGAAAATTAACAGTATCGGTTTATGTCCTCAGCAACACACTGATGATGGATGCAAATGGAGCAAACCGGTTAAAAACAGCATTTACCCAAATCAGCACGCCACATTAGATCCTGCCTTATTTAAAGGCGCTAATTATAGCGTGGTGAAGGTGAAATATTCCAACTGGACCGATAAAACCGTTGGCGTAAAAGAATTCAGTGCAAAATAAAATTCATTATTTCGCATAAAGAATAACTCTCGTTATAAACCCAGCATAGCAATATGCATCTTCTTAATTAGGAATTTAAAATGAAATCAATTATCAAACCATTGCTGGTCACTGCAATCATGGGCTTCGCCATTAATGCTTCTGCTGTACAGAAAGATATTACTGTGACTGCAAACGTTGATGCCACTTTGGATATGACCACTGACACCGGCGAAGTATTACCTTCAACGATGGAAATGGGTTATATGCCAGGCGTGGGTCTGCAACCTGTTACCCAGATGACTAAAATCTTCTCTAACGATGCAGAGAAAGACGTAAACATCAACCTGGCAGGTACTCCGCAATTAATGGATACCGTAGGGACCAACGCAAATATCCCACTGACCGTGAAATATGGCGACCTGACCCTGACTCAGGCTCAGCAGACCATGGCCGCAACTACCCTGTTCCCGAATGGCGATACCGCAAATGGTTCCATCATTCAGCCTCTGAAAGTCAGCCAGACCACTCAGGCACCGGTTGCTTCCGGTAACTACAGCGGTGTGGTCAGCGTTGTCCTGACTCAGGCAACTGAAACGCCATAAGCGTTCATTCCTCCTAAGTCATTCCTCATCGGCCTGTTAATCAGGCCGATTCTTTTCTCCTCTCCAGATTTTTGAATAAAGGAAAATAATGAAACCCAATCTGAAAGTCTCACTTTGCTTTCTGGCAATTCATTTTGCTTTGTTCAGCAATCTTGCTTTGGCGGGCTCTGACGTTCCGCCCGGCTTTGAAGAACTGGTCTCCGGTCAGAACGTCTGGCTGAATGTTAATTTACTCGGCCAGTCTGCCGGATTATATGAAGCCAGCGTCACGCTGGAAACGGTGCAATTCAAAGATCCGCAAGGCGTACTGAAAGCCTTAAATCTTCCGCTGAAAGCCGGTACGCCTGAGTATCAACAGATGCTGACAGCATTGTCCGCGCCGCTGGCACGTCACGGCAATCTGGCCTGCGGCAGTAACGCCAATGCCAAAGGCTGTGGTTATCTGGAAACCGATTCCCTTGCCCTGATCTATGATGAAAACAACAGCGCGGCCGACGTCTTTGTCAGCAAAAAGCTGGTGCCAGATGCCGGGAAAAAAGCCCTTTATTACACCCCTACCGCACAAACTGAAAATGCCCTGATTCATCAGCAAACGCTTAACATCGCGGCGCAAGATGAGTACCAGAGCCTGTCATTACAGGGCTCCGGCGCATTAGGTGTGCTGACCAACGGTTATGTCGGTTTTGACTGGTCGCTGGATTCTTACAAAAGTGATGACAGCGACAGCCAGACGGTGTCTGTCGATGATCTCTATTTCCGCCAGAGTCTGGGCAAGCGCCATTACGTGCAGGCCGGACGCATGGATTCACGCGACCTTTCCAGCAATCTCGGCGGGAATATCAGCTTCTCGCTGCTGCCACTGAACGCCATCGACGGTGTTCGCGCGGGCAGTTCCCTGAGCTATCTGAATCTTGAAGAAGCCAGCAAAGGCTCGCCATTAGTGGTCTTGCTTTCCAGCAAATCCCGCGTCGATGCTTACCGTGGCAACCAGTTACTCGGCACTTTCTATCTGAATAGTGGCTCGAATACTCTCGATACCGGCAACTTCCCGAGCGGCAGTTATGCGGTCACCTTGCGAATTTATGAAAATAACCAGCTCGTGCGCACCGACACTCAGCCTTTTACCAAAACGGGCGGGATCGGTGACGGGCATCTGCAGTGGTTTATACAGGCAGGTGAAACGGCAGATAACAAAGTCGTCAGTTCCACCAGTGACGATGACCAAAGCAGCACATCTCGCCAGCCGGTGATGCAGGCCGGGGCGCGTCTGCCGGTTTTTGCCGAACTGACAGCGACAGCAGGTATCGCCAATACCGATAATGAAAATTACGGTGAAGCGGGCGTGCAATGGACACACGGTTTTAACGGCAAACTGATCGACGGCGTGCTGGATATGCAGGCCAATGTGTTCAGCGGCACCGACGGTTCGAAAGGTAACGTGGAGCAAATCAGTTATAACGACGGTTTCTCCATGAGCGTATATCGCAACGCGGCTTACGGCAAAAGTTGCACCAGCGCCAATGTCGATGAGAATGATTACGCCGATATTGGCTGTTACGAATCGGTGAACGCCACACTTTCCGTGCCGGTCAAAGGCTGGTCCGCCTCACTGGGCTACACTTACAATAAAAACACCAGCCTTTCGCCGGACACGTCGTCATATGATCCTTCAAAGCCCTTTGAAGACAATATGATCAACAACACCGAATCGCAGAGCACGTCCAACACGGTGCAACTGAGCCTGAACAAAAGCTTCAACTGGAAGCAGATGACCATCACCACGCGCTTTGGCGGATACCGCCGTGAAAGCAGCAGTGCCAGTGATAACGACAAGGGCGTTTACGTGGGTTTCTCCCTGTCACGCAACACGCCAAAAGATGCGCAATTACGCAGCAGCAATACCTCTTTCAGTACGGATTATCAGGGCAGCCAGAATGGCGATGCGCAGATGACCTACAACGCCAGTCAGAACTGGGACTGGGGCAGCAATAACGAGCGCGAGCTGGGGATTGATGTCGGCGGCACGGATACCGATAACGCCAACGCCGCGGTTCACGGGCGTCTTAATGGTCAGTATGGCGACGGCGAAATGACGGTTTCTGACAGCTATGACAACCAGCAACAGACCCATCAGGGTGCTGTCACCGGCAGCTACAGTTCTTCCGTCGCAGTGTCTAAATCTGGCTTCTTCTGGGGGCCGGGCGGTACGGGTTCTCCGGGCGCAGCAGTCGCAGTGAAAGTGAAAGGCAGCGAAGAAGAACCCGATGCGGCAGACGATGCACTGATCGACGTTTCGGTTCAGGGCGGCGGTGCCACCAAAATGAAACAGAACAGCAAAGCCCTGTTCCCGGTGACCGGTTTTGAAGAAGGTAAAGTCTCTGTGAACGAAAGTCGTGATGTCAGCACCGGCAGCCAGGCCAGCATTACCCAGGGTGCAGGTAGCCAGAACTTATTCCTGCTGCCGGGGAAAATGAAAGTACGCGAAGTCACGATGGAATCTCATTACACCTATGTCGGACAACTGGTTACCAGCACGGGCGAACCGCTCAGTGGCGGCAACATGCTCAATGCGAATGCCTACAGCAGCTCAGAAGATGGCGGCTTTACCGCAGAAATGACGTCTTTAGCGAAGAACCTGTATGTTCGTAATGGCAATCAGAACTATCAGTGTGCGGTTACCGTGCAATCAAACCGTGATGTGGTGCGCTATGTCGGGAAAACGCTCTGCAAAACAGTTCAGTCTTCTGATCTGCCTGAAACTCGCCGGGAAATAAAATGAAACTCTCTGCATCTATAATTTCGACACTGCTCTTAGTAAGTGCTCAGCTTTTAATAACATCTTATGCGTACGCGGCTGTGGTTGAACCCACTGGCCGCGATACAAGTGTTAGCGTTAATTATGATCTTTCATCATCACCATCAAATTTTAATATTTGGAATCATGAATCTGGGGGATTTAACCCGGATAACCCGTCATTATGGGGGAGGAATAACTGGCGTTGCTTATCTAATACATCGCCTTCTACCGGACAATGTAAAAGTGGTGAAGCAAAAAATTCTCAGGGTGACTGGGGTGCGGGAGGGACGACATCCATCCCGACCCTGTTCATAGAAAAAAGGACAGGTTTACAGGCAGTCATTAATCTCGAAGGTTATCATGCTGGTGAGAACGGCAAATTTCAGGTCACTTCTGCTGATTCAGCGGGGAGCGGGAGCGAACAGTTTTTAAGTGTTTACATTACCTCTGCTGAGTTAAAAAAACTGCCCGTCGGCGGGATCTGGGAAGGCACGCTGGCTCTGGACTTGTGGCAATGGTCGCCCGGGAAAAACCTGGCAAGATGGACAGCGCATATCACACTTAACGCGACGGATAATAATAACCAGCAAATCTACTTACCTGAATTTGGTGAAGCCGCACCACGGGTTGACCTTAATATGCGCCCGCTGCCAGGCACCGGTGGTAATCAGACGCAAATGAATGGCGCTGCTACTCTGGATATGTGTTTATACGACGGTTATGGCTCGAACAGTACCAGCTTTACGCTAAAATTTGACGATCAACAGCAGGGAACGATTCAGCGTAACAGCGGCTATTTCTCTATTTATTCCGACCACGGCGACGTCAATCTGGATTCCGGCCGTATCGACTATTACGTGAAAATGCAGGCACCCGACGGCAAATACGTCAGCGTGAAACGTGGTGAAGATCTGGTAATCCCGGATATTCAGACCGCCCATGTCCGGCCGGTGCATCTTCCGGGGATCCCGCAGGCGGTATTGTGCGTCCCGGCGCCGTTGCAATTAAGCACCAAAACATTGGATATCAATAGCAAACAAGCCGGGCATTATACCGGGCACCTGATCGTGACGTTTACTCCACAGCTTTAGGCAGGCGAATACCATGAACCTGACAAAAACGTATTTTATCGTGGCCCTGTTAATAATGGTAAGTGGGTTAACCGCGCAATCAACAAGAGCTGAACGGGTAGAGCCCACGGGACGTGATACGCCGGTTACGGCAACATTTGATAAATCCAGCTTACCTTCGCAAATTGACATCTGGAAGAATGAAAGTGGCGGCTACGACACAAGCAATCAGGCTTTATGGGGGCGTAACTCCTGGGTATGTGTATCCAACAGTTCTCCAACAAATGGCCAGTGCGCAACATCTCCGCAGTGGTATGGATACGGGCATACACAGGTGGCAACAGAATTTAAAGAACAAAAAAGCGGCTTAACCCAGGTTATCAATATCACTGCATATCATAAATCAGGGGATTATGACGATCTTTTATCTACAGCGGCTGCATTTTGGAGCGGCATCTCCGAGACAAAAGAAAGTGCTTTCATTTCCTCTTCAGAATTACAAAAACTTCCTGTTGGCGGCATCTGGAAAGCTGAGTTAAAAATGTCTCTTACACAATGGGATCCGCGCCTCAAACTGGCAGACTGGAACGCCCATATTACCCTCAATGTCACCGACAATAATAACCAGCAAATTTATTTACCGGAATTTGGCAATGCCGCGCCGCTGGTAAGCCTCAATATGCGTCCGCTTCCCGGAACAGGGAATAACAAAGTGTCTGTGACCGGCACCGCAAATATTGATGTATGTTTATATGATGGTTACAACGCTAACAGCAGCACGTTTATGTTAACCCTGGACGACGACTTCACCGGGCAGAGTAACCGTTCGGGGATCAATTTTTCCATTGTCCGTCAGGGTGGTGATGCGAACAACGAAAGAGATCGCATGGATTACACGATCAATATGCTTAATCCTGATACGAATACCCTGCAAACCGTGAGCCGTGCCCGCCAGATGAATCTGACAAAAATACAGCAGGCCCGTATCCGTCAGGTACATTTACCCGGAATCCCGGAACCCGTTATCTGTGTCCCTGCGCCCCTCGAGCTCAGTACCGGATATTTAGCAGTGAGCAGTAAAAATGCCGGGTATTACCGGGGCACACTTAAGCTTAATTTCACCACCTCCCTTTACTAACTTCACCCGAAGGCGACACATATGACACAAAGGAATTTACCCGTCTCAGCTATGAAAATACTCCCGTTGCTGATGCTGGCAATGCCTGCCCTGTGTTTTGCCAATATCACCGTTTCTCCGATGAAAGTGATGCTTAATGAGCAGCATGCTGCGGCACTGGTCATCAGTTCAAAAAGTGAAACGACGCAATATATTCAGGGAAAAATCACCGAAGTTCACAATCCGGGCACCGCAGAAGAAAACGAGACACCCGCACCGCAAGGCGCGCAAAACAGCCTGGTGGTATCACCGCTGAAATTTGGCTTGCCTGCCGGTAACAGCCAGCCGGTCAGGATCGTCGGCCTTGGTGAAAGCAACGAAGAAAAAATCTACCGCGTGCATTTTCAGTCAATGACTCCGGAAGAATTCAAAAGCACTGCCAGCGACCAAAATTTCAGCAGCGATTTGAGCCTGACCATTGTCTGGGGCGTAGTAGTCATGGTGCCGCCTGCAAAACCCATCGCCAGACTGGGCTGGGATGCATCACGTCAACAAATCACCAATACCGGCAATATTCATCTGGTGGTGCAGCGTATCGGCCAGTGTGACAGCGATAAAAAAGAGGCCCGCTGTCAGTGGCAGGAGCTGAAGAAAAACGTCTATCCAGGCAAACCTTTCACACTTTCATCCGCCCTACCGGCTTCAGTTTCCTCTGAAAATGTCCGAATCGAGTATTTCAACGATTACACTCAAAAGCAGGAAGTGGAAAATTTCCCTGTCAGATAACGGCCTGAATGAAAACGGTTACAGAACATAACTTGTTATAAATTAATTAGTTATTTGTATATGTAAAAGTTTGATACACAGTATTGATTGATATAAATCAATTTTCAGGCTATTACTCTCCGGCACATCCCCTTCCTGTTACGCTATCCGTTTGAAACCCTTCAAAAACAAGACGCCCAATCACACCTATTAGTGTAAACGATTACAACACTGTGACCGGGTTCACGTTAAGCTGTGTACAGGGTTAATAACATAACAGCCTAAGCATTATTACAACTCAAAACGATTGCACTATTTTGGAGACCGGATGAACAACTCAACTTCCACCAAAGGAAAACGCTCGAACAAAAGCGTCACTTTCTTTGTCTGTTTTCTCGCTGCACTTGCCGGACTGCTGTTCGGCTTAGATATCGGCGTCATCGCTGGTGCCCTGCCCTTTATCAGCCATGACTTCCAGATCACAAACCATCAACAGGAATGGGTTGTCAGTTCCATGATGTTTGGTGCCGCCGTCGGTGCTGTCGGCAGCGGCTGGCTGAACTTCCGCCTGGGACGTAAATACAGCCTGATGATTGGCGCGGTTCTGTTCGTTATCGGTTCACTGTGTTCCGCCTTTGCACCCAATGCAGAAATCCTGATTGTTGCCCGCGTTCTGCTGGGTCTGGCAGTCGGTATCGCGTCTTACACCGCACCGATTTACCTGTCAGAAATCGCACCGGAGAAAATCCGTGGCAGCATGATTTCCATGTACCAGTTGATGATCACCATCGGTATTCTGGCGGCGTATCTTTCTGATACCGCATTCAGCTATACCGGCGCATGGCGCTGGATGCTGGGTATCATCACCATTCCTGCGTTGCTGTTGCTGATTGGTGTCTTCTTCCTGCCGGACAGCCCGCGCTGGCTGGCCGCACGTGGCGATGACGGCAAAGCGCGCCGCGTCCTGGAAAAACTGCGTGATTCCAGCGAGCAGGCAAAACGTGAACTGGATGAAATCCGTGAAAGCCTGAAGGTAAAACAAAGCGGCTGGGGTCTGTTTGTTAACAACAAAAACTTCCGTCGTGCGGTTTACCTCGGGATTCTGTTGCAGGTGATGCAGCAGTTCACCGGTATGAACGTGATCATGTATTACGCGCCAAAAATCTTCGGCATCGCCGGTTTCGCCAGTACCTCTCAGCAGATGTGGGGCACGGTTATCGTCGGTCTGGTCAACGTTCTGGCGACCTTCATTGCCATCGGTCTGGTTGACCGCTGGGGCCGTAAACCGACGCTGAAACTGGGCTTCCTGGTGATGGCCGTTGGCATGGGTGTGCTGGGTACCATGCTGCATATCGGCGTGGAATCTGATGCGGCGAAATACTTCTCTATCGCCATGCTGCTGATGTTCATCGTCGGTTTTGCCATGAGTGCCGGTCCGCTGATCTGGGTACTGTGTTCTGAAATCCAGCCGCTGAAAGGCCGTGATTTTGGTATCACCGTGTCTACCGCAACCAACTGGATCGCCAACATGATTGTCGGCGCGACCTTCCTGACCATGCTCGACAGCCTCGGCAACGCCAACACCTTCTGGGTGTACGCGGCGCTGAACGTGGTCTTCATCTTCATCACCATTGCGCTGATCCCTGAGACCAAAAACGTCTCTCTGGAACACATCGAGCGCAACCTGATGAAAGGCGAAGCCCTGCGCGACATCGGTAAGTAAGTGAGTTAGCAATAAATAAGCCTGCCGTTCCTCCCCTGCAAAGGGGAGGAATTCCGTATTGCATCTCTCTCCCGCCAGATTTATCCTTCGCCAGATGAAAACCTCACGCCTCCCCATTGCCCTGCAACAAGCCGTTATGCGCTGCCTGCGGGAAAAACTCCAGATGGCAAACCAGTTTTTTGGCACCGATTATCCGGAGCCGGAAATCACCTACCAGCAACGCGGCACCAGCGCGGGCAGTGCGTACCTGCAACACTGGCAAATCCGCCTGAATCCTGTTTTGCTGCTGGAAAATCAACAGCCTTTTATCGATGAAGTCGTGCCGCATGAACTGGCGCATTTACTGGTCTATCGCCGCTTTGGTCGCGCACCTGCACCGCACGGCAAAGAGTGGCGCTGGATGATGGAACATGTGCTGGGGGTTTCCGCCAGCAGAACGCACAAGTTCGAAGTCGCCTCCGTGCAAAGCAAAACCTATCCCTATTTATGTGCCTGCCGGGATCATCAGCTGACCGTGCGACGCCACAATAAAGTGATGCGCAAAGAGTCGGAATACCGCTGCCGTCATTGCGGCGAACTGTTACGTTTTAACGCTAACGGCACCTCTAACGGCTGAAAAATCAATCACTCAATCGCAGCAATGTCTGATTGTCACACCGCGCGCCATCCGTTACCCTTCCGCCCTTTTACACAGGGATTATTCGGAAACATGTTTCGTAAAACATTCTTATCTTTTCTGTTTATCGGTGCGCTGGCGCCGCTGAGCGCCTTCAGTCAGACCGGTCACGCCATCAATAACTTCAGTCAGGCCAAAGCTGCTGCCGTGAAAATCAATCAGGGCGCGCCGACATTTTACTGCGGCTGCCAGATCAGCTGGCAGGGGAAAAAAGGCACGCCGGATCTGCAATCTTGCGGCTATGCGGTGCGCAAAAGCGAACAGCGCGCCAGCCGGATTGAGTGGGAACACGTGGTCCCTGCGTGGCAGTTTGGCCATCAGATGCAATGCTGGCAGGATGGCGGACGCAAAAACTGCGCAAAAAGCGCCGACTACCGTCAGATAGAAACTGACCTGCATAACCTTGAACCGGCCATCGGTGAAGTGAACGGCGACCGCAACAACTTCATGTACAGCCAGTGGAATGGCGGCGAAGGCCAGTATGGCCGTTGCGAGATGAAAATCGACTTCAAGGCCAAAGCCGCTGAGCCACCGGCCCGCGCCCGCGGCGCTATCGCCCGCACCTACTTCTACATGCGCGACCAGTACAAACTGAACCTGTCACGCCAGCAGACACAGCTGTTCGCCGCATGGGATCGTCAGTATCCGGTGACGGCCTGGGAGTGTGAACGCGATAACCGCATCGCGAATGTGCAGGGGAATCATAACCCGTATGTTCAGCAGGCTTGCGCGCAGAGAAAAAGCTAACCTACTATAGGGCACAATAGTCAGCGACAGGGCTGGCAACAGTTGCCAAAATAGCCCACTTCAACCGTTTAAGGACAGCAGCCTCACATGCGCATTCCCCGCATTTATCATCCCGAACCCCTGACCGCGCACAGCGACATCGCGCTGAGCGAAGATGCCGCGAACCATGTCGGACGCGTTTTGCGTATGCAACCCGGTCAGACGATCCAGCTGTTTGACGGCAGCAATCAGGTTTTCGACGCCAGCATCACCCAGGTTGATAAGAAAAGCGTGCGCGTCAGCCTGAGCGAGGGCGTGCTGTCAGACAACGAATCTCCGCTGAATCTGCATCTCGGCCAGGTGATTTCACGCGGCGAGAAGATGGAATTCACTATTCAGAAATCCATCGAGCTGGGCGTGAACACCATTACACCGCTGTTCTCTGAGCGTTGTGGTGTGAAGCTGGACGGCGAACGTCTGGAGAAGAAATTGCAGCAGTGGCAGAAAATCGCCATTGCCGCCTGTGAACAATGTGGCCGTAACCGTATCCCGGACATTCGCTCGGCGATGCCCCTCGAAGCCTGGTGCGCCGAACAGGATGACAGCCTGAAGCTGAATCTGCATCCGCGCGCCAGCCACAGTATTAATACCCTGCCGTTGCCGGTGAGCCATGTTCGCCTGCTGATCGGCCCGGAAGGCGGCTTATCCGCTGATGAAATTGCAATGACCTCCGGCTACGGATTTACTGATATCCTGCTGGGACCCCGTGTTCTGCGTACAGAAACCACAGCACTCACCGCGATAACGGCCTTACAGGTCCGTTTCGGCGATCTGGGTTAAGAGGAAACCAAATGATCAAGCTTGGCATCGTGATGGACCCGATCTCTTCCATCAACATCAAAAAAGACACCAGTTTCGCTATGTTGCTGGAAGCGCAGAGTCGCGGTTATGAACTGCATTACATGGAAATGAATTCCCTGTATCTGCGTGGCGGCGAAGGCCGTGCGACCACCAAAAAACTCAGCGTGAAGCAGGATTACGACGGCTGGTATGAGTTCGGCACTGAGCAGGATATCGCCCTGCAGGAACTGGACGTGATCCTGATGCGTAAGGATCCGCCGTTCGATACCGAATTCATTTATGCCACCTATATCCTCGAACGCGCCGAAGAAAAAGGCACGCTGATCGTCAACAAACCGCAGAGCCTGCGCGACTGTAACGAAAAGCTGTTTACCGCGTGGTTCCCGGAACTGACGCCGGATACGCTGGTGACCCGCAATGCCGCGCAGCTGAAAGCGTTCCATCAAGAACACACTGACGTGATCCTCAAGCCACTTGATGGCATGGGTGGCGCGTCTATTTTCCGTCTGAAACCGGAAGATGCCAACGTCTCCGTGGTAATTGAAACCCTGACCGAACACGGCAGCCGTTTCTGCATGGCGCAAAACTACCTGCCGGCCATCAAGGACGGCGACAAGCGCGTTCTGGTGGTCGATGGCGAGCCGGTGCCTTACTGTCTGGCACGTATTCCGGCACAGGGCGAAACCCGTGGTAATCTGGCCGCCGGTGGCCGGGGCGAAGCGCGTCCGCTGAGCGAAAGCGACTGGGCGATTGCCCGCACCGTCGCACCTGTCCTCAAACAGAAAGGCCTGATTTTTGTCGGTCTGGACATCATCGGCGATCGCCTGACGGAAATTAACGTCACCAGCCCGACCTGTGCCCGTGAAATCGAAGCCGCCTTCCCGATTTCCATTACCGGCATGCTGATGGATGCCATTGAAAAGCGTCTTTCTGCCCGCTAACTGTGTTGAAATGGCGTAATATTTTTATTACGCCATGTTTATTTCCTGAGGTTAAACATCCTACATACCATGAATCTACAACATCACTTTCTTATTGCGATGCCCGGACTGGATGAACCCCAGTTCAAACGTTCAGTCGTGTACATCTGCGAACATAATGAAGACGGCGCAATGGGTCTGGTGATTAACAAGCTGGTCGACGATTTCACGGTTGAAAGCGTGCTCGACAAACTGGATATCACACCCGAACCCCGTGACCTGAACATTCGTCTCGATCGCCCGGTATTTTCCGGCGGCCCGCTGGCTGACGATCGCGGTTTTATCCTGCATACACCGCGCGAAGGTTTTGGTTCCAGCATTCGTATTTCCGACTGCACCATGATCACCACTTCCAAAGACGTGCTGGAAACACTGGGTACGCCAGACCAGCCGAAAGATGTGCTGGTGGCGCTGGGTTACGCCGCATGGGAACAGGGCCAGCTGGAAAAAGAGTTGCTGGAAAACGCCTGGCTGACCATTGAAGCCAGCAGCGACATTTTGTTCCGCACCCCGGTTGCTGACCGCTGGCGCGAAGCGGCGAAAATGATCGGCATTGACGTCGGACAGCTCGCCACCCACGCAGGGCACGCATAATGGCTAACCGCACGGTTTTCGCGTTTGATTTCGGCACTAAAAGTATCGGCCTTGCCATCGGTCAGGAAGTGACCGGCACCGCCCGCCCGCTGACCTCGTTCAAAGCGCAGGACGGCACGCCGGACTGGCAGAAGATCGAAAAATTGCTGAAAGAGTGGCAACCGGATCTGGTGGTCGTCGGCCTGCCGCTGAACATGGACGGCACCGAGCAACCACTGACCGCCCGCGCCCGCAAGTTTGCCAACCGTCTGCATGGCCGGTTCGGCGTTCAGGTTGAACTGCACGACGAGCGCCTGAGCACTGTTGAAGCGCGTGCGGATTTGTTCGATCGCGGCGGTTTCCGTGCTCTGGACAAAGGCAGCGTCGATGCCGCCTCCGCCGTCATTATTCTGGAAAGCTGGTTTGAGAAACAATGGAGTCAGTCCTGATCGGCGGCCAGTAATCCGGCGTTTTGCCGCTGCTGGCGGCTTTGGGCGAATGTCTGCATTCCGGCCTGCGTGCCGGTTTGCAGGATATCCGCCAGCTGATGTGTCTTGCCTTCGCGAATCAAATTGCACACCGCAGGCGTGGACGTCAGCACTTCAAACAGCGCCACTCTGCCCGCTTTTTTACCCTCCTTTGTTTGCGTCACGGCCAGTTTTTGCGCCACCACCGCGCGCAGGCTGCCCGCCAGTTGCGCGCGGACAAACGCCTTCTCTTCTGCCGGAAACACATCCACAAGCCGGTCAATCGCCTGCGTGGCATTGCGGGTATGCAGCGTCGCCAGCACCAGATGGCCGGTTTCCGCCGCCGTCAGCGCCAGCCGGATGCTTTCGGTATCGCGTAATTCCCCCAGCAATAAGACATCCGGATCCTCGCGCAAGGCACCGCGTACTGCCTCGCCAAACGAACGGGTATGCAGACCGAGTTCCCGCTGCTGGATCAGGCACTTGCGGCTGAGATGAATCAGCTCAATCGGATCTTCCAGCGTAATAATATGCCGCGCCGTATGCCGGTTGAGATGATCGATCAGCGCCGCCAGCGTGGTGGATTTCCCGCTGCCTGTCGCGCCGGTGACCAGAATCAGCCCGTCGTCCTGCATGATGATTTGCTGCAGGCAATCCGGTGCCAGCAGGCTCTCCAGCGCCGGACAGCTGGCGGGGACCGGCCTGAGCGCCGCCGACAACCCGTGCAGTTGCTGAAAGACGTTGAGCCGCATCCGCACGCCGTCGCCGAACGTCAGGGCTTTATCGACCTGCCCGGACTGCTGTAATACCTCCCGCTGCGCAGCATCCAGCCACAAACAACTCAGTGTTTGCATCTGCGAAGCTTTCACCACCGGCAGGTCATCGCAGCGGCAAAGTTCGCCGTCAATGCGTAACATTGGCGGATAGCCGGTACAAAGGTGCAGATCAGAGGCATTTTGCTTTACACTACGCCCCACGAATCCATCAATATCCATGTTGAAATCCTCCTGAGTCCTTATGAGCCTTAGTCAGCAAAACGCTATTGCACAGAACTTACAGAATGTCCGCGAGAAAATCGCAGCCGCTGCACAGCGTTGCGGCAGGCCTTCAGAAGAAATTACGTTGCTTGCAGTCAGCAAAACAAAACCTGCGAGCGCGATCGAAGAAGCTATCGCTGCCGGGCAACGGGCGTTTGGCGAAAACTATGTTCAGGAAGGCGTCGATAAGATTGCTCACTTTGCCGGGCATCAGCCTGCGCTGACCTGGCATTTCATCGGGCCGCTGCAATCGAATAAAAGCCGTCTGGTGGCGGAAAATTTTGACTGGTGCCATACCCTCGACCGCCTGAAAATCGCCCAGCGACTGAATGAGCAGCGCCCGGCCGGTTTAGCGCCGTTGCAGGTGCTGATTCAGGTCAATATCAGCGATGAAGCCAGCAAATCCGGTATTGCCGTGGGCGAGGTCGCCGAACTGGCTACGCACATTATGGCGATGCCAAACCTGACGCTGCGTGGTCTGATGGCGATCCCGGCTGTGGAGACAGATTACCCGCGCCAGCTCGACGTATTCAGTCAGATGCGTGATGCGCTGAAAGCATTGCAAGGTATTTGTCCGCAGGCGGATACGCTGTCGATGGGCATGACCGACGACATGCCCGCCGCCATTGCCGCAGGCAGTACCCTGGTTCGTATCGGCACCGCCATTTTCGGCGCCCGTGATTACAGCGCAAAACAGTAACCCTTTTTATCCGGTTTACTGCTTTACTCTTGAGTGGCTCAGTTCAGCCCCCATTTAAGCAAGGAGCATCCATGCAACACCGCAAAATTTGTTTTATCGGCGCCGGTAACATGGCGGGCGCTATCGTTTCCGGTCTGGTCGAAAGCGGCTATCCGGCAAATCTGATCAGCGTTTGTGCCCCTTCCACCACGCATCGTGATGCGCTGGCTGAAAAATACGGTGTACACAGCAGCAGCGATAACAGCGGCTGTGCGAAAGACGCCGATGTGGTGGTTTTATCCGTAAAACCGCAGATGATGGCGGATGTATGTAAAGCACTGCAAAAAGACGTGGATTTTGGCCGCAAGCTGGTACTGTCGATTGCCGCAGGCGTCAGCGTCGCCCGTTTCTGCGAACTGCTGGGCGATAATCTGAACATCGTCCGCATTATGCCGAACACGCCGTCCCTTGTCGGACAAGGCATGAGCGGGTTGTTTGCGCCTGCTCAGGTATCGCAGGCAGATCGCGATTACAGCGGTGAACTGATGAGCGCGGTAGGTAAAATCTGCTGGGTTGAGAGTGAAGAAGGCATTAACCATGTGATCGCCGCCGCAGGCAGCGCACCGGCGTATTTCTTCCTGTTTATGGAAGCGATGCAGGCTGAAGCGCAGCGTCTGGGTTTCAGCGCAGAAACCGCACGGATGCTGGTTGAACAAGCCGCCAGCGGGGCCAGCGCCCTGGTTGCCGCCAGCCCGGACACGCCATTGTCACAACTTCGTGAGAATGTGACGTCCAAAGGCGGCACAACCTTTGAAGCACTGAAGTTTTTCACCGACCATAAATTACCGGAGATTGTCTCCGGCGCCATGCAGGCCGCCATTACCCGCGCGCAGGAAATGGAAAAACTGTTCTAATTAAAAATATTAAAGGTAACAAATGTTAACGCTGACTTTTCTGGTTAAAACCCTCATTGATCTCTACGTGATGGTTCTGCTGCTGCGCATCTGGATGCAGTGGGCACGTACAGATTTTTATAACCCGTTCTCACAATTTGTGGTGAAAATCACGCAGCCGGTGATCGGACCGCTGCGCCGGATTATTCCGCCACTGGGGCCCATTGACAGCGCGAGTTTGTTGCTGGCGTTTATCCTCTGCACGATTAAATTCCCGCTGCTGTTGCTTATCCAGAGCGGCGCACTGTTTATCGGCCTGAGCAGTCTGCTGATTGGCCTGATCGGGCTGGTGAAAGCCGCCGGTTATCTGGTGTTCTGGCTGGTGATTATCCGTTCCCTGATGAGCTGGGTGAGCCAGGGCCGCGGCCCGATGGATTACCTGTTGATGCAGCTGACCGAGCCACTGATGGCGCCAATCCGCCGCATTCTTCCGGCCATGGGCGGTATTGATTTTTCGGCGATGGTGGTCATTCTTATCCTGTATATGCTGAATTATCTCGGCATGGATCTGCTGGGTGCGTTGTGGTATCAGCTTTAACCCCGGCGTTCTGGCACGGCGATACGCTGGTTTTGCGGCTGGTGATCCAGCCCAAAGCCAGCCGCGACAGCCTGGTGGGTTTGCATGGCGACGAACTGAAAGTCGCCATCACTGCCCCGCCGGTGGACGGTCAGGCGAACACGCATCTGGTGAAATTTCTCGCAAAACAGTTTAAAGTCGCCAAAAGTCAGGTCAGCATTGAAAAGGGCGAGCTGGGCCGCCATAAACAAGTCCGCATTACCCATCCGCAAAATATCCCGACTGAGGTCGCGGTACTGCTCGCTGAATAACGTTTAAGTCAGGACTCTCCCATGCAGAAAGTCGTATTAGCTACCGGCAATGCCGGTAAAGTGCGTGAGCTCGCACATCTTCTGGCCGGTTTCGGGCTGGATGTGGTCGCACAAACTGAACTCGGCGTAGAATCCGCCGAAGAAACCGGGCTGACGTTCATTGAGAACGCCATCCTGAAAGCCCGCCATGCGGCAGCCGTGACTGGTTTGCCCGCCATTGCCGATGATTCCGGTCTGGCCGTCGATTTTCTCGGGGGTGCACCGGGGATTTATTCTGCACGCTACGCCGGTGCTGACGCCTCTGATCAGGAAAATCTTGATAAGCTGCTGGTCGCACTGAAAGACGTGCCTCAGGGACAACGCGGCGCGCAATTTCATTGTGTGCTGGTGTATATGCGCCATGCGGAAGATCCGACCCCGCTGGTTTGCCACGGCACTTGGGCAGGCGAAATCACCTTTGCCGAAGCAGGTGAAGGCGGCTTCGGTTATGACCCGATTTTCTACGTCCCGCAACTGGGCAAAACCGCCGCAGAACTGACCCGCGAAGAAAAAAGCGCGGTATCTCACCGTGGACTGGCGCTGAAATTGTTGCTGGCCGCGATGAAAGAGGCTGCACAGAACAATGCGTAAGTTGCCGCCGCTGAGTCTCTACATTCATATTCCGTGGTGCGTGCAAAAATGCCCCTACTGCGATTTCAACTCGCACGCGTTAAAGGGTGAAGTGCCGCATGACGATTATGTCGCGCATCTGCTGGCCGATCTGGATGCCGATTTGCATCTGGCGGGCGGACGCAGCGTGGGGACGATTTTTATCGGCGGCGGAACCCCCAGCCTGCTGAGCAGTGAAGCGATGCAAACCCTGCTCGACGGGGTCCGTGCACGTTTGCCGCTTGATGCTGACGCTGAAATCACCATGGAAGCCAACCCCGGTACCGTCGAAGCAGACCGCTTCAGCGGCTATCAGCGTGCCGGTGTGAACCGTATCTCCATTGGCGTGCAAAGTTTCGATGCACAGAAACTGGAGCGTCTGGGACGCATTCACGGCCCGGAAGAAGCAAAGCGCGCGGCGCATCTGGCCACCGGCCTGAACCTGCGCAGCTTCAATCTGGATCTGATGCATGGTTTGCCGGATCAGACACTGGAAGAAGCACTGGACGATTTGCGTCAGGCCATCGCGCTGAATCCGCCGCACTTATCGTGGTATCAGCTGACCATCGAGCCAAATACCCTGTACGCCTCGCGTCCGCCAACCTTGCCGGACGACGACGCGCTGTGGGATATTTTCGAGCAAGGCGATCAGCTGCTGACCGCCGCCGGTTATCAGCAATACGAAACGTCTGCGTATGCCAAACCGGGTTATCAGTGTCAGCACAATCTGAACTACTGGCGCTTCGGCGATTATCTGGGCATCGGTTGTGGCGCGCATGGCAAACTGACGCAGCCCGACGGGCAAATCCTGCGCACCGTCAAAACCAAACATCCGCGCGGTTATATGCAGGGGCGCTACATGGATAAACAGCATCCGGTCGAAACCGAAGATTTGCCGTTTGAGTTCTTCATGAACCGTTTCCGCCTGCTGGAAGCAGCCCCGCGCGAAGAGTTTGGTTTGTATACCGGACTGGATGAAAGCGTGATCCGAGCGCAGCTTGACCAAGCCATCGCCAAAGACTATCTGCTGGAAACCGGGACGCACTGGCAGATCACCGGTAAAGGTAAACTGTTCCTGAATTCGCTGCTGGAGCTTTTTTTGGCAGAGTAAGGTTTAGGGGCAAAAAAAAACCGCGTAATCGCGGTTTTTTTGTTTCTGTCATTTAGCGGTTACTGTTTCAAATCCGCCAGTAACGCTTTGTGTTGGGTATCCAGCGCGGTCACGCGCTTGCAGACGTCATCGCCAAAGGCTTTGAACTCTTTTTCCTGCCTGTTCCACTCTTCCTGAACCGCCTGTTGCAGACCGCCCAGATTGCCCATCATCGCCTGTAACGGGTTACCGCCGCTGGCAGCTTGTTTGAGGCCCATCTCGTTGATGCTGTCCTGCATCACGCCGCCCATGGTTTGTTCCATCAGCTTCTGACCGTTCTGTTTAACCTGATCCACCGCTTTATGGTGGAAGGTCAGACCGTCGGCGCGGTGCTCAATGATCAGGTTCATCTGTTGCTTGAGTTGCTTGTCGAGCGTGACCAGGCGGTTACGCACGTTGCTGTCGCTGCCGAGTTTTTCGACAATGACACGGTCAACCGCCACGCGGCCTTTTTCGAGATGCGCCGTCGCGCCCTGATCGATCCACGGCAGGTCGCGGCGCAAACCGGCCTGATAATCGATCGCTTCCTGACGCTGTTTGGCGCTCAGGGTCATGTCTTTACCGTTGAGGGTGACGTTGCCGTTGGGCGTAATCAGTAAATCACCGCTGTTCCCCACCACCTGCACGGTCTGCGGTTTGATGATCACGTCATCCTTCGGGTTTACGCCGCACTGGTAATCAGCCTGCGCACTCCATGCGGTCAGCGCCAGCAGCGCGGCCAGTCCGGTTTTTACCACTCCAGTTTTCACTAACATGTACTCTCCCTTAAGACAGCAAACTTAAAAAATTGAACGGCCAATACGTTGCGCCAGCAATTCTAAGGCAGCAATACCTGCCAAAGAGTTCCCTGCCGCATCGAGTTCCGGCGACCATACCGCGATACACATCTCGCCCGGTACCACGGCAATGATACCGCCACCGACGCCAGATTTACCCGGCATCCCGACGCGGTAAGCGAATTCACCGGCGCCGTCGTACATGCCGCTGGTCACCATCATCGCATTAATCTGCCGGGCCTGACGGGCATCGATGAGCGGTGTCTCGCTGCCGAGCGGATGGCCTTTGTTGGCAAGATAAACAAACGTCCGCGCCAGTTCTTCACAACTCATCCGCAGTGCACAGTAGTGGAAATAAGTATGCAAAACGGTGATGACGTCGTTGTCGAAATTTCCGAAAGACTTCATCAGATAGGCAATCGCCGCATTGCGGTCAGAATGGTCGAACTCTGAACGGGCAACGTGCCGATCGTAGTTGAGATCTGCCGATCCGGCCAGCTGACGCACCACTTCCAGCATTCTCTGTTTCGGTGCCGAGAGCCGGGTTTGCAGCATATCGCAGACCACCAGCGCGCCCGGATTGATGAACGGGTTACGCGGTTTTCCCTGCTCAAGCTCAAGCTGAACCAGTGAATTGAACGGCTGGCCGGACGGCTCTTTGCCGACGCGCTGCCAGATTTCGCTTTCCTGATAACGGGTCAGTGCCAGCGTCAGGCTGAGCACTTTGGAGATCGACTGGATCGAGAAACGCATGTCGGCATCACCGGCACGAAAGATCTCCCCTTTCGTGGTACACACGGCAATCCCTAAATGATCGGGGCTGACTTCCGCCAGCGCAGGAATGTAATCGGCAACCTTGCCGCGGCCAATCAGCGGCCTGACCTGCGCCAGAATATCTTCCAGCAAACTGTTATCAAGTTCGGTGCCCAACGTCCTGCCTCCAGATGTAACAAAGGTGCCGGAAAGGCACCTTTAAAAGATTCAGAATTTATCTGACCGGTGAAATCAATCCCACCAGATATCGAACAACTCTGAAACTTCCACGTCTTCCATTTTCTGGTCTTCCAACCATTTTTTGACCTGCGCGCGCTGTTCATCAGTGCAGTGACCGATGTCCTGACGGCAAACCAGACCTTCCCATTGCAGATAGCCACTGCCGTCGAAGGCCAGTTTGTTTGGCTCGATCACACCGTCAATGAATTTATCCAGTGATTCGTCAATGGTTTCGACCGCGGTACCTTCCGGGAAACGCCATTTTACAGAGAAGCCCAGTTCCTGGAACTCGGCAATGTGTAACTTCTTACGTAAACGACGACTGCGATTTGTAGCCATTATTGCTTCCTCTCAAACATCAGATCCCATACGCCGTGGCCTAAACGCTGGCCACGCATTTCGAACTTGGTCACCGGGCGGGATTCAGGACGCGGAACATAATTGCCTTCCTGCGACAGATTCGCCCAGCTTTCTAAACAGGCCATCACTTCCAGCATGTGCTCTGCATACGGCTCCCAGTCGGTCGCCATGTGGAAAACACCGCCCACTTTCAGTTTTTTGCGCAGCTTCTCTACGAATTCCGGCTGCACGATGCGGCGCTTATTATGACGCGCTTTGTGCCACGGGTCAGGAAAGAATAGCTGCACCATATCGAGCGAGCCATCCGGGATCATTTTTTCCAGCACTTCGACCGCATCGTGACACATCACGCGCAGGTTGCTGACGCCCTCTTCGTGCGCCGTCGCCAGACAGGCACCGACGCCCGGCGAGTGGACTTCAATCCCGATAAAGTTTTGCTCCGGGTTCTGCTTCGCCATGGTGACCAGCGATGTGCCCATCCCGAAACCGATTTCCAGCACCACAGGCGCTGAGCGACCAAACAAGGCATCAATGTTCAGGGTTTCAGCCTGAAACTCCACGCCCATCACCGGCCAGAAGTTGTCCAGCGCAAATTGCTGACCTTTCGTCAGACGGCCCTGACGGCGGACAAAACTGCGAATACGGCGCATCGCGCGACCGTTCTCGTCGAACTCCGGTGAAATGACGTCGTTTTTCATGGTGTTTCCACTCCGATTGGCAAGACGCGGTACCCGCGCGCGGATGCCTGTGCTTTGGTCACTAAATATAAGGAAAGGCGCATTATCCAAACTTACTCCCGATTAGCAAGGCTTGCGGGCAGGAAATCGGTCAATACAGTGCGGAAAGTTCCGGTTTACAGCCAGACGGCAACTGTGATGTGATCAGCCCCGTCTCTTAACCCTGCCGGACTGTCATTTACCCATGTTGGAAGCCCCTGGTTTTATGGAAGCAAAACGTTTTTCACCGCTGGTACTCGACTGGTATCAACGCTATGGCCGTAAAACACTGCCGTGGCAAATCGCGAAAACACCTTATAAAGTCTGGCTTTCGGAAGTGATGTTGCAGCAAACGCAGGTAGCGACTGTTATCCCGTATTTTGAACGTTTTATGCAACGCTTCCCGACGGTGTCCGACCTCGCGGCGGCTCCGCTCGATGAAGTTCTTCATCTGTGGACCGGCCTCGGCTATTACGCCCGCGCGCGCAATCTGCATAAAGCGGCGCAGGTGATTGCCAGCGAGCACGGCGGCGTGTTTCCGACCACCTTTGATCAGATCCTCGCCCTGCCGGGCATTGGCCGTTCGACGGCGGGTGCGGTTTTGTCGCTGGCACTCAATCAGCACTACCCTATTTTAGACGGCAATGTGAAACGCGTGCTGGCCCGCTGTTATGCCGTTGATGGCTGGCCGGGTGAGAAGAAAACTGAAAACAGGCTGTGGGCCATCAGCGAAGAGGTGACGCCCGCAGAAGGCGTGGCACAGTTTAATCAGGCGATGATGGATCTGGGCGCGATGGTCTGTACGCGCAGCAAACCCAAATGCGAACTGTGCCCGGTAAAATCCGGCTGTGAAGCTTACGCACAGCATAGCTGGGCAAAATACCCCGGCAAAAAACCGAAGAAAACCCTGCCGGAAAAAACCGCCTTTATGCTGATGATCCAGCAGGAAGATAAAGTCTGGCTGGAGCAGCGTCCACCGGTCGGTTTGTGGGGCGGATTGTTCTGCTTCCCGCAATACACCACCGAGGAAGAGCTGTCGCTCGGGCTGCAAAAATACGGTGTTACGCAAAATGCGTTGCAGCAGCAGACCGCTTTTCGTCACACTTTCAGCCATTTCCATCTGGATATCGTCCCGATGTGGTTAAATCTGCGAACAACGGCGGGTTGCATGGATGAAGGTGCGGGTCTCTGGTATAACTTAGCGCAACCACAATCCGTCGGGCTGGCCGCGCCGGTAGAACGCCTGCTGATGCAGTTAGCAAAACAGGCACCGGGCAAATAAAACCGCCCCAAAAGAATGATCGATAAGGAATCAGTATGAGCAGAACGATTTTTTGCACTTTTCTTAAGCGCGACGCCGAAGGGCAGGATTTCCAGCTTTACCCTGGCGAGATTGGTAAACGCATTTTCAACGAAATCTCGAAAGAAGCCTGGTCACAATGGATGGCTAAACAAACCATGCTGATCAACGAAAAGAAACTCAGCATGATGAACCCGGATGACCGCAAATTGCTGGAGCAGGAAATGGTGAATTTTCTGTTTGAAGGCCAGGATGTGCATATCGAAGGCTATACCCCGCCATCCCAATAACGCTGACTCAATAAAGCTTTATCATTAATAGCTTAGGCAGATTTTTTCGGGGATCTGCTTCTTTCACCAGAAATGGTTTCAAGATGAAGAAAATTTTAGCTTTGCTGGTTATCGCACCGATGTTGATCTCCTGCTCCGGCAGCAAGAAAGACCAGTTCAACGAAGCTTATGTTAAAGACACCAATGGGTTCGATATTTTGATGGGGCAGTTCGCCCATAACATCGAAAACATCTGGGGCATGAATGAAGTGCTGATCGCCGGTCCGAAAGACTATGTGAAATACAGCGATCAATATTACACCCGCAGCCACATCAACTTTGATGCGGGTACCATCACCCTTGAAACGATTTCCGGTACCGATCCGGCCGCCAGCCTGCGTCAGGCGATCATCAGTACCTTGCTGGTCGGCGATGATCCGGGCAACGTTGACCTCTATTCGGACGCCAATGATATTCAGATCAGCCGCGAGCCGATGTTATATGGTCAGGTTCTTGATAACACCGGACAGCCGATCCGCTGGGAAGGCCGCGCCGCCAGCTTTGCGGATTATCTGATCCAGAATAAGCTGATGCGCCGCCAGTCCGGTCTGCATGTGATTTATTCCGTCACCATCCAGATGGTGCCAAACCACCTGAATCAGCGTGCGCATAAATACCTGCCAATGATCCGTGAAGCGTCTGCTAAATATGGCGTCGATCAGTCGCTGATCCTGGCGATCATGCAAACGGAATCGGCCTTTAACCCGTATGCGGTGAGTAACGCCGATGCCCTGGGACTGATGCAGGTCGTGCAGCATTCCGCCGGGGCAGACGTCTTCAAATCTGAAGGGAAATGGGGCAAACCAAGCCGCAGCTATCTGTTTGATCCGCAGAATAATATCAATACCGGTACCGCCTATCTGGCGATGCTGCAAAACGTCTATCTGGGAAATATCAGCAACCCGACATCGCGTCGTTATGCCGTCATTACCGCCTATAACGGCGGCGCGGGCAGCGTGTTGCGCGTATTCTCCGGCAATAAAACGCAGGCGTTTAACATCATCAACAACATGGCGCCGGGCGATGTGTATACCACGCTGACAACCAAACACCCGTCCGCAGAATCGCGTCGCTACCTGTATAAGGTGAACAACACGCAGCGTAGCTATCGCCGCGTGGACTAGCCTTTGGCGAGGTCAGCAGCATAAAAAACGGAGGCTTTCGGGCCTCCGTTTTTATTGCATAATCAGTTAGTGACTTGCTGACTCATACTTATAATACGCGTACTTGCCATAATTATAATAATTTGATGTCCTGTTGATGACGGAGTTTAAAATCACGCCGCTGACACTGATATTATGCCGTGCGAATATCTGAATACTGGACTCCATTTCCCTGACCGTGCTCATCTCAAACTTAGCCACAAGCAGTGAGACACCGGCATATTTCCCTATAATGGCGGCATCCGTCACCGCAAGGATAGGCGGCACATCCAGAATAATGACATCATATTTTTTGGATGCCCATTCTAAAAGTCCGGCGCATTCTTCTCGGAGTAAAAGCTCAGAAGGATTCCGTGGGATTTTCCCACGCGTGATAATATCGAGACCTTCGACGGCCGTATTGTGTATTGCGGAGGAAAACTCCACGGTTCCGGCGAGAATATCGGACAATCCGAACTCATTCATTTTATTGAATAAGATATGTGAATAACCTCTTCGCATATCCGCATCAATATATAATACCTTTTTGCCAACCTGGGTTATCACTGCCGCCAGATTGGAGCTGATAAATGTTTTACCCACATCGGGGCTGGCACCGGAAATCATCAATACCTTGGAGCCGGCTTCGAGCATCGTAAAATGTAACGATGTCCGCAGGTTCCTTAATGCTTCTATCGCGCAATCCGCCGGATTTTCCAGCGCAAGTAATCCTCCTGTCGGCGATGATTTTGTCCCTGTATGATGCTTTTTATGTTGCCATAACGAAACAGGCACGCTGGAAAAAACATTTAATCCGATATCCTCAAGCATTTCTGCTGAATTTACCCCGCGTATCAGCGCAGTTTTAGCCAGTATAAATATCACTGATGAAACAGCACCCAAAAATGTGAAAACGAGAATAATGAGAAATTTACCAGGATTGACCGGCTTACGGGCGGTAGTGGCAGGATCAATGATATGTACGGTGCCGATGGTGCTTGCCTTACTGATATTAAGTTCCTGCTCTTTGTCCATAAGTTGCATATAGACAATTTGTCCTGACTGGACATCGCGGGTGAGCCGGAGTATTTCCTGTTGCGTCAGCGGTAATTTATCCACTTTTTTTGCCAGCGCATTTTTATCATTTTCCAGAACCTGTATTTTCTCCCGCAACGCAGAATAGGCCGGATGTTGTTTTGTATACAGTTTAGAGACTTCAGTTTCTTTTAATATGAGCTGATTAATTTGTCCGTCAAGTTGCACCATATTCTCAAGCATTGACTTGGCTTCCAGCGTCAGGTCAACAGAATTATTCATGCTTCGGTATAAATTGAGTTTTGTTTCCGCCTTATCAAGTTTCTCTCTGACCACGGGAAGTTGAGTTTTTAAAAAACCTAAACTTTTCTCTGCTTGTTCTGATTTTCTTTGAATGCTCTGTTCAGCATAGTTTTCGCTAACTTTTTGAACAATATTTTTGATTTGCTCGGGGTCAGAACCGGTAATATTGATGGTCAGCAGGCCGGTATCTTTTCCCTGATCCCGGATCTGAATGCGTTTCTGCAATTCACCGATAACTTCACTGACATCCCGTTTTTGTAATGAGAATGTATCCCCTGCCGATGATCGCAACTGAGTCACTTGCAGAGTCAATTCCGGTGTCGTAAGACGTTCCCCGACATTGCCTTGCGCAACGGCGCCCGAAGGGGTGGTCAGGCGGTATTGATTACGACCTAAGTTTTCAAGCGTGTAGATTTCCCCGGTCACGCGGTCCGTTGTCTCGAATCTTTCTACCTGCAATTTCGGCACTTCGGCTGACATTAAACGATGTAACTTATTCCCCAGAAAGGGGAAACCGTTGAACCCAATTTGGGTGTCTAAATTCAGCTGGGCGACAGTTTTTCCAATCAACGTTCTCGATGTGATTAACTGGATTTCTCTCGCGGACACAGGCGTTTCAGCGGGCAACAACTCAGAAAGCGTGCGCATCACGCTGTTGCCGTTCGCCGGTTCGACCTGAACCAAAGCATCCGCATGATATACGGGGGTAGAGAGAAAAGCATAAAGCAGGCCAGTGAAAGAAAACGCAGCTGTCACCATCACAATGGTGCGGATCCTGTCGATAAGAAAGCCCACTATCTTTCGTAAATCAAGTTCATCGCACGCGTTTTGTTTTCCAGATTTACTTTCGGATTTACCAATCATGTTTCACCTGACGTTCTAAAACAGACTTCCAGCCGATAACAGATTCTTTTATAAGAGAGAACGCATATTCAAATGCGACAGCGCTTTTACCATAAGGATCGGGAATGTCTATTTTCTGGTTCCAGTAGCCTAATAACATGGTTTTGCCTCTGACTTCTGGCAAAAAATAACTGACCGATGAGATATGTGCCTTTTCCATAATAAGAATCAGATCAGAATCATGGCACATCTCACGGGTTAATTGCCGTGCTTTATGGTTTTGCAACGAAAAACCATGTTGTTCAGAAATGCGGCTCGCCATCGCATCAGCACCGTCACCGGCCAGCGCGGAAATACCTGCGGAGTGTATTGCTTTGGCAGGAAGTAATTGCTGAAGCATGGCCTCGGCAATAGGCGAGCGACATACATTTCCGATACAGACAATTAATACGGAATTAAACATAGTCACCTTTATTACCAGTTACGAAAATAATGAGCAGTTTCCGTCATATCATGGACACCTGTAATAGTCGGCAATAACTGGCCTATCACGCGGTTCCATTTTGTGAGGGGTGCTGTCGTCACATAAACAATATCGTAAGGCCGAAGCTGGAATTCGGTGCCCAATACCAGGGCTGTCGCATCGCTGGCATTTAACTGGTAGATATTGGCGATCTTATTTTTATCGCTGTTTTTCAATGTCCGTATGACAAAGATACCCGTCGCATCCGATGTGAGCTGATCGACACCTTCGGCGTTAGACAGCGCTTCGGTCAGGGTCATGCCACTGCGATCCATACGCAACGTGGTGGGCTTCTTCACTTCGCCCATGACGAAAATTTTCAGCTCGTCATTTCGCGGGATGTACAAAATATCGCCGTCATTAAGCAGGCGGTTCTGGCGCATGTCGCCGTTTTTCATTAATGCCTGCAAGGAAATCTGCTCTTTCCCGCCAGCATGGGACAGGACAACATTATTCCAGTCTGCTTTTTCAGCTAATCCCCCTGCCAGATTGACGGCATCCATCACGGTCATCGGGACATTTGTCACAGGCAATTGGCCGGATTTAACGACTTCGCCGGTGACATAGACCTTCTGCGAGCGGAACGCAGCAACATTGACATCAACCTGAGGCGACTGGATGAACTGTGCAAGCCTGCCGGCAATGTCGCTACGAATTTGCGCTGTCGTCTTGCCTGCCACTTTTACCATGCCAATGTAGGGATAGAATATTGAACCATCCGCATTCACCCAACTCCCTGATTCTCCGGCGCTTCGATACTGGCCAGCGGGTGTAGTCAGTTCGGGATGGTCCCAGACCGTAATGGTCAATATATCTCCAACACCGATCTGGTATTGGTAATTTCTGATATGTTGATCCAGTTCATTATTTACTGTTGCAACAACCGGCCGGTAAGCCAGCGTTTCGACAAGTTTCGGTGTTATAGGATATATATCAACAGCAGAGTTAATATCAAAAGGAATACCTTTTTCTTTAATGGTATTTTTATTTGATGTTTTTAAACTTATTCCCGGAGAAAGGGTGCAACCGCTCAACGCTACGGTAGCAGTTAATAAGATCATTGCGATCTTAACTGAGACATCCTTATGCATGGATTTCCATTGTTTTATTCGAAGTGGTTAGTTTGGCAATTTATAGGAACAGAAAGTAAAAAGCAACATAAGGAAACAAAACAGAACGCTAAGTTTCACGGAAAAATAAAACACTGTGATGGATATAACAAATAGCGCGCGAAGCATATAAAAAACGAATTGATTAACTCAGCTTAAAATACCATTCAGATTAATAGCATCACTCCAGACCCAATTTATTAACACCTCATTCCTGCAACAGATTTAAAATTCATATATATCCCTATAAATAAATAAGGCAGGGTTTATAGCCCCGCCTTATTTAATTATTCGTATTTACTTACGCCAAAAAACTACTGCGCCACGACATACCCCATCACGCGCTTCCAGCCGACCGGTTTTTTCTCAATATACACACCCTGCAATTCAGGCGAGAAGCCCGGCAGCAGGTTGATCCCTTCCTCCAGCGCCATAAAGTAACGCTGTACTGCCCCGCCCCATAATTCTCCCGGCACGACACACAACACGCCCGGCGGATACGGCAGCGCGCCTTCTGCGGCGATCCTGCCCTCTGCATCTGCAATGGCGATCAGTTCGATGTTATCGCGGATAAATTCGTTGTGCGCATCCTGGGCATTCATCACCACCTGCGGGAAACTCTTCTCGCGGAACATCTCTTTTTGCAGCTCTTTGACGTCAAAACTGACGTACAGATTATGCATTTCCTGACATAACTGACGGATGGTGTAGTTGCGGTAACGATCTTCGTTTTTGCGATACACCGTCGGCAGCACTTCGCTGAGCGGCGCATCTTCTTCGATGTATTGCTCAAAGCGCACCAGTTCTTCCACCAGGAGTTGCATCTTGGCAGGCGTTTCTGCCGGGGTCAGCAGGAACAGGATAGAGTTGAGATCGCATTTCTCCGGCACGATGCCGTTTTCACGCAGATAGTTCGCCAGAATAGTCGCTGGAATGCCGAACTGCGTGTATTGACCGCTGGAAGCATCAATACCCGGCGTGGTCAGCAACAGCTTGCACGGATCGACGAAATACTGTTTTTCCGCATATCCCTCAAAGGCATGCCAGCGTTCACCCGGCACAAAGTCGAAGAAACGGACATCGTTGGCCATCTCATTCGTCTCATGATCCTGCCAGCGTTTACCGGCCACCACCGGCGGCACGAACGGCAAAATCATCGAACATTGATCGAGCAGCATTTTGCGGGTCTCGATACCCAGCTTCACGCATTCCATCCACATATGTTTTCCGCTGCCACCGGCATGGATACGCGCATTGACGTCCAGCGCGGCAAACAGCGGGTAAAACGGGCTGGTCGAGGCGTGCATCATAAAGGCATTGTTGAGCTTTTTATGGCTGCAATGGCGCTTTTGTCCCTTGATATGATTGTCTTTTTTGTGGATTTGCGAGGTCTGGGAGAACCCGGCCTGCTGCTTGTGTACCGACTGAGTGACAATAATGCCCGGATCGTTTTCATTCAGCTCCAGCAGCAACGGTGAGCATTCTTTCATCATTGGGATGAATTGCTCATAGCCGACCCATGCGGAGTCAAACAGGATGTAATCGCACAAATGACCGATTTTATCGACCACCTGACGGGCGTTGTACACGGTGCCGTCATAAGTGCCGAGCTGAATAATGGCCAGACGGAACGGGCGTTTCTCCTCTGCACGCTGTGGGGCCACTTCCCGGATTTGCTGACGCAGATACGCTTCGTCAAAGCAGGCCGCGTCTATGCCGCCGATAAAACCAAACGGGTTGCGTGCCGTTTCGAGATACACCGGCGTGGCGCCCGCCTGCAATAACGCACCGTGGTGGTTAGATTTATGATTGTTGCGGTCGAACAACACCAGATCGTCGCGGGTCAGCAGCGCATTGGTCACGACTTTATTGGCCGCAGAGGTGCCGTTGAGCACGAAATAGGTTTTGTCGGCGCTAAAGACTTTGGCGGCATATTTTTGTGCATCTTTCGCCGAGCCTTCGTGGATCAGTAAATCGCCCAGTTTGACGTCGGCATTACACATGTCGGAACGGAAAATGTTCGGGCCGTAGAAATCATAAAACTGGCGTCCGGCCGGATGGCGGCGGAAAAACTCACCGCCCTGATGCCCCGGGCAGGCAAATGTGGCGTTTTCCATCTCGACATACTTTTTCAGCGTATCGAAAAACGGCGGGAACAACGCTTCCTCATAACCCTGCGCGGCAGACTCAATCTGCGCGGCATAGAATGCCTGATTGGCATCCGACAAGGTGATCACGCCTTTCAGCGACGGTAAAAACTCAGGCGAAACCTGCTCGGTTCCCTGCACAGCGACAAACGCAGGAATGCCAAATCCCAGCGTTTCGATCTCCGCCAGTCTGCCGTGATTCAGATCGCCGACAGAAATAATGATGGCCGCCACATCGGCGTAATCCGCACGGCGCAGGTCAACGACCAGACGCGAGGTCTGGAGATAAGGCGCGACAGAGATGCTAGCTGCTAGTTTTAAGTGTTTCATTCAGACTCTCAAACGGTTAAGTAAGAGGGTGTGCCAGGAGGCACGGCAATGAGCTGGTTCTTACGTCATGAAAGGCAGTGTGCGCAGAGTCCAGCCCGGCAAATGACGTTGGCTGAGCGCGCGATCGACAATAACGGCGCGGCTCAGCCACGTCTGGCAGACAACAGTAAAATCAGAGAACCGCTCTGTTTGTGCCTCTCTGTTTTTAATAATGCCTGTCAGCGGGCAAACGATAGCCTTACCGCATGAAAGGAACTGCAAAAGGAGGAAAACTGAAATCGTGGTGTTTACAGCACCCGGAGATCATCATCAGATTGTTTTTGCACTGAACAACAGCGCGATGTGATAAACCAGCCATGCCGCAACCCTCTTGAGCTGTCGCGTGAAAACGGGATCAGAGTTGTGTAATAAATCGGCGCAATAATGGCATCTTTTACCCCCCTGTTCAACCCTGCACAGGACGGGAATTTCTGACATAATGCGGCATCCGCCAGCGCCGGAATTTCCTGCCTTTGGCGACATAATCCGGCGCTGCGCTGGCGCTTACGTAAGTTAAATCAACAAATCGTCGCAAAAAGCATCAGTCGGGTGACGAACCCCGCTGTTGTCACAAAAAGCCGTTGACGGCACAGGCCCAATACGGTTTAATGCGCCCCGTTGCCCGGATAGCTCAGTCGGTAGAGCAAGGGATTGAAAATCCCTGTGTCCTTGGTTCGATTCCGAGTCCGGGCACCATATTTAGAGAAACCCGCCTATGGCGGGTTTTTTGCTTTCTGCGCTACGGACTCTCCATCGAACGTCGTTCGATGACTCGCCTTAACAGGCTCGCCCTGCGGGCCAACGGCATAGCCGTTGTTCAAACGCCTGCGGCGTTAGTCCGAGTCCGGGCACCATATTTAGAGAAACCCGCCTATGGCGGGTTTTTTGCTTTCTGCGTTAGTCCGGGTCCGGGTACGCGATTTAAAGAAACCAGCTTAACGGCTGGTTTCTTTGCTTTCTGCCTCAAGCTGAGAGCAAAAAAAGGCCGAAGAACGTTAAACATTCTTCGGCCTTTTGGCATCCGTCAGCGAGCAGTGGTCTGAATTTATCCGTACAGTTTCAATCTTGCAGTCTGTCTGGCAGAAGCCAGATCGGCCTGAACCATCTCGATCACCAGATCCTGTAATGAGGTTTCCGGCAACCAGCCAAGCTTGCGACGCGCCTTGGCCGGATTGACCGGCACCTGCCCGACTTCGGCCGGACGCATATAACGGGGATCCACGGCGACAATCACGTCTCCGACTTTTAACGCCGCTGCGACCGGGCTGATAATCGCGGCAATCACCCCTTTTTCCTCCACTCCCTTACCGACAAACCGCAGCTTGATCCCAAGCTCGAGCGCCGCAAAGGTCACAAACTGACGGACCGTAAACTGCACGCCCGTCGCGATCACGAAGTCCTCAGGTTTATCCTGCTGCAACATCAGCCACTGCATTTTGACGTAATCCCGCGCATGTCCCCAGTCGCGCAGCGCATTGAGATTGCCCAGATACAGGCATCCCTCCAGCCCCTGCGTGATATTGGCTAAGCCACGGGTAATTTTGCGCGTCACAAAGTTTTCGCTGCGACGCGGCGACTCATGATTAAACAGAATGCCGTTGCAGGCATACATCCCGAAGGTTTCGCGATAATTCACCGCCGTCCAGAAATCACTGATCCGCGCAACAGCATCCGAAGAAGGCAGATTGAACGTCACCATTTCATTGATCGCCATCCCCTGCACCAGCCCACACAGCTCAGCCGATGACGCATGATAGTAGCGGGTGTGATGCTCCAGCCCTTCCCGGCGTATGGCTTCCAGCATTCTCAGCGCACTGATGCCCGGCACAGGATTGGCGTATTGAGAAGCGTCAGGATCCGCAGCAGAATGCGTTGTTGCATCCAGATTATAAATTTCATCGGGACGGATTCGGGCTAACAGTTCGCCGAGGCAGGAAGCATCAACCCGCTCAAAATAATGGATGTGAAGATCCGGATGATGATCGTGAATACCCTGACCGGCAACCGTCGCCGATCCCGGTGTTGCTAAGGAACAGTGCAGATGAATGCCATGGACTGTATAGCCTTTTTTGAGTAAAAGCTCAGTCAGATAAGACCCGTCCTGTCCCGTTATATTGGTAATGAGCGCGACTTTAGACATATATCCCCATTGGTGACAATTTAAAAATCACATCCGCATGAATGAATTATGAACACCCGACTAAATTAAGAAAATAATGAATAAAGTTTGCTAATAGATGACTTTCTTTCTTTCCTTAAATTCTTGCCATTTAGATTCAACATAGGCATCTAACTCATTATGAAAACGCTCTGCCGAGAATCTCATTGCATTAGCACGACAGTCATTAGGCAGGATACTCTCATGTACAAGATCGAACTGACGAATAGCCTGTATCAGGGATTCCGTTGTTTGCTTCAAAAAGAATATACCCGTCGCCTTATTCTCTCCATAAGGTCGTATGGTTTCCAGAGCACCACCTTTCCCGAAAGCAATCACCGGTGTACCACATGCCTGAGCCTCAACAGGCGTTATACCAAAATCCTCTTCAGCGGCAAAAACAAATGCTTTGGCCCGCCGCATATAATCTTGCATAACTTCATCCGACTGATAGCCTAAGATCTCGATATTTTTCCCCGCCCTGGATTTGATCTTCCCCATTTCTGAACCATCACCTATTACAACAAGTTTTTTATCTGGCATCTGGCTAAAAGCTTCAACAATTAAATCAATCCGTTTGTAGGGCACCATGCGAGAGGCTGTAAGATAAAAATCCTCCTTATTTTCACATAACGTAAACTTTTCAACTTCCACTGGTGGATATATTACATCGGCATCACGCCCGTACGCTTTTTTAATTCTTCTGCCGATGAAATGCGAATTCGCAATAAAATGATCGACTCCGTTAGATGTCCGGCTATCCCAAATTCTTATTTTATGCAAAAACCAGCGAGCAAGGCGCCCTTTCATGCCTTTATCTAAACCAGCTTCGCGAAGGTACTGATGTTGGAAATCCCATGCATAACGGATAGGAGAATGGACATAACTAATATGCAACTGATCAGGTCCGGTTAACACTCCTTTTGCAACTGCATGACTGCTAGACAAAATAATGTCATGTTTTGTCACATCTAGCTTTTCGATCGCCAATGGCATCAGCGGTAAATATTGCTGATACTTTGTCTTGGCAAAGGGTAAACGTTGAATGAATGAAGTTGTTGAGCTCTTTCCTAAAAAAAGTTCCCTGGATTCATCAGAAAGAAAATCCACGACGGAGTAAATTTCTGAATCAGGATATATTTTAATGAACTCTGCAATAACTTTTTCTGACCCTGCAAATGTCACCAGCCAATCAGCAACAATCCCTACACTCGCACTATGTGACATAATTAAACCTCATTAATTTAGTTATGAGATAGTTTTGATGATCGAATTAGCCAAAATCAATATCTCTACTCCTATCTCATACAACCTCTAAACTCATTAAGTATCAGATTAAATAATTAACCATTATGAATAACCCCACAGACTCAATGTGTAATATCCATCAAGTCAAATAACCCAGGATTTTGACATAAATTGATTAAATGAATTAATCACGTAAAATAGAGAGGATTTTTCTTGTTTGCTCTTGCATCAGTTTTGCATTAGCCCTTGATTCAACATTAAGGCGAACAACCGGCTCTGTATTTGAGCTGCGCAGATTGAAACGCCACTCATCAAATTCCAGACTAATGCCATCAGTATGATCAATTTTAACTGCCTGCCCCTCATACATGGCGAGCACCCGGGCGATCGATTCGTGGGGCTGTTGCAGGAAACTGTTAATTTCTCCGGAGGCAGGATAGGCCATTATTCTGTCATTAATCAGTTGTCGAAGGGACTTCCCTTTAACATGAAGCAACTCAGTAACTAATAACCACGGGATCATACCGCTGTCACAGTAGTAAAAATCGCGGAAATAGTGATGGGCGCTCATTTCCCCGCCATACACGGCATCTTCCTGACGCATACGCTCTTTAATAAAAGCATGCCCGGTTTTTGACATCACAGGCACGCCACCCGCGCCGGTGACAATATCAATGGTGTTCCAGCTTAAACGCGGATCATGAATGATTCGGGAACTCGGATATTTTTCAAGGAAGGCGTCCGCAAGCAATCCGACAATGTAGTAACCCTCGATAAAATGGCCCGCATCATCAAACAGGAAACATCGGTCAAAATCACCGTCAAAGGCGATTCCCATATCCGCGTTATGTTTAATGATCGCGTCCGTTGTATCCTGGCGGCATTCAGGTAGCAACGGATTAGGAATACCGTTCGGGAAAGTGCCATCAGGCTGATGATGGACTTTGATAAATTCAACCGGCGCACCGGCTTGTTTAAAACGTTGCTCTATTGCATCGATGACATGGCCTGCGGCACCGTTACCGGAGTTAACCACCAGTTTGAGCGGACGGGTAAAATTGTCTAAATTCACGTAACTCAAAAGCTTATCCACATAAGCATCCAGCACCGTGGCTTTCTCATAACTTCCGCGCCGCGCCTGGTCAACCGGTGAGAAGGTATTGGCTTCCGCCAGTGCCTGTATATCCCTCAACCCTGTGTCACCGCTGATCGGTTTAGAATCCTCACGTACCAGCTTCATGCCGTTATAATTCATCGGATTATGACTGGCCGTGACTTCAATGCCGCCATCCAGGCACAAATACGAGGTGGCAAAATAGATTTCTTCCGTGCCTGTCACACCGATATCAACAACATCGGTTCCGGCATCCTGCAATCCCCTTGCCAGTGCGAGTTTTAATGCCTCACTGGTCAGACGAACATCGCCGCCTAATACCATTTTTTTTGGCTTCAGATATTCGCCATATGCGCGGCCGATCCGGTAAGCAATTTCTTCATTTAATTCGACGTCTAATTCACCGCGGATATCGTAAGCTTTAAAACACGTTAATGTACCTGACATATTTCATCCCCAAATTAACAGCGACCATATTGGTCTTTTATACGGATAATATCGTCATCTTCCAGATAAGAACCTGATTGAATTTCCAGAAGTTCCAGTGGAATTTTCCCCGGGTTCTCTAACATATGCTGAGCACCAATAGGGATAAAGGCCGATTGATTCTCGGTAAGTAGATAATTTTTATCTTCTAAAATAATCCTTGCCGTGCCGGACAAAATTAACCAATGTTCGGAGCGATGATGATGCATTTGTAAGGAAAACTGACCTCCGGGTTTAACCGTTATACGGTTAATATGATAACGTGCTGAATTCACAACATTATCATTCCGTCCCCAGGGGCGATAAGACTCACGATGTAGCCTATATTCCCGTCGTTGACTCATTTTTAAAAACTCAACAACTTTTTTGACATCCTGTACTTGTGATTTATCAATAATTAAAACAGCATCCTTGGTGTTGACAATAACCAGGTTATCTACACCAATTGCAGCCACTAATTTCTCATCAGTATTGATATAGCAATTAGTTGCATTATGTGTAAACACGTCTCCAGAAACAGCATTGCCTTCGGTGTTTTTATTATTAACTTCCCATAATGCAGACCATGACCCGACATCATTCCAGCCTGCATCTAAAGGGACAACAATCGCATCTGTTGTTTTCTCCATAACCGCATAATCAACAGACTCATCGGGACATAGTCGAAAGGCTTCTTCATCAACTCGAATAAAATCCTGACTCTCATCGGAATGAGAAGTCTGAATTGCAGAACGACAGGCCTCAAGAATATCTGGCCGGTATTTTCCCATCTCTTCCAGAAAACGTCTGGCACTGAATAAAAACATACCACTGTTCCAGTAGTAGTCCCCAGTTTCAAGATATTGCAGAGCAGTCTGAAGATCAGGCTTTTCAACAAACCGCTGAACCTGAAATACCGGATCGTAATTACTGCTCAACTCCATACCGCGTTGAATATATCCATAACCCGTTTCAGGACCGGTGGGCACAATACCAAAAGTGACCAATTTTCCGTGTTCAGCATAAGGAACAGCATTTTTGACGGCCAGGTGAAAGGCTGCTTTATCTTCGATAACATGGTCGGCAGCAAGTACGAGCAATAAAGGATCCTCGCCCTCATTAACAGCACTCAATGCGGCAAGCGTAATAGCGGGTGCGGTATTACGACCAAAGGGTTCAAGTATAATATTATTTGAAAGCTGATTAACTTGCCTTAGCTGTTCTGCAACAAGGAACCGGTGTTCTTCATTGCAAATAACCAAGGGTTCAGCTGCTTCGAAACCTTTTAACCTGTCTACGGTTTCCTGCAACATAGATTGCTCACCATGAAGGCGAAGGAATTGTTTCGGATAGAGTTCGCGTGACATTGGCCACAGACGACTGCCAGTGCCACCAGCCATAATTACTGGAAGAATCATAGTTTTCGTCTCAATATTTAACAGAGTTGAAAGAGAGAAGGCTGCCAGATTATAAAATCCGGCAAGCAGAGGAATAATAAATACACAACTCAGTCATACATAATAATCATCACATCGACTACGCCTTGATCTTATAAAAAACCTTGAGCATATAATAAAGAAAGGAAGGAGAGATTTTTACTAGTGAAATCGCAGACAGTTTTTTAATGCTTACCGTTTTGGATAATTTAAACATATAGGCAAGATCCACCGCATCGCGGATTTTCATGACATCCCTGACCGGTGCGCCATATCTCACGGCATTTACAAACACCATTAAAATCACGCTATAACTGTGTCTGGCCCACTTTGCTTTATCCGCGTCGGAAATCATCAGCGGCGCAACCAGTGCCCGGGTTCTGTTCAGATAATCCAGCCGGTTTAATATTTTGAGGTAAGACTGTTTGGTTAATGACGAAACATGCTGAATATAGTGATACTTACGCTCATGACCAAACGCAATACTTGCGCCGTTAACAAACATCTTCATGATCACTTCATAATCTTCAAAAACCGTCAGCGAGGTATCAAATCTGATGCCCTCAAACAAATCACGCCGGAAAATCTTGTGCCACAGATAACCCGTCACCTCACCTTCCAGCATGGAGAAGACCGCCGTCTTTCCCTGTAAAACCGCAGCGGAGGAGAAATCATTCGTTTTGCCGGAAGGCTGACCCGATGGATCTTCAGAGAAATATAAACATTGTCCCATGGTGGTATTATTTTTTGTCAGCACCCCGACCAGGTAACTGACAAAGTCGGGTTCGAGATAATCATCAGAATCTAAAAAGCAGATGAATTCCCCTGAGGCGTTATCCACCAGAGTATTTCTGCCATAAGAGACACCCTGATTGGTTTTATTATGAATAACCCGGTGTTGAATATCAGTATACTCTTCGAAAAAATCGGTAATGATTTGCCGCGATGCATCCTGCGAACAGTCATCGACTATCACAATTTCCACAGGGGAATAAGTCTGGCTGGCCACGGACTGAAGTGCTTTTCTGACAAATTTCTCTGAGTTGTAAACCGGGATTAATATACTGACCAACGGTGCATTTTTATCCATGACGTCATTTATCCTCGTTGAACAATTTTTCTTGCGAGAGAAAAGATCATTGTCTTCTTACTGACGGAGGAGAAGCTAAATATTAATGCAAAATAAACCACCGCACCGATGCCGATTTTGATAATCAACCCTAACCAGTTTTCGCTCAAAATAGCGTACCGCTGCGTGAGAATTAATATCAGACACATCAGGACAGAACAAATAACCGGGGTGATAAGTTCTTTCACATATTGTCTGAAGGTTAAATTTAATAAGGTCAGTGCGCACCAGGCGGAAATGGGATAGAGCAGAACGGTTCGCAATGAGAAAACAAGCGCTGTCGCAATAAGCCCGAACCTGACGAAGAAGTAGAAGGCCACCACGTTTGTTATGGCATAAACCAGCGTCAGCCTTGCCTGCCATTCCGGCTTATCCCGCGCAAACATGACCGAGTGATTGTAATAACCGATCGAAGTGACAAAACCGACCGCGCTGACAATTTGCATAACCGGCACAGAGTTCATCCATTTATGGCCCAGCAGCAGGAAAGTAATATCATGGGACAGCGTCGCCAGGCCGACAAAAGCAGGGGCCGTCACTAACACAGTGAGATAGGTCGCCTGCAGATACTTCTTACCAAACTCGTTAATGTCGTTCTTATAACGGCTGAATGCCGGGAGTGAGACACGCATTAAAGCCGATGCCAGCACGAGATTCAGGGTGTTCACAATACGTTTCCCTGCGGAATAAATCCCTGCGGCCGCACTGCCCAAAAAGTAGGTAATAAAGAACACATCACTGTTCTGATTGGCAAAGTTCGTGATATTGCTCAGGGCCACATGCTTTGAAAATCCCAGCGATTCTTTCAGCGACGCGCGGGATATCTTCATCTTTGGCTTCCAGGGGGTGGCGACCCACAATGCCACCAGTGAAATCAAAGAGGTGACAACCTGCTGCACGACCAGACTGGCGACGGCAAAGCCGTTATAGGCCAGCACCACCCCGACGATGCCACCAATGGAAATCGAGGTCATCGACCGTATCGCTAAAGGACGAAACATCATATTATGTGTCAGCCAGGCTTCATGCGTCCGGCTCAGACCGCTGACAACAATGATCACGCCTGTACCGCGTATCACATTCGCCAGCTGCGGCACATTCATATACGCCTCAATAAAGGGTGCGGCGAAAAAAACAATCAGAAAGGCGGGTACCGATAATGAGAAACACAAAAAAAATGCAGAATTATAATCCACTGCCGATGGCGACTTTTTCCTCACGATTGACGTCGCAATACTGTCAAAAATCACACTTCTGAAAAACTGCGTCACCAATAAAGAAACACTCAACATGCCATAAATACCTGGCGTTAATATTTTCGCCAGGACAATAAATATCACAAAGGTGATGACCTGAGACGCAGTATTATCGAGAATAGACCAGATAGCACCCGAAAGAATGGTTGGCTTACGGGTATTTTCTTGAGATTTCAAGGTTATATCCTTTAAATATCACTTGCATTTTGACAGTGTATCAATGCCCGCCAGTAAACGTTCCAGGTTATGATTGAACTGATTGTCCTGACTCAGAAAACCCGGCTGCTGCCGGGCAGACATGAGTATATTGGCGGCGCTATCGATAAAACGATTATCAAGATTTAATTTAGAGGCTTGTTCGATGATCTGGATCCCTTTATTCGGGATCCGATATAAGGCAAGACGGGTCATATCATGATAATGAGACCACCATCTTTTATTCTTGAGTTCACGCTGTTTTTTAAAATAACTCACCGCATAGTTAACATCGGCATCAGGTAAATGGTATTTCTCGCCATACACATATAAACCTTTGTCACGTAAACATTCCCGCAGGGAACTGCTTCCGAGAACGGTAGGCCGGTAAGGCAGTTTGATGGTCTGCGTCCAGTCGAGCCATTTAAAAGTATTGATCTGAGAAGAGGTAATCAGAGGCACCCAGGGCACCCGCAGCGCATCCGCAATAATGGCGGCATGCATTGCATCTGCCAGCACCAGACGAGCATTTCTGATCTTTTGGATCACTGTTTTCGCATCGGACTGCGGATTGACGAACTCAACGCCCGCCTGCTGGCACACTTTCTCCCACTGGCCGGTGACCAGCGCGTGGTGATGAGGAACAAAAATCACCCCTTTGCGTTCTGCGTCTGACAGCGGCTTAAACTCTGCGAGGGTATTTAAAAGCGCAGCCCCGTCAGTGATAAATTTTTCTTTCGGCAGTCCCAAAATCTCCGCACTGAGCGGCCCCCGCACACACAGGGTTTCCCACGAACTGTCCCCAAAGCTGGCCGGCGGATAGCCATACCCCACTCCGCTGGAGAAGACATACCACTTTTTGGCAGGCGGCATGGCCGAGGTAATAATCGTGCCGATACCGGAAACCCTGACATTTTCGTTGTCGTCAAAAAAGCCGGGAAGCAATGCATCCCAAATCCATGCGTTAAGGTCGTCCCCGAAATTTCCATGCGCAGATTTATAATAGTAAATTTTCAATTTATCACCGGTTCATATTTAAAGGCGGGCTGGACAGAATAGTGAGCATTTTTGAATATGATTTTTCCTGATCAAATTCATTATCAATTTTTTGCTTCGCATTATGACAAATACCCGACAGCATGCCGGGATCCTCAATAATCTCTCGCACTACATTTGCGATGCTGGTCGCATCATTTTCATTCACAAGAAAACCGGACACCCTGTCTTCAATGAGTTCCGGGATCCCGCTGTGGAAAGTGGATATCACCGGTATCCCGATCGCCATGGCTTCCATCAGTGCCACCGGGATGCCTTCCATATCGCCATCGGCAGCGGTCACGGAAGGCAGTAAAAATACATCCGATTGATTTAAATATTCCGTGACCGTCTCTTGTGTTTGCGCCCCCAGAAAGACAATGTTGTCCCCCAGATTCAGGTTCGCGACCTGAGCTTCCAGCGTTTTTCGCAGGGGGCCATCACCAATAATGGTGTAGTGAAAATCGATATTTTGTTGCTTTAATCTCAGACAGGCGTTGATTGCCACCGAGATGCCTTTTTTTTCTGTGAGTCTGGCAATAGAGAGTAATTTTATAGATGAACTGACAACGTTTCTTTCTTTATAAATAAACTTACTGATATTCACGCCCATTCTTATCACATGCGTTTTGTTTTTAATTTTAGGCGTTGATGCTATTTTATTGGCCCATAGTTCACTAACCGGGAAAATGTAGTTAGCATCATCGAATAAGCGCTCATAATCCGACCGGAAAATATTTAAAACCCTTGTTTGGGAAATATCATTACCATGAAAAACAGCGGCAATTTTACCCTCAACAAAACCTAATCTTTTTAGTTGGTTTAACAATGCCGCCGTTGTACCAAAGTGAGCGATATTAACATCTGCCTTTATCTTTCTGTTATTCCTTGAAAGTATTCCCGGTAAAATAAGCGTCTTCGCATAATATCCATATTTTTTAAAATTCAAGCTATTAAATGCTTTTTTATTAGTCAGTGCTCCGGAGACTGCCAACACCCGGGAAAGTAACTTCTGTACTCTCCCCTCTGGTTCTTTGTCCAGCAAAAACCGTACTTTATCCAGAATACGATATTGTGTAAGTGATTTATGCTTTATATTAAAATCTCCGGGGAAAACTGACACGACTTCTACATCAATACCTTTTCTTATAAAATACGCAATTTGGTTAATAATAAATGTTTCCGAAGCCACAGGGAATTTATAAACAAAAAATGCAACTTTCATAAGTCATGCCCTTAACATACTAAAAATTATAAGCATTACAAAAAACCTTAGTGACCAGACGAAATACTTTGAGCAGCATTCTTTATAGCATCAGCCGATGCCTTTTCACTTAAGTCCCGGTTAAGGATCCCAAAATTATGTTCCCGATAATTTTTATTGTTTCCGTCGTTGATAAAATCGTACCACCACACACCCTTAATATAATTTTTCTTTTTACTGAGTAAAATATAATGATATGCGTAACTCGCAATTTCCTGTTGTGAAAGAACAGGATTTTTCTCAGTCGATGGGAAACCCATTTCAGTGATATAAAAAGGAATTTCTGATTTTCTTTTTGCGATATCCATCAACTCTTGTTGTGTTTTGTCCAACATCTTCATATTTATCTCAGGGGTAGAGGCTCTTCTGCTTCCCCATGTATAAGGATGTATAGATAAGCCATCGACATCATTGAGTATTCCTAACTTAATGAGTTCTTTTCCCCATCTGAGGTCAATATAATCCATCGGATTAAAAGAACCTGCGATAACGATAGCCTGTGGATTTTCTTTTTTAATCACCTTAGAAACCGCCCTGACTAAGCGGACATAGTTTCTTGCTGATTCGTCACTATTCGCATCGGGCACAACCCGATTAGACCATTCGTTCCACACTTCAAAAACAGTGGCCTTTCCTTTGAAATGTCTTACCGTCCATGCCGCATACCGGGAAAATGCTGAAATCTGCTCGTCGGTTACGGGTTTCCCTTTCCCATAGATTTCATTGCCATAATCAAGAATAACAATCGGGTTAACTCCATTTGCATAAGCAATATCAAGCACTTTTTCTGTCTTATTACCAGGAGCCTTATATTCTCCTTTTACTTTCTCAACTAAGCTCCATTTATAATCCGTTCTTAAAGAATTGATATTGTACTTCTTCAGCAAGGAGATAAATTCTTCAGGCGTACCATAAAAACCATCCGGATGTACACCTACACCAACATTAAATTCTTCGGCCTGAACCTTTGACATGAAGAGCAAAAGCCCAATTAAAGTTAAACTAATACGCCATCTTACTTTATTAAACATTGTGCCTGCCTATTCTGAACATTCTAAAATTTAACGTCGAATTAAAATAAAATGACAACGTCTTATAAAATATTCCATGCACTATTTATTTTTCATTATTACTAATACGCTTGAACGTAAATTTATTATGCGCCATACAGATCCCCATCAGCACCCAGTAATACGGGCGCATAAAACTAGACTCGATGATTAATATGATCATTGAGATGAGCAATGAGAAATAAATAACTGTTCCCTTAAATAACACAGCATCGCTTGAGAAGAGCAACCTGAAGTGCCATATCAACCATACAATCAATGCCAGCCAGCCACATGTCGCCGCCATTTCGACATAAAGATTAATCGCCGGAAGCCCAAATGGATTCAGGTACCAGGGGAGGGAGCTATAAAATGGATAAGTGCTTTTATTGCTTAGCGTGTACTCTGTATAAGCGCCGATACCCACTCCCCAAAAATGGTCTGTAGCCACTTTATATGCCATCTCGACTCTATACCACCGGTTACCTACGCGATCCTTCAGGCCATCAAGAATATCTCCCGACATAAATATATTCTTAAAAGTCATAGCAATTAAATCGTTATTCGTTTTGGCATAAAAATAAAGACTGACAAATCCTATAAACATTATCAGAACAGAAACAGATATTTTTAATATTTTGTTCTTACCGTGCAGAGAGATCACACAAGTACCGATAAGAAAGACCAAAAGTAAATTCGCACTTTTAGTTGTGTATATTGCAATGATACTCAAGAAAACATCAAAAATAGTCGCTTTAGGGATGATTATTTTACTGTTTTTCTGGAATACATTACATAAGAGAATTACCACGTAGGGTATCAGAGCAATAGCAAAATACGAGGGTTCATAATAAAGAAAATGCGCTCTATCTTGAAGGTGAGCGAAATACATAAGTGCGCCACAAATAATTTGAAACCTGTAAGAGTTAAAAATACCTTTCAAGGTTGCCGAGTAATCTTCTTGCGCAAGATGTTTAAATACGTATGAAATAAAAAAGAAGTTGAATATTATCCATATCAAATACCCGGCTGATTTCCCAAAAGCATAGCTATATATCACTGATGGGGCACAACATAAGAAAAAAACGACAACAAAGAAAATGTTTTTATCGATCGTCTTATTTTTTAAAATCAATGCCACGCCGTAGATAACCATGGGGATAAGTGAAACCCTGAACCCCATAAAACTTAATAAGTCTACACTGGTGCAAAGTGAAAATGCAAAGGACGTAAGTTCTACTTTATTAAACTTCATAACTTATCACTTTTATGTTTGGGCTTTACAGGTTGATCACCAAGATATCTTTTAGTATCAAAAACGGACCAACTTCATACATATCTGGCATATCATAATTATTCGTCAGTATCTTATGGATATGCCCTTCGCCTCATTATTCCTTTAAGTTATTCATTGCGCGATTAATTAAGCTCACGGTTTTATCCCAGGTGAAGTTTCCTGCCTGCTGAAGACCTTTCACTTTTAGACGGTTAACCAGAGTTTCATCCTCTATAATCACTCCGATACCTTTCGCAATATCCCCGACATCCTCAGGATTCACAAGGACAGAATAACCTTCTGCTATTTCATTAAGTGCTGTGGTATTCGATACCACGGTGGGTATTCCACATGCCATGGCTTCAATGACGGGTAAACCAAAACCTTCGTATAATGAAGGCATAAGCAATGCTGTCGCCCCCCTGTAAAATGAAGGAAGTTTTTCTTCGTCAATAAATCCTGAAAAAATCACATCATTCGAAATCCCCAGAGAGGCAATGTGTTTTCTAAGTTCCGGTGTTTCTTTACCGGTTAATAACAGCTTAATATCACCCCGATTTTTCACCATAGAAAAAGCAGTAATCAGTCTTTCTTCATTTTTATGTGCCTTTCTGTTGCTGACACAAAGAAAGTATTTGAAACCTGGATTATAAGCTTCGCCTGCTGGACAAAATTCTTTTGACACTCCGTTACCCACAACAATGACTTTCTCAGGGTTTACGTCGGCCCAGGCTACAATCCTTTTTTTTGAGAACTCGGAAACCGTGAAGACCACCAACGATTTCCTGCATGCCCTTTTCAAAACAAAATCATAATAAAGAGATTTCAGGCGACTGTCGTTCCCGCTGATATCAATGTGATTTAAATCATGCACAGTAATAACGCTGCGGCCAACAAAAAGCCAGGGGGCGTTAAATCCCGGTGTAAAATAAATAGATTTATTAAAGAACAAAAACCACGGAGTGACAAATATATCTATTGGGCTAGTGGGTTTTATGTTGATTCTGATATAAGCATTAAAACTGACCCGCTTTGTTATTTCTGATGAGAACCTGCCGATACCATGACCACCTTCCCATCTTCTGTCAAAAATCACTTTTTTCATTACTGCTCCCCGATTAAGACAATAATAAATTCCATTTATTAATGATACTTTCCGTTTCAAATTCATCTAAAACGAAATCAAATTTCAAATTATTGTCTAAATAACGCTGCATAATGGAAGTCAGTTGTTCTTCATTATCAAATAAAAAACCCTGATTATCAGCCAGCAATTCCGGGATCCCACCCACTTTCTTAGCGGCGACAGGAACCTTTCGTGCCATGCTCTCAATGATTACCCGTCCAAAAGGTTCGTTCCATTTTGAAGGCACAATAAGAAGGTCCAGACAATCAAGGAAGTCATTTGCCGGGACATTTCCCAGAAATTCCACGTTAAGTTTTTTGTTGCTGGCATCCTCAGAAAGATGGTGTATGTAATCTTTCTCACCTCCACCCGCTATTTTCAAATTAATATTTTCTGCCAGATGGTCTGGCAGACTATTTATTGCATTAAATATTAAATCTATGCCTTTAGTTTTATGAACCCGCCCTAAATAACCAAAATTTATTTTATTTTTGTAAAATCCATTATATTGCCTTTCGTGTAACACATTTTCTAAGCAAATGTTATAGATAACATGCTGCCGTGCATTACTGAAATATCCATTCCTGATATGCTCATTTAAAACAAACTGACTGATACCCACCACATCATCAACATAGTTTGAATTGGCCTTCTTCAGGATTGTCATACTCTTACATAGACCACAGGGGTTGCCACAGTTATCGTCTTTATACATATTGGCATTAACACACAATAACGTATAACTTCTTAAAATATGAACTGTGCGTATGCCTTTTTCCTTCGCAACTTTCCAGGCCAGTGAAGAGATATCTTCGATCGTGCTGGTAATGAATATATCGGGTTTGACTTGTTCTAAAATCTCAGCGAGTTTTCTGGCAAAGAAAATATTATTTGAATCTATAATATGCCAGATCATTTTCTTTACTTTAGTCACGCCTTTATTTTGCATGGACCAATACAGATTAGAAAACTTCACCCTGTTCACAGTAATGCTGTCAACTTCGTCCTGATCATCCTTATTGCTGACAGCGAGAACTTGTACCTCATAACCTAACGCAGACAATTGTTCAGTAAGCAGCTTTGTGGAAATTTCGCCACCTCCTGCAATGTCGGGGAAATACCCCCGACAAGCTACCAGAATTTTTTTCATTTTTCGGCCTGAATGTTTTATGCATTATTGTTTGAATGAACAACTTGGCATTCGTCAGTTAGAGTATCAACCGGATATGACTTATCAATGTCATGACAGTTAATCAGATTTATTATCTGAATATTCATAGCCATAATGATTATACCCATAGCCGTAATAACTGCTGGCCTTCTTGACTACCCCGTTCAGGATACAGCCTTTTATCTCAACACCGCTTTGGGAAAAACGTCTTACACTCACCTCAATTTCTTTTGGCGTATTTACCTCAAAACGGGCAACCAGAAGTGATGTACCGGCGTAGCGTCCAATGACGGCCGCATCGGTAACAGCGAGAATAGGTGCAGTATCTATTACCACAATATTGTAATGGTCCGAAGCCCATTCAACTAATTTGTGAAAACGTGCATGCATTAAAAGCTCTGCGGGATTAGGCGGGACTTTACCGCGTGAGATATAATCGAATCCTGCTCCTGGCACCGTTTTCACCCCCTGCTCTATGGTAGATTTCCCGGAAAGAATATCAGAAAGCCCATGTTCAAGGTCGCCTTTAAATAACTTATGTGCATAGCCCTTGCGTAAATCTGCATCAATAAATAGCACCCGCTGATTTCCCATCGCTAACAGCGCAGCCATATTACTGCTGACGAATGTTTTACCTGCGCCCGGACTGGCACTTGATATCATGAGCACGTTATTTTTGGCTTCCATCATAGCGAAGTGCAGGCTGGTGCGTAATCCGCGAATAGCTTCTATGGCCAGGTCAGCCGGATTTTCCTGCGCCAAAAAGAATATAGTGTCTTTACTCTTTTTGTTTTTCCCTTTTTTAATCGTTGATTTTTTCACCATCCATTCAGACAGGGGGACGCTTGCATAAACATTAATCCCCAACTCTTCCAGTTGTTCCGGAGATTCAATGCCTCTGTGAAGAAAAATTCGCAGGAAGACAATAGACAATGAAACAATCGCCCCTAATACGATCCCGATAAATATCACTAAAAGCTTGCGAGGTTTTACGGGCTTAGGTTCGGTCACCGCGCTGTCTATAATTCTGACGTTACCAATCGCGCTCGACTCTGCAATGCTCAGTTCCTGCTGTCGGTTCAGCAACTGCATATAGATTGCCTGGCCGGATTCCACATCACGACTCAGTCGAAGCACTTCCTGCTGCGTCGCTGGCATGCCTGATACGCGCTTGTTCAGTTTGGTTTTTTCTTCTTCCAATGTCTGGCGCTTTTCAATGAGTGCCTTATAGGTTGGATGCGATTTGGTGTAAAGCTGGGAAATTTCTGCTTCCCGGAATGTCAGCTCATTTAACTGATTATCGACATTAACAATCTGATCTAACGCTGATTTGGCTTCGAGTGACAGATCTACCGAATCACTTTGTTTCCTGTAATTATTTAATTTGTCTTCAGCAATATTTAAATCGCTACGGACTTTTGGTAGTTGCGTATTTAAGAACTCGAGACTTTTCGCATCCTGAGCAGCCTGACGGGCAATGTTTTGCGCGAGGTAGTTTTCACTGATGCTGTTCAGTATCGCTTTAATTAACTCAGGGTCATCACCTGTAAATGTCAAATTAAGGATGCCCGTATTCTTCCCCTGGTCTTCTGCTGAGAAAGATCCCAGTACTTTGTTAATAGCATCCAGATAAGTCAGATAACTTACCGTGAAACTTGTTCCGGGTAGCGCATCCATCTGACTGACTAACAGTGAAATTCCTTTGCTTTCGATAAGCTCGCCGACCGTACCTTTCAAATCAATATCTTTACCGGTGATATGAAAATGGTGATTATCGACAACCGTTAATGTCACTTCAGGTTTCTGACCCGCAACATTTTGCAAATACAACCGGCTGACGGTTAACTTACCTTTTGGCTGCCCGGTTAAACGCGCCCATCCTCTTCCAAAGATTGGAAAGTAATTTTGTTCAACATTGGCCTGAAGATTCAGATCCTGAACCGTTTTCCCCAATATCATTCTGGACTGTAGCAGAGCGACCTCGGGCGCAGAGTCGGGTTGGCTGTCCGGCAGCATCTGGCTGATGCTGTTTATCAGGGCGTTACCCTGCTTTTGCTCAACCTGAATCAGGGCATCAGCCTGATATATCGGTGTCGCAAATAATGCATAAATGACGGCCAGCACCGCAAAGAGCGTGGTGAGGCAAATAATGAGTTTACGGTGGTCAAGTAACTGACCAATTAACTTACCCAGTTCAATTTCACCCGAGTTTGAATTTTCCGATTTCAAAGAAATAACAGATGACATGCAATTGATTCCTAATTTTTAGCCACCCAGTTTAATTGCCCAACTCTGGCAAGCCCGGTCAATTAGCTGATATACAAAGTTGAAGGCTTCCTGGCTTTGGAGGTATGGATCGGGAATTTCTTTTTGCTGCAACCAATGCCCAAGTAATAGCGTTTTACCCCGTGCCTCTGGCGCAATACGCGTAACATATTCGATATGACGCTTTTCCATCACCAGGATCAGGTCATATTGACGTCCAAGTTGTTTGGTAAATTGCCTGCCTTTATGACCATCGAGATCGAGGTCATGAAGTTTTGCCGTCCGGATAGCCGTCTCGTCAGCGGGATAATCGACCAATGCCTTTACACCTGCTGAGTCGATTTTTTTTTCAGGTAACAACTGACGTAATCGTCGTTCAGCCATAGGTGAACGGCAAATATTACCTGTGCACAGAATCAGCAATGAATTAAACATGCTTAATTCCAGTTATGAATATAACGTGCAGTTTCGGTCATGCTGTTGACCCCATTAATGGTTGGCACCAGCTGAGAAATAACCCGATTCCAGCGAACTACCGGCGCGGCCGTCACGTACACAATATCGTAAGGCTCCAGCTGGAATTCGGTGCTCATCACCATGGCAGAGGCATCTTTCGCATTGAGCTGATAGATGTTGGCAATTTTCCCCTGTTTATTCCCTTTGATTTGCCGGATAACAAAGATACCCGACGCGTCCGACATCACCTGCGACACCCCGTCGGCATTGCCTAATGCTTCGGCCAGGGTCATGCCGCTGCGATCCATTTTCAGCGTGCTTTGTTTCCCGACTTCCCCCATCACAAATACTTTGAGGTCATCATTGCGTGGCACGTAGAGAATATCGCCCGGATAGAGCAACTGATTTTGGGTTAAATCCCCTTTCTGCATCAGCGCTTCCAGCGAGATGCGGCGGTCCTGCCCGTTGTGGGTTAGCACGACATTGCGCCAGTCCGCATCGGGAGCGAGTCCGCCTGCGGCGTTGATGGCATCAATGACCGTGAGAGGGATATTGGTGATCGGCTGCTGGCTGGATTTCACCACTTCGCCACTGACATACACTTTTTGCGAGCGGAACGACGCGACGCTGACATCCACCTGCGGGCTTTCAATATAGGTGGCCAGACGACGGCTGATTTCCTCACGAACCTGAGAAACGGTTTTCCCGGCGACAGCCACTTTGCCGATGTAAGGGTAGAATATCGTGCCGTCGGTATTCACCCAGTTACCGGTGTCGCTGGCGCTGCGGTACTGACCGGCGGGGGTGGTCAGTTCAGGATGATCCCAGACCGTGACCATCAGAACATCGCCGGAACCAATACGGTATTGATAGTTTTGCAGTTGGCTATCCAGTTGGGGATTTGGACGCGCCTGAGCCGTTACCGGACGCAGTTGATCAACCAGTCCCGGTGTCATGGGATACACGCTGACGAGTTTATCAAGGTCATAATTGCTGTCCGTGGGTTGGACAACATCTTTCCCTCCGGTACTCAACGACTGGCCGGGGATCACCGTACACCCGCTGAGTAACAAAGCCCCGAATAATGCAGAAATCTTAAACGTATTATTTTTCATAAAATCCATATCATGTGGTTCAACAGAAATTGATGTTGGCCATGACGCTAACGGTTAGCAGCCAATACATGAGAGTGATGCATTATTGAAATGTCTGTTAATAAGCACCGTCTTTTCTAAGCACTACGCTTATTGTTTTGAATAAAATGGCAATATCATTCCACATTGACCAGTTTTTCACATACCAGGCGTCAAGATAAACGCGGGTCTCGTAATCAACATCGCTGCGACCACTCACCTGCCATAATCCCGTCATTCCGGGTTTGCTCAGCAAGTAATAATCCACCTCATCACTGTAGCGCTCGAGTTCAGCGTTAATAATGGGTCTCGGCCCGACCAGACTCATTTCTCCTTTTAATACGTTAAATAATTGCGGTAACTCATCCATACTGGTTTTACGCAGTAAATGTCCGATGCGGGTAATACGCGGATCATTTTTCAGTTTAAATGTCTCATCCCATTCGGCACGTGCTTCGGGATTATTCAACAGCAATGCCTCCAGCACTTCTTTCGAATTGATCACCATCGAACGAAACTTCAGGCATTTAAAAGGACGCCCCCCTTTACCAATACGTTCATGACCATAAATCGCCGGACCGCCGTCTTTTTTCACCTTGTAGCTGATATACAGCAACAGTGGCGACAGCAGCGTAATAATCGCCAGCGAGGCGACCACATCAAAGACCCGTTTAAGCACGCGGGAGGACCATTTCGCCAGGTTCTGATGAACGCGCAAGATCATCACTTCGTGGCTGAAAATAAACGACATGTCCGTGCTGTCGAGCGGCATACCCCGCAGCGTCGGGATCACCGAAACGTAACGGTAGCCATTGATCATAAAGACCCGCAGCCAGTAGTTACGGATATCACTCTGGTGTGATTCCACGGCGACGATAAACTGCGTTTTCCTGTCGCACGGGCTTAACAGCCACAGGTCTTCACAGAAGATCACCGGAATACCGTCAATATGATCGCCCGGTTTATCCGTCGGTTCGCTGGAGACAAAGCCGGTGACATTCAGACCGAGGTTCTTCTCACTTTTAATGGCTTTGAAGGCTTCATGGGCATTTTTACCGGTACCGATAATAATGGCGTCGCGTTGCCATATTCCGAGCAGCGTTAATATTCTCTTGGTCATCATTCGCGCACAAGGTACAAGAATAAGTACCAGCACCCAGGTGAGGATCCACATATAACGGGAGAAATTCCATTCGGCGAATGCCATCACCGCGATCTCGATCACGGCAAATATCACCAGCGTGCGTAATATTTCTTTCAGTTCAAACCAGAATGTTTTGCGATAATAATAATGCCGCAAACGCATGGAGAACCAGGCCACACAGCAAAATGCCAATGTCCAGTGCAACAAAATAAGCGCAGTAATATGTTCAGCAGGGATATATTCTTCAAACCCTCTGGACGTCAAACTAAGAAAGAGTTTGGCGAGATAAATGGAAAGGGTAAAACTGATAAAGTCCGAAAGAGCAAGGAACAGGCTTGAGTAAAAATTTCTGGTGAGAAATGTCATATTTCCCTCACAACAAGTATCGAAAATAGTTATTACCTGAAAAGACATCAGGACAACAGGTTTATAATAATGGACTACAGAAAGCACCCTCTGACCGTCGTGACGGTCAGAAACAAAAAGTGAAATGAGAATTTCCGTAAGCCCGTCAACCGGTGACGGGCTCAAAGGGGGATTAAGGCAACTGCGGTGTATCTCTGTCTGATGTAATTCCGTATAAGCCGTACTGCCTGCCCAGCATCTGTCCACCGTCACGCGTCAGTGGTGTCCAGCTGATGGTTGGCGTACTGCGTGTTGGTCTGACGGTTAACAAATCCAGCGGAACCGAGATATAGAAGCCCTTGGTGAAGGAACCTTCACCATACTCGTCTTTAGAAACGTTGGTCAGCGTGGCATACGCGCCCACCGTCACGCCGCTGTCAAAGCGTTTGGAAAGATCCAGCGTGCCGCCTTTATCTTTTGCCAGATACTGACCCACGCTCATTTTGACCAGCACGTTATCCATAAACTCCGGCCGCCAGTAGGCGGTCAGGTTGCCGGTCGCCGCTTTATAATTCGTGAAACGCATCATGTCATCCCAGTCGCGCTGTTTGACATAATTGGCATCAATACCGAATGCCCAGTCAGAATCCAGTGGCCGGTAAAGCACTTCTCCCCCTGCGCCGCCGTACATCATTTCCAGATAGCCGCCGTAGAGTTGTCCGTAGAAACCGTTACCCAAATACCGGAAGTAGTTCGCCTGCAGGTTATTCACATACACATCGTTCTCAACGTATTCGCGGATATGAGTCCGCACGCGCGGCAGCGAAGAATCGTTACTGACGCCGTTATACCTGAACTTATCGTAGTTATTGGCGATATTCGCGAACACACCGCCGTCGATCAGCAGATGATCCGTCAGCCAGTAGTTGGCATCCGCCAGCGCACCGACCTGGTACATATAGAAGCTTTCCGGGCCGCCGACGGACTGTCTCAGCACCGGTGACAGGCTGTAATTAAAACGCTCCCTGCCGATGAAGAACCCCTGCCCGATGTCCGTGACAGGTTCAACCCGTTGCTGCGCAAGGGGCTGCTCATGACCCAGCGGATAACCCTGTTGCTGCTGACGCAAAGCCGCCACCGGCGTTTTGGTCGTCACCATCGGCATACCAAAGCGGTTCTGGGTGACTTCCAGCGTATCGACATTGGCAGGCAGGTTATTGAGCATAATGACATTCGCGCGGTCTACGCCCCGGGTGGTGTCGCGGTATTTATCCTGCTGCCCCGTCACGTTCAGGGTGTTATCGCGCATGTCGATACGCGGTTCGCTGAACCCGGCATTGCCTTTCAGGTCTGCCAGCTGACCGGCCGCCACACTGTAATTGACGATACCGGCACTTTGTTGCTGCGGCGCATACGCCGGTACCGGTTCATCAATCTGATGAGGCACCCAGTCGTTCAGGTTATTGCGCAGGGTGAAACCGAACATAAAGGTATTGCCGCGCTCATAGCTGGCATTGACATCCATCCAGCTGGTCAGGCGATACACCGCGCCGACGTTAATTTTACTGTTCTGTTTCAGCGCACCGGCAAAATCATCCTGATAATTATTGCCGTCATATTCCACTTTCAGGCGCAGTGGCTGCCAGGGAGTCTGGTATTCGACACCGCCAAACAGCCCCGCCGGACCATGAAACATATCGTCCAGTGAAATATCGCCGGTGGAGTGACTGGTCGCGCGGGTACAGTACTTATCACTGGCTTTACAGAACGGGTTGGTGATGTTGCCGCTGTTCCCGAGATACCCCCAGCCCATGCCCAGTGTGAAATCGAAAGGCCCGGCAGCTTTGCTGGCGACCAGATACTCACTGTCAAACAGGCCGGTTCCGCCGATGTCACGTTTACCGACTGACACCTGTGGCAGATAGTAACCCTCTTCCCACAGCCTTAACTTCACATCGAAAGACTTGTCTTTGTAGGTCTGACTGCCGCTGAAGTTGGGATCATTACTGTAGAGCCGGTTACGCACATCGGTGTAACGCAGCGTGGTCTCCAGCCAGGGAAACAGTGCCATCGACAGCGAGTAAAAACGGTAAACATCGTTATCGCGGTAGTTGGCGCTGAACTCCCCTTCGCGGGGGATACGCGCCGTCGGGGTTTGTAACAGACCCGCACCGCCGAAATCGGACTGCGACGGGCCAAGAGGTTCATCATAGGTTTGGGCACCGGCGGTCTGCGCGCAAACCACGGATACAGCCATCAGGCTGAGAAGCGTTTTAGATTTCATCAGTCAGGGATCCGGAGCGCCAAAACAGAGACGATGTTCTGATTAAGGTTTTTATACTGGCGCGGCAGCGTCCAGTGAGAAAAACCGACCCAAATGATACTGCCCGGCTGGGCTTCAACGTGGCGATAATTCCAGTACGCGACCGGCGCGATGCGGACGGTTCCATCAGGATCAATCACCACGGCTTCATTCAGGTTGGCACCAGAAAGAAACTGATGGTTCGCAAGGTATTCACGAACCGTACGTCCGGCGACCCAGGGTTGTTTCCCCGCATCGCCCACGGCGCCCACCAGTAACACCGTGTCGGGGCGGGTGGCGGTATAAACGCGGTATTCCCCTTCTAACCGGCGGTTTGCCGCATCGTTGTTGAGGATCAGATCCGCATCCATCGGGGTAAACTGCCGCCCCGTCACCCGCAGCCCTTTCAGCTGCGCGATAACATGGTTAATGGTCCGCTGAGTGTCACCGCTTTCGGTGGCGGCCCAGGCTTTCAGCTGGTTGATTATCTGTAAAGCGTGTTGCTGCGCGAGCTGCGTGGCGGCAGGTTCGGCTATTACCGTACCCGGTGCCCATGACTGGCGAAGCAAACGGGATTCGGCCATCAGCTGACGCATATCTTTGACATCGTTCAGGACCTGTTCTGGCTGCGCTTGTGACGCCCCATAAATGGCCACGTTGCCCCCGGCGATGCCGCTGAAAGACGTCAGTCCCAGCCACATTCCCAGCACGGGAAGAATCATTGTTATTTTCATACTGGCGGGATCCCCGCATTGGCAGGCTTGAGCAGTGTCATACTCACCGGCATAGCGGCACCCAAGGTCTGATTGCTTTTAATCACCAACCCGCTCTGCGGATCGACCCAGAAGGTGTTATGCCAGCGATGACCGTTAGCCTGCAGCGTAAGATCTTCACGCCATACCTGACAGGCGATCACCCTTCCGGACACATTCAGGGTTTCATCGTCCTGACGGCTAAAGCGGGATTCGACCACGGATGACAGTGGCTGTTTGTTTTCTGTCCAGCGCATCAGGCGTGTCCAGCGTGCACCTTCGTGCAGGTTGCCGGCATGCAGCAGCGGATCCTGTTGCAGGTTGGTCACTTCCAGCAGGTCGCCCTGCGAATACCCCGTTGATCTGACCAGACGGCCATTTTGGGTGACAAAGACCACCTGGTCGCCGGTGCTCCATTTTTCAAACCCATCCTGAAGATACCCCACCACAAAAATTTGGGCCGAGGTCGGCAGGGTCAGATAAATACTGCCATAAGGAATTTCAGCCACTCTTTGCGGTGACACCACCACATCCTGAGGCCCCATAACAGCAACTTTGAAGGTATCAACCAGACTGGTTTGCGAAGGGGAACAGCCTTGTAACAAAAGACAAACAAACAATAAGGAATAGCGCACGGGTGATTCCCTATATCTTTATTTTAATTTTGGAAAATAACCACACGGCTGTGTGGTTATAATTAAGCTAATAATTAGCGAGCGGTAGTGGTGGTAGTGGAGGTATTGGTGTTGCTGTTACCATTACTATCATCGTTACCTTCAGCAATCAGGGCCGCGGCTAATATCACACCACCGGCACCGACGACTGTCGCTACTGTTGCGCCTGTGCTGAGCGAAGCAGCAGATGCAGTATTCGAAAATACCTGCAACATCATCAGGGCAATAATAGAAAGTATAAATTTCTTCATAATTACTCCTCTTCAATTGATAGACAAATTGTTCACCCGATAATTAACGGGCACTTTGAGTATATCAACAGAAAATAATAATTCCGCAAAATTTAACCCCGCCGAATTTTAGCTATGCTACCGCCCCTGGTTTACGGCCACCAATTTGCCAGAATAAAAAACTAATAATATTTGACACGGGAATCCCTCGCCATAATATTTCAGGCGATAAATCCCCGGGGCGTTAAAGTGACAGTGTCAATCAGCGCATTACGCTATTCACATCGTCCTTTTCATCATCCGCCGATTAAAAAAAAGACTGAACGAGTTCTTCCTGACTGTAGGGAAGCCATAACATTCCTTGCATAGCCTGAATAGGACTGCCGCTTAAATACTCAATATGCTGAGAATTTTCCACGCCATTCATGATAACGCCGGAACAATAAGGACTGACATGATCGATGACTTTACGTAACGATTGAGTTCCCTGGTGTTGCCAAAAAAAGACTTTGCTGATTTTTATATATTCAAATCTTTCGCTCATCACAAGCGACAGACTGGTGTTGCCTGCCCCAAAGTTATCCAGCCATAAAGGGCAGCATGCGGATAAAGACTGTATGACCGGACGTTCCTGTCCGGCTTCGAATTCCGGAAAATTCTCATTCAATTCCAGTCTTATATATTTGTGCTGTTGCAGTACCTTTTGTATCGAGGGATTGTTAGCAATATGAACAGCAATCTCATAGTCCACGTTTATCGATAATAAAAAATGATTACCGGTAAACAGACTTTCATGGACACACGCTAACGTAACCTGATCAAAAAATATCTTCACCTTCTCTTCAGAAGTAAGAGGCATCACGTAACTGTCTGAATCACTGTGATTTTCAGTTCTGGTTGTTTTATTCACCAGCTCAAAACCCAGTATTATCCCCGAGACCGACACTATGGGTTCATAGAGGTAGCCCGGATAGCTTCTTTTGACCGATCGCATCTCTTACCCCTGAAAAAAAAATAGCAACAGCCTGGTTTTCCTGCGAAACGCTCAGCAGGTCCGGCTTAAAAAAGCATTATTTACTTAACTGACAATTCTGTTACCCACGGCATGTTTGTGTAAAAAGAACAAAGCTGAGCTGCTACTGGCATCCACGCCAATTTTTCTCAGTGAATTACATTTATGGACACTAATTGTCTTCACGCTGAGCTTCAGGATGTTTGAAATGCTGGTTACAGAAAGACCAGACATCATCATCACCAGCACCTTTTCTTCCATCTTGGTAATATTATAATTAAACGATTCCTTGTTAATCGCACTGCCCTGAAGTTGGATAAATTTTTCGACAGCACTGACCACCTCGGTCAGATCGTTCTTCTTTTTAAGAAACTTAAACTCTTTTTTGAGTAAAAGTTCGAGCATGAGCATATCAATCGCTGAAGATACAATCAGAATTCTCTCAGGATCTAATATATTCAGATTTTCTCTCAAAAACTCATAGCACCTGTGAAAGCCACCTCCTGATGGATCAATAATCAGATAATCTTTTGCAAACAAGGTCACCCCGTCATTCTGGTCATAAGAGATGACACCGTTAACGTAAGGTAGCTTCTTGGAGATTATTTCTTTCAACGCCAGCTTAGTAAATTGGCACTCACTCCAGATTATTACCCGAGGCATTGGGCCGCCTAAATTGTGTGGTTTCAAAAACGCTCAAATTCTGCCTCGTCAAACCGGGGAAGAATAAAGCACTCTCATAACGATATAAGAAAAACGAATGTTTAATTCGCTCTACATCATATTTAAACCTTTCCAGTAACTGTATGTAGAGTAATACGCAGCCGAAACTCTTCAAATCGTTTTTCTCGCTCATAATTACGCGCAACAATAGGTTTCACCGATCGATTTACACTTTCTTATCGTTAAATGTGTGACTGTTTTCTAGGCGCATTCTTACACAAATTCCTAATAAACCATCAAAGTGTGAGCTATACGACGCTTTTGACTTTAATCACGCCTAAAATCTAAGAACTATCTCATCAAGAACTCCTCTCATTTGAACAATTTATTTAACACACTTAATTATCTGAATCTTTACATTAAAACAGGATATTTCACTTTTTTAAGTGTGATTTTAGATTTAGCTTTTTACAAAAACCAAACATTATTGTTTCGGCTTTGAGTCATTTTCCTAAAAACAGCTTAAGAAAACTAAACTATTGGTTTTTTATACGCATTTATGTATGCCCCCTAACATTTTCATTTAACCATAAGAAGCCACAGATCATTCCTAACCCTGGCTGAAAACCCATTAATGGCTTTAAATTCAGACAAATAATGGTAATTATCTGATTTTACAAGCCAATGAATACCAAGACCATTCTTAAAGAAATGCAGGAAAAAGGTTAAATAAAAGTGACAATGAGGGGAGAAGTGAAGGCGACTGGTTAAATAGTGTCTAAAACCCTACGGAATATTCTGATAAGTTTTTATCCGATAATTAAAACAGCGGTTTAATAAAGACGTAAAAAAACCCGCCTTGCGGCGGGTTCTGTTTATTTAATCAACGGCGTTATGTTCAGGTCATGACCGCTTTTCATTTTCTCCGGCACAAAAAACACCCGCGCCGGGGCGTTTCCTTTTACGCCGTCTTGCGCCAGCTTCGGGTCAGCACTTTTTCTATCTCGACAATCACGAACAGGGCGACACCGATCAGCAGGCCGATGATCCAGTAGATAAACGGCAGGGGCCGCGTGCCGAACAGCGTGTTCATCAGCGGCACATAGATAATGATGGCCTGCAGCGCGAACAGCACCACGGTGACAATCCAGATGCCTTTGTTTTGCAGCAGACCACGGCTGAGAGAGAAATTATCCGAATCACGGCAGTTAATCATGTAGACCCACTGCGCGGTCACCAGCGTCTGCAACAGCACGGTACGTATAAATTCCGGTTCGTAACCACGCGGTTGCAGCCAGGCTTCCAGCAGGAAGGCGCTGATGGAAATCAGCAGGCCCACAAAGGCCACACGCCAGATGGCGTATTTATCCATGACATGCGCGCTGACGTTACGCGGCGGACGACGCATCACGCGGCTTTCGGCTTTCTCAAATGCAAGTCCGAAGGAGAGCGTCGCGGAAGTCGCCATGTTCATCCATAAGATCTGCACGGGGGTAAGCGGCAGCAGATTGCCCATCAGAATGGCGATGATGATCAGCAACCCCTGCGCCAGGTTGGTCGGCATAATAAACAGGATGGTTTTTTTCAGGTTGTCGTAAACCCGCCGCCCTTCCCTGACCGCGTTGGCGATGGTGGCAAAGTTGTCATCCACCAGGATCATATCGGCAGATTCTTTCGTCACTTCCGTGCCTTTGATCCCCATGGCGATACCGACGTTGGCCTGTTTCAGCGCCGGGGCATCGTTCACGCCGTCGCCGGTCATGCCGACAATTTCGCCGGTATCCTGCAGGGCTTTCACCAGACGTAATTTATGTTCCGGACTGGTACGGGCAAAAATATCGAACTGCACGGCTGCGGTTCTCAGTTGCGCGTCATCCATATGCTCCAGTTCATAACCGGTGATGGAGTTTTCGCTGTTGCCGATGCCGAGCATTTTACCGATGGCCATCGCGGTTTCCTGATGGTCACCGGTGATCATCTTGACGCGGATCCCGGCCTGCTGGCATTCGCCAATCGCCACAATCGCTTCCGGACGCGGCGGATCCATCATGCCCGCAATACCAATCAGCACCATGCCGTGACTGAGTTCCGGATGGTCCAGGGCGGCAACCGGTTGATCGACCGGCTTCCAGGCCGCCGCCACCATGCGCAGCCCTTCGCTGGCATATTGGGTGATCGCCGATTCCCAATAGGCATGATCCAGTGGCACCGCGCCTTCCGGTGTCTGCTGAAACTGACAGAGTTTGAGCAGCACGTCCGGCGCGCCGGTCAGCATGATCTGCGACTGGCCGTTTTTCTCGCCGGCCACCGCCATATATTTGTAAAGCGAATCGAACGGGATTTTACTGCTGAGGCTGAACGCCAGTTCCGGCAGATGCGCCTTGGCGGCCAGCACTTTCAGCGCCCCTTCGGTCGGACCGCCGGTAATGCCCCAGTGACCCTGCGCGTCCTGCTTCAGCGTACTGTCGTTACAGATATCCACGGTACGCAGAAACTGAGTCAGCAGCGGTGACGAATCCGCAGGTTGCGGTGTCGCCGCACCGGCGGGGGTAAAGCTGCCCATCGGTTCGTAGCTGTTGCCTTCTACCGTCCAGACATTATCCGCCAGAATGACCGCTTTCACGGTCATCTCATTCATGGTCAGCGTGCCGGTCTTATCCGAACAAATCACTGACATCGCGCCCAGCGTTTCCACGGTCGGCAGTTTGCGGATAATGGCTTTCGAGCGCGCCATGGCCTGCACGCCGAGGGAGAGAATAATAGAAATGATCGCCGGTAACCCTTCCGGCACCGCCGCCACCGCCAGACTGATAACCGACAGCAGCAGTTCGCCAAACGGAATATCGCGCAGCAGATAGCCGAAAATCAGCAACGCCACCATCATGAACAGAATAATGATGAAAATGGATTTGCCGAGTTTGTCGATCTGCACCAGCAGCGGCGTTTTGTTGTCTTCTATAGAAGAAAGCATTTCATTGATGTGACCGAGTTCCGTCTGGCCGCCGGTCGCAAACACCACGCCGCTGGCGGTACCGGAACTGACGGTGGTGCCTGAAAACGCCAGATTTTTGCGATCACCGATGGATTTCTCGCCTTCCAGCGAGTCGGTCTTTTTCGATACGACGGTGGATTCACCGGTGAGAATGGCCTCTTCGACCCGCAGGTTATGCACATCGATCAGCCGTAAATCGGCAGGGATTTTATCGCCAGGGCGCAACAGCACAATATCCCCCGGTACGATCTCGTCGGTAGCCACGGTAACCTGCTGGCCGCCGCGTAATACCAGCGCCTCACTGGAAAGCATATTCTGGATGCTCTTCAATGATTTCTCAGCATTATTTTCCTGAATGAAGCCAATCAGGGCATTGATTACCGCCACGCCTAATATCACCAGCGTATCAACCCAGTGCCCCATAATCGCGGTGATCACCGCGGCGGCAAGCAATATATAAATCAGGATATCTTTAAAGTGGGAGATAAACTTAATAAATAAAGACTTACCTTCTTTTTGCGGCAGGACATTCGGACCGTAATGTTTTAATTTGTTTTGTGCGTCTTCGGGAGATAGCCCGTCTGGCCCGGACTGCAACCCTGCCAGACTTTCTTCTACACTTTGCTGATACCACAGTTTTTCTGTTGTTAATGTATTCACAGAATGTGGCGCTGGGTTATTCATGATGCCTGACTCCTTGACCCCTGAAATGGTTCATAAATGAAGCGGGTAATGAATGAATTGTCATGATGTTTTCTGGCAAGATGCTTAAAGCTGTATAAACTATAATATACCGTGTTAAATAGTGTTAATTCCCTGCTTTAAAAAAACAATTACATAAACAAAAACAAGAAGTCGCTTAATAGTCTCACTGAAAATACGTCAAAGCAGAATATAGCGGTGCCTGACACTAAAGCCCCTGAGTATTCTGCCGGTATTTATTATTTCGCGCGTGGTTTGCATGAGGGAAGTATGTTGAACATCCGTTTTTCTCCCGCTCTGTTACTTTCGTTCCTTCTGTTCCTGTTAAGTGCCTGCGATCAGAAAACCGCAGACGCCCCTGTTCCGCCACGTCAGGTTAAAATCGCCACCGCCGAAGCGGCCAGTCCGCTCAGCACCCGCGTTTTTCCGGCCCGTATTCTGGCGGGGGATAATACCGACATCGCTTTCAAGCGCGCAGGCCAGTTACAGACGCTGGATGTGCGTGAAGGCGAAGCGGTAAAACAAGGGCAAATCCTCGCCCGCCTGACCAATAATGATGCCCGTCAGCGACTTAATGATCGCCAGAGCGCCGCCACGCTGGCGCAGCGCCAGTTCGAACGTTATCAGACGCTGGCACGGCGCAACGTGGTGTCGCAGGCGGAACTGGAAGTGCACAAAGCCAGCCGGGATTCCGCCGCCGCCGCGCTGAAAATCGCGCAGGAAGAACTCAATGACCTGAACCTGACCGCGCCATTCAGCGGAGTGATTGCCCGGCTTTCCGTGCGCAATCATCAGGTGGTGGCCGCCGGTCAGCCGGTGGCGACTATCAGCCGTGCCGATGTGCTGGATGTGATATTCAGCGTGCCGGAAAACCTGTTTACCAGCCTTGATATGCGTAATGCCGGTTATCAGCCACGGGTGCGCATCAATAACCTGCCCGACCGCGAATTCACCGCCACCTATAAAGAACACACCGCCAGCAGTGAAGCCAATTCGCTGACCTGGCAGGTGACGCTGACCATGCCGCGTCCGGAAAACTTCCCGGCCGTGGCCGGGTTAAGCGGCACGGTGACGGTCAATCCGGCCAATCTCGCCACGGCAACACCGGCAGAGACGCTGGTGATCCCGGTTGAAGCAGTGTTTAACCCGGACAGCAGTCAGCGCAACGACGCGCACGTCTGGCTGGTCGCCGGTGAGGGCGACACCCTGCACGTCGAAGACCGCAAAGTCACCGTCGGCGAGCTGACCTCGCAAGGCATTGAAATCACCGCCGGACTGCAAAAAGGCGACAGAGTGGTTGCCGCAGGCGTGGGCGAACTGCACGCTCAGCAGCCGGTTCGCATCTGGGTCAGGGAACGGGGACTGTAATGAGCATTAATGACAGTTTTATCAATAACCCGACGCGCGTCTGGCTGGTGATCCTGCTGCTCGGGGTGGGCGGGCTGATTGCGTTATTCAATATCGGCAGGCTGGAAGATCCGGCATTTACCATCAAAACCGCCGTGGTGTCGGTGCAATATCCCGGTGCCTCTTCCCAGCAGGTCGAGGAAGAAGTCACGTTGCCGCTGGAAAATGCCCTGCAACGCCTGCCCTACGTCGATAATATTTCGTCAATTTCCGCCGTCGGCTTATCGCAAATCACCGTCAATATTGACTCCCGCTATCACTCGTCTGAACTGCCACAAATCTGGGATGAACTGCGCCGCCGCGTCAACGACGCCACGTTGCAGTTTCCGCCCGGTGTCAGCCCGCCGTTTGTGAATGACGATTTCGGGGATGTGTACGGTTATTTTTTCTCGATCTACGGCGACAATTTTACCAACCCGGAACTGCGTAAATACGCCGAACAGTTGCGCAGGGAACTGGTGCTGGTGCCCGGCGTGGGGAAAGTCGCCATCGGCGGCATCATTCCTGAACAGGTGAATATCGAGATTTCCCGCGCCAAAATGGCAGCCTACGGCGTCACCCTGCCGCGCCTTGCCGACGTTCTGAACCGGCAGAATCTGGTGTCCGACGCGGGCAGCATGACGGTCGGCAGCGAGTCGATCCGTCTGCATCCGAGCGGCGGATTTCAAAACATTGATGAGCTGAATAATGTGCTGATCAGTCCCGCCGGATCCACCCACAGCATTTACCTGCGCGATATCGCCACCGTATCGCAGGGCGTGAGCGATCATCCGGGCAATATTTACCACGCCAATGGCCGCGACGCGCTGACCCTCGGCGTCTCGTATATTCCCGGCGTCAATGTCATGAATATCGGCCACGCGATCGAAGCGCGGATGCAGCAACTTTCAGCCGATAAACCGGCGGGGATCCAGCTGAAAGTCTTCTATGATCAGGCCGCTGAAGTGAAGAAATCCGTTGACGGCTTTATCATTAACTTCCTGATGGCGCTGGCGATTGTGGTCGGCGTATTGCTGATCTTCATGGGGCTGCGCAGCGGCATTATCATTGCCGTGTCGCTGGCGCTGAACGTGCTCGGCACCTTGCTGATCATGTCTTTGTTTGGCATCGAACTTCAGCGGATCTCCCTCGGTGCGCTGATCATTGCGCTCAGTATGCTGGTGGATAACGCGATCGTGGTGGTGGAAGGCGTGCTGATTTCCCGCCAGCAGGGTAACCCGCTGATGAACGCCATCTCGCACATCATTAAACGTTCCGCCCTGCCGTTACTGGGCGCGACGGTGATCGCCATTCTGGCGTTTGCGCCGATTGGTCTCTCGCAGGATTCCACCGGCGAATACTGTAAATCGCTGTTCCAGGTGCTGCTGATTTCGCTGATGCTCAGCTGGGTGACCGCGCTGACGCTGACGCCGGTGCTGGTAAAATGGGCGTTCGCCAATATGAAAGTGGCGGAGAAAAAACCCGACGGACAGACCGACCCTTACGGCGGCTGGATATTTCGCGTCTACCGGCGTGTCCTGTCCGCGTTACTGGCGCGACAGACCGTGACACTGACCGTGCTGGCGGCGTTGCTGGTGGCCTCCGTCTGGGGATTCGGCTTCGTGCGTCAGAACTTTTTCCCGTCGTCCAATACACCGATTTTCTTCGTCGATTTGTGGATGCCCTACGGCACCGACATCAATTACACCGCGCGCATTGCCGGGGAAATCGAGAAAAAGATCAACCATCAGGACGGCGTGGAAAACACCGTCACCACCGTCGGTCAGGGCGGAATGCGCTTTATCCTCACTTATAACGGCCAGCGCCAGTATTCCAACTACGCGCAGATCATGGTGCGTATGGATGATCAGCGGAAAATCGCCGGCCTGATTGAACGCACTGAACAGGATATTGCGCAGCATTATCCCGAAGTGAATGCGCGGCTTAAACGCATCATGTTTGGCCCGTCCGGCGACAGCGCGATTGAAGTGCGCATCAAAGGATCGGATCCGGATACTCTGCGGCGGATCGCCAGTCAGGTGGATAAAATTATTCTTGATGACGGGTCGGCAGACGGCGTGCGCAACGACTGGCAGGATCGCAGCAAAATGGTGCGGCCGGTGTTCTCGCCTTACCTCGGACGCGAACTGGGCGTTGACCGGGGGGATGTAGACAGCGCCTTGCAGATGAATTTCAGCGGCAGCACCGTCGGGATTTTCCGTGACGGCTCGACGCTGATGCCGGTGGTTCTGCGTCCTCCGGCGGCGGAACGGCTGGATGTCGATCACATGGCGAACATCATGGTGTGGAGCCAGACGCGCCAGCAATTTATCCCGCTGAGTAACGTGGTCAGTGATTTTAAAGTCGAATGGGAAGATCCGCTGATCATGCGCCGTGACCGCATGCGGATGCTCACCGTGCAGACCGATCCGGATCCGGCCAGCGGCGAGACGTCCGGCGATATGCTGGCGCGTATCCGGCCGCAGATTGAGGCGCTGACCCTGCCGCACGGCTACAGCATTGAATGGGGCGGCGACGCGGAAAATTCCGCCGAGGCGCAGCAGGGCTTGTTCACCACGCTGCCGATCGGCTTCCTGATGATGTTTATCATCACCGTCCTGATGTTCAGTTCGGTGAAAAATGCCATCGCCATCTGGCTGACCGTGCCGCTGGCACTGATCGGCGTCACCTTTGGTTTCCTGCTGACCGGGATCCCGTTTGGATTTATGGCGCTGATTGGTCTGCTCAGTCTGAGCGGGATGTTAATCCGCAACGGCATCGTGCTGGTCGAGGAGATCGGCCAGCAGAAAAAAGAGAAAAACCAGACCGAAGCCATTATCTACGCCGCCACCTCGCGCCTGCGGCCGATCCTGCTGACCGCCTTCACCACGGTGCTGGGACTTGCGCCATTGTTGCTGGATGTCTTTTTCCAGAGCATGGCCGTGGTTATTATGTTCGGGCTGGGATTTGCCACAGTGCTGACGCTTCTGGTTCTGCCTGTGATTTACAACTGTTTCCATCGTGAAGGACAACGACGCGCACAATGAACACAACGGGACTGAACATTATTAAAACGCTCGGCTGCCTGACCGCCGTGACCTTTTTTACCGTTTATAACACCTACGATAATTACAATTACAATCACGACAGTATTCTGGCGTTTCTGACCTTTATTTCCACCATCGCCACGCCGCTGTTTTTCGTGGTGACCGGCTATATGGATGCCGGTTCGCAGCACACATCAGAATGGCAACTGAAGAAAATACGCGGCATCCTGACCATCTTCATTTTCTGGTTTTCCATTTATTACTTATGGAGTCCCTATCAGAAAGGCTATCTGATCCAGCCGTGGTTTATGTTTTCACTGGTGATCATTTACACCTTTCATCCGGTGGTCGACTGGCTGGCAAAAAGGCGCATTGTTCTGGCGATGCTGATCGCCGGGCTGCTGATTTTCTCGTATGCCTACGATCTGCTGGCGATCTATTACACGGAGAGTAAAAGTTTTTCGACGCCCGCACAGTTCCGTATCTGGACATGGATCCTGTTTTACCTAACCGGTCAGTTGCTGTATGACCCGGTGGTTTCCGCGCTGTATGGCCGCCCGCGGGTGGCAAAAATCGCCGCCATCGCCATTCCCTTTGTGTATGTTTTCACCTGGTATTACGAAAAGTATTTCTTCTTTTCCATCTTCAACGTCGAGCGCAACAGCTTTATCCTGACCGGCTCGCAGGTTTATATTCTGGTGGTATTGATCATTATCGCGGCCAACGGCGTCAAACAGGATGCCACGCGTTTGCCGGTCGGCGAGATGGTCAGCTCACTGGGTAAAACCATGACCGGCGTGTATATCCTGCACTACACCGTGTTCAATTTATTGATCCAGTGGATCCCGATCAATTCCCTGACCGCCAAACTGTTCGTCATCCTGCTGACCTTCCTGCTTTCAGTGCTGTCTTCCATGTTGCTGCTGAAGAATAAAATAACGAAGAAGCTGATTACGTTTTGATAAAGCATTAACAAACCCGCCTTGCGGTTGAGGGCAAACAAAAAAGGGTGCGTTAATTATTATGCTTATCTTTATGTGTAAGCTTATCAATCGCTTTAGAGAGTAAATAGAGAAACACCAGCCATAGCCCCATAGAGATAAACTTCATCGGCCAGGGTTCAAAAAGCATGATGCAAAGTATTGAGCCAATAACGATCAGCGGGCCGATAAGTGCTTCAAAAGCATGATGAAGAGTAAAGGTGAGGATCGTAGAGGCGATACGGAGTAAGCCGCGGATAAAGCGTATAAAACTGTTATTACGCGGCATTGAGTTTCTTCTCCACGCTACCCATTATTTTCCTGAATGTGGATCCGCCCTGGGTCAGCCTGACATGTATGGCATCAACAAAAATGGCTCCCGCAGGATAATGCCGCAGGAGCCATTTTTAGAGCAACAACGCGTTACGCCACGTCTTCGTATTGCGGTACCGGATTGCGGAAACTTTTGGTCATGCAGGCCAGATAGATAAAGCCGATTGCGCCCCAGATTAGCCCGAGCACCATCGATCCTTCTTCCAGATTCACCCACAAAGCGCCGACGGTCAGCGCGCCACACAGCGGCAGCAGCAGATACTGGATATGGTCGAGCAGCGTTTTGTTGCGCTTCTCGCGGATCCAGAACTGCGAAATCACCGACAGGTTCACGAAGGTAAAGGCCACCAGCGCACCGAAGTTAATCAGCGCCGTGGCGGTAACCAGATCAAAGTTAATCGCCATCAGGGCAATCGCACCGACCAGCAGCACGTTGAAAGACGGCGTACGCCATTTCGGATGGATATAGCCGAAGAAACGTTTCGGGAATACACCGTCGCGCCCCATCACATACATCAGGCGGGAAACGCCCGCGTGCGCCGCCATGCCGGAGGCCAGCACGGTGATGCTGGAGAAAATCAGCGCGCCAAACTGGAACGCCCTGCCCGCCACCTGCAACATGATTTCCGGCTGTGAGGCATCCGGATCTTTAAAGCTGGAGATATCCGGGAAATACAGTTGCAGGAAATAGGTCGCGGCAATAAATATCACACCGCCGATTAAGGCCGTCAGGAATATCGCCCGCGGGATCACCCGTTCTGCGTCTTTGGTTTCTTCCGATAAATTACTGATACCGTCAAAACCGGTAAATGAGAAACACAGAATGGTCGCGCCGGTAATCATCGGCACGGTATGGGCATTTTCACCCCAGAATGGTTTGGTGCTGGTCAGCGTGCCGTAACCGGTGCCGTGATCAACGCCATAAATCACCATGCCGGTGATCACCGTGATCAGCACAATCTGCAGCACCACCACCAGCGTATTAATGTTGGCGACGGTTTTGATGCTGCGCAAATTTGACAGCGTCATAAAGCCAACCAGCACGACCACAAATATCCACGACGGCACCGACGGCACCAGCGCTTCAAAATAGATTTTCGCCAGCAGGATGTTGATCATCGGCGCGAACAGATAATCGAGCAGCGACGACCAGCCGACCATAAAACCCACCACCGGATGAATGGCTTTTTGCGCGTAGGTATAGGCGGAACCTGCCGAAGGATAGCGGCGTACCAGCTTGCCGTAACTCAGGGCGGTAAACAGCACGGCGATCAGCGCAAAGGCATACGCCGTCGGCACATGGCCGTCAGTCAGGCCGGAGACAATACCGAACGTATCGAACAGTGTCATGGGTTGCATATAGGCCAGACCTATCATGACAACCGGAATCAGCGTAAGACTTTTACGTAATTCCACGCGGGAAGAGGACCCTGTGACGAGATTATCCGACATGATGTTGATGTCCCATGACGGAATTCGCCGCATAAAAAGAGTGCTGCACCATTGATGTTTCCTCGCGACATGTCTGTCGGTATTTAAAGTAAATATCTATCCGGTACTGTGCCCGGCCTCTGTTTTTGAATGTTTTCTTGTACGAAGAAAGGCTTCGTCAATGAAGTAATAGCGGGTAATTCCCCGTTTTGCGGGGCGCATATTTTGCCTTATTAAGTAGGGAATTGACAAGCCAGGTAAGAATAAATGCAGGCAATAAATAAAATAGTCAGCAAAAACGAGCACGTATTGCCAAAAAGGTTTCGTGATCGTTTTGTTAATTGTTTTTATCCTGTAAAACAAAAATGAATGAGCCGTCATTCCCGTTATAAAATATCGGTAATGCGTTTCTGAAAATAACGACTGCGCCTGTTATTTAACATTCAGAGCGTGCCCCGATCTTTACCTGCGTCAGCATTGCCTTATGGGCAAATTCTGAAAATCCCAGCCTGTTGAGTTGAAGATGAATTTTCCTCGCTTTTGTTGTTAACATTTTGTGCTATAAATTTTACATAAGAAAAACCTATGCAGTCCCTTTTTCAGCGCAGCAATGATTTTCGGGGTGTAATGTGTCTCTTTCTATTTCTGAATGGACGATGGCAAATGACATTGAATGCTCGCATCTGACCGCGAGCAATTCCTCATTCCCGCGTCACACGCATGACGAATATGTCATCAGCGCCAACCTGAGCGGCACGGAAGAAATCTGGCTGCACGGCAAAACCGGGCTGGTGCGCGGCGGTGACATCACCATTTATAATCCGGGTACCATTCAGTCTTCGCTGTTCGGTAAGGACAAAGTGGAATTCCTCAGCGTGCATATTCCGCAGTCTTTACTGCGTCAGGTGTCGGTCGATCACAATCTGCGTTCCGATCACTGCGCGCCGGTGCTCACCGAAGGCGTGCTCAGCAATCCGGCATTGTTTTCCGCGCTGTGTCATTACAAACGCACGCTGAACGATGACGATCAGGAGCAGAATCTGTTGTGGCTGCTGGGTGCATTGCTGGAAGAACCGGCGAGGGAGCAGGAACAGTCTTTGCGGCCAATTACGCTGGCGCTGGATTTTATGCGCGACCATCTGACGCGGAAAATCCATCTCGACACGCTGGCGCAAATCAGCGGACTGAGCAAATTCCACTTTGTCCGCCTTTTCCGCCAGCATATCGGTATGCCGCCGCTGCAATACCATATGCAACTGCGTTTACTGGAAGCCCGTAATCAGCTGCGCAAAAACAATAACGCGCTGGATGTGGCGATCAGTCTCGGCTTTTACGATCAGAGCCACTTTATTAATACTTTCCGTAAAATGATGGGGATCACGCCCCACCTCTATTCCCTGTCGCTCCACGCCTCGTCATCCCTGAGCCAGCCGGTTATACGATGAACTCGCGGTAACCGGTGATCACCACGTACAACGCAAAGTACGAGAAGATCACCGCCGAAGCCACGTAGGAGTATTTTAGCATTTTGGTGCCGAGCATTTTGCCGCCGAGGCTGCCCACCGAACAGATCACCACGGTCCAGAACACTCCGGCGATAAAGAAGCCGCTGAGGAACCACGACGCCACCACCGGCCCGCCCTGTCCCATACGGGAAATCAGCGCGCCGCCGACCGCCGCAAACCACAAAATGGCGGTCGGAGACGACATGGCCAGCAGGACGCCGCGACCGAAATTGCGGATCACCGAACGCGGCTGCGCGTTGTCACCGGTTTGCAGATCTTCCGCCGGTGCCAGCGCCGCACGGATCATTTTGTAGGTAAACCACATCAGCATCAGCGAGCCACCGACCCACAGCACCCAGCGCACACTCTGGTATTGCAGCAAAATCGTCATCCCGGCCAGCGCCAGCACCGCATAGATCAGATCGCCGATGCAGGTGCCAATCCCCAGCCAGAAACCGTGAAAATACCCCCGTTGCATCGCCAGCGTCATCATGGCGATGTTGGCAATCCCTATATCCAGACACAGCGACAGGCTGAGCAAAAATCCATTTGAAAACGGCATCATAACGGGACTCTCTTAATTAACTGGTTGTATTCAATCATGTCGTTGGTGGTGCCAAGGCGGGCCATCAGGATCGCCACATCTTCCGGGTTGTTGTGCGGGCAATGTTGCAGCATGAACGCCTGCGCGCGATCCGCATCGCCGCCCAGCAGTTCCTCACTCATCAGACGGGTGAGGTCGGCCATTTGCCGGCAGAACAGTTCAGGATGGAAAACCACCGACTCCGCCGACAGTTCAATGCAGCCGTGCTCGCGCAAATAATTGAACTGGATCCACGCGGCACCGGCATCCGGATAACTCGCCGGACCCCGGCGCAGGTAGCGCAGCATTTCCAGGAAGTAGATCCGCGCCAGCACGGTAGGGTCGAGCTGCAACCCCCCGGCCACCTGCGGCGTCAGGCACATCAGCAGGCCAAACTGATCGGCCAGCGCTTCCTGCACCATCATCGATCCCCAGCGATCTATCTTGCTGATTTTCGGGAAGACGTTTTCGTTACGCACCAGCGAGTGCCCGAGATCGTGCCCGCGGAACCAGGCGATCAGATAACGCTGGCAGGTATGGCAGTCCGGCAGGGCGTCGTCTGCCCAGCCCATTTTTATCGCTTCATTACGCGAGAACAGTTCAAACAGCTGCAGATAGGTGTTGGCGAACACCACCGTGCGTTTGACCGGTGAATACTTCAGCCCCTCGTCTTCCGGGAAGAAATAGGCAAAATGTTTGGGATAGGTATTGGCCTCTCCGGCAATGCCGAACAGGTTGATGATTTTGTACGCGCAGCCCGGCATCGCCAGTAAATCGGCAGAAATTTCCTTTTGCAGATACAGCAGGCTTTCCGGGAACAGGCTGTCCATCACATCGGAGATTTCCTGCAACACAGGCGCCGGCTCGCCAAACCACGAGGAATAAAAGCTCTGTTTCGATTTTCCGACCCACGTCGAGGTGCGGCCAATGCCGAGCACCAGCTGCTGTTCATTCAGCCCGGCAATTTGCGGCAAGATTGTTTTTCCGCAACTGTCATCCGCCAGCATTTCCGCGCGCAAAAACAGCCCGCGCCGGGTATCGGGATCGTCAAACAGCGGCGCTAAACGGAAACACTGAATCGACATCTCCTCACGCAGTGCTTCCAGCAAACGGCTTTCGCAGGCCGCTTCCAGCTGGTTGATGGCTTCGGTCAGGCGCAGGCAGTAATGAATAGTTTGCAAAGCTTTGGGATTTAAATTTTCCGGGGCATCCAGATCCATCATTGAAACCTGATATGCCGCCGCGGCTGGCCAAAATGACGTTGTAAACATAGTGTCAAACCCTTGAGCGCAATGGAGAGGGTTCACTACATCACTCCCGCAGGATCGGGTATTGGAAGAAATTGCGCATCCCCCTGACGGCCAGCGTCTACAGTTAGGTTATCCGTTTCTTTTTGCCAGGTGCCTGACACCATGCGTTTTTCCCTGCTTCACTCTTTTCATGGCCGGAGCCGGTTACTGATTTCCCTCGTTGCCGGACTGCTGTGCTTTTTTGCCCTTCCCGGCCATCTGGGCGTGTTGCAGCGCCTGATGATTGGCTGGAATGTGCTGGCCTGGCTGTACCTGTTTTTTCTGTGGTTTCGCATGTTGCGCACGGAGGCGAAAGATATCCCGCATATCGCCAAAACGCAGGATGAAAGCGCCACGCTGGTGCTGACGCTGGTGACCATCACCTGTCTGGTGAGCATTCTGGCGATCCTGCTGGAACTGGGTTCGCTCAAGACGCTGACCGGCACCGCCAAAGGCTTACATATTCTGCTGACCGCCACGACGCTGATTGCCTCCTGGGCGCTGCTGCCGACCTCTTTCGCCATGCATTACGCCCATCATCATTACCTGCGGCGCAGCAAAGACGTGACGCCGATGATCTTCCCCGAAAAGCCGGACGCGCCGGGTTACTGGGATTTCCTGTATTTCTCGTTCACCATCGCCGTGGCGTCGCAGACCGCTGACGTGGCGACCGGCACCACCGACATGCGGCAAATCGCGCTGCTGCAGTCGGTGATTTCCTTTGTGTTTAATCTGGCCATTCTCGGGCTGTCGATTAACGTCGGCGCCGGATTACTCAGTTAGCAGGAGGGCGGGTTTGAAGTAATGCGCTGCCATGAGGGGGATTTTCCGCAGAGTTCACTGTAAGTCTGAAAACCCGGAATTTAGACTTCTATACGTCTAAAACTTAGTGTAGGTTTTTACAATATTTCCCCATTCTGGTTACGTTTAAGGAAACTTTGTTTATGCGCACTCCGTTTGTTGCTGTGACTCTCCTTGCCGCCACGCTGTTTTCCGCCGCCTCGTTTGCCGGTACCACGCTGGATCGCGTGACCAAAACCGGCGTGCTGCGTAATGCCATCGTCAACGACTATCCGCCGTTCGGTTTTATTGATGACAATAATCAGCTGGCCGGTTTTGACGTGGATGTGGCGAAAGCCGTGGCGCAGCGCATGGGCGTGAAGCTGGAACTGATCGCGCCGGGCTGGGAAACCATCGTCGGCGGCAAATGGCAGGGGCGCTGGGACACCTGTATCTGCTCGATGACGCCGAATACCGAGCGCGCCAAAGTGCTGGATTTCCCGACGCCGTATTACAACTCTCCGGCGGTGCTGGTGGTCAATAAGAAAGACGACAGCATCAAATCGGCCGCCGATCTCAGCAATAAAAAGATCGGCGTCGGTATCGGTTCGACTTACGAAACTTACCTGCAAAAAACGCTGGTGATCCCCGGCAGCAAACCGATCGTCTTCCCGTTTGATAACGTGCAGGTCATTCCGAGTGACGAAGAAGTGGCGTTCCAGAATCTGGCGCTCGGGCCGGGTGTCCGCCTCGACGGCGTGGTGTCCGATCTCGCCACCGCCAACGCCCGCATCAAACGCGCGCCAGTGTTTAAAATCGTCACCGAGCTTTATGCCGAACCGAACTGGATAGCGACCGACAAGGGCGATGCTGAATGGGATAAGAAAGTGGCGGACACCCTGAAATCGCTGCGCGACGACGGCACGCTGGCAAAAATCTCGCAGCACTGGCTGGGTGAAGATATTACGCACGAGGTTCCCTGATGCCGCAACTGCCGGACAGCCAGCCGAAGGTGGACACGCCTGCGCGCTGGCACCACGCACACGCGTTTACCTTTAAAACCGGGCTGACGTGGCTGATCCTGCTCAGCCTGCTGCTCGGCACCTTCAGCAAAATGGGGCTGGACTGGAGTCTGATCAGCCAGAAACTGCCGTTCCTGCTCGGCCTGCGCCTGTCGCCCGACGGTTTTATTCAGGGCGCGGCGCTGACCATTATGATCACCGCCTGCTCGATGTTTTTCTGTCTGCTGATCGGGCTGGTCACCGCGCTCGGCCGTATGTCCGGTAACGCGCTGGCGTTCGGCTGCGCCACCTTTTACGCCTCGCTGTTTCGCGGTACGCCGCTGCTGGTTCAGGTGCTGATTATCTATCTGGCGCTGCCGCAGTTCGGCATTGTGCTCGGTGCGCTCAGCTCGGGGATCATTGCGCTGTCGATGAACTACGGCGCGTATCTGGCCGAAACCATCCGCAGCGGCGTGTTGTCGGTGCCGCGTGGTCAGCAGGAAGCGGCGCTGGCGCTCGGCGTGTCGCGCTGGACAGTGGCGGTACATGTCACCGCGCCGCAGGCGCTGCGCATCATCATTCCTCCGGCCGGTTCGATGTTTATTTCGATGCTGAAAGATTCGTCGCTGGTGTCGCTGATGGGATTGTGGGAACTCAATTTTCTGGCGCAATCCTACGGGCGCAGCACTTACCGGTATATGGAAATGCTGGCCACCGCCGCCGCGATTTACTGGATCATGTCGATCGTGCTGGAACTGTTGCAAAGCCGTCTCGAGCGACGTTTTGCCCAGGGGCATCGCCGCTAACTTCTGACTTTTATCGCAGGTACGTCATGGCTTTTCCTGAAGATTTTCGTTTAATCAGCTACCTCTCACGTCTTGAGCACGCCGTGCGCTTTCCGCTGTCCTCGTCCTATCCGGAATCGATGAGCACCGACACGCTGTTTGCGCTGGCGGGCGAAGCACATCGCGCGCCATTTATGCAGGCCGTGCTGGATTACCCGCCGCTGCGCGGAACGCCGGAACTGCTGGCCGCCATCGCGACCACTTACGACCGCATCACGCCCGACGACATCATCAGCTTTGCCGGAGCCGACGAGGCGATTTACGCCTGCTTCCAGATGCTGCTGAACGCCGGTGATCACGCGGTGGTCATTACGCCCAATTATCAGTCGCTGGAAAGCGTGCCGCTGTCGCGTTGTGACGTCACCGGCGTGGCGCTCGATGAAAACAACGACTGGGCGCTGGACACTGAAAAAGTGCGCGCCGCCCTGCGCCCTGAAACCAAAGTGCTGGTGATTAACTTTCCGCATAACCCGACCGGCGCGCTGATCAGCCATCAGCAACTCAATGAACTGGTCGACATGTGCCGCGCGCGCGGGATCTGGATCTTCTCTGACGAAGTGTATCGCCTGACTGAGTTTGATCCGGCGGACCGGCTGCCACAACTGGCGGATATGTATGAGCGCGGCATTTCGCTGAATGTCACCTCGAAAGCCTACGGCTTGCCGGGTCTGCGGATAGGCTGGGTGGCGTGTCAGGATAAGGCGTGGATGCGGGACCTGGAGCGCATGAAGCAGTATCTGTCGATCTGCAACGCCCTGCCCGGTGAAATGCTCACCACGATTGCCCTGAATGCCCGCGCCCCGATCCTCGAACGGGTGATGCAGCGTTCACGTCATCAGCTCACCCTGCTGACCACTTTTCTGGCGCGGTATCCGCATCTGTTTCAGCTGTCTCTGCCGAAGGCCGGGGTGCTGGCGTTTGTGCGTTATACCGGTGCGGAAGGCGCACAAGCTTTTGCCACACAACTGGTGGAACAGGCTGGCGTGATGGTGATCCCTTCCGTGGCCTATGCCTCGGAACTGACCGCCGTGCCGGAAGATTTTCTGCGTATCGGCTTTGGCCGGGCGAACCTTGAGCAGGCATTAACAGAAATGGGTGCCTGGCTGGATCAACGGCCGTCATAAGATTGCCGTTCAGCGGATGAAAAAAATGGGCGCGGATATCGCACCCATTTTAGTTTTCCCCGATGAACGGAAACCGGACAGCTTACATAAAGGTTACTTACAGGCTTTGATCTCTTTCCACTGTGACCATTCACCGGTGAACGACGGGTTACCTGGCTCATTATTCTGAGTCCAGTAATTCGCCAGATACTCTTTACCTTTCCAGTTAACACTTTCGCCGCCGTTATACACTTTGCCGGCATCCCAGTTGTTGGCGCAGCTGGTGCTGGTGCCTTCATCCGGAATTGGCAGTACCTTCGGCGTGACGGTCAGAACATAGGTTGCCACACTGCTTTTCTTCGCGTCGGAAACGGTCAGGGTGAAGTTGAAGCTTTGTTTGCGGGTGACTACCGGTGCAACAAAACTCAGCGATTCACGATCAGCGCCCGCCAGCGTATTACCGTTCGGCAGCAACCAGCTGTAGGTCAGTTTGTCGCCATCCGCATCGGTAGATTCCGCTGCGTTGAGCGTGACATTCGCCTGACTTTCCACTTCGCCAATCGGACCGGACAGTTTTGCCACCGGCGCGGAATTGCCAGCTGGCGCAGGGGTCGGTTCCGGTGTTGGTGCTGGCGTCGGCGTTGGTTCAGGCGCTGGCGTCACCGCTTCTTCCTGACCGGCGTCATCCACCACTTTCACGTTAAAGAAGTGCTGGACGCAGCGTTTGTAATCGCCTTCCTTGAACGCCGAGAACGGCGTCTGGTAGCCGACCAGCTGACAGGAATAAGTCAGGCCGGTTGGCGTTTCTGCTGACCATCCCCAGTCCTGTTCCCAGTACTGTGGCAATGCGCCCGCGCCGCCTTCATCAAACTGCTTCATGTTTTTACAGCCCAGCACTTCATTGGCCGGAACCGGCACGTTCAGGTATTCGGCTTCACTTTTGTAATAGGAAATACGGTTCAGGCCCTGCGCGATTTCCTGTGCGCCACCGCATTCGACACCGCCGTTGATGATCTGAATGGTCACGCCGAACCCCGGGACCAGACCGTTGGCTTTATCCCGATCGTTTGGCTGCCAGGTGCCGTCGATGACATGCAACATGCTCGGTTTCGGCGCCTGCGGCGTCACGAAGAAGAACACCGCGCTGGCGAGGTTCAGCCAGGTATCTGCCACCAGCTCCGGTTTATCCAGCAGGGTTCTGACCGTGCCAAACATCGCATCGGAGAACGGTCCGTAGTTGTAGTTATAGGAGAGCTGTTTAGCACCGCGACCGAAGTAGCTGACGAAATCACCGTCGGCATCTTTGCCGCACGGCCAGGTTTGTCCCTGCCAGACGTTCGGATTACATTCACCGTTGTAGCCGCCTTTCTGTCCTTCCTGCCAGCCCATTTCCCGCAGGTAGACCAGCCCCTGACGCCATTCGGCTTCCGGACGCCAGCTTTCGTGGCCGCCGGTTTCCTGTGCAAAGTGCGCGAACATGGTGGCCAGCACCTTGCGGCAGATAGCATCGGAATCACGCCCGTCGGTGTAGGTGGCGCACACCGCCGGGAACTTACCAATCGCCTGCAGGAACCGGGTATAGGTGTAACTTGGTTCGCGCAGAGGGAAGATGTGCTCCCATTTATCGCTGCCCAGAATGCTGTCCACCCGCTTCACGTTGGCCGGGTTATCGCTGCGGCCGGGGGCGATTTTGTCTACCGCATCATTATCCAGCGTGCGGATAGAAGCCTTCACTTCCTGCATCAGCGGATTTTGGGTGAGGCTGTTTTCTTTTTTAATCAGGTCACTTTCTTTGATGACATAGGGGTCTGACGCATCCGCGGCTATTGCCGTCCCCGTACCCGCCAGCAGACAGGAAAGGGTAATAAGAGGAATAAGCGATGTATGTTTAATTCTGCGCATAAGGATAACCTTATATATTGAGAGACGGAGTTAAATGCTGAAAAACATTTTCTGCATACTGTTAACTGGCCAGAGTGACTGTCATGCGTCCCTGCCCTGTCAGAGAAAAGGCTAATCGCTTCAGCGCATCACCCCCTAATAAAATCAGAGTCATAAACATCATAAAAGCAGGATGATGTTTATCAAATAAAGCCTCTCACGTTCGTGCAGATTAAAAAAATGCGGACTGATCCACCAGGGATCAATCCGCATCATTTATAACGCAATAATAGACTTCCAGTTACTCAGTGCGTTTACTGTTGGGTAAACGTAAAGGTCGTTGCCCACTTTTTAACACAGCCAATCACTATTATTAATAATGGCCCACCTGATACACCTCCGGTCCCGGGGGAAATAAAAATCATATTGAAATGCTTTCCCTTTCAATAAGAACAACCCGTAAAGTAAAACCGGTAAAAAAACAATACAACATGTTGCGCAAAGTATTTATAAATATCATCCACCGCCGGTTTGGTTTTACAGCGCATAATATCATGCACAACCCCCTTCCGTGAACGATATAACTGATCCTGAAACTCATCATTCTAACCCGACAAACCCAACTTCTTTTGCCTGAAAACTGTTCGGATGAAAACCCTGCAGATAGATGAAGTGCCATTCATATAACTGTCACAATCATCATCGGGTTATCACGCAGTAATAATCATTTCACCTCAATAATTAATTTTAATCATCTGGTGCAGATTATCGATAAAACACACATTAAAAATTAAAATATTCTGTTGTTAATACGGTCAATCGTATTTCCTGCCACATGTTTCACACTGACTCGGGACTGTTAAGCTGAGACATCACCAGATGAACGTAACGCCGTTTGCTGCTGTTGGTGAGGTAGTTCATGTAGACGCTGGAGTCATTGATAGAAATTTCCTTAGGGAGATCAAAGCATTTTAATTTACAGTGCCGTTCCTTGATGAAGTAGTCCGCCAGTAATCTGGGAAGCACCGTGAGCATATCGCTGCGTTCAAGGGCGCTGATGATGCCGTTGATGGAAGAAGACCGGTAAATCACTTTAACCAGGCCAGCATAGGGCGTATTAATCGTCAGCGTGGTGCCCAACAGGCCGGTGAAATCATTATAAATACCGTCGTTATAAACTGCATGGGGTAATGCGTAGTAATGCATCAGGGCCAGCTCTTTCTGATTGGATAATAAACTGCTCGCACCGCACAGAATAACAAAATTATCCATGGAATCTATTTTCACCGAGGTGATTTTATCATGCTGCAGGGCATGATGCGAAATGACCACATCAATGTTTGCCTGCAACAAACTCTTTACCATTTCATCACTCTTAATATTATTCACATTTGAAAATTCAACTTTTACTGATTTCCCGCTATCGTTCTTATACATCCGGTTAAAATAATAATCTTCCAGGGCATCCGGGCACATCACCCGTAAAATTGGGCAGGAAGGACCTTCAGTACGGCTCGACTGTAAAACGTCTTCAATGATGGTGATGGCATTAACAAAAGAATCATGAATATCCAGCGCCGTGGCCGTCGGTTTCAGTCCGGTTGCCGTGCGGTAGAACAAATCCTCCCCCAGATGACGCCTGAGTTTATTTATCGATAAACTCACTGCCGAGGGTGTAAGGCTCAGATTCTCCGCTGCTTTTGAAATATTCCCGGATACAATCACTTCGTTCATTATCTTGATCAGATTGTAATCAAAATTAATTGCACTTCTTTGATTCATCATTCACTCTCCAGATAAAAGGGATAGTTTACTGCGAAATAAATAGCACAGTTCTTTATGCATTTTGTTTTCATAAAAATCTACCCTTTATAGACACAGGTAATGCACAGAGTTCAGAATAAAAAATATTGCGCCATATATTAAAGATTTATCCGTCCCTTCATCCAGCCATAGACAAAGCTTTCATTGGCCGTGCGACCTTCGGCCAGTTCCAGATAACGTTGCCCCTGGCTGCAGTTGAGAGAAGTGACCAGCACACCCGCCCCTTCGGCACCGCGCTTCTGGATGAACTGCTCAAGTGCCTTCAGCGTGCCGGGGCCGATCCTGCCGTCCACCGCGATATCGGCATACTGCGAGCCTCCCTGATTAAACACATTCAGCCAGCGTTGCAGCCATTTGATGCCGACCACCGGCCCCATGTTAGTGCCGGTATCGCACAGTTCCAGCGCCAGTACCGGCGCGATGACATAGACCTTGTCAAAACCCGGCTGATACCAGTAATTTTTCTCGAGGATCAGGTAGGCATCTTCTTTAGTGAAATCGGTCATTTTTCCGGTGTAGCCGTAACTGCGGGCGGTTTTTTCGGTGATCCCCCAGTGGGTCGGGCCGCCGGTATCGTCCGGGTGGTCCACATAACCCCCTTCGTTTTTCAGCACGGAATTGATCACAGGATTGGTAAACATAAGGTATTCCTCCGACAACGGTTAAAGTTGAAGCGTCAGGAACAACGCACTACCGAGCACCAGCAGTGAAACGACAACACCCAACAGCCACCACCACGGCCTGAACCTTTTACCGGGGGGCATTTTTTCCTCCATGACTTCAACCGTGGCTGACGTACTGACCCGTATTCCTGATTTCGGTACGGTGATGAAAAATTCATCCAGCCCGGCAAATTTAAGATCGCGTCGGATTAAATAAAGGGTTTGGGTCAGGCTGGCATCGCTGGTGAATTTACTTCGGCTTCCCCATAATGCTTGTGATATCGCCTCTTTCTCGATGACTTCATCTTTTGCATGCTCGATAATATAACTCAGACAGCGGGCTCTCATTGAGGTCAGTTTAATATTCACATCACTGTGAAGTTTTTTAAACTCCTTGGTTTTTTCATTAAACACATATTCACTGTTTATCAGGTACACAGCCATCATCTTCTCCCCTCCATTATTTCAGTCATCTGAGAAACCCCGCTAAATCTTTGCTGATGATTAAGCGTATCTGCTTTTATTATTTTCTCCACAGGCAATAGGAATAATATTAAGTATTTTAGTTAAGATGTGACTGAATCAATAAAAAACGGGGCCTATTGAGTCAGACTCAAAAACAATTTAATTCTCACTCAATATCATGACGGGGCACAACTTACTGAAAGATAGTGTTTTTAATGATCAATTTGGGATAACTCATTTTGTTATCAGCGTGATTATTGATACTGATAAAATTAGCCAACTTTTACCGCTCAAAAAGCAATCACAAATTTTAGCTTAGTCACTTTTATTTATATCTCAATGTGATTTGCCGGATTTTATTTCCAGGTCGAAGATATCCACCAGCAGCAAACGGCTGTTGATGTATTCATTCAAATCTTAGGAAAATACTATGCCTACCAGCAAAATTATTAAGACCGATGAGCTGACCCAGTCCTCCTATAAAGACGACGGATTTAATCCAGCCACAGAAACAGAGAAATACAGCTATACCTCCGCACGTGTGACTAAACCGGTTTATAACAAATATACTAAAGCTAATAAGCCTAAAGTATTTGGCTATTATACTGACTGGTCTCAATATGATGGCCGTTTACAAAACCCAAAGATTGAGGCAGATAAAAGGGGTCGTGGTTTTGATCTGGCAAATATCCCGCCAACCGCTTATGACAAAATCATCTTTGGTTTCGTCGGCATCGTCGGCGATCAGGGTGAAAAAGCCAATACCGTCGCAAGTGCCGCGCAACAACTGGGCAAATCCACTCATCAGGCAACGTTCCTGGATCCGTGGGGTGACTTTGCCTCCAGCGTCAACAACAATCTCGACAATCCGGGCTGGGTTGAGCTTTCTCCGACCAGCGCGACGCAAGCCAATGTAAAAGGGCTGGTTGGCGGGTTGCGTGATCTGCAAAAACGCGCCAAAGCCGTCGGGCATGATCTGGTACTGTCGATGAGTATTGGCGGCTGGACCCTGAGTAACGGTTTCCACAACATGGCGAAAAGCGCAGATGGACGTACCATCTTTGCCAAAAGCGTGGCCAGTCTGTTCACCCGTTTCCCGATGTTCAGCGAAGTGGATATTGACTGGGAATATCCGGGTAATGCCGGCAATAACAACCCGTATGACGATAATGATGGTGCAAACTATGCGTTACTGCTGGCTGAAATTACCAAAGAGATGAAAGCCATCAAGCGTTCTGATGTGAAAATCAGTATCGCCAGCTCCGCCGTTGTCGCCATTCTGGAAAAATCCAACGTTTCTGCCTTACTGGAAGCTGGTCTGTATGGTATTAACGTCATGACGTATGACTTCTTCGGGACACCATGGGCAGAAAAACTGGCTCACCATACCAACCTGCGTGCGCTGGTTGAAGGCGGATTTGGGGTCGATACTATCGTTGAATACCTGTTGGCTAAAGGCTTCCCGGCCGATCGTATCAACGTCGGTTATGCGGCTTATTCCCGTAATGGGCAGAATGCCGTGCTGGAAAGCTATTCTCCGCTGGAGGGCACTTACTCGCCAAATGAGGGGAAAACAACCGTCGGTTCATTCGAAAGTGGCACCACCGAATGGTACGACCTGGTGAATAACTATCTGGATCTGGAAAGTCAGTCAGGCCGCAACGGCTTTGAGGTGTACACCGACCAGGTAGCGGATGCGGATTACCTTTACAGCAAAGATTCCGGCCTCTTTATGTCCATTGATACCCCGCGTACCGTGCGTGAAAAAGGCCGTTATGTCATTGAAAAAGGGCTGGGTGCGCTGTTTACCTGGACCATCGATCAGGACAACGGTCTGCTGGTCAATGCTGCCCGTGAAGGCCTCGGTTACGCTATCGAGCAGAAAGTTATTGATATGTCACCTTTCTACTTTGAAGGCGTCAATGTCAGTGGTCAGGTGCCGGATGATGAAATCCCTGCAGAAAGCAATGTTGCACCCACCGGTGACATCACCCTGCAGGTGTTCAGCGGTGCGAAAGTGCGTCTGAGTGGGGCGGGTTCTGCCGATAAAGACAACGACAAACTGACTTATAAATGGACCGCGCCAGCCGCGATTGCGCTGTCCTCTTATAGCGCTGTATCGGCAGACTTCACTGCGCCGGAGCTGGTCAGTAAGTCTGACTTCAGCTTCTCTCTGGTCGTCACCGATGAGCATGGTGAGAAATCACTGACCAAATCCATCGTCGTGACGGTGCTGGGTGATGCAGCCATTGAGCCGGAACCAACGCCAGAGCCGACGCCGGAACCAACACCGGAGCCAACCCCTGAACCGACGCCGGAACCGACTCCGGAACCGGAGCCAACGCCGACGCCTACACCAACGCCGTCTCCGGCGGGCAAATATGCCACCTGGGATGCCAGCAAAGTGTACAACACGGGCGACAAAGTCAGTCTGAACGGCAAAGACTATCAGGCAAACTACTGGACTCAGAATAACCAGCCGGGCAAAGCCGAGTTTACCGGTGAATGGTCACAGTGGAAGCAAATCTGAACCTCGTCAGACTTGAGATAAATCTCTTCTGACCTGTAATAAACCTTTTTTGACCTGTATAAAAAGTACCACGGGGCCTGGTGCCCCGTTTTTTATGCGTGTGTGAGATCTCACAGAACTTTTTTTTCGGTCAGAAAATCAATAAATACCCGCACTTTTGGCAGCATATGACGGCTGCTCGGCCAGACCACTGAAAATTTCCCGCCCTCTTTCAGATAATCAGACAACACAGCAATCAGCTCACCGGATTCAAGATAAGGCCGCACGATAAATTCCGGTACATACGCCAGCCCCAGCCCCTGCACAGCCGCCTGTAAAATCGACTCCAGATTATTGCTGCTCAGAGCCAGCGGCAGCTCCGGCGGCGTCTCGCCGTTCATCGCCCATTCCTGCCATTGGCCGTTGCCGGGAAACCGGTAACGCAGGCAGGCGTGCTGATAAAGATCGTCAGGTCTTAGCGGCACCGGACGGCTGGCGAAATAGGCCGGACTTCCCACAATGGCAAACCCGAACGGCCCGAGACGGCGTGACATCATCTGCGAGTTGCTCAGATCTCCGCTGCGGATGGCGATATCAAACCCTTCATCGATGACATCGGCCATGCGGTCGCTGAAATCCAGATCTAGTTCCACCTCCGGGTAACGCTGGCGAAATTCCGGCAGATGCGGCAACAACATGCGGTAGCCGATAGCCGGGGCGGTGATGCGTAATTTGCCGCGCGGCACGGCGGAAATGCGCACCAGTTCCTGCTCGGCCTCTTCCAGTTGCGAAACGATATTCTGGCAGCGTTCAAAAAACAGCTGGCCTTCATCGGTCAGGCTGATGCGCCGCGTGCTGCGGTTAAACAACCGAACACTGAGTTTTTCTTCCAGCCGCGCCACGCTTTTGCCCACCGCCGAGGCGGAAATGCCCATACGTTCTGCGGCCGCGGCAAAACTCTGACTTTGCGCCGCCCGGACAAAGGCCAGCAGGCCATTAAGGTTTTCCATTCTTTACCCTCGTTTATTCGAGCGTTTTCGTCCTGAATCATCGGACTTGTGGCCTGTTTCCGCCAGATTGCCGACATTTTATCATCATCGTTAACCTTAACCCGTTGGGGAAACCAATGCACTCATCAACGACCACAACTCCGGCAGGCAGCCTGCGCGTTCTTTTTACCGTGTGTCTGGCGGCGGTCATATTGCCGCTGAATTTTGTCAGCGGCGCGGTGGCAACACCGGCTATCGCCCGCGAACTCGGCGGCAGCGCACAGGCGCTGAGCTGGGTAACCAATGCGTTTATGCTCACCTTCGGCTGTTTTCTGATGGCCGCCGGGGCGCTGGCCGATGAACTGGGACGCAAAAAAGTGTTCGTCAGCGGCGTCTCGCTGTTTGCGCTGCTGTCGTTGTTACAGGCGTTCAGCAACAGTTTGCTGTGGATTGATTTACTGCGCGCCGCACAGGGCATCGCCGCCGCAGGGGCGCTGGCGGGCGGCGCGGCAGCACTGGCTCAGGAATTCGACGGCGCAGCGCGTACCCGGGCTTTCAGCCTGATGGGCAGCAGTTTTGGCATCGGTCTGGCCTTCGGCCCGTTCCTTGCGGGGGTGCTGATCGCACACTTCGGCTGGCGTTCGGTATTTTTCTCCGCGACGGTGATTGCCGTACTGGCGCTGGTCACCGGTGCAGGCAAAATGCACGAAACCCGTAATCCGCAGGCGACGGGCATCGACTGGCCGGGCACGGCGTCCTTCACCGCCATGCTGGCGCTGCTGACCTGGGCGCTGATGGAAATCCCGCAATCAGGCCTTTACAGCACGCCGGTGCTTTCATTGCTGGCGGGAGCGGCGGTGTTGCTGGCGGTGTTTGTCGCCGTTGAAAGGCGCGTGAAAAACCCGATGCTGGATTTATCGCTGTTCCGTTACCTCCGTTTTATTGGCGTACAGGCACTGCCGCTGGCGACCGGTTTCTGTTTTGTGGTGCTGCTGGTGATCCTGCCGATGCTGTTTATCGGCGTCGCGGGTCTGAGTGAAGAACAGGCGGGGCTGATGATGATGGCGCTGTCCGTGCCGATGCTGGTGGTGCCGTTGCTGGCAGCGTGGCTGACACGCTGGATGTCGGCTGGCGTGTTATGTACTTCCGGTCTGGTGATTGCCGCCGCCGGGCTGGGCTGGCTGAGTCAGGCGGTGCTGGCGCAGCATGTCACAGGCATGATCGCGCCGATGCTGATTATCGGCATCGGCACCGGTCTGCCGTGGGGGCTGATGGATGGTCTTTCGGTCAGTGTGGTCCCGAAAGAACGGGCGGGCATGGCGACCGGTATTTTCAGCACCACCCGTGTGGCCGGTGAAGGCATTTCGCTGGCGATAGTCGGTGCCATTCTGTCGGCCTTAACGCACAGCGCACTGACGGCGCACTTTACCTCAGACGCGGTCAGTTCAGGGGCGATCGGTCAGGCCGCGCAACGGCTGGCGACCGGCAATCTGGCCGTGGCACAGCAACTGATCCCGCAGGCCAGCACGGCGCAGCTTCAGCAGATTTATGCCGCCTCGCTGCATCCGTTGCTGTTATGCCTGATGGCGATCACGCTGTTTTCCGCGCTGGTGGTATTACTGGCGCTGCGCGGCAATCATCAGCAAGACGCTGATACCGCGCCCGCCGTGTGTCAGAAGGATCTGTCACCGTAATCCGCTTCCAGCACCGGACGCAGCCGGGCATAAATGTCCTCAATCTCCGCCGGGATTGTCACCTCTGCAATAAAGCCCGCACCGCGCGGGCCATAACCGCCGGGCGCGTTGCGCAGACGCGGAATTTCGCCGAGCAGCAGTGATACAAAGCGCGGCAGCGACCATAAGCTGTGATGGCCGGTTCCGGCAATGCGCAACCCTTCCCCTTCGCGTTCAAGCTGTGGCACCAGCACCGGCCAGTTGAGGAACGTCACCTCAGGCCGGTCGCGCCAGACGTGGCGGAAACTGGCGTCGGTGCGTAACTGCATCAGCGGATCCTGCACCAGCGTGACAGCCGTATGCTGATCCCCCGCAGCCTCCAGCACCCGCCGCGCCTGTAAGGCATTGTCGCCACAATTGGTGGATGCGGTTTCCAGCAAAATCTGCGCCGGTGAACCCCCGAAGTGCTGCATGCCGATGTCATAAAGCACCTCAGCCTCGCTGCGTCCGGCCAGCGGAATGTGCTGATAATCGGGATGCTGGCGAACGGCGTCATACAGTAAATCCGTGGAATGCCCCACGCCACCGGCAATCAGTAAGCGTGAAACGCGCCCCTGCGCCAGCGCCCGAAACGCCGCTTCTGCCGTCGGTAAAATCGCATTACCCAGCAGGATCAGCAGCGAAGGCGTGCCGGTTATGCCCTTCCCACCGGTCTGGTCAAAAGACAGAAAACGCGCCAGCCGGTTCATATCGTTAATGACATCGTCAGAAAACATCAGTAGCTCCGTTGAAGGATTGCTCAGGGCTTATCGATAACAACACATTATTAATGGTTAAATGATCTCATCGTTTGGTTGATGTAACGCAATCATTATCAATGGAAAACAGGAATAAACGGGATAAAAATTGGATAATTTGTAATTTATAGAATTTTTATCCTTATTGAAGGAAATGGAGAAAAGATCCCCTTAAGGGAAATTTATTAACTTATATTTAACCATAACGGCGTTTTTCCTCAGTTGCATAAGGTCAGGGATTCATTCAGTTAACACTGAAAAACATAAGTCCCGGCCTGAACGCTGTTTATTACCCGCTTTTTTATCATTTTTAGCATCACTTACTGACCACCAGAGGATTTCCACATGCAACAACGTTGCATGCATACACAACCGTGTAAGCTGTTATTGGGAGTCATCATGGGCGAAAAAAATTCATTATTACTGGCCGTTCTTGCCGCTGCAACGCTGACATTAGCCGCAGGCGCACAGGCAGCCGGTACCTTAACAGGGCAGGTAGGCGTTCAGCTGACCATCAGCACCGGTTGTACTGTCGGTAACGGCACATCAACGGGGGGGACCAACCAGTGGGGTACCCTGAACTTTGGTAACTACGCGGATCTGACCAGCGTCATCAACGGGACGGTGTTTGGTGCCAATGGCACCGGTGCCGTGACCATCACCTGTAGCACCGGGCTGACCCCGACGCTGTCACTGAATGGCGGTCTGGCGGCAACCGGCGGGCTGCGTACCATGACCTCCAGCGGCACCAGCATTCCTTACCGCCTCTATTCCGACACCGCACGGACGACAGAGATCGCGATAAATACGCCGATCACGCTGACGACGGGCACCACTGCGCAAAATATCCCGATTTATGGTCGTGTGCTGCCTGCTGACCAGACCAGCACCACACCGGCTGCGGGGACGTATAACGATACCGTTGTTGCCACTCTTTCCTGGTAAGGCTGTTTTCCATCAGAGCCGGTTTCGGTTCTGACTGGCTTTTGTTTCAAGGAAGGAAAGATCATGGACATCAAGGTACTGCTGCTACTGCCAGCCGCACTGGTGGTGTCGATGCAGATGCGCATTCCCTTTAGTCAGGCAGCGACGATAGGCATCAGTGCCACGTTGCTGCCCGCCTGTGAAGCGGGAACCACGACGTCCGGCAGCACCAGTTTTGGTACGCTGAATTTTGGCAATTACGCCTCACTCACCAGCGCCATCAACGCCACCAGCGCCCAGCTGGCGGGATCGATCCGCGTCAAATGCGTGACCGGCCTGACCTACAAAATCGTGATGGATGGCGGCAGCAGCGGCGTGGTCACTGCGCGCCGGATGGTTAACACCACCAACAGCGCCTCCACCCTGCAATACAATCTCTACACCACGGCGGCGCGTACCACCGTCTGGGACAACACCACCGGCGTCAGCGGCACAGGTAACGGTGCGGATCAGTGGAGCACGGTTTATGGCCGCGTTCCGGCGCAAACCACGCCCGCCGCCGGGGTTTATCAGGATACGGTGAATGTCACCGTATCCTGGTAGAGGTGGCTATGTCCGGGCGTCTGCGCATTTCGCCGCTATGGCTGATGCTGCTTGTGCCGCTGATACCGTGCAGCACGGCGAATGCCGACACGGCGGTCGCCGCCTTTACCGTTTCGGCCTCCCTCACCAACGGCTGTGCCTTCGGCAGCTCGCTGTCCAGCCCGACCTCCAACCTCGGCACCCTCAATTTCGGCTCCATGTCGTCCATCACCAGCAACGTCGATACCGTCAGCAGCACCGGCGCAGGCTCGGTGGTGGTGACCTGTACGCCGGGCACCTCCGTCAGTATTGCCATGGATTACGGCACCCACGGCGGCACCGCCACGCGCCGCTTTATGCAAAACACCACCAATACCGATCAGCTGGGCTACCAGCTTTTCCGCGATGCCGCCCGCAGCCTGGTCTGGGGCAACGGCACGCTGGTGATGTCCATCCCCAGTTTTCCGGGCACCACCCAAACCTATCCGGTTTATGCCCGTTTATACGCTGTGACCACCCTGCCTTCCGCCGGGACTTATACCGATACCGTCACCGTAACGTTAACTTATTGAATCATCAGGATATGAAACCATGAAGAGACTGTTTTTACGCCCGACCCTTTCCCGCCTTTTCGCTGCCGCCGCACTGGGTTGCGCACTGCTTTCCTCCGTGACCGCGCAGGCCGCCAGTTCGGTGCTGGTCTGGCCGGTGTACCAGATTATTGAATCCGATCAGAACGGATCCGCCCTGTGGCTGGAAAACCGGGGCGCGGAGCCGGTCTCCTTGCAGGTGCGGGTGCTGGCCTGGAAGCAGGAAAATTACAATGAAAAGTATGCCGATCAGACCAATGTGGTCGCCAGCCCGCCTTTCGCGACCGTACCGCCGGGGCAACGCCAGCTGATCAGGCTTATCCGCAACACGCCGGTGCCGGCCAATACCGAGCAGGCGTACCGCATTATCATTGATGAAATCCCGTCGCCGCTGAACAGCGCCGGTGAGGGCAAAGACAAAGCCGTGGTCGGGCTGCAATTGCAGATGCGTTATCTGCTGCCGTTGTTTATGGATGGCGGCAGTTTGTGGACCAATGATCGCGCGGATATGAAACGCGATCCTGACACCGCAACGCGCCCGATCCTGACGTGGCAGACGGTGTCCGACGGCGGTAAAACCTATTTGCAGGTGCGCAATACCGGCATCGTGCATGCGCGGCTGAGCAACGTGTTCTGGTCAGCTAACGGCAATCAGAAACAGGGTGTGAAAACCATGGTCGGCGGCTTTATGGGGTATGTGCTGCCGGGGCAAAAAATGCGCTGGGCGGTGCCTGCCGGGGTGACGCCGGGCGCGCAGCTGAATGCGCAGATTGCCGATAACACGACACCGATTGTCATCCCGCGCGGCCAGTAACAGCAGGAGCCGCCACGGATGCCCATCAGACGCCTTCCCCGTGCAGGTCATCAACGACCGCTGTTGTTCCGGGGAAGCCTGTGCCTGTTATGCCTGAGTACGTTCAGCGCACAGGCACAGGAATATTCCTCGCTGCCCGATGCCCCGCGTGCGGCACCGGTGGTCACGGACGCCATGTTTTATCTGTCGATTGTGGTCAACGGCCAGACGGATAATCAGGTGGTGCCGGTGACGTACCGCAATAACGCCTACTTTGTTGAAGCGGGTGTGCTGGCAAAAAACCATATCCACATTAACGGCCAGCAGGGGCTGATCAACGTCGGCGAACTGCCGGACGTCAAAGCGAAATACGATTCGGCCAGCCAGCAACTGGTGTTAAACGTGCCGGATGCCTGGCTGCCGAACCAGAATGTCAGCGGCGACCCGCTGATGAATTACACGCCGTCGAAAAGCAGCACCGGCCTGTTGTTTAACTACGATGCCTATTACACCGATCCGCCGGGCGGCGCGAAATCCATCGCCACCTGGATGGAGCAGCGTTTATTCAGCAATCTCGGGCTGATCACCAATACCGGCACATACCGCTACAACATCGATAACGTCCCCAACAGCAACGGCGACCAGACCACGCAGGACGGCTATCTGCGCTACGACACGTTCTGGCGGTTCACCGACGAGAAAAACCTGATCAGCTATCAGGTCGGGGATTTCGTCAGCGATTCCCTGACGTGGAGTAACTCGGCGCGCATGGGCGGTGTGCGTATCAGCCGTAACTTCGGTGTGCGCCCGGACCTGGTGACGTATCCGTTGCTGCAATACAGCGGCACGGCGGCGGTGCCGACCACTGTCGATCTGTTCCTCAACGGCTATAAGGCCAGCAGCAATAATCTGAATTCCGGGCCGTTCACCCTGACCAACGTGCCTTATATCAACGGAGCCGGTGAGGCGACGATTGTCACCACCGATGCGGTCGGGCGGCAGGTCTCCACCAGCGTTCCCTTTTATGTTTCCAACACCCTGCTGCGTAAAAATCTCAGTGATTTCGATTTTTCACTCGGTGCGGTGCGCAACAATTATGGCGTGACCAACGGGGATTATTCCGACGGCGCGTTCAGTGGCATTTACCGTTACGGGCTGAGCAATTATCTGACGCTGTCCGGCCATACCGAACTGACGCAAGGTCTGGCGCTGGGCGGTCTGGGGGCAGATGTCGCGGTGGGTACCTGGGGGACGCTGAGCATTTCCGGCAGCCAGAGTAAGGCGAACCATCCGCCGGTGGACAGCAATAATCAGCTGAACAATCCGAACGGTTATCCCAACGGTCAGACGCCGGGCATTCCGGACTCCAGCGGACAAATCGATAATCCGCTGGGCGAAAATGTCACCGATAAAAAAGACGGCAGCCAGTACACGCTGGGTTATTCCTACTATTCGACGGTGTTCAGCCTCTCGGCGCTGCGTTCAAAACGCACGGTGGGTTATCAGGATCTGACGTCTTACACCAGCGACACGCGGTTAAGCCGTCAGGCCGATCAGATCACCTTCAGCACATCGCCGTTCGGATCCGCCAACGGCACCATGGGTATCGGCTATTACGACGTCGAAGCCTATGACAATTCGCATACCCGGCTGGTGAATTTCTCCTACAGCCGCTCGCTGTGGGGGCAAAGCAGTATGTTTTTATCGCTCAACAAAACGCTGGGCGATACCGGCTACAGCGCGCAGTTGCAGTTCATCATTCCGATTGGCACCAACATCAATATGAATGCCGGTGTACAACGTGACAGTTCGGGCAATTATCAGGAACAAATTGGCGCCAGCAAGGCGACGCCCACCGACGGCGGTCTGGGCTGGAATCTGGCTTACAGCGGCGGCAACAATCCGTATCAGCAGGCCGATGCGACCTGGAAATCCCATTACGCCACGATCCAGGGCGGCTTCTACGGCAATCAGGGCGATTACACCAACTGGGCCGATCTGAGCGGATCCGTGGTGTTTATGGCGAACGACTGGTTCCTGTCAGACAAGATCAATGATGCCTTTATCGTGGTGGATACCGACCATTACGCCGAGGTTCCGGTGCTGTTCGAGAATCAGAAAATGGGCAAAACCGATAAAAACGGCCACCTGCTGATCCCAACCGTCAGTTCGTATTATCCGGCCAAAGTGGAAATCGACACCCTGCCGCTGCCTGCCGACGTGGTCGCCAATAACGTCAATGACCGCATCGCCGTGAAGCAAGGCAGCGGCGTGGTGGTGAAATTCAATGTCGAGAAAGTGCTGTCCGCCAATATCACCCTGCACGACGCCGCCGGACAACCGCTCAAGCTGGGCACTCTGGTCACAGAGCAAAATACACAGCAGACCACCGTCACCGGCTATGACGGGCTGGTGTATTTCTCTCACTTACAGGAAAACAACGTGCTGAACATTCAGCAGGAAGATCATTCGGTATGCCGGGTCAGTTTCACCCTGGCCCCCCATCATCACAGCATTGAGCAGGTTGGCCCGCTGGCATGTCCGGGTGGCGCAACGGCAGGAGATAAATCATGAGAATTTTCAGGCGGTGGATAACGCAGGGATTACTGCTGATGCTGTTGCTGGGTGCGACATCGCTGGCGCGGGCGGGATGCACCACGGCGGCCACCACCATCACGCTGGGCACTCAAAATTCCTTTGCCGTCAGCTCTTCGCCACTGGTGACCGCAGGCGGCAGCGGCTTAAGTTGCACCGGCCCGTTGCTGAGTATCGGCGGCACCAACACCATCACCGCCACCATTGGTGCCACACTGCATCCGAGCGGCTCGCAGCCGCGCCTGTACAGCGCAGCGACCAACCAGTACCTGCCTTACAGCCTGTGTAAAGACGGCAGTTGCGGCACGGTGTATAACCAGGGCGATGTGATTAGCTGGAGCAGCACCACCGCCCTGGGATTACTGGGATTGTTCTCCGGGCCGAACGGTACGTTGCCCCTGTATGTCATGCCCCAAACGCTGTCCAATCTGGCGGCGGGCACCTATACCGATACCGTCCCTATCGCCTGGAGATGGAACATCTGCTCGGTGGCCGTCGGCACGTTGCTGTGTATCGCCGATACCGGCAATGTCAGTGGCAACGTCAACCTGACGCTCAACGTCACTAACTTTTGCTATATCGACAGCGCGCCGAACGTTGGTTTTGGCAGCGCGGCCCTGCCTTCCGGCCTGACGACGGTGGTGGCGAATACCATCAGCGTGCGCTGTACGCTGAACGCCAGTTATTCCGTTAACCTGACCAGCAGCGTGCCGGGTTCAGGCCAGTACCGGCAGATGGCGTCCACCGTCGGCAGCACCACCAGTTATCTGCAATATCAGATCTTTAAGGGCGACAGCACGGTCTGGACGGCCGCCACCAACAGCAGCGCGACCGGCACCGGCACATCACAATCGTTCCCGTACACCGCGTCGGTGAATCTGGCGCAAAGCAATCAGCCCGCCGGGAACTACAGCGACACGGTCACGGTGACGGTGACGTATTAACGAAGGGAGAAACAGACCCGGTGCGGCAGAGGCGCACCGGTTTTAAGGCAGGAAATTACAGGGCTTTCAGCGTTTTGACCGTCGCATCCACGTCGATTTCGTCTTCAGTGAAAACATAAGTGCTGTTCTGGAAAGTGGTGATCAGCAGCTTTTTCATGGTGCGGGTTTCGGCTTTTTTCTCTTCTTCCTGCGGGCGGATACGGTTCATCAGCAGCCCGACGGAAAGTACCGCGTTTTCTTTGTCGATCTTGGTTTCCGCAGGCACTTCTTCATTGAAGGCCAGGAAGGATTTGATGCTGGTGATTTTGATGCGCTCACCGGCAATAAAGATGTATTTGCTTTCCGGCTCGACCTTCACCGCAAAGGCGGAAAGCCCTTTGTTGTTGGTGGTCGGCTCAAAGGTCACTGTCGCATCTTTCTTAATCAGCTCAGGGTTTGCAACTTTAATCACGTGGAAATAACGGTTATCGCCGTTTTCATCTTTGATAAAACCGAAACCTTTATCTTCAAACCAGGTTGTGATTACGCCGTTCATCGCTTACCGCCTAAGTAATTATTTATTCAACATGTCAGTTTTTGCAGGGCGGCAGTGTAAAGCAGAATGAGGACAAAGTCCTGTGCTTTACGGCCTGATCACCCCGTTTTACGTTGCTTTTCTGAAAGTCAGGTTAAACCGGTACTGACCGGTCAGCGGATGCTCGCCCGCTTTCAGCGGCAATACGCCGTGATAACGCAGCCGCGACGGGCCGCCCCACACCACAATATCGCCGTGCATCAGCGGCACACGCTGCGTTTTGTCGCTGCGTTCCATACCGCCGAACTGAAATACCGCCGGTAAGCCCAGCGAGACCGAGACAATCGGCTGGCCGAAATCGTGCTCGTCTTTATCCTGATGCAGGCTCATTTTAGCGCCCGGCTGATAGCGGTTGATCAGGCACGCATCGGGCGCGAAACCGGGAAATCCGGCCTGCTCTGCGGCATTTACCGCAAGCTGGCGAAACAGGTCCGGCATCGGCGGCCATTGCTGATGGCTTTCCGGCGAGACGGCCTGATAGCGATACCCCGCCCGGTCCGTCACCCAGCCGACATCGCCGCAATTGGTCATCGCTACCGACATCGCGTAACCGCCCGGCGTGGCGCGATACTGAAAAGGCACCAGACCGGCGATGCGGTCGATCTCCGCCAGTAACGCCACATCTTCTGCCAGCGCCGCACCGCGTAACACTACCGCGCCGGGGCACAGATCTTCCCGCCAGTTCGGGTGAAAATCGGGATGATCAAAAAGATCCAAATTCATGTCAGCCTCCGCGTTCATGCCTGTGTTAAGTATAACAGCGGATTTGAGACAGACTCAGATTGTCGGGGCGGATCGTTTCAGCTAAGGTTCAGTAAGATCAATAAGCCCTTTCAGGAGAGCATCATGAGTCGGGAAATTAATAAAGATACACAGCTGTGTATGTCCCTTTCCGGTCGTCCGGGAAATTTCGGCACCCGTTTTCATAACAGCCTTTATCAGGCGTTAGACCTGAACTTCGTCTACAAAGCCTTTTCCACCAAAGACATCGAAGCCGCCGTGAAAGGCGTGCGCGCGCTGGGTATTCGCGGCTGCGCAGTCTCGATGCCGTTCAAGGAAGTCTGCATTCCGTTCCTTGATGAGTTGGATCCTTCCGCCACCGCCATTCAGTCCGTGAATACCATCGTCAATGACGACGGTTTCCTGCGCGCTTACAACACCGATTACATTGCCGTCGCCAAATTGCTCGACAGCCATCAGGTGCCGCGTGACGCCGTTTTCGCCCTGCGCGGCAGCGGCGGCATGGGTAAAGCGGTGGTCGCGGCCATCCGTGATGCCGGTTTCAAAAAGGGCTATATCATTGCCCGTAACGAAGCCAATGGTCGCGCACTGGCGGAAGAATACGGTTACGAATGGAAAGCCGACATCGGTGATCTGGCCGTCGATATGGTGGTGAACGTCACGCCCATCGGCATGGCCGGTGGCCCGGAAGCCGATTCGCTGGCCTTTGAACCGGCGGTGATTGACCGCGCCAGCATCGTCTTTGACGTCGTCGCGCTGCCGGCAGAAACCCCGCTGATCCGCTATGGCCGTGAACACGGCAAAAAAGTGATCACCGGTGCGGAAGTCGCCACCTTGCAGGCCGTCGAGCAGTTCGTGCTGTATACCGGCGTACGCCCGTCTGATGAGCAAATTGAAAAGGCGGCGGCACACGCCCGCAGCTGATCTGGCCTTCTGAACGTAAAAAGCCTCTCATGCGAGAGGCTTTTTTAAGGGTGCGGATCCCGCCGATGATCAGCGCACAAGACACGGCCTTTTCGGATCAAACGTCCAGTCCGGCACCAGGAACTGCATGCCCTGCGCATCGTTACGCGCGCCCAGCCCCATGCCTTTGTACAGCTCGTGCGCCTTCATTACCTGATCCATATCCAGCTCTACGCCCAGACCCGGCTGTTCCGGCACACGCACCTTACCGCCTTTGATCTGCAACGGTTCTCTGGTCAGGCGCTGATTGCCTTCCTGCCAGATCCAGTGGGTGTCGATGGCGGTGATTTTGCCCGGTGCCGCCGCCGCCACCTGCGTGAACATCGCCAGCGAAATATCAAAGTGATTGTTGGAGTGCGAGCCCCAGGTCAGCCCCCATTCGTGACACATTTGCGCCACGCGCACCGACCCCTGCATGGTCCAGAAATGCGGATCCGCCAGCGGAATATCCACGGATTTCAGCTGGATGGTATGCCCCATCTGACGCCAGTCGGTGGCGATCATATTGGTGGCGGTCGGCAGGCCGGTTGCCTGACGGAATTCCGCCATCACTTCACGCCCGGAGAAGCCCTGCTCTGCGCCGCACGGATCTTCGGCATACGCCAGCACGCCGCGCAGTTGTTTACCTAATGCGATCGCTTCATTCAGCGACCAGGCCCCGTTGGGATCAAGGGTAATGCGCGCCTGCGGGAACCGCTGCGCCAGCGCCGTCACGGCTTCGGCCTCTTCACTGCCTGCCAGAACGCCGCCTTTCAGTTTGAAATCGTTAAAGCCGTATTTGTCATACGCCGCTTCCGCCAGACGCACCACTGCCGCCGGTGTCAGCGCTTCTTCATGGCGCAGACGATACCAGTCACAGCGGTCATCCGGCTGGCTCTGATAGCCCAGCGAGGTTTTGTTGCGGTCGCCGACGTAGAACAGATAGCCAAGCATTTCGACTTCATCGCGCTGCTGTCCGTCGCCCAGCAATGACGCCACGGTGACGCCCAGATGCTTACCGAGCAAGTCCAGCATCGCGGCTTCAATCGCCGTCACGACATGAATGGTGGTGCGTAAATCGAAGGTCTGTAAACCCCGGCCGGAGGCATCGCGGTCAGCGAATTTTTCGCGCACCGCCGTCATCACATTCTTGTATTCACCCAGCGTTTTGCCGGTCACCAGCAACGCGGCATCATCCAGCGTCTGACGGATTTTCTCACCGCCCGGTACTTCACCGACGCCGGTGTTACCGCTGCTGTCTTTGAGGATCAGGATGTTACGGGTGAAAAACGGCGCATGCGCACCGCTGAGATTCAGCAACATGCTGTCGTGTCCGGCAACCGGGATCACCTGCATGGAGACAATTTTAGGTGTAGATGAAGAGGTCATGCTTACTCCTTAGTAACGTCAGATTCCGTTAACCGCGCCCCATGGCCGGGCGCTTGCGATCGAATGTCCAGCCGGGGATCAGATACTGCATCGCGGCGGCATCGTTACGCGCGCCGGTCGGCAATTTCCGGTGTAACTCGTGGGCGCGATGGATTTGATCCATGTCGATCTCCACGCCCAGCCCCGGTTTTTCTGGCACTTTGATTTTCCCGTTCACAATTTGCAGCGGCTCTTTGGTCAGGCGCTGGTTGCCTTCCTGCCAGATCCAGTGCGTGTCTATCGCAGTCGGTTTACCCGGTACGGCCGCGCCAACATGGGTAAACATCGCCAGCGAAATATCAAAATGGTTATTCGAATGGCAGCCCCAGGTCAGGCCCCATTCGTCGCAAAGTTGCGCGACGCGCACCGCACCGTGCAGGGTCCAGAAATGCGGATCCGCCAGCGGGATATCCACCGACTGCAACATCACCGCGTGCTGCATCTCGCGCCAGTTGGTGGCGATCATGTTGGTCGCGACCGGTAAGCCTGTCGCGCGGCGGAATTCGGCCATCACCTCGCGGCCGGAAAAGCCCTGCTCCGCGCCGCACGGATCTTCGGCGTAACTGAGGATCCCATGCAGGTCTTTGCACAGGTAGATGGCTTCATCCAGCAGCCACGCGCCGTTCGGATCGACAGTAATTCGCGCATCGGGAAAACGTTTTGCCAGCGCCTTGACCGCGTCGATCTCCTGTTCGCCCGGCAGCACGCCGCCTTTGAGTTTGAAATCTTTGAAGCCATAACGATCCTGCGCCGCTTCCGCCAGCCGCACCACCGCCTCACTGTTCATCGCTTCCTGATGACGCAGGAGATACCAGTCGTGCGTGCCGCGCTCGCCTTCCTGATACGGCAAATCGGTTTTCTGCCGGTCGCCGATATAAAAGAGATAACCGAGCACCGTCACTTCATCACGCTGTTTGCCCGGCCCGAGCAGTTCGCACACCGGCACGCCGAGGAATTTGCCCATCAGATCCAGCAGCGCGGCTTCCAGTGCCGCGACGGCGTTCACCCGCAGTTCAAACGTCCACGCGCCTTTGCCGAAAGAATCAAAATCCGACGACTGATTGCCGGCGTGGATCTGATGCACCAGCCGGTTCATGCGCGCCACTTCCTGACCCTTCACCTGCGCAATGGCTTCCACCAGCGTGTTGTAGATCACCTCTCCGCCCGGCGCTTCGCCGACGCCGGTATTTCCGGCGCTGTCTTTGAGGATCACGATATTGCGGGTGAAGTAAGCGCCGTGCGCGCCCCCGATATTCATCAGCATGCTGTCATGCCCTGCCACCGGAATAACCTGCATATCCGTGATGACCGGCGAGGATGGCGTACTCATTATCTTTCTCCTTTTACTGTGCCGGTAACGGCATACGGGCGAAGCTGGATGCGTTCGATTTTTCCGACAATAAACAGGTAGCTGACCACGGCGAGCAGCGCGTGGATGCCGACATAAATCAGCGCGCCGTTGAAGGAACCGGTGGTGCCGATAATGTAGCCGATGGCGATGGGGGTGATGATGCCGGAGACGTTACCGAACATGTTGAACAGCCCGCCGCTCAGCCCGCTGATTTCTTTCGGTGCGGTGTCGGCCATCACTGCCCAGCCCAATGCGCCCAGCCCTTTGCCGAAGAAGGCGAAGGCCATAATGCCGACCACCATCCATTCGGTGCTGACGTAGTTGCAGAAGATCATCGACATCGACAACAGCATGCCGACCACAATCGGTGCCTTGCGCGACAGCGTCAGGTTGTTGGTTCTGCGCATCAGCCAGTCGGAAATAACCCCGCCCAGTACGCCGCCGAGGAAGCCGCAAATTGCCGGTACCGAGGCCACCATGCCCGCTTTGAGGATCGACATGCCGCGCGCCTGCACCAGATACACCGGGAACCAGGTGATGAAGAAGTAGGTCAGCGCATTGATGCAGTACTGGCCGATGTAGATGCCAATCATCATGCGTGATTTCAGTAATTGTTTAAGTTGGAAGGCTTTTTCGCCTTTGACGACGGCTTTTTTGGTGGTCTTCTGATCCATGTTGATCAGTGCGCCACCGGCTTCCATGTAATCGAGTTCCGCCTGATTCACGCCCGGATGATCTTTCGGATCGTGGATCACTTTCAGCCAGATGAAACTCAGTACGATCCCCAGACCGCCCATAAAGAAGAAGACGTGTGACCAGCCCACTTCATGCGTCAGCCAGCCCATGATCGGGGCGAAAATTACCGTGGCGAAGTACTGCGCGGAGTTAAAAATTGAAACAGCGGTGCCGCGTTCCTGAGCCGGGAACCAGGCCGCGACGATACGGCTGTTGCCGGGGAAGGAAGGCGCTTCGGCCAGACCGACCAGAAAACGTAAGGCAAACAGCGAAACGACAATGCCGAAGCCGCTGAAGACATCGACGAAGCCCTGCAACAGGGTGAACAACGACCAGATGAAAATGCTGTAGAAATACACTTTTTTCGAGCCGAATTTATCCAGCAGCCAGCCACCGGGTATTTGCCCGATCACATACGCCCAGGAAAATGCCGAGAAAATATAGCCCATCCCGACGGAATCCAGTCCGATATCTTTGGCCATCGCCGAACCGGCAATGGATAACGTGGCACGATCGCCGTAATTAAATGAGGTGACAATAAATAACATCACCACTATCCAGTAGCGCGCGTTAGTTCTTTTTTTGACGGCACTGGCTGCTGAAACGGTAGTTTCCATGGTGTTCTCCGGAATTAATGACAACGCCTCTACACAGAGATAAAAGTCATTCCATTCACAGAACTGTAGGGTTCAGAGAGGAAGGAACGCAGCCAGTATATGAACAACATTCCTTTTACTCATTGGGCAATACAACAGGCTTGAACCGTCCTTTGCATTTATCCTGAGGCAAATGCCCAGCGCCGTGCGAGTTGTTTCACAAAAAATGAAACAGCTGTGATGGCTGTCACAACTGGTCGTTATCTAATTGCAGCGCGACATACAGCAATAAACGATCGTCGAAATTCCCCAGATCCAGACCGGTTAATTCAGAGATGCGGTTGAGGCGATATTCCAGCGTATTACGGTGAATATAGAGGGCTTTCGAGGTGGCGGTCGGCTGCACATTATTGTGGAACCACGAGGTCAGCGTGCGGCGCAATAATCCGTTGCCGTCAGTGGCTTTCAGACGGGCCAGCGGACGCACCAGTTCGTCGGCCTGCCAGCCGCCGCGCAGGCTGTCGAGCAGCACCGGCAGGATCAGATCCTGATAGAAATAGCAGCGTTGTTCCGGCATCCGCTGTTTACCGACGGTCATGGTGGTGCGCGCGGTGCGGTATGAACGGGCGATGCTGCCGGGGCCGGTAAAGAAGTTACCGAGGGAAATGCGTACGCGCAGACGACCGGTTTCGGTCATGCGGGAAAGCAGATGATCGATGCGCTGGCGGTGGCCGTCCGGATCCCAGCGATCGTAGCTGTTCAGCGCCGGTTTCAGCACCACCATTTCGGTGAGGGAGACAATGGCGATCAGGTTGTCGCGCTCCGGCGTGGTCAGCAGGGTTTGCAGCTGTTGCAGCTCGGCCATCGCGGAATCGACACCCAACTGGCCGCTGTCGACCTCCACCACCGCAGCGACGCGCGGCCGGTTCAGGTCGATGCCCAGACGCTGCGCCCATTCCATCAGCGCCGGAGAAAGCTCGTCCACGCGGATCAAATTCAGCACCAGTTCTTCACGCAGACGGCTGTCCTGCGCCAGCATATGCAGCAAACGCGCTTGTTCGAGCATCATTTCGGCGGTCATACACACCAGTTCGCCGTACTGGCGCAACTGAGACGGATTGCCCGTCAGACCAATGACGCCCACGATCTGGCCATCAATACGCAGCGGCAGGTTGATGCCCGGACGCACACCGTGCAAATGCCTTGCCACGCCTTCGTCGATATCGACAATACGTTCCTGCGAAATAGACAGTAAAGCCCCTTCGTGCAATTCACCAAGGCGCTGGTCGTCGCCACTGCCGATAATCCTTCCGCGGCCATCCATGACATTCACATTACTATCAATAATTTGCATTGTGCGGGCAACAATTTGTTGCGCCAGCTTTGCATCGAGATGATACGCCGACATGGAGCCCCTGCCTTGCCTGTTTTATCGTTGTAAAAACAGCATACTCAGGCCGGGACGGCCATACATTATGCAAATGCCCAAAGAGCGAAAGCGCCTGTTGAAGTTGCGGGGAAAGTCACATTTTTAAGCAAATGCCCAGACTTGCCTGCAAAAAACCGGTCATGGGTGGGAAACGCTGAACAGCAGACAAAAAAAAGCACGCCGGAGCGTGCTTCTTGTCGGGACACTGCGGGCAGAAATTACTGCGCCAGCAGGTAAATCGAGGTGTCGCCACGCTGAATATCCAGCGCCAGAACGTTTGGCTTGGTGTCGAGAATTTTACGCAGTTCGCCCAGATTGGCGACTTTCTGCTGATTCACGCCCAGGATCACGTCGCCTTTTTTCAGGCCGATGCGCGCGGCGGTAGAACCGGCTTTCACGTCATCCACTTTCACGCCTTTCTGGTCGCCCGCTGCGCCGTTGCTCAGTTCCGCCCCTTCGATACCGGTGTAAATGTTGCCGGATTCGACTTTAGGTGTCTGAGTACTTTGCTCAATGGTCACGTCCACGTTCATCGGTTTGCCTTCACGCAGCAGGCCGAGGGTGACTTTGGTGCCGATTGGCATGGTGCCGATATCCGCACGGAACGAAGCGAAGCTGCTGATCGGTTTACCGTTCATGCTCAGGATCACGTCACCGGCTTTGATGCCCGCTTTTTCAGCCGCAGATTTCGGCATCACCTGGCTGATGAATGCGCCACGTTGGGCGTCCACTTTCATGGCTTTCGCCAGTTCAGAGTTCAGCTCGGTGCCCATGATGCCCAGTTCGCCACGTTTCACCTGACCGAATTCGATCATCTGTTTGGACAGGTTTTTCACCATGTTACTTGGGATCGCAAAACCGATACCGATGTTGCCGCCGTCCGGTGCCAGGATCGCAGTGTTCAGGCCGATCAGTTCACCGTTCAGGTTCACCAGCGCACCGCCGGAGTTACCGCGGTTGATCGCCGCATCCGTCTGGATGAAGTTTTCGTAGTTTTCGATGTTCAGGCCGGAACGTCCCAGCGCAGAAACGATACCGGAGGTCACGGTTTCACCCAGACCGTACGGGTTACCGATCGCCACGGTGTAATCGCCGACGCGCAGCTGCTCGGAATCCGCCATTTTAATGGCCGTCAGGTTTTTCGCATTTTGTAACTGGATCACTGCAATGTCAGAACGCGGATCTTTGCCGATCACTTTCGCGTCGAACTTACGGCCATCGTTAAGCTGTACGCTGATTTTGGTGGCGTTATCCACCACGTGGTTGTTGGTGACCACATAACCTTTATCGGCATCAATGATCACGCCGGAACCCAGCGCACGGAAATCTTCTTTCTGCTCAGGCGCGGGCTGACCATCTGGCCCCTGACCGCCGCCCTGACAAACCGGCGAGCCCTGGAACGGTGAACCGTCCTGACACAGCGGAGAATTCTGACCAAAGAACTGCTGGAACTGCTGGCCCATACGCGGTGTTTTCACCGGTGCGCTGCCTTCGACGTTAACGCTCACCACGGACGGCATCACTTTCTCAAGCATCGGTGCCAGACTTGGCAGCTGCGTCGTGCTGGAAGACGCCGTTTCGGCGGCCAGCGCAGAAGAAACCGGGGCCATTGCCATACCGATACTTAACGCTAATGCGCTGAGGAATAAACTCGATTTTTTCATTTTTCAGGATCTCTTAAAATTATTGTGGCAACCAAAATAGTCGCATTGCTTGGTAGTCGTGATACTGAGATGTAATTAATAGCGTGAAGTTCATCAGGGTCGATCTGACAATGGTAAAAAAGTATTGTCAGCATTTACAAATGGCGTTTTTTCAGACAGTTCCGTAAAGAAAATTAAAGACATTTAAACTTTCCTTTTAATGAGAACTATTCCGCAGCCATGAGTCTTCTGTATTCATCATACGCATAAAGGTCGGTCATTCCGCTGATATAATCCTGAATCATTCGCGCCCGGTAATAAAATTCCTGCGCGGCATGTTCCGCCACCGGTAATCCTTCCAGCGCCGCCACCGCATTGTTGTAGGCCAGACGGTGTTTGGCAGAAATCTTATGCAACAGACGGGTTTCTATCGGATATTTCCGGTGCGTATCTTCCTGAACCAGCTGAGTAAAATCGGTCAGCGGCATATCCAGCAGCGGGCTGTAAATATCCAGCAATCCGCTGATCACCCGGTAGCCTTGTAATTCCAGCTCTTCCACTTCGGGATGGTTGAATACCTGTTTGAAGGCCACGCTTTTATAAATTTCTAACAACCGGTTGGCCTGACTGTCATCTTCAAGTAACGCGTGATTAAAGGTGCCCTGATAAATATCTTCTATATTATCAATGAACCGGCGGGCCGCATGCGGCACCAGTTGCTTGACGGTCTGCACGCGCAGTTCCATAAAGAAGTAATCCACCGGATTACGGAACGTTTTGGCGTTATCCATTTTTTCGTAGGCGGTACGTACCACTTTATCGAAGAAGTCATTTTTGCCGATCTCGCCCCATTCGCGGCACAGATACTTATATAGCTGATCCACGCTGAAAATACTTTTCTCCACCGCATCTTCCAGATCCGCAATACAGTAAGAAATGTCATCGGCCGCTTCCATAATGTAAGTCAGTGGAAAACGGTTAAATTCCCCCAGATCCAGCTCGCTGCGCAGTTTTTTGATGAAAGGTTCTTCCGCCAGATAAAACCCCGGCTTTTTCATCAGATAATCATGCGATGGCAGTTTGCTCAGCGAATACGCCGGACGGGTGTATTTCAGGATGCAGGCGGTCTGGCTGTAGGTGAGATTGAGTTTCAGCAGCGTAAACACCAGCCGGATAGCCTGCGCGTTGCCTTCAAAATTGCACAGGTCATAGCGGATTTTGCTGCGCAGGCGGTTGAGTTCAACGTCGCCGGACGTCAGGCGCAGACAGGCGACCAGACAGGCATCGGTTTCCGGCGGCGTTTCGCCACATCCGGCGGTATCCATGCGTCTGGCAAACCAGTTGTTAATGGCAGATTCGCCGAAATGGCCGAACGGCGGGTTGCCGATGTCATGCATCAGACACGCCATTTCCACCACGCTTTCAAAGGGATCGGTCACCTCGTCCAGCCCGTAAGCCTCAAGTTTTCCCTGACGGCGCAGACGGTGCAGAATTTCTTTGGCGATGTGACGCCCTACCTGCTGAACTTCCAGGGAATGGGTCAGGCGGCTGCGGACGGCGGCGTTTTTTTCCAGCGGAAACACCTGCGTCTTTTGTTGCAGGCGGCGGATGGCGGCGGAGTTAATAATCCGTCCGCGATCGCTTTCAAACTGACGGACGACGTCATAGGCATCGCGCGCCTCGATCGTGGCACTGAAAGGGCGTTGAAAATTGAATTTCGCTTTAAAATCGATCCCGGACATGATTTCCCACCTTTTCAGCCACTCACGCGTCTAAGTGACACGCGGTTGCGTTACAAACCCGCATCCCAAACGCATTATCTCTTGTCACTAGCCATGATAGACTATCGCGCATTGTTTTCGTGATTAAACCTTCAATTCCGCACCCGCTGCGGCTCATTCCACCCACATCTGCGAGTATTTATATGAAAGTAGGCATCATCGGCGCAATGGAGCAGGAAGTGACCCTGCTGCGCGACAAAATCATCAACCGTCAGACCATCGAACGTGCAGGCTGCGAAATCTACACCGGCCAGTTAAACGGCGTGGACGTGGCGCTGCTGAAATCCGGCATCGGTAAAGTGTCTGCCGCCATGGGCACCACGCTGTTACTGGAACATTGCCGCCCTGACGTGGTGATCAATACCGGTTCCGCAGGCGGTCTGGCGAAAACGCTGAAAGTGGGCGATATCGTGGTATCGGACGAAGTGCGTTATCACGATGCCGACGTCACCGCATTTGGTTATGAGCCGGGTCAGATGGCCGGTTGCCCGCCGGCCTTCACCGCCGATCCTGAACTGATTACGCTGGCTGAAAACTGCATCCGTGAACTGAACCTGAACGCCGTACGCGGTCTGGTGTGCAGCGGCGATGCTTTCATCAACGGCGCTGCGCCGCTGGCACGCATCCGCGCCACCTTCCCGCAGGTGGCTGCTGTCGAAATGGAAGCGGCGGCCATCGGCCACGTCTGCCATCTGTTTGGCACACCTTTCGTGGTGGTTCGCGCGATTTCTGACGTGGCGGACGGTGAATCTCACCTGAGCTTCGAAGAGTTTCTGGTGGTGGCTGCACAACAATCTACCCTGATGGTTGATGCAATGCTGACTGCGCTGGCCGCGTCAGAAGAGTAACCGTCACGTGATACTGCGCCGGTTCTGTCTCATGTTGCTTGGCCTGCTGATGCCTGCTGCGGTTATCGCGGCACCGGCGCAACGGGTGATCAGTCTGGCACCTAATCTGACCGAACTGGCGTACGCTGCCGGTCTGGGCGACCGGTTAGTCGGAGTTAGTGCTTACTCCGATTATCCGCCCCAGGCCAGCAAGACCGAACAGGTGGCGGACTGGCAGGGGATCAATGTCGAACGCATCGTGACATTGAAACCGGATCTGGTGCTCGCCTGGCGGGGCGGCAATCCGCAGCGCCCGCTTGATCAGCTCACTTCGCTGGGCATCCGCGTGGTTTATCTTGATCCGCAAAATGCCGGGCAGGTGGCGCAGGCGCTGGAACAACTGGCGATTTACAGCCCTTCTCCGGAAATGGCAAAGCACGCCGCCGCCGATTTCCGCCAGCAATGGCAGGCTCTCAAGCTGAAATATCACCGTGAAAAGCCGGTTCCGGCCTTTATTCAGTTCGGCACCCAGCCGTTGTTTACCGCCTCGTCTGCCACGATGCAAAGCGAAGTGCTGGACGTCTGTGGTGCAAAAAACATTTTCGCCGACAGCCGTGTGCCGTGGCCTCAGGTCAGCCGGGAACAGGTTTTAAGCCGTCATCCGCAGGTGATTGTTATATCGGGCGGAAAATCACAAAAACAGGTGATTGAGGATTACTGGCGTTCGTTGTTCAGCGTGCCGGTGATTGCGCTGGATGCCGACTGGTTCAGCCGTGCGGGGCCGCGGATCCTTCTGGCCGCCCGTCAGCTTTGCCCTCAGCTGGCAGCCTTGCCTCAGGGGTGAATGCTTACTAACTATTTAGCCCTGTCCCCGCAAATAACCGGCATGGCATTTTTCCGAATTGTTGCTTTATTAACCGAAATCAATAATTCTGCCCTGTCATCTGGTAGCATATCCGGCGTAAAATCCTACGTACGTTGCCAGCCCTCGCTTTAACATTATCTCTTTGTATTACAAACGAAATAATAAGAATAACGGCGCGATACACGATAAAAACGTGACTTATTTCCCGATCATAAGAAATCCGGATTAAAGGCCGTAAAATTTAGACCGATAACCTTTTCAGCCAGGCTGATTTTATCGTTCTACACCAGCAGGAATAACAATAATGAAAGCTCTTTTACTCAGCGCGCTGCTCGCCCTGAGCCCGTTGTTTGCGGTCGCGGGCATGGTGGGCGGCCAGATTGGTGTCAGTCTGACGATCCTGCCCAGTTGCAAGATTGATGCGGCACACAGCGGCACGTCCGTCACCTGCGCCAGCCGGACGATGATGCAGCCCCACATCAGCGAAATGATGCTCACCGCCGTTCCCGGCATCAGCATGGATTCGAAGCTGGTAACCGTCGAATGGTAACCCCCTTGTGAATGCTCACTTACCTGAGCGCCCTTCCCTCACAAAGTTTGACCATAAAAAAAGCCCGTCTGCTATCAGCAAACGGGCTTTTAATTTCTACAAAATCTTTACCCTAAATCATTCGGGCTTGAAGGGTAATCAGATGCTGAAGGAAGAGCCGCACCCACAGGTGGTTTTTGCATTCGGGTTAGTCACCACGAAACGTGAACCTTCCAGTCCTTCGGTGTAATCCACCGAACCGCCGACCAGATATTGCAGGCTCATCGGGTCAACCACCAGCGCCACACCGGCTTTTTCGATGGTCATGTCGCCGTCATTAATTTTGTCGTCAAAGGTGAAACCGTACTGGAATCCGCTGCAACCGCCGCCGGTGATGTACACGCGCAGTTTCAGGTTCGGGTTTTCTTCGTCGGAAATCAGGTTTTTCACTTTACGCGCAGCGGCCTCAGTAAACTGTAACGGCAACGCGGTTGTTTCATTCAACAATGCTTCACTCATAATTTCTCACTCCCAATCCGCATTTGTTCAGGCCGCCGGATTGACTGTCTGAATAATATACTCATTATCTTATACCTGAGTTAATGCTTCAAGTATGGGCATTTTTGGCTGCGCTGTCCTGCTTATTGATGCCTTCGGCGACGACATCTGCCTGCGCTTTTTCAGCATTCTCGCGTTCCTGCTTCTGTAAGGTGCGGGTCAATATGGCGGAATACAAGGGCTTACCGCCCAAAAACTGCGCCAGCAAGGTCGCGCCGAGACAGGTAATGATCATCGGTAAAATCAGCTGATAATTATCGGTCATCTCCAGCACCAGCACGATCCCGGTCAGCGGTGCGCGCACACTGGCGGCAAATAACGCGCCCATCCCGGCGATGGCAAAGGTGGCGGGCTGAATACCGTATTGCGGGAACCACGCCAGTGCCGCCGTGCCGAAAGCCGTACCGAGTAATGTTCCGAGCGCCAGCATCGGGGCAAAAATCCCGCCCGGCGCGCCGGAAGCAAAGCACAGCAGCGTGGTCACCACGCGGACAACAAAAATCACCAGCAGCATCATCAGGCTGTATTTCCCCGCAGCCGCCAGCGGGATCAGCGCGAAACCGCCGCCGGTCACTTCCTGATGTACCAGCCCGAGCAGGCCGCAGAAGCCGCCCAGTATGCCGCCGATAATCAGGATCTTGCGCAGATTTCCGCCATGTACGCGGGCAAACATGTCCTGCGTGCGGAAAATCAGGGCGTTAAAACAGACGCCGACCACACCAAACACCATGCCCAACACCAGATACAACCACAGCGTATTGAGCGGCGCATTCGCCAGCCTGCCGACTTCAATCACTGCGCCGTCGCCGTTAAAAATACGGAAAACGATGCTCGACATGATCACCCCGATAAACACCGCTTTTATCGAGATCAGGCTGTAACGGAACTGCAAACGCATCTCTTCGAGGATAAACAAGATCCCGGCCAGCGGCGCATTGAAGGCCGCAGAAAGCCCCGCTGCTGCGCCCGTCGCCAACAGAGAGTGCCGCGCTTCCGCGCTGCGCAGCCGGAAAATATCCACCATCATTTTCCCGACGTTTGCGCCCATCTGTACGGTCGGCCCTTCCCTGCCCAGCACCATACCCGCGCCGAGCGTGCCCATGCCGCCAAAGAATTTCACCGGGATCACCCGCCACCAGCGCACCGGCCGCAACTCCTCCAGCGCACCTTCAATTTCGGGAATGCCCGAGCCACCCGCTTCAGGGGCATAACGCCGCACCAGATAGTAGCCGACCATCGCCAGCGCGGCGGAGAACACAAACGTCAGCGGCCACAGCAGGATCCAGTAATCGCTGAGGACGCCCAGCCCGGAAAGCCGGATCGCCATCACCCAGTTCACCGCCTTCTCGAACGCCACGCCGAGTAAACCGGCGACCGTACCGACCACGGCAGCGACAAGCAAAATGGTGACCGGCGTTTTATCACGGCGCAGTACAAGACGCAGGATTTCGCTGCGTTTGCGGGGGCCACGCACCGGTGCATCCGCTAAAATTTCAGTGTCTGATTCATTCATCACGGAAAGGGATATACAGAAAAGGTTATGGAAGATGAATGAATTTAATCATACAAATTGCCGTCCTGACAGGATCTGCAACAAAATGCCGTACGGTTTACGGTTTGATAACGCCGCTCAGTTCACTAGAATGGGCGCATAAATTTTTCCGAGACATATTGAACCCAGCAATTCAGGAGCCGAATAATGAGTAAGTCAGAAAGTCTGTTCACGCAGGCGCAAGCGCTAATCCCGGGCGGTGTTAACTCGCCGGTACGTGCCTTCTCCGGCGTCGGCGGCGTCCCCTTATTCATCGCGCGCGCTGACGGCGCTTTCCTGTTTGATGCCGATGGCAAAGCCTATATCGATTATGTCGGTTCATGGGGGCCGATGGTGCTTGGTCATAACAATGCCGACATCCGCAATGCGGTGATCGAAGCGGCTGAACGCGGCCTGAGCTTTGGCGCGCCGACCGAGATGGAAGTGAAAATGGCCGAACTGGTGACCGGTCTGGTACCCAGCATGGACATGGTGCGCATGGTGAACTCCGGCACCGAAGCGACGATGAGTGCCATCCGTCTGGCGCGCGGCTTCACGCATCGCGATAAAATCGTCAAATTCGAAGGCTGCTATCACGGCCACGCTGACTGCCTGCTGGTGAAAGCCGGTTCCGGCGCGCTGACCCTCGGCCAGCCGAACTCCCCGGGCGTTCCGGCAGATTTCGCCAAACACACGCTGACCTGTACGTATAACGATCTGGATTCCGTCCGCGCTGCGTTCGAACAATTCCCTGACGACATCGCCTGTATCATCGTTGAGCCGGTCGCGGGCAACATGAACTGCGTGCCGCCACTGCCGGAATTCCTGCCGGGTCTGCGCAAGATTTGTGATGAATTCGGCGCGCTGCTGATCATCGACGAAGTGATGACCGGTTTCCGTGTGGCGCTGGGCGGTGCTCAGGAGTACTACGACGTTACGCCGGATCTGACCTGTCTGGGCAAAATCATCGGCGGCGGGATGCCGGTGGGTGCCTTTGGCGGTCGTCGCGACGTGATGGAGGCGCTGGCACCGACCGGTCCGGTCTATCAGGCGGGTACGCTTTCCGGTAACCCGATTGCGATGGCGGCGGGTATCGCCTGCCTGACGCAGGTCGCGCAGCCGGGCGTTCATCAGACCCTGACGGAGCGCACCACCCAACTGGCAGAAGGCTTGCTGGAGGCGGCGCAGGAAGAAAACATTCCGTTCGTGGTGAACCACGTCGGCGGCATGTTCGGCCTGTTCTTCACCGACGCAGAAACCGTGACCTGCTATCAGGATGTGATGAAATGCGACGTTGAGCGTTTCAAAAAGTTCTTCCATCTGATGCTGGAAGAAGGCGTGTATCTGGCTCCTTCCGCGTTTGAGGCAGGCTTTATGTCTCTCGCTCATACTCAGGAAGACATCCAGCGCACCATCGACGCCGCACGTCGCTGTTTCGCTAAGCTTTAAGATCTGGTCAAGTCGGCTCCTCCCCTTCGCAGGGGGAGGAGCATGACCAAAATCAGTTCAGGTTTTATTGCACCTGAGTGCGGAACACGATCAGCTCCCTCCCCTGCGAAGGGGAGGGCTGGGGTGGGGTATTAAGGTCAAAAACCAAATTCAAAGTGTGCTTTAACTCATTGCTTTGTATTTAAAATCCCCTCCCAACCTCCCCCTTCGCAGGGGGAGGAGCATGACCAAAATCAGTTCAGGTTTTATTGCAGCTGAGTGCGGAACACGATCAGCTCCCTCCCCTGCGAAGGGGAGGGCTGGGGTGGGGTATTAAGGTCAAAAACCAAATTCAAAGTGTGCTTTAACTCATTGCTTTGTATTTAAAACCCCCTCCCAACCTCCCCCTTCGCAGGGCTGTCTCTTATACACAAATCCCCGGCATGAATGCCCGGGATTTTTTTGAACTTTTTTCGTCTCCAGTGATCCTCTTTATATTCTCCTTCCTGGGTTTTTAGTATGGTGCTATCTGATTGTTATTCATGGGCTAAAGGGATTTTCGGGCTTGCTGCGCTTGGCGATTTACGCCGTACCCGCCGTCTCGTCACTCTGGCCACCTCACTTGCTCAACATGCCGGACTTTCTATCGTGAAATCATCCCATTCTCCTGCTGAAGTGGAAGGAGCATATCGCCTTCTGCGTAACCCTAATATCACACCTGACGCCATTGCTGACGCCGGATTCATCGCAACGGCAAAAGCCGCTCAGGCCTGTCCACTTCTTCTTGCCCTGGAAGATACAACGACGATCAACTTCAGCCACCCCAGCGCGTACGAAGACCTCGGAAATACCTCAACTCAGCAAAAAACGCATGGCCTGCTTGCGCACTCCGTTCTGCTATATGCGCCTGACACCGCCCGCATGGTCGGGCTGATCGCACAGCAACGCTGGACCCGTGACACCGCCGATTACGGAATGAAACATCTTAGAAAACAGCGACCTTACGAAGAGAAGGAAAGCTTTAAATGGCAACAGGCTTCTGAACTGATGGCACAGCGCCTCGGCGATACGCAGGCGCGCGTTATCTCAGTCTGCGATCGTGAAGCCGATATCTGGCAGTACCTCGATTATAAAATCAGCCACGGCCAGCGGTTCGTCGTCCGGGCGGCGCAAAATCGCCGGCTCGAAGGGGATGAAAATAAACTCTTCGACTTGCCTGATACCCTGACAGAAGCAGGCAGCCACACACTGAATGTGGTGCAAAAAGGCGGACGGGCTGCGCGGCAGGCACAGATGTTCGTCAGTTACAGTACGGTCCAAATCAAACATCCGAACGGGTCAGGAACCTTATTGCCCGTGACCTATATCTGCTGTCGCGAAGGCGTGGAAGGTGGTGCCTGCTGGCACTTACTGACGTCAGAACAGGTAGAAAATGCAGCACAGGCGCGGCAGATCATCAGCTATTACGAACGCCGCTGGCTGATCGAGGAATACCATAAAGCATGGAAAAGTGGCGGCACGCAGGTTGAAACACTGCGCATGCAAACGCGGGATAATCTGGAGCGAATGATGGTGATCCTTGCGTTCATCGCGGTACGCGTGCTGGCGTTAAGGCAAGGTGGCCTGAGTGAAGAAACGCTGAATGAGTCCTGTGAGCAGGTGCTGAGCCCAATAGAGTGGAAGTTGCTGTGGGTCAAACAGGAAGGAAAAACGCTGCCGAAAAAAGCACCGAACCTGAAATGGGCCTATCTGGCGCTGGCGAAAATGGGCCATTGGTATGACAGCAAACGTACGGGTCGCGCGGGTTGGATAGTAATGTGGGAAGGTTGGTTCAAGCTGCAGGATATCGTTGAAGGCTACAAACTTGCGAAGTCTCTTGATCAGGAGATCTGATCAAGAGACAGTTCGCAGGGGGAGGAGCATGACCAAAATCAGTTCAGGTTTTATTGCAGCTGAGTGCAAAACACGATTAACTCCCTCCCCTGCGAAGGGGAGGAAAAAAGCCACTTCCAAAGAAAGATCCGTTCTCAACATCTCCCTTTTTTATTCGCTGAAACTTTCTATTTCGCCTGCTTTCTCAGCAGATAAATAAAGTACGGTGCGCCGATAAAGGTGGCGAGCAAACCGGCGGGGATTTGATCCGGGAAGATGATCATCCGTCCGCACCAGTCCGCAAAGACCATCAGCAAACCGCCAAGCACACTGGCGACCATCCACTGCGGGATTGCCCTGCGGAACCCCATCATTCGGGCCATATGCGGTGCCATCAGGCCGACAAAACTCAGCGGCCCGACCGTCAGTGTCGCGGCAGCCGTCATCACCGCTGCCAGCAACAGGATCGCCACCCGGGTGGGTGTCAGCGCCAGACCCACCGATCTCGCCGTCACGCTGCCCAGCGGCAGGATGTTAATCCAGCGTCGGCAGAACGGCACAATCATCATGGTGACCGCAGCCAGAGCCAGCGTGCGCCACGCGGTGGCGGCAGTGACAGAATAAGTCGAGCCTGAGAGCCAGGTCAGCAGGCCGCCCATGCGCGGATCGCCGCTCGCCAGCAATAACGTCATCAACGTGGTGAACGCGGTACTGAGCGCGATACCGGTCAGCAACATGCGTTCGGCAGAGAAACTGCGCAATCCCGAGGTGACCATAATCACCAGCAACGTCAGCGCCGCACCGGCACTGCCCGCCGGCAACAGCCAGACAAACGCATCGCCCGGCACGATAAACATCATCACTACCACGCCGGTCGCCGCGCCGGAACTGATCCCCAGCACTTCCGGACTGGCCATCGCATTGCCGGTGAGTTTCTGGATCAGCACGCCGGACGAGGCCAGCATCACGCCCGCCGCCAGCGCCGCCAGCACGCGCGGTAAGCGCCACGGCAGCAGCGCCTGTAAATCGGCACCGGTTGACCAGCTCCAGCCGGTCGCGTTGCGTCCGGCCATCAGCGCGACCATCAGGCCGAGGAACAGCACGGCGAGCGCCAGCGACACCCAGCGCACCAGATGCTGACGTTCATCGGGCACATGGTCGCCCTGATCCATCGGCGGCGGTGTCATGTTATTGCGCAGACGCGGCAGCAGCCATAACAGCAGCGGCGCGCCCACCAGCGCCGTGGCGGCACCGGTCGGAATTTCCATCCAGAAGGGGGTGATAAACTGCATCACCTGATCGGTGAGCCACAACAGCAGCGCACCGATCACCGGTGCCAGAATAAGGCGCGCAGGCAGACGACGCGCGCCGAGCATTTTTGCCAGCAGCGGTGCAAACAGGCCGATAAAGCCGATGATGCCCACCGCATTGACCAGTTGCGCACTCATCAGGATCGCCAGCGTCAGGACAGCAAGACGCGCCGCTGACAGCCCGAGACCGAGGTTTTTGGCGACGCCGTCATCCAGCCCAAGCAGGGTCATCGGCCGCTGCAACAGAAACGCCAGCAGCCAGACAATAATCAGGCGCGGCAGCAGGAAATTCGCGACATCCCAGTCCTGCTGGTTCAGCGCCCCGCTGCTCCACATGTACAGGCTTTGCAGGTTCTGATAGTTGAAGATGCCGATCAGGCCGTTCACCGCACCGCAATACAAGCCGAGCACCAGACCGGCGAGGATCAGCGTGACCGGTGACATACGTTTGCCCCAGGCGATACCAAACACCAGCGCACCGATGACCACAGCCCCGGCCATGGCGGCAAACTGCTGAGTGATCATCCCGCCCGGCAGCGCCCACAACGTGGCGACGGTCAGGCCGAGCTGCGCGCCCGCCGAGACGCCAAGCGTCGCGGGTTCCGCCAGCGGATTGCGTAAAACCTGCTGAAACAACAGACCGACCAGCCCCAGTCCGGCCCCCGCCAGCAAGGCCACGGCGACGCGCGGCAGCAGGCTGTAGTGGAAAAGCATCTGCTGAACGTTATCGATATCCGGCTGCCACAATGCGCCGCGCCACTGCGCATAAGGCAGTTGCTGATGAAGGTTGTAAATGCTGAGCGCACCGGCGGCCAGCGTCAGAATAATCAGAAGGATCAGCGACACGCTGAGCGAACGGCGGCTCATAGGGGTTTCCCCAGGGTGCGGGTTAACAATTTGCAAAAATTCATCGCGCTGAAAGTGGCGCCGTAATACCACACGGCAGGCACGATGCTGAACTGGTTTGCGCGCACGAACGGCATGGATTGCCAGAGGGGCGTTTTCGCGACGGCGGCCATCATGTCGGCGTTGTCGTGTTCGAAACACAATACGCGGGCATTTTTAATGCTGGTCAGTCGCTCGACGCCGACCGAGACACTGCCCCAGAAACTGCCTTCGCCTTGCCAGGCGTTGGTCAGTCCGAGTTCGCTCATCACTTCATCGAACATGCAGCCCACACCAAACACCAGCACATGACGCGTATCGATAAAGGTGATCAGCAATAACGGCTGCTGCGCGACGGGCTTCAGTTGCTCGCGGGTCTGCGCCAGAGTGTCGCGGTAAAGCTGCAAATGCGTTTCCGCACGATCCTGTAAACCGAGGGTATCGGCCAGTTTATGCAGGGAACTGATCGCCAGATTGAGCGGTTTTGCCGAGCCGTCGTTAGCTTTAACGCCCAGCACCGGCGCGATGGATTCAAGCTGGCTGATGGTCGGGCCGTAACCGGTGGTGATCAGCAGCAGCGAGGGTTTCAGTTGCTGGATCAGTTCCATGTTCGGTTCAGTACGCTGACCGACGTCAATCACGCCCGGTGCCAGCGGCGGTTCAACCACCCAGGTGTTGTAATTGCGGATATCGGCAATCGCCAGCGGCATCACGCCGAGTGCTATCAGCAACTCGGTGGGCAACCATTCGAGGGTAACAATGCGGCTGAGATCGGGGCGCGACGCCGACAGCGCAGGCAGCGACGTCAGCAACGGGGAAAGCGCCATCATCTGCAACAGACGGCGACGGGTTAATCCGGAAAAGTTTGAAATATCAGACATATCAGTATACGAAGCTCACCGGCGCGCCACCCGCAGGATGCGGCAGGATACCCATCGGAATACCATAAATTTGTTCAAGCACATCGCCGCGCATCATCTCTTCCGGCGCGCCCTGTGCAATCATTTCGCCACCGCGCAACGCCATCAGCTGATCGCAATAACGGGCGGCCATGTTCAGGTCATGCAGCACCGCGATCACGGTTAAGCCTTTTTCACGGCTCAGACGCTGGATCAACGCCAGCACGTCTTTCTGATGCGCGATATCCAGCGCAGACGTCGGCTCATCCAGCAGCAGGCAACGGCTGTCCTGCGCCACCATCATCGCCAGCCAGGCGCGCTGACGTTCGCCGCCGGAGAGGCTGTCCACCAGACGGTGCGCGAAGGGTTTAAGGCCGACCAGCGCAATGGCTTCTTCGACCTTTTCTTTATCCTGATGTTTGAAACGCCCGAGCGCGCCGTGCCACGGGTAGCGGCCAATCGCCACCAGTTCCTGCACGGTCATACCTTCTGCGGCAGGAAGTTGCTGTGGCAGGTACGCCACCTGACGCGCAAAGGCTTTGCTGTCCCACTGCGCCAGCGGCGTTTCATTGAGGTAAATCGTTCCGGATGTCGCGGACTGATGCCGCCCGAGCATTTTTAACAACGTCGATTTCCCCGACCCGTTGTGACCGATCAGGCCACACACTTTGCCCTGCGCAAAGGTCAGGGATAATGGCGCGAGAAGCGTGCGTCCCGGGACGCTGAAACTCACGTCCTGCAGGCGGAAGACGCTGTCTGGCAGCGGGGAAGACGGATGTACGTTGTTATCAGGCATAAGATTTTCTACGTCGACATCTGGTTGAGAACAGGAAACGGGCACGACCTGCGTGCCCGGATTTTGGTGCTTACGACTCCATCGATATCCTCAGTAATTCTGGTTGCAGACAGCCGACAAGTGCGCGAATCCCCGGGCGCTTAGTCAACGAAGTGACCGGGGTGAACGAACGCCGTCAACGCATCTGCAGCCTGAAGTACGACGGATATCAGAAACGGAATGTGGCGGTGGCTACGACCTGGCGATCCGAACCCCAGTAACAGGCGTAATCGCGGTAGCAGCTGGCGACATATTCGCGATCCAGCAGGTTGTTAATGTTCAGGCCAACGGAAGAACCCTGCATGCCGAAGCGACCCAGATCGTATTTCACCGTCGCATCCACCAGCGTGTAGGAAGAGACGTTGAAGGCTTCATTGGCTTTGTCTGCATTTACGCCATTGGTGGTGTAGAAGCTGGAGCTGGCACCGACATAACGCACACCGGAACCGAGGGTCAGACCGCTGAGCGCCGTTTCGTGGAAGGTATAATCCGCCCACAGAGAGGCCATATTTGCGGGCACTTCAACAGGACGTTTGCCTTCGAAATTGGTGTCATGCGTGTATTTGGCATCGGTATAGGTGTAAGACGCCGTCACGTTAATGTTGGCGTTAACCGCCGCTTTGGCTTCCAGTTCCAGACCACGCGAACGAATTTCACCGGACTGAACGCTGAAGGCAGCATCAGACGGGTTGGCCGTCAGGTTTTTGTCTTTCGTCAGTTGGTAAACCGCTGCCGTCACGCTGATCGGACGATCGTTCGGAATGTATTTGATCCCGGCTTCGTACTGTTTACCCATGGAAGGATCGAACGGTTGCCCTTCTTTGGAAGCACCCGCGGTCGGTTCAAAGGATTCGCTGTAACTGAAGTATGGCGAAATACCGTTGTCGAACAGGTAGTTCAGGCCACCGCGCCAGGTGAACTGCTGGTCATTAATCTGCGACGCGCTGTCGGCCGTGCGGGTGTAGGTTGAGCTTTTCGCGAAGTCGTAACGGCCGCCGAGGGTCAGGATCCACTGGTTCCATTCAGCCTGATCCTGCGCGTACAGGCCAGTTTGTTCCTGACGGTTAAGGATCTGATACGGGAAGTACAGGGACACGTTGCCGTTGCCATATTGCGGATTCGCCAGATTCAGGTTACTTGCGCTGCCGTAATCGGCGTCAATGTCGTTACGCATACGCATGTAATCAACACCGACCAGCAGGGTGTGATCAACATCGCCGGTGCCGAATTTAGCCTGAGCCTGTGTATCGACGTCAAAGTTCGCCAGCTTCTCTTTGGACTGAACATAGCTGCGCGTAATGTTGCCGTTACCGAGGTAACCGAAGCCATAGACAGATTTATATTCAGTATCAAGTTTGGTGTAACGCAGGTTCTGACGAACCGTCCACGTATCATCAAACTGATGTGCGAAGCTGTAACCGACCATTTTCTGAGTGCGGGACATGCGGTTACCCGCTTCACCCTCGTTGAAATCGGTCGGCAACTTGTGGGCTTTCCCGTCGGCGTCGTAATACGGCACCACGGTGCCTTCACGCGGCAACCAGCCATAGTATCCCGCATCCGGATCGTTCTGGAAATTGCTCAGGAAGGTGAAGTCAGTTTTATCATCAGGACGCCATGAGAAAGACGGCGCAATCGAATAACGTTTTTCTTTCGCCATTTCCTGCTGTGCATCCTGACTGCGCGCCACGCCGGTCAGACGGTAGGAATAGACACCTGCGTCATCAATCGCATCGCTGAAGTCAAAACCGGTCTGGTACAGGTTGTCTGTACCCATTTTGAACTGCACTTCTTTCAGCGGTTCGGTGGTCGGACGCTTGCTGACCATGCTGACAACGCCGCCAGGGTTACTTTTGCCGTACAGGACAGAAGACGGTCCGCGCAGCAGTTCAACACGCTCAAGCATGTACGGATCCATCGAGACTTCGGAGTAGTTATCCCCCTGAAGTTTGATGCCGTCGAGATACTGGTTGGTGTTCACAGAAGTGAAGCCACGGATTGCCATGGCATCAATGGTGTTAGAGCTGCCGCGGCTGGCAAACACACCGGCTGTGTAGCCCAGCGCTTCTTTCACGGTGACAGGCTGCTTCATGTCCATTTCTTCGCGGGTGACCACGGAAATAGATTGTGGCGTCTTCACCAGTGGCGTGTCGGTTTTTGTGCCGGTCGCGCTGTGTTTTGCCGCGATAGTGGCCGCCGGCCCCCACGCAGATTCGGGTGCCGCTTCGGCCATTGCCGAGCTGGTCACGTTGATGGTGTCTTCAGTGGCAGGCGCTGTGGTCGCGGCACCTGCGTAGAACGCGGTGGCGCTGAGTGCTGCGGTAATGGTTAAAGCTAACGTCCGACGCTTGAATGCGCCTTTTTGGACTGAGTTTGAAAGCGAGCGTTGAGAAGCCATTGCATAATCTCTGGAGGAGTAATGGGAATGTAAACGATAATTATTATTATGACCGTCGCATATTATGCTCAATGCTTACGCGGCTGCAAGCCTATTTAATGCATAGATTGTCCGAATGAATAAAAAGTATCCCCATGTTAAACATGGGTAAAAACGCCTATAAATTAAACGGGAATGAATGTGACAAGCTTGCGGGAAATGTAAATTATGGCGGGTAAATTGGGATGAAGACCGGCAAATAAAAAAGGCGCAATTCTCATTGCGCCTTTTAGGTTTATTGAATCAATCGTTTATCAGTTGCCTGAGCCAAACATATCCTTGATCCAGCCCGCCACACCGTTGCTGTCTTTTTTCTCATCCTGAGACTGAGGCTGTTGCCCGGATTGCTGCTGTTGTTGCTGTTGCTGTTGCTGCTGCTGCATCTGTTGTTGCTGCTGTTGCTGAACCGCGCTCACTGACGCCTGACACATGGCATCCGGTGAATCAGTCCAGACCGGAATTGAACGCACCGCGCCACTCCCGCCCAGCAAGCCGCCGCTGTCGCCGCCGCAGACAAAGTTACCGCTGCCATCAATATTCATCGTATTGATGCCTTCCGGCATTTGCAGATCGAGCGGCTGAGGCGTGCCGTTTTCCAGATAGCGTCCGTAAAGCACCAGCGCACCGGTAGAACCCCACAGTTTAGACGGGCCGTTGTTATCGCGGCCAACCCAGGTGATCGCCACCTGATTGCCATCGATACCGGCAAACCAGCTGTCACGCAGTTCGTTGGAGGTCCCGGTTTTCGCCGCCAGATGCAGTTTCGGGAACTTGTTAGCTAATGCGCGGGATGTCCCTTCCTGCACCACCTGCTGCATCGCATACAGCGTCAGATACGCCGCCTGCGACGGGATCACACGGATGGCCTGCGGGAAGCTCTGATAAAGCACCGTGCCGTCTTCCGCAATCACCGAGCGCACCGCAGACAGTGGCGCTTTGTTGCCGCCGCTGGCAATGGTCTGGTATTCCTGCGCGACTTCCATCGGCGTCAGCGCAATCGCACCCAGCAGCATCGACGGCGTCTGGTTCAGGGATTCTTTCGGGATCCCCAAATCAATCAGCGTTTTGGTGATGTTATCCAGCCCGACTGCCATCCCCAGATTAACCGTCGGGACGTTCATCGAACGCGCCAGCGCATCCACCAGCAGCACCTGACCACGGAACTGATGGTCATCGTTTTTCGGCGACCAGGTCTGGCCGTTCGCCAGTTTCAGGGTCAGCGGCTGATCGGCAAGAATGGTATTCAGACGGTATTTATCCGGCTGAGACAACGCGGTCAGATAGGTCGCCGGTTTCGCCAGTGAGCCAACCTGGCGGCGTGCCTGCATCGCACGGTTGAAGCCCGCGAACTGCGTTTCCGCGCCGCCGACCATCGCCCGCACTTCGCCGGTATAACGGTCAACAATGACCATCGCCGTTTCAATGTCATTCAGGCCGCTTTTCTTACGCAGTAAAGGAATGCCTTCCTCGACCGCTTTTTCCGCCGCATCCTGAGAAATCGGATCCAGCGTGGTGAAGATTTTCACCCCGGACATGTCCTGAACTTTATCGCCCAGTTTCGCCTGAAGTTCCTGACGGACCATCTGCATAAACGCCGGTTGCGGCGAAATCACCCCGCCCTTCGGCTGTACGCCCAGCGGACGCGCGCTCAGCATGTCATACAGTTCCTGATCGATAACTTTCTGCTCGACCAGCAAACGCAGCACCAGATTACGGCGTTGCAGCGCCATCTGCGGGTTACGCCACGGGTTATACAGCGACGCGCCTTTCACCATACCGACCAGTAACGCCTGCTGATCCAGACTCAGTTCGTTCACCGGACGGCCAAAGTAATACAGGCTCGCCAGCGGGAAACCGCGGATCTGATCGGAACCGCTCTGGCCGAGATACACTTCGTTCAGGTACAGCTCAAGAATGCGGTCTTTGCTGTAATCCGCATCCAGCAGGATCGCCATAATCGCTTCACGCGCTTTACGGCTCAGTGAACGCTCGTTGGTCAGGAACAGGTTTTTCACCAGCTGCTGCGTCAGCGTTGAACCGCCCTGCACCGCATGACCGGCGGTCAGGTTCGCCAGCACCGCACGGCCGATGGAATAGAAGTTGATGCCGTCGTGTTCATAGAAATGACGGTCTTCCGTCGCCAGCAGGGTATCGACCAGCAAATCCGGGAAACCGGAACGCGGCACGAACAGACGCTGTTCACCGTTGGCATTAGATGCCTGCAACATGGTGATCAGACGCGGATCAAGGCGGAACAGCCCGAAATCACGCTGGTTATCCAGATTTTTGATCTCTGACAGGCTGTTGCCGTCAAACATCAGACGGGCATTCACCTGCCCTTCTTTCCCTTCCGGGAAATCAAACGGACGACGCAGCAAATCGATGTAATTCGCGTGCACTGTAAACTCGCCCGGACGGGTGATGCGCGTCACTTCGCGGTATTGCGTGCCTTCCAGCAGGCCGACCATTTCGGCTTTGCTGATCGACATATCCGGCTCAAGGTTGACCTGACGGCCATACACCGCCGCAGGCAGTTGCCAGACTTTACCGCCATCAATACGGTCGTGAATTTGCTTGTTGAGATAAACCGCGTAAATCCCCAGCAAAATGAGGAAGACGACAAACAGTTTGACTAACAACCAGAACAGACGGCGCTTCTTGCTTTTCTTGCCGCCTTTACTCGCTTTACGCGGCGGCGCTTTACGGCTCATGCGCGACTCCCGTTCTTCTTCGTAGTCATCATCATCTTCATACTCGTCATCGATTTCCTCTTCGTATTCTTCATAGTCGTCATCCCGACGGCTACGGCGAACGGGACGAGCCCGCGCAGGCTTGCGCCCGGCAGGTTTACCTTTACGGCCAATCGGCTCGCGATCATCGCCAGACATCAGTCAATCTCCCAACGTGCTGCTGTGTTCGTCATAATGATTCTGCTTAGCTGAGTCATTTTCATTTTAGCATTCAAAAAACGCGATATTTCAAACAGATAATCTCTCTGGCCTGAATTCAGGCCGCAAGGCGCTTACTCTGTGCCCCGCTTTAGATTTCGCACAGAAGAAATGTCTGAAAAATTGTGCTTTTCATGCACATTTCATCAGGGTGCTGAAGACTTCTTGGTGCGCCGCGTCGGCAGCGCTTGCGCCGGATTGTCCGGCCACGGATGTTTCGGATAGCGCCCTTTCATTTCTTTCTGCACTTCACGGTACGAGCCCTGCCAGAACGCCGCCAGATCGGCAGTGATCTGCAACGGACGCTGTGCCGGAGACAGCAGTTCCAGTACCACGGCAACGCGGCCTTCCGCCAGTTGCGGGCTGCGTTGCTCGCCGAACATCTCCTGCATTCTCACTGAAAGTGCCGGTGGCTGGTCTGCATGATAACGGATTGGCAGACGACTGCCAGTCGGCACGGTGTAATGGGTCGGTAACGCGCTGTCCAGACGCTGACGCTGTTGCCAGTCCAGCAACCTTAACAAGGCATCATGTAAATCAACCTGTTGCAGCGATTTTAACGAGCGGACGCCCTGTAAAGAAGGCTGTAACCAGCGTTCCAGACCGTCGAGCAAAGCCTGATCGTCAACCGCTGGCCAGTCCGCTTCCGGCAACCATTTTGCGGCGCAGAGAAGTCGCACGCGCAGTTGTTCTGCCGCCACCGACCAGTTCAGCGCCTGTAAACCCTGCGTGCGGATCCAGTCGATCAGCGCCTGTTGCAGCTCCTCATCGTCCGGTTTTGCCAGCGGGTTGGCTTTCAGCACCAGCCGTCCGATCTGCCAGCGTCGCCAGGCGCGCAACGTGCCTTTTTCCTCATCCCATTCCACCGCCGTCTGTTCTTTAACGACATCGGGCAGGCGTGACGGCAGTTGTGTGATGTCCAGCGCCATCGCCAGCAAAATGCGGGCATCCGGGCTGTTGTTGCCCTGCAATAACTGCGGCGCGACCAGCCACGGCGCCCGGGTTAATCCGTCATCCTGCGGCAGCGAGGCGCCGAGTCCGTTCGCCAGTAAATAGCGGCCGTCTTCACCGCGGCGTTGCGCAATACGATCACTGAATGCCCGCGCCAGTAACCACGGCGCGAGCGAGGCATCCGGCTCACCGCTTTTTGCACCGGTACGCTGCGCCAGCTGTTTTGCCCGCCGCTGCCAGTTGCCCTGCGGACGGCTGAACCAGTAGTCCAGATCCGGCAATCCGCCGCGTGGCGGTTCTTCGAGCATGGCCGCGAGCAGCGCCGCCGTGGCCAGCGCATCGGGGCTTTGTGCAGCGGCTGATATCAGCATCGCCGCCAGCCGTGGCTCACAGCCCAGTTGCGCCATACGCTGTCCGGCGGCGGTGAGTTTGCCCTGCGCACCGGTCGCGCCAAGTTGCTGTAACAGGTTTTTGGCGGCTGACAGCGCGGCGGCCGGTGGCGTATCCAGCCACTGAAGTTGTGCCGGATCCTGACAGCCCCACTGCAATAATTCCAGCCAGAAACTGCTCAGATCGCTTTGCAGGATTTCGGCTTCCGCCTGCGCGCTGGCACGTTCCGCCTGCTCCTTGCTGAACAAATGCCAGCACATGCCCGGCTCCAGACGTCCGGCACGGCCCGCGCGCTGGGTCATCGAGGCCTGACTGATGCGCTGCGTCACCAGCCGCGTCAGGCCGCTGCGCGGATCAAACTGCGCGCTGCGTTCCAGACCGCTGTCGACCACCAGACGGATGCCTTCGATGGTCAGACTGGTTTCGGCAATGTTGGTCGCCAGCACCACTTTGCGGCGTCCGGCGGGGGAAGGCTGAATGGCTTTTTGCTGCTGTTCTAACGACAGCGCGCCGTACAGCGGGCAGAGATCGACATCCTGCGCCAGCCTGCCGGTCAGTAAATTTTGCACGCGGGTGATTTCCGCCACGCCCGGTAAAAACAGCAGCATCGAGCCGTGATTTTCACTCATCAGGCGGCTGACCACGCGCGCGACGCCTTCGTCCAGCCGTTCGTGCGTGGCAAGAGAAAGGTACTGGCGCTCCACCGGAAAACTGCGGCCTGCGGATTCGATCACCGGCGCATCCGGCAGCAAGGAGGACAAACGCAGGTTGTCGAGCGTCGCCGACATAATCAGGATTTTCAAATCATCACGCAGGGCATTTTGCACGTCGAGCAACAGCGCCAGCGCCAGATCGGCCTGCAAACTGCGCTCATGGAATTCATCGAGGATCACCAGCGATACGCCGGTCAGTTCCGGATCCGCCTGCACCATGCGGGTGAGAATGCCTTCCGTCACCACTTCGAGGCGGGTCGCGCTGCTGGTTTTGCTTTCGGCACGCATGCGATATCCCACCGTTTGCCCCGGCGTTTCCCCCTGTTGCTGCGCCAGACGGAAAGCGACGTTTTTCGCCGCCAGACGGCGCGGTTCAAGCAGCAGGATTTTGCCCGGCAGGTTAGCCTGTTTCAGCAACTGCAACGGCAACCAGGTGGATTTACCGGCACCGGTCGGTGCCAGCAGCAGGACCTGGGGTGCCTGTTGCAGGGCGGCTAAAAGCGGTTCGAGTACGGCGCTGACCGGCAAAGAAGACAATGAATTCTCCATGAGAGTTAACATTAAACGGCGGGCATTGTAGCATTTAGCCCCACATCCGGCATGTTGCCGTGATTTGTCTGCCCAGGAAACGCTATGTCTGCCGAACGCCGCTTGTTTTTTGCTTTATCACTGCCTGCAAAATTGCAGAAACACGTGATTCAATGGCGTGCGGATCAGTTTCCGGCTGAAACAGGGCGTCCGGTCGCGGCGGCCAATCTGCACATTACGCTGGCGTTTCTCGGGGAAGTCAGCGCCATCAAAGAAGCCGCACTGACCCGCGTGGCGGGACGCATTCAGGGGCAGAAATTCAGCCTGCAACTCGATGATATCGGCCACTGGCCGGGATCCGGCGTGGTGTGGATTGGCACAAAGCGCGCGCCCAACGCCTTATTGCAGCTGGCGTCCGTTTTGCGATCTCACGCGGCACGCAACGGTTGCCATCAGAGTACACTGCCGTTTCATCCGCATGTGTCGCTGTACCGCAGCGCGACGCGTCCGGTCGCCATTCCCCCGACCACGCCCGGCTGGCCACTGGAAGCCACTGAATTCAGTTTGTACGAATCCCTGTTTGAGCGGGGGCGTACCCGTTACCGCTGCCTGCAATCCTGGCCGCTGGGCGAAACGTCGTCCGCCTGACGTTGCTTCATTTTACTCAAAGATTTCACACGGAAACTTTCATGCACTTCGAGCCTGCGCTTCAACCTGCCACTCTGGTCAAACGTTACAAACGTTTTCTCGCGGATGTGATCACGCCCGACGGCACGGAACTGACCCTGCACTGCGCCAACACTGGCGCAATGACCGGTTGTGCCACACCGGGCGACACCGTCTGGTATTCCACTTCCGACAATCTCAAACGCAAATATCCGCACAGCTGGGAACTGACCGAAACCCGGCAAAATCACTGGATTTGCGTCAATACGCTGCGGGCAAATCAGCTGGTGCGCGAGGCGATTCTTGAGCAGCGAATAGCGGAATTATCCGGTTACAGTAAATTAACCGCAGAGGTAAAATATGGCGCGGAAAACAGCCGTATAGACTTGATGTTACAGGCAGAAAATCAACCTGACTGCTATATTGAAGTGAAATCTGTCACGTTACTGCAACAGGAAGGGGGATTCTTTCCCGATGCAGTCACACTGCGCGGTCAGAAGCATTTACGCGAATTACAGTCGATGGCAGAACAGGGGCAGCGGGCGGTACTTTTCTTCGCTGTTTTACATTCAGGCATTGAAAGCGTGTCCGCAGCACACCATATTGATCCGCGTTATACCGAATTACTGACGTATGTTCAAAAGAAGGGTGTTGAAGTGATGTGCTACGGTGCTGAACTTTCTGCTGAGGGTATCCGCCTCACAAAAAGATTACCGCTGGTGACGACATCATTGAACGGATAACCCTGTATTAACCTGTCGGCGGCATAAAAAACAGGTCGCGAATACGCTTTTCCTCACAGGCTTGTCAAGCACCTGCGAGGAATAATTGCCAACCTCGTTGCCTTCTGTTATTTATAGCGGCCTGATTTTTTCCCCCGTTGGGGATCGAAATGTTCGAAGCCTGCATGTTGCAGTCATATGCGGCATAAAAAGCGGATGAACATAGTGCGTGTTATGTAGGAGAAGCATCATGCAAGAAGGCCAAACCCGTAAGACGTCGTCCTTGAGCATTCTCGCTATTGCTGGGGTGCAGCCATACCAAGAGAAGCCGGGCGAAGAGTACATGAACGACGCTCAGCTGGCTCACTTCAAAAAGATTCTTGAAGCATGGCGCAATCAGCTCAGGGATGAAGTGGATCGTACCGTTACGCACATGCAGGACGAAGCTGCGAACTTCCCTGATCCGGTCGACCGTGCCGCTCAGGAAGAAGAATTCAGCCTCGAACTGCGTAACCGTGACCGTGAACGTAAGCTGATCAAAAAGATTGAAAAAACACTGAAAAAAGTGGAAGACGAGGATTTCGGTTACTGCGATTCCTGTGGCGTTGAGATTGGCATCCGCCGTCTTGAAGCACGTCCGACTGCTGATTTGTGTATCGACTGTAAGACTCTGGCAGAAATCCGCGAAAAGCAGATGGCTGGCTAAGTCCCGGGTTCCACGCGGTGCGTCATGCACCGCGTTCCCTTTTAAACTCTGTCCCCCATTCTTATGCCGCAAGCACAACACTACACAGGCCGTTTCGCTCCCTCACCTTCCGGTGACCTGCACTTTGGTTCCCTGATCGCCGCCCTTGGCAGTTATCTGCATGCCCGCGCGCAAAATGGCATCTGGCAGGTGCGTATTGACGATATCGATCCGCCGCGTGAAATCCCCGGCTCTGCTGACCGTATTCTGGCGACGCTGGAACGCTACGGGCTGGAATGGGATGGCGAAGTGGTATGGCAATCCAGACGCCACGACGCATACCGCGCTGTGCTCGACGACTTGTTTCAGCAGCAGAAAAGCTATTACTGCACCTGCACCCGCCAGCGTATTGCGCAGAACGGCGGCACTTATGACGGCCACTGCCGTGACCTGAACCTCAGCCCGCAAAATGCCGCCATCCGCCTGCGTCAGACCCTGCCGGTGTACGGTTTTGATGATGATTTTCAGGGACATTTGCACGCCAATGCCAGATTGGCTGAAGAAGATTTTATTATCCGCCGCCGCGACGGGCTGTTTGCCTATAATCTGGCGGTGGTGGTCGATGACCATTTTCAGGGCGTCAATCATATCGTGCGCGGCGCGGATCTGATTGAACCCACCGTGCGCCAGATGTCGCTGTATCAGCATCTGGGTTATCCGCAGCCGGGCTATCTGCATTTGCCGCTGGCGCTTAATGAGCATGGCGACAAACTTTCCAAGCAAAATCACGCGCCTGCGCTGCCCGAAGGCGATCCGCGACCGGTGATCGTTAACGCCCTGAAATTTTTAGGCCAAACGCTGCCGGAAAACTGGCAGGATCACACTTTGCCTTTATTATTACGCTGGGCAACAACGCACTGGACGCCGTCGCAGATACCCCGTCAGCGCGCTAATGCGCAGCAGATGTGACTTCGGCATTCTCAAAGCGCCTGTCGTGAGCTATGATTAGCCGCTGTTTTTGCGTCACGCCAATTTTTTCAGTCACTATCGAGGTGTACCATTTTTACCCGAGTAGCCAATTTTTGCCGTAAGGTGCTAGTTCGTGAAGATAAAGTCGTTCGTGAAGAAAAGGCTGTTCATGACGACGCCGCGCTTCAAGGAGAACCCCGTCGCGAGGAGAATTCCCGTCGTGATCCGTCTCCTGTGGCCGAAGGCAATGTGAAGGCAAAAAATCCTGAACGTCGTGACGACGAACAACGCCGTGAAAACCGCGGCCGTCGGGAAGACAATGCGAACCGCGGTGAGCGCCGCAACAATAACAACCGCCGTTCCTCGCCGTATCAGCCGCGTGGCGAACGCACTGACGCCCGTGGCGATCGTCATAACGATCCGCGTGCCGGGCGCAACGAACCGCGCGCCCCGCGTTCTTCTGTCGAACATGTGCAGAAACCGCGTCCGTCATTTGATTACGCCGGTGAAACCCGCGCGATGACCATTATTCCCCGCGATGAGCACAACATCTCTCGTCGCGATATCAGCGAAAACGCCCTGAAAGTCCTGTACCGTCTGAACAAGTCTGGCTTTGAAGCCTTCCTGGTCGGCGGCGGCGTGCGTGATTTGCTGCTGGATAAAAAACCGAAAGACTTCGATATCACCACCAACGCCACGCCGGATCAGGTACGTAAACTGTTCCGCAACTGCCGTCTGGTCGGTCGTCGTTTCCGTCTGGCTCACGTGATGTTTGGCCCGGAAATCATCGAAGTGGCCACTTTCCGTGGTCACCACGAACAGCACGAAGAAACCGAAGACAAAAACGTTTCCCAGCAGGCCGTGAACGGTATGCTGCTGCGCGACAACATTTTCGGCACCATTGAAGACGACGCCCAGCGCCGTGACTTCACCATCAACAGCCTGTATTACGGTGTCGCGGACTTTACCGTGCGCGATTACACCGGCGGTCTGCGCGATCTGGAAAATGGCATCATCCGTCTGATCGGTGATCCGGAAACCCGTTACCGCGAAGATCCGGTGCGTATGCTGCGCGCGGTGCGTTTCGCAGCCAAACTGAACATGACCATCAGTCCGGAAACCGCCGGGCCGATCCCACGTCTGGCGACGCTGTTACAGGAAATCCCGCCGGCACGTCTGTTTGAAGAATCGCTGAAGCTGTTGCAGTCCGGTTACGGTCTGGAAACCTATAAAAAGCTTTGCGAATACCAGCTGTTCCAGCCGTTGTTCCCGCTGATTGCCCGCCAGTTTACTGAGCAGGGTGACAGCCCGATGGAACATATTCTGCTGCAGGTGCTGAAAAACACCGACCACCGTTTGCATAACGATCAGCGCGTGAATCCGGCGTTCCTGTTTGCGGCCATGCTGTGGTATCCGGTGATTGAGCATGCTCAGAAACTGGCGCAGGAAGGCGGACTGACTTATTACGACGCGTTCGCACTGGCGATGAACGATGTACTCGACGAGCAGTGCCGTACGCTGGCGATTCCGAAACGTATTACCACACTGGTGCGTGACATCTGGGCGCTGCAACTGCGTCTGTCACGTCGTCAGGGCAAACGTGCGCATAAGCTGATGGAACATCCTAAGTTCCGCGCGGCGTATGATTTACTGGTGCTGCGTGCTGAAGTCGAACAACACCGCGAATTGCAGAGTCTGGCGCAATGGTGGGGCGAGTTCCAGGAAGCGACACCGGCTTCGCAGAAAAACATGCTCGGTACGCTCGGTGACGACGCGGCACCGGCACGCCGTGCACGCACGCGCCGTCCGCGTAAACGGGCTCCGCGTAAGGACGGCGGTCAATGATCCGCGTTTACCTGGCGCTGGGCAGTAATCTTGCCCGTCCGCTTGACCAGGTAAACTGTGCGCTGGAGGCGCTGGCACATTTGCCGCGCACCCGCTTTGTGGCCGCCTCCCCGTTTTACCGCAGTAAACCGCTGGGGCCGCAAGATCAACCCGACTATCTGAACGCCGTCGTGGCGCTGGATACGTTATTACCGCCGGAAGAATTGCTCGATTGCACACAGGGGATTGAGCAAAATCAGGGCCGGGTCCGCAAGGCTGAACGCTGGGGACCCCGGACGCTGGATCTGGATATGCTGATTTACGGCGATCAGGTGATCAACACCGAGCGTTTAACGGTGCCGCATTACGACATGAAAAACCGCGAGTTTATGCTGTATCCGCTGGCCGATCTGGCACCTGAACTGGTGTTTCCGGATGGCGAAACGCTGCAAAGCCTGCTTGCCCGCGTTCCGCTGAATGGCCTGACGACATGGTAAGTCGCTCAGCGACTTACCCGCACTTCCAGTCCGCCCTCTGCCTTATTTTTATAAACCACCTTCAGATGATGTAACTGCGCGATCCGTTGCACGATCGAAATCCCTAATCCGCTGCCGGTTTGCTCCTGTCCCGGTGGCCGGTAAAAACGCTCTCCCAGACGCGCCAGATGTTCATCACTCATGCCCGGCCCCTGATCTTCCACGGTGATCCCCTGCCCGTCCAGCCGCACGGTGACGCAGGTTCCGGCCGCAGAATAGCGGATGGCGTTATCCAGCAGATTGCGCACCATCAGCGACAGCAGCAGCGATTGCCCGCGCACCGGGAACGGCACGCCCTGATCTTCAAACCGCAGTTCGATGCCTTTACGGTGGGCGCGGTGATCCTGCTCTGCCAGACTTTGGGCGATCAGCATTGACCAGTCGATACGTTCCAGTTCTTCCGGTCGGGAAAAGCTTTCCAGACGCGACAGGGTCAGCAACTGATCCACCAGCCGCGTGGCGCGATCAATACTGGTGGTCAGGTTCTCCAGCGCATGTTCGCGCATCAGGGCATCGTCGCCGGAAAGCTGCACCACTTCCGTCTGCACCCGCAAGGCGGCCAGCGGGCTGCGCAGCTCATGCGCCGCGTCCGAGGTAAACCGGCGTTCGCGCACCAGCATTTCACGGGTACGGTCAAACAGGGAATTCAGCGCGTTCGCCAGCGGCAACACTTCACCGGGCAGCTTTGCGGCATCAATCGGCGTGGCGTCTTCAGGCGAACGCTGACGCAGTCCTTCCGCCACGCGGCGCAGCGGCCGCAGTTCCAGGGTCACCATCACAATCAGCGCCAGTAACAATACCGGCAGCGAGGCCAGCCACGGCGTCAGCTGGCCGCTGACCAGACTCCATGCCATGTCATTGCGGTAATCCTGCTCCTGCCCGACGGCGACGCGATATTGTCCGTCCGGCGAGGTCAGCCAGACCATGCGCCAGGCATCGTCGTCTCCTCTCAGCCCGGCATCGCTAAAGCCCTGCGTGTCACCGTCAAAGCGGATGCGCTTGCCGTTTTCGCCGTCATTGAGCAGCATCCGCCCCTGAAGATTGAAGATGGCAAAGGTCAGCGCATCGTCATCGGTATGACCGCGCGAGCCTTTGCGGACCATTTTTTTGGTGTCCGGCAGTTCGGCATCTTTTTGCAGGTTGAGGCGGTCGCCCAGACCGGTGGCCGCCAGTCGCTTGGCGAACAGCATCTGCTGGGTATCAAAGACTTCGTTGATGTGTTTGCGGGTCTGATGCCAGGCCACACCGCTGGCGATCAGCCAGGTGAGCAGCGCCAGCACCGAAAACAGCAGGATCAGGCGCAGGCGCAGACTCAGGTTTCTCAGTTCCCTCACGCCGGTTCTCCTGCCGGTGCGTCGCCCAGCGTATATCCCACGCCATGCACGGTGCGGATAAAGCCTTTGCCGAGTTTGCTGCGCAGATGGTGGATATGCACTTCCACCGCGTTGCTGCTGACCTCGTCGTCCCAGTTGTAGAGTTTTTCCTGAATCAGCGTTCGCGCCAGCACGCGGCCTTTGTTGTTGAGAAACAGCTCCAGCACCGTCACTTCGCGCGGCGTCAGCGTCACCGTCTCGCCGTGAAGCGTCACACTGCGGGCAGCGGGATCGAATTCCACCGCGCCATGGGTCACTTTCGGGGTCACCACGCCGTGACGGCGGCGGATCAGCGCCTGCAATCGGGCGGCCACTTCCACCAGCGCGAACGGTTTACACAGATAATCATCGGCACCGGCCTGCAATCCGCTGACGCGCTCTTCCAGCGCATCGCGCGCGGTCAGGATCAGCACCGGCGTATCGCGACCGGCCTTCCGCCATTCGCGCAGCAACGCCATGCCGTCCATCCCCGGCAGGCTGAGATCGAGAACCACGGCATCGTAAGGCGCACTGTCGAGCGCCGCCTTGCCGGTCAGCCCGTCGGTAAACCAGTCGAGCGTAAAACCCAGTTTTGTCAGCCCGGCCCTGATGCCGTCGCCGATCATTTTGTCGTCTTCAATCAGTAGAATTCGCATGGTTCCCTCCGTTTTTTTCATTATAGGCGACGCTTCTTAATCACTTCTTAAGACGGGGATCACCCTGCCGCCTGTCGAACTTGCTGTCTGCCTTCCTGCTCATACAGTAGAATACCGGCATCATATTCATCCGATGAATTATTCAAAGGTACGTGTCATGAAACCCACCACATTGAGCCAGCTTCGCCAATGGAAGCAGGAAAAACATAAATTTGCGACCATTACCGCCTACGACGCCAGTTTCGCGCAGTTGTTTGCGGAACAGGGCATCTCAGTGATGCTGATCGGCGATTCTCTGGGCATGGTCGTTCAGGGGCAGGATTCCACGCTGCCGGTCACGGTAGAAGACATTGCTTATCACACCCGCTGTGTGCGCCGTGGCGCGCCTCAGGCGTTATTGCTGGCTGACCTGCCGTTCATGAGTTACGCCACGCCAGAGCAGGCGTTTGAAAGCGCCGCCGTGCTGATGCGCGCGGGCGGCAATATGGTCAAACTGGAAGGCGGCAGCTGGCTGTGTGACACGGTCCGTATGCTGACCGAACGCGCCGTGCCGGTGTGCGGCCACCTGGGGCTGACGCCGCAGTCAGTGAACATTTTCGGCGGCTATAAAGTGCAGGGTCGCGACGAAGTGGCGGCCAATCAGCTGATCAAAGATGCGATGATGCTGGAAGAAGCCGGGGCGCAACTGCTGGTGCTGGAGTGTGTGCCGGTGGATCTGGCGCGCCGCGTGACCGAAGAACTGAGCATTCCGGTGATCGGCATTGGCGCGGGTAATGTGACTGACGGGCAGATCTTAGTGATGCACGACGCATTCGGCATCACCGGCGGCCATACGCCAAAATTCGCCAAAGACTTCCTCAGCGAAGCGGGCGATATTCGTGGCGCGGTGCGTTTGTATGTCGATCAGGTCGCGCAGGGCGTGTATCCGGGCGAAGAACATTCCTTTAAATAAACGGGAGAAGGCTGGTGCTGATAATTGACAGCGTGGCGCTGCTGCGTCGCGAAATCCGTGATTTCCGCAAGAACAACAAACGCATCGCGCTGGTGCCGACGATGGGCAACCTGCACGAAGGCCACATGACGCTGGTGGAAGAAGCCAAAGCGCGTGGCGACGTGGTGGTCGTGAGTATTTTCGTTAACCCGATGCAGTTTGAGCGTCCGGATGATCTGGAACGTTACCCGCGCACCTTGCAGGAAGATTGCGAGAAGCTGAATAAGCGCGGTGTGGATCTGGTGTTCGCCCCTTCTCCGGCAGAAGTGTACCCGAAAGGGCTGGCGACCCAGACGCAGGTCGATGTGCCGGTGATTTCCACCATTCTGGAAGGCGCGAGCCGTCCGGGACATTTCCGTGGCGTCTCGACCATCGTCAGCAAGCTGTTCAATCTGGTGCAGCCGCAGGTGGCCTGTTTCGGCCAGAAAGACTTCCAGCAACTGGCGCTGCTGCGCACCATGGTGGAAGACATGGGTTACGACATCGAGATTGTCGGCGTGCCGATTGTGCGCGCCAAAGACGGTCTGGCGCTCAGTTCCCGTAACGGCTATCTGACGGCCGAAGAACGTAAGCTTGCGCCGCAACTGAACAAAATCATGAACGCGCTGGCGGAACGTCTGAGCCAGGGTGAACGTCATACCGACGAAATGTTGCAGGAAACCGCGCAGCAGCTTCGCGAAGCGGGCTTCACGCCGGACGAACTGTTTATCCGTGATGCGAAAACCTTGCAGGAATTGTCCGTCGACAGCACCTCAGCGGTGATCCTGATGGCAGCATGGCTGGGTAAAGCGCGACTGATTGATAATCAGGAGGTTGATCTGACGCAGTAGACAGCGCAGGTCAAATGGGCAACTATGTTGGCCGCCGGAAACTTCGGACTTTTCAGACCGTCCGACCGGCGGATCCCCAGACTTTTTACGCACGAAGGGTCATACGCAATGGTACGTACAATGCTGCAAGGCAAACTGCACCGGGTTCACGTCACTCAGGCAGATTTGCATTACGAAGGCTCCTGCGCCATCGATCAGGACTTTCTCGATGCCTCAGGCATTCTGGAATACGAAGCAATTGATATTTATAACGTTGATAACGGTCAGCGTTTTTCGACATACGCCATCGCGGCAGAACGCGGTTCGCGTATTATTTCGGTCAACGGCGCGGCAGCGCGCTGTGCCTGTGTCGGCGATCTGCTGATCATCTGTTCTTACGTGCAGATGTCAGATGAACAGGCCCGCCAGCACCAGCCGAAAGTGGCTTATTTCGAGGGTGAAAACCAGCTGAAACGCACTGCCAAAGCCGTGCCGGTTCAGGTGGCCTGATAAAACGCCTCCCCTTCGCAGGGGAGGCGGGAGCACAGAAAAATCAACTTCTCAGACCACGCCCGCGCTCAATCAGATACCACGCCAGCAAATAAAACACCGCAATAAACGCCACCAGTACGCTCATGGTAAACACCAGCGGCACGTCTGAAATCCCCAGAAAACCGTAGCGGAAACCGCTGATCATGTAGACGATCGGGTTCAGCTTGGACACGGCCTGCCAGATTGGCGGCAGCAGCGACAGCGAGTAGAACACACCACCCAGATAAGTCAGCGGCGTCAGCACAAAGGTCGGGATCAGGCTGATGTCGTCAAACGTGGTCGCAAACACCGCGTTCAGCAGACCGCCGAGCGAGAACAGGATCGCGGTCAGCAGAAGCGTCAGCGCAATGATCCACCAGGAGTGGATCACCAGGGGCACGAAGAACAGCGAGATCGCCGTGACCAGGATCCCCACGCAGATCCCGCGCGCCACACCGCCGCCGACATAACCGGCGATCACCACATGCGTTGGCACCGGCGCAACCAGCAGTTCTTCAATATTGCGCTGAAATTTGGCGCTGAAGAACGATGAAGCGACATTGGCGTAGGAGTTAGTGATCACCGCCATCATGATCAGACCCGGCACGATAAACTGCATGTAGGTGAAACCGTGCATGCTGCCAATCTGGGAGCCGATCAGATTCCCGAAGATGATGAAATACAAGGTCATGGTGATCACCGGCGGAACCAGCGTTTGGATCCAGATACGGCCAAACCGGTTGATCTCTTTCATCCAGATACTTTTAAGTGCCACCCAATACAATTGCGACATTATTTCTTTTCCTCACTGCCGTTCACCAGCGTGACAAACAGCTCTTCCAGACGGTTCGCCTTGTTACGCATACTCAATACCTGCACACCCTGCTTACTCAGCTGGCTGAACAGGGAGTTCAGCCCCTGCTCGCGCATTACTTCTACTTCCAGCGTTGAGGTATCCGTCAGTTGGCTGCGATAGCCTTCCAGCACCGGCAGCGGGCTTTTCGCACCTAAATCCAAAATGAAGGTTTCCGATTTCAGCTTCGACAGCAGCGCTTTCATGCTGGTGTTTTCCACCAGTTCACCGCCCTGAATGATGCCGATATTACGGCACAGCATTTCCGCTTCTTCCAGGTAGTGCGTGGTCAGAATGATGGTGGTGCCCTGCGCGTTCAGCTCTTTCAGGAAGCCCCACATCGAGCGGCGCAGTTCGATATCCACACCCGCCGTTGGCTCATCAAGGATCAGCAGTTTTGGCTCGTGCATCAGCGCACGGGCGATCATCAGACGGCGCTTCATCCCGCCGGACAACATGCGCGAACGCTCGTTGCGTTTGCCCCACAGATCCAGCTGCGTCAGGTATTTTTCTGCACGTTGCAGCGCCAGCGGACGCGGCACGCCGTAATATCCGGCCTGATTGACGACCACCTGCATGACGGTTTCGAACGGGTTGAAGTTAAATTCCTGCGGCACCAGCCCGAGCTGGCGTTTGGCGTTGACGATATCTTTATCGATGTCGTAGCCAAACACCTGCACTTTACCGGCGGTTTTATTGACCAGTGAACTGATGATGCCAATGGTGGTGGATTTACCCGCACCGTTCGGCCCAAGCAGGGCATAAAAATCGCCGGCTTCGACGCGCAGATCGATTCCACGCAAAGCCTGTACACCACCGGCGTAAGTTTTGGTTAACTTTTCCAGTTCCAATGCATAATTCATAAAGGGAGCGTACCTTCTTGTGAAAACCCTGTTGTAAGAATGAGTAGACGGAGATGCCGAATCAGTTTGAAAAGTCGGGGCATTGCCCTATATTACTCCATCGCAGTCAGCTCGTAATACAGGCTATTAACCTCAATGAACGACATAGAAAGACTCATCAGCAATAACGCAGCCTGGTCCAAAACCATGATTGATGAAGATCCTGGTTTCTTTGAGCGGCTTTCCCAATCTCAAAAACCCCGTTTCCTGTGGATTGGCTGTTCTGACAGCCGTGTTCCCGCCGAGCGCCTGACAGGGCTTGAGCCGGGCGAACTGTTCGTTCACCGTAACGTTGCCAACCTGGTCATCCATACCGACCTTAACTGCCTGTCCGTGGTGCAATATGCTATCGACGTGCTGGAAGTTGAACACGTGATTATCTGCGGTCACTACGGCTGTGGCGGTGTGCAGGCGGCGGTTGAAAACCCTGAACTGGGTTTGATCAATAACTGGTTGTTGCATATCCGGGACATCTGGTACAAACACAGCTCCCTGCTGGGCGAACTGTCGCCAGAAAAACGTCTCGATAAATTGTGCGAACTGAATGTGGTCGAGCAAGTGTATAACCTCGGTCACTCCACGGTGATGCAATCGGCCTGGAAACGCGGCCAGAAAGTCACGCTGCACGGCTGGGTATACGGCATTCTGGACGGACGTCTGCGCAACCTCGACGTCGATGCTACCAGCCGCGAAACGCTGGAACAACGCTACCGTCAGGGCGTCTCCGCCCTGCTCAACGGCGACCCGCAATAACAAGCCGCACTACTCTACAGAAATTCAAAAAACAAAAGGCACAAAAATGTGCCTTTTTTACCATTTATTTTTCCTGCACTTACAACGCGATCACTATAAATCAATGAGTTATATGCGGTGTAAGCAGCTACAAGCCCTACAAAGATGCTTAGGTGTGGACACTATGTGGACACTCCAGCCCCGCTTTTCCCCTCAGTGGATTGAAGGAAATCGCGTCCTGCAGGAAGTCCGGAGCGAAGTGAGCATAGACCATTGTTTGGTTAATATTCGCGTGGGTACATCGCGAAGAATATCGACGGTTACGCACAGGAAGGCGAACGCGTCCACGAAACCGGCGAGCTTCTGACGGACTCAGTTGCTGCTGTTACCGCCTGGGCTGCAACATGGCATACCGCAGTTTCATCCCATCGGTTTACCTACAATGGGTTCATACCGTGAGTGCCGCCGCATCCGTTCCATCAGTCTGACGGAAACCTTTGACGAAGAAGTGGAAGCCGTTCGCGCTGCTGCTGATGCCGGTGATTTTATGGCTTACATGTCAGCCCAGGGCGGAGCTAATATACCGCGTGAAGATCAGACGGTGCGCGTAGCACGTCGCGTTGCTAATGAACTGAATGCCTACGATGAAGAGGTGAAAAAGGTTGTGGAAATTTTCGCGCCCCACCTCGGCGAATCACATGTATATGAAACGCGCACCACTCAATGGCGCATCGTTGCTTCTGCCGTTGATTCTGAGGTTTTGACCGCAAAAAGCGCCTCCGGCACGCCTTGGAGTCCTGTAAATAACTGTGGAAAGGCTCAGGTAGTATTCGGGCCGGATTCCCCTACCATGCCTTCAAAGCTTGGTTGTGTGGTGATGAAATTAGGTGAGTTCGAGGAGATTGGATGGGGTTAACCAGATCTATTTAACGCAAATAAATCGTATTCATTAGACAACATTGTTCAATCAATAATAACTCTGAAGTTTTAATACTTTAAAGCAGGAGGCTAATCACTTATACATGAATTTCAATTTTACACTACTCAAGATTAAGCTATCTTCTTCGCGCGCAGTGTCATCTCTTGGCGCGCCCTCCCAGGAAAAGCGGATTGTAGAATGCTATATCCCCCCTAATCAGCCCATAGTCTGGTTTGACAAGCTCATACGATCACACAATCGTTACTCAACATTCTTCAACGATCACACATTTCACTTTTCTCGTGTGTTATAACAATTATATAAAATTATTTCTAAAGGTAAGGATGTTAATATGATTAGTGAAATCGTTCTCGATGGTGTAGCAAGTTATAAATTAAAGGCTAGTCTAAAAACCGATAAAAAGGTTAATATTATCTATGGGCTTAATGGCTCAGGAAAAAGCACCTTTTCAAACTTCTTATATAAACCTGATAATGGAGACCATAAATATAACAAATGCTCATGCACACATAATAACGATAATATATTGGTATACAACCAACAGTTCATAAAGGATAACTTTTATGAAGCAGGTAATCTGAAAGGAATATTTAGCTTATCCAAAGAAAACAAAGATGCAAAAGAAAAAATAGACGCTGTTACTGAAAGTTTGGAGGTAATTAAAAAGGAAAAGGCAAGACTGGAAGATCTAATTAAAAAAGAAAATGATATTATCATCGAAGCTAAGAAAATTGCTCAAAACACAACATGGAAAATTAAACAAGATTACTCTGGTGGTGATAGAGTTTTAGAATTTTGTTTAAAACGTTTAATGGGTAGTTCAGCCTCACTTTATGATCATATTAGTTCTATTGCGTTACCAGTCAATAAACCTACAAAAACAACTGATCAGCTTAAAGATGAAGCAAATGCTGTGGATGGGTCCACCGCTATAAAATTAGATTTTCTTAATCAAGTTGGATTAGAGGAATTATCATCTGATGATGTGATTATTTTAGATAAGATCATCATCGGTAGTGTAGATAGCCCAGTAGCTGATTTAATCAGCAAATTAAAAAACTCAGATTGGGTCAACGAAGGTTTGCAGTTCTTAGAACTAATTGAAGATAAAAAGTGTCCATTCTGCCAGTCAGAAACAATGACCACTGAGCTAATCACTAAAATAAAAGATTATTTCGATGAAACCTATCAAAACAATATAAAACACATTAAAACAGTTCAAACAAGATACAACGAAATTGTAAATAAAATACCTAAAATTGACGATTACAGTAATTGCCCTTATGCAAAAAAATTCCTTGCTGAATTAACACAGATACATGCAGAAATAGACAGATTAGCACAGGAAAATATTAATCTCATTAGAGAGAAAATTAATACACCCAGCCAAAAAACAAAACTTAATGAATTATCAGAAGAAATTAACGACTTCAACAAACTTGTCATTTCAATAAATTCCGAAATTAAAATCCACAATGACAAAATTGATAACTCAGATAAAGAATTAGAAAGGATAAAGATGGAGTTTTGGGATGTTTTGAGATTTGATTATGACCAAACCATCTCAGGTTTTGATTTGCAGAGCAAAGCATCTAAAAAGATAATAGACTCCAACAAACTTCTACTTGAAAAAATCATCGAAGATGAAAAAACAAAAAAACTTGAATTAATTGGGCATCAAAAATCGACAGTAAACATCAAGGAAGCAATAGAAAATATCAATCAAGGCCTTGCTGATCTAGGCATTACAGATTTTCACATTGAAAATTATAAAGATGACTTATATCAAATAATACGTGACGGTGCTACAAATGACGTTTTCTCATCGCTTAGTGAAGGTGAGAAAATGATTATTAGCTTCCTTTATTTCCGAGAGTTATTTAAAGGAAAACAGTCGACAATTGAAGTGAAGCAAAAAAAAATAGCCATCATAGATGATCCTGTTTCAAGTTTGTCTCATATCTTTGTTTATAACATCGGTCAGTTGTTAAAAAGTGACTTTTTTAATTCAGAAGATATCGAACAGGTTTTTGTATTAACTCACAGTCTTTATTTTTTTTACGAACTTACGGACTCAAACCATATAAGAAGAAAGGAAAATCAAAATCTATTTCGCTTATCAAAAAACTCAACAGGAACCTCAATTGAAAAGATGAAGTATGAAGAAATACAAAATGACTATCAATCATATTGGTCAGTGATAAATGATGACAAGCAACCACCAGCATTAATTGCAAATTGTATGAGAAACATTATCGAGTATTTTTTCAACTTCGTGCAAAAAGCTGATCTTAGTAATGTAATGCAAAAGCCAGAACTAAAGGAAGAAAAACTTCAAGCATTCATTAGATATATTAATAGAGAATCTCATTCTCTCGGACAAAACATTTTTGACTTTAAAGAATTTAATTACAATGACTTCAAAACAGGATTAAAACTAGTATTCGAACATACCGGATATGGTGACCATTATAAAAAAATGTCAACAATAAACTCCTAGAGATTCACAGTTATGGTCAAGTATCTTTAAGCTACTTGGCCATAAATTGATTTTCCATCGAATCTGATAATTATACCTTTCGCTTTGTTTTAAAATGAGATTATTTTCTGTGGAAATATATTTCAATATTGAGTAAATCCTGAATTTTAGTCAGCATTACCGACAAAATTCATGAGTTCTAACTTGTTGACTTCTGCAGGCATTCGCATGGATCACTTGCATGGTTTTGCATGATCGAAGCATGATTGAAAAACACCTAATCGTCCCTCTGGTTGCACTGTATCGTGTTCTGACTCATGCATTAAAAACAGTGAGCCAAGTCAGAAGCGGGCAGGCGGGTAACATTGCGCGCGGAGATATAAGTGATACAGCTTGCTGTGCATCAGCGCCTTTTATATTAATTTCGTTTTTTAGTGTGCCGACAACGATGACCAGTGACTCTTGTTTAGCAAGGAAAGATAAAGATAGCAGAGAATAAAATAGACACTTATGCCGATTTTATTAAAAAATCTTATTCTCTTACTACTACTGTTTCTTATTTGCACGTTCGAAGTAGTCAAGAACATCTCCAGGTTGCGACTTATAATCATCAATATATTTTAATAATTCTCTAGTGCTATTTATCATTGTATTTTCAAGGGATTCAATTTTTCCGAGCGTATCGTATAAATCACTCGGGCATTTTATGTTTTTTATGATGGGTAATAATGGATTAATATAGGAATTTAGATCAGACCTTGCTGTGACAACATTATTAATACTTTCACTTATGCAATTAATCTTGAACTGATTTTCACCAATAGGCTTCCATTGCATAAATCGTAGTCGTCGAAGTTTTTTTATTAAATCTATTTGATACTTAGCTAACTCGGAAAACGCCGTGAATTTAACAAACGATAATAATTCATTATAGTGGGCATCCACATCCTCGACATTTAGTTTTCTATTAATATCAAATATATCATATAAAATATTACTAAAGTGAGGGGTTTTAGTTCTATTAAAATATAGTATATTTCTTAACCTTGTGCTTTCATTGGCAATTTCATCATATAGAATAAAGTGTATATCTGTAGCCAAATACACTGATTCTTCATCGAGTTTCTTCCCCAACCATTCAGGGGCTTTTCTATAGACTAGATAAGCAACTATCAAAGTACCAAATGTGCTAACTGCACTAATCCAGTCAGTAATGCTTTTCTCAAATACTAATGCATCAAGAAAACAGATTGTAATAACCCCAAGAGAAAAGGCTATTAAGTGGGTAAGGTTTATATTCACTTTAATATATCCCCATAATTTAATAAAAAAATTTGGTGCGTCCATGGAAATCCTTTCGAAACATCAGGCAAATAAAGCAATTTACATGAACAACGGCAAGCTATCAAGCCACCTCATCTCTATAAATTGATATACAATCAATTGATAAACTTTTTTTTTTGATGTTTCAACATAAAGCATTGAACAAAAAAACATCTTATTTTTGAAGATATAAATATCATATCCAATGAATGAGGAGGCTCACACCAATAAGTAAAACCCCGGTTATCGGTGAGGACTACTCTACTCTGGAGTAAGCTGGTAAGCCTTAAACCTGATCACCTCCCCCCCAAACCACGCATTCAACTCCTTAAACCGTTCCTGCAATGGTGTCAGTTCGTTCCGGACAAATACCTACGATGCCTTCACCAAATCACCAAATCCGCCGCTGTTCTCAGGAATGATGCCCATCATCTGAGGTGGCACGCGGTGCGCGCACAGCAAATCATTCTGGCTGGCTTTCTTGATATTGAAGAAGTCGTCTTTCGTCGCAACCTCACTCAGCGGCAGAATCTTGATACCGTTCGGCGCGTACATGAACAGGTTGCGGAAGTTACTCAGACCTTTCGTGTCACGCATCGCTTTGCGCATCTGATCGATGTCTGAACTGCTTTGTGCCGCGTCGGTCATGTACAAGATATAACCGGCGTGCGCGCCGTTCTGGTAATACTTGCGGCGGAACAACGTGGCCGCCTCATTCAGCAAGGCGGAATTCAGGGCACTGAGATATTCCGGCAGGCCATACAGCTCATGATTAATATCCGGCTCGATCAGATGAAAGACACTACCCGCCGCAAACTGATGCGCGTCCTTCCACTGCTGCACAAACCAGTAAGTATCCTGCTCCACGCCCCGACGTGCATATTTGGCAGGCACGATTTTCATCACCACGACGTCACCGACGCTTGTTGCGGATTACCTCTAAAAACGCATTCCCGAATACCAGGTAATCCAGGGAAAACCGGCTGAACTCCTGCTGTGATAACAGCGGGTGCGGGACAAAGGTCGAAGCCAGAATATTACGTTTCACATACAGCGATGAGCTGTGATGCACGGCTGCCCGCGGCGTGCGGGCCAGTCCGTCAAAGCTGACCGGCGGTTCGTACCACTGGCCGTTACCCGTGCATTCGATGTAATCCAGAATTTCGCGGCGGTCTAACACCGGCGTCGGGTCGCCAAAGCAGAACGCCTCCGCGCCGCCGTTCTGCTGTGTGGTTGCAATGACCGTTGTCTGTGCCGCATTGCGGAATTTGCGCTTACTCATAATTAATGGTTGCGGAAATCCTCACTGCCGTTTTCCTGTTTCAGCCTGTCGACGTGGCTAGTGTCTGGATATTAAGATGAAAAAATACATTTAATTCATATTATTAAACTCGACTTTAGGCACAAAGATTATGCATTTCAGTGAGGTTTCTTACATCATCGGCTGTGCTGTGGCTATGCCGTCGCCCTTTCGTTCCAGGCATCTGCGTATTGGATATTACCATCCACATACTTCCAGGTGATTTTCTCATAACGTAAGGCAACGCTTTCCATATGGCCGGTACCCGGGGAATTGCGGGTGTCATGCATGGTTGGCGAAACGGAAATCACTTTCACATTTTCCAGAAGCGTATTGAAGTATTCAACTTCCTGTCCCGCATCACTAATGCGGTACCATTTAAATTCAGCGGATTTCATCGTCTGTCCGGTGGCGACAGCTTTATATAAGTAAGGGGATGCGCTGTCGATTTCTTTATCAAACTGGAAAGGGGCATGCTGACGTGAGCCGGTCAGTTTTCCTGTCATGACGTCGGTCGGAATACTCAGATCATGATTTATACCTCTCAGCTCGATACTGCCTTCACGATCCCTGATATCCGAACCACCACGAATAGCAGCGCCGCCATCATCTTTAAGCCATAAATGAACAGGTACAGCCATAGTTAAAATTCCTTTTAATTAATCGTATAACCAGCGACCCGCTTTCGCAGATTCAGCCAGCATTCTTAGTGTGAGTGGTTCAGGTTCTACCCATTTCCATCTTTTACCTTTAGGGCGTAAGAAGTTAAAGGGGAAAACGACTTCTTCGTTGGGCCAGTATTTTATAAACGAGAAATTTGTTTTATTAACTTCAAACTTCTCGAAATATTGTTCAAGAATATCCACAGCATCTTCATTTGCCCATGGGTATTCCCCAGATGACAGACTGGTATCCCATGTTAAGACAGGACGTCTAAAAAACGGAAGTACTCTCCCATTCCAGTTTTTTTGATACCAATCAAAAACTTGTTCTTCAATGTTCTCAGAATCATTCATGTCGGTTACCAGATCTGATCTGACGGGTAAGCAAGCGTATTGTATTTTCTCACTGCTTTATAAGAAATGATCCCTACATCCGAGGCCAAAATAACCCAACCAACCACTGGAATGGTGCGACCGACAAAAGTACCTAATTTTTTAGTCATTACTCGTTTGGCATTTGATTGCTATTTAATCATTAATTCCATTGACCGCTTTGAGTTATTAAAACCTGTAATAATCTAACCATAAACCAGAAATAACCTACGCCTAAAAATTATAGTTTTCAATTTTATTTTTACGCGGAAATATCAGGTAAGTTAATTAGATTACTTGTTATCTAATGAGAACGCCTAATAAACTTCTGCATACACAGAATCATTAAATGAGCGTTTAGTTGTCCTCTGCAAATCCGTTTGATTGCCCGATATTTTTCACAATAGGTTCCATAAAAAAACGGCCTCCAAATCTGAAGGCCGTTTTCATTTAAATTCACTGTGACCCGCGCCGGAAGTGGCTAAATCGGGTCGCTGTTCACTACTCGTCCAGCATCACAACTTTGCCGACATACGGCAGATGGCGGTAACGCTGGGCGTAGTCGATACCGTAACCGACAACGAATTCGTCGGGGATCGGGAAGCCGACGTATTCGACTTTAACGTCAACTTCGCGGCGTTCGGGTTTATCCAGCAGGGTGCAGATGGCAAGGGATTTCGGGCCGCGCAGTTGCAAGATTTCACGCACTTTGCTCAGCGTGTTACCGGAATCGATGATGTCTTCGACGATCAGCACATCTTTACCGCGAATGTCTTCGTCGAGATCTTTGAGGATCTTGACGTCGCGGGTGGTGGACATGCCGTTGCCGTAGCTGGAGGCGGTCATGAAGTCCACTTCGTGCGGCACATCCACGGCGCGACACAGGTCAGCCATAAACATGAAGGAACCGCGCAGCAATCCCACCAGCACCATTTCGCTGCCGCTGTTGCGGTAGTGTTCGGTGATTTCACGGCCCAACTCGGCAATTCGGGTTTTGACTTCCTCTTCGGAAATCATGACGTCAACGCGATGTTTCATATAAAGACTAACCACCTGATTTAAGAATATTTATCGCTGCTTTTCAGAAAAGCAGCGACCATATAGTGGAAAGGATTATAACAAAGAACCCGCCGATGAGTAACGCTGGCGTCAGCCAATACCGGCCTGATGCAGGTCATGCAGGTTGATCGCGCCGACCAGTACGCCTTCGCTGTCGACCACCGGCGCGGCACTGATGTGCTGCTGATGCAGGGCTTCAAGCGCCTCGCCCGCCCGCCATTGGGCAGGAAGCTGATACCCCGGACGGCTCATGGCGTCCACCAGCGGATCGTTCAGGCTGTGGCCTTTTACCAGCCAGCGACGCAAATCGCCGTCGGTGAATACGCCGACCACGCGCAGGCTGGCGTCGCAGACGGCGATCAGTCCCAGACCGGTGCGGCTCAGTTCCAGCATCGCGTCCATGACATTTTTCCGGCTGTCGACCACCGGCAGACGATCGCCGGTGCGCATCAGATGATGCACGCGGTTCAGCAGACGCGCGCCGAGGCTGCCGCCGGGGTGTGAACGGGCAAAGTCTTCCGCGCCAAAACCCCGGTGCCGCATCAGTGCCATCGCCAGCGCATCGCCCATCATTAAGGTATTCACCGCGCTCGAGGTCGGTGCCAGCCCCATCGGGCAGGCTTCACGCTCGACGCTGATATCCAGCACACAATCGGCTGCCAGCGCCAGCGGGGAATCTTTGCCGCCGGTGATGGCAATCAGACGGGTTTGGTTTTCTTTCAGCAGCGGCAGGATCAGATCCAATTCTTTTGCCCGGCCGGAATAGGAAATAAAAATCAGCACGTCTTCACTGCCGATCATCCCCAGATCGCCGTGCAGCGCCTCAGCGGGATGCACGAAAAACGCCGGTGTGCCGGTGCTGGCCAGTGAGGCGGCGATCTTCTTGCCGATATGACCGGATTTTCCCATGCCGGACACCACCGCTTTGCCGGTGCAGTTCAGCAATAAGCGGCAGGCGCAGAGGAAGTTATCATCCAGCCGCGTCAGTAACCGGCGGGCTTCTTCTATTTCGATTTCCAGCGTTTCACGTGCGTAATTCAGTAATGCGTCACTCATCGTCTTCCCCGACTAAAATTATGCGGATCCCCAGTTTTTCGATGGCATCACGATATTGAGCGCTCAGCCCGCTGTCCGTGATCAGCGTATCGACCTTGCCTAAATGACACACCACGTTCGGGCTTTTACGGCCGAATTTGGATGAATCCACCAGCAGGAAAATACGCTCAGCCGCTTTACACATCGCCTGACTGACGCCGTGAACTTCGTTGAAAGTGGTGACGCCGCCATCGAGATCGACGCCATCAGCGCCGATAAACAGCTTATCGAAATTGAATTTATCAAAGGCGCTTTCGGCCAGGCTGCCGTGGAAGGAGGAGGATTTTTTGCGGTAGGTGCCGCCGGGCATCAGGATCGTCTGGTCGTTGTCCAGTTCCACCAGCGCGTTGACGATATGCAGGCTGTTGGTCATGACGGTGATGTTATTGAACTGGCTGAGGAAAGGCACCATCTGCATCACGGTGCTGCCCGCGTCAAAAATCAGCGAGTCGCCGTCCTGAATTTCCTGAATGGCCGCGCGGGCGATGCGCAGTTTTTTGCCGGTATTGATGTGGGTTTTACGATCGATAGGCTGATCGCCTTCTTCACGGCTCAGCACTACGCCGCCGTAGGTGCGGATCACCGCGCCCTCTTCTTCCAGCAGGGTCAGATCTTTACGAATAGTGGTGCCGGTGGTGGCGAAATGCGCGGCGAGATCGTCCACCGCTGTCTTTCCAAATTGCTGCAAATGCGCCAGTATCGCCGCCTGCCGTTGCTTAGGTTTCATCACGATTTTCGCTCAAATTTTAAGATATATTCACGCCATCATTCTTTTTGAAAGATAATAGCTTTTAAAATGAAAATATCATGATTTCGGTTCAATCGCTAATGATAGTGCAGTTTGAATATTCGGATCTTTCGGGAAGATCACACCTGTCATCAATTCTTCCCGGCTCATGCCATTAAGCGAGGAAACCGGCTGAGGACGGGCGAAAATCGTCAGGCCACGCAGCAGGAATCCGTCACAAACTTTCTCCTGTTTATCAAATGCCAGCGCCAGCACCACTCTCGGTTTGAAACGTCCGCCGGAACGCCCGACGCCGACGTTTCCCTGTAGACACAATCTGTCGAATGCCCGGTTAAAGCGCTGTAACTGCCACCAGCCGAGCGCGATTTGCGCCATCCACGCCAGCACCGCACAGAGGATTAATGCCGAAGTCGGGGTCATCATTTTCTCCTTACCATGACTTTCTGCGTAACATCGTTACCCGCCCCTGCAAAACAGGGGCGGAAGACATCAGAACATCACCTGACCGCCGGTGATGTTAATCGACTGACCGGTGCAATAAGAGGCTTTGTCGCTGGCGTAAAACAGCAGCATATCCAGCACATCCTGATAGTCGCACCCGCGTTTCAGCGGCACTTTATCGATGTAAAACTGCTCGACTTCATCGGCCTTAAGGCCGAGTTTTTTGGCGTACTGCGGCAATAACGACTGGAACATCGGCGATTTGAGCAAATTACCCAGCATCAGCGAATGCACGGTAATGCCGTACTCCGCCAGATCCAGCGCCAGAGACTGTGTCAGCCCCACGCCGCCGAATTTAGCCGCGCTGTAACCGGCGTTGTGTTTGCTGCCCACTTTGCCGGATTTGGAGTTGATCTGAATAATCCGCCCCGGCACGCGGTCGCGGATCATCAGACGGGAAAACTCGCGGGCGCAGAGGAAATAGCCCACCAGATTGACCTGCAGGGAGAGGTCAAAATCGTTGAGGGCGAAGTCGGTGATCGGCGATGCCTTCGCCATTCCCGCGCTGTACACCAGCAAACTGACCCTGCCAAACGTCTGATCCACCGCTTTCGCCAGTTGTTCTACGCTGGCTTCGTTGGTGGCATCGACGGCAAAACCAAACGCCCGTTCCTCACCAAACTGCTGGTTGATTTGTTCTGCCACCGACGCGGCATTCTTCTCATTCAGATCCGCCACCGCCACGCGATAGCCGGATTCAGCCAGCCCCTGACAGAGAAATGCGCCCAGCGTCTGTCCCCCGCCGATCACGACTGCAACCTGTTCCATAACTGACTCCTGATTCTGATAGTTAATCGATAAATTTCAATATGCTGCCCAGCGGGATATCGTCGGGCGTGGTGCCTTTTACATGGACGCTGCCGGGAAATTCAGCTTCGGCGCTGCCGTCGAACCGCAGGGTGATATGCCCCAGTTCGCGCAGATTCTGCATCGCCACCTCGCCCACGGCGGTCACCGGATAACGCACATCCGCCAGCTCCATGTATGCGCCACGGTGCAATTCCCCTTCGGTTTTTCCGTGCTGATGAATGAAGCAATAATCCTGAATATCTGCCGGTGCGCCTTCGCGGAAGGTGATCAGCATCTGGTCGGTCAGCGCCTCACGGGCGAAGTCGCCGATGTGCGTAATGGTGGTTTGATAAATGGTTTGCACGATGACTCCTTACTGATAGATGAAAGCGGAAGCGGCCCAGGCGATAAGCACCGTCGGTGCGCCGGTCAGAAAACGGCTGACCAGCACCGAAGGCACGCCGACGCGCACGGTGTCCTGTTTGGCTTCGGCGAGCGAGAGGCCGACAGGAATGAAATCGCACGCCGCCTGCGCGTTAATGGCGAAAAGTGCAGGCAGCGCCAGATGTGGCGGGATATTGCCGAGTCCGATCTGCACCCCCACCAGCACGCCGATAACCTGCGCGATGACCGCGCCGGGGCCGAGGAAGGGCGAGAGCAGCGGGAAGGAGCAGATCAGCGCCAGCATTACCAGCCCGACGGGGCTTTTTGCCAGCGGCGTCAGCCCGTGCGCCACCAGATCGCCCAGCCCGGACGCCATGATGATGCCGATCAGCGCCGCCACGAAGGCCATAAACGGCAGGATAGTTTTGAGTACGGTATCGATGGTGTCGCGCCCGGCCTGGAATAACACCGCCACGCCGGATCCCATCCCCATGCCGACTTTCGCCAGCAGGCCGTCGCTCTGTTCGGTAATTTTTTTGGTGGTGTCGTAATCACGCCCTGCCGCAGCGGGTGCGGGCTTAGCCGCAGCCGGTTCAGCGCCGTCTGCCAGGTCGATCACAATGTCATCCTCACGCACGCCGGACACATAAATGTCTTCAGTAATGAACTGTGCCAGCGGGCCGGACTTGCCGGTCGAATGAATATTTACGGTAGGAATGCGGCGCTTGGGGTAGATGCCGCAACGCAGCGTGCCACCGCAGTCGATCACCGCCACGCCGATTTCTTCCGCCGGCGGCTCACCTTCTTTGAAGCCATCCACCGTTTCCCAGCCGGTCAGTGCCGCCAGTTTGTCGACAATCGCCGGGCGCGTGCCCGCCGTGATATACACCACTTTTTTGCCGGGTACCGCGTCAATCAACAACGGACCACCCCAGCCACCTTCGCCCCGGTTAATGCGGATCTTAACGCTCATTTTCTGCTCCGATTTTTAGAATTGGATCTGTTTACAGCTGAACCTGACGATCAAGCTGGATGCCCATCTTGCGTTCGAAGATGCGGGTGGTGAGATCCGTTACCCAGCCACGGAAGAAGTTGGTCACCATGCCCACCAGGAAATAACTGACGGCCAGCGGCCCGAGCGGTAAACCCAGTGTGGTCAGCCCGCTCGCCACGCCGAGATAGACAAACAGTTCACCGGGATTGATGTGCGGGAACAGGCCGTTCATGGAATGGCAGCTGTAAGAGCCTGCGGCGTAATAGCTGGGTTTGTAGATTTCAGGCATAAAGCGCCCGAGGCTGAGGGTCATCGGGTTGCAGAAAACAAAGGTGCCGATCACCGGCAGCAGCAGATAACGTGAAACCGGATTGCCCGCGCAGCGTTGCGCCAGACGTTCGATCCGCCGCTGTCCGACAAACACGATCAGCGCGTTCATGACCACCAGTAAGCTGATTAAGAGAGGCAGAATGCCGGTGACCATCCCGACAAACACCTCCCCGCCCTTTTGAAACAGGCCGATAAACCACTCGGCTCCGTGCGTTATTACGTCGATCATCATCTTCTCCTGTAGGGATACATGTGGGTTTACGCTTTCATGTTTTGTCACTCCACGCTAAAAATATAATCATTATGAATTTATATTAATTATATATTGATCACACTTTGAAAGTTTAATCTTTCAAAATGAAAGATTACTAAGCAAGGGGTATCACAGAGAAGGAAATGAACGGGCGGAAAGGGAGCGGAAGCTGGCCGGAGGATCGTCTCCGGCCTGTGGATTTTTAAGAGAGGAAGGAAAGAAAATCAGATCACTTTGATACGGTGAAACCCAGCATCATGCCGGTGTCTTCATGTTCCAGCAGATGACAGTGCGCCATATAAGCATGTTGTTTGTCGGCCAGATGGTTAAAGCGCACCAGCACTTCACTGCGTGCCCCTTCTACCCGAACGATATCTTTCCAGCCCTGACGGTGCGCTGCCACCGGCTGACCGTTTTCAGAAAGAATACGGAACTGCGTGCCGTGAATATGGAAAGGATGCAGCATCATGTCGCCTTCGCCCGAGATGGTCCATTTCTCGTACTGACCTTGTTTCACATCGAAAGCAGGTACATTCATGTCGTAGGCTTTGCCGTTGATTTTGTTGCCCTGCATGAAATCGTAGCCGCCAGCGGGTTTACTCATGTCCATTCCTGCCATGTTGCCATGACCGTCGTGGCCGGACCCGGACATCCCCGGCATCGCCGCCATCCCGCCGTCACCGTGATCCATGCTTATGCCTGCCATGGCGTTATGACCATAACGTTTCATTAATGCGGCCATGCCCTGCTGATCGAGTTGCGGATCCATCATCAGTTGCAGCCAGCGGGTCGGCAGATTGTCGACAGACACCAGCGCCGGAAGCGGCACCAGCGTATCCGGCAATGCCCCGCCGCTTTGGGTGAGCGTCGGCTGAATGCGCAGCACCGGCAACGGCTTATCGAACGGTGCCAGCGTCATGCCCATTTGTTTCACCGGCAGCGTGACCAGATCAAAGGCTTTGCCGTCGGTACACTCAATCAGCACTTCAAAACGTTCGCCCATCAGCATCGGCAAATCGCTGACTTTCACCGGTTCCGGCAGGAAACCGCCGTCGCTGGCGATGACATACATCGGACGATTATCGCTGGTGGCGATATGCAGCGAACGTGCGTTACAGCCGTTGAGCAGCCGCAGACGCAGCCAGCCACGGGAAATCCCGTGCTGCGGATACACCGCGCCGTTGGTCAGCATGTGCTGCCCGAACCAGCCGACGGCGGCGGTCATGACATCCATCTGATAATCGATCTGTCCGGCGTCGTTCAGGCGTTTATCCTGCAAAATGATCGGAATATCATCCACGCCCCAGCGTTTCGGGATCTGCAAAATATCGCTGCTTTCATCTTCAATCAGCACCATGCCCGCCAGCCCCATCGCCACCTGATGGCCGCTGGTCTGATGCGGATGCGGGTGGAACCAGCAGGTCGCCGCAGGCTGATCGAGCTGCAACGTCACTTTGCGTTTTTCGCCCGGAGCGATCAGTGCCTGTGGTCCGCCATCGACGTCACCCGGAATTTCCAGCCCGTGCCAGTGCACGGTACTGGCGACATTCAGCCGGTTATTGACGGTCACGCTGACCGGCTTGCCACGGCGGATACGCAGCGCGGGGCCGAGGAGATTACCGTTTACCCCCCAGGTCTCGGTGTTCACGCCGGGCAGAAACTGGCTCTGACCGCGCTGCAAGGTGAGCGTGAAGGCATTGCGGATATCGGGTTCGAGTAACGCGGGGATTGGCAAAGCCGGACGGTCAGCGGCGAGCGCGAAACGGCTCCAGCCGGGCAGCGTACTGGCGGCGCCCATCAGGGTCGTCCACTTTACGAAATCGCGACGGTTCATTTTTCAGTCCTTATGAGGGGCAATTGCCAGACGGATGGCGTAAGCGTGCCATAATAGTACAACAGCCTAAACCCTCTCCTTAGGGGAAGGTCAAGCGGCTGACGCGGGGAAAAGAAATTTGGTGCCACACAATGCAAATATGGTAACGTCATTTTAATGATTTGCGCGCCAGCGCTTTCCCCACTTTCTCTCTAAAAGAACAAGAACACGTCCATGAAAAAAACAACATTGTGTTTGCTGTTACTGTCGCTGCTCGGCTTTTCCTCCGCCAGTCAGGCACTGAGTGAATCAGAAGCGGAAGATCTTGCGGATCTGACGGCGGTCTTTGTGTATCTGAAAAATAACTGCGGCTACGAGCAACTGCCGAATACGCAAATCAAACGCGCGATCGTGTTTTTCGCCCAGCAAAACCGCTGGGATCTGAGCAATTACAACAGCTTTAATATGCAGTCGATGGGCGAAGACAGCTACCGCGATCTGAGCGGCATCGCCGTACCCAAACCGACCAAATGCAAATCTCTGGCGCGTGACTCGCTGAGTTTGCTGGCCTACACCAACTAAACCCTGTCAGCCGGTTTACCGGTCTTGTGCTCCGTCATTCTGCTGCCGGAGCCTGTCTTCTTCCCCCGACTTTCCGCGCCACGCCTGCCTCGTCTACACTTAAGCTAAATTGACCTGTCTGAAATTCAACCGTGCATGGACGGGCAGAGTTAGCTATCATGTGCGCCCATTTTTATGGCTGCGATTGATCAGGAGAAACAACGACATGTCCCGGAACTCGTCATCCAAAGAAATATGGTATGAGACGCTGCACGCCCATTTTGGCCAGTATTTTAGCGTCGAAAAAGAGTTATACCGTGAGAAAACCGATCATCAGGATCTGGTGATTTTCGAGAACGCGGCGCTGGGTCGCGTGATGGCACTCGACGGCGTTGTGCAAACCACCGAACGTGATGAATTCATCTACCACGAAATGATGACCCACGTACCGCTGTTCGCCCACGGCCACGCCAAAAAGGTGTTGATCATTGGCGGCGGTGACGGCGCCATGCTGCGCGAAGTGTGCCGTCATAAAGGCGTGGAAGCGATCACCATGGTGGAAATCGATGCCGGTGTGGTGTCGTTTTGCCGCCAGTATCTGCCGAACCATAATGCCGGAGCCTATGATGATCCCCGTTTCAAACTGGTGATCGACGACGGTGTGAACTTCGTTAATCAGACCAGCGAAACCTTTGATGTGATCATCTCCGACTGCACCGATCCGATCGGTCCCGGAGAAAGCCTGTTCACCTCGGCGTTCTACGAAGGTTGTGCCCGCTGCCTCAATCCGGGTGGCATTTTTGTGGCACAAAATGGCGTCTGCTTCCTTCAGCAGGATGAAGCGGTCAACAGCCACACCAAACTGAGCCACTATTTCAGTGATGTCAGTTTCTATCAGGCCGCGATCCCGACCTATTACGGCGGCATCATGACCTTTGCCTGGGCGACCAACAGCCCGGAATATCGCCAGATCGACAACCCGACTTTGCAGGCGCGTTTCGACGCCGCAGGGATCACCTGTCGCTACTACAATCCGGCGATCCACAACGGCAGCTTTGCCCTGCCGCAATATTTACTGAATGCCCTGTCAGCCGCGCGCTGATACGACATCCATAAGGGGGTGAACTAAATTGCAAAAGCTGAAACTGCATGGCTTCAACAACCTGACCAAAAGCCTGAGTTTTTGTATCTACGATATCTGCTACGCCAAGACCGCAGAAGATCGTAATGGCTACATTGCCTACATTGACAAAGAATATAACGCCAACCGGTTAACGGAAATTCTCACCGAAACCTGCTCCATCATCGGGGCAAACGTGCTTAACGTTGCGCGTCAGGATTACGAGCCACAGGGTGCCAGTGTCACGATTTTAGTGAGCGAAGAGCCGGTGGATCCGCGTGATGTGGACACCACTGAGCATCCGGGGCCGTTACCGAATTCCGTGGTCGCGCACCTGGATAAAAGCCATATCTGCGTGCACACCTATCCGGAAAGCCATCCGGAAGGCGGACTCTGTACCTTCCGCGCCGACATTGAAGTCTCAACCTGTGGCGTGATTTCACCGCTGAAAGCGCTGAACTATCTGATCCACCAGCTGGAATCCGATATCGTCACCATCGATTACCGTGTGCGCGGTTTTACCCGCGACGTGAACGGCGTGAAGCACTATATCGACCACTCGATCAATTCGATTCAGAACTTCATGTCGCAGGATATGAAAGCGCTGTACGACATGATGGACGTCAACGTGTATCAGGAAAACATCTTCCACACCAAGATGTTGCTGAAGGAATTCGATCTTAAGCATTATCTTTTCAATGCCAAACCGGAAGAACTGAGCGCGCAGGAGCGCAAGGATATTACCGATTTGCTGTACAAAGAAATGCAGGAAATTTATTACGGCCGCAATCTGCCGTCAGTCTGATCTGCGTTAAAAAATAAGAAAAGGCCGGGCAGCGTTAAATGTCCGGCCTTTTTTTGTATAGACAAATTCTGATAATAAATATTCTTCCCGCGCGAAACTCAATAAGCATTCCTTAAGTAAAATATTCTGGCACATCTGAAAACCCGCTATACTCCTTAAGACAAATTAATGTTAAACCAGTCATTAAATCCTTATTTAACTCAAATTATTGAACGATCGATCTCAGTATTAAGCCAAATTCCAGAAATAATACACAGGCTATAAATCAAATAAAATTCACGCATAACCAATAATTTAGCTTATGGCAGATCAAAAGATCGCTTTTTTCTTAAAAAGAGATAAATACCTTTATATCTCCCCCTCCGACTATTAGCATTCTCCTATTGCTTACTAAGCAACCAGCTCCATCCACCTGCAAGCAGAAATAAAAAATGAAAATGAGTAAATTAAAGACCGTATCCAGCCTGCTGGTCACGAGTTCTTTATTGGTTTCCGGGGTTTCCCGGGCCGGGGAAAATTTGTTAAGCAGCAATACTGAAGGGATGCGGCACTATGTCAGTTATGGTGCTGAATATTATAAGTGGGACGAAACCGTTGATAATATGGACGGTAAATATGTTGCTGAACATGGCCCGCGCCTGCGTGTTAATTTCGGATCCAATAATTACCTTGATGCCCCCGGCGGATTATTAAAAGCCTGGGACATGAGCGTGATGTTCGGGATCGTCAGTTATAAAGGCAGCACCCTCGACGATCAGGCCAACGTGCCAAACGGCACGCTGAAAGGAAAAACCTACTACACCGGCTACAGCGCGGACATGACACGCGGCTACCGTTACCGGGCATCCGACCGTGTTTCTTTCGATATGAAAGGCACACTCGGCGGTCAGGCATGGTTGCGTAACATCCGCTCTGATGATGTGTATATTGCGTCGGAGAATACCACCCGCAATTACAACGCGGTGGAAGTCACGCTGCAACCTTATGCCAAAGCGGCACTGGGGGCGAACTGGCAAATGACCGCAGATTCACGACTGAGTCTGGAAGGCGGTGCGCTGTATCCGATTAAAACCTGGACGCACAGCAATCAGGGCGCGGTCTGGCTTGAGCCGAAATCTACGCTTTCGCCTTTCACCAGCCTGACCTGGAACATCAACAAAGATGTCTTTGTGAAAGCCAGTTATGTGCATCAGAAATACGGTAAGTCGGACGAGAAACAGGGTGATCTGAACGGACGCACCGTCGGCTATTATCAGCCTGCGACCACCACTTCAACCGTGGGTCTGGAAGTCGGTTTCTACTTCTGATGATTTCAGCGAATAAGTCCCCCTCAAGCGGATTGTTCCGGTGTAAATAACCGGAACAATCGCTTATCTTAAAAGCCTCCTTTTCCAGAGGCTTACCTTTCATATGGATCGTTTTGCAACGCTGTCTGGCGTTCTCGCCATTTTATTGTGGAGCATGAGCGTGGCGCTCACCCGCAGTTTGTCCGAATCTCTGGGGCCTTTTGGTGCGGCCGCGTCTATTTATACTGTCAGCGGAATTATGGTGTGGATGGTCGGCGGCAAGCCAACGTTGCGCGGCGAATCTGCGGCCTATCTGATCATCTGCGGCCTGTTATTTATCTTTTATATGGTGGCGTTTTCGCTGGCGATTGGTCTGGCGCATACCCGGCAGCAAACGCTGGAACTCGGGTTGATTAATTATTTGTGGCCGAGTCTGACGCTGCTGTTTGCGGTACCGCTGCTGAAATTGCGCGTACGCTGGTGGATCTGGCCGGGCGTGGTGCTGGCGTTTGCCGGTGTGTTGTGGGCGATCAGCGGCGGTCACGGGCTGGATATGCATCAGCTGCTGCGTAATGTACGGGGTAATCCGGTGGCCTACAGTCTGGCGCTGGGCGCGGCCGTTTCATGGGCGCTGTATTCCAATCTGGTGCGGGTATTGTGTAAAGGCAAAGGCGTGCTGCCGTTGTTTCTGCTGGCGACCGGTGCCGTGCTGTGGGTGCTGTACTTTACCTATTCATCGAACCGCATCAGCCTGAGATTACCGGCGATTCTTGAACTGCTGGCAATGGGCGCGGTGACGGCCATTTCGTATCAGTGCTGGGATATCGCGATGAAAAAAGGCAATGCGACGCTGGTGGCCGCGTTGTCGTACTTCACGCCGCTGTCATCGATTCTGATTGCCGGGTTATGGCTGCACACGCTGCCGGGCGCGAGTTTCTGGCCGGGCGTGCTGATGGTGGTCGGCGGTTCGCTGCTGTGCTGGACCGCCTCGCGGGGTAAATAAGTTTTAGCGATAGGTCGTCACGAAAGCACGGTATTTGGCGAGGACTTGCAGAAAGTCCTCGACGCCGCAAAACGCCAGACTCTCTTCATCGTAATAACTCATGCCTTCTTCAATCTCATCACCGTCGAAATCCAGCTGATTGGCGCGGATCATCACTTCATCGTCGGCTAACAACAGCGTGTATTCATGGCCGACCATTTGCGTCTGGCGCTCGCTGCCTTTCAGTTCGCTCAGCGCGGCTTCGACATTATCGAGTACGCTCAGATCGCCCTTCACCTCTTCATTCAGCCAGTGACCAAGCACTTCATGGCCCATCGAGAAACGCACTTTGACCTCACCGGTGATGTCGCGCAAAAAATCGTAATCCATGGTGCAGTCCTCTGGAAAAATCACAATAAAAAAGGGAGCCGAAGCTCCCTTTTCAACACTGGCGCAAATATAACGATTTAGACTGCGGTTTGGAAGATCACGCCGTCAGCTTTATCGGTATATTCACTCAGCTTGTCGAAGTTCAGATAACGGTAAGTATCCGCCGCTGTCTTGTCCACTTCAGCCATATAGCCGAGATATTCTTCCGGCGTTGGCAGGCGACCCAGCAGTGACGCGACCGCCGCCAGTTCTGCGGAGGCCAGATAGACATTGGCACCGTTACCCAGGCGGTTCGGGAAGTTACGCGTTGACGTGGAAACCACGGTAGAACCGTCGGCCACACGCGCCTGGTTACCCATGCACAGTGAACAGCCCGGAATTTCGACACGCGCACCGCTCTTACCAAAGACGCTGTAATAGCCCTCTTCGGTCAGCTGAGCCGCATCCATTTTGGTCGGTGGCGCAACCCATAAACGGGTTGGCAACGCGCCTTTATGGCTGTCGAGCAGTTTACCGGCTGCGCGGAAGTGACCGATGTTGGTCATGCACGAACCGATGAACACTTCGTCAATTTTGCTGTTCTGCACGGAAGACAGCAGACGCGCATCATCCGGATCGTTCGGCGCACAAAGAATTGGCTCTTTGATGTCCGCCAGATCGATTTCGATGATCGCTGCATATTCGGCATCGGCATCGGCTTCCAGCAGGTTCGGGTTCGCCAGCCACTCTTCCATGCCCTTGATACGACGCTCGATGGTACGACGATCGCCGTAACCTTCAGAGATCATCCACTTCAGCAGCACGATGTTAGAGTTGAGGTATTCTTTGATCGGCGCCTGATCCAGTTTGATCGTACAACCTGCCGCTGAACGTTCTGCGGACGCATCCGCCAGTTCAAATGCCTGTTCGACTTTCAGTTCCGGCAAGCCTTCGATTTCCAGAATCCGGCCGGAGAACAGGTTTTTCTTACCTTTTTTCTCAACGGTCAGATGGCCTTCTTTGATCGCGTAGTAAGGGATCGCATGCACCAGATCACGCAGGGTGATGCCCGGTTGCATTTTGCCTTTGAAACGCACCAGAACGGATTCCGGCATATCAAGCGGCATCACGCCGGTCGCCGCAGCAAACGCCACCAGACCGGAACCCGCAGGGAAGGAAATCCCGATCGGGAAACGGGTATGGGAGTCACCGCCAGTGCCGACAGTGTCCGGCAGCAGCATACGGTTCAGCCATGAGTGAATGATGCCATCGCCCGGACGCAGTGAAACACCGCCACGGTTCATGATGAAATCAGGCAGCGTGTGGTGCGTGGTCACGTCAACCGGCTTAGGATACGCGGCGGTATGACAGAATGACTGCATCACCAGATCGGCAGAGAAGCCCAGACACGCCAGGTCTTTCAGTTCATCACGGGTCATCGGACCGGTGGTGTCCTGAGAACCGACAGACGTCATTTTTGGTTCGCAATATTCGTTCGGACGAATACCGGCAACGCCACAGGCGCGGCCCACCATTTTCTGCGCCAGCGAGAAACCTTTGGTGCTTGCCGCGACAGGTTTCGCAATGCGGAACACTTCGCTCTGTGGCAGTTTCAGCGACTCACGGGCTTTGGTGGTTAAACCACGGCCGATGATCAGCGGAATACGACCGCCTGCGCGCACTTCATCGAGCAGCACGTCAGTTTTCAGTTCGAAGGTGGCGATCACGTCATTGGTTTCGTGGTTACGCACTTCGCCTTTGTACGGATAGATGTCGATAACATCGCCCATATTCAGGTCAGACACATCCACTTCGATCGGCAACGCACCGGCATCTTCCATGGTATTGAAGAAGATTGGCGCGATTTTACCGCCGAGCACCACACCGCCGCCGCGTTTGTTCGGCACATGAGGAATGTCATCGCCCATGAACCACAGCACGGAGTTGGTGGCCGATTTACGGGATGAACCGGTACCGACAACGTCACCGACATAGGCCAGCGGGAAGCCTTTTTTGTTCAGTTCTTCGATCTGTTTGATCGGACCGACGCTGCCCGGTTGATCCGGATGAATGCCTTCGCGTTCATTTTTCAGCATAGCCAGCGCGTGCAGCGGAATATCTGGACGGGACCAGGCATCCGGAGCCGGTGACAAATCATCGGTATTGGTTTCGCCGGTCACTTTAAACACAGTGACGGTGATTTTTTCAGCCAGTTGCGGACGTGACAGATACCATTCGGCATCGGCCCACGATTGCAGGATTTTTTTCGCGTGTTCGTTGCCCGCATGCGCTTTTTCTTCCACATCGTAGAAGTTATCAAACATCAGCAGCGTATGAGACAGCGCTTTCGCCGCGATAGGCGCCAGCGTGTCGCTATCCAGTGCGTCGATCAGCGGGTGAATGTTGTAACCGCCCTGCATGGTGCCCAGCAGTTCAACGGCTTTTTCAGGAGTGACCAACGGGGAGGTAGTTTCGCCTTTGGCGACTGCGGCCAGGAACCCGGCTTTAACATAGGCGGCTTCGTCGACGCCCGGTGGAACACGGTTAATCAGCAGGTCTAACAGAGTGTCTTCTTCGCCTTGCGGCGGATTCTTCAGGGACTCAACCAACGCTGCCATCTGTGAAGCATCAAGTGGCTTAGGGACGATGCCCTCTGCAGCACGCTCGGCTACGTGCTTACGGTATTCTTCTAGCACGACTTTCTCCTCGCTCTCATTGTCATTTATTATGCCTGGCTTCCATCATCAGCCTCGCGTCATGCCTGTAGGGACAGGGGAATTCAACCGGTCTGATGAATCGGGGACACTGCGGGTATGGGGGTTTCTTGGTCTGAAACGATACGTCCTGAACCTGAGCACAGTGCCCTTTAGCGCCCGGGCAGCATAGCAGGATTTTGCCCGCTTGTTAATTCGTTCACATAAAAGCAACATTAAATCTTTGCTGAATCGTTGAGCACAGACGGATCGGCTGTTCATCCCAATTCGCCCTCTAGATCATCACAACAACCCTGCCCGCACAAGGGAATAAATGACGGGAAACGCAGAAAAAAGACACAAAAAAACCGCCCAAAAGGACGGTCGATTTGTATCTTCGTGGTGCTAGCAGTCACCAGGAAGAGAGTGCATTTGAAACAATAAAGCGCTACCAAGCGAATGCATCTTGAACAGAAAGTGAGTGAAAAGCAATCCGAAAAAATGACTTTGCGAGATGCTTTCCAGGAATATGCTGCAATCCTTCGGGCTCCCATATTTTGCGATAAGATCTCTACGGGCTGCTTCGCCGGCCTAGCAGCCGGTCACCGGGCTTCAGGAAGCGGGTTCATGAGTACTGCGGTTCAGGCGCTACCAAGCGCTTGTTTCACTGCTATTTTCCCGATGAGATGCCGGTGGTCGTGGTCCGTTACAGGAATCACGCAATGAAAAGGACGTCAATTTGTATCCTGCTCGTTGTACTGGGAAATTCGTTGAACACGGGCAATAGCGGGTGGTCAGTCTCACACGTGAATGTTCATATCAACGTGCTCTCCCGGAACAAGTAACGCTAAAGGTCGCCTTCCGGGGCGACCTTTTTCAGTAATAAATCATGGTAAATGTCGCCGTGCCGTTCGCTGCACCGCTGCTGAGTGTTTGTCCGTTGAGATAGTAGCGGGCGAAAAAGGGAATACTCAGGCTTCCTTCGCTGGCAGAAGGTGTCACTGCCCATTGTTGTCCGAGGATCACCGGCGACGTATCGCCTTTGAGTATCTGGATCCCGACGCCGGTTGCCTGCCCTTCTGCGCCGCTGCTGATTTCGATCACTCCCGCAGCCTGTGAATTATCGGCGGTGCCGTCGATACGGATATTCACATTCGCCCCGGCATCGCAATTGAGTTCAACGCTAAAGGGCACTTCCGGCGTGACGCCGCCCGCGGAGGCACTGGAAAACAACCCGGGCCAGACCGTACCCAGAGACACATTAATGGTGTTATTCAGCACATCACAGCTTTCGGTTCTGATATTGATATTGCCTGTGTAAGAGAGTGTGTTGGCACCCCCGCCCCCGATGCCTGATTTGCCATACACCCCCAGTCCGAAACGGGTCTGGCTTTGCTCCAGTGCCGTATCCGCAATGTCATTGGCGGTTTTGACTAATGATAACGTCACAGCTATCTGATAGCTGAGACTGCCGTCAAGGCTACCCAATGATGTGTTACGCGTATCGCAGCTTACCCCGCCGCCTACCACACGTTGTCCGCTGGAGTTAGTCAGGGCAATACCGATCCCTTCAACGCCGGTGGAGTAAACACCGGGGAAACCCGAAATTTCTGTACCCGTTCCGTAGTAACAGGCGATGACCGGGTCGCCGGAGAGTTCGTTGCTCCCGTTGGTACCGCAAGTACCGCTCACATTGAAAGTATGCTGACTTCCGGGAATATCAGCCCCAACAGGCAGAGAGGATGTTACCGCCAGTGAACTTAAATCCCAGGACTGCGGCATGGCCGGAGAAGTCGAGCAGGCCGCCCATAATTTGCTGGGAAAAAGGATAAGACAGACAAGCAGTATCATTATTTTCATAAAACGCCTCATCGACATACGCTGCTGGCCTGAGAGACCGCCGCCTTTTCGGCACCGGAGAAGGCAAACGGCGCGTCGCATTGCCCTCCGCCCCATATCACCCGGATACGCCCCTGCTCCGGCAAACCACTGAGATACACCTGTCCCTTTTCGCCCACAATGACGCGGTTGCGTTCATCGCCCACGGCAAAAGCTTCTGCGCCGAAAGGTACGGGTTGTCCGTTATAGGTCAGGGTGAGTAATAACCGGTTGCCAGCGCGCGTGGTAAACGAGGCCATCACCACGGCACCGGACGTCGGCACCACTGACAACACGTTGTCATCGATATCGATATTTTCATCCAGCGAGGTGGTATCCAGCGCCACGCGGGTGCGCTTGTAAGGGCTGAGATAATTCACTACCGCATAACCGCGCCAGTCGGTATAAACCCCGGTATTATTTTGCAGTTTTACCCCCGCCGCGCCCGGTGCACGGACAATCGCAATCGCCGAGACATCACTCACCAGCGGTTGCGAGAACGTGACGCCGAACGGATGGGCGACGATGGCGCCCTGCCAGCCGTAATTGATCTGATGGGTGTCCTGGTTATAGTTGTAACCTCCGCTGAGCTGGGCGGCGCTGCCCAGATAATTCAGGCTGGCACTGCCGCTGTTTCCCTGTCCGTCGGTGCCATAGCCTTCACTGACCGCGTAAGAAAGATTGTTATCCTCAAGAAGCATGCCATTGACGCCCGCCTGATAAAGCGTCCGGCCATGATCGGCACTGTTTACATTGAAAGTGGCACGGGCATTCGGCAGCCAGCGGCCGAGAGGGATACTGACATTGAAGGCGATCTGTTTATCGCTCTCCATGCCATAGCTTCGGTTATCCGTCACTGACAGGGCGTAATCAATACTGGCAATATTGACGTTATAACTGAGGCCCAGACTGCGCTGGTTGAACTGCGACTGGCGGTATTTTTGCTGATAGTAAGAAAGCGACAATGATCCCCACATTCCGCCGTTCAGCGACTGCGTCAGATTCAGACGATATTGTTCCTGCGGCGCACCGTAATACAGGTTATTACTGTCATCCTGCAGCCTGTTACCGGCCTCGCCGAAATGATAAAAATCACCGCGATAGCGGATCCCCGCCAGCGACAGCGTCGAGCCGGTAGCCGCCACACTTTTGGCATATTGCAGCCGGAACGCCTGCCCGCGCGCGGTGTGATTGCCGGTCAGTTCGCTGTCAGCAAAGGTGGTATCCAGCGACACAGAACCGAGATCCCCGATCATGCTGCCCATACCGGCATTCGCGGCGTGGTAGTTTTCCGCCACCTGACTGCCGCCAAACAGCGTGACGCCATAGCCCAGACCGTAAATCAGTGATCCCTGTACAAAACCCGGTTCATCCCCACCGTACTGATACGCCCGGTATTTCCCCAACGTCAGGGCGTATTTCAACCGGCCCTCACGTTGCATGATCGGGATGGCAGAAAAAGCTTGTATGAAATGACGCTCCTCCCCATTGCTTTCCCGGACCGTGATATCCAGATCGCCGGACGCTGACGTCGGGTACAAATCATTAATGCTGAAGGCACCCGGCGGCACATACGTCTGGTAGATCACTATACCGCTTTGTTTAATCGTCACCTGCGCATTGCTTCTGGCAATGCCACGGATCACCGGCGCATAACCGCGCAGGCTGTCCGGCAACATATTGTCATCGGAAAATACCTGCACGCCGCGAAAGGTAAAGCTGTCAAAGATATCCGCCGGGGTGGTGCTCTCCCCGGCGATAAACTGCCCTTTGATCACCGGCACGTCTCGCTGGAGGAAACTGTATGCCGAGTCCCAGTCCTGCTGTGATTGTCCGTCAATGTTGCGGCTGTAACGCCATGTGCTGTAGTTGCGCAGCCGCCATCCGCCCCAGTTAGCGCCACTTCTCAGGCTCAGAAACTGGTTCTGGTCACTGCCGCCCGCGTTTTGCCAGGTACGGGCGCCGCTGAGGTTGTAGTTGAGCAGCAAGGCCGGTGCGCCTTCATCCCATAATTCCGGACTGACCGCCCCTCTTGCCAGCGTGTCGAGTAATTCCTGAGGGATGGTGATCAGTAATTTCTGATGGGAAAAATCAAAATGGCCCACCACGCCGGGCATCAGGGTGGCGAAATCCCCCACCGGTTTTTGTGCAGGCCAGTCGCGTAATGCCGGGATGCTGCCGGTTCTCAGCCCCAGAGTCTGCCATTCTGCCGGGATAAAAAGCGGGGAAAGCGTCTTATCCTTCATGGCGATAAACGTCACATCCTGCCTTCCTTTCAGCACATTGTTGACCAGCACATCCACCCGATAGACACCCGGCGTCTGCCCGCCTGCGCGGGAGAATTGCGACACATCCACCGGCCCGCCGGGATGTTCTATTTCCAGCGCCTGCACATTGAAGCGGTCATCCGCGCAGGCTTCTGCGATACCCAGCGCACAACTCACCAGCAGCCATGACCGCAATGCAAAATAGGACCGGGGCGTAACGACATGATTTTTCTTCATAACATGCCTCAGCGCAGCCGGGTTTTTTCCACTGAACTGGCACCGCCATAATCATTCACCACCTGCCAGCTGACGTCATTCCCTGCCGCACCTGCCGGCCAGGGATAAGTGGCTTGCCCAAAGGGCGGCACCATGGTGTTACCCGTTGCCACGGCGCTGCTGCCGGTTTTCAGTTTAAAAAAGGTGAAGTAGAAAGGCGTGGGATTGGTCACCCGCAGTTGCCCCGCCTGACGGCTGAATTGCAGCTGCCGCCAGGCGCTTTGGCCTGCGGGGGTGAGCAACGCCGCTGGCCGGTAAAAAAGTTTGAGACGGGTCTTCACCACGATTTGCAATAAACCGGCAGGGGCGTTTTCAGGCAGACGGGGAATGGCTTTGATATTTAGCCAGAACAGGGATTCACGATCCTCGGGTAATATGCCGCCGGTGCGGATAATGCGCAGACTGTTATCCTCTCCGGCATTCAGACGAAATAAAGGCGGTGTCACTACAAAGGGAGGCGTAACAGAGGATTTTTGCAGCCCGTCAGGCCCGTTATTATCAACCCAGGACTGGATCAGATAAGGTTCGGCCTGTTTACCCTGATTACTGACGGTCAGAGAGGCTTCTTTTTTATTACCCGGATATATCACCCGCGTCGCTTCGGTAATCACACCGGCATAAACTGGAGGCGCAGAAAAAATAATAAATAACATACCTGATAACATCATAAAAAGAAGCCGCATATTTTCCTCTCATATTTCCGTCAATAAAAATAAAAGACATCCACGTCTGAAGGTCTGGCATCCTTGCCAGTTTAATGAGATTACGCTGAGGTTATTTTTTGGTTTTTATTATTGATAATTGATGGTGAACTGAGAGGTTGCGTTCGCCTCGCCTTCACCCACAGTTGCTGCCGTGCTTTTGTAGCGGGCGATAAAGTTCATATCCACGCCTGCGGCGGTGGCATCAATAGGATAAAAACGTGACGCGGTGTAGAGCGGAATTTGCGTTCCCTGATTGTCCGCAATTTCAATGCCGACGCCGGTTGCCCCGCCGGTGACTTCCAGCAACTCGTTATCGACCGCATCCGCTGTGCCATCAAATTTAACGGCAGCCGCCGTGAATGTTGTCGGGCAGTTGCTGAGTGAAATCGTAAACGACGTCGGAGAAGATGTGTCCCCGGCTGCTGTAAAAGAGGTCGCGGCGACTGTGCCTAAATCCACATTAATGGCATCGGTCGTTCCGCCATTCACATCGCACGTGGTGGCAACAATTTGTCCGGTGAAATTAATGGTACCATCCTCAGCATGAGCGACTGAATGGCTTAAGCACAGCACGGTGCCGAGAAGTAAAATAAAAGAATTACGCTTATTCATGAAAAAATACCTGAGATTAAAAGTAAACAGATCCCACCCGTTCCTTTCATCAGGAAGGGCGATATGCACTTACTTTAAACAGAGGTATTTATTTCCGGAAATCACATCACCTCACATTATTTTATCGACTGCATTGAGGTAAAGAAAATAAATGAATGAGGATGTAATGAGATAAATGAGAACAGGTATGGAGTGTGCCACAGAGGAAAAAAGGCAAAAAAAACGCCTCCGGAGAGGCGTTTATCAGCAAAGGAGAAAATTATTTTTTCTTCGCTTTCGGGTTTGGCAGGTCGGTAATGCTGCCTTCGTAGATTTCTGCTGCCAGACCCACGGACTCATGCAGAGTCGGGTGAGCATGGATGGTCAGCGCGATATCTTCTGCATCACAACCCATTTCGATCGCCAGACCGATTTCGCCCAGCAGCTCGCCGCCGTTGGTGCCGACAATCGCACCACCGATAACACGGTGAGATTCTTTGTCGAAGATCAGTTTGGTCATGCCGTCTGCGCAGTCGGAAGCGATAGCACGGCCGGAAGCTGCCCACGGGAAGGTGGCGGTTTCGTAGCTGATGCCTTTTTCTTTCGCTTCTTTCTCAGTCAGGCCAACCCAGGCAACTTCTGGCTCAGTGTAGGCAATGGATGGAATGACTTTCGGATCGAAGTAGTGTTTCTTGCCGGAGATAACTTCGGCAGCCACATGGCCTTCGTGAACACCTTTGTGCGCCAGCATTGGCTGACCGACGATGTCGCCGATAGCAAAGATGTGCGGCACGTTGGTGCGCATTTGTTTGTCGACGTGGATGAAACCACGGTCGTCAACTTCAATGCCTGCAGCGCCCGCTTCCAGCAGTTTACCGTTAGGTACACGGCCGATTGCCACCAGCACGGCGTCATAACGCTGTGGTTCTGCAGGGGCTTTCTTGCCTTCCATTGTGACGTAGATGCCATCTTCTTTGGCTTCTACCGCGGTCACTTTGGTTTCGAGCATCAGGTTGAATTGCTTGCTGATTTTCTTGGTGAACACTTTCACCACGTCTTTATCAGCCGCAGGGATCACCTGATCGAACATTTCTACCACGTCAATCTGAGAACCCAGCGCGTGATAAACGGTGCCCATTTCCAGACCGATGATACCGCCGCCCATTACCAGCAGACGCTCAGGAACGCTTTTCAGCTCCAGTGCATCGGTGGAGTCCCAGACACGCGGGTCATCATGTGGAATAAATGGCAGTTTGATTGGACGGGAACCCGCCGCAATGATGGCATTGTCGAAAGTGATGGTCGTCGGACCATTTTCGCCTTCAACAACCAGAGTATTCGCGCCAGTAAATTTGCCCAGGCCATTCACGACTTTGACTTTACGGCCTTTCGCCATCCCTGCCAGACCACCGGTCAGCTGGTTAATGACTTTTTCTTTCCAGACACGCACTTTATCGATGTCAGTTTTCGGCTCGCCGAAAACAATACCGTGTTCTGCCAGTGCTTTTGCTTCAGAGATCACTTTCGCGACATGCAGCAGAGCTTTTGAAGGGATACAGCCAACGTTCAGGCACACGCCACCGAGCGTGGAATAACGCTCAACCAGAACGGTTTCAAGACCTAAATCAGCGCAACGGAAAGCAGCAGAATAGCCCGCAGGGCCCGCCCCAAGTACCACGACCTGAGTTTTAATTTCAGTACTCATCATGACCTCTTAATTTATGTCCGGCGGGTCTGACGTCATTTTTATGTCGTAACGCCCATCATCCACCGGGTCGTTCTATCCGCCCGCAGTTTACAAAATTGTTAACAAATTTGAAACAACAAACGGCATACGATTTGTGCTTAGCGCCCGAAAATCCCAAACAGCATGAAGAGATTATCAGAAAAAAGCCGGCCGATTGGCCGGCTTTTCGCTTACATCACCAGACGGCGAATGTCAGACAACACGTTGTTGATGATGGTGATGAAGCGCGCACCATCGGCACCGTCGATAACACGGTGGTCGAAGGAGAGCGACATTGGCATCATCAGACGCGGTGTGAACTCTTTACCATTCCAGACTGGCTCAATGGCAGACTTGGAAACACCGAGGATGGCCACTTCCGGCGCATTAACGATTGGCGCGAAGTGGGTCGTCCCGATACCACCGAGGCTGGAGATAGTGAAGCAACCGCCCTGCATTTCGCCAGCAGTCAGCTTACCGTCACGGGCTTTTTTGGAGATCGCCATCAGCTCACGGGACAACTCGGCGATGCCTTTCTTGTTCACGTCTTTGAAGACCGGAACAACCAGACCGTTTGGCGTATCTACCGCCACACCGATGTTGATGTATTTTTTCAGCGTCAGTTTCTGACCGTCTTCGGACAGGGAACTGTTGAAGCGCGGCATCTGCTCAAGGGCAGCGGCAACGGCTTTCATGATGAAGACCACTGGCGTGAATTTCACATCCAGTTTACGTTTCGCGGCTTCATCGTTCTGCTGTTTACGGAACGCTTCCAGCTCAGTGATATCGGTTTTGTCGAAGTGCGTAACATGCGGGATCATTACCCAGTTACGGCTCAGGTTCGCACCAGAGATTTTCTGGATACGGCCCAGTTCGACTTCTTCAATCTCACCAAACTTGCTGAAGTCCACTTTCGGCCAAGGCAGCATGCCTGGCAGACCGCCGCCCGTGGCAGCAGCCGGTGCGGCTTCTGCACGTTTGACCGCGTCTTTCACGTAAGTCTGAACGTCTTCGCGCAGGATACGACCTTTACGGCCCGTCCCTTTCACTTTCGCCAGGTTAACGCCGAATTCACGGGCCAGACGACGGATAACCGGCGTGGCGTGAACGTAAGCGTCGTTCTCAGCGAATTCGCCTTTGCTTTCAGCTTTAGCAACTGCCGGAGCCGCCGCTTTTTGTTCCTGTTTCGCAGGCGCCGCCGCGTCTTCTTTCTTAGCCGCCGGAGCAGCAGGCGCAGCGCCTTCTACTTCGAAGACCATGATCAGAGAGCCGGTGCTGACTTTGTCGCCCGCAGCGATTTTGATTTCTTTCACGGTACCCGCGAACGGTGCCGGGACTTCCATTGAGGCTTTGTCGCCTTCAACGGTGATCAGTGACTGTTCTGCACTGATTTTGTCGCCGACTTTCACCATGATTTCAGTGACTTCAACTTCGTCGCCACCGATATCAGGCACGTTCACTTCTTTGCTGCCGGACTGAGCCGGAGCCGCAGGTGCCGCGTCTGATTGAGTTTCCGCAGCGGCGGCCGGTGCGGCTGCACCCGAACCTGCCACTTCGAAGACCATGATCAGGGAACCGGTGCTGACTTTGTCGCCCGCAGCGATTTTGATTTCTTTCACTTTACCCGCGAACGGCGCAGGGACTTCCATAGAGGCTTTATCGCCTTCTACGGTGATCAGCGATTGTTCTGCTTCAACGGTGTCGCCTACTTTGACCATGATTTCAGTGACTTCAACTTCGTCGCCACCGATATCAGGCACGTTCACTTCTTTGCTTTCGCTGGAAGCAGGGGCAGCAGCAGCGCTCTCTTGAACATTAGCTTCTGCTTTGGCTTCCTGTTTCGCAGGTGCTGCATCAGCAGCACCGTCAGCGGCTTCAAAGATCATGATCAGTTTGCCGGTTTCGACGGTATCGCCGACCGCAACTTTAATTTCTTTGACCACGCCAGCTTGTGGAGAAGGCACTTCCATAGAAGCTTTGTCGCCTTCAACGGTGATCAGCGATTGTTCAACTTCAACCTTATCGCCCACCTTCACCATAATTTCGGTGACTTCCACTGCATCTGCACCGATGTCCGGTACGTTAATTTCAATAGCCATCTGTCTTTACCTCTTATGCCAGACGCGGGTTAACTTTTTCCGGGTTGATATCGAATTTCTTAATGGCTTCAGCCACTACAGACGTTTCGATTTCGCCGCGTTTAGCCAATTCACCCAGCGCAGCAACCACAACGTAAGATGCATCCACTTCGAAGTGGTGACGCAGGTTTTCGCGGCTGTCTGAACGACCGAAGCCATCCGTACCCAGTACGCGATAATCGCTGGCCGGAACGTAAGTACGAACCTGTTCAGCAAACAGTTTCATGTAGTCAGTAGACGCCACCGCTGGCGCGTCGCTCATCACCTGGGCGATGTACGGAACGCGTGGGGTTTCAGTCGGGTGCAGCATGTTCCAGCGCTCACAGTCCTGACCGTCACGGGCCAGTTCAGTGAAGGACGTTACGCTGTAAACGTCAGAACCGACGCCGTAGTCTTTGGACAGGATCTCAGCCGCTTCACGTACGTGACGCAGGATAGAACCGGAGCCCAGAAGCTGCACTTTACCTTTGCTGCCTTCCAGCGTATCCAGCTTGTAGATACCCTTACGGATGCCTTCTTCCGCGCCTTCCGGCATGGCTGGCATGTGGTAGTTTTCGTTCAGCGTGGTGATGTAGTAATAAATGTTTTCCTGCGCTTCACCGTACATACGCACCAGACCGTCATGCATGATGACAGCCACTTCGTACGCGTAAGACGGGTCGTAAGAAATACAGTTAGGGATAGTCAGAGACTGAATATGGCTGTGACCATCTTCGTGCTGCAGACCTTCGCCGTTCAGGGTAGTACGACCTGAAGTACCGCCGATCAGGAAGCCACGCGCCTGTTGGTCACCCGCTGCCCAGCACAGGTCGCCGATACGCTGGAAACCGAACATGGAGTAGTAGATGTAGAACGGGATCATTGGCAGATCGTTGGTGCTGTACGACGTCGCTGCGGCCAGCCATGAAGACGCGGCACCCAGTTCGTTGATACCTTCCTGCAGGATCTGACCTTTCTCGTCTTCTTTATAGTAAGCAACCTGCTCACGGTCCTGCGGGGTGTATTGCTGGCCGTTCGGGCTGTAAATACCAATCTGACGGAACAGACCTTCCATACCGAAAGTACGCGCTTCATCGGCGATAATCGGGACCAGACGGTCTTTAATGGAGTCGTTTTTCAGCATCACGTTCAGGGCACGGACGAACGCGATAGTGGTAGAGATCTCTTTCTTCTGCTCTTCCAGCAGTTGTGAGAAGTCTTCCAGTTTCGGCATTTCCAGCTTCTGCGTGAAGTTTGGCAGACGGGTCGGCAGGTAGCCTTTCAGCGCAGCGCGACGTTCGTGCAGGTATTTGGATTCTGCAGAGTCTTTATCCAGAGTGATGTACGGCAGTTTTTCCAGATTTTCATCGGTCACTGGCACGCTGAAACGATCACGGATATAGCGCACGCCATCCATGTTCATTTTCTTCACCTGGTGAGCAATGTTTTTACCTTCGGCAGCGTCGCCCATGCCATAACCTTTAATGGTATGCGCAAGGATAACGGTCGGCTGACCTTTGGTGTTCTGTGCTTTGTTCAGTGCAGCGAAGACTTTCTTCGGATCATGGCCGCCACGGTTCAGCGCCCAGATTTCGTCGTCGGTCATGTCTTTGACCAGCGCAGCGGTTTCAGGGTATTTGCCGAAGAAGTGGTCACGAACGTATTTACCGTCGCGGGACTTGAAGGTCTGGTAGTCGCCGTCCACGGTTTCGTTCATCAGCTGGATCAGTTTACCGCTGGTATCTTTACGCAGCAGTTCATCCCAACGGTTGCCCCAAATCACTTTGATCACGTTCCAGCCAGCGCCTGAGAAGATGCCGTCGAGTTCGTTGATGATTTTGCCGTTACCGGTTACCGGGCCATCAAGACGCTGTAAGTTACAGTTGATGATGAAGCACAGGTTGTCCAGTTTCTCACGGGTCGCGATAGTGATCGCCCCTTTGGATTCTGGCTCATCCATTTCACCGTCGCCCAGGAACGCGTAAACGCGCTGCGCGGAGGTGTCTTTCAGACCACGGTGTTCCAGATATTTCAGGAACTTCGCCTGATAGATGGCACCGATCGGACCCAGACCCATGGATACGGTCGGGAACTGCCAGAATTCAGGCATCAGTTTAGGGTGCGGATAAGACGACAGACCCTGACCGTGAACTTCCTGACGGAAATTGTTCATCTGGTCTTCAGTCAGGCGGCCTTCAAGGAAAGCACGCGCGTACACGCCCGGAGAGATGTGGCCCTGGAAGTACACCAGATCGCCGCCGTCTTTCTCGTTGCGCGCACGGAAGAAGTGGTTGAAGCACACTTCGTACACGGTCGCAGAAGACTGGAAGGACGCCATGTGGCCGCCGAGTTCCAGGTCTTTCTTGGACGCACGCAGAACGGTCATGATGGCGTTCCAGCGGATAGCAGTACGAATGTTACGTTCCAGCTCCAGGTTACCCGGGTATTCAGGTTCGTCTTCAACAGCGATGGTATTGACGTAGTTACGGCTGGCTGCACCAGCAGCGACGCTCACGCCGCCCTTACGCGCTTCACTGAGAACCTGATCGATCAGGAACTGTGCACGCTCAACACCTTCTTCACGGATGACCGATTCGATCGCTTGTAGCCAGTCGCGAGTTTCGATCGGATCCACGTCATTATTTACACGTTCTGACATGGTGCTTTTCCTTATCTGTCTCTAATACGTTGGTTTAACTGGAGCCTGTCTTCCTGCGTTCTTTCTCAGACGATCTTCGTTGTCACAAAACGCACGAAGACAGGCCCGTCATGTAGTTGCCGCGAGCCCTCAAATGAAGGCTCTAAAAATTAACCCTGAAGGTTAACTTTCATCTTTTCGTTGCTGGAGCCGTCGTAAAGACCGATCCCGCCGGGTGTGTTCCCTGCTGAGATCCAGCAAAACTTCTTCAATGAACGCCAGGTGACGGTGTGATGCGGCACGCGCTATTTCTGGTTCCCGTGCAACAATCGCCTCGAAAATACTGGCGCGGTGGTTGCTTACCGTTGCCAGCATTTCCCGGCGTGAGTAAAGCAATTCAAAGTTCTGTCGAACGTTCTTCTCGAGCATCGGCCCCATACAGCGAACCAGATGCAGCAGCACCACATTATGGGCTGCTTCTGTTACAGCGACCTGATACTGCATAACCGCATCGGCTTCTGCGTCCAGATCTCCGCTGTCTTGTGCGGTCTGAATGACCACATGACAATCGCGAATGCGCTGCAAATCTTCCTCTGTGCCACGAAGCGCTGCGTAATAGGCAGCGATCCCTTCAAGGGCATGACGTGTTTCAAGGAGATCGAATTGTGATTCGGGATGGTCGGCTAGTAACTCGGCCAGCGGGTCACTCACGCTTTGCCACAGGTTACTTTGTACGAAAGTGCCACCACCCTGACGGCGCAGGAGTAGCCCCTTCCCTTCCAGGCTTTGGATTGCCTCTCTGAGAGAAGGTCGCGATACATCAAACTGTTTGGCCAGTTCGCGCTCTGGCGGAAGCTTTTCCCCGGGTCTCAAGGTGCCTTCGAGGATCAGGAACTCAAGTTGCTGCTCGATCACATCGGATAACTTAGGCTGGCGGATTTTGCTGTAAGCCATATATGTGCGGTTCTCTGCGAGTAGCGACTCTGTAAGTTGCCGGAGTCAATTGGTAATACCAATTTAAAAAACGTGGCCGTAAAGTAACAAAGTATTCACCTTGTGTCCATATGGCTACCCAGTAAATACGTCGACCCCGCACAATTTAACAAATTTTTATCATTTAGATTTTTTGCGCTGCGTGAGATCACATTTTAAAGATCCAGAACATATTTCCAGACAATTTGATTATTTGTTATGCAGATGACGCATAAACCCCGTGCAAACTTTTCCGCATAACATTATTCTTCCCCCAACGGTAGATGATGCTGATTTTTAGGCACAATCCAGCCGTAAATAAATAAATACAAAAAGTGTAATTATCGCCTTACATTCTTTTTAACACGCAGAATGCTAGGGGTTTTGCCCCAATGACAGAGGACAGGTAAATGGTTGATCAACAACAAGGCGATGAACTGAAGCGCGGCCTCAAAAACCGTCACATTCAGTTGATTGCACTAGGTGGGGCCGTCGGTACAGGGCTGTTTCTGGGCAGCGCTTCCGTCATTCAGTCCGCGGGGCCGGGGATTATTCTCGGTTACGCGATCGCAGGTTTTATTGCCTTTTTAATTATGCGTCAGTTAGGGGAAATGGTCGTTGAGGAGCCGGTTGCCGGTTCGTTCAGTCATTTCGCCTATAAATACTGGGGCGGGTTTGCCGGGTTTGCTTCCGGCTGGAACTACTGGGTGTTGTACGTTCTGGTCGCCATGGCCGAACTGACCGCCGTCGGTAAATATATTCAATTCTGGTGGCCGGAAATCCCGACATGGGTTTCTGCTGCCGCGTTCTTTGTGCTGATCAACGCCATCAACCTCACTAACGTTAAAGTCTTTGGTGAGATGGAGTTCTGGTTTGCCATCATCAAAGTGGTCGCCGTTGTGGCGATGATTCTGTTCGGCGGCTGGCTGCTGTTCAGCGACACCGCAGGTCCGCAAGCCACAGTGCGCAACCTGTGGGAGCAAGGCGGTTTCCTGCCGCATGGCATGACCGGGCTGGTGATGATGATGGCGATCATCATGTTCTCCTTCGGTGGTCTGGAGCTGGTCGGTATCACTGCGGCTGAAGCGGATAATCCGGAAATCAGCATTCCGAAAGCGACCAATCAGGTTATCTACCGCATCCTGATTTTCTATGTGGGCTCACTGGCTGTCCTGCTTTCCCTGATGCCATGGACCCGCGTCGGACCGGATACCAGCCCGTTCGTGCTGATCTTCCATGAACTGGGTGATGCGCTGGTGGCGAATGCCCTGAACGTCGTCATTCTGACAGCCGCGCTGTCGGTCTATAACAGCTGTGTTTACTGCAACAGCCGCATGCTGTTTGGCCTTGCCCGTCAGGGAAATGCACCAAAAGCCCTGCTGAAAGTCGATAAACGTGGCGTGCCGGTGGCTTCCATCCTCGTTTCTGCTGCCACCACCGCACTGTGCGTTCTGATCAACTACCTGATGCCGGGCGAAGCGTTTGGCTTGCTGATGGCGCTGGTGGTGTCTGCCCTGGTGATCAACTGGGCGATGATCAGCCTGGCACACATGAAATTCCGTCAGGCGAAGCGTCGCGAAGGCGTAGAACCTAAGTTCAAAGCGTTGCTGTATCCGGTGGGTAACTACATCTGCCTGCTGTTTATGGCCGCGATTCTGGTGATCATGGCGATCACTCCTGGCATGGCGATCTCCGTATGGCTGATCCCTGTCTGGCTGGTGATTCTGGGTATTGGTTACTGGATCAAAAATCAGCAAAGTGGGAAATCCGTTAACGCTTAAGCAAGAGTCATAATTTAAAATCCTCAGACGCCCCGGTTAAGTCATTTGCCGGGGCGTCTTGTTATACAGGTCACACTTTTTCTGAGATGACCAAATCGTCCATCTTCATGACTCTTACCTCCTGACTCTTATTCCCTTCTCCGGCCAATACTCTGGGCTAACAAACAGTTTTTTAACAAAATCCTTTTTACCCAATAGCCGGAGAGAACATCCATGAAGGAAGGCGCGCTGTCGTTCAAAGAGAAAGTAGCGTACGGAATGGGGGATGCGGGCTGCAATATGATTGGCGGCGCCATCATGCTGTTTCTTAATTATTTTTATACAGACGTTTTCGGTTTAGCCCCGGCGCTGGTCGGTGTATTGCTGCTCTCCGTGCGTGTTATCGATGCGGTCACCGACCCGATTATGGGCGCCATTGCCGACCGCACCACCACCCGCTGGGGGCGTTTCCGACCGTATTTGTTATGGGTTTCGGTGCCGTATGTTCTGTTCAGCGTGCTGATGTTCACCACGCCGGAATGGAGCTACAACAGCAAAGTTATCTATGCGTTTGTGACGTACTTCCTGATGTCCCTGACTTACACGGCCATCAACATCCCTTACTGCTCGCTCGGTGGCGTGATTACTGCCGATCCGCACGAACGTGTCGCCTGTCAGTCTTACCGCTTCTTTATGGTGGGTATCGCGACGCTGATCCTCTCTTCCACCCTGCTGCCAATGGCCGACTTCTTCGGTGGCGCGGATAAAGCCAAGGGCTATCAGATGTCGATGGGCGTGATGGCGATCATCGCGCTGTTTATGTTCCTGTTCTGTTTCAGCTCAGTGAAAGAGCGCATTCAGCCTGCGGTGCCGTCAAAACACGCATTAAAATCCGACCTGAAAGACGTGTGGAAAAACGACCAGTGGGTACGCATCCTGCTGCTGACATTCTGCAACGTCTGCCCCGGTTTTATCCGCATGGCGGCTACCATGTATTACGTGACGTGGGTGATGGAAAAATCCACCTCCTTCGCCAGTATGTTTATCAGCCTCGGCGTGGTCGGCATGATGATCGGCAGCGCGCTGGCAAAACCGCTCACCGATAAATACTGCAAACTGAAAGTGTTCTTCTGGGCCAACATCATCCTGACCATTTTCTCCTGTGGCTTCTATTTCCTCGACCCGCATGCCACAACCCTTATTCTGGTGGCGTACTTCATCCTCAACATCATGCACCAGCTCCCTTCCCCGCTGCACTGGTCACTGATGGCTGACGTTGACGATTACGGCGAATGGAAAACCGGTAAACGCGTGACCGGCATCAGCTTCTCCGGCAACCTGTTCTTCCTGAAATGCGGGCTGGCGGTCGCGGGCGCGATGGTCGGCTTCCTGCTTTCCGCTTACGGTTACAACGCCGGTGCAGCGCAGCAGAGCGATCATGCCATCAACGGGATTATGCTGCTGTTCACCATCATTCCGGGCGTGGGTTATCTGATTACTGCCGGTGTTGTACGTTTACTGAAAGTGGATCGCGAAACCATGCGCACCATTCAGGCCGATCTGGAAATCCGCCGCCGTAATTACCGCGAGCTGAATGAATATCACGATGCGAAAAATGCCGTGGACGCGGACACACTGAGCGTCCCACTGACCAGCAAGGAGCTGAAACATGAGTAATTATCCAAACCCGCTGATTGAGCAGCGCGCAGATCCGCATATCTGGCTGCACAGCGACGGGCACTATTACTTTATCGCGTCGGTGCCGGAATATGACCGGCTGGAGATCCGCCGTTCACCGACGCTGACCGGGCTTGCTGAAGCGCCAGCGACCGTCGTCTGGCACAAACCGGATACCGGCCCGATGAGCGCACTGATCTGGGCACCGGAGCTGCATTTTATCGACGGGCAATGGGTTATCTATTACGCAGCCGCCCCGTCGCAGGAGATTGTCGACGGGTTATTCCAGCACAGAATGTATGCGCTGGTGTGTGAAGATACCGATCCGCTGAGCGGCAAATGGCAGGAGAAAGGCCGGATCCAGACCCCGATCGACAGTTTTTCTCTGGATGCCACGCACTTTGCGCATCAGGGCAAAAGCTACTATTTGTGGGCGCAGAAAGACCCGAAAATTCGCGGAAACTCGAACCTGTATCTGGCCGAAATGGAAAACCCGTGGACGCTCAAATCACCGCCCGTCATGCTCAGCAAACCTGAACTGGACTGGGAGATCATCGGTTTCTGGGTCAACGAAGGCCCTGCGGTAATTACACACGGCGATAAGATTTTCATTACCTATTCCGCCAGCGCCACCGATGAAAATTACTGCATCGGCCTGCTCAGTGCAGACATCAACAGCAACCTGCTGGATCCTGCGAGCTGGCACAAATCCCAAAAACCGGTCTTCACCACTCAGACGCAAAACCGGCAGTTCGGACCGGGACATAACAGCTTTACCCATAATGAACAGGGCGAAGACGTGCTGGTTTATCATGCCCGAAATTACACGGAAATTGAGGGCGACCCGTTGTATGACCCGAACCGGCACACACGTATCAAGACCTTCCGCTGGGATGAAAACGGGATGCCCGATTTCGGAGAACCCGCTGCTGATAACCGTCCGCTGACCTTGCAAAAACAGCACTGACGGAAAGCAAAAAGCCCGGACACAGAAATGTACCGGGCTTTTTTATTGCGATATCTGAGCAGAAACACAGATTAAATCAGGGTGCCGTAAATCGTCAGCAGCGCCACAACCACCAGAATAATCATCGTCACTTTACGTGCCAGCCCGACGGCCGCACGAGGCGTCTGTACCGGATCCGTATGCGGATCACGCGCCAGAGAGAATTGCGCCAGCCGCGTTAACACCTGATATTGCGAAGAGTGGATATCCCCCAGCGAGGCAAACCAGGCTGGCAAAGCTTTCTCACCATGTCCGAGAAGAGCATAAGCGACACCCGCCAGACGCACCGGGATCCAGTCGAGAATATGCAGCAAGGCATCAACACCGGACTGTGAGCGTTTCAGCGGCGTCATATGCCGCGCCAGCCAGGTCTGATAACCACGCAACGCCGCATATCCGCCGAGTGCAACAGGCCCGTAAGGCCCGCATACCACGAACCAGAACAACGGCCCGAGGTAATAACGGAAGTTAATCCACAGCAGGGCATTTTGCAGTTCCCGCAGACGCGCTTCATCGCTGCAATCGGTCGGCAGGCCGTGGATCAAGGCCAGTTCCTCTGCCATTTCCTGACAGGCATCGGCATCGCCCTGACGGGCAGACTTCAGGTAAGCGCGGTAATGCTTACGTTTAATCCCGGCACCGATGCACAACAGGCATAAAATCACCCATAAAATCAGGCTGGGTACGCCAAAGAACAAACCTTGTACAACGCGCAATACCCCCCAGATAATCGCCATCCAGACAACGATAATGGCCAGTGTTTTCACCATCGAAGTCTGACGGCCACGGCGGAAAATCACCTCAAACCGATGATCCAGCTGCCAGTGTTCACCCAGTTTGAACAACCGTTCCCAAGCCAGCACCAGGAGTAAAGTAAATAACGTCATCGATTGTCACTCTCTCTCAACACATCACACGCTTAAAACAGAAACCGGAGAACAGGTTAATTCACTGGTCAGAAGGATTATTTTGCCCTACCGGCAACGTTAACAGCTTGCGATAAAATGCCCAGTCAAATTCAGGGCCGGGATCGGTTTTACGCCCTGGCGCGATATCACTGTGTCCGGTAATGGCATCCAGACTAATGGGATAGTGCTTAATTAACAACTCAGTAACCGCCGCCAGACTCCGATATTGCGCCGGCGTGAAAGGCTCGTCATCCGTACCTTCCAGCTCAATACCAATCGAGAAATCATTGCAACGCTCACGCCCCTGCCAGTTGGATACTCCGGCATGCCATGCCCGTTTATCGAAAGGGACATATTGCACAATCTCACCATCGCGGCGAATCAGACAATGCGCAGCCACCCGCAAATGACTGATCCCTTCAAAATACGGGTCATCCTGCGGATTGAGCGTGCCGGTAAACAGTTGATCAATATAAGGACCGCCGAATTTACCGGGCGGTAAACTGATGTTATGGATCACCAGCAATGAAGGCGTTTCATCTTCAGGGCGGAGATCAAAATGAGGGGAAACAACTTGCCGGGCTTCGGTGATCCAGCCTTGTTTTAAGTGCATCAAAGACCTCAATGATGTGCTCGGGTGGTACTTATCACAGCAACAGGGTAGCATGTTTTTTTGTCCTTCTTATCCGCCATTTCGGAGTATTTGTATGTCTACCCGCAGCTACAGCCCTGAAAGTCGCCGCGCACAGTTACTCGAACGTATCCAGAATGATATTCCTTCTCTTGTGACCCATGCGCTGGGTGAAGACCTTGGGGGTGAAGCCAATGCCAACAACGACTTAACCGCACAATTGTTGCCACAAGATAAAAACGCCAACGCCACAATCATTACCCGCGAAGCCGGTATTTTCTGCGGACAGCAATGGCTGGACGAGGTGTTCACCCAACTGGCGGGCGATAAAATCACCGTCAAATGGCATGTCAAAGACGGCGATCGCGTTTCTGAAAACCAGACCTTATGTGAACTTTCAGGCTCTGCACGCATGCTGCTGACTGGCGAGCGTACCGCGCTGAATTTCGTGCAGACCCTCTCTGGCGTCGCCACGGAAGTGAATCACTATGTGGCGATCCTCGAAGGCACAAAAACCCAGTTACTGGATACGCGTAAAACCCTGCCGGGCCTGCGCACTGCGCTGAAATACGCCGTGTTATGCGGTGGCGGCAGCAATCACCGTCTGGGTCTGGCCGATGCGTTTCTGATCAAAGAAAATCACATCATCGCCTGTGGCTCGATCAAGGCCGCCGTGGAACGCGCACTGTGGATCCATGCTGAAGTGCCTGTAGAAGTGGAAGTTGAATCCATCGATGAACTGCAACAGGCACTGGATGCAGGCGCGGACATTATCATGCTGGATAACTTCACCGTGCCAATGATGCGTGAAGGCGTGGCCCTGACAGCTGGCCGCGCGCTACTGGAAGTGTCAGGCAACGTGACTGAAAAAACGCTGCGTGAATTCGCGGAAACCGGCGTGGACTATATTTCGGTCGGTGCGCTGACCAAGCATGTCCGTGCCATGGATCTCTCTATGCGTTTTAGCTGATCCTGCTCTTCGCTGTTGCCCCTGAATTCCTTTCCGGGGGCAACACGACTGCTTCGGGATATTTCATCTTGCAGACTTACCTTCGCACTCTCCCTTTCTGACCGCCACCGTATTTTTCATCTCATCTTCATTGTTGCGAGACATCACGCAAAACAGTTGTCGCGTTGACTTATCACCATTTTTTTGCTGGAAGACATCGTGGAAAAACCGACGATGGTGCTGGAAGCCGGTTTTATCTGCGTTTAGTTTGCTGCCTGAGAAACAACAACGCAGTCTTACAAAACGGAGAACGCCATGTACCGGCAACAAGGATTTACCCTCATTGAACTGATGGTGGTGATCGCGATTATTGCGATCCTCAGCGCCATCGGCATACCGGCTTATCAAAGCTATATCCAGAAAGCCGCCCTGACCGACATGCTGCAAACCATGGTGCCCTACAAAACGGGCGTTGAATTGTGTGTGATCGACTCCGGCACCCTGACCGGTTGCAATGCAGGCTCTCAGGGCATTCCTGCAGCGACAACCAGCCGCTACGTCAGTCAGATACAGGTCAGCACAGGGATCATCTCACTCACCGGTCAGCAGGCACTGAATGGCCTAAGCGTAGTGATGACGCCGGTTCTGGATAATCAGGCAGGCGGCATTGTCTGGAGCAGAACCTGTTCCCATGCCAGCAGCGCCACAATGGTTGAAGCCTGCGAAAGCGTATTCCGCTTTGATACCACAGGAGCATCAAAATGAGTGATATGCCTCTGCGCCCGGTTTCGCCGGTCGACAACGATCGCCAGCAAAGCGAAGCCTCGCTGGATGCACTTTGCCAGCGTTATAAAGCGGTGATATTGCATCGTGACCATCAGATGATTCATGTGGCCTGCCATGAAGCAGAGCCGGATACCGAAACATTGAGCAACGTACTGCGCTTTGCCAGCGGCTTAAAAGTGCAACTGGAACGCTGGCCTCAGGCTCGTCTGGAACAGGTCATGCAACCGGAAAGCGCAGCAGCCGGAAAAGCAGCGACTGAAGAGGAAAACCGCCCGTCCAGCGCAAGAGATGAACACAATGAGCTGAACGATGAAAGTGATGCGCCGGTGATCAATGTGCTTAATCAGATACTCAGGCAGGCCATTACCCGCCGGGCATCGGATATCCACTTTGAACCCTATGAGCACAGCTTCAGGGTGCGTGTACGTATTGACGGTGTGTTGCAGGAAATTCCCGGCCCCGAATTTTCTCTGGCGGCGGGCGTATGTGCCCGGCTGAAGATCATGGGGCAACTGAACGTCGCCGAACGCCGTTTACCCCAGGACGGCCAGCTTTCAGTCATGCTGCAAAATAAACGCTATTCGATGCGGATCTCCTCGCTGCCCACCTTGCATGGTGAAAAGATCGTGCTGCGGATCCTGCATATGACACAGCAAGATCTCTCAATGCCGCAACTGGGTTTCACGCCCCGCGATCTGGATTATTTCAAAGCCGCGCTCAAAAATCCGCAGGGACTGATTCTGGTAACCGGCCCGACAGGCAGCGGAAAAACGGTGACCCTCTACAGCGGGCTGCGTCATCTGAACGCGATGACCCACAATATTTGCAGCGTAGAAGATCCGGTCGAGATCCCGGTAAGTGGCATCAACCAGACCCAGATCAACAGCAAAACGGATCTCAGCTTCGCCAGCGTCCTGCGCGCGTTGCTGCGTCAGGATCCTGATGTGATCATGGTGGGTGAGATCCGCGATAAAGAAACGGCCGAGATCGCCGTCAAGGCGGCTCAGACCGGGCATCTGGTGCTTTCTACGCTCCATACCAATTCCACCTGCGAGACATTAACCCGCCTGCGCCAGATGGGGATTGAAGGTTTCCATATTGCGGCCAGCTTACGTCTGGTGATTGCACAACGGCTGGTGCGAAAACTGTGCCCGCATTGCCGTAAACCGCATATTTCGTTGGTGGAGAAAGGGCCGGATGGCCGGAGCGGCCCTGTCCAGCTGTGGCTGCCTGCCGGATGCCATCAATGCTTTTCAGGCTATTACGGACGGACTGGCATTTATGAAGTACTGAATATCACCCCCAGACTGCAACAGGCATTGGTCGCCGAAGCGAGTGCGGATGAACTGAGTAAAATCGCCCGCGAACAGGGACAGAAGACCTTGCAGGAAGCCGGTATGTTACTGGTCGAACAAGGGATCACCTCTCTTGAGGAACTTTATCGCGTGACCGGCGAAGGTTCCGGCGCATGAACAGCACTGCTGATGTTTCTCAAACGTGGCGGTTATATCACTGGCAGGCCATCGACGCTCAGGGAAATATTCAGCAGGGCCACAACATTGAGTCGGGCAAAGACGACATTTACCAGCAACTTTTTGCTGCTGGGTTACAGCCGCTAAACATCCGCATGAGGCAGCGGCTTGGCAGAGGATTCTGGAAAAATCCGGAGCGCGTTGCGTTTGTCCGGCAGCTTGCGACTTTGCTTCAGGCGGGTTTGCCTCTGGTCAACAGCCTGACACTGCTGGCAAATGAGCATAGCAAACCGGCCTGGCAATGCGTCATGGGGAATATTGCCAAAGGCGTACGGGAAGGAAAGCCCCTGTCAGCCATGCTGGGGATTTATCCGGATGTATTTCCTGATATTTACCGGCAGATAATTTCTGTCGGCGAACTGACAGGGCAACTGGATAAATGCTGTCTGCAACTTGCCGCTCAGCAGGAACAACAGGCTGAATTAAGAAGCAAAGTGAAAAAAGCGCTGCGCTATCCGCTGATCGTCTGCGTTATCGCAACGGTTGTAACCCTGCTGATGCTGACGTTGGTGCTGCCGGAATTTGCCAAAATCTATGCCTCTTTTGATGCCCAACTGCCGTGGTTTACACGCATGCTGGTCAGTGCCTCTGATGCGTTGATACGCACCGGTCCGTGGCTCACGGGCCTGCTGCTGGCAGCTTGTATTGCCTATCGGCAAAAACTGCATCCGCATACGCGCTGGAAGTGGCGGGAGCAAATGTTACTGCTCAGGTTACCTCTGACGTCACGACTGGTAACAGACAGTTGCCTCAGCCAGATATTTCAAACGCTGGCAATGACGCAACATGCCGGAATGACCTTAATTACCGGACTGGCGGCAGCCTCTGCGTCGATGTCTAATCTGCATTTTCAGGCGGCTCTCAGCGAGATACGCGAGAAAATCATGCAGGGCACGCCTTTACACAGTGCCTTTATTCAGTCGCCGCTGTTCCCGACACTTTGCCATCAGTTAATAAAGATCGGCGAGGAGTCCGGTTCTCTGGACGAGCTGTTACTGAAGCTGGCGCAATTACATCACGACAAAGCCAACTCACTGGCGGATACCCTGGCACAAACGATTGAGCCGGTGTTGATGGCGGTGATGGGGATTATTGTTGGCGGGCTGGTGATTGCCATGTATTTGCCGATATTCCAGCTGGGATCGGTGATGGGATAAAATCAGTGCAAAATCAACGGGTGACAAAGCGGCGAAAACAAGTTCCGCCGCCATGATGAGGATCGCTTACTTGCTGCCGAACAGGCGGTTTTCCTGCTCTGCTACGCGGATAAAGGTTGTGCGTTTGGTCAGTTCTTTCAAACGCTCAGCACCGACGTAAGTACAGGCAGAACGCAATCCACCCAGAATGTCACGCACGGTGTTTTCAACCGGACCACGCAGAGGCAGTTTGACCGTTTTACCTTCTGCTGCACGGTATTCTGCAACGCCGCCGACGTGGCGTTTCATGGCCGATTCGGAACTCATGCCATAGAAGAGCATGAATTTTTCGCCGTTCTCTTCGACAACTGTGCCTTCACATTCTTCATGCGCGGCCAGCATACCGCCAAGCATAACGAAATCGGCACCGCCACCGAAGGCTTTCGCGACGTCACCCGGTACGGCACAACCGCCATCACTGACAATCTGACCGCCCAGACCGTGTGCAGCATCAGCACATTCGATAACGGCGGAAAGTTGCGGATAGCCCACGCCGGTTTTTACACGGGTCGTACACACTGAACCCGGACCGATGCCGACTTTTACGATATCCGCGCCTGAAAGGATCAGCTCTTCCACCATTTCACCGGTGACAACATTGCCTGCGCAAATAACTTTATCCGGGCAGGCTTCGCGTACGCGTTGCAGGAATTCCACGAAATGTTCGGAATAGCCGTTAGCCACATCCAGACAAACAAATTTCAGCAGCGGCGAGAGAGCAAGAATTTGCAGTGTTTTGACGAAATCCGCTTCTGACGTACCGGTAGACACCATCACATTGCGCAGGACGGATTCATCCGACGAGGTGACGAAAGCCTGCCATTGCTCTACGGTGTAGTGCTTATGTACGGCGGTGAGGAGGCCAAAAGATGACAGCACGGTCGCCATGCGGAATGTTCCGACGGTGTCCATGTTCGCGGCAATAATTGGCGTGCCCGACCAGCTGATACCAGAGTGTTTGAATGTAAATGTGCGCTCCAGTTCAACTTCGGAACGGCTTTTGAGGGTAGAACGTTTAGGGCGGATAAGTACGTCTTTGAAACCTAACTTCAAATCTTCTTCAATGCGCATGACGGGTTTGTCCTGGTTTGGCGACGGGTCGCTAGGGTGTACAACACATTTTTAGACACCCTTTCCAGTGGTTTTATCATACACAGGAAAATGACAACGGCAAGATGGCTTTTACAACTCACATCACAGACTTTTGATTGTGCAGCTGAATAATTTTCGCATGAAAAACCAAGACGACAGCGGCTTGCACTTACTCATAATCTCTTTATCATTTACCTAACTAATTTTTTCTGAGCATCAGTATGAGCTATATCGTTGCATTGACAGGGGGGATCGGTAGCGGGAAAAGTACCGTCGCCGAAAACTTTGCCCGCCACGGCGTAAATATTGTCGATGCTGATATCATTGCCCGTCAGGTTGTCGCCCCCGGCGAACCGGCTCTGGATGCTCTGACTGCACGATTTGGCGAAAGTATTCTTCTCGCTGATGGTTCGCTGAACCGTCCGGCGTTACGGGAACGTATTTTCACGTACCCGGTGGAGAAAGAGTGGGTTAACGCATTGCTTCATCCCATTATTCACGCCAGAACGCAGAAGCTGATTGCGCAGGCTGAATCGCCCTATGTGCTCTGGGTGGTGCCGCTGCTGGTTGAAAACGGATTACAGGCGCAGGCCAATCGCGTGCTGGTTGTCGACGTTGACCCGCAAACACAGCTTGCTCGCACGATGTCGCGCGACGGCATCAGCCGCCAGCAGGCTGAAAGTATTCTTGCTGCACAGGTCAGCCGTGAAAAGCGTCTGGCCTGTGCAGATGACATTATTGATAACAGCGGCGCTCCTGAAACGATCGAACCGCGTGTTGCCCTATTACATCGCCGCTATTTACAACTTTCGGCGTGAGTAAACAGACAGGATATTGCCAAGCATGACTGATGTAGCTGCAACCGTTCTCTTTGAACATCCACTGAATGAGAAAATGCGTACCTGGTTGCGCATCGAATTTTTGTTACAACAGATGCATTCCAATGCGCAGATCACTGCCGTGGCTTCTGCCCTGCTGTTTTTCCGCACGGTATCGGATTTACTCGATGTACTGGAACGCGGTGAAGTGCGCACTGACTTACTGAAAGAGCTGGAACGTCAGCAGCAAAAATTATCGCAATGGAAGGACGTCCCCGGCGTAGATTTATCCCGGATTGACGGGCTGCGCGCTGAACTCAAGCAATGCGCGTCCGTGCTGATGAAAGCGCCGCGAATTGGCCAGGCACTGAAAGAGGATCGTCTGATTGCACTGGTTCGCCAGCGTCTGAGTATTCCCGGCGGTTGTTGCAGTTTCGATTTACCGACGCTGCATATCTGGCTGCATCTGGCACAGGCACAACGGGATCGTGAAGTGCAAAACTGGCTGGAAACGCTGGCACCGCTGCATAATTCACTGACCATGGTGTTAGGTCTGATCCGCCAGTCGGGTGCATTCCGCAATCAAATCAGCCTGAATGGCTTTTTCCAGGACAACGCCGAAGGCGCAGATCTGTTACGATTGCAGCTCTCGATGGAAAACCAACTTTATCCGCAAGTATCCGGGCATAAAACCCGTTATGCCATTCGCTTCTTACCACTCGACAGCGAACATGGCGTGGTTCCCGCGCGACTGAATTTTGAACTTGCCTGCTGCTAGGAGTTGCAAATGGACCCTGAAATCATTGAAGTAAATTGCCCGACCTGTCAGAAAATCGTGGTGTGGGGCGAAGAAAGTCCTTTCCGCCCTTTCTGCTCCAAACGTTGCCAGTTAATCGATCTCGGCGAATGGGCCGATGAAGAAAAACGCATTCCAAGCAAAGGGGATGTGAACGATCTGGATGACTGGAGCGAAGAAGAGATTTAACGCAGGTATGAGGTAAGCAAAAGGGGCGTTGGCCCCTTTTCAATATGTTCTTATATTTCAGACGTCATCAGTACTGATTATTTTTGAGCGCAGTCACAATGGCTTCGTTGGCAGGAGGAAATTCCTCCTCTTTCAAATCGGACTGCGCAATCCAGCGCTTCGGTTGTCCTTCTTTACCATACGGCTCGCCCTGCCACTCTTCCACCAGAAAGAAATAGAGCGTAATGATGCGATCCGGGAAGCGATGCTCCAGTGTTTTCAGCAGCACAGGAGATTTCGCATCAATACCGACTTCTTCATGCAATTCACGAATAACTGCCTGCTCCGGCGTTTCGCCCGCTTCAATCTTACCGCCCGGAAATTCCCAGAAACCCGCCATATGTGACGAAGCATCACGCTGAGTGATAAAGATTTCATTGCCGGCATTACGGATAATGCCTGCGGCGATATTCAGTTGTTTAAGCGTCACAGTTTCCACCTTTCCGCTGACTCAATGACTGTTCTTATGGGGACTTTTAAGACAAAAATAAAGGCGGCAATTACGCCGCCTTCAAGATTAACACGATGACTTAGCCCGAGATCTTACTTTTGCAGGCTGCCATGGCATTGTTTGTATTTTTTACCGGAACCGCATGGGCAGAGATCATTACGACCGACTTTGCGGTCGCCAGATGAGGCAAGACGCGCCGCTTCAGCCACTTCGATTTCCAGCTGATCCTGATGGCTAAGCTGCTGCTGGCGAGCCAGACGCTCAGCTTCTTCACGACGCTGAATTTCCATCGCTTCCACTTCTTCAGGCATACGCACCTGAACTTTGCTCAGCACGCTGATCACTTCGTATTTCAGGGATTCCAGCATGGCAGCAAACATCGCGAAGGATTCACGCTTGTATTCCTGCTTAGGATCTTTCTGCGCATAGCCGCGTAAGTGGATGCCCTGACGCAGGTAATCCATTGCCGCCAGATGCTCTTTCCACAGGGAATCCAGTGTTTGCAGCATCACGCCTTTCTCGAAGTTACGCATCATTTCAGCGCCGACCACTTCTTCTTTGCGTGCGTAAGATTCTTTCGCGATTTCCATGATGCGTTCGCGCAGGGTTTCTTCGTGCAATTCAGGTTCTTTATCCAGCCATTCAGCAATCGGCATGTCGAGTTCGAAGTCTTTCTTCAGGCGCTCTTGCAGACCCTGCACATCCCACATTTCTTCCAGAGACTGTGGCGGAATGTAGCTGTCGATGGTTGCCTTGAACACATCTTCACGGATGCTGGCAATGGTTTCGCTCACGTCAGATACGTCCAGCAGTTCGTTACGCTGGCTGTAGATAGCACGACGCTGATCGCTTGCCACATCATCGTATTCCAGTAATTGCTTACGGATATCGAAGTTACGGCTTTCTACTTTGCGTTGCGCATTGGCAATCGCTTTGGTCACCCATGGGTGCTCAATCGCTTCGCCCGGTTTCATACCCAGTTTGCGCATCATGCTGGAAACACGGTCTGAGGCGAAGATACGCATCAGGGCATCTTCCATAGACAGGTAGAAGCGGGATGAACCGGCATCACCCTGACGACCCGCACGGCCGCGCAACTGGTTATCGATACGGCGGGATTCATGACGCTCGGTACCAATGATGTGCAGACCACCTGAAGCCAGAACCGCGTCGTGGCGGATCTGCCACGCGGCTTTGATTTCAGCGATTTGCTCGTCAGTGACGTCTTCGCCCATGTTTTCCACTTCAACCTGCCAGCTGCCGCCCAGCACGATATCGGTACCACGACCGGCCATGTTGGTGGCGATAGTAACAGCACTTGGCTGACCTGCCTGAGCAACGATATCCGCTTCTTTGGCGTGGAACTTGGCGTTCAGAACGCTGTGTGCGATGCCCGCTTTGGTCAGTTCGTTAGACACCACTTCGGATTTTTCAATGGAAATCGTACCCACCAGAACCGGCTGGCCTTTGGCAGTACACTGGCGGATATCTTCGATGATCGCGCCAATCTTTTCCATTTCAGTCATGTACACCAGGTCGGCCATGTCTTTACGCACCATAGGGCGGTTAGTTGGCACAACAATGGTATCCAGCTTGTAGATAGAACTGAATTCGAATGCTTCAGTGTCCGCAGTACCGGTCATACCGGCCAGTTTTTCGTACAGACGGAAATAGTTCTGGAAAGTGATAGAAGCCAGCGTCTGGTTTTCGTTTTGAATATCAACGCCTTCTTTCGCTTCCACCGCCTGATGCAGGCCATCGGACCAGCGACGCCCCTGCATGGTACGGCCGGTGTGTTCGTCGACGATGATCACTTCGCCGTCTTTCACGATGTAATCAACATCGCGGGTAAACAGAACGTGCGCGCGCAGTGCGGCGGTCACGTGGTGCATCAGCATAATGTTGGTCGGGGAATACAGTGATTCGCCCTCTTCCATGATGCCTGCTTCCACCAGCAATTCTTCAATCAATACCAGACCGCGTTCTGTCAGGTGAACCTGACGCGCTTTCTCATCAACAGAGAAGTGGCCTTCACCCTGGAAGGTGTCGGAATCTTCTTTTTCCTGACGGATCAGTTTAGGGATCAGTTTGTCTACACGGGTGTACATTTCTGAGCTGTCTTCGGCCGGGCCGGAGATGATCAGCGGGGTACGGGCTTCATCGATCAGGATGGAGTCGACCTCATCCACCAGCGCGTAGTGAAGTTTGCGTTGTACGCGTTCTTCAGGGCTGAACGCCATGTTGTCACGCAGGTAGTCAAAGCCGTATTCGTTGTTTGTGCCGTAAGTAATATCCGCAGCGTAAGCAGCGCGTTTAGCCGGAGAAGGCATGCCCGGCAAGTTGATACCGATGCTCAGACCAAGGAACTCAAACAACGGACGGTTGTTTTCGGCATCACGCTGTGCGAGGTAGTCGTTGACGGTCACAACGTGAACGCCCTTGCCGCTTAATGCGTTCAGATAAGCAGGCAGGGTTGCAGTCAGCGTTTTACCTTCACCGGTACGCATTTCTGCGATGCAACGTTCGTTCAGTACCATACCGCCCAGCAGCTGCACGTCGAAGTGACGCATGCCAAACACACGTTTACTGGATTCACGCACCACCGCAAAGGCTTCCGGGATCAGGTTTTCAAGCACTTCACCTTTAGCCAGACGCTCGCGGAATTCATTGGTTTTCGCCTGCAGCTGCTCATCAGTCAGCTTTTGAATGTCAGGTTCCATGCGGTTGATCAGTTCAACCACTTTACGCATGCGGCGCAATGTACGGTCGTTACGACTACCAAAAACTTTGGTCAATAATTTGATTAACATAATGCTTAATATCTCTTGGAGGCCACCAGATGCAGCCAATAATTTGTTGATTTATAAATAGAGTTTAAAGTGACAGTCTGTTAAATCAGAGTGGCCGGGCCGGCACGAATGCCTTGCACCTGTGCTAACCACAGGCCGGTTTGATGCGATGAAGCAAGAGGGAGGAAAGGTTGTTGCGTCTGACGAATGATAACCGGTGGTTTAGACTCATGAGTCAGTAAGGCATTTAGGGTAACCAGCAGGGCAAGCTGCTGCACATGCAGCGGTTCGGCCTGCTGAATTTTGGCTTCCGGCTGCGCAACGGTGTAAACCACCTGCGGGGCCAGAGCAAAAGAAAGATGACGGATGACCGTGCGTAATGCATGCTGTTGCCAGTAATCCACACCAAAAGACGGGCGGCGGTTCGCCTGGAGTAACGCAAGATTACTCAGCCCTGTACTGCTGATGTTAAGACGGTTTAGACTTGAGGACGTATTGGAAACCGCAGGCAGTTCCGTTTGCGACAGGTTCGTTGACACGCCAAGGCTAGCCGCGACCATCCCCAACAGGAGATGCGGCCAAAAATACCTTCTGCCAAATTGTCGCCAACGATTTAGAATGCCAATCACAAGTTTACAATCCGCCGGAGCCCATCATGCGCGATAGTCGCCCACAATTATTAGATATCCTGTTCGATGATGCCTCTTCGACTGAACAAAGCCCGCTGCGTATTGTTCAACAGCGCGCTGCGGCGTTACTGAAACTCAACCGCGCAGTGAAAGGTCTGCTACCGGCACCCATGCAACCATGGTGTCGCGTCGGTAATTATCGACAGGGAGTGTTAGTGCTTGAAATAGCTAATGCCAGCTGGATGATGCGATTACGCTATGAACAACCCGCATTACTCTCTGCACTTCGAGCGCAAATTCTACCATCATTGTCATCAATCGACATCAGGATTAATCCTTCGCTCATGGCGAAAATGGAAAATGCTTCGCAGATCGCGATTAAAAATAAAGCGATCGCGTCTGAATCGATGCCGGTGAGACACTTGAGTGCGCAGAGTGCGGAAGAATTAAGAGGACTGGCGAGCCGTAGCCCGGAGAAACTCAGAAAAGCGTTAGAACGACTGGCTGAATTGGCCGGAGAGAGTGCCAAGCCAACCAGTCGTAATAAGTAATATCAGTACCGATTACGCCAATACTGTAGACGGTGCTTTAAAAGCCAGTGGCATTTCTGCCTCATCCTGGAACGTCACTAATTCCCAGGCTTCCTGCTTAGCCAATACCGCTTGCAATAACTTGTTGTTCAACGCGTGGCCAGACTTGAATGCGGTAAACGCACCAATGATGTTATGCCCACACATGAACAGGTCACCGATAGCATCCAGCATTTTGTGACGAACGAATTCATCTTCAAAACGCAGACCATCTTCGTTAAGCACGCGGTAATCATCCACAACAATCGCGCAATCAAAGCTGCCACCCAGGCACAAACCACGTGACTGCAGGTACTCGATATCACGCATGAAACCAAAAGTACGTGCGCGGCTAATTTGGCGAACAAATGCTTCAGCGGAGAAGTTCATTTTGTAGCGCTGTGAACTGGAATCAATCGCCGGGTGATTGAAGTCGATAGTGAAGTCGAGAGAGAAACCATTGAAAGGTTTGAACTCAGCCCATTTATCACCGTCTTCAACACGCACAGTGTCTTTGATGCGCAGGAATTTCTTCGCGCTGTTCAGTTCTTCAATCCCTGCATCCATCAACAGATAGACGAAAGGTGCAGCACTACCGTCCATAATCGGCACTTCAGGCGCATCGACTTCGATAACAATGTTATCAATGCCCAGGCCCGCTAATGCCGCATTAAGGTGTTCTACCGTAGAAATGCGTACGTCATGCTCATTAACCAGGCAAGTACAGAGCATGGTATCACGCACGGATTTTGCATCTGCCGGGAAATCAACCGGTGGATTCAAGTCAGTGCGACGATAGATGACCCCGGTATTTGCCGGTGCAGGACGCAGAGTCAGGGTGACTTTCTTGCCGGTATGCAAACCGACGCCCGTCGCCTGAACGATACGTTTTAATGTACGTTGTTTGATCATCGTATTTATCTCGCAATGTTATCCATCCAACCGACCTAAGCATACCTTAAGGTCGGCGGGACAGTTTAGCACAAAGAGCGGAGATCCTACAATTCGGACTAGTCTGCCTGCTTACGCAGGAAGGCCGGGATGTCCAAATAGTCGGGCTCTTTATTAGATTGCGCGCTTTGATCATTCACCACTTTGGCAGCTGGCTTCGTTTCCTGCGGCAACGGAGACATCCCGTGCTGCTGGTAACGATGGTCCATAACCGGCTGGCTGGCAGGCTTATTGGTCACCAGTGTGATCTCAGGACGTTTGTCCATGCCGATGCCGGTTGCCACCACGGTAACACGCAATTCGTCATTCATTTCTGGGTCAAGGGAAGTCCCGATCACCACGGTCGCATTGTCGGATGCGAAAGCACGGATAGTGTTACCCACGGTTTCGAATTCATCCAGACGCAGGTCGAAGCCCGCAGTGATGTTGACCAGAACGCCGCGCGCGCCGGACAAATCGATGTCTTCCAGTAACGGGCTGGAAATCGCCATTTCAGCGGCTTCTTCAGCACGGTCTTCACCGCATGCCACACCGGAGCCCATCATGGCATAACCCATTTCGGACATCACGGTACGCACGTCGGCGAAGTCGACGTTCATCAGACCCGGACGGGTGATCAGTTCAGCGATACCCTGCACCGCACCTTTCAGCACGTCGTTGGCCGCACCGAAGGCGTCCAGCAGAGAGATACCGCGACCCAGAACTTTTAACAGCTTGTCGTTCGGGATGGTGATCAGGGAGTCCACATGTTTGGACAGTTCAGCGATACCCTGCTCCGCGAATGCCATGCGCTTTTTGCCTTCAAAGTTGAAAGGCTTAGTCACCACAGCAACGGTCAGAATACCTAAATCTTTAGCTACTTCAGCAACCACTGGCGCTGCACCGGTCCCGGTACCGCCGCCCATGCCCGCTGCGATAAAGACCATGTCAGCACCTTCAAGCGCAGCGCGCAGGGCTTCACGGTCTTCTTCAGCAGAATTGCGACCCACTTCCGGGTTCGCACCAGCACCCAGACCTTTGGTAATACCACTACCGATCTGAATCGTCTGGCCTACTGCCGTTTTACGCAACGCCTGAGCGTCTGTGTTAACGGCAAAGAATTCAACACCTTCGATGCGCTCACGCACCATGTGTTCGACAGCGTTGCCACCGCCACCGCCGACGCCGATGACTTTAATCACCGCGTCATTGGTCAGTTCCATAGGTTCAAACATAGTTTCTCTCCGTTTTGTGCCTGTCGCGTCGGGATCAAAAACCTTAACAGCATGATCCCGTTGTTAAAACATTAAAACTCTTTTCTCAGCCAGCTGTTGATTCGTTTGAACCAGTTGCCCACTGAGGCGCGTTTTTCCACTTCGGCCTCACCGCTCAGGTGAGACTCCTTCCCGTAGTGCAGCAGCCCTACAGCCGTTGAGTAGTAAGGTTCCTGCGCATAATCTGTCAGCCCGGTGATGTTCAGGGGTTGCCCGATACGCACCTGGGTATGGAATACCCGCTGCGCACAAGCTGCCAGACCATCAATTTGTGCTGCACCGCCTGTCAGAACAATACCGGCGGCCAGATGATGTTTTACGCCTTGCTGACGTAACTGCTCCTGCAATTGCAAAATTTCGTCGTTCACTAAATTCAGCAATTCTGTGTAACGAGGCTCGATCACTTCAGCCAGTGTCTGACGTTGCAGACTGCGTGGTGGACGTCCACCGACGCTCGGCACTTCGACGTTTTCGTCTTTGCCGACAATCGACCCTAATGCACAACCGTGGCGAACTTTGATGGCTTCGGCATCAGTCGGTGGCGTACCAAACGCATAAGCGATGTCGCTGGTGACCACATTCCCTGCATAAGGGATAACCTTAGTATGACGTAGTGCGCCGCCGGTATAAACCGCGATATCCATGGTTCCACCACCAATATCGACAACACAGACGCCTAATTCGCGTTCATCTTCGGTCAGAACCGCATAACTGGCCGCCAGACCGGCAAAAATCAGCTGGTCAACTTTTAAGCCACAGCGTTCAACCGCCTTCACAATGTTCTTCGCCATATCGTTATGGCAGGTAATCAGGTGAACCTTGGCTTGCATACGCACGCCGGAAAGTCCGACCGGGTTTTTAATCCCTTCCTGATAATCAATGGCATATTCCTGAGGGATCACATGCAGTACCCGATGTTCGTCACGTACGCGGACCGATTTCGCGGTATGCACAACGTTCTCTACATCTTCCTGCGTGACTTCCTCTTCTGAAATAGGAACCATCCCTATTTCATTCTGACAACTGATATGTTTACCAGACAAAGCAAGGTAAACAGAGGAAATCTGGCAATCTGCCATCAGTTCAGCCTGATCGATGGCGCGCTGTACGCACTTCACCACCGATTCCAGATCATTCACGCCACCCTTGTCCATGCCACGGGATGGGCAACTGCCCACGCCGATAATATTGACCATGCCATCGGGCAGAACTTCCCCCACCAATGCGGCGACCTTTGCCGTACCGATCTCCAGCCCAACTACCAGTTTTCTGTCCGTCGACTTGATCATTGTTGTTTAGCCTGTGCCTGATTCTGTTGCTGATTACTGTTTTGCTGGTCAATAAACTCTGGCGCCCAACCTACTGACGCACCGCTGTCATAACGTAAATCGACATAAGTGATGCGCTTCTTATCGGCTTCTGCCTGTTGCTGGAATCGCGGGTAGAGTTCGATAAAACGTTGTAAACGCCCCATCCGGTCATCTCTGCCCAATTCCAGCCGGACGTCATTATCCAGAGTTAACTGCCACGAGTGACGTGCACTCATTGCCACTGCTTTCAACGTGAACTTGCCGGCGGCCAGCGCCTGACTCATCGTTTGAAAACCCAGCAAAACATCCTGTTCGCTGCCTTCCGGACCGTAAAGCAACGGCATTTTCTGTTTGACCATACGCTCGGCGGGTATGCTGAAAGATTTGCCCCCGGCATCAACCATGTGCAAATCATTCCAGTGTGCGACCGGCACATACTCCACCAGATGTATCTTCAGTTCATTCGGCCATTGCTTGCGTACGCTGACCTGTTTTATCCAGGGTAAACGCTCTATCTGCTGCTGAATGACGTTTACATCCTGCGTCATGAACGTTCCTGGTGCCCCTAAGGACAGAATCGCCTGACGAATATCATCGTTGGTCGTGTAATGCCGTTCTCCGGTCACCACTAACTGGGACAACGGCAATCGGTTCGCATCCTGCATCCAGCCAACAACGGCCCACGCACTCCATAAAATCGTTCCTACTACCAGCAACAGAAACACGATCCCTGCCAGCTGGCCACCGTTACTGCGACGGCCATTGTTCTCGGCCGTCTCACGCTCTCGGGTATTCAGGGCGGCTTGAGACATATCAGTCAGCCAGTTCCAGAATACGGAATACGAGTTGCGGGAAACTCAGTCCGGAATGTTTCGCCGCCATCGGCACCAGACTGTGGCTGGTCATGCCCGGCGAGGTATTCACTTCCAGCAGGTTAAAGCTGCCATCACCGTCCTGCATGACGTCAACCCGTCCCCAGCCGCTGCAATCGAGCGCCTGATAAGCCTGCAAGGCCAGTGCAGACAACTGCTGCTCCTGTGCTTCACTTAAGCCGCTCGGGCAAAAATATTGTGTTTCATCAGACAGATATTTTGCCTGATAGTCGTAAAACGTTCCGGCTGGCTGGATACGGATCGAGGGCATCACCTGATCGCCCACGATGGCTACTGTGTATTCCGGGCCGCTCAGCCATTTTTCGATCAGTACGTTATCGTCATGTCGGAAGCCTTCCTGCAGGGCTGGCAGCAACTCTTTTTCAGTAGTCACTTTGCTCATCCCGACGCTGGAACCTTCGCGGCTTGGTTTGACGATCACCGGCAGGCCTAATTCAGCGATTTTTGCTGCCAGCGCGCCCTGCCCTGCCGCTTCGATTTGCGAACGATGCAGTGCCACAAACGGGGCGACCGGTAATCCCAGAGCCTGCCACACCAGCTTGGTGCGGAACTTATCCATGGTCAGCGCAGAGGCCATCACGCCGCTGCCGGTATACGGCAAACCGATTTGCTCCAGTAGTCCCTGCAACGTGCCGTCCTCACCACCGCGACCGTGCAGTGCGATAAAGACTTTGCTGAACCCTTCTTCTTTGAGAAGCGCCACATTAAACGTTTTGGTATCAATGCCGTGGGCATCCACACCGGATTCACGCAAGCCGGCCAGCACCGCGGCGCCTGACTGTAATGACACATCGCGTTCTGCGGAAGTACCACCCAACAATACTGCGACTTTCTCAGACATGATGTTCTTCACCTTTCTTCACTGGTTGCAGCTTTTGATCAGCCAATTTGCGGGCCACTCTGCCAACATTACCGGCGCCCTGAACCAGAACTAAATCGTCACCTTCGAGGATCTGCGCCAGACTTTCCGGCACGGCTTCAATATCAGAAACCAAAATCGGATCCAGTTTGCCGCGTGCGCGGATAGTGCGGCACAACGAACGGCTGTCTGCGCCCGGAATCGGTGCTTCACCCGCCGGATAGACATCAAGCATGATCAGCACATCCACCTGCGAAAGCACATTGGCGAAATCATCGTACAAATCACGGGTACGGGTATAACGGTGCGGCTGGAAAATCATCACCAGACGCTTGCTCGCCCAGCCCGCACGTGCAGCTTTGATGGTTGCATCCACTTCAGTCGGATGGTGACCATAGTCATCGACCAGCATCGCACTACCGCTTTTGCCGTTCACATTCGCCAGCGCATATTCGCCGAGGAAATCGAAACGACGTCCGGTACCCTGGAAGCCTGCCAGCGCACGCAAAATTGCGTCATCACTGATGTTCTCATCGGTGGCGACTGCCACCGCTGCCGCAGCGTTTAAGGCGTTATGACGGCCCGGCGCATTCAGCGTCACACTGATCAGCGGCAGGTCCTGACGACGCAAGGTAAAATGCCCCTGCGCGCCAACCTGACGGTAATTTTCAATGATCACATCCGCATCTTCGCTGAAGCCGTATGTGGTCATGTGACGACCAACCCGCGGGATCAGCTCACGGATCACCGGATCATCGATACACATCACTGCACGTCCGTAGAATGGCAGGTTGTGCAGGAAATTAATGAACGTTTGCTTCAGGATTTCAAAGTCACCCTGATACGTATCCATATGATCCGCTTCGATGTTGGTCACAATCGCCACCATCGGTTGCAGATGCAGGAACGACGCATCACTTTCATCTGCTTCTGCAATCAGAAAACGGCTTGAGCCCAGACGCGCATGGGTGCCTGCCGCTTTCACCAGTCCGCCGTTAACGAACGTCGGATCCAGACCGGCTTCAGCATAAATACTGGTGACCATCGCGGTGGTGGTCGTTTTACCGTGCGTACCTGCCACGGCGATGCCGTGACGAAAACGCATCAGCTCAGCGAGCATTTCCGCGCGGCGGATCACCGGAATACGGGCTTCGCGTGCGGCAACGATTTCCGGGTTATCGGAAGAGATCGCCGTGGATACCACCACCACGCTGGCATCCAGCACGTTCTCAGGACGGTGATTAAAATAAATCGTCGCGCCCAGAGCCGTCAGTTGCTGTGTCACTGCGTTCGGTGCTAAATCAGAACCGCTGATCTGATAGCCTTCATTGGCCAACACTTCGGCGATACCACCCATGCCGGCACCACCGATGCCAACAAAGTGAATGTGCCGGACACGATGCATCTCGGGCACGAAGGTACGCAGTTTCGCCAATTGTTGTGTATTCACGTTTTTATTCACTATTTCAGGTTACTGATTAATCCGTTTCTTACGGCTGGGACCACACACTGCGTGGCCCGTTCAATTTCATTTTTTGCTTGCGGCAACCACTTCTGCGGCAACACGCTCGGTCGCATCGGGAATGGCGGCGGCACGTGCGGCCATCGCCATTTCCATCAGATGGGTTCTGTCCCATCCGGCCATCAGATCAGCGACGGCTGCGGCACTAAAATCTTTCTGTTCGATAATCTTTGCGGCACCGGCTTTTTCCAGCGGCAGTGCGTTCCAGTACTGCTGGCGATCTTTATGCTGAAAAGGCACAAAGATTGCCGGTAAGCCTGCAGCGGCAATTTCACTGACCGTTAATGCGCCGGAACGGCAAACGACCACATCAGCCCAGGCATACGCCTCTGCCATGTCATCAATGAATTCGGTAACGTTATGCTGCGTCTGACCGGCCTTTTCGTAAGCCTGATTCACTGACGCCAGCGCACCTTTTCCGACCTGATGCCACAACGTAATTTTTTCACCCATCAGCGCCGCCACTTCCGGCATGCTCTGATTCAGCACGCGCGCGCCCTGACTGCCGCCGATGACTAAAACTCGGATCGGGCCTTCGCGTCCGGCAAGGCGGGTTTGCGGTAATTCCAGCGCCAGCACGTCGGTACGTACCGGATTCCCCACCACATCGGCCTTCGGAAAAGCACCGGGAAACGCCTGCAACACTTTGGTCGCAATGTGAGACAAGCCTTTATTGGTCATGCCCGCAATGCCGTTTTGTTCATGCAGAACCACCGGAATACCCAGTGACCATGCCGCCAGACCGCCAGGGCCTGACACATAACCGCCCATGCCTAACACCACATCGGGCTGAAACTTTTTCATGATGGCCTTCGCCTGACGCCACGCATGATATATGCGAACCGGGGCGGTGAGTTGCGCTTTCAGACCTTTCCCACGCAATCCGGCGATTTTAATGAAATCAATCTCGATGCCGTGTTTTGGCACCAAATCCGCTTCCATCCGGTCTGCTGTACCCAGCCAGCGAACTTCCCAACCTTGCGCGATAAGATGATGTGCCACGGCAAGTCCGGGGAAAACATGCCCGCCGGTACCGCCAGCCATCACCATTAAACGCCGGGTATTGCCACTCATCGGGCACTCCTTACAAACGCCTGGGCTTTTGCCAGCCGCGTTTCAAAATCCACTCGCAGCAATAACACGATTGCCGTCGACATAATGATCAGGCTCGAACCACCGTAACTGATCAGCGGCAGTGTCAGACCTTTGGTTGGCAACATACCTGCCGCCGCGCCCACGTTGACCAGTGCCTGAAAACTGAACCAGACGCCGATTGAACAGGCTAAAAAGCCTGAAAAACGCTGGTCGATTTCTAATGCACGACGCCCGATAGACATCGCACGAAAAGCGACGAAGAATACCATCAACAGGGCTAAAACCACACCGAAATACCCCAGTTCTTCGCCCAAAATAGAGAAGATAAAGTCGGTATGCGCTTCCGGTAAATATTCCAGTTTCTGAACTGAATTTCCTAAACCTTGTCCCCAGAACTCACCCCGGCCAAACGCCATCAGTGACTGGGTTAACTGGTAACCGCTGCCGAACGGATCTGCCCACGGATTCCAGAAGGATGTCACGCGGCGCATACGGTACGGTTCAGCAAGCACCAGCAGCACAACAGCGAACACGCCCGAGCCGATAATGGCCAGGAACTGCCACATTTTCGCCCCTGCCAGAAACAGCATCGCCAGCGTGGTGATGAACAGCACAACCACGGTACCGAGGTCAGGCTGAGCCAGCAGCAACACAGCCAGCACGACCATCACGCCCATCGGTTTACAGAAGCCCCAGAAGTTACTGCGCACTTCATCCACTTTGCGCACCAGATAACTGGCGAGATAGCAGAACAGTGACAACTTCGAGAATTCGGCGGGCTGAATACGCAGTGGCCCGAGGGAAATCCAGCGCGATGCGCCGTTTACCGAGCTACCCACAACCAGCACCACCAGCAACATAATCACTGACAGCAGCAGCAAAACGTTGCTGTATTTCTGCCAGACAGCCATCGGCACACGCAGTGTCACCAGCGATAAACCAAACGCCAGCCCGAGATAGATAGCATCACGTTTCGCAAACAAAAACGGGTCGTCTGCCAGACGCTGACCAATCGGCATGGACGCCGAGGTCACCATCACAAAGCCGACGATCGCCAGACCAAAGGTCAGCCACAGCAATGTTCGGTCGTACAGCACCAGCGTGACGGAGTCGCTTTCTTTGGCACCCATCACCCAGTCATTAAATTTGCCGACCAGGCTCAGCCCCGGGATACGGATCCGCATCAACCCAGCTCCTTCGCCAGTGCGGTAAAGACATCACCACGTTGTTCAAAACTGCGGAACTGATCCAGACTCGCGCAGGCTGGCGACAGTAAAACCATGTCGCCGGAAGCCACGTGCGTACTGATATCCCGCATCGCCTGTTCCATCGTCTCAAACAGAGAAGACACCTCAGGACGCAAATCCGCCAGCTCTGCACCGTCACGACCGAAGCAGTAAATACGCAGGTTATCGCCCTGCAGGTAACGCGTCAGCGGTGAGAAATCAGCAGATTTTCCGTCGCCGCCCAGTAACAGATGCAGCGTGCCATCGACGTGAAGCCCGTTCAGTGCCGCTTCGGTGCTGCCGACGTTGGTCGCTTTAGAATCGTTTATCCAGCGCACGCCGTTATGCTGCCAGGCGACCTGGAAACGATGAGCCAGACCGGTAAAGGTCGTCAGAGCCTTCAGGCTGGAAGCATGTGGAATACCAACAGCATCCGCCAGCGCCAGTGCCGCCAGCGCATTGGTGTAGTTGTGACGGCCGGTCAGCGGCATCTCACGGGTATTCAGGACTTTTTCGCCACGAACACGCAGCCAGATATCGTCCTGCTGGCGGGTCAGATGATAATCCCCCACATCGACACCAAAGCTTACGCAGCGTTTATCCGCGCCACGCACCGGCATGGTCAGGGCGTCATCGGCATTGACGACACATAGCGCGGCGTTTTCATACACTTTCAGTTTTGCCGCACGGTATTGCTGCAAACCAAACGGATAGCGATCCATATGATCTTCAGTCACGTTGAGAATGGTGGCCGCCGCCGCATGCAGACTGTGCGTGGTTTCGAGCTGGAAGCTAGAAAGCTCCAGCACAAACAAATCGTATTCGTGATCCAGCATCGTCAGCACCGGCAAACCAATATTGCCACCGACGCCCACGCGCCAACCGGCGGCTTTCGCCATTTCACCGACCAGCGTGGTCACGGTGCTTTTGCCGTTCGACCCGGTAATCGCAACGACCGGCGTCTGGGTTTCACGACAAAACAGTTCGATATCGCCGACAATTTCCACGCCAGCATCAGCCGCCGCACTCAGTGCCGGTGTTGCCAGCGCAACGCCCGGACTGGCGATAATCAGATCAGCGTCCAGCAGCCAGTCTTCATTGAGCGAACCGAGGTGACACTCAATATTTTCCGCCAGTTTATCCAGTCCCGGCGGGCTGACGCGGGTATCAATGACACGCGGCGTCACGCCACGAGCAACAAAGAAATCAACACAAGACAGGCCGGTGAGACCCAACCCGATGATGACCACTTTTTTACCCTGATAGTCAGCCATAATTACCGTACCTTCAGCGTCGCCAGGCCAATCAGCACCAGCATCAGCGAAATAATCCAGAAGCGCACGATCACGCGCGGTTCCGGCCAGCCTTTAAGTTCGTAGTGATGGTGAATCGGCGCCATGCGGAAAATGCGCTGCCCACGTAACTTAAAGGACCCGACTTGCAGGATCACCGACAGGGTTTCGACAACAAACACGCCGCCCATGATCACCAGTAAAAATTCCTGACGCAGCAGTACCGCGATGGTGCCCAGCGCACCGCCCAGAGCCAGAGAGCCGACGTCGCCCATGAAAACTTGTGCCGGATAGGTGTTGAACCACAGGAAGCCAAGCCCCGCGCCAACAATCGCGGTACAGACGATCACCAGTTCACCCGCGTGACGCAGATAAGGTATATGCAGATAGCTGGCGAAATTCATGTTACCGGTCGCCCATGCCACCAGCGCAAAACCCGCCGCGACGAAGACCGTTGGCATAATCGCCAGGCCGTCCAGACCATCGGTCAGATTCACCGCGTTACTGGTCCCGACAATGACGAAATAACTCAGCAGTATGTACAGCAAACCCAGCTGCGGCATGACGTCTTTAAAGAACGGCACAACCAGCTCAGTGGCTGGCGTGTCTTTACCAATGGCATACATCGTGAAGGCCGCAGCCAGCGCAATAACGGACTGCCAGAAGTATTTCCAGCGGGCAATCAGCCCTTTGGTGTCTTTGCGAACCACTTTGCGGTAGTCATCGATAAATCCAACGATGCCGTAACCAATCAGCACAAACAGCACGCACCACACATACGGGTTAGACGGATAGGCCCACATCAGAACGGAAATGGTAATCGAGGCCAGAATCATCAGGCCGCCCATCGTTGGCGTACCGCGTTTGCTGAAATGTGATTCCGGACCGTCGTTACGCACAACCTGACCGAAAGACATTTTTTGCAGACGGGCGATCATACGTGGCCCGATCCACAGCGATAGGAACAACGCGGTCAGCAGGCTGACAATGGCGCGAAACGTCAGATAGGAAAAGACGTTGAAGCCGGAATAATATTTGACCAAGTGTTCGGCCAGCCAAACTAACATGTTGCATTCTCCTGTAACGCGCGTACTACCTGCTCCATTGCGGCACTACGTGAACCTTTAATCAAAACGGTAATTACCGCATGTTCAGACAGTAAGCTCGTTAAACGGGCCGTCAGGGCTGCCTTATCCTCTAAATGCTCACCACATCCGCTGGCATCACTGATGATGCGGCTGTCATGGCCAATACTGAATACTTTGTCGATACCCGCGTCGCGAATCGCTTCGCCGACCTGACGGTGGCAGCTTTCGCTTTCCGCGCCCAGTTCAGCCATATCGCCGACCGCCATCACGCGGTAGCCCGGCATCTCTGCCAGTACCTGCGCCGCGGCGGTCATCGAACCGACATTGGCGTTATAGCTGTCATCGAGGAGGGTTTTGCCTTCGCTGAGCGCAATCGGGAATAAACGCCCTTTCACGGATTGCAGCGTCGCCAGACCGGCGCGTACGTTTTCCGGTGAGGCACCGACAGACAACGCCAGTGCAGCCGCAGCCAGTGCGTTAGCGATATTGTGACGACCCGGAACCGGCAGCGACACGTCGATACGGCCCTGAGGAGAATGCAGAGTGAACGCCGTATTGAGCGGGCTGAGGCGGATGTCGGAAGCACTGAAATCAGTCTCTGCCCCTTGCACCGGAGAGAAACGCCAGACCGTCTTGCCGGTCAGCTTGTGCTGCCAGTTCGCCCAGTCATTGTTATCAGCGTTGATCACCGCAATGCCGTTTTCAGGCAGACCTTCGAAAATCTCGCCTTTGGCACGGGCCACACCCGCCAGAGAACCAAAGCCTTCCAGATGGGCGGCAGACAAGTTATTCACCAGCGCCGTTTCAGGTTTGGCCAGCGCAGTGGTGTAGGCGATTTCACCCGGATGATTCGCACCCATTTCGATCACCGCAAAATCATGTTCTGCGGTCAGGCGCAGCAATGTCAGCGGAACACCGATGTCATTGTTAAAGTTGCCTGCGGTGTACAGCACGTTGCCGCACTCGCGCAAAATCGCCGCCGTCATCTCTTTCACAGACGTCTTGCCGGATGAACCGGTCAGGCCGACGACACGGGCCGGAACCTGCTGACGCACCCAGCCGCCCAGTTGCCCGAGAGCAATGCGGGTGTCCGCCACCACTAACTGCGGAACGTCCACCGGTAAGCGCTTACTTACCAGTAAAGCCCCTGAACCGGCTTTAACCGCATCAGCGGCAAAATCGTGAGCATCGAATTTTTCGCCTTTCAGCGCAACAAACAGACAGCCTTCGGTGACCTGACGGGTGTCCGTCGTCACGCTGTCGATTTGGGTATCGGTACCGATAAGCTCAGCGTTGAGCGCATCTGCCAGTGTTTGCAGGGAAACGCGGATCATGCGATCACCCCCAGCAAACGTGCGACCGTCACGCGGTCGGAATAATCGAGACGCTGATTACCGACGAGCTGGTAATCCTCATGCCCTTTACCGGCGATCAGGACCACGTCGTCTTCTTTCGCCTGCATGATGGCGCTGGTCACCGCTTCGGCACGGCCGTGGATTTCCTGCGCACGCCCTGCGTCCAGCAGACCGGCAAGGATATCCGCCACAATGGCGCGAGGCTCTTCGCTGCGCGGATTATCGTCAGTGACGATCACGCGATCAGCGTATTGCTCAGCAATGCCGCCCATCAGCGGACGTTTACCTTTATCGCGATCGCCGCCGCAACCAAATACACACCACAGCGTGCCACGACAATGCAGACGGGCTGCCGCCAGTGCTTTTTCCAGTGCGTCAGGGGTATGGGCATAATCAACCACCGCAGTAGGTTTACCCGGCGCGTTGAAGACTTCCATGCGGCCGCAAACCGGTTGTAGCTGAGAAGCCGTAGCCAGTAATTGCGTCAGCGGATAATCGAGGGAAAGCAGCGTTGCCAGCGCAACCAGCAGGTTGCTGACGTTGAACGCGCCCATGAGGCGACTATCAAACTTACCTTCGCCCCAGCTTGAATCGATATTTACGGTCGCGCCGTTGTCGTGATAATTCACGCTGCGCGCCACCAGCCAGCGGCCACTCCAGCCTGCCGGGATTTTGTCTTCCATGCTGACCGCAATTGCGCCCGGCGTTTTCGTTAGCCAGCGCGCTCCGACGTCATCGTCAGCATTAATGATTTTCTGACCGACCTGATGCGAGGAGAAAAGCTGCCATTTGGCCTCTTCATAACTTTGCATATCGCCGTGGTAATCAAGGTGATCACGGCTCAGGTTGGTGAATGCGGCAGCGGCAAACGGCAAGGCAGCGACACGATGCTGAACCAGTCCGTGAGAAGAAACTTCCATCGCGGCAAAGGTTGCGCCCTGCGTCACCAGATCCGCCAGAATGTGCTGAACCTGTACCGCAGAACCGGTGGTGTTTTCCGCCGGTACGACGCTGTCCAGCAGGCCATTACCCACGGTACCCATCACCGCACTGGTTTCCCCCAGCAACTGACTCCACTGCGCCAGCAGTTGCGTGGTGGTGGTTTTGCCGTTGGTGCCGGTCACGCCTACCAGGCGTAATGCTTTGCCCGGCTGCTGGTAAAAACGCCCCGCCAGTTCTGACAGCAGAACATTCAAATTTTCAAGATAAATCACCGGTACACCATGCATCTGGCAGACCGTTCCGTGCTCTTGTTCACCCTTTGCCTCGGCCAAGACGGCAGCGACGCCCTGGGCAATTGCCTGGGGAATAAAACGACGCCCGTCACTGGTATGGCCTGAAACCGCGACAAACAGATCGCCGGCAGCCGCGATGCGGCTGTCCAGAATCATGTCTTTTAGCGCTACCGCCGGGGCATCACTCACCCAGGGCGCTAAGATGTCGCGCAAATTACGATCTGCCACCTGAAGCCTCTTTTTGATTATTCACTATGTCTGCGTTTTCATCGGCAGTCAGCGCATCCGGTTCAACGTTCATGGTGCGCAATACACCGCCCATGATGGCGCCAAACACCGGTGCGGAAACGGCCCCACCGTAATATTTCCCTGCCTGCGGATCGTTAATGACCACCACAAGGGCAAATCTTGGATTGCTTGCGGGCGCAACGCCGGCGGTATAGGCAATGTATTTGTTAACGTATTTACCGTCCGGCCCGACTTTCTTCGCGGTACCGGTTTTAATCGCAATACGGTAGCCCTTGATCGCCGCCTTCACGCCACCGCCGCCAGGCAGTGCCACGCTTTCCATCATATGTACGACGGTACGTACCAGCGGTTCAGGGAAAACACGTTCGCCGGAAACCGGCGGATCAACTTTGGTGATCGACAATGGGCGATAAACGCCCATGCTGCCGATCGTTGCGTAGACTCGCGCCAGTTGGAGAGGTGTCACCATTAGCCCGTAGCCGAAAGAGAAGGTGGCCCTCTCTATGTCAGACCACCGTTGTTTTTTAGGGTATAAGCCACTGCTTTCTCCAACCAGCCCCAAATTGGTCGGTTTTCCCAGTCCGAATCGCGAGTAAGTATCTACCAGCTCAGCGGATGGCATCGATAACGCCAGTCGTGAAACACCGACGTTACTCGACTTCTGCAAGATGCCCGTCACGGAAAGCTCCGCGTAACGGGCAACATCTTTAATCTCATGACCGTTAATCCGGTACGGCAAGGTATTCAGTACGCTGTTCTCGCGCACCACGCCGTTTTTCAGCGCCGTCATCACCACCATCGGCTTGACGGTGGAACCCGGCTCGAAGATGTCGGTGATGGCACGGTTACGCATCACGTCTTTCGGCGTATCCGGCATATTGTTTGGGTTGTAAGACGGGCTATTGGCCATCGCCAGCACTTCGCCGGTTTGCACATCAACCAGTACCGCCGTGCCTGATTCCGCTTTGTTGAACGCCACGGCGTTGTTTAATTCGCGGTAAACCAGCGCCTGTAAACGTTCGTCGATGCTCAGCGCCAGATTGTGGGCAGCCTGGCTGTCAACGGTGGAGATATCTTCAATAACACGGCCAAAGCGGTCTTTACGGATAGTCCGTTCGCCCGGTTTGCCGGTCAGCCAGCGGTCAAAACTCTTCTCAACGCCCTCAATGCCTTCGCCGTCGATGTTGGTCACACCGATAACGTGGGATGTCACCTGCCCGGCCGGATAATAACGGCGGGATTCCTGACGCAGGGAGATTCCCGGCAGTTTGAGTTTGTGAATGTATTCGCCGACCGCAGGGTTAACCTGACGCGCCAGATAGACAAAACGTCCGTTGGGATTGGCATTAATACGGGAGACAAGTTGATCGAGTGGCATATTCAGCGCATCCGCCAGTGCTTTCCAGCGGGTATCGACGGTAATGCCACCGCGATCTTTCACTTCTTTGGGATCTGCCCAGATCGCATTCACCGGTACGCTGACCGCCAGAGGACGGCCGGAACGATCGGTGATCATGCCACGGGAGGTCGGGATAGTTTGTACACGCAGGGAGCGCAAATCGCCTTCTTTAACCAGTTTGTCCGGGTTAATGACTTGCAGGTAGGCCACACGCAACATCAGGCCAACCAGTGCCAGCAGGATACAGGCGCACAACAACGCAAAACGCCAGCTGATAAAGCTGGCTTGATCTTCGGGACGCTTTAACTTCGCGGTGCGTGTTGCTTTCATTAGCTGCCTGTATTCTCCGTGCGCATTTTAAGGCTGAACCACAATAATTTCTTGAGATGGATCAACGTGCTGCATCTGCAATTTCTCCGTTGCGATGCGTTCTACCCGGCTGTGATCGCCGAGGGCATTCTCTTCAAGGATCAGGTTGCGCCATTCGATATCCAGCGCATCCCTTTCCAGCACTAACTGTTCGCGCTGAGCCGTCAGTAAACGCGTACGGTGAGCGGTAGTGACCACAAAAATTGCACTGACCAAAACGGCGATCAGCAGAATCAACGGGATTTTGCCGTTGCGAAGAATATCGCTGGCGATCACTCCCACTAATCCGTGGCGTTCGTTGCCTATCACGCTGTAGTTCTCTCAGCAAAACGCAGCACTGAGCTACGTGCCCGCGGGTTTTCCGCCACTTCCGCTTCAGAAGGCATCATTTTCCCGACTGATTTCAGTGAACGTCCGCCAAGCTCCGCGATTTGTGCTTCCGTCATCGGGATACCTGCCGGTACCTGTGCGCCACGGCTATGCTGGCGGATAAAGCGTTTCACAATGCGGTCTTCCAGAGAGTGGAAGCTGATCACAGATAAACGGCCTTCAGGAGCCAGAATTTCCAGCGCACCGTCGAGGGCGCGTTCAATTTCTTCCAGCTCGCTGTTGATGTAGATACGGATCGCCTGGAAGCTGCGGGTGGCCGGATGTTTGTGTTTTTCGCGTACCGGCGATGCGTTGGCGATCAGATCAGCCAGTTCTTTGGTCCGGGTCATTGGCAGTTCACGGTTGCGCTCGACGATCGCGCGCGCGATACGTTTGGCAAAACGCTCTTCACCGAAGGTTTTCAGTACCCAGGCAATGTCTTCGGCTTCCGCTTTCATCAGCCATTCAGCAGCTGAATAACCACGGGTAGGATCCATGCGCATATCCAGAGGTCCGTCACGCATGAAGGAGAAGCCACGTTCAGGATCGTCCAGCTGCGGAGAAGAGACGCCTAAATCCAGCAGCACGCCGTCGATCTTGCCTTCAAGGCCACGATCGCGCACATATTCCGCCAGATCAGAAAAGGGGCCATGAACGATAGAAAAACGCGGATCATCAATAGCTTCTGCGGCTTTGATCGCCTGTGGATCGCGGTCAATCGCCAGCAAGCGTCCTTCCGGCCCAAGCTGGGACAGAATCAGACGTGAGTGGCCACCACGGCCAAAAGTTCCGTCTATGTAAATGCCGTCCTGACGAATGTTGAGGCCGTTGACGGCTTCATCCAGCAAAACGGAAGTGTGTTTGTAGTTTTCAACCATGCTTATAATGACAAGTCCTGTAATCGGTCAGAAAGAGGTTCCTGAGACGATTGTTCAGCGTCGATGTCTTCCTTAACTTGTTGATACCAGGTCTGTTCATCCCACAGTTCAAACTTATTGAACTGCCCAACCAGCATCACTTCTTTTGCGAGCCCGGCATGCTGACGCAATGTCGTTGCAATCAGCAAACGCCCGGCGTTATCCATCTGACATTCACTGGCATGCCCGAGTAACAGGCGCTGAATACGGCGCTCAACGGGATTCATGCTCGACAGACGGGACAATTTTTGTTCGATAACTTCCCACTCAGGGAGGGTGTAAAGGAGGAGACATGGGTGATGGAGGTCTATGGTGCACACCATTTGACCTTGCGATTCTTCGCTCAGCAAATCCCGATAACGGGTGGGTACGGCAAGTCGCCCTTTGCTGTCGAGGTTAACCATCGTCGCGCCACGAAACATGACCGATCTACCCCTCTGTGACCCTTTTCACCACTTTCCCCCACAAATTCCCACAGAAAAGAGTTTACGGATGGTTTTAAAACCTTGTCAAGCCAGAGCGGAGACGGTTTGGCAATATTTACGCAGCTACACAAATGCTTAGCGCAATGTGATGAGGTTTTTTAGAGGGGGAATAGAAAATAACGTCATGATTAGTTGAAGAAATTTCGGAGGGTTAATAATTTCGTTTAAAAAAAAGCCAAACTGAACATTATTTAACTATTTATATTCTTCTGCTATCTAACTCTCATTTCCTGACCGTTTTGCCATAACAAAAATCATTTTCAATTTTTTTCAGGCGATCACGTCTAAATCATCATCATTTTATCTGCCAACCCGCACGGCATAAGCCCTGAAGGAAGTTTAAAAAGCCATCAGCACCGCAGTAAACCCGGACTGTTGGAAATTAAGCGAGGAATTCTACAGCACTTTTGCGGGGAGCATTAACGTATTTTAGAAATTGATGGGAAGGTTTATATCAGCCACGGAAAGGAGAAAACATTTGTTAATAATTCAGCATGCTGGGAATGCTCCTAAATTACCCACGGAACGCCTATGGGAATTTTCGTATTTGATTATCACCCCCGGTAAGACACTTTATTCGTTTGGTTTAAACGTCACTCGCCGCTGGAAAAGAGACGGGCATTCGGATGAATCCCCGTCGGCGGATTATTTGCGGCTCAGACGCCCGCGGCGGAACAAATTGCGCCGGATGCGGGTCAGCCCGGCTTTCGGTTTCTTCGGCTCATCGAGACAGGCCAGTACCAGCTCCAGCACACGTTCAGCCACATCGCGATGACGCTGCGCCACCGCCAGAACCGGACACTCGAGGAAATCGAGCAGCTCATTATCGCCAAACGTGGCAATCGCCAGATCGACCGGCAACCGCCCTTCCGTTTTCAGCGTCACGTCCATGACACCCTGCAACAGCTGGAATGAAGTGGTGAACAGCGCCTGTGGCATCGGATTGGTTTTCAGCCATTCAGCAAACACCACCGCAGCGGATTCGCGATCGTAGGCATTGGCGTAAAGGTATTTCGGCTGACGGGGATCATCAGCCCAGGCCTGGCGAAATCCCTGTTCACGCAGGAAGCTCACGGAAAGCTCCGGCAATGCGCCCAGATACAAGACCGATTCAGCCGGGAAGGTTCGCAGTTCCTGCGCCAGCATCAGTGCGTCCTCCTGATCGGCACCGACCACACTGATAAAATGCTCAGGATCCAGCGCGCGGTCGAGCGCGATGATTGGGAAATCGTCATTGGCCCAGCGTTGGTAGAAAGGATGTTCCGGCGGCAGCGACGTGGAAATAATGATCGCATCCACCTGACGTTGCAGCAGATGCTCGATGCAGCGCATTTCATTGTCAGGCTGATCTTCCGAACAGGCGATCAGCAGCTGATAGCCACGCTGACGCGCCTGACGTTCCAGAAAGTTGGCGATTTTTGTGTAGCTGGTATTTTCCAGATCAGGGATCACCAGGCCAATAGAACGGGTGCGACCGGCGCGTAAGCCCGCTGCCACCGCATTCGGGTGATAGTTATGTTCCTTCACGACAGCCATGACTTTTTCGACTGTCTTATCGCTGACACGATATTGCTTCGCTTTGCCATTAATCACATAACTGGCCGTTGTACGCGAAACGCCCGCTAACCTCGCGATCTCATCCAGCTTCACTGAGAAAACCCCTTAATAAAGATAATGCTTTATCTAACCGCAGAAGCCCCTGCCGGGCAAGGTGTTTTACCGAATCGCTTCACCTGAGGCGCAAAAAAGAAAGCCCGGCTCAGGAGCCGGGCTTTCATCTATCAGAAAAATTTCACATCTTGCTGATTATTTACGCTTTAGCGCATGATTTTGTCGCCGCGCGAAACACCCACCACACCGGAACGTGCCACTTCCACGATTTCAGCCACATCACGGATGCTGGCTAAAAATGCGTCAAGCTTGTCGCTGGTTCCGGCCAGCTGAACGGTGTAAAGCGTCGCCGTAACATCCACGATCTGTCCACGGAAAATCTCGGTGGAACGCTTCACTTCTTCACGGCCATAGCCGGAAGCCTGTACCTTCACCAGCATGATTTCACGCTCAACATGAGCGCCCTGCACCAGTTCCGTGACGCGCAGAACATCCACCAGCTTATGCAGTTGCTTTTCGATTTGCTCCAGCACCTTGGCATCGCCGACGGTCTGAATCGTCATGCGTGACAGGGTCGGATCATCGGTTGGCGCAACGGTCAGACTTTCAATGTTGTAGCCACGCTGAGAGAACAGGCCGACTACGCGGGACAACGCGCCCGATTCGTTTTCCAGTAATACTGATAAAATCCGGCGCATGATCAGGTCCTCTCCGTTTTGCTTAACCACATTTCGTCCATCGCACCGCCACGGATGTGCATCGGGTAAACGTGTTCTGTTTCATCCACGCTGATATCAACAAATACCAGACGATTTTTCTGTTCCAGCGCCAGCGCCAGTTTGCTTTCCAGTTCTTCAGGAGAACGGATGGCGATACCCACATGCCCGTAAGCTTCCGCCAGTTTGACGAAATCAGGCAGGGATTGCATATAGGATTGTGAATGGCGGCCGGAGTAAATCATGTCCTGCCACTGTTTCACCATGCCAAGGTAGCCGTTGTTCAGGTTCACCACGATCACCGGCAAATCATATTGCAGCGCGGTCGACAGCTCCTGAATATTCATCTGGATGCTGCCGTCACCGGTGACACAAATCACCGTTTCTTCCGGCAGGCCGAGTTTCACACCCAGTGCAGCCGGCAGGCCAAAGCCCATCGTGCCGAGGCCACCGGAGTTGATCCAGCGACGAGGTTTGTCGAATTTGTAATACAGCGCGGCAAACATCTGATGCTGGCCGACGTCGGAGGTCACGTAGGCATCACCTTTGGTCAGACGGTGCAGCGTTTCGATCACCGCCTGCGGTTTGATGGTGCCGGTATTTTTGTCGTAGCTCAGGCACTCGCGCCCGCGCCAGTTCTCAATATTTTGCCACCAGTCGCGCAGCGCACCGAATTCCTGCTTCTCATCGCTTTGTGCCAGCAGTTCCAGCATCTGAACCAGCGTCTGCTTCGCATCGCCCACAATCGGAATATCTGCATTCACCGTTTTGGAAATCGACGTCGGGTCGATATCGATGTGCATCACCGTGGCATTTGGGCAGTACTTCGCCAAATTGTTGGTGGTACGGTCGTCAAAACGCACACCCACACCGAAGATCAGATCTGCGTTGTGCATCGCCATATTGGCTTCATAAGTGCCGTGCATGCCGAGCATACCGAGGCTCTGACGATGAGTGCCCGGAAACGCACCCAGCCCCATCAGCGAACTGGTGACCGGCAGATTAAGTTTTTCCGCCAGCTGTAACAGTTCAGCGTCACACTCAGAATTAATCGCACCGCCGCCGACATAAAGCACCGGTTTTTTCGCCGCCAGCAGGGTTTGTACCGCGCGTTTAATTTGCCCGCGATGGCCTTGCACCGTCGGGTTATAGGAGCGCATCGCGACCTGTTCCGGATAGGCATAAGGGAGTTTAACCTGCGGGTTCACCACGTCTTTTGGCAGGTCGACCACCACCGGACCCGGACGGCCCGTTGACGCCAGATAAAACGCCTTTTTCAGGACTGTCGGAATATCTTCCGCACGTTTTACCAGAAAACTGTGTTTCACCACCGGGCGGGAAATCCCCACCATGTCGCATTCCTGGAACGCGTCATAACCAATGAGTGAACTGTGTACCTGGCCGGATAGCACCACCAGCGGAATGGAATCCATATAAGCCGTGGCAATACCGGTGATCGCATTGGTTGCGCCGGGACCGGAGGTCACCAGCACCACGCCCACGTCTCCCGTGGCACGCGCATAACCGTCAGCCATATGAACAGCACCCTGTTCATGTCTCACCAGCACATGATCTATCCCACCGACCGTATGCAGGGCATCATAGATATCCAACACCGCACCGCCGGGATAACCGAATACGTGCTTAACGCCCTGGTCGATTAACGACCGGACGACCATCTCGGCTCCTGACAACATCTCCATGGTTTTGCCTCCAGGCTTTTTGCTTCTTCTATAGGATGACTTTTGTTTCAGCTAGCTGTTCTATCAGCAACGATTTAAAGATAAATCGCTGAATTTTATGACTTTCTATCGGGCTCACAAAACCCTGCTGTTCTTATTGGCGTTCAAGAATCTAACTCAGTACCTTAGCGTCAGAACCGGAGTCAGGCAAACGCCAAAAAATGCCGCCACGGCGCCTTTTATCGGCTCGCACTGCCTTCATTCTTCCGGTCGGAACAAAACACTGCCTGCGTACGCTAACCAGTCAGAAATATCAGGAAGGCCGGAAAAATTACAGTATTAAATTATGTCGGTGACGGGCATCACGATGACAGGAAAACCGGTCAACACATGTTCACCGGTGATCTGCAAGGCAAAGACGGGATACTACGGGGGGAGAATTACTCGCGGTACAACTGTTCGATTTCTTTCTGGTAGCGGCTGAAGATGATCTTGCGGCGCAACTTCAGGGTCGGGGTCAGTTCCCCCGCTTCCATCGTGAAAGGTTTGATCAATAAGACAAACTTTTTGACCTGCTCAAAGCCCGCCAGATCATGTTGGATCTCACGTAACTGATGAGCAAACAGTGAAAGGATCTGTTCGTTTTTCACCAGCCCTTCACGGTTGAAGTAATCGATATGGTGCGCCTGGGCATAAACATTCAGCACATCAAAATCCGGAACGATCAGTGCTGAGACAAAATGCCGTTCATCGGCAATCACCGCGGCCTGCTCGATATAGCGGTCCTGCACCAGCGTGCCTTCGATACGCTGCGGGGCGATGTATTTTCCGCCCGAGGTTTTCATCAGATCCTTCAGCCGCTCGGTGATAAACACATTTCCCTGCGCGTCCATTTTCCCGGCGTCACCGGTTTTAAACCAACCGTCAGCAGTGAAGCTGGCCGCCGTTTCTTCGGGCTTATTGAAGTAGCCGCGCAGTAATGTCGGGCCACGAACCTGAATTTCGTTTTCGTCCCCGATGCGCACTTCGATTTCAGGCAAGGCGGTGCCGACAGAACCAAAGCGGAAGTCGTTTTCTTCCCAGCAGGTAACCGTCGCGCAGGTTTCAGTCAGGCCATAACCGTATTTGATTTTCAGCCCTACAGACTCGAAAAACAGGATGACATTATCATCCAGACTCGCACCGGCAGCGGGCAGGAATCGCAGATTACCGCCAAGTAAATCACGCAATTTTTTCAGTACCAGCTTGTCGGCCAGAAAATGGGCGGGGGCCAGCCAGAACGGGTAACGCTCACCCCGGCGCTCGGTTAAAAACTTTTCTTTTCCCTGTGCGACCGCCCAGTGGAACAGGCGTTTTTTGATCGTTCCGGCGCGGGCGACTTTGTCATGGATGGCGCTGAACACCTTTTCATAGAAGCGCGGAACGGCGCACATCACAGTGGGTTTGATGGCCTGCAAGGCATCACGCACCCGATCCGTTTCACGCAGGAAAACATTTTGTGCGCCGCAATGCATGACAAAGAAACTCCACGCGCGCTCAAACACGTGCGCCAGCGGCAGGAAGCAAAGGGAAATATCACGGTCCGTAATGCTCAGTCGCTTTTCATGTTGCTTAAGTTGCGTCGCCATACTGCGGTAATCCAGCATCACACCTTTCGCCTCTCCGGTTGTGCCCGACGTGTAGATCAGGGTAAACAGATCACTCAGATCGCAGGCATTGACCCGGACTTCACGCTCCGCGGCCAGCGCCGCATCCTGAGGAATGAGGCCAGACACATGGCGGGCAATCGGCACACCCCGCAAATCGACATCGTTATCCAGCACCAGAATATGTTTCAGCTGCGGGCAAAGCTCACGCAACGCCACCGCCGTGTCATATTGCTTCTGTCCGACCACGAACATAATGCGGATGTCGGCGTCATTGAGCACATAGGCGGATTGAGCAGGCGTATTGGTGGCATAGACCGGCACGGTAACCGCACGCAGTTGCAGGATCGCCAGATCCGCCATCGCCCATGCCATCGCGTTATTGCCGCAAATCGCGATCCGTTCCTGAACGCCCACCTGCTCCTGCAATAATACGTCGGACAGCGCATCGACTTTCTCGCCAAGCTCGCGCCAGGTCAGCGCGGTTTCCGCCACGGGCGACCATTCGCGAAACGCAGTCTGCTCAGGACGGGCACTGACTTGTTGGCGAAAACGGGTAATCAGATGATAGTCATTTAAGGTTGGATTCATTGCGCGTTTATACCGGCGTTCAGCGCAGTCAGAAAAGGGGGCGCTGACTGCATTGCTCTGTTACAAAGATTTAACGCAGTCTACCGGCAAATATTGCACGGTGAAATGAAATTGTGGGGGATGAGGCAGGCTTCCATTCAGTCACACCGTCATTTTCTGGCGGCGAAAAAAACCCACATGGCTTTAACGAGGTGCAAAAACCATGCAGGATAAAAAACTACAAAGGGGATTTTAACCAGCCGTTTTTACCTGGTCGCATTCCGAAGTAAAAACGGCTTTCATTCAGCAGTGTCGGACTAGAGGGAGACGACACATTGGCTTAATAAGGATTTCATCCACATATTGCCTTTATCTTTACTGGAGGATTCATGCCAAGAAAGGTAGCAGGTCAGATTATTTTTCATCCACGGCAAAGGGATAACGGAAAGACTGAGCATGCCGGCATTCGCCTGCGCCAGCCAGCGCGGCACCAGAGCAACCATATCGGTTTTCGACACCACTTCCATTACGCTCACCAGATCAGTGCCCTGATAAGCAATTAACGAGTGTAATTCCGGGTCGTCGTAATAAGACGAACTGAAAGAATAAAAACGATCCAGCATCATGACCGCATGTTTTTCTTTCATGTATTTTTCATCAGACATGTGCGGACTGATGCGCGGATGATGTTGTGAAGCAACCAGAACCAGCTCATCATTAAATAATTCATGATTACAAAAATCCGCACGTTCAAATTTACGATAGCTGATCATAAATTCTATATTCTGATAGCGCAGCTGATGTTCAATATTGTCATTAACGATGGTTTGTAATTTAACGCTGACGCCTGTCGCCAATGCCTCTACCGCATTCAACACATGCGTGGTCAGACGTTTATCCAGCGGGCTGCAAATTGCCACATTAAACTGACGCATGCTGACGTTAGGGTCAAAACCCGCCCCCGGCAGTTCATTCATCACCAGCTGCAAAGCCTGTCTGACCGGCCCGAACAACTGACGCGCACGCATTGTCGGCTGGATCCCGCGCCCGAAGCGGACGAACAGGTCATCGTTAAACATCACTTTCAAACGGGCAACGGCATTACTTACCGCAGGCTGGGACATGCCCAACATATTCGCCGCGCGGGTAATATTCTGCAATTGCATCACGGCATCAAACACCGTGAGTAAATTTAAATCGACATTGCGAAGATGTGTTTCTGTTTCAGCAACTTTTGCTGGGTTTTCAGTAGAGGTATCGGACATGACATTCCCCATCGAAGGCATTTCATTCTCAATAAGAGTGATTACCTTTAATTATTTGATTTATAAATACGGCACAGAGATGACATCGGGCGAGCAGAAAGACCGACAGATAAAATGCGCACATTTTCATGCTGTTATTTAAGGAGGGAGATAATCTAAATCGATTTAATAATCAGAACCGGTAATACAAACTTCATTTCTCTCCATAAAAGTGATGATATAAGACATTAAAATATTTATAGAAACAACATGCAAAAAATGAATAATAAATTAAGCCCGACTAAATCATCTCCAATTACCTGTATTACAAAGACAAATTATTCGTTTAGCCCAAACCGCTTTCTATTTTTTGTGTTTTTTGTTCCGCTTCGCGCAGAAAATCTTCACCCGGCAAGCACTTTATTAGCCAGTGTTTTATGCTAAATGAAACAAAATGTCATCTTAGCGATTTTCCGGAATTTCCACACAGCGAAGGTTGACATACCGCACACATTCCCGTATCACTTTAAGCACTGTTTGAACGATATCCGTTCTGACCACCCATTACGAGAAGCTGAAAACACATGTTCATGATGACCCGTCTCCTAGGCCTACTACTCAACGCAGAAAATTTGCGCGGTAAGCCAGTGGGCGAAAATCAGAACTGATTTCAACTTCCACAGACAATAAACCCGCGCCGATGCGCGGGTTTTTTTTTACCTCCCCGCAGGGCGCGAAAATAAAAGCAGACAAGGAACAACCCATGAGCGAGCAAGTCATTATTTTCGATACCACGCTGCGTGACGGTGAACAGGCGTTACAAGCCAGCCTGAGTGTTAAAGAGAAGATTCAAATTGCAATGGCGCTGGAAAGAATGGGCGTTGACGTGATGGAAGTCGGCTTCCCGGTCTCTTCTCCCGGCGATTTCGAGTCTGTACAAACTATTGCGCGCCAGATTAAAAACAGCCGTGTTTGCGGTCTGGCCCGTTGCGTGGATGGGGATATCGACGCCGCTGCCGAAGCCTTACGCGTTGCAGAAGCTTTCCGTATCCACGTGTTCCTGGCGACCTCAACCCTGCACATTGAATCCAAACTGAAGCGTTCGTTTGATCAGGTGCTGGAGATGGCCACGCATTCCGTGAAACGCGCCCGTAATTACACCGACGACGTGGAATTCTCCTGCGAAGATGCCGGTCGTACGCCGCTGGATAATCTGTGTCGCGTGGTAGAAGCCGCGATCAAAGCCGGTGCGACCACCATTAATATCCCGGACACGGTGGGTTACACCACCCCGGTGCAGTTCGGCGGCATCATCACCAATCTGTATGAGCGCGTTCCAAACATTGATAAAGCGATTATCTCCGTACACTGCCACGACGATCTGGGCATGGCGGTCGGTAACTCCATCGCGGCTATTCAGGCCGGTGCACGTCAGGTGGAAGGCACGCTGAACGGTATCGGTGAACGTGCCGGGAATACCGCGCTGGAAGAAGTGATCATGGCGATCCGCACCCGCAGCGACTACATGAACGTGCACACCAACATCAATCATAAAGAAATCTACCGCACCAGCCAGATTGTCAGCCAAATCACCAACATGCCGATCCCGGGCAACAAAGCGATTGTCGGTTCTAACGCCTTCGCGCACTCCTCCGGCATTCATCAGGACGGCGTGCTGAAAAACCGCGAAAACTACGAAATCATGACCCCGGAATCCATCGGACTGAATCAGGTGCAGCTGAACCTGACCTCCCGCTCCGGTCGTGCTGCCGTTAAGCATCGTATGGAAGAAATGGGCTACAAAGAAGCCGATTACAACCTGGATCATCTGTATGCCGCATTCCTGAAGCTGGCCGACAAAAAAGGGCAGGTTTTCGACTACGATTTAGAAGCACTGGTGTTCATTAATAAGCAGCAGGAAGAGCCTGAATTCTACCGTCTGGATAATTTCAGCGTGCAGTCAGGGTCCAAAATTACCGCGACCGCGTCAGTCAATCTGGCCTGCGGCGAAGAAATCATCACCGAAGCCGCCACCGGCAACGGTCCGGTGGATGCCGTCTATCAGGCCATCAACCGCATCACCGGTTATCAGATTGAACTGGTGAAATACCAGCTGAGTGCGAAAGGACAGGGCCGCGATGCACTGGGCCAGGTCGACGTCGTCGTCTCCTTCAATGGCCGCCGCTTCCACGGTGTTGGTCTGGCGACCGACATTGTCGAATCCTCCGCAAAAGCGATGGTACACGTACTGAATAACATCTGGCGCAGCAAACAAGTTGAGATTGAAAAACAACGTTTGCAGCAGGCAGGTCAGCAACACAACAACATTCAAAATAATCAGGAAACGGTGTGAACATGAGCAAGACCCATCATATTGCCGTCTTACCCGGAGACGGAATTGGCCCGGAAGTTATGGCCCAGGCATATAAAGTTCTGGAAGCAGTACGTCAGCGTTTTGGCCTGAAGATCACCACCAGCGAATACGATGTCGGTGGCGCAGCCATCGACAAACACGGCAGCCCGTTGCCGGAAGCGACCGTTGCCGGTTGCGAACAGGCGGATGCGATTTTGTTCGGCTCGGTCGGTGGCCCGAAATGGGAACATCTGCCCCCTAACGATCAGCCTGAGCGTGGCGCATTGTTGCCACTGCGCAAACATTTCAAACTGTTCAGCAACCTGCGCCCTGCCCGTCTGTATCAGGGACTGGAAGAGTTTTGCCCGCTGCGTGCTGACATCGCCGCAAAAGGTTTCGATATTCTGTGTGTGCGTGAACTGACCGGCGGTATTTATTTCGGTCAGCCCAAAGGCCGCGAAGGTCAGGGTATGCACGAGAAAGCCTTTGATACCGAAGTGTATTACCGCTTTGAGATCGAACGTATCGCCCGCATTGCCTTTGAATCTGCGCGCAAACGCCGCAGCAAAGTGACTTCCATCGATAAAGCGAACGTCTTGCAGACCTCGATCATGTGGCGCGAAGTGGTTAACGAAATCGCCAAAGATTACCCGGACGTCAGCCTGAGCCACATGTACATCGATAACGCGACCATGCAGCTGATTAAAGATCCGTCTCAGTTTGACGTGCTGCTGTGTTCCAACCTGTTCGGCGACATCCTGTCCGACGAATGCGCGATGATCACCGGTTCCATGGGTATGTTGCCCTCCGCGAGCATGAATGAGCAGGCATTTGGTCTGTTCGAACCTGCGGGCGGTTCCGCACCGGATATCGCGGGCAAAAATATTGCTAACCCGATTGCCCAAATCCTGTCTGCTGCGCTGTTATTGCGTTACAGCCTGGGTGCGGATGACGCGGCCAACGCCATCGAGCAGGCCGTCAATAAAGTACTGGAAGCAGGTCACCGTACCGGCGATCTGGCTAACGGCCAGCAGGCGCTGGGTACCAGTGAAATGGGCGATATCATTGCCCGCTTTGTGAAAGAAGGGGCATAACATGGCCAAGACGCTGTATCAGAAATTGTTTGATGCCCACGTGGTTTACGAAGCGGAAAACGAAACGCCATTGTTGTACATCGACCGCCATCTGGTTCACGAAGTGACCTCGCCGCAGGCATTCGACGGTCTGCGTGCGATGGGCCGTCCGGTGCGTCAGCCGGGCAAAACCTTTGCGACCATGGACCATAACGTGTCCACGCAAACCAAAGACATCAATGCGAGCGGCGAAATGGCACGCATCCAGATGCAGGAATTAATCAAAAACTGTGCCGAATTCGGTGTGCAGTTGTATGACCTGAATCACCCGTATCAGGGCATCGTTCACGTTATCGGCCCTGAGCAGGGCATGACCTTACCGGGCATGACCATTGTCTGCGGCGATTCCCATACCGCCACGCACGGTGCGTTTGGCTCACTGGCCTTTGGTATCGGGACGTCGGAAGTGGAACACGTTCTGGCAACGCAAACCCTGAAACAGGGTCGCGCCAAAACCATGAAAATCGAAGTGACCGGCGATGCCCCGGTGGGTATCACGGCGAAAGACATCGTTCTGGCGATTATCGGTAAAACCGGCAGCGCAGGCGGTACCGGTCACGTGGTGGAATTCTGCGGCAAAGCGATTGAAGCCTTAAGCATGGAAGGTCGTATGACCCTGTGCAACATGGCGATCGAAATGGGCGCAAAAGCCGGTCTGGTTGCGCCGGATGAAACCACCTTTGCCTACCTGAAAGGTCGTCAGTTCGCACCAAAAGATCAGAACTGGGACGCGGCGGTTGAATACTGGAAAACCCTGAAAACCGAAGATGGCGCGACGTTCGACAGCATTGTCACGCTGGATGCCTCTGAAATCGCGCCACAGGTCACCTGGGGTACCAATCCGGGTCAGGTCATGGCGGTGAATCAGACCATCCCGAATCCGGCCTCCTTTGCCGATCCGGTAGAACGTGCCTCTGCTGAAAAAGCGCTGGCGTATATGGATCTGCAACCGGGCATTAAACTGACCGACGTGGCGATCGATAAAGTCTTCATCGGTTCCTGCACCAACTCCCGTATCGAAGATTTACGTGCTGCGGCAGCCATTGCCAAAGGCCGTAAAGTGGCGAACGGCGTACAGGCGATTGTCGTGCCAGGTTCCGGCCCGGTAAAAGCACAAGCCGAAGAAGAAGGCCTGGATAAGATCTTTATCGAAGCCGGTTTCGAATGGCGTCTGCCGGGCTGCTCAATGTGTCTGGCGATGAACAATGACCGTCTGGAACCGGGCGAACGTTGCGCGTCAACCAGCAACCGTAACTTCGAAGGCCGTCAGGGTCGTGGCGGGCGCACGCATCTGGTCAGCCCGGCAATGGCTGCGGCAGCAGCGGTCACTGGCCGTTTCGCTGATATCCGTGAACTGAACTGAGGAAAACACCATGGCTAAATTTACCCAACACATCGGTCTGGTGGTTCCGCTGGATGCAGCTAACGTCGATACCGATGCCATTATCCCGAAACAGTTTTTACAGAAAGTCACCCGTACCGGTTTCGGCCAGCACCTGTTCAACGACTGGCGTTTTCTGGACGATGCCGGCCAGGTGCCAAACCCTGATTTCGTGCTGAACAAGCCGCGCTATAAAGGCGCGAGCATTTTGCTGGCGCGCGAAAACTTCGGTTGCGGCTCTTCCCGTGAACATGCGCCGTGGGCGCTGACCGATTACGGCTTCCATGCGGTGATCGCGCCAAGCTTTGCCGATATCTTCTACGGTAACTCTTTCAATAACCAGTTGCTGCCGATCACCCTGAGCGAAGCGCAAGTGGATGAATTGTTCGAACTGGTTAAAAACAACGAAGGCATTCAGTTCGAAGTAGATCTGGAAGCGCAAACCGTGAAAGCGGGCGATAAAAGCTATCCGTTTGTCATCGATAGCTTCCGCCGTCACTGCATGATCAACGGTCTGGACAGCATCGGCCTGACGTTGCAGCACGAAGAAAATATCTCCGGCTACGAGAAGAACCAGCCTGCGTTTATGCAGTAATTTCCGGAGACTGAGCATAAAAAAACCCGCGGATTTGCGGGTTTTTCTTTATCTGAAAAGCGACGGGTTATGTCAGACGTCTTTGACTTTATACATCAGCCCGAGCGCCACCACCGCCAGCACAGTCGCCGCCCAGTAGACCGGAAAGTGGCCGAAGTTCTCCACGATAAAGCCCTGCAACAAACCAGCGCAAATCACACCGGTAGAAATGCTGTTAGTGAACAATGTGGTTGCTGACCCCGCCCTGCCCGGCATCAGATCCTGAAAATACAGCATGCCGATCCCCGCCACGATACCGATGAAAATCGCATTGAACAGTTGCAGGATCATCAGCGCCGCCTTGAACTGAAACGCCACCAGTCCGGCATAGAAAATGACGCCGCTCGCCACGGCATACAGCATCAGCTTACGTTTGCCGGTACGTTTCACCAGATAGCCTGCCAGCAACATTGCCGGGATTTCCAGCCCGGCGGCTGTCCCCATCAGCAAACCTGCCAGCCCTTCCGGTAAACCTAAATCACTGGTGATGTACAACGGCATATCAATGACATACATGATATTGCAGGTCCACATCAGCAAAGAGGAAAAGAACAGCAGACGCACATCTTTGTTGCGCCAGGCGCTGACGTGTACCACTTTTTCATCCACCGGTTGTTCGAGGCGCGGCACCGACGGTAGGAAAAACAGGATCATCAGAATACTGCCGACAAACACGGCGGCGGCGCTCAGGTACATCGGAGTAAAACCGTAATTCAGCGCCAGCATGAATGACAGCGGCGGGCCGAGCACCCAGGCCAGCGACAACATCGCACGCATCATTGAGCTGAACATCACCACTTCACTGGCGGAGCGGTCGGCATGTTCACGCGCCAGCGCAAACAACTGCGGCATTGATGCATTCCCTATCGCCGCCAGCAATACGCCGACGGTGATCAGCACCAGATAATCACGGCTGAAGGCGAAAACCAGGCTGTTCCCGAGCGCCATCAGGCAGCAAAACATCAGCAGTTTTCGCCGGTCACCTTTGTTATCCGAACGGTTGGCCAGCAGGAAACTGATGGCAATCCCGGCCACCGCATTGACGGTATAGAACAGACCGACCCACATTGGCCGGACTTTCACTTCATTGGTCAGAAACAAGCTGAGTGTGGGCGCCTGCAACGCTCCCGCGATACCACACAGCAAAGACACCACCAGAAAGGTGACATAAATGGCATTAATACGAGGTTTTGACATGACGCCGTCCCTGAGAAATGAAAGCCCATAAAACAAGACAGACAGTGTAGCGAAGTTTCAGGAAGTTCTGGGGAATGAACAAAAAAAGCGTGTAAAAAAACCAGTGAGTTTCCTCACTGGCTGGTGACATTACACCATTACTCAGAAAATCGAATTTTGACGGGCCTGCCATGAGCCGGATTACAAATGCTGGCGATAGTCTTTTTCATCCACAGAATCTAAATCCCACTGCGTGAGACGGGACAAAATATCCAGGCGGTATTGCACCGGCACCCAGGACAACCAGTCAGCATGATTTTTAGAGGCGTTCCTCTTAATGGCTTCAAAATAACGCTGGTAAAAACGGGCGTTCAGACTGCGTTTCATGCTGACCTCCGGTCATTCACAACAGGCTTTCGTTGAGAAACAGTATCGGAGTATTATGAGGAAAGATAAATTGATGAAGATCGCCCACGGAGTTCCTCTTTTATGTCCTCGTCCCGTTTGCAACAGCAGTTCATCCGCCTGTGGCAAAGCTGCCACGGTGAAGAAACCGAAACCACGTTGCAGGCGTTGTCTGAGGTTCTCAATTGTTCACGCAGACATATGCGATCCTTGCTCAGTACCATGCAGGAACAGGGCTGGCTGCAATGGGATGCCGAAGCCGGACGCGGCAAACGTTCCACGCTGAAATTCCTGTATACCGGGCTGGCTCTCCAGCAACAGCGCGCCGAAGAGCTGCTGGAACAGGACCGGATTGATCAGCTGGTGCAACTGGTCGGCGATAAGGATCGGGTGCGTCAGATGTTGCTGTCCCAGCTCGGACGCAGCTTCCGTCAGGGTAAACATATTCTGCGCGTGCTGTATTACCGCCCGCTGATTAACCTGCTGCCCGGCACCATGTTACGCCGTTCAGAAACGCATATTGCCCGGCAAATTTTCAGCGGCCTGACACGCATAAATGAGGAAAACGGGGAAGTAGAAGGGGATCTTGCCCATCACTGGCAGGAAATTTCTCCGTTGCACTGGCGTTTTTATCTGCGTCCGGCCATTCATTTTCATCATGGCCGTGAACTGGAGATGGCCGACATCATCGCCACGTTCACCCGCCTGACCGCCCATCCGCTGTTCAGCAACCTGAAAACGGTCACCACGCCCACGCCGAATGTCATTGATATCCATCTGAATGCCCCTGACCGCTGGCTGCCGTGGCTGTTCGGCAATATCCACGCGATGATCCTGCCGCAGGAATGGCAATCCCTGCCTGATTTTGCCCGTCATCCGGTCGGTACCGGCCCTTACGCTGTGGTGCGTAATCTTAAAACACAACTGCGCATACGCGCCTTTGATGAGTATTTTGGCTTCCGGGCGCTGATAGACGAAGTGAATATCTGGGTGCTGCCGGAACTGAGTGAAGAACTGGTGCATTCCGGCGTACAGCTTCAGGCCGATGAATCCGGCAAAAGTGAGCTGGAAAGTCGTCTGGAAGAAGGCTGCTATTTCCTGCTTTTTGACCAGCGTTCGCCGGTCGGACAATGCGATGCAACGCGCCAGTGGTTGTGCGATTTACTGAATCCCATCGCCCTGCTGAACAATGCAGAACCGATTTATCAGCGCTACTGGTCTCCGGCGTATGGCTTGTTGCCGCGCTGGCACCATAAAGCCCCGCAGCCGCGTCCGCCCCGACCGCAAGGTCTGACACAGGTGACCCTGACCTTCTACGGCGAGCATTCTGAACATCAGGCAATTTGTAATGCCCTGCAACCGCTGCTGGCGGCGGAAGGCATCGAACTGATCATTCAGGTGGTGGATTACGCCGTCTGGCACCGCGGCGACGCCAAAAGTGATCTGTGGCTCGGCAGTGCCAACTTTACCCTGCCGCTGGAATTCTCACTGTTTGCGCATTTCCATGAATTGCCGCTGGCGAAACATTGCTTCAGTGAAGGAATGGAAGAGGACGCCGCGCAGTGGCACGCGGGCAATTTGTCGATGGCGAAATGGAGTCAGAAACAGACAGTCAGCCATCAGATCCACCCGCTGTTCCATCACTGGCTGGTGTTGCAGGGGCAACGAAGCATGCGCGGCGTACGCATGAATACCCTCGGCTGGTTCGACTTTAAATCTGCCTGGTTTGCGCCACCGGACAGTTAATCGGACTATCGCATCGCGCCGTTAATCTCTAGAATGACATCCGTTCTCAACGGGGTGCCAGAGTGATTTCTTTTTTAAGAAGAATGAACTCGATCTTTAAACGCCGCGAGCGCGTGTTCAGCGGGTGAAGTCCAGCGCACAGAAAGCGGAGCGTACACAAAGTACGTGAGCATTTCGAGCACTGCACGACGCCCGATCAACACACGCACAGCAAGTTTAAAAGGCTGAGAGTATACCCGTCGAACCTGATCCGGTTAACCCCGGCGGAGGGATTTGAGACTGCGCGATGCTTACTCAAAATCCTTTGCCCTTTCATTTTTTTGGAGCGCAAAGTTGAAAAAATTATTGTCCTGCCTGCTGTTACTTTCTGCACCTGCCTTCGCGGCAAAACCTGTTCTGACGGTTTATACCTATGATTCTTTCTCTGCCGACTGGGGTCCGGGTCCGGCGATCAAAAAAGCCTTTGAAGCCCAATGCGGCTGTGAGCTGAAATACGTCGCGCTGGAAGATGGTGTGTCTTTGCTGAACCGTTTGCGGATGGAAGGTAAAAACAGCCAGGCCGACGTCGTCCTCGGGCTGGACAACAACCTGTTGCAGGCGGCTGAACAAACCGGTTTATTCGCCAAAGCGCCGAAAACCGACGCCGTACTCACCGTCCCCGGCGGCTGGAATGACAGCACCTTCGTGCCTTACGATTACGGCTATTTCGCCTTCGTCTATGACAAAAACAAACTGAAGAACCCGCCAAAAAGCCTCGATGAGCTGATCAACAGTGACCAGAACTGGAAAGTGATTTACGAAGATCCGCGCACCAGTACGCCGGGTCTGGGCCTGATGCTGTGGATGCAAAAAGTCTACGGCGATAAGGCACCGCAGGCGTGGCAAAAACTGGCGAAGAAAACCGTCACCGTCACTAAAGGCTGGAGCGAGGCCTACGGGTTATTCCTCAAAGGCGAAAGCGATCTGGTGCTGAGCTATACCACTTCTCCGGCGTATCACATCGTCGAGGAGAAGAAAGATAATTACGCGGCAGCGGATTTCACCGAAGGGCATTACATGCAGGTGGAAGTGGCGGGTCAGCTGGCGAACAGTAAGCAACCGAAACTGGCTGAAGCCTTCATGAAATTCATCACCACGGAAGATTTCCAGAAAGTGATCCCGGCCGGCAACTGGATGTATCCGGTGGTGGATACGCCGCTGCCAGACGCCTTTAAACAGCTGACCGTACCGGCCAAATCTCTGCAATACAGCGCGCAAGACGTCGCGACTCACCGTGCACAATGGATCCAGGCATGGCAGAACGCCGTCAGCCGTTGATCCCGCGCTGGCTGTGGCCCGGTGCCATCGCCTCACTGGCTATGCTGCTGGTGGCGGCGCTGGCACTCGGCTCTCTGTGGCGTCATGCGCCACAGATCAGCGGTGCCTCGCTGTGGCAGGATCCCTATCTCTGGCATGTGATCCGCTTTACCTTCTGGCAGGCGCTGCTGTCGGCGCTGTGCTCGGTGCTGCCCGCGATTTTACTGGCACGCGCCTTGTTCCGCCGCCGTTTTCCCGGCCGTCAGCTGTTACTGCGTTTATGCGCGATGACGCTGGTCTTGCCGGTTTTAGTCGCCGTGTTTGGCATCCTCAGTGTTTACGGAAGACAGGGCTGGCTGGCGCAAATTTGCGGCTGGCTGGGCATGGATTATCGTTTCTCGCCGTACGGTTTACAGGGCATTTTGCTGGCGCATGTCTTTTTCAATCTGCCGCTGGCGACACGTCTGTTATTGCAGGCGCTGGAGAATATCGCCGTTGAGCAGCGCCAGCTCGCCGCGCAACTGGGCATGAACGTCTGGCAGCAATTCCGCTTTGTGGAGTGGCCCGCGCTGCGCAGGCAGATTTTCCCCGCCGCCGCCTTAATTTTCATGCTGTGTTTCGCCAGTTTCGCCACCGTGCTGTCGCTGGGCGGCGGTCCGCAGGCGACCACCATTGAACTGGCAATTTATCAGGCGCTGAGTTACGACTACGATTTAAGCCGCGCCGCGACACTGGCGCTGATCCAGCTTTTTTGTTGTCTGGCGCTGGTGTTGCTCAGCCAGAAACTCAGTCAGGCGTTGCCGGTCGGACAAACGCATGCTCAGCGCTGGCGTAACCCGGATGACTCGCCGCTGCGTCGCATCGCCGACGGCGTGCTGATTGCCCTCGCGTTGCTGCTGATCCTGCCGCCGTTGCTGGCGGTGATCGCCGATGGCATCAACCGCGCGGTGGTCAGCGTATTACAACAGCCTGCATTGTGGCAGGCGTTATGGACGTCAGTGCGTATCGCGGCCGGTAGCGGGATCTTATGTGTGCTGCTGACCATGATGTTGCTGTGGAGCAGCCGCGAGCTGCGTTTACGCCAGAGAAATGGCTGGGCGCAGGCGATGGATCTCAGCGGCATGCTGATCCTCGCCATGCCGGGCATTGTACTGGCGACCGGCTTTTTCCTGCTGCTCGGCGATACCACCGGTTTACCGCAATCGCCGTGGCCGCTGGTGATCCTCACCAATGCGCTGATGGCGGTGCCATACGCCCTGAAAGTGCTGGATAATCCGATGCGCGATGTGGCGGAACGCTACACGCTGCTGTGCCTTTCGCTGGATATGCGCGGCTGGCAGCGGTTGCGCCGGGTGGAACTCAGCGCGCTGAAACGCCCGATTGCCCAGGCGCTGGCGTTTGCCTGTGTGCTGTCGCTGGGGGATTTCGGCGTGATTGCCTTGTTCGGCAATGAAAATTTCCGCACCTTACCGTTTTATCTGTACCAGCAGATTGGCTCTTACCGCAGCCAGGACGGTGCGGTGACGGCGCTGTTATTACTGCTGTTATGCTTTCTGTTATTCACCCTGATTGAGAAACTGCCGGGCCGCCATGCTGACGCTGAATAAACTGACGTATTTGTATGAACATCTGCCGATGCGCTTCGATTTACAGATCGAAGCCGGTGAACGGGTGGCGATCCTCGGCCCGAGCGGCGCGGGAAAAAGCACCCTGCTCAGTCTGGTCGCCGGTTTTCTGGCACCGGTCAGCGGACAAATCCGGCTTAACGGCGCGGATCACAGCGCCACGCCACCGGCGAAGCGCCCGGTCTCGATGTTATTTCAGGAAAACAATCTGTTCTCGCATCTGACGGTGCGCCAGAACATGGGGCTGGGACTGCATCCGGGGCTGAAACTCACCCCGCAACAGAAGCAGGAACTGGAAGACATCGCCCGGCAGGTCGGGCTGGAAGAGTGTCTGGATCGCCTGCCATCGCAGCTTTCCGGCGGCCAGCGTCAGCGCGTGGCACTGGCACGCTGCCTGCTGCGCAGCCAGCCAATCTTATTGCTCGACGAACCCTTCTCCGCACTGGATCCGGCGCTGCGCAGTGAGATGCTGAATTTGCTGGACAGGGTGTGCGGACAGCGCAACCTCACGTTGCTGATGGTGTCGCACAATCTGGATGACGCCGCGCGGATTGCGCCACGGACATTACTGATCGTCGATGGCCGGATTTTTTACGACGGACCGACGCAGGCACTGGCCGACGGCAGTGCGCCGGAAGCCAGAGTTCTCGGGATTATGCCGGGGCTTAGCGGGTGATCACTTTCCACAGCAAATGACCGTAAACCGGCATCATGGGTTGCTGGCTCAGCATCACCAGGCTGACCACTGTCGCGATCAGACTCAGTACGCACACCACGCGTAAACGCGGCAAGGGCAGCCATTTGCTCATCGCATCAGGCGAGGCTTTGCCAGCACGGAACCAGCGCCACAGCAGCCACGCACTCAGCCAGATCAGCACAACCGCGGTAAACAGCAACCATTTGAAGACCGAGCTGTTATGGCTGGCGGGAATATCAATGGCGACACCGGCCAGAATGCCGGGCAGGAAGTAAACAGGTGGCCAGCAAAGACAGCCGATGATATTCGGCGGCGCAAATTTATACGGCGGCAGATTCAGCATACCTGCGACCATCGGCACCAGCGGACGGGTCGGACCAATAAAACGCCCGATAATCACCGTGGCAAAACTGTGGCGATCCAGCGCATAACCGGTTTTATCCAGTAATGACTGGTAACGTTTGAGGAAACGCCAGCGGTGCAGCGGCTCCTTGAACCCCCGGCCGATAAAATACGAGGTCCAGTCGCCAAAGAAACAGCCCAGCCCTGCCGCCAGCCAGGCTTCGTACAACCCCACCTGACCGCTGCCGATCAGCGTCCCCAGCGTGGCCATCATGACAGTGCCGGGCAAAATCAGCCCCACCAGCGCCAGCGACTCGAAGAAAGCCACCACAGCGACAATAATTAATGCGAAGCCCACCGACTGAGCGACCAGATGTTGTAGATAGGCTTCCATAAATTCCCAGAATTCTGTTACGCCAATTGCGTAGATAAATGAGACAACTGTGAGTTTTACGCCTTCTCATTGTAGTAAATACATCAAGCGGCTGAATTGTCAGCGCATGAACTATCACAGTCAACCGGGTAATTGTATGCGTATTTGGCAGAGTCCGGAGTCGTAGACAAAGACTGTATAAATAACCATACTCTGTTTCTGATCTTTATCTGTTCATCTCTACCGTTCCGAGGCGCTTATTACTTCCACCATTGCCCGTCCCGCTGCTGCCAACACTGACACCCCGCCGCGTCAGGGATTTGTGCTGACCCGCCACTGGCGCGACACGCCGCGCGGTACGGAGGTGGAATTGTGGCTGGCGACGGACGCAGGCCCGCAGAAAGTGCGCCTGCCGTTACAGGAATCGGTAGCGTTTATTCCGGCGGAACAGCGTGCGACAGCGGAACGCCTGCTGGCCGATGAAAAAAATGTCAGCCTGCGTGAATTGCCGTTACAGGATTTCCGCTCGCGGCCGGTTCTCGGCCTGTATTGCCCGCAACACCGGCAGCTTATGCGGATGGAAAAACTGCTGAAAGAAGGCGGTGTCAACATTTTCGAAGCCGATATCCGTCCGCCGGAACGTTTCCTGATGGAACGCTATATCACCGCGCCGGTGTGGTTCAGCGGCAAACCGGGGCCGGGAAATCTGCTGGTGGAGACCAAAATGAAGCCCGCCGACGATTACCGTCCGCCGCTGAAACTGTGTTCGCTGGATATCGAAACCAGCGGCAACGGCGAGCTGTACTGCATCGGTCTGGAAGGCTGCGGCCAACGCCACGTGTATATGCTCGGCCCGCCAAACGGTGCGCCTGACGCGCAGTTTGATTTCAACATGGTGTACGTCGACAGCCGTCCGCAGTTGCTGGAAAAACTCAATGAGTGGCTGGAGAGGTACGATCCCGACGCCATTATCGGCTGGAGCGTGGTGCAGTTTGACCTGCGCGTTTTACAGAAACACGCGGATCGTTACAAAATTCCGCTCAAATTCGGGCGCGGCGGCGGTGAACTGGAATGGCGCGAGCACGGCTTCAAACAGGGCCACTTTTTTGCGGCGGCCGCCGGACGCCTGATCATCGACGGCATTGAAGCCCTGAAATCAGCATTCTGGAACTTCAACTCGTTCAGTCTGGAATTTGTCTCGCAAAGTTTATTGGGCGAAGGCAAAGCCAGCGACAATCCCTATCAGCGGCTGGCCGAAATCGAACAGCGTTTTCGTGAAGATAAACCGGCGCTGGCACGCTATAACCTGAAAGACTGCGAACTGGTCACGCGGATTTTCGCCAAAACCGAGCTGATGCCGTTTTTGCTGGAACGCGCCTCGGTGACCGGTCTGGCGGTCGACCGCAGCGGCGGGTCGGTGGCGGCATTCACCCATCTTTATTTACCCCGCATGCACCGCGCCGGTTATGTCGCGCCCAATCTGGGCGAATTAGAGGGCGAAATGAGTCCCGGTGGCTTTGTGATGGATTCGCGCCCCGGCCTGTATGATTCGGTGCTGGTGCTCGATTATAAAAGCCTGTACCCGTCGATTATCCGCACCTTTCTGATCGACCCGGTCGGGCTGGTCGCCGGACTGCAACAACCGGATGACGAACATTCCGTGCCCGGCTACCGTAACGCCCGCTTCTCGCGGGAAAAACATTGTCTGCCGGAAATTGTCCGCCAGATCTGGATGGGACGCGAAGACGCTAAAAAGCAAAAAAACAAACCGCTGTCTCAGGCACTGAAAATCATCATGAACGCCTTTTATGGCGTGCTCGGCTCCAGCGGCTGCCGTTTCTTTGATCCGCGCCTTGCGTCCTCCATTACCCTGCGCGGTCACGACATCATGCGTCAGACCCGCGAGCTGATTGAAGCCGAAGGCTTTCAGGTGATTTACGGCGACACCGATTCCACCTTTGTCTGGCTGAACAAAGCCCATTCGCAGGAAGAGGCCGACGCGATTGGCCGCCGTCTGGTTGAACAGGTGAATGCGTGGTGGAAAGGCCATCTGCAACAGGAATACGGGCTGGAAAGCGCACTGGAACTGGAATTCGAAACGCATTATCAGCGTTTCCTGATGCCGACCATTCGCGGCTCGGAAACCGGCAGCAAAAAACGTTATGCCGGTCTGGTGAAAGACGCCGACGGCGAGCACATCGTTTATAAAGGGCTGGAAACGGTGCGCACCGACTGGACACCGCTGGCGCAGGAGTTTCAGCAGGCGCTGTATGAGCGGGTGTTTCACCGCCAGCCGTATCAGGATTACGTGCGCGATTACGTGGCGCGCACGCTCAGCGGCGAGTTTGATGACAAACTGGTGTACCGCAAACGCCTGCGCCGCAAGCTGAGCGATTATGAGAAAAACGTCCCGCCGCATGTCCGCGCGGCGCGGCTGGCGGATGACTATAATGTGCTGCACGGTCGCGCCAAACAGTATCAGAATGGCGGCTGGATCAGCTACGTGATGACCACGTCCGGCCCTGAACCGCTGGAAAACCGTCAGTCGCCCATCGACTATGACCATTATATCGAGCGTCAGCTGGAGCCGGTCGCCGATGGCATTTTACCTTTCCTTCACGACGATTTTGCTACACTCATTACAGGGCAGATGGGATTATTCTGAGCAAAAAACGGGGCACTTTGGGATTCACAGGTGACGAAACGCTTACCTTCCATTACCATAGCGCCCTTTCCCATTTCTGAATCATCCTCACACAGTGAACAACTCCGCGCCATCTGGCGGGGAAAGAAAACTATTGCCCGTGAAACATCGCGGGCTGAGCAAGCATTGCGCAGTCGCCGTATACAGAGCACACAACACAGAGAGAGATTATGCCGTTTACATTGGGTCAACGCTGGATAAGCGATACGGAAAGCGAATTAGGATTAGGAACCGTGGTCGCGCTGGATGTGCGCATGGTCACCCTGCTTTTCCCCGCCACCGGTGAAAACCGTTTGTATGCCCGAAATGATTCCCCGATCACCCGCGTGATGTTCAATCCCGGTGATACCATCAGCTGTCACGAAGGCTGGCAGTTGCAGGTCGAAGAAGTCGTTGAAGACAAAGGTCTGTTGACCTATATCGGCACCCGTCTGGACACCGAAGAAACCGGCGTCGCCATGCGCGAAGTGCTGCTCGACAGCAAACTGACTTTCAGCAAACCGCAGGATCGCCTGTTCGCCGGTCAGATCGACCGCATGGACCGCTTCGCCCTGCGTTTCCGCGCCCGTAAATACCAGCGTGAACAGTTCCGTCTGGAATTCGGCGGCCTGCGCGGTATGCGTGCCAGCCTGATCCCGCATCAGTTGCACATCGCTTACGAAGTCGGTCAGCGTCATGCGCCACGCGTTTTACTGGCCGATGAAGTGGGTCTGGGTAAAACCATCGAAGCAGGCATGATTATCCATCAGCAACTGCTGTCCGGCCGTGCCGAGCGTGTGCTGATCGTGGTGCCGGAAACCCTGCAACACCAGTGGCTGGTGGAAATGCTGCGCCGCTTCAACCTGCGTTTCTCTCTGTTTGATGACGACCGTTATGCCGAGTCCGTCCACGAAGCGACGAATCCGTTCGAAACCGAACAGCTGGTGATCTGCTCGCTTGATTTCGTGCGCCGCAATAAATCCCGTCTTGAGCAGCTTTCCGATGCGGCGTGGGACATGTTGGTGGTCGACGAAGCGCACCATCTGGTGTGGAGCGAAGATGCGCCGAGCCGCGAATATCAGGTAATCGAGCAGCTTTCCCAGCAAATCCCGAGTGTTCTGTTGCTGACCGCCACGCCGGAACAATTGGGTCAGGAAAGCCACTTTGCGCGTCTGCGCCTGCTGGATCCGGATCGTTTCCACGACTACGAAGAATTCATCGAAGAACAACAGCAGTATCAGCCGGTGGCCGATGCCGTCACGCTGTTACTCAACAAAGAACCGCTGACGCCGGAAGCCCTGGCGTTGCTGGGTGAAAGTGTCGGCAACGCCGATACCGATGCCCTGCTGACCGCCGCCAATAAAGGCGACGAAGCCGCAGCGAAACAACTGGTTTCCATGCTGATGGATCGCCACGGCACCAGCCGCGTGCTGTTCCGTAACACCCGTAACGGTGTGAAAGGTTTCCCTGAGCGTCACCTGCATGCGGTGAAACTGCCGCTGCCGACCCAGTATCAGACCGCAATTAAAGTCTCGGGCATCATGGGCGCGAAGAAAACCGCCGAAGCCCGCGCCCATGACATGCTGTATCCGGAGCAGATTTATCAGGAATTCGAAGGCGAGAACGCCACCTGGTGGAACTTTGATCCGCGCGTCGAATGGCTGCTCGGTTATCTGACCGCCAACCGCGACGAGAAAGTGCTGGTGATCTGTGCCAAAGCCGCCACCGCCTTGCAGCTGGAACAGGTACTGCGTGAGCGTGAAGCGATCCGTGCCGCCGTATTCCATGAAGGGTTGTCGATCATCGAACGTGACCGCGCGGCAGCCTATTTTGCCTCGCAGGAAGAAGGCGCGCAGGTGCTGCTGTGTTCTGAAATCGGCTCCGAAGGCCGTAACTTCCAGTTCGCCAGCAAAATGTTGATGTTCGACTTGCCGTTTAACCCGGATCTGCTGGAGCAGCGTATCGGGCGTCTGGATCGTATCGGTCAGCAAAACAATATCGACATCATGGTGCCTTACCTCGAGCAAACCGCGCAGTCGGTGCTGGTGCGCTGGTTCCATGAAGGTCTGGACGCGTTCGAACATACCTGTCCGACCGGCCGTACCATTTACGACAGCGCCTACGAGCAGCTGATCGCCTTCCTGGCCACGCCTGCCGAGCAGACGGGTCTGGACGAATTTATCCTCGAATGTCGCGCAGAACATGACGCGCTGAAAGAGAAGCTGGAAAATGGCCGTGACCGTCTGCTGGAGATGCATTCCAACGGCGGCGAACGTGCGCAGCAACTGGCGAAGGAAATCGGCGAGCAGGATAACGACGTTAATCTGGTGAACTTTGCGCTGAATCTCTTCGATATCGTCGGCATTAATCAGGAAGACCGCAGCGATAACCTGATCGTGCTGACGCCGTCCGATCACATGCTGGTGCCGGATTTCCCGGGCCTGCCGGAAGATGGCTGTACCGTGACGTTCGATCGTGAACAGGCGCTGTCCCGTGAAGATGCGCAGTTCATCAGCTGGGAACATCCGATCGTGCGTAACGGTCTGGATCTGATCCTGTCCGGCGATACCGGCAGCTGTGCGGTGTCGATCCTGAAAAACAAAGCCCTGCCGGTGGGTACACTGCTGGCGGAACTGGTTTACGTGGTGGAATGTCAGGCGCCGAAACATCTGCAACTGACCCGTTTCCTGCCTCCGACACCGGTGCGTATGCTGATGGATCGCAAAGGCACCAATCTGGCGGCTCAGGTCGAATTCGAAAGCTTTAACCGTCAGCTGAACGCCATTAACCGTCATAACTCCAGCAAGCTGGTCAACGCGGTGCAACAGGACGTTCACGCCATGCTGCAACAGGCGGAAGCCGAAATTGCTGAGCAGGCGCGTGCGCTGATCGAAGCGGCCAAAGTGGAAGCCGACGAGCAGCTGACCCAAGAGCTGGATCGCCTGAAAGCGCTGAAAGAGGTCAACCCGAACATTCGCGATGACGAACTGGAATCGGTAGACTCGAACCGTAAGCAAGTGCTGGCGAATCTGAACGATGCCAGCTGGCGTCTGGATGCGATCCGCCTGGTGGTGGTCAGCCATCAGTAAGCCCGACGGGATGCAGCCGGTCTGCATCCCTCCTTTATTTCACCCCGAACGCAGACTGAAACCGCTATGAGCGAACATCAACCGACTATCCCTGAACCATCGAAAACCCGGCCGCTGGAGAATTACAATCCGCCGACCGATCCCTGGTTACAGGTGATTTTTCAGGATGAACACATCATGGTGGTCAATAAGCCAAGCGGGCTGCTTTCGGTGCCGGGCAAACTGGCCGAGCATCAGGACAGCCTGATGACGCGCATTCAGCAGCAATTTCCTGAAGCCGAATCTGTCCATCGTCTGGATATGTCCACCAGCGGCGTGATCGTGGTGGCGCTGACAAAAGACGCTGAGCGTGAGCTGAAACGTCAGTTCCGTGAACGCGAAACCAAGAAAGTGTATATCGCGCGGGTCTGGGGACGGGTTGAAGAAGATTACGGCATTATCGATTTGCCGCTGATTTGCGATTATCCCAACCGGCCGAAACAAAAAGTCTGTCATGAGACCGGCAAGAAAGCGCTGACGCAGTATGAAGTGATGTCCTGGGACGATGACGGCACCACCCGCGTCAAACTGCGGCCAATAACCGGACGTTCTCACCAGTTGCGCGTACATCTTCTGGCACTCGGGCATCCGATTCTGGGCGATAAATTCTATGCTCATCCGCAGGCGCTGGCGGCGGCAGACCGTTTGCAACTGCATGCGCAGGAATTATCGTTCTATCACCCGATAACGGATACACCGCTGGTTTATCACTGCGAGCCTGACTTTTAACCATTTAAATAATACATATTGCTTCAATCATTATTAAGTAATATGTATTACATTACCATCGCGTTGTTTTATCAGAATTTACTTTCCCAAAAAATATAATACCCGCTCCTGTTCTTATTTCATGCCCTGTCATTATTACCCGCACGCCTGATAACATCGCTTCCTTTTTTAATTATTTCCACCCTCAGGGAAAATATAATGGCATGGAAACCAAAGCTACTCAGTAGCTTAATTGCATTGGCGATTTTTGACGCCGATGCAGGCATTATGCGCGAGGATGTTGCCGTACAGGATTACCGGGACTTTGCTGAAAATCTGGGCAAATACCTCCCCGGTGAAGAAAACATCGAAGTTTTCAAAATGGATGGCACGTCCGCGGGTATTCTTAATTTCCCTATGCCTGATTTTGGCGCCGTCAACAGCCTAGGATTCGCGACATTAATTTCTCCCTCTTATGTTGCCAGCGTCGCCCATAATACCGGTTATACCTCTGTTGATTTTGGCAATCACGCCAAATACAGAACCACCTATAAGTTAATCAGCCGAAATATTCACCCAGCTTATGAAACATGGGATAAAGACTTTCATGTTCCCCGCCTGAATAAAGTCGTGACCGAAGCCGCACCCGTGCCAATGGTGGATACGCAGCAAGTACGTAATAACCCTGAGCGTTATGTTTACTTTGCGCGGGTTGGCTCAGGCACGCAGTATCAGGTCGATCCGGTCACCAGGAAACCCGTCTATATCACCGGGGCTTACGATTGGAAAAGCGGCGGCACGATGGTTAATCCCACCTTTGAACCGTCACGTCTGCGCTGGGTAAACTACGGGCCGCCGGACACACGTGCTCAGCCATTCAGTTCTGCGATACAAGCCGGCGACAGCGGAAGCCCACTTTACGTGTATGATAACCTTGAAAAAGAGTGGAAAATCTATGGTGTCTCACCCTGGGGTGGCACAGGGAAGACTGGGTATGAGTACACCAGTTATACGCTGGATATGCAGCTGAATTTCCTCAAGGGGGTTATCGCTGAAAATACCGATCCGGATGTGACCGATATCGCCGCCGATGGCGACATTCACTGGACGGCGGCCAATATTACCCAGGGCGAAAACAGCTGGCAGTGGCACGGCGTTAACACGGCACTCCCTTCGCAGGCCAGCAATGATGAACTCGATGCCTCCAAAGACCTGCGCTTTGCCGGTGATGGCGGCCTGATCGTACTCGACAGCGCGGTGAATCACGGCGCGGCAAAACTGCAGTTTTCCAACGATTACCGCGTCGTCTCTGCCGACGGGGCGGACAGCACCTGGGTGGGCGGCGGGATCGAAGTCGATGCGGGGAAAACCGTCGACTGGGAAGTCAATGGATTAGACGGAGACACCCTGCATAAAATCGGTGAAGGCACGCTGTACGTCAATGCCGTGGGGAATAACGGCGGTGGGCTGAACGTCGGCGACGGGCTGGTGGTGTTGGCCCAGCAGGCCAATGAAGCCGGTGAGCAAAAAGCCTTCTCCAAAGTCACCATTGTCAGCGGTCGCCCGACCGTGCAGATCGGCGGCGAAAACCAGATTGCCGGCAGCGACATTTACTTTGGTTATCGCGGCGGCAATCTGGATCTCAATGGCTATGACATGGCTTTCAGCAGCATCAATCACAGTGATTCCGGTGCCGCCATTATTAACGGCAATGCAGACCAGATCAGTACCCTGACGCTGAACAACAGCAGTAACCAGACCTTCGTCGGCCATCTCGGCAGTCAGGAAACGGCGTCAAATTTAAACGTCGATTATGCGCCGGACTCCTCCGCAGGCGTCTGGGAACTGGCGGGCGGTGCCGATCTGAATCAGCTCTCCGTGCAAAATGGCATTATGAGACTCGCCGGTCGTCCGACCCCGCATGCCGGTGACGTCGTGTTCAGCGACGACTGGATTGATGAAACCTACACGATAAACAATGTGGATGTGGCCAGCCGCGCCACCCTGCGCGTGAACGAGCACGCCACGCTGGATGCCAACGTGACGCTCAACGAGCGGGCAAACCTGATGCTGAACAGTAAATCGCATCTGAGCGGCAAGGTGGAACTCGCCGCTGACAGTGTGATTTCTGTCGATCAGACCGACAGCAAGACCACCAGCACCGACGGCAATAATGACGTGGTGATTGACGCCACGATTTCCGGTCACGGCACCCTGAAGAAAATGGCGCCGGGCGCGCTGTACATCAACAGCGAGAATACCTTCACCGGTGACACCCATATCTACAGCGGCGCGCTGATCCTCAACGGCTCCCTTGCCTCCACCGTCACGATGGAGAAAAACACCGTTCTGGCCGGTAACAACACCGTCGCCGATCTCATCCTGAAAGATGACGTGCAGCTTCTGCCGCACTGGCCAGCCGAAAACGAGAGCGAGAGCGACACCTTTGTTGCGGCCACGCAAACCGTTAACGGCACCCTGGCGGCGGGCAGCAATAACCTGCTCAGCCTGCGCACGCATTTCGATCCGGCGTTCACTCAAACCGACAAGCTGCTGATCAACGGCGACATGGTTTCCTCCGGGCCGGTGACTGTTCAGGTCACGCCGTCAGGGGCGGGTTTCTTCACCGATACGGATAACGATGGCGCGGCGGATAATCAGGAAGGCATGTCGCTGATCCAGGTGGCCGGTAAGGCAACCAAAGACAGCTTCAGACTGGCGGGCGAGTACGTGGCGCGCGGCGCTTATGCGTATAACCTGTATGCCTTCGCACCGGGGCGCAGCTCTGAAGAACAGCGTGACGTGGCGGGCAGCGGCGATCAGTTCTGGGATTACCGTCTGCAAAACAACATGCTGACCGAAGGCGACAATACGGTGCCGGTCGATAACACGCCGGTTCCGCCAGAACCGACGCCGGATGATGAAGACGATGGCGGGGACGACGATACGCCGGTTCCTGAGCCAACGCCGGATGACGGTGACGATACGCCGGATGAAGGCGATGACACACCGGTTCCGCCGGCACCGACGCCAGATGATGACAGCGGGAAAAATGCACGTCCGGCCGTCACGCCGCAGGTGCCTTCTTATCTGTCCCTGCCTTCGGCCCTGCTGAGCTACAACAGCCGCGTCAGTGAAACCTTCCGCAATCAGGTGCTGGCGCAGGATGATAAGAAACTGAATATCTTCTTCCAGTATCTCAACGGGGAAGATAACTATCATTCATCACTCGGCTTTATGAATTATGGCTACGACTACACCCAGAAAGAAGAAGGCTGGCTGTTCGGTGCCAAAGTGATGCAACTGGGGAATGACACCCATTCGCTGGGCCTGAGCCTCGGCCTGTCCAGCGCCAATCTGGATGTCACGCCGGATGCCGCCGACGGCAACAGCAAAACGCAATACACCACCTGGGGACTCTCTTCGCTGCTGTCGTATCAGTACGTGAGCGGTCTGACGGTGGATGTGGCGTCCGACGTCGCCATCTACGACGGCAATGTGTCGACCGACCTGCGCGGCAGTGAAGTGGCGGACATCAGCGCGACCTCCTTCGGCGGCTCTGTGGATGTGGGCTATAAAATCAAAGCGGGAAATCATGAATTCACACCTTTAGCCGGTCTGGGTATTCAGCGCCTGCAGGTGGATGATTTCACTGATATCGATAATACGACCGTGCATTACGACGATATTACCCGTCCGACCGCCCGTCTGGGGATGCGTTACCGCTATGACTGGGATACCACAAGTACCGGTAAATGGGCGGTGACGGCGAATACACTGTTCATTAAAGACCTGAGTGATGACGCTGCGGTGGATATCGGTGACAGCTACAGCAACGTCAGCAACAGCTTCCGCAGCGGTGCGACCGGCAGTTCCGGCATGATTGATCTGGGGATTATCAATAACCCGACGCCGAACGTGTCACTGAACACCGGCGTGCAGTATCAGCACAGAATTGAAGATGAAGGGGTTGATTACTGGCAGGCCGTCGCAGGCGTGAAGGTAAGTTTCTGATCACTGACCGACGGTGAAGCGATAAATAAAAGGCGTCCTGCAACGGACGCCTTTTTTATAACGATGTTATTTAAAACCTTTCTCGCGTTTGATCAGGTCATACGCGGCCTGAATCGCCTGCGCTTTCTCTTTAGCCATTTCCATCATTTCCGGTGGTAAACCTTTCGCCACCAGTTTATCCGGATGGTGTTCGCCCATCAGCTTGCGATAGGCGCGCTTAATGGTGGTCGCATCATCGGTGGCGCTGACGCCCAGCACTTTACAGGCATCGGCCAGTGTCGGCCCCTGCTGTGTCCGGTGATAACCGCCGCCATAGGAATGACCGCCCTGCTGACTGCCGCCGAACTGCTGTCCGCCTTCCATCATGCGCAGGAACTGATCGAACTGCATGCGGGAAATCCCCAGTTCTTCAGCAATCACATACAGCACTTCACGTTCATTGGGATGCAATGAACCGTCGGCGTACGCGGCCTGGATCTGAATTTCCAGAAAAGTCCGTATCAGGTCGAAACGACCAAAACATGCACTGCGCAGTTCACGCATTTTTTCCCGCAAAGGATAATTCGCTTCTTTGCCATCGCGGAAGGCACGCTGCGCGGCTTCACGCTGTTCGCCGTGCAACTGCATACGTTCCATGTAAAGACTGGCGATCTGAATATCCGCCTCGGTAACTCTGCCTTTTGATTTAGTCAGATTCCCCATCACTTCAAACGTGGTGCGGAAAAAGATGGTTTGACGTGTCTGTTGATCGGCAAAATAGCCCCGGCGTTTCGCGGAACGCGCGGTGTCAAACATGTGCCCTATCAACAGCCCTGAAACAATTCCCCAGAAGCCTAAACCAGACCATAAGCCCAGGATAAGTCCGAGCAGTTTTCCCCAATACTGCATATACTCCTCAATTCGCCATGCCGTCGCTGAAAAATTGCTTTATCATAACCGGCATTTATCGTTGTGCCTAACGGCGGCAACGTAACCGGTGGGATTTAACACTAGCGCAACCATGATGAGTGAGATAGTCTCTGACCGTTTGCCGGCATGATGCCTCTGATGACGGAACACCATTTTACGTATGAAAAACAGACGTCTGAAAACACGCTTACCGACAATGCTGGCCGCCACAATCTGGTCAGTATTGTACAGTCACGGCGCAATGGCCGACCTTGCAGCGCAATGTATGCTCGGCGTTCCGACCTATGACAAACCTCTGGTGCAGGGTGATCCTAATTCACTGCCTGTCACCATCAACGCCGATAAGGCGACCGGTAACTATCCTGACAGCGCACTGTTCAGCGGCAACGTCAATGTTGTCCAGGGCAACAGCACGCTGGATGCCGATCAGGTTCAGCTCAATCAAATCGCCAATCCCAATCAGCCAACGCCCACCCGTACCGCCACGGCGACCGGGAACGTGCGTTATAACGATAACCAGATCAAGCTGAATGGCCCGAAAGGCTTTGCCAACCTGACCACCAAAGATACCGATGTGCAGGACGGTACCTATCAGATGGTAGGACGTCAGGGTCGTGGTGATGCTGACAAGATGAAGCAGCGTGACAACAACCGCTACACCATCATGGACAACGGCACCTTTACCACCTGTCTGCCGGGTGATAATAGCTGGAGCGTTGTCGGCTCAGAAGTGATCCAGGACCGTCAGGAAGAAGTGGCGGAAATCTGGAACGCCCGCTTCCACATCGGCCCGGTGCCAGTGTTTTACAGCCCGTATATGCAGTTACCGATTGGTGACCGCCGCCGTTCCGGTTTCCTGATCCCGAACGCTAAATACAGCAGCAATAACGGCTTCGGGGCCACCGTTCCGTTTTACTGGAACATCGCGCCAAACTACGACGCCACCATTACCCCGAACTACATGAGTACCCGTGGTCTGCAATTGCAGAACGAATTCCGTTATCTGACTGTGGCCGGTGCCGGTCTGATGGAGTTCGATTATCTGGGTAACGATAAGAAAATCGATCAGCAGTTTGTAGATGATGAAAACCGCAGCAGCGATAACACCAAACGCTGGATGTACTACTGGCGTCATGCCGGTGTCTACGACAAGGTGTGGCGTTTCAACGTTGACTATACCAAGGTCAGCGACCCGTATTACTTCACCGATTTCGATTCCACCTACGGTTCCAGTACGGACGGCTACGCCACGCAGAAATTCAGCGTGGGTTACGCCAATGAGAACTGGGATGTCACGCTGGCCAGTAAACAGTTCCAGGTGTTCTCGAACGCCGGTAACCAGAACGCCTATCGTGCGCAGCCACAGCTGGACATCAACTATTACAAAAATGACCTGGGTCCGTTCGACCTGCACCTTTATGGTCAGGCGGTGAAATTCACCAGCGTTAACCCGGATAACCCGGAAGCGGTGCGAACGCACTTCGAACCGACGCTCAGCCTGCCGCTCAGTAACGGTTGGGGAAGTCTGGATAACGAAGTGAAGCTGATGGCGACACACTATCAGCAGGATATTCCTGACAATTATTACGAGGATAATCCGGACACCAAACTGCGTTCCTCCGTGAACCGTGTGATGCCTGAGTTTAAAAGTGACGGCAAAATGGTCTTCGACCGGTCAATGGACTGGAACGCAGACTATACCCAGACGCTCGAACCGCGCGTGCAATACCTGTACATCCCGTACCGTAACCAGAGCTCGATCAATACCTATGACTCGACCCTGTTGCAGTCCGACTATACCGGTCTGTTCCGTGATAAGAGTTACAGTGGCCTTGACCGTATCGCCTCAGCGAACCAGGTGGCCGGTGGGTTAACCACCCGTATTTACGACGACAATCTGGAAGAACGCTTTAACGCCTCGGCCGGTCAGATTTATTACTTCCAGCCGCCGCGTACCGGCGATCAGGACAGCGTGCTGGATAAAAATGATGACACAGGCAGCCTGGTGTGGGCCGGTGACACCTACTACAAAATCGATAATTTCTGGGGCATCCGTGGCGGTATTCAATACGATACCCGTCTCGATGCGGTTTCCCTGGGTGATGCGGTGCTTGAGTACCGTGCTGACTCAGAGAAAATGATCCAGCTGAGTTATCGTTACGCCAGCCCGGAATATATCCAGGCGACATTGCCAAGCGTCAGACATCCGGGTTATCAGGACGGTATCTCTCAGGTCGGCGGTATCGCCAGCTGGCCGATTGCTGACCGCTGGGCCATTGTCGGTGCCTATTATTACGATACCAAAGCACAGCAACCGGCTGACCAGCTGATTGGTCTGCAATACAACACATGCTGTTGGGCTATCAATGTTGGCTATGAACGTAAGATCACCAACTACGATTCTGTGAAGTCAGAAAGTAAGTATGACAATAAGATTGGATTCAATATTGAACTTAGAGGCCTTGGGAACAATCAAACACTCGGAACGAAAGAAATGTTGGCCAGCGGCATACTGCCTTATCAACGCGCTTTCTAGACCCGACGACAATTTAAACTCAGTGAACTTGAAACCCGCGCTTGCGGATTAGACAAATGGAAAAAGTATGAAGAACTGGAGAACACTTCTCCTCGGCGTGACGCTTTGTGCCAGCACTGCGTTTGCAGCCCCTCAGGAAGTTGATAAAGTTGCTGCCGTCGTGAACAACGGCGTGGTGCTGCAAAGTGACGTAGACAGTCTGTTTAATTCCGTGAAACAGCAGGCTCAGCAGGCTAAACAACAGCTGCCGGATGATGCGACATTACGTCACCAGATCCTTGACCGTCTGATCATGGATCAGATCCAGTTACAGATGGCCAGCCGGATGGGCATCACCCCGACCGATCAGGATGTGGATAAAGCCATTGCCGGTATCGCACAGCAAAACAACATCTCTGTTGATCAGCTGCGCAGCCGTCTGGCTTACGACGGCATGAACTACAACACTTACCGCGCTCAGATCCGCAAGGAAATGATCATCAGCGAAGTACGTAACAGCGAAGTCCGTCGTCGCGTCACCATTTTGCCGCAGGAAGTGGATCAGTTGTCTAAACAGGTCGCGGCACAAAACGGCGGCAGTGCTGAATTCAACCTCAGCCACATTCTGTTGCCATTGCCGGAAAACCCGACGCAGGATCAGGTCGATGCTGCGGAAGAACTGGCGAAGAAAATCGTGACCGATCTGAACAACGGTGCGGATTTCGGCAAGCTGGCTATCACCTACTCTGCCGATTCCCAGGCGCTGAAAGGCGGCAACATGGGTTGGGGCAAATTGCAGGAACTGCCTTCCCTGTTTGCGCAGGCATTAAGCACCGCGCAGAAAGGTCAGGTTATCGGCCCGATCCGCTCAGGTGTGGGTTTCCACATCCTGAAAGTGAATGATATCCGTGGCGATAACAAAACCGTTTCGGTGACTGAAGTTCATGCCCGTCACATCCTGCTGAAACCGTCTGTCGTCATGACCGATGCGCAGGCGCGTGCCAAACTTGAACAGGTTGCAGCGGATATTAAGAGCGGCAAAGCCACCTTCGCGGATGAAGCGAAACAGCTTTCTCAGGATCCGGGTTCTGCCAATCAGGGCGGCGATTTAGGTTGGGCGTCTCCGGACATGTACGATCCGGCGTTCCGCGATGCGTTGATGAACCTGAAAAAAGGTGAAATGAGCGCACCGGTTCACTCGTCGTTCGGCTGGCATTTGATTCAGCTGATGGATACCCGTCAGGTTGATAAAACCGATGCTGCTCAGAAAGAACGTGCTTACCGCATGCTGTTCAACCGTAAATTTGCAGAAGAAGCGCAGACCTGGATGCAGGAACAACGTGCTGAAGCTTATGTGAAAATTATGGATGGTAATGGAAAATAATACTTCCGTGACAAAATCTGTGGTCATCACCCCCGGCGAGCCAGCCGGGGTTGGGCCGGATCTGGTACTGGCGCTGGCTCAGCAGGCATGGCCTGTTGAGTTAGTGGTATGTGCCGATCCGGCCTTACTGCTTGAACGGGCCGCTAAACTGGGTCTGACGATCCGCCTGCGCGATTATCAGTCAGGCAGACCGGCAGAGCCACAGGCCGCCGGAACATTGACGATATTACCCGTTAAGCTCGCCGCTCCGGTCACCGCCGGACAACTCAATGTCGCCAATGCGCCCTATGTGGTAGAAACGCTGGCGCGAGCCTGCGACGGTGCCATTAAAGGCGAGTTCGCGGCGCTGATCACCGGTCCGGTTCAAAAAAGCATTATCAATGATGCTGGCATTCCCTTCATCGGCCATACCGAATTCTTTGCTGACCGCAGCCATTGCGACCGTGTTGTGATGATGCTGGCGACAGAGGAATTACGTGTGGCGCTGGCGACCACGCACTTGCCTTTACTGGCTGTGCCGGGTGCGATTACGCGCCAGTGCCTGCATGAAGTGATCACCATTTTGCATCATGATCTGAAAACGAAATTTGGTATTACCGAGCCGCAAATTTATGTGTGTGGTCTGAATCCACATGCGGGCGAAGGTGGCCACATGGGGCACGAAGAGATCGACATTATCATTCCTGCACTGGACGAACTGCGCCAGCAAGGGATAAATCTCATCGGCCCGCTGCCCGCTGATACGTTATTCCAGCCTAAATATCTGCAACATGCCGATGCTGTTTTATCGATGTATCACGATCAGGGCCTTCCGGTGCTAAAATATCAGGGATTCGGTCGCGCAGTGAATATCACGCTTGGCCTGCCTTTTATCCGGACTTCCGTTGATCACGGTACCGCCCTTGAACTCGCCGCTACCGGCACCGCTGATGCGGGCAGTTTCAAGACAGCAATAAATCTCGCCATTCACATGGCAAATAACAGCAACGATAAATAACAACAATGAATAGTAGAGTCCACCAAGGTCACTTTGCCCGTAAACGTTTTGGGCAAAACTTCTTAACCGATCAGTTTGTTATCGACAGCATCGTATCGGCCATTCACCCTATGCCGGGCGAAGCTGTGGTAGAAATCGGTCCGGGTCTGGCGGCATTAACTGAGCCGGTCGCTTCACGTCTGGACAGCATGACGGTGATCGAACTCGACCGCGATCTGGCTACGCGCCTGGAAAATAATCCTAAGTTTCAGGGCAAGCTGCGCGTCATCCAGTCCGATGCAATGAAAATCAATTTCGGCGAACTGTCTGAAGAACTCGGCCAGCCACTGCGCGTTTTTGGTAACCTGCCGTACAACATTTCTACGCCGCTGATGTTCCACCTGTTCACCTATACCAACGCCATCAAAGACATGCACTTTATGTTGCAGAAGGAAGTGGTTAATCGTCTGGTTGCAGGCCCGAACAGCAAAGCGTATGGTCGTTTAACGGTGATGGCGCAATATTACTGTAACGTGATCCCGGTGCTGGAAGTGCCACCTGAATCCTTCACACCGGCGCCTAAAGTCGAATCCGCCGTGGTGCGTTTAGTGCCGCATGAAGTGATCCCGTATCCGGTACCGGATATTCGCATTCTGAGCCGCCTGACGACTGACGCCTTTAACCAGCGTCGTAAAACCGTGCGCAACAGCCTCGGCCACCTGTTCACTCCGGAACAAATGACCGAACTGGGCTTAGATCTCAGCATGCGTGCTGAAAATATTTCTGTAGAGCAATTCTGTAAACTGGCTAACTGGTTATCCACACGACCTAAGAATCCGGAACCTCAGGAGTAGCGTTATGCTTAATTCGCCCCGTGTTTGTGTTCAGGTGCAAAGTATCTACGTTGAGTCACAGTCGATACCGGAAGAAGAACGCTTTGTCTTCGCTTACACCATTACCATCCGCAATCTGGGGCGTTTTAACGTGCAACTGCTGCGTCGTTACTGGTTGATCACCAACAGTAATGGCCGCCAGACTGAAGTCCAGGGTGAAGGGGTCATCGGCGAACAGCCGCTGATCCTGCCTGGCAATGAATTTCACTATACCAGTGGCGCGATTTTAGAAACGCCGCTGGGCACGATGGAAGGCCATTATGAAATGGTCGCACAAGACGGTGAATCCTTCCGTGTGCCGGTTCCGGTCTTCCGCCTCGCCATCCCTACGCTGATCAATTAATCCTCATGTCGACATATCTTATTGGTGACGTTCACGGTTGCATCGATGAACTCAAGGCGCTATTGGCGCAGGTGGATTTTAATCCGCAACATGACGTGCTCTGGCTGACCGGCGATCTGGTCGCAAGAGGGCCGTCCTCTCTCGAAGTGCTGCGGTTTGTCAGCGGCCTGGGCGACGCCGTGCGTATGGTGTTGGGTAATCACGATCTGCATTTACTGGCGGTGTACGCCGGCATCAGTTTCAACAAGCCGAAAGATCGCATCACGCCTCTGCTTGAAGCCGGGGATGCGGATGAGCTGATCAACTGGTTACGCCGTCAGCCGGTGTTGCAGGTAGACGAGGAACTGAAGCTGGTCATGGCGCACGCCGGGATCACGCCTCAGTGGGACCTCGAAACGGCGCAGATGTGCGCCCGTGAAGTGGAATCCGTGCTGAGCAGCGACACCTATCCGCTGTTTCTGGATGCAATGTACGGCGATATGCCGAACAACTGGCATCCTGAACTGACCGGTCTGGCACGTTTGCGTTTCAGCACCAATGCCTTCACGCGCATGCGTTACTGTTTCCCGAACGGTCAGCTGGATATGATCTGCAAAGATGTGCCGGAAAATGCGCCGAAACCGCTGAAACCCTGGTTTGATATTCCGGGTCCATTGCAGGAAGCGGGCTACAGTATCGCTTTCGGACACTGGGCCTCGCTGGAAGGAAAAGGGGCGCCGGAAGGCATTTATGCGCTGGATACCGGCTGCTGCTGGGGCGGTGATCTGACGATGTTGCGCTGGGAAGACAAAACCTATTTCACTCAGCCTTCAAACCGCCAGAGCGAAAAAGAACACGCTGAGATCCCGAAAGCGATTTAACCCCCTCGCTGTTCCTCAGAAAGCAAAAAGGCACCGTGACAGGTGCCTTTTTCTGTTTTACGCGATCCTGAAATCAGACGCGACGATCGAGGATTTCGAAGCAATAACCGTGTGAGTTTTGCTCATCGGCATCATGGAATTCGCTGAAGGTGCTTTCCCAGTCATCCGGCTCGTAGTCAGGGAAATGCGTGTCCCCTTCCACTTCCGCATCAATGTGGGTCAGATACAGACGGTTGGCTTTTGGCAGTAACTGTTCGTAAACCCGTCCCCCGCCCATCACCATCACTTCTTCGACATCACCGGCAGCCGCCAGTGCAGCGTCAACAGAGGTTACCCAGGTCACGCCGTCATGCTCACCAGGGTTTGAACTGATGACGATATTCAGCCGGCCAGGCAAAGGGCGTCCGATTGACTCAAACGTCTTGCGTCCCATGATGACAGGTTTGTTGAGCGTATTACGCTTAAACCAGGCCAGATCACCAGGTAAATGCCAAGGCATAGCGTTTTCCATGCCAATAACGCGATCGGTCGCCAGTGCGGCGATCAGGCTAATAATCATTGTGAAGCCCTGTGTAGATAAGGAATTTGTGCGTGACCCCAAAAAAGAGCTGCCACTATACGGAAAGCCCCATCAGCCGTCGATAGGAAGACTCACGCTTTACAAAGATATAAGAGAGCAATGACCTGTGCGGGATATTCCCCCTCAAAAGCACCAGCCCATCCGCCAAATCTCGGTCATAAACCGGCAGTATTGCGGATAATTCAGAGGATCACTCTGCTTGCGCTCACCGGCTTTTGCATTATCACTCCGCGATGTACAACGGGGCTTACACGCCGGGGCGATAACGGTACAGCCGCGCGAAAGATCAGTATAGCTGCCTGCAAAAAAAGCCCTAAGAGTGATTTAACTTACGGAGGATTGGCGTATCATGCCGCCTTCTTTTGTTCTGAACATTGACGACGGTTATTTTCATGCTTGAAACCACCCTTTTTGTTGCCAGTATCGCCTTCCTCGGCATGCTCTCTCCCGGCCCTGATTTCTTTCTGGTGATCAAAAATGCGGCCCGCTATCCGCGTATCGCGGCACTGATGACCTCGCTCGGTGTGATTTGTGGCGTGATTACGCACATGTCTTACTGCGTGGCAGGTCTGGCGGTGGTGATCACCACCACACCGTGGTTATTCGATTTGCTGAAATATGTCGGCGCGGCCTATCTGATCTGGGTGGGGATTCAGGCGTTGTTCTCACGCAGCAACAGCAAGATGAACCTTGATGGTCTGGAACCTCAGCAGGTGAAACTGCGTACCGCGTTCGTGCAGGGTTATCTGTGTAACCTGCTGAATCCCAAGGCGACGTTGTTTTTCCTGGCGATGTTCACACAGGTCTTGCAGATCAATTCCACCTTCGGTGAGAAACTGTGGTACGCCTCGATTATCGTCGGATTGTCGGTCATCTGGTGGCCATCGCTGGCGTTGCTGATCCAAAGCCCGCCGGTGCGCCGCGGTCTGGCGAAAGCACAGAAACTGATTGATAAACTGCTGGGCGGGGTATTGATTGGGCTGGGCATTAAAGTCGCCCTGAGCTGATATCCGGAAGAAAAAAACCGGTGCATCAGGCACCGGTTTTCTGTTTTTACGCGTCTTTATCCCTTCGCCTCAATCACCTCTTTTTCCGGCGCTTTTCCGTCAATACTGCCGCGCCAGCCCTGCTGCTGACCGGAAGCCAGACGTTCCTGATCCTGCTCAATGGCGGCTGTCAGCATATCTTTCGCACGCTGCATGCTGGCGATACGGAACTCGGTATCTTCATAATTCTCGATCGTCGCTTCCAGCATTTTCAGGTTATAGCGGCGGAACAGATCGGCTTTCTCGCGGGCTTCATAGGCATCCAGCCCCAGCGCTTCCAGCACATCGCGGCCCACGCGCAGCGAGCCTTCAAACAGTTCACGTTCCGGCGCTTCCACGCCCAGCTGACGCAACTGATACCAGTGATCGACATCGCGGGCACGGGCAATGATTTTCAGGTTCGGGAAATGTTCTTTCGCCAGTGCGGTCAGCTGAAGGTTAGCTTCCACATCGTCGATGGCGTTAATCAGTACTTTGGCCTGCGCGGCACCGGCCGACTCCAGCAAGTCCACCCGGGTGGCATCGCCGTAAAAAACTTTAGTGCCAAACTTACGCAGCGTTTCGATATGGTCCGGGTCGTGATCCAGTACCACGGTGTGCACATTGTTCGCCAGCAACAAACGACCGGCAATCTGACCAAAACGTCCGAAACCGGCGATAATCACCTGCGCGTTTTCATCATCAATGGTGTCATGCGGACGGTCATCTTTCGGTGCATTACGCTCAAGCCGTGCGGATACCACCAGCAGTAATGGCGTGACGGCCATTGACAGCGCCACGGCCAGCGTCAGGGCTTTCGACCACTCCACCGGCAATACGCCCGCCATTTGCGCCGTACTGAAAATCACAAATGCAAACTCACTGCCCTGCCCGATCAGGATGGCAAACAGGCCGCGCTGCTTTTTCGGCACACCCAGCCACGGCGCAACCAGCCACAGCAAAGCGGCTTTCAGCGCCATAAATCCGACCAGCAACGTGGCGATCAGCAACGGCTGATGGACCAGCGTGCCGAAGTCGATCGACATACCGACACCGATAAAGAACAAGCCGAGCAGCAGACCTTTGAACGGCTGGATATCGCTTTCCAGCGCGTGACGGTATTCAGAGCTTGCCAGCAATACGCCCGCCAGAAACGCGCCCATCGCCATCGACATACCTGCCATTTCCAGCAAAATACCGAAACCGAAAACCAGAAACAGCGCGACGGCACTGAACACTTCGCGCATACCGGAGCGGGCGACAAAGTGCAGCAAGGGCCGCGTGACATAGCGTCCGAGCAGGATAACCAGCACCAGCGCACCGGCCACTTTTGCGGCGGACAAACCAAAACTCATCAGCGTTGTCGCTTCACCGGTGCTCGCCAGTAAAGGGATCATCGCCACCAGCGGGATCGCGGCAATATCCTGGAACAGCAACACGGCGAACGAACTGCGGCCAATCGGTGAAGGCGTCAGGCTGCGCTCACTCATCGCCTGCATGGCAATCGCCGTGGAAGACAGCGCCAGCGTCAGACCAATCAGCAGCGCAATTTTCCAGTCCAGTCCGAGGAAATAACAGAATACGCTGAGCACCACGCCGCAGCCAACCATCTGAATGCTGCCGCCGCCAAAGACCGAGGCCCGCATCGTCCACAGCCGTTTAGGATCCAGCTCCAGCCCGATGACAAACAGCATCAGCACCACACCGATTTCGGCAAAGGTCAGAATCGACTCCGCGTCGGAGACCAGTTTCAGCCCCCACGGCCCGATAATGCAGCCCGCAATCAGGTAACCGAGCACCGACCCCAGTCCCAGGCGCACAGCAATCGGCACAAACAGCGCCGCCGAGCCGAGATAAATCAGCCCTTCAATCATCAGGTTATGATTATCCAAGACTCACCTCCGGCGGACAGCCTTCTTTCAGGCTGAGACAGGCGGTCAGACGGCGGCGGTATTCTTCGCCCGCCGCTTTCAGCGCTGCCTCATCGCAAATAAACGTATTGTGCACAGCGAAATATGGCAGCCAGTGCATACCGCAATAAATGGCTGTCGCCTGTAACGGCTGCGCCAGCACGTCAAAATCAGGGTGATCGCCCAGCTCAAAATGATGCTCGTTACCGCCCGTGGTCACCGCCCACAGACAATGTTTGCCGTTGAGCGCGTTGCCTTCATGGCCGTACGCCCAGCCGTGTTCGAGCACTTTGTCGATCCACAGTTTCATCAGCGGCGGCAGGCTGTACCACTGGATTGGATGCTGAAAAACCACCAAATCCGCGCGTTCAACCGCTTTCTGTTCAGCGGCGATGTCGATATTGAAATCGGGATACAGGTCGTAGAGCGAACGCACTTCGACGTTGGGCAAATCACTGACTGCCGACAACAGCCCCTGATTGGCTCTTGAATGACGCGGATAAGGATGGGCGTAAATTATTAAAATCATGCAGGTCTCTTGTCTTATTAGCTTTACTTCAGCATACGCAATTTTGGGCTTTCTGGTAAAAAGTGCACGTGTTATCACCAAATAATTCGAATCGCAGGAAGGCGGCAAGTAAAGAAATACCGATGAGCTTACACAGGTAAGTCATTCGGGTGACTGAATGCAGCCAGCGCATTTGCGAAAGGAAGTATGACGGGCATAAAAAGAAAAGGCGCAGCTTCCGCCACGCCTTTTGCCGACTGTTACCGGTCGATTATGCCATTAGCCTTTGATTTTGGCGTGCATCTCCTGCACTGAGATCACCTGTTCAGTCGGGTCAGATGACAGCGCCATCGCCGTAGCGAAACCACCGTTCAGCGTGGTGTCGTAATGCACTTTGTATTGCAGTGCGCTGCGACGGATAAGCTTGGAGTCTTCAATCGCCTGACGTCCCGCCGTGGTGTTCACGATATACACATATTCACCGTTCTTGATACGGTCCTGAATATGCGGACGGCCTTCATGCACCTTGTTGACCAGACGCGGGTTTATCCCGGCTTCGCCCAGTACCACTGCGGTGCCGTGCGTCGCATCCAGCTCGAAACCGCGTTTCAGCAGTTTCGCGGCTAAATCCACCACGCGGCCTTTGTCGCCTTCACGAACCGACAACAGTGCGCGACCGGCTTTCTTCATACCGGAGTTGCTTCCCAGTTGCGCTTTGGCAAAGGCTTCGGCGAAAGTACGGCCCACGCCCATGACTTCACCGGTAGAGCGCATTTCCGGCCCCAGAATCGGGTCAACGCCAGGGAATTTGTTGAACGGCAGCACCACTTCTTTTACGGAGTAGTAAGGTGGGATCACTTCTTCGGTGATGCCCTGCTGCGCCAGAGTCTGCCCCGCCATCACGCGCGCCGCCACTTTCGCTAGCGCCACGCCGGTCGCCTTGGAGACGAACGGTACGGTACGCGCAGCACGCGGGTTGACTTCAATCAGGTAGACTTCGTTGTTCTTCACAGCGAACTGGACGTTCATCAGACCGCGAACACTCAGCTCAAAGGCCAGTTTCTCGACCTGCTGACGCATCACATCCTGAATTTCCTGGCTCAGCGTGTAGCAAGGCAGTGAACATGCGGAGTCACCGGAGTGCACGCCAGCTTGTTCGATGTGTTCCATGATGCCGCCAATCAGCACGCGCTCGCCGTCGCAGATGGCATCAACGTCAACTTCTACGGCGTCGTCAAGGAAGCGGTCCAGCAGCACCGGCGCATCGTTAGACACGCTGACGGCATTCTGGAAGTAACGACGCAGGTCGATTTCGTCGTAAACGATTTCCATCGCACGGCCGCCCAGCACATAAGAAGGACGCACCACCAGCGGATAACCGATACCCGCCGCTTTTTCGACAGCCTGTTCGATGGTCGCGACCGTGGCGTTTGCCGGTTGTTTCAGACCCAGACGGTTAACCGCCTGCTGGAAACGTTCACGGTCTTCGGCGCGGTCAATCGCATCCGGGCTGGTGCCGATAATCGGCACGCCAGCGGCTTCCAGTTCACGCGCCAGTTTCAGCGGAGTCTGGCCGCCATACTGAACAATCACGCCTTTCGGCTGTTCGATACGCACGATTTCCAGCACGTCTTCCAGCGTTACGGATTCAAAGTACAGACGGTCGGAAGTGTCGTAGTCGGTAGACACCGTTTCCGGGTTACAGTTAACCATGATGGTTTCGTAACCGTCTTCGCGCAGCGCCAGTGAGGCGTGTACGCAGCAATAATCGAACTCGATACCCTGACCGATACGGTTTGGACCGCCGCCCAGCACCATGATTTTTGGCTTGTCGTTGGTCGGGTTGGATTCGCACTCTTCTTCATACGTTGAATACATGTAGGCGGTATCGGTTGAGAATTCCGCCGCACAGGTATCCACACGTTTGTAGACCGGATGCAGGTTGTATTTGTGGCGCAGTTTGCGCACTTCGCTTTCTGAAACGCCGACCAGTTTCGCCAGACGGAGATCCGCGAAGCCTTTACGCTTGAGCATGCGCAGGTAATCGTGGGTGAGGATGTTGAAGCCGCCTTCGGCCACTTCATTTTCCAGTTTCACCAGTTCTTCAATCTGCACCAGGAACCAGCGGTCAACGTTGGTCAGGTTGAAGATTCCGTCAACCGACATACCGGCACGGAAGGCATCAGCGATGTACCAGATACGCTCGGCACCGGCTTCTTTCAGCTCGCGACGGATTTTGGTCAGTGCTTCAGGGTCATCCAGACTCACTTTCGGGTCGAAACCGCTCGCGCCCACTTCCAGACCGCGCAGGGCTTTTTGCAGAGATTCCTGCTGAGTGCGGCCAATCGCCATTACTTCGCCGACAGATTTCATCTGCGTGGTCAGACGGTCGTTGGCACCGGCAAATTTCTCGAAGTTGAAGCGAGGAATTTTGGTCACTACGTAGTCGATAGACGGTTCGAAAGAGGCCGGGGTTTTGCCGCCGGTGATGTCGTTCATCAGTTCATCGAGGGTGTAACCGACGGCCAGTTTCGCCGCCACTTTGGCAATCGGGAAACCGGTCGCTTTAGACGCCAGCGCGGAAGAACGTGATACGCGCGGGTTCATTTCGATAACGATCAGACGGCCGTTTTTCGGGTTCACCGAGAACTGGACGTTAGAGCCGCCGGTTTCTACGCCGATTTCACGCAGTACCGCCATCGAGGCGTTACGCATGATTTGATATTCTTTGTCGGTCAGGGTCTGCGCCGGGGCGACAGTGATGGAGTCACCGGTGTGAATGCCCATCGCATCGAAGTTTTCGATAGAGCAGACGATGATGCAGTTGTCGTTTTTATCACGCACCACTTCCATCTCGTACTCTTTCCAGCCAATCAGCGACTCATCAATCAGCAGCTCTTTGGTCGGGGAAAGATCCAGACCGCGTTCGCAAATCTCTTCAAACTCTTCACGGTTGTACGCGATACCGCCACCGGTGCCGCCCATGGTGAAGGAAGGACGAATGATGCACGGGAAGCCGACGTCAGCGGCAACCGCCAGCGCTTCTTCCATGGTGTGTGCGATACCGGAACGCGCGGTGTCCAGACCAATCTTTTTCATCGCCACGTCGAAACGGCGACGGTCTTCGGCTTTATCAATGGCGTCTGCGGTCGCGCCAATCATGGTCACGCCGAATTCTTCCAGCACGCCCTGACGTTCCAGTTCCAGCGCACAGTTCAGTGCGGTCTGGCCGCCCATGGTTGGCAGCACGGCGTCCGGACGTTCTTTCTCAATAATCTTGCGCACCACTTCCCAGTGAATTGGCTCGATATAGGTCGCGTCCGCCATTTCAGGGTCAGTCATGATGGTGGCCGGGTTGGAGTTCACCAGAATGACGCGGTAACCCTCTTCACGCAGCGCTTTACACGCCTGTGCACCGGAGTAGTCAAATTCACAAGCCTGGCCGATAACAATCGGGCCGGCGCCCAGAATCAGGATGCTTTTTATGTCTGTACGTTTTGGCATTTTTTATTCGCTCCTGTTATCTGGCGTTGTTTGTGCGAAAAGCTTCAATCAGTTCGATAAAGTGGTCAAACAGCGGTGCCGCATCGTGCGGGCCCGGGCTGGCTTCAGGGTGGCCCTGGAAGCTGAACGCCGCTTTATCGGTACGGTGGATACCCTGCACCGTATGGTCAAAAAGAGATTTGTGGGTCACGCGCAGGCTGGCTGGCAGGTCAGATTCATCCACCGCAAAGCCGTGGTTCTGTGCGGTGATCATCACGATATCTTTATCGAGATCTTTCACCGGGTGGTTACCGCCGTGGTGGCCGAGTTTCATTTTCACCGTCTTCGCGCCGCTGGCCAGTGCCAGTAACTGATGTCCGAGGCAGATGCCAAAGACCGGAATGTCGGTTTCCAGGAAAGTTTTGATGGCCGCGATAGCGTAGTCGCAAGGCTCCGGGTCGCCCGGTCCGTTGGACAGGAAGATGCCGTCCGGATTCATTTTCAGCACGTCTTCTGCCGGGGTCTGCGCCGGAACCACCGTCAGGCGGCAACCGCGATCCACCAGCATGCGCAGGATGTTGCGTTTCGCGCCGTAGTCATAAGCCACTACGTGGAATGGCAGGTCTTCAGCTTTCTTCACTTCAGGCAATTCGCCTTCCAGCGTCCAGCTTCCTTGTTGCCAGCTGTAAGATTCCGTCGTGGTCACTTCTTTCGCCAGATCCATGCCTTTCAGGCCCGGGAACGCTTTGGCTTTTTGCAGCGCCAGTTCAGCATCCGGTGAATCGCCCGCGATAATGCAGCCGTTCTGTGCGCCTTTTTCACGTAACAGACGGGTCAGTTTGCGGGTATCAATATCGGCGATGGCTACGATGTTATTGCGCTTGAGGTAATCAGAAAGGTTTTCTTCACTGCGGTAGTTGCTGGCAATCAGAGGTAAATCGCGAATGACCAGGCCCTGAGCGTGTACTGCGGAGGATTCTTCATCAGCGGCATTGGTGCCGACATTACCGATATGGGGATAAGTGAGAGTGACAATCTGGCGGGAATAGGAAGGATCAGTGAGGATTTCTTGATAACCGGTCATCGACGTATTGAAGACCACTTCCCCCACTGCCGACCCTTCTGCCCCGATGGCCCGACCGTGGAATTGGGTTCCGTCTTCCAGAACCAATAGCGCTGACTTTATCAAAGCATCCTCCAAGAATAATAAATCACAATATCTGCATATTAATTCAGATAACCCGATCTAAATCAATGCAAAAATCGCTCCCAAAGCCAATTTTTGGCAAATTGCGCGCATTCTAATGATGGCCGTCGGGTTTGTCTACCAAAAGCACCAATATTTCTCTGTTTTTTGCACCACTCAGCGAAAACGCGCGCTTACCGCCATAAAAAGACAGTCTAAGTAAGCATAGTAACCGTTTGCGGAACAGGATGTCTGAAAAATGACGAAGAAAGCGGATTTGTAACAAGACGGGGAAGTCGCGGCGTTCAAAAAACAAGCAACCCACACTTCATAATTGACGAAAAGAATGAAAAATACGGGTTACAGCTAAAAATAAACACCAGGACGATATTTTCAATAAAAAAGAGAAGGGCAATCAAGGAACTGCCCTTTTATCAAAAGATTATGATCAAAACAACCACATCACATCTAAACTATGGATTACAAATCATCTAAACCCAGCACATCCCGCATGTCATAAAGACCGCTTTTATGGGAAGAAAGCCATTTACCCGCACGAACAGCGCCATTTGCGAATGTCATGCGGCTGGAAGCCTTGTGAGTTATCTCAACACGCTCCCCGATATCTGCAAACATCGCGGTATGTTCCCCGACGATATCGCCTGCACGGATGGTGGCAAACCCAATGCTTTTTGGATCACGCTCACCGGTATGCCCTTCCCGTGCGTACACCGCGCAATCTTTCAGATCACGCCCTAAGGCATCGGCAATCGCTTCACCCATCGCGAGCGCAGTCCCTGATGGTGCATCAACTTTATGACGGTGGTGCGCTTCCACGATTTCAATATCTGTATAGTCGCCCATGACTTTGGCGGCTTTTTCCAGCAGCTTGAGGACCACATTCACGCCCACGCTGAAGTTGGCCGCGAAAACCACCGGGATCACCTCTGAAGCCTCTTTAATTGCGGCCTTCCCGGCGTCATCAAAGCCCGTAGTGCCGATAATCATGCCTTTATGGTGTTTCTGGCAAAATTCCAGATGCGCCAGTGTGCCTTCGGGACGGGTGAAGTCGATCAGAATATCGAAGTCATCCGCCACGGTTTCCAGATTGTCATGCACCGTTATGCCCGCTGAACCGACACCCGCCAGTTCGCCTGCATCGGCGCCCACTAAGGAAGAACCGGAACGTTCCAGCGCTGCGCCCAATACCACGCCTTCGGTATCAGTGACGGCCTGAATCAGCTGGCGGCCCATACGGCCACCGGCACCAACAATGGCCATGCGAATATCAGCGTTACTCATAATTACTCTCTTCTTATTGTGGTTCTGCCGTGAAACAGAATCAGGTTATCGACCCCGCAATCAGGGAGCCAGCGAAATTGCCTCATAATTAGAAAATTATGATACAGACCCGTTAATATCAGTAAAAGCCATCTGGTTTCAGGTTACGCAATCGATGATTTTGTGTTAACCGGTTGACGCAACTGGAACTGGTTAAGGAAAAACGGTCAAAAAGTCCTGAAAAACGCCCTTCGCATAATCATGCAATTTCATGCATAAGTCCCCGCTTAGCTACGCCCTTCATGCATCATGCCGCACGCCACTGATTTTACCACCGTCCCGCAGGGCACCCCCTGACAATATGTCTCACCGGATAAAAGCGATGATGAGCGCGCGAGACGAAACGCGTATTCCCTTCCCCCGATGAATGACAAATAAGCAGCGAACCGCGTATTTCTTAGATCTGAAACATTAAATTTTTATTATATGTAGTGAAATAATATTGATAAAACCAATGATTGTGGTAATAAATAGCAACCTAATTTTAACTGCCGAAATTTGATTTAACGACAGTAAAATAAGTAGCCTGGCTCCATAAGGCGCGTCTTCACCCTTACCAGACAGTCATCAGTAAGGGGAAAATAATAAATAGCTATCGCCAATTTTGTTGCTGGTTTTTTCCGATCAGTATATTGGCGCAGGGACTTAACATGAAATTCAAACTGAACAACGTCACGCAAGTGGCGACCGCAGGCCTGTTGTTTGGCTTAGCGTCTTTTGCTGCACACGCAGAAATCACCCTGATTAAACAAGATCCACAGCCTAACGATCCGCTGAGCCGCCTGAACTTCCAGGTCGGCGGCAGTATTCGTCCACAGTTCCAGTTCCAGAACGGCGTGAAAAACTACAAAACCAACGGTTTTGACGGCGGTACACGTTTCCGTTTCTCTGCTGATTATTATCTGTTTGATGACATCAGCTGGATCAACTACTACGAGTTGGGTGTCAATATTCCTGCCCTGACCGGCTGGGACAATCACCACGCCGATGGCGCGCATAACACCTCCCGCCGTATGCTTTACACCGGTCTGAAAAGCAAAACTTACGGCCAGTTGACCTTCGGTCAGCAAAACAGCGTGTATTACGATGTGGTCGGGGCGAAAACCGATATCTGGGATTACGACATGCTCGCTCAGGCACCGGGTAACGGTGTTAACGGCGACTACGACGGATCTTACCGTTCCCGTAAGATGCTGAAATACAAAAACACCTTCGGCGACGCGGATGTTTACGCTTCTTACCTGTTTGAAGACAGCGAACTGCTGACCGGCAAAAATGGCCTGCGTTACAAACGTAACGGCGGCGGTTCTGTCGGTGTGGATTACCACATCACCAAAGACCTGACATGGGGTACAGCGTACAACTACACCGACGCAGAAATGAGAAATCCGGGTGATAACACCTCGAAAGATTACAACCAGAGCATCGTCGGTACGGCGCTGAGCTGGAAACCAGGCAACTGGACAGCATCCTTCGGCGGCGGTTACTACCATGACTTCCTGACCACTGGCGTGAAAACCGAAGATCAGTTCTTCGCGGGCGACGCATACGGTCTGGAATACTTCCTGGGTTATACCTTCCCAATCAATCAGCTGGCAGTGAAAACCATTCAGCCATACTTCATGGGTGACCGTCTGAGCTACGTGACTGGCCGTGATTACCAGCGTATTGATAACGGTCTGGGTGTCTCCTTCCAGCTTGATTACGGCTTCCGTGTGGATTACGAACACGTGTTCACTTCCTCTACCGATAACCTCGGCGACATGAACCTGATCCGTCTGCGTTACGACTTCTAAGCCTTAACGACTGCACTTCCGGGGCCAGCTTTACGTCTTATTGACGGGCTGGCCCTTTCTTTTTACGCCATTTCTTCTATCCTCCGCGACCAAAGCCAGACTAGACTGAATACAGACTGTTTTCGCTATATCCATTTTGTAACCGCAGGAGAGCTTTGCGATGTCAGCATTTTTCCGGTCCGACATAACAGCCATTGGCGACTATCGAGCCGAATTGGGTGAAACCCCCGTCTGGTGCCAGCGCACACAATCTTTGCTTTGGGTCGATATTCTGGCTCAGCGTGTTTTGCGTTACTGGCCCGATACCAGGCAAACTGAAATTCATGAGCTTCCCGCGCTGACCAGCGCCGTGTTGCTGACGGAAAAGAGAAATCAGTTTCTGCTGGTGTCCGTCGACGGGATCCATCTCTACGATTACTCACAGAAAAGCCGCCAGAAGCTCTGCGATTATCCGGGTGCGGAAGGTACGCGTCCGAACGAGGCCGCCATCGCGCCCGACGGTTCACTGTGGTTTGGTACGCTGGATATAAAAGAAGAAAAAGATAACGGAGAATGGTTCCGCTATGAAGCGGGGGCTGAAAAGCCCGAGATGATGCTCGATAAGGTCGGCTGCACGAATACGCTGGTCTGGTATGAAGGCAAAGTCTGGTTCGCCGACAGCAAGAAAAAACGTTTCTTTTCTGCCAACGCCCGCAGGATCAATCCGCTGAAAATATCCTGTTTTTCTTCCGGTGATAAGATCCCTGACGGTTCCGCACTGGCTCAGAATGGCTGGCTGATCACCGCCTGCTGGGGCTCGAAATGTCTGCTCCGTCAGCAGATCAATCAGGGCGAATTACTGACCCTGGATACGCTGCCGGTGCCGGTCACGCAACCGAGCTGCTGCACCTTTGGCGGCCCGGACATGACGGAGTTATTCATCACCTCGGCACGTAAGAACCTCGATGCGCCACATGCGCTGGAGGGGGCGTTGCTGCACGTCGACACCACGACGGTCGGTGCGCCGCAAAATTTATTCAAATTTGAGATTCATTAATTCTGCCAACACGCAGGCACAAAAAAACCGGCTACAGTGAGCCGGTTTTTCATTTTGAGTCAGCCATCAGTCGATCTGTTTTACATCTACGCGCAGCTCTTTCGGCACTTCGAACACGATATTTTCCTCGCGTCCTTCAATGTTGATCACATCAAGGCCACCGAATGTTTTCAGCTTGCTGATCACGTCCTGCACCAGAATATCCGGTGCGGATGCGCCTGCCGTCACGCCAATGCTTTTCGCATCTTTCAGCCAGCTTTCCTGAATATCTGCCGCAGAGTCAATCAGATAGGAAGGCACGCCGACACGTTGCGCCAGTTCGGCCAGACGGTTGGAGTTCGAGGAGTTCTTCGAACCGACCACCAGCACGACATCCGCGCCATCAGCCAGCGTACGCACGGCTTCCTGACGGTTGGTCGTCGCGTAGCAAATATCGTCTTTACGCGGCCCGATGATTTTCGGGAAGCGATCGCGCAGCGCATCAATCACCGCAGACGTATCATCAACCGACAGTGTCGTTTGCGTCATAAAACACAGGTTGTTTTCATCTTTGACCTGCAATTTATACACATCTTCAGGCCCTTCAACCAGATACATGCCGCCTTTCGGGTTGCTGTACTGCCCCATGGTGCCTTCGACTTCCGGGTGCCCGGCGTGACCAATCAGAATCGCTTCCGTGCCTTTACGGCTGGCACGGGCCACTTCCATATGCACTTTGGTCACCAGCGGACAGGTCGCGTCAAACAACATGGTCAGATCACGCGCTTTGGCTTCCGCGCGCACCGCCTGAGAGACACCGTGAGCCGAGAAAATCAGAATCGAGCCATCAGGCACTTCGCTGATTTGCTCAATGAAAACAGCACCGCGCTGGCGGAGACTGTCAACCACATAGCGGTTATGTACCACTTCATGGCGAACGTAGATAGGTGCGCCGTACAGCTCCAGCGCACGTTCTACAATACTGATTGCGCGGTCAACGCCCGCACAAAACCCTCGCGGATTAGCCAGCAATATCTGCATGTTTCCCCTCAAGCTCCGGGTCAATTTCCAGCACTTCAATATCGAAATCGATATGTTGCCCTGCCAGCGGATGGTTGAAATCTACAGTGATGGAATCTTCTGTCACTTCACGGACGACGCCCGGCATTTCGCTGCCATCACGACCGCTGAACAACATGATGGTGCCGACATCCGGCACCCCAGTTTCCTGAAAATCACGACGGGAGAAGAACTGAACCAGATCCGGGCTTTTGCTACCGAATGCCGATTCAGGGGCTAACGTGAATGCCCGTTTATCCCCGACGCTCAGCCCTAACAGCTGATTTTCCAGCGCGTCAGACAAGCTGCTGTCGCCAAGGCGAAACAGTGCAGGTTTGCCATTGGCGCGGGTTGATTCCGCCGTCGAGCCATCTTCCAGCTTCAACGTAAAATGCACCAGTACAGCGCTGTCGTGTTTCACCTGTTGAGACATAAACCTTATCCTTTACTCTTTGTGGCTTCAGAGGGTTTTGCCAGAAAACCTTCCAGCACCACCATGGCTGCGCCGACACAGATAAAGCTGTCGGCCAGATTGAACGTCGCAAAATGCCAGTTACCGACATAAAAATCGATAAAGTCGACCACAAAGCCGTGATACAAGCGGTCAAACAAGTTGCCCAGCGCACCGCCGATAATCATCGCAAACGCGATGTTATTGAGCTTTTGCTTCGCGCTGCCGCGATACATCAGCACGACCAGCGCCACGACGATCACCAGCGCGATTAACGCGAAGAACCAGCGCTGCCAGCCGCCTTTGTCTGCCAGGAAACTGAACGCAGCACCGTGGTTCTGGGCGTAGAACAGATTCAGATACGGGATCAAAGGCATAGATTCACCGAGCTGGAAGTTTCCCATAATGAGAAACTTACTGCCGAGATCCACGATAATGACCACGACCGCCAGCCAGAGCCAGCGGAGTCCGGTGGAACAAATCGATTTACTCATTATGCAAACTTACGCTCTTCGCCGTCGCCAGCAATGTTAGTGACACAACGGCCGCAGATATCGCTGTGTTCCGCGTTCTGGCCGACATCGGTAGTGTAATGCCAGCAGCGCGGGCACTTGTCGCCTTCTGCTTTCGCCAGACCAATCTTCAGGCCTTTCAGCAATTCACTCGACTGAGCCGCGTCATCCGCATCACTCAGTGCGGCAACTTTCGCCCCTGACGTCAGCAGCACAAAGCGCAGTTCATTGCCCAGAGAACGCAGGTCTGTTGCCAGCGCATCATCAGCAAACAGCGTGACCGCTGCTTCCAGAGAACCGCCCAGACGTTTATCCGCACGCGCCTGTTCGATCACTTTGTTCACTTCGCCACGCACTTTCAGCAGTTCATCCCAGAACGCATCGTTCATGGATTCGTTGCCTGCGAGACTGAACAGACCATCGTACCACTCTTCAGTGAAGACGAATTTCTCACGGCTTCCCGGCAGTTCCGCCCAGATTTCATCGGCTGTGAACGACATGATCGGTGCCATCCAGCGAACCAGCGCTTCACTGATGTGATACAGCGCGGTCTGACAGCTGCGACGTGCAACGCTGTCGCTTTTCGCGGTGTACTGACGATCTTTAATGATATCCAGATAGAAGGAACCCATTTCGATCGAGCAGAACTGCATCAGACGCTGAACAACGCCATGGAAATCATAGGCTTCATACGCAGCAATGATTTCTTCCTGAGCGGCTTTCGCACGGCCAACCGCCCAGCGATCCAGCACCACCATGTCCTCCGGAGCCACGCTGTGCAGCGCCGGATCGAAACCGTTAAGGTTCGCCAGCAGGAAGCGTGCGGTGTTACGGATACGGCGGTAAGAATCAGCAGCACGTTTGAGGATTTCGTCGGACACGGCGATTTCGCCAGTGTAATCCGTCGACGCGACCCACAGACGCAGAATGTCGCCACCCAGCTTGTTCATCACGTCTTGCGGCGCGATGGTATTGCCGATGGATTTAGACATTTTGCGGCCCTGACCATCCACGGTGAAACCGTGAGTCAGCACTTGTTTGTAAGGCGCTTTGCCTTTCATTGCCGTCGAAATCATCAGGGAAGACATGAACCAGCCGCGATGCTGGTCAGAACCTTCCAGATACAGATCAGGAGAATGCCCGTTGAACTCAGGACGCACATCCACAACGGAAGAATGCGTTGAACCGGAGTCAAACCAGACGTCCAGCGTGTCCGGTACTTTGACGTAATCTGCGGCGTCTGCACCCAGAATGTCTTCCGGATTCAGATCCCACCACGCCTGAATGCCATCCACCTCAACACGTTTCGCCACTTCTTCCATCAGCTCAAGGCTGCGCGGATGCAGCTGCTCAGTGTCTTTGTGAACGAACAGAGACATCGGCACGCCCCAGGTACGCTGACGGGAGATACACCAGTCAGGACGGTTAGCGACCATGTTTTCGATACGTGCCTGACCCCAGTCCGGGATCCACTGCACGCCTTTGATCTCTTCCAGCGACTGCTGACGCAGGCCTTTCTGATCCATGCTGATGAACCATTGCGGCGTCGCGCGGAAGATGATTGGCGTTTTGTGGCGCCAGCAGCAAGGATAGCTGTGCGTGATTTTCTCAACGTGCAGCAATGCGCCTTTTTCACGCAGCAACTCAACGATCAGGTCGTTGGCTTTAAAGACAAATTTACCGTCCAGCGTCGGGTAAGTGCCCGGCAGGTAGCAACCGTTCGGCCCTACCGGATTCGCCACTTCCAGACCGTATTTCTGGCCGATAACAAAGTCGTCAGGGCCGTGGCCTGGTGCGGTATGCACGGCACCGGTACCCGCATCGAGCGTCACGTGATCGCCCAGGATCGCCGGAACGTCGAAACCGAGGAACGGGTGTTTGAAGCGCAGCAGTTCGAGGTCTGCGCCTTTGCACTCGCCCAGAACGGTCCATCCGGCAATACCGGCACGTTTCATGACGCTTTCAACCAGATCGGTTGCCAGGATCAGACACTGACCTTCGACCTGAACCAGCTGATAAGCAAACTCAGGATTCAGTGAAATGGCGCGGTTAGCGGGCATAGTCCACGGTGTTGTGGTCCAGATAACCAGCGAGATCGGGCCATTAAAGGCAGTAACGCCAAATTTCGCTGCCACGGCTGCGGCATCCGTCGCGTTGAACGCCACATCAATAGAAGGCGAGGCTTTGTCGTAATATTCGACTTCGGCTTCGGCCAGCGACGAACCGCAATCTGTACACCAGTGCACCGGCTTGGCGCCTTTATGCAGGTGGCCGTTACCGATGATTTTGCCCAGCGCACGGATGATGTTGGCTTCGGTTTTGAAATCCATCGTCAGGTACGGATGATCCCAGTCGCCCAGCACGCCCAGACGGATGAAGTCTTTCTTCTGGCCTTCAACCTGTTCTGCGGCATATTTACGGCAGGCTTCACGGAATTCCGCCGCCGTGACTTTCTCGCCCGGCTTACCGATCAGTTGTTCGACTTTCAGCTCGATCGGCAGACCATGACAATCCCAGCCCGGCACATACGGCGCATCAAAGCCCGCAAGTCCTTTGGACTTGATAATCATGTCTTTAAGAATTTTGTTTACTGAGTGACCAATATGAATGCTGCCGTTCGCATACGGAGGGCCGTCATGCAAAATAAAGGTTTTTTTGCCTTTCTTGGCAGCACGAATAATCCCGTACAGATCCTGGTCATACCAATTTTTCAGCATGTCAGGTTCACGCTTGGCCAGATCGCCACGCATCGGGAACCCTGTTTCCGGCAAATTCAGGGTGTTCTTGTAGTCACTCATAGATTCTCGGTTCCGTTTTCGGCTGGATTCCAGGCGTTGTGACACGCCTGTCAGTACATGTTTAGCGTAGTGTCTTTAACCCGAAGAACTCACGGGCCGTCACTTCATCGTTCGCAATTTGTTGCTTTAAAGCATCAAGCGAGGAGAAACGCTGTTCGTTGCGCAATTTCGCGCGGAGCACCACATCAATGTGGCGCCCGTATAAATCTAATGTGGTGTCGAGAAGGTGCACTTCCAACTGCTTGCGCACGCCACCGACCGTCGGACGTATTCCAATATTGGCCACGCCCGGCAGAGGTTCAGGTCCGAGCCCTAACACATCCACCGCATACACGCCGCGCACCGGCGACACGACCCGCTTCAACGGCACGTTCGCCGTCGGGAAGCCAATGGTACGCCCCAGCTTATCGCCGTGTACGACACGGCCTGAGATGCTGAACGGGTGACCGAGTAAATTCGCGGCCAGCGCTAAGTCATCATCGCGCAACGCATTACGGATCGCGGTGCTGCTGATGCGGTTCCCGCCTTCCCGGAAAGTTTGCGTGCTGATCACTTCGAAGCCGTATTCTTCACCGGCTTTCTGTAATAGCTCAAAATCCCCAAGACGACTGGCACCAAAGCGGAAATCATCCCCGACCGTCAGGAATTTGACGCCCAGTTTTTCCACCAGCAGTTGCGAGATAAACGCCTGCGCCATGTGTGCCGCGAAACGTGGCTCGAAACGGACACATAAAAGGTAATCAACCCCGCACTCCGCCAGATATTTGGCTTTGTCGCGTAAACTGGTTAAACGTGCAGGTGCTTTATCACCGGCAAACAGTTCCAGAGGTTGTGGCTCAAAAATCATGACCATCACCGGCAGTCCCAGACGTTGACCTTCCAGCTTCAGCTGTTCAATCAGGGCCTGATGACCACGGTGTACACCATCAAAATTGCCAATAGTCAGCACACATCCATGATGACGTGCTCGAATATTGTGTATTCCGCGAATTAGCTCCATAGCTGGCTCAAATCCAATGCTGACTCATAACGATGGAAATCGGCGGATTATACCTTGTACAGCCTCCAAGGTTAACCAGCGATTAGCAGGATCACACCATTCTCTCTTGCATACGGCAGATATTGCGGTTCAAATGGCGGCGTGGCGATGAAAATCTTTCGTTGCATACAGGGAATGCGTGACTTTTCGCATAAACAAAGCGTTAATGGCCGTAGTGGGCAGTTTGTACACTCTCCTGTCGATTTTTCTCGCGAAAGACTGTATTCCGATGCCGGAAGCTGTTAAAATCCTGCGCCATCACAACGTAACAAGCGACGAGTAAAGTTCACTCTTTAAAACGCCGCTTATTTGCACAAATCCGTTGACAAAAGAAGACCGAAAAGGCATATTCCTCGGCCTTTGAATTGTTCATCAATAGAAAAATATTTGGGAGTTGGCCTTGGCTAATATCAAATCAGCTAAGAAACGCGCCGTACAGTCAGAAAAACGCCGTAAGCACAACGCGAGCCGTCGTTCTATGATGCGTACCTTTATCAAGAAGGTATACGCGGCTATTGCAGCAGGCGACAAAGCTGCTGCACAAAACGCATTTAACGAAATGCAACCAATCGTGGACCGTCAGTCTTGCAAAGGCCTGATCCACAAAAACAAAGCAGCGCGTCATAAGTCAAACCTGACTGCGCAAATCAACGCAATGCAATAATCGCATTACGCTGAAATGCTTGATAAAAAAACCGGCTCACGCCGGTTTTTTTATATCTGAAATTCAGGCGGGTTATTCAAACAACGCCGAAAAGTCGGTATGACAAATCTGCTGTACTGAAGGATGCTGAATCATTCTCTCAGCAAAAATGACGTAATACTCTTCCATGATCCCTTCTACACGCCCGACTTCCTCAATTTTCTCATCCTGAAATTCTGTTGAAGAATAGATCGCCGGTGCGACAAAAATCGCGTCGTTGTTCATTCCGAATGCTTTCATCAACGCAGCATCATCAAACTCGCCCAGAATGTTTACCTTCAGTCCCTGGGTATTAAACCAGTTCAGCAATTTGCGGCCGAGCATTGAACGGCGACCGGGGATCAGCAAAGGACGCTGTTCCAGACAGGCAGGAAAATCCACACCTGTCGGCGGAGTACAGCAGAAGAAGCTTATCGGGCTTTCACCCAGTTTTACCGAGAACAGCCCCTCCTGCTGGGTGGAATCCACCGGGCAGTCAGACAAAATCATATCCAGTTTATGCAGGCTCAGTTGTTCGAGCAGCATTTCGTGCGTCGATTCAAAACAGCGCAGGTGAATTTGCGCATTGTCCGGCACCGCCGCTTCCAGTACCCGGCTGACCAGTCGTTTGGATAACGCATCCGCCACGCCCACATCAAACAGCAGACTCGACTCTTTGCGGTAATTCACGATATCCAGCATTTCCTGGCTGAGCGTAAACATCTTATCGGCATAACGGTAAATCAGTTGTCCCAATTCAGAAGGCACCAGACCGCGCCCCTGACGCTTAAACAGTTTGCCGCCCAGCCTTTCTTCCAGCGATTTAATCTGCCCGGTGATGGTCTGCGGAGTCAGATACAACGCCTCTGCGGCTCCCACAACAGAACCTGATTTACACACGTGCCAGAAATAATACAAATGGTTGTAATTAATATGAGGCATGCTTTCATCCTTTCCTGAAGTATCGAACCCACCTGACGATTATCGGGTGATTTTCTTCGGTAATGCGCGACTCAGTAACAGGTAACCCAATACGGCTGACGCCACCGACCCCATCAGGATGCCCATTTTCGCGTACGTCAGCAGTGCCGCATCCAGCTCAGCAAACGCCAGTGAACCGATGAAAATCGACATGGTAAAACCAATACCGCACAGCACGGAGACCGCAGCGATCTGGCTAAACGTAATGCCGGATGGCAAACGGGTAATCCCGGATTTCAATGCCAGACCCCCGAACAAAATGATGCCCAGTGGTTTGCCCAGCAGAAGCCCCGCTGCGATGCCCATCGGTAACAAAGAAAATGCACCGGCAGCCGTTGCGCCCTGCAACGAAATTCCCGCATTGGCGAATGCAAACATTGGCAAAATAAACCAGGCCACATACGGATGGATCCCGTGCTCCAGACGGCGCGCAGGTGAAGCCTTATTGCTCCGGGTATTTAGCGGGATCAGGAAGCCGAGGATCACACCGGCTAATGTCGCGTGAATACCTGACTTCAGCACACAGACCCAGAATACCGCGCCAACCAGCAGGTAAGGCGTCAGCTTTGTCACGCCACGCCAGTTCAGTAACGCCAGCACCGCGATGCACGCCGCTGACAGTCCCAGCGCCATCATCGATACATCGTGGCTGTAAAAAAGCGCGATGATCACAATCGCACCCAGATCATCAATAATGGCCAGCGCCAGCAGGAACACTTTCAGGCCGGTCGGCACGCGGGAACCCAGCAAAGCCATCACACCCAGCGCAAATGCAATATCCGTTGCGGCCGGAATCGCCCAACCCTGACGTGCAATCTCATCGCCGCCGTTAAACAGTAAATAAATTAAGGCCGGAACCACCATGCCGCCGAGCGCAGCAATCGCCGGAAACATCGCCTGCTCGCGGTTCGCCAGTGCGCCTTCGCACAACTCACGTTTCACTTCGAGGCCGATCATCAGAAAGAACACCGCCATCAGGCCGTCGTTAATCCACAGCAACAGCGGTTTGTCGATCAGCAACTCAGAGAAACGCAGCGTGACCGGGATATCCAGAAACGCCTGATAGGCGCCCTGCAACGGGCTGTTCGCCATCACCAGCGCGATAACAGCGGCAACGATCAGGACGATACCGCCCGCCGCTTCCATACGTAAAAACTGACGGATTACATTCGGCATTCTGACTCTCCTGTAGAAAAAACCGTGGCGCAAAAAGGATTGCCACAATGGAATGCGAATTGTACGCAGCTCATCACTTCGTAAAAAGTCGATTATTTCTGCAGTATACCTCGGTTTTTACGAATCATTTATTTTAAACACTGACTTAAAATCCCATAAAAAAATCCCCGGAGCGTGAACCGCTGCCGGGGATTTCATCTGGCTTTCCACCGCTGTATTCAGCGAAGGATTAGCGGGTCAGATCATCAAAGAACTTTTTCACGCCATCCAGGAAGCTTTTAGAGCGCGGGCTGTTTTTTTCACCAGACACGCCACCAAAACTTTCTTCCAGATCACGCAACAGCTGTTTCTGTTTTTCGCTCAGGCTGACCGGCGTTTCCACGACCACACGGCACATTAAATCGCCCTGCACACCGCCACGAACAGATTTCACACCGCGTCCGCGCATACGGAACATCTTACCCGTTTGCGTTTCAGCCGGAATTTTCAGGTTCACGCGGCCATCCAGCGTTGGCACTTCGATTTCGCCGCCTAAAGCTGCCATGGCGAAATTGATCGGCACTTCGCAGTACAGGTTATTGCCTTCACGCTCAAAGATTTTGTGCGCTTTGACCTGAACCTGAACGTACAGATCGCCTGACGGAGCGCCATGCTCACCGGCTTCGCCTTCACCTTCCAGACGAATACGGTCGCCGGTATCCACACCCGCAGGAATTTTCACCGACAACGTTTTAGAACGTTCTACACGGCCATGACCATGACATTTGTTGCACGGGTCTTTAATGACTTTCCCGCGTCCCTGACAGGTCGGACACGCCTGTTGCACCGTGAAGAAGCCCTGACGCATCTGCACCTGACCCGCACCGTGACAGGTCGGACAGGTGGTCGGAGAGCTACCCGCTTTCGCGCCGCTGCCGTGGCAGACGTCACATTCATCCAGCGTCGGGATGCGGATCTCTTTGGTGACACCACGAACGGCCTCTTCCAGAGTCAGATCCATGTTGTAACGCAGGTCTGAACCCCGGCTGGCACGCTGACGGCGACCGCCGCCAAAGATGTCGCCAAAGACGTCACCAAAGATGTCGCTGAAATCTGCACCGCCGCCGTAACCACCGCCGCCACCGCCCATGCCACCCTGTTCAAAGGCTGCATGACCGTACTGGTCGTAGGCCGCACGCTTTTGCGCATCGGTCAGAATTTCATAAGCTTCTTTAATTTCTTTGAATTTGCTTTCAGATTCTTTATCGCCCTGATTTCGGTCAGGGTGATGTTTCATCGCCAGGCGCTTATAAGCCTTTTTGATTTCACGCTCATCCGCTGTTTTGGATACGCCTAAAATCTCGTAATAATCTTGCTTCGCCATGCTTTAACCTACCCTCAACATGCGTGCACGGGCGTAGAGTTTCCTCGACGCCCGTGCTGGTTATCAGTAAAACTTCTTACTGTGCCCGCTTAAGGGCGATTATTTTTTGTCTTTGACTTCTTCGAATTCAGCGTCAACAACGTCGTCATCTTTCTGCGCGCTGGTGTCGCCGCCTTCGGCCTGGCCTTGCTGCTGAGCCATTTCCATCAGTTTGCCGGAAACCTGTACCAGCGCCTGGATTTTCGCTTCGATGTCAGCCTTGTCTTCACCTTTAGCAGAAACTTCCAGTGCTTTCAGGGCTTCTTCTACCGCGGTTTTGTCTTCAGCTGGCAGTTTATCGCCGGCTTCTTCCAGTTGCTTACGGGTACCGTGGATCAGGTGGTCCGCCTGGTTGCGGGTCTGAACCAGTTCTTCAAACTTACGGTCAGCTTCAGCATTGGCTTCGGCATCGCTTACCATTTTCTGGATTTCTTCTTCGCTCAGACCAGAAGATGCCTTGATGGTGATCTTCTGCTCACGGCCGGTATTTTTGTCTTTCGCAGACACATGCAGGATACCATCGGCATCAAGGTCGAAGGTAACTTCGATCTGAGCCTGGCCGCGTGGTGCTGCCTGAATACCGTCCAGGTTGAATTGACCCAGAGATTTGTTGTCACTTGAACGCTTACGTTCACCCTGCAACACATGGATGGTCACTGCAGACTGGTTGTCTTCCGCAGTAGAGAACACCTGGCTGTGTTTCGTCGGGATAGTGGTGTTTTTGGTGATGAGCGGAGTCATCACGCTGCCCATTGTTTCGATACCCAGAGACAACGGGGTAACGTCCAGCAGCAGAACGTCTTTCACGTCACCGGCCAATACACCACCCTGAACTGCTGCACCGATTGCCACAGCTTCGTCCGGGTTCACGTCTTTACGTGGTTCTTTACCGAAGAAATCAGCAACTTTCTTCTGAACCATTGGCATACGGGTCTGACCACCCACCAGGATAACGTCCTGAATGTCAGAAACTGACAGACCTGCGTCTTTCAGCGCCACTTTCAGTGGTTCGATAGAACGGTTTACCAGGTCTTCAACCAAAGATTCCAGTTTTGCACGGGTCACTTTGATGTTCATGTGTTTAGGACCTGTCGCATCAGCAGTGATGTACGGCAGGTTCACGTCAGTTTGCTGAGCAGAAGACAATTCAATCTTCGCTTTTTCAGCGGCTTCTTTCAGACGTTGCATCGCCAGTGGATCGTTACGCAGATCCATGCCTTGCTCTTTCTTAAACTCTTCAACCAGATAGTTGATCATACGGCTGTCGAAGTCTTCACCACCGAGGTGAGTATCACCGTTGGTTGCCAGAACTTCGAAGGTTTTTTCGCCGTCAACTTCATCAATTTCGATAATAGAGATATCGAAAGTACCACCACCGAGGTCATAAACCGCGATAGTACGGTTACCGATTTCACGATCCAGGCCGTAAGCCAGTGCCGCTGCAGTCGGTTCGTTGATGATACGTTTGACTTCCAGACCTGCGATACGGCCAGCATCTTTAGTTGCCTGACGCTGAGCATCGTTGAAGTATGCAGGTACAGTGATAACAGCTTCAGTCACTGGTTCGCCCAGATAATCTTCAGCGGTTTTCTTCATTTTCTTCAACACTTCAGCAGAGATCTGCGGAGGTGCGATTTTCTGACCTTTAACGTCGATCCAGGCGTCGCCATTGTCAGCGCCTACGATCTGGTAAGGCATGATGCCTTTATCACGTTGTACTTCTTCATCCTGGAAGCGACGGCCAATCAGGCGCTTAATCGCGAACAGTGTGTTCTGTGGGTTAGTCACAGCCTGACGTTTAGCCGGAGAACCCACCAGAGTCTCGCCATCTGCCGCATAAGCGATGATGGACGGAGTGGTGCGGTCGCCTTCAGCATTCTCCAGTACACGAGCAGTCGTGCCATCCATGATAGCTACACAAGAGTTGGTGGTGCCCAGGTCGATCCCAATAATTTTACCCATCTAAAACGTCTCCACTTAAATTCATATTCGTTCAGGTTGCTACTGTATATGCGGCCAATCTTATCGATTTCAATAGCCCCATATTACGGATTTCCCGACGGTAACAACTGCGGTTGGGAATAAGATGGGGCCATGCTGCTCAGCATCAAGGGGCAAAGTGAAAAAAAATCTTCAATTGCTGTTACGCCAGATCAATGTTTACTGACGCGACCCTCCTTATGATGCCGCGCGCTTCCAAAGATATGCGGCTTTTTTACCCATTTCCCAAGCGTTTCTTCCCCCGATTATCAATGAATAATAAATCTGATACAGAGGATCTATGCACAGCAAAACCCTGGCAAATCCAGGCCCGCTTGGGCTGATGGGATTTGGTATGACCACTATCTTATTGAATTTACACAACGCAGGCTTTTTTCCCCTGACCGCAGTCATTGTCAGCATGGGGATTTTTTATGGTGGTTTGATTCAGATCCTTGCAGGGATGATGGAATTTAAAAAAGGGAATACCTTCGGTACCACCGCATTCACGTCTTACGGTGCGTTCTGGTTGAGCCTGGTCGGCATCTTAATGCTGCCACGCATGGGCATGGCTGACGCCAGCAGTGAAAGTTTCCTCGGCGCTTACCTTGGCATCTGGGGCGTGTTCACATTATTTATGTTCTTTGGCACCCTGAAAGCCAACCGGGGTTTACAGGTTGTTTTCGGCAGCCTGGTGATTTTGTTCGCACTGTTATGTTTCGGCAACATGACCGGTAACACCGCGGTACTGCACTTTGCCGGTTTTGAAGGCATCTTCTGCGGTGCCAGCGCGATTTATCTCGCCATGGCCGAAGTGCTGAATGAACAATATGGCCGTACTGTTTTGCCTGTCGGCGAACCGAAAAGCCACTCCCCACAAGGAGAGGCAGTGACGGCATAACCGCCCCGCTGTCAGACGACAAAGCCCTGCATCGCAGGGCTTTTTTATGCATCGCGTAAGGCAAAAGGAGCGGGATTTACTGACCTGAAGAGGCACCTTCGGCAAATTTTGCCGCGCGGGTCGTCTCACTGTTCAAATCACGGCTGAGATAAATACCGGTCAGCAACCCAATCGCGGACAAGGCCAGCACATAATATGCCGGTGCCATCGGGGTCAGGCGCATAATCAGCGTAACGAAAACCGGTGTCAGCCCGCCGAAAATCGCGTAGGCCACGTTGTAAGAGAAGGAGATGCCGGTAAAACGCACTTCTGCCGGGAATGCCCGCACCATCACATACGGCACCGCGCCGACCACACCGACGCTCAGTCCCGCCAGGGCATACATGCCCATCAGCACCGAGGCATCCGCCGCGACCATATGATAGAAAGACCAGCTGCAAATCCCGAGGAACAGGCTGCCGAAGATGAAGGTTTTGCTGGCACCGAGGCGGTCCACAATGCTGCCCGAGATAATGCAGCCAAACATCAGCGCGATGGTGGCCAGACAGTTTGCCTGCAATGCCGCTGCCGCCGGAATGCCAAACTGTTTCTGCAACCAGGTCGGCGTCATCAGGATCACCACCACGATGCCGGCCGATAACAGCCAGGTCATCAGCATCGAGACCACGATTTCTTTTTTATGATTGGCCACCACGGCTTTCAGCGGTAACTCTTCCGCCAGCGCTTTGTGCGCTTTCATCTCCATAAAGACAGGCGTTTCCTGTAACCAGCGGCGCAGGTACATGGCGATCAGACCGAAAATCCCACCAATAAAGAAAGGAATACGCCAGCCATACTGGCTGATGGTCGCAGGTGTCATGCTTGTGTTCAGTAAAGTTGCCACCAGTGAGCCCAGCAGGATCCCCAGGGTTAACCCGGCGGTGAGTGTACCGCAGGCAAAACCAATGCGGTTACGCGGCACATGTTCTGCCACGAAGACCCATGCGCCCGGCACCTCGCCCCCGATCGCCGCGCCCTGTAACAGCCGCATCAGCAGCAGTAGTAACGGTGCCGCCATACCGATCGAGGCGTAGGTCGGTAACAATCCCATCGCCAGCGTCGGCAAAGCCATTAATAAAATGCTCAGGCTGAACATCCGCTTACGGCCCACCAGATCGCCAAAGTGCGCCATGATGATGCCACCCAGGGGCCGCGCCAGATATCCGGCGGCGAAAATACCAAAGGTCTGAACCTGACGCAGCCAGTCGGGCATGTCTGCCGGGAAGAAGAGATCGCCAATCACCGCAGCGAAGAAGACGAAAATAATGAAGTCGTAGAATTCGAGAGCGCCGCCCAAAGCCGCAAGGGAGAGCGTTTTGAAGTCCTGCCGGTTCAACCGGCGCGATTGTGCGTGTTGCATAGGATACCGTCAGACACCAGAGAGAAGAATGGAAAAAGGCTTTGCCACCTCATGTAAAGTAATCATTACTATAACGGCAAATATTTTTCACACCAGTGGTGTCTGACGCATAACTACGCTTAATGTTAAAAATGATCGCTATTCAGCTTTTTGTATCGCGGCGGGCACTTTTGGGACGGAAAGCTGCTACCACGTTGTCATGGGTCTCGATATAAGGGCCGTCGAGCAACTGGATGCAGTAAGGCACGCTGGCAAAAATGCCGGAAACAATCACTTTACCGTCGGCATCTTTCAGCCCTTCCAGCGTTTCCTGAATGGATTTCGGCTGGCCGGGTAAATTAAGGATCAGCGCCTGTTTGCGGATCACGCCAACCTGCCGCGACAAAATCGCCGTCGGCACAAAATGCAGGCTGATCTGGCGCATCTGTTCGCCAAAGCCAGGCATCTCCCGGTCAGCCACAGCCAGCGTGGCATCCGGCGTGACATCACGGCGCGCAGGCCCGGTTCCGCCGGTGGTCAGCACCAGATGACACCCGCTTTCATCCACCAGTTCACTGATCGCCTGTTCAATTAACGGTTGCTCGTCGGGGATCAGTTTTTTCTCCAGCTTAAAAGGCGTAATGAGCGCTTTTTCCAGCCACGCTTCCAGCGCCGGAATGCCTTTGTCCTGATAAACACCGTTCGACGCGCGGTCCGACACCGATACCAGACCAATTCGTAATGTATCCATGCTATTTCTCCACAGCATTTTTCTTCATTGTCACAGCCCTCAGTATATCGGTAACCGGCCGGTGGTTTTATCGCAGGCACAAAAAAAGCGGCTGATTAGCCGCTTTTTGCTGAAACTGAGTGCTGATTACAGCAGGTCAGAAATCATTTTTTCCAGTTTGCCCTGATCGACTGCAAACTTACGGATGCCATCCGCCAGTTTGTCGACAGCCATTGGATCCTGGTTGTGCTCCCAGTAGAACTGAGGTTCAGTCAGTGGCGCCGGACGTGGTTTGGTTTCACCGGAGAAGGACAGTTTGCGCTCCAGCGGGCCTTCGCTTTCTGCCAGCTCTTTGAGCAGCGCAGGGGCGATGGTCAGACGGTCACAGCCAGCCAGTTCGATGATTTCGCCGATGTTACGGAAACTTGCACCCATCACGACAGTTTCGTAGCCGTGTTGTTTGTAGTATTCGTAGATTTCAGTCACGGACACAACGCCCGGATCTTCATGCGGTGCGAATTCTTTTTTGTCGCCATTGGCTTTGTACCAGTCGAGGATACGGCCAACGAACGGAGAAATCAGGAACACACCAGCTTCCGCACACGCACGAGCCTGAGCGAAGGAGAACAGCAGGGTCAGGTTACAGTTGATGCCTTCTTTTTCCAGTTTCTCTGCAGCGCGGATGCCCTGCCAGGTAGAAGCCAGTTTGATCAGGATACGGTCGTTGGTGATGCCTGCATCGTTGTAGAGTTTGATCAGGCGTTTAGCTTTCGCCACGCTGGCATCGGTGTCGTAGGACAGACGCGCGTCAACTTCTGTTGAAATACGGCCCGGGACCAGTTTCAGGATTTCCAGACCGATATTTACTGCCAGTTTGTCAGCGGCATCAGTGATCTGCTGGTCATGATCGCTGCTCTGGTCACGTGCCCAGGCGATAGCTTCGTCGATCAGTTTACGGTATTCAGGAATTTGCGCAGCGCTGAGGATCAGTGACGGGTTAGTGGTCGCATCCTGCGGCTGGTACAACTTCATTGCCGCGATATCTCCGGTGTCAGCAACAACCTGAGTCATTTGGCGTAGGGAAGTCAGTTTATCGGTCATTATGGCATATCTCATCGTTTGGACGTTTTCGTATAGGCATTTTCATGCCTTGCCTTTGGCTGATGATAACATGCAAAAAGCCAGGCGCAAGGCGCATATCACGGCATGCTCGGCTACGAACATCTATGGATTTCTCACCTTCTAAAACACACAAATTCAGCCAAAATGCATATGTTACCGGTTCGATAAAAAAGGTATGTTAGCCCTCCGAAGTGGTCATTGCCCTGAAGGAAAACCATAAAAACGATGAAGGGTAATCAACCAAGGATAACTCATGAATGATCTGCTGGATTTTTTCGACACCATTCTCTGGAGTTCGATCCTGATTTACCTGCTGTTTGGCACCGGCATTTATCTGACCTTCCGTCTGGGCCTGATTCCGCTACGCCGCTTTGCCCATCTGTTCTCCCTGTCCCATTTTGCCTCCAACCATGATCCGCGCGGCGTTTCCCCCTGGCGCATTTTGTGTCTGAGTCTGGCTTCGCGCATCGGGACCGGCAACCTGACTGGCGTCGCCATCGCCATTACGCTCGGCGGGCCGGGCGCCGTCTTCTGGATGTGGGTCATTGGCGTGTTCAGCATGGCGACCGCACTGATAGAAAATACGCTGGCGCAGATTTATAAAGGCATCGGGACCCGTGGAAAATTTCGCGGCGGTCCGGCCGATTATATGGAGAAAGGGCTGGGCATGCGCTGGATGGGCGTCCTGTTTTCGCTGCTGATGGTGCTGTCCTGCGGCTTTATTTTCAGCGCGTTACAGGCCAATTCCATTGCGCAGGCGTCTTTCCATCTGCTGCATGTTCCGGTGCTGACGACCGCCTTTATTTTAGCCTCGCTGGTCGCCCTGATGATCTTTGGCGGAATACGCGCCATTGTCTGGCTTTCCAGCTGGCTGATCCCGCTGATGGCCTTCGCATTTTTGCTGCTGGCCCTGTGGGTCATCGGCCATCACATTGGACAGTTGCCCCGCGTTCTGATGCTGGTGTTTAAAAGCGCGTTCGGTCTGCAGGAAGCGGCCTCCGGCGCGCTGGCATACGGTGTCACACAGGCCATCACTCAGGGCATGCAACGCGGCGCGTTCGCCAGTGAAACCGGGGTGGGTTCCTCACCAAACGCGGCGGCGATGGCGTCGGTCAGCCATCCGGCGGCCATGGGGTTTAACCAGATGCTGGCCGTGTTTATCGATACCGTGGTGATCTGCACCGCCACCGCGCTGATCGTACTGACCTCCGGCGTGCTGGATAATCCCGACGCGCCCTCGGGTATCCGGCTCATCCGGGAAGCGATCAGCCCGTCTATGCCCGGCTGGAGCCACATTGTGCTGGCGGTGCTGGTGTTCTCTTTTGCGTTCACATCCATTGCCGGTAACTATGTGTATGCCGAAAATAATCTCAGCTTCGTGCACCGTGCAGCGCCAGTTAAGCTGCTGATTTTCCGCCTGCTGGTGATTGCGATGGTGTTCTGCGGCTGTCTGATGGAACTGCAACTGCTGTGGAAACTGGCCGATATTTTCATGGCCCTGATGGCGATACTCAATCTCACCGCCTTACTGCTGCTGTCGGGCGTCGCGGTCAAGGTGGTGAAAGATTACGATCGCCAGCGGCGCATGGGGAAAACACCGGTGTTTAATCCCGATCATTACCCTGAATTACGCGGTCAGCTGGATCCGGGTATCTGGGATAAACGCCCTCCTCCGCGCTGATTTTCTACGCTTTTACCTATTGATATCATGCCTCCATCGTCGTGGCTTTTTTGCTACAGTAGGGCAACTCATCATTCCTGAATGTGAACCGTCACTGACCAACGGACGAGACTATGCTGACCATTATTTCACCTGCCAAAACGCTCGATTACGAAAGCCCGCTTGCGACAACGCGCTATACCCAACCGGAACTGCTGGATAAATCCAGCCAGCTGATCACCGTGGCGCGCAAAATGTCCCCTGCGCAGATCTCTTCACTGATGGGGATCAGCGATAAACTGGCCCATCTCAATGCCGAACGTTTCAATGACTGGCAGCCGGATTTCACGCCGGAAAATGCCCGTCAGGCGCTGCTGGCCTTTAAAGGCGATGTGTATACCGGTTTGCAGGCAGAAGATTTCAGCGAAAAAGACTTTGATTTTGCACAGAAACATCTGCGGATGTTGTCGGGTTTATACGGCCTGCTGCGCCCGCTGGATTTGATGATGCCGTACCGTCTGGAAATGGGTATCCGTCTGGAAAATCCCCGGGGCGCGAACCTGTATGCCTTCTGGGGCGAGTTACTGACTGACAAACTCAATCAGTTGCTCAGCGAACAAAAAAGCAAAGTGCTGGTGAATCTGGCCTCCGATGAATACTTTAAAGCGGTGAAACCGAAACGGCTGGAAGGCGAAATCATTAAGCCGGTGTTCCTCGACGAGAAGAACGGTAAATACAAAGTCATCAGTTTCTATGCCAAAAAAGCGCGTGGGCTGATGAGCCGCTTTATTATCAAGGAACGCCTCGATAAGCCGAAACAACTTCAGGATTTCAATCTGGAAGGCTATGCCTTTGACGAATCACGTTCGCAGGGCAATGAGCTGGTGTTTACCCGCCCTGAACGCTGATTTACCCGAACGGCAGGCATAAAAAAGCCCTCGTGAAGAGGGCTTTTGCATTTCAGCTCACAGCGTTTATTCAGGCAGCGCCATCAGGAATGCGCGCATTTCGCTGAAATCAGCCGGCAGGTTGTGCGACAGCAACGGCAGGTCAGCGCGATCCGCCAGTTCTTTCGGCAAACCGATATCCTGATCCAGAATCGCTTCCACGCTTTCCTTAAATTTCGCCGGATGTGCGGTGCCGATAAACAGACCGAACTCGCCCGGTTGCAGCTGATCGCGCAGCACGCGGTAGGCGATAGCGGCGTGAGGTTCTGAGATATAACCGATATTCGCCAGCTCACGCATCGCGTCTTCGGTGGTGTCATCGCTGACCGCGCCGAAGCCCAGATCTTTCAGCTGCCAGGTTTTACGGCGATAGAGTTCTTCCACGCGCGGCCAGTTGTTTGGCTGGCTGACATCCATCGCGTTCGACAGCGTCGCAACGGTTTTCTTCGGTTCCCACTCGCCGTTTGACAGGAAACGCGGCACCGTGTCATTGGCGTTGGTCGCTGCGATAAAGCGTTTCACCGGCAGGCCGAGAGATTTCGCCAGCAGACCGGCGGTCAGATCACCGAAGTTACCGCTTGGCACAGAAACCACCAGCTGATTGCGCGCTTCCTGCGGCAACTGGGCCACCGCTTCAAAGTAGTAACAAATCTGCGCCAGCAGACGGCTGATGTTGATGGAGTTGGCCGAGTTCAGCTTCAGCGCCTGTTTCAGTTCTTCATCATCAAACGCCTGTTTCACCAGCGCCTGACAGGCATCAAAGTCGCCGTCGATGGCGACAGTATGGATGTTGCCGCCAAGGGTACAGAACAGTTTTTCCTGCAACGGGCTGATTTTGCCGCGCGGATAGAGGATCACCACACGGACATTCTTCAGGCCGTGGAAGGCATGCGCCACTGCCGCACCGGTATCACCGGACGTTGCGGTCAGAATGGTCACCGGCTCGTCACCTGAAACCTGAGTCAGGATCTGCGCCATGAAGCGGCCGCCGAAATCTTTAAAGGCCAGGGTCGGGCCGTGGAACAGCTCCAGACAGGCAATGTCTTCTTCTACTTTGGCAACCGGCGCCGGGAAGGCAAACGCATTTTTCACGCGCTGATGTAACTCTTCTTCCGGGATCTCATCGCCGATGAAAGCAGAGAGAATACGGCTGCTGCGGGTGACGAAATCCAGTTCCAGCAAGCGGTCGATTTCAGTCAGTTCAAACTCAGGCAGCTCCAGCGGGAAGAATAAACCCTGCTGTTTTCCAAGACCTTGTTTGACGGCCTGAGCAAAGCTGACCTGCTCGTTGTGATCCTTCAGGTTGTACAGTTTCATTAGTTATCCCAATAAATTATCGAGTTATCCCAATACCCGCGCGCCCGCGGTATCAAGACGACAAATATGAACAAAGCCTTCGTCATTTTGCAGATAATGCGTCTGCAACCAGTCAGCCATACGTTTCGCTGTCGCGCTGTCGTTACATACTGCAAACAGCGTCGGGCCGGAACCGGAAATCCCGCACGCCAGTGCACCAATTTCTTCTGCGGCACTGCGCGCCTCGGCAAAGCCCGGCAACAAACGGGTGCGGTAAGGTTCAGCAATCACATCTTTCATCAGTTTCGCGGCCAGCATCGGTTGCTGCGTATGGCAGGCGTGAATAAAGCCTGCCAGATAGCGCCCGTGGCTGATGCAATCCTGACGGCGATACTGCGCGGGTAAAATAGCGCGCGCTTCCGCGGTCGAGACTTTAATGCCCGGATACGCCATCACCCACAGCCAGTCGTCAAAACAGGGCACGTTCTGGCTGATGATATCGTGCTCTTCCAGCATCAGCTGAATGCCGCCCAGGTAGCATGGCGCCACATTGTCGAAATGCACGCTGCCGGAAATACGCCCTTCCAGCTCGCCCATCAGCAACAGCATCTGGTTTTCATTCAGCGGCTTACCGCAAAATTCATTCATCGCCATCAGACCGGCGACCACCGAACAGGCGCTGGATCCCAGACCGGAGCCAATCGGCATGTTTTTTTCCAGCGTCATCGCCACCGGCACTTCCCTGCCGATTTCCTGACAGAAACGCTGCCAGCACTGATAAACGATATTGTCTTCCATGCGGTCAGGCAGTTTGGAGACAAACTTGCCTTCGTTTTTCAGACTGAATGCTGTGGCCGCTTCCACGGAAACACAGTCGCCCAGCAGCGTGCCATCCACCGGAGACACCGCTGCGCCCAGAACATCGAAGCCGACGCTGACGTTCCCGATTGAAGCCGGGGCATACACCTTAACCATATTAAACTCCTAACTTCCATGACAGCGTTCTCAAAAGATCGGCAAACACACCTGCCGCCGTCACATCATTACCTGCACCGTAGCCACGCAGAACCAACGGCAATGGCTGATAATAGCGGCTGTAAAACGCCAGCGCATTCTCCCCATTTTTTACTTTATAAAGCGGGTCATTACCATCGACGGCATCGATTTTTACTTTGCACTGACCGTCTTCGATAGCCCCGACATAACGCAATACTTTTCCTGCGGCGGTCGCCTCTGCCACACGCTGCGCAAATTCAGCATCCAGTTCCGGCAGACGCGCCACAAAATCGTTCACTGAGCCTTCTGAATTGAAAGACGGCGGCAGAACAGATTCCACATCGATATCGGTCAGTTCCAGTTTGTAACCGGCCTCACGCGCCAGGATCAGCAATTTACGGGCGACGTCCATACCGGACAGGTCATCACGCGGATCCGGTTCGGTGTAGCCCATCTCCTTCGCCTGCAAGGTGGCGGCAGACAACGACATGCCTTCATCCAGCTTACCGAAAATGAAGGACAGCGAGCCGGACAGAATACCGGAGAAACGCACCAGTTCATCACCGGCATTCAGCAGGTTTTGCAGGTTCTCAATGACCGGTAAACCCGCGCCGACGTTGGTGTCGTAGAGGAATTTACGGCGTGAACCATCCGCCGCTTTACGCAGCTGATAGTAATAATTCATGGAGGAAGTGTTGGCTTTCTTGTTTGGCGTCACGACGTGGAAACCGTCGGCCAGGAAATCGGCGTATTGATCGGCCACTTCCTGACTGGACGTACAGTCAACGATCACCGGGTTCAGCAGGTGATACTCTTTCACCAGACGGATCAGACGGCCCAGATTCAGCGGCTCTTTGGCGGCACCCAGCTCATCACGCCAGGTTTCCAGCGCAATGCCGTGCACGTTGGTCAGTAACGCGCGGGAGTTGGCGATACCGCAGACGCGCAGATCGATATGTTTGGTTTTCAGCCACGCCTGCTGACGGCGGATCTGTTCGATCAACGCCCCGCCGACACCACCGACGCCAATCAGGAAGACTTCGATCACCTGATCGGTATTGAACAACATCTGGTGGCTGACACGCACGCCGGTCGTCGCATCGTCATTATTGACGACCACGGAAATGGAACGTTCGGAAGAGCCCTGCGCGATCGCCACAATATTGATATTGGCGCGCGCCAGTGCAGAGAAGAATTTCGCCGAAATGCCGCGCAGTGTGCGCATACCGTCGCCGACCACGGAAATAACGGCCAGCTTCTCCATCACATCCAGCGGCTCAAGCAGGCCGTCTTTCAGCTCGAGGTAGAATTCATCTTCCAGCGCTTTACGGGCGCGCTCCAGCTCGCTCTGCGGTACGCAGAAACTGATGCTGTATTCGGAAGAAGACTGGGTGATCAGCACCACGGAAATGCCTGAACGGGACATCACCGCGAACACACGCGCCGCCATGCCGATCATCCCTTTCATTCCCGGACCGGAAACGTTGATCATCGCCATGTTGTTCAGATTAGTGATGCCTTTCACCGGCGTGTTATCGCCGAGGCTTTCGCTGCCAATCAGGGTGCCCGGCGCCTGCGGGTTGGTGGTGTTTTTGATCAGGCAAGGGATCTGGAACTGAGCAATCGGCAGGATGGTACGCGGGTGAAGGACTTTCGCCCCAAAATACGACAACTCCATCGCTTCCTGATAGGACATCGATTTCAGTAAGCGGGCATCCGGCACGGTGCGCGGGTCACAGGTATAAACGCCGTCGACGTCGGTCCAGATTTCGCAACAGTCGGCGCGTAAACAGGCGGCCAGCACGGCGGCAGAATAGTCGGAACCGTTGCGTCCGAGCACCACCAGTTCCCCCTGCTCGTTACCGGCAGTGAATCCGGCCATCAGCACGATGTGATCGGCAGGAATGGCGCTGGCGGCGATGCGGCGGGTGGATTCGTTGATATCCACGGTGGATTCGAGGTAATGCCCCTGCGCGAGCAGTTTTTCGACCGGGTTAATCACGGTGACGCCAAAACCTTTGGCACGGAACACCGCTTCCATGATGGCAATAGACAGTTTTTCGCCGCGACAGATGATGGAAGCATTGACGCTGTCCGGACATTGCCCCAGCAGGGTGATGCCATGCATCAGCTGTTTCAGCTGAGCGAATTCATGATCGACGAAGGCTTTCACTTTCGGTAAATCAAAGCCGGGCTGGGCGGCTGCGAGGCCGGTGATCAGCTGACCAAAAATGTTTTCTGCATCACTCATGATGGTCTGAATGTCCTGTCCTGCGACAGTTCGCTCAATCATGGCGACCAGATAGTTGGTGATTTTGGCAGGCGCGGATAATACCGTCGCGACCTGTCCCTGACGCGCATTGCTTTCCATAATGTCCGCAACCCGCAAGAAGCGTTCTGCGTTTGCTACCGAGGTCCCGCCAAATTTCAACACTCGCATTTCTGGTTCTCTCCTGAAGCTCTCGTTAAAAGGTAAAAAAAAAGCCCGCACTGGTTAGGTGCGGGCTTTTTTCTTTTTCCTGTACGCGTCAGCCCGCCCCGTTACCTGTGGTATCGGTGGTGGTAATAATTGTTGTGTTCAGGCTGAAGATTCGCATTTTTATTTTCTGTCTGTCTTTAGGTTTGTACTCTGTCTGCCTCTATTAGCTAAAGCATAAGGCACAATAAGTCAATTTTTTTCTGTTTTCGCCCGGTTTATCACGCACAGAATCAAAGGGGTAATGCTCTGCCATCGCAACCCATTCCAGTGGAATCGCCAGGCCTGCGCATCACTCACCGGATATCAAACTGTCGCTGCAAAGATTCCCCTCACATCATTGGGTCAGCTTTTTTTCGATGTCATGCAGCAAAGTATGCAGCATCGCCGCGTCCCGTTGCTGCAAAAGGCCCAGGCGCTGATGCAGCCAGTCGGACAATTTTTGGTCATCTTCTGCCCCGACATTTTCCAGTAAGCGTCCGACGCGCGCACGCAATGCGGACAACTGTCCGGCTTCGGCATTTTCAGGTTTGGCTGACGTCACCTGGTTAAGCGAAGAGAGCTGATAGCAGAACACCATCACCGCCTGCCCGAGATTGAGCGACGGGTAATCCGCCACCATCGGCACGCCGGTCAGCACGTCGGCCAGTTCCAGTTCCTCATTGGTCAGCCCGGAATCCTCGCGCCCAAACACCAGCGCCGCATGGTTCACCCACTGGCTTTTCTCTTCGAGCTGCACCTGCAGTTCCTGCGGCGTGCAGTAATAGTGAAACTTCGCCCGGCTGCGCGCCGTCGTGGCTACCGTGAAATCGATACCGGCCAGGGCTTCTGCCAGCGTGTCGAAATGCAGGGCATTTTGCAGGATCTCCTGGGAGCCGTGAGCGACCCAGCCCGCTTCCGGCTTGAGGTGCGCTTCGCTGTCAACAATCCGCAAGGAAGCAAAACCCATGGTTTTCATGGCACGGGCTGCCGCACCGACATTTTCCGGCCGCGCCGGGGAGACTAAAATAATATGAAGTTGCATATCGCGCCTTTGCAGGGAGAGGGAAGAATTTGTCGCCTGTATTTCAGCGATGAAATTTTATCCTGTTTCAGACCTATTCATCGTTTATATTCTTCACAAGAACTTAACAGTCTACTGGATATATTCCTTTATTTTATCGGAAAAGCTTAGCCGGCAGGTAAAAAAGCTGCTGGCGCGGTTAAGCACATTTCCTTAAAAAATTAGTCATTATTTTTCATATGGATATATAATAATGACCCATACAGATTTTGCATTTATCTTTCGTTTCATGAGGATTTGCTGAATCGTGTACAATAAAGGCCGAAATGTGACTCAAGCGTGCATTCTTGTAAGTGTTTTTCACTGTTCTGTTACCGTGCTACAATTGAACTTGATATATGTCAACAAACCGTAATTTTGTTGGGTGGTAATTTCGGCACTCGCTGTTATATTGCTGTTAATAGGGTTAGGATATGCGCCGCTTTAGGACCCCGTGGAACTGCAGAAAGTGGAATCCCTGACCGAGCTTGCGATGTTGTTGCCGTTGATGGAAATTGCATCGAGAACGCGTTTACGTACTTTAGTCATGTAACGAGTGAGATGGCCAATAAGGCATCATAATTCATTGGGATAACAAGGACTTCTGTACTCCTATTTTCTATTTGTTGGCAATCTTAGGTAGCAATCATGCAGACCCCTCACATTCTGATCGTCGAAGACGAGTTAGTGACACGTAATACGTTAAAGAGCATTTTTGAAGCAGAAGGCTACATGGTACATGAAGCTAATGATGGCGCTGAAATGCACCACATTCTGTCCGAAAATGACATCAATCTGGTTATCATGGACATCAACCTGCCAGGCAAAAACGGCCTGCTGCTGGCACGCGAACTGCGCGAACAAGCCAGCGTTGCTCTGATGTTCCTGACCGGCCGCGACAACGAAGTTGATAAGATTTTAGGTCTGGAAATCGGCGCTGATGACTACATCACCAAGCCATTCAACCCGCGTGAACTGACCATCCGCGCCCGTAACCTGCTGTCCCGCACGATGAACCTGGGCACTACCGGTGAAGAACGTCGTCTGGTTGAAAGCTACAAATTCAATGGCTGGGAACTCGACATCAACAGCCGTTCACTGATCAGCCCGCAAGGCGAACAGTACAAATTACCGCGCAGTGAATTCCGCGCCATGCTGCATTTCTGCGAAAACCCGGGCAAAATCCAAACCCGTGGCGATCTGCTGAAGAAAATGACCGGCCGCGAACTGAAACCGCATGACCGTACCGTTGACGTGACCATCCGTCGCATCCGTAAGCATTTCGAAGCTACGCCGGATACGCCTGAAATTATCGCCACCATTCACGGCGAAGGTTACCGTTTCTGCGGCGATCTGGAAGACTGATACAGAAGGTTGCCAACCGCTGTGTAGTCGATGTGATCCAACGTTAAAGGCCAGCGAAAGCTGGCCTTTTGTTTTGTGCATCATGCTGAAAATTCAGGGTGTGCTGTGCGCCCACGGAATAATCGGCACCGCGCTGAGCGCATTTTTCGGTGAGCCATCGACGACTTTATCGGAATAGCTCAGGTAGATAAGCGCGTTACGTTTTTCATCATAAAAACGCACCACCTGCAGCTTTTTGAACACCAGCGATGTCCGTTTCTGGAAAACCACGGTGCCCTTATCTTTCCCCTGCTTAATCTTGTCACTGAGATCAATAGGGCCGACCTGCTGACAGGAAATCGCCGCATCCGACGTATCTTCGGCCAGACCTAATCCGCCCTTAATTCCACCGGTTTTTGCGCGACTGATATAACAAGTTACATTTTTAATATCAGGATCATCAAAGGCCTCGACCACGATTTTGTGGTCCGGACCGAATAACTTGAAGACCGTATCGACAGACCCGACCTGCTCTGCCTGTGCTGCTCCCGAACAAAAAGCAAACATCCCAAAAACAAAAATCCAACATTTATTCATTAAGTTACTCCACGTCATGAGCATGACGTTGTTTTCTAAAGAAACCCCAATCAGAAAGCGTGTATTCACACTTTCGGAATGAAATACTCTGTAACACCTGTAAATAGCACAGATAGCCAAAAAATTCTTAGGAAGTCTTCTCAGGAAAAAGTTGTTATTATGCCGCCCATCATTCTGTGCATTTATCTTAGTTCAACGAGGACGATCTATGGATCAAGCAGGAATCATTCGTGACCTTCTTAGCTGGTTAGAAACCCATTTAGACCAGCCCTTGTCACTCGACAATGTCGCAGCCAAGGCCGGCTATTCCAAGTGGCACCTGCAGCGCATGTTTAAAGATGTCACTAATAATGCCATTGGCGCTTATATTCGTGCCCGCCGCCTGTCAAAAGCGGCTGTCGCTTTACGCCTCACCAGTCGCCCGATTTTAGATATCGCTCTTCAGTACCGTTTTGACTCTCAACAGACGTTTACCCGGGCGTTCAAAAAACAGTTCGCGCAAACGCCGGCCTTATATCGTCGTGCTGAAGACTGGCATTCCTTCGGTATCTGCCCGCCGATCCGTCTGGGTGCCTTCATTTTGCCGCAGCCTGAGTATATCTCGTTGCCGGAACAGCATCTGGTCGGCATGACGCAAAGCTACGCCTGTACGCTGGAGCAAATCACCACCTACCGCAACGAGATGCGTCGTCATTTCTGGCGTCAGTATATCGGCGAGGCGAAAACGCTGCCGCCGATCCTTTATGGCCTGCACCATTCGCGTCCAAGCCAGGAAAAAGATGACGAGCAGGAAGTATTGTACACGACCGCACTGGAAGCCCAGCATCTGCCGGAAAACGTTGAAGGTCAGCCGATTGTGTTGCAGCACGGTGAATATGCCATGTTCCATTACAATGGCACGCCGGAGCATTTGCAGGAATTTATTCTGACGTTGTACAGCACCTGTCTGCCAACATTAAAACTGACCCGCAGAAAGGGACAGGATATCGAACGCTTTTACACGAATGGCCGTGCCCCCGGCACGACGCCAACCGAATTACAGTGTGATTACCTGATCCCTATCCGCCGCTAACGCCTTCTGGCGTTAGCGTTGCAACTCGTCTAACGCGGGCAAATCAAGATGTGAGACATCGCCCGCCGTTTCCACAATCCAGCCATTCGCCAGCCAGGCGCTTTTCTGGTGATCGACACGCGACAGTGAACAGTTACGCAGACGCAGACGGCGCTCCGCATACGCCGGTAATCCGAGGATCGTGCTGATCAGGCAACCCAGCGCGATGCCGTGGCTGACCAGCAGCGGTTTGCTTCCCGGCGGTAAATCCAGGCAGCTGTCGAGCGCGGCACGCATACGCGCGGCCAGTTCGGTCATGGTTTCGCCTTCGGGGATACGCCCTTTCGGTGAGCCATCGACCATCTGCTTACGCCAGCCTTCTTCCTGTTCCGTCAGGCCATCCAGAATACGTTCTTCCAGCACCCCCATATGCAATTCGCGCAAACGCGGCTCATTGATGACTTCACAGCCACAGGCATCAGCGATAATCTGCGCCGTGTGGCGGGTACGTCCTAAATCACTGGTGATAACGTGAGTGATCCCTTCATCGCGCACGCGCTGAGCAACCTGACGGGCCTGATACAGACCTTTTGCTGTCAGCGGGCTGTCTGACTGCCCCTGAATACGGCGTGCGGCGTTCCATTCTGTTTCGCCATGACGGACGAGATATACCTGTAACATGAGTGTTTTCCGTTATACTGCGTGAAATTTGCTAAAGGATGCTAAAACTCTATGTACCATGTTGTCGCTGCAACCACTAACCCGGCAAAAATTAAAGCTATCGCCATGGCTTTTGAAGATATTTTCGGCGCTGAGGCATTTCGCATTGAAGGCGTTGACGTCGACAGCGGTGTTCCCAGTCAGCCTATCGGCAGTAATGAAACCCGTACCGGAGCACGTCACCGCGTAATCGGCGCACGTCAGGTTCGTCCCGAAGCAGACTTCTGGGTCGGCGTGGAAGCGGGTATCGAAGACAATATGACCTTCGCGTGGATGGTGATTGAGAATATGCACCAGCGCGGCGAATCACGTTCAGCCAGTTTAATGTTACCTGAAATCATTTTACAGGGGATCAACCAGGGCAGTGAACTGGGGGATGAGATGGAAAAACTGACGGGTATCGCAGAAGTGAAACGCAAAGGCGGTGCTATTGGTGTCTTTACCGCCGGTAAACTGACCCGCACCAGCGTCTATCATCAGGCACTGGTTCTGGCTCTGGCGCCTTTCCATAATACGGTTTATCAAACCCGCGCCCAGACCCATTGAAATGAATGAAAGACAGAAACGGGCGCTTCAGTCGTCCGTTTTGTCTGTCAGCAGTTGCTCACCCAGCCAATCCTTCAGCGCAGCCGGTGCCGTTTTCAGGCCATTGGATCCGCGTGTAATCGTCGCGATGCCTGCACCCAGCTGGCTTTTCAGCTCACGCTGACTCATCTCTCCCCGCATCAGCTCCTGAATAATGCGCACCCGCGTACCCAGCGCCGCACGTTCGTCGGGCGTAAGCAGCAGTTGCAGCAGATCCTGATGCAGATTTTCAGCAAAAGATTGCTGTAGCAGTGCCAGAAAGCACTGCCAGTCCTCATTGCCTTGTTGGGAAAGAGCAGGGTCAGTGATTGGTCGTTGAGTCATGAGAAGGCTGCCATACTATTAAACTAGTACAGCAGCTTACCATAAACGATCCGGGATCAGTAACGCCTCTGCCATTCGGCATCGGTCAAAATCTTGGCCGGTTGATGTAAAAAATAGCGATAAAACGCATCATATGCCAACACATTTTTAACATATCGGCGCGTTTCGGAGAAAGGGATACTCTCGATGAAGGCCACCGAATCCACCCTGCCCGCACTGTTACCCAGCCAGGTATTCACGCGGGAAGGCCCGGCGTTATAGGCTGCGCTGGATAAAATACGGTTGCGGCCAAACATCTGATAGACATATTCCAGATAGCTGGTGCCGATGGTGATGTTCATTTGCGGATCCAGCAGTTGCGCCGGATTGCTGTAACCCTGCAGACCAAACATATCCACGGTATGCTGCGCGGTCGCAGGCATCACCTGCATCAGACCCGACGCGCCGACCGGTGAACGGGCTTTCGGGTTCCACGCACTTTCCTGACGGGCGATCGCCATCGCGTAACTTTGCGTGATGCCTTTATCATTGGTGGCACGACGGAATTCATCCGGCCACGCCAGCGGGAAACGCTCTTCCAGATAATCCCACAGCTTGCCGGTAATGGTCGCCTGCACGCTGAGATCCGGCCATTTCTGTTCGAAGGCATACCGCGCCAGTGCCGACTGCTGGGATTCCGTGCGGCTGCTGACCAGATAGCTCCATTCGGTACGCGCCAGATTGTCCATCTGCCAGTACATCAGTTCACGAACGCGCGCCACTTCCGGCAGTTTCGCAATGCTGGCATCAGGCGTCGCAGCCACAGAAATCTGCATCGGATAGGTGACGTTCAGCTTTTGCGCAGCGGCCATCGGATAGAATCCGCGCCCCTTCATTAACGTACGCAACATCGCTTCACCCTGCGTGCGCTGACCCTTATCGATCATCACCGACGCACGCCAGTATTGCCATTCATCCGCCTGAAGCGCATCAGATGGCAAACGATCCAGCCACTGACTCAGCCCCTGACGGTCGCCGGCTGCCAGCGCCATGCGGATACGGCGCTCAACAAGCGTGGTGGAATGGCTGCGCAAAATGACGTTGTCGCGCCATGCTGCCTGCTCCGGCGTGGCATCGCTGCCCATATAACGCCAGGCCACGGCTTCTTCCAGATCCAGACGCTCGCTGTCGCTCATTTTCTGTAAACGTGCCAGCACCGGGATCATCGAACGGGCATTATCCGCATCGTCACGGGCGATACGGGCGAAGGTAATGCTGGTGGCGTTGCGGGTAAAATCGGTCGGACCGACGCCGCGCGCAAAGCTTTCAATGGTATTCGGGTTGTTTTGCAGATCCAGCAGCGCATCGCGCATGGTCTGATAATCCGGCGGTAACTGCTTCGCCAGATAATTCACCAGATTGGTGTTGCCGGTTTTCATCGCCAGACCGATACGTTGCAGCGTGGTCAGCGCGGTCTGATTACCTGCGCCCTGCCAGACGGAAAACAGTTTGTCGCAGGTATTGGGCAGCGAGGTGCCGGTCAGCCAGATGTCTTTTGCACCGTCAAACGCGGTTTTCTGATCGCCCGTCGCCCATTTGGCGTAATAGTAGTTACAGCGCGCGGCGACCGGTTTCGGCGGCTGCGGGCTGAAAGAAAGCAAACTGTTCCAGTCCTGACGGCGTGCCAGTTCATTCACATAACGGGCAGGCAGGGATCGTGCGGGCGGCAATGTCGGGTTCGCTTTGACAAAAGCATTCACCTGCGACGGCGTCGCGTCAGCCAGATCCTGCGTCAGTTGCCGGTATTCCAGATAAGGATAAAGCGGATAATCTTCCAGCGTGGGCATCAGCTGGCTGACGACATCCAACTGATTGTTATCCCACGCCTGTTTAATCTGCATATAGTGCTGACGTTGTGCGTCCAGCGAGTCAGCTTTCGCCACGCCCGATACCGTTACCAGCAATACGCTCATTGCCAGAGAGTGCCATTTGTCCACCTTGACCATACTTACCTTTATCCTCACGGGTTGTGCCGAAACTGTTCTGCATTGTGTAGACAGCCACTACGCTAATCGATTCATTTTTAAAATTGAAGCGATGCGGGGACGGCATCACAAACTTTACACAGTGTGGTGCAAGCGACGGGCAGTTACCAGACAGCGGCAGATCTATTTTCTGTCACAGAACGTCGCGGCGGAGATCATTTTCAGTGCGGAATATCCGCAATTAAATAGCGGGTATTTCCCGCTATTTGACAGTTAATTAGCAGCCTTACTATTTCAGTAAAAATAACCACACTGACAAAACTCAGCTTTATTTACGTCTCTTTACGTTGATATTTACTTTCTAAACAAATGTTAAATAACATGTAAATAATAACGAAATTCCTAATGCATTTATCAGTATGATTTTAATAGACATTTATTATTAAACTTAACGCAACAAAGTATTTATTGGCTCAGATCAAATTTATTACCGGATAAGTCTTTATTATCAGAGTCTATTGAAAACATGTTTTATTTGATATTCGCTATTTCACCGTCCGGATTGAAATAAATATTAATAGCGCACTTGTTCATCGCTTATGGAAAAGTATATGACTCATTCACGTTCATCTGTAAAAACGAATGCCAGCCCTTCCTCATCGGTCAGGGCAGAAAACAAAGCCTGGTATCAGATCAGTGGTAGTGATGCCATGCAACGTCTGGATACCGGCGAAAATGGCCTGAGCCAGCAGGATGCCAGCGCGCGTCTGAATGAATATGGCCCGAACGCATTGCCGGAAAAAGCCGCCAAAAGCGCGCTGATGCGTTTTCTGGCGCACTTCAATGACGTCCTGATTTATATCCTGCTCGCGGCTGCGGTGGTGACCGGTGCCATGGGGCACTGGGTTGATACGCTGGTGATCCTGGGCGTCGCCGTCATCAATGCCCTGATTGGTTTCCTGCAGGAAAACAGCGCCGAGAAGTCGCTGAAAAGTATTCAGAATATGCTCTCCAGTCAGGCCGTGGTGGTGCGTGACGGGCAGGTGCAGACCATTAATGCCGACCAGCTGGTGCCCGGCGATATCGTGCAACTGCGTCCGGGAGACAAAATTCCGGCGGACCTGCGCATTGTCAGCGCGCATAACCTGCAGGTCGAAGAAGCGATCCTGACCGGTGAATCCACCGTGGTGGTCAAAAATGCCCAGACCATTGACGATGAAGTCATGATCGGCGACCGCCACAACCTGCTGTTCTCCGGCACCATGATCAGTGGCGGCACCGCAACCGGTGTGGTGTACGCCACCGGTAAAGACACCGAACTGGGTCATATCAACCAGATGATGTCGTCGATTACGCCACAGCGTACCCCGCTGTTGCAGCAGATCGACAAACTGGGCAAAGGCATTTTCGCCCTGATTCTGCTGATGATGGCATTCCTGTTTGTCTTCGCTTTCATCCTGCGCGACATGCCGCTGGGCGAACTGCTGCTCTCGTTAATCAGTCTGGCCGTCGCCTCGGTTCCTGAAGGCTTACCGGCGATTATCTCGATTATCCTGTCGCTGGGCGTGCAGTCGATGGCGCGCAATCACGCCATTATCCGTAAGCTGCCGACGGTGGAAACCCTCGGTTCCATGACCGTGATCTGCTCGGATAAAACCGGCACGCTGACCATGAACGAAATGACCGTGAAAGCCGTCATTCTGGCCGACCGCGCGTATCAGGTAGAAGGTGAAAGCTACCAGCCGAAAGGCCGGATTGTTGACGCGCAAACCCGGAAACAGATTGATGTCATCAATACGCCGGTGCTCAACACCTTCATCACCGCCGTGGATTTGTGCAACGACAGCCAGCTGATGCAGGACGACAAAGGCCACTGGGGCATTACCGGCGGGCCGACTTCCGGCGCGCTGAAAGTGCTGGCCGCCAAGTCCAGCCTGAATATCGGCAAAGTCGAACCGCTGGATAAAATCCCGTTCGATTCTAAGCACAAATACATGTCCACGCTGCAACGTATCAACGGCAAAACCCGTCTGTTCGTGACCGGTGCGCCGGATGTGCTGTTCTCGCTGGCTGCGTTTGAACTGACCGAAGACGGCGTGCGCCCTTTCCGTCGTGAGTACTGGGAAGAAGAGATGGCGCGCTACGCCCGTCAGGGTCTGCGCATGGTGGCGGCGGCGCTGAAAGATGAGCCGGAGATCGACGGCGACCTGAATCACCGCCATCTGCAACAGGGTCTGATTTTTGCGGGTATCGCCGGCATGATGGATCCGCCGCGCCCTGAGGCTATCGATGCCATTGCGCAGTGCCAGCAGGCCGGGATCCGCGTGAAGATGATCACCGGTGACCATCAGGAAACCGCCATGGCCATCGGCAAAATGTTAGGGATTGGCAACAGCGGCGACTCGATCACCGGTTACCAGCTCGAGCACATGGATGACGCCGAACTGGCCGTCGCGGCCAGCCAGTACGACATCTTTGCCCGTACCAGTCCTGAGCATAAATTGCGTCTGGTCAAAGCCTTGCAGGATAACGGCGAAGTGGTCGGCATGACCGGCGACGGCGTTAACGATGCGCCTGCGCTGAAACAGGCGGACGTCGGTATCGCGATGGGGATCAAAGGCACCGAAGTCACCAAAGAAGCCGCTGACATGGTGCTGACCGATGACAATTTTGCCACCATCGCCAGCGCGGTCAGGGAAGGTCGTCGCGTTTACGACAACCTGAAGAAAACGATTCTGTTTATTCTGCCGACTAACCTCGCGCAGGGGCTGCTGATTATCCTGGCAATTCTGGCCGGAGCGGTCATTCCACTGACGCCGGTTCAGATTTTATGGATGAACATGGCGACGTCGACCACGCTGTCGTTCGGTCTGGCCTTCGAGCCGGGTGAAAAAGGCATGATGCGTCGCCGTCCGCGCGCGCCGGGTCAGCACGTTCTCGACCTGCATGCGGTCTGGCGCATCGCGTTTGTCGGTATCCTGATTGCCTGCAGCGCCTTCGTGCTGGAAGCCTGGATGCAGCCACGGGGCTACAGCAGCGATTTGATCCGCACCGTGCTGTTGCAGACGCTGGTTACCGCGCAGTGGGTGTACATGTTTAACTGCCGCGTGATGGACCGCTTCCCGCTGACCCGCGAAGTGTTCGTTAACAAAGGGTTGTGGATTGTTTCCGGCGTGCTGCTGCTCCTGCAACTGGCGCTGATTTACCTGCCGGTGATGAACCAGCTGTTCGGCACCGTGCCGATGCCGCTGAAATTCTGGGGCATTACGCTGGTGGTCGGTGCGATGATCTTCGTGATTGTCGAAATCGAGAAGTGGCTGGTTAACCGCTTCATTCGCAAGAAAGTCTGACCTTTTCCTGCCGCCGGGTGACCTTGTGTGACCCGGCGTTTTACGATAAAAAACATCATCATTCTGAAACTTTAGCCTCTCCCGCACTCAATTCGTCTCAAAGATCTCACAAAACGTCCCAAAGCCCGTTCTGCTGATTTACATCAATCCTTGACCGCCTTATTACTCTCTCCAGGGCTATCCCTTTTCACAGCAATGTTAGTTTTGCCGATGACCGGCAACTTTTACGGGAATGCCCCATCGCGACACGGTAAGTTTTATAAAAACGAGCTCTCTGGCTGTTTTGCAGTCAAACAGAGGCCAAAAAATAGGTAAAAAACAATGTCATCGCTCATTGTAGATAAGTGCTATTACACACAGCTGGCATTGCATTCGCTCTTGCAATTAAACGGACAACACCCGAAAGACATTCTTTCGCTTAAGGACATCAATGAACTGCAAGCGACATGCAATTCCCTGACGCCTGAAATCATCTTCGTGAATGAAGATTGTTTTACGTCGGATGCGCAATCCGGCCACGCCCTGCGTGCCGTGATCGACGCGCATCCCGGCACACTGTTTTTTGTTTTCATTTCCAAAGAAAACCTGAATTATCAGAACTATGTGCCGATCCGCAAAAACATCATTATTTTGTCCAAATCCATCCGGACGACCACCATTTATCAGCTGATCGCCCACAATCTGCATCTGTCACGCTCGGGCGATAACGGACTGCCGCTGGATCTGACCCCGGTCAGCCTGAGCCGCACCGAGTCCAGCATTCTGAAAATGTGGATGTCAGGGCTGAACACGGAAAATATTTCCCAGCACCTGAATATCAAACAGAAAACCGTGGCCTCGCATAAAGGCAATATTAAGCGCAAGGTAAAAACCCAGAACAAACAGGCGATTTATCATGTGGTTAAGCTTACTGACATCCTGACCTCAGGGATGTTTGTGGGCCGCATTCAGCCGCTGCGCCCCACCAGCGAGCCGGATGAATTCACGGTTCCTTTCGGCTGATTTTTCTCCCTTCTGCGGCTGGCCGGTCACATTCTTGCCTTACTGTGAACCTGATGGTTGGGAACCCGACTGAAACACGCTAAACTTCCCAGTCGGAACCCTTATCAGTCATGCCGCAGTCAGGCGGGGCTGGCTTTAATTTGCCGCAGCGCCTGCCCTTCGCAGACAGCGCGCGGCCCGCAGAGAAAGAGGCTCAAAACAACGTGGCTCAATACGTATATTCCATGCATCGCCTCGGCAAAGTTGTTCCGCCGAAGCGTCATATTCTTAAGAACATCTCCCTGAGTTTCTTTCCTGGCGCCAAAATCGGTGTTCTGGGTCTGAACGGTTCAGGTAAATCCACCCTGCTGCGCATCATGGCCGGTATCGATACCGACATCGAAGGTGAAGCACGTCCGCAGCCTGATCTGAAAATCGGTTATCTGCCGCAGGAACCTCAGCTGAACATGGAACACACCGTGCGTGATTCCGTGGAAGAAGCGGTATCTGAAGTCGTTGGTGCCTTAAAACGCCTTGATGAAGTCTATGCACTGTACGCAGAGCCGGAAGCTGATTTCGATAAACTGGCCGCTGAACAGGGCAGACTGGAAGAGATCATTCAGGCACACGACGGCCACAACCTGAACAGCCAGCTGGAACGCGCCGCTGATGCGCTGCGTCTGCCAGACTGGGATGCAAAAGTGGCGACCCTCTCCGGGGGTGAACGTCGCCGTGTGGCACTGTGCCGCCTGCTGCTTGAAAAACCTGACATGCTGCTGCTCGACGAACCGACCAACCACCTGGATGCAGAATCCGTGGCCTGGCTGGAACGCTTCCTGCACGACTTCGAAGGCACCGTAGTGGCGATTACCCATGACCGTTACTTCCTCGATAACGTCGCCGGCTGGATCCTTGAGCTTGACCGTGGTGAAGGTATTCCGTGGGAAGGTAACTATTCCACCTGGCTGGAACAGAAAGACGAGCGTCTGGCGCAGGAAGCCTCTTCCGAAGCGGCCCGCCGCAAGTCTATCGAGAAAGAGCTGGAGTGGGTTCGTCAGGGCGCGAAAGGCCGTCAGTCTAAAGGCAAAGCCCGTCTGGCACGCTTTGAAGAGCTGAACAGCACCGAATACCAGAAACGTAACGAAACCAACGAACTGTTCATTCCACCGGGTCCACGCCTGGGCGATAAAGTCGTTGAAGTGAAAAACCTGAGCAAGTCTTATGGTGATCGCGTTCTGATCGACGACCTCTCCTTCTCCGTGCCGAAAGGCGCGATCGTCGGCATTATCGGCCCGAACGGTGCCGGTAAATCGACCCTGTTCCGCATGATGTCGGGTCAGGAAGAAGCCAACAGCGGCACCATCGAGCTGGGCGATACCGTGAAACTGGCGTCTGTGGATCAGTTCCGTGATTCCATGGATAACAGCAAAACCGTATGGGAAGAAGTGTCCGGCGGTCAGGACATCATGCGTATCGGCACCACCGAAATGCCAAGCCGTGCTTATGTCGGCCGCTTCAACTTCAAAGGTGTTGATCAGGGCAAACGCGTGGGCGAGCTGTCGGGTGGTGAACGTGGCCGTCTGCATCTGGCAAAACTGCTGCAGGTTGGCGGTAACATGTTGCTGCTCGATGAACCGACCAACGACCTCGACATCGAAACCCTGCGCGCACTGGAAAACGCCTTACTGGAATTCCCGGGCTGCGCGATGGTCATTTCCCATGACCGCTGGTTCCTTGACCGTATCGCCACTCACATCCTCGATTATCAGGATGAAGGTAAAGTCGAATTCTTCGAAGGTAACTTCACCGAATACGAAGAATACAAAAAACGTACTTTAGGTGCCGAAGCGTTAGAGCCGAAGCGCATCAAGTACAAAAAGATGATCAAGTAATCGTCCTGACGAAAACAGATAAGGCCCGGAAACGGGCCTTTTTTATGACGTCACGCCAGTGAAATCTACCCTGCCAGCGCCTCACTATAACTCTTCGCAAAGCCGTACTCTTCCAGCATAAATTCAATAAAGCAGGCCAGCGCCGGTGAATTCAGTTTCCGCCCCGGATAGACCAGATACAGATCATTGCCCTCGGCTTCCCATTCCGGCAATACGCGCACCAGCGAGCCTTTCGCCACCTCGTCATGACATAAAAACGCCGGTAACAACGTGATGCCTGCGCCTGCCAGCGCACACTCGCGGGCATACAGCAAATTGTCGGTGGTATGCGCCGAAGGCAGCAGCCAGCGATGATAAGTGTCACCGCGATGCAGTACCCATTCCGACCAGGCGCGGTGCGCAATACAGTGATGCGACGCCAGTTGCTGCGGCGACTCAAGAGCCGGATGCTGCGCCAGATAGTCCGGTGACGCCAGAAGATAGCGCGGGCTGTGCCCCAGTTCACGGCCAATCAGTGAGGAATCCTGCGGTTTGCCGGTACGCAGCGCGATATCAAATCCTTCCTGTACCAGATCCACCAGCGCATCGGACACGGACACTTCCAGCGACACATCGGGATAACGCTTCTGAAACTCGACGTTCATGCGTGCCAGCAAGGTCGCGCCCAACCCCGCCGGGCTGGTGATCCGCAACCGCCCGCTCGGGTTATCACGCAACCGGCGGATGGCCAGTTCCGCCCGTTCGCTGGCCTGCATCATTTCCTGACAGTGGATCAGATAGCGTTCACCGGCAAACGTCAGATTCAGTTGCCGCGTGGTGCGGTTAAGTAAGCGCAGGCCGACAGATTTTTCCAGCTGGCTGATACGCTGGCTGACACTGGATTTCGGCAAACCGGCGCGGCTGGCCGCCTGAGTAAAACTGCCGCATTCAGCCACCAGCGCAAACAGCGCCATATCCTGCAATTGCTTAAACATGATTGTTCACCTCAGACGAACACTTTGTTAGTTATTGTCCATCTTATCAGCTTCCGTGATGAGGACTACACTGTCTGCATACCTAACGGAGGCAGAAAACATGACCATTAAAGCAATCGCAGTAAACCCGAAAGACCCGGCACATTTCATCGCCGTCGAATTACCCCAACCGGTGGCGAAAGATTACGATCTGCTGGTGGAAGTGAAAGCCGTGTCGGTCAATCCGGTCGATACCAAGGTGCACAAAGGCGTGCAGAAAAGCGGTCTGGATGCGCCAAAAGTGCTGGGCTGGGATGCCAGCGGCATCGTGAAATCCGTCGGCAGCGCGGTGAAAAATTTCAAAGCGGGCGATGAAGTCTGGTACGCCGGGGATATCACCCGTTCCGGCAGCAACGCCACCGAACAACTGATCGACTCGCGCATTGTGTCAGTTAAACCGAAAAGCCTCGACTGGGCACAAGCCGCTGCCATGCCACTGACCACGCTGACCGCCTGGGAAGCCCTGTTCGAACATCTGAAAATTCAGGATGCGTCTGCCGATAAAACCCTGCTGATCATCGGCGGTGCCGGTGGCGTGGGATCGCTGGCGATCCCGTTCGCCGCATTGCGCAGCAAAGTGAAAGTAATTGCCACCGCGTCACGTCCGGAATCAGCGCAATGGTGTCTGGATCGCGGTGCGGATCTGACCGTGAATTACAAAGATCTGAAAGGTGAACTGGCGAAACATGACATCAAACAGGTGGATTTCATTCTGTGCCTGAATGACACCGACGGTCACTGGGAAGCCATTTCTGATCTGATCGCACCGATGGGGCATATCTGTACCATCGTTGAAAACGAACATCCGCTGGATATGAACAAGCTGAAGCTGAAAAGCGCCGCACTGCACTGGGAACTGATGTATACCCGCAGCATGTTCACCACACCGGATATTGCCGAACAGGGCGAGATCCTCAAACAAGTCGCCGCGCTGGTGGATGAAGGTAAAGTACAAACCACACTGAGCGAAACCCTTCACGGCCTGACCGTGGAAAGCATCGAAGCGGCCCACGCCAAAGTGCTCGACGGCCATATGCAGGGCAAAGTCGTCGTCGCTTTCTAAATACGCTGTCGCCTAAAAAAAGCCCCGTCACTTTCATGCCGGGGCTTTTTCATTCACATATTTCCACTATTCGCCGTCGTCCACTTTCTGCCATTTGGCATCGGGGTCAAATGTCGTGATCGCTTTTGCCGCGGCATCAGTATTCTCGCCTAAATCCTGCTGATACACCTCGCCCTGCTGATTGATCATAAAACTGGTGACACCGGTATGACCGTACGCCGCCGGCCAGGCGATCAGCGCAAAACCTTTGGTCATCTTGCCATTTTCGATATAACTCAAGGCACCGCCGCTGGCATTCGCCCCCTGCGACGTCAGAATGCGATAGTAATAGCCGTGATAATCAGACCCCGCCTTCGCATCACCAAAGGCTGGCCCCAGCGGACTTGGCGCTTCGCCCTCTTTCACCGGCCAGTAAAGGCCATCGTGTTGTCCTTCAGTGCTGACAAAGCGCTGGGCATATTGCCCGGTAATCTGCTGATACTCGTGCTGGGCATCGGCGTAGGCAGACACCGCCTGAATGGCGGAAAGCTCATTGCGTCCAATAGTGCGGGTTTCTATTTCAGCGGCACCGGCGACCATATCAAATGACCAGCCCTGCGCCGTGTGTTTCATCGGGATCGGTAACTGCCAGTTCTCCGGCCCGACATTCAGGTGGGCGGTATCGCCGTGTTCGGCGATCGTATGGCTGATATTCCAGTCACGCAGAAAACGCGCCACTTCGTCGGGATCCACATCCTTTTTCGGCAGATAAACCCGCCAGTCGTCGCCCAGAAGCTGCTGCATCGAGGCATCATCGTGCGTCTGAATGGCTTTCACCAGTGCCTGTGAAGCCAGCTCCGGGCTGGTAAACATCTGCTGCGCGAAGCCGGTAAGAGGCAAAAGCAGCAGGCTGGTAGAAATCAAAAAATCACGCAATCTTTTCATTACCTTTCCTCGTCAGTCTAGCGACGGTGTAAATGGCCGGATTCTGCATTCGCAGGACGTGACCGCTGAACGTTCTGCATATGCTCACGGCTCCGGTTGCCCCGGGATTGCTGCTGTTGCCACGACGGCCCGCGGCTGGAATTCCCGCTGAACGCCGTGCTGCGGGATGCATTCAGATTCTGCCGCTGCTGATGTTGCTGATTATGGTTGAACTGCTGAGCAGGCTGACGGTTCGCATTATGCTGAGACAGTGCCTGCTGATGCTGCGGCAACGTGCGGCCGGTGACATTGTGCGTGCCGCTGTGGTTTCCCACACTGCCAGCGGAGGCAGAACGCGCCAGATTTTGCTGTTGCGAATGCCCGGTGCTTTGCGGCGTATTCTGATGATGATTCATCACCGATGCCGCCTGCTGACGGCGCTGATCCAGATTCTGATTCTGAACACCGCCATTATTGCGCCCGACTGCGTTATGGCTCAAACCCGCCGTGTTGCTGTCAAAACCCCGGTAGTTATTACGCTGCGCCGCGTTGCTCAGCGCCTGGTTTTGCGTCGCGCCGTTAAGGTTATTGCTGTGGTTTGGCAAACCGGCGTTGAAGGCCGGATTGTGCTGCCAGCCCGCGGTATTCCCGTTGCCCGGGTGGTTCAGCCCGGTGTTATTGTTGCCGGAGATACGGTTGTAATTGTTGACGTTCACGTGGACGTAATTGTTCTGCGAACCGCCGTGATGCCCGTCGTCATGGTGATCATAATCGTCATGATGATGATCGTCGTCATCCCAGTCAATACCGCCAAAAATGGCGTAGGTGGCGGCCACGCCGACACCAAACCCGATACCCGATGCCATGCCGTTAACGAACTGTTGCCCCGGAGGCGGTGGCAGGTAAACCGGCGGATAGGCCGGTGTCGGCCATGTGCCATACACCACATTCGGGTTGTAGCTCGGCACGTAAACCACCTGCGGATCCGCGGATTCAATCACGATGGTTTGCTGTGCGGGTGCGGATTTCACGACGGTGGTTGAGCTGCCCTGCGCTGCCGCTTTCGGTTTTACAGTGACCGTCTGCTGCGGCGTGCTTTTCAGCGCCCCGCTGCTTTGCGCGACCTGGCGGAATTTCTGCACGGTATTCATCACATCGTCCGGCTGCGCCAGAAACGCGTTACCCAGATTCTGCACCCAGGCCGGATCTTCGCCCATCAGCGCCAGCAATTGCGGGAAAGCCACCAGCGATTTCACGCTCGGATCCCAGGGTTCATTCGCGACCTGAGTGACCGCGGCATCACCCTGACTTTGCGGATGGTCGCGTGACCATTGCACCGCCTGAATGACGTTCATCGGGTAAGTGGAAGCCATCAGCACTTGTGAAAGCAGGCTGTCAGGATAGAGCGCTACGGGCGCGACCCACTGATCGAGCTGAGCCTGCGTAAACGCCGGTGGTGTTACCGCAGCAGCAGGGACAGGCGCGGCGGGAGGAACAGCAACAGGAGCTGGCACAGGCGCAGTCTGTGCCGTGGTTTCGGCCTGACTGCTGACCGGAAGCCAGCCTTGCATAAACATGACACTGGCCAGAGCAAATGCCCCCACGCCGCACACTACTGCGATACCCCAGGGCTTGAATGATAAATTCATTCGGATCACCTTAGAAAGCCTCAGCCGGAATGCGAGGCATATTGAATGAGTATAATCGGATAAATAAAACTCAACGGCCGCCACTGTATTTTTATTTCACGTCAGGGATTTACACATAAAATGCGCAATAAAATCTCTCAAAAAAGGCACTCGCGCCAATCCCATGAATAAAAAGGGGATTTTATTTTACAGCGTTACAAACTGAATTAATAAAATCACGGGGGAAGATAATCAGATGAATTTATTAATAATTATGAGAAATGAATGACAAATAAAGTATTCATAATATGAATGAAAATAAAAAAGCGCGTATTCCGCAGAACACACGCTTTTATTATTGCGGTTTTTTAATCAGCGCACCGGCGGACCATTCAGCCGGCTGGTATCCGCCGCCAGCATGTTTTGTACCAGCTCCACGCATTCCAGAAAACGCTGATCGTAATCCGATGACTCCACGTGAACATATTCCACGTTGTTCTGTTTCAGCATCCCGATAAGCAGATTCTGGAATGACATCCGGTCAGAGGTACTGCCCAGACTGCGCAAGCCGTCAGCAACCCACGGCGTATTGTTTTCCAGCAGGATCACCAGATCGAAGCGGTATTCATCCATCAGCGCCTGCACAAACGGATGCTCACGCCCTTCATACTTTTTACAGAAGGCCTGCGTGGTCAGAAAATCGGTATCAATAAACGCCACTTTGTTGGCATATTTCACCGCAAAATCAATGTACTGCGCCTGACCGAGCGCGATTTTATCGTAGTCGGAATATTGCAGCGCCATCTCGTCACCGCCAAGGTGCGAGAAGACATAATCGCGGCCATATTCCCAGGCGCTGGTGGTGTTGAAGATGTTGGCTAACTTATTGACCAGCGTGGATTTTCCACTGGACTCACCGCCCAGAATCGCCACGGTACGCACGAAAAACGGTTTGACCTCGGTCGGAATGTAATCCCAGTAGCGGAACGGATCCTGACGGATCTGGCGGCCACTGATATTCATGAACGACCGTTTCGGGTCGATCAGCACCGTTTCAATGCCGAGATGTTCGCGGTACTGCGGCGCATCGGCCTCTTCGCTGGAATAAATGGTATTCGGCTCGATGCCCTTCTGGCTCATGAACTCTTTAATGCCACGGCCCCAGACATCCCAGCCGTGCGGATACGGCTCCATCCCTTCTTCGTTAAAGGCATGAATGCGGATGTTTTTCTGGTATTTGAAGGTTTGTAATAACCAGCGCAGACGGTCACTGACGGTCGGCTGCTGGGACATCGAGCTGTTCTCAAACAACTCGCGGTCGCGCGGCTCGTCATAGCCCATGATGATATGCAGCTCATCCACCTGGCTACAGGCGCGCTGGATCAGATAAATATGGCCGGTGTGCAGCGGATAAAACTTGCCGAACACCACGCCGATATTCTTTTCGCGACGGGGAAACTCAAGATCAAGGAAGCGGTGCAACGCCTCCAGCTTTTGGGCGCTGGGGCTTTTTATCTTTGCATTCAACAACTGGCTGAGATAACCCTTGGTCATCCCGCTGGCTTCGGCCACCTGTTGCAGCGTGCGTCCCTGTTGTTTAATCGCGGTTTTTAGATAGTCGAACTGTGACATGCCTTGTCCTCAGGTTTTCTGTACTAAACAAAAAATAGCACAAAGGCACTGAGCAGCGACAGCGGTTAACCGTTACAAATCGTCGAGGATCGCCAGCGCATCGGCCAGTTTTTTCACGCCAAACACCTGCATACCGGCGGGCACTTTTTTCGGCACGTTAGCATGAGGAACAATCGCGCGTTTAAAGCCGTGTTTTGCGGCTTCGGTAATACGCTCCTGTCCGCTCGGCACCGGACGGATTTCACCGGCCAGCCCGACCTCGCCGAAGACCACCAGATCCTGCGGAAGCGGACGGTCACGCAGGCTCGATACCAGCGACAGCAGCAGCGCCAGATCGGCACTGGTTTCCGTCACCTTCACGCCGCCCACCACGTTGACGAACACATCCTGATCGGCCATCTGCAACCCCCCGTGGCGGTGCAATACGGCCAGCAGGATCGCCAGACGGTTCTGTTCAAGACCCACCGCCACACGACGCGGATTGCCCATCATTGACTGATCGACCAGCGCCTGCACCTCAACCAGCAGCGGACGCGTCCCTTCCCACAGCACCATCACCGAACTGCCGGAGGTAATTTCATCGCCACGGCTGAGGAAAATCGCTGACGGGTTGCTGACTTCTCGCAGCCCTTGCTCGGTCATGGCAAATACGCCCAGCTCATTCACCGCACCAAAACGGTTTTTATGGCTGCGCAGTGTGCGGAAACGCGAGTCCGCATCGCCGTCGAGCAGCACAGAGCAGTCGATACAGTGTTCAAGCACTTTCGGACCGGCCAGCGAACCGTCTTTGGTCACATGCCCTACCATCACAATTGCCACGCCGCGCGTTTTAGCGAAACGGGTAAGATAGGCCGCGGTTTCACGCACCTGTGCCACCGTACCCGGTGACGACTGGATATCCGCCATGTGCATCACCTGGATGGAGTCGATCACCATCAGCTTCGGCTGTTCTTTATCGGCAATGTCACAAATCTGTTCGATACTGGTTTCCGACAGCATGTTCATGTTGGCCGTCGGCAACCCCAGGCGGTGCGCGCGCATCGCCACCTGTTGCAGTGATTCTTCACCGGTGACGTACAAGGTTTTCATGTTCTCGCTGAGATGACACAGGATTTGCAGCAGCAGCGTACTTTTCCCCGCGCCGGGGTTACCGCCGATCAGGATCGCACTGCCCGGCACCACGCCACCGCCTAATACGCGGTCGAATTCTTTAAAACCGGTGCTGAAACGCGGCAGTTCATCGAGGCTGATGTCAGAAAGTTTCTGCACACGGCTGACGCCCGCATCACCGGCATAACCGGTCAGACGTTCGTTACGCGCCACGGTCGGCGAAGCGGCCAAACGGATTTCAGTAATGCTGTTCCAGGCCTGACAGGCACTGCACTGCCCTTGCCAGCGCGGATAATCTGCGCCACATTCATTACACACAAATGCACGTTTTGCTGCTTTTGCCACAACTTACCTCGATGATATTCAGAAGAAATTTATAATGCCTGGCTACCGCTGAGAATACACAGCACGCCGAGTAGATCAGCATGGCGGATACAAATGGAAGCCTGCTCATAGACTTTTGGCTTGGCGTGATAAGCGATACCCATGCCTGCCACCGCCATCATTTTGAGGTCATTGGCACCATCGCCGATAGCCACGGTCTGTTCGTGGGAAATCCCCAGTTTTTCCGCCAGTTTCAGCAGGGTATCAGCTTTATATTGTGCATCCACAATCGGCCCGATCACCCGGCCGGTCAGTTTACCGTCACGGATTTCCAGCTCATTCGCGGCCACATCCACCAGATTCAGCTGGTCACGCAAATATTCGGCGTAATAGGTGAAACCGCCGGACGCAATGGCCACGTGCCAGCCTGCTTCCTGCAAACGCTGAACCATCACGGTCAGCCCCGGCATCAGCGGCAGGGTTTCACGCACCTGCTGCAGAATGCTGGCATCCGCGTCTTTCAGGGTGGCGACGCGCTGACGCAGGCTGGCGGAGAAATCCAGCTCACCACGCATGGCGCGTTCCGTGACTTCCGCCACCTGCTCACCGACGCCGGCCAGTTTGGCAATTTCGTCGATGCATTCAATCTCAATCGCGGTAGAATCCATGTCCATCACCAGCAGACCCGGTGCGCGCAGATACGGCACTTTGCCCAGCTGAGCGACATCAAATTCAAAGGATTCGGCGAGAAGCTGCGCATCAGCAGTGAGTGAACCGGCCAGACGCACCACCTGATAACCTTCGACGGCCCAGGCACTGACAATTACCAGAGCGCGGCCTAAGCGGCGCTGGAACAGCGTAATGCTCGTTTTATCAAGTTTTCTGCCATACAAGAGCCAGCCGGTGTGTCCTGCCCGGTAATCCAGCGGCATGACTTCGTCACCGCTCAATGAAAGGGGAAGTCCCGGCCATTGATGGATCTCCGCAGGAAGATCGCAATAGGTCAGACTGTTTGGCATGATGGCTCCTGTAGGGCGTTATGGCATTAGAAAAACAAATATCACTATTTACCCAAAATCATTCGAGTTGCATCAAGGCGGCAACTGAATGAATCTCCGGGAGCTGACACAGGTCAGTGACCGGAGTGAATGAAGGCAGCCAACGCAGAGGCAGCTTGAAGGATGCAGGGTAAAATGAGGCATCAAGCTACCTTATCGTGGCGTCTTCTGGCAACATAAAGTCATCGAAAAACGCAAGGAAACAGAATGGCTAAGGCCAAACTTAAATTTCGCCTGCATCGTGCCGCTATCGTACTGATAAGTCTGGCATTATTAGTCATCCTGATGCAAGGCGCATCCTATTTCAGTCTCGGACATCAGCTGGCACGTTCAACGCAGGTGGAACAGCTTGCCCAGACGCTCGCCAGACAGGTGGCGTTTTCCCTCGCGCCGCTGATGGACAGCGACAATGATGGCGCTGATATCGCACAAATTTCCACTATTTTGAGTCAGCTTACCGATGGCAGTCGCATTCTCGACGCCAGCGTTTACCAGTCTGACGGCTCTCTGGTCGCGCACGCGGGCGAACAGGTGCCGGTGCGGGATCGTCTCTCGCTGGATGGTAAACGGGCGGGCAGCTACTTCAATCATCAGATTGTGGTGCCGATCGAAGATAAAAACGGCCCGAGCGGATTTTTACGTATCACGCTGGACACGCACGTGCTGGCGACAGAATCCAAGCAGGTGGATAACACCACCAATCTGCTGCGTCTGATGATGCTCGCCGCGCTGGGCGTCGGTATTATTCTGGCCCGCACGCTGTTGCAAGGCCGCCGTTCCCGCTGGCAGCAGTCGCCGTTCCTGCTGACCGCCAGCAAGCCGGTAAAAGAAGATGATGAGCAGGAAGAGGAACCGGATGAGTTCGGCCCGCCGCCGGTGCTGAACATCCCGGAACCGGAATCCGACGTGGTGCCTGCCAAACCTGCGACTGAAGCACAAACCAAAGAAGCGGCACAGGCCGCTTACCGCAGCCTGAAACGCAGCCGGCCGAAGTGATTCAGGAAAACAGCTTAATCAACCTGGCTATGCATAGCAAAACGGGCACCCATCGGTGCCCGTTTTAGTCTCTGCAATATCTGCAGAATTTATTCTTTATCGCCCAGCAGAACGGATTCCAGCGCGATTTCAATCATGTCGTTGAAGGTCGTCTGACGTTCAGCGGCAGTGGTTTGCTCATGCGTACGGATATGGTCGGAAACGGTACAGATGGTAAGTGCTTTTGCACCGAATTCTGCAGCCACGCCGTAAATACCGGCGGCTTCCATTTCCACACCCAGAATGCCGTATTTTTCCATCACGTCGAACATCTGTGGATCTGGCGTGTAGAACAGGTCAGCGGAGAAGATGTTGCCTACGCGCGCGTTGATGCCTTTGGCTTTCGCCGCGTCAGCCGCGTTGCGCACCATGTCGTAATCAGCGATAGCCGCGTAATCGTGGTCTTTGAAACGCATGCGGTTCACTTTGGAATCGGTGCAGGCACCCATGCCGATCACGATGTCGCGCAGTTTGATGTCTGCACGCACTGCGCCGCAAGAACCGACACGGATGATTTTCTTCACGCCGAATTCAGTGATCAGTTCTTTGGCATAAATGGAGCAGGAAGGAATGCCCATGCCGTGACCCATCACAGAAATTTTACGGCCTTTGTAGGTGCCGGTGAAACCCAACATGCCACGCACGTCGTTCACCTGCTTTACATCCTGAAGGAACGTTTCTGCGATGTGCTTGGCGCGCAGCGGATCGCCCGGCATCAGCACGACGTCAGCGAAGTCGCCCATTTCAGCATTAATGTGTGGAGTTGCCATCTTCTTATTCCTTAATCAGCGAGGTGTCATATTCATTATAAAAAACGCGGCCAGTATAAGAGACTGGCCGCGTAAGAAAAGTATCAGAGCATGGATTTGCCGTAATCCATCGGTGTCAGATCGAAGTATTTGGCGACGGTCTGTCCGATGTCCGCGAAGGTTTCGCGGTGGCCTAATGAACCCGGTTTGACTTTCGGGCCATAGATTAAGACCGGGATGTGCTCACGGGTATGATCCGTGCCACGCCAGGTCGGGTCACAACCGTGGTCAGCGGTGAAGATAATGATGTCGTCTTCTTTCACCAGCTCCAGCAGTTCCGGCATACGGCGGTCGAACAGTTCCAGCGCCGCAGCGTAGCCCGGCACATCACGGCGGTGGCCGTAAGAGGAGTCGAAATCAACAAAGTTGGTGAAGACGATGGTCTTGTCACCGGCTTCTTTCATCTCTTTGATGGTCGCGTCAAACAACGCATCCAGACCGGTGGCCTTCACTTTTTTAGTGATACCGACCTGCGCGTAGATATCGGCGATTTTACCAACAGACACCACGTGGCCGTTTTTCTCATCAACCAGCTTTTTCAGGATGGTCGGAGCCGGTGGCTCCACCGCTAAATCGTGACGGTTACCGGTACGTTCGAAGTGACCGGCTTTGTCGCCGATGAACGGACGGGCAATCACGCGGCCAATGTTGTAGCCGCCTTCGGTCAGTTCTTCACGGGCGATTTCGCACAGTTCATACAGGCGATCCAGCCCGAAGGTTTCTTCATGGCAGGCAATCTGGAAGACCGAGTCGGCAGAAGTGTAGAAGATCGGCTTGCCGGTTTTCATGTGCTCTTCGCCCAGATCATCCAGCACTACGGTACCGGAAGAGTGACAGTTGCCGAGATAACCCGGCAGATTGGCGCGCTCTACCAGTTTATCGAGCAGCTCCTGCGGGAAGCTGTTGGTGGTCTCGCTGAAGTAACCCCAGTCAAACAGCACAGGCACACCGGCGATTTCCCAGTGGCCTGACGGCGTGTCTTTACCGGAAGACAGTTCACTGGCGTACGCATAGGCACCGGTAATTTCGGCATTACCGTCCATGCCGTCAGGAATTTTACCGGTGGATTCTTCAGCGGCTTTCGCCAGCCCCAGACGGGTCAGGTTAGGCAGATTCAGAGGGCCCTGACGGCCTTTGTCCGCATCGCCACGCGCACAGGCAGCCGCGATATGACCCAGAGTGTCAGAACCGGCATCGCCGAAGCGCTCGGCATCTTCACTGGCACCGATACCGAATGAGTCTAACACCATGATAAATGTACGTTTCATTTTGCTCTCCTGCGAATGGTTACGCATTGGGTCACGCGGAACTGCCGCGCACCTGATCAATCTTAAATGGGGGCGATGTGGCCTGAAATCAAGCGTTACCACCGATCCGGCGGTACACCACCGGTGTGCTTTCCGGCGCGTTATCACTTAGAATAATGGCCGCACGCACTTCCTGCGCTGCCTGCTGCCAGGCCGCTTCACTGTTGGCGTGGATCATCGCCAGTGGCTGTCGGGTATCGACCTGCTGGCCCAGCTGCGCCATATGGGTCAGACCGACGCTGTAGTCGATGGCATCGCTGGCGCGGCGACGTCCGCCTCCCAGTGACACCACGGCCATGCCCAGCGCGCGGGTATCCATCGCGCTGACAATCCCGTTGCCTTCGGCATATACCGGTTTGCTCAGCGTCGCCCGTTGCAGGTAATTGTCGTAATTCTCGATGAAATCGGTCGGGCCTTTCTGCGCGGCAATCATGCGGCCAAACACTTCTGCGGCCCTGCCGTTATCCAGCACGGCCTGCAATTTGCTGCGGGCTTCTGCGTCATCTTTTGCCAGCCCACCTGACAGCAGCATTTCCACGCACAGCGCCATGGTGACTTCCAGCAGACGCGGATTGCGGTATTCGCCGGTCAGGAAGCGCACCGCTTCGCGCACTTCTACCGCATTACCGGCGCTGGATGCCAGCACCTGATTCATGTCGGTCAGCAGCGCCGTAGTTTTGCACCCCGCGCCGTTCGCCACATCAACAATCGCCTGCGCCAGATCTTCTGACAGCTGGTAGGTCGGCATAAACGCACCGGAACCCACTTTGACGTCCATCACCAGCGCATCCAGCCCTTCGGCCAGTTTTTTGGCGAGGATCGACGCCGTGATCAGCGGAATAGAATCGACAGTTGCGGTGATATCGCGGGTGGCATAGAAGCGTTTATCCGCCGGTGCCAGCGAGCTGGTCTGGCCGATAATCGCCACGCCGACATCCTGAATGATGCTGCGGAAACGGCTGTCATCCGGGAAAATGTCAAAACCCGGAATGGCTTCGAGTTTATCCAGCGTGCCGCCGGTATGACCGAGGCCACGGCCGGAAATCATCGGCACATAACCACCGCAGGCCGCCACCATCGGCCCCAGCATCAGGGACGTCACGTCACCCACGCCGCCGGTCGAATGTTTGTCGACAATCGGACCGTTCAGGTTGAGGCTTTTCCAGTCCAGGACGGTACCGGAATCACGCATTGCCATGGTCAGCGACACGCGCTCATTCATGGTCATGTCGTTGAAATAGATAGTCATTGCCAGCGCGGCAATTTGTCCTTCTGACACCTGACTGTCACGAATGCCGTTGATAAAAAAACGAATCTCTTCGTCGCTTAAAGGCTGACCGTCACGTTTTTTACGAATAATTTCTTGTGCGAGAAACAAGGTATCCCCCTGCCTGAGCTGGATGCTAAATGTGGACGCGAATACCGGACGCCATAACGCAGCGCCGGTATCCGTATAACAACCGTGATTAGTAGCTGCTGGTGGCTTTCTGGCCAGCGTGACCCAGAGTGGTCAGCAGGCTTGCCAGCAGGCTGGAGGCGCCGAAACGGAAGTGACGTGCGTCAGCCCATTCACGGCCCAGCAGGCGGTCAGCCAGCGCCAGATATTGCGCGGCATCTTCAGCGGTTTTTACGCCACCGGCCGGTTTGAAACCGACGGTTTTGCCCACGCCCATCTCAGCAATCACGCTCATCATCAGCTCTGCGCTGTGCAGCGTGGCGTTTTCAGGCACTTTGCCGGTAGAGGTTTTGATGAAATCAGCGCCAGCTTTAATGGCGATTTCGGAGGCTTTACGGATCAGCGCATCCTGTTTCAGCTCACCGGTTTCGATGATCACTTTCAGCAGGACATTGGCAGCGGCACAGGCTTCTTTGCACTGTTTCACCATTTCAAAACCAATCTGCTCGTTACCGGCGATCAATGCGCGGTACGGGAAGACCACGTCCACTTCATCGGCACCGTAGGCGATCGCCGCGCGGGTTTCTGCCAGCGCGATCTCAAGATCGTCATTCCCGTGCGGGAAGTTGGTCACGGTCGCAATGCGGATGTCCGGCGTGCCTTGCTCGCGCAGGGTTTTGCGGGCAACAGGAATAAAACGAGGATAAATACAGACAGCAGCGGTGTTACCTGCCGGGCTTTTCGCCTGGTGACAAAGCGCGATCACTTTTGCATCGGTGTCGTCTTCGTTCAGGGTGGTTAAATCCATCAGGTTCAGCGCACGTTGCGCTGCGGCGGTTAAATCGGTCATATAACTCTCCAACAATTTTCAATTCCAGCGACCGGCCGGAACTGAGCATACAGTCATGAATTCGTTGCGGCGTGAGACGCCGGCAGGGGAATTCTGCACGTTGGCGAGCGGACTTGGTTCCTTGAAGATAGCGTGCGTAAGCGGCGTGTCATGGCTTACGTGGCAACTGAGATCCTTCTCACCGCGCTTTGACTGGCACAAGCCAGTTCGTTGTGACTATTTGAACACGTCACATCAGGTTCCTGTGTGCAGTATTTCACACAAAATGAAAACCGTTTGCAACGTTGCTTGGTGAAATGAGATCTGAATCACATTTCACTGCCGTTATGCTCAGTATTCGACCTTTATATGAGTGTATACCCGAATCATGACAAACGGAGTCCGGGCGGCCACACGGCGATCACCGAACGGCGATCTTACGAGCAATGTTATAATAATAACATTTTAAAGAGAACAGAAATCGCCACCCGCCAGACGGTCTGCTAATAAAGGCATGAAAGATAAAAATAAATGTTATTTAAATCACAAAACCGACTATCTGGGGAGTTAACGGACAGGAAGATCAAATACGCGGCGGGTATTATCGAGCAAGGCAGCGGCAATCTGTTCCGGCGTTTCGCTGCGCAGGCTGCACAGAACCTCGAACACGCAGGCCGCACGCTCCGGGCGATTCGGCTGCCCCTGAAAGCCCTGCAACGGCATGTCCGGTGCATCGGTTTCCAGCAGTAAAGAAGAAAGTGGAAGTTCAGCCATCACATGACGGGTTTTCTGCGCGCGCTCATAGCTGATGGTGCCGCCCACACCAATCGCGAAGCCCAGTTTGATAAACGCCTGCGCCTGCGAAAGACTGCCCGCAAAGCCGTGTACCACACCGGTCGCCGGTAATTTTGCCTGACGCAACATGGCCGCCAGCTGATCGTGACTGCGGCGGGAATGCAGGATCACCGGCAGCGCCTCACGCTTTGCCAGCGCGAACTGCGCTTTCAGCAGCCGCTGTTGCTGCTCAAACTGTGGCTCTTCCATGTACAAATCCAGCCCGATTTCTCCGACCGCGATCAGGTTCCGGCTCCGCTGGCTGAGCAGCGAATCCAGTAACTCCAGACAACTGTCTTTGTGCTCTGCAATATAAAGAGGATGTAAGCCCAGCGCAGCGTGCAATGGCGGGAAGGTTTCTGCCAGCGAGAGAATGCCCTGAAAACGATCGGACGTGACCGCCGGAACAATAATCTGCCGCACGCCCGCCCCGGCGGCGAGACGCAGGCTTTCGGTTTCCGCACCGGTAAAGGGCGGAAAATCGAAATGACAGTGCGTATCGACGAAGGTATGACTCACAGCTTTTCGCCCTCGCTGGACGGATAATTTTCTGATGGCGCCGCGCTTTCCGGCGGTGGCATATCAGACGCCGCGCGTTTCGGCTGCGGGTCATGAACCACGCTGTCTTTAAATGCCGCCGGACGCACCACGCCGCCGTCGGCCACCATATCCGTCAGCACGGCAGGATCGAGAATAATTTGCTCCGCCGTACTGACCGATGCCGCCAGCGGGATCACATTTTCCGGCTCGTCCTGCGGCACGATAATCCGTTTCGGACGGCGGGTGACCCGTGGCTCGATGTGCGGATAAGGGCGCTCATTTTCACGCGGCAACAGCCAGTGTGACGCGGCAGACAGGAAATACCGCCCGCAACGGCGGCCAAGATGATAATCCTGATTCAGGGCAGGCAGACGGCTGCCGAGCGCGTGACTGGCCAGCGGTTTCGGCGGGAAGATCTCAAAAATGCGCACGTCGTCTGGCGGATTCTCAATAAATTGCTGAATACGGTGATAGCTTTCTTCGTGGTGCTGCATCATGCGCACCAGTTGTTGCAGACTGCTTTCGCTCAGCCATTGCTCCATACGTTTCATCCACTGCGGCGTATAGAACATCGCCGACGGCACGGTGCGGATCACCACAATGGTATCCGCGCCACGGCGATAGGCTTCCTCGACCGGGATCGCGTCACTGATCCCGCCGTCCTGATAGCTGACGCCATCGAGATCCACGCCGAGACGATAAAATCCCGGAATGGCGCTGGAAGCTTTGATCACCGGCAGCCAGTTTTCCCGCGTCGGGGAAAAATAGTTGGCGGCGTAATCGTCACTGCGGCAGGCACACATCAGGAATTCACGGCCATCAATCAGCAGCTTTTCGGCGGTATCCATCGCCAGCGGCATGTTTTTGGCGGTTTCTTCAACCAGCCAGTCGAGATCGATAAGGTGTCCGCCGCGCACAAAGCGCAGAGGATTAAAAAAGTCGGGGCTGGTGGTGTAACGGGTGATCACCCTTCTGGCGTAGCCGGGCTGCCCGCACACGAAGGCGGACAGATTTTGCGCGCCCGCCGAGGTCCCCAGATATAAATCAAAGGGATTGAAACGCGCGCGCTGAAATTCATCCAGCACACCTGCCGTAAAAATGCCTCTCTGCCCGCCGCCTTCGCATACCAGGGCGATCTTTCCCGGCGTATAGGGTTTGTACGCCAGCGGCGCGATATTGCCCAGCGTGACAGGTATTCGGTATCCCAACGCACTTTCCTCACAAAGTCGGCATGACAAAAATGGCCTTATTCAGTTGGCCTTCATTTCTGAGCATACCTCGTCTTACCGGCTTGGGTGAATTTCTTGCCAAAATCGGGCGATAAAATCGTTACGTCCTGTTAACGGGATGCGTGCCACAGGCACAAAAAAATCGCCCCCTTCAGTGAAGGGGGCGATGTCATTATTTACTGCAGTCTGGCATCACAGGTTAATGCGTCAGAGTCGTTTACGACCGGTAAACAGGCTGACCAGGAACAGGATGATACCCACTACGAATACGATTTTTGCAGCCCAGGCAGCTGTACCCGCCAAACCACCGAAACCAAGAGCCGCCGCGATCAACGCGATGATTAGAAAGATAATGCCCCAACGAAACATAAGCTTCTCCTTTACCCTATTTTCACTTTGCCAGTTTAAAAGGTGGTGCCCCGCTTCGGGCCTGATTCATTCTCAACAGAGGCCTGATGACACTTTATTAACCGGCAGTACGCCGGGAACTAAAAAACAGCCTACTTAATAAAGGTAGTCGAAAAATGAAAGTGTTAGAGCTTCCGTCACGATATTTTTCGAACTTCAGGCAAATGTTGTCTGTCCCAAACAGAGAGCGGGCAACACAAATATTTTTATGCATTATTCAAAAGATGTGGCGCCCTGCCCGTGGGAGGGCGCCGGGTCGTTCAACGAGCCGTTACGGTGCGACTTTCAGGTCGTTTTTAACGCTTTTCACGCCATCAACGGTTTTCGCTACGCTTTCGGCACGATCAGACTGTGCCTGATCTTTCACTGCGCCGGAGAGCTGTACCACACCGTCAGTGGTTTCCACTTTCACGTTACGTGAAGGGACGATGTCATCCGCCAGCAGTTTCGCTTTTACAGACGCGGTGGTCGCGCTGTCACCGGCGTAGCCTTTGACGCTCTGATCCTTGCTGTCTTTGGTGTGCAGTTTGTCACTGACAGATTTCACACCTTCAACTTTGGTGGCTGCGGCAACAGCCTGTTCGGCTTCAGCCTGCGAACCGACAAAACCGCTCAGCGTAACAATGCCGGCATTGGTCGTGACAGAAATGTCGCTGCTTTTGATGGCTTTATCGTCCACCAAAGCACTTTTCACTTTTGCTGTGATGGCGCTGTCGCCCATGTAGTTATCAACTTTCTTCATGGAACTATCGATTTTTGCACCTGCGCTATCCGTTGTGCTGGCTGCTAATGCACTACCGCTCATCAGCGCGGTACCCAGAACAACGGCCATCATGGAATAGGCAAATTTAGAGTTTTTCATCGATTTCTTCCTTTCAGTTTATGAGCCTGAATTGCGGCCCTGTACGTCACATTCTTGGTGACGCCTTCTAACAAATTGTATTGCTGCTGTTTTTACTTCCGTTGTAGCAGAGTGCGTTGTTTTCTTCTGGCTTTTAATTGCCACACGATATAACTCTCTGCATGGTGACTTCAAAGCAGTGCTTTAAGCCACCGTTTCCGGAACACACATTTAATATAGTCAAGATTGATCAAAAGTGTAGGAAGATCGTCGAATAGGAACCCTAATGCAGACAAGTCCGAAGGTTTCCCCCTAAATCTGCACAAAATATCGGCATAGTGATAAGAAATATCTGGAGACTGACACACGTCAGATAAAAAAATGGCTCCTGTAAAAGGAGCCATTTGACATTATTGCGTCAGAAATTTGCTTTAAAAATCAGACTTTGTTTTCAGGTTACTGCTTATCCCACGCATCCTGCCAGTTAGTCCCGGTCGCTGGCGCATAAGCCCAGGAAGCCTGACCACACCAGCCAGAGTATGGGAACGGTTTGCACTGATAGATGCTGCCATCGCTGCCCAGGACTTTGGTACCCGCAACATATTTCTCACTGCTTTGCGGATAAACATAGTCGTAACCAGTGGCCGCCGCTTTGGCTTTCACCAGAATGGTGGTGGTCGCGGTATCCGTTAAACCGGTGTTATCGGTGACGGTTACGTCAACAGTGAAGCGTGTATCTGCGGTCACTTGCGGAGCCGTGATCACTTCCGTGTTGGATGCTGCACCCTGAACCGGTGCGACAGGCAGCCCGGCCGGGTTCGCCCACTGATAATGCAGATCCGCAGCCAGCGTATCCGGATCGGTCACTTTGGCAGTCAGTGTCAGCGATTCGCCCGCATTCACGGTATAAGACGGCTCGATGGAGATGGACGGTGCAACTGGTTTGGACGCATCAATCACATTCACGCTGGTTTGTGCTGTGGTGCTGCCTTCGCTGTCGCTCACGGTCAGCGAGAAGGTGTAAACCGCATTGGTCACAGGCTGCGCTACGCTGAAGGTCGCTTTCGCAGAGTTGCTGTTTTGCAGTGTCACTGCCGGGCCGGAAATCTGCTTCCACTGATACGTCAGGCTGTCGCCTTCTTTATCGGTGCTGGCAGAGCCGTCCAAAGTGATCACACCGGTGCCGTTAACCTGTTGTGCCATACCCGCATTCGCAACCGGCGGAGTATTGGTGGCAACCGGTGCCGCTGAACCGCTGGTGATTGGCGCAAAGATCTGGCTGTAAGCATAGAGCGGCGCCTGTTCAGGGGTCATGCCGCTGTGTTCAGCGGAGACTTGTCCGGACACACCCGGCTGATCGCGGGCCATAGACCAGGCACCGATCATACCCAGGCCATAATCTTTCGCCTGCTGGTAAACCAGACGGGCATCAGAGAGATAGAACACCTCGCCCTGTACGTCGTTATAGCCAATCATCGGGGTCGTCCCCAGCATGGCGTAAACCTGTGCCGCGCTCTTCTCAGGGTATAAACCTTTCACCTGAGCAAACAGATTGTCGATGGCGGAAGTCGCACATTTACCGTGGATGTTCTGGCCTTCGGTATTGGCGGACTGGCACTGAACGTTGCCGTAGTCCATCGCCATCACGTTGACGCCGGTCAGCACCACGCCCTGATCTTTGGCATCCTGCAATACTTCCATGCCTTCATGGGTCAGGCCGGTTGGCAGAACAGGCAGGGTATACCAGACACCGATGTGACGGCCTTCCGCTGCCCAGCGATCCTGCACGACTTTGACCGCGGCATTACGGCGCTGGATGGATTCTTTATCCGCCAGCCAGTTGCCTTCGATATCAAAATCAAGCACCTGCAGGTTCAGGTTTTCGACGATGTCATAATAATGCTGTGCCAGATCATTCACGTTATGGCAGGCCGCAGCCAGCGGTGCGTTGTTGGCGCCGCCGATGGAAACCATGATGTCGCCGCCCGCTTCACGCAATGCTTTGATTTTGCTGTACTGTGCGTAGTTGGTCACGCTGTAAGCGGTGCCCCATGTTGGCACACAGGTGTTAGCATCTTTAGCGACCATAAAGGCCATGGTGAAATGGTTAACGTTCTGGTTTTTCGCCAGACCCACCAGATCAGGCTGCATGTTTAAGGTGAAATCGACATAAGGCGCATAGAACTGTTTTGGCCATGGATTCTTCGGAGTACCCACACGTTCTTTGGTACCGCTCCAGTCCATATAAACAGCCCACGGTGTCACATCATCAGGTTTCACTTTCTGAACCATTACAGAAGACTGATAATTCTTACCGTTATATTTCACTAATGAATTAGCTGGATACAATGTATTGAGATCTAATGCCGGAGCATGATCAATTTGATCCTGAGAATAAGATTGCACCGGACCTAATGGTTTCCACGGGTGACCATTATTGCCTTCAGGATTCTGATTTTCCGCCAGTGAAGGGTCATTATTAATGGTATAGAACAGCGCTTCGTACATAACGCCATTTTTCTGGACTTTATCACCCTGATTATATGTGGTGCTGCTGCTCCAGACCGGCGGCGGCGCATAAACGACCCACGGGTTATTTTCTGCAGGGGCGAAACTGTGTGCAGGGGTGGCTTTGGCGGTTTTGTAGGTCATTCCATTCGCCAGAACAATATCACCGGCTAAATAATCACGGCTACTGTCGTAATCGACATAATGGTTCTGAGTGCCATCACCGGCGATTTCACAAACGGTCGGATTGCCATATTGGCTCATTTCCGTCGCTGAGGCGTCGCGCACTTTACGCCACGGATTGGCACCCTGATCTTGTTCAGCCGTGCCCGGGCAATTGGTCGCACCGACCCACCAGGCGTTGGAGTAAACACTGCCGTCGAAGATGACTTCATAGGTGTCGCCGCCTTCCTGTCCGTTCCACGCTTCCAGCGCAAACGCGCTGGCCGAGGCCATCGTCAGACCGGCAACACACAACATCTGTGTGATTTTATTCATTTTCATAACTTACATTCCTTATATATATATCATTGCCACGGCGGGATATTCATAGAATACATATATGTTTCACGAGAAAACCTATTTGAAACTATGGTGGATTAAGACTATTTTTTATTAATTCATAAATACAAAGCATGACTTCATTGCGATGTATATTGAATAAATATGAAGTGATTTGTGGCCCGCGTATAATGACATAGGTTTTAAGAAACAAGCCAACCTAAAAATAACGAACAGCACTAATAAATACAATTAAGTATATTTAATAAGCTGAGCGTATTTCCATCAAAAAATACATACAAAGAAGTAATGAAACAGAAGGCCTGATACGCTATTTAATATATATTTATTTAATAGCTTATTAAGCGGCAATAAAAAAGGCGACAGTCATGTCGCCTTTTTTGAAACGGGAACCGATTAATGCTCGCGGGTTTTGCGGAATTTCACTTCCGGATAACGCTCTGAAGCCAGATTCAGGTTCACCATAGTTGGCGCGATGTACGCCAGGTTATCGCCGCCATCCAGCGCGAGGTTGGTTTCGTTTTTGCGTTTGAATTCTTCGAATTTCTTCACGTCGCTGCATTCTACCCAGCGCGCCGTCGAGACATTCACGGATTCGTAAATCGCTTCCACGTTGTATTCGCTTTTCAGACGTGCCACAACCACTTCAAACTGCAGCACACCGACCGCACCGACGATTAAATCGTTGTTAGAGATCGGACGGAACACCTGCACCGCGCCCTCTTCAGAAAGCTGTACCAGACCTTTCAGCAACTGTTTCTGTTTCAGCGGGTCACGCAGACGAATACGACGGAACAGTTCAGGGGCGAAGTTAGGGATGCCGGTGAACTTCATGTTTTCACCCTGAGTAAAGGTGTCGCCAATCTGGATCGTTCCGTGGTTATGCAGACCAATGATGTCGCCCGGGTACGCTTCTTCAACGTGCGAACGGTCACCGGCCATAAAGGTCAGCGCGTCGGAAATGACAACGTCTTTACCGGTACGCACCTGACGCAGCTTCATGCCTTTTTCATATTTACCGGACACCACGCGCATAAATGCCACGCGGTCACGGTGTTTCGGATCCATATTGGCCTGAATTTTGAACACGAAACCGGTGAATTTCTCGTCATCGGCTTTCACTTCGCGCACGTCAGTTTTACGCGGCATCGGCGCAGGCGCCCATTCCACCAGACCATCCAGCATATGATCGACACCAAAGTTACCGAGTGCCGTACCGAAGAACACCGGTGTCAGTTCGCCCTGCAGGAAAGCTTCGTGATCAAATTCATGGGATGCGCCCTGTACCAGTTCCAGCTCATCACGCAGCTGCGCAGCCAGATCGTCACCCACCGCCGCATCCAGTTCAGGATTATCCAGACCTTTAACGACACGCACTTCCTGAATCGTGTGACCTTTACCGGTCTGATACAGATACACTTCGTCTTTATAGAGGTGATATACCCCTTTGAACAATTTACCGCAGCCGATCGGCCAGGTAATCGGCGAACAGGCGATTTTCAGCTCGCGTTCTACCTCGTCCATCACTTCCATCGGATCGCGGATGTCACGGTCAAGTTTGTTCATGAACGTCAGGATCGGCGTATCGCGCAGACGGGTGACTTCCATCAGCTTACGGGTACGATCTTCCACGCCTTTTGCGGCGTCGATCACCATCAGACAGCAGTCGACGGCGGTCAGGGTACGATAGGTATCTTCGGAGAAGTCTTCGTGCCCCGGGGTGTCGAGCAGGTTGACCAGACACTGTTTGTACGGGAACTGCATCACAGACGTGGTGATGGAGATACCACGTTGTTTTTCCATTTCCATCCAGTCAGATTTGGCGTGATGGCTGGAGCCACGGCCTTTTACGGTACCGGCGGTCTGAATGGCCTGTCCGAATAACAGGACTTTTTCTGTGATCGTGGTTTTACCGGCATCGGGGTGCGAGATGATGGCAAATGTGCGGCGCTTGGCCACTTCAAGGGCGTATTCACTTGGAGACATGTTTTTCACGTTTCTGCGGTTGGTCCGCCCTGCATCGGTATTCACATCACGTCAGAAGGTGACGTCAGGCAAAGCGGTAATAAAAGTTATAGCCGGCTATTTTCACTGATTTAGACGGGATGGGCAATCAATGGTTTTTTTGTGCTCTGTTCAGGAAAATCTCAAAGCCTGAAGTCGGTGGGCAACGAGGCCCAGTGTTCTCGCAGAACTATTTTATGTTCTTCAAGCATCGGCAGCTCTGTAAGCAAATCTGGCCAGCGTTCACGTGCAATTTCAATGGCTTCATTAAGATGCACTTCAACGGCAGACCACGGTACACCAATTCTTTCAGCCCAGCGCTCGAAGGTCTGCATATTAATCACACCCCATCGTTTTTCTTTTGCCATATTCAAAGCCACACCATCTTCCCTCTTAACATAGGTTTTGGTAGAAACAATGTCATAGGCTGGTGAAAGGACAGCGTCCACTCGATTGGGGTAGATCACCGTCCAGTTTTTTAGATGGGCATCCCCATTCGCCACTAAAATGTTCGCCAGCATCCGGCGCGCCATTTGCTGAATATCGATGATTCCTCCCGCGCCCACTCTGTAAAGAGCACGACCAATATCGTCGTAGCTATAGCCCTTATATTTATTCCGCGCATAAACCTGAAAAATCTGTGCAAAATCCTCGGTATGCACACGCCCTTCGTCCGTGCGGTCAAAGCGACGAATCGCGTAAGCATAAGGCTCATCAGGTAAAGGGATATCAGGTAAATTGACCAGATTTCGAAGCTCAACAAGCTTAATCTCAGGGATGTTGACACCGATTACCTGCGCTAATTTCATCGCACTAAATTCATTCTCAGGCACTGCACGATGTGCCGTTGACGGAGTTTTGATAATCCAACTGTCTCCCCCGACATCCGTACTCACGTTGAAACGGTCATCTTGTCGTAAGGCAGAGAACTTCATCTGGACACCTGCCAGAGAAAATTTGTCTGCGCTATGCGAAACATCAATTTGAACGGCTTCAAGTTTGTCGCCACGAGAAGTCAGCGCCCAGTCAGGTATTTCGCCCCCCTTAAGTGGCACGGCGGTTATCCCACCTGGCAGGTTGTTACCGGCATAGGCCAGTAATGGGAACTCATCGTCATGATGGACTTTTAGCGTCACCGCCATCCATTCCCGCAATGCGCCTTCTGACAACAAATTTGAAAGAACGGGGGGAAGCTTGTGAAAACTGATAAGCGGCTTATTGAGATATTCTGCCCCCACTTTTTGCGTCAATGTAAACACGGGACGCTGACTGACGGGCAGTTCGAGATACTCCGGGGCAAAAGACAGTATATTGCGGCTGCCTGCATAATGCGCTAAAACCCCTACACGCTGCTCATCAAGATACAGTGCCAAGGCCTCGACTGACTCCACCCGCTTTTCCATGTTTACTCCTTTAGATCCCGTAAGATGTCATCCCAGTCATTGTTAAGACTCTCTGATTCCCGTTCAGATGGGCGATGACAACTGCTGACTGTCGAATCAAGCAGCTCTTTAATCTCTTGTACACGCTGACGCGGCACCAGCATGAGCTCCAGTTCCATGCCTTCCAGGAGCCTGAGTAATGTTGAAAGACGGGGATCCGCGCCCGCTTCAATCTTCTGATATTGCTGCTGAGTCATACCCGTTCTCATACGCATATCTTGTTGGCTCAGCCCCAGCTGCAGGCGTTTTTGTTTTAATAAGGCAGGCAATTCTTTGAGAGTTCTCATTTGCTATCTCCTGACAGACCACTTACAACACACTAGCTATTTTCAGGTTCACCCAACAACATATTAATTGTAATAATGCGATTTTACATCTAATTTGCTGTAAATAACGCTGATTACAACGCTTTAACTGTAAATAAAAACAATTACACCTTTTTAATTGTAATCAGGCTGGAATACAACTCATTGGATGTAAAAAATATCAATTACAGTAAATGAGATGTTGTTACAGTATCAGCCCAGCGGCAGCGCCATCATGATGGCATCTTCGCGGCCTTGTGCGGCGGGATAGTAATTGCGGCGGATGGAGAGTTCGTTAAAGCCGAGGCTTTCATAGAGCGCGATGGCTTTGGCGTTGGAGGCGCGGACTTCCAGCCATAAGGTGAAAACATCTTTTTGCTCAAGCTGTTGTATCACCTCTTCCAGCAATATGCGGCCTAAGCCCTGACGCTGAAACGCCGGATCGATAGCAATGTTGAACAGTGTGGCTTCGTCGAGCACGATTTGGGTAATGGCAAAACCGGCCATCACTTCGCCTTGCATGATTTTGAGATTCAGATAGCGCTCGCCCTGATTGCTGGCCAGCGTGTTTTCAGTCCACGGAAAGGCATGGCTGGCCTGTTCAATCACGAAGGCACGGGGGAGATCAGCGGGCGTCAGGATAGAAATGTTGTTCATTTTCACAGATCTGCTGCCAGAGCGCGCGTTTGGCGCCGGCGTCTTGATAAAGTTCGGCCAACGCCGGACTGGATAACTGCGGGCCGGTCAGGGTAAGCGGTTCGCCCTGCCCGAGTCGCCATATATTGCAGCGGGTTTCTTCGGGCAACATCGTCACCTGTTCAGGTGTCAGGCGGTAAACCTGAGATCCGGTTAACGCCAGACTGCGCAGGACATCATTCACCAGCGGATCATCTTCAGCAGGCGGCACATCGGCCACAATCAGCAGTCTGGTGTCTGCGGGCAGGCTGACCGCCACTTCGCCCTGTAATACCGCAGGCCGGCGCAGCGTCCACTGAGTAATCCCCAGTTGCTGTAACAATGTATCTCGTCTGGATGCCATGCCTGTTTCCTGCCCGTTGAAATGCGAAAAGCCCGGCTATGCTAGCAAACACATCGGATATGCGCCAATAAAGCTCGATTACTCAATCAGGGGCGAAGAGTATATAATCGCGGGCCAAACCCTGAGGAGCCTTATCCTGATGTCTGCATTAACTCCGGCCAGCGAAGTCATACTGCGCCATAGCGAAGAATTTGAAGGCCGCCGCGTCCTGTTCGCCGGTGACTTACAAGACAGCCTGCCCGCTGAAATCGACGCCGAAGAAGTCCGCGTCCACACCAATATGTATCACCACTGGCAAATGCTCAGCAAACCGCTGGGTGAGCACGTTCAGTTTGGTTTAGTGGCGGATGCTGAATTCATCGCCCCGTGTGATGTGCTGGTTTATTACTGGCCGAAGAGCAAACTGGAAGCGAAATTCCAGCTTTTTAACCTGCTGTCCCAACTGCCGGTCGGCATCGATGTGTTTGTCATTGGTGAAAACCGCAGTGGTGTGCGCAGTGCGGAAACCACGCTGGAAGGTCTGTGTGAACTGAGCAAAGTCGACAGCGCGCGTCGTTGCGGTTTGTATCATGGCCGTCTGGAAAAACAGCCTGAATTTGATGCTGATGGCTGGTGGGATCAATACATGGTCGAAGAAGTGACCATCAAAACCCTGCCGGGCGTGTTCAGCCGTGAAGGTCTGGACAGCGGAAGCCTGTTGCTGATCAACAGCTTCGAAGAACCGGTGAAAGGCAAAGTGCTGGATGTCGCCTGCGGTTCCGGCGTGCTGGCCTCTGTGCTGGCGATGTATTCGCCGAAGATGAAAATCACCCTGAGCGATGTGAGCGCAGCTGCTATCGAAGCCAGCCGCGCGACACTGGCCGCGAACGACCTGCCGGGCGAAGTGATCGCCAGCAACGTCTATTCTGACATTGCCGGTCGTTTCGATATGATCATCTCCAACCCGCCATTCCACGAAGGGCTGCAAACCAGCCTGACGGCGGCGGAGCAACTGATCCGCGGTGCGGTAAGCCATCTGAACATTGGCGGCGAACTGCGTATTGTGGCGAACGCCTTCCTGCCGTACGCCGCTCTGCTCGATGAGACCTTTGGCAGCCATGAAGTGCTGGCACAAAATGGCCGTTTCAAGGTGTACAAAGCCGTACGCGGACGTCCGCCACGGGATCTGAAAAAGAAAAAACGTTAATCCGTTTTACCCTGTTCAGACACTGAGGATACGCATCATTTCTGCGTTGTAGCGATCCCCTGCTGCCACGCGGAAAGGAAAGACTGCTTCGATCGCCGCGATTTCGGCTTCACTCAGGGAGACATCAAGCGCGGCGATGTTTTCCTCAAGATAATGACGACGTTTGGTGCCAGGGATCGGCACCATGTTGTCACCGCGCGATAAAACCCAGGCCAGCGCAAGCTGCGACGGTTTCACGCCTTTCTCCTGCGCCAGTTCTCCGATTTTTTCCGCCAGTTGCAGATTCTTCGCGAAATTTTCACCCTGAAAACGCGGGCTGTCGCGACGGTAATCGTCGGCATCAAGATCATCCACTGAGCGGATTTGCCCGGTCAGAAAACCGCGACCCAGCGGGCTGTATGGCACAAAACCAATCCCCAGACGTTCGCAGGCCGGTAAAATATCCGCTTCCACATCCCGCGACCAGAGCGAATATTCGGTTTGCAGCGCCGTAACCGGATGCACGTTATGCGCCCGCTCCAGAATGCTCACCGGCACTTCACTCAGCCCGATATAACGGATCTTGCCTTCACGCACCAGATCCGCAAGCGCACCCATGGTCTCCTCGACCGGCACGGTCGGATCCGGACGGTGCTGATAATAGAGATCGATAACGTCGGTGCCCAGACGCTTCAGGCTGCCTTCTACGGATTGACGCACATAATCAGGATGACCGTTGGTGCCGCGCGCCTGCGGATTTGCCGGATCCCGCACGATACCGAATTTAGTGGCTAAAAAGACCTGATTGCGGCGTTCTTTGAGAAAGCGCCCGAGCAACTCTTCGTTGGTATGCGGCCCGTAGACGTCGGCGGTATCCAGCAGGGTGACGCCCAGTTCCAGCGCACGTTCCAGCGTCGCCAGTGACTCTTTTTCATCAAGACCGGTGGTGTAGAAATCGCTCATGCCCATGCAACCCAGTCCAAGCGCAGAGACCCACGGACCGTTTTTACCCAGCTGACGTTGTTTCATGTTTTTTCCTTAAGACTCAGTGAGGGAGAAGTAACGTGATGAAGTCTGGTTGTTATGCAGGGAAAGATAAATCAGTGAAAACGTGCAACACTGTTCAGAAATCACAAACAATCGGCGGAAGGTTATGGACCACATTCAGGCGATGAAAATTTTCATTCGTATCGCTGAGCTGGAAAGTTTCAGCCGGGCAGCGGAAGACCTTAATCTGCCCCGTGCGACAGTCAGCACCACCCTGAAAGGGCTGGAGCAGCGGCTCGGCGTCCGCCTGTTTTTACGCACCACGCGGCAGGTCAAAATCACTGACGAAGGTAAAATCTATTACCAGCGTTGCCTGCAATTGCTGGCGGCGCTGGAAGAAACTGACTCGCTTTTTGCCCATCACAAAAATCAGCCCGCCGGCACCGTCAGGATCGACATGCCGCATTCGCTGGCGCGCGTGATGGTGATCCCGGCGCTGCCGGATTTTTATCAGCAATATCCGCAGATTACCCTGAGCATCAGCGCCAATGACAACGCCATCAATTTGCTGGACCAGGGAGCAGACTGCGTGCTGCGCGCGTGGCCTTCAGAAGATGAAAATTTGCAGTCACGCCATCTGGCCGATCTCAGGCAGATCACCTGCGCCTCGCCGGACTATTTAGCGAAATTTGGCACGCCGCAGACCCCGGAAGATCTCGCGGGACATCAGGCTGTAGGGTATTTTTTCGCGCATCAGCGGACAGAATCGCATCTGGAATTTGTCACTGACGGCAAGGTTGAAAAGCGGGCGCTCACCCGCACGCTTACCGTCAGCGGAGCAGACGCCTATGTCGCCGCCGCAAAAGCGGGCTTTGGCCTGATTCAGGCCTCAGAACTGGCCATGGAGCAGGAACTGGCACAGGGAAGTCTGGTGGAAGTGTTACATCAGCATCTGCCGCCGCCGATGCCGCTGTACCTCATGTATCCGCCGGGACGTTTTCTGGCACCGAGGATCCGCGTGCTGCTGGACTGGCTGATCCGGTTGTTTTCCGGGCCGGTTCCGCCCCATGCACAGGACAGCGTTAACGGAAAAATCGTTTATTAAACCATCGATTAACCTGACGACGCACTGACACAGGGAACCATTCACCGGGAATATGCTGTTTTTTACATCAAACGTCCGCAATGGGGGAAATAACTGTTGACGCACCCGGGAAAATCTCTAGAATTCGCCTCCGTGGTTGTGTTACTCACTGATGACATTCTTATGAACGCATCAATGCAGTAATCAATTGGAACGCGATGGTGGCGGAATTGGTAGACGCGCTAGCTTCAGGTGTTAGTGTCCTTTGGATGTGAGGGTTCGAGTCCCTCCCTTCGCACCAATACAATCACGAGATTTATATTGCACGGCACGGTACGCGATGGTGGCGGAATTGGTAGACGCGCTAGCTTCAGGTGTTAGTGTCCTTACGGATGTGAGGGTTCGAGTCCCTCCCTTCGCACCACTCCGGTGATATAAGTCGAATGAGCAGTAAGCAGAAATCATCTGTGCGAAGGTGGCGGAATTGGTAGACGCGCTAGCTTCAGGTGTTAGTGTTCTTACGGACGTGAGGGTTCAAGTCCCTCTCTTCGCACCACATGATTCTGTTCCTCCGGTTTTCCTTCCTGCAACACTTCTTTCAGTTTCAAAAAATAAAAAATCCCTGCCGATTTATTGTGCTTTCTGTTTTTCATCTAAAAATATCCTTGTATTACAACAAACTAAAATTCAACGTAACCGCAGCCAGACCCCCTGCCAGTGCCATGAATGAAGGCAACAGCATATAATGGCGTAACGTGCGGTGGAACAACATGCCCAGCGTCACCAGCATGGCGACGACGACCAGCACACGCAGCTGATCCAGCGACATATGTGCCAGCGCCAGCAAAGGCATCAGGGCGCAAGGCAACAAGACGCCCCAGCCACTGGTCAGGCGCTTACCCAGCATCCATACAACCGCCCAGATCCCACATGCCATGACAATTGCCGGTATCATAACCCTGCTCCAAACGTTGATAATGAGAACTAATATCATATAGGATTTTTTCTCATTTACCACCTATTTGCTTGCGGGTCCTTCGTATGGGTGACACCTGCCGACAAAAGTGCTAATTTTGATGCCGTTAAATCAAATTATAAAACAGCCATAAATACACAGTGACGATAAAAACGATATTTATTGCATTCTAATAATTACGGATTAGTACTATTAGCCTGCCTGCATGGAACTTGTCTTAATGGAATAAGCACGCGGTATAGGGCGATAAGACACTTTATCTATTCAGCACAACACACAATAAATAGAGTACATTTGATGATATCTCATTCCTATGATGAGCTGCTGAAAAGCAAACATCGGTTGGCGATGTTGCTATTCTTTTTTTTAAATAGTGCCACTGCCCTATTTAGTATGGTTTACCCACCAGAGAACGCGGCATCAACTCCCCTTCCGCTGGTACTGATCTTTGGACTTTGCTTTGCCGGGTTAATATTTTCTTTTTTCAGTAAGAAAAATTACTCTGCCCATCTGAATATGTGTTCCGTGATGGTCGGCCTGTTATGGGCGTGGCAAATTGCATTACGTTTCGAACAAATTGGCCATCTGGATAAGAATTACCTGCTGGTGAGTTTACTCAGTATATTCTTTATCAGTGCCATCGCTTTGTCAGATAATTTTCTGGCTTTTTGCCTTCACGCAGTACCTTCTACTCTTTGCGTCATCTTTTTGGACGATTTTCAACACGTCGGACGCATCGTGTTTACCGTGTCATTACCGCTTATCGGGCTGTGGCTGCACCATCTGATGCTCAAACGCAGCGATGAATTTACCCGCAGAATGGTCTCGAATCTTTACAGCGAACGGGAGAAATTCAGCGATCTGAGCATGCTGGATCCCCTGACCGGATTGTACAACCGTCGCGGCCTGCAAAATAAGCTGGAAACCCTGTTCAGTCAGGCATCTGGCCATTATGTCATGCTGCTTGATATCGACCATTTCAAAGCCTATAACGATAACTACGGCCACAGTATGGGCGATCAGGCGCTGGTGCGTGTCTCTGCGGCTATCCGCGATGCGGTACGTTCGCGGGATGTGGTGGTGCGCTACGGCGGAGAGGAGTTTCTGGTGCTGATGTCCAACGTCAAACAGGAACACGCCGTCCGTATGGCTGAACGTATCCAGAATAAAGTACTGGGGCTGAATATCCCGCATTTATTTAATGCCGAAGTCTCCACACATGTCACAGTCAGCGCGGGGCTTGCCGCACTGGAAGAAGGCGATTTTATTCAGGCGTTAGGCAGTGCCGATGCTTCACTGTATAAAGCAAAGAACAGTGGCAGGAATAAAATATTCTATGCCTGGGAAGAACAGCGGGAGAGGCAGGAAATCATCGAAGAAAAATTAGCCTGAGGGGAGTTTACCCGTAACATTAATAACACCACGTTTAATGTTATTCATTTTTCTGCTGGCGATGTCTCATTGCAATGATATTCTTAACTGAAGCCCGCCATTCATTATTTCTGCATAACCATTCAACTTTCAGCCAGATTAATCAATCTGGCTGAAAGTAAACAGGCTTGTTTCCTTTATTAAATGTTACCCGGACATGTTACTTCGCGCGTATTCTTCCTGCGTAAATAATCCATAATGCTGCCAAACCTTGCCGGAAATAATATCGGATAATAAAATTCCTAGCCCCTTCTCTGTCCGCGTCTCCGCCATCCATTTTGAGCGTCTCCCCGGCCCTGTCCTTATGGGCTAGCTTCTTGTTTTTACGTGATTATCCCCTGCGTTACTGAATTTGTGAACTGACTCATGTATACCTTCCGGCGAGTGCCAGCACGCTTTTCACAGTGGCACTGACTGGAAGGCTGCCTGACTGGGCACTTCTTACACTACCGGCCACCCGCTGCCCCGATTTCTGAAGGATCAGTTAACCGCAGCGTATTTGCTTATCTCACCACCCTACAAATATAAAAGGCTTAGTGTATGAACAATTCGATAGTGTTAGGGATCATCTGGCATCTGATAGGAGCAGCCAGCGCAGCTTGCTTCTACGCGCCCTTTAAACAAGTCAAACACTGGTCATGGGAAACCATGTGGTCGCTCGGCGGCTTCTTTTCGTGGATCATTTTGCCCTGGACCGTCAGCTACATTTTACTGCCTGATTTCTGGGCCTATTACGGCTCATTCAGCCTCGCGACCCTGCTGCCTGTATTTCTGTTTGGCGCCATGTGGGGCATCGGTAACATCAACTATGGCCTGACCATGCGCTATCTCGGCATGTCGATGGGGATTGGCATCGCGATCGGTATCACGCTGATTATCGGCACGCTGATGACACCTGTCCTGCAGGGCAAAATTGGCATGCTGTTCGGCACTGCGGGCGGTCAGCTTACGCTGCTGGGGGTATTTGTTGCCGTTATCGGCGTGGCGATTGTCAGCTACGCGGGTTTCCTGAAAGAGAAAGCGCTGGGGATTAAAGCCGAAGAGTTCAACCTGCGCAAAGGGCTGGTTCTGGCCGTGATGTGCGGGATTTTCTCCGCCGGGATGTCATTCGCCATGAGTGCCGCCGTGCCGATGCACGAAACCGCGCGTGAGCTGGGTATCGACCCGCTTTACGTCGCATTGCCAAGTTATGTGATCATCATGGGCGGCGGCGCCATCGTTAACCTGGGTTTCTGTATCATCCGTCTGGCAACCCGTAAAACGATCTCGTTCCGCGCCGATATGTCGGTGGCAAAATCACTGCTGCTCACCAATGCGATCTTTTCCATTATTGGCGGCGTCATGTGGTATCTGCAATTCTTCTTCTACGCCTGGGGACACGCCAGCATTCCGGCAGAATATGATTACATGAGCTGGATGCTGCACATGAGTTTCTACGTACTGTGCGGCGGTATCGTCGGACTGGTGCTCAAGGAATGGATTGGCGTGGGCAGGAAACCGGTGCGCGTTCTGTGTATCGGCGCGCTGGTGATTATTCTGGCGGCCAACATCGTGGGGATGGGCATGGCGCTGTAAGCGCGGCGTTAACCCCTTTTCACCTGACGGCAGAACTTATTCTGCCGTCATCACCGGTGAGTTCAGCGGAGACATCTTTCCTGACTGCCCCACGAAACGCTGGCGGTAGTCACGCGGTGAAACCCCGCAGGCGCGGCTGAACACCACAGAGAAATAATTACTGTCATCAAATCCGCATTCCGCCGCCACATCACTGATCGTCATGTTGCCGTAACGCAGCAAACTCATCGCCCGGCACAACCTCAGCTGACGCAAGTAATGCGTTACGCTCATGCCGGTATGCTGTTTGAACAACGCACGCAACGCACGCGGATTCAGCTGATGTTGCTGACAAAATGTCTCAAGATGGAAATTTTCGGCGACGTTAGCCCGCAATGCCATCAGCAATAAATCCAGCTGATGGGCATCCGGCAACGCGCCGCTGTCCGGCCGGTGACGAAAACGCAGCAACAACAACGCCAGTTGCATCAGCAGGGCTTCACTCAGCTGCACCGACAGCGGCTCAGACTTCATACACTCTTTCGCCAGCTCATCGACTTTATCGCGCAAAACCGACATCCCGAGCGTGCTAAGCCGCCAGTATCGCTGTTCCTGACTGGCGTTCTCCTCCGGCAACAGTTGTGACCAGTCGGCCGCCAGCCCGAAACGCTCACGGCAGAACAGCACATTATCCAGCGCCAGTTCATTTACTGACTCATAGCTGTGCCGGTCCCGGGCGTTAATATAAAACAGATCACCGCAGGTGATGGGATAAGGGATATCGTTCCAGATATGCAGACCATTTCCACGCCAGACGATGACCAGTTCATCGAAATCGTGGTCATGGCTGGGGAAATCCGCCTGGGGATGGCGTTCGGCCACCACCACCGAATTCATTCCGGTCAGGAAGAAGTCATTCTTACTCAGTCTCAATGACATAGCAGCAATCTCATACCCGTTTGACGACAAAATAAACGAGGCGATTTCGGTGTGTTATCCCGAAGACCGCAAGAGGGTGCCGCTTAACGTAGCTGATCACGCATGAGTTTTGGCGACACCGAAAACTCCCGACGGAATTGCGTCGAGAAATGGTTACTGTCACTGAACCCGCAAGCATACGCGATATCGGTAATGCTTTGATCACTATGATGTAAGCGACGGCGCGCTTCTAATAAACGCAGCCGGTTGAGATACCGCTGAGGCGTCATGCCCGTGTAATGCTTCATCTGCCGGTGCAAGGTTCGCAGCGCCAGTGAAAAACGTTCTGCGGCTTCAGTCCAGTTAACATCCTCACTGTAATGGGACTGGAGCCATTGCAAAAGTTGATTGACCTTGTTTTCCGATGTATCTCGCAATTGTGGCTGGAAACAGTCCTGATAAAGCAGGATCAGCAGCTGTAAAAACAGGCTTTCGCGCGTGGCGATATGTTCCATTTCCACGCTGGCAGGCAGCGCCTCCAGCTGCGTGATGCAGTTCAGGACCTGTTGCAACACACAAGGACTGAGTTGCCAGTGGATCTGCGACTGATAGTGGTGTTCCTGCGGCAAAAAATGGCCGACATCCTGAATGAAGCGAAAGGCTTTCGGTGAGCGAAACAACACATTGGTCAGACGAAGATTGTCCACATTCTCAAACAGATGATGATCGCTGGCGCGCACGAAACAGACCGTTCCGGCCGTCAGTGTGTAAGGGTTGTCATTAAAGATGTGCACACCTGATCCGCTTTCCACCAGCATAATCTCGTGGAAATCATGGTAGTGCTCCGGGAAGACATCTTGCGGAAGACGCCGCTCGACCGTCACGGTCAGCTCAGGTGCCGCAAAATAATCATCACCTCTCAGTAACGTCATTGTTTGCCTCCGGTTCAACATCATTATGCTTCGGGAAACAACCCTACCCTGCACGCGACCTCCTTACCTTCAAACCACGGCGTTAAAAACGTCATAAGCGGTCATATTTCAAAGATTGCCCCTGTCGTGATGCGGATCTGCGGCAAAGATCACAATCGCCTCTCCGGCGTTACGCTGACGTTGCAACCCCCCGCATGAACCAGCTTTGGAGCGTTATGTGATCTGCCTCGCATCTACCTTTTTAATGCTGCCATCCCGCCAAAACCGGTGGCAATCACCGGAAGGTGCCCCCGAAACGCCTCCCCTACACTGGCCGCATATTCAATAAGGAATGGCCGCTATGAGAACTCACCATCTTGCCGCTATTGACCTCGGCGCTTCCAGCGGCCGGGTGATGCTGGCGACGTTTACCCGTCAGGATCCCGATCCGGCAGCGACGCTGACATTGCAGGAAATCCATCGTTTTCCCAACAACCTGATCCGCGTTGACGGTCACGACACCTGGGATCTCGACGCGCTGGAAAAACACATCCTTGAGGGGCTGAATCGCCTCGATGCTTCCGGCGTTCCGCTTGACGGTATCGGCATTGATACCTGGGGTGTGGATTACGTATTGCTTGATGAACAGGGTCAGCGTGTCGGTTTGCCGGTCGCTTACCGTGACAGCCGTACCGACGGCGTGATGACACGGATGGCGCAGCAATGTAGCCGTGAGACGCTGTATCAGAAAACCGGCATTCAGTTCATGCCCTTCAACACCCTTTACCAGTTGCGTGCGCTGAGCGAACAGCAGCCCGACATCGTCAGCAAAGCCGCACACATGCTGATGATCCCGGATTATTTCCTCTATCGCCTCACCGGCAAAATGAACTGGGAATACACCAACGCCAGCACCACGCAGATGCTTAATCTCGCCACCGGCGACTGGGATGAGGATTTGCTGAAACTGGCAGGCGTTCCGCGTCACTGGCTGCAAAAACCGACGCAGCCCGGCAATTCGCCCGGACAGTGGAAAAGCCCGCGCGGACGCAGCGTGCCGGTATTCAGCGTCGCGACACACGACACCGCCAGCGCGGTGGTGGCCGCCCCGCTCACCAGCTCCCGCAGCGCCTATCTCAGCTCCGGCACCTGGTCCCTGATGGGCATCGAAAGCCCGAAAGCCTTCAACCATGCGCAGGCACTGCACGACAACATCACTAACGAAGGCGGCATTAACGGCAGCTATCGGGTATTGAGAAATATCATGGGGTTGTGGCTGTTCCAGCGGGTGTGCCGCGAACTGAATATTCAGGATCTGCCGTCACTGATCACGCTGGCGAAAAACGTCACGCCGTTCACCTATCTGATTAACCCGAACGAAGACCGCTTTATTAATCCGCCGTCGATGGTGGATGCCATTCGCGATGCCTGCCGTCAGGCGGGCGATCCGGTGCCGGAGTCTCAGGCTGAACTGGCACGCTGCATTTTCGACAGCCTCGCCATGTTGTATCGCAAAATCGCCTTACAACTGGCTGATTTACAAGGCATGCCGCTGGAAGACATTCACATCGTCGGCGGCGGCAGCCAGAACCAGTTCCTGAACCAGCTTTGTGCCGATGTCTGTCAGGTCAGCGTCAGCGCCGGTCCGGTTGAGGCTTCGACGCTGGGCAATATCGGTTGCCAGCTGATGGCGCTGAACGCCGTCAAAGATACCGCTGAATTTCGTCGCATCGTTGCCACGAATTTCGAGCAACGCCACTACATTCCCCGTAATCACACGGATTTTGCTATTCACTGGCGCCGTTTTCAGGCGCTGTGTCACGCCAATGAGGAGCTCGCAGTATGACTTCATCTATCGATCAAGCATGGACACTTGCCAAAGAACGCTTTGCACAGCTGGGCATTGATGCCGAAGCAGCAATCAAACAACTCGATACCCTGCCCGTATCCATTCATTGCTGGCAGGGGGATGATGTCGCGGGCTTCGAAAACCCTGAAGGCGGCCTGACCGGCGGTATTCAGGCGACCGGTAACTATCCCGGCAAAGCGCGAAATGCACAGCAACTGCGCGCCGATTTAGAACTGGCGATCTCTATGATCCCCGGTCCTAACCGTCTGAACCTGCACGCGATTTATCTGGAATCCGATACGCCAGTTGCCCGTAATGAAATTGAACCTAAGCATTTCACCGGCTGGGTAGACTGGGCAAAGAAAAACAAACTGGGTCTGGATTTCAACCCGTCCTGCTTCTCACACCCGATGAGTGCCGACGGCTTCACGCTGTCTCATGCCAACCCGGAAATCCGTCAGTTCTGGATCGAACACTGCCAGGCAAGCCGTCGCGTTTCTGCCTCGTTTGGCCGCGCATTAGGCACACCGTCCGTCATGAATATCTGGGTACCGGATGGCATGAAAGACGTCACCGTGGATCGTCTGGCACCGCGCCAGCGTCTGCTGAGTGCACTGGATGAAGTGATTTCTGAAAAATTTGACCTCTCTGAACATATCGATGCCGTTGAAAGCAAACTGTTCGGTATCGGTTCCGAAAGCTACACCGTCGGCTCTAACGAATTCTATCTCGGTTATGCCGCCAGCCGTGGCACCGCGCTGTGCCTCGACGCCGGTCACTTCCACCCGACCGAAGTTATCTCCGACAAAATCTCTGCCGCGATGTTGTATGTACCGCGCCTGTTGCTGCACGTCAGCCGCCCGGTGCGCTGGGACAGCGATCACGTCGTGCTGCTGGACGACGAAACACAAGCCATCGCCAGCGAAATCGTTCGCCATGATCTGTTCAACCGCGTGCATATCGGTCTGGATTTCTTCGATGCTTCGATCAACCGCATCGCGGCCTGGGTTATCGGCACCCGCAACATGAAAAAAGCCCTGCTGAAAGCCCTGCTGGAACCGACCGATTTACTGAAAAAACTGGAAGCGGAAGGCGATTACACCGCGCGTCTGGCGCTGCTGGAAGAACAAAAATCCCTGCCATGGCAGGCCGTGTGGGACATGTATTGCCAGCGCCACGATGTACCGGTGGGGGGTCAGTGGCTGGATACCGTCCGTCATTACGAAACCAGCGTGCTGGCAAAACGTTAATTGCCGCTGAACACCACAGAAACGCATTCACCTTATTCGCAGGAAAGAACCGATGAAAACATTATTTAGCTCGTGGTTTGTACAAGGCATGGTCAAAGCGACCACCGATATGTGGCTGAAAGGCTGGGATGAGCGCAACGGCGGCAACGTCAGCATGCGTTTGTTACCGGAAGACGTCGCCCCTTATAAGAACGATTTTTACGCCCAGCCGCGTCAGGTTGAACTGACACAGCATGCGCCTGATCTGGCCAACGAATACTTCATCGTGACCGGTTCCGGTAAGTTTTTCCGTAACGTGCAACTGGCTCCGTCTGAAGCGCTGACCGTTATCCAGCTCGATGACAAAGGCGCCAGCTATAAAATTCTGTGGGGCCTGACAGCGGGCGGCTTACCGACCTCAGAACTGGCCTCGCATCTGCAATCTCATGCCGTGCGTAAACGTGTTACACACGGTCAGGATCGCGTGATCATGCACTGCCATGCCACCAACCTGATCGCACTGACGTATGTGCTGGAACTCGACAGCGCCAAAATCACCCGCAAGTTGTGGGAATGCAGCACCGAATGTCTGGTGGTCTTCCCGGACGGCGTGGGCATTGTGCCGTGGATGGTGCCGGGCACCGACGGCATTGGTGCCGCCACGTCCGACCGTATGCAACATCACAGCCTGGTGCTGTGGGCATTCCACGGTATCTTCGGCTGCGGCCCGACACTGGATGACGCCTTTGGCCTGATCGACACCGCTGAAAAATCGGCGGAAATTCTGGTGAAAGTGATCTCGATGGGTGGCATGAAACAAACCATTCAGACTGATGAACTGATTGCTCTCGGCAAACGTTTTGACGTCACGCCTTTCGAGGCCGCGTTGAAAGCCTGATCCGGCATTTAATGCTCCAGACCACATAAATCCTGCACGGGGAACAGGGGATGTTTCCCGTAGCAGGAAATGGCAAAGACCACGGAGCAGCGCACAACAGAACACCTATTTTACTTACTCTGTAGAGGGAATTTTTATGAGTTTCATGTTGGCACTACCTAAAATCAGCCTTCACGGCCAGGGCGCAATCGAAGATATGGTGGCGATGCTGGCGACCAAACGCCACGGCAAAGCCCTTATCGTCACCGACGGCCAGTTAATCGAACTGGGTCTGCTCGACAGTTTATTCTCCGCAATGAAACAAGCCTCACTGCCTTACGCCGTTTACGGTGGCGTCGTGCCAAACCCGACTTCCGCCCATGTGGATGAAGGCTTCCGTCTGTATCAGGAAAACCACTGCGATTATCTGATCGCCTTCGGTGGCGGCAGCCCGATTGATACGGCGAAAGGCATCAAAATTCTGACCGCCAATCCGGGGCCAGCCACACGGTATTCCGGTGTCGGCAAAGTCACTCAGCCGGGTGTCTTCCTGGTGGCGATTAACACCACCGCAGGCACCGCAGCAGAACTCACCAGTAATGCGGTGATCATCGACAGTCAGCGTCAGGTGAAAGAAGTGATCATCGACGCAAATCTGATCCCGGATATCGCCGTTGACGATCCGTCAATTATGCTCAAGATCCCGGCCAGCGTGACTGCCGCGACCGGCATGGATGCGCTGACCCACGCCATCGAAGCCTATGTTTCCGTCGGCGCACATCCGCTGACCGATCCGACGGCGCTCGCGGCGATTTCCACGATCACGCAATGGTTGCCGAAAGCCGTCGATCATGGCGACGATATCGAAGCCCGCGAGAAAATGGCGCAGGGGCAATATCTGGCAGGCATGGCATTTAACAGCGCCGGTTTGGGGCTGGTTCACGCACTGGCGCATCAGCCGGGCGCGACACACAACCTGCCGCACGGCGTCTGTAATGCGATTTTGCTGCCGGTGGTCGAAGAATTTAACCGCTCATCCGCACCTGCTCGTTTCGCCGATATCGCCCGCGCAATGGGCGTGCACACGCAAGGTATCAGTGAAACGCAGGCCAGCATGGCGGCCATCGACGCTATCCGCACCTTATCCACCCGCGTGGGAATTCCTTCCGGTTTCAAAGAACTGGGCATTTCAGAAGCGGATATCGAAGGCTGGCTGGACAAAGCGCTGGCTGACCCGTGTGCGCCTTGCAACCCGCGCACCGCAACCCGCGAAGAAGTGCGTGAGCTGTATCTGAAAGCAATGTAGTTTCTAGTGTCTGCCTCTGTGAAGGGGAAGAAAAAGGTGTAATTTCTTTACTCCTCCCCCTGCGAAGGGGGAGGTTGGGAGGGGGTTTAGCAGGCAACTTCAGATTCAACGCTGCCATTAATACCCCACCCCAGCCCTCCCCTTCGCAGGGGAGGGAGTAAATCTAACCGGAGAAAAACATGATCCGTAAATCCTTCGTGATGCAGGTCAACGCGAATGCACACGACGAATATCAGCGTCGTCATTCGCCAATCTGGCCGGAACTGGCGGAAACCCTGAAAGCCCACGGCGCACATCACTACAGCATTTTTCTGGATGAAAAACGCAATCTGCTGTTTGGCTATGTGGAAATTGAATCAGAAGAAAGATGGAATGCCGTGGCGAAAACGGAAGTCTGCCAGAAATGGTGGAAGCATATGGCAGACGTGATGCCTGCCAATGCCGATAACAGCCCGGTGAGTAACGATCTTAAACCGGTCTTTTACCTCGATTAACCCGCTGACCGGCGGGTTTTCCTTTTCCGCTTCCGGCTGTCGGATTTTGCGCTTTTGAAGCGGTAAAACGCGTGGCTGCCGGTTTCGCTTTGCCCGAACGAGACGGGGCAAACTTCGGATCAAAACCGTCCGGCGGCACCAGACAATCAGGCCGGATGCCAATCAGACGGCGCATGCCCATCGCGGTCAGCGCCTCGCGGATCACCGGCCAGTTGACCGGATCGTGATAGCGCAGCAGCGCCTTATGCAACCGGCGCTGGCGATCCCCTTTCGGCACCACCACGTCTTCGCTTTTGTAATCCACTTTGCCAAGCGGATTCTTGCCGCTGTAATACATCGTGGTGGCGCTGGCGAGCGGTGACGGATAGAAGTTTTGCACCTGATCCAGGCGGAAACGGTTTTTCTTCAGCCACAGCGCCAGATTGATCATATCTTCCGTTCGCGTCCCCGGATGCGCAGAAATGAAGTAAGGGATCAGATACTGCTCTTTTCCGGCCTGTTTGGAATAACTGTCAAACAGCTCTTTGAACCGGTAATAGCTACCCATCCCCGGCTTCATCATTTTCGACAGCGGTCCGGTTTCGGTATGTTCCGGTGCGATCTTCAGATAGCCGCCGACATGATGCTCCGCCAGCTCTTTGATATAACGCGGGTCTTCCACTGCCAGATCGTAACGCACTCCGGAGGCGATGAGGATTTTCTTGATGCCTTTCAGGCTGCGGGTGCGGCGGTACAGGTTGATCGTGGGTTCATGGTTTGTGTCCATGTGCGTGCAGATTTCCGGATACACACAGGACGCGCGGCGACAGCTTTGTTCCGCTTTCGGCGACTGACAGCGCAGCATGTACATGTTGGCGGTCGGGCCACCCAGATCGGAAATCACACCGGTGAATCCCGGCACGCTGTCGCGGATCTCTTCAATTTCGCGGACGATCGATGCTTCAGAGCGGCTCTGAATGATCCGCCCTTCATGTTCCGTGATCGAACAAAATGCACAGCCGCCGTAACAGCCACGCATGATATTGATCGAGAAACGGATCATGTCATACGCCGGGATCGTCGCTTTGCCGTAAGAAGGATGCGGTACGCGCTGGAACGGCAGACCAAACACTTCGTCCATTTCTTCCGTAGATAACGGGATCGCCGGAGGGTTGATCCACACATAGCGGTCGCCGTGTTTTTGCATCAGGGCACGCGCACAGCCGGGGTTGGTTTCATGATGCAGAATGCGCGAGGTATGGGCGTACAGCACTTTATCGCCCTTCACTTTCTCAAATGACGGCAACAGCACGTAGGTTTTCTCCCACGGTTTCGGCTTCGGCGCTCGTACCGTCACCGGCTGCGGCGCATCCGGCGCAGGCAATTCCCCTTCTGAACAGGGCAAATCTTCGCCATATGGGTTCATGATCGGCTCAATCCGCCCCGGTTTATCGAGCCGCGTGGAATCCACACCGCTCCAGCCGATCAGCGCCGTTTTGCGCATCACGGCGGTATTACGCACGTCATGAATATCAGTAATGGATTCACCGGCAGCCAGACGGTGCGCCACTTCCACCAGCGGGCGTTCGCCGTTGCCATAAATCAGCATGTCGGCTTTGGAATCCACCAGCACCGAGCGGCGCACGGTATCTGACCAGTAATCGTAATGGGCGATGCGCCGCAGGCTGGCTTCGATGCCGCCGAGCACCACCGGCACGTCGCTGAAAGCCTCTTTGCAGCGCTGGGTATACACCAGCGTGGCGCGATCCGGACGTTTACCGCCGACATTGCCCGGCGTGTAGGCATCGTCATGACGCAATTTCCGGTCAGCGGTATAGCGGTTGATCATCGAATCCATGTTACCGGCGGTGACGCCGTAAAACAGATTCGGCTTACCGAGGCGCATGAAATCGTCTTTGCTGGTCCAGTCCGGCTGCGCGATGATCCCGACGCGGAATCCCTGCGCTTCCAGCATGCGGCCAATGATCGCCATGCCGAAACTCGGATGATCGACATAGGCGTCGCCGGTCACCACGATCACATCACAACTGTCCCAGCCAAGCTGATCCATTTCCTCCCGGGTCATCGGGAAAAACGGCGCAGTGCCGTAGCATTCGGCCCAGTAACGCGGGTAAGAAAACAGGGTGCGATCTGGTTGGATCAGGCTGACTGGCATAGTAGGGTCTTCGTTCGGCGGCAAATAATTGGCCGCAAATTATACGGGGACGGAAACCGCGGCGGGTGAGCAAATCGCTTAAAATTGTTTTAGATCAAATTATGTTTTCTGACTGAGCGCCGTGTTTTAACCGGGCTGCTCTGGCGCGGAAGGTCTCAGCCGATCCCGTATTTCTTAAGAAGTCATTTCCTTTATACCGGCAATAAAGAGTGCTCAAATACTCCACTACTGAAACAGGTTTTAAAGGAAAACTAGCGTTATGGATAATAAACGTTTCCAGAAATTACTCTTGCCCAAGCTTACCGAAGCCATGCTCTTTACGCGTTCACGACTGTCACTGAAATCCGCCAATAAGTTTTATCCGGATAAAAGAATGATTGATGGTCTGATGATGTCGGATCCTAAAAAATACCGGCTGCATTCACTGGGCGGCGACAGGGATCGGGGTGCCATGGTGCGGGGTCTGCGAAAGCTCAATCTTTCCTCCCAGCAGCTTTACCGGAAAGTTGAAGAAGATTATCGCAACGGGAAAGAAAATGCGGGCAACTGCGGCGAAAATGCCCGCGTCGCATTTTGCTATATCAGTGAAAACATTCAAAAATGGGAAAGACTCGCCGGTACACCCCTGAAAGTGCTCAGTATTTTCATTACCAATCCGGTCGATCATTGCCTGGTGTTAGTCGGCACCCAGCCTGTACGTAACAACGGAAGGATCCTCGAGAACGCACTGATTTGCGATCCGTGGGCAAAGATCGTCTGCCCGCTGGCGCATTATTCTCTTGAGTGGAAGATGAAAATGAACAAATGGTCTAACCGTGGCCTGAAGGGGAAATATCCCGGCGGTGTTTACGACCATTTTGCTAACAAGGATTCCCGTGAAGCGATCCGGATCGGCAAGTTCATCATTTATGAACAAACCCAGTACCGGATTTCACAGCGGATCCATGATAAAAAGCTTTATTCGCTGATTGATCCCAATGCGATTACCTGACGTTTTTGTTGTCATAAAAATGGCCTGCCGGTTTCCCGCAGGCCATTTTTTTAGTGAAACACAGATTATTTTTTCGCCAGTGCCTCAAACACTTTTTCAACGGCCACTGCGCCCGGATCTTTCACCCCTTTCAGGCTGTTGCTGCTGAGATAAGACGATCGCCCGGCATTGGCTTTCTTCATGCTGGCCGTGTCTTTTGCCCCTTTGGCGGCGGCTTTGGCGGCCCCCTTCAGTGCATCTTTTTTGCCTAAGGCTTCCAGCGCCGGTTGCAGCGCGTCGATCATCGTGCGATCGCCGAGATCGGCACCACCGTAATGTTTCATACGTTCAAGGCCAGACAGCAAGGCTTGCGGCAACTTCTCGCCTTCAGCGACCTTTTTACCGGCGGCGGTGAAGAAGATCGACATCAGCACGCCGCTGGATCCGCCCATCACGGTTGCCAGACGATCGCCGACGACGCCCAGCAGATCCGCCACATTGTTCAGCGGCAGTTTTTTGCCTTTGTTCTGTTTCTGAATATCGCGTGCGCCGGTGGCAAATGTCGAACCGGTATCGCCGTCACCGACTTTGGCATCCAGCTTGTTCAGCTCATCTTCCAGATCAGAAAGGGTCTGGGTAATGGTTTCCACGATTTTGCCGACTTCCGCATTGGATGAGGCTTTTACGGTTTTCTTATCGCTGATTTTCTTGCCTTTTTTGGTCGCCAGTTTTTCCAGCCTGACCAGCGGATGCCAGCCGGACGCTTCCACATCCGCCAGCAGGGCTTCTTCAATGCCGCCTTTGAGGGCAATCACGGAGAGCGAGAAGCCTTTCATGTCCAGCGCACTGACCAGCGAGGCCGGGCCGATCAGATAACGGATCGAATTCCCAAGCGCTGAATGCACCACTTCTTTGGTGATCTGATTCATCTCCAGCGGCGATACGCCGCCGAGGTTGTTAATCAGCACCGCCAGCTTGTCGCTTTTTTTCACATGCGCCGCAAGCTTGCTGACCAGCATATCCACCACTTTTTGGCTGTTCTGGGTTTTCATGGTCGACACACCCGGCTCGCCGTGGATCCCTAAACCCAGCTCAACGTGGCCCGATTCGATACGCTGTTCTTCTTCATCTTCTCCGCCACCCGGCAGGCTGCAACCGGCTGCCGCCACACCGATACTGGCCGTGGCATCAATGGCCTGCTGCGCAATTTTGGTGACGTCTTTCAGGGATTTCCCCTGCTCTGCTGCGTAACCGGCAATTTTATGCACCAGCGCCGTTCCGGCGATGCCGCGCGGCTGTTTGTTATCCGGCAGGGAAATGTCGTCAGAGACCATCACCAGCTCGACGTCATAGCCCATGCCTTTGGCTTTCTCAGCCGCCAGACCGAAGTTCAGCCGGTCGCCGGTGTAGTTTTTGACAATCAGCAGACAGCCCGCTTTACCGGTAACCGCCACAATCGCGCTCAGCACCGCATCGACGCTCGGTGACGCAAACACTTCACCGCACACGGCGGCGGTCAGCATGCCTTTGCCGACAAACCCGACATGCGCGGGTTCATGGCCGGAGCCACCGCCGGAGATCAGGGCGACTTTTTTCTTATCCCAGTCACGGCGAACAACGACGCGGATTGCCGGATCGATGTCCAGTTTGGCCAGGTTTTTGTAGGGCGAGGTCAGGATCACCCCTTCGATAACATCGTTAATCAGAGTCTTGCGGTCATTCATAAAGAATTTAGACATGCCGGATCTTTCCTTTTAACTGTTTTCCAGGTGAAAAAACGCTTCTACGCAGTATAGATAACCAAAAACATAACACAGGGAAAAGAACCGAAGGGGGCGAGAAAGGCGGTTTCCCGCCTTTTAGGAAATGATGTAGAAAGAAATCAATTGCATGCCAGGACTTTAATCGCGAGTCCGCCGGTTGAGGTTTCACGGTATTTTGAGTTCATGTCTTTGCCGGTTTCGTACATGGTTTCGATAACTTTATCGAGACAGACGCGCGGTTCGCTGGTGCGGCGCAACGCCATGCGCGAGGCATTCACTGCTTTCACCGCTGAAATCGCGTTACGCTCGATGCACGGGACCTGTACCTGTCCGGCAAGCGGATCACAGGTCAGGCCGAGGTGATGTTCCATGGCAATTTCTGCGGCCATAAATACCTGCGCGGTGCTGCCGCCCAGCAGTTCCGTCAGACCGGCGGCGGCCATGGAACAGGCCACGCCGACTTCGCCCTGACAACCGACTTCTGCGCCGGAAATCGAGGCGTTCATTTTGAACAGAATGCCGACGGCGCCGGACGCCAGGAAGAAACGGCTGTAGGAATCAGGGCTGATCGGACGGATAAACTGATCGTAGTACGTCAGCACGGCCGGAATGATGCCGCACGCGCCATTGGTCGGCGCAGTGACCACACGGCCACCCGCCGCGTTTTCTTCGTTCACCGCCATCGCATACATGTTGATCCAGTCGACGACGCCCATCGGATCGACATTATTTTTATCCTGCGTCACCAGAATGCGACGCAATGCGGCGGCGCGGCGGTTGATTTTCATCGGCCCCGGCAGCAGACCTTCGGTGTGAATGCCGCGCGTGATCCCTTCACTCATCACGTTCCAGATGGCCGCAAAGTGGTCGCTGATTTCTGCCCGCGTATGGCCCGCCAGTTCGTTTTGCAGCATCAGGGCGGAAAGCGACAGACCGGTATCGGTGCAATGTTTTTGCAAATCACTGGCCGAACGGAACGGGTACGGGCGCACGACAGGGTTTTCATCCTGCATGCCAAACTTGCTGGCTTCGACAATAAAGCCGCCGCCAATGGAATAGTAGGTTTGCGTGTACAGCAGTTCGTCGCCGTTGAACGCGCTGATTGTCATGCCGTTTTCGTGCAGAGGCAGATTAGTAAAATGGAAATTCATGCCGGACCCGGCCGGGAAATCCAATTCTCTGGCGCCCTTGCCTAACATCAGACGTCCGGTATTTTCCACATTGCGGATAAATGCCGGGATTGCGTCGATATCCACGTCGTCCGGCATATTGCCCGCCAGCCCCATGATGATCGCCAGATCGGTATGGTGGCCTTTACCGGTCAGCGACAGTGATCCGTAAACATCGACCGCCACGCGGGTCGTTTGGGTAATATGGCCGGAAGAGATAAGTTCATCAGTGAATATTTTCCCGGCTTTCATCGGGCCGACAGTATGCGAACTGGATGGACCAATACCGATTTTGAAAATATCGAAGACGCTGATCATGGTGGGCACTCCATGTGAAGTAAATGACGGGCAGAATAAAGAACAAAACGGAGGAAAGCAGAGCGGGAATGACCCCGCTCATTTTATTAAATACTATTAATTATTAACCAATCAGACTAAATACAATCGCTGACATGGCAATCAGACCCATAATCACCACGAACACATTGCTGATATGGCCGCTGTATTTTTTCATCGCCGGCACTTTATGGATGGCATACATTGGCATCAGGAATAACAGCATCGCAATAATCGGGCCGCCCAGCGTTTCAATCATTCCCAGAATACTTGGATTCAGGGTTGCCACTAACCAGGTGGTTAATAACATAAAGATGCCGGTATAACGGTTCAGCGTTGGCAGGGCAATTTTCTTACCTTTGCTGCGCAGGGATTTAATCACCATGCCGTTGAAACCTTCACGCGCACCGAGATAATGGCCGAGGAAAGATTTGGTAATAGCAATAAAGGCAATAAACGGCGCGATATATTCAATCACCGGATTGGAGAAGTGGTTCGCTAAATAAGACAGGATAGACACGTTCTGCGCTTTGGCTTCCATCAGGTCGGCCGGAGACAGGCTCAGGACACAGCTGAAGACAAAAAACATCACGGTGATCACCATCATGATGTGGCTGAATGCCAGAATGCGCGAACATTTTTTCTCTGCCTCATCGCCGTATTCTTTGCGTTTTGCCACCGCAAAAGAAGAGATGATTGGCGAGTGGTTAAACGAGAACACCATTACCGGGATGACCAGCCACAGCGTCATCAGCATACCGTGACCCACGCCGTTACCGGACAGGGAGACGTTTTCAAACACCGACGCATTCCAGTTAGGAATAAGGTACAGCGCCAGCGCCATCAGCACGGCCACAAACGGGAACACCAGAATACTCATCGCTTTGACGATCATATCCTGACCAAAATGCACCAGCGTCATTAAACCGAGGATCAGGATCAATGAAAGTAAGGCACGCGGTGGCGCATTCATATGCATCTGGTGAGTAATAAAACTTTCGACGGTATTGGTGATCGCTACGCTGTACACCAGCAGGATCGGATAAATCGCGAAGAAATAAAGCAGGGTAATTAATTTACCGGCTGAAATACCGAAATGCTCTTCCACCACTTCGGTAATATCTTCACCGGCATTTTTACCCGATAAAACAAAACGGGTTAATCCGCGGTGCGCGAAGAATGTCATCGGGAAGGCGAGAATGGCCATAATAATTAACGGTATTAACCCCCCGATACCGGCATTAATAGGAAGGAAGAGAACACCTGCACCAATTGCCGTTCCATATAAGCCTAACATCCACATGGTGTCAGTTTTGCGCCAGGAACTTACCGATTTTCCAGACAGCGTCCCGATTGTTGTATTATCCATGATTCCTCAGTACCTGATTATTAAAATAAGTCCGTTTCCCCAGAATGGTTGATGTTTTTTTACTGCACCCGTCATCGAAAAAACCATCCTGACGGCTAAAACATACCATTAATGCGGGCATGATACCTATCGGCAGCATAAAAATCTGGCTAACAGCGTGGCTTTGAGATCATGGTCACGAATATCCCTAAAATGTGGTCTGATATTCCTTTAAATTCCAATCCATTAACATTTCCTGCAATTTAAATTCATCAAATAGTGATTACGGTAACATTTATTTTTTGTGATATTTTGTTATCGCCGTGACTATTATTTTAATAACGGTTGAAATACCAGCAATGTGTATTATTTATCGTCGGCACGCTTAAAACAGTACTGTTTAAAAAGCATTCAATTGTCATCCTGAATCCATTAGCGATCCTTCAGGATGCGCAGTTTTCCTGACTTGTGTAAAAAAATCGGCACAGCGCGGCAGAAGTAACGGGGCAAAAAACTTTTTATTGACGCTTTCAGAAGTATTGCCGATAAAGTTATTCTTATTCCGGAGAAACACTTTTAACGGAAGAAACACAGAGCGACTCAATGGGAAAAGCCCGATCACCTTTTTGCCCGTCAGTAAAAAATCTTATCCGCCGTTTAGTGAAGGCGGCGTACGGTTTTGCGCTGCTGATGTTGCTGCTGGTCGCCCCGCTGACGCAGGGCATCGCGGAAACCGGTGATGCCCCGACCAACGCCGCTGTCGCGCAGACCGTTAACGGCATCCTCAGCTATTCACGCTGGCCGGGCGGTACCGCGTCCCAGGCGCTGACACTTTGTATTATCCCGCCGGTGAAATACGCCGCGCAGCTCACACCCGATGGCAGTGCCTTCACCGGCCGGCCGCTTAAAGTCCTGACGCTTCCTTTCGACAGCCCGCTGCTGACGCAGTGTGATGCCCTTTATTCCGGCAGCACGACGGCGGAACAGCAGAACGATTTGCATCAGCGTCTGGAAGGCCACGCCATTTTAACCATCGGTGAGCAGGATGATGCCTGTGCATTACTGAACGCTTTTTGTCTGGTGATCACACCCGTTCATACCGGATTCAAACTGAATCTGGACACGCTGTCACGCAGCGGGGTGCGGGTGAATCCCGCCGTATTACAACTTGCCAGGGAAAAGGAGTGACCATGGAAAATAAAATTCCTGTTCCTGACACAGAGCCGCCACGCCAGCGCCCGACGCTGAGTGCCGCGCTGAACAGAATCCATGTGATTGTGATTTTGACCGCCATTGGTCTGGCCGGGTTTTTACTGACCCTGCTGGCGCTGATCGCCCTTCGCTCTCACGCGGAAAGTAATCTGCAACTGACGGCGCGCGCCATCAGTTACACCACCGAAGCCGCGCTGGTGTTTAACGACCCCGCCGCCGCCCATGATTCGCTGGAATTCATCGCCAGAAGAGGGGATTTCACTCAGGCCAAAATTTTGACGCCTGCCGGTGCGACCTTTACGGAATGGTCGCGCCCGGTGAACAGCAACTGGGATAAACTCGGCCAGTTCGTCGGACACCTTGCCTTCCCGGAGCCGATCACCCTGCCGGTGAACCATTCCGGATCGCTTATTGGCACCGTGTGGCTGGCGGGTAATGGCGGCAGCCTGATCGGCTTCCTGCTGGAAACCGTGCTCAGTCTGCTGGGCTGTCTGGTGCTGACCGCGCTGGTCGCGCTGTATTTTTCCCGCCGGATGCAAAAAGGCATTGTCGATGCCCTCGGCCACATTACCCGCGTCACGCACGACGTCAGCGCCAACCGTTCGTTTAATTTGCGCGTACCTTCCGCGCCGATTGTCGAACTGCACACGCTGAGTCAGGACTTCAACAGCCTGCTGACCGAGCTGGAAGCCTGGGAAAACCACATGCGTAATGAGAACGTCTCGCTGACTCAAAAAGCATTGCATGATGGATTGACCGGACTGCATAATCGCGCGTTTTTCATTGATACGCTCAATCAATGCTTCAACCCGATGCGCCCGGCACTTTCACTGGCGCTGCTGTTTATTGATGTCGATAACTTCAAAGAGATCAACGACTCGCTGGGCCATGCTGCCGGTGACCGCGTGCTGATGGTGATTGGCGAACGGCTGGCGAAAACGCTGCGCAAAGGTGATGTGCTGGCCCGTCTGGGTGGCGATGAGTTTGCGATCCTGCTTGAGCCGATGAATTCCACCGCCGAAGCGGTCGCCTTTGCCGAACGCATTGTTGAGATCATGAAAACACCCGTCATCCTGCTCAATAACAAGACGCTGGATGTGTCTCTCAGTATCGGTATCGCGCTCTCGCCTTCTCAGGCCAGCAACGCGAAAGAGTTACTGGATAAGGCCGATGAGGCCATGTACCGCTCGAAAAAAATTTCCGGCAGTTGCTGGCACGTCTCTTCAGGCATGCCGCTTCCTGTCGTGATGAAAGACTAAAAGGAATTAATGACCATGAATACCTGCAACACGTTCAAGACCTGGTGTCAGTTCGCCGCTATGGGGCTGTGCATTCTGCTGCTGGCCGCCTGTCAGACCAAACCGGCGGGATTAACCCCGGAGCAGATCGCGGTGCTGCAACAAAACGGCTTCTCGCAGACTGACGCAGGCTGGGAACTGGGGCTGGATGCCAAAGTGTTGTTTGGCAACAATCAGGCGACGTTGTCGGCAGAGAGTCAGCAGTCAGTGGAAAAACTGGCCGGTGAACTGCTGCATGTCGGCCTGAATAAAGTCAACCTCGACGGCCATACCGACAACTACGGCGACGCCGGTTACAACCGGGATCTGTCGCTGCGCCGCGCCGATACGGTCGCCGCCGCGTTTGCTGAGGCCGGCATGCCGCGCGCCAATATCCATACCCGTGGATTAGGTCAGAACCAGCCGGTGGCCAGCAATAAAACCCAGGCCGGACGCGCCCAGAACCGCCGGGTGTCTGTGATTATTGTGGTGTAAGTTACAACAATCCCACCAGATGCAGCGCCGCCTTGCAGTTATCCGTTCTGCGCCAGGCCAGCGCGATTTGCGTCGTTAACGTCTGCCCCGCAAGGGGCAGACAACGCACATGGGTTTCATCGATTTTACTCAGCGACGCAGGCACCAGCGCGTAACCAAATCCTGTCGCCACCATACTCAGCGCCGAGGTAATTTGCGGGCACTGCTGCCCGTAGCGCGGGGAAAATCCGGCCTCCGCACAGGCTTGTGTCACGGCATCATAAAGCCCCGGCGATAAATCGCGGGGAAAGGTGATCAGCGTATCGTGGCGCAACGCCGCCAGCCGGACGTCTTTCCCCTGACTGAGCGGATGTTTCTTCGGCAACGCCACCATCATTTCTTCGATATCCAGCACCTTGTAACTGAACTCTTTACTGCGCTCACAAGGCAGACGGATAAACGCCGCGTCGAGCGCGCCCTCGCTCATTGCCGTCATCAGCCCCGCCATGTCCTTTTCCTGTGGCTCCAGCACCATGCCCGGATACTTGTCGCGAAAGCGGTGCAGCAACGCAAACACCTGCGGATTAAACGCCGTCGAGGTCGCAAAGCCGATACGCAGCGTGCCGTTCATGCCGCGGGCCACGGCACGCGTTCTTTCCAGGGCGGTATCGGTCAGTTTGATGATGGTTCGTGCGTCGTCGTACAGCACTTTTCCGGCTTCGGTCAGCTCAACGCCGCGCGTCAGACGTTTGAGTAAAGGGGTGCCGACTTCGTGTTCGAGCCGCTGGATTTGCTGACTCAGGGGAGGCTGGGAGATCCCCAGTTGTTCGGCAGCACGGGTGAAGTGGCCCGTCTCTGCTACCGCGACAAAATAGCGCAGATGACGAAGTTCCATATCAAAAACGTCTCAAAGTGAACACCTCCTCATATTGGAACTCCGGGCAGAATGGCGTCAACCTTTAGTTAGCAAAGTTAACTATTCGAACGGAGTTCCTGCATGAAAAGCCATTCTGAGTCCTGCTCCTGCGTCGCCGATATTGCCCGCACGGCGACCGCGTTTAAACATCAGCACCCTGACCGCGTGCTTTACCAGTCGTCACTGATGAGCGCCCTGCTGAGCGGCGTCTACGAAGGCGATACCACGATGGCGGACCTGCTGGAACACGGCGATTTTGGTCTCGGCACCTTTAACCATCTCGACGGCGAACTGATCGCCTTCAACAGCAATATCTTTCAGCTGCGCGGCGACGGCAGCGCCCGCCGTGCAACACCGGAACAAAAAACGCCGTTCGCCGTCATGACATTCTTTAACCCGACGAATGAATACGTGATTGACCGGCCGCACAGCCGCGGGCAAATCCACGCGGTGATCGACACCGCCGTCGCCAGCCAGAACACCTTCTGCGCGCTGCGCATTGATGGCGAGTTCAGCCGCGTCGAGACCCGTACCGTGCCGGAACAGCACCGTCCGTATAAACCGATGCAGGAGGCCATTGAGGCGCAGCCGACCTTTCATATCGAACACAGCCACGGCGTGCTGATTGGTTTCCTGACCCCCGCGTATATGCAGGGCATCAACGTGGCGGGTTATCACGAACACTTTATCAATCAGCAACGCAGCAGCGGCGGCCATGTACTGGATTATCAGGTTGAGCGCGGCGTGCTGACCTTCGGCACGGTCGAAAAGCTGTTGATCGACTTCCCGCAGGACAGTGATTTCCTGCACGCCAATTTAAGTCCTGATGATTTAAATGATGCGATTCAGTCAGTTGAAAGTTAACAGACCGCAGACAGAAGGATGAAAACCATGAAAAATTCAGACAGCCAACGTGAATGGACATGCGGTGCGGATCTGGTCGTCGCGCAGCTTGAAGCCCAGGGCGTCAGACATGTATTCGGCATTCCCGGCGCCAAAATAGACCGCGTGTTTGATTCGCTGGTGGATTCCCACATCAAAACGATACCGGTGCGCCACGAAGCCAACGCCGCCTTTATGGCCGGTGCCGTGGGCCGCCTGACCGGCAAAGCAGGTGTCGCGCTGGTCACGTCCGGCCCCGGCTGTTCGAACCTGATCACCGGCGTCGCCACCGCGACATCTGAAGGCGATCCGCTGGTCGCGCTCGGCGGGGCAGTAAAACGCGCCGACCACGTAAAACAGGTGCACCAGACCATGGACACCGTCGCGATGTTCCGCCCGGTCACCAAGTATTCCGCCGAAGTCACCTCGCCTTCTGCGCTGGCCGAAGTGCTGGCGAACGGCTTTCGCGCCGCCGAGTTCGGCCGTCCCGGCGCGGCCTTTATCAGCCTGCCGATGGATATCGTCAACGAACCGGCCAGCGGTAAATTACTCACCTCGCCACCGCCGGTACTGGGCAGCGCGCCGCACGACACGATATTGCAGGTCGCGCAGTTACTGAAACAGGCCAAAAATCCGGTGCTGCTGCTCGGCCTGATGGCCAGCCAGCCGCGCAACGCCGAAGCCATCCGCCGCCTGCTGCACAAAAGCGATCTGCCGGTCACCAGCACCTATCAGGCGGCAGGCGTTATCGATCAGGCGTCTTTCCACCGCTTTGCCGGTCGCGTCGGTCTGTTCAACAATCAGGCCGGTGACCGCCTGCTGCGCAACGCGGATCTGGTGATCACCATCGGTTACAGCCCGGTCGAGTATGAACCGGCGCAATGGAGTAACGGCAGCGCCGAACTGGTGCACATCGACGTGATGCCCGCCGAGACCGACAGCGACTACCTGCCGGACGTCGAGCTGGTGGGCGACATCGCCGACACTCTGGATTTGCTGACGGAGCAGATCCCGCAGCGCATCGACCTGAGCGCCTCCGCCATCGCGATCCTCGAAGATCGCCGCCAGCAACGTGAACTGCTGGATCAGAAAGGCCGCAGCCTGCATCAGTTTGCGATCCACCCGCTGCGTCTGGTGCGCGCGATGCAGGACATCGTCAACAGCGACGTGACGCTGTGCGTCGATATGGGCAGTTTTCACATCTGGATCGCCCGTTACCTTTACAGCTTCCGCGCCCGTCAGGTGCTGATTTCTAACGGTCAGCAAACCATGGGCGTCGCGCTGCCGTGGGCGATCGGTGCCGCGCTGGTCGATCCCGGTCGCAAAGTGGTTTCGGTATCCGGCGACGGCGGTTTTATGCAATCAAGCATGGAACTGGAAACCGCCGTGCGTCTGGGCGTCAACCTGCTGCACATCATCTGGGTCGATGAGGCCTACAATATGGTGGCAATCCAGGAACAGAAAAAATACCAGCGCACCTCCGGCATCCAGTTCGGCCCGATTGATTTCAAAGCCTACGCCGACGCCTTCGGTGCCAAAGGTTTTGCCGTCACCTCCGCCGAAACACTCGAAAGCACCCTGCGCGCCGCCATGGACGTACAAGGCCCCGCCGTCGTCGCCGTCCCGGTGGATTACAGCGATAACGCGTTATTGATGGGACAGCTGGAGATGGGGCGGATTTTTTAGGGGGGATATACTAAAGGTTAAAACGCCCTTATAAGGGCGTTTTCTTACTCGTGGCAATCATAACTTTCAGTTCATCAATCGAGAGCGTACGGTCTTTTTTGCGATGTATAACCCCATGGCAGTTAGCACAGACGGGAACAAGATCAGTATTAGGATCGACAATTTTCGATCCGCCAAACTCAGATACCGGAACAACGTGATGAATATGAATAAAGTTTTTTGCATATTCACCGTAAAAGTCACCAAAGTTAAAACCACAGGCAAAACAGGTTGTGCCATGAATAATTTTAGCGAGTTTCTTTAGCTTCTGATCTCTTTCATAAGTGGTGACATATTTGGAAGACTTCTTTCCTTCCAGATAAGAAACCAGAGATTCTTCATCCGATTCATTTTCAATATGCACAACTTCGTTTTTTATATCACTGATGATGTGGCGTGGTTCAGTGATCGCAGCGGCTACAGCTATGTCAGCAAAGACTTCTGCTGAAATCAGGCGGATACTTGAACGCCAGTAGTTAGATTTCTTACTTTCAGGGATTTGTTCATAATAATCATCCCCCTTTCGAGCAAGAACCGCTTGATCAAATTTCTGAAAGTCAGTCAGGATAGCATTGAGGTTACCTGCATCATCAGGCTCTATCCTGCTTATCCTTCCAACACCGAAGTAATGTGGAGCGTCCGATAAACGTTGGGAAGAATACTGCTTATTCTCAGACTTTAATTTCCCTTTGTAATAAACAAACCGCATCCCAGGACTTACTGACTTTTGGTATTGCTTCGGAAAATGATAAAGCTTGCCTGTTTCATCGTCCCAAGGAGAAACATCATTCTCCGTAAGCACAACGCACATTTCCTTGTCGGTCATCTACTGATACCTGTTAAGTGAATCAATAGGTTGGAAGTATAATGTGTTCTTAATCGCTTACAACTCATGTATTTAATTTTTGAATAGATTGACCACTTTTTCTCTCAAAAGACTCCGTAAATAACGTATTTGCACGTTCAGTTTTATGCTCTTTCCCAAGACATCTCGCAAAAACGAAAACTGCTTAAAAATTCCACTTACTGTACAAATCCCCAAGTATTAGACTTCCCTCGCTGCGGCAAAATCCGCAGTCAGAATTAGCGTTCTGTCATTTTCTGGTACCTACAACTCTATGAAAATAGAGCCTATGTGGTACGGTCTGCTCTCACCCCAATTATGGTGGCTCAGACAGTGGCTTCTCACGAAGCACCGGATCCAGAAAACCGGTAACGCTAACGCTGTTTGAGCTACCACCACGAGGTTAGCGTCTCCAGTGGTAGCAAACCCACTATTTTCTGGAGTACTTAACATGCCTAATCTTTACGACAATACCCCGCTGGAACTGGAAGAGATCGTCGATCACTGCCGTGCGTTGTCTTATGCCATTGTGTCGCTGGATAATCCGCAGGCGAAAGATCTGCTGAGCTATATTCTGTGCGAACGGCTGGACGTGCTGTATCAGTCGCTGGAAATGCCATTCAGCGATGATGATGTCGTGGATATAGAAGTGGCGGAACCTCTGACGCACTAAGCGGATTTGCAGACATAAAAAAGCCAGCGCAGATGCGCTGGCCTGAGGATCCACGAGGCGTGTGAATTAGAAATCGTAGAAGACGGTCACCCAGGTGGCGTCTGCTTCGTCGTCGGTGGTGTGCGCTAAGGTGCGTTCCACGTAAACGGACAGGCCGTAACCGATGGTGGTACCCGCGCCCAGATAGACGTGGTTCGCGTGGTATTCTTCGCCGCCTTTCAGTTGCAGGGAATCGGCTGCAACGTATGGCTGGATAGATTTCAGGAACGGTTTGTCGATATTAAAGGTATAACCGACGAACCCTTCCACACCGTAACCGCTGCCTGCGAAGTAGTGTTCGACAGGATTTTCACGGGTGCTTGGCACGAAATCTTTGTAATAGCTGCCGGTACCGACGATGTACCAGTTATTTGGCTGCCAGGTTAATGCTGTACCGGACAACTGCTGATGATAATCTTTTTCGTTATATTGATTATCTTTAACAGTGGCGTCGGTCAGGCTGTAAGCCGCACTCCAGACTAAATCTTTGGTGAGTTTATAATCGAAGCCCAAACCACCACCGTTATTACGACGATAATGCTGCCCTTCACCCGCCTGAATTTCATCTTCCGGCAACAGGTAGTTGGCGTATAACGTCACAGGACCAAAGTCATTGGTATATTTCAGGCTGCTTTTCGGCTTATTCGCGCCATCATAGCTGCCGTTAATACCAATACCGGTACCGCCCGCATGACCATCGTTATCCCATACGTCACTTTTAATCCCGACGACGGAATAATAAATACCGTACTGGTGACCGTAGGTTAATGTCCCGTAGCGGTCGTCCTTAAAGCCCGCATATAACTGACGCTGCGTATCACGCTGACCCCCTTCCGGATAATGATCATTCATACCCAGCAGGTTCGCCATGTCCACACCCAGCTCGTAGTAAGCGATGATGGAGGTGTCTTGCGTCAGTTTATAATCACCACGGAAACGGAAACGGGTGCCGCCATCGTGACCATTTTTATAATAGCCAGGCTCCGGGCCGTTATTGAAAATCCACTCAGGACGGATACTCCCGCCTACCTGCAAACTCAGCGGTGCCAGCAAAGAATTACTCTGAGGATTTTTATCTAAAACAGTAATCTCGGCTTGCGCGCTGGCTGATAACGCCGACAGCACGACGCCGCCAATTAACATTGACGCTTTTAAATTGCTCATTATTACCCTGTCTTTATTATTTATGTGATGTGTGTGCGGTCTTGCGCCGCGTATAAATAATTAACATAGGTATGACGGGGGACAAAGTGAAAAATCAGAAAGTTCCCTATAAGAGAAAAATATATTTAGGATGATTATTAGACAAAGAGATTTTTAAATGTAACTCACGGAAACGGATTGTGTATTATTGCGCAAATAATTATCAACCTGCCGGGTAATTAATCTATTGTCAATCATCAGGGCGTTCACATTGAAATATTTAATAACAATTGTCTCTGCAAAATAGCATCAATAAGTAAATCATGCCAGCGTGATAATTACATCACGTGACAACCACTGCGTTTCATTAGTTATAATTTGAGTTAATTTCAATTCGTCAGAATAATATCTGGCAAACACTGTTATTAATTAACCAAATTCATTTTTTATCTCATGAATACTGTTCTGGTGGGTAATATCGCCGATCGCCAGTGAGAAATTTGCGAGACATCTTCCAGATCTGACAACAAACCACTGTAAATAAACACAGGCTATTTCTTTGATTCACGAACAGGCATAGAGTTTTCTCCGCAGCGGCAATCACCCCGCCAGTACCGGGGGCCTCGACTCACTGACAATGGAATGACTTGTATGACTGATTCAGATAACAACACCGCGTTTACCACCAACTCCATCACCGTCTTTCGCTCGCTTATGGCCGGGCTGGATTTCAGTCAATTAGAAGAGGCGCAGTTGTACGATCTGAATGCGCTGGCTTCAGAGTCGGCCGATGGCTTGTGTCAGGGGTTGTTGTGCTTAAGCGAAGGGCTGGAGAACAGCGAGATAGTACCCCCGGAAGGCATTGCGCAGGTGAGTGCTTATCTGAAAGCCTCCGCTCACCTGCTGCCTGTACTTTTTGAATTAAGCGAGCAGGCAAACTGCGGGCTAGCCAAAACCAAAAAATTTACGTTGTATCCGATGAACTGACCCTGGCGGCGATATCCCGCATCAGATTTCGTGCTGTCAGGTTGATCCCGCCAGGCTGAAAGAAACCGTGGATGACGCCAGGATAGCGCTGTGCCGGGTAAAATATCCTCTCTCATCGGATATATCGCTGACACTATATCCGCGATATATCCGGCCCGGCTCTTTACGACATTGTGGCGATGGGATGAAGGAAGACCCGCAGCTCGTCGATCGGTAATAACGATCAGTTCTTAGTTATTGATCTATCAAAACGATTATCTTTTACCCGCGTAATCTGGTTATCCTTGGCTTTCCTTGACGCGGGATAAGGTGCTTATATTACGTACGGCTGTTGATGCAGTCGGGGCTTATTTCGTCCTGAAAACAACATTTGCATAATGCCGTTCCTGAGAGATGACATATGAAAAGGTGTACCCGATGTAATAAGAAAAGACATTTCATCGATCGGCTATTTTCTCAGGATAAAGAACTTTGTGATGATTGCTTATATGACATTCAGATCGAAATACGAGAGAAAAGAGAAGTCCCCGTCAAAAGGCATAACAATTAAATGACGCTCGCTCAGGAAAAACAATTTCAGATGATCGATGTCAGTATCATCATCCCTGTCTATAATGCGGCTGATACCCTCGCCGGATTAATCGCTAAGATCCTCAGTGAAACCCGTATCAATATTGAACTTATTATCGTCAATGACGGCTCCGTTGATGGAACCGGCAGCATTGTCCGGGATATCCGCGACAGCAGAATTATCCTTATTGAGCAGAACAATCAGGGGGTCTACGCGGCACGGAATACTGCATTAGATATTCATCGCGGCGAATGGGTAATATTTCTCGACGCTGACGATGATGTCGAAGACGGATTCATTTTTGAACGCTGGCAGACCGCCGTAAAAACCCAGGCTGACGTGGCGATTTTCAATGCCTGGCGTACGGACTCAGGATCATTCAGGGCACCGGTACATACCCGGCAACCTTACGGACAAACCTTATCCGGCCATGAATGGATACGCCACTGCGTGACGCACCGCGAATGGCCGCATTACCTGTGGCTGCAGATCATCAGATCGTCTTATCTCAGGCAACATGCCCTCTCCTTCCAGGCTGGCAAGAGCCACAAAGATATCCTCTGGACCATACATCTTGCGGTTAGCAACGGGCGTTTCAGTCTGTCGGATACGAAAGATTACACCTATAAGGTGAATGCCGATTCCATCACGCACCGGCGCGATTATTATGATGTCAGGGCGCAAAGCTATATTGAGGTGATTGCCGACATCATCCGTCTGGCAAAGCTGGAGAAAAACAAAAATATCAGCCTGTTTTTATACCGGCATGCGCTGGTGGAGGCGCGGCATTTTCTGGGATTGTACAGGAATAATGTATGCGATACTTCCGGGGTAAAAATCCATTTCAGGACTGAGATATCGCTACTCAGATTATTTAAAGGAATAAGTAATACGAGTGATTTATTTTTCTTTGTGAAGCTAAGCTGGAAGCTCCTGACATAACATCAGTGAGGCTTCCCCATTATTCATTAGCCTGCATGTAATCACTCAGAACTTTCACACCCATCATGAATTATCCTAATTACTGCCTCTCTGGCATTTGATTATGAAACACTTTTGCGTGACATAACCTGCTTTAATGCGTCGTCAGCTTGTGCTATTTTCCTTCCCTCGGGGAAGGATTTTCTGAAAAAATTCATGCGGTTTGAATAACGTGTATTCTTGCTTTAAACAATATGATGGAGGGTTGGCTAAATGTGGGGTTTACTGCTAAAGATTTTCTCTTTCTTTATGAGCCTTTGGAATGGACTCAGCGATGAACAAAAAGACAGAATAATCACTTTGATAATTGATGCTTTCGAACCGGTGTTTAGGTCATTTTTCCAAGAAAAAAAGCAGGAGAATAAAAATGGTTAAGCTAAAAGATATCCTTCTCCGCCAGAATTCACCCGGTGTGAAATTATTGTCCTCGACCAACATGAAAAATGTTACTGGAACAATTGCAACCACCTTGAGAACAAGCCTAATGGCAAGTTCAATCATCCCTAACTTAAGTACGGATGAAAAAACAAAATTCTCAAATCAAGCCGCTGAGTTAGTTACGCAGGATGAATTTTTGGATGAGCTAGAGGCAAAAATAGGTGATCCAAAAGTTAATGAAAGTGAAGATGAATTTGTTAGTCGAGCAAAAGAGAAAATGAGAGAGCTTTTAAAATCAAAGCTTAAATAATAGGGGCTCCCGCCTAATGCCGATCGTTTAAGGATCAGTCGACCGATCCGGTGGCTCGTGTAAAAAGGGTTCATGCTCAACATGGACCCTTTTTAAATGGAACTTTCACAAGCTCTCGGTATTATCAATCTCACTGCCCCCGATGAAGTTCAAAGCCTCGCTGACCTCCTGTCTCCTGACCTCATTCAGCAAGCTTTCTCTCTCACTGACACCGTCACCTTGCGCAAGCGTAAACTCCCCCTCGAGTCCATGGTCTGGCTGGTTATCGGCATGGCCATATTCAACAATAAGCCTATGAGTCATATCGTTAATCTGATGGATATTGTTGACCGAACCGGACGCTCATTCACCGCACCCAGCTCCGTTATTGCCCGCAGAAAAACGTTAGGCGAAGATGCCATCCGGGTTCTGTTTGATATCCCTCAGCAACACTGGCATGCAGAGGCAAAACATCCTCTCTGGCACGGACTGACACTCAACGCCGTCGATAGCGTAGTCTGGCATACGCAGGACACGCCTGAAAATGCAGAGGCCTTCGGTAAGGCTTCGAACCAGCACGGTGAACGCGGAGATCCTCAGGTCCGCATGGTATGCCTGATGGAACTGAGCAGCCACCTGTTGCGGGCCAGTGTGATGGGCAGTTATGACGTTAACGAGATGCGCCTGGCGGCACAGCTGGCAGACAGCGCACCGGATAACAGTATTACGCTGTTTGATAAAGGTTTTTACTCTTTAGGGCTGCTGCATGATTGGCATAATGCGGGCGAAAATCGCCACTGGCTGAACAGCGTGATCCGGCAGGCGATAAAGAAGCGCAAAGTGTTCCCGACGGACGACTCAGTGCGGAAAGTGATTTATCTGGCGATCAGGGATGCATCAAAAAAATGGAGTATGCCGATCCAGAACTGGCGGCTGGCGATGAGCCGTTTTATTATCGAGTTCGGTGACCGCCTGAGCGATCACCTTTAAGACGATGGCAGTTACACAGAATTATTTACAGGGTCCCATGGGCAAGAAAATTGACCGGTAACTAAAACCAAGATGTCAGCACAACATGTTACAACTGACGCTGCTCCAGACTGGTATATATCGTCTGAATTTCACCTTTTAAGCCTGCTCCACGGTACACCATCGAGGTATCGTACCGTTGATACTTATTTTCTCTCGCAGCACTGAACCAGTTAAACGATCCCACGCACAATAGCCCTTCATCCCCAATCACAATTTTACTGTGAACTCGATTAACCAGCTTCGTAGTGATGCCCATCTCGGTTAACTTATCCACTGCATCGTTAAGACACTGCTGCTTTTCTTTGCGCTTTTCATAATTAGTGTGTTCGGTATTAAAATTTCTGTCCGTTACTACAGTAATATCAATGCCGCGCGAGCTCGCCTGAATCATCGACGCCAGAAAGCCTGTTTGTTCCAGCTTTTGCCAGGTCAACCAAGGGGAGACAATAGTAATGTTCTTACCGATGGTGCCAAAGGCTTGGTTCAGAAACGCATCATGCTGCTCCACGCCGTGTAGGGTTGAGATCTGCGTTTGTGCTGCGCTTAAGTCTTTGCGCTCCTGAAACTCAAATTGCAATGCATTGCTGGTGGAAGCAAACAGGTATTTTGCCAGCAGTCCACGTGGAGAAGAGCCAGGCTGGATCTCAAACAGGTCCATATCACCAAAGACCAAGAAGCTATCTTTTGCGCGGGAAACAGCGACGTTCAACATGCTGTTCTCGCGGTCGATGAAACCACCATCCTCATGTTTAGAATAGACTGAGGAGAAGAGCACGATCGCTCTTTCTGCCCCCTGCAACGAGTGCACTGTACCAACCGTTAGCGAATCCTCATCACCGCTACAGTTAATGTCGAGCTTGCGTAACGCTGCTTTGATGGCGTTGACCTGCGCTGAAAATGGCGTCACCACCCCAACAACTTTATGTAGCGGCTTGTCGTAATGACGCTCGATTTCTTCTTTGTGAGCAGTGAGCCAGGCCGCTATTGTTTCTGCCTCAAATACGTTAAAGCGGCTCCCACTGTTTGCCTGCATGCCCTTGCCATCAATATGTAAATAGCCCATCGCAGGAAAAAGCGTCCCATTTTCGGTTCCCCGCTTTGGTTGTAACTTGCCGTGATAGCACAGAGTATTGCAGTAGCCGATAATCTTATCGAAGCAGCGACGGTGTTCGTACAGATACATCCCACGGACTAAATCCGGATCGTAGTGATAGCGAGAATTAAACTGGGCAATCTTCATTACGCTGCCCGATGCTGCACTTTTCCCTGAATCACACACCAGTGCATAGGCATCCATGAGCTCTTCCTGGGTACCGCCAGGGAGAATGTTCTCCTCCACCATATTCCCAATATCAATGCTAGGCAAACTGTTCCAGATTGGCGCAATCTGCTCCGTATCGCCAATCACTAGCGCTTTCTTCGCTAGTGCGAAGGAGGCAGCTGCCACTTCCGGGAGTACCTGCCCCGCTTCATCGACTATCAACAGATCGGCAAGATTATAAAAATAGCTTTTATCAAATGGCTTGCCCTTCCCTGCAAATTCACTGGTTTTCATATGGTGAGGTAGCATGTAGCAGGTCATCACGACACAAGGAGTGAGCTTCATCCTGCGCTGCCAGCGGGCCTTAACAGTTTTAGCACCGTTGCGGTCTTTTTCTTTTTGAAGATTATCAATCGCCGCCATATCCATCAGCCAGCGACCTTCCCAGTAGTGAGTCGCCAACAGGAATGCTGGGAAGCGGATCTTCATATCGGCAAGCTCATCAGCTCCAGCCAGACTCAGCTCTTCTTCGCTCGTATGCCCTAGTGACTGGGTCAGTTCATGCCAATATCGGGTAGCCTCACTTTCGCGTCGGGAAACGTCTTGGGCAAGATCGATTTGCTGCTGATATCTGTTCTGTTCTGTTTGCGCTAGGGCAATGATGTCGTCGATATACGCGTCGATACCTTCAGGTACGGTACCCTGGAACGCGGCCATTCTTGTGCCAAACGTCTCGTCCAGGAAGAGATTAATCTGGTAGTGGCGCTTAGTACGGACTGCGGGAATCAAGGAGAAGATCGCATACACAATCGACTCACCCGAACGATATTGCTGCCATTGTTTTTTGCCTTGGTTCAAAAATGCGATTTCATTCGTGCTATCGAGCAATGACGTACTTTTGTTCTGAATATATTGGTCGAGATCTTCGCTAATAGCATTACGCTCCTGGCGAATAAGATTCAGGCATTCCCATGCGGTCTCGATGTCATTTAGCTGCGCGGACTGCTTGGTTAAACACTCATGCAAAAGATCCACGACGCGTTCGGAAGAACTGCATTCCTCAAACGGAAACGCCGCCCTTGCCTTCTCCAGATAGAATGCCTGTGCCTCTTCAACATATTCCAGAGATTCAACACGGTTAAAAAAATCATCCGTTTGGTATTTTTTCGCTGCGTCAGCCTTACGGCCAGAAGACGGGAAGTAAGCGCCATAGCTTTTTAGCTCAGGCAGCCAGCGCCCGGACATAGCTCCGGTGCCAGTGGAAAAATCCTTACCGAAGGCCTCGATAATGTTGGTCACAGCCTGATTATTGGTTGAGGTGGCAATCACCACCAGCGGCTCGGTTTTATTGAGGGCTGCTCTTGCCCATTCAGTAGCAATAATAGAGAGAACCAGAGTGGTTTTCCCGGTTCCCGGCGGGCCATTCACTGCGAGGATATCGCCAGATTGCTGGGTGAGATAATGGCTTAGGGCGTCTCGCTGCGCCATTGCCAAAGGGAATTCATCCCCGGAATGCCCGAGACGCTCGCAAAACATGGCATTGGCAGTAAGGCGAGATTCTACAGATGGCATTTCAGTCGAAGCAAAGCGCGTTAGTAATGGAACCTTTTTTTTGCACGTCAGCAGATGGTCGTACAGAGGAAGGATATGAATGCTAGCCCCGCCTGGCTGGCTCGCCTTGATAACATAACCATGCCCAGCCCGTTCATATTGCTCGTGAGTGGAAATCCATTTTTCAGCCACGTTTATCAGCAGATCGTTGGAATCTGTAAGAAACTTTTGCCACTGCCGCAGATGCTTTGCATAACGTTCAGCGCGCTGTTCGTCATTTTCCTCAAGGCGTTGCTGTTCATCTTCCTCACTGAAGGTGATCGAATTATGCGTAGTTTTATAATTGTCATATTCCATCAACTCACCAATAGAAAAGGTGCCTTTAGGAAGCGGCTCAAGTAGATCACGAGGAATGGTGGTTTCCCCAGTGGGGAATAAAAATCCTTCACGGTTCAGGAGAGCAGAAGTCACTAACGGGGTGACGATACCCGGCGCTCCGGCCGTCCGCTCTTTACCATGCTCTATCAGGCGGATCCAGGCTTGTGGGCGTAGCATCACTTCAACGGTTTTAACCGTATCGATTTCCCCCTCAAAAAACGAACAAACGATTTCCTCATTCAATCGTCCCGTAGTGATATCCATCCACTGGATGAATGCATCCGTATCTCTGCGCTCAAATGCCCCTTTGCCAGACTCGGCATCTGCTAAGGAATTGCGCCAGTATGAAGTGAATCCCTGAGTGTTGTGGTCCATTACCCATCCTGTAACTGAGATAAAATTATTGATTTCGTTGATATAAAATTCTCATGGTTAAACATTGTCCACGATGCGAGGGTGATCGCAATAGTTTGTTTGTGCTGGGAAAAGGACTGTAACATTAAAGTCAGAGTCAGCCTCATTTTGAGGAAGCAGTGTCAATCAACGGTGCAGCTGGTCATTGTCAATATAGGAACAACGACAGCTAACTTCGGGCTACATTGCTTTGGTTTTGCTCGTTGTTCTTAGTAACACTGGTAAGATATAAATAATGGTCTTATTAATAAGTTTCGCGGATTGATTGATCAGAACAAAAGGTTATAATTCATTCAATTACAAACAATTTTCATAGACGTCAGGAATTAACTTTGATTGAGAAAGCAAATAAACTTCGCCATCTTGTAGATGAAGTCCTCAAAAGCAATAGCCTTCATTCTCATCAAGTTAATGCTGCGACCAAAACATTTGAAGCGCTCTCTGGCAATGTCAGAGCCGTTGTTACAGCAGCAGAAATGCAAGCGGGTAAATCTGGGATTGCCTTAGCACTATGCTGTCTTCAAAGGCTGAGTTTGAACGATCAGGATATATGTGACCGTAAGCAACTTAAAGACACGCTTTACCTAGTAACCATGCCAGATACTGCTTTGAAAGGACAAGCAGAGCAAGATCTCAAACAGGCCAAAAACGTTGTTGTAAGTAACTTTGTCAATTTTGAAAAAGCACTAGAAACAGAATTTAAAGGTAATCCACCTAAGCTTATTATTATTGACGAATGCCATTATGGCTCGAATGTATCTGCCGTTCGTTACAGCAAAATATTTGACTACTTAGAACAAGAGAACGACAAGTGCAAAGTTGTATTTATTTCAGCTACGCCATTTGGGGCTTTGTATGGCGCAGACACTGAATATCAGGTTGCAATTGACTTGCAACAAGAAGCTGAAGAAACCAATGACATTCAATTGCTGCAGGAAGCACGAGATGTTGCAAATAATGCGCTCAAGGACTCGATTCTAAGACGTGACTTCAATACCCGCTTAGTGTTCCATAAAACCAGTGATGAATACTACGGTGTCCGAGAAATGCTCAGAAATGGAAAAATTATAGGGTTAGAAGACAATTCTAAAAATTTCTTATACCCATCTCAAGAACGAGATTCTTTCATTGAACAATTTCTAGCTCATCAAGAGATGGGATGGTCACTGGTGCGCGTTCCTGCGGGCTTAGCTATGGAAGCAAAACAGTTCCTAATTTCTAAAGGCATCGACGAACACTCAATCTATATACTCGGTAATTCACTAAGCGGTGTTCCTGAAGACGAACATTGCAGTATCGAGCGATTTAAAAAAGAATTCGATGATGCATTACTGTTTGAAGATAAATTGATAGCCATCACTGTTGCAGGAGCCAGGGCAGGAATTAATTTTGGCGCAATGATGAAAAACAATCTCATTTCAACATGGGACAGCACTGTTGCCAGTGTAGCGGCTGTTGTACAGGCTAATATTGGCCGGGCCTGTGGTTATCATGGTAATAATTCTTCCATGCACTACACCAATTTAAACGCAGCAGAGGCTTATGGCGCGATCCTCAGTCACCTGGAACAAACTTGCTCTGACTATGCAGCATCAGACTTTGACGGAATAAGGGAGTTCTTCGAAGACGTCTGTCAGGAATACAATGTAAATGGGTTGGATGTTGGTCTTACAATTAAGTATAAACGTCGCCGCCCTATTGGTGATGTAGAGACCTACAAAACCGATAGTTATATTGCTGTTCCGGCCAAATTACTTCAAGAAAGCACCGATTTTAGCCACTACACTAAAGATAAAATCCTTCTACAGGCAATTGAACTCATACGCTACGAATTCACGGCTAAAGGTGCGCCTAGTGTCAAAGGCAATCGAGCTATGCGGGGCAAAAAGAAGAACTGGATCAAAGCACATTGGGTTAATGGAGATAGCTTCAATAATCCCGAAAAAGCACAAGCAGATGGTACGCAAAAGATTAAAACCAAGCTCTATACTCAATTGCTCGACAATGGTGAATTCCTTGAGTTTAACCGAGTAGTAGCCCCAGGTTCAGGCGAACTGTCTGAAAACAAATTGGTTACCGCTACGATTTTTAGTATCTACAACATTTCCCGAAGAAATGTTAAAAAAATAATAATGACAACTGAAGACGTCTGGGATATGTGCGATCATTTTGGTATTGAACGTGATGATACTCTGATCGTGCTCTACAAACGCGGTGAATATGATATTGAACGCTCAAATGCTAAGAAACAGCACAATGAGCTACCTGAAAAGTCTGGGGAGTTAAGTAATGAATCCCATTTCTCCGATAAAACAGATGTTACTTACTAGTTCATGGGGCCTCGAAGCCCCTTTTGTCAACTAGCATCAAGCCCAATATGAATATCGAAAATAAACATCGCCTATATGTCAAAGAAATACTTGAAGCTCAAACATTTGAGCATCAACGAATAGCAGCAAATAAAACCTTCTCTAAATTATTATCAGGCTCTCGTGCAGTAGTTTTGGCTGCTGAAATGCAATCTGGTAAATCAGGTATTGCTCTCGCCCTTGCTGGACTGCAGCGACTTTCACTTTCAGATGAGTTGATTGGCAATCGGAAGTTACTAAAGGACACGTTATATCTTTTAACGATGAGCGATATTAGTTTGCAAGAGCAAGCCAAACGGGACCTGTCACCCTGTAAAAATGTCGTCGTGAGTAATTTTATAAATTTCGATGTCACCATAGAAACTGATTTCAGACACCAAAATCCCAAACTCATTATTATCGATGAATGTCACTATGGTTCCAGTAGTGACAGTATACGCTACGATAAAATCTTCAACTATTTAGAGTTTGAAAATCAAGATTGTAAGGTTGTCTTCGTCTCAGCAACCCCCTTCAGCGCACTTTACGCAGCTGGAGGAGGTTCGATACTTCGCCATAATTTCAATACTTCTCTGGTATTCCATAAAACCAGTGCTGAATACCATGGTATTCGCCAAATGCACAGCCATAACCAAATAATAAAACTTGACCAAGAATACAGGGATTTTTGTCAAGACTCTCTGTTACGGAATCGATTTATCCGACAGTTTAAGGACTACGATGGTGCAGGGTGGTCATTAATCCGTGTTCCGAGCAGCCAAGCTAACCTCACCAGGCAAATTCTACTCGACAATGGCATAGAGGCTGAACATATCTATATCATCGGCCAGAAGCTCGTCGGGATTGATGATCGTGAATTATGCTCTATCGATGACTTCAGACGTGAATTTGAAACTGCAACATTATTTGATGAAAAACTAATTGCGATTACAGTTGCTGGATTTAGGGCCGGAGTAAACTTTGGCCAAGAAATGAAAAATGCAGTAATCAATACTTGGGATAGTACTATTGCCAACATTGCAGCTGTTGTTCAGGCGAATATAGGCCGGTCTTGTGGTTATCATCAAAACACAAGGGCTAAACACTACACTAATCTAGATGCCATTCGCGCTTATAGTGAACTACTTGATCACCTCGAATCTCAGGATGACACCAAGGAATTCGAAGGGCTCCAGCAGGTCTTTGAGCAAATATGTTCTCGTTACGACATAAGAGGTTTTGACAGGGGAACTAGTGTTGCACCGGTACCAGAACTCAAGGTGACAACAAAAATTGATGATAGTACTACTTACTTAACGCAAGGATATATTTCTGTGCCTGGTAAGTTAAGTGATCCGAATTTTGATTTTTCAACTTATACAGAAGATAACGAGTTATTAGATGCGATAGAAATCATCCGCAAAGAACTTCTAAGCGAAGAAGGGCCCTATCGGAAAAAAGGACGAGCTCTTAGAGGTGATCATCAAAACTGGGTAAAGGCTCAGTGGGTTAATGGTGCCACATATGATGATGGCACTCCAAGCTGTGCAAAATCACGTGCCCTTTCTTTCGCATCGCGATTAGATAAAGGTGAAGATGTCGAATTCAACCATATTGTAAAACCTGGTGGCGGCGAAAAAACTGAAGATAAACGAGTTATGGCAAGTATCTTTAGCATTTATAACCTTTCGGGTCAGATGGATGCATTTAAACGCGCTATGGATATTGATGATATGGCAGAAATCTGTGATGCTTTAAATACAGAGTATGATGACACACTGATTTTACTGTATAAGCGAGGCTCATTTTCTCAAATATTATCGGATGAAAAATCTATAATTTCAGAAAATATTGAAAAGACAAACATCCGCCATAAAAGTGTTTTTCGATAAAAATTTATAATTTTTAGGTGTTTTCTTCCAAGTATTAAAGCTCTTCGCTACAGTATCTACCTTAACTAAGCTGAAACAGTTATAAGGCAGATACTGCAGGTATGTCCTGAGGGGCCTCTAGGTAATTAATGCCTTTTGGCCGCAGATTTATTAATAACTAGTTTCCTATCAATACTAACCCTGCTTTCTTAGATCTATTACTGGTGTTAAGCACTCTTGTAGTGATATGCCACCATGATTGTAATAATCACCCGAAACATAACCTGAAATTCCAGGGGCCATCGCAACAGATACATTGGAATTCCAGAACCAAGGAACCACTAAACCATCGTACTGCACATTGTCTTTTAAAATAGCGCAGCGGCGCTGACGGTTCTTACCTAGTGATTTATTGAGTTCCCCTTTTGGCAAACCATTAGGAACCCATAACCAACCATGGTCAGTAACGATTTTTATACGCTTCCAACCAGCATCAAACAAACCACATACTCGAGCTACAACATCCCCAAGAACCTTATCGATATATTGGGGCATTTGGCGCTGGTGATCGTGACCTAGATGGTCCAAGTCACCTGTTTGTACCCAAGCATAACCGCCTAGTGGTTCACCGGTTTCAAGTCCATCCAAAAATTGCCAGCCTTTTTCTTCCAACAATTTTTTCAAATAATGGCTGCTAAATGACGACTGGCTGTCGGCTAAAACAGGAATAAAATCATCATTAGTATCATTACCCGTCAGCATATCAGCTAATGGCGTTACGGCAGCCTTGGCCGTTGCAGTAAGGGAAGGTAATGCAGCCCAACGCGATGTTAAATGGCTCTCAATACCGCAATTGAACAGTTTCTCTTCCAGCATTTTAGCTGTATCAAACCGCAAACCATCTACAAAAAATACAACCTGGCTACCAACTGTATATTGAGCTGTATTTTCCTTAACCTGATTATCACCAGGGTACCCAAACTGGGCTACTAATTGCTGAAAGTTTAATGCCGTTTTTTCGAGCCATGGCGTGTAAACAACACCAAGCACATTTGCAATCAGCTCTTGCTGGTGGATATCTTTCGCTTTGGACATTGCACTTAACACTGCAGCATCCGCTTGCCAAAATTGTTCTTTAAAATGGTCGGCCATCGATTCTGGTGTACTACCGGAAAAATTGATTTCCGTGTGCTCAAGCACCATCATCATATCTTCCAACACGCTTAGCCAAGGTGACAGCTCCAAACGATGCCATATCCATGTCTTACGTTCTTTCTGAGTTAGCCAAAGATCACTGAAAACTGCTTTTAGCTCTTGACGCCCTTGTCCCTCAATCCTATGAAAAGCGGATTCTATCGACTGCTCATCTTCCAGGTTTTTGGACAAATAGTTTTCTGGAAATAGCACAACTAAGTCGGCTGGCTGAATAGCTTTGAGTTGATTCACCAGTAATGGCAAATTATTAGCTGTTTCCTCAAATCGGTGCCATATACCTTTCCATTGGCCTTCAGCCTGGCATATCATTTGTAAAGCTTGAATCACCCCTTCCTTGTTTGGAATAAAGCCATATTGCATCTGGCATGAATTTGCAAAAATATCCCAGCGACTCCCCTGCCATAGTTTTTCTTTCTCTTGAGGATTATTCAGCCAACCTAAGATATCTCGTGCCATATCATCAAGAACAATAGAGTAGAAATCCTCTGCTTCAAGTTTTTTACCTTGCAGACTAACAACAGGCGTCTCTAAGAGATCTGGCAGTACCTGCAAAATAGCTTCATGCGTCTTCTTGTCTTTCGCAAGATCCAACTCGAGGCCAGCTTTAGGGTTTGTAAGGAACGAACCCACAGACCAATCACGGCCCGCGGAATTATAAGCCCACCAGCAGCCGCGATACTGCAATTCTGCTAAGGGTTTAAGAAACTCAGGGCATTGTTCAATTGCTCGTAAATCTTTACGACTGACACCAGGCAGATAGATAATCGGTGTTTTTCCTTCAGGTAAAACACATTCCTCAAGCACACCAGCAATAGCGCATTTCACCCATATTGCCGGGCCAGTGCGAAGATCAGGATTATAATCACCAAGTTCAATTAATTCAGGCAGCTGCTGCTTGATGTAGGGCATTGCTGACTGCCACTGCCTATCAATATCCGTCCACAAAATGGCAGCAGGTGGGACCTGAACACTTTTGTTAAAGGCAGCGGAGCAACGAAGCTGATCGATCAATTTATTGATTACTAACATATAGTTTCCAGTTCGATTTACACAACTCAATCAAATCATGTTGTCGACTTTCTAGTACAGAAGGCATCCATTCACCCGTATTTAATACCTGCGTAGTCAATACGTACGACGACACACCATTTTGTCCCGCAAAGTATGCCATTTTTTTACGTTCAAAATCGAAGTTTGAGGCTTGTGAATTTCTTCTTTGAGTTAGTGGCACGAGATTAGCAAGACGATGGGTCCACTCTTTTCGTTGTGCAACATTTGGCCAATTTATATCCCACTGATCACCTTCTTCCACAGTCTGTGGCAAAACATGCTCAATTGTCAGAAGAGAATGTTCGTATTTAGCAGCCCCGTCAGACAAAAATGAATCAATTCTCAAGATAAGATAATTACGTCGGCGGGCAGTCAAGTAATAAACATCACCATCGATTTGGTTAATAAAATCTGTTGTTTCTTCTTGTGATAAATCTACTGAGCTAATCTCTGTAGAACTTGCATTCTCAAGTTCAATTAACACTTTTGCATAACGATCAATGCGTTCATTAATGTTTGCAGCACAAATATGAAGTTTCGCGGCTAAACGCTCTAGCCGGAACATAAAACCCATCACAGCTGAGCTATCAGAACCAAATTTAGCTAAATATTGAATAGCTACCGGCAACCAATCTGAATTGTCAATGCGGTTTAGCCAATGCAACAATTGGTTAATGTCTCCAGCATTTGACGATGACAAATAACGAGCATCTCGAGCAACCAAGTAGGCATCAGCGTAAGGAGCTATGACTTCATTGATCAACACTTCAGGATCATGAATTTTTGATTGAACATGCTCTCGAAATTCTTCCAACAACACGCGTTTTGCTTTGGTCTTGGCATAAATCATTCGGATATAAGTAAGAAGACCATTCAATCCTTCTCTTCCTGTATCTACCTCAATTTCTTCCCATTTATCATTAAAAGCATCACGTTTCGACTCAGTAATTTTACCAATCGCATCAGCTTTAATTAGATCCGAAGGCAAAAGATCCATACCGCGATTATTCAAAACCGAAAATACACGAAAAGCAGACTGCTGACTTGGTGAGGTCACAGCAACCAAAAAACACCGGGTCATCAAAAAAATACCAAAATTTATCAAAGCGTCACTATCGACAAATGCCTGCTGCAATTTAGTTTGCAAGAGCAAGGCATTTTTCTGAATATTAATTTGTGACTCATTACCCAATGTTGCCGAATCAATATAGGCTAACTCAGAAAATTTTAATGATTGAACAGTTGAAGCAAAAAATTCACGATCGCGTTGACGCAGAGCTAAGCGCGGTTTCGCAGGTATCCCTTGCAATTTTTTTCCAGGCTCTTGAATATAAGCGAAACATTCAGCTTTAGCGCCTTCATCATCAATTAAATTAGTTAACGCAGCGATTAAAATTGTCAGTGTGGTTAGCCGCTGCTGCCCATCTATTACCTGAGCATGAGGTCTACTTTCTTGTTTAATTAATACAATGCTTCCAAGAAAATAACTTTCTTCTTTTTCATAGCGGTAAAAATCATTTAGATCATCAAACAACTCACCCGCTTGCTCTGTCGTCCAGGCATACGGACGCTGATAGGGAGGGATCTCATAATCAAAATCAGAGCTGAATATTTTTGAAAGGGCATATTCTGCCCCCGTAATATTTTTTGACATTTTATAATCCTTTATTTTCTCTGGCTTCTCTTTTCTCTGCCAGCGTCAAATGATGATCATTGATCCTGTCACCCAGATTCCCACCGTATTGCAAACCTAGTTTATACCACGGTACAGATTCGACATCGGTACCACGGTCTTTCTTCCAATTGATATTCGGTTGTGAGCGGAGTACACCTGCACCTTTTTTACCAACATCTTTTGCAAGCATGAAGGGGCGAATATTTAACCGAATGCCATCGTTAATATCAGGATTCCAACCAACAGGTTGATCTTTAAGAAGTTTCCAACGGACAAAGATATCGAGCCCTTTTTCGCCTTCAAGAATTGCTTCTAATTGTACTTTTAGATTTTCCGCCGCCGTTAAGCGAATATCGGCCCCATCAATGCCTTCAGCTACACCTCGTTTTTGAACACTAATCCAGTCATCCAAATAGGTATAAATCAGTCGTTCCAGACCTTTGTAATCCAGCTTATGGTAATTTACTAACGCAGAAAACCCATCTTTAAGCCCATCCCAAATATGCCAAATGAATGGACGATGTTGGAACAGTTTGCAATGCTGTTCAAAGAATTTATCACGCAGCCAGCTTTCAAAATCTTTAGCTTTAACAGATTTCAAAAGATTATCTTCAACTGAACTGCTCCAGGCATCACCGTAGGATTTATATAAAATATCAGCCAAACGTTTCGCTGCTGTTTTCTCACCACGAACTGCAGGAATACAGACAATTCCATCATCATCGACTAAATTTTTAAAATCTCTATTTCGATGCATTACTTTACGCATTTCTGAAGCAAGCTCCATTTCTGGGGCATACTCTGCAGGCCATTGATATCCTAATAAGCGGGCAACAGCAACATGCAACACCGATTCTTCTTGAAGAGATGCTCCAATGTCTGTAATTTTCTTCTCATGATTCCATATGACTGAAGCACATGGATGCCCGTGGAAAATCCATTGGGTTGGCTCATTAGAATATGGTTTGGGGAGGCCGTTAGGATATTTTTCTTTAGCAAAATTTTTCCACTTATATTTATCAAATGATACCTTTGCTAAAGTTGCGTTAGTAACACCAAGCTTCTCATCAATTTTCCTAACATTTTCGTTATACTCTGCTGATGAGCAATAGCACCATAGCGCTATTAAATCCTCCTCGTTTTCAGGAACAATGACCGCAACGTTATTATCAAAAAACCCACCCAAGTATAGTGCAGCTGGTAATTCTCTAGTTTGCTTTATCACAATACCTTTTGATCTGTGTGCCTCCAAACCTTGTATTCTTGCCGTAGATAATTCAGCCAAGTCACCATTACCTCCATCCCATAATAAAATATTTTCCAACCCAGCGTATTCTGCTGATTTTTTAAAAGTTCCGTGTATAAAACTCCATCTAGTGGAATAATCTTGAACTTCCCAAAAATTTCTTCCAAAACGAGGGAAATCCGAGGTTGCTATTCCTTGATACGAATTGGCAATTTCTTCTATTTTTATCCCTTCAATCACAAAATCTAATGCAAATCTATAGTCAGGTACTTGCAGCAAATTGCTAACATTGCTACTTAACAAATCACGATTGATAACATCAAAAGAACGCTCTTGTTCAGAAGACGAATCAACAGATAAACCTATTATCTTAGATTCTGGATCACTTATATTTTTTTTAACAATACAAAGTGCGCGAAGAACATCCCAACTCTCTTTTGCAGTTGCACCTGAACCAATTTTAACTACAAATTTCACAGTCTGATTTAATAGAAGATCACTTCTTAATTTTTTATATGACTTTAAAAAAGTCCAGTTAATCGGTGTAACAGATAAATGCCACCCACCTTTATGGCAGAAAGTCTCGAGTCGTTTTAAAAATACTGTTGCTAAATCCGCATCACCATTTTCATAATAACTTGAACAATAATCTTGAAGTATAAAATCCATTTTACCTCTAACAAGATAGGGAGGATTTGTAACAACCAAAGAATAATCAATAGACATGATTTCCAGAGCTCGGAGCATACTCTGGGCCTGTACTAAATTTTGTGTTGGAGCTGCAGCTGAGATTATATTTCTAAGCAGCTTTATTTGTGATGCATTTGCATATTTTTGAGGTTCAAGAAGGCTCCCTATAAACGGTGATTGTCTTGTAGCTTTTACCAAAGCTGCTAATCCTTCATGCTCGAGCCTATTTAATTCTTCATCCCCAAGAATATTCTCAAGATTTAAACCACAATGAGCTATGTCAATTGTTGGTAAAGTTCTAAATCCACCAGCACCAGGAAAACGCCAAGCCTCTAATGCTACTGCAAATACGGCAACCTCTACACACCGCTGGTCCAATTCTAAACCATAAATATTTTCACGCAGAACTACATCAATAGAATCTTTCGCCGATAAACCCTCAAGATGCATACGTATTGGAACAAGCATTAGGAATATAGCAACGAGGAAATGGCCTGAACCACAGCAAGGGTCAAGGGTTTTCAGTTGGCTAAGATGTTCAGGCCATGTTTCATAGCTTCCTGTTGAAAGCATCCATCTTTCTAGTAGACCGTCATTCTCTTCATTTTTAATAAAGCGGAGATATTCTAGGGGCATCCCAGGTATAGATGCTTTATCACGCAATTCTTGCTCACTTTTAGCGTGAATATAGTCATCCTGTGTCAGGCATTTAGCAGCCCACCAAGCCCCTAAAGTGTTATCAAGTAAAAATCTCACCATGTAAGGTTCGGTAAAAAGTTGAGTAACCGGGCTCAACTCTTGCGCACCAATTTTTACTCCAGATTCATTGACCTGTTTTTTCTTTTTGTTTTGCCAGAATTGATAGCACCAACCTAAACTGTCTTGCGCTTGGTAGGTTGCAGGGTCAATCGCTGAAATCAGGTTTTCAAGTTCATTGATATGGTTGATAGATAGCTTAACTGCAAATATTGGTGAGTCAGCACGGAAGATCTGTGGCAACATCTTTTGGGCTAAACGGCCAGCCAGCTCCCAACCATCTTTACAATCAGGCTCTTCTTCAGCCAGTTCAAAACACTCATCAAGCGTAACTGGTGTGTATTCGTCATACATCAATAAATTGTTTTGCTCTAAGTAACGCGCAAATAACATTCGGTGCCAATGCTCATACGCCATCTCATTGGCTAAACGTTCAATTTCTTGCTTACCATCAGTGAGCTTATCCCCCAACTGGCGGGCATGGGCACGTAAAGTATTACGAAGTGCGCGCTGTTCGTCATTGAGGTAACCCGGTGCCTGACTATCAGCAACACCTAAACGCTGTAGAGCTTCATTTACTGCAATTTCAACGATATCGCGAGCTTTAACGACCGTATCTTCTAGTTTTTTACGTAATATTTTATCGAGTGGTTGTCTCATGAGATCTTCTTAAATCGTTGTAAAATTAAACCCTCCGGTCGGCGGGCTATTTTTAGAAATCAAACATTAGCTTGGTACGACTGGACCGTTTTCTAACTGAGAGCGCAGTTCTTGCTCAACATAAGCTAACCAGTCTTGTAACTCTTGCTCGGATTTGATGATTGGTTTATTGAGTTTCGCATATCGAGTCTTTGGCTGGAGTTCGCTAATAGCATCTTTCAAAACCTGATTAAAAATACTTGGTAGTCCTGCCGTTTTATCGTTCCAACGCGCAAAGCTGATATCATCCAAGGAACTCAAAACAGAATCCAAATCGCTGATATTAATTTCAGGCACGGCATCCAAGTGACGTTTCTGCAAGAAAATATTCCTTTTAGCCTCATCTAGTTGCTGCCAATTTTCGTCATCCAGCAGTTCAGTCATGCAGGTGCGATATTCTTGCTCGTATTGTTCACGATGACTGGTGAGAGCATCACGTAATACATTGGTTGCTTTTTTTAACAACGGATCCACCGGGCATGGCTCATCTAACAAGCTACGGTTAGCCAAGATGGCTTCTTTTTCTTTTACGAGTTCGTTATAAATTACCAGGCCAGAACAATAGCCCATTAGGGAGTCCAGCTTTCGCCAAAGTTTGGTACGTAAACTGGCTTTATGAGCCTGCTCTTTCCAGGATTCAAAATCACTTTTTAGTTGATCTTGATATTCAAATGCTTTTTGCAACTGATCATTGCCTGAATACATTTCCAGTTCAGTAAGCATTGCGGTACTTGGTGCTATCGGTAATGGGGCTGAGCCACCAGCTTGATTCGCAACATTCTTCGCGTTGATAATTGCCAGAGGCAATTTAGCTGCTTCTTCGCCTGCATTACATGCTTGTTCAAGCAGCGTTGAAACAACACCGCGAACTTTGATTAATTGCATTTTCGAAAGCGTAACAGTTTCAGGACGGAACTTAGTTTGAGTCAAAGAACTACGATCAAGGCTTTTAGCATCAATAGCGCGCTCTTGAATATCAGAAGCTTTTAATACACCGGCTGCTAACATGGCATACAAAGCTCCATCAATCACATCGTTGCCCCATCCATAAGGCGCATCTTTGAAGTTTTCACGAATTTCTTTACCTGTCTTCATCGTACCAATAAAGCGGTAAATTTCTGCACATACGGGTTGTTTGTCCGCTTCGCCGCTGTAACCCACTTTTTCTAACGCATTGGGGTCTGCCAGGCGACTAGCAACTTCGTAAACTTTGGCCCAACCACGATCATCTGCCATTTTAAACTTGTGGTACAGACGTTGGCAGGCTATTTCGCCAGCACTTTGAATCTGAGCCGCAAGAGAGTCCCCTTCAACTTCCTGCCCACCTGCTAAACGGACTTGAATAGAACCAAAAATCTCTTTAAGTAAGCTATTCTTTGTTTTCTCCGCACTTTGCAAAAGAGTTTCCATTGCTTGTTTCGCATCTTTACCAGGCCCGGTAGCTGCACTACCGCGAATTTCCAAGGTATTTTCAGCAGCTTTCAAGCTCACTATGGCTTTTTGCAAATCACTACGGTGGTTCGTTGGTACGTAGATATAAATGGTGGCACTATCAGGATCAGAGCCGCGCGATAAATCATTAAATTGCTTTTCTGTTTGTTCTGGGGCCCACGCACAAATACGCTTATCTGCATCAGCAGGTAACTCAGATTCAAAATAGACAGCTATAGGTCTTGGCTCAGCTACGGTCCCTTGAGCAATACGCGCTTGTGCAACCTGTTTACGAATGTAGTTCTGAATCTCTTTTGTTCGATACGCTTCTAAGGTTTGTGGGTTTCCTAGCAAATCATTTTCCTGACGCCTTAATTCGTCATACCACGCCTGGCTTTCTATAGTTTGTAAGCTGAATTCACGCCCGTTTTCTGTGTCACGAGACATGATCAGATGCTCTGCCTCCAGTGCTTGAAGCATCTTTGGAACTAACGGACGCAGCTTATGTTTATCGTTGTTCAGATCTTCCAGAAGTAAATCAGCTAAGGTCTCCACTGTCGGGTGAATGCCATATTCCATCTCCGCAGGCAGTTTTCTGATTAAGAGAATCAAAGCCAATAGACGACCTTGTAATTGCTCATCCTCATTACCGCCGCGTTTACGGCTGATAGTTTCATAAATATCTTTGGAAATGACACCGGTTTGTAGCAAATTAGTGGAGATCTGGTCATAAAGAAAATCTGCAGGGACTACATAACCAAGTTCTTTATCTGCTGTCGCTTTTAATGCCTCGTGGACCACACGCAGTTGGTTTCGTAGCTGGGAACCAGAACCAGTTCTATCTAAGGCCGGTAAAATACGTTCCCAGAAACGACGGCGTACGGGAAGTAACGGATAATCTGGCACGATCCACTTTTCATCATCTCGATGATGTTCAATGGTACTCCCCCGTAAATGACGGGAGATTTCTCCTAAGTTATCATCAACCATCGCTCTAACTACTGGCTTAGCAGACTCTTTCTTTTGCAAAATAACTTTACGGATAACTTTATCTACATCAGTATCTTCCAGTTGAACTGGAACCTGAAAACGGCCCATCAAGCGCTGCAAGTTGGTCATCCCAGTTAATGCACTCTGACCTGTTGCAACAAATAAGACTTTGGATTTTAAAGCACTTGCGCCACTACATGTCTCCACCACTTCTTGAACATCAAAAGCCCTTTGAACGTTATCACCAATGTATTGCTGCACTTCATCGAGAACCACTAAGGTTAATGGCAGCTCACCGTTTTTAGATATGGCATCAACAATCGCTGAAACCATTTCATCATTGGTGACATCATCGACAATCTTGTATTGCGCACGCAGCATTTCTCGGACTTCTTTAATATCCGAGCCCATTCCTGGAATTGACTGCAATACTGCTTCATGCAAAATTGGCGAAACATGCAGGTTTTTCAGTTCTTTTGTCCAGGTGTCCACACCATCTTTAGCTTTTGCTTTGCTTTCGACAAATTCTTTAACCTGATCAAATATGCCAGCAGACTTCAACCACATCACAAAGCGAGCTAAGTGATACTGTTCAGGTAGCCCTGCTGATTTGAAAATAATTCCTAATAAAGCTAAGCGAACTTTATCCGCCGTTCCGGCACCCAATGTGCCAGAAGCGGCATACAAACCACCGTTAACTTCTGCGATAGTAGATAATTCGTCTAATTGTTTTGCAATGCTCTCAGGCAAATCAGCAATTGAGCGTGCATCGGATCCATTGTTGAGTGTTTGATTGGTCCATAATGTACGCAGCATTTTAGCAAGGTGAGATTTACCTGAACCAAAAAACCCACTGATCCAGACTCCTGGCTGCTCACTATTCGACTTAAATGCCGAAAGGTAGTTACTCAGAATTTTATCTAAACCTTTTTCGTACGCACCATCACAAACAAAGGTGCGCAGTTCATATTCCAGCGTATCCAGAGCCCCTTTAGATACATCATCTTTAACTTGTGCAACCCCGTTGTTTGCAAGGCGGCTATTGACTGGATCATTGACAAAAATTTCGCGATTAAGCATGGCTATTCCTTAAGAGGTCGCAGAAATGGCCGTGGCGTGATATCCCCAGCCGTCCTTTGCGTCTAATAATTGATAATTGTTGTTTTGAACTTCACCGGGGAAAAAGACAACTAGTCGACCTGACACTTTTTCAGCCAATGTCTCAACGACACCAGAAACGGAGGCAAAGCCAAATAACGTTCCACATCCCAATAAAGCAACCACACCATCCACAGTTTGTGAAGCTTCAACTTGAGCAATGAGCGTTTCAACTAACTCTTCCGCAAAATCACCGTACAAACCTTTTAAGTACTCAGGATCTTCAAAATAAGTTTCTTTGTAGTCTTGTGCGGCCATCCACTTTTCGAAACTGTGAGTTAGGTCTAGTAACTGCCAGGGGTGATTATGCTTTATACAAGCTTGCTCAAGCTAAAAGGCCTCCATACGCTCCCTTGATAAATGTTCACCAGGTTCTAGATTTAGTACTACCTCTGTTGATGCTCTCAGTAAAGGATCCCGAGCTATGGACAGCTGCAAAGCAAGAATCGCTTGTGCACTTTCGCTCAACTCCCACCATGCTCTTAATACTTTAAAAAGTAGGATGTGTGTATCAAGACCATAGAGATCGACAAGATGACGAAATGTTAACCTCCGCGACTTTTCTGTCGGCTTATGCAGAATATTAAAGTTAACAATATCATCTTCGTACTCAGCTTTGCTGGCGCTTTCATCACGAGAAAAGAGCAATATTTTAAGCTCCTCTATCATCATGCTACGTGCTGAATGAGCACCATTTTTTCCAAATCTGAATCCTAAATCGGCTAATTTTCGTTCACTTCTCATTGTTCTTTTCCTGATAGCCGTAGGCTATATGGGCATTATAAACCCTAAAAAGAGTAGTACTTCCTTTTGATGCAAATTAATGTCTAGTCGCATCCAATTGATTAAGTTAAAGAAAGATAGAATCTGCTATCGATTTTGATCATTGTTCCAATCGCGGATACACAGCGTATCCGCAACTCAGCAGTCATGCGAAATCAGCAGCAGTTAATCAGTGTTGGCGACCCCCAACACCACTGCACTATCTCTCTGCAGCCATTCAAAGAATGCGCATAGTTGTATCTTTCATCCTTCCTATCCTCAACTACATTTGCAAGATAGACCTCGTAAGGAACCAGAATATTCCAAAAAGGGGGAGTTAGTTAGCAGCTAGTCTTCCAAAATCAAACGGACTAACCCCCTTATCCCGATTCGCATCCAGATAATCCGCCCACCACTGCACCATCAGCCTACGCTCCCCCAAGTGTTCAGCCTTATGAATATAAGCCGCACGTACAGAGTTACGTTCCTGATGACTCATCTGTCGCTCTACCGCATCCTTCGACCACAATCCCGATTCAATCAACGAGCTGCATGCCATTGTTCTGAAACCATGCCCGCAAACCTCAACCTTCGTATCGTAGCCCATCACCCTCAACGCCTTATTCACCGTGTTCTCACTCATCGGTTTACGTGGATCATGATCGCCAACGAAGATCAGCTCACGATTCCCGCTCATGCTTTTGATTTTTTCAAGAATGATCAGAGCTTGGCGGGATAAAGGAACAAGATGAGGGGTCCGCATTTTCGATCCTCGATGTGAATGCTTCACCTTCAAAACTCGCGCTCTCCCGGAATCGTCCACATAGCAGTTTCAAAATCAACTTCTGACCAGCGTGCGAAGCGCAGTTCACTAGATCGAATGAAGACCAGCAACGTCAGCTCCACTGCTAAGCGTGTTGGTGGTCTGCCGGTATGTCGATACGATGAAGTAGTTCAGGAATGCGATTAAGTTCTAGCGCAGCGCGATGCTGTCGTTTAGCTGTTGCAACCGCCTCTACCGCATCCTTCGACCACAATCCCGATTCAATCAACGAGCTGCATGCCATTGTTCTGAAACCATGCCCGCAAACCTCAACCTTCGTATCGTAGCCCATCACCCTCAACGCCTTATTCACCGTGTTCTCACTCATCGGTTTACGTGGATCATGATCGCCAACGAAGATCAGCTCACGATTCCCGCTCATGCTTTTGATTTTTTCAAGAATGATCAGAGCTTGGCGGGATAAAGGAACAAGATGAGGGGTCCGCATTTTCGATCCTCGATGTGAATGCTTCACACCTTCCAAAGGCTCACGCTCTCCCGGAATCGTCCACATAGCAGTTTCAAAATCAACTTCTGACCAGCGTGCGAAGCGCAGTTCACTAGATCGAATGAAGACCAACAACGTCAGCTCCACTGCTAAGCGTGTTAGTGGTCTGCCGGTATATGTGTCGATACGATGAAGTAGTTCAGGAATGCGATTAAGTTCTAGCGCAGCGCGATGCTGTCGTTTAGCTGTTGCAACCGCTCCAGCGATCTCTTGTGCGGGGTTGTAATCGATTAAACCACTTTGCACGGCAAATCGCATAATTGCTGTAGTTCGTTGTTGTAGACGCGCCGCCACTTCAAGACGTCCAGACATCTCTACGGCTTTAATGGGAATAAGTAAATCTCTGGTTTTTAGCTCAGCGATATTCCGCTTACCAATCGCATCGAACAGATTATCTTCCAAGCTTTTAAGAACACGGCCACTGTGCGACTCAGACCACTTTTGATTGCTGGCGTGCCAGTCTCTGGCAACAGATTCAAAAGTTATGATCTCTTTAGCCTGTTCTTCTTTTACTGCACGCTTATGCTCACGAGGATCGACTCCGGCAGCAACAAGCCTCCGGGCCTCTTCCCTCTTTTGACGAGCATCAGCCAGTGACGTTTCGGGGTAAACCCCAAAAGCCATAAGGTGCTGCTTGCCGCCAAAGCGGAAACGAAAGCGCCAGTATTTGGAGCCGTTAGGATGTATCAACAAAAACATGCCATCGCCGTCTACTAGCGAGTATTCCTTTTCTTCTGGTTTTGCCGAACGCACCTTGGTATCAGTCAGGGCCATGATGGTATTCCTTCCATATGCTGCCGTGAGTATATAAGCATTATCGAACCAGCATATACTCGGTTCTATACTCACAAGCATGTTGATGTGGGGTAACTCAGATTGACGTCGGTTGACTGAAAAGCGAGGCAAAGCCTTGCGGGGACTGGATTTTAGGCATAAAAAAAGACCTCAGTTGAGGTCTATTTACATACTAATGGTGCCGAAGGCCGGACTCGAACCGGCACACCTTGCGGCGGTTGATTTTGAATCAACTGCGTCTACCGATTTCGCCACTTCGGCACTGAAAGTAGTATGCGGAAAACGTGGGCATTATACCCAGCCCAGCGGGTCACGCAATAGTTATCCCGCCTTGTTAGGTTTAAGTGTTGAAAAAACAGACATACTCCGCAACGCAGTGAGAATTTGCTGACAAAAATCTTCCGTTTGCCTGCGTTTTTCCGATGCCGTTTCTCAAACTTCGCATTAGTATACAAATCACGAAGAGATTTTGCCCTGTTGATGGATACCCGTTTGTTGAAAAAACTCTCACTTTCGCTCCTCGCGCTGGCCTTCGCCAGTACGCCTTTATGGAGCCACGCGCAGCAGAATGCGCGTCTGGCGTCGCAGGTCGTGGATGACCATGCAGAACACATCTTTTACGGCAGCGGCGCAATGGGAATGGCGCTGGTGGTCGTTGATAACAATCAGCAGGTATTTCGCAGTTTCGGGGAGACCCGCCCCGGTTCCGATATCCGTCCGCGTGAAGACTCCGTGGTGCGTATCGCCTCGCTGACCAAGCTGATCACCAGTGAAGTGCTGGTGAAAATGGCGCAGCAGGGCAAGGTCAGTATTAATGACCCGCTGCGTAAATATGCGCCCGCCGGTGCGCGCGTGCCGGCTTACAGCGGCACCAATCCGATTACGTTGCTGAATCTGGCGACGCACACCAGCGGTCTGCCGCGTGAGCAACCGGGCGGTGCAGCGAACCGTGCCGTCTTCACCTGGCCGACCAAAAGTGACCGCTGGAGCTGGCTGAGTGTCGCGAAAATGACCGTGCCGCCGGGTGCCCGCGCCTCTTACTCCAATCTGGCGTTTGACCTGCTATCTGATGCCTTGTCGAAAGCCGCCAATCAGCCTTATACCCAATTACTGCGCGAGCAGATCACGCAACCGCTCGGCATGACCGATACCACGCTGACGCCGAATGCCAGCCAGTGTTCGCGGCTGATGGTCGGCCTGCGTCCGAGTCCGTGCATTAACACGATCGCGGCAGCAGGCAGCGGCGGGCTTTATTCCACGCCTGCGGATATGGGTCGCTGGATGCGTCAGTTCCTCGGGCAGCGCACCACCACGGCGGATATGGCGCAGAAGATGTATTACAAGCGCACAGATCTGGTCTCGCTCAAAGGGATGGATGTGCCGGGCATGGCGGACTCGCTGGGAATGGGCTGGGTGACGATGGCGCCGACGCCGTTATTGCCACGCATCATCCAGAAAACCGGCGGTGGCGGTGGTTTTATCACGTATGTCGCGATGGTGCCGCAGCGCGGTGTCGGGGTGTTCGTGGTAGTGACCCGCACCGAGCTGACCAAGTTTAAAAATATGAGTGATGGCGTGAACGATCTGGTGGCGGATCTGGTACGCAATAACGAAATCTGATCGCGGCATTACCCGTTCTTCAGACGTAAAAAAAGCAGACCGCTGTACGGGGTCTGCTTTTTTTGTCGCTGCACCGGCAGGTTTAGCGTTTTCTCAGCAGTAAGAACATGCTGATGACGAAGAACAGTCCGCTTGGCAGCAATGCGCCCAGGATCGGCGGAATATTATAAACCAGGCTTAACGGGCCGAATATCTGGTCAAGTACGTAGAACAGGAAACCGAAGCAGATACCGGTCACTACCCGCACGCCCATCGGCACGCTGCGCAGCGGACCGAAGATGAATGACAGTGCCATCAGCATCATGACCGCGACAGACAGTGGCGAGAAGATTTTACTCCACATGTTCAGCTGGTAGCGTTTGGCTTCCTGCCCGCTCTGTTTCAGATACTTGACGTAGTTGTGCAGGCCGCTGATCGACAGCGCATCCGGGTCGAGCGCCACGACGCCCAGTTTGTCCGGCGTCAGGTTGGTTTTCCACACGCCGGTCAGCGTCTGGGAACCCGTGATTTGCAGGTTATCCGTCAGGTCAGATTCATCGACCTGAGAGAGTTTCCACACACCATCCGTAAAGGTCGCGGAAGAGGCATAGCGCACTGACTGCAGTTTGTTCTCTTCGTTGAAATGGTAGATGTTCACGCCGGTCAGCTCTTTTTCACCGGCCACGCGTTCGATGTAGATGAAGTCGTGACCGTCTTTCGCCCAGATACCGTTCTGGGTGGAAAGCAGCGAACCGCCGTACATCTGTTGTGCGCGGTAGTTACGCGCCATCTGTTCGCCCTGCGGCGCGACCCATTCACCAATCGCCATGGTCAGCAGCACCAGCGGGATCGCCGTTTTCATCACCGAGGCAGCAATCTGCATACGGGTGAAACCGGAAGCCTGCATCACCACCAGCTCACTGCGGGTCGCCAGCGTGCCCAGCCCCAGTAAGGCACCCAGCAACGCCGCCATCGGGAAGAAGATCTCGATATCCTTGGGTACGCTCAGCAAGGTGTATAACCCTGCACCGGCGGCAGAATATCCGCCCTGTCCGACTTTACGCAGCTGATCGACAAACTTGATGATGCCGGAGAGTGACACCAGCATGAACAAGGTCATCATGATGGTGTTGAAAATCGTGCGACCGATGTAACGGTCTAATACGCCAAACATCAGGCAACTCCTCTCAGACGCGCGCGGACCTTACGAACCGGCAAGGTATCCCATGCATTCAGAATCAGTGCCAGTGCGAAGTAGAGCAGGTTAGTTCCCCACATCCAGAGCATCGGATCCAGCTTACCTTTGGCACCGTTAGAGCGCAGCGAGGTTTGCAACAGGAAGAAAATCAGATACAGCAGGATCGCCGGCAGCATACTGAGCACACGTCCCTGACGCGGGTTCACCACGCTGAGCGGAACCACCAGCAAGGCCATGATAAATACGGAGACGATCAGCGTAAAACGCCAGTTCAGCTCGGCGCGGGCTTCCGGCTCGGAGGAGTTCCAGAGCTGCGTCATGGTCATCTGATCCGACTGGTTCGGGTCAAGCTGTACGGCCTGATGGCCGATCACCGCCAGATAGTCGGTGAAATCTGTCACGCGGAAGTCACGTAACAACGCGGTACCTTCATAGCGCGTCCCTTTATCGAGCATCACTTGCTGCGAGCCGTCGGCGCGCTGAAGCATGTGCCCGCGGTCGGCCACCACCACTGAAGGTCGCTGGTTGCCGTTCGGGCGCAACTGCGCAAGGAACACGTCATGGAATTCTTTACCTTTGACGCTGCCGACAAACAGAACCGCATTGCCGTTCTGCGCCTGCTGGAACTGGCCTTCGACCATCGCCGCCATGCTCGGGTTCGCTTTGGCTTCCGCCAGCACTTCATCCTGATGTTTGGACGACCACGGGCTGAGCCAGATGGCATTCACGCCAGCGAAGATTGACGTAAATAACGCCAGAACCAGTGCCGCGATGACCAGAGAGCGTTTTCCGAGACCACAGGCATGCATGACTGTGATTTCACTGTCGGTATACAGTTTACCGAGCGTCATCAGCAGGCCAAGGAACAGGCTGAGCGGCAGAATAAGCTGCGCCATTTCCGGAACGCCAAGGCCCAGAAGAGAGAGAACTAAATTTGTTGGGATATCGCCATCGACCGCTGCTCCGAGCACTCTTACCAGCTTCTGACAGAAGAAGATAAGAAGCAAAATGAACAGAATGGCAAATTGGCTCTTGAAGGTTTCCCTAACCAGATATCTAATGATGATCACGCTTAATACGCCTGTGAAAACTTGTCTTTTTGAAGGAAAATCGCTAGTTTCATCGCTAATCCGTCATTTATTCTCATCATATGGCAACCTTCGCAGCTAAAATAGTATTACAACACCGAGAATTGGGGTGTCCTATAGGAACTTGCTTATAGCCGCCAAAATAAAAACTAACGCCGTTTAAGGTTAACACAGGTCGTTAACACAATGACGGGAGAGTGTCTCCGGCGACTCATTCTAGCCGTACCTCCCGCCCTTGTCTTTAAGATTCAGGAGAGTGCATGGAGTTCAGCGTAAAAAGCGGTAGCCCGGAAAAACAACGCAGTGCCTGTATTGTAGTCGGCGTTTTCGAACCTCGCCGCCTGTCACCGATTGCCGAACAGCTCGATAAAATCAGTGATGGCTACATCAGCGCCCTGCTTCGCCGTGGTGAACTTGAAGGCAAAGTGGGCCAGACCCTGTTACTGCATCATGTACCGAATATTCTTTCAGAGCGCATTTTGCTGATTGGTTGCGGCAAAGAACGCGAGCTGGATGAGCGCCAGTACAAACAGGTGATCCAGAAAACCATTAACACCCTGAACGACACCGGTTCTATGGAAGCCGTTTGCTTCCTCACCGAGCTGCACGTTAAAGGGCGTAATACTTACTGGAAAGTGCGTCAGGCGGTCGAAACCTCCAAAGAATCGCTTTACACCTTCGATCAGCTGAAAAGCAATAAAACCGAACCTCGCCGTCCGCTGCGTAAAATGGTCTTCAACGTGCCCACCCGCCGTGAACTGACCAGCGGCGAACGCGCCATTGCCCACGGTCTGGCGGTCTCAGCCGGTATCAAAGCGGCGAAAGATCTCGGCAACATGCCTCCGAACATCTGTAACGCCGCGTATCTGGCGTCACAGGCGCGTCAGCTTGCCGATGCGTTCAGCACTAACATCACGACCCGCGTTATCGGCGAGCAGCAGATGAAAGAGCTGGGAATGAATGCCTATCTGGCGGTAGGTCAGGGTTCGAAAAACGAATCGCTGATGTCGGTGATGGAATATAAAGGGAATCCTAATCCGGACGCTAAGCCTATCGTGCTCGTCGGCAAAGGTCTGACCTTCGACTCCGGCGGTATTTCCATTAAACCTGCCGCTGACATGGATGAAATGAAGTACGACATGTGCGGTGCCGCGGCGGTTTACGGCGCGATGCGTGTGGTCGCTGAACTGAATCTGCCGCTGAACGTGATTGGCGTGCTGGCGGGCTGTGAAAACATGCCTGGCGGCCAGGCATTCCGTCCGGGCGACATTCTGACCACCATGTCCGGGCAAACGGTCGAAGTGCTTAATACCGATGCTGAAGGCCGTCTGGTATTGTGCGATGCGCTGACCTACGTCGAGCGTTTCGATCCTGAGCTGGTAATTGATGTCGCCACGCTGACCGGCGCGTGCGTGATTGCCCTCGGCCATCACATCACCGGTTTGCTGTCGAACCACAATCCGCTGGCCCATGAACTGATCGGCGCGTCCGAACAGGCGGGCGACCGCGCATGGCGTCTGCCGCTGGCTGATGAATATCAGGAACAGCTGGATTCTAATTTTGCGGATATGGCGAACATCGGTGGCCGCGCAGGCGGTGCGATTACCGCCGGTTGCTTCCTGTCGCGCTTCACCCGTAAATACAGCTGGGCACATCTGGATATCGCCGGTACCGCGTGGCGTTCAGGCAAGAACAAAGGCGCGACCGGTCGTCCGGTGGCGTTGCTGTCACAGTTCCTGCTCAACCGCGCCGGCCTTGATGGCGATGAGTGATTCCTGCGTTAAATAAGATATAATCTTCACTATCAGGGTCTGGTTCGCCAGACCCTTCACAGGCGGGCGCACCAGTTGCGCCCCTGTTTTTTTCTCAGCAGCACAGTGAACTCATCATGAAACAGGCTACCTTTTTTCTTCTCGACGCGCCGGATGCCAGTGGCGAGCTTAGCTCGCACGAAGCCCTGGCCTGTCAGGTCGCCGCTGAACGTTACCGGATGGGCAAACGTGTTCTGCTGGCCTGTGAAGATCAGAAACAGGCTGAACGTCTGGATGAAGCGTTATGGAAGCGCGAACCCGGCCATTTTGTGCCCCATAATCTGGCAGGCGAAGGCCCACGTTTTGGCGCGCCGGTGGAATTATGCTGGCCGGGAAAACGCGGCAATGCGCCGCGCGACTTGCTGATCAGCCTGCTGCCAGAATTTGCAGATTTTGCTACTGCTTTCCATGAAGTGGTAGACTTCGTTCCTTACGAAGATTCCCTTAAACAACTTGCGCGCGAACGCTACAAAGCCTATCGCAGCGTGGGTTTCTCTTTGACGACGGCCACGCCGCCCTCAGTCACCACATCGACCGACGAAAATACGAAGCGAAATGGATAAGACATATAACCCGCAAGACATCGAGCAGCCGCTTTACGAGCACTGGGAACAACAGGGCTATTTCAAGCCGCATGGTGATACCAGTAAAGAAAGCTTTGCCATCATGATCCCGCCGCCGAACGTGACCGGCAGCTTGCACATGGGTCATGCTTTCCAGCAAACCATCATGGACGCCATGATCCGCTATCAGCGCATGCAGGGTAAAAACACCCTGTGGCAGGCGGGGACTGACCATGCGGGTATCGCAACGCAGATGGTGGTTGAGCGTAAAATCGCGGCCGAAGAAGGCAAAACCCGTCACGACTACGGCCGTGATGCGTTTATCGATAAAATCTGGGAATGGAAAGCCGAATCCGGTGGCACCATTACCCGTCAGATGCGCCGTCTGGGCGACTCCGTGGACTGGGAACGTGAACGTTTCACCATGGATGAAGGTCTGTCCAACGCCGTGCGTGAAGTGTTCGTGCGTCTGTACAAAGAAGATCTGATTTACCGTGGCAAACGTCTGGTGAACTGGGATCCGAAACTGCGCACCGCGATCTCTGACCTCGAAGTTGAAAACCGCGAATCCAAAGGGTCCATGTGGCACCTGCGTTATCCGCTGGCTGACGGCGCGAAAACCGCTGAAGGCAAAGATTATCTGGTGGTGGCGACGACCCGTCCGGAAACCGTGCTCGGTGATACCGGCGTGGCCGTTAACCCGGAAGACCCGCGTTATAAAGATCTGATCGGCAAAGAAATCATTCTGCCGCTGGTAGGCCGTCGTATTCCGATTGTTGGCGATGAACATGCCGATATGGAAAAAGGCACCGGCTGCGTGAAGATCACCCCTGCGCATGACTTTAACGACTATGAAGTCGGTAAACGTCACGGCCTGCCGATGATCAACATCCTGACGTTCGATGGCGATATCCGCCAGACCGCTGAAATCTTCGACACCAATGGCGAAGAAACTGACGCGTGCAGCAACCAGATCCCTGAGCAGTTCCGTGGCCTTGAACGTTTCGCCGCGCGTAAAGCCGTGGTCGCTGCGTTTGACGAAGCCGGTCTGCTGGAAGAAATCAAACCTCACGATCTGACCGTACCTTACGGCGACCGTGGCGGTGTGGTAATCGAGCCGATGCTGACTGACCAGTGGTACGTGCGTACTGCGCCGCTGGCGAAAGTGGCGGTCGAAGCCGTTGAGCAAGGCGACATTCAGTTCGTACCGAAGCAATACGAGAACATGTACTTCAGCTGGATGCGTGACATTCAGGACTGGTGTATTTCCCGTCAGCTGTGGTGGGGACACCGCATTCCGGCGTGGTATGACGCCGAAGGCAACGTGTTTGTTGGCCGTGACGAAGCGGAAGTGCGCAGCGAAAACAATCTGGCCGCCGACGTTGTGCTGACGCAGGACGAAGACGTGCTCGACACCTGGTTCTCTTCCGGTCTGTGGACATTCTCCACACTGGGCTGGCCAGAGCAGACGCCTGACCTCAAAGCTTTCCACCCTTCCAGCGTCGTGGTGAGTGGCTTTGACATCATCTTCTTCTGGATCGCGCGCATGATCATGATGACCATGCACTTCGTGAAAGACGAAAACGGCAAGCCGCAGGTTCCGTTCAACACCGTTTACATGACCGGTCTTATCCGCGACGACGAAGGACAAAAAATGTCCAAGTCCAAAGGTAACGTTATCGATCCGCTGGATATGATCGACGGTATCTCGCTGGAAGACCTGCTGGAAAAACGTACCGGCAATATGATGCAGCCGCAGCTGGCAGAGAAAATCCGCAAGCGCACCGAGAAGCAATTCCCGAACGGCATCGAACCGCACGGTACTGATGCCCTGCGCTTCACGCTGGCGGCACTGGCGTCTACCGGCCGTGACATCAACTGGGACATGAAGCGTCTTGAAGGGTACCGCAACTTTTGTAACAAGCTGTGGAACGCCAGCCGCTTCGTGCTGATGAACACCGAAGATCAGGATTGTGGCCTGAACGGTGGCGAACTTGAGCTGTCACTGGCTGACCGCTGGATCCTGGCGGAATATAACCGCACAGTGAAATCTTACCGTGAAGCGATGGACAACTACCGCTTCGATCTGGCTGCCAGCATTCTGTATGAATTTACCTGGAACCAGTTCTGCGACTGGTATCTGGAGCTGACCAAGCCGGTCATGAACGGGGGCAGCGAAGCACAACTGCGCGGCACCCGTCATACGCTGGTGGAAGTGCTGGAAGGTCTGCTGCGTCTTGCGCATCCGATCATTCCGTTCATCACCGAAACCATCTGGCAGCGCGTGAAATCCCTGAAAGGCATTACTGCGGAAACCATCATGCTGCAGCCTTTCCCGGAATTTGACGCAGCGAAAGCGGACGAACTGGCGCTGGCCGATCTCGAGTGGATCAAACAGGCGATCATCGCTATCCGTAACGTGCGTGCCGAGATGAACTTGTCTCCGGCCAGGCCACTGGAACTGCTGCTGCGCGGCGCGAGTGCCGATGCACAGCGTCGTGTGGAACAGAACCTGAGCTTCATTAAGTCTCTGGCGCGTTTGGAATCCATCACCATTCTGCCGGCTGGCGACAAAGGCCCGGTGTCTGTCACCAAACTGGTGGAAGGCGCTGAGTTGCTGATCCCAATGGCAGGTCTGATTGATAAAGAAGCCGAGCTGGCGCGTCTGGATAAAGAGATGGCGAAACTGGATGGCGAGATCGCATCCATCGAAGGCAAGCTGTCTAACGAAGGTTTTGTGGCGCGTGCCCCTGAAGCCGTTGTCGCCAAAGAACGCGAACGTCTGGCGGCCTGCGGTGATGCGAAAGTGAAACTGGCTGAGCAGAAAGCCACGATTGCTGCGCTGTAATCACCACTGCACCTGATCACTCAGGTGCGGAAAATAAAAAAGCCAGTCGGGGAAACCTGACTGGCTTTTTTTATTCTCTCCGCGCGGCTCAGCGTTTGGCGTTTCTCTGCAATTCCAGCTGAAAGATGTCATGCATCTTTTTCACCAGGGTGGCAAAAAATTGGTTATTCAGAGCGGCCTTGTTGTACACCATATAAACCGGCTGAGTCGGCATCGTGAAATCGACATCCAGTTTCTGCACATTGAACGCATTTTTCATTTTTTCATAAAAACGTTCCGGCACGAAAGCCAGCATATCGGACGCTTCCACCATCGACATAATCGTCAGTAAGGACGGGCTGATAAACCGGCATACCCGCTCCTGTCTCATCATAGAATGCACATCAAGACGGTTAGACAACAGGCTTGCGCTCTCGGAATCCAGAAACGTATACGTTTCATTCTGCGCCAGCTCAATACTCAATGTTCCGTCGAGACGCGGATGTGGCTGACGGCAAATGACCACCGGCACCTCACTGGATATTTGCTGACTGACGCGCGAATGTCCGATATGCGGATGAACGTCAAAAATAATATCGGCTTTACGGAAAATCAGCGCGTCTTCAATTTCAGTAATCGAGTTATTACTGATGCTGTGAACAATCTCACAATCGGGCGCAATCTCATCCAGCACGCTGCGCATGACATTCAGCGTAAAAGTGGAAAGATATGCTGAACAATGGGCAACAAGACGGGTTGGCACGGAATCAAACGAGATATTCTGCAGTTTAGCGACTAAGTTATCGTACGCATCCGCCAGACCTTCGTGTATTCCAATGGCGACAGTGGTCGGTGCCAGTGCCTTTCCGTCCCGGATAAACAACGCGTCATTATAATGAACACGCAAACGCCCGAGCGCCTGGCTGACAGCTGAAGGGGTGATACCCAGTGCATCTGCAGCTTTGGTTCCGCTGCGATGAATGAAAACAGCCTCAAAAGTGGTTAAAAGATTGAGGTCAAAGTTCTTCACCATTTTAAAACGATCGGTGAGTGTGTTTTCTTTCATCCTGTCCAGTCCCCTGATTTCTGGTGAAATACGGGAATTCGTATTCTCAACATCAATCATAGTCAAGATTTTCAATTTTTGGTCTCCAAACCGGATTTTGTTTTGAATATATTAATCAGAATATCTAATGTTTTAATTTAATCATGCAAATAAAATCAACAGATAATGACACTCAAAACAGATACATTAGACATAATAAAATACAAAATAAACTTTACTGAATCATACCTTTAAAGAACTTAAATTAAAATCCATCATATTCCATCAAAAATAAAAATATCGTATAAATACGCCATGATTCATACGGATATATCTGTTCTTAAGTTTACTGAATAGTACATTCAGCGTATGCCATGGCGATTACGACGACAACTAGGAATAATGCGCTCCAACGATAAAGGGTGCCGGCTTATTTACTTCTTTATCTTCCCCCACTAACTCTTATATCAAGAGTGTGTTTTTGTTAAATAAAGGAATAGTAATGAAAATGACTTCGTTTTTTAAAATGAGTGTACTGGCTGCCGGTATGGTTGCAGCAATGGGTGCAAATGCTGGCGATACCGGCGTCCTGAATGTAACAGGTACTGTTATTGCAAGTTCTTGTGTTGTTGACCCAAGCAGCACAACAGACGTGCCAATGGGTACTCTGTCAGCAGCAGATTTTACTGCAGTTGGTAGCATTTCCCCTAAGCAAGATATCACGCTTAACCTGACCGGCTGCCCGCTGTCTCAGACTGGCGTAATGTTTGCTGCAAACGGCGCTGCTGATGCAACCAATAACCAGTTGCTGGCACTGTCTGCTGATTCTATCGCATCAGGCCTGGGTATCGCTCTTTATAACAAAGGTGGCGACCTGATCCCAATGCATTCTGCTTCCGCTGCTGCACCAATTGATGCTGAAGCTGGCACTGCAACTATAAATCTGGAAGCGGCCGCAATGTCTACAGCGGATGCTGTAACCGGTGGTGCTTTCAACGCAACAACTACCTTCACTCTGTCTTACAACTAATATTTCCCGATTTATTAACTTGCTGACAAATAAAACCTCAAGTTAATAGAATTTGGTTAAAAGGATTAAACCGACCATGAATATGAAAAAATTAAGTGCTGCTGTAGTTGTTATGTTGGGCCTGGGTGTTTCTGCTGCTCAGGCAGATGATGGTTCCCTGAACTTCTCTGGTGTAGTGACTTCCAGCTCTTGTTCTGTTGCTGCAAACAGCACAGTCATTCCTGTGACCTTTGATAGTTTCGCAGCTGCATCTATAGATTCAGTCGCTGTGGGTTCCACCAACGCATCACTGCAAAAACCTTTCAGCATCACCCTCGCTGGCTGCCCTGAAGGCGTTTCTGTTGCTAAAATTAAACTGGATGGTACAACTTCCGGTCTCGTCCCAAATGCATTTGTAGGTAACTCAACTGCACGTTACGTGGGTATTATGATTTCTGATGCTGATACTGGTGCTGTTATTACACCAAAAGCATTCGGCAATGATAAAGCCATTGTTGCTGGTGAGAATACGTTGAACTACCTCGTTGGTTTAACTAAAACTTCAGCAGAAAGCCCTGCTGTTGAAGGTACTGTTGATGTGCCAGTAACCTTTACCATGTCTTACGAGTAATATTTCTGTAATCAGTGTGTTTTTTAATAAAATGGCTGAGGTAATACTCAGCCATTTCATCTAATGCCAGCCCAATTACAGTGAGATTATTAATTCTAACTTTTAACTCCCAAGGTTAATGATGACTATTTTAAAAAAATCCGTACTTTCATTATTACTCATCGCATTATCTTCTCCTTCATTCGCCGGTTTTTCTGTAGGTGCCACGCGCGTTATTTATAACGGTAATGCAAAAGAAGCCTCACTCTCTGTTAAAAACACCGAAGACTCGAATATATACCTTATTCGCTCCTGGGTGAGTGCTGATAAAGAAGGTGAAAAAGTTCCGTTTATTACCACCCCTCCGTTGTTCCGCATCGAACCAGGTCAGGATAACTCCATCCGTATCACGCAAACCTCATCGTCCTTACCGCAGGACAAAGAGTCTGTTTACTGGCTGAATACGCTGGCAATCCCTCCTGCTGCAAAAGAAAAGAACTCTCTTCAGTTCTCTATTAATACCCGTATCAAACTGATCTATCGCCCGACAGCATTAAATAATAAAGAAGCGATCGCAAAAGCCTGGCAGCAAATTACTTTCTCCCGCTCAGGCAATGGTTTAACCGCCAACAATCCGACGCCTTATTATGTCAATCTGACCAAAGTCAGCATTAACGGTAAAGACTTAAAAGAAGGCTTTATGGTTCCACCAAAGTCTTCCACAAAAATTGACAATGCACCGATGGGCAACAGTATCAGCTGGCAGGCTATTAATGATTTTGGCGGACTGACAGAAAAAGCCAAAGCATCAATTTAATAAAGTCGAAAGATTAGAATCGGGAATGTCTGTTTATTATGGAAAATAACAATATTAAAAGTCGTCAGGAAAAAGACAGCACCAGAAGAAAAGGTAATAAAAACAGGCGCGGCGCACTGAAAAGTCATTCGGCTGCCCGCTCCTTTTTATTAACACCCTTATCATTTTTCATATTGTTATCTTTGCCCGGCTTAGCTTTTTCGGCTGAAACCTTTAACGCGGAAATGCTTAAAAACGTTGGCGGCGGTGGCGATCTGGAAAACGTCAATCTGGATTATTTCGCCGAAAAAGGCGGCCAGATGCCCGGCACCTATCAGGTCGATATTTACCTGAATAACCAGCAGGTGGACTCACGTAACATCGAGTTCGTCAGCCTGCCGGATGCACCGGGCAAACTCTATGGGGCGATCACCCCTGCGGAGATGGCGGAGTACGGCGTCAAGCTGGACGCCTTCCCGGAGCTGAAAGCCGTTGCCCCTGATGCCAGGCTGACGAAGCCGCTGAGTACGTACGTGCCGCTGGCCACCGAGAATCTGGACTTAAACCGTAAGCGTTATGACATTACCGTGCCGCAAATCGGCGTCAGCATGCGTCCGCGCAACTCGGTTGACCCGAAGCGCTGGGATAACGGCATCGCCGCCTTTATGCTCAATTACAGCTATTCCGGTTCGACCACCCAGCGCGACGGCAGCGGTCAGTCAAAGAGCAATTTCGTGAACCTGCGCAGCGGGGCAAACCTGGGTGCGTGGCGTCTGCGTAACTATTCGACTTACAGCAATCAGCAAACCGAAGGCTCGCACGGCGGCGACGACACTAACACCAGCAAGTTTGAGTCGATTAACACCTACGTGCAGCGTGACGTGCGTTTCCTGCAGGGCGGACAACTGACCCTCGGTGAATACTCCACACCGTCTGACGTGTTTGACAGCGTGCAGTTTACCGGTGCGCAACTGGCCTCTGACGACCAGATGCTGCCGGATTCCATGAGCCAGTTTGCGCCAACGGTGCGCGGTATCGCCAAATCGAACGCGCAGGTCACCATCAGGCAGAACGGCTATGTGATCTACCAGTCCAACGTGTCGCCGGGGCCGTTTGCGATTACCGACCTTTATCCGTCCGGTAACGGCGGTGATATGGAAGTGACGGTGACCGAATCTGACGGCACCACCACCAAATTCACCATTGCCAGCAGCTCGGTGCCAATTTTGCAGCGTGAACATCGCTTCAAATACAACCTGGCATTGGGTAAATACCGCTCAGGTAATGACGATACGCAGACACCGAACTTTATTCAGCTGTCAAATATCTACGGTCTGACGGCGCGCACCACCGTTTACGGCGGTATTCAGTACGCCGAAAACTATCGTGCGGCTAACGTCGGCGTCGGTTTCGACTTAGGTTCCGTCGGTGCGGTGTCCTTTGATGCCACGCAGGCCACCAGCGAATTCGATGATGAGTCGATTGGCACCAAAAAAGGCCAGTCTTACCGGGCGATGTATGCCAAGAACTTTGAAGCGACCGATACCAACCTGCAAATCGCCGGTTACCGCTACTCCACCGAAGGGTATTACGCCTTCCAGGACGTGCAGGATTACCAGCATGAGACGGACAGCGATTTCGACAACTACAACCGCTCGCACAACCAGCGCAGCAAAATGCAGTTGTCCATCAACCAGTCGATGGGTGACTACGGTTCGATTTATGTCAGCGGCAGCCAGCAGGATTACTGGGGCGGCGACGGTAAAGAGAAGCTGTTGCAGCTCGGTTACAACACCAGCATTTACGGCATCAGTTACGGCTTTAACTACAACTACTCGAAAAACCCGGGCATGACCGAGGCAGATCAGGTATTTGCGTTCAACATGTCCGTACCGCTCGACAAGTTCATGGGGCCTTCCGGCACCTGGGCAACCTACAGCATGAGCAGCAAACGCCACGGCTCGACCGTTCAGCAGGCCGGTATCAGCGGCACCTTGCTGGATGATAAAAACCTGAGTTATTCCGCGCAGCAGGGGTATGAAAATCAGGGCAACGGCACGTCCGGTAATGCCAGCATGGATTACAAAGGCGGCTCCGGCGAAGGCAGCCTCGGTTACAGCTATGACCAGGATACCCGCCAGTGGAGCTACGGTATTCAGGGCGGCGTACTGATCCACGAAAACGGCATCACGCTGTCCCAACCGCTGGGCGATACCATCGCGCTGGTGAAAGCGCCGGGAGCCGATGACGTTGATGTCGAAAACAACAGCGGTGTCCATACCGACTGGCGTGGCTATGCCGTGGTGCCGTACGCCCAGCCATACCGTAAAAACAGCGTGACGCTGGAAACGGAAAGCTTTGGTGATGATGTGGATATGGACATGAACAGCCAGACAGTTATTCCAACCCGTGGCGCGGTAGTGCGTGCAGATTTCAAAACCCGCGTCGGTCAGCGTGCCTTAGTGCAGATGCTGTTTATGGGTAAACCGGTGCCGTTCGGTGCCACCGTCAGCCTGCTGGATAACGACAGCACCGTCACCGGCATTGTCAGTGACAACGGCGAAGTCTACCTGACCGGCCTGCCGGAAACCGGCAACATCATGGCGAAATGGGGCAACGGCAGCAACGAGCAATGTAAAGGCGCTTACTCGCTGACAGTCAGTAATAACAGTGACCCGTCTGCGCTGATCAAACAAATTACGGCGCAATGCCACTAAGGCATAAGGAAGTAAAATGAATAATTTCATTGGAAATATAAAAAAATTAGGCACCGCAAATAATAGTCTGCGGTCGCTGCTGGCCGTGCTGCTATTGATCTGTGGCACGCATAATGCCATGGCACTGGGCGTTTGTGATTACCCTGCAACATTCGGAAAATTGACGCTCAACCAGGAAATTGCGGATACAGGAAACCTGCCCGTAGGTGCCGTACTCGGAGGCTATAGTATGAGCCAGCGATATACGCTGGCTAACAGTTGTACTGGTGATTACCGCCAATATACAACTGGCACTTTTCCGGTATATGACAGTACTACCTATAAAAGCGGTGTTACCGGGGTAGGGATCCGGGTGTTAATAAACAATGAACTCGTACCCACCAACAATAATATTAAGAATCTTAGCGGAGACGGTTCTACCCCGATTGTTATTCGAAAGGTAGAGGTTAATTTCGTTAAAACAGGAGACATCGTACCCGGCAGTGTAACACCAGGAAAATTAACGCAAGTGTCTTTTGAAGACAGTGCTGGCACAAAAGAAGTATTTTCAGTGGAAATCGGCACTGTAGTTGTGAAGGCGCGTTCGTGTGAAATCACGGGGTCAAGCGCGATCCCTGTACCGATGGGTGTTGCCCAAAAAGAAGATTTTGGCGGTATAAATTCAACCCTTACCCCGGTGAATGTCCAGATCCCACTGCAATGTCATACTGATACCACGGTGAATATCAAATTTGATGCGCTCTCTTCTCTGGGTAATGGAATTATCGATTTAGCCGAAGGTGGGGCAGAAGGTGTCGGTATTCAATTGAAAATGAATGATAAGCCGGTTGAATTCGATACAAAAACATTTGTCACCAAAACGACTAAAGAAGGCACTTTCAATATTCCTTTAACGGCGGCATATATACGAACTGACCAGGTTATCAAAGCCGGAGAAGCAAAAGCGGTCGCGAACTTCACCATAACCTACGAATAATCGTTAGCGTCTGACGGGTTCTTGGCCCTAATCCGTCAGACACATTTACGGACAACATCTACTCCCTCTCAGCCTCCCTGATATGCTCTATTCGCGACGCCATAGCCGGATGCGTACTCAGCCAGTCAGGCAAATATCCCTTTATTTTCTCATCCTGCCCCTCTGCAGATAACCGGCTGTAAATCTCAGCCATCGGTTCCAGCGAACGCCCTTCCCGCTGCATTTCAGCTATTGCCCAGTCATCCGCTTCACGCTCCATCCCGCGCGAAAACTGTAACTCATTCGCCAGTGATGCGGTTTGCAACAGGGTATCGCCGATACCGCTCACATCCCCCGTCATCCACAACAACGTCAGAGAGACCAGCGAAGACCTCACCAGCATGCGCATCGGGTGGCGGTAAGCGTGATGACCCATTTCGTGCAGCATAACACCCGCCAGGGCATCATCTCCGGGGCTCAGTGCCACCAGTTTATCGCTGAGGATCAGCGTGCCATCCGCCAGCATAAAGGCATTGGCGACGTCCGGAATATTCATTAGCTTCAGTCTGACCGGGGTACGGTCATGGCGTAATGAAGGTGGCGTCACCTGCTGAAAGAGCTGCTGAAGGGCTTTCTGCTTTTCTTCAGGCAACGTCGAATCCTGGAAATCACTGGCTCTCAAAAGTGTCAGTGTGTGATGCCCGAGATTTTGTTCAATCGTCGTCGGTATTCGCTGCGCAATGACATTGCTTACCCACGGCAGCACGCCCCAGATATAAAAGGCCACCAACACGCAGGTCGCTGCCAGTGTGAGAAGCACACCGCGTTTATGGCTTTCCATGCGGTATATCCAGCCCGGCCTGCGGTGCTGGCGCAACCAGTGGCGGAACGCGCTGTCACTGGCAGGCACAAAACGGCCGCCATCGGGGAACGTCAGAAACAGCGGGATCGTCCCCAGCGCATCAGATATTTCGACATCGCTGAGAGAAAACGTCGGGTTAAGGTTTTCAGCTTCCAGCGTCAGGCGCGGGTCATCCGCCAAAAAAAGGCGGGCAGCCTCACGTGCTGCCCGTCCCGGAGGCTGATAAAAGCCTTCAATGATCATGCATTACATTCCGACGCCGAGATCAAACGCCTGAGCGACTTCTTCCGCCACGGCGGTATTGGCATTGTCGGTATGCGCCTGAACTTCCAGCAGCGACAAATCACCAGTCACCGCCGTGCAGGCCGCCATATAACGTGCGGAGCGGACATGCGCGACCGGCGTCGCCAGCCCCAGCGAAAACACCACAATCAAGGCATTGGTGAACAGCAGGCCAAGATAAGAGGCGGTTTTCATGGAAGAGCGCAGTCTGACGCGGTCACCGATTTGCGTCTGGTTAAAGACGTAATTACGCACCGCGACCACCTGATAGCTCGCCACGACCAGTGCGCCGACAAACATAATGACGAAGGCCAGGATAAAGCTGAATAAATTGCTCATCAGCATCGCACCCGCCATGTCCTCAGACATGCCGCCCATATACGCCATTTGTAAGAGCGTGGTGAAGAATGATCCCATCAGCCACAGGGCGACGATCAGGAAAGGCAGGAATAAAACAATGCCCAGCAGGCTGTATTTAATAAACGCCGCTTTTTTCAGATCAGCGCGGAAAGCGGTATTTCCGAAAAAGAGATTATTCACATACAGGTCGTGAGTCATGGCGCTGATAATACCCTGCACCGCGGCCACGCCCGGTACCAATGCCACCGCCACTAACACCACACTGATCAGGATCGCGCTGATACTGGCCATCTGAACGGCAATTAATACCACGGCCGTGATCGGAATATACAGCGCCAGCATTAACAGAATCGGACACAGATACATTGTCCAGTAAGCACGCCCGACTTTGCAGTGATAGTTAAAACGCACGCCACGGTAACTGGTCATGATCGCGTTATAACGCCAGCTGCGGATCACCACCCACGGCAACAACGCGAGGAAGGCCAGCGCGATGAGCAATGCCAGCTGAGGTAATATTGCGGCCAGAATATAGAAAACGATAATACCGCCCACCAACAGCAAACGCCCTTTCAATATCTGAATGGGTTTGGCATGATAATCAAACCGGTCGCCATTAATTTCGGTATTTCCCAGGAAATAACGACGACGGCGAACGGTCGCCCATGCCGAATAAATCCCCAGAGTGATGATGGTTAATAATGCATTAACCAGCCATATTGCGAAATATTCTCCGCCCTTGCCATGAAAACGAACCTGATGAAGGTTATCGTTGAATTGATTATTATCTGACATTTTTATCTTTCGTCCTGAAAGGAATGGGAAACCGCCTTTCTTAAAATAAAGAAAGGGGCATAGCACATTGTGTAACGATGAAGATTTAATCATGTACCTGTACTTTCAGGCAATGGATTATTGCGTCTGCCAATGAAAAAAGTTCTCATTTGAGTTAAGTAAAACCGCCGGAGAACGCCTGCGGCGTTGCATCGGCACGCCCTAAAATGGTATTAAAACGGTCTGTTTGATTGCCTGTTATAGAAACTGAGTGAGTAACATGACGACCTCCCTGCCTGTCAGCGTGTTGGTGCGCCCGATCCGCCATGAAGATAATGCTGCCATCGCCAACGTGATCCGCCACGTTTCTGCCGAATTTGGCCTGACCGCCGATAAAGGCTATACCGTGGCTGATCCCAATCTGGATCACCTGTTTGAAACCTACAGTCAGCCGCGCTGTGCTTACTGGGTGGTGGAACTTGATGGTGTGGTCGCGGGCGGCGGCGGTGTTGCGCCGTTATCCGGTGCGGATAACGATCTCTGTGAATTGCAGAAGATGTATTTCATGCCTGCGCTGCGCGGTCAGGGGCTGGCAAAACGTCTGGCATTACAGGCCATTGAACATGCGCGCCAGCAGGGCTTTGGCCGCTGCTATCTGGAAACCACTGCCAGCCTGACACAGGCCATCGCCCTGTATGAGCGTCTGGGTTTCCACCACATTGACAGCGCACTCGGCAACACCGGCCATGTCGATTGTGAAGTGACGATGTTAAAACATCTCTGACACCGTTTTCGTTCTTTATTAGCTCTTTGCAAACAGGCATCTGAATGTTCACACATAAAGCCATTTCAGCGTTAAACGAACTGGAGCTGACGGTTTACAACTACATCGTCAAAAACGGCGATAAAGTGATGTACATGACCATTCGCGAACTGGCGGATGCCGCCGGGGTGTCCACCACCACGGTGTTGCGCTTCTGCAAGAAAATGGACTGCGAAGGTTACTCCGAGTTTCGTATCCGTTTTAAACTGTTTTTAGAACATGAAGAAAAACCGCCGGTGTCTTTTGGGATCAGCGAGATCATCAGTTATTTTAAAAGCATTAATAACAGCGAATTCGATGAATTATTAGATAATGCAGCCCGCCAGATTGCCGGGGCGCAACGCATTATATTTGTCGGCGTCGGGACATCGGGTTCATTAGGAAAATACAGCGCACGTTTTTTCTCTAACGTCGGTAAATTCAGCACCTTTATCGATGATCCTTATTTCCCGATCAACAGCGACATGTATAAAGACGCCATTGCGATTATTCTTTCTGTTTCCGGTGAAACGGAAGAAGTGCTGCGTTTCGCCACTCAGTTCAGTCAGCACAATTGCAAGATCATCAGCCTGACCAACAGTGAAACCTCAACACTGGCGCGGATGGCAGACCTCAACATCTCCTATCACATGCCGCAAATTGTGCTTGAGGGGGAATACAATATTACCACTCAGATCCCGGTACTTTATATTATCGAGACCATCGGAAAAAAATTACCTTTAATAAAACGTGACACAGCGCAATGAAAAAACAGGGTGTTTTTAAGATGTAACAAATCACCCAACCTGTTTTTTGTTATATCGTGACAATACCCTTTCTTTTGCTACACTCCTGCCAACGAGTAAAACAACAAAAAAGCTCACCTCTGTATACCCGCAGGAGAATAATAAATAATGGCCATTGATTACGCTCAAACAGCTCAGGATATTGTTAAATATATTGGCGGCGATAATAATGTGATTAGCGTCACACATTGTGCAACCCGATTACGTTTCGTTCTTAAAGATAATAAAGCCGTCGATAAAGAAGAATTAAAACGGGTAAAAGGCGTGATTACCGTGATTGAGGCCGGCGGTCAGATGCAGGTCGTTATCGGCAACCATGTCAGCGATGCCTATAAGCAGGTGCTGAAACTGATTGAGATTGATGAAAACGCCCCGGTCTCCGCGCCCAATGTCGGCATCGTCAGCCGCGTGATGGACGTGATCTCCAGCATCTTTACCCCTTTCCTTTATCAGCTGGCCGCCTGCGGTATCTTGCAGGGGATTATTTCCTTCCTGGCCGCCATCGGGATTATGGACGCCAACAGCGGCACCTACCGTATTCTCAACTTTGTGTCATGGACGGCGTTTACCTTCCTGCCGGTAATGATTGCGTTCACTGCCGCGAAAAAATTCAACGTCAATCCTTTCACAGCGGTGATTACGGCCTGCGCGCTGATCAGCCCTGATTACATGAATATGCTGACGGCGTTTAAAATCACGTCGATCAATTCCGCCGATCCGGCCATGCAGCAACTGATGCGTGAAGCCGTGAGCAATCCTGATATCGCCAATATTCTGCAAAACGTGGTCGGTATTCCGGTGTCCGCGCCGACGCTGGATTTCCTCGGTATTCCGGTGAAATACCTCAGTTACACCGCGTCGGTTATCCCGATCATTCTGATGGTCTGGGCGATGTCGTACATCGAACACTTCTTCAATAAAGTGCTGCCGGTGGTGATCCGTAACCTGTTCACGCCGATGTTCTGTATCGCCATTATGGTGCCGATGACCCTGCTGGTGTTTGGCCCGGTCGGTAACCTGATTGGTGGCGCGATTGGCGGCGTGTATAACTACCTCTATCACCTCAGCCCGACCATTGCCGGATTCGTGGTCGGTGCGTTCTGGCAGCCACTGGTAACGCTGGGCGTTCACTGGGGCATTACGCCGGTTACCGTTGGCAACTACGCCACACTGGGTTACGACACCTTCACCGGCCTGCAGGCGTCAGCTGTCTTCGCGATGACCGGCAGCATGTTCGGCGTGTACCTGAAAACCCGCAGCCGCGAAATGAAAGGTATCTCATTGTCGGCTGGCGTCACCGGCCTGTTCGGTATCACCGAACCCGCCATTTACGGTGTGGCGCTGCGCCTGAAAAAACCTTTCCTGTGCAGCTGTGTCGCGGGCGGTATCGGCGGTGCAATTGCCGGTTCCTTTAATGCCGTTTCCTGGAGTTACTGCCTGCCGGGTATCGCCGTGCTGCCGGTGTTCTTCAAAGAAGGCCACATGCCGCAGTTCCTCGGCTTCCTGCTGTCGATTACCGTCGCCTTTGTGCTTGGCGCGCTGTTCACCTGGCTGGTCGGATTTAAAGATGAACCCGACGTTGCCGCGACCAAAAAAGTGCAGGCAGAAACCCGACGCGCCACACAGGCCGAAATGAATTAAGTCTTAAATTACAGTGTATCGGGCGGGAGTTTCCGCCCGCATCAAGGGAGAACGGAATGAGTCATCAGTTACCAAAAGATTTCTTATGGGGCGGCGCGGTTGCGGCGCATCAGGTTGAAGGCGGCTGGAACCAGGGCGGCAAAGGCATCAGCATTTGTGACGTCCTTTCCGGCGGCGCGCACGGCGTGGATCGCGTGATGACCGACGGCGTGCTGGACGGTTACAGCTATCCGAACCACGAAGCTGTCGATTTCTACTCGCACTACAAAGAAGACATCGCGTTATTCGCTGAGATGGGCTTCAAATGCTTCCGCACCTCGATTGCCTGGACGCGTATCTTCCCGAACGGTGACGAATTACAGCCAAATGAAGCCGGTCTGCAATTCTATGACGACATGTTTGATGAGCTGCTCAAACACAATATCGAGCCGGTGATCACCCTTTCCCACTTTGAAATGCCGTGGCATCTGGTGAAGGAGTACGGCGGCTGGAAAAACCGTCAGGTGGTGGATTTCTTTGTGCGTTTCAGTCAGGTGGTGATGGAGCGTTATAAAGGCAAAGTGAAATACTGGATGACCTTTAACGAGATCAATAACCAGCGTAACTGGAAATACCCGCTGTTCGGTTATTGCTGTTCCGGCGTGGTGTTTACCGAGCATGAAAATCCGGAAGAAACCATGTATCAGGTGCTGCATCACCAGTTCGTGGCCAGCGCCAAAGTGGTGAAACTCGGGCATGACATCAACCCTGATTTCCAGATTGGCTGCATGATCGCCATGGTGCCGCTGTATCCGTTCTCCTGCCATCCGGACGACGTGATGTATTCCGTGGAGGCGATGCACGAACGTTTCCTGTTCAGCGACGTGCATATGCGCGGTTATTACCCGGCCTATGCCCTGAAAGAGTGGGAGCGCCGTGGTTTCAACATCAAAATGGAAGACGGCGATTTGCAGGCGCTGCGTGACGGCTGCGCGGATTACATCGGCCTGAGCTATTACATGAGCAACGCCATTTCCGCGCACAATCCGAGTGATGATAACGGCTTGTCCGGCTTTGCGGGCAGCGTGCCGAACCCGCACGTAAAAGCCTCCGACTGGGGCTGGCAGATTGATCCGGTCGGTCTGCGCTACACCCTGAATATCCTGTACGAGCGTTACCAGAAGCCGCTGTTTATTGTGGAAAATGGCTTCGGTGCGATTGATAAAGCGGGCGACGATGGCGTTATTCATGACGATTACCGCATCGCCTATCTGAAAGCGCACATTGAGCAGATGAAAAAAGCCGTGCTGGAAGACGGTGTGGATCTGATGGGTTATACGCCGTGGGGCTGCATCGACTGCGTGTCGTTTACCACCGGACAATACAGCAAACGTTATGGCTTCATTCACGTCGATAAAAACGATGATGGCAGCGGCACAATGGCACGCTCGAAAAAAGAGAGTTTCGGCTGGTATCAGAAAGTGATTGAGAGTAACGGGGACGTACTTTAAGAAGATGATAGCCAGCTCTCGCGAGCTGGCTTTATGGATTATCGGGCGCTCATCTGGAAATATGAAAACTCGCCGTATCCCGTATCAGAATTCACTTCTGACGCCGCCGAGTAAATGCCGGTTTTCGCCCCCACCCACTTCCCTGCAGAAATGGCTAATGGAGGTGCAACCGCTTTCCAGTCTTCGGTTTCGGCCTGTCTGAAAAAGAAATGGCAGATGCCACGTTGCAATACCTCTGCCCTGATGAACACCGCCTCATGGCGAATGAGTGCCGCCAGCACGGTTCTTTCCTGGCTCAGAACGCCTTTATCACTCATCCACCCGAAGTCAAACACCAGCACCCACTTGCCTTCCTGCTGGCACACCGAAACCGCGCCGTATCTTTCGCCATACATTATCAAACCACTTTGCTCACCGTCGTGGTTAAAATGCGGATCCAAACGTGTGGTCACCGTGAATTCTGGTGCCGGGAATTTCTGCAAAAGCAGTTGTGGCGTGTCATATAAAGACCGTGCGCCAAATGGACGGCAGGCCACTTTAAGGCCCGCCGGCGACGGGATAATCCAGTCACGTTGCGGGTTAGCCTGCCACTGCCATTGCAGACCGAAGCGCCCCTCTGCAAAACTGTCCGACGTTTGCGGATCGCATCGCAATCCGTGCGGATAGACGGCGGGTTTAACATACATGGATACCGGCTGCCCCAGTCCTTCAGCATTCATTTCTTCGCCGATTTCCGGCCAGTCGTCGTGGTTCCAGCGCAGGGGCTGCAAATGCACTATCCGGCCATTGTGGGCGGCATCCTGAAAATGAACAAACCAACATTCGCCATTTTTCAGTTCCACCCAGCCACCCTGGTGGGGACCGTTCACTTTCGAGGTGCCCTGATGCAAAACATCGCGAACCTCAAACGGGCCGCTCATCTGGCGGGAGCGTAATACGGTCTGCCAGCCACTTTCGACGCCTCCGGCAGGCGCAAAAATATAATACCAACCATTACGCCGGTAGACTTTTGGCCCCTCAATGGTCGGATGGGAAACTGCGCCATCAAAAATGATTTGGCCCTGGTCGAGCAATGATGTTGCGTCAGGAGCCATTTCGCAAAGCTGTAACTGATGTTTGATCCCGGAACGGCTATAGGCAAATGCATGAACCAGCCATGCGCGCCCGTCTTCATCCCAGAACGGACAAGGGTCGATCCAGCCCTTCACCGCTTTAATACAATGCGGCTCGCTCCAGTCTTTAGCCGGATCTTCGGCGTAAGACATAAAAATGCCTTCATCGGGCATGCTGTAAAACACCCAGAACAAGCCCTTGTGATAACGAATACTCGGCGCCCAGATCCCTTTTCCGGGCTGCACACTGTCATAGGCCGGATAGTTAATCCGCTGCACAACATGGTTAATAATCTTCCAGTTCACCAGATCGGTTGAATGAAGCACGGGCAGACCCGGAATATGATTAAAACTCGAGGCCACCATGTAAATATCGTCGCCCACACAGACAATATCCGGGTCTGAATAATCTGCATGCAAAACAGGATTCTGATAATGCCCGTCACCCAAATCGGCATGCCAGCCAGAGTGGTTAGTCATCTCCATATCGAACTCCCCCTTATTTAACAACCATCACCGGATCCAGATTACCGGCTTCATTTTCCTGCTCGCGGACAATATCCCCACTGCGTTTCGCCAGATCGGTCTGAATATTCTTCATCGTGGCATCATCGAGTTTGTAGAAACGAGCCAGGAAATAGAGGATCAGATACGACACTGAAGGCCCAACGGTCAGAAGGCCAATAATGCCGGTGGTTGCCAGCGCTGTCTGTGTTTCTGCACCCGCATGATAGCCAAACCAGCCCAGTGAAAAGCCAACAAATGCCCCCGCAAAAGCCATACCCAGTTTTAAGGCGAACAGATTGCCGGAAAAAGACAGCCCGGTGATCCGCCGGCCTGTTTTCCACTCACCATAATCCGCCGCATTAGCCATCATGTTCCATTTAAACGGCTGGTACATCTGGTGTAAAAAACCAATGATGAAATACAGTGGAAAAATAACCGGCAGGTATTTCGGCGGGACAAAAAACATCACCACGCCCGCAAGGACCAACAGCAGATTGATATTCTTAAACATCGTCAGCGTGCTAAACCGTTTGGCAAAGTACCCCGCCGCTATCGCCCCAAATATCGTGCCGACTACGCTGGTAGTGATAAACGTACTTTTCATCGCCGTGCCACTGACCAGACTCTGTCCTTTATCCAGCATCAGATACGTCGCGTAATACAATGTCGCGGAACTGCGCATCACCCCGGCCATGCTGGAGAAAAAGGTAATGATGGCGACAATACGCCACTGATCGTTCGACAGCAGATTTTTCAAGTCACTGAACACCGATACCTGACGGGTATCCTCCGCCGTGATCCGTTCTTTGGTGAAACAAAAACAGAACACCAGCATACAAACAGCAATCGCACCCATTACTGCCATCGTCGCCTGATATCCGGCCTGCAGATTTTCTTTACCGAAATAATCCACCAGCCACAAAGTGCCGACAGAAACCAGTAAACCTGCCAGGGAAGAAATAGTGAACCGATAGGATTGCGCAGACAGCCGGTCTTTATCATCCGTGGTAATTACACCGCCCAGCGCGCAGTACGGAATATTGATAAAGGTGTAACACAGCATCAGCAATGAATAAGTAATGTAGGCGTAAAGCAGTTTTCCGGAATGGCCGAAATCAGGCGTGGTGAAGGTCATAACTGCCAGCACGGCATAAGGAATAGCAAACCAAATCAGCCACGGACGAAAATGCCCCCAGCGGGTTTTCACGCGGTCCGCGATAATGCCAGTTAGCGGATCGCTGACGGCATCCAGAATGCGCGTAACCAGAAACATTACCCCGACAGCAGCGGCGGAAAGCCCGTAGATATCGGTATAAAAGTACGTCAGAAACATCGTCACTGAGGAATAAACAATCCCGCAAGCTGCGTCACCCATACCAAAACCGAGTTTTTCTATAACAGACAATTTCTTTACGGCTGCCATAATCTGACTCCACGTCATGAGGTAGAATATCTTTCAGAATTGGTATGTTAACTTTTGGCAGGTGTATTGAATTTAACCATATTTTGCTTATGGTTTATGAAATTTACCAAACGAGAGGCGTCTCACAAAGGAGGGGGGGGGCAACAGAAATAAAAAAGGCTGCTTTATTCAGCAGCCCTTTTGTTTCAGATTCAGAAAAAATTAATGACGTTTTCCGTCATCATCTTCATCAACGACATCTTCGTCTTCGCCGTCTTCACCTTCTTCGTCGTCATCGCCTTCGAAGTAAGTGCCCCAGCCGTCGTAGCTGACGCCGTTGGCTTCGGCCAGATTCATCAGTTGCTCAACCTGAGTGTCGATCAGTTCCGCTTTCAGCGCGATTTCGCTGATCACGTCACAGCACATCACGACAGACCCGTCTTCCACTTCCAGCTCTTCAGCGTCAGTGACTTCATAACCCAGTTTGAAAGCTTCGACCGCCGCTTTCTCCAGCACTTCAAACTTCTCTGAAGATAAATGGTGTTCGATGGTGTAAAGCGCGTCAGGATCACTGCCATCATCCAGCAGTTCTTCGATGATTAAGCGAGTCTCTTCACGTTGTTCTTCAAGCAATTCACGGTTTGCCATATCTCTGTCCTCAATCAATGTGACGTTTGTACGCTATTTTCACACACCGCAGGGCGCGTCTCCACTATTAAAGAGAAAGTTTTCTCGCCGGGGTTGTATTTGCATATTCATCCAGTTAAATTGAATTTAAATTCAATCCGAAATGCTTACGCGCTATGGAGCGACATCATGAGTTTGTTGAGTAAACGTCATTTTCTCAGATTACTGGATTTTACCCCGTCAGAGATTTCGTCCCTGCTGAAACTCTCCGCAGAGCTGAAAGCCGCCAAGAAAAACGGCAGCGAAAAAGCCAGCCTGCAAGGCAAAAACATCGCGCTCATCTTCGAAAAAGACTCAACCCGCACCCGATGCTCTTTCGAAGTTGCCGCATACGATCAGGGGGCGAAAGTCACCTATCTCGGCCCAAGTGGCAGCCAGATCGGCCATAAAGAATCCATGAAAGACACCGCCCGCGTCCTCGGCCGGATGTACGACGGTATTCAGTATCGTGGTTATGGTCAGGAAAAAGTGGAAATTCTGGCGCAATACGCCGGTGTACCGGTGTGGAACGGCTTAACCAACGAATTTCATCCGACGCAACTGCTGGCTGACCTGCTGACCATGCAGGAGCATCTGCCGGGCAAACCACTGAAAGGTATGCGTCTGGCCTATCTGGGCGATACCCGTAACAATATGGGCAATTCCCTGCTGGAAGCCGCCGCGTTATGCGGGCTGGATTTACGTCTGGTCGCGCCCTCCGCCTGCTGGCCGGAAGCCGAACTGGTCGCCACCTGCGAACAACTGGCCAAAGAAAACGGCGGCAGCATCACCCTGACGGAAGATATCGCGACCGGCGTGAAGGATGCCGATTTCCTGTATACCGACGTCTGGGTGTCCATGGGCGAGCCGAAAGAAGCCTGGAAAGAACGCATCGCTCTGCTGCGTCCTTATCAGGTCAACCGCGCGATGCTGGCGCTGACCGGCAATCCGCAGGTGAAGTTCCTGCACTGTCTGCCTGCGTTTCATGACGACCAGACCACCCTCGGCAAGCAGATGGCAGAAGAATACGGTCTGCACGGCGGCATGGAAGTCACCGATGACGTGTTTGAATCCAGTCACAGCGTGGTGTTCGATCAGGCAGAAAACCGTCTGCACACCATCAAAGCGGTGATGGTCGCCACTCTTGGCAACCTCTGATTTTTCTCCGGCGTGCAGAAAGGATGCGCTTCCTGCACGCTCCCGTCTTTACATCGTTTTGCACTTTATCCCGCCTGTTCCCGTCAGAAGACCTCATTTTCAGCTACCCTTTTTAGAGCGCTTTGGTTTTAACGTATCCAACAAAAAAACAGAAACGCAGTAAGAAGGAACCGATATGAGCTCAGTTAATCTTGAGTATGTCCTGCGGCTGGAAAGCCTGTTGAGCAGGATATACCCCAGGGAACACATCGCCGACCTGCTGAAAAAAATCCTGCATCTCGCCGACAAATGGAATTACGGCAAACACCGCACCACCCGCTGGGTGGATGGCACCAACATTTACCTGATTACCTACGGCGATAACATCCGCCACGGCGATCAGCCGCCGCTGGCGACGCTCAATCACTTCGCCAACACCTATCTGCGCGACATTATCAGTGATATCCATATTCTGCCGATGTACCCCTACAGTTCGGATGACGGTTTCAGCGTCATCGACTACCGGAAAATCGACGAACATCTCGGCGGATGGTCCGACATTCATCACCTTTCGCACAATTTCAACCTGATGTTTGACTGCGTGATCAACCACATATCCCGCTCAAGCGCGTGGATGAAAGGCTATCTGCACGACGATCCGTATTACAAAGATTATTTTATCGCCGCGAATCCCGAGCTGGATTACAGCCGTGTCGTGCGCCCGCGCGCCTCGCCGCTGCTCTCGCCTTTTATCAAAACCGACGGCACCGAACTCTATCTGTGGACGACGTTCAGTGAAGATCAGGTGGATATCAATTTCAAAAATCCGCAGGTGCTGCTGGAAAGTATCGATGTGCTGTTGCAGTACGCCGCCAGCGGCGGGCGGTCGATCCGCCTCGATGCGATTGGGTATATCTGGAAGGAAGCCGGGACGCGTTGTATCCACATGCCGCAGGCGCATAACATTATCAAAGTCTGGCGGACGATCCTTGATGAAGTGATCCCCGGCACGCGGATCATCACCGAAACCAACGTGCCGCATCACGAAAACATCAGCTATTTCGGTGAAGGCGATGAAGCGCACATGGTGTATCAGTTCCCGCTGCCGCCGCTGACCTTGCACGCCTTTTTGCGTCAGGACACCACCACGCTCACGCAATGGGCGCAGAGTCTGAACGCGGAAGCCCGCTATCCTGACACCACCTATTTCAACTTCCTTGCCAGCCACGACGGCATCGGTTTACGTCCGACAGAAACCTTCCTCAGCGATGACGAGCGCAAATTCATGGCGCAGGAAACGCTGCGTAAGGAAGGCCGCGTCTCCTATAAAGACAACGGCGACGGCACCCATTCGCCGTATGAACTGAACATCAATTACCTCAGCGCGCTGACCGAACCGGAAGACGATACCGAGCTGAAAGTGCGTAAGTTTCTGGCGGCGCAGGCGCTGTTGCTGTCGTTTATCGGCGTACCGGCGATTTATATCCACAGCCTGCTGGGCAGCGAGAACGATCTTGAGGGGATGCATCAGTCGGGGATCAACCGCCGTATTAACCGTAAAAAGCTGGATCTGCCGACTATCGAGGCCGAACTGGAAAAACAGGACGGTTTGCGTGCACGCGTGTTTTACGGTTTACAGGCTCTGATCAGACACCGCCGTGAGCATCCGGCTTTTTCGCCACAGGCCGGTCAGCGCGTGTTCGATCTGGGTAAATCGCTGTTTGCCATGGAACGTTATGATCCGATAACCGAAGATCGGATCAGCTGCATTTTCAATATCAGCGATCATTCTCAGATGCTGAAACTGGCGGTGGAAGGGAAAGATCTGATTGGCGGAGAAGTGTTTAACGGCCAGATGCGACTCCAGCCGTGGCAGGTGGTGTGGATCAAACATAAACTCAAAGCGCCGGAACGTCTCGGCAGGCTGCGTCGCTGGCGGATGAAGCTGATCAAGCGGACAAAACGCTACACGATCAGCGTGAAGCGCTCAATGCGCTGACGTTCATTTTCACTACCGCTTTACGCACGTTCACCGGTTCACCGACGGCGCACAGCGGCTTATGCACTTCGCCCGGATAAAACACCACGAAATCGCCGGTCTGCATGATCATGGTTTTTTCCTGCTCACCGGCAGCCAGAAACGCGATGTCTTTATCTTCCAGCCAGTCGGTATCGATATAACCGGCCGGTAAGTTGCTGAATGTCATGCCTTCGGTGCCGTTGAGGATAATCTGGATATCCAGATTACGCGCATGGAACTCAGCGCGGCGCTCAGCCTGCGGGGCAGTCATGTCATTGGAAATCAGCACAAACGCGTCGTCGCCACGGATATCGTGTTTGCCCAGCGGCGTGTCCGCCGTGATGTGTTGCTTAACGTATTCAATGGCCTCGCGCAGTTCAGCGGGCAGATAAGGGACGAGATGCAGTTGATGGATATTGCCGGTTATCATGGTTTTCCCTTCGCTAATGTGAAAATGAAATACTGTTTCAATGTCTGCCCATAATAATGCACCCGAAGGCGACACCCTTTGATCCAGTTAACAGTTTTTGTCTTCGTTTTCCGTCATACCAATCGTTTGCCTTCAGGCCGTTTTTCCGCTTGATGTCGTCAATGACCCGCGTATAATGCGCCACAATTTGCCGGGAGAACCCATGAACAATCGCCACGTTTTGTGCTCAGATGATCGACCAAACACCGTGCCTTCAGGCAGCCCGCTGCCGTTGTTCTTCCGTGGTATTGCCGTTTTACTGAAAGCCCCTCATTGAGGGGCTTTTTTTTGTCCGGAATTTGAGTAGCCGATTTTTTACGCGTAAAGAACAGGAGAATGACTATGGCCAATCCGCTGTATCAGAAAGACATCATTTCTATCAACGATCTCAGCCGCGAAGAGCTGGAACTGGTACTCGATACCGCTGCCAGCCTGAAAGCCAACCCGCAGCCTGAATTGCTGAAACACAAAGTGATCGCCAGTTGTTTCTTCGAAGCCTCAACCCGCACCCGTCTGTCGTTTGAAACGTCCATGCATCGTCTGGGTGCCTCGGTGGTCGGTTTCTCCGACAGCAGCAACACCTCGCTCGGCAAAAAAGGCGAAACGCTGGCCGACACCATTTCGGTTATCAGCACCTATGTCGATGCAATTGTGATGCGTCACCCGCAGGAAGGCGCGGCGCGTCTGGCGACCGAATTCTCCGGCGGCATTCCGGTGCTCAACGCAGGCGACGGCGCGAACCAGCATCCGACGCAAACCCTGCTGGATTTGTTCACCATTCAGGAAACGCAGGGGCGTCTCGACAACATCAAAATCGCCATGGTCGGCGACCTGAAATACGGCCGCACGGTGCATTCCCTGGCGCAGGCGCTGGCGAAATTTAACGGTAACCGTTTCTACTTTATCGCGCCGGATGCGCTGGCGATGCCGGGCTACATCCTCAGCCTGCTGGAAGAGAAAGGCATCGAATACAGCCTGCACAGCAGCATCGAGGAAGTGGTGTCTGACATCGACATTCTGTACATGACCCGCGTACAAAAAGAGCGTCTGGATCCGTCGGAATACGCCAACGTGAAAGCCCAGTTTGTGCTGCGCGCCGCCGACCTGACGAATGCCCAGCCGCACCTGAAAGTGCTGCATCCGCTGCCGCGTATCGACGAGATCACGCCGGATGTCGATAAAACGCCTTACGCCTGGTATTTCCAGCAGGCCGGTAACGGCATTTTTGCGCGTCAGGCGTTGCTGGCGCTGGTCCTGAACGCAGACACTGCACAGTAAACTTGAGGAGAACACGATCATGACACACGACAATAAACTTCAGGTTGAAGCCATCAAATGCGGCACGGTGATTGACCATATTCCGGCGCAGGTCGGCTTTAAATTACTGTCCCTGTTCAAGTTTACCCAGACCGAACAGCGCGTGACCGTCGGCCTGAACCTGCCTTCCGGCGAACTGGGCCGCAAAGACATCATCAAAATCGAGAACACCTTCCTCACCGACGAACAGGTTAATCAGCTGGCGGTGTATGCCCCGCGTGCGACGGTCAACCGCATCGACAATTACGACGTGGTGAAAAAGCTGATGCCGACGCTGCCGGAGCGGATTGTCGGCGTGCTGCGCTGCCCGAACGGCAACTGCATCAGCCGTTTTGAACCGGTGGATTCCAGCTTTGCGGTCAGGCAGCGTGCGGACGGTGTGCATCTGAAATGCAAATATTGCGAGAAAGAGTTTGAGCATCAGGTCGTGCTGAACAACGATTAACCCTTTATACTGAGGGATAATTTTTTATTCACCTTAACTCAAATCAGGAGACATTATGTCCCGCGAAATCAGCACTGAAAACGCCCCTGCCGCTATCGGTCCTTACGTTCAGGGCGTGGATCTGGGCAGCATGATCATCACTTCCGGCCAGATCCCTGTGGATCCTAAAACCGGCGCTGTCGCTGACGATATTTCTGCGCAGGCGCGTCAGTCACTGGACAACGTGCAGGCGATCGTGGAAGCCGCTGGCCTGAAAGTTTCAGACATCGTGAAAACCACCGTTTTCGTGAAAGATCTGAATGACTTCGCCACCGTTAACGCCACGTATGAAGCCTTCTTCACCGAGCACAACGCGCCCTTCCCGGCCCGTTCTTGCGTTGAAGTGGCCCGTCTGCCAAAAGACGTGAAAATCGAAATCGAAGCCATCGCCGTCCGCCGTTAATCCGCGCCAGTGATGCACCAGACCAGCCTGCGGGCTGGTTTTTTTTGCCCTGTTTTCAGGCAAAGGATCCTTTTATCGCCCTATAATTAAGCAGACCTGCCTCATTTCCCCTGATTTTCTCTGCGTTTTGCACGCTGGCACACTTTATGCCTGATCTTCATTGTTATTGAACGATTCAATTGCGGCCTGTCCAGTTTGTGAGGTGATGATGATCAAGATTGACCTTTCCGATTCACCCTTTTTTGATGAGATGTTAATGGCTGAAGGGAAACACCGCAGCCATTATCAGGCCTACTGGCAGTGGTTGCAGCAAGCCGACCAACAGGCAGTTCAGCGCAAAAAAGAGGAAGCCGCGCTGCTGTTCCACCGGGTGGGGATTACCTTTAATGTTTACGGTGAAGATGATGGCGCGGAACGGCTGATCCCGTTCGACAGCGTGCCGCGCATTATTCCGGCCAGCGAATGGCAGATGCTCGATCGCGGGATCCGCCAGCGGGTGCAGGCGCTGAATGCTTTCCTGCATGATATTTACCATGACCAGAAGATCCTCAAAGCAGGGATCGTCCCGGCCGAACAGGTGCTGGCCAATGATCAGTATCAGCCCTGTATGCAGGGCATTGATCTGCATCGCGATACCTACGCGCACATTGCCGGCACCGACATGGTGCGCGGCGGCGATGGCGAATATTACGTGCTGGAAGACAACCTGCGTACGCCGTCCGGCGTGTCGTACATGATGGAAAACCGCAAAATGATGATGCGGTTATACCCCGAACTGTTTGCCGAGCAGCGTATCGCGCCGGTGTCCCGCTACCCTTCCCACTTACTGCAAACCCTGCGCGAAAGCACCACGGTCAATGATCCGACCGTGGTGGTACTGACGCCGGGCCGCTTTAACAGTGCCTATTTCGAGCACAGTTTCCTCGCGCAGCAAATGGGCGTTGAGCTGGTAGAAAGCGTCGATCTGTTTGTGAAAGACGGCGCGGTGTTTATGCGTACCACCGCCGGGCCGTGCAAAATTGACGTGATTTACCGGCGTATCGACGATGCATTCCTCGATCCGCTGGCGTTCCGCGCCGATTCGATGCTCGGCGTGCCCGGCCTGCTGTCGGTGTATCGATCCGGTGGCGTGGTGTTGGCGAATGCCATCGGCACCGGCGTGGCGGATGACAAATCGATCTACCCGTATGTGCCGGAAATGATCCGCTACTATCTGGCAGAAGATCCGATCCTCAATAACGTGCCGACCTGGCAATGCCGCAAGGAAAGCGACCTGTCTTTCGTGCTGGCGAATCTGGAAAAAATGGTGGTGAAGGAGGTTCATGGCGCAGGCGGTTACGGCATGCTGATTGGCCCGACAGCCAGTAAGGCGGAAATCGACCGCTTCCGCGAATTGCTGCGTACCCGCCCGGAAAACTACATCGCCCAGGAAACGCTGGCGCTGTCCACCTGCCCGACCTTTGTCGGCAACGGGCTGGCACCGCGCCATATCGACCTGCGGCCTTTTGCCCTGACCGGTGCGGAAATCCGTCTGGTGCCGGGCGGGTTAACCCGTGTGGCGCTGGCGGAAGGTTCGCTGGTGGTCAATTCATCTCAGGGCGGCGGAACCAAAGACACCTGGGTGCTGGAAGAAAATCCGACGGAGGATGACGCATGCTAAGCAGAACAGCCAGCGAACTGTACTGGATGGCGCGTTATCTGGAACGCGCCGAGAATATCGCACGCCTGCTGGACGTGACCAACAAACTGTCGATGATGTCGATCCGTGATGTCAGCGCCCGTGATGAAAATAACGACCTGCTGGTGCCGCTGACCATGACCGGTACGCGCACCTTATTCAGTGAGCATTATCCGCAGGAAACCATGAGCAATCTGCTCAACTTTTTTGCGCTGGACAGTGTCAACCACAGCAGCATTTTCAGCTGTTTGCAGATGGCGTGGAATAATGCCCATGCCGTGCGCGGCAGCCTGTCGTCTGAGGTCTGGGAAAGCATCAATGCCACCTGGATTGAGATGAAACTGATCCGCCGTCAGGGCGTCGGTTCTGCCGGAGCGGATTCCTTCTTCGACTGGGTGAAGGAGCGTTCACATCTGTTTCGCGGCGCGATGTTCGGCACGTTGCTGCGCAGCGATGCACAGAATTTTATCCGCCTCGGCACCATGCTGGAACGCGCAGACAGCACCGCGCGCCTGCTGGATGCCAAAAACCAGTTACTGAATGCCGATGAAGATCCGGTGCGCGAATACTACCGGATGGATACCTTGCTGCGCGCCGTCAGCGCCCGCGAGGCGTTCCACACCCTCTACAAACAGCAACTCAGCCAGAAACGTATTGCGGAGCTGCTGGTGCTGCGCCGCGAGTTACCGCGCTCCCTGCTTTCCTGTGTCGAAATCATGGCCGAACAGCTGGAGGAAATCGGCGGCAGCGCGGGCAATTTGCCACGCCGCCGCGTCCATACCCTTCATGCACAACTTCGTTTCACCGAAATGGACGAGATCGTTGAGATGGGTCTCAGCCCCTGGCTGATGCAGTTTCTGGATCAGACCAACGCCATCGCTGAGAGCATTCATCAAACCTATCTGGAGGCTCAATAATGAAACTGAATGTCACACATCAGACGCATTACACCTATGCGCAACAGGTTAAACACAGCACGCAATACCTGCGCCTGACCCCGCAGGATTCCAGCCATCAGAAAATTTTATCCTGGGATCTGACCCTGCCGGAATACGCCACCCGCACGCTGGATGCCTACGGCAATGTGCTGCATGTTCTGACGCTCGATCAGCCTCATCAGGCCATCACCATTGAAGCCAATGGCGTGGTAGAAATTGAAGACAACACGGAAGATGACAGTTGCGGACACCTCTCGCCGCTGGTGTTTTTACGCACCAGCCCGCTGACGCTGGCCGACGGTGCCATCCGCGATTTCGCCAGCCGCTATTACCGGCCACAGGCGCAACATGAAAGTCTGTGCAATCTGATGGGCGAATTGCTGCTGAAAATGCCGTATAACCCCGGCAGTACCACGGTGAAAGACAGCGCCTCGCAGGCGTTTTCGGCACAAACCGGCGTCTGTCAGGATCACACTCACGTGTTCCTCGCCTGCTGCCGCAGTCTGGGCATTCCGGCACGCTACGTCAGCGGCTATCTTTACTCGGAGGATTCCACTCATGTCGCCATGCATGCGTGGGCGGAAGCCTGGCTGGATGACCGCTGGCAGAGCTTTGACGTCACCAACAACACCTGCAAACCGAATCAGCATTTGAAACTGGCTATCGGCATAGATTATCTTGATGCATGCCCGGTTCGCGGCGTCCGGCTGGGCGGAGGAAGCGAAGACATGCGCACTGTCGCGGCCGTCGCCATGCTCGACGTTCCGCAATGATCCTGAATGCCTGAGGAAACTTTTTTATGACTTACTGTGTGGCCATGCGCTTATCCTCTGGCCTGGTGTTCGTTTCAGATTCACGCACCAATGCCGGAGTGGACCATATTTCCACTTTCCGCAAGCTGCATGTCTTTCATCAAAGCGATGAGAGGGTGCTGGTGATCCAGAGCGCCGGTAATCTGGCGACCACACAGAGCATTATCAGTCTGCTGCACCGCAGCTGTCTGGATGATGAACGGGAAAACCTGCTGAACGTGAAATCGCTGTATGATGCCGCCAGCCTGCTGGGGGAAACGGTGCGTGAAGTGATTGCGCGGGACAGCGGTGCCAATCAGGGCGGCAACACCGATTTCAGCTGTAACCTGTTGCTCGGCGGCCAGATCAAAGGCGAGGGTCTGCGGCTGTTTCATATTTATCCGCAGGGGAATTTCATCGAAGCCACGCATGACACGCCGTATTTCCAGATTGGCGAAAGTAAGTACGGCAAACCGATCATCGACCGGGTGCTGAACTACGACACCGCGCTGGATCAGGCGATGCAATGTGCGCTGATTTCGATGGATTCGACGCTGCGCAGCAACCTTTCCGTCGGCCTGCCGCTGGATGTCATGACCTATCCGACCGACAGTTTCAGCGCCGCGCAGCAGCACCGGATCACCGAAACGCACCCGTATTTCGACATGATCCGCAAAGGCTGGGGCGAGGGTTTGCTGAGCATTTTTGGTCAGTTACCGCCGCTGAAATTAGACGAGTAAATCCGCTTCTGGCGGAGTGATATCTCACTCCGCTGCTTTATTTTCATCCATTTTCTGGACTATCTTCTTCTCGACCTCAAACGGGTCGATGCCGCGCAGTTGCAGGCGACGGAAGCGGATGATGTTAAAACCGTTCATCACCAGAAAACTGCCTTCGATCAGTGAGCCACCGATCGAGCCGAGCCAGATGTTGTGCGCCACCCAGCAGCAGGTTGAGCACCACATTATGCATCGCGTGGTCAGCCCGCTGGTGCGGAACAGCGCCCAGGTGCTGACTACCGTGGCGCCGACCGGCAAAAGCTCCACCCAGTGATGGGCGCGGCTTAGCCCTAATCCCAGCGTCAGGACGATGAAAATTACCATGATCCACTGGTTACGGGTACGCAGGGAAATCAGTGTGCGCAGGGAGTTGAGTAAGGCGCTCATGCCCGCAGGCGCAGCACCCATCATCAGGAAATGCACGCCGATAATGGCGCTGTAAGCAGAAAGTTGTTGTTTAAAGCGGCGGTCGCTGCGGTTGAAAAACATCGTGATGCCGACCATGAAGGCCACAACACCAACTGACTGGGCAAACCAGTAATACGTCATTTGTCAGGAGTCTCATACGTGGAGTTCTTGCGCTGCAAAAGCAAACGGCGCTTCATAACTGAAACGCCGTTTCATCCTAACGATAAACTTGACCGGTTACAATGTGACACCGCTTTTAAAGATGGCTAATTCGCGGAAATCATTGAGTTCGTTTTTGGCTTTGCGCCCATCGGCGATCGCCACGATCAGATCCACAAATTCACCCAGCAGTTGATCCATGCTGACATCGTGGATCAGGCGTCCGGCATCAAAATCGATCCAGTGCGGTTTTTTGGTCGCCAGTTCACTGTTAGTCGCCAGTTTCACCGTCGGCACAAAACCACCGTATGGCGTACCGCGGCCAGTACTGAACAGCACCATATGGCATCCGGCACCGGCCAGCGCACTGGTGGCGACGGCGTCGTTACCCGGCGCACTCAGCAGGTTCAGACCCGGCGTGGTCAGACGTTCGCCGTATTTCAGCACGTCCATCACCGGGCTTTGACCGGCTTTCTGCGTACAGCCGAGGGATTTTTCTTCCAGCGTGGTGATGCCACCGGCTTTGTTACCCGGAGACGGATTCTCATAAATCGGCTGGTTATGCTCGATAAAGTACTGTTTGAAATCATTCACCATGTGAACGGTTTTTTCAAACGTGCCTTCATCGCGGCAGCGGCTCATCAGAATGCGTTCCGCGCCAAACATTTCCGGCACTTCGGTCAGTACGGAGGTACCGCCGTTAGCGATCACATAATCAGAGAAGCGGCCGAGCAGCGGGTTGGCGGTGATCCCGGACAAGCCGTCAGAACCCCCACATTCCAGACCGAATTTCAGTTCGCTGAGTTTGCCCGGCACGCGTTTATCGTCACGCATCACGGCATACAGCTCGCGCAGACGTTCCAGACCGGCTTCCACTTCGTCGTCGAATTTTTGCAGCGTCATGAAACGCACGCGCTCTTCGTCAACGTCGCCCAGCGTGTCGCGGAACACGTCCACCTGATTGTTTTCACAACCGAGGCCGATCACCAGCACCGCGCCCGCGTTCGGATGACGAACCATGTTTTGCAGCATGGTGCGGGTGTTCACATGGTCGTCGCCCAGCTGTGAACAACCGAACGGATGGGTGAACAGGAAAACGCCATCGATGCCTTCCGCGTCATTGGTTTCTTTCAGGAAACGTGACTGGATCTGACGGGCGATCCCGTTGACGCACCCCACCGTCGGGATCAGCCACAATTCATTGCGGATCCCCACCTGTCCGTTTTTACGACGGAAGATCTGTACATCGCGATCTGCCATCTGTTCCGGCAGGCTGGCGAAATCCGGCTGATACTGGTATTCGTCCAGATCGCTGAGATTGGTTTTGCCGTTTTGTGAGTGGATATGCACACCCGGCTCAATGGCCGCCAGCGCATGCCCGATCGGCAAACCGTATTTAACAATGTTCTCCCCCGCCGCAATCGGGCGGAGGGCGAATTTATGACCACGGGCCACAGGCTGCGGCAGGACGACGGTGTAACCGCCTGCTTCAACCTGCTCGCCTGCTTCGATGTCGCGCAGCGCGACAGCAACGTTATCAGCGGTATGAATTTGAATGATACTTTGCATAGATCGCTCTCTTAGCTGTAAGCCGCCAGCGCATCGCGCATGCCACGGTCTTCAATCGCCTGCAGTTGTTCGGTGACTTTGGCAGTCAGACCCGGCACGGTGTTCAGGTCACGTCCCCAGTGTTCTTCATCGGCCAGCACGGTTTCCACCAGCCCGATCAGCGGCAGACTGCCACTGCGCACATCGCCCCAGAGTTCGGAGAAACGGCTCAGCCAGTGGGCATCGTCCTGCAACGGATAGATTTCACCGTGACGCTCGCCACGGTAGAACGCCAGCAGTGCCGCCAGCGCAAAGGTCAGACGCGGAGGCAGCATCTGGTTCTTTTCCTGACTCGCCAGCAGTTGCGGCAGAATACGGGTGCGGTATTTGGTCATGCCGTTCAGGGCAATCGACAGCAGCTGATGCTGAATGAAAGGGTTGCGGAAACGGCTGAGTACCGCCTGGGCAAAGGACGTCAGTTCATCCTGCGGCAGATCCAGCACCGGCGAGATTTCCTCGGCAATGGCCAGTTCCACAAAGCGGCTGATCTGCGGATCATTCATGGATTCGCCCACGGTATTCAGCCCTGACAGGAAGGCCACCGGCACCAGCGCGGTGTGCGCGCCGTTGAGGATCGCCACTTTGCGTTCTTTGTACGGTTTGATGTCGTCAACCAGACGGATATTCAGCGGCAGTTTGTCCAGGCGCAGTTCCTGAGCCAGACTTTTTGGCCCCTGAATGACGAACAGGTAGAAGTGCTCGGCGCTGTCAAAGAAGCTGTCCTGATAGCCCAGTTCTTCCTGCAGGCTGTCAATTTCGCTGCGCGGATAACCGGTCACGATGCGGTCAACCAGCGTCGAACAGAATGTATTGCTGTTTTCCAGCCACTGCGTGAAGGCCGCAGGCAACGCCCATTGTTGCGCGTAACGCAGCACCAGTTCCTGCAATGCTTCACCGTTATAGTCGATCAGTTCGCAAGGCAGCAGCACCCAGCCTTTATCGGCCGCACCGGAGAAATGCGTGAAACGTTCAAACAGCAAACGGGTCAGTTTGGCCGGGAAACTGGCCGGAGGCGCATCTTCAAGGCGATCGCTTTCTACATAACTGATACCGGCTTCGGTGGTGTTGGAGAACACGAAGCGGATATTCGGGTCGCGGGCCAGCGCCAGATACTCATCAAACTGATGATAAATATTAATTTCGCGGTTAACGGAACGGATGATGCGGGTATCACGCACCGTTTCACCCTGTTCGTTCAGGCCGCTGATGATGGTGGTATACAGACCATCCTGCGTGCTGAGTGAAGGTGGGAAGTCGGTATCAATCGGGCGAATGACCACGATCCCGGCGTCCAGATCGGTGTGTTCATTCAGCAGGTCGATTTGCCAGTCAACAAACGCCCGCAAAAAGTTACCTTCACCAAACTGGATAATTTTGTCCGGATGTTGACGGCCAGGGAAGTCACGGCGATTTAACCTTTGCATCTCACATTCACCTTAATTTGCTCAGACTCCGGTCTTTGAGGGCGGGAAAAATGCCCCGTGGCCGTCGTTCTCTGTTGGGATAGTTAGTTGTTATTACAGTGTTTATTTCAGGAGCGCAGGGACCTGCGCTCCGTCGAACTACTTAATCTATGAAGCTCAGTTTTTGCAGATCAGTTCAGTTCAATCTGGAAATACTGTTTGGCATTATCGAAGCAGATATTTTTCACCATGCTGCCCAGCAGTTCGATATCTGCCGGTGCTTCGCCATCTTCCACCCAGCGGCCGATCATCTGGCACAGGATGCGACGGAAATATTCATGACGCGTATAGGACAAGAAGCTGCGGCTGTCAGTCAGCATGCCGACGAAACGGCTCAGTAAGCCCAGATTGGCAAGCTGGGTCATCTGACGTTGCATGCCGTCTTTCTGATCGTTAAACCACCAGCCGGAACCGAACTGCATTTTGCCCGGCATCCCTTCGCCCTGGAAGTTACCGACCATGGTGCCGATCACTTCGTTATCACGCGGGTTCAGGCAATACAGGATAGTTTTTGGCAGGCCACCGGCCAGACCCTGCGCGCCCAGCAGTTTGGACAGCGGTTCTGCCAGCGGCTGGTCGTTAATGGAGTCGAAACCGACGTCTGCACCAATCAACTGGAACATACGGGTGTTGTTATTGCGCAGCGCGCCAATGTGGTACTGCTGTACCCATTCACGACGTTGATATTCAGAAGCCAGATACAACAGAACGCCGGTTTTGAACTGGGCAATTTCCTGCGCAGTTGGCGTTTCGCCGTTCAGACGACGGGCCAGAATGCCGTCCAGCGTGGCGTCATCCGCTTCGCCGTACACCACCACATCCAGTGCGTGGTCAGACACTTTGCAACCGTGCGCCGCGAAGTGATCCATACGTTTTTTCAGGGCATCACGCAGATCGCTGAAACGGGTAATAGAGACGTCAGCCGCCGCTTCCAGTTTCTTCATGTAATCCACGAACGTGGCCGCTTCAATGTTGAAGGCTTTATCCGGACGCCAGCTTGGCAGCACTTTAATGTCAAAACCGGCATCTTGTGCGACAGCTTTATGATGTTCCAGCGAATCGATCGGGTCATCGGTGGTGCCGACCATTTTCACGTTCATCTGTTTCATGATGCCGCGGGCAGAGAATTGATCCTGCGCCAGCAGTTCATTACCGCGTTCCCAGATTTCGCCCGCCGTAGACGGAGAAAGCAGTTTTCCGGTGATACCGAACGGACGGCGCAGTTCTAAGTGCGTCCAGTGGTACAGCGGGTTACCGATCGTGTGAGGAACCGTTGCAGCCCAGGCATCAAATTTTTCACGGTCACTGGCATCGCCTGTACACATACGCTCAGGCACACCATTGGTACGCATCGCGCGCCATTTGTAGTGATCGCCTTTCAGCCAGATGTCATACAGGTTTTTGAATTTGTAGTCCTGCGCAATCAGCTCAGGTGGCAAATGGCAGTGGTAGTCAAAAATGGGCTCATCTTTCGCATAGTCGTGATACAGGCGACGTGCGAATTCAGTGTCAAGAAGGAAGTCTTCCGTTAAAAACTGCGCCATTTTAAGTTCCTCATCATCAATTCTGTAGAGTTGTCACTCAATGGTGCGAAGTTATCACACCAATTTAAGCTATCGTCCAGTACTTTTTAACGCAGCAAAGCCGCTAAAACGCCTGATTTCATTCCAAAAACTCAAACTAATTCGCTGTAAAATAATGGCTTTATCACCATCAGGTACTGGTGCGTATTATCCTCACAATTAGAGTGTCATTTTGTGATGTTACTCAAACTTTAAATCTGTATGACAAGTTAATTCGTACCAAATGTGACAAAAGCCCCTTTGTCGCTTTATTTCGGCTTTATAGCGCCTTTCGCCCCGTCCCGCCGTCTTCCCTGCCAGGGCAGATCGCCGCACAGCAAGGCGCAGGCGATCGGTTCGTTCATTCGTTGTACAGCCTCTTTCTCATAAGCGAACAAATAAGGTCGTTCATTAACTGTTCGTTTTAAATGTGATCGTTTCGTAAAGTTGTTACACCAATTACGTTTCGATAATCAGGTTGTCATTGTTACTCATGGGCGGAAAAGTGTGAAGCCGATCAAACGAAAGGCAGTTTTCATTGTAAAATCAAGTAAATAAGTCTGTAGTTAAAAAAGTTAAGTAACCACACAATTTAAATGTGGTTTTGTGATGTCATTCAAATTTTAAATCTGTATGACAAGTTATCTTTGCATCGCCCGGACAAGAGCGTCAGAGATTACCTGCCACGTCCTTTCGCTGTTGCCCGGGCAAAACACTTCCCTGGCGCACTCCGCCCATGGCGAAGCAGTAATTCTGGTGTTCAGGACGTTCATCGGACACTTACGCACAGATAACAATAACGCAGTGCGTAATAGCACGGGCAGCTCCCAGTGAAATCATCTGGCGGCGACATTCCCGGAAAACACGTTAAGGAAAGCCAGAACCCCATGCTTGTACAGGTGGTGAGAAATACGCCCTGACAGCCTGACGCTGTCATCGCCGGATTATTTACTGGGAGAGAGTTAAATGGGTAAGATTAAAGGGTTACGCTGGTACATGATCGCACTGGTCACATGCGGCACTGTATTAGGTTATTTAACACGTAACGCCATTGCCGCCGCAGCGCCAACGCTGATGAGCCAGCTGAACATCACCACACAGCAATATTCTTATATTATCGCCGCCTATTCCGCATGCTATACCCTGATGCAGCCGGTGGCCGGTTATGTCCTTGACGTCATGGGCACCAAAGTCGGTTACGCCATGTTCGCCGTGATGTGGGCCGTCTTCTGTATGGCGACCGCGCTGGCAAGCAGCTGGGGTGGCCTGGCCATCGCCCGCGGTGCGGTCGGTATGGCGGAAGCCGCAATGATCCCTGCCGGTCTGAAAGCCAGCAGCGAATGGTTCCCGGCAAAAGAACGTTCTATTGCCGTCGGCTACTTCAACGTCGGTTCCTCTATCGGCGGGATGATTGCGCCGCCGCTGGTCGTCTGGTGTATCGTGATGCACAGCTGGCAGTTAGCCTTCATCATTACCGGTGCGCTGAGCCTGATCTGGGCACTGAGCTGGCTGGTCTTCTACAAGCATCCTAAAGATCAAAAGAAACTCAGCCCTGAAGAGCGTGAATACATTCTGGAAGGTCAGGAAGCACAGCATCAGACCGACAACGGCAAGAAAATGTCTGCCTGGCAGATCCTGCGTAACCGTCAGTTCTGGGGCATTGCGCTGCCACGTTTTCTGGCTGAACCAGCCTGGGGGACATTCAACGCCTGGATCCCGCTGTTCATGTTCAAGGTGTATGGCTTTAACCTGAAAGAAATCGCGATGTTTGCCTGGATGCCGATGCTGTTTGCTGACCTCGGCTGTATCCTCGGCGGTTATATGCCACCCTTGTTCCAGAAATACTTCAAAGTGAACCTGATCGTCTCCCGTAAAATGGTGGTGACGCTGGGTGCGGTACTGATGATCGGCCCTGGCATGATCGGCCTGTTCACCAGCCCGTACGCCGCTATCGCTTTACTGTGTGTCGGTGGTTTTGCTCACCAGTCACTGTCCGGCGCGCTGATCACGCTTTCCTCTGACGTGTTCGGACGTAACGAAGTGGCGACTGCCAACGGTCTGACCGGTATGGCGGCCTGGATGGCCAGTACCATGTTCGCTCTGGTGGTGGGTGCGCTGGCCGATACCATCGGCTTCAGCCCGCTGTTTGCAGCCCTTGCGGTCTTCGACCTGCTCGGTGCCATCATCATCTGGACTGTGTTGCAAAACCGCTCAGCCGTCGAACCTCAACCGGCTACGCTGCACGCTGCGAAAGCCTGATCCACGGTTATCAGCCCGGTAAGATCCTTTACCGGGCTTTGCTTTTTTCTGACATTTCTCCCACTCCTTTCTGGCTAATGCACGGTGCATCAACCTTTCGTAAAACGTATACTGGTACTTGTATAATAAGTTCACAGGTCTGTCCGACACTCACTTCTTACAGGTTTCACTACTTTAAAGAGCACTCATATGGAATCCACAGACACCAGACGCCTATATCAACAACTGGCTGCCACGCTCAAGGAACGCATCGAAACAGGTTTATATCCGGTTGGCGAGAAGCTGCCTGCCGAACGTCTGATTTCGGATGAAATGGATGTCAGCCGCACCGTGGTGCGCGAAGCGATCATCATGCTGGAAGTGGAAGGTTATGTAGAAGTGCGTAAAGGGTCGGGAATTCATGTGATGTCAAACCAGCAGCGTCATCTTGTCGTGCCCGATTGCGGCAGCGAGTTTGGCACCGCCGGTCCGTTTGAGTTGTTGCAGGCACGCCAGTTAATCGAAAGTAATATCGCTGAATTCGCCGCCACGCAGGTGACCAAGCAGGACATCATGCGTCTGATGGAAATTCAGGAACACGCCCGGCAGGAAGACCGCTTCCGTGATTCTGAGTGGGATTTGAAGTTCCATGTGCAGGTCGCGCAGGCTACGCAAAACAACGCACTGGCCACCATCGTCGAGAAGATGTGGAGTCAGCGTTTGCATAACCCTTACTGGCGCAAGCTGCATGAACACATCGACGAGAAGTCGATCGAAAGCTGGTGTGAGGAACACGATCTGATCCTCAAGGCGTTGATCCGTCGTGATCCGCACGCCGCCAAGCTGGCGATGTGGCAGCATCTGGAAAACACCAAACAAATGCTTTTCCGCGCCACCAGTGATGATTTCGAGTTTAACGTAGACCGTTATCTTTATTCAGAAAACCCGGTCGTTCATCTCGATCCGCCTTTGCTGAACAGCAAATAAATTCCACTTAAGGCAGGTTTTCTTCCCCAACCTGCCTTTTTACTCCCTCTGTGCCCTTCTCCCCCTCACCTGTCAGATACTGTCGGGTAGTGTCAGTCAATGTAAAACCCTTTTCCATAACGTGCTGCGGACTTAAATGATCCGTCGCAACGCGCTATATTTACCTGTCTGAGGTATTGTTATTTTGTTACAGTTAGACCACTTTTTTTACCCGTTCAGGCCGTGTGTAACACGCCGAAAAACGTGTAAACCCCCGAACCGCGTTTGACCAGAAAGCCCGCCAGGGAAGAGGCGACCTTATCAGCAAAACAGGCTGCGTCGAGACACATTCTCCGCTGATGTTTTTTTCGCTGACCCACTGCAAATGATGGAGTTTTACGACACAGATGGAAATTATCAGTTCGCTTATCGATGCCTTGTGGCAACAAGATTATAAAACCCTGGCTAATCCGCAGTTGGTCTGGGCGTTGTACCTGATTTTATTCATGATTATTTTCCTGGAAAATGGTTTGCTGCCCGCTGCGTTTTTGCCGGGCGACAGCCTGCTGATTTTGGTTGGCGTACTGATTGCCAAAGACGCGATGAATTTCCCGCTGACGATTTTCCTGCTCACCAGCGCCGCCAGTCTGGGCTGCTGGCTGAGTTACGCACAGGGGAAATGGCTCGGCAACACCAGGCTGGTTCAGAGCTGGCTGGCACATTTACCGGTGCATTATCACGAACGCGCCCATGCGCTTTTCCATAAACACGGGCTTTCCGCGCTGTTAGTGGGCCGTTTTCTGGCCTTTGTGCGCACCCTGCTGCCCACGATTGCCGGTCTGTCTGGCCTGAGCAACAGCCGCTTTCAGTTTTTCAACTGGGTCAGCGGATTGCTGTGGATCCTGATCCTGACGTCGCTGGGCTATTTCCTCGGAAAAACGCCGCTGTTCCTGAAATATGAAGATCAGGTGATGAACTGCCTGATGCTGTTGCCGGTGCTGTTGTTGATCGGCGGACTGGTCGGTTCGATTGTGGTGCTGTGGCGTAAAAAACACGCCGACCGCCAGAACAAAGGCAAAAACGCATAATGAGCCGCAGATTTCTCAAACGTTCATTTATCTGGCCTGTGGTGCTGATGCTGCTGGCCACGGCCGCGGTGCTCGGGCTGGCGGTGTCCCGTCTTCCGGCGCCGGCCAGCGCCCTGCAAATCCGTCCTGCCAGAGCAGGCGTCGCGCTACCCGACGGTTTTTATGTCTATCAGGGCCTGAGTCAGCGCGGCATTCATATCAAAAGCATCACCCCGCTTAACGACGGTCTGGTGGTGCAGCTGGATTCCGCCTCACAACGCAAAATGGCCGAAACCGTGTTGCAGGATATTTTACCTGCCGGGTTCGTGATCCAGTACTGCGAACCGCCGCACGCCAAAGCCTGGGTGGCGAAACTGGATCGTGACCGCCTCAAGTTCGGATAAGCCAGCGCTCAGGATTTGTCTCATATCACCATGTATTCAGTGGTGATATGATTGAGCAGCTAGTTATTCAAAAAACACATCAACAAATGGAATTAAGTGCCACACTCACTTAATGGTCAAAAGGAAGCCCGACGATGAAACTCACTTTATCTGCCCTCACGCTTGTCCCTGCCTTAATGTTCACCACCGCTGCTCTGGCCGCACCTCAGCATGAAAGCTGCGTGACCAAGCAACAGGAAATCCAGAAACAGATCGACGAAGCCCGTGCGCATAAAAACCAGAACCGCGTTGACGGTCTGGAGAAAGCCTTGCGCGAAAATCAGGCGCATTGCACCGATGCGGGTCTGAAAGCAGAAAACCAGAAACGTGTTGAAGAGAAACGTGAAAAAGTTGCCGAACGTGAGCAGGAGCTGAAAGAAGCTCAGGCGAACGGTGATCACGAGAAAATCAGCAAGAAACAGCAAAAACTGGAAGAAGCCAGGTCTGAACTGAAAGAGGCTGAAAGCCGTTAATCGCTTGTCAGCCTGACAGATTTTGTCTCACGCCATAGCGGATTTTTCAGTGAACTTGCCTTTTGAAACAGACAATTCGCATTTGCGATCATCTGAATATCCGCTATGTTAAAAGTTCGAATCAGTTAACGTATGGAGTGACTTACACATGGCTAGTAATACATCAGAACAACTGCGCGCTGAACTCAAGTCATTGGCGGACACCCTGGAAGAAGTTCTCCAGACCTCTACCGACAAGCCGAAAGCTGAACTCGACAAACTGCGTGGCAAAGCAGAATCCCTGCTGAAAGATACCCGCGAACGTCTGAGCGATACAGGTGATAAAATTGCCTATCAGACCAAAGAAATTGCCGGCAAAGCTGACGATTACGTGCATGAAAAACCCTGGACGGGCGTCGGTATTGGTGCCGCGGTCGGTGTTGTGATTGGCGTTCTGTTAGCCCGTCGCTGATTATGCCTGAACCGATCAAACCTTCACCGCAAGGTCCGGGTAAAGGGCTGTTTGACATCGTTTCCCGCATCGCCACCGTGGTGGTGAGCATTGTTGAAACGCGTGTCCGTCTGGCCGTGGTTGAGCTGGAAGAGGAAAAGGCCAATATTTTCCAATTGCTGCTCATGGCTGGCATTACCCTGATCTTTACTGCCTTTGGTCTTATGAGTCTGCTGGTTGTTTTATTCTGGGCTATTGACCCGGCCTATCGTCTGACGGCGATAGCCACGACAACCGGCGTCTTACTGCTTCTGGCCGTGATCCTCGGCGCGATGACGCTGGCGAAAGCCAAACGTTCAACCCTGCTGAGCCTCACCCGTAAGCAACTGGACGTCGATCGTGCCCTGCTGGAAAAGGATGACGAGCCATGAGTATTCCGAACCGTGCTGTCGAAAAAGTCAGGTTGCTGCGCAAGATTGAACGTCAGCGCGGCGAGCTTTCTCAGGCCGGTTCAGACTGGCTGGAGGCCACTGCCAAAGTGGATCACTACTGGGTAAAGCTGGTGGATATGCGTAAATATCTGGTCGTAGGCTCAAGCCTGCTGGCGGTTTACGGTATCCGTCATCCCAGTGCCGTTATCCGCTGGTCCCGGCGTGCTTTCGGCATCTGGGGTACGGTCAAATTGTTCCGTAAAACCATCGGCAACAAATAGCGCAACCTCCTTCCTGTAAAAAGGGCTGACTGGAAACAGGCAGCCCTTTTCTTTTTGAATAACAATCTGGTGGCTGTTCAATTTATTTGAATCATTCAGACAGATTTACTTGCTAACATAACTTATTCATCCGACTTATTATCTCGTCATCAACTGATGCGGTAACGGCAGGAAACATTTTCCGACCGTACCGGTAATACTTAAATAATTGAGCCTGATTTGGGCTACAGGAATGATGATGAACAAGTTAAACGACACAGCTTTACTGGTTGCCCGTATTTTGATGCCAATTCTGTTTATTGTTGCAGGCTGGGGAAAAATTAACGGTTACACCGCAACGGCGGGTTACATGACATCCATGGGCGTGCCAAGCTTCTTCCTGCCACTGACTATCCTGCTTGAATTCGGCGGCGGTCTGGCGATTCTGTTTGGTTTCTTTACCCGTACTACTGCGCTGATCACGGCCATCTTTACTATCCTGACCGCCCTGATCTTCCACACTGATTTTGCACAGGGCGTGAACCAGATGATGTTCATGAAAAACCTGTCCATCGCGGGTGGTTTCTTCGTCCTGTTTGCTTCCGGTCCTGGCGCATTCAGCATCGACCGCCTGATCAAGAAAAACTGGTAATTGCTCCGACACCAGGGCGCAGTAACCAGACTATAATGAAATAAGACAAGAATACCTGCAGGGCGATGTGATTTATCACCTCGCCCTTTTTTATGACGTATCTGCACATCTCCCCTGAATCATTCGGGTTGCATCAAAGCGGCTCAAAGGAGGATGGGAAAGGAGGAAACATGGGACAACTCGTGAATGGCGTTTGGCAGGACACCTGGTACGACACCAAATCGACCGGCGGTCATTTCAAACGTTCAGCAGCGCAGTTCCGCAACTGGATCACACCGGATGGCGCGCCGGGCGAGCATGGCGTCGGGGGCTTTGCCGCTGAACGCGACCGTTATCATTTGTATGTTTCGCTGGCCTGTCCGTGGGCGCACCGCACTTTACTGATGCGTACCCTGAAAGGTCTGGAAGACATTATTCCGGTGTCTGTGGTGCATCCGCTGATGCTGGAACACGGCTGGACATTTGGTACCGACTTCCCGGCTGCCACTGGCGATGATTTGTATCATCTGAATTACGCCTATGAAATCTATCTGCGGGCGCAGAACGATTACACCGGCCGCGTCACTGTGCCGATCCTGTGGGATAAAAAACAGCAGACCATTGTCAGCAATGAATCCGCCGATATCATCCGCATGTTCAACAGTGCATTTGATGCCACCGGCGCCAAAGCCGGGGATTATTATCCGCAGGCGTTGCGCTCAGAGATTGATGCAATTAATGAGTGGGTGTATCCGCAGATCAACAACGGCGTGTACAAGGCAGGGTTTGCGACGTCTCAGGAAGCCTATGATGAGGCGGTTGATGGCGTGTTTGCTGCGCTGGAACGCGCCGAGGAGTTACTGGGCAGGCACCGCTATCTGACCGGCAATCATCTGACCGAAGCCGATCTGCGTTTATGGACCACGCTGGTGCGGTTTGATCCGGTGTACGTCACGCACTTTAAATGCGACCGCTACCGCATCAGCGATTACCCGAATCTGTACGGTTTCCTGCGGGATATCTACCAGATGCCGGGGATCCGCGACACGGTGAACTTCGCGCACATCCGTCATCACTATTTCCGCAGTCACGCCACCATCAATCCGTACGGCATCATTTCCACCGGACCGGCGCAGGATTTAGACTCTGAGCACGGCCGCGATACCCGTTTCTGATTTAGTACCGCGCCTTCCCCTTTCACAGGGGGAAGGCGCGGGTAGGGGCTTGCTCTATGACTTCGCTTCCCGCGTCGCCAGTAACCGGGGAATTTCCCGCAGGAACCAGGCTTTTGCCTCGCCCATGCTGTCACGACGCCACGCCATGATAATGTCAGTTTCGCGGTTATATTCCGCGCTCACCACCCGCAGACGCCCTTCCTCGATGTCTTTTTCTACCATCGGATAAGGCATCGTCGCCACGCCTAATCCCGCCAGCAAGGCTTTGCGCTTCTCTTCAATGGTACTGACGGTCAGACGCTGCTGTTTATCCAGCAACTGCACGGTTAAGACCGGACGCTCACGGGCAGTATCCGCCACCGCAATCCCGCGGTATTTCACCCGGCTGACTTCAGACAACGGCTCGGCTTCGAGATGGATCGGATGATCCGGCGCGGCCACATACACGCTGACCAGCTTATACAGTTTGCGGCTGTTGATTTCAGTCGAGGAACGGAAATGCATATCCGGCGCGATCACGATATCCGCGCGGCCCTGCTCGAGGCGCTCCCACGCACCGGCCAGCACTTCGGTGATCAGCGAAACCTGCGTATTGGCTTTCAGCGCCAGTTTTTCAATCAGCGGGAACAGCTGCGCGGCAGGCGATAAGGCTTCACAAACGATGGTGATGTGCGTTTCCCAGCCGCGTGCTAACGCTTCGGCATCCACCGTCAGTTTGTCAGCGGCTTCCAGCAACACACGCCCGCGTTCGAGCAGCATCCGGCCAACATTGGTGAATTTTGTCCGATGACCTGAACGGTCAAACAACACCACGTCCAGCTCTTCTTCCAGTTTCTGCATGGTGTAGCTCAGTGCAGACGGGACGCGGCCCAGCTCATCAGCGGCGGCGGCAAAACTCCCTCTGCGGTCAATCGCATCCATGACCCTTAAGGCTTCCAGTGTGAGTGCGCGATCCTTAGCCATTCTCTTCTCTTTCAGGAAATTTGAATATAGCGACCAGATTAACTGGCTAACAATCACACGTCCAGACGCTTACCATTTATACATCGAAATTTTTAAGAGAGGCGACCGCCATGATTACCAGCAGAACGGCAAAAGAGTGCGGTACCGCTGACTTTGGCTGGCTCCAGGCGCGGTATACATTTTCCTTCGGCCATTACTTTGATCCTAAACTGATGGGCTATGCGTCCCTGCGCGTCCTGAATCAGGAAGTGCTGGCGCCCGGTGCCAGTTTCCAGCCACGCACCTATCCGCGTGTGGATGTGCTGAATCTGGTGTTACAGGGGTCGGCGGAATACCGCGACAGCGAAGGGAACAGTATCCGGGTCAGCGCCGGTGAAGCGGCGTTGCTGTCGACACAGGCGAATGTCACGTACAGCGAACTCAATACCAGCGCCAGCCAGCCGCTGACGCGCATGCAATTGTGGCTGGATGCCTGCCCGGAACATGAGAATCCGTTAACCCAGAAAATGGTGCTGCCGGAGGCCGCGCATTTCCTGCTGGCCTCGCCGGACGGCGAAACGGGCAGCCTGCAACTGCGGCAAAATGTCTGGATCCACCAGCTGACACTGGCGGCGGGGGAAGAGATAACCTTGCCCGTTCGCGGACCCCGCGCCTATTTGCAGTCCATTCACGGGCAGATTAACGCGCAGGGTTCGGTCAGCCACGAATCACAAAAACTGGCCTGCGGCGACGGCGCGTTTATCCATCAGGAAAACAGCCTGACCGTTTCTGCCAGCACGCCATTACGGGCGCTGCTGATTGATATGCCGGTGTAGAACGTCCCCTAAATCATTCAAATTGCAGTAAGGCGGTAAACGAATGAATCCCGATGAACTTACTGAAGTCAGTGATTCGGGTGAGTAAGGGCAGCCAACGCGCCAGCAGTTTGAAGGGTGACGGGGAAAAAGACGAAAGCCCGCGCAGATTGCTCTGCGCGGGCTTTCTTTTTGACGAGGGAGTTGACCGTTAAGCCGGGTTCTGTCGTGGACAGTCATTCGTCTAGGCCAGCAATCGCTCACTGGCTCAAGCAGCCTACCCGGGTTCAGTACGGGCCGTACCATGTGAACCCCTATTTGGCCTTGCTCCGGGTGGAGTTTACCCTGCCACGGACTGTTGCCAGCCGCGCGGTGCGCTCTTACCGCACCCTTTCACCCTTACCTGATCCCGCTTGCGCGGGCCATCGGCGGTTTGCTCTCTGTTGCACTTGTCGTAAGCTCGCGCTTCCCAGGCGTTACCTGGCACCCTGCCCTATGGAGCCCGGACTTTCCTCCCCTCCTTCTGTCTCCCCCGGAAGGGACGGCAAAGAAGCGGCGACTGTCTGGTCAACTCCGCGGCGGATAATAGGGTATTACGCCCTATTTGTCACCCTCTTGCTCATCAAGCGCATATTTATACAACGCATTCTTTTTCACGCCGTGGATTTCGGCGGCCAGCGCGGCGGCTTTTTTCAGCGGCAGTTCTTTTTGCAGCAACGCCAGTGTGCGCAGGGCTTCCGCCGGTAAGGCTTCGGTATCCACCTTATGGCCTTCAACGATCAGCACCATTTCGCCGCGACGGCGCGTTTCGACTTCCTGCACCCACGCCAGCAGTTCGCCCACCGGCGCGCCGTGAATATTTTCCCAGGTTTTGGTCAGTTCCCGCGCCAGCACCACATAACGCTCAGGCCCCCAGACCTCCACCATGTCCTGCAAACTGTCCAACAGGCGGTGGGTAGATTCGTAGAAAATCAGCGTGCGCGGTTCTTCGATCAGTGCCTGCAACGTATCCTTGCGGGATTTGGTTTTGGCGGGCAGAAACCCTTCGTAACAGAAACGGTCCGAAGGTAAACCGGCGGCACACAACGCGGTGATCGCCGCACAGGCACCGGGCAACGGCACCACGCGGATCCCGGCTTCGCGGCAGCGACGCACAAGGTGATAGCCGGGGTCATTGATCAGCGGTGTACCGGCATCCGACACCAGCGCAATGGTCTGGCCTTCCTGCAATTTTGCCAGTAAATGCTCGGCTTTCTGCTGTTCGTTGTGGTCATGCAGCGGATACATTTTTGCGCTGATGGCGAAATGTTGCAGCAGCAATCCGGTATGGCGGGTATCTTCTGCGGCAATCAAATCGACACTGTTCAGAACGGCCAGCGCGCGTTGGGTAATATCCCCTAAATTGCCAATTGGCGTGGGTACGATGTACAGCGTTGACGCAGAAATATCTGCTTGATCGTCTTGATTCATTGTTTCATCCGGATTGCCGATTTAATATTGAGCATCTTGAAAAAACATCACTGGAAACTGAATGCCTTCCTCAATGACCTTTCGTACCCGTTCGGGACGTTTACTCCCTGCCATTATCGTGGCGATGCTTCTTGCCAGCTGTACCGGTCAGGCGCCACAGGCACCGACTGAAAGTGTCCAGGGTGCAGCATCCGGCAGCTCTGACTATTATCTGCAGCAGGCGCAGCAAAGCGGTGATGATAACAAGGCTGACTGGCAATTGCTTGCGGTGCGTGCCCTGATACGTGAAGGCAAAGTGCCTCAGGCGGCTGAGCAACTGGCGAAAGTGCCGCAAAATCTGACGGACGCACAAAGCATTGAGCAGAAACTGACCAGCGCAGAAGTGCAGGTGGCGCAGAAAAATGCGCAGGCCGCCGCAACCACACTCAGCCAGATAGACCCGTCAAACCTGACCAACGATCAGAAAGCGCGTTACTATCAGGCGCAAATCGATGCCAGTCAGGGCCGCACCAGCCTCGGCCTGATCCGCGCTTATATCGCGCAGGAACCGCTGTTGCAGGGCAAACCCCATCAGGACAACATTGATCAAACGTGGATGGCGCTGACCCAGATGTCCGCGCAGGATGTCAACAGCATCGTGATCAATGCCGATGAAAATACCTTGCAGGGATGGCTGGATTTACTCAGCGTCTGGCAAAGCAACAAGCAGGATCCTGATCTGCTGAAAGCCGGTATCAAAGACTGGCAGCGCCGTTATCCGGTGAACCCGGCAGCGAAAACCCTGCCGACGCAGCTCAATAATGTGCTGAGCTTCCAGCCTGCCTCGACCGGTAAAATTGCGCTGTTCCTGCCGATGAGCGGTCCGGCACAGGTTTACGGTAACGCCATTCAGCAGGGCTTTACCGCTGCCATGAACGGTCAGGTCAGCCAGCCAGCACCACAGGCGGCACCGGTTGATCCTAACGCCCAACCGCAGGATCAGACCGACCCGAACGCGGCGGTCAGCACATCTGCGCCAGACGCCGCAGCGCAGGACACGCAGCCACAAACCGATCCTGCTCAGGCTCAGCCTGCGGCAACCCCAGCCGCTGCGCCCGTAGCCAGCAGCAACGCGCAGGTGAAGGTGTATGACACCAACGGTCAGCCTCTGGCCGCGCTGCTGACGCAGGCGCAGCAGGATGGCGCGACGCTGGTTGTCGGTCCGCTGCTGAAAGATCAGGTCAACGAACTCTCTTCTGACCAGACCCCGCTGAATGTTTTAGCGCTCAATCAGCCAGAAACTGAGAAAAACAGCCCGAATATCTGTTACTTTGCGCTCTCGCCGGAAGACGAGGCACAGGATGCTGCGCGCCACATGTGGTCTGAGCAGAAACGTATGCCGCTGTTACTGGTTCCGCGTGGCAACTTCGGCGACCGTATCGCGCAGGCTTTTGCTAACGAATGGCAGAAACTGGGCGGCGGCACCGTTCTGAAACAAGGTCTCGGTTCAGGCAGCGAATTGCGTTCTTCTATCGGCAGCGGTATCCGTCTGACCGGTACACCGGTCATCGCCACTGATGCCGCCGCGCCGGCACAAGCACAGGGCGTGACGATTGGTGGCATTACCATCCCGGCTCCGCCGACAGATGCCCAGATTACACAAGGCAGCACCGGTGGCAGCGTGGATTCCGTTTACGTGGTGGCGACGCAAAGTGAACTGACGCTGATTAAACCGATGCTGGATCTGGCCGTGAATGGCCGCGCGCATCCGGCTGTCTACGCCAGCTCCCGCAGCTATCAGGCAGGTGCAGGCCCGGATTATCGTCTTGAAATGGAAGGCGTGCAGTTCAGCGATATTCCGTTGCTGGCGGGCGGCAATCCGGCACTGATGCAGCAAGCCACCGCGAAATTTGGTAACGACTACTCACTGGTTCGCCTTTACGCGATGGGGATTGATGCCTGGAGTCTGGCGAATCATTTCTCCCAGATGCGCACATTGCCTGGCTTCCAGGTATCCGGCAGCACCGGCGATCTGAGCGCCAATAGTAACTGTGTGATCCACCGTAAATTGCCGTGGCTGCAATACCGTCAGGGCTCGCTGGTGCCGGTTTCTTCCTAAAAGAAAACCGAAACAGCCGCGCCGGGATCGGAATTCTCAGCCATTACAGGTACAAGGACGTACTGATGAAGTCTTTTTTGTCAAAAACGCGGGCGTGCGGCGATAAGTACGAAACGTTTGCACGACGTTATCTCGAAAAAGCCGGGTTAACCTTTGTGGCGGCCAATGTGGCCTGCCGTACCGGTGAAATTGACCTGATCATGCGTGACCAGCAAACCTGGGTGTTTGTTGAAGTCCGTTACCGGCGCAACGACAGTTTTGGTGGCGCGGTGGCCAGCGTAACGGTTCAAAAACAGCAGCGCCTGTTACGCGCTGCGTCCTTCTGGCTTGCAGGACACAACGCAAGCTTTGACACATCATCTTGCCGTTTTGATGTTTTTGCCATCACCGGCAGCCAGATAGAATGGCTGCGTGATGCCTTCAATGCGGAATAAATATTACGACGACTGACTGGACGAAAACCCGTGCTGGATAGAATCAAAGTCTGCTTTACAGAAAGTATCCAAACTCAGATTGCGGCGGCAGAAGCCTTGCCAGACGCGATTTCCCGCGCCGCGATGACGCTGGTGCAATCGCTGCTCAACGGCAATAAAATTCTGTGCTGCGGCAACGGCACCTCTGCGGCAAATGCTCAGCATTTTTCCGCCAGTCTGATTAATCGTTTTGAAACTGAACGTCCGAGCCTTCCTGCAATCTCATTATGTGCAGATAACATTGTGCTGACGGCGATTGCTAACGATCGTCTGCATGAAGAAATTTATGCCAAACAGGTGCGCGCCTTAGGTCAGGCGGGCGACGTTCTGCTGGCCATTTCTACCCGCGGCAACAGCCGTGATATTGTCAAAGCCGTTGAAGCAGCGGTAACCCGTGATATGACCATTGTGGCATTAACAGGTTATGACGGCGGCGAGCTGGCGGGTTTACTGGGGCCACATGATGTGGAGATCCGTATCCCTTCCCATCGCAGCGCCCGCATTCAGGAAATGCATATGCTCACAGTCAACTGTCTCTGTGACCTGATAGATAATACGCTGTTCCCACACCAGGACGATTAAGGAGATCCAATGAAGGCGAGTCCTCTCTTTGCTGTATTGTTAAGCGCCCTTCTGTTACAAGGCTGTGTCGCCGCTGCGGTTGTTGGTGCAGCTGGCGTTGCCACAAAAACAACGACTGACCCGCGTACGGTCGGTACTCAGGTTGATGACAGCACGCTGGAAGCCCGTGTTTCCAACGCGGTAAGCAAAGATAAACAACTGAAAGATGAAGCCCGTATCGTGGCTACCGCGTATCAGGGCAAAGTCCTGTTAACCGGCCAGGCACCGACTGCGGATATGGCCGCCCGCGCGAAACAAATCGCGTTGGGTGTCGACGGCGCAACGGAAGTGTATAACGAAATCCGCACCGGTAAGCCGGTGAGCATGGGCACCGCGTCAATGGACACCTGGATCACCACCAAAGTCCGTTCGCAGTTGCTGACCAGCGACTCGGTCAAATCGTCTAACGTGAAAGTCACCACCGAAAACGGCGAAGTGTTCCTGCTGGGTCTGGTCACGCAGGAAGAAGGTAAATCAGCGGCAGGGATTGCGGCAGGCGTGAGCGGTGTGAAACACGTCACCACGGCCTTTACTTACGTTAAATAACTCTTCCAACAGATATCAGCTAAATGCCGGTCGCTCAGGATGACCGGCATTATTTTTTTGAAGGAAACCTCCCTATTCTCCTCCTTTCTTCTCTGGAATATTCCGCTTCCCTCGTACTTACATTTTCAGCATTTCTGCGTGGCTTCCCCACTATCCGATGCTCTTTAACTACTTCTGAAAACATTATTTGAACTTGCGTAGTACCGGCACCCTGTTCTTCATACTGATGTCATGCCTTCCTTGGCTATATCTTTCAGGCACGCAATACTTTTATCCCCCTTCACTTTGTCCTAGCAATTCATGCTGATTTGGCAAAAATTATAACGGAACTCTCTGCCTTTCCGGCCTGCAACTTCCCGCGTCTTGCCGTAAAATCCCCTTCATCTGTAAGGATTAATTTTACATAAGGAATGTGAGATGGCAGGACAACCCGCCGCCCGTCAGGGCGATGCCACGCTGTTCGGTGGCCCGATAGTTCAGGGCTCCGCCAGCGTGCTGATTGGCGCGCCTTCCGGTATTGCCTGCTCGGTCTGTCCCGGCGGGCTCATAAAGGGCAATCCGGTCAACCCGTCGCTCGGCGCCAAGGTGCTGCCGGGCGAGACCGACCTGGCGCTCCCCGCCCCCGCCCCCCTGGTCATTCACCGCAGCTACAGCAGCTACCGCACGCCCACCCCCGCTCCGGTCGGACTCTTCGGCCCCGGCTGGCAGGGGGCGTTTGACGTCAGCCTGCAGGTCCGTCCCCGCGCCCTCATCCTTAACGACAACGGCGGCCGCAGCCTGCACTTCGACGCCCTGAGCGCCGGGGAGATTGTCTACAGCAGCAGCGAGAAGCTGTGGCTGGCACGCGGCGGCGCGGCTGAGCTGGCGGACGCGCGCCACGCGCTGTTTTTGCTCTGGCAGTCGTTGCCGCGGCGTCTTCGTGAAGACACCCATCACTACTTTGTCAGCAACAGCCCGCAGGGGCCCTGGTGGGTCTTCGGCTATGTCCCGCAGGTGCCCGCCGCTGACGCCGTGCTGCCCGCCCCCCTGCCGGTGCACCGCCCGCTGCTGTGCGTGGCTGAGCGGACCGGCCACCAGCTTCGCTACCTGCGCGACGTCGGCGGTGAGTTTGCCGGACGGGTCACCGGCGCTGTGGACGGCGCCGGGCGGCGCTTTCGTCTGGCACTGACCCGCCTCGCGCTGCCGGCGTTATCCCGCCCGGACGGTGGCACCGACGACGGCATCCGCCTGACCGCCGTGCATCTGCTCTCCGCCCCCGGCTTTACGGCCGTTCCCGCGACGCCGCTGGCGCGCTATGAGTACGGCCCGCGCGGCGAGCTGACGGCCGTGTATGACCGGGCGGGCGTCGCGGTGCGCGGGTTTGAATACGATGCGCAGCACGCCGGGCGCATGGTGGCTCACCATTATGCGGGACGTCCGGTGACGACCTATGAATACAATGCGGACGGCAGGGTGATACGCCAGCACAACCCCGGCGGGCTGGACTACCGGTTTGAGTATGACACCGACCGCACCACCGTCACCGACGGCCTCGGGCGCCGCGAGGTGTACCACTTCGCCGGTGAGAACGGCCTGCGCCGCCTGATTACCCATGAGCGCGCCGACGGCACCACCACGCACAGCGACTATGACAGCCACGGGCGCCTGACGGCCACCACGGATGCGGCCGGGCGTAAAACCGAGTTTGACCTCGACGTCGCCAGCGGCAGCCTGTGCGGCATCACCGCCCCCGACGGCAGGCAGACCCTCTACGTCTGGAACCGCCGGCATCAGCTGACCCGCGCCATCGCCCCCGACAAAACCGAAACCACCCGCGAATACGATGCCGCAGGCCGTCTGGCGGCGCAGGCCGACGCGCTGGAGCAGACCACCCGCTACCACTACGCGGACGCGCACGGTGACCGGGTCATGGCCGTGGAACTGCCGGACGGCAGCCGTCAGCAGCTGGCGTGGACGGATTACCATCAGCTGCGCCGCACGACCGACTGCTCCGGCCACGCCACGGATTATGAGTATGACCTGTGGGGGCAGGTGACAAAAATCACCCGTGAGGAGGGCAGGTGACCCGCTACCGCTACGACCCGCGCGGCCGCCTCACGGCCACGGAAAACGCCGCCGGCGAAGTCACGGCGTATCACTACAACGCCGCCGGTGACCGGGTGCGCACCGTCTTCCCGGGCGGGCGGCAGGAAGACGTGGAATACGACGCGCGCGGTCAGCGTCTGCGCACCCTGCACGGCGGGCTGTCGCAACGGTTCAGCTACGACGCCGCCGGACGCGTACTCAGCCTCATCAACGAAAACGGCGCGCGGACGCAGTTTGTCTATGACGTCATGGACCGCCTGATACGCGAGACCGGCTTTGACGGGCGCATTCAGCAGTATCAGTACAGCGCGGCGGGCGAGCTGATACACCGCCTCGACGGTGAACGGGCGACCCGCTGGCACTATGACGCCGCCGGGCGGGTGATATGCCGCGAAAATCCGCCGCACGGCGACGGCACGCCGATGACGAACGGCGGACCTATGATACCAACGGCCTGCCGCAGGCGGTGGTGCACCACAGCGGCGGGCATCAGGTCACGGCCGTCTGGCAGCGTGACGCGACCGGGCGCATTGTCGCCGACGGTCAGCAGGTCACCGCGCCGGACGGGCGGGTGCTGTGGTCGCACACGCAGGCCAGCCGCTACGGCCCGCGCGGCGTCCTGACGCAGACGCTGCCCGACGGCTTACCGGCCGTTGACTGGCTGACCTACGGCCCCGGCCACCTGCTGGGCGTGGCGCAGGGCGGCACACCGCTGCTCGAGGTTGAGCGCGATAAGCTTCACCGCGAGCGCACCCGCACCTTCGGGCCGCTCACCCGTGAGACGCGCTACGACAGGGCCGGGCGCCTGTCGCACCTGACCCTCGCCGGGTATCCGGCGCTCAGCCGTGAACACCGCTACGACGAACGCGGGCAGCTGACCGCCATCATCAGCGGCACCCGTGACGACGCCGGCGCCCGCCAGTTTGTCTTTGACGACGCGGGCCGCCTGACCGAAGCCCTGGGGCTGTATCCGGCGCAGTATCAGTACGACCCGGCGGGCAACCGCCTGCCGCCCTTGCATCACGCCGACCCGTTCTCTCCCGCACGGCCTGACCCGCGCGACGCCCCCCGTCCGGCGCTCGCGGATAACCGGATACGCGAGGACGCCACCTTTACGTATCACTACGATGATTACGGCAACCTGACGGAGAAGGTCTGTAAGGCCACGGAGGGCGAGGTATACCGCTACGGCTACGACAGCAGCCACCGCCTGACGCACTACAGCCACACCCTGAGCTGGGGCGACGGCCACAGCACCCGCCACGGCCATTACCTGTATGACCCGCTGGGCAGGCGCGTCGGCAAGCGCACCCTGCGCATCAGCCCGCACGGCCAGGAGCTGGAGCCGGAATGCGTGACGTGGTACGGCTGGGAGGGCGACAACCTGGTGGTGTCAGAGCGCGACGGCCAGCGCATCCACACGCTGTATCAGCCGGGCAGCTTCGTGCCGCTGCTGCGCATGGCGGGCGGCATCCGCCAGCCGGTACCGACGCTGGTGGCGCGGCTTGAGCAGGATTCAGACATCGTCTTCCCGCCGGAGGTCGCCGTGCGGATACAACGTCTGGAGCAGGACCTGCGCGCGGGCGAGCTGTGCGAACAAAGCCGGCAGCTGCTGGCGGCCTCGCAGCTGACGCCGGCGCGCCTGCTGCCGTTGCTGCAACCGGTGCCTGAAACCGCGCCGCCGGTGGTGCATCTGTACTGCTGCGACCACCTGGGCACGCCGCTGGCCCTGATAAACCCGCAGGGCCACGTCGACTGGCGGGCAGAGTTCGACCCGTGGGGCAATCAGGTGGACGGCAGCAACCCGCTGCGCATGTACCAGCCCATCCGCATGCAGGGTCAGCATTATGATGAGGAGTCGGGGCTGCACTACAACCGCCACCGGTATTACGACCCGACGCTGGGCAGGTATATCACGCAGGATCCGATTGGGTTGTTGGGGGGATGGAATTTGTATCGTTACACCTCAAATCCGCTGCAAGGGGTGGATCCGTTGGGATTAAGCGAATTTGGAAAATGGGCTGGCTCAGCATTTAACTTGCCAGAGGATCAGATTGCCGCAGCCCTTGATGTTGCAAATGGACCTTACTATGAGCCCCCTCAAGGTTCCATATCTATTGAGGGGGGAGGTTCAGCGGACATTTTTACTGGGGCAAGTAATGCTATTGGTGCGAGTCTGACTACAAATGAAAAATCACCTATCCATATGGATGCGTGTGTATACAACACCCTTTGTGAGCATGAAGGAATCGGTGAGGCGGTGGGATATGGCGGGACAGGCACAATATCTGAAAGTGAGATGTCATCAGGAAAAACCGATTCAACTGGTTATATGGCAACTGGGGGGATTTTAGGCAAATTAACAATTTCAGGGACTCAGGATGGTAATGGAAAAAAATCCGCGTCCATAGGATTGGGTCCCGGCGAAGGGGCATTCGTTGGAACAATTACTTGCCATCAATCAACAGCCTGTATGTTTAATTAGAGATCAAATGAAAAGTAAAAAATTTATCATTAATGTCACTATCATTTTTCTGCTTGCGTTAAGCATTAACGGGTGTGAAAAAAAATCCCAAAAACTAAGTGATGTCGAAAAAAAAGTAAACATTATCCAGCATCAATATAATTCCGAGGAGTTTGAATTAATTTATGACCAAGCTTCTGAAGGATTTAAAAAAGTAGCAACCAAAAAAGGGTTTGTTAAATTTATGAGGGAAAAGTTTAATTACCTGGGAAAGTTCACGAACTCTAAGATTTTGTTTAGCAAAGAAAAGGATGGGGTGATTGTGAATGTAACATATATTTCCGTGTATGAAAAATACACACTAGCTGAAAATATTACATTTAAAGATGAAAAGAATGGCAACGGCCTCAGGTTGTTGCAATATACAGTCGACACTGGTGGGAAAATAGTTCCAGTAACTAAAACAGAAAACTCTATGAGGGTAGACATAAAAGCCAATTAATTATTCTTATCTATATTTTACAATGTTTGGTACTCACGCATCACAATGAAATATAGCAATAATATTTGGCGGCAGAGTTTGACCCGTGGGGCAATCAGGTGGACGGCAGCAACCCGCTGCGCATGTACCAGCCCACCCGCATGCAGGGTCAGCATTATGATGAGGTGTCAGGGCTGCACTACAACCGCCACCGCTATTACGACCCGACGCTGGGCAGGTATATCACGCAGGACCCGATTGGGGTGTTAGGGGGATGGAATCCATACGATTATGCTATGAACAATCCAATGTATTGGGTTAACCCGCTGGGATTAACCAGTTGGGGAAACTTCGCGAATTTAGGCACTCCTGGAATTAAACCTATTGATTCACAACCACCAATTAAACCAATGATGCGCTCTATTTCTGTAGATATTGGATATGCCCTAAGCGCATTTACTGGAGCAAGTGATTCTTATGGTGCTTCTTTGGGTGGGAGTTCCGCACCATCCATTGATTATGATATTTGTGGATATCATACGATTTGTAATGCTGAAGGAATTGGCCTGGCCGCTGGGGGTGCTATAACAGGAACAATGTCTGCAAGTGGGGTGTCATCAGGAGAAACTACGTCGGAAGGTTATACTGCTGGAGGTGGTTATTTAGGTAAGTTAACAGTAACAGCGACACAAGATAGTTCAGGAAATAATTCTGAGTCAATAGGTGTCGGCCCAGGCGTTGGCGCATTTGTTGGTAAAATCACATGTAATCAATCCTCACATTGCCTCATTGAATGGATATATAAATGAAAAATACTAGTCCGGTGCTAAAATACGTAATGTTAACCATCTTATGTTTAGTGCTATCTGGTTGCGATAGTAAAGGCAGTAGCATGGATGAAGTACAAGAAAAAATAGATATATTTCAAAATCAATATAACAACCATGATTTCAAAGAGATGTACAATCAAACATCTGATGGTTTTAAAAAAGCCATGTCAGAAGATAAGTTCAATCTAATTATGCAAGACAAAATTGAAAGTCTAGGGCTTTACAAAAAATCAAAGGTATTATATAGCCTGTCCAATGATGATGCTTATGTGAAAATTACGTATATATCAGAGTATGAAAAATATACTCTTGCCGAGGAATTTGGTTATCAAAATAAAGGCGATGGCAATGGTTTCAAAATGTTGAGTTTTTTAGTTGATATGGGTGGTTATATAAGTCCAGTAACCAAAACAAAGGACTCCCTGAGATTAGATGTTGGAGTAAACTCCAATTAAACTCACCTTTGATATAAGTGACTAACCAGGTTTACAGGGGACAATCAGGTGGACGGCAGCAACCCGCTGCGCATGTACCAGCCCATCCGCATGCAGGGGCAGCATTAGGATGAAGAATCAGGGCTACAACCGCCACCGCTATTACGACCCGACGCTGGGCAGGTATATCACGCAGGACCCGATTGGGTTGTTGGGGGATGGAATGTTTATGCTTATCCGTTGAATCCTGTTTCAAAAGTGGATCCGCTGGGATTAGAAAGCATAGATGGATTTGGCAGCGGGTTTGGAGATTATTGCCGAAGTATTGAGACAGCTGCATCTTACTTACCACAAGAAGATGCCGAACAAGTAATACATAATGCTGAGAAAATGCATAATGTATATAGCCCCCTTGGAGAGTATGTGCAGGGAATAGCGATTGGAGCACCAATTATTGGGATGGCAGGTATTGGAATGGGAGTAATTCCTCTTGCAGAAAAAGGGGCTGCATGTATCGAAAATACTGCGGAAACGGCAATAACTGAAGGTGAAAGAGACCCTAAAAATCTAATGCTAACGTGTGCGAAAGGTTTTATAAATAAAGGATCCACTAGCTTTCAAGGGAAAGTATCTGATTATTTAATCGATGCGCTACCCTCCTATAGTCAAAAACAATAATATAAATATGGATATGAAAATGAATAAAAAGATAATCATCATATTTTTTAGCCTAATAATATCATTAGGTGTGACATTATTACTTTTATCATGGGGAGGGTTTCAATCCTCCAATGACGTTAACTCTGAAAAATTGAGAGGGGATAATAAAATCACTCTCCAAAATGCAGCAGAAAAAGGGGATATGGTTGCACAATCTGAACTCGGTTTTTTATATGAAACGCAAAAAGATTACAAGCAGGCTGCATATTGGTATAACAAATCAGCACAGCAAGGATATGCACCGGCTCAGTATAATATAGGTGTGGCTTATCGATATGGAAGAGGAGTTACTCAGGATTTAAAGAAAGCAAGTGAATGGTATCAAAAGTCAGCCACGCAAGGTGTAGTAAAGGCACAAGTCAATCTTGGAATGTTGTACTTATTGGGGGCGGGAGTCCCTGTGGATTATAATAATTCCCGACAGTGGTTTATGAAAGCATCAGAAAGTGGAGATACTATTGCCATATTCAATATAGGGCAATTGTATTTTTATGGTCTTGGTGTGCCAAAAGATTATTCTCAGGCAGAAATATGGCTAAAGAAAGCTTTGGCCTTAGGTTCCATGAGGGCAAAAACTCACTTGCATTATTTTATGGACAAGGGCTTGGAGATATTCCATTGAATATAAACGAAGCAATGAAAATTTTGGAATCATCTGCCTGTCAGGGATATGTAGTTGCTCAGGAAAATTTAGGAGCTATATATATGGGAGAGAACTCCGGGTTTCCAAAGAACTATCTGCAGTCTTACGCCTGGTATGCAGTAGCGGCAGAAAACGGCTCAAAAAAGGCTAAACAGATGCAAGCTGTAGTTATAAAAAACCTCGCTGAAGACGAAATTAAAAAAGCTAAATCCATCGCAATGACATATATTAAAAAATATCCAGCACCAATAGATGAAAACGATACGAATAAATCCAATGATGAATGCAAATACCCATAAAAAGGGTTATTAACGTTTCACATTGCTGGCGTTGTTTAACCCGCTGGGCGGAACTGACTAAACAGTATGCACGGGCAATAAAGTAAAAGTCTATGTAAAAGGTTCATCTTCCGCATGACCCCTTTTACTCCAGCTTTTGGATCGGTCAGGTGACCTTAAACGATTGGACAGCCCTCAGGCTGTCCTTTTTTTTACTGTAAACATCACCCGCTCTAATGCAGTTTATGCTCGCGCAGGAAGGATTCGCCGCCGAGCTGGCTCATCTGACGCAGGATCCATTGCTGCCGACGCAACACGTACGCCGAGGGGGCGTTCACTTTGAACAGATGCGGATTCGGCAACACTGCGGCCAGTAACGCGGCCTGAGACGCAGTCAGGCGGCTGGCCGGTTTATGGAAGAAATGCTGCGCAGCCTGCTCGACGCCAAACACGCCGTCACCAAATTCCACGATGTTCAGGTACACCGTCAGGATGCGACGTTTCGTCCAGACGGTTTCAATCCCCACGGTCAGCCCGGCTTCCAGCCCTTTTCTCACCCAGCTGCGCCCGTCCCACAGGAACAGGTTTTTAGCCGTTTGCTGAGACAGCGTTGACGCTCCGCGCATTTTACCACCGTCTTTATCCAATACAGACTGAATGGCTGCAACGTCAAATCCCCAGTGCTCAGGGAATTTCTGATCTTCTGCCGCCATCACCGCCAGCGCCATCGGTGAGGAAATCTCACTCATCGGCACCCAGTCTGAATGGGCCACGTAGCCAAAATCGCCGGTCAGCCATGCTGAAACCTGGCGTTCCACCATCACCGCAGAGAAAGGCACGGGTAAAAAAGAAAAAAGAAGAATGCCTCCTACCCATAAGCAGAGTAACAGTATTAATGCGCGTTTGATCCATAACAGCGGCGTGCGCAGCAGCCCTTTTCGGGTAATTTTATTCATTTGCCCCTTTCCACAACACATCTGACCATCTAATCATTCTCATGAAGAACCTGTAAAATCAGGCTAGCGAAATGCTTCGCAAGATTGCTAACAATCAGGCAATAATGATGAAACTTTTACTTACATTTGGGAAAGAAAATTCTGATTTGATCATTTCCATCAACGGGTTCCAACTCTCAGCCTAAAATTATCATTTTTTTCAACAAGATGCTTTTTTCGCCAAAAAAGTAAAATCCTTGTGAACAAATCAACAAAAAATACATTAACCACGCTTATGCTTCGTTACTGCGGAAATGAATAAATTCTCGCCGGTTATTCCGCAATGAGCGACCTGACTAAGTCAAATCTGCTACCTGTAAACCGTAAAAAATCAGCAGGGTGTACGTCTTTTTGTCGGACAAAAAACACACCACCCTAAGTGAAATTTTTTCATTTGAAATATAATTCACCTCTTTTTTGGCTCCGGTATTCTCCCGTCGTCAAAAAAAAGACTTATACGATGCATTACAGAGACTTGCCAGTGATTTTGGGTTTTATACAACCGGTTTCATAGCCGGATATGTCGCAAAATCAGCGGTAAAACAGCCTGTGATTGTTCACTTCCATAAGTAAAATTGCATGTGACCAATACAACATCAGCATGCTTCATTTGTATTCTGTCAAAAATCCTGCGATAAAGGCTTGATGTTTTGTATAGACAAAGACTAATCTACATCACAGTTTTTAATGAATGTTGTAACAGTTCTGCTTATATTTGTTATGTTGATTGCTACAGGATGTATTAGACTTTAAGACTGAATTCCAAGACCTGCGAAAACCGAACCCTAAAAACTATCGTGGGTTACCTCTTTCCCTGGTGTTGGCGCAGTATTCGCGCACCCCGGCCTCGGCTGGGGTTATTTTTTTTCAGCGTTTGCCGTCCAGTCGCGTAACACCTGAATGTCATTGCGCCATTCTGCCTTCAGCTCATCAATCCATTCCTGCACGTTATCCCACCAGGCTGGCAATGTCGGCGTCTGGATCTGCTGGGCCAGTTGCTGCAAATGTTTCAGGCCAACCGAACCCGCTGCCCCTTTGATTTTGTGACCTTCTTCAGCAATGCCTTTCTGATCGCGCGCCGTCATGTTGGAATCGAGAACGGCCAGATAGCCCGGCATCATTTTTTCAAACATATCTGCACTCTGATAAATCAGTTTCGCGCCAACCAGATCGATGTACTGTTCAAGCATGGCGGTATCAAGCAACGATTCACTGTCTTTCATCACTACGGGCTCCTGTTCCGGTTCACGAACGTCTGGCTGATGATCCCAGAATTGTTGGATCATCGCGGTCAGCGCAGAAACAGACAGCGGCTTGCTCAGCACATCGTCCATTCCGGCATCGAGATACTCTTTTTTGTCTTTCAGCACGTTGGCCGTCAGGGCAATCAGTGGCGGCAGATGCTGTCCGGCGTAATCGGTGCGCAGCTTACGGGCGATATCCAGCCCGGTCATGTCCGGCAACTGGATATCCAGCAGGACCAGATCGAATTCGTCGGGATCAAACATCTCCAGCGCATCATGGCCGTTCATTGCCACCTCCACGCTGTTACCCAACTTCTCCAGCACCGAACGCGCCACAATGACGTTCAGCTCGATATCTTCCACCAGCAGCACGTGCAGCGCCGGTAACGGCATATCATCGTCGTCATCAGTCAGTGCAGCCGGTGCATCCAGCGTTGGCGCCCGTACGGTAAGCGTAAAGCAGGAACCCTGACCCGGCACGCTGCTGACGGAAATATCGCCGCCCATCGCCTGCGCCAGACGTTTTGACACCGCCAGCCCGATGCCCGTACCGGTCGCCGGTTTGCCGCCGTTCTGATCTTTCACCTGATAATACATGGCAAAGATTTTGTCCTGCTCATCCTGCGGAATGCCGAGACCAGAGTCGCGCACCACAAACCGCAGCATATCGTTCGGCTCATAATGCACGCTCAGCACAATTTCCCCTTCACGGGTGAATTTGACGGCGTTGCCGATCAGGTTCCATAAAATCTGCCGCAGGCGCGTGCCGTCTGTCGTAATGCTGCGTGGCAACGGCAGATCCGGCTCCATGATAAATTTCAGCCCTTTCGGCTGCGCCAGCAGGCCGGAGAGGTTTTCAAGGTCGGTGAGAAATTCGGTGAAATCGACAGGCTGGTTATCGAGCTGCACTTTACGGCGCTCAATTTTGTCCATTTCAATAATGTCGTTGAAGATATTGCCGAGGGTGATGGCGCTGACGTGGATCGTTTTCAGATAGCTGTGCTGTTCTGTATCCAGCTCGGTATCGAGCAGAATGCGGCTCAGGCCGACAATGCCGTTAAGCGGCGTACGCAGCTCGTGGCTGATCGTAGAAATAAACGTGGTCTTCTCACGGCTGGCGTTCTCTAACGCGTCCTGATAACGCTTACGCTCGGTAATATCGCGTCCGAAGCCCATCAGTCCGTGTCGTTTACCGATACGGTCGTAGAACGGCACTTTACGCAATTCGAAGCAGGCTTTACGCCCGTCGGGATAAACCAGCCATTGTTCGTAGGTCAGGGACACGTTGTGACGGAACACCTTCTCGTCGGTTTCCACCACTTTCTCGGCGATGTCCGGAGTGTAGACATCGTCCGGGGTCAGGCCGATCAGCTGCTTTTCGCTTTTGCCGGTCAGCAGTTCCATCGCCCGGTTACAACCGGAGAATTCTTTGTCTTCGTTTCGGTAATACACCAGGTCCGGTGAGGCATCGAGGAAAGAGCGTAATAATGCAGATTGCTGACTCAGTTCGATCTGCGCCTGCTCGCGGTGCTGCATTTCGAGTTTCAGCTTATCGACCACCGCCAGACGCGCTTCTTCCGCTTTCACACGGTCGGCGATTTCCTGATTCAGCTGGGTAATGTTGTCTTTGAGTTGCTGATTCAGTTCGAGATCGCGGTGGCGCATTTCTTCCAGTTTATCGACCAGACGGGCTAAACGCTGGCGTGACTCTTCTAACTGCTCCACCACCACTGACAGGAAGTAAACCGCCCAGGGTGTGATCAGCAAACCAAAGAAGATAGAACGAACGACGTCGATACTCTCCACCTGCCCGCGCAGGAGCATGGTGACCGCCATCTGGACAATCATCGCCAGCACCACCAGCGCAGACGCCAGCAGCAGCGAGAATCTCACCAGCCCCAGCTTGACCATCAGATCGACATAATACTGCGCTAAAACCCGGATTTGCTTCATAACGGTTCCCTTAAAACGAAGTCATCTGAATCATACCGCAAAACCTCCCCGGCGTGATGGCGGGGTAGAGATTGCCCATGAAGTTTGTGAGATGCACCTTGCAGGGGCTTGTCATGGTGCAATGCAGGAAATAAGGGCAGAGTTATTGACTATTATCGGCGGGGATATTATTAATATCGGCCGGCTTTATCAGGCTGACCGCGTTGCCAACTGCCGTCCGGCTAACATTTTTTCCTTTTATCCTCCGAATACCTTCCCTCTCGGCGCATTTCGCGCAGGCATAACTATTCATTATTACTGCAAATAAAGTCATTCGTGCCTGTATGAATAATTCTTATTACAAACACCGGTCTGACACATTATTACGGTCAGGTTAAAAACAGTGACAAACCGCATGTGCACAGTGTTTTCCAGTATAAAATACTGGTAATTACGCCCCTGCCAGCACGGTGCGGAGATCTTACGCTTTCCCCATAGTGAGTCAGCTCACACTTTATGCGCATGACCCCATCGAAAATATGCCAATAAAAACGCCATAATTCATATATATTTCAAATAATTAAAGTCCTTTATATCACTTTTAATATAACTTAAATCGCCATTTGACCTGTCTGTGCTTTCTCGCTAAGTTGGGAGTCCGCTGGAAGCAATCTCGACGGGTGAGCAACTCGTCATATTTATGCAGTAATTGAAGACTCCCTCATTAAAACAAGTCAACCACCACTTGTGAGAACCATCACGAGAGGCCTTTGACGGAGATGCCCGGGCAATCAACGCACCGCAAGAGTGCGCGAAATTGCGGACAAACCTCCGTCTATAAGACCGCTCGCGGTTGGTGTGAGAGTCTCGCAGAGCCTGGGGAGGTTCACGTTATGTTGTACGATAAATCCCAAGAGAGGGACAACTGTGGTTTCGGCCTGATCGCCCATATAGAAGGCGAACCTAGCCATAAGGTCGTGCGTACTGCAATTCACGCACTGGCCCGTATGCAACACCGTGGCGCGATCCTTGCTGACGGCAAGACCGGCGACGGCTGTGGCCTTCATTTACAGAAACCTGACCGCTTCTTCCGCATGATTGCCGAAGAACGTGGCTGGCGTCTGGCGAAAAACTACGCCGTGGGCATGCTGTTCCTCAGCAAAGATGAAAAAGAAGCTGAGGCGAGCCGCCGCATTGTAGAAGAAGAATTGCAAAACGAGACGCTGTCCGTGGTGGGCTGGCGTGACGTTCCGACCAATCCGGACGTACTCGGTGAAATCGCGCTTTCCTCCCTGCCTCGTATCGAACAAATTTTTGTCAACGCGCCTGCCGGCTGGCGTCCGCGTGACATGGAGCGTCGCCTGTATATGGCGCGCCGCCGCATTGAGAAACGCATTCAGGATAAAGACTTCTATGTGTGCAGTTTCTCCAACGTGGTCACGATCTACAAAGGCCTGTGTATGCCTGCGGATCTGCCACGCTTCTATTTAGATCTGGCCGACCTGCGTCTGGAATCGGCCATCTGCCTGTTCCACCAGCGTTTCTCGACCAACACCGTGCCGCGCTGGCAACTGGCTCAGCCTTTCCGCTATCTGGCGCACAACGGCGAAATCAACACCATCACTGGTAACCGCCAGTGGGCGCGTGCCCGTGCGTATAAATTCAAAACGCCGCTGATCCCCGATTTGCAGGACGCGTCGCCTTTCGTCAACGAAACCGGTTCGGACTCCAGTTCGCTGGATAACATGCTGGAACTGTTCCTGGCGGGCGGGATGGATTTGCTGCGCGCCATGCGTTTGCTGGTGCCGCCTGCCTGGCAGCAAAACCCGGACATGGACGATGACCTGCGCGCGTTCTTCGACTTTAACTCCATGCACATGGAGCCGTGGGATGGCCCGGCCGGTATCGTGATGTCAGACGGTCGTTACGCCGCCTGTAACCTCGACCGTAACGGTCTGCGCCCGGCGCGTTATGTCATCACCAAAGATAAGCTGATCACCTGTGCGTCTGAAGTTGGCATCTGGGATTATCAGCCGGACGAAGTGGTCGAAAAAGGCCGCGTCGGACCGGGCGAACTGATGGTGATTGACACCCGCAGCGGCAAGATCCACCACTCCGCTGAAACCGACAACGACCTGAAAGGCCGCCATCCTTATAAACAATGGATGGAGAAAAACGTTCAGCGTCTGGTGCCGTTCGAAGACCTGCCGGAAGATCAGGTGGGCAGCCGCGAGCTGGAAGACACCTTGCTGGAAACCTTCCAGAAACAGTTCGGCTACAGCAGCGAAGAACTCGATCAGATCATCCGCGTACTGGGTGAAAACGGTCAGGAAGCCGTCGGTTCCATGGGCGACGATACCCCATTTGCCGTGCTCTCCAGCCGTCCGCGTATCGTGTATGACTACTTCCGTCAGCAGTTTGCGCAGGTCACCAACCCGCCAATCGATCCGCTGCGTGAAGCCCACGTAATGTCTCTGGCGACCAGCATTGGCCGCGAGATGAACGTGTTCTGTGAAGCAGAAGGTCAGGCTCACCGTCTGAGCTTCAAATCGCCAATCCTGCTGTGGTCTGACTTTAAACAGCTCACCACGCTCGACAGCAAACACTATCGCGCTGAAACGCTGGATCTGACCTACGATCCGACCGAACAAAATATGGAGCAGTTCGTCCAGAAACTTTGTGACGAAGGCGAACAGAAAGTGCGGAACGGCGCGGTTCTGCTGGTGCTGTCTGACCGCAATATTGCCCCGAACCGTCTGCCGCTGCCTGCGCCAATGGCCGTCGGCGCGCTGCAATTACGTCTGGTGGAAAAAAGCCTGCGCTGCGATGCCAACATCATTGTTGAAACCGCCAGCGCCCGTGACCCGCACCATTTCGCCGTGCTGATTGGTTTCGGTGCCACTGCGGTGTATCCGTATCTGGCCTACGAAACGCTGGCAAAACTGGTCGACTCTCAGGTTATCGAGAAGAAATACCGTGAAGTGATGCTGAACTACCGTAACGGCATCAATAAAGGCCTGTACAAGATCATGTCCAAAATGGGCATCTCAACCGTCGCCTCTTACCGTTGTTCCAAACTGTTTGAAGCGGTCGGTCTGGCGAAGGATCTGTGCAACACCTGCTTTAACGGCGTGGTCAGCCGCATCGGCGGTGCCGGTTACAGCGATTTCGAACAGGATTTGCTGAACCTGTCCAAACGCGCGTGGCTGAAACGCAAGACGCTGGATCAGGGCGGTCTGCTGAAATTTGTCCACGGCGGCGAATATCACTCCTATAACCCGGACGTGGTCACCACCCTGCAAGCGGCAGTGAACAGCGGTGATTACGACGATTATAAAAAGTACGCCCGACTGGTTAATGAGCGTCCGGTCGCCACACTGCGTGACCTGCTGAAAGTGACACCAAAAGGCCAGCCGATCCCTGTTGATCAGGTTGAACCGGCGGAAGGGCTGTATACCCGCTTCGATACCGCCGCGATGTCTATCGGTGCGTTAAGCCCGGAAGCGCATGAGTCGCTGGCAGAAGCGATGAACAGCATCGGCGGACGTTCGAACTCCGGCGAAGGCGGCGAAGATCCGGCGCGTTACGGCACCAATAAAGTCTCCCGTATCAAGCAGGTGGCTTCCGGTCGTTTCGGTGTCACACCGGCGTATCTGGTGAATGCCGACGTTATTCAGATCAAAGTGGCGCAGGGTGCAAAACCAGGCGAAGGCGGCCAGTTGCCGGGTGACAAAGTGACGCCGTATATCGCGAAACTGCGTTACTCCGTGCCGGGCGTGACCCTGATTTCTCCACCGCCGCACCACGATATTTATTCCATCGAGGATCTGGCGCAGCTGATTTTCGACCTGAAACAGGTCAACCCGAAAGCGATGATTTCGGTGAAACTGGTGTCTGAACCGGGCGTCGGCACGATCGCGGTCGGCGTGGCAAAAGCTTATGCAGATCTCATCACTATCGCTGGCTACGACGGCGGCACCGGCGCAAGCCCGCTGTCTTCGGTGAAATACGCCGGTTGTCCGTGGGAACTGGGTCTGGTGGAAACCCAACAGGCGCTGGTGGCCAACGGCCTGCGTCACAAGATCCGCTTGCAGGTGGATGGCGGCCTGAAAACTGGCCTCGACATCATCAAGGCGGCGATTCTGGGCGCAGAAAGCTTCGGCTTCGGTACCGGCCCGATGGTGGCGCTGGGTTGTAAATACCTGCGTATTTGCCACCTGAACAACTGCGCAACGGGCGTGGCAACTCAGGATGACAAACTGCGTCGCAACCATTATCACGGCCTGCCGGAACGCGTAGTGAACTACTTCAGGTTCATCACGCAGGAAACCCGTGAAATCATGGCCGAGCTGGGCGTCAGCCAGCTGGTGGATCTGATTGGTCGCACCGATCTGCTGACCGAGCTGGACGGTTTCACCGCCAAGCAAAACAATCTGGATCTTTCTGCGATGCTGGCAACCGCCACGCCGCATGAAGGCAAAGCGGTGTACTGCACCGAAAGCAATCCGGCGTTCGACAAGGGTCAGCTGAACAAAGACATTCTGGAACAGGCCGCGCCGCACATCGATTCTAAGCAGAGCAAAGCGTTCTACTTTGATATCCGCAACACGGACCGTTCCGTGGGTGCCATGTTGTCCGGTGCGATTGCCGAAAAACACGGTGATCAGGGTATGGCAGCGGATCCGGTACGGATTAACTTCAACGGCACCGCGGGCCAGAGCTTCGGCGTCTGGAACGCAGGTGGCGTTGATCTGATGCTGACCGGCGACGCGAACGACTACGTCGGCAAAGGCATGGCCGGTGGCCGTATTGCCATCCGTCCGCCAATCGGTTCAGCGTTCCGCAGCCACGAAGCCAGCATCATCGGCAACACCTGTCTGTATGGCGCAACCGGCGGCAAGTTGTTTGCAGCGGGCCGTGCGGGTGAACGTTTCGCGGTGCGTAACTCCGGTGCCATCACCGTTGTTGAAGGTATCGGCGATAACGGTTGTGAATATATGACCGGCGGCATTGTGTGTGTGCTGGGCCGTACCGGCGTCAACTTCGGCGCAGGCATGACCGGCGGCTTCGCTTACGTTCTTGATGAAGACGGCGAATTCCGCAAACGTGTTAACCCGGAACTGGTTGAAGTCCTGGAAGTGGCCGATCTGGCGATCCATGAAGAGCATCTGCGCGGTTTGATCATCGAACACGTACAGTTGACCGCATCGACCCGTGGTGAAGAGATTTTGGCGAACTGGCCGGAATGGGCGCCTAAATTTGCCCTGGTAAAACCGAAGTCCAGTGATGTCAAAGCATTGTTGGGTCACCGTAGTCGTTCCGCAGCTGAGCTGCGGGTACAAGCGCAGTAAGAGGTTAAGATGAGTCAAAACGTTTATCAATTTGTCGACTTACAGCGTGTTGATCCGCCGAAAAAAGCGCTGAAGATCCGTAAAATTGAGTTTGTGGAAATTTACGAGCCGTTCTCAGCAACTCAGGCTGCGTCGCAGGCAGACCGCTGTCTGTCCTGTGGTAACCCTTACTGCGAATGGAAATGTCCGGTTCATAACTACATTCCGAACTGGCTGAAGCTGGCGAACGAAGGTCGCATCATGGAAGCCGCCGACCTCGCGCACCAGACCAACAGTCTGCCGGAAGTCTGCGGGCGCGTTTGCCCGCAGGATCGCCTGTGCGAAGGTTCCTGTACCCTGAACGATGAGTTCGGCGCAGTGACCATCGGTAACATCGAACGCTACATCAACGATAAAGCTATCGAAATGGGCTGGCGTCCGGATATGTCTCACGTGCAGCCGACCGGCAAACGTGTGGCGATCATCGGTGCCGGTCCGGCAGGTCTGGCGTGTGCCGATGTGCTGACCCGTAACGGTGTGAAAGCGGTGGTTTACGATCGCCATCCGGAAATCGGCGGTCTGCTGACATTCGGTATCCCGGCCTTCAAGCTGGAAAAATCGGTGATGACCAAACGTCGCGAAATCTTCACGGAGATGGGTATCGAATTCCAGCTCAATACCGAAGTCGGCAAAGACATCACCATTGATGCGCTGCTGGCGGAATACGATTCTGTGTTCCTCGGCGTCGGCACTTATCAGTCCATGCGCGGTGGTCTGGCGAACGAAGATGCACCGGGCGTGTACGATGCCCTGCCGTTCCTGATCGCCAACACCAAGCAGCTGATGGGCTACGATGACAGTCAGGAAGAGCCTTACGTGACGATGGACAAGAAACGCGTCGTGGTGCTGGGCGGTGGTGATACCGCGATGGACTGCGTGCGTACGTCAATCCGTCAGGGCGCGACTCACGTGACCTGTGCGTACCGTCGTGATGAGGAAAACATGCCGGGCTCGCGTCGTGAAGTGAAGAATGCGCGCGAAGAAGGTGTGGATTTCAAATTCAACCTGCAACCGCTAAGCATCGAACTGAACGATTCAGGCCGCGTATGTGGCGTGCGTATGGCGCGTACTGAACTCGGCGCGCCGGATGCTCACGGGCGTCGTCGTGCCGAAATTGTGGCCGGTTCCGAACATGTGATGGAAGCCGATGCCGTGGTGATGGCGTTTGGTTTCCGCCCTCACAAAATGGAATGGCTGGCAGCCCATGACGTTGAGCTGGACACCCAGGGACGTATCGTTGCCCCTGAAGGCAGCGACAACGCCTTCCAGACCAGCAACCCGAAAATCTTCGCCGGTGGCGATGCGGTTCGCGGTTCCGATCTGGTGGTCACTGCAATTGCCGAAGGCCGTAAAGCGGCAGAAGGCATCATGAACTTCCTCGAAGTCTGATCCGTCGCCTCATAAAAAAGGGTCCGCCAGCCATGGCAGACCCTTTTTTTATGCTTCGCAACCGTCACAACATTCTGTCCTGCGCCAGCAACGCGGCACCCAGCAAGCCTGCGTCATGCTGATGTTTCGCCCTGAAAAGCGGCACGCGACAAATCTCCGGCTCTTCCTCAAGCCATGCTTTCACCCGCGCTAAATATCCGTCGGCCAGACCCACACTTCCGCCCAATACCACGCACTGACAATCGGTCGCGACTTTGATATCCGCAATCAACCGTGCCAGCACACGGGCTGAACGCTGGATCAATTCCTCCGCTTGCGGATGCCCCGCCGCCGCATGAGCAAAAATCTGTTTCGCCGTGCAACCGGCTAAATCACCGTTTGCGGCGCGGGCAATGCCGCGCCCGGAGGCCATCGCCTCAACGCACCCCGTCCGGCCACAACCGCAGCGCGGACCGTGCGGATCGGCCAGCGTATGGCCGAAATGTCCCGCCAGCCCTTCCGTGCCGGTCAGCAGTTTGCCACCGGTGACCATTCCGCCGCCTATACCGGTCGAGACGGTGAGAAACACCATGTCCGTCGTATCAGCTGAAAGTGCGTGATACTCCGCCCAGGCAGCCGCCTGAGCGTCATTGACCGCCATGCACGGCAGGTTCGTCAGCCGGGACAGGACATCCACCAATGGAAAATGGCTAAGGCCTCCGAGATTATCCGGATTTAGCGCCGTCAGAATGCCCTGTTTAATGATGCCGGTTGAGGCCACCGCCACCCGTTGCGCCTGAGAGACCAGCGGCGCGACGAGAGTTGCCAGCGCCGCCTGCAAGGCTTGTGGCGTGCGGCTGGCGGGTGTCGGGATTTCACGGCGGCCGGTGAGATTTGAGGCGCTGTCTGCCAGCGCCGCCGCCAGTTTGGTGCCGCCGATATCGATGACCAGCGTCGTCATTTGGCGACCTTCACGATCTCATCCCGGAACCACTGACATACATGCTCCAGACGGGTAATGGCCGAACCGACCGTGACCGCCCAGGCACCCTGCTGCATCGCCTGCGCCGCCAGGTGCGGTGAGTTATAGCGTCCTTCGGCAATGACCCGGCATCCTTCAGCGCTGAGTGCTTTCACTAAGGCAAAATCAGGTTCTTCCGGCACCGGCCCGCTGATATAGCCTGATAACGTTGTGCCGATAATGTCCGCCCCCAGCCGCTGACAATCCAGCCCGTCCTGCAACGAGGAACAATCCGCCATGGCCAGCAAATGATGCTGGTGGATACGCGCCAGCAGTTCCGCCACCGGCACCGGCCGTTCCCGGTCCGTGCCATCGAAAGCAATAATGCTGGCACCCGCCTGCGCCAGCGCGTCCACATCCTGCAGATACGGCGTGATACGCACCGGAGAATCCGTAAGGTCACGTTTAATAATGCCGATGACCGGTACCGACACCCGCGCATGCGTCGCCCTGAGATTCTCAATGCCTTCGATGCGCAGCGCCACGGCACCGGCCTGCTCCGCAGCCAGCGCCATTGCGGCCACGATTTCAGGCTTATCCAGCGGGCTGCCGGGTACCGGCTGGCAGGACACAATCAGTCCGCCCGCTTGTGCAATCTTCGCATCCAGTTTTTCAAGCAATGACATAAACACTCCCTGCTACATTCAGTTTCTGATCAATCCGTTTTTCGGATTTTCCGGCTTCGCTTTCTTCAATGCACCGCTGAAAGGTTTGCCATCAATCGTATCGTGCGTGCGCAAGGCGTCAGGATGTACCCAACGCTGAATACGGGACGGCATATCCAGACCGATCAGCAAGATCACCACAAACGTCAACCCGAAGGACAGGGATGCCAGCGCGGTACCGAGATCCAGACGCTGGGCAATCGCCACCCCGATGACCGGAGCCAGTGCCCCGCCCAGCGCGCCGACGTTGTAGGTAAAGCCCAGCCCTGCCGCACGTTGTTCGGTATCGAAATAACCGCCAATCAGTTTAGGCAGAATGCCGGAGATGCCCTGTCCCAACATTTGTTGCAGGAATAACAGTAATCCCAATACCCAGATATTTCCGCCGCCGATCGCAAAGACCGGAATAATCAGCAGTTGCGAGGCCAGTAAACTGCACACGTACGCTTTGCGCGTGCCCAGCCAGTCGCCGAGGAAACCGCCCACGCAGCAGCCGACCGCCGCACCAAATCCGCTGAAGAACAACACATGCGCCACCAGTGTCGGGGAATAGGCCAGTTCCGTTTTTAAATACGTCGGTAATAACGCCTGAATAGGCCACGAGTAGAGGAAAGCAAAGAAGACAACGACCATCAGCGTGACGCCGGTCGGCCAGCGTTTACCGCTGCCCTGCACCATAAAACTGATGAATATCGCCGCACATACCAGCCCCAGAATGGCAATCACGGCGGCGCTGCCCACATCCCCGGCAAAACAGAAATAGAGCGCGGTGGCGGCCACGACGGTCATGCCAACGTTGATGACGCGATGTTTGCCGCGATAAAGAACATCCACCATGGTTTTGACCGGTTTCTTATGGGCAAATTTCGCCTGCCAGTCTTCTGCTTCCGGGATATTTTTACGCAGCCACAGAGCGAAAATAATCGGTAAGATGCCGATGAAAAACAGTGCGCGCCAGCCCCAGACCGGTACCACCACGCTGTAAACCTGAGCGGCAATCACGGCACCCACCGAGAAGCCGGAAATCAAAAATCCGCTGGCCTTGTTACGTAAATGCTTTGGCCAGCTTTCAATGACGTAGGTCGCACTCGAGCCGTACTCCCCCGCCATGCCCATGCCGATAATCAGTCGTGCGAAGAACATCACCGTGAAACCGGGGGCAAAACCGCAGGCCAGCGTCCCCACGGAAAACAGCACGATACTGGTGATCATCGCCAGCTTTCTGCCATACCGGTCGCCCATGGCGCCGAGCAGCAAGCCGCCAAACCAGCGGGAGATAAACGCCGCAGAAATCAGACTCGCGGCCTGAACACCTGTCAGGTCGAACTCGCTTTTAATTTCTGTCAGTACTAAGGCGATCAGGACAAAATCAAAACCATCTAAAAGGTAGCCAATCCAGGCGGCCGAAAATGCTTTCCATTGCGGTTTAGTCAAATGGCGAAACCATGAGATCTGTCGGGCATTGTTACGCATAAATCACCCCCGGGGCGGATGAGTAGGGATCCGCCCTTGGTTAGGACTGATAGAGTATTGTTGATGCCGGGCAATCCGGCATCCGGATTCAGAACGCGCTGCGTTCTGTCTGTAATTGCGCGGCCAGTGCTTTAAGCTCAGGCAGGTATTGCTCATCCACCGGCGCAAAAGGTTTGCGGCAAAGCGGTACAGCGACGATATCCATGTAATGCAAAATCGTTTTCAGCCCGCGGAAGACACCCGTTTTGATCAGCAGATCGATGACCTTGTTGCACTCGCTTTGCAGATGCATCGCACGCTGAACGTCTCCTTCCTGCACGGCAGTTTTAATTGCCATGTATCGCCAGCCCATGACGTTATAGGTACTGCCGATCCCGCCATCGGCGCCTGCCAGCAGGCCGGAGGCAAAGATTTCGTCGTACCCGTTGTAGAGCACCAGATCGGGATGCGCGCGGCGGATTTTTTCCATCTCATACAGGTCACCGGACGTTTGTTTCAACGCGCCCACGCCCGGCAGTTTGATCAGGGTGTCGATCTGATCCAGCGTCAGTTTCACGCCGCTGAGCGCCGGAATGTTGTAAACCACCATCGGTAAGCCTTCGGCGGCATCTGTGACAGCACGGTAGTGATCGCAATGTTCATTAAAGCTGAAAGGGTAATAGAACGGCGTCACCGCAGAGACGGCATCAAACCCGTAACGGTTTGCCGCCGCGGCGAGTGTCTGACTTTCACGGGTGCTGATTGCGCCGACATGCGCGATTAACGTCACCTTCCCTTTCGCTTCTTCCGCCACGATTTCCAGCACCTGTTCGCGCTCCTGCGGACTTTGAAGGAAGGCTTCGCCGGTAGAACCGCCGACGTACAGGCCATCGATCCCCTGTTCAATATTGAAACGCACCAGACGGCGCAGGCTGTCGGTATCCACTTGTTGTTGCTGATTGAAAGGAGTGAGCAATGCCGGCATCACGCCCCGCAGATTCTGTGTCATAAACGCCTCTTGGTTGTTGGGTTTTCAGGCAATTCGATATACCTTTATACCTGTTATACCAGACCAAAAAACAAACACAATACACCTGAAGGTTCAGGATGTGATCTGCACCATATGAAATAGTTATGGGTGATCAGAGACGATCAAAAAGAATGCGGGGAAGATCGCAGTTCAGGGTGGGTTACAGCTTCGCACCACGATCAGGCTTTGCCGCGTAATACGCCGCGAACACGCTTTTCAGATGCGCTTTCAGCGCCGCATCGGCGGCATCCGGATCACGCGCCCGGATAGCGTTGAAGATTTCGATGTGCTGCTGATAACTGACGTTGTTGTGGGCGTGCAGCTCTTCCTGTGGCACGGAAGGACGCGCCGCAATCAGCCAGTCCAGCAGGGCCACATGCACGACCATGAAGATCGGGTTGGCCGGGATTTCTGCCAGTTCGCGGTGAAATTCGATGTCAGAGCGGATGAACAAATCGTTGTCGTCCAGTGACTGGCTGTTCATTTCCAGCGCTTTGCCAAGACGTTCAATCTGCTCGTCGGTGGCGAATTCGGCGGCGTAGCGCACCAGGCTGGATTCGAAAAACATCCGCAGTTGCTCGAAATGGGCAATCCCTTCAGGCCGGGCGAGAAAGTCTGTCGCCACACCGGACAACTCACTGATGATGGTTTCTGCCGACGGACGGGAGACGCGGGCGCGCTCCCCGTTACTGATCTGCACCAGCCCTTTACGTTTGAGCGCCGCCAGTGCTTCGCGTACGGAAGGCCGGCCAACGTTGAAGAATGTCATCAGCTCACGTTCTGACGGCAGTTGCTCCCCTTCGGCGAATTCGCGCCTGCGGATCATCTGCTCCAGCTCTTCTTCCACCATTTCTGAAAGCTTCTTGCGCGCCAGAGGACGGCGGCGCATTGCATGCCCGAAGGTGTCGTTGATATCTGCCGGTTGTTCGTCGAATGTGCTCATAACTCAGGATCAGACCCTGTTTAATGAATGGGATACGAAGGAATTTTTGAATGATAACACAGCACATCTGCACTGGCGAAAGGAGAGGCAGGCGGAATACGGGCATAAAAAACCCCGCGTAGTATTACGCAGGGTTTAGAGGCGAAGCCGGTATGAGGCGGAGTGTTATTTCACAACGCGCAGTGCCGGGCGACCACCGCGTGGCGGGGTCGGAGGCTCATCATCCGGATCTTCTTCAGCCACGTCCGGCAAATCGCCGTCAATGACTGACATGGTCGGTTCTGTCGGCTCATCCACGCTCAGGTCGCCGTCAAAGGCGCCTTCCGCTTCATAAGCAGGTTCAGGTTCGAACATGGTACCGGCACCGTTTTCACGGGCATAAATCGCCAGTACGGCAGCAATCGGTACAAATACGTTACGCGGTACGCCACCAAAACGGGCGTTGAAGCGTACGTCATCGTTACCCAGTTCGAGATTGCCGACAGCACGCGGCGCGACGTTCAGAACAATTTGTCCGTCACGCGCAAACTCCATCGGCACCATCACGCCAGGCATCGTCACGTCAACCACCAGATGCGGGGTTAACTGGTTGTCGAGCAACCAGTCATAAAAAGCCCGCAACAGATAGGGGCGACGCGGAGACATGTCGGTCATCTCCATACCTTAACCTCGGGTATGCAAACGCATTTCGCGCTCTGCTTCGGTCAGGGAAGCCAGGAAGGCATCACGTTCGAAGACGCGGGTCATGTAGCCTTTCAGCTCTTTAGAACCGGCACCCGCCAGCTCAATGCCCAACTCCGGCAAACGCCACAGCAGCGGAGCCAGGTAGCAATCGACCAGGCTGAACTCTTCGCTTTTGAAGTAAGGCATGTAAGAGAAGATTGGCGCAATCGCCAGCAGCTCTTCACGCAGTTGTTTACGCGCAGCATCGGCTTCGGTCGCAGAACCTTGTTCGATTTGGCGCATCAGCGAATACCAGTCATTTTCGATGCGGTGCATCATCAGACGGCTCTCACCACGGGCAACCGGATAAACCGGCATCAGCGGTGGATGCGGGAAACGCTCATCAAGATATTCCATGATGATACGGGATTCGAACAGGGTCAGCTCACGATCAACCAGCGTCGGTACAGTGCGGTAAGGGTTGAGGTCAATAAGATCCTGCGGCAGGTGATCCATCTCAACCTGCTCGATCTCGACACTGACACCTTTTTCCGCCAGTACGATACGTACCTGATGGCTAAAAATGTCGGTCGGGCCGGAAAACAGCGTCATTACCGAACGTTTGTTGGCAGCGACAGCCATGAAAACCTCCAAGTTTATCTAGAATATTACAGCGAGTTATCGCCAGCCTGCAGTTTTTGTCCCGTAGTTTCATAGACAACCATCGGCAAGGCGAACCCAGCCAGGAAGCGCGGCAACGTCAACTGCTCGGCGAACAGGCACAAAAGTGTGTGATAGTTTACCAGATTTTACGCAGGCTGTGGGCGACGGTGAGACGATTTCATGGGGAATTGTGTGTCAGGAGATCATTTCCCCTGCGATTACTGAAAAACAGGTATAAAAAAACCCGGTGAAACACCGGGTTTTTGACGCTGATTTCCGTGCCGAAGCACTGTGCTGCAAAGCAGCAGAAAATTAACGTTTGGAGAACTGAGGACGACGACGTGCTTTACGCAGACCGACTTTCTTACGTTCAACCTGACGAGCATCACGAGTAACGAAGCCAGCTTTACGCAGTTCGCCACGAAGATTTTCGTCATATTCCATCAGTGCACGGGTAATACCGTGACGGATAGCACCAGCTTGACCGGAGATACCACCACCTTTAACAGTGATGTACAGGTCGAATTTCTCAACCATGTCGACCAGTTCCAGTGGTTGACGAACTACCATGCGGGCAGTTTCACGACCAAAGTACTGTTCCAGGCTACGCTGGTTAATTACGATGTTACCACTACCCGGTTTGATGAAAACACGAGCGGCGGAGCTTTTGCGGCGACCAGTGCCGTAGTATTGATTTTCAGCCATTGCCTATAATCCCGAATTAAATGTCAAGAACTTGCGGTTGTTGCGCCGCATGAGTGTGCTCGTTACCCGCGTAAACTTTCATTTTACGGTACATTGCACGACCCAACGGGCCCTTTGGCAACATGCCTTTAACCGCGAGCTCGATCACGCGTTCAGGACGGCGAGCGATCATCTCTTCAAAGGTCGCTTGCTTGATACCACCGATGTGGCCGGTGTGATGGTAATAAATCTTGTCGTTACGCTTGTTGCCGGTTACAGCAACTTTTTCTGCGTTCAGAACGATGATGTAATCACCAGTATCAACGTGCGGAGTGTATTCCGCTTTATGTTTGCCACGCAGACGGCGAGCCAGTTCAGTGGCCAGGCGACCTAAGGTCTTGCCGGTAGCGTCAACTACGAACCAGTCACGTTGTACGGTTTCCGGTTTAGCTGTAAAAGTTTTCATTAAAAGCTTACCCAATTAAAGTTACACGTTGGCGAACACCCGAACGCTTACTTGTTTATAAAATAAGTATTTGAGGTTCACACGACCATCGTCCAGCAAACCTACCCCTTCGAATAGCCAATGCTGGCACTTATAAAGTTTCGGGAAAAAAACTTTGTAGTAACGTGGGGTCGCAAGATTATAGAGAAGTCTCCTGCAAAGATCGAACCCTTTTTCGACAAAAAGGAAGATTTCCCTCAACATCGTCTGAGGGTTCGGCAGGCAGGCTTTACTGACTCTTTTTATACCACAAAACGAACAAAGAATAACCAACCCATCATCATGGCAGATGCGGGCGCTTGAGGTATTCTTCGCTCTGCATCTCCTGTAAACGCGACAGGCAACGCTGGTATTCGAATTTCAGCCGTTCGCCCTGATAGATGTCAAACATCGGCGCGGCAGCGGAAATCACCAGTTTGACATGGCGCTCATAGAATTCATCCACCAGCGCCAGAAAACGGCGTGCAGCATTCTCACTGTCTGCGCCCATCACCGGCACATTATGCAGCAACACACTGTGATAGATTTTTGACAGCGCAATGTAGTCGAGCTGGCTGCGCGCCTCTTCACATAAGGTATGGAATTCTACCGCCAGCACGCCATCCACGGCGGCAATCGCCTGCAATGGACGGTGGTTCACTTCCAGCAGCGGTTTGCCGCCTGCGTCCGCGCCGCTGTGATTGCCGGTCAGTTTCCCCAGCATGGCATGCATCGCATCCGCCGTTTCCGGACCGGCCGGCGTCAGCCATAAATTGGCTTGTGTCAGCGTACGCAGACGGTAATCAATCCCGGCATCCACATTCAGCACATCGCAATATTCTTTAATCAGATCAATCGCGGGCAGGAAACGCGCACGTTGCAGACCGTTCCGGTACAGCAAGTCCGGTGGAATGTTTGAGGTGGCAATCAGCGTGATGCCACGGGCAAACAGCGCCTGCAATAATGTGGCCAGCAGCATCGCATCGGTAATATCCGAAACAAAAAACTCATCGAAACACAGCACGTCGGTTTCTGCCTTGAAGCGGTCAGCGATCACTTCCAGCGGATCTTCCTGCCCCTGAAGCTGCGTCAGCTCTTCATGGACGCGCAACATAAAGCGGTGGAAATGCAGACGAAGCTTACGTTCGCCAGGCAGGCTGTGGAAAAACAGATCCATCAGCCAGGTTTTGCCCCGCCCCACTCCGCCCCACATATATAAGCCCTGGACGGGGCGCGTCGTGGTTTTCGGCGGGCTTTTGGCAAATAAGCGTCCCAGCAAGCCACGGCTGGCGGCCGGTGGCGATGCGGCAGGCCGGGCGGACAGCGCCTGATAGATGGCATCAAGCTGAGCGACTGCCTGTTTCTGAACGGCATCCGCCTGGAACTCACCGGCATCAACAGCGTTCTGATACAGGAAAAGGGGTGATTGAGATTGCATCTTCGTTAACGTCCCTGAGAAAAAAATTTTATGTTTTTCACGTCGTTTAGCCGCTTTTTTGCTGTGGATTCGCCGCATTTCCCGGCTGTCTGTGTGTGAAAAAACCAACAGACCGCAGTGATTTTCCCGGCAGGATTCCACTCTGACAAGGTTAACGGTTATAGTGGAGCTATTGCATGACGCATGCGTGTGACAATTACGTTAAAACCATTGTGTAAAAAAGTTAAGTCATAAAAGTTACGTGAAAAAGCCCTGCGGGACAACGAAGTCAAAATAGGAGTCATTATGACCTGGGAGTATGCACTCATTGGATTAGTGGTCGGTATCGCGATTGGTGCGGTAGCGATGCGCTTTGGTAATCGTAAATTACGTGATCAACAAGTCATGAAAAACGAGCTGGAGAAAAGTAAAGCCGAACTCGACGAATACCGTCAGGAGCTGGTGGGCCATTTTGCCCGCAGCGCAGAGTTACTCGATAATATGGCGACCGATTACCGCCAGCTTTATCAACACATGGCGAAAAGCTCCAACAATTTGCTGCCTGATATGCCAGAGCAGGATAATCCGTTCAACTACCGTCTGACCGGTTCTGAAGCCGATAACGATCAGGTGCCGGTGCAGATGCCACGCGATTACTCTGACGGTGCGTCTGGTCTGCTGCGCGGCGAGCGTCCTGTCCGTAAATAACTGACGCGCCTGACCGGTATGACATCCTCATGCCGGTCAATATGCGGCACATGTTCCGTGCATGTGCCGTTCTCCGGATCCTTCCCGTGCTGTGAATCACCGTTCTATTGTCCATAACTGACGTCCATTACAGAAAGCGAGAGAGTTATCGTGATGAAGAAAAAGTCATTTTTGCTCAGTGTGTTAGCTGTTAGCCTTGGATTAACTTTCGCTTCTGCGCCTATGGCGAATGCTGCTTTGCCTACGGAAGTTCAGGGACAACCTTTACCCAGCCTGGCTCCGATGCTGGAAAAAGTCTTACCGGCGGTGGTGGGCGTACAGGTGTCCGGCACCCAGCCGCCAAGTGCGGATGTGCCACCGGAATACAAGTTCTTCTTCGGCCAGCAAGATCCGGAACCGAATCCCGGCCCGCAACCTTTTGAAGGTCTGGGTTCCGGTGTGATTATTGATGCCGCGAAAGGCTACGTGCTCACCAACAATCACGTGGTGAACAACGCGGATAAAATTAACGTCCAGCTCAATGACGGTCGTGAATATAAAGCCAAGCTGATCGGCAAAGACGATCAGTCTGATATCGCCGTGATCCAGCTGATTGATGCCAAAAACCTGACACAAATTGCGATGGCCGATTCCGATAACCTGCGCGTGGGGGATTTTGCGGTTGCCGTCGGTAATCCGTTCGGACTCGGTCAGACCGTGACGTCCGGCATTGTCTCAGCACTTGGTCGCAGCGGCCTGAATCTTGAAGGGCTGGAAAACTTTATTCAGACCGATGCGTCAATTAACCGCGGTAACTCCGGCGGCGCGTTGCTCGATCTGAAAGGTGAACTGATCGGTATCAATACCGCCATTATCTCTTCACAAGGTGGCAGTGTCGGTATCGGTTTCGCTATCCCGGTGAACATGGCGAAAAACCTCAGCCACCAGCTGATTGAGTTCGGTGAGGTGAAACGCGGCCTGCTGGGGATCAGAGGCAGTGAAATGACACCGGAACTGGCGCAGGCATTTAAGCTCGACAGCCAGCGTGGCGCGTTCGTCAATGAAGTGTTACCGGATTCCGCCGCCGCCAAAGCAGGTATCAAATCCGGCGACGTGCTGATTACCCTTCAGGGCAAAACGCTGAGCAGCTTTGCCGAATTACGCGCGAAAGTCGGCACGGCCGGTCCGGGCGTCACCATGCAGATTGGTCTGCTGCGCGACGGCAAACCGATGACCGTCAATGTCACGCTGGATAAAAGTCCGGCAGTGGAAGTCAGCATCGAGAAGCTGAATCCGGCGCTGCAGGGCGTGACGCTCAGCGATCCGGCGGATAAAAACGCCAAAGGCGTACATGTCGATGACGTGAAAAAAGGATCACCGGCTGAGCAAATTGGCCTTGAGAAAGACGATGTGATCATCGGCGTTAACCGCGAGCCTCTCGAAAATCTGGCGGCTTTCCGCAAAATTCTGGAAAGCAAACCGGACCTGATTGCCCTGAGCATTCAGCGTAAAGGCCAAAATATCTATTTATTCATGCCGTAAAGCGTTGAAAATCGGACGCAGGTGCTGCTGCGTCCGATTAACTCATGCTATTCTTCCCTCACTTTTCATCTCGCACCCCATACACCCATGTTTGTTAAGCTATTGAGATCTGCTGTTATCGGCCTGATTGTTGCCGGCATTTTGCTGGCGGCGGTGCCTATGTTGCGTAAAAACATCACAGAACCGTTGTTTGACCGTAATTTTGTGCAGAACAGCGAAGAACCCGTCAGCTATAACTCAGGCGTCCGCCATGCCGCACCGGCGGTGGTGAACGTTTATAACCGCAACATGGGCAACAGTTCGCAAAACGAACTGGCCATCCGCACACTGGGTTCCGGTGTGATCATGAACGACAACGGTTATATCCTGACCAATAAACATGTGATCAATAATGCCGATCAGATCATCGTGGCATTGCAGGATGGACGCGTATTCGAGGCCCTGCTGGTCGGCTCAGACAGCCTGACAGACTTAGCCGTGCTGAAAATCAACGCCGGAAATCTGCCGGTGATCCCGATTAATCCACACCGCACGCCGCATGTCGGTGATGTCGTGATGGCGATTGGTAACCCTTATAACCTCGGTCAGACCGTCACGCAGGGCATTATCAGCGCGACAGGCCGTATCGGCCTCAGCCCGTCAGGTCGCCAGAACTTCCTGCAAACCGATGCCTCGATTAACCAGGGCAACTCCGGTGGTGCGCTGGTGAACTCATTGGGTGAGCTGATGGGGATTAATACCCTGTCCTTTGACCAGAGCAACGATGGTGCCACGCCGGAAGGCATTGGTTTCGCCATCCCGACCGCGCTGGCGACAAAAGTCATGGGCAAGCTGATTCGTGATGGCCGCGTGATCAGGGGTTATATCGGCATCGGCGGGCGCGAGGTATCGCCTCTTCACGGGCCAAACAGCGGGCTGGATCATATTCAGGGGATTGTGGTTAACGAAGTCACGCCAAACGGCCCGGCGGCCAATGCCGGTATGCAGGTCCGGGACGTGATTGTTAACGTCAACAATAAACCGGCGATTTCGGCAATCGAAACCATGGATCAGGTGGCAGAGGTACGGCCGGGCACGGTGATCCCGGTGGAGATTATGCGCAACGGCCAGAAGCTGACCTTGCAGGTGACCGTGCAGGAATACCCTTCTCACTGACCGCCGCTGATTCCAGAAACGAAAAAGCCGGAAAGGTTTCCCCTTCCGGCTTTTTTTATGGCATCAGGCTGAGTTTATCACTCGCCTTTGAAGCGCTCGATTTTCGCACCCAGCTGACGCAGTTTATCTTCGATACGCTCGTAACCACGATCGATGTGATAAATACGGTCAACCACGGTCACACCTTCCGCAATACACCCCGCCAGAACCAGACTCGCAGACGCACGTAAATCCGTCGCCATGACCTGAGCGCCAGACAGTTTTTCAACGCCGTGACAAATCAGGGTGCTGCCTTCGATTTCAGCATGTGCGCCCATACGGATCAGTTCAGGAATGTGCATGAAACGGTTTTCGAAGATGGTTTCGGTGATCACACCGGTCCCTTCCGCCACCAGGTTCAGCAAGCTGAACTGCGCCTGCATATCGGTCGGGAACCCCGGATGTGGTGCAGTGCGGAAGGTGACGGCTTTCGCGCGGTTACCGTGCATGTCGAGACTGATCCAGTCTTCGCCCACTTCGATATCCGCACCGGCTTCACGCAGTTTTGCCAGCACGGCATCCAGCGTATCAGGACGGGCTTCGCGACAGGTGATTTTGCCACCGGAGATCGCCGCCGCCACCAGGAAAGTCCCGGTTTCGATACGGTCCGGCACCACGCGGTAAACACCGCCGCCCAGACGCGCAACGCCTTCGATGGTGATTTTGTCGGTGCCTGCGCCGGTGATTTTCGCACCCAGCGTATTCAGGAAATTCGCGGTATCGACGATTTCCGGCTCACGCGCGGCGTTTTCAATGATGGTGGTGCCTTCGGCCAGTGTCGCGGCACTCATGATGGTGACGGTCGCGCCAACGCTGACTTTATCCATCACGATGTGCGCGCCTTTCAGACGGCCATCGACAGACGCTTTCACATAGCCTTCTTCCAGCACGATGGTCGCGCCCAGTTGTTCCAGACCGGTAATGTGCAGGTCGACAGGACGCGCGCCAATGGCGCAACCGCCCGGCAGGGACACTTCACCACGGCCAAAACGCGCCACCAGCGGGCCAAGCGCCCAGATGGAAGCACGCATGGTTTTCACCAGATCATACGGCGCACAAAACTCGTTAACTGCGCTGGCGTCCACGAACACAGAACCGTTGCGTTCGATTTTGGTGCCCAGCTGGCTCAGGAGTTTGATGGTGGTATCGATATCTTTCAGGTGAGGAACGTTCTGGAGTTCAACCGGTTCTTCAGCAAGCAGTGCGGCAAACAAAATAGGAAGTGCTGCATTTTTTGCACCAGAGATAGTGACTTCACCGCTCAGGCGAGTCCCACCCTGTACACGAAATTTATCCATTATGACTGCTCTCTATTCATTAAAACGACAGGTCAGATACGAGGAAGCTGCCGGGACGCCGGCAGTCTTATAAACCGCTCAGTTTACGGTCACGCGCCCATTCTTCCGGGGTATAAGCCTTGATAGACAGGGCGTGGATTCGATTGTCGGCGATGTATTCCATCAGCGGGGCGTAAACGGTCTGCTGTTTTTTCACGCGGCTCATGCCATCAAACATCGCACCAACGACAATGGCCTGAAAATGACTGCCATCGCCAGTAATGTGGGCTTCGTCCAGTGCCAATGCATTCATCAGCACGTCTTTAATTTCACTTGTTTCCATAGGGATCTATTCTTCTGAGAATCATAACAGCCCGATATCTTATAGGGATCGGCGCAATTCTTAAACCACGAAAAAGCCCCTGACGAAGAGTTTCGCACAGGGGCTTTGGGGACATTCAGGCGGTGATCCTTCTCCCGCGGCCTAACTCACGGGAACTGCTGACATATTTACTCAACAGCGCAGGCCGTGGTGTCAGACGGAATGATGTCCTGAAGGTTATACAATGCAATCAGTGTACGCAGACGGTCGGTGATCCCCGCGATGGTCAGCGACGTTCCCTGCTGGCTGGCTTCTTCGCGCAAATGCACCAGCAGCGCCAGCCCGGAAGAATCCACCCGCGCCAGCCCGGACACATCCAGACAGGTCACGCCGGCCATCAGCGTTTTACGCACATCCCAGAATGCCACCAGCGTTTCGCGATCAAGTTCACCGTGCAACCTCAGTCGCGGCGGCTGCGATTCCCAGCGCAGGGCTTCACTCATTGTTGTTTATCCAGCGTGATCGGCTGAGCCGCCGCTTGTTTCAGACGGGCAGTCAGACCATCAATGCCTTTCTGACGCAGGATATCCGCCCATTCGTTCTGCTTGGTGGAAATCATGCTGACGCCTTCGGCAATCATGTCATACGCCTGCCACTCACCGGTGCGGCTGTTTTTACGCCACTGGAAATCCAGACGAACCGGCGGACGGCCATTCGGATCGGTAATGGTCACACGGATCGCAATGATGTCTTTACCGGCATAAGACTGCTCCGGTTGTACGGTATAGCTCTGGCCGTTGTACATCGCCAGCGCCTGACCGTAAGCCTGTTGCAGATAGTCAGAGAACGCGGCGAAATAGGCGTCGCGCTGTGCCGGCGTTGCCTGCTGGTAATAGCGACCTAACACCAGCGCACCGGCGTATTTGATTTGCACGTATGGCAGCAGTTCTTCGCGGACGATCTGACGCAGATAATTAGGATCCTGCTTAATCTTCGGCTGTTCGGTTTTGAGGCGGGTGAAGGTTTTGTTCGCCGCTTCATTCATCACGCTGTAAGGATTGGTTTTATCCACCGCGGCATTCGCCAGCGGAGCCATAACCACCAGCAGGGCAGCGATCATTAAACGTTTAAACATACTCATTTCCTCTTTTTTGGAGAATCCGTGATAGCAAATTCTTAATGGGCAGCCGGTTGGGGTGCCGTATTCGCGTCAGGCGCGGTATTCCCTTCCGGCGCAGCAGGCGCCGCAGTCGCATCCGGGTCAGCTTTGCCGTCGCCACTCTTGTAAAGGAACTGACCAATCAGGTCTTCAAGAACCAGCGCTGATTTGGTGTCCTGAATGACGCCACCCTCTTTAAGGATAGTCGTTCCCATGTCAGGGTCTTCAAATCCAATGTTCAGGGCCAGGAACTGTTCGCCCAATAAACCCGAGGTACGGATCGCCAGCGTACTGGTGCTCGGGATCTGGTTATATTTTTGGTCGATGTCCATTTCTACGCGTGGGGAGTAGTTTTTATCCAGCGTGATGCTGCTGACGCGGCCAATCACTACGCCGCCGACTTTCACCGGAGAACCACTTTTCAGGCCGCCGATATTATCGAAGTCGGCAGAAATACGGTAAGTCGGATCAGAACCGATGGAACGGATATCCGCCACTTTCAGACACAGGAATAACACCGCAATCAATGCGATGATTAAAAACGCGCCTACCCAGATCTCACTCTTTTTCGTTTGCATGGTTTAATTTCCAAACATCAGTGCTGTCAGCACAAAATCCAATCCCAGCACCGCCAGTGACGAATGCACCACAGTACGTGTCGTTGCCCGGCTGATCCCTTCGGACGTCGGTATCGCATCATAGCCATTGAACAACGCAATCCAGGTCACAGTGATAGCGAAAACAAGGCTTTTTATCAGACAGTTAAGCAGGTCAGTCCGCCAGTCTACGGCAGTTTGCATCGCAGACCAGAAGAAACCGCTGTCGATCCCTTTCCAGTCCACACCCACCAGCGAACCGCCCCAGATCCCGACGGCGACAAAAATCGCTGTCAGCAGAGGCATGGAAATCAGACCGGCCCAGAAACGCGGTGCCACAACGCGGCGCAGCGGATCGATTGCCATCATTTCCAGACTTGAGATTTGCTCGGTGGCTTTCATCAGCCCCAGTTCAGCGGTCAGCGCAGATCCCGCGCGACCGGCAAACAACAGTGCCGTGACCACCGGACCGAGTTCGCGCAGTAAAGAGAGCGCCACCATCATGCCCAGACTGGCTTCCGCACTGTAGGTGGTTAAAATCAGATAGCCCTGCAAGCCAAGCACCATGCCGATAAACAAACCGGACACCAGGATGATTAACAGGGAAAGCACGCCAACACTGTAGAGCTGCTTAACCAGCAGCGGCCATTGTTTGGCAAATTGCGGCTTACCGATCAATGCCCGGAAGAGCATCAGACCGGCACGGCCAAAAGACGCACAGGTATTTATCCCGCGACGTCCGACTGAGGCGAGTGCCTTAGTTAACATAAGCAGATAACTCCATCATCCGAGCAACTCGGTTTTGTAATCACCGGCCGGGAATCGGAAAGGCACCGGTCCGTCGGCAATACCGTCGAGGAACTGGCGAACCCGCGGATCAGGATTGTTTTGCAATGCCTCCGGCGTTCCTTCTGCAATCACCCGCTGCGCCGCCACAATATAGGCGTAATCCGCGATGCTCAGCACTTCAGGCACATCATGAGACACCACAATACAAGTCACGCCCAGCGCATGGTTCAGTTCATCGATAAGTTTGACCAGCACGCCCATGGTGATGGGATCCTGTCCGACGAAAGGTTCATCGAACATGATCAGCTCCGGATCCAGCGCGATAGCCCGCGCCAGCGCCACACGACGCGCCATCCCGCCTGATAATTCGGCAGGCATCAGATCACCGGCACCGCGCAGACCGACCGCTTCCAGCTTCATGGTCACGGTGCTGCGCAATAACGCTTCTGGCAATTTACTGTGCTCACGCAGCGGAAATGCCACATTTTCGAACACAGTCAGGTCGGTAAACAAGGCACCGGACTGAAACAGCATGCTCATTTTTTTGCGCGATTCGTACAGTTTGCGGCGCGACAGCGTCGGAATGTTATCGCCGTCAAACCAGATTTCGCCGCTGTCCGGCGCAAGTTGCCCGCCGATCAGGCGCAGCAAGGTGGTTTTGCCGATCCCCGAAGGCCCCATAATGGCGGTAACCTTGCCCCGTGGCACTGTCATGTTTATCTCTTCGAAAATGGGACGATCGCCGCGCACGAAACTCATGCCTTTGATCTCTACCAGATTCGATTCGCTTTGACTCATTCAGTTTATCCCTTCGGAATGCTTTCGCTAAGAATACGTCTGACCCGCACCGGGAGTCGTATAACTTTGGTATTTTTACAAAAACTTACCCCGGTTTCGTTACCAAACTTGCCATCGATTTACTTTTCCACCACAGACGGTCAAAATCGACGAATTACCATGTTAAATTAAAAGCCTTCATCGTCTAACATACAGGAACCTGCTGACGGCGTCGTTTTCAGAGAAAATGTTGCTTCAGCTCATGTTGACGAAGGAATCGCCTGCCTGCAAAGGCAACGAACCTCGCATTATACCCAATAAAGGATGTTTCATGCTTCTCGCTATCGTACTGATGATTGTCGGCTTGTTACTGTTAGTTTACGCCGCCGATCGTCTGGTGTACGGAGCCGCAGTGTTGGCACGCTCAATGGGCATTCCTCCGCTGGTGATTGGCATGACCGTCGTCGGCGTCGGGATCTCCCTGCCGGAGCTGGTGGTGTCCACCACGGCCGCCATCAACGATCAGATGGATTTGGCCGTCGGAAACGCAATTGGTTCGAATATCATTAATATTCTTCTGATTTTGGGCGGTGCCGCCCTGATTCATCCACTTTCCGTTCGTTCTGATATATTACGCCGCGAACTCCCTCTATTGTTACTGGTCACTGCGCTGTGCGGTTTTCTGCTCAGCGACGGCGAACTCAGCCGCATTGATGGCGTGCTGCTGCTGGCCAGTGCCGCCGTGTTTATGATGCTGGTGATAAAAATCGCCCGCGCCGCCGAGAAAGAAGGGCTGGATACGCTGACCTACGAGCAGATGTCCGAACTTCCGCAGGACAGCAGCAACACCGTGGCGTTTCTGTGGCTGGCGCTGGGCTTTATCATCATGCCGCTGGCGTCCGGGATGATTGTCGACAACAGTACAGTGATTGCCCGCTATTTCGGCGTCAGTGAACTGGTGATTGGTCTGACAGTCATTGCTATCGGCACCAGTCTGCCGGAACTGGCGACATTTATCGCCGGGGCGATTAAAGGTGAGGATGATATCGCGCTGGGCAATATCATCGGTGCCAATATTTTTAACACCTGCCTGGTGCTGGGATTACCCGCGCTGGTGGCACCCGGTTCGTTCAACCCGGACGCATTCCATCGCGATTACTGGGTGATGCTGGCGGTCAGTGTGGTGCTTTCCGGCCTGTGTCTGATGCGTAAACACCGTATCGGTCATTTAGCCGGTGCATTGTTGCTGTGTGGATTTATCGCCTATATGGCACTGCTGTTCCTGCAACCGGACAGCATTGCCTTCTGAACTCTGTCAGGAACTGACTATGGCTAACTTTACCTTCGCCGCCGACTTTGATTTCCAGGCCGTCGGTCGCGATGTGCTGAAAACAGAACGTGAAGGACTTGAGCAGTTAGATCAATACATTAACGGTGATTTCACCCGCGCCTGCGAAAAAATCTTTGCCTGCACAGGCAAAGTCGTGGTGATGGGGATGGGCAAATCCGGGCATATCGGCCGCAAAATGGCCGCCACCTTTGCCAGCACCGGCACACCGGCTTTCTTTGTCCATCCGGGCGAAGCCAGCCACGGCGATCTGGGCATGGTGTCGAAGCAGGATGTGGTGATTTTGATCTCCAACTCCGGCGAGGCCCATGAAATTCTGGGGCTGATCCCGGTCCTGAAGCGCCTGAACATCACGCTCATCTGCATGACGTCCAATCCGGAAAGCACGATGGGCAAAGCCGCTGATGTCCACCTTTGCGTGAAAGTGCCGAAAGAAGCCTGTCCGCTGGGTCTGGCACCGACCAGCAGCACGACGGCGGTACTGGTGATGGGCGATGCACTGGCGGTTGCGCTGCTGGAAGCCCGTGGCTTTACGCCGGAAGATTTCGCGCTGTCGCATCCGGGCGGAGCACTGGGTCGCAAGCTGTTGCTGCGTGTCAGCGATATTATGCACACCGGCAATGACATCCCGCATGTCACCCGCGACGCCTCCCTGCGGGATGCCTTGCTGGAAATCACCCGTAAAAACCTTGGCATGACGGTGATTTGCAATGATTTGATGAAAATCGAAGGCATCTTTACCGACGGGGATTTACGCCGCATCTTTGATATGGGCGTTAACATCAACACGGCATCGATTGCCGATGTGATGACCACCGGCGGTATCCGCGTCCGCCCTTCTCTTCTGGCGGTGGATGCACTGAATTTAATGCAGGAAAAACACATTACCTGCGTCATGGTCGCTGATGGTGACCAGTTGCTGGGTGTGTTACATATGCACGATATGCTGCGCGCTGGCGTAGTTTAATTGAGGAATGCCCTGAATGAGTAATAGCGCAGCCCTGGTGGACACCTGCTACGGCCCGGTCAGCACAGACGTGCTGGAGCGGGCGAAAGCGGTCCGCCTGCTGATTTGCGATGTGGACGGCGTCATGTCTGATGGCCTGATCTATATGGGAAATCAGGGAGAAGAGCTGAAAAGTTTTAACGTTCGCGACGGTTACGGTATCCGCTGCCTGCTGACATCTGACATTGAGGTCGCGATTATTACAGGCCGCAATGCAAAATTGCTGGAAGATCGCGCCAAAACCCTCGGCATACGCCACTTGTATCAGGGGCAATCGGATAAGCTTTTGGCCTTCCGCGAACTGTTAGATACACTGTCTTTACAGGCCAGCGAAGTGGCTTACATCGGTGATGACCTGATTGACTGGCCGGTGATGGCCGAAGTGGGCCTTTCTGTCGCGGTTCAGGATGCGCATCCTATCCTGTTGCCGAAAGCAGATTATGTGACCCGAATTGCGGGTGGACGCGGCGCAGTGCGTGAATTGTGTGATTTGATTCTGCTGGCGCAGGGTAAGCTGGAGGACGCCAAAGGGCTGTCGATATGAGTAAAACAAGACTTTGGGTTATTCTGGCTCTGACGGCCATTGTTCTGATACTGATTGGCTGGTCGCTGTCTGACAACAGCGATGATGCCCCGCAGGCCGTCAACGATCAGGATCCGACCTATCAGAGCGCCCACACCGTCACGATGGTGTATGACCCGCTGGGCAGCCTGACGTATAAACTGGTGTCAGATCAGGTAAAATATTACACCGCTGATCAGGTGACATGGTTTACCAATCCGGTAGCCACCATGTATGACAAGAACAAAGTCGCCACCTGGGTATTGCGTTCTGATAAAGCGAAACTGACTCAGGATAAGATGCTCTATCTTTACGGGCATGTGCAGGCCGACAGCCTGACCCCTGAAACATCACAGCTGCAAAGAATCAAAACGGACAATGCACGGGTTAACCTGACGACACAGGACGTTGCCTCAGACGATGAAGTAACGCTTTATGGCACAGGTTTTACATCTAATGGCATGAAAATGCGTGGTAATCTGCGTGATAAAACAGCAGAGCTGATCGAAAAGGTAACGACCTCTTATGAAATTCAAAGCAAAAAATAAATTCCGTGATCTCCTGATCGTCAGCTCATTGTTAGCCGTCAGCATTCCGGCCTTTGCATTAAAAGATGACACGACGAAGCCGATCACCATTGATTCGCAAAATCAGGCGCTGGACGTGAACACCAATACCGCGACCTTCACCGGCAACGTGGTGGTGAATCAGGGTACGATCCAGGTGAAAGCCGATAGAGTTGTCGTGATCCGCCCGCAGGGTGTTTCCGGCAAAGAAGTGGTGGAAGGTTACGGCAACCCGGTGACGTTCTATCAGATGCAGGACAACGGTAAACCGGTTAAAGGCCACGCCCAGAAAGTCCGCTACGAAGTGGAAAACGATCTGGTGACCCTGACCGGCAATGCTTACCTTGAACAGCTGGACAGCAATGTCAAAGGCGACCGCATCACCTATCTGGTGCAAAAACAGCAAATGGAAGCTTTTAGTGATAAAGGTAACCGTGTGACGACCGTACTGGTTCCTTCGCAGCTGCAACAGAAAACGCCTGCAGCAGGCGGCCAGCCGACCAAAAAGAGTAACTGATATTTTATGGCAAAATTAATCGCAGAGAATCTGGCCAAGGCATACAAAGGCCGCAAGGTCGTTGAAGATGTCAGCCTGATGGTCAACTCAGGTGAAATCGTCGGATTATTAGGGCCAAACGGTGCCGGTAAAACCACCACCTTTTACATGGTGGTGGGTATCGTTCAGCGCGATGCGGGACGTATTATCGTCGATGAAGAAGACATCAGCCTGCTTCCGCTGCATACCCGCGCCCGTCGCGGTATCGGCTACCTTCCGCAGGAAGCGTCCATTTTCCGCCGTCTCAGCGTGTTTGATAACCTGATGGCGGTGTTGCAGATCCGTGATGATCTGAACAAAGAACAGCGTAACGATCGCGCCAATGAACTGATGGAAGAGTTCCATATTTCTCATTTGCGCGATAACCTCGGTCAGTCACTGTCCGGGGGTGAACGCCGTCGTGTAGAAATTGCCCGTGCGCTGGCAGCGAACCCGAAATTCATCCTGCTGGATGAACCGTTCGCCGGGGTTGACCCGATTTCAGTTATCGACATCAAAAAAATCATTGAGCATTTACGTGACAGCGGCCTCGGCGTACTGATCACTGACCATAACGTGCGTGAAACACTCGATGTGTGTGAACGCGCGTATATCGTCAGTCAGGGGAAATTGATCGCCCACGGCACGCCAGCCGACATTCTTGCTGATGAACAAGTTAAACGTGTTTATCTTGGTGAAGAATTCCGTCTGTGATCTGTGCCGCCGGAACCGTGCCTGTTTCAACTTAAACTGAAACAGGCCGTCTCTGACAGAAGTGTTGCCGTTCTCACTCATCAACGGAATTAAGCCAAGATATGAAGCAAGGTTTGCAACTCAGACTCAGCCAACAACTGGCAATGACTCCTCAGTTACAACAGGCCATCCGCCTGTTGCAATTGTCCACGCTCGAGCTCCAGCAGGAGATCCAACTCGCGCTGGAGAGCAACCCTCTGCTGGAACAAACCGACCTTCATGATGAAATCGATGCGGTGGAAGCCACCGACAACGAAGGATTAGATACCCGCGAAGCCCTCGAGCAAAAAGACATGCCCGAAGAGCTGCCGCTGGATGCCACCTGGGATGAGATTTACACCGCAGGCACGCCGTCCGGTACCGGCAATGATTACAGCGACGACGAATTGCCGATTTATCAGGGCGAAACCACCCAGACCCTGCAGGATTACCTGATGTGGCAGGTGGAACTGACGCCGTTTTCCGATACCGATGCCGCGATTGCCACCTCCATTGTCGATGCCGTAGATGACACCGGTTACCTGACCGTTTCCCTTGACGATATTCTTGAAAGCGTCGGTGACGAAAACGTCACCATGGACGAAGTTGAAGCCGTGCTTAAGCGCGTTCAACGCTTTGACCCGGTGGGCGTGGCGGCGCGTGATCTGCGCGACTGTCTGCTGATCCAGCTTTCTCAATATGTTACTGATACCCCGTTTATCACCGAAGCCCGTCTGATCATCAGCGAACATCTGGATTTGCTGGCGAACCATGATTTCCGCGCACTTATGCGATCAACCCGGTTAAAAGAAGATACACTGAAAGGAGCGATGCTCCTGATCCAGTCTCTTGATCCGCGTCCGGGCCAGTCGATCAATACCGGTGAATCCGAATACGTGATCCCGGATGTGCTGGTGCGTAAAGTGTCAGGTGTCTGGACGGTCGAACTGAATTCCGACAGCATTCCGCGACTGAAGATTAACCAGCAGTACGCCGCAATGGGCAATTCCGCACGCAGCGACAGCGACGGCCAGTTTATCCGCAGCAATCTGCAGGAAGCCAAGTGGTTAATCAAAAGTCTGGAAAGCCGTAACGACACGCTGTTAAAAGTGACGCGCTGCATCGTTGAGCAGCAGCAGGCGTTCTTTGAACTGGGTGAAGAATTTATGAAACCTATGGTGCTGGCCGATATCGCCAGTGCCGTAGAAATGCACGAATCGACAATTTCACGTGTGACGACGCAGAAGTTCCTGCACAGTCCGCGTGGCATTTTCGAACTGAAGTATTTCTTCTCCAGCCATGTCAGTACAGACAGCGGCGGCGAGGCATCGTCAACCGCCATCCGGGCGCTGGTGAAGAAATTAATCGCAGCGGAGAATCCTGTAAAACCGCTCAGTGACAGTAAGTTAGCGACCCTGCTTTCCGATCAGGGGATCATGGTCGCACGACGGACCGTCGCCAAATACCGAGAGTCTTTGTCCATCCCGCCCTCAAACCAACGTAAACAGTTAGTTTGACCTCAACAGAGAAGGAAGACATTATGCAGCTCAACATTACCGGACATCACATTGAGATCACGGATCCCCTGAGAGAATTCATCACGTCGAAGCTGGCCAAGCTCGAGCAGTATTTCGACAGGATTAATCAGGTGTATGTGGTGTTGAGCGTGGAAAAGGTGCAAAAAGTTGCGGAAGCGACTTTGCATGTGAATGGAGGCGAATTACATGCCACCTCGGAACATCAGGATATGTACGCAGCGATTGACGGACTGGTTGATAAACTGGCCCGCCAGCTGAATAAACATAAAGACAAACTGAAACAGCACTGACATTCATGTAGCCAACCCTGTGCTACAAACCTTCGGGCATCGGCTTGTGACCTTCGGGAAACGAGCCGATATAGCTTTAAGGGTGAAACAGCGCAAAAGTGAAAGATGACATGATTAACGATACTGCAATGCAATTAACGTCGGTGCTCAATGCCGAATGCACCAAAAGTGGCGTTCATTGCGCCAGCAAGAAACGCGCACTGGAAATCATCAGCGAACTGGCCGCTAAGCAATTAAATTTATCGCCACAGGTGATTTTCGACGCCATTTTGACCCGTGAACGTATGGGCAGCACCGGGATCGGTGCCGGGATCGCCATCCCGCACGGAAAGCTGGAAGAAGATACTTTACGTGCCGTCGGGGTGTTCATTCAGCTGGAACAGCCGATCGCTTTTGACGCCATCGATAATCAGCCGGTAGATTTACTTTTTGCCTTGCTGGTTCCGGCAGATCAATGTAAAACCCACTTACACACCTTATCGTTAGTTGCTAAGAAATTGGCTGATAAAACAGTGTGTCGCCGTCTGCGCGGAGCGCAAAGCGACGAAGAACTGTTCCAGATAATGACTGAAAACGAATAGCGTCTGATCCCGGTTTTCGTGCCGGGAAAATGAATGCTGAACACTGAATGCCAGGGGAGTGACACCATGGTGCTGATGATTGTCAGCGGCCGTTCCGGTTCCGGGAAGTCGGTTGCCCTGAGGGCACTCGAAGACATGGGTTTTTACTGTGTGGACAACCTGCCGGTGGTGTTACTGCCGCAGCTCGCCCAGACCCTTGTTGAACGCAATACGTCTGCGGCCGTCAGCATTGACGTCCGTAACATGCCAGAAACACCGGAAGTTTATGAGCATGCGATGTCACAACTGCCGGAGAGCTTCTCACCGCAGCTGTTGTTCCTTGATGCTGACCGCAATACCCTGATCCGCCGCTACAGCGACACGCGTCGTCTGCACCCGCTTTCCAGCAAAAATTTATCCCTCGAAAGTGCCATTGATGAAGAAGCCGATCTGCTCGAACCGCTGCGTTCGTCGGCGGATCTGATCATCGACACCTCCGAAATGTCCGTGCATGAGCTGGCAGAAATGCTGCGTACCCGCCTGCTGGGGAAACGCGAGCGCGAACTGACGATGGTGTTCGAGTCCTTCGGTTTCAAACACGGCATTCCGATTGATGCGGATTACGTCTTCGACGTGCGTTTCCTGCCGAACCCGCACTGGGATCCGAAACTGCGTCCGATGACTGGCCTTGATAAGCCGGTGGCGGCGTTCCTCGACCGTCATACCGAAGTACACAACTTTATCTACCAGACCCGAAGCTATCTCGAACAATGGCTGCCGATGCTGGAAACCAACAACCGCAGCTATCTGACCGTCGCCATTGGCTGTACCGGCGGTAAACACCGTTCGGTGTATATCGCAGAACAACTGGCCGACTATTTCCGTTCCCGTGGGAAGAATGTTCAGTCCCGCCATCGCACGCTGGAAAAACGCAAATGACGGTGAAACAAACGGTAGAAATCAAAAACCGGTTAGGCATGCATGCCCGTCCGGCGATGAAGTTGTTTGAACTGGTGCAGAGCTTTGAATCAGAAGTGATGCTGCGCAACGGCACAGGCATTGAAGCAGAAGCCAGCAGCGTGATCGCGCTGCTGATGCTCGATTCGCCGAAAGGTCAGCAGATTGAAATCGAGGCCACCGGCCCCGACGAAGAACAGGCACTGACGGCAGTGGTAAATCTGATCAATTCAGGATTTGACGAAGACTAATACGCCTCAATCCCGATGAGCTGACATCAGTCAGTGATTCGGGTGAACGCACGCCGCTGACGCCGTTGCGGCGTCAGGGACGCAGGCTAAATACGGCTTAAACAGTCGATAGCAATGGCCTTAAAGCTTTCAAAGTTCTCACTGCTCAGCAAACGGCTCATTGAGCGTTCCCGCACAAACGTCACGAACAAATCGTAAATCGCCATCGCCTCTTCATAATCAGCCTTGCTGATCGCCAGCAGGAAAATCACGTGCGCGGTTTCCCCTTCTCCCCACGCAATGCCCTGCGGCGAAAGCAACGTAATCACCACGGTTTTCTTCGCCAGCAGTCCCAGCGAGTGCGGCAGCGCAATCCCTTCGCCGAGCATGGTGGAGACAATCTCTTCGCGCTCGACCACTGACGGGTAAAACGCCTGATCGACGTAGCCTTCTTCTTCCAGCTGTGAGCACACATGGCGGAATAACTCCGCCTGCGTCATCGGCTGGTTGACGATCATAAAGTGTTTTTCGTCGAAGAATTTTTCCAGCATATAAGGCCGCGTGCGGTCGACCAGCACCAGCTTGCCGAGCTGTTCCATCTGGTATTCCGTCGGGAAAGGCGACAACACCACCACCGGCTTGTTCTTCTCGCTGATACGGGCGTTAGAAATAATAAAATCTTCGTCGATATGGTCCAGTTGTTCGTAATCGCGCAGCGTCACAATCTGCTTCATCACCAGTTGCGGATACTTACGGTTAATCTGCGCCTGGATCATGCGGATGGTCGAATTACCGGTATCGCACACCAACATCACCTGCGGATGCCGCTGATAGCCGATGTTGTAATGCCGTTCCAGTCCGACGCCGATATGCAGCACCAGAAAACCGATCTCGTTTTCGCTCAGGGTGTACGGCGTGTATTTCCCCCAGCTCGAGACCGCCGCCAGCGTGACGTCATACGCCATCGGGTAATGCTGTTTGATGTTGTTCAGCAGCGGATTGGGGATATTAATCTGGTATTTCACCCGCGTAATCATGGTCTTGATATGGGTCAGCAGGTCGGCGCGCAGCTGCTTATCGCCCTGCAAATCATAGTTATAGTGCGAATTGATATACGAGAGAATGTAATCGACCAGCGACTCGTCATCGTCGGCGTTAATATCCGTCGGCAAAATCTGCTGCACCCGGCGGGCGGCGATATTGACCCGCAGATAGGCTTCTTCGGAGGCCGGGATTTCCTTACCCACCAGATTTTTCAGTTCCGCCGCCAGACGCACGGACACCTGCTTCACCGCCGGATCGCCGTCTTCGGCATCGAAATCCGTCAGCGGATAACCGCCGGTAATACGCTTGATCGCCACCGCGCAATACAGAATTAAATACTGCTCGCCTTCATCGGTCAGCTGAATGGCAGACTGCGCCAGCAACTGATGCATAAAGCGCGTCAGCGGCACCAGCGCCTCAGGTTCCAGACTTTCCGCTTTCAGCAGCGGATTGGCCTGCTCCTCGGCATCAAGCTGGAACAAGAGATCGGTCAGACAGGCGCGGATCGCCAGCTCCGCGCCAAACAGCTTCATGCCATAGCGCGGTTTGGTTTCGATATTCAGGTGATAACGCGCCAGATGCTCGCGTACGTCGGCCATATCATTTTGCAGCGTGCCCCGGCTGACAAACCATTCATCGGCCAGATCTTCCAGCTTCAAAGAAAAGGCCGAGGTCAGAAAGCGGATCAGCAACGTCTTTACCCGCTCAGCCGCCGTGCGCGGCGTCGGGTTCGGTTTACGCTGCACCGGCTGCTGTAACGAGGAGAACAAGGTGTGATCGTCAATCCGCAGCTGATAACCGCTGCCACGGCTGTGTACGAACGTCGCGCCATAGTCTGCGATGATTTCATTCAGCGCCGTGATGTCTGCACGCACCGTCCGCGTCGAGACGGACAGACGTTTCGCCAGTTCATCCTGAGGCAACGTTTCGGTTTGCAGCGCATCAAACAATTGCGCCAGCCGTTGATTGGGAAATCTCACCATTGTTTTTCCATATTATTCCGGCGACGGCGCGATCACCATTTGCGACGGACTGCCGACCGCAACATAGCCATCGACGAACGTCAGTTTGCCGTTTTCAGCAGATACCTTGAATCGGGTGATGTTATCGCTTCGTTGATTCATTGCGTAAATATATTTGCCATCCGGTGACAATGTCAGCGTGCGCGGGTAGTCGCCGCGCGTCCAGACGTCATCGTGCCAGGTCATTGCGCCTTCGCCGGTCACGTTGATCTGCGCGATGCTGTTATGCAGACGGTTCGCCACGTACAGATGTTTGCCGTCCCTGCTCAGCACAATGCCTGCGGCAAAGTTAGTGCCTTTGAAACCGGCCGGCAGCGATGAAAGGCTGTGCAGTTGCGTCAGCGTGCCTTTTGCCGCATCAAGGCGATAACTGGTCAGCGTCGAGGCTTCCTCGTTGATCAGGAAAACCACTTTGCCGTTCGGATGAAACACAAAATGGCGCGGCCCTGCACCTTCTGAAGACGCGTTGATAAACGGCGGATCGTTGGCTTCCAGCACGCCGGTTTCGCTGTTGAGTTTCCACTGATAAATCCTGTCCAGACCGAGATCCGTGGAGAACACGAATTTACCGGAAGGATCGGTGGCGATCATGTGAGCGTGCGGCCCGTTATGGTCGCTGATGGCAAAGCTGCCTTCTGCCGCCGCCGCCGGTTTACCTGCGCCCGCCGGACCGGAATCCTGCTGGCTGTGGCTGGCCTCACTCAGTTTTCCGCTGGCATCCACCGGGAAAACCGCCACCACGCCGCTGATATAATTCGCCACCAGCAGATGGTCGCCTTTTGGCGTCAGCGACAAATACACCGGCCCTGCGCCCTGCGAATCCACCTGATTGATCAGCGTCAGGCTGCCGTCTTCAGGCGCAATACGGTAAGCGGCCACGGCACCGTGTTTGCCGCCGTTGTAATCATCAGTTTCACTGCCGATGAACAGCGTTTTGCCGTCGTGGCTGAGCACCATCTGCGCCTGATTGGGCAACTGGCTGGCGAGGGTTTTATCGCTCAGTGCGCCGGTATTCGGATCGAATTTAAAGCGGTAGACACCTTCCCCGTTCGGGTTGTAGGTGCCGACGTAAGCAAACTGCGGAGTCGTGGAGGTCATTGTTTTTTCTGCTGCATAAAGCGGCGCGGCGGTCACGGCCAGCATCGCGGAGGTTAAACCTGAAATCAGAAACCAGTTTCTCATACATTTCCTCAAAATTTGGGGGCTGTCAGACAAACAAGATAACTCTGCATCCGCCCGAAGGTTGAGGGATGCAGAGTGTTTAACCGCGCAGACGGCTTACCGCGCAGGAAAGGTCAGAACCTTCAGCCCACCAGTTTTTTAACACTGGCCAGCAGCGTTCTCACATCGTCAGGACGGGTGTTGCCCGACGCGCTGTCGATAATCGAACTGTAGATATGCGGGATGATTTTGGTGACACCTGCCGCCAGCGCGATTTCCATAATCGGCTCAAAGTTTTCCAGATCGATTCCGCCGGTTGGCTCCAGCCAGAAATCCTGCTCCGCACAGGCACGCGCCACGGCGGCGAATTCGTCACGGGTTTTCAGGCCGCCCATCGGGAAATATTTCACCGAGCTGCCGCCCATGTCTTTCAGCAGCGCAATCGCCGTTTCCACCGGCACAATGGCATCGCTGGCCGCAGAACTCAGCGGCCCGGTATTGATCTTCACAAAGCCCACTTTGCCGGTCGGAGAAATCAGACCGTTGACCACGCTGTCGTTTTGCCCGAGCAGCGCACGGCTGGTGCCGACGCCGGTAAACACCTGATTGACGTGCTGCGGCTGAACCTGTGCAGAAATCTGGCTGACCATCAGCGACTGCCGCGGATCGCCCGCGCCTAAGCCGACGGACAAGGCGTTTTCAATCAGCGCCGCGTATTCCTTCATGTCCGCGACCGCGCTCGTCACATCGGCGTAATTTTTCGACAGCACGCCGACCAGCACGTGGCCCTCTGCGGCGGCGTAAATGTCACGGGCATTGTCTTTAGAACCGGCCAGCACATTCAGGCACACGCGGTCACGGTAGAAATTCGGGGTCAGCTTCATGCTTTATCTCCGCTGAAAAGGTGTTTAAAACGTTGTGCGACGATGGCGAGCTGCGGCGGGGTCACGCTGCGCACATCGACTTCAATCTTGCCTTCGTTGGCGCGGTAGCCACGGAAATAAATCGCGATATCGCCGTTCTTCATGGCATCCACAATGTCTTTGGTTTTCCAGCCGAGCACCGCTTCATCGAAAGTAATTTCCGTGCGGGCGATATCACGTCCGGCACTGTCCCAGACCACACGACCGGTCACGCCGTTAATCTCATTCAGGCTGGCGATGAATGGCGTCATCTTGTCGACCATTTCCTGTCCGGTGGTTTTCGGCAGCGTGATGTAGCTTTCAATCGCCTGCGTCAGGCCGAGAATGCCTTCCTTGCCGACTTTCATCGCACGGCCAATGCCGCCGGATTGCAGTTTTACCCATTCAACGTACTGTTTCTTGCCGAGCACCAGACCGCTGGTCGGCCCTTCGATGGCTTTTGCGCCGCTGTAAATCACCAGATCCGCGCCCATCTCGTAATAGCAGGTCAGATCTTCTTCTGCGGCGGCATCAACAATCAGCGGCAGGTTATGCGCACGCGCCACTTCTGCGGCTTCGGCCACCGACAAAATACTTTTCTGCACGCTGTGATGCGATTTGATGTACAGAATGGCGGCCGTACGCGGCGTGATGCAGGCGGCGAGTTGTGCGGCAGAACATTCGTTGGCGTAACCGGCTTCCACCACTTTGCCGCCGCCCATCGTGACCATGGTGGCGACCGGCGCGCCGAAGTTCACGTTATGGCCTTTTGGCAGCACGATATCGTGCGGGATCTCCAGCGGCGCAGCGTGCAGGTTTTCCAGCAGCCAGGCGTCATCTTTGACGATCACCGCCGCAACGGACTGCGCGATCCCGGCAGAGGCGCAGGACACCACCACGGCATTTTCGACGTTAAGCAGTTTCGCGATATAAGCGCCGGTTTTGTTCACCAGATCTTTCATCTCGAAGTAATGATTCAGGCCGGTATTCACCACTGCCGCCACTTCTTCACGCGGCGTGGACACACCCAGCGCCGTCATGCGACCTGAGGCGTTAATAACCTGTTTTAAATCATATTTTTCATATAAAGAGTGTTCAGAAGACATGAGCAGATTTCCCTTCTTCGGTTAACAGGGTGACGCCCGCGACCACAGCGGCCAGAGGCACCAGCAAACTTTCGCCCTTCACGGACTGTCCTTCGGAATCGACAAACACCTGCGGCGTCTGACGGCGTTCAAACAGGGTCAGGTCGGCGTCAGCACCGACTTCCAGACGGCCTTTGGCAGGCAGGCGCAGCGCGTCGGCGGCGTGCGAGGTGACGCAGTCAATCACCTGCGGCAGGGTCATGCCGACGCTGAAGAATTTCGACATGACGGTCGCCAGGCTATGCACCGGGCCGTTCATACGGTTACGGCAGTAAATATCGGAACTGATGGTGTGCGGCAAAATGCCCTGCTTAATCGCCAGTTCCGCCACGTCGAAACTGAAACTCGCGGTGCCATGACCGACATCCAGTAATACGCCGCGGCTCAGCGCACGTTTAATGGAATCGCGCAGCACACCTTCCGGCGAGAGAATGCGGTTCGGTTTGCCGTTGTAGCAGTGGGTGATAATGTCGCCGGAGGTCAGTAAATCCGCGATCTCATCAAGGTTCGGCGGGTTATTACCGATATGCACCATCAGCGGCAGGTCGTCGTTTTCCTGCTGAATTTCTTTTGCGCGCACCAGTGGCTTGATGCCGTTCTGGCCGACCACGCTGCTGCTCATCCGCGCCTTGATACCGATGATAAAACCGGGATTCCGCGCGATGGCGTCACGCACGCCGACCTTGTCGATCTGCGTCATGTCCGCCAGTTCGTTCTGCGTGACAATGCCGGTACGCGCGATATTCAGAAACGCGTAAACGTTGGTTTTCGCCGCACGGGTGAGCTGATAAAAATCGTCGACATCATTGGCACCGGTGCTGCCGGCATCCGCCACGGTGGTGACACCGCAGGCGACGCCAATCAGGTCGGCCTCGTCATGATAAATCGGCGATTTGGGATAACAGTGAACATGGGAGTCGATCCAGCCTGCGCTGGCGTAAACCTTGCCCTGAAGATCGAGGGTCTGGCGGGCGGTGGCATCGGAAGCCAGCGTGCCAATGGCGGCGAATTTGCCGTCGCGAATTGCAATATCAGTCAGGCTGCCGTCTGCGCGTAATGCCTGGCGGATGATTAAGTCATACATACGACGTTCTCCATAATCTCGGGCGTCAGGAGTGTTCCTGACGCCCGTTTACTGCTTATGTACTGCTTCTTACAGTGAAACCGGGAAGATGGCGCCCAGCACCATCGCACCGAGAATGGCACCACCGGTAATCGGCTTCTGCCACAGATAGAAACCCAGTGCGCCAATCAGCGAGCCAAGACCGATAGGAATCGATGCGGCCATTGCGGAGAGGATAATCAACGGCCCGAGGAAGCGGCCGGAGGCATTACCCGCGCCCATCATCACGTCAGCGCCGTAGGTGGAGTTGCTCTGATTGATGGTGAATTTACGCGCCAGAATGATGATGTAACCGACGGCTAACCCGAGGATCAGGCCGGTCACCAGCGAGGCGGCAAAGTTCGCCACCGGGAAGATAATCCCGGCGCCCAGCAGCATTGCAGGAACGCCCAGGCCGATACCGGTCTGGATCGCGCCGCCGATATCGAGAATACCGACCAGCGAACCTTCGATGATGCGGGCAAACAGGAAGCTGGCACCAAAGGCCGCCACTGCGCCGTACACGCCGGTATCCATGCCGGAACGCAGCATCGACACAAAGGCCACTTCGTTAAATGCACCGATGCCGTACAGGTAATACATGTGTGTCCCGGCGAAAACGCCGGAAGACAGCAGTCCGACAAAAATCGGGAACGACCACTCGGCGTACCAGAAACCACGTTTGGCTTGTTCTTCCATTGTCATGTTCCCCTTACTTACCGCTGAGTGAGTTGTGAATGCCGTTCAGCCATGTCGGGACGTCCAGCATGAAGGATTGCAACAGCTTGACGTCGAAACCACGGAAGAAACCGCTGAGGACGAACAGCGCGATAATCGCCGCCATCATCACTTTGGTGACGTGGTTCCAGCCGCTTTCTTCGACGCCTTTACCGATCAGGATACCCAGTACCAGACCCGGCACGGCGTTCCCCATGATCATCTGCGCCAGACCGCCAAAAATGGTGGCCCAGAAACCGGAACGACGTCCTGCATCGATCGCCGCCAGCCAGAAAATCACCGGCATGACGGTGTTCACCAGCAGGTTCGCCGCAGGCACCAGCACTTTAATGGCCGTGACCTGCAACGCCGCAGGCACGGCAGACGCGGTGGTGTTGAGGAAGGCCACCACAATCATGCCGATGATGCCGCCCGCAATCGCCATCTTGCGCGGGTCGTGCAGGGTTTCAGTGACATTGCGGTTTTTGAACATCAGGGCAGCGGTGGCCCAGTGAGGAATGATGCGGTGGTCAACGTCCTGAGTGAAAGAACCTGCCGCCACGGAAGATGCCCAGGCGTTAAAGAAGAAGCCCAGACCGAATGAGAAATGCGAAGCCGGATCGCCTTCACAGGAGTTTAATTCCCCAAGCGTACGAAAAGCCCCCATTCCTTGCACGGTTGGCGCATGGAACATACGTGCGGCACCCGCACCTACGCCCACCCCAACCAGTCCGCCGATAATTAGCGACTTAAATAAAATAATTAAAAACATCAGTATATCCTTGTCATTTATAGCTAACGTTTTTATTTCGTGACAAAAACTACCTGTTCCGTATTAATAACAGTCAGGTTGACGGTAATGTCTAACGCCACGTAATAACTCTTTCTTTCCCTGGCCAGAAAAAAGAACAGAAACTTTTCTCTTTTAACCGACTCCTCTGCCTTTATTACCTTGACGTCCTGCGGTTCAATGCGCAGCAAGACATTATTAGCAGACGATTTGAGAACCGTTCTCTGAACCTGACTCAGTGCGGAAGAAAAGGCGGCAGCCTTATTTTCGCCCTTTCCTTCAACCCGGACTGTTGTGGTTAATTGTTGCTTCATTACGCCTGACCATACTTCTTGTTATAAGCTTCAACCAGACGCTGACCCAGTTCTTCTTTATCCATAAATCCGAACCCTAATACTAAACAGCCTTCGTTAATCGCCGTGACACCTTCATCAACTGAACGCATCCCGTACTTCGCTTTATATCCGTATTTGTTTTGTGCGGTAATCGCACCTGCACCGCCACTGCCGCAGAAAGAAATACCAAAGGTCGCGCCTTCTGCTTTCATCACGTCGCCGAGTTTCATATCTGCCGCCATACCGGGGACAACAATGGCTTTTCCGCCAGCCGCTTCCACGCCTGCTGCCACTTTCTGGCCTTTACCTAAACGGTCGCCGATCACAACTAATACTTGTCCCATGATTCACATCTCCACATTAATTAATTCATTAAAATTTCAATAAAAATTATTTCGGCTCGTTATCTCTGGCCACTTCAAAATGTACCGAGAGCAAATACGCTTCCTCAATCGGTAAATTCCCGAACCAGCTCACCACGACCTCTGCCATATGCATGGAGTCGGCAGAGATTTCATCAAATAACTCTTTTTCGACTTCAGGCAACGGCTCACCGGTAATCGAGCGTAATACCATGGCTTTAACGTGTGACGTTAACATCTGCAACTGAACATCGGTGGTGTAGATATTCTTCGCACTTTGCATTGTCTGAATATCTTTTAATACTTGCTCTGTTATCGCCGCAGCATCTTTCAATTCAATCCGCCCGGTCCCATTCACAGATGCGCTTGCGTTATTCACTCGCGGTTTCCTCTCTCCTTGCCCGGCCCACTATTTTCAGCCGTGTATTTCGTCTGTCTTTACCCTAACCCCGGTAAGATTTCCTGTGTAGAGGGTCTTTTTCCAGTTCGAAGTGGAAATACGATGCGCTGAGCAGATCCAATTCGCAAAACGAAAAGTTAAGTCGCCATATCACTGAATATTGCAGGGTGTAGCAGCGTATTACACTGGTAATCGGATTTTTCGCAATGCGGATTAATTCCCTCACAACGCTTTCATTTCCGCTTAAGAGTGCCTAGTATCAAAGAACACATGCAAATTACCGACACCCCTGCGCTTACCCGCAGGGGTGTTATTTTTTGCCGACCGGCACCCCACTCGCATGAAGCGGGTGATGCAAAAGGAACCATGGAGAATGTTATGAGTAAACCGACACTGATCATCAATGAACTTGACGCAGAACGCCTGGACACACTGCTGGCGCAACCGGCGTTTGCCAGCAGCCCGGTCGCCGACGCACTGAATGACGAGTTAGATCGCGCCGAGATTTTGCCGCCCGAGGAAATCCCTGCCGACGTAGTGACGATGAACAGCAAGGTTCGCTTTACTGAAGGTAAAGACGGCGAAGAACACATCCGCACGCTGGTGTATCCGGCTGCGCTCAAAGACAGCAACGAGCAACTGTCGGTGATGGCCCCGCTGGGCGCTGCCCTGCTGGGGCTGCGCGTGGGCGCAAGTATCACGTGGGAAATGCCCAATGGCGAGGAAAGCCACATCACCGTGCTGGAGTTGTTGTTTCAGCCGGAGGCGGCGGGAGAGTTGAGACGTTAAGGCAGTTAACTCCTTGTTCTGCGAAAGTGGGAGGCAACGCGCTGAACGGCTCCCTCCCCTGCGAAGGGGAGGGTTGGGGTATTAATGGCGAATCAATAAGTTAAAGTTTGCACTGACATTGGTTTTGTCATTAAAACCCCCTCCCCGCCTCCCCCTTCGCAGGGGGAGGAGCAAGACAGCGGTCAATTCCGGCTATTTCTCACCATGAAATAATGTGGGTTTTACTCCCTCCCCTGCGAAGGGGAGGGTTGGGGTGGGGTATTAATGACGAATCAATAAGTTGAAGTTTGCACTGACATTGGTTTTGTCATTAAAACCCCCTCCCCGCCTCCCCCTTCGCAGGGGGAGGAGCAGGACAGCGATCAATTCCGGCTATTTCTCACCATGAAATAATGTGGGGTTTACTCCCTACCCTTCGCAGGGGGAGGAGCAAGACACCCGCCATCTGCTTACTTAAACTTCTTGTGGTTCTCATTCCTTGTCGCCTTGAACCCTTCGGCTTCTTTCTTCGCTTCATCCACTTTACCCGCTTTCGCTAAAGCAGAAGCTTTATCAATCTGGCCGATCAGCGTATCCAGCCCTTTGTGGTAATCCTGCATTTCCGGGCTGTCAGGGGCTTTGCCTTCCAGTTTCGGTGGCGTGGCTTTTTTCGCGTCTTCCGCTGCGGCTTTCATGTTCGCCAGACCGGTGGTCAGTTCGGCCTGATCGTTGGTTTTCAGCACCTTGCTGTAATTATCAGAAATGGTGTCCATGTCCGTTTCTAAATCTGCTGCCAGTGCCACCGTGCTGCTTCCCAGCATTGCGACTACCGCTAACGCCATCAGTTGTTTACGCATGAGCTTTTTCTCTATTGTTATTTATTTGTTAGATAAAACGACATTGCTTGTAAGGCTTTATAAAAATAGGCTGAGAGAGAGGAAAACGGGATGAATTTTTTGTAAAGAAGGGTGGCAGGTGAGAAGCAGCGATCGGGCGACCGCTGCTTTGCAGGAAAATTACTCGCCGGCGATTTTCATTGCCGGTAACAGCACGGAACCGCACTGGATATTACTGCGGGTTTCGATATCGCTGCCGATGGCGACCATGTTGCGCCACATGTCTTTCAGGTTTCCGGCGATGGTGATTTCACTGACCGGATACTGGATTTCGCCATTCTCGACCCAGAAACCGGCCGCGCCGCGTGAGTAGTCACCGGTGACGCCGCTGACGCCCTGACCCATCAGTTCCGTCACGACCAGACCTTTATCGAGCTTACGCAGCATACCGGCGAAATCATCACCCTGACCGGCGATGCGCCAGTTATGGATGCCGCCCGCGTGACCGGTGGTTTGCAGACCGAGTTTACGTGCGGAATAACAGGTCATCAGCCAGCTTTGCAGGATGCCGTCTTTAACGATATCGCGACGCTCAGTGCGCACACCTTCGCTGTCGAACGGCGTGGATGCCAGCCCCTGTAACAGATGCGGATGCTCTTCGATGGTCAGCCACTCCGGCAGGATCTGCTTGCCGAGGCTGTCGAGCAGGAAGGACGATTTACGGTAAATGCTGCCGCCGCTGATCGCCCCGACCAGATGCCCGAACAGGCCGGTCGCCACTTCGGAAGCGAACAACACCGGAGCCTGCATGGTCGGTAATTTACGCGGAGCCAGACGCGATAAGGTGCGGCGTGCACATTCTGCGCCGACCCATTCCGGATCTTTCAGGTCGCTGATTTTACGCGCGATGGAATAAGCGTAGTCGCGTTCCATGTCGCCCTGGTGTTCCGCGATAACCGAGGCGGAAATCGAATGGCGCGTCGAACAATAGCTCTGCAACATGCCGTGGCTGTTGCCGAACACGCGGATGCCATAATGGCTGTTGAAACTGCCGCCTTCGGTATTGGTGATGCGCTTATCGGCTTTCAGCGCCGCCTGTTCAGCACGGGCGGCCAGTTCGATACTGCGATCGGCATCGAGTTCTTCCGGGTGGAAGAGATCCAGATCCGGCGCGTCGAACGCCAGCATCTCTTTGTCAGCCACGCCCGCGAACGGATCCGGCGAGGTGTAACGGGCGATATCCAGCGCCGCCTGCACGGTGCGGGAAATGGCGTCCGGGCTTAAATCGGTAGAAGAGGCGCTGCCCTTACGGTTCTGATAATAAACGGTAATGCCCAGCGCGCCGTCGCTGTTGAATTCAACGTTTTCCACTTCGCCAAAACGGGTACTGACGCCGATACCGGTGGTTTTGCTGACCGCCACTTCGGCAGCATCTGAACCGGCTTTCGCCAGTTCCAGCGCCTGAGATACGGCCTGTTCCAGGGTTTTACGCTGTTGCGCTACTTGATTCACTACGTTCATCGGCATGCCATCGCTTATGAGATTAAAGGGTTTGTTCTACACTGATATACAGAAACGCTTACCTTTGAGTCTAACAGAGACTCGCCACAATTTCGCATTCACTCCGGCGTTGTTATGCCCAAAGTTGCAACAGAACATGGATGTATGCGGCATAACCCTGCATAATGCCGCCGAAGCAATAAAGCACAATCAAACTGACAGGATTACCTCGTTAAGAGGAAGCGCCCATGACAAAGAAAATTGACGACTGGCACGACGACGTTCCCGACACCAACGAGAACGACGATGATGATGAAATCATCTGGGTCAGTAAAAGTGAAATCAAACGTGACGCCGAGGCGCTGAAAGATCTCGGTGCAGAAATGGTTGAGCTGGGTAAAAACTCGCTGGACAAACTGCCGCTGGACGACGATCTGCGCGCGGCGATCGACTTAGCGCAGAAGATCAAGAAAGAAGGCCGCCGCCGTCAGCTTCAGCTGATCGGCAAAATGCTGCGTTCCCGCGATGTCGAGCCAATCCAGACTGCGCTGGATAAGCTGAAAAACCGCCACAACCAGCAGGTGTCGCTGTTCCATAAACTGGAAATGCTGCGTGACCGTCTGGTGGAAGAAGGTGACGATGCGATCCCGCCGGTGCTGGAACTGTATCCGGAAGCCGACCGCCAGCAGCTGCGTGCGCTGATCCGCAACGCACAGAAAGAGAAAGCCGCCAACAAGCCGCCAAAATCTTACCGCCAGATCTTCCAGTATCTGCGCGAACTGGCTGAAGGTCAGGACTAAAAAACAAAAACCCGCTTTGATGGCGGGTTTTTTCTTTTCAGCCTTTGGCCTTCGCCGCCGGTTTCTCCGGCAGGTTCAGACGCAGCGCGCCTTCCAGTTCTTCTTCCGCTTCTTCAAACAGCAAAATTAATGCGCCGAAACGTCGTTTACGGTTGGCATTCAGGTTCATGAAATCTATCTCAACCGGCAGTGAAATCCCGCCCGTTACCTCGTCCCAGAGTGCGTCCAGATTCGCGCCGAAGCTGTCGGTCAGCGCAAACTGACGGGCAAACTCGCGGTAGAATGCGGGTAAATCCGGGATGTGATTAAAATCGAAGCTCACTTTATTCATCGACGTTACTCCACCCGAACGAAATGCTGATAATGATCTTTACTGACGTAAATCAGCCCGTCGCTGGCAAACAGCACGCGGTCAGCGCCGCGACGTCCGCAGCGATAGTTGATATCCGCTTCACGCCAGACCCGTTTTGAAGCCGAAGGCAGCCGCCCTTCCCGGTTAGAGAAACGGTCGCCGCCGATGGCTTTGCCCGGCAAGACATCACACAGATTCCCGGCGCGTGCATCCCATCCGGCTTCCCGCGCCTTTTTCTTGGTGATGTAGTTTTCCGGCAATTGATGATTCTGGCGCAAATAGCTGATCACCGTTTTCTCTTCCGTCCCCGTCACGATAGTGCCCGGGTTGTGTGTCGTTTTCGCGACAATCTGTCCTGCGATGCCACACAGTCCCGCGATCACGGCGACCGCCATCATCAGTTTGCGCGGCCGTAGCCCGTTAAATACCGTCATTGGCGTCCTTTGTGTTTAGCCCGCATCGATCTGTTCCTGTTTATTGTTTCTTAAAACGCCGTATCTGGAAAGCTGACTTAAAGATTTCCTAAATGCAGCGTTTTCACCTGCAAATACTCTTCCAGCCCCAGCACCGAGCCTTCGCGTCCCAGACCGGATTCTTTCACCCCGCCGAACGGCGCGGCTTCATTGGAAATCGCACATTCGTTAACGCCGATCATGCCGCTTTCGATGGCGTCCGCGACGCGGAAAATGCGTTTCAGGTTCTGGCTGTAGAAATACGCCGCCAGCCCGAAAGGCGTGTCATTGGCGCGTTTAATCACCTCTTCTTCCGTGCTGAAACGGAAACAGGCTGCCAGCGGGCCGAAGGTTTCTTCGTGCGCCACTTTCATGTCATCCGTCGCATCGATAATGACCGTCGGCTGGAAGAAGTTACCGCCGAGTTTATGACGCTGGCCACCTTCCATCAGCCGTCCGCCTTTCTCCAGCGCGTCTTTGACGTGTTCTTCGACTTTCTCCAGCCCCTGAATATTGATCAGCGGCCCGACAATCACGCCCTCGTCCATGCCGTTGCCGACTTTCAGCTTGCGCACCTCTTCCACCAGACGCGAGGTGAATGCCTCATACACGCCGTCCTGCACGTAAATCCGGTTGATGCACACGCAAACCTGTCCGCTGTTGCGGAATTTACAGGTGATCGCGCCCTGCACCGCCGCCTCAATATCGGCATCGTCAAACACGATGTACGGCGCGTTGCCGCCCAGTTCCATCGACACTTTTTTCATGATGTCGGCGCTGTTACGCACCAGCGTTTTACCGATGGCGGTCGAGCCGGTAAAGGAGACTTTGCGCACCGCGTCGCTCGCCATGATCACGTCGCTGATCGCCGCCGTGTCCCCGGCCACGCCGTTGATCACGCCGTCCGGTACACCGGCGTCCTGCGCCAGTTGCAACAAGGCAAAGGCCGACAACGGCGTGTTGCTGGCCGGTTTGATCAGGCCGGTACAGCCTGCCGCCAGCGCCGGACCCAGTTTGCGGGTCAGCATCGCCAGCGGGAAATTCCACGGCGTGATTGCCGCGACAACACCGACCGGTTCGCGGGTCGCCAGAATGCGCGAGCCGGCTTTGGCCGGAGGGATGATTTCGCCGTTGGCGCGTTTGGCTTCTTCGCTGAACCATTGCAGATAGCTGGCGGCGTAATCGACTTCGCCCAGCGCTTCTTTCAGCGGCTTGCCCTGTTCGGCCACCATCAGCTCGCCGAGGAATTGTTTGTTTTCCAGCATCAGCTCATACCAGCGATGCAGAATTTCAGAACGGGCTTTTGCCGTGGTTTTGCGCCATTCAGGGAACGCGTAGCTGGCCGCTTTCACCGCGGCTTCCGTCTCTGCTTTACCGGCTTTTGCCACTTTAGCCACCACCTCGCCGGTGGCCGGATTCAGCACATCAAACGTTTCTCTGGCCTCATGCCATTTACCCCCGGCAAAGTAGCCGGTCTTGAATAAAGGATGCGCGGACAGTTTTTCTGATTGGGCAGACATAGGGGATCCTCCTGATTTATGCCGTTCAACACGGGATATGGCAGTAAGTATAGACTCTAAAAAGGAAGGCGAAGGCACAGGACATTTAGCGTTCTGTGCTTGTAACATTCAGTTACACCAGGCTTTTCTGCTGAGATTAGCCAAAACCTCCGCATAACCATGAGGCGTCAGCTGCACCCCGCAGGTGCATGACGTGACCTTCCCGGTGTCTTTTTGCGCCATCAGATAGCATGCAAACCATAAGCAGAGTGTGATTTGCGCCGTCAGGGACAGAATGTGATGCAAATCACATGACTGGCATGGTTCCTGCTCAATACCTTCCGACCGCGCAATTCCTGCGCCGGTGCAAATTCCCTTTTTGGCAGTGAAGGTTTCTGCCGTCTTCCCAACTCTTCAACCCTAAAGAGGATCCTATGACTCAGGGGACGTTGAAAAAGAAATTAGGACTGGTGGATCTGACATTACTTGGTGTCGGCTCCATGATCGGTTCCGGATGGCTTTATGCGGCACTCACCAGTTCCGGCTATGCGGGCGGATTAACCGGCTGGGCGTGGCTGCTCGGCGCAGTGATGGTGCTGCTGATTGGGCTGGTGTTCGCCGAGCTTGCCGCCGCCATTCCGCGTGCCGGGGGTTTTGTCCGCTATCCGAATTACACGCACGGTAATGTGGTGGGTTTTGTTATCGGCGTGAGTTCGCTGCTGGCGTACACCAGTACTGCTGGCGTGGAAGTGGAAGCCGTGCGTCAGTATGCGATGTACTGGTGGCCCGCGCTGGGCCAGACCGACGGCAGCCCGACCGGTCTCGGCTTTGTGATGCAAATCGTTCTGCTGGTGGGTTTCTTCCTGCTGAACTACTGGAGCGTCAGTTTCTTCGGGCGCATCAATACCATTATTACGACTTTCAAATTCATCGTCCCGCTGATGGTAATTGTGACGCTGTTCGGCTATTTCCACGGCGGTAACCTGAGCGTACCGGGCACCGCACCGGGCGGCGTGCACGGTATCTTCTCGTCGCTGACCGGCGCTGGCATTGTGTTTGCGTATCTCGGTTTCCGTCAGGCGGTGGATTTCGCCAGCGAGGCGAAAAACCCGCAGCGCAATATCCCGATCGCCATCATGCTGGCCATTGGCATCAGCTTCGTGATCTACATTCTGTTGCAGTTCGCCTTTATGGGCGCGGTGCCCGCCGACATCCTCAGCGCACATGGCTGGGTCGGGCTGAAAACCATCTTCCAGTCGCCGTATGCCGATCTGGCGCGTAGTCTGGGCATTACGTGGCTGATTAACCTGATCCTGATCGACGCCGTCATTTCTCCGGCAGGGACCGGGAATATCTATCTCGCCGGGGCTTCCCGCGTGCTGTTTGCCTGGGCGAAGAACGGCCATCTGTTCTCGATTTTCGCCAAAGTCGATCCGAAATCCGGCGTACCGCGCGGCGCACTCTGGCTGTCGCTGATTCTGGCCATCGCCTGGACGCTGCCGTCTGAATTTCAGGTCTGGGGCGGGCTGATCGGTGCAGTGACGTCCGCGACCGTGTTCACCTATATGCCCGGTCCGGTCAACGCCGGTGTTATGCGCTCACGGTTACCAAATCTGCCACGTCCGTTCCGGTTGCCGGTGTTTGGCCTGCTCAGCCCGCTGGCGTTTGTCGCCAGTACCCTGCTGATTTACTGGAGCGGCTGGTCGGTGAACGAATTGCTGATCCCGATCCTGGTCATTGCGTGGGTGGCGTACGTTTTGTTCGGCAAGAAAGATCAGCATTTCAAACGTGATGTGCAGAGCGCGTGGTGGTTGCTGGCTTATTACATCGCGATTTTCATTCTCTCTTACTTCGGCACCTACGGCGGAACGGGTGCGATTTCCAGCCCGCTGGACATGGTGCTGGTCGTGGTCGTGACGCTGGTTTGCTATTATTGGGGCGTGGCTTCCGGGCATGAAAAACTGGAAATCCCGCAGGATGACGAGGAAGACGACACACCGGTCAGCCCGCGCCGCGAGACCCGTGTCGCATAGTTGATGTAATGAAATTGTCGTACGTTCACATTGCGTTTCTTTGTCAGTAGACTGCGGGTTTTACTCCGCCATTCTCTGACAAAGGAACACGCAATGTCGACGCGCGAAAAGATGAATAAGGGTGAGCTGTATACGGACATGGGCGAAGGATTGCCGGAGGAACGCTGTGCCGGAAAAGAGCGGGTGTATGATTTCAATCTCACGCGCCCTTCTGAAGAGGCAAAGCGCCTGCAATTGCTCAAAAGTATTATGGGCAGTCTGGGGGAGTCCTGCTGGATAGAGCCGCCGCTGCGTGTCGCCTACGGCACGCATATTCATATCGGCAACCACTTTTATGCCAACTTCAATCTCACGGTGGTGGATGACGCCACCGTGACCATTGGCAATAACGTGATGATCGCACCGAACGTCACGCTCGCCACCGCCGGACATCCCATCGATCCTGACATCCGCATCACCGGTCAGCAATTCTCGCTGCCTATCGTCATTGAAGATAATGTCTGGCTGGGCACCGGCGTGATAGTCAATCCGGGGGTGACGATTGGGCGTAACAGCGTGATTGGAGCTGGCAGTGTGGTGACCAAATCCATTCCCCCGGATGTGGTCGCGGCAGGTGTACCCTGCCGCGTATTACGTCCGATCACCGCCAGCGACCGTGAGGCTTTCCTGAAATAGCCGCCGGTCAGGCAAGGAACGCATGCTGATAACGGTGCAGCATGTCAGTCAGACGCCGCACCGGCTCGGTCACTTTCAGCGGTGCGTCGTACTCAACCAGTTTTTCCTGATATTCGCCCAGCTCTTTCAGTAAACGCTGATAGTAATAGGTGCGTTTGCCTTCGCCTGAGGACGACACTACATGATCGGCGGTGTTACGGATTTTCTTGTGGAACGCTGACAGCTCGTCATTCACCGGCACTTCGGCCAGTTTCATGCGCTGATGGGCGATGATCAACAACAGCGCCAGACGGTACTTACCGATGTCATTCGGGAACATCACCAGCAACTGGTTCAGCTGATGGTACAGCGCCGGAAGATGGTTTTCCCGACGACGGTACGCTTTGGTGGTCAGCGCCGACACCGCGCTGCTCATGAAGCGGTTTAGCAGCGTACGACCGGTTTTCTCGCGGGATTTATCGCGAATAATCAGCAACACCGCCATGGCGATCACCGTACCAATCGCCTGCCCCAGCGCGTTGTCGAGAAACGACGTCACGTTAAAGACCATCGGGTTGCTGAGCACCAGAATGTTGATGGTGCCCGCCAGCAGGCCAAGCATGCCGAGGCGGCGCTTGGTGACTTCGATACCGATAAAGAAGGTGAAAATCCCCAGCATCAGACAGAGCAAAAACAGGCTTTGCTGCGTCGCGGGCATGATCAGCATAAACATCATCGAGCCGACCGGGATCGCCAGCAACATGCCGACGATAAAGTCCATCGCCATGCCTTTCGGGTTCGGCGTACGCATCGCCAGCGAGGTCACGACGGCGATGATAATCACGCAGCCGCTGGCCGACGTCCAGCCGGTCCACAACCACATCAGGCAGCCGATGGCGGTCGCCGTAAAGGTCCGCAGGCCGTTGACCAGCGCATGATGGCGTTCCGCAGAAACTGGACGCACTACCACCTCACCGTCGAGCACACCGCTTTCAACATTGTTAATGCTGCTGTTGGTATGGATGCCTTTCATCAGCAACAGCGCACGGGTACCGGCGCCGGTCCACGCGCTGAGGGTCATCAGCACGTTGTCGCTGTGCGTGCCGGTGATGATCTGACGCAACTGTTTCAGCCTGCGATGCACATCCGCCACGTTTTCAGCCGGTTCCGCAAACATCGCTTTCAGCTCAGGAGACAGCCGTTCCGGCGTGTTTTGCATGATCAGGTAGGTTTCGCACGCCTGAGTAATCATGCTCAGCGACGTGCTGTGCAGCGCTTTCAGACGACGGTTGACCCGCTGCCAGCGCGAGGATTCCATCATCAGGCTGCCACGCATGCCGTTCAGCGCCGTGGTGCTTTTCACCAGATTATTCCACGACTTATCAATTTCTTCGCGGGTGCCGATATTCACGCAAATCCGCATCAGCGCAAACTGATCCAACATCAGCTGACTGACGGCGCGGTCGATATCTTTTTTGATGGAACGGGGAGAAAACAGCAGGTCGGCGACAATGGCGCAGCAAATCCCGATGACGATTTCACTGCAACGTTCCACCGCAAACTGCGGTGTCTGTAGCGGCGCACTGGCGGAGGTCACCACAATAATCAGCGCGGTATAACCGGCCAGTCCCAGTGCATAGGAATTCTCAACGCGCACCAGTGAAGACCACCAGGTGCAGACACCAGCCCAGATACAGCACAACAGCAACATCACCACCGGCGCGCGGGCGGTGGCGATAACAATCACCAGCGCCGCGATACAGCCAATAAAAGTGCCGATCACGCGCAGGAAACCACGGTGACGAATAGCCCCGGCAAAGGGTTCGCCACCCGCCACCAGCGCAGGGCCGGAGGTGACAATGGCGGCGGTCATGGCTGACCAGCGCGGGGTTTCGAGTTGCAAATAGAACCCGAGAACCAGCGCGCCGAGGATGGCGAATGTCAGCTTGCAGGCAAAACGGACGCGCGGGATAAGTACGCTATTCATTTTCCGGCCTTAACCAAACTCTCTCAGGCGATGCAGGAGGCGAAGGAACGGAGATCCTTCATCTTGTTTACGGTCATGCTGACCCGTGATAACCACGGTGGCCGTGGTGCCTGCCGGATACGGATGTTGCTGATCTTCATCGTCGAGCACGATTTTCACCGGCACACGCTGCGCCAGACGCACCCATTCCAGGTTACTGTCGATGGTCGCCAGACCGTTGGTCGCCGCAGAGGAAGAGCTGTTGGTCACTGCGGCCGCCACACTGTCGACCGTACCGTGCATGATGCGGTTGCTGCCCAGCGGCGTGATTTCCGCACGGTCGCCTTTTTTCAGCCCCGGCAATTTGGTTTCTTCCAGATAAGCCAGAATGTAGAAAGAATTTTTCTTCACCAGCGCCACGGCGGTAGAGCCACGGTTGATGTAGTTGCCCGGATGCACGGTCAGGTTCGTCACCCAACCATCGGCAGGCGCAACCACCACGGTACGTTCCAGATCCAGCACCGCCAGATCCCGCGCAGCCTGCGCTTTCGCCAGCTGATGTTGGGCGGTTTGCAGCACGTTATTGGCCTGGTCGATCTCTTCCTGTGACATGGCCTGCACGCCCAGTTTCACACGACGTCCGGCTTCGCGTTTTTTCTCTGCGGCCAGCGCCTGGTAATAGGCGACGTCAGCACTCGCTTCGTCCAGCGCCTGCTGGTAGCGCGGCTGATCGATTTTGAATAGCACCTGGCCTTTCTTCACCAGTTGGTTATCAATCACCGGCACATCGGTGATAAGACCGGTGACGTCGGGCGCGATAGACACGACATCTGCGGTAAATTTGGCATCACGGGTCCACGGAGATTCGGTATAGAACGCCCAGGCTTTGAAGATTGCGATGACAGCCAGCACGACAAGAATCAACGTTATTGCATAACGTATTATTTTTATGGAGAAATTTTTCACAACGCCCTCAGACGAACATGCAGGAGATCAGGTAAAAAAGACAGCAGTACAACGCTGTGTTGAACAACGCCGGGTGCCAGACAAAGTCGTAGATCCCGGTAGGTTGCAATACGCGCCGCAGCAGGAAAAACACCACCAGCGCCAGCAGTATTTCAAAAAACACCGGAGGAAACGACAATCCGAAAATCACCATTACCGGAAGCAAACTCATCAAAAATTCCTTACATTATTACGACGGACAAACCAGTATCGTCCCGCGCACGCATTATTCATTATTTTAGGCAACGGCACGCGACCCCGTTGAAAAATAAATTCAGCGGAAGTGAACGGTAAAACCATGGGGTTGCCAGGGAAGTGTGCGAAGGTAAGCAGTCAGTCAGGAATACTGAAACCTGAGGTTTATCACCCGGAAGGGTATATTAGCGTGCTTATTATCAAGTAATCAACGTTCTGTGATCTAAATCACTTTTAAGCCAGAGTTAACAATGGACCGATTAAAACGCATGTCGATCTTTGCTCAGGTGGTCGAAAGCGGCTCCTTCACCGCGGCCGCACGACGTCTCGACATGAGCGTTTCCGCCATCAGCCAGACTGTCTCAAAACTGGAAAATGATTTACAAATCAAATTATTAAACCGCAGCACCCGCAGTATCGGCCTGACCGAAGCCGGTAAGCTGTACTATCAGGGCTGCCGGAAAATGCTGCATGACGTGCGTGAAGTGCATGAACAATTGTATGCCTTCAACAACACCCCGACCGGTACATTACGCATCGGCAGCTCCTCCACAATGGCACAAAATGTTCTTGCTGCGATGACGGCGGAAATGCTCTCCGAATACCCCGGACTGACCGTCAATCTGGTCACCGGCATTCCGGCACCGGATTTGATCGCCGACGGGCTGGACGTGGTGATCCGCGTCGGTGCGTTGCAGGATTCCAGCCTGTTCTGCACCCGCTTAGGATCGATGCCGATGGTGGTGTGCGCGGCGCGCAGTTATCTGGCGCAACACGGTACCCCGGAAAAACCCGCCGATATGGTGAATTTCTCGTGGCTGGAATACAGCGTCCGTCCCGACAGCGAATTTGAGCTGATCGCCCCCGAGGGTATTTCGACACGCATTACGCCGCAGGGCCGTTTCGTCACCAACGATTCGCAGACCATGATCCGCTGGCTGAAAGCCGGGGTCGGTATCGCCTATGTGCCGCTGATGTGGGTGATTGAGGAGATCAATAACGGTGAGGTGGAAATCCTGTTCAGGAGCTATCAGTCGGATCCCCGTCCGGTCTACGCGTTGTATACCGAAAAGGACAAACTGCCGCTGAAAGTGCAGGTGTGCATTGATTATCTGACGGATTATTTCAAACGGGTGAGCAAGGTATATCAGGGCTACAGGCAGGGCAAAAAAGTCACGCAGTGGAATTAACCCTCCCCTTATCAAAGAGGAGGGAAAACACCGAAATCATCTTCTGTTACGCAGTACCGCCGACGGTCAGATTATCCAGTTTCAGGGTTGGCTGACCCACCCCGACCGGCAGGCTCTGGCCTTCTTTACCGCACACGCCGACGCCTTTATCGAGCGCCAGATCGTTACCGACCATGGAAATCTGCTGCATCGCTTCAATACCGGAGCCGATCAGCGTCGCGCCTTTCACCGGTTTAGTGATCCGGCCTTTTTCGATCAGGTACGCTTCAGAGGTGGAGAACACGAATTTACCGGACGTGATATCCACCTGGCCGCCGCCGAAGTTTGGCGCATACAGGCCATACTCCACGCTGCTGATGATCTCTTCCGGCGTGGATTTGCCGCCGAGCATATAGGTGTTGGTCATACGCGGCATCGGCAGATGGGCATAGGATTCACGGCGGCCGTTGCCGGTCGGCGCAACACCCATCAGGCGCGCATTCAGTTTGTCCTGCATATAGCCTTTCAGCACGCCATTTTCGATCAGCATGTTGTACTGACCCGGCACACCTTCATCATCAATCGCCAGCGAACCGCGCAGATTCGGGATCGTACCGTCATCCACCACTGTGCAGAGTTCAGATGCCACCAGCTTGCCCATCTGACCGCTGAAGACCGAGGTGCCGCGACGGTTGAAGTCGCCTTCCAGACCGTGTCCGACCGCTTCGTGCAACAGCACGCCCGGCCAGCCCGCGCCCAGAACCACCGGCATGCCACCCGCAGGCGCCGCCACTGCGGTCAGATTCAGTAATGCCATCCGCACCGCATCACGGGCAAAGGCTTCAGCACGGACTTCACCGTTAACCGTTTCGAGGAAATAGTCATAACCGACACGACCGCCGCCGCCGCTTGAGCCACGCTCACGACGACCATCCTGCTCGACCAGCACGCTGACAGACAGACGCACCAGCGGACGGATATCCGCCGCCAGCGTCCCGTCGGTCGCCGCCACCAGCACGGTTTCATACACGCCGGTAATGCTGGCGCTGACTTCCTGCACGCGTTTATCTGCCGCACGGGCAATTTTGTCGACGCGGTGCAACAATTCGATTTTCGCTTCGCGGGGCAGGCTTTGCAGCGGATCCAGCGGAGAATAAAGAGATTTATAGGCAATTTCGCCCAGCGTATGCGCTTTGCCATTGCCCTGTTCACGGACAATGCTGCGGGCGGCTGTCGCGCTCTGGTTCAGGGCATTCAGGGTGATCTGGTCGGCGTAAGCAAAACCGGTCTTTTCGCCGCTTATCGCACGGACGCCCACGCCCTGATCGATATTGTAAGAACCATCTTTGATGATGCTGTCTTCGATCACCCAGGCTTCATGGAAACTGGACTGGAAAAAGAGATCGGCATAATCAAGACGACGTTCAGACAACTGGCCCAACACCGAAAACAGATCCTGATGACTCAGATTATTGGCAGTTAGTAACTGCTCACTGACTAAGGCCAGACTCATAGATGTTCACTCTCTTTTTAGACGACAATCCGGCGGGCTGACCGTGATAAAAACGGTCCGCCTGCCAGACAATCCATTGTGACAAGGTTATTTACAGCCTAACACAGCCCGCACGAGGTTTCCTGCCACCTTCGCCGCTGAGATTACTGTGCCACGGCGGCTTTCGGATGCTCCACGGGTTTGCGCAGAATTTCGTTGATGTGCGGATCCGCAATGGTGCCGCTGATCTGATAACGGATCAGCGAGATTTTATTCCACAGCGGCGCCAGCACTTTACTGGCGGCAAAGACGGCGACGCCGACCACCGGGTTAATGACGAAGGCGGTCGCCACGCCAACCGTGGCGGAAATTTCCGGTGCAATCACCGCTTCCAGATCCAGCTGCTGATTCACGAAGTTGACCTTGCCGGTGATGGCAATATCCGCTTCCAGACCATCTATCAGCAGGTCGTCCGTGTGCATCACACCGTCTTTAATCCAGGCGGTCGATTTGATCGAGTCAAAGTAGAAGCCCTGACCAAAGGTATCGCTGAAATCGAGGCGCAATTTACGCAGTAAGGCATCGAAGCTGACCAGACGCAGTAATTGTCCGGCGCGGCCGGTGCCGACATCCGCAATTTCGCCTTTGCCCAGCGTGTTTTTCAGCGTGCCGTTCAGCGTGCTGATATCCGGTTTCCACGGCAGGGATTTCCAGTGCAGGTCAAAGTTGACGTCAAACGGCGCGCCTTTTAGCGGCGTGGTCACGCCAAAGAATGACATGGCCTGCTCAATGTCTTTACCGGCAACTTTCCCTTTCAGGCCGGTATTCTCACCCTGTCCGTTCTGCGTCCAGTCACCCTGCACATCAAGGCGCGCCACGCCGGTATCAATCAGACCGTTACGCAACATCAGCTTATCGCCCTGCGGCGTCAGGTCAGCATTCACTTTGCGGAAGTTCTGTCCGAGGAACCAGCAAGCTTCACAACGCAGCTGCAATGCAGGCCAGCCCGAGAACGAAATCTTATCGCCTGCCAGCGGATTGCCCGCCGGCTGGTCGCTGCTGGCGACATCCGCCACGGTCCATTGCGGATTGAAATAGACATATTTCAGATTCGCCAGCCACGGGCCGTTGTCATTCATGTTCAGCTTACCGTCGATTTCCTTCCCTTTGGCCGTCACTTCCATGCCCTGATGCCCCTGAACCGAGGTGAGGGTCAGGTCGTTCCAGACTTGTCCGGCCAGCGTCAGTGCCGGTGTTGTCAGGATAATCTGGTGCGGGAAGCTGAAACCGGCCACTTTGCTTTTGGTATCCTGTGTCGCTTTTTCCGGCGACAGCAGGCCCAGCCAGTTCTCGCCATCCAGCGCAGGCAGATGCAGCGTCAGGCTGCTGTCTTCCGGCAACGGCGGCGTTTTTTTGCTGTTTGCCTGCCATGACGCGCGGTCCAGTTTCAGCTGTTTACCCAGCAGCCAGCGGCTGTTGAAATGGTCCTTGCCCGCCAGCACGCCTTGCAGGGTAAAGCTGTGAAGATCGCCTTTGACATTCACCACCAGCGGCATCGCTTGCCCGGCTTTCTTACTCAGTGGATCAGGTAAGTGACTGCTTACATCTTTCAGATCGGCGTTCACATCGACGGTGTATGTCGGCGTGCCTTTGTGCGGCAGGGTAATATTGACGTCGCCTTTCCACGGCGTACCGCCGGAAATCTTGCTGGCTGCCGCCGCAGGCAGACCCGGAATTTTGGACAATTGCCAGTTGGCATCCAGCCCGACCTGAACCCTGAAATCATCCGGCAGTTCCTGCGTACTGAACATCACGTTAACCGGTTGCCCGAACCAGTTGCCGGTGAGCCGGTTACTTTGCAGGTTGCCATTGTCATAACTGAACTGGCCGCTGAGATTGTTGATTTTGCTGTTCAGCGGTTTGATAAACAGGCTGTTGTCATTGAGCGTGACGCCCCCGGAGGCGCGCACCAGCTCGCCATCCAGCGGGATATCCAGATGTAAGCGACCATTCACATCGCCGCCGATTTGCAGTTCCTGTAAAGCCGAACCCAGCGAGTCGTGCAGCGGCGTATTCATGAAGTAATCGCCGATATCTTTACCTGAGCCGTGCAGATCGGCATCGATAAACAGTTTTTCTTTCAGGTAGTCAGGGATATTGGCGACCACGTTATTGCCATCAACGTTGCCCAGTTTGGTATGCGCGGCTTTCATAAACAGGCCGTCGTTAAGGAAATCGAGATCGATATCCAGATCGGTCAGCGCAGGCCATTTTGGCTGGTACTGGAAGGTCGAATGGCGCAGCGGCACCCAGACTTCAAACTGCCCTTCATTCTTTTTGAACGGGAAATGATGCGGATTGCCATTAAAGGTCAGCGTGGCATTATCCACCTGACCGCCCTGAATGGCGCCGCTCAGATAATCCACCAGATGTTTGCCCATCAGCGGTTCAGGGAAATAGCGCCACGCCTGCCCCGCATCATACAGGCGGATACCGGCCAGAATATTCAGCCAGGGTTCGCCTTTGACTGGCTGGTTGTAGCGGAAATCCCCTTTGGCCCACAGCGCATTGGCCTGTACATCCACGTCTTTGCCCGACAGCATCCAGCCATCCTTGCCGTTCGTCCAGTTAAAGGTCCCGGTCGCGGCGCTGACATCCAGCGGTGCGCGGAACATTTCGCCGTACGGCAGCAGGCTGTCCTGCAATTTCACGGTCATCTGACCGCCTGCCACACTGCCTTTCAGGCCACCGCTGAAATGGTTGATGCCAGGCAGCAGTTTCCAGCGCTGCCAGCTGACATCGTGCCAGTTCACATCAAAGCGGGTCTGATCCAATTGTTTGAGCGGAATATCCAGCGCGAGGCGATTGACGTTACCGGCGGGTTTTAAATCCTGCCAGCGTTCCAGCAGCGCCGGTGTCAGGAAGGAAAACGTCGGGATCACCGGCCCTAAACGTTCCAGCTGCAAATTCGTGCCGCGGATACGTAACTCTTCACCCTGCGTCGGCCCGAGAAAATCTGTATTTTCCGGCAGATAGAGCGCCTCAAGGCGACCTTTCGGCCAGGCCACGCCATCGGTTTTCAGGTTCAGCTGCTGCGTACCGACCTGCCAGCCATTACCCTGACGATTACCGTGCAGCGTCAGATTATCCACATCCAGCCGGTGTTCATCCGTGCCGGTTTTCCAGATGGCGGAACCGTTTTTCAGCAAGGCGTCTCCGGCAAAAATCTCGCCGTTGCGCACGGTCAGCCACGCCGCCAGGCTGAAGTTGGCATTCTCCAGACCGGTATTGCTGCGCAGCCAGCGGCTGAACCACGGCTTCATATCAATGTCGTCCGCCTGCAGGTAAATTTTACCGTTATTGAGCAGACCGTTGGTGTCATTGAGATCCATACGCAATTGCACAACACCGTGCTGCCCGTTGAAACTCGACAGGCTAAGCTGCCCTTCGGCACGGTGACGGTTGTGACTGTTCAGCCAGGTGAGCTGCGGAATATCAAATTCTGCACGCGGGCCGGAAGGCGTCGGGAAAGAAATGCGGCTGTTGCGCAGATCGAAATGGTCGACCTGCCGCAGGAAAATATCGCTGACACGCCCCGGCTTGATGCCGCTGCCTTTATTGGCATCGCCACCCAGCGGGGTGTTGAGATCGAGTTGCAGATTGTAGAAGGTGAGATCGCGGAACTGCCAGCGCAGGTGCAGCAGCGATTGCCAGACGTCCAGCGCCATGGTGATGCGCTGAACCTGCCATTTGGCGTCCGGTAAGGTCACCTGCAGGCCACGGATCTCCATAACCGGGCCAAAGGTTTTCCAGCTCGCGCTGACTTGCGACAATTCGATCGGTACGCCGGTGACCGCCTCGACTTTCCCGACCAGCTGATCCTGAAAGCGGGTCAGCTGAGGCAATGCCAGACGCAGGCCACTGATCACCAAAGCCACTATCACGACAAGGGTTGCGCTGGTGGTTAATAAGATACCGGGCAGTCGCCTCAAACCTCTCTCCTTGTTTTCCATTCCATGCCGGTTTTCACCCGCACAGACGGCAATGGAAACCTTTAACTTCCTGATGCTTCAGGCGAATAGCCATCTGATCACATCATGACGACGTCGAACTGTTCCTGACTGTAGAGCGGCTCAATCTGCACTTTGACCTGCTTACCGACGAAGATTTCCACTTCGGCCAGTGCATGGGATTCCTCTCCCTTGAGCGCCTCACCGACGGCCGCAGACGCATAGACCAGGAAACGGTCGGAATCATACGCATGATGCACGCGCACGATTTCACGCAGAATTTCATAGCAGACGGTTTCCACGGTTTTCACCGTGCCGCGCGCATGACAGGTCGGGCAATCGCTGCACAACACATGTTCGACGCTTTCACGGGTGCGTTTACGGGTCATTTCCACCAGACCGAGCGCCGAGAAACCATGAATGCCGGTTTTCACGCGGTCTTTCGACAGCGCCTGCTCAAGGCTGTGCAACACGCGACGGCGGTGATCTTCATTCGACATATCGATGAAGTCGATGATGATGATGCCGCCGAGATTGCGCAGTCGCAGCTGACGGGCAATGGCCTGCGTCGCTTCGGTGTTGGTGTTAAAAATGGTGTCTTCCAGATTGCGATGGCCGACAAACGCACCGGTGTTGATATCCACGGTGGTCATGGCTTCGGTCTGGTCGATAATCAGATAACCGCCGGACTTGAGTTCCACCTTGCGCTCGAGCGCGCGCTGGATCTCGTTCTCCACATCGAACAAATCGAAAATGGGCTGCTTGCCGCTGTAATGCTCCAGCTTACTGGTCATTTCAGGCATGTATTCGCTGGTGAACTCCACCAGCAATTCATAGGTCAGGCGGGAGTCCACGCGGATACGATCCAGTGCTTCACCGGCAAAATCACGCAGCACACGGTGCGCCAGCGCCAGTTCGCCATACAGCTTGCACTTGGTTTTGTTGCGACGTTTGCGCTCCATCACCTTGGTCCACAAGCGTTTCAGGTAGGCCGCATCCTGCTTAAGTTCTTCTTCGCCCACGCCTTCGGCCGCCGTGCGGATAATATAGCCGCCGTGCTCATCACAATATTCCGAGACGATACGTTTAAGGCGGTCGCGCTCCGCTTCGCTTTCTATACGCTGCGACACACCCACGTGTGACGCGCCGGGCATAAACACCAGATAGCGGGAAGGCAGCGTAATGTCAGTGGTCAGGCGTGCGCCTTTGGTGCCGAGCGGATCTTTCACCACCTGCACCATCAGATCCTGTCCCTGATGCACCAGCTCGGCGATATCACGCACATGGAAATTTTTCTGCTCATCACGCGCCACGCATTCGGTGTGCGGCATGATGTCGGACGCGTGCAAAAACGCCGCTTTTTCAAGGCCGATATCGACAAAAGCGGCCTGCATGCCAGGCAAAACCCGGCTGATACGTCCTTTATAAATGTTGCCGGCAATCCCGCGCTTGGTCTCACGCTCAATATGGATTTCCTGCAGAATGCCACCGTCAATGTAGGCCACGCGGGTTTCAGACGGGGTGACATTGACCAGTAATTCAGCTGTCATGTTTTCTCCTAAGCTCGCGTAAGGCAGAAAATTCATTTAGCAGTTCCTGGGTTTCCACCAGAGGAAGACCCACCACTGCATAGTAACTGCCGCGAATTTCACGGACGAAACAACCGCCCTTTCCCTGAATACCATAAGCGCCCGCTTTATCCATGGGCTCACCGCTCAGAATATAATGTGCAATGTCATCCGGGGATAGTGAACGGAAGGTGACATCGGTCACAACCAACGTATTGAGGCAATCCCGCCTGTCGGCAAACGCAATGGCGGTCATCACCTGATGCTGTCTGCCGGACAATGAGTTAAGCATAACAGCGGCTTGCGCTTCGTCACGCGGCTTTTCCAACACTTTACCGTCGAGGACCACAATCGTATCGGCGCCGAGCACCGGCAGATCCTCTGTTGCTACCTTCACACCGGCCTGCGCTTTCTCTTTCGCCAGCCGTAACACGTAAGCTTGCGGCGCTTCATCAGGCTGGCGTTCTTCGGCAACGTCGGTGACCAGACGTTCAAAAGGTTGCTCCAGCAGGGCCAGTAATTCACGGCGGCGCGGCGAACCGGAAGCCAGATAAAGTGCGGTCATAACATCCTCATTGCACAGCAAACTGACGGCGAATTTTACGCATCAGCAGGAACAGCCACGGCCAGAGAACGCCATCAACCACACTGCTCCAGAAAACTTCCGGGCGGAACGATACGTTGACCACCAGAAATTCACCCCAGAACACCATGACGTCCACCGCCAGCGAAAGCACCATGACAATCAGTGCTTGTTGCCACAGCGCCAGATTACGGAATAACTGGAATTTGAACGCGACCAGATAGGCCGTGATGGCAAACGCCAATGCCCGGATGCCCAGAGTCGATCCCAGGATCAGATCCATAATGAAACCGACAATAAAACCGGTACCCACGTTGACGCGATGCGGTAACGCCATCACCCAGTAAATCAGGATCAGCATCAGCCATGACGGCCTGAACATATAGAGCTGTTCAGGCCACGGCATCACCTGCAGCAGCATGGCTATTAAGAAGGATAGCCAAATAATCCAACGTCCGTGGCTCCGGTAACTGTTCATTGCGTCGCTCCCTGTACTGCAGGAGCACTGACTGGCGCCGTCACGGTGCCGGTTGCCGGAGGAGGAACCGGCGCAGGCGGCCCCATATCGCCCGGAGGCGGCAATACCTGCGGCATCATCTGCATCAGGCGTTCGTTCGCCACGCGATGGACTTCATCCGGCGGCAGCGGATGCTCGCCGTTACGGTCAGAACCCCACAGCAACAACAGATAACGCAGACGTTGCAGACCGGCGGTCGGACGCGCCTGAATCACGGTGTAAGCACGCTGGTTATCGACTTTCACCGAAGACACCACGCCCACCGGATAACCTTCCGGGAAACGTCCGCCCAGACCTGAAGTCACCAGCACATCGCCGACACGAATATCGGTATTGCTTGGCAGATGCTCAAGTTGCAGGTCATCAGCACAACCGCTGCCGGCTGCGATAACACGGATGTCGTTACGCAGCACCTGAATCGGCAGCGCATGTGACGCATCACAAATCAGCAAAACACGGCTGGTCAGCGCGGCCACAGCCACCACCTGACCGACCACGCCTTTGTCGCTGATCACCGGTTGCCCGATATACACGCCGTTATTGCTGCCTTTGTCGATCACCACCTGATCGCTGTACGGGTCATTGCTGGTCGACAGAACCTGCGTCACCATTTTGTGCTCATCCTGACGCAGCGGTGATCCCAGCAGTTCACGCAAACGGGCATTTTCCTGTTTGTACTGGCCGAGCAGCATCAGGTCGCTGTTTTTCAGCAACAATTCCTGGCGCAGGGCACGGTTTTCCAGTTCCAGCTGACCACGTGTGGCAAAGGTCGAGGAGACCTGATCTAAGAATTCACGCGGGGCATTCGACAAAAAATAGAAGGGACTGACGGCAGTATCCATATAGGTGCGAATTTTAACAAACGTACCTATTTTACTGTCGGCAACAATCAGGACAATGGCCGTGAGAATAGCCAAAAAAAGTCGCAGCTGCAGGGAAGGTCCCCTGCTAAAAATTGGCTTCATAAAATATGCGAGTTCCTCGGCAACAGAAGGTTTCAGCCAGTCGAAGTAAAGACTTCACCTGACAGAAAAGGCGGCAATCTCATGGGATAGCCAAAGCACCGGCAAAGCATCATCGCTCAGCCAGTGTTTGCGCGGATCCACATTGAACACTGCACACTTCACGTTGCAGGTTTTACCTGACGGACAACCACCTTCCCGGACAGACTAATGTCGTTTACAGCAATAAGGCTTGCTTCAAACAAGCCTTATTCAAAACCACACGTCTTCGCTGGGATTACTCTTCGCTGAATAAGTCGCCGCCGTGCATGTCGATCATTTCTAATGCTTTACCGCCGCCGCGTGCAACGCAGGTCAGCGGATCTTCTGCGACAACCACCGGAATACCGGTTTCTTCCATCAGCAGACGATCGAGGTTACGCAGCAATGCGCCACCGCCGGTCAGCACCATACCGCGCTCGGAGATGTCGGAAGCCAGCTCTGGCGGACACTGTTCCAGTGCGACCATGACCGCGCTGACAATACCGGTCAGCGGCTCTTGCAGGGCTTCCAGAATTTCGTTGGAATTCAGCGTGAAACCACGCGGAACGCCTTCAGCCAGGTTACGGCCACGCACTTCAATTTCGTGCACTTCATCGCCCGGATACGCAGAACCGATGCTGTGCTTGATACGCTCAGCAGTCGCTTCACCGATCAGTGAACCGTAGTTACGACGAACGTAGTTAATGATCGCTTCGTCGAAACGGTCACCACCAATACGTACAGAAGAGGAGTACACCACGCCGTTCAGGGAAATCACGGCCACTTCTGTGGTACCACCACCGATATCCACCACCATTGAACCGGTTGCTTCGGAGACGGGCAGACCTGCACCGATCGCCGCAGCCATCGGTTCTTCAATCAGGAACACTTCACGCGCGCCTGCACCTTGTGCAGATTCACGGATCGCGCGGCGTTCAACCTGCGTTGCGCCGACCGGCACACACACCAGCACGCGCGGACTTGGGCGCATGAAGCTGTTGCTGTGAACTTGCTTGATGAAGTGTTGCAGCATTTTTTCAGTCACGAAGAAGTCAGCGATAACGCCGTCTTTCATTGGACGAATGGCTGCGATATTGCCAGGAGTACGACCCAGCATCTGTTTCGCGTCGTGACCAACAGCAGCAACGCTTTTAGGTGAACCAGCACGATCCTGACGAATAGCCACAACTGATGGCTCATTCAGCACGATGCCTTGTCCTTTTACATAGATGAGGGTATTGGCGGTACCCAGGTCGATGGACAAGTCGTTGGAAAACATGCCACGAAATTTCTTAAACATAACGAAGGGATAATCCTGCTAGCTGGGGGCGGAAAATAAAATCCGCCTACTTTACCAACCACGCGAAGCAGCGACAAGGCGCAAAAACGTCCTGCTTCCGTGAAAATTGTCCGCGATGTCGCCATTCACTTGCTGTGTCTTTTTGAGGCTGATGGCACTGTGAGAAAATCTGTCTCGCAGGCTCGGTTTACCTCGGGCAGGCACCCAGGCGAAGTAGCAACACCGCACATAAATTCTTACACTTTTACCGACATTTTCCGTCTATCTGCGGTCAGAGCACAAGCACCGGTTACCAGACAAGGGCGTAGGTCAAAAGCTGGCTCATTCTACGTTAAATAATGCATTAACGGTCACTTAAACATCGCGGTTGTGTGAATATTTTTTACCGACCGGTTCAACAGGCTCCGGACCGGCAAAGAAATCGCCCTGACCGCCGTGGATCCCGCTTTTCAGCAGGACGGCCCACTCCTCTTTTGTCCGCACGCCGGAGGCAAATACCAGCGCCTGAGTCCCTTCGCATGCACTGAGCAGGCTTTGGACAAAAAGTTGATTCTCTACCCTTTTATCAATATCGCGCACTAAGCCGGGGTGAAGTTTGACTCTCTCCACCGGGAAAGTTTTCAGATAAGAGGTGCTGACCACCGTCAGTCCGGCCTGTGAAACCGCCAGACGACAGCCTAAACCCTGCAGCAATCTGATCGCAGGACGCAGCCGGTCGGTATGTTGACAGAGATCCGCCTCTGCAAGTTCAATCAATATTCGATTTCGTTGAGTTCTTTCGCATTGCAGCAAGGTATCGCGTAACCAGCGTACAAATGAGCGCTGCAATAATGAATCAACCGTCAGGTGAAATGCCAACGTTTCGTCCGGCCAGCGGTTAAGTAACGGAATAATCTGACTTAACATCACCCGGTCGAAACTTTGCGATAAGCCGAACTGCACCACCAGCGGAATAAACTCGGCGGCCAGCAGCTCCTGCTCACCGTCGAAGACGCGTCGCTGGATCTCACGGTGATCTTGTTTGTGATCGCGGGTGAAGGCCGGTTTCTGATAAAGGCGCGGGCCGCCGCGCGCCAGCGTATTTTCCAGCAAGGTCCGCCAGCGCACACTGCCGCGGCCTTTTTCCGGCACATTTTTGTCGTAGATAAACCAGCTGTTGCTGCCCTGGAAAGCCGCATGCCGCGTGGCCTGTTCCGCCATGTCCATCACCTGATCCGGCGTCTGGCCAAAACGATAAGCACTGATCCCGATGTACATCAGAGCTTCACGGTCGATCAGCGAAGACGTGGGCAAAACACCAAGCGCATTGACCAGCTGACCGGCCATCACTTCCGCTTCTTTTAATGTGCGGTGGGGTAACAGCACGGCAAAATCACTGTGGAAATAGCGCGCCAGCAAGGCATCAACATGACGCATGACAAAGGTGGATAACAGATTGACCATCGCAGAACGCAGTTCCTCGACGATCGTCTGACCGTGCGTTTCGCGCATGGTGTCAAAATCAGGCAGGCGTAATAACATCAGCACGCCGTGCGCGCCCTTTTCTTCCAGTTGCGTCGCCAGCTGATTATCAAAGAACAGGCGGTTGCTCAGTCCGGTTTGGGCATCCTGCTGGGCGTACGCGCGGATCAGGGTATCCACCCGGCTGCGCTGTTCGCGCGCTTCATTCAGATCCCCCAGCAGACGGTCGATCGCGCTGCTGGCAGAATGCGGCCATTCGCCCACATCGCCGGTTAAACCTTCACGTTCACCGCGCAAAATCCGCACTGCACGGTCTTCCAGTTTTTCCACGCCGTCCGTTTCTTTTCTCAGCCAACGGAAACTGAGCAGCAGCATGGCGAGCATGGCCAGAATGGCGAGACCAATCGTGAAGGTAGAACGCAGGGAGCGGATATAGCTGCTGACCGGATCGACATAGGAAATATGCAGCGTCATGGCGTGGTTTTGCATCAGCGGGATAATGGCGGTGTCATATTCCGGCATCACGCTGTCCCACGAACGGTGTAAATCCGGACGCTCGTGGTATTCATAAATGGTGGCGTTATCGAGTTTGACGTCGATATCCGTGATGTCGAGCATGCGCATCGCCTGCGGCATCCAGCGCCGGGCTTCGGCAGGCGTATGGGTCAGCAATGCCTGATCATAGGTCGTGGCAAGTGCCTGAAGATGTTGTTCAGTATCTTGTTTGTTCAGGTAGATAAAGCTGAAAGTGACGCCGAGCAACATCAGTAACATTGCCAGCGCGACTAACATCGTCATCAGTGCCGAGAGTCTGGTAGTAAATCGCATCCCTGTGCCTTACTCGCTACGGTGGGGTGGAAACAAACCCGTTCTCTGGGCCTGTTACGAAAATGCGCCGCTACTATAAAACAGAAAAACACGCTGAAAGGAGAAATTTACCAAAGAGACCTTTGCTTACATTCATAGCATAGCAATCCAACAGCCCATCAATTCAGAATTCTTATACAAACGATAAACGCGGCCGCCCTTCTCTGCCACAAAACGCGGTATTTTAAGACTACGTCTCGCAAAGCGGTCAGTTTCACGCCATGCTCTGTCTATAACCATAATAATGAACCATAAAATGAGAATGCCGGAGAATGCTATGTTCAACCCCCGCAAACTGACCGAAGCCGATGTCACTCCCGAAAGTCTTTTCCATGACCGGCGCAAAGTGTTGCAGGCGCTGGGGATCAGCGCCGCCGCACTCGCCCTGCCGCAAAACGCGCAGGCGGATCTGCTTTCCTGGTTTAAAGGCCACGACCGCGCCCCTGCGCCCGCCGGTAAACCCCTGGATTTCACCAAACCCCCCGCTTATCAAAATGATCTGCCGCTGACGCCGGAAGACAAAGTCTCCGGCTATAACAATTTCTATGAATTCGGGCTGGATAAAGCCGATCCCGCTGCGAACGCCGGGCAACTGGTGACGTCTCCGTGGAAGTTAAAAATAGAAGGCGAAGTCGCTAAACCGATGACGCTGGATATGGACGACATCATGAAGCGTTTCCCGCTCGAGCAGCGGATCTACCGCATGCGATGCGTTGAAGCCTGGTCAATGGTGGTGCCGTGGGTCGGATTCCAGCTCAGTGAAATCCTGAAACTGGCCGAACCGACCAGTAATGCGCGATACGTGGCGTTTACCACCTTATATGACCCTGAACATATGCCGGGGCAAAAAGACCGGTTTATCGGCGGCGGGCTGGATTATCCCTATGTCGAAGGGCTGCGTATAGATGAAGCGATGAACCCGCTGGCGATGCTGACGGTCGGTGTTTATGGCAAAGCACTGCCGCCGCAAAACGGCGCGCCCATTCGTCTGACGATCCCGTGGAAATACGGTTTCAAAGGCATCAAGTCGATCGTGAACATTAAATTCACCCATGATGAGCCGCCGACCACCTGGAACCAGATTGCCGCCAACGAATACGGGTTTTACGCCAATGTGAATCCGCACGTCGATCACCCGCGCTGGTCACAGGCCACGGAACGCTTTATTGGTTCCGGCGGTTTGCTGGATGTGCAACGCCAGCCGACACTGCTGTTCAACGGCTACGCGGAACAGGTGGCCTCGCTGTATCACGGTATGGATTTACGTAAGTTCTATTAAGGAAGAGGCCGCTCAGCTATGCGTCGTTTAAGCCCTGCCAACATTACCTGGCTGAAGGTGATCATTTACCTTGCCGCCATTCTGCCCTTCATATGGCTGATACTTTCCGTCGATCAGGGCTGGTTCAGCGCCGATCCGGCAAAAGATATTCAGCATTTTACCGGCCGGATGACGCTGAAATTCCTGCTGGTCACGCTGCTGGTGACGCCGGTTGCGCGCTATGGCAAACAACCGCTGCTGATCCGCACCCGCCGTCTGCTGGGTTTATGGTGTTTTGCGTGGGGAACGCTGCATCTTCTCAGCTATTCGTTCCTCGAACTGGGTATCAGCAACCTTCGCCTGCTGGGCAGTGAACTGATTTCCCGCCCGTATCTGACGCTCGGCATTATTTGCTGGATCCTGCTGCTGGCGCTGGCCTGCACCTCGACATTGTGGGCGCAGCGGAAAATGGGCGCTGGCTGGCAAAAGTTACATAATCTCATCTATCTGATCGCCATACTGGCGCCGATCCACTACCTTTGGTCGGTCAAAGTGTTGTCACCGCAACCGATCATCTACGCAACACTTGCCGTGATCCTGCTGGCCTTTCGCTATAAAAAATTCCGCCAGTGGCTGCGATAAACCGGGGGAAACAGGCGGGCGTTGCCTCTCAGAATAGTGCCAATTGCGCGCGCATTCACCGGCCGAGGGTTGATTATCTTCGCTGATAAGACCAGTATTTAGCTGCGAATTGCCACGATATCATTATAATGCCCGACCTCATGCCGAAGAGACGGGTCGATTTGCCGCGAAATAGGTGACAAATCGGTGACATCAGGGTATTTTCTACAATCTTTGTCTAATTGCCGGAGATAGGCTCACAATGGCGCATAAGTTTGACATTTTGCTACTGAACGGTCCTAACCTGAATTTGTTAGGGACCCGTGAGCCTGAAACGTACGGACACACCACGCTCAACGATATTGTTAAAGGTTTGGAAGTTCAGGCTGCCGCTGCCGGTGTGGCACTGAGCCATCTGCAATCCAACGCAGAACATGTCCTGATTGAACGTATTCATCAGGCACGCGGAAACGTCGATTTTATTCTGATCAATCCCGCGGCCTTTACCCATACCAGCGTGGCGCTGCGCGATGCATTACTGGGGGTATCGATTCCGTTTATCGAGATCCATCTGTCGAATGTACATGCCCGCGAAGCGTTCCGGCACCATTCTTATCTTTCCGACATCGCAGTGGGCGTTATTTGCGGACTTGGCGCAGATGGCTACCACTTTGCATTACAGGCAGCGGTTAACCGCTTGTCAAAAACCCACTAATTTCTACGCAAAAAGAGTACGGAATCACACCCATGGATATTCGTAAAATCAAAAAACTGATCGAACTGGTTGAAGAATCAGGTATTTCTGAACTGGAAATTTCTGAAGGTGAAGAGTCAGTTCGTATCAGCCGTGCTGCACCTGCGCAGGCTTATCCTATGATGCAACAGGCTTACGCTATGCCTGTCCAACAGCCAGGTCTGGCTGCTGCGGTTGCGCCAGCGGCTGCACCCGCAGAAGCTGCACCGGCTGCCATCAGCGGTCATATCGTCCGTTCACCGATGGTAGGGACCTTCTACCGTACGCCAAGCCCGGACGCAAAAGCCTTCATCGAAGTGGGTCAGAAAGTGAACGCCGGCGATACCCTGTGTATCGTTGAAGCGATGAAAATGATGAACCAAATCGAAGCAGACAAATCCGGTGTTGTTAAAGCAATTCTGGTAGAAAGCGGCCAACCGGTTGAATTCGACGAGCCGCTGGTCGTCATCGAATAACGAGGCGTACCATGGTAGATAAAATTGTTATCGCGAACCGCGGCGAGATTGCCCTGCGTATTTTGCGTGCCTGTAAAGAAATGGGCATCAAAACCGTTGCTGTGCACTCCACCGCTGACCGTGACCTGAAACACGTGCTGCTGGCAGACGAAACCGTCTGTATCGGCCCTGCACCTTCAGTAAAAAGCTATCTGAACATCCCTGCCATTATCGCTGCGGCGGAAATCACTGGCGCGGTGGCTATCCACCCTGGCTACGGTTTCCTGTCCGAGAATGCGGATTTTGCAGAGCAGGTTGAGCGTTCTGGTTTTATCTTCATCGGCCCGAAAGCGGAAACTATCCGTCTGATGGGCGATAAAGTTTCTGCGATCCACGCGATGAAAGCGGCTGGCGTACCTTGCGTACCTGGCTCTGACGGCCCGCTGGGCGACGACATGGATCAAAACCGTGGCTTCGCAAAACGCATCGGTTATCCGGTCATCATCAAAGCCTCTGGCGGCGGCGGTGGTCGTGGTATGCGTGTGGTGCGCAGCGACAAAGATCTCGAGCAGTCCATCAACATGACCCGTGCTGAAGCCAAAGCGGCCTTCAACAACGACATGGTTTATATGGAAAAATACCTCGAAAACCCACGTCACGTGGAAATTCAGGTACTGGCCGATGGTCAGGGCAACGCGGTTTATCTGGCAGAACGTGACTGCTCCATGCAGCGCCGTCACCAGAAAGTCGTGGAAGAAGCGCCGGCACCGGGCATTACGGAAGAACTTCGTCGTTTCATCGGCGAACGTTGCGCCAAAGCCTGTGTGGATATCGGCTACCGTGGTGCAGGGACGTTCGAGTTCCTGTATGAAAACGGTGAGTTCTTCTTCATCGAAATGAACACCCGTATCCAGGTTGAGCATCCGGTTACCGAGATGATCACTGGTGTGGATTTGATCAAAGAACAGCTGCGCATTGCGTCCGGCCAGCCTCTGTCGATCAAACAAAGCGAAGTGAAAGTCAAAGGCCATGCGGTGGAATGCCGTATTAACGCGGAAGACCCAAACACCTTCCTGCCAAGCCCGGGCAAAATCACCCGCTTCCACGCACCTGGCGGCTTCGGTGTTCGTTGGGAATCGCACATTTACGCAGGCTACACCGTGCCTCCGTACTACGATTCCATGATCGGTAAACTGATCACTTACGGTGAAACCCGTGAAGTGGCCATCGCCCGCATGAAAAATGCGCTGGCAGAACTGATCATCGACGGCATCAAAACCAACATTGACCTGCAAATGCGCATTATGAACGACGAGAACTTCGAGCACGGTGGCACTAACATCCACTATCTCGAGAAAAAACTCGGTTTGCAGGAAAAATAAAAAGACCGTACCGTTGCGTACTCTCTTATCAAGGCCGGATATTCCGGCCTTTTTTACGTTCAGAGGGGAGACAAGTAAATGGCGTTGGATACACGTTTCTTACAGGCTAACCGCGAGGCCCGCTGGGCATTTGGGCTGACAATCGCCTATCTGCTGGCCTGGGGCTGTGCGGCTTATATTCCTGACGACAAACAGGGCATCACCGGCCTGCCGCACTGGTTTGAAATGGCCTGCCTGCTGGTTCCGCTGATATTCGTTCTTTTAAGCTGGCTGATGGTTCGCGTGATTTACCGCGAAATTCCGCTGGAGGACAGTGATGCAGACTGAAGTCTTATTACCGCTGATCGCCTATCTGCTGCTGGTGTTCGGGCTGTCGGTTTATGCCTATACCCGCCGCGAACAGGGCAACTTCCTGACCGAATATTTCCTCGGTAACCGGTCGATGGGCGGTTTCGTGCTGGCCATGACCCTGACCGCTACCTATATCAGCGCCAGCTCGTTTATTGGCGGCCCCGGCGCAGCGTACAAATTTGGGCTGGGCTGGGTATTACTGGCGATGATCCAGCTGCCTGCTGTCTGGCTGTCGCTGGGCGTACTGGGTAAAAAATTCGCCATTCTGGCGCGCCGCTACAACGCGGTCACGTTGAATGACATGCTGTTTGCCCGCTATCAGAGCCGTCTGCTGGTCTGGCTGGCCAGCCTGAGCCTGCTGGTGGCGTTTCTGGGGGCGATGACCGTACAGTTCATCGGTGGCGCACGCCTGCTGGAAACCGCCGCGGGGATTCCTTACGACACCGGTCTGCTGATTTTCGGCATCAGTATCGCGCTGTATACCGCATTCGGCGGTTTCCGCGCCAGCGTGCTCAATGATGCCATGCAGGGGCTGGTGATGTTGCTCGGCACCATTTTGCTGCTGGTAGCGGTGATCCACGCCGCCGGTGGCCTGCACAGCGCAGTGGATAAACTGCAGCAAATCGACCCTAAACTGGTGTCCGCGCATGGCGGAGGTGACGTCCTTTCGCTGCCGTTTATGGCATCTTTCTGGGTATTGGTTTGCTTTGGCGTGATTGGCCTGCCGCATACCGCCGTGCGCTGTATCTCCTACAAAGACAGCAAGGCAGTACATCGCGGCATTGTGCTCGGCACGCTGGTGGTCGCGGTGCTGATGTTCGGTATGCATCTGGCAGGCGCGCTGGGACGTGCGATATTGCCTGATCTGAAAATCCCCGATCAGGTGATCCCAACCCTGATGATCACCGTGCTGCCGCCTTACGCCGCCGGTATCTTCCTTGCCGCGCCGATGGCCGCCATTATGTCGACCATCAATGCACAGCTTTTGCAGTCATCTGCGACTATCGTTAAAGACTTATACCTCGGCGTGAAACCGGAACAGCTGACCAACGAGCGCAAGTTAAAACGCTTCTCAAGCTGGGCAACCTTTGTGCTGGGTTTACTGGTGCTGCTGGCCGCATGGCGTCCGCCGGAAATGATTATCTGGCTTAACCTGCTGGCCTTCGGCGGGCTGGAAGCGGTGTTCCTGTGGCCGCTGGTGCTCGGTTTGTACTGGGAACGGGCCAATGCCACGGGCGCGCTCAGCTCAATGATTGTTGGCGCGGTTTGTTATACCCTGCTCGCCAGTATCGACCTGCATATTGCCGGTCTGCACCCGATTGTGCCGTCGCTGTTGCTGAGTCTGCTGGCGTTTTATGTCGGCAATACCTTTGGCAAACCGCCACGCGAAACCGCATTCAAGCCGTCCTGACCGGGCGGCACTGATTTTACAGATTGTTAAGAAGAGAATGGCTATGCCTTGGATCCAACTGAAAATTAATACCACCGGTAACGACGCGGAAACGCTGAGCGACGCGCTTATCGAAAGTGGCGCCGTGTCCGTGACTTTCCAGGACACACACGATAATCCGGTCTTCGAACCCCTGCCGGGCGAAACCCTGCTGTGGGGCGATACCGATGCTATCGGCCTTTACGATGCAGAAACCGACATGGCCGAAGTGGTCGCCATGCTGGAAAACGAACCGCTGCTGGGTAAAGGGTTTGTGCACAAAATTGAGCAACTCGAAGACAAAGACTGGGAACGCGAATGGATGGATAACTTCCACCCGATGCGTTTTGGCGAACGTCTGTGGATTTGCCCGAGCTGGCGCGATGTGCCGGATCCGGATGCGGTGAACGTGATGCTGGATCCGGGTCTGGCGTTTGGTACCGGCACCCATCCGACCACCGCGATGTGCCTGCAATGGCTCGACAGTCTGGATCTGACCGATAAAACGGTGATCGACTTCGGTTGTGGATCCGGCATTCTGGCGATCGCGGCCCTGAAGCTCGGCGCAAAACACGTGGTCGGGATCGACATCGATCCGCAGGCGATTCAGGCCAGCCGTGATAACGCAGAGCGTAATGGCGTTTCAGAGCGTCTGTCGCTGTATCTGCCGAAAGATCAGCCTGAGAACCTGTCAGCCGACGTGGTCGTCGCTAACATTCTGGCCGGTCCTCTGCGTGAGCTGGCACCGCTTATCAGCGTATTGCCGGTCGCGGGCGGCCATCTGGGGCTTTCCGGCGTACTGGCCAGCCAGGCGCAAAGCGTGGCGGATGCCTACAACGATAAATTTGAACTGGATGCGGTGGCCGAGAAAGAAGAATGGTGCCGCATTACCGGGGTTAAAAAAGCCTGATTTATCGTCTCCCGCTTTTTCTGCTTGTGCAGAAAGAGCGGGTTTTCCCCTAAAGTCCAATTCCGGCCTTTTCTCATATTTCTCCTGCCGCACAAAACCCTTACACTTCACGAGGTTTTATTACTCATTAAATGAAAGGGATATCTCGTGAAAGGAACACTTCTCTCTGCCGCGCTGGCCGCCCTCACGCTGTCAGTGACCGCCCTGCCCGTCTTCGCAAATGAAGCGCCACACTGGTCCTATGATGGCGAGGCTGCCCCGCAAAACTGGTCGAAACTCAGCCCCGACTTCCATCTGTGTGAGCAAGGCAAAGCGCAGTCACCTATCGATATCAAAGATGCACTGGAAGTGCACCCTCGCCCGCTGAACCTCAGCTATCAGCTGCCGCCGGTCAGCGTCATCAATAACGGCCACAGCGTGCAGGTGAACGTCCGGGAGGGAGATTTCGTCACCCTCGACGGCGAAAAATTCGTCCTTCAGCAATTCCACTTCCATTCCCCGAGCGAAAATACCCTCAACGGGAAATCCTTCCCGATGGAAGCGCACTTTGTTCATATGAATGCGGACGGTGAAATTGCGGTGATTGCCGTGATGTTTGAAACCGGCAAGGCCAATGCTGAACTGGAAAAAATCTGGCAGCAGATGCCGGAAAAGGCGGGCGAGCCTGTCGCACTGAAACAACAAGTCAGTCTTGATGGCCTGCTGCCAAAAGATCTGACCCATTACCGTTTCAGCGGTTCGCTGACCACGCCTCCCTGCACGGAAGGCGTTCGCTGGCTGGTCGTTAAACAGCCTCAGATGCTGTCTGAAGCGCAACTGGAGAAATTCCGGCACGCGATGCATCATGCGAATAACCGCCCTGTACAGGGTCTGCACGGTCGCGTGGTTGTCGCCGAATAATCTGCTCTGAGGGAAGAGGCGCAGATACCCTTTCTGCGCTTCTTTCTGCCGCTTGTTAAGCTTTCTGAAAATGAGTCACTTTTTGAACAAAAAGAGATCCGCATCACGGATTTTTGTGGTTGTTGCTGCTTAAAACGACAAATCTACCCTTAGAATCAACTGATATAACAGGATGTTTCAGAGAGATATTAGGAATTTGCTGAAGCGCACAATTTGACCGCCATCACATAACTCAATGTAAAACCTCGATAAAAAAACAAATCCCGCTGTATTTCACCCCTGGCAAGGGTTTTTCTTCATGAATTGCTCAAAGTTTGGCCTTTCATATCGTGGCGAAAATGCGTAATATACGCGCCCTTGCGGACATCAGTATGGTCATTCCTAGTTCATGCGCATCGGACACCACCAGCTTACAAATTGCCTGATTGCGGCCCCGATGGCCGGTATCACAGACCGACCATTTCGTGCCTTATGTCATGCGATGGGGGCTGGAATGGCAGTATCTGAAATGCTCTCCTCCAATCCGGAGGTGTGGCGGACGGATAAGTCACGTTTGCGCATGGTACATAACGATGAACCGGGGATCCGCGCCGTGCAAATTGCCGGTTGTGACCCCGACGATATGGCGGCTGCTGCACGAATTAACGTGGAAAGCGGTGCGCAAATCATTGATATCAATATGGGCTGCCCGGCCAAGAAAGTGAACCGCAAACTGGCAGGTTCTGCATTATTGCAGTATCCGGATTTGGTGAAACAAATCCTGACTACCGTTGTGAATGCGGTAGATGTGCCAGTCACGTTGAAAATTCGTACTGGATGGGCACCGGAACACCGTAACTGTGTACAAATTGCCCAACTGGCTGAAGACTGTGGAATTCAGGCCCTGACGATTCATGGCCGAACCCGTGCCTGCCTCTTCAATGGAGAAGCAGAGTACGACAGTATTCGGACAGTTAAGCAGAGTGTTTCCATTCCGATTATCGCGAATGGCGACATAACTGACCCGCATAAAGCCAGGGCGGTGCTCGACTACACCGGAGCTGATGCTCTGATGATAGGACGTGCCGCTCAGGGGAGACCCTGGATCTTCCGGGAAATCCAGCATTATCTGGACACAGGGGAGCTGTTACCTCCACCTCCTATGGGTGAGGTTCAGCGCTTGTTACTAGGGCACGTACGGGAATTGCACGACTTTTACGGTCAAGGCAAGGGATTCCGTATCGCCCGTAAGCACGTTTCCTGGTATCTCCAGGAGCATGCCCCAAATGACCAGTTTCGGCGCTCCTTCAACGCCATAGAGGATGCCAGCGAACAGCTGGAGGCGTTGGAAGCATATTTCGAAAATCTTGCGTAACAAAAAAGAGCTGACAGAACTATGTTCGAACAACGCGTGAATTCTGACGTACTGACCGTTTCTACCGTTAATTCTCAGGATCAGGTAACCCAAAAACCCCTGCGTGACTCGGTAAAACAAGCACTTAAGGGCTATTTTGCTCAATTGAATGGTCAGGACGTGAATGACCTGTATGAGTTGGTATTGGCTGAAGTTGAACAGCCACTGTTAGACATGGTGATGCAGTACACCCGTGGCAACCAGACTCGTGCGGCCCTGATGATGGGTATCAACCGCGGTACGCTGCGTAAGAAATTGAAAAAATACGGCATGAACTGATACTAATCAGTCGATGTCTTAAAAAGGCGCTTTTCCGCAAGGGGAGCGCCTTTTTGTTTTCTGCTTTACCCGCAAACCTTTAGCCGAAAATTTGCGCAAAACCTAACGCAGATCAACCCAAATGAGAATAATTATCCGCCGCATTCAGTGATTAAGAATTACCTTATAGAGACAATAATACGTCTCCTGGAGTCACACTGATGAAGCAACTTTATCTCCGTTTTACCGCGGCGCTGAACAAACCGGATCTGGCCATTTTGCTGCTGCGGCTCACCTACGGCCTGCTGATTTTTCATGGCTGGCATAAACTGCATGACGGGCTGGGCGGTATTCAGGGCATGCTGGCAGGTTATGGCATTCCGGCGTTTGTCGCTTATGGCGTGATTATCGGCGAAGTCATCGCCCCGGTTATGATGATGCTGGGCATTTTCACCCGTCTCGCGGCACTTTCGGCGGCCGCGACCATGATCGTCGCCTGGCTGATGGTGGGTATTCATCATACCTTCGCGCTGTCTCCGGTCGGGGCGTGGGCGATTGAAGATATCATCTACTACTTTATGGCAGCCGTCGTGATTGCGCTGTATGGCAGTGGCCGCTATTCCGTGATGAGCAACCCGCTCTACCGCTGATATGCCTGTTCAGCATGCTTTGCGAAAGGAGCATGCTGAAATATCATACTGGGGAGGTTTCGGGTTCCAAAAGCTAATCCCTTCTTTCCGTAACCTTTTCGTTTTTTTGTGCAAACCCACACGTAAATAAACAGTAAATAGTGCGTTTATCGGACAATTACCCTCTGCGGTTCGATCACGCTGCATGTTATACTTGTGACAAGAGTCGTATTCGCCTCGCTCAACGCCTACGGACAGCCCTTCAGCTTCGCGATCCCGCCTTTTAATTGTGTCTCGATAAGGTAAAAGTGAGTCAATTTGTGTGTTACCGAAAACGTTTACACACCCCTGTTGTCCCACTCTTTGACAGACAATCCGTATCGCGACTGAGCCAACTCCTGACGCGTTACCCCGGTTTTTTTTAAATGCAGATGATTAGGCTTTTATGACCTCTCCTCGTTTTCGCGCATCATTTTTACATCCACGTTACTGGCTGACCTGGTTTGGCCTTGGCGTCTTGTTCCTGCTGGTTCAGCTTCCTTATCCGGTGTTATACCGTCTGGGGAACTGGCTCGGCCGCACGTCGATGCGTTTTCTGAAACGCCGCGTGTCTATTACACGTCGCAACCTGCAACTGTGCTTCCCGGATCTGAGCGCCGATCAGGTTGAAGCCCGTATTATCAGCAACTTTGAATCCCTCGGTATGGGTCTGCTGGAAACCGGCATGGCCTGGTTCTGGTCGGACGCCCGGGTAAAACGCTGGTTTGATGTCAGCGGCCTGCACAACCTGAAAAAGGCGCAGGAAAACAACAAAGGCGTGCTGGTGATTGGCGTGCACTTTATGTCTCTCGAACTGGGAGGCCGCGCGATGGGTCTGTGCCAGCCGATGATGGCGATGTACCGTCCGCACAACAATAAAGCGATGGAATTCGTGCAGACCTGGGGCCGTATGCGTTCCAACAAAGCGATGCTGGATCGCAAAGATTTACGCGGCATGGTTCACGCGCTGAAAAAGGGCGAAGCCGTCTGGTTTGCACCGGATCAGGATTACGGCCCGCGCGGCAGCGTCTTTGCGCCGCTGTTTGCCGTTGATCAGGCCGCCACCACCAGCGGCACGTTCATGCTGGCCCGCCTGGCAAAACCGGCGCTGGTGACCGTGGTGCTGGTGCGTAAAGCCTGCGGTAAAGGTTACGAGCTGGTCATTCAGCCGCAATTGCAGGATTACCCTATCGATGACGAAATGGCCGCAGCGGCCTACATGAACCGCGTGATCGAAAAAGAGATCATGCGCGCGCCGGATCAGTACCTCTGGCTGCACCGCCGCTTTAAAACCCGCCCGGCGGGTGCGCCTTCGCTTTATCGATAAGCGCCCGATGTGATAAAACACCCAGCCCGATGCCACCGCGTCGGGCTTTTTCTTTTCATAACCTCCACTAAGAGACCGGTAATCCTCATGGCTAAAAAAACCGATGCGACCCCTTCCATCTTTGATCATCTGAAAGAAGATGACGGCTTTGACCTTTGGGGCCGTTCCGGCCTCAGCACGGCACTCAATAAAGCCAAACCGAAAGCGCCGGACAACGACCAGATTGCTGCCGCCCGCAAACTGATCCAGGGCAGTAAAGACCAGACCAAATAAGTCGCCCCGCTGCACTGATAACGTCCCTGTTCCCGATCCCGTCATACCGATATCTCTCTCAGACCCGCCGGTCTGAGAGATTTACTCATCGTTTCGCCTCATTTTTTTTCCAAATATGACCGTACATTTCACTTCGCTGCAAACTGCGCGATCTGCACTCCAATATTGAAATATTCCGCACTCTTTTAAAGCAGCCACATTGACCGCGCACTGAAACGGGGCAATAAATTTTATAAGCCCCGTCAATGTTACTGTGCAATTCCTCTACGTGACTTGATTGACGGGGCGTTTTCGATGTTGGCACTCCCTTTGCAAAGACAGGTGCAGAGGGCGTTGCCCCATAAACAGACAGGGTGCTCCGGCACTCATACAATAATAATTTTCAGTTTTGTCTCACAGGACGCTTTATGAAAAAAATATTGCTCTCAACGCTGATTGCCGCAGCAAGCTTCGTGACACTGGCTGGTCAGGCTCATGCAGGTACCACTCTGGATGCAGTTAAAAAGAAAGGATTTGTTCAATGCGGTATCAGCGACGGCCTGCCGGGCTTCTCTTACGCTGACTCCAAAGGCAAATTCACCGGTATCGACGTTGACGTCTGCCGCGCGGTGGCAGCAGCCGTGTTTGGTGATTCTGAAAAAGTGAAATACACCCCGCTGACGGCGAAAGAGCGTTTCACCGCGCTGCAGTCTGGCGAAGTGGATATCCTGTCCCGTAACACCACCTGGACCTCTTCCCGCGACGCAGGCATGGGGATGATTTTCGCCGGCGTAAACTACTACGACGGTATCGGCTTCCTGACTCACCAGAAAGCGGGCCTGAAAAGCGCCAAAGAACTTGATGGCGCCACCGTCTGTCTGCAGGCCGGTACGGATACCGAGCTGAACGTCGCTGACTACTTCAAAGCCAACAAAATGACTTACACCCCGGTGACCTTCGACCGTTCAGACGAAAGTGCCAAAGCCCTGGACTCAGGCCGTTGCGATACGCTGGCGTCTGACCAGTCTCAGCTGTATGCCCTGCGTATCAAACTGGGCAAACCAAACGAATTCATCGTACTGCCAGAAGTGATCTCTAAAGAGCCTCTGGGTCCGGTGGTTCGCCGTGGTGATGAAGACTGGCTGGCGATCGTCCGCTGGTCACTGTTCGCCATGCTGAACGCCGAAGAAATGGGCGTGACCTCTGCCAACGTCGATCAGCTGGCCGCCAGCCCGACCACACCGGATATGAGCAACCTGCTGGGCAAAACCGGTACCTACGGTGCTGACCTGAAAGTGCCTAACGACTGGGTGGTTAAAATCGTTAAACAAGTCGGCAACTACGGCGAAAGCTTCGAACGTAACGTCGGTCAGGGCAGCGAATTGAAAATCAAACGGGGTCAGAACGCATTGTGGAATAAAGGCGGGATCCAGTACGCACCACCCGTCCGTTGATCCAGTTTTTTAAAATAAGATTTGTTTAAGAAATTGCATACAAAATCCCCAAAGTAATTGGCGTTGCAGCAAGGCGGCAAACAAGTGAATCCCGATGAGCTTACTCAGGTAAGTGATTCGGGTGAGCACGTGCAGCCAACGCAGCTGCGGCGTCAAGTACGACGGGGATTTCGAGGTCATTACTATGTCGCAACGCCCAACCGTAAAGGCTTCGTTCTCGCTGACCAACCCAGCGGTACGCGCCTGGATTTACCAAATTGTCGCGGTGGTGTTGCTGGTAGCCTGTCTGGGTTACCTGCTCCACAACACCATTACCAATCTGACTACACGAGGGATCACCTCGGGATTTGCGTTTCTTGAGAAAGGTGCCGGTTTCGGCATTGTTCAGCATCTTATCGACTACCAGGAAGGTGACACTTACGCCCGCGTATTTGTTATCGGTTTGCTGAATACACTGCTGGTTTCCGCGCTGTGTATCGTTTTTGCCTCCATTCTCGGTTTCATTATCGGCTTAGGACGTCTCTCCGATAACTGGCTGATCCGTAAAGTCTCGACGGTGTATATCGAGACGTTCCGTAATATTCCTCCGCTGCTGCAAATCTTTTTCTGGTACTTCGCCGTACTGCGCAACCTGCCGGGACCGCGTCAGAGCCTGAATGCGTTTGATCTGGCGTTCGTCAGTAACCGTGGTCTGTATCTGCCGTCGCCGGAACTGTCACCGGGCAGTCTGGCGGGATTTATCGCCGTTCTGCTGGCGATTTTTGGCATCATCGCACTGCAACGCTACAACCATTTCCGTCAGATCCACACCGGACGCGTCTGGCATATCTGGCCGTGGGCGATTGCCATGCTGGTGGTCTTTCCGGCCATAGCGCATCTGTTCTTCGGGCCTGCGCTGCACTGGGATGTACCGGCATTGCGTGGATTTAACTTCCGTGGCGGCATGGTGCTGATCCCGGAACTGGCGGCGTTAACGCTGGCGTTATCGGTGTATACCTCGACGTTTATCGCCGAAGTGATCCGCTCCGGTATTCAGTCTGTTTCGCACGGTCAGCATGAAGCCGCCCGTTCGTTAGGCTTGCCGAATCCGGTCACGCTGCGTCAGGTGATTTTGCCGCAGGCGATGCGGGTGATCATTCCGCCGCTGACCAGTCAGTATCTCAATATCGTTAAAAACTCCTCTCTGGCTGCCGCAATTGGTTATCCGGATATGGTTTCGCTGTTCGCCGGTACGGTGCTGAATCAGACCGGTCAGGCGATTGAAACCATTGCCATCACCATGTCGGTTTACCTGATCATCAGCCTGGGCATTTCGTTCCTGATGAACATTTACAACCGGCGTATTGCGCTGGTCGAGCGTTAAGGGGGCCCCATGACAATGACAACACTTCCTCCGGGAGTCAGAGCCGTGAAGCCCGGCACGCCACTGGGTACCGCCGTGCTGTGGGCGCGTAAAAATCTGTTCTCGAGCTGGTTTAACAGCCTGCTGACGCTGTTCTGTGTATGGCTGATGTGGCTGATTATTCCTCCGCTGCTGAACTGGGTGATTTTTCAGGCCAACTGGGTAGGCACCGCACGCACTGACTGCACCAAAGCCGGGGCCTGCTGGGTGTTTATCCACGCACGTTTCGGCCAGTTCATGTACGGGTTGTATCCGTTCGATCAACGCTGGCGCATCAACGTCACGCTGATTGTCGGCCTGCTGACTCTTGCGCCGATCTTCTTTAAAGCCACGCCACACCGCGGACGTTATATCGCCTGCTGGATGGTGCTCTTCCCGATTTTCACCTGGTTCATGTTGTACGGTGGATTCTTCGGTCTGAGCCGTGTCGAAACCCGCCAGTGGGGCGGCCTGACGCTGACCCTGATTATCGCTGCGGTCGGCATCGCAGGTGCGTTACCGCTGGGCATTATGCTGGCGCTGGCACGTCGTTCACGTCTGCCTGTCGTGCGCATTCTCTCGGTGATTTTCATCGAGTTCTGGCGCGGCGTGCCGTTGATCACCGTGCTGTTCATGTCGTCGGTGATGCTGCCGCTGTTCATGACCGAAGGGACAAGTATCGACAAACTGGTGCGTGCGCTGGTGGGGGTGGTGCTGTTCCAGTCAGCGTATGTCGCGGAAGTGGTGCGCGGCGGATTACAGGCGCTGCCGAAAGGCCAGACCGAAGCCGCCGAATCACTGGCACTCGGTTACTGGAAAACGCAGGGATTAGTCATTCTGCCGCAGGCGCTGAAAATGGTGATACCGGGGCTGGTGAACACCATCATCGCGCTGTTCAAGGACACCAGTCTGGTGATCATCATCGGCCTGTTCGACCTGTTCAGCAGCGTCCAGCAAGCCACCGTCGATCCTGAATGGCTCGGTATGTCGACCGAAGGCTACGTCTTCGCCGCCGCCGTCTACTGGATTTTCTGTTTTAGCATGTCGCGTTATAGCCAGCATCTGGAAAGACGCTTTCACACCGGACGTTCCGCACACTGAGGTAAACCATGAGCGACCATCAAGTCACAGAAAACCAAAATATGATGATCACGCTGGAAAACGTGAATAAGTGGTACGGACAATTCCACGTATTGAAAGACATTAATCTGAGCGTCAAACCGCGCGAGCGCATCGTGCTGTGCGGCCCTTCCGGCTCAGGGAAATCAACGACCATTCGTTGCATCAACCATCTTGAAGAGCACCAGCAAGGGCGCATCGTGGTGGACGGCACCGAACTGAACGACGATCTGCGTAACATCGAACGCGTGCGAACTGAAGTCGGCATGGTGTTCCAGCACTTCAATCTGTTCCCGCATCTGACCGTGTTGCAGAACTGCACCCTGGCCCCGTGCTGGGTGCGCAAGATGCCGAAGAAAGAGGCAGAAGAACTGGCGATGCATTATCTGAAACGCGTCCGTATCGCCGAACATGCGCATAAATTCCCCGGACAGCTTTCCGGGGGTCAGCAACAGCGTGTGGCGATCGCCCGCTCGCTGTGTATGAAGCCGAAAATCATGCTGTTCGACGAACCGACTTCTGCGTTGGATCCGGAAATGGTGAAAGAGGTGCTGGACACCATGATCACGCTGGCGGAAGAAGGCATGACCATGTTGTGTGTAACGCATGAAATGGGCTTTGCGAGAACCGTCGCCGACCGGGTGATCTTTATGGATCGCGGGGAAATCGTCGAGCAGGCGCCGCCGCTGGAATTCTTTGCCAATCCGAAATCCGCCAGGACGCGGGAGTTCTTGTCACAGGTGATTCATTGAGCTTGCTCCTCCCCTTCACAAAAGGGGAACCATTAAAGGTTTGGCTTTTGCTCCTCCCCCTGCGAAGGGGGAGGCTGGGAGGGGGTTTTAAATACAAAACAATAAGTTAAAGCACAGTTTGAATGTAGTTTTTGACCTTAATACCCCACCCCAGCCCTCCCCTTCGCAGGGGAGGGAGCTAATCGTGTTTCGCACTCCGCTGCAATAAAACCCGAACTGATTTTCGTCTTACTCCTCCCCTTCGCAGGAGAGGGAGCCTTAATCATCACCACATCACTACCCCGATCATCGGCGCGATCACCACAGTGACCACACCCGCCAGCATCATCACCAGACTCGACACCACGCCTTCTTCCGCGCCCAGCTCATAGGCTCTCGCCGTACCCGCACCGTGCGACGCGGCACCGAATCCGGCACCTTTCGCCAGACCGCTTTTCACCGCCAGACGCAGAAACAGCATATCGCCGACCGCCATGCCGAAAACGCCAGTGATCACCACAAACAGCGCCACCAGATCCGGCTGGCCGCCCATTTGCTTCGCCGCCGCCAGTGCGAACGGCGTGGTGATGGAACGCACCGCCAGACTGCGCTGGATTTCTTCCGGCAAGGTCAGCAGCCGCGCCAGCCAGACGGAACTGCTGACGGCAACGACAATGGCCGTCAGCACGCCTGCACTCAGCGACATCCAGTGACGACGGATCACCGCCATATTCTCGTAAACCGGCACCGCAAACGCGATGGTCGACGGCCCGAGCAGCCATAACAGCCAGTGCGTTTCCCCGATGTAATCCTGATACGAGGTGTGCGTCACCACCAGCAAAATCACCAGCACGATGGGGGTAAATACCAGCGGCATCAGCAGCAGTGTGCGTTTCTGGCGGTAGAGTTTTTTGTTGGCGTAATACAGCCCGAGCGTGATCACAAAACACAACACGCTGATAAGCAAATCAGTCACGGCTCGCCTTCCTCGCCGCCAGACGCTGTTCCAGACGGTATACCTTATCGACCACCACCGCCGTCGCGCCGAGGGTCAGCAAGGTGCTGACACCGATCACCAGAAAGATTTTCCAGCCCTCAATCATCAGCAACTGGGCATAATTCACCACCGCCACGACCGCCGGAACGAAGAACAACAGCATTTCCGCCAGCAGCCAGCGGGAACCGGCTTTCACCCATTTCACCGGCAAAATGCGGAACATGATCAGTAATAAAAGCATTAGCATCCCGACGATATTCGCGGGTAAAGGCAGATGCAATACGGTGACCAGACGATCGGCAATCACGAATAACACCGCGTACAGCACCACCTGAACGGGGATCTGACAGCGGGTCAGCAGGGACGGCGCTTTAGTGCGCAACGCCAACAACATGGGAACGACCTCGAAAGAGGAAAAAGAGTGAAAATGAAGTATACGCTGGCAGGAAACCGGTAAAGAAATGAATTAAAATCATAAGAATGATTCCAGTTTGGAATACTTTGTCACCCGCCGATCTGACCGGGATACCTCAGCCCATGGACGTCCGTACCTTACGTTATTTTGTCGAAGTGGTTCGCCAGCAGAGCTTTACCCGCGCGGCGGAAAAACTGTTCGTCACCCAGCCGACGATCAGCAAAATGCTGCGCCATCTGGAAGACGAGCTGGAATGCACGCTGATCATCCGCGAAGGACGGCGTTTACGGCTGACCGACAGCGGTCAGGCGCTGTATCAGCGCGGGCTGAATATCCTCGAGGAATTCCGTCAGCTGGAAGCGGAACTGGAAGACATCAACTCGCTGAAATCCGGCCATTTGCGGCTGGGTATTCCGCCGATGGTCGGGACACAAATTGCGCCGCTGATCGGCAGTTTCCGCCAGAAGTATCCCGGTATTGAGCTGATAATTTCTGAGTTTGGCGGGCTGACCGTGCAACAGGCGGTGATTTCCGGCGAGCTGGATCTGGCGCTCACCGCCCTGCCCGCCGATGCCGTGCCTTCCATCGCGTCGTTGCTGCTGTTCAGTCATCCGCTGTGCGTCGTGGTGCCACGTACACCGCACTGGCTGAACCGTACCCGTATGGCGATCAGTGAACTGGCGGAAGAAAGCATCCTGATTTATAACGAGGATTTTGCCCTTTACCGTCAGCTGATGGATGCCTTTGCGTCACATGGTTTCACTCCGAAAATTGCGGCCCGCAGCGGACAGTGGGACTTCTTAGCGGCGATGGTGCAGACCGGCATGGGCGTGGCGATTTTGCCGGAACCTGTCTGTCAGCGGCTGGATAAAAACGCGCTGATGTGGCTGCCGCTGGATCCGCTGATGCCGTGGCAACTGGGCCTTATCTGGCATCAGGGCAGTTATCTTTCACACAGCGCACAGGCGTGGATCACCCTGTGCAGGGATTACTGGAAATAGCGGGAAGCAACGGGAAATAGCAGGCAATAAAAAACCGCGTGAACCTTGCAGCGCACGCGGTTTTTTTATTTCTGACAGACGCTACACCTCTTTTTCTACCAGAAGCGCTTCGAGTAAATCGAGATCATGCAGCAGTTTTTGCAGGGTCTCGTTACTGATTTTCTGCGTGGCGCGCAGGTGATACAGCTCACCCCGCTCGGCGCGCAGTGCGGTCAGACGGAAGCGACGCTCGAGGTTTTCCAGCTTCAGCGCGGTTTCCATATCATCGCGATTGGCCGTGCGTCGCCGCAGTGTGCCGATCACCCGCGAACTGATTTCCTTCAGCGTCTGTTCATCGATGTTTTCTTCCGTATCCGCCGCCAGACGCTCTTCCATCTTGTGCAGGCTTTCAATCGCCACTTCCGCCGCGATCGATTTCGCCATGCGCTCTTCTTCACGATAGGTTGTGCCATCGGCCACCACCACGCCCCGGAGCAGGAACGGCAAGGCAATCACCCCGGCAATCAGGGAGAACAGAATGACGCCGGTCGCCAGAAATACCAGCTGATAACGCGACGGGAACGCCGAACCGTCAGCGAGGAACAGCGGAATGGACAGCACACCGGCCAGGGTAATCGCCCCGCGTACACCGGCAAAAGACGCCACCCACAGCTCACGCGTACTGTAGCTGCCAAACAGCAGCGGTTTCTTTTTCAGGAAACGGTTGCTGAAATTCTTCATCACCCACAGCCAGACAAACCGCAGGATCAGCAGCGCAAAATAGATAATCCCGACGTCGGCAAACAGATGCCAGGTGACGATGGACGGATCATGCGTTGCCTGATCAATTGAGTTCTCAAGGATGCCCGGCAGTTGCAGACCCAGCATGATGAACACCATGCCGTTGAACACAAACTCGAGCATCGCCCAGACGCTGTTCGCGCGCAGGCGCATCGCCAGCGGCGCATTACGGATAATACCGGACTGGCTGATGGTCATACCGGCAGCCACCGCAGCCAGAATGCCCGACACGCCGATGTGTTCGGCAATCAGGTACGACGCGAACGGCAACAGCAACAGGAAGACGATTTGCGTCGCCGGATCATCACCGCTCCAGCGGCTCATGATGCGCAGCGATTTACTGTACAGCCACGTCACCGCCACACCGGCCATCAGACCGCCGATCGCCACTTTGAGGAATTCCACCGTGGCACCGCCGACGGTGAAGATCATCGTGCCCATCGCCACGGCGATAGCAAACTTCAGGGAGACCAGGCCGGACGCATCGTTCATCAGCGCCTCACCTTCCAGCACGCCCATGATCGACTTCGGAATGCGGCCCTTGCCGACAATGCCGCCCAGTGCCACGGCATCGGTCGGTGAAAGCACCGCCGCCAGCGCGAACGCCGCCACCAGCGGGATATCCGGCACCATCATATAAATCAGATAGCCGATGCCGACGACGGTGAGTAACACCAGCACCAGCGCCAGCCCGAGAATTTCGCGCCCGTGGTGGAGGAATTCACGGGTCGGGGTTTTCCAGCCATCTGCAAACAGCAACGGCGGAATAAAGAGGACGAGAAACAGCTCAGGATCGAAATCCACATGCAAACCAAAATTCGGCCAGGCCAGCAAGGCCCCGACAGCAATCTGCATTAATGGAAGAGGAACCTGAAACGGCAACATTCTGGTGACGACACCGGAGAGCGACACCACCAGAATCAAAATCAGAATGGTAAAGAAGATTTCCATGCTTTCCTTAGACTCTTGTTTTTATGAATTTCAGCCAGACGCAGGTGAGTGAGTCCGGAGCGAACTAAGGAATAGTAGATCAAAAGGGGATGTGATTTAAATCAGTGCGTGCGGTTACATCAGAGAGGGTTTGCTCCTTACCCGTCTCAGGAGCCGGAATGAAGGCTTTTTCGTGCTCCTCCCCCTGCGAAGGGGAGGCGGGAGGGGGTTTTAATGACAAAACTCATGCCAAAGCACACTTCAACCTGCTGATTCGTCATTAATACCCCACCCCAACCCTCCCCTTCGCAGGGGAGGGAGAAAGGCAGTTGGCATCAGATCGCCCATCCGCCCGCATAAAACACCACCAGCGCGACGGCGATAATCACCGTTCCGAGGTTGAGTTTGCGCCATTCGCCGGAGAAGATGCGGCCAATCACCAGCGCGCTGAAACCGAGCATGATACCGGTGACGATATTACAGGTCAGCACGATAAATACCGCGCACAGTAACCCTGACATCGCATCCACGAAATCGCTGAAATCCAGTTTGGTGACGTTGCTGAGCATCAGCAGGCCGACGTACATCAGCGCAGGTGCGGTCGCGTAAGCCGGAACCAGATACGACAGCGGAGACAGGAACAGCATCAGCAGGAACAGCACGCCGACCACGGTTGCGGTCAGGCCGGTTTTGCCGCCCGCCGCTGTACCGGCGGCGGACTCGATGTACACCGCAGCGGGCGATGCACCGACCAGAGACGCGAAAATGCTGCTCACGGAGTCAGCGGTCAGGGCTTTACCGCCGCTGATGATCTGGCCGTTCTCATCCAGTAAGTTCGCCTGCCCGGCGACCGCACGGATGGTACCGGTGGCATCAAAGACCGCAGTCATCACCAGTGCCAGCACGCTTGGCAATACGGCGGCTTTCAGCGCGCCCATGATGTCGAGATCGAAAATCACGGATTTACCGTCCGCGCCCGCCAGAGAAGGCATCGCGAATAAACCCTGATATTTCACTGTCGGATCGAAAATCAGACCGATAATGGAAATGGCGATAATCACCAGCAGAATGCCGCCCGGCACGCGCAGTTTCTCCAGACCAAAAATCACGGCCAGACCGAGCAACGTCATCACTACCGGGAAAGAGGTGAAGGCGCCGAGGGCTACCGGTAAGCCATCCAGCGGGTTTTTCACCACCAGACCGACGCCGTTGGCGGCAATCAGCAGCAGGAACAGGCCGATACCGATGCCGGTACCGTGCGCAACGCCTGCTGGCAGGTTGCGCAAAATCCACGAACGGATACCGGTCACCGAGATAATGGTGAACAACACCCCCATCAGGAACACCGCGCCGAGCGCGACAGGCACGCTGATATGCTGGCCGAGTACCAGACTAAACGCGGTAAAGGCCGTCAGAGAAATGGCGCAACCGATCGCCAGAGGCAGATTCGCCCACAGCCCCATCAGCAGGGAGCCAAAACCGGCGACCAGACAGGTCGCGACAAACACCGCCGTTGGCGAGAAGCCCGCTTTGCCGAGCATTGAGGGCACCACAATGACCGAATACACCATCGCCAGAAACGTGGTTAAACCGGCGATCACTTCCTGACGGACATTACTGCCACGCGCACTGATTTTGAAAAAAGCATCAAGCGGGCCTTTTGGCGCAATTGCGCTGCCCGCCTGAGGTTGTTGACTCGACATGGAAAATCCTCTGAATGTCTTTACTGATTAGCCGGCGTGGTCATTATGAAACCGTTTCTGCACGTTCACTTCCATATTTGTCGCCTGACATCGCCGAAAACAGCGTCAGAACGGCAAGGCAAACGTTTAACTCGCATCGCGTGTGGCGGGACAAAAATTAACGCAAACGATTATCCGGCCTTTGGTACTCCCATTTCAACTCCGTTCGCCGACAATTTACCGTTGTCCGGTCAATAAAAACGCGGTTGTGGTGGAAATTTACCCGTTGAAGAAAAGTGAGACGCAAAAGGCAAAAAAGACAGGAAAGAAAAAATAACAGGAGATTTATTAAGGTTTATTTTTTCGACACGTTCATTGCATAAAAAACTGTCCGCCATGAACGTGTCGAAATATAAAAATGCAGAATGGGATTAACGCAAGATAGTAAACGGCCCGCCACTTTCCAGCGCCTTCTGATAGGCCGGACGCGCCGTTATATTCGCCAGCCAGGCATTGAGTCGCGGATATTTTCCCAAACCGGCGCGGGCATTGATCGCTTCTATCGGGAAACTCATCTGAATATCTGCCGCGCTGAACTGATAACCGGCGAAATAAGGATGCGTAGTCAGATGCTGTTCCAGATAATCCATGTGGGTATAAATCTGCTTATCCAGATAGTTTTTCTGTACGCCCTGCCCGATCGCGCCGGCGACCGGACGGATCAGCCACGGCATCGGCGGTTTGCCCAGACGGCTGAAAATCAGCTTCATCACCAGCAACGGCATCAGCGAACCTTCCGCATAATGCATCCAGTAACGGTATTGCTGACGTTCGGCAAAAGCGGCCGGTTTCAGCGTGCCCGCCTCATCGTACACTTCCTGCAGGTATTCAATGATGGCACCGGATTCCGCGAGGATCATGCCGCTGTCCTCCAGCACCGGTGATTTGCCCAGCGGATGGACTTTTTTCAGCGATTCCGGCGCCAGCATGGATTTTTTATCCCGCTGATAACGCTGGATTTCATAAGGGACGCCCAGCTCTTCGAGCATCCATAAGATTCGCTGTGATCGTGAATTATCCAAATGATGCACTGTTAACATAAAGGTATTCTGCCCCGTTTGATTTAATTATTTGTTAACTATAGACAACGCTTTCAAAACCCGTATCACAAATACATTAAAAACCCTGCTATTTATCGGGTTTATTTGCGCCAGAATCTTTTTATTTGATTAAAATCACTTACGGATTAATCTTAATTACATGAAAAAAATAATCGTAACTTCATTCGCCTTTAATAACTCTTAATGCCATTATCGCCGGATAAAAAATCAGCCCGTCGCTTTCGACTCTATGTTTGTGGAGCCTCACATGTTTTCCAGTAATTACAACAATGTGCTCGTTATGTTTTCGTTCATTGTTGCAATGCTTGCCTCTTATACCGCACTTGATATGGCTGGCCGGGTTGCCACCACGGAGGGAAGGGCTTCCCGACTTTGGTTAATTGGTGGCGCCATTGCAATGGGTATCGGTATCTGGTCGATGCATTTTATCGGCATGCTGGCCTTTAATTCTGCGATGCCAATGGGTTACGACCCGGTCATTACCCTGCTTTCCATGTTTATCGCCATCATTTCGTCGGCCTTTGCGCTGTGGCTGGTGTGTCTGCAGGAATTACCGGTCAGACGTTTACTGGCGGGTGCCTTGCTGATGGGCGGCGGCATTGCCGCGATGCATTACACCGGTATGTCGGCGATGCTGATGATGCCGCCGATTGTTTACGATTACCGCTGGGTCGCGTTATCGGTGGCGGTGGCGATTGTCGCCTCCGGTGCGGCGCTGTGGATGGCATTCCATTTACGTCAGCAGTCGCCTAACGTGCGCCTGTTGCGCATCAGCGCCGCAGTGGTGATGGGCACGGCCATTGTCGGCATGCATTACATCGGTATGGCCGCCGCCGAATTTCCGATGGACAGCCACAGCATGGCGGCATTCAGCGGCGTGGACAATAACTGGCTGGCGTTGCTGGTGATTGTGGTCACGCTGGCCATTCTGGCGATCACGCTGATCATTTCCATTCTGGATGGCCGTATGCAGGCCCGCACGTCGATTCTGGCATCGTCACTGGCGCAGGCCAACCGCGAGCTGACGCAACTGGCGCTGCATGACAATCTCACCCGGTTGCCGAACCGTCTGTTGCTGGAAGACCGTCTCAGTCAGGCGTTTCAGAAAGCCTCTCGCGGCGAATCACAGTTTGCGGTGTTGTTCCTCGATCTCGACGGATTTAAAGCCGTGAACGATGCTTTCGGCCATCACATCGGTGATCAGCTGCTGATTTCCGTTACCGAGCGCCTGAAATCTCAGCTGCGGGCGACGGATACACTGGCGCGACTGGGGGGCGATGAATTTGTGCTGCTGGTTGAGATCACCGAGCCGACCGACGCGTCGCAACTGGCCGATAAACTGGTGCATCTGATTGCGCGTCCGTTCTATGTGTCCCGCTACGAACTGCTGGTGTCCGCCAGCGTGGGCATTGCGGTGTATCCGGGCGATGGCGAGAATGAGCGCGAGCTGATGCTCAATGCCGACGCGGCGATGTACCACACCAAGAATTCAGGCCGTAACGGACACAGTTTCTTCCAGCCGTCGATGAACGCCAATGCGCAGAACCAGTTGCAGATGCTCAATGATTTGCGTCTGGCGCTGGAACACCACGAATTGCGTCTGCACTATCAGCCAAAATTTATCGCGCCTTACGGGCCGGTCAGCGGTTTCGAGGCACTGTTACGCTGGGAGCGCGAGGGCAAAACCCTCAGCCCGGATGTGTTCCTGCCGCTGGCGGAAAAAACCGGTCTGATTATTCCCATCGGTGAATGGGTGCTGAACGAAGCCTGCCGCCAGTTGCGCGAATGGCATCTGCAGGGGCATACGCAATGGACGGTAGCGGTGAATTTATCCACGTTGCAGTTTGAGCAGACCAATCTGGTGGAAATGGTGATTGATACCATTGAGCGCCATCAGATCCCGCCTGAAATGCTGACGCTGGAAGTGACCGAAACCACGGCGATGCGCAATCCCGATGTGAGCGTGGAAATTCTGGAGCGTCTGACGCAATACGGCGTTAAAGCCTCGATTGATGATTTCGGGACCGGTTATTCCAGCCTGCTGTATCTGAAACGTCTGCCCGCCAGCGAGCTGAAAATCGACGGTGCCTTCATTAACGATCTGATTGCCGGCAGTGAAGACGCCAGCATCGTGTCGGCGATCATTGCCCTCGGCCAGACCCTCAACCTGAAAGTGGTGGCCGAAGGGGTGGAAACCACCCAGCAGCAGGATTTCCTGACCCAGCTGGGTTGCGACACCTTGCAGGGCTATCTGCTGGGACGTCCGATGACGCCACAACAGATTGCCCAGCATCCCGATTCAGACTGGGAACCGCAGATCACCATTACGCAAAAAGTCTGACGCGCCCTGCTCAGACGGCCGCCGTGCGGAAGAAACGCACGGCGTTGCGCAATTCGACACTTTGCTCCGTCAGGGATTGCGCCGCGGCCGCCGCCTGTTCGACCAGCGCGGCGTTCTGTTGCGTCACCCGGTCCATCTGATCGACAGCAATCCCCACTTCATGAATACCGGTGTGCTGCTCCGAGCTTGCCGTCGAAATTTCGCTGACAATTCCCGCCACCTTATTCACCGAACTGACAATCTCGTTCATGGCTTTACTGGCGCGATCGGCCTGCTGCGACCCTTCGGCAATTTTGCTGACGGTGCCCTGGATCAGGTCTTTAATCTCTTTCGCCGCCTGTCCGCTTTTTTGCGCCAGCACCCGCACTTCACTCGCCACTACCGCAAAGCCCTTGCCCTGCGTACCGGCACGGGCCGCTTCCACGGCGGCATTCAGCGCCAGCAGGTTGGTCTGGAAGGCAATACCTTCAATCACGCTGATAATATTAATGATTTCATTCGAACTGCCGGACACATCGCGCATATGCGCCTGCATTCCCGTCACGATCGCCCCGCCCTGAGACGCCGTTTTCGAGGTTTCCAGCGCCAGCTGGCTGGCCTGTCGCGCGTTATCCGCATTCTGGCTGACGGTGGTGGTCAGGTTCTGCATATTGGAACTGGTCTGCACCAGCGAGGCCGCCTGTTCTTCAGTGCGCTGTGATAAATCCACGTTGCCCTGTTCAATTTCACTGGCGGCATGACTGATGGATTCGCTGCCCTGCATAATCTGATGAATGGTTTTATTCAGTTGCTGATTCATCCCGTTGAGGGAGGCCAGCAAACTGCCGTCATCACCCGGTTTCAGGGTGATTTTTGCCGCCAGATTACCGGCGGCAATTTCGCGCATGATAGAGGCGGCATAGGCCGGTTCACCGCCCAGCTGTTTCACCAGATTGCGCGCCAGCAGCAGCGCCATCGCCAGTGAAAGTACAAAGGCCACACCCACCAGCACTAAGAACATCGCGCTGCCCGTGTGATAGCTGCTGCGCGCCCCGGCGGCGGCCTGCTCGCTGTTTGTCAGTTCGTTTTTGACCAGTGTCGCCAGATCCGCCATCAGTTGCGTACGGTACTTGCGCGAATTATCGCCGCTGATTTGCGTGGCCTGCGCGATGTCATTACGCTCCACCGCCGCGATCACCTGATCGTTCGCCAGCGAAAACTGTTCAAAATTGCGGACGATTTGTTTAAACAGATCCGATTTACTGCCGCCACTGTTCAGTGTCTGGTATGCGTTTTCAGCCTCTTTAAAAGTGGCCACCGCCTGCAGGATTTCGACCCGGTGACCGTCACGCGGCGCACCCTGCGGCGAGGCAATGTACTGCACCTGTTGCAGCCGTAATTCGGCCAGCGTTCCGCGCATGACCAGCGGAAACTGCACGCCGGGCAGCCGGTAAGCGCGGTAATTTTCAATCTGCTGATTGCTGCTGTTGAGCAACCAGGCCGACATGGCCGCCAGAATGAGCATCAGCGACAGGACGAGCGCGAAAGCACCCAGTAAACGGGCAAGGATGGTGAGGTTAGTGATCTTTTTCATCTGGACACATCGGGAAGTCAGTGACAGGAAACTCTCATAACGGCCAAACGCAGGGGAACTTTAGGCAAAATGAAACTATATTTCATTTTGTTAAACACTGACTTTCGAAATGTAATTTCAGGGTTACCGGACAAATTTTTCATGTTACCGCAATGCGATAAAAACATGATCTGCCACGCATTTGCCGGTTTTGCCCTCTCAGGGCGAGAGGGCAATCACCGCGACTCACTTTGGCTCAAAATCCGGCCATAACGGGCTGACGCCCGACAACAACTTCGCCGTCCCCGCCGCCACCGACATGTGTCGGAAATTGTCGCTGCCGTCCGCTGTCTTCGCGAATTTCACCACCGTTTCCAGCCCGGCTTCCTGACACAATACCGTGCCGCCAGCGATATCCCACAGCGTGGTGCGCCGTTGCAGATGGCCGTCGATAATGCCTTTTGCCGCAAACACCATGCCGACCGTGGTACAGCGATAACAATGTACTGACCAGTCAGCCGCGCGGATCCCCTGATAAAAGGCCGAGGCCTCGTCCAGCTGGTCATCGGCGCTGTCGCCCAGCGACACAATCTGTACATCTTCAAAACGGTCATCGCGACGGAAGGGTTTGTCGTTGAGGAAAATCCCCTTTCCGGATTCTGCTGCAAACAGATCGTTTAAAACCGGCAGCGCCACAATGCCCATCACCGGCTGTTTATTTTCCACCAGCCCGAGCGACACGCCCCACAGCGGCGAACCGCGCAGAAAATTCGAGGTGCCGTCGATAGGATCAATCACCCAGCACGGCGCGTCGGTCAGAATGCCACCCATCTCTTCACCGATCACCGCATCCTGCGGAAAATGCTCTGCCAGCCGGGTACGGATAAACTGCTCAACCGCCAGATCGGCTTCAGAAACAAAATCCTGCGTGCGCTTACTGCTGATTTCGATAGCGTCCCGGCGGTGAAAAAAGTCCAGCGCCAGTCTGGCGGCCTGCGCCGCAATCTGACTGGCAACCGCCAGACGCGGGGACATCATAGTGTTGGTCATGACAAATCCTGGGTTTTCAGTCGGAAGGAACAAAAGCTGTCTTCATAGAATGCACCGGAATCGATGAATAAAAAATGACAACCTGCCGCTTGCTAAAACAGCGTAAAACACTCTATATCTGTGTGCTTCAACTTTATGAATTTTGCCGGAGTTTTCCATGCCCGATGCCGCCCATTGGTTGCCCTTTCTGCTGATTTGTCTCGGTCTGGTGTTAACACCCGGACCTAACATGATTTACCTGATCTCGCGTTCGCTGTGTCAGGGTCCGAAAGCCGGGCTGATCTCGCTGGGTGGCGTGGTGCTGGGATTCCTGTTTTATATGCTTTTCGCTGCGCTGGGCATTACCGCGCTGGTGATGGCGGTGCCGTTCGCCTACGACGCCCTGCGCATCGGCGGCGCGGCGTATCTGCTGTATATGGCCTGGCAGGCGGTGAAACCCGGCGGTCGCTCGCCGTTTCAGGTCAGAGATTTACCCCGCGACAGTCATAAAAAACTGTTCACCATGGGGCTGGTCACTAATCTGCTGAATCCCAAAGCCGCCGTGTTGTATCTGACGCTGTTGCCGCAATTTATCGTGCCGGAACAGGGGCATGTGCTGGCACAGTCGCTGATTTTGGGCAGCTCGCAAATTCTGATCAGCACGACGGTTAACGCGCTGGTGGCACTTTCCGCAGGCTATATCGCGGGCTTTCTGGCGGGACGCCCTCTGTGGATGGTGCTTCAGCGCTGGTTTATGGGCGCGGTGCTGGGCGGACTGGCGGTGCGTATGCTGCTCGACGGGCGCAAATAACGCTCTGTTTACAAGACCATCTGTTTATAAAACCATCAGTTTCTAAAAACTGTCGATTGATAAAAACGTGGCACTTATCACCGGTCATATTCACTTTACCGCGAACGCTATATAATCCTCTGCACAACGAAACCAGAGGATTTTTCCGTGCGCGTATTTTCATCCCGCTTTTTGACTCCGGCAGCCCTGCTCGGCCTGGCCCTGAGTTTGGCTTCCCCTTCCGCGTTGGCTACACGTCAGATCACCGATCAGCTTGGCCGTCAGGTCACTCTTCCCGATCAGGTGGATCGCGTCGTCGTGTTGCAACACCAGACCCTTAATCTGCTGGTGCAGCTTGATGCCACCCGGGACATCGTCGGCGTGCTGAACAACTGGCAGCAGCAACTGGGCAGCGGTTATGTGCGCCTCGCGCCGGAACTGGCAAAAACGCCGGTGGTCGGTGACCTGACCAGCGTTAATCTGGAAAGCGTGGTGGCGCTGCATCCGCAGGTGGTGTTCGTCACCAACTATGCACCGCAGGAAATGATCGACCAGATCAGCCAGACCGGCATCGCCGTGGTGGCGGTATCGCTGCGTGATGATCCGAAAGGCGAAGAACATAAGATGAATCCGGTGCTGCCGGATGAAGACAAGGCCTACTCCGAGGGGCTGAAAAAAGGCATCGCGCTGATCGGTGAGGTGGTGAATCACCAGAAACAGGCGCAGGCATTGATCGACTATACTTTTTCTCAGCGCCGGTTAACCGGCGAGCGGCTGAAAAGTATTCCGGCCAGTCAGCGGATCCGCACTTATATGGCCAATCCCGATCTGACTACCTACGGCTCGGGGAAATACACCGGCCTGATGATGGCGCATGCCGGTGCCATGAACGTGGCGGCGTCCACGGTGAAAGGATTTAAACAGGTCGCGCTGGAGCAGGTGATCGCCTGGAACCCGCAGGTGATCTTCGTGCAGGATCGTTATCCTGACGTGGTCGGGCAGATCCAGCAGGATCCGAAATGGCAGGGCATTGATGCGGTGAAAAACCATCGTGTCTATCTGATGCCGGAATACGCCAAAGCCTGGGGCTACCCGATGCCCGAAGCCCTGGCCATTGGCGAACTGTGGATGGCGAAAAAACTCTACCCGCAAAAATTCGCCGACATCGACATGCAAAAACAGGCTGATGACTATTATCAGCGCTTCTACCGGACAAATTATAAGCCCGCGACAGAAGCGGCGCGCGCGGGGAAATAGCCTCGTCTCCGGCGCTTTATGTTGAGGCAATGTGACAAGGAGACCTGATGACAAAGACGATAAAAGTGCTGGCGGCAGGGAGTCTGCGCCGTGCGTGGGCACCGTTGTGTGATGCCTTTACGGAAGAAACTGGCGACAAAATCGACGTGGAATTCGGCCCCGCCGGATTGCTGCGCGAGCGCATCGAACAGGGTGAAAAAGTCGATCTGTTTGCCTCGGCCAATACCGCGCATCCGCTGACGTTGCAACAACATGGCAAGGCGCTGGAGGTGGAAGCCTTTTGCGGCAACAGCCTGTGCGTGACGGCCAGAAAGGGGCCCGAGCTGGAGAAACTCAACTGGCTGAGCGTGTTGCTGGATCCGCGTTTTCGTCTGGCGACCTCGACGCCGCAAAGCGATCCTTCCGGCGATTACACCTGGCAGATGTTCGAGCAGATCGAAAGACGGCATCCTGATGCGGGGGCGATTTTGCGCAATAAGGCGCTGCGGCTGGTGGGCGGTGAGAAATCGGCGAAAGTGCCGGAAGGCAAACTGGCGGCGGAATGGCTGATTTGCAGCGGTCAGGCCGATGTGTTTATCGGCTATACCAGTTATGCCACGCTGCTGCGGGAAAACGATGCGCTGGAAGTCTACAACATTCCGGCGGATTACAACGTGCGGGCCAGATACGCGTTGGCGACCTGCACGGAGAAAGGCAAACCGCTGGCAGATTTTATTCTTTCAGAAACCGGCCAGCATATTTTGCAGAATGCCGGTTTTTGCGGGAGACATGCGGTGATGCCGGAATAGAAAAAAGGAAAAAATATACCTCAGTGATCGAGGTCCCTTTCCTTCATTGCCCGCTGACGATCATAGTACTCATCTTCGGCGGCAATGATTTCATCCAGCAGCGAATCCACATCTGCTTTGTGCGTATCTTCGGTGAACTGCCCGGTCAGAATGGTTTCCGGCGTCAGTTTGCCGTCTTCGTACAATGCCCAGATTTCTTTGGCAAAACGCGTTTCCAGCAACTGTGGCGCAAACTGACCGTAATACTCGGTCATGTTATTCACATCGCGCTCAAACATCGATTCGGCATGGTTGTTGGCTGCCGCGTCCACGGCCTGCGGCAGGTCGATAATCACCGGCCCGTCGGCATCCATCAGCACATTAAATTCTGACAAATCGCCATGCACGATACCGGCGCACAACATGCGCACGATGTTACGGATCATGGTCTCAAAATCCGCGACGGCTTCTTCTTCGGTCAGGATCACATCACTGAGACGCGGCGCGACCACGCCGTCGGCGTCGGTGATGAGCTCCATCAGCAGCACGCCGTCCAGACAAATATAGGGCTGCGGCACGCGCACACCGGCATTCGCCAGACGAAACAGCGCATCCACCTCCGCCGTCTGCCAGGATTCTTCCTGCTGCTTACGGCCGAACTTTGACCCCTTCTGCATCGCACGTGCATTACGGGTATTGCGCACTTTACGGCCTTCCTGATACTGCACAGCCTGTTTGAAGCTACGTTGTGTCGCTTCTTTGTAAACTTTGGCACAACGGATCTCTTCACCGCATAACACGGTGTAAACGTCGGCCTCTTTGCCACTTTTCAGTCGACGGACCACATCATCAATCAGGCCGTCATCCACCAGAGGTTGGATTCTATTTGGGATTTTCATGCAGCCTTGTACCTTATTTCAGCGCATGAGGGAATGACCTGCGCAATATTCCCTGCATTACACACCAGACACGCGGTTCGCGTCATCCTTTCTTGATCCTTATCGCTGACTGTCTTCAGGGGTACAGTTTAACGTAGTGACGAGGGTGTGGATACTTTCTGCGCACAGGTTATTGCCTGTCATCTTGCTATTTCTTAACGCTAAACCTGACCGTTTCTGCCAAATAAACGATAACCTTCGCGCTGGTTGAGGCGATCATAATACGCCGACACCGCCGGTAACGCCGGACGCGACATCGGGGTCATCGACCAGCGGTTCACCGCCAGCCCGATCGGAATATCCGCCAGGGTAAAATTATCGCCCAGCACGTAATCGCCGCTGCGCTGAAGCTGTTCTTCCAGCATCTGCATATGACGGTTCCACTCGCTGACACCGGCATCAATCAGCGCCGGATCCTGATGTTGCGGGCTGTTGCGCGCCAGCGCCGGAAACGCATATCGCCACGAATTATTCAGCTCACCGGCCTGCCAGTCCATCCACTGTTCCGTCAGCGCACGGCGTTTCGGATCAGATGACAGCAAATCCTCACGCCCTTCCCGCGCCGTCAGGTAGCGGCAAATCACATTGGATTCCCACAGCACAAACTCGCCGTCGAGCAGCACCGGTACCATCGCATTGGGGTTCAGTGCCTTAAACTCCGGCGTCTGTGTGGTCTGAAAACCTGAACCGAATTGCTCCTGTTCATATTCCAGCCCCAGTTCGTGACAGGTCCACAACACTTTACGCACATTGATCGACGGTGATTTACCCAGAATCTTCAGCATGATTTCCCCTGATAAGTGGAGCGTTAATAGCCGGTTACGACGGACGGACAAAAATCCGCGTTTCTGACCCATGATAGGTGGTATCGGTTTTTGCCACGAAACCACATTTTTCCGCCAGACGGATGGAAGCCTGATGCGCCGGCGCAATAATGCAGCATAGCTGACGATCGAGATGTGTACCGGCCCAGTTCAGTACCGCCTGTGCGGCTTCAAACGCATAGCCTTTGCCGTGAAACGCCGGAGAAACCACCCAGCCCATTTCTGCCATGCCATTGAGCGATGGGGTAATTTCCCGCTGATAATCCGCCAGACCGATCTCACCGACAAACGCGCCTTCTGCGCCGTGATTTTTTTCGAACACGATCCAGTAACCGAACCCCAGCATCTGCCAGTGGCCGGGATAACGCAGCAGGCGGCTCCAGCTCGCCTCGCGGCCGGACGGCGTGCCGCCGATATATTTCACCACAGCCGGATCGGCCCATTGCGCGGCGATATGTTCAAAATCATCCACATGATGGCCGCGTAAAATCAGTCGTTCGGTTTCAATAACGGGAGCGAGGGTCTGCATGGTTTTTCCTGAAGGATAAGATGAATTAGCCGCGGCGCAGCGCCGTCGGCGTCATGCCGCGCACGGCTTTGAAGCGGTTACTGAAATGGCTGGCGGAACTGAATCCGCATTCCAGCGCAAGGGTGGTGATATCCATCTGACTGGTTTTTAATAAAATTTCCGCACGGATCAGCCGGGCATTCATCACGTACTGATGCGGCGCCATGCCCATACTTTGTTTAAACATACGGGCGAAATGGAATTCGCTGAGTTCCGCCAGCGCGGCGAGGTCCGGCAACAGCAAGGGTTCCGCAAGATGCGCGTGAATGTAATCTTTCACGCGATTGAGAATATGCGGTGCCAGCCCGCCGCGTACCGTGGGCAGCGCCCATTGCAGGTGGGTGTAATGTTTCACCAGATGCGCCAGCAGCAGATTTGCCGCGCTGCTGAGCATCAGCTGATTGCTGTTTTCCTGCCACTGACTGCTGAGTAAAAAGTGGCGATACAGCAGGGTAATTTGCGGATCTTCTCCGAACGTATGCTCTTCCATGCGGATCGCCGCCGGACTGCGATCCCAGGTTTGTTCCACCAGATGCCGTAAATGTTCGTCGGAGCAATACAGATGCACAAACGACAAATCGTCGCGCACATCCCAGCTCGACATGCTGTCTTTCGGCATCAGACAAAAACGATCCGGCCCGCCGCCATTGCGCCAGCCGCTGCGGGTTTTGTGATAACACTCATAACCGTCGGCGACGTACAGGCTCAGCGTGTGGTGATCGGCACTTTCCTGATTGACGATGTCATTTTTGTTCGACCACGCCGCCAGCTGAATACCTGACCCCAGTGTCAGACTGTCATGCAGCACCGCTTTGTGCTTGCGCAGCGTTTCAAACGCCTGATAAACCCTGGTCATGCCAGCACACCCGGTGGAGGAAAGAAGAGTCACAGTTTACGGTTTTTCCCCGCCGCAGAGCCAGATTTTGCTGCGTGACGCAGCGAAAAAAAGCGCAAGAATATGCAACCCGCCGCAAACGGCTGACAGCCAGCCAGCGCGCATTCCCGCACACTCCGCTCAACATGTCATGTGAAACGAGAGAAGGCTATGAACGCGCTGCTTTATATTCTGGTGATTATTATCTGGGGCACCACCTGGTTTGCCATCTACCTGCAACAGGGCGATGTCCCGGTGACGGTGTCGATTTTCTACCGCTTCCTGCTGGCGGCAGTGATCATGCTGGTGGCATTGCTGGCAACGCGCCGGTTGCGACGTCTGGCGCTGAAAGATCACCTGTTCTGCATGGTGCAGGGGTGCTGCGTTTTTTGCTTCAATTTTTACTGTTTCTATCACGCGGCAGCCTATATCACCAGCGGACTGGAATCGGTGATTTTCTCCATGGCCGTGCTGTTTAACGCCTTCAACGGCATGGTGTTTTTCCGCCAGAAACTGGCACCGGCGGTGATCCCGGCGTCGGTTCTCGGACTGGCAGGCATTATCACCTTGTTCTGGCATGATCTGAGCGCGGCACACATCGCGCCGGAACTGCTGAAAGGCATCGGTCTCAGCCTGCTCGGCACCTACGGATTTTCACTCGGCAACATGATCAGTTCCCGCCACCAGCGCCACGGGCTGGATGTGCTTTCCACCAATACTTACGCGATGTTTTACGGCACGGCCGTTATGGGCGCACTGAGCCTGATGCAGGGCGCGTCATTCGCCATCGATCTGACCCCGCAATACCTCGGCTCCCTGGTCTATCTGTCGCTGTTTGGCTCAGTGCTGGCCTTCGGTATTTACTTCACGCTGGTCGGCCGCATCGGTGCCAGTCAGGCCGCCTACAGCACCCTGCTGTTCCCGCTGGTCGCCCTGACGGTGTCCACGTTCTATGAAGGCTATCAGTGGCACACCAATGCGATTATCGGTCTGGCGCTGATCCTCATGGGCAATCTGGTGATGTTCTGCCGCCCGAACTGGCTGGAGATGTTCAGGAAGGCGGCAGTGGCATAATTTGATATCAGGCCAGCAAATTCTCACCGCCAATCAGCGGAATGATTCTGGCAAGCACGTCGTCAAACACGCCACTTTCCGCAACAGCGATAAACTTAGCCTGCCGGTGACGCCAGTCCATTGTGTGGATCAATGTTGTGGCGACCACACTCGGTGCACTCAAATTGTTAACCGGCACTTCGGTCGGTGCGCCACGAATACTGGTGCTCACCGGCATACAAATCACCAGCCCGGTGACCTGATTATAAGTTTCATGAGACAGGATAAGCGCAGGGCGATATTTGCCTATTTCCTTTCCTTTGGTTGGCTCAAAATCCAGCCAGCAAATATCGCCACGCTTTGGTAAATACATTAATAATCAAGCTCCCTGTCAGTCGGTTCTGCCAATTCATCCGCGTGAGCATTATACGCGCTCAGACCCGATAGCAAGCTGGCCTCAGTGACCTTCTGCTTCCCGGCTTTTCGAATTTGCAGCCCCTCTTCAGAAATCTCGATATCAACAACATCGCCTTCTTCGAATTGTGGAATTGACTTCAAATTTCCTGACAACCGTAGCGCGATGCTGTTACCCCATTTCTGTAATGTGGCCTGAGTTCGCATGTTCATTCCTCCACCGTTGTATCTACAAAGAGTATACAACGAAAAGCCCGTAACGTTATTTTCGTTACAGGCTTTTGCGAGCTGCATTCAGACTATTTATCTTTCAGGCTTAAACAGGAATGTTAAATAATCCCGCCATTCGCCTTCAGCGTCTGGCCGTTCACCCAGGCACCGTCGGGACCGGCGAGGAAGGCGACCACGGAGGCGATGTCTTCCGGCTGACCGAGGCGCTCAAGCGGTGAGGTTTTGGCGATGGTGTCCACCAGCTGATCCGATTTGCCGTTGAGGAATAAATCCGTTGCCGTCGGGCCGGGCGCAACGGTATTGACGGTGATCTGGCGGCCGCGCATTTCTTTGGTCAGCACACGGCTCAGCGCCTCGACAGCGGCTTTGGTTGCGGCATACACGCCGTACGTCGGCTGATACAACCCCACCACCGTCGATGAAAAGTTGATGATGCGCCCGCCATTGTGCAGATGTTTCGCCGCCTCACGCAGGGTGTTGAAGGTCCCTTTCAGATTAATGTCGATAAGGCGATCGAAGGCCGCATCGTCGGTATCGGCGATGGCAGAAAGCGTCATAATGCCCGCGTTATTGACCAGCACATCCACGCCGCCAAACGCCTGTTCCGCACTGGCAAACATCCGGCTGACCGCCGCCGCGTCGCTGACATCCGCCTGCGCGCTGATGGCCTTGCCGCCTGCCCGTTCAATCTTGCTGACCACCGCGTCGGCCTCTGCCGCACCGCGTGAATAGTTCACAATCACGGTAAAACCGTCCCGCGCCAGACGCTGCGCAATCGCTGCGCCGATACCACGGGATGCGCCGGTGACCAGGGCGACTTTCTGTTTTGATGAAGTCATGAGGTATTTCCTTTTGAGTTGTCCGGATTCATTGCTGCTGAAGAAAGCGTAGCCGATTGACGCTGCCGGATAATTACCCGATATTCGTTATCACTATCCGAAAAAGGCGAACAATCATCATGGATAAACTCGACAGCATGCAGTTATTCACCCGCGTGGTGGAACTGCGCAGTTTTACCCAGGCCGCACAGGCGCTGAACCTGAAACGCTCGACGGTGACCGACGCAATTAAGCAGCTAGAGACGCGGCTCAACATCCGGCTTCTGCAACGCACTACCCGTCACGTCAGTCCGACGCTGGATGGCGAAGCCTATTACCAGCGCTGTCTGCGTATTCTGGCGGATGTGGAAGATGCCGAAATGGCCTTTGCCGGTGCGCAGCCGAAAGGGTTATTGCGGGTGGATGTACACGGTTCGATGGCGCGACATTTTCTGCTGCCCGGCTTACCGGATTTTCTGGCGCAGTATCCCGACATTGAGTTTTACATGAGCGAAGGCGACCGGCTGGTGGATCTGGTGCGGGAAGGCATCGATTGTGTGATCCGCGCCGGAGAGCTGAAAGACAGCGATATGGTGGCGCGGCCGCTCGGTACGTTGCCGGAAATTACCTGCGCCAGCCCGGATTATCTGCAACGTTTTGGCATACCGGAAACACCGGACGATCTCGCCGGTCACCGGATGATTGGTTTCCGGTCCAGTGCGACCGGTGGTCTGTTGCCGCTGGTGTTTCAGCAGCAAGGTAAACTGCGTGACGTTATGCTGCCGACCAGTTTGTCGGTCAACGGCGCGGAAAGCATGAAAGAAGCGGCACGGCGCGGGATGGGGATTATTCAGGTGCCGCATTACGGCCTGCTGGAAGATCTGGCGCAGGGCAGTCTGGTGCAGATTCTGGCGGATTATCCGGCCGGTTCGCTGCCGGTTTCCCTGCTTTATCCGCGCAACCGCCAGCTTTCGCCACGCGTGCGGGTATTTATCGACTGGATGGTGAAAGAGTTTGCGCGGCGCGATCCGCATCTGACATGATAGTTTTTCTGCTCAGAAAGCCTGACGTCACAACGTTAACGATTGGGAGATGCCGATGACCACACCTGCTGTATTGCTGCATATCGGCAGCGAAGAAACGCAAGTTATCGTCCGTAGTGATGATAACGAAGATAAAAGTTTGCTCCTGACACTGGGCTCACAACTGACATCCGTCGGGTATTTCCGCCATTCTCCGCCGACGCCGGATGAAATGGAAACCGCCATTATGGTGGTCGAGGACGAAGTAATTCGTATCCGGCATGACATTCCGCCGGACGCCAAACTGTTCAGCACAGACAACGATATCCGCGCGCTGGCCCGCATTGCCGGTGAAGCAGGAAACGAAATAATGACCTTATCCCTCGACGCCGTTGAACGCACTTTCGACCGGCTGGCGCTGGTGATTAATGGCCGTCCTGCCCATTTCGAAGGCATCCCGGACGGTAATGATTTCGCCGCCACGCTGCTTATTTTGCGCGAATTTATGCATCACCTGCAATTTGATGAAATCGTGGTGAAAGGGACGAAATTTGAGATACCCAGGTAAGCACTAAAGAGAAAAGAACAGCCCCGGATGGGGCTGTTAATACGTTAGCACTGGATCAGGATTTACTTTTTCCCTGCCCGTGGGTGTCGTAATAATTGAGCACGAATTCGAGATCGAAGGTTTTCGACTGGAATGTCTGTTTAAGTTTTTCCTGTAAAGGTGCTGGTAAAGCTAAAAACCGACCTTCTGTTTTTATCACAGAGGGATTTGCGCCCGGCGAAAGGACAATCAAAGATTCGATCACTGTTTGATAATCTTGCCCGCTATGTGTGCTTTCAGGAAAACTGCCCGCATATGCAATCATACTCAGCATATATTCATATTCTTGCTGTTGAATACAGGATTTCAGCGATTCATTTTTAAAGTAAATAAGCGCAGTAGATATCGTTTCCCGATCAAAAGGCTTCAGATCTTCTGCGGTAATTTTCGGCTTTTGTTGCTCTTTTTTGTCACACAGCGTGGTTTGTCTGCCCAGGCTGTCCATCGCAGATTGCATTGCCTGCTTTAGTCTTAATTGCTCAGGCGAGATACCCTGAGTGGCAAATACGCTCAGAGGAAAAAAGAGTAAGAGTGCGGTTAATGTTAAGAGCTTCACATTCATTCCTTAAATGTTTAACGAAGACTGTCCTTCATACACATCCAAAAAGCACGTTCCTCACCTTGCAATCCAGTTGTTAATATTAGCATTTCGATATCTCTATATATCAAGTTCCTGACAAGGTCACCGGTTCCTTTCGCTGCCTGAGAAAACATAAAGAAATCTTGTTGTGTAACGTAAAAACTACTGGTTAATGAATTATTTTTAACGAAAATAGAATAAAGAACACTAGTTGCATTCAGTGCCTGAAGTAATGTTCCCAATTTTCTCTTTCGACGTATTTCTTCAATGGTATTGATACTCTGCTGGCCGAAAGTTACGGAACCTCCACCACATTCTATCATTTTAGACCTCAGCTATTATTGAAATATATAATTCATAATAAATACATTCACATGACCCATCAAATAACTTCATTTATATGATATTGGTAAAAATGATTTTTAACTGAAGAAATATCACACTTCCAGAAATAAAAAGCCTCCCTGAAATATTCAGAGAGGCTTATATTTTCCGTTTATTTAATTACGTTACTGCAATGGTTAATGATTTTTTAATACCGCAGGATCAGATTCCATCAATACCAGACTGCTGAGATCAGGCAGGGTCTGATGATTCAGGTAATCCTGGAACGACATGCGCGGGGCATTATTTTCCCAGGCGGATTGCAGCTTGCCGAGCAGGTCAGTGGTTTTCGACGTGATTTCCGGCGTGGTGGTGTCGGATTCCAGCGCGCCTTTCACATATTTCTGAATATGCGTTAAGTGGCTGGCCGACTGATCGACCGACGCACTCACCAGCGCCCCTTTGTGATACTGCACGGACGTCGTGCTTTCTGCCGAGTCATCAATCTGATAGTACAGGTAATTCTGCGAATTCCGGTCGCTGGTCAGGTTCAGCTGTAAACCCGGCGTCAGCGACTGATGGTAACTGGCGACCAGATGCGACTGCTGCTTCTGGGTGATATTGCGATCCTGCGTACCCGTACCGGTGATGCTGCTGGTTTGAGAAACCTGATAAGAGAACGTATCGGTTTCGTCCGGGCGCATCGGATTGGTGGTATCGACCGGCGTCTGTGAGATGGACGCCGTGAAATCCGCCAGCCCCGTCATCATGTTTTTATCGGTTTTGGTCAGCGAGAAATACACCGGCTCTGAGCCACGGGTTTTGTATGTCGTCGCCGTATCGCCGTAATTGCTGTTCAGGGCGGTAAAGGTATCTTTGAACATGGCCATCAGCGATTCATCGGCATTGCCGCGATTGCCTGCGCTGTTGATTTGCTTCAGATAACTGTTCAGCGCCTGTTTCTGCTGATTATCGGTGCCCAGCAGTGCGCGTTGACTCATGTCCACGCTGATATCTACCGTGCCAGCCACACCGGTCGATTTGACTGAGCGCGTATTCGCATCGGCGTGGAAATCCAGCGTCTGGGTATGGGTGGTGCCCAGCGAGGCATGTAAATCCACCGACGACAACGCCGAGGTATCAAACTTCGTCAGCCCGCTCAGATCCAGTTTCGGCGGCTGTGCCGTCAGGCCATCAATCGCTTTCTGAAAACCTTCTGCCAGTCCGGCCAGCGCTTTACGATCCGTATCGCTGAGCGTGCCTTTGCTGACATTCATCTGTACACCAAGCGCATCATCATCACTGCTGAGCGTGATATCGACCAGCGCGCCGCTGGCGGTTTTAATGCTCAGGCTTATCTGATTATCGGCTTTGGTATGAAGCTGGGTTTGTGCGGCGACGTTGCCCGCTGAACTGGCTGACTGAGCGGAAGTCTGCTTCATCACCGACTGGGAATAACTGCCGCTGTCGGTAGTAAATCGTTCAAGCAGCGCCGCACCGAGTCCGGTAAACCGCGCCGCATTGCCGGCGTTGCTGAAATTGGATGCGAGCTTTGAAGACATCAGATCACTGGAAGAACGTTCCCAGACCAGTGCCGGTTTGGTGAAGCTGTATACCGGCGACGCAGATTCCGTCTGGCCGATCATCACTGCGGTGGATTGTGTCGTTGAAGCCTGCTGCTGACTGGCTGTAGTAGTGACTGCCGTCAGTGATTTTGTTGACGTAACCAGCGTATTAAGCGCCTGATTACCTGTCGCAGAGATAACTGTCATCCCGATGAGTCCCTATGTTTTTGCGCCATAGCGCCAGTGGATACCTTGATCCTTCTGATGCTATTTTCGGCAAAAACACAGGAAACTTTAAGGATGTGTAAAAAGTTGTTTCTTTGACGTCCCGCGCTACTCCAGCGGGCCGCCCAGAATGGTTTCGCACATTCCGGAGAGAATGCGTTCGCCGGTTTCGGTTTTCAGATCTTCGTACCATTGTTCGGTCACGGCCATTTCTTTGCCATGGGTGACATCGCAGCGTTTACGCGCTTTCAGTACCAGATCCTTCACGCGATACGCGCGTTTTTCCTGATATCGCAGCAGTGCATCTTCAATGCCTAACGAATTGGTTTGCAGCATATTGGCCAGCACCACCGCATCTTCCATCGCCGCGCAGCCGCCCTGCCCGATATCCGGTGTGGTGCTGTGACCGGAGTCACCGAGCAGTGCAATCCGGCCTTTGACCAGTTGCATAAAGGGTTCGATGTCGTGGATTTCGACGCGGTTGGTGGTTTCCGGATTGATCTGGCGGATCAGCTTCTGCACCGGCTCCGCCCAGCCCGCAAAATAGCCCTGCAAATCATCGCATACTGTCGTGCGATCCTGCGGCAAGCCTTTCGGCAGCGGCACATCAAAGAAGAAATAGAAACGGTTGCCGCTCACCGGCATCAGCGAAACGCGTTTGCCCTCGCCGACAAACGTTGTCCACTGATCGGCTGGCGCGATGCTTTCGTCAATTTCCACCAGACCGTTCCAGTTGACGTAACCGGCGTAGCGGCGCTCTGTCGCATAACCCAGAACGTGCTGGCGGATAATGGAATGAGTACCGTCGGCAGCGATCAGCAGATCGCCGGTCGCAGACGTGCCGTCGTCAAACCAGGCGGTTACGCTGTCGGCGGATTCCTCAACGTGTGTGACGCGCTTGCCGAACTGCACCTGATCGCGGCCATACGTCTCGAGCAGCATCGACTGAAGTTCCGCGCGCGCCACCGGATAGGGCTGTTCGCCGACGCTTTGGATCAGCGGATCCATGCTGAACCGCGTCATGGTCTGTCCCTGCTGATACTCTTTGTACGCCATAAAGCGCATGTTGCCGCCGAGTTCGCGCAGCGCCTCTTTCATGCCGAGATAATTCAGGCACTTCACGCCGTTAGGCCAGATGGAAATCGCCGCGCCCACCGGTTTGATCTCCTTCACCGCCTCGTATACCGCCGTTTCGATACCAAAACGCTTCAGCGCAATCGCCGCACATGCACCGCCAATACCGCCACCAATCACGATCGCTTTCATATTTTTCTCCCCTGAGTCTCTTTAGGGAAAAGCAATTTCTGTACCAGAAAAGCAATTTGCCGCCGAAGCCTTGTATACAATCTTAAGGTAAATCTGTAACGGCCGAAGGACAGGCGAAATGCCCTAAAACGAGGCGCTCTTTTGGAGCAGGAATGATGTAAACGCGGCGCAGTGAGTCACTCTGGTGCAGGAGGGCGAAGGTTGATACTCTGCCGGGTATTGATATTTCGAATACCCAAACCATAAGTATTTATAAAATGAATCGCTATCCGATGTTCAGCCCGCAGCAGTTACTCAGTTTTGTCGCCGTCTGCGAAACCGGCAGTTTTACCCGCGCCGCCGACCGCGTATACCTGTCGCAATCGACGGTCAGCCAGCAAATCCGCAGACTGGAAGACGCGCTGGGCAAACCGTTGCTGGAACGCACGTCTCATCAGGTGCAACTGACGGAAGAAGGCGAACGGTTGCTCGGTTATGCACGGCGGATTATCGCGCTGAACGGTGAAGCACATGACGCGCTGAGCGACCAGTGGCCGGACGGCGTGGTGCGTCTCGGCGTGCCGGAGGATTTTGCCGCAGCGACCACTTCCCTTCTGGCGCAGTTCAGCCGCGCCCATCCGCATATCCGCCTCGATGTCACCAGCGGCCTGAGCCACGAACTGCGCCGCGCCTGGCAGCAGGAGATGCTGGACATCATTCTGGTGAAACAACTGACCGGTGAGAAGGCCAACGCCGCGCGTCCCGAGCCGATGTTGTGGCTCGACAGCGCCGCGTTTCCGGCATTTGAACGGGATCCGATCCCGCTGGTGCTGTTTCCGCTCAACGGGCTATACCGCGAGGAACTCTGTCAGGCACTGGATGCTCTCGGGCGCAGCTGGCGCATCAGTTACAGCAGCGCCAGCCTCGCCGCGCTGGTTGCGGCCAGTGCAGCCGGATTAGGCGTCACTTTATTGCCCGCCAGTTGCCGCCAGCCGGAGCACCGGATTTTAGGGGCAGAAAGCGGATTGCCGCCGGTGGATAACGTAGAACTGGCGCTGTTTTACCGCCCCGACGCGACGCCTGCACAAATCGCACTGGCCGGAAAACTAAAGGATTTTTGCCAGCTCAGCTAGCTATTGTGTTTTCCACTGGCAGGCAGTGGGAAACATCACAGCCGGAACCGGCGTCATCTTTTAAGGTGAAGGGAAAGCCAGCATCCTCCCGCATCATGATTAAGGAATTCGACGTGCAAAATCCTCAGCAACAAAGCCGCAGACATTTTCTCTCGCACAGCGCCAAAATCACCGCCACCGGCGCGCTGCTCACGGCAGGCATGGCATCGGCCTCCCCGTTCAAACCGGGTGCCATGAACGAAAAATGTGACGATACCAGCCAGATCAACGCGATTTCTGCGCCGCATTACCAGTTGCGCAATGTGCGGCTGGAAGAGGGTTTTGAGCGCGAAGGCGATATCGTTATTGCCACCCAAACCGGGCTGTACAACCTGGAGATCAACAACGGCAAAATCGTGGCGATCCAGCCGGCAAAAGACGCCCCCGCCAGCACCTTGCCGGCTTTTGATGCCAGAGGATTACTCCTGCTGCCCGCCACGCGCGACATGCACATTCACCTCGACAAAACCTTCTACGGCGGCAAATGGCAAGCGCCGCGTCCGCGCAAAGGCAAAACTATCATGGACATGATTGCCCGCGAACAGGTGCTGATCCCCCAACTGTTGCCGACGTCGGTGGAACACGCCGAAGCGATCATCGGCCTGCTGCATTCCAAAGGCACCACGGTGGCGCGCAGCCACTGCAATATCGATCCGGTCAGCGGCCTGAAAAGTCTTGAGCATCTGAAGCGTGCGCTGGAAAAACATCAGCAGGATTTCAGCTGTGAAATCGTGGCGTTTCCGCAGCACGGTTTGCTGCATTCGAAAGTCGATGGGTTGATGCGTGAAGCCATGCAAATGGGCGTGCAGTACGTCGGCGGGCTGGACCCGACTAACGTGGACGGCGCAATGGAAAAATCCCTCGATGCGATGTTCCAGATTGCGCTGGATACCCACAAAGGCGTGGATATTCATCTGCATGAAACCACGCCCGCCGGGATTGCGGCGGTGAAATACATGATTCAGACCGTGGAGAAAAACCCGCAGCTGAAAGGCAAAGTGACGCTCAGCCACGGTTTTGCCCTGGCGATGATGCAGGGCGCGGAACTCGATGAAGTGATCGCCGGGCTTGCCGAACAGCAGTTCACCGTCGCCTCGACTATCCCGCTCGGCAAACTGAACATGCCACTGCCGCAGCTCAGTCAGAACGGCGTATTTGTCATGACTGGCACCGACAGCGTGATCGACCACTGGTCACCGTTCGGCACCGGCAGCATGCTGGAAAAAGCCAGCCTCTACGCCCAGCTCTACGGCAACTCCGACGAATTCGGCCTGACCCGCTCTCTCGCCATCGCCACCGGCAACGTGCTGCCGCTCGACGACAGCGGCAAACGCCAGTGGCCTGCGATCAACGATAACGCCGAAATGATCCTGGTCGACGCCAGTTGCTCCGCCGAAGCGGTCGCGCGGGTGTCAGATGTGAAGGCGACATTCCATCAGGGACGGCTGGTGTTCGGGGCGGTTGGGAAAGTGTGAGGGATTAAAGATTTCTGAATGCCGGATAGCAAAAAGCCCCTTTCGGGGCTTTTTGTTGTTCTGAACGTTGATGCCCGAAGGCAAACAATCAGAACGGGATATCGTCGTCGAAATCCATTGGTGGTTCGTTGTTCTGTGCTGGCGCGTTGTTTTGCGCAGCCGGACGAGCCTGCTGGCCGCCGCTGAACTGGTTGCCGCCTTGTGGTTGCTGAGGCTGACCCCAACCGCCTTGCTGGCCGCCTGCGGATGGCTGACCGCCACCTGCTGGTGCGCCGCCGCCGGCACGGCCGCCGAGCATCTGCATGGTGCCGCCCACGTTAACGACAACTTCGGTGGTGTATTTTTCAACGCCAGCCTGATCGGTCCATTTACGGGTTTGCAGTGCGCCTTCGATGTAAACCTGAGAACCTTTCTTCAGGTATTCGCCTGCGACTTCCGCTAATTTGCCGAAAAGCACAACACGGTGCCATTCGGTTTTTTCTTTCTGCTCGCCGGTGGCTTTGTCACGCCAGCTTTCAGACGTTGCCAGAGTGATGTTGGCAACCGCGCCGCCGTTAGGCATGTAGCGGACTTCCGGGTCTTGCCCCAGATTACCGACGAGAATAACTTTGTTTACGCCTCTGCTGGCCATGTGGATTCTCCTGATGATGTATGTCGTGGCTGAAACCACAGTTTGGGGTGTGAGGAACTCACTTCGCGACATTATAACCACAAAACGGTGCCTTCGTACCACGGATGTAAAACGTTGCGATTTTCTTTCCAGATTGTTCAGCAAACATTCCATCGTTACATCGAGTACTGGATATACATTCAGGTTTTGGGGTGGCATGGGCTGTGATTTGTGTCATAATTGCGCGTTACGTTCTTCTCTGTGCCCGATTCGATGGCTGGCGCGAAACTGGTTTTCACGGCGGTCACCGGCACGGTGAGCTATCAAGTTAATCCGGGAATGATGAATGGATAAGATCGAAGTTCGGGGCGCACGCACCCATAATCTCAAGAATATCAACCTGATTATCCCGCGCGACAAACTGATTGTTGTCACCGGCTTATCCGGTTCAGGCAAGTCCTCTCTGGCGTTCGATACGCTGTACGCCGAAGGCCAGCGCCGCTACGTCGAGTCGCTGTCGGCCTACGCACGCCAATTTTTATCCTTAATGGAAAAACCGGACGTCGACCATATTGAAGGTCTGTCTCCGGCGATTTCGATTGAGCAAAAATCAACGTCACACAACCCGCGTTCTACCGTCGGGACCATCACCGAAATCCACGACTACCTGCGTCTGCTGTTTGCCCGCGTGGGCGAGCCGCGCTGCCCGGATCATAATATTCCGCTGTCAGCCCAGACCGTCAGCCAGATGGTGGATAACGTACTGGCGCAGCCGGAAGGCCAGCGTCTGATGCTGCTGGCGACCATCATTAAAGACCGCAAGGGTGAGCACACCAAGACGCTGGAAAACCTGGCGTCGCAGGGCTATATCCGTGCACGTATTGATGGCGAAGTCTGTGATTTGTCCGATCCGCCAAAATTAGAATTGCAGAAGAAACACACCATTGAAGTGGTCGTTGACCGCTTTAAAGTGCGTGATGATCTGGCGCAGCGTCTGGCGGAATCCTTTGAAACCGCGCTCGAGCTTTCCGGCGGTACCGCCGTGGTCGCCGATATGGATGATCCGAAAGCCGAAGAAATGCTGTTCTCTGCCAACTTCGCCTGTCCGGTGTGTGGCTACAGCATGCGCGAGCTGGAACCGCGGATGTTCTCGTTCAACAACCCGGCCGGTGCCTGTCCGACCTGTGACGGTCTGGGCGTGCAGCAGTTCTTCGACCCTGATCGCGTGGTGCAGAACCCTGAGCTTTCACTGGCGGGCGGTGCAATCCGTGGCTGGGATCGCCGTAACTTCTATTACTTCCAGATGTTGCGCTCTCTCGGTGAGCATTATGATTTCAACGTGGAAGCGCCGTTTAACGCACTGAGCAGCGATGTGCAGCACGCCATCCTGCACGGTTCCGGCAAAACCACCATTGAATTCAAATACATCAACGATCGCGGTGATACTTCGATTCGTCGCCATCCGTTTGAAGGCGTGCTGCACAATATGGAGCGCCGTTATAAAGAAACGGAATCCAGCGCAGTACGTGAAGAACTGTCGAAATACATCAGCAACCGTCCATGTACGTCCTGCCGGGGCACCCGCCTGCGCGAGGAAGCGCGTAACGTGTTCGTGGAAGAAACCACGCTGCCGGAAATCTCTGATTTCAGCATCGGTCATGCGATGGATTTCTTCCGCAATATGAAACTCAGCGGTCAGCGCGCCAAAATTGCGGAAAAAGTGCTGAAAGAGATCGGCGATCGCCTGAAATTCCTGGTGAACGTTGGTCTGAACTATCTCTCGCTGTCCCGTTCTGCGGAAACGCTGTCCGGCGGCGAAGCCCAGCGTATCCGTCTGGCGAGCCAGATTGGTGCCGGTCTGGTGGGCGTGATGTACGTGCTGGATGAGCCGTCTATCGGCCTGCATCAGCGCGACAACGAGCGTCTGCTGGAAACCCTGATCCATCTGCGCGACCTCGGTAATACCGTGATTGTGGTCGAGCACGACGAAGACGCGATCCGCGCCGCTGACCATATTATTGATATCGGTCCGGGTGCGGGCGTGCACGGTGGCGAAGTGGTGGCAGAAGGCACCGCAGAAGACATTATGGCGACCGAGAATTCACTGACCGGCCAGTTCCTCAGCGGTAAACGTGAAATCTCCGTCCCGGCGCAGCGTGTTCCGGCAGATGCCACCAAAGTGCTGAAACTTTCCGGCGCCAAAGGCAACAACCTGAAAGACGTCACGCTGACGCTGCCGGTAGGCCTGTTTACCTGCATCACCGGCGTATCCGGTTCCGGTAAATCGACGCTGATTAACGACACGCTGTTCCCGCTGGCACAGCGCGAACTGAATGGCGCGACCATTGCCGAAGCGGCACCGTATCGCGAAATTGAAGGCCTGGGGCATTTCGATAAAGTCATCGACATCGACCAGAGCCCGATTGGCCGTACACCACGTTCCAACCCGGCGACGTACACCGGTATTTTCACGCCGGTGCGCGAACTGTTTGCCGGTGTACCGGAATCCCGTTCGCGCGGTTATACGCCGGGCCGTTTCAGTTTCAACGTCAAAGGCGGACGCTGCGAAGCCTGTCAGGGCGACGGCGTGATCAAAGTCGAAATGCACTTCCTGCCGGATATTTATGTGCCGTGCGATCAGTGCAAAGGCAAACGCTATAACCGCGAAACGCTGGAAATTAAATACAAAGGCAAGAGCATCCACGAAGTGCTGGAGATGACCATTGAAGAAGCGCGTGATTTCTTCGATGCCGTCCCTGCCCTTGCGCGTAAATTGCAGACGCTGATCGACGTCGGTCTGACCTACATCAGCCTCGGCCAGTCAGCGACCACGCTGTCCGGCGGTGAAGCGCAGCGCGTGAAACTGGCGCGTGAGCTGTCAAAACGCGGCACCGGTCAGACGTTGTATATTCTCGACGAACCGACCACCGGCCTGCACTTTGCCGATATTCAGCAACTGCTGGAAGTGCTGCATCAGTTACGCGATCAGGGCAACACCATTGTGGTGATTGAACACAATCTGGACGTGATTAAAACCGCGGACTGGATTGTCGATCTCGGGCCGGAAGGCGGCGCGGGCGGCGGTCAGATCCTGGTCGCCGGGACGCCGGAAACCGTCGCGGAATGCAAAGAATCGCATACCGCACGCTTCCTGAAACCGCTGCTGGAACGCCACAGCCAGCAGGCGAAGAAAAGCGCTTAAAGTTTTGATGAAGTAAAAGGCCTTCCCGACGGAAGGCCTTTTTGTTTGCCATGCTTACAGACCAAATCCTTCTCTGATCCTTTTGATGACGTCTTCTACACAGCCCCGCTCATTCAGTGACCTGAGATCAATATTCTCATCTGGCAATTTTGTGAGAAAATTTTCCATGTCAGCCCGGATGTTCCCGGGAAGGGTGACGGCCTTTCTTGTTAGCTGACCTGATAACCGGATCACATCATTTCTGTGCTTATTCACAACACGGGAATCCACAGCTTCTCCTGCCGCCTTGCGGGTTGACAGATCCAACCACGCATTCATTTTTAAAGGAATTAACCTGTCTGCTCCGATATAGGAGACTAATTCCGTGCGCAGGACGCCCTCCCTAAGGAAGGAATAATAATGTTCATCGAGGAGGATGGCAGAGAGGCTGGAAATACCTTCATCTTTGGGGATCGGGATAATCTGTAAATCTTCCGGGTGTTCCATTCCCTGTGGAGAACGCGAGAACAGTTCGATCTGGACGGGATAAGTGGTGTTGTCAGGTTTACCGAACCGGTAGAAAATCGGCTTTCCCTCACCGGTCTGGCGGATCTCATAGTTGCCTGACTTTATAAACGCCCAAAACCGGCTGACAAAATCAGGGTTCAGGGCCTCGATAATAAGCACAATATCCAGGTCTTTGGTGGCCCGAAACTCTTCCCCCGCTTCATCCATGGTGATCCATGAGGCAACACCCCCGATGAGAACGTATTGGTCCTGATAATCTTTAAAGAACTCGCCAAACAGCTTTAATCCCCGAATTTCATCCATGCGTATTGCTCCCTTAATTCGCTGAGCGCCAACCTGACGCGCTCGTCCTTACTGTCTTTCTGAGTCAGATAAAGCGATATCTCATCAACAATATGTATTGAGGCTTTAGGGCTCTGATAGCGCCAGATTTCAACTGTCGCCACAGCGCTGTCAATATGAGTGACTTCATCAAATTCTCCATTCTTAACGAGTGAAGTGAACACTTCCCGGGTCATCGCAAACACGGGCTTAGCGCTGTGGGCAAGCAGGGTATATTCCGCTAAGGCACTGTCTCCGGCATAACAAACTCCCGCATCTAATGGTGGGATTTGATTAACCCGGACGGCTTTCTTAACCGGATTGCGCATCAGCAGAAGGGCTTTTTCAAAGGTCTCTGAACGTGAAAATCTGAGCGAATACAATCGGGTCGAAAAATCTTTCACCTGCGTTGACGCAAGAAGCCCGGATTTTGTCAGTTCAGAAATGGCCTTGGAGAGCGTCACGCGGCTGTACTGGTATGAGCCCATTAACTGCTCAGCCGTAAAAGTCATGCCGGGTTTGAAAAAAGACTCATCCAACAACAGCTGGATGAGCATAGCCTGAGTGGCAGGAGAAAAATCACTTTGCCCTTCTTTGCCAGCGCTTTTTTTGCGAATTCTGAAGGCATCACGCAAATCCATGGCTAACTCAGGAACAAAGAACTGCTTTTTGATCGCGATGAAATTAATGTGATGGTCAATAAGGCTGCGGCGTTCCGCCAGATTCATATTTTCGCAGACATAGACAACGACCTTATCTGTCACCTTTTCAATAAGTGACAGACGCTTCCTGAGCGCGACAATACCCGGATAGGTGTCATCCTGCTGTAAAGCCGCCAGCAGAGCCAGAGGCTCGCCACCCGGCACACTTACTTCCAGCTCGTAGAAACCAAACAACGCCTGAAGATTGAATGACACCGATAATTTCACTTCAGTAGCTGTGGTGCGAAAGCCTAAGACCGTTTCAAGGTAACCGACCAGTTCAGTTATTTTCTGTGTCATTTGCGGATCCGTGTAAAGCCATTTTTTACAGTATAAACTGTAATGCTTTATACACTAAAAGTGACTTTACACGCTGAGATCACTTAAATATCTTCTGCACAAATTCCGCGTAGGCCGGGCGCCAGACGTCCATTTCATGGCCGAGATTCGGGTATTCGTGGTAATCGAATTTAATCTTTTTCTCTTCCAGCTCCGTTTTCAGTCCGGCAATGTCCTTGCCCGTCACCACATCTTTCTCACCGACAACCACGGTGAAGTTTTTCAGCTGCGCGTTGATTTTCTCCGGTTCGGCGAAGCGTTTCTCTACGTCGCCATTCGGCACCGTCGTGGTGCTGACACCGCTGAGTGTCGCCAGCCAGCCGAACTGATCGAGGTGGGTCATGCCACTGACCAGCGTCTGATAGCCGCCCTGTGAAAGCCCCGCCAAAGCGCGTCCTGCGGCGTCATCACGTACGCGGAAAGTTTTGGAAATCAGCGGGATAATGTCACCGGTCAGTTCTTTATCGGCGGCGGCAGCATTGCGCGGATAGAATTCCTTGCGGCGATCTTTGGTGACGTAATCCTCCGGCACCACGCCTTTGGCATCGGTCTCGGTATCCGGAATGACCACCAGCATCGGCGCGATTTTTTTCTCCGCCAGCAGGTTATCCATGATTTGCGGAATGCGCCCCTGATCCAGCGCCGAGCGGCCGGTGTCGCCAAAACCGTGGTAAAAATAAAGCACCGGCAGCGGCGTTGAGGCATCGCTGTAACCCGGCGGCGTCCATACCGCGACCTGACGTTCGGAATTCAGCGCGGCGGAATGATAGGTCAGCGTGCGGACTTCGCCGTGCGGCACGTTTTTCACATCCAGAATACTGCCCGGCACCAGGATCAGGCTGGTGTTCACCTGACGCTGCGGTTTTGGCATCGCACTGCCCGGATCGGCAATCCGCAAGCCATCGACATTAAAGAAATATTCATACAGATCAGGTTTCTGGGCATCCGATGTCCAGCTCCAGACGCCTTTATCGTCTTTGGTCATCTGATGCGGAATGTAGGTCACCGGCGTGGCACCGGTCACCACATCGACATGTTCGGCGGTCGGCGCATACAGCCGGTAAGTGATGGTTAAATCGGGATTTACCGCCGTGATGTAATGCTTCGCAGGCACCGACGCATCAGGATCCTGCGGCAGACTTTGCGCAGAGACGGTCAGGGGGAACGGCGCACTGAGCGCCAGAATCAAAAGCGTGGCAAGATTCAGCCGGTTACGGGTCATCATCCTTTCCTTCTGGGTTGGCGTGAGCAAACGGACACCGGTCCTCAAGTAACTCACTGTTTTTGCACAACTCTCAGAGTAGGTTATTTTTGCCGCCCGCGAGCGTGATCCGCATCACTGTTCAGAGGATGCGTCTAACGCATGAAGTTGCGGAAGCGCACTCAGCCGCTGATAAGCAAAGTCCCAGAATGTCCGCACCTTGCGCGGCATTTGCTGCACATGCTGCGCCATCAGTTGTATCGGCAACGGAAGCGGCTCGAAATCCGTCAGGATCCGCACCATCGTGCCCGCCTGCACATCGTCACTCACCTGATACGACAATAGCCGCGCGATCCCCTGCCCGCTGCGCACCGCCAGCAACTGGGATTCCACGTCATTGGAGAGCAGACGCGGCGACAACCGGACGCGCAGTTCGTCCTCGTACGGCCCGAAACGCCATTCGCGGATTTGCGTGCGCAGCGTGCCCATCACCGTCTGATGCGCGGCCAGTTCCGACGGATGCTGCGGCTCGCCATGCTGCGCCAGATACGCCGGGCTGGCGACCAGCACGCGGGTGACTTCGGCGACCTTGCGCGCCACTTTGCCTGAATCTTCCTGATGGCCGATACGCACCGCCAGATCCAGCCCTTCGTCGATCAGATCGAGATTGCGGTCATTGAACATCATTTCAATTTGCATATCAGGATGTTGCGCCAGAAATTCCATCACCAGCGGCGCGACGTGTTTACGGCCGAACTGCACCGGCGCGGTGATGCGCAGCAGGCCGCTGAGCTGGGTTTCTGCCGTATCTTCCACCGCGTTCTGATACTGACTGAGCAGCAGCCGGGCTTTTTCCGCCAGCCGTGCGCCCGCTTCTGTCGGTGCCAGACTGCGGGTGGTGCGCTCCACCAGCCTCGCGCCAAAACGGTGTTCCAGCGAGGCAATGGCGCGGGTGATCGCCGGAGGCGAACGGTGAAGTTTGCGGGCAGCTTCCGCCAGGCTGCCATACTGAAGTACAGCGACAAAAATCGCCATTTCGTCTAAACGGTCCATAGATTCTTCCACAAAGTGAAACGCTCAATTTCAATCTTCGTGGATCACAATCATTTAGTGCAAGAGTAATCTTGACGTCAGACCCTAAAGGAGACAGCCCATGCCCGCCATTCAACTTTACAGTACCCCGCTTTCCGGCCACTGCCATCGCGTGACCCTGCTGCTGAACATGCTCAGCCTGCCGTTTGAGACGAAAGACGGCGGTCAGGAAGTGCGTCAGAGCGCCGGATTCGCGCAACTCAATCCGCTGCGACAGGTGCCGGTACTTATCGACGCAGAACACGTGCTCACCGACAGCAATGCGATTCTGGTGTATCTGGTGAAACGCTATGCGCCGGACGGCCACTGGTTACCGGAAGATCCGCTGCAGGCCGCTGAAGTGCAAAAATGGTTGTCCCGCGCCGCCGGTGAAGTGCGCTACGGTCCGGCCTCTGCGCGCATGGTGAAACAGTTTTCTGCACCGGAAGTGTATGAAAGTGCGCTGAAAGTGACGGCGAAATTCCTGCCGCAGCTTGAACAGCATCTGGAAAGCCGGGAGTTTCTGGCGACGGAGCGCGCCACGATTGCCGATCTGGCCTGTTACGGCTATGTCGCCACAGCACCGGAAGGCGGGGTTTCTCTGGCAGATTATCCGGCCATTCAACGCTGGCTGAAACGGATTGAAAGCCTGCCGGGCTTTACGCCACTTCCGGCGTTGCCACTGCCTGAAATTGCGGGGTAAAAGACGATGAATAATCCTTTCCATGCAGACGAAATCCTGGCTCAGGACATGGCAGGGTTTGACGTCACCGCGCACGGTATCCGCGAAGCGATGCCGGAACAGCACCGGCTGTTTTTCGCCGCCTTGCCATATCTGTTTATCTCGACGCTGGATGACGGCGGCTGGCCGGTGGCAACCCTGCTGACCGGCCCCGCCGGGTTTATCCGTACGCCGGATGACAGCCATTTGCGGATCAATGCGCCGCGCCGGGATGACGATCCGGCGCTGGCCGCCTTACAGCCGGGGAAACAGATCGGCGGGCTGGGGATCGATTTCTCCAACCGGCGGCGTAACCGCGTGAACGGCAGGATCGGGCGCATGGATAAAAATCGCCTCGAGATCCTCGTCGATCAGAGTTTTGGCAATTGTCCGCAGTATATTCAGGTCCGCAAACTGGCCGATGTGCCGGTCCGTTTGCCGCTTCCCGCACGGGAAGACATGAGCGAACCGGATGACGATGCCCGCGCACTGATTGCCCGCGCCGATACGTTTTTTATCGCCAGCCACGCCCACGGCGGTGCCGATGTGTCGCATCGCGGCGGTCAGCCGGGGTTTGCGCATCTGGTGGGCAACCGGTTGTGGGTGCCGGATTTTCGCGGCAACCGTTATATGAATACGCTGGGGAATTTACTGGCAGAACCGCGCGCAGCGTTGCTGTTTATCGATTTCGAAAACGGTGACCTGTTGCATGTTCAGGGGCACACGCAGATCCACTGGCAACCGGAAGACATTCCCGGACCGGCGGGCGCAGAGCGTTACTGGAGTCTGGACATCACCCGTGTGTGGCGTTTTCGCGCCGCGTTGCCGTGGCGGGCTGAAGCGGTGGATTTCTCCCCCGCCACGCTCAGCAGCGGTCAGTGGCCGCAAAATCAGCGGCCGATTTCCTGACGTACGGCTTCCGGCAGGCCGGAGACCACCAGCTGATAGGAACCGTCGATCAGATAATAAAACTGGGAATCGGGCAGCGAACCGTCGAGGAACACCGTGTTCCAGTGCGCTTTATTGAGATGATCACCCGGCACGATATCCGGGTGTTGGGCGCGTAATTGCTCAGCCAGCTCCGGGCTGGTTTTCAGCGAAATCGCCTCGCGGCCATCGATTTCACACACCATGGCAAACATCGCGTCGCCCACTTTTACCTGATTTGCACCGCGCTGATTTTCCACACTTTGCTCTGCGCCGGGTTTCCCCATGCAATAGGTCAGCAGTTCCGAACTGGTCATGTTTGGGTTTCTCCTTGTAACGTGAAAGCTACGTGGCACGAAAGTGCCCTCGGTTAACCATAGCAAACCTGAACGATTTACAGGCTTAACACAGAAGTCTTTTCTTTCTCAATGACAGGACGGGGAATGTCTCCTTTCTTACGCGCACCGATTTCTTCAATGATTTTGGCGAAGCGTGCTTCGTTGAGTTTGTAAAATACGCCCATGATGATCGCCGCGCTGATCGCCAGTAAGCAGGGCCAGATAAAGATCAGCTGGCGCAAGCCGAGTAAAGTCGCGCTGCTTTGTACCGCATTCGGGATATACCCGATCTGGGTCAGCATGATGCCGGGCAGAAAACCGGCGAGCGCGGCGGAGATTTTTCGCGAAAAGGTGTAACCGGTATACACCGAGCCTTCGGCGCGGATGCCGGTTTTCCATTCGCCGTAATCGACGGTATCCGGCACCAGCGCCCAGTTCAGGCTGTTGACAAAGGCGGTGCCAAAGAACGCCATGCAGGAGAACAGCACAAAACTCAGCGAGCTGTTTCCCCACAGGAAATTAAAGATATCGCCGGTCGCCCACAGCAGTAATCCGCCCAGATACACCTGTTTTTTACCAAACCGTTTCACGCAGCCCGGCACCAGAAAGACACCGACCAGAATGCAGCCCATGCTGAAAAAACCCATCCACGACAGCAGATGAATATCGTTGAGGACGTACTGCGTGTAATACACCTGGATCGCCAGTTTGATGTTAAACGCCGCCAGCGTACACAGGTTGGCGAGGCACAACACCAGCAAGGGCGGATTGCGAAATATGGCGCGGAACGACCGCAGAATGCCGGATTTATGCCCCGCAGGCGTGAGTTCAACGTAACGTTCCCGCACGCCGCGATAGCACCAGCCCATACACAAAATGCCGCAGGTGGCGAAAATCAGCGCGGCGGAGAAATACCCCACCGACGGTGAAGCGCCGAGCAATGCCTGCACCGGCATAAACCCGACGGTACAAAGCAGCAACCCGAGGGTCGCGCCGCCCTGCCGCCAGGCTGCCAGCTGTGCCCGTTCGTGTGGATTTTTGGTGATGGCGGGCACCATCGCGCCGTACGAACAGTTCATCAGGCTGTAGAACAGGCCGAACAGCATAAACAGTACGGTGGCGAGCGCCGTCTTCACCGGCAGGCCAAAATCATTCGCCATAAACTGCGCGGTCGCCACCAGCCCGACCGGCACCGAGGCATAGAGAATAAACGGCCTGAACTTGCCCCGCGCGCCAATACGGCGGCGTGAATCGAGTAACACGCCGGTCAGCATATCGGTGAAGGCGGTGAAAAATTTCGCCACCAGAAAGATGATGCCGCCATAAAACGCCGGCATCCCCAGTTCATCGGTATAAAATTTCAGCAGATACAGCGTGCCGATACACAACATCAGGTTCGAGCCAAAATCGCCCATTCCATAGGCGCACTTCTCACGCAACGTCAGCGGATCAGGGTGATGACACTCTTTCATAATCGATCCTCACAGTGAATGCCTTATGCCGTCTGCTTGCGCTGCTCGATTTCGGCCACGATGCGTACGTACATTTTCTCATTGAGGTTATAGAAGCAGCCCATCGCCACGATGGTGATCGCCGCCAGCGCGCAGGGATAGATGAAGATCAGCTGGCGCAGCCCTTCCTGCGTGCCCGCCGACTGCACGACGTTAGGCACATAGCCGATTTGCGTCAGCATCAGGCCGGGGAAGAAACCCGCCAGCGCCTGCGAGACTTTGCGGAAGAAGGTAAAACCGGTGTAGACCGTGCCTTCCGAACGCACGCCGGTGCGCCATTCACCGTATTCCACCGTGTCGGAGACCAGCGCCCAGTTCAGGCTGTTGACGAACGCCGAGCCGAAGAACGCCAGACAGGAGAACGCCACAAAACTGACCGAGCCGCTGCCGTAGAAGTAGTTGAGGATGTCGCCGACAATCCACAGCGCCAGACCGCCGATATAGACTTTTTTCTTGCCGAACCGCCGCACGGCAGCGGGCATCAGGAACACGCCGATGAAAATGCATCCCATGCTGAAAAAGCCCATGTAGGAGAGCAGGATCGGATCGTTGAGCACGTACTGCGTGTAATACACCTGAATTGCCAGTTTGACGTTGAACGCCCCCAGCGTGCAGAGATTGGCGATGCACAGAATGAACAGCGGACGGTTACCGGCAATCGCCCGGAATGACTGCAACAGCCCCGGTTTTTGCGTGTGACTGGCGGGCTGCGCGTCGACATAACGCTCTTTCACCCCGGCATAACACAACCACATAAACAGCAAGCCCACCAGCGAGAACAGCGTCGCGGCAAAAATATAACTGCGCTGCGCACTGCCTTCCAGCAGGTTCATTACCGGCACAAACCCGACGGTACACAACAGCAGCCCCAGCGTGGCTCCGCCCTGACGCCATGCCGCCAGTGAGGCGCGTTCGTCCGGATTTTTAGTGATGGCAGGCACCATCGCGCCATAGGAACAATTCATCATGCTGAAAAATAATCCATACAGCATGAAGAGCAGCGTCGCCACCACGGTTTTACCGGTGATCTCCAGCGGCGTGCCGACGAAATTGGCGACCGCCAGCAAGGTCACCGGAAACGCGGCGTATAACACGAAGGGGCGGAATTTGCCTTTCGGCCCGATTTTACGGCGAGAATCCAGCATGATGCCGGTGCCCATATCGGTAAACGCGGTAAAGAATTTGGCGATCAAAAAGATAATGCCGCCGTAAGTCCCCGGCAGGCCGAGCACGTCGGTGTAAAATTTCAGCAGATACAGCGTGCCGATATCGAGCAGGATATTGGAGCCTAAATCCCCCATGCCGTAGGCCAGTTTTTCCCTGAAAGGCAGGCGCAGGGTCGCAGGGTTTTCCGGTGTTGTCTGACTCATTATTATTCTCCTTCACCTGCCGGAGCGATGTCCTGAACCCCGGCGGGTGAGCCTTATCAGAGGTAACGTAATTCGCCGAACAGCGCTGCCCACTCGCTGTCTGCACGATAAAAGACCGGCGGTTTACCCAGCGGCGCGGCCACTGTGATATCGCCGCCTTGATGGGTTTCACCGGTCCAGGCGTTGATCCAGGTATCCTGCGGCAGATACAGCGACCACTCGCTGCGCCCTTCTTCATGCACCGGTGCCACCAGCAGATCGCGGCCAAACAGGTACTGGTATTTCAGCGTGTAGGTACGGGTATCGTCTTCATAATGCAGGAACAACGGCCGCATCACCGGCAAACCGCTCTGGCTGTTATGCTTCACGGCCTGTCTGATGTAAGGCTTGAGATGGGTGAACACGCCGGTCATACGGGCGAAATGCGCGATGGTTTCCGCATCGCCGTCAAACTGCCAGTTATCACCCGGACGGTTGCCTTCGTGGGTGCGCATCATCGGCGTGAAAGCGCTGAAATCGCACCAGCGCAGCAGCAGTTCTTTGCTGCGTTTCATATCAAACAGCGTGGTATAACCGCCGATGTCGCTGTGATGCAGACCGTGGCCGCTCATCGCCAGTGATAAAGCTGCCGGGATCACCGAGGCCAGCCCGTCATCCAGGCTCCAGTCAACGTTCTGATCGCCCGCCCACATCATGGTCGAATACTTCTGGCTGCCGGTGTATCCGGCGCGCATAAAGAACAGCACCTCGCCGAGTTTGCCGGTTTCCTGCAAGGCTTCGTAATTGCACTTCGCCCACAGGGCGGGCCAGGCGTTGTGCATAATTTCCGCGCTGACGCCGTTATGCAGGAAAGTATCAGTAGGCAGATATTCGCCAAAATCGGCCATCCAGCCGCCACAACCCAGCTCAATCAGGTTCTTCTTGATGACGTCTTTAAACCACTCATAGGCCGCGGGATGAGTCAGATCGACCACGCCTGCGTAAAACTCACCGAACTCTACGTGGTAATCCTCGCCACGGGCGTCTTTGGTCAGATAGCCGTGTTCGGATGCCTCTGCGCATAAGTCACGATCGCTGGCGACGTACGGATTGATGTAAGAAAGAAACTGCACGCCCTCTTCTTTCCAATGCGCGATACGCTCGTCGAGTTGCGGATACAGCTCGCAGTTCCACTTCCAGTTCCACATCACACGTTTGCCAAACGAGGTCATGCGGATACCTGACCAGTCCTGCGCCCAGAGGCCGTTGACCTTCACGCCGCCGTCACGCATGGCGTCGAGTTTTTGCTGGCAGACGTCCGTGCCCCCCTGAATGCCCAGCGTCACGCCGTCGTACACCCAGTCCGGCAGTTCGGGCTGGCGGCCTAACAATGCGGTGAGTTTTTCCAGCAGGCTGATATAGCTGTCGGCGCATTCAAAACGCAGCGTGGCGTTGTCTTCCCAGAAGGCCAGTTCGTGATAATCCGGCGCACTGAAATCGAAATTCATATAGCCGCTGTTTTCAACGTGGCAGTAAACTTTCTGCGTGCTGACAAAAGTGGGTTGCGGGAAGAACGTCCAGTAATAGTCGCCGCCTGCGTTCTCTTTGCAGTCGGCCTGCCAGGTGACATAGGTCTGTTTGTTGCGCCCGACGCCCTGTTCGCTGGTCCACAGCGGGAAGGGTTTGCCGCGCAAATCAAAGTAGGAAAACTGTTCGCCGCAGCCGTAAATATGATCTTCTGGCTGTGCCGCCAGCCGCAGCCAGATGCGGTTATGCGCGCGGTTGTCGTTTTGCAAAGTCAGCTGTAAACGCCCGCTGTCATCGGTGGTGATCACAAGCGAAGCGCTGAGGCTGTCGCCCCGGCTGAAATGCAAATCCCATCCCGCCGGCTGCGCGGTAATTTTTACCTCGGTCAGGGCCACCTTTTCATTCAGGCGATCTTTAATACTGAAATTGCCACGGAACATCTCGATATCCGCCTCGCCGCGGCCAATCCATAAACAGGGCGCTTGCGCGGTATGACGTAAAATCAGGCGCTGCTGATAAATCAGCGAAAATTCATTATTACCGGCGATAAATTCAATCTGAGTATTTTTATTTTGTAGGGTACTCATGATGGTCTCCGTGATGTTTATTTTGCATTGATGTCCAGCAGACCGGCGGCCACGGCGGGTGCCAGCCCCGGTGCCAGCGGCAGGCGCGGGATCACCAGACAGTGCAGAAGATGATAAATATCCTGTTTGCCATCCCAGACTTTGGTGGTGACTTTGTTGTCGGTATCCAGCTCCTGCCACCACGAGCCGTTTTCATAGTCCATCAGGTATTTGACGCAGTATTCCCACCATGTCTGATACCAGCTTTCGTATTGCGCTTCGCCGGTCAGGCAGTGCAACGCATACGCGGTGCCCATCGCCTCCACAATGGGCCAGCGCACCCGTTCGCGCACAATAGGCTGCCCTTCCCAGTCCACGGAATAAACAAAGCCGTCTGCGCCGTCTGGTGCCCAGGCATCGCGGATCGTGGCGTGGAACAGCCCTTTGGCATCTTCCAGCAGCCAGGCTGGCGGCGTTTCAAAACGGGCTTCAAGCGCGGCATGAAGATGCAGCATCAGGCGGCCCCATTCGATCCAGTGGCCGGGCGTGCCGCCGTAAGCGCGGAAACGGTGCGCCGGATTGTCTTTGTTGTAATCGCGGATCGGGTTCCACTGCGTATCGAAATGTTCATTAACGCGATACTCACCCCGGCGGGCGACGTCATGAATGATCACCGAGGCAATTCTCAGTGCGCGATCCAGCCATTTGCGCTCGTGCGTGACGTCGTAAACGATCAGGAAGGCTTCGACCGCGTGCATATTGGCGTTACCGCCGCGATAGGCTTCGGTTTCGCTGAACGCTTCATCCCACGACTCGAGACACATCTGTTCGTCTTCACTCCAGAAGTATTTTTCGATCACACCGATGGCCTGATCGAGCAATGCTCTGGCGTCGGGATGGCCGGTGGTGACCGCGCTGGCCGCGCCCAGCAGGACGAAGAAATGCTGATAACCTTGTTTCGAGGCATCCACCACGCCTTCATCGTTTACGCAGGCGTACCAGCCGCCGTGCTGTTTATCCGCCAGCGCACCGTTGAGCGCGCGGATGCCGTGATCGACCAGCGAATAGGCACCGGGACGGCCCATGCCTGCGGCAACGGAATAGACGTGCAACATGCGGGCGGTGATCCACAAATGGGTGCCCATATCGGCCCGCACCTGTCCGTTATTGCCCAGCCAGCCGAAGCCGGTGGGCACGGCGGCATGTTTACCAAAATCGAAAATCCGGTCGGTTTCCTGCTCCAGCCAGCGGTGGTGGCTCATCGTGTTAAACCATTTCATTTTCCACTCCTTTCGTTAGCGGCGGCGCGCCATCATTTCGTCCACGATTTCACCCAGACGCTGCAATTTCGGCGCGGAAATGTCCCGGAGCATCAGTCCGGCATCGGGTAAACCGACCACGGATGACCAGACCGCACGGCCTGCGAGGAAACCGGACGCGCCCGCCGTCATGGCGACACTGACCGCGCGCGGGAAGAGTTTTTCATCGACGCCGGAAGAGAGGATCACCCACGGCATATGAATATGTTCATTGAGGTGTTGCGAGGCGCGCAGCAGTTCGGCCTGCGTGCCGCGTCCGCTGAGCGGCATTTCGACTTTATAAAGGTCAGCGCCGCTGTCGCCGAGTTCTTTTGCAGCGTCGATAATGGCCTGTTCGCGGTCAAATTTGTCGCCACGACGCGGCGGCCTGACCACCGGCTCGATAATGCTCAGCAAGCCGTGCGCATGGCAGCGTTGATTGAAGGCTTTCACCATCTCCAGGCGCTGTTGCGGGTCTTCATCGCTGCGCCACAGCACCAGCAATTTCAGCGCCTTGCCGCCGTTTTCCCTGACCTGCTGCGGATCGACATTGTTGTCGATCACCACGCTGTCCACCGGAATGCCGTTGCCCGGAATAAATTCGTCTGCCGCGACAATCATCGCGCAGCTTTTCGCGATGGCCTGTTGCTCAACAATCTGGCGGTAACAGAACTGCTGATCGACCAGAATCGCGGAGGCGTACGGCGATAAAATCCGCGCAGCATTGACTTTAAAATCGGTCAGCACCTGATCGGTGACCGGGGCTTTTGCGCCTGCGGCCATGAACATTAAGCGCATCGCTTCCCGCTGATCGACCGCCAGCATGGCGAAGCCGCCGGAAGGACGGGTGATATCGTTAAGGCTGTAGTGAGTCATGCAACTTTCCTTGGTTAATGCGTTACGGATGTGTTTTCTGAGGCAGACCGGCGCTGGTGCGCACCTGCTCGAGAATGGCGGTCCAGTCCTGACGCCCGCGCCCGGCGGCGCGCGCCTGGTTGTACACTTCGCGGGAAGCCGCACCGAGCGGCATCGGCACATGCAGCTGGTTGGCGACGTCCAGCGCGATACCGAGATCTTTATGGGCGAGGTCAATCATGAAGGCCGGTGACAGATCGCCTTTCAGCACTTTGTTCGGCCATGAAGTCGTGAAGTGGCCTTTTCCGGCAGGGGTTCCGCTCATCACCTGCAACGCCACATCGAAAGAGAGATCCAGCGCTTCGCACAGCACGGCGGCTTCGGCGGAGAGCGCATTCAGCGCGATGCTCATGTAGTTATTGATCAGTTTGACGCGGATGCCTTTGCCCGGCCCGCCCGCATTGATCAGCTCTGATCCCATCGCCATCAGCACCGGCGTGGCACGCTCAACCTGTTCCTGCGTACCGCCAGCCAGCAGCAATAAGGTCCCCGCGACGGCGTGATCGGAGGTTCTGCCCACCGGCACGTCCATCAGGCTGAACCCTTTTTCGTGCATCTGTGCGATCAGCGAGTCGGTCTGCAACGGGTGAATGGTCGACATGTCGATCACCAGCGCCGACGGACTCAGGGTTTCGCAAATGCCATCGCGGCCAAAAAGCACATCGCGCACCAGATCGCCGTTGGGCAGCATGGTGATGACAAATTCTGCGCCCTCCGCCGCCTCTGCCGCGCTCCTGCTGCCTGTTGCGCCCTGCCGCCCCAGTGCTGCCACCGCCTGCGGATTGACATCGAACACGCTGAGGCGGTGTCCCTGCTTAATCAGATTGGCGGCCATCGGCGCGCCCATTTGCCCCAGCCCTATAAATGCCACATTTGCCATGCGTCTCTCCTTTGCGCTGATCAGCCATGTCACTTTTTGATAATCAGCGGTGTCTTTGTTTGTCGTTTTTTGATCGTATTTGTAATTTAGAGTCAAAAAATTGACAGCCATCACTTTTTTAACAATTCGCTGAATTAAAATAACCTCATCAAAACACGCTTAAGGAATAGCCATGATTCGCATTGCCTGTGTCGGGATCGCCGTAATGGACCGGATTTATTACGTGAATGAATTACCTGCGGAAGGAGGGAAATATGTCGCTGAAAAATATCATGAAGTGGGTGGCGGCCCGGCGGCCACGGCAGCGGTGGCGGCGGCTAAACTGGGCGCGCAGGTGGACTTTATTGGCCGCGTGGGCGATGACGATACCGGCAACCGGCTGCTCGCGGAGCTGGAATCCCTGGGGGTAAACACCCGCTATGTCCGCCGCGTTGAGCAGGCCCGTTCGTCACAATCCGCCATCCTGGTGGATCAGCACGGGGAGCGGATCATCATCAATTATCCCAGCCCGGACTTGCCCGTTTCCGCGACCTGGTTGCAGGCGCTCGACTTTTCGCAATGGGATGTGGTGCTGGCGGATGTGCGCTGGCACGACGGCGCGAAACAGGCATTTACGCTGGCGCGTCAGGCCGGTGTGCTCACCGTGCTGGATGCCGATGTGACGCCGCAGGATATCGCCGGTCTGGTGACGTTAAGCGATCACAGCGCATTCTCTGCCCCCGGCTTGCAACGGCTGACCGGCGAAGCAGATGCCGGTTCTGCGTTAGTCAAAGCCCAAACGCTCACAAAAGGTCAGGTGTATGTCACACAAGGCGGGCAAGGTTGTCTGTGGCTGGAAAATGACAGCCTGCATCATCAGCCGGGTTTTGCCGTCAGGGTGGTGGATACCACCGGCGCGGGGGATGTTTTTCACGGTGCGCTGGCGGTCAGTCTGGCGCAGGGCGCCTCTTCCGGCGAAGCCGTGCGTTTTGCCAGCGGGGTGGCCGCACTGAAATGCACACAGCCGGGTGGCCGTGCGGGGATCCCTGACTGTGATCAGACCCGGTCTTTTTTGTCACTTTCTGTATAGAATACGACTCATACGCTCATTTTAAAGGATGTATCCATGAGTCTTACTGAACTGACCGGCAATCCGCGTCACGATCAATTGCTCGGGCTGATTGCCGAACGCGGTTATATGAACATTGAAGAACTGGCGGCGCTGCTGGATGTATCGACCCAAACCGCCCGCCGCGATATCCGCAAGCTCAGCGATCAGGGGCTGATCACCCGCCATCACGGCGGCGCGGGACGTGCCTCCAGCGTGGTCAATACTGCCTTTGAGCAGCGCGAGATATCCTGGACGGAAGAGAAAAAAGCCATTGCGGAAGCCATTGCTGATTACATTCCCGACGGTTCGACGGTATTTATCACCATCGGCACCACCGTCGAGCAGGTGGCGCACTCGCTGCTCAATCACAACCGGTTGCGGATTATCACTAACTGTCTGCGCGTCGCGCATATTTTGTATAAGAATCCGCGCTTTGAAGTGATGGTGCCCGGCGGCACGTTGCGCCCGCACAACGGCGGGATTATCGGCCCGGCGGCCACGGCGTTTGTCGCCGGATTCCGTGCCGATTATCTGGTGACCAGCGTCGGCGCGATTGAAGGTGACGGTGCCCTGCTGGAATTTGACGTCAACGAGGCCAGCGTAGTGAAAACCATGATGGCGCATTCACGCCATATTCTGCTGGCGGCCGATCACACCAAATATCATGCCTCGGCAGCGGTGGAAATCGGCAACGTCTCGCAGGCTACGGCGCTGTTCACCGACGAACTTCCGCCCGCCGGATTGCTCAAGGTGCTGAAAAACCATCAGGTCGAAGTGATTAAAGTCAGCGCATCGGAATAAAAAAAGCCGACATTTCTGTCAGCCTTATACACATCCAATCCCCTCAATAATTCGGGTTACGGGAAGGCAGTAAGTTCAGGAAGCCCCGGGAGCAGGGACGTAGCCTGTGACCGGGGTGAGTGAACGCACCCAACGCATCCGTAGCCCGAAGTATGACGGGAATTTACTGGACGGCGGCGAAAGCTTCAGCCACCTGTTTCACATTGTGGTGATTCAGACCTGCCATACAGACGCGGCCGCTGAGGATCAGGTAAACACCGAATTCCTCACGCAGACGGACAACCTGCGCTTCGCTGAAACCGGTGTAGCTGAACATCCCGCGCTGTTGCAGCAGGTAGTCAAAATCACGGCCCGGCAAGGCGGTTTTCAGGCTGTCGACCAGCGTGTGACGCATTTCCAGAATACGGGTACGCATCTTCTCCACTTCCGCTTTCCACTGGGCATTCAGCGCGCTGTCGCTCAGGACTTTCGCCACCACTTTTGCCCCGAAGTTCGGCGGGCTGGAGTAGTTGCGGCGCACGGTGGCTTTCAGCTGACCCAGTACACGTCCCGCCGCGTCGCTGTCTTCACAGACCACAGACAGGCCGCCGACACGTTCGCCGTACAGGGAGAAGATTTTTGAGAAGGAGTTACTGACGAAGCAGTTGACGCCCGCAGCGGCCATCGCGCGGATGGCGTAAGCGTCGTCGTCGATGCCCGCGCCAAAGCCCTGATAGGCGATGTCGAGGAACGGGATCAGCTCGCGCTGTTTGGTAATTTCAATCACCTGATCCCACTGCGCTGGCGTGAGGTCAGAACCGGTCGGGTTATGACAGCACGGGTGCAGCAGCACGATGCTTTGCGCCGGTAAGGTTTTCAGGCGTTCAGTCATCGCGGTGAAGTTCACACCCAGCGTTTGCGGATCAAAGTACGGATAGGTATGGACTTTAAAGCCCGCGCCACCAAAGATCGCCACGTGGTTTTCCCAGGTCGGGTCGCTCACGTAAACGTCTGAATTCGGGAAGTAAAACTTGAGGAAATCCGCACCGACTTTCAGTGCGCCGGAACCGCCGACGGTCTGAATGGTCGCGATACGCTGTTGTTTCAATGCCGGATGATCCGCACCAAACAGCAGTTCCTGAATGCCTGCGCGGTACGCCGGCAGACCTTCCATTGGCAGATACACTGACGCGGCCTGTGGCCCGGCGTTCAGCTGTTGCTCTGCATTTTCCACCGCAGCCAGTTGCGGAATAATACCCTGCTCGTCGTAATAAAGACCGATGCTCAGGTTTACCTTATCTTGTCTCGGATCGGTCTTGAAGCTTTCCATCAGCGACAAAATCGGGTCACCGGCATAGGCATCGACATGTTGGAACACGGTATACATCTCCTTGGTTTGGTTGAGTGGCGCTGCGATCCACGTCCGGCAGCCCGGCGCATCGCAACTGTTTCACAGACTATCAAAGTTCGTTAAAAAAGATGACAACTATGTTGTCATTTTACGGCGGGTTTTTGCACAAAAAGCCGGGCATCAATACGTCGCGCAATCTGGTGCTCACGAAACTTCCCGATAATAAAATCGACAAAGACCCGTGTCTTCGCCGGAAGCAGTTTATGTGTCGGGAAATACAGAAAAATACCGCCAGCTTCCGCATACCAGTCGGGCAGAACCCGCACCAGATCGCCGTTCTCCAGCGAAGGCAGCAAATCCGGCATATTGCCCATCACAATGCCCAGCCCCATGACCGCCGCGCGGCAACAGGCTTCGGGTTCGTTGAACGTCATCCGCAACGGCAATCCCACCGGCGATTGCTGTCCGGCGGCATTGCGCAGCATGTAATTGCGTATCCGGCCGGTTTGCGGCGAACGGATACGGATGCCGTGTCCGCGCGTCAGGTCGTCCGGCTCGAGAAACGGCGGATGCTGGCGCAGATACGCCGGTGACGCCGCCAGCACCGCGTGCACCGGTGCCAGTTCGCGCGCCACAATGCCCTGCGGCAGTTCGAAACCGCCGCCAATCGCCGCATCATACCGCTCGCCGATCAGGTCAATTTTGCGGTTATCGAATTCCCAGTCGGGCTGAATATCCGGATAGAGTTCCAAAAATTCGGCCAGCAGCGGCAAAATAAAGTGCATACCAAAAAAGGTGCCCATGCTGACTTTCAGCGTGCCGGAAGGACGTTCAGTCGACGTCGAAAGCCCCTGCATCGCCATTTTTACCGTGGTCAGGCCGCCGCGCACTTCCTGCAAAAATCGCTCACCGGCCTCCGTCAGCATCAGCTTGCGTGTACTACGCTGAAACAGGCGCACGCCGAGTTGCGTTTCCAGCGTCGTGACATTCTTACCCACTGCCGCCGAGGTCAGCCCGAGTTGCCGCGCCGCCGCAGAAAAGCTGCCGGTATCGGCGCTGATCACAAAGCAATCCAGATGAACAAGCATGCGTTCTCTCCGATTTCAAACCATCAGTTTGAAATGATTATAGCGATTACCGGCTAGTTCACCGCACGGATCAGGTGAATACTCGGTTCACCAACCCGATTAACATCCTTATCCGGAGCATCTGATTATGACTACTCAACATTCACTGCAAGACAAAGCCGCTTTCGTTCAGGGCGGTTCACGCGGCATCGGCGCGGCTATCGTTCAGCGTCTGGCCAGCGAAGGTGCCAGCGTGGCCTTCACTTACGTCTCTTCCGATGACAAAGCCCAGGCGCTGGTGAAAAGCATTGAAGCCAGCGGCGGTAAAGCACTGGCAATCAAAGCCGACAGCGCCGATGAAACCAGCGTGCGTACCGCCATCGACAGCGCGGCAAACGCATTCGGTAAAATCGATATTCTGGTGAATAACGCCGGTGTGCTGGCGTTCGGCGAAATCGACGCGCTGACGATGGATGATTTTGACCGCACCATCGCCGTCAACGTGCGCAGCGTGTTTGTCGCCAGCCAGCAGGCGGCGCGCCATATGCCTGACGGCGGCCGTATTATTACCATCGGCAGTGTCAACGCCGACCGTATGCCGTTCCAGGGCGGCGCGGTGTATGCCATGAGCAAATCCGCCATCGTCGGCCTGACCAAAGGTCTGGCCCGGGATTTAGGTCCGCGCGGCATTACCGTGAATAACGTGCAACCCGGCCCGGTTGATACCGATATGAACCCGGCAGACGGCGAAATGGCTGACGGTATGCGTTCTTACATGGCGCTCAACCGCTACGGCAAAGACAGCGAGATCGCCAGCTTCGTGGCTTATCTTTCCGGCCCGGAAGCGGGTTACATCACCGGCGCGAACCTGACCATTGACGGCGGTTTCGGCGCGTAATGCCGGTCACGGCAGGTATAAAACGGTAGATAAAAAAAGGGCGCACACGTTGCCGGTCAACGCGTTGCGCCATTTTTTATCCGTATCGTCAGACGCTGTAGCGCCCCGGACGGTGATTCATCGCGATAATCAGATTCACAATCACCGCACCCAGCACCGAGGCAATCAGCATTTCGTAACTGACGACGAACAGCGATGCCAGCACGATGCAGCAGTCCACGCCCATTTGCAGTTTACCGGCGCGGATACCGTATTTGTCCTGCAGAAACAGCGCCAGAATGTTCACGCCGCCGAGGCTGGCTTTATGGCGGAACAGCACAATGAAGCCGATGCCCATGATCACATTGGCAAACAGCGTGGCGTAGAACGGCTGAAGATGATCGAAATGGACAAACATCGGATGCAGGTCAGAGAAGACCGACACCAGCGCGACGGCGGCAAAGGTTTTCAGGGTGAACTGCAACCCCATACGGCGGAAAGAGAGATAATAGAAAGGTAAGTTAATGATAAAAAACGCGGTACCGAATGACACCTGCGTCACGTAATGCGCCAGAAATGCCATTCCCGCCGTGCCGCCGGTCAGCGCGCCGACCTGCCGTAACATCACCACGCCAAAAGAGACCATCAGCGTACCAATAATGATCGCCAGCGCATCTTCAAGCAGCGTATGGCCGATACGCGGCTGCTCAACCGGTGGTTTGATGTCTTCTACAGTTGCCATAATTCCCCAGTTCCCGAAATATTCATGCGTAATTACCCTTTCCGGATAATTAATGAGATGGGGAATTAAGGCAATATTCGCGCACGGAATTTGCATTAAAAATCGAAAATAAGATTTTGCGACGCGTTAATTATTCTTTACATGCACAGAATGCGCATACTCATGCAAAATAATGCACCATCACGGTGAGTTTGCACCAAAATAAATCCCCGTTATAGTGCACGGGAAATATCAGGTTAATAATCTCAGACCAGCGTCAATAAGCCGTTTTCTTTTAACCGGTTAAGGACGACGGATGTTTTCACATGGGCGACACTTTTATGCACTGACAGGATTTGGCTGATCAACGCACTTAAACCCGCTAAATCTTTGACTGCCACTTTCAGTAAATAATCGGCATCGCCGGTGGTTTTATAGGCATCAATAATGGCATCCACTTCGCCCAGCATACTGTGAAAGGCATCAACCTGTGCAGGTAAGTGGTTGATAAGGCGGACTTCGATTAAACCTATCATTCCCAACCCTAACGCTTCCGGTGCCAGACGGGCATGGTAGCCGAGGATCATCTGCGCCTGCTCCAGACCAATCCGGCGGCGTGAGCATTGTGAGGCCGACAGCCCCACAAGTTCGCTTAATTCCTGATTGGTCAGTCTTCCGTTGGCTTGTAATAGGGTCAGAATTTTCAGGTCGTAATCATCAACGCTGTACATAGCAGTTTTCCTGTCGTTTTAATTTTTATGTGTTGGAATTGTATTGCAAAGACTATACCGGTTAATTACTTATCGGCTGTTTTTTCTTATACTTGCGCACATTGATACCGCAAGGAAAAAATAATGAAAAAAGTCCTCTGTTCTCTTGCCTTACTGTCTGCTTTGCCCGGTTTCGCAAAAGCGGATCCCACGTCTTCCCATCTTGAGCGCGTATTACAGAAAGGCTCGCTGAATGTCTGCACCACCGGCGACTATAAGCCGTATACGTTTTTGAAAGAAAACGGCCAGTATGAAGGCATTGATATCGCCATGGCCGAATCGCTGGCGGCGAGTCTGGATGTGAAAGTGAACTGGGTGCCGGTCACCTGGAAAACACTGCCGGACGAAATGAGTGCCGGACATTGTGATATCGCGATGGGTGGCATTTCGGTCACGCTGAAACGCCAGCAGAAAGCCTGGTTTGCCAATGTGCTGGATCAGGACGGGAAAATCCCGCTGGTACGCTGCGAAAACGTGCGTCAGTACCAGACGGTTGAACAGCTGAACCGCCCTTCCGTGCGTCTGATTGAACCGGCGGGCGGCACCAACGAAGCCTTCGTGCACAGCCATCTGCCGAAAGGCACGCTGACGCTGAGCGATAACGTGACCATTTTCCAGAAGCTGGTGGATAAGAAAGCGGACGTGATGATCACTGATGCGTCGGAAGCGCTGTATCAGCAGAAACACTATCCGAAACTCTGTGCGGTGAATCCGAAAAAGCCGCTGCAATATGGCGAGAAGGCATACATGCTGCCGCGTGATGACGTGAGCTGGAAGATGTATGTCGACCAGTGGCTGCACCTGAGTAAAGCCACCGGTGACTATCAGAAAATTGTCAGCCAGTGGCTGGGCGTGAAGAAGTAAGGTTTAGTCGCCAGTATAAATGCGGGCAACGCGCTCGCTGAGTTGTGTGATCAGCTCATAAGCACTGATACCGGTTGCCTGCGCGATGCGCTCAACCGGTAATTTTTCGCCCCAGAAAATCACTTCATCACCGACCTTATCGGTAGCGTCCGGCCCTAAATCCACCGTGATCATGTCCATCGACACGCGTCCGGCCACCGGCACTTCGCGGCCATTCACCAGAACCGGGGTGCCGTTCGGCGCACTGCGCGGATAACCGTCGCCATACCCCATCGCCACCACACCCAGACGGGTATCGCGGTCACTGACCCAGGTACTGCCGTAACCCACCGGATCGCCGGCGAAATGCTCACGCACGGCAATCAGGCTGGAGGTCAGGGTCATTGCCGGTTGCAGCCCGAAATCGCGGGCGGTACCGGTTTCCATCGGCGAGACACCGTACAAAATAATCCCCGGACGAACCAGATTCATATGTGATTCCGGCCACAGCAAAATCCCGCCGGAAGCGGCGATAGATTTTTGCCCCGGCTTGCCTGCCGCAAAGGCGTTAAAGCAGTTCAGCTGTTTCGGCGTGGCGTCACTTTGCGGTTCATCGGCGCGGCAGAAATGACTCATCATATTGACCGGCTGAACCGCATTTTTACAGGCGCTCAGGCGCTGATAAAAAGCATCGGCCTGTGCCGGATGCACGCCCAAACGGTGCATACCGGTGTCGATTTTCAGCCAGACATTCAGCGGACGGGCCAGTTGCGCGTTTTCCAGCGCCTCAAGTTGTTCAATGCTGTGAACGGCGGTATCGAGCTGATGCTCGACCAGCAGCGGTAATTCGCTGGCGGAGAAAAAACCTTCGAGCAGGAGGATGGGTTTCACCACACCGGCTTTACGCAGCGACAGCGCCTCGCTGAGCCGGGAGACACCGTAATAATCGGCGTCCTGCAAACTGTGCACCGTCTCCAGCAGACCGTGCCCATAAGCGTTTGCTTTCACTACCGCAACCAGACGACTTTGTGGCGCCAGATGACGCACCCGTTGCAGATTGTGTCGCAGAGCGCGGCGATCAATGACAGCCGTAGCCGCTTTCATTTTGAGTCCTTTGCATGAAATTATTGGGGTTTTAGCAGCCTAAAGGGGCGTTATTGGCGCAGCCAGTTTGCGTTCGGCCAGCGCGGAAAAACCGGAGTGTACACGTAGTACACGAGGATTTTGAGCACTGCCCGGACACAAAATGGCAAGCAAAATAGCCCCGCACTAGTCTTCGTCGTATTGCGGGCCGCCATAGTTATCAAACCGCGACCACTGACCGTTAAAGGTCAGGCGGACGGTACCGATCGGGCCGTTACGTTGCTTACCGAGGATGATTTGCGCGATGCCTTTTTCTTCACTGTTATCGTGATAGACCTCGTCACGATAGATGAACATGATTAAGTCGGCGTCCTGCTCGATGGAGCCGGATTCACGTAAATCGGAGTTGACCGGGCGTTTATCCGCACGTTGCTCCAGGCTTCGGTTGAGCTGCGACAGCGCCACTACCGGCACCTGCAATTCTTTCGCCAGTGCTTTCAGCGAGCGGGAAATTTCGGCGATTTCCAGCGTACGGTTATCGGACAGCGCCGGAACGCGCATCAGCTGGAGGTAGTCGATCATGATCAGGCTCAGCCCGCCGTGCTCACGGAAGATGCGTCGGGCGCGCGAACGAACTTCGGTTGGCGTCAGGCCGGACGAGTCATCGATATACATGTTCCGCTTTTCGAGCAGAATGCCCATGGTGCTGGAGATACGCGCCCAGTCTTCATCATCAAGCTGACCGGTACGGATTTTGGTCTGGTCGACGCGGGACAGTGACGCCAGCATACGCATCATGATCTGATCGCCGGGCATCTCCAGACTGAAGATTAACACCGGTTTATCCTGCATCATCGCCGCATTTTCGGCGAGGTTCATCGCAAAGGTGGTTTTACCCATCGACGGACGCGCCGCGACAATGATCAGGTCAGATTTTTGCAGACCGGCGGTTTTCTTGTCGAGGTCGGCATAGCCGGTCGAGACGCCCGTTACGCCATCATGCGGGCGCTGGAACAGTTCTTCGATACGGGAAACGGTGCTTTCCAGAATGCGGTCGATGCTTTTCGGGCCTTCGTCTTTACTGGCGCGGCTTTCGGCAATCTGGAATACGCGGGATTCGGCTAAGTCCAGCAGGTCTTCGCTGCTGCGACCCTGCGGATCATAGCCCGCGTCGGCAATTTCATTGGCGACGGAAATCATTTCACGCACCACCGCACGTTCACGCACGATGTCTGCGTAAGCACCGATGTTTGCCGCACTTGGGGTGTTTTTCGAGAGTTCTGCCAGATAGGCGAAACCGCCGACGGAGTCCAGATCGCCTTTCTGTTCCAGAGATTCAGAAAGCGTGATCAGGTCGATCGGTTTGCTCATTTCCAGCAAACGCTGCATTTCGGTAAAAATCAGGCGATGCGGGCGGCTGAAGAAGTCATTGCTGACCACGCGCTCGGCGACGTTATCCCAGCGTTCGTTGTCCAGCATCAGCCCGCCCAGAACGGATTGTTCAGCTTCCAGCGAATGCGGCGGAAGTTTCAACCCTTCCATCTGGCGATCGCGGTTTTCGTTCTGTTGATTGGTCGGTTTTTTTGCTGCCATCTGTGGATTAATTCCTGCTCTAAGCGCCTGTTTTATGAGCGTCGGGTTTCCAAAAATCGGAGCCTGACTCGCGCGACAGTATAAACCATTTCAAAAGGGTATTAACCCTTAGTGCCGAAAATCTGGATTGTCCCGGACATTTAGCCTAGGGTTGAAATCAGGCTCCATCACGAGGAAAAAACATGGCGAAGCGCATCCAGTTTTCTGAAACAGGCACCCCTGACGTTCTGCAATATGTTGATTATCAGCCACAAGATCCGCAGGCTGGCGAGGTTCAGGTTGAGAACAAAGCCATCGGCATCAACTATATCGATACTTACGTGCGCAGCGGTTTGTACCCACCGGCGAGTTTCCCGGCGGGTTTAGGCACCGAAGCGGCAGGCGTGGTCAGCAAAGTCGGCAGCGGCGTGACCGGCATCAAACCGGGCGACCGCGTGGTGTATGCGCAATCCGCGCTCGGCGCTTACAGTGAATTTCATAACGTGCCGCAGGAAAAAATTGCCCTGCTGCCGGATGCCATCAGCTTTGAACAGGCCGCCGCCTCCTTCCTGAAAGGGCTGACGGTTTATTATTTGCTGCGTAAAACCCATGAAGTGCAGGCCGGTGAAACCATTCTTTTCCATGCCGCCGCCGGTGGCGTGGGTCTGATTGCCTGTCAGTGGGCGAAAGCCCTGGGTGTAAAACTGATTGGCACCGTCGGGTCGGACGAAAAGGCAGAGCGCGCCAAACAGGCGGGCGCCTGGGCGACCATCAACTATCAAAAAGAAGATATCGCGACCCGCGTGGCGGAACTGACCGGTGGCGAGAAAGTCGGGGTGGTGTACGACTCGGTGGGTAAAGATACCTTCGAGAAATCGCTTAACAGCCTGAAACGCCGTGGTTTACTGGTCAGTTTCGGTAATGCTTCCGGCCCGGTGAAAGGCGTGGATCTGGCGATCCTCAATCAGAAAGGCTCCCTGTTTGTCACCCGCCCTTCCCTCAATGGCTACGTGACCAACCGTGAAGAACTCGAGGAAGCCAGCAGCGAGCTGTTTTCACTGATTGCCAGTGGTGCGATAAAAGTCGATGTCAGCGACGCGCAGAAATTCCCGCTCGCAGAGGCAAAACGCGCACATGAAACGCTGGAAAGCCGCGTGACACAGGGTTCAAGTTTACTCATCCCATAAAAGTTTCCCTGAGCCAATGCAAAAAAGGCTTTCACAGATGTGAAAGCCTTTCTTACTGTCTGATTCAGACGACCTCTGATTTCAGACGGGTACTGCTGTAGGGTACTGCCGGGTAAATCCACAGGGCGATGTCACTTAAGCGACTATTGTGTGCCTCAGCGGACTTGATGAATTCAGTTTACAGCCTGCTGGCTGCCAATGAATTCCATCCTAACAGTCACCCATGTTAAAAAATATGATTTATGCGTTTCTACCGCACATTCTGACCCAGCTTGTGATCGCTAGCACATAAGCAAAAGTTATCGCTGCAACGGTTACATTTTTTTGTGCTTAAAAGACAGCCAGCAATCATCATATTTTCAGTGGGTTACGCGAACCAATTATTGATCGTCGTGATTACGGTAAACGACGGCGACGATATTTTGGTTCATCTGGCCGGATAAATGCCCGGTAAATCCACACGGCTACCACCGCCAAAACCAGCCACGGCAACATTTTAATAACAATTGCCAGAAAGCCACCCAACATCATCAGCGCAAAGGCCACGACCAGCGCCGCAATCATGCCCAGCAAAGAGATGCCGGTGAGCATCAGCATAAAGAAAAAACCAAGCACGAAGAGAATTTCCAGCATCGGGTGCTCCTTAATAAGCCATGTGTAATAAGACATGATGTCAAAACACATCTTGGCTATTACAAGAAACGTGCCAGTATGAAAGGAGCGTTAATCCGCTGAATCATAAGAGAAAAATAATACGCAGGCGCGAACGGCCTGCGCAGAGATAGTGAATCTGACTAACTGATAGTGATTTTGCTCACTGGCTTTTTATCGCGGTCAGGCCTGCGCCGCCATTTCCTGCTGCTGAGCGACCATCTGCAATGCCTGTTCAACCACATCAATACCTGCACCGGCTTTATGTGCATTCTCACTGAGATGGCGACGGAACTGACGTGCGCCCGGCACGCCCTGGAACAGTCCCAGAATGTGGCGGGTAATGTGGCCGAGGTAGGTTCCTTTGCTCAGCTCTGCTTCAATATACGGGTACAGCGCACGGATAATGTCCGGCCCGGTTTTCAGCGGCGTGTCGGCACCGAACAGCTCGCGATCTACATTCAGCAACATGCCCGGATTCTGATAAGCCTCGCGCCCCACCATCACACCATCCATATATTGCAGATGGGTTTTGGCTTCTTCGAGCGTTTTAATGCCGCCGTTAATTGCCATCGTCAGATGCGGGAAATCACGTTTAAGCTGATACACGCGCGGGTAATCCAGCGGCGGGATTTCACGGTTCTCTTTCGGGCTGAGGCCGGAAAGCCAGGCTTTACGCGCATGGATAATGAAGGTATCGCAGCCGCCGTTTTCAGACACCTGACGGATGAAATCACAGAGGAATTCGTAACTGTCCTGATCGTCGATACCAATGCGGGTTTTGACCGTGACCGGAATGGAAACCACATCGCGCATCGCTTTAATGCAGTCGGCAACCAGCGATGCCTGCCCCATCAGACAGGCACCAAACATGCCGTTTTGTACGCGATCCGACGGACAACCGACATTCAGGTTAATTTCGTCATAGCCACGTTCTTCCGCCAGCTTCGCACAATGCGCCAGATCGGCAGGATTGCTGCCGCCAAGCTGCAAGGATACCGGATGTTCTTCATCGCCAAAGCCCAGATAATCCCCTTTGCCGTGAATGATGGCACCGGTGGTCACCATTTCGGTATACAGCAGGGTCTGACCGGTCATCAGCCGGTGAAAATGGCGGCAGTGACGATCAGTCCAGTCGAGCATGGGCGCAACGGAAAAACGCTGAGCGGAAAAAGGGGTGGTCCGGGGCATTGCGTGTTGAGTTTCTGACATCGGCCTGACATTCGCTGAAGGGGTTCGTGGCGCTCCTTCCGGCGTGACCGCCAGAGGGAATGTAATCGCTGATTATATCACAGAACAAAGATTCGGCATCTTGTGCCGTTAAGCGAACGAATGACGACGCCGTATCACATCTGAATGGCGCATAATTCGGCGTTTTGCCGCAAGCATGATAAAATCAACACAGGTCGCATGATGTGGCCTGTCTCCCCCCATCTGCGCTCAGAGAACGTTGCTATGACCCTGAATAATCCGGAAAAATTACTTTCACAAGCTGAAGAACTTTGCCAGCAGCGCAATGTTCGCCTGACCCCGCAGCGGCTGGAAGTACTGCGTCTGATGACGCAACAACCCGGTGCGATCAGCGCCTATGATTTGCTGGACTTGCTGCGTGTCAGCGAGCCGCAGGCAAAACCGCCGACCGTTTACCGTGCGCTGGATTTTCTGCTGGAACAAGGGTTTATACACCGCGTTGAGTCAGCGAACAGCTATGTGCTGTGCCACCATTTTGAAGAGCCGAGCCACACCTCTGCGCTGTTTATCTGCGACCGCTGCGGGCTGGTCACCGAAAAAACCACGGACGGCATTGAAGAACGCCTGGCAAAACTGGCGTCAGAGTCCGGATTTGAACTTCGTCATTCGGTGGTGGAAGCGCATGGATTGTGTGCGGAATGTAAAGTCGTGGAAACCTGCGACAGCCATGATCACTGCGATCATGACCACAGTATTGTGGTGAAAAAACGCTGAGGGATGAAGGGATAACGACGAATAACTTGCGGGGGTAAAGGTTGGGTACTTCCGTGTACCCGTATCCTGAATTGTTCCGGGTAGGAGCAGCTAAAGCCAGGATACGTCACTGATACGCGAGGGGGAGTCGCGTGTTACCAGTGATATTTATTTTTGGTTTCCCATTCATTGAGCTCTTTCTCGGCCTGATCTTTCTGATAGCCGTAACGCTCCTGAATTTTACCGACCAACTGATCACGTTTACCTTCAACCACTGTCAGGTCGTCATCCGTCAGCTTGCCCCATTGTTCTTTCACTTTCCCTTTGAACTGTTTCCAGTTACCGTCGGCTTGGTCCTTATTCATAAAATATCTCCTGTTACCTTGGGTTTCGTGAACTGCATTTCTCGCTTGCAGTTCGTCCTTAACACTTTAAAGGTTAGTAGAGAATCCCGATTAATCCTCCCGAAACAGGGATAAAAAGCGTTATTAGGATTAATCCAAAGCAGAAAATAACGACACGTCGGGGTTTATGCCTTTGAAAAATGCGGAAAAATCACCCCATTCAGGACGTAAACCAGGTGTCATGCCGCCAGTAACGACGCCATATCCAGCCCAGCGACAGCCCCCGCAGCCCCAGAAACACCGTCAGTGCCAGCCACAGGGCATGGTTACCCAGCAGCGGTAAGGTGAACAGTGTCAGACCGTATCCCAGCGCCGCCACCAGCATGCTGTTACGCATATCCCGCCCGCGCGTTGCGCCTATGAACATACCATCCAGCAAATAGCACCAGACGGCCACCAGGGGCAGAATGATCTGCCAGCCGAGATAATGGTCAGCCAGCTCACGCAGTTCAGGTAATGACGTCAGCGCGTTAATGATCGCGTCACCCGCCAGGGCATAAACCAGCGCGAAAAACAGGGCGACCAGCCCGGCCTGACGACACGCGGCGTGCCAGACATTCAGCAGTTTTTCGCGGTTACGGGCACCGAACGCCTCACCGGAATGCGCTTCAATAGCGTAGGCAAAACCATCCAGCGCAAAAGCGGTAAACGTCAGCAGATTCATCAGCACCGCGTTCACCGCCACGACGTGACTGCCCAGCCGCGCGCCCAGAATAGTCAGTGAGGCAAAGCAAAGCTGGAGCAGCAATGACCGCAGCATGATGTCGCGGTTAAGCCCCAGCAGACGACGCAGGTTACCGCGCCATGCAGAGGTGATTTCTTCACCGGTAATACCGCGTTGTTTCATCACCCGCCAGACAAAATACAATCCGATCAGCAGGGTGAAATACTCCGAACTGGCGGTCGCCATGGCGGCACCACGCACGTTCCAACCCAGCCCGATCACCAGCCACAGATCCAGAATGATATTCAGCAGATTCCCGGCAATCAGCAGGATCACGGGCCCGCGCACATACTGAATCCCCAGCAGCCAGCCGAGGATCACCAGATTGGCCAGCGATGCCGGCGCACTGAACCAGCGGATTTCAATAAACAACCTCGCCTGTTCCAGTACCGGCTGGCTACCGCCGACAATGTGAAATGCCAGTTCCATCAGCGGATGGCGGAATAACACAATGATGGCACCGGCCAGCACGGCCAGAAGAAAAGGCTGTACGAAGGCACGCGCCAGCAGCTGATTGTCTTTCGCGCCGAGCGCCTGCGCGGTCATGCCGGTGGTGCTCATGCGCAGAAACAACAGCAGCATAAAGAGGAAAGTGGTGATCATAGAACCGACAGCCACACCGCCGAGATAATCCGGGCTGTCGAGATGGCCGATCACTGCGGTATCCACCAGCCCGAGCAACGGCACCGTGATATTGGAAAAAATCATCGGCAACGCCAGCATCCACAGTGCTTTATCGGCAGGACTTAGAAAGGTGTTTTGGAATTTTTGTCGCAGGGAATGATGTTGCATAGAGAATCTCATGCCGGAGGTTCAGGTTATGCCTGTAAATGACATCGCCCCGAAAGGGGCGACGATGAGAGAAAATGCTTTCTCTTTGAATTCAAATGAATGCCGGAGGCGGCCGCCATCCCTATTCAACTATGTTCGATACTATCGAGACCAGACGCTAAATCGAAGCATCTGGCTCACGAATTTGAGCGAGTAATTCGAGTTATATCAAGGCGGCAACTGAGCGAACACCGGGAGCATACACCAGTATGTGACCGGGGTTCGCGAAGGCAGCCAACGAAGAGATAGCTCGAAGTACGAAGATCAAATCCAGTTGCCGTTGCGGATGACGCCTACGGCTAAACCTTCAATGCTGAAATTCTGCTCGCGCAAATCCACCACAATCGGCTGGAACTCGCTGTTTTCAGGCAATAACTGCACCACGCTGCCCTGTTTTTTCAGGCGTTTCACGGTGACTTCGTCATCAATGCGGGCCACAACGACCTGACCGTTACGCACATCCTGCGTTTTATGCACGGCCAGTAAATCACCGTCGAGGATACCGATATCACGCATCGACATACCGCTGACGCGCAGCAGGAAATCGGCGCTCGGCTTAAACATCGCCGGATCGACCTGATAATGGCCTTCAATATGTTGCTGAGCCAGAAGCGGTTCACCGGCAGCCACACGGCCGATCAGCGGTAAACCTTCTTCTTCTTCCATCAGCAGGCGGATGCCACGTGACGCACCGGAGACAATCTCGATAACGCCCTTACGTGCCAGCGCTTTCAGATGCTCTTCCGCCGCATTGGGAGAACGAAACCCCAGACGTGACGCAATCTCTGCGCGGGTGGGTGGCATACCGGTGGTGGAGATATGATCGCGAATAAGGTCATAGACCTCTTGTTGTCTGGTCGTTAAAGCTTTCATTCCGCCCCCTGGTTGTTTATACAGTCTTGCTGTGAGTATATACAGCTAAACGGCCAATGAAAACCTAAGATTGAATAAAAACAGGGCATAACGGTGATTCCTGGAATGCAGATTCCAAATCAGAACCATCGCGGCCAAAAGATGCTGACCCAGACAAAAATCGCCAATATGATGGTCAGCAGTACGGCAGCGGAGCCGATATCTTTGGCGCGGCCTGACAGTACGTGAAATTCAGGGCCGATGCGGTCAATCGCACATTCCACCGCGCTGTTGAGCAGTTCGGTGACGCACACCAACACCACTGAGCCAATCAGCAGAATGCGTTCTATGCTGCTGACATCGCACCAGAATGATAATAAAATTAACGGGATAGCCACACTGGCTTCCTGGCGAAAAGCCGCTTCGTTTTGCCATGCGGCTTTCAATCCTTTCCAGGAATAGCCAGCCGCTTTATAAATTCGGGTAAATCCAGTGACTTGATTCGCCATTTGGGGTACTGATCCTTGAAGGGTTGTCCTTAAAAGTGTGCCGTATTTTAGCTTTTATATGACCACAGATCTCCACGGATCTTTCTGGTATCCTTGCGGCGAAATGGCTAACAAGAGGCTTCACGTTTTTATGTCAGGTTGGCGTAGACTTTATTACACATTATTGAATTTACCACTCTCATTGCTGGTAAAGAGCAAGGTCATACCTTCAGATCCCGTTACCGAGTTGCATTTAGACCCGACGCGGCCAATTCTGTACGTATTGCCTTATAACTCCAAAGCCGATTTGCTGACGTTGCGTGCGCAATGTCTGGCGCAGAATCTGCCCGATCCCCTGATCCCGTTAGAAATCGACGGAACCCTGCTGCCAAGCCACGTCTTCATCGCCGAAGGGCCGCGTGTCTTCTCGTATTACACGCCAAAGCAGGAATCGGTAAAACTGTTCCACGACTATCTGGACCTACACCGCAATAATCCGGAGTTAGACATTCAGATGTTGCCGGTGTCGGTGATGTTTGGCCGTGCGCCGGGTCGTGAAGGTCAGGACGATACGCCACATTTGCGCGTGCTGAACGGCATTCAGAAATTCTTCGCCGTGTTGTGGCTGGGACGCGACAGTTTTGTCCGTTTCTCCAATACCGTTTCCCTGCGCTATATGGCGACAGAGCACGGTACAGATAAAACCATCGCGCAGAAACTGGCCCGCGTGGCGCGGATGCATTTCTCCCGCCAGCGTCTGGCCGCCGTTGGCCCGCGTCTTCCGGCTCGTCAGGATTTATTCAATAAATTACTGGCCTCCAAAGCGATTGAAAAAGCCATTGAAGACGAGGCGCGCAGCAAGAAGATTTCCCATGAAAAAGCCCAGCAAAACGCCATCGCCCTGATGGAAGAGATTGCCGCCGACTTCTCGTATGAAGCCGTGCGCCTGTCTGATCGTGTGCTGAGCTGGACGTGGAACCGTCTGTACAAAGGCATTAATGTTAATAATGCCGAACGTGTACGCCAGCTCGCGCTGGACGGTCAGGAAATCGTCTATGTGCCCTGCCACCGCAGCCACATGGACTATCTGCTGCTCTCTTACGTGCTCTATCATCAGGGGCTGGTGCCGCCGCATATCGCCGCCGGTATCAACCTGAACTTCTGGCCAGCCGGTCCGATTTTCCGCCGTCTGGGCGCGTTCTTCATCCGCCGTACCTTCAAAGGCAACAAGCTGTATTCGACGGTTTTCCGTGAATATCTGGGCGAACTGTTCAGCCGTGGTTATTCGGTGGAATACTTTGTTGAAGGCGGTCGTTCACGCACCGGACGTCTGCTGGAACCGAAAACCGGTACGCTGGCGATGACCATTCAGGCCATGCTGCGCGGCGGTTCACGTCCAATTACGCTGGTGCCGATTTACATCGGTTATGAGCATGTGATGGAAGTGGGCACCTACGCCAAAGAATTGCGCGGTGCGACCAAAGAGAAAGAAAGTCTGACGCAGATGCTTAACGGCCTGCGCAAGCTGCGTAACCTTGGTCAGGGTTATGTGAACTTTGGTGAGCCGCTGCATCTGACCACTTACCTGAACCAGAACGTGCCGACCTGGCGTGAAGCCATCGATCCGATCGAAGCACAACGTCCGAGCTGGCTGACGCCAACGGTGCAGGATCTGGCAGAACAGATCATGGTGCGCATCAACAATTCAGCGGCAGCCAATGCCATGAACTTGTGTTGTACCGCGCTGCTGGCTTCCCGTCAGCGTTCACTGACCCGCGAACAACTGACCGAGCAAATCGACTGCTATCTGCAATTGCTGCGTAATGTGCCTTACAACGCGGATTCGACGGTGCCCGATCTGACGGCCGATCAGTTGCTCGATCATGCGCTGAACATGAACAAGTTCCAGGTTGAGAAAGACAACATCGGCGACATCATCGTTCTGCCTCGTGAACAGGCCGTGCTGATGACGTACTACCGCAACAACATCCATCATATGCTGGTGTTGCCGTCGCTGATTTCCAGCATTGTGATGCATCATCGTCAGGTCAGCCGCGCGGAATTACTGCGTCAGGTAGAACTGATTTATCCGATGCTGAAAGCCGAACTGTTTATGCATTTCGACACGTCTGAACTGCCACAGGTGCTGGATGTTCTGACGCTGGAACTGGCGCGCCAGCAAATCATTCATCTTGAAGATGATGAGCTGACACTCAATCCGGCGCGTATCCGTACGTTGCAGCTGCTGGCTGCCGGCGTACGTGAAACGCTGCAACGCTACGCGATCACTTTCTCCCTGCTCACCAATAATCCAAGCATCAACCGTGGTGCGCTGGAAAAAGAGAGCCGGATTATGGCGCAGCGTTTATCCGTGCTGCACGGTATCAATGCCCCTGAGTTCTTCGATAAAGCAGTGTTCTCGACGCTGGTCGGTACCCTGCGCGCCGAAGGCTATATCAGTGACACCGGTGACGCCATTCAGGAACAAACGCGTGAGATTTACCTCATGCTCAGTGACCTGATGACGCCGGATATCAAGCTGACGATTGAGAGTGCGGGTATGCCTTCCGAGCTGCCGCAACCGACGGAGCCACCGGCTGAGCCTAAGATGGATGTGCGCGATACCGATCACTAACCGGTATTAACGCACGCCAACTGACGGTAAAACAAAACGCCCGGACTTTTTACAGAGTCCGGGCGTTTTTTATGGTCGCTGAATCAGTTCAGGAACACTTACAACGTGAACGCCGACAGACTCATCAGAATACCGAGGAACAGCACCAGCCCGACATAGTTGTTCTGGCGGAAAGCCAGAAAACAGGCATCACGCTCGCGTTTGGCAATCAGCTTCTGCTGATGCACAAACAGCGCCGCAGCCAGCAGCAGCGACCAGTAGAACGGCGCGCCAAGCTGGGAAAGATGCCCGACAAACCCCATCAGCACCAGCGTCGCCAGTTGCAGCAGGCCGATAATCAGTGTGTCAAAACGGCCAAACAGAATGGCGGTAGATTTCACCCCGATCTTCAAATCATCGTCACGGTCGACCATCGCATATTGGGTATCGTAAGCCACCGTCCAGCAGATATTCGCCGCAAACATTAACCAGCAACTGAGCGGCACACTTTCGCTCACCGCGGCATATGCCATCGGGATCGCCCAGCCAAACGCGGCACCTAATACCACCTGCGGCAGATGACTGACGCGCTTCATGAACGGATAAATCCATGCCAGCGCCAGCCCGGCCAGCGACAGCAAAATGGTCATGCGGTTAAGCAACAGCACCAGCCCGAATGACACCAGCACCAGCCCGACGAACAAGATTTTCGCCTGTTTACCGGTGATCGCCCCGCTCGGCAATGGCCGGTTCGCGGTGCGTTTGACATGACCATCAAACTTACGATCGGCGTAGTCATTTACCACACAACCGGCGGCGCGCATGAAAAATACGCCCAGTACAAAGACCAGCAAAATTTTGGCTGACGGCATGCCGCCACCGGCCACCCACAATGCCCATAACGTCGGCCACAGCAGCAGCAGCGAGCCGATCGGCTTATCAATACGCATCAGGCGGCAGTAATCCCGCCATGTGCCCTGAGTCATACTTCCTGACACTCTCTGTTCTCCTTGTTGATCAGTCTGGCTCATGCCTTACTCACTTTGCCCTCTGGGCGGTGAACCGGCGAATCCGGGAGGAAAATTTCGGTCAGCAGCAAGGGTTTGTCAGACAGACGCAGGCGGGAACGGCGCGCCCATAATTCGCCCTGCTCACTGTGCAACTGGCCTAAATGAATGTAATCCCGCGACAAGTTATTGCCGCTGAACAGATAGCGCCCCAGCGGTACAGTGCCCAGATCGACCAGCGCCAGATCCGGCCCGGTCAGCGTTTCTTCAGGAATAACGGTACGCCCGAGCAACCACGGCTGTGCATCACCAAACAGCACGATTTCGCGGATCCAGTAACGGGCGCTTTCCGGCAGTTGCTGCGCTTCGCTTTCACCCAGTTCTTCACGGCTGACAAAACATTCGTTTTGCGGTTTCACGGTGACGGTAACACCCTGCTTTTCAAACCGGCGGGTCATGGATCCCATTTCCATCAGCCAGTCAGCCACATCGGCAGGGACTTGTGAGGGATCGTCGAACCAGTGGATCGGGGATTGTTCGGGAGAGTGGGAATCAGACATCAACGGCTCCGTAATGGAGGCATTCATACCTCCAATGAATTATCTGCCTCGCATTCTAGCGCATCAATGCGAGGCAGTAATTGCCTGATTTATTCGCGGCGCAGACGTTCGCCGTTCGCAAGGAACAGCGTCACCACCAGCACGAGGATCGCGCAGGCGTAAACCAATGTGTCGTAAGGACTTTTATGGTCGACGATGATCAGGCGGATAATCGCGGTGATGCCGATATAAATAAAATAGCGCAGCGGGAAATGATAACCCGACGAAAAGTATTTGATAATCAGGGCAATAAATTCGAAATAGAGGAAGTAAATGACAATCCCCTCGATCAGTAAATACGACGAAGACTGGTCGTTATTCACGAACAGAACCATCGCTAAATGGTAGGTTTCGCGCCCGATAAAAATCATCAGGATCGCGGCCAGCCCTAATAAGAAAACGTTCAAAATTCGCTGCATAATGACGGATATCATCATTGCGCGCTTGGATCCTGCCATGTGATCTACATCCCACTTTTGTTATGAATACCCGCAGAATACCACAGAGTCCGCGCCAGAAAACGGCCATTAAAAAAGGGTCAGCCGGTGAAGGCTAACCCTTTTATTTAGAAATATTGCGACCTGTCCCTCTAAATCATTCGGGCTGGATCAAGGCGGCAAGGGAACGAAGCCCCGGGAGCTTACATAAGTAAGTGACCGGGGTGAGTTCACGCAGCCAACGCTGAAACAGTCTGAAGGATGACGAGGGATTAGCGCCAGTTTTTAAAGCGGTTAATCAAACCGTTAGTCGAGCTGTCGTGGCCGGTAACATCTTTGTCACCTTCCAGTTCTGGCAGGATACGGTTTGCCAGCTGTTTGCCCAGTTCTACGCCCCATTGGTCGAAGGTGTAGATATTGAGGATCACACCCTGAGTAAAGATTTTGTGCTCGTACATCGCGATCAACGCACCCAGGCTATAAGGCGTGATTTCACGCAGCAGGATGGAGTTGGTCGGACGGTTACCTTCGAACACTTTGAACGGTGCGACGTGTTTAACGTCTTCCGGTTTTTTACCCTGATCGGCGAATTCTTTCTCGACGACGTCGAGAGATTTACCGAAGGCCAGCGCTTCTGTCTGTGCAAAGAAGTTAGACAGCAGTTTGGCGTGGTGATCGCTCAGCGGGTTGTGGCTGATGGCCGGGGCGATGAAGTCACAAGGAATGATTTTGGTGCCCTGATGGATCAGCTGATAAAACGCATGCTGACCATTGGTGCCCGGCTCGCCCCAGATAATCGGGCCAGTCTGGTAATCCACAGGATTGCCGTTACGGTCAACGAACTTACCGTTGGATTCCATGTTGCCTTGCTGGAAGTACGCGGCAAAACGGTGCATGTACTGGTCGTATGGCAGGATAGCTTCGGTTTCAGTGCCGTAGAAATCGTTATACCAGATGCCGATCAGCGCCAGCAGAACCGGCAGGTTTTTCTCAGCCGGGGTGTTCGCGAAGTGTTTATCCATCGCGTGCGCGCCGCTCAGCAGCTGTTCGAAATTATCGAAACCGACAGACAGGGCGATGGACAGACCGATGGCTGACCACAGAGAGTAACGGCCGCCGACCCAGTCCCAGAATTCGAACATGTTGTCGGTATCGATACCGAACTCGCTCACCGCTTTACCGTTAGTCGACAGCGCCGCGAAGTGTTTCGCCACGTGTTGGTTGTCGCCCGCCGTTTTCAGGAACCAGTCACGCGCGCTGTGGGCGTTGGTCATGGTTTCCTGGGTGGTGAAGGTTTTTGAGGCGACCAGGAACAGCGTGGTTTCCGGCGACAGGTCTTTCAGCGTTTCGGCGATGTGCGTGCCGTCCACGTTGGAGACGAAATGCATGTTCAGGTGGTTTTTGTACGGACGCAGCGCTTCGGTGACCATGAACGGGCCGAGGTCTGAACCGCCGATCCCGATGTTCACCACGTCAGTGATGGCTTTGCCGGTATAACCTTTCCACTCGCCGCCGATAACGCGTTCGGTGAAGCCTTTGATTTTTGCCAGTACCGCATTCACTTCCGGCATCACATCTTTGCCGTCCACGACGATTGGCGTGTTGCTGCGGTTACGCAGCGCAACGTGCAGAACAGCACGGTCTTCGGTGCGGTTGATCTTCTCGCCAGAGAACATCGATTTGATGGCACCCTGAAGGTCAGTCTCTTTCGCCAGCGCCTGCAGTTTATCCAGAGTCTCTGTCGTAATGCGGTTTTTGGAGAAATCGACCAGCATCTGGTCTTCAAACGTGGCAGAGAATTTGGAGAAACGATCACCATCTTCAGCAAACAGATGGCTAATCTGCACATCTTTCATCTTGTCGAAATGCTGCTGCAGGGCTTGCCAGGCAGCGGTCTGAGTTGGATTGATATTTTTCATAGCAATGCTCTTAGGCTGAGAATAAATATGAGATAACTGACCCGATTGTAGCCTGAACTTCCCGGGAAGAGATGCCTTTTCTTGCGATAGGTTAGATCTGCTAAATCACAATGACAGAGAACAATATTAGATGAGAATCGTTCAAAATGTGGCGCATGAGCCGCCAGACCGTTGACAGACGGGCGAGAACCCGTTATTCCTAAGCACCTAACTCGCGCGCGTGTCGCGTGAGCCAGAAGAGGCGCGTCGCCCAGGTAGTGTATCGGAGGAGCCGAAATCCTGCGAAGGTACATCAGGGGGAGCGACGCCGAGGTCTGAAGCCCGCGGCAGGCATACGATCGACTACAGGGGCTGAATCCCCTGGGTTGTCACCGGGCATCCGCGAGGATGTCGACAAGGTGGGGCGCTTCTGGGTGTATCGTAGCATTTCTACGTCTGCCCCCTTCCCGCTCTCCCCTTGTGCCAATTCTTGAAATGATGGAATAGATGGCCGTCTGGTATGACGACCCTGACACGAGGTTTTACATGAATTACGCAGCATCCCGCAACGCCAACCCGCAGCCTCTGGGCAACGTTATCGTCGCCAAATTCGGCGGTACCAGCGTAGCGGATTTCGACGCCATGAACCGCAGCGCAGACATCGTGCTTGCGCGCCCTGAAGTGCGTCTGGTTGTTCTTTCCGCGTCTGCGGGCATCACCAATTTATTAGTCGAGCTGGCCGAAGGCAAAGAAACCGAACGCCGGGTGTTCCTGCTGGATGAAATCCGCCGGATCCAGAGTGCCATTATCGACCGCCTCGATAATCCGACGGTGATCCGCGAAGAAATCGGCCGCATGCTGGAAAATATCGCCATGCTGTCCGAAGCGGCGAGCCTCGCGACCTCCACCGCGCTGACCGACGAACTGGTCAGTCACGGCGAACTGATGTCTACCCTGCTGTTTGTTGAAATCATCCGCCAGCGCAACGTGCCGGTGGAATGGTTCGACGTGCGTAAAATCATGCGTACCAACGATCGTTTTGGCCGTGCCGAGCCGGACACGCAGGCATTAAACGAACTGACCGTGCAACAGCTGCAACCGCGTTTGCAGGATGCGCTGGTGATCACTCAGGGCTTTATCGGTTCAGAAGGCAAAGGCCGCACGACCACCTTAGGCCGTGGCGGCAGCGATTACACCGCCGCATTGCTGGGTGAAGCGCTGGGCGTTTCCCGTGTGGATATCTGGACTGACGTGCCGGGGATTTATACCACCGACCCGCGTCTGGTGCCGGCAGCAAAACGTATTGACCGCATCGCCTTTGAAGAAGCGGCAGAAATGGCCACCTTCGGCGCGAAAGTGCTGCACCCGGCGACCTTGCTGCCTGCGGTGCGTCGCGGCATTCCGGTGTTTGTCGGCTCCAGTAAAGATCCGTCGGGCGGCGGCACGTTGGTGTGCGATACCACCGACAACCCTCCGCTGTTCCGTGCGATTGCCCTGCGTCGCAGACAAACGCTGGTCACGCTGCACAGCCTGAGCATGTTGCATTCACGCGGTTTCCTCGCCGAAGTGTTTGGCATTCTGGCGCGTCACAGCATTTCCGTTGACCTGATTACAACGTCAGAAGTCAGCGTGGCACTGACCCTCGATACCACCGGTTCGACTTCTTCCGATGCCAGCCTGCTGACCACTTCGCTGCTGACAGAATTATCCTCACTGTGCCGCGTGGAAGTGGAAGAAAATCTGGCGCTGATCGCGATTATCGGCAACAAATTGTCGCAGGCCTGTGGCGTCGGCAAAGAAGTCTTCGGCGTGCTGGATCCGTTCAATATCCGCATGATTTGCTACGGCGCAAGCAGCTACAATCTGTGCTTCCTGGTGCCGGGCAACGATGCCGATCAGGTCGTCAAAACACTACACCGCAACCTATTCGAACAATAACGGGCGCGGTATCTGTGAAGACCGGGCCATGTGCCCGGTCTTTTTTTTGTCTGTACTTTTGCAAAACAACAAAGACAAGGATCATCCTCAATGTTAGCCAAAATCACCCGCCTGTTCCCGCTGTGGGCCGTGCTGTTATCCGTCGCGGCCTATTACTCCCCCGGCACGTTCACCCCGATCGGCCCGCATGTTTCCACCCTGCTGATGCTGATTATGTTCGCCATGGGCGTCACCCTCGAATTCGGTGATTTCAAACGCGTCCTTTCCCGGCCCGGACCGGTGGCTGCCGCGACGTTCCTGCATTATCTGGTGATGCCGCTGGCCGCGTGGGTGCTGGCAAAGCTGTTCCATATGCCTGCCGATCTGTCGGCGGGCATGATTTTAGTCGGCAGCGTCGCCAGCGGAACGGCATCTAACGTCATGATTTACCTTGCTAAAGGTGATGTCGCGCTTTCCGTGACGATTTCTGCGGTGTCCACGCTGGTCGGCGTTTTCGCCACGCCGCTGCTGACGCGCCTGTATGTCGATACGCATATCAAGGTGGATGTGGAAGGGATGCTGCTGAGCATTTTGCAGATCGTGGTGATCCCGATTCTGGCCGGTCTGATCATTCATCATCTGTTCACCAAAACCGTGAAACGTATCGAACCGCTGCTGCCGCTGTTTTCGATGGTCTGCATCGTGGCGATTATCAGCGCCGTGGTGGCGGGCAGTCAGGGCTTTATCGGTTCTGTGGGGCTGATCGTGATTGTGGCGGTGATCCTGCACAACGGCATCGGTCTGCTGAGCGGTTACTGGGGCGGGAAACTGTTTGGCTTTGATGAAACCACCTGCCGCACGCTGGCGATGGAAGTCGGGATGCAGAACTCAGGCTTAGCCGCGACGCTGGGGAAAATTTACTTCACCCCGCTGGCCGCGCTGCCGGGTGCGTTGTTCTCGGTCTGGCACAATCTGTCAGGTTCTTTGCTGGCGGGTTACTGGTCCGGTAAACCGGTTAAAAAAGACTGATTTTCCGACAGGAAAAAGGTGAAAAAAAACGGGCGCCTTCCTCAGCGCCCGTTTTTTTGGTTTTACACCCGCTGCACATCATCGTTGGTTTCGCGCTGTTCATCTTCCTGCTCATCCTGATCCAGCACGTTATACGCCACCGCACAGAACAAGGAATTCAGACGTTTCATGTCGCCCAGCAGGCCGAGATGCAGCGAACTGGTTTCAATGCTCTGCACGTTATGCTGATGCAAACGGTCAACGTGCGCATGGGCGTAACGGCGGTCGAGAATGCGGAAACGGTGTTTCGAGCGGCGCAGGCGGCGCGCACTGGTCAGGTCATTTGACAGGAAAACCCCCAGACTCAGACGCAGGTTATCCAGCAGTTTTTCATGTAAGGCTTCCAGTTCCACCAGTCCTTCCGGCGAGAATGCCCGGCGTGTGGCGTGGGATTTGGCGGTGATATCGCCGGTCATCCGTTCGATAATGTCACCGGCCTGTTCCAGGTTCAGCGCCATTTCGATAATTTCAGCCCAGCGGCGGGAATCATCTTCGCCCAGCCCTTCTTTGTTGATTTGCGCCAGATACAGTTTGATGGCGGTATACAGCACATCAACGTCATCGTCGAGACGCCGTACTTCGCGATCCTGCGCCAGTTTACCGTGCATCACTTCGCGGTTGAGGATCAGCATATGCTCGACCACATCGCCCATGCGCAGGGTTTCGCGGGCGGCATTGGCCAGCGCCAGCGTCGGCGTATCAATCGCACTGACGTCCAGATGGCGCGGGCGCAAACGCGGATCGTCTTCCGGCACATCGGCAATCATCAGCTGGCAAATCTTCGCCATCGGCGCGGTCAGCGGCACCATCGCCAGACAGCGGATCAGGTTGTAGAACATGTGAAAATAAATCACCAGTTCTTCATCCGGAATGCCAAGACGCGACAGTTGCGTGGATAACGGCCCGACAAACGGCAGCACAATCACAAGACCAATCAGTTTAAACAGCGTACTGCCGAGCGCCACGCGACGACCGGCGGCGTTCATTTTGCTGGCATTGATCATCGCCAGCAGGCCGCTGCCGAGGTTGGCCCCGATCACCAGACACAGTGACACTTTGAGGGAAATCACGCCGGTGGCCGCGAGCGTTGCCGTCAGCAGAACCGCCGCCAGACTGGAATAACTGATGATGGCAAACACTGCGCCGGTCAGGGCATCAAGCAGCACATCACCGGTCAGGGAAGAGAACAACACTTTCACACCGGACGCCTGCATGATCGGCGTTGCTGCGCCAACGATCAGCTCCAGCGCCAGTAAAATCAGACCCAGCCCGATCCCGACGCGCCCCATTTGTCCGGCGCGGGTTTGTTTACGGCTGAGGAAGAAGGCCACGCCGACGAAAATCAGCAGCGGAGAAAGCCAGGAGAGATCAAACGTCAGGATACGCGCCATCACGGCGGTCCCGACATCTGCACCGAGAATAATCACCAGCGCAGGTGCCAGCGCCACCAGCCCCTGAGACACAAACGACGTGACCAGCAGCGCGGTGGCATTACTGCTTTGCACCAGCGCAGTCACGCCAATGCCCGCCACAAAAGCCAGCGGTTTTTTCTCGACGCTGTTACTCAGAACGCGGCGCAGATTGGCGCCAAAAACACGCATGATGCCGGTACGCACGATGTGCGTACCCCATACGAGCAAAGAAATAGCAGACAACAGATGCAAAAGGGTTAACACGAAAGAACGGCTCCATTAACGCCAGGCATAGACCGGCCATCCTGCCTGCCGGGCGTGCTGGAGCAGGATGGCGTCCGGATTCACTGCCACGGGCTGGCCCACGCGGGTCAGCAACGGCAGATCATTATGAGAATCCGAATAAAAACGGGCGTGTTGTAACAGGGATTCGTCCTGATTGATGAGATGCAGCAACCGCGACACTTTTCCCTCGCGATAGGTCATCGTCCCCTGCGTGGCACCGGTAAAGCGCCCGTCTTTCATTTCAACACCGATGGCCAGCGTTTCTTCCACACCGAGGAAACGGGCAATCGGCTGCACCAGATGCTCACCGGAGGCGGAAATAATCACCGTCCGGTCGCCCTGCGCGCGATGTGCTGCGAGGCATTCACGCGCCTGCGCATAAATACGCGGGGCAATCACATCCTCGATATAACTGGCGACCATCGTCGCCACGTCATCTTCACGGCGGCCAATCAGCGGCACCAGGGTACAGCGCATGTACTCCTGCATATCCATCTGACCTGCCGCATATTGTTGCATCAGGGCGGCATCCTGTTGCAGAAAAGCCTGCTCATCCGCCACCCAACCTTTCGCGACCATATAGGCTGACCACAAACTCGAACAGTCGCCGCTAATCAGGGTTTCATCGAGATCAAACAGCGCCAGTTTCATGCAACTTCCCGTAACGTAACAAGATCTAACTGTAGACCAATATCGCTGCCATCAGCGCGAAGTGAGGCCACAGAGCGGTTTAAGACATCCACAGACAGCTCCACACCGTGCGCTGAAACGCGATAACGCACGACGTTGCCGAGCAGGCTGTGGCTGAGAATTTTAGCCGGAATGCCTTCAATCAGATCACATATCGTGACCGACTCGGGACGGATGGCAACGCGCCCGGTGTAACGAATGCCGGTCAGCGCCATCGCCTGTTCAGGGCTGAGCAGGTTGTAGCTGCCGATAAAACCCGCCGCAAAGGCATCCACCGGTTCAGTATACAGGGTTTCGGCGTCGGCATTTTGGACGATTTGCCCTTTGTTCATCAGCACGATGCGGTCAGACATGGTCAGCGCTTCTTCCTGATCGTGGGTCACAAAAATCGCCGTCAGGTTCATTTCGCGCTGAATACGGCGGATTTGCTCACGCAAATGCTTGCGGATACGGGCATCCAGCGCGGACAGCGGTTCATCGAGCAACAACAGGCGCGGCTGCGTCACCAGTGAACGGGCCAGCGCCACACGCTGACACTGACCGCCGGAAAGCTGATGCGGATAACGTCTGGCGTAATCGTTCATTTCCACCAGTTCCAGCACTTCCGCGACGCGGCGTTGCAACTCTGAGGCCGGGATTTTTTGCATTTTCAAACCAAAGGCGACATTGGCTTCCACTGTCATATTCGGAAACAGCGCATAGCTCTGGAAGACCATGCCGATACCGCGCTGTTGTGGCGGCAGCGGCACGATATCCTGTCCCTGAATCAGAATTTTTCCGCTGTCGACAGAGGTCAGCCCCGCCAGACAGCGCAGCAGCGTGGATTTCCCGCAGCCGCTTGGTCCCAGCAACGTGACGAATTCGCCCTCTTCTGCCGAGAAATCGATGTTGTTGAAAATCTGCGTCGGACCGTAAGACTTGTTGAGTTGAGTGACCTGCAAATACGACATAATCAGCGCGTTCCTTTGTTCAGCACGTTCGCCACCCAGGTGAAAATCAGGACGACCATGAAATAGGAGATGACCAATGCGCTGGTGAAATGGCCACTGCCATTGCGCATGTTATAGAGGTAAACCTGAACCGTTTCATAACGGCTGCCCGCCAGCAGATTGGCGAACACAAATTCCCCGATCAGGAAAGAAAACGACAGCAGGATGGCGATCATCCCGCCTTTGCGTAAGTTGGGCAAAACCACCAGCAGCGCCGCTTTCCAGGTACTGGCACCGAGCAGATGCGCCGCATCCATCAGGTCGCGCAGGTTGATCGCCTGCATGTTGTTGGAAATGGCGCGATAGATAAACGGCAAGGCGATGGTGAAGTAACACCCGATCAGGATCCACGGCGTACCGGTCAGCGCGAGAGGTTCCGCAGAATACAACTGCATCAGCCCCACCGATGACACCACCGGCGGCACGGCGAACGGCAGCAAAATCAGGATGTTCATCAGCGCATCGAGCTTTGGGAAATAGTAAGCAATCACAAACATCAGAGGCAGGATCAGCACCAGCGAGAGGAAAAGCGTGCCGAAACACACCAGCAGCGAGTGCCAGAGCGCGATCAGGAAACGCGGATCACTCCATAATTCCACCAGCCATTTGAGGGTAAACCCGCTGGGCAAAATGGTGGCGCCCCATTCCAGCACCAGCGCATACACCAGCGTCGCCAGCAACGGCAACATCAGGACAATCAGTAAAACCCAGATCACCACACGGTGGTAAATCGCTTCAGACCGCGACATTTTACGTTCCTTTTCTTTCCGTCAGCCGCGCTGACTGAGATAACTTTTACGCAATAACCACTGATGGATCAGCGTGATAAAGGCCATCAGCACCACCAGTAACATTGCCAGCGCACTGCCCATATTCGGGTCGAGGGAGATATCCCCTGAGACCAGCGCCGCGATGCGCACCGGCACCACGTTGAAGTTGCCGGTGGTCAGCGCATACACCGTGGCATACGCGCCCAGGGCGTTAGCCAGCAAAATCACGAAGGTACCGAGCAGCGCCGGGAACAGCACCGGAATGCCGATATGCCGCCAGTAACTCCAGCGCCCAGCGCCCAGCAACGCCGCCGATTCGCGCCAGTCTTCGCGTAATGCATCAAAAGCCGGATACAGCAGCAACACGCCGAGCGGGATCTGGAAATAGGTATAGAGCACAATCAGGCCGTCTTTCGAATACAGGTCGAAGTGTTCCATCAGGCCATATTTTCTCAGCAACAGTGTCAGACAACCGTTCAGCCCCAGCAGGATCACAAAGGCGAAGGCCAGCGGTACGCCCGCAAAGTTGCTGGTCATATTGGTAAACGACATCACAAAATCATGCAGCTTTGTCGGGCCTAACTGACGAAGTGAGTAACTGCCCACTAACGCGATAAGCAAACCGTACAAACTCGACCAGATGGAAATATCCAGCGAGAAACGCATGGCCTGCAGATAAAAAGGAGACGTCAGAATGTCGCTGTAATTGCCCAGCCCCCAGGCCTCATAGGTTTCGCTGTAAAAGCTGCTCACCGCAATCCAGGCCAGCGGCGCCAGCTGAAAAGCGATGAAAAAAACCAGAAATGGCAGCATAAACAATGCTGCAATCCACTTAGCTTTCATCGGGTATCCTTTAAAAGTGACGGGGTTCAGGCCAGTAATGCCGGGCAATGTGGCTTGTCATGAGCAATATTCAGGATCTGACACAGAGTTCCGCACAGCTCGGTTTGCAGCGGCGCGGCCTCTTTAAAGCTGAATGCACTGCCGAAAACAAATAAAGGCACCTGACGCTCCTCCGGCAAAATACCGCCGTGGCTGCGGTCATCGTTCATGCCGTGGTCAGCGGTGACAATGACCTGATAACCCGCGTCCAGCCAGTCACCGAGATAGCACGACAGAATGCCATCCGCCGTCCGCGCTTTGTTGCGGTATTGCGGCGTCGACAGGCCGAATTTATGTCCGGCATCATCAATGTTCATCGGGTGGATCAGCAGGAAATCGGGATCATGACGACGTCGCAGGCTTTCGGCGTCATCGAAAAGATGCGAATCGGGATAGCCGTCGTCGTAATAAAAATGACCGTGCTGGATAGCCAGCGAGTCGTCGCTGGTATGGCGGTCGCGAGGGGGATCAAACGGCGTGCGGTTATACAACTCGCTGACCCAGTGATAGGCCGCAGCCGCCGTCGTCAGACCGGCGTCGCGGGCATAGTGAAAAATACTGCGTTGTGTTGATAACCGGTCAACGTGGTTATGAACAATGCCACTCATCACCGGCGTCACGCCGGTGAGAATACATTCATAAAGCGGCCGGGACAGCGAAGGCAATTCGCATTCCAGTTGATACAAGCGGCCGCGTCCTGCGGCACACTGCGCCTGTAAATAGCCCATTGCGTCTTTGGCGACCTGATAATTCAGGCCGTCCAGTACTACCAGAATGCTCTTCATCCACGTATGCCTTTCGTACAGGTGTTGTGATTAATCAATGCGTTCGCTGCCCGGTGTTTCTTATTTTTTTAGGTCATTACTGCTGCATATTGATCATGACGTTTTCCTGCCACAGGCGAGGCAAGGTTTTTGCGCTCTTATCCCAGGCAGCGGGATCGGCAATCGGGTGCGCATTTTTGTATTCACCGGATGGCAGGAGTTTGGCTTTTGCGTCGTCCGGCAGGGTGATGTGGTCCGCACGGATCGGACGGGCATAACCCTGCGCTAAGTTGATCTGACCGGCATCAGAGAAAATGTATTCACGCGCCAGTTTGGCGGCATTCGGGTGTTTGGCGAATTTGTTGATGATGGTGGTATAACCGGAAGTGATGGAGCCGTCAGAAGGGATCACCACGTCGAAGCGGGTCTTATCAATTTTGTCGCGATAGCTCAGACCGTTGAAGTCCCAGACCACACCAACCTGCACTTCACCTTTTTCCAGAGAAGCAATCACCGGGTTAGTCAGGCTCAGACGCCCTGCTTTCGCCAGTTTGCCGAAATATTCCAGACCCGGCTTGAGATCTTTTTCATTTCCGCCCATGGCGTAAGTGGCTGCCAGCACGCCGTTTGCGGCCTGCGCGGCGGTGCTCACATCACCGATTGTCACTTTGTATTTGCTCTTCAGCAGATCCGCCCAGCTGTGCGGCTCATCTTTAACCTGAGATTTATCAATGATGAACGCGATAGTGCCGGTGTAAGCGAGTGCCCACATACCGTCTTTATCTTTCGCCCAGTCTGGCACCTGATCCCAGGTAGTGGGTTTATAAGGCTGAGTCACGCCTTTTTGCACAGCAACCGGACCAAAGGCAGCACCCACGTCACCAATATCGGCGCTGGCATTGTCTTTCTCTGCCAGGAACTTTGCGATTTCCTGAGCAGAGCTCATGTCGGTATCGCTGTGCTTGAGGCCATATTTAGTGCTCAGATCAGCCCAGGTGGCTTTCCAGTTCGCCCAGTCATCAGGCATACCGACACTGTTTACCGTTCCTTCGGCTTGCGCCGCTTTCAGGAGTTCAGCAGGAGGTTCAGCGGCAAATGCCGATGAAGCGGAGAAGACAAGTGCGCTGGTTAACACAGAAGCGAACAACTGTTTCATAACGGAAGCTCCGGATGGTAGTGTGTGTGAAGTGCTGGTCTAGTCCAGCAAGAACCAAGCCAATCTAACGATCAATTGTGATAATTATATGTCAGCGCGAAAAAGCAGCAGTTTTAAGCTTCCAGCTGTTAACAGGCGCACATTATTTACGCGATAAAGAGTCGGATTGGTGCAAAAACGCACTGAAATGAGGCTTGCTGTCCGATGAGTGAAGCGCAGACCACCCTTGCCGTTATCTGCAAGGCATTGAGCGAAAGCATTGCAGCCGGGGCATTTTCTGCCGAGGGAAGGCTGCCTTCTGAGCGCGCGTTAAGTGAACAATTTTCTACTACCCGGATCACGTTACGGGAAGCCTTGAGCCAGCTTGAGGCACAGGGGCTGATTTACCGGGAAGTGCGCCGTGGCTGGTTTGTCTCCCCGCCGCGCATTATCTATAACCCGTTGCAAAGAAGTCACTTTCACGCCATGGCGAAAGATCAGGGCCGCAGCGCCCAGACCGAAGTGATTGATGCGAAGCACTGCATTGCTGGCCGTGCGGTGTGTCTGAAATTACTGTTACCGCCGGACAGCGAGGTGATTTGCATCCGCCGGTTGCGGTATATCGACAACCGCCCGGTACTGTATGTCGAACACTATCTCAATCCATTGTATTTTCAGGGGATTCTCGACGCTGATCTCACGGTATCCCTGACAGATTTGTATGCATCTCGTTATGATATTCATTACGGGCGGGTACGGTTCGATATGGTGCCGACATTGCTGACCGGCGAGGCTTCACACGCGCTGCGCGTGGCGTCAGGCAGTCCGGCTCTGTTTATCACACGGACCAACCGCGACCAGCACGATCGGGTCATCGACTGTGATCTGGAATACTGGCGCTATGACGCTCTGCACATCGATGTGGAAGTGAGTTGATTTCAGGAAGAAGGCAAAGGGAAGATGAAAACCGGAAGAAGGTTCAGGAAAGCATGTCGGAATCCGTGAAAACAGGCAGATCGTAAAGACGCCGTAAAATCATCCCTGATGGCTCGAACCGCGCCATCCATGGCGCGGACGCTTTACTCTTCTGCCTGTTTTCACCTCCGGAGCCCGGAGGCTTAAGGTTTCACTGTTACCTGACATGCCCGTGAATTCACGGGCATTGAAAAGGTTAGTCGGCGTCGTAGCCCAGATTTGGCGCCAGCCAGCGTTCCACTTCAGCGACCGGCATATTTTTACGCGCGGCGTAATCCTCCACCTGATCACGCTGAATCTGCGCCACGGCGAAATATTTGCTGTCAGGATGACTGAAATACCAGCCTGATACCGCCGCGCCCGGCCACATGGCGAATGACTCGGTCAGTTGCATACCGGTGTTGGCTTCGACATCCAGCAGCTTCCAGATTTGCCCTTTTTCGGTATGTTCAGGACAGGCCGGATAGCCCGGAGCCGGACGTATCCCCTGATAATTTTCGCGGATCAGGTCTTCGTTACTCAGGTTCTCGTTAGCCGCAAAACCCCAGTACACCTTACGCACTTTTTCATGCAGGTATTCCGCGAACGCTTCTGCCAGACGATCAGCCAGCGCCTTGATCATGATCTTGTTGTAATCATCATGCTGCTTGTCATACGCCTCGGCCAGCGCGTCTTCTTCCAGCCCGCCGGTGACGGCAAACGCGCCCAGATAATCTTTTTTGCCGCTGGATTTCGGTGCGACAAAGTCAGCCAGACAGTAGTTGGCAAAATCCGTTTTTTCGGTTTGCTGACGCAGATGATGACTGACGACCAGCACGTCCTGACGGCGTTCGTCGCTGTAGATTTCGATGTCGTCGCCCTTGCGGTTTGCCGGGAACAGGCCGACCACACCGCGCGGATTCAGCAATTTCTCTGTGGAAAGCTTATCCAGCAGGTCATTGGCATCTTTGAACAGGCGCTTCGCTTCTTCGCCGACCACGTCGTCTTCCAGGATGCGCGGATATTTCCCGGCCAGCGACCAGGTCATAAAGAACGGCGTCCAGTCGATGTAGTTACGCAGCGTTTCAATGCTGGCTTCAACTTTCTGGATACCCAGACGATGCGCCACTGGCGGCGTGTAATCGTCCCAGTCAATCACGGTGGCGTTGTCGCGGGCCACTTCAAGGCTGACTGGCGGTGTGCGGGGTTTTTTACGGCCGTGCTGGATACGCACGGTGTCGTACTCTTTGCGCGTGCGTTCGATAAACGCGTCACGCTGATCTTTTGACAGCAACGCAGAGACCACGCCGACAGAACGCGAGGCGTTTTGCACATAGCAGGTTGCGCCACTGTAATTTTGTTCGATTTTAACTGCGGTGTGCGCTTTCGATGTAGTCGCGCCACCAATCAGCAACGGCATGGTGAAGCCGCGGCGTTCCATCTCTTTCGCCACGTTGACCATTTCGTCGAGCGACGGCGTAATCAGCCCGGAAAGCCCGATGATATCGACATTTTCTTCAATGGCGGTTTTCAGAATTTTGTCGGTCGGCACCATCACGCCGAGATCAATAATCTCGTAGTTATTACATTGCAGTACCACGCCGACAATGTTTTTGCCGATGTCATGCACATCGCCTTTTACCGTGGCGAGCAGGATTTTACCGTTGGTCTGGCCCTTCTCCTTACTGGCCTCAATGTATGGCTCAAGATAGGCCACTGCCTGTTTCATGACGCGTGCGGATTTCACCACCTGTGGCAGGAACATTTTACCAGCACCAAACAGGTCGCCGACGACGTTCATGCCGTCCATCAGCGGACCTTCAATCACTTCAATAGGACGCGCGGCCAGCTGACGGCACTCTTCCGTATCCAGCTCGATAAATTCAGTGATGCCTTTGACCAGCGAGTATTCGAGGCGTTTTTTGACTTCCCAGCTGCGCCATTCCGCCTGCTGCTTATTCGCTTCGCCATCGTCCTTGCTGCCCCGGTATTTTTCTGCCAGTTCCAGCAGACGCTCGGTACCATCGTCGCGGCGGTTGAGGATCACATCTTCAACGGCGTCGCGCAGTTCGGCCGGTAAGTCATCATAAATCGCCAGCTGCCCGGCGTTGACGATGCCCATATCCATACCGTTACGGATGGCGTGATACAGGAACACGGCGTGGATGGCTTCACGTACGGGTTCGTTACCACGGAATGAGAAGGAAACATTGGAAACACCGCCCGAAATCAGCGCGTGTGGCAACTCTGCTTTGATATCGGCGCAGGCTTCGATGAAATCGACGGCGTAGTTGTTATGCTCTTCAATGCCGGTGGCGACTGCGAAAATATTCGGGTCGAAAATGATGTCTTCCGGCGGAAAGCCGACTTTTTCCGTCAGCAGTTTGTAGGCACGACGACAGATTTCAATTTTGCGGGCGCGGGTGTCTGCCTGTCCGGTTTCATCGAACGCCATGACCACCATGGCCGCGCCGTAACGGCGCACCATACGGGCATGGTGCAGGAAGGCTTCCTCGCCTTCTTTCATGGAAATCGAGTTAACAATCCCTTTGCCCTGAATGCATTTCAGGCCTTTTTCGATGACATCCCATTTGGAGGAGTCAATCATGATCGGCACACGGGCGATATCCGGCTCACCGGCAATCAGGTTGAGGAAACGCACCATCGCCGCTTCGGCGTCGAGCATCCCTTCATCCATGTTGATGTCGATGATCTGCGCGCCACTTTCCACCTGCTGACGGGCTACGGCCAGAGCTTCCGCATACTTCTCTTCTTTAATCAGTCGCTTGAAACGTGCCGACCCGGTGACGTTGGTACGTTCGCCGACGTTGACGAACAAGGTTTGCGGGTCGATGGTCAGCGGTTCAAGACCTGCCAGCCGGCAGGCAACGGGAAGAGTTGGCAACACACGAGGCGGAACGCCTTCTACGGCTTTTACCATCGCCGCGATATGCGCAGGCGTGGTGCCACAACAGCCACCGACAATATTCAGAAAGCCCGAGCGCGCCCATTCGGCAATGTGCCCGGCCATTTCTTTGGCGTCCAGATCGTATTCACCAAAGGCATTCGGTAAACCGGCGTTCGGGTGAGCGGTCACGTAGCATTCTGCAATGCGTGATAATTCAGCGACATATTGACGTAGTTCATCCGGCCCCAGGGCGCAGTTCAGGCCAAAAGTCAGGGGCTTAACGTGGCGCAGGGAGTTATAAAAGGCTTCGGTGGTCTGCCCCGACAATGTACGGCCGGAGGCATCGGTAATGGTGCCGGAAACCATCACCGGCAGCACGATGCCCATCGCTTCGAATTCACTTTCTACCGCGAACGTCGCGGCTTTGGCATTGAGGGTGTCGAAGACGGTTTCGATCATGATCAGATCCGCACCGCCTTCGATCAGCGCGCGGGTCGATTCACGGTAAGCTTCGACCAGTTGATCGAAAGACACATTACGGAAGGCCGGATCGTTAACATCAGGCGAGATCGACGCCGTACGGTTGGTCGGGCCTAATACCCCGGCGACGTAACGTGGTTTATCCGGCGTGCGTGCGGTCCACTCATCGGCACACTGACGCGCCAGACGTGCGGCTTCGTAGTTAATTTCCGCCGACAGCGATTCCATATGGTAGTCAGCCATGGCAATCGTGGTGGAGTTAAAAGTGTTGGTTTCGAGGATATCCGCGCCAGCAGCAAGATAACCGTTGTGGATCTCGATGATCACTTCCGGTCTGGAAAGCACCAGAAGATCGTTATTGCCTTTCAGATCGCTTTCCCAGTCAGCAAAACGTTCGCCACGGTAATCTTCTTCTTCCAGACGATAGCTTTGGATCATGGTGCCCATGCCGCCGTCCAGAACCAAAATGCGCTGTGCCAGTTGCTTATGTAGCGCCTCAACTCGATTAGTCACTTTCACCTCATCACCCATCACGCACACCCGGCAAATTGTTCGTTCATACGCCGGAAATTATGGTCAACATCCTAGCATACCTTCCTCAGCCAAAAGCCCGCACCGACGTGAGACTTTTTCAATTCGGGAAGACATCCCGCAAATGCGATGCAACACATCGGATGAGCGCAAAGGCAGGTTGCGATCCATACTGTAAAAACGAAAACCAATTCCAAAAATGACTTTTCTTCGCCAGCTTTTGGCGCATCTTACAAGGAACAGGCTCATGGCAACGTCCGTCTCAGCTCCGGCCAAACGTACTAAGAAAACCAAAGCCGTTGCCGCCACCAGCAGCGCCGCTACCGGGCAGGTTCAGTCCCTGACACGTGGCCTGAAATTGCTGGAATATATCGCGGAAGCCCAGGGCAGCGTGGCGCTGACCGATCTGGCTCAGCAGGCAGGATTACCCAATTCCACCACGCACCGTTTGCTGACGACCATGCAGCAGCAGGGGTTTGTTCGTCAGGTGGGCGATTTAGGCTTGTGGACCATTGGCTCGCATGCGTTTGTGGTCGGCAGCAGCTTCCTGCAGAGCCGCAATTTACTGGCAATGGTGCATCCGATGTTGCGCCGCCTGATGGAAGAATCCGGCGAAACGGTCAATCTGGCGGTGCTGGATCACAGTGACTATCAGGCGATCATCATCGATCAAGTGCAGTGCAATGCCCTGATGCGCATGTCCGCACCGATTGGTGGCAAATTGCCGATGCATGCATCGGGGGCAGGTAAAGCGTTTCTTTCGACGCTGCCGGAAGAACGTCTGGCAAAACTGCTGCATAAGATTGGCTTGCACAGCTATACGCCGCTGACGAAAACCTCTCCGGCAAACCTGAAACAGGAGCTGGCGGATACACGCAAGCGCGGCTATGCCTTTGATGATGAGGAACATGCGCTGGGTTTGCGCTGTGTGGCGACCTGCATTTACGACGAGCATAACGATGCGTATGCGGCGATTTCTATCTCGGGTCCGGTTTCGCGGATCACCGATGACCGCGTGACCGAGCTGGGCGCGCTGGTGATCCACGCAGCAAAAGAAATTACGCAGGCTTACGGCGGCGGGAAACACTGAAAGAAAGACGACAATCCCGCCGGAGTGTGGCGGGATGATGAAGCGTTTTAACGGCGGCAGAAACGCTGAGAGCGGCGATAAGCAAAGACATCTTCAACGTGCCCTTCGCGGATGCGTTGTTGCAAATTACGCCAGTAAGCGGCGCAAAACAGGTCATCGTGTAATGCTTCAAAGATCTGGCCCAGACGTTTGTCACTGCATAAGAAATGCCGGAACTCCTCCGGGAAAACGTCGCCGGGTGCGATGCTGTACCAGGGTTCGCTGGCCAGTTCATCTTCAGGATATCGCGGTGCGGGAATGTCGCGGAAGTTTACTTCGGTCATGTAACAGATTTCATCGTAGTCATAAAACACCACGCGGCCATGACGGGTAACGCCAAAATTCTTAAACAACATATCGCCGGGGAAGATGTTCGCTGCTGCCAGCTGTTTAATCGCGTTGCCATATTCCTCAATCACGTCATGAAGTTGCGCGTCACTGGCCTGTTCCAGATATAAATTCAGCGGCGTCATACGCCGTTCGATGTACAGATGTCTGAGCGCAATAGTGTCCCCCAGATCTTCGATTTTAGCGGGGACTTCGCACTGAAGCTCTGCCATTAGTTCCGGGCTGATGTTTTTCTTCGGCAAAACAAAGTGCTCAAACTCCTGGGTATCGGCCATCCGCCCGACGCGATCGTGTTCTTTCACCAGTTGATAGCAGGCCATGACCTGAGCTTCAGTCACTTCTTTTTGCGGGGCAAAATTATCCTTTATCACTTTGAACACCCGGTCACTGCCGGGCAGGGTAAATACCAGCATCACCATGCCTTTGACGCCCGGCGCAATAATAAAAGGCTGGTCGGTTTGTGCCATAAAGCGCAGGTGCTCACGGTAACATTCTGTTTTTGCGTGCTTCTGGCAACCGATCGCGCTGTAAAGTTCAGCGGTAGTTTTGGCCGGTAAAATCTCACGCAACCATTCCACCAGCGCGCCAGGCTGCGGGGCATACACCATGAAATACGAGCGGGCGAAGCCGAAAACAATGCTGGCGTCGTTGCTCTCAGTCAGACAGGCATCCACAAATAACTGATTCTGATGGCTGAGATGCACCGGTAATAACAGTGGGAATACCTGTGAACCGGCCCTGATTTTGCCGATGATCCACGCGGCTTTATTGCGATAGAAAATCTCGGTCGCGATCTCAATATCCGCATCCGCCAGCCACGTCGCAGAAAAGCGTTGCTGTAAGGCAGTCGCAATATAATCCACATCGCGATTCGCATCTTCCCACGCAAAACGCACCGGAAGGTCGCCCAGCACTTTTGCCAGCGTGACGATAAGCGTTCCGTTAACCGGATACCGCCGTGACAGAGGACGTGCGCAATGATGCGGCCGCAGGGAGGATTGTTCACTGAAAATAAAGAGTTTATCCGCCGTCAGATCCCTGTGTTTAAAAATCCGGCAATAGACTGAATTAAAGAAACTTTCTGCAATTTCAGCACGGGGATAGTCAGGCAGCAGGCCGGAGTAACATTCCTTTATACGGACCAGAAACGCGGCATCATAAAAGTGCTGGCCGGTGATGCATTTAAGCTGCGCGACAACCAGCCCGACATGGTGGTCATACAGATGAATACGCTGTTTCATCGCCGCCTGCACGGCAGGCCAGTCAGCATTTTCAAAGCGTTGCTGGGCGCCTGCCGTCACCTCAAGAAAACGGCCATACTGTGCGTCAAATCCCTGCAAAATGGTCTGCGCAATCAACAGCTCTATACGCATAGCGGCAGCTCCATGAGGAAAAGACCCGGCTTTCACCGGGCCTGCCGGGGATCAGTGTGACGTGGAGGAAAACTGCTGTTCTTCGGTCGAGCCGGTGAGCGCGGTAACCGAGGAACGCCCGCCCTGAATGATGGTGGTGACTTTGTCGAAATAGCCGGTTCCGACTTCCTGCTGGTGGGATGCAAAAGTGTAGCCGCGACCGATGGCGGCAAATTCCGGCTCCTGCACTTTTTCGACGTAGTGCTTCATCCCCTCACCCTGCGCATAAGCATGGGCAAGATCGAACATGTTGAACCACATGCTGTGAATGCCCGCCAGCGTGATGAACTGGTACTGATAGCCCATCGCAGCCAGCTGATCCTGGAAACTGGCAATAGTCTGATCGTCGAGATTTTTCTTCCAGTTAAACGATGGCGAGCAGTTATATGCCAGCAGTTTGCCCGGGAATTTGGCGTGAATAGCCTCGGCGAAACGCTGCGCCAGTTTGAGATCAGGCGTCGAGGTTTCGCACCACACGACGTCGGCATACGGGGCATACGCCAGCCCGCGGCTGATGGCCTGCTCAATCCCGGCGTGTGTCCGGTAGAAACCTTCGTGCGTTCTTTCACCGGTAATAAACTGGCTGTCATACGGGTCGCAGTCTGACGTCAGTAAATCAGCGGCATCCGCATCGGTACGCGCCACCAGCAACGTCGGTACACCCAGCACGTCGGCGGCGAGCCGCGCCGATACCAGTTTCTGGACGGCTTCCTGTGTGGGTACCAGAACTTTGCCCCCCATATGTCCGCACTTCTTCACGGCAGCAAGCTGATCTTCAAAGTGAACGGCTGCGGCACCGGCTTCAATCATCGATTTCATCAGCTCAAAAGCATTGAGCACGCCGCCAAAACCCGCTTCTGCATCAGCCACGATCGGCAGGAAATAATCGGTATAGCCCGGCTGACCCGGTTCAATGTTATTGGCCCACTGAATCTGATCCGCGCGGCGGAAAGTGTTGTTAATCCGCGCCACCACTTCAGGCACCGAATTCACCGGATATAAAGACTGGTCGGGGTACATACTCGAAGCCGTATTCGCATCGGCAGCCACCTGCCAGCCGGAAAGATAAATGGCCTCAATACCGGCTTTCGCCTGCTGCAATGCCTGTCCGCCAGTCAGTGCGCCCAGACAATTGACATACCCTTTACGCGAGGCCCCGTGCAGCAGATTCCACAGACGGGCGGCACCGTGCTGTGCCAGTGTGCATTCGGGATTGACCGAGCCGCGCAGGCTGATCACTTCTGCCGCCGTGTAAGGTCGGGTGATATTTTTCCAGCGTGGCTGGTTCCAGGTTTCTTCAAGCTGCTGAATTTGCTGAGTACGGGTCGTTTTCATGGCAAATGCTCCGGTCTTTTTATGTGTAGGGTAAGAAGGATCAGGCCAGCAGCTGATAGCCCGGCAGTGTCAGGAAGTCGATGAGCTCATCCTGCGTGGTGATTTTTTCCATCAGCGCAGCCGCTTGTGTGAAGCGTCCTGCGCTGAAACGTTGTTCGCCCAGTTCCTGCCGGATGACCAGCATTTCTTCATTCAGCATGCGGCGGAATAAGGGTTTGGTTACGGGTTGTCCGTCGCTGAGCGTTTTGCCGTGGTGGATCCATTGCCAGATCGACGTACGGGAGATTTCAGCCGTGGCGGCATCTTCCATCAAACCGTAAATCGGAACGCAGCCGTTTCCTGAAATCCAGGCCTCGATGTATTGCACCGCAACGCGGATATTGGCGCGCATGCCCTCTTCGGTGCGCTCACCAGCACAAGGTTCAAGCAACTGCTCTGCGGTGATTTCAGTGTCTTCTTCACGTAACACGTCCAGCTGATTTGATCGGCTGCCCAGCGCATTATCGAATGCTTCCAGCACCGTATCGGCCAGCCCCGGGTGCGCAATCCAGGTGCCGTCATGGCCGTTACTTGCCTCCAGCTCTTTGTCTGTGCGGACTTTGTTCAGTACCCATTCGTTACGCTTAACATCTTTACTGGGGATAAATGCCGCCATGCCACCCATCGCAAATGCGCCACGGCGATGGCAGGTTTTAATCAGCAGCCGCGAGTACGCACTGAGGAAGGGTTGCGTCATGGTCACAGACTGGCGATCGGGTAATACGCGATCAGCATGATTTTTTAATGTTTTGATATAGCTGAAGATGTAATCCCAGCGGCCACAGTTCAGGCCGACGATATGATCACGCAGGTGATAAAGAATTTCGTCCATCTGGAATACAGCGGGCAGGGTTTCAATCAGCACGGTCGCTTTGATTGTGCCACGGGATAATCCTGCATAATCTTCAGCAAAACTGAAGACCTGACTCCACCAGTCGGCCTCGTGACAGGACTGCATTTTGGGCAGATAGAAATAGGGACCGCTGCCTTTTGCCAGCAAAGCGCGATAGTTGTGGAAGAAGTACAACGCGAAATCGAACAGCGAACCGGGAATCGCCTCTCCCTGCCAGTTCACATGTTTTTCAGGTAAGTGCAGGCCACGGACACGGCACACCAAAACGGCCGGGTTAGGTTTGAGCTGATAAATTTTTCCGGATTCGTTGGTGTAGCTGATCGTCCCGTTTACCGCATCGCGTAAGTTGATCTGCCCTTCAATCACTTTCTGCCAGTCTGGAGCCAGAGAATCCTCAAAGTCCGCCATGAAGACTTTTACATTGGCATTGAGCGCATTGATGACCATCTTACGTTCGACAGGCCCGGTAATTTCTACCCGTCGATCCAGCAGATCAGCCGGGATGCCTCGTATTTTCCAGTCTGCATTTTTAATGGAATGCGTTTCCGAAATAAAATCCGGTAATGTACCCTGATCTATCTTCTGCTGGACGGCAATACGATCGGCCAGTAAACGGTTACGCAGTGGGGTAAAACGCACAACCAGCTCGGACAAGAAATCTACGGCTTCTTCAGTCAGAATCTGTGCCTCGTTTTCACCAAAACGGCGCGTAAAGCCAAGCTGACTGCGGGTAATTTGCTCTGACATCGCTCTTCTCCTGATTTATCTGCCTAATCTGCCAGACCGCCTCACTGAACAGATGCTGTTACGGTCGAAAACTCACCCGAGACGCACTCATTATTTTGAGGCGATTTTCCTCTGGTCATTTATTGCCCGATAGAGTTAAGCGTAATCAGGAATTCAATAAAATCAAAAACGATTTCCATTTTATTTTTTAAATTAAAAAGTTCCATTTTTAATCAATAAGATAAGAAGGAATAAATTTTCCATAAAATGGTAACGGATTTCGCATTTGAGAAATAAGAGATGAAGGATTGCGGCTGAGAGAAAAGAATCGTAGGGAAAGAAAGATAAGCAGACGACCGGGGAGATCGTCTGCAGAAAACGGAAAGAGGATTTACTCGAGTGTGGGATTCATCTGGCGCAGATCAAACGGTGTGATCTGATAAACGTAATAGTTCAGCCAGTTAGTGAACAGCAAGTGTCCGTGGCTACGCCAGGTCGCTTTGGGTGCCAGTTCGGCGTTATCCTGCGGGAAATAGTTGTACGGCATTTCAGGCGACAAACCGGCAGCCACGTCCCGCAAATACTCTCCGGCCAGTGTCCCTGCATCATATTCAGGGTGTCCGGTCACGAAAGCCATCCGCTTATCCTTTGTGGCAAAGAGATAGGCACCGGCCTCCTCGGATTCAGCGAAAATATCCAGATCTGTATGCTGGCGAAGCACATCTGCCGGGAAGTCTGCATAGCGCGAATGCGGTGCCAGGAAAGATTCATCAAAGCCACGGGTCAGTAACGCCAGCGGTTGCAGCGTCTGATGAGGATACACACCTGATAACTTCGCTTCACGGGTCATTTTAGGCAGGCCGTAAAGCACATTCAGCGCAGCCTGTACCGCCCAGCAAACAAACAGCGTTGATGTCACGTGTTCTTTCGCCCAGTGAATAACCCGTTCAATTTCAGGCCAGTACGCCACATCGCAAAAATCAACCAATCCCAGGGGCGCGCCGGTGACAATCAGGCCATCGTAGTTGTCATGCTGAATATCTTCAAAGTCACAATAGAAGTTATTGAGGTGCTCGGCGGGGGTGTTTTTAGATTCGCGACTATCAATACGCAGCAGCTGCACATCAATTTGCAGAGGAGAGTTGGAAAGCAGTCGTAAAAACTGATTTTCAGTCTCAATTTTCTTCGGCATCAGGTTAAGAACCAGCACCTTAAGGGGACGGATCTCCTGTGTTTTCGCGCGTGATGATGTCATGACAAAGACGTTCTCATTGCGCAGGAAATTCACGGCTGGTAATTCGTCTGGTACCCGGATCGGCATAACAACTTCCTCACTGCATCCATTTATACGTTTAGACTTCTAGATAGCCGAAGATAACGGGTTTTAATCAAGATGTCGAGCCTGCATGCAGTAAGTGAAAATGTTTCAGCTTCAGTTATTAATTTAGAGGGTTTAGTTATATAGGATCGGGAAAAAGAGTTGGTGAGCGATAAGGAGGATACTTCTGAACACTGAATTTCGCAGCTAATAGAGCAATAAGCGAACATAATTACCCAAATTTCCCATAGCAAAAAGCCCTGTACGTCAGTACAGGGCTTTCCACTTATTTGATGCCTGGCAGTTCCCTACTCTCGCATGGGGAGACCCCACACTACCATCGGCGCTACGGCGTTTCACTTCTGAGTTCGGCATGGGGTCAGGTGGGACCACCGCGCTACTGCCGCCAGGCAAATTCTGTTTCATTCATACCGCATCGTGTCATGAGTTCTCACCACACACCGCCATACGAACCAATCTCGGAACAATCAGCTGAAAATCTACTTCAAAGTCTCTGCCAAAACACCTTTGGTGTTGTAAGGTTAAGCCTCTCGGGTCATTAGTACTGGTTAGCTCAATGCATCGCTGCACTTACACACCCAGCCTATCAACGTCTTAGTCTTAAACGTCCCTTCAGGTGGCTTAAAGCCACAGGGAAGACTCATCTCGAGGCAAGTTTCGCGCTTAGATGCTTTCAGCGCTTATCTTTTCCGCATTTAGCTACCGGGCAATGCCATTGGCATGACAACCCGAACACCAGTGATGCGTCCACTCCGGTCCTCTCGTACTAGGAGCAGCCCCTCTCAATCTTCCAACGCCCACGGCAGATAGGGACCGAACTGTCTCACGACGTTCTAAACCCAGCTCGCGTACCACTTTAAATGGCGAACAGCCATACCCTTGGGACCTACTTCAGCCCCAGGATGTGATGAGCCGACATCGAGGTGCCAAACACCGCCGTCGATATGAACTCTTGGGCGGTATCAGCCTGTTATCCCCGGAGTACCTTTTATCCGTTGAGCGATGGCCCTTCCATTCAGAACCACCGGATCACTATGACTACTTTCGTACCTGCTCGAGCCGTCACTCTCGCAGTCAAGCTAGCTTATGCCATTGCACTAACCTCACGATGTCCGACCGTGATTAGCTAACCTTCGTGCTCCTCCGTTACTCTTTAGGAGGAGACCGCCCCAGTCAAACTACCCACCAGACACTGTCCTCACCCCAGATTATGGGGCCGAGTTAGAACATCAAACATTAAAGGGTGGTATTTCAAGGTTGGCTCCACGCAGACTGGCGTCCACGCTTCAAAGCCTCCCACCTATCCTACACATCAAGGCTCAATGTTCAGTGTCAAGCTATAGTAAAGGTTCACGGGGTCTTTCCGTCTTGCCGCGGGTACACTGCATCTTCACAGCGAGTTCAATTTCACTGAGTCTCGGGTGGAGACAGCCTGGCCATCATTACGCCATTCGTGCAGGTCGGAACTTACCCGACAAGGAATTTCGCTACCTTAGGACCGTTATAGTTACGGCCGCCGTTTACCGGGGCTTCGATCAAGAGCTTCTCCTTACGGATAACCCCATCAATTAACCTTCCGGCACCGGGCAGGCGTCACACCGTATACGTCCACTTTCGTGTTTGCACAGTGCTGTGTTTTTATTAAACAGTTGCAGCCAGCTGGTATCTTCGACTGGCTTCAGCTCCGGGAGCAAGTCCTTCACCTACGCGCCAGCGTGCCTTCTCCCGAAGTTACGGCACCATTTTGCCTAGTTCCTTCACCCGAGTTCTCTCAAGCGCCTGAGTATTCTCTACCTGACCACCTGTGTCGGTTTGGGGTACGATTTCGTGTTACCTGGAGCTTAGAGGCTTTTCCTGGAAGCTTGGCATCAACTACTTCACCACCGTAGTGGCTCGTTATCACGCCTCAGGGTTAAAGTAATCCGGATTTACCAGGACTACACCTACACGCTTGAACCGGGACAACCGTCGCCCGGCTAGCCTAGCCTTCTCCGTCCCCCTTCGCAGTAACACCAAGTGCTGGAATATTAACCAGCTTCCCATCGACTACGCTTTTCAGCCTCGCCTTAGGGTCGACTCACCCTGCCCCGATTAACGTTGGACAGGAACCCTTGGTCTTCCGGCGTGCGGGTTTTTCACCCGCATTATCGTTACTTATGTCAGCATTCGCACTTCTGATACCTCCAGCAAACCTCACAGTTCACCTTCGACGGCTTACAGAACGCTCCCCTACCCAACAACGCATAAGCGTCGCTGCCGCAGCTTCGGTGCATGGTTTAGCCCGTTACATCTTCCGCGCAGGCCGACTCGACCAGTGAGCTATTACGCTTTCTTTAAATGATGGCTGCTTCTAAGCCAACATCCTGGCTGTCTATGCCTTCCCACATCGTTTCCCACTTAACCATGACTTTGGGACCTTAGCTGGCGGTCTGGGTTGTTTCCCTCTTCACGACGGACGTTAGCACCCGCCGTGTGTCTCCCGTGATAACATTCTTCGGTATTCGTAGTTTGCATCGAGTTGGTAAGCCGGGATGGCCCCCTAGTCGAAACAGTGCTCTACCCCCGAAGATGAGTTCACGAGGCGCTACCTAAATAGCTTTCGGGAGAACCAGCTATCTCCCGGTTTGATTGGCCTTTCACCCCCAGCCACAAGTCATCCGCTAATTTTTCAACATTAGTCGGTTCGGTCCTCCAGTTAGTGTTACCCAACCTTCAACCTGCCCATGGCTAGATCACCGGGTTTCGGGTCTATACCTTGCAACTTGACGCCCAGTTAAGACTCGGTTTCCTACGGCTCCCTATACGGTTAACCTTGCTACAAAATATAAGTCGCTGACCCATTATACAAAGGTACGCAGTCACCCAACAAAGTAGGCTCCCACTGCTTGTACGTACACGGTTTCAGGTTCTATTTCACTCCCCTCGCCGGGGTTCTTTCGCCTTTCCCTCACGGTACTGGTTCACTATCGGTCAGTCAGGAGTATTTAGCCTTGGAGGATGGTCCCCCCATATTCAGACAGGATGTCACGTGTCCCGCCCTACTCATCGAACTCACAACGTATGCATTTTTGTGTACGGGACTATCACCCTATACTGTGCGACTTTCCAGACGCTTCCACTAACACATACCCTGATTCAGGTTCTGGGCTCTTCCCCGTTCGCTCGCCGCTACTGGGGGAATCTCGGTTGATTTCTTTTCCTCGGGGTACTTAGATGTTTCAGTTCCCCCGGTTCGCCTCATTACACTATGTATTCATGTAATGATAATGTGTCGAAACACACTGGGTTTCCCCATTCGGGTATCGTCGGGTATAACGGTTCATATCACCTTACCGACGCTTTTCGCAGATTAGCACGCCCTTCATCGCCTCTGACTGCCTAGGCATCCACCGTGTACGCTTAGTCGCTTAACCTCACAACCCGAAGGTGTCTTAAAAGACATCATCGCGCTGCGATTATTTGAGAGACTCTGTTACAGACTAATCCACCACTCAGTACTTCTACGGAGAGTGATGTTCAGCTGTAAACTTTCAATTTTCAGCTTGTTCCAGATTGTTAAAGAGCAAAATACTTCGCAGCATACTGTTTCCAATACACTCTGAAGTATTATTTAGGGGCTGTACGGTAATGGTGGAGCTAAGCGGGATCGAACCGCTGACCTCCTGCGTGCAAGGCAGGCGCTCTCCCAGCTGAGCTATAGCCCCATACAGTCACTTACAGATACCTTAATCACTAACACATCAGGAAGATGAGTTAGCCAATTTGTTCTCAGGCAAGGCGGAGTTCATACGACGTTTGCAACCGCAAACGAGTGTGACGACAACGCACATGAGGACGAATTGGTAGGCCTGAGTGGACTTGAACCACCGACCTCACCCTTATCAGGGGTGCGCTCTAACCACCTGAGCTACAAGCCTATTAAGGTATTTCTGCTCGTTACTTTCTATCAGACAATCTGTGTGGACACTGCACAATGCGTATCTTTAGGTAAGGAGGTGATCCAACCGCAGGTTCCCCTACGGTTACCTTGTTACGACTTCACCCCAGTCATGAATCACAAAGTGGTAAGCGCCCTCCCGAAGGTTAAGCTACCTACTTCTTTTGCAACCCACTCCCATGGTGTGACGGGCGGTGTGTACAAGGCCCGGGAACGTATTCACCGTAGCATTCTGATCTACGATTACTAGCGATTCCGACTTCATGGAGTCGAGTTGCAGACTCCAATCCGGACTACGACATACTTTATGAGGTCCGCTTGCTCTCGCGAGTTCGCTTCTCTTTGTATATGCCATTGTAGCACGTGTGTAGCCCTACTGGGGGCCATGATGACTTGACGTCATCCCCACCTTCCTCCGGTTTATCACCGGCAGTCTCCTTTGAGTTCCCACCATTACGTGCTGGCAACAAAGGATAAGGGTTGCGCTCGTTGCGGACTTAACCCAACATTTCACAACACGAGCTGACGACAGCCATGCAGCACCTGTCTCAGAGTTCCCGAAGGCACTAAGCTATCTCTAGCGAATTCTCTGGATGTCAAGAGTAGGTAAGGTTCTTCGCGTTGCATCGAATTAAACCACATGCTCCACCGCTTGTGCGGGCCCCCGTCAATTCATTTGAGTTTTAACCTTGCGGCCGTACTCCCAGGCGGTCGACTTAACGCGTTAGCTCCGGAAGCCACGCCTCAAGGGCACAACCTCCAAGTCGACATCGTTTACAGCGTGGACTACCAGGGTATCTAATCCTGTTTGCTCCCACGCTTTCGCACCTGAGCGTCAGTCTTTGTCCAGGGGCCGCCTTCGCCACCGGTATTCCTCCAGATCTCTACGCATTTCACCGCTACACCTGGAATTCTACCCCTCTACAAGACTCTAGCTTGCCAGTTTCAAATGCAGTTCCCAAGTTAAGCTCGGGATTTCACATCTGACTTAACAAACCGCCTGCGTGCGCTTTACGCCCAGTAATTCCGATTAACGCTTGCACCCTCCGTATTACCGCGGCTGCTGGCACGGAGTTAGCCGGTGCTTCTTCTGCGAGTAACGTCAATGTTCAGTGCTATTAACACTGAACCCTTCCTCCTCGCTGAAAGTGCTTTACAACCCTAAGGCCTTCTTCACACACGCGGCATGGCTGCATCAGGCTTGCGCCCATTGTGCAATATTCCCCACTGCTGCCTCCCGTAGGAGTCTGGACCGTGTCTCAGTTCCAGTGTGGCTGGTCATCCTCTCAGACCAGCTAGGGATCGTCGCCTAGGTGAGCCATTACCTCACCTACTAGCTAATCCCATCTGGGCACATCCGATGGCGTGAGGCCCGAAGGTCCCCCACTTTGCTCTTTCGAGGTCATGCGGTATTAGCTACCGTTTCCAGTAGTTATCCCCCTCCATCAGGCAGTTTCCCAGACATTACTCACCCGTCCGCCGCTCGCCGGCAAAGTAGCAAGCTACTTCCCGCTGCCGCTCGACTTGCATGTGTTAGGCCTGCCGCCAGCGTTCAATCTGAGCCATGATCAAACTCTTCAATTAAAAGTTCGATTTGCTTCAACAAGTGAAGCGGTGCTCAAAGATTACTTCGTAATAATTCAACTAAATGAATTACTGCTTGGTCACTCTTTAAGACTTGATATTTTTTGCCACCGAAGTGGCTGATATCGTCTTGTGAGTGCCCACACAGATTGTCTGATAAATTGTTAAAGAGCAGTGAGTTACGCGCTTTCGCTTGCTAACTCGAGGTGGCGTATATTACGCTTTCCTCATTCAGTGTCAACCGTTTATTTCATCCGGTCATCACTGTTTTTAATCTTTCCGACCCGGTTACTTCGTGATGTTGTTCACGTTGTTCCCTGTCGATGGAGCGGCATTATAGGGAGTTCTCAGCAGGCCGCAAGGGCTAATTTTAAGAAAAAACACCGTTTGCTGCATTACACAGCAAACACACTGCTTATACCGTGTTTTGCACAGATTTATCCACAGAGCCGCAGGAATCTCAAATTTTGCGAGCGTCGCGCAATCGTTTTCGCTACAATTTCGCGCGTTAGTTTTCTGCTCTCTCTAAGCCAAGGATACAACCACCATGCAACAATCTCGTCCAATCCGCCGCGCCCTGCTCAGTGTTTCTGATAAAGCCGGTATCGTAGAATTCGCCCAGGCCCTGTCTTCGCGTGGCGTTGAATTACTTTCCACTGGCGGAACGGCCAGCCTGTTGGCGAAAGCTGGCCTGCCAGTCACTGAAGTGTCTGACTACACCGGCTTCCCGGAAATGATGGATGGACGCGTCAAAACCCTGCACCCGAAAGTTCACGGTGGCATTCTCGGCCGTCGCGGGAAAGATGATGAAATCATGGCGCAACATTCCATTGCGCCAATCGACATGGTGGTCGTTAACCTTTATCCGTTCGCACAAACTGTCGCGCGCCCGGACTGTTCCCTGGAAGATGCGGTAGAAAACATTGATATCGGTGGCCCGACCATGGTTCGCTCAGCAGCGAAGAACCATAAAGATGTGGCGATCGTGGTTAAGAGCAGTGACTACGCTTCTATTATAGAAGAGATGGATGCCCACAGCGGCTCGCTGACGCTGGCGACCCGTTTCAACCTGGCGATTAAAGCCTTCGAGCACACAGCCTCTTACGATGGCATGATCGCTAACTACTTTGGCACAATGGTACCGGCTTACCATGGTGATACTGAATCCGCATCTGGCCAGTTCCCGCGCACACTGAATCTCAGCTATATAAAGAAACAAGATATGCGTTATGGCGAGAACAGCCATCAGAACGCTGCCTTCTATATAGAAGAAAATGTCAGCGAGGCGTCTGTTGCCACCTCGACCCAGCTTCAGGGCAAAGCACTTTCCTATAACAACATTGCCGATACTGATGCGGCACTGGAATGCGTGAAAGAATTCGCGGAACCCGCCTGCGTCATCGTTAAGCATGCCAACCCTTGCGGTGTGGCTATCGGCGACAGCATTCTGGCTGCTTACGAGCGTGCCTATCAGACGGATCCGACGTCCGCTTTCGGCGGCATCATTGCCTTCAACCGTGAACTGGATGCTGAAACCGCGAAAGCCATCATCAGCCGTCAGTTTGTAGAAGTGATCATTGCGCCATCCGTGAGCGCCGAAGCGCTGGCGTTGACCGCTGCCAAACAAAACGTGCGTGTACTGACCTGCGGACAATGGCAGTCTCGCCACAAAGCACTCGACTTCAAGCGTGTCAACGGCGGCCTGCTGGTACAGGATCGCGATTTGGGTATGGTTGAGGCGGCTGATCTGCGTGTGGTTTCAGAGCGCCAGCCGACGGAGCAGGAACTGACGGATGCGCTGTTCTGCTGGAAAGTCGCAAAATTCGTGAAATCCAACGCCATTGTGTATGCACGAGACAAAATGACGATCGGTATCGGTGCCGGCCAGATGAGCCGCGTTTACTCTGCCAAAATTGCCGGTATCAAAGCCGCCGATGAAGGTCTGGAAGTTGCCGGTTCCGTGATGGCTTCTGATGCCTTCTTCCCGTTCCGCGACGGTATTGATGCCGCCGCCGCCGTGGGGATTACCTGTGTTATCCAGCCCGGTGGTTCTATTCGTGATGATGAAGTGATTGCCGCCGCCAACGAACATGGCATTGCGATGCTGTTCACCGACATGCGCCACTTCCGTCATTAATTTTCTTTCAGCGGGTGCGATGCGCCCGCTCACCCGGAGTCCTCGAATGAATATTTTAATTATCGGTAACGGCGGGCGTGAACATGCACTGGCATGGAAGGCATCGCAGTCACCTCTGGCTGATAAAGTCTTTGTCGCGCCTGGCAACGCGGGCACCGCGCTGGAACCCTTGCTGGAAAACGTTGAGATTGCCGCCACTGACATCGCCGGTTTGCTGGCTTTCGCCAAAAGTAATGACATCGGCCTGACCATTGTTGGCCCTGAAGCTCCGCTGGTGATTGGCGTGGTTGATGCTTTCCGTGCAGCGGGCCTGAAGATTTTTGGACCGACACAGGAAGCCGCGCAGCTTGAAGGCTCTAAAGCGTTCACCAAGGATTTCCTGGCCCGCCATAACATTCCAAGCGCGGATTATCAGAACTTCACCGAGATCGAGCCGGCGCTGGCCTATCTGCGTAGCAAAGGCGCGCCGATTGTCATCAAAGCTGACGGTCTGGCGGCGGGCAAAGGTGTCATTGTAGCAATGACGCTGAAAGAAGCTGAAGATGCCGTTCACGACATGCTGGCGGGAAATGCATTCGGCGATGCGGGCCATCGTATCGTTATTGAGGAATTCCTCGATGGCGAAGAAGCGAGTTTCATCGTCATGGTCGACGGCACCAATGTGTTGCCGATGGCGACCAGTCAGGATCACAAGCGCGTAGGTGACGGCGACAGCGGCCCGAATACCGGCGGTATGGGCGCGTATTCCCCGGCGCCCGTGGTGACTGACGAAATCCATCAGCGCGTGATGGATCAGGTGATCTGGCCGACTGTGCGCGGGATGGCAGCGGAAAATAATACATACACCGGCTTCCTGTATGCGGGTCTGATGATCTCCGCTGATGGTCAGCCAAAAGTGATCGAATTCAACTGCCGTTTCGGCGATCCGGAAACTCAGCCGATCATGTTGCGTCTGCGTTCGGATCTTGTGGATCTTTGTCTGGCCGGTGCTGAAGGCCGTCTTGCAGATAAAACCTCCGAGTGGGATCCGCGTCCTTCACTGGGCGTGGTGCTGGCCGCCGGTGGTTATCCTGCTGATTATAAAAACGGTGACGTTATCCATGGTCTGCCGCTGGAAGAAGTGCCGGACGGGAAAGTGTTCCATGCGGGTACCCGTCTGCAGGATGAGCGGGTGGTGACGAATGGCGGACGCGTATTGTGCGTGACCGCATTGGGTAAAACCGTCGAAGCGGCTCAGGCCCGTGCGTATGATTTAGCGAAAGATATTCACTGGGATGGCAGCTTTTGTCGCAAAGACATCGGTTACCGTGCCATCGATCGCGAACGCAATCAGTAACCCTGACTCACCTGACGATCAAAAAAGGCACGCTTCGGCGTGCCTTTTCTTTTACGAAAACGGGATCAGAGCTCAGACTCTTTCGGTTCCCATTTACAGAAGTCTTCATTGGCGACCAGCAACAGTTCATTGCCTTCCGGTGCCGTCAACCAGGCCAGGCCCAGATTATCGTTACTGCGGCTTGCGCGTTTCGCCAGCCAGACCTGAGAACGCACGGTCAGCTCCGGAGTAACCTGTTCGCCCGCGCAGGTGGTGATAATTCCTTTATGCCAGCGGGCCTGAATCAACCGGACATTTCCCGCCTTCAGCGCACTGCTCAAATCCAGGACTTTTGACGCTTCGTATTTATAGCGCTCAACGTCATCTGAGGACAATTTTTCGCGGCGCTCAGGCAGTTGTCGCTGCATAAAGCTGACATGGCCCTGCTCGTCGAAACGCAACATAACGCCCAAATCTGTTTTGGTCGCATGGGTTTCTTTGACCAGATGCAGTTGGCCCTGCTGGAATTCGTATCGGGTAATGATCGTATCGCCGCCGTAATAGGGGCTGTAGACGTTGAGGATCGTTTGAGGCTCGTTCTGTGCGCTGTCTTCGCGCCAGATCCGGTTGATGCCTTGATCGGCCACATAGCCGCTGGCAAAGAATAATTCGGAAGTGTTTTTAGAACTGCAACCCACCAGACCGAGCACCAGTAAACCTGCTACCAGTCTGGGGGTGATAAACTGAAGGGGCTTAAAGACCCCTTCGCTTATTCTTTTCACTGCAAGCAATTACTTAACAGCGTCTTTCAGAGCTTTACCAGAAACGAACGCAGGCACGTTTGCAGCTGCGATTTTGATTTCTTTACCAGTCTGTGGGTTACGACCAGTACGCTCGTTACGATGATTTACCTTGAAAGTCCCGAAACCAACCAATTGTACAGCATCACCTTCTTTCAGAGACTCGGTAATAGCAGACAGAGTAGATTCAAGAGCAACTTTGGCCTGTGCTTTGGAAAGATCAGCTTTGTCCGCAATTACATCAATCAGTTGAGTCTTGTTCATAAGTTATCCTTTACAGTGTGTTTATCGTTTGCAAAGCATCGAGTGCGACGGATATGCCGATTGACAGCACCCTCCTGCATACACGCACCGATAGCCACTTTTTTTACGCCCCCCAAATGTAGACCAGACAGGGTGCGGATGTGAAGCCTTAAGGCACGACAAATCAGGCGTTAAATCACGTTTTCTCGCCTTATTGCGCTAAATTTATGCCAATGTTACTGACAGCGGCTTCACGCAGGTCAGAACGTAACCCTTTTATTAATTCCAGGTCACGCTCCTCACAGTCAGCCAACAGGCGAAAAATCTCCCATTGGATGTCCCATTCTTCTTCAACAGCAGGAATGACCTTAAGTTCTTCATCGGTCATTTCTTTACCGGCCTGGGTCATTTCCAGCATCGCGACAGTACGAATTGACGTCTCGCTGACGGCAATCGCATGAGACAGCGTTTCGCCACTCAGACGCGAATGAATCAGTTCGCCTAATGCAATACAGGCGTCGATGGCCGGATACACCCCATAGAGGTCGTAATCGTCGGAAGAAGGCACTGCTTCCTCCAGTTTTTCGAGCTGTGAGTCAAAATTGACCTTGGCGTCTTTTACCACCAGCGTTTCCCAGATTAAATCCAGAATACGGCGGTAAAGCTGTGCTTCGCCAAACCCGGTTTCCAGGCAAAATGCCTGATAGTTCGGGTACATGCGTTCACACAAGCTCGCCATAAACGTCACGTGTTGCCAGCTTTCCAGCTTTTCGAGACGTAAATGAATTGGATTACGTAACATGAGTTGATCTCGTTAACTTTTCTGCGCGGGAGTTTACCTGAAATAAATCAATATCCCTATTCCTTGATTCCTAAAGATCATCACTCAACCGTTGCCAGCGTTGAAACGCCGCCCGGTTTGATGCCACCGCATCGGCCCAACGGGTCGGTTCAGGCAGACGATATTGCCGCATGCACTGCGCCACCCAATAAAGGGCGGATTCCATGCTGATGCGATTGCCCGGAGAGATAAAGAGAGGATTACAGCGTAGCTTGCTGCGCCAGACCCAACCAATCTGTTCATCGCCTTCATACAACGCCTGCTGACTGTATTGCTCTTCACCCAGCGGCAGAAACTGACCACACAAGCGACTTTTGGCCACACCAATGGTCGGTACGTCGATCATCAGACCAAAATGACTGGCGACGCCGAGACGACGTGGATGGGCGATCCCCTGCCCGTCAACCAGCACCAGATCAGGACGGGAAGAGACCTGCTGCCAGGCTTGTAACAGTGCGGGAAGCTCACGGAAAGAAAGGAAACCGGGAATATACGGCATCACGGTAGGAATGCGGGCGATCTGGTATTCCACCAGTTCCAGCGACGGATAGCGTAAAACAGCCACCGCCGCGCGCGTCACTTCGCCACCCTGTTCGAAGCCAACATCCACACCAGCGATCAACGCCGGTGTGGTGAATCCAGGTGGATCCTGCAGTTCAATCTGATCTGCGAGGATCCGTTGCTCTTCACGTAATGCACGGGTATCGATCATACCGGTTTTTTACTCGTGATATTGACGGGACAGGCTGTGTACCGCTTCCACGAAGGCACCCGCGTTTTCCGGCGGGACATCCTGATGAATGCCGTGACCCAGGTTAAACACATGACCATTGCCTTTGCCGAAACCGGCCAGAATGGTTTCCACTTCCTGCTCAATACGTACCGGCGAGGCATACAGCATGGAAGGATCCATATTGCCCTGAATCGCGACCTTATCGCCGACACGTCGACGCGCCTCGGCAATGTCGGTGGTCCAGTCCAGACCCAGCGCATCACAGCCTGTTGCGGCCATCGCTTCCAGCCACTGACCGCCACCCTTGGTAAACAGAGTCACCGGCACGCGGCGGCCTTCGTTTTCACGGATCAGGCCATCGACGATTTTGTGCATGTAGTTCAGGGAGAATTCGCGGTAATCGCGAGGCGTCAACACGCCGCCCCAGGTGTCAAAAATCATCACCGACTGGGCGCCCGCTTTGATCTGAGCGTTAAGATAAAGAATGACACTGTCTGCCACTTTATCGAGTAACAGATGTAACGTGGCCGGATCGGCGTACATCATCTTTTTGATTTTGGTGAAGGCTTTACTGCTGCCGCCTTCTACCATATAAGTTGCCAGCGTCCACGGGCTGCCGGAGAAACCAATCAGCGGCACTTCGCCTTTCAGGTTTTTACGGATAGTGCGCACGGCATTCATGACATACCCGAGTTCCATTTCCGGATCAGGCACCGGCAGTTTTTCGACATCAGCACGGTTAGTCAGGGGTGAAGAAAAACGCGGGCCTTCACCGGCTTCGAAATACAACCCCAGCCCCATTGCATCAGGAATGGTCAGGATGTCGGAGAACAGGATCGCCGCATCCAGCGGATAGCGACGAAGCGGCTGTAAAGTCACTTCACAAGCCAGCTCGGCATTTTTGCACAGTGACATAAAATCACCGGCTTCAGCGCGGGTTTCTTTGTACTCCGGCAAATAACGACCTGCCTGACGCATCATCCACACCGGTGTAATGTCCACAGGCTGACGTAACAAAGCACGCAGGTAACGGTCGTTTTTCAACTCATTCATTCTTGCTCTTTCCTTCAATATTCGGGCTGCCCGACAATCATCTGACGGCATTCTATCACGCAAAACTGACGCTAGACGTCGTCGTCTTCGCTTTCTGCGCGGCACTGCGCAACGGTATCTTCAATCAGACGCCGGGCAATCGTCCCCGGCGGCGGCAATTGCGGCAAGGCGTCAAAGCGGTACCAGCCCGCATTCAGCAACTCTTTCGGATCATGCACTATCTCGCCGCTGTCGTAATCAGCCATAAACGCCATCATCAGCGAATTGGGGAACGGCCACGGCTGGGAACTGACATAACGGACATTCTTCACGCGGATGTTGCTTTCTTCCATCACTTCGCGTGCCACGGTTTCTTCCAGCGTTTCGCCGACTTCTACGAACCCCGCCAGCACCGTGTGGATGCCATTACGATGACGGACATGCTGCGCCAGCAAAATCTCATCGCCTTTGCGGATCGCCACAATGATGCAGGGCGCAATTTGCGGGTAATAGCGCTCGCGGCAGTGTCCGCAGAGCGCAGCCCACTCAGTTTTGCTGACGTGCATTTCATGTCCGCAGTAACCACAAAACTGATGAGAACGGTAAAATTCTGACAGCTGCACACCACGGCCGACCAGCTGGAATAATCCGCGATCCTGATCCAGCAACTGACGGGCGGAAACCATATGGTTTGGCATCGCCTGACGAACCAGCCAGACCGGTTCGCCCTGCCATTCGCCAATCTGACGCGCTGTCTTACCGGTCAGAGAAAATTGTGCAGCGCTGCCAAACGGCAGTTCGCCCTCAGGCAGCCACAGCTTGCCTTCCTGACTGATGACCCACCAGCCGTTGTGTTGCTCAGTAATCTGTAATTCCATAATTGTTGTTGCATAACCTCGTCGGGACTGACAATCTGAGAGTGATCTTTACATATTAGTAACGTTTCTTTTCGGTTACTTTTTTTATTGCTCACGGAGTCAACCATGCTAAATCGTCTGGAAAGACTGACCCAACGCGTTGGTGGCAGTAATGAATTAGTCGATCAGTGGCTACACGCGCGTAAAGAATTGCTGGTTTCTTACTGCACACTGGTCGGCCTGAAACCCAATAAAGAAAAACATACACCTTTGAATGAAAAGGCGCTGGACAGTTTTTGCCATCACCTTGTCGACTATCTTTCTGCCGGGCATTTTCATCTTTATCCACGCATCATTGAAGAAGTCGATGGTGCCGACAGCCCGAAGAAAGTGAAGGCGGCAAAAATCTATCCTGCACTGGAACTGAATACTGAAGCTATCATGGCTTTCCATGACAGTTACACAGAAACTGATATTGATGATGACAATGCTTTCGCGTTTCATTATGCATTATCGGATATCGGTGAAGCGTTAGATGCCCGTTTTCAGCTGGAAGATCAATTAATTATCATGGCCTTCGAGCCGCCCGCGGAGGGTGCGTTACCTCCGGCGAATGAACCTGATCTCGCCAGACCGGCTTAACGTGTTACCACCCTAAGACCCTGCTCAGGGTTACAGTTTTACTTGTAGTTTAAAAAAACGCCTCCTATATTGAGGCTTCTTGTCGGAGTGCCTAGCGCATAATTTTCTGTTGAGAATTACGCCAGGCTGAGACCGTTAATTCGGGATCCGCGGAACCTGATCGGGTTAGTACCCGCGAAGGGAACAAGAGTAATGTTATGCGTTCAGCACAATCTGGCATCAGGCCGCCCGTGCTTCACCGCCCATTTTTACTCCTGCCGTAAACCTCCAGACAAGCAATTTTCCATCACGTTTTTTTGCGAGGAATTTGCTATGTCGAGTACCCAAAAACCCGTTACTTCAGAAAAGAAATCGTCAAACCGCCGCGAACAACGCGCGCAGGCTCAGTCATTTATCGACAGCCTGCAGGGCGAAGCCTTTCCAAACTCCCGCCGTATTTATCTGCACGCTGACCGCGACGATATCGGCGTGCCGATGCGTGAAATCCAGCTCAGCCCGACACTGGTCGGCGGCGGCAAAGACAATCCGCAGTTCGAAGATAACGAAGCAATCCCCGTCTATGACACCGCCGGGCCTTATGGTGATCCGTCGGCAGTGATTGATGTACACATCGGTCTGGAAAAATTACGCACCCGATGGATCAACGAGCGGGCGGACACGGAAGAACTTCCGCAGGTCAGCTCCGGCTTTACCCAGCAGCGTCTGGCGGATGAAGGTCTGGACCATCTCCGCTTCGAACACCTGCCACGCCCGCGCAAAGCGATGTCGGGTAAAAATGTCACGCAGTTGCATTACGCACGCAAAGGCATAATTACGCCTGAAATGGAATTCATCGCCATCCGCGAGAACATGGGACATGAGCGGATCCGCGGCGAGGTTTTGCGCCAGCAACATCCCGGCGAAAGTTTTGGTGCGCATCTGCCCGCCAACATTACGGCGGAATTCGTGCGTCAGGAAGTCGCCGCCGGTCGCGCCATCATTCCTGCCAATATCAATCACCCCGAATCAGAGCCGATGATCATTGGCCGCAATTTTCTGGTGAAAGTGAATGCCAATATCGGCAACTCGGCGGTGACGTCATCCATTGAAGAAGAAGTTGAGAAACTGGTGTGGTCGACGCGCTGGGGCGCGGACACGGTAATGGATCTCTCCACCGGCCGCTATATTCATGAAACCCGTGAATGGATCCTGCGTAACAGCCCGGTGCCGATCGGTACAGTACCGATTTATCAGGCGCTGGAAAAAGTGAATGGCGTGGCCGAAGACCTGAACTGGGAAATGTTCCGCGATACGCTGCTGGAACAGGCAGAGCAAGGCGTCGATTACTTCACCATTCACGCCGGTGTGTTGCTGCGCTACGTACCGATGACCGCCAGACGCCTGACCGGCATTGTGTCGCGCGGCGGTTCAATCATGGCGAAATGGTGTCTTTCTCATCATCGCGAAAGTTTCCTGTATGAGCATTTCCGTGAAATCTGCGAAATCTGCGCCGCTTACGATGTCTCGCTGTCCCTGGGCGACGGCCTGCGTCCTGGCTCGATTCAGGATGCCAATGACGAAGCGCAGTTCGCCGAATTACGCACGCTCGGCGAACTGACTAAAATTGCCTGGGAATACGATGTTCAGGTGATGATCGAAGGGCCGGGGCATGTGCCGATGCAGATGATCCGCCGCAATATGACCGAAGAACTCGAGCATTGCCACGAAGCGCCGTTCTATACCCTCGGCCCGTTGACCACCGATATTGCGCCGGGTTACGACCATTTCACTTCCGGCATCGGTGCCGCGATGATTGGCTGGTTTGGCTGCGCCATGCTCTGTTATGTCACGCCAAAAGAGCATCTCGGCCTGCCGAACAAAGAAGACGTTAAGCAGGGTTTGATTACCTACAAAATCGCAGCCCATGCCGCCGATTTAGCCAAAGGCCATCCGGGGGCACAAATCCGCGATAACGCCATGTCAAAAGCGCGGTTCGAATTCCGTTGGGAAGACCAGTTTAATCTGGCTCTTGATCCGGCCACCGCCCGCGCCTACCACGATGAAACGCTGCCGCAGGAATCCGGCAAAGTCGCACACTTCTGTTCAATGTGTGGCCCGAAATTCTGTTCGATGAAAATTACTCAGGAAGTTCGCGATTACGCCGCCGCGCTGGAAGCCAAAGCCCAGCCAATAGAACTCGTTGAATCCGGTATGGCGCAGATGTCAGCTGAATTCCGTTCACGCGGCAGCGAGCTTTATCATCCTGCCACGGAGATCAACAAATGAATCAGTCATCGCAACCCTTCCCCGCCGTTCCTTTTCACCTCGGTTTATATCCGGTGGTTGATACGGTGGAATGGATCGCCCGCCTGCTGGAAGCGGGCGTTAAAACCTTACAACTGCGCGTGAAAGACTTACCCGATGAGGAAGCCGAACCGGCCATTATTGATGCCATCGCGCTGGGAGCGAAATATCAGGCGCGGTTATTCATCAACGATTACTGGCGTCTGGCAGTAAAACATCAGGCTTATGGCGTGCATCTGGGTCAGGAAGATCTGGATACTGCCGACCTTGAGGCAATCCGTCAGGCCGGTTTACGACTGGGCGTGTCCACCCACGACGATGATGAAATGGCGCGCGCTGTCGCCGTCAATCCTTCGTATATCGCCCTCGGCCATATCTTCCCGACGCAGACCAAAGATATGCCTTCGGCACCGCAGGGGCTGACAGAACTGGCCCGACACATTAAGCAACTCGACGGGAAATTCCCGACGGTGGCTATCGGCGGGATCAGCATTGAACGCGCGCTGTCGGTTCTCGACTGCGGCGTCGGCAGCATTGCCGTCGTCAGCGCCATTACACAGGCAACGGACTGGCGCGCTGCCACCGCCGAACTGCTGGCTTTATGCGCCAGCAAGGGGCAGGAAAATGCTTAACGATGCGGCTTTTATGCGCTACAGCCGCCAGCTGATGCTGGAGGAATTTGGCCCGCAGGCGCAGGAAAAGTTACAGGCGGCGAAAGTGCTGATTGTCGGACTCGGCGGGCTGGGTTCTCCCGCCGCGTTATATCTGGCGGCGGCGGGCGTCGGCACGCTGGTTCTGGCCGATGACGATCAGCTGCATATCACCAATCTTCAGCGACAAATCCTCTATCGCACGGCAGACCTCGATCAGAACAAAGCGACGCTGGCAAAGCGCGAACTGCTGCGCCTCAACCCGTTGTGTGAAGCCGTAGCCCTGACAGAACGGCTGGCAGGGGAAGCGTTAACCGGAGCCGTGTCGGGTGCCGATATTATTTTGGATTGCAGCGATAACATGGAAACCCGACATGCGATCAATAAAGCCTGCGTGGATGCGGGGAAAACCTTGATCAGCGGCAGCGCCGTCGGATTCAGTGGTCAGCTTCTGGTACTCGAAACTCCCTACGTACACGGTTGTTATGCCTGTCTGTATCCGGATCAGGAAACGGTGCAGCGCAACTGCCGCACATCGGGTGTGCTCGGGCCGGTCGTCGGCACCCTCGGCACACTTCAGGCGCTGGAAGCACTGAAAATTCTGGCCGGATTACCGTCGACACTGAGCGGAAAGTTGCGGCTGTTCGACGGCAAAACACAGAACTGGCGATCGTTGCAACTCACGCGTTCTCCAGCCTGTTCTGTTTGCGGAGGCCATCCGTGAACATTCTGGTTAATGACGAACCGCATCACGTCGCAGAGCCAATTACGCTGCATGCCCTGCTCAATCTGCTGGCGCTGAATCCGGCGGGCAGCGCACTGGCAGTCAATCAGGTCATTATCCCCCGTGATCACTGGGCTGCACATTGGCTGGAAGACGGTGATGAGATCCTGCTTTTTCAGGCGATAGCCGGAGGCTGACATGTTAAAAATTGCTGATACCACATTTACGTCGCACCTTTTTACCGGAACGGGGAAATTTTCCAGCCCTGCGCTGATGCAACAGGCGCTGGCGGCATCCGGCTCTCAGCTGGTGACCATGGCGATGAAGCGCGTCGATCTGCGTCGCGGCGGTGATGACATTCTTTCCCCGCTGCAACAGCTCGGCGTGCGGTTACTGCCCAATACATCGGGGGCAAAAACGGCGGAAGAAGCAGTGTTCGCCGCACAACTGGCAAGAGAAGCTTTGGGTACCCACTGGGTAAAACTGGAAATTCATCCGGATGTAAAATATCTGCTTCCCGATGCCGTCGAAACGCTGAAAGCCGCAGAGATTCTGGTGAAACAGGGTTTTGTTGTTTTGCCGTATTGCAGCGCGGATCCGGTTTTGTGTAAGCGTCTTGAAGAAGCGGGTTGTGCCGCCGTTATGCCGCTGGGTGCGCCGATTGGCTCCAATCAGGGACTGCAAACCCGCGAGTTTCTGCACATTATCATCGAACAGGCGCGCATTCCGGTGGTTGTTGATGCCGGTATTGGTGCGCCGAGTCAGGCTGCGGAGGCGCTGGAACTGGGTGCTGATGCCGTGCTGGTCAACACCGCGATTGCCGTCGCGGGCGATCCGGTCGCGATGGCCACGGCGTTCCGGCTGGCGGTTCAGGCCGGGGTTATCGCCCGCCAGAGCGGTTTGGGTGGCAGACAACGCCACGCCAGCGCGTCCAGTCCGCTGACCGGTTTCCTTAATACCTCGCAGGCGTTGTCATGAATAATTTTACGGATGTCTGGTCAACGCTGAACTGGGATGACATTTCCCTGCGCATCAATAGCAAAACATCCCGTGATGTGGAAAAGGCGCTCAGCCGCAACAAAATCAGTCGGGAAGATTTCATGGCACTGATTTCTCCGGCTGCGCTGCCTTATCTGGAACCGATGGCGCAGCGTGCGCAACAACTCACGCGCCAGCGGTTCGGCAACACGGTGAATTTCTTCGCACCGCTGTATTTATCCAATCTTTGCGCCAACGAATGTACCTATTGCGGCTTTTCGATGAGCAACAAAATTAAACGTAAAACGCTGGATGAGGATGAAATCAGGCGGGAGTGCGAAGCGCTGAATACGCTGGGCTTCAAACATCTGTTGCTGGTCACCGGCGAACACAAAGGAAAGGTCGGCATGGACTATTTTCGCCGTCACTTCCCGGCGATCAGACGTCATTTTGATTCGCTGATGATTGAGGTTCAGCCGCTGCAACAGGAAGAATATGCCGAGCTGAAAACATTGGGGCTGGATGGCGTGCTGGTTTATCAGGAAACCTATCATGCGCCGACGTATGCTTTGCATCATCTTCGCGGGCAGAAACAGGATTTCTTCTGGCGGCTCGAAACCCCGGACCGGCTCGGGCGTGCGGGAATCGATAAAATCGGGCTGGGTGCGCTGTTCGGCCTCTCAGGAAACTGGCGGACTGACAGTTATATGGTGGCCGAGCATTTGTTGTACCTGCAACAAGCTTACTGGCAAAGCCGCTATTCGGTGGCGTTTCCGAGATTACGTCCCTGCACCGGCGGCATCGAACCGGCTTCCCTGCTGGAAGAAAATCAGCTGGTACAACTGATTTGCGCTTTCAGAATGCTGGCGCCGGATGTCGAGCTTTCACTGTCGACACGTGAATCGCCTTATTTTCGGGATCACGTTATTCCGCTGGCGATCAACACCGTCAGTGCCGGATCCAAAACACAGCCCGGCGGCTATGCCGATGATCATCCGGAACTGGAGCAATTTGCGCCGCACGACAAGCGTTCGCCTCAACATGTGGCAAACGCGTTAACCCGCGCCGGGCTGCAACCGGTCTGGAAAGACTGGGACAGTTTTTTGGGGCGCGTCTCGCAGGAAAATGTCGCCGGATGGCAAACTGATAAACTCTCAGGAATGCAGATTCCATAAAGTGATTTTGCCCCTCGCGCCAGCACGCAGCGGGCATTACTGTGCTTTTGCCGCTGCACATTCGCAGATGGCCGGCGCCACGCATCCCGGTGCTGCTTCCAAATAGCCGGAACAGGTTATCGTCCAGTTCCCTGTTCCGGCTCCTCTTTCCAGATCGTTTCAACTCGCACACTTCAGGCAAAAAAAAAACCGCTCCCGGAGGAGCGGTTCTATGCGTTTCGACAGAAGACGATTAATCGTCGCTGTTACCGAAACCTGCGTTCAGCAGTTCAGCCAGGTTAGCCGTTGCTTCATCCGCGCTGACTTGCGGTACAACTGGCACTTCGCCTTGTGCTTTACGGCGTGCACGATCCTGGTGATAAGCGTAACCGGTACCGGCTGGGATCAGACGGCCAACGATAACGTTCTCTTTCAGGCCACGCAGTTCATCACGTTTACCGGCAACAGCCGCTTCGGTAAGAACACGCGTGGTTTCCTGGAACGACGCAGCAGAGATGAAGGATTCGGTCGCCAGGGATGCCTTGGTGATACCGAGCAGGTCACGGCTGAATGTTGCCGTGATTTTGCCTTCAGCTTCCAGCTTACGGTTAGCGATTTTAACGCGAGACATTTCTGCCTGCTCGCCTTCCAGGAAGTCAGTGCCACCGGCGCTAACGATGGTGCCTTTACGCAACATCTGACGAACGATAACTTCGATGTGCTTATCGTTAATCTTAACGCCTTGCAGACGGTAAACTTCCTGCACTTCGTTGGTGATGTAGCGGGTAACCGCGTGAACACCACGTAAACGCAAGATGTCGTGCGGAGACTCAGGGCCGTCGGATACGACGTCACCACGTTCCACAACTTCGCCTTCGAACACGTTCAGCTGACGCCATTTAGGGATCATTTCTTCGTAAGCATCGCTGCCATCTAACGGAGAAATTACCAGACGACGTTTGCCTTTGGTTTCTTTACCGAAGGAGATGATCCCGCTGATTTCAGCAAGGATTGCAGGCTCTTTCGGACGACGTGCTTCGAACAGGTCAGCAACGCGTGGCAGACCACCAGTGATGTCCTTGGTACCGCCGGATTCCTGAGGAATACGCGCCAGGGTGTCACCAGAGTGGATCTGAGTACCATCTTCCAGCTGAACAATCGCTTTACCTGGCAGGAAGTATTGAGCAGGCATATCAGTACCTGGGATCAATACGTCGTCGCCTTTAGCGTCAACGATTTTCAGTGCCGGACGCAGATCTTTACCGCTACCGGTACGCTCTGCAGAGTCCAGAACAACCAGAGAAGACAAACCGGTCAGGTCGTCGGTCTGGCGTGTGATGGTCTGAGTATCCACCATATCGGCAAAGCGAATGAAACCACTCACTTCACTGATAACTGGCATGGTGTGCGGATCCCAGTTAGCAACGGTTTCGCCGCCGTTAACAGATGCGCCATCACCTTTGCCCATCACGGAACCGTAAGGCACTTTATAGCTTTCTTTGGTACGACCGAATTCGTCGATCAATTTCAGCTCAGTGTTACGGGAAGTGATCACCAGTTTGCCGTTAGAGTTGCTAACGTGCTTGTGGTTGCTCAGTTTAATGGTACCAGTGTTCTTAACCTGGATGCTGGATTCCGCTGCCGCACGAGATGCCGCACCACCGATGTGGAACGTACGCATCGTCAGCTGGGTACCCGGCTCACCGATGGACTGTGCTGCAATAACACCGATCGCTTCACCTTTGTTGATGATGTGACCACGTGCCAGGTCGCGACCGTAGCAGTTTGCACACACACCAAAGTCGGTTTCGCAACTTACGACTGAACGTACTTTCACGCTGTCGACTGAGTTCTCTTCTAACAGATCACACGTCTTCTCGTGAAGCAGGGTGTTACGTGGAACCAGGATATCCGCCGTACCCGGCTTGAGGATATCTTCTGCAGTCACACGACCCAGTACACGCTCACGCAGTGGTTCTTTAACGTCGCCACCTTCGATGACCGGAGTCATCATGATGCCTTCGTGAGTCCCACAGTCGTCTTCGGTCACAACCAGATCCTGCGCGACGTCAACCAGACGACGGGTCAGATAACCGGAGTTAGCCGTTTTAAGTGCGGTATCCGCCAAACCTTTACGAGCACCGTGAGTAGAGATGAAGTACTGGAGTACGTTCAGACCTTCACGGAAGTTCGCGGTGATTGGCGTTTCAATGATGGAACCATCTGGTTTCGCCATCAGGCCACGCATACCGGCCAGCTGACGAATCTGTGCAGCAGAACCACGCGCACCGGAGTCGGCCATCATAAAGATACTGTTGAATGAAACCTGCTGTTCAACAACACCGTCACGGTTGACGACGTCTTCAACAGACAAGTTTTCCATCATTGCCTTAGCAACACGTTCGTTGGCCGCAGCCCAGATGTCGATCACTTTGTTATAGCGTTCGCCAGCAGTGACCAGACCAGACTGGAACTGTTCCTGGATTTCAGCAACTTCGGTTTCTGCTTCTTCGATGATCTCTGCTTTCTTCGCAGGGATTACCATGTCATCGATACCTACTGACGCGCCTGAACGGGCTGCGTAAGCAAAACCGGTGTACATGATCTGGTCAGCAAAAATAACGGTCGGCTTCAGGCCCAAAATGCGGTAACAGGTGTTCAGCATTTTGGAGATAGCTTTTTTGCCCAGAGGCTGGTTGACGATAGAGAACGGCAGACCTTTAGGTACGATCATCCAAAGGATGGCGCGACCAACAGTCGTGTCGATAATCGACGTCTTGTGCGTAACTTCGCCTTCGGTATTTTTGATCTCTTCTGTAATACGCACTTTGACACGCGCATGCAGAGAGGCCAAACCGGCGCGGTAAATACGCTCAGCTTCTTTAGGACCGGTCAGAACCATGCCTTCGCCTTTGGCGTTAACACAGTCACGGGTCATGTAGTACAGACCCAATACAACGTCCTGAGAAGGAACGATGATTGGCTCGCCGTTCGCAGGTGACAGGATGTTGTTGGTAGACATCATCAACGCACGCGCTTCCAGCTGGGCTTCCAGCGTCAACGGTACGTGAACAGCCATCTGGTCACCATCGAAGTCGGCGTTATATGCCGCACAAACCAGCGGGTGCAGCTGGATTGCTTTACCTTCGATCAGAACCGGTTCAAACGCCTGGATACCCAAACGGTGCAGGGTTGGTGCACGGTTCAGCAATACCGGGTGTTCGCGGATAACTTCGTCCAGGATGTCCCAAACGACAGCTTCTTCGCGCTCAACCATTTTCTTCGCGGCTTTGATGGTGGTGGCCAGGCCACGCAGTTCCAGCTTGCCGTAGATGAACGGTTTGAACAGTTCCAGTGCCATTTTCTTCGGCAGACCACACTGGTGCAGACGCAGGTATGGACCTACGGTGATAACGGAACGACCAGAGTAGTCGACACGTTTACCCAGCAAGTTCTGACGGAAACGACCCTGTTTACCTTTAATCATGTCTGCCAGAGATTTCAGCGGACGCTTGTTAGAGCCGGTGATAGCACGACCGCGACGGCCGTTATCCAGCAAAGCATCTACCGCTTCTTGCAGCATACGTTTTTCGTTACGTACGATGATGTCTGGCGCAGCCAGATCCAGCAGGCGTTTCAGACGGTTGTTACGGTTGATCACGCGACGATACAGATCGTTCAGATCCGACGTTGCGAAACGGCCGCCGTCCAACGGAACCAATGGACGCAAGTCTGGTGGCAGTACCGGCAGCACAGTCAGGATCATCCACTCTGGTTTGTTACCAGACTGAACGAACGCTTCCAGCAGCTTGATACGCTTGGTCAGCTTCTTACGTTTGGTTTCGGAGTTGGTTTCGTTCAACTCTTCACGCAGTTGCTCGCACTCTGCTTCCAGATCCATGTTTTTCAACAGGGCCTGAATAGCTTCCGCACCCATCTTCGCGTCGAACTCATCACCAAACTCTTCCAACGCATCCAGATACTGCTCTTCAGTCAGGATCTGGCGTTTTTCGAGGTTAGTCATGCCGCCTTCGATAACCACATAGGATTCGAAGTACAGAACACGTTCGATGTCACGCAGTGGCATATCCAGCAGCAAACCGATGCGCGATGGCAGCGATTTCAGGAACCAGATGTGTGCAGTCGGGGAAGCCAGTTCGATGTGGCCCATACGCTCACGGCGTACTTTAGTCTGGGTCACTTCAACGCCGCACTTCTCGCAGATCACGCCGCGATGTTTTAAACGCTTGTACTTACCGCACAGGCATTCGTAGTCTTTTACTGGTCCGAAAATACGGGCACAGAAAAGGCCGTCACGTTCTGGTTTGAACGTACGGTAGTTAATGGTTTCTGGCTTCTTAACTTCACCAAAAGACCAAGAACGGATCATGTCTGGCGATGCCAGAGCAATTTTGATCGCATCAAACTCTTCGGTCTTAGTTTGCGCTTTCAGAAACTTTAGTAAGTCTTTCACGGATTGGCTCCCGTCGGGTTAGACCTGTTAGGCACCTGGTCTGTATTGATTAACAGGCAGGTGCCCCTGTGATCAGTGCGAATTCGAGTACTTACTCGTCTTCCAGCTCGATGTTGATACCCAGAGAACGGATTTCTTTCAACAGTACGTTGAAGGACTCCGGCATGCCTGGTTCCATACGATGATCGCCATCTACGATGTTTTTATACATCTTAGTACGGCCGTTCACGTCATCGGACTTAACAGTCAGCATTTCCTGCAGGGTATACGCGGCACCGTATGCTTCCAGTGCCCACACTTCCATCTCACCGAAGCGCTGACCACCGAACTGAGCTTTACCACCCAGCGGCTGCTGAGTAACAAGGCTGTAAGAACCGGTAGAACGCGCGTGCATCTTATCGTCAACAAGGTGGTTCAGTTTCAGCATGTACATGTAGCCGACGGTAACCTGACGCTCGAATTGCTCGCCGGTACGGCCGTCAAACAGTGTGATCTGACCAGAGGTAGGGATTCCACCCATTTCAAGCAGTTGCTTGATCTCTGACTCTTTCGCACCGTCGAAGACTGGTGTTGCGATTGGCATACCTTTTTTCAGGTTCTCAGCCAGACGCAATACTTCGTCATCGGTGAAGGTGGTCAGATCAACTTTCTGACAAACGTCGTCGCCCAGATCATAGGCACGCTGGATGAACTCACGCAGCTTAGAAACTTCTTCCTGTTTCTTCAGCATGGCATTGATTTTTTCACCAATACCTTTCGCGGCCATACCCAGGTGGGTTTCCAAAATCTGACCAATGTTCATACGTGATGGAACGCCCAGCGGGTTCAGTACGATATCAACAGGTGTTCCGTTTTCATCGTAAGGCATATCTTCGATCGGGTTGATCTTGGAGATAACACCTTTGTTACCGTGGCGGCCTGCCATCTTGTCACCAGGCTGGATTTGACGTTTAACGGCCAAATACACTTTAACGATTTTCAGCACGCCTGGTGCCAGATCATCGCCCTGAGTGATTTTACGACGCTTAGCTTCGAGTTTTTTCTCAAACTCGGATTTCAGTTCGTCGTACTGTTCAGCAAGCTGTTCCAACTGATTCTGTTTGTCTTCGTCAGTCAGTGACAGTTCTAACCAACGATCGCGAGGCAATTTGCCCAGCTTGTCAGCTTCAACACCGCCAGCAACCAGCGCAGACTGGATACGTGCAAACAGACCGGCTTCCAGGATCTGCAGCTCTTCAGTCAGGTCTTTCTTAGCCTGCTTCAGCTGCATTTCTTCGATTTCCAACGCACGCTTGTCTTTTTCCACGCCATCGCGGGTGAAGACTTGCACGTCGATAACCGTACCGGAAACGCCGTTTGGTACACGCAGAGAAGAGTCTTTAACATCAGACGCTTTCTCACCGAAGATCGCACGCAGCAGTTTCTCTTCTGGCGTCAGCTGGGTTTCACCTTTAGGCGTTACCTTACCAACCAGAATGTCACCACCGGTCACTTCAGCACCGATATAAACGATACCGGATTCATCCAGTTTGGAGAGCGCAGCTTCACCCACGTTAGGGATGTCAGCGGTGATCTCTTCAGGCCCTAACTTGGTGTCACGGGACACACATGCCAGTTCCTGGATATGGATGGTGGTGAAGCGGTCTTCCTGCACAACACGTTCGGAGACCAAGATGGAGTCTTCGAAGTTGTAACCGTTCCAAGGCATGAACGCGACACGCATGTTCTGACCCAGAGCCAGTTCGCCCAGATCTGTTGACGGACCATCTGCCAGCACGTCGCCGCGCTCGATAGGTTCGCCCAGATTCACACACGGCATCTGGTTGATGCAGGTGTTCTGGTTAGAACGGGTGTATTTGGTCAGGTTATAAATGTCGATACCTGCTTCGCCCGGGTACATCTCTTCTTCGTTAACACGAATAACGATACGGGATGCATCCACGTACTGAACAATACCGCCACGTTTGGCTACGGCAGTAACACCGGAGTCAACCGCTACAGCACGTTCCATACCAGTACCAACCAGCGGCTTATCAGCGCGCAGAGTCGGAACTGCCTGACGTTGCATGTTCGCACCCATCAATGCACGGTTGGCGTCATCGTGTTCCAGGAATGGAATCAGTGAAGCACCAACGGATACAACTTGCTGGGTGGAAACGTCCATGTAGTCAACCTGATCGCGGCTAAACAGGCTTGATTCGCCTTTGCTACGACAAGTGACCAGGTCTTCAATGAAGCGCCCTTCTTCGTCCAGGTTGGAGTTCGCCTGAGCGATAACGAAGTTGCCTTCTTCAATGGCAGACAGATAGTTGATTTCATCAGTCACCAGACCATCACGTACGCGACGGTATGGGGTTTCCAGGAAACCGTACTCATTGGTCTGTGCATAGACAGACAAGGAGTTGATCAGACCGATGTTTGGACCTTCTGGCGTTTCGATTGGACATACGCGACCGTAGTGAGTCGGGTGTACGTCTCGAACTTCAAAGCCAGCACGTTCACGGGTCAAACCGCCCGGGCCCAATGCAGAGATACGACGTTTGTGCGTAATCTCAGACAACGGGTTGTTCTGGTCCATAAATTGTGACAGCTGGCTTGAACCGAAGAATTCTTTCACCGCAGCCGAAATCGGCTTAGCGTTGATCATATCCTGAGGCATCAATGTGTCGAGGTCGCCCAGAGAGAGACGCTCTTTAACCGCACGCTCAACACGAACCAGACCAACACGGAATTGGTTTTCAGCCATTTCGCCAACGGAACGAATACGACGGTTGCCCAAGTGGTCGATATCATCCACTTCGCCCTGGCCGTTACGAATGCCGATCAGCTTTTTCATCACCTGAATGATGTCGTCTTTGCTCAGGATACCTGAACCTTCGATTTCATCACGCAGCAGAGAACGGTTGAACTTCATACGACCTACAGCAGAGAGGTCGTAACGATCTTCAGAGAAGAACAGGTTCTCGAACAGGCTTTCAGCCGCTTCACGCGTTGGTGGCTCACCAGGACGCATCATTCGGTAGATCTCAACCAGTGCGCTCAGGCGATCGCTGGTTGGGTCGACGCGAATGGTCTCGGACATGTACGCGCCATGATCGAGGTCGTTGGTGAACAGCGTTTCAATGGTTTTGTGACCGGACTGGCTCAGTTTCGCCAGCAGATCCAGAGACAATTCCATGTTAGCCGGGACGATCAGCTCACCGGTATTGGTGTCGATGTAGTCTTTAGAGACCACTTTCCCTGCGATGTACTCAACAGGAACTTCGATGCGCTGAATCTCGTCTTTTTCAAGCTGACGAATATGACGGGCAGTGATGCGGCGGCCTTTTTCTACATAGACTTTGCCGTCAGCTTCAATATCAAAGGAAGCTGTTTCACCGCGCAGGCGCTCAGGTACCAGTTCCATCTGCAACTTGTTGTCGCGGATCTGGTAAGTCACCTTGTCAAAGAACAGGTCAAGGATCTGTTCAGTCGTGTAATTTAATGCACGCAGAATGATGGTCGCAGGCAATTTACGGCGACGGTCAATACGTACAAACAGGTTGTCTTTCGGGTCAAACTCGAAATCCAACCATGAACCGCGGTAAGGGATGATACGTGCGTTATAAAGCACTTTACCCGAGGAGTGGGTTTTACCCTTATCGCTGTCGAAGAATACGCCCGGACTACGGTGCAGCTGAGATACGATAACCCTCTCAGTACCGTTAATCACAAAGGTACCATTTTCGGTCATGAGCGGAATTTCGCCCATATAGACTTCTTGTTCCTTGATGTCTTTGACCGTACCTTCTGGTGCTTCGCGCTCGTAGATTACCAGACGCAGTTTCACGCGCAGTGGCGCGGAGAACGTCACACCACGGATCTGGCATTCTTTAACGTCGAATACAGGCTCACCAAGACGGTAGCTAACGTATTGCAGCTCAGAGTTACCGCTGTAGCTCTTGATAGGGAATACAGAACGGAATGCAGCTTCCAGACCGTACTGGCCTTCCGGATCTTGCTCGATAAACTTCTGGAACGAGTCAAGCTGGATAGAAAGGAGATATGGAATGTCCAGAACTTGTGGACGTTTACCAAAATCCTTACGAATGCGTTTTTTCTCGGTATAGGAGTAAACCATAGGGTTCCTCAGCTCGCTGATCAGTGACCCAATCTTGTCTGCCCTGAGAAGGACAGTTCATGCAACACCGTTTATGTCGACCGGAAAGCAGGAACGCTTTCCGCAATATCTGTTTTCTACCACTCTTAAATCATTTCGTTGTGCGTTATCTGTAGATGAGCTACAGCAAGGGGCAGCAATATATTAAGGCGTCTATAGAAAGAGATATTAGAGTAGTTCAGTGCTCAAACAGTGTGAAACACCACTGACACTCTATAGCGCAAAAAGGCTGGTGACTAAAAAGTCACCAGCCATCAGTCTGTTAGGACAGACTGCACTCCGGGAAGTTAAACTTACTTAACTTCAACAGAAGCACCAGCTTCTTCCAGAGATTTTTTCAGAGCTTCAGCGTCGTCTTTGCTGATGCCTTCTTTCAGAGCTGCTGGAGCAGACTCAACCAGGTCTTTAGCTTCTTTCAGACCCAGGCCAGTCGCGGTGCGAACAGCTTTGATAACTGCAACTTTGTTCGCGCCTACAGCGGCCAGAACAACGTCGAACTCAGTTTTTTCTTCAACAGCTTCAGCAGCAGCAGCAGGACCTGCAACAGCAGCAGCAGCAGAAACGCCGAATTTCTCTTCCATAGCGGAGATCAGTTCAACGATTTCCATTACAGACAGAGCTGCAACGCCTTCAATGATTTGTTCTTTAGTGATTGACATTTCAAGTGTTCCTAGAATTCAGAAATAGTGTATACGTAAGCAAATGAACGAGATAAAAAAGGCTGATTAAGCAGCTTCTTTCTGATCGCGTACAGCAGCCAGAGTGCGAACCAATTTGCCTGCAGAGGCTTCTTTCATGGTTGCCATCAGGCGTGCGATTGCTTCTTCGTAAGTAGGCAGAGTTGCCAAGCGGTCGATTTGAGCCGCAGAGATAAACTCACCTTCAAAGGCCGCAGCTTTAACCTCAAATTTTGCATTCGCTTTAGCGAAATCTTTGAACAGACGGGCAGCAGCGCCTGGGTGTTCAGTAGAGAATGCAATCAAGGTTGGACCGACAAACGTGTCTTTCAGGCACTCAAACTGAGTACCTTCTACGACGCGACGCATCAAGGTGTTACGAACAACACGCATGTAAACGCCAGCTTCACGACCTGCTTTACGCAGTTCAGTCATTTTATCTACAGTTACGCCACGGGAATCCGCAACAACCGCAGACAGCGCGCCTTTGGCTACTTCGATGACTTCAGCAACAATCGCTTGTTTGTCTTGAAGATTTAATGCCATTAGCTTTTTGCTCCTGGATTTAGCCGGGGAAAATCCCCGGAACTCACATCACTTGTTATCGAGTATCGATATCAAGCGTTCAAACACGGTGAGCAGAGAATCCAGCAAAGACAAATCTTAATTCTTTATAAAAAAGACAAAGAAATATTTTCTTCAGGCTCTGTCACCGTCTACGCAGGAAGGATTAAGTCCCTTTCAGGACACCTGCGGTCTTGGACGGAGGTCTGGATAGGCCAGACTCCAACCGAAAATTCTTGGTTTCGCATTAACGAAACAACGGGCCATAGATTCTAGACAAATCTATCGCCCGCGTAAAGCGATAAACGTCAGCAGTTAATTAGTTAACTGTTGCGCTCAGGCCGCTTTGATCAACAGAAAGACCTGCGCCCATGGTAGTGGACAGGCTTACTTTCTTGATGAAAACGCCTTTAGCCTGAGAAGGCTTCGCTTTTTTCAGAGCGACCAACAGAGCTTCCAGGTTTTCTTTCAGCTTGTCGGATTCGAAATCAACCTTACCGATAGTGGTATGGATGATGCCGTTTTTGTCGTTACGGTAACGAACCTGACCCGCTTTAGCGTTCTTAACTGCTTCAGCAACGTTAGGAGTTACAGTACCCACTTTCGGGTTAGGCATCAGACCACGTGGGCCCAGTACCTGACCTAATTGGCCAACAACGCGCATTGCATCAGGAGATGCAATAACAACGTCGAAGTTCATTTCGCCTTTCTTGATCATGTCAGCCAGATCTTCCATACCTACCAGCTCAGCGCCTGCAGCTTTAGCAGCTTCAGCGTTTGCACCTTGGGTGAAGACGGCAACGCGAACAGAACGACCGGTGCCGTGTGGCAGTACGGTTGCGCCGCGAACGTTTTGATCAGATTTACGAGCGTCGATGCCGAGGTTAACAGCAACGTCAACGCTTTCTACGAATTTAGCAGTGGCCAGCTCTTTGAGCAGAGCAACGGCTTCGGTGATGTCATACTGTTTAGTAGCATCAACTTTGTCACGGATCACGCGCATGCGCTTGGTCAGCTTAGCCATTTATTAATCCTCCACTACCAGGCCCATGGAACGAGCAGTACCTTCGATGGAGCGAGTCATCGCTTCAACGTCAGAACCAGTCATGTCCGCAGCTTTGGTTTCTGCGATTTCACGAACCTGAGCACTCGTTACTTTACCCACTTTGTCTTTGTTCGGCTTGCCGGAACCAGACTTGATACCAGCCGCTTTCTTCAGCAGTACTGCTGCAGGAGGGGTTTTGGTAACAAAGGTGAAAGAACGGTCAGAGTAAACAGTAATAACAACAGGAATCGGTAAGCCTTTTTCCATGCTATCAGTTTTAGCATTGAACGCTTTACAGAATTCCATGATGTTCACGCCTTGCTGACCCAGAGCTGGACCAACTGGCGGACTTGGGTTTGCCATACCAGCTGCAACTTGCAGCTTAACGTAGGCTTGTACTTTCTTGGCCATGGTAAATATCCTCGTTTGGGTAATATCGCCTGTTTGAAGAGGCTCCCCGTTATTTACAGAACTTTGTTCTTTATCTTTTTATGTGCAGAGACCACACATAAAAACAAAAGGCGCGAAATTATAGTTCAATTTCGCGCCCTGTACAACATCTGTTCTAATGAATATTGAGAACGCTGTTGTTAGCCTTTTTCTACCTGACCGAAGTCCAGTTCAACCGGTGTTGCACGGCCAAAGATGGATACAGACACTTTCAGGCGGCTTTTTTCGTAATCAACTTCTTCGACCACACCATTGAAGTCCGCAAACGGACCGTCGTTAACACGCACCAGTTCGCCTGGTTCAAACAGTGTTTTAGGACGTGGCTTATCACCCACTTGTTGCAGGCGATTCATGATCGCATCAACTTCTTTATCGCTGATTGGTGCAGGACGATCTGACGTTCCGCCAATGAAGCCCATGACACGAGGAACGCTGCGAACTAAGTGCCAGCTGGCGTCATTCATCACCATTTGTACCAGCACATAACCCGGGAAGAATTTACGTTCACTTTTACGGCGTTGGCCACCACGGATCTCAACCACTTCTTCGGTTGGAACCATGACTTCACCAAACAGTTCTTCCATGTCATGTAATTTGATGTGCTCACGCAGCGATTGCGCTACGCGGCCTTCAAAGCCGGAAAACGCCTGAACGACGTACCAACGTTTTTTAGGTGCTTCAGACATTTAGAACCTCAAGCCAGTAATGAAAGATACCAGGCGGACTAAAATACCATCCAGCCCCCACAGAATCAGAGACATAACGGCAGTCACCGCAGCAACGATCAGTGTGGTATGCAATGTTTCCTGGCGCGTTGGCCAAATGACTTTACGTACTTCAGTACGCGCTTCGCGAGCAAACGCGACTGTCGCTTTGCCTTTAGTGGTCAATAATGCCACCGCACCTGCAATTGCGATAATAACTACTACGGCTAACGCGCGTAACGGCAGGCTGTATGCACGGTAATAGTAGTTACCGACAATAGCTACAACCAACAAAACGGCAACAACCAGCCACTTTACCGCTTCCAGGCCGCGCCCGCTCCCTTGAGCCTCGGTATTCGCACTCATAAACCAACCCGTCACAATGATTCAGAACAAACAACTTTGCCTCGCATTGCGAGGCAAACCAAACCGATCGATGCTCTACTAGAGCGCAATTCGGTGTTTTACGCTATATCTCAGAGCCTATCTCACCAGTGATTATGACGTAAAAATCGCTGATGAGATAGGTTCTCGCGCCACAGCGTAGAAAAAAGGGCATCGAATGATGCCCTTTTAGGGTGTATTGCGTCAACGAATAGTGACAAAAAATTATCAGCGATTAAGCGATAACTTTAGCAACAACACCAGCACCTACAGTACGGCCGCCTTCACGGATTGCGAAACGCAGACCGTCATCCATCGCGATTGGGTGGATCAAGGTAACAACCATTTTGATGTTGTCACCTGGCATTACCATTTCAACGCCTTCTGGCAGTTCGATGGTACCGGTCACGTCAGTTGTACGGAAGTAGAACTGTGGACGGTAGCCTTTGAAGAATGGAGTATGACGACCACCTTCATCTTTGCTCAGAATGTACACTTCAGATTCGAACTGGGTGTGTGGTTTGATTGAGCCTGGTTTAGCCAGAACCTGACCACGTTCAATATCTTCACGTTTGATACCACGCAGCAGAACACCAACGTTCTCACCAGCACGGCCTTCGTCCAGCAATTTGCGGAACATTTCAACGCCAGTACAAGTTGATTTAGCAGTATCTTTGATACCAACGATTTCAACTTCTTCGCCAACTTTAACGATACCGCGCTCTACACGACCGGTAACAACTGTACCACGGCCGGAGATGGAGAATACGTCTTCGATTGGCAGCAGGAATGGCTTGTCAATTGCGCGCTCTGGTTCTGGGATGTAGCTGTCCAGGAAACCGGCCAGTTCGATGATTTTTGCTTCGTACTCTGCGTCGCCTTCCAGTGCTTTCAGCGCTGAACCACGAACAACTGGAGTGTCATCGCCTGGGAAGTCATAAGTAGACAGAAGTTCACGAACTTCCATTTCTACCAGTTCCAGCAGCTCTTCGTCATCAACCATGTCACATTTGTTCAGGAACACGATGATGTAAGGAACGCCAACCTGGCGACCCAGCAGGATGTGCTCACGAGTCTGTGGCATAGGGCCATCAGTTGCAGCAACAACCAGGATAGCGCCGTCCATCTGAGCAGCACCGGTGATCATGTTTTTCACGTAGTCGGCGTGCCCTGGGCAGTCAACGTGCGCGTAGTGACGGCTTGGGGTGTCATATTCAACGTGAGAAGTGTTGATGGTGATACCACGAGCTTTTTCTTCTGGTGCGTTATCGATCTGGTCGAATGCGCGTGCAGAACCGCCGTAGGTTTTAGCCAGAACGGTAGTGATTGCTGCAGTCAGGGTAGTTTTACCGTGGTCAACGTGGCCGATAGTACCAACGTTAACGTGCGGTTTTGTACGTTCAAACTTTTCTTTAGACATCGATTGTCCCTCTAAGACACGGTTAAATCGGTGGTATCACCACATCAACCAAGCATTTGCTTGACGAATTAGTTTACAGAAAGAAAATCAGGAGGGAGAATTTGGAAGTGGTGCTGATAGGCAGATTCGAACTGCCGACCTCACCCTTACCAAGGGTGCGCTCTACCAACTGAGCTATATCAGCACATACTTGGAGCGGGCAGTGGGAATCGAACCCACATCATCAGCTTGGAAGGCTGAGGTAATAGCCATTATACGATGCCCGCATCCTGGAACTCGGCTACCTGATTTTTCTGAAGAACTCGAAGACGGGGAAAAGGACGTGAGACGCTTAATTCCTCACCTTCACTTGAAGCGACTCTTTCACTTCAAGCTGCCTCATTGCTAAGGCTTGTATGGTGGTGGGGGAAGGATTCGAACCTTCGAAGTCGATGACGGCAGATTTACAGTCTGCTCCCTTTGGCCGCTCGGGAACCCCACCTAATTGTTAAGTACTTGAATGGTGCCGGCACCAAGAGTCGAACTCGGGACCTACTGATTACAAGTCAGTTGCTCTACCAACTGAGCTATGCCGGCATCAAGTGCTGCGCATTCTATGGAGAGTTTACGGCCTATGCAACAAAAAAATTGCATGTTTTGCGCTATCGCTCATGTTTTATTCAAAAAGTAAGCATTTTCCCTTTCTTTGGGGTTTAAAGGCTCAAATTCTATTCAAAATCCCTGTGTCTTCGTGCCTGGCAATGGGCAGGGTGCTCTCTTTCCTTTCTGCCATTCATTGAAACACATCATTCGCAGAGCGCAATCCTGAGATTTATGCACCGCAAATGGGCTCTTGCTTCATTAATGAACATCAAAAGACATTTCTTTCCAGGTTGCGCCTGATTTTCCGACCAAAAATTCTGGCGCAGATATTGCAACCCCTCTGGCGAACACCCTGGTTTATCAAATGAAGGAGTGCGCAATGAAAATTGTCATGCTCAATGCTGCAACGTTACCTGTCTACAGAGATGAACTGGCGCAGTTGCTGGTAGATGCCAACAGTCAAGGTGCCTGCGTTGGCTTTCCACATATCACCGGGCATAAAGAGGCCGAAGACGCTTTTCATGACCTGCGCCCTGCACTATCTCAAAATGAGCGATTACTGTGGATTGCCAGAGATGAGCAGGGTGTTATCGGCACAGTCCAGCTTGACTTAGCCCATTCGTCAGATCAGTCCCATCAGGCGGAGGTCGTCACTCTGCTGGTCAGTTCCCGCGCCAAGCGACGTGGTGTAGGCCGTTTGTTGATGCGTGAGCTGGAAAATACCGCCCAAGAGTTGCGTTGCTCTGTATTGTCCTCAGATATGCAGTCCGGCTCAGAGGCAGAAGCCTTCTACCGCGCTCAGGGATACCGATGCGCTGAGCTCAGGCAGGACGCTGTCCGCTACAGCAGAAAAAATGATGTGGTCTATTACAAACAACTTTCGCCTTTCCCACACGCATCCCTACCCCTCTTTTAGTCCTTAAACAGTGTGGTGAGCGTTCACCGCACTGTTACAGGCACCCTGCGTTTACATCATTTTCTTAAAAAATTTTTAACTCAATCAAAGAAATCGATAAGTTATAAGAAAAAGATCTCCCCCAAAAATTAAGGTGTCTATAATATGCTGCTGGTTTACTGTCTGGAGTTGGCGTGATCGCCTTTCCTGACCTGCGCTAACAGGCAGACTTTAACTTATGAAAAAAAGAGACCCATCTTTGGCAACTCCTTATCTGCAATTCGATCGTGCGCAGTGGGCAGCCTTACGTGATTCAGTACCGCTCACGCTCAAAGAAGCGGAAGTGGTGAACCTGAAAGGCATAAACGAGGATTTATCCCTCGAGGAAGTTGCGCAAATCTATCTGCCGCTTTCGCGCCTTCTCAATTTTTACATCAGTTCTAACTTGCGCCGACAAGCCGTGCTGGAACAGTTCCTCGGTACAGATGGACAAAAAATCCCTTACGTCATTGGAATTGCGGGAAGTGTGGCGGTGGGTAAAAGTACCACTGCCCGTGTCCTTCAGGCATTGTTAAGCCGTTGGCCAGAGCATCGTTCCGTAGAACTGATTACCACTGATGGTTTCCTTTATCCCAACAAGACGCTCCAGGAGCGCGGGATAATGAAGAAAAAAGGATTCCCGCAGTCTTACGATATGCATCAACTGGTGAATTTCGTATCAGAAGTTAAGTCCGGGGCGAAACATGTGACAGCCCCTGTCTACTCACATCTGATCTACGATGTGATCCCTGATGGCAATAAAGTCATTGAGCAACCCGATATTCTGATCCTGGAAGGGTTGAATGTCTTACAAAGTGGTATGGATTATCCCCATGACCCGCACCATGTATTTGTTTCTGACTTTGTCGATTTCTCTATATACGTTGATGCGCCCGAAGACTTGTTACAAGGCTGGTATATTAATCGGTTCCTTAAATTCAGACAGGGTGCATTTTCAGATCCGGATTCTTATTTCCACCATTATGCAAAATTGCCTGAAGAAGAAGCAGTGAACATTGCAACGCAATTGTGGAATGAGATTAATGGATTGAATTTGAAAGAAAATATATTGCCAACGCGTGAACGAGCCAGCTTAATTCTAACCAAAAGTGCTAACCATGCAGTTGAAAGCGTTCGGTTAAGAAAATAAATAACTCACCTTAATTGAATAAAGGAGAGCAAACGCTCTCCTTTATTTTAATCAGACGCCGCGCAGTGAAATCTCACCACCAATATAAGGTTTTTGCACGCCATCCTGTTCAAGCAGCAGTGCTCCCTGAGCATCAATACCTCGCTCGATACCATGAATTTCCTGATCACCGATGAGTAATTTAACCGGGCGGTCGAGGAAGTTATCTAATCCCCGCCAGCGGGTAATAAATGGCGCCAATCCTTCCTGCTCGAAATGTAATAATGCTGACCGTAGTTCTTTCAGTAAGGTTGCGGTGAGTTCATTACGATCAATATTAACCCCCGCCTCCTGCAGATTTATCCATCCCTGATTGATCGTGTCTGTCGCGGGTTCTCGCATCTTAAGGTTGATTCCCGCACCAATAACCAGCTGTGCCGCATCTCCGGTTTTGCCGGTTAATTCAACCAGTATCCCCGCCAGCTTGCGGTCATTAAGATAAAGATCATTAGGCCATTTTACGCGTACATCTTTCGCACCCAGTCGCTGCAGAACTTCTGCCATTACAATGCCGATAACCAGGCTCAGCCCCATTGCTGCGGCAGGTCCCTGTTCCAGCTTCCAGTACATAGAAAGATAAAGATTACTGCCAAAAGGTGAGAACCACTTGCGCCCGCGACGTCCCCGACCCGCCTGTTGGTATTCTGCTACGCACGCATCCCCAGAACTTAATTCGCCAATTCGGTCCATAAGATACTGGTTAGTAGAATCGATAACGGGCAAAACCCTGACCTGACCTGCCGGGAGCAGTGCAAGGATCTTCTCTTCGTTGAGCAACTGGATAGGATATGGCAGGCTGTAACCTTTACCCGGAACAGTAAAGATATCAACGCCCCAGTCACGTACCGTCTGGATATGTTTATTAATCGCAGCACGGCTCATGCCCATGGCTGTACCTAACTGTTCGCCGGAATGAAATTCACCATCAGCTAAAATAGAAATCAACTGCAGAGGAACGGTAATATCTTTCATGACAGTGCTCCCACAGCGTTTACTTCACCATTACCTGCGATAAAACGAACTTCAGGTTCAAGCCAGATACCAAATTTTTCAGCAACAGCATCACGCACATATTTTGCCAATGCGCGTACATCTGCACTGCTTGCGTGATCTTTGTTAATCAGTACCAAAGCCTGTTTATCGTGAACGGCAGCCCCACCAATGGCAAAGCCTTTCAGACCGGCCTGTTCAACCAACCAACCGGCTGCCAGCTTTATTTGCCCGTTAGCCTGCGGATAAGAAGGCATAGTGGGATATACGCTGCTGATTTTCTCCGCTACCGATGCATCCACGGCAGGGTTCTTGTAGAAACTTCCGGCATTACCGGTAACGGCAGGATCTGGCAATTTGTTTTGTCGCATCGCGCAAACGGAATCAAAGATTTCACGGGGAGTGACAGTCTCTGGATCTAAGCGGCTCAGATCTCCATATGTTAATTTTGGTTGCCAGTGTTTTTTTAGCTTCAGACCTACAGAGATAATGGCATATCCGTCTTTATAGGCATGTTTAAATATGCTCTCGCGATAACCAAACTGGCATTCTGCAGATGTTAAACGGGTCACTTTCCCTGCCTGAAGATCCAAAACATCAACGTATTCACAAACGCTTTGTAGCTCGATTCCGTATGCACCAATATTTTGAATCGGGGCAGAACCTACACATCCCGGAATTAAAGCAAGATTCTCGAGACCTGCAATATTATGATCTAAGGTGTAACACACCAGATGGTGCCAGTTTTCACCCGCCCCGACATGCAGCAACCACTCATCAGCATTTTCAGTCAGACTGATCCCCTTGATCCGATTCAGGACTACTGACCCTGCAAAATCCTCAAGGAAAAGAACATTACTTCCTTCACCTAAAAGCAAAAATGGCTGCTGTTTTTCCTGCGCTGATTTCCATGCGGCAATCAGTTGTTCAACGTTTTGAGCATGAATAATTTCAGCCGCATCAGCCGCCAGAGAAAATGTATTCAGGGATTGAAGAGAAGTACCGCCAGTCGACATAACAATATTACTCATGAGTGACTTATTTAGGCTTAGTTTAACCGATTCGATATCCGGTTACGTAGCGTTTTACAGGGTGGGCGAAATAGCTGATGTGAGAATGGGATGAATAATATACATGCTGCCTCAAATTCCCCATAGCCAAAAGCCCCACACTTTCGTGCGGGGCTTTTGGCTTTATTTGATGCCTGGCAGTTCCCTACTCTCGCATGGGGAGACCCCACACTACCATCGGCGCTACGGCGTTTCACTTCTGAGTTCGGCATGGGGTCAGGTGGGACCACCGCGCTACTGCCGCCAGGCAAATTCTGTTTCATTCATACCGCATCGTGTCATGAGTTCTCACCACACACCGCCATACGAACCAATCTCGGAACAATCAGCTGAAAATCTACTTCAAAGTCTCTGCTAAAACACCTTTGGTGTTGTAAGGTTAAGCCTCTCGGGTCATTAGTACTGGTTAGCTCAATGCATCGCTGCACTTACACACCCAGCCTATCAACGTCTTAGTCTTAAACGTCCCTTCAGGTGGCTTAAAGCCACAGGGAAGACTCATCTCGAGGCAAGTTTCGCGCTTAGATGCTTTCAGCGCTTATCTTTTCCGCATTTAGCTACCGGGCAATGCCATTGGCATGACAACCCGAACACCAGTGATGCGTCCACTCCGGTCCTCTCGTACTAGGAGCAGCCCCTCTCAATCTTCCAACGCCCACGGCAGATAGGGACCGAACTGTCTCACGACGTTCTAAACCCAGCTCGCGTACCACTTTAAATGGCGAACAGCCATACCCTTGGGACCTACTTCAGCCCCAGGATGTGATGAGCCGACATCGAGGTGCCAAACACCGCCGTCGATATGAACTCTTGGGCGGTATCAGCCTGTTATCCCCGGAGTACCTTTTATCCGTTGAGCGATGGCCCTTCCATTCAGAACCACCGGATCACTATGACCTACTTTCGTACCTGCTCGAGCCGTCACTCTCGCAGTCAAGCTAGCTTATGCCATTGCACTAACCTCACGATGTCCGACCGTGATTAGCTAACCTTCGTGCTCCTCCGTTACTCTTTAGGAGGAGACCGCCCCAGTCAAACTACCCACCAGACACTGTCCTCACCCCAGATTATGGGGCCGAGTTAGAACATCAAACATTAAAGGGTGGTATTTCAAGGTTGGCTCCACGCAGACTGGCGTCCACGCTTCAAAGCCTCCCACCTATCCTACACATCAAGGCTCAATGTTCAGTGTCAAGCTATAGTAAAGGTTCACGGGGTCTTTCCGTCTTGCCGCGGGTACACTGCATCTTCACAGCGAGTTCAATTTCACTGAGTCTCGGTGGAGACAGCCTGGCCATCATTACGCCATTCGTGCAGGTCGGAACTTACCCGACAAGGAATTTCGCTACCTTAGGACCGTTATAGTTACGGCCGCCGTTTACCGGGGCTTCGATCAAGAGCTTCTCCTTACGGATAACCCCATCAATTAACCTTCCGGCACCGGGCAGGCGTCACACCGTATACGTCCACTTTCGTGTTTGCACAGTGCTGTGTTTTTATTAAACAGTTGCAGCCAGCTGGTATCTTCGACTGGCTTCAGCTCCGGGAGCAAGTCCCTTCACCTACGCGCCAGCGTGCCTTCTCCCGAAGTTACGGCACCATTTTGCCTAGTTCCTTCACCCGAGTTCTCTCAAGCGCCTGAGTATTCTCTACCTGACCACCTGTGTCGGTTTGGGGTACGATTTCGTGTTACCTGGAGCTTAGAGGCTTTTCCTGGAAGCTTGGCATCAACTACTTCACCACCGTAGTGGCTCGTTATCACGCCTCAGGGTTAAAGTAATCCGGATTTACCAGGACTACACCCCTACACGCTTGAACCGGGACAACCGTCGCCCGGCTAGCCTAGCCTTCTCCGTCCCCCCTTCGCAGTAACACCAAGTGCTGGAATATTAACCAGCTTCCCATCGACTACGCTTTTCAGCCTCGCCTTAGGGGTCGACTCACCCTGCCCCGATTAACGTTGGACAGGAACCCTTGGTCTTCCGGCGTGCGGGTTTTTCACCCGCATTATCGTTACTTATGTCAGCATTCGCACTTCTGATACCTCCAGCAAACCTCACAGTTCACCTTCGACGGCTTACAGAACGCTCCCCTACCCAACAACGCATAAGCGTCGCTGCCGCAGCTTCGGTGCATGGTTTAGCCCCGTTACATCTTCCGCGCAGGCCGACTCGACCAGTGAGCTATTACGCTTTCTTTAAATGATGGCTGCTTCTAAGCCAACATCCTGGCTGTCTATGCCTTCCCACATCGTTTCCCACTTAACCATGACTTTGGGACCTTAGCTGGCGGTCTGGGTTGTTTCCCTCTTCACGACGGACGTTAGCACCCGCCGTGTGTCTCCCGTGATAACATTCTTCGGTATTCGTAGTTTGCATCGAGTTGGTAAGCCGGGATGGCCCCCTAGTCGAAACAGTGCTCTACCCCCGAAGATGAGTTCACGAGGCGCTACCTAAATAGCTTTCGGGGAGAACCAGCTATCTCCCGGTTTGATTGGCCTTTCACCCCCAGCCACAAGTCATCCGCTAATTTTTCAACATTAGTCGGTTCGGTCCTCCAGTTAGTGTTACCCAACCTTCAACCTGCCCATGGCTAGATCACCGGGTTTCGGGTCTATACCTTGCAACTTGACGCCCAGTTAAGACTCGGTTTCCCTACGGCTCCCCTATACGGTTAACCTTGCTACAAAATATAAGTCGCTGACCCATTATACAAAAGGTACGCAGTCACCCAACAAAGTAGGCTCCCACTGCTTGTACGTACACGGTTTCAGGTTCTATTTCACTCCCCTCGCCGGGGTTCTTTTCGCCTTTCCCTCACGGTACTGGTTCACTATCGGTCAGTCAGGAGTATTTAGCCTTGGAGGATGGTCCCCCCATATTCAGACAGGATGTCACGTGTCCCGCCCTACTCATCGAACTCACAACGTATGCATTTTTGTGTACGGGACTATCACCCTATACTGTGCGACTTTCCAGACGCTTCCACTAACACATACCCTGATTCAGGTTCTGGGCTCTTCCCCGTTCGCTCGCCGCTACTGGGGGAATCTCGGTTGATTTCTTTCCTCGGGTACTTAGATGTTTCAGTTCCCCCGGTTCGCCTCATTACACTATGTATTCATGTAATGATAATGTGTCGAAACACACTGGGTTTCCCCATTCGGGTATCGTCGGGTATAACGGTTCATATCACCTTACCGACGCTTTTCGCAGATTAGCACGCCCTTCATCGCCTCTGACTGCCTAGGCATCCACCGTGTACGCTTAGTCGCTTAACCTCACAACCCGAAGGTGTCTTAAAGACAACATCGCGCTGCGATTATTTGAGAGACTCTGTTACAGACTAATCCATCACTCAGTACTTCTACGGAGAGTGATGTTCAGCTGTAAACTTTCAATTTTCAGCTTGTTCCAGATTGTTAAAGAGCAATATCTTAAACACGACTCATTAAAGTCATCTTTAAGTTATTTTCTGTTCATAAAAGAACAGTTGATAATGTCTTTCACACATTATCGGAATGGCGTCCCCAAGGGGATTCGAACCCCTGTTACAGCCGTGAAAGGGCAGTGTCCTAGGCCTCTAGACGATGGGGACACGAAAATTCCGTACCAGACCACATACATGGTTTGGCACTTTTCGTATCAGCGTAAGGTTGCCCTCACTGCATCAACAGGTGCTCTTGCTCATTAATTTCATCAGACAATCTGTGTGGACACTGCACAATGCGTATCTTTAGGTAAGGAGGTGATCCAACCGCAGGTTCCCCTACGGTTACCTTGTTACGACTTCACCCCAGTCATGAATCACAAAGTGGTAAGCGCCCTCCCGAAGGTTAAGCTACCTACTTCTTTTGCAACCCACTCCCATGGTGTGACGGGCGGTGTGTACAAGGCCCGGGAACGTATTCACCGTAGCATTCTGATCTACGATTACTAGCGATTCCGACTTCATGGAGTCGAGTTGCAGACTCCAATCCGGACTACGACATACTTTATGAGGTCCGCTTGCTCTCGCGAGTTTGCTTCTCTTTGTATATGCCATTGTAGCACGTGTGTAGCCCTACTCGTAAGGGCCATGATGACTTGACGTCATCCCCACCTTCCTCCGGTTTATCACCGGCAGTCTCCTTTGAGTTCCCGACATTACTCGCTGGCAACAAAGGATAAGGGTTGCGCTCGTTGCGGGACTTAACCCAACATTTCACAACACGAGCTGACGACAGCCATGCAGCACCTGTCTCAGAGTTCCCGAAGGCACTAAGCTATCTCTAGCGAATTCTCTGGATGTCAAGAGTAGGTAAGGTTCTTCGCGTTGCATCGAATTAAACCACATGCTCCACCGCTTGTGCGGGCCCCCGTCAATTCATTTGAGTTTTAACCTTGCGGCCGTACTCCCCAGGCGGTCGACTTAACGCGTTAGCTCCGGAAGCCACGCCTCAAGGGCACAACCTCCAAGTCGACATCGTTTACAGCGTGGACTACCAGGGTATCTAATCCTGTTTGCTCCCCACGCTTTCGCACCTGAGCGTCAGTCTTTGTCCAGGGGGCCGCCTTCGCCACCGGTATTCCTCCAGATCTCTACGCATTTCACCGCTACACCTGGAATTCTACCCCCCTCTACAAGACTCTAGCTTGCCAGTTTCAAATGCAGTTCCCAAGTTAAGCTCGGGGATTTCACATCTGACTTAACAAACCGCCTGCGTGCGCTTTACGCCCAGTAATTCCGATTAACGCTTGCACCCTCCGTATTACCGCGGCTGCTGGCACGGAGTTAGCCGGTGCTTCTTCTGCGAGTAACGTCAATGTTCAGTGCTATTAACACTGAACCCTTCCTCCTCGCTGAAAGTGCTTTACAACCCTAAGGCCTTCTTCACACACGCGGCATGGCTGCATCAGGCTTGCGCCCATTGTGCAATATTCCCCACTGCTGCCTCCCGTAGGAGTCTGGACCGTGTCTCAGTTCCAGTGTGGCTGGTCATCCTCTCAGACCAGCTAGGGATCGTCGCCTAGGTGAGCCATTACCTCACCTACTAGCTAATCCCATCTGGGCACATCCGATGGCGTGAGGCCCGAAGGTCCCCCACTTTGCTCTTGCGAGGTCATGCGGTATTAGCTACCGTTTCCAGTAGTTATCCCCCTCCATCAGGCAGTTTCCCAGACATTACTCACCCGTCCGCCGCTCGCCGGCAAAGTAGCAAGCTACTTCCCGCTGCCGCTCGACTTGCATGTGTTAGGCCTGCCGCCAGCGTTCAATCTGAGCCATGATCAAACTCTTCAATTAAAAGTTCGATTTGCTTCAACAAGTGAAGCGATGCTCAGAGATTACTTCGTAATAATTCAACTAAATGAATTACTGCTTGGTCACTCTAAGACTTGATATTTTTTGCCACCGAAGTGGCTGATATCGTCTTGTGAGTGCCCACACAGATTGTCTGATAAATTGTTAAAGAGCGTACGTTGCGAGACTTAACTCAGCAACGTGGGAGGCAGATAATACTCTTTCTCCCTGAAGAGTCAACCATTTTCTTTTACAAGATGCGGTGTTTTCACCGGGTTGATTCTTCCTGACTGGGCGACTTGGTTCTCGTTAGAGGAGTCGTTGTTCCCGGTCAGTGGAGGCGCATTATAGGGAGTTCTCAGAAGGCCGCAACCCCTAATTTCAAAAAACTTTCTGAATGCTTTCTTTTTGGTCTAAACGACTATTTAGCCCGCATTAGTGCGATTTTTTATACGATATTTGCCCAAAATCTTCAGCGAATTTAGCCACCTGCTGCCAGTCGGTATATTCGACTTCTTTACGGGTATCCGTTTCACCGCCGGTCATACGCATAATAAGTTGGATCATCACCTTGTCGAACCAGCGATAGCGCGGATAACGTAATGCGCCGGCGAAGACACCACACATTGCCGGCTCCCACGGTGACGCCAGCAGGAACTTACGCACATAGGCATTCGTCTGCGGCGTACGTTTCTCGGGTTTACGCGCAGTGAGGTTAACGCCGAAAAATGCCGAAGGCATGTGGTTAAGGATACCGGCATGCTTTTTAACGAATTTATCCAGCACCGGATTAAAATGACCGTAACGTATAGAGGCACCGATCATGACCTGGTCATAGCTTTTCAGATCGACGCGCTCTGCATGAGCCAGATCGACCACATCGCAGCTGCACTTCTCTTTCAGCTCATTCGCTATATAAGAAGCGATAGCATGCGTTTGTCCGTCACGACTTGAATAGAGTATCAACGCTTTCATACTGGTTTCCCTTTCCTAAACTCATTCCCGCCAGAACGTCGGCGTGAACAGCACTAATAATGTGAAGACTTCCAGACGACCAAATAACATGGTGACGATCAGGATCCATTTCGCCACCGAATTCATCGAAGCAAAGTTATCCGCCACGACCCCCAGGCCCGGCCCGAGGTTATTGAGTGTCGCGGTCACGGCGGCAAAAGCGGAGAAGTTATCCACGCCGGTCGCCACAATCGCCAGCATACTGACAATAAACACCAGCGCGTAAGCGGAGAAGAAACCCCACACCGCTTCAATAATACGTTCCGGCAATGCGCGGTTACCCAATTTAATGGTGTAAACCGCATTCGGGTGAACCAGCCTTTTCAGCTCGCGTGAGCCCTGTAAGTAAAGCAACAGGATGCGGATCACTTTCAGGCCGCCACCGGTAGAACCGGCACAACCCCCGATAAAGGCAGAACATAATAGAAGAAGAGGCAGGAACAGCGGCCATTTGGAAATACTGTCCGTGGTATATCCCGCCGTGGTAGCCATGGAAACCACCTGGAAGAATGCCTGATTCAGCGTTTCCAGCCCTGAGCCGTAGGTATTGTGGATCCAGAGAATCACCGTACAGATGATCACCAGCGTGAACTGCACGCCGATAAACATACGGAATTCCGGGTCACGCCAGTACACCTTGAGATTTCGCCCGCTCAGCACCGCAAAGTGCAGACCATAGTTACAACCGGAGATCAGCAGGAAAACCGCCACAATGGTATTGATGGTTCCGCTGTGGAAATACCCGATGCTGGCGTCGTGCGTCGAGAAGCCGCCGATGGCGATAGTTGAGAAACTGTGGCTAATCGCATCAAAGACCGGCATGCCTGCGCCCCATAAGGACAGCGCACAGGCAATGGTCAGCAGCACATAAATAAGCCACAGCGTTTTGGCGGTTTCAGCGATTCGCGGGCGCATCTTGTTATCTTTCAGCGGCCCCGGCATTTCGGCACGATACAACTGCATCCCACCGACACCGAGTATGGGCAGAATCGCCACCGCGAGCACAATGATCCCCATCCCGCCGAACCACTGCAGCATCTGCCGGTAGAACAGGATGGCTTTCGGTAACGAATCCAGCCCGACCAGCGTAGTGGCGCCCGTGGTCGTCAGACCGGAGAAGGATTCAAAGAAAGCATCGGTAAGGGAAAGATTTGGCCGCTCGGAAAAAAGAAAAGGCAGTGCCCCGACGCTGCCCAGCACCGTCCAGAACAGCACCACGATCAGGAAACCTTCCCGTGGCTTAAGCTCACTTTTTTGCTTCCGGTTTGGCAGCCAGAGCAGCAGGCCGATCACCAGCGCCACGAAGAAGGTCTGACTGAACGCACGCCCCGCACCATCGCGGTAAATTAAAGCGACCAGGCCGGGAATAATCATCGTTCCCGAGAAAAGGATGACGAGCACCCCCACAATGCGTGTTATGGCACGAAAATGCATGCTGGTGCGTTCCTCAGCGAATTAACCATAGAAAAATTTAAGAAACCGGACGCAGAATGAGCGTGCCACGGCTGATATCGAATAAGTGACTGACCGTTGCCGGCGCATCCGCCGCAGGCAACGCCAGAACGAGATCCACCGCAGCGCCAAACTCACTGCGTAAAATATGTCCGCCCACCTGCGAAAGCAGCGTTTCCACCAGCTGTAACTGGCTGTAATCACACTGCACCGCGAACTCGGCCAGCGGCACCTTTTGCTGCACGACAAGTTGTTTTAATGCCTGCTGAACACCGCCACCGTAGGCTTTCACCAACCCGCCGGTGCCCAACATAACGCCGCCGTAATAACGCACCACGACGGCTGTGATCTCTCCCACCCCGCTTCCCATCAGCTGACTTAAGATGGGTTTACCGGCTGTGCCCGCCGGTTCGCCATCATCAGAAAAGCCCAGTTGCTGAGAATCATCCGGCGCGCCAGCCACAAACGCCCAGCAGTGATGTCGCGCTGCAGGGTGCTGATGTCTGACATCCTGAATAAAGGCTTTTGCCGCCTCAATCCCTTCCGTTCTCGCCAGCAAGGTGATGAAGCGGCTTTTCTTTATCTCTTCACTGAAACTGACTGGCTCAGCGGGGACGGAGTAAGGCTGCATCAGGCCAGCTTCAGGTCACGTGTCATATTTTCGATACGGTTATCGTGGATGACAATATTGTCTTCGATACGGATACCGCCAAATGGCTTCATCGCATCGATACGATCCCAGGCAAAGTGCTTGCTGAACTGCCCTTCGCGCCACGGTAACAGCAACGAATCGATGAAATACAGCCCCGGCTCGATGGTCAGCACCATCCCCGGCTCCAGCATGCGGGTACAACGCAGATAAGGATATTGCGAAGGCGCGGCCAGATGTGTCCCCGTATCGTCTTGCATAAACCCGGCGACATCGTGAACCTGTAACCCCAGCGGATGCCCCAGACCATGTGGCAGGAAAGGCCCGGTCAGGTTCTGTTCCACCATGGCGTCTTCACTGATATCCACCACCAGCTTGTGCGCTTTCAACAATTTGGCGATGCGATGATGCATCTGAACATGATAGTCGGTATAGCGCACACCGGCTTTAATCGTATCGATCAACGCCAGTTCTTCGGTATTGAGATCTTTCACCAGCGCGGCAAAATCACTGTCAGGTTTGGCGGCATAGGTACGCGTCAGATCGGCGGCATAACCGTTGTATTCCGCACCGGCATCCAGCAGGAAACTGCGCATTTCGGCAGGCGGCTGATTATCGAGCGTGGTGTAGTGCAAAATGGACGCGTGTTCATTGAGCGCGACGATGTTGCTGTAAGGCACATCGGTATCACGGTGTCCGGTGGCGGTGAGATACGCCAGATTAATGTCGAACTCGCTCATGCCGGACAGGAAGGCTTCTTTCGCCGCGCGATGTCCGCTGACGGCCACTTTCTGCGCTTCACGCATACAGGCCAGTTCATAATCTGTTTTGTAGGCACGATGATAATGCAGGAAATCCAGCACGGCTTTCGGGTTCACGTTCCCGGCAGGGATACCCATGCTGATCGCGCGATCCTGACTGTAACCAATATATCCCACACGTTTGAGATCAACCGGCAACTGGCCTTTGATGTCATCGGCATTGGCCAGCGGCGTCAGGGAAATTTCTTTGGTCCAGAAGGACTCCGGCAGCGGCTCGTGGCTGTGCCAGTAATCCACCGGAGAATAGAACCACAGCTTCGGCGCATTCACGCCATCCACCCACAGCCAGCAGTTTGGCACCTGCGTGACCGGCACCCAGGCCTTGAACTGCGGGTTTACTTTGAAAGGATAACTGTGGTCATCAAGGAAGGTCGTCAGCAATTCACCGGAGTGAATCAGTAACGCATCAAGCTGAGAACGTTGCAGAATTTCACGGGCACGCGTCTGCAGCGTGGCGATATGTTCTTTATAAAGCGTAGTAAGCGATTCCATCCAACTGTCCTTTTTTCACCTGAAAGACGATGCAGCATCTTACCACAGCCTTACCGCGACCATAGTCCCCGAAGGTTTGTGATCTTGCCTGCAAATAAAACACATCTCATTTGCAAATTATTAACATAAAAACCACACTCCAAAGCATCTGGTCATACCAGATCATCCCCGATGATTCAGGAGAGACACATGCTCTACCAAGGCGAAACATTACACCTGCACTGGCTCGACGGCGGTATCGCGGAGCTGGTGTTTGATGCTCCAGGCTCGGTCAACAAACTCGACACCCAAACGGTCGCCAGCCTGGGCGAAGCGATTGCCGTACTTGAAAAGCAGTCTGAGCTGAAAGGCTTGCTGCTGAGTTCGGCCAAGCCGGCGTTCATCGTTGGCGCGGATATCACTGAATTCCTTTCTTTATTCAACGCACCCGCAGAAAAATTGCATGAGTGGCTGGACTTCGCCAACAGCATTTTTAACCGTCTGGAAGACCTGCCGGTGCCGACACTGTCTGCCATCAGCGGTTATGCGCTGGGCGGCGGTTGTGAATGTGTGCTGGCGACCGATTTTCGCATCAGCACCGCCGATGCCCGCATTGGCTTGCCGGAAACCAGCTTAGGCATTATGCCGGGCTTCGGCGGCTCGGTACGCCTGCCGCGTCTGATCGGCACCGACAGTGCGCTGGAAATTATCGCCGCCGGTAAAAATATCAGCGGGAAAGAGGCCCTGAAAATCGGGCTGGTGGATGCCGTTGTAGATGCCGACAAACTGCGCGATGCCGGTATTACCATGCTGAAAAACGCCGTCGACGGAAAACTGGACTGGCATAACCGCCGTGATCCGAAACGTCTGCCGCTGAAACTCAGCCAGATTGAAGCGGCGATGAGCTTCAGCGTTGCCAAAAGCATGGTCATGCAAAATGCCGGTAAACATTATCCGGCGCCAATGACTGCCGTGAAAACCATTGAAGCGGCGGCGCGTCTTGGCCGTGATGAAGCCCTGCAACTGGAAACCGCCAGTTTTGTGCCTCTCGCGCAATCCAAAGAAGCCCGCGCGCTGGTCAGCATTTTCCTCAACGATCAGTTTGTGAAAGGCAAAGCCAAAAAACTGGCTCACGGCAGTGATAAACCGACACAGGCTGCGGTACTGGGCGCAGGGATTATGGGCGGCGGGATCGCCTATCAGTCGGCGCTGAAAGGCGTGCCGGTGGTGATGAAAGACATCAACGACCAGTCGCTGACGCTCGGCATGAACGAAGCGGCCAAATTACTGAACAAACAACTCGAACGCGGCAAACTCGACGGCATGAAGATGGCTAAAGTGCTGTCCACCATTCATCCGACGCTGGATTACAGCGGCATTGAACGCGCCAGCGTAGTCGTTGAAGCCGTGGTAGAGAATCCAAAAGTCAAAGCTGCCGTTCTGGCGGAAGCGGAATCGCTGCTCGATGCCGATACCGTGCTGGCGTCGAATACCTCGACCATTCCCATCGATCAGCTGGCCTCCTCGCTGAAGCGTCCGGAAAACTTCTGCGGCATGCACTTCTTCAACCCGGTTCACCGGATGCCGCTGGTGGAGATCGTCCGTGGCGAAAAAACTTCAGACAAAACGATTTCACGCATCGTCTCCTACGCGCTGACCATGGGGAAAACGCCGGTCGTCGTCAATGACTGCCCGGGCTTCTTCGTTAACCGCGTGCTGTTCCCGTATTTCTCCGGTTTCAGCCTGTTACTGCGTGACGGTGCCGATTTCCGCCAGATAGACAAAGTGATGGAAAAACAGTTCGGCTGGCCGATGGGCCCGGCGTATCTGCTGGATGTGGTCGGTATCGACACCGCGCACCACGCACAAGCGGTGATGGCCGCCGGTTTCCCTGACCGTATGGCGCGGGATTACCGTGATGCCGTCGATGTGCTGTTTGATAACCGTCGTTTCGGCCAGAAGAATCAGCTCGGTTTTTACCGCTACAGTGAAGACAGCAAAGGCAAGCCGCGTAAGGACGTCGATGAACAGGCGATCAGCCTGCTGGCCGACAACCTGAAACCGGCACACGCGGATTTCTCACCGCAGGACATCATCGCCCGCATGATGATCCCGATGATTAACGAAGTGGTGCGCTGTTTTGAGGAAGGCATTATTGCCAGCCCGGCGGAAGCCGACATGGCGCTGGTGTACGGCATCGGTTTCCCTCCGTTCCACGGCGGTCCGTTCCGTTATCTCGATACCCTCGGCACCGCCGAATATCTGAAAATGACCGAACAGTACGCCCATCTGGGGCCGATGTATCAGGCACCGGCCGGGTTACGCGCCAAAGCGCAAACCAATGAAAGTTATTATCCGGTTGCGGCTCCGCTGGAAAACTTCAGCACCGGTAATCAGGCATAAGGACCGAAATCATGGAAAACGTAGTCATTGTTGACGCAGTCCGCACGCCAATGGGCCGTTCGAAAGGCGGTGCATTCCGCCACGTCAGGGCTGAAGATCTCTCCGCACATCTGATGCGCGCTGTGCTGGCCCGCAATCCGGCACTGAACGCCAAAGAGATTGATGATATTTACTGGGGCTGTGTGCAGCAGACGCTGGAACAAGGCTTCAACATAGCCCGCAACGCCGCATTGCTGGCGGAAATCCCGCACAGTGTCCCGGCGACCACCGTTAACCGCCTGTGTGGTTCTTCCATGCAGGCACTGCACGACGCAGCGCGCGCCATTATGGTCGGCGATGCGCAGGTCAGCCTGATCGGCGGCGTGGAACATATGGGCCATGTGCCGATGAATCACGGCGTCGATTTTCATCCCGGCCTGAGCAAAACTGTCGCGAAAGCGGCGGGGATGATGGGACTGACCGCTGAAATGCTGGCGAAAATGCACCAGATCAGCCGTGAAATGCAGGATGAATTCGCCGCACGTTCACACCAGCGTGCCCATGCGGCCACCATCGCGGGGCATTTCGCCAATGAAATCGTGGCAACCGAAGGCCATAACGCCGACGGCGTGCTGACCCGTTATGATTTCGACGAAGTGATCCGCCCGGAAACTACAGTCGCCACGCTGGCGGCCTTGCGTCCGGCCTTCGATCCGGTGAACGGCACGGTCACGGCGGGGACGTCCTCGGCGCTGTCCGACGGCGCATCGGCGATGTTGCTGATGAGCGAATCCCGCGCGGCGTCGTTAGGTCTGAAAGCCCGCGCCCGCATCCGTGCGATGGCGGTGGTCGGCTGCGACCCGTCGATCATGGGTTACGGCCCGGTTCCTGCAACGCGTCTGGCACTGAAACGCGCCGGACTGAGCGTGCAGGACATCGGCCTGTTCGAACTGAACGAAGCCTTTGCCGCACAGGCGTTGCCTTGTGTGAAAAACCTGGGGCTGCTGGAAAGCATGGAAGATCGCGTCAACCTGAACGGCGGCGCTATCGCGCTCGGTCACCCGCTCGGCTGTTCCGGTTCGCGCATTTCCACCACCTTGCTGAACCTGATGGAACGCCGCGATGTCCAGTTTGGCGTTGCGACCATGTGTATCGGTTTAGGTCAGGGCATCGCGACCGTTTTCGAACGCGTCTGACCCTCCCTTTCTGCAAAAACAAAAAAGCGGGCATTCAGCCCGCTTTGATCAATCTGTCTTACCCGTTTTAGTTGCCGTTTTCCCGCCTGTCAGGGGCGGGCTTTTTCGTTGTTCAATCAGATGAACGAGAAGGCATCACCAAACAAACGATCTTCCAGCGCACCGCGTTCCGCGACAAAACGTTCACGGGCGATTTTAGCCATCTCAAAACGACCGGCGATATAAATATCGTGTTCAGCCAGTGAGGAGAAATCCTGTAAAACCGCGCTCAGCACGGTGCCGCTCCTGCCCTGCCAGCCGTCTTCCGGCTGTTCAACCACCGGGATCACTTTCAGGTTCGGGTGATTGATGCTTATCGCTTCCAGCTCAGACAGATCATACAAATGCTTCAGCTCACGGCCGCCCCAGTAAATGGAGATGTCGCGGTGAGGTTGCTGTTCGAGTGCGGTAATCAGAATGGAACGTACGTAAGAGAACCCGGTTCCCCCCGCAATCAGCACCAGCGGACGTTCGCCGTCTTCCCGCAGCCAGGCATCGCCGTGCGGAATATCCACGGTGATGGCCTGTTCTTTCAGGATGCGATCCATTACCGCCATCGCGTACAGATTCAGTTCAGACGCGCCAATGTGCAGCTCAATCACATTATGTTGAGCAGGCGTGGAGGCCAGTGAGAACGGACGCTTGTCGCGCTCATCCATCACTACCATCAGATACTGACCCGCGCGGAACGAGAAAGGCGCTTCCGGAACCAGCCGGACCCGATACACCGTATCGGTTATCGCCTCAACCGAGGTCACTTTACAGCTCAATGTTGTCATGCGTTCCCTCTGTGGGTCGTCAAATCAAAGCGTAGGACAAAGGTTCGATTATTTTTTCACATCGTCTTTATCATTAAGAATAGCGAGTTCATCCCAAATAGCGTCGATACGCGCGGTGACTTCCGGATCTTTCACAATCGGACGCCCCCATTCACGCTGCGTTTCACCCGGCCATTTGTTGGTCGCATCCATCCCCATTTTTGAGCCGAGGCCCGATACCGGGGAGGCGAAATCGAGATAATCAATCGGCGTATTTTCTACCAGAACCGTATCCCGCGCGGGATCCATCCGGGTAGTAATCGCCCAAATCACGTCGTTCCAGTCGCGGGCATTCACGTCGTCGTCGCACACAATCACAAACTTGGTGTACATGAACTGACGCAGGAATGACCAGACGCCCATCATCACGCGCTTCGCGTGACCGGCATACTGCTTCTTCATGGTAACGACAGCCAGACGGTAGGAGCAACCCTCCGGCGGCAGATAGAAATCAACAATTTCCGGAAACTGCTTTTTCAGAATCGGCACAAACACTTCATTCAGCGCCACCCCCAGTACCGCAGGTTCATCCGGCGGACGTCCGGTGTAGGTGGAATGATAGATAGCGTCTTTCCGCTGCGTCATGTGTGTAATGGTGAACACCGGGAAACTGTCCACTTCATTATAGTAGCCGGTATGGTCGCCATAAGGGCCTTCCGGCGCCATTTCGCCCGGTTCGATATACCCTTCCAGCACAATTTCGGCGCTGGCAGGCACTTCCAGATCGTTTGAAATACACTTCACCACTTCCGTTTTATTGCCGCGCAACAATCCGGCGAAAGCATATTCAGAAAGCGTATCAGGCACCGGCGTCACTGCACCCAAAATGGTGGCCGGATCGGCGCCCAGAGCCACGGAAACCGGAAAACGTTGCCCCGGATTCTGCTGGCACCACTCCTGGAAATCCAGCGCGCCGCCGCGATGGGACAACCAGCGCATGATGACTTTATTTTTGCCCAGCACCTGCTGGCGATAAATGCCCAGATTCTGACGCGGCTTGTTCGGGCCACGGGTGACGGTCAGCCCCCAGGTGATCAGCGGCGCGGCATCTTCCGGCCAGCACTGCATCACCGGAATTTTAGTGATATCGACCGCATCACCTTCCCAGATCTGCTGCTGACAAGGCGCGGAGTGCAGCACCTTGGTCGGCATATTCAGCACCTGTTTAAACTTCGGCGCTTTGTCGTATAAATCGCGAAAACCGCGCGGCGGCTCAGGCTCTTTCAGAAACGCCAGCAATTCACCGACTTCACGCAACGCACTGACGTCCTCTTTTCCCATGCCCATCGCCACACGCTGAGGTGTGCCGAACAGATTGCACAGAACCGGCATGTCGTAGCCTTTTGGATTTTCGAACAAAAGCGCCGGGCCGCCTGCACGCAGGGTACGATCGGCAATTTCGGTCATTTCCAGATAAGGATCGACTTCCTGGCTAATGCGTTTCAGTTGGCCTCTCTGTTCGAGTAACGAGAGGAAGTCACGTAAATCACGGTATTTCATGCTGATTCTGAGTCGCCGGGTTGAAGGAGGGCATTATAGAGCCTCTCCGGGGTTGTTGCTGCCTTTTTGTTATCAGCAGGTTTGTTATTAGTAAACAATCTCTCATAACGAAAAAGCAGTATAACCGTCAGCCCCGGTATTTCTGGACTGACGGTGCGGAAGTGATATTGAGCCACTCATCACAGGCAGTTAAAAGGCACCAGAGACTGAATCGCCTGAGTATCCTGATATTCCTGTGTTTCCTGTCCGTGACGGAAAACTTTAAAGCCCTGATCTTTAGCACTGAAGTAACTCAGATCATTGCCGGACACCTGCAACAAGCTGCCTTCACGCAGGGCAATCACCGATTCGGACGGATTGACCGCACAGAATTCCGCAATACGCTCGTCACGGGTTTCTCCCATATGACCGCTTAAATGCGCGTCAATGTAGTGCGGATTGATTTGCACCGGGAACAGCCCGATCGACGGCAGAACCACTGAGTTGCGAACCGGCATATCATTAGTGGTGCGGATACTTGGCGTTGCCACGTTACAGCCCGCGCTCCAGCCAATATACGGCACATTACGCTCACGCACGGCGCGCTGGATGGGCACGATCAGGCTGTTTTCATGCAGCATCTGATTGAGCATCCAGGTATTACCACCACTGATCAGAATACATTGCGCGCTGGCAATGGCGTCTGCCGGGTTTTCTGCGTGATGAATGCTGCTGACGTCAATGCCCAGCACATCTGAAAGCTCTTTCGCACGGGCATCATAATCACTGCGGATCAGGGCGTAAGGGATCAGAACCGCAGAGGTGATCTTGCGTGCCTGCAACAGGGTCTGGATACGGGCTTTCGCGTAGCCCAGTAATTCTGATTCACCTGAGAGCTTACCGTTACTCAGTAAGAACAACTCCATGAGACTTCTCCTGATAAAATAAGACTAATAGAGGGGATAAGAACGCGCTTTTCTCCGATAATAAAAGATAACGGGCCGACAGTCTGCACAGACTTGCACTGTCTGTATCTCATGAGCGGCTTTTGGTATGCTGCCCCGCTCGACGCTTTTATGTGGGAAACTATGGAATCCTGGTATTTACTCTATTGCAAACGTGGTCAGCTTCTTCGCGCAAAGGAACATCTTGAGCGCCAGCACGTTAACTGTCTGACGCCGATGATCACATTGGAGAAGTTAGTGCGCGGACGCCGTACAGCCGTCAGCGAGCCATTGTTCCCGAATTACATGTTCATCGAGTTTGACCCCGAGCGGATCCACACCACGACGATCAACGCGACGCGTGGCGTCAGCCACTTCATCCGCTTTGGCGCGAAACTGGCGACGGTACAGCCGGACGTGATTAAACAACTGATGGAACCGCCATCGGTCGAAGTACGTGATCCTGAGACGCCGTATGAAGGCGATGCTGTGGTGATCACTGACGGGATATTTGCCGGTATCGAAGCGATTTATACCGAACCGGACGGCGAGGCTCGGTCGCTGCTGATGCTGAACCTCATCAATCAGCCGGTTCGCCAGAGCATCGAAAATACGCACTTTCAGAAACTCTGACCGGCCTTTCCGGTCAGTGAAAAAGACAAAGGCACCTTCAGCGGTGCCTTTTTTACGGGTTTCAGTTGCGGACGGGCAACGCAAAAAGTCTGCGCGCATTGTCATCCGTGGTATCCGCCAGCCACTGTGGATCCTCACCCCGCCACAGCGCCACCTGCTTCACGATGTGCGGCAGGAAAGCCGGTTCATTGCGGCGGTTTTTCGGTTTATTTTCCATATCACGTGGCAGTAAATACGGGGCATCGGTTTCCAGCATCAGCCTGTCCGCCGGGATCAGCGGCAACATTTCACGCAGTTCCAGTCCGCGACGCTCGTCGCACACCCAGCCGGTAATACCGATCGACAACCCGAGCGACAGGTAGAGATCCAGCTCCTGTCGGGTACCGGTGAAACAGTGCACCACGCCGCCCGGTAAATCAGACAGCCAGGGTTTCAGCAAGGCCGCGAAACGCTCACCGGCATCGCGACAGTGCAGAAATACCGGCAACTGCAATGCTTTCGCCAATGCAAGCTGCGCCGTGAAAGCGGCTTCCTGAAGATCTGCCGGAGAAAAGTTACGATTGAAATCCAGCCCGCACTCACCGATGGCGACCACATGGGGCATTCCGGCCAGCTGCCGGATACTCTCTTCCACCTGCGCATTCCAGTCGCTCGCCTGATGCGGATGCACACCCGCCGTAGACCAGCAAAAATCAGGATGTTCAGACGCCATTTTCTGCGCATCCACACTTTCCTGCGCTGACGTACCGGTGATCAACATCCCGCTCAGACCGGCAGCTCTGGCTCTTTCCACCACTTGCGGACGGTCTTTATCAAACTGACTGCTGGTGAGATTAATACCAATTTCAAACATGGGAAGTCCTGAAACAGAAACCGCCCAAACAAGGGCGGTTTTTAAAAACGAAAGATTTTTTACGCAGGCTGATCCGGATCGGTCTCGTTATCGACATCCGACCGGCGGCGACCTCCGACATAGAAACGGGCAAAGAACACGCCGATTTCAAACAAGAGATACATCGGAATGGCCAGCAACGTCTGCGAGAAAACATCCGGCGGCGTTAACAACATCCCGACCACAAAAGCCCCGACCAGTACATAAGGACGTTTCTTTTTCAGGTCTTCGGGCGTTGTCACCCCACTCCAGCACAGCAACACAATGGCGATAGGCACTTCGAAAGACACACCAAATGCCATAAACAGCGCCATCACGAAATCGAGATAGTTGTTAATGTCCGTGGCGATCTGTACGCCAGCCGGTGCCGTTTTCGCAAAGAAAGCAAACGCCAGCGGGAACACCACGAAGTAAGCAAACGCCACACCGAGATAGAACAACGCCGAGCTTGAGAACAGCAGCGGCATCATCAGACGGCGTTCATGCTTGTACAGCGCCGGTGCCACAAATGCCCAGACCTGATACAAAATGAAGGGCGCAGACACAAACACCGACACAATCATGGTCAGCTTAATAGGCGTAAAGAACGGCGACGCGACGTCAGTCGCAATCATGCTCGCGCCCAGCGGCATTTGCTTAATCAGCGGTGAAGCCACCAGCTGGTAGATATCATTCGCAAAATAAACCAGCGCTAAAAACACCACAATGATGCAAATAATGGCATTCAGCAGACGCTTACGCAGCTCAATCAAATGGCTGATAAGAGGTTGAGTATCTTCAACGGCCATGTTTAGCGCTCACCTGTCGTTTGAGTTGATGAAGCCGGTTTAACCGGTACTGCGGGTTCAGCAACAGGTGCTTCAACAGCTGCGGTTTTCACCGCCGGTGTAACCTCAACAGCAGCATCAGCAGCATCAGCAGCGGATTCGGACGTTTTTTCCAGCGTCACGGCCGCAGCATGTGCCGTTTTATTCGATGCCAGCGCGGCATCCACCGCACTTTGCGGCGCCGTTGCCGGTGCAGAAACCACGTTATCCGCCTTGGCCGGCGACACTCCCGCATCGTGATGCGCTTCCGCCTCATCCAGAACCGGATTGTGAATGGTATTACCTTCCGCTTTGGCTTCTTCCACCGCTTTCTCAGCAGGATTCAATCCTGAATTGATCGACTGTTTCATGGATTCTGCCGCTTCCTTCAACTCGTCCATAGACGCTTTGATTTCTGGCGTAAGGTTCTTCAGACCGGATTCTTCCGCTTTCTTCAGGCTATCCTGCAGTTCCTGAAGTTTAAGTTCCTGCGACAATTCGCTCTGAACCGACGCGGCCATGGCACGAAGCGTACGGATCCAGCCTGCTACTGTTCTGACTGCTACAGGTAAACGCTCCGGCCCGAGGACAACCAGGCCAATCACCAATACCAGCAGCAGTTCACTAAATCCAATATCGAACACGGCTTATACCTGCTCTTTGTTTTGGCTCTTGGTGTCTTCTGCTTTCGCTTCTGGCTTGCTCTCAACAGACTTCGCTACAAAATCAGCATCGGTTGGAGAAATGTCAGCGTCTTTGTTTTTAGGCTGGCTGTCGTCGTCACTCATGGCCTTTTTGAAACCTTTGATGGACGCACCCAGATCAGAACCCAGACCACGCAGTTTCTTCGTACCGAACAGCAGCACCACAAGAACAACGAGAATCAGGATTTTTGTAATACTAATACCACCCATTATTTTCACCTCAATAGGAAGGAACGACATTCATTGCCGTTCGCAAACGGCATTCAATATACAGCAAATGTTTAGCTGGCGCGTTTCCAGCCAATTAACCAGGAAACGACACCTGCGGCCATCAGGCACGCCGGATACACTTCGACGCCGCCTAACAGTAAGAGAGTTCCGCTCAACAGGAGCGTCGCACCAATACCCAGAAGATAACGGGACTGCCCCTGACGGGATCCCTGGTTATGGATCTGGGAGGAAAGCTTCTCAATGTTGTATTGCATCAGCTTATGCTGATGCAGGCTTTGATAAACCAGATCGGGCAATTCAGGCATTTTCTCAAGCCAGAACGGCGCACGTTCTTTCAGCGCACGGATCATCGCCGGTAAACCGACCTGATCGCGAACCCAGCTTTCGAGGAAAGGTTTCGCCGTCGTCCACAAATCCAGTTGAGGATAAAGCTGACGTCCCAGGCCTTCAACATACAACAGTGTTTTTTGCAGCAACACCAGCTGAGGCTGGACTTCCATATTAAAACGGCGAGCCGTATTAAACAGGTTTAACAAAACGTTACCGAAGGAAATTTCCGCCAGCGGCTTCTCAAAAATCGGCTCACACACCGTACGGATCGCAAATTCGAACTCTTCAACGTTGGTATCGCGAGGAACCCAACCGGAATCAACATGCAGTTCAGCCACTTTGCGGTAATCGCGATTAAAGAATGCGATGAAATTCTCCGCCAGATAGCGCTTGTCTTCCTTATTGAGCGAACCCACTATGCCGCAATCGATCCCAATGTAGCAAGGGTCTTCAGGCGTTTCGTAGCTCACGAAAATGTTGCCCGGATGCATATCTGCATGGAAGAAACTGTCGCGGAAAACCTGAGTGAAGAAAACCTGCACCCCGCGTTCCGCCAGCAATTTCATATTGGTGCCCTGTTTTTTCAGCGCCTCAATATCAGAAACCGGGATGCCGTAAATGCGTTCCATCACCATCAGACGCTCACTGCAGTAGTCCGGATACACTTCCGGCACATACAGCATCGGGCTGCCTTCAAAGTTACGGCGAAGCTGAATTGCATTGGCGGCTTCGCGCAGCAGATTCAGCTCATCCAGCAGCGTTTTCTCGTATTCACGCACCACTTCACGCGGACGTAAACGGCGACCATCCGGCAACAGGATCGGTAACCAGCCCGCCAGCCGCGACATCAGGCGAATATCCGCCACGATGGTCGGTAAAATATCCGGGCGGATCACTTTCAGCACCACCGGTTTACCGTTCTCTTTCAGGATTGCCGTGTGAACCTGAGCAATCGACGCAGAAGCCAGCGGCGTCTGATCGAATTCATCAAACCAGTTTTCCAGCGGGCCGCCGAGCGCGGAGTCAATTTGCTGACGGGCTTTCGCGCCATCAAATGGCGGAACATGGTCCTGAAGCAGAGCAAGCTGATCGGCAATTTGCGGAGGGAAGAGATCACGTCGTGTGGACATCATCTGACCGAACTTGATCCAGACAGGCCCAAGCTCTTCCAGCGCCATACGCATGCGCTCACCCAGCGGCTTTTCTTTATGACGATTAGGTAACCAGAAAAAAAGATAACGACCAATGCGCAGCGGCAGCGTTAAGCGGATTTTAGGGATCAGTTCGTCAAGGCCGTAGATCAGAAACATGCGGATAATCAGGTATAAACGTCGCATTTCCCTAGGCGTCACGGGTTGTCCTCCAGTTTTTCGATACGTTTATCCAGCGCATCCAGCTCCCGCACAAGGGCAGAAACCTCATCGCTAAACCAGACAACTTCCAGCGGACCGGGTGCCATTTTCCACTCTTCGGTCAGTGTTTGCGCCACATAGCTCTGCTGATGCTTCAGCCCTTTTTGCAGAAAGCGGAAACCGCCCTGCACGGCCTGACTCAACCCCTGAGCCGCGATATCACCGATATAAGGCGCGAGGAATTCTGCTGGCTCAAACTCTGCCATCTCCAGCAATGACGTAAACTGCTGAACAACGGAGATATCGCCGTCAACCACCAGCTCGCCACTGCGCATCAGTGGCGACAATTGCTGACGATCACGCAATTTATACAGCACGGAAAGCGTGGAAGTGACGGTGCAGTCAGTTGCCCCGTCCCATTGCCCGAGCACATCAATTTTCTGCTCACTGAACACAAAGGTCAGCGGGGCACTCAGTTCCTGCAATTCGACACGCAAAACTTTACCGGCCAGACGTGTCCGTGCCGCCTTCATGCTGCGATCTCTGAAAAGCAGATAATTAAGCGGCGTCTCGATTGCAGCAGTCAGTAACGGCGTTAACAACATCGGCATACTCATATCAGAATTTGAAACCCCGATGCAAAGCCACAATGCCGCCGGTCAGATTGTGATACGTCACATTTTCAAAACCCGCATCCGCCATCATGCCTTTCAGCGTTTCCTGATCCGGATGCATACGGATTGATTCGGCCAGATAACGGTAACTTTCTGCGTCCTGCGCAACCAGTTCACCAATACGCGGCAGAATGTGGAAGGAATAGGTGTCGTAGGCTTTGCTCAGCGGTTTCAGAACAGGTTTGGAGAATTCCAGTACCAGCAGACGGCCGCCTGGCTTGAGCACACGGAACATCGAACGCAGCGCCTTCTCTTTTTCAGTCACGTTACGCAGACCGAAAGAAATGGTGATGCAGTCAAAATAGTTATCAGGGAAAGGCAGGGCTTCGGCGTTTGCCTGAACGTAGCTGACATTACCCACGATGCCGAGATTACGCAGCTTCTCGCGGCCCATCTTCAGCATGGAATCGTTGATATCCGCCAGAACGACTTCGCCTTTCTCACCCACCAGACGGGAGAATTTTGCGGTCAGATCGCCTGTACCACCGGCCAGATCGAGCACACGTTGTCCCTGACGGACGCCGCTGCAATCAATCGTGAAGCGTTTCCAGATGCGATGAATACCGAAAGACATCAGGTCATTCATCAAATCGTATTTTGCGGCCACGGAATGGAAGACTTCTGCCACCATTTCCTGTTTTTCATCTTTGGCTACTGTACGAAAACCAAAATGGGTGGTTTCCGGCGTCTGCTTTTCCATTTTATATGCCTGCTTTTTCAGTCGAACTCTTGGGGAGAAGTGTATCAGAACCCGCTCGAAAGCCCCATCACCGATGGTGATTCAACATATTGCGAAGATTCATATGTTGAATCACAAATACAGTGCGGGTCTTCCCCGACCAGCTATGCCTGGCCAGCAGAATTAAACTCACCCGGGTTCAGCGTCTGTTCTTCTTCCGCATCAGAGGTATCGGGCAGAGATGCGGTGTCTTCAGGTTCGTTTTCCGCTTTCGCAATCTCAGCCAGTGACGGGCTGATCGGTCGTTTAACTTCAACACCCAGTGCGCGGAAACTTTCCACCTGCCCGATAAGATTACCACGGCCTTGCGAGAGTTTATTCATCGCGGATCGATAACTTCCCTGCGCTTTGTCGAGACTTTGCCCCATCGACTCCATGTCATCGACAAACAACCGCAGTTTGTCATACAAACGGGCAGCGCGATCGGCAATACGTTTGGCATTCTGGCTCTGATGTTCGTAGCGCCACAGGTTGCTGATAGTGCGTAACGCCACCAGTAAGGTCGTCGGGCTGACCAGCATAATATTGTGGCGGAGTGCTTCGCTGATCAATTCGGGCTCCCGGTCGATTGCCAGCAGAAAAGCAGGCTCAACAGGGATAAACATCAGCACATAATCGAGGCTGCGCAGGCCGGGAAGTTGCTGATAGTCTTTACGCCCCAGCAGACGGATATGACCGCGCACCGACGCAATGTGTTCATTGAGCGCCGCTTCGCGCTCGCTGTCGTCTTCACTGTTGAAATAGCGTTCGTAGGCGACCAGCGTCATTTTGGCGTCGATCACCACGTCTTTATTCTGCGGTAATCTCACCACCACATCGGGTTGCATCCGGCTGTTGCTGTCTACCTGCACGCTGACCTGCGTCTGATATTCATACCCTTCCCGCAAACCGGACGCTTCCAGGACGCGGCTGAGCACCACCTCGCCCCAGTTACCCTGCGTTTTATTGTCGCCTTTCAGGGCCTTGGTCAGGTTGACGGCTTCACGCGCCATCTCCACATTCAGCTGTTGCAGATTACGGATTTCGTGCGCCAGCGTATGCCGCTCACGGGCCTCCTGTCCGAAGCTGTCCTGCACCTGACGGCGGAACCCGTCGAGTTGCTCGCGCAGCGGTAGCAGTAATTTATCGAGGCTTTGTTTGTTCTGTTCGTCGGCACGGCGGCCATTTTGCTCGAAAATCCGGTTAGCCAGATTTTCAAACTGGCTGCTCAGGCGCTGTTCGCTGTTGATCAGCAAACGTTGTTTATCTTCAGCGGCCATGCGGGTTTCATCCAGACGGGTGGAAACCTCACGTAATTCTGCTTCCTGCGCGCTGTTGATTTCCCGCTGCGCACGGAGTTCCTGATTCAGTTGCTCACACTCGTTTTGCCAGTGCGCCAGCAGCTGTAATTTTTCCTGACTGGCGGCCTGCAGGCTGTGCAACTTTCTGAGCTCCAGCTCTGCCTCGCGCATTTGCTGCTGAGCCAGTTGCCGCTCATTTTTATGCGTGTCATTTTCCGCTTTGGCTTGTTCCAGCGATTGCTCCAGCAAACGATGCTGCGTTTCATACTCCGTCTGCTGTTGCTGTAGTCGCAAACTTGCGATCAGCCAGCCCACCAGTAAGCCCGTTAACCCCGCCCCCAGGGCTGTCAGAATGCTGATATCCACGCGATTTCCCTCTTAAAGTCTCTTGCGGCCAAGGTAATGTCATGCTGTATGGATGTCCAGTCTATTTTCTGTTGCATTGAGCCTTTGCGAGACGTCTTCCAAAAGGGAATTTCTTTGCCGTTACCCTCTTGCCGCGGTCAGCCACAGGGAGCAGGATTCAAAACCAGCGGCTCAGCCACTGAATGCCGAAAGCACCGGGTGCCAGAATGCCAAACGCCCAGATCAGCGCAGAGGTGACATTGGCAATCTGGAAATATTTCTGTGGCATACCACAGATACCGGCCACCAGCGGCACAACGGCGCGCAGCGGACCGAAGAAACGGCCGATAAACGCTCCCGGCATGCCCCATTTTTCAAAGAATGCATGTCCGCGAACCAACATCTGCGGATGGCGGGAGAAAGGCCAGAAGTGACCCACGCGATCCTGATAATGTGCGCCCACCCAGTAGGAAAGCCAGTCACCGAAGAAAGCCCCCGCAGCGGCGGCGGCACAGACGGGCCAGAAAGGAATGCCGGTTTCGCCAATCAGCGCACCCAGCCCTAATAAGATAAACGTCGCAGGAAGCAGCAGGGAAAGAAATGCCAGAGACTCACCAAAAGCCAGAAAGAAAACGATGGGTGCAGCCCACACCTGATGCGCACGGATAAAGGTCGTGGTGTACTCAAGAAGGTCATGAACAGTCAAAAATACAGTTCCTTTTGTCAGGGATACGAAGCCGGAATGCATCAATTATTCCAGATGTATTACTAACATGACCTTAACAGATCTGCTTAACAGGACAAAAAAATGGGCCGCCAGCGGCAGCCCATCACTATGATGTAGTTTCTTTATAATCCGATCCTTTCCCTAAATCATTCGAGTTGCAGGAAGACGGCAACCGAACGAATCCCGATGAGCTGACATTAGTCAGTGATTCGGGTTCGCGAGCGCAGCCAACGCACCTGCGGCTCGAAGGATGACGGGAAATCAGATAAGTCGGCGAGCCGCTTCTACAACAATCTTCACCGCATGGCTTTCGGTCTTCTTCATGGTTTCCGCATTAGGGATTTCCTGCTGCGTACGGTTCACGATGACACCGGCCACCATCCCGGCGCGCAGGCCCTGGCTTGCACACATGGTCAGCAGGGTTGCAGATTCCATTTCGTAGTTCATGACGCCCATTTCCTGCCACTCTTTCATCGATTCTTTGAAGCGACGGACAACGCGGCCGGAGAAGGTGTCATAACGTTCCTGACCCGGATAGAAGGTGTCAGAAGAGGCGGTAACGCCAATATGAGTGGCGGCGCCCACGGCTTCAGCCGCAGCAACCAGCGCGGTGGTACAGGCAAAATCGGCCACGGCCGGGAATTCCATCGGCGCAAAGTGCAGGCTCGCGCCATCAAGGCGAACGGCAGCAGTTGTCACCAGAACGTCGCCCACATTGATGTGTGGCTGGATCGCCCCTGTGGTACCGACACGCAGGAAGGTACGAATCCCCAGCTGAGCCAGTTCTTCCACCGCGATAGAGGTTGAAGGGCCACCAATACCGGTTGAGCAAACAATCACAGATTTGCCATCAAGCTCAGCACGCCATGAGGTAAATTCGCGGTGGGAAGCCAGACGAACCGGATTTTCCATCAGTTTGGCAATTTTTTCCACGCGCTCAGGATCGCCGGGCACAATCGCCAGCGTCGCGCCGTTTAAATCTTTTTTGGCCAGGCCAAGGTGGAAAACTTCAGGCTGAGACATAACAAACTCCTCTGTGTGTAAGGTCATTTATTGGCAGGAGGAACACCCGGCAACTGTACTGAACATTGTGACGTTATTTCGTGACGACCATCACTATGATGTAACAACAAGAATTGCGCATACATTTAATTTGTGACAAGCATCACAAATTAACAGGCGATTGCGGAAAGAATAAACAGGCAACCTCCTTTGCGAAGGTTGCCTGTTTTTCAGTTAACGCGGAACACAATCAGGCAGGGACGGCTTCTGCCGCCGCGCTGCGCGACCAGATCCGGTGTTTATGCATGTCTTCAAGGAAGGTTTTCAGCAATGCGCCTTCGGCTTTTTCGCCTTCGACAACGCCTTCTTCCGGCACATCATCCGTCAGCCCAAGAAGTGATTTGAAGCGGCGGGCATCACCACTTAACCCGATGACTTTCAGGTGCTTATAGGCCTCAAGCAGATAATGCCGCGCATCGCCGTTCATCAGTAACGCATCGATATGCCCGTGCGGAACAATGACGGCATCGACGGAAATGGAAGGCGCACCGGCAAAGGTGGCATCAACCGGCAAGGATGATCCGTCATCGGCCGTCACATTCCCCATATGACTGCCAAGCAGTTTCGGATGCACACCGGCAGCCTGAAGCGCCTGCAAGATTTCCAGAACATCTGCTGCATTCACGCCTTCACCCAGCAATATCGCCACCTGACGCCCTTTGATCGTGCCTTTACCGCTGGCATACAGGCTCAGCGACGGATCGTTTTTCAGGCCATTCACGGGCTTCGGTGGTTTGATTTTCAGGGTATCGGCCGACAACGTAATACCCAGATTTTTCGCCACTTTCTGCGCCAGTTCCTGATCAACATGCGCCAGCAGATCCACAACCCGCTCGCGGATATAAGGTCGCACGACTTTTGACAGTTCAAAGGAGAAGGCGCCGACAATATGATCCTGCTCCGTCGTGGTCTGACTCAGCCAGAACAGACGCGGGTGGGCGTAATACTCGGCAAAAGACGGGCTGCGCTGGCGGATTTTTTCTGCATCCACCCGTTCCGGATAGCTTTCAAAGCCGCCGCCGGACGCTGCGGGAGGCGTTTCCCTCGGCCAGTTATTGTTGATGGAGTTCGGCTCATAGTTCGCCGGATTAGTATCCACATCCTGCCGGTGCATGCCGTCACGCTGGAAGTTGTGGTAAGGGCAGGTCGGACGGTTAATCGGGATTTCATGGAAATTCGGCCCGCCCAGACGGCTGATTTGCGTATCCGTGTAAGAGAACAGACGCCCCTGTAACAGCGGATCATTGGTGAAATCAATGCCGGGCACGATATGCCCCGGATGGAATGCGGCCTGCTCAGTTTCGGCAAAGAAATTATCGGGATTACGGTTAAGCACCATTTTGCCAATCAACTCCACCGGCACCAGTTTTTCCGGGATCAGCTTGGTCGGGTCGAGCAGGTCGAAATCAAATTTGAACTCGTCTTCTTCGGGGATCAGCTGAATCCCCAGTTCGTATTCCGGGTAATCCCCCGCTTCGATGGCTTCCCACAAATCACGGCGGTGGAAATCGGCATCCTTCCCGGCCAGTTTCTGTGCCTCATCCCATAACAGCGAGGCTTTTCCGGCCACCGGTTTCCAGTGGAAGCGGACAAACGTGGCTTTTCCTTCAGCATTCACGAAGCGGAACGTATGGATACCAAACCCTTCCATTGTGCGGTAACTGCGCGGAATGCCGCGGTCAGACATCGCCCAGAAAATGTTATGCAAGGTTTCCGGTTGCAGGGAAACGTAATCCCATAAGGAATCATGCGCACTCGCGCCCTGCGGAATTTCGTTGTGCGGCTCGGGTTTGACCGCATGCACAAAGTCCGGGAATTTATGCGCATCCTGAATAAAGAACACCGGCGTATTGTTGCCCACCAGATCATAAATCCCTTCATCCGTGTAAAATTTGGTCGCCCAGCCGCGGATATCACGGACGGTATCTGCCGAACCACGGGAGCCTTGTACGGTAGAAAAGCGCACAAAGACCGGCGTTTTCTTTTCGGGATCGGAAAGGAAACTGGCTTTCGTCACGTCTTTCATATTGCGGTATGGCTGGAAGTAGCCATGTGCCGCTGCGCCGCGCGCATGAACGATACGCTCAGGAATGCGTTCGTGGTCAAAGTGGGTAATTTTCTCGCGCAGAATGAAATCTTCGAGCAGTGTCGGGCCACGGCTTCCGGCTTTCAGCGAATTTTGATCATCAGAAATTTTGGTACCCTGATTGGTGGTCAGCGGCTGTTTTTCACCGTTTTTACGATGACGTTCCAGAGCATCAAGTTTGGCATTGGTATTTTTCGGACTTTTGGCACTGCCGGAAGCCGTGGGCTCTTTTCCCGGCGGCGTCGGCTGAGGCGAAGGCTGATAAGCGCGATCATCGGGCGCCAGATCGCCAAGCCCTGGTTGTGAAGACTCAATGCCCGTGGCGGGGGCGCGGCTTACCGGTTTTGGCTCACTTTTCTTGTTCACTTTTGATGGCGATTTTGACATTGGACATAACTCCTCAGACAAAGGTTTGGGTGTTCTTTCACTCTTCCATGACAGTTTTCCTGATTAACGTTTAACTATAGAACATCTCTTGTGCCTTGCTGTTCATGCTTTCCGGCTATAGTTTTAATCCATAGCAACAAATTTTCGTATGGACACTTGCCTGGAGACCCCCGATGAAAAAAGAAGAATTGCTTACCCTGAAACAGGCTCCAACCAGCTTTGCCCCTGCCGTCACTCCCGTCGCCAGCACCACGATCCACACGGATACCAACGGGTTGCACGCAGGCCAGACCACCATTCCCTCACAGGGCGAAGATATGCCCGCTTATCTCGCCCGTCCGGAACAGTTCACCGGTAAATTGCCGATCATTCTGGTAGTGCAGGAGATTTTTGGCGTACACGAACATATTCAGGACATTTGCCGTCGTCTGGCAAAACAGGGCTATATGGCCATCGCACCCGAGCTTTATTTCCGTCAGGGCGACCCGCGTGATTACACCGAAATCAGCGAACTGTTTGCCCAACTGGTCAGCAAGGTGCCGGATCAGCAGGTACTTTCCGATCTCGACCATACCGCGCATTGGGCCTCCCAGCACGGCGGGGATATTTCCAAATTAGGCATCACCGGTTTCTGCTGGGGCGGGCGAATTACCTGGCTTTATGCGGCGCATAATCCGCAGCTGAAAGCGGGCGTGGCGTGGTACGGCAAACTGGTCGGCGACAAAACGCTGACCAGCCCGTCGAATCCGGTTGACCGCGCGGCGGCGCTGGATGCCCCGGTGTTGGGTTTGTATGGTGCGGAGGACTCCAGCATTCCGCCGGATACCATTGAAACGATGCGGCAGGCCATCCGGGCCGCCAATGCCACGGCAGAAATCGTGGTCTATCCCGAAGCGGGCCACGCCTTTAATGCTGATTACCGCGCAAGCTATCATGCCGAAGCGGCCACCGATGGCTGGCAACGGATGCTGGCATTCTTTGCTCAGTACGGTGTGAAATAAAAAGTACGCAGTGAAATCATTTAAAGCGTGAAAAACGACAAAGCCCGACAGGTTTTCCTGCCGGGCTTTTTATCGCAATGACATCCGTTACAACGACAGCTGCCCGAAAGCCCCCTGCCAGTCCTGTTCAAATTTATCGACAGCCGCCTGCACGGCGGGCGCGCTGATAAATTGCTCCGCCACATCCACCGGAAGAGTCACGGACTGACACCCCGCCAGCAGACAAGCCAGCACCTGACGCGGCGTTTTAAAGCTGGCCGCCAGCACTTTGGCATGCGGCGCATGAAGCGTCAGTAATTGCTGAAGCTCCGTCACCATTGCAATGCCGTCACCGCCCTGGGCATCCACCCGGTTGACATAAGGCGCAACATATTCAGCCCCCGCCAGCGCCGACAGCAATCCCTGCCCCGCGCCATACACTGCCGTGCCCAGCGTCGGGATTTTGCGGGTACGCAGAATCTTAATCGCCGCCAGCCCCGCTGGCGTCACCGGCACTTTCACCACCAGCCCCGGCACGCGGGAATGCAGCAATTCGGCTTCTTCCACGATCTGCTCCGTCTGGTTGGCCAGCACCTGAGCAAATAGTTTGCCTTCACCGCCCAGCGCATCACGCAGGGCTGGCAACACTTCCCACAATGAGGTGCCCGCTTTGGCAACAATGCTCGGGTTGGTGGTCACGCCCTGCAACGGCAAAATACGTGATAAATGTTTCACTGCGCTGATATCCGCAGTATCCAGATAAAGTTCCATACCCTCTCCTGTCAGAGTTCCAGTTCTTGTTTCAGCAGCGTTTCTATTTGTGCTGCGGTGGTCGAATGCATCAGTGCATCGCGGAAACTGTCATGCATGATCCGCCGCGCCAGCTTTGAGAAAATCCGCATATGCTGGTCGCCCGCGGCGTGTTTATTCAGGGTCAGCATGATGACAAATTGCGCCTCTTCATCGCCCCATTGCACCGGTTGCGGTAATTTCGCCACGCTGATGGTCGATTGCTCAATGTGTTCCGATTTGGTGTGCGGAATGGCAAAACCAAATCCCAGCCCGGTGGAAAATACCGCTTCACGCGCCCAGACATCGGCGGCGAGCTTGCGCGGATAGCGGCATCGCCCGGCCAGCATCAGGTTATCAACCATGCCTTTAATCACTTCTTCCTTGCTGCGCCAGTCGGCATTCAGCGCCACGCATTCGGCGGTGATCAGCGGCGCGTCGTTAACGGTCATCCGGAACTGCGCCAGCAGGTGTTCCACTTCCAGCGAGGTACGGCATTGCATCGCGCGGTTGAGCAGCAGACGGCACTCGCGGCTGTCGAGCTTTGCCAGACGCGCCTTGGTGACCGGCACGGACGGCGCACTCATGCTGATTTCATCCAGCCCCAGCCCGACCAGCAGCGGTAACACCGAGCCTTTCGCCCCCAGCTCGCCACATAAGCCAATCCATTTCCCGTGACGATGCACTTCACGCACGACGTGATCCAGCCCGCGCAGAAATGCCGGATTCAGGCTGTTGTAATGGCGGGTCACTTTGGCGTTATCCCGGTCAACCGCCAGCAGATACTGCGTCAGGTCATTACTGCCGATGCTAAAGAAATCAATCTCTTCGCAGCACTGATCAATGATGAACATCACCGACGGCACTTCCAGCATGATCCCCAGCTGAATTTTTTCATCAAACGGGATCTGCTCACCGCGCAGCGACTGTTTGGCTTCCGCCAGCTGATCTTTCACCCATAAAATCTCTTCCATGGAGGAGATCATCGGGATCATGATTTTCAGCGGTCCGTGTGCCGACGCACGCAGAATTGAACGCAACTGGGTGCGGAATAACGGCAGGAATTCCTGATAGATACGCACGGCGCGATAGCCGAGGAACGGGTTATTTTCGGCAGGGATATTCAGATAATGAACCGGTTTATCGCCGCCGATATCCATGGTGCGGATAATAATGGTTTTACCCCTGGCGGCTTCCGTTGCCTGACAGTAAATGTTGTACAGTTCATCTTCGGAAGGCGCACTGACGCGATCCATATAAAGCATTTCAGTACGGAACAGCCCGACGGCTTCCGCGCCGTTGGCAAAGGCCGCGCTGGCCTCCACCGAATGCGCGATATTGGCCGCCACTTCCAGCCGCACGCCATCGGCGGTGTAGCCGGGTTTCTCAAGGTATTCGCTCTGCTGCTCACGCAAAGCCTGATGTACCGCCTGTTCCTGACGGTAATAACGGCGCACCGGTTCACTGAGCGCGCAGGCAATCAGCCCCAGATCGCCGTCGATCTGCACTTCCTGCTGCAAATACGGCTGCAATGGCCGGGGATCGACCCCCACCAGCGCGGGAATATTAAACGATCGGGCGAGGATCACCGTATGCGAGGTACTCCCCCCGCTGCCGAGCAACAACCCTTTCAGGTGTTTTTTATCCAGTTCGAGAAACTGGCTCGGCGTCAGTTCATCGGCCAGACAAATGCTGGCTTCGCTCAGTGCCTGCTGCGAAGGGAAGCGCGCTTCGCCATAGATATGCTGCAACAGCTGGAAGCTGACATCACGAATATCCAGTTCACGTTCACGCAAGTAGGCACTGGAGGATTGTGCGAGTTGCGCACTGAAATACGCGGCGGTCTCCACAATGCTTTGCGCACAGCTTTGGCCTTGCGCCACGCGGTTCAGCAGAGCCTCACGCAGGCTGTTATCACGCAGCAGGGAACGGTGCGCTTCCAGCACGGCGGTGATCGTGCCGCTGCCCGCCATCAGTTGTAAATCAAGGGATTTTTCCAGCGCGTCCAGCCCGCCGGCCAGCAAACCCTGCTCTTTATCGTTGCCCTGAGATTCAGGCAAACCGGTGAGTGCGGCGAGATCCACACTGGACAGGCTGACCAGTTTCCCCACGGCACAGCCTTCGCTGACGGAGCGGGCACGGAAAAGGAGAGGAGAAAGATGCGCCAGAGATTCAGGAAGCGGCTCAAGTCCGGCGGTTTCATCCAGTTCAGGCAGGGCTTCATCGCAATGAGGAAGCTGATGTTCAATAAAATGCGCCAGTGCCGCATGTGCGGCCTCTTCATCATGTCCTTCAATCGTCACATGACATTCATCGTCCAGCAGAATATCGGCACCAATCAGCGACAGCACACTTTTGCCATCGGCAATGCGGTCTGACCGCGCATTGTGCCACTGAAAGGTTGACCCGAAGCCGTTACACAACGTCTCGATATGACTGGCCGGTCGGGCATGAACCCCATTAACCAGCATGCAGGTGAAGCTCAACTTCTTGGTCATTTCTGAATCCTCATCCCAAATTCCGGTGTAATGCACCGGCTACTTGCAGAATAAGAGTCAGACGGATCCGCTGGCTACCAGACAAAAATGACAAACACTGGATAAATGTAATGTCTGTTGTTTTTTGCGAGCCAGCTCACACGCCACCAGGGGGCAGAAACCTCGCACTGTTTCAGGTTATTTGAACCTGCTCGCATTTTTGTTCGGACATTACAAAAGTCCAGTAAAACACAATTTTGTCCACTATTAGCGTCCCCGGCAGCAGCCTATTGTTGAGGTCGATAGCCTTTCTGTATCCGGGGCTTTTTCGAAAGATATTCCGTTCTTTTCGCCCGACACCGGAGCTCATCATGAAAGACCTGCTCAATATTCTAAAAAATACCCGCCAGCATCTGATGACCGGCGTGTCCCATATGATCCCTTTCGTGGTCGCGGGCGGCATTCTGCTGGCGGTGTCCGTGATGCTGTATGGCAAAGGTGCCGTGCCGGATGCCGCCACCGATCCGAACCTGAAAAAGCTGTTTGATATCGGCGTCGCCGGTTTAACCCTGATGGTGCCTTTTCTGGCGGCGTACATCGGTTATTCCATCTCTGACCGGTCCGCGCTGGCGCCTTCGGCGATCGGTGCCTGGGTCGGCGCTTCCTTTGGCGCAGGCTTCTTCGGCGCCATCATCGCCGGTCTGCTGGGTGGGATTATCGTGTTCTACCTTAAAAAGATCCGCGTGCCGAAGATCCTGCGTTCTGTGATGCCGATCTTCGTGATCCCGATCATCGGCACCCTGCTGACGGCGGGGATCATGATGTGGGGGCTGGGTGAACCTGTCGGGTTGCTGACGGCTTCCCTGACTCACTGGCTGCAAGGCATGCAACAAGGCAGCATCATTGTGCTCGCCATTATCATGGGGCTGATGCTGGCGTTCGACATGGGCGGACCGGTCAATAAAGTCGCCTACGCCTTCATGCTGATCTGCGTGGCGCAGGGCGTGTATACGGTGGTCGCGATTGCTGCGGTGGCGATTGCCACCCCGCCGCTCGGGCTGGGTTTCGCGACGCTGATTGGCCGCAAATATTATTCCACTGAAGAGCGTGAAGCGGGCAAAGCCGCGATGTTAATGGGCTGCGTCGGCGTCACCGAAGGGGCCATTCCTTTCGCTGCCGCCGACCCGCTGCGGGTCATTCCTTCCATCATGATGGGTTCTGCCTGTGCAGCGGTCACCGCCGCGCTGGTGGGGGCGCAATGCTACGCCGGTTGGGGCGGTCTGATTGTGCTGCCGGTTGTGCAGGGAAAACTGGGGTATATCGGCGCGCTGCTGGTTGGCATGGTCGTCACCGCTCTGTGCGTCAACACACTGAAATATCTGGCCGCGAAAAAGCAGTCGGCGAAAACACGTCAGGAATCTGACCTTGATCTGGACTTCGAAATTAACTGATTTCTCTGCCAAAAATAGAAGGAAAACATCATGACTCACATTATTGCTGTGACTGCCTGCCCGTCCGGTGTTGCCCACACGTATATGGCCGCTGAAGCCATTGAACGCGCCGCAAAAGCCAAAGGCTGGGAATGCAAAGTGGAAACGCAGGGTTCTATCGGTCTGGAAAACGAACTGACGCCGGAAGATGTGGCGGCCGCAGATATCGTGATCCTGACCAAAGATATCGGCATCAAACAGGAAGAACGCTTTAAAGGCAAAGTGACGGTGCGCGTCGCCATCAGCGATGCCGTAAAACGTGCGGATGCCATCATGGAAAAAATTGAGGCACACCTCGCCAAAGCCGCTGTCACGGATTGATCACAAGGAGAACAAGATGACTTCCCGTACCGAACGTCTGAAAGCCGCACTTTTCGCCAGCCCGCGTGAAATCTCGCTGGAACGTGCCCTGCTGTATACCGAAAGCCACCGCCACACCGAAGGCGAACCTACGCTTTTACGGCGCGCGAAAGCCACGGCCTACATTCTGGATAACGTGGAAATTGCCCTGCGGGATGATGAACTGATTGCCGGTAACCGCACGGTCAAACCGCGTGCGGGAATAGTCTCTCCTGAAATGGATCCCTACTGGCTGCTGAAAGAACTGGATGGGTTTGCCACCCGTCCGCAGGATCGCTTCTCGATTTCGGCGCAGGATAAACAGATTTACCGCCAGCAACTTTTCCCTTACTGGGAATCGCGTTCGATGAAGGATTTCATCAACAGCCAGATGCCGGAAGAGGTGAAAACCGCCACCCAAACGCAGATATTCAGCATCAACCAGACTGACAAAGGTCAGGGGCATATCATTATTGATTATCCACGGCTGCTGAATACCGGTCTGGATAATCTGGTGGCGGAGCTTGTGCAACACGTTGAACAGGCACCGGACAATGCGTTTTATCGGTCAGCCCTGATTTTGCTGCAGGCGGCGCAGCGGCATATTTTACGCTACGCCACGCTGGCAGAATCGCTGGCGGAAACTTGTCAGGACAACACCAGAAAACAGGAACTGGCGCGTATTGCCGGGGTTTCACGCCAGATTTCCGCTCACAAACCGCAGGATTTCTATCAGGCCTGTCAGCTGTTCTGGTACATGAACATCATTTTGCAATACGAATCCAACGCCAGTTCTTTGTCGCTCGGCCGTTTCGATCAGTACATGCTGCCCTTCTATCAGCATTCCCTTTCACATGGCGAATCACCGGCATTCCTGAAAGAGTTACTGGAAAGCCTGTGGGTGAAATGCAACGACATCGTGCTACTGCGCTCGACCGCCAGCGCGCGTTATTTCGCCGGATTCCCGACCGGCTACACCATTTTACTCGGTGGCCTGACTGATACCGGCCGCAGCGCCGTCAATGTGCTGTCATTTTTATGTCTGGACGCTTATCAGAATATTTGCCTGCCACAGCCCAATCTGGGCGTGCGGGTCAATGAACTGATCGACCGTCCGTTCCTGCTGAAAACCGCCGAAACCATCCGGCTCGGCACCGGCATTCCGCAGATATTTAATGATGAAGTGGTGGTTCCTGCGTTTCTCAATCGCGGCGTGCGTCTTGAGGATGCGCGGGATTATGCCGTGGTCGGTTGCGTCGAGCTGTCGATCCCCGGAAAAACCTACGGGCTGCACGATATTGCCATGTTTAACCTGCTGAAAGTCATGGAACTGACGCTGCATGAAAACGAAGGCCACGCGGCGATCACCTATCCGGAACTGGTGGAACATATCCGCCAGAAAATCAGCCATTACGTCAGGCTGATGGCGCAGGGCAGCAATATCTGCGATATCGGCCACCGCGACTGGGCACCGGTTCCGCTGCTGTCTTCTTTCATCGACGGCTGCCTGGACAGCGGGCGCGACATCACCGCAGGCGGCGCGCGTTACAACTTTTCCGGCGTGCAGGGGATTGGCATCGCCAACCTCAGTGATTCCCTGCATGCGCTGAAAGGTATGGTGTTTGATCAGCAACGCCTGACCTTTGATGAGCTGCTGGCTTCACTGAAAGAAAATTTCGCCAGCGAGGAAGGTCGCGCCATCCGCGCCCGTCTGATTAACCGCTTTGAAAAATACGGCAATGACATTGATGAGGTTGATCTGATCAGTGCCGATTTGCTGCGGTTTTATTGCAAGGAAGTCGAGCAGTACCGCAACCCGCGCGGTGGTCAGTTCACACCGGGGTCTTATACGGTTTCCGCACACGTGCCGCTGGGTGCGGTGGTCGGCGCAACGCCGGACGGTCGTTATGCCGGTGAGCAACTGGCGGACGGCGGCCTTTCGCCGATGCTGGGACAGGATCATCAGGGGCCGACAGCGGTGCTTAAATCCGTCAGCAAACTCGACAATATGCTGCTCTCCAACGGCACGCTGCTGAATGTAAAATTCACACCCTCCACGCTCGAAGGCCAGCAGGGGCTGAATAAACTGGCCGATTTTCTCGGCGCGTTCACCCGCCTGAAGTTGCAACATGTGCAGTTCAATGTGGTGAATGCCGAACAGCTTCGCGAAGCGCAAAAACGACCGCAGGATTTCGCGGGGCTGGTCGTCAGGGTGGCAGGATACAGCGCGTTCTTTGTGGAGCTGTCAAAGGAGATTCAGGATGACATCATTGGCCGCACCGCGCATCAGCTCTGAGTTGCGCATTCCGGTAATCAATGCGCCGGAAAGACAGGGACGTATTTTCAATATCCAGCGTTTTTCCCTCAACGATGGTCAGGGTATCCGTACCCTGGTGTTCTTCAAAGGCTGCCCGCACCGCTGTCCGTGGTGCGCCAACCCTGAATCCATGTCGCCACGCATTCAGATCATCAAACGTCAGGCAAAATGTCTGAACTGCCGCACCTGTCTGCAGGATCCCAGCGAATGCCCGAGTGGTGCGATGGAATACGTCGGCGAAGACATCCCGCTGTCCGCTTTAATGACGCGACTGCTGAAAGATGACGTGTTTTTCCGCTCATCGGGCGGCGGAGTGACGCTTTCCGGCGGCGAAGTGCTGATGCAACACGCGTTTGCCGGTGAGTTGCTGAAAGCGTTGCAGAATTTAGGGATTCATACAGCAATCGAAACGGCGGGCGATGCACTGGAGGATCATCTGCTGTCGCTCACCGATCACTGCGATCAGGTGCTGTATGACTTCAAAATCATGGATCCCGCTCAGGCGAGATCCGTGCTCAATATGAACCAGCCAAGGGTGCTGGAAAACTTCACGGCACTGGCTCAACGCGGCGTTAAACTGCTGCCCCGCTTACCGCTGATCCCCGGTTTCACCCTGACGCTGGAAAATATGCGACACATTCTCGATTTCCTTAAGCCCTTCAACTTACATGAAATCCATCTGCTACCCTTCCATAAATACGGTGAAGCGAAATACCCGTTACTGGATAAAACGTATTCAATGCACAAAATCCCTGTGCCGGATGCCGCAACTATTGCACCGTTTCAGGCGATGGCCGAAAAATACGGCTATAAGGTGACACTCGGTGGATAAATTTTTTAATCAGGGGAAATGATATGTCGCTCAAACTGGTTGCCGTGACTGCCTGTATCAGCGGTGTGGCGCATACGTATATGGCGGCAGAAAAGCTGGAAAAACTGTGCCAGCACGAAAAATGGCAGGTGAAAGTCGAAACGCAGGGTGCGCTGGGCGTGGAAAATGCGCTGTCGGAAAGTGATATTGCTCAGGCGGATCTTGTTCTGCTGATCACCGAAATCCAGCTGGAGAACAGCGGGCGGTTTACGCATAGCCGCTGTGTTCAAACCGGCATTCAGCCGTTTTTGCGCACTCCGGAAAAAGTGATGGCGGCCGTTAGAAAAATCGCCACCTCGCCGCAGGGCACAAAAATCGTGTTGTCTTAACGGCTACGGCTCAATATTTTCAAGCTGACTGCGGTACTGCCGACGGTACTCCGAAGGAGAACGCTCGGTACTTTTCCTGAACTGGCGGCAAAAATAGTTGCTGTCGACAAATCCGCAGGCATGCGCCACTTCCCTGACCTTCATGTCATAGCCTTTCAGCAAATTCTTCGCCTGCTCAAGTCGCACATAATTCAGGTATTCGTTCAGCCCGATACCGCCGCTTTTCTGGAACAAATGCGACAGATAATTCGGTGAAATATAGAAGGCTTGAGCAACAGAATCCCGGGTCAGCGGCTCGCGATAATGTTCCTCAATATGCTGGCGGATAGCCTCAAACAGCGCCTGACTGCGTGACGCGGTTTGTACGGAAGAACTGAACAAATCCAGCGCGTGGCTGAGTAAGCCTTTCACCAGAAACTGCGCCGTCGCCTGATCGCTGTGGTGCCAGGCCAGTTCATTTAGCGCCTGCAACATAAACGCGCCGACCCGGGGGCCGCGTCTGGCGACATTGCCTTTTTCGCTGGCGGTGAACTGCGCACCATCCCAGTTAAGCAGGCTGAAACCCAGCTGTTGCTTGCCAAATAACAGGCTCAGCGTCCGCACCGGTTTTTCCCACTGCGGACTGTTCCAGCCTTTCGCGGGAACGAACAACACATCGCCCGCCCGCAGCCGGGTGGGCTGATTATTCCCCTGCTCATCTTCCCAGTTCATCCGCTGCTCACCGTCGAGGATCAGTTCCAGTCGCGGGAAATCCACCTGATAAGCCAGTTCCGGCACAGGATGCTGAGCACCGGCAAAATACACCTGTCGGATACCGGCCGGATGTTCAAGTACCGGAGACAAAAGGGGAAAAAGAGAAGCAGTCATCGTCGCGCCACCTGTCAGCAGAATATTTCTATGATAACCAACCTGCGCCGGAGACTGAAAAGGAAGTCGCAAATTTGCGGGAGGGAATGGGAAATCCGGCGCGCCGGAGAAGTGACGCGCCGGTAAACACCCCGTTTCAGGGGATTACGCCTGCGGAGGCTGGCCGTTAGAGGCAGAAAGACCGCCATCCACCGGCAGGTTTACCCCGGTGACAAAACGGGCGTCATGACTGGCGAGAAAGGCAATCACATCGGCAATTTCTTCCGGCTCTGCGCCACGCCCCAGCGGGATACGTTCGGCAAATTTTGCCAGCAGCGGCTTATTGTCTTTAATGTCTGCCGCCATATCGGTGAACGTCAGCGACGGACACACCGCGTTAACGCGCACGCCGTCCTTGCCGTGATCCATGGCGATGGCGCGGGTAAAGTTGGTCACGCCGCCTTTGGCCGCATTGTAAAAACTCATGCCCCAGTCGCCGCCCATGCCGGACACCGAGGAGATATTGACGATATTGCCTTTGCTTTTAATCAGCGCGGGCATGAAAAAGCGCGTGCAGTAGAAAACACCGCTGAGATCGATACCCATGATTTTCTGCCAGTCATCGAGGCTGGCCTCTGTCACTTTGCCCTGCACCACGACGCCAGCGCCGTTCACCAGCACATCAACGCGGCCGAATTTATCCTCAATCACTTCTGCCATACGCTCCACATCTTGCGGGTTCGAAACATCCGCCAGATGAATGTAATACTGCGTACTGCTTAAGGTTTTGGCGACTTTCTCCAGTTTTTCTTTTGTCCGGCCGACCAGCACCACAATGGCTCCTTCCGACGAAAAACGCCGTGCCGAGGCAGCGCCCATGCCCGAACCTGCACCGGTCACGACCACCACTTTATCTTTAAATCGGTTCATATTTTCTCTCCCTGTCTGATGAGGCTTAGATTGTGAAACCTGTCTTAAGCCTAGCGGAGAACCGCGCCGCGCGTGGAAACCGGCCGGAGATAAGAACGGCAATCGCGCCACAGCGACCGCCGGACGCGGGCTGAAAGAGACGTAACAAAGTGCGAATGAGAACAATAAAAAAGGGGCACCAGAGTGCCCCAAACGTGTCAGTAACAACACAACGTCATTTTACTCAGTGCAAAATCAGGCTTTCTCAGCGCGCAGGCGCCTGGCGGCTTTCACCATGTTTTCCAGCGACTCGCGGGTTTCCGGCCAGCCACGGGTTTTCAGGCCGCAGTCCGGGTTCACCCACAGGCGTTCTGCCGGAATACGATCCGCTGCTTTACGCAGCAGGTCTTCAATCCATTCCACGCTGGGTACATTCGGTGAGTGAATGTCATACACACCCGGCCCGATTTCATTCGGATACTCGAAGTCTTTGAACGACTCCAGCAAGTCCATATCGGAGCGTGAGGTTTCGATGGTGATCACATCCGCGTCCAGCGCGGCAATCGAGTCCATGATGTCGTTGAATTCGCAGTAACACATGTGGGTGTGGATCTGCGTGTCATCGCGGGCAATCGCCGCATTCAGTTTGAACGCATCCACGGCCCAGCGCAGGTAGGCGTTCCACTCAGACCGGCGCAATGGCAGGCCCTCGCGCAGTGCCGGTTCATCAATCTGGATAATACCGATACCGGCTTTTTCCAGATCTTCCACTTCGTCGCGCAGCGCCAGCGCAATTTGTCTGGCGATGGTTTCACGGCTGACATCTTCACGCGGGAAGGACCAGCAGAGAATGGTCAGCGGACCGGTCAGCATGCCTTTCACCGGTTTTTCGGTCAGCGACTGCGCGTACTTCGCCCACTCAACGGTGATGGCCTGCGGACGGCTGACGTCACCGATAATCACCGGCGGTTTTACGCAGCGTGAACCGTAGCTTTGTACCCAGCCGTTTTGCGTGAACACAAAACCGTCCAGATGTTCGCCGAAGTATTCCACCATGTCGTTACGTTCAGCTTCACCGTGAACCAGCACGTCGATACCCAGACGTTCCTGCTCTTTAATGGCTTGCTTAATATGTTCGCTGATGCCGGTGCGGTATTTAGTGTTATCCAGACGACCCTGTTTGAAGTCCAGACGCAGGCCACGGATTTCGGTGGTTTGCGGGAATGAACCGATGGTGGTAGTCGGCCAGGCTGGCAGGTTGAAACGGGCGCGCTGCGCTTTGGCGCGTTCGGTGTAAACATTCGGCCGCTCAATATCTGCGGCTGTGATCGCCGCCACGCGTTTACCGACCGCCGGATTGTTCACACGGGCGGATTCACGGCGGGCGCGGATTGGCGCGCTATACTCCGCCAGTTTTTGCTGCGCTTCAGCGGTCGGATTGTTCAGTGCCGAGGTCAGTAAGGCCAGTTCTGCACATTTTTGCAGGGCGAAGGCGAACCAGCTTTTCACTTCCTCATCCAGACGGCTTTCGACGCTTAAGTCGATCGGGCTGTGCAGCAGCGAACAGGAGCTGCCGATCCAGATATTGCGCGCCGCCACCAGCGGTTTCAGACGCTCAAACCAGGTGCTCAGATCGGCGCGCCAGACGTTACGGCCATTGATGACACCCAGAGAAATCAGCCAGTCTTCAGGCAGTTTGCTGATGACGCTTTGCAGGTCATCGCGACCGGCGACGGCGTCAATGTGCAGCCCCTGTACCGGCAACTGACGGATAGTGTCTAGGTTGTGCCCGACGCTGTCGAAATAAGTGGTCAGCAGCAGTTTGGTTTTGCTCTGTTCCAGCGCGGTATAAGCCGGTTTATACGCATCCAGCCACTCCTGCGGCAGTTCCAGCACCAGTGCCGGTTCATCAATCTGCACCCATTCGATGTCACGTTTTGCCAGTTCAGCCAGCACCTGCTGGTAGACCGGCAGAATGTCGTTGAGCAGGGAAAGACGGTCAAACTGTTCGCCTTTCACTTTGCCGAGCCACAGATAGGTCAGCGGCCCCAGCAGAACCGGTTTTACTTTGTGGCCGAGCGCCAGCGCTTCGTCCACTTCTTCCAGCAGTTGTGTCCAGCTCAGTTTGAATTTCTGCCCTTTGACAAACTCCGGCACCATATAGTGATAGTTGGTGTTAAACCATTTTGTCATTTCCGCAGCGGCAGCCGGTTTACCGGTCGGTGCGCGGCCACGGCCAAGACGGAATAAGGTATCGAGATCAACAGAGCCGTCGGCATTCTGGTGACGTGCGGGCACGTTTCCCAGTAACAGGCTGGTGGTGAGTACGTGATCGTACCAGGCGAAATCGCCCACCGGCACCAAATCCACGCCTGCTTCAGCCTGTTGCTTCCAGTGACGGGCGCGCAGTTCACGTCCGGTTGCCAGCAGTTCTTCCTGAGTGGAATTGCCTGCCCAGTAGCTTTCTTGTGCTTTTTTAAGTTCACGACGCAGACCAACGCGTGGAAAACCCAGAGTGTGATTCAGTATCGTCATCTTTTTAATTCCTGTTTAGCCATCCAGATGTTTACACATCCATAATCCGCAGGTACTGTATATTCCACAAGCGCAAATTATTCATGACACAGTGAAGGACTCTCATGATCGAACTGAAACACCTGCGAACGTTGCAAGCACTGCGCAACACCGGGTCACTGGCCGCAGCCGCCTCGCAGCTTCATCAGACACAATCGGCCCTGTCGCACCAGTTCAGTGACCTTGAGCAACGCCTCGGTTTCAGGTTGTTCGTGCGAAAAAGTCAGCCTTTGCGTTTTACCCCGCAGGGCGAAATCATGCTGAATCTGGCTGAACAGGTGCTGCCGCAAATCCAGCAGGCGTTACAGGCCTGCAACGAGCCGCACCAGACTTCACTGCGCATCGCGATTGAATGTCACAGCTGTATTCAGTGGCTGACGCCCGCGCTGGATAACTTCCATCAGAACTGGCCGCAGGTGATGATGGATTTCAAATCCGGCGTGACCTTCGACCCGCAGCCCGCGCTGCAGCAGGGCGAGCTGGACATCGTATTAACCTCCGACATCCTGCCGCGCAGCGGTTTGCATTATTCACCGATGTTCGATTTTGAAGTGCGTCTGGTGCTGGCTCCGGACCATCCGCTGGCGGCCAAAACGGTGATCACGCCGGAAGACCTCAGCACAGAAACGCTGATGATTTATCCGGTACAGCGTCAGCGTCTGGATATCTGGCGTCATTTTCTGCAACCGGCAGGGGTCAGCCCGTCACTGAAAAGTGTCGATAACACGTTGTTATTGATTCAGATGGTGTCGGCGAGAATGGGTATTGCGGCGTTACCGCACTGGGTCGTAGAGAGTTTTGAGCGCCAGGGTCTGGTGGTGACCAAAACCCTGGGCGATGGCTTATGGAGCCGCCTGTACGCTGCCGTGCGTGACGGCGAACAGCGTCAGCCGGTGACCGAAGCCTTTATTCGTTCGGCGCGGCAGCACGCGTGCGATCATCTGCCGTTTGTTCGCGACGCGGCACGACCCAACGCCGGTGTACCCACAGTGAGGACATAATCACGGCCGCACCGATGATAAAGCTCGGCCAGTGCGGCTGCTGTTGCCAGATCGCCAGATTCACCAGCAGCCCGGCCGGGACGTGAAAGTTATTCATAATCCCCAGCGTTCCCGCATCAACCTGCGTCGCCCCGTAGTTCCACATGAAATATCCCAGCCCGGAAGCGCCGATCCCCAGCCACACCAGAATGCCCCACTGTAAATTCGTGGTCGGCAGTTTCTGCGGATTGCCCCACAGGAACCACGCCACGACGGCACACAGCAGCGCGCCAAGATAGAACCAGGAAAACGCCGTGTGCTGCGGCATCGGCCGGGTTTCCATCAGTCGTTTGTAGCCCACCTGCCCGATGGCAAAACAGATATTTGCCGCCTGCACCAGCAGCAAGCCAATGATGAAGTGTTCGCTGATATGGTCGTAACGGATAATCGCTGCTCCGGCCACCGCCAGCAGGGCGCTGAGCGCATAGCCAATGCGGATTTTGCGGCCACTGATCAGGTCATAAATCAGCGTGACATACAGCGGCGTCATCACCGTGAACAACAGGAATTCCGGTACCGACAGGTAGAGATACGCCTCGAAGCTGATGAGATACATGATCCCAAGCTGCATCGCCCCGACCGCCATATACAGCAAAATGGTGGTGAACTGATGGCCTTTCCAGCGCAGGAAAGGCAGAAAGACCAGCGCCGCCAGCCCTAAACGGACCAGCACGGAAAACACGCTGTCGACCTGTCCGGCCAGATAGACGCCGATCAGGCTGAAGGAGAAGGCCCACAAAATGGTGGTGATAATAAGTAAAGGCACGGCAGTTCGCCCTGTTTGTCAGTGAAAAGTGTGAAAGATGCACGATTGTAACGGAATGAGGGAAACCGCGACGGGTGAAGGTGGTTGACGTCTGTTCAATTATAGAGCAAACGAGAGCCACGCCACGCTTTGAGGGAATCGTGCGCTCAAATGACACGCCCGCCGCCGGGATGGCATACACTTAAACGATGACTGTAAATGGAGGATGACCTGATGAAATGTTTATATGGAATGCTCGCCGCGCTGCCATTGCTGTTTGCCGTGCAAACCGCCAGCGCCGCCGAAAAGGTACCGAATCCTAACGATCCGCTGCTGACCAACCCGTCGCAACAGCGTATGCAGCAGCAACAGCAAAACAATCAGCAGATGCAGAAACGTCAGCAGGAGCAGGATCTGCGTAACAGTCAGCAACAGCAACAACTCAAGCTGAAGTCGCAAATCCAGAGCAATCAGCAGCGTTTGCAGATCCAGCAAAATAACCAGACGCTGAATCAGAAATTGAATCAGACGCCTTAGGGCGTCTTTCCTCTTTTCTGTTCCTTAAACGCCCGCCACTTTCTGTAAAATAAAGACTCTTTCCAACAAGGCTATTATTTTTATAAGAGCCTTGTTATAGCCGTTCGCATTACTTAATATATCGCCGGATTACTCTGGGCATGAAGTCAATCAGAGTAAAAATGCTCACCAAGATCGGTGAATGTATTATTTATGGAAATGGATTTTTAATGAAAAAGTTAAAATTTATATTTTTAATCGTCGGATTATTCTTTCTCGCCCTCACCGCTTATCTGTCTTTCAGTACAATACAGTTTCAAAAAACAGCGCAGCGTACTGAAGGCACAGTAGTAAAACTTCATGAACGAATTTCCACCAAAGACAAAAAACGCGAAGTCATGTATTACCCGGAATTTGCTTTTCTGGACGGGGATAAACAACTTCATTTGATTGAATCCTCTAAAGGAAGTCATCCGCCAGCGTATGACATCGGTGAGAAGGTGTCGATAATCTATCAGCCTGATGAGCCTGACAATGCCAAAGCGGATACCTTTGTGGAGTTATGGCTCGCGCCGGTGATTATGTTGATCCTTGGCGTCGCGTTCACGTTGCCCGGACTGATTATGTTCCTCATTCCTGTGCTTTCCGGTAATAAAGCAGAAAAACTTCAACGTACAGGTTTGTCAGTAAAAGCAAAAATCATTCGTGTTGAACAAAATGAAGCCATTACTATGAATGGACGATCCCCATGGCGGATTGTGTGCCAATGGCATAATCAGCTGGAAAATCGCGTGTATGTATTTAACAGCCAAAACTTTTGGTTTGACCCTCAGGACTACATAAAGTCAGACGAATTAACGGTATTCATTGATAAGTCCAACCCGAAAAAATATTGGGTTGACACTCGGATGATCCCAAGCAAAGCATAAATAATCACAAGGTCTGACAGGAAAATTCCTAAATTAAAACGGGCGCTGTTATGGCGCCCGTTTTTATATACCACCTAAAGAATTTTTATTCGAAATCCGGCCCGATCACATCAATCTTATCGGTACAAATACAGTCCACGCCCCAGCCCAGCAATTCGCGGGCGCGCGCCGGATTGTTCACCGTGTACACCAGAATATGCAGCCCGGCGTCTTTAATTGCCCGGACGCGTTCCGCGTTGAGCAATTTATGATTGAGATGCAGCGAAACGCATTCCAGTTCGTCGGTCAGCGCTTTCCAGTCTTCGCGCCATTCGTCGATCAGCAGACCGCGTGGCAATTCCGGGGCGGCTTTTTTGGCGGCCATCAGCGCGTCGAATTCAAACGAGGAAAGCAGCGGCGGAATCGCCTGGTCTTTCCATAATTCACGGGCGGCCAGCGCGACGTCGGTGCCGGTTTTCTCATCCAGGCCGGTGGTCGGTTTGATCTCGATATTCACCATCATGTGATGACGGGCGCAACGCTCTGCCACCTGGGCCAGCAGTGGCAGTTTCTCGCCTTTAAACGCAGCACCGAACCAGTCACCGGCGTCGAGTTGCAGAAGTTTTTCCCACGGCAAATCCCCGGCGACACCCCAGCCGTTGCTGGTGCGTTGCAGCGTGTCGTCATGCAGCAGGAAAATTTCCCCGCCCTGTGCCAGTTTGGCGTCAAATTCGATCATGGTATGACCGTATTTTGCGCCCGTGTCGATGGCTGCGAGCGTATTCTCCGGCGCCAGTGCGCCGCCGCCACGGTGTGCCACAAAACGTGGATAGGGCCAGGCTTTCATGTTCATTCCATCCGTAATCCGCTGTGAGTATCGAAAAAGTGTAACGCTTTCGCCGGGAAATCCAAGCGCAACAGCGATCCGGCTGTCGGGAACACTTCATGCGATAAACGCACCACCACGCCGCTGCCCGCCAGCCTGCCGTGCGCCAGATTATCCGCCCCCAGCAGTTCCAGCGTATTCAGCACCATCGGGATGCCATTTTGTGTGTCATCAGTCAGATGAATATGTTCCGGGCGGATACCGACCGTCAGCTCACGACCGCCCCATTCCGGACGAGGAACCGGCAACGGCAGCTCAAATCCGTCTTCCATCACCAGCGACGTACCGTCAGTGGTCAGCTGGCCGGGCAACAGATTCATGGCCGGAGAGCCGATAAAGCTGGCGACAAACAGGCTGGCCGGACGGCGGTAGACTTCCGACGGCGTCCCGATCTGCTCGGCGATGCCTTTGTTCATCACGATCACCCGCTCGGCCAGCGTCATGGCCTCGACCTGATCGTGCGTGACGTACAAACTGGTGGTGCGCAGACGACGGTGCAGTTGTTGCAGCTCGAGGCGCATCTGCACGCGCAGTTTGGCGTCGAGGTTGGAAAGCGGTTCATCGAACAGGAATACCGCCGGTTCACGCACGATGGCGCGCCCCATCGCCACGCGCTGACGCTGACCGCCGGAAAGCTCGCGGGGCTTGCGTTTGAGCAGCGGGCCGAGTTCCAGAATACGCGCCGCTTCTTCGACGCGGGCGAGGATCTGCGCCTTACCGAAGCCACGAATTTTCAGGCCATATGCCATGTTGTCGAACACGGTCATGTGCGGATACAGCGCGTAGTTCTGAAACACCATCGCGATGCCACGGTCTTTCGGTTCCAGCTCGGTGACGCGCTGGTCGTTGATATAGATATCGCCGGACGTGGTACGTTCCAGCCCCGCCACCATCCGCAACAGGGTCGATTTACCGCAGCCGGAAGGCCCGACCATCACGATGAATTCGCCGTCGGCGACGTCCAGATCGATACTTTGAATGATCTGATTTTTGCCGTCGTAGGATTTGGTCACTGCCTGTAATTTCAAATTTGCCATTTCAGTTACTTCTCACTGTCTACCAGACCGCGCACAAACCAGCGCTGCATCAGGAGCACCACCGCCAGCGGTGGCAATAAGGTCAGGATCATGGCCGCCATCACCTGATTCCATTGGGTCGAACCGTCACCGGAGGAAATCATGCTTTTAATCCCCGCCACCGCCGTGCCCATTGAGGCATCGCTGGTGATCAGGATCGGCCACAAATATTGGTTCCAGCCATAAATGAAGGTGATGACGAACAGCGCCGCGAGGTTGGTTTTCGACAGCGGCAACACGATGTCCCAGAAGAAGCGCATCGCACCCGCGCCATCGATACGCGCGGCTTCCAGCAGCTCATCCGGCAAGGTCATAAAGAACTGGCGGAACAGGAAGGTCGCGGTCGCCGAGGCCATCAGCGGCAACGTCAGGCCGGTGTAGCTGTCGAGCATATGCAGATTGGCGATCACCTGTACGGTTGGGAAAATACGCACTTCCACCGGCAGCATCAGCGTCATAAAAATCAGCCAGAAGAACAGGTTACGCAGCGGAAAACGGAAATAGACAATCGCGAAGGCCGAGAGCATCGACACAGAAATCTTACCGACGGTGATCACCATCGCCATGATGAAACTGTTGATCAGCAGGCGTCCGAATGCCGGGCTGTTGTTGCCTGCGCCCTGCGTCCAGATGGTGCTGATGTTTTCCCACAAATGCGTGCCGGGGATCAGCGTCATCGGCACATCGAAAATCTGTGTGTTATCCAGCGAAGCCGCCACAAACGCGACGTACAGCGGGAATAAAATCACCAGCACGCCGAGCAGCAGCATGATGTGGCTGAAGATATCCAGCCCTCTGCGGTTTTCAATCATTGGTAACGCACCTTACGTTCGACGAAACGGAACTGAATGAACGTCAGACCGATCACCAGCATCATCAGGATCACGGACTGTGCGGCGGAACTGGACAGGTCCAGACCGGCAAAACCTTCGCGATACACTTTGTAGATAAGCGTGGTGGTCGCCTGCACCGGGCCACCGGCTGTCGCGGCATCAATCACCGGGAAGGTATCAAAGAAGGCGTACACCAGATTGACCACCAGCAAGAAGAAGCTCACCGGTGAAATCAGCGGCAGCACCAGATGGAAGAAACGGCGTACCGGGCCTGCCCCGTCGATAGCCGCCGCTTCCACCAGCGATTTGGGGATCGACTGTAACGCCGCCAAAAAGAACAGGAAGTTGTAGCTGATTTGCTTCCAGACCGACGCCAGCACCACCAGGAACATCGCCTGACCGCTGTTTTGCGCGTGGTTCCAGTTGTAGCCCATCGAGCCTAAGAAATGGGTGATCAGGCCCAGACCGGGGCTGAACAGGAACATCCACAAGACGGCGGCCACCGCAGGCGCAACGGCGTAAGGCAGGATCATCAGCGTCTGATAAATCCGGCTGCCGCGTACCACATGATCGACCAGCGCCGCGAAGAACAGCGAAACCGCCAGCCCGATAAAAGCCACCATAAAGCTGAATTTCAGCGTGGTGTAGAAAGAGTCGAGATAGTACGGATCCTGAAACAGCTGCGTGAAGTTCGTCAGACCGGCAAACTCGCTGGATAAGCCGAACGGATCCAGCGTCTGCACCGAATACCACAGCGCCTGACCGGCAGGCCACAGGAAAAATATCGCGGTGATTAACAGCTGCGGCAACACCAGCGCGTAGGGCAACCAGCTGCAACCAAAACCGGGACGGTGTGAACTCATGATGGTTTACTCGTTGATATAAAAGACTCCCCGAAAGGGAGCAAACCAGGTTGGTTTTGAATTTGGCTTTCGGCTCCTCCCCCTGCGAAGGGGGAGGTTGGGAGGGGGTTTTGCAAGCGACTGAGTTGTCTTTAATACCCCACCCCAGCCCTCCCCTTCGCAGGGGAGGGAGCAAAACGGGATTACTTAGTAGAAGCTTCGAAGCGACGGAGTAACAAATCCCCGCGCTGTGCTGCTGTGTCTAACGCTTCTTTAGCCGTTTTCTTGCCGCTCCACACGCTTTCCAGTTCTTCATCCACGATGGTACGGATCTGCGGCATGTTGCCCAGACGCAGACCTTTGGTGAACGGTAACGGTGGCTTGTTCAGCATCTGGCGGGTAGCAACGTCAGAACCCGGGTTTTTCTCGTAGAAGCCGTCTTTTTTGGTCAGCTCATACGCCGCCGTGGTGACCGGCAGATAACCGGTTTTCTGATGCCATTCGGCAGCGATTTCCGGCGTGGTCAGGAATTGCAGGAATTCGGCAACGCCTTTGTAGGTGTCTTTGTCTTTGCCGTTCATCACCCACAGGCTTGCACCGCCGATGATGGCGTTTTGTGGCGCGCCTTTGATGTCCGCGTCGTAAGGCATCATGCCTACGCCGTAGTTGAATTTGGAATACTGACGGATATCCGCCAGCGAACCGGAAGACGCGGTGGTCATCGCACAATCGCCGTTGTAGAACTTGGCAGTGGATTCATCTTTACGACCAAAATAGGTGAAATCACCTTTTTTGTTCATGTCTTCCAGCATCTGAATGTGCTTGATTTGCTCAGGTTTATTGAATTCCAGTACCGCATCTGTGCCATCGAAACCGTTGTTTTTGGTGGCGATCGGCAGACCGTGCCAGGCGCTGAAGTTTTCAATCTGGATCCAGCCCTGCCAGCCGCTGGCGTAACCACATTTCATGCCCGCTTCACGCAGTTTCTCGGTATACGCGGCCATGTCCTGCCAGGTTTTTGGCGGCTGATCCGGATTCAGACCGGCTTTCTTAAAGGCATCTTTGTTGTAATACAGCACCGGCGTGGAGCTGTTGAAAGGCTGCGACAGCAGACGGCCTTTGGAATCGGAATAATAACCGGAAACGGTTGGCACAAACTGGGACACGTCTTCTTTAATGCCTGCATCGCTGAACACTTCGTAAACCGGTTTGATGGCTTTGCTGGCCATCATGGTCGCGGTGCCCACTTCGTAAACCTGCAAAATTGCCGGAGCATTACCGGTACGGTATGCCGCGATACCGGCCGCCAGACTTTCGTCGTATTTGCCTTTATAGACAGGCACGATTTTGACATCAGGGTGCGTCTGGTTAAAACGGTCGGCCAGCGAGTTCACTTCTTTGCCTAATTCGCCGTCCATTGAGTGCCAGAAAGGAATTTCTGTCACAGCGAAAGCATTGGCGCTGAAAGCCAGCGTCAGCGCAGTGCCGATAACCGTTTTTTTGAGGTTGATGAACATGCCTGTCTCCTGAATTCTGCTGGTGTGCTGCAAGTGCAGAGAAATAATGGATGTTAAGAAACGTTTTTAATCGCTGGTAAAATGACACGGCTAAATGACAGAAAAATAACCGTTAAATGACAATGAAGTGACAGCAGCATGAAGTGCAGGTGACGAACAGATGGCAAAAAATAAGGCGCATCGGGTTAACGATGCGCCTCAGGGAAGACGAAAAAGAGGAATTACAGTGCGCGTTTCAGACGGGCGACCGCCTCGTGCATTTGTTCTTCCGTCGCGGTGGCGAAGGACAGACGGAAGGTCGAGTGGTCAGGGTTATCGGCGTAGAAGAATTCGCCCGGCACAAACACCACGCCCTGCTCCAGCGTCTTTTTCATCCACTCCGCGCAGTTACGCGGTTCGCGGAAGCGCGCCCACAGGAACATGCCGCCTTTCGGGTATTCAAAGGTCAGCACATCACCCAGCTCGCTTTCCAGCAGTCCGGCCATGATCTGACATTTCTTTTTGTACGCCGCACGGATGGTTTCGATCTGCTTCGGCAGACGACCCAGACCGAGATAATATTCCGCAATAGTCTGGGACAGCGCGCTGGCGTGCAGATCCGCAGCCTGTTTGATGATGGCGACTTTATGCAGCAACCAGTCAGGCATAATTACCCAGCCCAGACGCAGGCCCGGTGCCAGAATTTTGGAGAACGTCGAGGTGTAGATGATGTTCTCCGCGTGACCGAACAGCGCCTTCGACAGCTCGAACAGCGTCGGCTGGCGTTCATCGGTGAATCGCAGTTCGCCGTACGGGTCATCTTCGACGATCAGGAATTCATGCTCTGCCGCCAGTTTCACCAGTTGCTCACGACGGGCGCGGCTCAGGGTCACACCGCTCGGGTTGCCGAACGTGGGCACCAGATACACGCCTTTGATTTTCTGCGTTTTCAGCAGTTCCGCCAGTTCATCAACAATCATACCGTCGCCGTCAGAACCGACGGACAGCAGTTTGGCTTCGGCCAGTTCCAGCGTCTGTAACGCCGCCAGATAGGTCGGGCGTTCCACCACGAAAACGTCATCCGGGTTCACCACGGCGCGCATCACCAGATCCAGCGCCTGCTGGGAGCCTGCGGTGACCACGATATCGTCCGGGCTTGCGACCACGCCACGTTGCTGACAAAGCTCAGCAATACGCTCACGCAGCGTATAACTGCCTTCAGTCAGACCATACTGGAATGCGTGTTCCGGTTGTTCGGTAATCGCCAGTTGGGTGGCTTCACGCAGACCGTCGAAATCAAAAAGCGCCGAAGAAGGAATACCACCCGCCAGCGAAATAACGCCTTCCATCTTGCTGTGTTTCAGCAATTCCCGGATGGCTGAACTTTTGAGCCTGACCATACGGGCGGCGAGTAAACCTTCTGTGTTCATGACATGTTCCTGATGATGTGCAAAGTTATACGAATGTAAGAGATGTTAATTTATAGACAAAATAAAAACCGCAAAGCGCTTGCCGTGCGGTTTACCAGATTTATCACAGATTTTTAAAATGTGAAGCCACTTTATGCGCCGAGATAGGCCGCACGCACCGCTTCGTTCGCCAGCAAGGCCGCGCCGGTATCTTCCAGCACCACATGACCGTTTTCCAGCACATAACCACGGTCGGCGAGTTTCAGCGCCTGATTGGCGTTTTGCTCGACCAGGAAGATGGTCATGCCTTCTTCGCGCAACTGCTGGATGGTGTCGAAGATCTGCTGAATGATGATCGGTGCCAGCCCCAGCGACGGCTCATCGAGCAGCAGCAGACGCGGCTGACTCATCAGCGCACGTCCGATTGCCAGCATCTGTTGCTCACCGCCGGACATGGTGCCGGAACGCTGAACGCGACGCTCTTTCAGGCGCGGGAACAGCGTAAACACGCGCTCCAGCCGGGCATGAAACTGATCGCGGGTGGCAAAGAATCCGCCCATCGCCAGATTCTCTTCCACCGTCATGCGGGAAAACACCCGACGGCCTTCCGGCACAATCGCGATATCGCCGCGCATGATTTTGGCGGTCTGCCACTGCGTGATGTCCTGCCCTTCGAAAATGATCGCGCCGTGGGAGGCACGCGGTTCGCCACATAAACTGCCGAGCAGCGTGGTTTTACCCGCGCCGTTCGCGCCGATCAGTGTGACGATTTCGCCTTTGTTAATACTCAGACTGACTTCATGCAGCGCCTGAATTTTGCCGTAATGGGCGGATACCTGATTGAATGACAACATCTTGTTCTGTCCCTTAACCTTCGCCTAAATAGGCGCGGATCACGTCAGGATTATTACGAATTTCAGCCGGTGTGCCTTGTGCCAGCGGCGTGCCCTGATTCACCACGTAGATGCGGTCAGAAATGCCCATCACCAGTTTCATGTCGTGCTCAATCAGCAGCACCGACACGTTGTGCTGGTTACGCAATTCCGCAATCAGCTGGTTCAGCTCTTCGGTTTCACGCGGGTTAAGACCGGCAGCCGGTTCGTCGAGCATCAGGATTTCCGGCCGCGTGACCATGCAGCGGACGATTTCCAGACGGCGTTGCTGGCCGTAGGCCAGATTGCCCGCCTGACGGTTGGCCAGTTCAAGTAATCCGACACGTTCCAGCCAGTCGGCAGCGCGATCCAGCGCATCGGCTTCGGCGCGACGGAAACCCGGCGTTTTGAACAGCCCCGCCAGTACGCCGCTTTTCAGGTGCTGATGCTGGGCAACCAGCAGGTTTTCAATCACCGTCATTTCACGAAACAGTCGCACGTGCTGGAAAGTACGCACCACGCCCATGCGGGCAATTTTCTGCCCCGGCAACCCTTCCAGATGCTGATCACGCAGCTTAATGGTGCCGCCGCTCGGTTTGTAGAAACCGGTCAGGCAGTTAAATACCGTGGTTTTACCGGCACCGTTCGGGCCGATCAGCGAAACAATTTCGCCCTGGTTGAGGTTCAGCGCCACGTTGTTGACCGCCAGCAGGCCACCAAAACGCATCATCAGACCTTCAACCGCTAACAGAGGTTGCGTGCTCATGCCTGTTCCCCCTGATCCGCGATTTGTTTCTTCGAAAGCTTCAGTTTGAGATGAACACGTTTCATCGGCAGTAAGCCCTGCGGACGCCAGATCATCATCAGCACCATTAACGCACCGAGCAGTAACATGCTGTATTCGTTGAGATCACGCATCAGTTCGCGGGAAACCACCAGCAGAATCGCCGCCAGAATGACCGCAAACTGCGAGCCCATTCCGCCGAGTACCACGATAGCCAGCACGAAGGCAGATTCCGCAAAGGTGAAGGATTCCGGGCTGACAAAGCCCTGACGCGCGGCGAACAGCGTACCGGCGAAACCGGCAAATGCGGCGCTGATGGTGAACGCAGTCAGTTTGATGCGGGTCGGGTTCAGCCCCAGCGAACGGCAGGCAATTTCATCCTCACGCAACGCTTCCCACGCGCGGCCCAGCGGCATCCGCAACAGACGGTTGATGATGAACAAGGTGGCGATCACCAGCAGCAGCGCCACCATGTACAGGAAGATAATGCGGTCACTCGGGTCATAGGCAACATTGAAGAAGTTGCTGAAGGTATCCCAGCCGCCGTCGCGTGGCGTCCGGCTGAACTCCAGCCCGAACAGCGTCGGTTTCGGGATCTGGCTGATGCCGTTCGGCCCGCCGGTCAGTTCGGTATTATTGAGCAGCAGGATACGGACGATTTCGCCGAATCCGAGTGTCACAATTGCCAGATAATCTCCGCGCAACCGCAGCACCGGGAACCCGAGCAGGAAACCAAAGGCTGCCGATACCAGTCCGGCCAGCGGCAAGGCTTCCCAGAATCCGATGCCGTAATAGTGATTGAGCAGCGCATAAGTGTAAGCGCCGATGGCGTAAAAGCCGCCGTAACCCAGGACCAGCAGGCCGGACAGCCCGACCACCACGTTCAGACCGAGGCCGAGCATGATGTAGATCAGGGTCAGCGTGGCGATATCCACCGTGCCGCGCGAGACGATAAACGGCCAGGCAATGGCAGCGATAATCAGCACCAGCGCCAGCAGTTTTTGTTTCGGCGTCGAGCCATCAAAGCTTGGCAACACCCAGCCCGGCCCCGAGACTTTTTTCAGGCCGCTGCTGACCATCGGACGGAATAACTGGAACACGAAGACGATGGCGCAGCCGATGGCAATCCACGTCCAGCGAACCTGACCCGCGCCGTTGACCACCAGTTTTGTGCCATCAAGGCCCAGTTGCAGGCCCATGATGAACGCCGCCAGCACCAGCAGGACGAAAGCGGAAACCAGCGCATTTAACAGATTCAGGCGCTTCATACTTTCTCAACCTCCGGACGGCCAAGAATACCGGTCGGCAGCACCAGCAGCACCACGATCAGTAATGCGAAGGACACCACGTCTTTATATTCAGTGCTCAGATACGCCGAGGTCAGCGCTTCGGCCACGCCCAAAATCAGGCCGCCGATCATCGCGCCCGGAATACTGCCAATGCCGCCGAGAACCGCAGCGGTGAAAGCTTTCATGCCGGCCATAAAGCCGATGTACGGGTTGATCACGCCATAGAACTGACCGAGCAGAACGCCCGCGACGGCCGCCATTAACGCGCCAATCACGAAGGTCAGGGAAATTACGCGGTCAGTGCTGATCCCCAGCAGGCTGGCCATTTTCAGATCTTCCGCACAGGCGCGGCAGGCACGACCCATACGCGAATAACGGATGAACAGGGTCAGCGCCAGCATCGCGACAAACGTGACGATCCAGATGATTAACTGCATGGTGCTGATGGTCGCCGCAAAGCCGTTGGCTTCGCCCAGTTTCCACTGGCCGGTGACGAGGCTTGGTAAAGCGAGATCGCGTGAGCCTTGCGTGAGGCTGACGTAGTTTTGCAGAAAAATTGACATCCCGATGGCGGAAATCAGTGCAATCAGTCGTTTGGAGTTACGCACCGGCTTATACGCCACGCGTTCAATGCTCCAGCCGTAGGCACTGGAAATCACAATCGCGGCGATAAAACCGGCACCGATCAGCAACCAGCTGGCGTCGATACCCATCATCATCAGAGCGGCGATTACGATAAAGGAGACATAACTGCCGATCATATACACCTCGCCGTGGGCGAAGTTGATCATGCCGATAATGCCGTAAACCATGGTGTAACCAATGGCGATCAGCGCATAAGTACTGCCCAACGTGACACCGTTGAACATCTGCTGAATGAAATAGAGGAACTGCTCTGACATACCCTATCCTTATTAATCAAGGGTTTGATAACTTGTGCTACTCCTCCCCCTGCGAAGGGGGAGGTTGGGAGGGGGTTTTGCAAACAACGCCGTTGCCATTAATACCCCACCCCAGCCCTCCCCTTCGCAGGGGAGGGAGCGGAGAACCACTTTGGTGCGGTTTTATTTGATCGGGGTAGACGTGCCGTCTTTATGCCACTCGAAAATACCGAATTCGAATCCTTTCAGGTCACCTTTCTCATCCCAGCTCAGCGGGCCCATGACGGTATCCACTGACGCTGATTTCAGGTTTTTGGCGATATCTGCCGGTTCCATGCTGCCGCTGCGTTCCATACCGGTGGTCAGCGCCTGCAATGCAGCGTAAGTCGTCCAGACGAACGGACCGGTTGGATCCAGTTTCTTGGCTTTCAGGGCATCGACGATTGGCTGGTTAGCCGGAACCTGATCGTAACGTTTTGGCAGGGTTACCAGCATGCCTTCGGAAGCATCGCCGGCGATGTTAGACAGTGAGGAGTTGCCTACGCCTTCCGGACCCATGAATTTCGCTGCCAGACCCGCTTGTTTTGACTGACGCAGGATCTGCCCCATTTCCGGGTAGTAACCGCCGAAATAGACGAAATCGACGTTTTCTTTCTTCAGACGCGCCACCAGTGTGGAGAAGTCTTTGTCGCCTGCGGTCACGCCTTCAAACAGCACCACGTTGCCGCCGCCTTTTTTCAGCGCGTCCTGTACGGAACGGGCCAGGCCTTCGCCGTATTGCTGTTTGTCATGCACAACAGCGATACGTTTTGGTTTGATGGTGTCGAGGATGTATTTCGCGGCAGTCGGACCCTGATCGGAATCCAGACCGGTGGTACGCATCACCATTTTATAACCACGGGTGGTCAGGTCAGCGTTGGTCGCCGCCGGGGTGATCATCAGCACGCCTTCGTCTTCATAGATATCAGAAGCAGGCTGAGTGGAAGAAGAGCACAAGTGGCCGATCACGTAACGGATACCGTCGTTGATCACTTTGTTGGCGACCGCCACGGCTTGTTTCGGGTCACAGGCATCGTCATATTCCACGCCAACCAGTTTGTCACCCTTCACGCCGCCTTTGGCGTTGATGTCAGCGATAGCTTGTTTTGCACCTGTAAATTCCATGTCACCGTACTGGGCAACCGGACCTGACATAGCACCCACAATGGCGACTTTAATATCTTTGGCGAATGCCGCCTGACTCATTGCTAATGCAATACAACCTGCCAGCCAGATCTTACCCTTTGTTACTTTCATCCGATTACCCCGTTCATGTGTGTGTTGTGGTTTGCTCTTTTGTTGCCTGTTCAAAACATCATCACTTAGGAAATTTAGTATAAGTAATAACGAGTTACCGGCTTATTTCGTCTTGTTTTCGAATAAGACTTTATAATTCATATCATTAAACAGGAATTTTCTTCTGCAAATCAAATGGCACAATCAGAAATATGAGGTGTAAACAGAATTTTATTTGGGTGAAAAAGCGGTTCGGATTTAAACAATCAGTCGTTAACACTGGCATTATTGATTAAAGCCAACATTTATCGCTTATGCAGAGATCGCTAAAAAACTTTTCGACCTGTTACTGTACAAAAAAAGTTACGCCCGTTTTTCAGAACGATCCGCTACACTGGCGTTCCCATTTTCTGACCCGTCCGCCTCATGAAATTAACCATCCAAAAACGCACTTCACTCAGCTCCCAGGACCTGATCGATCTGGCAAAAATCTGGCCGGAGCAAACCGAAAGTGACTGGCAAGCCAGCCTGCAAAACAACCGTGCGCTGTTTGCGGCGGTATTTAATGAACGCATTCTTGGCGCAGTGAAAATCACCCTCGACGGCGATCAGGGGCAACTCAGCGATCTGCGGGTGCGGGAAGTGACGCGCCGTCGCGGTGTCGGGCTGTATCTGATGGAAGAGTTGCAGGCGCAACTGCCGCAAGTGAAAAGCTGGACGATGCACGCAGAGCCGGAACCCGTGCTGAATGCGTTTATGCAGGCATGTGGTTTTGTGCGTGAAGGGAATGTCTGGAAAAAATCCTGAAGGCTGAATTTCAGGTATAAAAAAAGCGACCATAAAGGTCGCTTTTTAACAGAGTAAATCTGCGTTTATCAGGCTTCGATCGCCATACGCAGTTTCTTCATCGCGTTCTTTTCCAGCTGACGAACACGTTCTGCGGAAACACCGTACTTGTCGGCGAGTTCCTGCAGGGTCGATTTGTTATCGTCGTCTAACCAGCGGGCACGGATGATATCCTGGCTGCGTTCGTCCAGACCTTCCATTGCACTGGAAAGTTTGTCGGTCGCGTCCTGATCCCAGTTATCTTCTTCGATGGTTTCTGCAAAGTCAGAACTTTTGTCTTGCAGATACAGCATCGGTGCCATCGCTGCGCCGTCGCGTGGTTCATCATCCGGGGTCGGATCAAACGTCATGTCCTGTGCTGCCATGCGTGATTCCATTTCCAGCACATCTTTGCTGGTGACACCCAGTTCGCGGGCAACATGCTCCACTTCGTCATGGCTGAACCAGCCCAGACGCTGTTTGTTTTTGCGCAGGTTGAAGAACAGCTTACGCTGCGCTTTGGTGGTGGCGACTTTCACGATGCGCCAGTTACGCAGCACATATTCGTGAATTTCAGCTTTGATCCAATGCACGGCAAAGGACACCAGACGCACACCGACTTCCGGATTAAAACGGCGAACCGCTTTCATCAGGCCGATATTCCCTTCCTGGATAAGGTCTGCCTGTGGCAAACCGTAACCTGAATAGTTGCGGGCAATGTGAGCAACAAAGCGCAGGTGAGACAGGATCAGCTCTTTCGCTGCTTCCAGGTCACCGTCGTAATGCAGCCGTTCAGCCAGTGCCCGTTCTTCCTCTGCGGTGAGCATAGGATAGGCATTGGCGGCCCGAACATAGGCTTCCAGGCTACCTTGGGGTACTAATGCTAAAGTGCGCATTTCTTTGGTCATTCAAGCCTCTCATGTATGACGTAATGCAGGTTTTATACCACGTTGCTGCGGGATGATACCGCTACGTTGCTGGCCTTAAGGGGCGACAACAAAGCAACGCCGAGCCCTTCATATTCGCTGCTCTACGACCACGAATTTTACATAAAGTTCACGGACAGATTCAACAGTCTGATGACTGTAAGTGACAGACTGACTATTGGATAGTGAATTTGTGCCATTGCAGGGGAAGCAGGAAAATGACGGGACGATATAGCAAGAATCGGCTGTTCCCCTGAACACAAAGACTGAGCAGCAGGGGAACATTATAGCAAATTCTCACTACTGTGGTGTAAATCGCCGTAAATGTTGAACCGTCGCCAGCCAGGCGGCAATCCAGCCAATCATTGCGGACACGATCAGCAGCAGCAGGCTTTCATCCCAGCCCAGACCGTGCAGGTCAAACGTCGTGCCGAACACTTGTGCGACCTGAGTCACCACGCTCTCAAGGCGCAGCACCAGGACTTCCGAGAGGATCAGCGACAGCAACGCGCCGGTGAAACCGAGCATCGCCCCCCCGTTGAGGAACGGCCGCAAAATGAATCCGTCGGTCGCGCCAATCAGCTTCATCACGTTGATGGTATCGCGACGGCTGAAGATACTCAGTCGCACACTGTTACCAATCACCAGGAAGACGGCGATCACCATCAGGATGCCAATCATCGCCGCAATCTGCCCCACCAGACCGGTCAGCGCCGCAAGACGGGCAAACCAGCTGTCATCCATTCGCACTTCATCCACGCCATGCACCGCCGCCACGCGGTCGCGCAAGGTGTTGAGTGTGGCGGAGTCCTGGAAATTCATTTTCGGCGTGATAATGGCGACGGCAGGCAGCGGATTTTGCTCCAGCATGTCCATCGCGCCGCCAAAGCCTGACCAGTTGCGGAATTCACCCATCGCTTCTTCACGGGAGAGATAATTGACTTTATCCACGCCCGCTTCGGTTTTCAGGGTTTTCACCACATTTTCTGCGGCGTTATCATCCAGTGCTTTGTCGAGATACACGGTCAGTTGCGGCGTCGGATACCACTGTTCAGCCGCGGTACTGACGTTTTTCCACACCAGATAACAGACACTTGGCAACGTCAGGGAGATGGCAATGACCATCACCGTAAGCAGCGTCGCCAGCGGCTGACGCAGCATGTCAGCCAGCGCGTTCATCCACGCATAGCGCCACTGTTCGCGCCAGCCACCCTGCAACGCTTTGCTTTTCGCGGCGCGGGCACTTTTGGCGGTTTTCGCCGGGTTCGGACTGTTCGCCATTAGTACATCCCTCCCGACATACGCCCCTGACTCAGCGTCAGCGTGCGGTAATTACGACGGGCAATCAGACCCACGTCATGCGTCGCCATCAGAACGGTGACGCCGACACGGTTAAATTCTTCGAATAAACGCAAAATGCCTTCCGACAATTCGCCGTCGAGGTTACCGGTCGGTTCATCCGCCAGCAGCACCGCCGGTTTATTCACCACCGCACGGGCGATGCCCACACGTTGCTGTTCCCCGCCGGAAAGCTGGATTGGCAGATTCTTCGCTTTATCCAGTAATCCCACTTTATCCAGCGCAGCCGACACGCGACGGCGGATATCTTCGCTGCTGGCCCCGGAAATGATCAGTGGCATTGCCACGTTGTCATAGACGGTACGATCCATCAGCAGATGGTGATCCTGAAAGATCATGCCGATCTGGCGACGCAGGAACGGCACTTCGCTGGATTTCAGACGGCTGATGTCATGACCGCCAAACAAAATGTGACCGGCGCTCGGGCGTTCAATGCCGCAAATCAGCTTGAGCAGGGTACTTTTCCCTGCGCCTGAGTGTCCGGTCAGAAATGCCATTTCCGCTTGCTGGATGTGAAAGTTGACGCCCTGAAGCGCCTGTCGTCCGCCCAGATAAGCTTTACTGACCTGTTCAAAGCGAATCATCCGTATTAATCCTCTCGGGCAAAAAGTGCCTCAATAAAATCGTCTGCCTTAAACGGCCTTAAATCTTCGATACATTCACCGACACCAATGTAGCGGATCGGAATGCTGAACTGATCGGCGATGGCAAAGATCACGCCGCCTTTCGCGGTGCCATCCAGTTTCGTCAGCGTTATCCCGGTCAGCCCGACGGCTTCGTTGAACAATTTCGCCTGACTGACTGCATTCTGGCCGGTGCTGGCGTCGAGCGTCAGCATCACTTCATGCGGTGCATCTTCGTCGAGCTTCTTCATCACGCGGACGATTTTCTTCAGCTCTTCCATCAGGTGCGCTTTGTTTTGCAAACGCCCGGCGGTATCGGCAATGAGTACGTCGATATTACGGGCTTTCGCCGCCTGAATGGCATCAAAGATAACGGACGCGGAATCCGCACCGGTATGCTGTGCAATCACCGGGATCTTGTTGCGCTGACCCCAGACCTGCAACTGCTCAACGGCTGCGGCACGGAAGGTATCACCCGCCGCCAGCATCACCGATTTACCCTGTGCTTCAAACTGGCGTGCCATCTTACCGATGGTGGTGGTTTTACCGACGCCGTTCACGCCAACCATCAGAATGACATACGGGGTTTTCCCGCTGACATCCAGTGGCTCGTCAACTTTCGCCAGTATTTCGGACATTTCTTCCTTCAGCTTGCCGTACAGCGCATCGGCGTCTTTCAGTTGCTTACGCGACGCATGCTCGGTCAGTGAAGTGATGATTTTACGCGTGGTTTCGACACCCACGTCGGCGATCAGCAGCTGTTCTTCCAGCTCTTCGAACAGATCGTCGTCGATTTTCTTACCACGGAACAGCCCCACAAAGCCGGAGCCGAGATTCTGTTTGGTTTTGACCAGGCTGCGTTTCAGACGGGCAAAGAAGCCTTCTTTGGTCGGGCGTTCCTGCTCGGTTTCACCGGCGGGCAGCACAACGATCGGATCCAGCGCCACCGGCAGCGGTTCTTCTTCGGCGACCACATCGTCAACCGAATCAATGGCGTCCTGACGCTGGTCTTCGGCAATTTCTTCTGCCGATTCAACAAACTCGTCTTCCGCGATCTGTGCTTCAATCCTGTCTTCTTCAACAGTATCAGGCCGGGCAGCCACCTGTTCGGTGATGTGAACGATTTCTTCTGCCAGTTCAGCCGCCGCCTGCTCACGCACCGGCTCAGGTTTTTCTTCCGGCTCAGGCTCTGTCAGCGGTTCCGGTTCAATCTCCGGTTCCGGCTCGACGAGTGGCTCAGGCTGGATTTCGGGTTCAGGTTCGACATCCGGTGCAGGTTCAGCTTTTGGCTCTGCGTCAACTTCAGGTTCTGTAACAGGCTCGCGAACGAGCGGGACACCCGGTGCTTCCGTCAGTTGCTCTTCGACAACCGGCTGTTCTTCGCGTGTTTCTTCCTTCTGCTGCTCTTCTTCCTGACGGCCACGACCGAACCAGGAGAAGAAACCGCGTTTTTTGTCTTTTGCCATTTTACAACTTCACTCCTCGCCGTTAATGACTGGCGAACGGATTATTAATAGGGTTATGGTCAGGCAGTCTATCACTTTCCCCTTCAGGCAACACGCCCGCGTGTTGAATTCCGCTGGCTTTTCAATCGACAATGTTAAACATTTGCCCATTGCCCGCACACCGGTAGAATAGCCCTCCAAACGATATGCAACGAAGCCCGACGGCTTTGAATGACACAAGCGAACTATGGCAAAGAAACCCAACACTCCCGCCGCAGGCCAGATCCGAATTATTGGCGGACAATGGCGCGGACGCAAACTTCCGGTTCCACACAGCCCGGGGCTGCGCCCGACCACCGATCGCGTGCGCGAAACGCTGTTCAACTGGCTGGCACCGGTTTTACAGGGCGCGCGTTGCCTGGACTGTTTTGCAGGCAGCGGCGCACTCGGTCTGGAAGCCTTGTCCCGTTATGCGGCCAGCGCGACACTGCTGGAGTTTGAACGCCCGGTTGCGCAACAGTTAGAGAAAAACCTGGCGCTGCTAAACGCCGGTGATGCGAAAGTATTTAACGTCAATGCCCTGAACTGGCTGGCAAAAGCCGGAAGTGCCTTTGATGTGGTTTTCCTCGATCCGCCTTTCCGCAAAGGCATTCTGCAAGACACGCTGAACCTGCTGGAGCAAAACCAGTGGCTGGCTGACGAAGCCTGGATTTATGTCGAAACAGAAGCCGAGCACGACACTCTGGATGTGCCCGCCAGCTGGCGTTTACACCGTGAAAAAGTCGCCGGACAAGTTGCTTATCGCCTCTACCATCGCGATGTGACGCCTGAAACCGGCTCACCAGAACAGGAGCAGTAAGATGTTGATCAATATTGGTCGGTTGTTGATGTTATGTATTTGGGCGTTTCTGGCGTTTAACCTGATCCACCCGTTCCCGAAACCGATCAAATACTTTTTAGACGTGGCGATTGTGTTCATGTTCTTTATGCACGGCCTGCAGGTCATGCTGCTGAAAGCCACGCAGGGCAAGGAAAAGGACACCATCGGCCCGTGGCTGCAAACCCGCATTTTCCTGTTCGGCGTGTTCGAACTGATGGCCTGGCAGAAAAAACAGCCGCCGTTGCCGACCAAAAAGTAACTCCCGCTTTTACGGCGCGTCCTGCGCCGTAAACTGTCCCGCTATTCTAAACCAACGTGAATCAGACCGGCCGTTACGGGGATTTCTGATTGTCGCCGGTATGCCCTCTCTCCTACACTGAAAACAAGTACAGGAAAACAGGATGTGTTTTCCTGAAGGCAGACCCTTGCATCGGTTTTATGTTCTGTTCTGAAATATAAAAGGATAAACAATGAGTTGGCCATTCCTCGCTGTATTTTTCTCCGGCTGGTTGTTCGTTGATGCCAGCTATCGCGGCCCGCGCTGGCAACGCTGGGTATTCAAGCCCGTCACTCTATTGCTGCTGCTTTTGCTGGCCTGGCAGGCACCGACACTGAATGTTTACAGTTATCTGATCCTGCTGGGTCTGGCGGCGACGCTGGTGGCGGACAGCCTGTTGCTGCTGCCTGAAGAGCGCTTTATGTACGCCATTGGCGCGTTCTTCCTCTCGCATCTGCTGTATACGCTGAGTTTCGCCAGCCAGATGACCATTACGTTTTTCTGGCCGCTGCCGCTGACCTTGCTGATCATCGGCGCGATACTTCTTGCGGTGATCTGGACACGACTGGCCGAACTGAGATGGCCAGTGACCACTTACATCGCCATGACCCTGCTGATGGTCTGGCTGGCGGGTGAGCAATATTTTGCCCGCAGCACCGACATGGCGTTTTCGCTGTTCTGCGGCGCGGCGCTGTTACTGCTGGGCAATATTTTCTGGCTGCTCAGCCGCTACCGCTTCACCTTCCGCGCTGCCGACGCGCTGGTCGCCGCCTGTTATTTTGGCGGGCACTTCCTGATCGTCCGGTCTTTGTACCTGTAACCTCCCTCAGCGGAACCGTTCTGGTTCCGCTGATAAAATAAGGGTTGACCTTAGAGCTAACTCCAACGTTTACACTGGGGGTAATTCCACTCGGTGTTGAACCGGAGGCTTTATGATCCCAATGCAAAAAAACAACGGCTGTCGCTGCGGATGTCAGGGCAAACATGCGCCCGCATTACGTATCAACAAAATTGGCGCGATGGCCCGGCCCGGCACACATCCGGCGGGCTGCTGTAGCGAAAAGGCCACACTGGCGGTTTCCGCCTGCACCAGCACAGACAGTTGCTGCGCGCCAGAAACAGGTGAGCACTCACACACCTCTGACGATGGCAGCGCAGAAGGCTCGCCGGGCGAAGACGCCCCCGGCGCACCGCTTTCCGGCAGCCAGCAATACAGCTGGAAAGTGGAAGGGATGGATTGCCCGGCCTGTGCGCGTAAAATCGAAAAGGCCGTGTCCGGCATTGACGGCATCAGCCGCGCCAGAGTGCTGTTCGCCACGGAAAAACTGGTGATTGATGCCGGTCTGGATATCACCCAACCCGTGCAGCATGCCGTGATCGCCGCAGGTTTCACCCTACAATCCCTCGATAAAAAACAAAATATCCCGCAACCGGAAGCGTCACGCCTGAAAGAGGCGCTGCCGCTGATCGCCCTCTCGGCGCTGATGCTGCTGAGCTGGGTGCTCGATCACGTCAGTCCGCAGGCCGGTCAGATCGCGTTTATCGCCACCACGCTGGTCGGGCTGTGGCCGGTACTGCGTCAGGCGATCCGCCAGACCCGCGCCGGTTCGCCGTTCGCCATCGAAACGCTGATGAGCATCGCCGCGCTCGGTGCCCTGTTTATCGGTGCCACTGCCGAAGCCGCCATGGTGCTGCTGCTGTTTATGGTCGGCGAACGCCTGGAAGCTTTTGCCTCCAGCCGGGCGCGCAGCGGGGTGAAATCGCTGATGGCGCTGATCCCGGATACCGCCGTTCGCGTGGTAAATGGCCAGGCGGAAACCGTGCCGGTCAGCAGTTTACGCCCCGGCGACATCATTGAAATTGCGGCAGGCGCACGTCTGCCTGCCGACGCCATTTTACAAAGCGCGGCCAGTTTCGATGAAAGCGCACTGACCGGTGAATCGGTGCCGGTGGATCATCTGCCCGGCGAAAAAGTCCCGGCGGGCAGCCTGTGCGTTGACCTGCTGGCACGCCTTGAAGTGGCTTCCGCACCGGGCAACAGCGCCATTGACCGCATCCTGCAACTTATCGAAGAAGCCGATGAGCGTCGTGCGCCCATTGAGCGTTTCCTCGATACTTTCAGCCGTTATTACACGCCGGTCATTATGCTGATGTCGCTGCTGGTAATTATCGTTCCGCCGCTGGCGATGGGACTGTCGTGGGAAACCTGGATTTATCGCGGCCTCACGTTGCTGCTGATCGGTTGTCCGTGTGCGCTGGTGATCTCCACACCTGCGGCGATCACCTCCGGGCTGGCGGCCGCCACGCGTCAGGGCGCGTTAATCAAAGGCGGCGCGGCACTGGAACAACTGGCGCTGATTGAAACCGTCGCGCTGGACAAAACCGGCACGCTGACCGAAGGCAAACCGGAAGTCACCGAGGTGTTACCGCTGAACGGTACCAGTGAAGGCGAAGTGTTATGTCTGGCCTCGGCGGTGGAAGAAGGTTCGCATCACCCGCTGGCGCAGGCGATTTTAGCCCGCGCAAAAACCGGCAATCCGTTACCGCTCACCGCACAAGATCGCCGCGCGCTGGCCGGTTCCGGCGTGGAAGGCGTGGTGTCAGGCCGTAAAATTCAGGTGCTGGCACCGAAAAGTGTGGCCGGAAACAGCCTGACGGCAGAAACCCTTGCGCAAATTACAGCGTGGGAATCCAGCGGAAAAACCGTGGTGGTGGTATTGCAGGAAGACAGCGCAATCGGGCTGATTGCCATGCAGGATCGTCTGCGCGATGACGCCCATGAAGCCTTGCAGAAACTCAGGGCGCTCGGCGTATCCGCGGTCATGCTGACTGGCGACAATCCGCGTGCGGCAAAAACCATCGCTGACCGGCTGGGCATTGATTTCCGCGCGGGCTTACTGCCTGCGGATAAAGTCTCGGCGGTCACCGCGCTCAATGCGCAGAAACCGGTGGCAATGGTCGGGGACGGCATTAACGATGCCCCGGCGATGAAAGCCGCGACGATCGGTATTGCGATGGGAAGCGGGACGGATGTCGCGCTGGAAACCGCAGATGCGGCGCTGACCCACAACCGTCTGAGCGGGCTGGCGCAGATGATCAGCCTGTCACGCGCCACGCGGGCGAATATCCGTCAGAACATCACGATTGCGCTGGGGCTGAAAGCCATTTTTCTGGTCACCACGCTGATGGGGCTGACCGGATTGTGGCTGGCGGTGCTGGCGGATTCCGGCGCAACAGCACTGGTGACCGCCAACGCGCTGAGGCTGTTGCGCAATAAGTCGAAATAACCCGTCAGGGCTGAGCCATCAGCCCTGTTTTTCTGGCAACCCTTTGCACAGCAAATAGCGGTACGGCACGCTTTCGGTATCCGACGCCAGCAGCGTATGTTCCATAAAACGGCAGAAACCGGGGATATCGCGGGTGGTGGCCGGATCATCAGCGATGATCAGCAACGTTTCGCCGTCTTGCATGGTGCGAACCGCTTTACGAACCATCATCACTGGCTCGGGGCAACGCAGACCCAACGCATCAAGCTGATGGTCAGGATTGATAAAGGGGTCGGTCATTTCGTGTCTCAACATCTACATACGTGAATGGGCGGTTGTTTGGCAAAGGCGGATAGTTTAACCCGCTGGTTTTCTGGCGCAACAAACACGGCTCATTGCGCTAAAATTAACCGTCAGATCTGTTGCGCAAACGGTGCGCAAACAGGTACTATGCGCGCCGCAAACCGCTAACGCCCCTGCGACAGCTTCAAGAACGCAGGGTATTTGGGTTCCCTCACCCCAATTTTTCACAAAAAAAGGTCACATCTATGTACTCCTTTACTGCTCAGCAGCGGTTTTCCGCGCTGATATGGCTTTCGCTATTCCACATCGCCATCATCACCTCCAGTAACTATCTGGTTCAGTTGCCCGTTTCCATTTTTGGTTTCCATACCACCTGGGGCGCGTTCACTTTCCCGTTTATCTTTCTGGCTACCGACCTGACCGTGCGTATCTTTGGCGCACCGCTGGCGCGACGGATTATTCTGTCTGTGATGGTGCCGGCTCTGGCCATTTCCTACATCATCTCGGCGCTGTTCTTTGAAGCGCAGTGGCAGGGCGTAGACGCGCTCAACAGCCTGAATATCATGGTTGCCCGCATCGCCACCGCCAGCTTTATGGCCTATGTGCTGGGGCAAATCCTCGACGTTCATGTGTTTAACCGCCTGCGCCAGAACCGCCGCTGGTGGATCGCACCGGTCGCCTCGATGTTCCTCGGCAATATCAGCGATACCCTGTCCTTCTTCTTTATCGCCTTCTACAAAAGTACCGATGCCTTTATGGCGCAGCATTGGGTGGAAATCGCGATGGTGGATTACACCTTCAAGGTCCTGATCTGTCTGGTGTTCTTCCTGCCGATGTACGGCATGCTGCTGAATATGCTGCTCAAACGTTTGTCCGCTCACGGCAACAACCCGCATTCTGCCGTCAGCGCGCACTAAAGCGGGCCGCCGGAAAGACACAAATCGCGCCATAATCTGACTTGCATTTGTGGTCTGAATAGGTTGCCATAAAGACTGTTAAGTCAACATGTAAGCCTGGTGAACAGGCCACTTAAGGAAGCCCGATGCGTAATATCGCGAAAATGATGGGAATGGCAGTACTGATCGCCGGTCTGGCTGCGTGTGACGGTAAAACCACCGACGCACCTGCAGCGGATAAAGGCGCGCCAGCGGCCGCAGCAACGGCAGCCACCACGCCGGTCAGCCTGCTGGAAGGCAAAGTCACCTTCTCCCTGCCGCAGGGAATGAGCGACCAGAGCGGTAAGCTGGGCACGCAGGCCAACAATATGCACGTTTACGCTGACAGCACCGGTCAGAAAGCCGTGATTGTGATCCTGGGTGATAACACCACGGAATCGCTCGAGGTTCTGGCGGGTCGTTTACAGGATCAGCAAAAAGCCCGTGATACCAATCTCCAAGTAGTGACCAATAAATCCATTCAGGTGAATGGTCAGGATCTGCAACAGCTGGATACGGTGATCACCTCTGCCGGTCAGAAAGCCTATTCTTCTATCGTGCTGGGTAAAGTCGACAGCCACTTACTGACTTTGCAAATCACCCTGCCAGCCGATAATCAGCAACAGGCGCAAACTGACGCTGAAACCATTATCAGTACGCTGAAAATTCAATAAATTCAGTGCGTACGTAAATAGCAGGCGGAGCTTTGGCTCCGCCTTTTTTGTATTATGCCATTACTCAACCTCACCAACCTGCCTCATTTATAAGGTGAAAATATATCGTTATATTATTTACAATGAAGTACAGTGGTATATAAAAGAGAGTAACTGATAGTATTATCATATATTTTAACCAGCACATATCATAAAATGGAATAATTAACTTAAGGAATAAGTTATGTACCATAGTGATTTCATTATTAATAAGTTGGCAAATGACGAAATACTTGCAAAAAAGTTGGATACAGCTGTTATCGGAGTTAAAGAGCAGATTCTCGATCAATCTCACAGAATTCAGGATGGCGCAACAAGGCTAGTGTATTACACTTCTTGTTTTACGGAGAATTATCAAGATGTTTGCGCAAAGCTGAAACGAGAAGATGTTCGATTCCTTGAGTCTTTACAGCAGTTAATTAAAGACAGAAGAATCATATCTGACATGATACAGATTTATATCGAATCACTTATTAAAAATAGAAACCAAAGTCAACTACACAATATCCAACGCACCTTAATGAAAGCAAGCGTAAATATATCAACGAGTTCTCTGACGACACAATCATTTGCATTGGGCATAACAACGTCCATTTGCCTTGGATTCAATATTCATACCAGCTTCAGCCAGAAAATTGGGAAGGTGTCCGCACTTGCCGCTGCCGGAATAGGCTTTTACGGATACGTACAGGAAGCCGCAGAAAGTGCGGAACGTTTGCAGGTTCTGAGTCCTGCATATTACTATGCGTTATATATGCGAAAATTAGAAATGATGTATTTTTTAGTTGAGCCTCTTTTTATGAAAGCTCACGCCTTTAGCACGAATCTTACATCAGATGATGAAGTCGCCAAAACAATAATTGATATGGTAAGGTGAACATCATGATTAATTTTTTAAAGCGATGGTTTAGACATCAACTGTCTTATTTTTTTTGGACTTACATTCCATTAATTATAACTGTGATCTTCGGTGTGTTTATGGTGAGTTTTTTTCCTGACATTGCGATACAGTCAATTGGCGCGTTTTTCCTGCTAATGCTAGTTTTCGTTTTTTTATTCTCGCGGTAAATTTTACACGCTCGGATTATATAAGGATATAAAATATGTCAAACCCAGCTCACATTTGGTTAACTGATGAAAATGGCTCGCCTATTGTTGGGGGATGTCTGATACCCGCCAGGCTCGGTTCCATTGAGTTAAAATCATTATCACACAATGTTAATATTCCTGTTGATCAGCACATGGGAAAATTAACAGGAACAAGAATTCATTCACCGATTATTATGCAAAAAGAGTTTGACCAAACCACACCTATTCTTTTCCGGGCATTATGTGAAGGCCGCACATTGCAATCCGCAATCATAAAAATGTATCACATATTGGATGCGGGGATTGAAAGTGAATACTTCCATATTATTTTAGAAAACGTCAAAATCACCTCTATTTCCCCCTATTTGCTCCCAAATGGTATGACAAGTACACATATAGAAAATATCGAATTACGTTATCAAGCCATAACATGGAAAAATGTAGAAGGGAATATAATATACAAGGATACGTGGAATGAGCGCATGACAGCTTAATGCCGAAAAGAATGTCTGACGATTTAGAATGAGTCTTTTGATATGTCACGAACCTGCCAGGCGGAGCTTTGGCTCCGCCTTTTTTGTTTCTTATTGTCACCCTCGCTCACAAAATCGCCTCCCTCTGTAATAAAAATGTAACATTTCCGTCATAAATCACAGTTCGTTTGTGCGCGAATGGCTAAAGTGATGTTCGTTTTAGAACACACTGGATCCACCATTTCGTCCGTGGCTCATGATGAGTCCGACCTGATTTATGCCATCGGAGGCATTTATGCTCAGTATCTTTAAACCCGCGCCTCACAAAGCTCCTGTTGATGAGGCTCACGTCGATCCGCTTTACCGCCGTCTCCGCTGGCAAATCTTCATGGGGATTTTCTTCGGTTATGCGGCCTATTATCTGGTACGCAAAAACTTCGCACTGGCTATGCCTTATCTGATTGATCAGGGTTTCTCGCGAGGCGATCTGGGTTTTGCGCTCTCCGGGATTTCCATTGCTTACGGCATCTCAAAATTCATCATGGGTTCGGTGTCTGACCGTTCGAATCCGCGCGTCTTTCTGCCCGCCGGTTTGATTCTGGCGGCCGCGGTGATGCTGTTTATGGGCTTCGTTCCATGGGCGACCTCCAGCATCGCCATCATGTTTGTGCTGCTGTTCCTGTGCGGATGGTTCCAGGGAATGGGCTGGCCGCCGTGCGGACGTACCATGGTGCACTGGTGGTCGCAGAAAGAACGCGGCGGCGTGGTGTCGGTGTGGAACTGCGCGCATAACGTCGGCGGCGGTATTCCTCCGCTGCTGTTCCTGCTCGGCATGGCATGGTTTAACGACTGGCACGCGGCGCTGTATATGCCCGCTTTCGGCGCGATTTTACTGGCGGTGTTTGCCTTCATGACAATGCGCGATACGCCGCAGTCCTGCGGTCTGCCGCCCATTGAAGAATACAAAAACGATTACCCGCCGGACTATGTCAAAGAGTCTGCCGAGCAGGAACTGACAGCAAAACAGATTTTCATGCAGTACATTTTGCCGAACAAATTGCTGTGGTATATCGCGCTGGCTAACGTCTTTGTTTATCTGCTGCGCTACGGGATTCTCGACTGGTCACCGACTTACCTGAAAGAAGTGAAGCATTTTGCGCTGGATAAATCCTCGTGGGCGTATTTCCTTTATGAATACGCAGGCATTCCCGGCACGCTGCTGTGCGGCTGGATGTCGGACAAAGTCTTCAAAGGCAATCGCGGCGCAACCGGCGTGTTCTTTATGGTGCTGGTGACCATCGCGACGGTGGTGTACTGGCTCAATCCGGTCGGCAATCCGGGCATTGATATGGCCTGTATGATCACCATCGGCTTCCTGATTTACGGGCCGGTGATGCTGATTGGTTTACATGCGCTGGAACTGGCACCGAAAAAAGCGGCGGGTACCGCCGCAGGCTTTACCGGGCTGTTTGGTTATCTGGGTGGGTCGGTGGCTGCGAGCGCCATCGTCGGGTATACGGTGGATTACTTTGGCTGGGACGGCGGATTTATCGTGATGATCGCCGGTTGTGTGCTGGCCGTTCTGCTGCTGTTACTGACCATGCTGAGTGAGAACAAACATAAAGCGCAGCTGGCGAAAAATGCTTAATTAACGTTGATGTTCGTCGAAAAGGCACCGAAAGGTGCCTTTTTCTATTTAACGCGACACTGCGGGGATCCGCCGCTGTTCCTCATCGAACAGCAACATACCGGACGTATTAAACCCGGCTGTCAGCGTCTCCGATTGGGCAAAAGAAAGCTGTCTGGAAGATTTGATTTTTACGCCATGCTCACCGAATCGCGCATACACCAGCGTTGAGTCGCCCTGCAATTCAGTGAAATCCACCGTCACGTCAAAATGATGATCCGTGGCTTCGTTCAGGCGCAACAACTCAGGGCGGATCGCCAGCGAAACGGACTGGCCCTCCCGCGCCGCCGGAAATTTATCCCCCAGCGGAAATCGTGCTTTTCCGTCAATCACCAGATGGCGGTCAATCACCTGCGCCGGGATCACATTGATTTTCGGCGTGCCAATAAAACCGGCGACAAACAGACTGGCCGGACTGTTGTAGAGTTCCACCGGCGTACCAATCTGCTCGATGTGCCCTTTGTTCAGCACCACAATCCGGTCGGCCAGCGTCATGGCTTCGACCTGATCGTGCGTCACGTAAATCATGGTGTTTTTCAGACGGGTATGCAGCTGACTGATTTCCTGCCGCATCTGCACACGCAACGCGGCATCAAGATTCGACAAAGGCTCATCGAATAAAAACACCTCCGGCTGCTGGACTATCGAACGGCCAATGGCGACCCGCTGACGCTGCCCGCCGGACAGGTTTTGTGGCAGCCGGTCAAGCATCTCATCAAGGCGCAGGATCTGCGCCGCCTGCTGAATGCGTCGTTCAATTTCATCCGGCGGCGTGCGGATATTCTTCAGGCCAAAGGAAAGATTCTGACGCACAGTCATGTGGGGATACAGCGCGTAAGACTGGAAAACCATCGACAGCCCGCGCTGACCGGCGGGCAAATCCGTGACATCTTTTTCGCCAATGCTGATGCTGCCGGACGTCAGTTCATCCAGCCCGGCAATCAGACGTAATAATGTGGATTTCCCGCACCCCGACGGCCCGACCAGAACCAGAAACTCCCCGGCATGAATATCGAGGGATAAATCAGGGATAACCGGCGCTTTATCATAATATTTCTGGATATTTTTCAGCGATAAGCCTGACATAACGTTGTCCTGTATGGAGTGAAGGGATTACGCATGGATAAGCGCGAGAAGCGCCCGGGTACTTTCAGCCAGCAATGAAGGAGACTGCCGCGTTTCCACGTTAAGACGCAGCAAGGGTTCGGTGTTGGAAGGGCGTAAATTAAAACGCCAGCACGCAAACTCCATACTGAGTCCGTCCGTTTCACTGATGTTCAGCGCCTGATTTTCGTAATGTTGACGAACCCTTGCGATCACCGTTTCTGGCAGCACAGCCGCAATGTTCAGCTCTCCCGATACCGGGAAAAGGGTTTTTCGCTGAGCGATCAGTTCTGACATTTTCTGAGAACCGCCGCTGAGTTGCTGTAACACCAGCAGGGCCGGGATCATTCCGCTGTCGCAGTAGCCGAAATCACGGAAGTAGTGATGCGCGCTCATCTCGCCGCCGTACAGGGCATTTTCGCTACGCATTCTTTCTTTGATGAAGGCATGACCGGTTTTGGTTTCGATGGCAACGCCGTGATGAGCATGGATAACATCGCGGGTATTCCAGACCAGTCGCGGATCATGAAGGATTTTCTCACCCGGCTCGCGCTGCAAAAACCATTTCGCCAGTAATCCGACAATGTAATAGGCTTCCACGTAGTCGCCCTGCTCGTCAAAGATGAAGCAGCGGTCAAAATCGCCGTCCCAGGCAATACCCAGATCCGCCTGATGCGCCCGTACCGCATCGCGTGTCGCCATGCGGTTCTCCGGCAACATCGGGTTGGGAATACCGTGGGGGAACGTGCCGTCCGGCTCATGGTGAATTTTTATCAGTGTCAGCGGAATGCGGCGTTGCTGAAATGCCTCTTCCAGCGCATCCAGTGTCGGCCCCGCCGCACCATTTCCCGCATTGACCACCACGCGCAGAGGTCGTCCGTTTTGCAGCGTAAAATAGCTGAGCAGACGCGCAAGGTACGCCCGGCGGTTCGACACTTGCTGATAATGGCCGCGTTGCGCCGCCACCGCAAAGACCGGGTTTTCAGCCAGTTGCTGAATATCCTTTAATCCGCTGTCGCGGCTTACCGGCCTCGCCTCTCTGCCGACGATTTTCATGCCGTTGTAATTATCCGGGTTATGACTGGCGGTGATCTGGATCCCACCATCGGCCTGCAAATCACGGGTCGCGAAATAGACCTCTTCACTGCCGGTCATACCGATATCGATGACGTCCGTTCCCTGATCCATTAATCCCCGTGCGACGGCCTGCTTGAGTGCAGCAGACGTCAGGCGGATATCACTCCCCAGCACCACCCGCTGCGGACGGTAAAATTGGGCAAATGCGGCACCAATACGGCAGGCAATATCTTCATTGAGTTCAGAACCCAGCACACCACGAATATCATAAGCTTTAAAACAGGTTAATAAGGCCATATTTCATCCTGAAAATTGACATCAGTAATTCAGACTTCATGGCAATACCGGAAATATCAGGTCGAGCCACGTATAATCAGCGTAAATCCGAGATCGTAATCAATATTCGACTTTCCGCTTAATAACAGACTGGCGGCCATTTCGCCTTTTTTAACCGGATCCTGTGAAATGGTCGTCAGGGCAATTTCATTACCGGTGCGCGGTATATTATCGAAACCGGTAATAGCGATATCCTGTGGGACAAATAATCCCGCTTTGCGGCAATAATTCGCCGCACCCTGTGCAAATCGGTCAGACAGACAAATCAACGCGGTGATGGCCGGATTGCGTACCAGTAATTCTCTGGCGGCCATTTCACCACATTCTTCATGGTGACGTGTCTCACAAAGAAAACAGGAATTCAGTGCAATATTTGCGGCAAGAAAAGTCTCCACGCAGGCATTTACCCGCGTGAGCATGACGTCATTATCCCCGGCAACAGGATCGGTCAGCGGCTTTATTCCCTTACTGCCCTGCAACGACGGAAATGAAATAATTCCGAATTCGCGGTGGCCTTTTCCCAGCAAGTGCTGGCAGATTTCATGCATCGCCTTGCGGTTATCAATCGACACGCTGCTGTGCGGCGGAATACGGAAATCCGTCGTCACGACCGGCACCTTTTTAGCCAGCGCTTTGGCGATGATCTGGTCGTTATTGTGCGTCGCATTGAGTATGTAGCCATCAACGGCCGTATTGATGGCGCTCACGCGCGGGCCTTGTTGGTTATGTAACGGGATCAGGATGAGGCTGACGCCTTCTTTGTCACATTCCGCAGCAATGCCCTGCATCAGTTGTACGTCATGCCTGTCGGTAAACGCATAACTGAGGGTGTCGTTAAAGATAATACCTATCGCATTCGATTTACCGGTGCGTAATGCCCGCCCCACATTATCCGGACCATAAAAATTCACCGAGTGAGCGTAATCGATAATTCGTTTTTTTAATGATTCTGACAACTTCCCCGGATTATTAAAGGCATTAGATACCGTCGTGTGCGTCACGCCTAATTCTCTGGCAATCGACTTCAGTGTTATCTTACTCAGTGTGAATACTCCCTGATGTTTAAATAATACAATCAAAACACAAGCACAGTATTAGACCGCCCACAGTTAGTCATAAGAAATTGTGTTTTGCAATGAATATAAAAATAAAGTTTAACGTTAAACAAAATCATTTGTGTGACGGCAATAACATTTATTCACCAAATGTCCATGCTAGCGTTTAAATAGAAACTAACTCATATAATAAAAATATGAATAATCCATAAATATAATTACGGATTATAAATCCAAACCTAACGGAAATAGGAATTCGGATGAAAACACTCAAACTGGCTGCTATTGCGGGGCTTACGCTATTAATTTCAGGCTGCGGACCGGACGAGAAAGATCAGACGGCGATAAAGATGTGGGTGGCGCCTAATATTACCCAGGAAAGATACTGGGGTGAAATCGTCAAAGAATGGAACAGCCATCCGGAAAACAGAAAAGTGGAATTCACCGCAATTCCGGCGGCGGGAAGTTCTGAAGAAGCCATTATGAATGCGCTGGCCTCAGGGACCGAACCCGACATCTCCACCAATATTTTTATTGGTTTCGCTAAACAGTTATCCGAACTTAAACAGCTTAATGATTATTCTAAAATGCCCGGTTTTCAGGAGCTGGTAGAAACCCGCCATATGGGCAAAGCCGTTTCCAGCTGGCAGTTCGGGGGCCAGCAAACCGTCATCCCGATTTATATCACCCCGATCGTCTACTGGTGGCGCGGTGATTTGCTGGCCGCTCAGGGATTTGATCATGTGCCGACCTCCTACGACGAGATTTACACCCTTTCCGGGCGTATGGCCTCAAGTAAGCAAGGCTATGGCCTGCAACTCACCAGCGGTAAAAACTGGTGGGATCGCTGGTTTGATTTTATTCCGCTGTATTACGCCGCCTCCGGGGGCAGCCCGTATCTTACGGATAATAAATCCACGTTCGATAACGAAGCGGGTGTGGAAGCCCTGAATTTTATGGGGAAAATGTTCGCCAACAAATGGACCAGCTACGACTTTACCGCTGCGGATGATCCGCTGGCGGCAGGTACCGTGCTGGGTGCGGTACGCGGTCCGTGGGATATCGAGCGTTATCAGAAGCAATTCCCTGAGGTGTTAAAAACCATCCGTATCGGCCCGATGCCGACGCAGTCAGGAGAACCCGGAGCGACGATGGCAGACAGCAAAGGGATCGTGATGTTCAGTACCTCAAAAGTGCAGGACGATGCCTGGAAATTCATTCAATGGGTATACAGCAATCCGAAGAACGACTTGCGCTGGCTGGAACTGACGGGGATGCCTCCGGCCCGGGAAGATCTGCAAAGTAACCCGGTATTCAGCGGTTACCTGCAACAGCATCCGCTGGTGAATGACATCGCATCTTATCTGCCGAAAGCCGTACCCCCTGCCGCCGTCACCAAAACGGTGGAAGTCCAGCGGGCAATGACGCAAATGATTGAAAAACTGGTGTTTGATAACAAACCGGTGCCGGACGCCCTGCATGCGTCGTCGCAAGAGATTGACCGCGTGCTGGAGCAGTAAACCGATGATAAAACTGAAAGATTCCACCACCGGAGGCCTTCTGGCCTCCACTTATCTGGGATATTCCCTGATATTCTGGCTCTATCCTTTTATCTGGCTATTTATATTAAGTTTTACAGACTGGAAATTTATTGGTGTTCCTTCCTTCAATGGTGTGAAAAATATTCTGGCGGTGATGCAGAATCCTTTATTCTGGACGTCGATTTATAACGTATTTAAATTTCTGCTTTATTATCTGCCGATCGTGCTTATTTCATCATTATTGTTTGCCTTTGGATTACAACGGATAAAATACGGCAAAGCGTTTGTCGCACTGAGTTTTTTACTGGCCAATGTGTCATCCGGCGTGGCGTATTCCATCGTTTTTTCGAAGTTATTCAGTGAGACCGGCCCGGTGAATACGTTTCTGATGCAATGGTTCGGGATCTCGGTTCCCTGGTTTACGCATCCTGATGTGGCGATGTTATCTGTTGCGCTGATTATCACCTGGAAATTTGTCGGTTATTACGGGCTTATTTTTTATTCCGGTTTGATCACCATCCCGAAAGATATTTACGACGCAGCAGAACTCGACCGGACCTCGCGCGCGGGGAAAATCTGGCACGTCACCTTACCGATGATGAATGCGCAAATCGTCATGGTGCTGGTGCTGGCCCTTACCGTCGCCTTTGCCATTTTCACCGAGCCGTATCTGATCACCGGCGGCGGGCCGCTGGAGAGCACCACCACGCCGATGGTGGTGATGTATGAAGCCGCGTTCAGGCAGATGCAGCCGAGCTGGGCGGCCACGATGTCTATCATCGTCGCCCTGTTCAGTTTCTCGCTGATCTGGATTGTCCGCCGGTGTCTTGAAAAGAAAATCGAGGTTGTATGATGAAGCCATCCACGTCACTTTCTGCGCCGGGAACACGTAAAAAAATCGGGTTTTCCTCCCTCGTGATCCATCTGCTGATGTTCACGCTGGCACTGACCTGGTTATATCCCTATATCTGGATGTTCATGGGGTCACTGAAAAAGACATCGGAAATATATACCACCGGCCTTTTCTCCGGCCATCTGTCTTTCGATAACTATGTCTTTTTATTTGACGGTTCAGGAAAAGCAGAAAAACCTTTTCTGCGCACATTATTCAACTCAATATTTATTACCCTGACGATCACGGTCTACGTCACCCTCACGTCGTCTTTCATTGGCTATGCACTGGCGAAAATGGAATTCAAAGGGCGGGATATTTTTAAAAACCTGCTGATCCTACAAATGGTATTTCCGGCCTTCATGTTTATTATTCCGCATTTCGTGCTGATCCGGGAACTCGGCCTGATGAATTCCTACGGGGCATTAATTTTGCCCTTTGTGATGAACGGCTGGGGGATATTTATGATCTCCCAAAGTTTCAAAGGTACGCCGAACGATTATATTCATGCCGCCCGCCTCGACCACGCCGGTCTGGTGAAAATTCTGCTTCACGTCATGCTGCCGCTGAATAAATCCATTCTCGCCATCGTCGCCTTGTTTACCTTCACCAGCGCCTGGGACAATTTCCTGTGGCCCCTGATCGTCATTCAGGACGCCAGCAAAATGCCGCTTTCCGTGCTGCTGGCGACGTTCAGTAAATCCTACAGCATTTATGTCGGCCCAGTGCTGGCAGGCTCCGTCGTACAGACCCTGCCGATCCTGATACTTTTCATTCTGTTCAGAAAACATTTTCTGCAAGGGATGTCACTTTCACTCAAATAGCAGGATGCGAATGATGAACTGTCAGAAAACATGGCCTGAACGGGTCTTTTATCAGGTGTACCTGCCCTCTTTCTGCGACGGGAATGACGACGGTCTGGGGGATTTTAAGGGGCTGATTTCGAAACTGGATTATCTGGCCGGGCTGGGCATTGGCGGTATCTGGATCACGCCGTTTTATCCTTCGCCGCTGGTGGATAACGGCTATGACATCAGCGATCACTGCGCGGTAGATCCGCGTTTTGGCACGCTGGACACTTTCGATGCCCTGATCGCCGCGTGCCATGCGCGCGATATTCTGGTGGTGACAGACGTCGTGATTAACCACGTTTCAGACCAGCATCCGTGGTTTCAGCAGGCCCTTGACCAACCCGACAGCCCGTATCGTGATTTTTTCTTCTTTCGTCAGGAAATCAACAACTGGACGTCCTTTTTCGGCGGTCCGGCATGGTCTCTGACACCGGATGGCACGACGCATTATTACCATAAATTTTCCCCGCAGCAGGTGTGCCTGAACTGGTCGAATCCGGCCGTCGAACAGGAAACGAAAAAGATTTTCGATTTCTGGATTGCCCGTGGCGTGGACGGCTTCCGTTTTGACGTCATTAATTTTCTGACCACCGACGGCATTGGTGACGATCACCCGCCAGCCGAAGCAGGCGCTGAGCCGCCGCATGAGAAAGACATCAATCAGCCCGGCGTGCTGGAAGTGGTGAAACGGTTATGCCGGCACATCCGTTCACAAGGCGATTTCTTACTGATTGGCGAAGTCGGCAGTGAATCGCTGCCTCTGCTGGTGCCTTATCAGGACAAGGAACGGCTGGACGTGGTGTTCAATTTTAATCTGGGGAGTCAGAAAACATTCGACATTGCAGCCATTTTCGCCGAAATGCAGGCAATGGAAGCCACCCTGTCCGGTTTACCGACCCTGTTTTTCTCCAGTCACGATATGTCCCGCATGATCAGCCGCTTTGGCGAATCGCCCCGTGACACCGGCCGCGCGGTAGCCGTGTTTGCGCTGCAAATGACAGCGCGGGGTCTGCCTTTTATTTTTCAGGGAGAAGAAATCGGCATGACCGATTTTATTCCTGAGAATGTGCAGCAGATGCGGGATATTCAGGGCGTCACTCACTATCACAACGCCATTTCACAAGGCATGAGCGATAAGCAAGCACTCACTTATGCATTGCCATTTTGCCGTGATGCCTCGCGTTCGCTGATCCCCTGGGCACCGGCCGGTGAAGGAACGGAACCGCTGAGTGTTAAAAATGAGAGTGAGTGCTCACAATCAATATTATCGCGGTATAAACAACTGATCCACATCAGAAATCGCCATCCGGCCCTTCAGCAGGGCAGCTATCCGTACCTCACCTTGTTTCAGCAATGCCTGATATTCCGCCGCCAGCTCGGCGGGGAATGTCTGGAAGTGATGATCAATTTCGGTCCCCCTGTCGTCAACGTAGGTTACGGCGATGGCAACACTGTCTTATTCGGCGCAGACACACCGGTGCTGAACAAAAATCACATTCTTATCAAAAAGGTACGCCATGAAAATGCACAGAAGTGAGAAAAACCCGCTGTTAACGCCTGCCGACGTAACGCCTTCCCAGTCGGGCTGGAAAGTGGAGTGCGTCTTTAATGCCGGCGTTTGCTCGTATCAGGGGGAAACCCTGCTGCTGTTGCGCGTGGCAGAAAGCGTGAAATCCGCAGAGGAAAATTGTCTGGAGGTGCCCCTGTTATTGCCGGTGAATGGCGGCTGGCAGGCAGGGACCAAACGGTTTCAGCGCGATGACCCGACGTATGATTTCAGCGATCCGCGCATGATTGTGCTGAAAGCCGATCCGTCACAGGTGTTTCTTACCTCCATGTCGCACCTGCGGTTAGCCCGCAGCCAGAACGGTGAAGATTTCGTGGTGGATGACCAGCCGTTCCTGACGGCAGATACGCAATACGAGCAGTTTGGCTGCGAAGATCCGCGTATCACCCTGATCGACGGTATTTACTACATCAATTATTCCGCGATTTCACCGTACGGGATTTCCACCGCGCTGGCGACCACCACCGATTTTGTCACCGTGACCAAACAGGGCGTCATTTTCTGCCCGGATAACCGCGATGTCTGCTTCTTCCCGGAGAAAATTCAGGGCCGCTATCTGGCGCTGACCCGTCCTTCGCCTAAGCATTTTGGCAAACCCGATATCTGGATTTGTGAATCGCCGGACATGCTGCACTGGGGCAACCATCAGCATTTGCTGGGCAGTGCCTCCGGCGAATGGGATGCGCTGAAACTCGGCGGCGGTGCGCCGTTAATCCGCACACCGCGCGGCTGGCTGCAAATTTATCATGGCGTGGATAAAGACCAGCGCTATTGTCTGGGTGCGATGCTGCTCGACCTGAATAATCCCTTCAACATCCTCGCCAAATCCGCCGAACCGCTGTTACAGCCGGAAGCGATTTACGAGAGAGAAGGATTTTTCGGCAACGTGGTCTTTACCTGCGGCGCGCTGGTGGAACAGGACGTGCTGAAGATTTACTACGGCGCGGCCGATGAATGTATCGCGCTGGCGACCATGCCGCTCGACGCTTTATGGGCGCATCTCGGACTGGCGGAGTGAGTGCAGCAATTAACTTATTTCGGCAATTCCGCCTCCCGGAATTGCCGTCACCCACCTATAACAGAATCGGATAATTTACAGATAAAAATCATTCATTAACTCACCAACACAGAGGTGAATTAAGTTTATTTCATTATTAATATAATTATAGTATTTGATTTATTTATGAGTCCATAACATCATATTGGAAATCATGTCAAAATATTACTTTTAAATTATTCATGGAATGAATTTTGTGTTGTGTAAACATTATATTTTTAAATGCTTATTATCTATTGTTGTCTCCGGGGTCGCCCTGTCTGCAATGGCTGCGCCCCTGAGCCCGGCTGACCGGGGCCTGATCCGTCAGGAACAACAAGATATTTTAAGGCAGAGCCAGCAACAACGTGATGATCTTCAACGTAGTTTCTCTCCCCGCCCCGTCGACGACTCTCATTCAGAAAAAGATAATGGCCCTTGCTTTAACATTCATAAAATATATATAAATAACACAACACTGCTATCAGATAAAAAACAACACGAGATCACGCAATATCATCTTAACCAATGTGTTGGGATGAACCGCATCGCGGAAATAACCCATCAAATCTCTGACTGGTATATTCATCAGGGATATATAACCAGCCGGGCATTTATCTCTGAACAGGATTTATCTCAGGGGGAATTACATATTTCGGTGCTGGAGGGACGTCTTGAGAAAATCACCCTCGAAGGCGGTTCATCTTCGCAGCTCACCATGGCTTTTCCGGGGCTGGAAGGCGGTATTCTTAATCTGCGTGACATCGAACAGGGCATGGAGCAAATCAACCGGTTACGCAGTAATCCGGTGCAAATAGACATTCTTCCCGGCAAAAAATCCGGCTATTCCATTGTTAATCTCACCGCCACGCCGGAATCCCCTCTCAGTGCCTCGTTGAGTTTTGATAACAGCGGGCAAAAAAGTACCGGGACCGGGCAGCTTAGCGGCTCGCTGACCGCCGGTAACGTGCTGGGCATGGCGGATAAATGGTTCGTCAGCGGCGGATAAATGGTTCGTCAGCGGCGGACGCAGCAGCGACGGGGCTACCTCGCATGACGCACAGAACGTACAGGCCGGACTCAGCATTCCTTACGGCTATAACCTGGTCGATTACAGCTACAGCTGGAGCAACTACCTCAGCACGATCGACAACAATGGCTTTGGCTGGGCATCCACCGGCGACAGTGTCACCCACCGTTTAACCGCCTCGCGGGTGCTATTTCGCAACGGCGATATCAAAACCGGTGCATCTGTCGGACTGACACATCAAATCAGCAATAACTACCTCAATGACGTGCTGCTCGACAGCAGCAGCCGCAAACTTTCCAGCCTGCTGTTTGGCCTGAACCACACGCAAAAAATCTTCGGCGGTGTCGCAACGTTAAACCCGACATTCAGCCACGGCGTGTCCTGGCTCGGTGCGGAAGACGACAGCGGTAAACATGACGATATGCCGAAAGCGGGTTTTAAAAAATGGAACCTGAATGGCAGCTTCCAGTTGCCCGTCGCGAACCATTTAGGATGGCTGACCAGCTTCTACGGTCAGTGGTCGCCGGACCGCCTGTACGGCAGCGAACGCCTGACCCTCGGCGGCGAAAGCTCGGTACGCGGCTTCAAAGAACAATATCTCTCCGGCGATAAAGGCGGTTACTGGCGTAACGAGCTGAACTACACACTGTTCACGCTACCGCTTATCGGCCAGGTCAGCAGCGTGGTCGCACTCGACGGCGGCTGGCTGCAAAAAGATCCCAAAGACCCCTGGGCTTCCGGCACGTTGTGGGGCGCTGCCGCCGGACTTTCCGCGGCAAATCGTTATTACTCCAGCCAGCTGACCGTCGGCACACCGGTGAAATATCCCGACTGGCTCGCGCCTGATCATCTCACTATTTATTACCGCATCGCGTTTGTTATTTAAGGGAAAACGATTATGGATAATCATCAAAAACCAACGTGTTTTGCGCAAAACCTGTTGAGTTACCTGATCTGCGGCTTGCTGGCAGGACAACCGGTTTTCCCGGCGTTTGCCGCACCGACCCCGGCGAATGCTGCCACCGGCATCGATAAAGCCGGAAACGGTGTGCCGGTGGTGAATATCGCCACCCCTAACGGGGCGGGAATTTCCCATAACCAGTTTCAGAATTACAACGTCGGCAAAGAGGGGCTGATCCTCAACAATGCCACCGGCCAGCTAAACCAGACACAGTTAGGCGGGCTGATTCAGAACAACACGAATCTGAAAGCAGGCCATGAAGCGCGCGGCATTATTAATGAAGTGACGGGCGCGAACCGCTCACAACTGAACGGCTACACCGAAGTGGCCGGAAAAGCGGCAAACGTGATGGTCGCCAACCCTTACGGCATTACCTGTAACGGCTGCGGATTTATCAACACGCCGAATGTCACGCTCACCACCGGTAAACCGGTATTCGATGCCAGTGGCAACATGCAATCCCTTGAAGTGAAAAAAGGGGCCATCACCATTGAAGGCCAGGGGCTGAATGCCAGTCAGGCGGATGCGCTGTCAATCATTTCGCGAGCGACCGAAGTGAACGCTGAAATTCATGCTAATGCGCTGAACGTTATCGCGGGCGCTAACCGTGTGGATAAAAAGGGCCGTGTGACCGCGATAAAAGGTGAAGGCGCGGCACCGGTCGTGGCGGTGGATACCGGTGCGCTCGGCGGCATGTACGCCAATCGTATTCATCTGGTGTCCAGTGATAAAGGCGTGGGCGTCAACCTCGGCAACCTGGATGCCCGTCAGGGCGATATCACTCTGGAGGCTAACGGCAAACTCACGGTAAAAAACAGCCTTGCCCGTGGCAGTCTGAATGCCAAAGGGGAAAGCGTGACGCTGAGCGGGGAACATAAAGCCAGTGGCAATATGACTGTCAGCGGGCACGACATGACTCTCAGCAACGGGACCTTTGCCAGCGATAACAATATTGTCCTGAACAGCGAGGGCAAACTGACCATCAATAACACCCGTTTAACCACCGGAAACAACCTCAGTCTCACCGCGCAGGATTTCACGCAGGACAGCCGAAGCAGCGTCAATACGGCCCGTGATATCTCCGCGCGCGTCACAGGAACCGCGACCAATCAGGGCCAGCTGATAGCCGGTCACAGCGCTGCCATCAGCAGCGGTTCCCTGTCCAACAGCGGTAAAATCGCCGCCAAAAGCACCACTTCGATCACCGCCACAAAAACCCTGAGCAACGCAGCGGGAGGAGAAATCCTCTCAGATGAGGCGCTGGTCGTGTCTGCGGAAGATACCCGGCAGAGCGGAACGTTGTCCGGCAAAAAATCACTGGCGATAAGCGGACGCTCACTGACCGCGACGAAAGGGTCACTGTCGACCAGTCTGGGCGATGTTTCCCTGAAAACCCATGAGGCAAATCTGGGTGGCGACGTTATTGCTCATGGTGACCTTGCCGTGCAGGCAGAGAGTCTGACCAGCCAGCGCGATGCCCGGCTTCAGTCCGATGGGTCACTGACGCTGACAGCGACGGATGCCACGCTTTACGGGACGCAGGCGGCACAGGACGCCCTGACGCTTACGGCACAAAGTCTGGTTCATGGCGGCGTAACCACAGCGGCGAACCTGACAGTCAACAGCGGACAATTTAATAACCTGAGTGAAGGCTTGTTTTTAAGTCAGGGGTCTCTGGACGTCAGCGCAAACGCCCTTCTCAACACCGGGCAGATCATGGGGGATAACCTGTCTCTGACGTCAAAAACCCTCAGTAACGAGGGCCTGTGGCAAGGAACCTCTGCGCTGACTCTGACGGCGGAGGAATTGCGCACGGGTAACACCAGCCGCACGCTGACCGCAGGCGATCTGACCCTGAATGCGGGTTTACTCAATACGGCAGGTACGTTGCAGGGGCAACATGTTGTTATCTCTGCCCGCGACTGGATGCACAGCGGTTCCCTGCTGGGAACCGGCGATGTGGATGTCTCGCTCGCCCGTACACTGGATAACAGCGGCGACATTTTAAGCGAGGGCAACACCACCCTGACCGCGCAAAGCATCACGAACCGTGGCTCGCTGCTGAGCAATACAGACCTCACCCTGACGGGCGATATGCTGGATAACCGTGGCGCGTTGCAGGGCAATAATCTGCTGATGAACCTGTTATCTGCCACTAACTCGGGAACGGCGATTGGCCTGCAATTGTTGCAGTTTGCCGGACAGGAACTCTTTAATGACGGGCAGTTATTGAGTGGCGGCGCGTTAGCGATCCGCAGCGAAAACATCACCAATAACGGCATCTGGCAGGGACAGAACATTGTGCTGGATGCGCACCAGCTGGTGAACCGGGGCACATTGCAGAGCGCCGATGCGCTGACGCTAAAACTGACCGGTGACCTGACCTCCGCTGCCGGCAGCAAAATTATCGCCAATGGCAACGCGGCGTTGCAGGCGCTAAACCTGACCAACGACGGCCAGTGGCTCGCCAGTAATCTGGTGATTCACGGCGCGTCGCTGAATAACAATGGCGACATCAGCGGCGTCAACGGGCTGGTTGTGGCACTGACCGGCGCATTTACCCAGCAGCAGGACAAAACGCTGTTAACGGGCGGAACTCTGGAGCTGAGCGCGGAGACCGTCAATAATGCCGGGCAAATTCAGGGGGCCGATATTGCGCTGACAAGCCATGCTGTCGGCAACAGCGGGCGTATTCAGGCGAACGCTGACCTCACCCTGAGCGGCAATCTGACCAACCGCGCGACGGGTAGCGTGCTGAGTCAGAACACCCTGAACCTCGCCATGGCAACGCTTGAGAATGACGGTTTGATTCAGGGTGGCGGGACGACAAAGATTGATGCCTCAGCATCCGCCCGCAACGACGGCAGAATACTTTCCGGCGGCGAACTCACGCTTAACTCGGTGAAGCTGACCAACAATAACTGGCTACAGGCCACGTCCCTGCTGCTGAATGCCAATTCCCTTGATAACGCGGGAACCCTGTTTGGCACCTCGAATCTGACGATTCATGCTGACCAGATTGAACACCGAACCACTGGCAAACTTTACAGCGGCGGCAATCTTCTGCTGACCAGCGGCGTTTTTGATCAGCTTGGTCAGGTGGTCGCGCTGGGTAATTTGACCCTGAAACTCACCGATGCCTTCACCGCTAAAAATGTGCTGGCGGCAGGTAACGTGCTGGATATCACCAGCAATGGCGCGATAACGAATCAGAGCGTGATGCAAGGTCAGGCGGTGAATCTGACGGCCGGAGGAGCATTCACCAATTACGGGCAAATCACCACCGGCAGCGGCGCCAGCACCCTTTCCGCTGACAGTATGGCGATGAACGCCTCCGGCACCTTACAGGCCGGTGGCGACGTGACACTGAACAGCCGTGGCAATATTACGGTGGACGGTTTTGTCGGCACCGCAGGCTCACTGACCCTGAATGCCGCCAGCAGCATTCTCAATACCGCCCTGCTCTATGCAGGCAACAATATGTATCTGCTGGCCAACAGCATCCGCAATAACCACGGCGATATTCTGGCCGGTGACAGCCTGTGGATGCAGCGTGATATGGCGGGCCATGCCAACGCCGAGGTGGTGAATACTTCCGGGAATATCGAGACGGTAAATGGCGATATTACGGTGAAAACCGGGCATTTACTGAATGAGCGGGAAAAACTGGAAGTGACAAGCTCTGGCGAAGAGGATCTTACTCAGCAGTATGATTGGCTGACAACAACTGAAGCCTATATTCCTCTGGATATGCTTACAGAGAGCGACTATGGGTATATTTATGGAGAGTCGTGCTCCGGAGGCGGTAGCCCCGGGCATGGTGCTTCACCAACCTGCCACGACTACGCTGTGGCCGCGCCTTACATCAATACGCCTGACAGAGAATTTGCAGTTTCACGTTATTCCGTCACCGTGGATAGCAAAGGTGCAGCCGGACGGATTTCATCCGGCCGCAATATGCTATTAGCAGCCGATTCTCTGGAGAATATTGCCAGTATTGTGCTGGCGAATGGAAATATTAACTTATCCGGAACAACGCTGAGAAATGAGTCATATATTTCAGGTAGTCGCACCCGCTATCAGACTTATGAAATTTTCACTCCAACAAGCTATGCAGAAACGGATTTTTTAGATCCTTCCGTGGATTTCAGAGGAGGCTCTCTTCATTTTGTTGCAAACGGTGAAAACAGAACTGAAAACAATGACTCGACACTCTACCGTTCCGTCATTCAGGCGGGGGGGAATGTCATTGCCAATTTCACCCGCGACATCAGTAACACCACGACCACGGCAAATGCCGGGAGCACCAGCAACACCCTCACGGTTCCGACCCTCGACACGCTTAGCCAGCCTGATGGCGCTCAGCAGCAAGATCTCGCCAACACAGATAGCGCGGATATCACTTCGCCGCAGTGGTACGACAGCCTCACCGATGCAGTGGCGAACATCACCGGTGGTGGCAGCTTGTATCCGCTGCCGTCGGGGAATAACGGCTATTTCGTGCCTGCAACCGACGCGAACAGCCCGTATCTGATCACCACTAACCCGAAACTTGATGGTCTGGGCCAGTTGGATCAAAGCCTGTTTGGCGAACTGTATTCTCTGACCGGAATGCAGCCGGGGAGTGCACCGCGTGAAACCAACAGCGCGTACACCGACCAGAATCAATTCCTCGGTTCGGCGTACTTCCTCGACAGACTCAACCTGCACCCGGAATACGATTACCGCTTCCTTGGGGATGCGGCATTCGACACGCGCTACGTCAGCAACGTGATGCTCAACCAGACCGGTAACCGTTACATCAACGGCCTGGGTTCCGATCTGGAACAGATGCAGTACCTGATGGACAACGCAGCAGGTGCGCAGCAGTCGCTTGGATTAGCGTTCGGCGTGGCGCTGACGGCGGAACAAATCGCCGCGCTCGACAGCAGTATTTTGTGGTGGGAATCGGCCACCATCAACGGTCAGACGGTGATGGTGCCGAAAGTGTACCTGTCACCCAAAGACGTAACGGTGAATAACGGCAGTGTGATTTCCGGCAACAACGTTCAGCTTACGGGCGGCAACATCACCAATAGCGGCAGCAGCATCAATGCCAGCAACAACCTGATCCTCGACAGCCAGAACAGCATCAGCAACCTGAATGCCGGTCTGATGCAGGCAGGCGGTGGTCTGCAGCTTAGCGCCCTGGGCGATATCAATAACATCGGCTCCACTATCAGTGGCAAAACCGTCCAGCTCGAAAGCGTGGGCGGCAGCATTAACAACATCACACAGACCGAACAACTGATGGCGAGAGGTTCAGGTGCCCGGGGAGAGTCTGACAGCTTTGCGGACACCTTTGTCAATCCGGTAGCGAGTATCACTTCTCAGGATGGTATGAGTCTGGTCGCAGACAAGGATATCAACATCGTCGGGGCAGACGTCGCCGCAGGCGAAAACCTCCTGATGCTGGCAGGGAATGATCTGAACCTGAATGCCATAGAAACCAGTCAGAGTGCCAGCCAGGGCAAAAGTGAAACCCACAGCACGGATGTCGCAACCACGACGATCACCAGCGGTAACGATCTGACACTGGTCGCCGGGCAGGACATCAACAGCCATGCCGCAGGGCTGGCCGCAGAAGGCGATGTGGCGATGCAGGCTGGTCGCGATGTGAATCTGATGGCGGAAGAAATCACCGACGGCAACAGCTACAAAGCGAAGAAAAAAGTCGAAATCAATGAATCGGTACGCCAGCAAAGCACCGAAATCATCAGCTCCGGCAACACCACGATTGTCGCCGGACGCGACGTTAACAGCGCAGCGGCGCAGGTGATTGCCAGCGGCGATATCGGCATCGGCGCAGGCCGTGATATCAATCTCGACACCGCGACAGAGAGCGATTACCACTTCAAAGAAGAAACCAAAACCAAAAAAGGGTTCATGAAAAAAACCACCACGCACACGGTGGAGGAAGACAGTGCAACCCGCGAGGCAGGCACGCTGCTCAGCGGCGATAACGTGACTCTCGTCGCCGGAAATGATCTGCGGGTGAAAGGCTCTGCGGTGGTGGGCGACGGCAATGTCAGCCTGAATGCGGGCAACAATATCGACATCGTGGCGGCGACCAACACCGATTCAACCTACCGTCTCGAAGAGAAGAAAAAGAGCGGCATGTTCAGCGGCGGCGGCATTGGCGTCACCATCGGCACCAGTAAATCACGTTATGAAATGAACGATGAAGGCACCACCCAGAGCGAAAGCTTCAGCACCGTCGGCTCGACGGGCGGCAACGTCAGCATTAACGCAGGCGGTCAGGCGCATATCGGCGGTGCGGATATTATCGCCGGAAAAGATTTACGCATCACCGGCGACAGCGTGCTGATTGAACCGGGCCGCGATGCGCGCACCCACGATGAATCGTTCGAACAGACACAGAGCGGGCTGACGATAGCGTTATCGGGCGCGGCAGGCAGTGCGGTAAACAGCGCGGTGACGACGGCACAGTCGGTGAGTGACGAAAGTGACGACCGGCTCGCCACGCTGAAAATCGCTCAGGGTGTGATGAACGGCGTATCGACCGGTCAGGCGATGGAACTGGCACAGGCCACCACCGGCGATGCTTCCACCGCCTTCGGCATCAGCGCCTCGCTGGGGACACAGTCATCCAAATCCGAGAGCCACAGCGGACAAAACACGGCCACGGGCAGCACGCTGACGGCGGGCGATAACCTGTCGATTACCGCCACGGGCGGCGATATCACGGTCATCGGCAGCCAGATTAAAGCCGGGCTGGACGTGGCGCTGAACGCCGCAGACGACATCAACCTGATTTCCTCACAGAACACGCAGTGGCTGAACGGAGAAAACAGCAGCAGCGGCGGCGCGATAGGAATGGGCATCGGCATGGGCAAGGACGGTGCCGGGATTAACATCTCCGCCAGCGGTAACGCCTCCAGAGGCAGCGAGTCGGGCAACGGCACGCAGCATAACGAAACCACAATCGATTCGGGCAACCGTATCAGCATCAACAGCGGCGACGACACAACGATTGCCGGTGCGCAAATCAGCAGCAACAGCGTGGTGGCGGATATCGGCGGCGACCTGACCATCAGCAGCCTGCAGGACAGCGACTATTACGACAGCAGCCAGAAGAGCATCAGCGGCGGGGCCAGCTTCTCCTTCGGCACCATGACCGGCTCCGGCAGCATCAGTGCCAGTCACGACGGCATGAACAGCGACTACAACTCGGTCACTGAGCAGTCGGGTATTTATGCCGGTGACGGCGGCTTTGATATCACGGTAGGCGGGCATACCCAGCTCGATGGCGCGGTAATTGCCAGCACAGGGTCGGCGGATAAAAACAGCCTCGACACCGGCACGTTCGGCTTCAGCGACATCGGCAATAAAGCGGAATACAGCACCGAGCATCAGGGCGCAGGTATCAGTACCGGCGGGAGTATTGCAGAGAACTTTATCGGCAATATGGCGAATGGCGTACTGGTGGGCGCAGGCGGTGAAGGTGAGGCATCAGGCACCACCAAAGCGGCCATCAGTGAAGGCACCATCACCATCCGCGATACCGAAAACCAGCAGCAGGACGTGGCTGATTTGAGCCGTGACACCGAACATGCCAACGGCAGCATCAGCCCTATCTTTGATAAAGAGAAAGAGCAGAAGCGGCTGGAAATCGCTCAGGCGCTGGGGGACGTGGGCAGTCAGGCAATGGATATTGCACGGACGGCTGGCGAGATTAAAGCGATAAGTGCAGGCAAGACGGAGCTGGCAGAAAAAGGCATAACCCCGCCGGGCAAAGAAGGAACAAAAGAGCAATGGGATGCCTACACTGCGGCGCTGAAAGAGACCGGCAGCTACAAAGACACCCAGAAACAGTACGGCACCGGCAGCGACATCCAGCAAGGTATCAGCGCGGCAACGATGGCGCTTCAGGGGCTGGCGGGCGGTGATATGGCAGCGGCACTGGCAGGCGGTGCGGCACCGTATCTGGCAGAGCAAATCAAGAAACAGGTCGGCGAAGATAACGTTGCCGCCAATGCCATCGCCCACGCCATTGTCGGCGGTGTGATCGCAGAGCTACAGGGACGTGACGCCGCAGCAGGCGCGGCAGGCGCAGCCACCGGTGAGCTAATCGCCCAGGTGCTATATCCGGGCGTAAAACGCGAAGATCTGGATGAAACGCAGAAGCAGAAAATCGTGGCGCTGAGTACGTTAGTTTCGGGGCTGGCGGGCGGACTTGCAGGTGATGATACGGCGGGTATTATTGCCGGTGCGCAGGGTGGGAAGAATGCGACGGAATACAATCACTTTAATCTGCCCTCAGGGATGATGGATTATATTGATACAGCAGGCTCGTGGAATCAGTTTGCGGTAGATAATAATCTCTCGCCCGAACAGATACAGGCCGGGCTGGATAAAATAGCGAAAGGAGATTTGCCGGAAGGAGCGAATATCACCAAAGCGATAGTCGAAGGTTATCAGGATGGCGTATTTATGGCCGGTGCTTTTTACCTTGGTCCGACAATAGCCATAGGAAAAGGCATTACCGGGGCGGTGATTGGTGGCGGTGCTAACTCTGCATTCCAGTATATGAATATGGCACCGGGCAGTGAGTTCAGTTATTACAGTGCAGCGGTTGCGGCAGGAGCGGGCTATCTTACTCCGGGTTATAAAATCGGTGGCAACACGCTTATTAATATGGGGGGCGCGTTTATGACGGATGGACCAAGTTTATCAGCCCAGAGCGGCGCTATTGCGGGTTCTGTGTTCGGTGGCGGTTTTGGGAAGTATGCGCCTGACTTGCTGGCGCCTTATGCGGGTAATGCTTCTGGTTTTATTGGGGATATTGGTGGTGCATTTACTTTCGAGTATTTCAATAAAAAAATGAAAGATAGTATGGAGAAGGAATAACTAATGAAGAAGAAACCATCATTTTTTATTCTCGTTCTAACCATAGCTTATTGTTGGCTATGCTTCTTTTTTTTGGGCCTTGTGATTGATGTTGTTGTAATGCTGATTAATATGAAAGGATTTGATTTCAGCATTACAGGATTTATATATTTAGCCAAAATGAGCGGGGTAGCGGGTTTTGCGGCAGGGTTAGGGTCATGGATATTTGCTAAAATAGACGAATACAACGCCCGAAAAAAGCCTCCAACCGATCCTGATAAATAATCTCATTAAGTCACCGATCCCGGCTTTTAAAGGAGAAAGAGCAGAAGCGGCTGAAAATCGCCCAGGCGCTGGGCGATGTGGGCAGCCAGGCGGCAGATATTGCACGGACGGCGGGCGAGATTAAAGGGCTGGAAGCCGCGAAAGCCGCGCATCCGGAACTGAGCGGTAAAGACCTGCTGGAGACTAAAGAGTACAAAGACCCCCAGAAACAGTACGGCACCGGCAGTGACATCCAGCAAGGTATCAGCGCAGCCACTATGGCGCTTCAGGGGCTGGCGGGCGGTGATATGGCTGCGGCACTGGCAGGCGGCGCGGCACCGTATCTGGCGGAGCAAATCAAGAAACAGGTCGGCGAAGATAACGTTGCCGCCAATGCCATCGCGCACGCGATTGTCGGCGGTGTTATCGCAGAGCTACAGGGACGTGACGCCGCTGCGGGTGCCGCAGGCGCGGCCACGGGTGAGCTAATCGCACAGGCACTTTATCCGGGCGTGAAACGCGAAGACCTGACGGAGAACGAAAAGCAGAAAATCGTGGCGTTGAGTACGCTGGCTGCGGGTCTGGCAGGTGGACTTTCGGGTGATGATACCGCGGGCGTTATTGCCGGAGCGCAGGGTGGTAAGAATGCGACGGAATACAATCACTTTAATCTGCCCTCAGGGATGATGGATTATATTGATACAGCAGGCTCGTGGAATCAGTTTGCGGTAGATAATAATCTCTCGCCCGAACAGATACAGGCCGGGCTGGATAAAATAGCGAAAGGAGATTTGCCGGAAGGAGCGAATATCACCAAAGCGATAGTCGAAGGTTATCAGGATGGCGTATTTATGGCCGGTGCTTTTTACCTTGGTCCGACAATAGCCATAGGAAAAGGCATTACCGGGGCGGTGATTGGTGGCGGTGCTAACTCTGCATTCCAGTATATGAATATGGCACCGGGCAGTGAGTTCAGTTATTACAGTGCAGCGGTTGCTGCGGGCGCGGGTTATCTTGCTCCGGGTTATAAAATCGGTGGCAACACGCTTATTAATATGGGTGGTGCATTTATGACGGATGGACCGAGCTTAACTGGTCAGGGTGGAGCCATTGCGGGTTCTGTGTTCGGCGGGGGATTTGGGAAGTATGCGCCTGATCTGCTTGCGCCATATGCAGGATCTTTTTCTGGGGTAATAGGAGATATTGGTTCAGCATCTGTCTTTGAAATATCCAATGATACAGTTAAAGAATTAATAAACAATAAGGATAATAAATAGTGAAGAAGAAAATGACACTTTTTATATTTATTCTCATGTTTATATACATGACTGTAGCCTTTTTTATATTAGGTATCTCCACCCGAATTATAACTGCCATAATTTATACAGGAGATTTTTATCTATCTGTGTCTGGCACGATAAAAGTTGTCAAAATGAGTGTGGTTGCTGGTATTTTTATTTCAGTAGGAACTTTTATCTTTAATCGAATAGATATTTACAACGCCCATAAAAAACCCCCAACCGATCCTGATAAATGACTTTCACAAACGCATATCCCGGTTGCCTGCGCCGGGATATTTTCCCGCTCACTCAGCAAGCCGGATCACCGCAATGAACAGCGACTACAACTCGGTGATCGAACAGTCCGGTATTTATGCCGGTGACGGCGGCTTTGATATCACGGTGGGCGGGCATACCCAGCTCGATGGCGCGGTAATTGCCAGCACAGGGTCGGCGGATAAAAACAGCCTCGACACCGGCACGTTCGGCTTCAGCGACATCGGCAATAAAGCGGAATACAGCACCGAGCATCAGGGCGCAGGTATCAGCACCGGCGGCAGTATTGCAGAGAACTTTATCGGCAATATGGCAAACGGCGTACTGGTCGGTGCAGGCGGTGAAGGTGAGGCTTCCGGCACCACCAAAGCGGCGATTTCCGCAGGCACCATCACCATCCGCGATACCGAAAACCAGCAGCAGGACGTGGCTGATTTGAGCCGTGACACCGAACATGCCAACGGCAGCATCAGCCCTATCTTTGATAAAGAGAAAGAGCAGAAGCGGCTGGAAATCGCGCAGGCGCTGGGGGACGTGGGCAGTCAGGCAATGGATATTGCACGTACGGCTGGCGAGATTAAAGGGCTGGAAGCCTCGAAAGCCGCGCATCCTGAGCTGAGCGGCAAAGACCTGCTGGAGACAAAAGAGTACAAAGACACCCAGAAACAGTACGGCACCGGCAGTGACATCCAGCAAGGTATCAGCGCGGCAACCATGGCGCTTCAGGGGCTGGCGGGTGGTGATATGGCTGTGGCACTGGCAGGCGGCGCGGCACCTTATCTGGCGGAGCAAATCAAGAAACAGGTCGGCGAAGATAACGTTGCCGCCAATGCCATCGCCCACGCCATTGTCGGCGGTGTTATCACAGAGCTTCAGGGACGTGACGCCGCAGCGGGTGCCGCAGGCGCAGCCACCGGTGAGCTAATCGCCCAGGTGCTTTATCCGGGCGTAAAACGCGAAGATCTGGATGAAACGCAGAAGCAGAAAATCGTGGCGCTGAGTACGCTGGCCGCGGGGCTGGCAGGTGGAATTGCAGGTGATGATACGGCGGGTATTATTGCCGGTGCGCAGGGTGGGAAGAATGCGGTTGAGAATAATTATCTGAGTTTTGATCAGGCGCGTGCGTTCGATAAAGAAATGACAGAGTGCAGGGCTTCTGGTCGTGATTGTTCAGACACCATCCTTAAATATGATGTGTTAAACAAAGAGAATCGAGCGGATATGCAGATACAGGTCGCAGAAGATCCATTAACGGCACTCGCTGGTCAGACTAAGTGGAATATTGAGGGTGGCCTTGCCGCAGGTGAGCGTCCTGACTGGCTATACGGATCATTAGATAATGATGATGTCAAAATCTATGTTCTGGATAATAATAGTTATGATTTGAATTATCTGAATGGCAACACCAACATGGGTAATAAAGGGCTGGCCTTCATAGGTGAACCTGAAAACTTCTGGGGTATAGTTGTTGGCGGGGGATCTTTATTTACGTCCTCTGCAACTTTTGGGAATAAATTTATCGGTGCTGGGTTGAGCTATGGAGCTAATGGCGGGGTTCAAATTTTGAATGGTAATACCGGTGATAAATTTGATTATCTGAGCTTTGTCACATCGGGAATTACTGGCGCTGCAGGGGTTGGTAAATCACTGAATTCAAATTTAATGATTAATGTTGGTAACGCGTATTTTACCAGTCAGCTTTCAGGGCAGGATTCAAAGGCAGCCATGATGGGTGCAGCGGCGGGTACAGGAATTGGTTTTGCTGGAGGGACATTGATTACTAATCAGTTGGAAGCAAAATTGATTAAAGATTACTTTGGCATGCCCGCCAGTAGCAATGCAATAAAATATACTGAGAGTTCTTTTGGTCCTGGCTTTTTGTATAAAGGTGGTGACATGAGCCCTATTCCGGGGATTTTTGGTGGTGGGGCTGGTGCAGGTTTCCTTGAATGGGCAGGTAGTGCGACGCAAAACAATGTAAATAAGACAGGTGATAAATGAAACGGCCTTTTACTTTTTTGATTTTTAACATTATGTATTGCTCTGTGTTTTTTGGGATCACATTCCCTGTAGGTATGTGGTTAGTATTTAAAAATACTGAACTCTTTTCATCTGATGGTGTTTTCTATGCCAGGCAAGGGATATATTTTGGAGTGATTTGTGGAATAGCCATCTGGTTCATTTATCGGTTCAATTTACATCAACGCAGCTAGACTGCTGCTGAGAAACGCATGGACCATATTTAAAAGGATATGCATTATGAAATTTAGAATATATTTCGCAACAGCCAGCCTTTTACTTTCCCCTGGAATCGTAAAAGCAGAAGAATTTTACATCCCTGTTATTTACAATTTATCAACACTATTTGATTTCAATCCTGTTAAAGGAAATATTAAAGATCTATATTCTGTGGGTCATAACGAAAATGGTGAAGAGACCTATAGAATTAAAATATCAGCAAATAAAGATAGATGCATTAACAGCATTGAGTTAAACAACAGAGATGCAAATATGACTATTTCTCTCACACGTGATGGAAGACATCTTAAAGGCACTAAAAATGGCTTACCTTATCTACTTCAGCTAGATGAACATTGTAATATAGTTTCAAGTAATGACAATGGTCATATGATCACCTATACAACTTATCCAAATGGATTATTGAAAAGCGTTATTTTTCTTGACCAAAAAATCTCAACACACTTTTATGATGAGGGCTTCAATTTAATCAAAACAGAATTTTACATATCTAATATGATCGCTTCCAGAAACATTGTTAGATATACACAACCTACTGAAAAACCGCTAGATTATGAATTAATAAATATTTCCAGTTTTTCGACAAACATCAAAGCTGACAGTACTTGCGAATACTCAGAGAAACTCGTCCCTACGTTATGTAATTTATCTATTCAAAAATATGAAAATCCCCTGCCCGCACTGGTAAAGATGCGTGTGCAGACAAATGTCGATTTTTATTAATTTAAAAACGCAGGCATGACCCCATCGCCAGGTACTCCATTTTAACTTATACCTATAGAACCAAAGCAGAGTTCCCCCTGCTTTGCTTTTTTCAACAAATTAGCTTTCTTCGGACAAATACATCTTACGCAGGTAATGCGGCACGGCATCGTCGGCGTTGGAGCCGATGATTTCCGCATCCGGCATGGCGGCTTTCAGACGTGGCAAGGATCCGCTCATCAGACAACCTTTACCGGCCATGGTCAGCATTTCCAGGTCATTGAGACCATCACCAAAGGCGATGCAGTCTTTCAGCGAATAACCCATCAGTTTGGACACATATTCAAGCGCATGCCCTTTCGACACCCCGCCCGCCATCACTTCCAGACAGACCGGCAGGGAGAAACTGACGTTTACACGGTCGCCCCAGCGCGCGTTGATCGCTTCTTCCAGTGGCAACAGTTTTTCGTGGTCTTCACAGGTGAAATACACTTTGCAGATGCCGTCGGTTTCCAGCAGGCCCGGTTCATACAGTTTGTATTTGAAAACGGATTCGCGGAAGAAATCATCCTGATCGGCACGGTCACGGTTCATGTACCAGTCATCATTACGATACACGTTGGTCAGGATATCCGGGTTGTTGTGCATGATGCCGAACAGGTCTTTGGCGATGTCTTCATCCAGATTGTGCGAGAAAATCAGGTCGCCGTCGGTGTTATGCACGCGCGCACCGTTGGAGGTGATCATGTACGCACTGATTTCCAGATTGTCGCGCATCTGCGCCACATCGATATGGTGACGCCCGGTGGCGAACACGAAATGCACGTCGCGCTGGGTCAGCAATTTCAGCGTCTCTTTGGCGAACGGGCTCAGGGTATGATCAGGTGATAGCAGCGTGCCATCTAAATCGGAAGCAACAACATGGTACATAGCGTTAGGTTCTAACCTCTGATGGAGTTGTGCGCGGCGAACCGCGGATTAAAGCTGTCGCGCAAAAAAGCGCATGATAGCGTCCAGCGCCTGTGCCCTCAGGTCGTCCCGTTCAAACAGGATCTCGTGGCGCGCGCCTTCGATGACCAGCGGTTTTTCCCCTTCACAAGGGTGCCCCGCCACGGCCATGGCCTGACAAAAAGCAAGATGGGACCGGTTATCCACCACACGGTCTTCGCTCGCCTGCAATAACAGAACAGGAGTGGTGATTTTTTCGGCTTCTTTCAGGATATGCATCCCCGCCTCAATCCCTTCACGCACCCAGTGATAGGTTGGACCGCCGACCTGCAACTCAGGGTAATCGGCATAAAACCGCAGATTACGGCGATAGCGTTCACGGCTGTGTGTCAGCTGGTTGACGACAAACGGCAGGGGCCGCCAGTGTCCGGTCCCCAGCGCATAACCGTCGCGACGAACCGGGCGATTCTCCGCCCAGTTGAGGATCCGGCGGGATACCCAGCCCGGCATCGGCAAATAAATGCCGGTCATCGGTGCGAGTAACGCCGCTGCATCGAACTGCCCCGGATTTTTCGCCAGAAACAGGGCGAGAATGGCACCGCCCATGGAGTGTGCCAGCGCGAACTTTTTCGCGTACTGACGTGGGGCAATCTCACGCTGATAAAAGGTCTCGAAATCGGCGACATAATCGTCAAAGTGCTTAACGTGGCCGCAATGCGGGTCATCCAGCATACGCCCTGAACGCCCCTGCCCCCGGTGATCCACAATCATCACATCGTAGCCGCAATGGAACAGGTCATACGCCACTTCGGGATATTTTACGTAGCTTTCGATACGCCCCGGTGACACCACGATGACCTTATCGTGCCGGGGCGAACAGAAGCGGACGTAGCGGATCGGCACGTCATCGACGCCGATGAACTCATCTTCTTCGCGTGTTCGCCAGAAATCCAGCAAGGGTCCGGTCGCAAAGGCGGAAAACTCCTTCTCACGTGTTAACCACTTCGCATAATTCACAGACATTCATTGATCCAAAGTTGTCAGACACAAGAGCAGGAAGGTGTTATTTGTGAGCTATAGCGCAACTATAGACAATAGCGTATTGTGCCATAAAACGACGTATTCATGTTCCATAAAAGGCGTATTCAGGGAGTCTCGCAATGACACTGGACTGGTGGTTAACCTACCTGCTCACCACTTCTATTTTAAGTTTATCCCCCGGTTCCGGCGCGATTAATACGATGAGTACGGGCATCAGCCACGGCTATCGCGGTGCGGTGGCGTCCATCGCCGGGTTACAGCTCGGTTTAACCATCCACATCGTGCTGGTCGGTATCGGGCTTGGCGCGCTGATCTCATCCTCGCTGCTGGCCTTTGAGTTTCTCAAATGGTTTGGCGCCGCGTACCTGATCTGGCTCGGTATTTGTCAGTGGCGTTCTGCCGGGGCGATTGACCTGAACGCGCTGGCCAGCAGCATGCCGCGCCGTCGTCTGTTCAAACGGGCCATCCTGGTGAACCTGACCAATCCAAAAAGCATTGTGTTTCTCGCCGCATTATTCCCGCAGTTTATCATTGCTCACCAACCTCAGGCTGCACAATACGTGGTACTGGGTGTCACGACGGTGGTTGTCGATATCATCGTGATGATCGGTTACGCCACGCTGGCTACCCGCATCGCCGGTTGGGTGAAGGCACCGAAACAAATGCAGTTGCTGAACCGCATCTTTGGCTCGCTGTTTATGCTGGTGGGTGTGTTGCTGGCAAGTGCGCGGAAGGTTTGATTTCTCAGAATGTAAAAAGGGTCCGGCATCAACCGAACCCTTTTTTATTAACCAGCTACTTCGCTTAACGATTTCCGCTTAACGATTAATAATCAGCGCAACACCAAAGCCCGCAAACACCACGCCCGCCACGCCATCAATCCATTTCGCTAAACGCTGATAGCCGCGTCGCATTTTCGGCAGCGCGAAGACCAGTGCCACTAATGAGAACCATGCCAGGGTTTCAACGACGATCAGCATGAATATGCCCAGACGCTCGCCGCCGCTGACGCTGTCGCCGACAAACATCGAGAACACGCTGCCGAAGTAGATAACGGCTTTCGGATTGGAAAGGTTGGTCAGCAGGCCGCGCATGAAAGTACGCCCGCTCGCCGGTAACGCGACGACGGGTTCTGCCGCCTCCGTCTCGTCAGACTGCTTTTTAGAACGCGCGGATTTCAGCAACTGCCAGCCCATCCAGCACAGATACAGGCCGCCGCCGACGGTAATAATCTGGTGCAACCAGGCCATTTTTTGCAGGATCAGATGCAGGCCCATCAGCGCCACCGCCGCCCAGACAGCAACACCGAGGGTAATACCAATCACGCCCATCATGGCTTCTTTACGCGAACGACTGGCCGCCGTTTGCGAGACAAAGAAAAAGTCCGGACCAGGACTCACCAGCGCGATCATGTGCATCATCGCAACCATCAGGAATAGCATCAGCATGATTAACTCTCTGTGTTATGTGTAGGAAACAGAATTCTTAGTCGTCGCCGTTATCAATATGGTCACGGATCATCGCCATAAATGGCCGCCCGAATTTCTCCAGCTTACGCTGGCCGACGCCGGTGATATCCAGCAAATCACTCGCGCTGACCGGCAGGTGTTCGGCCATTTCCAGCAGCGTGGTGTCGTTAAACACCACGTACGGCGGCACATTATTGTCATCCGCCAGCGATTTACGCAGTTTGCGCAATTTGGCAAACAGCTTGCGATCGTAATTCCCGCCATAGGTTTTCTGGCTGGCACTGCTTTTAATTTTCAGCGTCTGAATACGCGGTACCGCCAGCTGTAACGGGATTTCGCCACGCAAGACCGGACGCGCTGATTCAGTCAGTTGTAACGCCGAGTGCATGGCGATATTTTGTGTGATCAGCCCGAGGTGGATCAGCTGGCGTACCACGCTGGTCCAGTGTTCGTTGCTGTGTTCTTTGCCGATGCCGTAGACGCTCAGTTTTTCGTGACCGTATTCGCGGATACGCTGATTGTTCGAACCGCGCAGGACTTCGACCACGTAACCTAAGCCAAAACGCTGGCCGACGCGCGCAACCACTGACAGCGCCTTTTGCGCATCCAGTAAGCCATCGTAGCGTTTTGGCGGATCAAGGCAGACGTCGCAGTTGCCGCAGGCGTTCTGTTTACCTTCACCGAAATAGTTCAGCAACACCAGACGGCGACAGGTTTGCGCCTCCGCGAAGGCATTCATCGCATTCAGTTTGTGGCGTTCGACATCCTGCTGAGCGCCAGCCGGTTTTTCTTCCAGACAGCGGCGCAGCCACGCCATATCGGCCGGATCGTAAAGCAGTACCGCTTCGGCAGGCAGGCCGTCACGCCCTGCCCGGCCCGTCTCCTGATAATAAGATTCGATGGTGCGGGGAATATCGAAGTGCACCACAAAACGTACGTTAGGCTTGTTGATGCCCATGCCGAAGGCGACGGTGGCGACCACAATTTGCAGGTCATCACGCTGAAAACCTTCCTGCACGCGGGCGCGGGTGTCGTTATCCAGCCCGGCATGATACGCGCCGACACTCAGCCCGCGGCTTTGCAGACGGGCAGCGGTGTCTTCGACTTTGGCACGGCTGTTACAGTAAATAATGCCGCTTTTGCCGCGCTGATCCTGCACAAAGCGGATCAGCTGATCGAGCGGCTTAAATTTTTCCACCAGCGTGTAACGGATATTCGGACGGTCAAAACTGCTGACCTGAATCAGCGGATCGTTCAGTTCCAGCAGGCGGACGATATCGTTACGGGTGGCTTCATCGGCGGTCGCGGTCAGGGCGATCACCGGCAGTTGCGGATAACGCAGCTTGAGCTGACCCAGGGCGCGGTATTCCGGACGGAAATCGTGGCCCCATTGGGAAATACAGTGGGCTTCATCCACGGCCAGCATCGCCGGATTCCACTGTTGCAGCTGTTCGAGGAAATCGCCCATCATCAGGCGTTCCGGCGCGATATACAGCATTTTAATGCGTCCCGCGCGGCAACCGGCCATCACGTCCAGCTGTTGCTCACGGGTTTGTGTCGAGTTCAGGCAGCCGGCTTCAACACCCGCCGCCATCAGTTGGTCGACCTGATCTTTCATCAGTGAGATAAGGGGCGAGACGACCAGCGTCAGGCCGTCCATCACCAGTGCCGGGATTTGGTAGCACAGCGATTTACCGCCGCCTGTGGGCATCACCACCAGACAATCCCGGCCAGAAATGGCGGTATTAATGATAGTTTGCTGGCCTGGTCTGAATTGCTGATAGCCGAAGGTATCGCGTAATACCTGATGAGCCAGCTCTTCTTTGTTTATCACTGCCGCCGTAGACACTCAATTCCCCAACTGTTCAAACCACCCGGCTAAACCCGAAAGCCGCCGGGGCTGTACTGCTTCGACACCTAATATACCCTAAATCATTCAGGTTGCAGCCAACGCACCTGCAACCTGAAGTATGACGGGTATTACATGATGTCGTTAAGCATAATGCCCACACCGATGCGCGTCTGACGGTGATTGTAGTCGATCAACGACTCGCCGTAACCGCTGAAGACCTGCGTATAGAAGCGTACCTGTTTGGAAATCGGGTAGCTCCAGCCGGTGGTTGCGCCGCCGTAACCGGTATTCCAGTTGTAACGGCTTTCGACGCTGAACACGCTTTCGCCCCACGCATAGCCTATTTTCAGACGGTAATACCCCATGTACTTGGTGATGTCCGGGTTGTCGTCGTTTTTGTCACTTTCCGGAATGCGATACCAGGGTTTGAGATCAACCTGCCAGTTGCCGTTCTGCGCCATAAAGCGCGCGTAGACGCGGTTCCAGCTGCGGGATGTCGGGTCTGAGCGGCCGTTGGACTGATGAGCCACACCGTATTCGGCTTCACGCATTGTCCAGCCAAGGAAATCGTAATCCGTTGCCCAGGCGAGGAACAGTTGCGGCTCGTAGTTGGTCTCACGGAAGGGTGAAGACTGTCCGCTGTTGGAAAGTTGCCAGAAGGATTTCTGGGTATACGACGCGCCCAGCACCGAGTTTTCACCCGCAATGCCACGCCACAGCGGGAAGGCCAGGCTGAGCTGGAATGCCACTTCATCATGACGCGCATTGTCTGCCCAGTCATAAGACTGGATCGCTTTCTTATTGATATTGCTGGTATCGGTGTAAATCAGGTAGTTCGGTTCGTAAGGATACAACGTGAACGGGTTGTCGTGTTCCTGCAACATATTCGCAATAATACTGCCGCGCACCGCAGGTTTATCATGCACTTCCTGCACGGTGGCTTCTGCTGCATGGCCCAGTAATGGCATCGCCAGCATGGTGGCTCCGACAGCCCAATTTTTACGCATTCTTCCGTACCCTCGCCCTAAAGTGAACAATTCATTATTTAATATAAGCCAGCTGCCCGGCCGGATTTTTTTGCTGACTCACGTCAGGAAACCCCAAAGCAGGGCATTTTACACGCAAAATCATGCCAGCATGAGTATTGAATACATTTATCCTTTGCTGGCTAGAAATCCCGTCGCCCCGCACCTAAAATCAACAATCCGTTAACCTTTTCGGCGAACATACGGCTCACTTGTTTTCGTCAGGAATTTATTCATGTCTGCTTCATCCCTCAGCCACGAGGCCGCCCTGCAACTGATCGGCAATATTTTCGTTTACGATATGCCGTTTAACCGCGAACTCGGGCTCGAACTCAAACGTCTCGACTGCGATTATGCAGAGCTGAAATTTGCCAATCAGACCAAACTGGTCGGCAACGCCGCACAAAAAATCTTACACGGGGGCGTGATCGCCGCCGTGCTGGATGTCGCCGCCGGTCTGGTGTGTGTCACCAGTTCGCTGATCCGTCGCGACAAGCCGGATCACCCGTTGCTGGAAGCGGAAATGCGCCAGCGTTTAGCCAAAATGGGCACCATTGATTTGCGCGTGGATTACCTGCGACCGGGCCGTGGCGAATATTTTATTGCCTCGGCCAGCCTGATCCGCGCCGGGAATAAAGTGTCCGTGGCACGCGTGGATCTGCATAGCGACACCGGTATTCATATTGCGACCACTACAGCAACCTATATGGTCGGCTGATATCAGGTAAACTCCGCTTCTTTCCTTACTCTTTTTTCAGGTACCCACATGGACGCACAACGTACCCGGCAAGGTGTTATTTTTGCCTTTATCGCCTATCTGATCTGGGGGATCGCACCGGCGTATTTCAAACTCATCAAACAGGTTCCGGCGGATGAAATTCTGACGCACCGGGTGATCTGGTCTTTCTTCTTCATGTTAGTGCTTCTGTCGGTCAGCCGCAGCTGGGGCGATGTCCGGCGGGTGCTCGCACAGCCGAAGAAAGTCGTCATGTTACTGATCACCGCCCTGCTGGTCGGCAGCAACTGGCTGATTTTCATCTGGGCGATTAACCATAATCACATTCTGGAAGCCAGCCTCGGCTACTTTATCAATCCGCTGGTCAATGTGGTGCTCGGCATGTTGTTTTTGCGGGAAAGATTCCGGAGTTTGCAATGGTTTGCCGTGGCGCTGGCGTTCGCCGGTGTGCTGGTACAGGTGTGGATTTTCGGCTCGGTGCCGATCATCGCCATCGGGCTGTCGCTGACCTTTGCGTTTTACGGTCTGCTGCGTAAAAAAATCGGTGTGGATTCCCAAACCGGCATGCTGATAGAAACCCTGTGGCTGCTGCCGGTCGCCGGGATTTACCTGTTCTTTATCGCCAACAGCCCGACCAGCAATCTGTCCGCGAATCCGTGGTCGCTGGATCTGCTGCTGATGGCCGCCGGGATTATCACCACCATCCCGTTGCTGTTCTTCACCGCCGCAGCTGCCCGGCTGAAACTGTCCACACTGGGCTTTTTCCAGTATCTCGGGCCGACCCTGATGTTCCTGCTGGCCGTGGTGTTTTACGGTGAAACCGTTAACGCCTCCCAGCTCATCACCTTCGGCTTTATCTGGGCAGGTCTGCTGTGCTTTATCAGCGATGCGCTCTATACGCAGGGCCGTTTACGACGGGGGAGAAGCGGGCACAGCGCTGCGTGAGATAAAGCGCGCCATAGCGGGACCGGTGGCCAGGATGGTGATCAGACGCAACGTTTGCATCGCCATCACAAAACCTAAATCCGCATGGCTGCCCGCCGCAATAATCGCCACGGTGTCCAGCCCGCCCGGGCTGGTCGCCAGATACGCCGTCAGCATATCGACGTGCAGCAGTTTGGTCAGCACCCACGCCATTCCCCCGCAAATCAGCATCAGCCCGATAATCGAGGCAATCATCTGCGGCAGCGTACGCAAAGCCAGTTTGAAAATGGGCCGCGTGAAGCGCAATCCGACACTCCAGCCAATCAGCGTATAAGCCATCGCCAGCAGCCATTCCGGCACTTCTAAGGTCACGGTACCGGTGGAATGCAACACCGCGCCGACAATCGCCGGAAGCAGCAACGCGCCGGAAGGAATGCGCAGGCGCGGCCCCAGCCAGACACCGGCAACCGCCAGAAAGACCGTCACAAAGAAACGCCAGGTGAGCGGCGGGAGCCAGACCACAACGGCCGCCAGCGAGGCGCTGTCACCCATCGCCATGCGGGCGACAAAGGCGGCGGCGGTGGCGACAAACAGCACCCGCAGATACTGCATAAATGCCACCAGACGAACATCCGCACCGAAATCACCGGCCATCGCCACCATTGCGCTGGCACCGCCGGGTGACGATCCCCACGCACCGGTCGGGCCGGGCAACTGACTGAACCGCACCAGCAGCCAGCCGGAAAGCCCGCTGGCGAGCAGCGTCGCCACCAGCACCATCAGCACCAGCGGCCAGTCATTGAGTAACGGCGGGAGAATCGAGGGCGACAGGCTTTGCGCGATCATACAGCCCAGCACGCCCTGCGATATTTTGAAAAACAGCGGGTGAATACGCACGCTGGCGCCCAGCAGGCCCATGATGACGCCGACAATCATCGGCCCGAGCAGAAGCGCAGCAGGCACATGGAAGGTTTGAAAAATAATGCCCAGAATCAGTGAGGAAACGACGAGGATCACCCACTGCCCCGCCGGCGCCATCCTTTCCATCAGCATGGTCGGTTATAACCAGTTTTTACGTTTGAAGTATAAATAAGGCGCCAGCCCGGCGAGGATCATCAAGGCAATCGCACCCGGATAACCAAATGACCATTTCAGCTCAGGCATGAATTCGAAGTTCATCCCGTAGCTGGATGCCACCAGCGTGGGCGGCAGGAAGACCACGGATACCACCGAGAAAATCTTGATAATGCGGTTCTGCTCGATGTTGATAAAGCCCATCGCCGCCTGCATCAGGAAGTTCACTTTCTGGAACAGGGATTCGTTGTGCGGCAGCAGGGATTCGATATCGCGTAACACTTCACGCGCCTGCTCCAGCTGACCTGCCGGTAAGCGGGCTTTACGCACCAGGAAGTTGAGGGCACGCTGGGTATCCATCAGACACAAACGGACTTTCCAGCCGATATCTTCCAGCTCGGCGAGCGTGGAAAGCGCGGCGTCATATTCGTCGCCCTGATGCCCTTCCATGATCACCCGGCTGAGTTTTTCCAGATCGCTGTAGATATTTTCGATTTCATCCGCCAGCTGTTCGATTTTGGTTTCGAACAGATCCAGCAGCAGTTCATAGGCATTACCATCGACCAGTTTCTGGTTGCGGGCACGCATACGGTAGAGACGAAAAGCCGGTAATTCGCGTTCGCGCAGGGTATACAGACGGCCTTCGCGCACGGTAAAGGCCACAGTGCTGTTACCGGCATGATCGTCGGCATCTTCGTAATAAAAGAAGGAGTGAATGTGCAGACCGTCTTCGTCTTCAAAAAAACGTGCAGAGGCTTCGATGTCGTCCAGTTCAGGACGTGTCGCCAGGCTTTGCCCTAATTCACATTGAACACGCTCACGTTCCTGATCGTCCGGCTCAACCAAATCAACCCACAATGAGGTTTTGAGATCGTCTGACTCGTCCAGCTCTAAACGGGATAAGCGGCTGTTTTCTAATTTAAAAGCACTCAGCATGTGCCCGTTCTCCCAAGAATGACGGAAAGTGGACAACGCGTTGAAGCACAGAAAATCACGGGGTGAGACGTGTCACCGGCGTAATTCAGACCATGTTCAGATCTGACTCACAGCGACAGAACGGGGGTCGCTGACAACCACTAGGGCCATCAGCAAAGAGGAGGGCCTTAGAAGTGGTACCTGATGAACAGGTTATTGAGCCAGTATCTACTGGGTGTGTCCAAGGCGAAGTTCCTCATTGATAATAGTGCGCGCATGTTACGCCGGGAGTAAAAAGACTGTCAACCGCGAACAAATCTATACTGGCAACATTTATGCATAAAATTCAGGCTGACCGGTTCACCTTTTGCGGCTTATCGGAAGGCGCTTTTTTGGCTACACTCAATGCCCGGATTTCCTCACACTTTCAGAACCCAACATGATTAAGCAGATAAACCAAGACACCTTGTGTGACCTGATCACGCAGGCGGCGAATTCGCCGCGACTGCGTCAGAATCTGAATATCCACCCGGCACCGGAAGACGCAGTCCAGCGTCTGGCGATCGCCATGGAACCCGGCACGTACGTGCGTATTCACCGCCATCCGCATACGTGGGAAATGCTGACCGCGCTGCGCGGCCGCTTTCTGGTGCTGATTTACGATATCAGCGGTAAAGTCACCGAACGCCTGTGGCTCGGTGCAGAAACCCGTCTGCTGGAAATCCCGGCCAATACCTGGCACAGCGTGTTATCCCTCGACGAAGGCGGTGTGATTTTTGAAGTGAAACACGGCGCGTATCAGCCGGTACTGGAACAAGATTATCTGCCAGGCACCCCGCCGGAAGGCGAAGCAGGCGTAAAAGAAACGCTGGAATGGTATGCGAAAGCCGAAGTGGGTGAAACTTTTAGCCTCTGACCTTTCGGCTCCTCCCCCTGCGAAGGGGGAGGATGGGAGGGGGTTTTACAGACAAAACAGGAGATTAAGCGCGCTTAAACGTTGGTTTTTGACCTTAATACCCCACCCCAACCCTCCCCTTCGCAGGGGAGGGAGTTAAAAATCAGACGGCTTCGAGACGGGCGTAGGCGGCGACCAGCCACTTAATCCCTTCCCCCGGGAACGCCACCTGCAAACGGCTGTGTTCGCCGCTGCCTTCCATGTTAACGATGGTACCTTCACCGAATTTTGGATGGAGGACGCGCTGGCCGAGTTTGAAGCCGGTGTCGCTGACGCTGGTTGGCGTGCCGACGCTGCGGTTGCTCATCGGACGCGAGACATTGGCGCGCATTCTGACTTCTTCGACACAGTCTTCCGGCAATTCACCGACAAAACGTGACGGGCGGTGCGAGACTTCTTTACCGTATAAACGGCGGGTTTCCGCGTAGGTCAGGGTCAGTTTCTGCATAGCGCGGGTCACACCGACATAGGCCAGACGGCGTTCTTCTTCCAGACGCCCGCCTTCTTCCAGCGACATCTGGCTCGGGAACATGCCCTCTTCCATCCCGACGATAAACACCTGCGGGAACTCCAACCCTTTGGCCGAGTGCAGCGTCATCAGCTGCGTGGCGTCCTGATTGGCATCTGCCTGCCCTTCGCCCGCTTCCAGTGCGGCATGAGACAGAAATGCCTGCAACGGCATCAGGTCTTCGTCTTCATCCTGATAGCTGAACTGACGCGTCGCCGTTACCAGTTCCTCTAAGTTTTCAATACGAGCCTGACCTTTTTCGCCTTTCTCCTGCTCATACATGATGAACAGGCCGGAATCTTTGATCACCCGGTCAGTCTGCACATGCAGCGGCATATCCGCCGTTTCATGCGCCAGTGCGTCAACCAGTTCGGTAAAGCGTTGTAGTGAAGACGCGGCACGGCCCGCCAGCACTTTTTCCTGCAACAGCGCGCGCGTGGCCTGCCACATGGTCAGCTGACGATCACGGGCGGTCTGGCGCACCACATCCAGCGTACGGTCGCCGATACCGCGCGTCGGGGTGTTCACCACGCGCTCGAATGCGGCATCGTCATTACGGTTGGACATCAGACGCAAATACGCCAGCGCATCTTTGATTTCCTGACGGTCGAAGAACCGCTGCCCGCCGTAAATACGGTACGGCATCGCCATTTGCAATAAGGCTTCTTCCAGCACACGCGACTGGGCGTTGCTGCGGTACAGAATGGCACAGTCTTTCAGCGCGCCGCCGTTGTCCTGCCACGTTTTGATGCGGTTAACTACAAAGCGCGATTCATCCAGTTCGTTGAAGGCGCAATACAGTGAAATCGGCTCGCCTTCGCCGTCTTCGGTCCACAGGTTTTTCCCCATACGACCGTTGTTGTTTTCAATCAGCGAGTTGGCGGCTTTCAGGATGGTGCTGGTCGAGCGGTAGTTCTGCTCCAGACGGATGGTTTCCGCATTCGGGAAATCTTTCAGGAAACGCTGGATGTTTTCGACCTGCGCCCCGCGCCAGCCGTAGATCGACTGGTCATCGTCGCCGACGATCATCACGTTATTGTTATCGCCTGCCAGCAGACGAATCCACGCGTACTGAATGCTGTTGGTGTCCTGGAATTCGTCCACCATCAGGTTGGTAAAGCGTTCGCGGTAATGCTGTAAAATATGCGGCTTGTTCAGCCAGAGTTCGTGGGCGCGCAGCAACAGTTCGGCAAAATCCACCAGCCCGGCACGGTCACAGGCTTCCTGATAGGCCTGATAAATCCGCAGCCAGGTTGCTTCAATCGGGTTGTTGTAGGTTTCGACATGCTGCGGGCGCAGACCTTCGTCTTTTTTGCCGTTGATGTACCACATCGCCTGACGCGGCGGCCATTGTTTATCGTCGATGTTCAGCGCTTTGATCAGGCGCTTGATCAGACGCATCTGGTCGTCGCTGTCGAGAATTTGGAAATCCTGCGGCAGATTGGCGTCTAAATGGTGCGCACGCAGCAAACGGTGCGCGAGACCGTGGAAGGTACCGATCCACATGCCGCCCTGACTGGTGCCAATCAGCTGGTCGATACGGTGGCGCATTTCTGCCGCCGCTTTGTTAGTAAAGGTGACCGCCATGATGGAATACGGCGAGCACTTTTCGACCGCCAGCAGCCACGCAATGCGGTGAACCAGCACACGGGTTTTGCCACTGCCTGCCCCGGCCAGCACCAACAGATTGCTGCGCGGCGCGGCCACGGCTTCACGTTGTTTTTCATTCAGGCTGTCGAGCAGGTCAGAAACGTCCATAGGCACCGTTTGTCAGGATGAGAAAAGCACTCACGCGAAGATTATCGCCGCGAATGCATTTCTACTGTGAATTTATACAGAGTAATTTAAGAAGGGATTATAGCAATGCTGTCAGCGATGCCAACTGCGAAATCTCAATATGCGGCAACAGACGGGCATCCTTAATGTGCATCAGGTTGCCTTCGCGCAGATTAATCCAGCATGACTGCATCCCGCAATGCACGGCACCGGCGACGTCTGTCGTCAGGTCATCGCCGACGTGGAGGATGTTTTCCAGCGGAATATCCAGTTTCAGCGCGGTCTTTTTATACATGTCGGCATAAGGCTTGGCGCGGCCATGCTCACCGGCACGCAGGGTAAACTGCAAATATTGCGACAAACCAAACGCGGTCGGATCGGCATTGCCGTTGGTGATGCCCACCAGAGGCCAGCGTTCTGCCAGTGCCGCCAGCGCGTCATGGTTTTCACCCGGAACATAAATCCGGCTGCGCCACAGGGCGAAGGTTTCCATCGCGGCTTTTGTGCCCAGCGTGGCATCACTTTCGCTCAGACCTGCGCGCTTCATCGCCAGCAACACCGCCTGACGACGCCATTCGGTGACGTCGTGATAAATCTCCGCATCCTCTGCCAGCAGTTCTGCGCGCATCAGGCGGATGGTGTCCGGTGCCATGTCGGCCAGCGCCGGATGGAAACCCTGAATCGATTTCAGCGTTTCAGCATCGGTACGGCGGATAACGTCGTAATTGTCATACAGCGTGTCGTCTAAATCGAAGGTGATCGCTTCAATGCGTTTCAGCGGACGATAGAACTTCATCAGGATTTTCCTCGTTTAGCGCGGGGATGCGCGGCGTCGTAAACCGTCGCCAGATGTTGAAAGTCGAGGTGGGTATAAATCTGGGTGGTGGATAAATTCGCGTGGCCCAGCAGTTCCTGTACCGCACGCAGATCGCCGCTGGATTCCAGCACGTGCGTGGCAAAAGAATGTCGCAGTTTATGCGGATGGATATGGCTGTTCACGCCCTGTTTCACGCCCCACTCGGCAAACCGTTTCTGGACGTTTCGCGCCGAAATACGGCTGCCTTTGCTCGACAAAAACATCGCATCATCCTGCGGATTAAAATCAGCGCGCCGCGCCAGCCAGTGTTCAAGCCAGGTGACGGCCGTCCGGCCAATCGGCACTTTACGTTCTTTGCTGCCTTTCCCCAACACGCGCACTTCGCCGGAGGCCATATCGATATGTTTGCAGTCGATACCCACCAGTTCCGAAAGACGCAATCCGCCGCCGTACATCACTTCCAGCATCGCACGGTCACGCACGGAAAGCGGATCGTTGAGGTCGATTTCCAGCAGTTTATTCACTTCATCGACATCAAGATTTTTCGGCAGATGTTTGGGGGCGCGCGGCGTAGAAATACCTTTGGCGGGGTTGGCGCTCAATACGCCCTGACGTACCAGCCAGTCGAGAAAGCTGCGCAGTGAAGACATGCGCAGCGCCAGACTGGACGCCCCTAAACCGGCGCGTTTGCTGCGTGCCAGTAACATGCGGACTTTTGGCGCATCGAGTTGCTGCCAGCTGGAAATGCCGATCTCGCCGGAGAGGGCGATCAGGGCTTCTAACTGGCGGCTGTAATTGGTGGTGGTAAGCGGGCTGAGCTGACGTTCGACGTGCAGGTAACGCAGAAACGCCTCGACCGCAGGATACAGAGGCGATTCGGTGTGAGTCATACCCGTTCGATCCAGCGTTCCAGCAGGCCGGGCAGCATCTTAGCCAGCTGATCAAGTAAGACGGTGCCCATTCCCGGCTGATAATGCTGCGGGTCACGGCTGCTGAAAATCAGTACGCCCAGCTCACCCTGCTCGCCCATCAGCGACAGAGCAACGGAACCCACGGCTTTCGCCTGCGGTAATAACAGCAGTAATTCCGGGCCGTTCAGGCTGCCGAGATAATGCGGGGTTTCACCCAGACGCTGAATACGCATCGATTCAAACGCGCTGCGGCTCACTGCAAGATGGGTGAAGTCAGACGGCGCACCGATGCGCCAGCCTTCGCTGAACAGACGCACATTGGCGCCCGCCAGCCCCAGACTGCGCGCCCAGCGTTGCAGGCGGTTGAGCATATCCTGCAAACTGCTGGCCGCCGCAAGCGTGGCCTGAAGCTCAATCATCCGCCCGAACAGCGATTCGTTGATCGAGGCCTGCTCCATCAATAAGGTAATTTCTTCTTCAAGCTGCGCGATCTGATGACGCTGACGCCCGAGTTGCCATTCAACCAGCGAAGTGCTGCCTTTCACCGGATGCGGTACGTGCAGTTGCTCGACGCTGCGGGCATTGCGAATAAAGAAATCCGGGTTTTGCAGCAGATATTGCATCACGCTGTCGTCGTCGAGTGCTATCACCGGTTCAATCTGGTCATCAAGATTGTTCATAGATGAATAAATCCGTCGTAAACATGAGTGGCAGGTCCGGTCATATAGAGCGGATGACCCGGCCCTTTCCAGCGAATGTCGAGGCTGCCTCCCGGCAGTTCCACCTGAACTTCTTCTGCGAGTAAACCTTGCTGAATGCCGACCGCAACCGCCGCACAGGCGCCGCTTCCGCACGCCTGGGTTTCACCGGCACCGCGTTCGTACACCCGTAACTTCACGCTTTCCGGGCTGACAATCTGCATGAATCCTACGTTCACACGTTCGGGGAAACGTTCGTGGCTTTCGAGCATCGGCCCGAGAACCTCGACGTCTGCCGTCAGAACATCCTCAACCTGTAACACGCAGTGCGGGTTTCCCATCGACACCACGCCGCAGAATACTGTGCGCTCTTCCGCCCGCAGAATATAGGTCTTTTCCGGTTTCGCTGCACGGAAAGGCACCTGCTGCGGTTCAAAGACCGGCTCGCCCATATTGACCTGCACGTCTTCATCTTCCGTGACGGTCAGCACCATGCGACCTGTCTGCGTACTGACGCGGATATCGCGTTTGTTCGTCAGACCTTTAATCCGCACGAAGCGGGCAAAACAGCGCGCGCCATTGCCGCACTGCGCCACTTCGCTGCCATCCGCATTAAAAATACGGTAATGGAAATCCAGTTCGGGATCGTAAGGCGGTTCCACCACCAGCAGTTGGTCAAAACCCACACCACGGTGACGATCGGACAAACGGCGAATCAATTCAGGCGAGAAATAGACATTTTGAGTCACGGCGTCAACAACCATAAAATCGTTGCCCAGGCCGTGCATTTTGGAGAACTGCATAACTGACTCCGTTTACCGCTGGTCAAATCCAGTCGCGATGATCCCTGCTTGATATGGACCGGCGATCATCAGCCAGCACCTCTGACAATTTTCGTCAGTTAGTCATTATCAGGGCTCGAGGCGAGATCTTCTGGTGAAACGCCCTGCTGCTGGGATGAACCATCGTTACTGGTACCCGGAACCTGACTGGTTTTCTGGGTAGATGTTTTATCCGCTTTAGGGAAATACAGCGGCCCTTTAAGCCCGCAACCGGTAAGAGAAAAGAGTATTGTCGCGGCCAGAGACCAGCGTAAAGCGTTTTTCATTTTATGAATGCCCGTAATTCATGCGACCAAGCTCTCTATAATCGCAGGTGGATCATGAAAAGCAACAGGAATCGATAAATCCCACGGGCACATTTTCAGGGTTCAAAGGGAAGGAAAGCCGGATAATCTGCCACGCGTCCGCGATACGGACGCCTTTTCTAATGCAACTGGAATTGCTGTTTCAGCCGGGAAGGTTCCGCGTCGCTTTCAGGCAATGTGGCGCAGGTCGCCGTTAACGCATTGCTGCGGAAAGGGATCACCTGAATGCGCTCATCGAGGGAAACAATCTGGTAAAACTGCGGCAGGTTGAAGTTGATGAAGCTTGAGCCGTAGGTAAACCGGTCATGAGAAGACGAGTAGAAGCGGCTGACATCGCGCACCAGATCCTCTTTGCTGCCTTCACAATGGTGATAGACCTCGACGCGGTTCGATTCATCCAGAATATAGATGTTGAAACCAATGTCGTCCGCGCTGTCTTCAAAGAAGAACTGAATGATCCCTTCGCTGGCGTAGCCATCAATCACCGCCGGCAGATGCGCCTGGTCGGTTTGCAATTTGACTGACAGACCGTGCAGCTTGTTGTTGGAAATCGCACCGTAGAATTCGATCGCATTTTCCAGCTTTTGCACAGAAACGCTCAGACGTTCGAAGAACAGCCCCCAGGTTTGTCCGGCTACGCGCACGGCCTTGAAACGCCCCGGCTCGAGACGCTTGCTCGACAGGCGCAGCTCAATGCATTCGGTCACAAGCTGCTGGATACGGGTACGGATCAGACCCCGTAAATGCTGGCTGTAGCAGAACACTTCCACCGATTCCGGCGGCGCGGCATCCTGATGCATTTTGCCCAGAATGGTTTTCAGTGCTTCCAGCACCGCCTGTTCACCGCTGAAATGCAGTGTACGCACTTCATTCCATGAGTTGCGATAGAGCAGGTCAATGCTGCCGACCATGCATTCCTGATTCTGCCCGAAGCTGAACACATCCAGTTTACGGAAATCAAAATGCACGACCTGATTACGGAAGGCTGCGGTCGGATCGTGTTCCAGATTGACGATAATCGCTAAGTGACGAATTTCGCACGGGCTGTACAACGCTTTTGGCGTCGGTGCCGCCAGACGCAACGGGAAGTGATGCGAGACATCCGCCACCAGTTCGCGCAGTTTGGCGATATCACACAAGCTGCCACTTTTAATATGCAGCCGCGTGGTGGAGGTCAGCAGACCATTGAAATAGGCCCAGGCCACCAGTTTGTTCAGGTAGCGGTTATATTCAAGCGGCTGATGGCTGACGATAGAATCCATCGACGGCGACTGGTTATACAGATACCAGCCGGTGCGGTTGGCACGGCCAATCGGTACATGAATAAAGGTTAAATCGCTTTCGGACAAATCAGGCGAAATCTGCGGGTTCACCAGCGTGACTTTGCCCGGCAGCGCTTCAAACGCGGCGTACAACTTACGGGTCAGCACGCCGATATCCTGCGGGCTGGCACTGACGCTTAAATTGTTACGACGGGCAAAGCGGATCAGGTTGCGATAGCTTTGCATCATGGCATCAAGCAGTTCGTTATGCGCTTCGCGTACACGCTCGATTTTCCAGTTCGCCCGGTTATCCAGGATCGCCAGACGCTCTTCGTCCCATCCCCATTCAGCCACCAGCTGGCTGAGAATTTCACGACGCCAGCCGACCGACGCCCGTGCACGGGACAGTTTTTCGCACACTTTTAAATAGAAGCAACGGCGGACTAAATCAAGGCGGGTGGTGTCTTCAATCTGAGTGAGGTAGCGGGTCACGCGGTCGAGCATCATACAATAGGAATCAAGCCCGAAGCAGACGATCTCGCCCTGATGCAGACGTTGTTTGATATCCATCGCCAGCAATTGGGTTTGCGGGTATTCCCACGAATAGGTTTCCAGCAGCAGCGTTTTCAGCACCGCCTTATAAGGCGAGTCGATGCTTTTATACAACTGCCACAGGCTCGCCCCGAAATATTCTTCGGCGGACAGGGTACTGAGGCCACCGAGATCCAGCCATTCGTTCGGCGTCAGCGCGCCCTGCGCATACAGCGACAGCACATATTCATCGTAATGCGCTTCTTCTTCGCCCGGCACCATATTCCACAGAATACGCTTACCGGCCAGACGCACGGCGGTACGGTAGAATTCGTCGAGCAATAAGATGTGCTGCGTTGAACCGCAGTCTTCACCGCCCAGACTGCCACTTTCATTATGGCGGAAGCGGTTTTCGTCGATCAGGAAGAAGCTGACTTCCACGCCCAGCGAGGCGGCCCATTTTTCCAGCAGGGTGCATTTTTGCTGTAAGCGGTTGCGTTCTTCGTTGTCGAGCCAGGACTGATGACAGACCCAGATATCCAGGTCGGAGCTTTGGCTCTGACCGATGGAGGATGTGCTGCCCATGGAATAGACGCCGGTGATCGGTAATTCACCTTTCACCAGAGGCTCAAGTGCGCTGCCCCATTTCTCTTCAAGGTCAGTCAGGTAGGTTTGTTGGGATTCATCAGGCGTGAAAACACAGATACCATGCGGAACCTTACCTTCAAGGTATCCCGGCATCAGAGGGTGATGTTGATGTAAAAAGACAGGAAGCAGCTGATAGACCTGTTGAAACGCAGGACCCATGGCAGCCAGCGCACGATCGACCCGTAACTGGTTGATCGCATCCAATCTTTGCTTCAATGTCTCGATGTAGAGGTACAAGACGTTTCGCCTGATTATACAGTGTCTGGAAAGAACCCCGTTCCAAATCCGTCATTTATGGTGATGCTTATGCTTTGAACAACCGTGATTGTGCAAATAGTTGACGAATAATTGCTGGAAACGTGATCAATTTAACACCTTGCTGTTTGACCGTAAAGAAAGTAACGCACCACAATTACTCTTCCGCTTCTCTGGATTTTACCGTCTGTTCCGAAACGGAACAAATCTCTTAGACTCCCGTTAACCTTCCTTGACGAATGGCTTCTTACGCTGACAGCTTTCTATTGTCAGTGGTAGGATGGTCACAGAGACAGTTAAACGGTAACAAACATGTTAGACAAAATCATTCGAATTGCCACCCGCCAGAGCCCTCTGGCTTTGTGGCAGGCACAATATGTTCAAAGCCAGCTGATGGCCTGTCACCCCGGTTTGCAGGTGGAACTGGTCCCAATGGTCACCAAGGGCGATATCATTTTAGATACCCCGCTGGCCAAAGTGGGCGGTAAAGGTTTGTTCGTCAAAGAGCTGGAACTGGCGATGCTTGATGGCCGTGCCGATATCGCCGTGCACTCGATGAAAGATGTGCCGGTGGAGTTCCCTGAAGGTCTGGGACTGGTCACTATTTGTGAGCGTGAAGACCCGCGTGATGCATTCGTCTCCGGTCAGTACGCCAGTCTCGCAGACTTACCGCAAGGCAGTATCGTCGGCACCTCGAGCCTGCGCCGTCAGTGCCAGTTGCGTCAGAAACGTCCGGATCTGGTGATCCGCGATCTGCGCGGCAACGTTGGCACCCGTCTGTCCAAACTCGATAATGGCGAATACGATGCCATTATTCTGGCTGTCGCTGGCCTGAAACGTCTGGGTCTGGAAAACCGCATTACCTGCGCGATGACGCCGGAAGAGTGTCTGCCCGCTGTCGGACAAGGTGCCGTAGGCATCGAATGCCGTCTCGACGATCATATCACCCGCGAGTTACTCGCCCCGCTGGCACACCGTGAAACCACATTACGTGTGCAGGCTGAACGCGCCATGAATATGCGCCTTGAAGGCGGCTGTCAGGTGCCGATTGGCAGTTATGCAGAACTGGAAGGCGACGAGCTGTGGTTGCGTGCGTTGGTCGGCGCACCGGACGGCAGCCTGATGGTATGCGGTGAACGCCGTGGTCCTTCCGCCAATGCGCACAGCATGGGTGTGGATCTGGCAGAAGAGCTGCTGGCCAACGGCGCGCGTGAAATTCTGCATGAGGTCTATCAGGGGAACGCCCCTAAATGACCATTCTGGTCACCCGCCCCTCTCCGGCAGGAGAAGCACTGGTCAGCCGGCTGCGTACTCTGGGTCGGGTCGCCTTCCATTCCCCGTTGATTGAATTTGCACCGGGGAACCAGCTCGCATCGCTGCCGAACCTGCTATCCTCATTAAATCAGCAGGATCTGGTGTTTGTGCTCTCGCAACACGCGGTGAATTACGCTGACCGCGCCTTGCGTCAGTCCGCGACACGCTGGCCGGACACGTTAAATTATTACGCGATCGGACGCACCACGGGCCTGCTTTTTCACCGGGCCAGCAGCCTGCCGGTTCTCTATCCTCAGGATGGCGAAACCAGCGAGACATTACTGAATCTTCCGTCATTGCAGCGCATTCAGGGCAAAAAAGCACTGATATTACGCGGTAATGGCGGACGCGAATTGCTGGCAGAGACACTGGCTGAACGCGGTGTGGAGGTGACCTACTGCGAATGTTACCAGCGCAGCCCGGTTTACTACGATGCCAGCGAACAAAGTGCCCAGTGGCAACGCGCCGGAATTGACACGCTGGTCGTCACCAGCGGAGAAATGCTGCAACAGCTGTACCAGTTAGTTCCTGAATACTACCGACATTCATGGTTACTGCGCTGTAACCTGGTGGTGGTCAGCGAACGTTTGGCAACCCTCGCCAGCCAGCTTGGCTGGAGCGCGATTCGGGTTGCTGAGAATGCAGACAATGATGCGCTGATCCGCGCATTACAATTACCTGACTAAGGGATGTGCCAAAATGACGGAACAAAAAAATCCTTCCGCACCGGATGAGAACGTTGTGATCTCCCCGGCGGTTGAGAGCCCCCAGCCAGACGCTTCCGACCGGGATCAGGAGCTGAAAACGTTGCGCAAAAAGCAGCGCACCGCACCGGTATTAGGTGCCATCGCCATTGTCCTGGTGATCGCACTGGGTGCAGGTCTTTACTATCACGGCCACCAGCAATCGCTGGCGCAGGCCGCTGCAGACCAGTCACTTTCTGAACAACTCGATGCACTGCAAAAAACCCAGCAACAGGACAAACAGCAAATCGCCGCCCTGCTTGCTCAGCAATCGAAAAGTCAGCAGGAAGCAGACCGGCAGCAGGCTTCACTCAGTCGCCAGCTGAACGAATTACAGGATAAAGTCGCCAGCATTTCCGGCAGCGATGCCAAAACCTGGTTACTGGCGCAGGCCGATTATCTGGTGAAACTGGCCGGTCGCAAATTATGGAGCGATCAGGATGTGACCACCGCTGCTGCGCTGCTGAAAAGTGCCGATGCCAGCCTGGCAGATATGAACGATCCGAGCCTGATTGACGTGCGTCGTGCGCTGAACGAAGACGTGGGCAGCCTTTCGGCTGTCACACAGGTCGATTTCGACGGCATCATCCTCAAGCTGAATCAGCTGTCGAATCAGGTGGATAACCTGCGTCTGGCCGACAATGATACGGATGATTCTCCGATGGATAATGACAGCTCCAGCCTCTCTGGTTCGCTGGCCGAATGGCGTCAGAACCTGACCAAAAGCTGGCACAACTTTATGGATGACTTCATCACCATCCGCCGCCGCGATTCCAGTGCCGAACCGCTGCTGGCACCGAATCAGGATGTGTATCTGCGCGAGAATATCCGCTCGCGTCTGCTGATCGCCGCGCAGGCCGTGCCGCGTCATCAGGATGAAGTGTATAAACAGTCGCTGGAAAGTGTCTCGACCTGGGTTCGCGCCTACTTCGATACGACCGATCCGTCGACCAAAGCCTTCCTTGAAGATCTGGATAATCTCAGCCAGCAGTCTGTTTCAATGGATGTGCCGGATGAGCTGAAAAGCCAGCCGATGCTGGAAAAACTGATGCAGACCCGCGTGCGTAACCTGCTTCAGCAGCCCGCCGCCGCCACGCAGGGGGAATAACGCATGTTACGAGTTTTCGTGTTATTCCTGATTGTCTTTGCCGGCATCATCGTCGGCCCGATACTGGCCGGACATCAGGGCTACGTCCTGATCCAGACCGACAATTACAACATCGAGACCAGCGTCACCGGTTTGGTCATCATGATGATCGTACTGATTCTGGTGCTGTTCTTCATTGAATGGATCCTGCGCCGCGTCATGCGTACCGGTGCTCGTACCCGTGGCTGGTTTGCCGGGCGTAAAAGCTCTAAAGCGCGTAAGCAAACGAACGCCGCGATGCTCAAACTGGCAGAAGGCGACCATCGTCAGATGGAAAAACTGCTGGCGCGCAATGCCGATCACGCAGAACAACCGGTGGTGAACTATTTACTGGCCGCAGAAGCTGCACAGCAGCGCGGCGATGATATCCGTACCAATCAGTATCTGGAACGTGCCGCAGAAATTGCGGATACCGATCAGATGCCGGTCGACATTACCCGTGTCCGTATTCAGCTGGCCCGTGGCGAAGTTCACGCCGCACGTCATGGCGTGGACCGGTTGCTGGGGCAGTCGCCACGCCATCCGGAAGTCTTACGTCTGGCGGAGCAGGCATATCTTCTGACCGGCGCGTACGGCTCGCTGCTGGAGATTTTACCGTCGATGGCGAAAGCCGATATTCATACCGACGATGAAATCCGTGTGCTGCAGGAGCAGGCTTATATCGGCATGATGAATCAGCTGATGGCGGAAGAAGGCAGCGAAGGCCTGAAACGCTGGTGGAAAGATCAGAGCCGTAAAACCCGTCATGAAGTGGCGTTGCAGGTGGCGATGGCGACGCATCTGATTGAATGCAACGATCAGGATCTGGCGCAGGAAGTGATCCTCGACGGACTCAAACGCCAGTATGACGATCGTCTGGTGGCACTGATGCCGAAACTGCGTTCGGGTAATCCTGAACAACTGGAAAAAACGCTGCGTCAGCTGATCAAACAGAATGGCACAACGCCGCTGCTGAGCAGCACGCTGGGTCAGTTACTGATGAAGCACGGTGAATGGCAGCAGGCAAGCGATGCGTTCCGTGAGGCCCTGAAACAACGCCCTGACGCCTATGATTATGCCTGGCTGGCTGATGCGCTGGATAAACTGCACAAACCGGCTGAAGCGGCGGAGATGCGCCGTGAAGGGCTGATGCTGACGCTGAATAATTCACAGCAACCGTAAGAAAATTGCTGTCTGCGAAAGGCTCCTTCGGGAGCCTTTTTTATGTCATTAATACGTATACCCTAAATCATTTGAGTTGCAGAAAGGCGGCTAACGCAGCAATCCCGATGAGCTGACTTAAGTCAGTGATTCGGGTGACTCAGAGCAGCCAACACCTCTGCAGCTCAAAGGATGACGGGTATGGGCAAAAAAAAACACCTGCCGGTTATGCAGGTGTATAAAACAATCAGGTCCAGGACAACAGATTTAGTGCCTCACTCAACGTTTTGCCTTCTGGATGATAGCGCATCAGCGTTATCGGTCAGGATGACAATAGGCACTGTAAATTGGCTCTGCATCATTCCCAGGTTTATGAAGCCGGAGCAAACATAATAGGTGGAATGAGCATCTACGGCGGGAATATTGCAGGAGACGTGCCACTATGGCAATACCCGCTGAAAAATATTTAATCATGTTGATTATAAAGGGTTTTATTTTACACTGCAGCGATAACTCTTTTGACTGACCGCTGTTATCCCTCTCCTGCCCCCGGCGATCTGTCGTCTGTAAACGACATCAGAACCACCAGCTCAATTAACGCATGATTTTCAAAGAGATAAATGTCTCCCGTCAGAGACAAAAGAAAACGGGTATGTCGCGGATAAACAACAAAAGCGGGAAAGAGAAAATGAAAGGTTTACTACAGACGAAAAAAAACCTGCTTTAAAAAGCAGGTTTCTTAGAATGTGGTCGGCGAGAGAGGATTATGCGCATCTTCGATGCTTGCCCTGCGGGCCGTTGCTAAAGCAACGTGGTCTCGCTTCGCTCGGCTCAAACCTCCTTCGGAGGTTCTCATCCTCTTAACTACAGACGAAAAAAAACCTGCTTTAAAAAGCAGGTTTCTTAGAATGTGGTCGGCGAGAGAGGATTCGAACCTCCGACCCACTGGTCCCAAACCAGTTGCGCTACCAAGCTGCGCTACTCGCCGATGTCGTGCATCTTACTACTTTCTGACGCTAACTGCATCATTTAAATGTATTTTGTGTGTGGTGCGAAGGGAGGGACTCGAACCCTCACATCCGAAGGACACTAACACCTGAAGCTAGCGCGTCTACCAATTCCGCCACCATCGCATGTCACATCACAAAACCATTTTTAGAGTGGGGTGGCTAATGGGACTCGAACCCACGACAACTGGAATCACAATCCAGGGCTCTACCAACTGAGCTATAGCCACCATATCTCTAACTAACGTGAACTGTCTGACTTCAACATTCCACCGCAACTCTAGCGCATACTAAATGGTGCGCCCGACAGGATTCGAACCTGAGACCTCTGCCTCCGGAGGGCAGCGCTCTATCCAGCTGAGCTACGGGCGCTTAGCGCCGTTGCGGGTGGGGATACTACGGTTTTAACGTCTGGCTGTCTAGTGCTTTTTATCAGAAATATTGCGTTTGATTACGCTTTATCCAATACGCATTAAAAGTAAGCGTCTTGCCTTCCCCACCCATGACTTACGACGTTATTTTGCTTTTTCTGCCGTCTGCGCGGCACGCTTGTGCATGCCGAGGCCGAAGTATATCAGCGACACCGCCGCGATGAAAATACCGCCTACCAGCAAAGAAACCCGCGTATCCGGATTAATCGCCATACCGACCAGCACGCACGCCAGGAAAATCAGCGTCAGATAGTTGGTATAAGGAAAGAGAATCGATTTGAACGGATGGTTTTTCAGTTTCTCTTTATGTGCGTCGCGGAAACGCAGCTGGCTGATCAGCACCACAAACCACGGCACCATGCCCGGCAGGACACTGGCGCTGTAGACATACACGAACACCTTTTCAGGATTCGGGATGATGTAGTTCAGGCACGAACCGACCAGCAGACACAAAATGGTGATCGCAATACCGTACACCGGCACACCGCTTTTCGACACATTGCTTAACAACGCGGGCAACTGACGGTTTTGCGACAGCGCATACAACATGCGTCCGCAGCTGTACATGCCGCTGTTGCAGCCGGAGAGCGCAGCGGTCAGCACCACAAAGTTAATAATACCGGCCGCTGAAGCAATACCAATCTTCGCGAAGGTCAGCACGAACGGACTGCCGTGAGTGCCCATTTCGTTCCACGGGAAGATAGTGATGATAACGAAAATCGCACCGACGTAGAAAATCAGGATACGCCAGAGAATGTTGTTGATTGCACGTTTGAGCGTCACCTGCGGGTTCTTCGCTTCACCGGCGGTGATCCCCACCAGTTCCACGCCCTGATAGGACGCCACAACAATACACAGCGCAAACAGGAAACCCTTCCAGCCGCCGGCAAAGAAGCCACCGTGCGCGGTCAAATTGGCAAAGCCGACGGCTTCACCGTGGTTGCCAAAGCCGAAGAAGATGACGGCCAGCCCGACCACGATCATCACAATGATGGTGGTGATTTTGATCAGCGCGAACCAGAACTCCATTTCGCCATACAGTTTCACCGCGGCAAGGTTGGCCGCGGCGACAATGGCGACGGCGGCCAGTGCGGGGATCCACTGTGGCAACTCGGGGAACCAGTATTGTGCATAGACGCCGATGGCGGTGATTTCTGAAATCCCCACCGCTATCCACATAAACCAGTAACTCCATGCGGTGAGATAGCCGTAATACGGCCCCAGATATTTATGGGCATAGACGGCAAACGAACCGGCTACCGGCTCCAGATGCAGCATCTCGCCCATAGAACGCATGATAAAGAAGACGAACACCCCGGCCAGAATATAGGCCAGCAAGACCGACGGCCCCGCCCATTTCAGGGTACTCGCCGCGCCCATAAACAATCCGACACCAATGGTGCCGCCCAGTGCTATCAGCTCGATGTGCCTTGCCTCAAGCCCCCGGTGTAGCCCACCCTTTTCTTCTTGATTCGCCATAAATCCTCAATTTCTCGTGTTTGCATTTGCCTTCCGGAATGACCGGAATGTTATTTTTATTGTGATATTCCCCCGCTGAAGGCGGAAAAACGGCGTTATGGTTCCGCATTTCAGGATGAGTTGCAAACCACAATGAAGAAAGATACGCATTGCCAGACAAGACGGGATGCAAACGGCGGTAACGCGCGAAATGAAATGAGAGGTACAACGCCGCGCTTAAAATCCCGCGCGGCGCAAGTTTTACAGGCGACCGGTGTAGTAATAGCGAACGAATTTGAGCAGCTTAAGCTGACGGCGCAAACGGCTCGGTTGTAAAATCAGGCGGTAGAACCATTCCAGCCCCATTTTTTGCCAGATTTTTGGCGCGCGTTTCACATGGCCGGTGAAGACATCATAAGTTCCGCCAATCCCCATATAGAGGGCGTCGGGATGCACAAGGCGGCAATCGCGCATCAGGATTTCCTGCTTTGGCGAGCCCATCGCCACCGTCACAATGGCAGCGCCGCTGCTTTTCACCCGTTCGAATAACGCCGCACGCTGATCCGGCGGGAAATAGCCGTTCTGACTGCCAACAATATTGACGTTCCACTGCGCGCGCAGTTTCGCTTCCGTCTGCGCCAGCACATCCGCTTTGCCGCCGATCAGAAAGACCGGCGTGCCCTCGCGGCCTGCGCGCTGCATCAGCCCTTCCCAGAGATCGGCACCGGCAATGCGCGAAATCCTGGCCTGCGGGTATTTACGGCGGATGGCCCGCACGATGCTGATCCCGTCGGCATATTTATATTCCGCCTGACTGATCAGTGCGTTCATTTCCGGGTTGCTTTCGACGGTCAGCAGTTTTTCGGCATTCATCGCCACCAGCGCGCCGGTTTTGACCTGATGACCGGCAAAAAGATAATCGAGAAAATGGGCCATACTGCGAAAGCCCCAAAGGCGTATTCCACGAATATCGTATTGTGGAACGTTATTCTCCTGATTCATTCATTGTCCTTACGGCCAGAGGCTCCATGAGGTTTTTTCCGGCCGGCATTTTGGCACGGATCAGCCCGGCAGCGTCAAACATCCAGTACAGTAATTTTGCGGCGACCAGACAGGCACCGAAAACAACACAGAAAAAGACCACCCGCGAGAAGAAGGAATCCACGCCTTCGCGGGCAAGCACGATCATATTGAACACCGCACCAAAGCAGAAACTTTGCAGGATGGCCGCTTTGTAGGGGTTGGTGTCCGCCTTGCCTTTTTCGTACAACCAGTCGAACCATTTAATGATCATCCCGACCGCCACCGCGCCCAGCGGAATAAACCACACGCCGCCCATGACCACCAGCGAACCGATCAGCGTCGGCGATATCGCCAGCCCGGAATGGTTATCCAGCACGTCCCAGGTGAAATAGTTGGCTGAGTTGAGCACGATGCCCGGCCGGTCATGCCATAGCCAGGTCGGAATAAAGACATAGAAATCGCGGACGATAGGCGCCAGCCCCTGGAAGCTGATTTTGTCGTAATTTTGCAGCAGCAGCCCCAGATTTTCCCACGGTGAGAAGGTATCACGCGTCAGATACAGGAAGGTATAAAACGCTTCCGGGCCGCTGACGTTCAGGCCGTAGCGTTTCAGCGCCAGCCAGAACATGCCGACGATACCGAGCACGCCCGCCGCCGCCAGCATCCACAAACTGATCCAGCCACGGACAATGCCGATAAACAAAAACAGCGCGAAGGCGATGATGATGTTCGCCCGTGTACCGCCGACGATAATGTAAGTCAGCAAACCAAACGCGACGGTGCTGACCAGGAAAAACAGCCAGCGGCGCGGATCGGGTTTGAGAAAGAACACCACCAGCATCGCCGGAAGGAAGAAGTAGAAGAAACGTTTGAGCGCCACGCCGGACACATCACTGGAAAATATCTGGCTGTAAGATTTGAGCTTAAACAGCAGAAAACCGTTATGCATAAAGAAGATGGAAACGGTAACAATGGCAATCAGCGCCAGCATTATCCAGGTCAGATGGGTTTCCACGCGGTTCATGGTAAACAGCGGACGTGACGGCCCCTCACGCTTTGCCCTGAGCCGCGTTTTGTAACTGACGTAATAAATGGCGTAGAAACAGGTGGCGGCCAGCATGGCCTGCAACAGGTTTTCCACCGGCACGACCTGGACATCAAACTGGAAAACCAGCAGACAGGTCAGCGGGAAGCCAAAGTAAAACGTCAGCAGATAGAGCAGTGAAAACAAGACGTTGAAGTTAAAACGCACACGGCGAAATTCTTTATACGTCAGGGTCAGGATGAACAGCAGCGAGAAGCCGTAAACCACAGACAGGCCGCCAAGCTGTGCCAGTGTCATGATGTTTCTCCCGCCGCCAGCAGCAACGCCTGTTGCCAGCCCGCGATGTAATTCGGATTAAAGAACGCAATGTTGTGGCGATCAGTATGCAGTAACTGACGACGCGCTTCCGCCAAGGTTCTGGCATCCAGCGCATCACCGTAAAACAGCACCGGAAGATGCTGCTCGGCCAGATCCTGCCAGAACGGATTCTGACGGCTGACCACAAACGGCACGCCGAACTGGATCAGCAAACACTGTGTGCCGATACCCTGCTGGCGGTCAAAGATAAAATAGCCCAGCGAGCAACGGCGCAACACATCAAGGTAATCCGCAAAAGGCATTGAACCGGTCATCAGTTCAATGTTTTCGGGCGCAAACCACTTCAGCGCCTCAGTGCGCACCTGTTCGATATAACCGTCATTATTGGCCGGATACCCCATCGGAATAATCACCCGGATATCCGCGCCAAACTGCTGATGCAGCGAACGCAGCGCTTCACTATGACGGTTACTGCGATCGCCGGAATTACCGACCAGCACGGTCATGGGCCCTTCCGGTTCCGCTTGTTCGGCTGAAAGCGTCAGCGCCGGATCCATCCGCGTCGGGAAATAGAGTAACGACGACGGCACACGCGGGTGTCGCTGATGGAAATGAATCAGGTCGCCACGGGTGGCGAATACGTGACCGATCCGCCCCTGCGCCAGCCGTCGTAAAAGATAGAACAGGCGGAATTTCAGGCTTCCGGCAGATTCATAAAGATCGGCACCCCAGATATGCCAGCTGGCCTGCTGCGATTTAATTTTACCGGTCAGCAGGGCAATCCACAGGGTCGGGTTAAATTGCCCGTGGAAGAAAAAGTGATGGGTGCGATCCTGCGCACGGGCAATCACCGCGTCCGCCAGCGATTTTTTATCCGGATAAACCCGGATGTCCAGACGCGTAAATTCGGCAAAGGCCGACGCATCCGCTGTCGCCACCATAAAATGATAAATCAGCTTTTCAGGCGCGCATTCGGCCAGAACATCATTAAAAAAGCGCAGCACGGTGACATTATGGTGGGGAATGTCAGATCCCAAAACGTGAATCAGCGTTGTCATGCTCGTCTACGATAAATAACAAATACGGTGCAGCACAGGGCGAAATAAACGACATAGGTCGCCATATAGGCCTGCGCTGCGCCCAGAGAACCCCGTATCGGGATCAACCAGTGTGAGAATCCGGTCAGTAACGCGAACTGGCTGATTTCAGTCAGCACGTAAAAACGCAGAGAAGCTCTGGCGATCACCAGATACCCAAAAACATACGAGCCGACTTTCAGAACGTCACCGACCAGTTGCCAGGCGAACAGGTCACGCATCGCCACAAACTGAGAAGAAAACAGCAGCCAGATGGCGAAATCCCGTAACAGCCAGACCGTAAAACTGACGGCCGCCACGGCGGGCAATACGAACTTCAGCGATTTGACGATTTCGCGCGTCACGTCTTTTTTGTCGGTCAGGCGCGATAAAGTCGGCAATAAATACACGCTGAACGAGGCGGTGATAAATTGCAGATAGGCATCAGAAATGCTGCTGACCCCCTGCCAGATCCCCACGTCTTTCCAGCTGTAATGCGCCGCCAGCAGATTTCGCATCATCACATACGCCACCGGTAAGGTGACGGAGGTGATCAGCGCCATCAGCGTGAATTTTCCCAGATGGCTGGCAATAAAGCGATCCCAGCCCGGTTTCAGATACGCCAGCGGGAAGGATTTTCGCCGCCACAGCATCGCCCCGGCAGGCACCATGACCAGCGCAGGCACCAGTGCCAGACCGGCCAGCGCGCCTTCGTAGCCACCCAGTTTGAAACACAACAAATAGGCCAGTAAACCGATCAGACTGCCACCGATCACTGCCAGCGCGTTGCCCATGGCATCGCGGTAACCTTTCAGGATGGCCTGAAAATAGTTGGCGCAGGCAATCCCCATCTGAATAAACGCCACGGCACGGACAACGGACTGATAACGATCGTGCCCGAATAATCCGACGCTGATCGGGGCGGCCGCTATCAGAAACACCGCCGCCAGCAGCGCCGAAAAACCTAAAATCAGCGACGACGACGTCCCCAGCACGGCGTTTAGCCGGGCGGGATCCTGATGATGTTCAGCCACATATTTGGTGATACCGTTGAAAATACCGGCACCGGACAGCACGCCCAGGACGGTCACCAGCTGACGGAAATTCCCCGCCTGCCCGACGCCATCCGGCCCGAACGTCACCGCCAGCAATTTTACCACCAGCAGTCCGGCACCGATTTTAATCAGCGTGGAACCGGCGGTCCAGACTGACGCTTTTGCCAGCGACATATCAGGCGAAATATTGCAGCATGGCCGCGATCACCGCGCGCTGCGTGTCATCGGTCATGTTATAGAACAAAGGCAGGCGCACCAGACGCTCGCTCTCTTTTGTCGTGAAGCGATCGACGCCCGCAAAACGACCAAATTCTTCGCCCGCCGGACAGGCATGCAGCGGGATGTAATGGAATACGGTCAGGATATCCGCCGCTTTCATATGGCGGATGAACGCATCACGATCTTCAATATCATTCAGGCGCACATAGAACATGTGGGCGTTTTGCACGCAATCTTGCGGGACAGAAGGCAACTGCACGCGCCCCGCGTCGGCCAGATCCTGCAACGCCTCATAATACTGGTTCCAGATGGCCAGACGGCGCTGGTTAATTTTCTCAGCGGCGTCGAGATTTCCCCACAGATACGCGGCCTGCAAATCGGACATCAGATAGCTGGAACCAATGTCGCGCCAGGTGTATTTATCCACCTGACCACGGAAGAACTGGCTGCGGTTGGTGCCTTTTTCGCGAATGATTTCCGCACGGTCAATCAGCTTCGCGTCGTTAATCAGCGTCGCGCCGCCTTCACCGCCTGCGGTGTAATTCTTGGTTTCGTGAAAACTGAAGCAGCCAATATGCCCGATCGTGCCCAGCGCTTTGCCTTTGTAAGTCGACATCACGCCCTGCGCGGCGTCTTCCACCACAAACAGGCGATACTTGTCGGCCAGCGCCATAATGGTGTCCATCTCACAGGCCACGCCCGCGTAATGCACCGGGACAATCACTTTGGTTTTGTCGGTGATGGCGGCTTCTATCAGGGTTTCATCGATGTTCATGGTGTCCGGGCGGACATCCACAAAGACGATTTTTGCCCCGCGTAACACAAACGCGTTGGCGGTCGAGACAAAGGTGAAACTTGGCATGATCACTTCGTCGCCGGGCTGGATATCCAGCAATAACGCGGCCATTTCCAGCGATGCCGTACAGGAAGGCGTCAGCAAAACTTTCGGACAGTTAAAGCGCGTTTCGAACCATTGCTGGCAACGCAGGGTAAATCCGCCGTCACCGCATAATTTGCCGCTGCTCATCGCCTCGCGCATGAAATCAAGTTCAGTACCTGCCACCGGTGGCGCGTTAAAAGGGATCATCGTTTCACCTGTACAACCAATATGCCGTGCCGGTGACGGTGCCACCGCTGGCGAGATAAAGATTTAAGGCCGCGAGGTTGCTGGTTTGCGTGGCGACATATAAACGCGACACGCCCTGTTCAGCAGACCATTTTTTCGCAGCCGCCATTAATTTTTTGCCTGCTCCCCGTCCCTGACATTCAGGCCGGACGGCAAGCAGACCAATACGCGCTTCGCCATCGGGCAGCGTTCGCAGCGTCACAAAACCCAGACTGTTGCCCTGCTCATCATCGACCCACAGGCAAAGATGGTCGAACGTGCCTGATACGGCTTTCTCCGCCCACGTCGCATAAAAGCGGCCGCTGTCTTCGGGCTGATACCAGGGCGAGCGAAAACGGCTGAAGCGAAATGCCTGACGGGCAATCGCGGCCACCTCGGGCATATCCTCCGGAACCGCGAGGCGTCCCGCCGGTAGCCCGAGATCGGAAGGCCCGATCCGCACACAAACATCCGTCTCGCCCTCTGCCAGCCGGAAACCCAGCACAGAAAGTGCGTCCAGTGTGTCTGTCTCACCGGCATCCACTTTCGCCTGCACCAGCGCATACTGATCCAGCCTCTGCGGCGTGATTTCCGGCGCAGAAGCATCCGGCGTCAGGCGGGCGCTTTTAAGCTGAAAGAAATCGCTCTCCCAGCCCAGCGGCTCAATATTGCCGTGGACGCGCATGGAGCAAATCCAGTAAATACTGCCCGTAACCCGTTTTTGCCAACGTCCGGGCGGCGCGTTTTACGCCTTCATCGTCTAACCAGCCATTACGCCAGCCAATCTCTTCCAGACAGGCAATTTTGAAGCCCTGACGTTTTTCAACGGTCTGCACGAACGAGCTGGCTTCGATCAGACTGTCATGGGTGCCGGTATCCAGCCAGGCGAAGCCACGGCCCAGTAACTCGACCGACAGTTCGCCGCTTTCAAGGTACATCTGGTTGATGGAGGTAATTTCGAGTTCGCCGCGTGAGGAAGGTTTAACCTGTTTGGCGAAATCCACCACCTGATTGTCATAGAAATACAAACCGGTGACGGCCCATTTGGATTTTGGATGCGCCGGTTTTTCTTCAATAGATAAAGCCCGGAAATCGTCATCGAATTCCACAACGCCAAAACGCTCAGGATCCATCACCTGATAACCAAAGACGGTGGCACCTTTATCACGGGCAGCGACCGAGCGCAGTTTCGGGCTGAAACCCTGTCCAAAGAAGATATTGTCGCCCAGCACCAGACAAGTCGGCTGACCATCAATAAATTCTTCGCCAATCAGAAAAGCTTGTGCCAGGCCATCCGGGCTTGGCTGCTCGGCATACGTCAGCCTGATACCAAATTCTTCCCCATTGCCCAGCAGACGCTGGAAGAAAGGTTTATCTTCCGGCGTAGTGATAATCAGAATATCGCGGATACCTGCCAGCATCAGCACAGATAACGGGTAGTAAATCATCGGCTTGTCATAAATCGGCAACAGCTGTTTCGACATGCCACGCGTGATCGGGTGCAACCGGGTGCCAGAGCCACCGGCCAAAATAATGCCTTTCATCGCTTATCCTCCGTTGAACCTTGCAGAGTAAACATCAGTCCTTCAGACCCAGACGCTCACCACGGTAGCCGCCGTCCTGAACGCGCTGCCACCAGGTTTGATTATTCAGATACCACATCACCGTTTTACGTAAACCCGTTTCGAAGGTTTCTGCCGGTTTCCATCCCAGTTCACGCTCAATTTTGCCTGCATCAATCGCGTAACGGAGGTCGTGCCCCGGCCGGTCTTTAACGAATGTGATTAAATCGCGGTAATGCGCAAGGTGACCGGGCTTCTGCGGCACCAGTTCTTCCAGCAGTTCACAAATGCCCCTGACGACCTCAATATTTTTACGCTCGTTATGACCACCGATATTGTAGGTTTCGCCCACGCCACCTTCCGTCACAACCTGATATAACGCGCGCGCATGATCTTCAACATAAAGCCAGTCGCGGATCTGTCCGCCATCGCCATACACCGGCAGAGGTTTACCGGCTAATGCATTGAGGATCACCAACGGGATCAATTTTTCAGGAAAATGGTACGGGCCGTAATTGTTGGAGCAATTGGTCACCAATGTCGGCAGCCCGTAGGTGCGCAGCCACGCCCTCACCAGATGATCGCTGGCCGCTTTAGACGCAGAGTAAGGGCTGCTTGGTGCATAAGCCGTTGTTTCGGTGAACTGTGCATCGGTTGCTTCCAGATCGCCAAACACTTCATCCGTAGAAATATGGTGGAAACGGAATGCCTGCCGCGCGGGTTCCGGCAGGGTCTGCCAGTACTGACGAGCCGCTTCCAGCAACTGATAAGTGCCCACCACATTCGTTTCGATAAAGGCCGCCGGACCGTCAATAGAGCGGTCGACATGACTTTCAGCCGCCAGATGCATCACGGCATCAGGCTGATGGCGAGAGAAAACAGCATCCAGCGCCGGCCGATCATTAATATCCACCTGTTCAAAGGCATAACGGGGATCGTCTGAGACTTCCGCTAATGAATCGAGGTTTCCGGCGTAAGTCAGTTTATCGACAACGATAACCTTATCCGCTGTGCTCTGAATGATATGTCTGACGACCGCAGAGCCAATAAAGCCTGCTCCGCCGGTGACCAGTATTTTTTTCAACGCCATACCCCTTTGGTATCCACAATCCATGATTGCTCAATGTGATCGGCAGGGATCGCCTTGAACGACTGATGATCGACCAGCATAACCAGCAGATCGGCCTCTTTCAGCGCATCATCAAGCGTATGCAGGGTGACTTTACCGTTCAGGGAGGCTGGCAGTTGCTGAACATTAGGCTCAACGGCCCAGGTTTCCCCGGCGTGCCAGTCCGCAATAAGGTGTGTGACTTCGACTGCCGGGCTTTCGCGCAGGTCATCGATATTCGGTTTAAACGCCAGACCAAAACAGGCGATTTTGATCTCGGCGGCACGTTTGCCGGTTGTCGTGAGGCAATCGGCGAGCGCCGCTTTCACGCGATCCACCACCCAGTGTGGTTTACTGTCATTCACTTCACGCGCGGTGCGGATAATCCGCGCCAGCTCAGGGTTTTGCGCCACAATAAACCACGGATCAACCGCGATGCAGTGACCGCCCACGCCCGGTCCAGGCTGCAAAATGTTCACACGCGGATGACGGTTTGCCAGACGGATCAGCTCCCAGACATTGATTCCCTGCGCATCACAAATCAGTGACAGTTCATTGGCAAAAGCAATGTTGACGTCGCGGAAGCTGTTTTCGGTCAGCTTGCACATTTCAGCAGTACGGGAGTTGGTGATGACACATTCTCCCTTGAGGAAAATGTTGTATAACTCGCTGGCACGTTGCGAACACAGTGGTGTCATGCCGCCGATCACGCGGTCATTTTTAATCAGCTCAACCATCACCTGCCCCGGTAAAACACGCTCCGGGCAATACGCGATATTGACATCAGCCTGTTCGCCAGCCTGTTGCGGGAAGCGCAGATCAGGGCGCGCTTCGGCCAGCCATGCGGCCATTTGCTCCGTTGCGCCGACCGGCGATGTCGATTCCAGAATGATCAGATCGCCTTTCTTAAGCACTGGCGCGACGGAACGCGCTGCGGACTCAACGAATTTCATGTCCGGCAGGTGATCGCCCATAAACGGCGTCGGGACGGCGATCAGAAAAGCATCGGCAGGTTCAGGACGGGTCACTGCATGCAAAAAACCCGCGTCCACGGCCTGCTTCACCAGCAGGTCGAGATCGGGTTCAACGATATGGATCGCGCCACGGTTAATGGTGTCAACCGCGTGCTGGCTGATGTCCACGCCGACCACTTTTTTCTGGCGAGATGCAAAAGCCGCGGCAGTCGGCAGACCGATGTAACCCAGCCCGATGACAGAAATAGTATTAAAACTCATTGTGCTACCCAATGATTTTTCAGTGCGTCAAGAATATGGCGACAGGCATCCCCGTCGCCGTAAGGATTGTGCGCCCGGCTCATGCTGTTGTATTCATCTTCATTGTTCAGCAGTCGGTTGACTTCCTCGACGATTGTCGCGGGATCGGTTCCCACCAGCCGGACAGTTCCCGCATCAACGGCTTCCGGCCGCTCCGTGGTTTCCCGCATGACCAGCACAGGTTTGCCCAGCGAGGGCGCTTCTTCCTGCACCCCGCCGGAATCCGTCAGGATCAGACAGGCTTTATCCATCAGATACACAAACGGCAGGTAATCCTGCGGGTCGATCAGAATAATATTATCAATGCCTTGCAGAATACGGTTTACCGGTTCGCTGACGTTCGGATTGAGATGCACCGGATACACAATCTGTACGTCCGGATGCTGGCGGGCAATTTCTGCCAGCGCCGAGCAAATCCGTTCAAATCCACCGCCAAAGCTTTCGCGACGATGGCCGGTCACTAAAATCAGTTTTTTAGCCGCATCAAGGAAGGGATAGTTTTCAGCCAGTTGCTGCGCCAGTGAAGTGTCATTTTTGACGCGGTCACGCACCCAGAGCAACGCATCAATCACCGTATTCCCGGTGACAAAAATGCCGTCAGCAGAAATGCCTTCCCGCTGTAAATTGGTCCGGGCATTTTCGGTGGGCGCAAAGTGCCACTTTGCCAGATGGCCGGTCAAGACACGGTTGCCCTCTTCCGGCCATGGCGAGGACAGATCGCCGGTACGCAAACCCGCTTCAACGTGCCCGACCGGGATCTGATGATAAAAGGCTGCCAGACTGGCCGATAAGGTCGTTGTCGTATCACCATGCACCAGCACCACGTCGGGTCTGAATTCGTCCAAAACAGGCTTCAGGCCGGTCAGGATCCGGCTGGTGATTTCTGTCAGCCCCTGCCCCGGTTTCATGATATTGAGATCATAATCCGGGGTGATTTCAAAGAGCCTCAAGACCTGATCGAGCATTTCACGGTGTTGTGCCGTGACACACACCCGGGATTCAAAGGCCGCATCCTGCGACAACGCATGCACCAGCGGCGCCATTTTAATGGCCTCCGGACGGGTGCCGAAAATCGTCAACACTTTCACAATGTGTTTCTCTTGTTTTTACGGCGGGTCAGCGCAACGCCTGCACCGGTTAAACCGCCGACAATGCCCCACATGATCATCAGCAAGGCCCGGCGCGGACTGTCGCGTTTCACCGGCTCTTCAGGGGTTCTGAGATAACGGTAAGTCTGGAATTTCGCCGTCAGTGTCGGGCCGACATTCAGTGTCGACAGCATCGCCCGGTTCTGATCGTAATCCAGATCATACCCCGGCCCGGAAGCCTGCAATAATTCTAACCGCGCTTTCAGCATCGGCGTTCCCAGCAGGAACATGTCGGAATCAGGCAGTTCTTCGGCAGGCGTGTCCGTCACGCTTTTAGTGATATTTTGTTGCTGAGCAATCTTCAGCGCCTGCTCAGTGTTGTTCATTGTACGTTTGAAAATAGTCTGCGCGACTTCTTCCTGACGCTTCACCTGCGCTTTCATGGACTGCGTACGCGCCGCCCATGCGCCTTCCAGCTCGTCATATAAATGCTGTGCGGCACGGGCGCTGGCGAAATTCACATACTGGCGCAACAGTTTATTGGCATCTGGGGCGTTTTCAGCGGTCAGTTTGACAATATCATTGGGTACTTTCGCGTCGTCACGGGCGGTGAACTGAATGTCGTTAATCAGCTCATCCAGCAACACTGCATCCGCGCGGGGATCATTTTCCTGACGCTGTTTGTAATACGGGCTCTGCATCCAGAAGTCACGACGGGTATCGTAGGCAGCCAGTTGCATGACAAATTCATTGTACGCCTCCTCAGAGATGGGCGGACGGTTGTTGTCGGACTGCAGCGCATTACGTATATCTAAATTGCGCAGGAACTGTGCCTGAGAGAAATAGGACGACAGGTTATTCACGGTAGGACGATCGGTGATCGCCGTGGAACTCCACTCCTGTTTCATCAGGTAAGTCGACCCAAGCGCCACTAAAGCAAACAGTATTGCCAGACCTGCGATCCAGAATTTCCCTTTCCATAAGGTGCAACACAGGCCACGGATATCAAGTTCATTCTCGATGGTATGTTCGTTCTGGTTTCTTATCATTTCTGGTTTATCCACAGCCAGTTTGCCCCTGCATAAAAGAGAGAAAGATTAACAAACGGTCGAGCGACGAAAGCGTCTTTTTATCCGTTTAATAAACCGCGCAACACGCCAGGCGCGTTTTATGCAAACCCCGTAAAGCAGGAATGCGAAGAAGAACAGGATAAGCATGACCCACTCAGGCACAAAGGAAAGATGCTCACCAATAACACCGATAGCAGCCAGTATCGCCGCTGATAAGGTGATCAAAACAAAGGCCTGACGGGGAGTAAAACCGGCGCGCATGATCAGATGATGAATATGCTGACGATCGGCCGAAAACGGGCTCATGCCCTTACGCAGACGACGGTACATGATAGCAATCATGTCCATCAGGGGGATCGCAATCAGCCAGAGTGCGGTCACCGGATTCATCGGATGTGACTCGCCTTGCGTGCTTTGCAACAGGATCCAGATGACAGTGAAACCTATCAATGTGCTGCCCGCATCCCCCATAAAGACTTTATAACGCGGCCCCAGAATCCCCAGGTTCAGCAAGATATACGGCAAGGTGGCGGCAATCATGGCGAAGCACCACAACGCAAGTTCCATGTGCCCGCTGTCATACATCACGATACCCATCGCGCCAAAACTGACGCAAGACAGGCCGCCAAGCAGGCCATCGATACCATCCACCATATTAAAGGCGTTTATCGCGGCCCAGACAGCAAACAGGGTAAAGAGATAACCAAATGGCCCCAGCAGCATTTCCCACGGGCCGATAATATGCCCGAGATTGCGCAAGGTAAGATTGGCACAACTCATCATCGCAACAGCCACGCCGGCCTGCACCAGAGCACGAATTTTGACACTGATATCGTAGCGGTCATCCAGCGCACCGACAAAGACCAGCAACCCGGCGCACAGCAGATACAGCGAAGAGTGAGGAATGCGGTAATCCGTGATCAAAAAGGTAAAGCAGATCCCTGCGTACACAGAAATGCCGCCGACCAGTGGGATCATCCCCTGGTGACGCTTGCGGTAATTGGGCTTATCGACCAGACCGATGATATTCGCCATCTTCCTGGCGACGAATAAAAACAGGAATGAAAACAGGAAAACGAAGACGAGTTCAGTACTCATATTGAGTAAATTCACAGTTAAGAGATCTCTGCAAAAATAAGGTGCGTGGATTTGAGAGCAAAAAAGTTTTTAACTTCATAGCCTTGCAACACATCCTATGGTGACAGTTATGGTTTTGTCTCAGGCAATACCTTATCTGTTGCCCTATTGCCGGGCAATTTGCCGACACGATAGAGAAAGGGCAATGGAAAAACCATCAGCTATTATCCGAATAACCTGATGATCTCGCCAAAGTAGCGTTATGGTAGCTACCAAAAGCAAAAAACGCCACGACTGTGCGTGGCGTTTGTCTGACTTTTACACCAAATTACGAACGTTTCATCATGTCGAAGAAGTCGTCATTGGTCTTGGTCATAGCAAGCTTGTTGATGAGGAATTCCATCGCATCAATCTCACCCATCGGATGAATAATTTTGCGCAGGATCCACATTTTTTGCAGCTCTTCGGACGTGGTCAACAGCTCTTCCTTACGGGTACCAGAGCGGTTGTAGTCGATGGCAGGGAAGACACGTTTTTCAGCGATTTTACGCGCCAGGTGTAATTCCATGTTGCCGGTACCTTTAAATTCTTCATAGATAACTTCATCCATTTTAGAACCGGTATCGACCAGTGCGGTCGCGATGATGGTCAGGCTGCCGCCCTCTTCCACGTTACGTGCTGCACCGAAGAAACGTTTCGGACGGTGCAAGGCGTTGGCGTCGACACCACCGGTCAGGACTTTACCGGACGCAGGCACCACGGTGTTGTAGGCACGCGCCAGACGGGTAATGGAGTCCAGCAAAATGATCACGTCTTTCTTGTGCTCAACCAGACGTTTCGCCTTCTCGATCACCATTTCGGCGACCTGAACGTGACGGGATGCCGGTTCGTCAAAGGTGGAAGCGATCACTTCACCTTTCACCAGACGCTGCATCTCGGTCACTTCTTCCGGACGTTCGTCGATCAGCAGCACCATCAGTACGCAATCAGGATGGTTGTACGCAATGCTGGTCGCGATATTTTGCAGCAGCATCGTTTTACCGGCTTTCGGCGGAGCCACAATCAGACCACGTTGGCCGCGACCGATTGGGGAGGCCAGATCCAGTACGCGAGCGGTCAAATCTTCTGTTGAACCGTTACCACGTTCCATACGCAGACGTGAATTTGCATGCAGAGGGGTTAAGTTTTCGAACAGGATTTTGCTGCGGGCGTTTTCTGGTTTGTCGTAGTTAACTTCGTTAACTTTCAACAGGGCAAAATAACGTTCACCTTCTTTAGGTGGGCGGATTTTACCGGAAATGGTGTCGCCAGTGCGAAGGTTGAAGCGGCGGATTTGGCTTGGAGATACGTAGATGTCGTCGGGGCCTGCGAGGTAGGAACTGTCTCCGGAGCGGAGGAAACCAAATCCATCCTGCAATATCTCCAGTACGCCATCACCGAAGATGTCTTCTCCGCTTTTCGCATGCTGCTTCAATATTGAAAAGATAATGTCTTGCTTGCGCATGCGGGCCTGGTTTTCCAGTCCCATATTTTCGCCGAGTGCAATCAGGTCAGAGACCGGCGTATTCTTTAATTCGGTAAGATTCATAATGGTGGGTTCTTAAACTCGGGGTATGTCTCGAACATCTGTCGTGAATGGGTATGGCAGGGTCATCCATGCCTGTTTATTGTATGACACTTAAATAACAGCCCGAAAATCCAGCCGCAGGTAGTCGCTCGCGGGCGATTCTTGAGGGGCAGTGCTGATATTGAAGGTGTCTTAAAGCCGATTTTGTTAAAACCGTTAGATGGTCAAGCACAGTGCCAGTTCAATTTAATTATTATTCAAAGAAACTATCAGGCAGATGTTTTTGACACAACAGAGTAAAACGTAAGAATCAAACTACAGGTAAGCTCTATTTGCAGTAAGTCTAAACTTAGCATGCTTCTTGACAGGCGTCTAGCGGACAATGTGAAAAACACGGCAGCCCGCTAAACACCTGGCTTTGGTCATCCCGACCGATTACAGATTAGCTGTTAAGAACTCTTTCAGCTGACCTTTCGACAGTGCGCCAACTTTAGTTGCTGCGACTTCGCCGCCTTTAAATAACAGCAGGGTAGGAATACCACGGATGCCGTATTTAGGTGCAGTACCTGGGTTTTCATCGATATTCAGTTTTGCGATGGTCAGCTTGCCTTCGAACTCAGTGGCAATTTCATCCAGAATCGGAGCGATCATTTTACATGGACCGCACCACTCTGCCCAGAAATCGACCAGCACCAGCCCTTCGGCTTTCAATACGTCGTTGTCGAAACTGTCATCGGTCAGGTGAATAATTTTATCGCTCATGTTTACTCCAAAGGATTATCTTTACCTTGTTGATGTAGCATTAACCAACATTAGGTTGACTTTATTTCACCGGATACGCTTTCGTAAAGCAATAGTTAGCTGATATTCTACCACACTATGAGCAAAACACACTTGACCGAACAGAAGTTTTCCGACTTCGCCCTGCACCCGCTGGCAGTAGAAGCCCTTGAAAAGAAAGGCTTCCATTACTGCACTCCTATTCAGGCATTGGCATTGCCAATCACGCTCGCTGGGCGTGATGTTGCAGGTCAGGCGCAAACCGGTACCGGCAAGACGCTGGCTTTTCTAGCGTCTACTTTCCATTATCTGCTTTCTCACCCTGCTGCGGAAGGTCGTAAGACTAACCAGCCGCGTGCCTTGATCATGGCACCTACCCGCGAACTTGCGGTGCAGATCCATTCCGACGCCGAAGCATTATCTGAGTCAACCGGACTGAAATTAGGTCTGGCCTATGGCGGCGACGGTTACGACAAACAGCTTAAAGTGCTGGAAAGCGGCGTGGACATCCTGATCGGAACCACTGGCCGTTTAATCGATTACACCAAACAGAACCACATCGACCTGGGCGCGATTCAGGTGGTGGTGCTGGATGAAGCAGACCGTATGTTCGATCTGGGCTTCATCAAAGATATCCGCTGGTTGTTCCGCCGGATGCCACCTGCTAATCAACGCCTGAACATGCTGTTCTCAGCAACGCTTTCCTATCGTGTGAAAGAGCTGGCGTTTGAAAACATGAATAATGCCGAATCGATCGAAATCGAACCGGAACAAAAAACCGGTCACCGTATTCAGGAAGAGCTGTTCTACCCTTCAAATGAAGAAAAAATGCGCCTGCTGCAGACGCTGATTGAAGAAGAATGGCCAGATCGCTGCATTATTTTCGCCAATACCAAACACCGCTGTGAAGACGTCTGGGGCCATCTGGCTGCCGATGGTCATCGCGTTGGCTTGCTGACCGGCGATGTCCCACAGAAAAAACGCCTGCGCGTTCTGGAAGACTTCACCAAAGGCACGCTGGACATTCTGGTCGCGACTGACGTTGCTGCCCGTGGCTTGCACATTCCTGCCGTGACGCACGTCTTTAACTACGACTTGCCTGACGACTGTGAAGATTACGTTCACCGTATTGGCCGTACTGGCCGCGCGGGTCTGAGTGGCCATTCCATCAGCCTGGCTTGTGAAGAATATGCCCTGAATCTGCCGGCGATTGAAACTTACACCGGTCACAGCATTCCGGTCAGTAAATACAACAGCGATGCGCTGTTAACTGATTTGCCTCCTGCAAAACGTCTTGCCCGCACGCGCACCGGTAACGGCCCGCGTCGCAACAGCAATTCGTCTTCACGTCGCAGCAGTGCACCACGTAGCAACCGTAAACGTCCGGGCTGATAACCTATGCTAAGTTCCACCTCACTGTATGCAGCGATTGATCTGGGTTCTAACAGCTTTCACATGCTGGTGGTGCGTGAGGTGGCAGGCAGTATCCAGACCCTCGCCAGAATTAAGCGCAAAGTGCGTCTGGCAGCCGGTCTGGATAAACATAACCTGCTTTCTCAGGAAGCGATGCAACGGGGCTGGCAATGCCTGAAGCTGTTTTCTGAAAGATTGCAGGATATCCCGCGCGATCAGATCCGCGTCGTTGCCACCGCAACGTTGCGACTGGCCAGCAATGCCGACGAGTTTCTGGGCAAAGCGCAGGAAATCCTCGGCTGTCCGATTCAGGTCATTACCGGCGAAGAAGAAGCACGTCTGATTTATCACGGCGTTGCCCACACAACGGGTGGCCCGGATAAACGTCTGGTCGTCGATATTGGCGGCGGCAGCACCGAGCTGGTGACCGGCGTCGGCGCACAAGCCACCACGCTTTTCAGTCTGTCGATGGGCTGCGTCACCTGGCTGGAACGTTATTTTGCCGACCGCAATCTGGCAAAAGAAAACTTCGATCAGGCCGAGCAGGCGGCAATCGATATGATCCTGCCTGTGGCACCGGAGCTGATTGCCAATGGCTGGCAGATTTGTGTCGGCGCTTCCGGAACCGTGCAGGCCTTGCAGGAAATCATGGTCGCGCAGGGTATGGACGAACGCATCACGCTGCCTAAACTTCAGCAACTCAAACAGCGCGCCATCCAGTGCGGCAAGCTGGAAGAGCTGGAGATTGAAGGACTTACCCTCGAACGTGCGCTGGTTTTCCCGAGCGGACTCTCTATTCTGATCGCCATTTTCAAAACGCTGAACATCGAAATGATGACACTGGCGGGCGGCGCGCTGCGCGAAGGTCTGGTTTACGGCATGCTGCATTTGCCTATCGAACAGGACATCCGCCAGCGTACGCTGCGTAATCTGCAACGCCGCTACCTGCTGGATAACGAGCAGGCCGAGCGCGTGGCACAGCTCGCCGAGAACTTTTCTTTGCAGGTGGCGCAGGAATGGAAGCTGGATGCGCGGGCACGCGAACTGCTTAACAGCGCCTGCCTGATCCACGAAATTGGGCTGAGTGTCGATTTTAAGAAAGCGCCCCATCACGCAGCTTATCTGATCCGTCATCTGGATTTACCGGGTTTCACACCGGCACAGAAAAAACTGCTGGCGACGCTTTTGCAAAACCAGAACAACACCCTGGACATCCCGTTGCTCAATGAGCAAAACGCCGTGCCACCGCGTCAGGCACAGCGTCTTTGTCGCATTCTGCGACTGGCGATTATCTTTGCCAGCCGCCGTCGCGACGACACATTGCCTGCGGTGCGTTTGCGCGCCAATGATGATGAACTGAGCGTGATTGTGCCGCAGGGCTGGCTGGAACAGCATCCGCTGCGCGCAGAAGAATTAGAGCAGGAAAGTCACTGGCAGAGTTATGTCCACTGGCCGCTGTTTGTCGAAGAACAGTAACGCGTTGGTCTGAAAATCATAAAAAAAGCAGAGGACTGAGTGATCAGCCTCTGCTTTTTTATAGCTCATGTTCAGTGGCTTTTGGCTAATTGCCGCCCCTGGCTTTTGCCAGTTGCTCGCGGATTTTCTCCAGATGGCTTTGGCCTTTCACCATGCGTTCTTCGGCGCTGACCACTTTCCGTTCGCTTTCCCAGGCCAGATCGTCCTGAGGCAATTCCAGCAGAAACCGGCTCGGTTCGGGGCGGATCAGTTCACCGTACTGACGACGCTCGCGGCAAAGAGTAAATGTCAGCTCTTTCTGTGCACGGGTAATGCCCACATACGCCAGACGTCGCTCTTCATCCACGTTGTCTTCATCGATGCTGCTCTGATGCGGCAACAGACCTTCTTCCATGCCAACCAGATACACATAAGGGAATTCCAGCCCCTTGGAGGCGTGCAGGGTCATCAGCTGAACCTGATCCAACTCTTCGTCGTTCTCGCCGCGCTCCATCATGTCGCGCAACGTAAAGCGCGTGACCACCTGAGTGAGCGTCATCGGCTCATCCAGATCGGTGCCTTCCAGCATTTCCGTCATCCAGCTGAACAGCTGATTGACGTTTTTCATGCGCATCTCTGCCGCTTTCGGGCTGGGCGAGGTTTCGAATAACCAGCTTTCGTAGTCGATACCGTGGATCAAATCCCGCACTGCGGCGACAGGCTCGCGTTCGGCCAGCTCAGAAACAGCCCCCATCCAGTGCGTGAAGCGTTGCAGGGATTCCAGTCCGCGCCCGGTCAGATACTGCCCCAGCCCCATATCAAAACTGGCTTTGAACAGCCCTTTGTTGCGCTGATTCGCCCACTCGCCCAGCTTTTGTAACGTGGCCGCCCCGATTTCACGACGCGGCGTATTCACGATGCGCAGGAAGGCGCTGTCATCATCCGGGTTAGTCAGCACACGCAGATAAGCCAGCAGGTCTTTGATTTCCGGACGTGAGAAGAACGAGGTGCCGCCGGAAATGCGGTACGGGATGCGGTTCTGCATCAGCATTTTTTCAAACAGGCGGGACTGGTGGTTACCGCGATATAAAATCGCATAATCGCCATACGCGGTTTTATTGATGAAGTGATGGGCAATCAGTTCACCGACCACACGTTCAGCTTCGTGATCATCATTGTTGGCCGTCACCACTTTCAGCGTTTCACCATATCCCAGTTCAGAGAAAAGACGCTTCTCGAACACGTGCGGGTTATTGGCGATCAGAATATTGGCCGCTTTCAGAATACGCTGCGAGGAACGGTAATTCTGTTCAAGCTTGATGACCTGCAACTGCGGAAAATCTTCTTTCAGCAGCACCAGGTTTTGCGGCCGCGCCCCGCGCCATGAATAAATAGACTGGTCATCGTCCCCCACCACGGTAAAACGCGCGCGGTTGCCCACCAGCAGTTTCACCATCATGTACTGGCTGGTGTTGGTGTCCTGATATTCATCCACCAGCAGATAGCGCAACTTGTTCTGCCAGCGTTCGCGCACTTCTTCATTGCTTTGCAGCAACAGCGTCGGCAACAGGATCAGGTCATCGAAATCGAGAATATTACAGGCGCGCATATGGTCGTGATAAAGGCTGTAGCAGTGCGCGAAGATTTGATCGCGTTCTGATCGCGCCAGACCGGCAGCATGGGAAGGATCAACCAGATCGTTTTTCCAGTTTGAGATCGTCGACACTAACTGCTGCAACAATGTCTTATCGTTCTCGAGCCATTTTTCGCTCAGCTCTTTCAGCAGCGCCAGCTGGTCCTGATCATCGAATAAGGAAAAATTGGATTTCATCCCCAGCGCGGCAAATTCACGTTTGATGATTTCCAGCCCAAGCGTATGAAATGTGGCGATCAGCAAGCCCCGTGCTTCTTTGCGGCCCAGGGTTTGCGCGACACGCTCTTTCATTTCGCGCGCGGCTTTATTGGTAAAAGTTACCGCCGCGATGTGGCGTGCCTGATAGCCACATTCACGGATCAGGTGTGCGATTTTATTGGTAATTACCCTGGTTTTGCCGGAGCCAGCCCCCGCCAGAACCAGGCAGGGTCCGGTGACGAATTCGACGGCGTTTTGTTGGCTGGGGTTTAATCGCATGGCGTATTTTTGCTCACCTGATGGACAAGGACGGCGATTGTAGCAGAAACGTCGGCTGAGATTGACTGGCTTTACAGCGCAATTTCTTATCCCGGAACGCAGGCCGGATTCCCCCCGCGCCGTTTCAGATGTTACATTACGCGTCTGGAAACACTCTCGCAAAAAAGGTCTTATCATGGCAAAAACTGCCGCAGCAATGCACATCCTGGTAAAGGAAGAAGCACAGGCGCTTGATCTTCTGGAACAACTGAAGAACGGTGGCGATTTTGAGAAACTGGCTAAGAAGCATTCTACCTGCCCGTCAGGTAAGAAAGGCGGCCATTTAGGTGAATTCAAGCAAGGCGCAATGGTGCCGGCTTTCGATAAAGTGGTTTTCTCAGCACCACTGATCGAGCCACAAGGCCCGCTGCACACTCAGTTCGGTTACCACATCATTAAGATTTTGTACCGCAACTAAGTTCTGCTTCAGCCAGAACCAAAAGAAAGGGCACCGCATTTTCATGCAGTGCCCTTTTTATTTATCTTCCGAAAACCCTAAATAATTCGAGTTGCAGGAAGGTGGCAAGTGAATGACAAATCGGTCGGGAACCGATTTGAACAGCGCTCGCGCTGGCCCGCAGGGTGAGCCTCAGGGACGAGGCTCATTAATCCCGATGAGCTTACTCAAGTAAGTGATTCGGGTGACCGAACGCAGCCAACGCATCTGTAACTTGAAGTATGAAGGGGATCAGCTTGCGACGGCGATACGCTTCATATCGGTCATATAGCCACGCAGAGTGCGGCCGATTGACTCGATTGGATGATTGCGGATCGCTTCGTTAACGTCGCGCAGTTGCGCGTTATCAACCTGCGTTTCAGCCACTGATTTGCCCAGATCGCCTGCCTGCAGCGTGGTCATGAACTCTTTCAGCAACGGTACGGCAGCGTTAGCGAACAGGTAGTTACCGTATTCAGCGGTATCAGAGATAACCACGTTCATTTCGTACAGACGCTTACGTGCAACGGTGTTGGCGATCAGCGGCAGTTCGTGCAGTGATTCGTAGTAAGCCGATTCTTCGATGATGCCGGACGCCACCATGGTTTCGAAGGCCAGTTCAACGCCCGCTTTCACCATCGCAATCATCACAACGCCGTGGTCGAAGTATTCCTGCTCGGAAATTTTACCGTCGAACTGTGGTGCGTTTTCGAACGCGGTTGCGCCCGTTTCTTCACGCCAGGTCAGCAGGTTTTTGTCGTCGTTCGCCCAGTCAGCCATCATGCCGCTGGAGAATTCGCCGGAGATGATGTCGTCCATGTGTTTCTGGAACAGTGGCGCCATGATCTCTTTCAGTTGTTCGGACAGCGCATAAGCACGCAGTTTCGCCGGGTTGGACAGACGATCCATCATCAGCGTGATGCCGCCTTGTTTCAGCGCTTCGGTGATGGTTTCCCAGCCGAATTGCAGCAGTTTTTCTGCGTAGGCTTCATCAACGCCGTCAGCAACCAGTTTGTCGAAGCACAGCAGAGAACCGGCCTGCAACATACCGCACAGGATAGTCTGCTCGCCCATCAGGTCAGATTTTACTTCAGCCACGAAGGAAGACTGCAGAACGCCCGCACGGTGACCGCCGGTGGCTGCTGCCCAGGCTTTGGCAATCGCCATGCCTTCGCCTTTCGGGTCGTTTTCCGGGTGAACCGCGATCAGTGTAGGTACACCGAAACCACGTTTGTATTCTTCACGTACTTCGGTGCCCGGACATTTCGGGGCAACCATCACTACGGTGATGTCTTTACGGATTTGCTCGCCCACTTCAACGATGTTGAAGCCGTGGGAATAACCCAGGGTTGCGCCGTCTTTCATCAGAGGCTGAACCGCTTTTACCACCGCGCTGTGCTGTTTGTCTGGCGTCAGGTTAACCACCAGATCAGCCTGCGGGATCAGTTCTTCGTAGGTGCCGACTTTAAAGCCGTTTTCGGTCGCTTTACGCCATGAAGCACGCTTCTCAGCAATCGCTTCTGCACGCAGGGTGTAGGACACATCCAGACCGGAATCACGCATGTTCAGACCCTGGTTCAGGCCCTGTGCGCCACAGCCTACAATCACCACTTTTTTACCTTTGAGGTAGCTGGCTTCGTCCGCGAATTCATCGCGACCCATGAAGCGGCATTTGCCCAGTTGTGCCAGCTGCTGACGCAGGTTCAGTGTGTTGAAATAGTTAGCCATGTCTTGCTCCGTTCTATCGAGGTAAGTGCTGTTATTTTTTGTTTCACCGGTGAGCCGGTGAACGCCGTGAATTCACTATATGTCATGCGACACATTGCTTAAATTGATATATTACGAAGATGACGTTGCAGATTCTGCAATATACTTCGTTTGCTTCCTGTGAAACTCAAAAGCTGGATAGCCGTTATGGACTTACGTGATCTGAAACTGTTTTTACATCTGGCGGAAAGCCGCCATTTTGGCCGTTCGTCGAAGGCGATGCATGTCAGCCCGTCCACGTTGTCGCGCCAGATCCAGCGGCTTGAAGAAGAACTCGGCCAGCCGTTGTTTCAGCGTGATAACCGCACGGTGCAGCTGACCAGTGCGGGCGAACAACTCAAAAATTTTGCCCAGCAGACACTGCTGCATTATCAGCAACTGCGCAGCGGGCTGGACCAGCACGGGCCGACGCTGAGCGGCGAACTGCATCTGTTCTGTTCGGTGACCGCCGCCTACAGCCATTTGCCGCCGATCCTTGACCGTTTCCGCGCGCAACATCCGCTGGTCGAAATTAAACTGACCACCGGCGACGCCGCCGATGCGGTGGAGAAAGTCCAGTCCACCGAAGCGGATCTGGCGATCGCCGGTCGTCCGGAAAGTCTGCCGGGCAGCGTCGATTTCACACAGATCGGCGAAATCCCGATGATCCTGATTTCCCCTTCCCTGCCTTGCGCTGTCCGTACGCAGGTCAGCGAGCCGCATCCGGACTGGTCGCAGATTCCGTTTATCCTGCCGGAACACGGTCCCGCACGAAAACGCATCGACGTCTGGTTCAAACGTAACCGCCTGAGCAATCCGCTGATTTACGCCACGGTGTCCGGCCATGAAGCCATTGTGTCGATGGTCGCGCTGGGTTGCGGCATCGCGCTGATCCCCTCCGTGGTGGTGGATAACAGCCCGGAACCGGTGCGCAACCGTATTTCTGTTCTGGATAACGTCACGCTCGGCGCGCCGCTGGAGCTGGGCGTCTGCGTGCAGAAAAAACGTCTGAACGAGCCGCTGATCGACGCGTTCTGGCAGTTACTCTGAGTTTTCAGGCAATAAAAAACGGGACGCTTTTCAGGGTCCCGTTTGTCTTATCAGCCCGCCAGGAAGAAGCGGAACGCCGGATTATCACTTTCGTTGTGACAGTCATAGCCCAGCGCCGACAGGTTCTGTTCGAACTCCGGCTCTTCTTCGTTCAGCTCAAACGCCGCCAGCACGCGACCAAAATCGGTGCCGTGGCTGCGGTAATGGAACAGCGAAATATTCCAGTGCGTGCCCAGCGTGTGCAGGAATTTCAGCAATGCGCCCGGCGATTCCGGGAATTCAAAGCTGTAAAGCCGCTCGTGCAGAGGCTTAGTCGGACGCCCGCCCACCATGTAACGCACATGAAGTTTTGCCATTTCATCGTCGGACAAATCCACAACCTGATAACCGTCATGGTTCAGTTCAGCGATGATTTCCTGACGCTCGGCATGCCCGCGCGTCAGACGCACGCCGACAAATATGCAGGCGTTGTCCGCATCGGCATAACGGTAGTTAAACTCCGTCACCGAACGGCCGCCCAGCAGCTGACAGAATTTCAGGAAGCTGCCTTTACGCTCAGGAATGGTCACCGCCAGCAGTGCTTCGCGTTGCTCGCCCAGCTCGCAGCGTTCTGACACATAACGCAGGCCGTGGAAATTCACGTTCGCGCCGGAAAGCACATGCGCCAGACGTTCGCCCTGGATGTTGTGCTGCTGCACGTATTTTTTCAGCCCCGCCAGCGCCAGCGCACCGGAAGGCTCAGCAATTGCGCGCACATCCTCGAACAAATCTTTCACTGCCGCACAAATGGAATCGCTGTCGACGGTGATCACATCATCCAGATATTCACGGCACAGACGGAAGGTTTCGTTGCCGATACGTTTCACCGCCACGCCTTCGGCAAACAACCCGACACGCGCCAGATCCACCGGTTCACCGGCGTCCATTGCCGCGCGCAGGCAGGCAGAATCTTCGGCTTCGACACCGATCACCTGAATCTGCGGCATCAGCTGTTTGATCAGCACCGCCACACCGGCAGCCAGACCGCCGCCACCGACAGGCACGAAAACGCGATCGAGATGCGCATCCTGTTGCAGCAGTTCCATCGCCAGCGTGCCCTGTCCGGCGATCACCGCCGGATGGTCGAACGGGGGCACAAACGTCATGCCCTGTTCCTGCGACAACGTGATCGCTTTGGCTTTCGCCTCATCGAAATTCGCGCCATGCAGTAAAACTTCGCCGCCAAAATTACGCACCGCATCGACTTTGATATCGGCTGTCGCCACCGGCATCACAATCAGCGATTTGATGCCTTTTTTGGTGGCCGACAATGCGACGCCCTGCGCGTGGTTGCCCGCTGACGCCGTGACGACGCCGCGTGCGGCCTCGTCTTCGGTCAGGCTGGCGATCATCGAATACGCCCCGCGCAGTTTAAAACTGTGGACAGCCTGGCGGTCCTCCCTTTTCACCAGAATGGTGTTACCCAGCCGGGAAGAGATCTTTTCCATGACCTGCAAAGGCGTCACCTGAGCGACTTCATAAACCGGCGCACGCAGCACGGCACGCAGATATTCTGCGCCGCACGGCTGGTCGGGTAGAGGTTGTGATACCGCCATGTCTGTCAGCCTCCCAGCTTAGACTTGTCGCGTACTGCGCCTTTGTCCGCGCTGGTTGCCAGCAATGCGTAAGCACGCAGCGCAAGGGAGACCACACGTTCGCGATTTTTCGGCGTCCAGGCTTTATCACCACGCGCCAGTTCGGCTTCGTGACGCGCTGCCAGTTCCGCCGCAGGCACGTCCAGCACCATGCTGCGGTTTGGAATGTCGATGTCGATGATGTCGCCATCCTGCACCAGCGCAATCAGGCCGCCGCTGCCCGCTTCCGGAGAAACGTGGCCGATGGACAGACCGGAGGTACCGCCGGAGAAACGGCCATCGGTGATCAGCGCACACTCTTTGCCCAGCCCCATGGATTTCAGATAGGTGGTCGGATAGAGCATTTCCTGCATGCCCGGCCCGCCTTTCGGCCCTTCGTAGCGGATCACCACGACATCGCCGGAAACCACTTTGCCGCCGAGAATCGCTTCAACCGCGCTGTCCTGGCTTTCGTACACTTTGGCCGGACCACGGAACGTCAGGTTGGATTCATCCACGCCGGCAGTTTTAACGATACTGCCCGCTTCGGCGATGTTGCCGTAAAGCACGGCCAGACCGCCGTCTTTGCTGAACGCATGTTCCAGAGAACGGATACAGCCTTCGGCGCGGTCATCATCGAGCGTGTCCCAGCGGCAATCTTGTGAAAACGCCTGGGTGGTACGGATACCCGCCGGACCGGCGCGGAACATTTTTTTCACCGCTTCGTCTTTGGTCAGCATGATGTCGTACTGATCCAGCGTCTGGTTCAGGGTCAGGCCGAGAATGTTTTTCACGTCGCGGTTCAGGAGATTCGCGCGATCCAGTTCGCCCAAAATGGCCAGAACGCCACCGGCACGGTGCACGTCTTCCATGTGATATTTCTGGGTGCTTGGCGCGACTTTACACAGGTGTGGCACTTTGCGGGACAGACGGTCGATGTCGGTCATGTCGAAGTCGATTTCGCCTTCCTGCGCGGCAGCCAGCAGGTGCAGAACGGTGTTAGTCGAGCCGCCCATCGCGATATCCAGGATCATGGCGTTTTCGAATGCGGCTTTGCTGGCGATGTTGCGCGGCAATGCGCTTTCATCGTCTTTTTCGTAATAACGTTTGGTCAGCTCAACGATACGGCGACCGGCATTGAGGAACAGGTCGCGGCGGTCGGCGTGGGTTGCCAGCAATGAACCGTTGCCCGGCTGAGACAAACCCAGCGCTTCGGTCAGACAGTTCATGGAGTTGGCGGTAAACATACCGGAACAGGAACCGCAGGTCGGACAGGCAGAACGCTCGATTTGTTCGCTGTCGGCATCGCTGACGTTCGGGTTTGCGCCCTGAATCATCGCATCGACCAGGTCGAGTTTGATGATTTTGTCAGACAGTTTGGTTTTACCGGCTTCCATCGGGCCGCCGGACACGAAGATCACCGGAATATTCAGGCGCAGTGACGCCATCAGCATTCCCGGGGTGATCTTGTCGCAGTTGGAGATACACACCATGGCGTCTGCGCAGTGCGCGTTCACCATGTATTCCACGGAGTCTGCGATCAGCTCGCGAGAAGGCAGTGAATACAGCATGCCGCCATGACCCATGGCGATCCCGTCATCCACGGCGATGGTGTTGAATTCTTTCGCCACGCCGCCAGACGCTTCGATTTGTTCGGCAACCAGCTTACCCAGATCGCGCAGATGCACGTGACCCGGCACGAACTGGGTAAATGAGTTAACGACAGCAATAATAGGCTTACCGAAATCGTTATCGGTCATGCCGGTGGCGCGCCATAATGCGCGGGCGCCAGCCATGTTACGGCCGTGCGTCGTGGTGTGGGAACGGTACTTAGGCATGCTCTGTTCACTCCAAATCATTTCTGTTTAGCAGGCAGCGATATCGCTACCTGCTGAATGTCTAATTTATCCTCATCATTACCCTAAATCATTCGGGTTGCAGCAAGGCGGCAACTGAATGAATCCCCGGGAGCTTACTCAGGTAAGTGACCGGGGTGAATAAAGGCAGCCAACGCAGAAGCAGCCTGAAGGATGACGGGTAATTATTGTGGGTTGATTGGATCCAGCCAACCCCATTTATCTTCGGTTTTGCCGGTGAACAGGCCGAAGAAAGCATCCTGAATTTGTTTGGTGACCGGGCCACGCTTGCCAATGCCGACCTGAATGCCGTCGACGCTGCGAACTGGTGTGATTTCTGCGGCAGTACCGGACATGAAGACTTCGTCGGCCAGATACAGGGATTCGCGGGACAGAACTTGTTCGCGCACTTCCAGACCCATGTCTTTCGCCAGTTTAATAATAGCGTCACGGGTGATACCTGGCAGGGCTGAAGAGGTAAATGGCGGCGTAAACAGAATGCCCTCTTTCACTTCAAACAGGTTTTCGCCTGCGCCTTCAGACACATAACCGTGAACGTCCAGCGCGATACCTTCCTGATAACCGTGACGGCGCGCTTCGCTGCCGACCAGCAATGAGGAAAGGTAGTTACCCCCGGCTTTCGCGGCCGTTGGAATGGTGTTGGCGGCAACGCGGTTCCAGGAAGACACCATCGCGTCGATGCCCTGTTCCAGCGCTTCTTCACCCAGATACGCGCCCCACGGGAAGGCGGCGATGATCACATCAGTTTTGTAGCCATCCGGCGGGTTAACGCCCATACCCACATCGCCGACAAACACCAGCGGACGAATATACGCGCTGACCAGATTGTTTTTGCGCAGCGTCTCGCGGCAAGCTTCCATCAGCTCATCCACGCTCTGAGAAACCGGCATACGGTAGATTTTTGCGGAATCGCGCAGACGCTGCATGTGTTCACGGTGACGGAATACGACCGGGCCTTTGTGGGAGTCGTAGCAGCGCACGCCTTCGAATACGGAAGTGCCGTAATGCAATGCGTGTGACATGACGTGGACTTTCGCTTCTGCCCACGGAACCATCTCGCCATTGAACCAAATGTAATCAGCTTTCTTCGTCATTCTCTCGTTCCTTTACTCACGCATTCGCGCGTATTTGTTGTGATGTGTGTTGCTGGATCTCGACACAAGCGACATCCATAAGTTTGCGTAACTGTGAAGACAGTAAATCTACCGGCCGCTGACTGGCAACGGTCAATTCGATATTTATGTTTTCCGCATTAACCATCGGCGTCATGTTCATCGCGCACACCTGAAAACCACGGTGACGGACAACGCGTAATACGCGCTCCAACATTTCGGGGCGGAAACGGGCCTGAATTGAGACGTTATGTTGCATCATGACATTTTCTCCAGCATGGTTTCGTTGCCTGCGCCCGGTGGAACCAGCGGCCAGACATTCTCATTTTCGTCGATGGAAACCTGGAGCAAATACGGACCTTCGCTGTTGAAGAAGGCGTCCAGAGCGGCATCGACTTGATCTTTACGGTGGATACGTTGGCCGGGGATATTGAAGGCACTGGCCAGCGTGACAAAATCGGGGTTATCGGAGAGGTTGGTTTCACTGAAGCGTCCGTCGAAGAACAATTCCTGCCACTGTCGTACCATCCCTAACCGCTGGTTATCCAGCAACAGGATTTTGACGGGCAACTGTTTTCGCTTGATCGTGCCCAGTTCCTGAACGTTCATCATGAATGAACCATCACCGGAAACGCAGATCACCATGTCGTCGGGACGGGCAACCTGTGCGCCGACAGCAGCCGGAACGCCAAAGCCCATAGTGCCCAGTCCGCTGGAAGTGATGAAGTTTTCCGGACGGGTGAACTGCATGTGTTGCGCGGTCCACATCTGATGCTGGCCGACGTCGGTGGTCACCACGGCGCTGGCAGATTTACGGTCGGAGATTTGTTTCAGTAACAGCGGCGCATAAATCGATTCGCCCGGATGGTCGTAACGCCATTCGCCCTGCGCTTTCAGGGTCATCACTTCATCACGCCATGCGTTGATGTTCAGTGGCTGGTGCAGCGCCGGTAACAGCGTATTCAAATCACCCTGTAATGCCACGTGCGCCTGACGTAATTTGTTCAGTTCAGCCGGGTCGATATCCATATGGATAACTGCAGCGTCTGGCGCGAAGGTATTCAGCTTGCCGGTTACGCGGTCATCGAAGCGCGCACCGACGGCAATCAGTAAATCACAAGACTGAACGGCCAGATTCGCCGCTTTGGTGCCATGCATGCCCAGCATACCCAGATAGCACGGGTCGCTGGCATCCGGCGCGCCCAGTCCTTTCAGCGTGGCTACCGCGGGCATACCTGTCGCAGAAATAAACTCACGTAATGCAGGAACCGCCTGCGCGATACCGACACCACCACCGACGTAAACCATCGGCTTTTGCGCGGCGGCAATCATCGCGCGGGCTTGTTGCAGTTCAGCGGCCGGATGCGGGAACGTTTCTTCTACCGCGACCAGATGCGGCGGTAATTCGCCGACGGCCAGCTGGATATCTTTCGGGATGTCGATCAGAACCGGGCCCGGACGGCCGGAGCTGGCGATGGCAAAGGCTTCCGCCATGATTTCCGGCAGTGCTTCCAGCGATTCGACCAGAAAGCTGTGTTTGGTGCAGGCCAGAGACAGCCCTAAAACGTCGATTTCCTGGAAAGCATCGGTGCCGATGAAAGCAGAACCGACCTGACCGGTGATGGCAACCAGCGGAACGGAATCTAACAGCGCGTCGGCCAGACCGGTGATCAGGTTGGTCGCGCCGGGGCCGGAGGTGGCGATACAAACGCCGACTTTTCCGGTAGAACGGGCATAGCCGATGGCAGCCATTGCAGCGCCCTGCTCATGCCGGCACAACAGGTGTTCCACGCCGCCGTCATACAGTGCATCGTATACCGGCATGATTGCCCCGCCAGGATAACCAAATACTGTATTTACACCCTGCGCACGCAACGCTTGTACTACCCATTGTGCTCCGTTCATCTTTATTCTCCTGCCTTTTTGCGACAAGTGCAGAATATTATGCTGTTGCTCATTTTCCGACCCCGCTTCACTATTCTCTGAAATTCCTGACCCAAAAAAAAACCCCGGACCTTTCGGTGCGGGGTTTCTTTTCAGGTTCAGGCTTGTTTAATAAGCCTTTCTTCGTCCAAGTGCAGCCCCGCACGGTGGGATAATAATCACCACCACGCTAATCACGACTAGGCTAACTACGAGGAGAAGGGCTTTCATTTTTCGGTTTCTAAAATTCATATTGCGAACGATTGCCTACAGAGTTATCACAGTAAGATGTCTAATGACAACACTTTTATTACGTTATTATTTGCAGCGCATTGCAAAATCCACGAAAAATCATCTGAAAAATCAAACCTTAGCGCGGTGATCTGCAGTTTGATTATTTATTGCTCCGGCAATGGCTTTTCCGCGCGTATCCCGGCCAAACGCCACCAGAACAGAAATCAGGATGGCGACAGTACCGGCGACAATTGCCATCGCCAGTCCGTAATTGTGTCCGTGGCTTTCAGCAATGTAAGCCTGAAGCGTCGCATTGACGGATGCGATGAGGTTACCGAGCTGATACACAAACCCCGGCAGAACCGCGCGGGTGTTGGCGGGCACCAGTTCGGTCAGATAAGTCGGCACCACGCCCCAGGCGCCCTGCACCATAAACTGCATCAGAAACGCCCCCAGCCCCAGCATCCACGAACCGCCGGAAAATGCCCATAAAGGAATGACCGGCAGCGAAAGCAGCGCGGCAATAATAATCGCCTTCTTACGGCCAATTTTCTCCGACAGTGAACCGAAGAAGATCCCGCCGATAATTGATGCGATGTTGTAGCTTATGGCGATTAAACTGACGGTATGTGCATCGAAACCGTGCTGAACTTTCAGGAATGTCGGATAGAGATCCTGCGTGCCGTGACTGAAGAAGTTGAAGCCCGCCATCAGCACCACCAGATAAATACACAGCTTCCAGTTTTTCTTCAGCACCGGCATCAGCGCGGTGCTTTCGTTGCGTTCCCGCGCTGCCAGCCAGACCGGCGATTCCTGCACTTTGAACCAGATAAACGGCAGCAGGAAAACCGGCACAGCGCCAATCACAAACATGCCGCGCCAGCCAACCACATCAAACAGTAAACCGTACACCACCGCCGCCAGCAGATAACCAAACGGATAACCCGCCTGGAAAATCCCTGACATCATGCCGCGTGAGCGGTCAGGAATGGTTTCCATCGCCAGAGAAGACGCCACGCCCCAGACGCCGCCCATCGCAATGCCGTAAATCACACGCAGGATCAGGAAAACAGTCAGTGAAGGTGCCGCCGCAGTACAGAGTTCGAAGAAAGAAAACAGCGCGATATTGACCATCAGTACCGGCTTGCGTCCGTACTTTTCCGCCGCACGACCAAACAACAGCGCGCCTATTGGCCGCACGGCCAGCGTCAGCAGGATCGCCAGCGTGACCTGTTTGATATCCACCTGAAAAGCAGTGGCGATGTCACTGAGCAGAAAGACCAGAACGAAAAAATCAAAGGCATCGAGGGTCCAGCTCAGAAAGCTGGCGATGGCAACGTTACGCTGCCGGGAAGTCCAACCAAACATGGGTAAGTCCCTATTCCGGAATCGCTGTAGGCAGTGCACTGACCGGGGCATTCCGGAAAATTCCCGGTCAGGCAGAGAGATGTTAATCGGTGTTTTGTATTTGTTTATTTATTGTTAAATACACCAAGATTAAACACCGCTGCCGCTATGAACGGCAACTTAATTAGCCCGCTAATTTGTTTCCAGAGACCTCAAACTGTTAGGGAGTATTGCGGTCTGTGCGAGGCTTCTCGTAACTTTTCAGGTTAACCCGCTGACTTACAGATTATTTTTCCACGGCATTACGCATTCCGACAAACTTCTTCCCGCAGGGGCTTCAGCCTCAGGCATGCTGCCGTCAGGAGATTTCACAGCAAAGGAAAAAGCATGTCATTAGCCGTGGTGTATACCCGCGCCTCTCTGGGTGTTCAGGCGCCCGGCGTCTCGGTCGAAGTGCATATCAGCAACGGGTTACCGGCGCTGACGCTGGTCGGTTTGCCGGAAACCACCGTCAAGGAAGCCCGGGACAGGGTACGCAGCGCCATCATCAACTGCGGGTTTACCTTTCCGGCGAAACGCATCACCGTCAACCTGGCGCCTGCGGATTTACCCAAGGAAGGCGGCCGGTATGATTTGTCTATCGCGCTGGCGATTCTGGTGGCCTCAGAGCAGCTTCAGGGCGATAAGCTGGAGGAGTATGAGTTTCTGGGTGAACTCGGGCTTTCCGGTGCCCTGCGCAGCGTCAATGGCGCCATTCCGGCGGCACTGGAAGCGCAAAAAGAAGGCAGGGTGCTGATCCTGCCGCAAAATAATCAGATGGAAATGACGTTGCTGGATCCCGGTGTTGCGCGGGTCGCCGGGCATTTGTTGCAGGTCTGCGCCTTTTTGCAGGGCGAAGATAATCTGCCGCCCATTGAATTCCCCGCTCATCCGCCTGAACCCGCGCGTCAACCCGACCTCGCCGACATCATTGGTCAGGAACAGTCAAAACGCGCACTGGAGGTCGCGGCAGCAGGGGGACATAATTTATTGCTGATCGGTCCGCCGGGCACAGGCAAAACCATGCTGGCCAGCCGGTTGCCGGGATTGCTGCCACCGCTGAGTAACGAGGAAAAGCTGGAAACCGCGGCCATCGCCAGTCTGGTGTATAACCCGGAGGAGGACGGTGAATTCTCCCGCGTCCGCCCTTTCCGCGCGCCGCATCACAGCACGTCAATGAGTGCGCTGGTCGGGGGTGGCTCGCTGCCAAGGCCGGGGGAGATTTCGCTGGCACATAACGGCGTGTTGTTTCTCGACGAGCTTCCTGAATTTCAGCGGCAGGTTCTGGATGCCCTGCGCCAGCCTATGGAATCCGGCGAAATCACCATTTCCCGCGCCCGCGCGAAAGTGCGCTATCCGGCCAGAGCGCAACTGATCGCAGCGATGAATCCCAGCCCGACCGGACACTATCAGGGCGTGCATAACCGTACGCCGCCGCAACAGGTTTTGCGGTATCTGAGCCGGCTTTCCGGCCCGTTTCTCGATCGCTTTGACTTATCCATTGAAGTCCCGCTGTTGCCGCCGGGTATTCTGAGCCAGCAACATCATTCCCCTGCCATCAGGGAAAACAGTGCGCAGGTACGGGAGCGGGTATTGCTCGCCAGAGAAAGGCAGGTAGCACGGGCGGGGAAAATCAACGCCCATCTGAGCAGCAGTGAAGTTGAACGCTGGTGTGTGTTGACGCCGGGGGATGCGCAATTTCTGGAGGAGGTACTGCAAAAACTGGGATTGTCGGTCAGAGCCTGGCACCGCATTCTGAAAGTCGCGAGAACACTGGCGGATTTAGGGGGCGCAGAATCGATTGAAAGACGGCATATTGCAGAGGCACTGAGCTATCGCAGCATGGATAGGCTATTGTTAACGTTACATAAGAATCTGGCGTAAAAAAACGGGGCAACGCCCCGTTTCATTAGTCATCGCTTTCCGTGTAGTCTTCTACAGCGTCAGCCTGCGGTTTACCGCCAGACAGCGTGTGGAATTTCTTCGGACGACGCGTGCGGACAATGTATTTGTTCCACACTTTTTCAGCATCTGTTACAGGTTCGCGTGTACCGCGGCAAACCTCCAGGAACAGCTTTTCTTCGTCGGTAACGGGCTCACGTTTTCCCAGATCCAGCTCGTTAAAAGCAAAGCCGTAACGTTCTAGCATTTGCGCTTCTTTAATGGTGAAATCGCCATGCCGGGAGAACCCGCGAGGGTAATGTTTATTATCAAAAAAACGATTTGTCGTGGTGAAGCTTTCCGCCATCTGACACGCTCCTAATTCTCTCATGGTCGTGCTGTTATGGCGCGGAGTATTAGTTAGGCTTGACATTGTGTAAAACAAAACATTTAAATCTTAACGACAAAAAATATTGGAGATAGTTTTGGACACGGAATTACTGAAAACCTTTTTGGAGGTCAGTAGAACTCGCCACTTTGGTCGGGCGGCGGAATCCCTTTATCTGACGCAATCCGCTGTCAGCTTTCGTATCCGACAACTGGAAACCCAACTTGGCGCCAATTTATTCACACGGCATCGCAATAACATCCGCTTAACGCCCGCAGGAGAACGTCTGCTGCCTTATGCAGAGAATCTGATGTCGACGTGGCAGATGGCGAAAAAAGAGGTTGTACGCTCGTTACAGCACACAGAATTGTCCATTGGCGCCACGGCGTCGCTGTGGGAAGCCTATCTGACGCCGTGGATGCAGTCTTTGTACACTCAGCGCGGCACACTAAGACTGGAAGCGCGCATCGCCCTTCGTCAGTCGCTGGTGAAACAATTGCATGAAAGACAACTGGATTTACTGATCACCACTGAACCGCCGAAGATGGATGAACTGTCGAGTCAGTTGCTGGGTAATTTCTCGTTACGACTTTTTTCATCGCAGAAAACCGCAAGAGGGGAACATCCGCCCTATGTGAAGCTGGAATGGGGTGCCGATTTTCCGCAGCAGGAAAAACTGCAAAACAGCGATCAGGAACCGGTACTGACCACGACCTCCGCGCATCTGACCCGTCAGTTGCTGGAAAATACCGGCGGCTGCGCCTTCCTGCCCGCGCACTGGGCAAAAGAATATCCGCAACTTGCGGCACATGAGGATGTGCCACCGGTGATCCGACCGTTGTACGCCGTCTGGCTGCAAAACAGCGATCAGCAGGTTCTGATCCGTCAGTTACTCAAAACGCCACTAATCACTAATCTCTGAACCGTCCGGCCTCAGGACGGTTCAGGCCGCGGATGGCGCGCTCTTCTGGCGGCCCAGAACGTGCCCATGCCTTTTTGTAATCCGATGAAGATAAACAACAAAATACCCATCACGATTTTGGTCCACCACGAACTGAGTGTGCCGTCGAAGGTGATGTAGGTCTGAATCAGCCCCTGGATCAGCACGCCAAACAAACTGCCTAACACTGTGCCTACGCCGCCACTCAGCAGTGTTCCGCCAATAACGACAGACGCGATGGCATCGAGTTCCACGCCGCTCGCCGCTAGCGCATAACCTGCCGAGGTGTAGAGTGAGAAAATAATGCCAGACAGCACTGCCAGCGTACTCGACAGCATGTAGATATAAATCGTGGTACGACGGACGGGCACCCCCATCAGCGCAGCCGACACATTGCTTCCGCCGACGGCATAGACGTTGTTACCGAATCGCGTCCGGTGCGCCAGAATAATTCCGCCAAACACCACCAGCAGCATCACCAGAGCCAGTAAGGTGAAACGGCCTCCTCCCGGCATTTTCCAGGCATAATTAGCGAGGAAATCGTAAACCGGATGGTTAATCGGCAACGACTCTTCCGAGACGATAAAACTCATCCCACGCACGAAGAACATCCCCGCCAGCGTGATAATGAAAGCAGGCAGTTTCAGCGTATCAATGATCCACCCCATCAGGGCACCAAACGTGGCCCCCATCAGCAGCACAATGACAAACGCATAGCCAGGCGCTATACCGTAGGTCCCGATCAGTTTTGCCAGCAATACCCCGGTAAAGGCGATAACCGAGCCGACGGAAAGGTCGATACCACCGGAGAGGATCACGAAGGTCATACCGACAGCGACAATGCCCAGAAAAGCGTTATCGGTCAGCAAATCAAAAAAGACGCGGGTGGATGCAAACCCCGGGAACTGGGTGAAGCAATAGGCATATCCCGCCAGAAACACCACGATAGTAATCAGCAGCGGCAGATTTCTTTTAAGCATTATCCCTTCCTCCGGAACAGATTACTGAGCGAGACACGGGGCGACTGAACGACCAGTACGGCCAGCACCACCAGCGCTTTCAGCACCAGGTTGAATTCCGGTTTGAAGCCGGAGAGCAGGATGCCGGTATTCATACCCTGAATGATCAGCGCACCCACAACCGAAAGAAGCAGGTTAAAGCGTCCGCCTAACAGGGAACCGCCACCGATGACCACCGCCAGAATGGCGTCGAGTTCCAGCCATAGCCCGGCGTTATTGGCATCTGCGCCCCGGATATCAGCCGTCACGATAACGCCCGCCACCGCCGCACAAATGCCGCAAATCACATACGTGGATATCAGCACTAAACGGGCGTTTACCCCGGCGTTATACGCAGAACGGATGTTAATCCCCACTGATTCGATAAAAAGACCGAGCGCCGTTTTCCGCGTCAGCGCCCAGACCACAATCAGCATGACGATCGCGATAATCACCGGCATCGGCAGATAGAACAGAGAGCCGCTGCCGAACTGCGATAAACCGTTATGTTCAAAGGTGACGATTTGTCCCTCTGTAATCAGCTGTGCAATGCCGCGTCCGGCGACCATCAGCATCAACGTGGCGACAATCGGCTGAATTTGCAGAACCGCCACCAGAAAGCCATTCCACAAACCACAGACAGCACCGACGCCGACCGAGGCGAGCAGCACCATGATCAGCGGATAGCCCTGCACGGTCATAGTCGCAGCCGTCGCACCGGCAATCGCCATGACTGCGCCAACGGAAAGGTCGATGCCGCCGGTGGCGATCACCAGCGTCATCCCGAGAGCCAGTAAGGCAACCGGCGCGCCACGGTTAAAAATATCAACCAGGCTGCCAAACAGGCGGCCATCCTGAATGTGGATAGAGAAAAAGCCCGGTGCGACCAGACTGTCGATGATTAATATGGCGACGAAAGCGCCAATTTGCGTGGCACCTTTGGGAAATACCCATCTTACTTTGCGCGGTTTTCCCGTCATTTGCAGACTCCTGTTGTTCATCGCTATCTCCTCATTGCGCCGCAATGGCTTTCATAATGGCTGGCACGGAGATATCAGCCTGCTCGATTTCGGCAACATGACGACGGTCGCGAAGGACGACAATGCGATCGGCATAACCGGAGAGTTCTTCCAGCTCAGAGGAAATAACCAGTAACGCCAGCCCCTCATCGCACAGTTTTTCTATCAGACGAATGATTTCTGCGTGGGCACCGACGTCAATCCCACGGGTCGGCTCATCGAGTATGAGAAAGCGCGGATTGGTTGCCAGCCAGCGGGACAGCAACACTTTTTGCTGGTTACCGCCGGAAAGATACTGAATTTCCTGCTCAGTGCCGGGCGTACGAATGCCCAAGAGTTTGATAAACTTTTCGGCGATCTGATGCTGTTCTTTCATTGGCAACGGACGCAACCAGCCACGCTGAGCCTGTAAGGCAAGAATGATGTTTTCCCGCACCGTCGCTGCGCCGATAATGCCATCGGTTTTACGATCTTCCGGGCAATACCCAAACCCCAGTTTCGCCGCCTTTCTCGGCGTGCTGATGGTTTCCTCTTTGCCATCCACCCGCGCATTGCCGCTGTCATGGCCTTTAATGCCGAAAATCAGCTGAGCGGTTTCTGTCCGTCCGGATCCCAGCAGGCCGGCCAGACCGACAATTTCGCCGCGCCTGACTTTCAGGTCAAAATGTTCGACCACGCCGCGACGGCCATAGTCTTTGAAATCCACTAACGGCTCACCCGTCACATTCCGGTGTTCCGTGCGTTTAAGCAGGCTTTCATCAAAACTGTGACCCAGCATCATGGGGACAAGATCGATACGCGGTAAATCCACTGTCCGTTCTGACCCGACGCGCTTACCGTTTCGCAAAACGGTGATCCGGTCACTGATCCGATAAACCTGATCGAGGAAATGGGTGACGAAAATCATCCCCACACCTTTATCACGCAACTGAACCAGAATATCGAGCAACATGCTGACTTCTTTGGCATCCAGACTGGCCGTCGGCTCATCAAGGATTAAGACCTGGGCAGAAAGATCGACGGCGCGGGCGATCGCCACGATTTGCTGGATTGCAATGGAATAGGTTGAGAGTGGCTGGCTGACATCCAGATGCAGGCCATACCCCTCCAGAAGCGCGTCAGCCTGTTGTTCCATCTTGCGCTGATTGACCAGACCGAAGCGGGTAGGTTCACGCCCGATGAAAAGGTTAGCCGCAACGGAAATATTCGGCAGGAGGTTAACTTCCTGATAGACCGTACCAATCCCCAGCGACTGGGCATCAGCGGTATTGACAGGCTCGATGGGCTGGCCGTTGAGGAATACCTGGCCTGCTGAGCGTTTATAGACACCGGTGAGGGCTTTAATCATTGTGGACTTACCGGCGCCGTTCTCACCTAAAAGGGCAACAATTTCACCGCGTTCGAGGGTAAAGTCGACATTTTCCAGCGCCTTCACGCCGGGGAATTCTACTGACAGGCCGCGAACTTCAAGCAGCGTTTCTGAACCAGGATTATCCGTCACGTCACTACTCCTGCTGCATTCGCCACAGGCGAAAAGGGAATAATTTTTACCGGCTTGCCCGTGAGACAAGCCGGTAAACCGGCTTAATAACCCATGTTTTTCTTCATGTCATATTCTTTCTGAGCCATGTCCGGCAGGATCAACGCGGATTGAGTCTGAATGAATTTCTTCGGTTGAGTACCGTCCTTTTTCATCGCAATCAGCGCATCAAATGCAGGTCCAGCCATGTTAGGCGTCAGCTCAACAGAAGCATTCGCTTCACCCGCCAGCATAGCTTTGTAGATATCAGGAACACCGTCGATAGAGACGATTTTGATTTGCGAGCCCGGCTTCAGGCCGGCTTCTTTGATGGCCTGAATGGCACCAATCGCCATGTCGTCGTTATGCGCGTAAACGGCACAAATATTTTTGCCGTTTTGCTCTGCCTTGATGAAGCTTTCCATCACTTCTTTCCCTTTACTACGGGTGAAGTCGCCGGATTGGGAACGGATAATTTTGACGTTTGGCGCAGCTTTCAGGGCATCGGCAAAACCTTGTTTACGGTTTAACGCGACGCTGGCACCGACGGTTCCCTGCAATTCGACAACATTACAAGGTTTGCCCGCAGACTCTTTGACCAGCCAGTCACCTGCCACTTTACCTTCATAAACGCTGTCCGAGGCTACTGCTGCCGTATACAGGGAGGGATCACTGACCTCAATGGTGCGGTCTAACAGAAATACCGGGATCTTGGCTTCTTTCGCTTCCGTCAGTACAGGTGCCCAGCCGGTTGCCACAACAGGCGCGATGAATATGGCATCAACACCTTGCGCGATGAATGAACGTATCGCTTTGATTTGGTTCTCTTGTTTTTGCTGAGCATCGGCAATTTTCAGTGTAATGCCACGTTTTTCCGCTTCTGATTTAGATACTTTTGTTTCCGCAGAACGCCACCCAGACTCAGAGCCGATCTGCGAAAAACCAACAACCAGCGGAGCCGCCTGAGCTGCGCCACAAAGTACTGTTGCTACTGCTGCTGCCACAAATAAGCGTTTGTACATGTCTCTTTCCTCGCGTGTAGTCTGAGCTACTTTTTGTTATGACTCGTAGGGTACGGCCAGGACATTCACCCGACATATGCCCTCATCCGCTACGACCTGAGGCCGTAAAAAGGACAAAAACAAGAGTGCCGGGAACTGGTAGTCGTCATAAGACGATGATTAGGTTTAGTACATTGGGAAAAAGCGAGCATGAGCGAGGTCACATACGGGGAGAACAATCAATTAGTGCATGTATTCAGCCAAAACATGACCAAAAATAACCCGTAAAAGAGGGGAAATTGAGCGTAAAGGGTGCAAGAAATCGCTGACGGATTGTATTAAAGGCAAGAGGATAAGAAGAGGGAGGAGATTTCACAAAATTAAGACGAAAAAAAACCCCTCGCTTTCGCGAAGGGTTTCAATATGGCAGGGGCGGAGAGACTCGAACTCGCGACACCCGGTTTTGGAGACCGGTGCTCTACCAACTGAGCTACGCCCCTAAATTACGCTTACTATTATGCCTGCTAATTTAGCAGGCATAATTTTTAATAAGTGGCGGAACGGACGGGGCTCGAACCCGCGACCCCCTGCGTGACAGGCAGGTATTCTAACCAACTGAACTACCGCTCCACCGGTTCTTTCACATACATCAGAAAGCGTCTGATACATGTTTGTTCCTGTTATTTTCCTTGTCAGGGGAAAAGGAACACGTTCTTTATTATAAAAAATTGATGCCTGGCAGTTCCCTACTCTCGCATGGGGAGACCCCACACTACCATCGGCGCTACGGCGTTTCACTTCTGAGTTCGGCATGGGGTCAGGTGGGACCACCGCGCTACTGCCGCCAGGCAAATTCTGTTTCATCCATACCGCGTCGTGTCATGAGTTCTCATCACACACCGCCATACGAACCAATCTCGGAACAATCAGCTGAAAATCTACTTCAAAGTCTCTGCTAAAACACCTTTGGTGTTGTAAGGTTAAGCCTCTCGGGTCATTAGTACTGGTTAGCTCAATGCATCGCTGCACTTACACACCCAGCCTATCAACGTCTTAGTCTTAAACGTCCCTTCAGGTGGCTTAAAGCCACAGGGAAGACTCATCTCGAGGCAAGTTTCGCGCTTAGATGCTTTCAGCGCTTATCTTTTCCGCATTTAGCTACCGGGCAATGCCATTGGCATGACAACCCGAACACCAGTGATGCGTCCACTCCGGTCCTCTCGTACTAGGAGCAGCCCCTCTCAATCTTCCAACGCCCACGGCAGATAGGGACCGAACTGTCTCACGACGTTCTAAACCCAGCTCGCGTACCACTTTAAATGGCGAACAGCCATACCCTTGGGACCTACTTCAGCCCCAGGATGTGATGAGCCGACATCGAGGTGCCAAACACCGCCGTCGATATGAACTCTTGGGCGGTATCAGCCTGTTATCCCCGGAGTACCTTTTATCCGTTGAGCGATGGCCCTTCCATTCAGAACCACCGGATCACTATGACCTACTTTCGTACCTGCTCGAGCCGTCACTCGCAGTCAAGCTAGCTTATGCCATTGCACTAACCTCACGATGTCCGACCGTGATTAGCTAACCTTCGTGCTCCTCCGTTACTCTTTAGGAGGAGACCGCCCCAGTCAAACTACCCACCAGACACTGTCCTCACCCCAGATTATGGGGCCGAGTTAGAACATCAAACATTAAAGGGTGGTATTTCAAGGTTGGCTCCACGCAGACTGGCGTCCACGCTTCAAAGCCTCCCACCTATCCTACACATCAAGGCTCAATGTTCAGTGTCAAGCTATAGTAAAGGTTCACGGGGTCTTTCCGTCTTGCCGCGGGTACACTGCATCTTCACAGCGAGTTCAATTTCACTGAGTCTCGGGTGGAGACAGCCTGGCCATCATTACGCCATTCGTGCAGGTCGGAACTTACCCGACAAGGAATTTCGCTACCTTAGGACCGTTATAGTTACGGCCGCCGTTTACCGGGGCTTCGATCAAGAGCTTCTCCTTACGGATAACCCCATCAATTAACCTTCCGGCACCGGGCAGGCGTCACACCGTATACGTCCACTTTCGTGTTTGCACAGTGCTGTGTTTTTATTAAACAGTTGCAGCCAGCTGGTATCTTCGACTGGCTTCAGCTCCGGGAGCAAGTCCCTTCACCTACGCGCCAGCGTGCCTTCTCCCGAAGTTACGGCACCATTTTGCCTAGTTCCTTCACCCGAGTTCTCTCAAGCGCCTGAGTATTCTCTACCTGACCACCTGTGTCGGTTTGGGGTACGATTTCGTGTTACCTGGAGCTTAGAGGCTTTTCCTGGAAGCTTGGCATCAACTACTTCACCACCGTAGTGGCTCGTTATCACGCCTCAGGGTTAAAGTAATCCGGATTTACCAGGACTACACCCCTACACGCTTGAACCGGGACAACCGTCGCCCGGCTAGCCTAGCCTTCTCCGTCCCCCCTTCGCAGTAACACCAAGTGCTGGAATATTAACCAGCTTCCCATCGACTACGCTTTTCAGCCTCGCCTTAGGGTCGACTCACCCTGCCCCGATTAACGTTGGACAGGAACCCTTGGTCTTCCGGCGTGCGGGTTTTTCACCCGCATTATCGTTACTTATGTCAGCATTCGCACTTCTGATACCTCCAGCAAACCTCACAGTTCACCTTCGACGGCTTACAGAACGCTCCCTACCCAACAACGCATAAGCGTCGCTGCCGCAGCTTCGGTGCATGGTTTAGCCCCGTTACATCTTCCGCGCAGGCCGACTCGACCAGTGAGCTATTACGCTTTCTTTAAATGATGGCTGCTTCTAAGCCAACATCCTGGCTGTCTGTGCCTTCCCACATCGTTTCCCACTTAACCATGACTTTGGGACCTTAGCTGGCGGTCTGGGTTGTTTCCCTCTTCACGACGGACGTTAGCACCCGCCGTGTGTCTCCGTGATAACATTCTTCGGTATTCGTAGTTTGCATCGAGTTGGTAAGCCGGGATGGCCCCCTAGTCGAAACAGTGCTCTACCCCCGAAGATGAGTTCACGAGGCGCTACCTAAATAGCTTTCGGGGAGAACCAGCTATCTCCCGGTTTGATTGGCCTTTCACCCCCAGCCACAAGTCATCCGCTAATTTTTCAACATTAGTCGGTTCGGTCCTCCAGTTAGTGTTACCCAACCTTCAACCTGCCCATGGCTAGATCACCGGGTTTCGGGTCTATACCTTGCAACTTGACGCCCAGTTAAGACTCGGTTTCCCTACGGCTCCCCTATACGGTTAACCTTGCTACAAAATATAAGTCGCTGACCCATTATACAAAAGGTACGCAGTCACCCAACAAAGTAGGCTCCCACTGCTTGTACGTACACGGTTTCAGGTTCTATTTCACTCCCCTCGCCGGGGTTCTTTTCGCCTTTCCCTCACGGTACTGGTTCACTATCGGTCAGTCAGGAGTATTTAGCCTTGGAGGATGGTCCCCCCATATTCAGACAGGATGTCACGTGTCCCGCCCTACTCATCGAACTCACAACGTATGCATTTTTGTGTACGGGACTATCACCCTATACTGTGCGACTTTCCAGACGCTTCCACTAACACATACCCTGATTCAGGTTCTGGGCTCTTCCCCGTTCGCTCGCCGCTACTGGGGGAATCTCGGTTGATTTCTTTTCCTCGGGGTACTTAGATGTTTCAGTTCCCCCGGTTCGCCTCATTACACTATGTATTCATGTAATGATAATGTGTCGAAACACACTGGGTTTCCCCATTCGGGTATCGTCGGGTATAACGGTTCATATCACCTTACCGACGCTTTTCGCAGATTAGCACGCCCTTCATCGCCTCTGACTGCCTAGGCATCCACCGTGTACGCTTAGTCGCTTAACCTCACAACCCGAAGGTGTCTTAAAGACATCATCGCGCTGCGATTATTTGAGAGACTCTGTTACAGACTAATCCACCACTCAGTACTTCTACGGAGAGTGATGTTCAGCTGTAAACTTTCAATTTTCAGCTTGTTCCAGATTGTTAAAGAGCAAAATACTTCGCAGCATACTGTTTCCAATACACTCTGAAGTATTATTTAGGGGCTGTACGGTAATGGTGGAGCTAAGCGGGATCGAACCGCTGACCTCCTGCGTGCAAGGCAGGCGCTCTCCCAGCTGAGCTATAGCCCCATACAGTCACTTACAGATACCTTAATCACTAACACATCAGGAAGATGAGTTAGCCAATTACTTTCTCATCAAGGCGGAGTTCATACGACGTTTGCAACCGCAAACGAGTGTGACGACAACGCAGCATGAGGACGAATTGGTAGGCCTGAGTGGACTTGAACCACCGACCTCACCCTTATCAGGGGTGCGCTCTAACCACCTGAGCTACAAGCCTATTAAGGTATTTCTGCTCGTTACTTTCTATCAGACAATCTGTGTGGACACTGCACAATGCGTATCTTTAGGTAAGGAGGTGATCCAACCGCAGGTTCCCCTACGGTTACCTTGTTACGACTTCACCCCAGTCATGAATCACAAAGTGGTAAGCGCCCTCCCGAAGGTTAAGCTACCTACTTCTTTTGCAACCCACTCCCATGGTGTGACGGGCGGTGTGTACAAGGCCCGGGAACGTATTCACCGTAGCATTCTGATCTACGATTACTAGCGATTCCGACTTCATGGAGTCGAGTTGCAGACTCAATCCGGACTACGACATACTTTATGAGGTCCGCTTGCTCTCGCGAGTTCGCTTCTCTTTGTATATGCCATTGTAGCACGTGTGTAGCCCTACTGTGGGCCATGATGACTTGACGTCATCCCCACCTTCCTCCGGTTTATCACCGGCAGTCTCCTTTGAGTTCCCACCATTACGTGCTGGCAACAAAGGATAAGGGTTGCGCTCGTTGCGGGACTTAACCCAACATTTCACAACACGAGCTGACGACAGCCATGCAGCACCTGTCTCAGAGTTCCCGAAGGCACTAAGCTATCTCTAGCGAATTCTCTGGATGTCAAGAGTAGGTAAGGTTCTTCGCGTTGCATCGAATTAAACCACATGCTCCACCGCTTGTGCGGGCCCCCGTCAATTCATTTGAGTTTTAACCTTGCGGCCGTACTCCCCAGGCGGTCGACTTAACGCGTTAGCTCCGGAAGCCACGCCTCAAGGGCACAACCTCCAAGTCGACATCGTTTACAGCGTGGACTACCAGGGTATCTAATCCTGTTTGCTCCCACGCTTTCGCACCTGAGCGTCAGTCTTTGTCCAGGGGGCCGCCTTCGCCACCGGTATTCCTCCAGATCTCTACGCATTTCACCGCTACACCTGGAATTCTACCCCCCTCTACAAGACTCTAGCTTGCCAGTTTCAAATGCAGTTCCCAAGTTAAGCTCGGGGATTTCACATCTGACTTAACAAACCGCCTGCGTGCGCTTTACGCCCAGTAATTCCGATTAACGCTTGCACCCTCCGTATTACCGCGGCTGCTGGCACGGAGTTAGCCGGTGCTTCTTCTGCGAGTAACGTCAATGTTCAGTGCTATTAACACTGAACCCTTCCTCCTCGCTGAAAGTGCTTTACAACCCTAAGGCCTTCTTCACACACGCGGCATGGCTGCATCAGGCTTGCGCCCATTGTGCAATATTCCCCACTGCTGCCTCCCGTAGGAGTCTGGACCGTGTCTCAGTTCCAGTGTGGCTGGTCATCCTCTCAGACCAGCTAGGGATCGTCGCCTAGGTGAGCCATTACCTCACCTACTAGCTAATCCCATCTGGGCACATCCGATGGCGTGAGGCCCGAAGGTCCCCCACTTTGCTCTTGCGAGGTCATGCGGTATTAGCTACCGTTTCCAGTAGTTATCCCCCTCCATCAGGCAGTTTCCCAGACATTACTCACCCGTCCGCCGCTCGCCGGCAAAGTAGCAAGCTACTTTCCGCTGCCGCTCGACTTGCATGTGTTAGGCCTGCCGCCAGCGTTCAATCTGAGCCATGATCAAACTCTTCAATTAAAAGTTCGATTTGCTTCAACAAGTGAAGCGGTGCTCAAAAATTAACTTTCGTAATAATTCAACTAAATGAATTACTGCTTGGTCACTCTTTAAGACTTGATATTTTTTTGCCACCGAAGTGGCTGATATCGTCTTGTGAGTGCCCACACAGATTGTCTGATAAATTGTTAAAGAGCATGCCGCGGTTCGCAAGGAATCTTATGCGGCGCGGGAGGCGTATATTACGTTTTCCCGCTGAAGAGTCAAGAGATTATTCATTCGAACATTCTTCTTTTTCTCTTCCTGTCCGGGCGACTTGTCAGTCGTTGTTCCCGGTCAGTGGAGGCGCATTATAGGGAGTTCTCAGAAGGCCGCAACCCCTAAAATACAAATAATTTACTGACCGCTGAATCTTTCATCAAATGGCGTTTAAAGCGGCAATTCCTGGATACTTCTGAAGCCATATGACTGCAAAACAGGCAGCAAACTTTGCGCCTCTGCCGTCATCGCCATGCAATAGGCGACACTCTCTATTTCAACACCGGCTTTTTTTTCTGGAATAGCGACGTGAGAAGTCTCAATTAACCAATGTGCGCGGCGGGCAATCGCAGAACCGGAGTCGATCATACGCGTGCCGTCGGGCAAAACCTGTGACAGCTCTTGCGAAAGCAACGGGAAATGCGTGCAGCCTAATACCACGGTATCCGGCGGTTCACGTAAACGCAGCCACGGATGCAGGATTTTCTTCAATGCTGCCAGTGAGACTTCTTCGCCATGCAGCTTCGCTTCCGCCAGTTCCACCAGATCTGCAGAACCCAGCATCAGAATCTGACAATCCGTCGCAAAGCGTGCCACCAGATCATGCGTATAAGGACGCTGAACCGTCGCACGTGTCGCCAGCAACCCGACCACACCATTACGCGTTAATTTCGCCGCGGGTTTAATTGCGGGAACGACGCCGACAACAGGGCAATTGAATCTGGCACGTAAGGCAGGAAGAGAAACCGTGCTCGCGGTATTACAGGCGATAACAATAATAGAGAGGGGATGGCGTTTCGCCACTGCGCTGACAATCTCAACGACACGCTCAACGATAAATTCTTCAGACTTTTCACCATAGGGGAAAGCCACATTATCGAAGGCATAGATATAGTGCAGGTCCGGCAACATCTGCCGGACCTCATCATACACCGACAACCCGCCGACGCCGGAATCGAAAACCAGCACCGTCGGGCGGTCAGGAACTTGTGTGGTATCAGAAGGTATAGCTTCCAGAGAGGTAGAACTCACGTCCTGGTGTGGCATAGCCATAAGCCGTCTCGTAATCTTTATCAAACAAGTTGGCAATTCTACCACGAACCGTCAGATGTGAGGTCACAGGATATGATGCGGCGAGATCCCACAAACTGACACCACCGAGTTTAACGGTCTGATAAGGATAAGAACCGTAATCGGTATCGTAACGTTGTCCCAGATATTGATAGTTGATCGACCAGTCGATGTCGGCAATATTCCAGTCAATCTGATATTTCGCCTGTTGTTTGGCGCGACGGGCCAGAATTTCGTTGGTGGTCGCATCACGCGGGTCGAGATATTCCAGCGTAATCTGGTGTTGCAGCGGACCCGTATCGAAGGAACCTGTCCATTCCACTCCTTTAATTGTCGCTTTACCGATGTTGTAGTAAACGTTGGTCGAGTCGTCGTAATCAATCATCTGATCGATGTCGTTACGATAGACGTTCAGGCGCCAGCTAAGAGGACCGGTCAGCCCCTCCAGTCCACCTTCCCATTGCTTACTTTCTTCAGGCTTAAGATCAGGGTTGCCGCCATAGCTGCTATAAAGCTGTCCCAGATTCGGCGATTTATAGGCTGTACCGTAAGAAGCAATCAGTCGGTAGCCGTCGATGACTTCCCAGGCTGCACTGCTTTGCCAGGTGGTGTGCTGACCAAACTGCGAGTTATCGTCGCTGCGAACCGCGCCTTCCAGCGTGAAATCGCTGATTTTTTGCTGAGTGGTCAGATACACGCCGGTGTTGTGCTGGTCATAGCCATCGGCCAGATAATTGGTTCCCGGCTCGGTGGTCAGTTTCTGCCAGTCCAGACCGGCGCTGACTTCCCCTTTCCAGACCTGCAGGGTGTTACCCCATTGCACGTTGTACTGATCAGAATCATCCAGTGATGCGGAAGCGTCATACGGCCCGTACTTCGGATCGTAGTTATAGTCTTTGACGTGGCTGTAGCTGCCAATTAACTGCGTCGCGTAAATACCATTTTCATAACGCAGCCCCGTATCATAGGTACGGCTGTAAAGCTGACGGGTATCAATCAGCGCGCTGCCCGGCGAGTAATACGCATCATAAGCTGTGCGGTTATCGAAACCATAGGCACGGGCAAAGCCGCTGATCTCTTCATTGAACTGGTGTTGCAACGCCAGATACAGCGTCTTGTTCATGAAGCCGTCACGGTCTGGCTGAGGAACGCCGCCGGTGTTGCCGTCAGCGACCACGTCAATGCCACGGGTATAGGTGTAATCCCCTGCTGCCGTCAGCGTGGTGTTCTCACCCAGCGTCTGTTGCGTAGAGCCATTATAATTCTGATAACCATGGGAGCCGACACCCGCGCCGAGCGTGGTGCCGTCTTTATCACGCGTGGTAATAATGTTAACGACACCGCCAATCGCATCGGAACCGTACACCGCAGAACGCGGGCCACGAATAAACTCAATACGCTGAACAAGAGAAATAGGGATCTGGCTGATATCGGCCGCGCCGGAAATACCGGCCTGATTAAGCCGCACGCCGTCGATTAACACCAAAGTATGGCTGGAGTTGGTACCACGAACGAATAACGAAGCCTGCTGGCCCATTCCGCCGTTCTGGGCAATATCCACGCCGGGTAAACGACGCAGCACATCGGCCACGGATTTTGACTGCCATCTGTCGATATCGTCACGCGTCACCACATCGGTTGGCGCTAAAACAGAAGAAACAGGCTGTGGAAAACGGTTGGCAGTAACGACAAGATTATCGCTGCTGTTTGTGGAAGTGCTGTCTTGCGCCCACCCTGAAAAAGCCGTGACGGATAATGCCGTCAGCAGCACATGCTTTTTAATTGTCATGAATCGAGCATCCAAACTTAATTGGCGGATGCCGCAGAGGATCACCGGCGGTATTTCGCGACGACGATGATTAATGCGACGTAACATCGGCAGGTCTTCGGACTTAGGATTTGCAGGCTCATGAATTAAAAACACCTGCACCGGGCGATGACTTCCCATCTCCGCTACTCTCTTCCCTTTATATAAAGAGGGAAAGAAAAAGAAGAAACAGTGTCTGCATAATAAAGAATGCTATCGCCGTGATTTCCCCATACCGCTGCGCGCCAGTTCCGGATTCACACCGGATTCCCTTTTAACTCAGTCAATGAGGCCGAAGGGCAATCCTACGATCAACCCTTTTGGAAATCCAGACATCCGTAATGTCTGACGAACTTTCGCGGTATAAACACAACAAAGGTAGACATAAGGGAGACTTTCCCTACAATCCCCCGCAAAGTTTGTCCATTTACTTCCTGCCAGACGAGATAACCGATGACGCCTGAAAACCTGCCCATTGAACAATATGACGACCAGCTGGCGGAAAAGACCGCACGTCTCACGGCGATGATGTCGCCTTTTCATGCGCCGCAGCCTGACGTTTACCGTTCTCCTGTCAGCCATTACCGTATGCGCGCCGAATTCCGCGTCTGGCATGATGAAGGCGACCTGTACCACATCATGTTTGATCAGCAGACCAAAGCCCGCGTGCGTGTGAACCAGTTCCCGGCCGCCAGCGAACTGATCAACCGCCTGATGCCGGTGCTGATCGCCGCCGTGAAGCAAGATCCGGCATTGCGCCGTAAGATCTTCCAGATCGACTATTTATCAACCCGCAGCGGCAAAATCATCGCTTCCCTGCTGTATCACCGTAAGCTTGATGACGAATGGCAGCAGGCCGCCACTGCCCTGCGCGACCAGTTGCGCGCCGACGGTTTTGATATCCAGCTGATTGGTCGTGCGGCGAAAACCAAAATCATGCTCGATCAGGATTATGTCGATGAAGTGCTGCCGGTAGCGGGCCGCGATATGATTTATCGTCAGGTGGAAAACAGTTTCACCCAGCCCAATGCCGAGATGAATATTCAGATGCTGGAATGGGCGCTGAAGGCCACGGAAAACGCGACCGGCGATTTACTGGAACTTTACTGCGGTAACGGCAACTTCTCGCTGGCGCTGGCGCGTAACTTCCGCCGCGTACTGGCCACAGAAATCGCCAAGCCGTCAGTGGCTGCCGCGCAATTTAACATTGCCGCAAACCATATTGATAATGTGCAGATTATCCGCATGGCGGCAGAAGATTTTACCCAGGCACTGAACGGCGTGCGTGAATTCCGCCGTTTGCAGGATGTTGATTTGAGCGGATACGAATGCAACACCATTTTTGTCGATCCGCCACGCAGCGGGCTGGATGACGAAACCGTAAAAATGGTGGCAGGCTACGACCGTATTTTGTACATCTCCTGCAATCCGGAAACGCTGTGTGCGAATCTGGAAACACTGAGCAAAACACACCGCGTGACACGTCTGGCGTTGTTTGATCAGTTCCCGTACACCCACCATATGGAATCCGGCGTTCTGCTGGAAAAAATCTGACGGGCAAACGCGGAAACAGAAACGGGCACCTTTTGAGTGCCCGTTTTTATTTCAATCTCTTCTCAGCAAAAATACTGCCCGCCTTACAAGTAGACTCGCATATATTCTGACAGACAAAGGATCGCCATCGCCTGCCCGTAAGGCATCGAGGTCAGCGCAATTTCGCGATAGAAATCGAGATCATTGCCCATCGCTGTCCCGAATGAGGTTTGCGTCAGTTCCCCGGCCGGATTGATGTGCTTGATCACGCCCTGAATGGCTTTCTCCGCAACCGGCGCATAAGACGCATCGATATAACGTTTACGCACGGCTTTCAGAATGCCGTAGGCAAAACCGGCGGTTGCCGAGCTTTCAAGATAAGACTGCGGATCGTCGAGCAGCGTATGCCACAAACCGCTGTCGTCCTGACATTTCGCCAGCGCACTGACCTGACTTTCCAGCACCTGCAATAAATAGCGACGGGTGGCGTTATTTTCCGGTAAATCCACCAGTTCGAGGAATTCCGGGATCGCGATGGTCAGCCAGCTGTTGCCACGCGCCCAGCGGGCCTGCGCAAAGTTATGATGTCCGTCGAACGTCCAGCCGTGGAACCACAGACCGGTTTCTCGATCCATCAGATACTGCACATGCATCAGGAACTGATACGTCGCTTCTTCGACAAACTCCGGACGGTCCAGCAGCTTGCCAATTTTCGCCAGGGGCAACACGCTCATCATCAGCGTGTCATCCCACATTTGCTGATGATTTTCGTTGTTATAAACGATGTGCTGCATCGCGCCTTTATCGGTGCGCGGCATTTCATACATCACCCATTCCGCCCAGCGTTCCAGATAAGGACGCCATGCCGCATTGCCGGTTTCCTCGTAGCGATACGCCAGCGTCAGGAACGGGCTCATGGTATTGACGTTTTTGGTCGGCGTGCCTTCGGCCAGACGCGCGGTAAACCAGTCATCGATCACCGCCCGCATTTTTTCGTCGCCGGTCTGCTGATAATACTGATAAATGCCATACAGCCCGATGCCGTGCGTCCATTCCCAGCCTGCCCAGCCTTTGGTATCAATCACGCGGCCATCGTCCAGTCGCAACAGGAACTCACCGGTTTTATCTTCGATATTCACCAGATTGTCTGTCACGTTATGGATCAGCGATTTCAGTTCGCTGCGTGAAATGAAATGTTCCGGCTGTCGCAGTAAGGCACTGTGTTTAACTTCAAAAACTTTCATGGCTTTCTCCTGTGAATTCAAAACTTACAAACGTCCCTGGACCGGCATTTCAGCAGCATCTTCGCGGGTCAGCTTTTCTGGTGGCGGGTTATTGCGATGCAGATAACCGATGTTGTTATTGCCCCACAGAGATTCGTATTTCATCCCTGTCAGCATTTCGACCGTGGCACGGTCTTCCGGCGTAATTTGCTCCGGCACGATACGGTTGGCATCGCGCATTTTCTGTGTTTCGCGGGTCAGTACACCGTGCGTATTCTGATTAAGACGGAAGAACAGGGAAATGGTGAAACCGATACTGAGCATCAGTAAGGAGCCGATCACCAGCACGCCAAGAATGGTATGGCCGACTGCCGGTACCTGCTGGCTTTGCCCGGAAACGAATCCGGCGAGTTGCAAAATAATCCCCACCAGCATCACCGCGCCCGCCTGCGAGGCTTTACGGGTCAACGTCATCACACCGGCGAAAATCCCTTCGCGGCGCTGGCCGGTAATGGTTTCATCAACATCAGCAATATAGGTATAGATGTTCCAGGGCACGTAGTTGATGCCACCACGTCCCAGACCGGCCAGGGCAGAGATCAGCAGCAGTAATGACATCGAATCATTCATGCCGGTGAAATACAGCACACCGTAGGAAATGGTCGCCAGCCCGAACAGGGATACCGCGAGGCGATAAGACGGTGCCGGTCCGAAGCGGATACACAGCGGGATCATGCCGATAACCGCCACGAATTGCAGAATCGCCATCATGCCCATCAGGTTGGACGCAATCGACGCGCTTTGCATCAGCACAAACACCACGTAATAAGTGAACACGGCATTAAACACGTCCTGCGCGATATACCCGCCAAGGTATAAGCCCAGATGCTGACGGAAAATTTTGATGCGCAGTGTTGAAGACAATTCCACTTTCAGACGTTTCAGGCTTTGTGCCAGCGTCAGTTGCTGACGTTCACGCTCAATTTTCTTCGTGGCTTCAGATTTGAGCTCTTCCGGACGTTCCCAGGTAAAGAAATACACCAGCGTCAGAACGAAGGCGCAAATCACCGCAAAGACCAGACTCGAATAGAAGAAGGAGATGGCGTTATCTTTGCCGAAATGCTGCAACAGAATCCCCGGCAGGAAGGCGGCGAGAATCGCCGACAGCTGCGCCAGCGCGATACGTGCGCCTGAGAATTTGGTTTTCTGTTTGAAATCATCGGTCATCTCCGGCACCAGTGTTTCATACGGCACCAGGATCATGGTGTAGACGATATCGAACAGCAGATAGGTCAGCAGGTAGTAGACGTATCCCATGTCGCCCACCCACATAAAGCTGTAGCTGAACACACAAGGAATACCGAGCAGGATGAAGAACTTGCGTCGACCGAAACGCTTTCCGAGCCAGGTATTGCCGAAGTTATCGGTGAGATACCCCATCAGCGGACTGAGAACCGCATCGGCAACGCGCGCGGTGGCAAAAATAAAGGTCGCTTCGATGGGCGAGAGTCCGCAGAACGTGGTGTAAAAATAGAGCAACCACGCCGCAGTCAGGGCTGTTGTCCCCGCCCCCAGAAAATCGCCAGACCCGTAGGCGATGTAATTAAAAAATCCGATTTTACGTGTTTTCATTGCCGACTTGCCTCTGTTAAATCACCTATAGGCGTAGGCTGAATGCGAACGACAGCATGTCGTCCGGCCATGATTCAAATTAGCGAGGAGGCAGAATGAAAACCTTTTGGTTTTTGCCACTCAAACGAACTTTATGGCAATGAAATGAAGAAGTGGGCGATCAATATCTAAATATTGAACATAGGTTTGATATTAATGAAATGACAGTTCATTAAGTGAGGACGGAATAAGAAAAGGCAATCCGAAGATTGCCTTATAAGAAGAACCGGAAATGATATTACTGCGGGGAAGACTTACGTTTTTTCAGCTTCACACCAATCCACAGCACCAGCGCCACGCAAATCAGCGCGGGCAGGAAGTTCGAACCCAGTTCAGGGTATTCCGCCCGGACAATCGCGCTGTACAGCAGCAATCCCAGCAGAAAGCAGGCCGCAGCCAGCACCGGTAATCCTTTGGGCATTTCTCCCCGGTGATAACGTACATGCAGGCAATACACCGCCAGTACCAGAGAAATAATCGGGAAAATCGAAAACGTTACGACGGAACTGAATAACGCATCAAATGTGCCATTAATCGACAGCCCGGCAATCAACGCCAAAACCAGAGTGCCATTATCCTGGTTCGGTTGTTCGGTCATCTTCTTTACCTCGGGTCTTATTATTGATGGGAGTCACAGCCGTGCGTTCCTGCTGACGGCGATACCAGTAATACGCGCCCTTGGAGATCATCCGCAACTGCAGCACCAGCCGCTCTTCCAGCTGGCGGCGCTGTGCGATATCCACATCCAGCGCTTCCGCACCGGCGTTGAAAACGATGATCACCATGGCCTCTGCCTGCGCTTCGGTAAAACTGCGCGGCATGTGATTTTCGAGTTGCAGATAGTCGGCAAGTTCCGCAATAAAATGCTGAATTTCACGGGCGACCGCCGCACGGAATGCGGAAGACGTGCCGGAGCGTTCGCGCAGCAACAGGCGAAATGCGTTGGGATTATTACCGATGAATTCCATAAAGGTAGAGACGGATGTGCGGATCACACTGCCGCCTTTGGCGATACGCTGGCGCGCCTGACGCATCAGCTGACGCAGCATCAGCCCGCTTTCATCCACCATGGTCAGGCCCAGTTCATCCACATCACGAAAATGCCGGTAAAAGGAGGTTGGCGCAATGCCTGCCTCGCGGGAAACCTCACGCAGACTCAGACTGGCAAAGCTGCGCTCGGCACTGAGCTGACTAAAAGCCGCCTCAATCAGTGAGCGACGCGTGCGCTCTTTTTGTTGTGCTCTTACGCCCATAACCTTCATCCGGATAGTGTTCTTCTTTTTGATTATTCGCCCGATATCGCTTCACTATACCAAAATTTTTCACGGTCGGAGCCAAAGATACCACAGCATAAAGTGGGTCAGAATGTTGCTGCATTACCATTAAATGACAACTGCATGTGGGGTAAATAGGTGTAATATGTTACTTTCTCGTTGTGATTTTGTATAAAAATAGGTTTCGAACTATGCAACAGCACTCACATTTTGATGCCATCATCATTGGCTCAGGCCCTGGCGGAGAAGGCGCCGCGATGGGACTGGTTAAACAAGGCGCCCGGGTTGCTGTCATCGAACGCTATAACAACGTCGGTGGCGGATGTACTCACTGGGGAACCATCCCTTCCAAAGCATTACGCCACGCCGTCAGCAGAATCATCGAATTTAATCAAAACCCGCTCTACAGCGATAACTCCCGCACAATGAGTTCCAGTTTCCCCGACATTCTGCGTCACGCCGATTCCGTTATTAATCAGCAGACCCGTATGCGTCAGGGTTTCTATGAAAGAAACCAGTGCCAGCTGTTCTCCGGCGATGCCAGTTTTGTCGATGCCAATACCATCAATATCCGTTATCCGGACAACACACACGAACAAATCACCGCAGACAACATCATCATTGCCTGCGGCTCACGCCCTTACCGCCCGGCCAATGTCGATTTCGGACATCCGCGCATTTACGACAGCGACCTGATCCTCGAACTGAGCCATGAACCGCGCCATGTGATTATTTACGGTGCGGGGGTGATCGGCTGTGAATATGCGTCGATCTTCCGTGGTCTGAACGTGAAAGTGGACTTAATCAACACCCGCGACCGCCTGCTGTCTTTCCTCGATCAGGAAATGTCAGACGCCCTGTCCTATCACTTCTGGAACAACGGGGTGGTGATCCGCCACAACGAAGAATTCGAGATGATCGAAGGCGTGGAAGACGGTGTGATCATGCACCTCAAATCCGGCAAAAAAGTGAAAGCGGATGCGCTGTTGTATGCCAACGGACGCACCGGTAACACCGATAATCTGGGTCTGGAGAACATTGGTCTGGAAGCCGACAGCCGCGGTCTGTTGAAAGTAAACAGCATGTACCAGACGGCGCTGTCACATATCTATGCGGTCGGTGACGTCATCGGTTATCCGAGTCTGGCCTCGGCCGCGTATGATCAGGGCCGTATTGCCGCGCAGGCGATGATTCAGGGGGAAGCCAAAGTCCATCTGATCGAAAACATTCCGACCGGCATTTACACCATTCCTGAAATCAGTTCCGTGGGGAAAACCGAACAGGAACTGACGGCGATGAAAGTGCCGTATGAAGTGGGCCGTGCGCAGTTTAAGCATCTGGCACGCGCACAGATTGCGGGCATGAACGTCGGCAGTCTGAAATTGCTGTTCCACCGCGATACCAAAGAAATTCTGGGTATTCATTGCTTTGGTGAACGCGCAGCCGAGATTATTCATATCGGCCAGGCCATCATGGAACAGAAAGGTGAAGGCAATACTATCGAGTATTTCGTTAATACGACCTTCAATTATCCGACGATGGCGGAAGCCTATCGCGTGGCGGCACTGAACGGCTTAAACCGCCTGTTTTAAGACGGCGGTTTTATCCATGTAAGGTTGCATGTGCTCTTTGATGGCTTCGGCGAGCTGCTCGTAACGCCCGCGCAGTGGCGAACCGGGACGGTAGACCAGCGCAATGGTGCGGCGCGGTTCCGGTTTGTCACAGGCCAGATATGTCACACCATCACGGCTGCGCTCATTGGGCACGGCCAGTGATGGCAGCAATGTGATCCCGCTGCCCGCCGCCACCATATTGCGCAGGGTTTCCAGACTGGTTGCCCGGAAATGCGTATCTTCGTCCGCGCCCGCCTGGAAACAGAAACCCAGCGCCTGATCGCGCAGACAGTGCCCGTCTTCCAGCATCAGCAGTTTCTCACCGGCCAGATCGGCCATTGCCACGCGATCGCGCGATGCCCACGGATGATCGTCATAGATCGCCAGTTTCATTGGCTCATCAAACAGCGGCACTTCTATAAAAGCTTCACTCTCTTTCACCAGCGCCAGAATGGCACAATCGAGCTTTCCGCTGTCGAGCTGCGCCAGAAGCTGATGGGTTTGTGCTTCGTGCAGATACATTTCCAGTTTCGGAAAAGTTTTGTGCAGCGAAGGAATAATTTGCGGCAGCAGATAAGGCCCGACGGTCGGGATCAGCCCGATATGCATCGGCCCGGACATCGCCTCGCCCTGCTGGCTCGCCATCTCTTTGAGCACTTTCACTTCGCGCAACACCGTCCGCGCCTGATCGACCAGCAGCAGACCGGCCTGAGTGAACAACACTTTGCGGCTGGTTCTTTCCAGCAACATAACGCCCAGCTCATCTTCCAGTTTGCGGATCTGCCCGCTCAACGTTGGCTGACTGACATGGCATGAATCTGCGGCGCGACGAAAGTGACGAAACTCTGCCAGTGCCACCAGATACTCTAAATCGCGAATGTTCATTTTTCCTCCAGTCCCTATAAGGCGATGCGATAGCCGTTAACGATAGATAAGATAGCAATCAACGATTATATCTATCAACCATTATCGTGAATAATGCCTCCCAACGAAACGGCCACGCCGAAAACATATTCGATTTTATTTATTAATTAAGAGGTTATTCATGTTTGCAAGCCAGGAAGGGAAAAACGTACCGCAAGTCACTTTCCATACCCGTCAGGGCGACCAGTGGGTAGATCTCTCCAGCGATCAGCTGTTTAAAAATAAAACAGTGATTGTCTTTTCACTGCCGGGCGCGTTCACCCCGACCTGTTCATCGAGCCACCTGCCACGTTACAACGAACTGGCACCGGTGTTCAAAAGTCACGGCGTGGACAGCATTCTGTGCGTTTCCGTCAACGACACCTTTGTGATGAACGCGTGGAAAGCGGAACAGAACGCCTCCAACATTACCTTCATTCCGGACGGTAACGGCGAGTTCACCAAAGGCATGGATATGCTGGTGGAAAAAGCCGATTTAGGTTTCGGCCCGCGCTCATGGCGTTATTCCATGCTGGTGCGCAATGGCGTGGTGGAAAAGATGTTCGTTGAGCCAAACAAACCGGGCGACCCGTTTGAAGTGTCTGACGCCGACACCATGCTGAAATATCTGGCACCTGAATTTAAAGTGCAGGAATCGGTTTCCGTGTTCACCAAACCGGGCTGTCCGTTCTGTGCGAAAGCCAAACAAATGTTGCAGGAACGCGGCATTCAGTACGAAGAAATTGTATTAGGTAAAGATGCGACCACCGTCTCTCTGCGCGCCGTAACGGGCCGGGCGACAGTACCACAAGTCTTTATCGGCGGACGCCACATCGGGGGAAGTGACGATCTGGAAGTGTACCTGCACTCAGAAACGCAGGACGTGTGCGAAGTGGCACAGTAACCGACATAAGAAATCTGCTGTAAAAAGTAAGACAAGAAGTCCCTGCATTATCGACAAAAAGAAGCAAAGTAAGACTACGTGAACTTTCGGCGGACTTCGGGTCCGCCTTTTTTTATTTAACAATCCCCTTCTGAGATCGCCCACCCTGTTTTCCTGCTCTTCTCCTGCGACACTTTGCGGTTGTTTCATGGCGAATGGCGGAACGATGACAGCGCAAAAACCCCGCAACAAAATTACGCAGCAGGATGTCGCCCGTCTGGCAGGGGTGTCCGTTTCGGCGGTATCACTGGTGCTCGGCGGCAAAGGCCGTATTTCCCCGCAAGGGGTAGCGCGAATTTATCAGGCCATCGAACAACTGGGATATCAGTTGCCTGCCACCGCCGTCCCCGCCTCTTTGCCCCGCATTGGCCTGTTACTGCCGCATGACTGCGATTTTTCCGCCGCGTTACTGCCGGCGCTGGCGAAAACCCTGCAACAGGCCGGTTTTACCCTCGCACTTTCTTATGTCGATTTGCACCCTTCGCGGTTACTGGCTCAGGCCGGAACGCTTCTGACACAGGACATCTGCGGCATGCTGGTGTGCGGGAGGCTGCTCAACGATAACCCCGATGTGTTGCAGGCGCTGAGTTCACGCGCTGACGCCCGTCACATCGCCCTGACCGGGATCAGCGCCCATCATCATCCGGGTCCGGTTGCCGCCGTCCATCCGGACAATGCGCTGGCGGCACATCAGGCAACGGACGCCCTGCTTAAGCAACAGCATAAACATATCGCGTATCTCGGCGGCGAAAACCATTCGCTGGTACGCGCCGAAAGACTGGGCGGGCTTTCCGTGGCGCTGGGTAAAGCGGGCGTGGCCTTTTCACCGTCGCTCAGCCTGCCCTGCGCCGCCACCTTTGCGGATGCCTCCCGCGCCGCCGAACAGTTACTTAAACAGCACCCCAAAATCTCGGCAATCCTGTGCGATAACCCGACGGTTTTGCAGGCGGCGCATCACACGCTGCTTAGCGGAACACAGGCACACCGCTGGCGGTTGTTTTCACGGCGCATCGCCCTGACCGGTTTCGGCGAATGTGAGTCATCCCTGAAACTGCAATTGCCGGTGATTGCCGCCCGTCACCGCACGCTGGCCCGTCGGGTGCTGGAATGCCTGCAACATCAGCTGGACGGCAACACATTATTGCCCGGCGATCCCCGCCTGACGGTGCCTGCCGTCTTCCTTTAACCTGTCCGGCAGGCAGGTAAAAAAAATCGGCGAAAAATTTTACCCGTTTTATTTATCATTCCTGACCCGCGCCTTTTGACGCTTTTTCCACCACCGCTGATGCTGTATCCAGGTTTTTCACAGGGTCAGGGTCAATGATCGACTTCTCAGCACACGCCCGGGATCGGGCCACGCAGTTCCTCACATTACTCGCGCAATGGGTGGCTATCCCTTCGCCTTTCGACGCGGACAGCCGGCAGCCCGACGCCCCCTTTGGCCGCGGCATTGCCGATGCGCTGCACTGGTGGCAGACCCTGGGCGACAACGCCGGGCTCGCGACCCTGAATGTCGATCACCATGCCGTGCATATCGAATACGGCAGCGGCGACGAGATCGTGTATGTCTTTGGTCACGCCGATGTCGTGCCTGCCGGTGACGGCTGGCATTTCCCGCCCTATCAGCTGTCCCGTCTGGGCGACAAACTGATTGGTCGCGGCGTCGTGGATGACAAAGGCCCGATGATCGCCGCCTGGCTGGCGCTGGATATTCTGCGCGAGCTGAAACTGCCGCTGGCGCGCCGGATCCGGCTGGTGGCGGGCGGCAACGAAGAAACCGGCTTCCGCTGTATCCGCCGGTATTTTGAATCGCAGCCGCAACCGGCATTTGCCTTCACGCCGGACGGAAAATTTCCGGTGATCTACGGTGAAAAAGGTTCGCTGCTGGTCAGGCTGACGTCGCCGGTTGAACAGACCGGGCTGAACGTGGCCTGCGGCAACGTCGTGAACACCATTCCTGATGTCGCGCATCTGCGTGGCCTTTCACTTTACTCCGGCGGATGGACACTGGCGGACGGTTTTACGCTGCTGGCGGAACCGGCCTGCGCCGATCACTGGCAGTTGTATGGCCGTGGCGGCCATTCATCTAAACCGGAACAATGCCTGAATCCCATCACCGCCACGGCGCAGTTACTGCATCAGCGATTCAGCAGTCACTGGACGCAGCAACTTTGCGACATCACCGACGCGACAACCGGCCAGAACGGCGTGCGTTTTGCGCTGGATACCCCGGGCGAATGCGGGCAGATCCTGCTGGTGCCCACGGTACTCAACATCGGTAACGGGCAGATGACACTGACGCTCAACGTGCGCTATCCCGAGAATCTCAGTACAGAAGAGATTACCGCCAGCCTGACACGCTGGCTTCGCGGCTGGCCCGCAAGCCGTATTGATATTGAGCCGGTCAAACCGCCGGGCTTTTATCCGCCAGACAGTGCGCTGGTGCAGACGCTGCATGAGATTTACACCCGCCACACCGGCGATCACCATCATCCTTCCCGCACCACCGGCGCAGGCAGTTACGCCAGCGCGATGCAAAACGCCGTGATCTTCGGCTGTGAGTTTCCTGACGGCTCTTCCGGCAATACGCATGGTGCGGACGAATACGGCAGTTTGTGCCGCTTTATCAGCGCGACCGGCATGTACGCCGAAGCGCTTTACCGGCTGGCAAACCTGCCCGCCGCCACCCCAGAAAAACGAGGTATCTGAAAATGTCTGCAAAAAAACTGATTGCGCTGTGCGCCTGCCCGATGGGACTGGCTCATACCTTTATGGCTGCCGAAGCCATTGAAGTGGCCGCCCGTGAACGCGGTTATGAGGTGAAAATCGAAACACAGGGTGCCGACGGCATCCAGAACGAACTGACAGCGGAAGACATCGCGCAGGCCACGGTGATCATCCACGCCACCGGTATCACGCCGCAAAACATCGAGCGGTTTAATGGCGTTGAAGTGTATGAAGTCGAGCTGAAAGACGCCGTAAAAAACGCGGGCGGACTGATCGACGAAATCGAAGAAGATCAGCGCCAGTAATTCCACATTTGCTTTTTTAAGCGCAAGGAGTTCCCCGTGACGATAAGAAAAAGAGTCATCAACACCGGTCACAGTCAGGCCACAGAGACACCGGCGGCACCCGCAGGCAAAGGCCAGAGCCATGCCTGGAAAGAGTTCAGCAAACACATCATGACCGGCATTTCCTACATGATCCCGGTGCTGATTATGGGCGGTCTGATCGGCGCACTGTCGCAAATCATTCCTTATGTTTTTCTGGGTATGTCGCCGGATGAGTCGATCATGGCGGCGCTTAACAGTGGTCGTTTCAGCGGCAGTTCGGTGTGGATGCTGCAAATCGCCAGCATCATGGAAAGCTTTGGTTTCACGCTGTTTGGCTTTGCGATACCGATGTTCGCGGCGTTTACCGCCAACTCTATCGGCGGGAAAACGGCACTGGCGGCGGGCTTTATCGGCGGCTATGTGGCGATCAAACCGGTGGCTGTTCCGGCGCTGGTCGGCGGAGAATGGGCTGCCGTCGCGCCGGTCGCTTCCGGCTTCCTTGGTGCGATCGTGATTGCGTTTGTGGTCGGCTATTTCGTTCGCTGGCTGAATAACACCATCAAACTGCCGCACAACTGGCTGGCCTTCAAAACCACATTCTTCATCCCGCTGATTTCCGCCATTATGGCGATGTTGCTGATGGTATTCCTGATCACGCCGGTCGGTGGCTGGCTGAACACGCTGATCAAAGAAGCCTTGCAGGCCGCCGGCGCGGCAGGCACCTACTTCTACGCCACCTTACTGGCGGCGGCGACGGCGTTTGACCTGGGCGGTCCGGTCAACAAAGCGGCAGGGTTTGTGGCGCTGGGCTTCACCACCGAAAAAGTTCTGCCGATCACCGCGCGCTGTCTGGCCATCGTGATCCCGTCGTTTGGCCTGGGGCTGTCAACGGTCATCGATAAATGGCTGGTTGGCCGCCGTGTTTACGACCGCCAGTTCAATCAGATTGGCCGCACCGCGATTTTCCTCGGCTTTATGGGCATTTCCGAAGGGTCGATTCCGTTTGCACTGGAACGTCCGGGGTTTGTCATTCCGGTGTACGTCATCGGTGCCATTATCGGCGCGCTGCTTGGGGTTTCGCTTGGTGCGGTGCAATGGTTCCCGGAATCCGCTATCTGGGCATGGCCGCTGATCAGCAACATTCCGGCTTACCTGACCGGTCTGATCGCAGGTTCGCTGTTTATCGCCGTCACCTGCGTGTTCTACCGTAACCGCCTGATCAAAAAAGGCTTACTCGAGATCGCCTGAGTCCGGAGGACACCATGAGTCGTCAGCAACGTCTGACTGCCCTGCGCCAGCAGATGGCAGAGCAGCATATTCCCGCCGTGCTTCTGACCGACAGGTTCAGCAAATATGCGGTGGCGGATCTGTACAGTGCCTCCGGCTACGTGCTGGTCACAGCAACCGGCCTGTGGATACTGGTCGATGGCCGTTACAGCGCCGAATGCCAGCAGAACAATCCGGGCGCTGATGTGCTGACCCTCACGGCGCAGCAGACGCTGGCGGACTGTCTCACCCGATATCTGCCCGGCGACCGGCTATATGCCGATGCCAGCGCGTTATCGCATCTGGCATGGCAGGCGCTGGAAAAACAGTGCAATGTGCCGCTGCAACACCGGGATGCGTCGGCTTTGCGGATACATAAATATCCTGATGAAATCGTGAAAATCCGTCAGGCCGCCGCGATAGCCGACCATGCCTTACAGACGGTGATGCCGCTGATCCAACCGGGCATCAGCGAAAAAGCACTGGCCGACCATCTCGAAATGGCGGTCCGGCAGGCCGGTGGCAGCAAAACGGCCTTCGATACCGTCGTGGTGTCAGGCCCGCGCGGGGCGTTGCCACACGGGCGTCCGACAGAGAAAAAGCTGACGGCCGGAGAGCTGGTGACGATTGATTTCGGCGCGGTATATCAGCATTACTGTTCCGACATGACGCGGACTTTCGCGCTGGGCGAGGTCAGCCCGGCACTGAAGGCGATGTATGACACGGTATTTATCGCGCAGCAGGCCGCACGCGAGGCGGTCAGGCCTGGGATCCGTTGTCAGGAACTGGATGCCGTGGCGCGGGATAGCATTTCTGCGGCGGGGTATGGCGACTATTTCAGCCACAATCTCGGGCACGGTCTGGGATTAGATGTTCATGAAGCGCCCGCCCTCAGTCCGCAAAATGCGCAACCGCTGGAACCGGGAATGATCATCACGATTGAGCCGGGGATTTATATTCCGGGACTCGGTGGTGTGAGAATTGAGGATGACGTACGGGTGACCGAAACGGGAGGCGAACTGCTGACGCAGAGTCCGCGCCGTTGGGAAGAAATCGTTGTTTAGCCGGGTTTCTCCCCCTTCACAGGGGGAGAAATTTCAGGAATTACAGCCCTAAACGCGCTTTCGCATCGGCAATTGCCTGTGCGACCTGTTGCGGAGAAACGCCGCCTTTGGCTGCGCGTTTGTCGAGACAGGATTGCAGCTCAAGGATCGGATACACATCGTCGCCAATCACGCTGCTGAATTTCTGCAAATCGGTCAGCGGCAAGGCTTCCAGCGCTTTGCCCTGCTTAATCGCCTCCACCACCGCTTCACCGACAATATGGTGCGCTTCGCGGAACGGTACGCCTTTGGCGACCAGATAATCCGCCAGTTCAGTAGAGTTCGCGTAGCCCTGTTGCGCCGCTTCTTTCGCACGCGGACGTTTCACCTGAATGCCGTCCAGCACCAGAGACGCCATGTTCAGGCAATCCATCCAGGTATCGAGCGCGTCGAACAACCCTTCTTTGTCTTCCTGCATGTCTTTGTTGTACGCCAGCGGCAGACCCTTCATGGTCATCATCATGCCGGTCAGGGCGCCCTGCACACGGCCACATTTGCCACGGATCAGCTCCAGCGCATCCGGGTTTTTCTTCTGCGGCATCAGGGAAGACCCTGACGTCACGCGATCGGACAAATCGATAAACGCCGCTTCGCCGGTATTGAAGAAGATCAGGTCTTCGGCAAAACGGGAAAGGTGAACCATGCTGATCGCCGCGTTAGACAGCAGTTCAAGAACATGGTCGCGGTCAGACACGCTGTCGAGGCTGTTGCGGGTCGCGGAAGCAAAACCTAACCAGCCTGCCAGTTGTTCGCGATCCATCGGATACGCGGTACCGGCCAGCGCGCCACATCCCAGCGGGCTGACGTCCAGACGGGTCAGGGTATCTTTCAGGCGGCTTTCATCACGCGCCAGCATTTCGACATACGCCATGCACCAGTGCGCAAACGTCACCGGCTGCGCGCGTTGCAGGTGGGTGTAACCCGGCATCACCGCGTCCTGATTGGCTTCGGCAGTGGCGACCAGCGCCTGCTGTAAATGATGCAGCGCGTCGCCCAGTTCCACGACCTGCGCTTTGCACCACAGTTTAATGTCAGTCGCGACCTGATCATTACGGCTGCGGCCGGTATGCAGTTTCTTACCGAGATTGCCGACCTTGTCGATCAGTTTGCCTTCAACCCAGCTGTGAATATCTTCTGCGTCGCTGGCTAAAATAGCGCGCGGGTTGGCACGGACTTCTTCCAGCAGAACGGTCAGCGCCTCTTCCAGCTGAATTTGCTCGTCAGCCGTTAAAACGTTGACGGTCACCAGCGCTTTGGACCAGGCCACGGAACCGACGATGTCCTGCTCTGCCAGCCGGTAATCGAAACGCAATGAGTCATTCAGTTCTTTAAACCGCTGATCCGCTGCCTGAGTAAAACGTCCGCCCCAAAGTGCCATTTTCCTGCTCCTGAAATTTTTTATGCAAAAGGGCGCACTCTGCTGCGCCCTGACAAAAGTGTGTACCGGATACGCCGGACGATGCGTTACGCCAAAATGCGTGTGCCGATCGCGACGCCGTTAAACAGTGCCGGCAATTGCTCGGCGTGACGCCAGCTGGCGATATCGACCGGACGTCCGAGAGAACGTGCGGCGTCCAGCGCAGCGTGAACTTTGACGATCATGCCGTCAGTGATAATCCCCTGATCGATAAGCTGTTCGGCTTTCTCCGCACTCATCTCAGGAATGCGCTGGCCTTTGCCATCGAGAATGCCGCTCACATCAGACAGCAGGATCAGATCCGCGCCCAGCGTGGCCGCCAGCGCCGTCGCCGCCTGATCGGCATTGACGTTCATCAGTTCACCGGCAGCGGTGATACCGATAGAACTGACAATCGGCAGGTAGCCTGCACCGTGCAGCGTGTTGATCAGCGCCGGATTACCGGCTTCGGCTTTACCGACGTAGCCCAGTGATTCATCCAGTTGCGTCACGCTGACCGTGCCGCCGTCCGCCAGAGACAGCCCCACCGCATTGATGTGGTTTTTGACCGCCCAGGCCAGCAGGGTTTTGTTGGCGCTGCCCGCGAGCGCGCCGGTAATGATGTCAATCTGATCCGCCGGAGTCACACGCAGACCGGCTTTTTTCACCACCGGCAGATTCAGCTTTTTCATCAGCTCATCAACCAGGCAGCCGCCACCGTGAACAATGACCAGCGGGCGGTGATATTCCTGACGATAAGCCACAACCGCCATGAACAGGCGCTCAAGTGCTTCTTCATTGTCCAGCAACACACCACCTAACTTGATGACTAACGGATTCATAGCTGTTCGCGCCCCGACCGGTTGAGAATGTTAATTAATAACAATAGGTTTTGATTCAATCTACCACCCCTGCGCGTCTGAATAAACGCTCAGGGGCGGTTGTTTTCTGTTTACTGACAATCTGACGGAGGGTTAAAGCAGTGACTGCGTCTCAGGGAAACCGAAACGGATATTCATGCACTGAACCGCCTGCGCAGATGCGCCTTTCAGCACATTATCTTCCGTGGCGACCACAATCAGATGCTCACCTTTCACCGCAAAACCGATATCGCAGAACGGCAGGCCGACCACGTCTTTCAGCGCCGGAACGCCTTTGGTGTACAAGCGCACCAGCGGTTTATCGTGATAGGCATTATGGAAAGCTTCCGCCACGTCCTGCTCCGTCACACCGGCCTTCAGACGGCAGGTGATGGTCGCCAGAATACCGCGCGGGAAATTACCCAGATGCGGAGTGAAAATCACCGGCACCCCAAGATGCTCGACAATTTCAGGATGATGACGATGGTTGAACAATTTGTAAGGCTGAAGGCTGACTTCACAGAAGCTGTTGCCCAGCGTGGCTTTACGGCCCGCGCCGCTGACGCCGCTGGTGGCGTTGATCACCGGCCACTGGCTGTCGTTGAGCAACCCATTTTCGATAAGGGGTTTGAGCGCCAGCTGTGACGCAGTCGGGTAGCAACCCGGGACGGCAATCAGCTGTGCGTCTTTTAATTTGTCCGCCTGCCATTCGGCCAGGCCGTACACGGCTTTATCCAGCAAATCGGTATGCTGATGCTCAAAGCCGTAAAATTCGGTGTAAAACTCAGGTTTGCTGACACGGAAGGCACCGGAGAGATCGAAGACCACGCAGCCCGCCGCCAGGAACTGCGGCGCTAAATCGTGGCTGACTTCATGCGCCGTCGCCAGAAACACCACATCGACGCCTTTTGCGGCTTCCGCCACGTCGGTCAGCGGCCGGACCGGCAGATCGACGATGCCTTTTAATTGAGGATGCAAATCAGAAAGCAATTTTCCTGCATCTGCACTTTGCGCTGAAACCGTTAAACCGGTTATGTTCATATGTGGGTGGCGATTCAGGTATGCAGCGAGTTCAGCACCGGCATAGCCTGTGGCACCAACAATCAGCGTATTCAACATAGGGCTTGTTCACCTTCTCAATTTTTTGGGTAGGGGCCGGATGAATTTTTTCCGGTTTCCTTACGCGCTGGCTTATTGTATTTTTATTCACAATTATTGCATGAATATGAATACTACCCTAACTAAAGGCTGTCAACAGTGAAGATGAAATTACCTCCTTTTATTGAGCTCTACCGGGCGTTAATCGCAACCCCTTCCATCAGCGCCACAGACGCTGCACTGGACCAGAGCAATGAGACGTTAATCAATTTACTGGCAGGCTGGTTCGGTGATTTAGGCTTCAACGTCGAAGTGCAACCCGTTCCAGGAACGCGCCATAAATTCAATATGTTAGCCAGTACCGGTACAGGTGCGGGCGGTCTGTTACTGGCCGGTCATACCGACACCGTTCCGTTCGATGACGGCCGCTGGACACGTGATCCTTTCACCCTGACCGAGCATGAAAATAAGCTCTATGGTCTGGGCACTGCCGACATGAAAGGTTTCTTCGCCTTTATCCTCGATTCACTGCGCGATGTCGATCTGAGCAAACTGACTAAACCGCTGTATATTCTGGCGACCGCCGATGAAGAAACCACCATGGCCGGTGCCAGCTATTTCTCCAAAAACGCCAGCATTCGTCCTGACTGCGCGATCATCGGCGAACCGACCTCCCTCAAGCCGGTTCGTGCGCATAAAGGCCATCTGTCGAATGCCATTCGTATCACCGGTCAGTCCGGCCATTCCAGCGATCCGTCGCGCGGCGTGAACGCGATTGAGCTGATGCACGAATCGATTACCCATTTAATGACGCTGCGCAATACGCTGAAAACCCGTTACAACCACAGTGGTTTCGTCATCCCGTACCCGACCATGAACTTTGGTTACATTAACGGCGGCGATGCGCCAAACCGTATCTGCGCGTGTTGCGAAATGCATATGGATATCCGGCCGCTGCCGGGTCTGACACTCACCGACATTGACGGTCTGCTGAATGAAGCGCTGGCACCGGTCAGCGAACGCTGGCCGGGACGTATTGTGATTGAAGAACTGCATCCGCCGATCCCGGGCTATGAATGTCCGCCGGATCACCCGCTGGTGCAGGTGGTTGAGAAGCTGTTAGGTGTGGAAACGGAAATCGTTAACTACTGCACCGAAGCGCCGTTTATTCAGGAACTGTGTCCGACGCTGGTGCTGGGGCCGGGTTCTATCGATCAGGCGCATCAGCCAGATGAATATATTGATACGGCGTTCATTAAACCGACTCGCGAGCTGATTTCTCAGGTCGTTCATCACTTCTGTTATCACTGATCCTGAATGTCGGATTGATGAAGAAACAATCAGGGCGCTCACGGGCGCCCTTTGATACTGTACAAACGTGCGATTAGCCAAACTGATATCGTCGCGGTTGTAATTAAATTTCAGCGACATGGCCAAAAAGACCATTTTTCACGTGAGTGATCGGGGGTTTTTGGGTTAAAACAGGGGCTGAATTTAAAAAGTGTGGCCAGGTTGGCAGGGTGAACGGGGCAAGAATGCCTGACGGGTGAAAGTTATTTACAGAATATAAAAATTAAACGAGAGAACGGGTCAGAGGTAATATGAACGAACAATATTCCGCAATGCGAAGTAATGTCAGTACCTTAGGTAAATTGCTGGGCGACACGATCAAAGATACGTTGGGAGAACATATCCTGGATCGTGTTGAGAAAATCCGTAAGCTGTCGAAATCCTCCCGCGCCGGAAACGAAGCGGATCGACAGGAGTTGCTGTCAACGCTGCAAAATCTCTCTAATGATGAGCTGCTGCCTGTTGCCCGTGCTTTTAGCCAGTTTCTGAACTTAGCCAACGTGGCTGAGCAATATCACAGCATTTCGCCGCACGGCGAAGCCGCCAGCAATCCTGAAGCGCTGGCCCAATTGTTCGATCGCCTGAAATCCAAAAATCTCTCTGACCAGCAGTTACGTGATGCCGTTGACCAGCTTTCTATCGAACTGGTGCTGACCGCGCACCCGACAGAAATTGCCCGCCGCACGCTGATCCACAAACTGGTGGAAGTGAATAACTGCCTCAAACAACTCGACCATAACGATCTGGCCGATTACGAGCGCAAACAGATCATGCGCCGCCTGCGCCAGTTGATCGCGCAGTCATGGCATACCGATGAAATCCGCAAAAACCGCCCTTCTCCGGTGGATGAAGCCAAATGGGGTTTTGCCGTTGTCGAAAACAGCCTGTGGGAAGGCGTGCCTGCTTTCCTGCGTGAACTGAACGAACAGCTGGAATCCTCGCTGGATTACAAAATGCCGGTGGAAGCCGTGCCGGTGCGCTTCACGTCCTGGATGGGTGGTGACCGCGACGGTAACCCGAACGTCACCGCCGACATCACCCGTCACGTACTTTTACTGAGCCGCTGGAAAGCGACTGACCTGTTCCTGCGCGATGTCGCGGTACTGGTGTCAGAACTGTCGATGACCGAATGCACGCCGGAACTGCGCGAACTGGCTGGCGGTGCGGACATCATCGAACCTTACCGTGAAATCATGAAACAGCTGCGTTCACAGCTGACCAATACCCAGGTGTATCTGGAAGCCCGTCTGAAAGGCGAACGCGTCGCGCGTCCTCACGATTTGCTGGTGAAAAATGACCAGCTGTGGGCACCGCTTTACGCCTGTTACCAGTCACTGCAAGCCTGCAACATGGGCATTATCGCCAACGGTCAGTTGCTGGATACCCTGCGCCGCGTGCGTTGCTTCGGCGTGCCGCTGGTGCGTATCGATGTGCGTCAGGAAAGTACCCGCCACACCGATGCTATCGCCGAAATCACCCGCTATCTTGGTCTGGGTGATTACGAAAGCTGGTCAGAATCCGACAAACAGGCTTTCCTGATCCGCGAACTGAATTCAAAACGTCCGCTGGTGCCACGCCACTGGGAACCGAGCGCCGACACCAAAGAAGTGCTCGATACCTGTCAGGTGATCGCCGAAGCGCCGGAAGGCTCGATCGCGGCGTATGTCATTTCGATGGCGCGTACGCCGTCTGACGTGCTGGCCGTCCATCTGCTGCTGAAAGAAGCCGGTTGCCCGTTCCCGATGCCGGTCGCGCCACTGTTCGAAACGCTCGACGACCTGAACAACGCCGACGATGTGATGAAGCAATTACTGAGCATCGACTGGTACCGTGGTTTCATTCAGGGCAAACAGATGGTGATGATTGGCTATTCCGACTCCGCAAAAGACGCGGGCGTGATGGCGGCATCCTGGGCGCAATACCGTGCACAGGACGCCCTGATCAAAACCTGCGAGAAAGCGGGCATTGCCCTGACGCTGTTCCACGGACGCGGCGGTTCGATTGGCCGTGGCGGCGCACCGGCGCAAGCTGCGCTGCTGTCTCAGCCTCCGGGCAGCCTGAAAGGCGGCCTGCGCGTCACCGAACAGGGCGAAATGATCCGCTTCAAATTCGGTCTGCCGGAAGTGACCATCAGCAGTCTGGCGCTGTACACCTCCGCCATTCTGGAAGCCAACCTGTTGCCGCCGCCTGAGCCGAAAAAAGCCTGGGTGGACATCATGGAACAGCTGTCTGACGTGTCCTGCAAAATGTACCGTGGCTACATCCGTGAGAATAAAGACTTCGTGCCTTACTTCCGCGCAGCCACGCCGGAGCAGGAACTGGCGAAACTGCCACTCGGCTCCCGTCCGGCGAAACGTAAAGCCAGCGGTGGCGTCGAAAGCCTGCGTGCTATTCCGTGGATTTTCGCCTGGACGCAAAACCGTCTGATGCTGCCTGCCTGGCTGGGCGCGGGTGCCGGTTTACAAGCGGTAGTAGATGATGGAAAACGCGACGAGCTGGAAACCATGTGCCGGGACTGGCCGTTCTTCTCAACCCGTATCGGCATGCTGGAAATGGTGTTCGCGAAAGCGGACCTGTGGCTGGCGGAATACTACGATCACCGTCTGGTCGGGAAAGAATTGTGGCCGCTGGGTCAGCAATTGCGTGACCAGCTGGCAAGCGACATCAAAGTGATCCTGGCGATTTCTAACGACGATCACCTGATGGAAGATTTGCCGTGGATTGCGGAATCTATCGCCCTGCGTAACGTCTACACCGATCCGCTGAACGTATTGCAGGCCGAATTGCTGCACCGTTCACGCGAACTGGAACAGGACGGCAAGCAGGATGCCAATGTCGAACAGGCACTGATGGTGACGATTGCCGGCGTGGCGGCGGGTATGCGTAATACCGGCTAGTTTTGCTGACAGCACCCAAAGAAAAACCCGCGAATTCGCGGGTTTTTTACCTTCAGCGCCGGGCAAAAAAAGATTAAGCGCGAACCGGCACGGCGATATCAGGACGCACACCCAGCGTGTGGCAAATCGCATAACTCATTTCGGCACGGTTCAGGGTGTAGAAATGGAAGTCCTTCACGCCTTCACGGCTGAGGATTTTCACCATGTCCATCGCGATATTGGCACCGACCATTTTGCGGGTTTCGGCATCGTCATCCAGCCCTTCGAACAGGCTGTTCATCCAGTGCGGAACACGCACGTTAGTCATCGTCGCAAAGCGCGTCAGCTGTTTGAAATTCGACACCGGCAGAATGCCCGGCACGATTTCCACATCAATCCCCTGACCGGCGCAGCGGTCGCGGAAACGCAGGTAGCTTTCCACGTCGAAGAAGAACTGGGTAATCGCACGGTTGGCACCGGCATCAATTTTGCGTTTCAGGTTAATCAGATCGGACTGCGCGTTTTTGGCTTCCGGATGCACTTCCGGGTACGCCGCAACGGAAATATCAAAGTCGCCCACTTCTTTCAGCAACTGCACCAGATCGGTGGCATACATTTCCGGTTTGCCACTGCCTGGCGGTAAATCGCCGCGCAGGGCGACAATATGGCGGATACCGCTTTCCCAGTAATCCCGGGCGATCTGACGCAGTTCATCACGGCTGGCATCGATACAGGTCAGGTGCGGAGCCGCTTCCAGACCGGTACGTTCTTTAATGCCTTTAATGATGCTGTGCGTGCGGTCGCGCTCGCCGGAGTTGGCGCCGTACGTTACCGACACGAACTTTGGCCTGAGGCTGCTGAGGCGATCAATAGAGCTCCACAACGTATCTTCCATCTCGCTGGTACGTGGCGGGAAAAATTCGAAAGAAACGTTAATCTGACCCTGTAACTCGGCCAGATTCTGGTTCAGCGCTTCGCGCTGGTTTGCGTGGAAAAAGCTCATAAACACTACCTCATGGATCACTGCGTTTTGATTATGTTTCGTTATGATGGACGTTTGGACGTCTAAACGTATAGATAGAAAATGACGGAAAGCAGACAAAGTGTCAACGTTAAAATGATGGCAGGGGATGATTAATCTTCACGCAAACTGAAAGAATTTCACGTTGGGGACGTTTTGCTGTGGGAATTAAGCTCCTCCCCCTGCGAAGGGGGAGGCTGGGAGGGGGTTTAGCAGACCACTCCGCTCGTTGTTCCCATGAGAAGGACAGGCGCAGGGAATTACAGAAGTTGAGTAAGACGATTAAGGTCAGACTGCAATGCACCGGCGGTGACATCACGTCCTGCACCCGGCCCGCGGATCACCAGCGGGTTATCGCGATACCAGCGGCTTTCGATGGCGAACACGTTATCGCACGGCAGCAATGCGGCCAGAGGATGATCCTCACGCACAGCTTCCACGCCAACACGGGCTTTGCCGTTAGCATCGAAACGCGCCACGTAGCGCAGCACCAGACCCATTTCGCGGGCGGCTTCCAGACGCTGCAGCATTTGCTGATTCAGCGCCTCGCCGTCTTCAAAGAACTGATCGACAGAACCTGTCGCGCAGGCTTCCGGCACCAGCGATTCCACACGAACCTGCGTCGGCTCGATGTCGTAACCCGCTTCGCGCGCCAGGATCACCAGCTTACGCATCACGTCCTGACCGGATAAATCATCACGCGGATCCGGCTCCGTCAGCCCCTGCTGCCATGCCAGATCCACCAGTTCGGTGAACGGTAACGTACCGTCGAATTGCAGGAACAACCATGACAAGGTGCCGGAGAAAATCCCGCTGATCGCCAGAATGCTGTCGCCGCTTTCGCGTAAATCACGCACCGTATGGTTGACCGGCAAACCGGCTCCGACCGTGGCGTTATACAACCAGTGGCTGCCCGTTTTGGAAAACGCGTCGCGGATCTGACGGTATTTATGGGTATCCGATGCACCGGCCAGTTTGTTGGCGCTGATCACATGGAAACCGTAGCTGGCGAAATCGAGATACTGATCCGCCAGTTCGGCGCTGGCCGTCACATCCAGCACCACTAAATCGTCATAAGGATGCGCACGCATCCACAGGAACAGCGATTCTTCATCGTGTGCCTGCGATTCATCATCAAAGAAGGCCAGCGCGCGGCTGGCGTCCAGACCGTCGTAATTGAGCAGACTGCGCTTGCTGTCGACCACGCCGGCCAGCACAAACTCAAAACCACTGCGGGCAGAGATGTTCTTTTGCTCACGGGCGAACAGTTCCAGCCAGCGTGAACCGATGTTGCCTTTACCAAACAGCATCAGACCGATTTGCTTTTCAGCGCGGAACAGCGTTTTGTGCAGCCCCTGAATCAGGTGCGCGGTCGGGCCGATACGCAGTACGGCGACCAGACTGATGCCGTCTTCCGCCTGCCAGATAAACTCCACCGGCTGATCTTTCATTTCCTGATAGAAACGGTGACTGTGCAGCGGATTCTTACACACGCCCGCACCGACCAGCGCCACCAGCGCCAGCCCTTCACGCAGCGTCAGACGCGCCGGCAGGGCCGCCTCTTCCAGTACCTGTAATGCGCTGCCCGCCACTTCGGAGGTGTAGCACAGTTGCAGCAAATTACGGTCAGGATGGATGCCGGTACACAGCGGTTTGATCTGCGCACGTTTAAGCAGCAGCTCAACATCTTTTTGTGCCAGACCAAAATCGTGACCGGAAGGGATGACCATTTCGATCAGACAAATATCATCGTGGCTGGTGACAATTTTCGCGCCAGTACCGGACGCCAGCACGCGTTCAATACGCGTTGAGCCTTGTTCCGGCTGGTAGCTGCAACGCAGCTGTAAATCGATATCACTGCCGGACACCGGCTGTAACGTACGGGTGTGCAGCACCGGTGCCGCCAGACGCGCCAGCTCGCTGGCTTCATCGAGACGCAGCAACGGCAGCAAACAGGCATCTTTCACTTTGCGCGGATCGGCGCTGTACACCCCGGCCACATCGCTCCAGATGGTGACGCGGCTGGCATTCGCCAGTGCACCAATTTGGGTGGCGGAGTAGTCACTGCCGTTACGGCCAAGCAGCACGGTTTCACCCGCGTCGCTGCGGGCGATAAAGCCGGTCACCACCAGATATTGCTGAGGATGTTGCGCGAGCAGTTGTTGCAGCAGCGGATACGAACGGCCTTCGTCTACCTGAGGTTGAGCGGCGCGTTCGGCACGCAGGAATTCCCGGGCATCCAGCCAGGCTGCCGGTAATTCCAGTTTGCACAGCACGGCAGACATCAGGCGTGCAGACCAGACTTCGCCATGCCCGACGACTTCGGCGTAAATCGCATCGGTCATTTTGCCATCAAGCAAAACAGCCAGACGTTCGAGATCATGAATAAAGGAAGCAATAAGCGGTTCGGCCATTTCCGGCGGCAACAGGCCGGTTATCAAATCACTCTGATAACGGCGCAATGCCTGCTGAACCTGATGCGCGGAAATTCTGTCTGTCTGGCTGAGCTTCAGCCAGCTGATCAGCTGGTTGGTTGTGCTGCCTGCCGCCGACACCACCATCATGTCGCCCGGTTTGGCATACTCGGCCATGATCCCGGCAACGCGCAGATAACATTTCACGTCGGCCAGACTGCTACCACCAAATTTGTGCAGCTGACGGCTTCCCGCCGGCGCTGCAACCGCTATTGCATTCATACTTACCTCGTTGCCGCTGACTGGAATGCGTGTTCCAGATCAGCAATCAAATCTTCGCTGTCTTCAAGACCTACAGAAATACGGAGCAAGCTGTCAGAAATCCCGGCGGCTTTACGCGCTTCCGGCGCCATGCCGGCGTGCGTCATGGTCGCGGTATGAGAAATCAGGCTTTCGACGCCCCCCAGTGATTCTGCGAGGGTAAATAACTTCAATTCTTTCAGGAAATGACGCAGCTGAGCTTCATCTCCGTTAAATTCAAAACTGATCATGGCACCGAAGCCACGTTGCTGGCGGCGGGCAATGTCATGGCCCTGGTTTTCCGGCAGCGACGGATGATACAGCTTTTTGACCTGCGATTGTTTCTGTAAATAAGCCACAATCGCCAGGGCATTTTCCTGCTGCTGTTTCACGCGAACCGTTAACGTGCGCAAACCGCGCAATAACAGATAGCTGTCAAACGCGGCGGCGGTCACACCAATATTGTTCGCCCACCACGCCAGTTCTGTCGCGTGTTCTGCGGTCTTAGATATTACCGTACCGGCGACCACATCAGAATGCCCGTTCAGATATTTAGTACATGAATGGACGACTAAATCCGCGCCAAGCTGCAACGGATTCTGCAACGCCGGGCTGAGGAAGGTGTTATCCACTACCGTCAGGGCACCGGCGGCGCGTGATGCATCGCAAATCGCCTGAATATCCACCACGCGCAGCAACGGATTGCTCGGGGTCTCAATCAGCACCAGTTTCGGCTGTTCTTTCAGTGCTTCGGCCAGCGCCTGCGGGTCGCCCTGATCGACAAACAGCACGCGATACGCGCCGCGTTTGCTCAGGCTGTCGAACAGACGGTAGCTGCCGCCGTAGCAATCGTGAGGGGCCACCAGTAAATCGCCAGGTTTCAGAAAGACCGTACACACCAGATGAATGGCAGACATACCGCTGCTGGTCAGTACCGCACCGGCACCGCCTTCCAGATCCGCCAGCGCGCGCTGAACCACATCACGCGACGGGTTACCGCGACGTGAATAGTCGTGCGCTCTTGGCTGGTTGAAATCTTCAAAGTTGTAGGTGCTGGAAAGGTAGATAGGCGGAACTACACAACCATATTGCTGATCATTGTTCAGGCCACTGCCTACGGCAATGGTGGCTTGCTTGTGCGTCATAATCGTTTCTTCCTGACGAAATGCGAAAGATGAGGATGTAAAGAGTAACGCCCGGAGTTATAGACGTCAATACATCTGGACATCTAAACTTCTTTGCGTATAGATTGAGCAACAGAGCAATACCCGCTAAAATTATGGCGTTAATGAAGATGTCAGGCAGAACTGTCGCGCCGGAATAGTTAAGCGCAAGGTGACAAAATGAACAATGCCGCAGGGAAAATCGTGAGGTATCCCTGTTAAATTCCGACATTTACTTAGTGAGAACAGTGAAAATCGGGCATAATCACGCGGTTTTCAGAATTTTATTTTTTGATAAATTTAAGGTGTCCCATGGCTGAGTGGAACGGCGAATATGTCAGCCCTTACGCTGAACACGGTAAGAAAAGCGAACAAGTTAAGAAAATTACGGTATCCATTCCGCTGAAAGTCCTCAAGATCCTCACCGATGAACGCACCCGTCGCCAGGTGAACAACCTGCGTCATGCGACCAACAGTGAATTATTGTGTGAGGCTTTCCTGCACGCCTTCACCGGTCAGCCTTTGCCGAATGACGAAGACCTGCGGAAAGAGCGCAGTGACGAAATCCCGGAAGCGGCGAAGATCCTGATGCGTGAACTGGGTGTGGATCCTGATACCTGGGAATACTGATCGCCGCGTCGATGGCCTGAAAAATCCGTACGAACCCGTCGTGCGGATTTTTGGGTATCTGGCGATCACCGGGGTAATGGCGATCAAAAAGAAAGATTTGTCTGGCGGGATGTCAAACGGCAGGCAACAAAAAAGGCGCCAAAGGCGCCTTTTTTTGCTCTCAAGCGTAGCTTATTTGCTGCTTGGAACGCTGAAACGCTTGTTGAAGCGGTCAACGCGGCCACCGGTAGCCACTTCACGTTGCTTACCAGTGTAGAACGGGTGACATTCGCCACAAACGTCCAGGTTCAGATCGTGACCCACAGTTGAGTGAGTTTTGATAACGTTACCGCATGAGCAGTTTGCAGTAACTTCTACGTATTTAGGGTGAATACCTTTTTTCATGGAAAACCTCTTCTTAAGGCCGCGTCGCTATCCAACCCTGTTCTGTCAGACACCACGCGTAGTGGATGATAGGCTTTGAGTACGAAATGCACCAAAGGCGGCGAATCATACAGAATCTCTGAGAACCGCGCAATGATGTTCATGCATTTCGAAGGACACAGTGTACACTATCTCGTCATTTTTTTATAGTCTGGATCCACAATGCCTGTTGCCCACGTTGCTTTACCCGTCCCGCTCTCCCGTACTTTCGACTATCTGTTGCCACCTGACATGGCGGTTTCAAAGGGTTGCCGGGTCAGTGTGCCTTTCGGTAAACGCGACGCTATCGGCATTGTCGTCAACGTCAGTGAATCCAGTGATTTTGGCCTGGATAAGCTGAAACCGGTACGCGAAGTGCTCGACAGTTCCAGTCTGTTTACCCCTGATTTGTGGCGCATCCTGTTCTGGGCCGCCGACTATTATCATTATCCCCTCGGCGAAGTGCTGTTCCATGCGCTGCCGGTGTTGTTGCGTCAGGGCAAAGCCGCCGAGCTGACGCCACTGTGGCAATGGTTCGCCACCGAGCAGGGTCGCGCCACGCCGCTCGACAGTCTGAAACGTGCGCCCAAGCAACAACAGGCGATGGCTGCGCTGATGCAAAAGCCGCTTTACCGTCATCAGGTCGCCGATCTGGATCTGACAGATACAGCGTTGCAGGCGTTACGCGCCAAAGGACTGACGGATTTACGTAGCATCGCGCCCGCCACGCACGACTGGCGCAAGGATTTTTCGGTCGTCGGCGAACGTTTACGCCTCAATACCGAGCAGGCCACCGCCGTGGGGGCGATCCGCAGTGAAGACCAGCAGTTCTCCGCCTGGCTGCTGGCCGGTGTCACCGGGTCGGGCAAAACCGAAGTCTATCTCAGCGTGCTGGAGAATATTCTGGCACAGGGCCGGCAGGCACTGGTGATGGTGCCGGAAATCGGCCTGACGCCGCAAACCATCGCGCGTTTTCGCGAGCGTTTCAGCGCACCGGTGGATGTGCTGCACTCCGGCCTGAACGACAGCGAGCGTCTCGCCGTCTGGCTGCGGGCGCGTAATGGTGAAGCAGGGATTGTCATCGGCACCCGTTCATCCCTGTTTACGCCGTTTGCCCGTCTCGGCGTCATCATTATCGACGAAGAACACGACAGTTCTTATAAACAGCAGGAAGGCTGGCGCTATCACGCCCGGGATCTGGCGGTGTACCGCGCTCACGCTGAAAACATTCCGATTATTATGGGCTCGGCAACACCTGCGCTGGAAACGCTGCACAACGTGGAACTGGGGAAATATCGCCAGCTGAAACTGACCAAACGTGCCGGGAATGCCAAACTCGCCCGCCAGAATTTGCTGGATTTGAAAGGGTTGCAGCTGAAAGTCGGGCTGTCTCAGCCACTGATCCAGAAAATGCAGGAACATCTGAAAGCCGATAATCAGGTGATGCTGTTCCTCAATCGCCGCGGTTATGCCCCTGCCCTGCTTTGTCATGAATGCGGCTGGATAGCCGAATGTCAGCGCTGCGATCACTATTACACCCTGCACCAGAATCATCGCCAGTTACGCTGCCACCATTGCGACAGTCAGCGCGCCGTGCCGCATCAGTGTCCGCACTGCGGTTCGACGCAGCTGGTCTCGGTCGGTGTCGGCACCGAACAGCTGGAAAACGAACTGGCGCCGTTGTTCCCGGATACGCCTATCACACGCATCGACCGCGATACCACCAGCCGCAAAGGTTCGCTGGAACAGCATCTGAGTGAAGTCCATCGCGGCGGTGCGCGCATTCTGATCGGGACGCAAATGCTGGCAAAAGGGCATCACTTCCCGGACGTCACGCTGGTATCATTGCTGGATGTCGACGGCGCGCTGTTCTCGGCGGATTTCCGTTCTGCTGAGCGTTTTGCCCAGCTTTATACGCAGGTTTCCGGCCGTGCCGGACGCGCAGGCAAACAGGGTGAAGTGGTGTTGCAGACGCATCATCCTGAACATCCGCTGTTGCAGGTGCTGCTACAGCAAGGTTACGACGAATTCGCCAGACAGACGCTGGCGGAGCGCAAAAGCGTTTTTCTCCCTCCTTATACCAGTCACATTATGATCCGCTCGGAAGATCACGATAATCAGCAATCGGCGCTGTTCCTCCAGCAGTTGCGTAATCTGCTGGAATCCAGCCCGCTGAAAGACGATTCACTGTGGATCCTGGGGCCGGTTCCCGCCTTGCAGGCCAAACGCAGCGGACGTTTCCGCTGGCAACTGCTGTTGCAGCATCCTTCACGCCGCGTTTTGCAGCATCTGATCAAAAGCTCTCAGCCCCTGATTGCCAGCCTGCCGCAGGCTAAAAAAGTGAAATGGACGCTGGATGTCGATCCGATTGACAGCTGATCCCTAAGGAAAATCCGCATAAATACTCAGGTTTTTTGCGTGATGGATCGAAAAAAGCATCTGCGTCACACTTTTAATGCAAATTAGGTAACAAATCCTACTCACATTCTGTTTAGAATGTGATGAGCTACACATCATGCGTAGCCAGGCGAGGAATGTTGATGCTGTTGTGTCAGTTTGATGCTGTTGCAAGGAGAGAGACGTTGGAGCACAAGAAAGAATTACCCGCCGCAACAATGAAAGATGTGGCTGAACAGGCAGGCGTTTCAACAGCAACCGTATCCCGTGCATTAATGAATCCGGAGAAAGTCTCCGCCGCAACCCGTCAGAAGGTTGATCAGGCCGTCATGGCCGTAGGTTATTCTCCTCATGCCCTGGCCCGTAATCTGAAACGGAATGAATCACGCACGATCCTGGTGATCGTCCCCGATATCTGCGATCCGTTTTTCTCAGACCTGATCCAGGGGATCGAGCGCACCGCGGCTGAAAGCGGTTATCTGGTATTGATCGGCGACTGTGCTCAGCAAAATCAGCAAGAAAAAACCTTTATCAATCTGATCATTACCAAGCAAATTGACGGCATGCTCCTGCTCGGCTCTGATTTGCCTTTCGATGCCAGCAAAGAAGAACAACGTAATTTGCCGCCGATGGTCATGGCCAATGAATTTGCGCCGGAACTGGAACTGCCGACCGTCCACATTGATAACCTGACGGCGGCGTTTGAAGCCGTGCACTATCTTCTGAAACTGGGGCATCAGCGCATTGCCTGCATCGCCGGTCCGAAACATATGCCGCTGTGCCAGTACCGTTCACAAGGCTATGTGCAGGCGCTGCGCCGCAACGGGTTGAGCGTCGAGAGCAAACTGACCATTCATGGTGATTTCAGCTATGAATCCGGCGCACAGGCGGTAACAGAACTGATGTCGCTGCCCGTTCCGCCAACGGCGATTTTCTGCCACAACGATGTGATGGCGATTGGCGCGATGTTCCAGGCAAAGAAAATGGGTCTGCGCATTCCGCAGGATCTGTCGGTGGTCGGCTTCGATGACATCAAGGCCAGCCAGTATACCGATCCTCCGCTGACCACCGTGGCGCAGCCGAGATTCCAGCTTGGCCGTCAGGCCATGTTATTATTGCTTGAGCAGTTACAGGGAAATCCGGTACAAAATGGCTCTCTGCTGCTCGACAGTGAACTGGTGGTGCGTGAAAGCACGGCCGCCCCTAACGCGTGAGTCAGTATTTAGTCTGTTATGAAGTTTTAATTTCAGTATATGTTCAGGGTTAAGTAACATGACGCACTTCTTCATTCATTACGACACAGCGAAACGATAGTGGCACAAAGAGACTATGTAAGCCGTGGGCGCTCAGGAGCGCGGCGGAAAAGTACCAGCCGGAGTAAAAAACGCAGTTCCCCAACGATCTCCAAAACCATGGTGGTGTTAGCCGTTGCGGTACTGGTGGTGTTTGTCGGTGGCCTCTATTTTATTGCGCACAATAAACATGAAGAAACGACAGTGTTGCCGACGCACGCTGTCCGTCCGGGTAATGGATTGCCGCCTAAGCCAGAAGAGCGCTGGCGTTACATTAAAGAACTGGAAAACCGCCAGATGGGCGTGACCACGCCGACAGAACCGACGGCGGGCGGACAAGTCGAATCCAAAACGCAACTGACGCCGGAACAGCGCCAGCTTCTCGAACAGATGCAGGCCGATATGCGCCAGACGCCAACACAGCTGTCTGAAGTGCCGTATAACGACCCGAATCAGGTGACGCAGGCACCGGCGCATACCTCGCGTCAGGTTCAGCAGCAACAGCAGCCGACTTATGCGCAGCAACAGCCGGTGCAGACTCAGCCGCGTCAGGTTCAGCCAACGTATACGCCGCAAACGCAGCCGGTACGTGCGCCGCAGGCTCAGGTGCAAACCCAGCCCGTTCAGCCTAAACCGAAGCCAGTGGTGAAAGAGCCGGTAAAAGAAGCGCCGAAACCGCAGCAACCCGCCGCCATTACTCAGGCTGAGCCGGAAAAACCAAAAGCGCAGGAAAAAACCCAGCGCTTTATGGTGCAGTGCGGTTCTTTCAAAGGCAGCGAACAGGCGGAATCCCAGCGCGCCAAACTGGCGTTTGAAGGTTTCGAAGGCCGTATCACCACGGGCGGCGGCTGGAATCGCGTCGTCATTGGCCCGTACAACAGCCGCTCCGGTGCAGACAGCACCCTCACCCGCCTGAAGAGCGCAGGCATCTCCGGTTGCATTCCCCTCGCAACCGGGGGTTGAAAACCCGTAATCCTTCCCCAATCTATACTTTCAATATGCCTCGTAAGCTTGTGAGACACCCGGTGTGTCCCACAAGCCTGCGGGGATCTTTTCCGTCTGCAACGAGGAACCGCTCGTGACAACAATTGTAAGTGTACGCCGCAACGGCAAGGTCGTTATCGGTGGTGATGGCCAGGCCACATTGGGAAATACCGTCATGAAGGGCAACGTCAAAAAAGTACGTCGCCTGTATAACGACAAAGTGATCGCGGGCTTTGCCGGCGGTACGGCTGATGCCTTCACACTGTTTGAGCTGTTCGAACGCAAACTGGAAATGCATCAGGGTCATCTGGTGAAAGCCGCCGTTGAACTGGCGAAAGACTGGCGAACCGACCGCATGCTGCGCCGTCTGGAAGCACTGCTGGCCGTCGCGGATGAAAATGCGTCGCTGATCATCAGCGGTAACGGTGATGTGATCCAGCCGGAAAACGACCTGATCGCCATCGGTTCCGGGGGTCCCTATGCCCAGGCCGCTGCCCGCGCCTTGCTGGAAAACTCTGAGCTTGACGCCCGCGACATCGTTGAAAAATCGCTGAGCATCGCCGGTGACATCTGCATCTACACCAACCAATTCCACACTATTGAAGAATTGTCTTCTAAAGCGTAAGGATCGAAAATTATGTCTGAGATGACCCCGCGCGAGATTGTCAGCGAATTAGACAGCTACATCATTGGTCAGGATAAGGCGAAACGCGCCGTGGCCATTGCCCTGCGTAACCGCTGGCGTCGTATGCAGCTTGATGAAGCGCTGCGCCATGAAGTCACCCCGAAAAATATTCTGATGATCGGCCCGACCGGTGTTGGTAAAACCGAAATCGCCCGCCGTCTGGCGAAACTGGCGAACGCGCCGTTCATCAAAGTGGAAGCCACCAAATTCACCGAAGTCGGTTATGTCGGTAAAGAAGTGGATTCCATTATCCGCGACCTGACCGATTCCGCCGTGAAAATGGTGCGTCTGCAATCCATCGAGAAAAACCGTTATCGCGCTGAAGAACTGGCCGAAGAACGCATTCTCGATGTACTGATCCCGCCAGCAAAAAACAACTGGGGACAGGCTGACGAAGCGCAGGAACCTTCTGCTGCGCGCCAGAATTTCCGCAAAAAACTGCGTGAAGGTCAGCTGGACGATAAAGAAATCGAAATCAGCCTGGCATCCGGTCCGATGGGCGTTGAAATCATGTCCCCTCCGGGCATGGAAGAAATGACCAGTCAGTTGCAGTCGATGTTCCAGAGCATGGGCGCTCAGAAACAGAAACCACGCAAACTGAAAATCAAAGAAGCACTGAAGCTGCTGGTTGAAGAAGAAGCGGCGAAACTGGTGAATCCGGAAGATCTGAAAGAACAGGCGATCGAAGCCGTTGAACAACACGGCATCGTGTTTGTCGATGAGATCGACAAAATCTGTAAACGCGGCGGTCAAAGCTCCGGCCCGGATGTCTCCCGTGAAGGTGTTCAGCGTGACCTGTTGCCGCTGGTGGAAGGTTGTACTGTATCGACCAAGCACGGCATGGTGAAAACCGATCACATTCTGTTTATCGCATCCGGCGCATTCCAGACGGCCAGCCCGTCTGATCTGATCCCTGAGTTGCAGGGGCGTCTGCCGATCCGCGTGGAATTGCAGGCGCTGTCGACAGAAGACTTCGAACGCATTCTGACCGAACCGAGTGCTTCGCTGACTCATCAGTACAAAGCATTGATGGCAACCGAAGGCGTGAACATTGATTTCACCCCTGACGGTATCCGCCGGATTGCGGAAGCCGCATGGCAGGTAAACGAAACTACCGAGAACATTGGTGCGCGTCGTCTGCATACCGTTCTGGAGCGTCTGATGGAAGATATCTCTTACGACGCCAGCGAAAGCAGCGGAATCTCCATAAACATTGATGCAGATTATGTTAGAAGCCACCTTGACCAGCTGGTAGCTGATGAAGATCTGAGCCGTTTTATCTTATAATTTGCTCATACGTTCCGAAAGTGATCTTCAGGGAGGCGTTTGCCTCCCTGATTTTTTTTAGATTTCGGACTGATTCTTCACCTGAGCGAAATCACTATGAGCATAATCACTCCCTGCACCCCGACGACGCCCGCCCGCGCCTGGCTGGAAAGCCTGCGTCCTAAAACCCTGCCACTGGCTTTTGCCTCTATCGTCATGGGTTCTGCCATTGCCAGCCTGCAAGGCGTTTTCCATCCGCTGACCGCGCTGCTGGCACTGCTGACTGCCGGTTGCCTGCAAATTTTGTCGAATCTGGCAAATGACTACGGTGACGCCGAGAAAGGCAGCGACACGCCCGATCGCGTCGGGCCACTGCGCGGCATGCAAAAAGGGTTGATTAGCGCGGCACAAATGAAACGCGCGATTATCCTGACCATCGCCCTGACCATTATCTGCGGTATCGCACTTATTGCGGTGGCCTGCCAAAAACCGAGCGACGTGGTCGGCTTTCTGATCCTCGGTCTGCTCTCGATTGGCGCCGCCATCACCTATACCGTCGGCACGCGCCCTTACGGCTACATGGGGCTTGGCGACATTTCGGTGCTGATTTTCTTCGGCTGGATAAGCGTCGCGGGCACATTCTATTTGCAGGCGGGTTATTTCGACTGGATTGTGATGTTACCGGCGACGGCGACCGGCTTGCTGTCCACGGCGGTGCTGAATATCAATAATTTGCGCGATATCGAAACGGACAGCGCCAATGGCAAGAATACGCTGGCGGTACGTCTCGGGCCGGTCAACGCGCGTCGTTATCACGCCACCCTTCTGACTGCTGCCGTCCTCTGTCTGGCAGTTTTTTCCGCCGTGCACCTCCACCACTGGACCGGCTGGCTGTTTGTTCTGGCGATCCCGATGCTGGCAAAACATGTCATGCGGGTAATGAATTCGAAAACGTCCACGGAAGTGCGCCCGCTGCTGGAGCATATGGTGAAAACCGCGTTGCTGACTAACGTATTGTTTGCGGTGGGTCTGTTACTCAATTGAGTTAAATTGGCCTGATGTGCGTTTATCGGGTCACTTTTCACATTTAACAATTGATGATTTTGCCAACATCCGCCGGAAAGGGATATACTGAATACTCATGCAGCAACCAGATGAAATCCTATGAAATACGATACTTCCGAACTTTGCGACATCTACCATGAAGAAGTGAATGTCGTCGAACCCTTGTTCTCCAACTTTGGCGGCCGTACTTCATTTGGCGGGCAAATCACCACCGTGAAATGCTTTGAAGATAATGGCTTGCTTTATGATCTGCTGGAAGAAAATGGCCGGGGCCGCGTGTTGGTGATCGATGGCGGCGGTTCTGTTCGTCGCGCACTGCTGGATGCCGGACTGGCACGCCTGGCGCTGCAAAACGAATGGGAAGGCATCGTGATTTATGGTGCGGTCCGTCAGGTTGACGATCTGGAAGAACTGGATCTGGGCATTCAGGCTATGGCCGCTATTCCGGCTGGCGCAGGCAGTGAAGGGATCGGCGAAAGCGACATTCGTGTCAATTTCGGCGGCGTGACCTTCTTCTCCGGCGACCATCTATATGCCGACAATACCGGTATCGTGCTGTCGGAAGACCCGCTTGATATCGAGTAACGCTTTCTTGCAGCAACAAAAAAGGACGCCATGGCGTCCTTTTTCATTTGATGGCGGAAGTGCTCAGACTTCTTCCATTTTTCCCAACAATGCACGCAGACGATCCTGCCATACGTGTTGTTCTTCTTTCAGCTGCGCATTTTCACGCACCAGAGACTCATGATTACCGCTGGCTTGCTGAACTTCCTGAGACAGGGTGTTGTTCTGCTCTTTCAGTTCTTCGATTTCCATCTGCAACAGAGTAATGGTATCGATCGCTTGCTGAACTTTAGCTTCTAATTTCTCAAATACTTCAAATGACATTTTTCGGTCCCCTTATGTTCGCAAGGCGCACATCTTATGTTCTGCCGCATCGTCCGGACACGGCTCAAAAATTCCTGCACACCGTCGATTTTCATAACAAATTCATCAGAGAATTGCGCAAAACCGCCGGGTGTCTTAACGGGTGATTGTATGTAGCCAGCTGTGGTCTGTCTACCAGCAACCCCTTTATCCACGCAGTCTGTTGCAATTTTACAGCGCCGGGTATCAGGAAATGCTTAAAAAGCAGCGTCACTCACCAGAAATCCGGCTTAATACCGATTAACCTTAGCCGCCGCGCGGATAAGGTCGCTGATGTTCGTTTAAAAAGACAGGTTCGCTGAAAATGTTAAATCATGGACTTTTTGCGCTGCATCAAGTTCTGCCAATACGCGAAATCGCTCATTTTTATGACACAACACACAAATTTTGATTTCGCTATTTCTCGTTTATGCTCGTTAACGATAAATTCACATTACGTTCTCATTTAATGATGAACGCCAAAATCCGATTACGTTCACGTACGACATAACAGAAAAACTATAACTAACCATTAACATTATCCTTAGCAGGATCAAACTATGAGCCAAACCATGAGTTCCACATTAAAAGGTCAGTGCATCGCTGAGTTTCTGGGTACCGGGCTTATCATTTTCTTTGGTGCGGGCTGTGTCGCAGCAATGAAACTTGCCGGAGCTACCTTTGGTCAGTGGGAAATCAGTATCATCTGGGGTCTGGGCGTGGCAATGGCCATCTACCTGACTGCAGCCATTTCAGGTGCACACCTGAACCCGGCGGTGACCGTCGCACTTTGTCTGTTTGCAAACTTTGAAGGACGCAAAGTTCTGCCTTACATCATCGCGCAGGTCGCCGGAGCCTTCTGTGCCGCCGCACTGGTCTACGGCCTCTACTACAACCTGTTCTTCGATTTCGAGCAAAGCCACAACATGGTGCGCGGCAGCGTCGAAAGTCTGGATCTGGCCGGTATTTTCTCAACCTATCCAAACCCGCATATCAGCGTCTTGCAGGCGTTTCTGGTTGAAACCGTGATTACCGCCATTCTGATGGCGCTGATCCTTGGCCTGACCGATGATGGTAACGGTATTCCACGTGGCCCGCTGGCACCGCTGCTGATCGGTATCCTGATCGCCGTAATCGGTGCCTCCATGGGGCCGCTGACCGGATTCGCCCTGAACCCGGCCCGTGACTTCGGTCCGAAAGTGTTCGCTTTCTTTGCTGGCTGGGGCAAGGTTGCCTTCACCGGCGCACGCGATATCCCTTATTTCCTGGTGCCGATTTTTGGTCCGCTGCTCGGGGCTTCTCTGGGTGCCATCGCATATAAAGCGCTGATTGGTCGCCATCTGCCAAATCAGATTAATGAGCCGGCAGAAGAAAAAGCGTCTCAGCCATCCAAACAGCGTAAGGCCTGATCGGCTAAACTGTTCCACAGCTTACTCATTCGCAGGATGAATATTATGTCAGCAGATACGACTCACGAAAAAAAATACATTGTTGCACTCGACCAGGGTACAACCAGCTCACGCGCCGTAGTTCTGGATCACGATGCCAATATCGTCAGCGTGTCACAGCGTGAATTCACTCAGATCTACCCTAAATCGGGCTGGGTTGAGCACGACCCGATGGAAATCTGGTCATCGCAAAGCTCGGTGCTGGTGGAAGTGCTGGCGAAAGCCGACATTAACTCTGATCAGATCGCCGGTATCGGTATCACCAACCAGCGTGAAACCACCATCGTGTGGGAAAAAGAAACCGGCAAGCCAATCTATAACGCGATTGTCTGGCAATGCCGCCGTACTGCTGACATCTGTGAAAAGCTGAAAAAAGACGGTCTGGAAGAATACATCCGTCACAACACCGGTCTGGTGATTGACCCGTATTTCTCCGGCACCAAACTGAAGTGGATCCTTGACCACGTCGAAGGCTCCCGTGAGCGCGCCAAACGCGGCGAACTGCTGTTCGGGACGGTTGATACCTGGCTGGTCTGGAAAATGACGCAGGGACGTGTTCACGTGACGGATTACACCAACGCCTCACGTACCATGCTGTTTAACATCCATGATCTGCAATGGGATGACCGCATGCTGGAGGCGCTGGATATTCCGCGCGAAATGCTGCCGGAAGTCCGCCCTTCTTCTGAAATTTACGGCCAGACCAACATCGGGGGTAAAGGCGGTACGCGTATTCCGATCGCCGGTATCGCCGGTGACCAGCAGGCGGCGCTGTATGGTCAGCTGTGCGTACAACCGGGTATGGCGAAAAATACCTACGGCACCGGCTGCTTCCTGCTGATGAATACCGGTACCGAAGCGGTTGCCTCTAAAAATGGCCTGCTGACCACCATCGCCTGCGGTCCGCGCGGCGAAGTGAACTACGCACTGGAAGGTGCGGTGTTTGTCGGCGGTGCTTCCATCCAGTGGCTGCGCGATGAGCTGAAACTGATCAGCGACGCGACTGACTCCGAATATTTTGCCATGAAAGTGAAAGACACCAACGGCGTTTACGTGGTGCCAGCCTTTACCGGCCTTGGCGCCCCTTACTGGGACCCGTATGCCCGTGGCGCGATCTTCGGTCTGAGCCGTGGCGCGAACAGCAACCACATCATCCGCGCGACGCTGGAATCTATCGCTTATCAGACCCGTGACGTTCTGGATGCGATGCAGGCTGACTCCGGCGCACGCCTGCAGGCGCTGCGTGTGGATGGCGGTGCGGTGGCCAACAACTTCCTGATGCAATTCCAGTCAGACATTCTCGGCACCCGCGTTGAGCGCCCTGAAGTGCTGGAAGTCACCGCACTGGGTTCGGCTTACCTTGCCGGTCTGGCTGTCGGTTTCTGGAACGATCTGGAAGAAGTGCGCAGCAAAGCCACCATTGAACGTGAATTCCGCCCAAGCATTGAAACGACGGAACGTAATGTCCGCTATAAAGGCTGGCAAAAAGCGGTGGCACGCGTTCGCTCCTGGGAAGATCACGACGAGTAATCGCCGGATATTATCGCCAACACCTGTTTCTGAAACTCCCCATCCGGGGAGTTTTTTTATGCCCCTTTCCCGTTGTGCTAAAATCTGCGGCACAGATGAGCCTCGCCTCACCGACCTCTTTTTTTCTTTCTACAGGCTTTCCAATGAAACGTGAATTAGCAATCGAGTTCTCCCGCGTGACCGAAGCTGCCGCGCTGGCCGGTTATAAATGGCTGGGTCGTGGTGATAAAAACCTGGCCGATAACGCTGCCGTTCAGTCCATGCGCATCATGCTCAATAAGGTCGATATCGACGGCACTATCGTCATTGGTGAAGGGGAAATTGATGAAGCGCCGATGCTGTATATCGGTGAAAAAGTCGGGACCGGCAATGGCGATGCGGTGGATATCGCCGTCGACCCGATTGAAGGCACGCGCATGACCGCCATGGGTCAGTCCAACGCGCTGGCTGTGCTGGCGGTTGGCGACCAGGGTTCGTTCCTCAATGCTCCCGACATGTACATGGAAAAAATCGCCGTCGGGCCGGGCGCAAAAGGGGCTATCGATCTGAATCTGACGCTGGCAGAGAATCTTGCCAATATCGCCAACGCGCTGGGTAAACCGCTGACCGAGCTGACCGTCGCCGTTTTAGCGAAACCACGTCATGACGACGCCATCCGCGAAATGCTGGCATCCGGCGTGCGTGTGTTTGCGTTCCCTGACGGTGACGTGGCGGCAACCATTCTGACCTGTATGCCGGAAAGCGAAGTGGATGTGCTGTATGGCATTGGCGGCGCACCGGAAGGCGTGATTTCTGCGGCAGTGATCCGCGCGCTGGATGGCGATATGCAGGGGCGTTTACTGGCGCGTCATGACGTGAAAGGCGATACACCGGAAAATCGTCGTATCGGTGAAGAAGAACTGGCGCGTTGCCAGACGATGGGGATTGAAGCCGGTAAAGTGCTGCTGCTGGATGATATGGCGCGTAATGATAACGTGATTTTCTCCGCGACCGGCATTACCAAAGGTGATCTGCTGGAAGGCATCAGCCGCAAGGGAAATATGGCGACCACCGAAACGCTGCTGATCCGCGGTAAATCCCGCACTATCCGTCGCATCCGCTCGACGCATTACCTCGACCGCAAAGACGCGGCGCTGCACGAATTTATTATCTAAACCTCAGCTTCCGGTCATCAAAAAGCAGGGCCATTCGCGCCCTGCTTTTGCATGATCAGGCCGTATGCCCTTCATGCTGACTGCGGTTCGACATCGGTAACCAGCACAATAAAATCAGCACCGCCATGGCGAACATCAGTAATCCCAGACTGAACTGACCGATTTGCGGCAACATCGCAGACATCCACGCCACCAGTCCGGATCCCATATTCTGCAATCCCCCGACCAGCGCACCTGCCGCCCCCGCCAGATACGGGAAAGGCTCCATCGCACCCGTGGTCGCCAGCGGGAACAACATGCCCGCGCCGAAGAAGAACAACGATGCCGGAACAATCAGCGTCCAGATATTCATCATGCCCAGCCAGCCGGGGATCCACATCGCCAGACCGGCGAGCAGGCAACTGATCACCGAATGCCACATCAGTTGCTGAAAGCTTTTCTCCGTGCGACCGGCGTACCATGCGCCAAAGAACGCCGCCGGAATGGGCAGGATAAACAGCACGCTGACCATCACGCCGCTCAGGCCGAGCACGCCGCCCATCAGCACGCCACAGCTGGCTTCAAATACCGCTACGCCAGCCAGTGCGCCAACCAGCATCACCAGATAACGGCTGAAGTTGGCATCAGCCAGCAATAAACGCAGGCTTCCCAGCATCCTGCGCGGCGGATGATCGGCGGTGAATTCAGGACGGGTTTCCGGCAGCCAGCGGTACATCGAGAACGCCACGCCCGCGCACAGGATTAACAGGAAACCGAAACTGGCTCGCCAGCCCAGCCATGCGGACAACGCACCGCCAATCACCGGCGCCAGCAGCGGACTGACCAGAATGCCCATGTTCAGCAGGCTGTTGGCATGGCGCAACGCGCCGCCGCTGTATAAATCACGCGGCATGGTTCTCGCCATTACGCCCGCCACACCGGTGCCCAGCCCCTGAATGGCCGCAAAGGCAATCAGCATCGTCAGGCTGGTGGACATCATCGCGCCCGCCGCCCCTATCAGGAAAATCATCAGGCCGGTGAGGATCACCGGTTTGCGGCCAATGTTATCGGAAAGCGGGCCATAGACCAGCTGTGAGCCGCCGTAGGTCAGCAGATACGCGGCCATCACCCGCTGCACAGCGCCCGGTTTAACGGCCAGGCTGGCCGCCATATCGGCGATATTCGGCACGTAAATGGTTTGCGCCATTTGCCCGACAGCCACCAGCAAAATGAGCATGATAAGCAGGTGAATGTTTTCCAGATTTTTCATTTTTCAGTTCATTATCAGATAAGGTTGGTAAAGTGCAGAATAAATAACCAGTAAATTCAGCCGGACTACCGCGGCGCATAAGTTAACAAATTAAGATGAATAAGCGAGTATTGCGGGAAACTCTTCTGAACCTTTGCTGGCAGCGGCGGGAACCACATCTGTAACGCTGGGTGTACAGAAATCGATACTGGCTAACGGGTCATGAATAGGCTGATAACATTTAACCGATACGGGATCCGAAAAATTTGAAATAAAATCAGGACATAATTTCGCACTGCATATTTTGCACGACATGAAGAAACCAGAAACCACGGGAGTTTTTTATGGCTGAATGGGTGACAGGAAAAGTCAAAAAAGTTGAGCACTGGACAGAGAATTTGTTCAGCATCACCGTCAATGCGCCCGTCGATCCTTTTACCGCAGGCCAGTTCGCCAAACTTTCGCTGGATATTGACGGTGAGCGGGTGCAACGCGCGTATTCTTATGTAAACCCGCCATCCAGCGGTGAGCTGGAGTTTTATCTGGTGAATGTGCCGGAAGGAAAACTCAGCCCGCGCCTGCATGTGATGCAGCCCGGCGACGAGATGACTATCACCAAAGAAGCCGCCGGATTTTTCGTGATTGAAGAAGTGCCTGAATGCGACACCCTGTGGATGCTGGCAACCGGCACGGCTATCGGGCCGTATCTGTCAATTTTGCAGGAAGGAAAAGGGCTGGAGCGGTTCAAAAATATCGTTCTGGTTCACGCTGCACGTTTCGCAGCTGACCTGAGTTATCTGCCACTCATGCAACAGCTTCAGCGTCGCTATGAAGGCAAATTACATATTCAGACCGTGGTCAGCCGCGAGGAAATTTCCGGCTCCCTGACAGGCCGTGTTCCGGCTCTGATTGAAAGCGGCGCGCTGGAAGAGGCTGTCGGCCTGAAGATGCTGGCTGAAGACAGCCACGTCATGCTGTGCGGCAACCCGCAAATGGTTCGCGATACCCAGCAGGTACTGAAAGACACACGGGGTATGCGCAAACACCTGAAACGTAAACCGGGCCATATGAACAGCGAGCATTACTGGTAAGCCTGTACATAAAAAATCAGCGGAATTTCACCTCGTCCGGCTCCGGGCCAAAACGATTTGTGCCCGGCGTGCCGACAAAAGCGCCGCAGTCGATCAGCAACATGATGAAAATGACTGAAGGCGCCAGACGTCCGAGAACCCAGCTCCACATCTGTGGCATCGCCGCCGCCCAGTTCCCGGCAACCAGCATCCACGCCAATACAAACAACAGCGCCCACCAGGCGGATTTATTACGGTCATGTAATCTTTTCACCAGCACCGCAGCCGTCGGCCACAGTAACACCACCAGCGCGAAACCGGCGGACTGATAGGTAATCCATTCCTGTGCGGCAAAAAAGAAATCAGCCACCATCAGAATCAGCCAGCTGACCATCCAGAGCCAGAAATCGCGGCGGCCCAGGCGGCCGTTAAAAGAAAACAGTGCATGCTGTAACGTCATTGGCAGTCGGTTCCGTCAAATACAATGGGAGTAAATTGTTAAAACAGGCGGAGTGTAACCTACCGGCAGAGGCGACGAGAATCTTTACGCACTCCTTTTGACATTACCCCCCGTTCCCCGCTTTAATCGGACAGTTGAATCAAAATAAGACACGCCCTATGACTGTTGCTCAATCCTTATTACGCCTGACGCTGTCCGCGTTAATCCTGCTCGCTGGCCAGAACATCGCGCTGGCCGATCCGCCGGCTGACCATGCCGGCACCGAAGAGATGCCAAAAGCCCCTTACCTGCTGGCCGGTGCGCCGACATTTGAAACGACGCTGATCAATTTCCGCGCGAAATACAATGAGGCCAATCCGACCCAGCAGATTGGCGAGTTCCGCGCGATCAGCGATAAATCCGCGAACAGTTCCCTGACCCGCGCCGCCAGCAAGATTAATGAAAATCTGTATGCCTCGACCGCGCTGGAAAAAGGCACCGGGAAAATCAAAACGCTGCAAATCACCTATCTGCCGATTCAGGGCACAGAAGAAAAAGCGGCCCGCACGCTGGCAATCAGCTATATGGCAAACCTGATGCGTCAGTTTGATGCCACCCTGACCACCGAACAAAGCGTGGCGAGAGTCGCTTCTTTGATCGAGAAAGGCAAAGGTCAGCAGTTTTATAAGCAGGAAGTGGGCGCGGTACGTTTTGTGATTTCAGACAATGGCGAAAAAGGTCTGACATTCGCCGTTGAGCCGGTCAAGCTGGCGCTCGCCGAGCCGTGAGATGACGGTTTTTAATGACAAAAAGCAAAGCCTTTATGGTCAATGATCTCTATACTGTTGCACAGGTAATCTGCTTGTTTGGCAGAAATTTTAATCGACACTCGCGTCCCCTTTTGGAGGAAAAAACATGCGACATCCATTAGTGATGGGTAACTGGAAGCTTAACGGCAGCACCCACATGGTTAACGAACTGATTGCTGCTCTGCGTACTGAACTGAGCACAGTTGTAGGTTGTGGCGTTGCGATTGCTCCACCAGAAGTTTACCTGTCACAGGCTAAACACGCTCTGGCTGGCAGCCGTATCGCGCTGGGTGCTCAGAACGTTGATGCTAACCTGTCCGGCGCATTCACCGGTGAAATCTCTGCCGACATGCTGAAAGATATCGGTGCGAAATACATCATCATCGGTCACTCAGAACGCCGTACTTACCATAAAGAAAGCGACGAGTTCATCGCGAAGAAATTCGGCGTGCTGAAAGATGCTGGCCTGATCCCGGTTCTGTGCATCGGTGAAACCGAAGCAGAAAACGAAGCAGGCAAAACAGAAGCCGTTTGCGCTAAACAACTGGATGCCGTGCTGAACACGCTGGGTGCGAAAGCATTCGAAGGCGCAGTCATCGCTTACGAACCTGTTTGGGCGATCGGTACCGGCAAATCTGCCACGCCTGCACAGGCTCAGGCCGTTCACAAATTCATCCGTGATCACATCGCGAAACAAGATGCTGCGGTTGCTGAACAAGTGATCATCCAGTACGGCGGTTCCGTTAACGCGGCTAACGCTGCTGAGCTGTTCACCCAGCCAGACATCGATGGCGCACTGGTTGGCGGCGCATCACTGAAAGCTGATGCTTTCGCAGTGATCGTGAAAGCTGCTGCTGAAGCTAAACAAGCGTAAGCCTGTTTCTTCTGCGCATAAAAAACCCCGGCACGCCGGGGTTTTTTATTGTCTGGAAAACAGTCTTAACGTTTGCTGATTTGGTCAAAGATACCGTCGGTCGCGAAATGGTCTTTCTGTGCCTGTGCCCAGGTACCGGCCACCTGATCAATGGTGAACAGTTTAACTTTCGGGAATTCAGACGCGAATTTTTTCTCGATTTCAGCATCACGCGGACGGTAATAGTTTTCTGCCGCAATCGTCTGGCCTTCCGGTGAATAAAGGTATTTCAGATAGGCATCGGCCACCGTGCGGGTGTCACGCTTATCGACAACCTTATCGACCACAGAAACCGTTGGCTCCGCCAGAATCGATTCGCTTGGCGTCACGATTTCAAACTTATCTTTACCGACTTCTTTCGTCGCCAGCAGCGCCTCGTTTTCCCACGCAATCAGCACATCACCGATGCCGCGTTCAACGAAAGTATTGGTTGCGCCACGTGCGCCGGAATCCAGCACTTCGACGTTTTTGTACAATGCTTTCACGAAATCCTGAGCCTTCGCTTTGTCATTGTTGTTGTGATGCAGGGCATAACCCCAGGCCGCCAGATAGTTCCAGCGCGCACCGCCGGAAGTTTTAGGGTTCGGTGTAATCACCGACACGCCCGGTTTAATCAAATCATTCCAGTCGTGAATTTGTTTCGGATTGCCTTTACGTACCAGGAACACAATGGTGGATGTGTAAGGCGCAGAGTTATCCGGCAGACGGGTGATCCAGTTCTTATCGATACGGCCACGTTCAGCAATAGCATCAACGTCATAAGCCAGCGCCAGCGTCACCACATCCGCTTCGATGCCGTTGATAACCGATGTTGCCTGTTTACCGGAGCCACCATGAGACTGGCGAACGGTGACGGTATCGCCGGTTTTACCCTGCCAGTATTTGCTGAATGCTTTGTTGTATTGCTCATAGAACTCACGGGTGGGATCGTATGACACGTTCAGAATCTGAATATCTTTGGCAATTGCTCCCGTTGCCACCAACAGTAATCCCAAACCTGCAGCCCATTTACGCATCGCACTTTCTCCCGAAAATAGTTTCTATGGATTTCATTTATTTGTTCGATAAAGAGAGCCTGCCAGATAAAAATGAAACACATAAAGAATAAAAGGTTTTTTTCTATTACTTTCTGGAATAACCAAAAGCGAGGCGAAAAAAAACCTCCCGTAAAAGGAGGTTCTTATCGGAGCGTAACAAACTGTATCAGAACAGTTTTTTCGCCGTGTCGTACCAGTCTTCTTTGAATTTACTTTTCTTATTCTCTGGCGCGATACAAATCGAGATTAATTCGTGAACCATTTTCTCGTTTTCAACACCGACGCAGAAACCGCCATGAGAATAGTCACGATCTTCTTCCAGCAGCAGGTCCACCGCGTAAGCCCCCATGCGGGAAGCCAGAATGCGGTCGTAAGCCACCGGCGCACCGCCACGCTGAATATGGCCTAATACGGTGCCACGGGTTTCGCGGCAGGTTTCTTTCTCGATGTATTTGGCCAGCTCTTCGATGTTGTCTAACTTTTCAGTGATGGCAACGATCGCGTGTTTTTTGCCTTTCGCGATACCGGCTTTGATTTCAGCAACCAGATCATCACGTTTGAATTCCACTTCAGGGATAGCGATAAATTCGCAACCACCGGCGATGGCCGCTGCCAGCGTCAAATCGCCACAATAGCGGCCCATCACTTCAACGATAGAAATACGCTGGTGTGAAGAAGAGGTATCACGCAGACGGTCAATCGCTTCAACCACGGTGCCCAGCGCCGTGAAGAAGCCGATGGTGTAGTCAGTACCCGCCACGTCGTTATCGATAGTGCCTGGCAGACCGATACAACGGATACCGCCTTCTTTGGTCAGCAGGTCTGCACCTGCGTAAGAACCGTCACCCCCGATCACCACCAGGCCATCGATACCACGGTCTTTCATATTCTGCAGGGCGACTTTACGCATTTCCGGATCACGGAATTCAGGGAAACGCGCTGAACCCAGGAAAGTACCGCCACGGTTGATCATATCGGAGACGCTGTAGCGATCCAGTTTGCGCATGCGGTTTTCATACATGCCGAGGTAGCCATCTTCAATACCGTAGACTTCCAAATCTGCTGATAATGCGGAGCGGACAACGCCACGGATCGCAGCATTCATGCCTGGGGCATCGCCACCACTTGTCAGTACACCAATTTTTTTGATCATGACTACCTCTGAACTTGTAGATGCAATTTCTTAAGAATCTTGAGCCAGCCTGTTGGGCGAATTTTTCTTGTGCAGCCAAAAGGGCTTACTAGCGTTTGAGCCTATAGTATAACAAAACACCGGTGCTGAATTGATTCAAGTCAGCAAGAATACGCTTACACCGCTCTGTACTTCGCAATTTACTGATTCATACGGCTTTTACAAGATATTTCCAGATCGTTACGCGCAGATTTCCACCTTGTTAATTTCAAGTTTAAAACACAATCCCAAATTACAGACAAAAAAAACCCCACCATACGGTGGGGGAAGACAGGGATGGTGTCTATGGCAAGGAAAAACAGGGATCTTACTCGGTCGTGCTGGTACTACTCGTCTTCTGGGCAGAAGAGGGTTGTAAGCCAGATAACTGCATTTGCATCTCTTTCATGCGTTGCTCATGTTTCTGGTTTAATACGTTTTTTTGCTCAGGTGTCAGCAGATTAAACATCTGGTTGCGGATGCGGGCCATTTCAACCTGGCGATCCACTTGCTCCTGAGCCATTAACTCGGCTTGTGCGCGAACTGCGGCCTGATCAAACTTTTCGGCGGTGACCAGCCTGTGCATCGTTTCTATCTGTTCTACATTTACATGAGGCAGATCTTTACGAGCCTGATGCATCAGGTCACGCATTTGCTGGCGCTGCTGCTCAGTGAGATTTACACCATCAAACATGGTGTTGCGTTCCTGAGGCTTGTCCAACATCGTGCTATCATGTTCTGCTGGCATCGCCGACACTGGTTTTGCGCCATCTGCTAAAACGACACCTGAACTCAGCGTCAGAAGCGTGGCTAAACCGAATGAAGCTGCCTTAAACATCACATACTCCTAAAGTCTTTATCGCTGCATCGCGAATCATTGAAAAGCAGTCTAAACCTGCTGCTGCAAACAAGCGTCAGTGCTTGTAAAAGTACGTAAAGTCATGGAATAGCGGCAATTGATGACGTATTTTGCGTCTAGAGGTAAATACAATGAATAAAATTTTGTTGGTTGATGACGACCGTGAACTGACTTCACTTTTGAAAGAATTGCTCGAAATGGAAGGCTTTAATGTTGTGGTGGCTTACGACGGTGAGCAGGCATTAGAGAAAATCGATAATACCATCGACCTTCTGTTGCTTGACGTGATGATGCCGAAGAAAAACGGCATTGAAACCCTTAAAGAATTGCGCCAGCGTCACCAGACGCCAGTGATTATGTTAACCGCTCGCGGCAGTGAACTGGATCGCGTTCTCGGCCTCGAACTGGGTGCGGATGACTATCTGCCAAAACCGTTTAATGACCGCGAACTGGTGGCCCGCATCCGGGCAATGTTGCGTCGTTCCAACTGGAGCGAACAACAGCAAACCAATGAAAATAACGGCTCACCGACGCTGGAAGTGGACGGGTTGCAGCTGAACCCGGGACGCCAGGAAGCCAGTTTTAACGGCGAAGCGCTGGATTTAACCGGCACTGAATTTACCCTGTTGTATTTACTGGCAAAACATCTCGGACAGGTCGTTTCCCGCGAACATCTGAGTCAGGAAGTGCTGGGTAAACGTCTGACGCCGTTTGACCGCGCCATTGATATGCATATCTCCAATTTACGCCGTAAATTGCCCGATCGTCAGGATGGACATCCGTGGTTTAAAACCTTGCGCGGACGCGGTTATCTGATGGTTTCTGCTTCATGATAAACAGCCTTACGGCACGAATTTTTGCCATTTTCTGGTTCACATTAGCCCTGGTGCTGATGCTGGTATTGATGGTGCCGAAACTCGATTCACGCCAGATTACGCCGTTGCTCGATAACGAACAGCGGCAGGGCCTGATGATTGAACAACACGTTGAAGCTGAGCTGGCGACCGATCCTGCCAATGATCTGATGTGGTGGCGCAGGTTGTTCCGTGCCATCGACAAATGGGCACCGCCGGGTCAGCGTCTGTTGCTGGTCACCAGCGAAGGCCGGGTGATCGGCGCACAGCGTAACGAAATGCAGATCGTGCGTAACTTTATCGGTCAGTCTGATAACTCAGATCGCCCGAAAAAGAAAAAGTATGGCCGCGTGGAAATGGTGGGGCCTTTCTCCGTACGTGACGGTGAAGATAACTACCAGCTGTACCTGATGCGTCCGGCCAGCAGCTCCCAGTCTGACTTTATCAACCTGATGTTCGACCGCCCCCTGCTGCTGTTAATCGTCACCATGCTCATCAGCGCCCCTCTGCTGCTGTGGCTGGCATGGAGTCTGGCCAAACCTGCACGTAAGCTGAAGAACGCCGCAGATGACGTTGCACGCGGTAATCTCAAGCAGCACCCAGAACTCGAAGCCGGCCCGCAGGAATTCCTCGCGACCGGTGCCAGTTTCAACCAGATGGTCAGCGCCCTCGAGCGGATGGTCACCGCACAGCAACGGCTGATTTCTGATATCTCCCACGAACTGCGTACACCGCTGACCCGTCTGCAGCTGGCAACCGCACTGATGAGACGTCGTCATGGCGAAGGGAAAGAATTGCAGCGCATCGAAAATGAGGCGCAGCGTCTCGATGGCATGATCAACGATCTGCTGGTGTTATCACGCAGCCAGCATAAAAATGAGTTATCACGCGAAACCCTGAAGGCCAACGAACTGTGGGCCGGGGTGATTGATGATGCGCAGTTTGAAGCCGAACAGATGGGCAAAACCCTTGAGGTGACATCGCCTCCTGGCCCATGGAAACTGATTGGTAATGCGGCGGCGCTCGACAGCGCACTGGAAAACATCGTGCGTAACGCCCTGCGTTATTCGCATCATCACATTGTGCTGAACTTCGCCCACGACAGTGAAGGGATCACCATCACCGTTGATGACGATGGCCCCGGCGTGAGTGAGGAAGATCGCGAACAGATTTTCCGTCCGTTCTATCGCACCGATGAAGCGCGTGACCGGGAATCCGGCGGCACAGGTCTCGGACTGGCAATCGTGGATACTGCCGTTCAGCAACACCGGGGCAGCGTTAAAGCTGAAGACAGCCCGCTGGGCGGCCTTCGTCTGATTATCTGGCTGCCGCTGCACCAGCGTTAAGTTTCTGCTATTCTGCGTCCCTCTATCAGGGGGACGCATGCTTAACATTGTTTTATTTGAACCAGAAATCCCGCCCAATACCGGCAATATTATCCGCCTGTGTGCCAACACCGGATGTCAGCTTCACCTCATCGAACCTTTAGGTTTCGGCTGGGACGATAAACGTCTGCGCCGTGCCGGACTCGATTACCATGAATTCGCTCATATCAAACACCACGCGAATTATGATGCCTTTCTCAGCAGCGAAAACCCGCAGCGTCTGTTTGCACTGACGACCAAAGGAACGCCCGCGCACAGCGCCGTCAGCTATCAGGATAACGACTTCCTGTTGTTCGGCCCTGAAACCCGTGGCTTACCGGCGTCTGTTCTGGATAACCTGCCAGCACAACAGAAAATCCGCATCCCTATGCGCGCAGAAAGCCGCAGCATGAATTTGTCGAATGCCGTTTCTGTGGTGGTGTATGAAGCCTGGCGCCAGCTGGGATATCCGGGCGCATTGCTGAAAGAATAGCGTAGAGAAAATGCAGAAGATGGCATGCAGAACCATGCCATCTTAAAAGGTCGGTCAGATACCGTCGCCGAATTCAAAACCCTGCGCAATACCGTTGAAATGCTGATCCATATCCATGGAAGGACGCTCGCTTTCCGGCCGGCCGACAATACGCGCGGGTACGCCCGCCGCAGTGGTATGCGCAGGCACCGATTGCAACACCACCGAACCCGCACCGATTTTTGCCCCAGCCCCCACTTCGATGTTGCCGAGGATTTTCGCACCGGCCCCAATCATCACGCCTTCACGGATTTTAGGGTGACGGTCACCGCAGGTTTTGCCGGTACCGCCGAGGGTGACAGATTGCAGAATCGACACGTCATTTTCGACTACCGCCGTTTCACCGATGACAATCCCGGTGGCGTGGTCAAACATGATGCCGCAACCAATTCTCGCCGCCGGATGAATATCTACGCCGAATGACACAGAAATCTGATTCTGGAAATAAATCGCCAGCGCTTTGCGATCCTGCTTCCACAGCCAGTTACCGATACGGTATGCCTGCAGCGCATGGAAACCTTTCAGATACAGCAACGGGGTGGAATATTTGTCGACTGCCGCATCGCGCTGATGCACCGCCAGAATATCCCGGGCAGCAGAGAGGATCATTTGCTCGTCGTTGCGATAGGCTTCTTCAACCACTTCGCGGATCGCCATCGCAGGCATAATCGGGTTGCCCAGCTTGTTGGCCAGAATGTAGCTCAACGCGCCGCCCAACGTTTCGTGTTTAAGTAACGTCGCATGGAAAAAACTGGCCAGCATCGGTTCACACTCAGCCAGCGCTCGCGCCTCTGATTTGATGTTATTCCAGACCAGTTCTAATTCTTCTAGCGACATCACTTTTCCTTACGACTTTGCAAGTTCGGGTAATAAAAAGCCGCCCTGTCGGGAATACCAACAAGGTGGCTATGCTTCAGAGGCCTTTCAGTGGCTGTGTTTTTCGTCCTTGCTCGCGCGGGCCAGCAAACTGATCGCTGCTTCACGCGCATCTTTACCGCAGTACAGCACCTGGTAAATCTGTTCCGTGATCGGCATTTCAACGTTGTTCCGTTGCGCCAGCGCCCGTACTTCTTTCGTATTGCGATAACCTTCAACAACCTGGCCGATCGTGTCCTGAGCGGTCTGAACATCCTTGCCTTGCCCCAGCATAATACCGAAGCGACGGTTGCGGGACTGGTTGTCTGTGCAGGTTAACACCAAATCACCCAGCCCTGCCATGCCCATAAAGGTGGCAGGATCCGCGCCTAACGCGGAACCCAGACGGGTCATTTCGGCCAGTCCGCGGGTGATCAATGCGGTTCTTGCGTTCGCACCGAAGCCGATACCATCGGACATCCCGGCACCAATCGCAATCACGTTTTTAATCGCTCCGCCCAGCTGAACGCCGATAAAATCGGGGTTGCTGTAAACGCGGAAGCTTTTGCCGCAATGCAGCAACTGCTGCAAATCTTCGGCGAAACGGGCATCTGTCGCGGCCAGAGAAATTGCCGTTGGCATGCCTGCCGCCAGTTCTTTGGCAAATGTCGGGCCGGAGACCACGGCTAACGGAATGGCATCGCCCAGTTCTTCACGCGCGACATCCTGCAACAACCGTCCGGTTTCGGCTTCCAGACCTTTCGTCGCCCACACCACGCGCGCATCCGGGCGTAAATGCGGTTTCAGCTGACGCAATACGTCGCCAAAGACGTGACTTGGCACCACAACCAGCACATTACGGCTGGCCGCCAGTGCGACAGAAAGATTGGCTTCGAGCAGCAGATTGTCGGGGAACGGGACATCAGGAAGGAATGCCTGATTACAACGGGCGCGTTGTAATTCGTTGATGTTATCGGGATTGTGTCCCCACAGCACAACGGGATGGCCATTTCTGGCAAGAGTAATCGCTAAAGCGGTGCCGTAAGATCCGGCACCGATAACAGTCATTGACGCATTGACGGTTTTCATCAGGCATCCTGATGCGGTTCGGCACCTTCGCCTTCAGCTTGCTGTTGCAGATAGTTCATGAACAGCGCGTCAAAGTTAACAGGTGCCAGGTTCAGTTGCGGGAAGGTACCGCGGGAAACCAGGCTGGTGATGCACTCACGGGCATACGGGAACAGAATGTTCGGGCAATATGCACCCAGGCAATGTGCCATCTGGTTGCCATCGATACCGGAGATAGTGAAGATACCGCCTTGCTGGACTTCGCACAGGAACGCGGTTTCGTCGCCCAGTGAAGAGGTCACCGTCACACGCAAGACGACTTCGTATACGCCTTCCGCCAGCTGGCTGGACGCCGTATCAAGATCCAGTTTAACTTCTGGTTGCCAGTCTTGCTGGAAAACCTGAGGCGCATTTGGCGCTTCAAAAGAGATGTCTTTGGTGTAGATACGTTGGATCTGGAAAGCCATCTCGGTGTTATTTTGTTCTGACATGTGAGTAGTACCCTCGGGTTAATAGTCCTTTTAAACGCTTAATGAAAAACCGCGGCCGCCTTGTTTAACCCAACATCGGGTCAAGGCCACCACGGGCATCAAGCGCATGTAAATCATCGCAACCGCCAACGTGCTGTCCATCGATAAAGATCTGAGGAACGGTTGAACGACCGCTGCGGGCGATCATTTTCTCACGTTTATCTGCGTCGCCATCGATAGCAATTTCATCGAATGAAGCCCCTTTGCTGTTGAGCAGGGCTTTCGCACGATGGCAGTAAGGGCAGGTTGCCTTGGTATAGATTTCAATTTTAGCCATGGGTTCCACCTCTGGATCTTATATTTTAGTGCCGTTGCGATTGGCTGAATGCTTACTTACCGCGCGCCAGAGGCAGGTTTTCACCGCTCCAGCCGCTGATACCTTCTTTCAAGGTATAAACACGTTCAAAACCTGCGGTGATCAGGCCTTCTGCCGCAGTGCGGGAAGTCTGGCCGGTCGCGCAAACCACGATAACAGGCTGCGCTTTATGTTTCGTCAGTTCACCCAGGTTGTTGTTTTTAATGTCGGCAGACAGCACGTTATGTGATTCTGCGATGTGGCCTTTGCGGAATTCTTCACGCGCGCGCACATCGACAATAATGGCATCTTCTTTGTTGATCAGTCGGGTTGCTTCGCCACGAGTGATCTCTTTCACTTTAGAAAAACGTGTTTTAAAGGTGGTCACAATTACTGCAATCAGTAACGCAACCCACGCCAGGCTGAGAACCGGATGCGCACTGATGAATGGCATAATATCTTGCATGGGGTGTAGCAACTCCCGTCAGTTGGGGGAAAATTCAAGGCTTCAGAGTATACCTGCGCGTCGGAGCAAATACAGCCAGTAAGCGCGGGCGAATGCCACAAACTGCGGCACGTCTCGGAAAATTAACACGCCTTTATGCCGAAAGTTAACCCTCACCTCGCCTCATCTTTGATCTCCTCCGGCTATTCCCTTGCAGTGCTGGGGTAAAATCAGGCCGCCCGAATGCCCTTAGCCGCGCCTGTTCATGTCCTTTCAGCTGGCGAGCCTATTGAGCATTTCATCTTTTAAACTGAGGTCAATTGACATGTCGAGCAACAAAAAACCGATGGTTCTGGTTATTCTTGATGGCTATGGCCATCGCGAAGAACAACAAGATAACGCGATTCTGAATGCCAAAACCCCCGTCATGGATAATCTGTGGGCCACCTATCCGCATACCCTCATCGCTGCTTCCGGGCTGGACGTCGGTCTGCCTGACGGTCAGATGGGTAATTCCGAAGTGGGCCATGTCAATTTAGGCGCAGGCCGTATCGTGTATCAGGATCTCACCCGCCTGGACAAAGAAATCAAAGAAGGCGACTTCTTTAATAATAGCGTACTGACCGGCGCTGTAGATCGTGCCGTTACAGCAGGCAAAGCGGTTCACATTATGGGCCTGTTGTCTGCCGGTGGCGTACACAGTCATGAAGACCACATTATGGCGATGGTCGAACTGGCGCACCGTCGCGGCGCGAAAGCCGTGTATCTGCACGCCTTCCTCGACGGCCGCGATACACCGCCACGCAGTGCTGAAGCGGCATTGAAACGCTTCTCAGAGAAATTCGCACAACTCGGCACAGGCCGTATCGCATCTATCGTGGGCCGTTATTACGCCATGGATCGTGATAACCGCTGGGATCGCGTGCAACTGGCCTACGATTTGATGTCACAGGCCAAAGGCGCATTCACTGCCGATAACGCCCTTGCAGGTCTGCAAGCCGCTTATGCGCGTGATGAAAACGATGAATTTGTTAAACCCACCGTGTTGCAGGCGGCAGGCGAAGAATCCGCGGCCATCAATGACGGCGATGCTCTGATCTTTATGAACTTCCGCGCTGACCGTGCCCGTGAAATCACCCGCGCCTTTATCAGCCCGGATTTTGACGGTTTTACCCGTGAAAAAGTGATTAATTTCGGCGATTTCATCATGCTGACCGAATATGCCGCAGACATTAATGCGGCCTGTGCCTACCCGCCAGCCTCCCTGAAAAACACGCTAGGCGAATGGCTGATGGCTCACGGTAAAACACAGCTGCGAATCTCTGAAACGGAGAAATATGCCCACGTCACCTTCTTCTTTAACGGTGGCATGGAAGACTCGTTTGCAGGGGAAGACCGTATTCTGGTGAAATCACCGAATGTGGCGACCTATGACCTGCAACCGGAAATGAGTTCTGCTGAACTGACCGAAAAACTGCTGGGCGCGATCAACAGCGGCAAATACGACACCATTATTTGTAACTACCCGAATGGCGACATGGTCGGCCATACCGGTGTTTACGAAGCGGCGGTCAATGCGGTTGAAGCGCTCGATCATTGCGTGGCTCAGGTTGTCGATGCGGTGAAAGCCGTCGGCGGCCAGTTGCTGATCACCGCTGACCACGGTAATGCGGAACAAATGCGTGATCCGGCAACCGGTCAGGCGCATACCGCACACACCAGCCTGCCGGTGCCGCTGATTTATATTGGCGGGGACGCACAAGCTGTTGAAGGCGGTAAATTGTCTGATATCGCGCCGACTATGCTTTCCCTGATGGGCATGGAAATTCCGGCAGAAATGAGCGGCAAACCGCTGTTTATCGCCCGCTAATTTTTGTTAAAGCAGTGAAATAAAGGCGTGCTGACACCGGTTGGTACGCCTTTTTTGTTTGTGCATCAGCCGGTTGATTAGTGTTACGATACGAAAAGGGACAGCCATATTGTCTATCATTCACGGTCGACAAGCGGAAAAAAGATTGAGCAAATTCATTCATTTCAGCCTGATGAGAACCCGCCTTTCCGCTCAGGACAAGGCCGTATCTGCCTTCCCATCTCCAGCCTTATTCCTTTGCGCTTCGTTGCTTTTTCCCGGGGTGAGTGCCCACGCTGACGACAATAAAGATCAGCTCAAAACCATTCAGCAAAACATTGCGGAAAAAGAAAAAAGCGTCAAACAGCAGAAGCAACAACGCGGCACATTATTGCAGCAGTTACAGGCGCAGGAAAAAACCATTGCCTCCGCCAGCAGCGAACTTCGTGGCACTCAGTCCACCCTCGCGACGCTGGGAAAAGACATTTCCGGGCTTAATGCGTCCATCGATAAATTACAAAAACAGCAAAAGACGCAGGAAACCCTTCTCGCCCGGCAGCTCGATGCCGCCTTCCGCATCGGCCAGCACAAAGGCCTGCAGTTGCTGTTAAGCAGCGAAGAAAGCGAACGCAGCGAGAGGATCCTCGCTTATTTCGGCTATCTGAATGAATCACGACAGAAAACCATCGAAGAACTGAAACAAACGCGTACCACGCTGGCGGAACAGCGGGTCTCTTTGCAGGCCAAACAAACCCGGCAAAAAACGCTGTTAAACGAACAACAAACGCAGCAGCAAAAACTTGAGCAGGCACGCGCAGCCCGAAAACAAACCCTCACGGCGCTGGAATCCTCATTGCAAAAAGATGAGCAGAGCCTGACGGAATTGCGCGCCAACGAATCCAGCCTGCAAAACAAAATTGCGGCAGCTGAACGTGCAGCCAAAGCACGGGCGGAAAAAGAAGCACGTGAAGCGGCAGCAGTCAGGGCAAAAGAACAGCAGGCGAAAAAATCGGGTTCAACCTATAAACCGACCCAAAGCGAACAGTCGCTGATGGCCCGGACGGGCGGTCTGGGAAGGCCATCCGGTCAAAATATGTGGCCTGTTAATGGTTCGTTGATACACCGCTTCGGCGAACAATTGCAGGGTGAACTACGCTGGAAAGGGATTGTGATTTCAGCCAGAGAAGGCAGTGATGTGCGGGCTATCGCCGATGGACGTGTCATTCTGGCGGACTGGTTGCAGGGATACGGGCTGGTTGTGGTTATCGATCACGGCAAAGGCGATATGAGTCTGTATGGCTACAATCAGGACGCGCTGGTCAGCGTGGGCGATCAGGTCAGAAGCGGTCAGGCCATTGCTAAAGTGGGGAACAGCGGCGGACAAGGCCAGCCATCGCTGTATTTTGAAATTCGTCGTCAGGGCCAGGCAGTTAACCCACAGCCGTGGTTGGGAAGATAGCATTGCGATATAAAAAGTCCGTTTTAGCTGCCCTTTGTGGTACTGCGTTTTTCGTTTGTCAGGTTCAGGCAGCGAAATTATCCATCCTGATTGATGACTTTGGTTATCGCCAGCATGAGGAAAACCAGGTACTTCAGATGCCAAAAGCGGTATCCGTCGCGATTTTCCCCAATGCACCTGATTCGCAAATGATGATGAACAAAGCGCATCAGCAAGGCCGTGAAATTCTGATCCACCTGCCGATGGCGCCACTGAGCAAACAGCCGCTGGAAAAAGATACCCTGACACCGTCCATGAGTGCTGAGCAAGTGAAGCGCATTGTCGATCAGGCTATCAGCAATATCCCTTACGCGATTGGCATCAACAACCATATGGGCAGCGCCATGACCTCCAGCCTGACCGGGATGGAAAACGTCATGCAGGCGATGAACGCCCATAACCTGTTCTTCCTCGACAGCATGACTATCGGTAATACCCAGTCGGTGAAAGCGGCACAGGGTACGCGGGTAAAAGTCATTAAACGTAACGTGTTTCTGGATGATGTGCAGAACGAAGCTGAAATCCGCCATCAGTTTGAGCGCGCCATTCAGCTCGCACGCCGGAACGGATATGCCATTGCGATCGGACACCCGCATCCCACTACTGTGAAAGTGCTGCAACAGATGCTGCCGAATTTGCCTGCCGATATCCAACTGGTCCGCCCGAGCGATCTGCTGAACGAACCTCAGCGCAGCACGCCAGCCGGGAAAACGCCGCCGCCTGCATCAGCACGTAAACGGATCAGCCTCTGCCGCGTGAAACAACCTCTGCCGCAGATTTATGCCGACAGCATGTTTAAAATCCTCGGCGAAAGTCTGCAATCTTTACCGGCTGTGCAGTTTGCACAACATCAGTACGCCGTCATGACGACTTTTACCCAGAATTAAGGATCCTTCCCATTGATTTGGGCTTAATGATATCTGCGGGATAAATACATCCCCGAAGTCCACCCAATATATTGATATGGATGCGGTTACTGACAAGGTTAAATAAGTAGAGGTTATAGACATTGCCTCTTATAATGAGCATTGCATATTTTTTTGACCGGACTGAGCAAGGGCGCTAACCGATGGGACAAGATCGATCTAAAATTCTGCTGCTGGATAGCGGCAAGGAATGGGGAGGCGGAACTAACAGTATGTTAGAACTGCTGAAAAGAATCGATCGTGAACGGTTTGAAATCAGTTGCTGTTTTTACAACGATTACGCCAGAGATAACGGCGAAACCATCAGTCAGATATTAAACTCACTGAATGTGCCGGTATTTTTCATTCCTCAGGTTAAACAACCCACATGGGCTAAAGTCAGCAAAGAAGTCCTGAGGACGTTGTTTTTCTTTAGTGCGGGTCTGCGTCAGAAAGCCATCTATTCGATTGATAAAATCTGGCGAATTAACCCAAATATTCGCAAGATCCATTCTCTGCTTGAACTGGGGCAGTTCGATATTTTATATATGAACAACCAGCCAAGCTCTAACGTTGAAGGCTATTATTCTACTGAAGGCCTGCCAACAGAAATCGTGCAACATTGCCGCATTGAGCCGGTGCTGAACCGGGATGTTGTGCGGATCGTTAACCGGTTTTGCCACAGCATTATCTCTGTGTCACAGGGCGTTCAGGAACAGCTTCTCAAGCGGGGCGTACGCAAAGAATTGTGTTTCACCGTGTTCAACGGCATTGATATCCACCAGCCGTTACCTGATGGCGCAAAAATTCGCGAAGAATTAGGGGCCACTGATGAGACCTTTATCTTTGGCAGCATCGGATCGCTGATTAACCGTAAGGCGCATCACTTTACCTTACTGGCGCTCGACAAATTTAACCGCGCCTTCCCGGAAGCGAAATGGAAGATGGTATTTGTCGGCGAAGGCCCGAATTTACGGCGTCTTATCCAGCAAACTTCCGCGCTGAATATGATGGATAAAGTCATATTTACCGGTTTTCAAAGTAATGCGCTGGAATATCTGGCCGCTTTTGATGCCTTTATCTTGGGCTCTAAAAGTGAAGGGCTTCCGCGTGTCGTTCTGGAATCCATGTTACTGAAAACCCCGGTCATCGGATCAAATGTAACGGGAACGGCCGAACTGATAAGAAATGCAGAAACCGGCATGTTATTTGAGTATGGCGATGTCGAGATGCTCTTCAATCATATGAAAACGCTGTACCTCAACGCGCATCTGAGACATGAAATTGCAGAACAGGCGAACCTGAATGTTCGTGATAAATTTGCCATTGAAAAATATGTCTCTGGTGTGGAAACCGTTTTAAGCAGCGTGAAAAAGAAACAAGGCTGAATATGTTTAAATTCCTGAACTCCAAATATCGTCGCATTCTTTCGCGCCATAATTTGCCTTATGCAAATACTGTTATTGCGGGCAAACCAAAGAATAGCGTGACGTCGGTTGTAATCCCTTCCGCAGGCGCTGACTATATTGAAGAAGCCTGTCTGTGCGCGGAATTTGCTGACAAATTCGCAACCGGTTTGCAGGAAATCGTGATTGTTACCGATCAGGAGGCCAGCCAGTTCCGTCCGCTGCCTGAGAAAGTTCGCATCGTGACACTAAATCCTGAAACCAAATCTGGCGATTATCGCTATAAGCAAATTTACCTCAGCCGTCTGATTAAGCTGATGGCCCCCTTACAGGCCAAAACCGACGGTATTTTGATGATCGATTCAGACCTGAATCTGCTCAAAATGCCGGAAATACAGCTGCATGAAAATCACATTTATTCCAGCTTCCGTCAGGGCAAAATGATTGCCAAACTTGACGGCTGTGATCCTGAAACCATCCCGGCTTATTATAAAGACAGCATACGCCCTTATATTGTTGACCACGTGAATGGCGCATTTCTGGCCGCCACCCGTAAGACCTGGCAACGGTTATGTCCGCTGTGGATTATGTTCTTCAGAGATACCTGGAACATTCTGCCCGACAATCAGCCACCGACTGACCAGCTGCCTCTGGCGGCGATGCTCGATACGCTGGACATCAAAACTGTCAATCTGGGCGACTGGATGAACTGGCCGGTATCAAAAAAAATTGGCGGCACGCCGTCCGTTATTCCGAAAGAAGTGATCGGCGCTCATGGTGGATTCCCGCTGACCGAATGGCAAAAGTATCTGGCGTCACCGGATAATGCGCTGTTATTCAAAGGTCAGGATTACACACGCAAAGTGCGCTATCTGACGGATGCAGAGAAACAAACGGCAGACCCTGCGGTATAAAGCCTCCGTCCGTTGTCATAAAAAAGCCCGCTCATTCAGCGGGCTTTTGCCTTTCTATCGCGCCAGATCACCAGTTAAGGATAACTTTGCCGGAATGCCCGGAGCGCATCGCATCAAACCCTTTCTGAAATTCATCAATCGGGAAATGGTGGGTTATCAAAGGCGTAAGATCCAATCCTGACTGGATCAGGGCAGCCATTTTGTACCAGGTTTCGAACATTTCCCGGCCATAAATCCCTTTGATAAACAGACCTTTGAAGATCACCTGGTTCCAGTCGATCGCCATCTCGGTTGAAGGAATGCCTAACATTGCAATCCGCCCGCCGTGATTCATGGCATTGAGCATGCTGCGAAACGCCGCAGGCGCGCCAGACATCTCCAGCCCGACGTCAAACCCTTCCGTCATACCCAGTTCATCCATCACGTCCTGCAAGCTTTGCTGACTGACATTCACCGCCCGCGTGACGCCCATTTTACGCGCCAGTTCCAGGCGATATTCATTCATATCGGTGATCACCACATGGCGTGCTCCGACGTGTTGGCATATCGCCGCCGCCATAATCCCAATCGGCCCTGCGCCGCTGATCAGCACATCTTCACCGACCAGATCAAACGACAGTGCGGTATGCACCGCATTGCCGAACGGGTCAAAAATCGCGGCCAGATCATCAGAAATATTGTCCGGGATTTTGAAGGCATTAAAGGCTGGCAGCACCAGATATTCCGCGAAGGCACCCGGACGGTTGACCCCGACACCCTGGGCATTGCGACACAAATGCGTGCGACCGCCCCGGCAATTGCGGCAGTGTCCGCAGGTGATATGTCCTTCACCGGACACCCGATCACCGATGCTGAAGCCTTTCACTTCCTGCCCGATACCGACCACTTCGCCGACGTATTCATGCCCGACCACCATCGGCACGGGAATGGTTTTTTGCGACCATTCATCCCAGTTGTAGATATGCACATCCGTCCCGCAAATCGCTGTTTTGCGGATTTTGATCAGTAAATCGTTATGGCCTAATTCCGGTACCGGCGCATCCGTCATCCAGATGCCTTCTTCACGTTTGAGTTTTGCTAAGGCTTTCATCGACACTCCTCAGGCGATCACGCCCAGTTTTTTGCCAATACGGGTGAAGGCATCGACTGCCTGCTCGATGTGTTCTGTGCTGTGCGCCGCTGACATTTGCGTGCGAATACGCGCCTGCCCCTGAGGCACCACCGGGTAAAAGAAACCGGTGACATAAATCCCTTCCTGCTGCAAAAGCGACGCAAACTCCTGAGCCAGACGCGCCTCGCCCAGCATGACCGGAATAATCGCGTGATCGGCGCCTGCCAGCGTGAACCCGGCAGCCGTCATTTTTTCACGGAACAATGCTGAATTACGGAGCAGGCGCTCGCGCAGTTCGCTGCCTTCTTCGAGCATCGAGAGCACTTTAAGGGATGCCGAGACAATCGACGGGGCCAGTGAATTGGAGAAAAGATACGGCCGCGAACGCTGGCGCAGCCAGTCGATCACTTCCTGACGCGCTGCGGTATATCCGCCGGAAGCGCCGCCCAGTGCTTTGCCGAGCGTGCCGGTGATAATGTCCACACGCCCCATCACGTCGCAATATTCGTGGGTTCCGCGTCCTTCAGCACCGACAAAACCGACCGCGTGGGAATCATCCACCATCACGAGCGCATCAAACCGTTCAGCCAGATCGCATACACCTTTCAGGTTGGCGATCACGCCATCCATTGAAAACACGCCGTCCGTCGCCACCAGAATATGGCGGGCACCGTCGTCTTTGGCCTGCTGTAAACGGGCTTCCAGTTCTGACATATCATTGTTGGCATAGCGATAGCGTTTCGCCTTACACAAGCGGACGCCGTCAATAATCGATGCGTGATTCAGCGCATCCGAAATGATGGCATCCTCTTCACTCAGCAGTGTTTCGAACAAGCCGCCGTTGGCATCAAAACAGGAGGAATAAAGGATCGCATCGTCCATGCCGAGAAAGTCCGCCAGACGGTGTTCGAGTTCTTTGTGAGTATCTTGCGTGCCGCAGATAAAGCGGACAGATGCCATACCAAAACCGTGACTGTCGAGCCCTGCTTTGGCGGCTTCGATCAGCGCCGGATGGTTCGCTAATCCGAGGTAGTTATTGGCGCAGAAATTGATGACCGGCGTGCCGCCAGCCACTGAAACTTCAGCCTGCTGCGGCGTGGTGAGAATGCGTTCTTCTTTAAACAGCCCCTCAACCCGCGCCTGGTCGAGCTGATCTTCAAGCTGGCGATAAAACGAAACAGACATACAGTATTCTCCTGAAATGACTCATTCACGGAATACATTACTAATCTGCATATGAAATAACGATGAAACCACTCACAATATCTTTGTTTTGCAGCAGAGTTCACGCCTTACGGACTGAAACACAAGAATGCAGGTTATCGGACACCTTCCCAATGTGAGCTTCATTCTGAAGTGTTATGATATTACCCAATATAGTAGCTGCGCATGGTGCGCAGTTCTTCAAATGATTAAAGGTGGATCCCATGATAATCGTCACTGGCGGCGCTGGTTTTATCGGCAGCAATATTATTAAATCGCTCAATGATATGGGATACCGCGATATTCTGGTGGTCGATAACCTGAAAGACGGCACCAAGTTCGTCAATCTGGTGGATCTGGATATTGCGGATTATTGTGACAAAGAAGATTTCATTGCCAGTATCGTTGCAGGCGACGATTTAGGTGATATTGACGCGATCTTCCATGAAGGCGCGTGTTCGTCCACTACTGAGTGGGACGGCAAGTACATGATGGATAACAACTATCAGTACTCCAAAGATATCCTGCATTATTGCCTGGATCGCAGCATTCCTTTCCTTTACGCCTCTTCTGCCGCCACCTATGGCAGCCAAAGCACCAGCTTTGTTGAAGATCGTAAATATGAGCAGCCACTGAACGTCTACGGTTACTCCAAGTTCCTGTTTGACCAGTATGTTCGCGAAATCCTGCCACACGCGGAATCCCAGATTTGTGGTTTCCGTTACTTCAACGTCTACGGACCACGCGAAGGTCATAAAGGCAGCATGGCCAGCGTCGCATTCCACCTGAACAACCAGATTAAAGCCGGTGAAAATCCGAAGCTGTTCTCTGGCAGCGAAGGCTTCAAGCGTGACTTCATTTATGTGGGTGACGTGGCAGCGGTAAACCTGTGGTTCTGGCAGAACGGCGTGTCCGGTATTTTCAACTGCGGAACCGGCCGCTCTGAATCCTTCCAGGCAGTTGCGGATGCCGTGGTCGCGTACCACAAATCAGGCGATATCGAATACATTCCTTTCCCGGAAAAACTGAAAGGTCGTTACCAGTCCTTCACTCAGGCTGACATGACGGCGCTGCGTAATGCCGGTTATGACAAACCTTTCAAAACGGTTGCCGAAGGTGTGACGGAATACATGAGCTGGCTTAACCGCACAGTATAAGCGCTGCACACTGAGGAATGGATTAACGGTATGAAAATACTGGTAATTGGGCCGTCATGGGTCGGTGACATGATGATGTCACAAAGTCTCTACCGCACCCTGAAAGCGGCGCATCCGCAAGCGCAGATCGATGTGATGGCACCTGCCTGGTGCCGTCCTTTACTGGATCGCATGCCGGAAGTGCATCAGGCACTGGCTATGCCACTGGGGCATGGCGCTCTGGAGCTGGGCGAGCGCCGCCGTCTGGGCATTTCACTGCGCAATGAACATTATCAACGCGCCTATGTTCTGCCTAACTCGTTTAAGTCGGCACTGGTGCCGTTCTTTGCACGTATCCCTCAGCGCACCGGCTGGCGCGGTGAAATGCGCTATGGCCTGCTCAATGATCTGCGGGTGCTGGATAAGCCCGCGTTTCCATTGATGGTTCAGCGTTATGCTGCACTGGGCTACGATGCCCGACAAATCAACACCGCTGCCGACCTGCCGCAACCCATTCTGTGGCCGAAATTACAGGTCAGTGAAGCGGAAGTCACCGCCGTCAAAACCTCATTCTCTGTGGATAATGCCCGCCCGCTGATTGGCTTCTGTCCGGGCGCGGAATTTGGTCCGGCAAAACGCTGGCCGCATTATCACTATGCCGTACTGGCGGAAAAACTGATCAGCGAAGGCTATCAGGTGGTGCTCTTTGGCTCGGCGAAAGATAACGCGGCGGGCGAACAAATCCGTCTGGCACTGACGGACAATGCGCAACCTTTCTGTCTGAATCTGGCCGGTCAAACCTCGCTGGATCAGGCCGTTGTGATGATTGCCGCCTGTCATGCCGTCGTCAGCAATGATTCGGGTCTTATGCATGTCGCCGCTGCACTGGATAAACCGCTGGTCGCACTTTACGGACCAAGCAGCCCGGATTTCACGCCGCCACTCAGCCATCAGGCGAAAGTGATCAGGCTGATCACCGGTTACCATAAAGTCCGTAAAGGCGATGCAGAAGAAGGTTATCACCAGAGTTTAATTGATATTCAACCAGAGCAGGTTTATCAGGAATTAAGCCAGTTACTGAGTGCAAGGAAGGAGCTGTAATGCGGGTACTCATCGTCAAAACCTCGTCCATGGGCGACGTTCTGCATACGCTTCCGGCGTTAACGGATGCCATGCAGGCTATCCCCGGGATCCGCTTTGACTGGGTTGTGGAAGAAGGATTTACGCAAATCCCCGGCTGGCATCCGGCCGTTGATCGCGTGATACCGGTCGCCATCCGCCGCTGGCGCAAAAACTGGTTCGGATCTGAAACCCGTCAGCAACGCTGTGATTTTAAGCGAGAAGTGCAGTCTCAAACCTATGATGCGATCATTGATGCGCAGGGGCTGATGAAAAGCGCCGCGCTGATCACCCGTGTCGCCAAAGGTGAAAAACACGGTCAGGATTGTAAAAGCGCCCGTGAACCGTTCGCGAGCTGGTTCTACAACCAACGTCATGAAATCGATAAAAAACAGCATGCTGTAGAACGCACCCGCGAATTATTCGCCAAGAGTCTCGGGTATCAGAAACCTGAAACGCAGGGGGATTACGCCATCGCAGCACGGTTCCTTTCGCACCTTCCGGCGGATGCGGGGCAGTATCTGGTGTTTCTCCATGCCACCACCCGCGCAGATAAACACTGGCCGGAAGAACACTGGCGTGAACTGATTAGCATGCTGAGCGGGCAGGATATCCGCATCAAACTTCCCTGGGGAGCCGAGCATGAATATCAGCGCGCGATGCGTCTGGCCGACGGATTTCCTTTCGTCGAGGTCTTGCCGAAATTGAGCCTGGAAAAGGTAGCCGAAGTGCTGGCGGGCGCCAAAGCCGTGATTTCTGTGGATACCGGCCTGAGCCATCTGACAGCGGCACTGGATCGGCCGAACATTACGCTGTACGGCCCCACCGACCCCGGCCTGATTGGCGGCTATGGAAAAAATCAGTTTATCCTCAAGGCGGAAGATAACGCGTTGCAAAATCTGCCCGCAAAACGCGTTTTTGAGCGTCTGAACGACATCATATCAGCAACAGAGGAAGTGAACTGAGCATGAGCTATGTGATTATCTTCATTCTGTTGTGGCCGTTCAAAATGCTGATGAAACCTTTTCATCAGGGAAAGGGCCGAAATCTGGTCATCCAAACCGCCAAAATTGGCGACTTTGTGAATATCACTCCGCTGCTGAAACACCTGAAAAAATCAGACGTGCTGATCAGTAAAACCGTTTTACCCCTCGCGGAACGTGATTCCACCATTGAGAACCTCTATCTGATTGAAGATCATAAAAAATCTCTCATCAGCAAAATTCGTCTGGCCTTTAGACTGCTCAACCGTTACGACAATGTGTATCTGCTGCAACCTAACAGTATCAACGCGTTCTACGCAGCCTTTTGTAATGCCCGACATAAAGCCTTTCTGATTGCCTATACCCGCAAGTGGTATCACAGCATTTTTTATCAGACCGCAGATGTTGTTGTTCTGCATAAGAAAACAGACTTTACGCTGGAAAGTTATCTGAAGCTGGCGAATCCATCCCTGACTGCCGACAGTTATAAGAAGCACGCCACTTTTCCTTTGTGGATCCCGCAGGAAAGGCTGTCAGCACTGGTGGAGAGTGAACACATCAAAATCGGCATCAGTATTTCTGCCGGTAACAAAGCGAAAACGATCCCGACGGCAATATGGATTAAAATCCTTGATTCCCTGAAAGACCTTCCCTGCCAGTTTTATGTGTTTGGTCCTGAGAATGAGCAAAAATATCTGGATCAGTTACTGGCGCAAAAAGGTGACAGTGAAAATATCATCAGTCTGATTGGTAAGCTAAAATTACACGAGGTGCCACACGCCATTTCACTGATGGATATGTATATCGCTTCCGATTCAGGGAATGTCTATATTGCAGATGCTGTAGAGGTACCGGTGGTGTGTCTGGCGGGTCCCTGTGATCTGCGCGAGCAACATCCTACGTTTTCGCCGCTGATCCTTACACCGCAGGGTGAGGGTCTGGCTCCTGAATCGTTTATCTTCTCGGCACCTTATTCATTCAGGCACAGCGCAGAACAGCTTTTTGCTCTCAGTGATGAACAGTTAAATCAGATACGTTCTTTTGTCATCAGCAAAATGGGTCAGGAACAGAATCATGCCTAATCATGAATACCTGAATTATCTCGAGCAGAAAGAAGAGCTCGTAAACAATTTAGGGTTTTCAGTATTGCCGGTTGTTCATATTGCGTTCGGGATCAACAACGCCTATGCACGCGGCATGGGCATCACTGTTTTTTCTGTTATGGAAAATAATCCAGATTTGGCGTTTCATATTCATGTTTTTGGCAGCCCGCTGGATCAAAAATCAAAATCCCTCCTGCTCGAATTGGCCGCCGGTCGTCCTCTGGCCATCACTTGCTATGTCTTTAAAGAGTCGGCATTTGCGGATTTACCGCTGATGGGGCGTTATCCACAGGCCATTTATTACCGTCTGTTTACGCCGTACATTCTCGCTGACGTGACGTCAAAACTGCTTTATCTTGATGCAGATACATTGTGTCTGGGCAGTTATAAGCCACTGAATGACATGGATATCAGTGGTTACACGCTGGCGGCGGTGAATGACACCCAAAGGGCGCGAAATAAACTCTGCCCTCAGTTAGGGCTGGTGCAGGGTAACTACTTCAACTCGGGTTTTTTATATATCAACATCCCGCAGTGGATCGAGAGAAAAACGACCGAAAGAATTATTCAGGTCCTTTCTCAACGCGAAGGTGAATTAAAATTCCCGGATCAGGACGCCCTGAATATTGCGCTGGAAAATGAAGTGTTATTGTTACCTAAAAAATACAATTTCATCTGTGACATCATTTTAAACAAAGTTGGGAAGAAAACCCCTGTACCGCAGGATACAATCCTGATGCATTACACCGGAAAATGTAAGCCCTGGCATCTGTGGGGGTTGGGTGAGTTATCGGCGATTTATAATCAATATTACGATAAATCTCCGTGGCATGGTGTGCCACACGATCATCCCGTGTCCTATAAAGAAATGAAACGTTACGCGCAGGCGCTTTGGCATGAACGTCAATATATAACCAGCCTGTGCTGGATGACTAAATACATGAACAACAAGATCTTCAGGAAGAGTCATTTATGATCAGGAAGTTAATGGCATCCGTCAGACAATCGTCTTTTGATGAGAAGCTGGCTGCTGTATTTTTCTTATTTATCACGATTTCTATTTCTTTCTTTATGTACTCAGGCGAAGTTACCCGAAACTTCTTCTACATAATTACCTATATTTCAATTATTTACTTTCTATACCTGACTTTCAAAGTCGAGAAGAAAGTCCATTTTTATCTTTTCTCCTGGGTCGTTTTCCTGCTGGGGTTAAGCAAGTTACTGTGGGTGATGCTGACCACCAATGAGCACTATCCTCTGATCGCCTATCACTATCAGATCAGCGGAAAACGCATGATGTTAGCCGCCTTTGTGCTCTATGCCATTGAACATAACTTGCGCAAATGGACATTATCGCGCACTACCGTCAGAGCGGGCGTCATTATTATGTCGCTGATGTTTATTTTCATTTCCGTCATTCATATTGTGGTGTTTGTTAAAACCGGCCACAGAATAAAAATAAACTCTGATGCCCCGACGTCAGGGGGATATATCTTCACCATCTTCTCGCTGCTGGTGATGTACAGCATTAAATATTATTCATTCAAACATTACAGGTTACCCTGTCTGGTTGTGATGACATTAACCTTTGCGGTACTGGCTGCCACGCAAACCCGTTCGGCCATTATGCTTTTTGCCTTATTCAGCGTATTGAGCGTTCTTTACGATTTCGCCAAAAGTTCGCACACGTCGAAAATGATCTACGGGTTTGCCATCGGCGGTTTAATTATCGCTGCAGTTGTCTCCGGTCATCCTTATTATAATAAAGCGCTGGCCCGTATCGATAATCTGCAAAAAGAAGTGTCCTCTTACAGCGAAGGACATCGTAATTCATCCGTCGGGGCACGCTTCTCAATGTGGCGCGCGGGGATAAATGTTTTTGAACAACACCCGCTGGGTCAGTCGGCGGACAGTCGCAACGCGCTGGCCACCACGTTTATCCAGCAGCATGAAGGCGGTAACCCGGAAGCCCTGCGCAATCTGCAGTTCCATTTGCATAACGACATTATCGACACGCTGTCACTGCAGGGGATTTTTGGCGCCATCATTCTGGTCATCTTCTTTGCCGTCCTGCTGCTCTACCCTTTCAGACTGGTACCCAAAGGCTACGAATTCCTGCTGCTTTCGGTTCCGGTCATTTACTTCAGTCAGGGCGATACCCAGTTTTATAATCGTGAATCCCCCTATTTTATCATTCTGGTCTTCGGCTACCTGCTGATGCTGAGAATGAGCACCCGCACTTCATTGGGTAAATCCTGACCCTTCCGGACGGCGGGGCTGACCCGCCGTCCGGTTGTATGCCCTCTTTATCAGTGGAAATTGTGTGAAATGATCATGACAACGACATCCGAAAACATCCGGCTCAGCGCCATCATTCCTCTGTTTAATGCCGGGGAGATGTTTCGAAACTTTATGGATTCGCTCGTCGCTCAGACGCTGGAAAGCCTTGAGATCATCATTGTTAATGACGGTTCAACGGACGGTTCTGATAAGGTGGCTCAGGAATATGCCGACAAATATCCGCACATTCGTGTCATCCATCAGACCAACGGTGGCGTGTCCCGGGCGCGCAATGCCGGTCTGGACGTTGCCAAAGGTCAGTATGTCACCTTCCCGGATGCCGATGACATACTGGATCCGGCGATGTATCAGACACTGACAGACATGTGTGAACAGGATGATCTGGATGTCGCGCAATGCAATGGCGAGCGTTATTTTGTCGGGTCTGAGAAAGTAAAACCGATCATACCGGTTGACCGTTTAACCTCGACAGGTGTGCTGGATGGCGCAACCTGGCTGAAAATGGCGCTGGCAACCAACCGTTATCTGCATGTGGTGTGGCTGGGGGTCTACCGGCTTGAATTGATAAAGAAAAATGGCCTGTATTTTGAGCCCGGTTTGCATCATCAGGATATTCCCTGGACGACCGAGTTAATGTTCAACGCCCGTCGGGTGAGATATACCCAGCAGATCCTTTACCGCTATTACATTCATGGTCAGTCAATCAGTAACCAGAAGCGGACGGGGATGAAAAACGTTGAATATCAACGGCATTATTTGAAAATTGCCAAAATGCTGGATGAGCTGAATCAACGGTATAAAGACCGGGTCCACATCTATCCCGAGTTTCCACGTCAGGTCACCCGTGAAGCCCTGACGGTATGCCATTCTGTTCGTCGTGAACCGGACCCGGCGGCTCAGAAAGCCATGATCGAGGATATTTATACCTCCGGAACACGTAAGATAATGCTGCGTAATGCCCGCGGCCCGAAGCAGTGGTGGCAGCTCGTGCTGTGGCTCATCCGCCTGCACAAGTTACGTAAAAGACTCGCGTAAGATGTTTAAGAAAGGGACGATTCATTTACGTTCTTAACTCCATTATAACGGGTTCATAAACGTCGTTATTTATCTTTCTATATCAGTCAGATAAATAACTTCACAGCATACGATTCTTCACCTAAAATCAATTCACTATATTCTAATATCAGATAATAGAATGCCTAACTCCGAAGCCAAATATGCAGCACTAAAACCCAGAAGAATTCTTCTGGTTAAACTCCGTCATCACGGAGATATGGTGCTGACAACGCCGGTGATAAACAGGCTGCGTCAGCATTATCCCGATGCTGAAATTGATGTGCTTCTGTATAAAGAAACCCGACCGATCCTCAGTGAGCATCCTGCCCTGTCGCATATCCATGTCATTGACAGATCATGGAAAAAGCAGGGGATTCGCTATCAGCTACAGCAAGAATATCAGTTACTCAAAGCAATCCGCGCACGGCATTATGACCTGGTGATTAACCTCGCCGACCAATGGCGAAGCGCCCTGCTGGCGTTGTTCAGCGGTGCTAAAATCCGGTTAGGCTTCGACTATAAAAAGCGCCGCTCACTGATCTGGCGCACGGGTCACACACAGTTAGTGACCACCGAAAATCACAGCATTTTGCATACCGTTGAGCAGAATATGTCGATTCTGTCTCCGCTGGGCGTATCGACAGAGAATGCCCAGACCTCGATGCATTATTCAGAAAGTGACAAGGCATTTTGTCAGCAGTTACTTCTGAAAAATCAGGTCGCTGGCGACTATATTGTGATCCAGCCGACGTCCCGCTGGACGTTCAAATGCTGGGACGATGACAAATTTGCCAGCGTAATTGATGGCCTCGGCGATACCGGTCTCACCATAGTGATGACCGCCGGTCCGGATAAGAAAGAGCTGGATATGGTGCGCAAAATCCAGGATCTGACTCATAACACGCAGGTGATTTCCGTTGCAGGTCAGCTTTCCCTGACGCAACTGGCGGCAATGATTGACGGCGCAAAACTCTTTATTGGTGTCGATTCCGCACCGATGCATATGGCTGCCGCGCTCAATACGCCTTGCGTGGCCCTGTTTGGTCCGACGAAGATGCAGCACTGGCGCCCGTGGGGTCACAATAATACAACACTCTGGGCGGGTGATTACGCACCACTTCCATCGCCGGATTCAATCGATACCAAAACCCAGCAACGTTATTTGCATGCAATCCCTGTCAGCGATGTGATTGATGCCGCCAGGAGTTATCTGCATGACTGATGCCGCCGAGACCAAAAATATTCGCTTAGCCATTGTCCGGCAAAAATATCGCCCGGATGGCGGCGCGGAACGGTTCATCTCCCGCGCGCTGGAAGCCCTGGATGACCAGAATATTGATCTGAATATCATTACCCGCCAGTGGGAAGGCAAGCCCAATCCGCAATGGAAAATTCACCTGTGCAATCCGGCAAAATATGGCCGTGTATCGCGGGAGAAAGGATTTGCCGTGGCCGCCCGCCAGTGCTGGGAGCAGCAACATTTCGACATTGTGCAAAGTCACGAGCGCATTCCGGGTTGCGATATTTTCCGCGCCGGTGATGGCGCGCACCGCGTCTGGCTGGAACAAAGAGCACGCGTTATTTCGCCCTTCCAGCGGTTTCTCACCCGCATCAGCCCTTATCACCGCTACGTTCTGCAGGCTGAAGAAGCCATGTTTCACTCTGCGGAATTGAAAAAAATCATCTGTAATTCCGGGATGGTAAAGCGCGACATCATGCGCTGTTACGGCGTTGATGAGAGCCGTTTTGAAGTGATCTATAACGCCATCGATTCTGAAAAATTTATGCCTGCAACAGAGGAACAGCGCCGGAGTTCACGTGAGGCGCTTTCCATCCCTTCAGCCGCCGTCGCACTGATCTATGTGGGTTCAGGATTTGAGCGTAAGGGCCTGAAACCGGCGATTGAAGCCATTGCTTCCGGTGATCGCTACCTCATCGTTGTCGGGCAGGATAAAGATCAGAAAAAGTATAAGTTGCTGGCGCAACAATCAGGCTGTGCTGACCGCGTCCGCTTCACCGGCGTGCAAAACAATGTGCTGCCTTACTACCACGCCGCAGACGGCATGATTTTGCCGACGTTATATGACCCGTTCCCGAACGTCATTCTGGAAGCGATGGCCTGCGGTTTACCGGTGATCACCAGCCAGACCTGCGGCGGGGCCGAATTCATCACACAGGGGAAAGAGGGCTTTGTTTGCGATGCGCTGGATGTTGCCAGCCTGAGCGAATTCGTGAAGAAAATCCCTTCGCGTCAGGAAAATGACGACATGGGGAAAGCCGCCAGAGCGCGAATTTTGCCTTACAGCCCTAAAAACCTTTCACAACAGTTAGTTGCACTCTATCACTCATTACTGGTCTGATGACGTTTGTGCTGACATGATGAGTCGATCGCACTTATCTGATACCATGTGCCAATCTATCCGCCGGGACTATTTTCGCTATATGAAATTGACTTTCCCTAACGCAACGCCTCATAAAAGATGAATATTTTTTATAATATAATCATATATTTAATTCAGCCATTGATTTGGATCCGTTTGCTGTTGCGCAGCCGCAAGTCGCCTGCATACCGTAAACGCTGGGCTGAACGTTATGGCTTCTGCAAAGGGAAGGTTGTCTCCGGCGGCATTATGCTGCATTCAGTCTCCGTGGGTGAAACACTGGCGGCAATCCCGTTAGTCCGCGCCTTACGCCACCGTTATCCGTCGTTGCCCATCACCGTGACCACGATGACACCGACAGGTTCTGAGCGCGTGCAGTCCGCGTTTGGCAAAGGCGTGCATCACGTTTATCTGCCTTATGATCTGGCAGGATCGGTCAACCGCTTCTTGGATGAGGTCAACCCGAAGCTGGTGATCATCATGGAAACCGAGCTTTGGCCGAACCTGATCAGCGCCCTGCATCGCCGCAAAATTCCACTGGTGATCGCCAATGCCCGCCTTTCTGCCCGTTCAGCGAAGGGATATCAGAAGCTGGGTAAATTCATCCGTACCATTTTGCAACGCATCACCCTGATCGCCGCACAGAATCAGGAAGACGGCGAACGCTTCCTGTCTTTAGGGTTGAAACGCAATCAGCTCGCGGTCACCGGCAGTCTGAAATTCGATATCTCTGTCACGCCGGAATTAGCCGCCAAAGCCATCGCATTGCGCAGCCAGTGGGCGTCACGCCGTCAGGTATGGATTGCGACCAGCACCCATGAAGGTGAAGAAACCTTGCTGCTGGAAGCGCACAAAGAATTACTCAAAGCGCACCCGAACTTGCTACTGATTCTGGTACCGCGCCACCCTGAACGTTTCCCGGTCGCGTGCGACCTCACCCGTAAAGCGGGTCTGTCATTCATTCAGCGCAGCTCAGGTGAAGTTCCTTCTTCGGCTACGCAGGTGGTGATTGGCGATACCATGGGTGAACTTATGCTGCTGTACGGCATTGCCGATCTGGCGTTTGTCGGCGGCAGTCTGGTGGAGCGTGGCGGGCATAATCCGCTGGAAGCAGCCGCACATGCGCTCCCGGTACTGATGGGGCCACACACCTTTAATTTCAAAGACATCTGCGCCAAACTGGCTCAGGACGATGGCCTGATCACCGTGACTGACACGGCGTCGCTGGTGAAAGAGATTTCCACCCTGCTGACGGATGAAGATTATCGTCTCTATTACGGGCGTCACGCGGTCGAAGTGCTGCATCAGAATCAGGGTGCATTGCAACGCCTGCTGCATTTACTGGAGCCTTATCTGCCTGTCCGGAGTCATTAATGGCTGATAAAAAACGTTTATCCGTCGTGCTGATTGCCCGCAATGAAGCGGATTTGTTGCCGGAATGCCTGGAATCAGTGGCCTGGGCAGATGAAATTATTCTGCTCGATTCCGGCAGTGAAGATGCCACGCAGGACGTTGCCCGTCGCTACGGCGCTAAAGTCTTTCAGAACACCGTCTGGCCAGGGTTTGGCAAACAGCGCCAGCTGGCGCAAAGTCATGCCACCGGCGACTACATTTTGATGATTGATGCCGACGAGCGCGTCTCCCCTGAATTACGCCAGTCCATCGAAAACGTTCTGCATACCCCACGCGATAACACTGTTTATAGCCTCGGGCGCAGTAATCTTTTTCTCGGAAGATTCATGCGCCACAGCGGCTGGTATCCTGATCGCGTCAACCGCCTGTATCCTGCCGCTTTCCGCTATAACGATGATCTGGTGCATGAATCACTGAAGACGGAAAATGCCAGCGTGATCCCGTTGCAGGGTGACTTGTTGCATCTCACCTGCCGCGACCTTTTTGTTTTCCAGCGTAAGCAGCTTAGCTATGCGCAGGCATGGGCGGAGCAGCGTCACCAGCAAGGCCGCCGTTGCAGCTTCTTCTCGATCATTTCGCATACGCTGGGCGCCTTCAGCAAAACCTGGATCCTGCGGGCTGGGTTTCTGGACGGGAAGCAGGGGTTGATCCTGGCGGGCGTCAATGCACAATATACGTTCAATAAATATGCCGCCCTGTGGGCACTCAGTCACCAACTGCAAAAGTGAGCCATCATGAGCACTAAGGCAATTTATCCCGGCACGTTTGACCCGATGACCAACGGGCATCTTGATATCGTCACCCGTGCGGCGCTGATGTTCGATCACGTCATTCTTGCGATTGCCGCCAGCCCGGGCAAAAAACCGATGTTTACCCTGGATGAGCGCGTGGCGCTGGCAACACAGGTCACCTCGCATCTGGATAACGTCGAGGTCATTGGTTTCAGTGATTTGATGGCGAATTTCGCCAAAGCACAGGGGGCTAACGTGCTGGTACGCGGATTACGTGCGGTGTCTGATTTTGAATATGAGATGCAGCTGGCCAATATGAACCGCCATTTGCTGCCGACGCTGGAAAGCGTGTTTATGATGCCTTCGAAAGAATGGTCGTTTATCTCCTCTTCACTGGTCAAAGAAGTTGCCCGCCACGGCGGGGATATCACTCCCTTCCTGCCACAGGTCATTACTCAGGCACTGATGGAAAAAATCAGCGCCTGAATCATGAATTAGCGCTGACAGCGCGGGCAGAAAAACGTGGTGCGCTGAGCGTGTTTTTTACTCTCAACAGGCGTACCACATGCCCGGCAAGGTTCGCCAGCCCGTCCGTATACCTGCAATTCCTGCGCAAAATATCCCGGCTTTCCATCCGACTGTAAAAAGTCTTTCAGCGTCGTCCCGCCCTGTTCAATCGAGCGCAGCAATACCGCTTTAATCGTTCTCACCAGTAATTCCGTCTCATCACGTTTGAGCGAATGAGCAGGTCTGTCAGGTGAAATACCGGCAACAAACAAGGACTCGCTGGCGTAGATATTCCCTACCCCGACCACCAGTTTGTTGTCCATCAGCCAGGGTTTGATCGGCGATTTTTTTGTGCGCGATTTCTCAAACAAATACTCTGCTGTGAAATCTTCGCTTAACGGCTCCGGCCCCAGATGCGCCAGAACATTACTGGCCGCCAGATCAGCAGACCACAACCAGGCACCAAACCGTCGCGGATCGGTATAACGCAGCACATGTCCGGTATCCATGACCAGATCAACATGGTCATGTTTGCCTGCTTCTGTTTCTTCCGGCAGTACACGCAAACTGCCGGACATACCCAGATGGATGATGATCCAGCCGGTTTTCAGCTCGACCAGCAGATATTTTGCCCGGCGCTGCACACTCAGAACGGGCTGATCGCTTAACGCTAAGATTTCCGCCGAGACAGGCCAGCGCAGGCGTGGATTGCGCACGATGGCATGCAGTATCGTGTGACCTTTCAGATAGGGTTCAATCCCTCTGCGGCTGGTTTCAACCTCAGGTAATTCCGGCATAATTTCCCCTTGAGCAGAATCGTTTACAGAGTGTGTCGCAGTCGTCGATATCAGGCAAATAAAAGTCACGCCGAATGAAAACCACAAAATTCAGGCAATAAAAAACCCGGCCGGAGCCGGGTTTTTAGCAATCCACTAAAATTATTTAATTTTAGCTTCTTTGTAGATCACGTGTTGACGGACAACTGGATCGAATTTCTTCAGTTCCAATTTTTCCGGCTTAGTACGCTTGTTCTTCGTGGTGGTATAGAAGTGACCAGTACCAGCAGAAGAAACCAGCTTGATCTTCTCGCGAACACCTTTAGCCATGATGCAGTTCCTTAATACTTCTCACCGCGGGCACGCAGATCGGCCAAGACCGTCTCAATACCCTTCTTATCGATAACACGCATACCTTTAGCAGATACACGCAGAGTTACAAAGCGCTTCTCAGCCTCAACCCAAAAACGGTGGGAGTGCAGGTTCGGCAGAAAACGGCGTTTGGTCGCGTTCATTGCGTGGGAACGGTTGTTACCGCTCACCGGGCGCTTGCCAGTAACTTGGCAGACTCGGGACATGTCTATTCTCCAAAAATCAAATCAGCTCGAGCTTCGTATAGGGTATGGCCGCCTCGTCAGGCTTTTAGAGCCCATCTCAGCAAACTCCACTGAGAACCGACTCACTGTCGTCGGGTAAAAACCAATTCATCAGGTTAGAAACCTGCTGAGATAGGCTCTTAACGCCAAACCCAAGATTCTCAAAGGTGGCGTAGTATACGCTCTGTAGCGTAAGTGCTCAAGTCCCGAACAGCTAAAGATCCCTAAGGATCTTCAAAAAACGACGCTAAATCCAGCCGCGTTCGGCAAAAGATACCGTTTCTCCGTGACCTACAACCAAATGGTCAAGGACACGAATTTCCAGCAGCTGGCACGCTCGAATAATCTGTTCAGTCACTTTTCTGTCCATCAGACTGGGCTCAGCCCGACCGGATGGGTGATTATGCGCCAGAATTAGGGCTGCCGCATTAACCTTCATCGCACCACGAACAATTTCGCGGGGATACACTTCTACGTGCCCAATAGTACCAGCAAACATCTCCTCATGGCGAATAACGCGATGCTGGTTGTCGAGAAAAAGTACCAGAAATACCTCTCTTTCCCGAAAAACGAGCAAATTCTGCAAATATTCCCTGATGACCTCGGGGCTTAGCATCGCATTTTCGGCACTCAGGTGACGCAAATAGGCGCGGCGTGATAATTCAGACACCGCCACCAGCTGCGAAAACTTGGCGACGCCCATCCCTTTCGTACGCGCCATGGCCTCAAAATCGGCCATCAGTAATTTATGCAATGAACCGAATTCTTCCAGCAGGTTCTTTGCCAGATCCATCACATGTAATCCCCGGCATCCTGTACGCAGATAGATCGCCAGCAATTCCTGATCCGTCAGTTCCTTCGCACCCTGCTGCAACAATTTTTCCCGTGGTGGCATCATTCCCGGCCACTGGTCTGCTTGTTTCGTCATCCTGACTCCTTTTTCGCCGCGATTGTGGCACAACATTCCTTCCGCTAAGACGCTCAGTGAGTAAGCTTGCGAGACGTTACGCAAAATTTTTATTCTTCAGATTTCGGCGCATCGCCAATAGCTGTCATCATTCCCCGTTATGCTAAAATGTCGCTTCTTTCAGCTTTCAACCAATCGGACAATGATGATGACGGGACTTTCCGGCAAACATATTGTGCTCGGTATCAGCGGTGGTATCGCTGCCTATAAAGCACCAGAACTGGTACGTCGCTTACGTGAAAGAGGCGCAGACGTCCGCGTCGTCATGACTGAAGCGGCGAAATCCTTCGTGACGCCGTTGAGCCTGCAGGCAGTGTCTGGCTATCCGGTGTCTGACGACCTGCTTGATCCGGCTGCCGAAGCGGCGATGGGGCATATCGAATTAGGCAAATGGGCCGATTTAGTCATTATCGCGCCCGCGACGGCGGATTTGCTGGCCCGCATGAACGCTGGCATGGCCAATGATCTGCTGACGACGGTGTGTCTGGCGACAGCGGCACCGGTCGCCGTGCTGCCTGCAATGAATCAGCAAATGTACCGCGCTGCGGTGACGCAGGAAAATCTGCAAAGCCTGACGGCACGCGGCACGTTAGTGTGGGGTCCGGACAGCGGCAGTCAGGCTTGCGGCGATGTTGGCCCGGGACGCATGCTGGATCCGCTGGTGATTGTTGATATGGCGAACAGCCATTTTTCTGCGCGCAAGGATCTGGCACAGCTGAACATTATGGTCACCGCAGGTCCGACGCGCGAGCCACTGGATCCGGTTCGCTTCATCAGTAATCACAGCTCCGGAAAAATGGGTTTTGCGATAGCCAAAGCCGCCGCTGAGTGGGGTGCTAACGTGACGCTGATCGCCGGACCGGTATCGCAGCCGACACCCGCTAATGTCCGCCGTATTGATGTGGAAAGCGCGCTGGAGATGCAGCAAGCCGTGCGGCTTTCAGCAGCCACGCAGCAGATTTTCATTTCCTGTGCTGCCGTGGCAGATTATCGTGCGGAACGCATTGCAGATGAGAAAATCAAAAAGCAAGGCGATGAAATCACAGTAAAAATGATTAAGAACCCTGACATTGTTGCCGGTGTTGCGGCCATGACAGAAAACCGCCCTTACGTCGTGGGGTTTGCCGCTGAAACCCAGAATGTGGAAGAATACGCGCGGCAAAAAAGGATCCGCAAGAATCTGGATCTGATCTGCGCCAACGATGTTTCACTTGCCGGGCAAGGTTTCAACAGTGATTCCAATGCTTTGCATCTTTTTTGGCAGGACGGGGATAAAATCTTACCGCTCAGCGATAAGTCCCTGCTTGGCCAACGTTTATTAGAAGAGATTGTCAGCCGTTATGATGAAAAAAATCGACATTAAAATTCTCGACCCGCGCATCGGTTCGACTTTCCCTTTACCGGCTTACGCGACACCAGGGTCGGCGGGTCTGGATTTACGCGCCTGTCTGGATGCGTCGGTTGAACTGAAACCGGGCGAAACCACGTTGCTGCCAACAGGTCTGGCTATCCATATTGGTGATGCTAATCTGGCGGCGGTAATTCTGCCGCGCTCCGGCCTGGGCCATAAACATGGCGTCGTGTTGGGCAACCTGGTCGGCCTTATCGATTCTGATTATCAGGGCCAGCTGATGGTGTCGGTATGGAACCGCGGTCAGACGACCTTTGTTATCGAACCGGGCGAGCGCATTGCTCAAATGGTGTTTGTGCCTGTGGTTCAGGCAGAATTCAATCTGGTGGAAGATTTTGACGCCAGTGAACGCGGCGAAGGGGGCTTTGGCCACTCAGGTCGCCAATAAGAACCTGTTCAGCACCGCTGATTCTGACGCGATATTGAACAGATCCTTATCACTATCAGACCGTCACAACGCGAAGGGAACGAAATAAGCCGCAGGATCACAGCGATTCATGCGGCAGTTGTGCGGTTTCTCCATGATTTTAGCCGTTTTTTAGCAAGGGTCTATTCAGACATGGCAGAGAAAGAAACGACAAAAAGGAACAGGCGCGAAGAGATTTTGCAGGCATTAGCGCAAATGCTTCAGTCCAGCGATGGCAGCCAGCGGATCACGACTGCAAAGCTCGCCGCCAGCGTAGGTGTTTCAGAAGCAGCTCTTTATCGTCATTTTCCCAGTAAAACGCGGATGTTTGACAGCTTAATCGAGTTTATCGAAGACAGTCTGATCACCCGTATCAATCTCATCCTGCAGGATGAAAAGGATACGCTGAACAGAATACGTCTGATTTTGCTGCTGATTTTAGGGTTTGCAGAACGTAATCCGGGGCTGACCCGCATTATGACCGGTCACGCCCTGATGTTTGAACAGGATCGCCTGCAAGGCCGCATCAACCAGCTTTTTGAGCGAATTGAAGCGCAACTGCGTCAGGTGCTACGGGAAAAGAAAATGCGTGAAGGCAGCGGATTCATCAGTGATGAAACCCTGCTTGCCAGCCAGTTACTGGCCTTTTGCGAAGGGATGTTGTCGCGTTTTGTACGTTCGGAATTCAAGTACAAACCGACTCAGGACTTCGATACCCGCTGGCCGCTCATCTCTGCTCAGTTGCAATAAAGGCACGCCGCAGAGTCAGACGTCAGATATCAAAAAGGGCCGAAAGGCCCTTTTGTTTTCATCAGCGGTTATACGCCGTAAGTCTGCTGGTAAGTCCGGACCGCCGCCAGATGGTCAGCCATTTCGGTTTTCTCTTCCAGATACTCAATCAGGTCAGCCAGTGTAATGATTGAAATCACTTTACAGTGATAGTCACGCTCCACTTCCTGAATGGCAGAAATGTCCGCGCGTCCACGTTCCTGGCGATCCAGAGAAATCAATACGCCTGCCAGCGTGGCTTTATTAGCATTGATGATTTCCATCGATTCACGGATAGCAGTGCCAGCGGTGATCACATCATCCACCAGCATGACGCGCCCCTGCAACGGGCTGCCGACCAGTAAGCCGCCTTCGCCGTGATCTTTTGCTTCTTTACGGTTAAAGCAATACGGCACGTCACGTTCATGATGTTCAGCCAGCGCAACGGCCGTGGTCGTGGCAATAGGAATACCTTTGTAAGCCGGGCCAAACACTAAATCAAAATCAATCTTGGAATCCACCAATGCTTCGGCATAAAAACGTCCCAGTAACGCCAGATCACGGCCAGTGTTAAACAAACCGGCATTGAAGAAGTAAGGGCTGATACGCCCGGACTTCAGGGTAAATTCACCGAATTTCAAAACCTGTTTGTTCAGTGCGAACTCAATAAACTGGCGCTGATAGGCTTTCATTGATGGTCTCCTAGATAATGTCTTATTTCTCATTGTCAGCCCGCAGGCCATAAAAAAGGCGACTTCTCAGTCGCCTTAAAAAATTATTCCGCCAACGCCGCTTTCTGCGCCTGGAAGATGGTGTCGATTCCCCCTCTGGCGAGGGCAAGCAAACCGAGCAGTTCTTCATGGCTGAACGGCTCGCCTTCGGCGGTGCCCTGCACCTCAATCATGCGGCCATCTTCCATCATCACCACATTCATATCGGTTTCAGCTGCCGAGTCTTCGACATACTCAAGGTCGCACAGCGCTTCGCCTTTCACGATGCCGACTGACACTGCCGCCACCATACCTTTCATCGGGTTAGCTTTCAGTTTACCTGCCGCCACCAGCGCGTTCAGCGCATCGGCCAGAGCAACACAAGCCCCGGAAATAGACGCCGTACGTGTGCCGCCGTCAGCCTGCAATACGTCGCAGTCGAGCGTAATGGTAAATTCACCCAGCTTTTTCAGGTCTACCGCAGCTCGCAGGGAACGGGCGATAAGGCGCTGGATTTCCAGAGTACGGCCACCTTGTTTGCCTTTTGCGGCTTCACGCGCATTACGCGTATGGGTAGAACGCGGCAACATGCCGTACTCTGCGGTGATCCAACCTTGTCCCTGACCTTTCAGAAAACGCGGAACACCTTCCTCCACCGTCGCGGTACACAGCACTTTGGTATCACCAAACTCCACCAGCACGGAACCTTCAGCGTGTTTAGTGTAATGGCGGGTCAGTGTTACGGGGCGCACTTGTTGTGCATTTCGGCCAGCTGGACGCATGGATAGTTCTCCGGGTCGCGATTCGTGTTTGGCTGCGCATTATACGGACTTCGCGAGGTAATGCCTATCATGACCCGCCCGTGGAGGCTATAATCGCTGCATCTTTACATTAACAGGTACGCATACATGATCCGTAGTATGACCGCTTATGCCCGACGCGAAATTAAGGGTAACTGGGGCAGCGCAGCGTGGGAACTCCGCTCGGTAAACCAACGTTATCTCGAAACTTACATCCGTCTGCCCGAGCAATTCCGCAGCCTGGAGCCGGTTGTCCGTGAGCGTATTCGCGCCCGACTGACCCGCGGTAAAGTCGAATGTAATTTGCGTTTTGACCTCGACCCGAGCGCGCAGAGCACGCTGCAACTCAATGAAAAATTGGCGAAGCAACTGGTGGAAGCCGCGCAATGGGTGAAAATGCAAAGTGATGAAGGCGAAATCAATCCGCTGGAAGTCCTGCGCTGGCCGGGTGTGATGCTGGCTGAAGAACAAGATCTGGACGCCATCAGTACTGAATTGCTGCTGGCGCTGGAAACCGCGCTGGACGATTTCATCAGCGCACGCGAAAGCGAAGGCGCCGCACTGAAAACGATGATCGAACAACGCCTCGACGGTGTGAGCGCAGAAGTGGTGAAAGTCCGCGCCCAGATGCCAAATATTCTGCAATGGCAGCGCGAGCGTCTGGTCAGCAAGCTGGAAGACGCGCAGGTACAGCTGGAAAATACCCGTCTTGAGCAGGAACTGGTGCTGATGGCACAGCGTGTGGATGTGGCTGAAGAGCTGGATCGTCTGGAAGCGCACGTCAAAGAAACGCACAAAATCATGAAGAAAGAAGAAGCCGTTGGCCGTCGTCTTGATTTCATGATGCAGGAATTTAACCGCGAGTCGAACACTCTGGCCTCAAAATCGATCAATGCCGACGTCACGACATCAGCCATCGAGCTGAAAGTGCTGATCGAACAAATGCGCGAGCAGATTCAGAATATCGAGTAAATCTTCGCCTCACGCACAATAAAAAACGCCTCCGGTCATCAAAACCCGAGGCGTTTTTTTATGCTTTAACGAAGAGAGAAATTAATCTTCCCAGCGTTTCAACAGTACGCAGGCATTCACGCCACCGAAACCAAAGCCATTTGACAGGGCATAAGTAATGTCATGCTTTTGCGCGGTATTACCCACGATATTCAGACCTGCAGCCGCTTCATCTTTGTTTTCCAGATTCAGCGTCGGAGGAACGATTTGGTCACGCACGGCCAGAATGGTGAAGATGGTTTCCAGCCCGCCAGCCGCGCCCAGAAGATGGCCGGTCGCAGATTTGGTGGACGTCACCGCCAGCTTACCGTCTGTTCCGAACAGGGTTTTAATCGCATTGATTTCACCCAGATCGCCCACCGGCGTAGAGGTAGCATGAGCATTCAGGTGCTGAACATCTGAAGGCTGAATGCCTGCCTGACGCAGGGCGATTTTCATCGCGCGGCCCGCTCCGTTGCCGTCTTCCGCACCGGAAGTCATGTGATAAGCGTCACCGCTGGTGCCGTAACCGACAATCTCAGCCAGGATTTTGGCTCCACGCGCTTTCGCATGTTCCAGCTCTTCAATGACCAGCATGCCTGCGCCTTCACCCATGATGAAACCATCGCGTGCGCTGTCGAACGGACGGGATGCTTTCTCAGGATGATCTTCATGGCCGGTAGACATGGCTTTTGCCGCCGCGAAACCACCCAGGCTGACAGTATCGATAGCCGCTTCAGCACCACCACAAAGTGCAACATCCGCTTCATCGTTGCGGATCAAACGAACGGCATCACCGATGGCCTGAACACCCGCCGCACAAGCCGTGACCGGTGCACCAATCGGGCCTTTGAACTGATGTTTGATGGAAACCTGACCCGCCGCGAGATTCACCAGGAATGAAGGAATGGTGAAAGGCGACAAACGTTTGGCACCACGGCTGTCGTTGGTACGCACCGCATGGGCAATCGCCGGGAAGCCACCAATACCGGAACCGATGACCGTTGCAGTACGTTCCTGTTGTTCAGGGGTTTCCGCTTTCCAGCCAGCATCAGCAACGGCCATATCGGCAGCAGCCATCGCGAACAGAATAAAGCGGTCCATTTTTTTCTGGTCTTTCGGTACCACGAACTGATCCGGATCGAAGCCTGATTCAGGGTCCTGCTCTTTCGTTTGTACCTGACCACCGATTTTCACGCTAAGGGTTTCAACAATTTCTTCCGGCAAAACGCGGATACCAGACTGACCGGCCAGCAGACGCTTCCAGATAGTTTCGATATCACAGCCCAGAGGACTCACAGCCCCCATGCCGGTAATAACCACTCGACGATGAGTCATAAAACATTCCTCTCTGTCTGTTTAAGACGTAAGTTTCTGCCGGGACTTTTGCAAGCCTGACAAAAACGGGTTTCAGCGAATAGGGCTGACAGTATGTGACGAATTACGATTTTGTAAACCCGTAACCAAAAATTTTTCGTGGCTACTTTGCCAGACTGCGCAACACCAGACTGGTGATGGCCTGAACGCGTTCTTCGAGCTGTTCCGGTGTTTTTTGTTCCAGCAATAACGGATGAGAAAACGGCGTCGTCACACTGGTGATCGCCATACATACCTCATCCAGCGGCGTTTTACGCTCAAACTCACCGGATTCCCGCCCGTCATTGACCACTTTTTCCACGATGCTGTACATCATCGCCCGGTGATTAAGTGTCGACTTCCATTGTTGTGCGGAGGCTGTGGCCGCCAGATCATGCAATTTTCTATCCTGAAAGAAGAGCTCCAGACTACGTGTCAGCAGTGTTTTAAAAATAGATCGCAGGCGCAGAGTTGCACTTTGGTGGCTTTGCGCAATAAGCATCAGTGCATCATCTATCTGACCCACACGCTGTGAACAAATGGCTTCGCCAATCGCCTGTTTCGACTCAAAAAACTTGTAAATATAAGCACTTGAAACACCAATCGATTTGGCCAGATCGGCGACCGACGTTTTGGCGTAACCATACAGGCGGAAGTGCTCAAAAGCCGCATCAATGATTTGCTCGCGCCGTTCATGCTCGGCAGGTCCACGCTGTGTTAACGCAACCGGAATATCGGGCTTCATACACTCCTCCGGGCTGATAAAACAATTATGCAGTGCGTCAATGAGTGACGATTTCAATTAATCGTAACTTATAAACGATGAAAATACACCTCTGATGAAAAAGAGACGTCAGCCATATATGTGAGGGGAATGACCAGATAAACACGCAATCGCGATTTTTCTAATCTAAAATAAACTGACATTCTGTCTCATCCTTAAGTACTGGGCTGAATATCGGGTATTCGCATTAGATTTCATAATGTCAAAATCAATCTAAAAGAAAAACTCAGTCGTGAGCTGAAGATAAACGCATTACTCTGCGCGGCTACCGCTTTCTCATTACTGATTTGTCTGGCGTACATCCATGTTACTCACCGTTCTTTATATTATCGGGATCACCGCAGAAGCCATGACCGGTGCCCTTGCCGCCGGACGCCGGAAAATGGACTCCTTTGGGGTCATTATTATCGCGTCTGCGACGGCTATTGGCGGGGGTTCTGTCCGTGACATGTTGCTGGGCCATTATCCTTTGGGCTGGGTTAAGCATCCGGAATACATTGTGATCGTGGCTATCGCGGCACTCATGACCACCTGGCTTGCCCCACTGATGCAACATCTTCGCCGGCTCTTCTTAGTGCTTGATGCCTTAGGTTTAGTGGTGTTTTCAATCATCGGGACACAAGTCGCACTCGATATGGGGCATGGTGCCATCATCGCCTCTGTCTGTGCCGTCATCACCGGCGTTTTTGGCGGCGTGCTGCGGGATATGATGTGTAATCAGATCCCGCTGGTCTTTCAGAAAGAAATTTATGCCGGCGTTTCATTTGCCTCTGCCTGGGTTTACATCGGGCTGCAATATTTCTCTCTGCCGCACAATCTGGTGGTGATTATCACGTTGCTGGTCGGCTTTACCGCCCGACTGATCGCATTACGTTTCCGCCTTGGATTGCCGGTCTTCAATTATCCGCACTCTGACCACTGATCTGCCCTGCGGGTTTTCAGCTAGCGGAAAGCAGGCAATTGCGCCTGCTGTAACGCCCCGGTGATTGCCATGACGGCAGGGTGATGTATAAAGTCAAAAACCTGAGCGGCTCTTTTTTCCCCCATTCCCGCTGCCTTTGCCCAGTCGTGAGACGTCAGTTGTTTCAATTGGCTCCAGCCCTGCTGTTGCCCGGCAAATTTCAGGGCATAAGAAGGAAATCCCAGCGCGGACAGCCAGTGTCGCAAGTCCTTCTCCCTGGCAAAGTGAATCTGTGCCATCAGTTTTTGCGCCTGTTTAACTCCGATTCCCGGAACCGCAGCCAGGTCTTTTTCATTCAATGCTAACCAGCTGATCAGGGAGTCGGCAGGAATTGCATCCAGCAACTTTTGCCATGTCGCCCCGCCAAATCCTGCCATATCCAGGGCTTCAGGGCCGCTGAGCCAGATAAGACGTGAGAGAAATTGCGCCGCACACCCCGGACCGGGCGTAAAACAGGAAAAGGCGTTATAACGCTGCGGATCGGGCAATGACACCGGCGAACGCTCACTGACCCGCCATGTCACTTCATCAAGACGCGGGATCCCCTGCCCTGCCAGTGTGATGGCAACCTGATCACCGGGAAGCACATCCCATTGCCTGAAACGACTGACGGTCCCCACACTCACCTTACTGACTAACTTATCGTCCAGCCTCAGAGGGTTCAGGTTGAGGATGACCGTCACCTTCCCGCTTCGCCCTGTCGTCGTCGTGATGCCGGTAACATCAGTAAGCTGTCTGGCCGGGGGGTATTTCCAGGCGACAGCCCATGTGGGAGGCGTATTTTGCCAATATTTTCCCGCTGGCTCTTCTTCCTGACGGATGACGACACCATCAGTAGCAAAAGGTAATGCCTGGCGGAACCAGTGCTCGCGCCATTTTTCTACCTCTTCCGGTGTGCTGACCGGCAGCGTGAACTGAGCAACAACCGGAAAACCAAACCGGCTCAGTTTCTCAAGATGATCTGACATAAGGATCGGCCCATCCGGCCATGACCAGATAAACACCCCCACCTGTTTCAGGATGTCAGAAGCCGACGTACGCCGCATTGCACCCGCGACTTTTGATCTGGCATTCATACCCCCATCGACACTTTGCTGATGACCGGTCATCTTCAGGTAAAGCTCGCCCTGCAGCACTAACTCCGGGCTCACGTCCGGAACGGTGAGCGGGATCGCCGGTATTGATGCGGCTTTCGGCGTCCAGTTTTGTCCTTTCTCACCGTTCCCCCGGCTGATCAATGCAGTCAATTGCCCGTACCGGTAAACCAGCGACACCGCCACGCCATCGATTTTAGGCTGAATACTGAGATTCTTTCGTCCCTTCATCCAGTTCGAGACGGCCTGTTTATCTTTCATTTTATGCAGACCGGTGTGGGCGACCGGATGCGGGAATTCAGCAGTATCACCGGCGGGCACGGTCACTTCGGGCGCAGGCTGGCTGGCACACTGTAGCCAGACACGTTGTTTCTGACGTAACTGGTCATAGACCGAATCTTCTATCGGGCTGCTGCCGGACTGATGATAAGCCGTATCCCATCGGGTCAGCTGATCCGTGAGATGGCGGGTTTCCTGCGACAAGCGTGACGATGACCAGGCCGGACATTCCTGCGGCGGCATATCCTGACCGGACACAGAGAAAGTAAAAGAGAACAGGCAGATAAGAAAAATGAACTGGCGCATAGGCACCTCCTTGTGACCGCCAGTAAACGCGGGTATGGCGTTTCCCGCCACTGGCATCACCGGTTCTTGCGAGATGCTTTCCGGGTTATTTCATCTGTTGCAGTAACGAAGAAAAAATTTGGAATGCGGCACGTAAATCTGTCAGGAAAGGCTATTTTCTCAGGTGAAGTTGCGATGAAATACGTCTGGGCGCTGCACCGAATGCGGCGAGCGTGTATACTGTGCGAGAGATCACTCTTCGCATACTTCCTATCAACCCATTCAGTTGAAACGTCATCATGGTTCAAGGCACGCTATATATTGTCTCCGCCCCAAGTGGAGCAGGTAAATCAAGTCTGATTCAGGCTTTACTTAAAACACAACCGCTCTACGACACACAGGTTTCTATTTCTCATACCACCCGTTCTGTACGTCCTGGTGAGAAACATGGCGAACATTACTTCTTTGTCGACAAAGAAGCGTTTCGCGAGATGATTGAACGTGATGCCTTTTTAGAACACGCGGAAGTTTTCGGTAATTATTACGGAACGTCCCGTGAAGCCATTGAGCAGGTTTTAGCATCAGGTGTGGATGTTTTCCTCGATATCGACTGGCAAGGTGCTCAGCAAATCAGGAAAAAGATGCCGCTGGCGCGCAGTATTTTTGTTCTGCCGCCATCGAAAGATGAGCTTGATCGCCGCTTACGTGGTCGTGGTCAGGACAGCGAAGAGGTTATCGCCAAACGTATGGCACAAGCCGTGGCTGAAATGACACACTTTGCCGAATACGACTATTTAATTGTGAATGACGATTTTGATCTGGCTTTATCGGATTTAAAAACGATTATTCGCGCCGAACGTCTGCGTCTGAGCCGTCAGCGGCTCCGTCATGACGGATTAATCACCAAACTATTGGCAGACTGAAGTCACTTTCAGTATTATGCCCAGTCTTTCGTCACCCTGTGGAGTAGCACATATATGGCACGCGTAACTGTTCAAGACGCTGTTGAGAAAATTGGTAACCGTTTTGACCTGGTGTTGGTGGCTGCTCGTCGCGCACGCCAGCTGCAATCTGGTGGTAAAGATCCACTGGTCGCTGAAGAAAACGATAAATTCACCGTTATTGCCCTGCGCGAAATCGAAGAAGGCCTGATCACTAATCAGATCCTCGACGTTCGTGACCGTCAGGAGCAACAAGAGCAGGAAGCCGCAGAGATTCAGGCAGTGACTGCCATCGCTGAAGGCCGTCGTTAATTAACGAAACGGATCTCACTTGTATATCTTTGAAAGCCTGAATCAACTGATTCAAAAATACCTGCCGGAGGAGCAAATAAAGCGCCTCGTGCAGGCTTACCTCGTGGCGCGGGATGCGCACGAGGGGCAAACACGTTCCAGTGGTGAGCCCTATATTACTCACCCGGTGGCCGTGGCATGTATTTTGGCTGAAATGAGGCTCGATCATGAGACTCTGATGGCGGCGTTATTACACGACGTTATCGAAGACACGCCTGCCACTTACCAGGATATGGAACAACTGTTTGGCAAAAGTGTTGCTGAGCTGGTTGAAGGCGTTTCGAAGTTAGACAAGCTGAAATTCCGCGATAAGAAAGAAGCGCAGGCGGAAAACTTCCGCAAAATGGTCATGGCGATGGTGCAAGACATCCGCGTCATCTTGATCAAACTCGCTGACCGTACCCATAACATGCGCACACTGGGCTCTTTGCGCCCGGATAAACGTCGCCGTATTGCCCGCGAAACGCTGGAAATCTACAGCCCGCTGGCTCACCGTTTGGGTATTCATCACCTGAAAACCGAGCTCGAAGAGCTGGGCTTCGAAGCCCTCTATCCCAACCGTTACCGCGTCATCAAAGAAGTGGTGAAAGCCGCGCGTGGCAACCGTAAAGAGATGATCCAAAAAATCCTCTCTGAGATAGAAGGCCGTTTAACCGAAGCCGGAATTCAGTGTCGGGTCAGTGGTCGCGAAAAACACCTGTACTCGATCTATTGCAAAATGCACCTGAAGGAACAGCGTTTCCATTCCATTATGGATATCTACGCGTTCCGGGTGATCGTTAAAGAACTCGATACCTGCTATCGCGTGTTAGGACAGGCACACAGCCTGTACAAACCGCGTCCGGGTCGGGTCAAAGATTACATCGCCATTCCTAAAGCCAACGGCTATCAATCTTTGCATACCTCGCTCATCGGCCCGCACGGTGTGCCGGTTGAAGTGCAGATCCGTACGGAAGATATGGATCAGATGGCAGAGATGGGGGTGGCGGCTCACTGGGCTTATAAAGAGAACAGTGAAACCAGCACGACGGCGCAGATCCGCGCACAGCGCTGGTTACAGAGTTTGCTCGAACTGCAACAAAGCGCGGGCAACTCGTTTGAATTTATCGAGAGCGTAAAATCCGATCTGTTCCCGGATGAGATTTATGTCTTTACGCCGGAAGGCCGTATTGTCGAATTGCCTGCGGGCGCGACACCGGTCGACTTTGCTTACGCCGTGCATACCGATATCGGCCATGCCTGTGTCGGCGCGCGCGTAGACCGCCAGCCTTACCCGCTCTCGCAACCGCTGACCAGCGGACAGACCATCGAAATCATTACCGCACCGGGCGCCCGTCCGAATGCCGCCTGGCTGAACTTTGTTGTCAGCTCGCGCGCTCGTGCCAAAATTCGCCAGATGCTTAAAAACCTGAAACGTGATGATTCCGTTTCACTTGGCCGTCGTCTGCTGAATCATGCGCTGGGCGCCGGTAAAAAACTCTCAGATATTCCGCCGGAAAACATCAAAAACGAGCTGGATCGCATGAAGCTCGCCGCGATGGATGACCTGCTGGCTGAAATCGGCCTCGGCAATGCCATGAGCGTGGTGGTTGCCAAAAATCTGATGGGTGACCAGTCTTCAATGGCCACGTCCGGCACCCGCAATCTGCCGATTAAAGGTGCAGATGGCGTGCTGATCACGTTCGCAAAATGCTGTCGTCCGATCCCTGGTGACCCGATCATTGCGCACGTCAGTCCGGGTAAAGGTCTGGTGATCCACCATGAATCCTGCCGTAATATTCGTGGCTATCAGAAAGAACCTGAGAAATTCATGGCCGTTGACTGGGATGACCACCAGGAAACCGATCAGGAATTTATCGCTGAAATCAAAGTCGATATGTTCAACCATCAGGGTGCACTGGCGAACCTGACCGCAGCGATCAATGCGGCACAGTCGAACATTCAGAGTCTGAGCACTGAAGAAAAAGACGGTCGCGTCTACAGCGCCTTTATCCGCCTGACGACCCGCGACCGCGTTCATCTGGCGAATATCATGCGTAAAATTCGTATCATGCCGGACGTCATCAAAGTTACCCGCAACCGAAACTGATTGTTATGACCCCAGAACGTTATGCGCGCATCCGCGAAATGCTTGCGGCCCGACAGCCAGACCTGACGGTCTGCATGGAACAGGTGCATAAACCGCATAACGTTTCTGCCGTCATCCGCACGGCAGACGCCGTTGGCGTTCACGAAATCCATGCTGTCTGGCCCACCACCCGGATGAAGACGCTGGTCTCTTCGGCGGCAGGCAGCAACAGTTGGGTTCAGGTCAAAACTCACAAAACCATTCAGGATGCCGTCGCCAAAATGAAGGCGCAAGGCATGCAAATTCTGGCCACCAACCTGTCAGAGAAAGCCGTCGACTTCCGCGCGATTGATTACACCCGTCCGACCTGTATTTTGCTGGGTCAGGAGAAAACGGGCATCACGCCTGAAGCATTAGCCCTGGCAGACAGCGATATCATCATTCCGATGATCGGTATGGTGCAGTCTCTTAACGTTTCCGTCGCTTCGGCGTTGATTTTGTATGAAGCCCAGCGCCAGCGTGAAAACGCCGGCATGTATCGCCGCGACACCAGCCTGCTGAGCGAGAAAGAGCAACAGCGATTGCTGTTTGAAGGTGGCTATCCGGTGCTGTCGAATGTGGCGAAGCGAAAAAAACTGCCACGCCCTTTCATTGACGATCAGGGGCAAATTATTGCCGATGATGAATGGTGGTCTGCGATGCAAATGACGGTTAAAAAAAGATGAAAGGTCGCCTGCTCGACGCCATCCCGCTGACGTCGCTTTCCGGCGTCGGAGCCAGTCAGGCAGATAAACTCGCTAAGCTCGGCCTTGAAACTATTCAGGATTTACTGCTTCACCTGCCTTTGCGTTATGAAGATCGTACCCGCCTTTACACCATCAATGATTTGCAGCCCGGTATTTTCGCCACCATAGAAGGCGAAGTCCTGCGCAGCGATATCAGTTTTGGTCGCCGCAGAATGCTCACCTGTCAGATAAGCGACGGTACCGGCATGGTGACATTGCGCTTCTTCAACTTTAACGCCGCGATGAAAAACAGTCTGGCCGCAGGCCGTCGTGTCACTGCTTATGGTGAAATCAAACGCGGCACAATCGGCGCAGAAATCATTCATCCGGAATACCGCATTCAGGGTGAAAACAGCGAAGTGGTTTTGCAGGAATCGCTGACACCGGTTTACCCGACAACAGAAGGCATTCGTCAGGCAACGCTGCGTAAACTGACCGATCAGGCACTTGAACTGCTCGACACCGTGCCAATTGCCGAACTGTTGCCGGAAGAACTGAGCCGGTCGTTGATCCCGCTTCCTCAGGCGCTGCATTTGCTGCACCGCCCACCGCCTGATATCCAGCTTGCCGATCTTGAAAAAGGTCATCATCCGGCACAACGCCGTCTGATTATGGAAGAGCTGCTGGCGCACAATCTCAGTATGCTGGCCGTCCGCGCCGGTACACAAAGTTATAAAGCCCTGCCGTTGCATCATGACGACCGGTTGAAGAATCAGTTTCTCGCGTCCCTTCCTTTCAGTCCGACCGGTGCGCAGCAGCGCGTGGTGGCTGAAATCGAGCAGGATTTAGCGAAAAGTTATCCGATGATGCGCCTGGTTCAGGGCGACGTCGGTTCTGGTAAAACGCTGGTCGCTGCACTTGCCGCCCTTTGCGCTATCGCGCAGGGGCAGCAGGTCGGATTAATGGCACCCACTGAATTGCTGGCCGAACAACACGCCAATAATTTCCGTCAGTGGTTTGAACCGCTGGGCATTCAGGTAGGCTGGCTGGCAGGAAAACAAAAAGGTAAAGCGCGGCAGGCGCAGCAGGACGCGATCGCCAGCGGACAGGTGTCGATGGTGGTGGGAACGCATGCCATCTTCCAGGAACAGGTTTTGTTCTCTTCGCTTTCCCTGGTCATTATTGATGAACAGCACCGTTTCGGTGTACATCAGCGTCTGGCGCTGTGGGAAAAGGGGCTGCAACAGGGCTTCCACCCGCATCAGCTGATCATGACCGCTACGCCGATCCCCCGCACACTGGCGATGACTGCCTATGCGGATCTGGATACGTCCGTCATCGACGAACTGCCTCCGGGCCGTACGCCGGTGACAACCGTCGCGATCCCTGATACCCGCCGCAGCGACATCATCAGCCGGGTGAAAAGTGCCTGCGAACAGGAAAACCGTCAGGCTTATTGGGTGTGTACGCTGATTGAAGAATCAGAAATGCTGGAAGCTCAGGCCGCAGAAGCCACCTGGGAAGGGCTGAAAGAGGCGCTTCCGGCACTCAATATCGGACTGGTTCATGGGCGCATGAAAGCGCAGGAAAAACAGGCCGTCATGCAGGCGTTCAAACAGGGTGAAGTGCAGCTGCTGGTTGCCACCACCGTGATTGAAGTGGGCGTCGATGTTCCCAATGCCAGCCTGATGATTATCGAAAACCCGGAGCGTTTAGGACTGGCGCAGTTGCACCAGTTACGCGGACGCGTCGGGCGCGGTGCTGTCGCGTCTCACTGCGTTCTGCTCTATAAAACGCCCCTTAGTAAAACTGCGCAGAAACGTTTGCAGGTTTTACGCGACAGCAACGACGGCTTTGTCATTGCCCAGCAGGATTTAGAAATCCGCGGGCCGGGCGAATTACTGGGTACGCGCCAGACCGGCAGTGCCGAGTTTAAAGTCGCGGACCTGTTGCGTGACCAGGCGATGATCCCCGATGTACAGCGCATTGCGCGTTATCTGCAGCAGCAGTTCCCTGAACATGCCAGGGCCCTGATTGAGCGCTGGCTGCCAGAACGCGTCCGCTATACCAACGCCTGAGTCTCTTTTTCCTGCTCGTATACCCTCGAAACATTATTGAAAATGATGTTTCACCCTCAACACATTTTTGCCATTTCTCCTTATCCTCCCTCAACTGCGCTTTCTGCATCGGTTATTTGATAACCTTCACAGAGTGAGGCAAAGCCGGTAACCGGTTCCACACCCCACCACTACACTGATGATAATTAAGGCAACCCTGTCTGATGTCCTCAACATAAGGCCAAATCATCATGAGTATCAGCCAATCCCTCTTTACTTTTATAGAACAGAAAATCAGCCCCTTTGCCGCACGACTGTCCTCTCAGCGACATGTCATGGCGGTGCGCGACGGCTTCATTTCAGCAATGCCCTTTATGATTGTTGGATCATTTTTATTGGTTTTCGTGCATCCGCCCTTTTCGCCGGAATCGTCATGGGGTTTCGCCAGAAGCTGGCTGGCGCTCTCGGCAAAATATGAAGTGCAGATCCTGACGCCGTTCAATATGACCATGGGCATCATGTCGATCTATATCTCGGCATCGATTGCCTACAATCTGGCGCGCAGTTACAAACTTGACCCGTTCATGACAGCCATGCTGGCGCTGATGTCTTTCCTGCTGGTGGCCGCGCCACAAATTGATGAAAAGATGCCGACGGCGGCGCTGGGCGGTGTGGGGATCTTTACCGCCATTCTGGTGGCCATTTACGTCACGGAGCTGACGCGGTTACTGAAAAAATACAATATCGGCATCCGCTTACCCGAGCAGGTACCGTCAAACATTAAGCATTCATTTGATTTGCTGATCCCGATTATTGCTGTGGTAGTGACGCTTTTCCCGCTGAGTTTGCTGGTGCAATACGGGTTTGATATGTTGCTGCCGCAGGCAATTATGGCGCTGTTCGAGCCGCTGATTTCCGCCGCTGACTCGCTGCCTGCGGTGCTGCTGGCCGTGCTGATTTGTCATCTGCTGTGGTTTGCCGGTATTCATGGCTCAGCCATCGTTTCCGGCATGTTGCAGGCATTCTGGCTGACCAATCTCGGGCTAAATCAGACAGCCCTCGCTGCCGGTTTACCGATGACGCATATCATGACTGAGGCATTCTGGAATTTCCTGATCGTGATTGGCGGGTCCGGCGCGACCATAGGACTGGTGCTGCTGTTTTGTCGCAGTAAGTCAGCGCACCTGCGCACAATGGGGAAACTCAGTCTGGTGCCGAGCTGTTTCAATATCAATGAACCGGTCATTTTCGGCACGCCTATCGTGATGAATCCGGTCTTTTTCATCCCCTTCCTGCTGGCACCCATGGTCAACGCCGTCATCGCCTATCTGGCCGTGTCGACCGATCTGCTTCCGCATATGATTTCACTGGTTCCGTGGACGTCTCCGGCACCTGTCGGGGCGGCATGGGCAATGGGCTGGGATTTCAAAGTATCGATTCTGGTCGTTTTGCTGATGGCGCTGTCGATGGTGATTTATTATCCGTTCTTCAAGGTCTACGAGAAGCAGTTAATGACGCAGGAGAAAGCCGCTGAAGCTGAACAGGTGTTCACTGAAAAGGCCGACGCCACGCAATAACCGAAAGGGAAGGAAGGAGGCAGGCACAGAAGCGATGTTTCTGTGCCTGTTTTTTTAGCTGATAGCCGGGAATATCGGCAGCATCAGATAGAGTTTAATGACAATCGCATTGGCGATATCGATGAAGAAGGCGCCCACCATCGGCACCACCAGAAACGCAAGATGCGAAGGACCAAACTGATTGGTGATCGCCTGCATATTGGCAATGGCTGTCGGCGTAGCGCCCAGTCCGAAACCGCAGTGCCCGGCCGCCAGCACCGCCGCGTCGTAGTTTTTCCCCATCACGCGATAAGTGACAAAAATCGCGTAAAGCGCCATCGCGAGGGTTTGTACCATCAGAATCGCCATCATCGGCAGCGCCAGTGACGCCATCTCCCATAACTTCAGACTCATCAATGCCATGGCGAGGAACAGCGACAAGCTGACGTTACCCAGCACGGACACTGCGCGATCGAAGACACGATAAAAACCCAGCCATGCCAGCACATTACTCAGGATCACACCGACGAAGAGCACGCAGACAAATGTCGGGATTTCAAATGCCGAACCCTGCAACAGGCCGGAGATGTGCGTACCCGCGGTCAGGCAGATCGCAATCAGCGCGATGGTTTCCACCATCACCAGGGGCGTGATCATTCTGCCAATCGACGGTTTCTCAAAGGCACTCGGGTCGACCGTATCCTCAGGGGTACCGTGAGGTGTGGAAGAATGGCTCACCAGATAGCGCGCCACCGGGCCACCGATAATCCCACCGAGTACCAGACCGAAGGTCGCACAGGCCATGGCAACTTCTGTCGCGTTTTCAAAACCATAACGCTCGGTGAACAGCTTACTCCACGCCGCGCCGGTGCCGTGACCACCGGAAAGGGTAATTGACCCCGCCAGCAACCCCATCAGCGGATCCAGACCGAGCATTTTCGCCATGCCGATACCGATGGCGTTTTGCAAAAGCAATAAACCCACAACCACAAAAACCAGCAGGAAAAGGGATTTCCCCCCTGCTCTCAGGCTTGCCAGATTGGCGTTAAGGCCGATCGTCGCAAAAAATGCCAGCATCAGTGGCTCTTTTAAGGACATGTCGAAACCGACTTCCCAGCCGAACATCTGATTGGCGATCAGCAACAGCAAAGCGACCAGTAACCCTCCGGCGACGGGTTCAGGAATGGTGTATTTATTGAGGAATTTGACCGACTGGACGCATTTTCGTCCTAAAAGGAGTACCAACGTGGCGGCAACCAGTGTGCCGTAGGTATCGAGTTGAATCATTGACGAACTCCATTCTAAAATAAATCCAATAAAATTATTACGTTATAAACTTTTCGCTTACCGTTTTTTTCCCAGAGGCTGAATTAGAAGTCATTCACGCTGCATTACGCAAGAAAAACAGGCCATAAACGCCACCTAAACTCAAACCAGCCACTGAAAATTGCTGATAGCAAACGATTGCTTTTGTCGTTAATTTCAATAAAAATGCCCGCTTTGCCGCTTATTGGAATGCCACAACATGAGTTCGCAAACCGCAGAACAAGAAACACAGCAACCCGATCTCTCCCGCCAGCAAAAAAGTGAACTGATTTACCGGCTCGAAGACCGCCCGCCTTTACCTCAGACGTTATTTGCCGCCTGTCAGCACTTGCTGGCGATGTTTGTTGCGGTGATCACACCGGCATTACTGATTTGTCAGGCGCTGGGTCTGCCTGCACAGGACACTCAGCACATCATCAGCATGTCGCTGTTCGCCTCCGGTCTGGCGTCTATTTTGCAGATCAAAACCTGGGGGCCGGTCGGTTCCGGTTTGCTCTCCATTCAGGGCACCAGCTTTAACTTTGTGGCACCGCTGATCATGGGCGGAATGGCACTGAAGAACGGCGGCGCAGATGTACCGACCATGATGGCCGCGCTGTTCGGCACGCTGATGCTGGCTTCCTGTACTGAAATCATCCTGTCCCGTTTCCTGCATCTCGCGCGCCGCATTATCACGCCGCTGGTTTCCGGCATCGTGGTGATGATTATCGGGCTGTCACTGATTCAGGTCGGGCTGACGTCGATTGGCGGCGGTTACTCCGCCATGAGTGATCACACTTTCGGCGCACCGAAAAATCTGTTGCTGGCAGCCGTGGTGCTGGTGGTGATTGTTCTGCTGAACCGTCAGCGCAACCCGTACCTGCGTGTCGCTTCTCTGGTGATCGCCATGGCTGTGGGTTACCTGGTGGCCTGGATGATGGGGATGTTGCCGACCGCGGCTGCGCCAGCCACCCAAAGCAACTGGATAACCTTACCGACGCCGCTGTATTACGGGCTGGGTTTTGACTGGAATCTGCTGATCCCGCTGATGCTGATTTTCATGGTCACGTCGCTGGAAACTATCGGTGATATTACCGCGACCTCAGACGTTTCGGAGCAGCCGGTCAGCGGCCCGCTCTATATGAAGCGCATCAAAGGCGGTGTTCTGGCAAACGGCCTGAACTCAATGCTGTCTGCGGTATTTAACACTTTCCCGAATTCATGTTTCGGGCAAAACAACGGCGTGATTCAGCTGACCGGTGTTGCCAGCCGTTATGTCGGTTTCGTTGTCGCGCTGATGCTGATCGTACTGGGTCTGTTCCCGGCGGTGGCCGGGTTTGTGCAGCATATTCCTGAACCTGTTCTGGGCGGTGCGACCATCGTGATGTTCGGCACCATTGCCGCATCCGGTGTGCGTATTGTTTCCCGCGAGCGCCTGAACCGCCGCGCGATTATGATCATGGCGCTTTCTCTGGCCGTCGGTATGGGTGTTTCCCAGCAACCGCTGATCCTGCAATTCGCGCCCGACTGGCTGAAAACCTTGCTGTCATCCGGTATTGCGGCAGGCGGGATTACTGCGATAGTTCTGAATCTGGTTTTCCCTCACGAGAAGTAAACACAGGATGTAATCCGCGTGCAACAGCGGCAGAGGGTCTGGAACCCCTGCCGCTTTTTATTGTCTCCATTCTGCTAACCTGTTGAGAAAAGTCGCTGTTTGCGGCATAAACAAAGAATCTTTTTTCCACTTTCCCGCTACAGGGCTCCAGACGATGAGATTTATCGGTAAAATTTTGCTGACGTTCGCCTTACTTCTGGTACTGGCGATCGTGCTGGTGTACGTCCTGTTGCAAACGCGCTGGGCCGCTGGCTGGGTCAGCCGCTGGATCAGCAACAACAGCGAGTACCGGGTCTCCGTTGAGAAACTCGACCATAACTGGTCATCTCCGGGGCGCGTGACGTTAAACAATGTGGTCTTCGGGCAAAAGAATCAGCCGGAAATTCTCAGTGCCGGGGAAGTCGATCTGGATTTAAGCTGGCGTCAGATCACTGAACCGCGCTTTTTCGATCGCGTCGTTCTGATTAACGGACGTCTTAACGTCAGTCCTTCCTCAATGAATTTGCCGTTACAGGCCAATACCCTGCAACTGAGTAAGATGGCGCTCACCGGCAATGCCGCCGGCCTGGATATTCAGGGGCAGCAGATTAATGCCGGTATTTCGCCATGGCAGCCGAAACCTCATCAGCTTTTAGGCGATAAAGCCGACTTCCAGCTAAGCGCCGCCAGCCTGACGGTCAACGGACTGCCAGCCGAAAATGTGCTGATTCAGGGCAATATCAATAATAAAAATCTCACGCTGAGTAATTTTGGCGGTGATCTGGCGCGCGGTCAGCTGACCGGCAAAGCCACACAGGCCGCCGACGGCAGCTGGAACATCGAAAACCTGCGCCTGAGCAATGTGCGTCTGCAAACCTCCAAACCGCTTTCCGCTTTCTTCGATGACTTCCAGACCCTGCCCAAAGTGACCCTCCAGCGTCTTGATCTGATCGACGCGCGTTTGCAGGGAACGGACTGGGCCTTCAGCGACGTTGATTTGTCAGTACAGGATCTGACGCTGGAAAAAGGTGACTGGCACAGCGATGACGGCGAAATCACGCTGAATGCAACCGACATGATTGACGGCAATCTGCATATTCAGGATCCGATCATCAGCCTCGACCTTTCGCCGCAGGGCATTGCGATCAAACAAGCCACGGCGCGCTGGGAACGCAGTTTACTGCGCACAACCGGCAACTGGCTGCGCGCCAACAAACGCCTGCAGCTTGATGAAGTGTCTGTCGCGGGGCTGGAATACACATTGCCGGAAAACTGGAAACAGCTGTGGAATCAGGCACTGCCGGATTCGCTGTCAGAGGTGTTTATCAGCCGGTTCATTGCTAACCGCAATCTGATCATTGATATCAATCCGCAATTCCCGTTCCAGCTGACGGCGCTTGATGGCCTCGGCAACAATCTGCTGCTGGCGCGTAATCACCAGTGGGGGATCTGGAACGGCACGCTGAATCTCAATGCCAGCGAAGCGACCTTTAACCGCAATGATGTGCGTCGTCCCTCCATTACACTGAATGCGAACGACAGTCAGGTGAACATTTCCGAACTGAGTGCGTTCACCAAAGAAGGATTGCTGGAAGCCAGTGCGACGGTTGACCAGCAGCCGCAGCGTCATTTCTCGCTAAAAATGACAGGCCGCTCCGTGCCTGCCAATCAGCTGGAAAACTGGGGATGGCAGCATCTGGCGCTGGAAGGAAATGCGAATATGCAGCTCAATCTGCAAGGGCAGATGCCCGCAAATGTGGATTACAAACCGACACTCAGCGGGACATTGCAGGTGAACAGCGCCAGCGGGCAGTCCGTGACGGAAAGAATGGTCAGCGGACTGGTGTCCGGCGCGGCCACAACAGCAGCGCCAGTACCCGCTACGCCGTAATTCAGGTCAGTTGATTTCAGGTTCCAGCGGTGCGCCGGGTGCCGCTGGAAGCACCAGATAGGTGCCTTCAAACACCGCGCCGTCCACCTCATCACCGTATAAATTCACTTCAAGCTGCACGCGCGCTTTGCGCCCGCGGGCCAGACGGTCGAGGTCACCGCGAACAGAGCCGAGATCGGCCACCGCACGCGGCCTGCCGGTCACCGGCGTACTGTAGCGGATGTGGGCATCGGCCAGCACAATGGTGCCGCCCAGATGGCGCTCACGCAGCAATAACCAGATCAGCCCCCAGCCGGTCAGCGTCGCCAGTGAAAACAGACTGCCGGCGAAGAGTGTGTGGTGCGGGTTCTGGTTGCCCGTCTCAGGCATCGTGGTCACAAAACGCTGGCCGGTGTACTGACTGATACGGACGCCCATTTTTTCGCTGAGCGGAATATGGTCATACCAGGCCTGTTGCAGCTGACCGCACCAGTCTGGGCGATGCAGAATATCATCCAGCGTTTCGATCGGTTTGATCATCAGGAAATGGCGAACCGGCGTGGTTTGCGGGGTGGTAATTTCCCCCTGATTCACAAAGCCCAATTTGGCAAAGAAATCCACGGCATCTTCACGGGCGCTACAGACCACACGTTTCACCCCTTCCTGACGCGCCACAGACTCCAGGGTCATCGCCACCAGTGTTCCCAGCCCTTTGTCCTGCACATTCGGATCCACCGCCAGGAAGCGGATAGAGGCTTCATTATCGGCATTGATGTATAAACGACCCACCGCCACCGGCTCGCCGTGTTCATCCACCACCATCTGGTGATGTGCGATAGAATCGTAGGCATCACGCTCTGAACCCTCCGGCTGGTGCAGCGGTTTACGCAGCATTTCCCAGCGGAATCGGTAATAGGCGGCCAGTTCTTTTTCGGTCGTCGGTACTCTCAGGTGATACATAGATACTTTCTCTCCGGCGTTATGCCTTGTCGGTCAGACTTGTAGCCAGAAGGTCACCGGTCCGTCGTTCACCAGTGCCACTTTCATGTCCGCTGCAAAACGACCGGTTTCGGTCGCTATGCCTTTTTCCCGGCACTGCCCGCAAAAATACTGATATAACCGGTCAGCTTCCTGAGGTTCCGCCCCGCGTGAGAATCCCGGGCGCATGCCTTTTTGCGTGTCTGCCGCCAGTGTGAACTGCGACACCACCAGCAGACTGCCGCCAGCCTGCTGCACGTTCAGATTCATCTTGTCGTTTTCGTCACCGAAAATCCGGTACCCGATCACCCGTTCACAGAGGCGTTTGGCTTTTTGCTCATCGTCGCCCTGTTCAACACCCAGTAACACCAGTAATCCCGGCCCTATCTGGCCGCAGATTTCGCCCTCTATCGTGACGCTGGCATTCAATACCCGCTGAATTAACGCGATCATACATATCCTTCGGACTGATTATTCTTCTGCGATGTGTTGCGCGGACTGCAATTTCCTCAGAGAACGGAATTCTCCCAGTGTGACGGTAATTTCCGCCCCGAGAAGTACGATACACCAGCTGACATACACCCAGAGAAATAAAATGGGGATCACAGCCAGTACACCGTAAATCAACTGATACGACGGAAAAAGCTGAATGTATAAGGTGAAGATTTTTTTACTTAACTCGAATAAAGCCCCGGAAACCAGCGCGCCCACCAGCGCATCCTTTGCCGGAACTCTCACCGTCGGCACGACCTGATAAAGCAGCCAGAATGTCACCCAGGAAATCAGCAACGGCAGGATGCGCAGCGCGTGGTCGATCACCGAATGCACGCCGCTGATATTCAGCCAGTTCAGGGAGAGCAGATACGAGCTGACCGCCACACTGGCGACCAGCAAAATAGGCCCGAGCGTTAAAACCATCCAGTAGACGGCAAAGGAGAAGACGATCGGGCGCTTGGTTTTGCTGTCCCAGATTTTGTTCAGCACGCTGTCTACTGAGGCGATCAGAAGCAATGCGGTGACGATTAATCCGCAGGTGCCCACGGCGGTCATTTTGCTGGAGTTGGCAACAAACTGTTCCAGATAACGCTGGATGGTGTTGCCGGTGGCGGGCATGAAGTTGGAAAAAATGAAAGTTTTCAGCTGCATGCTGATGTCTGAGAAAACCGGGAATAACGCAAACAGCGAAAACACCACGGCGATCAGCGGCACCAGCGAAAGCAAAGAGACATAAGCCAGATGGCCCGCGAGAAGCGTCAGGCCATCTTTATCCGAACGCTTCAGCAGCAGGTGCGTGAATCTCCACAATGATTTTAGGTAGTGGCTCAGTGCCCTTTTCTGCATCCGTACATCCTTCAGGAAAAGTATTGCGGTACCGTCTGGTTATCTTCCACCCACACAGCCTGAATGCCTGCCTGCCGGGCAGCTTCAATATTTTCGGCAACGTCATCAAAGAACACGGCCTGATCGGCGGTAAACCCTTCGGTGTCCAGAACGTGCCGGAATATTTCAGGTTCCGGTTTGCGCATACCGAGATTTTGCGAGAGGTACATCGCATCCGTATTGGCTTCGATTTCCGGATAATGATGCGGCCAGAAATCCAGATGTAAGCGATTGGTATTTGACAGCACGACGACGCGATGACCTTCTTCGCGAAGCTTCTGGAATAAGGTAATGACTTCCGGACGCAGACCGACGAAAACGGCGTGCCAGCCCGCACTGAACTGCTCGAAGCTGAGCGCAATGCCCATTTCATCACACAGATCGGCGGCAAACTGTTCGTCGCTGATTTCACCGCGCTCGTGTTTCTGGAACGCCTCGCCCATTGAAAAACGCTCGGTCAGCATGGCCAGCGGCGTTCCGCTCAGATGGCTCCACACCCCCAGCACACGTTTGAAATCAATATCTATAATGACGTTTCCCATATCAAAAATGTACAGCATTGCACGCTCCTGATTTCAACGATGACAGTTAACTTTAGCGGTAAAACGTACAGGTGAACAGTGACATCTCTGCGGGGTTTAACGAACGGAGAAGAAAAAAACATAAAAAAAACAGGGTACCCGGAGGCACCCTGTTTCTGTGTAACGGCTAACGTGGAAGAAGATTAACCTTCTTTAGGGCCACGCATTGCACGTTTACGATCGTTCTCGGTCAGGTGACGTTTACGGATACGTACAGACTGAGGAGTCACTTCGACCAGTTCGTCATCATCGATGAATTCCAGAGCTTGCTCCAGAGACATTTTGATAGCAGGAACCAGAGTCGTTGCTTCGTCAGTACCGGACGCACGCATGTTGGTCAGTTTCTTACCGGTCAGGCAGTTCACGGTCAGGTCGTTAGAACGTGAGTGAATACCGATGATCTGGCCTTCATACACTTCTGCGCCGTGGCCCAGGAACAATTTACCGCGGTCTTGCAGGCTGAACAGTGCGAACGCAACAGCTTTACCCTGACCGTTGGAGATCAGCACGCCGTTCTGACGCTGGCCGATTTCGCCCGGACGAACGTCATCGTAGTGGCTGAACGTGGAGTACAGCAGACCGGTACCGGAAGTCATGGTCATGAATTCGGTACGGAAGCCGATCAGGCCACGTGCTGGGATCAGGTAATCAAGACGGATACGACCTTTGCCGTCTGGGATCATGTCTTTGACATCGCCTTTACGCTCACCCATGGCCTGCATGACAGAACCCTGGTGTTGCTCTTCGATATCCAGTGTCACGTTCTCGAATGGCTCTTGCATGCGGCCATCGATTTTACGGTTGATTACTTTAGGACGGGAAACCGCCAGCTCGAAACCTTCGCGACGCATGTTTTCGATCAGAACCGACAGGTGAAGTTCACCACGGCCTGAAACGCGGAATGCATCAGCATCTTCAGTTTCTTCAACACGCAAGGCAACGTTGTGCACCAGTTCTTTGTTCAGACGGTCAAGGATCTGACGTGAAGTCACATACTTACCTTCTTTACCACAGAACGGAGAGGTGTTGACGTTGAAGTACATGGTTACTGTTGGTTCATCAACGCTCAGCGCTGGCAGAGCTTCAACATTCGCCGGATCACAGATAGTGTCGGAGATGTTCAGTTCGCCCAGGCCGGTGATGGCGATGATGTCGCCCGCTTCAGCAACGGCCGCTTCGATACGCTCAAGACCCATGTGGGTCAGAACTTTACCGACTTTACCGTTACGGGTTTTGCCTTCGCTGTCGATGACAGTGATCTGCTGGTTAGGCTTAACGGTACCGCGTTTGATGCGGCCGATGCCGATGACGCCAACATAGTTGTTGTAGTCCAGCTGAGAGATTTGCATCTGGAAAGGTGCATCCATCTCAACTTGTGGCGGAGATACGTGGTCAACGATCGCCTGATACAGCGGGGTCATGTCTTCGGCCATATCGTTATGGTCGTTACCCGCGATACCCATCAATGCTGATGCATAGATGATTGGGAAATCGAGTTGTTCGTCGGTTGCGTCCAGGTTAACGAACAGGTCGAAGACCTGATCAACAACCCAGTCAGGACGCGCGCCAGGGCGGTCAACCTTGTTGATTACCACGATCGGTTTCAGACCATTAGCGAAGGCTTTTTTGGTCACGAAACGGGTTTGCGGCATTGGGCCATCCATTGCATCCACAACCAGCAGCACCGAGTCGACCATTGACATCACACGCTCTACCTCACCGCCGAAATCGGCGTGTCCTGGGGTATCCACGATGTTGATGCGGTAGTCTTTCCAATTAATGGCGGTGTTTTTTGCGAGGATGGTAATCCCACGCTCTTTCTCCAAATCGTTGGAGTCCATTACGCGTTCAGTGGCTTCTACACGCTCTCCGAAAGTACCGGATTGTTGCAGCAGCTTGTCGACCAGGGTGGTTTTACCATGGTCAACGTGGGCAATAATGGCGATGTTACGCAAATTTTCGATCACAGCTTTGCCTCAGGCATTAGAAATAGCGCGCTATTGTACACGTATTAAGCGAGGTTCTAAACAAGATCACAAGGATCTTGATGAAACAACTTATGGATGGTTACTTTGTGATCCCTTTCACGGTGCAAAAAGACCACTGAACCATTATGACGCACCGTTTTGGTGCCATGCATCTCAGAGTTAGCACCATTATAGTGCAGAAATTCCGTTATGGTGCATACTTATCGAGTGCAAGAGCCCTGTAAAATGGCGTTGTTTGCATTTTCTCAAAGTTGGCACACTTTTCGCTAATAGTTTTTAGGGTAAAAAAAAGTTTTTACAGGGTGAAGCGTCTGACCAGTCAAATAATAGCGCTGTTCAGTCCACACGCCAGTTCAAGTAAAGCTGTTATTTCCAACTAAAGACCAAAAATGGTTATTCGTTCCACGACGATAATGAGAAATTCGGGAGAACTAGTATGTCCGCTGAACACGTTTTGACGATGCTGAATGAGCATGAAGTGAAATTCGTAGATTTACGTTTCACTGATACCAAAGGCAAAGAACAGCACGTCACCATTCCTGCACACCAGGTTAGCGCTGACTTCTTCGAAGAAGGCAAAATGTTTGATGGCTCTTCAATCGGTGGCTGGAAAGGCATTAACGAATCTGACATGGTATTGATGCCAGATGCGAGCACTGCTGTTCTGGACCCATTCTACGAAGAAACCACCCTGATCATTCGTTGCGACATCCTTGAGCCAACTACGCTGCAAGGTTATGACCGCGACCCACGCTCTACCGCAAAACGTGCAGAAGACTTCCTGCGTTCTTCCGGTATCGCGGACACCGTTCTGTTCGGGCCAGAGCCAGAATTCTTCCTGTTTGATGATGTGCGCTTCGGCAGCAGCATCTCCGGTTCTCACGTGGCTATCGATGATATCGAAGGCGCATGGAACTCCAACACCAAATACGAAGGCGGCAACAAAGGCCACCGTCCTGCAGTGAAAGGCGGTTACTTCCCGGTTCCTCCGGTCGACTCCTCCCAGGATCTGCGCTCTACCATGTGTCTGACCATGGAAGAAATGGGTCTGGTTGTTGAAGCTCACCACCACGAAGTGGCAACTGCAGGTCAGAACGAAGTGGCAACCCGCTTCAACACCCTGACCAAGAAAGCCGACGAAATCCAAATCTACAAATACGTGGTTCACAACGTGGCTCACGCATTTGGCAAAACCGCGACCTTCATGCCAAAACCAATGTTTGGCGATAACGGTTCAGGTATGCACTGCCACATGTCTCTGTCCAAGAACGGTAACAACCTGTTCGCTGGCGACAAATACGGCGGCCTGTCTGAAATGGCACTGTTCTACATCGGCGGTATCATCAAACACGCTAAAGCAATCAACGCCTACGCTAACCCGACCACCAACTCTTACAAGCGTCTGGTCCCGGGCTACGAAGCGCCAGTGATGCTGGCTTACTCCGCGCGTAACCGTTCTGCATCCATCCGTATTCCACACGTATCAACGCCAAAAGCGATGCGTATCGAAGCACGTTTCCCTGATCCAGCGGCTAACCCATACCTGGCGTTTGCTGCACTGATGATGGCTGGCCTCGACGGTATCATCAACAAGATCCACCCTGGCGATGCGATGGACAAAAACCTGTATGACCTGCCGCCGGAAGAAGAAGCAGAAATTCCAAAAGTTGCAGGTTCACTGGAAGAAGCACTGAACGCACTGAACGAAGACCGCGAGTTCCTGACCCGTGGTGGCGTGTTCACTGACGACGCTATCGATGCTTACATCGGTCTGCGTAAAGAAGAAATGGACCGCGTGCGTATGACTCCGCATCCGGTTGAGTTCGAACTGTACTATAGCGTCTAAAAAAACAGCGTTTGATTTTTAATTGAACCTGAACTCAGCGCCGGTTTTCCGACCGGCGCTGAGAGAAATACCCGACTGGAGGACGGCGTTAACAACTCCTTCAGCGTCAAAATTAAGTATGACGATTTATATTTGTTGCCGTGGAAACTTTCAGCCCATCTCCGGATGGGCTTTTTTCTCCACACTCTTTCCTGCTTAACCCCTCAGGCCCGTGATTTCCCCGGGTAGCGAGATAAAATGCACCAATCAGGTGCGGGAGACTGCGGTATGGCAACTGGCAAACTGCCCGATGCTGGGCAGATCCTGAATTCCTTAATCAACAGCGTTCTGCTGTTGGACGACGAACTGGCGGTGCATTACGCCAATCCGGCGGCTCAGCAGTTACTGGCGCAAAGTTCCCGAAAGCTTTTTGGCACCCCTTTGCCAGAACTGGTGGGATATTTTTCGCTGAACATCGAGTTAATGCGTGAAAGTCTGACAGCCGGACAGGGCTTTACAGACAGTGAAGTGACGCTGGTGGTTGACGGTCGTGCGCATGTGTTGTCGCTGACCGCGCAGATGCTGCCGGAAGGTTTCATTCTGGTGGAACTGGCGCCGATGGATAATCAGCGTCGCCTGAGTCAGGAACAATTGCAGCATGCTCAACAGGTTGCTGCGCGTGATTTGATCCGCGGTCTGGCGCACGAGATAAAGAATCCGCTCGGCGGATTACGCGGTGCCGCGCAATTGTTATCCAGAGCGCTGCCTGATCCAGCCTTGCTGGAATACACCAAAGTCATTATCGAGCAGGCTGACCGTCTGCGTAATCTGGTGGACAGATTGCTTGGGCCGCAACGTCCGAGCCAGCATGTGACGCAAAGTATCCATCAGGTGGCGGAACGGGTTTGCCAGCTGGTATCGATGGAGAAGCCGGATAATGTTCAGCTGGTGCGGGACTATGACCCGAGCCTGCCGGAGCTGGCACACGATCCCGATCAGATAGAACAGATTTTGTTAAATATTACCCGCAATGCCTTGCAGGCGCTGGGGGAGGAAGGCGGCACAATTACATTACGCACACGTACCGCTTTCCAGATCACGTTACATGGCGTGCGTTACCGCCTGGTGGCCCGTATCGATATTGAAGATGACGGCCCCGGCGTTCCGGCGCATTTGCAGGACACCCTTTTTTACCCCATGGTCAGTGGCCGCGAAGGGGGCACCGGTTTGGGCCTGTCTATCGCGCGCAGTTTGATTGATCAGCATTCGGGTAAAGTTGAATTTAACAGTTGGCCAGGACATACCGAATTCTCGGTTTTCCTGCCTATTCGCCAGTGAGGTTCTTATGCAACGAGGGATAGTCTGGATCGTCGATGACGATAGCTCCATCCGCTGGGTACTTGAACGTGCGCTCACTGGAGCCGGTTTAACCTGCACCACGTTTGACAGCGGCAATGAAGTGCTTGATGCCATTGCGACTCAAACCCCTGACGTGTTGTTATCGGATATCCGTATGCCCGGGATGGACGGTTTAGCCCTGTTAAAGCAGATTAAACAACGTCACCCGATGCTTCCGGTCATCATAATGACAGCGCATTCCGATCTGGATGCCGCAGTCAGCGCCTATCAGCAAGGTGCCTTTGATTATCTGCCAAAACCGTTCGACATTGACGAAGCCGTGGCACTGGTTGAACGCGCCATCAGTCATTATCAGGAACAACAGCAACCGGCACGCAGCCAGCCGGCAAGTGGCCCGACTGCCGACATTATCGGCGAAGCGCCAGCCATGCAGGACGTGTTCCGCATCATCGGCCGTTTGTCCCGCTCTTCCATCAGCGTGCTGATTAACGGGGAATCCGGTACAGGTAAAGAACTGGTCGCGCATGCTTTACACCGTCACAGCCCGCGCGCCAAAGCGCCCTTTATCGCGCTGAACATGGCGGCAATCCCGAAAGACCTGATCGAATCCGAATTATTCGGCCACGAGAAAGGGGCATTTACCGGTGCCAATACCATTCGTCAGGGGCGTTTTGAGCAGGCCGATAACGGCACGCTGTTCCTCGATGAAATCGGTGATATGCCACTCGACGTGCAAACCCGTCTGCTGCGCGTGCTGGCAGATGGTCAGTTCTACCGTGTGGGCGGTTATGCGCCGGTGAAAGTGGATGTGCGAATCATCGCCGCGACGCACCAGAATCTGGAACTGCGGGTACAGGAAGGCAAATTCCGTGAGGATTTATTCCATCGCCTGAACGTTATCCGCGTCCATCTGCCACCGCTGCGCGAACGCCGTGAAGACATTCCGCGTCTGGCGCGTTACTTCCTGCAAGTGGCAGCCAAAGAACTGGGAGTGGAAGCGAAAAACCTGCATCCGGAAACGGAAACCGCACTGACGCGTCTGCCGTGGCAAGGCAACGTGCGCCAGCTGGAAAATACCTGTCGCTGGCTCACCGTGATGGCAGCGGGTCAGGAAGTGCTGATTCAGGATCTGCCCAGCGAACTGTTTGAGACGTCAGCCCCGGAAACCGGCGGTCAGAGTCTGCCGGACAGCTGGGCAACGCTGCTGGCACAATGGGCAGACCGCGCCCTGCGTTCCGGTCATCAAAACCTGCTGTCAGAAGCACAACCTGAAATGGAGCGTACGTTACTGACCACGGCGCTGCGCCACACTCAGGGACATAAACAGGAAGCCGCACGGTTGCTGGGCTGGGGACGCAATACCCTGACCCGTAAGCTGAAAGAACTGGGCATGGAATAATCCTTCTGTGTACCAGACAGCAAAACAGCCGCTTATGCGGCTGTTTTGCTTTGCTCAGCGAAGAAAATCAGATCACGCGGGAGAACTGCTGCTGACGCACCTGACGGCGCAGATAAATATCAAAACACATACAGATATTGCGGATCAGCAAACGTCCGCGCGGCGTCACCTGAATATGCGTGTCGCTCACCTCAACCAGCCCGTCTTCTGCCAGCGGCTTCAGCAGCGCCAGATCGTCGGCAAAATAGTCGGTAAACTGAAGGCCGTAACGCTGTTCGATATCAGCGAAATTCAGTTCAAAATGGCAGATCAGCGATTTGATCACGTCGCGGCGCAGGCAGTCATCATCGGTCATTTCCAGACCGCGCCATAACGCATTCCCCTGCTCTTCCACTCTGGCGTAATACGTTTTGAGATCTTTTTCGTTCTGCGCGTAGGTATCGCCGAGCATGCTGATCGCCGAAACGCCCATCCCCAGCAAATCGCTGTCGCCCTGAGTGGTATAGCCCTGGAAATTGCGGTGCAGTTTGCCTTCTCGCTGGGCAACCGCCAGTTCATCATCAGGACGGGCAAAGTGATCCATGCCGATAAAACGGTAACCGGAGGCGGTCAGCGAGGCGATGGTTTCCTGCAGAATTTTCAGTTTCTCTTCCGCGCCGGGTAAATCGGCATCTTTGATTTTACGCTGAGCAGCAAACAATTTTGGCATATGCGCATAGTTGAATACGCTCAGCCGGTCGGGATTAAGCTCAGCCACGCGTTGCAGTGTGTAGGCAAAACTCTCCGCCGTTTGTTTCGGCAGCCCGTAGATCAGGTCGATATTGGTCGAATTGAAACCCAGCGCGCGGGCGCGTTCCATCAGAGCAAAGATGAAGTCTTCATCCTGCTCGCGGTTCACCAGACGCTGCACTTCTTTATTGAAATCCTGAACGCCCATGCTCAGGCGATTAAAACCTTCGCTGCGCAGGTGATCGAGCACATCCAGCTCGATTTCACGAGGATCCACTTCCAGTGACATTTCTGCATCGGGCAGGATATCAAAGTGTGCCCGCAGAAGGCCCATCAGACGGCTTATCTGCGCTTTATTGAGGTAAGTCGGTGTACCACCGCCCCAGTGCAGCTGACTGACCTGACGGCCTTTAAAGAGCGGTGCACGGTGGCTGATCTCTTTTTCAAGCACGTTAAGATATTCTTCGGCTTTATGCTGCTGGCGTGTGACCAGTTTATTGCAGCCGCAGAAGTAGCAGAGTTTATGGCAGAAAGGAATGTGCACATACAATGAGAGCGTACGCGCCGGATAACGGGCGGCCGCATTTTCGAAAGCGATGTTGTCGTAGCTTTCACTGAACTCAAGTGCTGTGGGATAGGATGTGTATCGCGGGCCCGAATAATTGTACTTCTGGATCAGCGCTAAATCCCAGACGGTGGTCTGTTCTGACATAGGTGACTTACTCCTTCCGGCGTCGGATGCTGCCGGGTCGCCTTACAGGCAGGCTTGGGGCCTGCCGTGCAAAGGTCGCTCTGCGCAAACGTGCTTTGGTTTTCGATAACCGGCGTAGTTTACCGAATAACCAAAGCAGATAACATGCAAAGAGTAAGGCTATTGCCGGGATAACCCAGCGCATGGCTTAGAAACCTTCTTTCGGGTTCCCGCGCTTGAGCAACTGCATCATGTCTTCGTTCTTCACTTCTTCTTCGTCATCTTCGTCGTCGCCGAGTTCAATGCCGAGGATTTCCATCAGAACGTCGATGCGATCCAGAGTCTGGTCAACATAAGCCTGATCTTCTGCGCTTAACGCTTTGCCATCGTCGATGAGATCCAGCAAGGAATCCAGACGCTCATCGTTCTCAAGTAACGTCAGTTCTTCTTCCGGCGTCATCTTCGGTTTTGGATCTTGCTTCGGCTGTGCGGCTTTCTTCGCTTTCGCTGCATTGTTCGTGACGGTCTCAACGATCAATGGCACGGCTTTTTTACTGCCGATACGCGGATCGGCTTTTTTCGCGCCTGCGCCGTTCTGGTTCTGAGCCGCATCCGGGTTCGCGCGGGAGCCTGCTTTATGGCCACGGCGCTTGTTATCACGCTTGCGTTCGCGCGCTTCGATATCAAGCTCTACACGACTTTTCTTCTTCGTTTTCGCTGTCGCGGTATTGGCGCGCGGTGCTTTCGCTGGCTGTTTCATGGCATCTGCTCTTAGGTGTGTACATTTAGTATAGATTTGCGGCGGAATCTAGCAGAAAGCGGGCAAAGAAAAAAGGCAGCAAGGTAACCTTGCTGCCTTTTTCTTTCCTTCATGAGAAGGATGTTCATCAAACACTTTCCCTGTATAGCGTCAACGTCCCGGTTTTTCCTTTGCCTTTCAGAGCCTCCGGCTCCGTTCATCCCTAAATCGCGATGCATTTCCCGTGATCCCTGAATGCAATTATCGTCCGTGTTTCCCTGCTTGCCTTCATCGCGTAAGAATTACTTTACCCGACTGACACAAAGGCTCAAGATACCCGCCAGCTGTGTTTAAGGTGCAGAGAGCGCCTTAATTTTATCTTATTGAAATTGAATGACATTAAAAAATACAGCGTTAAAACAAGCGAAATAACCCGCATCATGAATAGCAAATGTCTTACATCATGAAGGCAATTTTCCCCCGCCTTCATCTCTGTGGTCCCTTCGCCTCATCATTCGGATTTTAAAAACACGAACACATCACGGCGCAGTTGCAGTTATAATCGCCAGCCAGATACTCATGCCTCACGGAGACGCACGCTTTGACCAGCCAAACTTACAACTATCATATGACCCATTTCGTCATGAGCGCCCCGGATATCCGGCATTTGCCATCTGACGCAGGCATTGAAGTCGCATTTGCTGGTCGTTCAAACGCCGGCAAATCCAGCGCACTGAATACCCTGACGCAGCAAAAAAGCCTTGCACGTACCAGTAAAACACCGGGCCGCACCCAGCTTATCAACCTGTTTGAAGTGAAACCGGGTATTCGCCTGGTCGACTTGCCGGGTTATGGCTACGCGGAAGTGCCGGAAGAAATGAAACGCAAATGGCAGCGTGCGCTGGGCGAATATCTGCAAATGCGCAACTCGCTGAAAGGTCTGGTTGTGTTGATGGATATCCGCCATCCGCTGAAAGATCTCGATCAGCAAATGATTCAGTGGGCAGTGGATGTCGGTACACCGGTGATGTTGCTGCTGACTAAAGCCGACAAACTGGCTTCAGGCGCACGTCAGGCGCAGATCAAAATGGTTCGCGAAGCTGTGAAGGAATTCATGGGCGACATTCAGGTCGAAGCGTTCTCGTCACCGAAGAAAATGGGCGTGGATAAACTGAGTGACAAACTGAACACCTGGTTCAGCGAAATCCCACCGGAAGTGCTGGAAGAAGCGCTGTCCGACGAAGGCGAATAATTGCGCCCTCCCGTAAGGGAAAATGTAAGTTAAGAACAGAAAGGGTGGCCGCAGGGTCGCCCTTTTTAATGGGCTTTTGTGGGTAAAAACCGACGAAAATCCAATAAAAAACGCCCCAGACATAAATGCCTGGGGCGGCTAAAATATTCAGCCAAATCCGATTACGTGAAGTAAAAGGTCTGAAAGATAGAACATCTTACCTCTGTACCCTACAAGAGAAACTTTACCCTATTTCCTGATGGGGAAAAAGAACTTTTTGTAGTTTACTTACACAAAAATCGCGGATTATGCGATCACCTTCATGGTCTGAGCCCATAATCCTGTAGCTTAATTACAAAAAAAGCTTAATAACTATTCACTTAGTGAGCCTGATCCCAGTTTTCACCGGTACCCACGTCAACTTTCAACGGCACGGCCAGCGTCATGCTTGATTCCATCAGGTTGCGGATTGTTTCGCTTGCTGCTTCAACATCATCCTTATGCACTTCAAACACCAATTCATCGTGTACCTGCATGATGATGCGGGCACGCGGTGCATCCGGTTGTTTCAGCCAGGCATCGACGCTGATCATGGCACGTTTGATAATGTCAGCCGCGGTCCCCTGCATCGGGGCATTAATCGCTGCACGCTCAGCACCTTTACGGCGCATGGCGTTGCTGGATTTAATGTCCGGCAGATACAGGCGGCGACCATCCAGCGTTTCAACATACCCCTGTTCCGACGCCTGAGCGCGGGTACGCTCCATGTATTCCAGCACGCCCGGATAGCGCTCAAAGTATAAATCCATATAACGCTGGGATTCTTTGCGCGGGATATTCAGCTGACGTGACAGACCAAAGGCGCTCATGCCATAAATCAGGCCGAAGTTAATCGCTTTCGCACTGCGGCGTTGCTCGCCAGAAACCTTCTCCAGCGGCGTGCCGAAGACTTCTGCAGCCGTTGCGCGGTGGATGTCTTTCCCCTCGGCGAACGCTTTCAGCAAACCTTCATCTTTCGATAAATGCGCCATGATGCGCAGTTCGATCTGCGAATAGTCGGCAGCCAGGATGATGTAATCCTTAGGCGCGATAAACGCCTGACGAATACGGCGACCTTCGTCATTACGCACCGGAATGTTTTGCAGATTGGGATCACTGGAAGACAGACGACCGGTGGCCGTTACCGCCTGATGATAAGACGTATGCACGCGCCCGGACTGCGGATTGATCATCAATGGCAGTTTGTCGGTGTACGTCGATTTCAGTTTTGCCAGACCACGATATTCAAGAATGACTTTTGGCAGCGGGTAATCCAGAGCCAGTTCAGCCAGAACTTCTTCATTAGTCGAAGGCGCACCACCCGGCGTTTTCTTCAGGATCGGCAGTTTCTGTTTTTCATACAGAATGGCCTGCAACTGTTTGGTTGAGGACAGATTGAAAGGTTCTTCTGCCAGCTCATGCGCCTTGTTTTCCAGCTCATTCAGGCGGATCGCCAGCTCTTTTGAATGGGCGGCGAGGATATTCTGATCAATCAGAACACCGGTACGTTCGATATGAGACAACACGGGCACCAGCGGCATTTCAATATCCGTGAAGACTTTTTTCAGGGATTCACTTTCCGCAATCCGGGGCCAGAGTGCCTGATGCAACTGCAATGTGACGTCCGCATCTTCCGCCGCATACGGTGCCGCTTGCTCCAGTGCGATTTGGTTGAAGGTAAGCTGGTTTTTCCCTTTGCCGGCAATTTCTTCAAAGCTCACCGTTTTATGTCCCAGATAGCGATCGGCAAGGCTGTCCATATCGTGACGGCCAGATACGCTGTCGAGCACATAAGACTCGAGCATGGTATCGAAGGCTATACCTTTTAATTCAATGTCGTAACGCAGTAAAACGCCGCGATCAAACTTCAGGTTCTGACCCACTTTCAGCTGTTTTTCATCTTCAAGCACAGGTTTGAGCTGTTTCAATACGTCATCGCGATCCAGCTGTACCGGCGCGTCCAGATAATCATGAGCGACTGGCAAATAGGCGGCTTTGCCTGCTTGCGTCGCAAAAGATAAACCGATGAGATTGGCCGTCAGCGTATCCAGACCATCCGTTTCAGTATCGAAGGCAAATACCTCAGAGGCTTTCAGATGACCGATCCATTCATCCAGCGTCGCCTGATCCAAAATGGTGACGTAACCGTCCTGAGAAAGTTGGTTAGGTTCGACCGATACCGCGGAGGCAGTTTCCTGATCGGCAGCTTTCTTTTTCGCTGCTGAAGGCGCTTTACCCGCCGACTTTTTACTGGTCAGCCAGGTGCCGGATTCGACATCAGCCAGCCAGCGCTTAAATTCATAACGACCAAATAACTGGTGAAGTTCATCCGCATCCGGTTCTGAAACGGTCAGTTCTGCGCAGGTCAGATCCAGCTTCACGTCCGTTTTGATGGTTGCCAGCTGGTAAGAGAGATAGGCAACGTCTTTGTTTTCCGCGAGCTTAGCGGCCATGGTTTTTGAACCACGGAAAGTCAGCGTCGACACTTTATCGAGATCCGCATATAAGTCATCAAGACCCCCAATGCCCTGCAACAGAGCCTGTGCGGTCTTTTCACCCACGCCCGGCACGCCAGGAATATTGTCCGAGGAATCGCCCATCAGCGCGAGGAAATCAATAATCAGTGAAGGCGGTACACCGTACTTTTCAACAACTTCATCTGGCCCCAGAATCGCATTGTTCATGGTGTTAATTAATGTCACTCCCGGGGTTACCAGCTGTGCCATATCTTTATCACCGGTACTGATCAGAACCGCATGCCCGGCTTTCTCTGCTTCGAGGGCCAGCGTACCAATCACGTCATCCGCTTCCACACCCGAGACCATCAGCAATGGTAAACCCATTGCCCTGACCATCTGATGAAGGGGCTCAATTTGAGAGCGCAAATCATCAGGCATCGGAGGGCGATGCGATTTGTACTGTTCGAAGAGTTCGTCACGGAAGGTTTTGCCTTTCGCGTCAAAAACCACTGCAACATGGCTTGGTGTGTATTGCAGCAACAGACTGCGCAACATATTCAGCACACCGTACATCGCGCCGGTCGGTTCGCCCGCAGAGTTGGTCAGCGGAGGAAACGCATGGTAAGCGCGATAAAGGTAGGACGAACCGTCCACCAGGATTAAGGGGTTTTCTGCTATCTGGGCCATAACTCTTCTTTATTCGTGATCAGACATGCCCTAAGGATGCCATAGCCAGCGGGAAAGACGAACCTTGAGAAGGAAATTCATTGCGAAGTTGCGAGGGATCTCGAAGGATCACCCTGTGGATAACTTTGTGAATAGTTTTTATAGGAAATTATTATCGGATCGCAGGGAGAGAATATGCCAACATTTTCGCTACTGGTATCATCAGGTTATCAGGGCGATTTATGAAATATTGGTGTAATAGAAGCTTAATAGCGATTGTGGATAGTAATATTTTTGAGGGAATAACTCGGGCCACTCCTAAATATATTTTCTGCCGTTATCATTTTTCAGCTTTAAATTTCCTGAGAATATAACACCAGCCCGAAGGCTGGTGTTGAGATGACAATGTCTTATTTTTTTGTCGCTAAGAAATTGATCACATCAGAATATTGTTTGACGTACATATCCATTGAACTGGTATCAAGCCCGTCATTTTTAACCATATATTTGCCGTTCACAAATACAGAGGGGACGCCTTGCAGCCCCAGATCCGCCGCCGCTTTCTCCTGTTGAACAACCAGGGATTTCACGACGAAGCTGTTCAGTGCAGCATCGTAATCTTCGCCTTTGACACCCGCCTGAATAAAGACTTTACGGATATCATCAGCATTCTGTACAGACTGTTGTTTCTGGACGGCATCAAACATCAGCGGACTGACTTTGTCTTCAACGCCCAAAGCAATAGCGACAGCCCATGCCTGAGTTAATTGCTTGCCTAATGGGCCCAGGAACTCAACGTGATACTTGGTATATTTAACATCTTTTGGCAGGTTCTTACGAATGCTGTCAGACACATGCCAGACTTGTTCGAACTGGTAACAGTGCGGGCAATAAAATGAGAAGAACTCAAGAACCTGTGGCTCATTAGCAACGGTTTTATCTAAAGTAACGTACTGCGCACCATCAGAAAATTGCGCGGCAGATACACTGAAGGCCATGACCATACCAACCAGTGCCAGGAATATCTTTTTCATATAAAGCCTATCTCCATTTAATTAAACTTCGAACGTTAATCGTGACTCAATACATTGGCATCAACTGTAAAGGAGGTGCCTGTAATTTCTTAACTTGCTCAGTAAAAGCGGCTATCTGACCACGCCAGAAGTCTTCATCCTGCATCCAGGGAAAACTTTTAGGAAACGCCGGATCCTCCCAGCGACGGGCAACCCAGGCCAGATAATAAACCATGCGCATAGCACGCAGCGGTTCAATCAAAGACAGCTCACGGGTATCTAACTCAGCAAACTCTCCATAAGCTTCCAGCAATATGTCCAGCTGGAGCCTTTGCTCATTTTGGTCGCCATGCAGCAACATCCAGAGATCCTGAATTGCCGGGCCATTGCGGGCATCATCCATATCCACAAACAACGGGCCATCGCGCCACAGAATATTCCCCGGATGGCAATCGCCATGCAGCCGCAGGGGCTGCCAGTCGGTGTGCCAGAATTCGCCTGTCGTGGCGATCAGGTTATCTGTTGCAGCAAAAAACGGCTCACGTAAACTTTTGGGAATAAGGGAACACTCCGCCAGGACTTCCCGCGGCCGGTAAAGGTATTCATCCAGACCGATCGTCGGCCGTGCGGTGAAAAGGCTTTCGCTGCCGACCTGATGGATGCGCCCAAGGAAACGTCCCACCCATTCCAGCTGATCAAGATTGTCTATTTCGTACTGACGCCCCCCGACACTTGGGAACACAGTAAACATATAACCCTGATAGTGATGAAGTGTATTGTCATTAATAGAAAGAGGGGCAACAGCAGGTATTTCGGCATCAGCCATATCGAGTGAAAAACGATGCTCTTCGTGAATTTGTTCTTCACTCCAGCGTTCCGGCCGGTAGAACTTCACCACATAGCGTTTTCTGTCTTCACCCAAAAACTGGTAGACACGGTTTTCATAGCTATTTAATGCAGTGAGGCCGGACTCAGCAATCAGACCGACGCTCTCTAACGCATCAAGGATAAGATCCGGCGACAATGCCTGAAAATTAAAAGCTGAATTGTTCATAACTTCATTCGGATTAGCCGCACAGAAAAATGATAATGGGAAATAGTATCATCTATTTTTCGCGGTTCGCATGAAGTTCACATAAGTTTACATCAATCTTTAATCACGCCACGGGCACGCAAAATGGCGGTTTTGAAGTCATCCTCATAATCTTTCTTCAGACCCGGGATTTCCGTGGTGCTGTCAGTACCGCGCATTTTCAGATGATAAATCAACGTATCATCGCTCAGTTCTCCTAAAGATCCCTGATAGCCACATTCCGTTGCCAGCTTTTGAATAAACTCCATCAGGTTAAGATCACAGTCTTCTTTCCAGGCCGGATGAAGCAGCTCGATCAACTCATTTACGCGATGTTCTTTCATGATATTCCCTCTCCACTGAGTGACAGACCCTAAAAATAACAGGGTTATTTCATCAGGGAAAGGACAAGCTTACGATGTAAAAGTTAAACCAGCCCGCCCCTGACGAAGGCGTTACAATGAAAGGAATATAGACGTTTCTGCAGGTAAACATAATGAGTATGGACAACATTACCGGCGTTATTTTAGCGGGTGGGCGTTCGAGCCGGATGGGGCAAGATAAAGGGCTGGTAGAAGTAAAGGGAAAGCCTTTATTTGAATACATTGCAGAGCGGTTGCGTCCGCACGTCGGCGAGATCTTGATCAGCTGCAATCAAAATGCGGATCGTTATGGCCGTGAATTTCAGACCTTTCAGGATATTACGGCGGATTTTTCAGGTCCACTGGCTGGCATGCTTGCCGCATTAACTGTCAGTAAAACGGAATGGGTTCTTTTCGTTCCCTGCGATGTGCCCGCTTTCCCGGCTAACCTGGCAGAAACCTTTCAGGAAAACGCTGCGGATCAGAAAGCCGTTTATGCCCGTGATCCTGAACGAGAACACCCGACACTTTGCCTGCTGAACCGTGATCTGATACCTGAGCTGAAATCATATCTGGAGAAGGGTGAGCGGAAATTAATGATTTTCTTTCATCAGATTGGTGCCAAAGCCGTATTGTTCAACGACTCTGCCGCGTTTTGCAATCTCAATACGCCTGAAGAGGTGGCACTCTGGGAAATTAACAACCTGGACTTATCCTGATGATCATAAACCATATACCTTTGCTGGGGATCACCGCTTACAGCGGAACGGGGAAAACGACATTACTCAAACAACTCATCCCCTGGCTACGTCAGCGCAGCATACGTACAGGTTTGATAAAGCACACTCATCATGATGTTGACGTTGATACTCCCGGGAAAGACAGTTTTGAGCTGCGTAAAGCCGGTGCAGACCAGACTATGGTTGCCAGTGACAGCCGGTGGGCATTAATGACGGAAACACCGCAGCAAGACCCGCTCAATCTCAGGTATCTCGCAACACGTTTTGACAGCGATAATCTGGATATGATCCTCGTTGAAGGGTTCAAGCACGAAGATATCGACAAAATTGTGCTTCACAGGAAAGGGACAGGAAAATCGCTGGAGCAGTTAATGGATATTCATGTTATTGCGGTGGCCAGTGATTGTCAGCCAGAGGATATACCAACGACAGTTAGCCTTATGAATATCAATGAAATAGAAGAAGTTGGGGAGTTTATTGTCCGTTGGCTGGCAAGACAGTAAAAACAACGCGATTAAGGTCGTTTGAATCGTCAAATCCTCCATAGCAAAAAGCCCTGTACGTCAGTACAGGGCTTTCCACTTATTTGATGCCTGGCAGTTCCCTACTCTCGCATGGGGAGACCCCACACTACCATCGGCGCTACGGCGTTTCACTTCTGAGTTCGGCATGGGGTCAGGTGGGACCACCGCGCTACTGCCGCCAGGCAAATTCTGTTTCATTCATACCGCATCGTGTCATGAGTTCTCACCACACACCGCCATACGAACCAATCTCGGAACAATCAGCTGAAAATCTACTTCAAAGTCTCTGCTAAAACACCTTTGGTGTTGTAAGGTTAAGCCTCTCGGGTCATTAGTACTGGTTAGCTCAATGCATCGCTGCACTTACACACCCAGCCTATCAACGTCTTAGTCTTAAACGTCCCTTCAGGTGGCTTAAAGCCACAGGGAAGACTCATCTCGAGGCAAGTTTCGCGCTTAGATGCTTTCAGCGCTTATCTTTTCCGCATTTAGCTACCGGGCAATGCCATTGGCATGACAACCCGAACACCAGTGATGCGTCCACTCCGGTCCTCTCGTACTAGGAGCAGCCCCTCTCAATCTTCCAACGCCCACGGCAGATAGGGACCGAACTGTCTCACGACGTTCTAAACCCAGCTCGCGTACCACTTTAAATGGCGAACAGCCATACCCTTGGGACCTACTTCAGCCCCAGGATGTGATGAGCCGACATCGAGGTGCCAAACACCGCCGTCGATATGAACTCTTGGGCGGTATCAGCCTGTTATCCCCGGAGTACCTTTTATCCGTTGAGCGATGGCCCTTCCATTCAGAACCACCGGATCACTATGACCTACTTTCGTACCTGCTCGAGCCGTCACTCTCGCAGTCAAGCTAGCTTATGCCATTGCACTAACCTCACGATGTCCGACCGTGATTAGCTAACCTTCGTGCTCCTCCGTTACTCTTTAGGAGGAGACCGCCCCAGTCAAACTACCCACCAGACACTGTCCTCACCCCAGATTATGGGGCCGAGTTAGAACATCAAACATTAAAGGGTGGTATTTCAAGGTTGGCTCCACGCAGACTGGCGTCCACGCTTCAAAGCCTCCCACCTATCCTACACATCAAGGCTCAATGTTCAGTGTCAAGCTATAGTAAAGGTTCACGGGTCTTTCCGTCTTGCCGCGGGTACACTGCATCTTCACAGCGAGTTCAATTTCACTGAGTCTCGGTGGAGACAGCCTGGCCATCATTACGCCATTCGTGCAGGTCGGAACTTACCCGACAAGGAATTTCGCTACCTTAGGACCGTTATAGTTACGGCCGCCGTTTACCGGGGCTTCGATCAAGAGCTTCTCCTTACGGATAACCCCATCAATTAACCTTCCGGCACCGGGCAGGCGTCACACCGTATACGTCCACTTTCGTGTTTGCACAGTGCTGTGTTTTTATTAAACAGTTGCAGCCAGCTGGTATCTTCGACTGGCTTCAGCTCCGGGAGCAAGTCCCTTCACCTACGCGCCAGCGTGCCTTCTCCCGAAGTTACGGCACCATTTTGCCTAGTTCCTTCACCCGAGTTCTCTCAAGCGCCTGAGTATTCTCTACCTGACCACCTGTGTCGGTTTGGGGTACGATTTCGTGTTACCTGGAGCTTAGAGGCTTTTCCTGGAAGCTTGGCATCAACTACTTCATCACCGTAGTGACTCGTTATCACGCCTCAGGGTTAAAGTAATCCGGATTTACCAGGACTACACCCCTACACGCTTGAACCGGGACAACCGTCGCCCGGCTAGCCTAGCCTTCTCCGTCCCCCCTTCGCAGTAACACCAAGTGCTGGAATATTAACCAGCTTCCCATCGACTACGCTTTTCAGCCTCGCCTTAGGGGTCGACTCACCCTGCCCCGATTAACGTTGGACAGGAACCCTTGGTCTTCCGGCGTGCGGGTTTTTCACCCGCATTATCGTTACTTATGTCAGCATTCGCACTTCTGATACCTCCAGCAAACCTCACAGTTCACCTTCGACGGCTTACAGAACGCTCCCCTACCCAACAACACCTAAGTGTCGCTGCCGCAGCTTCGGTGCATGGTTTAGCCCCGTTACATCTTCCGCGCAGGCCGACTCGACCAGTGAGCTATTACGCTTTCTTTAAATGATGGCTGCTTCTAAGCCAACATCCTGGCTGTCTATGCCTTCCCACATCGTTTCCCACTTAACCATGACTTTGGGACCTTAGCTGGCGGTCTGGGTTGTTTCCCTCTTCACGACGGACGTTAGCACCCGCCGTGTGTCTCCCGTGATAACATTCTTCGGTATTCGTAGTTTGCATCGAGTTGGTAAGCCGGGATGGCCCCCTAGTCGAAACAGTGCTCTACCCCCGAAGATGAGTTCACGAGGCGCTACCTAAATAGCTTTCGGGGAGAACCAGCTATCTCCCGGTTTGATTGGCCTTTCACCCCCAGCCACAAGTCATCCGCTAATTTTTCAACATTAGTCGGTTCGGTCCTCCAGTTAGTGTTACCCAACCTTCAACCTGCCCATGGCTAGATCACCGGGTTTCGGGTCTATACCTTGCAACTTGACGCCCAGTTAAGACTCGGTTTCCCTACGGCTCCCCTATACGGTTAACCTTGCTACAAAATATAAGTCGCTGACCCATTATACAAAAGGTACGCAGTCACCCAACAAAGTAGGCTCCCACTGCTTGTACGTACACGGTTTCAGGTTCTATTTCACTCCCCTCGCCGGGGTTCTTTTCGCCTTTCCCTCACGGTACTGGTTCACTATCGGTCAGTCAGGAGTATTTAGCCTTGGAGGATGGTCCCCCCATATTCAGACAGGATGTCACGTGTCCCGCCCTACTCATCGAACTCACAACGTATGCATTTTTGTGTACGGGACTATCACCCTATACTGTGCGACTTTCCAGACGCTTCCACTAACACATACCCTGATTCAGGTTCTGGGCTCTTCCCCGTTCGCTCGCCGCTACTGGGGGAATCTCGGTTGATTTCTTTTCCTCGGGGTACTTAGATGTTTCAGTTCCCCCGGTTCGCCTCATTACACTATGTATTCATGTAATGATAATGTGTCGAAACACACTGGGTTTCCCCATTCGGGTATCGTCGGGTATAACGGTTCATATCACCTTGCCGACGCTTTTCGCAGATTAGCACGCCCTTCATCGCCTCTGACTGCCTAGGCATCCACCGTGTACGCTTAGTCGCTTAACCTCACAACCCGAAGGTGTCTTAAAGACAACATCGCGCTGCGATTATTTGAGAGACTCTGTTACAGACTAATCCATCACTCAGTACTTCTACGGAGAGTGATGTTCAGCTGTAAACTTTCAATTTTCAGCTTGTTCCAGATTGTTAAAGAGCAATATCTTAAACACGACTCATTAAAGTCATCTTTAAGTTATTTTCTGTTCATAAAAGAACAGTTGATAATGTCTTTCACACATTATCGGAGTGGCGTCCCCAAGGGGATTCGAACCCCTGTTACAGCCGTGAAAGGGCAGTGTCCTAGGCCTCTAGACGATGGGGACACGAAAATTCCGTACCAGACCACATACATGGTTTGGCACTTTTCGTATCAGCGTAAGGTTGCCCTCACTGCATCAACAGGTGCTCTTGCTCATTAATTTCATCAGACAATCTGTGTGGACACTGCACAATGCGTATCTTTAGGTAAGGAGGTGATCCAACCGCAGGTTCCCCTACGGTTACCTTGTTACGACTTCACCCCAGTCATGAATCACAAAGTGGTAAGCGCCCTCCGAAGGTTAAGCTACCTACTTCTTTTGCAACCCACTCCCATGGTGTGACGGGCGGTGTGTACAAGGCCCGGGAACGTATTCACCGTAGCATTCTGATCTACGATTACTAGCGATTCCGACTTCATGGAGTCGAGTTGCAGACTCAATCCGGACTACGACATACTTTATGAGGTCCGCTTGCTCTCGCGAGTTCGCTTCTCTTTGTATATGCCATTGTAGCACGTGTAGCCCTACTCGTAAGGGCCATGATGACTTGACGTCATCCCCACCTTCCTCCGGTTTATCACCGGCAGTCTCCTTTGAGTTCCCACCATTACGTGCTGGCAACAAAGGATAAGGGTTGCGCTCGTTGCGGGACTTAACCCAACATTTCACAACACGAGCTGACGACAGCCATGCAGCACCTGTCTCAGAGTTCCCGAAGGCACTAAGCTATCTCTAGCGAATTCTCTGGATGTCAAGAGTAGGTAAGGTTCTTCGCGTTGCATCGAATTAAACCACATGCTCCACCGCTTGTGCGGGCCCCCGTCAATTCATTTGAGTTTTAACCTTGCGGCCGTACTCCCCAGGCGGTCGACTTAACGCGTTAGCTCCGGAAGCCACGCCTCAAGGGCACAACCTCCAAGTCGACATCGTTTACAGCGTGGACTACCAGGGTATCTAATCCTGTTTGCTCCCCACGCTTTCGCACCTGAGCGTCAGTCTTTGTCCAGGGGGCCGCCTTCGCCACCGGTATTCCTCCAGATCTCTACGCATTTCACCGCTACACCTGGAATTCTACCCCCCTCTACAAGACTCTAGCTTGCCAGTTTCAAATGCAGTTCCCAAGTTAAGCTCGGGGATTTCACATCTGACTTAACAAACCGCCTGCGTGCGCTTTACGCCCAGTAATTCCGATTAACGCTTGCACCCTCCGTATTACCGCGGCTGCTGGCACGGAGTTAGCCGGTGCTTCTTCTGCGAGTAACGTCAATGCACAGTGCTATTAACACTGAACCCTTCCTCCTCGCTGAAAGTGCTTTACAACCCTAAGGCCTTCTTCACACACGCGGCATGGCTGCATCAGGCTTGCGCCCATTGTGCAATATTCCCCACTGCTGCCTCCCGTAGGAGTCTGGACCGTGTCTCAGTTCCAGTGTGGCTGGTCATCCTCTCAGACCAGCTAGGGATCGTCGCCTAGGTGAGCCATTACCTCACCTACTAGCTAATCCCATCTGGGCACATCCGATGGCGTGAGGCCCGAAGGTCCCCCACTTTGCTCTTTCGAGGTCATGCGGTATTAGCTACCGTTTCCAGTAGTTATCCCCCTCCATCAGGCAGTTTCCCAGACATTACTCACCCGTCCGCCGCTCGCCGGCAAAGTAGCAAGCTACTTCCCGCTGCCGCTCGACTTGCATGTGTTAGGCCTGCCGCCAGCGTTCAATCTGAGCCATGATCAAACTCTTCAATTAAAAGTTCGATTTGCTTCAACAAGTGAAGCGGTGCTCAAAAATTAACTTTCGTAATAATTCAACTAAATGAATTACTGCTTGGTCACTCTTTAAGACTTGATATTTTTTTGCCACCGAAGTGGCTGATATCGTCTTGTGAGTGCCCACACAGATTGTCTGATAAATTGTTAAAGAGCATGCCGCGGTTCGCAAGGAATCTTATGCGGCGCGGGAGGCGTATATTACGTTTTCCCGCTGAAGAGTCAAGAGATTATTCATTCGAACATTCTACTTTTTCTCTTCCTGTCCGGGCGACTTGTCAGTCGTTGTTCCCGGTCAGTGGAGGCGCATTATAGGGAGTTCTCAGAAGGCCGCAACCCCTAATTTCACTTTTTTTATCAACCGTTCACAAAATCATCATTTTTGCCCAAAGTGAGTAAATAGACACCGTTTTCCGCTCAATACACGCCAGTTTTCCGCCAGAGGCTGGAGTAAACTCTGCTTATATAATAAGAGAAAGACATTCAGGAATACCTTACATGCTACTTAATGCGCATCAACAAGCGGCTCAGCGGAACCTTTCTTATCTGCTGGCAGAGAAAATTGCACAACGCGTTTTATCTGGTGAGTACCCGGAAGGCGCCATTCTTCCGGGAGAGAATGAGTTAGGGGAGATTTTTGGGGTCAGCCGGACCGCCGTCCGTGAAGCCGTCAAGACGCTGGCAGCTAAAGGGATGCTCTTACCGCGCCCGCGCATCGGCACACGGGTAATGCCACAATCGAGCTGGAACTTTCTTGATCAGGAATTGCTGACCTGGTGGATGACTCGTGAAAACTTCGATCAGGTGATGGCGCATTTTATTGTGCTGCGCCGGGCGCTCGAACCTCAGGCTTGTGCGTTGGCTGCGCTTTCTGCCAGTAAAGAGCAAAAGCATCAGCTCTCTCTCTATATGTATGAAATGCGCCAGCTGCATAACAACTTTGACCGGGAACGCTGGATAACGGTCGATACCCAGTTTCATCAGCTTATCTATGAAGCGGGGAAAAACCCTTTCCTGACATCGTTCTCGAATTTATTCAGTTCGGTCTATCAGAGTTACTTCCGGGCAATTACCGGTAATGAAGTGATCAAGCTGGAACATCATCAGCGGCTGACCGATGCGATTCTTGCCAGTGATGCGAATGCCGCAATGCTGGAATGCCAGAGCCTGTTACTTGCCGACGAATGATCCCACCGACTGACGCACCACCAGTTCCGGTGTCAGCACCAGAACCTGCGGTTCTGAATCCGGGTCCTGCAGACGATGCAATAAGGCATCCACTGCCAGTTCTCCCAGCGAGTCTTTAGGCTGATGGATAGTAGTCAGCGGCGGCATCATATATTGCGCCAGCTGGATATCGTCATACCCCATCACGGCAACATCATCAGGAACAGACAATCCACGCTGATAAAGTGCCTGATAAACCCCCACGGCCATGGCGTCGTTACCGGCAAACACCGCATGAGGCGGTTCGGGCAGCGCCAGCAACTGTTCCATCGCGGCTAATCCACCCTCGAATTCAAAATCGCCGCTGACTTCATAACCGGGGAAAATCTTCAGACCGGCTTTTTCCATCGCCTGGCGATAACCACTCAGCCGTTCCTGCGCGGTGGTTTTATCAAGAGGCCCGGTGATGCAGGCAATACGCTGATAGCCTTGCCGGATTAAAAATGTCGTCGCCATTTCGCCACCCAGCAACGCGTTATCCTGAATAATATCTATCGCGCCATCAAAGGGTGACCAGTCCATCATCACTATCGGCAGTGACGGATAGCGGCTGATAGCCTCTTTCGAAGGCCGGTGGTTTTCCGTGCACATGATCAGCAGCCCGTCGACCCGTTTCTGTAACAGGGTTTCCAGACTCCGGTTCATGCGTTCCGCATCATTATCGGTGTTGCACAAGATGAGGCTGTATCCGCGCTCATAGCAGCTGCGCTCGACGCCACGGACCACTTCCGAATAGAAAGGGTTGCTGCTGGCCGTCAGTAACATACCAAGCGTGCGGGTCTGGTTCAGTTTCAGGCTGCGGGCTAACGCGGAAGGAGCATAGTTGAGCTGCTCAACGGCGGCATTCACTTTCTCAGCAATGGATTCACTGACAAAACGATTTTTGTTGATGACATGAGAAACGGTGGAGGTTGAAACGCCCGCCAGGCGGGCGACATCTTTCATGGTGGCCAATCAGGCCTCCTGTTGTGCGAGGAAATCGTCTATTTCATTGCGCCACGGAACAGAAGGCTGAGCGCCAGGGCGTGTCACGGCGATCGCCGCCGCTGCATGCGCGAACCGGACTGCGCTGTCCATCGGCTTGCCTTCCAGTAATGCCGTGACGAGTGCGCCGTTGAAGGTGTCCCCGGCCGCAATGGTATCGACGGCTTTCACCCGGAATCCCGCCACCAACTTTCCTTCACCGTTCTGGCTCAGCCAGACACCCTTACTGCCTAATGTAATGATGACCGTTGCGATGCCTTTGTCATGCAGAGCATTAGCGGCACGCGCGGCATCCTCATTATTATCCACTTTAATTCCCGTCAGCTTTTCAGCTTCGGTTTCGTTCGGGGTGATCATATCCACCCGCGCCAGCAATTCATCGGGCAATTCACACGCCGGAGCCGGATTGAGGATCACCTGCGTGTCGTTGTCTTTGGCGATCTTCGCTGCCGCTATCACCGTTTCGAGCGGCGATTCCAGCTGCATTAATAAAGCAGAAGCAGCAATGACCTGCTGTTTATAGCGATCCAGATATTCCGGGGTCACCGCTTTATTCGCCCCCGCATCAATACCAATAACGTTCTCACCTTCCGCATTCACGAAAATCAGTGCGACACCGGTGGTGGTGTCTTTAATGGCTTCGACAGGGTACGTATCGATATGGTCACTTGCCAGTTGCTTACGCACCCGCTCGCCAATATCGTCATCCCCCACACAGGCAATAAAAGAAATATCAGCACCACTGCGACCGGCAGCAACCGCCTGGTTCGCACCTTTACCGCCAAAGGCGACGGTGTATTGCTTACCGATAACCGTTTCGCCCGGTTGCGGGAAGTGGTTGATATTCAGAATGTGGTCGGCATTGATACTGCCAAGCACTACCAGTTTGCCTGTCTTCATGTGGAGATCCCTGCGTTAAATAGCGCCTCCGGAAAGAGGCGCGGTGACATCTGGAGAAAGAGGGTATTACGGCTGAGCAACCAGTTTCAAATCAACAGGGATAACAGCGGGTACTTTTTCGCCTTTCAGGACTTTATCTGCCGTCTGAACGCCGATCACACCGATTTGCTCAGGACGTTGTGCCACGGTCGCGCCCATCTTGCCACTGTTAACCGCTTTGATACCGTCTTCGGTGCCGTCAAAGCCGACGACCAGCACATCCGTTTTACCGGCAGTCTGCAGGGCACGCAATGCGCCGAGCGCCATTTCGTCATTCTGAGCAAACACCGCCTGCACATCCTGATGCGCAGTCAGCAGGTTCTGCATGACGTTCAGACCTTTGGTGCGGTCAAAATCAGCTGGCTGGCTGGCGAGGATCTGGAAGTGGTGTTTTTCAGCCGCCTGGGCGAAACCTTTACCACGTTCGCGGGCAACGGATGTCCCGGCGATACCTTCCAGTTCGATCACTTTGGCATTTTCGCCCAGTTTCTTCGCAATGTAATCGCCGGCCATTTTACCGCCGAAGGCGTTATCGGATGCAACGTGGCTGGCAACCACACCTTTGGTCGCCTGACGGTCAAGGGTGATCACCGGGATCTTCGCCTGGTTTGCCATGGCGACGGCATTGCCGACTGCGTCAGAATCGGTTGGGTTGATCAGCACCAGTTTGGTGCCGCGAACCGTCAGGTCCTGCACGTTTGCCAGCTCTTTGGCCGGGTTGTTCTGAGAATCGAGAACAATCAGGTTATAGCCCAGTTTGTCCGCTTCTTTTTGCGCGCCGTCTTTCATGGAAACGAAGAACGGGTTGTTCAGTGTGGAAACGACCAGCGCAATGGTGTCTTTCGCCAGAACGTTAGCACTGAAAGAAGCGGTGATCGCTGCGGCGGAAACCCAGACAGCCAGTTTTTTCATATTCATGGTCATAAGTCCTGTAGGAGAGTTTATTTGTTGCTTTTGTTATCCACCAGAACCGCCAGCAGAATGACGACTGCTTTTACGATCATCTGGTAGTAGGAAGAAACACCTAATAAGTTCAAACCGTTATTCAGGAAGCCAAGGATCAGTGCACCGATCAGCGTTCCAACAATGCGTCCTTTACCCCCGGACAGGCTGGTTCCCCCTAATACCACTGCGGCAATCGCATCCAGCTCATATCCTGTACCAGCGTTAGGCTGCGCAGAAGACAGGCGCGCCACTTCGATGATACTGGCCAGAGCCGCTAACAAACCACACAGGGAGTAGACGATAATTTTAACTTTATCGACGCTGATACCTGACAGACGCGTCGCGGATTCGTTACCGCCCAGCGCGTAGATATAACGTCCTAAGCGGGTGTGATGCAGCATGTACCACGCCGCAATAAACACCACCGCCATCAGCCAGACCGGTGTCGGGATGCCCAGTGGGCGGCCGATACCAAACCAGCCAAATACATCGGCCACATCATTAAAACCGGTGCTGATCGGGCTGCCATTGGTGTACACCATCGTGATGCCACGCAGCAGCAACATCATGACCAGCGTGGCGATAAACGCCTGGACTTTGCCTTTGGCCACAATCATGCCGGTCACACCGCCCACGGCAGCGCCGAGCGCCAGTGCGGCACCCACGGCGACAAAGGCGTTCACTTCCAGCCCGACAATTGAGGCAGCGACGGCACCCGTCAGCGCCAGCAGCGAACCGACGGACAAATCGATACCGGACGTCAGGATCACCAGCGTCATGCCGACCGCCATAATGGCGTTGACCGACGTTTGCTGGAGGATGTTAAACAGGTTATTAACGGTAAAGAAGTTCGGGCTCATGGAAGAGACCACGGCAATCAACACCAGCAGCGCAATCAGAGACTTTTGCTCCAACAACCACTCTTTACTGATCCAGCGCTTTTTGGCTGGCAATGTCTGAGAACTCATATCTGATTACTCCTGCGTCACGCCGTATTGCTTGCCGACAGCGGCTGCCATCAACACTTCCTGCGTAGCCTGTTCTATCGGGAATTCACCGCTTAAATGACCTTCGTGCATCACCAAAACCCGGTCACTCATGCCGATCACTTCCGGCATTTCTGAGGAAACCAAAATGATGCTCAGCCCTTCGCGCTTGAACTGGTTTATAAGCTGGTAAATCTCTTTTTTGGCACCGACGTCAACGCCGCGCGTCGGTTCGTCGAGGATCAGGACTTTCGGCCGCGTCATTAACCCGCGGGCAATCGCCACTTTTTGCTGATTGCCGCCGGAAAGCAGGCCGATGGTCTGCATCATCGACGGCGTTTTAATATTAAACAGGCGGATGAAATCACCGACAGCCTGCTGTTCGTCGGCATGCTTCAGGCGACCGCCGCCGTGGCTGAAATAGCGCAGCGCGGTCAGCGACATATTTTCTTTCACCGACATGCCGAGCACTAACCCATCGCGCTTACGGTCTTCGGAGATATACACAATGCCGTTTGCCAGCCCGTCCTGCGGTGAGTGTGTCACCACTTCGCGGCCATCCAGCGCCACATAACCACTTTTACGCGGCAGTGCGCCGTAGAGTATTTTCATCAGTTCGGTGCGGCCTGCGCCCATCAAACCGGAAATCCCGAGGATTTCGCCACTGTGCAAATCAAAGCTGACGTTATCGACGCCCGGCCCGCTGACATCGCGAACCTGTAAACGCAGCGCGCCACGCTCATGATTAATGCGCGGATACTGTTCCTCGAGGCGGCGACCGACCATCATTTCAATCAGCGTGTCTTCTTCCAGCTCGCTGACCGGACGTTCTGCGATGAACTGTCCGTCACGGAACACCGTCACGTCATCGCAGATTTCGAAGATTTCTTTCATGCGGTGGGAGATATACACCACACCGCAACCTGCGGCTTTCAGTTCGCGGATCACGCTAAATAAAGAAGCCGTCTCGGTATCGGTCAGGGCATCCGTCGGTTCATCCATAATGATGACTTTGGATTCGAAGCTCAGAACTTTGGCAATCTCGACCATCTGCTGGTCGCCAATCGATAATTCACCGACCAGACGATCGCTTTTGTAACGCAGATTCAGACGCGCCAGGAGTTTGTCGGCTTCGGCATACATCTTTTTCCAGTTGATGCGGCCAAAACCGTTCACAAACTCACGGCCGAGGAAGATGTTTTCAGCAATCGTCAGTTGGGGGATCAGGTTTAATTCCTGATGGATGATGCCAATCCCGGCTTCCTGAGACGCTTTCGGTCCATTGAACGCCGCTTCCTTACCGAGGAAATGGACTGAACCGGCATCTTTTTGGTAGATGCCGGTCAGCACTTTCATCATGGTGGACTTGCCCGCGCCGTTTTCTCCCACCAGCGCCATCACACGTCCCGGATAGACGCTGAGCGCCGCGCCGGAAAGTGCTTTAACGCCGGGAAAGGCTTTATCAATGCCTGTCAGTTGCAGCAAAGGTTGCATAAAGGCCTCAGAAGGTTACGCCGGCACACAGAATAACGTTCGCGTAAGGCGAACATTCCCCGCTGCGGATCACAGCCCGACTTTTTTCGCTTTGCGCTTTGAATGCCTCATGACTGACGTAATCCAAAGCAATGGTGTTTCCCTGGTGTTGTTCGAGTTGTGTCAATTGGGCGAGCAACGCTTCATGGAGTTGAGGATTTTTAGTGAGGATTTCCTCGGCGAGGATAGCCCGCTCAACCTGCATCTCATGTGTCACTACCTCTAAGACTTGTAAAAAGGTGGGGACTCCCTGGGTCAGAGCCAGATCGATGCGTTGGCAAGCTGCTGGCACCGGAAGACCGGCATCGCCAATAACCAGCTGATCGGTGTGACCTAACCGGGCAATAACATGTGAGATTTCGGCATTTAATAGCGGTGACTTCTTCATTGTGAACTCCTACAGCGAAACGTTTCGCTCACGGAGGAGTTTATAAAGTTAACCGTACATGGCAACGGGGTTGTGATGAAATTGTGATCAGCGTCGAAACGTTTCGCTGAATGATTCAGAAACCGCAGAGAAATTTGAGTTAGTCGTTTCAGAAAGGGGAAAGCAGAAATAAAACAGGGCACCCGAAGGTGCCCTGTGACCGGCAGAAATGAGGATCAGATTTCTACCTGCGTGCCGAGTTCGATCACCCTGTTCGGCGGGATTTCAAACTGATCCGGCGCGCGCAGGGCGTTACGGCTGAGCGCCATAAAGAGTTTGCCACGGAAATAGAGATACCACGGACGTTTGGTCAGGATCAGCGATTCGTGCGACATAAAGAACGACGTTTCCATCATCCGGCACGGCAGGCCTTCCAGACCACAACGGTGGAACACTTCTTCCACATTCGGGGTTTCTTTAAATCCGTAACTGGCGACCACACGCCAGAACGTCGGCGAAAGCTGCTCGATGGTGACGCGCCGGACGTTATGCACATAAGGCGCATCTTCCGTACGTAACGTCAGCAGCACCACGCGCTCATGCAACACTTTGTTGTGTTTGAGGTTATGCAGTAAGGCAAACGGAATAACGTTGATGGCGCGCGACATATACACCGCAGTTCCCGGCACGCGAACCGGCGGGGATTTCTCCAGTGAAGCAATCATCGCTTCCAGGGAATTCCCGTGCTCGTTCATGCGGCGCATAAGGCGGAAACGTTCGCTTTTCCAGGTAGTCATGACGATAAACATGCACAGACCCAGCGTCAGCGGCAACCAGCCGCCGGAGAACAGTTTCGTGGCATTCGCCGCGAACAGCGGAATATCCATAAACAGCAGGCCGATCAGCAAAAGCCCGACCAGGAAAGGTTTCCAGTGCCAGTTCTTGAGCGCAACCGTACACGACAGAATACTGGTCAGCACCATCGTACCGGTCACGGCAATACCGTAAGCCGCCGCCAGATTGCTTGAATGCTCGAAGCTGGCGATAACGATAACCACCGCAAAATACAGCAGCCAGTTAATCGCCGGGATGTAAATCTGACCCGCTTCCATTTCTGACGTATGGATAATGCGCATTGGCGGTAAATAGCCCAGACGCACAGCCTGACGCGTCAGGGAGAACACACCGGAGATAACAGCCTGAGACGCGATAATGGTCGCCAGCGTCGCCAGCACCAGCAGCGGAATCAATGCCCAGTCAGGCGCCAGCAGGAAGAACGGGTTCTTAATCGACTCAGGGTCTTTCAGCAGTAACGCACCCTGCCCGAAGTAGTTCAGCACCAGAGAAGGCAGCACGACGGTGAACCAGGCCAGACGGATCGGGAATTTCCCGAAGTGGCCCATATCGGCATATAACGCTTCCACGCCGGTGATCGACAACACCACGGCGCCGAGTGCCAGGAAGGAGAACGACTTGTGCTCAATAAAGAAGTTAACCGCCCACATCGGGTTCATGGCGCGCAGCACTTCAGGATTCTGCATGATGCTGTTCACACCGAGAACGGCCAGCGTCAGGAACCACAACAACATCACCGGCGCAAAGAGTTTGCCCACGATGCCGGTGCCGTGTTTCTGAATAATGAAAAGCAGCGTCAGAACAGTAATAGACAGGGGGACGATATAAGGATCGAGTGAAGGTGCTGCGATTTCGAGACCTTCCATCGCGGAAAGGACGGAAATTGCCGGTGTGATGACCACTTCACCATAGAAGAAACTTCCGCCGATCAGGCCAAGAATGACCAGAACCGCAGTGGTACGAGCCGACGTATTCCTGCCCGCCAGAGACATCAGCGTCAGAATACCGCCTTCGCCTGCGTTGTCCGCCCGCATCACATAAGTGAGGTACTTGAGCGAAACAATGAGGATTAGCATCCAGAAAATCAGAGAAAGAAAACCAAAAACGACGCTGGGTTCAACGTTGAAACCATAGTGACCAGAAAAACACTCTCTTAAGGTATAGAGAGGACTGGTACCAATGTCGCCATAGACCACACCAATGGCGGCCAGGGTTACTGCTGGGAGTGACCGTTTATGTTCAGTGCTCATATTTCGTTTCTTTTTTGCTCGAACATCCGCAAGCGATGCGTGCGCTCAGACTTATGATGCCCACTAAAAGGCGCACAGTATGCACGAATAAATGGGATTGCCTACCCTTAAATGTGCAGCTAAACCGGCGTTCCTATGAACGAGGTCACATTTTTGATCATAGAAAATTTTTAGTAATCAACAAGCTATAACGATAAAAATAAACGTGGCATATCGTTACCAGCCAGTACACTATTCAACAACTAAATGGAAACCGGAAGAGACAGTATGGCGCAATCTCCCCTTCTGGCAGAACGGATCGCCCGTCTTGCTAACGCATTAGAACATGGCCTGTACGAGCGGCAGGATGCCATACGACTTTGCCTGCTGGCAGCCCTTTGTGGCGAAAGCGTTTTTTTGCTCGGCCCGCCGGGTATCGCAAAAAGTCTGATTGCCCGTCGCCTTAAATTTGCTTTCCGCCATGCCCGCGCATTTGAATATCTTATGACGCGCTTTTCCACACCGGAAGAGGTCTTTGGTCCGTTGTCGATTCAGGCCCTGAAAGATGAAGGCCGGTATCTGCGTCTGACCGAAGGTTATCTGCCTGAAGCTGAAATTGTTTTCCTTGATGAAATCTGGAAAGCAGGCCCTGCCATCCTCAATACGTTGCTGACCGCCATCAACGAACGCCGGTTCCGTAATGGCGAGCGCGAAGAAGCGATCCCGATGCGTCTGCTGGTCAGCGCCTCCAACGAATTACCCGAAGCCGATGGTGGCCTGGAAGCGCTCTACGACCGCATGCTGATCCGTCTGTGGCTGGATAAAGTGCAGGATAAGCAGAATTTCCGCTCCCTGCTGACCAGCCGTAATAATGAAAGCAGCAATCCGGTGTCGGAATCCCTGAGCATCAGCGATGAAGAATACCAGCAATGGCAGCCGGAGATCGACAAAGTCACTCTTCCGGACAGCAGCTTCGAGCTGATTTTCCAGTTGCGCCAGCGTCTTGATGCTCTCGATACCGCGCCTTATGTTTCCGACCGGCGCTGGAAAAAAGCCCTGCGCCTGTTGCAGGCCTGTGCCTTCTTCAGCGGGAGAACCTCTGTCACGCAGGTCGACCTGATCCTGCTGAAAGACTGTTTATGGCATGACCTCAACACGTATAACCTGTTGCATACCCAGATTGAACAGCTGATCACCGAACAGGCTTATCAGCAGCAGACGCTGTTGATGAAAATCCAGCAACTCAATCAGCAATGGATGCAGCATCAGCAACAACAGAGTTCACGTCAGTCGATTAAGCTTGGCAAAAAAGCCGGGATCTTCAGCCGTAAGCCGCAATACAGCCTGCCGGATACCCTGACAGCCAGCAGCCTGACGTTACTCTTACAGACACCTTTGCATCTGCATGAAATCAAAGTCACCCATCTGCTGTTCGAACGTCACATTCTCGAGGAATGGCTTAATAAAGGCGGCGTCCTGAAAGCCAAACTCAATGGCATCGGCTTTGCCCAGACCGTGGATTTGGAAATCGATGATAAACAGCAACTGCTGGCGCTGGATGTCAGTCGTTTGAGCACGCCGCTGACCCTGCCGGGCAATGAACATATCGCCGTTCCCGATGAGATGAAAAATACGCTCAGTGATCTGACGGCGAAACTGGCGCAACAGAGACATGAATTCAGCCAGCAGCAACACTGTCTGTTTGTTCCGGCAGAATGGATGGCCAAAATCGAAGCCAGCCTGCTGCAGGTGGCTGAGCAGTTGCGCCATCAGCAACAGACATTCAGCGGTCACTGATCATGTTCAGCCTGGAATCTTTGGATCTTCTGCTGGCGATCAGCGAAGCCGAACTGATCGAAGAACTGATCGTCGGCTTGCTGGCGGCGCCGGCACTCGCCGTTTTCTTCGAGAAATTCCCCCGTCTGAAGCGCGCACTGACCAAAGATCTTCCGGAGTGGAAATTACGCCTGCGCCAGAGGATCCACGAAACCCCCGTGCCGCCGGATCTGGCGAAAGAATTCTATCTCTATCAGCATTGCCAGCAGATCGACGCCGTGGCTTTTCAGGCCGGTCTGCCTTCCCTTATTGATGAACTGGTGCAACTCAACTCTCCTTTTGTCACAGAAGCCCGCACGCTGCTGGAAAACAATGAAACCTCGCGGACGGCGAAAACCGGTGGCAGCTTTCATACCTTGTTCCTTCAGCGCTGGCGCCTTAACCTGACTTTCCAGACGGTGAACGTTCATCAGCAGTTACTTGAGCAGGAACAGGAGCAGTTGCAGGAAGAATTGCTGCAACGTCTGGCGCTGAGCAGCGAGTTGTCTCCTTTATTAGCCGAGAACGACACGGCCGCAGGCCGTTTGTGGGATATGAGTAAAGGAAAGCGGATGCGGGGCGATATTCAGTCGCTGGCGCGCTTTGGTGCTTTTCTGCAACAGCAGCCCGAGCTGATGCATCTGGCCGAACAACTGGGCCGCAGCCAGACGGTCAAAACCAGTCCGCATGAAGATGCCAAAATGGAAACGCACCGGCTAATGGTGCGTGAACCCGCGACGGTGCCGGAAGAAGTGAATGGCATACATCAGAGCGATGATATTTTGCGCCTGATGCCGACCGAGCTGGTGACACTGGGGTTGCCTGAGCTGGAATACGAATTTTACCGCCGCCTGCTGGAAAAGCGGCTGATGACCTATCGCCTGCAAGGGGACGTGTGGCGGGAAAAAGTGGTCAAACGGCCGGTGGTTTATCAGCAACAAGAACCGCAACCGCGCGGGCCGTTTGTGGTATGCGTCGATACGTCCGGTTCTATGGGCGGCTTTAACGAACAATGCGCCAAAGCTTTCTGTCTGGCATTGCTGAAAATCGCCCTGGCGGATAACCGGCGCTGTTACATCATGCTGTTCGCCAGTGAAGTGATCCATTATGAGCTGACCTCAAATGGCGGTCTGGATCAGGCATTGCGCTTTCTGGGTCAGCATTTTCGTGGCGGTACCGATCTCGCAGCCTGTCTGAATGCCACACTGGATAAACTCGCGTCTCCGCAGTGGGAAGATGCCGATGCCGTGGTGATCTCGGACTTTATCGCCCAGCGGTTGCCGGATGAGGTACAAAAGAAGGTCAGAGCGCTGCAAAAGGAAAAACACCACCGCTTTCATGCCCTGGCGATGTCACACTATGGCAAACCCGGTATTCTGCGCATCTTCGATCACATCTGGCGCTTTGATACCGGAATTAAAAGTCGTGCTCAGCGACGCTGGCAGAGAAACTAAGCTTAAAGAGACAGGTAACCATGACTGAAATTTATCAGCTCGATGAGCTGGATCGCGGGATCCTCAATGCGTTGATGGAAAATGCCCGTACGCCTTATGCTGAACTGGCAAAAGTCTTCACCGTCAGTCCGGGGACGATCCATGTCCGGGTAGAGAAAATGAAGCAGGCGGGCATCATCACCGGCGCGCATATCACCGTAAATCCAAAACAACTGGGTTATGACGTGTGCTGTTTTATTGGCATCATTTTAAAAAGTGCCAAAGATTATCCGTCAGCGCTGAAAAAGCTCGAAAGCATAGAAGAAGTGGTCGAAGCCTATTACACCACCGGACATTACAGTATTTTCATTAAGATCATGTGCCGCTCAATAGATTCCCTTCAGCACGTACTTATCAACAAGATCCAGACAATTGATGAGATCCAGTCAACGGAGACCCTGATCTCCCTGCAAAACCCCATCACACGCACCATCCAGCCCTGACGCCTGATTTCTATACCCCTATTATCCACAGGTAGATCCCAGCTGATTCACAGCGTACAATAGCCTCCTTTTCCCGGGTGAGAGCATTATGTCTGACATTACCCTGATCAGTGGCAGTACGCTTGGCAGCGCCGAATATGTAGCAGAACACGTGGCAGAGAAACTGGAAGAAGCCGGTTTTTCCACCCAGATGTTTCATGGCCCGGAGCTGTATGAAGTCCCGCAGGAAGGGATCTGGCTGGTTGTGTGTTCTACACACGGTGCAGGTGAATTGCCCGACAACCTGCAACCTTTTATGGAGCAGCTGGAAGAACAGCAACCTGATCTGTCGAAAGTGCGCTTTGGTGCATTAGGTTTAGGCAGCAGTGAATATGACACCTTTTGTGGCGCGATCAGTTCTCTGGATCAAAAACTGACGTCATTAGGGGCAAAACGGATCGGTGATCGTCTTGAGATCGACGTGACTCAACACGAAATTCCTGAGGATCCCGCAGAGGTTTGGGTGATCAACTGGATTAATTTGATCAAATAAGTGTAAATTTCAGGCGATCAGATGTGGATAACTAAGCTTATAAGCAGGGTAAAACCCGTAGTTATCCCTCTAACAACCCCTGTACGCTTTTCATGCTGTGCATAACTCTCCATTCTGATCCCAGCTTATACTGGCCAGGATCACCGATCATTCACAGCATTCGATCCTTCTTAGCATCTTGATCTTCATGAACAAAAAAGACTTATGCACAGAGGATCGCGATCCTAATAGAAGTATTAATAAGAGATCTTTAAATAAAAAAGATCTTCTTTTAATTAGTGAAGATCCCCGGGGACTTGTGGAAGCTCTAAACTTGAGTAGAATCCCTCCTCCCAACGCCATACAAAGAAAGTTCGCTTGAACGCCGAGGTGCAGTCGCATGTTTTATCCGGATCAATTTGACGTCATCATCATAGGTGGTGGTCATGCAGGTACTGAAGCTGCAATGGCTTCTGCACGCATGGGACGTCAGACCTTATTATTAACCCACAATATCGACACGCTGGGACAGATGTCGTGTAACCCGGCTATTGGCGGGATCGGGAAAGGACATCTGGTAAAAGAAGTGGACGCTCTGGGCGGTCTGATGGCAACAGCTATCGATCATGCGGGCATTCAGTTTAGGATACTAAACGCAAGCAAAGGACCTGCTGTCAGGGCTACCCGTGCACAGGCTGACCGCGTTCTCTATCGCCAGGCCGTTCGTACCGCACTGGAAAACCAGCCAAACCTGATGATCTTCCAGCAGCCGGTAGAAGATCTGATCGTGGAAAACGATCGCGTCGTGGGTGCTGTGACCAAAATGGGGCTGAAATTCCGCGCCAAAGCAGTAGTACTGACCGTGGGCACCTTCCTTGACGGAAAGATCCACATCGGTCTGGAAAACTACAGCGGTGGCCGTGCTGGCGATCCTCCGGCGATCTCCTTGTCTCAGAGACTGCGCGAATTACCTTTACGCGTTAACCGTCTTAAAACCGGGACACCTCCGCGTATCGATGCACGCACCATTGATTTCAGCGTGCTGGCACAACAACACGGTGATAATCCGGCACCGGTATTCTCATTCATGGGCAACGCGTCGCAACATCCGCGCCAGATCCCGTGTTACATGACCTATACCAACGAAAAAACCCATGACGTGATCCGTAATAATCTGGATCGCAGCCCGATGTATGCCGGGATCATCGAAGGGATCGGCCCGCGTTACTGCCCGTCGATCGAAGATAAAGTCATGCGTTTTGCCGATCGTAATTCTCATCAGATCTTCCTTGAACCTGAAGGCCTGACCAGCAACGAAGTTTATCCGAACGGGATTTCAACCAGCCTCCCATTCGATGTACAGATGCAGATCGTCCGCTCAATGCAGGGGATGGAAAATGCGGTGATCGTTCGCCCTGGTTATGCCATCGAATACGATTTCTTCGATCCGCGTGATTTGAAACCTACGCTGGAAAGCAAATTTATCGCCGGTTTGTTCTTTGCAGGACAAATCAACGGCACAACAGGATACGAAGAAGCGGCCGCACAGGGCTTACTGGCCGGGCTGAATGCCGCCCGTAGCGCCAGCGAAGAAGAGGGCTGGGCGCCACGTCGCGATCAGGCTTATCTCGGCGTACTGGTCGACGACCTGTGTACCCTGGGGACCAAAGAACCGTACCGTATGTTCACCTCGCGTGCCGAATATCGACTGATGCTGCGTGAAGATAACGCCGACTTGCGTCTGACTGAAAAAGGCCGTGAGTTAGGTCTGGTAGACGATGCCCGCTGGGCACGTTTCAACGAAAAGCTGGAAATGATCGAGCAGGAACGTCAGCGTCTGCGTGGCATCTGGGTCAATCCTCACCACGCCCAGGTGGACGAAATCAACGCGCATCTTTCTGCTCCACTTTCCAAAGAAGCCAGTGCGGAAGAGTTACTGCGTCGTCCTGAAATGACTTATGAGCTGATCACCCGCCTTTCACCGTTTGCGCCTGCCGTACCGGATGTGCAGGCGGCAGAACAGGTTGAAATCCAGATCAAATACGAAGGTTATATCGCCCGTCAGCAGGAAGAGATTGAAAAACAACAGCGTAACGAAAACACCGTATTACCTGTCGATCTCGACTACCGCCAGGTCAATGGCCTGTCAAACGAAGTGATCGCCAAACTCAATGATCACAAGCCGACCTCCATTGGTCAGGCATCGCGGATCTCCGGGATTACCCCGGCGGCGATCTCAATTTTGCTGATCTGGCTTAAAAAACAAGGTTTGCTGCGCCGCAGCGCATAAACCGCCTGTCTGATGACCGCCCTTTGCTTCCAAAGCGGCGGTCAATTCTTACTTTTCCCGTCTTTCTGAGTGTTTTATCATTTCCCCTCCGGGCTGTTCCCGGAATACCGACTCTGTCTGAGGATTCACTGTGCAAAAGAAACTGGACTCGCTGCTTGCTGCGGCAGGAATAGCGTTACCCGATCAGCAAAAACAGCAACTGATTGGCTATGTTGAACTGCTGCATAAGTGGAACAAGGCTTATAATCTGACGTCTGTGCGTGACCCGATGCAAATGCTGGTGCGTCATATCATGGACAGCATCGTGGTGAATGAGCATTTGCAAGGCAGCCGTTTCATTGATGTCGGTACCGGACCGGGCCTGCCGGGCATTCCTCTTGCTATTGTTCGCCCCGATTCACACTTCACCCTGCTGGACAGTCTGGGGAAGCGGGTACGCTTCCTGCGTCAGGTTCAGCACGAACTGGGTCTGAAAAATATCGAGCCGGTACAAAGCCGTGTGGAGGAGTTTCAGCCTGAGCCACCGTTTGATGGCGTGATCAGCCGTGCCTTTGCCTCAATGCAGGACATGTTGTCCTGGTGTCATCATTTGCCGGAGAAAGGGCAGGGGCGTTTTTATGCCCTGAAGGGTGTGCGTCCTGATGATGAACTGGCTGTGTTGCCGGAAGGTATCACTCTGGAATCCGTGATTAAGTTGCAGGTACCGGAACTTGACGGGGAACGTCATTTGATCATTCTCAGCGCAAACTAAAGTTGAGATTTATCAAATAATATTTAAAAAATGCATGTGTTATCGGGGTTAAAATGAGCAGGCTAATTATATAACTGTGAGAACGTCCTCATCACCGCATTTTTACAGACTGATAGCATTTTGGAGATGTTTTTATTTTAATCCTGACTGTAATAGTCACTTTTGAAATTGAAGCCCCATCAAGCCGCTGATATTCAACTTGTAATGAAAATGTTGTTATTTGTTGGGTTGTTGTGTAAATAAATCGAGTCTATTTTTAAATAAGTTGGATATTCGAACAATATTCCATTAACAATTTGATTTATATAGCTTTTAAAAGGCCTGATTAGCTAAAGACATTCAAACCGCGCTGGGTATATAAAGGGACCCGAGTTAATTATGTGATCCAGTGCACGCTTCTTTGTCGGGTGATGAAATAACCGAATCAAAGTAAAAAGGGCAAATTCAGCTATAGTTTGGTTGTCAAAATAGTGATGAAGAGGAAAATTTAAATAATTGTTCACCTTTTCGCTACTTATCCATTGAATTCGTTCCTGTGCCCCGTATAATTTGCTCGGTTTTTGCTGCTTGACTCAAAACAGTAAAGGCAGTGATATACGGCATTCAGTATACCTCCAGCTAGGTACTCGATACGGAGAGAACAAACGTCATGTCTGTATCCGGTATTTTACACAGTACACATAGTGTGAAGGTTGCCAGAAAGCTGTTGATACTGCAGTTATTGACCTTTGTTCTGCTCAGTGCAGTATTTGGCTTCAAAAGCCTGGAATGGACCACATCGGCTCTTATGGGTGGGTTGGCCGCCTGGGTGCCAAATGTACTGTTCATGCTGTTTGCATGGCGCCATCAGGCGCAAACAACGGTCTCTGGACGGGTTGCCTGGTCCTTTGCAATCGGGGAAGCGCTGAAGGTGCTGGTTACGGTGATCTTAATGGTTATCGCACTTGGCCTGTTTAAGGCGGCTTTTGCTCCGTTGGGGTTGGCCTATTTATCGGTGTTGATGACTCAGATTTTGGCACCGGCCGTCATTAACAGTTACCGTACTTAACTACTAAAGGGTAAGAGGCATCATGTCTGCATCAGGAGAAATCTCTACTCCACAAGAGTATATCGGTCACCATCTGACTCAGCTTCAGATCGGGACGGGATTCTGGTCGATTAACATCGATTCGATGTTTTTCTCCGTGTTCCTCGGAGTACTCTTTCTGGTTATTTTCCATCGCGTAGCCAAAAACGCCACCAGCGGTGTACCGGGTAAACTGCAAACTGCAGTTGAACTGGTCGTTGGTTTCGTCGACAGCAGCGTGCGTGACATGTATCACGGCAAAAGCAAAGTGATTGCACCTCTCGCGCTGACCGTCTTCGTCTGGGTGTTTATGATGAACCTGATGGATTTGCTGCCAATCGATTTGCTGCCATTCATTGGCGAGCACATCTTTGGTCTGCCAGCGTTGCGTGTGGTTCCTACGGCTGACGTGAACATCACGTTGTCCATGGCACTTGGCGTATTCATTCTGATTCTTTTCTATAGCATTAAGATGAAAGGCTTTGGCGGTTTCATTAAAGAACTGACAATGCAGCCATTCAATCATCCGGTTTTCATTCCGATTAACCTGATTCTTGAAGGTGTCAGCCTGCTGTCTAAACCAGTTTCACTGGGTCTGCGACTGTTTGGCAATATGTATGCGGGTGAGTTGATCTTCATCCTTATTGCTGGCCTGTTGCCGTGGTGGTCACAGTGGGTTCTGAATGTGCCTTGGGCCATTTTCCACATCCTGATCATTACGCTACAAGCCTTTATTTTCATGGTTCTGACGATCGTCTATCTCTCGATGGCATCTGAAAAACACTGATTTTCTTTCAACACTACTGCGTTTTAACTGAAACAAACTGGAGACTGTCATGGAAAACCTGAGTATGGATCTGCTGTACATGGCTGCCGCTGTGATGATGGGCCTGGCGGCAATCGGTGCTGCGATCGGTATCGGCATCTTGGGTGGTAAATTCTTGGAAGGTGCTGCACGTCAGCCTGACCTGATCCCTCTGTTGCGTACACAGTTCTTTATCGTTATGGGTCTGGTCGATGCAATCCCAATGATTGCGGTTGGTCTGGGTCTGTACGTGATGTTTGCTGTCGCCTAACACTGAGTTCGCTCAGCGTTAATCGAACTACATCAAATAATTCACTTTGAAAGAGGCATTGTGCTGTGAATCTTAACGCAACAATCCTCGGCCAGGCTATCGCGTTCGTCCTGTTTGTCTGGTTCTGCATGAAGTACGTATGGCCGCCAATTATGGCTGCCATCGAAAAACGTCAGAAAGAAATTTCTGAAGGTTTATCTTCCGCAGAACGTGCCAAAAAAGAGCTGGACTTAGCGCAAGCCGATGCGACCGACCAACTGAAGAAAGCCAAAGCTGAAGCTCAGGTAATCATCGATCAGGCGAACAAGCGTAAAGCTCAAATCGTCGACGAAGCAAAAGCTGAAGCCGAGCAGGAACGTAACAAGATCGTGACGCAAGCCAAGGCAGAGATCGACGCCGAACGCCAACGCGCCCGTGAAGAGTTGCGTAAGCAAGTCGGGATTTTGGCCATTGCTGGCGCCGAGAAGATCATCGAACGTTCCGTGGATGAAGCTGCTAACAGCGACATCGTTGATAAACTGGTCGCTGAACTGTAAGGAGGGAGGGGCTGATGTCTGAATTTGTAACTGTAGCTCGCCCCTACGCCAAAGCAGCTTTTGACTTTGCCGTTGAGCACCAAAGCTTAGACCGCTGGCAGTCCATGTTAGCGTTCACGGCTGAAGTCACGCGCAATGAACAAATTGAAGAACTGCTTTCCGGTGCTAGCGCGCCAGAAACTTTGTCTAACACGTTTATTGCCGTATGTGGTGAACAACTCGACGACGCAGGCCAAAACCTGATTAAGGTAATGGCCGAAAATGGACGTTTACGCGTTCTTCCGGAAGTGCTGGAGCAGTTTATTGAACTGCGCGCCTCTCTCGAGGCTGTTGCTGAGGTTGAAGTAACCTCAGCCAATCCGCTTTCGGAAGAACAGCAGGCAAAAATTGCTGCTGCGATGGAAAAACGTCTGTCTCGCAAAGTTAAGCTGAATTGCAAAATTGACAAGTCTGTTCTTGCCGGTGTCGTAATCCGTGCAGGTGATATGGTGATTGATGGCAGCGTTCGCAGTCGTCTTGAACGCCTGGCAGACGTCTTGCAGTCTTAAGGGGACTGGAGCATGCAACTGAATTCCACCGAAATCAGCGAACTGATCAAGCAGCGCATTGCTCAGTTCAATGTGGTGAGCGAAGCTCACAATGAAGGTACTATCGTTTCCGTCAGTGACGGGATCATCCGCGTGCACGGCTTAGCCGATGTCATGCAAGGCGAAATGATTGCGCTGCCGGGTAACCGCTACGCTATCGCCCTGAACCTGGAGCGCGACTCCGTAGGTGCCGTTGTCATGGGCCCTTACGCTGACCTCGCCGAAGGTATGAAAGTAAAATGTACTGGCCGTATCCTGGAAGTTCCAGTTGGCCGTGGCCTGCTGGGCCGCGTTGTTAACACCCTGGGTGCGCCAATTGACGGTAAAGGTCCGGTAGAGCACGACGGCTTCTCCGCTGTTGAAGCAATCGCACCTGGCGTTATCGAACGTCAGTCCGTCGATGAACCTGTGCAGACAGGTTATAAGTCCGTTGATGCCATGATCCCAATCGGTCGTGGTCAGCGTGAACTGGTCATCGGCGACCGTCAAACCGGTAAAACAGCTCTGGCGATCGATGCGATCATCAACCAGCGCGATTCCGGCATCAAATGTATCTATGTGGCTATCGGCCAGAAAGCGTCCACCATTTCTAACGTGGTTCGTAAACTGGAAGAGCACGGCGCACTGGCAAACACCATCGTTGTTGTTGCAACTGCATCAGAATCTGCTGCACTGCAATACCTGGCACCGTACTCCGGTTGCGCAATGGGTGAATACTTCCGTGACCGCGGCGAAGACGCACTGATCGTTTATGATGACCTGTCTAAACAGGCTGTTGCTTACCGTCAGATTTCCCTGCTGCTTCGTCGTCCACCAGGTCGTGAAGCTTACCCAGGCGACGTTTTCTATCTCCACTCCCGTCTGCTGGAACGTGCTGCGCGTGTTAACGCCGAGTATGTTGAAGCATTCACCAAGGGTGAAGTGAAAGGCAAAACCGGTTCCCTGACTGCGCTTCCGATCATCGAAACGCAAGCGGGTGACGTTTCCGCGTTCGTTCCGACCAACGTAATCTCGATTACCGATGGTCAGATCTTCCTGGAATCCAACCTGTTCAACGCCGGTATTCGTCCTGCGGTTAACCCGGGTATTTCGGTATCCCGTGTTGGTGGTGCTGCTCAGACTAAGATCATGAAGAAACTGTCCGGTGGTATTCGTACCGCTCTGGCACAGTATCGTGAGCTGGCTGCGTTCTCGCAGTTCGCTTCTGATCTGGATGAGGCAACCCGTAAACAGCTGAACCACGGTCAGAAAGTGACTGAGCTGCTGAAACAGAAACAATACGCTCCGATGTCAATCGTTGCGCAGTCTCTGATCATCTTCGCAGCAGAACGTGGTTATCTGGAAGACGTTGAGTTGTCTAAAGTCGGTAGCTTCGAAGCGGCACTGTTGGCTTACGCCGACCGTGAGCACGGCGAGCTTCTGCAGCAAATCAACCAAACTGGTGCGTATAACGATGAGATCGAGGGTAAATTCAAAAATATCCTCGATACCTTCAAAGCAACCCAGTCCTGGTAATACCTGGCGGCCTTGCTGCCCTGCCTCTGGCAGATAAGCAGCAGGCCGTTTGGTCATGAGGAGAAGCAGAGATGGCCGGCGGAAAAGAGATACGTAGTAAGATCAGCAGCGTGCAAAACACGCAAAAGATCACTAAAGCGATGGAAATGGTCGCCGCCTCCAAAATGCGTAAAACGCAGGATCGCATGGCGGCCAGCCGTCCTTATGCAGAAACCATCCGTGAAGTGATTGGTCACCTTGCGCTTGGGAATCTGGAATACAAGCACCCGTACCTGGATGAGCGCGAAATTAAGCGCGTCGGGTATCTGGTGGTGTCTACCGACCGTGGTCTTTGTGGTGGTCTGAACATTAACCTGTTCAAAAAACTGCTGTCAGAGATGAAAGGCTGGTCCGAAAAAGGTGTTGAAGTTGATCTCGCCCTGATCGGTTCCAAAGCAGCCTCTTTCTTCGGCTCCGTTGGGGGCAACGTTGTTGCTCAGGTGACTGGCATGGGGGATAACCCTTCTCTGTCAGAACTGATCGGACCGGTGAAAGTGATGTTGCAGGCTTTCGACGAAGGTCGTTTAGACAAGTTATGCGTTGTTAGCAATAAATTCGTCAATACCATGTCTCAGGAACCACGCATCGTTCAGTTGTTGCCTCTGCCACCGGCAGAAGACGGCGAACTGGCGAAAAAATCCTGGGATTACCTGTATGAGCCGGACCCTAAAGCACTGCTGGATACCCTCCTGCGTCGCTATGTGGAATCTCAGGTTTATCAGGGCGTCGTAGAAAACCTGGCCAGCGAACAGGCCGCGCGAATGGTAGCGATGAAAGCCGCAACCGATAACGGCGGCAGCCTGATCAAAGAGCTGCAGTTGGTATACAACAAAGCTCGTCAGGCCAGCATCACTCAGGAACTCACCGAGATCGTCGGGGGAGCCTCCGCGGTTTAAGCTAGGTTTACGAATTACGTAGAGGATTCAAGATGGCTACTGGAAAGATTATCCAGGTAATCGGCGCCGTGGTGGACGTCGAGTTCCCTCAGGATGCAGTACCGAACGTGTACAATGCTCTTGAGGTAGAAAACGGTACCTCCAAACTGGTGCTGGAAGTACAGCAACAGTTAGGCGGCGGCGTTGTTCGTTGTATCGCAATGGGTACCTCAGACGGCCTGCGTCGCGGTCTGAAAGTGAACAACCTGGAACACCCAATCGAAGTACCGGTGGGTGTTGCAACACTGGGCCGTATCATGAACGTATTGGGTGAACCAATCGACATGAAAGGTGCAATCGGCGAAGAAGAACGTCGTGCGATTCACCGTGCTGCGCCTTCTTATGAAGAGCTGGCAAACTCCCAGGAACTGCTGGAAACCGGCATCAAAGTTATGGACCTGATGTGTCCGTTCGCTAAGGGCGGTAAAGTCGGTCTGTTCGGTGGTGCGGGTGTTGGTAAAACTGTAAACATGATGGAGCTGATCCGTAACATCGCGATCGAGCACTCCGGTTATTCTGTGTTTGCAGGCGTGGGTGAGCGTACTCGTGAGGGTAACGACTTCTACCACGAAATGACCGAATCCAACGTTATCGACAAAGTTTCCCTGGTGTATGGCCAGATGAATGAGCCACCAGGTAACCGTCTGCGCGTTGCACTGACCGGCCTGACCATGGCGGAGAAATTCCGTGATGAAGGTCGTGACGTACTGCTGTTCGTTGACAACATTTACCGTTATACCCTGGCCGGTACCGAAGTGTCCGCACTTCTGGGCCGTATGCCATCGGCGGTAGGTTATCAGCCAACGCTGGCGGAAGAGATGGGCGCTCTGCAAGAACGTATCACCTCAACCAAAAGTGGTTCTATCACCTCCGTACAGGCCGTTTACGTCCCTGCGGATGACTTGACTGACCCATCCCCAGCCACCACCTTCGCTCACTTAGATGCGACCGTGGTACTGAGCCGTCAGATCGCGTCACTGGGTATCTACCCGGCGGTTGACCCACTGGATTCTACCAGCCGTCAGCTGGATCCACTGGTTGTTGGTCAGGAACACTATGATGTGGCTCGTGGCGTGCAGTCTATTCTGCAGCGTTACAAGGAACTGAAAGATATCATCGCGATCCTCGGTATGGATGAGCTGTCAGAAGATGACAAGCTGGCTGTATCCCGTGCGCGTAAGATCGAACGTTTCCTTTCCCAGCCATTCTTCGTGGCCGAAGTCTTCACCGGTTCTCCGGGCAAGTTCGTATCGCTGAAAGATACCATTCGTGGTTTCAAAGGCATTATGGACGGCGACTACGATCACCTGCCGGAACAAGCGTTCTACATGGTTGGCACCATTGATGAAGCAGTGGAAAAAGCCAAGAAACTGTAACGCTAGCTTGTTGTGAGAGAGGATGACATGGCTGAAAAAGCTTACCATCTGGATGTTGTCAGTGCCGAAAAACGTATGTTTGAAGGCATGGTACAAAAGATCCAGGTGACGGGTAGCGAAGGCGAACTGGGTATTTTCCCGGGGCATGCTCCGCTGCTCACCGCCATCAAGCCTGGCATGGTGCGCATTGTTAAAGAACACGGTGAAGAAGAGTATATCTATCTTTCCGGTGGCATCCTTGAGGTGCAACCGAATGCAACGACCGTGTTGGCTGATACTGCAATCCGTGGGCAAGACCTCGACGAAGCGCGCGCGCTTGAAGCTAAGCGCAAAGCGGAAGAACACATTAGTGGTTCTCACGGCGACGTTGATTACGCTCAGGCGTCAGCGGAACTGGCTAAGGCGATCGCGAAACTTCGCGTTATCGAACTGACCAGAAAAGCGATGTAACGACATCAGTTTAAAAAGCGACCTTCGGGTCGCTTTTTTTTTGCTTTTAAAAAAGCCGTTTTTCAGTGTTTTTCCCAAGGCTAATTTCTGTTTTTAATGGAATACTTGGGTGATTACCGGACACTTTACCCTCAGATTTTTTGGTGTAGTCTATACCTTGTTCAACCCTTGCAGGCTGCGGCTTGCCGGTGGTTTTAGAAGCGAAATATGTAGTAATCCGTGCAGCGAACGGGTTACTTTTGTCACTCAAATTGGATTTGTCAGGTTACCTATGTCGAACAGCACACTGAGTGTGGTGATCCTTGCCGCGGGCAAGGGAACACGCATGTACTCCAACCTTCCTAAAGTTCTTCATCCCCTGGCGGGCAAGCCAATGGTTCAGCACGTCATTGATGCGGCCACGCAGGTGGGCGCCCGCAACGTGCATCTGGTCTATGGTCACGGTGGTGATTTGCTGAAGAAAAATCTGGCAGGCAGTGATCTGAACTGGGTATTGCAGGCGGAGCAACTGGGTACCGGTCATGCGATGCAGCAGGCGGCACCTTACTTTGCCGATGACGAAGATGTGCTGATGCTGTACGGCGATGTTCCGCTGATTTCCGTCGATACGCTGAATAATTTACTGCAAGCCAAACCGGAAGGTGGCATTGGTTTGCTGACTGTCGTACTCGATGATCCCACAGGTTATGGCCGTATTGTCCGCGAGAACGGTATTGTTACCGGCATCATTGAGCAGAAAGACGCCAGCGAAGAACAGCTGAAAATTCGCGAAATTAACACCGGAATTCTGGTGGCCAATGGCGCGTCATTCAAACGGTGGCTGAGCCAGCTGAATAACAACAATGCGCAGGGTGAATATTACATCACCGATATCATTGCGATGGCGCATGCCGAAGGGCATGTCATCGCCACGGTTCATCCGGCGCGTAACAGTGAAGTGGATGGCGTGAATAACCGTCTGCAACTGTCCCGTCTTGAGCGCGTATACCAGAGTGAGCAGGCAGAGCGCCTGTTACTCGAAGGCGTCATGCTGATGGATCCTGCCCGGTTTGATTTGCGTGGTGAACTGGCCCACGGTATCGATGTGCTGATCGACACGAATGTCATTATCGAAGGTCACGTCAAACTGGGTGATCGCGTCAAAATCGGCACCGGCTGTGTTCTGAAAAACTGCGTGATTGGCGATGACTGTGAAGTCAGCCCGTACAGCGTTTTCGAAGACGCCGTGCTGGAAAGCGGCTGCACTGTCGGTCCTTTCGCCCGTCTGCGTCCCGGCGCGGAACTGGCGGAAGGCGCACATGTCGGCAATTTTGTTGAAATCAAAAAAGCGCGTCTGGGCAAAGGCTCCAAAGCCGGCCATCTTTCCTACCTCGGCGATGCTGAGATCGGGGATAACGTGAACATCGGCGCAGGCACCATCACCTGCAACTATGATGGTGTGAACAAGCATAAAACCATCATCGGTCACGATGTCTTTGTCGGTTCAGATTCACAACTGGTTGCGCCTGTCATCGTGGGTAATAACGTGACGATCGCTGCCGGTACTACGGTCACGCGCGACGTGCCGGACAATGGTTTACTGTTAAGTCGGGTGCCGCAGGTGCATAAACCTGACTGGCAGAAACCGGTAAAGAAAAAATAAGCTGTTCATAATAATCCCCAACTCTCTACAAGGCTCGGGGAACCGCAAGTACACCGGAAAACGGGGCTTGCGGATAAATCAGGTCAGGCATCAAAAAAGGTCCCGAAAGACCTTCAATAGGAATAAAACTGATGTGTGGAATTGTAGGCGCAGTAGCGCAACGCGATATTGCTGAAATTCTGTTAGAAGGTTTACGCCGTCTCGAATACCGCGGGTATGACTCTGCCGGTCTGGCTGTCATCGATGCCGACGGGAAAATGGGGCGCTTGCGTCGTCTGGGTAAAGTCCAGATGCTGGCTGATGCACTGGATCAACATCCTTTGCATGGCGGCACCGGAATTGCTCACACCCGCTGGGCAACACACGGCGAACCTTCTGAAGCGAACGCTCATCCGCATGTATCTGATTACATTGCCGTGGTGCATAACGGCATTATCGAAAACCACGAACCTCTGCGTGAATTACTGATTGAACGCGGCTACCGTTTTGATTCCGAAACGGATACCGAAGTGATCGCGCATCTGGTGCATTGGGAACAACTTCAGGGCGGCACGCTGCTGGAAGTGGTTCAGCGGGTGATCCCGCAACTGCGTGGCGCATACGGCACCGTAGTGATGGACCGGCGTGATCCGTCCGTTCTGGTCGCCGCCCGTTCCGGCAGCCCGCTGGTGATTGGTCGTGGCGTCGGAGAAAACTTCATTGCTTCCGATCAGCTGGCGCTGCTGCCGGTGACCCGTCGCTTCCTGTTCCTGGAAGAAGGCGATGTGGCCGAAGTGAAACGTCGTTCCGTCAGCGTATATGACAAAAATGGTCATGCCGTTGAGCGTGTGGAAATCGAATCCAAAGTGCAGTACGACGCCGGTGATAAAGGCGTTTACCGTCACTACATGCAAAAAGAGATTTACGAACAACCGCTGGCGATCAAAAACACTCTGGAAGGGCGTTTCAGTCACGGCGAAGTCAACCTGAGCGAGCTGGGTGAAAAAGCTGACGAAATTCTCTCCCGTGTTCAGCACGTGCAGATTATCGCCTGCGGCACCTCATACAACTCCGGTATGGTGGCGCGTTACTGGTTCGAGTCGCTGGCGGGGATGCCGTGTGACGTCGAAATCGCCTCAGAATTCCGCTATCGCAAATCCGCCGTGCGTCCGGGCAGCCTGATCATCACGCTGTCTCAGTCTGGCGAAACGGCTGATACGCTGGCAGCGTTGCGCCTGTCGAAAGAACTGGGTTATCTCGGATCTCTGGCAGTGTGTAACGTGGCCGGTTCTTCTCTGGTGCGTGAGTCCGATCTGGCGCTGATGACCAAAGCTGGTACCGAAATCGGTGTGGCCTCAACCAAAGCGTTCACCACGCAGCTGACCGTTCTGCTGATGCTGGTGGCGCGTATGGGCCGCCTGAAAGGTATGGATCCTCAGGTCGAGCACGACATCGTTCACGCGCTTCAGGCGTTACCTGCGCGTATTGAACAAATGCTGTCGCTGGATAAAACCATCGAAACGCTGGCAGAAGGTTTCTCTGACAAGCATCACGCGCTGTTCCTTGGCCGTGGCGATCAGTACCCGATCGCGATGGAAGGTGCGCTGAAGCTGAAAGAGATTTCGTATATTCATGCGGAAGCCTATGCGGCGGGCGAGCTGAAACATGGCCCGCTGGCGCTGATCGATGCAGATATGCCGGTGATCGTCGTTGCGCCGAACAATGAGCTGCTGGAAAAACTGAAATCGAATATCGAAGAAGTGCGCGCCCGTGGCGGGTTGTTGTACGTCTTTGCCGATCAGGACGCCGGTTTCACCGACAGCGAAGGCATGAAGATTATCCAGTTGCCACACGTTGAAGAGATCGTCGCACCGATTTTCTACACCGTGCCGTTACAGCTGCTGTCTTACTATGTTGCCCTGATTAAAGGGACTGACGTGGATCAGCCGCGTAACCTGGCGAAATCTGTGACCGTCGAATAAAACCGACCGGTTTCAGTCATGGAATGTCTAAGCGCCTCCCGGGGCGCTTTTTTTTCATTACCGGCTTTTTTCTTTGTCAGCCGCGGTCACGATTCTGTGTCACGGACTTCGTAACCCGCGCCGGATAAGGTATAGTTCGCGTTTTTTACGAAGGTGCTTTGCTGAATGCTGAACAACTCCTCCATTCGTCTTAACAAATACATTAGCGAGAGCGGTATCTGCTCGCGCCGCGATGCCGATCGTTACATCGAACAGGGAAATGTTTTTATCAACGGCAGGCGTGCCGCGGTAGGTGCTCAGGTATTTGCCGGCGATGTGGTGAAAGTTAACGGTCAGCTTATCGAGCCGCGTGATGAAGAAGATCTGGTGCTTATCGCGCTGAACAAGCCGGTCGGTATTATCACGACGATGGAAGAAGGTGAACGGGACAACATCCGTGATTTCGTTAACCACAGCAAACGTGTCTTCCCGATTGGCCGTCTGGACAAAGATTCGCAGGGACTGATTTTACTGACCAACCACGGCGATCTGGTCAACAAAATCCTGCGCGCCGGTAACGACCACGAAAAAGAATACGTCGTGACCGTCAACAAACCGATCACTGATGAGTTTATTGCCGGTATGGGCGCGGGCGTGCCGATGCTCGGAACCGTGACCAAAAAATGCAAAGTGAAGAAAGAAGCACCGATGGTGTTTCGTATTACGCTGGTGCAGGGGCTTAACCGCCAGATCCGCCGTATGACCAAGCATTTCGGTTACGAAGTCACGAAGCTTGAGCGCGTGCGTATCATGAACATCAATCTGAAAGGTGTTCCGCTCGGTGAATGGCGTGATTTAACCGATGACGAGTTGATCGAACTGTTCCGGTTAATTGAAAACTCCTCATCAGAAGAAAAACCGACCAAAAAAGCGCCAGCCAAACCTGCTCAGGCGAAAAAACCCGCTGTCACAAAACCGAAAAATACGGAAAAGCCAGACGCTAACGCTGCGTCCCGCAAGCGTTTTGCACAGCCGGGACGGAAGAAGAAAGGGCGATAATCTGACCGTTTTTTGTCTTCAGCCGGTGTCAAAACCGGCATTTCCCTCGTAAAACCCCCGCTTTTTGCCCGTAACGTTCGAATTGTGACCAGTGTCATAAAACTGTCATATAACGTACATTTTACTGTCACTAAACTGTCCTATTTTCCTCCTGTGCCAAACACTTTAATTAACGTCGACATCAGTCGGGAAGTTTAAAACCACCAGGAGTGGAACATGAAATTGATGCGTAACACCGTCGCCGGTCTTGTAGCAGCGACTTTCTCCCTCACAGCAACGTCTGCTTTCGCTGCCACTAACCTGACTGGCGCTGGCGGTACTTTCCCTGCCCCTGTCTACGCGAAATGGGCAGACGCTTATCAGAAAGCCACCGGTACTCAGGTTAACTATCAGGGCATCGGTTCTTCCGGCGGCGTGAAACAAATCATCGCCAAAACGGTGGATTTCGGCGCATCTGATGCACCGATGAAACAAGAAGATCTCGACAAAAATGGCCTGTTCCAGTTCCCTACCGTGATCGGTGGCGTGGTACTGGCGGTGAACATCCCGGGCATCAAATCTGGTCAGCTGACGCTGGATGGCGCGACGCTGGGTGACATCTACCTCGGCAAAATTAAAAAGTGGAACGACGCGGCGATCACTAAGCTGAACCCGGGCGTGACACTGCCAGACACCAATATCGCGGTGGTTCGCCGTGCGGATGGTTCCGGTACTTCCTTCGTGTTCACCAGCTATCTGGCGAAAGTGAACAGCGAGTGGAAAGACAAAATCGGTTCAGGTTCTACGGTTAACTGGCCTACCGGTCTGGGCGGCAAAGGTAACGACGGCGTGGCCGCTTTCGTACAGCGTCTGCCGGGTTCAATCGGTTACGTAGAATATGCCTACGCCAAACAAAACAACCTGGCTTACACCAAACTGGTGGATGCCGATGGTAAAGCGATCAGCCCGACTGAAGAATCCTTCAGTGCAGCCGCCAAAGGCGCTGACTGGAGCAAAACCTTCGCTCAGGACCTGACCAATCAGAAAGGTGATAACGCGTGGCCAATCAGTTCCACCACCTTTATCCTGATTTACAAAGACCAGCAAAATGCAGAGAAAGGCACTGAAGTGCTGAAGTTCTTCGACTGGGCTTACAAAAACGGCAACAAACTGACCACCGATTTGGATTACGCCGCACTGCCTGATTCTGTTGTTGAGCAGATCCGCGCAGCCTGGAAAACCAATATCAAAGACAGCAGCGGTAAAGCACTTTACTAGGATCTGGCCTCGGGTCTGATATAGAGTACAAGTCTTCTGCTTCATTCCCTCTCCGGCCGGGGAGGGAATTAAATCTGAATTAAAAGAGAGTGGTATGGCTGAATACAAGCCGGCTATTAAGGCACCCAGCAAAAACGGTGACATCCTCTTCGGCGCGCTGGTCAAACTGGCTGCGCTGATTGTGCTATTTATGCTGGGCGGTATTATCGTCTCGCTGTTTATCGCGTCGTTACCCAGCATTGAAAAGTTCGGGCTGTCTTTCCTGTGGACGAAAACCTGGGATGCGCCGAACGAGCAATTCGGTGCGCTGGTGCCGATTTACGGCACGGTCGTGACCTCCGTGATTGCCCTGCTGATTGCGGTTCCGGTCAGCTTTGGTATCGCATTATTCCTCACCGAGCTGGCGCCGAACTGGATGAAACGCCCGCTGGGTATCGCGATTGAACTGCTGGCGGCCATCCCCAGTATTGTTTACGGCATGTGGGGTCTGTTCGTTTTCGCCCCGCTGTTTGCGCAGTACTTCCAGACACCGGTAGGCGACGTCCTTTCAGGTATCCCGATTGTCGGCGCACTGTTCGCCGGGCCGGGGTTTGGTATCGGCATTCTGGCAGCAGGCGTCATTCTTGCCATCATGATCATCCCGTACATTGCCTCCGTCATGCGTGACGTGTTCGAGCAAACGCCGGTGATGATGAAAGAATCTGCTTACGGTATTGGCTGCACCACGTGGGAAGTGATCTGGCGCATCGTGCTGCCGTTCACCAAAAACGGCGTGATTGGCGGCGTAATGCTTGGCCTTGGCCGCGCGCTGGGCGAAACCATGGCGGTGACCTTTATCATTGGTAACACCTACCAGCTCGACAGCGTCTCACTGTACGCGCCGGGCAACAGTATCACTTCGGCGCTGGCCAACGAATTCGCCGAAGCGGAAGCCGGTCTGCACACCGCTGCACTGATGGAACTGGGCCTGATCCTGTTCGTCATCACCTTTATTGTTCTGGCGCTGTCAAAAGTCATGATCCTGCGTCTGGCTAAGAAAGAGGGCCGTTAAGATGACGACACTCGAAATGCAAAGTAACGCAGCATTACTGGAATCACGTCGTAAACGTCAGGCATGGCGTCGTCAGAAAAACCGTCTGGCGCTGATGGTCTCCATGATGACCATGGCGTTTGGCCTGTTCTGGCTGGTGTGGATCCTGTTTACCACCGTTGTTAAAGGCGTTGATGGCATGTCGCTGGCGCTGTTTACGCAAAATACGCCGCCACCGAATACCGCAGGCGGCGGTCTGGCGAACGCCATTGCGGGCAGCGGACTACTGATTTTGTGGGCCACGGTGATTGGTACGCCACTGGGCGTCATGGCGGGGATTTATCTCGCCGAATATGGCCGTAAGTCCTGGCTGGCGGAATTCATTCGTTTCATTAACGACATTCTGCTTTCCGCACCTTCCATCGTTGTCGGCCTGTTTGTGTACACCATTATGGTGGCAAAAATGGGGCACTTCTCTGGCTGGGCGGGCGTGCTGGCGCTGGCGTTGTTACAGATCCCAATTGTTATCCGTACCACGGAAAACATGCTGAAACTGGTGCCTGACAGCCTGCGTGAAGCGGCTTATGCGCTGGGGACGCCAAAATGGAAAATGATTTCGGCCATCACCCTGAAAGCCTCGGTTTCCGGCATCATCACCGGCATCCTGCTGGCCATTGCCCGTATTGCCGGTGAAACCGCACCGCTGCTGTTTACGTCGCTCTCCAACCAGTTCTGGAGCACAGACATGATGCAGCCGATTGCCAACCTGCCGGTCACTATCTTTAAGTTTGCGATGAGCCCGTTTGGCGAATGGCAACAACTGGCCTGGGCGGGCGTGCTGCTGATTACGGTGTGCGTACTGTTGCTCAATATTCTGGCGCGTGTGATTTTCGCCCCGAAAAAGCAATAAGTTGATTCATTATTGATGGCAGACGATATCGCCTGCCGTCACTGTTTACCCGGCGTCGCCACGCGGCGCGCGAATAAGAGAGATGTCTGAGAATGACTGACGCATCCAACAGCAAAATTCAGGTTCGCGATCTGAACTTTTATTACGGCAAATTCCACGCGCTGAAAAATATTTCCCTGGATATCGCTAAGAACGAAGTCACGGCATTCATCGGCCCGTCTGGTTGTGGCAAATCCACGCTGCTGCGTACGTTTAACAAAATGTACCAGCTGTATCCGGAACAGCACGCGGAAGGCGAGATCCTGCTCGATGGCGAAAACATTCTGGTCGATAAACAGGATATCGCGCTGCTGCGCGCCAAAGTCGGCATGGTCTTCCAGAAACCGACGCCATTCCCGATGTCGATTTACGACAACATCGCTTTCGGTGTCCGTCTGTTTGAAAAACTTTCCCGCACCGATATGGATGAGCGTGTGCAATGGGCGCTGACCAAAGCCGCGTTGTGGAATGAATCCAAAGACAAGCTGCACCAGAGCGGTTACAGCCTGTCCGGCGGTCAGCAACAGCGTCTGTGTATCGCACGGGGTATTGCGATCCGCCCTGACGTTCTGCTGCTCGATGAACCGTGCTCCGCGCTGGATCCGATCTCTACCGGCCGTATCGAAGAGCTGATCACCGAGCTAAAATCTGATTACACCGTGGTGATCGTGACTCACAACATGCAGCAGGCTGCGCGTTGTTCAGATCGCACTGCGTTTATGTATCTGGGCGAACTGATCGAATACAGCGACACTGACTCGCTGTTCACGTCACCAGCGCGCAAACAGACTGAAGATTACATTACTGGCCGCTACGGTTGAGGTAAGAACAATGGACAACCTGAACTTAAACAAACATATATCCGGCCAGTTCAATGCCGAGCTGGAGCATATCCGTACGCAGGTTCTGGCGATGGGTGGCCTGGTTGAGCAGCAACTGACAGATGCCATCACCGCCATGCACAATCAGGATGCGGAACTGGCGCAGCAGGTCATTCAGGGCGATGACAAAGTGAACATGATGGAAGTGGCGATCGACGAAGCCTGCGTGCGCATTATTGCCAAGCGCCAGCCGACCGCCAGCGACCTGCGTTTAGTCATGGCGATCATCAAAACCATTTCTGAGCTGGAACGTATCGGCGACGTGGCGGATAAAATCTGCCGTACGGCGCTGGAAAAATTCTCGCACCTGCACCAGCCTTTGCTGGTGAGTCTGGAGTCGCTTGGCCGCCACACCGTGCAGATGCTGCATGATGTACTGGATGCCTTTGCGCGTATGGATCTTGACGAAGCGGTACGTATTTACCGTGAAGACAAGAAAGTGGATCAGGAATATGAAGGCATTGTGCGCCAGCTGATGACCTACATGATGGAAGATTCGCGCACCATTCCCAGCGTGCTGACCGCGTTGTTCTGCGCCCGTTCTATCGAGCGTATCGGCGACCGTTGCCAGAACATTTGCGAATTCATTTTCTACTTCGTCAAAGGCCAGGATTTCCGTCATGTGGGCGGCGATGCGCTGGACAAATTGCTGACCGACGGCAAAGGCGACGCGGATAAAGAATAAAAAGTCTTTGATATTCAGCGACAAAAAAGGCCTCTTACGAGGCCTTTTTGCTATCCGCTCTATAACAGCATCCGGTCAATACCCTTACTTCATGACATAGCGCAGTGCGACCTGCACCGCCAGCTGGCGGTAATGTGCGACCTGTAAATCCACTTCATCCGGATTTTCAAACAACGCGCCAAACGTATACTGGTTGGCGACCTGATGCACACACAGGCTGCTGATCAGCCGGTGCACGTCACGCGCCTGCGCGTCATCCTTAAACAGATGGCTTTGCTTACCGCGCGCGAGGATGTCTTCCAGCAGCGTTAAGGCCGTTTTGTTAATTTCACGGATGCTGGTGGACTGACGGATAAAGCGGCCGCGCAGCATGTTTTCCGTGGAGACAATCCGGATAAATTCCGGATGCGAGACGTGGAAATCAAAACTGGCTTCCACCAGTTTGACGATCGCTTCGGCGGGCGGGAATGAAGACAAGTCCAGCTCCAGCTCGTGCTGACGAATACCGCGATAAACGTGCTCCAGAACCAGCATGTACAGGGCTTCTTTGGTCTTATAGTGATAGACCACCATACGTTTCGTGGTGCTGGCATTGGAGGCGATGTTTTCCATGCGCGCGCCCATCAGGCCGGATTCAGCGAATTCAGCCAGCGCGCTGTCGAAAATGCGTTGTTTGAGCCCTATCGGATCATTTTTACGTCCCGGCGCCGGGGAACTTTGGCTGCTCAGCGTCTTATCCTCATCATTAACCTCATTCACGCCACAGAGAGTAACCATTGATTCGCTCAGTTACAATCTGTGCATATCCGTAAGCCTACAACACTTGACGAACGCTCTGCCAGAGTCCACTACTGTTAGTATCGAAACCTGACGAAAAGGACGCTATTTTGCCTGACACCACCCGGTTACGTTCGATTGCGACAGTTTCAGTACCAGGAACCTTGCCCGAAAAACTCACAGCGATAGCCGCTGCGGGATTTGATGGCGTGGAAATATTCGAAGATGATTTGCTTAAAAGTCCGGTCAAACCGACGGCTATCCGTAATCTGGCCGATTCCCTCGGCTTACGTATTTTTCTGCTGCAACCTTTCCGGGATGTCGAAGGGGTGCCCCCTCCGCGGCGGGTTGAGAAACTGGCCCGCGCCCGTCGCCAGTTTGATCTGATGAGTGAACTGGGTTGCGACCATTTGCTGGTGTGCAGTAACACCGATCCCGACAGTTCGCCGGAGCGGGATGTGCAGATTGCCGATCTCGCGGCGCTGGCCGACATGGCGCAGCCCTATGACATCCGCATCGGTTTTGAAGCGCTGGCGTGGGGGAAACACATCAACCGTTACCGGCAGGCGTGGGATCGCGTAAGGGAGGTCAACAGCCCGGCGCTGGGTATCGTGCTCGACAGCTTTCATATTCTGGCGGTGGGCGATAACCTCGACCGGCTGGATGAGGTGCCTCTGGAGAAAATCAGCTTCCTGCAACTGGCTGATGCGCCGTTTAAAGACATGAATGTGCAGCAGTGGAGCCGCAGCTACCGCTGTTATCCGGGGCAGGGCGATTTACCGCTGGTGGATTTCGTCAGCACGCTGAACCGTAAAGGATTCACCGGCCCGTGGTCACTGGAAATCTTCAACGATAAAACCCTGCCGCTGGCGGATGGCCTGCGCTCCCTGACGGAACTGGAAAAGCGGATGCAGGCGTACGAAAAAACCCTTAACCCGTGATCTGATACCCCATCTCCCGCCAGATCCCCGGCAGTTCACGCAGGTCGTGGAACGTCGTGACCAGCGGGTGATCCAGCGGGGGATTGTGCGGATCGGCGCAATAGTAAAAGACCGGGATGCCTGCGGTGATCCCGGCCTGTGCGCCCGCCACGGAATCTTCCACCAGAATGCAGTTTTCCACCGGCACGTTCATGACCTCGGCGGCTTTATACAACACGGCGGGATCGGGCTTCCAGCGCTGCAAATCGTAGCCACTGAATAACTTATCGCCCATAAAGGGCAGCAACCCGGTCAGTCCGAGGGAATGCTGCATTTTGGTGACCGGGCCGTTAGAGACCACGCACATCGGCACGGTGATTTGTTCCAGTAATTCGCGTGCGCCGTCAATCGGCTCAAGTTTGCTGTCAAACAACCGTGCGACGTGCTGGCGGAACACCCCTTCCATGTCTTCTTTCGGCACGTCGATCCCCTGCTCTTTATTGATGATGGCGATAATTTCGTACAGCTTTACGCCTTTGTATTTTTTGTACATTTCATCGAAAGAGACCGTCACACCAAAATGGGCAAACATCTCGACATAGGCTTCGCAACACAACAATTCACTGTCCACCAGCGTACCGTCGCAATCAAAAAAGACACATTTTACCTGTGACATACTTCCTCCGTGTGAGTGGTTCATCTATTGGTGTGCGTTATGGCACTGTACCCGAACGATAGATTTAATCCCATACATCCAGTGCTGGCGCTTTCCGGCTAAAATCCTTAGGATACCCCCCGATTGTTTTTCCCCCATTTTGGAACTCACCAATGAGCACACCACAGAGCAATGCGACTGCGGGTAAAGGTCTGGCCGAACGTCTGTTTAAACTGACGCAGCATGGCACCACCGTCCGCACAGAAACTATCGCCGGTTTAACCACCTTCCTGACCATGGTCTACATCGTCTTCGTGAACCCGCAGATTCTGGGTGTCGCAGGCATGGATAAACAGGCCGTCTTTGTGACTACCTGTCTGATTGCCGCGTTCGGCAGCATTCTGATGGGCGTGATCGCCAACCTGCCGGTCGCTCTGGCACCGGCGATGGGCCTGAATGCGTTCTTTGCGTTTGTGGTCGTGGGCGCGATGGGTGTTTCATGGCAGATCGGGATGGGCGCGATATTTTGGGGTGCCGTGGGTTTGCTGCTGCTGACCATTTTCCGTATCCGCTACTGGATGATTGCCAATATTCCGGTCAGCCTGCGTGTGGGCATCACCGCCGGTATCGGGCTGTTTATCGGCATGATGGGGCTGAAAAACGCCGGCATTATTGTCCCGAACCCTGACACCATCGTCACTATCGGTAACCTGACCTCGCACAATGTGCTGCTGGGCGTGCTCGGCTTCTTCATTATTGCCGTTCTGGCGTCGCGTAACTTCCACGCCTCTGTGCTGGTGTCGATTATTGTCACCACTGTGATTGGCCTGATGATTGGTGACGTGCATTACACCGGTTTCTGGTCGATGCCGCCGAGCATCACCACGGTTGTCGGTCAGGTGGATTTGAAAGGCGCGCTGAACATCGGTCTGGCGGGCGTTATTTTCTCCTTCATGCTGGTGAACCTGTTTGACTCCTCCGGCACGCTGATTGGTGTGACCGATAAAGCCGGTCTGGCTGATGCCCAGGGCAAGTTCCCGCAGATGAAACAGGCGCTGTACGTTGACAGCGTGTCTTCCGTAGCGGGGGCATTTATCGGCACTTCATCGGTGGGCGCGTACATTGAAAGCACCTCCGGCGTTTCCGTGGGCGGTCGTACCGGCCTGACGGCGGTAGTAACCGGTTTGCTGTTCCTGCTGGTGATCTTCATTTCCCCGCTGGCGGGGATGGTGCCGGAATACGCGGCGGCCGGTGCGCTGATTTATGTCGGCGTGCTGATGACTTCCAGTCTGGCGCGAGTTTCCTGGGATGACCTGACCGAAGCGGTTCCGGCGTTCGTGACTGCGGTAATGATGCCGTTCAGCTTCTCGATCACCGAAGGTATCGCGCTGGGTTTCATTTCTTACGTGGTGATGAAACTGGGTACCGGCCGCTGGAAAGAAATCAGCCCGTGCGTGGTGGTGGTTGCCCTGTTGTTTGTGCTAAAAATCGCATTTGTTGACGGGCACTAACCGGTCATCAAAATACCAAAAAAACAGCCCGCATTTGCGGGCTGTTTGCTTTTCTGACGGGCTGAATTACGGGGTGACGCGGCGGGTGTAGTCCGCAAAGGCGGTCAGCTGCCCACGCAGGAAATCGAGCGTGCCCTGGTCGATCACTTCGCCGATTTGGTCATCCACTTTATTCTGGATCACGCCGCCCATAAATTCAGGTTTGTTCATCACCATCGCATCCAGGAACACCAGGATCTGACGCAGATGATACTGACAGCGCGCGCCGCCGACCGGCCCCATGGAACTGGTCTGGATCAGCACCGGTTTACCGGCCAGAGGCTGATCAGGCAGGCGGGAAATCCAGTCAATCGCATTTTTCAGGCCGCCCGGAACGGAGTAGTTATATTCCGGTGTCACGATAATCACGCCGTCTGCCTGACGGATCTGCTGCGCGATAGCCTCGATTTCGGCCGGAAAGCCCTCTTCCTGCTGAATATCCGCATCGTACAAGGGCAATGTACCGATGGAAGGCAGCGCGTCAATGCTGACGCCTTCCGGTGCCACTTTCGGCAAGGTGCGGGCGACCATCCCGTTGTAAGACGCTTTACGCAGACTACCTAACAGTGTGACAAACTTCAGTGGTTGAGCTGACATGAATAACTCCTGTTATGGATGAGATGTTCGTGATTTATTTGGCTGGCGGCAGGCTGACGAACTTCATGAAGTGAGGCGATTCAGATTGCTGGTCGGTGGACAGGGTTTGCGTGCGGGTGAAGCCATTTTCGGGTTCGTAGCGCCAGCACTGCAAACGGATAATCGAGGGCGATTGCGCACATGCCCAGGTAATCGACCCTTCAATGTCGCTCATCACCTGCGCCTCCGGTGTGACGGTGGATCGCAAACGGCCTGAGGCCGGATTCAGACTGAGCGTCAGCGGGCCGGGATCGTTCAGGCCGGACATTTTCAGCATGCTCTGGCGGATACACCACAGTTGCAGCGAGGATTCCACCGGATCGGATTGCATGGCAATCCAGGTTTTTTCTACCGCAGAAAGCTGTAACTGTTGTTGCGGATTGACCAGCGCACTGCGGGCATGAATGATTTCGAGATCCAGACCGACTTTCCCTTCACTGCTGATCAAAACCCCAACGGTGCTTCCCGCATACGCAAGGCTGAAATCAGGCAGATCGGGCGATTCAAAACTCGGGCGACCACTGGGTAAAGTGATCACGTTCGGCAGCTCGGCAATGCCGTACAGGTAGAAAATCATTTCTGCCAGCAGGACACGGCCGTTGAGAAAACGTCGTCGCTGTTTTTCGGAAAGGTGTCTCGCGGAAATGACGATATCTCCGGGCAACCGGTGGGTATCCGGTTCGGCATCCGTCAAAGCCCATCTTGCAAAATGGCACGCCATTGTTCACTCCATGATTAATGGTTCGTACATATTCTCTCTGTTGTCAGAAAGAATAACATTAAGAGAAATCATTAAAAACCGCTTAAAACCCGCATCACAGCACACTTTTTTCACTTTTCAGAAAGTTTTTCATAACCATAAAGTGAAAGTAATCACAGTCTTAATCCCTTGTTGAGAAAAAATCTCATCGGCATGATGTTCTGGTTTTTCACTCATATGATCTGCGCACCAGATATATCTACTATAGCAACATAAAGAAACGTCAGAATATGCCGTTACTAGTTAAGCAGCGATCTCGCTGCTTTGCCTGTGAGTACCCTAAAATGTTAAAAACAACGCAATCCCGCTTTATCGCATTGATCAGCTTGTTTTTTATTGTGCTGGTCATCGTTACGCTTATCGTGATCCAGGTGTATATCGCCCCCCAACTGAAACAGACAGAAAGCAATCTGGTTGCCAATCAGGTGGATGATGTGGCGGTCGCGATTAATGACCGTCTGAATAAAGTCGAGTCTCAGGTTCGTACCATCACCCAGACTGTCGCACAAATGGACAGCGACAGTATCGATCGTTTGCTTCCGGCGCTGGTCGATCAGTACGGTGATGCGGCGGTGTTCGGTGGGGGGATCTGGCCGCTGCCCAACCAGCGTGATCCGGCCAAAATTAAATTCAGTACCTTCTTTGCCCGTAATAATAACAATCAGCTGACGGTCAATACGTTCTGGAACAGCGCTGAATCGCCAAACTATTTCGATCAGTCCTGGTATCTGGCGGCGTCAAAAGGCGAAAAGGGCCAGTGTGTCTGGGCGCCTGCGTATTTTGATGATGCCAGCACTCAGCCGCGAACCAACTGCGCCATGCCGATCTACAAAGGGGAGAAGCAATGGGGCGTCGCCACCATCGATGTCACGCTGGGGTTCTTTAACCAGCTGGTGACGGAAATGGAGAAAAAGGTTAACGCGAAAATTTATATCGTGGAGAAAGACGGCACCATCGTCGGCACCAGCCATTCCGGTGATGAAAAACTGCCGAAGCTGGCTTCACTGGGCGAAACCTCCCCGCTGGCCATGCAAATCCGTAAAAGTCTGGATCAGATCAACGGTCAGGCCAGTCTGGTGGCGGATTACGATAACGACGGCACGTCGCACACGATGTTTATGAGCAACATTCAGGGGCCATGGTTCATCGCCACGGATATGCCTACCAGCCAGTTGCTGGCGCGCAGTCACAGCATCCTTGCGAGTCTGGGGCTGGTGCAGATCCCGATGGTCTTGCTGCTGCTGATCGTCCTGATTGCGGCAATCAAAATTTTCATGCGTCAGCTGGCGGCACTGAATAAAAACATCGCGCAGCTTTCGGCTGGCGGCGCGGATTTAACCCAGCGTCTGCCGGAAAGCCGCAGTCCCGAGTTCAATCAGATCAACCAGAGCTTCAACAGTTTCCTGTCATTCCTGCAATCCATTCTCCGTCAGGTCGGCGACAGCAGTCTGGCAATCACCTCGGCTTCACGCCAGATTGCCAGCGGTAATCTGGATCTCTCGGCGCGTACCGAGGAACAGGCCAGTTCGATTGTGGAAACGGCGGCGTCAATGGAACAGCTGACCAGCACCGTGAAACAGAACGCCGCCAATGCGGAAGGGGCCAATCAGCTGGCGCGCGATGCCTCGGCTGTGGCCGAGAAAGGCTCGGAAGTGGTGAAACAGGTCGTGGATACCATGGGCTCTATCACCCGTTCCTCGCACAAGATTGTCGATATTATCAGCGTGATCGACGGCATCGCTTTCCAGACCAACATTCTGGCGCTGAATGCGGCGGTTGAAGCGGCGCGTGCAGGCGAGCAGGGGCGCGGTTTCGCCGTGGTGGCGTCCGAAGTGCGCAGTCTGGCGCAGCGTTCGGCGACCTCTGCGCGGGAAATCAAAAAGCTGATTGAGGATTCAGTGGCGGATATCTCCACCGGCAGCGAGCTGGTGGCGACGGCGGGAACGACAATGGATGAAGTCATGGGCGGCGTAAATAACGTGGCGACGCTGATGAACGAGATCATGTCTTCCAGCCAGGAGCAAAGTCTGGGTATCGAGCAGGTCAACGTTGCGATCACTCAGCTGGATAATGCCACCCAGCAGAACGCCGCGCTGGTCGAACAGGTGTCTGCTGCTGCGCAGGCGATGCAGGATCAGACCGTTCAGCTGGAAACCGTGGTGGCCGGATTTAAACTCTGATCGTGTCCGACTAAATTTGATTTAATTGAACGGTAAGTGAGCGATCACTTACCGCTTTTCATTTTGTGGCATGACTCAGTAAAAGGCGTGTTCAGTCATGAAGTTAATCAGGCTGTTGAGCTTGGCGCGCGGCCTGAAATCAGGCAGATACACCAGATGCACCGCCCGGGGCTGCGGAATAAAAGATTCAAGCACCGGGATCAGCTTCCCGCTGGCGATGTCTTGTGCCAGCAATACTTTGGGCTGCAATAACAAACCGGCGCCTTCCAGTGCGGCGGCACGCAACGCATGGCCGTCGTTGGAGACATAGCGGCTGTTCACCGGCCACGCCGACGTGGTGCGTTCTGCATTCGCCAGTTGCCAGCCTTCGCTCTGATTCCAGACGGTATGCACCAGACACGGGTGCGTTTTCAGATCGTCCGGTGAAACGGGCGTGCCGAACTGCTGCAAATACCCCGGAGACGCACAGATCACCATTTCATAAGGCTTCAGTGGCTTTGCGACCAGCCGGTCATCGCCGATCTCACCGATACGGATCGCCGCGTCAAAACCTTCACCGATCAAATCGACCCGGGCGTTACTCAGTATCAGTTCCACGTTCACTTCAGGATGTTTTTGCAGATAACGGGCCAGCATCGGTGCCACGACACTGGAACCCAGCGATACCGGCGCGCTGACCCGCAGCAGCCCGGTCGGCACGCTTTGCAGGCTTTCCATTGCGCTTTCGGTGAATTTCATCTGATCCAGCACCCGTTTGCCGTTTTCATAAAGCACTTCACCGGCATCGGTCAGGCTTTGCCTGCGGGTGGTGCGCTGCAACAGGCGGGCATTCAGATGCTTTTCCAGTTGCTGAATGTGTTTACCGACCATCACCGCCGAGATCCCCAGTTTTTCTGCCGCAGCACTGAAATTTCCGGTTTCGACTACGCTGACAAAGACTTCGATATTCCGCAGCTTATCCACATTACAAACCCTGAGTTAGAACAGAACGAAGAATATGAGTCTATATCTAACCCTCAGTTTGGTGAAAGATGATCTGACAAACCAACGTTGAGGGATCTGTGATGAAAATTTTAGTGATTGGCGGTACAGGCACATTAGGTCAGGCGGTGATTCGGGAGTTTGGCGCAGACCATGAAATCATCACCGCAGGCAAAAACCGGGGCGATTTTCAGGTCGATATCACTGACGAAAACAGCGTGAAAACGCTTTTCCGCAGCACGGGAAATGTCGATGCGATTATCGCCACCACCGGCAGCCTGCACTTTGGCCCGCTGACTGAAATGACGGCAGAACAGTTCAACAGCGGATTACAGGACAAATTACTGGGGCAGGTACGCATTGCGCTGATCGGTCAGTCATTCCTGAACGACGGCGGGTCGATCACGCTGACCAGCGGCATTATTGCGGATGAACCTATCCGTCAGGGAGCAAACGCCACCACAGTGAACGCGGCTGTGGAAGGTTTTGTCCGTGGCGCGGCGATTGAACTGCCCCGGGGGATTCGCATCAACGTGGTCAGCCCGACCGTGGTGGAAGAGTCACTGAAAGCTTACGGCCCGTTCTTCCCCGGCTTTGAGGCGGCACCGGCAGCGCGTGTGGCAAAAGCCTATCGTCGCAGTGTGGAAGGTGCGCAAACCGGGCGCGTTTATAAAGTCTGGTAAGGCGTAATCTGTTGAATCCAATAAAAAACCCACATTGGGTAATGTGGGTTTTGTTGGTGGCGAAGGGCTGATTATTTACCGATACAGAAGCTGGAGAAAATCCGCCCCAGCAAATCATCAGACGTAAATTCGCCGGTGATTTCGCTCAGCGATTGCTGTGCCAGGCGCAATTCTTCTGCCAGCAATTCACCTGCCCATGCACCCAGCAACTGATCTTTGCCCTGAACCAGATGCTGTGCGGCCTGTTCCAGCGCCTGCAGGTGACGGCGACGGGCGAGGAATCCGCCTTCCATATTATGGTTGAAGCCCATCACCTGTTTCAGATGATCGCGCAGCAGATCCACGCCATCGCCCGTACGGGCAGACAGACGAATAAGTGAGTGACCATTCACTTCCGTTTGTCCCAGGGCTTCGCCGGTGATATCGGCTTTATTCCGCACAACGACAATCGGCAACGTCGCAGGCAGGCGGGCCATAAATTCTGGCCAGATGTCTGCCGGCTCGGTGGCCGCCGTGGTGGTGCCGTCGACCATAAACAGCACTAAATCCGCCTGTTCGATCTCATTCCACGCACGTTCGATACCAATACGCTCCACTTCGTCGCTGGCTTCACGTAACCCGGCGGTGTCGATGATGTGCAACGGCATGCCGTCGAGATGGATGTGTTCGCGTAAAACGTCGCGCGTGGTACCCGCAATATCGGTGACGATTGCCGCTTCACGGCCTGCCAGCGCGTTCAGCAGGCTCGATTTACCGGCGTTCGGACGACCGGCAATCACTACTTTCATCCCTTCGCGCAGCAGGCTGCCCTGACGTGCTTCCGCACGTACGGCGTCGAGATCGCCCATCACGGTATTCAGTTGCGCTTCGATTTTGCCGTCGGACAGGAAGTCGATTTCCTCATCGGGGAAGTCGATTGCCGCTTCGACGAAGATCCGCAGGTGAGTGAGTGCTTCCACCAGATGATGAATACGGTTCGAGAAAGCGCCCTGTAAGGAGTTAACCGCAGACCGTGCGGCTTGCTCGGAACTGGCGTCGATAAGGTCAGCAATCGCTTCAGCCTGTGCCAGATCGAGTTTGTCGTTAAGGAATGCCCGTTCAGAGAATTCGCCCGGACGCGCAATACGCACGTTTTCGAGCGCGATAATGCGTTTGAGCAGTAAATCCAGGATCACCGGCCCGCCGTGGCCCTGCAACTCAAGCACGTCTTCACCGGTAAAGGAATTCGGGCCGGGGAACCACAGCGCGATGCCCTGATCCAGCGTGCTGCCATCGGCATCCTGAAACGGCAAATAATCGGCATAACGTGGTTTCGGCAGTTTACCTAAGACAGCCTGTGCCACATCACGCGCCGCCCGGCCGGAAATGCGCAAAATGCCCACACCACCGCGGCCGGGTGGGGTTGCCTGGGCAATAATGGTATCTGAGGTGCTCATAGCAATGATCTCTGTTGGTCTTTTTACGGATATGCAAAAGGCGGTCAAATGACCGCCTTTGTCTTTAATCATCAAGTTTAGCGGTCAGGACGAAAGCCGCCCTGACATTCACTTATGACTTTTTCTTGTCGCGGCTGTGCAGGCCACGTTTTTCCAGCCCGCGATAAATCAGCTGCTGCTGGAGAATGGTGACCAGGTTACTGACGATGTAGTACACCACCAGACCGGACGGGAACCACAGGAAGAACACGGTGAAGATGACCGGCATGAAGGTCATGATCTTCTGCTGCATCGGGTCAGTGACGGTGGTCGGCGACATCTTCTGGATGAAGAACATCGTGATACCCATCAGAACCGGCAGAATGTAGTACGGGTCTTGCGCTGACAGGTCATGGATCCACAGGATGAATGGCGCATGGCGCAATTCAATGGAACCAGACAGCATGTAATACAGTGCCAGGAAGATTGGCATCTGAATAACCAGCGGCAGACAACCCCCCAGCGGGTTCACTTTCTCAGACTTATACAGCGCCATCATTTCCTGACTCATGCGCTGTTTGTCATCACCGATACGTTCACGCATGGCGGCCAGTTTCGGCTGCAGCATACGCATTTTCGCCATCGACGTGTACTGTGCGCGGGTCAGTGGGTACATGATACCGCGGACAATAAAGGTGATTACGATGATCGAGAAGCCCCAGTTACCGACAAACCCTTGAATGAATTTCAACAGTTTGAACAGTGGCTGAGAGATGAACCACAACCAACCGTAGTCAACCGTCAGATCCAGGTGAGGCGCGATAGCGGCCATCTTGTCCTGAATTTCCGGGCCAACCCACAGGATAGACGCAACTTGTTGCTGCGCACCTGGTGCAACGGTAAACGGCGTGCCTTTAAAGCCAATCGTTGAGATACCGTTATTGGTGGTCGTGAAGAAGGTATTGGTGTCTTTCGCTGACGGGATCCACGCGGTAGCAAAGTACTGCTGCAACATCGCAACCCAACCGCCCTGTGTGGTGACATTCAGCGCTTCGCTCTTATCGAACGCGTACTTCTGATATTTGTCATCACTTGAGGAGTATGCCGCGCCGCGGAACGTGTGCAGAGCAAAGTTATTGCTGCCGGTATCACGGTGCTTAGGCAATTCGGTGGTTTGTTTCAGCTGGCCAAACATGGTCAGTTCAAGCGGGGCTGCCGTGGTGTTGTTGATGTTGTATTCAACGTTTACCGCGTAAGAGCCACGTTTGATCACGAAGGTTTTGGTGTAAATCGCACCGTTTGCCGCCGTGTAAGTCATCGGAATGCGCAGTTCAGACTGGCCTTCAGCCATTGTGAAGGTATCGGAGCTCGCCTGGAACAGAGGGCGTTCGCCGTTAGCCGGATTGTCTGGACCGTTTTTGCCTGTCAGGCCGCTTTGCGCCTGATAGAGGAAATTAGGAGTGGTTTCCAGTAACTGGAAAGGCTGGTCAGAGCCTAAAGTCGTCGGGTACGCCTTCAGCAGAGCCTGCTCAATGTCGCCACCACGGGTGTTGATCGTTAATGACAGCACATCACTGTTAACTGTAATTAATTTGCCCTGTCCGCTATCAGGAACAGCCTGATTAGCAGCATCACCGTTTGCAGTGTTCGCAGTCTGTTGCGTGGTCTGGTTGGCCGGTTGCGGAGCGTGGTCCGTTTGCCATGCCTGCCAGATCATGAAAGACACGAACAGCAGAGCGATGAGGAAAAGATTGCGTTGCGAATCCATCGTTAGTGTTCTCTGTTATTGTCGGTTTTCGGCGGTACGGGGTCATCACCACCTGGGTTCAAAGGATGGCATTTTAATACGCGTTTCAAAGTCAACCAACTGCCTTTTAACATGCCAAAACGACCAATTGCTTCAATACCGTATTGAGAGCAGGTTGGTCGAAAGCGGCAATGTGGCCCGAGCAACGGACTGATGAATAACTGATAACCACGTATCAGCTTTATCAGGATGCGGGAGCCTGTCGGCAATGTCGACGCCATAATTTCTCCAACGCTTCCGTCAGCGCGCGATTATCTAAATCGGCGACACCCTTCTTGGCGACCACCACAAAATCCATCGACGGCAGCGTGTGCTGATTCAACCGGAAACTTTCGCGGGTTAGGCGTTTAATCCGATTGCGTTCATGTGCGCGTTTGACGTGTTTTTTTGCGACGGTGAGACCGATGCGGGGATGCCCCAGCTCGTTCAGGCGGCCGAGTATGGTGATTTGCGGCGTGCCAGCCCGTTGTGGCTGCTGGAAGACGAAAGTGAAATGACGGGGAGTTAACAAACGTAACTCCCTGGGAAAAGCGAGCTTAACCACTAAATAGGTTAGCTTTTATTACTTAGAAGCTGACAGACGGGTACGGCCTTTCGCACGACGGCGAGCCAGAACCTGACGACCATTTTTGGTGGCCATACGAGCACGGAAGCCGTGGCTACGGTTGCGCTTCAATACGGACGGTTGGAAAGTGCGTTTCATGGCGATTTCTACCTAAACTTAAATTATTACTGATCAGTAAACGCGAAGACATTTCGGCGAAAAAACGACCGGTGCCTTTGTCGCAACATATAAAGAAGCGGGATTGTAATAACTGTACAGTCCTGAGTCAATTTACATTGCCAGAAATGGTTCAAGTGTTTACCAGAATTGCCCGTGGTCACACCGCAATATCCATCTGGTTATGACCATCAGGAACACAGGCTTCACACGTAGGGCTGAGGATTATACGGACTCTGCCATAAATCGCAAGGATCCTCGGCTGATCCTTATCCACAGGCATGAGATCTTTCTCGCAATGTGATGAAATTTAGCTCAGCGGACTCCTATTTTTTCACCAGAGTGATGATTACATCGCCTAATTTAAAAAGGATCGGCTAAGCTTACCCACTTGCCGATCGCTGCCTGTGGATAAAAAGGATCTAAACTGTCAGGAAGGGGAGGATCTCTGTGCCGGATTGCGTTATGATCCGCCATTCCGATCGCGATCCCAGCAGGGAAGTGATCGACACAAACCGTAAAAAGCGGTTCGCACGTGACTTTACGCCACTGACAGGGTGGTGAGAGAAATTTCCCCCATTGCCGGGCGGAACGTGTGCCAAAAATCATGATTTAAAAAATATCCTGATCCTTTTCTTTTTTGATACTTGTTCGAGTGGAGTCCGCCGTGTCACTTTCGCTTTGGCAGCAATGTCTTGCCCGTTTGCAGGATGAACTACCTGCCACAGAATTCAGTATGTGGATACGCCCCCTGCAGGCGGAACTCAACGACAATACGCTGGCGCTGTACGCCCCGAATCGTTTTGTCCTGGATTGGGTTCGTGACAAATACCTAAACAATATTAACGGCTTGCTTAATGATTTCTGCGGCACGGATGCACCGTTGCTGCGATTTGAAGTCGGCAGCAAGCCGGTGATCCAACGCGTCAGCCAGCCTGTCGCGGCCAGTGTCAGTTCACAGGCTGCGCCTGCGATCCCACGTCTGGCGCCTTCCCGTCCAAGCTGGGACAGCTCACCGGTTCAGCCCGAGCTGTCTTATCGCTCTAACGTCAACCCGAAACATACCTTTGATAACTTCGTAGAAGGTAAATCCAACCAGCTGGCCCGCGCGGCGGCGCGTCAGGTGGCGGATAATCCGGGTGGCGCATACAACCCGCTCTTCCTTTATGGTGGCACCGGCCTGGGTAAAACCCACTTATTGCATGCGGTCGGTAACGGCATCATGGCGCGCAAAGCCAATGCCAAAGTGGTGTACATGCACTCCGAGCGTTTTGTTCAGGACATGGTCAAAGCCCTGCAAAACAACGCCATTGAAGAGTTCAAACGCTATTACCGTTCTGTCGATGCATTGCTCATCGATGACATTCAGTTCTTTGCCAATAAAGAGCGTTCGCAGGAAGAGTTCTTCCACACTTTTAATGCCCTGCTGGAAGGCAATCAGCAGATCATCCTGACCTCGGATCGTTATCCAAAAGAGATCAACGGTGTAGAAGATCGTCTGAAATCGCGTTTCGGCTGGGGTTTAACGGTGGCGATCGAGCCGCCTGAATTAGAAACCCGCGTAGCGATCCTGATGAAAAAGGCCGACGAGAACGATATCCGTCTGCCGGGCGAAGTGGCCTTCTTTATTGCTAAACGTCTGCGTTCCAATGTGCGTGAGCTTGAAGGCGCACTGAACCGCGTGATCGCCAATGCCAACTTTACCGGCCGTGCGATCACTATCGACTTCGTTCGTGAAGCGTTGCGCGATTTGTTAGCGCTTCAGGAGAAGCTGGTCACTATTGATAATATTCAGAAAACAGTGGCCGAATATTATAAAATCAAGGTCGCTGACCTGCTTTCCAAACGGCGCTCCCGTTCGGTAGCCCGCCCACGCCAGATGGCGATGGCGCTGGCGAAAGAGCTGACCAACCACAGCCTGCCAGAAATCGGCGATGCGTTCGGTGGTCGGGACCATACCACGGTGTTGCACGCCTGCCGTAAAATCGAGCAGTTGCGTGAAGAAAGTCACGACATCAAAGAAGATTTCTCCAACTTAATCAGAACATTATCTTCCTAGCGCTATGAAATTTATTGTTGAACGTGAGCATTTGCTGAAACCACTGCAACAGGTCAGTAGCCCGCTGGGTGGACGACCTACGTTGCCTATTCTGGGTAACCTGTTATTACAGGTGACGGATGGCGCGCTGTCGCTGACCGGGACGGATTTGGAAATGGAGATGGTGGCGAAAGTCGCGCTGTCTCAGCCACATGAAGCGGGTGCCACCACGGTACCGGCGCGTAAATTCTTTGATATCTGCCGTGGATTGCCCGAAGGCGCGGAAATTTCCGTCGCTCTCGACGGCGACCGCATGCTGGTAAAATCAGGCCGCAGCCGTTTCTCGCTGTCGACCCTGCCGGCGACGGATTTCCCTAATCTCGACGACTGGCAAAGCGAAGTAGAATTCACCCTGCCGCAAGCCACGTTGAAACGTCTGATCGAAGCCACGCAGTTCTCGATGGCTCATCAGGACGTGCGTTATTATTTAAACGGCATGTTGTTCGAAACCGAAGGTGAAGAACTGCGTACTGTTGCCACCGACGGCCACCGTCTGGCGGTATGTTCTATGCCGATCGGCCAGTCGCTGCCTTCGCATTCGGTCATCGTGCCGCGTAAAGGCGTGATGGAACTGGTGCGTCTGCTGGATGGCGGTGACACCACATTGCAGCTGCAAATCGGCAGCAACAATATCCGTGCTCACGTCGGCGACTTTATCTTTACGTCCAAACTGGTTGACGGTCGTTTCCCTGATTATCGCCGTGTATTGCCGAAAAATCCGGACAAAACGCTGCAGGCAGGCTGCGATTTGCTGAAACAGGCGTTTGCCCGTGCAGCGATCCTGTCCAATGAAAAATTCCGTGGCGTGCGTTTGTATGTCAGCCATAACCAGCTGAAAATCACCGCGAATAACCCGGAACAGGAAGAAGCAGAAGAAATTCTGGATGTCGGCTACGAAGGCACCGAAATGGAAATCGGCTTTAACGTCAGTTACGTGCTGGATGTGCTTAATGCGCTTAAGTGCGAAGACGTGAATCTTCTGCTGACCGACTCTGTTTCCAGCGTGCAGATCGAAGACGCGGCCAGTCAGTCGGCGGCGTATGTCGTCATGCCGATGAGGCTCTGATCGGGCGATCTTACTTGTCATTTTGCGATTGGGCAGTGCCCGCAATGTCACGTACCTGAGTACGCTCCGCTTGCTGTGCGCTGTCCGCACGCAAACTGGCTGCGACGATGACGCCCTGGAATGGATGTAGATGGCCTTAACGCGCTTACTGATAAAAGATTTCCGCAACATCGAGGCGGCGGATTTAGATCCGTCGCCCGGTTTTAACTTTCTGGTCGGTCCCAATGGCAGCGGTAAAACCAGCGTGCTCGAAGCGGTCTATACGCTGGGGCATGGCCGCGCTTTTCGCAGTTTGCAGGCCGGACGCGTTATCCGTCACGATCAGCCGGAGTTTGTTCTCCATGCGCGTGTGGATGACGGCGGTGATCGTGAGTTGTCGATTGGCCTGAGCAAAAGCCGTCAGGGCGACAGTAAAGTGCGCATTGATGGCAGTGACGGACACAAAGTGTCTGAGCTGGCACAGATGCTGCCGATGCAATTGATCACACCCGAAGGCTTCACCCTGCTTAATGGCGGGCCGAAGTACCGGCGGGCATTTATTGACTGGGGTTGTTTTCATCACGACCCCGGTTTTTTTATCGCCTGGAGCAACCTGCGACGGTTACTCAAGCAGCGCAACGCCGCGCTGCGACAGGTGAGTCGTTATGCGCAAATTCGCGCCTGGGATCAGGAGCTGATCCCGTTAGCCGAGCGCATTAGCGAATGGCGGGCAGCATACAGCGACGCGATCGCGGCTGATATCAGTGCGACCTGCGCGCAATTCCTGCCTGAATTCGCCCTCAGTTTTTCTTTCCAGCGTGGATGGGACAAGGAAACGGAGTACGGCGAGTTGCTGGAGCGTAATTTTGAGCGCGACAGAGCCTTAACTTATACCGCATCAGGCCCGCATAAAGCGGATTTCCGCATTCGTGCCGACGGCACGCCGGTGGAAGATTTACTGTCCCGCGGGCAGTTGAAGTTACTGATGTGCGCGCTGAGACTGGCGCAGGGTGAGTTTCTCACCCGACAGAGCGGGCGGCGTTGCCTGTATCTTCTTGACGATTTTGCCTCTGAGCTGGACGCCGACCGACGTCGGTTGCTGGCCGATCGCCTGAAAGCCACCCAGGCACAGGTTTTTGTCAGTGCGATAAGCGCTGAGCAAGTGACCGACATGATGGGTGAAAAGGGCAAGATGTTCCGCGTGGAACAAGGTAAAATAGCCGTTCTATCACAGGACTAAAAATGAGCGAGAAACGTTGATGTCGAATTCTTATGACTCCTCAAGTATCAAGGTATTAAAAGGGCTGGACGCGGTGCGTAAGCGCCCCGGCATGTATATCGGCGATACCGATGACGGCACTGGTCTGCACCACATGGTATTCGAGGTTGTGGACAACGCTATCGACGAAGCCCTCGCGGGCCACTGTAAAGAGATTCAGGTCACGATCCATGCGGATAACTCTGTGTCCGTACAGGATGATGGTCGTGGCATTCCGACCGGTATTCATGAAGAAGAGGGCGTTTCTGCTGCTCAGGTCATCATGACCGTTCTTCATGCCGGCGGTAAATTTGACGATAACTCGTATAAAGTCTCCGGCGGTCTGCATGGCGTGGGTGTTTCCGTCGTTAACGCCCTGTCGGAAAAACTGGAACTGGTTATCCGCCGCGAAGGCAAAGTCCATACTCAGACTTACGTGCACGGTGAGCCTCAGGATCCGCTGAAAGTGATTGGCGATACTGACGTGACCGGTACCACGGTACGTTTCTGGCCAAGCTTCAACACCTTCACCAATCACACTGAATTCGAGTATGACATTCTGGCGAAACGCCTGCGCGAACTGTCATTCCTGAACTCCGGCGTGGCTATCCGCCTGCTGGACAAGCGTGATGGTAAAAATGATCACTTCCATTATGAAGGCGGTATCAAAGCTTTCGTGGAATATCTGAACAAAAACAAAACCCCAATCCATCCGACCGTGTTCTATTTTTCCACGGTAAAAGATGACATTGGCGTTGAAGTGGCGTTGCAGTGGAACGATGGTTTCCAGGAAAACATTTACTGCTTCACCAACAACATTCCACAGCGCGATGGCGGGACTCACTTAGCCGGTTTCCGTTCGGCGATGACCCGTACCCTGAACGCGTACATGGATAAAGAAGGCTACAGCAAGAAATCTAAAATCAGCGCCACCGGTGACGATGCCCGTGAAGGCCTGATTGCTGTGGTGTCGGTGAAGGTTCCGGATCCTAAGTTCTCTTCTCAGACCAAAGACAAACTGGTTTCTTCCGAAGTGAAAACGGCCGTTGAAACGCTGATGAACGAGAAGCTGGTGGATTACCTGATGGAAAACCCGTCAGACGCCAAAATCGTTGTTGGTAAAATCATCGACGCAGCGCGTGCCCGTGAAGCAGCACGTAAAGCCCGTGAAATGACCCGTCGTAAAGGCGCGCTGGACCTGGCTGGCTTGCCAGGCAAACTGGCGGACTGTCAGGAACGCGACCCGGCTCACTCCGAACTGTACTTAGTGGAAGGGGACTCAGCGGGCGGCTCTGCAAAACAAGGCCGTAACCGTAAGAACCAGGCGATTCTGCCGTTGAAAGGTAAAATCCTCAACGTTGAGAAAGCGCGCTTCGACAAAATGCTCTCTTCTCAGGAAGTGGCCACGCTGATTACCGCACTCGGTTGCGGCATTGGCCGTGACGAATACAACCCGGACAAACTGCGCTATCACAGCATCATCATCATGACCGATGCCGACGTCGATGGTTCGCACATCCGTACCCTGTTGCTGACATTCTTCTACCGTCAGATGCCTGAAATTGTAGAACGTGGCCACGTGTTTATCGCCCAGCCGCCGTTGTACAAAGTGAAAAAAGGCAAGCAGGAACAGTACATTAAAGATGACGAAGCGATGGATCAGTATCAGATTTCCATTGCGATGGACGGGGCAACGTTACACGCCAACGCTCATGCGCCAGCCCTGGCGGGTGAACCGCTGGAGAAACTGGTCGCTGAACATCACAGCGTGCAGAAAATGATTGGCCGCATGGAACGTCGTTATCCGCGTGCGCTGCTGAATAACCTGATCTATCAGCCGACCCTGCCGGGTGCAGATCTGGCTGATCAGGCGAAAGTGCAGGCCTGGATGGAATCGCTGGTGGCGCGTCTCAACGAGAAAGAGCAGCACGGCAGTTCTTACAGCGCGATCGTGCGTGAAAACCGCGAACATCAGCTGTTCGAGCCGGTTCTGCGTATCCGCACCCACGGTGTTGATACCGATTACGATCTGGATGCCGACTTCATCAAAGGCGGCGAATACCGCAAAATCTGTGCGCTGGGCGAACAGCTGCGCGGCCTGATCGAAGAAGATGCCTTCATCGAACGTGGCGAACGCCGTCAGCCCGTGACCAGCTTCGAACAGGCGCTGGAATGGCTGGTGAAAGAATCCCGTCGTGGTCTGTCGATTCAGCGATACAAAGGTCTGGGTGAAATGAACCCTGAGCAGCTGTGGGAAACCACCATGGATCCTGAGCAACGTCGCATGTTACGTGTGACCGTGAAGGATGCCATCGCCGCTGACCAGTTGTTCACGACGCTGATGGGCGATGCGGTTGAACCGCGCCGCGCCTTTATCGAAGAGAACGCCCTGAAAGCCGCCAATATCGATATCTGATAAGGGTCTGAGCTGATAAAGAGTCCGAACCGGGAAACCGTTTCGGACTTTTTTTTCGTCTGACGCGACCCGCATTCCGGCTGGCTTTACAGCGGCTAATCGCGTTAGCATTGAAGCAGGTTATTTAAACTCTGAGGATGCTATGGCTATTGAATTAATTGCAATTGATATGGACGGGACGTTGCTCAATCCGCAACATGAAGTCACTCCTGCCGTTAAAAAAGCGTTGTCAGAAGCACGGGCAAAGGGTGTGCAAATCGTTCTGGCGACTGGCCGTCCTTTTATTGGCGTACAGCGTTATCTGATGGAACTGGATTTACAGCAGGAAGGGTGTTACTGCATCACCAACAACGGTGCGCTGGTGCATAATGCCAAAGATGGCAGCGTGATCGCCGAAATAGCCCTCAGAATTGAAGATTATCACTACTTTGAACAACTGGCCCGTCAGCTCGGTGTTCACTTCCACGCACTGACCAAAACAGACCTGTTTACCGCCAACCGTCATATCAGCAAATACAGCGTGCATGAATCTTTCACCACCGGTATTCCGCTGCAATTCTGCCCTGCTGAAGAAATGGATCCGGCGCTGACCTTCCCGAAAGTGATGATGATTGATGATCCGGAACTGCTGGATCGCGCCATCAGCCAGCTTCCGGCAGAAGCGAAAGAACGCTACACCATCATGAAAAGTTCGCCGTATTTCCTCGAAATCCTGGATAAACACGTGAATAAAGGCGAAGGCGTGAAAACCCTGACCGAAAAACTGGGTATCGCACGTGAAAGCGTGATGACCCTCGGCGATCAGGAAAACGACATTGCGATGCTTGAATACGCCGGAACGGGTGTGGCGATGGGCAATGCGCTCGACAGCGTCAAAGCCGTCAGCCAGTTCGTGACCAAAACCAACATGGAAGACGGCGTGGCCTTTGCCATTGAGAAATTCGTACTCAACGTCTGATCCTGCCCTGAAGGAGCCTCGCGGCCATGGAAAAACAGCTTACCGCTGATGCCCGCGGGCACCAGCTGACCAACATTAACGTCTGGACGCCGGACAGCCAGTGGCTGGTGTATGACGTCCGTCCGCACGGCGGTTCTTTTACCGGCTCAACCATTGAGCGTGTGAATATTGAAAGCGGTGAGACGGAAGTGCTTTATCAGGCGAAGGATGGCGCGCACGTCGGCGTGGTAACGGTCAGCCTGCAACATCCCGCGCGTTATGTGTTTATTCATGGCCCGGAAAATCCCGATGAAAACTGGCAGTACGATTTTCATCACCGGCGCGGTGTGATGGTCTCGGAGCCGCAGCGCGCCGGTGCCGTCACGCTGGATGCGATGGATATCACCGCCCCCTTTACCCCCGGTGCGTTGCGGGGTGGCACGCATGTGCACGTTTTCAGCCCGGACAGTTCACGCCTGAGTTTTACCTACAACGACCATGTCTTACATGAGCGGGATCCGGCACTCGACCTGCGCAATGTCGGTGTGGCGATTTCAGGGCATCCGGTCACACCTCCAAAACATCACCCCCGTGAATATGATGGCAGCCATTTCAGCGTCCTGGTCAGCGAAACGACGGCCACACCGCAGCCCGGCAGTGATGAGATTAACCGGGCTTATGAAGAGGGCTGGATTGGCCGCGAAGGCTATATAAAACCGGATGGCAGCCGTCAGCGCTGGGCGCTGGCCTTTATCGGCGATACCCTTTCTGCTGGTGGCGAAAAGCATCCGGAAATCTTCGTGGTGGATTTACCTGAGAATGATGCGGATTACCGTCAGGCGGGTGATAAACCTTTGCAGGGCACGGCGGAAACACTGCCTGCGCCACCCGACGGCGTGAAACAGCGGCGGATCACGTTCACTGAAAAAGGCGTGGCGAGCCAGCCGCGTCACTGGTTGCGGGTTTCACCGGATGGCGCCCGGATTGCGTTTCTGATGAAAGATAAAAACGATGTGGTTCAGGTCTGGACTGTATCACCCAACGGCGGCGCGCCGGTACAAATCAGCCATTGTGAGCACGGCATTCAGTCCGCATTCAGCTGGAGTCCGGACGGACAGTCGTTGGCGCTGGTCTGCGACAACAGCGTGATGCGTCTGGATGTGCAAAGCGGAGAAATGCAGCGGTTAACGCAGAGAACGGAGATTGCGCCTTGCGCTGATGCAGTCGTGTATTCACCGGATGGCAGTAAAGTGGCGTTTATGCGCCAGTGTGGGGAATTCGCTCAGATTTTTGTTACTCACGCTCGGTAGTTCTTTGAGTAAACCGGCCAGGGTTTGAAACGATCCCATAGTGTTGGCCGGCTTTTGTACGTTTATTTTTTATGCGCCGAAGACGTGTGACCGCGATCGGTGGTGGTCATTGGCGGAACATGATCGATATCGACCCCGTTACTCAGCGCAATATTGTGTTCCTCGCTGGCCTTAACGCGATCGCGGGTGGTCACTGTCCCGCTGCGATAGTAATCGTAAGGCAGCAATACCGTATCCAGCAGGGCGCTGAACGGTAAATCGATTAACAGCAGTGGCGTCATCGCCCAACTGGTGTCATCGCTTTTCATCATATTCACATCCGCGCGTGCACCCGAATAATACCCTGTATCGCCCCCGGTATGGGTCATCACGCTGGAACATCCGCTCGTCGCTAAAAAAACACATCCTGTCATCAGCGGCGTTAATGCAAATTTCTTCATGTTAGAACTCATCTTATGCTGTCAGGCTGAGTTTTTAAGTCAAAGGGACTTATACCACTCAGCACAAAAAATTAACAAAGCAAGCTGTAGCTCTGTGGCTGCGATCCCATTAAGTGTAATTACTATTTGAAATCTTGCAGGAATCCGCCTGCTCTCCCTGGTTTTTCACCCTGACCTGTCATGTATTTTGGCTGTCAGCCTATAAACAGCAGCCAAATTTTTTTGTTTTTACCGGCTTGAAAAAATCCCTTTCGTCTCCATTTTTACTGTACGACGCAGGAGGAGGAACGCCGGAAGGGTTCTCCTGTCATCACTGCGACGCTGGCCTGTCCGACTGGAAGGCTATTTAAAAATACTCGCTGAATATCAGGAGAAGTTGGCATGCGTAATTTTGATTTATCCCCGTTATACCGTTCTGCCATTGGTTTTGACCGTTTATTTAATCTCATCGAATCGGGTCAGAATCAGGGCGGCGGCTATCCCCCTTATAATGTCGAGCTGGTTGACGAAAACCATTACCGGATTGCGATCGCGGTAGCCGGTTTCGCCGAATCTGAGCTGGACATTACCGCGCACGACAACATGCTGCTGGTCAAAGGTGCACATGCACCCGGCGACACTGAGCGGACGTATTTATATCAGGGCATTGCGGAACGTAATTTCGAGCGCAAATTCCAGCTGGCTGAGCATATCCAGATAAAAGCGGCCAATTTGTCGAACGGTTTGCTGTATATCGATCTGGAACGTGTCGTTCCTGAATCGTCCAAACCGCGGCGTATCGAAATCCGCTGATTTACCGGCAATAAATCCCTTGCGGCCATCGTTATTGACCGCCAGAAATTGAAAAAGTTTAGGCTCGCCGTCAGGGAGCTGCACCGTCACAGCCAAAAGGGTGGCGGAATTAACCAACTTGCTTCATAGAAGGAGTGACATTATGCGTAACTACGATATTTCCCCATTACTGCGTCAGTGGATTGGATTCGATAAATTAGCCAGTTCAATGCAGGGCGCGGATCAGGCGTTTCCGCCATACAATATTGAAAAATACGACGATAACCATTACCGGATTTCACTGGCGCTGGCGGGTTTCCAGCAAAGCGAACTGAATATTGAAGTCGAAGGGCCGCGTTTGACGGTCAGCGGCGCGCCTGCACAGCCGGAAACCAAAGTGGAATATCTGCATCAGGGGTTAGTGATTAAGCCTTTCACCCTGAGCTTCACGCTGGCAGAACATATGCATGTGTCGGCGGCTGAGTTTACCCATGGCCTGCTGCATATCAATCTGGTGCGGGATGTGCCGGAAGCGTTGCAGCCGCAAAAAATTGCGATTGGTACAGAGAAACCGGCACTGGAAAATCAATCTGAATAAACGTGATCTGTTTATGTTCCCCCGATGAGGGGGAACATAAAGCAGGATGTGATGAGAAGTGTATGATGTTAATCAGTAAGTAAAACGAGAGATAATTATGTTGTTATACTCTTTATAAAATTCGTAAAATAAAAAATAAAGAGCAGACTTAAAATACTCTCGTCCTGTTTTTGTGTCAGGATAGGATATTTCACCGTAATTAGGATCAAAAAACTTTATCCTTTTTTGTCCGGTGGTGAGACTTACTGCGTGTCCGCTACCCCCGCCTCTTATGTTTAACAGGTAACCGAAGTTTGAATCAATATGCTTCATTAAGGTTTCTATTCTTTCCTCGATGTCTTCAATCGGTGATAATTCAACTCTACTGATAAAGTTAATCTTTCCCTGAATCTTTACCAACAAATTAATAGCATCGGCAGTCGTGACGTATTCTATCTGTTTGGGCGTAGTTATCTTTTTTATATTGCTGACTGCTGCTGCACCATTTTGGGCCGCTGCCTGGGATTTTGCCTGTTCAGCGGCAATCTTTCTCGCCAGACTGATCTCACCAAATTGTTCCTGATAATTCATGATGCCCAGTGTGAGCCGATGGCACTCAGGGGAATCAAGATATTGTTTGAATGTGCTCCAGTTACGTCCTTTTACCAGATAGGCCGCAGACAGGCCAAGACACACACCTCGTAAACCATATAATTCTTTATTCATTCCCGGAAGTCGGAAGCTACCAATCCATGCTCCTGCCAGGTTTCTGGGGTTATCGCTTACCCAGCGATTTTTCCGCATATAAGCATTTTGATCAAAAGGAGAGTATTGACCATGAGTTTGAGAGGCAAATAGCGCTAATTTATTTTCTATAGACATGGGTGATTTTTCTAAGAGTTAATTTGTGGATGAATGTCTTACGAAAAAGTAGGGTTTCATATTAAGATTTTTTCATGAGCGAAATGCTTAATGATAAATTAAGTATTTGTTTAATTACGGGGCTATACAGGATTTGTTTTAAATAAAGGATGCTTTCTGGAAATAAAAAGGCCAGGGTAATTAAGCTGTTACTCCGGCCTTAAATAATAAACTCTCAACCTTCCGCGTGCGCTTTTTCCACTTCTTCCGCCAGAATCTTCACACCGCGCTCGATCTGCTCAGCGTCTGGTACGTAGTTCATGCGCATACACTGATGGGTGTGCGGCCACGGATGTTCGAGACCCGGGAAGAAATAATCGCCCGGTACCATCAGCACCCCGCGCTGTTTCAGCCGCTGATACAGCACTTCGGTAGTGATCGGCAAATCTTTGAACCACAGCCAGAGGAAAATTGCGCCTTCGGGTTTGTGGATCAGGCAACGTTCTTCCGGCAGATAACGGCGCAGCGTGGCGATGGTTTCCTGCACGCGCTGGTAATAGAAAGGTTTGATCACTTCTTCGGAAAGCCGCAGCAGATCGCCACGTGCAATCATTTCATTGGCGATGGCCGGGCCGACACTGCCCGGCGACAGGCTGATAATCCCGTTCATATTACTGATCGCTTTGATGATTTTCTCATCGGCAATCACGATACCGCAGCGCGAACCCGGCAGGCCGAGTTTCGACAAACTCATGCACAGAATAATATTCGGATTCCACAACGGCGTGGCCTCGGTGAATACGATGCCGGGGAACGGCACGCCGTAAGCGTTATCGATGAGTAACGGAATATCTTTCTGCTGCGCCAGCGCATCAAGGCGGATCAGCTCTTCGTCAGTAATCACGTTACCGGTCGGGTTGGTCGGGCGTGAGACGCAGATCAGGCCGATGTCATCGGTAATGTTCAGATGATCGAAATCGACGTGATACTTGAACTGGCCTTCCGGCAGTAATTCTATGTTTGGCTTAGCCGAAACAAACAGATTTTCGTCCAGACCGGCGTCGGCGTAACCGAGGTATTCCGGTGCGAGCGGGAACAACACTTTGGACATGCTGCCATCAGCGCGACGTCCGGCGAACAGATTGAATAAATAGAAGAAGGCGCTCTGGCTGCCATTGGTCAGCGCGATATTTTGCGCATCAAGTTGCCAGCCCAGTTCTTTCTGCAACATTTCTGCCAGAGCATGACGCAACACGTCTTTGCCCTGCGGGCCGTCATAATTGCACAGTGCTTCGGTCAGCTTGCCTGCGGCCAGCATTTCCGCCAGCAGTGTCTGGAAGTAATCCTGCATCTCAGGAATTTGAGCCGGATTGCCCCCGCCCAGCATCACCGCGCCGGGCGTGCGTAAACCGTCATTCATGTCGCCCATCAGGCGTGTGATGCCTGAAAAACGGGTAAATTTGTCACCGAAAGCAGAAAACGTCATAGAAAGCTTTGTATGTTATCGAAATGTGATGTCCACCATAACGCCTGCCGCAAGGCAGTGCAATCGGACCAGCGGGTTTTGGCGTGGAGAAGTATTAAAAAAGATGAACACGGAAAATCATTCACTGTATTTCTCAAATATCCCTGCGCGGATCCCTTTATGCTTAATGACAGAGTAATAAAAACCGTCTTGTTATATTTGTTTCCCCCTTGGCATAATTATTTTTCGAAACATATAAACAAGGTTGATAAAATGAAAAGAAGCATAATTATAATGAATCTCTTCACGGCAGGCGGAGGAGACCATGCGCTGGGGAAGAAAATAAAAGACATCGCGCGGAGCACCGGGGCTGAGGGGGAATTAATTACGGTGAATGCTAAAACAAGACATATTAATGTTCAGGGAAAGGAGTTATTCAATCCGGGTAAAGAATTGAATTATGATGACCCGATAGTTATTGTAACGCCCCACAGTCTCTTGTCTCCCGATGTATTATCGACAGTGCTGGCTGATTTTTTCTATCAGCTGGACATCATAACGTGCAATACCGTTATTCTGATTGATGAAATGGACGTGAGCCGTGACGTCGGTTCATCCGATCGGGACTATGAGGTCGCCCTGTTGAGCTGGTGTGTGGAAAATATCATTATCCATAGCCTGGGATTCTCTAAGAAATCGCTGGGTTATTTGCCCATGCCTGAGCGGGAAGTGATCAATATAAAAAAATCATCCAAACAAGACATCATTAAATTGCTGGACAGTTACAATTTATCTTTACCGAAAAGTTGTAGTTTATATTTTGCCTATTTAAGTTCGGATACCGTAGTAGCCTGTTCTCAAATTTTCATTATTAATACGCTGATCGAAGACAGAGAGTTGCAGAATAATTCAGTGTATGTCCTGGTGTGCAGGGAAAAAGAGAACATGGCGCGTTTGTTGAAAAGCCTTAAAGAGTGCTTTGCAGGGACACCTTATGAAGATTTATTTTCTGAATGTCATTACTCAATGATGAAAGACGAAAATAAAATCCAGCGTCACGGCTTTTCCCGCGGTACGGGGAAGAAAAAAATACATATCTTTATTACCCACACGATTCCCGGCACCACATTCAAAAACCTGACCAGTATCAGCAAGTCCGGCATGATGTCGGGCGATCAAAGCCTTTCCGACTATTTGTCACTGAAAAAGCGTTTACCTTATTACGACAAGCAAACCTGGAAAGATCCTCTTATTGACGGATTGAATGCCCGTGCTCATGAACTGGGGGGCGAAGAATTGCTCAACAAATTTCAGTCGATGGTCGCGGGAAGAGAAGGCTATACCCGCAGCATCGTCCTTAAACTTTTGGCACCCGAGGATGTCCCGACACCGGCACTGAAAAACAGCCTTCAGGCGTTTAACCTGGAAATGTATGCAAGAAAAGCAGACAGAAAAATCAGAGAGATATTACTGAAATACCTCTGACTTTTTTCAATACTGACAGGGAGACCGGCCGCAGGCTTTGCCCGGACCGGTTCCTGAAAACCCCTGTCGCTTATTTCTTCAGGACTTCCGGGTTAACGCAGAACTGTTTCACGTCACCCTTGAGTGCTGCGATCAGATTGTCCACGGCACAGGCTGCCATGTCGTAACGGGTTTCATGGGTCGCAGAACCGATATGCGGCAGGGCCACCACGTTCGGCAGGCTCAGCAGCGGAGAATCTTTCGGTAGTGGCTCGGTTTCAAACACATCCATGCCAGCGCCATAAATGGTGCCGTTTTTCAGCGCCTCAATCAGGGCCGGTTCATCAATCACCGGACCACGTCCGGCGCTGACCAGAATGGCGCTGGATTTCATTTTCGCCAGTTGCTCTTTGCCAATCAGATGGAACGTTTGTTCGGTCATTGGCAGCAAGATACAGACGAAATCAGACTCTTTCAGCAGTTCATCCAGCTCGCATTTACGCGCGCCAAACTTCTCTTCCGCTTCTTTATGCTGGCTGCGTGCATTGTACAAAATCGGCATGTCGAAGCCGAAATGCGCGCGTTGTGCCAGCGCCAGACCGATACGTCCCATGCCGACGATGCCCATGGTTTTATGGTGAACATCAGTGCCGAACCAGTCCGCGCCAATGTTATCGTTCCATTCACCGGCTTTCACACGCCCGGCCACATTCACCACCCGACGCGCGGTGGACAGCACCAGCGCCATCACGGTATCGGCGACGGTATCGGTCAGCGCCGTCGGCGTGTGCATCATCGGGATTTCGCGGCGGGTCAGTTCTGCCACGTCAAAGTTATCGTAGCCGACGGAAATGGTCGAAACGGCGCGCAGACGTGGCGCATGGTCAAACAGTTCCTTATCCACTTTTCCGCCCGAACCCAGCAACCCTTCCGCATTTTGCAGTGCATCAAACACCTGAGCGCGGTTTTTATCCGTGATGCCATCAAATTCAGTGATGGTGAAATGCTCTTCGAGACGCTGATGCAGATCTGCGGGTAATTTTTTATATAAAACAATAGACGGCTTCATGACTTACTCCCTTGGGTTAAGGAAACTTCTTTCGGCTGAATGTTGGCCTTTCGCGGTCTCACCAGCAGGGTTAAGCCTGCGGAAACCAGTAACGACACGGCCATGAAAATGAAGGAGGCTGCCGGGCTGCCTGTGTTGCCGTTGAGATAACCGACAAACCAGGAACCAAAAAACGAGCCCAGCGCGCCCAGACTGTTGATTAATGCCATTGCGCCACCGGAGACATTTTTCGGCAGCATTTCAGGAATGATGGCAAAAAACGGCCCGTACGGGGCATACATTGCCGCAGCGGCAATGACCAGTAAACTGTACGAAAGCCAGAAATTGTTTGTGCCAGCGGCCCATGAACCAAAGAACGCCAGCGCGCCGACCAGCAATAAAGGCCAGACAAACAACTTACGGTTTTGCATTTTGTCCGATGCCCAGGACACCAGGATCATGGCGATAGTGGCGGCCAGATAAGGGGCGGAAGATAACCAGCCCGCTTCGACCATGCCCATTGATTTTCCGTCGCGCAAAATCGACGGCAGCCAGAGCACGAAGCCATACACGCCAATGCTCCAGAAGAAATATTGCAGGCAAAGCATCACCACATTGCGCGAGCGGAAGGCTTCCCGGTAACCGCCCACCGCCTGAATGTCTTTCTGCTCTTTTTCCAGCTGTGCGGCCAGCGCCTGTTTTTCCTGATCGCTCAGCCAGCCGACCTGTTCGGGCTTATCTTTGACGGTGAACCACCAGATAACGGCCCAGATCACCGCCGGAATACCTTCGAAGATAAACATCTCGCGCCAGCCAAAAGATTTGATCAGATAGCCGGAAAGCACCGACATCCACAACACCGTCACCGGATTGCCGAGGATCAGAAAGGTATTGGCGCGCGAGCGTTCGGATTTGGTGAACCAGTTACTGATGTACACCAGCATGGCGGGCATCACAGCGGCTTCCACCACGCCGAGCGCAAAGCGGATCGCCGCCAGCATCGGAATGTTCGTCACCACGCCGGTCAGCGAGGCGAATCCGCCCCACAATAACAAACACCAGAAAATCAGTTTCCTGACACTGCGGCGTTCGGCGTAAATCGTGCCGGGGATCTGGAAGAAGAAATACCCTAAGAAAAACAGCGCGCCCAGCAGGGACGACATGCCTTTGGTGATATGAAGATCATCGTTGATACCGGCCGCCGAAGCGAAACTGAAGTTTGAGCGGTCGACATACGCCAGACTGTAAGTGATGAACACGATCGGCATGATGTACCACCAGCGGCGGGTGGCGATCCTGGACTGGCTCATAACTGTTTCTCCTGATAGTGCATCAGCACGGTCCCGACGGCGCTTACTGACGTAACAGTTCGACGTAATGGCGCGTCACCGCGGTCAGATCATCACCCTCAAGCGGGAATTCGATACCGCGTGGAACATCCTGAGGCAGGCTTTTCAATAAAGGTTCCCAGCTGCCATCGCTGTTATCGAGTGCGACGGCATGCCATTTCCCGGCCCGTTGTTCCGCTGCTTTAACATGCACATACCCTACATGTCGCGCCAGGCGCTCAGCGGCCACTGCCGGATCCTGTCCGACCCACAGCCAGTTGGCCATGTCGAACGTCATGCTCAGTGGCAGATGCAGTGATTCTGCGGCAAACATAAACGCATTAATGCGCGACAGAATGCCGTATTCCGGCGTCTGGTCATTCTCAACCACCAGCTTTACCGGACTGGATGCCAGCAAGACTTTCAGCGGCGTCAGGTCTTCGCCCGGCTCAAATTCGCCAAGGGAAAACTTGATGGTGCGGGCATTCAGCCTGCGCGCCTCTTCGAAATAGTGTGGTGCATCAGGATTAAGCTTGCCACCCGGCGCAAACAGGGCAAAAGGCACGGAGTACACGGCAAATAAACCGTTCTGCTGAATTTTTTCGGCCAGCGCAGGCAGGGAATCCAGATCGGCGGGAGAGAACAATTCACGGCGGATTTCCACACCGTCGGCCTTCGCTTCTGCGATGATCGGCAGGACTTCCGCCTGTCCGCCAAGGGCGTTGACGACGCTGTTTCCGTAAGCGGCGGTGACAATGACGACTTCTCTTTTCATGAACGTTTATCCTGTGAGGGCGCTGCGTAAAATGCGGCGCGGGCGATCATTTCCGAAACCTCATTTTAGTGGAACAAATGACGGGCCGTGCCGTTGTTAACGTTTTGTTTCGTTTTATACACGCTAATTGGAACCGGTTCCATGTGACAGGACAAAAGCACAAAAATATGATCCCGCTCACGAAGAACGGGGAGATAACAGGAAGGAAAAGGCTCAGCGGGCAGCCGTGGAACCGCGCGCCATCAGCTCGCCGGAAAACTCCAGATCGGTGACCGGTTCGGTATTGCCCTGGATCCGCGTCACCAGTTGACGCAGTGCCGCCACGCCCATCTCGTAGGTCGGTTGCCTGAGCGTGGTGATCCCGACGCCCGCCAGATCCGCCCACACCAGTTCGTCGAAACCGGATAAACCGATATCCGGCCCCCAGCGCAGATTCAGCCGCTGCATGGCGCGCGCTACCTGTAACGTCAGCGCGCCGTTCACGCACATCACGGCTTTATGCTTATCCGCATGGCGCGCGACAAAACCCTGCAGCAGCGTATCCAGCCCTTCGGTATTGCTCAGCTCGATTTCGCCTTGTTCGGCAATATGTTGCGGGGACTGCTGCATACATTTCAGGAAGGCGTGTAAGCGGTCGAAACGGGTATTGATGGTGGCGGGTTCGCTGATGAACAGCAGGGCTTCAAAACCCTGTTGCAGAAGATGACCGGTCATCATCTGTGTGGCTTCGACGTTTTTCAGGCCGATGACGTCGCAGGCGAAATTCGCGACTTTGCGGTCAATCAGCACCATCGGTAAATTGGCCTGTTGCAGCGTGGAAATCGCCGCTTCGCGCATACCCACGGCGTTCACTACAATGCCATCCACGCGATAACTGCTGAGCAGTTGCAGGTAATGTTTTTCCTGATCCAGCTCGTTGTTGGTGTTACACACCAGCAGCGTCAGCCCTTCCTGACGGCAGGCAGCTTCAACGCCGCGCATCACATCGACAGAATAGGGATTGGTAATATCAGCGAGGATCAGCCCGATAAGACGCGTCTGGCCGCTTTTCAGGCTGCGCGCCATCTGGCTCGGCTGATAATCCAGCAGGGAGATGGCCCGTCCGATGCGCTCTTTCAGGGCATCGGACAGCAGGTGTTTTTCACCGTTGAGATAGCGTGACACGCTGGTTTTACCGGTTTTCGCGGCGCTGGCGACGTCACGTATCGTGGCGCGGACAGCCGCGCCCGGTTCCTGTTTTTTGCTCACAGCCTTTCTCCCCTCATGCTTGTCCCACGGAGACTAGCACAGAGTGCCGAAAGGCTGCATCCCGTAAGTCAGCGCAATCCTTCTGCCGTTTGTACCACCGGGACCACCTCCACCTTCGGCCTGCTGCTCAGGGTAAACGCCGAAATGATCGTCACGCCAAAGGCAATACCGCCGAGGATCAGATAGGTATCGCTGAAGCCGATACGGTCATACAAATTGCCCGCGAACGCCGAGAGGAAAATCGCGGCCAGTTGTTTGGCAAAGTTAAATCCGATCAGATAAATGGTCGCCGAGAACCGGACATCAAAAATCTGCGTGATGTATTTGAACACGCCGACCAGCAGGAATGGCACTTCCAGCGCGTGCAGCATTTTCAGCAGAATGACTTCAATCGCCGTGGTGGCAAAGGACGAACCGACGATGCGGATCGACATAATGGTGCCCGCCAGCAGCAGCGTATTTTTCGCGCCGATGCGGTTAATGATCCACGGCGAACAGAACATGATCAGCGCGTTACACAGCTCGCCCGCCGTGGTGACATAACCGAACATTTCCGTGCCCTGCTGCGGAGACGCGAAAAAGGTTTTGAAGAATGTCGCGAATTGCTGATCAAACACGTCATACACACAGGCCACGCCGATCACATACAAAATCAGCATCCACAGTTTGCGTTCTTTCAGTAACAAAGCCGCCGTTTTCAGCGAGAATTGCGGCTGATTGGCACCGAGTTTATCCAGAACCTGCGCATTTTTATTTTCCTGCGGACGGGCAATCAGCAGCAAAATCATCAAAATGATCGCCGCGCCGGACCCCATCCAGAACACGATGTCCGGGTTGATATTAAACAGCACGCCCGCCGTTGAGGCGCAAATCCCCCAGCCGAAGCAGCCGAACATCCGCGCCTTGCCGTATTCAAACGAACTGTTACGGCTGACCCTTTCGATATACGCCTCGGTGGCGCCGGAACCGCCCGCAAACACGAACCCGATATACGCGCCGCCAAGAATGGCACCGAGCACGATATTGAGTTTTAACAACGGGGCGAAAACGTAAATGAAGAACGGCGCAAACAGGAACAGCAGCACCGCGATGATCCACAGCAGGTGTTTCTTCAGACCGAGTTTGTCGGAAATGATGCCGAAAATCGGCTGAAACAGAATGGCAAACAGCGACATGCTGGAAAACACGATGCCGGTTTCCGTTTTACTCAGACCGATCACGTCAGAAAGCCAGATCGGTAAAAACGGATAACAGGTCGCCATAATGAAGAAATAGAGGAAGAAGTAGCTGCCAAATATCCAGAAGTTAGTATTTTTTTTATAGAAGCAACGATCGGAAGTTTGTGTAGGGTTCATAGTGATTTCCTTGCCGAAACCATGAAAACCGGCACTGTCGCACCGGCGTTTTTTTGTTGTTATCTGATTTCTTCGAAGCCCAGCAGCAGGGCACTTTCCGGATCCAGTACCGGCAGGGTCAGCCCGGCATTGGCCAGCCATTCGCCGCTCAGCACCGGAGATTCATGCAGCCATGCCGGTTGCACCCGCATGGTGTGACCGCTGCCGCCGCCGGCCAGCAATGGCGGTTCATCCAGCACCGTCACGCGATAACGCGCATCAGGTTTCAGCCCCGGCACCCGTAACACACCGGGTAGCGACCAGGTCGGCATCGCCAGCTGACTGACCAGAAATACTGCGCTGTCGGCGTCTGCACTGACCACGCCGTTAATTAGCACCGTCCCGTCATGGGTATCCACGCGGTAAACATCGCCGCTGTGCAATAAAGGGCGTAACTGCTGATGCAGGCGGGTGTATTTGGCGAAACCGGCGCGTTCCGCATCGCCTTCTTTCACCGGATCCAGTTCAATGCCCATGTGGCCGAACAGGGCGGTCAGGCCACGGAATTCGATGCTGTGCTGGCGCGAGGTGGCGTGGCACAACTTGTTGCCGATGTGCGATCCCATCACTTCCGGCGGGAAGAAATAGCTCATGCCGCGCTGAATTTTCTGCCGCTCCAGCGCGTCGTTATTGTCCGACGTCCAGAACCGGTGACTGCGTTTGAGCACCTCGAAATCAATACGGCCGCCGCCGGAGGCGCAGGATTCAAACTCGATCTGCGGGAAGCGTTCGCCCAGCACATCGAGCAAACGGTAAAACTGCTGCGTTTGCGCTGTCAGCGCCGCGCGGCCTTGGTGTCCCGGCTGAACGATTTCGCGGTTCATGTCCCATTTCACATAATCCACATCGTGCTCGCCGAGCAGCCAGCTCATGCGTTCCACCAGATAATCAAACACCTGCGGATTGTTCAGATCGAGCACAAACTGATGACGCCCGCTCGGTTGCTGATAGCCCGGCAATGCCAGCAGCCAGTCCGGGTGCGCGCGGTATAAATCAGAATCCGGGTTAATCATTTCCGGTTCGACCCAGATACCGAATTCCATGCCGAGTTTTTTGACGTGGTCGATCACCGGTTTCAGGCCATTCGGGTATTTCTTCTCGTCGAGATACCAGTCACCGAGTGCGGCGCGGTCATGGTCGCGACCCCGGAACCAGCCGTCGTCGATAATGAAGCGTTCCACGCCTAACGCGGCAGATTCAGTCGCCATCTGCATGATGTAGCCGGGATCGTGATCGAAATAAATCCCTTCCCAGGTATTGAGATGCACTGGTCGTGGTTTTTCTGTCGGGAAACGCAAAATCTGTTCACGCACAAAGCGGTGGAATTGCTGACTCATGCGGTTCAGGCCGCTGGCGGAATAACTGGCGTACAGCCACGGTGTTTCCAGCGTTTCGCCTTGCTCAAGACGTTGTTCGCCGGGGAAATACAGGGCTTCGGCCTGCACCAGACGGCGGCCATCCACTTTGATGTCGGCGCGCAGGCGGTGGTTGCCGCTCCAGCCCAGATGCAGGCCCCAGACTTCACCCTGTTCCTCACTGAAACCCGGATGACCGATCATCATCGCAGGGAAATATTCGGAAGAGGTTTTGCCACGGCGGTTTTCCTGAATGATGCCGCCGTGATCAAGCTGCGTGCGGTGCGGCTGGAATTCTTTGATCCAGCGGCCATGAAACGCCATCACTTCACCGGCACGCTCCGGCAGCGGCAGCGTGACGGCCAGCCGCGTTACCTGATAGGACCCGGGTTTGAGGTTGGTCAGGCTGTTGCGCGCCTGCAACACGCCGCTGTCGTCGAGGCGCAATTCACTGCGAAATTGCAGCCCGGCAATCGCGTCTTCGGTGGTGATGATGAGCTGATTTCCCTCGTGCTTCACCTGCGTGGTATTGAACACCGGCGACCAGTCCAACCCGTCGCGATGGCCTTCCATGCCCGGCGTGCCAAAAGAGCCGCGCCCGGTATCGGCACTGACATTCACCGGCGCTTCGACATCAATGCGGCCGTTCGGTACCGCGCGGCTCAGGGAAATCAGGTCATCTGCTGAAAACTGGCTGAGGCGCTTTCCCCAGTAAAGGATTTCGGCGAACGGCGTGCAGCGGACGATCAGGCTGGTGTGCGCGGCGGTTAAATGGACGATCTGGTTTTCCATAGTTTCACGACTCCGTCAGAAGAAACGCGCCTGCAAAAAAACGCGATTTGATGGTGTAACTATTGATCCGAAACGTTTCGGATGGGAAATGTGAATCGTCAGATTTGTGATATAGGGTGGAAAAATAACCGGAAGGGGAAATATCAGCGTGGTGGATGTACGGTGACGCCTGCCTGTAATTCCGGCTGCCAGAGCACCTGTAAATCCGTCAGCGGTTCATTGCGGATCAGCGCGAGAGTCATGGTGGCAATTTGCAGCCCGACCGCTTCGCGGGTGCCCTGCCGGACGGCGGTCACGGCGACATCGGGCACGCTGTCGGACGGCAATCCGTCAAAAATAATCAGCGACACGCCGCCGCTGAGCAACAGACCGGCTTCGTGCAACGCCAGCGCAGCGCCTTCGCCGTGCATATTGCAGTCGCAGACTATCGCCGTAGGCGGCACCGGTAAAGCCAGCAACGCCTGCGTGGTCTGATATCCGGCGCGACGGCTGGGGCTGATTTTGTGAATGTAATCCGGAACTTGCGTCAGACCGTTTGCCTGCAATCCGTCGAGATAACCCTCATAACGCTGTCCGATAAAAGACTGCTGATTGTTCTCGCCGAGAAACGCGATGCGCTGATGGCCGAGTGCGGCAAGATGATCGACTGCCATCTGCATACCGGCACGGTTATCGAAATCAAACCAGGCGTAATCCTGCGTCAGACAGCCGCTGCGACCGAGCGCCAGAAACGGGAAATGACGCTGCTGCAAATCCAGCAGGCGCGGATCGTTATCCAGCGTATGCGCCACCAGCATGGCATCGACGCGTTTGCTTTCGATAAGACGCCGCCAGGAAAAGGTGCCTAATTCATCCGGTACCAGCAGTAAATCGATTTCATATTTGGCCAGTTCGCGGGTGATGCAGCCGACCATTTCGATAAACGCAGAGTTGCTTAACGGATGGGAAGTGAAGGGGAAAATGAGACCAACGGCGTCGATCTTACCCATTTTTAACCGGCGGGCGAGGGTATTCGGGCGATAACCGCGAAGCCGGGCGGCGGCCTGAACCCGTGCGCGGGTGTCTGCTGAAACGTCATCGTAACCGTTCAGCGCACGGCTGACGGTGGTCACGGAAATACCGAGATCTTTCGCGATAGCTTTCAGAGACATACTGACACCCGTAACGCAGTTGAGAAGACACGTTGCGGGAGAATATCACAAGCCAAACAAAACGGGGCCATGTGGCCCCGCTGTTATCAGGGGTATTACAGCGTTTCAGATTTTTACTGCAACGGACTCAGCGTGATTTCCACGCGGCGGTTCTGCGCTTTACCGGCTTCCGTGCTGTTGCTGGCGATCGGATTGTCCGGGCCTGCACCGGTGGTATGAACACGGCTGCCTTCAACACCCTGAGTGATCAGTGCGCTGCCCACGCCGTCCGCACGTTGCTGTGACAGTTTCATGTTCAGCGCGCGGGTGCCGGTGCTGTCGGTGTAACCGACCACGTTAACGGCGGTTTTCGGATACTCTTTCAGCACCATCGCCACGCCGGTCAGCGTGTTCGCGCCTGCCGGTTTAAGCGTGCTGCTGTTGGTGTCGAAGGTCACGTTGTTTGGCATGTTCAGCACGATGTTATCGCCCTGACGGGTCACGCTGACGCCGGTGCCTTTCATTTTGTCGCGCAGTTTAGATTCCTGCACATCCATGTAATAGCCCGCACCGCCACCCAGTGCAGCGCCTGCCGCCGCGCCGATCAGCGCGCCTTTGCCGCGATCGTGTTTAGAAGAAGACAGCATACCGACGCCTGCGCCGAGCGCGGCACCAATACCTGCGCCAATGCCGGATTTCCCTGCTTCTGATTCGCCGGTGTAAGGGTTAGTGGTACAGGCAGACAGGCCCATCGTGACGCAAAGTACGCCCGCAACCACAAGTAATCTTTTGCTCATCTTATTTCCTTCAGGATGTTTATTATTCAGAACTTCACCGCTGCATTATGACTGTGCGCTTTCCGACAAGTTGCACAGAAAAAGGTGTCAAAACATAAACAAATGCAACGGGAGGACATCAGTCCTGCGGCGTTCCGGCGCTCTTTATGCGCAATTTCGGGGCGTTAAGCAGTAGGAGAATTCCGGATATCCGTTTTTGTCTTTTTACGGATTTTCAGAACTTATTCAGAAAGGGGACGATACCAGCGCAGAATATACGTGGGCATGTCAGTGCCGGGATGGCGGGTGCTGGCAGTGACTTCAAACTTTTCCTTGCGATAGAACGCCACCGCCCGGTCGTTTTGCTGATACACCTCCAGCAACAGCACCGGATATTCCTCTTTGGCCGTCGCCATCAGGCGCTGCGCGGTGCCATCACCGTAATGAGAGGCTTCCACAAACAGCGCGCCGATAAACTGCTGATTCAGCACGCTGATAAAGCCGCAAACCTGATCATTTTCGTCGCAATCAACCCAGGTTCTGGCTTTGGGCAGAAATTCTTCCCTGACCATTTGCAGGCTTTCAATCCAGTAGGATTCAGCAATAAAAGCATGGGAAAGCAATGAACTGCGCAGCCAGAGCATAAGAATGGCGTCGGTATCGCCGGGCCGCGCAGCGCGGATCATGACGGCTGATTCGCCGGATGGCAGAAGCAATAAGACTGATGATCGTTCACCAGCCCTGCGGCCTGCATAAAGGCATAACAAATCGTCGAGCCGATAAATTTAAACCCTTTCTTCTTCAGCGCTTTCGACATGGCATCGGACACCGAAGTGGTCGCCGGAACGCCTTCCGGGCCGAGCGGAGTATTGATGACCGGCTGATGCCCGACAAAGCTCCAGATGAATTCTGCAAAGTCTTCGCCGCTGGCCTGCATCGCCAGATACGCCTGCGCGTTGCCGATAATGGCTTTGATTTTGCCACGGTGACGGATGATGCCCGCATCGAGCACCAGACGCTCGACATCGTCATCGGTCATCTTCGCGATGCGCACCGGGTCAAAGTGGTGGAAATTCTGGCGATAGCTGTCGCGTTTTCTCAACACGGTGATCCACGACAGACCGGCCTGCTGGCCTTCCAGGCACAACATTTCAAACAGCGTGCGGCCATCTTTGATGGGGACGCCCCATTCCTTATCGTGGTACTCGAGATAAATCGGTTCTTTCGAAACCCAGCTGCATCGGGTGGTCGCCATGGGGTTGTCCTTGTAAACGGCTTAACTGTGCGGGCCTCAGTGTGTGGGTTCTCGGATAACTCTGCAACGTCGCAATTTACACACCCCCGCCTTGACGCTGGTCGGATCTGAACAATATTTAAAGCCAATCATTACGCATTCCTTACGTTTAATCATAGCGTTGAAACGTCCATATTTTAGGGAAATCACATTTATGGCAGGCAGAAAGAGTTCCGTTTTGCGCCTCACGAAAGGCGCTTTTGCTGTGGCGTTGTGTCTGGGGTTACAGGCTCCCGCACAGGCTTTTGATCAGCTTTATGTTTTCGGCGACAGCCTGAGTGACACCGGCAATATTGGCCGCTGGACGTTCGACAGCAGTTCGCATCAGCTCTATGACGAAATCCTGGCGGGCAACATCGGCACAACCTTAACCCCTTCCTCAAAAGGCGGCCTGAACTATGCCGAAGGCGGCGGCGTCGCGGTACCGGGGCTGGATTCCGACTACACCACGCAGGCGCAGGTACAAGCTTATCTGGCTTCGACCGGCGGCAAAGCCGATCCAAACGGGCTGTATATTCACTGGATTGGCGGCAATGATCTGGCGGCGGCGGCGCTGAGCCTTAACCCGATCACCGCGGTGGAAATCGCCACCAACAGCGCGACGCAGGCCGCCTCGCAGGTGAATGATTTACTGAAAGCCGGGGCAGGCACGGTCGTCGTGCCGACAGTGCCGAATATCGGCCTGACGCCGGTGCTGATGGAAGGCGTGATCCAGGTCGGATTGTTGCCGGTGCAGCAACAGGCGCTGGAAGCGGCCTACCAGTATCTGAATGCGCAAAATACGCCGGACGCCGATGCGCGCACCGAAGCCATCCATAATGCGCTGGCGGCCGCGGCCACCGAAGGTTCAAACATCCCGCTGATTCAGGAGACCCTCGCCAAAGGGCTGGCGGCGGCATATGACGCCCTGAAAGGCGTTGCGGGCGGCCTGACGGACACTTACAACACCACCGAAGATATCGCGCTGGCCAGAACCGGCGGCAATATTGCGCGTGTGGACATCAACGGATTGTTCAACGAAGTGGTGGCCGATCCGGCGCTGTACGGTTTCGCCAATACCGCCGGTATCGCCTGTCCGGTCGGCACATCCGCCTCGGAATGTACCTCGGATCTGCCGGGCTTCGACGCCAGCAAAGCCTTCCTGTTTTCCGACCATTTCCACCCGACACCTCAGGCGCACGCGCTGATTGCCCAATATATGCAGTCAGTACTTGATGGCCCGCTGGAAGTTTCCGCGCTGAGTCAGGGCTCGCTGGCGCTGGCGCGGAATACACAAGGGTTGCTCGACAGCCGTTACCAGCAATTGCGCACGCAGGACAACGACGCCGGAACCTTCGGCATGTTCGGGGGATATGCCGGACAAAGTTCGGACAGCAAATTCAATCCGTCACTCGGTCTGGGCGATGGCGATCTGACGTCTAACTCACTGAATATCGGTATGGATTACCAGTTTGCCGATCGCTGGATGATGGGGCTGATGCTTTCCGGATCTGATGATAAGGATGATCCGAGCGACCATTACAGCTACCGCACGCGCGGCAAAATGGCGACGGTGTTCACCGGCATCAAAATCGCCGAAAATGGCTGGATCAACGGCGATATGCACTACGGTTCGCTTAATTATGATGATATCAAACGCAGCATCACCCTCGGCCCCGCTACCCGCACCGAGCGCGGTGAAACGGACGGTAAACAGATGGGCTGGCGCGTGACCGCAGGCTGGGATTTCCCGGTTTTACCGGTGCTGAAAACCGGGCCGGTGGCGCAGTACAGCTGGGATTACAGCAGCGTGGAAGCCTACAGTGAAAAAGGCAACAACAGCACCTCGATGCGTTTTGGTGATCAGACTTCCCATTCACAAATCGGCGCGCTGGGCTGGCGTCTGAATGCCGAACTGGGCATCGTGAATCCGTATGCGCAGGTGACCTATGACCGTCAGTTTGGCGATAACACTTACAGCACCACCGGCGCGATCAAATCCACCCGCACCCGCTTCAGCCGTACCACCGGCGAGCAGGACGACGACTGGGTCGATATGACCGCTGGCCTCAACGTGCAGATCACCCACAGCATTTCGGCTTTTGCTGCGATCTCGCAAACCACCGGGCTGGATTCCGGTGAACAAACCTCTTATAACGCCGGGCTGAGCGCACGGTTTTAAAGGCTAAAGGGGCGTTCAGCCCCTTTGTCATCAGATTTTGTCTCCATTCTATTATCCCGTTCTGTATTTTTTGGAATGCAAACTGACTTCAATGACTCCAATCTTAGTCATTCTGGCTGATTATCTTCCGTTCAGCGGGTATACTGTCGCACTCTCTTTAAACCCACTTTCTCGCGTGCGAATCCAACATGCAAAAGTTTGATACCAAGACATTTCAGGGCCTGATCCTGACACTGCAAGATTATTGGGCGCAGCAGGGCTGCACCATTGTTCAACCGCTGGATATGGAAGTCGGCGCAGGCACCTCGCACCCGATGACCAGCCTGCGCGCACTCGGCCCTGAGCCTTTTGCGGCAGCCTATGTTCAGCCATCACGTCGTCCGACTGACGGCCGCTACGGCGAGAACCCGAACCGCCTGCAGCACTATTATCAGTTCCAGGTGATGATCAAACCGTCACCGGAAAACATTCAGGAGCTGTACCTCGGCTCGCTGAAAGAGCTGGGTCTCGACCCGCTGATCCACGACATTCGCTTCGTTGAAGATAACTGGGAAAACCCGACGCTCGGCGCCTGGGGTCTCGGCTGGGAAGTGTGGCTGAACGGCATGGAAGTGACGCAGTTCACTTACTTCCAGCAGGTTGGCGGTCTGGAATGTAAACCCGTGACCGGTGAAATCACCTACGGTCTGGAACGTCTGGCGATGTACATTCAGGGCGTGGACAGCGTTTACGATCTGGTGTGGAGCAACGGTCCGCTGGGCAAAACCACCTACGGCGACGTGTTCCATCAGAACGAAGTGGAGCAATCCACCTATAACTTCGAATACGCCGATGTCGATTTCCTGTTCACTTGTTTTGAACAGCACGAGAAAGAAGCGCAAACCCTGCTGGCACTCGAAAATCCACTGGCCTTGCCTGCTTACGAGCGCATCCTGAAAGCGGCCCATTGCTTCAACCTGCTCGACGCGCGTAAAGCGATTTCTGTGACTGAACGTCAGCGCTACATTCTGCGCATCCGTACCCTGACTAAAGCGGTAGCTGAGGCGTATTACGCTTCCCGCGAAGTGCTGGGCTTCCCGATGTGCAAAAAGAACGAGAAGTGAGATAAGTCAATGACTGAAAAAACATTTCTGGTGGAAATCGGCACGGAAGAACTGCCACCGAAGGCTCTGCGCAGCCTTGCTGAATCTTTTGCAGCTAACCTGACTGCGGAGCTGGATGCGGCGAATCTGCCACACGGCGACGTCAAATGGTTTGCCGCACCGCGCCGTCTGGCGCTGAAAGTCTCCGGTCTGCATGAATCCCAGGCTGACCGCGAAGTTGAAAAACGCGGCCCGGCTGTGGCGCAGGCATTTGATGCCGAAGGCAAACCAAGCAAAGCCGCTGAAGGCTGGGCTCGCGGTTGCGGTATCACCGTTGATCAGGCCGACCGTCTGGTCACCGACAAAGGCGAATGGCTGGTTTACCGTGCGCACGTCAAAGGCGAAAGCGCGCAACAACTGCTGCCGGCGATGATCGCCACCTCACTGTCTAAGCTGCCAATCCCTAAACTGATGCGCTGGGGCGATTCCGACGTGCAGTTCGTGCGTCCGGTTCACACTGTGACCCTGCTGTTAGGCGATGAGCTGATCCCGGCGAAAATTCTCGGTATCGAGTCTGCGCGCACTGTTCGCGGTCACCGTTTCATGGGCGAGCCTGAATTCACGATTGATAATGCCGATCAGTATCCACAGATTCTGCTGGAACGCGGCAAAGTCATTGCGGATTACGAACAGCGTAAAGCGATTATCAAACAGGATGCCGAGAAAGCCGCGAAAGAGATTGGCGGTATCGCCGATCTGAGCGAAAGCCTGCTGGAAGAAGTCGCGTCTCTGGTCGAATGGCCGGTGGTGCTGACCGCGAAATTCGAAGAGAAATTCCTGGCGGTTCCGGCGGAAGCGCTGGTTTACACCATGAAAGGCGACCAGAAGTATTTCCCGGTGTACGACGCTGCGGGCAAACTTCTGCCGAACTTCATCTTCGTAGCCAACATCGAATCGAAAGATCCGCAGCAAATCATTTCCGGTAACGAGAAAGTGGTGCGTCCGCGTCTGGCCGATGCCGAGTTCTTCTTCAATACCGACCGTAAAAAACGTCTCGAAGATAACCTGCCGCGTCTGGAAACCGTATTGTTCCAGAAGCAGCTGGGTACACTGCGTGACAAAACCGACCGTATTCAGGCGCTGTCTGGCTGGATCGCTGAGAAAATCGGTGCCAACGTCGAGAACGCCAAACGCGCCGGTCTGCTGTCAAAATGCGACCTGATGACCAACATGGTCTTCGAGTTCACCGACACGCAGGGCGTGATGGGCATGCACTATGCGCGTCACGACGGCGAGCAGGAAGACGTCGCAGTGGCACTGAACGAACAGTATCAGCCACGCTTTGCGGGTGACGAGTTACCGGCTTCGCTGGTGGCGTGTGCGCTGGCAATCGCGGACAAGATGGACACACTGGCCGGTATCTTCGGCATCGGTCAGCATCCGAAAGGCGACAAAGACCCGTTTGCCCTGCGTCGTGCCGCGCTGGGTGTTCTGCGCATTATCGTTGAGAAAAACCTGCCGCTTGATCTGCAAACCCTGACCGAAGAAGCGGTGCGCCTATACGGTGACAAGCTGACCAACGCCAAGGTTGTTGATGAAGTGGTTGATTTCATGCTCGGTCGTTTCCGCGCGTGGTATCAGGAAGAAGGTCACGCGGTCGATACCATTCAGGCTGTGCTGGCACGTCGTCCGACCAAACCGGCAGATTTCGATGCCCGTGTGAAAGCGGTGAGCTACTTCCGTACGCTGGACGAAGCGGCAACGCTGGCTGCGGCCAACAAGCGCGTGTCCAACATCCTGGCGAAATCCACGGACGTTCTGCTGGATCACGTTCACGCTTCCGTACTGAAAGAGCCTGCTGAGCTGAAACTGGCGACGCATCTGGTGGTTCTGCGCGACAAACTGGAACCGCTGTTTGCTGCCGGTCAGTACAAAGAAGCGCTGGTGGAACTGGCTGCGCTGCGCGAAACCGTCGATACCTTCTTCGACACCGTCATGGTAATGGATGAGAACGAAGCGATTCGTATCAACCGCCTGACGCTGCTGTCTAAACTGCGGGAGCTGTTCCTGCAGGTGGCGGATATTTCGCTGCTTCAGTAAATTTAGCTTTTGCGCCCTCCCCTGCGAAGGGGAGGGTTGGGGTGGGGTATTACAGCAACATCAAAAGTTGAGGTATGCGTTGACCCTTGTTTTGTCATTAAAACCCCCTCCCGGCCTCCCCCTTCGCAGGGGGAGGAGCAAGGCACCTTATCGGATGCCAATTTCTACGCTTTTTTAAAAAGCGTTCTCCCCCCAATTGTTCTATTCTATAACCCGCATGGAATGCACAGCATCGGCAGGGAACTGGCCGGTAAAAGAACATTGAAATCAGGAGTCAGGACTCATGGCTGTAGGGATCAGAAGCGGTGCATTTTCTCGCTGGCTGGCGCCGTTTATCGCACTGCTGGTGGTGTTTCAGCTCACTGCATGCGGCGATAAAGAACCGGAGCAACGCAAAGCCTTTATCGATTATTTGCAAAATACCGTGATGCGCAGCGGGCAAAATCTGCCGTCGCTGAGTGAAGATCAGAAACAACGTTTTGGTAATTACGCGAATGACTACGGCATCATTCTGTCATTCTCCCGCCAGATGAAAGGTGCCGTTGAAGGCAGCCTGGTGCCAGTGGTCAGCGCGATTGGTCAGGTGCGTACGCCGCAGGATTACATGACTCAGCGCAGCGCGTTGCAACAGGCGGCAAGCACGCTGAGCTTGCTGAATGCGCAGTTGCGTGACTCAAAAGTGAAAGCCGACACCGCGATGGCGGCATTGAAACAACCGGACGATCTGAAAGCCGTTTACGGTCAGGTGTATAACAACGTGGTGACCCAGCCTGCAAACGTGCTGACTCCGCTGGTGCCTGCACTGCAAAGCTTCACGCAGGATATCGCGTCTGTGGGTGATTTCCTGCAACAGCAGGGCACTCAGGTTGCTTTCGCCAACGGCGGCGTGCAGTTCCCGACGCAGCAACAGGCCACGCAGTACAACACCATGATGTCGAATCTGGTGGGTAAACAGCAGACATTGCTTCAGGCGCAAAAAGTGGCGCAGGGCGATTTCGGCAACTAAGCCAGTTAGTGTTGTGATGAACTTAAGCCACGCTCAAATGCGTGGCTTTTTTATGAGTTGAAACCGGATGCAATAATGCGAATATGATGTTGATCACAAAGCAGAACAATAATAAAAAATCATAATTTGTGATTTTATTCACAAACAGGCTATTGCTCTATTAGTTTATTTATGAAATTCGTCTTATCCGTGTGATCTCTGTAGGCTTTTAATATTGCCATTGCGGTTTTTATAATGCAGATCACAAATTCATGTTGGTTTGATTAAATCCATTTCAAAGAATATGCTCCTGAATATAAATTCTCATCGATAAAAATAAGGGTTAATCATGTCGTCATTAATGGATTTTTTCGAACATGAAAGTATTGCGATATATTCATCCGCTGAAAATTGGTCTCAGGCGATAGATTTATCCATGAGAAATCTGCTGGAAAGAAAATGTATTACGCCGGATTATATTCAGGCGATTAAAGACACTACCCGTGAAATTGGGCCCTATTATTTACTCGCACCAGGCATTGCCATGCCACATGCAAGGCCGGAATGCGGCGCGCTGCAGACGGCTCTGAGTTTCACGCTGTTGCGCGAAGGCGTAAGCTTTGATGCTGAAAGCCCGCCAGTCAGGCTGCTTATCGGATTAGCGGCGAAAAATTCTGATTCACATATTGAGGCGATTCAGGCGTTAAGTGAAATGCTTTGCGAAGATGAAGTTATTGATGAATTACTCAATGCAAATAACCCAGAGGAATTAATTAATATCATTCAGCGTTATTAGTTCTATCCTAACACTCAACAGGATTTTAATATGGCTAATAAATCAATGCGCGCCAGAGTGCAAGCTTTTGGCGGGTTTCTCACAGCGATGGTCATCCCCAATATAGGTGCCTTTATTGCCTGGGGTTTTATTACGGCGTTATTTATTCCCACAGGATGGACCCCTAATTCGCATTTCGGGCAACTCGTTAGCCCGATGATTACCTATTTATTGCCTCTGATGATCGGGTCTACGGGCGGGCATCTTATTGGCGGAAAACGCGGTGCCGTGATGGGCGGTATCGGCACCATGGGCGTCATTGTCGGTGCCGATATTCCCATGTTCATCGGGGCGATGGTGATGGGGCCGCTGGGCGGTTATCTCATTAAAGTGGTCGATAAGGCGCTGGAGAAACGTATTCCGGCGGGCTTTGAGATGGTGATCAATAATTTCTCACTCGGCATTCTCGGCATGCTGCTTTGTCTCTTGGCGTATGAAGTGATCGGCCCGGCGGTAATGGAAGCCAATAATTTTGTGAAACAGGGCATTGAGGCGCTGGTGGCGACCGGTTACCTGCCGCTGCTGTCGGTGATTAATGAACCCGCCAAGGTGCTATTCCTGAATAACGCCATCGACCAGGGTGTTTACTATCCGCTAGGCATGCAGGATACGGCGGTCGCCGGAAAATCCATTTATTTCATGGTGGCCTCTAATCCCGGCCCCGGGCTTGGCATCCTGTTGGCGTTTTCGCTGTTCGGCAAAGGGCTGAGCAAAAAGTCCGCGCCCGGCGCGATGATCATTCATTTTCTCGGTGGTATCCACGAGCTGTATTTCCCGTATGTGCTGATGAAGCCGCTGATGATTATTGCCATGATTGCGGGCGGTATGGCCGGTATTTATGTCTTCGAACTGTTTGGGGCGGGGCTGGTGGCGGGGCCAAGTCCCGGGTCTATCTTTGCTTATCTGGCGCTGACACCGCGCGGCGGTTTTATAGGAACCTGTGCGGGCGTGCTGGCGGGAACCGTTGTCTCTTTTGTCGTCGCCTCAGCCATTTTGAAATTCGATAAATCACCTGCGGAAGACAGTTTTGCGGATTCTCAGGCCGCCAGCAAAAAACGCAAAGCCGAAGGCAAAACCGGTATACAGCCTGTGGCAGTCAGTATCCGGCTGATCGCTTTCGTGTGCGATGCGGGCATGGGATCGAGCGCAATGGGCGCCACCACGTTTCGTAAGAAGCTGCAAAAAGCCGGTTATGAAATCGAAGTGAAGCACTACTCCATCGAAAACATTCCGGCAGATGCCGACATTATTGTGACTCATGCAAGCCTTGAAGGCCGTGCGCAACGGGTTACTGACCGTCCACTTATCCTGATTAAAAATTATCTCGGCGATCCGGCACTTGATGTGCTGCTTGCTGACATCACTTCAACACCTCAGCAAGGAGTAACAGCATGAAGACCCAGGTGGCAGCGATTTATGGAAAAAAAGATGTGCGTCTGCGGGAGTTTGAACTGCCGGAAATCACTGATGACGAACTGCTGGTGAATGTGGTGTCTGACAGCATTTGCCTTTCAACTTACAAAGCGGCGCTGTTGGGGGGTGAACACAAACGTGTGCCGGAAAATATTGCCGACCACCCTGCTATCACGGGTCACGAATGCGCGGGTGTGATCGTGCAGGTGGGCAAAAATCTTACTGGACGATTTGAAGCCGGAAAACGTTTCGTGCTGCAACCGGCAATGGGATTGCCAAGCGGTTATTCTGCCGGTTACAGCTACGAAACCTTTGGCGGTAACGCGACCTATATGATTATCCCGAAACAAGCTATCGACCTCGGCTGCGTTCTGCCGTACGAAGGGCACTATTTCGCCGCCGCCTCGCTGGCTGAGCCGATGTGCTGCATTATCGGCGCGTATCACGCCAGCTATCACACCACGCAATATGTGTATGAACATCAGATGGGCATCAAAGCGGGCGGAAATCTGGCGCTGCTGGCGTGCGCGGGCCCGATGGGCATTGGCGCGATTGATTATGCGATTAACGGCGATGTGCGTCCGTCGCGGGTGGTGGTGGTGGATATCGACGAACAGCGGCTGGCACGCGCAGAGCAGCTTCTGCCGGTGGCTATGGCAGCAGAAAAAGGTATCGAGCTGGTGTATATCAACAGCAAAACGTTGTCTGATCCGGCTGCCGCGTTGCGCGAACTGACTGGCGGCCAAGGATTTGATGATGTCTTTGTTTTCGCGGCCGTGGCTGAAGTTATCGAACTGGGCGACGCGCTGCTGGGCGAGGACGGTTGCCTGAATTTCTTTGCCGGCCCGACCGACAAAAACTTCAGCGTTCCCTTCAATTTCTACAACGTTCACTACGGTTCGACGCACATTGTCGGCACATCTGGCGGTTCGACCGGCGATATGGAAGAGGCGCTGGCGCTGACGGCGGCGGGACGTATTCAGCCTTCCTATATGATCACGCATATCGGCGGCCTGAACGCCGTACCGGAAACCGTGCTCAATCTGCCCGACATTCCCGGAGGTAAGAAACTTATTTATAACGGTATTTCCTTGCCGCTGACCGCTATTGATGACTTTGCTGAATTAGGCAAAACCGATCCGTTGTTTGCCCTGCTGGCAGAACTTGTCATGCCGACACATGGCGTCTGGAATGAGCAGGCTGAGCAGGCATTACTCAACCATTTTAACGTCTTATCGTGTCAGCAGAGGCACCTATGAAAACTCTGGCTTACGATATTTTCAAAACTACCGAATGTGCCGCATTGTCAGTATGGCCACTGCTGGGATGTGGTGATAAAAATCAAATAGATGGCGTCGCGGTAAAAGCCATGCGTCATGCACTCAATCAGATAGCAATGCAGGGACGGATTGTTATTGGTGAGGGTGAAATCGATCAGGCGCCGATGCTTTATATCGGAGAACGTCTGGGGACGGGGGACGGACCGCATGTGGATATTGCTGTCGATCCGATTGAAGGTACCCGGATGGTGGCGATGGGACAAAGCAATGCACTGGCCGTTATCGCTTTTGCGCCACAAAACACCTTGCTGCATGCGCCTGATATGTACATGCGTAAGATGGTGGTGGGTTCGCAGGCCAAAGGCGCCATCGACCTGCGTCTTTCGCTGGTCGAAAACTTATCTCGTATTGCAGAAAAACTGGATAAGCCACTGAGTGCCTTGCGCATGATCACGCTCGACAAACCCCGTCATCACGACGCCATCGCACAGGCGAATGCACTTGGCGTCAAAGTGTATGCCATTCCTGATGGCGACGTGGCGGCCAGTTTGCTGACGTGTCTGCCGGATGCACAGGCTGATGTGATGTATTCGATTGGCGGTGCGCCTGAAGGGGTGATTTCGGCCTGTGCAATCCGGTTATTGGGGGGTGATATGCAGGCAGAGCTTATCGACTTTTGCGAGGCTAAAGGTGACACGCCGGCTAACCGCGAACTGGCTCAGGCTGAGCATCATCGCTGTGAAAAAATGGGTGTGTTAATTAATCACATTTATCCGCTGAATTTACTGGTTAAAAGTGATCAGGTTATTTTCTCGGCGACCGGGATCACTCAGGGTGACCTGGTCTGCGGCATCAGGCAAATCGGCGACCGCCTGCAGAGTCAGACACTTTTGATTAACGGCACCGATGGCACCTGTAATATCATCAATTCTCTCCATTACTGATAACGGCTAAGGGAAGGATGACTGTATTCACTGAAGATCAGGTGCTGGAGATGCTCTCCGGCCAGACGAATCTCAATGATTTTTTGCATGCCGCTAATGCCATTCTACTCAGCGGCATTAAACAGTTCCTTCCCCACCTTTTTATCAATAATGACGAGGATATCCGCGAATTTGCCGTAAAGCCTTTACTCGCTAAATCTGGCCCGCTGGACAGTATTGATGTGTCCCTGAGGCTGATTTATGCGCTGGGAAAAATCAAAAAAACGGTCTATGCAGATATTTTGCTGTTTTCTCAGCTGGACGAGCACCTGAAAGCAGGTGCCGAAATTGTGGAATTTCATGAAGAAACCGCTTATGAATTTATCCAGAATTTGAGCTGTGTGACGGATAACACACTGATGTTCCAGTCTGTCGAGAAAATGAAATATGCCGGTTTTGAAACCTTCAGTAAGGCACGTTACGGCAATCTGGTGAGGACGGCACTGTCGCTGGCAGTGACGGATTTACTCAAGGAACTGACTTATGAATGTGATGCTGACCATTAACGGACTGACCACTAAGGCTTTTTTCCCCGACAACGATATCGCGCAGTTACACCTTCCTCTTTTACAACGTTTTTCCCTCCAGCAACGCCAGTTAAACCGGCCTTTGGTGGTGTTTCTGGTCGCCCCTCCTGGCACCGGTAAATCGACGCTTTCCGCCTTTTGGCAAAAACTTTCTACTGAAACGCCGGCGCTCGTTCCGTTACAGACCTTGCCCATGGACGGTTTTCATCAGCGTAATGGCTGGCTGGATGCGCATCATCTTCGCCAGCGTAAAGGCGCGCCAGAGACGTTTGATATCATAAAACTGCGCGATGCATTGATGGCGTTACGCGAGCCGGGAAGCTGCTGGCCGGAGTATAGCCGCACATTGCATGAGCCGGTTGAAGACGCGATCCGCGTCACCGCGCCTGTGCTGATCGTTGAGGGAAACTGGCTGCTACTCGAAGATGAGGGCTGGCGGCAACTGGCGGAATATTGCGACCTGAGCGTTTTTATTCATGCCAGTCCGGAGGTTCTGCGTGGCCGGTTAATTGACCGTAAAATTCGCGGTGGACTGACGCCTGAACAGGCCAGTGATTTTTACGCTGCCACGGACGGGCCTAATGTGGCGCGGGTTCTGAAGGGGAGTCGCCGCGCAGATATCGTGCTGCACATGTCGGCCGATGGCGCATATCATTTTGAGTGATGGTTACTGCGGGATTTATAAAAAATGACAATTTTTTTCCTGCAAACGTGGCTGAATTCCTCTACTTTTGAAGGCAACTGTCCGTTTTTCCCCGTATTTCACTTTAAGGATTTTTGATGAAACGTCAGACGATGACTCTGTTGGCTTCCCTGGTGCTGGCGCCGACGCTGGCTTTTGCTGCCGACAGCGCAACCGCAGATTTCACCCCGGCGCAGCAGGAAGCCATTGGTAAAATTGCGGCGGATTACATGTTGCAGCACCCGGAAATTCTGGTGCAGGTCAGTCAGAAACTGCAGGCGCAGCAGGCTGATCAGCAACAACAGCAAACCCTGAGCGCAGTGCTGGCCAATACCAAAGCGCTGGTGAATGATCCGGCCACCCCGAGCTACGGCCCGAAAGACGCCAAAGTGGCATTCGTGGAATTCTTCGATTACCAGTGCCTGTATTGCAGCCACATGGCGCCGCTGGTTGAGCAAACCGTGAAAGCGAACCCGAACGTGCGTTTCGTCTTCAAAGAATGGCCAATCTTCGGTGATCGCTGGAAAGCATCCATCACCGCCGCAGAAACCGGCATGGCGATCTGGAAAGAGAAGGGCGCGCAGGCGTATTTCGACTATCACAACAGCATTTACCGCACCGGTCACGACGAAGGCAAGCTGACCGATGCGGATATCGCGGGCGCAGTGAAAGCCGCCAAAGCCACAGCACCAACCGACGCACAGCGTAAAGCCACGCACGAAGCCATCGCCGCAAACGACGAGCTGGCGCGTACATTGGGCTTCAGCGGCACGCCTGGTTTCGTGGTGATGCCAACCAGCGGTGCCACTGCAGAAAACACCACCGTGCTGCCGGGCGCTGTCTCCGCAGAAGAATTGCAGGCAGCCATTGTGAAGGCGCAGGGCGGGAAGTAATTCTCTCTGTAAAATACGATTTAATCACGGCGGACTGTCTGACAGTTCGCCGTTTTGTTTTCCCGCTCCCCCTGTAATTTTATTTCAACATCCCCTCTGTAAACTCCCTTTTCCTTTCCTCTGACACGTCTGAATGCTTTTTAAGCGAAATACGCAAGTCCGGCCAAAAATACTTTGTGACGAATATCACGTTTTTATGATAAAGACTCGTTAACAAATAGTGACTTAAGTCACATTTTTTGCGGTGTCACGCTTAAATTATCGTCAGTGTAGCTGGGTTACAACCTGTTTTTGTGATGGTGATCACCAAAATGCAGGGGGTAATGACCGTATACATGTGATCTCCATCACGGGCAGCCGGGTGGCTACGCGAGGCCTATAATCACGTGGTAGAGTCCGCCTCGCAGACAGCAATTCGACGGACGGATTTTTAAAGCAGTGGCACAAAAACCGAAATAACCGTCACCGATAATTAACTGATATCACGCGCTCTATTGTCAGCGCGTATCAATAGGGGTGCGTTTTATGTTTTCACCAGACGTTAAGATCAAAGTTCAAAACTTTGGTCGCTTCCTGAGTAACATGGTAATGCCCAACATCGGCGCGTTTATCGCCTGGGGTATCATTACCGCTCTGTTCATTCCTACCGGCTGGATCCCTAATGAAACATTAGCGAAGCTGGTTGGCCCGATGATCACTTATCTGCTGCCATTGCTCATCGGTTATACCGGTGGTCGTCTGGTCGGTGGTGACCGTGGTGGTGTGGTGGGTGCAATCACGGTGATGGGTGTGATCGTGGGTGCGGATATGCCAATGTTCCTCGGCGCCATGATTGCAGGTCCGCTGGGCGGCTGGTGCATCAAGCGTTTCGACCGCTGGGTTGACGGTAAAATCAAAAGCGGCTTTGAGATGCTGGTTAACAACTTCTCAGCCGGTATTATCGGTATGTTGCTGGCGATCCTGGCCTTCCTGGCGATTGGTCCGCTGGTAGAAGCGCTGTCTAAAGTGCTGGCGGCAGGTGTGCATATCATGGTTATTCATAACCTGTTGCCACTGGCTTCTATCTTTGTTGAACCGGCGAAAATCCTGTTCCTCAACAACGCCATCAACCACGGTATCTTCTCTCCGCTGGGTATCCAGCAGGCGACTGAAACCGGTAAATCAATCTTCTTCCTGATCGAAGCGAACCCGGGTCCGGGTATGGGCGTCCTGATGGCGTACATGTTCTTCGGTCGCGGCAGCGCCAAGCAATCTGCGGGCGGCGCGGCAATCATCCACTTCCTGGGTGGTATCCACGAAATTTATTTCCCATACGTTCTGATGAACCCGCGTCTGTTGCTGGCGGTGATTCTGGGCGGTATGACGGGCGTGTTCACCCTGACCCTGCTGAACGGCGGTCTGGTGTCTCCGGCATCTCCGGGTTCTATCCTGGCAGTTCTGGCGATGACGCCAAAAGGCGCCTACTTCGCTAACATTGCCGCCATCGTGGCAGCCTTTGCGGTCTCCTTCGTGATTTCTGCTTTGCTGCTGAAAACCACTAAAGCGAAAGACGGCGACGATCTGGACGAAGCCACCCGTCGTATGCAGGATATGAAAGCCGAGTCTAAAGGCGGCAAACCTGCTGCTGCGGGCGTAGCGGGCGACCTGTCTACCGTACGTAAAATCATCGTTGCCTGTGACGCCGGTATGGGTTCCAGCGCAATGGGCGCCGGTGTGCTGCGCAAAAAAGTGCAGGATGCGGGGCTGACCAATATCAGCGTGACCAACAGCGCCATCAACAACCTGCCTGATGACGTGGATCTGGTGATTACGCACCGTGACCTGACTGAACGCGCGATGCGTCAGGTGCCACATGCACAGCACATTTCGCTGACTAACTTCCTCGACAGCGGCCTGTACACTGACCTGACGTCACGTCTGGTGGAAGTGAACAAAGCCAGCCAGTACAAAGAGAAAGTGACCACAACGCTGGGTGACAGCATCGTGGCGGACAGCGAAAACGAAAACCTGTTCCGTATCAGCGAAAGCAACATCTTCCTGAACCTGCAGGCGAATACCAAAGAAGAAGCTATCCGTTTTGCCGGTGAACAACTGGTGAAAGGCGGTTATGTTCAGGCAGAATATGTGGACGCGATGCTGGCACGTGAGCAACTGACCTCCACGTATCTGGGCGAATCCATCGCCGTGCCACACGGCACCATTGAAGCGAAAGATCGCGTTCTGAAAACCGGTATCGTCTTCTGCCAGTATCCGGCGGGAATCCGCTGGGGCGAGGATGAAGATGACCGCGCACGTCTGGTCGTCGGTATCGCAGCGCGCAATAATGAGCACATCAACGTGATCACCAAACTGACCACCGCGCTGGATGAAGACGGTGTGATCGAACTGCTGGCGAATACCCACAGTGTGGAAGAAGTGCTGAACATTCTTCGCGGTTAACAGTGAACGTTTAATCGAAAAGTAATTACTAAGCGGGTCTTGCGAGACCCGCTTGTTGATTCGGAGCCGGGTGCTCCTCACGATTTGAAGGAATAAATATGAAAGCATTACATTTTGGTGCAGGTAACATTGGTCGCGGTTTTATCGGTAAATTACTTGCTGATGCCGGGATTGAACTGACGTTTGCGGATGTCAGCCCTGCCTTACTGGATGCGCTGAACAGCCGTAAAGGTTATGACGTGCACGTTGTCGGTGAACAGGCCACCGTTGAGCCTGTCAGTAATGTGAATGCCGTGAACAGCGCCGGTCAGGATGCCATCAACCTGATCGCGGAAGTCGATCTGGTGACCACCGCCGTCGGCCCGACCGTACTGGAAAAAATCGCGCCAAACGTGGCTAAAGGTCTGGTGCTGCGTCATCAGCAGGGCAACGAAAAGCCCCTGAATATTATCGCCTGTGAAAACATGGTGCGCGGCACCAGCCAGTTCAAACAGCACGTATTCAATGCGCTGCCGGAAGAAGAAAAAGCCTGGGTTGACGCCCATATCGGCTTTGTCGATTCCGCCGTGGACCGCATTGTGCCTCCTGCCGCCGCAGGCACTACCGATCCGCTGGAAGTGACAGTTGAAACCTTCAGCGAATGGATTGTGGATAAAACCCAGTTCATAGGTGAATTGCCGGACATCGCTGGCATGGAACTGACCGATAACCTGATGGCGTTTGTTGAGCGCAAACTGTTCACCCTCAATACCGGCCATGCGATCACCGCATATCTCGGCCAGCAGGCGGGTCACGCGACCATCCGTGATGCCATTCTTGATGAGAAAGTGCGTCTGGTGGTTCGCGGAGCGATGGAAGAAAGCGGTGAAGTGCTGATCCGTCGTTACGGTTTTGACCCGGAAAAACATGCTGCCTACATCGAAAAAATTCTGTCCCGTTTCGAAAACCCTTACCTGCATGACGATGTTGAGCGCGTTGGCCGCCAGCCGCTGCGTAAACTGAGCGCAGGCGATCGTCTGATCAAACCGTTGCTGGGTACGCAGGAATATCGCCTGCCGAACGACAATCTGGTGAGAGGCATTGCCGCCGCCATGCGTTACCGCAGCGAGCAGGATCCGCAAGCGAAAGAACTGGCAGAACTGCTGGAGAAAGTCGGGCCAAAAGCCGCCCTCGCCCAGATTTCAGGTCTGCCGGAAGAAGGCGAAGTTGTGGCGAAAGCCGTCGCTCTCTACGAATCGATGCACTGATACTGCGTTTATTTTGATTTCGCCAACACCAGGCAAAGAAAGCCCTGTCGGGCAGGATGTTTCTGCCCGACATGCGCGCATCATGGATGACGCCAGGGGCGCTGTCAGCATCGGCTCTTTACTGCAAGTAAGCCCTATGGAAAAAGCTCAGGCGTTTGAAAACCGGGTACTTGAAAAGCTCAATGCGGGTAAAACCGTGCGCAGCTTTTTGATGACCGCCGTGGAATTGCTGGCCGAAGCGCTGGATATTCTGGTAGTGCAGGTTTTTCGCAAAGACGATTACGCAGTGAAATATGCTGTCGAACCCTTACTGACCGGCACCGGTCCGCTCGGGGATTTGTCGGTGCGTCTCAAACTGATTTACGCGCTCGGCGTGATCAGCCGTCATGAATACGAAGACGCCGAATTACTGATGGCGCTGCGTGAAGAGCTGAATTACGACGGTGAAGAGTATCGTTTTACTGATGATGAAATTCTCGGCCCGTTCGGTGAACTGCATTGTGTGACGGAACTGCCTCCGGCACCGACATTCCTGAAACCGGGAGAAGCCGACGAATCGCTGATCGCCATGCAACGCCAGCGTTACCAGCAAATCGTCCGCTCCACGATGGTCCTTTCCGTGACCGGGCTGATCGCCCATATCAGTAATCAGCAGCCTTCCAGGCTCTCTCCGGTGCAAAAATAAATCCCCGTCATACTTCGAGCCACAGATGCATTGGCTGCGATCTGTCACCTGAGTAAGCTTATCGGGACGCCATCACTTGCCGCCTTTCTGCAACCCGAGCTATTTTGGGGATTCATTTTAGTTAAGCGCATGGCGCACTTCGCCGACCAGCAGCCACAGCGCGGTTAACGCCATCATGCCGCCCATGATCGTGTTGAACATCTTCAGTTTCCATTCCACTCGTAACGCCTGACGTAACCTGTCACCCATTACCACCCAGACCAGAATGCACGGCAGATTGATCAGCGCGAAGCCGAGACAAATCAGCAGCGTGTGATGCAGCATATTGCCGTCCGGCGGGGTAAAAAGAATCGCCACGTTGGTCGCCATCAGCCAGGCTTTCGGGTTCACGGCCTGAAAAAGTGCGCCGCTGAACAGGTTCATCGGCTGCTGCTTTTCGCCTTCTTTCGGCGTGCCGGAACGGTAGATTTTCCACGACAGCCAGAACAGATAGGCGCAACCCAGCACGGCCATCGGCAGACGCACCACATTCATCCAGCTGAGTAAAATCGCCAGCATCGAGGTCATCAGCGCGCACTGCACCACGCAGCCCAGCGTGATGCCAATCATCATGGGCACGCTGCGGCGTAAGCCGAAGTTCACCCCGGACGCCGCCAGCAACAGATTGTTCGGGCCGGGCGTAATGGACATCACGGTGACGTAACTGACAAAAGCGGTATCGATCATTTTAGTTTTCCTGCATCCCCTGTTTTCCAGATAACCAGAGTAAACAGGGAACAGGAAAGGTAACAGAACCAGAAATACGCTATTGTCATGGTTACAGATTGCATAACGAAAAACTGTACCCCTCACTTTTCACGGAACTGACACCATGACTGACACCGCGGATTTCAGCGATACCCGATATAACCAGCTGGCGGAACAACTGGCGGACGCCATCCGTCGCGGCACACTGGCTCCCGGCAGCCGTTTGCCCTCGGTCCGGCGCAGCGCGCAAACCTGGTCAGTCAGCATCAATACCGTGGTGGCGGCTTACCGGCGGCTGGAAGATCGCGGGTTTATTGAGGCGCGTCCGCAGTCAGGATTTTATGTCCGGGCCGCGCTGCCTGCGCTGACTCATCAGCCGCAGGAACAACCACAGACGCCAGCCGCAGAACCGGCGGACGAAGTGCTGGATCTGATCGACAAAGTGTTCGCCTCGCAAATCGACCCGACATATACCAATCTTTCGCTGGCCTGTCCGCAGTCGAACGACTTTTACCCGACCGGCAAACTGGGACGGATTATGTCGTCTTTGCTGCGCCGTCAGCCGAATCTGATCGGCCAATATGCGCTGCCGCCGGGCAGTCCGGCGTTACGTCAGCAAATCGCCCGCCGTGCGCTGACGCTGGGCATGATTTTAGAACCCGCCGACATCACGATTACTCACGGTTGTATGGAAGCGTTACAACTGGCGCTGCGCGTCACCACCCAACCGGGCGACAGCGTCGGGCTGGAAACGCCGACTTACTTTTATCTGCTGCCGATGCTGGCGAGCCTCGGTCTGAAAGCGGTGGAAATACCGACCGATCCGCAAACCGGCCTGTCGCTGGATGTGCTGGAAATGCTGCTGAATGAGAAGCGGCTGAATGCGGTGATCGCCATGCCGACGGCGCAAAATCCGCTCGGCTTTACCATGCCGCTGGCGGCGAAAAAACGGCTGGCGCGCCTGATGAACGATCACCAGGTACCGCTGATTGAAGACGGGCTATACGCAGAAATCCAGTTCGGCGCGACGCTGTCTCCGGCGGTAAAAGCCTTTGACCGCGACGGCTGGATCCTGTTTTGCACCAGCTTTACCAAAACGCTGGCGCCTGATTTTCGCATCGGCTGGGTAGAGGGCGGGCGCTTCGCCGATAAGCTGCATAAACTGAAAGCGGTGTCGTCGATGGCGGAATCCGCGTTGCTTTCGCAAACGCTGACGGTGTTTCTCGAGTCAGGCGGTTATGACCATCATCTGCGGGCGCTGCGCAAACGCTACGCGTCGCAGGTCGAGCAGGCACGTGCGCTGATCGCCCGGCACTTCCCGCAAGGCACCCGTGCCACACAACCGGCAGGCGGGTTTGTGATTTGGGTGGATTTTCCGCCGGGCGTCGATTGCGTCACGCTGTTCCGCCAGTTGCTGAAAGATAAAATCTGCATGACGCCGGGGCAACTGTACTCACCCAGCGGCCGCTACAGTAACGGCCTGCGGTTGTCGTGCTGTTATGTTTTCGATACCCGCTATATTTCCGCGATGATACGTATCGGCGAGCGCGCGTGTGAGATGTGTGGTTTGCCGCCGGGGCTGGCAGTTACAGGAACGGATTCTTACCCTGATAAATAATGTTAATTTTTGAGAAAGAGAGGTTTCCGGGATGGATCAGTTCTTCAACCGTACTGCCTGCTGAGATCAAATTCCCGGTTAAATGCGGATCGTTGTTGAAAGTAAAGAGAAAGCAATATCTTGCGCTGTCACGGTATTTGGGTTCTCCCAGAAACAGTTGGGTAAAGGCGCGTTTAGCGTTGAAAGCATGCATTCCCCTGACCAGATAGATCCCTGATTTTGCAGCGTATCCGCGTCTTTCATAATTGGGGCGGGTCATAAAACAGCGGCTGGCGATAATTTTAGGGAAGGTGTCAGCAGACGTATAGTGAATGTACAGTGGCCTTCCGTTGAACATGCCGTTGTTTAAATGCATTTCCAGACGATGGTCGTGACTGAATGTCGGGTTCATGATGCCTCTTTCCATGAGTGAAGAATGTTGGCGGTTACCCTAATCTGATTTTTTGATGCAAACATCCTGAAAGTCTTCAGAATAAAATGTATGCCGCACAAATCGAGCATCTCGCGCATCGGGCTGTTACACTTACCCCAATTGTTCACTACACGAATTGGTCATCATGAAAGAAGTCGAAAAAGTCGAGATCAAACGCCTCAGCGATATGCTGGATGCACTCAATCACAAAGATGCGACCGTGATTCAGGCGGGTAATGCTGAGTTAATTGCTAAGCATGAAGAAGAGAAAGAAAAACTGGCTGCCGAGATCGCGCGTCTGAAAGATGTGCGTGTGAAAAAACTCAGCACCGAAGCGCAGAAGCTGGAAAAGCTGTTCAGCCGTGAAATCACCAAGAAAGAACAGGCTGATATGGGCACGCTGAAAAAAACCGTTCGTGGCATCGTGGTGGTTCACCCGATGACCGCACTGGGCCGCGAAATGGGCCTGAAAGTCGTGACCGGCTACGCGAAAAAAGAATTCTGATGAAATACTCCCTCCCATACGAAGGGGAGGAGCAAAACCAAAATCAGTTCAGGTTTTATTGCAGCTGAGCGCGAAACACGATTAGCTCCCTCCCCTGCGAAGGGGAGGGTTGGGGTGGGGTATTAAACTAAAATCAAAGAGTTGAAGTGTGCTTTGACTCGGGTTTTGTCTTTAAAACCCCCTCCCAGCCTCCCCCTTCGCAGGGGGAGGAGCGAAGAAACCCCTCCCGCTACACCCGATCAGTTTCTTACTTCCCAAACAATCTCCGGCCAAAATCCTCGATCTTGCGATTTACCAGCCGCATCTGCATGGTTTTACTCCAGCTCGCTGAAATCCCCGCAGCAGACATCAGACGGCGATATTGTTCCTCATCAAACGGCATGTTAAACGCGATAGAAATCGCTTCGGCCACCGATACGTCACTGTTGCGCGTCAGCAACTCCAGCGGCCGGTCGCCACTGACATTCCCCGTACTCACCACCCGATATAACCACCCGCAGCGCCCGCTTTGTTGTAACAGCGGTGACAGATTCTGACAGTCGAGAAAATGGTTGAGCTTGTAACAGGGCGCACGCGGCTGTGTGACCTGAATCAGGGCGTCGCCCCAGCGGAAGATATCGCCGATAAACACGTTATCTTCGGTCATGCCGAGCGTTGAAAGGTTTTCGCCAAACGCTGGCGGATGGAAACGGTCTTCTTCTTCGGGAAACTGCTGACGCAGCCAGGCGTAATGCTCGCGGGGGAAATGACACAGCGCGCGGTCAGCGCCGCCGTGATAAGCCTTCTCGGCCTGCTGATCGCCTTCCAGTCCGCAAGGCGTTAAGGCGACGCCGCCATCAACCTGACGTTTGGCAATCGCACTGGGTGAAAAATCGGGATACTGCTCGATAGTACCGATGTACACGTCGGGATAATGCATACGCTCTCCGCTGCTGAAATGTCACTGATACCAGCATAACCTGCATTGGACAGCGGGAGTAGAAGGAATCCCTGCGCACAGAGGGTGTGCGCAGGCTTCTCAGCAAATCAGAACGTTTCCCAGTTATCCTGACTGGTTTTGCCTTGTACCGGCGGGGCGAGAGTCGGGCGGCGCAGGGCGGCGGAGGCTGGCGCATTCAGCGTGTTGCCGTTGTCGGCCAGACGGAATACCGAGACCGCCTGCGTCAGCGTCGCGGCCTGATCTTCCAGAGAATCGGCGGCAGCAGAGGATTGCTCGACCAGCGCGGCGTTTTGCTGCGTGGTGCTGTCCATTTCGACAATCGCCTGTGAAATCTGACTGATGCCACGGCTTTGCTCGTCGGATGCAGACGCGATTTCCCCCATGATATCGCGCACATGCGAGACGGACTTCACGATGTCCTGCATGGTACGGCCAGTGTTTTCCACCAGCTTCGCGCCGGTGTTAACGCGCTCCACCGACTCGGCAATCAGCCCTTCGATCTCTTTTGCGGCCTGCGCACTGCGCTGGGCCAGTGTGCGCACTTCAGAAGCGACGACGGAGAATCCGCGTCCCTGTTCTCCGGCACGCGCGGCTTCCACCGCGGCGTTCAGCGCCAGAATATTGGTCTGGAAGGCGATGCCGTTGATGACCGAGGTAATTTCGGCGATACGTTTTGAACTGCCGGAAATCTGCTGCATGGTATCGACCACCTCGCCGACCTGCTTGCCGCCGAGCGTGGCGGTGCCGGACGCTTCGCTGGCCAGTTTGCTGGCGTGATGAGCGTTATCGGCATTCTGTTTCACCGTCGCGCTTAACTCTTCCATGCTGGCGGCGGTTTCTTCAACGGCCGCAGCCTGCTGTTCGGTGCGTGAGGAGAGGTCAGTATTCCCGGCGGCGATTTCGGCTGCCGCGTGGGAAACCTGCGAAACGCCGGAGCGGATTTCATAAATCATGGTACTGAGATTCTGACTCATCGCGGAAACCGCATTCATCAGCATACCCAGCTCATCGCGACGGGTGGTCGGATGCGCAACGGTCAGATCGCCTTGTGCAATCCCCTCCGCCGTTTTCAGCGTATCACGCAGCGGCTGGGCAATCTGGCGGGTGATACGCCAGGCAATAATGATCCCCACCAGCATCACGATCAGCGTAATCACCATCATGATCATCTGCGCATTACTGATGTCTTTATGGGTGTTAGCCAGTTCGTTTTGGAAGATTTTCGCCACCAGCGTGTTCATCTCTGTGGCTTTCACCGACAGCAGTTGCGAGTTCTTCTGCTCATCTTCATAAGCGGGCATATAAGCGACAACGTGGCTTTTATAGGTCGCGAGCGCCGACATCAGCGGAGCCAGCGTCGCCTGCTGGTTCGGCAGTAACAGGGCATTCAGTTTTTGAGCGTTGGCCTGCGTGTCGTCAATAGACTTCAGCAGTTTGGCTTCGGATCCTTTATTGATGCTCAGCAACAGGCCACGCACGTTGTAACGCACGCTGATCAGTTTCTGAATCACTTCGGCCAGTGACAGGCGAATGGAAGGCTCAGCATCTTCCACGCGCAACTGATCCTGCAAACGCGTTACCACGGCTTCGGTTTCGGAAAGATTCCAGCTGGCCCGCACCGCATCTTTGCGATCGACCGCTTTTTTAAATGCGGCCTGCGCCTGCTGATATTCATGAATTTTTACCGGCACCTGATCAAGATTCGCCTGACTGGCGGCGTCCCATTCCAGTTTGTCTTTGGATTGAGCGATCAGCTGCGACAGTTCGGTAATTTTGTCCTGATTCTGTTTGAGATACGCCGGGTCATAATTAAGCTGATACAGCGTCCGGCTGAGACGGGCATCGTTGAGTAACGCATTCATCTGATTACTGAAATCGACTTTTTCAGCACGCTGGCTGATGTCGTTAAATTTAATCATTCCCGCCGCAGTGATGATGGCGGCGATGATCAGCACCAGTCCGAAACCCAGACCCAGTTTGGTACCGACCTTAAGATTATTCATCCACTGCGAAAGACCCGATCCGTTGCTCATAATCATTCTCCGTCAAACATCCCTTTTAAATAGACATGCGGTTTTGTGACGCCTTTGTGAACAATCTATCGGTAGGCTGTTTCATAAACTTTATAGGATGTGTGGCGTATTTTTGATTAATGCGAGCGGGGTCTGAAAATGATGAAAATCGGGAGAATAATTCTCTGTATAACAGTGATCAGGCGAACAAATTCAGGACATAAAAAAGGCGGGTCACCGACCCGCCATACGCGAAAACATCTTGCCCGTTACGGGCGGCAGCGCGAAATTACTTCGCTTCAGCCAGACGTTTTGCTGCTTCGTCCCAGTTTACAACGGCCCAGAAGGCTTTGATGTAGTCAGGGCGTTTGTTCTGATATTTCAGGTAGTAAGCATGTTCCCACACATCCAGACCCAGCAGCGGGTAACCGGAAGCGCCAGAAATCGCTTCGCCCATCAGCGGGCTGTCCTGGTTAGCGGTAGAAACAACGGCCAGTTTGCCATCTTTCAGTACCAGCCATGCCCAGCCTGAACCGAAACGGGTTGCAGCTGCTTTCTCAAACGCTTCTTTGAAAGCGTCAACGCTGCCGAAATCGCGTTCAATCGCAGATTTCAGTTCGCCCTGCAGGGTGGTGCCGGTTTTCAGGCCTTTCCAGAACAGGCTGTGGTTAGCGTGGCCGCCTGCGTTGTTACGCAGAACAACTTTCTTGTCTGCAGGAACCTGATCCAGTTTGGTGATCAGTTCTTCAACCGGCAGTGCAGCCAGTTCCGGCAGGCTTTCCAGCGCAGCGTTCGCGTTGTTCACGTAAGTCTGGTGGTGTTTAGTGTGATGGATTTCCATCGTTTCTTTGTCGAAATGCGGTTCGAGTGCGTCGTATGCGTAAGGCAGTGATGGCAGTGAATAACTCATGTTCATCGTCTCCATAGTGTAGGGCGGCACTTTCATTGTGAGCACCGCGTAATCAGTCGGATCATTATAGTTAATTAAATGATATTGAAAATGATTATCTATGCTCCACGCTTTCTGCCATGCCCCGTAAGCCTCTGTTATACGGGGCTTAGAACCAGATAATCACAAACAATCCTAAATTGTCTAAAGGCACGCGGTGCTTAGCCGGTCAGCGCAACCGCTGCGGATGCGTATACACCGTTGCCCGTCCCGGTTTGCTGAAACCGACCAGCGTCAGGTTACATTTTTCGGCGACGTCTACCGCGAGCGTGGTGGCGGCGGAGACGGCGAACAAAATTTCGATGCCGCACATCGCGGCTTTCTGCACCATTTCATAGCTGGCGCGGCTCGAGACCAGCGCGGCACCGGCTTTCCAGTCGTGTTGTTTTGCCCGCACACCCAGCATTTTATCCAGCGCCACGTGGCGGCCCACGTCTTCGCAGCCGCCAGTCAGTTCGCCTTCCGGCGTGATCCACGCGGCGGCGTGCGTGCAGCCGGTGAGCTGGCCGATTTCCTGCACGGATTTCAGCTGATGCAGCGCCTTATCCAGATTCGCCAGTTCAAAAGTCTGGGTGAATGGCAGCGGCGCGAGCGGGCGGAAAAGATCACCTAACTGCTCGATACCGCAGACGCCGCAACCGGTGCGGCCAGCCATGGCGCGGCGGCGCTCTTTCAGCCCGGCGAAACGGCGGCTCGACAGCTCGATATTAACTTCAATCCCGTTACAGTTTGGTGTCACTTCCATCCCGTAAATATCACTGGCGGATTCAATAATCCCTTCTGACAGCGAAAAGCCCAGCGCAAAGGCTTGCAGATCCTTCGGGGACGCCATCATTACCACATGCGAAATCCCGTTATAGACCAGCGCAACGGGGACTTCCTGAGCAATCCAGTCATCTTCAGGCTCATTGAGATGAGCGCGCTGCATCACCGGTTTTTGGCTCGCTCCGATGATCTGAGTCACTTTTTTGTCATCTTTTTCGCCCAGTTCTTTTACTTGATGGACATCCATTGGCAATAACCTTATAAACATTCCGGCTACATAAGCCGTACAAACTGTCAGGACTTTAGGCCTTAATTTTACCGCTTCCGGGTTTGTTCGTGAAAGCGGCAATTTGAAAAGCAATGTGTTAACAAATGATGGGAAGGAGTCTTTCATGCAAGTCAGCAGAAGACAATTATTCAAAATATGTGCTGGCGGTATGGCCGGCACCACAGCGGCATTATTAGGATTCACTCCGACAATGGCGCTGGCGGAAACCCGCCAATACAAACTGCTTCGCTCCCGTGAAACCCGCAACAACTGCACGTACTGTTCTGTCGGGTGCGGCATGCTGATTTACAGCCAGGGCGACGGCGCGAAAAACGTCACTGAAAATATCTTCCACGTAGAGGGTGACGCCGATCATCCGGTCAGTCGTGGCTCGTTGTGCCCGAAAGGCGCAGGCGTGCTGGATTACATCCACAGTGAAGGCCGTCTGAGATATCCGGAATACCGCGCACCCGGCTCTGACAAATGGCAGCGTATCTCCTGGGATGAGGCGATTTCCCGTATCGCCCGCCTGATGAAAGATGACCGCGACGCCAATTTTGTCGAGAAAAATGAAAACAACGTCACCGTAAACCGCTGGCTGACCACCGGCATGCTGTGCTCGTCGGCGGCCAGCAACGAAACCGGTCTGCTGGATCAGAAATTTACCCGCGCACTGGGCATGGTGGCGATCGACTGTCAGGCGCGGCTGTGTCACGGCCCGACCGTGGCGGCACTGGCCCCGACCTTCGGTCGCGGCGCGATGACCAACAACTGGGTCGATATTAAAAACGCCAACGTCATTTTAATTATGGGCGGAAATGCGGCAGAAGCGCATCCGGTCGGATTCAAATGGGTGATTGAGGCCAAAACCAAAAATAACGCCAAAGTCATCGTCGTCGATCCGCGTTTCAACCGCAGTGCCGCCGTGGCCGATATTTATGCGCCCATCCGCGCCGGTTCGGACACCGCCTTCCTGCTCGGCATGATCAACTATCTGATCACCCACAATAAAATTCAGACTGAATACGTCCGGGAATACACCAACGCCAGCCTGCTGGTGCGTGAAGACTACGAATTTAATGACGGATTGTTCAGCGGTTTCGATGCGGCGAAAAAATCCTACAACAAAGAAAGCTGGCACTATCAGCTCGATGAAAAAGGCTTCGCGAAACAGGATAAAACCTTACAGGACCCGCGCTGTGTGTGGAATCTGCTGAAAGAGCATGTTTCCCGTTACACGCCGGAACTGGTTGAGCGCCTGTGCGGCACCTCGAAAGAAGATTTTCTGCTGATAAGCTCGATTCTGGCGGAAACCTGCGCGCGCGATAAAACCTCGACCATCCTCTATGCGCTGGGCTGGACGCACCACACCGGCGGCGCGCAAATCATCCGCTGTGCGGCGATGATCCAGTTGCTGCTCGGCAACATCGGGATGCCGGGCGGCGGCGTCAATGCACTGCGCGGTCACTCCAATATTCAGGGTTACACCGACCTCGGTTTGCTGTCGCTGAACCTGCCGGGCTATATGCCGTTGCCATCGGAAAAACAGACGAATTTCGCCGATTATCTGCAACAGATCACGCCGACACCGCTGGTGGACGGGCAGGTCAATTTCTGGAAAAACACGCCGAATTTCTTCGTCAGTATGATGAAAAGCTTCTGGGGCGATCACGCCACGGCGGAAAACGACTGGGGCTTTGACTGGCTGCCAAAATGGGATAAAAGCTACGACGTGCTGCAACAGGCCGAGCTGATGACCGAAGGCAAACTGAACGGGTATATCGTGCAGGGCTTCAACCCGCTGGCGGCTTTCCCGGACAAAAACAAATCCTCGCGCGCGCTTTCGAAACTCAAATACATGGTGGTGATCGACCCGCTGGTGACCGAGTCCTCGAACTTCTGGCAGAACCACGGCGCGATGAACGACGTGCAGACCGCGGATATTCAGACCGAAGTGTTCCGCCTGCCGTCTTCCTGTTTTGCGGAAGAAAATGGTTCGATTGTGAACTCCGGCCGCTGGCTGCAATGGCACTTCCAGGCGTCTGAGCCGCCGGGTGAGGCGCTGCACGACGGCAAAATCATCGCCCGTCTGTTTATGAAACTGCGCGAGCTGTATCAGCAGGAAGGCGGTGCCAATCCGCTGCCGGTGATGAATATGGCGTGGGATTATCAGGATCCGCTCGACCCGCTGCCGGAAGAAATTGCCCGCGAAGCCAACGGTAAAGCCCTGGCCGACATTCATGACGAGCAGGGCAATCTGCTGGCGAAAAAAGGCCAGCAGTTGTCGACCTTTGCCCATCTGAAAAACGACGGCACCACCGCCAGTTTCTGCTGGATTTACGCCGGTAGCTGGACCGAAGCCGGTAACCAGATGGCGCGCCGCGATAACGCCGATCCGTCCGGTCTGGGCTGTACGTCCGGCTGGGCATGGTGCTGGCCGCTCAACCGCCGCATTCTGTATAACCGCGCCTCCGCCGACCCGAAGGGTCAGCCGTGGGATCCAAAACGCGAAATCATCCGCTGGGATGGCGCGAAATGGATTGGTTTTGATGTCCCGGATTACAGCGCTGCTGCACCGGGTTCCGGCGTAGGACCGTTCATCATGCAACAGGAAGGCGTCGGGCGTTTATTCGCGACCGACAAAATGGCGGACGGCCCGTTCCCTGAGCATTACGAACCGATCGAATCGCCGATTGGCACCAACCCGCTGCATCCGGCGGTGATTTCCAATCCGGTCGCCCGTATTTTTGCCAGCGATGTGCCGAATATGGGCACTGCCAAAGATTTCCCGTATGTGGCGACCACCTATTCGATCACCGAATTATTCCGCCACTGGACCAAACATGCGTTGCTGAATGCCATCGCGCAGCCTGAACAGTTTATCGAGATCGGCGAAGGTCTGGCCGCCTCGAAGGGTATTGCGCAGGGCGATGAGGTGAAAATCTCTTCGAAGCGCGGATTCATCGTGGCGAAAGCCGTGGTGACCAAACGCATCCGGCCGCTGACCATCGACGGTAAGCACGTCGACACCATTGGCATCCCGTGCCACTGGGGTTTTGAAGGCGCGACGCGTAAGGGCTATTTAGCCAACACGCTGACGCCGTCAGTCGGTGACGCTAACTCGCAGACGCCGGAATTCAAGGCGTTCCTGGTTAACGTGGAAAAGGTCTAACGGAGGCGAATTATGGCAATGCAATCTCAGGACATACTTCGTAAGTCCGCAACCAACGGGTTCACGCCTGCACCGCGTGCCCGTGACCATCAGCAGGAAGTGGCGAAACTGATCGACGTTACCACCTGCATCGGCTGTAAAGGCTGTCAGGTCGCCTGTTCCGAATGGAACGACCTGCGCGATGAAGTGGGTATCAATACCGGCGTGTACGATAACCCGATGGATCTCAGTGCGAAATCCTGGACGGTGATGCGTTTCTCGGAAGTGGAACAAAACGGCAAGCTGGAATGGCTGATCCGCAAAGACGGCTGTATGCACTGCGCCGATCCGGGCTGTTTGAAAGCCTGTCCGGCGGAAGGCGCAATTTTGCAGTACGCCAACGGCATCGTCGATTTTCAGTCAGAACATTGTATCGGCTGCGGTTACTGCATCGCCGGTTGCCCGTTCAACGTCCCGCGTATCAACAAACAGGATAACCGTGCCTACAAATGCACGCTGTGCGTTGATCGCGTGAGCGTCGGCCAGGAACCCGCTTGTGTGAAAACCTGCCCGACCGGCGCAATTCATTTCGGCACCAAAACCGCGATGCAGGATCTGGCCGCAGAACGCGTCAGCGAACTGAAAGGCCGCGGTTTTGAGCACGCCGGTTTGTACGATCCGCAGGGCGTCGGCGGTACGCACGTGATGTACGTGCTGCATCACGCTGACAACCCGCAGCTGTATCACGGCCTGCCGAAAGATCCGGCGATCAGCGCCGCAGTCACTTTATGGAAAGGTGTCTGGAAACCGCTGGCGGCGGTCGGCTTCGCCGTCACCTTTGCGGCGGCAGCCTTCCATTTCCTTGGTGTCGGGCCGAACTATGTGAAAGAGGAAGAGCACGCAGAAGAAGGCGAAAAACATGACGATGAGGAGAAACGGCCATGAAAAAAGAGAAGTTAATCCAGCGCTATAACCTGGCAGAACGCCTCAATCACTGGATTGTTGCCTTTTGCTTTGTGACGCTGGCGCTCAGCGGCATCGGCTTTTTCTTCCCGTCGTTTAACTGGCTGATGAACGTGTACGGTACGCCGCAACTGGCGCGTATCCTGCACCCGTTCTTTGGCGTGGTGATGTTTGTTTCTTTCCTCGGCATGTTCTTCCGTTACTGGAAGCACAATTTGCCGGAAAAAGACGACATCGTGTGGGCGAAAAATATCGGCAAAGTGCTGACCAACCATGAAGTCGGCGACACCGGACGCTATAACTTCGGCCAGAAATGCGTGTTCTGGGCGGCGATCAGTTGCCTTATGTTGCTGATGGCCAGCGGCGTCATTATCTGGCGTCCGTGGTTTGCGGATTTCTTCCCCATCCCGCTGATCCGTCTGGCGCTGCTGGTGCATTCACTGGCCGGTATCGGGCTGATTCTGGTGATCATCATGCACGTCTACGCGGCGACCTGGGCGAAAGGGTCGATCGCGGCGATGACCGGCGGCAAAGTCCCGGCGTCATGGGCGAAATATCACCATCCGCGCTGGTACCGTCAGGTGCGTGAGGAAGAGCAGAAAAAAGAACACGACGAGAGGAAGGCCGGATGAGTATCCAGATGGTTCCACAGGACGAACTGGCAGACGGTAAAACCACGGCGGGAAACATCCCGCCGGTATTGTTCGCCAACCTGAAAACGCTCTATCAGCGCCGTGCCGATCGTCTGCGCGCGCTGGCAGAAGACAGCCCGCTCGACGGGTATCTCAACTTCGCTGCGGCGATTTGTGATGCACAGCAGCGCGTGCTGAAAGAATTTCCGCTCAGTATCGATCTGAGTCAGGAATTAGAGAAAGCCGCCGGTAAACCGCCGCTCGACTGCCGTCTGTTTCCGCGCACGGCGCACTGGCTGACCTTGCTGGATGCGCTGATCGCCGTGCTGAAAGCGGAAGCGTCGGAACCGGTGCGCGCGGTGCTGGAACGCCTTGAACATTCTCCGGGGCTGCAACGGGAAATGATGGCGACGCAGTTACTGAATCAGGATTTCAAACACGTTCCTGCCGACAAAGCGCCCTTTATCTGGGCCGCGTTGTCGCTGTACTGGGCGCAGATGGCGGCGCAACTGCGTGGCGTCGGGCGGGCGGATTACGGCGAAAATCGCCAGTTCTGTCCGGTGTGCGGCAGCGTGCCTGTTTCTGCGGTGATTTCGTTGGGTGCCCAAAGCGGCCTGCGCTATCTGCACTGCAATCTGTGCGAAAGCGAATGGCATGTGGTGCGCGCCAAATGCAGCAACTGCGATGAAATGGAACATCTGAATCTGTGGTCGATCGATGACGAGCAGGCGACAGTGAAAGCCGAAGCCTGTGACGATTGCGGCGCTTACCTGAAAGTGATTTATCAGGAAAAAGACCCGCAGGCAGAGGCCGTGGCAGACGATCTCGCCACGCTGTTGCTGGATGACCGGATGGAAGACAAAGGTTTTTCCGGCAGCGGCATCAACCCCTTCCTGTTTCCCGCGGAATAATCTGTAAAACTGGCAGCCTGCGTCGCTTCATGGCGAAGAAGGCGCAGGGCTGCTAGCTTTAAAACAGGTTCCGGCGAAAACGAGGAGGGTCTGATGAAGTTGATCGGCAGTTATACCAGCCCGTATGTGCGAAAGATTTCGGTGATGTTGCTGGAAAAGGGCATCCCGTTTGATTTCATTAACGACACGCCCCACGAACCGGACTGCAAAATTACCCGCTTCAATCCTCTCGGAAAAGTCCCCGCGCTGGTCACCGACGACGGCGAAGTTTTCTATGATTCCCCGATCATTGTGCAGTTCATCGAGCTGATGAATGTCGCGCCGACGCTGTTGCCGTGGCAGCCGCTGGACGCCCTGCGCGTGAAGCAAATCGAAGCCCTGGCCGATGGCGTCACCGATGCCGCTGTGGCGCTGGTGATGGAAGGGCGGCGCGATGCCGACAAGCGTAACGAAGCCTGGATTTTGCGTCAGCGGGAAAAACTGCTGCGCGGGCTGGATGCGCTGGAAAGCCATGCCGCAAAGCGCACGTTGCTTAACGGCGAAAGCCTCAACGTGGCTGATATCGCCGTCGCCTGCTGTCTGGGCTACCTCAACTTCCGGCGTATCGCGCCGGGCTGGTGTGTCGGGCATCCTGAGCTGATCAAACTGGTCGAGCGCCTGTTCCAGCGCGAGAGTTTTGCGCGCACCACACCACCGGGGAGTGGTAACGTCAGCGTTGCAGCAAAAAAGGTGTGAAGCTGCTCGAAGAGTTCTCTTTACATCCCGCCTGAGAGACACCCACCGCCTACGCTTTATGCAGCGTTCTGCTAAAACCTGCTGCATAAAGGAGTTCCATCATGGCTTATGATAAAAATCCTCATGCCGTCAAACCGGAAGAATACGGTTTCCCGCTCAAACTCAAAAAACAATACGACAATTTCATTGGCGGTGAATGGGTCGCGCCGGTGAAAAATGAATATTACGACAACCTGACGCCGGTAACCGGCGAAGTGCTGTGCAAAGTTGCCAGCTCCGGCACTGAAGACGTCGATCTGGCGCTGGATGCCGCCCATAAAGCCAAAGACGAATGGGGCAAAATGCCGGTGCAGCAGCGGGCAAACCTGTTGCTGAAAGTCGCCGATCGCATGGAACAAAACATCGAACTGCTGGCAAATGCCGAAACCTGGGATAACGGTAAACCGATCCGCGAAACCAGCGGCGCTGACGTGCCTTTAGCCATCGACCACTTCCGTTATTTCGCCTCCTGCGTGCGTGCTCAGGAAGGCGGGATCAGCGAAATCGACAGCGAAACTGTCGCCTATCATTTCCACGAACCGCTGGGTGTGGTGGCGCAAATTATCCCGTGGAACTTCCCGCTGCTGATGGCCTGCTGGAAAATGGCACCGGCGCTGGCGGCAGGTAACTGCATCGTGCTCAAACCGGCCAAACTGACGCCGCTTTCCGTTCTGCTGCTGATGGAGCTGGTGCAGGATATCCTGCCTGCCGGGGTCATCAACGTGGTCAACGGCGCGGGCGGGGAAATCGGCGAATATCTGGCGACGTCCAAACGCATCGCGAAAGTGGCGTTTACCGGTTCGACGGAAGTCGGCCAGCAAATTGCCGGTTATGCCGCACAAAACCTGATCCCGGCGACGCTGGAACTGGGCGGCAAATCGCCGAATATCTTCTTCGCGGATGTGATGGATAAAGAGGACGAATTCTTCGACAAAGCGCTGGAAGGCTTTGCGCTGTTCGCCTTCAATCAGGGCGAAGTCTGTACCTGTCCGAGCCGCGCGCTGGTGCAGGAGTCGATCTACGAACGCTTTATGGAACGCGCCATCAAACGCGTCGAAGCCATCAAAACCGGTAACCCGCTGGATATCGAAACCCAGATGGGCGCGCAGGTATCTGCCGGACAGATGAAAACCATTCTGGATTACATCGAAATCGGGAAGCAAGAGGGCGCGGAAGTGCTGACCGGCGGCGCGAAGAAAAAACTCGAAGGCTCGCTGAACGAGGGTTATTACCTGCAACCGACAATTTTGCTGGGTAAAAACAACATGCGTGTTTTCCAGGAAGAAATTTTCGGACCGGTGCTGGCGGTAACCACCTTCAAAGACATGGATGAGGCGCTGCAAATCGCCAACGATACGGCGTATGGATTAGGGGCGGGCGTCTGGAGCCGTGACGGCAACGTGGCGTATCACATGGGGCGTAACATTCAGGCAGGCCGTGTCTGGACCAACTGCTACCACGCCTATCCGGCGCACGCGGCATTCGGTGGCTACAAACAGTCCGGTATCGGGCGTGAAACCCACAAGATGATGCTGGATCACTATCAGCAAACCAAGTGCCTGCTGGTGAGTTATTCGAGTAAACCGATGGGGCTTTTCTGATTCTGAGTTGCCATTAATACCCCACCCCAGCCCTCCCCTTCGCAGGGGAGGGAGCAGGTCGGTGCTTTTACTCCTCCCCCTGCGAAGGGGGAGGCGGGGAGGGGGTTTTGCAGACGACTCAGATCGAATCACACCACGCTGTTCGGCGGCAGAACCACCTGACGGCTGCGCAGGAACACCGCGACCAGCGCCAGCCAGGCGAGGCCGCTTAACAGGTTGAACATGTTGAACATCCCCGCGCCGCCTTCGACGTAAGCCACTTTTGCCAGCTCAATGCCCAGCGTGAAGATCAACATACTGATGACGCCCATCGCGGCGGAGACTGTGCCTTTGCTCATGTCGCTGGAGAACAGCGTCAGGCGGTACAAACCGGCATTCGCCACACCAATCCCGAAGGCATACAGGCTCAGACCGGCAGTCATCCACAAATACGCATGGGCGGAAACCAGCGTGGCCGCCGCGGCGATCAGCAGACCGGCCACCATCGGGCCTGCACCCAGCTTAATCAGGTATTCGACGGTGCGTTTGCCGGACAGGCGCGCCAGCGTCACGTTACCGATGATCAGCGCGCCGAAAATCGGCACCTGCAACAATCCGTAATCGTAGGCCGCTAAGCCTTCACCGCTGATTAAAATCACCGGCGACTGCGCAATCCATGTCAGCAGCGGCAGGCTGGCAAAACCAATCGCCAGCGCGCCGCACAGGAACTGGCGGTTTTTCAGCACGTGTTTGTAATCACGCAGCAGACTCGGCATGGAGAAGGGTTCGCCCAGACGGGAAGCGGTCTCCGGCATGGATTTCCACAAGCCCCACAACGCAATCGCGGCGAGCACGGCGAAAATCACAAACATCGACTGCCACGGCGCAACGTGGATCAGCGCCGCACCGGCCAGCGGACCGAGCAGTGGCGCAATCAGGGCGACGTTGGCCATCATGGCGGTGATTTTGATACACACCGATTCCTCGAAGGATTCCTGTATCGCGGCATAGCCGACGGCGCCAATAAAGCACAGGCTGATGCCCTGCAGGAAACGCATCACCATAAACTGCTCGATGTTTTGTGCGAACAAAATCGCCAGACAGGTGATGATGAAAAAGCTGACGCCCGCCAGCATCACAGGACGACGCCCGCGCCGGTCGGACAGCGGTCCGAGCAGCCATTGCAGGAACATGCCGCCCGCCAGATACGCGGTCATGGATGTCGGCACCCATTCTTCCCCGGCATTAAAATTAGCCACGACGGCCAGCATGCCGGGTTGGATCATATCGTTGCCGATATAGGTCGCAAACTCGAACAGCACCAGGCACAGAGGGAACAAAAGCGCCTGCCGCCCCAGAAGGGACGCAGTATTTGGAGAATTATGCATTTTTAGTTATTCACAGACGTAAGGCTAATCGGTTGAAAATTAGCAGAAAATAAGAGACTGTCCGGGCGGGTTTCGCAGGCGAGGCAGTAATGCTGGCTATTTTGCCGATTATTTGAGCGCAACGCAATCTTCCGATTCACCTTCAGCACAATCTGAGATCGGCACTTTTACCTTGTTTGCCGTTCAAAAGCTGGCTAGGCTGCAAACACCCCATCGATAAGAAGGAAATTGCCGGGAATGAGCCAAAAAATCAGCTGGATTGACAACCTGCGCGCGCTCGCCTGCATGATGGTGGTGATGATCCACGCCAGCACGTCGCTGGTGGTCAATTTCGCGGCGGTGCATACGGCTGAATGGACGGTGGCAAACCTGCTTAATTCTGCGTCACGGGTCTGTGTGCCGCTGTTCTTTATGATTTCCGGCGCGTTGTTCTTTGGCGAAAAGAGCGCGCAAAAAAGGCATTTCCTGCGCGTCACGTTATGCCTGCTGTTCTACAGCGCCGTCTCGCTTCTCTATATCCTCACGATGACAAAAATCGGATTTTGGCCGTCTTTGCGTCTGATGCTGGAAAAACCGGTGTTTTATCATCTTTGGTTCTTCTACGCGATCATCGTGATTTACCTGCTTTCCCCGCTGATTAACGTTAAGGCCGTCCCGGGAAAATACGTGCTGATCGCGGGAATATTGCTCGGTGTGCTGGCGAATCCGCAGCTTCCTGAGGTGACATGGCAGAAAATCCACCTTCTGCCACTGGATTTGTACATCAGCGGCGATACCTTCTACTACGTCCTTTATGCCCTGATGGGGCGCGCCATCAGCCAGCTTAATACCGGGAGAACGGCGGTCACGCTGGCGGCTGGCGGCCTGTTTATCCTCAGCACCCTGGCGATTGCCACGGGAACCTACCGGCAGATGCAGATTAATCAGAATTTCGCCGACACTTTCTACGTTTACAGCGGGCCGCTGGTGTTTATCTCCGCCATATCGCTGTTTGTGGCGTTCAAAAATGCGCTGACACAGCGCATTCTGCCGGGATTTGCGCTGATCTCACGTCATTCACTGGCGATCTACGGCTTTCATGCGTTAATCATCATCGGCCTGCGCAGCCAGCATCTCGACTTCCCGCAATTCCCGCTGCTGAACATCATCTGGCTGTTTATCTGCGGACTGGGCGGCGGTTTATTACTGGCAATGGCGCTGGGGAAAATAGACCGAAGGAACTGGGTGAGCTGACACCGCTAACGCCACCGCTCCTGCGCCCGTCTGAACTGCCTTGCTGACGAGAATCCGGCGGCGAGTGCGGCTTTTTCGATCCCCGCGCCTTGTTGCAGGCGTTGTTGTGCGACGGCGATGCGCAGTTGTTCGTGGTAATCGCGCACGCTGATCCCCAGATGCTGGCGGAACAAACGGGTGAGGTGGCGGCCGCTGATGTGCGCTTTGGCGGCGACATCTTCCACCTGCCAGGCGGATTCCGGTTCGGCGGCCATCAGGTTTTGCGCGCGGTGCACGGCAGGGTGCAGGTGATTGCGGTAACGCAGCCACGGAGAAAGCTGCGGGTCATCACCGCCACGGCGGAAATACACCACCATTTCGCGGGCGACATCCAGCGCGGCCTGCGCGCCCAGATGTGTGGCGATCAGATGCAGCGCCAGATCGATACCCGCACTGATACCGGCGCTGGTCAGCACTGAGCGGTCTTCGACAAATATGCGGTTATCTTTGACCTGCGCGGCGGGCACCTGCTGGCGTAAACGGTCGATCACGTCGTGGTGCGTGGTGCACTGATAGCCATCGAGCAGCCCGGCTTTTCCGGCCAGCAGGCTGCCGGAACAGATGCAGACTAACGTTAAACTCCCCGCCTCAATGGCGCTTTTCTGCTGACGCAGCCAGTCGCAGGCGGTCAGCGCCACCGGCGAGGTAAAGTTTTCGGCGGATTCGGCGACGCCGGGCATGATCAGAATACTGCCTGCGGGCAGACCTTGCGGGAGTGGCTGCAAATGGCTGACCGTCAGGCCTGTCGACATCATCACTTCCGGCTGCGGCCCGATGTAGTGCAGCCGGAACTGACCGCTCAGGCGCAGCGCTTCAGCCGGACCGGTCAGATCCAGCGACATCACGCCGGGGAGCGTCACAAAGTAGACATTTCGCTGCATCGTGTTTCATCCGTCCGCAGGGGAAAACGCTATCTTCACACAGCGCGGTCGAGTTCCGCCAGCGCACCGCTCACGTCGGTCACGGTGGCAAAGCGGTCGGCGAGCACCAGTTCGGTACGCAATTTGATCTCCTGCGCGCTCAGTGTGACGCCGCTGGCGTGGGTCATCGGGAAGGTCAGTGTCGCTTCGGTCACGAAAGTCACTGTGTAGCCCAGGTCGGAGGCCACGCGTGCCGTGGTTTCGCAGCACTGTTCGGTGCGTGTTCCGGCGATGATCAGATGCGTGATGCCTTTTTCACGCAGCCAGCCGTCGAGGCCGGATTCTGTCAGGGCGTTATGCACGTGTTTATGCACGACATGTTGCGGCTGATGGGTGAGGAAAGACATCGGTGTCACCAGGCCGGAATCCAGCGAAAACACGCCATCCGGATTGACGTGAAATACGTCGATGACCGGCACGTTGCGGGTCTGACAGCCGGCGATCAGGCGGGTTAACGCGTCGCTGAACGCCGGTAAATCTTCCTGCTGCCAGAAGTCTTTATGTTCGAAGGAACGCTGAACGTCGATATTTAACAGGGCGCTGTGTGTCATTTCCGGACTCCATCTGTTGAGTGTGAAGTCAGTGTGCGCCTGAATTAAGATGAGATGAATGCCAAAAACGGACAGGATACTGACCGGGGCGGACGACCTGCGCCATCCGCCATCGGTTCTGTTTTTTGATCAAAGTTTCTGATCGGCGCGCCAGTGGTGATAATCGATATGATCGGCCTGGAAATTGGTGGCTTCGGCATTGCCGGTCAGGCGGTAAGCCAGCTGGAATGCGAAATCAAACGCCAGCCCCAGCCCTTTGCCGCTGAGCAAATTGCCGTCTTCCACAAAGGACTGATTGACGTAAACGCCGTCTTTCACGTCTTTGTATAAATCGCCGGAGCAGACATAGCGGCGGCCTTTCAGCAGGCCATTTCCACCCAGCACGCGGGCGGCAGCGGAGCACAGCGGGCAAATCAGTTTACCGGCCTCGTCGTGACGGCGGACAAACTCTGCCACTTCTTTGCTGGCCGCCAGCGCCACGGATCCTTCCGGTCCGCCGGGCATCACCACGGCATCGAATAAACGGTCGCCCTGCGCAGACAGCAATTCGTTGGCCTGCATCTGAATGCCGTGATAGGTGCGCAGCGTCTGACTTTTCTGGCAGGCCAGCGTGGTGACCTGAATCTCCAGCCGCTCGAGAATATCGAGCACAATCACCGCTTCGCCTTCTTCAAATCCGTCGGCCAGCAGCAGGGCGACCTGTTTCTTCGCGTTGTCCTTTACCATAATGCAAAAGTCCTCTGAGGATAAAAATCAGAGGACATCATAAAATGAAACGTTGTTTTGATATTGTGAGTGGCGTTGCAGAGTGAACTAGAAAACCAACTGCACTTTCGACGCTTTGGATTTATCCATCGCGTAGTCCAGTGCTTCCACCAGACTTTCCTGCGGGAATTCCGCCGACAGCAATGGCATCGGATCCACGGTTTTATTCGCCAGCCATTCCACCGCAGTGTTAAATTCTTCCGTGAAGCGGAAACTGCCGACCCAGTTAATTTCTTTAGCAATCAGCATCATCAGCGGGAATTCATTCACCACCGGCCCCATACCGACCTGCACCAGCGTGCCGCGCGCACGGGTCACTTCCAGACAGCGGCGGATGGATGAAGGATGGCCTGAGGCGTCAAAGGCCACGTCGAAAAAGCCTTTCTGCGCCTGATATTCGCTGAAATCGCCCTGTGCGGCATCCAGCGCTTTGCTTGCGCCTACCGCCAGTGCCAGCGTGCGGCAACGTTCGCTCGGGTCTGTCACCAAGATTTGCGCTGCGCCTTTGGCTTTCGCTGCCAGCACGATTAAGCAGCCAATCGGGCCGACGCCGGACACAAACACGGTTTTGCCATGAATATCACCCGCCTGGTTCACGGCATGAATGGCGACAGCCAGCGGTTCGGCGAACACCATCAGACGGTCGCTGACCTGATTGTCGTAAGGAATGCACTGGGCGCTGTCGACAATTTTATACTGCGTGAACGCGCCGTTGATGTGCGGAAAGTACATCGCGCTGCCGAAGAATTTCATGGTGGTGCACTGGTTCTCGTCGCCGGACAGGCAATATTTGCAGGCCTTGCATGGCTTACTCGGATTCAGCGCCACTTTCTGACCGGGCTGCAAACGCGGGTTGTCGGATTTCTCCACCACACCCACCACTTCATGGCCGAGCACCATTGCCTCGCGCACTTTGAAATCACCGACGGCACCGTGTTCGTAATAATGCAGATCGGAACCACAGATGCCGCCACGGGTGATTTTCACCAGCGTGCCCTGGCCGGTGTAGTCGAGGGTCTGGTTGATCACTGAAACGTCTTTTTTCCCGGTCACGACACAAGATTGCGTGCTGATAGTCATGGAATTCTCGCTCTTTAAAGGGCCTGATTGCGCCCAGTAAAGAGGGTTTACCCGCCGGAAAATGTGACCGTCGTCACTTTGTGCCGTGTTACGAAAACCTGTTACCCATAACTTGAACGCACTCAACCTTTCCCGGCGGAGTTATCACGGTTTCGCGCCGGAATGCTGAGGATCAGATGCGTGATCACACCGCCCGCCAGCCCCCAAAATGCTGAGCCGACGCCCAGCAGCGTGACGCCGGACGCGGTGATCAGAAATGTAATAATCGCCGCATCGCGCTGTTTTTCATTTTCCAGTGCGCGGTACAGGCTGCCCGCAATGGTGCCGAGTAACGCCAGCCCGGCGATGGTGTGGATCAGCGCCTCCGGCAGCGTGGTAAAGACCATGCCGATCGAGCCACCAAACACGCCCGCGATCAGATAGAAAATGCCTGCCGCGACGGCAGCCATATAGCGTTTTTTCGGATCAGGATGAATATCTTCACCCATGCAGATCGCGGCGGTAATGGCGGCGATACAGACGGTAAAACCGCCGAACGGCGCTAAAACTAACGCCGTCAGCGCGGTCCAGGAAATCAGCGGGGAAACGGGCAGGTGATAGCCGTGGGCTTTCAGCGTGGCGATCCCCGGCGCATTCTGCGAGGCCATGGTGACGACAAAAAACGGAATGCCGATGCCGATCATCGATGAAAGCGTGAAATGCGGCATCACAAACGCCGGTGCCGCGAAGGTCAGTGTCTGGCCGTGCAGCGCAATATCGCCCTGGAAACCGGCGACAATCAGCCCGGTGGCCAGCGCGAGCACCACCGCATAGCGCGGCAGGGCGCGTTTCGCCAGCAGATACACCAGACACATGCTGCCCGCGAGGGCGAAATGACTTTGCAGCGAGGTAAACGCGTTCAGCCCGAAACGCAGCAGAATGCCGCCGAGCATGGCGGCCGAAAGTGCCTGAGGAATGTAATGCATCAGCCGGGCGAACAGGCCGGTCACGCCGCACAGCAGAATCAGCCCGGTGGCAAACACAAACACACCGATCGCCTCATTCAGCGAGGTGCCGGGCAGGCTGGTGACCAGCAACGCCGCCCCGGGCGTGGACCAGGCGGTCACTACCGGCGTGCGGTAATACAGCGAAAGACCGATGCTGGTGACGCCCATGCCCAGCCCCAGCATACTCAGCCAGCCGCCAATCTGTGCGACGCTGGCACCCGCCGCTTCCGCCGCCTGAAAGATAATCGCCGCCGAGCTGGTATATCCGACTAAAACCGCCACAAATCCGGCGATCACCGCCGAAAAGGTAAGATCCTGCACACTGAAACGCGAAGCCATGGGTGAAAATCCTTCTGGTTACCGGCCACTGGCGGTATGCTGTTGTGCGTTATAGCGCACGTTCGATGCGCTCAAGATATCACTGTGCGTTATAACGCACAATCGCGATGAACGATCATCGTCGCAGAGGAGACACAATGCAGGAACTCACCCGCCATATTGGCAGCCAGCTGAAGGCCGTGCGCAGCGAGCGCGGCTGGAGCCTCAGCCAGACGGCTGAACACACCGGTGTCAGCAAGGCGATGCTCGGACAAATTGAGCGTGGCGAATCCAGCCCGACGGTGGCAACGCTGTGGAAAATCGCCAGCGGGCTGAATGTCTCGTTTTCAGAATTTCTCGAAACCCCGCCCGCGCAGTCGGCGGCGTTGCATCGGCATGGCCTGCTGACCACGTTCGACAGCGCGACCTCGGGGATGCGCGTGGTGCCGCTGTTTCCTTATGACGCCACGCTGCGGATGGACATGTTTGTTATCGATCTCGAGCCGGGCGGATGCAGCGAATCCACACCGCATGAAGCGGGCGTGATTGAGCATGTGATTGTGATCGACGGGGAACTGACGCTGACCGTTGATGGCGTGACGCGCCTTCTCCGCGCCGGTGAGGCGCTACGTTTTGCGGCCGATTGTCCGCATGGATACTGCAACGACAGCGGCCATTCCGTGCGTTTCCACGACCTGATACATTATCCGCAGTCACGCCCGTAACCTTTTCATTTCCTGAGGAGAATGACCCGATGAGCCAGCCGCACGATGTGGTGATCCGTCCGTTAACCCCCGCTGATCGCGACAGCTGGGAAGTGTTATGGCGCGATTATCTGGATTTTTATCAGTCAACGCTCGATCCGGCGCAGTTTGATTACACCTTCCGGCGGTTATCGCAGCCTGATTATGCCGACATGTTTGGCTATGTGGCTGAACATCAGGGAAAGCTGGTGGGGCTGGTGAACTGTATCAATCACGATCACGGCTGGCATATGCAGCAGGTGGTGTATTTGCAGGATTTATACGTCGATGACGCCGCGCGGAAACTGGGGATCGGGCAAAAACTGATTGAAGCGGTATACGCTTACGCCGACGACAATCAGAAAGCCAATGTCTACTGGACGACGAAAACCACCAACCATACGGCCCGTAAATTGTATGACCGTATTGGTACGCTGACTGACTTTATTAAGTATCAGCGCTAAAGCGGTTTGCGCATATTCATTTTGGTGGTGACGTAACCCAGGCTGGCGTACAACGCCTGCGCTCCGGGGTTGCTGGCGAACACATTCAGCTCAATCGCCACACTCCCGAGATCGCGCAGGCGGTCTTCCATCAACCGAAATGCCGCAGCGGCATGGCCCTGACGGCGAAATTGCGGGAAGACCGTCAGCTCATACACAAACGCGCTGCGCACGCCGTAGCGTTCCACGTTCGCGAACCACAGATAGCCTGCCGTTTCGCTGTGTTCTTCTGCGCGGATTTCATAAAGATAATGGTCCGGCGTATCGATGCCCTGTGGCAACGCGCTTTGCGTCGAACTTCGCGCGCGTTCCAGCGCGGTATCCGCCCGCCACAGACCGGCGGTCACGTTCTCTTCGGCATAATCCTTCGCCAGTTGTTCGGCAAATTCTGCATAAAATCCGGCACTCATGGGCACTAAAACGGTCATCATTTCCCTCTGATTTACTGACTGGTTTCCGCCTTTTTATAAGGCGTGACATAGCATTCGCTGATGGTGGTTGAATGGCTTTCAACCTGCGTGATGATGTAGCCCTTATCGGTCAGCGCGACGGAGCTGTAAGGGGTTTCATTGTGCTTATCGGCGATCACCTCTTCGAAAGACTGAATGATTTTGGCTTTCTCATTCGCCCGCGCCGGATCGTCCAGCCCGTCGACCTTGATCATCGCCTGCTTGAACTGGTTACTGAAGGCGGTTTTTCCCGCCCGGCTTTCGATCACCGCTTTGATGTTAACCGTGATGTCATTGCCGAGCAAAAACAGCGTATTGCTCTGGTAAACCAGCACATTTTTACGCTTCGCGACCACAAAGCCGTTTTCAATGACTTTCATCTTGCTGTTGTTGGCGTACGTCACGTCATCAAGGCAGATGGTTTTATCCCCGATCTTAAACTGGCTGAAACGCGCTTTGATTTCTTTCGGCGTGGAAGCAGCCTGCGAACAGAGCGGCGCGAGCAGCAGAAGTGGTAAGAACCATGACTTCATAGGAGTTTCCTGAACAGGTGCTGAATCAGCCGACATAACAGCAGTATAGGGAGAGCGGCGCAGGATGCGAACGTTTATCTTTACGGGAGAGTTTTTTACCGTTTTGGCTATAGCATCTCCGCCTGTTGCCGATAATTCAGACGATAAGGGAATTCCCGCTTCTGCCGGGCCAGCATCAGGGACAGATTATCCGCGTTATTTCATCGTGAGTTTTCACTGTACGTTTTTCTGTTCCGGGGTAGTTTTATGAGTCAGATGCAGGCGCTTTCACCGGCGGCCAGAGTTGACCGCCAATGCCACCAAAATTGCCGGTAAGGGTGACAGCATCATGACGGATGTTGTCGGTATTATGGGCGATATTGACGACAGTTCGCGGCGTCTCTCTGAGATCACGTCCGTGATTAATGGCATTGCATTCCAGACTAACATTCTGGCGCTGAACGCCGCGGTTGAAGCCGCGCGTGCAGGTGAGCAGGGGAGCAGATCGCGTTTTTGCTCCTCCCCCTGCGAAGGGGGAGGCGGGGAGGGGGTATTAAAGCGTTCTCTGAACGAGTTTTTAACGACACCCCCCGCTTTCTGCGCTATGTTTTTCTTCCTTTTGCTTTCTTTTTTCAGGAGATTTCCATGAGCCAGCCTTCACTGATTTTGTACTCTGATGCTGATTTTTTCAGTCCTTACGTGATGTCTGCTTTTGTGGCGCTGACTGAAAAGGGCATTCCGTTTGAACTGGAAACGGTCAGCCTGGCAGATGCGGAGAACCTGAAAGAAACCTATTCGGCGCTGTCCATGACCCGTCGCGTTCCGACGCTGACCAACGGCACCTTTGTGTTATCCGAATCGTCGGCGATTGATGAGTACGTTGAAGCGCTTTTCCCGGCGCCGACGTTTCCGGCTATCTATCCGGCCGATCCGGAAAATCGCGCTAAAGCGCGTGAAGTGCAGGCGTGGCTGCGCAGTGATCTGATGCCGATCCGTGAGGAGCGTTCGACAGAAGTGGTGTTTGCCGGCGCAAAACGCCCGGCACTCAGTGAAAAAGGGCAGCAGGCAGCCGAAAAACTGTATGCCGCCGCAGAGCGTTTGCTGGGGGATAAAGAACATTTATTTGGCGAATGGAGTATTGCGGATGTCGATCTGGCGCTGATGCTCAACCGTCTGCATCTGAACGGTGATGTGATGCCGGAAAAACTGGCCGCTTACGCAGAAGCGCAATGGCAGCGGCCATCGGTTAAGGAATGGCTGGCGCTTTCAGCCTAAGGTTTTGGTCAGAAAAAACCGGGTATGCGTCGAGGGCGCATCGTCCGGCGCGCGGGTATCGGCGATGTAATCTTCCAGCGCCATCTGCATGTGATAGCCCATACGTTCGTAGAAAGGCCGCGCCTGAAAACTGAATGTATCGACCAGCGAATACCGGCAGCCCCGCGCTTTGGCTTCTTCTTCCGCTTCTGTTATCAGCTGCGTGCCGACATCCTGTCCACGCAGCGATTCATCCACCCACAGCATTTGAATGTACATCCACTTGCCGACCGTTTCCGCCACAATGCCCGCCTGTTTGTTACCCTGTTCATCTTCCACAAAAATACCTAATGCGCGGAATTTCGATTGCGGGACAAAGTTTCTGTTGAAATTACGCAGTGCCGTTTTGATCTCCTCGAGATCGTTTTCGGTCGGGGCATGGCTGAGACGGGTCTTCATGACAGGATTCCTTTTATCGTTAACGTTTTGTCGTGGCGAGTCGTACTGCAAAGGCAAGAAAAACGGTGCCAGTTAAGCGATCAAGCGTTCTGACCACTGCGGGGCGGCGCAACCAGCGCGATAACGGCCGCGTGGCGGAAATCATGGTGATGGACCAGAGTGTGCCGATCACGGCGTGCATGGCGGCGAGCCCAAAAATATAAGGCCCGACCGGATAGCCGGTAGCGACAAACTGCGGCAGGAAAGAAACATAAAATACGCCGACTTTCGGGTTCAGCACATTGCCAAACAATCCCCTTATGAACGGAGAATTGCCGATGCGCAACACTTTCCCGCTGCCCTCCGGCGCGGACATGTTCATTTCGCTCCGCGGTTTGAGCAGCATCTGCAAACCGAGCCAGGCCAGATAAGCTGCGCCGGTCCACTTAAGCAGTGTAAATGCCATTTCAGACGCCGCAAGAACCGCGCCTAAGCCGAGTGCCACCATCGCGCCCCAGATAAGACAGCCGGTACTGATGCCAAATGCTGACAATAATGCTTTTTTGCTGCCCTGACTGGCCGCCGTGCGCAGAACCAATGCGGTATCCAGGCCCGGTGTCAGCGTTAAAATTCCGGCAGCAAGTGCATAAGAAAGGAGAGATTCGGTAACGGTCATGGCTTTTCCTGATGAGCGAAAAAACCAGAATAGTGAACAGGATGGGAGAGTTGCAATCGCGAATTTAAACGAAATTCGGCATAAAAATACTGGCAAATAAAAAAGCCTGTGGAAGTCGGGCTTCCACAGGCTTTTCAGAGGGTTTTTCGCAGGCGATTATTTGTAGATTTCAGCGTCAGCGTGCAGTTTGTTGTTACCGGTCACGGAGATGATGCGGTAAGAAGAGGCACCGGCTTCTTTCGCTTGTTGAGACAGTTTCGCTTCCAGGCCGCCGATTGTGGTGGAGTTGGCTGCGGAAATCACACCGATTTTTTGCATGTCGCCGGAAGGCTGAGTGATCTGCTCTGCCGCGAAGCTACCGAAAGAAATCAGGGAGAGGGTGGCAGCTACAGCAAAAATTTTGACGTTTTTCATGATGATTCATCCATTCAGGTTATGAGAGTGAAAGGTGGTTGCCTTTCGATGAATGTATAATAGGCCTGTCTGGCGGAGATGAAAAACGGATTGATTTGAGTATCTCATTCAAAATATTTGGTCTACTTTTTACGCAGTTTTACGTGCGAATGCGGGTAGCTGACGTAACCGCATTCGTGCTGACACAGCCTGAAATTGCCTTAGATTTCTCTGCGTTTTTCTTCCTTCCTGCTGATTTTGGGCGGTTTTGTAGAATCGGTGCTAGACTTTGATTGCAGTTCAAGAAGAGGGGCGTTCGTGTAAAACACACGTTCTGCTCGCAGAGCGCGAAACGTTCTGCTTTTGTTTGGCTGACTTGGCTGAACAATATTCACGGTAACGGAAATTTATTCGGAGGAGTCGAAAATGGGAATTTTATCCTGGATTATCTTTGGTCTGATTGCAGGTATTCTGGCTAAGTGGATCATGCCGGGCAAAGATGGCGGCGGATTCATTCTGACCGTTGTTCTGGGTGTCGTTGGTGCCGTCGTGGGCGGGTACATCAGTACGTTCTTCGGTTTTGGCCGCGTAGACGGATTCAACTTCGGCAGCTTCGTTGTCGCCGTGATCGGTGCGATTGTCGTGCTGTTTATCTACCGCAAAATCAGAAGCTAAGGTGTCAACCTTAGGTTGAGATGTGAAAAGCCGCGCAGGTCGCGGCTTTTTTGTGTCTGTGAATCACTCCACCGGCGACGTCGGCAGCCGCACGATGTCCTGATTTTCATTGCCCATCCAGTACACGCCTTCCTTCGCCCAGAACGGTCCTTCGATAAAATCGAGCAGGTCAGAATACTCCTCGTAAAACTGTTTGCCGTCGCGGTTGTAGACACGCATATAGCCGGAATAATGCCCGCCGTCGCCCGGCATGGTCATGCGCGGGATAAATTCAAACGTCTTGTACTCACGCACCACATACTCTTTATTCGGACTCCACTGCTCCGAAACCAGCTTCCCCTGTTTCCACCACTGATGGCCTGCGGCGATCACCGCCATCAGCACCGCCAGCACGACCCAGCGTTTACGCTGACGCACCAGGGCTTCCTGACTTTTGATTTTTGGCATTAACTTCACTCTGCATTTTTACGCGGACGTCCGCCTTTTTTGCCGTTTACCCTGCTGGCATTGGCTTTCGCGGCACTGCGCATCGCGCCATTAACCGATGCCACAATTTTTTGTAAATCACTGGCATCAAAAAGGATTTTTGCCAGCAACCCTGGCAGATAGATATCCACATCGCATGCCGGAACACGCAATGCTTTACTGAAACCATCCACTTCAGCGGTGTTCAGCTGCTCCCGGGTGGCGTGCTGAAGTTCTGCTATCAAATCAATATTAATCAGATAGCCCACGCCATTACCGTGCATGATCATAAAGGCATGTTGCTCCGGACGATAGTCGACAGAAACAGGGCGGGAAGGGTCGCTGGCCGTTTGCTCCCCGCGTTTTAATGCCGCTTCAAATCGTGTCATTGGTGCCATGGATCTTCTCCCATTCAGCATTGAGCGTGACGATATTTGCTTCCAGATAACGGAACAAACCTTTGATCTCCGCGAACGTGCCGACACCATAGATTTCCATGGTATCGAAGTTAAGTGAATGACGGTCAAAAGCCATTTTGATTCTTTGATCTCCGCGCCGGAGATGTACATGACGGGGCAGATGATCATGGCTGTACACCATAATCAGCCATCCTGAAAAACGCAGAATTGTGGGCATGAGTTTATCCATAAACCTAGCAGTTAGGTTTATGGTAGGCCTGACGGGGGGAATAAGCGAGCGTTACTTTATCAGCGGGCTAAATCGCCACCAGACCCCGCACGCCTTCGGCTTCCATTTCGTCGCCACGGCCGCGTTTGACGATGCTGCCGCGTGACATCACCAGATAGCTGTCGGCCAGTTCGGCGGCGAAATCGTAGAATTGTTCGACCAGCAGGATCGCCATGTCACCCCGTGCGGCGAGCTGTTTGATCACCGCGCCGATTTCCTTAATCACCGACGGCTGAATGCCTTCGGTCGGTTCGTCGAGGATCAGCAGGCTGGGTTTACAGGCCAGCGCGCGGCCAATGGCCAGTTGTTGTTGCTGGCCGCCGGACAAGTCCCCGCCCCGGCGATGTTTCATTTCCAGCAGGATCGGGAACAGGTGGTAGATTTCATCCGGCACCTGTTTTGCGTGGCTGCCGGAAAATCGCGACAGACCCATCAGCAGATTTTCTTCGACGGTCAGGCGCGGAAAAATTTCGCGACCCTGCGGGACATAGGCGATGCCCGCCTGCACGCGCTGGTGCGGTTTGCGGCTGTTGATCACCTGATCCTGCCAGCGGATGGTGCCGGATTTGGCCGGGATCAGCCCCATCAGGCATTTCAGCAGTGTGGTTTTTCCCACGCCGTTGCGCCCGAGCAGACAGGTCACTTCACCGATTTTTGCCTCAAAAGACAGGCCGCGCAGAATGTGGCTGCCGCCGTAAAACTGATTCAGTTCATTTACCTGCAACATAATGCGATTCCTCAGCGCCCTAAATACACGTCGATAACCTGCTCGTTGGCCTGCACATCGCGCAGCGAACCTTCGGCCAGAACCTGCCCCTGATGCAGCACCGTCACGTGGTCGGCGATGGTTTCCACAAAGCCCATATCGTGTTCGACCACCATCAGTGAATGTTTGCCCGCCAGTTGTTTGAACAGCTCGGCGGTGTATTCGGTTTCGGCGTCGGTCATGCCCGCTGCCGGTTCGTCGAGCAGTAATAAATGCGGCTCCTGTACCAGCAACATGCCGATCTCCAGAAACTGTTTCTGCCCATGCGAAAGCAGGCCCGCCGGCCGATGCCGTTCCGCCGCCAGACGCAGCGTGCCGAGCATGTCATCAATGCGGTCGCGCTGCTCGCTGTTCATTTTGGCGCGCAGACAGGCCCATACGGATTTATTGGTTTTCTGCGCGATTTCCAGATTCTCGAACACGGTCAGCGCCTCAAACACCGTCGGTTTCTGGAATTTGCGCCCGATGCCGGACTGCGCGATGCGCACCGGATCCAGTTTGGTCAGATCGGTGCGCTGATCGTAAAAAACGCGCCCGCTTTGCGGTTTGGTTTTGCCGGTGATCACGTCCATCAGCGTGGTTTTCCCCGCGCCGTTCGGGCCGATGACGCAGCGTAATTCGCCGACGCCGATGTTCAGCGACAAATTGGTCAGCGCCTTAAATCCGTCAAAGCTGACGTTAATGTTTTCCAGCTGCAAAATCGGATCGGTTTGTTCACGGTGCCTGTCCGCCAGATGTGGCTGGGTAAACAGGTCTTCGGTCATGGTCATCGGACTCATCAGGATTTCCTCTTGCGCAGCAGGCCAATCACGCCTTGCGGCAGGAACAGCGTCACCAGAATAAACATGCCGCCGAGCACAAACTGCCAGTATTCGGGGATGGCGACCGTGAACCAGCTTTTCGCGCCGTTGACTATGCCTGCGCCAATAATCGGGCCGATCAGTGTGCCGCGGCCGCCGAGCGCCACCCAGATGGCGGCTTCGATGGAGTTGGTCGGCGACATTTCGCCCGGGTTGATAATCCCGACCTGCGGCACGTACAACGCGCCCGCCAGGCCGCACAACATGGCGGAAATCGTCCAGACGAACAGCTTGAAACCTTTCGGATCGTAGCCGCAGAAAATCAGCCGGTTTTCAGCGTCGCGCACGGCGGTCAGCACGCGGCCATATTTACTGCGCGCCAGGCCAAAACCGAGCGCCAGACTGGCCACCAGCACCAGAACCGTGGCTAAAAACAGTCCCACGCGGGTGCTGGTGGCGGTGACCGGAAAGCCGAGCAGGGTGGTGAAACCGGTGAAGCCGTTGTTGCCGCCGAAGCCGGTTTCATTGCGGAAAAACAGCAACATACCGGCGTAGGTCAGCGCCTGCGTCATGATCGAGAAATAGACGCCTTTGATTTTTGAGCGGAAAGCAAAGTAGCCGAATACAAACGCCAGTGCGCCCGGCACCAGCACGATCAGGCACAGCGCCCAGGCAAAATGCTGCGTGCCTGCCCAGAACCACGGCAGTTCGGTCCATGAGAGGAACGACATAAAATCCGGCAGCCCGCTGCCTGCCGCCTGCCGCATTAAATACATGCCCATCGCATAACCGCCGAGGGCGAAAAATAACCCGTGACCGAGCGACAGCAAACCGGCGTAGCCCCACACCAGATCGAGTGCGATCGCGACGATCGCATAACAGAGGATCTTACCGATCAATGTCAGCGTGTAGGTGGAGATCGCCAGCGGATTTGTGGCGGGCAATAACGCCAGAAACGGCATCACAATCAGGATGATGAGCACCAGCGTGCCCACCGAAATCGCAATCTTCGGCGCTTTTTGTACGCCGGTAATCGTCAGAGGCTGGCTCATCAGTCAATCACCCTGCCTTTGAAGGCGAAGAGTCCCTGAGGACGTTTCTGGATAAACAGGATAATCAGCGCGAGGATCAGGATTTTCCCCAGTACCGCGCCGATTTCCGGCTCAAGAATTTTGTTCACAATGCCCAGACCAAAGGCCGCCACCACGGTGCCCGCCAGTTGTCCGACGCCGCCGAGCACCACCACCAGGAAGGAGTCGATGATGTAACCCTGACCGAGTTCCGGGCCGACATTGCTTAGCTGCGACAGCGCGACGCCGCCCAGACCGGCAATGCCGGAACCGAGGCCGAACGCCAGCATATCGACGCGACCGGTCGGCACGCCGCAACAGGCCGCCATCGCGCGGTTTTGCGTCACGGCACGGACGTTCATGCCAAGGCGCGTTTTATTGAGCAGCAGCCAGGTCAGGCCGAGCACCAGCAGTACGAAGATGATCACCGCGATGCGGTTGTACGGCAGCACCAGATTCGGCAGCAGCTGAATGCCACCGGAGAGCCAGCCGGGGTTCGCCACTTCAACGTTCTGCGCACCAAACAGCATGCGCACGCCCTGGATCAGGATCAGGCTGATGCCCCAGGTGGCCAGCAGGGTTTCCAGCGGACGCCCGTATAAATGGCGGATCACCGTGCGCTCCAGCGCCATGCCGATCCCGGCGGTAATGAAAAAGGCCACCGGCAGCGCGACCAGCGGATACAGCGCCAGCAATCCCGGCGCGTAGTGCTGAAACAGCGACTGCACCATGTAGGTGGAGTAAGAGCCGAGCATGAGCATTTCGCCGTGCGCCATGTTAATCACGCCCAGCAAACCGTAAGTGATCGCCAGCCCCAGCGCGGCCAGCAGCAGAATCGAGCCGAGGGATAATCCGGTAAAAGCCTGTCCGAGCAGATCGCCGATTAACAGGCGATGTTGTACCGCTTTCAGGCTGGCGAGCGCGGCGTTGCGCACCGTGGCATCGGCTTCCGTTTGCGGATCAGTCAGACTTTGCAGACGGCCTTGCGTATCCGGGTCGCCCGACGTGCCGAGCAGTTCAACGGCTTTCAGGCGTACCTGCGGGCTGGCATCGGTCAGCTGTAAATTCGCCAGCGCGATGGAAAGGGCGTCGTGCACCGTGCTGTCTTTTTCCAGTTCAAGACGATGGGTCAGCAGCGGCAGCTGATCGGCCTGCGCTTCACGTTGTAAAGCTCTGGCGGCCTGCAAACGGACGGCGCTGTCGGTGCTCACCAGACGGTGCGCGGAAAGCGCATTGGCAATCAGAATGCGCAGGCGGTTGTTCAGCCATACTTTTTTGGTGTCACCCTGCGGTTGGACGTCGCCTTCCAGCGGCGTCAGCTGATCGCCATTGCGGATGAATGCGTGTTTTGCTTCATCGATGACGACGTTTTCCTGCTTCAGCGCCTCAAGCAGCGGCAACCTTTCCGGCTGCGGATCCGCCGCCCATTGCTGTAATAACGTGGCCTGCTGGCTGCGGCTGGCGGCAGCAAAGTCATTCGCCGCCCCCGCCTCGGCCAGCAACGGAAGGCAACAAAGCAGGAAAAGCAGTGATCGGATGAGGATTCTCATAATGTTCTCGCCGCATAAAGTTGATGCTGGTTTGCTCCTCCCCCTGCGAAGGGGGAGGAGTGAAAGGCGCCGATCTGCTCCCTCCCCTGCGAAGGGGAGGGCTGGGGTGGGGTATTAATGGCGACTCAGTGTCAAAAAACCCACACCCCATCCCAGCCTTCCCCTCGTGAGAGGGGAAGGAGCTTAATCAGTTACTGGCTGTTTTCACCGGGGTATCTGGCTTTTTATCGTTACCCGCGATGTACGGGCTCCACGGCTGGGCGCGGATCGGTTTGTCGGTCTGCCAGACCACGTTGAACTGACCGTTGGATTCGATTTCGCCGATCATCACTGGTTTGTGCAGGTGATGGTTGGTTTTATCCATGGTCAGCGTGAAGCCGGACGGCGCAGCGAAGGTCTGCCCGGCCATGGCGGCGCGGACTTTATCCACATCCGTCGTGCCCGCTTTTTCCACCGCCTGCGCCCACATATGGATGCCGACATAGGTCGCTTCCATCGGGTCGTTGGTGACGGCGGTATCGGCATTTGGCAGTTTGTGTGCCTTAGCGTAAGCCTTCCATTCGGCGACGAATTTCTTGTTAGTCGGGTTATCGACAGACTGGAAGTAGTTCCACGCCGCGAGGTCACCGACCAGCGGTTTGGTGTCGATACCGCGCAGTTCTTCTTCGCCGACGGAGAACGCCACCACCGGCACATCCGTCGCTTTCACGCCCTGATTCGCCAGTTCTTTGTAGAACGGCACGTTGGAATCGCCGTTGATGGTGGAGATCACGGCGGTCTTGCCGCCTGCGGAGAATTTCTTAATGTTGGAAACGATGGTCTGATAATCGCTGTAACCGAACGGCGTATAGACTTCTTCGATGTCGCTGTCTTTCACGCCTTTCGAATGCAGGAAGGCGCGCAGGATTTTGTTGGTGGTGCGCGGATAGACGTAGTCAGTGCCGAGCAGGAAGAAGCGTTTGGCCGCGCCACCGTCTTCGCTCATCAGATATTCCACCGCCGGAATGGCCTGCTGGTTAGGCGCGGCACCGGTATAGAACACGTTTGGCGACATCTCTTCGCCTTCGTACTGCACCGGATAGAACAGCAGGCCGTTCAGTTCTTCAAACACCGGCAGCACGGATTTACGCGACACCGACGTCCAGCAGCCGAACACCACCGCGACTTTATCCTGCGTCAGCAACTGACGGGCTTTCTCGGCGAACAGCGGCCAGTTTGAGGCCGGATCGACCACCACCGGCTCCAGCTTTTTACCCAGTACGCCGCCTTTGGCGTTGATGTCGTCAATGGTCATCAGCGCGATGTCTTTCAGCGGGGTTTCCGAAATGGCCATGGTGCCGGAAAGCGAATGCATGATACCGACTTTGATGGTGTCGGCCGCCTGCGCGCTCCAGGCTAAACCCATGCTGACTACGGTGGCGGAAAGAGCAAAGGCTTTAATAAAACGTCGACGTTGCATAGATGAATCCTCTGTAAAATTGCTGTGATGTAAATAGGTTAAGAGAACGCTGTTATGGTGAAAGTCGAAAAAACATTTAAAAAAGTCATGACGGGTGGCCCTCGTCACTCTCCGCCCGCGCCCGGTGCAGCATATGCAAAGTAATTTTGCGCACCTCGGCTTTACTGACGGCAATGTGGTCGTGTAACTGGCGCTGCGCCTCCTCAGTGTGTTGTTGGATGATGGCGAGCAAAATGCTCGCGTGTTCTTTATAGGTGGCGTTCACACGCTCACCTTTGGTGAAATCCAGCCGCCGGATGATGCGGATTTTCTCCGTCAGCTCACGGTGGATACGCGCCATTTCGGCGTTTCCGGCTGCCGCCACCAGCGTCATGTGAAACTCTTCGTCATAACGCGACACCAGCTGACCCTCCGCCAGTTGCGGCTGATCGACCCAGAAGGCTTTCAGTTCCGCCAGTTGCAGCGGCTGAGCGGCAGGCGGCAGCGCACACAGACGCTTTACCGCTTCCAGTTCCAGCACGATGCGCAGGTCATACAGTTGCTCGAAAAAATCGAAATCGAACGGGCGAACCTGCCAGCCGCTGCGGAAAAACACTTCGACATAGCCTTCGTGCTCCAGCCAGAACAGCGCCTGACGCACCGGGGTGCGGCTGACGTCCATGCGGTCGGCGATGTCGTTTTCGCTGAACCGGTCGCCCGGCAGCAGGCGGAAGCTGAAAATGTCGTCTTTCAGCTGCTGATAAATCCGTTCCGCCAGCCCTTCCGGACGGTTTTTACTGCGTGAAGATTTCGGGTCCGTCAGTTGCATAAAATATTCCCCTGGATGTTTAAAACGGCGCTGACCTGCATTAAACGGCGGTATCCAGCCACAGCAGCGCATCACCTGGCCCGACCGGACGGCCTTGCTGGCAACTGATTTTCAGTACGGTACCGGCGCATGGCGCGTTGACCGACAGCTCCATTTTCATCGCTTCCACCACGATCAGCGGCTGGCCTGCTTCGACCTGCTGACCCGGTGCCACCAGAATTTTCCAGATATTGCCGTTGAGATCGGCGCTGACTAAATGACCGTCCTGATCCGCGTCGTCCTCCACTGACGGCACGGCATTGGCGGCGGCTTCCACGGCGGCGCTTTCGGCCTCATGCCAGTGCGCCACCTCGCGGGTAAAGGCTGCGGTTTGTCTGGCGCGGAAATCAGCAATATCGGCGGCGTTGTCGGCAAGAAATTGGGTGTATTGCGCAAAATCGAACTCAGTTTCTTCAATGGTGATTTGCGCGCGCCCTTCGCGGAACGCTTCGCGCTGAATTTCCAGTTCGGCTTCGGTCACTTCATAGAACCGCACCTGATCGAAGAAATGCAGCAGCCACGGCTCGCCGTTTTTAAACTGCTCATTCTTAAGAAACTTGTTCCAGATCGGCAGCGTGCGGCCGACCAGCTGATAGCCGCCCGGCGAATCCATGCCATAAATGCACATGTACATGCCGCCGATGCCGACCGTGCCTTCAGCGGTGAAAGTGCGCGCCGGGTTGTATTTGGAACTCAGCAGGCGATGGCGCGGATCGACCGGCACCGCGCACGGCGCGCCGAGGTAGACATCGCCCAGCCCGAGGATCAGGTAGCTGGCGTCGAAAATGATGTTTTTCACCTCGTCGCGGCTCGCCAGCCCGTTGGTGCGCTGGATGAAATCGACGTTATTTGGCAGCCACGGCGCATCGGCACGCACGGTTTGCTGATAGCGTTCGACCGCGCCAAGCGTGGCGGAATCTTCAAAGGCCATCGGCATATGCACGATGCGCGTCGGGATTTTCAGCTGGCTGACATCGGCCAGATTGTGTTCCAGCGTCAGCAAATGTTGCAGCAGCGCGGTCTGATGCAGCACGCGGCTGTCGTAGCGGATTTGCAGCGAGCGCACGCCCGGCGACAGTTCTTCTATCCCTTGCTGACCGGCGGCCCTGATGGCGTTCATCAGCAGGTAAATGCGCATACGTACCGCCAGATCCAGCACGTTATCGCCGTACTCAATCAGCACATAGCCGTCACCGGCCTGACGGTATTCCACCGACGGGCGTTCTGCCGTGGCCGGAAGCGCCGCAAGAATGGTGGCGGAAGCCGTGGTGTCCGGCAGCAACGACGGCACCGGCAGCGCCATTGCGTTGACCGGCAGCAGCGAATCGATCGTGCCTTGCTGCGCCCGTTCCAGCGCCTGCGCCTGCTCAAAACTGATCGGGTGGAAACGGATTTTATCGCCCGGTTTGACCTGGCCGACTTTCCACAATTCCGCGCTGGCGATGGTCACCGGACAGACGAAACCGCCGAGGCTTGGCCCGTCGCGGGTCAGAATGACCGGGAAGTCGCCGGTGAAATTGATCGCGCCAATGGCGTATTCGCAGTCATGCACGTTCGACGGATGCAGACCCGCTTCGCCGCCGTCCTGCCGCGCCCATTGCGGTTTCGGGCCGACCAGCCGCACGCCGAGGCGGTTGGAGTTGTAATGCACCTGCCATTCGGCGGCGAAGAAAGTGTCGATAGATTCCTGAGTAAAGAAATCCGGTGCGCCGTGCGGCCCGTAAAGCACGCCGATATTCCAGATATCGCCATACACCGGCACGAGAGTGTCTGCCGCCGCCTGCGGCACACTGACCGGTGCGGGCGTGGTGCAGGCCGCGAGTTCCGGCTGTGAAATGCTCAGCATGTCGGCGACGCGCAGCGTCCGGCCCGCGTGACCGCCAAACTGCCCGAGCGCGAAGGTCGAACGGCTGCCGAGATACACCGGCACGTCGAAGCCATTACGTACCGCGAGACAGGTGCGGCAGCCCCGCGTGGCGCGGCCAAGCGTCAGCGTCTGACCGGCTTTTACGTTCACCGGCTGCCAGTACGCCACTGTTTCGCCGTCGAGATCGGCCGGACAGCTTGCGCCGGTCAGCGCGATCACCGCGTCGCAATGAAAGCGCAGGGTTGGCCCCTGCAACGTAAATTCCAGACCGGCGGCATCAGGATGATTACCGACAATGCGGTTGGCGAGACGGAAGGCAAAATCGTCCATCGGGCCGGAAGGCGGCACGCCGATATCCCAGTAGCCGAGGCGTCCCGGATAATCCTGCACGCTGCTGTAGGTGCCGGGGGCGATCACTTCGATGACGTTGGGCGCATAAGCAAAACTGTCGAGCATGCGCGTCCACATTTCGCCGTCGCGGAACACCGGCGTGGCAACCACCTGACGCAGATAATCGATGTTGGTGGCGATGCCGTGCAGACGGGTGGCGGCCAGCGCAGCCGACATTTTCGCCAGTGCGTCCTGACGGTCGGTGCCGTGAACAATCAGTTTGGCGATCATCGGGTCGTAAAAGGCCGACACTTCACTGCCGGTAGACACCCAGCCGTCAACGCGCACGTCGTCGGGGAAAAAGACCTCGGTCAGCACGCCCGGACTCGGCTGGAAATTCTTCAGCGGATCTTCGGCGTAAATACGCACTTCCATCGACGCACCCTGCGGGGCTTTTTCCATTGCAGTCCAGTCCAGCGGTTGGTCTGCGGCGACGTTCAGCATGCAGTCAATCAGGTCCAGACCGGTGACCATTTCGGTGACCGGATGCTCAACCTGCAAGCGGGTATTCACTTCGAGAAAATAGAATTCGTCGCGCGCGGCGTCATAGATAAATTCAACGGTACCGGCGCTGCGGTAATCCACCGATTCACCGAGCTGCACGGCGGCGCGATGCAACGCCTCGCGGCTGGCCTGCGGCAGATTCGGCGCAGGGGTTTCCTCCACCACTTTCTGATTGCGGCGCTGCAACGAACAGTCGCGTTCGCCCAGCGCCACCACGCGGCCTTTGCCGTCGCCGAAAATCTGCACTTCGACGTGACGGGCGCGATCGACAAAGCGTTCGAGAAACACACCGGCGTCGCGGAAAAACTGTTCGCCGAGACGCTTTACGCTGTCCCACGCGGCGCGCAGTCCCGCTTCGTCGTCGCAGCGTGTCAGCCCAATGCCTCCGCCGCCTGCGGTACTTTTCAGCATCACCGGATAGCCGATGCCGGCCGCCGCCGTGACGGCCTCTTCAATGTTGCCGAGCAAACCGGTGCCCGGCGTCATCGGCACATTCGCGGCACCGGCCAGTTCACGGGCGCGGTGCTTGAGGCCAAACTCGCGGATTTGTCCGGCCGTCGGGCCGATAAACGCTATCCCCGCCGCCTCGCAGGCATCGGCAAACTCTGCGCTTTCGGATAAAAAGCCGTAACCCGGATAAATCGCCTGCGCGCCGGTTTCTTTCGCGGCGTCCAGAATTTTGTCGATCATCAGGTAGCTTTCGCTGGCCTTGTCACCGCCCAGCGCGATGGCAATATCGGCCTGCGCGACGTGCGGCGCGTTGCGGTCGGCATCGGAATAGACCGCCACGCTGGTGACGCCCAGACGTTTCAGCGTGCGGATCGCGCGGCAGGCAATTTCGCCACGGTTAGCAATCAATACGGTGTTGAACATCATCGTGGCTCCTCAGAGTTTTACCGGTGCAGTCAGGCTGTGGATGTAACTTCTCCAGCCACCAAAGGCGGTGATATCGGTGGCCTCGCTGATCGCCCACGGCTCGCAGATAAAACCTTTCACCGTGCGGCCATCGGCCAGTTCCAGCGTCCCGATCCCAAGCGGCGCCGGGATCTCCGCAACGAACTCACCAAAGCGCGCCAGCGGGATATCCCACAGTTCGACGATAATGGCGCTGCCGCCTTCCGCCCGTACCAGCCCCGGTTTTGGCGGTGTGGTATTGGCAAGGGCATAAAGCTTGTAGGCTGCGGCGGTGGTGGTCTGTTCGACGCGCACCGCATGGCGGCTGGTGAGCTGAACGTTCAGCGGCATGCCGGTCAGATGGGCGCCGACCACGGCGACGCGCACGCTGGCGGCACTGACCGGCGCGGGTGTCATGAATTCTTCGGATTTCACCGGCAGCCCGGTCGCGCCGAGCGGCAGGCTCAGACTGCGCTGCCACTGACGGCCAAAACTGGCCAGCGCATCGTCGTGCCACGCGGGCGCAATCAGCGTGATCCCGGCAGGCAGACCATCGGCGCGCAGGCTGGAAGGCAGCGCCAGCGCGGACAAATCCGCCAGATTGGTGAAGTTGGTGTAAATACCGAACTGCGAGTTATAGAGCACCGGCTCCTGCGCCATCTCCTGCTGCGTGCGGATGGTCGGCGACGTCGGCACCACCAGCGCATCGAACCCTTCCAGCGTCTGATTGATTTTGCGGGCCAGTTCCGCCCGTAAATACTCGGCGCGCCAGGCATCGCAGGCACTGTAATCCAGACCGCTGGCGACAATGCCGCGCACCACCGGATCCATCGCGTCGGGGTTGTCTTCAAAAATTTCGCCGACCGCCACGGTGCGTTCGGCGACCCACGCGCCGGAATACAACTGTCCGGCCAGTTCGCGGAACGGCGTGAAATCCACGGGTACAAGGGTGATGCCGCTGCTGTTCAGTCGTTCCAGCGCCTGATCGAACTCAAACTCCGCCAGTGCATCGCCAAAAAATTCCAGACTGTCCGGCACGGCAAAGCGCGGATGCGGAGACATGGCGACGGGCGCGGTAAGCGGATTTTTACGCGAATAGGCGTCGGCGGCGTCATAACCGCCCGCCGCGTGAGCGACGGTCTGGGCATCGGCGACGGTCAGGGCGAAAACCGAGACGGCGTCATTCAGGCGGCAGGCGGGCACCACGCCGGTATTCGACAGCCAGCCTTTGGTCGGTTTCAGCCCGACGACGTTGTTAAAGCCTGCCGGAACGCGCCCGGAACCGGCGGTGTCTGTGCCGAGCGAGAACGCCACCAGCCCGCGGGCCAGCACCGAGGCCGATCCGGAGCTGGAGCCGCCGCTGACAAAGTCGGGGTTGAAGGTATTGTTTACCGCGCCGTACGGTGAGCGGGTGCCCACCAGGCCGGTAGCAAACTGATCCAGATTGGTTTTACCGACCAGCACCGCGCCTTTGGCTTTCAGATTGGCGACGACGGTGGCATCCGCTTCCGCGGTATAGGCAAACGCCGGACAGGCCGCCGTGGTCGGCCAGCCTGCCACATCAATATTGTCTTTAACGGCAAACGGCACGCCAAACAGCGGCAGGGCGCTGAGCGATCCCCCTGTCTCTGCGCGCAGGCTTTCCAGATGATGAATTTGTGCTTCAAGCTGTTCCGCCGTGGCGAGATAAAGCCAGGCGTTATCGGTCTCACTCAGACTGCCGCGCACCAGCGAAAGCGTGGTACGAAGACTGTCCGGCGCGCTGCGATAATGTTGCTGCCACTCCCGCAAGGTAAAACCGCGATAGGGCGATGTGACGGTATCTGAAGTCAAAGCCATAGTGTGAATCCCATCTGGTATACAAGATTGAATTCATCTAAGCAAAGCCTGTGCCAGATTATTATCCCTTGATATTTCTGGGTTTAAGGTTGGTTGCATGACCGGCCTGTATAATTGTTGCACCACGCAAGTCATGCAACTGAACAAAAATGGGGCGAAAATTTGCGCTTTGTGCAGCTACCGTTCAAGGTAATTGCATTATGATTATTTCCAATAATGCTCAGGAAGGGCATATCTTTTAAATGCTGTCTTTCTCCGAAACTGTCTTTAGGAAACCCCTATTTAATGCAACTTCGTCATCTCTCTGAACGCCTGAAAAAGCTGTTGCTGGCGCTGATTCTGGTGATTATTACGCTGCTGGCTGTGCGGACTTATGACGCGTTGCAGGGACCGCCGCTTGAGCCGTGGCACAAACTGGTGCCGGACGAACTGAGTACGGAGCAGCTGGATAAGAGCGACTGGGCCGCGTATTTGCGTGCCGAGCAGCAGGCGTTTGTGGAAGTGAAGCAGCAGGTGACGGATAAGCTGGATCGCGAGGAGCGGATCCCGCTCAACCGTTATTACGATCGCAGCCCGATTTATCCGGAGCATTTTGCGCAGGACTGGAACCGCTCTTATGAGCTGATGCCCGACGGTAAGCCGGTCGGTGCGGTGGTGCTGTTGCATGGGCTGACGGATTCCCCGTACAGCCTGCGGCATATCGCAGAAGATTACCGTCGCCGTGGGTTTGTGGCGGTCGGTATCCGCCTGCCCGGTCATGGAACGGTACCCGGCGGTCTGACGCGGGTGGACTGGGAACAGTGGCTGGCGGCGACGCGGCTGGCGGTGCGTGAGGCGCGGCGTGTGGCAGGGACGGAGGTGCCGCTGCAACTGGTCGGTTTCTCCAATGGTGGCGCGCTGGCAATGAAATACACGCTGGATTCGCTCGATGATCCTGCACTGGCGCGTCCTTCCCGCGTGGTGCTGATCTCCCCGATGATTGGCGTGACAAGCTTTGCACGCTTCGCCGGATATGCGGGCTGGCCGGCCATTTTTCCGGCCTTCGCCAAAACCGCCTGGCTGAACCTGATGCCGGAATTTAACCCGTTTAAATACAATTCCTTCCCGGTGAAAGCCGCCCGGCAGTCTTATCTGCTGACCCATGTTTTACAGCAGCAGATCAGCCGGGACGCGGCATCCGGCAAGCTGGCACAGTTACCGCCGTTGCTGGCTTTTCAGTCTGTTGTCGATTCCACCGTCAGCGCCCGTGCGGTGGTGACGGCGCTGTTTAATCAGCTCCCCGCCAACGGCAGTCAGCTGGTGTTGTTTGATATTAACCGCAGTGCGTACGTCGGCCCGTTGCTGCGTCCGGCGTCAGAAACTGCCGTGGAGCGTTTGCTGCCTGCACCGCCACGCGCTTATCAGACGACGGTGATCACCAATGCCTCGCCGGATGATGCGGCGGCTGTGGCGAAAACCACGGCGGCGGGGCAGGGTGCGGTCACGGTCAGTCCGCTGGGGCTGAATTACCCGTCTGAATTCTATTCGTTATCGCACGTCGCGCTGCCTTTCCCGACGGACGATTCGCTGTACGGGCGCAATCCGCAGGGGCCTGCGCAGTTTGGTATCCGTCTGGGGACGCTGGCCGCCCGGGGTGAAAATGGCGCGCTGGTGGTGAGTATGGACCAGCTGATGCGGGTTTCGTCCAACCCGTTTTATCCCTATATGTTGCAGCGGATCACGGGCTTCTGATCAAGGCCGCTGAGGGTTTTTTTAAAAGTGCTTGCGATAATATCGCGCGCTATATATATTGGCGGCATGAACATGAAAACAGACATCGGCTCCACACAAAACGGCATGCTGCATCTGGATCAACAGATGTGTTTCGCGCTGTACTCCGCGAATCTGGCGCTGCATAAGGTTTACCGTAAATTGCTCGGCCAGCTCGACCTCACGTATCCGCAATATCTGGTGATGCTGGTGCTGTGGCAACGCGATGAAGTCACGGTGTCTGACATCGGCGAAAAACTGTTTCTGGATTCGGCGACGTTAACGCCGTTGCTCAAACGTCTCGAAGCCGCCGGTTTGCTGGTACGTCAGCGCGCCAAAGCCGACGAACGTCAGGTGATCATTTCCCTGACGGAGGCGGGCAAAACGTTACGCGACAAAGCGCAGGGCATTCCCGAAGCCATTCTGTGTGCCACGGAATGTGATGTCGGCGAAATCGTGGCACTGAAACAGCAGCTGGAAGTCTTACGGGCTAAACTTCAGGATAAAGCCTGAGTCTGAAGACGTTGAATCAGGTAAACAGACGAGTCTGAAAGCATTTTTAGCGTCGTCTGGTAGTATCAAATAAGTAGTGTGCGATTAAATCGTTTAAAATTTACTAATCTCTTTCACTGATAAGGAACGAAATATGTCTATTGAAAAAGTTGTGTATCGTGCTCATGCATCCGCTACCGGTGGCCGTGATGGCCGTGCGACTTCCGATGACGGCGTTCTTGACGTCAAACTGGGCGTACCTAAAGAAATGGGCGGCATGGGTGGCGGTACCAACCCTGAGCAGCTGTTTGCTGCCGGTTATTCCGCCTGTTTCCTCGGCGCACTGAAAGCCGTGGCCGCGCAGGAAAAAATTAAAATCCCTGCTGACGCTAAAATCGAAGGCGCGGTAGGTATTGGTGCGATTCCGGGCGGTTACGGTATCGAAGTGCAGCTGGATATCACCCTGCCGGGCTTTGAACGCAGCGAAGCCGAAGCACTGGTGGCAAAAGCGCATCAGGTTTGCCCGTACTCCAACGCGACCCGTGGCAATATCGACGTCACGCTGAACGTGAAATAACGCATCTGAAATAACGTGCTGTTCCGCAACGCCTGCACCAGGGATTGTTGTGACATAAAAAATGCAAAAATGTCAGGGAGGCTTCGGCCTCCTTTTTGCTTTTTAACGCCTTTTCTCATGGAAACGGAAAAGATTCAGAAAGAAAACACGACGCCGCTGTTCATGCGGAACAATTCTGAAAGCCGCATAAAACCTCATTCTCAGCATAATCTGTGAACCAGTCCGGCATAAACATGTCACAATGATTCCAGATTTTTCAAAATACGTTAGGAAAGTGACTTTTCATGAATAGAGTGAAGACTCTATCGCAGCAAAATATTTCTTTATTGTTAGCGATTTACATTGGCATCTTCCTGAATGTCTCTGTGTTCCAGCGCCGCTTTGCCGCATTGGTCAATCATTTCACGTCGGCAGAACTGGTTCAGGCTGTCACAGAAGTCTGTGCCATCGTCTTATTTACCTTTTTTGTTCTGCGTTTGCTCTCGCTGGGAGGACGGCTGTTTTTCCGCATTATCGCCAGTTTGCTGGTACTGATTTCCGTGGCGGCCAGCTACTACATGGTGATGTTCAATGTGGTGATCGGCTACGGCATTGTGGTGTCGGTCATGACCACCGACATCGATCTGAGCAAAGAGATCATTGGCTATCACCTGTTTATCTGGATGGCACTGGTCAGCGCGATACCGCTGTTCCTTATCTGGAAAAACAACCTGCGCCTGACGCTGATCGAACAGATAAAAACGCCGGGGCAGCGCCTCATACCGTTAGGCGTATTGCTGGCGGCGGTGCTGCTGGTCTGGCTGCCATTGCGGTCCCTTGATCACGCGCAGAGCGTGAATGAGAAAAAAACCAACGTGGATTTGCCGAGTTATGGCGGTGTGGTCGCGCACTCCTATCTGCCGTCTAACTGGCTGGCCGCGCTGGGTTTGTATGCGTATACGCAGGTGGATGAAAGCCGGGATGCGGGTAATTACTTTGATCCGGCGAAGAACTTCACCTACGTGGCGCCTGCTGACATTGATGACACTTATGTCGTGTTTATCATCGGTGAAACCACCCGCTGGGATCACATGGGCATTTTAGGTTACGAGCGCGATACCACGCCGCGCCTGTCTAAAGAGAAGAATCTGGTGGCGTTTCGCGGGACGTCCTGCGATACGGCCACTAAGCTCTCTCTGCGCTGTATGTTCGTGCGCGAAGGCGGTACGGCAGATAACCCGCAGCGTACCCTGAAAGAGCAGAATATCTTTGCCGTGATGAAGTCGCTGGGATTCACCTCCGAACTGTTCGCCATGCAAAGCGAGTTGTGGTTCTACAACAATGCCGACACCAATAATTTCTCCTTCCGCGAAATTATTGCCTCGGAAAAGCGCAACGACGGTAAGCCGGTCGATGACATGTTGCTGGTCAATGAGTTACAGGAATCCCTGAGAACGCATCCGAAAGGTAAGCATCTGGTGATCCTGCACACCAAAGGCTCGCACTATCTCTATTCCCAGCGTTATCCACGCAGTTACGCCCGCTATACGCCGGAATGTAAGAGCAACACCTGCACCAAAGCGGAACTGATCAATGCATTCGATAACAGCGTGCTGTACACCGATACCTTTATCGATAACGTGATTGATCAGCTGCGCGATAAGAAAGCGCTGGTGTTTTACGCGTCTGACCACGGTGAATCTATTGATGAGAACTCGCATCTGCACGGTACGCCGCGCGAGATGGCGCCGCCGGAGCAGTTCCGCGTGCCGATGATGGTGTGGGCTTCCGACAGTTTCCTCGAGCAGCCGGATCATAAACTGGCGTTTGAGCAATTGCAGGCGCAGCAGCGTATCGGCGCGAAGAAACGCCATGTTGAGTTATTCGACTCGATTCTGGGGTGTCTGGGTTACACCTCGCCAGATGGAGGTATTAATCCGGCGAATAACTGGTGTGCCAAACCTCAGGCAGAACAGAAGCTATAGGTCATTTTGGCAACGCATCGGATAATTTCTGGTCAGTCAGTCCGGATGTTTTAAAAAGCCATTGACGCTCTGAGGGGGTCGCAGTAAGATGCGCCCCATTCGGCGAGTAGCGCAGCTTGGTAGCGCAACTGGTTTGGGACCAGTGGGTCGGAGGTTCGAATCCTCTCTCGCCGACCACATTTGAAAAACCTGCTTTTAAAGCAGGTTTTTTTTCGCCTGTAGTAAAGAGGATGAGAACCTCCGAAGGAGGTTTGAGCCGAGCGAAGCGAGACCACGTTGCGTTAGCAACGGCCCGCAGGGCAAGCATCGAAGATGCGCGTAATCCTCTCTCGCCGACCACATTTGAAAAACCTGCTTTTAAAGCAGGTTTTTTTTCGCCTGTAGTAAAGAGGATGAGAACCTCCGAAGGAGGTTTGAGCCGAGCGAAGCGAGACCACGTTGCGTTAGCAACGGCCCGCAGGGCAAGCATCGAAGATGCGCGTAATCCTCTCTCGCCGACCACATTTGAAAAACCTGCTTTTAAAGCAGGTTTTTTTTCGTCTGTAAAAAGCCCGCGGCCTTCCGGTTGCGGGCTTTTTGCTTTGTGGCGTATCTGAGGGAGACTAAGGTACTTGTTCCGCCGCTACCTTCCCTGACGCCTCGAAAAGTGCCTGCCAGTTGTCTGGCGGTTCACCGCTTTTCAACATCTTGCGAAACATCCGGTATGCGTCTGTTTTGCTTTCGTAAGCGCGTAATTCTTTATCATCATTCACCCAGGCGTAAATAATGATCCGGCTTTTCAGGTTGTAACGGAAAAACAAACGGTACTGCTGGAAGAATTTTGCCCTGAACCAGTGTGAGAATTCCCCGCCTAACGTATCGCCCTGACGGAATTCAACACGCGCCGGATCCTGCGGGATAACGTCAAACATCAGCTTATTGATCGCAGCCAGCCGTTTGGTGGCATTTTTACTTTTATAGCCCGCCGGATCTTTGCGGCGCAGTAAAACAACCTGATCAGTGAGTGCCTGTATTTGTTGCAGGATCAGAGGATGAGCGAGAAGGGTCCATCCGTTAATCTCCATGGCCTGATTGTGCATAATCCTTTACTCGTCATCGTCAGAAAGCGGGCTCTCAAGATCGATAGCCATCCCGGCGGTCAGTACATTGATTTTTTCATGCAGGGATAATGTTACCGGCTGCATATTTTCCGGGTTATTGAGCATATCTTTTGCCACAAAACCGAGAAAGGCACTGATAACAGGGTCTTCCGCTTCTTCGAGTTGCCTCGAAATAACCACCTGCCCGTCTGGCAAAATCTTGTACTGGATCCGATCATTTTCGGTGAGATTTAATGCCTTACGGATAGTGGCCGGAATGGTGGTCTGGAAGCGGCGGGTGACTTTGGATTCGGCTTCGAATTTTATTCCCCATACTGCCGAGGCTGACATAATGAGACTCCATAATGATGCTTATTTGAGCAATTTTGTCAGCGTAATGCATTTGCATTGCCAATGCAAATGCATTGCTTTTCACTTCATCATCTTCAAATCGCCTTTGCGGTGATTTTTATGATCCTGATAGAAATTCTCATGCGAATCCAGGCTGAGCAGATACAGTTCAATTTTTTCTTCGCGCCAGCAATAACCCAGCAAAGCCTGCTGCTTTTCCAGCGGGAATTTATGCACCCTCAGGTCACTGAGATCGCCTTTCTTGAGTTCCCTGAGCCGCGAGAATAGGCGTTGCCCCACACGTAAGAAAGGGGCATTTTCGCCGGATTTTCATCCCTGCGAGGCATCACGTAAAAATGCCCGGCACGCCGTTTTTCTTGCACTCAACCTTGCGCGCCATCGCGCAAAGGCTCGTCAAACAATGCGGCTAAAAATTCCAGATCTTCCTGTTCTTCCAGCCGGTTAAGCTGGCGGAAAAGGCCGCTGGCATTGCTCATCGTCGCGCAGCAGTCGGTGAATTTTCGCAGTCTGTCAGCGTCGCTGAACGGCTCGCGGTTGCTGCCTTTCGCCAGCTTGCGGCCCGCCTGTAAGGTGCGGCCATCGCGCAACGTCAGCGTGACCTCATGGGTCAGGCGCTCCTCCGGCGGCAGCCCGGCTTCCTGTTCCGGCGTATAGCAGCGCATGGAAATGCGGGCCAGACGCGCCGGTTCAGCGAGTTCTGCGACCCGCGCAGGGGTGAAATCACTGACGCCCAGCGAGCCGTGGCGCAGCCAGGTATCGACGCAGTACTGCATCGAGAAACGTGCCTGCATTTCGTTGACCGGCTGCGGATACGCCAGATTGCGCAGATTGGCGATGCCGACCAGCGTATCAACGGCCAGCACGTCGTCGTCGCTGAAATCATGCTGCGCACGCAGATCATCCAGCGCATCGATAATCATGTGCGTCGAGCCGCAGCACGGATGACGTTTCGGCATCACGCCGGTGGTTTCAATGACATGCAGATGAGTGCCCAAAATGGCCGGAATATCCCAGCCCGGCGGTGTCAGGCCGCCAAACATTTCCAGAAAGCCTTGTGGCGCTTCCAGAATATCAATGCGCCCCTGCATCTGCTGGCGGGCGAAATTCGCCGCGTCCACCGCATTGCGGGCCGCCCATCCGGCATGCAGCGGTTTGACCGGGGTGCCGAACTGCCCTTTGGTGCCGGAAGCAAAACTGACGGCATTGCTCAACGCGCGCGCGATACCGGCCTGATCCAACCCCATCAACCAGGCGACCCCGGCTGCGCTGCCGATGCAGCCGACGGTCGAGGTGCCGTGCCAGCCTGCAGTGTAATGCGAAGGCGCGACGCCGGATCCGACAAACGCCTGCGCCTGTAGCCCGATCAGATACGCCTGTACCAGTTGTTCGCCACTGGCGCGGATGTCATCGCCGACCGCCAGCAGCGCCGGAACCAGCACCGCAGACGCATGGCTCATGCCCGGCGCGAAGTTGTCGTCATAATCGATGGCGTGTGCGGCCGTGCCGTTGACCAGCGCCGCGATGGCCGCCGGGGCACGTCCGCCGCCAGCTAAGCGTGAACTGGCGTGCGGGGTGAAATACGTTTCGCTGGCAGCACGCACCGCCCGGCTGGAAAAATCATCCTGTCCGGCGTACAGGCAGGCCAGCGTATCGGTGATCGCCTCGCGGGCTTTGCGGCGGGCTGTCGCGCTGAAATCGGGCTGGCTGCAACACCAGCGGGCAATGGCTTCAATCACATTCATGGTGTTTCCTTCAACGGCGTCAGTGGCGGCTGGCGGCAAGAAATTGTTGGGTATAAGGCTCGCGGGCGTCACCGCTGCGGATTTCACCGGCAGTCAGTTCTTCCAGCAATTTTCCCTGATGCATAATGGCGACGCGGTCGCACAGGTGCGCGACCACGGCCAGATCGTGCGTCACCATCAGGTAAGTCAGGTTGCGTTCACGGCGCAGTTTTTTCAGCAGATTGAGGATCTCCGCCTGCACTGACACGTCCAGCGCCGAAGTCGGTTCGTCGAGCAGCAACACCTGCGGTTCGATGATCAGCGCCCGTGCCAGCGCCACGCGCTGACGCTGGCCGCCGGAAAGCTGATGCGGATAGCGGTAACGGAAGGCGTCGCTCAGGCCGAGGGCATTGAGCACGTCGCTGATGCGTTCTTCACGGCGGTCCATGCCGTGGATCACCAGCGGTTCCAGCAGCGTGTGATACACCATTTTGCGCGGATGCAGCGAGGCATACGGATCCTGAAACACCATCTGCACCTGCCGGTAATAGTCTTTATCGCGCACCGGATGTTGCTCCCGGTTCTGATACAAAATTGCGCCGTTGTACTGCGTATTCTGGCCGGTCAGCGTGCGCAGAATGGTCGATTTTCCGCAGCCGGATTCGCCGATCAGTCCGTAACTTTCACCGCGGGCGATGTGCAGGGTCACGCCATCGACCACCGTTTTGCGGTGATGGCCTTTGCCGAAGGTAATGCTCAAATCGACGGTCTCGATCATCCGGTCGGCGGTGAGCGGTGGCGGGGTGATGAATGTGGTCATCAGCAGGCTTCTCCGTAGCGGTATACCGGGCCGGTCAGCCACGCGGGGTCGCGTGCCGGAATGGCGAGCATGTCTACCGGATGCTGTAAATCCGGCTGGCTGGCGAGCAGGGCGCGGGTGTAAGGATGTCTGGCGTTATGCAGCTGATCGGCTGAGATTTCTTCGAGAATGCGCCCGGCGTACATCACCAGGGCGCGGTCGCAGAAACTCGAGACCAGACTCAGGTCGTGAGTGATAAACAGCAGGCCGGTTTTGCGCCGTGCCAGTAAATCATCCAGCACGCTGAGCACCTGCTGACGCACCGTGACATCCAGCGCCGACGTGGGTTCGTCGGCAATAATCAGATCAGGTTCCGGGATCAGCATCATGGCGATCATGATGCGCTGGCCCATGCCGCCGGAAATCTCGTGCGGATAGAGATCAAAGACCCGCTCCGGGTCACGGATATTCACCGCTTCCAGCATCGCCAGCGCTTTCACGCGGGCTTCTTTTTCGCTGACATTGAAGTGAATGCGATACGCCTCGTTAATCTGATGACCGACGCGCATCAGCGGATTCAGCGAGAATTTTGGATCCTGCATAATCATCGAAATGCGTTTGCCGCGGATTTTCCGCATCTGGCGCTCGCCGGTGCTGAGCAGGTCGATATCGCCAAACTGCATGCGGTCGGCGCTGACGCTGGCACCCTGCGGCGTCAGTTTCAGCAGCGACCGGCCGGTGAGCGATTTGCCGGAACCGGATTCGCCGACAATCGCCACTTTTTCACGTCCCACCGAGAAGGAGATCCCGCGCACCGCGTGGTTTTCCTGCCGGTGGCCTTTGAAGCGGATATTCAGGTTTTGTACATCAAGCAATGTCTCAGTCATGGCGCAGATCCAGTACGTCGCGCAGGCCGTCACCGAACAGGTTAAACGCCAGGCTGGTGAAAAGAATCGACAGGCCGGGAATGGCCGCAATCGTCCAGTGAGTCATCATGAACTGACGGCCGGAAGAGAGCATCGCGCCCCATTCCGGGCTGGGTGCCTGTGCGCCGAGGCCGAGAAAACCGAGGCCGGAAGCGGTCAGGATAATCCCCGCCATGTTGAGCGTCAGGCGTACCACCACCGACGGCAGACACATCGGAATGATGTGGCGCAGGATGATGCGCATCTGCGACGCACCCTGTAACCGCACGGCGGCGACGTAATCCATTTTGCGGATAGACAAGGCTTCGGCGCGTGCCAGCCGGGCAATCGGCGGCCAGGCGGAAAGCGAAATCGCGATAATCGCATTTTCGATGCCGGGGCCGAGGGCGGCGACAAAACCCAGCGCCAGGATCAGGCTCGGGAACGCCAGAAAGATATCGACGATGCGCATCAGAATGGTGTCCGTCCAGCCGCCGACGGTGCCCGCCAGCGTGCCGACCAGCAAACCGAGCGGACCGACAATCAGCGCCGTCAGGCCGGTGATGTAGAGCGTGATGCGTGCGCCATAAATCAGACGGCTGTAAATATCGCGTCCGAGTTCGTCGGTCCCCAGCCAGTATTCCCGGTCCGGCGGTGCCAGCCGCAGGTGCAGGTTTTGGGCATAAATATCGTGCGTCGCCAGCCACGGCGCGAAAATGGCGACCGCGACGATAAACAGGATGACGATCAGCCCGAACAGCGCCGACGTATTCCGGCGAAAGCGCCGCCACTGGCTCAGGCTTTGCTGGACACGCGCCTGCCACGGCGTGGCAGGAACCGGGGCATCGAGCCACGCCCGCAGGGAAAACGCCGGACGGGCAGTGAGATGAGGTTTAGCGGAGTCGGTCATGATTGCTCCTGAAGGGTTCGCGGATCAAAGATGCGGTAAAGCAGGTCGCAGATAAGGTTCAGCGCCACAAAAATCACGCCGATCAGTAACGAGCAGCCGACCACGGCGTTCATGTCGCCCGCCAGCATGGCGTTGGTGAGATAGCGGCCAAAACCCGGCCAGGCGAACACGGTTTCGGTCAGCACCGCGCCTTCAAGTAAAAAGGCGTAAGACAGCGCGACGACCGTCACCACCTGCACCGCGACGTTGCGAAAGGCGTGGATCCACACACTGCGCGCCCACGACAGCCCTTTGACGCGCGCGGTGATCACATATTCCTGCCCGAGTTGTTCAATCATAAAACTGCGGGTCATGCGGCTGATGTACGACAGGCCGCTGAGGCCAAGAATTGACGCCGGTAAAATCAGGTGGCTGAAGACGTTGCGAAAGGCTTCCCAGTTGCCGGTCAGCGCGGTGTCGATCAGATAAAACCCGGTGACTTTTTGCACGTCAAATTCATACATAAAGTCGATACGCCCCGGCCCGCCGATCCAGCCGAGTCCGGCGTAAAACAGCACCAGCCCCATCAGCCCCAGCCAGAAATTCGGCGCGGAATGCCCCAGCAGGCCGATAAAGCGGATGCAGTGATCAAACCAGGTATTGCGGTACATCGCCGACAACACGCCCGCCGGAATGCCCAGACAGGTGGCGATCAGCGCCGCCAACGTCGCCAGCTCCAGCGTGGCCGGAAACACGCGGGCGATATCGGTGGTGACCGGATTGCCGGTGGTCAGCGCGTTTCCGAAATCCAGCATCGCGACGTTTTTCAGGTAGAGAGCAAATTGTTCCCACAGCGGTTTGTCCAGCCCGAGCAGGTGATACATCTTCTGATAGGCTTCCTGACTGGCGTTATCGCCGAGCACTGACACCACCGGATCAATCGGCAGCAGGCGGCCAATAAAAAAGGTCAGCGCCGCCAGCCCCAGTAATGTGCAGAACACGGAAACCAGCAATTTACCCAGCCGGGCGGCGCTTTCGCGCAGCCGCAGCCAGAGAGGTTCAGCGGGTGACATTCCCGCCGCGGTCGGGTCGAGTTGCGACATCGGGCGCTCCCTGGTGAGTGTGTAATGCTTATTTAGACGCCAGCGCGTAATACACGCGGAAGCCGTTCCACGTCCAGTCCTTGACCTGTTTGGTCAGACCGGCGGTGTTGTACATCTGGAACATGATCGCCATCGGGCCTTGCTGCATCTGCTCTTCCTGTAAGGCGTGGTAGAGCGCGATACGTTTTTGCTCGTCCGGTTCGAGCAGGGCTTCGGTGACTTTTTTGTTCATCGCCGGATCGAAATACGAGGCGCGCCAGCTCGGGTACTGGGTTTTCTTGGCTTCCTTGCTGTTGTCCGGGTTGTAGACCAGACGCGAGGCGTTGCCGTGCGCGTCCGGCACCGAGGTCTGCCACGCCATCATGGCGCTCTGGAATTCACGTCCGCGCACGCGGCTGAATAACTGGGCATTGGCCATGCTTTCGATGGAGAGTTTTACGCCGATTTTCGAGGCATTTTCCTGCGTACTTTGTGCGATAGGCGCGGAGTGCGGCAGGGTGCCGATGATCAGTTTGGCGGAGAATCCGTCGGGATAACCGGCTTCGGTCAGCAACTGTTTGGCTTTCGCCAGATCCAGTTTGAACGGCTGTCCGGCGTCTTTATCCAGCGCACCAAAAGCGCCGAGCTGGGCGAAACTGGCGCGCGGCACACCGAGATACGGCATCACGGTGGAAGCCAGCCCCTGATAATCAATCAGATAACGCATCGCGAGGCGCACTTTCGGGTTTTTGAAAATCGGGTCTTCGCTGTTAAAGGTCCAGAAAAACAGTTGCGGCTTGAGGACTTTCTCCACGTTGACCTGACCGCCTTTATCCAGATCACGTAAATCGTCCGGGGCCAGATCACGGGCGATATCCACATCCCCCTGCGTCAGCAGCAGGCGCTGCGTACCGGTTTCCGCGACGTGGCGGATCAGGATGCGTTGCAGTTTCGGCTTCGCGCCCCAGTAATCTTTATTCGCCTGCAGCACCACGCCTTCACCGGCGTTCCAGCGCATCAGCTGATAGGCTCCGACGCAGGCGGTGTGCGTGGTCAGGTATTTGTTGCCCATGTCGTCACCGACGGCATTTTTCTCCACCAGCGCCTTATCCAGCGTGGTCGAGACGTTGTTAGCGGCGATGGCCTGCAACACCAGATTGGTCGGGTACGGCTGGTCGAAAGTCATCACCAGCGTGTTGTCATCCGGCGCGGTAATGCGCTGTCTGACGTTATCTTTGGTAAAGCCGTATTCGGTCAGGGTGGCGGAGTTACCGAAACCGAGCAGCACCACGCGCTGCAACGACCAGGCGACGTCTTTCGCCGTGGCCTGATTGCCGGACGGGAAGGTCATGCCGGTATTGAGGTGGAAGGTGATTTGTTTGCGATCCGGTGAGATATCCCAGCTTTTCGCCAGACGGGGGATCACTTTGGATTCGTCTTGCGGATCAAAATCCACCAGCGTATCGCAGGTGTTTTTGATGATTTCATTGGTCACCACTTCGCCGATCTGCGCCGGGTCAAAGGTGCTGATCGCGTCAATATTCCATGCCATCACCAGCGAATCAGCCGGTGTCGCCGCCTGCGCTGCCGTGCTTCCCAATGTGAGGCCAATCAGTGTGGCGAGCATTTTTGTTCTGGTGTTGAGCATAAATCGGGTTCCTTTGATTAAATTTTTTCTCATCCCCTTCGCAGAAGAAGACGTTTTCGGCCAGCTCCCGCCCCTTCACAGGGGGAGGAGTAAAAGCGCCGGTCGGCTCCCGCCCCGGCGAAGGGGAGGGTTGGGGTGGGGTATTAATGGCATCACCGGAGTCGCCTGCTAAACCCCCTCCCGGCCTCCCCCTTCGCAGGGGGAGGAGTAAAAGCGCCGGTCGGCTCCCGCCCCGGCGAAGGGGAGGGTTGGGGTGGGGTATTAATGGCATCACCGGAGTCGCCTGCTAAACCCCCTCCCGACCTCCCCTTCGCAGGGGGAGGAGTAAAAGCGCCGGTCGGCTCCCTCCCCGGCGAAGGGGAGGGTTGGGGTGGGGTATTAATGGCATCGCCGGAGTTGCCAGCTAAACCCCCTCCCGTCCTCCCCCTTCGCAGGGGGAGGCGCACACATTATTCAGGACGTGGCTGAACCGGCGGTTTGACTTCCGGCGGGATCGGGCACACGTAAGGGGTTTCGGCGGTCAGTTCCTGATGCGCCTGTTTCGCGGCTGCCATCAGCGTGCTGTCGGTCAGGGTGTCGATGGCGGTGGCGGCCATGATTTTGGCGACGTAAGCCAGCCCTTTGTGCGCGGCGGGCATTTTCCCCTGCGCGGTGAGCTGCCACGAATGGCCCGGTGTCCCGATGGCGTAAGTCGGGACGTGCGCCTGCACGGTGGGCATTTTCCAGCTGATGTCCCCGACGTCGGTCGACCCCAGCATCAGTTCGCCGGAGGTTTCCAGCGGGACAATGAATTCACATAACGGCGAGGCGTCCTGCGGTTTTTTGAGGCCGATGCGGCGGTAGGCGCTTTGCAAATCCTGCGGGCTGAGCGTGGCCTGAATTTCAGCGGCAAAGGCTTTGTCAGCCGCGTCGAATCCCAGCGGGCCGAGCAGTTCAAAGTTACGCTGCATGGCTTCTTCCAGCGGACGGTTGCCCAGCAGATTCGCCACGGCGCTCATGATGCTGATATCGACGGTGGTTTCGGTCATCATCGCCGCACCCTGAGCGACTTTCTTCACGCGCTCGTTGAGTTCAAACATGGCGTGAACGTCGCGGGAACGGATGGCGTAACGCACGGCGGCACGCGCCTGCACCACGTTCGGCGCGATGCCGCCGGAATCGAGCATTGCGTAGTGAATACGGGAATCCTGCGGAACGTGTTCGCGCAGATAGTTGACGCCGACGTTCATCAGTTCAACGGCATCCAGCGCACTGCGGCCAAGATGCGGCGACGCGGCGGCGTGTGAGGAGCGGCCATGGAAGACGAAATCCATGCGGGTGTTGGCCAGCGATTCGGCGCGGGCGACTTCAGAAAAGGCATTCGGATGCCAGGTGATGGCGATATCCACGCCGTCAAACGCCCCGGCGCGGGCCATAAAGGATTTCGCGGCACCGCCTTCTTCCGCCGGACAGCCGTAATAGCGCACACGCCCCGGTGTACCGGTTTGTGCCAGCCAGTCTTTCAGCGCGGTGGCCGCCAGCATCGCGGCAGAACCCAGCAGGTTATGGCCGCAGCCGTGGCCCTGACCGTTGCCCGGCAGCGGCTCAGGACGGGCAATGCCTGCCACCTGACTCAGCCCCGGCAGCGCATCGTATTCGCCGAGAATCGCAATGATCGGGCCGCCTTCACCGGCTTCGCCCATCACCGCAGTCGGAATGTCAGCGACGTTTTCCGTGACGCGAAAACCCTGCTCTTTCAGCATCGCCGTGTGCTCGGCGACGGAACGGTATTCGGTATAGCAAATTTCCGGCATACCCCAGACGCGATCGCTCAGGGCGGTGAACAGGGCTTTTTTGGCGTCGATCAGGCTCCAGACGGTTTCTTTATTCTGCGCAGATGCGTTATTCAACGGAGACTCCTTGTGCCAGTGGCTACAGTTTCGTGAAGTGAATGTGTCGGAGGAACCTGTTCAGAATGTGTGCAGGGGCGACAAAGATCCAATGAGTCTTTCATCTGACCCATTCTGAAATTGCATAGATTTTTTCAGGTATGCGAAAACGGCATAGTCAGTGTGACTATCTGAACAGAAAGGATAATTTACAGGTCGCGGGGAGCTTCCCGCAGGCTGGCAGGCGTGGAGCAGAACATGTTTTGCCGCCTGAAAACGTCAGGCGACGGCGCGGGTCTGATGCAGCAGGCTGGCTTTATTCCACAGCCGTTCGGCCTGCGGGGTACGGAATTTTTCCAGCCGGTAAAGACGGATGCTGGCCTGAATATCCCAGCTGCGTTCCCCGGCACGGAGCAGCGATCCGCTCGCCAGTTCTTCACTGATCAGGCTGGTGGGCAGCCATGACACGCCGCAGCCGGACACGGTCATCGCTTTCAGTCCGCTGCACATCGGATTTTCGTAAATCGGTTTCAGCGGCAGCGGGCGCGAGGCAAACAGGGCGGTCAGCGCGTGGGCGAAGAAGGAACGGTTGCCGTAACTGAGATAAGGCAACGGGGTACGTGTGCCGCTAAAGGTGTGTAAAGGAAACAGCGGTTTGCCTTTATCGTCCGGCGCACACACCGCCAGCGCATTTTCTTTTCCCAGTTCGATATACGGAAAGCGTTCGAGCTGTTTCATCAGCGGAACCGAATCGTGGGCGTACGTCAGCAGAAAATCGGTTTCGCCATCCAGCAGCAGCGAAATATTGCCGCTGAAAGAGGGCTGCTGATCGCACAAACGGATATAGCCGTACTGATGCGACGGGTCGATCTGGTTAATCCAGTCGGGGAAAAAGGTCAGGGAGAGCGTATTAAGCGCCGCGAAATGCACGATGGCGTGCTTCTGCGCATGACGCTCACGCAGATCGCTGCGCAACTGCGTCATGGAAAACACCAGTTCTGCGGCGGTATGCAGGAAATCCTGGCCTTCCGGAGTCAGTCGTATCGGGTAGGTTTTGCGGTCAAATAACGGCACGCCTAACCATTCTTCCAGTTGTTTAATCCGGCGGCTCAGCGCGGACTGGGTGATGTTCCTTTCGCTGGCGGCTCGCGTAAAGCTATAGCACTGAGACACACTGAGAAAATCTTCAAACCACTTCAGTTCCATCACAAAACCTCTGGCGGGTGATAAGCCCTTAAGAACTAGCAAGAAGTGCGCCAGAGTTTAAAAACTGATTAACATATTGGTTTCAATCCATGTCCGCCCGCAACCCGGCTTATGCCGGAAAAACAGACAACATCAGTACGCTAAATCACCTGCACCACCAGCGTGCAATTGCGCTATTTTGGGGTGTTTTGCGGTGGCGTGCGCAAACGCTTTCGCTGACGACTCCGCGCCGTTTGCTGCACTTCCCAGCATTTTCCGCTGGTTTCCACCCCTATCTCAAAAATAACCGTTCATATATTCATCATTTAGCCAGAAATTTTTAGGGATTTAAAATGGGCGAAACCCCCAGGAATATTCTTTTACAAAGGGGAATATGTGGTTATTCCCTGCGCAGACTGAACATTCGTCCTGAATTGGTTAACAAAATGTTTTTTTATGTTTGTTTGTTGTAACTCACAGTCTGTGTAAATGCCTGATGGTTATATTGACGTCAAGGAAAGGAGTTGCCAAATTGATAGCCCCAAGGAAGACCAGTGATTATTTCCGGTAAGATTTTGTAAAGCCAGCTTTACACTTCGAAGGAAAAAAATGGCAGTTCACCATGCTCTGGTTGGACTTATTGCAGCGCACGAGCAAACACAGTCACCCGCAAATAAAAATAAAGGGTGACGTGAGCTGTATACACAACACACACATCCACATCACCATTAATCGATGGAGCAGAAGCGATGACAATCTCTTTAGGTAAGTCGGGGCTACTGAAATTCAGTATGGGCCTGATTGCGCTGACCGTTGCGGCCAGTGTCCAGGCAAAAACGTTAGTGTATTGCTCTGAAGGTTCACCTGAAGGCTTTAACCCTCAGCTGTTCACCTCAGGCACCACGTATGACGCAAGCTCCGTGCCTATCTACAACCGTCTGGTTGAGTTCAAGATCGGGACCACTGAAATTCAGCCGGGTCTGGCTGAGAAGTGGGACGTGTCTGCTGATGGCAAAACCTACACCTTCCATCTGCGCAAAGGCGTGAAATGGCAGGACAACAAGGAATTCAAACCGACCCGTGATTTCAACGCGGACGACGTCGTGTATTCCTTCGAACGTCAGCTGGACAAAAATAACCCATACCACGGCGTTTCTGGCGGCAGCTACGAATACTTCGAAGGCATGGGCATGGGCGATCTGATCAACAAGATCGTGAAAGTGGACGACAACACCGTGCAGTTCGTGCTGAACCGTCCGGAGTCTCCATTCCTGGCTGACCTGGCGATGGACTTCGCTTCCATCCTGTCTGCGGAATACGCTGACAACATGCTGAAAGCGAAAACCCCTGAGAAAGTCGACCTGGATCCGATCGGTACCGGTCCGTTCCAGCTTCTGCAATACCAGAAAGATTCACGCATCCTCTACAAAGCCTTCCCGGGCTACTGGGGCACCAAGCCGCAGATCGACCGTTTAGTCTTCTCCATCACGCCTGACGCGTCCGTGCGTTACGCGAAATTGCAGAAAAACGAATGCCAGGTAATGCCGTACCCGAACCCGGCAGATATCGCGGCAATGAAAAAAGATAAATCCATTAACCTGATGCAACAGCCAGGTCTGAACGTGGGTTATCTGTCCTTCAACGTTGAGAAAAAACCACTGGATGAAGTGAAAGTGCGTCAGGCACTGACCATGGCTGTGAATAAAAAAGCCATCATCGATGCGGTTTATCAGGGTGCTGGCCAGCCGGCTAAAAACCTGATCCCACCAACAATGTGGGGCTACAACAAAGACGTCGTGGATTACGAATACAATCCTGAGAAAGCCAAAGAGCTGCTGAAAGAAGCAGGTCACGCAGACGGTTTCGCTATCGATCTGTGGGCGATGCCGGTACAGCGTCCGTACAACCCGAACGCACGCCGTATGGCTGAAATGATCCAGGCTGACTGGGCGAAAATTGGCGTGAAAGCCAACATCGTGACTTACGAGTGGGGCGAATACCTCAAGCGTGCGAAAAATGGCGAGCACCAGTCTGTGATGATGGGCTGGACCGGCGACAATGGGGATCCGGATAACTTCTTCGCCACCCTGTTCAGCTGTGCGGCAGCGAAAGACGGTTCCAACTACTCCCGCTGGTGTTACAAGCCGTTTGAAGATCTGATCCAGCCAGCCCGTGCTGAATCCGATCACGCCAAACGTGCTGCGCTGTACCAGCAGGCTCAGGTTGTGATGCATGACCAGGCACCTGCGCTGATCATCGCTCACTCCACCGTGTACGAACCTGTTCGTAAAGAAGTTAAAGGGTATGTCGTCGATCCGCTCGGCAAACACCACTTCGAAAACGTCTCAATGGAGTAATTGACTACTGAGCGCACAGGGAGCTGCGTTGTGCGGTGCTCGCAATTTTCGCCTACCTAATGGTATGTCTCAATTGCTCTGCTCCTCCGCCTTGCTCGCTGAGCGCTCACTACGTCTTTTAGTTCAGCGATATAAAGTTTTGTGAGCTATCAATAAGCCCGGCGAGCTACGGTTCTCCGGGCATTTTATACAGAGAGTACGGGATATGTTGCAGTTCATACTCCGACGTCTGGGGTTAGTTATCCCAACGTTTATCGGCATTACTTTGCTGACTTTTGCCTTCGTACACATGATACCAGGCGACCCGGTCACCATCATGGCAGGCGAGCGCGGTGTTTCCCCCGAACGTCACGCCCAGCTGATGGCAGATATGGGGCTCGACAAGCCTCTCTACCAACAATATTTCCACTACGTGAACGGCGTGCTGCATGGCGACCTGGGCACGTCCTTAAAAAGCCGCACCCCTGTCTGGCAGGAATTCGTACCGCGCTTTAAAGCAACACTGGAACTGGGCATCTGCGCGATGATTTTCGCGATCATTGTCGGTATCCCGGTGGGCGTGCTGGCGGCGGTAAAACGGGGATCGATATTCGACCACACGGCAGTGGGGATCTCGCTGACCGGCTATTCGATGCCGATATTCTGGTGGGGGATCATGCTGGTGATGCTGGTCTCGGTGCAGCTTAATCTGACGCCCGTGTCGGGGCGAATAAGCGACACCGTCTTTCTCGATGACAGCCTGCCGCTGACCGGCTTTATGCTGATCGACACGCTGTTCTGGGGCGAACCGGGTGATTTCGTCGATGCCGTGATGCACATGATTTTACCGGCCATCGTGCTGGGCACCATTCCGCTGGCGGTGATTGTGCGTATGACCCGTTCTTCCATGCTGGAAGTCCTGGGCGAAGACTACATCCGTACCGCGCGCGCCAAAGGCGTCAGCCGTATGCGGGTGATCGTCATCCACGCACTGCGCAATGCGCTGCTGCCGGTGGTGACCATCATTGGTTTGCAGGTCGGTACGCTGCTCGGCGGCGCCATCCTGACGGAAACCATCTTCTCCTGGCCGGGACTCGGCCGGTGGCTGATCGATGCACTCCAGCGCCGCGACTATCCGGTCGTGCAGGGCGGGGTGTTGCTGGTCGCTACTCTGATCATCGTGGTTAACCTGCTGGTAGATGTGCTCTACGGCGTGGTCAACCCGCGTATTCGCCACAAGAAATAAGGGGCGCACAATGTCTCAAACCACTGAGCCGGTCGCTAACGAGTTAGTGACGGCTGCGCCAGTGCCGATGCCGCCGATGCGCGAATTCTGGCATTACTTCAAGCGTAACAAAGGGGCCGTTGTCGGCCTGGCTTACATCATTATCATGCTGGTCATTGCGATTGGCGCAAACGTGATCGCTCCTCATCTGCCTGCTGAACAGTTCCGTGACGCGCTGCTGCGCCCGCCGGTCTGGATGGAAGGCGGTAGCTGGAAATTCCTGCTGGGCACCGATGACGTCGGTCGCGATATTCTTTCGCGTCTGATGTACGGCGCGCGTTTATCGCTGCTGGTCGGCTGTCTGGTGGTGGTGCTTTCGCTGATCCTCGGCGTGGTGTTCGGTCTGTTTGCCGGGTACTACGGCGGTGTGGTGGACGCCATCATCATGCGCGTGGTCGATATCATGCTGGCCCTGCCAAGTCTGTTGCTGGCACTGGTGCTGGTGGCGATTTTCGGTCCGTCGATTGTCAATGCCTCGCTGGCGCTGACCTTCGTTGCCCTGCCGCACTATGTCCGCTTAACCCGCGCGGCGGTGCTGGTGGAAGTGAACCGCGACTATGTGACCGCATCGCGCGTGGCCGGTGCCGGGTCTGCCCGTCAGATGTTCGTCAACATTTTACCTAACTGCTTAGCGCCGCTGATTGTTCAGGCATCGCTCGGCTTCTCCAACGCCATCCTCGATATGGCAGCGTTGGGCTTCCTCGGCATGGGCGCACAGCCGCCAACGCCGGAGTGGGGCACCATGCTGTCGGACGTCTTACAGTTTGCTCAAAGTGCCTGGTGGGTCGTGACCTTCCCGGGTGTGATCATCCTGCTGACGGTACTGGCATTTAACCTGATGGGTGATGGCCTGCGTGATGCCCTCGACCCTAAACTTAAGCAGTAAGGGGTTGGAGATGGAAACAACATTAACGAATGACGTTCAGGTCGGCAAAACGTTGCTGACCGTGGATAAGCTCTCCGTTCACTTTGGTGACGAAGGGACACCGTTCCGCGCGGTAGACCGTATCAGTTACAGCGTGAAACAGGGCGAAGTGGTCGGGATTGTCGGCGAGTCCGGCTCCGGTAAATCCGTCAGTTCACTGGCGCTGATGGGGCTGATCGACTTCCCCGGCAAAGTGATGGCAGAAAAACTGGAGTTCGGTGGCCGTAACCTGCAGGGCATCAGCGAAAAAGAGCGCCGCCAGATTGTCGGTGCCGAAGTCGCGATGATTTTCCAGGATCCGATGACCAGCCTGAACCCGTGTTACACCGTCGGTTTCCAGATTATGGAAGCCATCAAGGTGCATCAGGGCGGCAACAAAAAGACCCGTCGTCAGCGCACCATCGATCTGCTGAATCTGGTCGGTATTCCTGACCCGGCTTCGCGTCTCGATGTCTATCCGCATCAGCTTTCCGGCGGGATGAGCCAGCGCGTGATGATCGCCATGGCGATCGCCTGTCGCCCGAAACTGCTGATTGCCGATGAGCCGACGACCGCGCTCGACGTGACCATTCAGGCGCAGATCATCGAGCTGCTGCTTGAGCTGCAACAGAAAGAGAACATGGCACTGATGCTGATCACCCATGACCTGGCGCTGGTGGCGGAAGCCGCGCATCACATCATCGTGATGTACGCCGGTCAGGTGGTGGAATCGGCCAAAGCCACGGAAATCTTCCGTGCGCCGCGCCATCCGTACACGCAGGCGTTGCTGCGATCCTTACCGGAATTCGCCGCTGACAAAGCCCGCTTACAGTCGTTGCCGGGCGTGGTGCCGGGTAAGTATGACCGCCCGAACGGCTGTCTGCTCAATCCGCGTTGTCCGTATGCGACCGACCGTTGCCGTAAAGAAGAACCTGCGCTGCGTGACCTCGCGAACGGGCGTCAGTCGAAGTGCCATTATCCGCTGGATGATGCCGGGAGACCTACTTATGAGTCCTGATAACACCAAAGCGCAGCCGCTGTTGCATGCGATTGACCTGAAAAAACATTACCCGGTGAAGAAGGGCATCTTCGGCCAGGAACGCACGGTGAAGGCGCTCGATGGCGTGTCGTTTACCCTCGAACGCGGCAAAACGCTGGCGGTGGTGGGCGAATCCGGCTGCGGGAAATCCACCCTTGGCCGTCTGCTGACCATGATTGAAGTGCCGACCGGCGGTGAACTGTATTATCGCGGGCAGGATTTGCTGAAACCTGACGCCACCGCTGAAAAGCTGCGTCGTCAGAAGATCCAAATCGTGTTCCAGAATCCTTATGGATCGCTCAACCCGCGTAAGAAAGTCGGCCAGATCCTCGAAGAACCTTTGCTGATCAACACCAAACTGACCCGCGAAGAACGTCGCGAGAAAGCGCTGGCGATGATGGCGAAAGTCGGCCTGAAAACCGAGCATTACGACCGCTATCCGCACATGTTCTCCGGCGGTCAGCGTCAGCGTATTGCTATCGCCCGCGGTCTGATGCTGGATCCGGACGTGGTGATCGCCGATGAACCGGTATCTGCACTCGACGTTTCCGTGCGTGCGCAGGTACTGAACCTGATGATGGATTTGCAGCAGGATCTGGGGCTGTCCTACGTCTTCATCTCGCATGATTTGTCCGTGGTGGAACATATCGCCGACGAAGTGATGGTGATGTATCTCGGTCGCTGCGTGGAGAAGGGGTCGAAAGAAGCCGTCTTCAGCAATCCGCGCCATCCTTACACGCAGGCATTGCTGTCCGCGACGCCGCGTCTGAACCCGGACGAGCGTCGTGAACGCATCAAACTGACCGGCGAGCTGCCAAGCCCGCTGAATCCGCCAGCCGGTTGCGCGTTCAACGCCCGCTGCCGCCGCGCGTTCGGCACCTGCAAACAGTTCCAGCCGCAGCTGAAACAGTACGGCGACCAGCTTGTCGCCTGTTTCGCCGTCGATCAGGATGAAACCGGCACCACGCAGACGGTCGCCGTAAATCAGTAATCCCGGCCGATATAACGAAGCCCGCGAAAGCGGGCTTTTTTGTGTCTGTATTAAACGCCTTTACTCAGTGGATGCGTGGGCAGATACTTTTGAGCCAATAACCGACGAAAAGCAGAACTTAGAATATTCCAACAAGGGGAGTACGTCAGATGGTGAAAGGGATTGTTGTTATATTCTTTCTGGCAGTAATAGGTAATGCTTATGCCAGCGGGAAAACTGAAAATATATTGGTATTTAAAGGGAGTAAATTTTTAATAAATATTAAGAACAATTGCCCTGAGGGGTATGTAGATTGTCAGGACGTAGATTATTATTCGATAAATTTGAAAACAAAATCTGAATTGAGGTTAAAAGGAGAAACCTGGAATAAAAAAGGTAGTGATGATAACATTGGTTTTATTTTTAAAAACAAAGACTATATTTATACTATAAGTGATAGTGATACACCTATTACTTCATCGACTCCCGATAAATGCTATGGTCTGCTCCAGCTTAATGTTTATCATAACAATACATTGATTGCACATGATGATGAAGTATGCGAAAAATGAAGCGCCACAGAATAATTTATTGTGGCGCAGCGCACCTTGCGTTAATACACCCTTTCATCCCAAATGCTATACCCCGTCGTACCCGCAGTATGATGAGTTGCGATGATAGACTGGTAATTAAATGAGATCACTTCAAAAGATTGCGTGTCATGACCCGGAATATTCTCCGGGTCATAAGATGAAATATGGCATAGGGTCGCTTGGGTTAATCTGACAGTATAATATTTTTCTTGTTTCCCGGTATTGGAGGTTCTGTATTTATCCAGAATCACTTCCATTTCTTCATTAGTAGAAACACCAATCATCAGTAATGGTGATGATTTATCTATTGGTTTCTTAATAATCAATGGGTGATGATTAACGTTTTGCTCCCGACTAATATCATGATCAGCGGAGTAGACAAGTATCTGATCCTCATGACCTGCCTGATATCGGTTGCCAATAGAATCATAGGTTGAACAACCCGCTGAAATGAGCCCCTGATTCTTTCCTTTTATCGTTAAGTATAAGTTGTTAGCCATATTAAACGTCCCATGTTTTCCTTTGATGTTCTATTCAAAACCTTTCTGTTGATCTTCGCAACAAAACATACGGCTCCGGACCTTCCCTGAAAATACCCCTTTCGTTTACTTTAACCGATAATAATACCCGCCATGGTGCCGCGTAATGCCTTAATTAACAGGGTGTTTTCTATTATTATCTGTGCCACGTAACCTGAGATTTTCTTTTGTGGTTTTTTCATAATGTTTAGAATTTTACAATTCAGATCAATATATTGTTATAAATTCGTATTAGTGTAAGGGTCAGACATGATGACATGAGTGAATCATTACCGAAGATTAATTTATTTTTTATATGGATAGCTCTTATGCATTCTCATTATGAATTGTTCATTGAGCTGCATGCTTTCATGAAAAAGGAATTTACATGTCGCAGATCAGATTACCCGCTGTTATTTACGCTACGCAACCAGGTCATAAGACTCGGGATGATTTAAATTGTGGTGATATGACCGAGCACGAACTTAAGACCGTTTACGGTCTTGATGATGTATCAGCTAAAGTGAATCCCTATAATTTTACCCGGAAGAGCGAAATATCGCTTACTCCTTTCATGGATTACAGCGCGTTTAATTTCCCGACTTCCTCTGTTACTGACCCCTTCGACCATGATCCAGCTTTGTTCCGTCGTTTACACGATGAAATGATGAATACCCTTAACCGGCAGCAATGTTCCGATATTCTGTTTGATGAAATGAGGGCGTTGTCTAAGCCCTTTGCTTTATATGGTGCTTATAGCGAACTTATTGTGAAAATGATAAATCATTTACAAGGTAACAGTGGCACCGTTTTCAGGGATTATCTTTTGAATAAGGCTCTGAAGGATCAGATTGACCATGATTTTTCTGCGAGTAGCAGTCTGAATACCATAAAAGCGACTCTACTCAAGAGAATACACTGGGAACGTAATATTTATCCTCAGGATGATGAGCATTTTTTTGGCAGAGATTTAAACTTGAGCGTCCTTCCAAAATTTAGAAGATTCAAAGATAATTTCAATGGCATGGGAATAACTGTTCACGATACTTATGCCACTCAAATAACACTAAAAGAACTCACTATTACGGATGGTAAATATAAGGCTCTTGTAAATTATAAGGTGCAGGATCATTTTGGATTAGATAAGACAGATATTTCAAATATTAAATTCAGAAACTTGCGTTTTTTCAGAATATGGTTTGTTCTACAACGTTGGGAAAAATTTGTATTTAAACCATTTATAACTGAGATGAATTCAGATATTTATTTTTATGGAGGTATTAGATGAAACAAAAATACGCCTTCATTATTATATTAATGACGATTTTATTCATTTACTTCTTTTTTATGAGAAAAGCGAGAGTTATCTATGTTCATGAAGATGAATATAATACCGTTATCGTTGTTAGAAATTTCCCGATTACCCAATGGGGCAAAATATTCTGGTGGGAAAATAACAAGGACTTTATTAAAGAAAAATATGGAGTCCCAAAAAATTATAATAAGGGTGATTATTCCATAGCTATATTGGATGAAAGTGATGGGTTTAAAAAGGACACTGAAGCTAATTTCTATTGGTTTAGTTTTGAACATACCGATCTCTATTGTTTTGATGAAATTAAGTCAGAAAAAAGATGTGTGGAAAAAAATATTTTAATGAATATTCAAAATGGAATGGATAAGAAAATATTCTATTATATAGACGGGAAGTTAATAGTAAAATGATAAGGTTATGTTCGATGAAAGATATGTTAATTAACAAGGTGTTTTGGCACTCCTGCCCATCATACTTTAATTCTTTGTTTGAGTGATTTCTTCAATGGAAATAGATACATCTGCCATTTGCAATTCAATGAAAAAGAAGATAATTATCGTCTCTGTTCTGTGTGTTGTAATATCAGCATGCTTTCTTCTCTTTAGAAAAACAGAGGTTATTTTCTTACAACATGTGGAAGGGGTAACCGATATTGTCGTTAAAAAATTCCCAATAACAAAAATTGGAAAAATATCGTGGTGGAAAGATAATAAGTTTGTTCTTAAAGATAAATACGGCATGCCTAAGCGTGATAAAAATGGTGTGTACTTTATTGCGATTTGGGATGGAAGTGAGGGATTTAAAAAAATAGCTGAGTCTGATAATCCATACTGGTATTCTTCCTCCGGAAATGATCTCTTCTGTTTCGATGAGATAAAGTCAGAAAATAGATGCGTGGAGCATATTATCCTGATGAAAATCATTAGTATAAAAGAAGGGGAAGTGGATTACATTATAGACGGAGATTATATTAAGTAGTGAAAGGGATAAGCACCTTTTCGTAACATGGCCATTTAGTGCTTACTCTAACTAACTAACTAACTAACTAACTAACTAACTAACTAACTAACTAACTAACTAACTAACTAACTAACTAACTAACTAACTAACTAACTAACTAACTAACTAACTAACTAACTAAAATGGATCTTCAGAAAAGCAGACACATGAAAAAAATCATACTCACCATCACCATTTTGGGTGTTCTAATAGTTACTTACTTAAATTTTTTTAGAAAAACTGAGGTTATTTTAGTACATAATGAAAAAGAAATGACTGTAATAGTGGTAAAAAATTTTCCGTTTACGCAAACAGATAGGCTCAGATGGTGGAAAGAAAATGAGAAAGTTATAAAAGAAAAATATCATATCCCAAATCGTGCTGATGGTGGCGTTTACTATATCGCTATTCTGGATGTAAATCATGGACTGAAAAAAGTATCAGAGGCAGATTATACATCGTGGTATTCACTGTCTAAAGATGATCTTTTCTGTTTCGTTGAAATAAAATCAGAAAGAAGATGCATTGAAAAAAATGTGCTTATGGAGATAACGGCCGGAATAGATGGAAGTATAGGGTATATTTTTGAAGATGGATTTGTTGATTAGCAATGCACTATTATTTTCTTTTTTTATGCGCTGAGATTTTTATTAGCATCCGCCTGAAAAAAAAGCAAAAAAAAATGCCCGACAGTGCATATCGGGCAAACGGACTTAATGGAACTTATTATTGTGACTACGTTCGCGATCAAGGTGTGAAGGTGATCGGTTTTTGAGGTTACTGCTACCATCATCCGTGGTTCGGTGACGTGCTGTTGATCAGCGGTCGGCAGGCGTTGCCATTGGCATGTCGTTATGCTGACCAAAGCGGTAGACCACACCGGCAGAGACGGAACTGACATCGCTGCTGATGCCGATCTGATTCGAGTTGCCTACGTTGCTGACCCACTGGTATTCCAGACGGCCTGCCCAGTTTTTGGTGAAGGCATATTCCGTACCGACTGCCGCCAGAGGGCGAACACCGGTTTCGAAATTGTCATGACCATTGTTTTTGGTTTCAGCGCGGTACGCCATGGCACCGGCGCGGCCATAAATATCCCAGTCATCAGTCAGACCGTAGCTGGCTTTCAGGGACATTTGCAGGCCCTGGCTTTCCAGTTTGGAGCCGGAAGCGCCGTGGTTACCGTGAATATCCATGTTGCCCATATAATCGTAGCCGCCTTCAACCGCCAGCCATGGGGTGATCTGATACCCGCCGAATACGCCGCCGCTGACATTGTCTTTGTCGTAATCAAAGTCGGTGGCTTTGCTGAGGTTATCGTTGAAGTTGCCTTTACCGCTGGCATCAAAATAGTGTGACCAGCCCAGTTTTGCCCCGCCGTACCAGGTATTGGTATCCGCAGCGGCATAGACGCTGGAGACAGCGCAGACGTTTAATAAAAGTATCGCGACAAGTGTCTTTTTCATATATTCCCCGGATTCTGTTTCTGTCCGCCGTGGAACAGAATGTCTTGAAGTGTGAAGTTGTCGGGGAAAATACTAATTAAAAATCCGGATGGGATAAAACGGTAATCTGTTTAAAATTAAATTTTGGAAGTATCGGGAATAATTATTATTCCCGGCTGGCTAAAATTCTTCAGGTAATTTAGTCAGTTCCAGTAAATATCCTCCCCGACTGGTCTCGATATAGTCACCGGCTTTAAGGGCGTGAATGACATTTAATACACTGCTGCGCGATAAATGCGTGCGCTCCTGTATATATTCGAGAATAGAAATGCGTAAGCGGGTGTCGGCAGATAACAGGATCATCTCCTGCAAATGGTTTCTGATGACGGAATAAGTACGTTGCTGGACGACCAGCGCGTCGCGGTAGAAAAGATAACTGCTGAAGTACGACAGGGTAGCGGCGACATCCTGCCAGAGGGTGTTTTCGCTGAAAATCGCCATGGCCTGAGCGGCATCCACACGACGCAGAGCAGCCTGCGTATCCACGCGTAATGTCTGGCTGTGAACTTTCTGCATCGCCTCGGCAATCCCGAAGACCAGCGGTTCATAAGCCGTTGCCATCACCAGCCCGTCAGAGGCGCGCAGCACCGACACTTCGCCTTCCAGAAACAGATAAAACTGCGGATTACCCTGATAAGCCCACGCCAGTCTTTTACGCGGAACGACAGTGATGGGAGTACTGACCGGCATAAGCGCGGATATCAGCCGACTGACAGAGTCTTCAGGACGTTGCGGGGGCGTTATTTTCACGGTTCCTCACTCGATACGTGGTTCGTTTCATCTATTATAGCCAGGTATATTAACTATTCTTTTTACTTTAATAGATAATAATACCTTTTTCCACCGTGGATCTAAGAATGAACAGTCTCCTCTTTTTACTGCTCAGCAGTACCCAATCACCCTGACGTGATTTTTTGTCGGCATCCTTTGATAAGGAAATTCGATTTTGACAATGTAGATCAATAATTAATTTAATAGTCGTATTAATGTGGTGAGCAATCATCGCATGCGTTGATTTACCTCTGTAATTAACAATGTTTTTATATGGTCAGGGTTTTTATATATGCGATATGAATAACTATACCATTGCGTTCTTTTAGAGGAGATGACTATGTCTCAGATATCATTACCGTCCCTTATTTATTCGACTCCGCCCGGCAAGAAACCCCTGGATGATTTAAATTATGGTGACCTGACAGAACAAGAACTCAAATCCATTTATGGTCTTGATGATGTATCATCGAAAGTGAACCCTTATAACTTTACTAAGAAAAGTGAAATATCGTTTACACCGTTCACGGATTACAGCGCGTTTAATCTTCCGTCTACCTCTATCATTAACCCGTTTGATCATGATCCTGCTTTGTTTGGTCGCATGCATGAAGAAATGCTGAATACACTTAACCGGCAGCAATGCTCCGATATTCTGTTTGATGAGATGAGAAGCTTGTCACGTCCTTTTGCGTTCTATGGAATTTATAGTGAGCTTATTGTGAAAATGATAAATCATATGCAAATGAACAGTGGCATGCCATTTAGAAATTGGCTTTTAAATAGGGCGCTTAAAGATCAAATTAGCTATAGCATGTCAGGATCCAGCAGTTTAGATGCTATACGTTTAGCACTAAGAAAGTGGATTGATTGGGAGAGTGAATCATATCCTCAGATAATGAAATATGAATTAAATAAATCAATTGAAAGAAGTAAACTTCCAAAGTTTAACAGATTAAAAGATAATTTTAATGGAATGGGAATAACAGTTCACGACACTTTCGCTACGCAAATAACCTTGAAATCCCTCTCCATTTCAGACAATGCTTTTAAAGCGGTTATCAATTATAAAGTTCAGGATCATTTTGGGTTAGATAAGATTGATATATCGAAACCAACATTCAAAGCTTTACGTTTTTTTAGAATTTGGTTTGTCTTGCAACGGTGGGAAAAATTTGGGTTTAGACCATTCGTGACAGAAATGGAAACAGATGTGGATATTTCAGGGAGTAGGGAATGAGCAAACATAAATTGGGTTTAATAATTTTTTTAACAGTGCTAATCGTTTTTTTGGGTGTTATAAGAAAACCTGAGATTATGCTTGTTCAGCAAGATGATAACTATACGGATATAGTCGTAAAAAACTTCCCGCTTACACAGTTTAGAAAAATGATGTGGTGGAAAAATAACAGGGCTATCATAAAGGAAAACTACAACTCACCACGCCCTGATAAATACGGGAATTATCATATAGTCATTTGGGATGGAAATGATGGATTTAAGAAGATGCCTGTCGGTTCGACCTTCCTCAGTTCGGATACTCATGATCTCTATTGTTTTTCGGTGCCAGACTCCGGGGAAAGCTGCATTGAGAAAAATATAGTGATGGAAATACAAAACTGGAGAAATGGTAAAACAATGATCCGTATCGGTAATGATGAAATAATACAGTCACCACAGAACGAATGAAGTATTCCATTCTGTGGTGATCAATATTGCTCCCTTACCCTTTATGACTTGCCCACCAGCTCAGCAGTTGCAGGGTGGAAGAGTAGTAATCGTCTTTCGGGGCCAGATTCGGGCTGATGGCCGCGGCATTCGCCATGGTGAAATCACGAACGGCTAATAAGCCCGGCGACATGTTGTAGCCCGCTCTGGTGCCGGTCATCACGTCAATCCAGGCTGGCGTCGCGTTACGCGGTGATTTCTGCCACCACAAGATGAACGGTGCCATCTGCGGGCTGCCCGGATGCGCCCAGCCGAGATACAGCGGGATACGCACGGCATCGTAACTGAACCGCGTCGGCCAGCGGCTGGCCGGTTTCAGGGTGCCATCGGCCTGCATATCGACCCAGTCGGTCGGCAGACGGAATTCACCAAACGCCATTTTACTGAGCATCGCGGTGCCGCTTTCATCCAGATCTTTCCATACTTTCAGATGGCTGTGGGCATAAAACGCCTGCCACGCCGGGAAGATGAAATAAGATGGATTGACGGTCACGTTGCTGGTCTGGTTGAAACCTTTCACGCCCGGCAGCATCACTTTGTAACCGGCATAATCAATCACATTGTATTTGATCAGCGCCGCCTGCAATTTCTCCGAGGCTTTGGTGTAACGGCTGTCGTTCCACTTATCGCCCGCCAGCAGGAGCGCCCAGGCCATCAGCGTATCGCCATCAGAGGCATTGTTAGTATCCGCTACATGCGGGGTGCTGTTCGGGTCATAACGCCATGAATACAGCCCGATATCTTTGCGGTAGAGCGTGGTGTTCGCCCACTGCCAGAGTTTATCGAACGTCGCCTGATCGTCATTGAAGACCGCCAGCAACATGCTGAATCCCTGGCCTTCGGTGTGACTGACGTTTTTATTGGCGGTATCGATGATTCGCCCGTCAGGCATCAGAAAGCGACTTTTATACGCAGACCAGCCAGAATCCTGAGCCATTACAGCGGAACTGAAAAACGCAAAGATAAGGCTGAACCACAGCACCCGTCTGTAGCGTCGAAATGCCAACATAGAAATTCCTTACAAACCATTTTGATAACGGAAAACGAATGCGCCTTCCGGCGTGCTTTCCTGCCAGCGCAGCGGAACATACGGCTGCCCGCCCTGCGATAACAGCCATCCGGCATACAGGCCTTCAAACAACGCGATCAGCGCGATACGCCACAGCTCGTCGTCCTGTCCCTGCGGAGAAACCGGCCAGGCGATGTGTACCAGCGCCAGTTGTTGCTGGGTGGCTTCCAGTTTCACCACACCCCAGTCAAAACGACTGAGGATGTGATTGATATTGTCTTCCAGTTCGCCGAGCGTCGCAGAGACGGGCAACGGATGCTGGCTTGCCAGATTGTTGCCCATCAGCGTGAGAAAACGGCGACCGTCTTCATCGTCAGCGGAGGCCAGAATACCTGAAAATAGCACCTGCACCAGGCTTTGCCAGCCCGGTGTGGTGTGACGCTGGCGGTAATATTCCTGCGCGACCTGCGTGTAATTGTTTTCTTGCATGGTTTTAGTCCACCGGAATTAATTTTGACCCATCAGGTAACGGAAGTAGACCTGCGCTTTGCTTTCGTTGTAATCACCGAAAGTATCGTAGCCAACCTGTCCGCCAATCTGCATGCTCTTGTTCAGGTGATAATTGCCACCCACGCCCGCATTCCAGCCGATACCATTCTCTGTTTTACCGCTGTAATAGGCATCAGTGCCGTAGCCTGCTGCCACCAGATCTTCCAGCTGTTTCTGCAGGTCCGGGTTGTTCGGGAAGTAGGCGCTCTTATCCTGTGAATAAGACTGATAACCCACAGAACCGGACAGTTTCAGATCCCAGTCGTCATATTTCTGGGTGTATTCCACCGGGAAGGAGACGCTGACATAGTTTTGCGGGCTGAAGTAGCCGCCCTGACCAAAGCTGTAATAGCTGAGGTTTTTGTCGAAGTCCATGTAACCGACGTTGATACCGGTTTTAAGCTCGCGGTCGTCATAACGGTACGGACGGACGTACAGACCGGCATTGGCGTTCACCGATTTGTTGCTCTTCACGTTGTTACCGAGATAGCTGTAATACCCCGCTTCGGCGTAGAAACCGGCGTCGCCGTCATCGTACGACAGATTGACGCTGCCGCCGTTTTTGGTGACCTGGCCCCATTCTTTGCCGCTGTAATTATCTTTGGTGCCGACGTAGGACAGAATACTGTCGGTGACCGCACGACGTTCCGCCGTGACCCGCAGGGTGGTGAAGTCGGTCAGTTTAGGTGCCCATTGCACGCCACCGACCAGCGAGTTCAGATCCTGCCCGAGCGGCGTGCTGCCGATGTCGGCTTTATAGCTGTCACCGGTCAGCGCGGCGTTGACTTCCACGCCGGTCGCGCTTTGATTACCTGCCGCAGGCGCGGAGTACGTCGTGGGATCCGTGCCGGTAATGGTGTTGTACGCTACGCACTGATCGGACGTTGCATTGGCGGAAGTGCAATTGGCGCTGGAGTTAGCCGCTGCGGCCGCCTGCAATTTGGCAAAGGTGCTGTAGTTGGCGATATCCAGACCGGCGGCTGCTGCGGCTGCGGCCACATCTTTTTGCGCTGACTGCGCTGCTGCCAAAGCACCCTGACCAAAGCGGGTATTGCCGGTGCCCGACGGGCTGCCTGCGCTGAGGGAAACCGGCGTGACGCCGATGCTCAGGCGTGAGGTATCAAACGGCACGAAGGCAAAGGTCATCGGCGCTTTGGCTTCGGTCAGCTGGCTGAGACCGCTTTCGCCGTCACGGCCACGAATCGACATATCGCCCTGCGCCCAGGTCGCGGTTTTGCCCTGCAAATCGTCGAGCATGTCGTCGATCTGTTTCTCGGTGGCATTACGCTGCGTCACTGCTGCCGGTGTGGCGGTGGCGGCCGGAATGTTCCCCGGCGTGGTCACCTGATCGGACACCTGCCACGGCAGCACGGTGCCGTAAGAAGATTGCGTCGCCGGACGTGAAGCCGACGTTCGCGTGGTGCGGTTGATGAACGGGTTGTCGCTGATCTGCAAGCCGGCGACCTGCGCCGTGCTGTCCGCGCCTTCCAGCCCGATCATCTTACCTTTCGCCGAACGCAGTAACGCCAGTGCCTGCTGGTGATCGCCCTGTGCTTCGGCGACGCGCGCTTCGAGCAACAGACGGTCAGGCGTACGCGGTCCGCGCAGTCCTTCCATCAGCGTTTTCGCCCGATCGTTATCCCCTTCACCCAACGCCACGTTAATCGCCCCAATGCGCGCATCCTGCGTCGGGGTATCGTTGCTCATCAGGTAGTTATAGACCTGACCGGCTTGTTTATTGAGTTTGCCGGACTGATACAGACGGGCCATCGCCAGCATCAGATCGCGGTTTTGCGGATCGGCCTGTAAGGCGACGACCAGCTTGTCGTAGGCTGCCGCATACTGACCTTGCTCGCGCAGCTGATCAGCCTGATTGATCACAAAACCGTTACGCAGGCTGGCCAGCGCCGTCGGTGACGTGCCGGACTGAATCTGCGGATTTTGCAGGAAGGCCTGCGCTTCGTTGGTCAGGCCGGCCTGATTCAGCACGGAAACCTGATCGGCGTAATCTCCGGCATTGCCGTTGACGCCCTGACGCATATTCTGGCGGACCAGTTGCACCGCCAGCGGAAGCTGACCGGCTGCAGCCAGATTTTTCGCCAGCGCACCGACATCTGCCGGTGCGGTTGGCGGATTCTGTGCCAGTGCGCGCAAGGTGTTAGACGCGGCGGCGGTATTGCCCTGTTGCAGATAGCTTTCCGCATCGGCCATTTGCGCATTGAAGTTGGCGCGCTGCGCCAGTTCACGCATGCCCTGATTCTGACTGCTGCGCGGAATGCGTGAGAGCAGGGCGTTGGCGGTTGACCAGTTTTTGGTTTCCGACGCGAACAGGGCGGCGGCGTACAGATCGGCGGAAGACGCGCCCGGACGCGAAGACGGTGCCATGATCGACTGCGCCTGTGCGGTCTGTCCCTGCGATTGCAGGATGCGCGCCATATCCAGTTTTACCCAGACGTTCGACGGCTGACGTTCCTGCGCCTGCTGAAGAATATTCAGGGCGCGCTGCGGATCGTTGTTCGCCACGGCCTGTGCGGCCTGACGGCGCATTGGCTCGATGACATCCGCCACGGTCGGCGGATTCATTTTGGCCTGCAAACCGGCTGGCAGGGTTTTCAGTACCTGATTCGCTTCGGCGGTTTTATTCTGCTGACGCAGCACGTAATACAGCCCGGCGCGGGCATCGGCGTTGTCACCCAGCGCGCTGTATTGCTGTTCCGCACCGGCCAGATCGCCTTTGCGGCGCAGGATATCGGCACGCAGCAGGCTGGCGGACTGGCCTTTTTCGCCACCGACCTGGGTCAGCGGGGTGACCGCCGCCAGTGCGGCGTCGTAACTGCCGGAACCGGCGGCGTCTTTGGCTTTCGCCAGTTGGGCGTAGAACGCGGAATCCTGTGCCTGATTGCTCAGCTGGGCGCTGTTCGGGCCGCCCTGTGCAGCGGCTTTGCTCAGATACTGTGACGCCTGCTCAAAGTTGCCACTGCGTTGGGCGATATAACCCAGACCGGCCAGTGCATCGGCGTCGTTCGGGTTATCGGCCAGCACGCTTTCAAACTTCGCTTTCGCGCTGTTAACGTCGCCGCTGTTCAGGGCGGTGAAACCCTGACCTTTCGCCGCGCCGCCAATGTTTTTCTGGAAATAGGCCATCACGGCGGTGTCATTCGGATGACGCGCCTGATAACCCTGATACAAATCACGGTCATCTTCCTGCGGAGCCATCCACAACAACGCCTGACGCAAGGAGCGGTCGGCTTCTGTGCTGGAACCGGCCAGGGTGCTCAGCAGTTTGATACCGTCGCGGCGGGTGGATTCCTGATAGGTCAGCACTTTACCCAGACCGAGTCGCGCCTGCGTGTCGTCCGGACGTGAGGCGACGCGTTGTTGTAAACCGGCAATCGCCTGCGGCTGGAGCGATTTGTCGCCCGCCATGGTCAGGTAATATTCGGTCGCCAGACTGTCGATCGGCTGGTTGCCGTTAAACAGGGTGCGGTACGCCGCCAGCGCGCCGCTGACGTTGCCTTGTGCGGCCATCTGGCGGGCAGAGGCCAGTTGCGCCGGGGGAATAGACTGCATGGCTTTCGCGCTGTTGAGCGACGCCAGACGCGGGTCATCCGGCGAGACCGCCGACAGTTTTTCGCGCCACTGGTTAGCGGCGGTTTTATCACCGCCCTGCATGGCATACAGCGACATCAGGTACAGCGCCTGCGTGTTGTTTGGCTCAACCAGCAACACTTTCTGCAACGCATCTTTTGCCAGATCGTCATGGGCGCGTTCATGCCAGTAAGCGGCCTGATCAAACAGGGCTTTCATGGCCGGGTTGGTGGTGTCCGCCGCCAGGGTGGCGTGACTGAAACTTGCTACTCCGGCGATCCCTACCAGATAAATAGCCCTGATCACCGCCAGGGACAGTTTATGTTTATTCATTTTCCAGCTCCGGTAATCGCCAGAGAGTCGCCGCCCGAAACCGGGAGGAACGTCATTGTTTTTGTTATAAAGCCGATGCTTTTCATTTCTGACCCAGACGTTTAGCGGCATGACGACGCAGGACGACGAACAGGCTCAGGCCGATAACCAGCGAAATCAGGGTGGCAATAAAGGACAAGATCACAATGTGTGTGCTGGCGTACCAGAGCACCATCATGTACCACGGCATTTGTCCGGTCGGGAATTGCTGGCCGACGGAGAAGCTGCGGATACCGTTTTCATCGGTAATGATCGCCAGATCGCCACGCACGTTGGCGTTGATTTTCGGTGATTTCAAATCGTTATGGATTTTCAGCAACTGCTGATCGTCCGTGCCGGTAGCCACCACGACCACGTGATCGGCGGACCAGCGCGAGCGGTAGCTGACGAAGCCACGCCATGCGCCGGTAGACGACAGATAGCGGTCCGCATCCACCGGCTGGCGATACCAGTCGCCGGTCAGCCAGGCCACCACGCGTTGCACCTGGGTCGGCGTTCTCACACCCATCGAACCCGCATTGGCACTGAACGGCGAATCCGCCAGTAACTGCTGGTTGAACGGTGTGTCGCCGAGCGTGGTGACGGCCAGAATATCGCGATCAAACAGCGGGTTATTCTGCTCATCCCCTTTCAGACCAAAGGCGACCTGCACATGATTAACCGGCATACCGGTGGCTTTACCGGCGCGGGAGGCCAGATTCAGCAGGGTGTGGATTTCATCCGCGCCCGGTGCTGGCGGCAGCAGCATCAGGGTGTCGGAGAAGTCCGCCAGTTTGGAGTACGGATAAGACGCACCGACGAAATACGACAGGTTCGGCAACTGGGTAAAGTGGTAGCTTCCGCTCAGGTCGATGAAGGATTTCGGATCGATACGGCTCTTGATGTTGTCGCTGGTCAGAATGCTGCACGGCGCATCTTTTTTCGGCTTGATGTCGAAATAGAATTGCAGCTGGTTGTCGCCGTAAATCAGGTAAGGCGCGAGTTGCAGCGTGTAGCGTTCCTGACGACTGTCACCGCCGAGGCGACGCCAGATGTTTTCCAGCAGACCGACTTTGTTGACGGTCAGGCTGCGCAGGAAGTTGCTGTTGATGGAGACGTTCAGTCTTGAACTGTCTTCATCAATCCAGTTTTCGGTCGGGAAACGGTAATCAATGCGCACCGGAATGTTATGGCCATCCCACATGAACAGGTCAGGCGCGGCGCGGAACGCCACCTGAATGCCATCATGATAAATGCCGTTGGAAATCAGTGAATCCGGATCTTTACCCGCCAGCTCGCCCAGCGTGACCGGACGGGAAGTGTCGATCCAGCGCGGCGCGTCATAAGGTTTGCTCGACGGGATCGTCTGCTGCGTCACATCCAGATGATCGGTGTTATTCGGCAGACCGGCGCTGATCAGGCGATACGCGGCCTGACGCAGTTCGTTATCGTCGTTGCCCAGCACCAGCAGCAGTTTGTAGACCGGATTGATCGGATTATCGATGATCTGAATCGAGGCACCACTGCTTGCCGGCAGGGTCAGGGAGCCGATTTTATCCCCCGGTTTGCCGAACAGAATACCGTTCTGATCCGGTAAATCGTTCAGGATGACCGGAAAATCAACGCTGCGATAATCGGACAACATGCCGAGATAAGACGAGACCATCGCCGCTGCGCTGACATCGCCCGGTTTCATGGACGCGGAGAAGCCCATGGTGATTTTGGACTCCTGCATTTGCAGGCCATCAAAGAACGGGCGCGGGAAGTTACCCAGATTGCGGCCAATGTTCAGCTGCTGACCTTCCAGCCCGATGCTGGTGGTCGGCAAAATCGTGACCCAATACTTGTCCGACTGATCTTTCTCGCAGGTCATGGTGTTGCTGTCATGCACGCGGAAGCTCAGGTTGTTGTTCGACACCACCATGGCCGACGGAATGTCCAGATCGTAGACATCGCCGCCGTTGCTGCTCTGGTTCAGCGGCAGGTTACCCAGCGGCTGGCCGTTGAGCATCAGTTCAAGCGTGGTATCGCGGGCAATCAGCGCCGGGGAAATTTTCAGTGCCAGCGACAGGTGCGCATTGGTCACCACTTCATCCGCAGGCAGCGTGAAAATAATACCGGACTGCAACTGGCCGCCGCTGAGCGTCAGCCCGTTCGGCTGGCCCATTTCGGCGACCGTCACATTGCTGGTCACCGGCTGCACCAGCGGCATGACGGGCGCAGGGGCAGCGGAAGGATCGGCAGACACATCAGGCACCGGCGCGCTGTTATTCGCCGGTGTGGTGTCCGTCTGCGGCGCATCGGCGGCAGGCGTGGTGTCACTGGCTGGCGCACTTTCGCCCGGCATGGGGGTGACCGGCGGCAGCCATGACGGCGCGGCAGGCAGGCTGGTTGCCGGATCGAGTGCAGGGGCGGGCGTTTCTTCCGCCTGTGACAACGGCAGGCTGCTGAAAGTCAGTAACACACCGGTGGTGATTTTTCTGAACAGGGACATGCCCCGCACAGCAGATAAACGGCGCTTCATCATCAGGTTACGAGTTCGATTCATGCTGCTTCACTCTTGCTGGTGGCGTCAGCGGGTTTATTTTTGGCGCGGCGTTCTTTCCAGGTGTTATAGAACAACTCAAACACGCAACGGATGATGCTTGCCAGTGATTTGAACGGATTATCCGGCGGATATTCTTCACCAATCCAGGCATCAGCGCGGCATAACACCACGCGCACCAGTTCGCGGCGTTTCGACAACGGCAGGTTTTCAAATTGCAGACGCAGACGGTTTTTGTCTCCGCTGACTTGCGTCACCGGGAAGCTCTCCGCACCGGAAGAAAGCTGGATCTCCACTTCTTCAATTTCTTCATTGAGATAGCGCACATCCGGCGTCACCAGTTGCACACCGCCCATCGACATATCAATGGTGGTGGTGCGCAGTGAAATGCCGTTGGCGTAATGAATAATCGCCGGGATCGCCACGTCGATACGGATGGTTTTACGCACCTGACGGGTTTCTTTCGCTACGGCAATCGCCGCCAGTAAAATCAGCACGCTGAAGCTGCCCCACGCAATGTTCAGCGCGACAACACTGGGGTCGATGGCAAAGTAATCATGAAATACGGCGCGCACGATGCCGTATCCGATACCCGCAAGCATCAGGATCGCGACAATCAGGTGCGGTTTGACGATGTTGAAATCGAAGAAACCGACATCCAGCAAACCGCCTTTATCCGTCACGTTAAATTTGCCGCGTTTTGGCGCGAACATGGTCACAATCGTTGGCAGGATCAGGTGGAAGGCCATCACGGTTTCGTAGATTTCGCCCCAGAAGGTATAGCGGAAACGGCCATTCATGCGGGAGTTGATGTACAGCGACATCACCAGGTGCGGCAGCGCGTAAGCAAAGATCAGGCTGGCGGACGAGGAAATGATGTTCAGGTTAAACAGCAGGAATGCCAGCGGCGCGGTCAGGAACACCACGCGCGGCAGGCCGAACTGGAAGTGCAGCATGGCGTTGAGATAGCACAGACGTTGCTGCCATTTCAGGCCACGGCCGAGCAGCGGATTATCCACACGGAAAATCTGCGTCATGCCGCGCGCCCAGCGGGTACGCTGAACCACGTGCAGACCGAGACGTTCCGTCGCCAGACCGGCTGCCAGCGGGATATCCAGAAACGCGGTATTCCAGCCACGGCGCTGCATTTTCAGCGCGGAGTGGGCATCTTCGGTGACGGTTTCCACGGCGAATCCGCCGACTTCTTCCAGCGCCACGCGGCGGATCACCGCACAGGAGCCGCAGAAGAAGGTCGCATTCCAGTTGTCGTTACCTTGCTGAACCGGGCCGTAGAACAGGGCGCCTTCGTTCGGCATGGTGCGGCCGGCAGAAAGGTTACGTTCGAACGGGTCAGGCGAATAGAAGTAGTGCGGCGTCTGGATCAGCGCCAGACGGGGGTCTTTCAGGAAGCTGCCGACGGTCGCCTGCAGGAACGCGCGTGTCGCCACGTGGTCACAGTCGAATACGCAAATCAGCTCGCCTTTGGTGAGTTTCATCGCATGGTTCAGGTTACCGGCTTTGGCGTGGGAGTTGTCATTACGCGTAATATAGCCAACGCCTGCATCCGCCGAGAACACCGCAAATTCATCGCGTTTACCGTCATCGAGCACATAAATTTTGATTTTGTCTTTCGGATAATCGATGCACTGCGCCGCCAGCACGGTATCACGCACCACGTCGAGACTTTCGTTGTACGACGGAATATACACATCGACCGTCGGCCACAGGGAGGTGTCATCCGGCAACGGTTCGATGGTGCGTTTTAATGGCCAGGTGGTTTGCAGGTAGCCCAGCAATAAGATAATCCAGACATACAGTTCGGCGAGAAATAAACCGATCCCTAAGATGGCTTCTATCGTTGAATTAAAATGCAGCGTTTCTGTCGCGCGCCAGTAAATATACCGCGTCGACATCATGACGGACATGATGACCATGACCACACTGATGCGGCGGCTTTTACTGATGCCCAGCAGGAATAACAGCCCGATGCTGATCAGGCCAAAAATGTACTGCTTCTGACTGTCCATCGGGGCAATAATGATGACTGCTGCCACCGGCAGCAGCAGAAGCACAAGTAAGGAAAACAGGAATTTATTCATCGCTTTGGGGTCGCTGTTAACAGTGATAGTTAATAACTGCCAGATTTAGGTGCGGCGTGTAATTCACCATCACCGACTTTAATCCCTAAAATGGCGGCGACTTTCTTGCTGATCAGTTCAATATCAAATGCCGAAGCAGAGACCGGACTGAAATCAATAATAGAGCGCTGCGAGGCATTCGCCTCTGGCACACATTCATCCCTGTGGATTGTGCCTAATAATCTTTCATTTAAACGCTGTTCGAAAAATTGCGTGACGTCGCGGCTTAATGTCCGGCGGGTGTCACTTTGGTTAACCACATAATATTCACCCTTCTTATTATTAAGCGGGGTACCAATTAATTTATTCTTTTCCATTAAAGGCAATAAAGATAATGACGCGGTATCCGCCAGCATCACCACAACATGTAAATCCGCAATCGCCTGAACGGCTTTTAATGCCGGACTCGGACCCGGAGGGAAATCGGCAATAATAATCAATCCCGGATAATTCAGGACGGTGTTTAATCCGCGCTGTAAAAAATGCGGATCGCTGGCGAGCTGGTGTTCGAATTCCAGCCGCTGATCTTCCGTCACTTCGCCGTAAGGTAAGACAAAGGTATTGGAACCCGCTTTGAGGATGAACTGACTCCAGTCGGATTCATTCCCCGAACCGGCGACAAAACCACGGGTATCGGAAATCGGCACACCGAAATGCAGGCGAAGGGCGTTCTGCACGTCAAAATCGATGACCAGCACTTTGCTGCCACTGCGGGCAAGGGAATAGGCCAGATTGGAGGCCACCGTGGTTTTTCCTACCCCACCTTTCGGTGAACAAACGCAAACTAACGGCATGAGGCAATCATCTCTAACAAGGGTTGAAGCGGTGTGTCGCGATGTAAATAAGCGCTGGCAGGCTGCGGAGCCCGTTGTTTAAACATCTGTTTAAAGCGCTGGTTAGCATCAGCAGACGCCGGAGACGCCACGTGCGCCGGGCTGGCGGGTAACGGGCTGCGCACTGGCGCGGGTTGCTGTACAGGTGGTGCGGCGCGGACCGGTGCAGGCTGGGCAACCGGTGCCGGTGTCTGAACCGGCGGCGCTTCAGGCATGGCTTTACGCAGGGAATCGAGCAAACCTGACCCACTGTCAGGGATCACAGACTGCGCGTGCAACGTCGGTGCCGTGTGAACAGGCTGATGTTGCGCGGGCTGTGACGCCACAGGGGCAGGGGGCAGTGTTTCGCGCAGCGCATCCAGCAAGCCAAAACCGGCAGCCGGCGGAGCCACTTCCGATGACATCGGCGTGCTTTGCGCGTGCGTGGCAGGCTGCGTTTCCGGTTGCGGCGCGGCATGATGTTCAGACGCAGCCTGAGCCGCAGATAAGGAAAACTCATCCGCTGAAATGGCTTGTGGGGTGGGTTGCGTCGTGCGGCCATTGTCGAGGGGACCCGCAGGTTCTTCGCTGGCAGAAACTTGTTTAATCAACGTCCATTGATTCATTGAACCCGTAATGGATTCACCCGTTGATTTTTCATTAAGCTCTTTATAATCAAGCTTTTCCAACTTCGTCTTATCCATAAAACGTTTAATATCATCATATTTATTCATAAATCCCGCCCGGTAGGATTATATATATCGGTGTTTTCTGGACGTCAAAACGGCCCGGATTGGCCGCTAACAAAGCGTGTGGAAGGTTTAATTTTTTTAAAGTTTTATGTGGGAATAAGACTCGTCTTAATATATCAGTTCTTTTACAGCTTAGAGCACATTTTACAAAAAATAAGAATTTCCCGCATAAAAAACAACACCTCTATAACTGGCTGTCACACAAGGTTTTTAGCCTTCATTTGCTGGTTGTTTGTCTTAATGTAGTGGAATAGTTTGTCTTTACCGTGATCACCAGCACACTCACTTCATAAGTTGTATTCAAGTCAGGATGTTCGGTTTTTCCTTATTATTCGATTACAGTAAGTAATGTATGGATTTCGTAAGTTAAATAACCTCATGAATTATCAGTGTAGAAGCCTTCCGGCAAAGATGTTGTTTTTTATAGTCAAAACGTGGTGTAACGCCTCGAAATAACACGTTATAAGGTATACTGCGCAGAAGTGCCGTGCCTGCTCAGGCGGGCGGGGCAAATCGGGTCGGCGATTGATGGAGAATTAAGTTGCGGGTCAGGCGTTCACTAACGATCAAACAGATGGCGGCGGTATCCAGTATTGCGGCAATCACCATTTGTATTTTCATCGTCATCCAGCTGTTTCACTTTGTGCAGCAGCGGAGGGATGATTACGCCCAGCAACTTGAAAACATAGCTCATTCTGTCCGGGTTCCGCTGTCTCAGGCGGTGCTGGATGTCGATCTGGAAGAAACGCAGGATATCCTGAACACCCTGCAACCGGTGGGCATATTAAGCCGCGCCGATGTCGTGATGCCTAACCAAATCGCCGCGCTGCACACGCATTTCCCGCCTGGCCGCCCGGTGCCGCAATGGGTCACCCGGGGCTTTAATTTACCGGTGACGATTTCCGTTCCTCTCTATTCTGCGGCGGCCAGCCCGAAAGATCCCAAACCGCTGGCTTATCTGGTGTTGCAGGCAGATTCCTACCGCATGTATCAGTTTATTGTCAGCGCGCTGTCGACCATGCTGACGACGTACCTTTTACTGGCGCTGATCCTGTCGATTTCCCTGAGCTGGATTATTAACCGGCTGATCGTTAAACCGCTGCGCAGCATCGCCAGTGATCTGGAATCCCTGCCGGAAAGTGATGTGCCACACCATCAGCTGACCCTGCCGCCACGCCATGAAGACGATGAAATCGGCATGCTGGTGCGCAGCTATAACCGCAATCAGCAGCAGCGGGAAAAAGCCCGTCCGCCTGTCACCGAAATGCTGCTGCCGTCAGAGGGTGCGCTGAACAGCGAAGAACAGTTTATGCAGCGCCTGCAACACCGTCTGCATGGCGCGGAGCTGGAAAAAGGTTTCCATCTGCTGCTGATCGGCATTGAGAGCCTGCGCGATGACGGCCATGTCGATTGTCCGCTGATCTCATCCATCATGGAGGTGCTGCCGGAGCATTGCCTGATGGCGCGTCTGAGCTACAACGAGTTTGCGGTGCTGGCGGGCGATATTCCCCGGCCCTTTATGGCGATGCGTCTGGCCAGACACATCATGGAGCGCATCAATGCGCCGCAGGAAAGCCATGCGGGCAATATGTCGCTGCATCCGACCGGCAGTATTGGCATCGTGCAATACACCGGCGAATTCCCGGTGAGCGCGCAGCAACTGATGGTCAACGCGCGGGCGGCGAGAGTGTCGGCGTATCAGCAGGGGAAAAACCAGATCCTGTTCTTTGAACCGGAACTGACGGCGAAAATCCAGAAGCGCCTGTTGCAGGAAAACGAAATCCTGCATGCGATGGAGCAGAACGACTTCACCTTGTTTATCCAGCCGCAGGTCAATATGAAAACCGGCGAGGTGGTCGGTGCGGAAGCCCTGTTGCGCCGCAAAATGACGGACGGCAGTTACGGGCTGGAAAGCGATTTTATTGTGCTGGCCGAAGAAATTGGCGTCATGAGTTTGCTGGGATACAAAATTCTTGAACTGGGCTGTCAGATCCTGGCGGACTGGCAACGGCGCGGCATCACGTTACCGTTGTCCGTGAATCTTTCCGGTGCTCAGGTGCAGCAGCGTAATTTCCTGCCGGAGCTGCGCAGCCTGCTGAGCCGCTATAAAATCAATCCGGGGCAACTGGTGCTGGAAATCACCGAAACGGCACGTATTGATGATTTAGATCGCGCGCTGCTGTTACTCAGCGAACTGCGCGCTGTCGGCGTTTCGATTGAACTGGATGATTTCGGTCTGGGTTACTCCGGTCTCGAATACCTCAACCGGCTGCGTTCGCTGCCGATTGACGTGATTAAAATTGACCGCAGTTTCGTCAGCGTTCTGCCTGACGATGAAGTGATGGTGAATATCGTGGCCTCGATAGGCCGCGCCATGAATATTCAGCTGGTGGCGGAAGGTGTCGAAAATGAAGCCCAGCGCCGCTGGCTGCTGAAGGAAAATATTCACATCGGACAGGGGTATTTATTCTCCGCACCGCTTTCCAAAAAAGAGTTTGAACGCCAGTTCTGCCAGCCTTCCTGATCCTGCCTGCCGGCGGGAAAACCCGCCTGTTTCCTCACTTTTTTACTTTCTTTACTTACTAAATTCTCAGCTGAATGGTTTCCGCTCTGGTTTTTCATGAGTCGCCATTGCAGAGGGAAACAAAATATTTCCATCATGTTGTGTTGGTGTTACTTTCCGGCTGTCGCTCATGACCTCCGACCCTACAAAATAAAGGGCGATACAATCACATCAGGATGGCAATAACATGAAAAAATCAATCTTCAAGAGCCTGTATTTTCAGGTTCTTTTGGCAATTACCGTCGGTGTTCTGCTGGGCCATTTTTACCCTGAGCTGGGCGCTCAGATGAAACCACTTGGTGATGGTTTTGTTAAATTAATCAAAATGATCATCGCCCCTGTGATCTTCTGTACGGTGGTTACGGGCATCGCCGGCATGGAAAGCATGAAAGCCGTTGGCCGTACCGGTGCGATCGCGCTGCTGTACTTTGAAATTGTCAGTACGCTTGCGCTGATCATCGGGCTGGTGATCGTCAATATCGTGCAGCCGGGTGCCGGGATGAACGTTGACCCGGCGGCACTGGATGCCAAAGCTGTGGCGGTGTACGCCGAGCAGGCGCAAAGTCAGGGCATCATTCCGTTCCTGCTGGATGTGATCCCGTCCAGCGTCATTGGCGCGTTCGCCAGCGGCAATATTTTGCAGGTGCTGCTGTTTGCCGTGCTGTTCGGTTTTGCGCTGCACCGTCTGGGCCATAAAGGCCAGCTGATTTTCAACGTCATCGAAAGCTTCTCGCAGGTCATTTTCGGCATCATCAATATGATCATGCGTCTGGCTCCGCTGGGTGCATTCGGCGCGATGGCCTTCACCATCGGCAAATACGGCGTCGGTTCGCTGGTGCAACTGGGTCAGCTGATCCTGTGCTTCTACCTGACCTGTATTTTGTTCGTGGTCGTGGTGCTGGGGCTTATCGCCCGCTTCACCGGCTTCAGTATCTTCAAGTTTGTGAATTACATTAAAGAAGAACTGCTGATCGTGCTGGGTACGTCCTCCTCCGAATCCGCCTTGCCGCGTATGCTGGATAAAATGGAGCGCCTGGGCTGTAAGAAATCAGTGGTCGGTCTGGTGATCCCGACCGGTTATTCCTTCAACCTCGACGGCACCTCAATTTACCTGACGATGGCGGCGGTGTTTATCGCCCAGGCCACCAATACGCATATGGATATCTGGCATCAGATCACCCTGATTGTGGTGCTGTTGCTGTCTTCCAAAGGCGCGGCGGGTGTCACGGGCAGTGGCTTTATCGTGCTGGCGGCGACACTGTCTGCGGTAGGGCATTTACCGGTTGCCGGTCTGGCGCTGATCCTGGGTATTGACCGCTTTATGTCAGAAGCGCGTGCGCTGACCAATCTGGTCGGTAATGGCGTGGCGACCATTGTGGTGGCGAAATGGTGTGATCAGCTCGATGAAGGACAGTTAAAGGCGACGCTGAACGGTCAGAAAGGTCTGACAGAAGCCGAGAAATCTGCCTGAATTTTCTGAATAAACGTCAGTAAGCGGAAAGAAATTCCGAAAAGGGTTTCCGAAAACGCATTTATTTAGCCTCAATCTCGCCTAATAACCCCCGGTTACTTGATGTAACCGGTGGATTATCTTCATAATATGTCCCTCTGATGCCTCATCCGGCGTTACTTCCCAGAATATTTTTGCAGGCTGCGCGACATTGCGAAAAATGTGCGGTCTAACGAAGGGCTGTATTTTACGTCCTAAAACTTACGCATTCAGTTCCTGTGGGCGAGTCAACTGACACCGGCAGGACAGCAAATTGAAAATTGGATTGTCATTACGTAGGGGTTCACATGCAGGGCACCAAAATCCGTTTACTCATTGGTGGATTGCTGCTGGCAGCAGCCGCAAGTCATGTGCAAGCTGAAGCATTACAACCAGACCCGGCCTGGCAGCAGGGGAAGCTGGACAATGGATTTACCTGGCAGTTGCTGACCACGCCGCAACGCCCGAGCGATCGCATTGAATTACGTCTGGTCGTGCGCACCGGGTCGCTGGCAGAATCCGCCCAGCAAACCGGCTATGCCCATTTCCTTCCTCGTCTGGCGCTGATGCACAGCGAAGGCTTCAGCACGGCTCAGCTACAGTCTTTGTGGCAGCAAAGTATCAATCCGCAGCGGCCTTTGCCGCCTGCTGTCAGTTCTTATGATTTCACCTTATATAACCTGAGTTTGCCGAACAACCGTCCGGAGCTGCTGAAAGACGCGCTGAACTGGCTGGCAAACACCGCAGGAAAAATACCGGTCACTCCGGCGCTGGTAAACGCCGCGCGGCAGGAATCGCAGGATCCGGTCGGCTCGTTACCGCAAAATACGCAGGATCCCTGGTGGCGTGCCCGTATCGCCGGTTCGACGCTGGTCGGCCATAATCCTGACCAGTTACCCACCAAACCTATCAATATCGACGCATTAACCAAATTCTATCATCAGTGGTATACCCCTGATGCGATGACCTTATTTGTGGTCGGGAATGTCGATGGCCGCGGTCTGAGTGAGCAAATCAACCGCACTTTCTCTTCGCTGAAAGGCAAACGTGAAACGCCGCAGACCCTGCCGACGCTGTCTGAAGTCACCACCAAATCCATGACCGTGATGGATGAAAACCTGACGCAGGATCGCGTGTCGTTAATGTGGGATAACGCATGGCAGCCGATCCAGGAGTCACAGGCGCTGGCCGCGTACTGGCGCAGTGATCTGGCGCGCGAAGCGTTGTTCTGGCATTTGCAGGAGCAGCTGAAAAGCGCCTTTGAAAGTAAGAAAGACGCGACGACTCCGGCTCCGGCACTGGGCTTTGACTGCAATGTGCAGTACCAGCGCGCGCAATGTGCCATCCGCATTGAAGCGCCTCAAGCCAAACTGACCGAGCTGTTTAAGCGTCTGTCGGAAGAATTGCTGGCAGTGCGCGACAAAGGGATTTCTCAGGCGGAATTTGATGCGCTGATTGCGCAGAAGAATGATCAGCTGAGTAAACTGTTCGCGACTTACGCCCGCACCGATACCGATGTGCTGATGAGCCAGCGTTTACGTTCACAGCAAAATGGCGTGGTGGATATCGCCCCGGAACAGTATCAGCAATTGCGCCAGCAGTTCCTTTCGACGCTGACCTTACCGGTCCTGAATCAGGAACTGAAGCAGCAGTTGTCCCGCGAGCCAGCGTTACTGATCGCGCAACCGAAAGGGGAACCTGAAGTGAATGCGGCAGAATTGCGGGCGGTGTATGACAACGTCATGGCTCCGGCGGAGACCGCTCCGGCGGCAGAAGCACCTGCCGGGGATGTGCCGGCGGCTTCGGCGGCAACGAGTGCGCAATAAGCAGATTGTTGAGTAAGAATTCGGTCGACTCCCTCCCCTGCGAAGGGGAGGGTTGGGGTGGGGTATTAAAGATAAATCATAGGGTTAAAGCGTGGTTTGACCGCTGTTTTTGTTTTTAAAACCCCCTCCCAGCCTCCCCCTTCGCAGGGGGAGGAGCAGAGCCAGCGCGTTTTTAATCACGTTTGTTGAGTAAGAATTCGGTCAGCTCCCCCCCCTTCGCAGCAGAAGCAGAGCCAGCGCGTTTTTATCCCCGGTCTGGCATAAACTCCATCGGGATGATCGCCCCGCGATGCTGAATCACGGTACTGGCAGTCTCATGCCCGCGCACCGCCGCTTCCACCGCGCTGCCGCCGGTGAGTCTCACCGCCAGATACCCGGCACTGAACGAATCCCCGGCCGCTGTGGTATCGATGACTTTCTCTTTCGGCAGTTTTACGGCAGGTACATCATGTAGCTCGCCTTCGGCGCTGGAGACGATGCAGCTGTCGGCGCCGCGTTTGACCACGACTTCACTGACACCCAGCGCATGCGTGCGCGCAATCACTTCATCGTAAGGCTTCTGGCCCCACAGCATGTCTTCATCGTCAAGGGTCAGGAAGGCGATATCGGTGCAGGAAAGCATGGTGTTATACGCAGCCTGGGTTTGCTCTTTGCTGGCCCACAGGCGCGGACGGTAATTGTTGTCGAAAATCACTTTGCCACCGCGTGAACGGCAGGCTTTCAGCAGGGTCATCAGACGATCACGGCTTTCGTCGTTGAGGATCGCCAGACTGATACCGCTCAGGTACAGATAATCAAACTCTGCCAGTTTCTGGCAAATCTCTTCCGATTGCGGGCTGTCGAGCCAGTAACGCGCGGCGGCGTCGTTGCGCCAGTAGTAGAAGGTGCGCTCGCCGGTGCTGTCGGTTTCAATCACATACAGACCCGGCAGTTTGTTATCCAGACGCTGGGTGAGATCCGTGTTCACGCCTTCCTGCTGCCAGGCCTGCAACATTTCATTGCTGAAACTGTCGGTGCCGAGCGCGGTCACGTAATGCACGTTCAGCGCATCAGGGGAAACCTGGCGGGAAATATAAACAGACGTGTTCAGCGTGTCGCCACCAAAACCACGGTGAAGCGCATCGCCTTTCTGAGATAATTCGATCATGCATTCGCCGATAACGGCAATGTTTTTGCGGGTCATTGTACCTGGCCTATGTCTGAAGCATTAAAACGAAAGGAAAGAAAAGACCGTCATTATTGCGCTCTAGTCTCTTCATAAGAATGCGGTCAGTCAAATAAATTAAAACGAGGTTTTATTTTTTTAGGCAGGAGGCAAAAAAACGAAGCAAAAATGCAGGAAAAAGTGGAAGTGGCAGCACTTCCACCTGAGGGCGTTACTTGCTTTCCTGTCGCAACTCGGTCACCGGACGGCCACCCAGACCCCAGTTATCGGTATCGATCTCATCAATGATCACCGTCGTGGTGGCCGGATTTTTACCCAGCGTATCCACCAGTAACTGCGTCACACCGGCAATCAGGGCTTTTTTCTGTTCTGCCGTCGCGCCGTCGCGGGTAATTTTGATATTAACGTAAGGCATTTTTTTCTCCGGGTTGTGAATGGGCGGTCAATGACATGTTTCAGTGCCTCCAATGTAGAGCCTGCGGAAAAGAACTTCCAGCGCGGTTTTTTGGTTTTTTATGCGCACAGATTGCAGGGAAATGCGGAGTGATTAAAGTTTCCCCGCGCAGCGCCGATAGATAACTCTACTAAAGAAAGCCAGGAAATCGGGCTACTTTGCCTCCATGAAACACGGTGTTTCCTGAAACACAGGCTGTTGACATGAATCTCATTGTAGTCACGCAACACATGTTGCCGCATGTCCCTGATAATCCGATTCTTATTCATGACGGCAGAAAAATATGATCACGAAGATGATGTTAGGGCTGATTACGCCTTCTTTTACCGCCATAGAGCGCGTAAAAGCACAATCTTACTGGCGTCAGTGTCAGAGAGTGTACCGTTTTCAGCCCATTTATCGCACCACAGGAAAGCTGTTGGGAATTGAATTACTGACCGGGGTTTTCCATCCTGCGAACCCGCATAAATTCATTTCGCCGGAAGCGTATTTTGTCGCGATTGCGGTGGGTAAACGCCTGCAAATCGTGCAGGAGCAACTCGACCTGTTGCAACGCTGGCAGACGATGTTTATCGAACATGAATTACTGGCGTCGATTAACGTCGATGGTCAGGTGCTGGAAATGCTGCAATCTGATTCGGCGCTGCGGGCGCAAATCAGCGCCATGCCGTACGTCCGTTTCGAACTGGTCGAAAGCGCCGAACATGCGCTGAGCATTCCGCTGTCGCAAATCGAGCAATCCGACCGTTTATGGCTGGATGACTTCGGGCAGGGTATCGCCAACTTCTCTTCCTTCACGACCTGGCATTACGAATACATCAAAATTGCCCGCGACCTGTTTATCCTTCTGGGGCAGAGCGAAGAAGGCTCACGGCTGTTTTACACGCTGGTGACGCTGATGAACCGTTACAGTAAAGGCGTGATTATAGAAGGGGTCGAGACCGCCGCAGAATGGGCGATGGTCTGTAATTCCGATGCGCTGGCCGCACAGGGGTATTATCTGGCGCGCCCGACGATTTTCGATAATCTGGACAACCTGCCGATACATTTCAAAGGATAATGGATCACACCTGACCCGCTAAGGCTAAGTCTCAAAGTGTCTGGTGAGTTGCTGTGGTGTGATGCATTTCCAATGCCTTGATTTCACTTCTCTTTCCTTTTCTTCCTCCTGCGGTTTCTTTCCCCTGCGTTTATACCGTTTCCGGCAAGCTGCGATGAATTCTACTATGGTTAAACTCTGGGATTCGTTAACTGTCTGAAAGGAACAGATTTATGACGCGCACAGGTAAAGTGATTTCCTGGGTTGTGGGTGTGATTATCATTCTGTTGATTGCTATCGTGATTTTCATCGCGATGTTCGACTGGAACCGGCTCAAACCCACCATCAATCAAAAAGTCAGTACAGAACTTAACCGCACTTTCGCCATCCGTGGCGATCTGGGCGTCGACTGGTCGCGTCATAAAGATGAAGCGGGCTGGCGTGCGTGGGTGCCCTGGCCGCACATTCATGCGGAAGATATCGTGCTCGGCAACCCATCCGATGTACAGACCGGCGAAAAAGACGCGCAGATGGTGAAACTCGCCCGCGTCGATGCCAGCATTGCGCCGCTGGCGTTATTGCATAAAGAAGTGCTAATCCCCACGATCTGGCTGAAACAGCCGGATGCCTCGCTGCTGCGTCTGGATAATGGCAAAAATAACTGGACGTTCAACCTCGCCAACAGCGAGAAGAAAGACCCGGCGCAACCGCCTTCCGCCTGGTCATTTACCCTCAATGACATCGTATTTGACCGCGGTCAGATCGATTACAAAGATGCCCAACTGAAAGCCGATTTCCGCGCGGTGATTGATCCGCTGGGCAAACCGCTGCCGTTTACCGAAGTGGTCGGTGATAAGAGCGATGCACCGAAATCCAAAACACCGCCTTACGTGTTTGGCTGGAAAGTGGACGGAAAATACAACGGCGAATCCCTCTCCGGCAGCGGTAAAATCGGCGGCATGCTGGCGTTGAAAGATCCCGATGCGCTGTTCCCGTTACAGGCGGATGTGCGCTCCGGCAACACGCGGGTGGCCGTGACGGGGACCTTGCAGGATGCGATGAATCTCGGCGGTCTGGATTTACGTCTCAAATTCTCCGGCCAGACGTTGTCCGATTTGTATGGTCTGACCGGTGTGTTGTTACCGCAAACCCCGCCGTATTCCACCGACGGCCATTTATCGGCGACGTTACACGGCAAAAACGGCGCGGTTTACCGTTATCAAAACTTTAACGGCGAAATTGGCGACAGCGATATTCACGGTTCACTGACCTATCAGGCCAGTAAACCGCGGCCTAAACTGAGCGGCGAAGTGGTTTCCAAACAGCTGCGCTTTGCCGATCTGGCGCCGCTGATTGGTGCCGATTCCAACAAGGATAAAGCCAAACGCGGCGAAACGACCCGCCAGCCTTCCGACAAAGTCTTGCCGGTGGAGAAGTTCGATACCAAAAGCTGGCGCGTGATGGATGCCGATGTGAAGTTCAGCGCCAAACGCATTGAGCACGGCAAATCCCTGCCACTGAGCGATCTGAGCACTCATCTGAAACTCAACGATGGCGAGATCCTGCTCGACCCGCTGCGTTTCGGTGTGGCGGGCGGTAATCTAAATTCCACCATCCGGCTGGAAGGCGACAAATCGCCGATGCAGGCGCGTGCGGACATTCATGCACGTAAGCTGAAACTGAAACAGTTGCTGCCAAGCGTGCAGTCGATGGAGCGCAGTCTGGGTGACCTGAACGGTGACGCAACCCTGACCGGCACCGGGAACTCCGTCGCCGCGCTGCTGGGGACCAGTAACGGCGACATGAAAATCCTGATTAACGATGGCGTGATCAGCCGTGGCCTGATGGAACTGGCCGGTCTGAATGTCGGTAACTATGTGGTGAGTAAACTGTTTGGTGATGACGAAGTGGCGATTAACTGCGCCGCCGCCAACGTTAATGTCAGGAACGGGCTGGTTACGCCACGTCTGTTTGTGTTCGATACCGAGAATGCGGTGATCAACATTACCGGCAACACCAACATGGCGACCGAACGGCTGGACCTATCGATCAATCCGGAAAGTAAGGGGGTACGTATCCTGACCTTACGTTCACCGCTGTATGTGCGCGGCACGTACAAAAATCCGGATGCGGGTGTCAAACCGGGGCCGTTGATCGCCCGGGGTGCGGCAGCCGTCGCGCTGGGTGCCGTCGTCGCTCCGGCCGCTGCCCTGCTGGCGCTGATTTCCCCAAGCGACAATGAAGAAAACCAGTGCGGCCCGATATTGCAGCAGATGAAAGAGAAGTAAGCTCCTCCCCCTCGTGAGAGGGGAAGGCGCTGGCATTAATCACCTTCGGGTATCTGTATTACTGAGGCACCGGATCCAGTACCGCACAATTGTGGTCCTGGATCTCTTCCGTGGAGGCGTTATTGAGTTTCAGCAGGTCGCGTTCGCTGGCGAGCAGCAGGAAGTCGCCGCCCGGCAGGGTGACCATCGCCATACCGAAATGGCCCATCTTCTTCTCCGCTTCCGGGACGCCTTCTGCCAAAAGCCGGAACGCGCCTTTCTCATTCAGCTCGGCTGAGGTCACTTTGCGCGCCAGATAAGTGTGCCCGAGCAATTTATCCGGCAGTGCCTGCCAGTTATACCCCATCTGCCCGCCATCCCTGCTCAGCGTGGTTTTCACCTGCGGCAAAAGACAGGAAATATGGATATGCAGCTGATTCTGCGAGCGGCCGTATTGTGAGTTGATCGCCAGCGAAACATTGGCGTCATCAATCGGTTTGCCGTATTTATCCGCCATAAAATGCCGCGCATTCCATGCCTGACTGAAAAAGTTCGGTGTGGCCGGTTCCAGCAGGGCGGGGCTTTCCATACCGGTGATGCGCGCGGTGGGCATCAGCAAATATTGCAGCGGGCCGTTCAGGTCTTTCAGCACCACAAATCCATGTTGTTCATCCACCTGCACACAAGGATCGGGTTTGCCCGTGCTTTGCTGATTCGGCACGCATTTCTTACTGACGATGTTCCACAGGGCGTTCGGATTGGAGGTGTGAGGCCAGAAATACCAGAGGGCCGCAGCAATGACGATAAGCAGGAGCAGGACAGGCAGGATAAATCGACGCAAGCGCATAAGAAACCTTCGCTGAAGAAACCGTGCCGGGCGCAAACCGGGCACGGTGTCCGGGTCAGTTACAGTGACTGATGGGCGGTTTCTTTCGACAGTAACAACGCGATCAGCGTCAGCGTTGCCATTGAGGCCAGATAAACGCCCACATAGAACAACCCGTAATGGGTTGCCAGCCAGGTGGCGATGTACGGCGCGACGGATGCGCCCAGTATCGAAGACACATTATAGGAGAAGGATGCGCCGGTATAGCGAACTTCTGTCGGGAACAGTTCCGGCAGCAGCGCGCCCATCGGGCCGAAGGTCAGCCCCATCACCATAAAACCACACAGCAGGAACACCATCACCAGCGCCTGTGAACCGGCACCCAGAATGGTCGGGAAGCACAGCGCGAAGACGATCATCAGCAGCGTAATGCAAATCATGGTTTTGCGACGGCCAAACTTATCCGCCAGCTGACCGGCTACCGGCACCATCACGCCGAAACCGATCACACCAATCATCAGCATCAGCAGGAATTCGTTACGCGGAATGCCCAGACCCACCGGTTTCGCCGCCGTGCCGTAACCCAGTGAATACACGGTCATGATGTAGAACAGCGTGTAAGTCGCGACCATGATGAAGGTGCCGAGGAGGGTGGCTTTTTTGTATTTGGTGAACAGCGTGCCGATCGGCACTTTGACCTGTTTGCCCGCTTTGGCGATTTTGGCGAACACCGGCGTTTCGTGCAGGGAAACGCGCACATACAGACCGACGATGACCAGCACCGCAGAAAGCAGGAACGGCACACGCCAGCCCCAGGAAATGAACTGTTCGTCCGTCAGCAGCCACGACAGCAGCAGGAACATGCCGTTGGCGAAGAAGAAGCCAATCGGTGCGCCAAGCTGCGGGAAAGAACCGTACAGGGCACGTTTCTTCGCCGGGGCATTCTCAGTGGCGAGCAGCGCCGCGCCGCCCCATTCACCGCCCAGTCCCAGCCCCTGACCAAAGCGCGCCAGTGCCAGCAGCAACGGTGCGAAGACGCCAATCGTCGCGTACGTCGGCAGCAGGCCGATCACCACGGTGGACACGCCCATGGTCAGCAAAGACGCCACCAGGGTGACTTTACGGCCAACGCGGTCGCCGAAGTGACCGAACAGCGCGGAGCCGATCGGACGTGCGATAAAGGCGATGGCGAAGGTGGCAAGCGACTGTAGCGTGGCTGCCGTCGGATCCCCCTGCGGGAAGAAAATATGCGGGAAAACAATCACCGCAGCGGTGGCATAGATGTAAAAGTCGAAGAATTCGATGGCCGTACCGATAAGCGATGCCACGATGACTTTGCCGCGGGAGTTCTGACTCACCAATTGCGCGTCAGCTTCTAATTCTGGAGTGATAGTGGCTTGCATAAGTGTTTCTTATTTGTAATGAGTGGGAGGGATCTAATGTAAATAAATGTATATCGAAAAGGCATCTTATGCAGAGCGCGGCGGTATTTCAACGCAACGAAAGCAGGGGGAAAGGGCAATTCAGGGTGGATCGGGGGAATGTTTTATCAGGGCAGGATTTCGCCAATCATAAGTTTGGCGAATGGGTAAAAGTCAGAGTAACTGACTGCAAAACCGCGAAATAAAAGTACGGCTCTTAGTCAGTTATTCTGGTTTTCAGGGTTACGCCCGGCTTTATTTGGTGTTATTCACTGCTTTTTAACTTCATTCTCAGCATTAACGTCGGTTATATGCATTTCATCTGGCACGATGAGGTTGTCCGGTGTGTATTCACTGTCGTTTCCCGTGGCCGTTTTTGCGTGTTTGGTGGCCTTTTGCTTCGGATCCGGCATCGGCGGGTCATCTTTGTATTTCGCCGTGGCGATCCACGCCGCGACAAACAGCGTCAGACGGGCGAAGAAATAGAAGAACGCCATCAGACCGATCACTGACCCGAACGCCGCACCGGAAGGCGAGGTCGCCAGTTTCGGCAGCGTCATGGTCATCACGAATTTGATCACCTCAAAGCCTACCGCTGCCAGCAGCGTGCCGCGCAGTAAGGCTTTTTTGCGAGGCTTATGGCGCGGCAACATCCAGAAAATCCACAGGAACAGCAGATAGTTGGCGGCAATGGAAATCACCAGCGTAATACTGGTCATCACCGGACGCAGCCAGTCGATGCCGCCCAGCCCCAGTGCATCGACAATGGTTTTTTGCGCCGCACCGGCAATAGACGTCAGAGACAGCGTGATGATCAGCGCCAGCACCAGCCCGGTCAGGGAAATAAAATCGCGGATGTAGCGGCGGTAAATCTTCTCCTGATCCTGCGGATTGCGTTCCCAGACATCACGCGACTGAGCGCGGATCGCCTCACGCAAATTGCCCATCCAGCTGACGCCGGAATACAGCGCAATCAGCAGACCGGACAAGCCCACGGCGGTACGCTGCTGAATGGCGGTATTCACCGTGCTTTTCAGCGTATTCGCCAGATTCGGGTCACTGATGCTGTTGACGATTTTGTTGATCAGCTGGGCCAGCAGATCGGGATTTGAGGCCAGCACAAACCCCACGGCGGCGAAAGACACCATCAGAATGGGGATCAGCGACAGAAAGGAGAAATAGGTGATGGCCGCGCCGAACTGGCTGCCCAGGCGATCGTTAAAACGTTCCATGGCACGCAGCAGATGCGCGACCCAGCCCCAGGACTGGACGTGCTCCACCAGCCGCGAGAAGCGGCCAATGTTTTTATCCACCGTCTGATTGCCGGTTTTGAGGTTAATCAGCGGCGCGGTAGTTTCCTGCGTTTTCGGTTCTTTTTTTGAAATGATGGGCATTGATCCATGTCGTCCATAAAAGTGCATCCAGCCTTAAGTATAGACACCTGAGTTGCTCAGGCTATGCCGCAGCGGTTTAACCGCTCAGGCAATGAACGTTTGGGTGATTTCTGTCAGCCAGTCCATAAACACTTTTACGCGGCGGGAAAGGTTCAGGCGGTGCGGATAAACCAGTGTGACCGGCATCGGCGGCGCACGGAACTGCGGCAAAATACTCACCAGCTGGCCGCCCGCCAACGCGTCACGCACGCCGATCAACGGTGCCTGAATGATCCCAAGACCGGCCAGACAGGCAGAGACGTAAGTTTCGGTGCTGTTAACGGTCACCGCGCCGCCACTTTTCACCGTTTTTACCTGCTTGCCGTCGAGATATTCAAAGGCGGAGGTGTGGCTGCCGAGGGTCTGTTCGTAATGCACCATCGCATGTTGCGCCAGCTGATCAGGGTGATCCGGCGTGCCGTAACGGCGCAGATAACCGGGGCTGGCGCAGTTAATCACGCTGAGCTGGCCGAGGGGACGCGCAATCAGCCCGGAGTCTTTCAGCGTGCCGGAGCGGATCACACAGTCAAACCCCTCGCGCACCACATCCACACGATGATCGGTGCTGCTCAGTTCAATTTCCAGCGCCGGATAACGGTTAAAAAACTCGGCCAGTCGCGGCAACACCAGATGCGTTGCCATTCCCACAGACATATCGACGCGCAACCGCCCGCTGACGCTGGCCGGATTCGACTGAAACATCGATTCCAGTTCATCCATGCTGGCCAGCAACTCCTTGCAGCGTTGATAAAAGACTTGTCCGTCCTGCGTCAGTTGCACGCGGCGCGTTGAGCGGTGCAGCAGACGCGCCGACATCCGCGTTTCCAGTTGTTGCACCAGACGCGACACACTGCCTTTCGGTAATCCCAGACTTTCTGCCGCACGGGTAAAATTGCTCAGCTCCGCGACCCGTACAAAAACCTGCATTGATTGAATTTTATCCACATTTTGCCTGATTGTTGTTGATACTGAGACAGTGAAACTCATTATGGACCATTTATCACGCCTGAGTAATCCAATAGGCTGTATTTCATCCGATGCAGAAGATGCAAAAAGCCAATGAGGTCTGAAATGAATCGTAAAATCGCAATTGTGACCGGCGGAAGCCGTGGTTTAGGCAAGAATGCCATTGAAAAGCTGGCAAAAAAGGGCGTTGACGTGATTCTGACTTACCACAGCCAGGCCGCTGCGGCGCAGGAAGTGGTCGCCACGGTGGAAGCTCAGGGCGGAAAAGCCGTTGCCTTGCCGCTCAATACCGGCGAGTCCGGCAGCTTTGACGCTTTTGTGGCGCAGGTAAAAACTCAGCTGCAACAGGTGTGGCAGCGCGACACTTTTGATTTTCTGGTCAACAATGCCGGTGTGGGTTTGCATGAGTCTTTTGCGCAGACTACCGAAGCGCAGTTTGATCTGATGATGAATGTGCACCTGAAAGGGCCGTTCTTCCTGACCCAAAAACTGCTGCCGCTGATGGCCGGCGGTGGCCGCATCCTGAATATTTCCAGCGGTCTGGCGCGGTTTGCGCTGCCGGGATCATCCGCTTACGCCATGATGAAAGGCGCGATTGAAGTGCTGACCCGCTATCAGGCAAAAGAACTGGGTGCGCGGGGCATCACCGCCAACGTGCTGGCTCCCGGCGCGATCGAAACCGACTTCAGCGGTGGCATGGTGCGCGATAACCCGGAAGTGAACAAAATTGTTGCCAGCAACACGGCACTGGGGCGCGCCGGATTACCGGATGATATCGGGGATATGGTGGCGCTGATGCTCAGCGATGAAGCGGGCTGGATGACCGCCCAGCGCGTCGAAGCGTCAGGCGGCATGTTCATCTGATGGCAGGTTCAGTCGTGCTGGAAACGCTTTGCTTTCATATGTTGCTGTTTTTCCAGCTCGAAAATCGCCCGTTGCAGGTCACGTTCCTGCGCGGGCGACAAATGCGGAAACTTAAAGCTCAGCCGCTGCGTGCTGACCGTCTCGCCTTTATTGCTCACTGATTTGCGCGCCATTGCGCCCAGATACTCTAAATCCACTTTAAAGGTGCCCAGTTCGGCAAGCTGGATCATCGAATCTTTCAGCACGGAACCGGAGGTGATCTCCGGCGGCGTGATCCCGTCAATTTCCAGCCCCAGCCCGCCCAGGGAAATGTCCCTGACACGGTAGGCGAACTCGGTCGCGTCCGGTAAGGTTCCGCTGCAACGGTAATCCGGCAGCCACGGCACATTCACGCGGAAATACTCACGACGTTGAATGAAATACAGCACCGGGGGAATATCGCAGGTAAAGGTAGGCAAACCTTCAAACGTCACCTGACGGACTTTGCTGCAGGAGTACTCTACTTTCGCGCCGGTCGGTTCAGCGACAAAACTCAGCGAGTCCGCTTCCATCGCCAGACCGTTTTCATAATCTGAGCTGCCCAGATCGAACAGGAACTGGTGGTTATCGGGATCCACGTCCAGAATTTTACTGATAAATTGCCCGCGGGCGTGGCTGACCATTACCAGCGTCTGATTCTTCTTTAAGTCACGCAGAACGGACAAGATTGCCAGCGTGTTCCGCTTAGCAAACGACTCTTTGGATACTTCGCTCACCTGCCACACCTCATAAGAAATAAATGCAAATTAATGGCGCAGCCGTTGCCGTATAAGACGCCCGATAGGGATTATCGGCTACGCAGAACAAAACTTTATCCGGAATTAAGGCGGTTCTTTATGGGTAAAATGGGCAATTGCTGTGCGAGAGTATGCCATTTTGTCCGCCCCTGACTTTATATATAGGCTATCTTTCACACCATTGAAGGTCTATTTCCCCTCTGTCTCAGATTTTTATTATCAGATTCGTCCTTTGCCACCGGACGACCAGCGTGTAATTTCACTGCGAAACTAACTTATGTAATTATTTAAAGTATTAAACTATTTTTAATGCACGTAACGACGATGTTAAATTGTTTACGAAATCTCGATAATATGAGTATTCGGTAACATTTGTGTGGTTGATTTTGTGATCATCTGCGCCGTTGTCGTCACTCCCCATTATTGTCCTTTCATACTCTGTGGAAATAAGCGTTTATTTCCCTCCGCACCGGGTTGTTGATTTCGTTTATCCAGCGCAAATCTGGATAGCTTTCACCTGCAAAACTAAAACTAAACATTCAGAGAAACAGACGTCATGAGAAAGATACTCGCCATGATCCTCTGCCTTAACGTGGTTGCTTTCAGCCAGTCAGCGTTGGCAGAAGATGAAAAGCCCGTTGATGTGTTACTGATCGGCGGCGGCATTATGAGCGCGACGCTGGGGACATACCTTCAGGAATTAGAGCCAGACTGGTCCATCGACATGGTTGAGCGTCTGGACGGTGTGGCGCTGGAAAGCTCCAACGGCTGGAACAACGCCGGTACCGGTCACTCTGCGCTGGCGGAAATGAACTACACGCCGGAAAAAGCCGACGGCAGTATCGATATCTCCAAAGCGGTCGAAATCAACGAATCCTTCCAGATTTCCCGTCAGTTCTGGACCTATCAGGTTGAGAACGGCGTGTTGCACAACCCGCGTTCTTTCATCAACAGCACGCCGCACATGAGTTTTGTGTGGGGCGACGACAACATCAATTTCCTGCGTAAACGTTTTGCGGCGCTGCAACAAAGCACGCTGTTCCGTGGCATGGAATATTCAGAAGACCCGGCGCAAATCAAACAGTGGATCCCGCTGGTGATGGAAGGGCGTGATCCGGCGCAGAAAGTCGCGGCGACCCGTATCCCGATCGGCACCGACGTCAACTTCGGCGAGATCACCCGTCAGCTGGTGGCGTCGTTGCAGAAGAAACCTAACTTCTCGCTGAGCCTCGGCCACGAAGTCCGCGACATCAAACGTAACCCGGATAACACCTGGAACGTGACCGTTGCCGACCTGAAAAACGGCGACAAAGAAAGCGTCATCAAAGCCAAATTCGTGTTTATCGGCGCAGGCGGCGCGTCCCTGACGTTGCTGCAAAAATCCGGCATTCCGGAAGCGGATAACTACGGCGGCTTCCCGGTCGGCGGCGAATTCCTGGTGACCGAGAATCCGGACGTGGTGAAACGCCATCTGGCAAAAGTGTACGGTAAAGCGTCTGTCGGCTCACCGCCGATGTCCGTGCCGCACCTCGACACCCGTATTCTGGATGGCAAACAGGTTCTGCTGTTCGGACCGTTCGCCACCTTCTCCAGCAAATTCCTGAAAAACGGTTCCCTGTGGGATCTGTTCGGCAGCGTCAATTTCTCCAACATCATGCCGATGACCCATGTGGGTATCGACAACTTCGATCTGGTGAAATATCTGGTCAGCCAGGTGATGCTCTCCGACGACGACCGTTTCGATGCGTTACGTGAATACTTCCCGGATGCGAAGAAAGCAGACTGGCGTCTGTGGGAAGCCGGTCAGCGCGTGCAGATCATCAAAAAAGATGAGAAAGAAGGCGGCGTTCTGCGTCTCGGCACCGAAGTGGTCAGCTCGAAAGACGGCAGCATCACCGCGCTGCTGGGCGCTTCTCCGGGCGCATCTACCGCAGCGCCGATCATGCTGCACCTGATGGAAAAAGTGTTTAAAGACAAAGTTGCGACGCCAGAATGGCAGGCCAAACTGAAGGACATCATCCCTTCTTATGGCACCGAACTGAACGGCAACGTGGCGGCAACCGAGAAAGAACTGGGCGACACCAGCCGCGTTCTGATGCTCGACAACCCGCAGCCAAAAGCCGCAGAACCGGCTCCGGCGGCGGACAATTCTTCAGCCCCTAAAAAGGGTGAAGAGCAGAAGCAGGTTGCAGACGTCGCGCTGTAATCTGATTCCGTAAAAAGTGATCGTAAAGGCGCGGGCAACTGCGCCTTTTTTAACATCTCACGTTTGCCATCAAACCCGATTTAGCACAAATTGCACGTTCTTTGACCGCCAGAAACCCCTCCAAAACTCTTTTGCAGAACCCTTAAAATCCAGCGGTGACGCGGCCTGAGCCACTGTCTGGGATCCCGTCTGCCTGTTTTTTTGAAACGTTAAATCCTTTTTTAAATTTTGTAGTGATAATGTTATATTCGTAGCCATCATTTGAAAAAATGAAGTTTCAGTAACGATCCCGCGTGTTTTTTTGCTAATTTCTTGTTCGATAGCCATAACAATATTCCTAACGAATAGCCAAAACAGAACTGAACATTTAGAGAAACAGACGTCATGAGAAAGATACTTGGTATGCTTCTCAACCGTGACTCACTGGGTGCCAGCGAGCCTGCGGCCGCAGAAGACGAAAAATCCGTTGATGTATTGCTGGTCGGCGGCGGAATTATGAGTGCAACCCTGGGGACTTATCTCCGGGAACTCGAGCCGGACTGGTCGATCCATATGATCGAACGCATGGATAGCGTGGCGCAGGAAAGCTCCAACGGCTGGAATAACGCGGGTACCGGCCATGCCGCGCTCGCAGAAATGAACTATACCCCGCTCATGCCCGACGGTTCTGTCGATATCACCAAGGCCGTGGCGATCAACGAAGCCTTCCAGGTTTCCCGTCAGTTTATGGCGTATCAGGTGCAGAAAGGTGTGCTGAATAATCCGCGCTCGTTCATCAACAGCGTGCCGCACATGAGCTTTGTCTGGGGCGATGAGAATATCGATTTCCTGCGCAAACGTTTTGCTGCCCTTCAGGAAAGTACGCTGTTCCGTGGCATGGAATATTCGGAAGACCCGGAACTGATCAAACAGTGGATCCCGGCAGTGATGGAAGGCCGTGATCCGGCGCAGAAAGTCGCCGCAACCCGCACCACCGCAGGCACGGACGTGAACTTCGGTGAAGTGACCCGTCAGCTGGTTGAGGCGTTGCAGAAACAATCCAACTTCACGCTGGCAAACGGTCAGGAAGTGCGGGATATCCAGCGCAATCCGGACAAAACCTGGCGCGTTACCATCACCGATCTTAAACACAGCCACAAACACCATGTCGTGAATGCCAAATTCGTGTTTATCGGCGCAGGCGGCGCGTCGCTGACGCTGCTGCAAAAATCCGGCATTCCGGAAGCGCGTGAATACGGCGGTTTCCCGGTGGGGGGCGAATTCCTGGTGACAGAAAATCAGGATGTGGTGAAACGCCATCTGGCGAAGGTTTACGGCAAAGCCGCCGTGGGCGCGCCACCGATGTCGGTTCCGCATCTCGACACCCGTATTATTGATGGCAAACAGGTTCTGCTGTTCGGGCCGTTCGCCACCTTCTCCAGTAAATTTCTGAAAAACGGGTCCCTGTGGGATTTGTTTGGCAGCGTCAACAGCTCGAACCTGCTGCCAATGACCCATGTCGGCGTGGGCAACTTCGATCTGGTGAAATATCTGGTCGGGCAGGTGATGCTCAGTGACGAAGACCGTCACGCCGCGCTGAAGGAATTTTTCCCGCAGGCCGAGCAGAAAGACTGGAAACGCTGGGTCGCCGGACAACGTGTGCAGGTTATCAAAAAAGATGGCAAGCACGGCGGTGTGCTGCGTCTGGGCACCGAAGTGGTGAGCGCAAAAGATGGCAGCATTGCCGCCTTGCTGGGTGCATCACCGGGCGCGTCAACGGCGGCGCCGATCATGATGAAGTTGCTGGAAACCGTCTTTAAAGAGAAAGCCGCCAGTGCAGAATGGCAGGCCAAATTCCGGGAAATCATCCCGTCTTATGGCACCAAACTGAACGGCAATGTGGAAGCGACCGAGAAAGAACTGCTGGAAACCAGCCGTATCCTCGGGCTGGAAACCCCGTCGCTGAAAACCACACCGGTTGCCGATGTGGTTCAGCTACGTCCGCTGGATGCTCAGGCGAAACAAGAGCCGAAACAGCCTGCGGATATCGCGCTTTAATTTCCTGTTTTCAGGCACAAAAAAACCGCTTAAAAAGAGCGGTTTTTTTTATTGGTGATTTAGTTAGCGCTAAACCAACCTTTTAAAACAAGCGGGAACGAGCAACCTCAACGAAAAGAACTGTACATGATTCACCCGAAACGAACAAGTTGAGTGACAATAAAATTGTCTTACTTTTTACATGGTCTTAGTGCTAGTCTGCGCGCGGAGCTAGTTTCGCCTGTTTAGCGACAGGTCACCGGGCTCAGGAAATAGCACTTAAGTACCGCGGGGACGAGCAACCTCAACACTGCTTGTCCTTCTCCTGTCGGTCCCGGTGCTTATGGGTGAAACGCGGCTATAAAAGGCCGTAACAATGAAAAAGTGTATATACGCACTGATCGTTGTGCTGGGTTCTTTGATGACGTCTGAGAATGATGGATGGAACGTTAACGTTTCTCATATCAATATTAACGTCAACATGGGGTCTGGTTTATAGCAGTAGAGAAACCGCCCTTCGGGGCGGTTTTTTAACTCAGGCTTTACGCCCTAATCCCCAGCACACCAGTCCCGCCACCAGCAGCGACGGAAGAGTCGCGCCCACATCAGGCAGCAGATTTGCCATCAGATGATAGACCGCAATTCCGATAAACCAGGCTGCGACAGATCGCAGATTGAGGTTTTCGGTGGTCTGCCGGCGCAGGACAAAATGGTGCGTCAGCACCACGCCGAACAGCGGCGCGAAGACTGAACCAATCAGCAGCAGGAAGTTTTCGTATTGCGTCAGCGGCACCGACCAGGCGATCAGCGTACACAGCAGGCCGATACCCAGCGTCAGCTTACCGACGCTGACCGGCACGGAAGTGCCTGCCGACACCGCCGCCGAATGGATATCCGCAAAGGCATTTTCATGTTCATCCACCAGAATCAACAGCAGCGGAATGCCCAGCGCGATACCGGAAAGTGCCAGCAGCAGCGCATTGGCATCGGTCGGGGTGCTGACAAACGCCAGCGTATAGGTCACGCCGAGCAACATCATCCACACGCTGCCGAGGAAATATCCGCACGCCGTGCCCCAGAAGTTTTGTCGCGCAGATTTGCCAAAACGGGTGTAATCCGACACCAGCGGCAACCACGAAAATGCCATCGACACCACGATGTCACAGGCCAGCGCGAAGGGCATCGAACCGTCTCCGGCGCTGTGCCACAGCGTGGATAAATCCGTATGCAGGAACAGATAACCGGTCAGCCATGCGCAGCTCGCCAGCAGCAACCAGATACCCCAGCGGCGCAGCACCACGCGGATAAACGCCAGTGGCCCGCTGGCCGCCAGCAAGGTAGCGACAGCGCCGAAAATAAACGTCCAGAGTGTCGGATTCGCCCAAAAACTGTCATCGCCCCAGGCGCGTTTCGCCAGCAGACTGGCGGCATCACGCATCACCACAATTTCGAACGCGCCCCAGCCAATCAGTTGGATCAGATTGAACAAGACCGGCAACACCACGCCGCGTTTACCGAGGCTCAGTTTCAGCGACGCCATTGATGATAAACCGGTTTGCCCGCCGGTTACGCCGACCAGCGCCAGCAGCGCAACGCCGACGGCAGACCCCAGCCCAATCGCCGCCAGTGCTCCTGCCAGTCCGAGGCCCGGCGCAAGAATCGCCCCGGCCTGCAACACCATCAGGCCCATGCCGAGTGAGAACCACAGCGAGAATAAATCTGACCAGCCCAGCACCCGTGATTTTTCCGGCACAGACGCCTGAGGAGAGTAAATACTATTATCTTTCATGAGGTTAATTTTGTGGCTAAAGCGAATGCCTGTTATAGCATATTGCGGTGAGATCCCGATGAAGGGCGGGGGAGAAGCGCACTTTTCGGCGGGGCGTGAGGATTTCAGACACAAAAAAACCGCTTCAGAGAGCGGTTATTTTGTTGAGGAAGTTCAGTTAGCGCTAAGCTTTCTCAATTTTCATTTGCTTAAAATAAGCGGGACAAGCAGCCCAGACCGGGTAAATATACCTAAGTGAAGAATCCCCGGCAAGCTTAAATTATGATCAATAACCTTATAAATATAATGGCCTTAATGGTAGCATCTGCGCGGGGCTAGTTTGCCCGTTTAGCGGCGGGTCACCGGGCTTGTAATTGGCACTTAAGTACCGCGGGGACAATCAGCCCAGACGCTGCTTGTTCTTCTCCAGTCGGTCCCGGTGCTTATTGGTGAAACGCGGTTATAAAAGGCCGCAACAATGAAAAAGTGTATTTATGCACTGATCGTTGTACTGGGTTCTTTGATGACGACTGAGAATGATGGATGGAGCGTTAACGTTTCTCATATCAATATCAACGTCAATATTGGCCCGGTTTTATAGCAGTAAATGAACCGCCCTTCGGGGCGGTTTCATGCGAGGGTTAGATTAACCGCTATTTTTGCAGTCCGGGGAAACAGGTAGAATAAATCCATTGTTTGCTGAATCAACGCCCTTGCTGGCTGAAGGAGTAAGTACCGGTGGATGAACACATTACGCCTCTGGCGCCGGAAGGTGAGTTTGTTCTTTTCCAAACTCATGACGGGCGGCTACGTATAGAATGTCGCTTTGAATCGGAGACGCTATGGCTATCGCAGGCTCTGATTTCCGAAATTTATCAAAAAGATGTTCGGACCATTAACGAACATTTGATGAATATCTATAACGACGGTGAGCTTGAGCGAGATGCAACCATCCGGAAATTCCGGATAGTTCGTCAGGAAGGGACGCGGGAGGTTTCCCGGCAGATTGATTATTACAATCTTGATGCCATCCTTGCGGTCGGATATCGCGTCCGCTCTGCCCGTGGTACGCAATTCCGTCAGTGGGCGACACAAACCCTGCAAGAATATGTCATTAAAGGGTTTGTCATGGACGATACACGACTGAAAAATCCGCCAGTGGGTCAGTCAGTCGTGCCGGATTATTTCGACGAAATGTTGGAGCGCATCCGGGATATACGTGCCAGCGAACGCCGTATTTATCTTCGTATCAAAGATATTTTTGCGATGGCGGCTGATTATCGGCCCACAGATAAAGATACCGCGCGTTTCTTTCAGGCAATCCAGAATAAGTTGCATTTCGCCTGCACCGGCCTTACAGCGGCGGAAATTATCGCTCAGCGCGCGAATGCCAGCCAGTCGGATATGGGACTGACCAGTTTCAAATGTGATCAGGTGCGTAAGACTGATACCACGATTGCGAAAAATTACTTACGCGAAGAAGAAATTGATCAGCTGAATCGCATTATTTCAATGTGGCTGGATTACGCGGAAGATCAGACTAAGCGCCGCCAGCAGATATTTTTAAAAAGCTGGGAGGATAAACTTGAGCAATTCCTCAATTTCAATGAGTTTGACGTTTTGCAGGGCAGCGGTAAAACCAGCAAAAAAGAAGCGGATGAAAAAGCCTGCAAGCAACATGAGAAATTCGCTGAACAGCGTCGCAAGCTGAAAGAGGCCGAAGGCGAAAAAAGTAATATTGAGGCGCTTTGCACTCTCGCACAGAAAAAACGTTAACTGCGCTTTCAAATCCCGTCATTTCGAATGAATGACAATCACCCCCAACTTTTCCAGCAAATGACTTTGCTGCCAGTCATCGATTTTCACGCCATCGAGATCGACTTTACGGATATTCAGTTCGCCCAGATCTGAATTCGTCAGGTCGCAATGGGTGATGTTGACGTTATTCCAGTCAAACTCAGTGAATTCGCCACCGGAAAGGTCGGCGCCGCTGAAATTTGCACCCTGCACGTTCGCGCCGGTCCAGCGGTTTTCCCACAGTTCGCATTTTTCCAGAATGACGTTGCGGAAGTTGGCATAACTGAAGTTATTTTTGGTCATGAACGCGCTGCAAAACCAGGTGCGTGGGGTGATCATATTCATAAAACTGGCACCGCTGAAATCTGCGCCGGTGGCTTTGCATTCGCGGATTTCACAGCCCAGCGCCTGAATATTTTTGAAATCCGCCATCGTCAGATCGCAATGTTTGAAACTGGCATCCTGCAATCTGGCATGCTGGAAAGAGCAGCCTTTTTGCTCTTCATCATCGTAAAACAGACAATCGACAAACGCGGTTTCTGACAGATCGGTGCTGTCGAAACGGCAGCGGTAAAAGCGGCAATTCTCCAGCGTTTCGCCGGTAAATTGTTTCACGCTAAAACGCTGGTCGCTGAATGTCTGGTCTTTGATCATCGGATCCTCTGTCGTCTTTGATGCCCTGCAAAGGCCGATATCCTGACAGAAAACGTTTGCCGAAAATATGGAATCCGCCTCGTAATAACACGATTTACCTACGTTTGCCTTTTGCCGGATCGGCGAGCGAGGTCTATTCTCAATGACTTAACGGAGCACTTCTCTCACTCAGATAAGGAAGACTGGAATGCGTTTGTCATCTCTCTTTTTGGCAACCAGCCTGGCTGTCAGCCAGTTTGCAGGGGCTGCGGAAAGCGCCAGGCCCGCCACGCAGGAGCATGCTATGAATCACGCCATCAATGCAGATAACCCATTTCTGAAACCCAGCCCGCTGGAATATCAGGCGCCGCAATTTAATCTCTATAAAGACAGTGATTATGAACCGGCGATCCTCGATGGCATCCGCCAGAAACTGGCTGAAGTCGATAAAATTGCCAGCGACACGGCGCCGCCGACCTTTGAAAATACCTATGTGGCGCTGGAAAAATCCGGCGTCATGCTGCAACGCGTACAGAATGTTTTTGGTGCGATGACCGGTGCGAACACCAACGACATGCTGCAAAAAATTGACGAAGACACCTCGCCAAAACTGGCCGCGATGGACGACAGCATTCATCTCAACAGCAAACTGTTTGCGCGTCTGAAAGCGGTGTATGAGCAGCGTGGCAGTCTGAAAATTTCGCCGGAATCGCAGCGCCTGATCGCCGTGACGTTTAAGGATTTCGAGCTGGCAGGTGCCAATCTTTCTGATGCGGATAAAGATAAACTGAAGGCGCTGAATCAGCAGGCCGCAACACTCAGCACCCAGTTCACCAACAAATTACTGGCCGCGACCAAAGCGGGCGGGCTGACGGTGAAAGACAAAGCGCAACTTTCCGGGCTGAGCGATGCCGAACTGTCGGCTGCCGCGCAGGCCGCCAAAGATCGTAAGCTGGATAACGCCTGGCTGCTGGTGCTGCAAAACACCACGCAGCAGCCGTTATTGCAATCGCTGGAGGATCGCAACACGCGCAAGGCGCTGTATGAAGCCTCGATCAATCGCGCCGAAAAAGGCGATGCCAATGACACCCGCCAGCTGATTGCGACGCTGGCAAAAGTCCGTGCCGAACAGGCTCAGGTGCTCGGCTTCCCGAGCTATGCCGCGTGGAAGCTGGAAGATCAGATGGCGAAAACACCGCAGGCTGCGCTCGATTTTATGCACAAAATTGTGCCAGCCGCGACCGCCCGCGCGCAGCGTGAGGCCGCTGATATTCAGGCGGAAATCGATAAACAGAAGGGTGGCTTTAAAGTGGCTGCCTGGGACTGGCAGCACTATGCGCAGCAGGTGCGCAAAGAGAAATATGATCTGGACGACGCGCAGATCAAACCCTATTTCGAGCTGAATAATGTGCTGGAAAACGGCGTGTTTTATGCCGCGAATCTGCTGTACGGCATCACTTTTAAAGAACGCAAAGACCTGCCGGTGTATAACCCGGACGTACGGGTGTTTGAGGTGTTCGATAAAGACGGTAAATCGATGGCGTTGTTCTATGCCGATTATTATCAGCGCGATAATAAAGGCGGTGGCGCGTGGATGAGCAATTACGTCGATCAGTCGAAATTGCTGGGCAATAAACCGGTGATTTACAACGTGGCGAATTTCCAGAAACCGGCGGCGGGGCAACCGGCGCTGCTGTCGTGGGATGACGTGATCACTATGTTCCACGAGTTTGGTCACACGTTGCACGGCCTCTTTGCCGATCAGGAATACCCAGGCCTTTCCGGCACCGCCACACCGCGTGATTTTGTCGAATTCCCGTCGCAGTTTAACGAGCATTGGGCGAGCGACCCGAAAGTGTTTACTCACTTCGCCAAACATTATCAGACCGGCGAAGTGATGCCGCAGGCCCTGCAGGACAAAATCGAGAAGGCCAGCAAGTTCAACAAAGGTTATGACATGACCGAACTGCTGGCGGCGGCGTTACTGGATATGCACTGGCACAGCCTGAGCGCGGACGCTCCGCAGCAGGATGTGGATAAGTTCGAAGCGGAGTCGCTGGCGAAAGACAAGGTGAATCTGGCGTATGTGCCGCCGCGCTACCGTTCCAGCTATTTCCAGCACATCTGGGGTAACGGCTATGCCGCCGGATATTACGCCTATCTGTGGACCGAAATGCTGGCCGACGATGCCTTTGCGGGTATCACTGAACAGGGCGGACTGACGCGGGAGAACGGTCAGAAATTCCGTGATCAGATCCTCTCGCGCGGCAACAGCGAAGATCTCGAAAAACTCTATGAAACCTGGCGCGGCAAAGCGCCGTCGATTGAGCCGATGCTGAAAAATCGCGGGCTGAAGGAGTAAAAATAGCCGTGCCCGGTATCCTGCCGGGCACGGACACTCTTGTCGGAAAGGATTAACGGAAATAGTTAAAATCAACGCCCGAAAAACGTCGCTACCCCTGCTCAAATTCCCCTATGCTTTTCCCCATGTCTCCGGTCTGCGAGTGAAATCATGTTGTTCGATTTGCCTGAAGATGATGTTCTTTATGCTGCGCTGATTGCCCGTGATCCTGCTTACGATGGCTTTGCCTTTGTCGGCGTGAAAAGCACCGGTATTTTCTGCCGGCTGACCTGTCCCGCGCGTAAACCCAAACGTGAAAATTCCGTATTTTATCCATCGATGGTCAGCGCGATGGAAGCCGGATTCCGGCCGTGTAAACGCTGCCGGCCGCTCATGCAGGGCGGCGAAAAAGACCCGCTGGTGCTGAAATTACTGGCCGCGCTGGAAAATGAGCCGGACAGAAAATGGAGCGAGGGCGATGTGCAGGCGATGAATGTCGATCCTTCCACTGTCCGTCGCGCCTTTAAACGGCAGTTTGGCATCACCTTTCTGGAAATGGCGCGTTTGCGGCGGGTAGGTAAAGGTGTCGATGCGCTTACTCACGGTGAGGCCGTGATTGAGGCGCAACTGGACGCCAGCTTTGGATCCGGTAGCGGATTTCGTGCAGCGATCACCCGGCAAATCGGCAGTAACCCCAGTCAGGCGAGAAAGCATCAGTTTCTGAAAGCAGACTGGCTGGATACGCCCATCGGTTCAATGCTGGCAATTGCCAGTCGCGAGGCGCTGTATCTGCTGGAGTTTATTGACCGTCCGGCATTGCCGAATGAAATTGAGCGGCTGAAACAGCTCACATCCTCTGAAATTATTTTTGGACGAACGCCACTGGTTGATCAGGTTGAACAGGAGCTGGCGGCCTATTTCGCGGGTGAAACACACACATTCGCCACGCCGCTGGCAGAGTTCGGCTCGTTATTTACCCGTAAAGTCTGGGATGCGCTCAGAGACATTCCGGCCGGTGAGCTGCGCAGTTATTCCGCGCTGGCGGCAGATATCGGGCAGGCAACGGCGTCCCGCGCGGTGGCGCGCGCCAACGGGGCTAACCAGATTTCCATTCTGATCCCTTGTCATCGCGTAATCGGTGCCGATGGTTCGCTGACAGGCTATGGCGGCGGATTATGGCGCAAGCGATGGCTGATTGAACACGAACGAAGAATGGCGCTAAGCCGCTAAACGAGGAGCAGGGTATGAGTCACCAAAGTCAGGCAGTGGCATTTTCAGATCTTCACCAGAAATATAATCCGGTCGTTTTATACAACATCTGGGATGCGGGCAGCGCGCTGGCCGTGGAACAGGCAGGCGCCAAAGCCATCGCGACCGGAAGCTGGTCGTGTGCGGCGGCGCAGGGTTATCAGGATGGCGAAGCCATGCCTTTTGCCAGCCTGTTACACACAGTGCAACGCATTGCCTCTGTGATCAGTCTGCCTCTGACGGTGGATTTCGAAACAGGTTATGGCGCTGATCGCCGCGATAATCTGGCTGCGCTTTTGCAATCGGGTGTGGTGGGGATAAATGTTGAGGATCAGCAGTTGGGATTATCGGCGCTAAATGACGTCCGTGAGCAATGCGGGATTTTACACTCGCTTCGTCAGGTGGCAGAGGCTCACGGGATTTCCTTATTTATGAATGCCCGAACCGATGTCTTTTTGCAGCAACCCGATGCCACGCAACATCCGGCGCTGATGGCCGAAGCCAAAAAGCGGCTGGCCGCCTATCAGGATGCGGGCGCCAGCGGGTTTTTTGTGCCCGGTTTGAGTGACGTTGGACTAATTGCTGAACTTTGCGATGTATCGGCTCTGCCAGTGAATGTGATGGCCAGCAGCCTGACGCCGCCGCTGGCTGAACTCACTGCGGCGGGTATCAGCCGGTTAAGCTACGGCCCCTATCCTTATATCGGACTGATGGAAACGCTTAAACAGCAGGCACGCGCGCTGTATTAGCCGCCAGCCGGTGCCCCATCCAGAAGAACACCAGGCCGCCCATCGAGGCGGCGATCAGCGCGATAAACATCACCGGCGGGGCGGCGTAACTCAGCAGAAAACCGCACATGACCGGGTTTATCGCGCCGCCCAGATTGCTCAGGTTCTGCATGCCGTAGTAGCTGCCTTTCATGTTTTCCGGGGCGATAAAGTCGATAAACATGTATTCCACCGGAATGACGATCAGTTCGCCGAAGCTGAAAATCGCCATGGCGATCACCCAGAACAACACCGATTGTCCGGCGGTCATAAAGCCAATCAGGCCGATGATGAAGAAAATCGTGCCGAGAAGCAGCCATTTCAGCAGGCTGTTTTGTTTCATCCGGCTGCTTAATACGTACTGGAACGCGATAACAATCACGGCGTTGGTGATCATCACCGCGCCGATGATTTTGTACGCGAAGGCCGCGTTCGACACCAGAATCAGGTACTGCGACAGATAACCGGCGAACTGCCCGAACACCACTGAACCCAGCGTACTGCCCAGCGTGAAGTAAATCAGTCGCCGGTCGCGGGCGAGAATACCCAGCGTCTGGCGCAGATTGGGTTTCGGCAGCGGAGTTTGCTCCTGCTCCGCTTGCGGCGGTTTATGCGCAATATTGCGCAATCCCCAGGTCAGGGAAATCACGGTGCCCAGCGCCAGTACGCCGGAAATCACAAACGGCAGCATCGGGCTGAAACCGGCCAGCCAGACGCCCAGCGATGAACCGACCGCCCAGCCGACGTTTACCAGCGTGTAGTTCATCGAAAAGGCTTTCACCCGTTTTTCCACCGGCAACCAGCTGGCGATACAGGCTTTAAGCGTGATGCTGAACAGGGCATAAGAGGCATTCAGCAGCGCCAGAACCAGCAAAACACCGGTCACATTGGGCAGCACCGGCAGCAGTAAAAAACTCAACCCGAACAGGCTGATCGAGACGGTGATCAGTGTCCGGTGGTTGAATTTATCCACCAGATAGCCGCCATACAGGCTGCTGAGAATGCCGATCGCCAGACTGGCCCCGAGAATAATCCCGACACTTTTGGGCAGCAGATGATAGTGCTCGGTCAGATAAATGGTAATAAACGGCAAGGTAACGCCACGTCCGATAGTAAGTACTAATGAACTGGCTAGTAACGCGAGGATTAACGGCGGCATTCCCTTCATGATGAACGGCATTCCCTGATTAACGGCAACATTTTTGTTACATGATAAAGGAGTCTGCGCAGTATTTTTCATTACAAAAAAGAGGGATTTAAGAGAGTTGCGCGGGCGAACCCGCGCCGGTCAGGATCCTGCTTATGACTTCTGCGGTGCAAGGCCGTGGAACAGCAGCAGGGCGACGTGTTTGCGCAGCATATCGGGTGAGATCGGCGACGCGCCTTCCTGACGCATTTTCATGGAGGCCATCGGGAACAGCGTCAGGCCGAACAGGGAGATGAACAGCAGCGCCGGATTCAGATCCGGGTTCAGCCGTCCTTCCGCCTGCCAGCGGGTAATGCATTCCTGCACGATTTTACGGTTTTTATCGCCGTTACGTTCTTCCATGCGTTTTTTCAGCATACCGCTTTCGCTGATCACTTCGCGTACCCACAGCGGTGCCACCCACGGGTATTTTTCTGCCGCATCAATCATGCACTGTGCCATGTGGGTGATTGCCATCAGCGGGTCGTCGGCATGGGTTTCGAAAATGTCGGTGAAACCGGCGCGCACCGGCTGGAAACGTTCGTCGATCATCACGTCCAGCAGCTGTTCGCGGGTTTTAAAATAGTAATGCAGCATGGCGGTGGTGACGCCCGCTTCTCTGGCGATCATGCTCAGCGGTGTTTCGGCAATGCCGGACTGGGCAAACAGTTTCAGGGCGGCATCCAGCAGCAGTTCGCGTTTATCTTCACCTTTTTTGGCACTGCGCGGCCGTCCCGGACGACGGGCGGGCGAGGTGACTTCCTTTTGATCCTTTTGTGCGGATCCTGGCGATTCTGAGATTTTTCTGTCTGCCATAAGGCGGGTGATCCATTGACCAGATGAATTTGATGCTTCAATATTAATTATACAGTTAATTAATTACAAGTCAGGATGTCATTCATGACGACAATAAATTCGGCACCGCGCGACGTGACGGAACAGAAGCCTTCGATAAAGCTGCTGTTCTCCGCGCTGATGCTGGTGATGCTGCTGGCCGCACTTGACCAGACGATTGTGTCCACCGCGCTGCCGACCATCGTCAGTGAACTCGGCGGGCTGGATCAGCTTTCGTGGGTCGTGACCTCTTATCTGCTGGCGTCCACGATTGTGGTACCGCTGTACGGTAAGTTCGGCGATCTGCTGGGGCGCAAGGTCGTGCTGCAAACGGCGATTATCGTGTTCCTGCTCGGTTCGGTATTGTGCGGGCTGGCGCAGAACATGACGCAGCTGATCCTGATGCGCGCCTTGCAGGGGCTGGGCGGTGGCGGGCTGATGGTGGTCAGTATGGCCGCGGTCGGTGATGTGATCCCGCCTTCTGAGCGCGGAAAATATCAGGGGCTGTTCGGCGGCGTGTTTGGCCTGGCGACGGTGATCGGGCCACTGATCGGCGGTTTTCTGGTAGAACACATTTCGTGGCGCTGGATTTTCTACATCAACCTGCCACTGGGGATTTTTGCCCTGCTGGTGATTGGCGTGGCGCTGAAATCACAGAGCGCACGCATCCGCCATGAAATCGATTTTCTCGGCGCGGGGTATCTCGCGGCGGCACTGACCTGCATCATTTTGTTCACCAGCGAAGGTGGCACGGTGTATCAGTGGTCGGATCCGCAACTGTGGTGCATTCTCGCCTTCGGTATCGTGACACTCGGCGGCTTTATTTATGAAGAAACGCTGGCCGCTGAACCGATCATTCCGCTGGGACTGTTCCGCGACCGTACCTTCCTGCTCAGTTGCGCGATCAGCTTTATTATCGGCATGTCGCTGATGGGGTCGATGACCTTCCTGCCGCTGTATTTGCAGGTGGTAAAAGGCTCGTCGCCGTCGGAAGCCGGGATGCAACTGTTGCCGCTGATGGGCGCGTTGCTGGTCAGTTCGATTATCAGCGGACGGCTGATCAGCCGCATCGGGCGTTACCGTATCTTCCCGATTATCGGCACCTTGCTGAGTTTTGCCGGCATGGTGTTACTGGCTCTGCTGAAAGTCAGCACGCCGGTGCATATGTTGTATCTCTACATCGGCGTGCTCGGCCTTGGCCTCGGGATGGTGATGCAGGTGCTGGTGCTGGCGGTGCAAAACTCGGTATCGATGAAACAGATGGGCGTGGCGACCTCCGGGGTGACGCTGTTCCGCTCGATTGGCGGTTCGATTGGTGTGGCGATGTTTGGGGCCATTTTCACCCACGTCCTGCGTGATCAGCTGGTGGCGCTGATCCCCGAAGGCACGGTGCTTCCGCGTTCCCTCAGCGCGCAGGCGGTGCAGGAATTACCCACCGCCATCCGCGCTGATTATTTGCAGGCGTTTGGCTCGGCGCTGCACTCGGTGTATCTGATCGCCGCCTGCGTGATGGTGCTGGCGTTTGTTCTGTCGCTGTTGCAAAAAGATGCGGTGCTGAAGAAATAAGCGGCGGCACTCTGCGCGATATGCACTAAGCTTTCCCCTTTACGGCGTTGAAATGGCATGGAAATCCGGCAACGCCGACAGGGATATCATCAAGGGGATCGCTATGCTGTTTCGCCGTTTCGAGCGAATGATCGACATCTTCCGTGAGGCACCGGCCGCTCAGCCGCCGGATCAGGTTCTGCCTTTCTATCTTTATTATCTGCGTCAGGTCTGGCCAAGCTTTGCGATTTTGCTGGTGGTGGGGCTGGTCTGCGCGCTGATTGAAGTCTCGCTGTTCAGCTATCTCAGCCAGATTATCGATCTGACCAAAGACACGCCGCCGGGCAGTTTTTTCACCGACCATATGGGCGAGCTGTTGTGGATGGCAGCGGTGGCGATGATCCTGCGGCCGGTATTTATCGGGCTGCATGATTTGCTGGTTCACCAGACTATCAGCCCCGGCATGACCAGCATGATCCGCTGGCAGAACCATAAGTATGTCCTCAAACAAAGTCTGAACTTTTTCCAGAGCGATTTCGCCGGACGCATTGCCCAGCGCATCATGCAGACCGGGAACTCGCTGCGCGATTCTGCGGTGCAGGCGGTGGATGCCATCTGGCATGTGGTGATTTACGCCGCCAGTGCGCTGTTCCTGTTTGCCGAAGCCGACTGGCGGCTGATGATCCCGCTGATTATCTGGATTTTCGGCTATGGCGTGTGCCTGCGTTATTTCGTGCCGCGCGTGAAACAACGTTCGGTGCAGTCGTCGGAAGCGCGCTCAAAACTGATGGGCTGCATCGTTGACGGTTACACCAATATCACCACGCTGAAACTGTTTGCGCATACCGATCTCGAGCAGAAATACGCCCGCGAAGCGATCACCGAACAGACGGAGAAAACCCAGCTGGCGGGGCGTCTGGTCACCGGCATGGACGTGTCGATCACCACGCTGAACGGCCTGCTGATCGTCAGCACCACCGGTCTGGCTTTGTGGTTGTGGACGCAGTCGCTGATCAGCGTCGGGGCCATCGCGCTGGCGACCGGCCTGGTTATCCGTATTGTGAATATGTCCGGCTGGATCATGTGGGTGGTGAACGGTATTTTCGAAAATATCGGTATGGTGCAGGACGGCCTGCATACCATTGCGAAACCGCTGAGCGTCACCGATCAACCGCAGGCGAAAGCACTGAAAGTCGATCAGGGTGCGATCCACTTTGATCATGTGGACTTCAATTACGGCAAAGGCGGCAGGGTGATCCATCATCTGGATCTGGCGATCCGTCCCGGCGAGAAGATCGGCCTGATCGGACCTTCCGGCGCGGGGAAATCCACGCTGGTGAACCTGCTGCTGCGCCTGTATGACATCGACGGCGGCCGCATTCTGATTGATCAGCAGAACATCGCGGAGGTCACGCAGGAAAGCCTGCGCGCGCAAATCGGCATGATCACGCAGGATACCTCGCTGCTGCACCGTTCGATCCGCGATAACCTGCTGTACGGACGGCCGGACGCAACGGAAGAAGAGTTGCAGCTGGCAATCCGTCAGGCACGCGCCGACGAATTTATTCCCGAACTCTATGATTCGCTGGGCAGAACCGGGCTGGATGCGCATGTCGGCGAACGCGGGGTGAAACTTTCCGGCGGCCAGCGTCAGCGTATCGCGATTGCCCGCGTATTACTGAAAAACGCACCGATTCTGATCATGGATGAAGCCACGTCGGCGCTGGATTCCGAAGTGGAAGCGGCGATTCAGGAAAGTCTTGAGACGCTGATGGGCGGCAAAACGGTGATTGCGATTGCACACCGCTTATCGACGATCGCTAAAATGGACCGGCTGGTGGTGCTGGAAAAAGGGCAGATTGTTGAGACGGGCAATCACGCCGAACTGCTGGCGCACGGCGGGCTTTATGCGCGCCTGTGGCAACATCAGACCGGCGGATTTGTCGGCATGGATTAAGGCCGGAAATTAAACGGCATCGTGCCGGTAGGGCAGTACTTCGCGGGCTTCGTCCGCCCAGCGCTGCACGGCGGCACGTTCTTCCAGCAGAAAATCTTCCACGGCGTCACGTAAACCCGGATGCCGTAAATAGTGCCACGAGTCGGTGATCACCGGCTCAAAGCCGCGCAGCAGTTTGTGTTCACCCTGTGCGCCCGCGTCAAAGCGCGCCAGCCCGCTGGCAATCGCGTATTCCATTCCCTGATAGAAACAGGTTTCAAAATGCAGCCGGTCGAATTCTGCCAGGCAGCCCCAGTAACGCCCGTAAAACGTATCGCCACTGATTAAGCTGAACGCCATTGCCACGTCGCGGCCGTTTTGTTGCGCGAAGACGACGCGGATCGCCTCCGGCATTCTTTCCGCCAGCAGACTGAAAAAAGCGCGGGTCAGATACGGCGACTGGCCGCGAATATGATAGGTGTTGCTGTAGCAGGCATAAACGAAATCCCATTGTGATTCAGTTACCTGCGCGCCTTCCCGCCAGACAAAATCAATTCCCTGCGCGGCTACCTGTTCGCGCTCTTTGCGAAACTGTTTACGCTTGCGTGATGTCAGCGCATCGAGGTAATCCTGAAAATCGCGGTAACCGCGATTCTGCCAGTGATATTGCAAACCCTGCCGGTGCTGCCACACCGCTTCACTGCCCATCAGCCGGTTGGCGCGCTCGTCGGTAAAATTGATGTGCGCGCCGGTCAGGCCGTTCTCTTCCAGATAATCCGGCAACGCCTGCAACAGGCTGATGGCGGCAGATTCCTCGCCCAGCAACCGTGCGCCGGTCACCGGGCTGAACGGCACCGCGCCAAGCCATTTCGGGTAATAGGCAATGCCCGAACGCTGGCAGGCATCCGCCCAGCCCTGATCGAAGACGTATTCGCCATAAGAATGGCGCTTGCGGTAGCCGGGAATGGCGGCGCGGATTTCACCGTTTTCCTGCCAGAGCAGATGCTGCGGACGCCAGCCGGAGTGGGGTCCCAGGCTACCGCTGTCTTCCAGCGCCGATAAAAAGGCATAACTGAGGAAAGGCTGTTGCGCAGGCACCAGCGCATCCCACTGTGCAGCAGGACAATCGGCCAGACGGTCTAACGTGATAACAGGCATCAATTATTCTCGCTGTGGCGTAAAAGAGAAATCGGTTAACTGTCGTTCAGGCAGGGGGATATTACGGCAGAGGGTAAGACAACAATATAATAAGACTTAAGTCGCTGATTTATCATCCGGAACATTATTTAACACTGTTCCGGATGTTTTATTTTACGGGCAATTAACTGGCGCGGACTTCCGGATTATCTGACAGCGAAATAAAGGATGCGCTTTTCGCATCAAAGGCTTCGATGCAACCGGATTCAATATCATACACCCAGCCGTGCAGGGTAATTTCCCCTTTCGCCAGCGCGACCGCCACGCAAGGATGCGTACGCAGGTTGCTCAGCTGAGCCACGACGTTCTGGTGCACCATACCGTTCACACGAGCTTCTGGATTTTCGTGTTCGACGGATTCATTAATCGCTTTCGCGGCATCGGAATAACGCAGCCAGTGCGCGACCGCAGGCATGTGATCCAGACAGGTGCAGTTAGCGATGGCGCTCATTGCGCCGCAGTTGGAATGCCCGCAGATGACGATATCTTTCACGCCCAGTGCTTTAACGGCGTACTCGACCGTAGCGGAAACGCCGCCCGGTTCCGGCCCGAATGGCGGCACAATATTCCCGGCATTACGGATCACAAACAGTTCACCCGGTTCACGTTGCGTCACTAATTCCGGCACCAGACGGCTGTCGGAACAGGAGATAAACAGGGTCTTAGGATTTTGGTTTAACGCGAGTTCTTTGAATAGCTTAGAGCGTTGAGGAAACGCCTCTTTCTGGAATCTGAGGAAGCCTTCAATTACGTCTTTCATAGGGGAATTCCGTGTATTTCAATGTCAGTGAGTCTGCCACGAAAAAAAAGGCAGATCAATCAGACGCAATATCAGCATTATTTCTGTGGGAAATTAACTGACACAAAATATTCTCTTTTTCTGCGCAGAAGAAATTCACACAGCCGGTTATTTATTGTAAACCCTTTATCTCAGTGTCATCTGTCCCCATATTTCCTTTTTTGCCTAAATTAAGGAGTCTGCATGACAATCGAATACGCTATTTTCGGCGGTGGTTGCTTCTGGTGTACGGAAGCGGTGTTCAAAGACGTCATCGGCGTCGAGTCGGTGGAAAGTGTGTACACCGGCGGCCGTCGCCCGAATCCGACCTATGAACAGGTTTGCACCGGCACGACCGGCCATGCAGAAGCCATCCGCGTCGGTTTTGACCCGGAAAAACTGAGCTACGGCGATCTGCTGGATATCCACTTTGTGACCCACGATCCGACCCAGCTTAACCGTCAGGGGAATGACGTCGGCACGCAATACCGTTCGGCGATTTTCCCGGCCAATGAACAGCAGAAAGCGGAGGCGGAAGCCGCCATACTGCGCGCGCAGCATGATCACCGTGATCCGATCGTGACCAGCATCGAACCGCTCGGCGAAGTGTACGTGGCCGAAGGCTATCACCAGAATTACTGGGATGGCGCCGGGCAGCAGAACCGTTATTGCATGGCAGTGATCCCACCGAAACTGCAAAAGTTGCGTAAGAGCTTTGCGCAGCGCACCAAATCTTTGCAGCAGTCATAACGGCGGGTTGCGCAGTTGTGGCGTGACAGGTTCGTAGAAATACACGTCAGCTGTTCCCGCGAATAAACCGGTTTTTTCGCGGGGGATGACATACGCCACCCGATAAGCCGGGCACGCATCAAGCCCGGCAGCCTGCATTTCCCGTGACGGCCAGCGCAGCGCCGTCCCGGCCATGTTGAGAGGCCGTGCACTGAGCAGCAGCAGTTCATCTTCGGCAACGTCAGGTGCCGGTTCTGCGCATTCGTACAGGTTTCGGTGCCAGTCGCTGATGTAAGCCTGCCAGCGCGCGAAACTGCCTCCTCCTTTCTGCCGGTATTCCTCACCAGCGATCACCTGTGCGTCCCTGACGGTATGAATCGCGAGATAAACCGGACAGCCCGGCGTCAGGGCTTTGAAGCGTTGTGAAGTGCTGAATCCGCTGACGGAAATCAGGGCGGGCAGCTTTTCAAGGCTGTAAAAATCATTCCAGCTTTCTTCGCTTTCAGGATCGGTATACGTGCATTCCACGGTATAAAACATCGGCTGACCTCGCCCTGAAGAACAGAAACCGGTGAAATCAGGGGGCCGGACATAAGCCCCCGTGAGTCAATACGCGGTCATTTTGCTGAACGCGGAGTGCCGGAGATATGAAATACAGTACAAAGCTCATTGACCTGAGCGGAGCAAATGAGTTCGCCCACACCGGCCTGCAGCAACTCGGCCATCACCTTCTCATTGCGGCGCACTTCGCCACACACAAAAGTATGCACGCCATGTTCACGGGCGCATGACACCACCCGTCGCAAGAGACGGATATTGGCATTGCTGGTAGGTGAAACGGAAAGTGCCTGATTGTTGCGGCAAACTCCGTTGAACAGGGAGAACAGATCCGACGTACCAATCGCCATAAAATCAACTTTTGCCGTCGTGAACAAATCATCCAGTTCTTCAGCCAGCGCCGGGACTTCCAGCGTAAAGCCCAGTTCAACGCCTGAACGTTCAATGCCTGCCTGTTCGACCATCTCCACGAAAGTGCAGTATTCCCCGATAGTGGAAATGAACGGCGCGCTGATTTTTATCGGGGTATCGAATTCCTGCTGGAAGCGGCGGATGGCGGCTAATTCCGGCGCCCACTGTGTAATGATACGTGGCCCGCGCACGCCCATGTCCGGGTTCATTTCCGCAGGGACGCTGACCCCGACCTCCGCCAGCTCCGCCGTCGTCAGATCAGAGAGGACGCAACGAATGCTGGTCCAGTTTTGTTTGCCCAGCTCGACGAGCTGCTCATACAGGAAGTCTTCGATATGGGCATTGTCGTTGTACGCTTCCGGCTCCTGACTAAAGAGCTGGAACAGGCAGAACTTGAATCTGAAATAGCCCAGCGATTTGACACCGAAACGGCGATAAATGGCGAGATTACGCTGATTCAGTACGGAACAGATGGCGCTGACCGGCACGTCTTCGCGCAGAGAAGTCAGGCCATCTTTGTTCACGATGCACCGGCTGGTTTTGTCGAATTCTTCTTCGTTATACACCACCAGTCCGATCCCCGATTCATGGAGCATTTTACGGGCGTGGTCGGAGAATTCATTACGGGTCACGACGACTGATCCGACGGAAGGCGTGGCAATAATTTTGCTGGCAACGGCACAGTCCAGACTCGGGGTGAAAAGAATATGCTCCAGATCACCGGAGAGTTCGCCGAGAGAGTGCGTGATCATGCCCACGGTTTCAGGTTCCGGGGTGATGATGATTCTGCCTGCTGATCTCCGCGCGGCTGGCTGACTGATAAGTTCTGAAGTGATCATTTCTTTTCCTTGAGGGTAAGAGAGTTATGGGAATCAACCAGGGTAACGCCATCGCCCCGAAGGATATGGTCGGTTGCTGAAAGAATGGCGGCGCAGTAGCCCAGCGTATTGTGGACAAAGGCTTGCAGAACGACTTCGGTGATATCGCCGATGCGTCTGACAGACAGATGTTGCTCAGTGGCCAGCAGCACGAAACCGGAAGGCAGGCCGGAATAGGCTCTTGAACCGATGGTGTTCGTGGTGACGTGGATCAGCGAAGGTTCGGTGGACTCCAGGGCACGGGCGGCACCGATCAGGTCCTCCGTCCCGATATCCAGATCGCGCAGGAAAAAGCGCTGGATCTGATAACCGGGCGGCTGGGTCAGCACTCGCAACGACACATTGTTCGCGCTGGTGGCCGGGGCAAAACGCAACATGGAATCCGCAACCTGAGACACGCCCGGACGCAGGTTATCTCGCGGATCTTCCGTTCGTGATCCGACACGACGGGTGCCAAAATTGGAAGATGCGGTATCCGGGTGGACGATATCGACCTCGCTGTGTACCAGAACGTCGTGCAGTGCGATGCCTCGCCCGGAACAGTAATCCGCCAGAATACGCAGCCCGGTTGTCCAGCCGACGCACTGACAACTCCCCATGGCATAACTGCCTGACATCTGTGCGCCTGCCGCCGTGCGGCTGGCAAGGAAATGCGTGGGTTCGGCGTTCATCAGCGCCGGATAAAGCGCCGGAAGATCGGCGTTTTCGGCCACGCCAATGACCACGCGGGCAATGGCTTCCAGTTTTTCGAGGTGGCGGGGGGAGCGGATATGTCGGCGACTGGTCGCCAGTATCGCCAGGCTGAAGTGACCGAGATCAGACACGTCTTCATCCAGATCACGGAAATGGATGCGGAAAGTACGCCCGTCAATCGCCAGTACATTTTCGCCGCTATGGGTGGTCACTCTGCCGAAAAGCTGCGGGTTGGCCAGCAGCAGACGCGCTTTGAGTTCTTCGAGCGGTCCGCGTGATTCCGCGCCCACGCCTTCGCTATCAACCGGGTGCGTCAGTATGTCCGTCACCGGATGCGCCACCTCTGCAGTGGCCGACAAATAGAGAAGATTCGAACCGATATCCGCGCCCATGCCGACCAGTAAAACGCGTTCTGACGTGGCATGTCCGGTGTAAGGCGTATCTAAATGAACGTGGCTCACAGCGTGATTTCTCCCATGCGCAGGGTCATCACTTCTTTATAGGCACTGTGTTCTGTCACCAGTGTCGGGAAGAGACTGCTCAGACGTGCGGCAGGGAAACGGCCCTGGCGAACCAGATGGGGCGGGTTAAAGGTAAAGTCGACAACCGTGTTGCTCTGGAACGGGCCAGCGGCGTCATCCCAGCCAATCGGTCCGCCGTCAATGACCAGATCTGCGTGTTTCCCGAGATCGTTAATCGCCTGTTCGCGGGTCACCTGATGGCCACCGGTGCCTGAAATGTTGGATGACGTGAGGGCAATCGGGCCGAAGTCGCGTCCGATTTCATACATCGGGCTCATCCCGTGACAGAAAAGACCGACCGTAGGGGCACCCATTGTCATTTGTTCGGGAAAGGTGGCGGACTCGGCAGATTTGAAGAAAATCGGCGTGGTCATGCCTAACAGCAGTTCGGCGATCAGTTCATCGGAGAACTCTGGCGGGATTTCCGCGTATTTACGTGCATCAGCAGGATCGCCGATACCTAAGGTAAGCGGCCCGAATTTAGTGCGTTCTTTCATTTCGAAGATCCGGGCGATTCCGCGGGCACTGTGAGCAGAACAAAATACGCCGTAATTCGTCACGCTGGGCGCGACAATGACGCCATCGTTTTTCAGTAATTCAAGTGCATATTGATGCGTTTCTTCGTTATAAACTCGAATATCCATTTTGAAACTCCAGAGTTATTACCTTCTTGCGAAGAGCTGATAAAAAATAAAATTCGCCGGAGAAATAAAGGCGTGTTTATTTAACGCACCGATTATTGCGTAATACGTTTTCTGTGAACGCTCAATATCATGCTCAAAACGCTCAATATGAGGAGGGGACGTTGTTTGGCGGAAAGTGAATATTTTTCACATTAATACAAAACGCCCGGTCAGATGTGCCGGGCGTGATAAAAATCAACAAGCATTACCCCCGGAGAGGCATGTTAAGGGCATTTTCGCGGAATGAGGAAGGGCAGGTAATATTGGTCAGGTTATTTGTCACCGCAGAAGGCCCGGTACCGAAGTAAGAAATAAAGTTTCGGGTAAAACAGGCAGAAGAATGGTACCCGCATTCCTGTGCCACTGTTTTGATGGACTTACGTGTCGTTTGCAGCAATGTCATGCCGTGGTACAGCCGCGCCTCACGCAGCAAGATACGCAACGAGGTATTTTCCTCCGCCAGACGACGCCGTAACGTTGCGCCGCTCATGTGCAGGCGCTCCTCGAAATCAGCGGAACACCAGTCATGGCCGGGATTGTCCAAAACAAGTAAACGGATACGTACACTGAGGGACGCGTCTCTCACTTCGATAAACTCCCGGTATCCGCTGTGTTCTAATGCCAGCGCCAGTCCCAGTAAAGACTGATTAAATATAATGGAATCGGACATCACGGGATCTACTGCCAGTACCGAAAGAAAATTCCATAACATCACCAGGGGTGGCAGAATTTTGCCGGATGAAACCGGGGCGAATTTATCTCCCGCCCGGTAGAGTTCTAAATTACGCATTGATTTGCCTCTGAGCACCTGTTTTTATATTTATGTGAACCGGTCATTCAGAGATCCATTCAACATCCGTTGCGGTCTCTGGTTATTATTACCCGTTCGCTATCACCTGTTTTCCCTGATTGAAAAGGGGTGAGTGTTTAGGTACTTCAGAACCACTCTTTCCAAAAAAATAACGTCTTTATAATTGCTTTCTACTATTTCACCGTGTGGCGGGTCATCTTCTGATTAAACGCTGATCTTCTCCCTGACGTCGTGACTGAAATCCTTTGCCAGAAAACACAACATCTCACCCAAGATTTCCCCGGATTTTTCAAAAAGCGGGATATGTGCGGCATTGCGCAGTACAACGAGTTCGCCATGACGAGCGGTTGCCATTTCCTGTGCGGCGGCGGGCGTGGCGACCATATCGTGTTCGCCAACCAGTACCCGTAGCGGCACCTGCGTATTGCGGGGCTGTTTCGGCTCAATCTGAGACAGGACATCCGCGCATTTCGCATACCCTTCATCAGAAGTACGGTTGAGCATCTGCTTCATGCCGAGCGCCGCCGGAGTATCCCGAAATTCCGCCGTGACCCAGCGGCCGAAAATTTCCGGAGCCAGGGAATCTAAACCGTTTTGGCGAATATTGTCGGCCATGGTGCGCCAGAATGACGATGACGCCGGGGCGAGATAAGTGTCGATAAGCACCATTGAGCGCAGGCGCTGAGGTGCGGTATCGGCAATATGCTGTGCGATCAGCCCGCCGATGGACACCCCTGCGACGGAAAACGTACTGATATCAAAATAGTCGGCGATGCGGAGGACATCGTCAGCCAGATCTTCCAGTGAGAAAGGCGCTTGCCCGGTTTCACTCAGACCATGCCCGCGCATATCCAGACGCAGTACGCGATAGTGACGGGTCAGCGCCGGAACCTGCGCATCCCAGATATGAAAGTTCGTTCCCAGAGAATGCAGTAATACCAGAACCGGCGCATCAGTCGGGCCTTGCAAATCTACGTGCATGATCAGGTCGTTGCATTTCACAAACATAATGTAAAAGTCCTTGTTAAACAGATGAATAAATCCCGTGTGTGCAGTAAAAACTCTCAGTTATTGCGCACAGGGACGCCCACGCTTTTCTGTGTGCGATAGCGCAGATAGAGATTGTTGAGGATCAGCGCAGAACCGGTGATACAGGCACCCGCGATTTCCGGGGCGCTGGGTTCGACACCGGTCATGGCGGAGATAGAGAACGCGGTGATCGGGACGATATCCATAAACAACACCCCGTTAAGTGGTGTCAGGATTTTATTGCCGATATTCCAGCACAGGATGCCGATAAAACTGGCCACGAAGGCGGTGTAAAAGACATGCGGGATCACATACACGAAGTCGCTGACGGCGGGCACGGCCACGAGGCCAGTGATATACAGCAGCGCGTTTAATACCAGTACGCTGGTCATCCCGAGAACGCTGGTTAATGCGGTGTATTTAAGCGGTGACCAGGTCGGGAAAAACGACGCGCCCACGGTGTAAAATACCCAACACAGTGCGCCGAAAATAATCAGGGCGTTGGCTTTGTAGCTGGAAGGTGAATCAAACAGGCTGGCATAGTGCCCTTTGGTGATCACGGTCATCACCCCAAAAAAAGACATCATAATCAGGCCAACGGAAACCGCGGGCGGGACGATTTTGCGCAATACGCCGTTTACCAGAATACCCAGCATCGGCATGGTCGCCATCATGATCGACGTGGTTAACGCGCCGTTTTCTCCGGCCATTTGCTGGCCCAGAAAAACAAAAAAACCAAAACCGACAAAAGCCGCTGAACCTAATAACCAGGCCAGACCTACGCGTTCACCTTTCAGGTTCAGCCCCTGTTTTCCTTCGCGTAATCTCAGCGCGATCACTAACGCGATCGCCGCGAAACCATAGCGCAGGGTGGTGAAAGTATAAGGGTCAAGATGTCTCAGCGCGCTGGTCATCATCGGGAACGTCGCGCCCCAGGATAAGGTCGCTATCAGACAGCAGATAACGCCCGCAGAGTAAGAATTTTTCATTTCTTTATTTCTCGGTTAAGTGGCAATCATAATGAAATCATTCAGTCATCCGGCACAGGGAACATGTGCCGGGTGGTCAGTCTTCTTTCGCCTGAGAATTATTCCCCCAGCAGTTTCCCGCCTTTTGCCCAATGCGTTTTAGGGACTTCAGTAATCACCACATCAAGGCTTTCAGGCTTGCAGTTGAGGGTTTCTGCCGCGACACGGGTGACTTCCCGGGCGAAATCGCTTTTTTGCTCAGGCGTACGGCCCGGCACCAGTTCTAAACGGATAATTGGCATCATGGTTCCTTATTTTTCAGCCCCCCGGCTGAGGGGCTGAATCTGATTTTTACTGAAGCGCGTTAAATGATAAATATGTGTTAAGTTGAATGAATTGAAACCTGCAGGTTCATAATCATGAGCAAATTGTCCGGAATGGAAATGTTCGTCAGAGTGGTGGAATGTGGCAGTTTCACCGCGGCAGCGGTGGCCAGCGGCGTCTCACCCACGATGGTGGGCAAGCAGATCCGGGAGATTGAACAACGGCTCGGTGCGCGCTTATTGCACCGCACGACGCGGCGTCAGCAACTGACGGAAGTCGGCCAGCTCTATTTTGACCGCTGTCGCCGGGTGCTGTCGGAAGTGGAGCTGGCGGAGAGCAGCGCCATGGAATTGCAGGCCGCGCCGAAAGGGCTGGTACGAATGATTGCCCCGGTCAGTTTCGGCTGTCAGTGTCTGGTGCCTGAACTGAGTGCCTACATGGCGCAGCATCCCGATGTGGACGTGATGCTGAATCTGGATAACCGCGTGCCGAATCTGAGTCAGGAAAATTACGAATTAGGCATTCAGATCGGGGAAGTGTGCGAGCCGGGCGTGGTGGCGCGTCCGTTACGCCCGTATCGCCGGATACTGGCCGCGTCGCCGGACTATATCCGTCAGCACGGTATGCCGGAACATCCCGATCAGCTCGGCAATTACAGCTGCCTCGGCCTGTCCTACTGGCTGCATCAGGACCGCTGGGATCTGATGGGGCCGGAAGGGGAAACCTTTAAGGCGTTTATCAGTGGCCGGTTCATGTCTAATCAGGGCAATTCCCTCAGGATTGCGGCACTCAATGGCTGCGGGATTGTTCTGCAACCCGATTATGTGTTGATGGACGATATCGCGCAGGGCCGTCTTGTTCCCGTATTACCGGCATGGTCGTATAAGCCAACGCCCTTGTACCTGATATATCATCAGGATAGTCGTCCCTCTGCCAAATTACGCAGTGTCATTGATTTTCTTATGGAACGTCTGGGGGCATGAAATCCCAGAATGAGAATTATGCTTACCAATAATCCTAAGCGCGAATGAGGGGCATTTCTTTTTTAACGGAAAGCGTTAATTTATTATTTCCGCCTCCGCTTTGGCCGGTTAAAATTCTGGATGACATAGCACAATTTTGACGCGCTATCGGGTCATCTGACGCAGGAAAAGGTGTTTTTGCAGGCTTGCGGAGACCGGGTTTTGGCACTAAATTTACTTTTTTTATCCTCTAATGCCATGATTAACCGTCTTTTATAAGTTGTTTTGGGTTGGCTACATATTCATTTAAGTGAAAGTGGGTGTTCCACGGGCGATTTTGCTGGGAAAATAATGTGTTCCATCAGTAAAACCCTACAGGATAACTTCCATGAATAAGCCCGGCTTAACGTCTTTGGCACTCCTGGCGTTAATCGCTTTGAGCGCATGCAGTACGAAAAATAATGTGGCGACAATAAAAGAGACACCGACAAATAAAACGTCGAATAATACCTGTGTTAATGAATTCAAAGCATTACAGCGTCTCTCTCCTCACGATTTTGAAATTTACCAGCAACAGTTTAATCAGCTGACGAAATCTTATGATGTGTATAAAGCGAATAAGGGTCTGATTAATAAAGATGCTCAGGAAATCCTGAACATCGAGCTGGATTCAAAATTAAAACTTATCTGCGCAAGAGTTAAAGGTGCGACCTTTAAGAGCATGGACGAGCGCTCTCAGGAAGTGAATAAAATATGATGGCGCGAGTGAAGTCTTTCTTCTTAATTCTGCTCCTGATCAATATACAGGGAGCCCATGCTGAAGAGCCGGTGGATGCTAACCTGAGTCTTTTGGATCAGTTGCAAAGTGAAAATTTAATTTCTGCTCCAGAACCTTCTGTTTTTGCGGAAAAAGATAAGACTTCCTCTCCGCTGATCCAGCCTCCAAAAAATATTGTCGTGCCGAAAGCCCCTGTTGAAAAACCCGTCGCTGTCGAAAAACCGGTAGCGCCAAAACCGCGGCCTAAACCGACGCCAGCGCCAGCCAGGAAAACCCCCAAAGCGCCTCAGCCTGCGAGCACTCAATCGGTACCGGCGGTGCCTGCCACTGCGGATGTCAGTGACACCCAGAAAAAGGCCAACGATCAGCTCAAAAAATCCCTTGAGGCAGCAAAATCCACCGCAGAAAAATCCCGTGACCAATACGCGGCGTTGCAAAAATCCTATGCGGATACACAAAAAGAAAACCAACAGCTACAAACGCAGATTGCGGCGTTAAAAGCCAAACCAGTTGTGACCCCGCCGTCGGCAGACCAGAAACTTGCGCAGAAAAAAGCGCAGGATGAACTGAAACAACTGCAAAATTCGCTGAAAAATACACAACAAGAAAATCAGCAGATCAAATCGCAGTTACAGACGCTGCAGGTCAGCAAGAAACAAGCCGAAAGCCTGACGGAAAAATTGTCCGTTGCGCAGACCGCGTCTAAAAAATCTCAGGACGAAGTGGCCGGTATCCAGCAGTCGTTGAAAAAGACCAAAGCTGAAAATGATCAACTGAAAGCGCAGCTTACCGCGCTGAAAACCAATCAAGACGGGGTCGCGAAAAAATCCTCTGAGCAGGTGGCGACGTCGCAGCTGGCAGCTAAAAAAGCCCAGAAAGAGATTGCCACCCTTGAGGCGAGCTTTAAGAAATTAACCAGTGAAAATACGCAACTCAAAACACAACTCGATACCGTGAAAAAGCAATCCTCCGTGCGAATTGAACAGCTCAGCTCATCCGCGCGTGCTAACGGTAAATCGCTGGCTGAATTCGCGGTACTGAATGCGACATTACAGCAGGCGACAGAAGAAAATCATCAGCTCAAAACCCGGCTCGAGACGCTGCAAAAGCAGTCGACGGAACAGGCTGATAAGTTGCAGGCTTTACAAAGCAATGGCTCTAAATCCCAGGCGAATGTCGCTGAGTTGCAGACGACAGCAAAACAAGCCGCCGCTGAAAATGCACAGCTGAAAGCGCAACTGGCCGATTTGCAAAAACAGGGAGACAGCCAGAACGAGAAGATTGCGTTTGCCGTGGCCGCCAATAGCAAGTCTCTCGGTGAAAATCAGGTTCTGCAGAAAACCCTTAAACAGGCCACTGATGAAAATGCGCAGCTGAAAACTCAGCTGGCAGGTCTGCAAAAACAGGGCACTGCGCAGAATGGCAAACTGTCCGAATCTGAAGCCGCCAACAAAAAGTCACAGGCTGACTATCTGGCCGTGCAGAAAACCCTTAAACAGGCCGCTGATGAAAATGCACAGCTGAAAACCCAGCTGGCAGACTTACAAAAACAGAGTGCCGCGCAGAACGACAGACTGTCTGTGTCAGAGACGGCCAATAAAAAGTCGCAGGTCGATTATCAGACCTTGCAGAAAACCCTTAAACAGGCCGCTGATGAGAATGCACTGCTGAAAACCCAGCTGGCAGACTTGCATAAACAGGGCACCTCGCAGAATGGCAAACTGTCCGACTCTGAAGCTGCCAATAAGAAATCTCAGGCAGATTATCTGGCCTTGCAGAACAGCGTGAAACAGGCTGCGGATGAAAATGCGCAGATGAAAACTCAGCTGGCAGCGTTGCAGAAACAAGGCGCGGCGCAAAATGAAAAGTTGTCTGCGTCTGAAGCCGCCAATAAGAAATCTCAGGCGGATTATCTGGCCTTGCAGAAAACCCTGAAACAAGCCACCGATGATAAAACGCAACTGAATACCCAACTGGCAGCGTTGCAGAAACAAAGCGCCGCGCAGGCTGAAAAACTGATTGCGTCTGAAGCCGCCAATAAGAAATCTCAGGCGGATTATCTGGCCCTGCAGAAAACCCTGAAACAAGCCACGGATGACAACGCGCAACTGAATACCCAACTGGCAGAGTTACAGAAACAAAGCACCGCACAGGCTGAAAAACTGGCTGCGTCTGTGGCTGCGAATCAAAAATCGCAGAATGAGTATCAGGCGTCGCAAACGGCATTAACAACCTCTTCTGAGGATGTGAAACGCCTGACAACCCAGCTCAGCGAGAGTCAGCTGGCGGCGACCAAAGTTACGGAAGAAAAAAATAAACTGACAGCCGAACTGGATAAAACGAAGAAAGACCTCGCCTCACACAGTATCGCTGCCGTGACAAAATCTGGCGGAGAGCTGATCAGTGATGCCGAACTGAAAGCGTTGCAGGCGAAAGAAAGCAAGAAAACCGGCCGTTCTTATTCTGTCGGGTATTTGCTGGGGCAGGCCGCGAATTCAAAAATCGAGCAGGTGGTATCCGCCGGTGAAAAAATTGATCGCAATGTGATTATCAAAGGCTTTGTTGACCGCATGAATGAGCTGTCCAGCATGTCGACAGAAGACATGCGGGAGTCGCTGAACAGTCTGGACAGTGATATCCGCTCTCGTCAGGAAAAGCAAAAGATGTCCAATGTAGAGAATAACCAGAAAATTCTCGATAAAGCGGGCAAAACGAAAGGTGCGGTGAAAGCCAAATCGGGCTTCATTTACCAGATCACTAAGCCAGGTTCTGCCCCTAAAGTGACGATGGAGAAAAGCATTCGTCTGCGGATTATTGAGAAACTGGGCGACGGTAAAGTCATTGCCAGCGAAAAAGACGATAATGTGATCAGCGCGGCCGTCACGGAAATCCCGGCAGTGCTTCAGGAAGTCGTGCTGAATCTGGGTTTGCAAGGTGAAGCCACATTGTATATTCCGCCTGAACTGGCGTATGGCAAAGACGGCATTCCGGGTAAAATCCCGCCGAATTCACTTTCGATCATGAATATCAAAATATTAGGTGTGAAAGACAAGTAAGAGTGGCCGGATAAAAAAAGGCAGGCGATCGTCAGATCACCTGCCTTTTTTATTTCTGCGCCCTGATTTATTTACCGCTCAGGAACGCCAGTAAATCTTCATTCAGCTGATCCTGATGGGTAACCGCAAACCCGTGCGGTGCGCCTTCATAAACTTTCAGCTCTGAATTCTTAATCATTTCTGCGGCCAGTTTGCCGGTGGCTTCAAACGGCACGATCTGGTCGGCGCTGCCGTGGATCACCAGCGTCGGCACGGTGATTTTCGCCATGTCCGGGCGGAAATCCGTCTCGGAGAATGCCGTCACACAATCAACGGTGCCTTTCAGCGACGCCATCAGCGCGATGTTCAGCGTCTGGGTCATTATGCCGTCAGAAACGGTCATGCCCTGATTGGTGCCGTAGAACGGCGTCGCAAAGTCACTGATAAATTGTGCGCGGTCTTTCAGCAGACCGGTTTTGATGCCGTCGAAGACCGATTTATCCACGCCCTGCGGATGATCTTCCGTCTTAATAAACAGCGGCGTCACCGCGCCTAACAACACCAGACTGGTGACACGTTCTGAGCCGTAACGGCTGATATAACGCGTCACATCGCCGCCACCCATTGAGAAACCGACCAGCGTGACATCATGCAGATCGAGATGTTCGATCAGGTCGTTGATATCGGACGCGAAAGTGTCGTAGTTGTAACCTTCCCACGGCTGTTCTGAACGGCCAAACCCGCGACGGTCAAAGGCGATAACGCGATAACCGCGATCAGCCAGGAAATTCATCTGGCTGTCCCACATATCGGCGTCCAGCGGCCAGCCGTGGCTGAATAATACCGGCTTACCTTTGCCCCAGTCTTTAAAATAAATTTGAGTGCCGTCTTGGGTATTGAATGTGCTCATGTTTATTTCCTCAGCGATTGTTTTTGCAGGTTTTGCGTATTGTGTGTTGTGTTGCAATCAACATTAGGCGTGGCGGGGAAATATTGCTAACAGGTTATTTTTGACAAGTCGTTAAAAGATTTTGGTGTTCCTATCATTATGAAAAATAGGCGTATTCATGACTGTTTATATAGGGGGTGCCCTGTCAAAAAAATCTGAACAAGTTGCCAAATTCTTTCCGCTATCTGCTTTTCGACTCCTGACCTATTGTTAATTCCAGCAGCACAACAACACAACGTTAAATACAAACACACAACCCAACAATGCACTCTGAGAGGAAATGAAAATGTCTAAATTCGATTTGCTGGACCCACAGAATTCCACCCTGATTTTCATCGACCATCAGCCACAAATGTCTTTCGGCGTCGCCAATATCGATCGCCAGCAGCTTAAAAATAATACAGTCGCTCTGGCTAAAGCGGGCAAAGTTTTTAACGTGCCGGTGATTTACACCTCGGTGGAAACGGAAAGCTTCAGCGGCTACATCTGGCCGGAACTGCTGGCGGTTCACCCTGACGTGAAACCGATTGAGCGTACCTCAATGAATTCCTGGGAAGACGCGGCATTCGTCAAAGCCGTTGAAGCCACAGGTCGCAAAAAACTGATTATCTCTGCCTTGTGGACAGAAGTCTGTCTGACATTCCCGGCGCTGATGGCGATGAAAGAAGGCTACGAAGTGTATGTGGTGACCGACACTTCCGGCGGCACCAGCGTGGATGCCCACGAACGTTCCATCGACCGTATGGTGCAGGCCGGTGCCATCCCGGTGACCTGGCAGCAGGTTCTGCTTGAGTACCAGCGCGACTGGTCCCGTAAAGAAACCTACGACGCGGTTATGGATCTGGTTCGTGAGCACAGCGGTGCCTACGGTATGGGCGTCGATTATGCCTACACCATGGTTCACAAAGCGCCACAGCGCCAGGGTTAATACCGGCATCCTTCGCTTGCCGCCTTCCTGCCGCGCGAATGATGAGGTATTAAAATTAACAGGCCGGAACCGCGCCTTGAGCAGGTTCCGGCAGGAGAGAAATCATGCGTCACGCCCCTGTTTCCAGTCTGTCGGCTCCTGTTGTCCCTTTCCCGGTTATCCGCTGGTTTGCCCTGCTGGCCCTGTGCGCCGCGTATTTGCAGGGCGGTATCGTCAAGTTGTTCGATTTTCCCGGTGCCATCGCTGAAATGCAGCACTTCGGATTATCGCCTGCCGCGCCAATGGCTGCCGCAGTCATTGTGCTGGAACTGGGAGCCTCTGCGCTGATCCTCTCCGGGCGATATCGGTGGGCTGGCGCGCTGGCACTGGCGCTGTTCACCTTCTGCGCCAATTTTATGGCGAATGCGTACTGGCAGGTTTCCGGCCATGAACGCGCGATGATGATGAACGGATTCTTCGAACATATCGGGCTGGCCGGTGCGTTTGTCTATGTCGCATGGAATGATATTAAGGGGCGGGTATGAGCCAGAACAGTGTCGCGGGCGGGGCGTTTTCACCGCTGAAACAGGGATTATTCGCCACGATCTGGGTGGCGACCATCCTCGGCAATACCGGCAGCTGTCGCGCTGATGCAAACCGCCGCCACGCTGATGGGGCCCGCCTGGCAGGCGATTGTGCCGGAACTGGTGAAGTCCTGGCACGAACATTTGCGTCAGCATCAGCGTGTGTCGCATGCGGATGCCGATCTGCAAAGCGAGGTAACGCGTTATCATCGCGGTGAGAATAAACCGCAGATGCATCACTATCTGTCGGTGCGTTAGCCAGAGTAAAAAGCCGCATGATGCGGCTTTTTGTTTTTCAGTCCTGGCTGTACACCGCCGCAATGCCCTCGAAATCCTGCAAATTTTCGCGCCACCACATCGCCGCATTGCCGGTAGCATTTTCGTTCCAGGCCATAAATGCCTGATCGCGGCGGGTTTCGGTATCGAGACGGCGCTCAACCAGCGCACCGCTTGCCAGATGTGGCGCGGCCAGATAACGCGGCAGATAGCCGCAGCCCAGCCCGGCAATCTGTGCATGAACTTTGGTGTTAAAGTCATGAACGCTGAGCATTTTCTGCTCATCCAGTACCCGCAAATCCGCGCCTGTCCCGTGACGCGACGTGTCATGAACCACCACGGCGCGGTACTGACGGATTTGCTCGCGCACCAGCGGTTCCGGCATTGCGGCGAGCGGGTGATGCGGCGCAACGGCAAACACATATTCCAGCCAGCCGATCGGACGGTATTCGATGCCACTGCGGGTAACCGGTTCCTGCACGGCACCGAAAACAATGTCGGCCTCGCCATAACTCAGGGCTTCCCAGCACCCGGCGAGCACGTCGTGGCGGAACAATAACTGCGTGTGCTGATGCTCGGCGTAAAAACGGTCAATCAGCGGCGCCAGCAGGGCGAACGGCACTGAGGCATCGACGCTGATGGTCAGTTTGCTTTCCCAGCCGCTTTCCACGTATTGCGCCTGTTGTTCCAGCTCGCTGACGGCGCGCAGCAGCACGCGGCCCTTTTCCAGCATCAGGCGACCGGTCGGCGTGAAGGTCGCGCGATGTCCGGAGCGGTCCAGCAGTTTAATGCTCAGATCACTTTCCATTTTCTGCACGGTATAACTCAGTGCCGACGCGGTTTTAAACAGTCTGGCCGCCGCCGCCGCAAAGGTGCCGTGTCTGTCCAGCGCATCCAGGATCAGCAGCGCTTCAAGGCTTAATCGCATTATTCTTCCCCACCCCAAAATTGTTTAACAACAACCCAAAATATTTCCGTTATCAATAGCCGTGCGGATTTCGTATCGTTTATGAATATAACGCAACATTCAGTTAACCAGAATACCGGTTACTCAGAAGGAATATCCCATGGCTTATCCACATCAACCTGAACAGATCACCCTGGTGATCACCCACGGCGTACGGCGGGATAAGCTGGCGGAATACGAAAGCTGGCTGGAACAGCTGAAGACGGATGCGGCACGGTTTCCCGGTTATCAGAATGTGAATATCCTGCGTCCGGTGCACGGTGAAACCACCTACACCGTGCTGGTGCGGTTTGATAACGTCGATAATCTGTATCTGTGGATACAATCCGATCAGCGCGACACCCGCGAGGCGGCATTAGGTAACCTGCTGAGCGGACAGGAATATATCGGGATGCGTACGCAGGCGTGAGTTCCGCCGTGCAATATTTACACAATGATTATTTCGCAAAGGTTGAAGACTGTATAAAACGCCAGTATTATCTGTCTGTTTTCTATACGACATTTATCCGGTTAAAGCAGGTCAGCTATTTTGTGGAATCCCGAAAAAGAGCTTTTTACGGAGCTTTATCAGTACCCTGAACACCTTCGCCATACCTTAGAAAATTTACCCGGCAGCAGCGGCGTCTATATTTTTTACGGCGACGACAACGCCTTTCCGCTGTATATCGGCAAAAGTGTGAATATCCGCAGCCGCGTAATGTCGCACTTCCGCAATCCTGCCGAAGCTAAACTTCTGCACATGACCCGCGATATTGAATTCATCAAAACGATCGGTGAAGTGGGGGCATTGTTGCTGGAATCGGATCTGATCAAAACCCGGCGACCGCTGTTTAATAAGCGTCTGCGCACCGCCCGCAAACTGTGCTCCATCCGCCTGCAGGCGCTGACGGCCAGCATTGTGTTCAGTGATGACGTGGATTTTTCGCACAGTGAAGATCTGTTTGGCCTGTTCAAAACGAAAATGTCGGCACTGGAAAAGCTCCGTGATATCGCCGATCAGGAAAAACTCTGTTACGGCGCGCTGGGGCTGGAAAAAGGGGCAAAAAACCGCGCCTGTTTCCGCTTCTCACTGGGAAAATGTGCCGGAGTCTGTTGCGGTAAAGAATCGCCGGAGGCCCATCAGGCGCGCCTGCGGGAAGCGCTCAGCGCGTTAAAAATCCGCAGCTGGCCGTATCCGGGCCGCATCGCCATCGCCGAAGAAGCCAACGGGCTGACGGATTATCATGTCATCAATCACTGGTTCTATCTGGGCACCGTCAGCACACTGGAAGCCGCTAAAGCATTCGATATCGCCGTGCCCCATTTTGACCGCGACAGTTATAAAATTCTCTGTAAGCCGCTGTTCGAGGCGGACAGTTCGAAAGTGATTTTGCTGGACTGAAGGTCATAAAAAAGGCTGCCGGTGGCAGCCTTTCAATTCATCGCGCTTTCAGCGCAATGCCCGCGAATTAACGCATGGTCACAAACTCTTCCGCGCCGGTCGGGTGGATAGCGACGGTGTTGTCGAAGTCTTTCTTGGTTGCGCCCATTTTCAGTGCGACCGCGAAGCCCTGCAACATTTCGTCCATGCCATAACCGATGCCGTGGATGCCGACGATTTTCTCTTCAGCACCGACGCACACCAGTTTCATGCGGCATGGCTGGCGGTGCTGCGTGACGGCGGTGTACATGGCGGTGAATGCGGATTTATAGACTTTCACGTTCTCTTCGCCGAACTGCTCTTTCGCCTGCGGTTCGGTCAGGCCGACCGTACCGATTGGCGGGTGGCTGAACACTACAGTGGCGATGTTGCTGTAATCCAGATGCTCGTCAGGTTTGTTGTTAAACAGACGCTCAGACAAACGACGGCCCGCGGCAACTGCAACCGGCGTCAGTTCAACGGCACCGGTGTTATCGCCCACCGCGTAAATACCTTTTACGCTGGTGTTCTGGAACTTATCGACGACGATGTAACCTTTATCGTTGGTTTTCACGCCGGTGGCTTTCAGGTTGAAATTGTCCGTTTCCGGTTCGCGGCCAATCGCCCACACCAGACTGTCCACTTCAAATTCCTGGCCGTTTTCCAGTTTCAGCGTCAGGCTGCCACTGGCATTTTTCACCACTTCTTTCGGAATGGATTCTTTATGCAGCGCCGGGCCTTCGGTTTCCATCACTTCCACCAGCGTCTCGACGATCAGTGGATCGAAAGTACGCAGCGGCGCGTGTTTACGCACGAACAGATGCGTTTCGGCACCCAGCGCGTTCATCACACCGGCGATTTCCACCGCGATGTAACCTGCGCCAACGACGGCAACACGTTTTGGCATTTCGGTCAGATCAAAGAAACCGTCTGAATCGATGCCGTATTCTGCACCCGGAATATCCGGATGGCTCGGACGGCCACCGGTGGCGATCAGGATGTGATCCGCTGTGATCTTCTCGCCGTTCACTTCAACGGTATGATCGTCAACGAAACGCGCGAAACCTTTGATCACGTCAACGTTGTTTTTGCCCAGCACGTTGTCGTAAGAAGTGTGGATGCGGTCGATATAGGCGGTACGGTTGGCGACCAGCGTTTTCCAGTTAAAGCTGTTCACGGTGGTGTCAAAGCCGTAATCCGGGCCGTAGTTGCGGATCGCTTCCGCGATTTGCGCAGCGTGCCACATCACTTTTTTCGGGACACAACCCACGTTGACGCATGTGCCGCCCAGCTCTTTAGCTTCGATCAGCGCGCATTTTTTCCCATACATGGCTGCACGGTTGATTGATGCGATACCGCCGCTGCCGCCGCCAATTGCCAGATAGTCATAATGTTTGGTCATCGTTTTATCCGTAAGTTGTGAAAAATGGAGACACTGATTCAGCGTCGTTAATCTCAAAATTTGGTTAAGAGTTTAACGTGTTGTGGAAAAGATTGGATCAATGATTGCGATAGGTTTGATAGCTGAGACCTTTGAAAAAGGCCTCAGCGAGGGGGAAAAGCTTTACTTACTCAGGCACAACCCAGTTAACTGTAGTATGACCGGTACCGGAAGGCACCAGCACTTTGAGCAACCACGGCAGCACGTTGTTCATCTGCTGCTCGAGTTTCCACGGCGGGTTAATCACGATCATGCCGGAAGCGGTCATGCCGCGCTGATCGCTGTCCGGGCGCACGCCCAGTTCGATTTGCAGGATGCGGCGGATGCCGGTCGCTTCGAGGTCACGCAGCATTTTCTTGATTTGCTGGCGCATGACGACCGGATACCACAGCGCGTAAGTGCCGGTGGCAAAACGCTTGTAGCCTTCCTGAATGCCTTTTACCACGTCCTGATAATCGGTTTTCATTTCGTACGGCGGGTCCATCAGGATCAGGCCACGGCGTGAAGGCGGTGGCAACTGGGCTTTCAGCTGCTGATAACCGTCAGCGCGCGCAACGCGGGTGCGGTCATCTTTCTGGAATTCACTGCGCAGCAGCGGGAAATCGCTCGGGTGCAGTTCGGTCAGGTGCAGCTTGTCGTCTTCGCGCAGCAACTGACGGGCAATCAGCGGCGAACCCGGGTAATAACGCAGATTTTCATTGCGGTTGAAGTGATTGACGACCGACATGTAGGCCGCCAGTTCTTCAGGAATATCATCGCGCTGCCAGATGCGCGCGATGCCTTCCAGATATTCGCCCGTGCGTTCGGCGTGCTCGCCGCTCAGCTGATAGCGCCCGGCACCCGCGTGGGTGTCGAGATAAAGGAAGGGTTTTTCTTTTTCTTTCAGAGATTCAATGATCAGGCTCTGAACGGTGTGTTTCAGGACGTCGGCATGGTTGCCGGCGTGAAAACTGTGGCGGTAACTCAACATAACTTTATTGTTCCGGAGTGGCGTATTGCCGACAGTATAAACTGTTTGCCCCCTTCATACTTCACGTTGCAGGGTTGATCTTACTTTCCCACCCAGCTGTTCTTGATTTTAAATTTGTCTGCGCGGTTATAACTGATTGAGTAGTTGAAGGTTTTTCCGTCTTCCAGTTTGGTAATACCCGACACTTTCAGCATCGGCAGACCGGTTTCAATCTCAAGCAGTGCGGAAAGCGTGTCGTCAAACAATGAGGCTTCAATCACCGAATTGTAAAATTTAATTTTCCGGCCGGTTTTATTTTCAATGAATTCATATAAAGAGGCATGTTGTAAAACCGATTCAGGAATAGTGTCGATCACTTTGCAGGGAATATAGGAATCTTCGATCAGGACCGGCATATTGTCCACCAGCCGGACGCGGCGGATATAATGCACGTCGTCATTTTCATTAATATCCAGCTGATTGGCGATATATTCACCGGCTTTACGCGTTTTCAGGCTGATTAAGCGGCTGGAGACTTTCACGTCATCTTTAAATTCGCGCGAAAAACCGAGAATAGAATCGCTGGTGCCGTTATTGAGCAGATAAACATTGTCTTCAATCACTTTGGTGACGAACATCCCTTTGCCATGAATGCGTTCGATAAAGCCTTCCTGCTCCAGCATATGCATGGCTTTTTGCAGCGTCACGCGTGTCACTTCAAAGCGAGCCGCCAGTTCCCGCTCGGAAGGAATTTTGTCACCGACACGATATTCTTTGTTCAGGATGGCCTGTTTCAGGCTGTTTTTGATATCAATATAACGGGCGGCCATTAGCGTAACTTCTTCATGTCAGAGTTATTTTTGAGCAGTATAGACACATGCCCTGCTGACCGGAAGCTTCCGCTCCCGGTCAGCGGCTTTTTAGCGAAGCCTGATCAGCGCGGGGGCAGGTTGTTCAAATGCCCGGTGCAGAATTTCCATTGTGGTCATCACCTCAGCGGCTGGCACATATGGCGCACGTCCCTGACATATCGTGGCACAGACGGCGTCATAAACGCGGCCATAATCGCCGTTGCCCGCATCGACATGTTCGGTAAGGGTGTGGCCGTTGTCATCAATGTATTTCAGCACGCCATATTCCGTTTCCTGACCAAAATCCGGTGTGCCCGGTAATTTCCCGGCTTTCAGACAGGTTTCCTGCTGATCGATATTCAGTTTAATAAAGGAGCCTTTTTCCCCGTGAAGAATAAATTTCGGGTAAGGCTGCATCACCAGATGGCTGCATTTAATTATGGCTTTGGTTTCACCGTAATAAAGTTGCAGTTCAAAAGTATCGTCAGGGTTGTTTTTATTTCTCACCGAACGGATGTCGTAATGCACATGTTCTGGCCGTCCGAACAGGCTGACGACCTGATCGACAAGATGCACGCCCAGCCCGTAAAAAGCGCCATGAGTGTAATCTGCCGGGGCATCAGGCGCGTCAGGACGGAAGTAATCGAAATGACTTTCGAACTCGACAATGTTACCCAGCACGCCGCTGCTGATGACTTTTTTAGCTGCTAAGAAGCAACTGTCGAAGCGCCGGTTCTGATACGGCGTGACCGTCAGCCCTTTTTCGGCGGCAAGCGCGAATAACGATTGTGCCTCGGCCAGCGTCCGGGTAAAGGGCTTTTCGACAATGACGTTTTTCCCGTGCTCAAGGCACAGTTTTGCGTAATCGTAATGGGTTTGCGGCGGCGTACACAGCGTGACCAGCGTAATGCTTTTATCATGCAGGATATCGTTCAGATCATCGGTAAACCGGATCCCCTGATAAGCCTCTTCTTTTTCACTCTCCGGGCGACGGGCGATATCGAAAATCGTTTTAACCTGAAACGTCTCGCGTCGCTGCAAAACGTAAGGCAAATGGTAGCGCATCGCGCTTTTTCCAAATCCCACAAAAGCACAGTTTATTTTCATGATGTCTCCTTCCGTTTTTGCCTGCATTTATGCGCTGACCTGCGCAGCATTAACCGGGACTGCGGCTTCTTCCTGAGCCAGCTGTTTCTTTTCCATCAGCCGGAAGAAGGGATAATAAATGATTGTCGAAATAATAATCATGACGCCTGACCACAAAGCCGCGGGAATATTGCCGCCGGTGGCGAAATAACCGTTCAGCAAAGGCGGCATCGTCCAGGGGATTTGTAATACCGGGCGACCGATAATATTAAAGGTCATCAGAAAATATGACATGGTGCATAACAGCATCGGCGTGATAATTAACGGCAACATCATCAGCGGGTTAAATACCATCGGAACGCCGAAAATCACCGGCTCATTGATACAAAACAGCGAAGGCGCAAATGACATCCGGCCCAGCGATTTGTAATAACGACTTTTCGACACCATCATCGCCAGCACCAGTCCCATTGTCGCGCCGGACCCGCCGGTACAGATGAAGAAGTTATAGAAGCCTTCGGCGAAGATATGCGGTATCGGCTGGTGGCTGAGATAGGCCTGGGTATTTTCCACAATAAACTTCAGGAATATCGGCGCGGTAATGCCTGACAGCACGTTGGTGCCGTGAATGCCGCAGCACCAGAGCAGTGAGATCAGAAAGACCAGTATTAACATGCCGGGCAGCGTGCCTAAGCCGATAACCAGCGGGCTGAGGATCAGCGTGAAGAATGCGTTGATATCAAAATGCAAAATTACCCGCACAAACCACACCAGCGCCAGACAGACAATCGCCGGTATGACGCTGACAAAGGATTGCAGCACGGCGGGTGGCACGTTGTCCGGGAGCCGGATATAGATCTTATGCTGGATAAAAAAGCGAATGATATAGACGGTGAGGATGGAAAGAATAATGGCGGAGAATAACCCCGCCGCGCCGAGATTATCGACGTTCAGCGTGTAGTCATCATTTAGTTGCGCCATCAGGAACACGGCGACGGTAATCGCACAGCAGGTCAGCCCGTCGAGCTTATAATGTTTCGCCAGATTATAACTGATACCCATTGCCGAAATTAAACCAATAATTCCGAAGGTGACCAGCACCGGGGCATTTAATGCCTCACCAAAAGTGCCTAAATATTCCGTCCATCCGGGAATAGGCAGGTTGGCGATAATTAAGAAAATACTGCCGGAAATAATAAAAGGCAGTGTCAGCGTAATGCCGTTACGCACCGCGACCAGAATAACGTTATCCCCGACCCTGACCAGACACGGCACCAGCCGTGATTCTATGAATTTCATCATAATGATTTATACCCGTTATTGTGGATATTGCGGCAGAAAAGGCCGGTTAACCGCCAGGTATTCGTCGAGAATTTTTTCGGCGATATTCACCGATGGCATCAGCGGATGCACCGAAAGCGCCATTAATGCCGTGGAATAATCGCCGGTCACGGCGGCTTCGATGGTGAGTTCCTCAAAGGCTTTTACGCTCTGGATCAGGCCACGGATTTTCACCGGCAAACGCCCGTAAGCCAGCGGATGCGCGCCCTGACGGTCAATCATGGCGTTGGTTTCTACCACACTGTTTTCGTCGAGATCCGGCGTTGCACCGCGATTGAGCGTATTGACGACGTGGATCTCCTGCCGGTTGTTATAAATCGCGCTGATAATCGAACAGGCAGTATCCGAGTAATACGCACCGCCCCGGCTTTCCAGTTCTTTCGGTTTGCTCTCAAGCTGCGGGTTTTTATAGAGTTCAAAAAGCTGGCGTTCTATTTCACGCGTTTGTTCTCCGCGTGTGCCGTGCGTCTGGCTGTCTTTTACGCTGTGCGCCACCATCTCACGCTGCAGATAGAAATACTTCAGGTAGGAAAGGGGATAAAGCCCGAGCGCGCGGAGAAAGGCCGGTGGCAGGCCGGTTTCGGGAATGTTTTTCAGTTGATTCTGGCCGTTGCCTTGTGCCAGTTTTTCGATAAATTCTTCCGTGACGTCATGACCGCTGACGGCAATCTGATCGGCAAAAATCAGATGATTCAGCCCCATCACGCGGGCATACACGTCTTCACGCCGGACGTCATACACCTTCGCGATATCCATCATCATGCTGTTCGCACCGCTGCAAATGCCCAGCGTTTTAATGGACGAATATTTTTCGATAGCTTCGGTGACAATCCCTGCCGGATTGGTGAAATTGATCAGCCACGCATCCGGGCACAGTCTTTCCATATCGCGGCACAAATCTAACAGCACGGGGATGGTGCGCTGCGCCTTCATAAAGCCGCCCGCGCCGGTGGTTTCCTGCCCGAGAACGCCGTATTTCAGCGGGATCGCTTCATCGTGAATACGGGCTTCCTGCTGGCCGACGCGCAGCTGAGTGGTGACGAAATCCGCATCACGCAACGCGGCTTCGCGGTCGGTGGTCAGATGCACCGTCATCGGCAGCCCGGCTTTTTTGACCATCCGCTGTGCCAGCGCACCGACGATTTTCAGCTTTTCCTCTCCGGCTGCGATATCCACCAGCCAGAACTCTGAGACCGGTAATTCGGCGTAACGGCGGATAAAGCCGTCGATCAGTTCCGGGGTGTAGCCTGAGCCGCCGCCCAGCGTGACGATTTTGAGTGTTTTCATTCCCTGCCAACTCCCTGTTTTGTAGAAAAACCATACTGGCGTATGCCAGATGACAGAAAGCTAGCACGAATAACCTTTCTGTAAACAGGGTTTACCGCGCGGGCACAGACAAAGATGAAAATTGCGAGGCAGGTCTTGCTGCAACCTGATAATTCGAGCGTGAGTGATTGATAACGTGAATATCTGTGGCGGCCGGGGGAAATCGCCGTCAGCCATTGATTTCCCCGCAACTTGACCGCATGTTAGAAGTTACGTCATCTTTAAGACGACCCGAATTCACGGCGTGGTGCGCCACCGGCGCATCAGCCCCAAACGCTATTACGAAGGACTGGCCCTATGACTGAACAGCAAAACGCGTCGAATCCGCTCTTACAACCGTTCTCCCTGCCTCCTTTCTCTGCGATCAAGCCTGAACATATTGTCCCTGCGATGAAATCCGCGATCGAAGAAAGCCGTCAGACTATTGAACGTGTGGTCGCGCAGGGCGCGCCTTATACCTGGGAAAATCTGTGTCAGCCGCTGGCCGAAAGCGACGATCGCCTGAGCCGCATCTGGTCGCCAGTCGGGCATCTCAATGCCGTCAAAAACAGCCCGGAACTGCGTGAAGCCTACGAGCAGTGCCTGCCTATTTTGTCTGAATTCAGCACCTGGACCGGGCAGCATGCCGGTTTGTATCAGGCATACCGCGATTTAAAAGACAGCGAACATTTCAGTACGCTGTCCCTGGCGCAGAAAAAAGCCATTGATAACGCGCTGCGTGATTTCGAGTTATCCGGCATTGGTTTGCCGATGGAAAAACAAAAACGCTATGGCGAAATTTCCGCGCGTCTGTCTGAGCTGGGTTCGACCTACAGCAACAACGTGCTCGATGCCACTATGGGTTGGAGCAAATTAATCACTGATGAAAACGACCTGAAAGGTCTGCCGGAAAGCGCACTGGCGGCGGCGAAAGCGCTGGCAGAATCGAAAGAGCAGGAAGGCTGGCTGTTAACGCTGGATATCCCGAGCTATCTGCCGGTGATCACTTACGGCGAAAACCGTGAGCTGCGCGAAGAAATGTACCGCGCGTTTGCGACCCGCGCTTCCGATCAGGGGCCGAATGCCGGTAAGTGGGATAACAGCGAAGTGATGGCCGAAGAACTGGCGCTGCGCCACGAACTGGCCCAGCTGTTAGGTTTTGAATCCTACGCGGATATGTCTCTGGCCACCAAAATGGCCGAAAGCCCGAAACAGGTGATCGACTTCCTGAGCGGTCTGGCAAAACGTGCGCGTCCGCAGGGCGAGCAGGAGCTGGCGCAACTGCGTGCCTTCGCCAAAGAACATTTCGGCGTGGATGAGATGGAAGCCTGGGATTTGCCGTTCTACGGTGAAAAACAGAAACAGCATCTGTTCTCCATCAACGACGAGCAGTTACGCCCTTATTTTCCTGAGCAGCGTGCGCTGGAAGGGTTGTTCGAAGTGGTGAAACGCATTTACGGCATCACCGCCAAAGAACGTAAAGACGTCGAAACCTGGCATAAAGACGTGCGTTTCTTCGACCTGTTCGATGAAACCGGCGACCTGCGCGGCAGCTTCTATCTCGACCTGTACGCCCGCGAACACAAACGCGGTGGCGCATGGATGAACGACTGCGTCGGCAGTATGCGTAAAGCCGACGGCGAACTGCAAAAACCGGTCGCGTACCTGACCTGTAACTTTAACGGCCCGGTGGGCAACAAACCGGCGCTGTTCACGCATAACGAAGTCACCACGCTGTTCCATGAGTTCGGTCACGGCCTGCATCATATGCTGACCCGCATCGACACCCCGGGAGTGGCCGGTATTTCCGGTGTGCCGTGGGATGCCGTCGAACTGCCAAGCCAGTTTATGGAAAACTGGTGCTGGGAGCCGGACGCACTGGCGTTCATCTCCGGTCATTTCGAAACCGGCGAACCGCTGCCGAAAGAAATGCTGGATAAAATGCTGGCGGCGAAAAACTATCAGGCGGCGCTGTTTATCCTGCGTCAGCTGGAGTTCGGCCTGTTCGATTTCCGCATGCACGCGGAATACGATCCGGCGAAAGGCGCGCAAATCCTGCAAACTTTGGCAGAAATCAAGAAACAGGTTGCCGTGGTGCCGTCACCGTCATGGGGACGCTTCCCGCACGCCTTCAGCCACATTTTTGCAGGCGGTTATGCGGCCGGTTACTACAGTTATCTGTGGGCAGAAGTGCTGTCTGCCGACGCCTATTCCCGCTTCGAAGAAGAAGGGATTTTCAACCGCGAAACCGGTCAGTCGTTCCTGGATAACATCCTGTCGCGTGGTGGTTCCGAAGAGCCGATGGCGCTGTTCAAACGCTTCCGCGGGCGTGAGCCGCAGCTGGATGCTATGCTGCGCCACTACGGAATCAAAGGATAACCTCTGCCTGTGAGTGTGTGTTTACTGTGTGAAGAAGGCGCCGATGAAGGCGCCTTATCTGTTCTGGCGCAGCGCTGGAGCCTGACGTCTGACCCGGATGCCGTGATGGCGCTGGTGCTGACGCCTGAACGTCTGGAATTACGCAAACGTGACGAGCCAAAACTCGGCGCGATCTATGTCGATTTCGTCGGCGGCACCATGGCGCACCGCCGAAAATTCGGCGGCGGGCGAGGTGAGGCGGTAGCCAAAGCCGTCGGCATCAAAGGCAGCTATCTGCCGGATGTGGTCGATGCGACCGCCGGACTGGGTCGTGATGCGTTTGTGCTGGCGTCGCTGGGCTGCAAGGTGCGGATGCTGGAACGCAATCCGGTTGTCGCGGCATTGCTCGATGACGGGCTGGCGCGTGGCTATCGTGATGCAGAAATCGGCCCGTGGCTGCGTGAGCGCATGACGCTGCTGCACGCCTCCAGCCTGACCGCGCTGGCGGAACTGTCGCCTAAACCGGAAGTGGTGTATCTCGACCCGATGTATCCGCACAAACAGAAAAGTGCGCTGGTGAAGAAAGAGATGCGGGTATTTCAGGGATTAGTCGGCCCTGACGAAGATGCCGATGGCCTGCTGGAACCGGCACGCCGGTTAGCGACAAAACGCATTGTCGTGAAACGCCCGGACTATGCTCCGCCAATGGCCGACATCGCCGCACAGGCCGCAGTGGTGACCAAGAGCCACCGGTTTGACATCTATACGCCGTTATAGACAGCCGCTGTTGTAAAAATCACAACGAGATGAAACAGAAACCAGAACGCACTGCACATACGTTCTGGTTTCTAATTTTCATGCCTGATTACGCAAATCTTCAATAAACTCAGTGACCGGCACGGTTTTTTCGCGATCACGCTGTGCTTCGTCGATCTTGTTTAGCTGGTCAATCAGGATCTTTTTCATTTCCGCTTCTGCAAAACGCGTAAGCAAATCCCTGACCATTGGCTGGTAGCCAATCTGATGATGTGCCGCGATAGTTTTCAGGTTACTGAGCAGCGATTTTTGCAGCCTGATAGAGATCGCCTGAAGTTCCATCATGTCATCGAACTCAGCCGCAAGAGAGGGGGAGATTGCCTCTGCGTGTTCTTCGGATGCACCCAGATCGCGGTTATCCCACATGTCTGCATTATCCTGAGCGTCGTGGCGGGTTGTCATAATGTCTTCCTCTAAATTATGGGTGTTACTGCCGGTTTTCACAGAGCACCTTTACTGGCGTAAATTCGCCTTTCAATCTCGTTAGGTTCAAAAGCGGACTTCAGCTGTGCCGGAAGCCCGTTGTGGGGTGGGATAAAGCAGATTTTAAGCGTCCTTCCCCTGTTCGTTTCAGCAATAAACCACAAGGTGGGTGGCGTTGTCTGATGCTGCTCGCGGATATCCTTCAGATAATTGCCCTCGCGGTTTGCAAAGCATTCGAAGACTTCTTTTTCCACAACACTGTGTTTTACAAGCAATTTCTCTTTCACTGCCGGTGAAAACTGGATTTTCATAATACATCCTGTATGAAAAGCTTCGTCCGTATATACCCATTATTTTTATTTATTATTCATAATAAACAAATGGATGTGAATTATATCTGAATATAAAAACATACTGTATATACAGGCTACGCGCTTGCTCACAGATTAACCAGTTTTTTGCGGCTAAAAGACAAAAAAAATGCCCGCCGGTTTTCACCTGCGGGCATTTTTATGTCAGCGTTAACGCAATAATAAGTCTTACGCTTCTTCTTCCTCATCACGCAAAGGCACGATCAGCATGTCGATATGAACGGTGTTGATCAGCTGGCGTGCGGAAGACATCAGCTTGCTCCAGAAATCTTGGTGATGACCGCACAGCACTAAGTCCACGCCATATTTGTTGATGGCATCGACCAGCACCTGCGCCAGATCACCGCTGCCGCTCAGGGTTTCTGAAATCGGATAGCCGGCATTTTGCGACAGTTCATTTAACGCGTGATGCGTTTCTTCGGAAATACGTTTCTGCATGTCACCCAGATTAACGTCGATCAGGCCGGTATACAGGTCTGAATAGTTCACATCGACGTGGATCAGGGACACTTTGGCGTTATACGGACGCGCCATGGAAACGGCTTTTTCGACCAGAACTTTGCTCTCCGGCGACAGGTCCACAGCAATAAGTATGTGTTTGTAAGCCATAAGAAAACTCCTTCCATAAGTCAGTAAATAGCAAGATCAGCATCATGCGAATGTCATGACTTCAGTATAGCGCCAAAATGGCCAAATAAATCAAGCATACAGATCCCATTTCCATATCTGAAAATCTATAGATGCAAATAATATGAACAGTTCCGCATTCATTTCCTACACTGAATAATGCAGGCTTCTCCTGCTTTGGCAATCTTCTGTGATACGAAAAGAGGGCGGACGCAGGTTGTCCGGAGGTGTGAAATCGCGGAAAGGCAGGGCGAAACGTCGGGTGTGCGCCGGTAAGCAGAGGCGCATTGCGCGGGGTCAGTTCGCCTTGAGGGGGAATCATGATCAGTCCCGTTGCGCTGTTTTGGGCTTTATGTTTTGTGTGTGTAGTGAATATGCTGCGCTATTACTCTTCTTTGCGCGCATTGCTGGTGGTACTGCGGGGGTGCGATCCGCTGCTGTATCAGTACGTCGATGGCGGGGGATTCTTTACCTCTCACGGTCAGCCCGGCAAGCAAATAAGGTTGGTGCGCTATATTTATGCTCAGCGCTACGTTGAACATCACGATCCTGAGTTTATCCGCCGTTGTGAACGGGTCCGCGGTCAGTTTATCCTGACAACTGCACTGGTCGGATTAATATTGATCAGTATGTTAGCGATGCTGATCTGGTATTAGCATACCCTTCGTACTTGAAGCTGCAGCGGCGTTAGCGGCTCTCGTTCACCCGAATCACTGACCTGTGTCAGCTCATCGGGATTATCTCGCTTGCTGCCTTGCTGCAACTCCAGTTACTTTGGTGATGAATTAGGGAGGATGTGTGAAAAAGGAAACAAAAAAGGCGACCTGCTGAGCAGAGTCGCCTTTTTAATGCCGGTCAGATAAGGATCAGATCAGCTTCAGCGCAATCCAGTACAGCACGCCGGAAAGGACAATCGACACTGGCAGGGTTAAGATCCACGCCATGGCGATGTTTTTCACCGTCTTCGACTGCACACCGCCGCCATCGACAATCATGGTACCTGCAACCGCAGAAGACAGTACGTGCGTGGTGGAAACCGGCATGCCGGTGTAACTGGCCACGCCGATAGACACCGCCGCCGTCAGCTGGGCAGACAGGCCCTGTGCGTAGGTCATGCCTTTCTTACCAATCTTCTCGCCGATAGTGGTCGCCACACGTTTCCAGCCAATCATGGTACCGATGGCCAGTGCGAGCGCCACAGCGATGATGATCCAGATAGGCGCGTATTCGACCGTCTGCAGAATGTCGGTTTTCAGCTCGCCGAGGAAGCGTTTGTCCGCCGCGGAGGTTTCCGGCAGCTTCGCGACTTTATCCGCAGTATCAGAAACACACATCAGCAGACGACGCATATGGCTGCGTTCTTCCGGTGACAGGTCGCTGTAGGACTGCAAATTGGTCAGCAGGGTCTGAGCGCGCCCAATGGCGTCAAGTGCGTGGCTGCTGTCGCAGTGGAACACTTTCGGCTCGTCGGTAGGCGCAATGTTGACGTCCGGTGCAGGCACCAGCGGCGTCAGCGCAACGACGTGTGGGACGGCATCCACATGCTGCTGATAGTACTGACCGAGGTGCGTCACGGCATCGCGGGTACGGGTAATGTCGTATCCGGTCGCGCTCATGTTCACCACGAAACCTGCCGGTGCCACACCGATCAAGACCAGCATGATCAGGCCGATACCTTTCTGGCCGTCGTTTGCGCCGTGAGAGAAACTCACGCCGATAGCCGACAGGATCAGGCCAATACGGGTCCAGAATGGCGGCTTCTTCTTGCCGTCTTTCTTTTCACGTTCAGCAGGCGTCAGGTGGATACGGGCATGTTTCTTGTTGCCACTCCAGTAACGGCGCAACAGGAAAATCATGGTGCCTGCCATAATCATCCCGACCAGCGGTGAGATAATCAGAGAGGCAAAAATGCCGATCATTTTCGGGATGTTTAACGCATCGACCACAGACGTGTGGGTCATTAATGCATTGGTCAGCCCGACGCCAATGATGGCACCAATCAGCGTGTGGGAACTGGACGCCGGCAGGCCAAAGTACCAGGTGCCGAGGTTCCAGATGATCGCCGCCAGCAACATAGAGAACACCATGGCGAGGCCATGTGCGGAACCTACGTTAAGCAGTAAATCGGTTGGAAGTAAATGGACGATGGCATAGGCCACACTCAAACCACCGAGCAGGACGCCAAAGAAGTTAAATACCCCTGCCATCACGACCGCTAATTGCGAACGCATTGCCCGGGTATAGATGACGGTTGCTACTGCGTTGGCTGTGTCATGGAAACCATTAATGGCTTCGTAGAACAGAACAAACAGTAACGCGAGAATCAATAAAGAACCGGTATGAATATCCAATCCGGCAAATAGATGCAGCATAATTGTTACGCCAGTTAGTGGTCATGAACGCCGCGCATTATCTGCGAGAACAGGGGGACGGGAAAAGGAAAATATGACATTTTTTTGACTAAAAACAGTTCAATATTTGGCTTTGTTTCAATTAAATTTTTATTTATCAAAACGTTATTCCCTCTTTACTCACAGAAACATTTACTTACGACGTTCAGAAAGCGGACAGTCTGGCTGGTCTAAGCGGCGGCTGTCCCTTACAATCCGCGGCATCATGCGGCCTGAACGCCCATCGGTAAGGGGTAAACCCTATCTAAAACGTAGTTGAATTTTCATAAAGAGAGGCCAAAAGTGGAACAGGTTGATGTGGTAGTCATTGGTGCAGGTGCGGCGGGTATGTTCTGCGCAGCACAGGCCGGACAAGGTGGCTGCCGGGTTCTGCTGCTGGATAACGGGAAAAAAACCGGGCGTAAAATTCTGATGTCAGGCGGCGGACGCTGCAATTTCACTAACCTTTACGCCGAACCCGCTGCCTATCTTTCCGAAAACCCGCATTTTTGTAAATCCGCGCTGGCGCGTTATACCCAGTGGGATTTCATCGATATGGTCAACCGCTACGGCATCGCCTGGCATGAGAAAACCCTCGGTCAGTTGTTCTGTGATGATTCTGCCCAGCAAATTGTGGCAATGCTCGATAAGGAATGCGAACTGGGTCATGTCGATGTGCGTCTGCGCAGCGAGATTTCCGACGTTCAGAAAACCGAAGAGGGCTTTATTATCAAGGTGAACGGCTCAACTGTAAGTACTCACTCACTTGTGATTGCCAGCGGCGGACTTTCCATGCCGGGACTGGGCGCTTCGCCGTTTGGTTACCGTCTTGCCGAACAGTTTGGTTTGAAAGTCCTGCCGACCCGCGCCGGTCTGGTGCCTTTTACCCTGCATAAACCGCTGCTGGATCACTTACAGACGCTCTCCGGCGTGTCAGTGCCTGCGGTACTGACGGCGGAAGATGGCACTGTTTTCCGTGAAAGCATCCTGTTCACCCATCGCGGCATGTCCGGCCCGGCGGTTTTACAGCTTTCTAGTTACTGGCTGCCTGGCGAGTTTGTGAGCGTTAACTTACTTCCTGATGTCGATCTGGCGGCGTTTCTGAATGAACAGCGTCAGGCACATCCGAACCAGAGCCTGAAAAATACGCTGGCGATGCAACTGCCAAAACGCCTGGTCGAATGCCTGCAAACCCTCGGTCAGTTACCGGACGTCACGCTGAAGCAGCTGAATGTGCCGCAGCAGGCCGAACTGGTTGAACAACTGCAAAACTGGCAGGTGCAACCGAATGGCACCGAAGGCTACCGCACGGCAGAAGTGACGCTTGGCGGCGTCGATACCAAAGAATTATCCTCAAAAACCATGGCTGCCGCTAAGGTGCCGGGTCTGTATTTCATCGGCGAAGTGGTGGACGTCACCGGCTGGCTGGGCGGTTATAACTTCCAGTGGGCCTGGAGTTCGGCGTGGGCATGCGCGCAGGATCTGATGGCGCGATCGTTTGCGGTGAAATGATTTTTAGCGCCTCCCCTTCGCAGGGGAGGGAGCCGACCGGCGCTTTTACTCCTCCCCCTGCGAAGGGGGAGCCGGGAGGAAGTCTGCGTCATATTTATCAGCAACCTACAATCAACAATTCACAAGGAAAGTTATGAACCTCTCACGCCCTAAAGGACTTTATCTGTTCAGCCTCCTGACATTGTCGGGGTTTGCTTCATCTTCAAATGCGGCTGAACAGGCTGTGGTGGAGACGCCACCTGCCGCGCTCACCGCTCCGGCTGTTGTGGTGCCGGAGAAACCGGTGAAAGCTGATGAGACTGCGCCTGCGCCAGCTCAGGCAGTCAAGCCGGATGCGGTACCGGTTGAGACGTCAGACGCGACACCGCCAGCGGCTGCGGAACCCGCTCCTGCACCGCCGGTGAAAGCATCGCCTTCTGAAGAGGTGACCGCAGAAAGTATTAAAGCGGCGGGTATTGAACCTGCACCGGCAAACATGCTGGAAAGTGAAGAGCAAAAGCGGGCGTATGCCAGCGGTGTCATGCTGGCGCACTTTATCGAGGAGCAACTCGCGGTGCAGAAAAATCTGCATATCACCCTGAATAAGAATATTTTGCTGGCCGGTATCGCAGATACGTTTAGTCATCAGGGCAAGATGAGCGACGAAGATATCCGTCTCACCATGTCCACGTTTGATGAGCAGGTCAAAGTACTGACGCAGGCGCAAAATGCGAAAAAACAGGCGGCAGATAAAGCCTATATTGAGGATTTTGCAAAACGGGAAGGCGTCAAAAAGACGAAGCAGGGTTTATTATATCTGATTGATAACAAAGGTGAGGGTCCGGGGCTGAAGAATACGGATACCGTGCAGATCAATTATAAAGGCACCCTGGTTGATGGCACCGTCATTGACGGGCCGCAGGTCGATAATGCTTATCAGATTTTCCGCATTTCGGAAATGCCGCCTGTGTTGCGAGACAGCGTGAAATTAATTCGTAAAGGGGGGCAGGTAACGGTGGTGATCCCGCCATCCACACTCGAAAACACGAAAGACGGCAAAGCGACATCGCCGCTCAATACCGTCGTGATTTACACTATTGCTGTGGCGGATGTGAATAAGCCATAAATGAATGCCTGAGCGGCCGGATGATATTTTCTCGCAGGTTATTGCGCTGAAAATGATTATCTACTGTTTCAATAGCTGGATAATTCTTTCCAGCCGCTCATCATTTTTCGCCTTGCTGTGAATATAGGCATAAATATCCAGCGTATCTTCTTCCATCCAGGGGATTTCTACCCTGCGCAGGGCGAGATGTGCCGGGATATGTTTGAGCAGAAACGCCGGGAAAAACATAACAAAATCACTTTTCTCAATGCAATAAAGCATATTGAGCAACGAGTTAGAGCGATAACGGATATTTCTCTGATGGGACAGGCCATAAAGTTTTTCAGGAAGATAAGCATTGGTCTCGGCAGAGCTGAGTACAATATGTTCTTCGGCCATCCATTGCTCGCTGCTGAGCTTATTTTTAATTCGCGGATGCCCGTCACGGCACAAACCGATGATCCGCGACTGGGCGATTTTGGTCGAAATAAACGAGTGGTTAAGCCTAATGGCGGAACCAATATCAATATCGACTTCCCGGGAGACCAGCGCGGTGACCCGCTGATCTTCGAGCATGATGCGGTTGTTAAATGTAAAATTAAGTTCTTCCGGAAATCTGTTGTTTTCTAATAATTTATCCATCAGATAATATTCAATCATCGTGTTGGTGCGGATAATAACATTAGAGATTTCAGGGGTTACATCCGTCGTGATCATCACGGAATGCGATATTTCTTCGTCAATCTTCTTAAAGGAAGGATAAAGCTGGTTCGCGAGCGGCGTGGCTTTAAGTCCTTTCACGGATTTGAAAAATAACGGATCATTATAATAATCACGCAGTTTATTTAATGCATAGGTCAGTGTGGGCGATGATATGCCCAGCGCCTGTGCGGATTTTGTCATGCTTCTTGTTTCAAAGATCAGAACCAGGGTTTTTATGAGGTTATAGTCAAATTTATTGTTCATATTTTCTTTCTAATCAAAGGCATAAGGTGGGTAATGAAAATATTTCAAATCACGACTTCGAAAAAACTCTATTGAGTATCCGGCCAGTGAAATGCCTAATAACACCCATGGCCGAACTGATGAAAAGAAGGTGTGATGAAAGTCCTGACTGATAAATCCAATTTTGAGAAATGGTTTATGGAAGATTTTTTAAATATCAACCATAACCCTTTGAATGCTTCGATCTTCACTGATGAAGAATTAGAAGAGGTTCTCACTGAATCTGTGCCGGACTCCTTTCCCTGCCTGGCCTTTATTGACGAACAGAGCCTATATTCCGGTGGGAATCAGGTGCGGTTTGTCTATAAAGAAGAAATAAGGGTAATGCAAAAATTGCTGGAAGAAAATGGCGTAATTTACTAAACAAGCGAAAAATCATTGCAATAAAATAACCAAAATATGCGAAGAGAATATATTGGTTATATATATTGATGTGGTGAATGGTTTTGCCATAAAAAGGGCGCAATTTTTTGCGCCCTTTTTTTTTGTGAATCACGCTGCCAGCAGCGTCAGTGATGCACCCCAATATATCGCTCAAATTTGGCCGGTTTTAACTGGCTGAGGTCCACCAGCACCAGCCCGTCGATGCAGTGACTGAACTCAGGATCACTGCCGAAATCAATAAACTGCACGCCGCCGGTTTCGCAAAGTTCGGAATACTGTTTATACAGTGCCGGAATACTGCATCCGAGATTCGCCAGCAGGCGTTTCAGGCGCTGTAAATCTTCCTGATAGTCATCACCGCAAAACTGTGCCAGCACGTCGGGCAGCGAGGCCGGATAAGGGCGTCGTGAGGTCGCCAGCGGCAGCGTCGGCGGGAAATAAAGCCGGTAGAACGCCACCAGCAGATCGCGAGCCGGCAACGGCATACCGCCGGAAATCGACACCGGTCCGAACAGATAACGGGTCTGCGGATATTTCGCCAGATACGCCCCGATACCAAGCCACAGATAATCGAGCCCGCGCTTGCCCCAGTAGGCGGGCTGAATAAAGCTGCGTCCGAGTTCGATACCCTGCGCCAGGATCGGATCCATCTGATGGCCGTACTGAAACAGGCTCTGGCTGTAGATTCCGTTCAGCCCTTTGCTGGCGACGTGTTCTGCGGTGGGGATAAACCGGTAAGCGCCGACAATTTCCAGCGCCTGCGGATCCCATAACACCAGGTGATAATAATCGTCATCATAGCCGTCGAGATCACGACGGCGGCCGCTGCCTTCACCTACGGCGCGGAAGGCGATTTCACGTAAACGCCCCAGCTCGCGCAAAATCGGCACGGTGTCTTCGCCGTGGCGGCGGTAGAGATAAATCATCTTGCCGTCGGGCGTCTTGCCCAGCACTTCGCTGGCTTCCAGTGCGTGTTTCAGCACCGCGCGGTCTTCCGCACGGGCAATGGACGTTTCGGTATGGAACAACCCCGGCTTGCCCGCGCCGAGACGGTAAAGATGTTTGCGGAAACGTGCCGCCAGATCGCCCGCCTGCATCTGGCCGTCGTGCCAGCCTGAGTAGGGGATGCGTGCGCCAATTTTGAGTGTCAGGCTGTTGCCGCGCTGACCAAACATCTCATGCACCAGCAGCAGTGTGCTGAGCGGTCGGTAAATCATTGAGCTGAGATAAAACAGCGCGCTGTTGCTGCCGCTGATATGCACCGGGACCACCGGCGCACGGGCTTTGGCGGCGAGACGGATAAAACCGGTGTGCCATTTGCCGTCGCGCACGCCTTTGCTGCTCATTCGTGAGACTTCGCCCGCCGGAAACACAATCAGCACGCCCTGATTTTCCAGATGCTCCTGCATTTGCGTCACCTGATTGCGCCGCGTGCGGTTGCCCATGTTATCCACCGGGATCATCAGACTGCCGAGCGACGAGACCAGCGACAGCAACTGATTTGCCACCACTTTGACGTCCGGACGCACCGACGCCACGGCGTGCAGAAGCGCCAGTCCGTCCAGCGTTCCGATCGGATGGTTCGCCACAATCACCACCGGGCCGTAACTCGGGATTTGTTCCCGGTCGCGTTCGGTCAGTTCACAGCGGATGGCAAAATGCTCAAGCACCTGCTCGGCCATATCAATCCCTTTCAGGTGCCGGTACTGGTCGGCAAAGCGGTGGAACTCTTTTTCGCGGAACAGGATTTTTAACAGACGGCGTTGCCAGGAAGGGGTTTTTTGCTGCGGGTCGAGATCCTGAAACAGGGTATCCATGCTGAACATAGGATGTCCTCCGGTTGAAGTCTCCCGACCATAATCAGCGCCGATGACAGTGATGTGTCACTTTGATGGCAGTACGTCGAAGGCTGAGTAAAACAACGGTTCAATTTGTTGCGAAAGTAATCAATTACTAATAAAGTCAAAGACTCATTTACGGCTTCGTAACACGCCTGAACCTTCTTTCGTGAGACGCTGATTTCCATGCCTGAACCTGCTTCGCCCGACCTGACGTCCGCCAGTTCCTCAAAGACCACGCTGCGCATCCTCTCCATTCTGGTGTTTAACTTTGCCAACTATCTGACCATCGGCCTGCCGCTGGCGATCCTGCCGGGTTATGTGCATGAACACCTCGGCTATAGCGCGTTCTGGGCGGGGCTGGTGATCAGCCTGCAATACTTCGCGACGCTGCTGAGCCGTCCGTATGCCGGGCGTTATGCGGATAAAGTCGGGCCAAAAAGGGTGGTGATGTTCGGGCTGAGCGGCTGTCTGCTCAGTGGCGTGTTTTATCTGCTGGCACTGTGGTTTGACGCCTCACCGGCGGTCAGTCTGGCGCTGCTGTGTCTGGGGCGGTTGCTGCTCGGTGCCGGGCAAAGTTTTGCCGGCACCGGGTCGACGCTGTGGGGCATCAGCGTGGTCGGATCCCTGCATATCGGCAAGGTGATTTCGTGGAGCGGGGTGGTGACGTACGGCGCGATGGCGATGGGTGCGCCGCTCGGCGTGCTGATTTTCAGCGCCGGTGGCCTGAGCCTGCTGTCACTGTGCATCATTCTGGTGGCGCTGGCAGCATTGATCACGGCGTGGCGCAAACCGCCGGTGACCGGCAAAGCCTCGACGCAAATCCCGTTCCGTCAGGTGTTAGGAAAAATACTGCCCTACGGCATGATGCTGGCGCTGGCTTCCACCGGTTTTGGCGTGATCGCCACCTTCATCACGTTGTTTTACGCCGCCAAAGGCTGGTCGGGCGCGGCGTTCTCCCTGACATTCTTCAGCGTGGCGTTTGTCGGTATGCGGCTGTTATTGCCCAACAGCATCAACCGTTTTGGCGGATTGCGCGTGGCGCTGGCCTGTTTTGTGGTGGAAATCGCCGGGCTGATGATAGTGTTTTTCGCGCCGACGGCGTGGGCGGCAATGGCGGGGGCGTTCATCACCGGCGTCGGGTTCTCGCTGGTTTATCCGGCGCTGGGCGTGGTGGCAGTCAAAAAATTGCCGCAGGAAAATCAGGGCAGCGCGCTGGCGACCTATTCGGCCTTTCTCGATTTATCGCTGGGGATCACCGGGCCGCTGGCCGGGGTGTTGATGACGCAGGCGGGAATCGATGCGATTTATCCCGGCTCGGCGCTGCTGGTGTTAATCGCGATGGCGCTGGTGGTGCGGTTGCTGTTACGTCAGCCCGCGCAGGACACCCGCGCCACGGTCAGTACAGATTAAGCCGGTGAGCGGACGCCGTGGATGCGCCCCATATGCAGCGTATCCACCAGTTCGCCGTCGCGCATCGCGTAGCACGGGCTGAGGCCTTCAACGCTGAATCCGAACTTTTTATACAGCCCGATCGCCACGTCATTATCGGCATAGACCGTCAGCTCGACGCGGGTCACATGCAGCCATTTGTCGCACAGCTCCAGGGCGGCGGCGATAAGCGCGCTGCCGACGCCTCTTCCCTGAAATTGCGTATCCACACCAATACCGAATGTGGCCACATGGCGGCGTCGCCAGGGCTGCTCGACCATCAGGGTCAGATTGCCCACCAGTTTGCCGTCGATACAGGCCACCAGCGCGAACCGGCCGGGCGCGGCATTGGCAAGCCGGTCTTCCCATAGCGTGGCAGGCGGGTAAGGGAGTTGCAGGGTGTCGCTGAAAACAGGAACCTGAGCGTATAGGTGTTGAAGCGCCTCTGCATCCCGGGCTTCAGCGTGACGAATGACTATTTCGCTCATGGCGACACTCCTCTTTTTGTGGTTACTGTTTGAATATCCTCTACATTTATCAGGAAAAGGAAAACTGTCAATCGAATGTTCGGTGAAAAATAATGCTTTACAAGTGCGAATGATAATGATTATTATTGCCATGCGTTCCGGGGATGGCCTCACACCAAGGTCAAACGGGTCCCCAATGAGCGCACGACATTGCTCACATTGCTTCCAGTATTACTTAGCCAGCCTTATGTGCTGGCTTTTTTTTCTTCATATTTTGAGCTGTGGATGCGTTGGCTGCGTTCGCTCACCCCGGTCACATACTTGTGTATGCTCCCGGGGATTCGCTTACTTGCCGCCTTACTCGGCCCATCCTTGGGCCTCGCCCCTGAAGGGGCCGCTGCAAGCAGCGTTCAAATCTGCTCCCGGCAGATTTGTCCACAACTCAAACTATTTCGAAAAAATTTCCTTTCATATTATGGGGTCGCTCGCTGGCCGCGTTCCTGCGACTCACATTCTTTCGAAAAATCCTGCTTCAGGGAAAACTCATATTCTGCTGCCATATCACCCGATCTCCGGCGGGCGGCTGGGCGATGACGGTGCTGCCGGATAGGCGGTTGTTGAGAAACATCAGTGAGCTGGCGGGTTGGGCGGTGACGTCGGTGAAATCCAATGTTGCCTGCGTCAGCGTTGAGGAAAGAATATCGATTTGCTTCGGCGCGGTGCCGGAGAGGGTGAAGCCAACCTGATTAAACTGTGACGCCTGAACCGACAGCGTGGCGGATTTCAGGATGAGCGGGGCAAATTCCGGGGTGGCATTGAAGATACAGCGGACAAAATTCAGCGGCGCGGTGCTGTCAAATGAATGCCCGTTGATGTCGTTAAACACCGTATCGGTAAAGGTGATCGCGGCGGTCACGTTGCTCTGCACCACTGGCGCACCGTCCTCTTGCAGGGAAAACTGACACTGACGGATAACGTTCGGGCGCGCCGCGCGTTGCGATGCCTGACTGATGATCAGCGTGCGATCGGCGGTGCAGCCGGTCATCTGCAACCCGTCGGCATTCACCCACAACATCCCGGATTGCGGGATCGTCTCATTGGCGATCACCACCAGATCTTCCAGCGTCAGTTCGCTGACGGCAGAACGCGCGACAAACCACGGGCAGACGTGCTTGCGTACATTGATACGTTTGGCGCTGCCTCCCCAGGTGGCACCGGAATTGGCAAAGGTCATCAGGCCGGAGTTGCCGGTATAAGTGAGATCGTGTTCGTACTGACCGTGCGTGACGAACGGGCCTTTTTCCGCGCTCTGTCCGCTGGCGTGACAGTTTTCGACCAGGCAGTACGCCGATGCGGTGAAATCATTTAAATGCCGCGCATTTGCGACGCTGCAATCACTGACATGACCGTACAGGCAATAGATTTGCTGCGTCAGATAACCGGCACCACCAAAAGCGGTATTTGGCGGATTGATAAGGGAACATTGCTGCGTCAGATAATGGGTATTCCAGCGGCGCATCACCACCGGCCAGAAAGAACCTGTTGAATGAATGCCTGCCACATTGGCGTACACCGCGTATTCAAATGCCAACGGATGACTGCCGGTCAGCTGATCCTCTCCCGCGCCGGAGAACTGCATATTTTTGATGGTGACGAATTCCACCGGCTCGACTTTTTGCCAGCTGATCACCCTGCCCGCCAGCAGTTCCCAGCCGTTGTAATAGCTAATCTGAATATGCGTGCTGTCAGGAATGGCGATGATTTCCACCAGCTTTTGCAGCTCGCGCTCTGCCGCGCCTTTCACCGGTGCCACCTGAACCGCATACCAGTCGCCCACGCTGAACAGTGACGAGTCGGCGACCGGGAAAATATCCGTCTGCTCCTGCAACGTTTCTGTCAGCGTGAAGGTGACGGGGGTGCCGGTGACGCTGCCCTGGAAAAACAGCACGGCAGCAAACGGATCATTGGCCGGTGCGCTGGCAATGCCGGTGGTGAAAACGCGGTTGTTCTGAAAATCCAGCGTGATATCTGAACGGGAGAAACGATGGCGGCGCTGAAAGAGCAATTCCGTGAACGCCAGAATCTGTGTCATTGCCGGATCATTCACTAACGCATCCAGCGCATCGTCGGCGGGTTGATCGGCATTGAGAATGCCGAAAGTGCGGAAATCGCCCACGCCCTGATGAATAAGCCGCCAGCGCCCGTTGGCCGAATGGTCAGAACTGATCACGGTGCCGTTATTGGCGGGCAGATCGCAGTCATTGTCCCAGTGATAATGGCCGCCGCCGCCGTCACCGGCCTGAAAATAACCATTAACAAAAATATTATGATCCAGATGATTTTTGAGATTCTTCAATGCGGAGACAGAATTGACTGTTTTCATGAGGGGATCCTTTTGAGGCTCAGGGGTGAGCCACTTTATTTTGTTATATCTCCGTGTTTTCAACCACAATATGCGGCCCTGTACGGGCTGGCACAACGGATGCTGTATTTATCAGGAGGTTATTCTGCTCGATATTTTCTTCAAATCCTTTGGAATGCGTCACCTGCATTTGTTCATATTTTTTGAACAGAGGAGTGAAGTTTTTACGCTTTCTTATTCTCAGCCGTTGACTAGACTAGAGAAAACATTGAGGAGAGTTGAACATGATTTACTTACGCAAAGCACAAGAACGCGGTCACGCAAGTCACGGCTGGCTGGAAAGCTGGCATACCTTCTCTTTCGCCGATTACTACGATGCCCAGTTTATGGGGTTCTCCGCGCTGCGGGTGATCAATGAAGATTTCATCGACGCGGGGCAGGGTTTTGGTAAGCATCCGCATAAAGACATGGAAATTCTGACCTACGTGCTGGAAGGCACCGTGGAACATCAGGACAGCATGGGCAACAAAGAGCAGATTCAGGCCGGTGAATTCCAGATTATGAGCGCCGGTACCGGCGTGACGCACTCTGAGTACAACGGCAACAGCGACCGTAAACTGCACCTGTATCAGATCTGGATTATCCCGAACCAGAAAGGGCTGGAACCGCGTTATGAACAACGCATGTTCGATGCGCCGCAGGGTCGCCAGCTGGTGCTTTCACCGGATGCCCGTGATGGCTCGCTGAAAGTGTTCCAGGATATGGAATTGTCCCGCTGGGCGCTGAAAAAAGACGAACAGTCTGTTTATCAGATTCAGGCTGAACGCCGCGTGTGGATCCAGGTGGTGAAAGGCACGGTTTCCATTAACGGCCAGAAAGCCGGGGCGAGCGATGCGCTGGCGATCTGGGATGAAACGGCACTGTCGGTTCACGCCGATGAGGACAGCGAAATCCTGCTGTTTGACCTGCCGCCGGCCTGATCACAGGTGATTCAAAACGTAAGGCGATGCAATGGCATCGCCTTTTTTGCGTCCTGAATTCATTATTTAAAGCTGACATTAATGCCGATATTGCCCCGGTAACCTTCCTGTTTACCGTCAAAGCCCCGCGTATAACTCACACTGGTATAAAACGTGGCGTTTTTGCTCACCGGCGCGGTGATCCCGCCGCCCGCCTTCCAGGTGCTTTGCGTGAAATCAGGCGAAATGCGGGTACTGCCGATGGTGACGGCCGGCGCATCGCTGAATGTCGATACCGCATCAAGGTTCAGGTACGGCGTTATGTTGGGCTGACCGGCCTGTGGCTGATGCGAAAGCCGCAAGCCGCCCCGCGCCTGAACGCTGTTGTCCGTGGTTTTGTCTACCGTGGCAATGCCGTCATTAAACCCTTTCATATGCAAATACTGATAAATCACCTGCACCTGCGGTTCGAGTCGCCAGCTTTGGGTTATCGCCAACGGAATGCCGCTCTCGGCTGACAACGCCACACCGTACCCGTCCTGTTTGGCATCGTTTTCACTGTGGAAATCGGTGTGGTAATCGGTAATCTGTCCGACAAAATCCAGATACGCGCCGTCGTTGGTTTTCAGGGTGTAATAGCCCCCGACGCCGTAAGCATCGGTCGACACATCTCCGGTATCGGCGGATTCCCCGACCAGCCTGCGTGCGCTGTCCGAACTGCCGGTTTTCTGATCGCCCAGCGAAATCATCACCCCGGCATGCACCGTGTTGCCGCGCGGCGTGTCATCCTGATACAAATCCTTGCCGATCTGGATATAGCGAATGTCGCTGTCAAAACTGAAACGACCAACATCATAATTATCATGCGACCCGCCGACGCGCCCCCAGGTCCCGTCCTGACTGCGTTTCACACTGTCGCCGGTACGTTCATGGTAAGACCCCATCGAGTTAAAACCGTACTGCCGGTTAAGGAAGGGCGAAGCAATATATCCGACGACATCCGTCCGGTAGGCGATCACCGGCTTAGGCGTGGGCTGCGGTGTCGGGTCGGGCGTCGGATCCGGGTCAGGTGTCGGATCAGGCACCGGTTCCGGCGGCGGCACCGGCTCGAGATAAGTGCGTAAATACCAGTCTTTCGACGAGGTCGGGCTGCCTTTATACAGGTAATAATCAAACGCCCCTGCGCTGACTTTTTTCAGCAGTTTCAGCGAGGACGTATCAGTGCCATCCACCTGCACCAGCCGGATGCCGTCGCCCTGCGTCAGCGCACCGCTGCCGCCGGTATTGCGGACCAGCACGCCAAATTGTCCGCTGGCGTTGCCTGTAATGTGCAGTAAATCGGTCGGGGAATCATCACTGCCAAGCCGGGTATTCAGGTTCAATGCCCCGTTGCCGGACAGCGTATTCGCGGTCAGCGTGCGAAAACTGTCCTGCTGAGGCTGAGTGAAGTTCAGCAGACTGTTATCCATCGAGACATTACCCAGCACGGAATCGCCGGTCAGATTCCACACCGACTGATTATTCAGCGACAGCGAACTGAGGTTTTGCACCGCGCCGGTCAGTACGGAGGCGTCCAGCGTCATGTTCGTTTTCGCGGTGGTGGCATTGATAATGTTGCCGATAATCTGGCTTTGATCACTGACATTCACCGTGGTGGTGCCGTTGCCGGCAAAGGTCATGGCCGCGTTAATGCCTGAAATACGGGTGGCGTTATCGATGACCAATTGAGCATTACCGTCGTAAATCTTGCTGATGCCGACATTGCCGCTGGTGATGGTTGAATTATCAAGGCGAAGTTTTTGTAATTCATTCTCCGTCATCGGAGCGGCTTGCAGGTCGATACCCTTAGAAGTATCACCTGGCGTAGAAATACGCATTCCATTTTCCAGTATCAGATCATTGGCACCGATCACGGTTATCCCGTTAGTCATGGGGGCCTGAGTGGTGATGGAGCCACCGCTGATCTGCACATTACTGCCGTTTTCTACCATCATGCCGTTGGCATATTGCCCGGATGTTTCGATATCGACATCGCTCATTTTCAGGTTACCGAAGTCCACTATCACGGCATTGCTTTGATCACTCTTTGTGATGATGGTGCCGCGCTCATAAGTGACATTTGAAAAACGTTCATTGGAACCTTCGATCGTTATTCCCTGACGAACCTGAGACAAAAGTGACGTATTCAGTAATGTTGCATCAGAATTACTGATAACAATGGCCGAACTATTGGACGTTCCCCCCAGATGATTCACCGTTAAACCAACGGCATTCAGTGTGGACTCATTATTCACTTCCAAGGCATTGTCCGCATTACGGGCATTAACGGTGGCATTAATCATATTCGCCGTGGCGTTACTATTAATCACCACTGCCGCACTGTTAGAATTAAGGGTCGCGTCGTTGATATTTAAAACACTGCCTGCATCTTGTATCGTTACCGCATGGGAAATTTCCCCGGACTGACTGTTGTGATTAATCACGGAATCTTTTCCGATATTAATGACACCGCCATTTTGCGCGACAAGCGAGGAGCCAAGCTGGCTGCCGGACGCGTTGAACGTGTTAGCCAGGAACGTCAGTTGTGCACCGTTATTGACCATGATCCCGTATTTTATCAGCGGGTTATCAGCAACGATGTTTTCGTTATCCTTGGTGGAAAAGGTCAGCTTTTGATTGTTCGTCAGCAGCAATGGCAGGGTGTAATTTGCCGCACTGGCGCTCATGACGGCAATATTGGGCAGGCAACACGCCAGCAGAATACATCGTGTTATTTTACAGGTGTTAAACGCCGGCATCAGGCATTCCTTAAAGATAATAAGCGGTGAATGCCGGACAATGTATTCATTAATCCTCAGGGCATAAAATCATTCAATATCAATTTTTCATTGTTTTTCGCCGGTGAGATTAATAGGGTTTTATGTTGTTTATTGGCGGAATAAATCAGAGGGATGATACCCGGTGTGAGAGTGCGGTGATAATTGTGAGGCGGCATTTTCCCTTAGCTGCTCTTTTTCTCTCTGCGAAAGACATTTACGCAAAATGTGAAACATTTCACATCGCCGGACAAACGGCATGAAATTTTATGAACAGGCTCGCACATTTCCCCTGAAGGCATGGAAACCGGTTTCCATAACGCCTCAAATACCCTCAGCAAGAAGAAACGGGCAGAACATAAATCATCTGGGAGTGAAGCAAAATGAAAAGAATCATGCTTTGTTGTTCGGCGGGGATGTCGACCAGTTTGTTGGTGCGCAAAATGAAAGAAGTGGCGGCAGAGCGCGGCGAAGAAGTGCAGATCGATGCCTTCGGTGCCAGCGAATTTGACGAAAAATTCCGTGATTATCAGGTGGTGTTGCTCGGGCCGCAGGTGCGTTACATGCAGGCTGATTTATCCAAAAGAGCCGCAGAATTTAATATTCCGGTCGAGACCATCAACATGATGGATTATGGCATGCAGCGCGGCGACAACGTGCTGGACTTCGCTTACGGCCTGATCGCACGGGAAGGAAGCCGCGTATGAGTGGTCTCTATCAGGCGATGGTTAACGTCATCGAAAAACACATCACGCCACTGGCGGGCAGCGTCGGCCAACAGCGGCATGTCATTGCCATCCGCGACGGCTTTATCGCCGCGCTGCCGTTTATGATTATCGGCTCGTTCATGCTGGTGTTTATCTTCCCGCCTTTCTCGCCGGACACCACCTGGGGCTTCGCGCGCGGCTGGCTGGATCTGTCGCTGAAATACCGCGAACAGCTGATGCTGCCGTGGTATCTGAGCATGGGCGTGATGACCTTCTTCATCTCCGTTGGCATCGGGGCGAGTCTCGGCAAGCATTACAAACTCGACCCGATCATGACCGGTTTGCTGGCCTTTATGGCGTTTCTGCTGGTCGCCGCGCCGTACCATGACAAGCAAATCTCCACCCAATATTTTTCCGGCGAAGGCATCTTTACCGCCATTCTGACGGCGATTTATGCCGCCGAAGTGTATGCGCTGCTCAAACGCCGCAACATCACCATCCGCCTGCCGAAAGAAGTGCCGACCGGCGTGGCGCGTTCGTTTGAAATCCTGATCCCGGTGGTGGTGATTGTCGCCACATTACATCCGCTGAACCTGTTTATTCAGTCGACAACCGGCATGATTATTCCTGAAGCGATCATGCATTTGCTGGCACCGCTGGTGTCCGCCTCGGATTCCCTGCCGGCGATTTTGATCTCGGTATTTATCTGCCAGGTGCTGTGGTTTGCCGGTATTCACGGTGCGCTGATTGTCACCGGCATCATGAACCCGTTCTGGATGACCAATCTGGCGCTGAATCAGACCGCATTGCAGGCCGGCGCGCCGCTGCCACACATTTATCTGCAAGGATTCTGGGATCACTATCTGCTGATTGGCGGCGTCGGTTCGACCCTGCCGCTGGCGATTTTACTGCTGTGCAGCAAAGCTGTGCACCTGCGCACTATTGGCCGCATGGGCGTGGTGCCAAGCTTCTTTAACATCAACGAACCGATCCTGTTCGGCACGCCGATTATCATGAATCCGGTGTTCTTCCTGCCGTTCACGCTGGTGCCGATGCTTAACGCTGTCTTTGCCTACACCGCCACCAAACTGGGCTGGGTTGCACAAGTGGTCTCGCTCACACCCTGGACAACACCTGCGCCGATTGGTGCGTCATGGGCCGCAAACTGGGCATTCAGTCCGGTAATTATGTGCCTGTTCTGTATGGTGTTATCAGCCGTAATGTATTACCCGTTCCTGAAAGCCTATGAACGTACGTTGCTGAAACAGGAAGCGGAAAAAGCCACGGCACAGACGGCGGGCAATGCCGTGCCGGCGAATTCTTAACCATTCACAGTTAAAAACGTAAAGCTAACGGACAGCGAGGATGACGATGAAATACGCATTTCCAAAAGAATTCTGGTGGGGCAGTGCCAGCTCAGCGCCGCAGACGGAAGGTGAAACACTGAGCCACGGCAAAAGCGCGACGGTATGGGATCACTGGTATTCACAGCAGCCAACACGTTTTCACAACGACGTCGGCCCGCAGGAGACCTCCACGTTTTACAAGAACTGGCGTGAAGACATCGCCCTGCTGAAACAGCTGAATCACAACACGTTTCGCACCTCGATTTCCTGGGCGCGTTTGATCCCCAACGGAAGGGGTGACGTGAATCAGGAAGCGGTGACGTTTTATAATCAGGTGATCGACGAAATGCTGGCGCAGGGTGTGCAGCCGTTTATCAATCTGTTCCACTTCGATATGCCGATGGCGATGCAGGAAATCGGCGGCTGGGAAAACCGCGACGTGGTGCAGGCATATGAAAAATATGCCGATACCTGTTTTGAACTGTTCGGCGACCGCGTGAAGCACTGGTTTACCTTCAACGAACCGGTCGTGCCGGTGGAAGGCGGCTATCTGTATGATTTCCATTACCCGAACGTGGTGGATTTCAAACGGGCGGCCACCGTGGCGTATCACACCATGCTGGCGCATTCGCTGGCGGTGAAAGCTTATCGCGCCCGCCATCTCAGCGGCGAAATCGGCATTATCCTCAACCTGACGCCGTCTTATCCACGTTCGCAAAACCCGGCCGATCTGAAAGCCGCCAACATTGCAGACCTGATGTTTAACTGCAGTTTTCTCGATCCGGCGCTGCGCGGTGAATATCCGCAGGAACTGGTGGAATTGCTGAAAAAGCACGATCAGCTTCCGGCGTGTCAGCAGGGCGATAAAGAACTGCTGCAGCAGGGCGTGGTAGATTTACTCGGCATCAACTATTACCAGCCGCGCCGCATTCAGTGTCGCGACAGTATGGTGAATCCGGAAAGTCCGTTTATGCCGGAATGGTTCTTCGATAACTACGTGATGCCGGGCCGTAAAATGAACCCGCACCGTGGCTGGGAAATCTACGAACAGGGCATTTACGATATCCTCACCAATCTGCGCGAAAACTACGGCAATCCGCGCTGTTTCATTTCCGAAAATGGCATGGGCGTGGAGCATGAATTGCGCTTTGAAAAGGATGGCCGCATTGAGGATGATTACCGCATTGAGTTCGTCAGCGGGCATCTGAAATGGCTGCATCGTGCTTTACAGGAAGGCAGCGGCTGTCTGGGTTATCACATGTGGACATTTATTGATTGCTGGTCATGGATGAATGCCTATAAAAACCGGTATGGTTTCATTCAGCTGGATCTGGAAACGCAGAAACGTACCGTGAAGAAAAGCGGCGAATGGTTTGCGGCGGTGTCTAAAAATAACGGTTTCGATTAACACAAGGAAAGACATGGCAAACATTAACGACGTTTCGCGGCTGGCGAAGGTGTCGAAAGCGACGGTGTCCCGTGTCCTGAGTGGCAGCCGCGGTGTGAAAGAGGAAAGCCGCCTGGCCGTAATGCAGGCGGTGGAAACGCTGCAATACAAACCGAGCGTGATCGCGCAGTCGCTGTCCACGCAATCCACCGGCTGTATCGGGGTGATTTGTGCGACGGAAAACATTAACCAGTCCACCGGTTATCTTCACGCGCTGGAAAAAGAATTACGGCTGAACCAGAAGTATCTGTTGCTGCGCTTTGCCACCGACGCGGCGAGCCTGACGCACTCTGTGGACGAAATTGGCCGCGGCCTGTGCGATGCGATGATTGTGATCGGCGCGCGTTTTGCGTTGCCCAAACTGCCCGAAAACGTCATCACCATTGACTGTCTCGATGCGGATTCAGAGCGCAGCATTCATTTTGACCGCAGCTTCGCGGCCGAAACTGCCTGTCAGTATGTGCTGAAACAAGGGCGCAGACAGATTGCCCTGATCAATCCGGAAAGTCAGGAAGCGGCAGGGCAGATCCTTCAGGGTTATCATCTGGCGCTGGAGAAATTTCTGCTGCCTTATGACCGGCGGCTGGTGCACAGCGGCGCGCAGGCGCTGACACAGTTGCTGGCGCAGAACGTGCCGTTCAACGCGCTGCTGGTGCCGGACGACGCCACCGCGCAGGATGCGCTTCGTCAGCTGATGCAGCACGGGCGCAGCGTTCCCGAAAACGTGATGGTCTTCAGCCTCGGCAGCACGTTGCCACCGGGGGTTTCGGCGGTTCCGGCGATTGCATATCCGCTGGAAACACTGGCGCAACGTGCCATGGCGCTGCTGGCCGGGCAGTTTTCTGCCGGCCTCAGCGCACCGGTTCGCGGCCAGCTTTCCCTCCCTTCCTGACAAACCTCTCATGTCGCGCAGCAACGGATATCCGCCTGCGCGATTGTTTGCTAACATCACACTCTGATCCCTTAACCTTTCAGCGGCACCATCTCATTGATGAATATCAAGAAAAAAAGACCCGTACTCCAGGATGTTGCCGATAAAGTGGGCGTCACCAAAATGACGGTCAGCCGTTATTTGCGCAATCCTGAACAGGTTTCCGGCGCGTTGCAGGAAAAGATTTCTGCGGCGCTCGATGAGCTGGGTTACATCCCCAACCGCGCCCCGGACATTCTTTCTAACGCCAAAAGCCGCGCCATCGGCGTGCTGCTGCCGTCGCTGACCAATCAGGTGTTCGCGGAAGTACTGCGCGGCATCGAAAGCGTGACCGATATTCACGGCTACCAGACCATGCTGGCACACTACGGCTACAGTCAGGAGCGCGAAGAACAGCGTCTGACCTCGCTGCTTTCCTACAATATTGACGGGCTTATTCTTTCCGAACGCCATCACACGGCGCGAACGCTGAAGATGATTGAAGTGGCCGGTATTCCGGTGGTGGAAATGATGGACTGCGTGTCGCCGTGTGTGGATCTGGCGGTGGGTTTTAATAACTTCGAAGCGGCACGGCAGATGACCCAGCAAATTATCGCGCACGGGCACCGCCATGTGGTGTACTTCGGCGCCCGTCAGGACGAACGAACCATTATCAAACAGCAGGGGTACGAGCAGGCGATGCGCGAATCCGGGCTGGAGCCGTACAGCGTGATGACCAGCCGTTCCTCAAGTTACAGCGGTGGGGCGGAATTACTGCGTCAGGCCCAAAAAGACTGGCCGCAAATCGACAGTATTTTCTGCACCAACGATGACCTCGCGGCGGGCGCGTTCTTTGAATGCCAGCGTCAGGGGCTGAAAATCCCGTCCCAAATGGCGATTGCCGGTTTCCACGGACACAACATGGGACAGGCGATGGAGCCGCCGCTGGCCAGCGTACTCACGCCGCGCGAAAGAATGGGGCAGATTTCTGCTGAACACCTGCTGGCAAGATTACGTGGCGAAGAAGTAGTACCGAGGATGGTAGATGTCGGATTTACGATATCTGCGGGTGGAAGTATCTGATCTTTTACTCCTTCCCCTCTCACGAGGGGAAGGCTGGGATGGGGTGTGGGTTTTGCAGAAGACAGCGCTGCCATTAAAACCCCCTCCCGACCTCCCCCTTCGCAGGGGGAGGAGAAAGTCTTACTTCTGTACCGTCTTCAAAGCCGCGATACAACGATCCACCACACCATCGAGTTTGTGATCGATATTCACCCGCAACACATCCGGCTCATCTTCGCCCGGTTCTTCGAGGGCATCGAACTGGCTGCGCAGTAAATCGGTCGGCATGAAATGTCCGGCGCGGGCTTTCAGGCGCTCGGCAATCACATCAAAACTGCCTTTCATGTAGATGAACACCATGCCTTCGTTGTCTTTACGCAGCGCGTCGCGGTAGCGGCGTTTCAGCGCAGAACAGACAATAATGCCGGTTTCATTTTTATGGCGCAGGCTGTAGGCCGCGTCATTCAGGCGCAATAACCACGGCGCACGGTCGTCGTCGTTCAGTGGCGTGCCGCTGGCCATTTTCTGAATATTGGCGCGGGGATGAAGATCATCGCCGTCGATAAATTTCGCGTTAATTTCACGGGCCAGTGCCGCGCCGACGGTGGATTTACCGCTGCCTGACACGCCCATCAGAATGATGCTTTGTCCTGCCATAAGTATGATCTCTATCCCAAAATGAACATTTTGACTGCGTAGTGAGTCCTAATATTAGCATGTTACCGGTATCATGATACCGGTAACAAATGGAGATGTGACTAATATCACAAAGGAATGCACTGCTGTTTTAGCGGTCGCGGTCTGTACCCGTTGCACTGTTAATTCCTACAACATCTTGAAAATTAAAAACAATGCGTCACCCGGTTTTTTGACATACCGCCGTGACAGCATGAGGGGAAAAATATGCCATTAGTTATTGTAGCGGTGGGTGTCGCACTGCTGTTGTTACTTATGATCCGATTTAAGCTTAATGGCTTCATTGCACTGATTCTCGTCGCGCTGGCGGTGGGGATCATGCAGGGAATGCCGGTCGATAAAGTCATCACCTCGATCAAAAACGGGGTGGGCGGCACGCTGGGAAGTCTGGCGCTGATCATGGGCTTCGGGGCCATGCTCGGTAAAATGCTGGCGGATTGCGGGGGCGCACAACGTATCGCCACCACGCTTATCGAAAAATTTGGTCGCGAACACATTCAGTGGGCGATTGTGCTGACCGGTTTCATCGTCGGTTTTGCACTGTTCTATGAAGTCGGGTTCGTGCTGATGCTGCCGCTGGTCTTCACCGTGGCGGCGGCAGCGCGTCTGCCACTGCTGTACGTCGGTGTGCCGATGGCCGCGGCGTTATCCGTCACCCACGGTTTCCTGCCTCCGCACCCTGGCCCGACGGCGATTGCCACCATTTTCCATGCCGATATGGGTAAAACCCTGCTGTTCGGTTCACTGCTGGCGGTGCCGACCGTGATCCTGGCCGGTCCGGTTTATGCACGCTTCCTGAAAGGGATCGACAAACCGGTGCCGGAAGGTCTGTTCAACCCGAAAACCTTCACGGAAGAAGAGATGCCGGGCTTTGGCGTCAGCGTGGCGACGTCACTGGTGCCGGTTATCCTGATGGCATTCCGCGCGGTCTGCGAAATGATCCTGCCGAAAGGCCATCCGGTGCTGGCGTATGCTGAGTTCTTCGGCGACCCGGTAATGGCCACGTTGATTGCGGTGCTGATCGCTATCTTCACCTTCGGCCTCAACCGTGGCCGTAAGATGGATGAAGTGATGGCGACCGTGAGCGATTCCATCAAAATCATCGCGATGATGTTGTTAATCATTGGCGGTGGCGGGGCGTTCAAACAGGTGCTGGTAGACAGCGGGATTGAAAAATATATCGCTGCCCTGATGCACGGCAGCAACCTGTCGCCGATCCTGCTGGCCTGGTCCATTGCCGCCGTGCTGCGTATCGCACTGGGTTCCGCCACCGTGGCGGCCATTACCGCAGGCGGTATCGCCGCGCCGCTGATCGCCACCACCGGCGTCAGTCCTGAGCTGATGGTGATCGCCGTCGGTTCCGGCAGCGTGATTTTCTCGCACGTCAACGATCCGGGTTTCTGGCTGTTCAAGGAGTACTTCAACCTGAGCATTGTCGAAACCTTCAAATCCTGGTCGGTGCTGGAAACCATCATCTCCCTGTGTGGTCTGGGCGGATGCCTGCTGCTGTCGATGGTCGTCTGACGGCATATTGTTAGCATAAAAAAGGCGAGCCAGATGGCTCGCCTTTTTCGTTTCCTGTTGTCGCTAAATCTTCAAATACGCCCTGATCCCGTCGAGGAACATTTGCGTTGAGAGCATGACCAGAATCAGGCCCATCAGGCGTTCGAGGGCGCTGACGCCTTTGTCGCCGAGCAGGCGCAGGAACAGGTTGGACAGCAACAGGATGGCCATCGACAGTCCCCAGGCGATAAACAGGGCCAGCGTCAGGTGGCTCATCTGATTCGGGTACTGGTGCGAAAGCAACATCAGCGTGGCGAGGATCGACGGACCGGCGACCAGCGGGATCGCCATCGGCACCAGGAAGGGTTCTTCACCGGCAGGCAGGCCGCTGCTGCTTTTCTCTTCCGACGGGAAAATCATTTTGATGGCAATCAGGAACAGAATAATACCGCCGGAAATCGACACGGTTTCGGTGCGCAGATTCAGGAACGACAGGATTTTTTCCCCGGCGAACAGAAAAATCAGCATCAGGATCAGGGCGATCAGCATTTCGCGGATCAACACCACACGGCGGCGTTTCGGGTCGAGATGTTTTAATACCGACATGAAAATCGGTAAGTTGCCCAGCGGATCCATAATTAAAAACAGCAATATGGTTGCTGAAATCATTTCGGTCATGACTACCTCAGAATAATTCGGCTTAAAACGCCTGTTATAAGTCGTGCTGCTATTAAAGGCTGCACTATTGATTAAATTCACTTGCCACTTTTGGTGCATTTTGTAAGGTGGTAGACCCGCGCGTTAACGGGGCACAGTGCAGCAAAACAGGCACTCTCTTAGTGCAGGCGCGCGTTCGAGCCGTTTTAAGCAGTTATCACCCTCAGGGCAGGACAGATATTATGAAAAATGTAGGTTTCGTTGGCTGGCGTGGAATGGTCGGTTCTGTACTCATGCAACGCATGATTGAAGAACGCGATTTCGACGCTATCCGTCCGGTATTCTTCTCCACCTCTCAGCACGGTCAGGCCGCGCCTTCTTTCACGGGTCAGTCTGGAACCTTGCAGGATGCCTATGATCTGGACGCTCTGAGCGCACTGGACATTATCATCACCTGTCAGGGCGGCGATTATACCAATGAAATCTATCCGAAGCTGCGTGAAATCGGTTGGTCCGGCTACTGGATTGACGCAGCATCCTCTCTGAGAATGGAAGATGACGCGATAATCATCCTCGACCCGGTGAACAGCGCCGTGATCCACCAGGGCATCGACAAAGGCATTAAAACTTTTGTGGGCGGTAACTGTACCGTCAGCCTGATGCTGATGTCGCTCGGCGGCCTGTTTGCCAATGACCTGATCGAGTGGGCGTCTGTTGCCACCTATCAGGCGGCGTCCGGCGGCGGTGCGCGTCACATGCGTGAACTGCTGACCCAGATGGGCATGCTGCATAACAGCGTGGCGAAAGAGCTGCAAAACCCGGCCTCCGCCATTCTGGATATCGAACGTAACGTGACGGCGCTGACCCGCAGCGGCACGTTGCCGACCGATAACTTCGGTGTTCCGCTGGCGGGCGGTCTGATCCCGTGGATCGACAAACAGCTCGATAACGGCCAGACCAAAGAAGAATGGAAAGGTCAGGCGGAAACCAACAAAATCCTCGGCACTTCCGACATTATTCCGGTGGATGGCCTGTGTGTGCGCATCGGCGCGCTGCGTTGCCACAGCCAGGCGTTCACGCTGAAACTGAAAAAAGACGTGTCGATCCCGGAAATCGAACAGATGCTGGCGTCGCATAACGACTGGGTTCGCGTGATCCCGAATGACCGTGAACTGTCGATGCGTGAACTGACACCGGCGGCGGTCACCGGCACCATGAACACCCCGGTGGGCCGTCTGCGTAAACTGAATATGGGCCCGCAATATCTGTCTGCGTTCACCGTCGGTGACCAGCTGCTGTGGGGCGCGGCAGAGCCGTTGCGCCGCATGTTAAGGATCTTACTCTGACGGGAAAACTGCCCTGTTTTCTTTGAGATGATTTCGCACGGGACACCAGCACGGTGTCCCGTTTTTGTATCTGCCATCCCTCACTTCACCCTTTATCCGCCTTTTTCCAGCGCAACTCTCTGAATTTCATTTTGCGAAAAATTCCTCAGTTTCTTCACGCTGATTTTTCGAACCTTTGTCTATGCTTAGTAGAAGAGCTCTGCCTCTTTGAGAAGCTGAAATAAGCACTTATTTGGAAATTGTGAGCGTAAGCGTCATCGCGCACCTTTTGGCAAAACTGAAACATAGCCGGATCACAAAGCGGCGATAAAAAGGGGAGCACACTGGGATCACGTTTCGTATTGAATACCTGAATGATTTTATTGGATTTATTGATTTAATTAATCATAGGACGAAATACATGTCTGTACTTCCCGATCAGCACGTTATTAATCAAATTATATCTGGCCACTACGCTGATCCTTTTTCTCTTTTGGGCATGCATTCTGTGGCCGCCGGGCTGGAAGTGCGTGCCCTGTTGCCGGATGCCGATCAGGTCTGGGTCATCGATGTAGAAAAGGGTAAGCAGGTGGCGGAACTGCGTCGTTATGACGATCGCGGTTTCTTCGTCGGCCTGATCCCGCGCCGTAAAAATGCGTTTCGCTACAAACTGGAAGTCCGCTGGGGCGAAAATCTCCATGTGATTGACGACCCGTACCGCTTCGGCACGCTGTTGCAGGAGCTGGATATCTGGCTGCTGGCGGAAGGCACGCACCTGCGGCCCTACGAAAAACTCGGCGCGCATCTGCAAACGCTGGATGACGTCGATGGCGTCAGTTTTGCGGTCTGGGCACCAAACGCCACGCGGGTTTCCGTGGTCGGTGAATTCAACTTCTGGGACGGCCGCCGCCACCCGATGCGTCAGCGCCGCGAAAATGGTATCTGGGAATTGTTCATTCCTGCCGTCAGCGAAGGTCAGCTGTATAAATTCGAAATTATCGACTGCCGCGGGCATGTCAGCCTGCGCGCCGACCCTTATGCCTTTGAGGCGCAGATGCGTCCGGACACCGCCTCGTGCGTGCGTAAATTACCGGACGTTGTGCCGCATTCAGAAAGCAGAAAGAAAGCCAATGCGCTGAATCAGCCAGTTTCTGTCTATGAAGTGCATCTGGGATCCTGGCGTCGTCATACCGACGACAATTTCTGGCTCAGTTATGGCGAGCTGGCCGAACAACTGGTGTCGTACGCCAAATGGATGGGCTTCACGCATATCGAACTGATGCCGGTCAACGAGCATCCGTTCGACGGCAGCTGGGGTTATCAGCCGCTCGGCATGTATGCGCCGACCCGCCGATTTGGCACGCCGATGGAGTTCAAGGCGTTTGTCGATGCCGCGCATAACGCCGGTCTGAACGTCATTCTCGACTGGGTGCCGGGGCATTTCCCGAGCGATGCCTACGGGCTGGCCCAGTTCGACGGCACCGCGCTGTACGAATATGCCGATCCGCGCGAAGGCTACCATCAGGACTGGAATACCCTGATCTACAACTATGGCCGTCATGAGGTACGAAACTATCTGGCGGGCAACGGCTTTTACTGGATAGAACGCTTCGGCATCGACGGTCTGCGCGTGGATGCGGTGGCGTCGATGATTTACCGCGATTACAGCCGCAAAGCCGGCGAGTGGATCCCCAATTATTACGGTGGCCGCGAAAACCTCGAAGCCATTTCCTTCCTGAAATACACCAACCATACGATTGGCCGTGAACTCGGCGGCGCAGTGACGTTAGCGGAAGAATCCACTGATTATCCGGGCGTCACCATGCCGCCGGATGCCAACGGGCTGGGTTTCCATTACAAATGGAATCTGGGCTGGATGCACGACTCGCTGGCGTATATGCAGCTCGATCCGGTTCACCGCAAATACCATCACAATCTCATGACGTTCGGCGTGCTTTACGCCTACAGCGAGAACTTCATGCTGCCGCTTTCGCACGATGAAGTGGTGCATGGCAAAAAATCCCTGCTGGATAAAATGCCCGGCGACGTCTGGCAGAAGTTTGCCAACCTGCGCGCCTATTACGGCTTTATGTGGGCGCATCCGGGCAAAAAACTGCTGTTTATGGGCGGAGAATTTGCGCAGGGGCGAGAGTGGAATTTTGACGCCAGCCTCGACTGGCATCTGCTCGATGACCCGGCAGGTTGGCACAGCGGCGTGCAACATCTGGTGCGCGACCTGAATCTGACCTATCAGGCCAATGCGCCGCTGTATGAACTGGATTACAACCCGCGCGGCTTTGAATGGCTGGTGGTCGACGACCACGAAAACTCGATTTTCGCCTTTGCACGTCGCGACGAAAATGGCGGTGAAATCATCGTTATCAGCAATTTCACGCCAGTGCCGCGTGAGCACTACCGCATCGGCATCAGTCAGCCGGGCCGTTATCGTGAAATTCTCAACACCGATTCGCATTACTACCGTGGCAGCAATGTCGGCAACGGCGGCGATGTTTACAGTGAAAATATTGGCCACCATCAGCGCGATCACTCCATCAGCGTGGTGATCCCGCCGCTGGCCACTGTGTATCTGCGAAGGGAGGCGTAATGAAACAACCCGGGCCCGGTCTGCCTGCACCTTTTGGTGCGCATCTCAGAGATAACGGCGTCAATTTTTGCCTGTATTCCGCCCATGCGGAAAAAGTCGACTTGTGCCTGTTTGATGAGAGCGGTAGCGAGCAGCATCTGCCTTTAACCGGCCGCACCGGCAATCTGTGGCACGGGTTTGTGCCGGATCTGAAAGCCGGACAACGCTATGGTTACCGGGTTTACGGACCGTTCGATGCGAAAAACGGCCATCGTTTTAACCCGAAAAAAGTGCTGATCGACCCCAGCGCCCGGGCGATAGACGGCGTGCTGCTTGATAACGCACGTTTTACCGGCGGCACCGATGCGCCGGACGATAAAGACAGCGCCGTGGTTGCGCCAAAATCCGTGGTGGTCGCCGGGAATTTCGACTGGGGCGATGATAAACCGCCCGCCAGACCGTGGGGCGAAACGGTGATTTACGAGGCGCATGTGCGCGGGCTGACCCGTCAGCATCCGCATATTCCCGCCGCCCTGCGCGGCACCTACGCCGGGCTGGCGCATCCGGTCATGCTGGAGTATTTGCAGCATCTGGGTGTGACGGCGATAGAGCTTTTGCCGGTACAACATCATGCCGACGAGCCGCGTCTGCAACGACTCGGACTGAGCAATTACTGGGGCTACAACGTGCTGGCACCCTGCGCCGTGGAACCGCGTTACGCCAGCGGACAGGGCGGCGTGTCGGCGCTGAATGAGTTTAAATCGGCGGTCAAAGCGCTGCATCAGGCGGGCATCGAAGTGATCCTCGACGTGGTGTTCAACCACAGCGCGGAACTGGATATCGACGGGCCGTTTATTTCGTTTCGCGGCATCGATAACGCCAGCTGGTACTGGCTCAACGATGACGGCTCAGACAACAACATGACCGGCTGCGGCAACACGATGAGGCTGGTGGATGAAGAGGTGATCGCCTGGATACTCGACTGCCTGCATTACTGGGTTCGCGAATGTCACGTCGATGGCTTCCGCTTTGATCTGGCGTCTGTTCTCGGCAGAACGCCGGAGTTCACTGCGCAATCGCCGCTGTTTGAAGCCATTAAAAACGATGAAATCCTGTCAAAAACCAAACTGATTGCCGAGCCGTGGGATATCGGCACCGGCGGCTATCAGCTCGGGAATTTTCCGGCACCTTTTGCCGAATGGAGCGATATCTGGCGCGACGATATGCGTCAATTCTGGCTGCATGGCGACACCTCCCTCGGTCAGTTTGCCGGACGTTTTGCCGCTTCGGCGGACAAATTCAATCCCGCACAGCGCGAACCTTACGCCAGCATCAACATGCTGACGGCACACGACGGCTTCACGCTGCGCGATCTCGTGAGTTTTAACCAGAAACACAACCAGGCCAACGGCGAAGAAAACCGCGACGGCCATAACGAAAATTTCAGCCAAAACCACGGCGAAGAAGGGCTGGAGGCGTCTGCACACGTTCTGCAACAGCGCCGTCTCAGTCAGCGTGCTTTGCTGGCGACGCTGTTTCTGTCACAGGGCACGCCGATGTTGCTGGCCGGTGACGAACTCGGTAACAGCCAGTCGGGCAACAACAACGCCTATTGTCAGGACAATCCGCTGACCTGGCTCGACTGGGAAAATGCCGATGACAGCCTGATGGCCTACACCAGCGCGCTGATTGCCCTGCGCCGGAAAATTCCGGCACTGACGCAAAACCGCAGGTGGCAGGCAGGCAGCGACGACGTGCAATGGCTGAATCAACAGGGGCAACCGATGAGCCCCGGCGACTGGGAACAGGGGCCGCAGCAATGGCTGCAAATCTGTCTCTCCCGGCGCTGGCTGCTGATCGTGAATGCCTCGCTGCACGAGGTGGATATGCACCTGCCGCCGGGAAACTGGCAGCCGGTCGCACCGTTCAACAGTGTGCTTTTTGATGAGGAACCCCGGCGTGTCATGGACGGCTCGCAATGGCGGGCAGCAGCAAAAACCCTCTGTGTCCTACAAGATTTCACTCCACAGAGCCGGTAATAATAAAAACGAAGGAGTCAGATATGGCGACATTAGATAACCGGGACCCGGTCATGCTGGCACGACAGTTGCCGCTCAAATCCGTGGCATTGATCCTTGCCGGTGGCCGGGGTTCCAGGCTGAAAGATTTGACCGCAACCCGGGCAAAACCCGCCGTTCACTTTGGCGGTAAATTTCGCATCATTGATTTCGCCCTGTCGAATTGCCTGAATTCCGGCATTCGCCGCATCGGTGTGATCACGCAATATCAGTCGCACACGCTGGTTCAGCACATTCAGCGCGGCTGGTCTTTCCTTAACGAAGAAATGAACGAGTTCGTGGATTTGCTCCCGGCGCAGCAACGCCACAGTACCGAGCACTGGTACAAAGGCACCGCCGATGCGGTCTATCAGAATCTGGATATTATTCGCCGCTATGACGCCGAGTTTGTGGTGATCCTGGCCGGGGATCATATCTACAAGATGGACTACTCGCGCATGCTGATCGACCACGTGCAGAAGGGCGGTGAATGTACCGTCGCCTGTCTGGAAGTCCCGCGCGCCGAGGCCAGTGAATTCGGGGTTATCGGCGTGACTGAAGATTATCACATCACCAGTTTTGTCGAAAAACCGCAAGATCCGCCTGCCATGCCCGGCAATCCTGATATGGCGCTGGCGAGCATGGGCATCTACATTTTTAATGCAGACTATCTGTTTCGCATGCTCGAAGAAGACATGGCAAGTGAGGAATCCAGTCATGATTTCGGCAAAGACCTGATCCCAAAACTGACCCGTCAGGGCGTCGCCCGCGCGCATCCGTTTGGTCTTTCCTGCGTGACTCAAAATGATGAATTGCCGCCGTACTGGCGTGATGTCGGGACGCTGGATGCCTACTGGCGCGCCAATCTGGATCTGGCATCGGTCACGCCGGAACTGGATATGTACGACCGCGACTGGCCGATCCGCACCCATATGGAGCCGTTGCCGCCAGCCAAATTTGTGCAGGACCGCTCAGGCAGCCACGGCATGACCATGAACTCGCTGGTGGCGGGCGGTGTGATTGTCTCGGGTTCCGTGGTGGTGCACTCCGTATTGTTCCCGCGGGTGCGCATCAATTCTTTCTGCAATATCGACTCAACGATTATTTTGCCGGATGTGAACGTGGGGCGTTCATGCCGCTTACGCAAATGTGTCATTGACCGCGCCTGCCAAATCCCCGAAGGGATGGTGATTGGCGAGAATGCGGATGAAGACAGCCGCCGGTTCTACCGCTCGGAAGGGGGCGTGGTACTGGTGACGCGCGCGATGCTGGCGAAACTATAAACAGACGTTAGAAAGCACGACTTTTCGTCATCCCGCTGAACGCCGGGATGACCGGGATAATCAGGAGCGCGAATGCAGGTTTTACATGTTTGTTCCGAGCTGTTTCCGCTGTTAAAAACGGGCGGCCTTGCTGACGTCGCCGGAGCACTTCCCGCCGCACAAATTGCGGAGGGCGCGGATGTCCGCGTGCTCATTCCGGCGTTCCCAGATGTCAAAAAAGGACTGGGGGAAACGCAGGTGATCGGTACGCTGGCGACCTTTGCCGGACACGTCACCCTTTCACTGGGGTACTTTGATGGCGTGGGTATTTATCTGATTGATGTGCCGGGTTTGTACGATCGTCCCGGCAGTCCGTATCACGATCAATCGTCTTTCGCCTATCCGGATAACCATCTGCGCTTTGCGCTGCTGAGCTGGATGGCCTGCGAGCTGGCGCTGAATTTCGACCCGCACTGGAAGCCGGATATTGTCCATTCTCATGACTGGCACGCCGGGCTGTGTTCTGCCTATATCCGCGCCCGCAACGCGCCGGTGAAGACCGTTTTCACGGTGCATAATCTGGCGTTTCAGGGATTGTTCTTCGCGCATCATCTCGATGAGCTGTACATCCCGCGCGAATTCTTCCAGATGCACGGGCTGGAATTCTACGGCCAGATTTCTTTCCTGAAAGCCGGTCTGTTCTATTCCGATCATGTGACGACGGTCAGCCCGACCTACGCGAAAGAAATCACCCGGCCGGAATTTGGTTACGGCATGGAATCTCTGCTGCTGGAACGCGAAATGCAGGGGCGGCTGACGGGGATCCTCAACGGTGTCGATGAAGCTATCTGGCAGCCGCGTGATGACGTGTTGTTGTCGGCGCGTTACGACGCTGATGATTTGCGTTCGAAAGCGGTCAACAAAGCTTATCTGCAACGGGCGATGGGGCTGGATGTGGATGACTCGCGTCTGGTGTTCGCGGTGGTCAGCCGCCTGACCAGCCAGAAAGGGCTGGATCTGGTGCTGGAAGCCTTGCCGGACCTGCTCGAACGTGGCGGCCAGCTGGCGCTGTTAGGCGCAGGTGACGCGGTGCTGCAACAGGCATTTCTGGCGGCGGCGGCGGACAATCCGGGGCAGGTCGGCGTACAGCTGGGTTATCACGAAGCGTTTTCCCACCGCATCATCGGCGGGGCGGACGTCATCATGGTGCCGAGCCGTTTCGAGCCGTGTGGATTAACCCAGTTGTATGGCCTGAAATACGGCACCCTGCCGCTGGTGCGCCGTACCGGCGGGCTGGCCGACACGGTGGTCGACTGTGCGCTGGAAAATCTGGCTGACGGAACCGCCAGCGGGTTTGTCTTTGAAGACGCAACGGGGAAATCGCTCGGAAGTGCGATCCGCCGGGCATTTGTTTTGTGGAGCCGACCGAAACACTGGCGACACGTCCAACAACACGCCATGGGTATTGATTTCGGCTGGAAGGTAGCTGCACAGGAATATCTCGTCCTGTACAACCGCCTGCTGTCCTGACCCTGAACGTAGCTAACTTGATCGGGAATGTAACGTTATGACTTCACCGTTTAATTACAACTCACCGACAGTCAGTGTCGAAGCGCTTAAGCATTCTATTGCCTATAAACTGATGTTTATCATCGGCAAAGATCCGTCTATTGCGACACAACATGACTGGCTTAATGCCACATTGTTTGCGGTACGCGATCGCATGGTGGAACGCTGGCTGCGTTCTAACCGGGCGCAAACCTCACAGGATGTCCGGCAGGTGTATTACCTGTCGATGGAGTTTCTGATTGGACGGACACTCTCCAACGCGCTGCTGGCGATGGGGATTTATGACGACCTGAAAAGCGCCCTCGATGAAATGGGCTTTGACCTCGAAGAACTGATCGGCGAAGAAAATGACCCCGGTTTAGGCAACGGCGGTCTCGGACGACTGGCGGCCTGTTTCCTGGATTCACTGGCCACGCTGGCGCTGCCGGGGCGCGGTTACGGCATCCGTTATGAATACGGCATGTTCGCGCAAAGCATTATCAACGGTGAGCAGAAAGAAGCGCCGGATTACTGGCTGGAATACGGTAATCCGTGGGAATTTCAGCGCTACAACACCCGTTATAAAGTGCGTTTCGGTGGCCGTGTGCAGCATGAAGGCGTCAAAACCCGCTGGCTGGAAACCGAAGAAGTTATCGCCTGCGCCTACGATCAGGTAATCCCCGGTTACGACACGGACGCCACCAACACGCTGCGGTTGTGGGGCGCACAGGCCAGTAACGAAATCAATCTGGGTAAATTTAATCAAGGCGATTATTTCGCGGCGGTGGAAGATAAAAACCATTCCGAGAATGTATCCCGCGTGTTGTATCCCGATGATTCGACCTATTCCGGCCGCGAGTTGCGTCTGCGTCAGGAATATTTCCTGGTGTCAGCGACCGTGCAGGACATCCTCAACCGCCATTACACCACGCACCATACTTACGACAATCTGGCCGACAAAATTGCTATTCACCTCAACGATACGCACCCGGTGCTGTCGATCCCTGAGCTGATGCGTCTGCTTATCGATGAGCATAAATTCGAATGGAAAGACGCGTGGGAGACGGTGTGTCGTGTGTTCTCTTACACCAACCACACGCTGATGAGCGAAGCGCTGGAAACCTGGCCGGTGGACATGATCGGCAAGATCCTGCCGCGTCATCTGGAAATTATTTTCCAGATCAACGATCACTTCCTGAAAGAAGTGGCGGAGAAGATCCCCGACGATAACGGCCTGCTGTCGCGCGTCTCAATTATCGACGAAGGCCACGGCCGCAAAGTGCGTATGGCATGGCTGGCGGTGATCGCCAGCCACAAAGTGAACGGCGTTTCCGAACTGCATTCCGAGCTGATGGTGCAGTCGCTGTTCGCGGATTTCGCCCGCGTTTACCCGGACCGTTTCATCAATAAAACCAATGGTGTGACGCCGCGCCGCTGGCTGGCGCTGGCCAATAAACCGCTGTCGGCGGTGATTGACGATGCCATCGGTCAGACCTGGCGTTCGGATCTGAGCCAGCTGGCGGAACTGAAACAGAATCTGGATTACCTGAGTTTCCTGCAGGCGATCCGCAAGGCCAAGCTGGACAACAAAAAGCGGCTGGCGCTGTTTATCGCCCAGAAGCTGAACATTGTGGTGGATCCGAAAAGCCTGTTCGATGTGCAGATCAAACGTATTCACGAATACAAACGCCAGCTGATGAACGTGCTGCATGTCATCACCCGTTATAACCGTATTCTGGAAGAGCCGGATGCCGAATGGGTACCGCGCACGGTGATTTTCGCCGGTAAAGCGGCATCGGCCTATTATGCGGCGAAACAGATCATCCGGCTGATCAACGACGTGGCGACGGTGATCAACAGCGATCCGCGTATCGGCAACAAACTGAAGGTGGTGTTCATTCCGAACTACAGTGTCAGTCTGGCGCAGCTGATCATTCCGGCGGCGGATCTTTCCGAGCAAATCTCGCTGGCGGGTACCGAAGCCTCCGGCACCAGTAACATGAAATTTGCCCTGAACGGTGCGCTGACCATCGGCACGCTGGACGGTGCCAACGTCGAAATGCTCGAACATGTGGGCGAGGAGAATATCTTTATTTTCGGCAACACCACGCCGCAGGTCGAGGCATTACGCCAGAAAGGTTACAACCCGCATACGTATTTTGAGCAGGACGCCGAGCTGCATCAGGTGCTGACGCAAATCGCCACCGGCGTTTTCAGCCCGACCGAGCCGAAGCGTTATACCAACCTGTTCGACACGCTGGTTAATCTCGGCGATCACTATCAGGTGCTGGCGGATTACCGCAGTTATGTCGATACGCAGGATAAAGTCGATGAGCTGTATAAACTGCCGGAAGAGTGGACGCGCCGCACGCTGCATAACATCGCCAACATGGGATATTTCTCCTCGGACCGTACCATTCAGGAATACGCCGATGAGATCTGGAACATTAAACCGGTGAGGTTGTAAAGCGGGAATAGAGGTGAGACTTTCAGCTCCTCCCCCTGCGAAGGGGGATTCAGAAGCGACTTCAATCAGCTCCCTCCCCTGCGAAGGGGAGGGTTGGGGTGGGGTATTAAGGTCAAAAACAAGATGTTAAGTGTGCATAACCACTTGTTTTGTCTGTTAAACCCCCTCCCAGCCTCCCCCTTCGCAGGGGGAGGAGCTAACTAAATCAAGACGCCAGCGACAAATGTTTCTTCTGCTGTTTGTGTGTTTCCAGCCATTCGGCGACGCGTTGTTGCTGGGCTTTATCCAGCCACATACCGAGTTTGGTACGGCGCCAGATGGCATCATCGAGCTGTGACACCCACTCTTTTTCCACCAGATAGCGCAGTTCCGCTTCGTAGAATCCGTGACCGAAATCTTCGCCCAGCGATTCCAGGCTGGTCGCATCATTGAGGAACAACTCCGTCTGGCTGCCGTAGGTCCGGGCATAACGGCGTGCCAGCGATTCCGGCAACCATTTGAAACGGGTACGCAGATTGGCGCTGTAGGTATCGCGGTCACCGTTGAGTTTCCCGCCCGGCAATACGGCCGTTTTGGTCCACGCCGGACCGGCTTTCGGATAATACTTCACCAGTTTTTCCAGCGCGTGTTCCGCCAGTTTACGGTAAGTGGTCAGCTTGCCGCCGAACACAGAAAGCAGCGGCGCTTTGCCATCCTGATCGTGCACGTCGAGTGTGTAATCACGGGTCACCGCCTGCGGTGAATCGGATTCGTCATCGCACAGCGGACGCACACCGGAATAGGTCCAGACGATGTCTTCGGTGGTCAGCTGTTTCTTAAAGTGGTCGTTATACACTTTCAGCAGATAACCGATTTCTTTGTCATCGATTTTCACGTCTTTCGGATCGCCGTGATATTCCACGTCGGTGGTGCCGATGATCGAGAATTCATCCATCCACGGGATCACAAACACGATGCGGTGATCTTCGTTTTGCAGAATGTAGGCCTGCGGCTGATTGTGCGCGCGTGGCACCACAATATGGCTGCCTTTGATCAGACGTATGCCGTATGGCGATTTCAGCTTCAGGCCGTCGTCGAAGAAATGTTTGACCCACGGACCGGTGGCGTTCACCAGACCTTTGGCGCGCCAGGTGAAGGTTTTGCCGGTATCGATATCTTCGGCTTCCACCATCCACAAACCGTCTTCACGCCATGCGCGGGTGACGCGGGTGCGGGTACGGACTTCGCCGCCACGCTCTTCCACTTCCTGTGCGTTGACGACCACTAAACGCGCGTCGTCCACCCAGCAGTCCGAGTATTCAAAACCTTTGGTCAGTTCCGGTTTCAGCACGGATTCGCTGCCAAATTTCAGGCCCTTACTGGCCGGCAGGCTGGTGCGTTTGCCCAGATGGTCGTACAGGAACAAACCGGCGCGGATCATCCAGGCCGGGCGCAAATGCGGCTGATGCGGTAAACGGAAACGCATCGGGAAGGCAATATGCGGTGCCATTTTCAACAGCACTTCACGTTCAGCCAGCGCTTCGCTGACCAGACGGAATTCGTAATGTTCCAGATAGCGCAGGCCACCGTGGATTAATTTAGAACTGGCCGAAGAGGTCGCGCAGGCCAAGTCTTGCGCTTCAAGCAGCAGAACAGACAGCCCGCGGCCAGCTGCATCTACTGCGATGCCGGTACCATTAATACCGCCACCAATTACGATCAAGTCTTTGGTTTCCACGTCATCTTCCTCCAGATGTTCGAAATAGCTCTTTTATGTTCGTTTTCGCTCACGATTGTAATCGAGAATCGACAAACAAGCCAAGCGTTAACCAAATAAAAACAATTATGCGTGATGAAGGTAACATTTTTGTGTCGGTTTCGAGCAAAACGGCAAGAGGGAATCGAAACCGAGCGCCATGAAGGGCGGGTTTTTTCGCAATTGTTCGTTTTGGGATGTGTCGGGGAGAGGAATACAGGAGCGCCTGAGCGGCGCTCCGCAACAGAAGGAAAATCAGCAGAGTTCGAGATGCACGTCGTATTTGTCGATGATTTGCTTCACGCTTTCCGGCGGCTGTTTATCGGTGAACAGATAGTGGATCAGATCCATTTTTCCGAGGTTCACCATCGCGTTACGGCCAAATTTGGAATGGTCGGTCACCAGCATCACACAGCGGGAATTTTCGATAATCGCGCGTTTGGTGCGTGCTTCGTGATAGTCGAATTCGAGCAGCGAGCCGTCCATATCGATACCGCTGATGCCGAGAATGCCGTAATCGAGGCGGAACTGGGAGATAAAATCGAGCGTCGCCTCGCCCATGATACCGCCGTCGCGGGCGCGCACTTCGCCGCCCGCCAGGAACAGACGGAAATCTTCTTTGGCGGTCAGCAGCGTGGCGACGTTCAGGTTATTGGTCACAATGCGCAGGTTTTTATGGTTAAGCAGCGCATGGGCGACGGCTTCCGGCGTGGTGCCGATGTCGATGAACAACGTCGAGCCGTCGGGGATCTGGCTGGCGACACGTTCGGCGATGCGCGCTTTCGCTTCCGACCACATCACTTTACGGTCGTTATAGGCCGCGTTGACGGAGCTGGATGGCAATGCCGCACCGCCGTGGTGACGGTGAATTTTGTTCTGCTCCGCCAGATCGTTGAGATCGCGGCGGATAGTTTGCGGGCTGACTGCAAAATGCTCCACCAGCTCTTCGGTGCTGACATAACCCTGCTGGCGGACTAAATCGATAATCGCATCATGGCGTTGTGTTTGTTTCACCCGGATCCCCTACTTACTTTTTTTGCGCGGAGTGCGCGTATCAACAAATGCCATGATCAGGCCGAGGCCCAGACCAAATGCATGGGCGGCATTCGACACGGCAGCGCCACCTGTTGCATATCCAATAAACATGAAAATCAGCGAGATGACCAGCAATCCGCCCGGTACGTACAAACGGCTTTCCGGTTTCAGCTGGCCGGTCAGCCAGGCATAACCCATCAGCGCATAGACCACGCCGGACAATCCGCCGAACCAGGATCCGTTGACCATCGACTGGCCCCAGCCGCTGATCAGCGCCGAAATTAATGTCACGGTGAACAGCTTGCCGCTGCCCAGATGCATCTCTACCTGACTGGCGAGATACCACCACCACGCCAGATTAATCAGCAGGGCAATAAAGGAAAAATTCATCAGGGCAGGGGTGAACCAGCGCCATAACTGGAAAACGCGCGAACTGTCCGGCCACGCCAGCCAGCTCATCACCAGCTGGTCACCGACCATCTGTTGCAGAATAAACACCGCCAGACTCAGCATAATCATGCCGATGGTCAGCGGTCCGGCGCGGCTGCGCAGGGTTTTCAGAAACGGCGTATGCGACATGCGTAAATTCGGCTGCGCCTTGCCGGTTTTCCAGCTGGCTTCCTGATAGCGAGGATGCAGCGGATCGCGGACAAACAGCGCCACCTGCTTCTCGGCCTCTTCCAGACGGGATTCATCCTCCAGCCAGAGCTGCACTTCCTGACTTTCAAGTTTTATCGTCAGCGTAAAACCCTGCGTTGCCATGTAATCGACAAACGCCTGAGCGAGGCGGGGGTTGTTCAGGTTAAGAATGCGCACCATAGCGTTAAGCGATTTCCCTAATTGTTTGACTGCGGTAATTCATTGTTATGTAGACAGGCGATAACGGTATCGCCCGATTATCTGTCAGCAGGCGTCTGGTTAACAGTGTCATGCTAACCTAAATGCTGACGACATCGCACTTTGCTCGCGTGCAGAGAGGCCAATTTTGCTGGCAATTGTTGGCCACTGCCTGACGATTTGCCGGCAGCGCCAGATGATATCCTGCGCATCGCTGTCTGAAATGCGAAAAACTGGCGCGACGGAAAGCGCTAAATCGAGATCCATCGCATTATCAGATTCGCTGATATTCAGTTTCAGTCCTGTGCTTTGTGCCACCGGATTCATGTCGTAGGCCGGTGCAAGACGCCATCCTTTTCCCGGCTCCAGCAGAAAGCCGTGATTACGCAGATGATCGTCGGTATTGGATACCAGTAAGTTGAAAACGATGCGCGACCAGAGTTCGCATAAATCCTGATTGGGTTGTGCGCCCTGATTAATAAGTACCGCTGCCAGCTCAAGGTAGCTGACACCGGAAGAGGCGTCATCGCCATCCTGGTGGCCGGTCAGTGTCATGGCCGAGGCAAAATGTTTACGCTGACCCTCTGCCGTCCGGTCAAAACGCTTCACTAAAAAACAGTGGTGAGGATTGGCATAGCGGCGGGCAAGGCTTTCAGGCACATTCAGACCACAAGCTTTTGCCAGCGTATTGACCACCAGTTCCCAGGCGCCGATATCATATTCGTCATTAATGCTGGGGAATTTTGCTATCCACAGATGACCATCTGGTGCGCTGACGCTGGCTTTCGGTCGGGCGCCGCCAAGCGATCCGCCCGGTGCAATCAGTAAACGTAACCATTCATCACCCGCGGCATCCTGATTTTCACTGTCCTTTTCCAGCGCCCGGCTGGCGGCTTCGAGTTCGCGGATCTGAATGAAAGGAGGAGCCGCGACATCATGACGGTCATCCAGAAAATTGCCTTCATCATTGAGCCGAAAACGCAGCGCGCCGATACGAAAATTGTCATGAACGCCCAGCAGGTAATCAGATTCATGCAGACGTTGAGTTGCAGGGGCCACGCCTGCGCGTTTTTCCCGTTCCAGCCGTCTTTTCATCAACAACCGTCCCCAGCGATCCGGACTGGTATCCGCGAAGGCACCAAAAATATCCTGCCCTTGTGCCGGATATTGGGGGCCAGTGAATAAACCTATCCGTGGATCAAGCTGAAGATTGGCAAAATCAGGATGCTCCAGCGCAGCCTGATCATATTCAAAGGCAAAAATTTCACGACCTGCGGCCTGATGCACATTGAGATAACCGATGCGCAAAGCTGCAGGGAGGGGGTTCCAGTCGGCATATACGGCAATCCTTACCGTCATTTCTTCGTCCTTTTAGGGGTTTTTTTACCGGTATCTTCACCCTCCTGAAGCAGTGACGCTAATGAACCGGCACTTAAAAAATCATCCCTGGCCCAGTCAGTTTCGGTATCCGTTTCCTCAGATTTTAAAGAAGGACTCTCTGAGGGCGCAGATGAAGGCGTCCGTTTTGAACGGGAATTGCGTGAGATGGGTTTACGGGGAATTAATGTGGCGTCCTGTAACTGGCGGCCGAACGGATCATCTTTGAGCAACAAATTGAGATCTTGTTCTACGCCCAGAACCTGCATTACCGCCAGACACGCACCGAGAGTGACGCCTGTGTTGCCGCGTTCAAGATTGCGCAATGTCATGGGAACCATACCTGCGCGTTCTGCGACCTGTGCTGCCGTCAGTTTGCGGCGCAGCCTCGCCAGACGAAGACGATCGCCAAATTCAGTTAATAGCGATTCAGTTGCCGGGAGCAAAGGTGACGTTTTACGGGGCATAGTAGCAGCCAATGTGAAGTGTAAACTGAAAGTATTATGGCGATATATGCGCTATATCGCCATAATAATTACACTTTAGCATGCAGGAGATGTGATGCTCAGCGCGATTTCCGGGTCTTTTACACCCCTTCCAGCGCCTGTTGCAGATCGGCAATCAGGTCTTCGGTGTCTTCAATGCCAATGCTGATGCGCACCAGCCCGTCGGTGATGCCGCTCTGACGGCGGATTTCCGGCGCGACGGCGCTGTGCGTGGTGGACGCCGGATGGCAGGCCAGCGAATCGGTGTCTCCCAGAGAAACCGCCTGCGTGATGATGCTCAGCTTATCGAGGAAAGTTCGTGCCGCGTTCAGCCCGCCTTTCAGCTCAATGGCCATAATCCCGCCAAACAGTTTCATTTGTTTCGATGCCGTAGCGTGACCCGGATGCTGTTTCAGTCCCGGATAAAACACGGTGTCTACCGCGCTGTGCCCGTCGAGGAATTCCGCCACCGCCTGTGCGCTCAGCGAGCTGGCTTCCACGCGCAGCGGCAGGGTTTTCAGGCCGCGGATCAGCAGACTGGCTTCGAACGGGCTGAGGTTGCCGCCGAACTGTTTCAGGCCCAGGGTGCGGATGGGCGTGATGAGTGCCGCCGAACCCGCCACCACGCCGCCGGTCGCATCGCCGTGACCGCTGATGTATTTGGTCGCGGAATGCAGAACGATATCAATGCCCAGTTCCAGCGGGCGCGTCAGGTACGGCGTGGCAAAGGTGTTGTCCGCCACACTGACGGCTCCGGCGGCTTTAGACAGACGGGCGATTTCCGCCAGATCGGCAATATCCAGCCCCGGATTGGCCGGGGTTTCCACCAGTACCACTTTGGTATTTTGGGTGAATGCGGCTTCCAGTTCTTTCACATTCGCGACGTGCACCGGTTTTATGCCATAACGTGGCAGCAGGTTACGCACCACGCCTTCGGTGCCGCCATACAGCGTGCCGATATGAATGATTTCATCACCGGGCACCAGCAGCGCAAACAACGTGGCGCTGATCGCCGCCATGCCGCTGGCGCAGGCCACGGCGGTTTCTGCGCCTTCGAGCGCCGCCAGTTTCTGTTCGAAAACGGCCACCGTCGGATTGGCGAAACGGCTGTAAATATAGCCGGGTTCTTCACCGCTGAAACGGCGTGCGCCGCTGTCAAAATCCGGGTATGAAAATGCGGATGCGGCGGTGATCGGCGTCGCAATGGCACCGGTCAGGGCATCAGGTTGTTGTCCGCCATGAACGGCGAGGGTACGCATGCCTAAAGAACGTGAAGTGTTCAGATGTTTCATCTTGAAATCCTGTCGATAGTAGGCGGAAATTATATCAACACTGGAGAACGGTAGCTTTTTCGGCTTAAGAACATTTTCGGCGCAGACCGGATAGCCTGGTTATAAAGACTATAGCGTGCGCCGGAGGCAAATAAAGGCAGGATCAGGCTTCGATGTCTTGCGGGAAGGTTTTTGCCCAGGCTTCGAAACCGCCGTCAACGCTGTAAACGGATTCGAATCCCTGGCCGATCAGGAACTGCGCGGCGCCACGGCTGCTGATGCCGTGATAACACATCACCAGCACCGGCGTTTTGGCATCGGCCTGCTCAATGAACGCAGGCAGGCTGTCGTTGCTCAGGTGATAAGCGCCCGGCGCGTGTGCGGCGGTGAAGCTTTGCGGGTCACGGATATCGACCATCACAGCTTCGCCGGACGTCAGGCGGGTATGGGCTTGTTCAACGCTGATTGCTTCAAATTGTTCCATTCTGGTCGTGCCTCATAAAAGGTGATGCCACCATTCTACCCAATAATTGCGCGACGAAGACCAGACGAAAAGCAGGGATAAGGGTTAAACCAGGATCACCTGCACGCCTTTCTGGCGTAACTGCGCGATGATTTCTTCGTTCGCTTCTTTCCCGGTGATCAGCACATTGATTTGTTCGGTGCGACTGAACAGCATGCCTGCGCGCTGGCCGATTTTGCTGCTGTCGACCAGCACCGCCAGTTTCCCGACATAATTCAGCATCTTCTGTTCAGCCATCGCGGTGAGCATATCGGTTTTGTACAACCCGTCGGGGGTCAGCCCCGCGCCGCTGGTGAACATCCAGTGTCCGGCATACAGGCTGGCGTCGCCGTCTTGCGGCGCTAAGGTAATGGACTGACTTTTATTGTACTGACCGCCCATGATCACCACGCTGTCATGCTCCTGCTCAATCAGATAATTGGCCAGCGGCAGATAATTGGTGATGACCTGAATGTCTTTTCCGCACATCTCACGGCCCAGCAGAAACGCCGTCGAACCGCAGTTAATCACCACACTCTCACCCGGCTGGCACAACTGGGCCGCCGCTTTGGCGATACGCATTTTCTCGTTGAGATTGTGCGTCTGATGGATATTCAGCGGTGTCCAGTTCTGGCGTGGCTGATTGACCGCTTCTGCCCCGTTGCGTACTTTGCGCAGTTTGCCGAGTTCGTTGAGCTTGGTGATGTCACGACGCGCCGTGGCGGGGGAAATATCAAACTGATCAATCACATCAGCGACGGAAATCTGCCCCTGACGTTGCAGCAAATCGAGAATGGCATTGTGGCGTTGTGGCTCTGTCATGGTGGCTCCGGGCAGGATCGTCAAATGATTATTCCATGATTATAAACGAGCGTAATTGCGAAATGCATTGTTTATGAAGACGCAAATTAACCGGCCTCAATCAATACCCTAAATAATTCGGGTTGCAGCAAGGCGACAAACTCAGAACGCCCCGGGAGCGTAGTTAACAAAGTGACCGGGGCGAGTGAGCGCAGTCAACGCATCTGCAACTTGAAGTATGACGGGTATTTATAGGAAAGATTTAAATGGCAGGTCGGTTTCTGTGGTAAAGCAGTCGTCAAAGCCACGCGGATAATGATACTCGAAGTTATCCTTATCATTTGGATACGTGAACTTGCCGCCAACCTGCCAGATAAACGGCTTGAAGCCGTATTTCAGGCGATCTTTTTTCATCTCCCACAGCACGCGGATTTCCTGCGGATCGGCCTGGAAATTCGACCAGATATCGTGGTGGAACGGAATAACGACTTTGGTGTTGAGGGATTCCGCCATGCGCAGCATATCCACGCTGGTCATTTTATCGGTCACACCGCGCGGGTTCTCACCGTAAGAGCCGAGCGCCACATCAATCTGGTACTCGTTGCCGTGTTTGGCGTAATAGTTGGAATAATGCGAGTCGCCACTGTGATACAGGTTTCCGCCCGGCGTTTTGAACAGATAATTCACCGCGCGCTGATCCATCATGTCCGGCAATACGCCTGCGGCTTTCTGCTCTGCGGGCAGGGTGATCAGCACCGTGCGGTCGAATGAATCCAGCGCGTGAATTTCCACGTCTTTGATCCGCACCACTTTGCCCGGCGTCATCACGATGCAACGGCTTGCTGGCACGCCCCAGCTCATCCACAAATCCACGCAGGTTTGCGGACCGATAAATGGTACGTCGGCAGCACAGTTTTGCATGACGGCGGCGGCCACGTTCACATCGATATGATCGTTGTGATCGTGGGTGGATAACACCGCGTCGATCTCCCTGATCGCAAAAGGATCGAGCACAAACGGCGTGGTGCGCAGGTTAGGCTGAAGCTTCTTCACACCGGCCATGCGCTGCATCTGGTGGCCGGTTTTCATCAGCGGGCTGCTGTGATTTTGCTTGCCGACGCCGCACCACAAATCGACACAAATATTTGCGCCGCCCTCAGACTTCAGCCAGATCCCCGTACAGCCCAGCCACCACATGGCGAAGGTGCCCGGCGCGACGTTTTCCTGCTCGATCTCTTCGTTTAACCAGGTGCCCCCTTCCGGAAAAGTGCTGAGGATCCAAGATTCGCGGCTGATCGTTTCTACTTTGCTCATAGTATTCCCTCATCTGAGTTGGCGTTAAAATGACGTCACAATAAATCATTTAATGATTATATGTGATTCGATTGTGAGAAAGTTATCACCGAAAACTCATTGTGACAATGATTATAAACGGGTGATTTTTAGCGTTAAGAAGGGGTGAGCAAAGCAGGATGGGAGGGTTTTAAGGGATTTTTGCCGGTATTATTTTATAATATCTGACTGATATTTATCATGAATTGAGGGGGTTTTAGTGAGTTAGCTCATTCTGCCTGTGACGATATCTTGCGAGACTGCTCACAAATAATCATTATGAATCTTTATCTGATTTAATGTGAGCATTAGAGTGCGTCTGTCCCTCACTGTTTAGCGCGGAGTTTGCTCGTTAAGCGCGTTGAAGAGATCCAACAAGGTCAGACGGAGAGTCTTATGGAATTCCTCTACACCATCTTCACCGTATTTTTTAATCAGGTCATGACCAACGCGCCGTTGCTGCTGGGTATTGTGACCATGCTCGGTTACATCCTGCTTAGAAAAAGCGCCACGGTGATCATCAAGGGCACCATCAAAACCATTATCGGCTTTATGTTGCTACAGGCAGGGTCCGGCATTCTGACCGGCACCTTTAAACCCGTGGTGGCGAAGCTTTCTGAAGTCTATGGCATTAACGGCGCAATATCAGACACCTACGCCTCGATGATGGCGACGGTCGAACGCATGGGCGAAGCCTACAGCTGGGTCGGTTATGCGGTACTGATTGCCCTCGCGCTGAATATCCTGATGGTGGTATTCCGCCGGATAACCGGCATCCGCACCATCATGCTCACCGGCCACATCATGTTTCAGCAGGCGGGGCTGATTGCGGTGTTCTTCTTCATCATGGGTTACCCGATGTGGACCACCATCTGGCTGACGGCGATCCTGGTGTCGCTGTACTGGGGCATCACCTCGAACATGATGTATAAACCGACGCAGGCCGTGACTGAAAACAGCGGCTTTTCGATTGGTCATCAGCAGCAATTTGCCTCGTGGATTGCCTGTAAAATCGCGCCCGCTCTCGGTAAAAAAGAAGAGAGTGTGGAAGACCTGAAACTGCCGGGCTGGCTGAATATTTTCCACGACAATATCGTCTCTACCGCCATCGTGATGACCGTGTTCTTCGGCATTATTCTGTGTTCCTTTGGCCTCGATACGCTGCAACAAATGGCCGGAAAAACGCACTGGACGATCTACATCCTGCAAACCGGTCTGATGTTTGCGGTGGCGATTTTCATCATTATTCAGGGCGTGCGGATGTTCGTCGCTGAACTGACCGAAGCCTTTAACGGCATCTCCCAACGCCTGATCCCCGGTGCGGTGCTGGCAATCGACTGCGCGGCGATATACAGCTTTGCGCCGAACGCCGTGGTCTGGGGCTTTATGTGGGGCACCATCGGCCAGCTGATTGCCGTCGCCATTCTGTTTGGCATGGGCTCGTCCATCATGATCATTCCCGGTTTCATCCCGATGTTCTTCTCCAACGCCACCATCGGCGTGTTTGCCAACCACTTCGGCGGCTGGCGCGCGGCGCTGAAAATCTGTCTGGTGATGGGCATGATCGAAATCTTCGGCTGCGTCTGGGCCATCAAACTCACCGGCCTCAGCGCCTGGATGGGTATGGCTGACTGGTCAATTCTGGCCCCGCCAATGATGCAGGGCTTCTTCAGTATCGGCATCGCCTTTATGGGCGTTATCGCGGTGATCGCGCTGCTGTATATGTTCTTCGCCGGTCGTACGTTGCGTGCGGAAGAAGACGCCGAAAAACAGGCGCTTAGCCAATCCACTTCTCATTAATGACTTCACACCAATGACGTCTCACAAACCAAGGAGATTCCCATGACAGTACGAATTCTGGCGGTATGCGGTTGCGGGCAGGGCAGTTCGATGATCATGAAGATGAAGATCGGCCAGTTTCTGACGCAGGAAGGCGTGGATCACACCATGAACAGCTGCGCGGTTGGGGAATACAAATCAGAACTGGGCGGTGCCGACATCATTGTCGCCTCCACGCATGTGGCGGATGAAATCACCGTCAGCGGCAACAAATACGTGGTTGGCGTGCGCAACATGCTGTCAGCAGCAGATTTCGGCCCGAAAGTGATGGACGTGATCAACGCGCACTTTTCCGCTGACCTGAAAAAGTAAGGAGCGATGTATGAAGTTGCGAGATTCGCTGGCTGAAAATAATTCTATTTGCCTGAACGCGGACGCTGAAACCTGGCAGGACGCGGTGAAAATTGGCGTCGATATGCTGGTCAGCGCCGGTGTGGTCGAGCCGCGCTATTACCAGGCGATCCTCGATGGCGTCGAACGATTCGGGCCGTATTTCGTGATCGCGCCGGGGCTGGCGATGCCCCACGGTCGCCCGGAAGAGGGCGTGATCAAAACCGGTTTCGCGCTGGTGACGCTGAAAAAGCCGCTGGTGTTTAACCATGAAGATAACGATCCGGTGGATATCCTCATCACGCTGGCGGCGGTGGATGCCAACGCGCATCAGGAAGTGGGCATCATGCAGGTGGTGAACCTGTTTGATGATGAAGCCAATTTTGACCGCCTGCGCGCCTGTACCACCGCGCAACAGGTGCTGGATTTAATCGACCTGACCTCCGCCACGGCGGTTCACTAACTCATTATCTGAGAAGGAATTCATTATGTCTCATTCATTACCGATGTTGCAGGTGGCGCTGGATAACCAGTCGATGGACGACGCTTATAAAACCACGCGCCTGATCGCCAGCGAAGTCGACATCATCGAAGTCGGCACCATTTTGTGCGTTGCCGAAGGGGTGCGCGCAGTGCGTGATCTCAAGGCGCTGTATCCGGAAAAAATCGTGCTGGCGGATGCCAAAATCGCCGACGCCGGAAAAATCCTCTCGCGCATGTGTTTTGAAGCCAACGCCGACTGGGTGACGGTGATTTGCTGCGCCGACATCAACACCACCAAAGGCGCGCTGGAAGTGGCGAAGGAATTTAACGGTGATGTACAGATTGAACTGACCGGTTACTGGACGTGGGAACAGGCGCAGGAATGGCATGACGCCGGTATCCTGCAGGTGGTTTATCACCGCAGCCGCGACGCCCAGGCTGCCGGTGTGGCGTGGAGCGATGCCGATATCACCGCAATCAAACGCCTTTCCGGCATGGGCTTCAAAGTGACCATTACCGGCGGGCTGGCGCTGGAAGATTTGCCGCTGTTTAAAGACATTCCGGTTCACGTATTTATTGCCGGTCGCAGTATCCGCGATGCGAAAGATCCGGTTGATGCGGCGCGTCAGTTCAAAAAATCCATCCGCCAGCTCTGGGGCTAAGGAACATCGCATGATGCACAAAGCCGTTCCGCTCGGTATCTATGAAAAGGCCCTGCCTGCGGGCGAAGACTGGCTGGCACGCCTGACCATGGCGAAAGCGCTGGGCTTCGATTTCGTTGAGATGTCGGTGGATGAAACCGACCACCGGCTGGCGCGGCTTGACTGGTCACGTGAGCAGCGTTTGCTGGTCGTCGATGCGATTTCGCGCACCGGCATCCGTATTCCGTCGATGTGCCTGAGCGCGCACCGGCGTTTCCCGCTCGGTGCAGAAGACGATGAAACCCGCAATCAGGGGCTGGAAATCATGCGCAAAGCTATCGTGCTGGCACAGGATTTGGGTATCCGCGTGATCCAGCTCGCCGGTTATGACGTCTGGTATCAACAGGCCAATGAAAATACCCGCGAGCGTTTTCGCGATGGCTTGCAGGAATCCGTCGAAATGGCCAGCCGCGCGCAGGTCACGCTGGCGATGGAAATCATGGATTACCCGCTGATGAATTCGATCAGCAAAGCACTTGGCTACACGCATTACCTGAACAATCCGTGGTTTCAGCTTTATCCGGACATCGGCAATTTGTCGGCGTGGGACAACGACGTGCAGATGGAACTGGCGAGCGGCGCAGGGCATATCGTCGCGGTGCATGTTAAAGACACCCAGCCCGGCGTATTTAAAAACGTGCCGTTTGGCAGCGGGGTGGTGGAGTTTGAACGCTGCTTTGAAACCCTGCAAAAAAGCGGTTATCGCGGGCCGTATCTGATCGAAATGTGGAGCGAAACCGCCGCCGACCCGATGCAGGAAGTGCGCAACGCCCGCGCCTGGGTGGTGGATAAAATGCAGAAAGCCGGGCTGAACATGGAGGCAACCGCATGACGGAAGCACTGAAACAACGTGTATTTGACGCCAACATGGCGCTGCCGGCTTTTGGTCTGGTGACCTTCACCTGGGGCAACGTCAGCGGCATCGACCGCGAGCGCGGGCTGATGGTCATCAAACCGAGCGGCGTGGAATACGAAAAAATGCAGGCCAGCGACATGGTGGTGCTGAACCTGCAAGGCCGGGTGGTGGAAGGGCATTACAAACCCTCTTCGGATACCGCCACGCACCTCGAACTTTACGCCCGTTTCCCGCAGCTTGGCGGCATCGTGCATACCCATTCGACTTATGCGACGTCATGGGCGCAGGCCGGCGTCGCCATCCCGCCGCTCGGCACCACGCACGCGGATTATTTTGCCGGAGCCATTCCGTGCACGCGGCCGTTGTCGCGTCAGGAAGTCGGCGGTGAATACGAACTGGAAACCGGTAAAGTGATCGCCGCGTCGCTGAGCGGCATCGACCCCCTGCATATGCCCGGCATTCTGGTCGCCCAGCACGGCCCGTTCTGCTGGGGCACCACGCCGGAACAGGCCGTTCACAACGCCGTCGTGCTGGAAGAAGTCGCCAAAATGGCATGGATCACCGGTTCCATCCGCTGTAACCAAACCCCGATGGATGACTATCTGCTGCAAAAACACTTCCGCCGCAAGCACGGGCCGGATGCGTATTACGGGCAGAAATAATCGCTGTTGAGATGCCATTAAAACCCCCTCCCCGCCTCCCCCTTCGCAGGGGGAGGAGCAAAGCCCGATATGCTCACACCCTGCGAATAAGCGTGGGTTTTAATGGCATCTCCCCCCTCCCTACGACATGATTTCATGCATTTTTCCTCATCCCCGCAGTGAGCATTTTTCCAGCATAGGGTTTATACATAGATAGCGAGATCACACTTTTTCTCACGGAAGCATTCCGTCCCCTCAGACAGAAAAGAGACTGCCCTATGTCGAAGATCACGTTCAAGCAGGATGTTTTTTTGGCGGCGCTCACCCGCCAGTGGCAAGCGTTCGGACTCACTTCAGCTTCAGATATGACTCAACATCAGTGGTGGCACGCAGTCAGCGCCGCGGTCGCTGAGCAGCTTCCTCCGCAAAGCGACGCGGTCAGCAGCAAAAGCAAAAAAATCACCCGCCACGTTAACTATATCTCGATGGAATTTCTGGTCGGACGCCTCACCGGCAACAACCTGATTAATCTCGGCTGGTACGAAAAAATTGCCAGCGCGCTGGAGCGGTTTGATATCAACCTGACGGACCTGCTGGAAGAGGAAATCGATCCCGCGCTGGGCAATGGCGGACTGGGGCGGCTGGCGGCCTGTTATCTCGATGCGATGGCCTCGGTCGGGCAGCCCGGCATCGGTTACGGCCTGAATTATCAGTACGGTTTATTCCGTCAGCGTTTTGTCGATGGCAAACAGAAAGAGTCGCCGGACGACTGGCACCGCAGCGACTATCCGTGGTTTCGCCATAACAGTTCGCTGGCGGTCAGTGTCGGGATTGGCGGCAAAATCGTGAAGAATGAACAGGGTGTACCGCGCTGGGAACCGGAATTTACCCTGCGCGGCGAAGCCTGGGATCTGCCGGTGATGGGCTATCGCAACGGCATCACGCAGCCGCTGCGTTTATGGGAAGCCACCCATCCGCATCCGTTTGATCTGGAAAAGTTTAATGATGGCGAGTTTCTGAAAGCCGAACAACAGGGCGTAGAGGCCGCCAAACTCACCAAAGTGTTGTACCCGAATGACAACCATCAGGCCGGTAAACGCCTGCGGCTGATGCAGCAGTATTTCCAGTGCGCCTGTTCGGTGGCGGATATCCTGCGGCGACACCACTTCCATGGCCGCAAAATCAGTGAGCTGCCGGATTATGAAGTCATCCAGCTCAACGATACGCACCCGACCATCGCCATTCCTGAAATGTTGCGTGTGCTGATCGACGAGCATCAGCTGAGCTGGAATGACGCCTGGCACATCACCAGCCGCACCTTTGCCTACACCAACCACACCTTAATGCCGGAAGCGCTGGAAACCTGGGACGAGCGTCTGGTACGCAGTCTGTTGCCGCGCCATTTCCAGATAATCAAACAGATCAACGCCGATTTTAAGAAGTTGGTCAGCAAGGAATGGCCGGGTGACGAGGCGGTCTGGGCGAAGCTTGCGGTGCATCACGACAAACAGGTGCGTATGGCGAACCTCTGCGTGTTGGCCGGATTTGCGGTCAACGGCGTGGCGGCGCTGCATTCGGATCTGGTGGTGAAAGATTTGTTCCCGGAATATCACCAGCTCTGGCCGCAGAAATTCCACAACGTGACCAACGGCATCACGCCGCGCCGCTGGCTGAAACAGTGTAATCCGGCGCTTTCCGCGCTGATTGATGAGCGGCTGAAAACCGACACCTGGGTGAATAATCTGGATTTGCTGAAAGGTCTGGAAGACGGCGTTAAAGACAAAAAATTCTGCAAGCAGTACCGCAAAATCAAACACGACAACAAAGTCCGGCTGGCGGAGTACGTCTGGCAGCGCATGGGGATCCGCCTCAATCCCGACGCGATTTTTGACGTGCAGATCAAACGCCTGCACGAGTACAAACGTCAGCATCTCAATCTGCTGCACATTCTTTCCCTGTACCGCCAGATCCGCGATAACCCGAAACTCGACATCGTGCCGCGTGTTTTCCTGTTCGGTGCCAAAGCCGCGCCCGGCTATTACCTCGCTAAAAACATTATCTATGCGATCAATCAGGTGGCGGAGAAGATCAACAACGATCCGATCGTCGCGGATCGTATCAAAGTAGTGTTCATTCCCGATTATTGCGTCTCGGTGGCGGAGCTGATGATCCCGGCAGCGGACGTCTCTGAGCAGATTTCGACGGCCGGGAAAGAAGCTTCCGGTACCGGCAACATGAAACTGGCGCTGAACGGCGCCCTGACCGTCGGCACGCTCGACGGCGCAAATGTCGAAATTGCCGAACAGGTCGGCGAGGACAACATCTTTATCTTCGGTCTGACCGTCGATGAAGTGAAAGCGCAACTCAAAAAAGGCTACAAGCCGAAAGCGCTGGTGAAAAAAGACAAACATCTCAAAGCCATTCTCGACGAACTGGCCAGCGGCTTTTATGCCAGGGGTGACAAAAAAGCCTTCGATCTGATGCTCAGCAGTCTGCTCGACGGCGGCGACCCGTATCTGGTGCTGGCGGATTTCGCCGCCTATTGCGAGGCGCAAAAACAGGTCGACACGCTCTATCGTAATGCTGACGAATGGACGCGCCGCACGCTGCTCAACACCGCCCGCGTCGGCATGTTCAGCGCCGACCGTTCCATCCGCGATTATCAGCAGCGTATCTGGCAGGCCAAACGATAGGAGCCGACATGGAGGACAAGCAACTCGTTGAGGCCGCCCGCCGGGCGGGCATTGTAGACAGTTTTATTAATATGACGGACGAGGTGGAAACGGTCTCCGATGACACGCGTATTGCCTTGCTGGCGGCGATGGGGCGTGGTGTGGCTGACGTGCCGGAGATCACGCCCGTGCCGCCGGTGAAAGTCTTTATTACCGGCAAAAAAATGCGGCTGACGCCGGAAGGCAGCGGCGCATTTCAATGGCAACTGACGCAGGAAAATGGCCGTCAGACGCACGGTGACCTTCCGGCGGGCAAGGTGCTGAACCTTGGTGCGGCGCTGCCTGCCGGTTATCACCAGCTGACGTTATCGCAAAACGGCAATGTCTGGCCTTGCCGGATTATCGTCGCGCCGCCGCGTTGCTATGAGCCGCAGGCGTTGCGGGCGGGCAAAAAACTGTGGGGCGCGACGGTGCAGCTTTATACCCTGCGTTCGGAGAATAACTGGGGCGTCGGGGATTTTGGCGACCTGAAAAAAATGCTCGAGGAAGTGGGAAAGCGCGGCGGGGCGTTCGTCGGGCTTAATCCTATTCATTCGCTGTATCCGGCAAATCCGCAAAGTGCCAGCCCGTACAGTCCGTCGTCCCGCCGCTGGCTGAACCTGACCTACATCGATGTGAACGCCGTGGAGGAATTCGCCGCCAGTCGCGAGGCACAAAACTGGTGGCATTCCAGAGAGACGCGTGACGCGTTATTGCAGGCACGCAGTACGGAGTTTGTGGATTATCCGCAGGTCATGGCGCTGAAATCCGCCGCGCTGAAACTGGCCTGGCCGCTGTTTTGTGAACTGCCGCAAGACAGCCTGCGTAAGCAGGATTTCCGCCGGTTCGTGGAACTCGGCGGCGACAGTTTGCGGCAACAGGCGCTGTTCGACGCGCTGCATGTGCATCTGCGGGATCTGGATTTAGGCCAGTGGGGCTGGCCGGTGTGGCCGCAAGCCTATCGCGATGCCCAAAGCGCGGATGTACGCGAATTCAGTGAGCGTTATGCCAGTGAAGTTGAGTTCTATCAGTGGCAGCAATGGCTGGCGCATACGCAGTTTTCCGCGTGTTATCAGCGCAGCAGGGAGCTGAAAATGCCGATCGGCCTGTACCGGGATCTGGCGGTGGGTGTCGCTCAGGGCGGTGCGGAAACCTGGTCGGATCCGGCGCTGTATTGCCTGAATGCCGCCGTCGGCGCGCCCCCGGATATTCTCGGGCCGCAGGGGCAAAACTGGGGGCTTCCGCCCATCGATCCCAATGAAATGAAAGCCCGTGCCTATCAGCCATTTATTGATTTATTGCGTGCCAATATGGCGGATTGCGGCGCACTGCGTATCGATCACGTGATGGGGCTGCTGCGTTTGTGGTGGATACCGGCGGATCAGGAGGCGGGGAATGGCGCGTATGTCCGTTATCCGCTGGAGGATTTACTCGGCGTGCTGGCGCTGGAAAGTCAGCGGCATCAGTGCATGGTGATTGGCGAAGATCTCGGTACAGTGCCGAAAGAGATTGTCGCCAGCCTGCGTGACAGCGGCGTGTATTCCTACAAGGTGTTGTATTTCGAACACGATAAAAACTACGTTTACCGGCCACCGGAGGATTATGTTTCGCAGGCGATGGCAACGGTCACCACGCATGATCTGCCGACGTTGCGCGGTTACTGGGAAGGTGGCGATTTAACGCTTGGTGCGTCGCTGGGTGTTTATCCTGATCCGCAGGTGCTGGAGAAATTGCGCGGGGAGCGTGAACACAGCAAGCAGGGATTGCTGGATGCGTTACATCGGACAGGGTGCGTGCCGAAATCGATCGGCAAAACCGCAGCAAACATGCCGATGACGCCGGTGCTAAATGGCGGGCTGCAGCGTTATCTGGCGGCGAGCGCCAGCGCATTGCTCGGCCTGCAACCGGAAGACTGGCTGGATATGGATTTGCCGGTTAATGTGCCGGGCACGAATACCGAATACCCTAACTGGCGGCGCAAACTGACGCGAACGCTGGAGGAAATGTTTGGCGATGAGCATATTGATGCGCTGCTGGCCGATTTGAGCAAACGGCGAAAGGGGTAATCCAGGAAGCAGAAAAGGGCCTGAGTTTCCTCAGGCCGCTGTGATTAATTCTCTGTTGCCGCCTTGTAGCCTTTCACGATCAGCAACGGTGGATGGTTGGTTTCGGTGGAATCGAAGGTGTACGTCCCGCCGTTCTGATCACCGCCGAGGTAGAAAGCGACTTCTGTTTTGCCTTCTGCCAGCGCCTGTCGGACCGCCGTATCCACAGTAATATCGCGATACTGATGATTATTGTTCATCGAGACTGATCCTGCGGACTGGTAATCCGTTGCCGGATGGTTATCCCAGTTCACTGTTTTGCCATCCCAGTCTGTTGAGGTGTTGTAGGCATATAATCTACCGGTGGCAGTTGAAGCAGCATTGCCACCAAACACCCGCAGACGGTAGACGAATAATCCCTCTTCAGAGGCCGGGATGGCTTCCGGCAGTGCAGGAATTTTAAACTTAAACAGGATCAGGCTTTCCGGATTGCTGGCATGGCCGCCGTTTTTCCAGTTGTCGCTGGCGGTCAGCAATGTGCTGCTGCCGTAATTGGTGCTGCTGTTGGTACTGCTGACGACCGTGTCTTCCAGTGCCGGCTCGTAGCTGTAAGGGATGGTGTTACTGCAATCGAAAGCCAGATTCATGCACAAGTCGGTCATGTATTTCGCTGACTGTTCAGGCCAGCCATTCACGAAATCGCCATGTGCGGTGTAAATGCTGCCCCACTTCTCGATGCGTTGATCACCGACCATTTCAGGGTCCAGCGAAAGCTGTATTTTGCTGGTATCCAGTGAGGTGATCTGCGGCAACACGTAGGCAATGTTCATGTTGACCTTAGGTATTTTCACCGGGAAAGCCGCCGGGCAGACATTGTTTGAGTCATACGTGGCGTTCGCCACACCCTTCTCAGGTTTCAGATGAACCCCGTCCCAGCAGTTGGGGAAGTTAATACCGATGTTGAACTGCACGGCATCCCCGCCTGAGCGTAAGCCACAGACCTGATCGGCGGTGTTTGTGTAGCCGTTCCCATTGGCACACAAGAAGCTTACGTGCGGATTGGGGCCGGTGCCCACGTGATCCCCGGCCAGCAACTGTAACCCCTTTGGGAAAGGCGTCAGCGGATACTTTTCTACCGAGTTGGCCTGATAGTAGGTTTTCTGATACGACGGCTTCACCACTTCGCCTGTAGGCAGTTTCATGGTCGGTGCCCAATAGGCGGTGGAGTCCGCCTTATTGTCACAGGTGGTTTCCGGTTTTGCCTGCAACGTATCGTAGGTGGAATACGCATCCGTGCTGGTGTTACCGAAGAAGTCGTGGAGCATCGCATGATTGGGCATACCAAACATCAGAATGGCATCGTCGCCCAGCGTGTGACTGTAGGAACAGGAGACGTTGGACTGTCCTGATGCCGCATGAGAAGCCAGCGGCATCAGGGCGAACAGACCCGCGAGAGGGACTAAAACGCGTAAGGTTTTTTTCATAACAGACTCCGGACAGACAGTGATTTCCTTAGAAATGACATCCGGGGAAGTGTGTGTCCGGCCTGGCTCTCGCTTGAGAAAGCAGGTCTGAGACGTGTTGTAATACACGATTCCTTTTCCCCTGCCTCTGTTTTATGCGCAATCTGTGCGTGCTGAAAGCGAGTCTGGTTGTGCCATTACGGGCACAACAGGAAGGGGGAAATTGCAGGCAATAAAAAGGGCCCAGCAGTGCTGAACCCTAAAGTATTGTGATACTGGAATGGCGTTAACCGATCAGTAGAACGAGTGTTCACCGCGCTGGTGTTCGGTCAGGTCGCGCACGCCTTTCAGCTCAGGGAAGTTTTGCAGCAGTTCTTTCTCGATGCCGTCTTTCAGGGTGACATCAATCATGGAACAGCCGTTACAACCGCCGCCGAATTGCAGGATAGCAATGCCGTCGTCGGTGATTTCCATCAGGGAAACACGGCCGCCGTGGCTGGCTAACTGCGGGTTAATCTGCGACTGCAACTGATATTCAACACGTTCCATCAGCGGCGCATCGTCAGAGACTTTACGCATTTTGGCGTTCGGTGCCTTCAGCGTCAGCTGGGACCCCAGCTGATCGGTGACGAAGTCGATCACCGCGTCCTGCAGATAAGGCGCGCTTAATTCATCAATAAAAGCAGACAGTTTCTCGAACTTCAGTTCGGTATCCGTCGCTTCTACGGCGTCAGGTGGGCAATAGGAGACACCGCATTCTGCGGTTGGCGTACCGGGATTGATCACGAATACGCGGATTTGGGTGCCTTCTTCCTGGCTTGCCAGCAATTTGGCAAAGTGCTCTTGGGCAGCATCGGTAATAAGGATCATAACATTCGCTCAATAGTTGACTACTCTAGTTGGTTATAATACGCCCTTTGTTTTTACCCGTCACCCTCAGTGTTGCGCTGGTGTTAGCAGCACGTGCCTATGTCTGCAACGTCCGGCAAATACAGGCGATTTGCAGCGAAGCAACGCCCTGATTGCGCAGAATTTTACCGATTTCCCGCACCGTGCTGCCGGTGGTGACCACATCATCGAGCAACATCACGTGTTTACCGCGCAGGCGGGTATGGCAGGTAAACGCCTTGCGCAGATTCCACTTCCGCTCCCGTTCGGTCAGGCTTTGCTGTGATGTCGTTTGCCGGTCACGGCTTAACGCACCGGGGAGATACTCACAATGCAGCCAGCGCGCCAGCGGTCTGGCGAGCAATTCACTCTGATTAAAACCCCGCCAGGCATAACGTTGCCGGTGCAGCGGCACGCTGAGGATGACATCGGGGCGGCGCAGGGTATTGCCCCGGTAGCGTTCCAGCCAGCGCAGCAGGAGCAGACGGGCGAGCGCGGTGTCCGGTTCCGGAAACCGGGACGATTTAAGGCGTAGCACCAGCCCGCTGACCGGCGGCTCATAGGGTGTGGCGAAAACCATGGCATCCCACGGCGGCGGTTTTTGCAGGCAGCGCCCGCAGTCGTGATGACCGCCGGAAGAGGGCAGTCCGCAGCGCGGGCAGCACGGCGGCGCGACGGGCAGATGTGACAGGCACACACTGCAAATGCCCTGAACCGCAAGATGCAGCGGACACTGGCATAGCCAACAGCGGCTGGCAATTGTTAGCATAGTGGCGGATTCCTTTTGCCATTCAGACAGACACGGACAATACGCTATGAAAACGCTTTACCGGGAGACAATCGGCGAAGGAGATCGCCATCTTGTGCTGCTTCACGGATGGGGGCTGAATGCCGAAGTGTGGCGTTACACCGCAGAGCGACTTGCGCCGCAATTTTGTCTGCATCTGGTGGATTTACCGGGCTATGGTCGCAGTGAAGATTTCCCGGCCATGAGCCTGACGGAAATGGCCGACATTGTGCTGGAGGCGATGCCGGAAAAGGCGTCATGGATGGGCTGGTCGCTGGGCGGGCTGGTCGCCAGTCAGGTGGCGCTGAGCGCACCGGAGCGCGTCGAAAAGCTGATCACCGTGGCGTCCTCGCCCTGCTTTGGCGCGCAGGAAAACTGGCCGGGGATCCGCCCCGACGTCTTGCAGGGATTCCAGCATCAGCTGAGTGAAGATTTTCAGCGCACCGTCGAGCGTTTTCTGGCCCTGCAAACGCTCGGCAGCAACAGCGCACGTCAGGATGCGCGCCTGCTGAAATCCATTGTACTCGGACAGCCGATGCCTTGCGTGGATGTGCTGAACGGCGGGCTGGAGATTTTACGCCAGGTCGATTTACGCCAGGCCATGACGACGCTGACGCTGCCGCTATTGCGCATTTACGGCGCGCTGGACGGACTGGTGCCGCGCAAAATAGTGCCGCTGCTGGATGCCTTACTGCCGCATTCCCGTTCTGAAATCATTGATAAAGCGGCACATGCGCCGTTTATCTCCCATCCCGAAAAGTTTTGTGAGCTTGTCGAGCGGTTCCTGGTTTCAGACTGAAAATCAATGTAAATATTTTTTTCGATTTTCTGGCTAATTTCCAAGGGTGACTAATACTTAAGCCGATGATGACGGGGTGAAAGGCACGCGTAAGTTGTTACGCCTGCCTGTTTGCGTCTCTGGGGAGTTTACTGGTGTTTAACCATGAAGGTCATGCCAGCGCAGATGCACCGATTGTTCATATCTTGACTGCTTTCTTTGAGAATTATTCATCCAATTTAGAGGTATTGTCATGAAATCAAACAAAATTATTATTGCTGCCGTGCTGGCAGGATTGTTCTCAGTTAACGCAATGGCCGCTGAAATGATCTCGAAACAAGAAGCCAAAGATAAGGGTTACACCAGCCTGGGTCTGGTTTCTACTATTAACGAATACACCGCGCCGATGGACGCGAAAGAAGAGTTGTCCAAGCTGGCGGATGAAAAAGGCGGCAAATACTATGTCGTTATCGCCGCGCAGGAGAAGAAGAAAATCAGTGCGTCGGCTGAAGTCTTCAAATAATCGTTCTTCTGACGGTCTGAACCCGGGGATGCCTTTGTGCATCCCTTTTTTATTTCCCGCTTTTTGTGCACTTCCTCTCTTTCTTTGTTCTGTATCAACTTGTTTTTAATGAATTAGCCCGAATCGTTACTCTCAGAGTAACGAACTGTCAGAGCACTTAATTGATGGAAAATTCCGCGCTGCCTACACTTAGCAGGCTATCAAAACAGGTCAAATGTGATGCAACCGCCACTTGACTGAACTTCCCAACGCCTCTTTGTTTCATCACGCCGGGAAAGATTCAGCAAGCTCAACCCAGGGAGGTTTGGCATGCCGCAACATCCGCAGACCACGAAAGTGTGGGACACCCGCCGCAATGAAAAACAACGGCGTATCGACAGTGTCCGTTCCGTGGCCGAGGGTAAAGTCTTACCCACAGATAAAATTATTCCTGTCCTCGAAACGCTGATTGCCTCCGGCGACCGCGTGGTGATGGAAGGTAACAACCAAAAACAAGCTGACTTCCTTTCCCGCTCACTGGCGAAAGTGAACCCTGAAAAGCTGCATGATTTGCATATGATCATGCCGAGCGTCAGCCGCGCCGAACATCTGGATCTCTTCGAACGCGGTATCGCCCGCAAGCTCGACTTCGCCTTCTCCGGCCCGCAAAGCCTGCGTATCGCGCAGCTGCTGGAAGACGGTCAGATGGAAATCGGCGCGATCCACACCTATATCGAATTGTATTCCCGCCTTTATGTCGATCTGGTGCCGAACATTGCCCTGATTGCCGGTTTCAAAGCCGACCGCAAAGGTAACCTGTACACCGGCGCAAGTACCGAAGACACCCCGGCGCTGGTCGAAGCCGCAGCCTTTAAAAACGGCATCGTGATTGCGCAGGTTAACGAACTGGTTGACGAAGAAACCGACCTGCCGCGCGTGGATATTCCCGGCGACTGGATCGATTTCGTGGTGGTGGCCGACAAACCGTTCTTTATCGAACCGTTGTTCACCCGTGATCCGCGTCTGATTAAACCGGTTCACGTGCTGATGGCGATGATGGCGATCAAAGGCATCTACGCCAAACACAACGTGCAGTCGCTGAACCACGGCATCGGCTTTAACACCGCCGCCATCGAACTGCTGCTGCCCACTTACGGCGAACAGCTCGGGCTGCGCGGCAAAATCTGTAAACACTGGACACTGAACCCGCATCCGACGCTGATCCCGGCGATTGAAAGCGGCTGGGTGGAAACCGTGCACTGCTTCGGTGGCGAACTGGGGATGGAAGAATATATCCGCGCCCGTCCCGATGTGTTCTTCACCGGTTCCGACGGCTCCATGCGCTCCAACCGTGCGTTCTGCCAGCTGGCAGGCCAGTACGCGGTGGACATGTTCATCGGTTCGACCTTGCAGGTCGACGGACTGGCGAACTCCTCAACCGTGACCCGTGGCCGTCTGGCCGGTTTCGGTGGCGCACCGAACATGGGGCATGACCCGCACGGTCGCCGTCACTCCACGCCCGCCTGGCTCGACATGATCGAAGAGCCGGACCCGATGGCGCGCGGTAAAAAGCTGGTCGTCCAGATGGTGGAAACCTTCCAGGCCGGTGGCAAACCGACCTTCGTTGAGAAACTCGAAGCCGTCGATGTGGGTAAAGAATCCGGTATGCCTCTGGCACCGGTGATGATTTACGGCGACGACGTGACTCACGTGCTGACCGAAGAAGGCATCGCCTATCTGCACCGCGCCCGTTCTCTCGAAGAACGTCGTGCGATGGTGGCGGCCGTGGCCGGTATCACTGACATCGGTCTGGGCGTTGACGCCAAACGCGTCGCCGACCTGCGCCGTCAGGAACTGGTGGTCTTCCCGGAAGACATGGGCATCCGCCGCACCGACGCCACCCGTTCATTACTGGCGGCAGGCAGCGTGAGCGAGCTGGTTGACTGGTCCGGCGGTTTGTATAACCCGCCCGCCAAATTCCGTAGCTGGTGATCACCATGCCGCAGACTTTAACGATTGGCGCTGTACTCACAGCGGAAGAACTGGCCGAAAGGCTGGCAGAAACGGCGACGCAGGCGCTGATCGACGAAGCGCGGCTTAGCCCGAAACCGGGGCTGGTAGACAGCCGGAGTGCCGGAGCCCATCAGGATTTAAGTTTGGATCTGATGGTGCGTTCGGCGCGCAGCCTGACCTCCACCTTCTATTTGCTGGCCTTACACAGCTGGCAGCGCCCGGCGGATATCGCCCTGCGTCAGGAAGTGGGGCGTTTAGGCCGCGCGGGAGAAGCGCAGATGATGGCGGAAACCGGCGGAGTGAATACTCACCGGGGCGCTATCTGGGCGATGGGGTTGCTGGTCAGCGCCGTCGCCATGCAGCCGGAAAAATTACTGCCGATGCATATTGCGCAGCGCGCCGCGAAAATTGCGGCGTTGCCCGACGCTTTCAGCCCGAAAAAATTCAGTAAAGGTTCGCACGCCGTGCAGCGCTATCAGGTGCCGGGTGCACGCGAAGAGGCACAAAGCGGTTTCCCGCACATTATCGGTGGTGCGCTGCCACAGCTTCATCACAGCCGGGCACGTGGCGCGAGCGAAAGCGAAGCGCAGGTCGATGCCTTACTGGCGGTGATGACCACACTGGCCGATACCTGCGTGTTATCGCGCGGCGGGTTGCCGGCGCTGGAGGCCATGCATCAGGGCGCGCAGGCCGTGCTCGAAGCCGGCGGAATGAGAACCATGGCGGGCAAACAACTGTTACGCCATCTCGAATACCGCATGCTGGCCGATAACGTATCGCCCGGAGGCGCTGCCGATTTACTGGCCGCGACGCTGTTCCTTGACCGCGTCAGCGTGGCCTGAACCGGACACGAATTAACTAACATCAGGACAAAGAGGTGTTATGGAACGTTTTGAATTTTCTTACCCGGCGGCCAAACCGCTGGCAGATCACGCCCAGGCGGGTGTGGTAGGTTCCGGCGATTTAGAAGCGCTGTATGAACCACAAACAACCCGTGCGCTGAACATTACCGTGACCACGTCCGTCGACGGCAGTCACAGCCTGTGGCAGCACTTTTTCGACCGTCTGAACGCGCTGCGTGAATTACCGGCCGGGCGTCTCGACATTAACGATTTTGGCGCCACACCCGGGGTTGCCCGTCTGCGTATCGAACAGGTCTTTGAGGAGGCTGAACATGCCAACTGATACTTCCGTTCAGGATCAGAGCTTTATTGAACTGAATGCGCGCCAGCGCGCCCGCAAATTGCTGGACGCAGGGACTTTCCGCGAACTGCTCGGGCCGTTCGAACGCATCCAGTCACCGTGGCTGGAACCGCAAGGCATCGTGCCGCAGGCCGATGACGGCATGGTGGTGGCGAAAGGCCAGATTAACGGCCAGCCCGCTGTTGTTGTGGCGATCGAAGGCAGCTTCCAGGGCGGCAGCATGGGCGAAGTGTCCGGCGCCAAAATGGCCGCTGCGCTGGAAATGGCCGCAGAAGACAACCGCAACGGTATCCCGACGCAGGCCGTTCTGCTGCTGGAAACCGGTGGCGTGCGTTTGCAGGAAGCCAATCTGGGCCTTGCCGCGATCGCTGACATTCACGCCGCGATTGTGGATTTACGCCGCTATACACCGGTGATCGGCGTGGTTGCCGGTACTGTCGGTTGCTTTGGCGGGATGTCGATCGCCGCCGCACTGTGCAGCTATCTGATTGTCACCCGTGAAGCGCGTCTGGGGCTGAACGGTCCACAGGTGATCGAACAGGAAGCCGGTATCGATGAATACGATTCCCGCGACCGTCCGTTTATCTGGAGCATGACCGGTGGCGAAGTGCGTTATCACAGCGGTTTTGTCGATGCGCTGGTGAAAGATTCCCTCGCTGAAGTGAAAGACAGCATGCTGGCCTTCATCAAAAAAGGCGTTCCGGCGACCCATCGTTCGGATAACTATGAGTATTACCTGCCAAAACTGACCGGTTTTGACACCGCGCAGCAGGCCAGCCGTGAAGTCACGGAAGCCTTGTTTAACCGGGAGGATCGCGCATGAGCAACGTAAATAACAACGCAGTCAGCCGGGGTGATTACTGGTTCGCTGAACTGACCAAAGACGCCACACCGGTTGCCGGTCTTTGCCCTTCCGTGAAAGCGGCGGACGGCAAAATGAATGACCAGCCTGTGCGTTTCATCGCCGTGGTGCCGGACAAAAATAACCAGTATCCGCGTGCAGCGGGCGGTGAAGTCGGTCTGCTCGAAGGCTGGAATCTGGCGAAAGTCGTCAACGACGTCATTGATGCCGACGCTGATGCCAGCACCAAACGCGCCATCGTGGCAGTGATTGACGTGCCAAGTCAGGCATACGGTCGTCGCGAAGAAGCATTCGGTATCCATCAGGCGCTGGCCGGTGCCGCAGGCGCTTACGCCAAAGCGCGTCTGGCCGGGCATCCGGTGGTCGGGCTGATTGTCGGCAAAGCGATGTCCGGTGCGTTTCTGGCGCACGGGTATCAGGCCAACAAACTGATCGCCTTCAAAAACAACGGCGTGATGATCCACGCGATGGGGAAAGAATCCGCCGCACGTATCACCTTACGTTCTGTGGACGCGCTGGAAAAACTGGCTGCCACCATTCCTCCGATGGCTTATGACATCGAAAACTACGCCACGCTTGGGCTGCTGTCGCAATTACTCGACATCGCTGACCCGGACAAGGCAACACCCGATGACATCAGCAGCGTAGAAAACGCTGTCTGGCAAAACATCCAGGACGCACGCAAAGAAGGCGTTAGCCTCAGCAACCGTCTGGGTGCGGAAAACCGCGCAAGTTCGCAGCGCGTTCGCCAGCAGATGCGTCAGGAATGGTAATTCGTTAACACTTTCAGTCTCAACCGGTAACGCACCTGCAAACAGCGTGACGCAGCCGCATTGCGGGTTCCCGCCCTGACATACCGTCCGGGCGAGGGCCTGCTGTTGTCTGCAACTGGACTGTCATACTAAAAAAACCATCGCACCGGCGCCGACTGAGCATTCATTTTTTGCCTCAGGAAAAACGCTATGACTTACGTAATATTGCACGCGCTTGCCCCTATTTTCGTCATCATGATCCTCGGTTTTTATGCCGGGAAAGCGAAAATGGTGGATAACCAGAATGTCTCTTTACTGAATATTTTCGTGATGGATTTTGCTTTACCCGCTGCGCTGTTTGCAGCAACCGTACAAACCCCGTGGGCGGGCATTGTGGAACAGTCGCCGCTGATTCTGGTGCTGGTTCTGGCGATGTGGATCACCTACGCGGCGATTTACTTTATTTGCACTAAAGTCTTCAAAAAGTCTCCGCAGGATGCGGCTGTGCTGACGCTGACCGTGGCACTGCCAAACTATGCGGCACTGGGCTTGCCTATTCTGAGCAGCGTAATGGGCGATGCGCCGTCAACGTCACTGTCCGTCGCGGTGTCTATCGCCTGCGGTTCCGTGCTGATGACGCCGTTCTGCCTGCTGATCCTGGAGCGTGAAAAAGCGCGTCTCAGTGGCGAAAATCAGGGGTCTTCTCTGGCACTGCTGCCGGTGCTGATGTGGCGTTCAGTGAAAAAACCGATCGTCTGGGCACCGTTGCTGGGCGTGATCCTGTCAGCGATTGGCATTAAAATGCCGGAAATTTTCCTGGCATCGATCAAGCCGCTGGGTCTGTCAGCGACCGCGTCTGCGCTGTTCCTGACTGGTGTGATCCTGTCAGCCCGTAAACTGAAAATTAACGGTCCGGTGTTGTTGTCTTGTGTGGCGAAAAACCTGATCCAGCCGTTTATCGCCTGGGGTCTGGTGCTGGCCTTTGGCCTGAGTGGTCAGGTGGCGGTGACCGCTATCCTGATGATTGCACTGTCTGCCGGTTTCTTCGGTATCGTGTTCGGTAACCGTTTTGGTGTGCAGTCTCCCGATGCCGAAGCGTCACTGCTGATCAGTTCCGTGTTGTGCATCGTGACCTTGCCGCTGTTTATCTCACTGACCGCTGCATTGCATTGATTTAAAAGGATTGAATATGTGTGACCCGCGTGCCCATGATTTTGTCTGGATCCGTGACCGCTCCGCGCTGCAAAGCGACGATGAATTACCCGCGTGGGTGAACACCGGCTGGCGCAGTTCGCTGCCGCTGGTGGTGCGTCGTGACCAGCGGGCTGACGGCGCAGTTCCGGTGGGCATTCGCGGCATGACCCGCATTCAGCGTGCCGCCGCCTGGGTCAGCCCGGCGGCGGTGGTGCGGGTCGTCACACCGGAATCACTGGTCAGCGACGTGAATGCGCTTTTGCACTCTCCGTTTGTGTCACAGCAACCGGTGCAGGCGCTGATTACGTTATGCAGTCTGCAACTGCCTTTCCCGTGGGGCGTGACGGGCAGTTGCGCCTACGCGCTGGCCAGTGACCTGCCGGTCATGCACGCCGACAGCGATCTCGATTTACTGGTGCGCTGCGACGCACCGGCGGATCCTTCTCAGTTTTCTGATTTTTACGACCAGCTTCAGCGGCTTCCCTGCCGCGCCGACGTTCAGATCACGACGCCGCAGGGGGGATTTGCCCTCAGCGAATGGCTGCGCGGCGGTGACATCATGCTGAAAACGGCGTCCGGCCCGGTGCTGGTGCGTGACCCGTGGCAATCGCCTGCAGGCTGATGCCTGCAAAAAGAAGCAAGGAGCACGATGAAAATCTTATTTACCTTCCCCGGACAAGGGCCGCAGGTGCCGCAGATGCTGCATCGCCTGCCGGATAATCCGCTTACGCATTCCCTCATCGGACAGGCCAGTCGCGCCCTCGGCGAAGACGTTCTGCTGCTCGATACCGCCGATGCCTTACGATCCACCCGCGCGGTACAACTGTGTTTGCTGATTGCCGGTGTGGTCTGGGCGAAACAATGTCAGGCCGCAGGGATTGAGGCAGATTTTTGCAGCGGGCTGTCCATTGGCGCGTTTCCTGCCGCAGTGATTGCCGGTGCCCTCGACTTTGATGATGCCGTGCGTCTGGTTGCCCTGCGCGGTGAACTGATGCAACAGGCGTATCCGCAGGGCTTTGGCCTGTCGGCGATCACCGGACTGCGTCAGATGCAGGTTGAAGCGCTGGTGGCGCAGGTCAACAGCGCCACATCGCCGGTGTATCTGGCGAATATTAACGCCGAAGACCAGCTGGTGATTGCGGGCAGCGACGCCGCGATGGCGCAGGTGATGCAACTTGCGAAAGGGCTGGGGGCGCAGAAAACGCATCAGCTGGCGGTCAGCGTGCCGTCACATTGCGCCCTGCTCGATGAGCCTGCGGCAAAACTGGTGGAGGCGTTTAAACAGATCCCCATTTCCCGTCCGGCCTGCGGCTATCTCAGCGGAACAACGGGGCGTGTTTACTGGCAGCCTGAGAAAATCGCCGACGATCTGGCGATGAACATGGCGCGCACCGTCAACTGGCGGGACGCGATGGTGGCGGCCTACCAGCGCGATGTCCGGCTGGCGATTGAAATGCCCCCTGGCGCGGTGCTGACCGGCCTGACCCGCCGTGCGATGGAGCAGGGCGAAGCGTTGTCTTTATGCCAGTCCGGCATGCAGGTTGCGGCACGTCTCGCAACACGGTTACGGGAAAACGAACGTTGATTAAAGGCATGATAGGTTGGTGATGAAGGAACAATGCGCAATCATTTTTGTTTGATTCTTGCGCAGCGTGCTATTGTCCAACCACTCTGATTGAAGGGATATCATGCCAGTTTTAATTCGCGGGGATTCGCAAATGATCGTGCTTGAAAGATCGTACAGTCCGGCCACTCTGTCCAGACGGTTTGAAATCATTGATGAAATACGTTTCAACAACATTGATATGTTGGTCATCTATGATGAAAAAATCCCCTTTATCGCCATTGCTGAAGCGCAAACCCGAACCGATAACCGGGGTGAAAACCGACACCACGTGGTGGCAACGCTGGAACTTGCCCGCAGGGAAAAGAGCGATGAACTGCTCGAAGTGCGTCAGTTCTGGGAAGACGATAAAGCGTTTCAGGTTGAAGGCATTGTGGTGAATCCCGGTATGCGGGATTACCGTTTAGCGACGTTGTTGTATGAGACGCTGGTTGTGAAAAAGCATCTCACATTGATGAGCGATAATGACCAGTACACTGGCGGGCGTGCCCTGTGGAAACGTCTGGCGCAGGATTCTGCAGGCTTACTGGTTTTCGTACTTGATACAGAGAAAGGGCAGTTTTACCCTTATGATGGATCAAAAATGCGTTATGATGGTGTCAGCATTCCGGAATCTGCCATCTGGAGTCACCATCCTGATAAAACGCACTGGCCGGTGGTGTTGATTGCGCAAAACAGCGAGCATCTGTCAGCGCTTTCTGCTCGCTAGCGCATACATCCGGCTTTCAGCGGCGAGGGCGAGCAGGTTCGGATCGTGCTCGCGGCTGTGCGGGAAGACCAGCGAGATGGTCTGGCGCATCTGGTAGGCTTCCGCCAGGGGCAGTAACTTTACCGTATTTTCATACACGCCTTTCATCCTGCCGGGGATCAGCGTGTAACCGACACCCGCCTGTACCAGACTCAGCATTGAGAAAATATCGTTCACCCGCGTCACGATATCCGGCTCGAAACCGGCCACCTGAAAGGCTTCCTGAAAGCCGTGATAGGTGGCGAATCCTTCGGCCAGCGACACGAACTTCTTCTGTTTGAAATCACGTAAATCTGCGGTGCCTTCTGACGCCAGCTCTGCACTGGCCGGTGCGGCAAGAAAAATATCATCCTGAAACAGCGGCAGTTGATCGTAACGCTGGGCATCGACGGTCGAATCGCTGGTCGAAATCAGGATGGCATCCAGCTGACCGTCTTCCAGCTTGTGCAGCAAATCATTATTCGACCCCATCACCAGTTCCAGTTCAAGCTCCGGACGGCGCAGTTTCAGTCCCATGATCAGGCGCGGAATGGTTTCCAGTGTCAGCGAATATAAGGTGCCGACTTTCAGGCGCTTATCACCAAACCCGGCGGCGCGCTGGGTCGCCAGAATGCCGTGTTCCATTTGCTCAATCACCTGCGTGGCATGCTCCAGCAACGCTTCGGCGGCGGGCAACGGCAGCAGGTTACGGCCACGATGGATAAACAGCGGACAACGCAAACCTTCTTCCAGCGAATGCAGGGCGCGATGCACGCTGACGCTGCTCAGACCGAGTTGCTCGGCTGCGCGGGTGATATTTTGCTTTTCCATGTAAGCGAGAAAAATTTCGAGTTTACGGAAGGTAATTTCACTGTCGATCATGCAGGCTCCTGCGGCGCGTAAACGAGGAGTGATGATAGCCGCGACGCGGCTATCATGAAAGGCGTGGGTTCAGTGTTGCGTCAGCTGATAGCTGACCGTGAGGCACTTTTTACCGTCGGCGCAGCTTTTACAGCTGCCGCTCAGACAGCTGTCATCGGCGTCGATCACTTCGGCTTTGCGCATGGCGACCAGCCGTTCAAGCATCGCCTGCACCAGCGGTTGTGGCGCGTTAAGCTGCTGGCTGAGCTGGCGGGCATCGGCCCGTCCGGCCAGTGCAAGACTGTCGCGCACCTGAATCAGACTGGTCATCGCATCTCCTAATGGCAGTCGCTGCCGGTGGCGGGTTCACAACAGGCCGCCACATTACGCGGTTGCAGGTGAACACTAACCCGGCTGCGGGCTTTGCGCAGGGCAGTCAGGATGATGGCATTGAAAATCAGCACGCAAAGGATAATGCCCGCGCTGTGAGCCGGATGGCTGCTGAACGTCGCCGCCTGATAGAACAGCGTGGCCAGCGAGTACGCCACATTCAGCCCCCAGAAGATGGAGAATGTCATCCAGCTGCGGCTGGTTTCACGGGCAATCGCCCCCATCACCGAGACGCAAGGCACGTAAAGCAGCACGAAAATCAGGTAGCTGTAAGCAGAAACCGCCGAGCCAAATTTGGTGCTCATCACGCCCATGGAGCTGACGCCCATTTCGCCGTCACCTTTGCTGGCTTCGATCGGGTTCGACAGCACGCTGAGGCTGAAGGTGTCTTTCAGGCCCTGCCAGGTTTCATTTACCGCGCCACCCAGTTCATCGAACAGGTTGAAACTGGCGGCATCGAACGCTTCATTATGGATATGTTCGGCGGTGTACAGGGTGTTCAGCGTACCGACCACCACTTCTTTCGCCATCGCACCGGTCACCAGACCGACGGTCGCCTGCCAGTTGTCAGAATGGACGCCCATCGGCGACAGCACTGGTGTCAGCACTTTACTGACCGACGCCAGCGCCGAGTCATTGATGTTATCCACGGCCTTGCCGCTGAACGAGAAGCTGTTCAGTGCACCGATGAAAATACTGGCGACAACGATCACCTTACCGGCACGCAGCACGAAGCCTTTCAGGCGTTGCCAGGTTTGCAGCAGCAGGCTTTTCAGGTGCGGAACGTGATAAACCGGCAGTTCCATCACAAACGGAGAGGCTTCGCCGCGCATGATGGTGTATTTCAGCAGCAGGCCGGTCAGGATGGCGACCACGATACCCAGCAGATACAGCGAGAACACCACGGACGCGCCTTTCTGCCCGAAGAAGGCCGCGGAGAATACCGCGAAAATCGCCAGCCGTGCGCCGCAGGACATAAACGGCGCCATCATTACGGTGATCAGACGTTCGCGCGGCGCATCCAGCGTACGGGCACCCATAATGGACGGCACGTTACAGCCGAAGCCGACGATCAGCGGCACGAAGGATTTACCCGGCAGACCGAGGGACTGCATCAGGCGGTCCATCACGAACGCGGCGCGCGCCATATAACCGGAGTCTTCAAGGAAGGACAGGAACAGATACATCATGCCGATTTGTGGCACCAGCGGCAGGACAGTGTTGATCCCGCCGCCAATGCCCTGCGCCAGGAAAATGGTCAGCCACTGCGGGAAGTGCAGGGTAAAACCAATCCACTGCATCCCCTGAATGAAAATCGCGGCTGAGCCGATATCGAAAATCGGTTGCAGTGCACCGCCGATATTGATCGCCAGCACGAACATCAGATACATCACCAACAGGAAGATCGGCACGCCGAGGAAACGGTTGAGGATCACGCGGTCCAGCGCCTGCGTCAGTTTGTTCGGTGCGGTGAGGTGCGAGTTACTGACGTCTGCGCAAAGCGCCGCAATGCTCTGATAACGCGCGTCGGCAATCAGCAGCGCCGGGTCTTCCAGCTTCTGCTCAGTCAGCCGGGCTTTCACCTCGGGCAGAAGTGCCTGCGCTTTGCCCGCATGCGTCTGGCTGTAAATATCCCCTTCCAGAATTTGCAGCGCCAGCCAGCGGCGCTGTTGCAGCGTCATGTCTTGCGGCATGTCAGCGGCCAGCACATCCACTTCCTGTTGCAGCACCGGGTGATATTTCACCCGTTCCAGCGCGGCCACTTGCGGCAACGGGTCGATGGCGGCTTTCAGCTCTTTGATGCCGCTGGCGCGGGTAGAAATCAGCGGCACGACAGGGCAACCCAGCCGCGCTGACAGCGCCGGGATATCAATATGGATGTTCTGGATTTTGGCGATATCGAGCATGTTCAGCGCCACGATACAGGGCACGCCCAGCTCGAGCAGTTGCAGAGTCAGGTACAGATTGCGCTCAAGGTTTGAGGCATCCACCACGTTGATCATCAGATCTGCGTCGCCGCTCAGAATGTAATGGCAGGCAATTTGCTCATCGAGCGAGGTTTGCTCGGAAATGGTGGTCAGGGAATAGGTGCCCGGTAAATCCACCAGCGTAATCTGATGCTCTGCGGTAGCGAACTGGCCTTCTTTGCGCTCGACCGTGACACCGGCCCAGTTACCTACACGCTGGCGGGAACCTGTTAACTGATTGAAGAGTGTGGTCTTGCCTGAATTGGGATTACCAATCAGGCCGATCGTTAATGGTTTCATACGATAAAGTCTACGTGTCAGAAAGGGTAAACAGGCAAGCCAAAGGGCTGCCCCAAAAAATGAACTGCCAAAGGCCTGATGTGAGGATCAGGCCAGCATCTCGAGCTGGAGGAGATCGAGGTCTTTTCTGCGGACGACGAGACTGGTGCGGCGGGTTTCGATTTGTACCGGATCGCCCATCGGCGCAACGCGGATGATGTTAAAAAAGGACCCCGGTAGCATCCCGAGTGACAGCAGTTTCTGACGGTAGGCCGGGCTGATTTCGTGTGAAAAGCCGGTAATTTTATAAGCACGTTTTGATTGAAGTTGCATAGTTCCTCGCGAGGCGATCAGGCATTAAGGGTGACGGCGCCTGGATATTGTGCGCCGTGCGTCCCTGCCCGGTGATGTCGCTGGCTGGCGATATATGTGGCTAAAATTATTGCTCAGAAATTGTCCCTGGTGCGAAATTGCTGGCCTGTGGCTGGCGGCGTAGTGAATACGCAAAGAAGTACAAACGAAAATAGTTATCATAATTAGTACGCGTAGTGAGACAAAAGAGAAGAGGCGAACCTCTTCGCGGGTATCTCCACCGCGACGCTATCCTATGCCTGCCAAAGCCCCGATTTATTGATTTACCTCAGTGATTGATTCATTAGGATAGAGTTTAAAAAGTGTCGAAAAAAGATACATAAAAAAAGCCGCTGATTTTCAGCGGCTTTCATAACGCGGAGGGAAAAACAAAAATTAGCGTTTTTTACCGAGGGCAGCCGCCAGCGCATCCGCCATGGCATTATTGCCTGCTGGCGCGGCATTGCGGCCCGCAGGTTTGTTCGGCGAATGGCGTTTCTGGTTGTCGCGGGCATCTGACGCTGGCGCGGAAGAACGGCGGGCAGGCGCTTCGCCCGGCTGCTCATCCAGTCGCATGGTCAGCGCGATACGTTTGCGTTGCAGATCGACTTCCATCACTTTGACTTTGACGATATCGCCGGCTTTCACCACGGTATGCGGATCTTCCACGAACTTGTTCGCCAGTGACGAGATGTGAACCAGACCGTCCTGATGCACGCCGATATCCACAAACGCGCCGAAGTTAGTGACGTTGGTGACCGAGCCTTCAAGGATCATGCCCGGCATCAGGTCATTCATGGTTTCGACACCTTCGGCAAAGGTCGCGGTTTTGAACTCAGGACGCGGATCGTGCCCCGGTTTTTCCAACTCTTTGATGATGTCGGTGACTGTCGGCACGCCGAACTGTTCGTCCGTGAATTCACTGGCTTTCAGGCCGCGCAGCACATTCGAATCGCCCATCAGTTCTTTCAGCGCCAGCTGCGTCGCAGCCAGAATGCGTTCGACCACCGGATAGGTTTCCGGGTGAACCGTGGAGGCGTCGAGCGGGTTGTCGCCGTGGTTGATACGCAGGAAGCCCGCGCATTGTTCAAAGGCTTTCGGCCCCAGACGGCTGACTTTCAGCAACTGTTCGCGATTGCGGAACTGGCCGTTTTCGTCACGCCAGTTAACGATATTCTGCGCCATCATGCGGGTCAGACCGGCCACGCGGGTCAGCAGCGGAACAGACGCGGTATTCAGATCCACGCCGACGGCGTTTACGCAGTCTTCCACCACGGTATCGAGTTTTTTCGCCAGCTGAGACTGACTGACATCGTGCTGATACTGGCCGACACCGATAGATTTCGGGTCGATTTTCACCAGCTCGGCCAGCGGATCCTGCAAGCGACGCGCAATGGAAACGGCACCACGAATGGACACATCCAGATCCGGGAATTCCAGCGCCGCCAGTTCGGACGCGGAATACACCGACGCACCGGCTTCACTGACAATCACTTTCTGCGCTTTTACCGCCGGGAACTGTTTTTGCAGTTCGAGGAAGAAACGCTCGGTTTCGCGGGACGCCGTACCGTTTCCGATCGCCACCAGTTCGACGTTATGTTTGATGCACAGTGCAGCAACCTGTTGCGCGGCTTTCGCGGCCTGACCGGTATGGGGATAAACAGTATCGATATCCACCAGTTTGCCGGTGTTATCCACAACGGCGACTTTAACACCGGTACGTAAACCCGGATCGAGGCCCATGGTGGCGCGCATACCGGCCGGTGCGGCCATCAGCAGATCATGCATGTTGCGGGCAAAGACGTTAATCGCTTCATCTTCGGCGCGTTCGCGCACGGTGCCCATCAGCTCGGTTTCGAGGTGCAGCAATACTTTGATGCGCCACGTCCAGTTAACCACCGCACGACGCCAGACGTCGGCAGGCGCATTGTTCAGACGCAGACCCAGATGATCAATGATCAGCTGTTCGGCATAACTCTCTTTCGGCGGCTCATCGTGCTGCGGATCGGCATTCAGCGCCAGCTGCAATACGCCTTCGTTGCGGCCACGGAACATCGCCAGCGCACGGTGCGATGGCACCTGAGAAATCGGTTCGTGGTGATCGAAATAGTCGCGGAATTTCGCGCCTTCCTGCTCTTTGCCTTCCACCATGCGGGAAGTGAGATGGGCATTTTTCCACAGATAATCACGGACTTTCGCCAGCAGCGATGCATCTTCGGCAAAGCGTTCCATCAGAATGTAGCGCGCGCCATCCAGCGCCGCTTTGGTATCGGCCACGCCTTTACCGGCATCAACGAATGTGGCAGCGGTCGCTTCCGGCTCGTTTTGCGGATCGTTCCACAGCAGTTCGGCCAGCGGTTCCAGACCGGCTTCGATGGCGATCTGACCACGGGTGCGGCGCTTCGGTTTAAACGGCAGATACAGGTCTTCCAGCTCGGTTTTGCTCAGCGTGGTGTTGATGGCTTTCGCCAGATCGTCGCTGAGTTTGCCCTGTTCTTCGATGGATTTGAGGATGGTCTGGCGGCGGTCTTCCAGCTCCCGCAGATAACCCAGACGGGTGTCCAACTGACGCAGCTGGGTATCATCCAACCCACCGGTGACTTCCTTACGATACCGCGCAATAAAGGGCACGGTATTACCTTCATCCAGCAGACGCACCACGGAAGCAACCTGCTCCGGGCGAACCTGCAATTCACTTGCGATAATGCGGCTCAGTTGATCATTCATAGGTCTGTTATCTGTTTAATTGGCTGTAAAAAGCAGGGGCACAGTTATACGGTTTGAAGACCAAAAATGCCAGTCATCAGGCCGAGCACCCGCGTGTTTTGAGAGTTAGCTGATCATTTAACGTATTCAATGTCATTGACGTACCAGGTCGCGTCGCCGACCGGCGTGGTGACAATCAGGCTGTCGCCGACTTCTTTTTTCAGCAGCGCGCGTGCCATCGGCGAGTCGATAGAAATGTAATCCTTGCGGCCAAAGATTTCATCGTAACCGACAATGCGGAAACGCTTGATGTCGCCGTCGTCGTTTTCCACTTCGACCCACGCCCCGAAGAACACTTTACCGTCCTGTTGCGGCGAGTAATCGACGATGCGCAATTGCTCCAGACATTTCGTCAGGTAACGCACGCGGCGGTCGATTTCACGCAGCCGCTTTTTGTTGTACTGGTAGTCGGCATTTTCGCTGCGGTCGCCCAGACTGGCGGCCCAGGTGACCTTTTTGGTCACTTCCGGACGCTCTTCACGCCACAGGAAATCCAGTTCAGTTTTGAGCTTGTCGTAGCCTTCCCGGGTAATCAGTTTTGTTTTCATGTCACCTGCCGCTTTCCTCAAAATCCTTTTACTATTGTTTCACACAATCGTGCCGCTGACAGCGCAGAAATCAGCCGGACATGCCGTGTTACTGCTACGCTTTATCTGTTGGCTTTTTAGTCAAATAATCTTTATCCTGCGGCGCAATATATTGAATTTAATAAAAGTCCTGATTTAAATAAAAATATCACTTCTGGCTATGGATCACAGGGATTAGGGGTACAGCAACAAATGGATTTATTAAAATTCTTACTTCGTCTGCCTTTTACATTGATAAAAGGCATCTTCCGCGCGCTGGCTTTCATTCTGGGTCTGCTGGGTCGCGTCTTTAAACCGGTGGTCGGCAATATTGACTGGCGGGCGCCCGGCTGGTGGACGGCCACCTCCGGCTGGCTGAAACGGGGTTTCCTGCGCATGGAAAGCGGGGTGGATAAATACCCGAAAACCATCAGCCTGACCATCCTGCTGTTACTCTGCGCCGCCGGGGCGGGCGTTTATGGCTGGCACTGGTGGCTCAACCGTCCGCAGCCGATCGAACCGGCACCGATGGTTTATCAGGACACCAGCGTGCGCGTCAGCGGCCCGGAAGCCGTCAATTATGCGGCGCAAAAACCGGCACCGCAGCAGGCGATTTTCACTTTCCGCCATTCTGCTGCGCCGGTGACGGACGTCGGTAAAGTGGTCGAAAAAGGGATTTCCCTGAAACCGGCCACCGAAGGGGAATGGAAATGGCTGAGCGGTTACACCCTGGCGTTCACCCCGAAAAACCCGCTGCCGATGGGCAGCAAATATGAAGTGAACTTCACGCCTGAGGTGCTGCTGGCGCCACAAATCAGGCTGGCAGAAACCCGCTATGAATTTACGGCTCCGGCTTTCGATTATCAGCTGGGGCAGGCCGAGTATTATCAGGACCCGCAGGATCCACAAAAACGCAGCGCGATTTTTAACGTGAAATTCAACGCGCCGGTGGATGTCGCCAGTTTCGAAAAACACATCTCCCTTGGCCTGACCGAAGGAAAAGCCAAAACCGAGTCGAAACTCAATTATTCCGTGGTCTATGACCAGAAAAAACTCAACGCCTGGGTGCATTCCGAACCGCTAAAATCGCTGGATCACGGCGGTGCCGTGCGCGTCACGCTTGGCGAAGGCATTAAATCTACCGTGCCGTCGAATTCGACTGCGCAGGCGAAAAATGCCGTGGTGTCTGTACCGACGCTGTACAGCCTGACGGTAAACGAAGCCAGCGCGCAGGTCGTGGATGCCGAGGGGGCGAAAGGTCAGCGTGCGCTGATCGTCGGGTTCAGCGACGCGGTGAAAGATAAAGATATCCGTCAGGCCGTCAAAGTCTGGCTGTTGCCGCAGCATAATCCTAACGATCAGGACGAGGCCAAAGGGCCGGATGATTACGCCAGCTGGGACGTCGACAGCGTGGAGAATAACGTCCTCGCCCAGTCCACGCCGCTGAACATTCAGCTCAATGACGCGGAAAGCGATTATCAGCTGCAGTTCAGTTTCCGCTTCGATGCCCCTGCGCACCGCGCCATGCTGGTGGAAATCGATAACGTGCTGACGTCGTCCGGCGGCTACAAAATGCCGGAAAAAGTCTACCGCATCGTCGCAGTGCCGGATTATCCGAAATCGCTGCAATTTATGTCACAAGGCTCGCTGTTGTCAGTCAGCGGTGACAAACAAATCAGCGTCGCTGCGCGTAACGTGCCGGGGCTGCGTCTGGACATCAAACGGGTGATCCCGAGCCAGCTGCAACACATCGTGTCGTTCAAAAGCCGTGAATACTCATCGGCGGAATTTAACCGTCTGAACGACGAGTATTTTACCGAGCACTTCAAATACCAGACGGCGGTAAACAACGACAAACCGGGTGAAGTGAATTATCAGGGCGTCGATCTTTCACGTTATCTCTCCACCGATCCGGCTTCGCATCGCGGCGTATTCCTGCTGACGCTGTCGGAATGGGATCCGAAGAAAAAAGAACAAAAACCCGAAGCCGATGACGACGGCAATGTCTATCAGGATGAAGAGCAGAGCGGAGATGATGCGCCGGTCGGTGATTCGCGATTCGTCGTGGTCACCGATCTGGGGATTATCGCCAAGCGTTCGCAGGATAAAACCCGCGACGTGTTTGTGCAGTCGATTCACAGCGGGGCGCCGGTCGCGAACGCCAAAGTCTCTGTCATCGCTAAAAACGGGGTGACATTGCTGACCCAGACCACCGGTGCCGACGGCCACGTGCGCTTCCCGGCGCTGGACGTGTATACCAGCGAACGCCAGCCGGTGATGTTCCTGGTGGAAAAAGAGGGCGATGTCTCCTTCCTGCCTGCGGACCGCAATAACGATCGCGGCCTCGATTTCTCCCGCTTTGACGTCGATGGCGAAATCACCCCGAACGATTCGCGCACGCTGAGCAGTTATCTGTTCTCCGATCGCGGCGTTTATCGTCCGGGCGACACCTTTAATATCGGGTTGATCACCCGTGCCGCTGACTGGAGTCACGGTCTGGCGGGCGTCCCGGTACGTGCGGAAATTCACGACCCGCGCGATAAGCTGATGAGCACTATCCCGCTGACGCTGGGTGCCAGCGGTTTCAATGAACTGAGTTATACCACTGACGATAATTCACCGACCGGTGAATGGAATGTTTATCTGTACCTGATCGGCAAAGACAATGAATCATCGACCTTCCTCGGGCATACCGCCGTCAACGTCAAAGACTTTGAGCCGGATCAACTGAAGGTCAAACTGCAACTGACGCCGGACCGCAAACAGGGCTGGGTGAAACCGTCGGAATTGCAGGCCAATATTGATGTGCAAAACCTGTTTGGTACGCCCGCGCAGGACCGCCGTGTAACCTCGAAACTGACGCTGCGCCCGATGTATCCGAGCTTCGATCAGTTCCCGGATTACGCCTTCTACGAGAACCGCCAGAACAGTGACGGTTTCGAAACGGAACTGGAAGACCGTACCACCGATGAAAACGGTGCCGCGAATATCCCGCTGGATCTGAAATCTTACGCCGACGCCACCTATCAGCTGCAACTGCTCTCCGAGGCGTTTGTGGCCGGTAGCGGGCGCTCGGTAGCCGCAACGGCGCGGGTGCTGGTGTCACCGTATGATTACCTGATTGGCGTGAAAGCCGATGGCGATCTGGGTTACATCAACCGCGATGCTGCCCGTCATCTGAACATTATTGCCGTCGACCCTTCCCTTAAACAGATGGCGATGCCGGACCTGAAAGTCGCGCTGATTGAACAGAAATACATTTCAGTGCTGACCAAGCAGGATTCCGGCGTCTACAAATACCAGTCGAAAATGAAGGAAGTGCAGTTGTCGGAACAGCCGCTGTCGCTGACGGCGCAGGGCAACGATCTGACGCTGGCGACGGACAAGCCGGGCGATTTCGTGCTGGTGGTGGAAGACGCGAAAGGCAACGTGCTGAACCGCATTGGTTACACCGTGGCCGGTAACGCCAACCTCAGTCGTTCGCTGGACAGAAATGCCGAGCTGAAGCTGAAACTGAATCAGGCGGAATATCAGCCGGGTGAAGAAATCGAGGTGTCAGTCAACGCGCCGTACACCGGCAGCGGGTTGATCACCATCGAGAAAGATAAAGTATACAGCTGGCAGTGGTTCCACACCGACACCACCAGTTCCGTGCAGAAAATCCGCGTACCGGCGGGAATGGAAGGCAACGGCTATATCAACGTGCAGTTCGTGCGGGATGTGAATTCCAACGAAATCTTCATGAGCCCGCTGAGCTACGGCGTGATGCCTTTCAAAATCAGCACCAAAGCGCGTCAGAACTACCTTGAAGTGGATGCGCCGGAAGTGATTAAGCCGGGCGAAAATCTGGCCATGACGGTGATGACGGACGGCCCGCAACAGGTGGCGCTGTTTGCTGTCGATGAGGGCATTTTGCAGGTGGCGCGTTATCGCCTGAAAGATCCGCTGGAATACTTCTTCCGTAAGCGCGAACTGGGTGTGGAAAGCGCGCAAATCCTCGACCTTATCCTGCCGGAATTCAGCAAGCTGATGCAGCTGGCGGCTGCGCCAGGGGGCGACGCCGGAGAAGGACTGGATCTGAACGTCAATCCGTTCAAACGTAAGCGTGATAAGCCGGTGGCGTACTGGTCGGGCATTACCGAAGTGAACGGCGAGAAGCAGTTTGATTATCAGGTGCCGGATTACTTCAACGGCAAGATCCGCGTGATGGCCATTTCCGTGACGCCGGACAAAATCGGTAAAGCGCAGACTTCTGCGACCGTGCGCGACAACTTCATCATGACGCCGAACGTGCCGTCGATGGTGGCGCCGGGTGATGAGTTTGATGTCAGCGTTGGCGTGAGCAATAACCTCGAAGGTCTGAATGGCAAAAGCATTCCGGTTGCGGTTCACCTGACCGTGCCACCGCAGCTTGAAGTGGTCGGTAAAGCCGAACAAAGCCTGTCACTGGCGGAAAAACGCGAGGGCGTGATGAATTTCCGTCTGCGCGCGAAATCTCTGCCGGGGGATGCGCCGCTGGTGTTTGACGCGACGTATGGCGACAAAACCAGTCGCCGGACGATCAGCACCTCGGTGCGTCCGGCGATGCCGTTCCGTACGCAATCAGTCATGGGACGCATGAGCGGCAGCAGTCAGAACGTCGATAACCTGCGTCAGATGTTTGATGCTTACGCGGTGCGCAAAGCGGCGGTATCCAACTCGCCGCTGGTGCTGACTAACGGGTTGTCGCAGTATCTGGCGGATTATCCGTATTACTGTTCTGAGCAGATTGTCAGCCGCTCGGTGCCGCTGATCCTCGAAACGGTACATCCGGAAATGCGCGGTAACCTCAGCCCGGCGGACAGCAACAAACAGCTTAAAGACATGCTGGCGGTGCTGCGTTCCCGTCAGAATGACAGCGGCGCGATTGGCCTGTGGCGCTCATCGCCGCAAACCGATCCGTTCGTCACGCCGTACGTGGTGCAATATCTGCTGGAAGCCAAAGCCGCGGGCGTTGCATTGCCAGCCGGAATGCTGGAAGAGGCCAATTCGGCTCTGCGCGAACTGGCGGCAAATCAGAATGATGATCTGTATACCCTGCGTCTGCGCGCGTGGGCGGTGTATCTGCTGACCCGTCAGGGTGAAATCACCACCAGCTCGCTGGCCTCGGTGCAGGACACCCTGCAACAGCGTTACCCGGACACCTGGAAAACCGATCTCAGTGCGATGTATCTGGCCTCGTCTTATCGTCTGCTGAAAATGGATGATGAGGCGAATACCCTGTTGCAGCCGACGTGGAAGCAACTGAGCAAGGCGTATGACAAAGCCTGGTGGACACAAAGTTACTTTGATCCGCTGGTACAGGACGCGACGCGGTTGTATCTGATCACCCGTCACTTCCCGGAAAAAGTCTCCGCCATTCCGCCGCAGGTGCTGGAAAATATGGTTAAGGCGCTGAAAGAGGAACGCTACACGACTTACTCCTCGGCGATGAGCATTCTGGCGCTGGAGAGTTATTCCGCCCAGGTGGCCGCGCAGGCCACGGCACCGGATGCGTTGAAAATTACGCAGATCAGCAAAACGAAAAACGTCGAACCGCAGGTCATTTCGCAGGTTCAGGGGCTGTTTGCGAAAGCGAACTTCACCGCCGACGCGAAGGCACTCCGCATTGAAAACGGCAACAATGCGCCCGCGTGGTACGTGGTGACGCAGGCGGGTTACGATCTGGCTGCACCGAAGAAAGCCATTTCACGCGGTCTGGAGATCACCCGTGATTACACCGATGAAAAAGGCAACGCCGTCACGCAGATTACGCTGGGGCAGAAGATCAACGTGCATCTGAAAATCCGCGCCAATTCGCAGGAAGGACAGGATAATCTGGCGATTGTGGATTTGCTGCCGGGCGGATTCGAAGTCGTCCAGCAAACGCCACCGGAACCGGAATCCGACGACAGTGATGAAAACAGCGACGCCGACGCGTCGGCATCCTGGCTGTCACCGCTGGCGGCATCGGGTTCCACATGGGCACCGGATTACAGCGATATTCGTGAAGACCGTGTGGTGATTTATGGCAGCGCCAGCACCGATGTGCAGGAGTTTGTGTATCAGATTAAAGCCACGAACACCGGCAGTTTCCTGATCCCTCCGGCTTACGGCGAAGCGATGTATAACCGCGAGGTTCAGGCGCTTTCCGTCAGCGACCAGAAACTGGTCGTCGTGCCCGCGGCTGACGCTAAAAAATAATAAACCGTCGCTAACGCCCCGCTAAAATCGCGGGGCGTTAGCGGGTCTGAGTAGCAAGATGATCACCTTTCCCGCGTTTTTCAAATCCACCAAACGGCTGCTGCAAAATATCGCGATGGCCGTTTTTTTACTGGCGCTGATGGTGCTGGCGTGCCGTCTGTGGCCGCATCCGCCTCTTTCTCAGGGACAACCTTTTTCCACCGTCTATTATGACCGGCAGGGTACGCTGATGCGCATCACGCTGGCGAACGACGACCGTTACCGGCTCTGGACGCCGCTGGAGCAGATATCTCCGCTGGCAATCAATGGCCTGTTACTGCATGAAGATCGCTGGTTTTATATCAACCCCGGTTTTAATCCGTTCAGTCTGTTGCGCGGATTCTGGCGCAGCTATGTGGCGGGCGGCAAAATGCAGGGCGGCTCGACCATCAGCATGCAGCTTGCGCGTATGCACTGGCATCTCAATACCCGCTCGCCTTCCGGCAAAATCATGCAGGTTCTGCGCGCGGTGCAGCTTGAACTGAGTTACTCCAAACACGATATTCTCGAAGCCTATCTCAACGCAGCGCCTTATGGCCGCAACATTGAAAGCATCGGCGCGGCCAGTCTGATCTATTTCAACAAAGCGCCGAAAGATCTGACCTTGCCGGAGGCGCTGACGCTGGCCGTTTTACCGCAATCCCCCAGCTACCGCATTGACCCCAAAACCGGTGTGCTGGGTAATGCACTGACGCAGGCGCGTAACCGGCTTTTCCTGCGCTGGCAGACGCATTATGCCACCGACAGCAGCCAGACCTCCTTGTTCCGGTTGCCGCTGGCGCTGCGTCAGCCTGAACGGATGCCGTATATTGCGCCGCATCTTATCGAGCAGTTACGCCAGCAAAACCAGCAACTTGCCGGTACGGATACCCGTACGGACACCACCATAGACGCCGGTTTGCAGCGGCTGACTGAGCGGCAGGTGAATGCGTTTATCACCCGTAACGAAAGCCGCGGCATTCACAACGCCGCCGTTTTGCTGGTCGATACCCGCGATATGGGCGTGCGGGCGCTGGTCGGTTCCGCTGATTATTACAACCGGACTATTCAGGGGCAGGTGAACGGCACCAACGCCCGGCGCTCGCCCGGCTCTGCGCTGAAACCGTTTATTTACGCGCTGGGCATGGAACAGGGGGTGCTGCATCCGATGACCATCCTGAAGGATGTGCCTTCGGCGTTTGGTGCCTACGCACCGGAGAACTTTGACCGGCGATTTCTTGGTCCGGTGACGGCCACCGATGCGCTCAACTTCAGCCGTAATATTCCTGCTGTGTATGTCGCGTCGCAGCTTCGCCAGCCGACGTTCTATCAGTTTCTGCGCCTTTCCGGCGTCGCGGATATGGCCAGCGAAAACCATTACGGGTTGTCGCTGGTACTGGGTGGCGGCGAAGTGACGATGCAGGAACTGGCAAAGCTGTATGCACTGCTGGCGAACCGGGGTGTGTTGCAGCCGTTACGGATGCAAAAAAGCGATCCGCGCCAGACAACGCCGGTGCGTTTGCTGAGTGAGGAAGCCAGTTTCATGACGCTCGATATGCTGCGTCAGCACCGCCGTCCGGGGGATACGCTGGCGCAGACGCCTTCCTCGCTGCCGGTGTACTGGAAAACCGGCACTTCGTGGGGATTTCGCGATGCGTGGAGCGTGGGGATTTTCGGGCCATACGTGTTAGTGGTATGGGAGGGGAATTTCGACAGCAAAGGCAATAACGTGTTTGTCGGCGCAGACGCCGCTGCGCCGCTATTCTTCAATATTATCGACAGCATTAACGCCAGCTATCCCGAATTGCAGGAGCCAAAACGCCCGTTGCCTAAAGGGCTGAAGCGGGTGGATATCTGCCTCGCCAGCGGTGATTTGCCGACGCCGTGGTGTCAGCAAAAAGGCAAAACCTGGTTTATTCCCGGCAAATCGCCGATCAAAGTGGATACCGTTTACCGGCCGGTGCGTCTCGATAAACTGACCGGTGAAGTGGCGTGCCCGCCTTTTGAGGAAGACCAGACCCGTACGGAAGTGTTTGAGTTCTGGCCGTCAGATCTGGCGAATGTCTTTGCGCAAGCCGGGCTGCCAAAACGCAAACCACCGGCCAGTCACTGCAAGGATGAAGGCATGGATGTCGGCGGTAACCCGCCGCGCATCACCTCACCGCTGAAAAACACCACGTACACCTTGCGGCAATCCCGGCAAGGCCGGGACCGGATTTCCTTTAACGCGGTGACGGATGCGGACAGCAAAACGGTCTACTGGTTTGTGGATGATATCTATCTCGGCAGTTCCGCCAGTAAAACCGCCATCGACTGGCAGCCCATCAATAACGGGCAATACCGCATCCGCGCAGTGGACGACCACGGACGCGCGGACAGCCGGTTGGTGAGTATTGAGATTGTGAACTAGGAGCCATCGCGGGCTTATCTGATATCGACTTTCAGCGTTGCCATACCACTGAACTCGCCGGTATCCAGCCCGCCACCAATGAGGTTAACCGGGTAGGCGGTCATAGATATATTGCCGATACCATTTTGGTTCATCGGAAGGTTTCCTGATTCGAAAGGGATTGCCAACCCGCCCGCGTTTTCAACCCGAATACCTATGTCAGCTTTGTTATCTGAAGGTCGGCGTCTTGCCACCAGCGTGTACTGATCCGCCAGATCGTCACCTTTCAGCAGCATGGCCAGCTGTGTACCTGTCGGGATCTGAGGCAATCCATGTGCTGTACAGTCATATGTGATGTTGAACGTGGAAGGAATAAAGCCCTTAGGGGGTTGACCGAGTGTGGTGAATTTGTTGGCTGCGATAGCACCGAAGTTGACAGTGATTGTCTCACCCTTATTGATTTCGCAACTTTGAGGCACGGTCAGTTTGCCACTGATGTACACGCGTGCAACGGGGGAGCCCAGCGGTGGCGCGGTCACTATCGCCGTACCTGAGGACAAGTAAACCTGTGCAATCTCTGTTCTTGGAATCTCCAGTTCACCGATGAAAGGAGTGGTAATAGAAAAGGATAATGAACCTTTTGCCCCAACATCGAAGCTGGCACGGGTATTTTGCTGGGCGCAAACGCCGTTATTATTGGCATCAGTGTGATGCGTCGCATCACCGAGTGTTTTCGCTGTTGGTACAGCAATACCTGTTGCTGGCGGCAGATCGAGCAGTGCTTTGACGTCAATATGATCGTTAATTTTGTAATATCCCGGCTCAGTGCCTTTAGGCAGGGCCGTTTTCACGGTGTACATCAGCAATACACCGCCACTGCTATTGGCATCATTGTCAGTACAGTTGCAGACGATGGTGTAATTCTGCATCCCCCCGTTCATATTCCGTTCATACTTTTTCCCTCTCTCGTTATCAGTCGCGGGAATATCTTCGTGAAGAAAATTTTCATAATCCGCCCCTGCGCCATCTTCCGGCGAACACATGGCTGACCCTGCCAGTGCAAAGGATGAAAAACTGTTGAGGGTAATCCCCAGAAGGGTGAGCTTTAAGAGAGATGTCAGGTTGCGCAGGATCTGTTTTTTAGTGTGCATAAATTATCCTTAAATACACTTAGTCGTCAGTGAGTTAACCTGAGCGGTTGAGGCGGAAAGGCTGATCTGAGCCTGACATTGCTGGGATGCGGCATTTCCCCATTTCACATGGAGCAGAACAGGTTTCTCCAACGGAATACCCGACAGATAAACGACGCCGCCTTCATCAACGATATTGCTTTGTTTTTCAGTCGTAGCGACGGCACCGAAAGGTACCGTCGCCCCGTTTGAGCGCACCAGCGTCACCAGCACCCTGGCGCCCACGCGGGCATCAAAGTGTGCGGTCACCATAGCGCCAGAATTGGGGATCACGGTGGCTGAGGTGTTTTCGATATCCACATCCCCCGGCAACGTCGTTGTATCCATCGCAATGCGGTTTTCGTTATACGCAGTCAGGTATGGGACGACAGCAAACCCGCGCCAGTCAGTTCTGACGCCGGGAAGGTTTTGCAGACGTGCGCCACTGGCACCATTGGTGTCTATTAATGCAAAAGATTCCCCGAGCGGTTGAGACAACGTGATGCCATGAGCATGAGCCACAATGCCCCCCGCAATGCCATAGCTGAATTGCTGCGAATCCTCGCTGTAGTTGTAACCGGCATTGAGATTGCCAAAGGACGAGCGATAGGATGAATACAGGTTGCTGCTGCTTTCGCTGTCCTGATCGGTGTAACTTTGCTGCATCGAATAACTCAGGCGACGATCGTCAAGTGCGGTTCCGCTCAATCCAACCTGATGACGCGTGCCTTCGCCTTTCTGGTTAGAGACATTGTAAGTGGCCCAGCTTTGAGGCAACCAGCGACTCAGAGGGATACGAAGGTTCAGGGATACCTGCTGATCGTCATCCTCACCTTGTAATTTGCTGTAGGAATAACTCAGGTTATAACTGATGCCAAACACGCTGTGGTTGAAGCCAAGCGAGAGATTTTTCTCTTTGCCGCTGTTGTTCCAGTAGTCCTGCTCATAACCTGAAAGATATAAGCTCGCACCGTCCCACAATGTCTGGTTGATATTGAACTGAACTTTGCTGCGCTTGTGGTAATCAAGAGCAGATGTATCCCCTTCATCAATATGCTGCGTTGATTCGTCAAAATCGTAATAACCGGCACTCGAATAGCGATAACTCGCCAGACTGAAATTGGTGTCTGTCATTTCTATATTCTTGGAATACTGGACGCGATATGACTGACCCGATGTGGTCTGATGGTTGTCCAGTGTCGTGCGGGCATGGGTAAAATCTGCGGAAATTCCGCCTAACCACTGAAGGTTATAGCCGAGCCCGAAAAGGGCTGAGAGGTAATCTTCCGATGCCACCGAGCCGCCGTAGATGGTGATGGTATTGGAAAAGCCATAAATAGCCGTGCCCTGGGCGAAAGTGGGCTCTTTTTCATCGGCATTCGTGGCCCGGTAAACACCCGCGGTTGCGGTATATTTCAAACGCCCCGGACGCTGCATGATCGGAATAGCGGAAAACGGCTGATTAAAGCGACGCTCCGTGCCATCCGCTTCTTTCACCGTTATCTCAAGATTTCCGCTATAGGAAGAAGGATAAAGATCGTTTATCTCAAATGCGCCTGGTGGTACAAAGGACTGATAAATAATGTGATCATTTTGCCGGATGGTCACTTCAGCATTTGAGTTCGCGACGCCCCGTATTGTCGGTGCGAAACCCCGCTGACTGTTTGGCAGCATATTATCGTCGGAGAAAAGCTGAACCCCTGAGAAAGGAACACTGCTGAGGATTTCCCCGGACGTTGAATTTTCACCGATCTGGAATTTTGATTTTAAGGCTTTTATATCCCGTTCGGCATAGGTTGAGATCGTATCCCAACGCTGCTCATCCCCGCTGTTACTGTAGGTCGTGTAATTGCGTACGCGCCACGGGCCAGCGTTAAACCCGTTTTGTAAATTCAGATACTGACTGGAGTCGTCGCTGCCATTGCGGTTGCTACGTTGGCCGCCGGAATAGGAGTAATTTGAGAAGAGGGCGGGTTCGCCATCATCCCATTTTGTCGGGTCAATATAATCCTGAGCATTATGGACGATCGCAGCCTGTGGAATGCTGAAGTTAAGCTGCATGAGGAAGAAATCAAATTTGACGTCGGCAGCAGGGATATATTGCGCAAGCTGACCCAGCGGGGTATCAGGCTGATGATTTTTTAACGCCGGAAAAGCATCAACATTGACGCCCAGTGCCCGCAATATATCAGGCGTAATTTGTGGCTCAAGCGTGCCATCTTCTCTGGATAAGTAGCTTATTGAACGACGTAATTTTAACTTTTTGTTCACATATAAAGCGGTGTCATAGTCACCGGGCAACTGTGCCTGATCATTATTCTGGAACAAGGAGAGATCAACTTCCCCCACATCCCCGGCTTTGCGCTCGATGAACTGAGGATCGAAATAGACGCTTTCTGAACGGGCGGCGTGAGAGGCGAGTAATCCAAAAGCCGTACCGGCCAGCAGGCGACTCAGTTTAAGCACGAGCGGCGCTGAGTGTTTTTTAACGTCTCCAGACAAGCGTGTCTGTAAAAATTTTTCATCCGTGAGCATAGTTTTCTCGTACTTCTGAGTGGTCGTCATCAGGCGATGGCTGCGAGTTATGGGGTGGCTTTGTTTGTCTGATTACAAAGGTTGTTCATAGGGTTCCGTTGTTCCGCCATAGTCATTAATCGCATCCCATTTCACGCTGCTGCCTGAAGTATTCGCCGGTAGAACGACATCCAGCTCACTTAAAGGAGCAATCATCGCCACTTCTTTTAAAAAGGTAGGGCCAATGCTGAGTGAGCTGAACACGACGTGATAGGGACTCGGGTTTTTAATAATGAGATGCCCGTTGTTTCGCGTAAAAGTGAGAGACTTTGGTGCTTCAAACGCTTTTCCTGACAGTGATGTCGGCCGGTAAAAGAGTTTTATCCGCGTATTGACCACCAGTTTGAGTTCATTTTTTGTATTTTTAGGCGTTGAAGGTATCGCCTTAACATTGATATAGAAAACAGACTCTCTGTCGGCAGGAAGAGACTTTCCGTTATAGGAAATGCGAAGGTTGCTTTCCTGTTGTGCATTCAGGCGAAATAACGGCGGCGTGATGATGAAAGGACCGCGTGTTTTTTCTCCCCCGGCATCAACCCAGGACTGTATCAGGAATGGATTGCTTTCTGAGTTGTTTTTAACAGAAAGACTCGCTTCTCTTTTATTCTCATCATAAATAACGCGGGTTCGCCCCACGACAATGCCACCCGCATAAGACAGTTGTGATGTGAGTAATGAAAATATAATCAAAATCAATGTAAGTGGATTTTTTTTACCCATACAGATATCAACCCTTAGAGTAGTAATATATTCAGACGATAATTAGATGAACGCTTAATAAAAATGCCCTGTAAGGATTTTCCCTACAGGGCATGATGAAAAGTGCTTATCGGTAATCGAGAGTAACTTTTACACGCGCGTCTGCGGCACCGGCAGTGATATCACCAGCTAATTTAAATGACTCATAGTATGCAAGCAGATCGACAGTCATGACTTTACCAGGGATAGGATAAATAATGTCTGGTAACCCGTTGATTTTCATAATCTGATTCGTTTTGGCATCTTCGACCCGAATACCGACGCCATCTGCCATGGCATCGCCATAATCATTGCCAAGGGCAATCAAATCAGTGGTATCAGCAACGGTATCTGCTTCCAGCCATATCCGGAAATGGGGAGTAGGGTTCGTCGCTGTAACGATAGGGCAGTTATCAAGTGGCAGGGTGAAAGGGATTTTTGGCGAGAGGTCACCAATTTCCTGGAATTGTGCTGCTGAATAAGTCCCTAACGGTATATTGAGTTCTTCCCCACCATTAATCTCACAGGCTTCTTCGACAATTGCCCCGGTAAAGTTTATGGCACCATCGATCGCATAGCTATTTGCAGCCATAGCCAAAAATATCCCGCCCGCTAAGAGCTTGAACTTGTTTTTCATTTTTTGCATCCATTCAGAAATAGAAAATAAAGGGTTGTCTAAAGATAAGTTGAGTCAATAAGAGTAAAGCCAATTCAACCTCTTTAGGCGGCGGATTCTATCAAGTGTTTTATACCTTGAATAGTAGAGGGTCGCTAATCGATTTCAATGATCTGAACTTTTTATCCTAATATATAAATATGGATGATCTTTAATATTTGAAAATTCACTTGAATGATCGGTTGGTGGCTAAATGATCTCTTTTTAAAAGAAAGCATCATTTTCACTCCTGTATTATTAAGTAAACTTATTTTTCGATTCATTAAAATTAATAATTATTTTACCGGACAGCGGTTGTTTTGCTTTTTTTTCACCCAAAAGGTCAGGTCAGAAAGGTCAGGTCATGTACAGCGGAAGGAGAGGCGCAGCTTTTCGTGGGTGGACAAACGGTAACAAACCAACCTTCGCGTGCGGAAGATTCCTCTGATATTGTTGATAAATTAGGAAATCCATAATCATTGTTACAATTTCGGCTAGAATATATACCATTAAACGCTGTTTGTTTTGGCTGACATTTCTAACAATACAAGCTTCAGGCACTCACGCCTTTGGGAGAGTTACATGCAAGAAAATCACAAGATTCTGGTGGTCGATGATGACATGCGCCTGCGCGCACTTTTGGAGCGTTATCTGACCGAACAGGGCTTCCAGGTGCGTAGCGTTGCCAATGCTGAACAGATGGATCGTTTACTGACCCGTGAGTCATTCCACCTGATGGTGCTGGATCTCATGTTACCTGGTGAAGACGGGCTGTCTATTTGCCGTCGTCTGCGCAGCCAGAGCAACCCGATGCCGATCATTATGGTCACCGCTAAAGGTGAAGAAGTTGACCGTATCGTGGGCCTCGAAATCGGTGCCGACGACTATATTCCTAAACCGTTTAACCCGCGTGAACTGCTGGCCCGCATCCGCGCTGTCCTGCGCCGTCAGGCCAATGAACTGCCGGGTGCGCCTTCTCAGGAAGAAGCGGTGATCTCCTTCGGTAAATTCAAACTGAATCTCGGGACCCGCGAAATGTTCCGTGAAGACGAGCCTATGCCGCTGACCAGCGGAGAATTTGCCGTGCTGAAGGCGCTGGTAAGCCATCCTCGTGAGCCGCTGTCCCGTGACAAGCTGATGAATCTGGCGCGTGGTCGTGAATACAGTGCGATGGAACGTTCTATCGACGTGCAGATTTCCCGTCTGCGCCGCATGGTGGAAGAAGATCCTGCTCACCCGCGCTATATCCAGACCGTCTGGGGCCTGGGCTACGTGTTTGTGCCGGACGGCAGTAAGGCATGAAGCGAATACGCTTTTCACCGCGTAGCTCGTTTGCCCGAACACTGTTATTAATCGTCACCTTGCTGTTCGTCAGCCTGGTGACGACCTATCTGGTGGTACTGAACTTCGCCATTCTGCCCAGTCTGCAGCAGTTCAATAAGGTGCTGGCATACGAAGTGCGTATGCTGATGACCGACCGGTTGCAGCTGGAAGATGGTACGTTACTGGCCGTTCCACCGGCATTTCGTCGCGAAATCTACCGTGAACTGGGCATTTCTCTTTATACCAACTCTGCGGCCGAAGAGAGTGGTCTGCGCTGGGCGCAGCACTACGAATTCCTCAGTCAGCAGATGGCGCAGCAGCTCGGTGGCCCTACCGATGTGCGCGTCGAGGTTAATAAGAATACCCCGGTGGTGTGGCTGAAAACCTGGTTGTCGCCTGACATCTGGGTGCGTGTCCCGTTAACCGAAATCCATCAGGGCGATTTCTCGCCGTTGTTCCGCTATACGCTGGCGATTATGTTGCTGGCCATTGGTGGCGCGTGGCTGTTTATCCGTATTCAGAACCGACCCCTGGTGGAGCTGGAGCACGCGGCATTGCAGGTGGGGAAAGGCATTATCCCGCCTCCGCTGCGCGAATACGGGGCGTCTGAAGTCCGTTCCGTGACCCGTGCGTTCAACCAGATGGCTGCCGGGGTCAAATTGCTGGCGGATGACCGCACCCTGCTGATGGCGGGTGTCAGTCACGATCTGCGGACCCCGCTGACCCGTATCCGTCTGGCGACAGAAATGATGAGTGATGATGACAGTTATCTCGCCGAGTCGATCAATAAAGACATCGAAGAGTGCAACGCAATCATTGAGCAGTTCATCGATTATCTGCGTACGGGCCAGGAGATGCCGACCGAAATCACCGATCTCAACGGTATTCTGGGGGAAGTGATTGCAACAGAAAGCGGTTATGAACGTGAGATCGACTCTGATCTGGCCGACGGCGAATTGCTGGTCAATGCGCATCCGCTGTCCATCAAGCGTGCCGTGGTCAATATGGTGGTGAATGCCGCCCGTTACGGCGATGGCTGGATTAAAGTCAGCAGTGGCCGGGAACTCCAGCGGGCGTGGTTCCAGGTGGAGGACGACGGTCCGGGCATTGCGCCTGACCAGCTTAAGCATCTGTTCCAGCCGTTCGTACGCGGTGAAAGCGCACGAACGACCAGCGGAACCGGACTGGGTCTGGCGATTGTTCAGCGTATTGTGGATGCCCATTCAGGCACACTGGATATCGGGAAGAGTGACCGGGGTGGATTACGGATCCGGGCGTATCTGCCGTTACCGGTGGAGATGCTGAAAGCGGTGGCGGTTCAGCAAAAACCGGTTTGATTAAGGGGAGTCTTAATGATCCTGTTTTCAGACGGATGAAAGTTTCGGTTTCTCCATTCGGGATTGCAGCCTCAGGTCTGCAACCTGTCATTCAGCACGTTTCTGAACCGCCCGCACGAGGCAGATTTGCTCCTCCCCCTGCGAAGGGGGAGGCAGGGAGGGGGTTTTAAGGGCTAACACCGGGTCAGAGCAAACGCTAACACCTTAATTTTTCTTTAATACCCCACCCCAACCCTCCCCTTCGCAGGGGAGGGCGTTTTACGGTTGTCGCTGCAGCACCGGAAGCAAAGTCAGCGGGCGGAGCGCGCAGTGAAAGGCCAGTGCCGGCAATCCACCCCTCAACTCTTCCTGCTCATCACATAATATTCTGCCGCTTCTTCCCGCCATCTCGGGGTCTCCGCTGCATCCCACGGATTAATCAGTTCTACGCCGGTGTGGACAAACACGTCTGCGTGATCCGTCGCCAGCGTTGCCTGATGGTTCAGACAGATTGCGGCGAGCTGAATATCACGCTCCGCCATCTCCATATTGGCCGCCTTCGATAAGGCCGTCACCCGCGGATAATACAGCGCGCTGGGCGCATCAAACGGCAACAGCCTGCCAGCGAAATCCTCATTGAGCATGTCCAGCAAGGCGGCAGAAAGTGCGACTTTGGGGTGTTCCGGTGCCAGATTGTCGACCCAGCTGAAAAGCGCCGCGACGCTCAGACTGGTCAGGTATAACTGTCCGATGTCCTGCGTATCCAGCCATTGCAGGACGTTTTTTTGCGGCCTGGGATGGATCATCTCAAGGATCACGGCGGTATTGAGAATCATCATTCGGGAGGCATTTCCAGTGGTGCGCTGCTCAGATCAGCGAAACGCTGGCGGAGCTGGCTGCCCAGCCCAAAATCAGGCGCCGTTGTGGTCAGCGCCTGTTTCAGAATCAGACGCGCTTCTTCTTCCATCGAATGGCCTTTTCTGGCCGCCGCGATGCGCAATAATTCCTTCACATCATCATCCAGATTCCGAACGGTAATCGTCGCCATATGAGGCTCCTCTGACAGCAATGCTGTCATTCTGAAATGCCGTGGGGCCGGTTGCAATAAAAAAGGCGCGGAAGTCCGCGCCTGTGATGAGATTGCCAGAAGATTAGCGTTTCGGGCCCGCACTGACCAACGCGGCACCGGCCGGGGTATCTGTGTATTTATCAAAGTTATCGATAAACAACTGGGCCAGATGTTCCGCTTTTTCCTGCCATTGCTCACGGCTGCCGTAGGTATTACGCGGATCCAGAATGTGCGTGTCGACGCCCGGCAGCGTCACCGGCACCGTCAGGTTGAACAGCGGTAACGTGAAGGTTTCCGCATCATCGATCGTCCCGTTGAGGATCGCATCGATAATGGCCCGGGTATTTTTCAGTGAGATGCGTTTGCCGGTGCCGTTCCAGCCGGTGTTCACCAGATACGCCTGCGCCCCTGCGGCTTCCATACGCTTCACCAGCACTTCGGAATACTGTGTCGGATGCAGCATCAGGAACGCCGCGCCAAAGCAGGCGGAAAAGGTCGGGGTGGGTTCAGTGACGCCACGCTCGGTGCCTGCCAGTTTGGCGGTGAAGCCGGACAGGAAATGGTATTGCGTCTGCGAGGGGGTAAGGCGTGAAACCGGCGGCAAGACGCCGAACGCATCGGCCGTCAGGAAAATCACTTTGCTGGCGTGGCCCGCTTTCGATACCGGTTTGACGATATTCTGGATGTGATAAATCGGATAGGAAACGCGGGTGTTTTCGGTTTTGCTGCCATCGTTGAAGTCGATTTTGCCGTCCGCACTGACCGCCACATTTTCCAGTAACGCATCGCGTTTTATCGCACCGAAAATTTCAGGTTCGGCTTCCTGACTGAGTTTGATGGTTTTGGCATAGCAGCCACCTTCAAAGTTAAACACGCCGTCATCGTCCCAGCCGTGTTCATCATCGCCGATAAGCTTACGTTTCGGATCGGTGGATAACGTGGTTTTACCGGTGCCGGAAAGCCCGAAGAATACCGCCACATCGCCTTTTTCGCCGACGTTCGCCGAGCAGTGCATCGAGGCGATCCCCTGCAATGGCAGCAGATAATTCATCACCGCGAACATGCCTTTCTTCATTTCGCCGCCGTACCATGAGCCGCCGATCAGCTGGATACGTTCGGTCAGGTTGAAGGCGATGAAGTTTTCAGAATTCAGCCCCTGTTTCTGCCAGTCCGGGTTGGTGCATTTCGCGCCGTTCATCACGATGAAATCAGGTTCGAAATTTTCCAGTTCGCTGTCGTCCGGGCGGATAAACATGTTTTTGACGAAATGGGCCTGCCAGGCGACTTCTGTAATAAAACGCACTTTCAGACGGGAATCGGCATTTGCGCCACAGAATGCATCAACGATAAACAGACGCTTGCCGGACAACTGTTTGCTGACCAGCGCTTTCAGCGATGTCCAGATTTCCTGCGACAGCGGTTTGTTGTCGTTTTTCCCCTTGCCCTGATCAGACCACCACAGCGTATCGCGGGTGGTGTCATCACGGACGATGTATTTATCTTTCGGCGAGCGGCCGGTGAAGATGCCGGTATCGACATTCACAGCGCCAAGCTCTGTCACCTGCCCGCGCTCAAAACCCTCCAGGCCCGGCGCGGTCTCTTCGGCAAAAAGAGTATCGTAATCAGGGTTATAGACAATTTCGCTATTCTGGTGGATCCCATAAAGGGCGAGTGTTTCGGCGGTGATCCCGATAGTGGTAGGCATTTCCCTGCTCCTTGCTGAACTTGAACCCCTCAGATAGGGATAAATCAGTTGTTATTGTAGGTATATATCGCGTTTGTGCCGCGACAGGTCTCAAAGAATAACGGGAGATGTGAAGGTTTTTCCAGAATTGTGATGAAAAACCCGAAAGGTGTGCAAATGAGGTTATGGAAAAGCAATAAAAAAGGGACTTTCCGGTGAAAAGTCCCTCAGGCTGAATGTGTTACCGATCAATGAACGTGGTCATCGCCGGAATGAACATCACCGCCCGCTTTCAGCGTCGCCATATCCATTGCGTCAAACTCATAGTCTGCGCCGCAATAATCGCAGTGCATTTCGATTTTGCCGTCAGCTTCCAGCATTTCGAGAATATCTTCATCCGGCAGCGTCATCAGCGCACCTGCACAACGTTCGCGGGAACAGGTGCAACGGAAACATACGGCCTGCGGTTCATACAGGGTGACTTCTTCCTGATGATAGAGGCGATACAGCACTTCGTTGGCGGGCAGGGTGAACAACTCTTCCGCCTTGATGGTGGTGGTCAGCTGTGCCAGATGGCTGAACTCTTCCGGGTCGGTATCTTCCGCTGGCAGAACCTGCAACAGCATACCGCCTGCGGCTGGCTGGCCTTCCACTTCACCGGTACGGATGAAAATACGGGTCGGCAACTGCTCGGACTGCATAAAGTAGTTTTCCAGGCATTCCGCCAGATTTTCGCCTTCCAGCCCCACGACGCCCTGATAGCGTTCGCCGACACTCGGAGAAATGGTGATCACCATATAGCCGTTGCTAATCATCTCTTTCAGCGAGCTGCCTTCTGCGATGTCGCCTTGCAGACGGGCGATGCCGCGTAGTTCCTGTTGGTTATTACCGTTAATCACCGCCAGTTTCAGCGGGCCATCGCCCTGCAACTGCACGGTAATATCGCCGTCGAATTTCAGGGTGGCGGTCAACAGGCTGGTCGCTACCAACATTTCACCCAACAGGTTACGCACTTCGGCCGGATAATCGTGACCGGCAACAATCTGCTGGAAAGTTTCTTTGAGCGAGACCAGTTCACCGCGGACGGCGTGATGGTTGAACAGGTAGCGATGCAGTTGGTCGTGGTTTGACATAATTTTCTCTCTTTGTGGCGATTTATTCCGAATCGCCATATTTAAATTTGATCAGGTTGCGGCGTTCCTTTTTGTCCGGACGGCGGTCCGGATGCGGCATGGCATTCATTTTGCGCGCCTCGGAGATTTTTTCCCGGCTGGCAATGCTCGCCCCGGTTTCCTGATACAGTTTCTGTGCTTCTTCCGCACTGCGGCGCTGAGTCGTCAGCCCCAGAACAATGATCGTTTTGGTGTCATTTCCCTGACGCAACGTAATTTCGGCATTCAGTTCCATCAGCTTGCTGGGTTTCCCCCGCTGGCCGTTGTAATGCACTTTGCCGCCATCAATCATCTCGCGTGCCAGCGCGCGGGTCTTATAAAAACGAGCCGCCCACAGCCATTTATCGAGGCGAACGGCATTATCGTCGTCTTCCTTTTTACCTTTCATGTTTCTCCCCTGAGCTTACCGGTATTACTGAGCCTGGCCTGTTACGGGGTGAATGGCGGGCAACAGGCTTCGGTAGTCACTAATGGAGGGATGCCCCTCAAATGACTTGTTTGCCATGGTCGAATCCGGATTTTCTATACCCAGACAATAGCGGATACCGAAGGTTTTTGCCGCATTGAGGATAGGTTCACCGTCATCGACAAATAAGGTTCTGTCAGGGTTAAAGCCTGTTTGCTGCTGCACCGCCGACCACAACCGCTGATCTTCCTTCGGATAACCAAATGTGTGGGTAGAAAGTAATAAATCAAGGTGCTGGTCTAATCCGGTATGTTCAATTTTAACGGAAAGACTGTGCGGATGCGCATTGGTCAGCAAAATGGTCTGTCGCCCGCTTTTCCGCAGATGCGCCAGAAAGGGCAGCGTATCGTCGCGTAAGCGCGCATTTTTGCCGATGCGGGTCGTCATCTGGTAAATATCCAGATCCAGCCTTTCGCTCCAGTAATCAAAGCAATACCAGTTCATGGTGTGCTGAACGGCAAGGTATTCGTCATGAATTAACTGGCGCGCATTTTCCAGCGGAATGGCGCGTTGCTGGCTGAGGGCGAGCGGCACGTCTTGTAGCCAGAACTGGCTGTCGAATGCCAGATCCAGCAGGGTGCCGTCCATATCCAGCAAAACGGTATCAATGCATTTCCAGTCAAAATCAGGGGGCATGAAAACTCCATGTCCTGCGGCCGGAGGGAACAGCGAACGCAGGAACGCATCAGTGAAAGCAGGGAAGGGGGTCAGATTAGCATAAACGGGCCGGGTGGCGCAGAGCCACCCGGCAGTTTCAGCCCAGCTGATGAGCCGGCATCGTGATCAGCGTAGGATGGAAACAGGAATTGTAATATTGCTGAATGTCGTCGATACGACGTTTATCTTGCACGAAACGGCGGATAAACAGCACGGTATTGACCACCAGTACGCCCACCAGCAGGAACAGCAGCAGACTGGTACCAAGATACCGCCACAACGTCGCAATATCCGGTTCACTGTGCAGCGAAATATGACGGGTGCCGTTGGCATCCACGCTGATACTGGTGATCACGCCCTGCGCGCTGAACGGCGTGTGCAACAACTGCGTTGATAAGTGTTGCAGCTGTTTCCATTGTTCCTGCGGCGGATTAGCAAATACGCCCACCGGCGGCACCGGCAGTTCAATCAGCTGACGACCTTCGTCATTGCTGATGAGGAAGCCACCCGGTGGCGGACTGTTAAGGCTGTCTGCCGCACGGCGGGTTTCCTGAATAAAGAACGAAGAGGTCGCGTTATTCACCAGTTCGCTCAGGGACTGGGCGCTGACCGGACGTAACAGAACGTTAATTCCCTGCAACGTGCCCGCTTTAGCCCGCTTCAGCAGCGAATTCCAGTTACTTGAATTACCCAGATTCACCAGCGCATTTTTCAGCCGGACGCAGTCGTTGCTGTTTCCGCACAGTGCTTCGGTTTTCAGTACGATATCCGCGAAGTCATCGAGCAGGATCATGCCGGATTTTTCAATGGCGGTGGCCAGCTGCGGGTTAATGTTTTGTTCGGGTGCCTGGTTCTGGCCGGGGTGTAACTGGTTGTTCACCGTCGTTTGCAGCGCCGTAGCGGCATCAATGATTTCTGACTGAGGCACCGGCAGCGGCGTCGCGGTATTCCAGTAAATGGCAGAACAATCAAAAGGCATAAAACCGGACGCAGAACGGCTGGCGGACGGCGGCACATAACACATGCCGGTTCCCTGAACTTTCAGGGTATCGCCGACGCGCAGGGCGGCCTTTTCCAGTTCCTGCACGCTGTTAACCTGTGAGCTTTGCGCGCCCTGAAGCCAGGCCACGCTGAGTTTGAGCGGCAGGCCAAGCGGAACATACACCAGTAACGCCAGCAGCAGAAGGAAGGCGCTGGTGGCGAGCACCAGATTTCTTCCCCATTGCTGGAGCGGAAATTTCTTCACCTCTTCATGCAGCGACAGCACACTGCCCTGACGCACGACGTGGCTGTTCATATAGACTTCCACATCCGTCGGCTGGCCGAGATCACGGCCAATATAGGGCTGCCAGTGCGGCGGATATATCAGGTCTACTGCACCGAGCGAAATATTGCTGATATCGCCCTGTTTGGATTCCCCAAACAAACCCCAGCGTTTGGGTAAACCGCGCAGGCAATGGATTTCCTTGCGGTTTTTACCTAAGCGTTCGCAGACCAGTCGCCAGATAACCCACACCGCCAGTCCGGCGGAAATGGCCAGCAGCCAGGGAAGGAACATCACCGGGCTTTGCAGCGTGACGAAAAACATCAGCAGGATCGCGGAAACCGCCAGCGCTTCTTTGACACCGTTGGAACGGGTCAGGGCGTGTTCCTCGCGGGTTTCGCGGCGGACTTTAACCAGTTCAATGTGTTCGCTTTCTTCATGACGAATCGAGGCGTTCTGCGGCTGTGAAGGCATCACCGCCGACACCGGCGCAGGTCCTTCATAAACGTGATCCGCCAGCGTATGGCCGTTGAGTGAAATCACCAGCGGCAGGCTTTGCGTCTTGATCAGTTCGACCTGATTTTCCTGAGCGATGTATTGCTCCCAGAACGGGGGCAGGTGAATTTCAGTCGCATCGAGGAAATAGCGCCATTTATTGGGATCTTCGCTCGCCACCCCATAGCGGGTGATCGCGCGTTTCAGGCTGTAAACATTTTCGCTTTTGGTGGTCAGCGTCAGTTTATCGCGCAGGATGATCAGATTATTGCGGTGGGTAATAGGGGTCTGGCCGAGGCCTTCGTTTTGACGCAGATAACGCTCAACAGCATCACGTTCTTTCTGAGAAAGTTTGCGCTGACTCGGTGTGGAGAAACGCACGACGGACTCGTCGCGTTGGCGGCGGCGCAATACAAGCCAAAAATAAGACGCTGTGGCAATAATTGCGATACACAACAACACCAGTGTCACCAGCCATAAGCTAACGTGCTTTTTTTGCACGATTAACGCTGTTTTTTTACGGGTATTTTGTACGGGAAATACGCAGGGGCAAGACCGTTTTTCAGTAAAGATTGCGATGCTGGCGTTCATTAACGCACAATGACGTCTGATAGCCGTCTGTAAACAGAACAACGAACCCATTTGAACACCTCTGGTCAGGTGAATAATACGTTGGGGAAGACATGACAAAACACCTGCAAAAACCGAAAATCATGAAGGTGGAAACCGTGGCCCGTTCGCGTTTGTTCACCATCGAATCTGTCGATCTGACGTTCAGCAATGGCGCTGAACGTGTGTATGAACGCATGCGTCCTTCCGATCGGGAAGCGGTGATGATTGTGCCGATCATTGATGATGAGCTGCTGTTAATTCAGGAATATGCCGTGGGCATCGAAAGCTACGAGCTGGGCTTTCCCAAAGGGCTGATTGATCCTGGCGAAGGTGTGCTTGAGGCGGCTAACCGTGAACTGATGGAAGAAGTGGGCTACGGCGCGCGCCACTTTGATGTGCTGGCAAAACTGACCATGGCGCCTTCCTACTTCTCCAGCCGCATGAATATCGTCATTGCCAAAGATTTGTACCTGAAAAGTCTGGAAGGCGATGAACCGGAACCGTTGCCGCAAACGCGCTGGCCGGTGTCGCGCATGATGGAATTGCTCGAACACCCTGATTTTTGCGAAGCCCGCAATGTCAGCGCGTTATTCCTGGCGCACGATTTTCTGACACGAAACGCCCGCTGATCCCGCCATAAAAAACCATTAAAAAAGCCGGTCATGCATGATGCAGACCGGCTTTTTGTTTTACAGCTCAGGCATCAGAACAACTCGTGTTCCTGACCGTTATCCATAATGGTCGTCCCGACTTCATGCACCGCATGTTCAGTCGGTTGCGTTCCGTCCACGAAGTATTCCGGACGGCTGTTACCGCCGCCGTCAGACAACTTACCGGTGCTCTTGTCGATAGTGACCGTCACCACGCCCGGAGGCGGGGTTTGTGGCTGCTCCGGCACACCGTCCAGCACGGCTTTCATATAATCATCCCAGGCTGGCTGAGCACTTTTCGCGCCGCCTTCAGCCCCGGAGATTTGATCCGGGATCACGCCTGAAGCTGTTGAACGCCCCAGGTCACGGCGGTGATCGTCAAAGCCAATCCAGACCGACGTCACCACGTCAGGGCCGTATCCGGAGAACCAGGCATCTTTCGAGCTGTTGGTGGTACCGGTTTTACCGCCAATGTCATGACGCTTCAGATCACGTCCCGCACGCCAGCCCGTCCCCATCCAGCCCGGTTCCCCGAAGATGTTAGAGTTCAGGGCATCACTGATCAGGAATGACAGCGGCGTGCTGATCACATGCGGCGCATATTGCTGCGCGGCATCGACCTGAGGCGAGTTCGGTGGCACCTGTTCCAGTTGCGGCGTAGGCACGCTGTTATTGCTGTTGGTGGCCGAGGTGGCAACGTTTTCGACGTTATCATCCGACAGCACCGCAGATTTTTGCGTATCGCCATAAATCACCGGAATATTACAGGTGCGGCAGGCGATTTTCGGTTTGGCTTCAAACTGAACCTGACCGGACTCATCCACGATTTTGGTGATGAAATACGGGTCAACCAGATAGCCGCCATTGGTCAGTGTGGCGTAACCGCGCACAACCTGTAACGGGGTGAATGATGCGGAACCCAGTGCCAGTGATTCGGAATGAACAATGTTCGCTGCCGGGAAGCCGAAACGTTGCAGATATTCTGCCGCGTAATCCACGCCCATCGCACGCATTGCACGCACCATCACCACGTTCTTCGATTCACCTAACCCCTGACGCAGACGGATCGGGCCGTAATACGTTGGCGGTGAGTTTTTCGGACGCCAGTCGGTGCCCGCACCGGCATCCCAGCGGGTAATCGGCATGTCGTTGAGGATGGTCGCCAGTGTCAGGCCTTTATCCATCGCCGCGGTGTACAGGAACGGTTTAATGTTCGAACCGAGCTGGCGAACCGCCTGATTGGCGCGGTTAAACTTGCTCTGGTTGAAATCGAAACCGCCCACCAGGGCTTCAATCGCCCCGTCGTTTGGATTGAGGGAAACGATGGCCGAGTTGACGTCAGGCACCTGTGCCAGCCACCAGTCATCACCCACTTTACGCACCCAGACCTGCTGACCAGGACGCACCACGTCAGACACTTTCTTCGGTGTCGGACCCTGAGCGTTGTCATTACGGTAAGGTCGTGCCCAGCGCATGCCACTGAACGGCAGGCTGATCACTGCGCGGTTAGACATGGTGGCCGTCGCCTGCGCATCATCCGTTGCGGTGATCACCGCCGGGAACAGCGGGCCATACACCGGCAGGGTTTTCAGCGACTGAACAATCTTGTCCTGATCCCACGCTGGTTCACCCACTTTCCACAGCTGATTTGACGGGCCGCGGTAACCGTGGCGCATATCGTAATTGAGCACGTTGGTGCGCAGGGCTTCCTGCGCGGCTAACTGGGTTTTCCTGGTAATGGTGGTGTAAACCATGTAGCCGTCGTTATAGGCATTGTCGCCATAACGTTTCACCATTTCCTGACGCACCATTTCGGTCAGATATGGCGCTGAGAATTCAATGTGCGGGGCATGGTAATTCGCCACCAGCGGTTCGGCACGGGCCTGATCGTACTGCGCCTGCGTGATGTATTTTTCATCCAGCATACGGGCCAGTACGGTATTCCGGCGGGCCAGAGAACGGTCATGAGAATACAGCGGGTTGAAGGTCGACGGTGCTTTTGGCAGACCGGCAATCACCGCCATTTCACTGAGTGTCAGCTGACTGACATCTTTACCGAAGTACACCTGTGCCGCAGCGCCCACGCCATACGCGCGATAACCGAGGTAGATCTTATTCAGATACAGCTCGAGGATTTCGTCTTTGGACATCATCTGCTCAATGCGGATGGCCAGAAACGCTTCCTTAATTTTACGGGTCAGCGTGCGTTCGGGGCTTAAGAAGAAGTTACGGGCTAACTGCTGAGTAATGGTACTCGCACCCTGTGAGGCGTGACCGGACACCAGCGCAACGGAAGCCGCACGGAAAATACCGATCGGATCCACGCCGTGATGTTCATAGAAACGACTGTCTTCGGTCGCGATAAACGCATGCACCATTTCCGGTGGGATCTGGTCAAGTTTCAGCGGGATACGGCGTTTTTCACCGTACTGGGCGATCAGATCACCTTCGGCACTGAAAACCTGCATGGGTGTTTGCAGGCGCACGTCTTTAAGCGTGGCGACGTCGGGTAGCTGTGGCTCGATATATTTATACAAACCGAAGATCGAGGCTGCTCCCAGCAAAATGCAACACACTGCAAGAATCAATAAATACTTTACGAACTTCACCTGAGATTTCCCATTAAGTGTCAATTGGGCAGTTTATAAACAACCGCGCGGTAGTATAAAGGCAAGCCAGCAACATGGATACGTTCTTTTATTTACTTGACGATATGGAGATTGGGCGAAAATGCGACTACAAGCATGGCAGGTAGGTCTGGATATTCAAGCCGGTTTTGCCCGAGCGATCGCCGTTCAGCGGCGGCGTCATGGCTGGCAATTACGTCACTGGTGGCAGCATCCGTTGCCCCCTTTCACATTGCGGGAGGGGATATTACATGAGACCGCGCCGCTGATCGCCATTTTATCGTGCTGGCGAAAAACGCTGCCGGCAGGTTTCTCATTGCGAATTAGCCTTCCTGCACAACGTATTATGCAGCAACGCATGGCCGCGCCGGATGCCCGTTTGTGTGAGCCACAGCGCAGTGCTTTCATCTTTTCCCATGCGGCAAAGCAGTTTCCCCTGAGCGTGGAACATCTGGTGATGGACTACCGCGCCGATCCCCACGGCGACAATCAGGTGGTTGTCACGGCGGCCAGACAACAGGAAATCGAACAGTGGATGCAATGCATGGCGCAGGCACAGCTGTTTCCTGAGGCCATCGAGCTGACACCCTGCGCGCTTCAGATCGCGGCTCAGGCTGCCGGGCTGCCCGGCGATGCCATGTTGATCCATCCTCTTGATGATGCCCTGCTGTGGGCTTCGCCGCACAGTTTGCCGTTTCAGTTTGGTCTGCTGGAAGGGGCAGAAGCCGAAACGAAAACGCCGCTGTCGCAGTACATCCGCTCACAATATCGTGCGGCGACACTGTGCAGCCGTGAAGACTATTACAGCGGCGAACCCGCCCCCGCCCCGATGCAATACTGGTCGCCTTTGCGTGCGATCACGCAACTGTCAGCGCCTTTGCCTGCCAGCCCCGGTGCGTTCGCGCCTGCCGTCGGGCTGGCATTGCGCGCGGCGGATTACTGATGCTGCAGGTCAACTTATTGCCGTGGCGCGCCCTGCGCCGCCAGCGACGGATGCGTGACTGGCTGAGGCTTTTTGCCGTCACGCCGGTACTGGTTATAACGGGGACTTTTCTCCTCGTTGCGTTTCTTATGCAGGAAAGGGCGCTGCGGCAACTGCACCTGTCCGCGCTGAATTCCGCTGCGCAAACGCTGGTACTCCGGCAGCAGCGTGTGGAAACCGCCGCTGTACAGCTAAACGCCCTGACAGAAAAACGTGCGCTGAGCCATCAGCGTCTGCAGCGAGGCCGGGATGACCTGCAGCTGCTGGAATTGCTGGCCTCCCGGATGCCGGAAGACATCTGGCTGAATGAACTGACAGAGCGGCAGGGAATGCTGATGTTAAAAGGCGAAGGGAGGTTCTATCACCAGATTCTGGCTTTGAGCGACACGCTGTCAGCGAGCGAATTACTGGGCCACGTCCGGCTTTCCGATGTGCAGCAAAAACCAGACGGAACGCTGAGTTTTGTCATGCAAACGCCGCTCCGGGCGGTCAGTTCTCCGGCTGCGGCGGAGGCATCGCAATGACGCGGCTCCTTGCTGAACGACTCGAACCGCTGATGGAAAAACCGGGCTGGCAGCGGGCGCTGATCCTGATCGCCTTTTTACTGGTTCTGATTTTCCTGATGTATCTGGCCGCAGTGCGGGGCATGTGGCAACAACTGCAGACGCTGACGCACGACATTGCCTCCGCGCAACAGGGCATCTCACGCACTCAGGCGGCATTGCTACGCCTGCCGCCGCTGGAACATCTGCAGCGCGAACTGAAACACCATGCGCAGGTTGAACGGCAGAGCCTGCCGCTGGAACAGCAATTTGCCCAACCGCTGCAAGCGTCTCAGGCGCGGCTGATCCGCTGGCAACCCGTGCCTGATGCGAAAGCGCAGCCGGAGGGCGAGCTGGAATTACAGGCGTCTTTTACCGGACTGATGGATTTTCTTTATGCGATGCAGCAAGGGTCTCAACATCCTGCCCTCAGTGAGCTGAGTCTGCACACAAACGACGCCGGTTTGGTGGTTTCGGTACTGCTCACTCAAACCCCTGATGCGGAAAAAACGACGGAACTTACGCAGGCCGTCGTCGCCCGGCGTGACCCTTTTGCCGCGCCGCAATCCTCCGCCTGTGCGAGTGTTTTGCAGGCGGCTGACTGGACGCTGAGTGGTGTGTCACAGACGGGTGATCAACGTTCCGGCTGGCTGCTGTCTCCTGACGGGCAATGGAGCAAAGTCGAAACCGGCACCCGCTTCGGCACGCCACCATGGACAGTCGAACTTCTGAGCGCCTCGCAGGTGGCACTCACTCTCAGTGACGCGCGCTGCGGCGTTCAGCGTCAGATCCTCCGCCTCGGCACACGCAATGATTCTCCAGGGAAGGGACAATGAAAATGATGAAATATGTTGGCAGCAAAATGGTGCTGTCGTTGCTGTGTTTATGCCTGAGCCCGGTAAACGCCGCCGCACCGGCGCAGGTGTCACTGGAATTCCAGTCATCGCCGGTCGGGTTAGTGTTGCAGGCTCTGGCGGATTCGCGGCAGTTGAATCTGGTGACCGCGCCGGGTGTGGAAGGGCAGATAAGCGTGAAACTCAAAGATGTGCCGTGGCAGCAGGCGCTCGACATTATTTTGCGAATGAACCGCCTTACCAGCCAGTTGCAGGGCAATGTCTTACTGATCTCGCCCGAAGTGGACCAGCAGGCTGCGCAACAGCAAATAAAAGAGGCTGCCGAACAACAGGCGCTGCAACGTCCGGTGGTCAGTCTCACGGTACCGTTAAACTATGCGGATGCCAAAGAGACGGCAATGAGTCTGAATGCGCAGAAAGGCTCGCTGCTTTCGGCAAAAGGCATTGCGACAGCGGATGTCCGTACCAATACGCTTTTGCTGCGTGATACGCAGGAAGCGCTGGATATCGTGGCACCGTGGATAAAAGAAATGGATTTGCCGTTACAACAGGTGCAACTGGCAGCGCATATCGTGACCATGAACAGTGAAAGCCTGCGCGAACTTGGCGTGCGCTGGGGATTCACCGGTGAGGAAGCCATCACCAAAGCCGTACGCATGAACAATTTCAGTATGGGGATGCCGGTGGAGAACCCGATATTCACCGCCGGTTTTAATCTGGCGCATATCAGCGGACGGATACTCGATCTGGAACTGACCGCCCTTGAGCAGGAAGACAAAGTCGATATTATCGCCAGCCCGCGTCTGATGACCGCCCACATGCAAACCGCCAGCATCAAACAGGGAACGGAGATCCCGTATCAGGTTTCCAGCGGAGCCAGCGGCAGTACCTCCATTGAATTTAAAGAAGCGGTACTGGGCATGGAAGTGATGCCGAAAATTCAGCGCGACGGACGCATTCAGCTGGCCTTACAGATAAGCCAGAACATGCCCGGAAGAAGTATCAAACAGGCGGAAGGCGAGGCGCTGGCGATTGATAAACAGGAAATCAAAACGCAGGTCACCGTAAAAGATGGCGAAACCCTGGTCCTCGGCGGGATTTTCCAGCGCAAAAATCAAAAAACCGATACCAAGGTGCCGGTGTTGGGGGACATACCGGTGGTCGGTTCCTTGTTTAAACATCAGTACAACAATGAACAACGGCGCGAGTTGGTGATTTTCATTACCCCGACCTTAATCCGCACCCGTTAAATGGGTATTCTGACTTAACGGAAATCGCACAATAACGTTGAGCACATGCAACTTTTTGCGTCGTGAGGGGCTTCTGAGTTTGACGCTGCGTTCGATTTAGCTTACAAGGGTTACCGAATTGAGCACCGTGATCTTTTTATTACGACAGACACGCCGATAAAAACGTACGGTTTCCCTCCTGCGGCGTGCAAAGTGATTTATTCGGTTGCCAAACTACCAAGAGTGTTGAGATAATTTTTTTCTGATCTCGCACTATATCGCTCATGAGGTTTCAGTTTAGGTCCCGCCGCTAATTTGATTGGCGGGGCGGGTTATCATCAACGAATTGTCTTAGTAATACCGAAAAACATGGCAGAGAAACGCAATATCTTTCTGGTTGGGCCTATGGGTGCCGGCAAAAGCACTATTGGTCGACAGTTAGCTCAGCAACTCAATATGGAGTTTTTCGACTCCGATCACGAAATTGAGCGACGTACCGGAGCTGATGTGGGCTGGGTATTTGATTTGGAAGGCGAAGACGGATTCCGCGACCGCGAAGAAAAAGTGATCAACGAACTGACCGAAAAACAAGGCATTGTTCTGGCAACAGGTGGCGGTTCCGTGAAATCACGTGAAACCCGTAACCGTTTGTCAGCGCGTGGCGTTGTCGTCTATCTTGAAACTACCATCGAAAAACAACTGGCGCGTACACAACGCGACAAAAAACGTCCATTATTACAAGTGAGTGCTCCGCCACGTGAAGTGCTTGAAGCACTGGCGAGAGAGCGTAATCCTTTGTATGAAGAGATTGCCGACGTCACTATTCGTACCGATGATCAAAGTGCCAAAGTCGTGGCTAACCAGATTATTAACATGCTGGAAAGTAACTGATTATTGGTGTCCATCATTGCCTGAGGGTGTCAGTTAAAGAAGGTCACAGAGCGCGACATGGAGAGGATTACCGTAACGTTAGGGGAGCGTAGCTACCCGATTACGATTGCTGCCGGATTGTTCCACGATCCGGCTTCTTTTATGCCGGTAAAGGCAGGCGATCAGGTCATGATAGTGACCAATGAAACCCTCGCCCCTCTCTATCTGGACGCACTCCGTTCAGTACTGGAGCAGGCAGGCGTTCGTGTTGATCAGGTGATTTTGCCTGATGGTGAACAATACAAATCCCTGACTGTTCTGAATGACGTGTTCTCCGCGCTGCTCGAAAAGCCGCACGGACGTGATACTACGCTGATCGCCCTTGGCGGTGGCGTTGTCGGTGATTTAACCGGCTTCGCTGCGGCCAGTTATCAGCGCGGTGTGCGCTTTGTACAGGTGCCAACCACGCTGCTTTCTCAGGTTGATTCCTCCGTTGGCGGTAAAACGGCGGTAAACCATCCACTCGGAAAAAACATGATCGGCGCGTTTTATCAACCTGCGTCGGTGGTGATTGATCTCGACTGTCTGCGAACGCTGCCTGCCCGTGAAATGTCATCGGGTCTCGCAGAAGTGATCAAATACGGCATTATTCTGGATGCCGACTTCTTTGTCTGGCTTGAAGACAACATGGACGCTTTACTGGCGCTGGATATGAACGCGCTGGCCTATTGCATCCGTCGTTGCTGCGAGCTGAAAGCCGAGGTTGTGGCTGCCGATGAACGTGAAAACGGCATGCGCGCCTTGCTGAATCTGGGCCATACTTACGGCCATGCTATTGAAGCGGAAATGGGTTACGGTAACTGGTTGCATGGCGAAGCTGTGGCGGCCGGTATGATGATGGCCTGTTATACGGCCCATCGCCTGGGACAATTCAGTCTGGGCGATATTGCCCGGGTGAAAGCCTTACTGACCCGCGCAGGGTTACCTGTGACCGGCCCCGACGTTATGGACGCGCAGTCTTATCTGCCGCACATGATGCGTGATAAGAAAGTACTGGCTGGCGAACTGCGTCTGGTTTTACCGAAAGCAATTGGTCAGTCTGAAGTACGCTCCGGCGTATCGCATGAAATGGTGCTGGCTTCGATTGAAGATTGCCGTTAAGACTGCGGCCAGAGTTTTGGCCAGATAACGACCGATTTTACGTTTGCCCGCAAAGCTTTATATTTTTAGTCAGGATAGTTGCTCCGCGTAAAGCCTTTCAGGCTTTTGCCGGGTTGGAGGTTTTAGATGGATGATTTAACACCGGAAGACGATCTCAAACCAGATACCAGCGATCGCCGCCCACCGCGCGCGCGCAAACCGTCTCCTTCCCTTCCAAAGGTCGCTGTTTCCCGTCAGTACGTGATGATCGGCATCGGTATCGTGGTGCTGGTTCTGCTGATTGTCGGTATCGGCTCGGCCATGAAGTCACCTTCCTCCAGCCAGTCTGCTCAGCAGAACAACGGACCGAAAGACATTAGCCTCGCGGGTAATGACGCGGCGGCACCTGCTCAACCTTCCGCGCAGGCTCAGGCCAATACCGCGCAGGCCATTGATGGTCAACAGCCCGCTGACGGCCAGCAACCGAAGAGTATCGGCTTGCCGCCGGTCTCTCCGACACCGACTGAAGCACAGCCTGTGCCTGATAACGGTCAGGTGAAAGAACGTGTCGATTTGCCGGGTGACATGAGCGATGCGCTCTCAGCTCAGCAAAATCAGGTGGATGGCGTGGCACAAGGCAGCATGGCGCCTGCCGCTCAGTCACTGACCTCTCTGCCCACCGCGCCGGCAACGGTGAACGGCTCGGCACGGACTCAGGCTCCGGCGGGTTCTCAGCCTTCCGCGACCCATACCCGTCCGGCGCAGCCTTCACGCAATACCCAGCCTGCGCATACCGCCAAACCGGCTGAGCATAAGCCTGCGGCGACGCACACGGCGAAAACACCGGCAACCAAATCTCAGACTGCCGTCCCTGCGGCGTCGGCCCCGGTCGTGGCTTCCGGCAGTGCATCTGCCATCAAGTCTGCACCGGGCACGCACTTTACCCTGCAACTGAGCGGCGCGTCGCAGTCGAATACACTGAATGCATTTGCCAGACAGCAGGGCCTGAAAAATTATCTGGTTTATCAGACAGCCCGCGACGGGAAGCCGTGGTTTCCATACCCGTCCGGCGCAGCCTTCACGCAATACCCAGCCTGCGCATACCGCCAAACCGGCTGAGCATAAGCCTGCGGCGACGCACACGGCGAAAACACCGGCAACCAAATCTCAGACTGCCGTCCCTGCGGCGTCGGTCGTGGCGGCAGTGCATCTGCCATCAAGTCTGCACCGGGCACGCACTTTACCCTGCAACTGAGCGGCGCGTCGCAGTCGAATACACTGAATGCATTTGCCAGACAGCAGGGCCTGAAAAATTATCTGGTTTATCAGACAGCCCGCGACGGGAAGCCGTGGTTTGTGCTGGTGAGTGGTAACTATGCTTCTTCTGCAGAGGCGAAACGTGCTATTTCCAGCTTGCCTGCGGAAGTTCAGGCGAAAAAACCGTGGGTCAAGCCTGTACATCAGGTACAGCAAGACCTGAAAAAATGAAACTGATCTCAACGCGATTTGCTGTCTAAAAACAGGATACAATCCGCGGCTGTGAATTGTATAAGTAGCTACTGACGGCATGAAGAAGAACCGCGCGTTTTTGAAGTGGGCTGGCGGCAAATACCCGCTGATTGATGACATCAAACGTCATCTTCCGGCGGGAGATTGTCTGATCGAGCCTTTTGTTGGCGCGGGCTCGGTGTTTTTAAATACCGAGTATGACGCTTATATTCTGGCAGACATCAACAACGATCTGATCAATCTCTACAACATTGTGAAGACACGCACCGAGGAATTCGTGCGTGATGCTCGTGTGCTTTTTACGCCAGAGTTTAACGAATCAGATCGTTTTTACGTCCTGAGGGCTGAGTTTAATGCCAGCAGCGATCCTTATCGTCGTTCGGTACTTTTCCTCTATCTCAACCGCCATTGTTACAACGGCCTGTGTCGTTATAATCTCAGTGGTGCGTTTAACGTGCCTTTCGGACGTTATAAAAAACCGTATTTCCCTGAAGAAGAACTCTACTGGTTCGCTGAAAAAGCGAAGAATGCGGTGTTTGTGTGTGAGCATTATCAGGACACGTTGCTGAAAGCGCAGGCTGGCTCGGTGGTCTATTGTGATCCGCCTTACGCGCCGCTTTCCGCCACCGCCAATTTTACGGCGTATCACACCAACAGTTTTAGTATGGATGATCAGCGCAATCTGGCCCGGCTGGCGTATCAGCTCTCTCATGAGAACAGTGTGCCGGTGCTGATTTCCAACCATGAAACACCACTGACTCTGGAATGGTACGCAGAGGCCAAGCTGCACCGCGTGTCAGCGCGGCGTACCATCAGCAGCAAAGTTGCACAACGCAGCATGGTGAATGAACTTTTAGCGCTATATCGCTGATTGCTGGCCCGCCGGTGATCGTCAGGTAACCCTATCGTATGGAGAAGCGGATGAAACAGTTTTTGATTGCACCGTCCATTCTGTCTGCTGACTTTGCCCGTCTGGGTGAAGACACAGCCAAAGCCCTGGAAGCGGGCGGAGATGTTGTCCATTTTGATGTGATGGATAACCACTACGTCCCAAATCTGACGATGGGGCCTGCTATTCTTAAATCGCTGCGCAATTACGGCATTACCGCACCGATCGATGTTCACCTGATGGTCAAACCGGTTGATCGTCTGATCCCGGATTTTGCCGAAGCGGGTGCCTCTTACATCACATTCCATCCTGAAGCCTCCGAGCACGTTGACCGTTCGCTGCAACTGATTAAAAGCCACGGCTGTAAAGCCGGTCTGGTGTTTAACCCGGCAACCTCTCTGAGCTATCTCGATTATGTGATGGATAAACTTGATGTGATCCTGCTGATGTCGGTCAACCCCGGCTTTGGTGGTCAGTCGTTTATTCCCGGCACGCTGGATAAACTCCGTCAGGTGCGCAAAATTATTGATGCCAGCGGATATGACATTCGTCTGGAAGTCGACGGCGGTGTGAAAGCGGAGAATATCGGCGAAATCGCCGCCGCAGGCGCTGACATGTTTGTCGCCGGTTCGGCCATTTTCAACCAACCGGATTACCGCACGGTGATCGACCATATGCGCAGTGAACTGGCTAAGGTCTCCCATGACTGAGGTCCTCGCCGCGCGCGGTGTCGGTTTTGATCTCGATGGTACGCTGGTGGACAGCGCGCCGGGTCTTTCCGAAGCGATGGATCTGGCGTTGCAGGATTTTGGATTGGCTGCTGCCGGTGTTGAGCGTCTCAGTACCTGGATTGGCAACGGTGCTGATGTCATGGTCGAGCGCGCGGTGCGCTGGGCCGAAGGCGATCTGTCAGCGGAGTATCTGCAAAAAGTCCGCGACAAATTCGATCACTATTATGCGGATACCGCCGCAACCGGCAGCCGTTTATATCCTCAGGTCAAAGAGACGCTGGCGGCACTGGCCGCAGCGGGGCTGCCAATGGGGCTGGTGACCAACAAACCGACGCCGTTCATCGCGCCTTTATTGCAATCGCTCGGTATCGACAGCTATTTCACCGTGGTGATTGGTGGCGACGATGTGGTGGCGAAAAAGCCGCATCCGGCTCCGGTCTATATGACGCTGGCTCTGCTGGGATTGCGCGCCAGTGAAATGGTCTTCGTGGGTGATTCACGCAATGATATTCATGCTGCACAGGCCGCTGGCTGCCCGTGTGTCGGCATGACTTACGGTTACAACTACGGCGAAACTATCGCGCTGACCAAACCCGATCGCGTACTGGATAATTTCGCCGACCTTTTGCCCACTCTGGGGCTGTCATCTTTAAAAGATCAGGAAGCATAAAATGAGTAAACCCATCGTATTTAGTGGCGCACAGCCCTCCGGCGAATTGACCATTGGCAACTACATGGGTGCGCTGCGTCAATGGGTCAAAATGCAGGACGACTACGAATGCATTTATTGCATCGTCGATTTGCACGCGATCACCGTGCGTCAGGATCCGGTAAAACTGCGCAAAGCGACGCTCGACACGCTGGCGCTGTATCTGGCGGTCGGCATTGATCCGAAGAAAAGTACCATCTTCGTGCAGTCTCATGTTCCTGAACACAGCCAGCTGAGCTGGGCGCTGAACTGTTACACCTATTTTGGTGAGCTGGGTCGTATGACGCAGTTCAAGGACAAATCCGCGCGCTACGAAACGTCCAACAGCGAAAGCATCACCGCCGGTCTGTTCGATTATCCGGTGCTGATGGCCGCCGATATTCTGCTGTACCAGACCAATCAGGTGCCGGTCGGTGAAGACCAGAAACAGCATCTGGAACTGAGCCGCGATATCGCTGCCCGTTTTAACGCGATTTACGGTGATGTGTTCACCGTGCCAGAACCGTTTATTCCTAAATCCGGTGCGCGTGTGATGTCGTTGCAGGAACCGACCAAGAAGATGTCCAAGTCGGATGACAACCGCAAAAACGTGATCGGCCTGCTGGAAGATCCGAAAGCGGTGACCAAAAAGATTAAAAGCGCGATGACCGATTCTGAAGAGCCACCGGTCATTCGTTACGATATTAAAAACAAGCCAGGCGTGTCGAACCTGCTGGATATTCTTTCCGGTGTGACCGGCAAAGCGATTCCTGAGCTGGAAGCGGAATTCGAAGGCCAGATGTATGGTCATCTGAAAGGCGCGGTAGCCGAAGCGGTATCCGGCATGCTGACCGAGGTGCAGGAGCGTTTTAACCGTTTCCGCAGCGACGAAGCTTACCTGCAACAGGTGATGAAAGAAGGGGCGGAGAAAGCCCGCGCCCGCGCCAGCGTGACACTGAAAAAGGCCTATGAAGCCATTGGTTTCGTCAGCTACGAATAAGTCAGGCCCGGCACTCCATCAAAAAGCCACGTCTTTTCGGACGTGGCTTTTTACTTTCAGGATTTCACGAGCCGGTGTTGAAGTTATAGGTAAAGGTCGCGTTATAGCGCCAGTCGCGGGACGAACTGTCGAGCGGCACATCGCCAATCGGTCTGGCGGCTTCCACGGATAACGAATAGTGACGGTTATCGCCAAACATCACGCCAATGGCGTAAGACGACAGATTTTGTTTGGGCAGCCCCGGCTGGTTAAATCCGGTATGTGCGGCATCCACTACGGCGTAAGGCTGAATGGTTTTCAGCCATTCTCCCTGTTCCAGACTGTGGATATAACGCATTTCCACCTGTCCGCCGACACCGTAATCCCCCTGGGCATCACTGTCGGGATAACCGCGCCCGTAATGCAGCGCACCAAAATTCACACGCTCCGGTTCAGGTAAATCATTATCCGACCAGTCACCTTCCACGGATGAACTCAACCGCCATTTTTTATCGAACAGATAGGCCGCATCGCCGTTAAATTTCCAGCGGGTAAACGTCAGATCTGCATTGGGTGTGGAGTTCGTCGCCCCCAGACCGTCGATCCCCTGACGGACATTGAAGGTGGTATGCCAGTAAGCCTGATCATATTCCCGGTAGCCAGTCAGTGACAGTTCTGCGGCCGGATAGCGGATCCGCTGGCTGACCTGCGGCAGGTCAATCTGCTGATTGCCCAGCCTTGCCCGCAAATCGTATTGGTATTTTTTATCGAGATAATCCAGACCGCCGCTGACCGTCCATTGTTTTTTCCGCGTCAGCTGCAACGGATAGCTGAATACCACGCCGCCGTTATATTGTGTCTGGGTGTTTTGCGCCCCGACGTCGATGCCGTTGGGCAGCAGTAATATGCTGTTGTAATCCTTATCTTTCTGCTGGTAATAACTGCCTTTCAGCTGCATCAGCAACCCGTCGTCGCCAAGATATTGCTGATAGTTCAGACCGGCGTAGGTTTTACGGGTATCGCTTTCCAGCGGGATTAAGGTCGCAATGCCGAACTGCTCGCCGTAGGTGCTCAGGCCGCTCAGCGTGGCGTTAACCACGGCAGAACTGTCACCTTTGCGGGTATCGACCGCTGTCGCAATATTCCAGTTCCGCTGGCGTACCGCGTCGACATTCAGCGTGGTCGCGCCGTAAATGTTGTTCGGATTATTGGCCGAGGCGCTGACTTTGGTATCCGGCGTGCGCCCCATCAGAAGGGTGTACCGTTCAAAGGTATCCTGCGTCAGCGGCTTCTCCGCCATGATGTGCTGCGATAATTTACTCAGCCAGCGGCCCACCTGCTGATTGTCACTGCGGATTTGCGTACCGGAAATGTATCCCTCCACCAGACCGATGCTGAGCACGCCCTCTTTAAAGTTATCGGCCGGAATATAGGCGTAAGAGAGAATAAAACCGTCGCGGTGATAGCGTTGGGTGATCGTGTCGGTGGCCGCCAGTAATGCCGAAAGCGGCACCTGTTTGCCGATAAAGGGAGCGAAGGGTGCGGCCAGTGAATCCAGCGGATACTGAGTGCCGCCGACAAACTGAATGTGTCTGACGTCAATCAGGGTCTGGGGTGTCAGGCTGGGAGGAGACTTTTGTGCGGGCAAGGCGATATTTTGCGTTTTGGCCGGAGGCTGGGAAATCGGCTGCGCCAGTTTGGCCGGGTTATTCGGGTCGATCAGGGTAGGAAACATATCTGCCGAACTGTAGCCAATGGCAGAACCCAGTAAAGCCACTATGCAGGATTTTATTCTCATAAACATTCCTTTGAACGCACAGGGAAACGTTACCACTCAGAGATGCCAGCCCGCTCTCCGCCAGAACCGGAAAGCGGGCTTTTTCTACCAACGCTCATTAACAGATTTACGGCGTGGTTTTGACTTTCAGACCCAGGCCGCCGGTCAGTCCTCCCACTGTCGTGCCTACCCCGGCCAGTAAACCGCCGGATTGCGTGACGGATGCGCCAGCGCCCGCCGAAATGCCGCCGGAATTGCTGGCGGTCGTGGTGGTTGTGCTGCTGGCAGGAACCAGAATGGTCCCGGTTTTAGACACGGCCTGTCCGGTGCCGGTCACCACCTGTCCGAGACCGGCCAGCGCCGGTGTGGTGGTTGCCAGTTGCGTCCCTGCGCCGCTGACGGTAGTGCCCACCTGATTCAGCAAGCCGTTAACCGGTGTGCCCAGCCCTGTTGCGCCGCCGACGGCTTGTGTGGTGCCCTGAACTTTGGCGACAACGGGCGTCACGATACCGGTGGTCGCCGTGGTGACTTTAGAAAGCTCACCGCTTTGCACGTTTGTCGCTAATCCGTTACCCGTTGTGGTGACCACTTTCCCGACGTTATTGACCAGCCCGCCTGCTGCGGATGTCACGCCGCTGACCGGTGTTCCTGTGGTATTGGCAGCCAGTGAGGTCCCCAGCCCTGACACGCCGGTGCCCAAATCCGCCACGGCAATGGGCACGCCGGCGACGGTGGTGCCGACGGCATTCGGATTGGTACCGAGTTGTCCCAGCCCGTTTTTCACGCCGCTGCCCACGTCAGTCACCGCTTTACCGGTACTGTCGATGATGGTCACGACGCCAGTACCGGCGACCGGAATATTACTGATCGGTGTCTGGGTGGCGATGCTGCTGACCTGCGTACCCAGACCACTGACCGCGCTGCCTGCGCTGCTCAGGATCGTCGCGCTGGCAAGCGTGGTTGACGGTGTTGTCCCTGTGCCGCCGGTTCCTGTTCCGCCGCCAGTCCCGGTTCCGCCACCGCTACCGGTGCCTGCCCCGGTACCCGATCCTGTGCCGCTTCCATTCCCGGCGGTGGAGGTTCCGTCACCGCCCGTTGAAGTCCCTGTCCCTGTCCCTGAACCTGTGCCATCGCCGGTCGTTGCTGAGCCGGTGGTGGACGTTTTTGCCGTATGAGAAGAACCGCCGCCGCCACTGCCGCTACAGGCAGCCAGTGACAGGGCGACTAAGATTGCCAGGGCAACCTTGTTTACATGACCAACATGAATGGTATGGCGCATGAGATGACCCTCCACGGGAGAATACGCCACAGTTGGCGCTCTTAAAGTTTAAGTTTAAGATGCTGGATATTCCATTTGACAGGGGGTTTTATTTCAAAATGAGATCAGGGTTTGCCGTGTATAAGGAATTATATTCTGTTATCAGAATCTTCCCATAATGCGACAGGGAGAAGTGAAATGTTATTCACTTCTCTGAATTGATTAATAAAATAAATGGAGTTTTTTTAAGCAGAAGGCGCGGATTGCGGCGTTTCGCTGGCAAACCAGTTGAGTTTCTGCCGCAGGCTGACCACGCTGCCGACAATAATCAGGCTGGGACTTTGGACCTGTTTCGCCAGTTTTTCGAGTTCAGTGAGCGTTCCGGTGACTACGCGCTGCTGCTGGCTGGTGCCATTTTCCACCAGCGCGACAGGCGTTTCTGCTGCCAGACCGTTTTCCAGCAAACGGCGCTGGATCTCGCCGGCCTGCGTCAGTCCCATATAAAACACCAGCGTTTGCTGGCTTTGCGCCATGCATGCCCAGTCAATAATGCCGTCCTGTTTTGCATGACCGGTGATAAGCCTGACGCTTTGCGCGTGGTCACGGTGAGTCAGCGGAATGCCGCTGTAGGCCGAACAACCTGAGGCGGCTGTGATGCCCGGTACGACGGAAAAGGCAATGCCCGCCGCTTTCAGGGCTTCGAGTTCTTCGCCGCCACGACCAAAAATAAACGGATCGCCGCCTTTCAGCCGGACAACCCGTTTGCCCATCTGCGCCTGTTCCAGCAGGATTTCATTGATGCGTTCCTGCGGCACACAATGGTGTCCGCCACGTTTGCCGACGAAAATCCGCTCCGCGTCGCGGCGCACCAGATTCAGCACGCTGTCAGACACCAGCCGGTCGTACACCACCACGTCGGCCAGTTGCATCTGCTGCAAGCCTTTGAGCGTCAGCAGTCCGGCGTCGCCCGGCCCCGCACCGACCAGGATCACTTCGCCATGCTTATCCACCGGCTCGCGGAACATTGCGTCGAGATAGTCGCGGCTTTGCGTGTCGTCGTTATTCGCCAGTGACTGTGCCAGACGATGATGATTGAACAGTTTTTCCCACCAGCGGCGGCGCTCAGAGGCGTCAGGAAAATGCGTTTTGACCCGCGCCCGCAGTCCGCCCGCCACCTGCGCCAGCTTGCCCAGATGTTGCGGCAAAATGGATTCAAGACGTTCGCGCAGCAGACGCGCCAGCACCGGCGCGTTCCCGCCGGAAGACACCGCGATCATCAGCGGAGACCGGTCGATGATGGACGGCATGATCACGCTGGCGCTTTCCGGCGCGTCCACCACGTTACAAAACACGCGGCGATGCTCAGCGGCTTCGCTGACTTCCTGATTCACCAAATCGGAATCGGTCGCGGCGACCACCAGCCATTTTTCATCCACCAGCAGCGGTGAGAATTCGCCGCGCAACAGGCGGACTTTGCCTTCGTCTGCCCAGATCTGAAATTGCGGCGTAAAGGTAAGCGCATTCACCGTCAGTGTTGCACCGGCATCCAGCAGCAAACGTGCTTTACGTTCAGCCACGTCACCGGCACCCACCAGCAGACAGGCTCTGTTTTTTAACTGACAAAAAAGGGGCAGGTAATCCATAGACAGTGTTCTCTGAGACAGCATGTTTTGAAAAAAGAATAACGCCGCCCGGAGGCGGCGTGGAAAGCGCGGAGTTTAGCAGGTTACAGCCTGAAGGCTGGCGGTATTGATTTCCACCTTCCCGTCGCGCACACGGACTTCGTAAGCCGGAACCGAATACTGGCTGTCTTCCATGCACAGGCCGTCAGTCAGGCGGAAATGTTGCTTTTTCAGCGGACTGGCGACCCACAGCTCGCCCTGATGTTCAGCGATAATCCCGCGTGAAAGTACGCTGGCCTGCGCGAACGGATCGATATTCGACAGGGCAAAAATCTGCTCATCGGCGTAAGGGCGGAACAGCGCGACCTGCTGATCGCCTGCCAGTGCGCACACGCCGCAGGCAGGCAGGATCTGATCGACAGAACAAAGCGTTAACCACTGGCTCATCATACTTCCTCCCCGTCAGTGACCAGCGTCACCGGAATACGTTCGTCAGGACGCGCCGGACGATGCTGCTGACGTTCACCGACAAACTGCACGTTCGGATCACGCTGGCTGCTGTTGATAAAGTGGCTGAAGCGGGTTTGTGCCGCCGGATCGTTCAGCGTTTCCTGCCATTCACAGACGGCGGAATCGCGCAGGCGCGCCAGTTCGGCTTCCAGCTGTTCGTTAAGACCAAGTTTGTCGTCGATGATGACTTTACGCAGATAGCTGATGCCGCCTTCGAGGTTGTCCATCCAGACTGACGTGCGTTGCAGCTTATCGGCGGTGCGGATGTAGAACATCATGAAACGGTCGAGATAACGCAGCAGCGTGTCGTTATCCAGATCGGCGGCCAGCAAATCGCCGTGGCGGGGTTTCATGCCGCCGTTGCCGCAGACATACAGGTTCCAGCCGTTTTCCGTGGCGATAATCCCGACGTCTTTACCCTGCGCTTCGGAACATTCACGGGTACAGCCCGACACGCCGAACTTCATTTTGTGTGGCGTGCGGATGCCTTTATAGCGGTTTTCCAGACTGATGCCGAAACCGAGGCTGTCGCCCACGCCGTAACGGCACCAGGTGCTGCCGACACAGGTTTTCGCCATGCGCAGGGCTTTGGCGTACGCCTGACCGGTTTCGAATCCGGCGTTAATCAGTTTCTGCCAGATGGCCGGTAAATCGTCTTTTTGCGCGCCGAACATGCCGATGCGCTGCGAGCCGGTGATCTTGGTGTAGAGATTGTATTCCGCCGCGATTTCGCCGATGGCCTGCAATCCCTGCGGGGTAATTTCACCGCCCGGCGAGCGCGGGATCACGGAATACGTGCCGTCTTTTTGCATGTTGGCGAGGAACACGTCGTTGGTGTCCTGCAACGGCGTGTGCTGCGGTTTCAGTACGTAGTCATTCCAGCATGACGCCAGCAGCGAGCCGACGGTCGGTTTACACACTTCACAGCCGTAACCTTTGCCGTATTTGTTCAGCAGATCGTCGTACGAACGGATGCCTTCCACGCGGATCAGGTGATACAGCTCCTGTCGGGAATACGCGAAGTGTTCGCACAGATGATGGTTCACTTCGATGCCTTGCTTGCTCAGTTCAGCATTCAGCACCTGCGTGACCAGCGGAATACAACCGCCGCAGCCGGTACCGGCTTTGGTCGCTGATTTCAGCGCCGCGACGGTATGGCAGCCGCCCTGAACGGCTTTGATGATGTCGCCTTTGGTGACGTCAAAACAGGAACAGATTTGCGCGCTTTCCGGCAGGGCATCGGTGCCAATCACCGCGCTGATCCTGCCTGCATGAGCGGGCAGGATCAGCGCGTCCGGATTTTCCGGCAACGGAATGCTGTTCAGCACCAGTTGCAGCAGGTTGCCGTAATCGCTGGTATCCCCGACCAGTACCGCGCCGAGCAGGGTGGTGTTGTCTTCGCTGACCACCAGACGTTTGTACAGCGCCTTGCTTTCATCCAGATACACATAGCTGCGGGCACCCGGCGTACGGGCGTGGGCATCGCCGATACCGGCCACATCAACGCCCAGCAGTTTCAGTTTGGCGCTCATGTCTGCGCCGGTGAAGGCGTTATCGCGACCAAGTAAATGGTCGGCGGTGACCTGCGCCATTTTGTAGCCCGGCGCGACCAGACCGAAGGTGCGCTGATTCCACGACGCACATTCGCCGATGGCGTACACGTCCGGATCGCTGGTCTGGCACTGATCGTTAATCACGATGCCGCCGCGCGGGGCGATCTCTAGATCACACTGGCGTGCCAGTTTATCCTGCGGGCGGATACCGGTGGAGAACACGATGAAATCGACTTCCAGGAAGGTGCCGTCGGCGAATTCCATCGTTTTACGGGCTGACGTGCCGCCCTGAACAATCTGTTGAGTATTTTTGGCGGTGTGAACCCGCACGCCCATGCTTTCGATTTTCTGGCGTAGCTGGCTGCCGCCCATGGTATCAAGCTGTTCCGCCATCAGGCCGGGGGCGAACTCGACCACGTGCGTTTCCACACCGAGGTTTTTCAGCGCACCGGCGGCTTCAAGGCCAAGCAAACCGCCGCCTACCACGGCACCGCGTTTGCTGCGACGGGCGCAGGATTCGATGGCGTGTAAGTCTTCAATGGTGCGGTAAACGAAGCAATCCTGACCGTCGGAACCCGCGATTGGCGGCACCCACGGGTAGGAACCGGTGGCGATAATCAGTTTGTCGTAATACACCGTGCGGCCGCTGCTGGAATGAATGACTTTTTCCTTGCGGTTCAGCGTAATCGCCCGTTCGCCAATCAGCACGTTGACGTTGTGTTTTTCGTAGAAGCCTTCGCGAACCAGTGACAGTTCTTCGGCGGTATGATGGGAAAAATAGGAGGAAAGATGGACGCGGTCGTAGGCCACGCGCGGTTCTTCACACAATACCGTGATCTCGAACTGACCCGGTTCTGCTTTATCCAGTAAATCTTCGATAAAGCGATGGCCCACCATGCCGTTGCCTATTATCGCGAGTCTGACTTTGCTCATAAATGCCTCAAATTTGATTTTCTACGGCTAAACATAACCCGCGCGTAACAGGGGGTATTGATGCAAATCAAGCCGGTTTCAATATACTCCTTAGGTGGTATTTGTCTGATTTTATTGGGTTTTTATGTAACCTTTCGATTTATAAACACTTTCAGGCTATTGTTCTAAGATTGGCTCTCCCCTCACTGACAACGCAGTCTTTCTAAAAACGATGAGGTAACGCGTGACGAAAACTCTTTTGCGTACCATTAAAAATGTACGATTGCCTGACCGGGAAGGGTTATGGCAGATCGATATCGAAGACGGCATGATCCGCCAGATTGTCTCCCAACTGGACAATGCCGATTACGGCGAAGATATTCTGGATGCCGGCGGCGGGCTGGCAATACCTCCCTTTATCGAGCCGCATATTCATCTTGATACCACCCAGACCGCCGGTCAGCCCGCGTGGAATCAGTCCGGTACGTTGTTTGAAGGCATTGAACGCTGGGCAGAACGCAAGGCGCTGCTGTCGCACGAAGACGTCAAACAGCGCGCATGGCAGACGCTGAAATGGCAGATTGCCAATGGCATCCAGCATGTGCGCACGCACGTGGACGTCTCTGATCCGACGCTGACCGCGCTGAAGGCCATGCTGGAAGTGAAAGCCGAGGTGGCGCCTTGGGTGACGCTGCAAATTGTGGCGTTTCCGCAGGAAGGCATTATGTCGTACCCGAATGGCGAAGCCCTGCTGGAAGAGGCGCTCAGGCTGGGCGCGGACGTGGTCGGTGCCATTCCGCACTTCGAATTCACCCGCGAATACGGCGTGGAATCGCTGCATAAAACCTTCGCGCTGGCGAAGAAATACCATGCGCTTATCGACGTGCATTGCGATGAAATTGACGATGAACAGTCACGGTTTGTGGAAACCGTCGCCGCGCTGGCCCTGCGTGAGAATATGGGTTCACGCGTCACCGCCAGCCATACCACGGCGATGCACTCCTACAACGGCGCCTACACCTCGCGTTTGTTCCGTTTGCTGAAAATGTCGGGTATTAACTTTGTCGCCAATCCGCTGGTCAACATCCACCTGCAGGGACGGTTCGATACCTATCCGAAACGCCGCGGTATCACGCGGGTCAAAGAAATGCTCGATGCCGGGATTAACGTCTGTTTCGGCCATGATGACGTGTTCGACCCGTGGTATCCGCTAGGCACCGCCAACATGTTGCAGGTGCTGCACATGGGGCTGCATGTTTGTCAGCTGATGGGATATCAGCAAATCGATGACGGCCTGAAACTGATCACCACTTACAGCGCCCGCACCATGAACCTGCAAGGCTACGGTCTGGAAAGCGGCCACGCCGCCAGTCTGGTGATCCTGCCTGCGCAAAGCGGTTTTGATGCGGTGCGTCGTCAGACGCCGGTGCAATATTCCCTGCGTGAGGGCGTGCTGATCGCACAAACGCAAATGGCGAAAACGACAATTCATCTGGATAAAGATTACCCCGTAGATTTCAACAGCTAACGCGGCATTTATCCGATGTAATATTTTGAAATATCTGAATAAATTATTCAAGAGCGTAAATAAAGGTAAAGGTCTGGCGCTGAGCGTAAAGGCTCTTTAGAATCAGTGAGATCTGTTGTTTGTATTCTGGAGAAAGGAACCGTCATGTTTAAACGTACTTTAGTGGCCCTGACTGCGCTGCTATCCCTGTCAGCCCTGTCGACTGCTTTTGCGGCTGGCCAGACTCACGTCATGCTGACCACGTCAGCAGGGAATATCGAACTGGAACTCGACAGTGCGAAGGCACCGGTTTCTGTGAAAAACTTCGTTGATTACGCCCAGAGCGGCTATTACAACAACACCATTTTCCACCGTGTGATCCCGGGCTTCATGGTACAGGGCGGCGGTTTCACCACTGACATGCAGCAGAAAGCCACCAAAGAGCCGATCAAGAACGAAGCCGACAACGGCCTGCGCAACCTGCGCGGTACGGTCGCCATGGCGCGTACTGCTGATAAAGACAGCGCCACCAGCCAGTTCTTCATCAACGTGGCAGACAATGCGTTCCTCGATCACGGCCAGCGTGATTTCGGCTATGCCGTATTCGGTAAAGTCATCAAAGGAATGGACGTGGTAGACAAAATGTCTCAGGTTAAAACCGACAATGTCGGGCCTTACCAGAACGTGCCGACGACCCCGATTGTGATCCTGTCTGCGAAAGTGCTGCCTTAATTTTTCAGCCTTTCTGCCAGAATACTGTTTTTCTAAGCCTCCGGTTCCGGGGGCTTTTTATTGCCCGTTTATTGACGCTCCTCTGATGAGACTTATAGTTTTAAGTAACGCGCCCGCGTCCCCCTTTCAAGGAAAATGACATGAGTGAAGCCCGTCTGATCGCCAAAGCCATGAGTGAAGGTAAACCGGTGGATGATCTGGTGATCCTGCCTGCGCTGGCCAACCGGCATGGACTGATTACCGGCGCGACCGGTACCGGTAAAACCGTCACGCTGCAACGGATGGCGGAGCAGTTTTCCCGCATTGGCATTCCGGTTTTTCTGGCGGATGTGAAAGGCGATTTGTCCGGTATTGGCGCAGAAGGCGTGCTGTCGGAAAAACTCACCGCGCGGCTAAATAATATCGGTGTGACGGACTGGCAACCGCAAGCGTGCAGCATTATTCCGTGGGATATTTTCGGAGAAAAAGGCCATCCTATCCGTGCGACGATTTCTGATCTGGGGCCGTTGCTGCTGGCGCGGTTACTTGATCTCAATGAGGTGCAAAGCGGCGTATTACAACTGGTGTTTAAGATTGCCGACGACAACGGACTGTTGTTGCTCGACATGAAAGATCTGCGGGCGATGGTGCAGTTTACCGGCGATAACGCGAAACAATTTCAGACGCAGTACGGCAACATTTCCTCAGCCTCCGTCGGGGCGATTCAGCGTGGTTTGCTGACGCTGGAAGGTCAGGGCGCCAATCAGTTCTTCGGCGAGCCGATGCTGGATATCAATGACCTGATGAAAACCGACAGCAACGGTCACGGCATTATCAACCTGCTGGCAGCGGATAAGCTGATTAACCAGCCGAAACTCTACGCCGTTTTCCTGCTGTGGCTGCTGGCGGAGTTGTTTGAGCAACTGCCGGAAGTCGGCGACCCTGAGCAACCGAAACTGGTGTTCTTTTTTGATGAAGCGCATCTGCTGTTTAATGATGCCCCGCAGGCATTGCTGACCAAAATCGAACAGGTGGTGCGCCTGATCCGCTCCAAAGGCGTGGGGATTTACTTCGTGACGCAAAACCCGCTGGATATCCCTGACAGCGTGCTCGGTCAGCTCGGCAACCGCGTACAACATGCCCTGCGCGCGTTTACGCCGCGTGATCAGAAAGCGGTAAAAGCGGCAGCACAAACGCTGCGTGCCAATCCGGCATTTGATGCGGAAACGGCGATTACCGAACTGGGCGTCGGCGAGGCGCTGGTGTCATTCCTTGATGAGAAAGGGCGGCCGGAAGTGGTACAGCGGGCGATGGTGATCGCCCCGGAATCTAAAATGGGCATGCTGGGCGAGGAAGGGCGCAACAAAGCCATCAATCAGTCGCCGCTGTATGGTCGCTACGAAGACAGTATTGACCGTGAATCCGCCTACGAGAAAATCACCGCGCAAGGGTTTGGCACCGTCGCCACACCGCAATCCGCCGGTTCGGCCAAACCCGCCGCAGAAGCCCCTTCCGGTGGCGGGCTGATGGGCGGACTGAATGAGATCCTGTTCGGCAGCACCGGCCCGCGCGGCGGCAAACGTGACGGCGTGGTGCAGGTTGCCGCAAAAAGCATGGCGCGGGATTTAGGGCGTCAGATTTTGCGCGGCGTGCTTGGCTCCATTATGGGCGGCCGGAAAAAGTAATCCCTCTTCAGCTTACGTTCATCAGCTGAAACGCATCAGCTGATGAGCAGATTATCGTGTCTGATATCTCAGTTTTGCCTGCAATTTCTCACTGACTACAAGGCTTTTTGCGAAACCTGGCACGTTGCTGCCAGCCGTTCAGGGGTAAAACCGTTCAACTTGAAGGCTGTCACGTTTTTCGCCTGTGCGGGTTTGTAGGCTGAATTGCTTTTGGGCTAAATCAATTCAGCAAAAAGGAGTTATTGTGAAAAAATTACTCGTTACCGGGATCGTTATGGGGCTTTTTTCGTGGCAGGCTGCAGCACAAACTATTGTGCTGACGGATGCTGAAGCCGGTACAGAACTGGGAAACTGGAAGACTGACAGCAAAAAGCTGAATATCGCAGGGGCAGATTTCAGCATCGAACAGAAAGTGCTGCATGGCGGTAAACAGGAAGGGTCAAAAGTCATCACGATTACCAGCAAAGGGCTGACGATTGCCCTGAGTCCGACGCGGGGGATGGATTTGCTGCATGTGACCGGCGATAACATCCGCTTAGGCTGGGATTCACCGGTTCAGGAAGTGGTCAATCCGGCGTATATCAACCTTGAAAGCCGTAACGGTGTGGGCTGGCTGGAAGGTTTCAATGAAATGATGGTACGGTGCGGCTTTGAATGGACCGGACATCCGGTGACCGCCGACGGCATGATTTATACGCTGCACGGCCGGGCGGGCAATACACCCGCCTCTAAAGTGGAGATTGATATTGCCGACAAAGCCCCTTATGCAATCACTGTGCGCGGCTTGCTGAAAGAAGACACCTTTAAGAAAGCCAGGCTGGAAACCTGGACCGCGCTGCGTTACGTGCCCGGCAGCTATTCCTGGACCATTCACGATACCCTGACAAACGCGTCGGATTATCCGCACGACTACCAGATTATTTATCACAGTAATTTCGGCCAGCCGATCCTTGAAGAAGGTGCCCGTTTCATTGCGCCGCTGAAATCGATTTCGCCATTCAATGATTACGCCAAAAAAGGGTTATCTGACTGGCAGACTTACGCCCGGCCGACCAAAGACTTTGATGAAATGGTCTTTAATATGGTGCCGCTGGCAGATGCGCAGGGCAAAACCATTGCCGGTGTGGTGAACAAAGCGGGAAATAAAGGGGCATCGATTGAATTCGATACCCATCAGTTGCCGCTGCTGACGCTGTGGAAAAACACCGATACGCTGAGACAGGGCTACGTGACCGGTATTGAGCCGGGGACGAATTATGCCTATCCGGTGACCATCGAACGTGAACAGGGACGGGTGAAACAACTGCAGCCGGGCCAGAGCACGGTGTTTGAGCTGAAATATTCCCTGTTGCCGGATGCCGAAGCGGTGAAGCAGCTTGAAGCGCGGGTGAAAACGCTGCAAGCGGATCATAAAACGGACGTGAACGAGACGCCTGTCGCTGTTGAATAATCCGAGTTTAGGGCGCCGTGACGGGCGCCTTTTTTTCTCTGTCTATACTTAACTCCACAAGGTATGCGCCCGACTGGCGATACCCAGGGAGGAAATAAGATGGCGAAGAAACTGACACTCAGGCAGCAGGAAAAACTTTTTCGCGAACGTCAGCGGCAAAACTTTCAGGCCAGCAGCGCGCTGGACGGCGTGCAGGTAGAGGTTATCACGCTGGATAACGAACAAATCTCGCACCGTCTCACCGAACTGAGGAAGCACTATGAACGATAAACTCGTGGCCGGTGCCGACCCTTATTATTATCCCGGCATCAATGTGCTGAAAAACCGGCTGGAAATCCGCGAAGCGCATCGTCTGTTACAGGCTGAACAGGAATTTACTGCCCTGCGCGCGGCGATCATGCCACTCGGTCCTTCCGCGATGGGGTTACCGCATCTTTGCGCGGTGCATCTGGCTTTGTTCCAGGATATTTATCCGTGGGCGGGTCACTTTCGGGAAATTGATATCTACAAGGACGACACCCAGTTCTGCCATTTCGGCTACATCGAAAAGGAAGGCAATGCCCTGATGCAGGAACTGGAGGAAGAAGAGTTTCTGGTCGGGTTACCGCTGGATAAGTTCGCTGAGCGTCTCGGACATTACTACACCGGCCTGAATCTGTTGCATCCGTTCCGTGAGGGCAACGGGCGCGCGCTGAGGATTTTCATCGAGCAACTGGTGATCCACGCCGGTTACGACATTGAATGGGCGAAAGTCGATCGTGACCGCTGGCTGGCGGCCAATAAAACCGCCGTGTTTGGCGATGAAACCGATCTGGTGGCGATTTTCAATGACGTCGTCAGCGAAATCCACGATGAACATTGATCGACATAAAGCTGAAGCCTGAACGGAAAATTGCGTAGAATTGCCCGGTAAATTCTTTCACTTTTACCGGGTACGCTATGCTGCTGCTGATCGACAACTACGACTCCTTCACTTACAACCTCTACCAATATTTTTGCGAGCTTGGCGCGCAGGTAAAAGTGATGCGTAACGATCAGCTGACGCTCGCGGATATCGAACAGCTTGCCCCGTCGCATCTGGTGATCTCTCCCGGCCCGTGCACGCCGGATCAGGCCGGTATTTCCCTGCAAGCCATTACCCATTTTGCTGACCGTATGCCGATCCTCGGCGTGTGCCTCGGGCATCAGGCGATGGCACAGGCATTTGGCGCGAACATCGTGCGGGCGCGTCAGGCTATTCACGGTAAAACTTCGCCCGTCCGCCACACCGGTAAAAGCGTTTTCAGCGGGCTGAACAATCCGCTGACTGTCACCCGCTATCATTCGCTGGTGGTGGCGCCGGAAACGTTGCCGGACTGTTTTGATGTCACGGCATGGACAGAGCGCGACGGCGACCGCGATGAAATCATGGGCATCATGCACAACACCTTGCCGCTGCATGGGGTTCAGTTCCATCCCGAAAGCATTCTGAGCGAGCAGGGGCATCAGCTTCTGGATAATTTCCTTAAAATCTAATCAGTTAATTCTGCTGAAAAAATTACTTACCCATCAGGTGCGATTTCTGTTTGCCTGCGTGTGATTTTTTATGCATATTTTGTGAGTATATTTTCATATCAATGGCAGGAAGGGAGAAGGGTAATGGCAGAAAAATCAGCGGTAGATCGGGGCACGTTCGACAAAGTCATTTTGCCGGTTTATTCACCTGCGAAATTTATTCCCGTAAAAGGTAAAGGCAGTCGCGTCTGGGATCAGCAAGGCACCGAATACGTTGATTTCGCGGGCGGTATCGCGGTAACGGCGCTCGGGCATTGTCATCCTGCCCTGGTGAAAGCATTGCACGAGCAGGGCGAAACCCTGTGGCATGTCAGTAACGTCTTTACCAATGAACCCGCACTGCGACTGGCGCAGAAGCTGATCGACGCCACCTTTGCCGACCGCGTATTTTTCGCCAACTCCGGGGCGGAAGCCAACGAAGCCGCCTTTAAGCTGGCGCGTTACTACGCCTCGCACCGCCACAGCCCGTACAAAAGTAAGATCATCGCTTTCCATAACGCCTTCCACGGCCGCACGCTGTTCACGGTTTCCGTGGGCGGTCAGCCAAAATACTCCGACGGCTTTGGCCCGAAACCTGCTGACATCGTCCACGTGCCGTTTAACGATCTGGACGCCGTAAAAGCGGTGATCGACGATCACACCTGCGCCATCGTCGTGGAACCTGTTCAGGGCGAAGGCGGTGTCACGTCCGCCACCCCGGAATTCCTGCAAGGTCTGCGCGAGCTTTGCGACAAACATCAGGCGCTGCTGGTGCTCGATGAAGTACAAAGCGGCATGGGGCGCAGCGGTAAGCTGTTCAGCTATATGCATTACGGCGTGACGCCAGACATTCTGACCACCGCCAAGGCGCTGGGCGGCGGCTTCCCGGTTTCCGCCATGCTGGCAACCGAAGACGTAGCCTCGGTGATGGAGCCGGGCAAACACGGCACCACATACGGCGGAAACCCGCTGGCCTGCGCCGTCGCCGAAGCCGCGCTGGACATCATCAATACGCCTGAGGTGCTGGCCGGTATCAATGAACGCCGCGAGAAATTTATCAGCGCGCTGGAAGCCATCAATCAGAAATATCACATCTTCAGCGAGTTCCGTGGTCAGGGTCTGCTGATCGGCGCTGAGCTTTCCGATGCATATAAAAACCGCGCCGGAGAATTCCATGCCGCCGCCGCCGACTGCGGGCTGATGATGCTGGTCGCCGGACCGAACGTGATGCGGTTTGCGCCATCGCTTGTTATCGACTTCGCGGATATTGAAGAGGGGATGGAAAGGTTTGAGAAAGCGGTAGCAAAGGTCGCAGGCTGACTGCTCCTCCCGCTGCGAAGGGGCCGATCGACGTTTTACTTCTATCCTGCAATGGCTGAACGGTTTTGCTTTTGCTCCTTCCCCTTTCACGAGGGGAAGGCTGGGATGGGGTGTTGGTTTGAGGGCAACCCAGACAATTAAGCCGACTTTAATACCCCACCCCAACCCTCCCCTTCGCAGGGGAGGGAGTTATAAATCACGCCTTCCGCGTCAGCCAGATCCCATGATGCGGCCTCTGCTTCCACGCCAGTGACGAAATGGTATGCATCACGCTGAGATGCGAAATCACCCGCCGCAGATGACGTTCCATCTCCGTCAGCGGCATGTCAGGGTGAAGCTCCGGTGCGTTAAACAGGTTGTTTTCACTGCCCGGCCCGTCGTAAAGCAGACGTTGCTGACAGCTCTGCAACGCGATTTCACAGGTCTGTAAATACTCTGTCGCCAGCGCCTCCGGCAGCATGTAATGCTCGCGGGCAAGGATCGTCATCGCATTGATATGCTCGACCACGAACTGGCTGTGCGTCACCCACAGACGCATATCCGCCAGATAATGCGAGTTAAACCCCGGTTCCTGCATCGCCTGATTCAGTGAGGTGAACAGCTTGTTGTGTGCCTGATTGACCTGCATACGGGTGTACGCCAGTTTGGCGGTGTCCGGGTTTTCCTCAAGCAAAAGCCGGATGGCGTCCTGATAGGTTTCCAGCGCCTGATGCGCATTCTGGCGCAGCAAACCGCTTTGCCATTGCGGCCACAGCCAGATGGTGCCACCGAACGCCAGTGCGCAGCCGATCAGCGTGTCCACCAGACGCGGCACCAGAAAATGTATGCCATTCATCGCCAGCAGTTGCAGGGTATAAACCGCCGTCACCGTCATACCGACCATCGCCAGCCCGTAGTTTTTACGCAACACCGTATACGACAACAAGGTGATCAGCAGCATGCATAACAGCGTGGTGCCTTCCGGCAGCTCCAGTTTTAACAATCCTGAGGCAATCAGTAATCCGGCCAGCGTGCCCAGCGCACGGTGCTGGATCCGCACGCGCGTGGCGTTATAGCCGTTCTGACTGACCAGCATGATGGTCAGCAAAATCCAGTACGGTTTGGGCAGATTGAAAAACAGACCTAGGCTGCTGCCAATCGCCAGAATAATGCCCAGACGGGCGGCGTTACGCAGGGCGACGGATTTGAACGAGAGATAACTTTTCAGCGCGGGCCAGAAGGGCAGACGCGGCTGCGTGTTCATCAGGTCACGTTTGTACAATGGCCGCTGTGTGCGTAACAGACGGGCAATGCGGCTGAAATGGTAATAACAAAACTGACCGACCGGATTGTCCGGCGTGCGCGCGGCGATTTTCTCCAGCGCCGCCAGTTCATTCGCCATCGTAAAACGCCCGGATAACCGGTGATAAAGAATGTCGTCGGCGATCACCCGCAGCCGCGCAGAAATCACCTGCGCATTGCGGCGGATCACCGCCTCGGCATGGCTTTCTTCCACCAGCCTTTGCACTTCTTCCGGCTGATGCAGGCTGACGGTGATGTGCTCCTGCAAATCGAGCGCGACCTGAAAACGCTGAAACAGCCGCTTATGGTGATGATGATGCCCGTGCTGCGGCAGCATGTGCAGTTGCTGGTAGAGCAGGGCAATCAGGTCGATGACTTTCTGCTGGCGCGCCAGTAAGGGCGGCAGGGCGGTTTCGGGATCGGTGTGTTGGGTCAGCAGGCTGTATTTGGCTTCGAAATAATCCGCCAGTTGCAGATAAAGCTGGCTGAGGGTTTCGCGCATCGGCTGTTCTTTGGAGATACGAAACCATAACCAGTTAAACAATCCGTACCAGGCGGTGCCGGCGGCAAACAACACCGGTGCCTGCCACATCGGCCGGATCCCGGCCATGCTCAGCGTGAAGATGGTGGCGACCAGCGCACCGGGCAACAGACGCGCATGCAGCGGGCTGATTTCGCCGGTGACGCCGAGCAACAGGGCCAGAGACAGCATGATCAGCGGCAGGGGAATGTGCCAGTTTTCCAGCATCAGTTGCAGCAGAATGCTGCTCACAGCAAAGAGTGAACCGCCGATCATCAGGCGTTTAAAAAAGCGTTTGTGCGGGGTATCCAGACCGGCGACGTTACAACAGGCCGGACAGAGTGAAAAAAGCAGACCCATTTGCAGGTTGCCGAACAGCCAGCAAATGCCGACAGGCAGGCACAACACCAGCGTCTGGCGCAGCGCGTAATTTATTTCAGGATGGTAAAACAGTCTTCGCCATAGCGTCATGGGTAAAGCTTAGCCCATAAAAAAGGCGCGACAGTGTTCTGCCGCGCCGATTTTTGAGGGATTAACGTGTGCCGTAAACGACAATCGTTTTACCGTGTGCGGAGATCAGGCTCTGATCTTCCAGCATTTTGAGAATACGTCCGACTGTTTCACGTGAACAACCGACGATTTGGCCGATTTCCTGACGGGTGATCTTGATTTGCATCCCGTCCGGATGGGTCATTGCATCAGGCTGTTTAGCCAGATTAAGCAAGGTTTGAGCGATACGGCCTGTTACGTCGAGGAAGGCAAGGTTGCCGACTTTCTCTGACGTCACTTGCAGACGGTTAGCCATCTGCGCGGAAAGACGCATCAGAATATCCGGGTTTACCTGAATCAGCTGGCGGAATTTTTTATACGAAATTTCAGCCACTTCGCAGGCAGTTTTAGCACGTACCCAGGCACTGCGTTCCTGACCTTCTTCGAAGAGTCCCAGCTCGCCGATGAAGTCACCTTGGTTCAGGTAGGACAGTATCATCTCTTTGCCTTCTTCATCTTTAATCAGGACGGCAACCGACCCTTTCACGATGTAGTACAGCGTTTCGGCTTTTTCACCCTGGTGAATCAGCGTACTTTTAGACGGATACTTATGTATATGACAGTGAGACAGGAACCATTCAAGAGTCGGGTCTGTTTGTGGCTTGCCGAGAACCATTTGCTATTATCCTCTGTTGTTATCGCTGCCCAAAATCACAGGGCTCAGAGTTCCCTGTACGGCACTTCAACGTAAAAAGCGCCCTTTCAGCATATAACTCCCCAGAAATGCTGCAAGCGGGTGTCGGAGTGCAACAGCCTGTTTATTGCTGTTATCACCGTGGGTTCTGTTCTTAAACCGCGAAAACCGTCACCGCAATTCACTGGAAAGTATGTTTCGGCTTTGTTTGTAGCACAGGTTTGGGATGCTGTCTTCTGTTGTCTCGCTTCAGCATGATGGCGATCGGGTTACGTTGCCAGATTTTAGGTGAAAGGGTACTCTGAGAGCGGATATCGACAAGTTTATTCACCGGGAGAATAGTTCATGCACGCACGTGTTAAATGGGTTGAAGGGCTGACATTTTTAGGTGAGTCAGCGTCAGGGCATCAGATTTCAATGGATGGTAACGCGGGCGATAAAGCCCCCAGCCCGATGGAAATGCTGCTGATGTCTGCGGGCGGTTGCAGCGCGATCGATGTGGTGTCAATTTTGCAAAAAGGTCGCAACGACGTGCGCGATTGTGAAGTGAAACTGACCTCGCAGCGCCGCGAAGAAGCACCGCGTTTATTCACGCATATCAATCTGCATTTCATCGTCACCGGTAAAGATCTCACCGATAAGATTGTTGAGCGTGCGGTCAGCCTGTCTGCCGAAAAGTACTGCTCCGTGTCCCTGATGCTGGGTAAAGCGGCCACCATCACCCACAGCTTTGAAGTGATTGCAGCCGAATAAGTTACGACCAGTCATGCGCGTGGCACTGGCTGCGCAATAAATCCAAAAATCGCCGCGCGGCAAACGTCAGCGGCGATTTTTGCGAGTAAAGCACACAGTATTCTGCCTGCGGCAGGGTATCGATATTGAGCACACTCAACCTTTCTTCCAGCCCAAACGGCGCTTTCATCGCCCGGGCCACAATGGTCAGATAATCAGACTGCAACACCATATTTAGCCCGCACACCACCGAATCTGTATGCACCGGCATTTCCGCTGCCGGCTGATGAAATCCTCCCATCGATATCCTGATTTGCTGGTAATACCCCATATCCGTTTCGGGCAACAGCCAGCGCGCATCCTGTAATTCCGCCAGAGTTGTGGCGTCTGCCAGCGGATGTCCACGCCGGGCGATAACGCAGAAAGGGGCGCTGAACAGCGACTCACGCACCAGATCTTCCAGCGGAAATCCCGGTCCGGCGGTGCCGACCGCGAAATCCAGTTTCCCTTCGCGCAGTGCAGGTAACAACGTGGAAAGTTGCCCCTCTTTGATCAGCAGTTTGGACTGCGGAAACTGCGTCTTAAATTCTCCTGCCAGTCCGGGAAAAACCGTCAGCGCCAGCAGCGATGAAAATCCAATGGCGACGGAGCCCTGCGAATATTGTTCGATCTGGCGAATTTCATCGGCGGCGCGCTCAAGTTCTTCGAGGATAAATTGCATACGCTGCGCAAATGCACGCCCCGTTTCGGTCAGCGTCATCCCCTGATTACCACGCACAATCAGCTGCGTATCGAGCGTTTGTTCCAGTTCACGCAATGTTCTGCTGACCGCCGGTTGTGACTGATTCAACGCCCGCGCCGCGCCGCGAATACTGCCGCTGCGGATAACCTGCTGGAAAACCTTCAGTTGCTGTAATTTCGGCAAATAGCGCATCACGATCCCTATCAGTAAAAAGCATCACCCGCCCAAAAATTGCATCTTATGGTCAGGCTGTAAAGCTGATAGCGTCAGGATTGAGAAAAATAATATGTTGTTATTCAGTTGATTACGTGACGCATGTCGCATTTTACGATTCATCCGGCAGTGAGAAAATCTGACGTGGTGATAACAAAAAGGGATATCCGCTATGAAAAGTCGTTCCCTGATGATCTTCCTGCTATTTGTCGGTTACGCCGTGGTGTATATCGATAAAACAGTGATGGGCTTTGCGCTGCTGCCCATCGAGCGCGAATTTAATCTGCAACCTGAACAGCTGGGGTATATCACCGGCATTTTCTTCCTGGCCTATTCGCTGTTTCAGATCCCCGCGGGCTGGCTGAATGACCGGTTCGGCTACAAAAAAGTGCTCGGCATGTCGCTGTTCTTGCTGGGCGGCTTCGCGCTGTGTTTCGGAACGCTGGGCCTCAGCCTGGGATTACTGGTCACGTTCCGGTTTCTCTCCGGCGTCGGCCATTCCGGCTATCCTGCGTCCTGCGCCAAAGCGGTAGTGTCTAATTTCGCAGTTGAGAAGCGAACCTTTGCGCAGTCGATTTTGCTGTCTTCCGCCGGACTGGCGATGACTGCCGGACCGCTGATTGCGGTTTACAGCCTGGATCATCTTGGCTGGCGCGGATCGTTCTCCATTCTCGGATTGCTGGCTTTTGCCATCGCCGTAGCGATTGTGATTTTTGTGCCCAATCCGCCGGAAGCGCAAGCCCGTACCGGCGCGAAAACCGGTTATCGGGACTTACTGAAAAACCCGATTGTCCTGCTGCTGTTTGTCTCAATTTTCTGCATCAACATTCCGTCTTACGGCCTGATGGCGTGGTTGCCGAAATATCTGGTCCAGCAGCGCGGTATGTCACTCGACGTATCCGGCATGGTGGTCGCGACAGGCGGGCTGGGTATTTGGATTTCTTCACTGGCAACCGGCTGGCTGGTCGGACGCTATATGCAGGGCAAAGAGCCGAAAGTGATTTTCTGCTGCGCACTGCTCAGTGCGCTGTGCATCTGGCTGGTCTTTACGTCGGCATCGGCGGTTACGGCCGGGTTGTTCCTGTTCCTCGGCTACGTTTTCCTGATGGCGTCCTTTGTGACCGTCTTTACGCTGCCGATGAAACGCCTGCCTTCTGACGTCATGGGCGCGGCGATGGGGATCATTAATACCGGCGGAACTCTCGGCGGATTTGTGGCGCCGATTGCGATGGGATATCTCATCACCGCCAGCCACGGTTACCTTTCTACGTTTGTATTTCTGGCGCTGGCGATGGTGGTGGCCGGTCTGGCTATCCTGCCGCTGGCAATAAAACCTCGTGCGCCAATGCGCGATGTGGCTTAACTGAGGAGAAGAGTGATGACTTTTAATTTCGAAGCAATGCTGGCTGAAGTCAAAGCGGACGTGCTGCGCTGGCGCAGACATATTCATGCCCATCCTGAACTCTCTTTTCAGGAGCATAAAACGGCGGCGTACATTACTCAACAGCTGGAAAGTTTCGGCGGTCTGACCCTGACACATCTGACGCCCAACAGCGTGATTGCCGATCTGAAAGGGGCGCATCCGGGGCCGGTATATGCGCTGCGGGCGGATATCGATGCCCTGCCGATTCAGGAAGAGAACGATGAACCTTTCTGCTCAACGGTCCCCGGCGTGATGCACGCCTGTGGTCATGATGCTCACACCGCAATGTTGCTGGGTGCGGCAAAAGTGCTGACCCAATGTCAGTCTGAGTTGCATGGTTCTGTGCGGTTTATCTTCCAGCATGCTGAAGAAGTGCCACCGGGCGGGGCACAGGAACTGGTGGATTTAGGTGTGCTGGATGGCGTTGAGAAAATCTTCGGCCTGCACGTGATGCCTAATTCTCCGACCGGTGAAGTGGGGCTGAAAGAGGGCGTGTTCTGCGCGTCCACAGATAACTTCGACATCACCATTACCGGCAAAGGCGGCCACGGTTCTATGCCGCATTTGTGTATCGATCCGGTGGTGATCGGCGCGGAAGTTGTCACCGCACTGCAAAACGTTGTGGCGCGCCGTATTGATCCGCTTCAGGTGCCGGTGCTGACTATCGCAACCTTCCAGACGGGCGAAAGTTATAACGTGATCCCGGAGCGGGTGAAGCTCGCCGGAACGCTGCGGACGCATCACAGCAACGTGCGCGAACAGGTGCCGCAGGTGATGGAGCAGATCATTTCGGGGATCACGGCAGCGCATGGCGCGACATACGAACTGCGCTGGACACGCGGCTATGTGAACGGCGACAACCATCCTGAGGCCTGTGCGATTGCGCGTCAGGTGATTGAAAAAACGCTGGGACCGCAGGCGCTGCGCGAAGTGACTCAGCCGCTGTTTGGCGGAGAGGATTTCTCTTCCTACCAGCAAAAAGTGCCGGGGTGTTTTCTGTTTATTGGCAGCGGGAATGAAAAAATTGGCGCGACTTATGGCGTGCATAATCCGCGTTTTCGTCTCGATGAAGAGGCGTTACAGACGGGCGTCGCGCTGCATGTCGGGTTTATCCGTCAGTTGCTGATGAACGACGCCTGAGTCCGTTACTCGATCTTTTTGCCTTCCATCAGGCGCTGCACCAGCGGCGCCATAATCAGCTCCATCGCCAGCCCCATTTTTCCGCCCGGCACCACCAGCGTTTTGATGTGCGAGATAAACGAACCCTGCAACATCGCCAGCAGATACGGGAAATCAATGTCATCCAGCCCCTGGAAGTGGATCACCACAAAGCTTTCATCCAGTGAAGGAATGGCTTTAGCGGCAAACGGGTTGGAGGTATCGATAGTCGGTACGCGCTGGAAGTTGATGTGCGTGCGCGAGAACTGCGGCGTGATGTAACTGATGTAGTCATCCATCGAACGCACCACGGAATCCATTACCGCTTCGCGGGAATGTCCGCGCTCGCCGGTATCGCGCACCAGTTTCTGGATCCATTCAAGGTTAACGATGGGCACCACGCCGACCAGTAAATCAACCTGTGCGGCAACGTCAATTTTGTCTGCGACAACGCCGCCGTGCAGCCCTTCGTAGAACAAAATGTCAGTCGGTTCCGGCAGCGCCTGCCACGGCGTAAAGGTGCCCGGCACCTGATTGTAGGGAACCGCTTCGTCATAAGTATGCAGATACTTGCGCGAGCGGCCGGTGCCGTTCTGGCCATATTCGATAAAGCTTTTTTCCAGCAGACCAAAGTCGTTGGCTTCCGGCCCGAAATAGCTGATGTGACGTCCGAGGTCACGGGCTTTGCGGATTGCCGCATCCATTTCAGGGCGGGTGAAATGGTGAAAGCTGTCGCCTTCCAGCTCAGCGGCACGCAGGCCAAGCTGCTGAAATATTTTACGAAATGCCAGGCTGGTGGTGGTGGTGCCTGCTCCGCTGGAGCCGGTAACTGCTATAACAGGATGTTTTGCTGACATAGTCGGGCTTACTCCTTAAACGTCACGCCATATTGCCCTTCAGGTCATTCAGGGCAGGCGGAAACAAAGCGCATAATTAATCCCATTGTTACCATAATTATTCGCAGAGGGACAGGCTGTCCAAATCCATTTTATGATCGTGTTTACCAGTCCTGCGGGGTTTCTTCCTGTCCGGCGCGGAACTGACCGCGCGGCATAATGTTCAGCGTTTCATGCAGTTCTGACCAGACCAGTACGACCTCGCCACTTTTCAGCTGACGTTTTACGTCATCGACTTTTTGCTCCAGCGATCGTTCCTGCTCGCCGTAATCGGTGCCTTCGCGCAATACGAAGGATTCCACCACGCTGGTGAGCAGTTCGGCGTCCAGTTCCTGCCAGGGAATAATCACAATAGGGTTTCCTTTGTCTTTTTCTCTAAATGCGGGGCGATCCAGGCCGGAATGCGTTGTTCCAGCCACATCTGCGGATGGCGCAAACTGCCGGACACAAAGCCGACATGTCCGCCGTGTTCGGTGAGCTGATATTCGACGCAGTCCGGTAATTCTTCCGCTTTCGGGATCACCTCCGGCGTCATAAACGGGTCGTCTTTGGCGTGGATAATCAGCAGCGGCGTTCTGATCTGCGCCAGCAGCGGCAAGGCGCTGCACCGGCGGTAATAATCCAGCGCGTCGGCAAAACCGTGAGCTTTCGAGGTAATGGCGTCGTCGAAATCACGAATGCGGCGCATGGCTTTCAGTTGCGCCAGCGTGACGGGCAAGGTGCCCGGATATTTCGCCAGTTTGCGCGTGGCATTGCCTTTGAGCTGACCGAGCAGGTATCGCTGATAAATGCGCGATGAACCGCGCTCCAGCCGGTACGCGCAGGGTTCCAGCATCAGCGGGGCGGACACCACCACGGCGGCGCTCAGCGTACAGGTGTCGCCTTCCTGCCCGAGATAACACGCCAGCATGTTGCCGCCGAGCGAAACACCCACCGCACCGGTCGGGACTTCGCCATAGGTTTCATTAAGCCAGCGGATGAAGAAACGGGCATCTTCGGTTTCACCGGAATGGTAGATGCGCAGCAGTTTGTTCGGCTCACCGCTGCATCCGCGAAAATGCATCACCACGCCGAGCCAGCCCTGATCTTTCCAGGCCTGCAATAACCCGTGGGCATAGGGGCTGTAGAAGCTGCCTTCCAGCCCGTGAAACAGGATCATGCGGGGTTTATGGCGCGCCTGTTCCGGGTCTTCACTCCAGGCTAAATCCAGAAAATCGCCGTCCGGCGTATCCAGCCTTTGCCAGTGAGGTTTGAGTTTGGCATGCCGCCGCACCAGCCGCGGTAACAGCGTCTGGAGGTGCGGATTACTGGCCCCGCGCAGGGGGCGAAAGGATTCAACCATAAGATGAATAAATTTCTCTTAAGAGGCTCTTGTGCGATCAATATCACGCTGATAGCTTCAATGCTATCGCACATCTTTCGGGTCGGAGTACCCAAATTAAATGGAACTCGGTTTATTTTTATCAATGCTCGGATTTTTATGGGTCGCCGCCATTACCCCCGGCCCGAACAATATGTTGTTAACCACGTCTGGCGCTAACTTCGGTTTCTTCCGCTCAATCTGGCTGATGGTCGGCATTATGCTCGGTATGCAAAGTATATTGCTGCTGGTCGCATTTGGTGTCGGCGGGCTGATCACGGTGTATCCCGCGTTACACCTTTTCCTCAAAATCGCCGGTAGCCTGTATCTGTTGTGGCTGGCATGGAAAATTGCCACGTCGGCTTATGAAAAACTGGAAACCGGCGCGCCGCCACCGAAACCCATTCGCATGTATCAGGGCTGGTTGCTGCAATTTCTCAACCCGAAAGCCTGGCTGATGGGGCTGGGCGCGGTGGCGAGTTTCAGTCTGGCCGGTGCCGCCTATAACCATTCCATCGCCGGTATCAGCCTCGGCATGTTCCTGGTGAATCTGGTGTCCGGCATTATCTGGCTCGGCTTCGGTACCGTGATTGGCCGTCTGCTGCGCAGCAAACGCGCGTGGTACACCTTCAATATCGCGATGGGCATTCTGACCGCCGCCTGCGTGTTGCTGATCTGGCACTAAGCCGATCCGGCACTGACAAAAAAGCCCGCCGGGTTTATTCCGGGCGGGCTTTTGACTTTCAGCGGCAGATTATTTGAAGCCGTCGGTTTTCATCAGATTATCCAGCACACCCATTTCGGTATCCAGCTCAAGCTGATCGTTTTCCAGCAGCCGCTGGTGCTGCTGATCAAACATGCTGCGGATGTCTTTCAGGGTTTGCAGCGTCCGGGCACGGGTTGGTGCATCCGCGGCCTGCTGGCGGCGTAAATTCAGATCTTTGTCGATGAAGGTATTCACGGCAGGCAAATACCGCTGGAAGAAGCGGGTGGCCGGTGTGACATCTTTCGGATCTTCCTGCATACATTTTTGTATACGGCGGGCTGACGAGACGATTTCGGCGATCTCGCTGCGGATTTCCTGCGGGAAGTCGCTCAGCTCAGATTTGTTTTCCAGCTGTGTAATGTCCTGATCAAACGGCCTGTCGGGAATATAGGATGTGGATTTTCTGACCGGTTTATCCTCCGTCCAGACGTCTTCGCGCGGCGTGTCCACCGGTGTGCTTTCCGTTTTTACCGGTTCCCGGCGGCGTAACGGCACGGGCTGAATGTTGTCCACCGGCGCAGGGGAAGGCACGGCGTCGCGTTTTTCGATTTTGCGCAGATGGATCACGGAACCGATCATCACGATGACAAAGGCCACATAGAAAACAGCATAAGGCGCGAAGCTGTAAAATTCGGCATAGGAAATCAGGCCGATGAGCCAGGGCAGCAGCATCCCGGTCAGAGGGAAACGGTACTGCGTGATTAAGCTGAGCAGCAGTGCCGCAGTGGCCATCCAGAAAGGGATCGCCAGGGCATCGCCCGTGAAGGCCCAGATCGCGCCAATGATCACGCTGTAGTACAGGCTCAGGCGGTCATAGAGAAACGTATGAAATAACAGGATGAAGGACATCCACACCAGAACGGAAGAGGCGCCGCTCAGATCTTTCCTGACAACGCTGTCCGCCACGTTGAGATACCCGCTGGCGGTCGCTTTTCCATAGGCAATGGCAGCTATCAACAGCAGAAAATGGAGGAATATCTGCGCGCCCCGTGACTGATGATAGGTGGTGCTGAGTATGTCCGTGTTGTGATTGATTGCCCTCATGACTGCGCGGTCACTTTATTCTGTGAGCTATTTTCCGCTGCAATCGATGCCAGTTTGCTGCGCAGTTCCTGCTCCATTGCGGCCAGTTCTTTTTCCACTTCCGCGCGGCGGGTGCGGGCATTGCTGGCGATCTGCATGGTGTCTTCCAGTGTGCTCAGCAAACGGCCCTGAACATCCCGTAATGTTTCCACGTCCACAATCGAACGTTCCACTTCGGTGGCGGTTTCGATGCTACCGGTCTGCAACAACTCAGCATTGCGGCGCAGCATGGCATTGGTGGTGTCGGCGACATCTTTTTGCAGTCTGGCCGCCTGACGCTGGGAATTGAGCGACAGCGCCAGCACGATCTGGCTTTTCCACACCGGAATGGTGGTCAGAATGCTGCTCTGAATCTTCTCAGCCAGCGACTGGCTGTTGCTTTGCATCAGACGAATTTGCGGTGCGGTCTGGATGGACAGCGTGCGCGTCAGCATCAGGTCGCTCAGGCGGCGTTCGAAACGCTGAACACCTTCGACCAGATCCCGCACATTCTGGGCTTCCATTGCATCGCCGGAAGCCTGCACCCGCGCCTGTGCCGCCGGGATCACGTCGGACTGAATTTGCGCGATCTTCTTTTTGCCCGCCAGAATGTGCAGGCTGATGTCTTTGAAGTAATCACGGTTGCGGATAAAAAGCTGTTCCAGCGTGGCGATATTGCGCAGCAGTTCGGTGATGGTGTTCTGCAATTTTTCGGAAAGCGTATCCACCTGTCCGGCCAGCGTCTGGTATTCCAGTAACGTCCGCTCGACCTTGTTAAACAGTTTTCCGAGTAGCGGGACAGAGGCCAGCAGGCTTTTTTTCTGATCGAACACCGTCAGGTCAATGCCTTTTACTTTACTCAGCAGGTCGGTCAGTTGGGCACCCACTTCGCCCGCGTCTTTGGCGCGCACTTCCTGCATCAGCGATTCGTTAAAGCGCGACATGGCATTCAGGGTTTTTGCACCATAGGCAATCGAGAGCACCGGATCAGTAATGTCGATCTGTGCCGCAATCTCTTCAATTTTATGTTGTTCTTCTGCACTGATAGCGGGGGTAGATTCACCGGCGTCGGAGGTCAGGTCGGTGGCGAGCTGGGATGATAAAACAGGTTCGGGCAAAGGTTGCGAAGAAGAGATGTCCGTCACGTCATAATCCTTTTAACTTTGGGCGGTTATCGATTGCACAATCGAAAAGATGAAAGGATTTTAACGCGCAACACGCATGACTGCCAGTGAACCCGGCGGGGAGAGATAAACCGCCATGCCTGTTACGGACGATGGCGGTTACAGGGGGGAACTTCTAGTCGAGATCAAAGGCCTTCGACATGTCTTCCAGTTGTTCCTGCGCATCGAGCCAGGTCATTTCGGTCTCTTCCAGCGCGCCTTTCACTTTGGTCTGTTGTTGCAGACATTCAGTGAGTTCGGCTTTACGGCTGATGTCGTAGATCGCGGAATCCGCCAGACGTTCTTCAAGGGTCGCCAGCTCGGTACTCAGTTTTTCCATCTGCGCTTCAAGTTTGGTGATGTGTTTGCGCAGTGGCTGGGTCTGGTTGCGGAAATCGGCTTCGCGACGTTTCTGATCTTTACGCGATTGCGCGCTGTTCACGCCGCCGTCTTTGGCCGGTGCATCCTGCTGGCTTTCCTGACGCTGAATGTCCACCAGCCATTGCTGATAGTCTTCCAGATCGCCGTCGAACTGTTCCACTTTGCCGCCATGAACCAGATACAAATCGTCAGTGGTGGAGCGCAGTAAGTGGCGATCATGCGACACAACCACCATCGCGCCTTCGAAGTCGATTAGCGCCTCGGTCAGCGCCTGTCGCATATCGAGATCCAGGTGGTTAGTCGGTTCATCGAGCAGCAGCAGGTTAGGGCGCTGCCAGACGATCAGCGCCAGCACCAGACGCGCTTTTTCACCGCCGGAGAAGCGCCCGGTCGGATCCGTCACTTTATCGCCGTGGAAACCAAAGCCGCCGAGATAATCACGCAGTTGCTGTTCGGTCTCTTTATTTGCCAGACGCACCAGATGTTGCAACGGTGAATCTTCAGCGCGCAGGAATTCCAGCTGATGCTGGGCGAAGTAACCGAGTTTGACGCCTTTTGCCAGCCCGATATCGCCCTGAAGCGGCGGCATAGTGCCAGCCAGCAATTTAATCAGCGTGGATTTACCGGCACCGTTACGCCCCAGCAAGCCGATCCGCGAGCCGGGCACCAGATTCAGTTTGATCGACTCCAGAATGGTGGTGTCGCCGTAACCGGCACTGACTTTTTCCATCCGCAGCAGCGGATCGGGCAAGCTTTCCGGCGAGCGGAAGCTAAAATGAAAAGGATTGTCGACGTGCGCCGGGGCAATCAGTTCCATGCGTTCCAGCATTTTGATGCGACTTTGCGCCTGTTTGGCTTTGGTCGCCTGCGCACGGAAACGGTCGATGTAACTTTGCAGATGCGCCACTTTTTCCTGCTGACTTTCAAATAATGCCTGCTGTTGCGACAGTTTGGTCGCCCGCTGGCGTTCGAAAGAGGAGTAGTTACCGGTGTATTCGTTCAGCGACTGCTGTTCGATATGCAGGATTTTATCGACGATCGGATCAAGGAAATCACGGTCATGGGAAATCAGCACCAGCGTGCCGGTGTAGCCTTTCAGCCATTTTTCCAGCCAGATGACCGCGTCCAAATCCAGGTGGTTGGTCGGTTCGTCGAGCAGCAGTAAATCAGAACGGCAAATCAGCGCCTGCGCCAGGTTAAGACGCATACGCCAGCCGCCGGAGAAGGATTTCACCGGTTGCTGCAACTGATTCTGTGTGAAGCCTAAGCCGCTGAGCAGGCTGGCGGCGCGCGCCGGAATGGTCCAGGCGTTAATGGCATCGAGTTTACCGTGCAGCGTGGCGATGGCGTGGCCGTCATCCCGATCGTTGGCTTGTTGTAATTGTGCTTCCAGCTGGCGGAATTCGCGGTCGCCGTCGATAACATACTCTATCGCAGGCTCGTCCAGAGCCGGTGTTTCCTGGTTGACCCAGGCCAGCGCCCAGTTAGACGGAAAGGTCAGGTTGCCTGCGTCAGCGCTCATTTCACCTTTTAACAGCGAAATCAGGGTGGATTTACCGCAGCCATTTTTGCCCACCAGCCCGACTTTCTGGCCGGGATTGATGGTCGCAGACGCGTTGTCCAGCAGCACATTTGTGCCGCGTCGGATTTGTAAGGAGGAGAAAACAATCATAAAGCGCCGTGTTGAGAGTATGTTAAATTGTCATGAAATTCGTTTAAACAAGACGTATCGCGTCCCATTTAGTCTTTGCGAAGCATGGTAACGGAAAAACCGCACCCTGACGACGCTTTGGAGGTATTGATGTCGCAGCCACCAAAGGTTTTGCTGCTGTACGCCCATCCGGAATCACCCGATTCGGTCGCCAATCGCGTTTTGTTACAACAGGCACAGCGGCTTGAACATGTCACCGTGCATGATTTGTATGCCCACTATCCTGATTTTTTTATTGATATCCACCGCGAACAACAGCTGCTGCGCGAACACAAAGTGATTGTCTTTCAGCATCCTCTTTATACCTACAGTTGCCCGGCGCTATTGAAGGAATGGATGGATCGCGTGCTGGCGCGGGGTTTTGCCAGCGGGGCCGGCGGCAATGCCCTCAACGGCAAATACTGGCGTTCAGTGGTGACCACCGGCGAACCGGAAGGTGCCTACCGTGCGGGCGGCTATAACCGTTATCCGATGTCCGACATTATGCGTCCGTTCGAACTGACATCGGCGATGTGTCATATGCACTGGATGACGCCGATTATTATTTACTGGGCGCGACGTCAGAAACCCGATGTGTTGCAAAACCATGCTGAAGCCTACGGTGAATGGCTGCAATCCCCGTTGCCGCACGGAGGGATCGTCTGATGGACGTATCAAATATTCCGACGGCCATCCTGCTGTTTTTGTTCGCTGCGGTGGTTGCCGTCCCGCTGGCTCAACGTTTGGGTATCGGCGCGGTGCTGGGCTATTTGCTGGCCGGGATTGCCATCGGTCCGTGGGGGCTGGGCTTTATCCGCGACGTGGATGAAATTCTGCATTTCTCCGAGCTGGGTGTGGTTTTCCTGATGTTTATCATCGGGCTGGAACTGAACCCCGGAAAGCTGTGGGCGCTGCGGCGGCAAATTTTTGGCGTCGGCGCCGGGCAGGTGGTCCTGACTGCGCTGGTGCTTGGCGGTTTGTTATATCTGACGAAGTTTTCCTGGCAGGCGGCGGTGATCGGCGGTATCGGGCTGGCGATGTCTTCCACCGCGATGGCATTGCAGCTGATGCGCGACAAAGGCATGACGCGTAACGAAGGCGGTCAGCTGGGTTTCGCCGTGCTGCTGTTCCAGGATATTGCGGTTATTCCGGCACTGGCGCTGATCCCGATCCTCGCGGGCGGTTCGGAAGGCAGCAATAACTGGGAAATGATCGGCCTGAAAGTGCTGGCCTTTGGCGGCATGTTGATCGGCGGACGTTATCTGCTGCGGCCGATTTTCCGGCTGATTGTGGCCTCCGGCGTGCGTGAAGTGTTTACCGCTGCCGCATTGCTGGTGGTGCTCGGTTCGGCGCTGTTTATGGATACGCTGGGCTTCTCGATGGCGCTCGGTACCTTTATTGCCGGGATTTTACTGGCAGAAAGTGAATATCAGCACGAACTGGAAATCGCTATCGAGCCATTTAAGGGTTTACTGCTCGGGCTGTTCTTTATTTCCGTCGGCATGGCGCTGAATCTGGGCGTGCTGTATACCCACATTTTGCTGGTGCTGGCAGGCGTGATTATTCTGGTGACGGTGAAAGGTGCGGTGTTATACGGGCTGTCCCGCGTGTTTGGTTTGCGCACTTCAGTCCGGCTGCAATTTTCGGCGGTGCTCAGTCAGGGCGGTGAATTTGCTTTCGTGCTGTTCTCGGCGGCAGGGGCGCAGAAAGTGATTTCCTCCTCGCAGCTTTCCCTGTTGCTGGTGGTGGTGACGATATCGATGATGACCACGCCGTTGCTGATGCAGTGGGTCGACCGGATCCTGGTCAAACGCTACAACGACGGTGAAGAAAGCGACGAAAAACATTTTGTGCAGGATGATGAGCCTCAGGTGATCATTGTCGGCTTCGGCCGTTTCGGCCAGGTGATCGGGCGTTTGCTGATGGCCAACAAGATGCGCATTACGGTGCTTGAGCGGGATATCAGTGCTGTCGGGCTGATGCGCACATACGGCTACAAGGTGTATTACGGCGATGCGACCGAACTGGAGCTGCTCAGGGCTTCGGGTGCTGAAAAGGCCAAATCGATTGTGATTACCTGTGATGAGCCTGCGGACACCATGACCATCGTGCATTTGTGTCAGCAGCATTTTCCGCATCTGAATATTCTGGCGCGCGCACGCGGACGCGTGGAAGCACACGAATTGTTGCAGGCGGGCGTGGTGAATTTCTCCCGCGAGACCTTTTCCAGTGCGCTTGAACTGGGTAAGAAAGCACTGGTCACGCTGGGTATGCATCCGCACAGTGCGTACCGCGCGCAGCAGCATTTTCGTCGTCTCGACATGCGCATGTTGCGTGAACTGGTACCGCAAAACCGTGGCGATGTGGCGCAGATTTCCCGTGTGAAAGAAGCCCGGCGCGAGCTGGAAGACATTTTCCAGAGTGAAATGCATAACGAACGTCGCCAGCTTGATGGCTGGGACGATGACGAATAGTCCGGTCGCGGAAAAATAATTTCGGTGGTTGATCGAAAACTGACCGGACGCAATGTCGGCAATTTTTGGAGAAGTAATATGGCTACAACCCGTAAACGGTTCATCGCTGGCGCGGTGTGTCCGAAATGTAAGGCGATGGATACACTGGCTTTATGGCAGGAAGATCAGGTTGAAGTGGTGGAGTGCGTGAAGTGCGGACACCATCAGCGTCAGACGGATGCGCAGGTCAGTAAGAAGCTGCGCCCGGAAGAGCAGGTGATTGGTATTTTCGATCCGAAGTAGCGTTATCGCCCGTGTTTTTTTATGCTGTTAGTACAGAGACGCGGATTTCCGCTACACTCTTCGCCAAATTTATCCGGTCACGCTTTTCAGGATGATCTCATCGAAAGGCGTCCGTCACTGAATTAGCCTTAAGCGAAGTAGCGTGCGTTATGCAACGCCCGCAGACAACAAATTGAGTTTCCAACGGTAGGAGTTATCATGAAAGTAGCAAAAGACCTGGTCATCAGCGTGGCATATCAGGTACGTACAGAAGACGGTGTGTTGGTTGATGAATCTCCGGTGAGCGCGCCGTTGGATTACCTGCACGGCCATGGTTCCCTGATCTCCGGTCTGGAAACTGCGCTGGAAGGTCATGCCATCGGTGACGTATTTGACGTGCATGTTGGCGCGAATGACGCTTACGGCAACTACGACGACAACCTGGTTCAGCGCGTCCCTAAAGACGTCTTCATGGGCGTGGACGAACTGGAAGTGGGCATGCGTTTCCTGGCTGATACCGATCAGGGCCCGGTTCCTGTCGAAATCACTGAAGTGGATGGCGATCACGTTGTGGTTGATGGCAACCATATGCTGGCTGGCCAGAACCTGAACTTCCACGTTGAAGTGGTGGCAATCCGTGAAGCGACCGAAGAAGAACTGGCTCATGGCCACGTTCACGGCGAACACGGCCATGATCATGGTCACGACCATGAACACGGTGACGGTTGCTGCGGTGGCCACGGTCACAGCCATGATCACGACCATGACCATGACCACGGTAAGAAAGGTGGTTGCGGCGGTAACGGCGGCTGCGGTTGTCATTAATCGCCCGCACAGTGATATAAACGAAAGGCGCCGCAAGGGCGCCTTTTTGTTGCGTCGCAATCCGTATCAATAATGCGGGGGCGGCGTTTCTTCCGACTGATCGGCAATCATTGATGGCTGGCTGGCGCGCAGTTTGTCTGTCAGCAGGCGCAGATGGTCGTGCAATCTGCTCATTTCCAGCTGATGCTGTGTGACGATCAAATTCAGCTCTTCAATCGTGATTTCCTGAAAAGCCAGTTTGTTTTCCAGCATCTCCAGACGTTGTTCAACGGTATCTGAGTTCATCATCATTTCCTCGCTGTGTGGCTCAAATTGATCAGGTCGAGCACTGACCGGAACCTCATCCTGTATTGTAGACCGGCGATTCTACCCGTAAACCCCTCTGATTACCTGACCTCTGCGGCGCTTTATCTTCGCTCTCCATGACCCGACGAAACTAATTGATGTAAAAAAGGTCTGAATATGACGCTAATGGCGTGTATAGAGATTGTTTTGTCGTGAGACGGACAGTTATAGTAACCGCCGAACTTTCGTAATTATTACCAGAGGTCATACGCTTCTGGTCCTGGAGAAATGGATGAAATCACTGTTTAAAGTAACTCTGCTGGCAACCACCATGGCGCTTGCCCTGAATGCCACTCAGGTTATGGCTGCTGAAGCCACCGCACCGGCCGCTGCTGCACCTGCGCCAGCCGCTGCAGCTGCTCCGGCAGCAACAGATACGACCAAGTTTAAAAGTGATGACGAGCAGGCGGCATACGCTCTCGGCGCATCATTGGGTCGCTACATGGACAACTCCCTGAAAGAACAAGAAAAACTGGGCATCAAACTGGATAAAGACCAGTTGATCGCGGGTGTTCAGGACGCGTTTGCTAACAAAAGCAAACTGTCTGATCAGGAAATCGAGAAGACTCTGCAAACCTTCGAAGGCCGTGTGAAAGCTTCTGCACAGGCTAAGATGGAACAAGACGCTAAAGCTAACGCTGACAAAGGCGACAAATTCCGTGCTGATTTCGCCAAAGAAAAAGGCGTGAAGAAGACTGAATCCGGCCTGCTGTATCAGGTAGAAAAACCAGGTACCGGCGCTGCGCCTAAAGACAGCGATACCGTTGTCGTTAACTACAAAGGTACGCTGACTGACGGTACAGAGTTCGATAACTCTTACACCCGTGGTGAGCCGCTGTCCTTCCGTCTTGACGGTGTGATCCCTGGCTGGACCGAAGGCCTGAAACACATTAAGAAAGGCGGCAAAATCAAGCTGGTCATTCCACCGGAACTGGCTTACGGCAAAACGGGCGTCCCGGGGATCCCGGCTAACTCCACGCTGGTGTTCGATGTTGAACTGCTGGATGTGAAAGCTGCGCCTAAAGCGGATCCTAAAGCAGCAGAGAAACCTGCTGAAGCAGAAGCGGCACCAAAAGCAAACTAAGTGGGTGTCGGGTTACTGTTCGGAAACCGTCGCTTAACGCGGCGGTTTTTTTTCGCCCGTCACTTTTCTCTGTACCCGCCCCTCTTTTTGTTGCGGTTACTCTATGATGATAACTTGACGCTTTTGTCTCCCCGGCATAACGTCACAGATCCATATAATCGTAAGGCCGTTTTTTCTGTATTTTTGATACAGTAACGACCCTGAAATGATGAATAATGCGTCCTGACTCCCGTTGGAAGGCGCGATATAGAGGGTGGTAGCTTCGATGTCTAATTCGCTTATAACTGGCGAAACCGGCGAACTGGATTTGCTGGACCAACGTCCTTTCAGCCAGGTCGATCATGAGATTTTGTCTTCATATGAGGCCGTGGTGGATGGACTGGCAATGCTGATTGGTGAGCATTGCGAAATTGTTCTGCATTCTCTGGAAGACCTGAAATGTTCGGCGGTTCGTATCGCTAATGGTGAGCATACCGGCCGTAAGATCGGCTCACCAATTACTGATCTGGCATTGCGCATGTTACATGACATGACCGGTGCGGACAGCAATGTGTCCAAAGCCTATTTTACCCGCGCGAAAAGCGGTGTGCTGATGAAGTCGGTCACCATCGCCATCCGCAACCGTGAGCAGCGTGTGATTGGCCTGCTGTGCATTAACATGAATCTTGACGTGCCTTTCTCGCAAATCATTCAGACCTTTATGCCGCCTGAGACGCAGGAAGTCGCCTCGTCGGTGAACTTCGCGTCATCCGTCGATGATCTGGTCGCGCAGACGCTGGAATTCACCATTGAAGAAGTGAACGCGGACCGCAACGTTTCTAACAATGCGAAGAACCGTCAGGTGGTACTGAATCTTTATGAAAAGGGTATTTTTGATATCAAAGATGCCATTAACCAGGTGGCTGATCGCCTGAACATTTCCAAGCACACGGTCTACCTGTATATCCGCCAGTTTAAAAGCGGTGATCTGGTGGGGAACGAACGTTGAAACTGCGTTACTGTCTGCTGGTCACCGGCCCTGCGTATGGCACGCAACAAGCCAGTGCCGCCTATCAGTTTGCTCTCGCGCTGATCGCCAGCGATCACCAGCTCGACAGCGTGTTTTTTTATCGCGAAGGGGTGCTCAACGGCAATGTGCTTTCTGCTCCCGCATCGGATGAATTCGATCTCGTGCGTTCCTGGCAACGGATGGCGGCAGATTATCAGGTGGCGCTCAATGTCTGTGTTGCTGCCGCATTACGCCGTGGCGTGATCGACGAAACGGAAGCCCATAATCAGGGGCACGGGCAGACAAATTTACAACCGGGTTTTACCCTGACCGGGCTGGGCAGTCTGGCGGAAGCCTCGCTGACCTGTGACCGTCTGGTGCAGTTCTGATGCGTGAGGGCAGGGAACAAAAATGAAAAAGATTGCGTTTGTGTTCACGCAGGGACCGCATGGAACGTCCGCAGGCCGTGAAGGACTGGATGCCTTGCTGGCCACCTCCGCCCTGACCGAAGACATTGGTGTCTTTTTCATGGCGGATGGCGTTTTTCAGTTAATGCCATCCCAGCAGCCGGAAAAAATTTTAGCGCGTAATTATATTGCCACGTTCGGCGTGTTATCTCTTTACGATGTCGATCAGTGTTTCGTTTGCGAAACGTCTTTGAAGACGCGGGGTCTGTCTGCCGGACACGACTGGGTTCTGGACGTCGAGCCGTTATCAGTGGCTGAAATTCGCGGGCGACTGGCCGATTATGATGTGGTAATGACGTTTTAATTCAGGATATTCCATGCTTTTTACGCTTGCACATTCCCCGCAACATTGTGATTTCTCACTGCTTATTAATATGGTTGCTCAGGACGATGCACTATTGCTGATGCAGGATGGCGTACTGGCCGCACTGGATAGCAGTGAGGCATGTGACCGGATGATTCAACAGGTGCAGTCAGTCTATGTGTTGAGCGAAGATTTAGCTGCCCGGGGATTGGTTGGTCAAATTTCGCACAAAATCACGTTGATCGACTATACTGGATTCGTCGCGCTGACTGAGAAACATGCCCAGCAAACAGCATGGTGAATCACTGATGTGCTGTATATTTCTTGACACCCTCTTAGGTCAGCCCTAAAATTCTGCGTCCCCATATTAGCTAATGCTTTTTATGGGGCGATTTATCACGCGTTTACAAAGTAGTTTATGAACCAAAATCCAGGAGCTTTTTAATGGCAACAATTAATCAGCTGGTACGCAAACCACGCTCTACGAAGGTTGCTAAAAGCAACGTTCCAGCGCTGGAAGCTTGCCCGCAGAAACGTGGCGTATGTACTCGTGTATATACTACCACCCCTAAAAAACCAAACTCCGCACTGCGTAAAGTATGCCGTGTGCGTTTGACTAACGGTTTTGAAGTTACCTCCTACATCGGCGGTGAAGGTCATAACCTGCAGGAACACTCCGTGATCCTGATCCGTGGCGGTCGTGTAAAAGACTTGCCAGGTGTGCGTTATCACACCGTCCGTGGCGCACTGGACTGTTCAGGCGTTAAGGATCGTAAGCAATCTCGTTCTAAATACGGCGTTAAAAAGCCGAAGTCTTAATGGTTCTCCGTTAAGTAAGGCCAAACATTTTCACTTTACTGTCAAAATAAACTCTTAGAGTTTTGGACAATCCTGAATTAACAACGGAGTATTTCCATGCCACGTCGTCGCGTCATTGGTCAACGTAAAATCCTGCCAGATCCTAAGTTCGGATCCGAACTGCTGGCAAAATTCGTCAACATTCTGATGGTAGATGGTAAAAAATCTACTGCAGAAGCAATCGTCTACACTGCTCTTGAGACCCTGGCTCAACGTAGCGGTAAAGGCCACCTGGAAGCTTTCGAAGTCGCATTGGACAACGTTCGTCCGACTGTCGAAGTTAAGTCCCGCCGTGTAGGTGGTTCTACTTATCAGGTTCCAGTTGAAGTCCGTCCGGTTCGTCGTAATGCTCTGGCAATGCGTTGGATCGTTGAAGCTGCTCGTAAACGCGGTGATAAATCCATGGCTCTCCGCCTGGCGAACGAACTTTCTGATGCTGCAGAGAACAAAGGTACTGCAGTTAAGAAACGTGAAGACGTTCACCGTATGGCTGAAGCCAACAAGGCGTTCGCCCACTACCGCTGGTAATCACTTCGCTGTAGTTATGCTAACCAAGCGGGCGCTTCAAGAAGCCAACCCGCTTGGGTTAACTGAACTTGAACGTCCTAGTTATAGAGGAATCAAATGGCTCGTAAAACACCCATTGAGCGCTACCGTAACATTGGTATCAGTGCTCACATCGACGCCGGTAAGACAACCACTACCGAACGTGTTCTGTTCTACACCGGTGTAAACCACAAAATCGGTGAAGTTCATGACGGCGCAGCTACCATGGACTGGATGGAGCAGGAGCAGGAACGTGGTATTACCATCACGTCCGCTGCGACGACCTGTTTCTGGTCAGGTATGGCTAAGCAGTTCGAACCACACCACATCAACATCATCGACACCCCAGGGCACGTTGACTTCACCATCGAAGTTGAACGTTCCATGCGTGTTCTTGATGGCGCGGTAATGGTTTACTGTGCTGTTGGTGGTGTTCAGCCACAGTCTGAGACCGTATGGCGTCAGGCAAACAAATATAAAGTTCCACGTATCGCGTTCGTTAACAAAATGGACCGTATGGGTGCTAACTTCCTGAAAGTTGTTGATCAGATTGAAAAACGTCTGGGCGCAACTCCGGTGCCACTGCAACTGGCAATCGGCGCGGAAGAGAAATTCACCGGTGTTGTTGACCTGGTGAAGATGAAAGCTATCAACTGGAACGAAGCTGATCAGGGCGTTACCTTCGAATACGAAGAAATCCCTGCAAACATGCAAGAACTGGCTGAAGAATGGCGTCAGAAACTGGTTGAGGCCGCTGCTGAAGGCTCTGATGAGCTGATGGAGAAATTCTTTGGTGGCGAAGAGCTGACTGAAGAAGAGATCAAAACTTCTCTGCGTAAGCGCGTTCTGAACAACGAAATCATCCTGGTTACCTGTGGTTCTGCGTTTAAAAACAAAGGCGTACAGGCAATGCTGGATGCTGTTGTTGAGTATCTGCCAGCACCAACTGACGTTGAAGCTATCAACGGTCTGTTGGATGACGGTAAAGACACTCCGGCAGTTCGCCATTCTGACGATTCAGAGCCGTTCTCTGCTCTGGCGTTCAAAATCGCTACTGACCCATTCGTGGGTAACTTGACGTTCTTCCGTGTTTATTCCGGTCTCGTCAATTCAGGTGACACTGTATTTAACCCAGTGAAATCTCAGCGTGAACGTCTGGGTCGTATCGTTCAGATGCATGCTAACAAGCGTGAAGAAATTAAAGAAGTTCGTGCAGGCGATATCGCTGCAGCGATCGGTCTGAAAGACGTGACTACAGGTGATACCCTGTGTGATCCAGATAACGTGATTATCCTGGAACGCATGGAATTCCCTGAGCCGGTAATCTCCGTTGCGGTAGAACCAAAAACCAAAGCTGACCAGGAAAAAATGGGTCTGGCTCTGGGCCGTCTGGCGAAAGAAGACCCATCATTCCGCGTTTGGACTGATGAAGAGTCTGGTCAGACAATCATCGCAGGTATGGGTGAGCTTCACCTGGATATCCTGGTTGACCGTATGCGTCGTGAATTTAACGTTGAAGCTAACGTCGGTAAGCCGCAGGTTGCATACCGTGAAGCTATCCGCGCTAAAGTTACCGATGTTGAAGGTAAACACGCTAAGCAGTCTGGTGGTCGCGGTCAGTATGGTCACGTTGTGATCGACATGTACCCATTAGAACCTGGCACAAATCCGAAAGGATATGAGTTTGTCAACGAAATCAAAGGCGGTGTAATTCCTGGTGAATTCATCGGCGCGATTGACAAAGGCATCCAGGAACAGCTGAAGTCTGGTCCACTGGCCGGTTACCCGGTAGTAGATCTGGGCGTGCGTCTGCACTTCGGTTCTTACCATGACGTCGACTCCTCTGAGCTGGCGTTTAAACTGGCCGCTTCTATCGCCTTCAAAGATGGCTTTAAGAAAGCGAAACCAGTTCTGCTTGAGCCGATCATGAAGGTTGAAGTAGAGACTCCGGAAGAGAACACTGGTGACGTCATCGGTGACCTTAGCCGTCGTCGTGGTATGCTGAAAGGCCAAGAATCTAACGCTACTGGCGTTGTGATTCATGCTGAAGTTCCGCTTTCCGAAATGTTCGGTTATGCAACTCAGCTGCGTTCACTGACCAAAGGCCGTGCATCTTACTCCATGGAATTCCTGAAGTATGATGATGCGCCAAATAACGTGGCCCTGGCCGTTATTGAAGCTCGTGGCAAATAAGCCACAGTTTTAAACACAATGATCCCGTGCTCTCTCTATGAAGGGAGAGCACAAGAGTAAGGAATATAGCCGTGTCTAAAGAAAAATTTGAACGTAACAAACCGCACGTCAACGTTGGTACTATCGGCCACGTCGACCACGGTAAAACTACCCTGACTGCAGCAATCACTACCGTTCTGGCTAAAACCTACGGCGGTTCTGCACGCGCATTCGACCAGATCGATAACGCACCAGAAGAAAAAGCTCGTGGTATCACCATCAACACTTCCCACGTTGAATATGACACCCCGACTCGTCACTACGCGCACGTTGACTGCCCAGGGCACGCCGACTACGTGAAAAACATGATCACCGGTGCTGCTCAGATGGACGGCGCTATCCTGGTTGTTGCTGCAACTGATGGCCCTATGCCTCAGACTCGTGAGCACATCCTGCTGGGTCGCCAGGTTGGCGTTCCATACATGATCGTGTTCATGAACAAATGCGACATGGTTGATGATGAAGAGCTGCTGGAACTGGTAGAAATGGAAGTTCGTGAACTTCTGTCTGCTTACGAATTCCCAGGCGACGACATCCCGGTCATCAAAGGTTCAGCGCTGAAAGCACTGGAAGGCGATGCAAATTGGGAAGCGAAAATCATCGAACTGGCAGAAGCACTGGACAGCTACATTCCATTGCCAGAGCGTGCTATCGATAAGCCATTCCTGCTGCCAATCGAAGACGTATTCTCCATCTCCGGTCGTGGTACAGTTGTTACCGGTCGTGTAGAGCGCGGTATCGTTAAAGTTGGCGAAGAAGTTGAAATCGTTGGTATCAAGGACACTGTTAAGTCTACTTGTACTGGCGTTGAAATGTTCCGCAAACTGCTGGACGAAGGCCGTGCTGGTGAGAACGTTGGTGTTCTGCTGCGTGGTATCAAACGTGAAGACATCGAACGTGGTCAGGTTCTGGCTAAACCAGGTTCAATCAAACCACATACCAAGTTTGATTCTGAAGTGTACATCCTGAGCAAAGATGAAGGTGGTCGTCATACTCCATTCTTCAAAGGCTACCGTCCACAGTTCTACTTCCGTACAACTGACGTGACCGGTACTATCGAACTGCCAGAAGGCGTTGAGATGGTAATGCCTGGTGACAACGTGAACATGGTTGTTACCCTGATCCACCCAATCGCGATGGATGACGGTCTGCGTTTCGCAATCCGTGAAGGCGGCCGTACTGTAGGCGCTGGTGTTGTTGCTAAAGTTATCGCTTAATCGCTGATAATTTTTGCAAAATAAAAAGGGTGCTTCGGCACCCTTTTTTATTGCCTGAAATTTGTTCTCAGAAGTATGCAAACTGCATTTGCAATAATAACCATTCTCATTTACAGTTAGGTCAGGTTTTGTTCGAAGTGTGGTCTCTATGTACGTGTGTTTATGCAACAGTGTCAGTGATAAAACGATACGGCAGGCAGTTCGTCGTTATCAGCCTCAGACGTTTCAGCAGCTCAGAAATTTTGTTCCGGTGGGCACGCAGTGCGGTAAGTGTGTCCGTGTCGCGCGGCAGATAATGGAAGATGAATTACAACAGATACCCCAATTCGACAATATCGCCTGAAAATACATCGCTAAAAAGTAGGTGTTTTCTTTGACTTACTCTGAACCGGATCTACGCTTTAGATACCGGAACGGAGGAGTTACCTATGAAAGGCGATAAAAAAGTCATTGCACACCTCAATAAACTTCTTGGAAATGAACTGGTTGCCATCAATCAGTATTTTTTGCATGCCCGTATGTTTAAAAACTGGGGGCTGATGCGCCTCAACGGTATCGAATATCATGAATCCATCGATGAAATGAAGCATGCCGATATCTATATTGAGCGGATCCTGTTCCTGGAAGGCCTTCCTAATTTGCAGGATCTCGGAAAACTCAATATCGGTGAAGATGTTGAGGAAATGCTGAAGTCTGATTTGCTTCTGGAACTGGAAGGCGCGAAAGACTTACGCGAAGGCATTGCTTACGCAGACTCGGTGCATGATTACGTCAGCCGCGATTTAATGATTACTATTCTGGCCGATGAAGAACATCACATCGACTGGCTGGAAACTGAACTGGAATTGATCGGTCGTATCGGTATCCAGAATTACATTCAGTCTCAGCTCAAAGAAGAATCTCAGTAATTTTTGCTGCGTTAACTAAACATCAGCCAGATGGTTCTGCTCTCCTGGCTGATGTAAACCAGCGCACCAGCCAATGCCAGACAAGGACCGAAAGGGATTTGCTCTGACATCTTATAAAGGCCCACACGCACCAGTGCAAAAACGATCCCCGCAAGCGCGGCGAGAATGCACAAATACGGCAACATCTGCCAGCCCACCCAGGCGCCAAGCGCCGCCAGCAGTTTGAAATCGCCGTATCCCATCCCTTCTTTTCCACTGACGATTTTGACTCCCCAGTACAAAACCCAAAGCACCAGATAGCCTGCGACCGCGCCATATAATGCATCCTGAAGTGTTACCTCACCGGAAATCGAATGAATCAATAATCCTGCCCAGAGCAGGGGAAGGGTCAGGCGATCCGGGAGCAGGTAAGTCGCCAGATCAATCAGGCTCAGGGCGAGAAGAAACCAGAACAGCAATAATGCACTCAACAGGCTCAGTGGTGTGGTAAACAGAAAGGAGAGACCCAGAAACATGACGGCACAACCGGCTTCCGTCAGTGGATATCTTTTCGCGATCGGGGCTGCGCAATAATGGCATTTTCCGCGTAACAGCAACCAGCTCAGCACCGGAATATTTTGCCAGTATTGCAGCGGGTGTTTACAGGCCGGACAGTGCGATGCGGGAAGGCTCAGGTTAAAGCCACACTCACCCTGTTGGCCATCATGCTGAATCATCAACGGTAAGCGATAAACGACGACATTGAGAAAGCTGCCCAACAGCAAGCCGAAAATAGCGACACAGGTGTGATAAAACCCACCTGACAAAGATGTGATGTAGTCCATTTGCTGCCAGCCAACAATCATATGAAAATTTCCTGTTGAGGTCATCTGCCCGTTAACGCAGTGTGAGTTGTGGAACACTGACATTTCCGGATTGTCCGCCACCGGTCACTATCGTGATGGCCACGACCTGAATGCCATATTCCTTGTTGAGGATTTCAAGCCAGCGCAGCAGGGTGGAGTAAGGAATTTGTCCCACGCTGAAGGTGACGCCCTGTTCATTCTGTGTCGTTTTTGGCATTTGCAGGGATAAACCGGCCGCTGAGGTGTTGATCGCTTCCGTCAACTTTTCCTTACTCGTTCTCTTTCCGGCAGGTGCACCAAGCCGTTGAGTTTGCTTCACCATCCATTCCAGCTGGTTACGCTGGGTGTTGACCATGACCCGGGATTTGGCGATTTGATTATCGAGGGGGGTTAACAGACCAAACCAGATAAAAGCCATCAATAACAGGCAGGCTGCGATCAGTATCAGCCGTCTTTCACTTTCGCTTTTAAGCATCAACCACTGTTTCATGATTTACTCCGCTGAGTCAGCGTGGCAGTCACGCCTGTTGCCGATGTAGTAAGGTTGGAAACAGCAAAGTGAAAATCATTGGCGGTAATTTTGAGAAAATCATCAATCGCCACGCGGTTATCGGTCGTGATCTGCAATGTGAACTGATTCGTTTTCTGCTGGAAATCCAATTTATCGATGGCGATTTGCGGGACTTGTCCCTGATAAGCCGTGAGTTTTGCCAGCGCAGGCAGAAAGGCTGTGGGCGCTTTTTTCATGTTTTGTTCAAAATAGAATTTCAGGTTGCGGGTGTGCTTGTCCTGAGGGAACGCGCTTTGATGCAGGGTCAGCATCTGGTTTTTCAGCACGGATTCTTGCTGCGACACCTGCCACCATGTGAAAAGTTTGCTGCCGAGAATGAGTACCAGCGTGAATATCACCATACCTGCCGCTATCCGTTGCAGATGACGGCCCCAGGCGGGATCTTCCTCGCGCACGGCAAATTCGCCCTGAAGAAGATTCACGGCGGATGGACAATTATTTTTCATCACAATCAGCGGGTGGGAAGGCGCTTCTGCGTGAACCCAGTCAGGAGGAATCTCCTGATCATGCCCGTAATAGTGCACTACTTCAGGCATTGCGATAGCCAGCAACGTATCAAGTAATACTTGTTCGACCAGACACCCCGAATATTCTGACTGCCGGAGCAGCCATTGATGGTCAAGACGGGCGGCCGACCAGCCTTCCTCAGGCAGAGGGAGCAGTAACGCATCTATATAAACGTGCCTGACTGTCAGGCCGGCATCACGAAAACGGTGTATCCAGTTTCGTAAAAAATCGGCTTCAATACCGGCGGCATACAGTGTTTGCTCCTGACGGTACAGCTCAACCCAATGCAAGGTATCCACATCCGTGGCAATGCTTTCTTCTGTCTGCCAGGCAATCATCTGCCGGGTATTTTTACCCGCACGTTGTGGCACTGTGACCTGACGAAAAATGACTTCACTGGCGGGGATAAGCAGAGAAACGTTCTGTGCCGACGGTTGTGCGGCCAGTTCTGATAAATGCTCAGCGTCTGGTAAAAGATGAATATCCTCATCATTTTCTGCCAGCTCAGTGAACCAGTTAAGTGAGCGTTCTGGCGTACTGCCTGCTCTGATAAACAGCCTGTTGGCCGGTTGACGGTGTTCCATTTACTCAATTACCCGATAGCGTCGCTGATAAATTGTGATTTTTGAATCTTCTGGATTGAAGTGCGCATAACTGCTCATGGTGTTTTGCTGTTCTTCAAAGTGACCCTGTGTGTGCAGAACGAAATACTGGCTGCGCACTGTCAGCAGCGGTTTCAAATCCCCGGTTTGCACGTCGAGAGTCAGCTTTTGTTTTTTAACCTCTTTCAGAAAAGCATCGACAGAGACCCAGCCTCTGCGTGGCCGTACGGCGATTAATTTCATTGCATCGTCCTGATTAATTCCGCCAAGAAATAAGGCGCTCAGCAGGGGAGCCTGCGCTTCGGTCAGCGTATTGACATTGATTTGCTGAGACTCTTCCGGAAGCGCGCAAAGCTGAGTGCGGATCCGCTTCAGGGGCGAAAGAGGCAGGTCTGGCAGTAAAGCCAGTTCATTCATGGAGAAAAGGCGTTGGTTAGCCGCAGCCCGTGGTGGCGTCAGGGTTTCGTAATACTCGGATTCGGCACCGGCGGTACGGGTGTCGTTATCTGTATCCAGATAATCACTGAGGCTGTCGGTGAACCGGTCAATTTCCACGGAAGTTGCCTGTGCATCGAGCAGCAGTTGTTTCAATATCTGCGTATTGTAGGGTTCGTCCTCAAGCTTCGTGTCAGGTTCGTTATTGCGCAGGCTATTGAGGTTGAAGCAGTTTTGGCCATCCGTGACAACATAGTTTACGGAGAAACCGTCTGGTGCGATGAACGTCCCTTCCTGCATGGAAAACTGATCCAGGTTGTTGTTATATGCGTTTTCGGTCAGCTCTTTCCGAAGCCGGGGCAAGGCAATTTCTTCTGCGCCAAGGGTCAGCCAGCGCAACTGCTGCTGGTTGAGTAACCAGCTCTGACGTTGCTGGCTGACCTGAAATTGCAGCGTCATTTTCGCGGCTAATGCCGCCATGATTGCCAGGATCATTAACACGATCAGCAGCGCCACACCTTGTTGCTTATTCATTGTTGAAGCGCCTCCCCGCTCATCGGAACCGGCGTTGCCGAAGTGGGTTCCGTCTGTTCCGGCGCTTTGTCATCGGTATTCGCCTTTGTATCCTCAAGTGCGGCAGGCAGGAGGAACAAACGGCGTATTTCACCCATATCATCCAGCGTGACAACGAGTTCGATAGCGGCAGGAAACGTGGTGGCTTGATCCCATTTGTCAGCCCAGCCGGCAGAAAAGAAACGCCAGTGCAACGTGCGTACGCCGGTCAACATGGTCACGGGAGTGAGCGGTGCGGCATCCGGTAAAGGGGCGGAAGGCAGGGCGCTCGCGCTGCGCTTCAACGCATGATCGATTATGGCCCAATCAACCCGGGATAAATCGCTGGCAGATAAGGGGGTTGCTGCCGGATAACTTCCCAGGGTGGTAAAACGCAGTGAGGTCTCCGTCGCGGATAAGTACGTCTCTTCTTCCTCCGTTTGCCTTGGCAATACCTGGATCAGGTCACGTTCCAGCAGTGAAAACGCCGTCTGGATTTCGTTGAGTCGCGCAGTGTGTTCCTGTGCTATTTCGCTGTTTTTCACTGATGCCGAGAGGATCTGATAGGCCAGTAAGCTGAGCAGGGAAAATATCGCCATCGCAATCATGACTTCTATCAGCGTGAAGCCTTGCTGCCGGGCTGTGCGGTTTTTACTCATGGCTTGTCTGCCGATATCTGAGCCCAGCTGCTGACGGAAAGGAGCGGTGATCGGGCATCTTCAGATTGCTTAACCCGAACACGATTCTGGCGAATTTTATTATCCCGATCAGTGAGTTGCTGTTGATCAACAAACCACTCCTGACCCGCCAGTGTGACGGGTTCTTTTGTTTTCTTTCCGGATTTGATCTGCGCTTCTGCCAGCGTATTTTCGGCGACCCAGCTCCCAAAAAGGCTGGTGCGGAAATGCTCTGCTGCACGCATCTGCGAACTCATACTGTTCAGCAATGCCAGCGCGGCAGTGGCGAAAATAGCGAGTGCGATGATCACCTCAAGCAGAGTCATTCCTTGCTGATTTTTAGCGTCGGGTTTTACCGGGATGCACATTATTTTTCAGGCCTTTTGACAGTGAAAATCAGAGGCAATCGGCCTTCTGAAATGATGCTGCAACAGGCCGGTTCAGACGCTGAAGGGGCGTAGCTAAGTTCAAATACTGAAAGCGTGCCGTCGGGCATAAAAACAATCTGTGGTGGACGGCTGACAGATTTGTTGAGCGGCATCGGAGTCAGGGAAAGGGTTTCTTCTTGCGTAAATTCACCCGTGAGCGGCATACGGGCAGAATCCATCTCTGCCCACTGCGGCTAGCTGGCGTCAGGAATTAACGGCAGCGCGTTACCCAAAATAACAAACCGGTAGGCGCTGCCCGTCAAAGAAAGCCCAAGGGGTTTTCCTTCTAACACGGCACGCTCAGAAGCATATTCCATCATCGCTTTCATTTTCTCAGCGCGCTGGAGTTGGGCGTTGTCAGAAGGTAAAACCATGACAACTACCCCCGCGGCAATGGCGAAGATCGCCAGTACCATCAGGATTTCCAGTAGCGTAAAGCCGGATTGTTTAGCAGCAGACAAGGTTATTGATCCTTCTCAACCCAGTTTTTAATGTCATCTGCCGTGTTCGGTTCACTGTCCGGTCCGGCGGAGAAGACATCGATAGCACCATGTTCACCCGGGCTGAGCAGCATATATTCGTTGCCCCACGGATCGGCAGGTAAGCGTTTGATGTAGCCGTCGTTGCGGTAATTCGCAGGCACCGGGCTAAGCGTAGGTAAGGTTACCAGCGCATCCAGTGTCTGTTCTGTTGTCGGATAGCGGTGGTTATCCAGCTTATACATGTCGAGCGCGTTCTCGAGAGCGACGATATCGCTGACGGCTTTCTGAGTATCGGCCCGCTCTTTATTCCCCATAACATTGGGAACAACCAGAGCGGCCAGAACGCCGAGAATGACGATGACCACCATCAGCTCCATTAAGGTGAAGCCTTGTTGTTTTTTATCCGTCACCGGAAGATTTTTTGAAATGTCTGACATGGGTTTATTCCTTTAACTGACCAGGTTATTGAGCTGGAGGATGGGTTGTAAAATCGACATGATGATGAACAAAACGATGCTCGCCATTGTGACGATCAAAAGGGGTTCAAACAGAGCTAAGGCCATGGAGAGCCGGTGTTGCATCAGCTTGTCCTGATTGTCTGCGGCGTGCGCCATGAGCTCCCCGAGGCGTCCGCTTTGTTCGCCGGAAGCAATCATGTACAGCATCATGGGCGGGAAGAGGCGTGTTTGTTCCAGCACGGCAAACAGCGAGCTGCCCTGACGGACATTTTCTGCCGCCTGTACAAGCAGAGAGTGGATACGCAGGTTGGTTATCCCTTCTGTCGAGATTTTCATCGCGTCCAGTAAAGGGACACCACTTGATTGCAGGATGCTGAGTGTACGGGCATAACGCGCACTGTTTATCGCCCTGATCAGCGGCCCGAAAACGGCAACACTGAGCAACGCAGTATGAAAACGCATAAGGTTGTTTTTACGGCGGAGAACCAGTTTCGCTGCAGCGATTGCCGCAAATATCCCAATGGCTAATAACCACCACGTCCGTTCGAGGAATCCGCTGATGCCGATTAAAATGCGGGTTGTGATGGGCAGCGTATGCTTCATATGAACAAACTGTTCGATGATTTGCGGGACGACGGCCACCAGTAAAATAATAATTACCAGAATGGCGACGATCGTCAGCATCGCCGGATAGATCATAGCCTGCGACAGTTTGCTTTTGATCTGTTGCCGGATTTCATAATAATCCGCCATTTTTTCCAGCACGGACCCGAGTTGTCCGGTGCGTTCCCCGGCGGTGACCAGCGTTCTGAACATCGGGTCAAAGATGCGGGGGAAATCAGCCAGCGCATCGGCAAGCGTATGTCCTTCCACCACTTTGTGACGAATGGCGGTGAGTACCTGCGTGAGTCCGGCGTGCTCTGTTTGTCGGGCGATAACTGCCAGGGCTGCCTCAACGGGCAGGGCTGCGTTGGTTAATGTCGCAAGCTGACGTGAAAACAAGGAGACCGCATGAGAAGGGACGCGGGTTTTTAAACCTTTGCTTTTCATCTTGCTGGCTGTCAGCGAGTTGCCGACCTGCTTTATGTCGAGCAGCGTTAAACCCCGCTCCCGCACCATCTGGCGTGCCTGACGAAGATTGTCGGCTTCTATTACGCCACGTTGCGTCTTGCCCGCCACGGAGGTAGCATGGAAGGAGAAGCGGCTCATCAGACAGGGCTCCCTGTCGTCATCTCATGTTCCGCAGTGACCCTGATGACTTCTTCCAGCGTTGTTTCGCCGCTGATGGTTTTAAGCAGACCATTTTCCCGCAGGCTTCGGGCTGTTTTGCGATGAATATTCTCAATGGAAAATTCATCCTGATTTTCATGAATGGCCTGGCGGATGGCATTATCGACAACCATGCATTCGTGTATCGCTGCCCGGCCCTTGTAACCCGTAAAATGACACTGTGCGCATCCCACGGCTTTAAAAACGGCGACCGGTGGTTCAGGTAAAAAGTGGAACAAAGGAATGTGGGAGATATCCAGCGGCGCTGGCTGAGCACAATGTGGACACAGACGCCGAACAAGACGCTGAGCTACCACCCCCAGCAATGACGAGGCGAGGAGGAAAGGCTCCAGTCCCATATCACGCAGACGGGTAATGGCACCGACGGCACTGTTGGTGTGCAACGTTGACATGACCAGATGGCCGGTCAGTGACGCCTGTACGGCAATCTGAGCGGTTTCGTTGTCGCGGATCTCACCCACCATCACCACATCCGGATCCTGACGTAAAATCGCCCGCAGTCCGAGAGCAAAGGTCATTTCCACGCGCGGGTTAACCTGAGTCTGACCCACGCCTTCCAGTTCATACTCGATCGGGTCTTCTACGGTAAGAATGTTGCGCTCGTTATTGTTCAGTGCAGAAAGCACCGCATAGAGCGTCGTACTTTTACCGGAACCGGTCGGTCCGGTGACCAGAATGATGCCATGAGGTTTATGGATTAATGCGGTGAGCTGTTGCTCATCCTGTGGAGAAAGGCCAAGTTGCGGGATATCAAGGCATAAATTATTTTTATCCAGCAGACGCATTACCACACGCTCACCGTATTGAGCCGGGATCGTCGACACGCGAATATCAATTGCACGGTGACCGATACGCAACGAAATGCGCCCGTCCTGAGGTAACCGCTTTTCGGCGATATCCAGTTTTGCCATGACCTTGATACGGGATACCAGAAACGGAGCCAGCTTGCGGGCTGGCTGCAGGATCTGACGCAAGACGCCATCGATCCGGAACCGGATGCTAAGCATGCGTTCGAAGGTTTCGATATGAATATCTGAAGCCCCTTCTTTTACCGCTTCGGAGAGCACCGCATTAATCAGACGGATAATCGGTGAGTTTTCGTCGCTGGCCAGCAAGTCTTCGTTATCCGGCAGATCTTCAGACAAGGACAGAAGGTCGACTTCATTATCAAGGTCATCAATAATTTGCTGGGAGGCTCCGCTGCTCCGCTGGTAGGTAGCCGATAACTTTTCATCGAAAAGGGGAGTCTCCACGATTTCAATTGCCGTGATTTCCCCCAGGACACGACGTGCTTCAAGCAGCGTTTCCACCGAGATGTCCTGGCGGCAAAAAAGCACGTTATCAACCAGCGTAATGCCCTTTTGTTTGGCATAGGCGTACGGCAGAACAGGGGTGATCTGTTCTGGTTCCGGGGTCTGTTGCAATTCGTTGTCCCTGTTCATTGCTTATCCGCTAAACGGGTTACGAGGTCTGCCGTCATCTGGCGCAGCCGAAATGGACGTTTTGGGCGCAGGATTTTCCGGATAATCCGGTAAAACAGAACGGGTATTTGGTGTGAGCAGATCCTGATGATCCTCATCCTGCCGTTTTTTCTGCAGCTTTTGGAAATGGGAGTATTTCTTATTGGAAATCGAAGAATACACCTCATCATCACGAATAATGGTCGGCCGGATAAACACCATCAGGTTACGTTTTGCTGATTCCGTGCTGGTATAGCGGAACAAATTACCGACCCATGGAATGTCACCCAGCAGCGGCACTTTGGATTTGGTTTCTTTGGTACTGTCATCCAGCAAGCCGCCAAGCACGACGGTTTCCCCGGTGCGAACCAGCACGGCGTTGGAAATGGTGCGGGTATTGAAGGTCGGACCCAGCGATGAATTGGTTGAGGTATCGACACTGGATACTTCCTGTTCGATTTCCATCAGAACCGAATCACCTTCGTTAATCTGCGGCGTGACTTTCAATTTGGTACCGACGGTTTTGTAAACCACACTGCTATAGATGTTGTCGCCGGCTGTGGTTTGCGAACCCGAGAGGGAAGGGACTTCCTGACCGACATTGAACGAGGCTTCTTTATTATCGAGTGTGACAATGCTTGGCGTGGCAAGAATGTCGTTTTTATTGCTGGTGGATAACGCGGTCATTAAGACATTCCAGTCGCCGCTGAAGAAACCTGCCGTCATGCCGTTGAAGGTTTGCAGGGTGCTGCTGAGCGGATTATCACTGCTGATAACGCCGTCTTTTTTGTACTGACGTACGCCTGACGCAACCGTTGATATCGGTGCGCCGGTGCCGGTGAATTGTGTTCCGCCAAACTTGTCGTTGCTCCATTGGATCCCAAGATTGAGTCCGTTACCATCCTGTACTTCAACAATAATGGCTTCGACTAATACCTGCGCACGGCGGATATCAAGTTTGGTGATGACCTGCTCGAGTGACTGCATGACATCCTGCTGAGCCGTAATCACAATGGAATTGGTTTGTTCATCTGCGGTGATGCTCATCGGCTTATTAGAGGCGCTCGAAGACTGAGTTGTTTTGCCTTCTTGCATTTCCTGAGTGATGCCGGTTAGCACGGGAACGATTTTCTCCGCTTTGGCATATTTCAGATAGAAAACACGCGTGTTGCCCTGAGATGACTGGTCTTTATCCAGCTGACTCACCAGTTTTGCTGCGCGGCTGCGCACGCTTTCTGGTCCGCTGATGATTAAGGTATTGGTTCTCTCATCCGCGACGATTTTGGCTTGTAATATGGACGACGATTGCCCTTTGGATTCCTCACGGACCAGGTTGTTCATCATCTCGGCCATTTCGGGCGCAGAGGCATATTTGAGTTTGATGGTCTGTCTCTGCTGATCGCCCATCGTGTCAACGCGTTCGACCAGATCAATAAGACGGTTGACCACAGACGCACGGCCGGTGAGCAGCAAAACATTCGAGGGTTCGTAGTGAACGACATTGCCCACACCGGTACTGTCATTCATCTGGCGAAGCAAAGGAGCCAATTCCCGGACCGGCACATTACGAAGTGTCACCACGCGGGTGACGATCTCATCTCCCTTTCCCGGTCGGTTTTTGTCCGCTACGGGGACGCCTGACATCTTGGCATTGGCGGAACGTACAACTTTAAGCAGTCCGTTATCCATAGGAACCACTGCAAAACCATAGACATCCAGAACACTCAGAAAGAACTGGTAGTACTGCTCTTCATTTAAAACATCATAGCTTTTGACAGAAACAGTCCCCTGCACGGACGGATCGATAAGGATAGTTTTATTGAGATTCCTGCTGACCGTATCAATAAACTCTTTAATATCCGTGCCCTTAAAGCTCGCAGTAAATTCTTCCGCATGGACAATCCCCGGAAGGGTAGCAAATAATATGCATGCCTTTACTAAGAGAGGGTTAATGAACTTCTTCATGACTTTCTGTATCCAACGATGTTTCGATAGTGGCTAAATTTATATAGATATTCTGAAGTTGATTCTCTCTCAGAACGGTAAGTTGTACATCTCTCAGACTTTCCAGTTGTTCAATGTATTTTTCTGCGGTTGTGATGTCGTCGAGAGCTTGTCCGTTTATTTTCGTGACAACCTCATCAGGAATAAGTCCCGTTCTAAGATAAATAGTACTGCCCGTTCTGGGATTAAACCTATAACCTGTAAGTTTCTCATCTTTGTATATGGGGTTGGCAACTAAATAATGCATTAAGTATTTTGCATGTTCTATTTTTACCTTTTTATTCCTCGGTTCAGCAGGTTTACTATCTCTTAATTTATCATTAAGGTATAAAGCTGCTATTCCCTTGGGGGTGCGTATTAATACCTCATCAGGTTTGACTGACTGGAGGTAGGCATTTCCCAAATCAGCAATTTTCTCGCCTTCGCGATAAGTGTGCTGACCTGAAGGGCCTTGCAGTATAGCCAGAGAGCGCCTGCTGTCGCTGCTTGCCAGTACGCCTTTGAGGAACAACGGCAGTTTAACGTTCTCCACAGCAGGTCGCGCGGGCTGTTTTATCTCAGGTTTTTTTCGATTCTCGAAAAGCGTACCGGGTATATTTGTCATGGCTTGTCCACGTTGAGACGGCGGGTGCAACGCCTCATTCTTTGTGCTGTCATTCATCGCCAGCATGAATATGCTTGAGCAACAAATCATTGCACAGGTGAATATAATTGCGATAAATATTGCCATCTTCAATGATACCTTTGGCCAATACCCTTTAATCTTGATGGCATACATGCGTTGAATCATTCCTTTGCACTTTCATTATTCCTGTGGGTTACATATTAGGCTATATTATACGCAGAAAAACATTGATGCACATTAATACATGTTCAATATGAATGAGGTTGTGTTTCTTGATTTTCAGACTGACTCCTCTTTCGGGTTCTTGTATTTATCAACATTCATCGAATGTGTAAATGGTTATGGAAATTGGCATGTACTGTGATTACTTTAAATTTATCACCCACCCTTTTGGGGACGGTAATTATTTCAATAATATACGTTTGTTGGCCGCTCAGGATTTTATTCTGCAGAAGTTAAACCAGGGCGGTATTGCGATTATCAGTGGAAATAAAGGTGTTGGGAAAACGCGTCTGGCTCATGAAATTGCCAGACAGAGCCAACGCCAGATCCTGAGCTTAAGTGCCGCGTCGGTGAATGGCGCCGACAGTGAAAGCCTGGGACAGTTGTTAGCATGCTGTTTTCATTTGAAAAAATGGAGAACGTTGCCAGCGTCGATTCTGCCTCTGCGCATTGCAGAATCTTTTGACCAAAATACGGATTCGGCTCAGCCCTGGCTGGTTGTTGTGGACAATGCTGAAAATCTGTCTGCAGAAAGCTATGAATTTTTGAAAACATTCAAAAGCTATCCGCAATCTTCCCGCGTCTCGTTCCTGCTAGTTGAAGAACGCAAGGGGAGTACCCGTGAGGGTAAGCGCCGACAGATGCTGCTTCCGCATACGGATTATCATCTGCTTCCAATGAGCTTTGCCGAAACCACCGAATATCTGTCACAGCGGTTGCAAACAGCCGGAGAAGATCCGGTCCCGATCCACGGGCCGGTGGCCAGACTGCTGCAGAATGCTTCGGGGGGACGGATCCAATTGATGAATGAACTGGCGGCGGATTCGCTTAACAGTGCTTATGCAGAAAAAACACCGTCAGTCACCTACCGGCAGATGAAGCTCTGTATTGAGGCTCGTGGATTGAAGCCGGGCAGAAAAAAATGCCTCACGCTGCTGATCGCCTGCTACATGCTTTTTGGCGGCGTTCTGGGGTGGACTTATTTCAACTATGCAAAACCCTATCTCCCGATGCCATTAACCCTTTCTGAAAAACTGCATGAAATCCCGGCAGGGGCGAAAACACTTAATGATGTTGGCAGTAATGAGCGTCATGGCATGCGTCAGCTCTTCCAGGTATGGGGGTATGACGTTTCCCCAGATGATGCGTTTTGTGATCAGGCTGCACGGGCACAGCTTACCTGCAAGAAGGGCACGGCCATACTCGATACCTTAACGGAAGAAGGGATCCCCTGGCTGAGTCCGATTACTGTTGATGGGCAGACTGTTTACGCTACCGTGGTGAAAGTGACAGATGAGTCGTTAGATATTCTCATTAAAGGCGATACGTGGACGGTCCAGCGCAGCTGGTTCGATAGCGTGTGGGCCGGCGAATATATCCAGTTAATACCCCAGACACCGAGCGGGAAGAGCGTCATCAACAATACCAGCTCCGAAGCGGATACCGCCTGGCTGGATATGACCCTCAGCAAGATACTTAACCTGCCATTCAGTAAAACGGGGCGGTGGGATAACGATTTGATCGGAAAAATCAAAACATTCCAGCAACGGGAAGATCTGGTTGTTGATGGAAGGGTAGGTAAAGGCACCCTGATGCAAATCGCTAAACGTACAGGCAACATGCCTGTGCTGATTACAAAAGAAGATCTCTAGGTTAAAAATGCAAAACATCCACTTATCGGCTTACACAAGCCACTTGAACAAACAAAAGGTGAAGGTAGCTGTCCGTCGTTCGCTCAGGAAAAGTTTTTACTGCCTGGTGTTTAGTAGCATTTGTTTGGTTCTGGGCGGGCTGGCGGGTTCCTATCTCCACCTGACTTACCTCAACTGGAAAAGCCATCGGGTAGCCGTCAGCGAAGTGTCCCACCTTCCGTATAAACAATCTCCTTTGCACTATATCTATAAGAACAGGACGCTGCCGGCAGTGAGCCAAACTGCCTATATAGATGACAATGCAACGCCTGAAGATGAAATGCCCGCTGAGGCTGAAGACCCGGCAGAAACGTCAGCTATGGAAAATGACGTCCCTGAAGACGCCGCTGCAGATGAAAGTGATGACAGTCAAAACATGGCGTTAGAAGAAAAGAGCCCGGACATGCCATTGCAGGACTGGTTGAATAAGGCAATGCAGGAACAGCAACAAGAAGAGAAGAGCGCAAAATAAAAGCATTTTCTTTGTGGTTCGGATTGCTTCTTGCTGGTGTTTAAGTATAATGCGCGGGCTTACCTAATCTTGGTAGGTCTGATTCATTGAGAATCAGCTGGCCGATAAGTTTACTTGCCGGTCAACAATACTCCCGATATGGGGGTTATGTGAAGAACGATTACACTCTCCCATCAATCGAAATGGGTTTGAGGAGTAATCATTTACGTTTAAAATAATTGGAGCTCTGGTCTCATGCAGAACCAAAGAATCCGTATCCGCCTGAAAGCGTTTGATCATCGTCTGATCGATCAATCAACTGCGGAAATCGTTGAGACTGCGAAGCGCACTGGTGCGCAAGTTCGTGGTCCAATCCCGCTGCCGACCCGCAAAGAGCGCTTTACCATTCTGATTTCTCCGCACGTCAATAAAGATGCGCGCGATCAGTATGAGATTCGCACTCACAAGCGTCTGGTTGACATCGTTGAGCCAACCGAGAAAACCGTTGATGCTCTGATGCGTCTGGATCTGGCTGCTGGTGTAGACGTGCAGATCAGCCTGGGTTAATCAGGGTCATTGAGCGATTGAGAGGTTGAAACAATGATTGGTTTAGTCGGTAAGAAAGTGGGTATGACTCGTATCTTCACTGAAGATGGCGTTTCTATCCCTGTAACCGTTATCGAAATTGAAGCAAACCGCGTTACTCAGGTCAAAGACCTGGACAACGACGGTTACCGCGCTGTGCAGGTTACTACTGGTAGCAAAAAAGCTAACCGTGTAACCAAACCAGAAGCGGGTCACTTCGCTAAAGCTGGCGTAGAAGCTGGCCGCGGTCTGTGGGAATTCCGCCTTGCAGAAGGTGAAGAGTTCACTGCAGGTCAGAACATTAGCGTTGAAATTTTCGCAGACGTTAAGAAAGTTGATGTTACCGGTACTTCTAAAGGTAAAGGTTTTGCTGGCACAGTTAAGCGCTGGAATTTCCGTACCCAAGACGCTACCCACGGTAACTCCTTGTCTCACCGCGTTCCGGGTTCTATCGGTCAGAACCAGACTCCGGGCAAAGTGTTCAAAGGCAAGAAAATGGCAGGCCAACTGGGTAACGAGCGTGTAACCGTTCAAAGCCTGGACGTAGTACGTGTTGACGCTGAGCGCAACCTGCTGCTGGTCAAGGGTGCTGTTCCGGGTGCTACCGGTGGCAACCTGATCGTTAAACCTGCTGTTAAGGCTTAACGTCGAGGAGATAGGAATGGAATTAGTAGTGAAAGACGCGCAGAGCGCGCTGACTGTTTCCGAAACTACCTTCGGGCGTGATTTCAATGAAGCGCTGGTACACCAGGTCGTTGTTGCTTATGCAGCAGGTGCCCGTCAAGGTACTCGCGCTCAGAAGACCCGTGCTGAAGTAACCGGTTCCGGTAAAAAACCTTGGCGTCAGAAAGGTACTGGCCGTGCGCGTTCAGGTTCTGTAAAGAGCCCGATCTGGCGTTCCGGTGGTGTAACCTTCGCTGCAAAGCCACAGGACCACAGTCAAAAAGTAAATAAAAAGATGTACCGCGGCGCGCTGAAAAGCATCCTGTCCGAACTGGTACGTCAAGATCGTTTGATCGTTGTCGAGACGTTCTCTGTAGAAGCGCCTAAAACTAAGCTGCTGGCACAGAAACTGAAAGACATGGCTCTGGAAGACGTGCTGATTGTAACTGGCGAAGTCGACGAGAATCTGTTCCTGGCCGCACGTAACCTGTACAAGGTTGACGTTCGTGATGTAGCAGGTATCGATCCAGTAAGCCTGATCGCCTTCGACAAAGTAGTTATGACTGCTGACGCTGTGAAGCAAGTTGAGGAGATGCTGGCATGATTCGTGAAGAACGTCTGCTGAAAGTGCTGCGCGCGCCGCACGTTTCTGAAAAAGCGTCTACTGCGATGGAAAAGAACAACACCATCGTTCTCAAAGTTGCCAAAGACGCGACTAAAGCGGAAATCAAAGCTGCGGTTTCGAAACTGTTTGAAGTCGAAGTCGAAGATGTGAACACCTTGCTGGTTAAAGGCAAAGTTAAACGTCACGGTCAGCGTGTTGGTCGTCGTAGCGACTGGAAAAAAGCTTACGTAACCCTGAAAGAAGGCCAGAATCTGGACTTCATCAGCGGCGCTGAGTAAGTCGGAGGAGTAAGAACAATGGCAATTGTTAAATGTAAACCTACATCTCCGGGTCGTCGCCACGTTGTTAAAGTGGTTAACCCTGAGCTGCACAAGGGTAAACCTTATGCTCCGCTGCTTGAAAAACTGAGCAAAAGCGGTGGCCGTAACAACAATGGCCGTATCACCACCCGTCATATCGGTGGTGGCCACAAACAGCATTATCGTCTGGTTGACTTCAAACGCAACAAAGATGGTATCGCTGCAGTGGTTGAGCGTCTGGAGTACGATCCGAACCGTTCCGCGAACATCGCGCTGGTTCTGTACAAAGACGGCGAACGCCGTTATATCCTGGCGCCGAAAGGCCTGAAAGTGGGTGACCAGATCCAATCTGGTGTTGATGCTGCAATCAAGACAGGTAACGCCCTGCCTATGCGCAACATCCCAGTAGGTTCAACGGTTCACAACGTAGAAATGAAACCAGGTAAAGGCGGCCAGATGGCTCGTTCAGCCGGTGCCTACGTTCAGATCGTTGCTCGTGACGGTTCCTACGTAACTCTGCGTCTGCGCTCTGGCGAAATGCGTAAAGTTCAGATCGATTGCCGCGCCACCTTAGGTGAAGTCGGTAACTCTGAACACATGCTTCGCGTTCTGGGTAAAGCAGGTGCTGCTCGTTGGCGTGGTATTCGTCCTACCGTTCGCGGTACTGCGATGAACCCAGTCGATCACCCACACGGTGGTGGTGAAGGTCGTAACTTTGGTAAGCACCCGGTAACTCCGTGGGGCGTTCAAACCAAAGGTAAGAAGACCCGTAGCAACAAGCGTACTGATAAATTCATTGTACGTCGCCGTAGCAAAAAATAATTAGAGGATAAGCCATGCCACGTTCTCTCAAGAAAGGTCCTTTTATTGACCTGCACTTGCTGAAGAAGGTAGAGAAAGCGGTGGAAAGCGGTGACAAGAAGCCTTTGCGCACTTGGTCCCGTCGTTCAACGATCTTTCCTAACATGATCGGTTTGACCATCGCTGTCCATAATGGTCGTCAGCACGTACCAGTATTTGTTTCCGACGAAATGGTCGGTCACAAACTGGGTGAATTCGCGCCGACTCGTACTTATCGCGGCCATGCGGCTGATAAAAAAGCTAAAAAGCGCTAAGGTAGGAGGAAGAGATGGAAACTATCGCTAAACATCGCCACGCTCGTTCTTCTGCTCAGAAGGTTCGCCTTGTTGCTGACCTGATTCGCGGTAAGAAAGTGTCGCAAGCTCTGGAAACTCTGGCCTACACCAACAAGAAAGCTGCTGGTCTGGTTAAGAAGGTACTGGAGTCTGCCATTGCTAACGCAGAACACAACGATGGCGCTGACATCGATGATCTGAAAGTCACGAAGATTTTCGTAGACGAAGGCCCAAGCATGAAGCGCATTATGCCGCGTGCTAAAGGTCGTGCAGATCGCATTCTGAAGCGCACCAGCCACATTACTGTGGTTGTGTCCGATCGCTGAGACTCTGGAGACTAGCAATGGGTCAGAAAGTACATCCTAATGGTATTCGACTGGGTATTGTCAAACCTTGGAACTCTACTTGGTATGCAAATACCAAAGATTTCGCTGACAACCTGGACGGCGACTTTAAAGTTCGTCAGTTCCTGACTAAGGAATTGGCGAAAGCTTCCGTTTCTCGCATCGTTATCGAGCGTCCAGCGAAGAGCATCCGTGTGACTATTCACACAGCTCGTCCTGGCATCGTTATCGGCAAGAAAGGCGAAGATGTCGAAAAACTGCGTAAGGTCGTAGCGGATATCGCTGGCGTTCCTGCGCAGATTAACATCGCCGAAGTCCGTAAACCGGAACTGGACGCAAAATTGGTTGCTGACAGCATCACTTCACAGCTGGAACGTCGTGTTATGTTCCGTCGTGCTATGAAGCGTGCAGTACAGAACGCAATGCGTCTTGGCGCTAAAGGTATCAAAGTTGAAGTAAGCGGCCGTCTTGGCGGTGCTGAAATCGCGCGTACTGAATGGTACCGTGAAGGTCGTGTTCCGTTGCACACTCTGCGTGCGGATATCGATTACAACACATCTGAAGCGCACACCACTTACGGTGTAATCGGCGTTAAGGTATGGATCTTCAAAGGTGAGATCCTGGGTGGTATGGCTGCAGTTGAACAACCGGAACCGGCTGCTCAACCTAAAAAGCAGCAGCGTAAAGGCCGCAAGTAAGGAGAGTCGCTGATGTTACAACCAAAGCGTACAAAATTCCGTAAGGTGCACAAGGGCCGCAACCGTGGTCTTGCGCAAGGTACGGATGTGAGCTTCGGCACTTACGGTCTGAAAGCTGTTGGCCGTGGTCGTCTGACTGCTCGTCAAATTGAAGCAGCACGTCGTGCGATGACCCGTGCAGTTAAGCGTCAAGGTAAGATCTGGATCCGAGTATTCCCGGACAAACCGATCACCGAGAAACCGCTCGAAGTTCGTATGGGTAAAGGTAAAGGCAACGTAGAGTATTGGGTTGCTTTGATCCAGCCTGGTAAAGTCCTGTACGAAATGGACGGTGTGCCTGAAGAGCTGGCTCGTGAAGCCTTCCAGCTGGCAGCAGCCAAACTGCCTATCAAAACCACCTTTGTAACTAAGACGGTGATGTAATGAAAGCACAAGAGCTGCGCGAAAAAAGCGTGGAAGAGCTGAACACTGAGTTGCTGAACCTTTTGCGTGAGCAGTTTAACCTGCGCATGCAAACGGCAAGCGGTCAGTTGCAGCAAACACACCTGTTGAAGCAAGTGCGTCGTGATGTTGCACGTGTGAAAACTTTACTGACTGAAAAGGCGGGTGCGTAATGACTGACAAGATCCGTACTCTGCAGGGTCGTGTAATCAGTGACAAAATGGAAAAATCCATTGTTGTTGCGATTGAACGTGTGGTGAAACACCCGATTTACGGTAAATTCATCAAACGTACGACCAAATTGCACGTACATGACGAGAACAATGAATGTGGTATCGGCGACGTTGTGGAAATCAGCGAATGCCGTCCACTGTCTAAGACTAAGTCTTGGACCTTGGTTCGCGTTGTAGAGAAAGCGATTCTGTAATACAGTAGCGCCTCTCAAAAATAGATAAACGGCTCATGAACGTGGGCCGTTTATTTTTTCTACCCATAATCGGGAACCGGTGTTATAATGCCGCGCCCTCATATTGTGGGGATTTCTTAACGACCTATCCTGGGTCCTAAAGTTGTAGTTGACATTAGCGGAGCACTAACATGATCCAAGAACAGACTATGCTGACCGTGGCCGACAACTCCGGTGCACGTCGCGTAATGTGTATCAAGGTTCTAGGTGGCTCGCACCGTCGCTACGCAGGCGTCGGCGACATCATCAAAATTACCATCAAGGAAGCAATTCCTCGCGGTAAGGTGAAGAAAGGCGATGTGCTGAAGGCGGTAGTGGTGCGCACCAAGAAGGGTGTTCGTCGCCCGGACGGTTCTGTCATTCGCTTCGATGGTAATGCATGCGTTATTTTAAACAATAACAGCGAGCAGCCAATCGGCACGCGTATTTTTGGGCCGGTAACTCGTGAACTGCGTAATGAGAAGTTCATGAAAATTATCTCTCTGGCACCAGAAGTACTCTAAGGAGCGAACCATGGCAGCGAAAATCCGTCGCGATGACGAAGTTATCCTGCTTACCGGTAAAGATAAAGGTAAGCGCGGTAAAGTAAAAAATGTCCTGTCTTCTGGCAAGGTCATTGTTGAAGGTATCAACCTGGTTAAGAAACATCAGAAGCCTGTACCGGCCCTGAACCAACCAGGTGGCATCGTTGAAAAAGAAGCTGCAATTCCGGTTTCTAACGTTGCTCTCTTCAACACGGCAACTGGCAAGGCGGACCGTGTAGGCTTTAGATTCGAAGACGGCAAAAAAGTCCGTTTCTTCAAATCTAACAGCGAAACTATCAAGTAATTTGGAGTAGTACGATGGCGAAACTGCATGATTACTACAAAGACGATGTCGTAAAAAAACTCATGGCTGAGTTTGGTTACAATTCTGTCATGCAAGTCCCTCGGGTCGAGAAGATCACCCTGAACATGGGTGTTGGTGAAGCGATCGCTGACAAGAAACTGCTGGATAACGCAGCAGCTGACCTGGCAGCAATCTCCGGTCAAAAACCGCTGATCACCAAAGCACGCAAATCAGTTGCAGGCTTCAAAATCCGTCAGGGCTATCCGATCGGCTGTAAAGTAACCCTCCGCGGCGAACGCATGTGGGAGTTCTTTGAGCGTCTGGTCTCCATTGCTGTTCCACGTATTCGTGACTTCCGCGGCTTGTCTGCTAAGTCTTTCGATGGTCGTGGTAACTACAGCATGGGCGTGCGTGAACAGATCATCTTCCCGGAAATCGATTATGATAAAGTCGATCGCGTTCGTGGTTTAGATATTACTATCACCACTACTGCGAAATCCGATGATGAAGGCCGTGCATTGCTGACAGCCTTTAACTTCCCGTTCCGCAAGTAAGGCAGGGTTACTAATGGCTAAGCAATCCATGAAAGCACGCGAAGTCGTTCGCGTAAAACTGGCTGATAAATACCGCGCTAAACGCGAGGAATTGAAAGCTATTATCTCTGGTGTGAACTCATCCGACGAAGATCGTTGGGATGCAGTTCTTAAGCTGCAGTCTCTGCCGCGTGATTCCAGCCCGTCTCGTCAGCGTAACCGCTGCCGTCAAACTGGTCGTCCGCATGCTTTCCTGCGGAAGTTCGGGTTGAGCCGTATTAAGGTCCGTGAAGCCGCTATGCGCGGTGAAATTCCGGGTCTTAAGAAGGCTAGCTGGTAATTGTCACCAATTGAATCACGGGAGTAAAGACAGATGAGCATGCAAGATCCGATCGCGGATATGCTGACCCGTATCCGTAACGGTCAAGCCGCGAACAAAGTTGCGGTCACCATGCCTTCCTCCAAGCTGAAAGTGGCTATTGCCAACGTGCTGAAGGAAGAAGGCTATATTGAAGAATTTAAAATCGAAGGCGACGCCAAACCTGAACTGGAATTAGTACTGAAGTACTTCCAGGGCAAGGCAGTGGTAGAAAGCATTCAACGTATCAGCCGTCCAGGTCTGCGCATCTACAAGAAAAAAGATGAGCTGCCAAAAGTTATGGCCGGTATGGGTATCGCTGTTATTTCTACCTCTAAAGGTGTTATGACCGATCGTGCAGCTCGCCAGGCTGGTCTTGGTGGCGAGATTATCTGCTACGTAGCTTAATTGGGAGGAAAGAATGTCTCGTGTTGCAAAAGCACCCGTCGTCATTCCTGCCGGCGTAGAGGTAAAACTCAACGGTCAGGTTATTTCGATTAAGGGTAAAAACGGCGAGCTGTCACGTACTATCCATGACGCTGTTGTAGTTAAACAGGAAGAAAATACACTGACTTTCGCTCCACGCGAAGGCGCTGTAGACGGTTGGGCCCAAGCGGGTACCACTCGTGCACTGTTGAACTCTATGGTTGTAGGTGTTACCGACGGCTTCACTAAAAAGCTTCAACTGGTAGGTGTTGGTTATCGTGCTGCTGTTAAAGGCAACGTGGTGAATTTAGCCTTAGGCTTCTCTCACCCGGTCGATCACCAACTGCCGGCAGGCATTACTGCAGAATGTCCGACCCAAACTGAAATCGTGCTGAAAGGCGCTGATAAGCAGGTAATCGGTCAGGTTGCTGCAGATTTACGTGCCTACCGTCGTCCTGAGCCTTATAAAGGTAAGGGTGTCCGTTACGCCGACGAAGTCGTGCGTACCAAAGAGGCTAAGAAGAAGTAAGGTAACACTATGGATAAGAAATCTGCTCGTATCCGTCGTGCGACCCGCGCACGCCGCAAGCTCAAAGAATTGGGTGCGACTCGTCTGGTGGTACATCGTACCCCGCGTCATATTTACGCACAGGTCATCGCACCAAACGGTTCTGAAGTAATAGTTGCTGCATCTACTGTAGAAAAAACTATCACTGAGCAACTGAAGTATACCGGCAACAAAGATGCTGCCACTGCTGTAGGTAAAGCTATCGCAGAACGCGCATTGGAAAAAGGGATCACGAAAGTATCCTTTGACCGTTCCGGTTTCCAATATCATGGTCGAGTCCAGGCACTGGCAGATGCTGCCCGTGAAGCTGGCCTTCAGTTCTAAGGAAGAGGTTTAAGATGGCTCACATCGAAAAACAAGCTGGCGAACTGCAGGAAAAGCTGATCGCGGTAAACCGCGTATCTAAAACCGTAAAAGGTGGCCGTATCTTCAGCTTTACCGCACTGACAGTAGTTGGTGATGGTAACGGTCGCGTTGGTTTTGGCTACGGCAAAGCACGCGAAGTTCCGGCAGCGATCCAGAAAGCGATGGAAAAAGCCCGTCGCAACATGATGAATGTCGCGCTGAATAGCGGCACCCTGCAGCATCCTGTTAAAGGTGCTCATACGGGTTCCCGTGTGTTCATGCAGCCGGCTTCCGAAGGTACCGGTATTATCGCCGGTGGTGCAATGCGCGCCGTCCTGGAAGTTGCAGGGGTTCATAACGTATTGGCTAAAGCTTATGGTTCCACCAACCCGATCAACGTGGTTCGTGCAACTATCGATGCTTTGGCAAATATGAAATCCCCACAAATGGTCGCTGCCAAGCGTGGTAAATCCGTTGAAGAAATTCTGGGGTAATTAACCATGGCAAAGACTATTAAAGTTACACAAACTCGCAGTTCCATTGGCCGTCTGCCGAAGCATAAAGCTACTCTGCTGGGCCTGGGTCTGCGTCGTATTGGTCACACCGTTGAGCGCGAGGATACTCCTGCTGTACGCGGTATGATCAACCTGGTTTCCTACATGGTTAAGGTTGAGGAGTAAGAGATGCGTTTAAATACTCTGTCTCCGGCTGATGGTGCCAAACAAGCGCCAAGGCGTGTAGGTCGTGGTATTGGTTCTGGCCTGGGTAAAACCGGCGGTCGTGGTCACAAAGGTCAGAACTCACGTTCTGGTGGTGGCGTACGTCGTGGTTTTGAAGGTGGTCAGATGCCTTTATATCGTCGTTTGCCGAAATTCGGCTTCACCTCCCGCAAAGCTATGATCACGGCAGAAGTTCGTCTGTCTGAACTGGCTCTGGTGGAAGGCGACGTGATCGACCTGAACGCGCTGAAAGCCGCTAACGTAGTTGGTATCCAGATCGAGTTCGCGAAAGTAATCCTTTCTGGCGAAGTTGGTCGTGCGGTAACTCTGCGTGGTTTGCGTGTCACCAAAGGCGCTCGTGTTGCTATCGAAGCTGCTGGCGGTAAAATTGAGGAATAAGTAGCAGATGGCTAAGCAACCGGGATTAGATTTTCAAAGTGCCAAGGGTGGACTAGGCGAACTGAAGCGCAGACTTTTGTTTGTTATCGGTGCGCTGATTGTTTTCCGTATCGGCTCTTTTATTCCGATCCCTGGTATTGATGCCGCTGTACTTGCCAAATTGCTCGAGCAGCAAAGAGGTACCATCATTGAAATGTTTAACATGTTCTCTGGTGGTGCCCTTAGCCGTGCTTCAATCTTTGCTCTGGGGATCATGCCGTACATTTCTGCATCGATCATTATCCAGCTGTTAACGGTGGTTCATCCAGCGTTAGCAGAAATAAAGAAAGAAGGGGAGGCTGGCCGTCGTAAGATTAGTCAGTACACCCGTTACGGTACGCTGGTATTGGCAGTGTTTCAGTCGATCGGTATTGCTACCGGTCTGCCGAACATGCCTGGTATGCAAGGTCTGGTGTTAAATCCAGGCTTTGCGTTCTACTTTACTGCAGTTGTGAGCTTAGTGACTGGGACAATGTTCCTGATGTGGCTGGGTGAGCAAATTACTGAACGAGGTATCGGTAACGGTATTTCAATCATTATCTTTGCAGGTATCGTAGCGGGTCTCCCGCCAGCAATCGCCCATACTATCGAACAAGCTCGGCAAGGCGACCTGCACTTCCTCCTGTTGCTGTTGGTTGCAGTTTTAGTGTTTGCAGTGACTTTCTTTGTGGTGTTTGTTGAACGTGGTCAACGTCGTATCGTCGTTAACTATGCTAAACGCCAACAAGGTCGTCGTGTCTATGCAGCACAGAGCACGCACTTACCGTTGAAAGTGAATATGGCCGGGGTTATCCCAGCAATCTTCGCTTCCAGCATTATTCTGTTCCCTGCCACGATTGCATCATGGTTTGGGGGCGGGACTGGTTGGAACTGGCTGACTACGATTTCGCTGTATTTGCAGCCTGGGCAACCGCTTTATGTGTTACTCTATGCGACTGCAATCATCTTCTTCTGTTTCTTTTATACTGCGTTGGTGTTCAACCCGCGTGAGACAGCAGATAACCTGAAGAAGTCCGGTGCATTTGTACCAGGAATTCGTCCGGGAGAGCAAACGGCGAAGTACATTGATAAAGTGATGACTCGTTTAACCTTAATTGGTGCGATGTATATTACTTTCATCTGCCTTATCCCGGAGTTCATGCGTGACGCGATGAAAGTTCCATTCTACTTTGGTGGTACTTCTCTACTGATCGTAGTCGTCGTTATCATGGACTTTATGGCTCAAGTGCAAACTCTGATGATGTCAAGTCAGTACGAGTCTGCATTGAAGAAAGCAAACCTGAAAGGCTATAACCGCTAATCTGGTGAGTTTGCGAAGTTACGGAGAGTAAAAATGAAAGTTCGTGCTTCCGTCAAGAAATTATGTCGTAACTGCAAAATTGTTAAGCGTAACGGTATCGTTCGCGTAATCTGCAGCGCAGAACCGAAGCATAAACAGCGTCAAGGCTGATTATCTCGCATATTTTTCTTGCAAAGTTGGGTTGAGCTGGCTAGATTAGCCAGCCAATCTTTTGTATGTAAGCAGCAATACTATTTGAGTATCCTGAAAACGGGCTTTTCAGAATGGTATTGCCGTATATAAATAGTAGGAGTGCATAGTGGCCCGTATAGCAGGCATTAACATTCCTGATCAGAAACATACCGTGATCGCATTAACTTCGATCTACGGCATCGGCAAAACCCGCTCACAGTCTATCTGTGCTGCATCAGGTATTGCTGAAAATGTTAAGATCAGTGAGCTGTCTGAAGAGCAAATCGAAAAACTGCGTGACGAAGTTGCCAAGTTCATTGTTGAAGGTGATCTGCGTCGTGAAGTCACCCTGAGCATCAAGCGTCTTATGGACCTTGGAACTTATCGTGGTTTGCGTCATCGTCGTGGTCTTCCAGTACGCGGTCAGCGTACCAAGACTAACGCACGTACCCGTAAGGGTCCGCGTAAACCGATCAAGAAATAATCGGGGTGATTGAATAAATGGCAAAGGCACCTGTTCGTACACGTAAACGTGTAAGAAAACAAGTCTCTGACGGCGTGGCTCATATCCATGCTTCTTTCAACAACACCATTGTTACCATTACCGATCGTCAGGGTAATGCTTTGGGTTGGGCAACAGCTGGTGGTTCCGGTTTCCGTGGTTCTCGTAAATCCACTCCGTTCGCAGCTCAGGTTGCAGCAGAGCGCTGCGCTGACGCAGTGAAAGAATACGGTATCAAGAATCTGGAAGTTATGGTTAAAGGACCTGGTCCTGGTCGAGAGTCTACTATCCGCGCATTAAACGCGGCTGGTTTCCGCATCACTAATATTACTGATGTGACTCCTATCCCTCATAACGGTTGTCGTCCGCCGAAAAAGCGTCGCGTATAACGCTGCTTTTAGGTTTGTTGGAGAGAGAAAATGGCAAGATATTTGGGTCCTAAGCTCAAGCTTAGCCGTCGTGAGGGCACAGATTTATTCCTTAAATCTGGCGTTCGCGCGATCGATACCAAGTGTAAAATTGAACAAGCTCCTGGTCAGCATGGTGCGCGTAAACCGCGTCTGTCTGACTATGGTGTACAGTTACGTGAAAAGCAAAAAGTTCGCCGTATCTACGGTGTTCTGGAGCGTCAGTTCCGTAACTATTACAAAGAAGCAGCACGCCTGAAAGGCAACACCGGTGCAAACCTGTTGCAACTGCTTGAAGGTCGTTTGGACAACGTAGTTTATCGTATGGGCTTCGGCGCTACTCGTGCGGAATCCCGCCAGTTAGTTAGCCACAAAGCTATCATGGTAAACGGTCGCGTTGTTAACATCGCTTCTTATCAGGTATCTCCGAATGACGTTGTCAGCATCCGTGAGAAAGCTAAAAAGCAATCTCGCGTGAAGGCCGCTTTGGAGTTGGCTGAACAGCGTGAAAAGCCGACTTGGCTTGAAGTTGATGCTGCTAAGATGGAAGGTGTGTTCAAGCGTATGCCTGAACGTACTGATCTGTCTTCCGACATTAACGAACACCTGATCGTCGAGCTTTACTCCAAGTAAAGCTTAGTACCAAAGAGAGGACACAATGCAGGGTTCTGTGACAGAGTTTCTAAAACCGCGCCTGGTAGATATCGAGCAAGTCAGTTCGACGCACGCCAAGGTGACCCTTGAGCCTTTAGAACGTGGCTTTGGCCATACTTTAGGCAACGCACTGCGCCGTATTCTGCTTTCATCCATGCCGGGTTGCGCGGTGACCGAGGTTGAGATTGATGGTGTACTGCATGAGTACAGCACCAAAGAAGGCGTACAGGAAGATATCCTGGAGATCCTGCTCAACCTGAAAGGGCTGGCGGTGAGAGTTCAAGGGAAAGATGAAGTTATTCTTACCCTGAATAAGTCTGGCATTGGCCCTGTGACTGCAGCCGACATTACCCATGATGGTGATGTCGAAATCGTCAAGCCGCAACATGTCATCTGCCACCTGACCGATGAGAACGCTGCTATCAGCATGCGTATCAAAGTTCAGCGCGGTCGTGGTTATGTGCCGGCGTCTGCCCGAATTCATTCGGAAGAAGATGAGCGCCCAATTGGTCGTCTGTTAGTAGATGCATGCTACAGCCCTGTAGAGCGTATTGCCTACAATGTTGAAGCAGCGCGTGTAGAACAGCGTACTGATTTGGACAAGCTGGTTATCGAAATGGAAACCAACGGTACGATCGATCCTGAAGAGGCGATCCGTCGTGCGGCGACCATTCTTGCTGAACAACTTGAAGCTTTCGTTGATTTACGTGATGTACGTCAACCGGAAGTCAAAGAAGAGAAGCCGGAATTCGATCCAATCCTGCTGCGCCCTGTTGACGGTCTGGAATTGACTGTCCGCTCTGCTAACTGCCTTAAGGCAGAAGCAATCCACTACATCGGTGATCTGGTACAGCGTACCGAGGTTGAGTTACTTAAAACACCTAACCTGGGTAAAAAATCTCTTACTGAGATCAAAGACGTACTTGCGTCCCGTGGTTTGTCTCTGGGCATGCGCCTGGAAAACTGGCCACCAGCAAGTATTGCTGACGAGTAACCGGATCACAGGTTAAGGTTTTACTGAGAAGGATAAGGTCATGCGCCATCGTAAGAGTGGTCGTCAACTGAACCGTAACAGCAGCCACCGACAGGCTATGTTCCGTAACATGGCCGGCTCTTTGGTTCGTCATGAGATCATCAAGACGACCCTGCCGAAAGCGAAAGAGCTGCGTCGCGTTGTTGAGCCGCTGATTACTCTTGCCAAGACCGACAACGTTGCAAATCGTCGTCTGGCATTCGCCCGTACTCGTGATAACGAGATCGTGGCAAAACTGTTTAATGAACTGGGCCCGCGTTTCGCGAGCCGTGCCGGTGGTTACACTCGTATTCTTAAGTGTGGCTTCCGTGCAGGCGACAATGCGCCGATGGCATACATCGAGCTCGTTGATCGTGCAGAGTCAAAAGCAGAAGTAGCAACTGCTGAATAATCTGTAGATGCATGAAAAAACCGGGCTTTTGCCCGGTTTTTTTACATCTGAATTTTAGTGCCCCACTTCTTTTTCTTACCGCAATATTTGTCCTGCGTTTCTTCCTCTTTTAAGCCAGTCAGTCAGAGACTATGATTCACAATGATTCGTTCTGATGAGTAGAGGAAAATCATGTTTTTGATTGATCAATGGGTTGAAAAGCACATCAAAGATGCTCAGGAAAAGGGCGAGTTTGATAATCTGCCCGGAAGCGGACAAACCCTGGTTCTGGATGATGACAGTGCTGTTCCGGATGAGCTCAGAACCTCCTATCGTATCCTCAAAAATGCGGGTTACTTACCCCCGGAATTACAGGATCGAAAGGAAGCAATCGAACTGGATCATTTGCTGCAAACATTAGGCAATGATGACCCGAACTTTGCGCCCACAGAAAAGCGACTGAAAGTCTTGCAGTTACGTTTACAGCAAGCCGGATTAAATACTGATTTCCTTCACGGGCATTATGGAAATGCACTGATAGATAAATTCAAAGGTAAATAGACATGTATAAAATTGGTGAGCTTGCCAGCCTGGCAAATGTATCCACAGATACCGTCCGCTACTACGAGAAGCAGGGGATGATGAGTGCGGGTACACGTAATCCCTCGGGTTACCGTCAATATGACGACAGTGATGTGCAGCGGTTACGCTTTATTCGCTATGCCAAATCGACGGGTTTTACACTCGATGCGATTAAGGAGTTACTTTCGATTCGGATCGATCCTCTGCATCACACCTGTCAGGAATCAAAATCCATCGTAGATGAAAGACTTGCCGAGGTTGAGTTGAAATTAAAAGAGCTTAATCAGATGCGCGAATCGTTGCAGAGACTCAGTGCTGCCTGCTGCGGCTCCGCGCATACCAGTGTAAGTTGTTCTATTTTGGAAGCACTGGAAGATGGTGCTGGAAAAGTTGCATGAGCCTTCGCACCTGTTTATAAACCACTTTCACAGTAATAATTATCGCAGTATGATGTGCGCGTATTTTGTTCAACATGTATGACAATAATCGAGGTTATATGTCCCACTATAAGCACCAGAAAGGCACTATTCAGGATAACGCATTGCAGGCACTTCTTCATGACCCGCTGTTTAAACAGAGAGTTGAGAAAAATCAGAAAGGGAAAGGGAGTTATCGGCGCAAAGAAAAAAATGGCAAGGGGAGTTATTTGGAGGGCAGTGTTGAGTGTTCACTTGAGTATTCAACACTGCCCTTCTAAAAAGTCTTCGCAGAGAGGGCTTACAGTTTTGGTGTCTGCTGTTCTTTCAGTAAATCGCGAATTTCCGCTAACAGAGTTTCTTCCGCAGTAGGTTTTGGTGGTGCAGCGGGTTTGTCTTCCTGCTTACGACGCATTTTGTTCATCAAGGTAATTGCGCAGAATATAGCCAGTGCGACGATGACGAAATCAAAAATATTCTGAATAAATACCCCGTAATGCATGACTACGGCGGGTGTTGCTCCCTGAGCATCCCTGAGCACGAAAGCAAACTGCTTAAAATCGACCCCACCAATCAGTAAACCCAGTGGCGGCATAATAATATCGGCGACAAATGACGATACTATTTTGCCAAATGCGGCCCCGATGATAACACCGACAGCCAGGTCGACCACGTTGCCACGCATGGCAAACTCACGAAACTCTTTCATAAAACTCATAAATACTCCTTGGCAAATTCATCAAATATAACAAACCAAGTAAAGACCATTTGTGGTGTCTTCGCTACAAAAGTTCTTACCCGAAGCCTGATTAACGCTAAATTCGATTAACAGTGACACACGAATTATAAGAAGAATGGGCTTGGCTGGAACAGGCGCTCTACATCCCTGACAAATTTCTTGTCGGTGATAAACATCACCACGTGATCACCTTGTTGGATCCGGCTGGTACCGTTAGCAATGATTACGTCATTTCCGCGGACAATCGCCCCGATAGTCGTGCCGGGCGGCAGTTTGATTTGCTCTACAGTACGGCCAACAACTTTAGATGTTGTTTCGTCACCGTGTGCAATGGCTTCAATCGCTTCAGCGACACCACGCCTCAGGGATGAAACGCTGACTATGTCCGCTTTCCTGACGTGTCCCAGCAACGCGGAGATGGTTGCCTGCTGGGGTGAAATTGCTATATCGATAACGCTGCCCTGAACCAAATCGACATACGCGCTGCGCTGAATGAGTACCATGACTTTTTTGGCGCCCATGCGCTTGGCAAGCATGGCCGACATGATATTGGCTTCGTCATCATTGGTAATTGCAATGAACACATCGACTTGTTCAATATGTTCTTCGGCCAACAGTTCCTGATCGGACGCATCGCCATAGAAAACAATGGTGTCCTGCAGGATTTCCGCAAGCTCAGCGGCACGCTGTTGATCACGTTCGATCAGTTTTACGCTGTAGTTTTTTTCCAGCCGTTGTGCCAGACCCGCACCGACATTACCGCCACCTACAATCATGATTCGCTTATAAGGCTTTTCCAGCCTCTGAAGCTCACTCATGACTGCACGGATATGCTGAGAAGCGGCCACAAAGAAAACTTCGTCACCAGCCTCAACGATGGTGGATCCCTGCGGACGGATAGGACGATCCTGACGGAAAATCGCGGCCACACGGGTTTCAATATGCGGCATATGCTCACGCATTGAAGACAGCGCGTTGCCCACTAACGGCCCGCCGTAGTAGGCTTTTACTGCGGCAATGCTGACTTTCCCTTCAGCGAAATTCACCACCTGCAATGCACCCGGATACTCAATGAGTTTGTAGATGTAATCCGTCACCAGTTGTTCTGGCGAAATCAGGTGATCAATCGGCACGGCTTCGGGATGGAAGAGCTTTTCGGATTCACGGATGTATTCGGTTGAACGAATGCGGGCAATACGATTGGGGGTATTAAAAAGCGAGTAGGCGATCTGACACGCCACCATATTGGTTTCGTCCGAATTGGTCACAGCGACCAGCATATCGGCATCTTCCGCACCGGCTTCTCGCAGTACGCGCGGATGTGAACCATGACCCTGGACGACCCGCAGGTCGAATTTATCCTGAAGCTGACGCAGCCGGACGGTATTCGTATCGACAACCGTGATGTCGTTGTTCTCACCCACCAGGTTTTCGGCGAGTGTTCCGCCAACCTGCCCTGCCCCGAGAATTATTATTTTCATATGACTCTCTGCTTTGCCTCGAAGGTATCAGCCTGCGTAAAAAGCACTAATACAAGATGATCAGCTTTTGATGAGTTTAGCGTAATAGAAGCCATCGCCATCTTCAGCATGGGGAAGATTTTGTCGGCCAGGTTTTTCCGCCGTTCCGGTTTCAACCAGCGTTGCCTCCGGATGAGATGCCAGAAACGCGGCGATTTGCTGGCAATTTTCATCTGGCAAAATTGAGCAGGTGGCGTAAACCATGACACCCTGGCTTTTTAATCGTGGCCAGACAGCTTCAAGAATTTCTCTCTGAAGCTTCGCCAGTTCGGCAATATCGCTGTCCCGGCGCAGCCATTTGATATCAGGGTGTCGGCGAATAACACCGGTCGCTGAGCAAGGGGCATCAAGCAAAATCCGATCGAAGAGGCGATCACCGGCCCACGCCTGCGGCTCACGGCCATCACCTTGTTTCACTTCTGCACTCAGTTTCAGGCGCTGCAGATTTTCATGAACGCGTTTCAAACGCTGCTCATCCACATCAACTGCGAGAACATGTGCTTTTGGTGCAGCTTCCAGAATGTGAGTTGTTTTACCGCCAGGCGCACAACATAAATCGAGGATCAATTCGCCATTCTGCGGATCCAACAGATCAACACTGCCCTGCGCCGAAGCATCCTGTACGGTGACCCAGCCTTCAGCAAAACCAGGAAGCAGGTCCACCTGGCAAGGTGTCATCAGCCTTAATGCATCGCTGTACTCATGATGCGGCATGGCTTCAATCTGGGCTTCATTCAGCAGATGCAGGTATTCTTCGCGGGTATGGTGCATTCTGTTGACGCGCAACCACATTGGTGGCCTTTGATTGTTTGCTTCAATAATCGCTTCCCAATCAGCTGGATAGGCTTTTTTCAGGCGGTTAAGCAGCCAGCTTGGGTGAAGATAACGGCTGTCATTGTTGGCCATGCGGGGCAGTAATTCTTCCTGCTGTCGCTGAAACTGACGCAAAACGCCGTTGATAAGGCCTTTAAGCTGAGGGCGTTTCAGTGCCACGGCACCGTTCACAGTTTCAGCAAGAACGGCATGCGCCGGAATACGGGTGTGGATTAACTGATACAGGCCAACCATCAGCAAGTAATGCAAAGTTCTTTGCTTACCAGTGAGAGGTTTTGCCATCAGTTGCTGCAAACACCATTCCAGCTGAGGAAGAACCCGAAGCGTACCAAAACACAGTTCCTGAAGGAGTCCGCGATCTTTTTCTGAGACATTTTTCTGCAGACCAGGAAGCACGGTGGACAAGGATAAACCTTTGTCCAGAACCTGACTGATGGCTTGAGCGGCAATGCTACGGAGATTATAGGCTGTTTTCATAGTCAAAAAAGCTGACCGGAGCCAGCATCATCAGAGAGATAAGGCCCGACGAAATATCGGGCGTAGTCGTTATGGTCAGGCTAAACGGGTGCCTTCGGTAAACCATTCGCGACGAGAGTTCAGCAAGTCTTGTGCAGACATCGCTTTTTTACCCGAAGGTTGTAGCTGGGTAATGTTCAGGATCCCGTCGGCCGTCGCAATCTGAATGCCTTTTTTGTTGGCAGACACAATGGTTCCGGGAGCCGCACTGCTTTTCTCTGACAAACATTCCGCCTGCCAGACTTTAACCGGTTGTTCTTCAATCATGAAAAAGCTGACAGGCCAGGGATTAAACGCGCGAATACAACGCTCAAGTTGTTCAGCGGATAAGTTCCAGTCTAAACGGGCCTCTTCCTTGCTCAGTTTTTCAGCGTAGGTGACGTGTTCTTCGCTTTGAACTTCCGGTCTGGCGGTACCGTTTGCCAACTGCTCAAGAGTTTCCAGCATGCCTTGCGGGCCAAGTTCGGCCAGCTTGTTATAAAGCGATGCGCTGGTGTCTTCGGGCAGGATGTCACACTCGATTTTATGCAACATGTCACCGGTATCAAGCCCGACATCCATCTGCATGATCGTGATGCCTGTTTTGGCGTCGCCAGCCCACAGAGAACGTTGGATCGGCGCGGCGCCACGCCAGCGCGGCAGCAAAGAGCCATGCACATTGATGCAGCCCAGTTTCGGCATCTCCAGCACTGCTTTAGGTAAAATCAAACCATAAGCAACAACAACCATGACATCAGCCTCTAACGAGGAAACCAGTGATTGGTTTTCTTCAGGGCGTAACGATTTAGGTTGGAAAACAGGAATGTCGTGGGTTTGAGCCAGAACTTTTACCGGGCTTGCGGTGAGTTTATTCCCGCGGCCAGCCGGGCGATCAGGCTGAGTGAAAACACCGACAACCTGATGTTCTGATGATAAAAGCGCGTCGAGATGACGCGCTGCAAAGTCGGGAGTACCGGCAAATATGATTCGCAAAGCAGTGTCCTGTGTTACACGAATATTAGTCAGCCCGTGCGTTCAGCTTGGCCATTTTTTCCATTTTCTGGCGAATACGCTGACGTTTCAGTGGAGACAAATAATCCACGAACAATTTGCCCACCAGATGATCCATTTCATGCTGGATACAAATTGCCAGCAAGTCATCAGCTTCCAGTTCGAAGGATTTGCCTTCACGATCAAGTGCGCGAATTTTAACTTTTTCCGCACGCGGCACCAGCGCCCGTTGATCCGGGATCGACAGGCAGCCTTCTTCAATCCCCGTTTCGCCGCTCTTTTCCAGCAATTCCGGGTTGATGAGAACCAGACGCTCGTCGCGATTTTCAGAGACATCAATAACGATGATCCGTTGGTGAATGTCGACCTGAGTAGCAGCAAGACCAATGCCTTCCTCTGCATACATGGTTTCAAACATATCATCCACGATCTGCTGGATTTCGGCGTTAACTTCTTTGACCGGTTTTGCAGTTATGCGAAGCCGCTCGTCTGGGAAATGTAATATCTGTAATACGGACATATTTTTCTGGATCTTTATTCAATTGATTGAAGATATATAGACTCTATTCTAGACATTTCCTGCCCCGATTGACAGCATCCTCTGCCAATTGAATCAGTCGCCGAAAGGCATTGAGAAGGGAAAGGACAATGACATTACAGGAAGTATGGATACGTTTATCTGCGGTGAAACGCCTCGGTGCAAGACATGCCCTTGAGATCGTTCAGGCATTATTTTGTCGCGGAACGTATTCGCCGTCAGCGTTACCCGTCTGCGGTCTTTCAGTCGAACAGGTCGCAGACTTTCAGCATCTCAGTCAAAAGTGGGTGTCAGCATCTCTGCGATGGCTGGAAGGGGACAACCGCCACCTGGTGACGTTCGGCAGCGCGTTGTATCCGCCGCTGCTGGCACAAATATCCTCTCCACCTTTAATGTTGTTCGTCGAAGGCACCGCTGACCTGCTCCAGTCTGCGCAAATCGCAATGGTGGGTAGCCGAAATTTCACGCACTACGGCGAACAATATGCTCAGGTTTTTGCCGGTGGCCTTGTCAGCAGTGGTTTTACCGTCACCAGCGGACTGGCAATGGGGATTGATGGCATCAGCCACAGGGCAACATTAGAGGCTCAGGGGAAGACGATTGCGGTGCTGGGCAGCGGGCTGCTGAACCGTTATCCACTCCAGCATGCAAAGCTTGCGGACCATATCCTTGAGCAGGGAGGGGCTCTGGTCTCTGAGCATCTGGTAACAGCCCCGCCTTTAGCTGCTCATTTCCCCCGGCGGAACCGTGTGATTAGCGGGTTAAGTGCCGGTGTGCTTGTGATTGAGGCAACGTTGCGCAGCGGGTCACTGATTACCGCGCGTTATGCGCTGGAACAGGGAAGAGAGGTTTTCGCGTTACCCGGCCCGTTGGGAAGTGCAACCTCAGAAGGCACGCACTGGCTGATTCAGCAGGGGGCGTATCTGGTGACGGCACCCAATGATATCGCTGAACAGATAGGAAGCGGGCTGACGTGGTTTCCCAATATCCAGTCTTCAGAGTCTTTTAAACGGACACCGGCGAAACGATTAACGGCGTCAGAGGCGATTATTTGTGCATCAGATAGCGAAGTTGAATTGCCATTTGCTGATGTGTTGGCTAACGTAGAATATGAGGTGACATCTGTTGACGTCGTCGCCGAACGTGCCGGCCAACCTGTGCCAGAAGTGGTAGGTAAACTACTCGAGCTGGAGTTAGCAGGATGGATCGCAGCTGTATCCGGCGGCTATGTCCGAATTAAGAGGGCAAGCCATGTTCGACGTACTAATGTACTTATTTGAAACTTACATTCACAACGAAGCGGAGATGAATGTTGACGAGGATAGGTTAACGGATGACTTGACCGAGGCTGGTTTTCACCGGGCCGATATTCACAATGCGCTGAATTGGCTTGAAAAACTTGCGGATATGCAAGAGGGTGGAACCCCATCTTATATGCTGGATTCTGATCCTTCAGCATTGCGTGTTTACACCGATGAGGAAACAAGTCGGTTAGATTGCAGTTGTCGTGGTTTTCTGTTGTTCCTTGAACAGATCAAAGTATTGAATTTCGATACCAGGGAGATGGTTATCGATCGTGTTATGGCTCTGGACACTGAGGAATTTGATCTTGAGGATCTGAAATGGGTCGTGCTGATGGTTCTGTTTAATATTCCCGGATATGAAAGTGCGTATCAGCAAATGGAAGAGCTATTATTTGAAGTTAATGAAGGTTATCTCCATTAAGAGATAACAGGTAAAACGTAACCTATGACAAAAGCAGCACTTTTTGCTGAGAAGCAAAATGGATCCTGTCCAGAATGCGGGGCCGGGTTGGTGATCCGTAGTGGTCGCCACGGCCCTTTTCTCAGTTGTTCATCCTATCCACAATGCCAATATATTCGTCCCCTGAAATCACAGGCAGATGGTCATATTGTGAAAATTCTGGAGGGACAAGCATGCCCTAAATGTGAATCTACTTTAGTGCTGCGTCAGGGCCGCTATGGAATGTTTATTGGCTGCAGTCAGTATCCTGAATGTGACCATATTGAAGCCATCGATAAACCTGAAGAAACCAGCCTCGGATGCCCGCAATGTGGAAAAGGTCATTTACTACAACGAAAATCACGTTTTGGTAAAGCTTTCCACGCCTGTGACCGTTACCCGGATTGCCAGTTTGCTATCAACAATAAGCCGGTGGCGGGTGAGTGCGAACATTGCCACTACCCCTTATTGATGGAAAAGAAAACGGCTCAGGGAATAAAGTTATTCTGTGCCAGTAAATTATGCGGTAAGGCCGTCGAAATAAAAGATAACGAACAAGATGAATAAAGAAACAGAAAATACATTAAGCACAGTGCTTGAAGCGCTGCGCGGGCAACAAGTCATTGCGTATCCGACAGAAGCAGTATTCGGTCTGGGTTGTGATCCTGACAGTGAACAAGCAGTAGAGGCCCTTCTGGCACTTAAAAAGCGGCCTAAAGATAAAGGACTGATTCTGATTGCTGACAGCTACCAGCAACTCCTTCCCTATATCGATGACTCATCATTAACTGAGCAGCAACTTCAGCATATTTGGTCATTCTGGCCCGGCCCGGTCACCTGGGTGATGCCGGCGAAGCCATCGACACCAGACTGGTTAACTGGCCGTTTCAGCTCGCTGGCCGTCCGTGTCACCGATCATCCCCTGGTAAAAGAACTCTGCCAAAAGTTTGGCAAACCGCTGGTGTCCACCAGTGCCAATCTGAATGGCCAGCCGCCGTGCCGACTTTCCGACGAGGTCAGACGCCAGTTTGGCAATGATTTCCCGGTGCTGAATGGCCATGTGGGAGGAAGAGACAATCCATCTGAAATCAGGGATGCCATTACCGGCAACCTTATTCGTCAGGGCTAAACAATGAAAGTCACGCCATCCTTTGCAGTATTTGGGAATCCTATCGGCCATAGTAAATCCCCGCGTATTCATGCGCTGTTTGCCAGCCAGACGGGAATTGATCACACCTATGGTACGGTTCTGGCTCCGCATGAAACGTTTGAAGAAACCCTGCGATCCTTTTTTGAAGGCGGCGCGCGTGGTGCCAATATTACTGTCCCTTTCAAAGAGCGTGCTTTTGCACAATCTGATGAGCTGACGGAACGTGCTGCGCTGTCCGGAGCGGTTAACACCCTCAAAATTTGTGAGGATGGGCGACTGCTTGGGGATAACACGGATGGCATCGGTATGCTGAGTGATCTGGAGCGGCTGGCGCTTTTGCAGCACGGCGACCGGGTTTTACTGGTCGGTGCGGGTGGTGCCGCGCGTGGGGTGATCCTTCCTCTGTTGTCTTATGGCTGTTCAGTGATCGTCACAAACCGGACGTTTGAACGGGCGCAGCAACTGAGCCATATTTTCGAAGAAAAAGGAGATATCCGCGCGGTAGCATTAGCGGATCTGGCTGATGAATCTTTCGATCTGATTATTAACGCCACAGCATCGGGTATCAAAGGTGAGATCCCGTCGATCCCCGAAAAAGTACTGACAGCCCGGACTCGCGTCTACGATATGTATTATCAGGCAGGATTAACGCCTTTTATTGCGTGGGCTATAAATAATGGGGTAACCCGTTATGCCGACGGATTGGGCATGCTGGTGGGGCAGGCGGCTCATGCATTCTATTTATGGCATGGCGTGATGCCGGAGATAGAACCTGTGCTGGAACAGCTAAAGGAAGATTTGCTGGGATAACCGGTAATGCCTGAACAGTCCGGATTCATTACTGTTCAGGCAACGCACTTCTTTATTGTTCTTGCGACAGATAGAGATCTTTCCATGTCACATAGTTATTAGAAGAGTACGTCAGTCCTGCGAGTTCTTCAGAGGTCAGTTCCCGTATCTGCTTAACGGGGCTGCCTAAATAGAGGTAGCCACTTTCAAGCGTCTTACCCGGTGGAACCAGGCTACCGGCACCAATCATGACATCATCTTCTACAATGGCCCCGTCCAGCAAAATGGATCCCATCCCGACCAGAACCCGATTTCCGATTGTGCAGCCATGCAGCATTGCTTTATGTCCGATAGTAACATCTTCCCCAATAATTAGAGGATAGCCCTCGGGATTGTGTCGTGACTGATGGGTCACATGTAGCACACTGCCATCCTGAACATTGGTTCTGCAGCCGATCACGACATTATTCACATCACCACGTATGACAACTAACGGCCAGATGCTGACATCATCCGCAAGATCCACATCGCCAATGACCACACTGGAGGGATCAACCATGACTCTTTCGCCCAATGTGGGTGTTAATCCCTGATAAATACGTAAAGCCTCAGACATCTGTAAGTACCCCATAAGTGAGTTATAACCTTGGCAATATAGTTCGGGTCAGAGGAAATACCAATTTGGACCCGCTGAGATCGGTGTCAAAACCAGCGGATCGGGTGAGATCTCCGCGAAAGGGTCGAAAAACACGCAGTCGATCCTTTTATTGGAAAAAAGGCTTGTGCAAAAAATTCGGATCCCTATAATGCCGCTCCATCGACAGGGAACAACGTGAACAACATCACGAAGTAACCGGGTCGGAAAGATTAAAAACAGTGATGACCGGATGAAATAAACGGTTGACACTGAATGAGGAAAGCGTAATATACGCCACCTCGAGTTAGCAAGCGAAAGCGCGTAACTCACTGCTCTTTAACAATTTATCAGACAATCTGTGTGGGCACTCACAAGACGATATCAGCCACCTCGGTGGCAAAAAATATCAAGTCTTAAAGAGTGACCAAGCAGTAATTCATTTAGTTGACTTGTTCAACTATAAGAGTACTACGAAAGTTAATTTTTGAGCACCGCTTCACTTGTTGAAGCAAATCGAACTTTTAATTGAAGAGTTTGATCATGGCTCAGATTGAACGCTGGCGGCAGGCCTAACACATGCAAGTCGAGCGGCAGCGGGAAGTAGCTTGCTACTTTGCCGGCGAGCGGCGGACGGGTGAGTAATGTCTGGGAAACTGCCTGATGGAGGGGGATAACTACTGGAAACGGTAGCTAATACCGCATGACCTCGCAAGAGCAAAGTGGGGGACCTTCGGGCCTCACGCCATCGGATGTGCCCAGATGGGATTAGCTAGTAGGTGAGGTAATGGCTCACCTAGGCGACGATCCCTAGCTGGTCTGAGAGGATGACCAGCCACACTGGAACTGAGACACGGTCCAGACTCCTACGGAGGCAGCAGTGGGAATATTGCACAATGGGCGCAAGCCTGATGCAGCCATGCCGCGTGTGTGAAGAAGGCCTTAGGGTTGTAAAGCACTTTCAGCGAGGAGGAAGGGTTCAGTGTTAATAGCACTGAACATTGACGTTACTCGCAGAAGAAGCACCGGCTAACTCCGTGCCAGCAGCCGCGGTAATACGGAGGGTGCAAGCGTTAATCGGAATTACTGGGCGTAAAGCGCACGCAGGCGGTTTGTTAAGTCAGATGTGAAATCCCGAGCTTAACTTGGGAACTGCATTTGAAACTGGCAAGCTAGAGTCTTGTAGAGGGTAGAATTCCAGGTGTAGCGGTGAAATGCGTAGAGATCTGGAGGAATACCGGTGGCGAAGGCGGCCCCTGGACAAAGACTGACGCTCAGGTGCGAAAGCGTGGGAGCAAACAGGATTAGATACCCTGGTAGTCCACGCTGTAAACGATGTCGACTTGGAGGTTGTGCCCTTGAGGCGTGGCTTCCGGAGCTAACGCGTTAAGTCGACCGCCTGGGGAGTACGGCCGCAAGGTTAAAACTCAAATGAATTGACGGGGGCCCGCACAAGCGGTGGAGCATGTGGTTTAATTCGATGCAACGCGAAGAACCTTACCTACTCTTGACATCCAGAGAATTCGCTAGAGATAGCTTAGTGCCTTCGGGAACTCTGAGACAGGTGCTGCATGGCTGTCGTCAGCTCGTGTTGTGAAATGTTGGGTTAAGTCCCAACGAGCGCAACCCTTATCCTTTGTTGCCAGCACGTAATGGTGGGAACTCAAAGGAGACTGCCGGTGATAAACCGGAGGAAGGTGGGGATGACGTCAAGTCATCATGGCCCTTACAGTAGGGCTACACACGTGCTACAATGGCATATACAAAGAGAAGCAAACTCGCGAGCAAGCGGACCTCATAAAGTATGTCGTAGTCCGGATTGGAGTCTGCAACTCGACTCCATGAAGTCGGAATCGCTAGTAATCGTAGATCAGAATGCTACGGTGAATACGTTCCCGGGCCTTGTACACACCGCCCGTCACACCATGGGAGTGGGTTGCAAAAGAAGTAGGTAGCTTAACCTTCGGGAGGGCGCTTACCACTTTGTGATTCATGACTGGGGTGAAGTCGTAACAAGGTAACCGTAGGGGAACCTGCGGTTGGATCACCTCCTTACCTAAAGATACGCATTGTGCAGTGTCCACACAGATTGTCTGATGAAATTAATGAGCAAGAGCACCTGTTGATGCGGTGAGGGCAACCTTACGCTGATACGAAAAGTGCCAAACCATGTATGTGGTCTGGTACGGATTTTTCGTGTCCCCATCGTCTAGAGGCCTAGGACACTGCCCTTTCACGGCTGTAACAGGGGTTCGAATCCCCTTGGGGACGCCACTCCGATAATGTGTGAAAGACATTATCAACTGTTCTTTTATGAACAGAAAATAACTTAAAGATGACTTTAATGAGTCGTGTTTAAGATATTGCTCTTTAACAATCTGGAACAAGCTGAAAATTGAAAGTTTACAGCTGAACATCACTCTCCGTAGAAGTACTGAGTGGTGGATTAGTCTGTAACAGAGTCTCTCAAATAATCGCAGCACGATGATGTCTTTAAGACACCTTCGGGTTGTGAGGTTAAGCGACTAAGCGTACACGGTGGATGCCTAGGCAGTCAGAGGCGATGAAGGGCGTGCTAATCTGCGAAAAGCGTCGGTAAGGTGATATGAACCGTTATACCCGACGATACCCGAATGGGGAAACCCAATGTGTTTCGACACATTATCATTACATGAATACATAGTGTAATGAGGCGAACCGGGGGAACTGAAACATCTAAGTACCCCGAGGAAAAGAAATCAACCGAGATTCCCCCAGTAGCGGCGAGCGAACGGGGAAGAGCCCAGAACCTGAATCAGGGTATGTGTTAGTGGAAGCGTCTGGAAAGTCGCACAGTATAGGGTGATAGTCCCGTACACAAAAATGCATACGTTGTGAGTTCGATGAGTAGGGCGGGACACGTGACATCCTGTCTGAATATGGGGGGACCATCCTCCAAGGCTAAATACTCCTGACTGACCGATAGTGAACCAGTACCGTGAGGGAAAGGCGAAAAGAACCCCGGCGAGGGAGTGAAATAGAACCTGAAACCGTGTACGTACAAGCAGTGGGAGCCTACTTTGTTGGGTGACTGCGTACCTTTTGTATAATGGGTCAGCGACTTATATTTTGTAGCAAGGTTAACCGTATAGGGGAGCCGTAGGGAAACCGAGTCTTAACTGGGCGTCAAGTTGCAAGGTATAGACCCGAAACCCGGTGATCTAGCCATGGGCAGGTTGAAGGTTGGGTAACACTAACTGGAGGACCGAACCGACTAATGTTGAAAAATTAGCGGATGACTTGTGGCTGGGGGTGAAAGGCCAATCAAACCGGGAGATAGCTGGTTCTCCCGAAAGCTATTTAGGTAGCGCCTCGTGAACTCATCTTCGGGGGTAGAGCACTGTTTCGACTAGGGGGCCATCCCGGCTTACCAACTCGATGCAAACTACGAATACCGAAGAATGTTATCACGGGAGACACACGGCGGGTGCTAACGTCCGTCGTGAAGAGGGAAACAACCCAGACCGCCAGCTAAGGTCCCAAAGTCATGGTTAAGTGGGAAACGATGTGGGAAGGCATAGACAGCCAGGATGTTGGCTTAGAAGCAGCCATCATTTAAAGAAAGCGTAATAGCTCACTGGTCGAGTCGGCCTGCGCGGAAGATGTAACGGGCTAAACCATGCACCGAAGCTGCGGCAGCGACACTGTGTTGTTGGGTAGGGAGCGTTCTGTAAGCCGTCGAAGGTGAACTGTGAGGTTTGCTGGAGGTATCAGAAGTGCGAATGCTGACATAAGTAACGATAATGCGGGTGAAAAACCCGCACGCCGGAAGACCAAGGGTTCCTGTCCAACGTTAATCGGGGCAGGGTGAGTCGACCCCTAAGGCGAGGCTGAAAAGCGTAGTCGATGGGAAGCTGGTTAATATTCCAGCACTTGGTGTTACTGCGAAGGGGACGGAGAAGGCTAGGCTAGCCGGGCGACGGTTGTCCCGGTTCAAGCGTGTAGGGTGTAGTCCTGGTAAATCCGGATTACTTTAACCCTGAGGCGTGATAACGAGCCACTACGGTGGTGAAGTAGTTGATGCCAAGCTTCCAGGAAAAGCCTCTAAGCTCCAGGTAACACGAAATCGTACCCCAAACCGACACAGGTGGTCAGGTAGAGAATACTCAGGCGCTTGAGAGAACTCGGGTGAAGGAACTAGGCAAAATGGTGCCGTAACTTCGGGAGAAGGCACGCTGGCGCGTAGGTGAAGGGACTTGCTCCCGGAGCTGAAGCCAGTCGAAGATACCAGCTGGCTGCAACTGTTTAATAAAACACAGCACTGTGCAAACACGAAAGTGGACGTATACGGTGTGACGCCTGCCCGGTGCCGGAAGGTTAATTGATGGGGTTATCCGTAGGAGAAGCTCTTGATCGAAGCCCCGGTAAACGGCGGCCGTAACTATAACGGTCCTAAGGTAGCGAAATTCCTTGTCGGGTAAGTTCCGACCTGCACGAATGGCGTAATGATGGCCAGGCTGTCTCCACCCGAGACTCAGTGAAATTGAACTCGCTGTGAAGATGCAGTGTACCCGCGGCAAGACGGAAAGACCCCGTGAACCTTTACTATAGCTTGACACTGAACATTGAGCCTTGATGTGTAGGATAGGTGGGAGGCTTTGAAGCGTGGACGCCAGTCTGCGTGGAGCCAACCTTGAAATACCACCCTTTAATGTTTGATGTTCTAACTCGGCCCCATAATCTGGGGTGAGGACAGTGTCTGGTGGGTAGTTTGACTGGGGCGGTCTCCTCCTAAAGAGTAACGGAGGAGCACGAAGGTTAGCTAATCACGGTCGGACATCGTGAGGTTAGTGCAATGGCATAAGCTAGCTTGACTGCGAGAGTGACGGCTCGAGCAGGTACGAAAGTAGGTCATAGTGATCCGGTGGTTCTGAATGGAAGGGCCATCGCTCAACGGATAAAAGGTACTCCGGGGATAACAGGCTGATACCGCCCAAGAGTTCATATCGACGGCGGTGTTTGGCACCTCGATGTCGGCTCATCACATCCTGGGGCTGAAGTAGGTCCCAAGGGTATGGCTGTTCGCCATTTAAAGTGGTACGCGAGCTGGGTTTAGAACGTCGTGAGACAGTTCGGTCCCTATCTGCCGTGGGCGTTGGAAGATTGAGAGGGGCTGCTCCTAGTACGAGAGGACCGGAGTGGACGCATCACTGGTGTTCGGGTTGTCATGCCAATGGCATTGCCCGGTAGCTAAATGCGGAAAAGATAAGCGCTGAAAGCATCTAAGCGCGAAACTTGCCTCGAGATGAGTCTTCCCTGTGGCTTTAAGCCACCTGAAGGGACGTTTAAGACTAAGACGTTGATAGGCTGGGTGTGTAAGTGCAGCGATGCATTGAGCTAACCAGTACTAATGACCCGAGAGGCTTAACCTTACAACACCAAAGGTGTTTTAGCAGAGACTTTGAAGTAGATTTTCAGCTGATTGTTCCGAGATTGGTTCGTATGGCGGTGTGTGGTGAGAAATCATGACACGATGCGGTATGAATGAAACAGAATTTGCCTGGCGGCAGTAGCGCGGTGGTCCCACCTGACCCCATGCCGAACTCAGAAGTGAAACGCCGTAGCGCCGATGGTAGTGTGGGGTCTCCCCATGCGAGAGTAGGGAACTGCCAGGCATCAAATTAGTAAAGTTTGCTTTTAGCAGGCTGTTATAAGAATTAGCGTGCTGATATGGCTCAGTTGGTAGAGCGCACCCTTGGTAAGGGTGAGGTCCCCAGTTCGACTCTGGGTATCAGCACCAGTAATAAGCGTAGAGTTCGGTAAATTAAAGAATTTGCCTGGCGGCACTAGCGCGGTGGTCCCACCTGACCCCATGCCGAACTCAGAAGTGAAACGCCGTAGCGCCGATGGTAGTGTGGGGTCTCCCCATGCGAGAGTAGGGAACTGCCAGGCATCAAATAAGACAAAAGCCCTGCACTATGTGCAGGGCTTTTGTCTTTTCTGCTCTTGATAATTTTCTGAGGGTAGACAAATCCTCTCCAAATAAAAGGCCATCCTCAGGGATGGCCTTTTGCGTTTCTGCTTGCTGAACATTAGTGATTAGAACTCTGGGAAATCCCGATGCCCGTTTGTGATCGTACAAACTGAGGATAGAAGCGCTCTCTCTCTTTCTGTCCTTCCAGTGAGTTATCTGTAATCGAGAAGAACCAGGTGCCAACAAAGGCCACAATCATCGAGAACAGCGCCGGGTATTCATAAGGATAAATAGGTTTAGCATGCCCCAAAATCTGAACCCAGATCGTCGGGCCAAGAATCATCAGTATCACAGCAGTGAGTAAACCAAGCCATCCTCCGATCATTGCCCCGCGTGTCGTCAGTTTTGCCCAGTACATCGAAAGCAAAATAATCGGGAAGTTGCAGCTTGCAGCGATGGAGAACGCAAGTCCAACCATGAACGCAATATTCTGTTTTTCAAAAAGAATACCCAGCGCAATGGCGACGATACCCAGAATTATGACGGTGATCTTCGAGACTCTAAGCTCATCACGCTCTGTCGCTTTGCCATCCTTGATGACACTGGCATACAGGTCATGAGATACCGCTGACGCTCCTGCCAGCGTTAAGCCGGCAACTACCGCTAATATCGTCGCGAAGGCGACTGCGGATATGAAGCCAAGGAAGAAGCTGCCACCAACCGCATCAGCTAAATGCACTGCGGCCATATTATTGCCGCCCAGCAATATGCCGCTGGCATCTTTAAATGCCGGATTCGCACTGACCAGTACGATCGCGCCAAAGCCGATAATGAAGGTCAATATGTAGAAGTAGCCGATAAAACCCGTGGCATAGAACACACTCTTGCGCGCTTCCTTGGCATCATTGACGGTGAAGAACCGCATCAGAATATGTGGCAAGCCTGCGGTACCGAACATCAATGCCAGCCCCAGAGACAGCGCGGATATCGGATCCGATACCAATCCTCCCGGACTCATGATCGCAATGCCTTTTGAGTGTACGGCGACAGCCTGAGTAAAGAGTGTGTTGAAATTGAAACCGACAGATCTCATGACCATAATGGCCATGAACGTCGCACCGGCCAGTAACAGGATAGCTTTGATAATTTGCACCCAGGTCGTTGCCAGCATCCCGCCAAACAACACATAGAGCACCATCAGGATGCCGACGAGGATCACCGCGACGTGATAATTCAGGCCAAACAGCAACTGAATTAGCTTACCGGCGCCCACCATTTGAGCAATCAGATACAGCGCGACGACCACCAGTGAACCGCAGGCTGAAAGCAACCGGATCGGCTTTTGTTTTAACCGGTAAGATGCCACATCCGCAAAGGTATATTTGCCCAGATTACGCAGACGTTCAGCAATCAGGAATAAAATGATTGGCCAGCCGATCAGGAAACCGATGGAATAGATCAACCCGTCGTATCCTGAGGTATATACCAGCGCAGAAATACCCAGGAAAGAAGCGGCAGACATGAAGTCCCCGGCAATAGCCATTCCGTTTTGCAGGCCGGTAATGCGTCCGCCTGCCGTGTAGTAATCCTGGCGGGAGCGCGTACGTTTCGCCGCCCAATAGGTGATATACAACGTCGCACCCACAAACAGTACGAACATCACGATGGCTTCAATATTAAGAGGCTGGCGTTTAACTTCTCCGCCGATCCCTTCAGCTGCAAACAGACTGAAAGGTAAGCAGAGCGATAACATCAGCAAAAGAAGAGAACTGCAACGAGCCTTCATGGTTGCACCTCACGGATAATATCGGCAGTCAGCCGGTCAAACTCACCGTTGGCACGCACAACATAAATACCGGTCAGCACAAAAGAAATGACGATTAATCCGACGCCCACGGGGATGCCACGGGTAATGGTCGCCCCCTCATAGAGCGGTGTTCCCAGCCATTGCGGATCGAACGCAATCAGTAAAATAAACGCGACATACAGAACCAGCGTAATGCCTGACAGCAGCCAGGCAAAACGACTGCGTTTTTGCACCAGTTCCCTGAAGCGCGGATTACTTACAACTCTCTGATAAATGAGATCATTCATCTCAGTGACTCCTTTGAGGCATTGATAGAGTCCACCGCGCCAGGGCGGTGAAAATTATGACGGCACTTTCATGGATTGTTTTTCTTCGAGCAATTTATCGACTACGCCCGGATCCGCCAGCGTAGAGGTGTCTCCCAGATTGCTTGTGTCACCGGCAGCAATTTTGCGCAAAATACGGCGCATAATTTTGCCGGAACGGGTTTTGGGTAACGAATCTGTCCAGTGAAGAATGTCAGGCGTCGCGATGGACCCTATCTCTTTACGCACCCAGTTGCGCACTTCGGTATAGAGTTCCGGTGACGGTTCTTCCCCGTGATTCAGTGTGATGTAGGCATAAATGGCCTGCCCTTTGATGTTATGCGGAATGCCGACAACCGCGGCCTCAGCAATTTTAGGATGAGACACTAGCGCCGATTCAATTTCGGCAGTACCCAGACGGTGACCGGAAATATTCAATACGTCATCAACCCGGCCGGTGATCCAGTAATAACCGTCTTCGTCACGACGGGCGCCATCACCGCTGAAGTACATGTTTTTAAAGGTAGAAAAATAGGTTTGCTCAAAACGTTCATGATCGCCGAATAATGTCCGTGCCTGGCCCGGCCACGAATCGGTGATCACCAGATTGCCTTCGCATGCACCTTCCTGCGGAACGCCTTCGTTATCGACCAGTGCCGGTTGCACGCCAAAGAACGGACGTGTTGCCGAACCGGCTTTCAGTTCTGTGGCACCGGGTAACGGGGTGATCATGAAGCCCCCGGTTTCGGTTTGCCACCAGGTGTCGACGATCGGACACGCGCTGTTACCGATAGTTTTGTAGTACCACTCCCAGGCTTCCGGATTGATTGGTTCGCCGACCGAACCCATAATCCGCAGCGATGCCCGGCTGGTGCCCTCAACCGCTTTATCCCCTTCGGCCATTAATGCCCGGATAGCCGTTGGCGCGGTATAGAGAATATTCACCTTATGTTTATCAATCACCTGTGCCATACGGGCGGGAGTCGGATAATTAGGGACACCCTCAAACATCAGACTGATGGCTCCGCAAGCCAGCGGCCCGTAAAGCAGATAACTGTGGCCGGTAACCCAGCCGACATCGGCGGTACACCAGTAGATATCACCATCGTGATAATCGAAGGTGTATTTGAACGTCAGCGCGGCATACACCAGATAACCGCCAGTGGTATGCAGCACGCCTTTTGGTTTACCGGTTGAGCCGGAGGTATAAAGGATGAAGAGCGGGTCTTCTGCGTTCATTTCCTCTGCCGGGCAATCCGCAGAAACACCTTCAATCGCGTCATGCCACCAGATGTCGCGTCCTTCTTTCCATTCGCCCTGTTTTCCGGTGCGTTTGAAAATAATGGAATGCGTGATGCTGGTAACGGCAGGATTCTTCAGCGCATCATCCACGTTTTGTTTCAGCGGAATGGTTCGTCCGGCGCGAAGCCCTTCATCAGCGGTAATCACCAGTTTGGCGTTGGAATCGATAATACGGCCCGCGACCGCTTCCGGTGAGAAACCGGCAAAGATGACAGAATGCACGGCGCCGATACGGGCACAGGCCAGCATGGCGACAGCAGCTTCCGGCACCATGGGCATATAAATGGCGACAACGTCCCCTTTCTTTACTCCCAGCCCCTTTAAGACATTAGCGAACTGACATACGTCATGATGAAGTTGTTTATAAGTGACGTGTTTGTTTTCGGCTTTCGGGTCATCGCCTTCCCAAATCAGCGCGGTCTGATCCCCTTTTTCAGCCAGATGGCGATCCAGACAGTTGGCGGCAAGATTGAGAGTGCCGTCCTCAAACCAGCGAATATCAATATTCCCTGGGGCAAAAGAAGTGTTTTTCACCTTTGTGAAAGGCTTGATCCAGTCGAGCACTTTTGCCTGTTCGCCCCAGAAGGCATCGGGGTCTTCAACAGACTGTTGATAATACTGCTGATATTTCTCAGGTGTGATCAGGGTACGTTCTGCCACAGCGGCAGGAATAGGGTGCTTATAAACATGGCTCATGGTTTTTCTCCTTTAATTTGTTAATGATATGTCAACCAAAGGTTAAGTGTAGTTTGCGATATGGCTTTGTTCGTTTTCTGGGGGGCAGATCACGCAAGCGGAGAAAAAACAGCAAGATATAAACACCGGTCATGAGGGACAGACCACAGAAGTGGAGACGGGCGCAGGAGGAAAAAGAAAGGGGGAAAGTTAAAATATAGGAATAAAAATGTAATTAATTAGTTAAATAAAGCTTAATCACAGAGCAGGGGCGGCGATTTTCTTAACTGAGAGGGCATATTTAATATCAAATATTTTAACCTCTGAGTTAATTTACATTCATAAAGATAATGTTTAAAGATTAATCTGAGAGGGAAACTCTTAATATTTGCATTAAGCAAATTATTATAACGTTAAATTTAAAATATCAGTATATTGATCTGGCAAGAGAGGGGTGCTCTCTTCGGTACAGCGAAATATATCGCTTAACAGCTGCTTAATTGCTTATGCAACGCTTAATAGCTACCGTTAAATCTCAAGGACTTATTATGTTTAACGCCAAAAACAAGACACTGGTTATTGCTTTATCTGCCCTTATTTCTGCATCAGCTTTTGCAGATGATACAACGCCTCCGACAGGAACCGATCAGGGTTCCGGCCGTATTCATTTCACCGGTACGGTGATTAATGCACCTTGCTCCATTGCGGCGGGTGATGAAGACATTAACGTGAATATGGGGCAGGTGGCGAATAAGGTGCTGGAGAGTGGCAATAAATACTCTCAAAACGTTAACTACACCATTCACCTGCAGGATTGTGATCTGACTGCACAAACGGCGGGCACGGTTGAATATCCGGCCATGTCTAAAGTTGCCGTCTCCTTTGCCGGCACACCTGACAGCAGTGCAGCGGAACTTCTGGCAAACACCGGCAGTGCAAAAGGCGCAGGTATCCGCCTGATTGACGCCAACGGCGATCTGCTGAAAGTCGGTGACACGTCTAAAGATATCAACCTGGTTACTGGCAACAACGAACTGGTCTTTGCTGCACGCGTTGAAGCCAACTCTCAGCCAGTTTCTACCGGTACGATCGTCTCTCAGGCGACCTACGCCCTTAACTATAAATAATTATTGCTGTGATTAAGGGGAGTTTTCTCCCCTTTATTTTCAGGTGTGAATGCACCGGGGATTTGTGTTTATTACTGCTTAGTCAAAGTGATTTTATTATGTCGTTTGTGATGGATAGAACATCGGCAGACAAGAAAATAACCCTGTGGTTTATTTTCCTTCTGTCGGGATGCTTTATTTCGGTCAGAAGCCTTGCGGTAGAATTTAACGTTAATTTCATCGATTCTGCCGATCGCAATAATGTCGATCTGTCACGATTTCAGGTAGCCCATTATATCGCGCCCGGTGAATACCTGCTGGATGTGGTGCTCAATGGCCGCACGCTCGGCGATCAAAGCCTGATTAAGTACATTCCCGCTGAAAATAACCCGGACAGCCGCCTTTGTCTGCCGCCCGCGCTGGTGGATAAATTCGACCTGACCCCGGCTGCCCGCGAGAAGCTGACGCTGTGGCATCAGGGCGAATGCACGTCGCTCGATCAGCAGAAAGAAGTGACCACCCGCTACGATCAGGAAAAACAGACCCTTAACATCAGCATTCCGCAGGCGTGGCTGACCTTTCACGATGAAAACTGGGTGCCGCCGTCGCAGTGGGATGAGGGCGTGAACGGCGCACTGCTGGATTACAACCTGCTCGGCAGCAAATACATGCCGCAGTCCGGTGACAGCACCACCAGCTTCAGCAGCTACGGCACCACCGGCGTTAACCTCGGACCGTGGCGTGCGCGTGCCGATTATCAGTATGCTTCATCGCGCACCTCCGGCACCCCCGCCAGCAACAAATTCACCTGGACGCAAACCTATGTTTACCGCGCCCTGCCGTCCCTTGGCGCGCGCCTGACCGGCGGACAGACCTATTTCAGTTCGGATATTTTCGACTCATTCCGCTTTCTCGGCGTGTCGCTGAACAGCGACCAGCGGATGCTGCCGCCGTCGCTGCGTGGCTACGCGCCGCAGGTGACCGGCATCGCCAAAACCAACGCCAAAGTGAGCATCAGCCAGAACGGACGGGTGATTTACCAGACCAACGTGTCGCCGGGGCCGTTCGTGGTGCAGGATCTGACCGAGGCGGTGCAGGGCGCGCTGGACGTGAAAATCGAGGAAGAAAACGGCAGCGTCACCACCTATCAGGTGACCACCGCGACCATTCCGTTTCTGACCCGCAAAGGGCAGATGCGCTTTAAAACCGCGACGGGCAAACCGACCACCGGCAGCAACAATCACGTGTTACAGCCCGGTTTTTACAGCGGCGAAATGTCCTGGGGCGCGCTCAATGATTTCTCGCTTTACGGCGGCGTTATCACCACCACCGGCAACTATCAGGCGCAGGCGCTCGGCGTCGGACAAAACCTGCAAAAGCTCGGCGCGGTGTCGTTTGACGTCACGCGATCCTCGGCCACCGTGCCGGTGGCGGGCAGGCAAACCGGGCTGAGTTACCGCGCCAACTACTCCAAACGCTTCGATTCGACCGGCAGCCAGATCACCTTTGCCGGATACCGTTTCTCGCAAAAAACCTTTATGTCGTTCAGCCAGTATCTCGACAAGGTCAACGGCGACGGCTATTCCCGCGACGACAAACAGACCTACACCGTCACCGCCAACCAGTATCTGCCGTGGCCGGCCATCACGCTGTATCTCTCGGCCACCCACAAAATCTACTGGAACGAGCGTGCCAGTAACAACTACAGCCTGTCGGTCAGCAAGATTTTCGATGTCGGGCGCTTTACCGGCGTCTCGGCGACGTTTTCCGCCAGCAAGCTGAACTACCGCGATACCGATGAAAACCAGATGTTTCTGTCGCTCAGTGTGCCGCTCTCTTCCGGGCAGCAAATCAGCTACGACGCGCAGCAGGATTCGCAGAGCGGCTTCTCGCAAACGGCGTCGTATTACAACAGTCAGGATCCGGCCAACAGCTGGCGCGTCGGCGCGGGCGGCAGCAGCCCGGATCTGCAAAAAGGCAACGGCGTATTCCGCGCCAACTACCAGCACATGTCGCCGTACGGCCAGTTCGGGGCGAACGGCAGCGTGAAAAATAACGATTACCGATCGGTGAATGCCAACTGGTACGGATCGCTGACCGCCACGGCGGCGGGCGCGGCCCTGCATCAGAGCAGCGCCGGCAGCGAGCCGCGCATGATGTTGTCGGCAGGCGTGAAAGGCATTCCGGTCAGCGACGGCGCGTCCGTGACCAACGATTACGGCATCGCGGTGGTGAACGGCGTGTCCAGCTACCAGACCTCGGACATCCGCGTCGATGTGAATAATTTGCCGGACGACGTCGAGGTTTACAGCTCGGTGGTCAGCAAAACGCTGACCGAAGGGGCGATCGGTTTTCGCCAGATCCGCGCCGTTAAAGGCGAGCGCCTGATGGCGGTGATCCGCCTGAAAGACGGCAGCCATCCGCCGCTGGGCGCGTCGGTAACTGACAACAGTTCCGGCTTTGAGGCGGGGCTGATCGGCGACGGCGGACTGGCCTATCTGGCCGGTGTGTCAGGGGAAAAATCCCTGACGGTGCGCTGGGGCGATGCGCAGCAGTGTCAGATCCGCGTGCCCTCTGAACCCGAAACCCGTTCCGGGCAGATGTTGCTGCCCTGCACATAAGGAAATAATCCCATGAAGAAACGGCATTTTTATCTCATCGCCCTGCTGACGATGGTCGCGGCAACGCCCGCGCTGACCGCCGTCAATCTTGACCGGACGCGCATCATTTATCAGGCCGGTGATAAATCCGTCAGCGTGATGCTGGAAAATCAGAGCAAAACGTTGCCGTATCTGGCACAGGTCTGGCTGGAGAATGCGCAGGGCGAAAAGATCACCTCGCCGTTGGTGGCGCTGCCGCCGATGCAGCGCATTGACGCCGGTGAGAAAAGTCAGATCCGCATTCTGCAATTACCTGAAACCGCAGGCTTACCGAAAGACCGCGAGTCGCTGTTTTACTTCAACGTGCGCGAGGTGCCGCCCAAAAGCGACATGGCGAACGTCATGCAGGTGGCGATCCAAAGCCGCGTGAAGCTGTTCTTCCGCCCGGCCGCCATCAGCAGTCAGACCAAAAATAACTGGCAGGAACAGCTTCAGGTTGTCCGGCTCCGCGACGGCCTGAAACTGACCAACCCCACGCCGTTTTACATCACCGTCGGTTATCTGGGAACGGACAACAAAGGCAATATTCCCGGCTTCGACAGCGTGATGCTGGCACCCTTTGCGACGGAAAATCTCACCGGCAGCCGGTATGTCAGTAACGAATACAGCCTCGGTTACATGGACGATTACGGCGGTTTGCAGGTGAACGAATACCGCTGCCAGACCTCGCCGTGTCAGATCGTCAGCAAGCCCGTAAAACGTTAAGGAAAGGTGATGCCTGCTATGTACAGATTACTCCCGTGGCGGATGGCAGCCATTCTGCTGGTGCTGTTATTTTCCCGTCACGCGCTGGCGCTGGATTGTGTCGAAAAAGGCACCGGCATCGTGGATAAACCGGCCATCCCGGTCGGGCAACTGGCGATCCCGGCCAATGTGCCCGCCGGAACCAAGGTGTGGGAATCCAATGACATCAACGTGACGGCCTATTGCGACAACGTGCTGGGGTCGATCATTGACGTGGTGCATTTCTACTTCAACCCCAAATCCCAGTCGATTGGCGAAGGGTTGTTATTAGGCGTCAGCTATAACGGGCAGGATCTGGAACAAAACGAGCAGCGTCTGAGCACCAACAGCGAGCCGATCAAAAAAGGACAAAATGTGACGGTGAATGTCACGTTCCGTCTGTATATCAAAGTCAGCGGCAATGCGCCTTCCAGCGGACATTATCAGGGAGCCGATCAGTTTACGGTGTTTCAGCTCGATGGTAGCCGGGGCATCAATAAAACGCCGGGGGCGAAGAACCTCAAATACAACCTGTCAGGGCTGCAGGGGATCCGCTTTCTGGCCTGCGGTTCCGACCTGAAGGTGTACCCGGAATCTCAGATTGTGGATTTCGGCGCGATCCAGTCAACCACCTTATCGCGCTCGTCCGGCATTTCGCTGCCGTTTGCCATCAAAGCGGTGAAACAGGGGTGTCTGGATAATTTCTCGCTACAGGCCGAGTTTTCCACCGCCAGTCCGTTGCTGGATAACACCGCGATTGACCTGCAAAACGGCGCCAGGCTGATGCTCTATAACGATCAGGATCAGGCGATTACCTTTAACCGTTACGATGACTTTGCCGAACTGAATAACGTGAATGAGGTGACCAAAAATTTCACTGCAAAACTGAGTGCGATCCCCGGCCGGGCGCTGTCTCTCGGGCAGTTTGATGCGTCAGTGATCGTCAAAATTAATTATTACTGACAGCCGATAAGAAACGGAGAATGACATGCTAAGAACGGCAAAATTACGGGCGCAGGCGCTTGAGGAACCGGTTTATACCGCACAGGCACCCGAACTTATCGCTGAATCCGAGATCAATGCTCTGCTGCAAACCCTGCGTGAAGATGCCGGATTAAGTAAAACAGAACTGGCCAGACGGCTCGGGGTCACGCCGCCAGCCATTACCCGTCTGGAAAAAAGGCCCGCACAGGCCAGTTTCTGTACGCTTTCCCGGTATGCACAGGCCTGCGGATTTCATCTGTATCTCTATTACAAATAAATAGGGTCAGAAACTCTTTTTGAATACGCACAGGGCAAACGGCGACTGATTACTTTCTATCAGCAAGGTATTGTCGTCATATTTTTTCAGAACCAGGGTATCGGTATGACCACTGAGGAAAAAGCTGTTCATCAGCAGCAGGGATGAAATCCCCCAGTCCATATCATCAACACTGTCGATGTTTATCTGGCGACTGGTCAGTGAATACGTGTTGGTACTTTTGCTTTCGTGAACATAGTGATAATAAATGTTCCTCAGCAATGTTTTACGTGCAATCAGATTGCCATCCTTGTCGTATAAGTACCCGGTTCCACTTAATGAAACTAAAATTTTGTTTCCATCAAGGAAGCTGAAATACAATGTACTGACCATTTTGGCTCTCTGATTATCATACCGTGCTTCTACGATCATATTTCCCCGGCACGGAATATTTACCGGAAACGCATTCTGATCTGCAGGGGATAAAATCTCATATAAAATGAATAGCAACAGGGCAGTCGCCGGAAGAAGAGTCAAGAGAATAGTCTTCCTGCCATAGAACATATTTTTCTTATTACTTGTCATGCGTGGTCCTGTCATTTGTATAATAGCTTATGCAAATGTTAGCCTTGTCATTATCGTCGGTGCTGCATTGCGCCATAAAATCACGGACTGAACCGGTGTTTATCGGTGACGAAAAACGCTCGCTTTGGAATATTAAAATATCGCCTGACTTACAGGGAATATTCTTGTCCTTAAGAAATTGACTGGCCAGAGTAATAAACTCACCTCTGCGGGATAACGTCACCGGTGCGGTTGAATACAAATCACAAACGCCGGACCAGGCGATCTTCAGTTCCGCTTTCGGGTCACGCATGCCATTGTGCAGAATGAAAAAGACCCATGCCGTCAGCGCAGTAGTGACTAACAGAATGATCACAAAGCCCTGCTGATGCTTGTCGCGACGGAAGCCGGGTTCCTTGTCGGCGCGCGGGAACCGGGGTTCCGCTGTAATAATCTCGTCAATATACGGCGCTATTTTCTGCCGGACTTCCGGTGTCGGGACAGTCTCGTCACTGATACAAGGTTCAATGACAATCTCCTTTCGGATGGTAAAGCCAACCTTGGGCACAGTAACAATAAACTCATTAAGATAGCCTAACGTAACCATCACTTTCCGTAATTTACTGATGCAATGATTGAGGTTGTTATTACTTGCCGTGAGGCCGTAGTCATCCCATACTTTCTTAAAGAATGTTTCACGGTCGACAACCATACCCTGCTGTTCAATGAGCAATAATAATATCCTACGTGCAGGATTCGATACTGCGATCTTACTTTCTGAATCGCCTCGTAATGAAAGTGAGTTATCCTCCGCATTGAAGATAATTTGATTTTCAATCAGATAATTCATATGCATCTCACGTCTCCCTGTTTAGAATATCCTGCTTCCGCATCGCTTCAGGTAATTAGAACAATGCGCACCCTGTCGGATTTTTCATTTATATATCGCATGACAGGACCGCCAGTATAAACCGTTCTATTTTAAAAACAGATTCCTGTCGTAAATGTTTACAGACAAGTCATTTTCATGAGGGAGAACGCGTGGGGTCTGAAGAGATATAAATCACGTACGGATTTTTAGTAGTACGTGATTTACGGAGGATCATTGCAAATACGGGCTGACAATATCCACGTGCTGGCGATCAAAGTCGACAGCAATACGGGCACCCAGTGGCAGCGTCAACATCGGATGGGTATGGCAGCAGTCAAAACCATCGACCAGCGGGATATCTTGTCCGTTGAGGACTTCCCGCAGCACATCAGCGGGTTGTCTGCCTGATCCTGCAGGGTTAAATAATTCATGTTTACCGAGCACAATGGCACTCACGCGATCGAAGATGCCATTGAGTTTGAGCATCGAAAAAGAACGTTCCACCGTGGCGATATTTAGCAGGCTGTCTTCAATAAACAGAATATCGCCCTGACGAATTTCCGGCATATACGGGCTGCCCCAGATGCCTGACATTGTGTTCAGATTGCCACCGATGACTCGCCCCTCAACGCGACCCTTGCCGAGAAAACGGCAGGTGTTGGCATACAAGGTTTTCGCTCTGACCGGGGTTACATCATCCCAGTTGAGTTTTTCATCTGTCCAGAAAGGCGGCAACGCGTAGCGGTAAGGCGTATTGCGACGGGTCATCAGGATGTCAGCAAAAGAGGCATAGGTCTCATCCACCAGCGGCGGAAATTCGCCAAAAGAAGCCACCAGAGCCGGACCGTAAAAGGTGATCAACCCGGTTTGCGCATAAATCCCGGCCAGCAAGGCCGTCGTATCGGAATAACCCACAATAATTTTTGGATCGGCGCGCAGTGCATCGTAATCGAGATAAGGCAGCAGGGAATTCGAGTTATTACCGCCAATTGTCGACATCACACAGCGTACCTTCGGGTCACGGATCAACTGATTCAGTTCCTCCGCGCGTCCGGCGATGGAACCCGAACGATAGTGATCAGATTGTCCGGTGAGTGCACCCGCTTTCAGTACAAAACCCTTTTCTTCCAGGAATTTTTTCCCGCGCATAAAACGGTTTGGCGCTGTAGCGGTAGCGGGGGAAGAAGCAGAGAAAAAACCAATGGTATCGCCGGTTTTCAGGGCGGGCGGGAACAGCGGGGTATCTGAAGAGGGCATATTACATCCTATAAATCTGCTCAATGTTCAACCTGCAATGTATCAGTTCAACCTACGGTTTTATATGACTTTATGGGGGCGACTCCATCGATAAATGAGCATAAAAAACTTGCCTCAGGCCACTCCTTATACTTGTAAAACAAGGGATAATGGGTAACTCACAGAAATTCCTGCTGATTTGGCAAAAATTATAACCGAGAACACTGCCTTTCTGGTCTGAACTTCCGATGTCTTTGTTGTAAAGTCCTCTTAATTTATATGGATATTGTTCATCGTAGAGGATGATTATGCTCTCTTCATTAACCGGACTTAATTTCTCCCTGACTGCAGGCGGTTTACCGCCCGCTACCTTTGCTGTCGCGAATTTTACGCTGACGGAATCATTTTCTACGCCTTTTAGTCTGCAGGTCAGTGTGGTGAGCACCGATCCTGCGGTGGATTTCGCTGCAGTCCTGGACACCACGGCAAAGCTCACCGTGATGGATACTGGCATTTTGCAACGTTGCATCAGCGGCGTTGTGTCTTCATTTGAGCAGGGCGATACCGGTAAAGGTCAGACCCAGTACGATATGGTGATACGCCCCGCGCTGTGGCGGGCCACGTTGCGACATAATTCGCGGATTTTTCAACTCCAGGATATTCAAACCATCCTCAGCATACTGATGAAAGAGAATGGCATCAGCAAAGTCGCCTATGCCTTTAAAAACCCCCATCCGCAGCGTGAGTTCTGTGTTCAGTTCGCCGAATCGGATTTGAATTTTATTCAGAGACTCACGGCGGAAGAAGGGATTTTTTACTTCTTCGAATTTGATGAAGGCGGTCATACGCTGGTATTCGCTGACGACGTGGCTGCTCTGGGAGCGGGGCCGGTATTGCCGTACAACGCAACGGACGCTTCCGCCTCTCCGGTCACCTGCATCAGTTCATTCCGCTGCGGCAGCCGCGTCCGCACGGCGTCGGTGACACTCAAGGATTACACCTTCAAAACGCCCGCATGGGACGCCAGATTTAACCAGATGGGTAAAGACCTGCAGAACCAGCAGGAAACGTATGAACACTATGACTACCCGGGGCGTTACAAGGATAACAGCGGTAAAAACTTTACTCAGTACCGTCTCGAGGGGCTGCGCAATGATGCCCAGCAGGGGCAGGGGCAGAGCAACGCATTTGCGCTTCAGCCCGGCATTCGCTTTACGCTGATGGCGCATCCGCGCCCTGATTTGAACACCCGCTGGCAGCCGGTAAGCACTGTTCATACCGGTTCGCAGCCGCAGGCCCGGCTGACTTCTTCAGGGGGACAGGGCACCACGCTCACCTGTCAGTTCAATTTTGTGCCGGGAAAACAGACCTGGCGGCCGTCGCCGCGCAATAAACCGGTCATGGACGGCCCGCAGATAGCCAAAGTCGTCGGCCCTGCCGGGGAAGAAATCTATACCGATAACCACGGACGCGTGCGTCTGCAGTTCCCGTGGGACCGCGAGGCCAAAGGGGATGACACCAGCTCGTGCTGGGTGCGGGTCTCCCAGGCCTGGGCCGGACAGGGATGGGGGGCCATCGCCATTCCCCGCATCGGTCAGGAAGTCATTGTGGATTTTCTGGGCGGCGACCCCGATCAGCCGATAGTGACCGGTCGTACCTATCACGCCAGTAACATCGTGCCCAATGGCCTGCCGGGTAAGAAAACCCAGATGTCGATCAAATCGAAGTCCTATAAAAGTCAGGGGTTTAACGAACTGCGGTTCGAAGACGCGACCGGCGCGGAAGAACTGTACATGCACGCGCAGAAAGATATGCGTACCGAGGTGCTGAACAACCGGAGTACGACGGTTGATAACAATCATACCGAACTGGTAAAGGCTAATCAGTCTGTGACGGTCAATAAAAACCAAACTATCGCAGTACTGATGAATGAAAAAGAAACAGTGGGTATGAATCAAAGTCTCAATGTTGGCATGAACCAGACCGAAACCGTCGGCATGAATAAGGTTGAGACAGTGGGTCTTGCCCGTGCATTGAACGTGGGGATCTTTTCCCAAACCAGTGTGGGCGTAGCGATGAACACCACTGTGGGGCTGGTACAAGCTTCTCAGGTGGGAATGAGTAAATCACTTCTTGTCGGGGAAAGTTACAGCGCTGATATCGGCAAAACCATGTCGCTGACAGTGGGTGAACGTAAGGTTGAGAGTATGGGGAAGGTAGCCGTCTACTCTGCGGGTGAACATCTGGAGTTAGTCTGTGGCAAGGCGCGGCTGGTGCTCACCAGTGACGGCGGTATTTATCTTAACGGGCAACATATTGAATTGCAGACCCTGACAGCCCTGAATGGTGACAGCATGCTAATACAACTTAATGGCGGTGCGAGTCAGAAAGCACCAGCAACTCCGAAAGGCTGAACGCTATTCTACGTGTTTTCAGATATGCGGCAGACAAACTCGGATCATGGACAGAAAAATCTAATACAAGGAGAGAACAATGGCAGGACAACCCGCCGCCCGTCAGGGCGATGCCACGCTGTACGGCGGCCCGATAGTTCAGGGCTCCGCCAGCGTGCTGATTGGCGCGCCTTCCGGTATTGCCTGCTCGGTCTGTCCCGGCGGGCTCATAAAGGGCAATCCGGTCAACCCGTCGCTCGGCGCCAAGGTGCTGCCGGGCGAGACCGACCTGGCGCTCCCCGCCCCCGCCCCCCTGGTCATTCACCGCAGCTACAGCAGCTACCGCACGCCCACCCCCGCTCCGGTCGGACTCTTCGGCCCCGGCTGGCAGGGGGCGTTTGACGTCAGCCTGCAGGTCCGTCCCCGCGCCCTCATCCTTAACGACAACGGCGGCCGCAGCCTGCACTTCGACGCCCTGAGCGCCGGGGAGATTGTCTACAGCAGCAGCGAGAAGCTGTGGCTGGCACGCGGCGGCGCGGCTGAGCTGGCGGACGCGCGCCACGCGCTGTTTTTGCTCTGGCAGTCGCTGCCGCGGCGTCTTCGTGAAGACACCCATCACTACTTTGTCAGCAACAGCCCGCAGGGGCCCTGGTGGGTCTTCGGCTATGTCCCGCAGGTGCCCGCCGCTGACGCCGTGCTGCCCGCCCCCCTGCCGGTGCACCGCCCGCTGCTGTGCGTGGCTGAGCGGACCGGCCACCAGCTTCGCTACCTGCGCGACGTCGGCGGTGAGTTTGCCGGACGGGTCACCGGCGCTGTGGACGGCGCCGGGCGGCGCTTTCGTCTGGCACTGACCCGCCTCGCGCTGCCGGCGTTATCCCGCCCGGACGGTGGCACCGACGACGGCATCCGCCTGACCGCCGTGCATCTGCTCTCCGCCCCCGGCTTTACGGCCGTTCCCGCGACGCCGCTGGCGCGCTATGAGTACGGCCCGCGCGGCGAGCTGACGGCCGTGTATGACCGGGCGGGCGTCGCGGTGCGCGGGTTTGAATACGATGCGCAGCACGCCGGGCGCATGGTGGCTCACCATTATGCGGGACGTCCGGTGACGACCTATGAATACAATGCGGACGGCAGGGTGATACGCCAGCACAACCCCGGCGGGCTGGACTACCGGTTTGAGTATGACACCGACCGCACCACCGTCACCGACGGCCTCGGGCGCCGCGAGGTGTACCACTTCGCCGGTGAGAACGGCCTGCGCCGCCTGATTACCCATGAGCGCGCCGACGGCACCACCACGCACAGCGACTATGACAGCCACGGGCGCCTGACGGCCACCACGGATGCGGCCGGGCGTAAAACCGAGTTTGACCTCGACGTCGCCAGCGGCAGCCTGTGCGGCATCACCGCCCCCGACGGCAGGCAGACCCTCTACGTCTGGAACCGCCGGCATCAGCTGACCCGCGCCATCGCCCCCGACAAAACCGAAACCACCCGCGAATACGATGCCGCAGGCCGTCTGGCGGCGCAGGCCGACGCGCTGGAGCAGACCACCCGCTACCACTACGCGGACGCGCACGGTGACCGGGTCATGGCCGTGGAACTGCCGGACGGCAGCCGTCAGCAGCTGGCGTGGACGGATTACCATCAGCTGCGCCGCACGACCGACTGCTCCGGCCACGCCACGGATTATGAGTATGACCTGTGGGGGCAGGTGACAAAAATCACCCGTGAGGAGGGGCAGGTGACCCGCTACCGCTACGACCCGCGCGGCCGCCTCACGGCCACGGAAAACGCCGCCGGCGAAGTCACGGCGTATCACTACAACGCCGCCGGTGACCGGGTGCGCACCGTCTTCCCGGGCGGGCGGCAGGAAGACGTGGAATACGACGCGCGCGGTCAGCGTCTGCGCACCCTGCACGGCGGGCTGTCGCAACGGTTCAGCTACGACGCCGCCGGACGCGTACTCAGCCTCATCAACGAAAACGGCGCGCGGACGCAGTTTGTCTATGACGTCATGGACCGCCTGATACGCGAGACCGGCTTTGACGGGCGCATTCAGCAGTATCAGTACAGCGCGGCGGGCGAGCTGATACACCGCCTCGACGGTGAACGGGCGACCCGCTGGCACTATGACGCCGCCGGGCGGGTGATATGCCGCGAAAATCCGCCGCACGGCGACGGCACGCCCGATGACGAACGGCGGACCTATGATACCAACGGCCTGCCGCAGGCGGTGGTGCACCACAGCGGCGGGCATCAGGTCACGGCCGTCTGGCAGCGTGACGCGACCGGGCGCATTGTCGCCGACGGTCAGCAGGTCACCGCGCCGGACGGGCGGGTGCTGTGGTCGCACACGCAGGCCAGCCGCTACGGCCCGCGCGGCGTCCTGACGCAGACGCTGCCCGACGGCTTACCGGCCGTTGACTGGCTGACCTACGGCCCCGGCCACCTGCTGGGCGTGGCGCAGGGCGGCACACCGCTGCTCGAGGTTGAGCGCGATAAGCTTCACCGCGAGCGCACCCGCACCTTCGGGCCGCTCACCCGTGAGACGCGCTACGACAGGGCCGGGCGCCTGTCGCACCTGACCCTCGCCGGGTATCCGGCGCTCAGCCGTGAACACCGCTACGACGAACGCGGGCAGCTGACCGCCATCATCAGCGGCACCCGTGACGACGCCGGCGCCCGCCAGTTTGTCTTTGACGACGCGGGCCGCCTGACCGAAGCCCTGGGGCTGTATCCGGCGCAGTATCAGTACGACCCGGCGGGCAACCGCCTGCCGCCCTTGCATCACGCCGACCCGTTCTCTCCCGCACGGCCTGACCCGCGCGACGCCCCCCGTCCGGCGCTCGCGGATAACCGGATACGCGAGGACGCCACCTTTACGTATCACTACGATGATTACGGCAACCTGACGGAGAAGGTCTGTAAGGCCACGGAGGGCGAGGTATACCGCTACGGCTACGACAGCAGCCACCGCCTGACGCACTACAGCCACACCCTGAGCTGGGGCGACGGCCACAGCACCCGCCACGGCCATTACCTGTATGACCCCCTGGGCAGGCGCGTCGGCAAGCGCACCCTGCGCATCAGCCCGCACGGCCAGGAGCTGGAGCCGGAATGCCTGACGTGGTACGGCTGGGAGGGCGACAACCTGGTGGTGTCAGAGCGCGACGGCCAGCGCATCCACACGCTGTATCAGCCGGGCAGCTTCGTGCCGCTGCTGCGCATGGCGGGCGGCATCCGCCAGCCGGTGCCGACGCTGGTGGCGCGGCTTGAGCAGGACGCGGACATCGTCTTCCCGCCGGAGGTCGCCGTGCGGATACACCGTCTGGAGCAGGACCTGCGCGCGGGCGAGCTGTGCGAACAAAGCCGGCAGCTGCTGGCGGCCTCGCAGCTGACGCCGGCGCGCCTGCTGCCGTTGCTGCAACCGGTGCCTGAAACCGCCCCGCCGGTGGTGCATCTGTACTGCTGCGACCACCTGGGCACGCCGCTGGCCCTGATAAACCCGCAGGGCCACGTCGACTGGCGGGCAGAGTTTGACCCGTGGGGCAATCAGGTGGACGGCAGCAACCCGCTGCGCATGTACCAGCCCATCCGCATGCAGGGGCAGCATTATGATGAGGAGTCGGGGCTGCACTACAACCGCCACCGCTATTACGACCCGACGCTGGGCAGGTATATCACGCAGGACCCGATTGGGTTATTGGGGGGATGGAATTTGTATGGTTACACCTCAAATCCGACCCAGCAAAGCGATCCTTTAGGTTTGAGTGAAGACTGGAGTTATTTTTTTTCGATGGGGACTATAGGTGGAGTTGACTATGGCGTAGCAGCTGAGTCTGCTGGGACCCGTTTATCAACTGACGAATCTGCAAAAACACTAAGCAATATGGCATCCACTGAAGGTGCGTGGAATCCAGGTTCTGACTATGTAAAAGCATGGGCAATTAATACGCCAATTGTTGCTCTGACAGCAATATATGGGCCAGCAGCATCTATTGCCAAAGTTATAAAGAGTAGCATCATTTTCTGTTCTGCAAATGCGACATACCAATGGGTTGAACACGGAGAAGTGAAACCTTCTGATGCGGCTGCAGCTGCATTGACAGGGGCTTTGTATCCAGGCCGCTTACTTAGTGTCAACACATTAATCGCTTCAGGGATTGCTTATTTAAATAGTGGAAGTAATAGCGGAGCTGTAGGGGCTGGGGCTGGAACGGTAGTAAGTGGTCTTCTGGGGAAAGTACCTTTTTTGTCAAATATTGTGGGTGATTTCGCTACGGGAGTAACATCTGAAGGTACCAGTGATAATATCGGGGGGTACATGGATAACGACAAGGATAAGGATAATGAAAATGATTAAATTTTCTTTTTTAAAACGACGTAATAATGTCAATAGAGAAGTATCCGTTGCATTATATATACTGACATCTGCCGCGCCAGTATTTCTGGCTATAATAACAATGGCTGTAGCCATGGAATGCTTTAATGATAGTTCATTTCATTATAATAGCGACTATACGCTTAAGGCTTTAAAATTAATTACAGCAAGCATTTTTTTCTCAGTTATTTACAGTGTGGTGGATTTTTATATCGATAAGAGCAAAGTAAAAAAATAATCAATATCTATAGAAGTGAGTATAATAAGGGTAATTATAATCAGATACTAACCCTCATAAGTGATAAGGATGATGAGTCTGTTAATTATCTCTTAGAAGAGATTGAAAAGAGACGGGTTAATGACGGAGAGTTGAGATGCTTAGATATTCATGCCATAAGCTTCATAGTTACTGGCATAAATATGAAAAAACTAGAATATAATATTTCTTGCATTTCCATGTATGCCTCAGAGCGAAGTGAAATTATTTACTTTAACTGTTATACAATAAATAGCGGAGATCTAATATTGAAAAGTATAGATTACCCGGTTGATGTTAGGCAGGATAGTATGTCAGATGCCTCAGGTGTGCGTGACCGCTGACACCGATGCCCGAAACTGCGCCGCAGGTGGTGCATCGACTGGCGGGCAGAGTTCGACCCGTGGGGCAATCAGGTGGACGGCAGCAACCCGCTGCGCATGTACCAGCCCATCCGCATGCAGGGGCAGCATTATGATGAGGAGTCAGGGCTGCACTACAACCGCCACCGCTATTACGACCCGACGCTGGGCAGGTATATCACGCAGGACCCGATTGGGTTATTGGGGGGATGAAATTTGTATGCTTATCCGTTGAATCCAAACATAAAAACTGATCCCTTAGGGTTAACACAAATCAATATGGGGGCGGGGTTTAATGAAAGAGCTTCGCTTGGATTGTCGATGGCTGAAAATGGTGCCTCTCCAGAAGAACTGACCAAAGCGATGGCACCTTTCCACCACCAAATCCAATGTCAAGAGAATGTCGAGCCTCTACTACCGCAGCATTAGGGACGGGTATATCTGGAACTGTTGCAGTTAATGAAAACACTGGTGCTAGCGGATGGGTAAGTGTTCCCGTTGCGGCTGCTGGCGCACGTATAAGTGCAACGTGTGGGCTGAAATTTAGAGATCCTGATGCTAAAGATTTAAAGGCTGCGGCAGGCTTTTCTATTGGACTTGGAATCATAAGTTTCGAGGTAACGCAAACATCAGCATGGCCAGAGGTATACATTGGGGCCTGCCCCGGGGCAGGCCCCGGGGCAGGTCCTGAACTTAAAATGCCATACAATCCGAGTGTGTCTACTCCATTATTTTAGTTGAGAGAAATATGTGCGAGCAAATTAGAGTTGGAAGAATTGTAGTGTTCTTAATAATATTTTCGCTGGCGGCAATCGCCGTATTAGCTGAAATGCGTTTCTGCAAAAAAAAGGGAATAGATTTTAATACATTCACAGGAATGTTTGAAATATATGCACGCGTTTTCAAATTCGAAGAAAAAGCATTTTCCATCTTGATACTAGGATGTATGTACGGAGGTGCGTTACTAGTTTTGTTAACTATTGGCATCAGTATTTGGGCGGAAGGAACAGGGTGTGTTTTCCCAACGCAACATAATAAATAACCGATAAGCAGGGGGGTTATCAAGCACTGACACGACGACTGATACGCAACCGCCAACAGTAATAATGAAGTTCAACCTGTATCAGCACAAATACAGGTTGAACAGGGGCTTACAGGATAAAGCGTCAGATCAGTGGCCGGTGACAACGTCCTCAGGCTGCGTTTTTTTGCCAAACAATTCATTCACTTTGTTCTGGCGCACGAGGATAGCCATCGCAATCACGCCAATGATGGCGAGGCCGCTCGACAGGATGAAGGCTGACTGATAACCGCCGCCGTACTGGATTAAAAAGCCGGTAATGCTCGGGGATAAGATCCCGGCGAGATTCGCCAGTAAATGCACGAAGCCGCCAGCCGTTCCGATACGGTGTGCCGGAACGATATCCTGCAACAGTGACCAGCATGCCTGCGGTGTCATGTAAGCAAAAATACTGGCGACGGTGATCAGCGAGACGGCACCTGCGGTATTGCGGGTGTAGGCCGTCATCAGCACGCAACCGGCGGCAATAATCAGACCGGCGAAAATCACGGCTTTACGTGAGAACAGAAAATTGCCGGTACGGCGGTACAGCATATCCGCGACAATCCCGCCGCCAATAAAGCCGGCAGTGGCGCCCAGCCAGGGCAGAATACCGATAATGCTCATGCTCTTAATGTCGAGATGCTGGAAGTCAGTGAGATAGCTTGGCAGCCATGACAGGAAGAAATACTGAATGTAGTTGAAGCAGAAAAAGGCAGCGGCCACGCCCAGCACAGGTTTAGAAAATACGTAGTACCACAGGCTGTGCGCGTCTTTCTCTTTCAGGCCAGTTTTCACCGGCGTGGCCGGGCGATCGCTGGCAATCAGCTGTTTCTCCTCCTCAGAGACGCGCGGGTGCTGTTCAGGTTTATCGCGGAACAGCGTCATCCACGCCGCCAGCCAGACAAAGCCCAGCGCGGCGATCACCACGAAGGCGATACGCCAGCCAAAGTGCAGCCCGACCAGCCCGACAATCGGCGCGGCAATGGCTGCGCCCAGCGGTTGTCCTGCATTGGTGAAACCGACGGCGCGCCCGACCTCCTTACGCGGGAACCAGTTAGAAATCGACTTGTTGGTCGTGGTCCCCATCGGGCCTTCACCGATACCGAACATAACCCGTACCACCAGCAGATGTGCGAAACCGGTCACCAGCGCAGTTGCGCCGCAAAAGACTGACCAGAAAGCGGCTGCGACGCCGAAGACTTTGCGCGGGCCGAATTTATCTGCACTCCAGCCGCCGATAAAACAAAACAGGCAGTAGCCGATAAAGAAGGCGCTGAACAGGATCCCCATCTGCGCATCATTGATATGCAGATCGCCCTTAATCAGCGGTGCCATCACTGATAACGCCGCGCGATCGAGATAGTTGAGCATACCGGCAAAGAACAGCAGCAGGGCGATCACGACACGATAATTGGATTTACGCATGGACGGCCTCCGCGGTCAGGGAAAGGGAATGCTGGCTGACCAGGTATTTTTGAATGACCGACGGCGCAGGCTCAAAGCCGATCCCCGGCATCTCCGGCAACAGCATGTGTGGCGCGAGATTCAGCTGCGGATAAAGGTTTTCCTGCCACTGAATGTAAGGCACTTCCAGACTCACATTGTCGTCGAGAGTCGCCACCAGCTGTGCGGTCGCCATCAGCCCTGCGCCGTAATAGAAACAGTGAGGAACCACGCGGATATGATATTGCTTCGCCAGCGCAAACACGTTCAGCATGGCGGTAATGCCCCCCACTTTACTGACACTGGGCTGGGCGATATCAATCGCGCCGTGTTCGAAATGCTCAGCGAAGCCCTGAACGCCTGCGGCATTCTCTCCGGCGGCGATCCGTGTCCCTTGTTTGCGGACGTCAGCCAGACCGGCTAAATCATCCGGCGGCCAGACCGGTTCTTCCAGCCAGCCCAGATTGAGTGAACGTAAGGCCTGAGCCTGTTCAGCCGCTTCTTCCACGCTCCACGGGCAATTCACATCCACCATCAGTTCGGCATCGGCGGGCAATATCTCTCTGGCGGCGGCGATGGCGGAATAGTCAGTTTCATGCAATTTGATGGCGCGGAATCCGGCCTGATAAGTGCTCAGCACTTTCGCCGCCACCCGTTGCGGATGGTTGCCATAACTGACCAGACTGGCGTAAACCCCGATTTTCTGGCGCTTCGCCCCCAGCAATTGCCAAAGCGGCTGGTTCCGCGCTTTGGCCAGCAAATCCCATAGCGCGATGTCGATAGCAGAAAGGGCAAACATTACAGGGCCGGTGCGGCCGAAGGCGTGAAAGTTAATCTCTGCCTGCTGCATCAGCGCGGCGATTTCCTGCGGACTTTGCGGACAATGCTGACCGAGGAAAAACCGTCCGACCAGCCCGTTTAACGCGGTTTCTGTCATCGGGTTACAAAGGTGCCCGAATCCTTCACCCCAGCCGTGTAAGCCTGTATCGGTACTGATTTTTACCAGCAATGTTTCCATTCTGGTGAGTTCGGGAGACGCCGCGTTATAGGCATCCGTTTGTGTCTCTGGTGGTTTTTCCCTGCCGCTGCTGAAAGGAATGGCAACGCGCAATACCTCAATCCTGGTTATTTTCATGAGACGTTCCTGTTTTTGTAGGGCTTCTGAGAAACTTATCAGCCTAAGGAATCAGTCTAAAACGCCGTGAATAAGGCCGTTAACGGACGTCAGCCTAACTTTTAATCAGGATTAAACGGGAATTTTGTGCAAATGAATGAAGAGGTGAGAAGTGAGTCACGAAAGTGGGGTATGCAGGATTCAGAAAGCAAAAAACCCGCCATAGGCGGGTTTCTTTAAATAGGGTGCCCGGACCCGGACTAACGCCGCAGGCGTTTGAACAACGGCTATGCCGTTGGCCCGCAGGGCGAGCCTGTTAAGGCGAGTCATCGAACGACGTTCGATGGAGAGTCCGTAGCGCAGAAAGCAAAAAACCCGCCATAGGCGGGTTTCTTTGAATATGGTGCCCGGACTCGGAATCGAACCAAGGACACAGGGATTTTCAATCCCTTGCTCTACCGACTGAGCTATCCGGGCAACGGGGCGCATTAAACCGTATTGGGCCTGTGCCGTCAACGGCTTTGTCATCTAAAACAGATAAAACGCGTTCGTTTGCTGTCTTTTCATTCAAAAATGCTGAATTCTCTGGTTGGAAGACGCCGGATGTCAGGAAAGTGCGCCATGTTCACGGCAGCGTGCCACATTCAGGACATCTTCTGCCAGACGACGTGCGACTTCCACATCGTTCAGCTGGCGCTTAACCAGCAATTTACTCAGGCAGCCTTCGAGGATCAGTTCCATCTGCTGAGCGACCATTTCCGGGTCATCCGAGCCCATTTCCTGCAACAAAGAAAGTGTGTAGTCGTACGACGCCAGTTTCTGTTGTTCCGCGAGCTGGTGGATGGGCGCATCGCTGTCAGGGAAAAACGTACAGGCTGCGATAAACAGACATCCCGGATAGCGTTGCTGGCGCACCTGCTCATCCAGCACCTTATAGCGTGCCAGCAGTTTCTGCGGCGCGGAAAGAGTCTCATCAAGCATCAGCTGACGACGCCAGATTTCAATTTGTTCGCCGTGATAACGCAGGCTGTCATACAGCAGGGCTTCGGCATCCGGCCAGAAACGGCGCAATTCGTTGAGCGGAACGTCGACCAGTCCGGCGACAGTTTCTAGTGACAATGTTGCAAGGCCACGTTGTTCCAGGAAATTAAGCGTTTTATCGAGAACTTGTTCACGTAGCACGTTTGCCTCCTCACCATTGGCGTACTTCAAAATGTAGTGTCGTTTACGGGCGGGCTTTCTGCAAATGCGCGCTGAATTGCTCTGCATCCATAAAACCCGTCACCCGGGAGTGTGGCAACTCATGGCCATCTGGCCCGAAGAACAAAATCGTCGGCAGGCCAAGCACGTTCAGGCGTTCTAATAACGCTTTTTGTTCAGGGGAATTTTGGGTGACATCCGCCTGTAGCAACAGGGTATCAGCCAGTTCATTCTGCACTTCTGGTGCTGAGAAGGTATATTTTTCGAACTCTTTACACGCCACGCACCAGTCAGCGTACAAATCCAGCATCACGCGCTTACCCTGTGCGGCCTGAAGCGCGGTATCCAGTTCTGCGACATTATGGATTTTCTGGAAATTCAGCGCATGCGTCTGCGTCGTCGTGTTACCGGCTGGCGCAAACGCCCAGTCCTGCAACGGACGGCTGACAATCAGCGCCGCGGCGAGAAACGCAATTTGCAGCGCGCGTATCAAGCCACGCTGGCTTTTCAGGCTGAGTAACAATGCCCAGCCGAAGAACGCCACGCCGAGCAGGCTCCACAAGCGCAGACCCCAGACATCGCCAATCACACGTTCGAGCAGAAAAACCGGCAGCGCCAGAATGACAAAGCCAAACCCTTCTTTAACGTACTGCATCCACGGCCCGCTGCGCGGCAGTAATTTATTGCCGAACATGGTAACGATAATCAGCGGAATGCCCATTCCCAGCGCATACAGATACAGCGTGCCAGCACCCGCCAGCAAATCCCCGCTCTGAGCGATATACAGCAGGATGGCGCTGAGCGGCGCGGTGGTGCAGGGCGAGCAAATCAGCCCCGCCAGCGCGCCCATAATAAAGACGCCGGGCAGCGAACCGCCTTTTTGTTCGTTACTCCATAGCGCCAGACGGGTTTGTACGGACGAAGGAAGTTGCAGGCTGAAGGTGCCAAACATCGACAGCGCCAGCACAATAAACATGACCGAAAGCACAATCAGCACCCACGGGCTTTGCAGCGCCGCCTGGAACTGCAAGCCTGCTGCCGCGACGACCATGCCGAGCAGCGTGTAGGTCAGCGCCATCCCCTGAACGTAGACCAGCGCCAGCAGGAAAATTCGCTTCATGCTGTGAGGGCGCTGACGCCCGAGAATGATGCCGGAAATCAGCGGATACATCGGCAGCACACAAGGCGTAAAGGCAATACCCATGCCGATCAGCAAGGCCCAGAGCGGAGAGAAGGGCAGTGGCGTGGATTGTTTTTCCGGCGTCGCGATCACCGCTGCGGGTTCCGTTGCCGGCGTGCTGGCGCGTGCGGGTTCCGTGACAGGATTCAGCGGCACATCGCGGGTTTCCGGCGGATAGCAGAATCCTGCAGCGGCGCATCCCTGATAGGTCACACGCACGGTCGCATCGGCACTGGCTTGTCGCAGCGGGATCGTCAGGTTCAGGGCATTTTCATACACTTCGCTGTCACCAAAAAACTCATCATGGTGATCACGGCCTTTCGGCAGCAGGAACGCAGCGAGTTGGGCATTTTTCGGTTCAAGCTCAATTTTGCTGCGATATAAGTAATAACCCTCGCGGATCTGCCAGTTCAGTTTGAGGTCGTGACCTTGCTGCTGAAAGTCAAAGCTGAATGCCTGATCCACCGGCACAAACTGCGGTGCGGCGGGTTTGCCAAATAAAGACGCGTTTGCCTGAAGCGGCAAAAGACACAGGCTGCAAAGCAGAAAGAAGAGTCGAAAAATGCGGTGATCCATGCGGAGTAAAATTCTCTTTGTCGCGGCAGATGAACAGCCACTGAGTGAACCGACAGAAGATGCGCGCGGCATCATGCCATAACGCGTTAATGAAAGGTGAGTATACCCTGAGCAGTCGCTGAGCAGAAAGCCCCGCTGTGCTTAACGGGGGCCGCAGCCCCCGGAAAACTGTCAGAGAATAATACTGCCGAAACCGAATCCGAAAAGTACCGACAGGAACACGCCGATGGTGCCGGGAATAAAGAACGGATGGTTAAAGACGAAGCGGCCGATGCGGGTCGTGCCGGTGTCATCCATCTGCACGGCAGCCACCAACGTCGGGTAAGTCGGCAGAATGAATAAGCCAGAAACGGCCGCAAAGGAACCCACGGCGGTCAGCGGCGACACACTCAGCGCCAGCGCCATTGGCAGCAGGGCTTTGGTGGTAGCCGCCTGCGAATACAACAGGGCAGAACTGAAGAAGAAAATCACCGCCAGCAACCACGGATGCGCCTGGATCAAACCGCCCGCGGTCTCTTTAATCCAGCCGAGATTGGCCTGTACAAAGGTGTCGCCCAGCCACGCCACGCCGAGGATACAAATACAGGCGCTCATGCCGGATTTAAAGGTGCTGGACGTCAGAATCGCGTCGGTATCAATGCTGCAAAGCAGGGTGATTAACGTCGCCACGCTGAGCATGATAATCAGGATGGCGCTGTTGGTGGTCATCACCGGCTGCGCGACCCAGCCCAGACTCGGGCTGTTGATGACCGCATACGCGACCACCGTCAGGACACCGAGCAGGAACAGTAACACCGAGAGTTTGGCGCCGCGTTTGATCTCCGGCACTTTATCGCCCCGCAGCTGAATCAGCCCTTCTTCATAACGCTTGAGATACACCGGGTCATTGGACAGTTTCGAGTCAAAACACCAGCTGACCATCAGTGACATCAGGATCACGGCGACCAGCGTGGCGGGGATCATCACCATCAGCAGATGAAGATAACTCACGCCATGACCTTCCATGGTGGAGGCCATATACACCACGGCGGCGGAAATCGGCGAGGCGGTGATCGCTATCTGCGCGGCTACCACGGCGGTTGAGAGCGGGCGACAAGGCTTAATACCCTGTTCTTTAGCCACTTCAGCAATGACCGGTAAGGCGGAAAGCGAGATATTGCCGGTGCCTGCCATAATCGTCAGAAAGTAGGTGACGATCGGCGCGAGGATCGTGATGTGTTTCGGATTGCGACGCAGCAGTTTTTCGGTTTGCTGCACCAGATAATCCATCCCGCCCGCTACCTGCATGGTTGAGATCGCCGCGATCACTGCCATGATGATGGAAATGACGTCAAACGGAATGGTCCCCGGTTTAACGCCAATCAGCGCCAGCACCAGCACGCCTAGTCCGCCCGCGAAACCAATGCCGATGCCGCCAAGGCGCGCACCGAGGAAAATCGCCGCCAGTACAATAATAAATTCGATAATTAACATGGTTGTCCGTCCATATTCCCAGCACTCCTTAAGGAATTGATAATTAATTGTTATGTGATTGTTGTGTCATGAAAAGTAAAAAGGCCCGCTGTTCCGCAGAACAACGAGCCTTTAAAAGGTCATCCGTAAAGTCTGTTACTGTTCATTTTCATCGGTATAGCGTTTGGCCTTGTAGGCCGGATGTTTCAGGTTTTCGATAGAGAAAATGTCATCCAGCTCGGCTTCGGTCAGCAGGCCGCGCTCAAGCACGACTTCCCGGACGCTCTTCCCGGTTTCCGCACAAATCTTGCCGACGATATCGCCGTTGTGGTGGCCGATGAACGGGTTCAGATAAGTGACGATCCCGATCGAGTTGAAGACGTAGAACTCACACACTTCTTTGTTGGCGGTAATGCCGTTGATGCATTTTTCCAGCAGATTGTAGCAGGCGTTCGTCAGGATATGCACTGACTCAAACATCGCCTGACCAATCACCGGCTCCATCACGTTCAGCTGTAACTGGCCCGCTTCCGCTGCCATGGTGACGCACACGTCGTTACCGATGACTTTGAAGCACACCTGGTTCACCACTTCAGGAATAACCGGGTTCACCTTGGCGGGCATGATGGAAGAACCTGCCTGCAATTCCGGCAGATTGATTTCATTCAGACCGGCACGCGGACCGGAAGACAGCAGGCGCAGGTCGTTACAGATTTTCGAAAGCTTCACCGCCAGACGCTTCAGCGAGCTGTGCACCATCACGTAAGCGCCGCAGTCGGACGTCGCTTCGATCAGATCTTCCGCCGGTACGCAGGCCAGATTGCTGACTTCTGCCAGTTTCTCTACCGCCAGCTGCTGATAACCTTCCGGCGTATTCAGACGGGTGCCGATAGCCGTCGCACCGAGGTTCACTTCCAGCAGTAATTCGCCGGTGCGCATCAGGTTGCGGGTCTCTTCTTTGAGCAGCACGTTAAACGCGTGGAATTCCTGACCGAGAGTCATCGGAACGGCGTCCTGTAACTGGGTGCGGCCCATTTTGATGATGTTTTCGAATTCTTTTGCTTTACGCTCAAAGCCGTCACCCAGCTGGGAAATGGCATCGACCAGTTTCAGCAACGAGGCATACACCGCGATACGAAAACCGGTCGGGTAGGCGTCATTGGTGGACTGGCATTTGTTGAGATGATCGTTTGGATTGAGGAACTGGTAATCGCCTTTCTGGTGTCCCATCAGTTCCAGACCGATGTTCGCCAGCACTTCATTCGTGTTCATATTTACCGAGGTTCCCGCGCCGCCCTGATAGACGTCGATAGGGAACTGGTCCATGCATTTGCCTTTATCAAGCACTTCGTCGCACGCCTGAATAATGATATCCGCAATATGACGTGGGATGGTGCGCAGCTCTTTGTTGGCCAGCGCCGCCGCTTTTTTTACCATCACCATGCCACGTACAAACTCAGGGACATCGCTGATCTTGGTGTTGCTGATATAGAAGTTTTCAATCGCCCGCAGGGTGTGAATGCCGTAATAAGCTTCTGCTGGTACTTCGCGCGTGCCCAGCAGGTCTTCCTCGATACGAATGGTGTTTGACATGAGAACCTTCTCTTCGGTACTAAAGCGTTATGCGATGTTTAAAATTATGTTACTTACTGTGGTGAATTTAAAACGATCAACCGTTGTTTTCGCAACGAAGGCGATCATATGCTGCTTCAGACGAATTGCACGTACTAAGATCACTATCCTGCCCTATTACTGTGCAAGTTTTTAGTATCTGTGAGAATTCTCACAAATCATTTACCCGCTCAATTAAATCAGGTCTGACGCTTGAAATCCTGATGATGAAGCACCATCTCAGTGTAGTCAGCCTGCATTTCTTTGAATGCAAAGATCCCGAGCAGGCACTTATTCAGGGTTTGGAATGCCTCTGCGAAAGGGCGTTCGGAGCCACATTACAAGGAGAATGCGGTGCGCTGGTTACCGTTACTACTGTTATTCCTGCTGGCTTACATTGAAATCACCTTATTTATCAAGGTGGCTGCGGTTGTCGGTGTTGCCACCACATTATTGCTGGTGGTATTCACCTCCTGCGTCGGTGTTTCTCTGGTGAAAAATCAGGGCATGAAAACCTTTATGCAGTTGCAGCAAAAACTGGCTGTCGGTGAAAGCCCGGCGGCTGAAATGGTCAAAAGTGTTTCGCTGGTGATTGCCGGTTTCCTGCTGCTGGTGCCGGGTTTCTTTACCGATTTCCTCGGCTTACTGCTGTTATTGCCGCCCATCCAGAAACGACTGACGCTTAAACTGATGCCGCATCTGAACATTGTGCGTTCCGGTGGCAACTGGGGAAGCAGCGCGCCAACGGGGAATACCTTCGATGGCGAGTTCCAGCGGACGGATGAAACGCAGGAACGTCTGGTTTCACCAAAAAAAGATGACGACACAGAGCACCGCGATCGCTAATCTCTGTGGCCTTGATTGTTAAGACATTGTTGGGAAGAGTATTTCAGGCGGTTTTTTACTGACCTGAGGTGCGAAAGAAAAAGCGAAATTTTTTTCTGTTCTTCCCCTTGAAGGGCAGGGTATCGCCCCCATTAAACAAACCACGAGGCCGGGCAGGACTTTGTCAGGCATTCAACCCTAAAAATAGATATGGACCCGCTCACAGGAGAGTTATCAATGAAAATTCGTCCATTGCATGACCGCGTTATCGTCAAGCGTAAAGAAGTAGAATCTAAATCCGCTGGCGGCATCGTTCTGACTGGCTCAGCTGCTGGTAAATCTACCCGTGGCGAAATCCTGGCTGTCGGCCATGGTCGCATTCTGGAAAACGGTGAAGTGAAAGCGCTGGACGTGAAAGTTGGCGACATCGTCATTTTCAACGACGGTTACGGCGTGAAAGCTGAGAAGATCGACAATGAAGAAGTGTTGATCATGTCTGAGAGCGACATTCTGGCAATCGTAGAAGCCTGATCGTCCCCCGATCCACTTTTTTCTGAACAGAACGAATTTAAGGGAAATTAACAATGGCAGCTAAAGAAGTAAAATTCGGTAACGACGCCCGTGTGAAAATGCTGCGTGGCGTAAACATCCTTGCTGATGCAGTAAAAGTGACCCTGGGCCCTAAAGGCCGCAACGTGGTTTTGGACAAATCTTTCGGCGCACCAACCATCACTAAAGACGGCGTGTCCGTTGCACGTGAAATCGAACTGGAAGACAAGTTCGAAAACATGGGCGCACAGATGGTGAAAGAAGTCGCGTCCAAAGCGAACGATGCAGCGGGTGACGGTACCACTACCGCAACCGTTCTGGCACAAGCCATCATCACTGAAGGCCTGAAAGCTGTTGCCGCCGGTATGAACCCGATGGATCTGAAACGTGGTATCGACAAAGCTGTCGTTCATGCGGTTGAAGAACTGAAAAAATTATCCGTACCTTGCGCTGACTCTAAAGCTATCGCACAGGTTGGTACCATCTCTGCTAACTCCGACGAAACTGTCGGTAAACTGATCGCTGAAGCGATGGAAAAAGTCGGCAAAGAAGGCGTCATCACTGTTGAAGAAGGTACCGGCCTGCAAGACGAGCTGGACGTTGTTGAAGGTATGCAATTCGACCGCGGTTACCTGTCTCCGTACTTCATCAACAAACCAGAAACCGGTTCTGTTGAACTTGAAAGCCCGTTCATCCTGCTGGCTGACAAGAAAATTTCTAACATCCGTGAAATGCTGCCAGTACTGGAAGCCGTTGCGAAAGCCGGTAAACCACTGCTGATCATTGCTGAAGACGTGGAAGGCGAAGCCCTGGCGACGCTGGTAGTGAACACCATGCGTGGCATCGTGAAAGTGGCTGCGGTTAAAGCACCAGGCTTCGGCGACCGTCGTAAAGCTATGCTGCAGGATATCGCAACTCTGACCGGCGGTACCGTTATCTCTGAAGAGATCGGTCTGGAACTGGAAAAAGCGACTCTGGAAGATATGGGTCAGGCGAAACGTGTTGTTATCAACAAAGACACCACCATCATCATCGATGGCGTTGGCGAAGAAGCAACAATCCAGGGCCGTGTTTCTCAGATCCGTCAGCAGATCGAAGAAGCGACGTCTGATTACGACCGCGAAAAACTGCAAGAGCGTGTGGCTAAACTGGCAGGCGGCGTAGCCGTTCTGAAAGTAGGCGCAGCGACTGAAGTTGAAATGAAAGAGAAGAAAGCCCGCGTTGAAGATGCCCTGCACGCAACCCGTGCTGCGGTAGAAGAAGGCGTGGTTGCAGGTGGTGGTGTTGCGCTGATCCGCGTTGCTCACACTCTGGCTAACCTGACCGGCGACAACGACGACCAGAACGTGGGTATCCGCGTTGCTCTGCGCGCAATGGAATCTCCACTGCGTCAGATCGTAGTGAACGCAGGTGAAGAAGCCTCTGTTATCGCCAACAAAGTGAAAGCAGGCGAAGGCAGCTTCGGTTACAACGCTTACACTGAACAGTACGGCGACATGATCGCAATGGGTATCCTGGATCCAACGAAAGTGACCCGTTCTGCGCTGCAGTACGCGTCTTCTGTCGCTGGCCTGATGATCACCACTGAGTGCATGATCACCGACCTGCCGAAAGACGATAAAGTCGATATGGGCGGCGCTGGCGGTATGGGTGGCATGGGCGGTATGGGCGGCATGATGTAATCATCATCCCCCTGCGTTCATCCGCAGGTACGCCAAATCAGCGGGCATTTTTGCTTACTGACACAACGTACTGAAGAAACCCGGTCTGAAAAGGCCGGGTTTTTTTATTTGACCCTTTTTTATCAGGTTCAGTAAGATAACTCTCATTGTCGTCGGCCTTTAGCGTGTAGACTCATTTCTGCGTGGTTTCGGATTTTTACCGATAGCGCAAACTTGGGTATGCGTGGCAACGGATGCCTAAGAGAGCCAGGTGTTTTCTGATAGGCTTTATGTGATTACAAAAACAAATGGGGAAAGTGATGCGGATTAAAATGTTACTGGGCCTGTCAGCTATCGCGCTGCTTGCCGGGTGCAGTACCACTCATCAACTGGATGCAGCGGGCCAGCAGGTGAAATTCACCGACGACAAACCAGGCGCTGAATGTCAGCTGCTTGGCGCAGTAACGGGTGCCCAAAGCAACTGGTTCTCCGGTACCGGCGGCGACGGCAGCTCCATGCGTGGTGCAGCCAATGACCTGCGTAACAAAGCGGCAGCCATGGGCGGCAACACCATCTATGGTGCCAACAGCCCGTCACAGAACTTCCTGTCCAGCTTTGCACCGGTTGACAGCAAAATGGTCGGTCAGGTTTATAAGTGCCCATAGTCGCGTGAAGGCTATAAATACTAAAGGGATGCCCGTGGCATCCCTTTTTGCATTCCCCCTTCATTCTTCAGGCTGCAGGCGCGTTGGCTACGTTCAGTCACCCGAATCACTTACCTGAGTAAGCTCATCGGGATTCCCTCACTTGCCGCCTTCCTGCAACTTGAATTATTTGGGGGGAGATTAGGTTGTTAACACTGCTTCAGCCGCAGATCCAAAATGGTTTTGCTTGGCTCGCCGCCAATCTCGCGGGTCAGTTTCGGCACCATATAACCTGACACTTTACTCATCAGCCCCTTCATGATGACGCGCGCTTCGTCGTCATTCACCATGAAATGCGCCGCGCCCTGTACTTTATCCAGCACATGGATGTAGTAAGGCAAAATGCTGGCATCGAACAGGGCGTTACTCAGCGCAGCAAGCACATCAGCAGAATCATTGACGCCACGCAGCAGCACGCTTTGATTGAGCAGTGTCACGCCGTGGCGTTTCAGCTTCGCCATGCTGGCGCGCAACGCATCATCAATCTCATTGGCGTGATTGATGTGCGTCACCATCAGTACCTGAAGTCGTGATTTTTCAAGGCGCTGGCAGAAGGTATCGGTGATGCGGGCAGGGATCACGACCGGCAAACGGGTATGGATACGCAGCCGCTTAATGTGCGCGATGCCTTCCAGTTCGCTGATCAACCAGTCGAGTTCGTGATCTTTCGCCATCAGCGGATCGCCGCCGGAGAAAATAATTTCATCGAGTTCGGGGCGTGTGCGGATATAATCCAGCGCCTGAACCCAGTTGGCCTTATTTCCCTGGTTGTCCTGATACGGGAAATGACGGCGGAAACAGTAGCGGCAATTTACCGCACATCCGCCTTTCACCAGTAACAGGGCGCGATTGCTATACTTGTGCAACAGACCCGGAACAACGCTGCGTTGTTCATCAAGCGGGTCAGTGGTAAAGCCCGGCGCGGCGATAAATTCCTCGCGTGCGGTCAATACCTGAAGCAGTAAAGGATCCTGTGGATCGCCCGGCTGCATACGTGCCACAAAGGCGCGGGGCACGCGAAGCGGGAACAAACGACGGGCTTCACGCCCACTTTGCAGTTCTGCATTGTCGTTAAGTGCCAGAAGAGTAAGCAGTTCATCCGGGTCAGTGATAACATCGCCGAGTTGATACAACCAATCTTCTCTAAATGGCGTGTTTAGGGTTACAATGTTTGCCATTTTTTTGGCTAATACCAGTTTAAAATTAGAGGGCCATCATGGCGACTTATTCTAGCAACGATTTCCGTCCGGGTCTTAAAATCATGTTCGAGGGCGAGCCTTACGCTATCGAATCCAGTGAATTTGTAAAACCAGGCAAAGGCCAGGCTTTCGCACGCGTTAAAATGCGTCGTCTGCTGACCGGTTCCCGTGTCGAAAAAACCTTCAAATCTACTGACTCATGTGAAGGCGCTGATGTTGTAGATACCAACATGAACTACCTGTACAACGACGGTGAGTTCTACCACTTCATGCACCCTGAGACGTTTGAACAGCATCAGGTTGAAGAGAAAACCGTTTCTGACGCCTCTAAATGGCTGCAGGACAACGCAGAATGTATCGTGACTCTGTGGGATGGCCGTCCTATCGCGGTTCAGCCACCGAACTTCATCGAAGCTGAAGTTGTCGATACTGATCCGGGCCTGAAAGGTGATACCGCAGGTACCGGCGGCAAACCAGCGACCCTGAGCACCGGCGCTGTGGTTAAAGTGCCATTGTTCGTGCAGATCGGCGAAATCGTCCGTTGTGACACCCGCTCTGGCGAATACGTTTCCCGCGTTAAATAAGTTCTCAGGACTTATTACGTCGGATGAAAGCTGCCGCAGGTGAAAGCCTGTCGCAGCTTTCCAGCCCCAACTTGTTGAATTGGATTGTGTTTACCATGTTGAAGAAGATGATGTTTATCGTGGTTTCAGTGATGTTGCTGGCTTCGTTATCCGGCTGCAACACGGTTCATGGTTTCGGTGAAGACATCCAGCATCTGGGTGGCGCGATTTCCAAAGCAGGCTGATTCTTCAGCCTCGTTTTTCCAACAGTCCTAAAATCCCTCCTGTTCGCTTCAATTTCCTGAAAGTTATCTACACTTAAAGCGTCGTACTTTACATTCTCTTATAGGAAGGAAATTTATATGTTGAAGAAAAGTATCCTCGCTATCTTGTCTGTTCTTATCCTGTCTTCTGCGTTAACCGCCTGCAACACCACGCGTGGCGTGGGGGAAGATGTCTCTGCCGGTGGGGAAGCCATTCAGAAAAGCGCACAATAGCGGTAATTGACGTGAAGTAAGCTGAAGTCTGCCTGCACATTGATGCAGGCAGTGTTGTTTATGGGGCACAAGAATCAGGGCTGTTTCACCCACACCAGTTTGCTGGTATCAAATCCATACCGCTGCGCGGTTTGCAGAAGCTTCTGCTTCACGCTGTCATCCAGCGTCGGAGTGCGTGACAGGATCCACAAATAGCTTTTATCTGGGCCGCAAACCAGCGCGTACTGATAATCCTTATCCAGCTCAATCACGTTATAGCCGCCATAGAACGGGCCGAAGAATGACACCTTGAGCGCCGCCCGCGCAGGCGATCCGGTGAAGTAACCTTTGCCTTCGCTTTCCTGCCATTTATTCTTCTGCGGATTAAATCCGCGGTTAATGACTTTCACACCGCCATCGTCGCGCAGGCTGTAATTCGCCGTGACGCGCTCCAGCCCGCTCTCAAAACGATGATCCAGTCTGGCGACTTCATACCAGGTGCCCAGATAGCGGGTGAGTTCGAAGTTATTGACGACGTTGACGTCTTTCGGTGGTGTGACGCTACAGGCGACAGACATGATTGCTGTCACGATGACGCCGAGTTTTGACCAGATACGCATAGAGTTTCCTTCCTTAGTGTTTCGACTAAGTGTAGGTAACAACACGGGAAAAGGGAAAACCGGCGGGGAAAAATGAAAGCAGCGGCCAGAGAGATGGCCGCTGGAAAGTCAGATCCGAAGGGATCAGAGACGGATCAGTACGATAAGGGTGACAATACTTAAGATCGTTGCCAGCCCGTAGAACACCCATTTACCGGCCGGAACGTGGATCTTCAGGTCATGCATCGCATGATGGATCCGGTGCAGTCCGCACCACAGCGGCAGCACGATCATCAGCAGCAGGAACAGCCGCCCGATCCAGCTCTGCGCGAACGCCAGCACACGCGGATAACTCAGTGCGTCACCGGGGAAAAATCCCAGCGGCAGCAGAAAGCACACCAGCAGAATCATCACCGGCGCGAAAATCGCGCTCCACATACCACCGGCACCAAACAATCCCCAGAACACCGGCTCATCTGAACGTTTAGGAAGAGTATTTTTCATGTCGCCTCCTTAAAGAAACAGTGCGATGGCGAGAATAACCAGCGTCACGACAACGGTCACGCCCCAGAAACCGGCAATGACCGGTTCCGGTCCCATTTTTTTGCCTTTCACCACAACAATGGAGGCTTTCGGTGCCAGTTCGAACCAGGTTTTGGTATGCAGCAAGGCCGCGAGCAGGGCGATGAGGTTAATCAGCAAAACCACCGGATTTTGCAGAAAATGCACAAAACCCGCCCAGCTTTCCGCGCCGTTGCGTAACGAGAAAATTCCCGCCAGCAGCAACAGGCTGAACCACACCGCCGGGACCGCCGTGCCTTCACGGATCATGTAAAACCGGTAGAACGGCAGGCTTTGCCACCAGCTGGCTTTCATCTGACGCACGTAGGGTTTACGTTTGCTGCCTGTACTTTGCGTTGTCATATTGTCCTCCCTCATTGCGGTCTCAGCCTCGCGATCATGAAGTCTTTAGCGCTTTCGACTTTGCCTTGCTGAATGGCGGCAGCAGGGTCGACGTGCTTCGGACAGACTTCGGAGCAATACCCGACGAACGTACAACTCCAGACGCCGTTCTGACCGTTTAACTGCGGCATACGTTGCGCCTTGCCGTGGTCACGGTTATCGAGGTTGTAGCGGTGCGCGAGAGTGATAGCGGCGGGGCCGATGAATTCAGGATTCAGGCCAAACTGCGGGCAGGCGGCGTAGCATAAACCGCAGTTGATGCAGCCGGAGAACTGATGATATTTCTCCATTTGCGCCGGGGTTTGTTTACCGGGGCCTTCACCCACGGTGCGGGTATTGCCGATAATGTAAGGTTTGATGGCTTCCAGGCTTTCGATAAAGTGGGTCATATCGACCACCAGATCACGCTCGACCGGGAAATTCGCCAGCGCTTCCACCTGCATGCCTTCCGGGTATTCCCGCAGGAAGGTTTTGCAGGCCAGTTTCGGCACCTTGTTGATCATCATGCCGCAGGAGCCGCAGATCGCCATACGGCACGACCAGCGGTAGGAAAGGTCTGCTGCCAGATGATCTTTGATGTAACCCAGCGCATCGAGCAGTGACGTTGTTTCATCGAAAGGCACGTCATACACCACCGGATGCGGCGCGCTGTCCGTTTCCGGGTTATAGCGCATGATTTCAACCTTCAGGCTGCGCATTTTAGCCACGTGATTGCTCCTTATCTTTTTTATCGTGAGTCTCAGATTCCCCGCCGTACACACGTTTTGCCGGAGGCAGCGTGGTAATTTTCACGTCACCGTATTCCAGACGCGGGGCGGAATCTGGCTGATAAAAGGCCAGGGTATGCCTGAGGAAATTCACGTCATCACGTTCAGTACAACCTTCATCGAGACGCTGATGTGCGCCACGTGATTCGCGACGATTGATTGCGGAATGCGCCATACATTCGGCGACTTCCAGGCCATGCCCCAGTTCGATGGTGTACAGCAAATCGGTATTGAACACGCTGGAGGTATCCTGGATTTTCACCCGTTTGAAGCGTTCCTTCAGTTCCGCCAGCTTATCGATGGTTTTCTGCATCAGCTCGGTGGTGCGGTAAATGCCGCAACCTTCTTCCATCGCCAGACCCATTTCGTCACGGATGGCCGCCCAGCTTTCATCGCCTTCCTGTGCCATCAGTGCGGCAAGACGGTTTTCGATATCACGCACCTGTGCGTCTAACGCTGCACTGTTGCTGGTATCTTTGGCTTCTGCTGCGCGTTCTGCCGCTTTTTCACCGGCCATACGCCCGAACACCACCAGTTCTGCCAGTGAGTTTGAGCCGAGGCGGTTAGCACCGTGCAGGCCGACAGAAGAACATTCGCCGACCGCAAACAGACCTTTGATTCGGGTTTCACACTGCGCATCCGTTTCGATCCCGCCCATGGTGTAGTGTGCGGTAGGGCGCACCGGGATCGGATCGGTAATCGGATCGACGCCGACGTAGGCTTTAGCCAGCTCGCAGATAAAGGGCAGACGTTCGCGCAGTTTTTTCTCGCCCAGATGACGTAAATCCAGATATACCACGTCGCCGCGCGGGGTTTCGATGGTGCGTCCGGCGCGCCATTCGTGCCAGAACGCCTGAGAGACTTTGTCGCGCGGACCGAGTTCCATGTATTTATTTTTCGGCTCGCCCAGCGGCGTTTCCGGTCCCATGCCGTAATCCTGCAGATAACGGTAACCGTCTTTATTGACCAGAATACCGCCTTCACCACGACAGCCTTCCGTCATCAGAATGCCGGAACCCGGCAGGCCGGTCGGATGATATTGCACGAACTCCATGTCGCGCAGCGGAATGCCGTGGCGGAACGCCATGCCCATGCCATCGCCGGTGACGATGCCGCCGTTGGTGTTGTAACGGTAAACGCGGCCTGCACCGCCGGTCGCCATGACCACCGCGTTGGCACGGATTTGTACGCGGGTGCCTTCCATCATATTGATGGCGACCACGCCGCGCACCTGGCCTTCATCGACCAGAATGTCGAGAACGAAATGCTCATCGAAGCGTTTGATTTGCGGGTATTTCAGGGACGTCTGAAACAGGGTGTGCAGCATGTGGAAGCCGGTTTTATCGGCAGCGAACCATGTGCGTTCGATCTTCATCCCGCCGAAGCGGCGGACATTGACGGAACCGTCCTCTTTACGGCTCCACGGGCAACCCCACAGTTCCAGCTGGGCCATTTCAGTCGGGCACTGATGAACGAAATGTTCCACCACGTCCTGCTCACACAGCCAGTCGCCTCCGGAAACGGTATCCTGGAAGTGAAAATCAAAACTGTCGTGATCTTGCGTCACTGCGGCCGAACCGCCTTCGGCGGCCACCGTGTGGCTGCGCATTGGGTACACTTTCGAAATCAACGCGATATTCAGGTTGGGATTGGCTTCCGCTGCGGCTATTGCTGCGCGTAAACCCGCCCCACCTGCACCTATAATTGCAATGTCGGCGTTAAAGGTTTGCACTGCATTCCTCCACTATCATCAATGAGATCGGGTTTGAAACACCCGCGAAAAGCTCTTCAGAATCGAAGAGTTAGTGAACCCCGATGACATACAGGCGCTGTCCCGGCGGCTGATATTCTTATAGTTTGTAAGGGAATTATGATACCAAAGGGGTAGAAGTGGTAATTTGATGTGAACGCGGGTTTAGGCTTTCTCTGCATTGTGCTTTGCAAAATGAGATATTTGTTTGCCTGCGGGGATGCAGGTAGACTGCATGACTTTTCTGAATTCGGAGTAAATCACCATGAGCGAAACAGCAAGCTGGCAACCCAGTGCTCCCATCGCCAATTTGTTGAAGCGTGCGGCTATTCTCGCTGAGATTCGACGTTTCTTTGCCGATCGCGGCGTACTGGAAGTCGAAACGCCAGCCATGAGTCAGGCCACGGTGACCGACATTCATCTGGTGCCGTTTGAGACACGTTTTGTCGGACCGGGTGCGGCTGATGGCATGACGTTGTATCTGATGACCAGCCCGGAATATCACATGAAACGTCTGCTGGCGGCGGGCAGTGGTCCGATTTATCAGATGGGACGCAGCTTCCGTAATGAAGAAGCCGGGCGTCATCACAACCCCGAATTCACCATGCTGGAATGGTACCGTCCGCGTTATGACATGTACCGTCTGATGAATGAAGTGGATGATTTGCTCCAGCAGGTTCTCGACTGCGATACCGCAGAAACACTCTCTTATCAGCAGGCGTTTACCCGCCATCTCGGCGTGGATCCGTTGTCAGCCGATAAAACCGAGTTGCGTGAAGCGGCGGCGAAACTGGATTTATCCAACATTGCCGATACCGAAGAAGACCGCGATACGCTGTTGCAGCTGTTGTTCACCATGGGCGTCGAGCCACACATTGGCCGCGACAAACCGACGTTCGTTTATCACTTCCCGGCGACCCAGGCCGCTCTGGCAGAAATCAGCACGGAAGACCACCGTGTGGCGGAGCGTTTTGAGGTGTATTACAAAGGCATTGAGCTGGCGAACGGTTTCCGTGAACTGACAGACAGTCGCGAGCAGCGTCAGCGATTCGAGCAGGATAACCGCAAACGTACGGCGCGTGGCCTGCCGCAGCATCCTGTCGATAATAATCTGCTGGATGCCTTAGCGCACGGTATGCCGGAGTGTTCCGGTGTGGCGCTGGGTGTTGACCGCCTGATTATGATTGCCCTCGGCGCTGACAGCCTGAGTGATGTGCTGGCCTTCCCGGTGACCCGCGCCTGATCTGACCGAAGCCCTGATTTTCTGATCAGGGTTTTTTCTCCCTCCCCTGTTTTTTTGCCCTGATAGTGTGCAATGAAACCAAAAATGCACTTTTTCTGAAACAAAAGTACCTAAATGGCGAAACACTGATTTTAAAGTTTCAGGCTGCCCTGTTTCCCTCCAGCCCGCATCCGCAGGGCATTTTCTGTGCCTTAACGTAAATTTTCCTGCCGCTGGCCTGATTTATGCATTACCGGATCATCACTCATCATCCGGAAAACCCGTTATGTCAGAATCCAACGACAAAGAACTTCTTTATGGACTGGAAGAGCGCATCGCACCGGCACCGGCATTCTTCACCGCCATCCAGCATGTGCTGGCGAGCGTCGTCGGCATCATCACCCCGCCGCTGATTATCGGCTCGGTGCTGGGGCTGAATGCCTATCTGCCTTATCTGATCAGCATGTCTTTGCTGGCATCCGGCATCGGGACATTCATTCAGGCGCGCCGGTTTATGTCGGTGGGCGCGGGGATGATTTGTCTGCAAGGCACCAGTTTTGCGTTTCTGGGGGTGATCCTCTCCGGCGGTATGCTGGTGAAAAGCCGTGGTGGCTCGCCGGAAGACATCATGGCGATGATTTTTGGCGTGAACTTCGTGGCCGCTTTTATTCCGTTGCTGGTCAGCCGGTTTATCGGCCAGATGCGCCGCGTGTTCACCCCGCTGGTCAGCGGCACTGTGATCGCGCTGATTGGCATCAGCCTGATTAAAGTCAGCATCACCGACTGGGCGGGCGGCCACGGTGCCGCGAATTTCGGCGCACCGGCTAACCTCGGGCTGGGCGCACTGACGCTGCTGGTGATTGTCGCCTGCAACCGTATCAACGTGCGCTGGCTGCGTCTGTCATCCATCGTGTTGGGGATTGTTGCCGGCTGTATCGCGGCGGCACTGACCGGCCATCTGACAGTGAAACCCTTGCAGGGCGACTGGTTTGCCCTGCCGCAACTGTTCCGCTTCGGGTTTAAATTCGACTGGATCATCTTCGTGCCGATCGCGCTGGTGTCGTTTATCAGCATTCTGGAAGCCGTGGGCGATCTGACGGCTAACTGCATGCTGTCACAGCAGCCGATTGAAGGCGAAAGCTTCCGCAAACGCCTGAAAGGCGGGATCCTGGCGGACGGCATCAGCTGTATTATTGCGGCGGCCTTCTCATCATTCCCTAACACCACCTTCGCGCAGAATAACGGCGTGATCCAGATGACCGGCGTCGCCAGTCGTTTTGTCGGCATGTATATCGGCGCGGTATTGTTAGTGCTCGGGCTGTTCCCGTTTATCGGCGAAGTGTTGCAGCAAATCCCTGCGCCGGTGCTGGGTGGCGCAACGCTGGTGATGTTTGGCAGCGTGGTCGCGGCGGGCATCCGCATCATGACGCAGTCGCCGGTCGGACGCCGCGAAATGCTGATTATCGCCATCGCCTTTGGCATCGGTCTGGGCATTGAAGCCGTACCGGACGTGCTCAGCCAGTTCCCGCCAATTGTCGGCAATATCTTCGGCCATGCGGTGACCAGCGGCGGCGTTATCGCTATCCTGCTCAACTTACTGATGCCGGCAGAGCGCATTACCTCTGTGGTGACAGAGGAGATAAAGGTTCACTGAAATCCCGCGCGTTGCGCCCCTGGATCAGCAGACAGGGCATAACTGAGCTGACTCACTTTTTGAATTTACTGACCTTAAAAAGGAAGTCAGATATGTCAGAACAACGCACGTGGATAAAAAATCCGCTGGCGGTTTTTACCGCAAATTCACTCGATGCCCGTGGCGGCATCGTCATTGAAGGGCAGAAGATAGCTGAGTTGCTGGCCGCCGGTCAGCAGCCTTCGCAGCCGGTCGATCATATTTATGATGCCTCAGAATCTGTGCTGTTACCGGGGCTGATCAATACCCATCACCATTTCTATCAGACGCTGACCCGGGCCTGGGCGCCCGTGGTCAACGTGCCGTTATTCCCGTGGCTGAAAAAACTCTATCCCGTCTGGGCGCGTTTAGGGCCGGAGGCGCTGGGGCTGGCAAGCCGCGTGGCGATGGCGGAACTGTTGCTTTCCGGTTGTACCACCACCACTGACCATCATTATCTTTTCCCGCAGGGCATGGAAGAAGCCATTGATGTGCAGGTCGATGTGGTCCGTGAGCTGGGCATGCGTGCGCTGCTGACGCGCGGCTCGATGAGTCTTGGTGAAGAACAGGGCGGTCTGCCGCCGGAGCAAACAGTGCAATCGGGCGAGGTGATTTTGCAGGACAGTCAGCGTCTGATTGACCGCTATCATCAGCGCGGTGAGGGCGCGTGGATGCAGATTGCGCTGGCGCCGTGTTCGCCGTTTTCGGTCACCACTGAGATTATGCGTGAGAGCGCGAAACTGGCGCAGCGGGAAGATGTCCGGCTGCATACCCATCTGGCGGAAACGCTGGATGAAGAACAGTTTTGCCTGAACATGTTTGGTCTGCGTACCGTTGATTATCTGGAAAGTGTCGGCTGGCTGAGCGACCGTACATGGCTGGCGCACGGCATCCATTTTAACGCTGACGAAATTCAGCGTCTGGGCGCGGCGGGCACCGGTATCTGTCATTGTCCGGTATCCAATATGCGGCTGGCTTCCGGCATGTGTCCGACACGGGATCTGGAAGCGGCGGGCGTACCGATCGGGCTGGGCGTTGACGGCTCGGCCTCAAATGACGCCTCGAATCTGATGTATGAAGCGCGGCAGGCGCTGTATCTGCAACGTCTGAAATACGGTGCGGAATATGTCACGCCAGAAAGGGTGCTGGGCTGGGCCACACGCGGCTCGGCGAAGCTTATCGGACGCGACGATATCGGGCAGATAGCGGCAGGCAAACAGGCCGATCTGGCGCTGTTTAAACTCGATGAATTACGTTTCAGCGGCAGCCATGACCCGATTGCTGCGTTATTACTGTGTGGCGCTGAAAAGGCCGATCGCGTGATGGTCGGCGGGAAATGGCGGGTGACCGACGGCGAAATCGTCGGAATGGATATCCGCTCGCTGATATCTCAGCATCGCAAAGCCGCAGCGGCGCTGATCGCCGATCTGTAAACTCAGTCTGTCATCCTGAGACGTAAAAAAGGGCAGAAGAGTCTGCCCTTTTGCTGTTCTCTCTACTCTTACAAATCGCCCGGTGAGCGCGAACTGTTACTGCTGCGACCACTGCTGCTGCTGCTGGTAAAGGTCGCATTATTGCCATTTTGCGCGCGGTGCAGCGTTTCCATCCGCACCTGGAATGGCGGGAATGGCAGCGTAATGCCGTGCTCGCGGAATCCGGCCAGGATCAGCTGATGAATTTCATGGCGCAGCGGCATACGGTGCGCCATTTCAGCAGCGTGCATACGCAGTTCGAAAATCTGAATACCCTGTTGTAAATCCACCAGATAAGCTTCCGGCGCAGGCATGTCCAGCACCAGCGAACAGCGGTGCGCGGCGCTGAGCAGGATTTCGGTCACCTCTTCACTGTTGGCTTCCGACGGGGCAGGCACGGTCAGCACCACACGGGTCACGGAATCCGACAGCGACCAGTTGATGAACTGCTCGGTGATAAAGGCCTTGTTCGGCACGATGATCTCCTTGCGGTCCCAGTCGGCGATCGTCGTGGCGCGTGTGTTGATCCGGGTGATGCTGCCGGTCAGGTTGCGGATCGTCACGGTGTCGCCGATACGGATCGGTTTTTCAAACAGGATGATCAGGCCGGAAATAAAGTTGGCGAAAATCTCCTGTAACCCGAAGCCAAGACCGACACCCAGTGCCGCCACCAGCCATTGCAGTTTTGCCCATTCGATACCGATCAGCGAGAATCCGGTCAGGCCACCAATCAGCAGCAACACGTATTTGGTCACGGTCAGCACCGCATAACCGGTGCCCGGCGTCAGGTCCAGATGTTGCAGCAGCGCCAGTTCCAGCAGCGCGGGCAGATTACGCACCAGCTGCGTGGTGATTATCAGCACCAGAATGGCGATCAACACCGATCCCAGCGTGATCGGCTGCATGCTCTCCACGCCCTGAACCGTGGACGCCACCTGCCAGAGATGAATATTTTCCAGGAACGAGAAGGCCGAATGGATTTCAGACCACAGGAAGATCACCGAGATCAGCGCGATCAACGTCAGCAGGGAACGCACCAGTCGCAGCGACTGCGCGGAAATGGCATCCAGATCGACCACCGGTTCTTCAATCTCAACCGTGCCTTCATTGCTGGTGCTCACCTGATGGCCGTCTTCCTCACCGCGTGCGCGCTGATTGAGCATTTCAGCCCGGCGCTGCTTGGCGCGTTCGAAAGCGATACGACGTCGCTGGATCAGCATCCAGCGGCGGATAATGTGATAAATCACCAGCAATACGAACCAGATGGCGACGGAGGTTTCCAGACGGGCCAGCAGCGCCTGTGAGGTCGCGAGGTAGCCCATCAGGGAAGCCATCGCGGCCACGATCGGCGCGCCCAGCAGCATCCACCACAGCGCCTTGTTGATGACGTTCTCGCTGTTGCCTTTTTTATCGTGATACAGCGGGATCCCGGCACGTTTCAGACTGTTGGTGACCAGCGCCACCACCATACAAAGCAGGACAAAGCACAAGCGCCCCAGCGTGTTGGAGAACTCGCGGTCATTCAGATTATCGAAGGTAATCAGCGCCATAATTAACGGCACCAGCACCCAGATTGACAGCGCGTAATAGCGCAATGCCCGTGATACCGCCCGTTGCGGCCAGCCGAAATGCGCCACAAACAACCCTTGCGGATGTGCCAGCGCGGCGCTGACCATAAACGCCCACAGGATCGGCAGGGTCGCGGTGACGCCATCGCCTATCGCCACCGCAATCGGATACGGCCACGCGCTTTGCAGCCCGAAGCCCAGCGCCGCCCACAGCACCGGTAACGGCATCGCCACCAGAATCGACCAGAACACGGTGCGCATGGTCAGCGAGAAATGGTCCTGCGTGACTTTGCCGACTTTACTGCTGGCGCGTTCCAGGAAGGCGTAATAGTGCTTGCGGGAACTGATGCTGATGATCACCAGAATCAGCGCGCCAAACAACGGCAGCAGCGTTTCCTTGCTGGTCACCATCATCATGGATGCGCCACCAAGCTGGCTGAGGGAATCCAGAGAAACCAGACGTTTCAGGTCATGAGCGACCTGAACCGGATAGGAGAAGCCGATGGCACTGACGTCGGCCACCCAGAACAGATAACGGTGGGCGGCGTCGTGGACGTCATTCAACGCTTCCACCAGCTGGCTGTTCGCCACTTTCAGTTTGGTCAGTTCCAGAATCTGGGTATCACAGCCCGACAGCAGGGAATTGAGTAAATCCCGCTGCGTCCGCAACTGGGCATCCAGAATTTTTTGCTGTGCGGCCGTCAGCGGTTTGCCATCGTCCTGCCGGGCCTGACGGTAAATCGCCTGCTTATCCAGCAGATCTTCATAGTGCAGACGCTGAACACGCAACTGCCCCATGTCACGGTCAAGCTGTTGCGGTTTTGGCATATCCGGCAGGCGGGCAACCTGCGCCCGCAGCGTTTCGCCTAACAGATTAGACGCGCCAAGCCACTGGGCCTGTTCACGAATGGTATTAATGGCCTGACGAACCTGCTGGGTCTGTGCCGCTGCCTGACGCTGCTGGGAGGAAATCAGATCCATCCGCTGCGCCTGCTGATTGAGGGCCAGCGACAACTCGCGGTTCGCCTGTAACTGCTGGCTGATCGAATGGGGCAATTCACCACTTTGCTCGGCTAACAGTTCGGTTTTTTCCAGCGCCTGCTCGGCTTCGCGCTGGCGCTGGTTATTCAGTGTGTTGCGTAACGCCTGTAACTGCTGATCAAGAAAATCGGCGCGCTTTTTGTAGAGATCGGTGCGCATTCGCGACAGTTCCTGCCGGTTATTGGCAGAAAGCTGAGCCAGCTCCAGTTCATCCACTTTCGCTTTGCGCGCCGCCGATTCAGCCTGAAGCGCACTGAGCTGTGCCTGAGCCAGCGGGGAAGAGGTCGCCGCTGCGGATGCCGCCTGCATGCGTTGCTCAATATCGCCAAGCGCGTTACGGGCTTCGGATTGCTGTTGCGGGATAAGACTCAGTGAATCGCTGATGTCGCGTGAGCGATCCTGCTCCTGACGCAGCTGGCGGGTTTCTTCCAGTTGCTGGCTGCTGACCTGCAGAATTTGCTGCTCCAGCTGCGCGGTCGGGATGTTGTCATCCACCGCAGGCGGTTTGTCAGGCTGGTTTTGCAGTTCCTGACGCAGGGCCTGCGTCAGTTTTGGGAAATCGTCAATGACCTTCTGATATTCCGCCGAGCGCCCGGCTGACACACTGGCCTCATTCAGCCAGTTAAGCGCGCTTTGCAGCGCCTCAACCACCTGCGTCTGATTGGCCATTTCTTTGTTGGCTTCCGCCTGTTTCAGCTCCTGTTTGAGCTGATCTTCAGTCGGCGCAGCACCCGCCATCAATGGCAGGGACAGCAGTAAACTCATCAGCAGGGCGGGGATCAGGCGCACTCGGTCACATCCTTTTCTCAGTTCTTTTCGTCAGGTCAGGACAAACTTAATAGTCTTTCGGGACCTGGGGTTCAGCCGTGGCCACACCGGCAGGCGTCTCTGTCGCTGAAGGTAATTCTGTTGCGGGGACTTCCGCGACGACAGGTTCCGCCGTCGCGGCTGCCGGAGCACGTACCGCTTCGGCGAACGGTTCGCCCATGCGGGTCACGGTACCGTTGCTTAGATTTGGCATAAAGCGGATCTGACCGGCAGCAAACAGGTTAATGACCGTGGAACCCAGTTTGAAGCGGCCCATTTCCTGTCCTTTTTCCAGCGCAATCACGCCTTCTTCACCGGCAGCCGGATAAGTCCAGCGTTTGATGATGCCTTCGCGTGGCGGCGTGACGCAGCCTGCCCAGACGGTTTCGATGCTGCCGACGATCGTTGCACCGACCAGAATCTGCACCATCGGGCCAAATTCAGTATCAAAGACGCAGATGACACGTTCGTTACGGGCGAACAGGTTCGGCACGTTTGCGGCGGTCAGCGGGTTCACGGAGAACAAATCGCCCGGCACATAAATCATTTCACGCAGCACGCCGTCGCACGGCATATGCACGCGGTGATAATCGCGCGGTGCCAGATAAACGGTGGCAAACTGGCCGTCTTTAAACTGTTCTGCCAGCAGATAATTACCCGCCAGCAGGGCTTCTAAACTGTAAAAATGGCCTTTGGCCTGGAACAATTTGCCATCAGTAATCGCCCCCAACTGACTGACCGCGCCGTCGGCAGGCAGGCAAAGCATATCTAAACCGCTGACCACCGGACGTGCGCCATCACGCAACGGACGCACGAAGAATTCGTTAAACGTGGCGTAAGATTTGAGATCCGGATTTTGTGCTTCTTTCATGTCGACGTTATAAAAACGCGCAAAAGCTTTGATCACCCAGTGTGTCAGCGTGGCAGCACGTTTATCCGCGCCCCAGCCCGCCAGACGGGTCAGTCCTTGTTTAGGAAGTAAGTATTGAAGTTTGATTTTGATACTGTCCAGCACGGGGAAAACCTCTTGGATGGTATGAATGACCGGCGTACCGGCCATTTTCAGGAAACCCGTGAATCACGTTCAGGGTCACACAGTGTTTTATGGCGGGGGATTGTAACGGGGTGAAATCAACGGTTCAACTTCCGTTAACGTCACCCCTTTGCCATTAACATGTTAATTCAATTAATTAGCATTACAGCGTGTCGAAGTTTTTACGCGTTTTTACGTCTTCCATACTTTCCAGAATGCGGTGGTAGTTGTCGAAACGCTCTTCGGCAATCTCGCCACGGTCTACCGCATCACGGATGGCACAGCCCGGATCATTGCCGTGTTTGCAGTCACGGAATTTGCAGTAACCAAGGAAAGGACGGAATTCGACAAAGCCCTGGGTGATCTGCTCAGGTGCCAGATGCCATAAACCGAACTCACGCACGCCCGGAGAATCGATAACGTCGCCGCCGTGCTGGAAGTGATACAAACGCGCTGCGGTGGTGGTGTGCTGACCCAAACCTGAGTTGTCAGACACCTCGTTCACCAGAATTTGTTTTTCATCCGGTGGCAGCAGGGCATTCAGCAGGCTCGATTTTCCGACGCCGGACTGACCGGCGAAAATACTGATGCGGTCGGTCAGCGCCGTTTCAAACGCTGGCATACCTTCACCGGTCTGGCTGGAGACTTCCAGCACGCGGTAATTGATATTGCGGTAAATATCCATCATGCCCTGAACGAATTTACGGCCTTCGTCATCAAGCAGATCGATTTTGTTGAGCACGATCAGCGGCTCAACTTCAACGGTTTCACACGCCACCAGATAACGGTCGATAATATTGAGCGACAGTTCCGGCAGAATGGCGGAAACAATGACAATCTGGTCAATGTTTGCCGCGATGGGTTTCACGCCATCATAGAAATCAGGGCGGGTGAGCACGGACGTGCGCTCGTGAACCGCCTCGACGATGCCTTTCACACTGGTATTTTCACCGGCGCGCCAGACGACGCGGTCTCCGGTGACCAGGGAACGGATGGTACGGCGGATATTGCAACGGTGCTGGCTGCCGTCGGCCGCTTCAACGTCCGCATGCATCCCGAAACGGCTGATGACGACGCCGTCCTGCGGTTCGCCATGCAGAGAATCGTCCAGCTCTTTCCGTTTGTCGGTCTGTGTCAGACGACGCTGGTGGTTAGTCTGAACGCGACGTTGTTGCCCTTTAGACAGTTTTGACTTAGTCACTGCGCCTCACTTAACTGGCTTTAATCGCTCGGTGCGACCAAAACGACTATGATACCAGCTATTTTATAGTAATTGCCCGAATGACGGAGAACTCCGTCAACTCTCTACTTTGTAACAGGACACATCATGGCTGCAAATGACTCGAACTTAATTTGGATCGACCTGGAAATGACCGGTCTGGATCCTGAACGTGACCGTATTATTGAGATTGCGACACTGGTGACCGATGCGCATCTGAACATTCTGGCCGAAGGGCCGGTGATGGCGGTACATCAGTCTGATGCACAACTGGCGCTGATGGATGACTGGAATGTGCGCACGCACACCGGCAGCGGTCTGGTGGATCGCGTCAAGGCCAGCCCGTTTGATGACAATGCCGCCCAGCAAAAAACCATCGAGTTCCTGCGCGAGTGGGTGCCCGCCGGTAAATCACCGATTTGCGGCAACAGCGTCGGGCAGGACAGGCGTTTCCTGTTTAAGTACATGCCGGAGCTGGAAACCTATTTCCACTACCGTTATCTGGACGTCAGCACACTGAAAGAACTGGCGCGTCGCTGGAAACCGGAAGTGCTGGCCGGGTTTAAAAAGCAAAATACCCATCAGGCACTGGATGATATCCGTGAATCGGTCGCCGAATTAGCCTATTACCGCGAACATTTCATTCAGCTTTAAGCTTTTTAAAGCTTTCATAAAATACCTGAAATCTTTTTTATTACGCCGCGGAACATGAAATCACTGTGTTTCGCTGATTAATTCACCGCTTTGATGGTTTAATCGGCACTTGAACGAAAAATTCATTTTTTTGCTTTCAGGGGCTTGCGGCAAAAAGGATTTCTCGTATAATGCGCACCCCGTACCGATGAAGAATTTCGTTGAGTGCGCAGAGCGGGAATAGCTCAGTTGGTAGAGCACGACCTTGCCAAGGTCGGGGTCGCGAGTTCGAGTCTCGTTTCCCGCTCCAAATTTTTAAGTGGTTAGATTTAAAGATTTAAGACGTAAAAATGCAGTGCCATGCGACGCGGGAATAGCTCAGTTGGTAGAGCACGACCTTGCCAAGGTCGGGGTCGCGAGTTCGAGTCTCGTTTCCCGCTCCAAAATGTAAAGTCTGTACATTTTTATGACGGTACAGCAAATGCCAGACCTCTCAATGCGGGAATAGCTCAGTTGGTAGAGCACGACCTTGCCAAGGTCGGGGTCGCGAGTTCGAGTCTCGTTTCCCGCTCCAATTTTCTTCTTCAGTTCAAAACCCTTTCTTTATGCTTTCAGCATGCATATTTCGTGCGTGAATGCGCTAATCGTTACACGATTTGTAGTAACTTTTTAAACAGACTTATCCACAGCTTTCGTTGTTTTTTTACACTGTCTGTTTTTTGCGCTGCCCATATTGCCAAATTTTAACTTATTGATTTCAATAAAAATGAATTTATAACGAAACGTTATGACGATCACTTGCTCTTTTTTTTGCAATTGATTGCCAAAGCATTTTTATTTTTATGCACAGAAAATATCGCCTGACTGATCACAGTCTTTTAGGAAAGGTTATGCATCCCTTGGCAAACCTTTTTCCACCGCCCGGATCAGCCGTTTCTGCTGAGAAGTTTGCACTTCCACACGATGTTCCTGCCTTCTTTCGACCTGCTGCGCGATTGCCCAACTGATATGTTCATCCAGCAGCGCATTTTCCCCTTCGCGTGACTGTAAGGCATTCAGCACGTCTTCGGCGTAAGGTGCGTTGCCAAGCGCCACCGCGATATTGCGCAACCAGCGCAGATGTCCGATACGTCGGATGGGCGAACCTTCCGTGATGCGTAAAAACTTTTCTTCCGTCCAGCCGAATAAGGCAATCAGTTCCGGCGCATGCAGCGCGGCGCGCGGGCTAAAATCTTCTTCATCCGTCAGTTGCGAATACCGGTTCCAGGGGCAGATCAGCTGACAGTCGTCACAGCCGTAGATGCGGTTGCCCATCAGCGGGCGGAATTCTTCGGGTATTGCGCCTTCCAGTTCGATGGTCAGATAAGAAATGCAGCGCCGGGCATCGACGGTATAAGGCGCGACAATGGCACCGGTCGGGCATGTGGTGATGCAGGCAACACATTTGCCGCATTTCTCTTCCTGCGGCTGATCGACGGGCAGGGGCAAATCAATCAGCAGCTCGCCGAGAAAGAACCACGAACCGGATTCACGGTTAAGAATAAGTGAGTGTTTACCAACCCAGCCGAGACCGGCTTTTGCCGCCAGCGGGCGTTCCATCACCGGTGCGGAATCCACAAACGGGCGGAACGTCACGGTCTGGTCCGCATGCTCCGTGCAATGCGCCTGGATCATATCGCCCAGTTTTTTCAGGCGCTGGCGCAGCACTTTATGATAGTCGCGTCCGAGGGCATAACGGCTGACATACCCGAGTTGAGGGTTGTTCAGGGTTTTGGCAAACGCGGCTTTGGCGGGCAAATAGTTCATGCGCACGCTGATCACCCGTAAGGTGCCGGGCAGAAGTTCATGCGGGCGGGCACGTAACATGCCGTGGCGCGCCATCCAGTCCATCTCGCCATGATATTGTTTATCAAGCCAGTCCTGGAGTTTGGGCTCTTCAACAGATAAGTCTGTATCGCAGATGCCAACCTGCTGGAAGCCTAGCGATTGGCCCCATTGCTTGATATGTTGAGCCAGTTGAACGAGATCGAGAGGGAGTGTCATGACGAACCAACGTGAAAAACGAAACGAGGTGAGTTTACCACATTCCGTGTTTTCTGCTGACTGGCTGCGACAGGCTGAACGTCAGGCGGCGCAGGAAACAGGGATTTCTCTGTTTACCCTGATGCAACGTGCGGCGAAGGCCGCCTTTTTACTGACTCAGCGCCAGTTTCCGCACGCGCGCCACTGGCTGATTCTGTGCGGCCACGGCAATAACGGTGGCGACGGGTTTGAGGTGGCAAGGTTAGCGAAAATCGCCGGTATCCGCGTGACGCTGCTGGCCGTGGAAGGCAGTAAGCCGCTGCCGGAAGAAGCGCAATCTGCGCGGCGGAGCTGGCTCACTAGCGGCGGCACGATCAATTCAGCGGATTCAGTATGGCCGCCGGACGCTGACCTGATTATCGACGGTTTGCTCGGCACCGGCTTGTCTTCTGCACCGCGCGCCCCTTACGACCGGCTGATTGACGCCATCAATTCGGCATCTTTACCGGTGATTTCTCTGGATATCCCTTCGGGGCTGGATGCAGAAACCGGTCAGAATGCCGGACAGGCGGTACATGCCACACAGACGATCAGTTTTATCGCCCTGAAACCCGGCCTGCTGACCGGGCAGGCGCGGGATTTTACCGGTGAATTACACTGCGATGCGCTGGGGCTGGAAAGCTGGCTGGGCGGACATATTGCGCTGTTACAGCGGCTGGACGCGACACTGTTAGGCACATGGCTGCACCCGCGCCGTCCCTGCTCACATAAAGGTGAACAGGGTCGTTTGCTGGTGGTCGGCGGCGATACCGGCTTTGCCGGGGCGATCCGCATGGCCTCGGAATCTGCGCTGCGTACCGGTGCCGGATTAGTGCGAGTACTTACTCACATTGAACATGCCGGTCCGTTACTGACCGCCAGACCTGAGCTGATGGTGCAGGAACTGACTGCCCAATCGCTTGATGAAGGGCTGGAATGGGCGGATGTGTTAGTTATCGGCCCCGGTTTAGGCCAGAAGGAATGGGGTAAACAGGCGGTCGATCGCGCTGCAAAATGGGATAAACCGGCCTTATGGGACGCTGATGCGCTTAACCTGCTGGCAATCAATCCCGGGAAACGGCAAAATCGCGTACTGACGCCACATCCGGGAGAAGCCGCCCGTTTACTTGGTTGCAGCGTGAAGGATATTGAGAGTGACCGCTTACTTTCAGCCAGGAAACTCACCGAACGTTACGGCGGCGTGGTGGTACTGAAAGGCGCGGGCAGTCTGATTGCCAGCGAAAGTGGCAAGATGGCCATTGCCGATGTCGGTAATGCCGGTATGGCATCCGGCGGGATGGGCGACGTGCTTTCTGGTATTATCGGCGGATTGCTGGCTCAAAAACTTGATGTATATGATGCGGCCTGCGCGGGCTCAGTAGTCCATGGCGCTGCCGCGGACGAAATCGCCCTCCGGCAGGGAACGCGCGGTATGCTGGCGACTGATCTTTTAGCGGTGATTGCCCCGTTAGTTAATCCAGACCTGAAGAAATAGATATCACTGAATGAATCAACTTAATATCTCTTTACCCGACGAAGCGGCAACGCTGCAATTAGGTGCTTCTCTGGCGAAAGCCTGCGAAGGCTCAGCGGTTATCCATCTCTATGGCGATCTGGGAGCCGGTAAAACAACCTTTAGCCGGGGATTTCTTCAGGCATTAGGTCATCAGGGCAATGTGAAAAGCCCGACCTACACGCTGGTGGAGCCGTATCAGCTGGAAAAGATTGCCGTCTATCATTTTGATTTATATCGCCTTGCTGATCCGGAAGAACTGGAATTTATGGGGATCCGCGATTATTTCGCACAGGACGCCATCTGTCTGGTGGAATGGCCGCAGCAGGGGGCAGGCGTATTGCCGGAACCGGATATTGAACTGACGCTGGATTATACCCCGACCGGACGCACCGCGACGCTGGTGGCGGTGTCTGAATCTGGCTTAAATTTGCTGCATCGTGTTCAACAGCAAGGATGATCACGCGATGAACTCACGTTTCACCACTCTCTTTACCTCAGCGGCGATACTGTTATCGACGCTGATGTTGTTTGCCGTGCTGGTCTCGCCGGTGTCTGCGGCGGGTATGAAAAACATCAACGTCTCAAACGGCCAGACGCAGTCGACGGTCACGATTACCTTTGATGGCTCGCCGGATTACTCGTTTTTCCCGCTGCATAATCCTGAACGCGTGGTGATGGATATCCGCCAGGACGGCGTGATGAAAGGACTGCCGCTGAATTTTAACGGTCAGAATCTGGTGACGCGTGTGCGGGCCAGTACACCGCCTAATGCGCAGAGTCAGCGTCTGGTGTTTGAACTGAATCAGAAAGTCAGAACCAACGCCACCAAACAAAAAGACGGCAGCCAGTACACGGTGGTGCTGACCATGAATGCGTCGGCACCGGCACGTCAGAGCGCCCCGGTGTCTGCCGCGACCCGCACCCCGTCGCCAAATGCGACCCGAACCGTCACGCCTGCCGCGAAATCAAACCCGTTCACCAATGACCAGACCAAAGTGGTTTCCACGACGGTGTCAGCGGATAACTCGCGCTCCTCAACCGTCTCGGTCAGTGACAGCAAAATCATTGTCGCCATTGATGCCGGACACGGCGGTCAGGATCCGGGCGCTATCGGCGGCGGCGGTCTGAAAGAAAAAAATGTCACCATTGCCATCGCCCGTAAATTACAGGCGATTCTGGATGCTGACCCGATGTTTAAACCGGTGCTGACCCGCGACGGCGATTACTTTATTTCGGTAATGGGCCGCTCGGACGTGGCGCGTAAGAAAAACGCCAACGTGCTGGTTTCCATTCACGCGGATGCTGCGCCAAGCCGCAGTGCCCGTGGTGCGTCGGTGTGGGTGTTGTCGAATCGCCGTGCGAACAGCGAAATGGGTAACTGGCTGGAGCAACACGAAAAGCAATCTGAACTGCTTGGCGGCGCAGGCGATGTGCTGGCAAATACCGCGTCGGATCCGTACCTGAGTCAGGCGGTGCTGGATTTGCAGTTCGGCCATTCGCAGCGCGTCGGTTATGACGTGGCGACCCGCGTGCTGCGTGAACTTCGCAGCGTAGGCTCTTTACACAAAGCGAAACCGGAGCACGCCAGTTTAGGCGTATTACGCTCACCGGATATTCCTTCCCTGCTGGTGGAAACCGGCTTTATCAGTAACTCAACCGAGGAGCGACTGCTGGGCAGCAGCGCGTACCAGGATAAAATTGCGCGAGCCATCCATATCGGCCTGCGTAATTATTTCCAGTCGCATCCGTTACAAAACGGCCCAAAGGTCGAAAACCGTCCGCTGCTGGCCTCATCAGCAGCGGCGGCAGAAAGTAGCGCATCGGGTAGTTCTTCGGTGAACCAGCCCGGCCCGATTGAAGCGACCGCCGCGTCAGCCGGGGCCACGCAAATCCATAAAGTGACGCGTGGCGAAACCCTGACCGGGATCGCGGCCAGTTATGGCACGACGACCGGCGCATTGCGTGACCTCAATAAACTGAAAAAAGATGGCGTCTGGGTAGGCCAGCGATTGAAAGTGCCTGCGGGCAGCCGCACATCTTCAACCGTGTCGGCTTCGTCTTCCACGGCAAGAGCGGCGAAGAAAGCGGCGAAACATACCGTGAAGCGCGGCGATACACTGTCGGCGATCGCCAGCAAATACGGTGTCAGCATGAATGACATCAAAACTGCCAATCACATGAAGTCTGGCGAGGTACAGCTCGGCCAAACCTTAACTATTCCACAGTCATAAAGGCGGTCACTGACCGTCTGCCACAGGAGCCGCTATGCCGATCAAGGTACTGCCGCCGCAACTTGCTAACCAGATAGCAGCGGGCGAAGTTGTCGAAAGACCGGCTTCCGTGGTGAAGGAACTGGTGGAAAACAGCCTTGATGCGGGCGCAACGCGCATTGATATTGATATCGATCGCGGCGGTGCCAAGCTTATCCGTATTCGCGATAATGGTTGTGGCATTGGCAAAGACGATCTGGCACTGGCACTGGCGCGACATGCGACCAGCAAAATCACCTGTCTTGATGATCTGGAAGCTATCCTCAGCCTCGGTTTTCGTGGTGAAGCGCTGGCGAGTATCAGTTCCGTCTCGCGTCTGATCCTGACCTCGCGCACCGCAGAACAGAATGAAGCCTGGCAGGCGTACGCCGAAGGGCGCGACATGGCGGTGACGGTCAAACCGGCGGCGCACCCGCAAGGCTCGACCGTGGAAGTGCTGGATTTGTTCTACAACACGCCCGCCCGCCGCAAATTCATGCGCACCGAAAAAACCGAATTCACCCATATCGACGAAGTCGTCCGGCGGATTGCGCTGGCGCGCTTTGACGTGTCCGTCAATCTCAGCCACAACGGCAAGCTTATCCGCCAGTATCGTGCGGTGAAAGACCCGTCGCAGTCTTCCCGCCGTCTGGCCAGTATTTGCAGCCCGACGTTTGTCGAGCACGCGCTGGAAGTGGAATGGAGTCACGGCGATCTGGGCATCCGTGGCTGGGTGGCCGATCCGGCAGGTTCGCGCAGCCTGACGGATATGCAGTATTGCTATGTGAACAACCGCATGATGAAAGATCGCCTGATTAATCATGCGATCCGCCAGGCGTATCAGGATCAGCTCAAAGACGATCAGCAGCCCGCGTATGTGCTGTATCTGGATGTCGATCCGCATCAGGTGGATGTCAATGTGCATCCGGCCAAACACGAAGTGCGTTTCCATCAGTCGCGGCTGGTGCATGATTTTATTTACCAGGCGGTGATGTCGGTATTGCAGCAGGCGGGCGCGCCCGTTCTGGATGAGCCACAGCTTCAGGAAGATACGCCGCGCTGGCAGCAGGAAAACCGGCAGGCTGCGGGCGGAAATCATTTCTCGCAACCGGCAGAAAGAAAAGCACCGCCATCCCGCGAAAACGTGTTTCCGGAAACCGCACGGGCCAGTCAGCCGCGTGAGCCTGCTTTTCGCAGCAACGAACCGGCGTACAATCCTTCTGAAAGCAAGGCGTATGGCCGTTTACTGCAATCTGCGCCGGAGTCATTTTCCTTGCAGGAACCGGCGCCCGCCGTGGCACAGCCCGCTAAGCCTGCCGTTTCTGTGGCCCGTACACTGACTGAACCGGCGCTGGAATCCCACAGCCAAAGTTTTGGCCGGGTACTGACGGTGTGTTCAGCGGAATATGCGTTGCTTGAGCGTGGCAAACAGCTGGTGTTGTTGTCATTGCCGGTGGCCGACCGCTGGCTGAAATGGGCGCAACTGACGCCGCCGGAAGACGGGTTGCGGCCGCAGCCGTTGCTCATTCCGCTGAAACTGACAATGAATAAAGAAGAGATCGCCGTCCTGACGCGCCATCAGGCGTTATTGCAGCATTTTGGTTTAGAAATGCTCAGCGAGTCACAGCGTGTGACGGTTCGCGCGGTACCTTTACCATTACGCCAACAAAATTTACAAAAGTTGATACCTGATCTGTTAGGTTACCTTGCTGTTCAGCAGGAGGTGACTTCTGATGCGGTAGCTATGTGGTTTGCCCGCCACTGCGGCTGCGAGCACGAGGTCTGGACGATTTCACAAGCCATACAATTACTCACGGATGTTGAGCGTCTTTGCCCGCACTTGGTGAAATCGCCCCCGTCCGGACTTCTGCAACCTCTTGATTTACAGCCCGCGCTGGCGGCTTTTAAGCATGACTGACTCTGAAAAAAACGCGCTTCCCCCGGCGATCTTTATTATGGGGCCGACCGCATCCGGCAAAACGGCACTGGCGATGTCGCTGATGAAGCACCTGCCTGTGGAGCTGATCAGCGTCGATTCCGCCCTGATCTATCGCGGGATGGATATCGGTACAGCGAAACCGACAGCAGAAGAACTGGCTGACGCCCCGCACCGGTTGATCGATATTCTTGACCCGACGGTGGCGTATTCGGCCGCAGACTTCCGGAAAGATGCTTTACGCGAAATGGCGGAAATAACCTCGCGCAATAAGATCCCGTTATTGGTAGGGGGGACTATGCTTTATTTCAAGGCATTGCTCGAAGGTCTTTCACCGTTACCTCCGGCAGATCCCGCAGTGCGCGAACGTATCGAAAAGCAGGCTGCAGAGCAGGGTTGGGAGGCGTTACACGATCAGTTGCGCGATATCGATCCGGTCTCGGCTATGCGAATTCATCCGAATGATCCACAGAGACTGTCCAGAGCACTGGAAGTTTTTTTTATTTCGGGTAAAACTTTAACGGAACTGACTAAAATTTCGGGTGAAACATTACCCTATCGCGTATATCAGTTTGCGATTGCGCCGACCCGCCGTGAATTATTACATACGCGGATCGAGGAACGTTTTAGTCAGATGTTGTCCAATGGTTTTGAAGACGAAGTCAGAACGCTGATAGCTCGCGGCGATTTGCACACGGATTTGCCTTCCATTCGTTGTGTGGGTTATCGCCAGATGTGGTCATATTTATCTGGTGAATTCGATTACGATGAAATGGTTTATCGTGGTGTTTGCGCGACACGACAGCTGGCCAAACGTCAGATGACCTGGTTGCGGGGTTGGGAGGGTGTCGAATGGCTCGATTCTGAGAAGCCAGAAGAGGCCTTAAACCGTGTAATTCAGGTTGTTAGTGCATAGGTTGGGTGATTGTGTACAATTGATGAGTACTCAGCGCGCAAATTTTTTATGTGATTTATTTTCGAGCCGATAGGCTCAAAGTTACAAACAACAAACTAATAAGGAAAAGATAGAATGGCTAAGGGGCAATCTTTGCAAGATCCGTTCCTGAACGCATTGCGTCGTGAACGTGTTCCGGTTTCTATTTACTTGGTGAATGGTATTAAGCTGCAAGGCCAGATTGAGTCTTTTGACCAGTTTGTCATTCTGTTAAAAAATACGGTTAGCCAGATGGTGTATAAACACGCTATCTCCACCGTAGTGCCTTCCCGCCCGGTGTCTCACCATAGCAATAATCCAGGTACGGGCAGCACCAACAATTATCACCATGGTAGCACTCCGTCTGCGCAACAGCCGCAGCAGGAAAACGATGACGCTGAATAAAGCGCAGCGTTGGTCAACCACGAAGGGGTTCATAAGTATTCCGATTATGCTTATGCACCCCCGGCTGGCGAATTTTTCCCAAATGAGAGGTCGCAAGCTTGTTTGACCGTTATGAAGCCGGTGAGCAGGCCGTACTGGTTCATATCTATTTCTCGCAAGACAAAGACACGGAAGACCTGAGCGAATTTGAATCGCTGGTATCTTCTGCAGGTGTAGAGGCGTTGCAAGTCGTCACCGGGAGCCGCAAGGCACCGCACCCAAAATACTTTGTCGGTGAAGGAAAGGCCCAAGAAATCGCAGATGCCGTCAAAGCAACGGGCGCCTCTGTCATCCTGTTTGATCACGCCTTGTCTCCCGGCCAGGAAAGAAACCTGGAAGCCTTATGCGAATGTCGCGTTGTCGACCGCACCGGATTGATATTAGATATTTTTGCCCAGCGGGCCCGAACACACGAAGGTAAGTTACAAGTAGAACTGGCGCAATTACGCCACATTGCTACCCGACTGGTTCGCGGCTGGACACACCTTGAGCGACAGGGCGGCGGCATTGGCGCGCGTGGCCCGGGTGAAACCCAGCTCGAAACTGACCGCCGTTTGTTGCGGGACAGAATCACCTTGATCCTCAGCCGTCTTGAAAAAGTGGCTAAGCAGCGTGAACAGGGGCGTCGTTCACGCGTTCGTGCGGATATTCCGACGGTGTCTTTGGTGGGGTATACCAACGCCGGGAAATCCACACTCTTTAACCGTATTACTCAGGCCGATGTTTATGTGGCCAATCAGTTGTTTGCTACGCTGGATCCTACGCTGCGCCGTATTATGGTGGCAGATGTCGGGGAGACGGTTTTGGCGGACACCGTAGGGTTTATTCGTCACCTGCCCCATGATTTGGTTGCGGCCTTTAAAGCAACGTTGCAGGAAACCCGACAGGCATCTCTGTTACTCCATGTGATTGATGCAGCGGACATCCGTGTTCAGGAAAATATTGACGCGGTGAATACGGTGCTGGCAGAGATCGAAGCAGATGAAATTCCTGCGCTGTTAGTGATGAACAAAATAGATATGCTGGACGATTTTGTCCCGCGTATCGACCGCAACGAGGAGAATTTGCCGGTCAGGGTTTGGCTTTCCGCCGTGACAGGTGAAGGTATTCCGTTGCTTTTCCAGGCATTAACGGAGCGACTCTCTGGCGAAATCGCGCAGCATGAATTGTGCTTACCGCCGGAAGCAGGCCGACTTCGTAGCCGTTTTTACCAGCTTCAGGCCATTGAAAAAGAATGGATTGAAGAGGATGGCAGTATTGGTCTGATGGTGCGAATGCCCATCGTTGACTGGCGTCGCCTCTGCAAACAAGAGCAGGAACTGGAAAGCTATGTCCGCAACCAGAGCCTGACTGATTTAGCCTGAAGAACACCAATCATAGAATAATGGAGCTATAACATGGCGTGGAATCAGCCCGGTAATAACGGACAGGACCGCGACCCCTGGGGCAGCAGCAATAATAATAGCGGCAACTCTGGTGGAAATTCTGGTGGGAATAACGACAACAAAGGCGGCCGCAATCAGGGGCCACCTGATCTGGATGATATCTTCCGTAAGCTCAGCAAAAAACTGGGGGGCTTCGGTGGAAAAGGTTCAGGCAACAACAATAACAGCAACAATGGCGCGCCAGCGGGTTCCGGTCATGGAATGAGTGGCGGCCGGATTGTCGGCATCGCAGTCGCTGCGGTGGTGGTGATCTGGGCAGCTACTGGTTTCTATACCATTAAAGAAGCCGAGCGTGGCGTTGTGACCCGTTTTGGTAAGTTCAGCCATCTGGTTGAGCCGGGCCTGAACTGGAAACCGACCTTCATCGATGATGTGCGCGCAGTGAACGTAGAATCGGTACGTGAACTGGCTGCGTCTGGCGTGATGCTGACCTCTGATGAAAACGTCGTGCGCGTTGAAATGAACGTGCAGTACCGCGTGACGGATCCTGAAGCTTATCTGTTCAGCGTCGCTAATCCTGACGACAGCCTGAGCCAGGCAACGGACAGCGCCTTGCGTGGCGTTATCGGCAAATACACGATGGACAAAATCCTGACTGAAGGCCGTACCACCGTGCGTAGCGATACCCAACGTGTACTGGAAGAAACCATTCGTCCGTACAAAATGGGTATCACCATTCAGGACGTCAACTTCCAGACCGCGCGTCCGCCGGAAGAAGTGAAAGCATCCTTCGATAACGCCATCGCCGCCCGTGAAAGAGAGCAACAATCTATTCGTGAAGCAGAAGCTTATGCGAACCAGATCCAGCCTCTGGCAAACGGTGAAGCCCAGCGTTTACTGGAAGATGCAAAAGCCTATAAAGACCGTACCGTTCTGGAAGCACAGGGTGAAGTGGCCCGTTTCTCCAAACTGTTGCCTGAATATAAAGCCGCGCCGGAAATTACCCGCGAGCGTCTGTATATCGAAACAATGGAAAAAGTCCTCAGCCATACCCGTAAGGTGCTGGTGAGTGACAAAGGCAATAACCTGATGGTTCTGCCGCTGGATCAAATGCTGCGCGGAAATAACGCCGCAGCCAACGACACCAGCAAGAATGATGACACAGGTTTACTGCCTTCCGTTCCGGGGTTGACCAGCAGTAACAGCAAAAGCAGTGCCGATAACAGCAGTTCCCGTTCGTCTGGCAGTGTCATGGACCAACGCCGTGCCAATGCACAGCGTGACGATACACTTCGTGTAGGGAGAGAATAACAATGCGTAAGTCATTTTTACTTATCGTCGTTGTGGTGCTGGTGGCGCTTTATGCTTCACTGTTTGTGGTTCAGGAAGGTCAGCGCGGTATCGTGCTGCGTTTCGGTAAAGTCCTGCGTGACGGCGATAACAAACCGCTGATCTATGCGCCGGGTCTGCATTTTAAAGTTCCATTCGTGGAATCCATTAAAATGCTCGATGCGCGTATCCAGACCATGGACAACCAGGCTGACCGCTTTGTAACCAGCGAGAAGAAAGACTTAATCGTCGATTCTTACCTGAAATGGCGTATCAGTGATTTCAGTCGCTACTACCTGGCAACGGGCGGTGGTGATGTGTCTCAGGCAGAAATTCTGCTGAAACGTAAATTCAGTGACCGTCTGCGTTCTGAAATTGGTCGTCTGGATGTGAAAGACATCGTGACCGATTCCCGTGGCCGCCTGACCCTGGACGTGCGTGATGCGCTGAACACCGGCAGCACAGGCGATGAGCCTGAAGCGACCACCGAAGCCGATGATGCGATTGCCTCAGCAGCCAAACGTGTTGAGCAGGAAACCAAAGGCAAACAGCCTGCGGTGAACCCGAACAGCATGGCAGCACTGGGTATCGAAGTGGTGGATGTGCGTCTCAAACAAATCAACTTGCCGGAAGAAGTGTCCAGCGCCATTTACGATCGTATGCGCGCTGAGCGTAATGCGGTGGCATTGCGTCACATCTCTCAGGGTAAAGAAGAAGCGACTAAGATTCAGGCAGCTGCGGATTACGAAAGAACCCGTACAGTGGCTGAAGCTGAGCGTACTGCCCGTATCACCCGGGGTGAAGGGGATGCCGAAGCGGCGAAACTGTTTGCTGATGCGTTCAGCCAGGATCCGGACTTCTATGCCTTCATCCGTAGCCTGCGTGCTTACGAGGCCAGCTTCAAGAGCGGTAACGACGTCATGGTGTTAAGCCCTGACAGCGATTTCTTCCGCTTCATGAAGTCACCTGAAAAAAATAAATAATTGCTTCTGCAATTTCCAAAAGGCCCTGAGGGGCCTTTTGTCTTTTCTGAAATCCTTCTCTTTTTTGGAAGGGATGCAATGAGACTGACTTACCATGAATTCGACAATCTGGCTGGCGCTGGCATTAGTTTTGGTGCTTGAAGGCCTGGGACCGATGCTTTATCCAAAAACCTGGAGAAAAATGATCCTCTCGCTGGCGAATCTTCCGGACACGGTTTTACGCCGTTTTGGCGGGGGTCTTGTGGTCGCCGGCTTCGTAATTTACTACATGTTGCGTAGTCGTCTGGGTGGGTGAGGTTTTGTTACATCCTGCGTGTCACGTCTCGCTGCGACCCGTAGCACGCAATTAAAATTTTTCCCGCAAACGTGTGCTAAAAGTGCTGGAAAGCACAGAATGAGATGTTAGAATCCTTTTTTAAGCAACCTGGTGATTCTTGAGATGGGTAAGAACGTCGTCGTACTCGGCACTCAATGGGGTGATGAAGGGAAAGGCAAGGTCGTAGACCTGCTTACTGAACGGGCTAAATATGTTGTGCGCTATCAGGGCGGTCACAACGCCGGTCACACTCTGGTTATCAACGGTGAAAAAACCGTTCTTCATTTAATTCCGTCTGGCATTTTGCGTGAAAACGTGACCAGCATCATCGGCAACGGTGTTGTTCTGGCTCCTGACGCCTTAATGAAAGAAATGGGCGAACTTGAAGCTCGTGGCATCCCTGTACGCGAACGTCTGTTACTGTCTGAAGCTTGCCCGCTGATCCTGCCTTATCATGTCGCGCTCGACATGGCGCGCGAAAAAGCGCGTGGCGATAAAGCGATTGGCACCACCGGTCGCGGCATTGGCCCGGCTTATGAAGATAAAGTTGCCCGTCGCGGTCTGCGCGTAGGTGATCTCTTCAACAAAGAAACTTTCGCTATCAAGCTGAAAGAAATCATCGAATACCACAACTTCCAGCTGGTTAACTACTACAAAGTAGACGCCGTTGATTACCAGAAAACCCTGGATGATGTCATGGCGATTGCCGACATTCTGACGGGCATGGTCGTTGATGTGTCTGAACTGCTGGATGGCGCGCGTAAGCGTGGCGATCTGATCATGTTCGAAGGCGCACAAGGTACGCTTCTGGACATCGACCACGGGACTTATCCGTACGTCACGTCTTCCAACACCACGGCTGGCGGCGTCGCTACCGGTTCGGGTATTGGTCCACGTTATGTCGATTACGTTTTGGGCATCGTCAAAGCCTACTCCACCCGTGTGGGTGCAGGTCCGTTCCCGACTGAACTGTTTGATGAAACTGGCGAGTTCCTGCGTAAGCAAGGTAACGAGTTTGGCGCGACCACCGGTCGTAGCCGTCGTTGCGGCTGGCTGGACATCGTGGCTGTTCGTCGTTCTGTGCAGATCAACTCCCTGTCTGGTTTCTGTCTGACCAAACTGGACGTGCTGGACGGTCTGAAAGAAGTGAAGCTGTGTATCGGTTACCGTATGCCTGATGGCCGCGAAATGACCACCACGCCGCTGGCAGCAGAAGGCTGGGAAGGTATCGAGCCAATCTACGAAATCATGCCAGGCTGGACCGAAACCACCTTTGGCGTGAAAGAAGTTGATAAATTGCCGCAGGCTGCGCTGAACTACATCAAGCGTATCGAAGAACTGACTGAAGTGCCGGTGGATATCATTTCAACAGGCCCGGATCGTAGCGAAACGATGATCCTGCGCGACCCGTTTGACGCCTGAAAGCCTGAGCTGATTGCGTAAAAACGTCATAACCGGGCAAAACTGCCCGGTTTATTTTTTTCTGAATCCCTTCACTTGTGTACTTTCCAGAAACCATCCACTATCTAAATGATTAGCTGCAAAGTTCGCGGCTGGTTTATCATCAAAGTGTCATAATAAACAATCATCTTCACCCTGTTGTCATTGCTGACGTGGAAAGACCGGGTAAATAGCTACCCAGAGGTATGTGTGCAGTTAACGAGTTTTACTGATTATGGTTTGAGAGCATTGATTTATATGGCGTCGTTGCCTGAAGATCAGATGACCAACATTTCGCAGGTCACCGACGTGTACGGTGTATCGCGCAACCACATGGTGAAAATCATTAATCAGTTGAGCCGTGCTGGCCTGGTGACTGCCGTTCGCGGAAAGAACGGGGGAATAAAACTGGGTAAGCCCGCGGAAACCATTCGCATTGGCGATGTGGTGCGCGAGCTGGAACCGCTTTCGCTGGTCAATTGCGCCAGCGACTTTTGTCATATCACGCCCGCATGCCGGCTAAAACAAGTCCTGCACACTGCTGTAGAACATTTTCTTGATGAGCTGAATCAGTACACTGTGGCCGATATGGTCAAAGATAACTCAACGCTCTACAAATTATTGCTTGTTGAATGAAAGACTTTCAACAAACTGCTGATGACAACGGAGGAACCGCTATGTCACAAGATCCATTCCTGGAACGAGAAGCAGAAAAATACGAATCACCTATTCCCAGCCGTGAATTCATTCTGGAACACCTCGCGAAACGTGAAACACCTGCCAGCCGAGAAGAAATCGGTAACGAACTGAACCTGTCCGGTGAAGAAGCACTGGAAGCGCTGCGCCGCCGTCTGCGCGCCATGGAACGCGACGGTCAGTTAGTGTTCACCCGCCGCCAGTGTTATGCGCTGCCGGAGCGTCTGGACTTACTGAAAGGCACGGTTATCGGCCATCGTGATGGCTACGGTTTCCTGCGCCTCGAAGGCGTCAAGAAAGACGATGTGTATCTTTCTGCTGAACAAATGAAAATGTGCATCCACGGTGACGTGGTACTGGCACAGCCGGTCGGTACCGACCGCAAAGGCCGCCGCGAAGCGCGCATTGTGCGTGTGCTGGTGCCGAAAACCAGCCAGATTGTTGGCCGTTACTTCACCGATGCCGGCGCCGGTTTTGTGGTGCCGGACGACAGCCGTCTGAGCTTTGACATCCTGATCCCCTCCGACGCCATTAACGGCGCGCGCATGGGCTATATGGTTGTCGTTGAACTGACCCAGCGCCCGACCCGCCGCACCAAAGCGGTCGGTAAAATCGTTGAAGTGCTCGGCGATAAAATGGGCACCAGCATGGCGGTAGATATCGCCCTGCGTACCCATGAAATCCCGCACGTCTGGCCGCCACAGGTGCTGAAGCAGGTCGAAGACCTGAGCGAGCAGGTGCCGGAAGAAGCGAAAAAAGGCCGTGTCGATTTACGCAGCCTGCCGCTGGTCACCATTGACGGTGAAGACGCCCGCGACTTCGATGACGCCGTGTATTGCGAGAAAAAACGCGGCGGTGGCTGGCGCCTGTGGGTGGCGATTGCCGACGTCAGTTATTACGTCCGTCACGGCACCGCGCTGGATGACGAAGCACGAAGCCGTGCAACGTCAGTTTACTTCCCGTCGCAGGTTGTCCCGATGCTGCCGGAAGTGCTGTCGAATGGTCTGTGTTCCCTGAACCCGCAGGTAGACCGCCTGTGTATGGTCTGTGAGATGACTATCTCTGCGCAGGGCAAGCTGACCAGCTCTAAATTCTACGAAGCCGTGATGAGCTCTCACGCGCGTCTGACGTACAACAAAGTCTGGCGCATCATCGAAGGCGATCCGGAACTGCGCGAGCAGTATTCCCCGCTGGTGAAGCATTTGCTTGAACTGCACACCATGTACAAAATGCTGGATCAGGCGCGTGCCGAACGTGGCGGTATCGCGTTCGAAACCGAAGAAGCGAAATTCATCTTCAACGCTGAACGCCGTATCGAACGTGTCGAACCGACGGTGCGTAACGATGCCCACAAACTGATTGAAGAGTGCATGATCCTGGCGAACATCGCGGCGGCACGTTTTGTTGAGAAACATAACGAACCGGCGCTGTTCCGCGTGCATGACCGTCCAAGCGATGACCACATCTCTGCGCTGAAAAGCGTGCTGGGTGAACTGGGTCTGGTGATGGGCGGCGGCATGAAGCCTGAGCCAAAAGATTATGCGCAGATCATGGATGAACTGGCCGATCGTCCTGACCGCGAAATGCTGCAAACGATGTTGCTGCGTTCGATGAAACAGGCGATTTACGATCCGGAAAACCGCGGCCACTTTGGTCTGGCGTTACCGTCGTACGGTCACTTCACTTCGCCAATCCGTCGTTATCCGGATCTGGCGCTGCACCGTGCGATCAAGTATCTGCTGGCGAAAGAGCACGGCACGCTGAAAGATCGCTGGACGCCAACCGGCGGCTGGCACAGTGATTACGAAGACATGTTGCAGCTCGGCGAGCATTGTTCGATGGCAGAACGCCGTGCGGATGAAGCCACCCGTAACGTCGCTGACTGGCTGAAGTGTGACTTCATGCAGGATCACGTGGGCGAAGTCTTTACCGGCATTATCGCCAGTGTTACCGGCTTTGGCTTCTTCGTGCGTCTCAACGATTTGTTCATCGACGGGCTGGTGCATGTGTCCTCGCTCGACAATGATTATTACCGTTACGACAATATCGGCCAGCGTCTGGTCGGTGAGTCCTCCGGTGCGGTGTACCGCCTGGGCGATACGGTAGAAATTCGTGTTGAAGCCGTGCACATGGACGAACGTAAAATCGATTTCGCGCTGGTGTCCAGCACCCGCAAAGCGCGTGGTGAAGGCAAAACCGCACGCGACCGCGCCAAAAAAGGTGGCGAGCGTTCCATGCGTTCAACGGCACCGGCCAACGCGGGTCGCCGTCGTACCGGTAAGAAAAACGTGAACTTCGAGCCGGACAGTGCCTTCCGCAAAGACGACGCGAAACCGGCTAAGCCGAAGAAAGAAAAAGCGGCTGGCGCAGTGGGTAAGGACGGCAAGCCGAAGAAAGCCAAAAAGCCTTCTGATAAAACAGCCAAAATTGCTGCGGCCACCAAAGCCAAACGTGCGAAGAAAAAGTCAGCCGAAAGCTAAGCCAGACGGGCTGGTATTCTACCCGAAAGCATTCAGGTTGCAGGAAGGCGGCAAACGAAGGAATCCCGATGAGCTTACTCAGGTAAGTGATTCGGGTGACTGAACGTAGCCAACGCATCTGCAGCGTGAATGATGAAGGGTATGATAGAATCGCCCGCAATCCCTGTTAAATTGCGGACAGCTTGCTGTACGCAAGTCTATTTTAAAGAGCATCATGAGCGAAATTATCTACGGTATTCATTCCGTTAAAGCCTTACTCGACAACGATCCGCAACGCTTTCTGGAAGTCTTCATCCTGAAAGGCCGCGACGATAAACGCCTGAAACCGCTGATCGACGAGCTGGAAGCCAGTGGTATCGTGATTCAGGTGGCGAGCCGCCAGTGGCTGGATGATAAATCCGAAGGCGCTGTGCATCAGGGCATTATTGCGCGTGTGCGTGAAGGCCGTCAGTATCAGGAAAATGATCTGCCTGCGCTGCTGGAAAGCCTTGATTGTCCTTTCCTGCTGGTGCTGGATGGCGTAACGGATCCGCATAATCTGGGTGCTTGTCTGCGTACAGCGGATGCCGCCGGTGTTCACGCGGTGATCGTGCCGCGCGACCGTTCTGCGAAACTGAACGCGACAGCGAAAAAAGTCGCCAGTGGCGCCGCTGAAAACGTGCCGTTGATCAACGTGACCAACCTGGCGCGTACCCTGCGCGTGTTGCAGGAACACAATGTCTGGATCGTCGGTACGGCGGGTGAAGCCGATCATGACCTGTTCCAGAGCAAAATGACCGGCCCGATGGCGCTGGTGATGGGCGCAGAAGGCGAAGGTATGCGCCGTCTGACCCGCGAACATTGCGACGAACTGATCAGCATTCCGATGGCGGGCAGCGTGTCTTCCCTGAACGTGTCCGTGGCAACCGGCGTTTGCCTGTTCGAAGCCGTACGCCAGCGTGGTCTGAAGAAAAGCTGATTTCGGCTTTCTCCGCTGCGGATTAAACGGGAGCCTTATGGCTCCCGTTTGCATTTCTGCCTTTGTGATCTGTCCGCCTGTTAATTCCCCGATTTTTACCATACTTACGCCATATCCTTCTGACAGGGAGCAGGCGATGGACTGGGAAACACACCGGGTTTTCAATCAACCCAAGCCACTGAGTAACAGCAATTTATTCCTCTCCGACACACCGCTACGCGAAGCGGTTTCCCGTCAGCAGGCGGGCTGGGATGCGGACGTGCTGGCGTCACTGGGCCAGCAATTAGGTTCTGCGGAGTCGCTGGAGCTTGGGCGGCTGGCGAATACCAATCCGCCCGATCTGCTGCGTTACGACACCACCGGTGAACGCCTCGATGACGTGCGCTTTCATCCTGCGTGGCATCTGCTGATGCAGGGGCTGATCGCCAACCGGGTGCATAATTTGCCCTGGCAGGAAGATGCACGCATCGGTTCGGCAGTGGCGCGTGCGGCGCGATTTATTCTTCACGGTCAGGTTGAAGCCGGCACGTTATGCCCGGTGACCATGACATTCGGCGCGATCCCGCTGCTGCAAAAGTACCTGCCGCCGGAATTCAGTGACTGGATGAAACCGCTGTTATCCGATCGTTATGATCCGCATCTGCAATCCGGCGACCAGAAGAAAGGCGTGCTGATCGGCATGGGCATGACGGAAAAGCAGGGCGGCTCGGATGTGCTGAGCAACACCACGCGGGCGACAGCGCAGGAAGGGCGCGGCAGCGGAAAACCTTATCATCTGATCGGCCATAAATGGTTTTTTTCCGTGCCGCAAAGTGACGCCCATCTGGTGCTGGCGCAGGCCGACGGCGGGCTGTCCTGTTTCTTTATGCCACGGGTATTACCCGACGGCACGCGCAATGCAATCCGCATCGAGCGTCTGAAAGACAAACTGGGTAACCGCTCGAACGCCAGCAGTGAAGTGGAGTTTCAGAATGCTACCGGCTGGTTGCTGGGTGAAGAAGGTGAGGGCATCCGGCACATCCTGAAAATGGGCGGCCACACGCGGTTTGACTGCGCGCTGGGCAGCCACGCCATGATGCGCCGGGCGTTGTCCGTGGCGCTGTACCACGCGTTCCAGCGGCAGGTGTTTGGCAAGCCGTTAATCGAACAGCCGATGATGCGCCAGACCCTCAGCCGGATGGCGTTACATCTTGAAGGGCAGACGATGCTGCTGATGCGTCTGGCTGCCGCGTCAGGCGCACAGGATAATCCGGCGGAAAACTTGCTGTGCCGTCTGCTGACGCCTGCCGCCAAGTTTGAAGTGTGCCGTCAGGGAATGCCGTTTGTGGCAGAAGCGATGGAAGTGCTGGGCGGTATGGGCTACTGCGAAGACAGCGAGTTACCGCGCCTGTACCGTGAAATGCCGGTCAACAGCATCTGGGAAGGATCGGGGAACGTGATGTGTCTTGATGTCCTGCGGACGCTGAAAAAGCTGCCTGCCAGTGCGGACATGGTACAGCAGATTTTGCATCAGGCGCGCGGGCAAAACCGGGTATTTGACCGGGCATCGCGCCAGTTTTTACAGCGGCTGCGTTCGCCGGAAGAAGCGCAGGGGAGATGGCTGACAGGTCAGATGTTCAACCTGCTGACAGCCACGCAAATGCTGGAATTTGCCTCGCCGCCGGTGGCGGACGCATGGTGCCGGATGGTGCTCGATCCGCGCGGAGAAACATTGCTGCCGGAACGGCTGTGCCAACTGTTAATCAACCGCGCTATCGGCGCGGAATAATCCAGGGCGGTCAGCGGTACAGCGTCGCCTGAGAGTACCAGCGACCCGGCACGATGGTTTCGCTGTTAAACATAATCACATAGTAACGGGCACCTGCGGCATCGGCTTTACGCTGAATTTCTGCTTCGGCATCCATCGGACTGCCAATGACATCAGCGGTGACGCTGCCGGTTTTGGTCAGGGTGGAGGTCTGTGCGCGGGTAATTTCCTGTGCTTTTTCTGTCGGTGCGGGGGGCGCAACCGGAGTGGTTTGCATCAGATTACTGCAACCGCTCAGTGATGCCAGCAACAGCAACAGCGCGGGGATTCGGAGGGATTTCATCGTGATATCCGGTAAAAGGGCGTTACCCTGAGTGTAGCCCTTTCACCGGTCTGCTGGCGAGTCTGCGCGGCGTTTATTGCCGCGCGAACCGCATTCTATCGTTCGGAAATTTTAAACACGCTGACCAGTTGCGAGAGATGGCGGCCCTGTTCGCTGAGCGCCGCTGCGGTTTGCTGCGAATTCTCCACCAGCGTGGCGTTCTCCTGCGTTGCCTTGCCGATCTGCATGATGGCGATATTCACCTGCGAGATACCGGAAGACTGCTCGTGCGACGCCACATCGATATCGCTCATCAGCACTTTGACCTGACGGATCCCCTGAAGGATGTCGCTCATGTTGGCCTGCGTTTTGGCCGCGCTCTGATGGCCGTCTTCGACTTTACTCAGGGAGTCGGCAACCAGCGTTTCAATCTCTTTCACCGCGTTGGAACTGCGTTGTGCCAGCGCCCGGACTTCCGAGGCGACGACGGCAAAGCCGCGACCGTGTTCACCCGCTCTGGCGGCTTCCACGGCCGCGTTCAGCGCCAGAATATTGGTCTGGAAGGCGATGCCTTCAATCACCGTCGTGATATCGGCGATACGCGTTGAGGCGTGCTTAATGGCCTCCATGCTCTCCACCGACTGATTTACCGCATCCGCGCCGACGGTGGCGGCTTTATCGGTCTGTTGCACCAGCTGAGTGGCCTGCGTGGCGTTGTCCGCCGTGTTCTGCACAGTCGCGGTGATCTGTTCCATGCTGGCCGAGGTTTCTTCCAGGCTGCTGGCCTGCGTACCGATTTGCTGATTGATCTGCTCGCTGTCGTGCGCCAGCCCCTGAGTATTCATCATGATTTCAGACGACACCTGCCGTACCTCACCCACGATTTTTTCCAGCCCGTGACCGATGCCGTCAATCGCATGCATCAGTGCGCCGATTTCATCCACACGCTGCGTTTCAGCCCGCGCGCGCAAATCGCCGCTGGCATACTGCTGGGCGATGCTCACCACGTCGCTCAGCGGACGGCTGACCAGTTTGCGCGTCAGCCAGATAAACAGTGCAGCGAAACAGGCCAGCGCCAGCAGGCTCACCATCAGGAAGTGGTTACGCGTGCTGTTGACCTGTTCCATCAGGCTGTCTTTGTCGGTGCTGCCGACCACCACCCAGTGCCATGCCGGTACGCTGGCGTACACCATAAATTGCTGATGCTGGCTGGTGACGTCTGTGTATTCGCGCTGGCCTTTGGGCTGTGACATGACCTGTTGTAACTCACCATCAGGCCACGCGGGTGTTTTGCCTTCATCGCTGGAATGGACCAGATATTTGCCCAGATCTTTGCCCGGTGCACTGTTCAGCACAAAGAAATAGCCTTGCTCACCAATCCGTTTTGAGAGAATTTTCTGGCGCATGTCGGCGTATTCTCTGGTGATATCCACCCCCACGAAGATAATGCCGATCACGCTGCCCTGTGCATCGCGCACCGGCTGATATTTGGTGATGTATTTCTTGCCGAACAAGGTCGCCAGTCCATTGAAGGATTGTCCGGCCATAATCTGTGCGTAAGCCGGGCTGGAATTGTCGAGCAGGGTGCCGATGGCGCGGGTGCCGTCCTGTTTTTTCAGAGAGGTGGTCACGCGGATGAAGTCATCACCACGACGGGCGAATATCGTGGAAATCGCTCCGGTGCGGGCCAGAAAATCATCGGGAATTTTGCTGTCGAGATTCAGCGGCGTGCCGCCCGCTTTAATCACCGGCGCAGACTGATCGCCGACACTCACCGGGTTGCTGGTATCAAGTTCAAAATCCGACGGCAGGAAATGGCTGAACAGGCGCGTATAGCTGTCCACTTCCGCATTCAGGCTGGCGTTGTACATTTCTATCATGTCCACCACGCCGGTCACCTGTTCGGAAATGGCGTTCACCGCCAGTTCATTGACCTGCTTTCCGGCGGAGTGCGTCAGTGACAAAGTGAAAATAATAAAGAGTGAGCCGACGAGCAGTGAGGCGATGCTGGCCAGTTTTGCGCCAATGCTCCAGCTGCGAAATGCGCGTTTTGATGCCGTTTTCATGGTTTTTTTCCGTTAGCTTCTGATAGCGCACTAACGGCGAAAAACGGCAAAGGATTAATGATCAAATGTAATCATTTATTTCAATAAAAATTGATCTGAATCAATGCAATAAAAGCGAATGTGTGAATTTGAATTAAGGTCAATCTGACCAAAACAGCCTGCCGGACATAACAGGTTATAAATCATACGAAAAAGGTTGTAGTCGCCATTTTTCAGACCCGTAGAATGGCGTGACACACAGAAGCCGATATTTTTGCCAAACGCGCAGGGGAAGACACGATGGTTGAGATGTATGAAGAAGATATTGACGGGATCCAGATCATCCACGCCGTGCCCGCCGGACAGTATCAGCAGCAACTGCCGACCATTTTTTTCTATCACGGTTTTCTGTCTTCAAAAGAGATTTACTCCTATTTCGGTTACACGCTGGCGAAGGCGGGTTTTCGCGTGATCCTGCCCGATGCATTAATGCACGGTGCGCGCGCAGAGAAAGACGAAGCACGATGTCTGGCGAATTTCTGGGGCATTTTGCAAAACAATGTCGATGAACTGGCGCTGCTGAAAGACACCTTCGTCGGACGAGGTCTGGCGGATCCGCAGCGTTTAGGCGTGGGCGGTGTGTCCATGGGCGGCATGACCACCATGGCGGCGCTGGTCAAATTTCCGTGGGTGAAAGTGGCGGCAAACCTGATGGGGTCCGGCTATTTCGCGCGATTATCGCACCATCTTTTTCCCGCTTACAATGCCGGTGACATCGTATCGCGCGACGTGTTTGAGCGCGAAGTCGGCCCTTTACTCAGTCTGGATATCGGCGGCAAAGCAGCGTTAATCGCCGATGTTCCGTTGTTTGTCTGGCATGGCGAAGAAGATGATGTGGTGCCGTTTGCCGAAAGCCAGCGGTTGCGGCAGGAACTGGCGGAAAGCGGCGCAGATGCGAATCTGACCTTTATTTCAGAGCCGGGCGCGAAGCATAAAGTGTCGGTGCATGCGCTGGCAGAAGCCACGGCTTTCTTCGCAGCGACGCTGTAGAGAAATTAATCTGCCTTTCTCCTTGAGTTTCCCACAGGCTGTACATATAATTGCGCGTCATTTTTTCGACCGCACACAAACACGTTCCTTGCTTCCATGGGCCGCGGTTGACCCTGACAGGAGGCTGAATAATCCGTAAGGAGCAATTCGATGCGTCATTACGAAATCGTTTTTATGGTTCACCCTGACCAAAGCGAACAGGTTCCGGGCATGATCGAGCGTTACAGTGCAGTAATCACTAACGCAGCTGGTCAGATTCACCGTCTGGAAGACTGGGGCCGCCGTCAACTGGCTTACCCGATCAACAAACTGCACAAAGCTCACTACGTTCTGCTGAACGTTGAAGCTCCGCAGGAAGCGATCGATGAGCTGGAAACTAACTTCCGCTTCAACGACGCCGTTATCCGTAGCATGGTTATGCGTACTAAACACGCGGTAACTGAAGCATCTCCAATGGTTAAAGCTAAAGACGAGCGCCGTGATCGTCGCGAAGATTTTGCTGAAGCTAACGATGATGCTGAAGCTGGGGATTCTGAAGAGTAATTGCCGTGACGGCGAATCGTCTGGTGTTGTCGGGCACTGTGTGCAAGACCCCCATTCGTAAAGTCAGTCCTTCGGGCATTCCACACTGCCAATTTGTGCTAGAACACAAATCCTCGCAGCAGGAAGCCGGATTTAACCGACAAGCATGGTGCAGAATGCCCGTGGTTGTCAGTGGACAAGCGTCACAAGCATTAACTCACAGTTTAACGGTCGGCACGCAACTCACTGTTACCGGATTCATTAGCTGCCATCAAGGGCGCAATGGACTGAATAAAGTGGTGTTACATGCCGAGCAGATTGATTTGATAGATACTGGAGACTAGCCTAATGGCACGTTATTTCCGTCGTCGCAAGTTCTGCCGTTTCACCGCGGAAGGCGTTGTAGAGATTGATTACAAAGACATCGCTACACTGAAAAACTACATTACCGAAAGCGGTAAAATTGTCCCGAGCCGTATTACCGGTACTCGTGCAAAATACCAGCGCCAGCTCGCTCGTTGCATCAAGCGCGCTCGCTACCTTTCATTGTTGCCATACACTGATCGTCATCAGTAATCGGCCACTGTCTATTAACGACTTTGAGAGGATAAAGTAATGCAAGTTATTCTGCTTGATAAAGTAGCAAACCTGGGCAGCCTGGGTGATCAAGTTAACGTTAAAGCGGGCTACGCTCGTAACTTCCTGGTACCACAGGGCAAAGCTGTTCCTGCTACCAAGAAAAACGTTGAGTTCTTCGAAGCACGTCGTGCAGAACTGGAAGCCAAACTGGCTGACGTTCTGAACGCTGCTGAAGCTCGCGCAACTAAAATCAACGAACTGGGTTCAGTCACCATCGCGTCTAAATCAGGCGACGAAGGTAAACTGTTCGGCTCTATCGGTACTCGCGATATCGCTGATGCAGTCACTGCTGCTGGCGTTGAAGTTGCTAAAAGCGAAGTTCGTTTGCCGAATGGCGTTCTGCGTACCACTGGTGAACACGAAGTTGAGTTCCAGGTACACAGCGACGTATTCGCTAAACTGAACGTAGTTGTGGTTGCTGAAGCGTAATAACGCGGCAGTTAACCTGTGAAACGCCGGCCATGTGCCGGCGTTTTGCTTTTCTGCGTTTGGGAAAGCGGAAAGGTAAGGTATCGCCTGAAAATCGGGATCAGTTACTGCGCTGGAAACTGCCGTCCGGCTGACGGGTAAATGTCACCGTAACATTCTGATCCATCGTCACTTGCAGGGCCGTGACCACACCCTGCGCATCGCGTTGAATCTTCACTTCCTGCCCGGTCTTCAGAGTACTCAGCGGCTTGTCGTCGCCTTCCACCCGTGCCATTGAGAACACATCATTGACCGCCATATTATTATCGCGGAACAACTGCGCCAGCGTCTGACCCGATTGCACCTGATAACTGCGCCATGTGCCGCTGTTATCCGTAGTGGCTGGCTGAACCGGCTCAGGTTGCGCCATTTGGGTGGTCCGCCCCTGATCGTTACGCAAATCGGCCTGCATCGGGATGCTGGTCGGCTGTTGCGGTTGCGACGGCGCATAGGTGTTTTCCGGCGTGTACGGCCACAGTAACGCCAGCAGGATGACCAGTACCGCCAGGATCATACCGCGACGATGTGCATACGGCAGTGGCGACATCCAGTGGAAATCGTCGCTCATATGCCAGATTTTGCTCAACAGCGTTTTGCCGCGTGTTGCAGCAGATGTTCCGGTTTCCGTTTCCGCAGAAGTGATTTCACTTTCGCTTTCACTTTGCGGTGCTGTCGTGTCTCGCATCGGCCTTTTCATAATGGCAATCCAGGATCTCAACATGGGTTGATAAATACGGATGGCTTTCCTTCTCCTGGGCGGGATTCTGCCCATGACGACCTCTCTTGTTAACTGTCGTAATATCGACTGCTTTTGCTGCCTAGTATAGCTGTTTAACTGCTTGATGCGGAAAGGGACAAAGCACAAATATCACCCAAACGATGTGCTGAGTGGCGTCAAATGCGAAAAATTTCCGGAAAAGGGAAAGGAACTGCGCCTGCCGTCATGTTGCCTCACAGAGGATTTTACCCAAAAGGCTTGCGCTGCTATGCTGCGCGTTCGACATTTTTAAGAGCTAAGGAAATTTCATGACTACCCCTTCATTTGACAGCGTAGAAGCGCAGGCAAGTTACGGTATCGGCCTGCAGGTCGGTCAACAGTTGCAGGAATCAGGTTTGCAGGGCTTAGAGCCTGACGCACTGCTGGCAGGCTTACGTGACGCGCTGGAAGGGAATACACCAGCCGTTCCTGTTGATGTGGTTCACCGCGCACTGCGTGAAGTCCACGAACGTGCTGATGCTGTTCGTCGTGAACGTCAGGAAGCACTGGCAGTTCAGGGTCAGGAATTCCTGGCGGCAAATGCACAGCGCGAAGGCGTGAGCAGCACCGAGTCCGGTCTGCAATTCTCTGTTATCACTCAGGGCGAAGGCACCATCCCGGGCCGTCAGGATCGCGTACGCGTTCATTACACCGGTAAACTGATCGACGGCACCGTGTTCGACAGCTCCGTACAACGTGGCGAGCCGGCTGAATTCCCGGTGAACGGCGTGATTGCAGGCTGGATCGAAGCATTGACCCTGATGCCAGTCGGTTCTAAGTGGGAACTGTACATCCCTCATAACCTCGCTTACGGCGAGCGTGGCGCGGGTGCTTCCATCCCTCCATACAGCGCACTGGTCTTCGAAGTTGAGCTGCTGGAAATTCTGTAACTCTTTTCAGAATACAGAAATGAAAAGGGCGCATATGCGCCCTTTTTTTACGTCTGCAGAAAGGCTTACTTTTGTAAATCGACCTGATAAATCTCAAAGCCGATGGCATCCGCGCCTTTGGCCGTCAGCGGGTATTGCGCGTGTGACTGGATAAAGGCCGCTGCTTTTTCGCCGGGAGAGGTTTCAAAACGGATATCCAGCGGTTGCGGTGCGGTGATCTTCGCCAGCTTCCAGTTGTTATCCGCCGTCGGGGTGACTGCGCCCGCTTTTTTGGTTTCGGCGCTGATATACGCCGCAACCACCGAGCGGTTTTCATCCGGCGAGGCGAACGCGATATGCTTATCACCGGTACCGGCGAATTTACCGCCGTAAGCGCGATAGTTGTTCGTCGCGACCAGGAAAGTGGCTTTCAGGTCGATCGGTTTTCCGTTGTAAGTGAGGTGCTTAATGCGTTCCGCATCTTTGTTAATCAGCGCACATTCGCCATCAAATTTCGCCGGCTGGCTGACATCAATCTCATATTTCACGCCATCGATGACGTCAAAATTATAGGTGCGGAAACCGTCCCAGTTAATCAGCGACTGCGGTTTGCTGCTGTGAATGTCGATCTGATTGAACTGTCCGGCGGAGCATTCCAGCCAGTCTTTGACTTCCTGACCGGTGACTTTCATCACCACCAGCGTGTTCGGATACAGATACAAATCCGCCGCGTTACGGAAAGTCAGTTCGCCTTTTTCCACTTCCACGAAGCTGGCCGGATCGTTTTTACGCCCGCCGACTTTAAACGGTGCGGCAGCAGAAAGTACCGGCAGATCGGCTAAATCCGGGTCACCCTGAATGAAATGTTCGGTATAGGCTTTCTGGGCATTATTGACGATTTGCACTGTCGGGTCGTCCTGCACCAGCGCCAGATAACTGTACATATTGTCGGTGGATTTACCGATCGGCTTGCTGACAAATTCGCGTGTGGCGTCATGGGAAGGGGCGAGCACTTTCACCAGATCCTGATCTTCCGCCGCCAGCGATTTCTTCTGTTCTTTGTCATAAATTGGCCGCGCCTCGGCTTTGGCTGTTTCGACTTTCCAGTGGCCGCCGTCGTTATTGAGCACCATATCGACTACGCCCAGATGATCGCCCCACATGCCCGGCATCACGGCAGGAACGCCATTCAGCGTGCCTTGTTTGATGTCCGCGCCTTTGATGCTGGCGAATTCTTCACTCGGGAAAACGGCGTGCGCATGGCCGAACATAATGGCGTCGATACCTTTTACCTGGCTCAGGTAATAGACCGAGTTTTCTGCCATGGTTTTGTACGGATCGCCTGACAGGCCGGAGTGCGGGATCGCGACAATGATGTCGGCACCTTGTTTACGCATTTCCGGGATCCACTTTTTGGCGGTTTCGGTGATATCCGCCACGGTGACTTTGCCTTGCAGATTGGCCTTGTCCCAGACCATGATTTGCGGTGGCACAAAACCGATATAGCCGATGCGCAGATTATGGGTTTTGCCTTCGCGGTCTTTCACTGCGTTGTCGGTGATGAGGAACGGCGTGAACAGCGGTTTCCCGGTTTTATCATCAATCACGTTGGCGTTCACGTAAGGGAATTTCGCCCCGGCCAGTGCTTTTTTCAGGTAATCCAGACCGTAGTTAAATTCGTGGTTGCCCAGGTTACCGACCGCGTAATTGAGCGTGTTCATCGCCAGATACACCGGATGGACGTCGCCCTGTTTCAGGCCTTTTGCCGCCATGTAATCGCCCAGCGGACTGCCCTGAATAATGTCGCCGTTATCGACTAACACTGAGTTGGTGACTTCGTTACGCGCCGCGTGGATCAGGCTGGCGGTGCGCACCAGACCAAATTTATCGGTCGGCTTATCTTTGTAGTAATCGAAGTCCATCATGTTGCTGTGCAGATCCGTGGTTTCCATGATGCGCAGATCCACCTGTGACGCCTGAACGGATGCTGCCGTCAGGATCGCCAGCAGGGATAACGTCAGATGACGCTTATTCATTGCCTTGCCTCCAGAGAAAGGGATGATGCCCGGAAAAGAAAAACCGGATATATATCTCAAAATTTGCTGAGAATGTAATCAGTTGTCATAGATAAATGTGAGATGTAACAACTTTATGACCTGTTCACATTACGTGATGGCTATTCGCGGCAAAAAAAACTAGGCTTGAGAAATGAGAATCAAAGCGTTGAGGTAAAAGATGTTAGAGCAAATTTGTCAGTTAGCGCGCGATGCGGGTGATGCGATCATGGCGGTATACGACGGTGAACAGCCGCTCGACGCGCGCCACAAAAAAGATGACTCACCGGTCACGGCGGCAGATATTGCGGCACACAATGTGATTAAAGCCGGTCTGAAACAACTGGATCCGCACACGCCGATGCTGTCAGAAGAAGATCCGCAAAGCTGGAGCGAGCGTCAGAACTGGACGCGCTACTGGCTGGTTGATCCGCTGGATGGCACCAAAGAATTCCTCAAGCGTAACGGCGAATTCACGGTGAATATTGCGCTGATTGAAGACGGGGTTCCGGTGCTGGGCGTGGTATACGTGCCGGTGACGCAGGTGATGTACAGCGCAGCAGAAGGCAAGGCCTGGAAAGAAGAGCAGGGTGAGCGGCAGCAGATTGAAGTGAAAGAAGCGCATCCGCCGCTGGTGGTGGTCAGCCGTTCACATTTCAGCAATGATCCTGAATTGCAGGATTATCTGGCGCAACTGGGCGAGCATCAGACGGTGGCGATCGGTTCTTCGCTGAAATTCTGTCTGGTGGCAGAAGGTGCAGCGCAGCTTTATCCGCGCTTCGGGCCAACCAACATCTGGGATACCGGTGCCGGACATGCGGTCGCGCTGGCGGCCGGTGCGCAAGTGCACGACTGGAAAGGTCAGACGCTGACCTATACGCCGCGCGAATCGTTTCTGAATCCGGGCTTCAGGGTGTCGTTATTCTGACGCCAAACCCCGGCTCACCACCGGGGTTTCACTTTTCTACCCTTTGACCAGTTGATCCACCAGCGTAATGACCTGCTGAACTTCCTGCGGCGTCAGTTCCCCGTCTTTGGCGAATTTAATCACCCCGTTTTTATCCAGCACGACCACCGCCGAGCTTTCCGGTTGCAGCTCCCACGCTTTTTTCACCACGCCGTTGCTGTCGACAATCACCTGTGACCACGGGAATTCCCGTTTGCCGCTTTCGATGCTTTTACGCACAAACATCCCGGTGCCGATAATGGCATCGTCAGTATTAACGATGGTGGTGGTCTGATAACGATCATGCGGCAGGTTTGCCGCCCTGATGGCGGTGATCAGCGGTTCGTTCAACGCCTTTGCGCTGCTTCTGCCTGCCATATGCTGCACGATACGCACTTTTCCCGGCAGTTTCGCGCTGTTCCATTTGCTGTAACTGAAGGTATCGTTAACATCATTCAGCTCGCCTTTGTCATCCACGCCGACCGGGGCCAGACGCTGGCCGACGGTAAAATTGTGGGCTGAGGCAAATAGCGAAAATGTCATAAAAGTGATCACAAACAGACTTCTTAAAAGCATAGATTCTCCGGGGCGCTAAAGAACAGTCACGGCAATCATAGGACGGCGTAAGTGGTCTGTCCTGTTGGAATGTTAAAATTGTGTTGCTGGTTACAAAATTGCCACATAAAGCAGGGTTATACTGTGTTTCAATGTCAGGGTCTAAGACAATACTGAAAAGCAATGTAAAAGCAGTTAAATCCACTGGCAATACCTGAGTGCCCTGCTATGTTATAGGTCTCTTCACTGCAAACACTTTTCTGTCCCGGTATCTGTCGCCTTGCGACGTGGCCGTTACATGCAGTGATTTAACGGAGAACAATAGAAAAATGAGAATCTTCCAGCGTTACAACCCGATGAAAGTCGCAAAGTACGTTAAGACACTGTTTCGTGGACGTTTGTATATCAAAGACGTCGGCGCTTTTGAGTTTGACCAAGGCAAGATCCTGTTGCCAAAGGTTCGTGATAAGCGCCACTTTAGCGTAATGTCTGAAGTTAACCGTCAGGTTACGCATTTGCAGGCGGAAATGGGCTAAGTCCCCGCGTGTTGTCGCTGCACTTTTGCAGCGTGCGCAAAAAAAACGGCTCCCTGAAAGGAGCCGTTCGTGTTTCTGGCGTCCGGATGCCGGATGCCTGAAAAAAGCGTCTTATGCCTGCGCTTTCTTCTCGTCTTTAAGTTCCTGCGGCGTTTTTGGCAGCAGCGGCGCCACCGGCTGATCGACAATGCGTGTGACCAGCAACTGATCAATCTTGTAGCTGTCGATATCCACCACTTCGAATTTATAGCCGGAGAATTTAACGAAATCGGTGCGTTTCGGGATTTTACGCAGCATGAACATCATGAAGCCGCCGATGGTTTCATAGTTGCCGGACTGCGGGAATTCTTCGATATGCAGCACGCGCATCACGTCTTCGATTGGCGTACCGCCTTCAATCAGCCAGGAATGCTCGTCACGGGCAACAATCTGTTCTTCCATACCCTGACCGACCAGGTCGCCCATCAGCGTCGTCATCACGTCATTGAGCGTGATAATACCGACCACCAGCGCATATTCATTGAGGATAACGGCAAAGTCTTCGCCCGCCGCCTTGAAGCTTTCCAGCGCTTCCGAGAGCGTCAGGGTATCCGGCACAATCAGCGCATTGCGGATTTGTACGCCGCTGCTCAGCATTAAACTCTGATTACCCAGCACGCGGTTCAGTAAATCTTTGGAATCGACGTAACCGACCACCTGATCGATATGACCGTCACAGACCAGGAATTTGGAGTGCGGATGCGTGGCGATTTTCTCTTTGATGCTTTCTTCACTTTCGCGCAGGTCAAAGAAAATCACGCTTTCACGCGAGGTCATGGAAGAAGGAACCGTACGGGATTCCAGCTCAAACACGTTTTCAATCAGCTCATGTTCCTGCTTACGCAAAACACCCGCCAGTGCGCCGGCTTCAAACACGGCATAAATATCGTCGGAGGTAATGTCGTCATTACGTACCATCGGCAGTTTGAAAATGCGGAAAATCATGTTCGCCATGCCGTTGAAAAACCACACCATCGGGCGGCAAATCATCAGACAGAAACGCATCGGGTTGACTATACGGACGGCAACCGACTCAGGTGAAATCATACCGATGCGCTTCGGTGTCAGGTCAGCAAACAGAATGAACAGACTGGTGACCAGCACGAAGGAACAGATAAAGCTGACTTGATCCGCCAGTTCAGGGGACATAAAGCGGATGAAGAATGACTGGAAAGCCGGGGAGAATGCAGCATCGCCCACGATACCCCCGAGGATAGCCACGGCATTCAGGCCAATCTGTACCACGGTAAAGAACAGGCCAGGGGTTTCCTGTAATTTCATTACGCGGGAGGCATTGACGTTTCCTTCGTCTGCCAACTGTTTAAGTTTTATCTTGCGGGAAGCGGCCAGCGATATCTCAGACAGCGAGAAAAAGGCACTGATCGCGATTAATAAGAGAATCAGTAAAATACTGTTTAACATAATCTATCCGTTTAACACCGGGCTAAACCGGCAGGGAAAGGCACTCATTATTTTTGCTGCTTAAAAGAACTTCTTTTTAAGAAAGACATTAAAAAGCGGTTCAGAAGAAAAAAGCGTTAAGGATGAAAAAACAAAGATAATTGCCATAAATCGTTTTAAAGGGCCACATTTGTGACCCGCATAGTATAGCAGCAGCACTGAGACTGCCGCCAGCGCTTAAAAATTCCGCATTATTGCGGCGGCAGACAGACGCCAATGCCGCCTAAACCGCAGTAGCCTTCCGGGTTTTTAAACAGATATTGCTGATGTTCGTCTTCAGCATAATAGAAAGGCAGGGCTTCGGTGATTTCGGTGGTGATGGTGCGCGAATCGTTCGCCTCGTCCATCGCCTGCTGGAAACTCGCCAGACTGGCCAGCGCCTGATCCTGCTGTTCTGCACTCAGTACATACAGCGCGGAACGGTATTGCGTGCCGATATCGCCGCCCTGACGCATTCCCTGTGCCGGATCGTGGTTTTCCCAGAAAATCTGCAACAGTTTGGCGTAACTGATGACCGCCGGGTCAAAGACCACACGCACCACTTCGGCATGGCCGGTCTGGCCGGTACACACTTCGCGGTAAGTCGGGTTCGGTGTGAAACCGCCGCTGTAACCGGCTGCTGTGCTGTACACCCCTTCCTGCTGCCAGAACAGGCGCTCGACGCCCCAGAAGCAGCCCATCGCGAAAATCGCGACATCCATATTGTCAGGGACATATGTCATTGAGTGTTCATTCACTGCATGAAGGGTCGCCACCGGCATAGGGGTTGTACGGCCAGGTAACGCATCTGCCTGATTTACAGACTGCGTTTTATCGGAAAGTTGCACCACGGGAAACTCCAGCTGTTGCTTTAATAAACAAGGTTTGTAACAAAAGGTCTTTACGAATAACCGTCATCAACAGGTCAGTGTTAGTTGTATCTGATTGCGTCTTTGCACACAATACGAAGGACGTTGCTTCGTCGTTGAACATTTTCAGGGGATTAGCACTAAACTGCTTTCATCAGACTTTATAAAGATGAATCTGCCAAAGACGAGCAGATATTCTCCGGCGAGCATCGGATATTTTAACAGGACAGTAAAATTTAGCAGGAGTGCGTGTGCCACGATATCGTGAACTGGGTTTGTTATTTGTACTGCTGGCCCCCTCACTTTCCATGGCAGCGAAGGTGCGTTTGCAGCTGGAAGGCCTGGATGGCGATTTGGAAAGGAACGTCCGCGTTCGTTTATCATCAATTCAAAGCGACGAAGTCGGGGCGAACGGACGGTTCCGCGCCCGCGTCAGCGCCGCCATTGAGCAGGGTCTGCGGCCACTGGGCTACTATTCGCCGACCATCGATTTTGACTACCGTGAAACCCCGCCACCTGGGCGTCCGGTGCTGATTGCCAAAGTGACCCCCGGCACACCGGTGAAAATTGCCGGCACGAATGTGGTGATTGAAGGGCAGGCTGATAAAGATAATGAATTCGAACAGCTGAAAAAGCGGGATGTGCCAGCGGTCGGCACCATTTTAAACCACGGAACCTACGACAATTTCAAAAGCTCGCTGACCGGTATTGCGCTGCGTAAAGGCTACTTTGATGCCAACATGCGCAAAAGTCAGCTGGGCGTCATCGAAGACGAACACAAGGCGTTCTGGGATATTCAGTTCGAAAGCGGTGAGCGTTACCGCTTCGGAAGCGTGCATTATCAGGGATCACAGATCCGTGATGAGTATCTGCAAAATCTGGTGCCATTCCATCAGGGGGATTATTACACCTCCGCGCAACTGGCTGAGCTTAACCGCCGTCTGTCTGCCACCGGCTGGTTTAACTCGGTTGTCGTGTCTCCAGATTTTACTGATGCCAAAGCCACCAAAACCTTGCCGCTGAATGCGGTGGTGTCGCCGCGTACCGAAAATACCATCGAAACCGGTGTCGGCTATTCCACGGACATTGGCCCGCGCGTGACGGCCAACTGGAAAAAACCGTGGGTGAACGATCGTGGCCATAGCTTCGAAACCTCCACCACGCTTTCCGGCCCTGAGCAGTCATTAGATCTCAGTTATAAAATCCCGCTGCTGAAGTCTCCGCTGGAGCAATATTATCTGGTGCAGGGTGGCTTCAAACGTGAGGATCTCAACGATACCAATTCGGATTCCACCACGGTCAATCTGGCGCGTTACTGGGATCTGTCCAGCGGCTGGCAACATGCCGTCAACTTGCGCTGGAGCCTCGACCACTTTACGCAGGGTAGCGTGACGAACACCACCATGCTGATTTATCCGGGGGTCAGTCTTAACCGTACGCGCCAGCGCGGCGGCCTGATGCCGACGTGGGGCGATTCCCAACGCTATTCCCTGGACGTGTCCAATACCACCTGGGGTTCTGACGTCGATTTCGCCGTGGTGCAGGCGCAAAACGTCTGGATCCGTACGCTGGCGGATAAACACCGCTTTGTGTTTCGCGGTAATCTCGGCTGGATTGAAACCAATGATTTCGATCGGGTTCCGCCTTCCCTGCGTTTCTTCGCCGGTGGCGACCGCAGTATTCGCGGCTACAAATACAAATCCATTTCTCCCCGTGATGATGAAGGCAAGCTGACCGGCGCCTCCTATCTGGGAACCGGTTCGGTGGAATATCAGTACAACGTGACCGGAAAGTGGTGGGGCGCCGTGTTCGTCGATTCCGGCGAAGCGGTGAACGACATTACACAAAATGATTTCAAAACCGGCGCCGGTGTGGGTGTGCGCTGGGCTTCACCGATCGGCCCGGTGAAATTAGATGTTGCCGCCCCTGTCGGCGACAAAGATGAGCATGGATTGCAGTTTTACATCGGTTTAGGTCCGGAATTATGAGTTTATTTAAAAAGATCTGCCTGGGATTTCTGATCTTCCTGGTGCTGTTAATCAGTCTGGTGGCCTTTCTGATCGGCACACAAACCGGTCTGCACCTGATGATCAACGGCGCAAACCGTTTTGTGCCGGGGCTGAATATCGCCAGCACTGAAGGCGGATGGCGTGACCTGACGCTGAAGGGCGTGCATTACGACATGCCGGGTGTGGACGTGAAGGCCGGGGAATTCCATCTTTCCCTCGATTTCTCATGCCTGAAAAACAGCGCGCTGTGCGTTAACGCCTTGCGGGTGAAAGACGTCAATGTGGTGGTCAACACCAAAGAAATGACGCCCGCCGCCGCGCAACCGGAGCCAGAAAACAGCGAGCCGCTGACCAATCTCAGCACGCCATATCCGATTACCCTGCGTTTGCTGACGCTCGACAATATCAATATTACGCTCGATGACCGCGCGATTTCTCTGGCGTCATTCCGTACCGGCGCGCACTGGGAAGGCCGTGCGATCCAGCTGATGCCGACGCGTATTGGCGGATTGCTGATCGCCTTGCCGAAAACGCCGGTCAACCCGTTACCGGAGGTGGTGCAGGCCGCGCAGGATAAAGCCGTCGAGAAAGCCACGGGCAAACCGGCCGAACCGCCGGTGGTGGTGCCGGAAAAACCGCTGGGCGAAACTTTGCAGGAGTTGTTCGCCAAACCGCTGTTGCCTGACTTACCGGATTTCCGACTGCCGGTTGATCTCGATATTCAGCAAATCCTCGCGGAAAACCTGCGGCTCACCGGTGACACTGATGTACTGATCACCCGTTTCGAGCTGAAAGCCAGTACGCAAAATCAGGTGGTAAAGCTGGATAAATTAATGGTCCGCTCGCCGCAAGGCTCGGTGGACGGCATCGGGCAGGCGACGCTGAATCAGAACTGGCCGGTGGATATGACCATCAATACCGCCGTGAATATCGATCCGCTGAAAGGGGAAAAGATCAAACTGCGGGTTGCCGGCGGGCTGCGCGATAAGCTGGATGTCGGCCTGAATATTTCCGGCCCGGTCCGCGCTGAGCTGGCGCTGCAAACCCGGCTGGCGGAGGCCGGACTGCCACTCAATCTGAAACTCAGCAGCGATGCCCTGCAATGGCCGCTGACCGGCACGCCGCAATATCAGGTCAAAGGCTTCAAATTTAATGTCAGCGGTAAAGCGACAGATTACGCGCTGTCGCTGCGTTCAGAATTCAAAGGCGATCAGATCCCGCCGGCGACATTGACGCTCGACGGTAAAGGCAACGTAGAGCAGTTCAGGCTTACGCTGCTGCGTCTTGCGGCGCTGGAGGGCAATACCGATCTGACCGGCGTGGTGGACTGGAGTAAAGCCATCAGCTGGAACAGCGAGCTGAAGCTGACCGGCATTAACACCGCCAAACAGTATCCGGACTGGCCTGCGAAGTTGCAGGGCAAAATCACCACGCGCGGCAGTCTGTACGGCGGCACATGGCAGATGCAGATCCCGGAGCTGGATCTGACCGGTAACGTGAAGCAAAACGCCGTCAAAGCCCAAGGTAACGTGCGCGGAAACAGTTACGGGCAGTGGGATATTCCGCAACTTCATCTGGAACTGGGCCGCAATAATCTGGATGTGAAAGGCCAGCTCAGCGATACCTGGAATCTGGATGCCAAAGTGGATGCCCCGCATCTCGACGGTGCCCTGCCGGGGCTGGGTGGCGTGGCAAAAGGGATGCTGCAACTGCGCGGTGACCTGAAAGCGCCGAAACTGCTGGCGGATCTGACCGCCACCGGCCTGAAATGGCAGGCGCTGACGGTGCGTCGCGTGGATGTGAAAGGCGACGTCAGTTCAACGGATCAGATCCAGGGCAACCTGATGGTTCGTGTTCAGCAGCTCCGGCAGGACGCGCTGGATATCACTGATATTCATCTCGAGGCCAAAGGTAACGAGAAACATCATGAACTGACGCTGAAAGTGGACGGCAAACCGGTTTCGGGCCGTCTGGCGCTGAGTGGCAGTTTTGACCGTGCGACCGAAGAATGGAAAGGCAATATCAGCAATACGCTGTTCGATACCCCGGTCGGGCAGTGGCGTCTGAACCGCACGATCGCGCTGGATTACTTCAATAAAGAGCAACGGATCACCGTCGGTCCGCATTGCTGGCAGAACCCGAATGCAGATCTGTGCGTGCCGCGCACCATTGATGCCGGTGCCAGCGGGCAGGCGAGCGTGGTGCTTAACCGCTTCGATCTGGCGATGATCAAACCTTTCCTGACCGATGATACGCAACTGAGTGGCGTGTTCAGCGGGAAAGCCGATGTGAGCTGGAAAGCGGAAGGCGGATTGCCGCAGGCCAGCGTTTCACTGGTGGGCAAGGGCGTGAAAGTGCAGCAACTGGTGCAGGGCAGTCCGCTGCCGGTGGCGTTTGATACGCTGAATCTGAACGCCGGTCTGAACAATGGCCGTGCCAGCCTCGACTGGCTGATCAAGATCACTAACAACGGTCAGCTTGATGGCAATATCCAAATCGCGGATCCGCAGGGAAAACGTAATCTCAGCGGTAACGTGAATATTGCCCGTATTTCCATGGCCTTGCTGCAACCGGCGCTGATGGATGGCGAGAAAGCGTCCGGCATTCTGAACGCGAATCTGCGGGTAGGCGGCAATGCGCAGAAACCGCTGGTGTTCGGCAAACTGGCGCTGACCGGCGTGGATTTCGACGCGCAATTTATGCCGTTTGATATCACCGATGCCAATGTCAGCATCAATTTCAACGGCATGTCGTCGATCATGGAAGGGGTGATCAAAACCGCGCAGGGTCAGCTGGAACTGAACGGTAACGCCGACTGGAGCGAAATTAACGCATGGCGTGCGCGGATTGCGGCGCGGGGCAATAAGGTCCGGGTTTCGGTGCCGCCGATGGTGCGTCTGGACGTGTCACCGGATTTAGTGTTTGATGCCACGCCGCAACTGTTCTCGCTCAACGGTACCGTGGATATTCCGTGGGCGCGCATTACGGTGCAGGAATTGCCGGAAAGCGCGGTGGGTGTGTCGTCGGATGAAGTGATGCTCAACGACCAGCGTCAGCCGATCGCACCGGCTTCGGCTTCGATTCCGATCAACAGCAACCTGATGGTGAACATTGGTAAAGACGTTCGCCTGGATGCCTTTGGGCTGAAAGCGCGGCTGGAAGGGGCGTTGAAAGTGGCGCAGGACAGCCGCGGTCTGGGTCTGAACGGGCAAATTAACATTCCGTCCGGACGCTTCCATGCCTACGGACAGGATCTGATTGTGCGTAAAGGGCTGCTGTTGTTCTCCGGCCCTGCGGACCAGCCGTTGCTGAATCTGGAAGCGATCCGTAACCCGGAAGCGACAGAAAATGATGTGATTGCGGGTCTGAGAGTTACAGGTGAGGCAGATGCGCCTAAACTTGAAATATTCTCGGATCCGGCGATGTCGCAGCAGGAAGCCTTGTCCTACCTGCTTCGCGGGCAGGGACTGGACAATTCCGGCGGTGACAGCGGCGCGATGACCTCAGCTCTTATCGGGTTAGGGGTTGCGCAAAGTGGTAAACTTGTGGGTAAAATCGGCGAGGCATTCGGTGTCAGTAATCTGGCGCTGGATACTCAGGGTGTGGGAGACAGCTCTCAGGTCGTGGTCAGTGGCTATGTCTTGCCGGGTTTACAGGTGAAATATGGTGTCGGGATATTCGACTCACTGGCAACGCTCACCCTGCGCTATCGGTTAATGCCCAAGCTTTACCTGCAGGCGGTATCGGGCATCGATCAGGCATTGGATTTGCTCTATCAGTTTGAGTTTTAATTCATGTGACTTTTACTATACGAATATAAACATGCGAATAATTGTTTACGGTAGCTTACGACGCAAGCAAGGCAACAGTCATTGGATGACGAATGCTCAATGGTTGGGTGACCATGAGCTGGAAGGGTATGCCCTGTATAATCTGGGCCACTATCCTGCTGTTATTCCAGGGGAAGGCAAAGTCTATTGCGAAGTTTACCGCATTACTTCGTCAATACTGGCGGAGTTGGATGAGCTTAAAAGTAACACCAAGGATTACCGTCGTGAGCTGATTTCGACACCTTATGGCAGCGCCTGGATCTACCTCTACATTCGCTCACTGGATGGTGTGCCGAGAATTGAGGGTGGAGACTGGGTTAAGCGTAACGAAGCAGTAAGCGAGTAGTCTGAGCAAGGTCGTCTCTAAAAATCGTTGTCTGACAACGCGTTATACATAAAAAAACACCGCCATCTGGCGGTGTTTTTTTTATTCAAACGGCAGAAAACTTATTTGTTTTTAGCACGTTCGAAAGAGGTCACGATTTCAGCTTTAGCTGCAGCAGCATCAGCCCAACCGTCAACTTTTACCCATTTGCCTTTTTCCAGCGCTTTGTATTGCTCGAAGAAGTGAGTGATCTGGCCGCGCAGCAGTTCTGGCAGGTCGTTCACATCTTTGATGTGATCGTATTCTTTGCTCAGTTTGGTGTGCGGAACCGCAACCAGTTTGGCATCTTCACCGGCTTCGTCGGTCATTTTCAGCATACCGACAGGGCGGCAGCGGATCACAGAACCGGCTTGCAGCGGGTACGGTGTTGGCACCAGAACGTCAACCGGGTCGCCATCCAGAGACAGCGTGTGGTTGATGTAACCGTAGTTACACGGATAGAACATTGCAGTAGACATGAAACGGTCTACAAACAGTGCGCCGGTATCTTTATCCACTTCGTACTTGATTGGATCTGCGTTTGCAGGGATTTCGATAACGACATAGATATCTTCTGGCAGTTCTTTGCCCGCCGGCACGTTCAGTAAGCTCATTGTTGGTTTCCTTCATTGAACCAGGAATAGAGTGTCGGACATTATAGCCAACTCTCCCGCGATTTCCCGCCCTTTTCGTCGGATCCTGACCGGGCATTTTCCGGTACGACATGCTGTTGCACCGGCGCAAAGTCTTCCCTGCTGGCAGTAAAATTTACTTACCCCTGACTTTTCCGCGTAACTGCCTGTTTTTGCTTTTCTTATCAAGATATTCCGTCTTTTGCCGATAACAGTATTCAAACAAAAAATCAGGATAAACCTGATCCCTACCCACCCGAAGTATCTCCTTTTCACCTGAATGGCTGGATAACACCGTATGTTGAATAAGTTGAGCGTAAAAGCCGGTCTGATTGGCCTGCTGGTATTTATGACGTTGATTCTCTTGCTGGTTAGCGTGCTTGGCGCCAATGCCATCCGGCAAGGTGCGACGTCCCTGCAACAGATTAACCAGCTTCAGGGCGATGAGCTGGGGTCGCTGGCCGACAGCTACAGTTTCTCGCTGCGTACGCGCGTCGCCAGCGGTGTCGCTGTGCGTCAGCTGGAAATCGGCATGATGGACGATGCCAAAAATACCTCTGACCGTATCGCCGGTTACATCAGACAGGCCGATGCCGATCTGGCGAAATTCATCAGCATCAAGGACGACACACAGCAGGGCAGGGATTTGTCCGACGCGGTGAAGAAAACCTACGATGCCTATAAAGCCAATGGCCTGATGCCGTTGCTTGCTGCCCTTCAGGCACAAAGTGCAGACAATTATTACGATGTGCTGGAAAACAAAATCACGCCTTACAGCAACGCTTACGACAAAGCACTGGCGGATTTCCGTGCCTATGCGGTCGATAACACCAATAAGCGCATCGATCAGGCGCGCGCCAATGCACGTATCCAGCTGACCGTGATTGCCGTGGGTTTCCTCGTCGCGCTGATTATTGCCGTGCTGGCCTGGTTCGCCTTGCAGAAAATCATTATGCATCCGCTGACCTTCTCCATTGCGCAGCTGGAATATATCGCCAAAGGCGATCTGACGCATGACATCGACGATTCCCGCAATAACGAAATGGGGCGCCTGCTGAAAGCAATGAAGCAAATGCAGGATTCGCTGGCGCTGTCTGTCGGGCGTGTGCGTGATGCAGGTAACCAGATTGATGTCGGTTCCCGCGAACTGGCCGCCGGTAACGTGCATCTGGCGCAACGGACGGAAGAATCCGCCGCGTCGCTGGAAGAAACTGCCGCGAGTATGGAGCAACTGACGTCCACCGTTCGCATGAATGCGGCAAACTCCGAGCAGGCCAATCAGCTGGCGCAAAGCGTGTCAGTGATTGCTGACAAGGGCAGCGAAGTGGTGCATCGGGTCATGGATAAAATGCAGGGCATTACGGACAGTTCGAAACGCATTGGTGACATTATTACCGTTATTGATGGCATCGCTTTCCAGACCAATATTCTGGCGCTGAATGCGGCGGTCGAAGCAGCGCGTGCCGGTGAGCAGGGACGTGGCTTTGCGGTGGTCGCGGGCGAAGTGCGCAGCCTGGCGCAACGCAGTGCACAATCAGCCAAAGAAATTAAAGAACTGATCGTCGATTCAGAAGCCCGCGTGTCCGAAGGTTCGGATATGGTGAAATCGGCGGCGGACACCATGCTGGAGATCTCCGGCGAAGTGACGCGCGTGACCAGCCTGATGCGCGAGATTTCCATCGCGACGACCGAGCAGACGCACGGTATCGAACAGGTGAATGTGGCCATTACGCAGATGGATCAGGTGGCGCAGCAAAATGCCGCATTGGTTGAACAGGCTACGGCGGCCACGCGTTCTCTGGAAGAGCAGGCGCAACTACTGGCGGAAAGTATGGCGGTGTTTAAACTCAACCGCGCTGACTCGTTCTGAAAAGGTCTGTCTGAGCTGTAAAATATGAAAAAAGGTGGCTCAGAAAGCCACCTTTTTCATTTATTTACTCGTCAGGGAATTGAGCAATAAAGCGTTCTGCATCTTCAACCATTGAACTGTTGCCCACAAAGAATGGCGCACGTTCATGCAGTTTCTGCGGAATGATGTCCAGAATACGGTTTTTCCCGTCGCTGGCTTTACCGCCAGCCTGCTCGGCGAGGAACGCCATCGGGTTGCATTCATACAGCAGACGCAGTTTACCGTTCGGATGACTGGCGGTGCTTGGATAGATATAAATGCCGCCTTTCAGCAGGTTACGGTGGAAATCTGCCACCAGTGAACCGATGTAACGGGAAGTGTAAGGACGTTGCGTGGCTTCATCCTGCTCCTGGCAATACTTAATGTATTTTTTCACGCCCAGCGGGAATTTGATGTAGTTGCCTTCGTTGATCGAGTACATGTTGCCCTTTTTAGGGAAGCAGACTTTTTCGTGAGAAAGGCAGAAGACGCCAAGGGAAGGATCGTAGGTAAAGGCATGAACGCCAGCACCGGTGGTGTAAACCAGCATGGTCGACGAACCGTACACCACATAACCTGCAGCTACCTGGCGGTTCCCCGGTTGCAGGAAGTCTGCTTCAGTGACCGGCTGGCCCAGCGGCGTGGTACGGCGGTAAATCGAGAAAATTGTTCCGACGGAGACGTTAACGTCGATGTTTGACGAGCCATCCAGCGGATCCATCAAAATCACGTATTTTGCATTTTCCGCACGTTCACCTTCGAAAATGACAATCTCATCTTCTTCTTCTGACGCGATACCGGCAATTTCCCCACGCGCCTTCATGGCGGCTTTTAGTTTTTCATTCGCGTACAGATCGAGTTTCATCTGCACTTCACCCTGCACATTTTCTGCGCCACTGGTGCCCAGAATATCGACCAGACCCGCTTTGTTGATGTCGCGGTGAATGATTTTAGCGCCGAGTTTTATTGCTGAAAGCAACGCTGTCAGTTCACCGGTTGCATGTGGAAAATCTTGCTGCTTCTCAACAATAAATTCGCCTAACGTTTTCATGACACTTTCCCTGAATCGAGGATAGATAACGGTACGTTAATAAAAATTTCACAAGAGCGTGAGCAGTTTAGCCCAAATATATGGACGAATCATAGGCAAATCCATTTCTTCTGGAGGATTCTGAGCGGTAGAATAGCGGCTGACTTACAGGCATTAATGGAAAATATATGCGCATTCATATTCTTGGGATTTGCGGCACGTTTATGGGCGGGCTGGCGATGCTGGCACGTGCACAAGGGCATCAGGTAACCGGTTCGGACGACAACGTTTATCCACCGATGAGTACGCTGCTGGAAAATCAGGGGATCGACCTGATCCAGGGTTACGATCCTGCCCAGTTAGATCCTCCCCCCGATCTGGTGATCATCGGTAACGCGATGACGCGCGGTAATCCCTGCGTCGAAGCCGTGCTGGAACAGGGGATCCCTTATGTCTCCGGCCCGCAGTGGCTGCATGATCATGTTCTGCCAGAGCGCTGGGTGATCGCCGTTGCGGGTACGCACGGTAAAACCACCACCGCCGGCATGGTGACGTGGATCCTCGAAGCCTGTGGTTATGAACCGGGTTACGTCATTGGCGGCGTGCCGGGCAATTTCGAGGTTTCTGCACGTCTGGGTAACAGCCCGTTTATGGTGCTGGAAGCCGATGAGTACGACTGTGCCTTCTTTGACAAGCGATCCAAATTCGTTCATTACAGCCCGCGCACCCTGATCCTCAATAACCTTGAGTTTGATCACGCGGATATCTTTGATGATCTGAAAGCGATCCAGAAACAGTTCCACCATCTGGTGCGTCTGGTGCCGGGTAAAGGCAAGATCATTCTGCCTGAGCATGACACGCCACTGAAACAAGTGATGGCAATGGGATGCTGGAGCGAGCAGGAATTTGCGGGTGAGGCGGAAAATTGTGCGTGGGATGCGAAGAAACTGACGCCGGACGCCAGCTCGTTCGAGGTTTATCTGCACGGTGAAGTTGTCGGGCAGGTGAACTGGAATCTGGTCGGCGAACACAACATGCATAACGGGCTGATGGCGATTGCCGCGGCACGTCATGTTGGCGTGAAGCCGGAAGATGCCTGCAAAGCGCTGGGTGATTTCATCAATGCCCGTCGCCGTCTCGAACTGCGCGGCGTGGAAAATGGTGTCAGCGTCTATGACGATTTTGCCCATCACCCGACGGCGATTCTGGCGACGCTTTCAGCCTTACGCAGCAAAGTCGGCGGCACCGCACGTATTCTGGCCGTGCTCGAACCGCGCTCCAATACCATGAAAATGGGCATGAGCAAAAATGAACTGGCGCCTTCGCTGGGGCGCGCCGATGAAGTCTTCCTGTTACAGCCGCAACACATTCCGTGGCAGGTGGCGGAAGTGGCGGAACACTGCATCCAGCCCGCACACTGGAGTGCAGACGTCGATTCACTGGTGGATATGGTGATTAAAGCGTCCCTGCCGGGCGACCATATTCTGGTGATGAGCAATGGTGGCTTCGGCGGTATTCATGGAAAACTGCTGGCGGCACTGGCAGCGAAAGCCGACGCGGCACAACAGATTTAAAACAGCATGCCATGAATGAGGAGCACAGCGCAGGCTGTGCTTTTTTTTTTGCGTTTCTGGCGGGATGGGTGAAATCTCAGGCAAAAAAAAGCCCTCAAAAATTGAGGGCCAAAGGGTGTCGTCGGACAGGACGACGAGGGTATCGTTAGCAAGAGAGTACGGCAGTGGCAGTGTCTGCTCTCTTTCCAGCCTCAACAGCGCCATTTATTTTCGCTGTTTCGTTTCTTCAATCAGTGGCTGTTGAAACCCGGTAACGCTAATTCAATGAATACTCAAACAGTGGCCCGGTTACGGGACTCGGAAATCTTACTGATAGATTTCTGCGGTTGCGTGATAGGCACCGTCGTTATGGGCCTCGATCACGCGGAATGATTTTGCACCTTTAGCATCGGCTTTATCAGACAGTTGCTGGCGGATATCGGTTGGCGCACCGTCAACACCGCTGACGCTGATCACGCCCATTGGTTGCAGGTTTTCTGCCTGTTGATTAGTGATCAGGTTGGCCGCTGAGGCGCCAAAAGACACAGCAGACAGCAGGCTAAGGGCAGCAATAGTTGTAATGATTTTCATGATAATTTCCTGAATTCGCAGACTTTGGTGCATTTTTTCAGAGAGCAACGTCGGTTGAGATTTGGATTCATCAGGACTGTGATATCGGGGTTCAGGCGCGCGTAAAGCGGGCGGGAACGTGATGAGGCAGCGACAAATCCGTCTTATTGCGCAATGCGCGGACCCGAGTCATTCAGGCCCTTCGCTTCGTTTACCTGAGACTTATTGGTAAATTTCCGCAGTAGCGTGGTAGTTACCTTCTTCACGTACTTCGATCACGCGGAAGGCTTTGGCACCCTGTGCATCGGCTTTATCAGACAGTGCCTGACGGATATCAGAAGGGGCACCGGCAACGCCGCTGACGCTGATCATACCGCGTGGTTGCATATTTGCTGCTTGTTCCTGACTAACAGGTTGTGCTGCAAAAGCGCCAAATGACAGTGCAGAGAGAATGCTTAATGTTGCGATTGTAGTTTTAACGTTCATGATTTTGACCTCGTCGATTTTATTATGTTGGTAATGTCCGGTGCTTCACACCACGGAAATGAGTATACATCTAGTCACTCGAAATATTAATAGTTTGCTAATAGTTATTTGGGTGGTTATGTGTGTCCTATTTGTATTTTTAATAACTAAAAGGAATAAAAAATGGCTATTAAGTGTTCTTTTTGTGTTAATTTTTCGTAAAATCAATAGATTGAGTGAATTTGACTATTTGTGCTCATTTTTGCAGTGAATCACATCGTTGAAATATTTATGTGACGGGAATGCGCGTGTTGTGAAGATCGTTAACAGTGGATCTGACGTGTCTGACGGCATTGAGGGACATAAAAGAACGGAAGGGCGGAAGAGGAATGAGGCCAGAAACGTGATTCTTCTGACCTCAGGCACAGAATGAAAGCGTGAGGACGGGCAAAATAACTGAGATTACAGTTCCTGCTCAAACAAACTCAGGATCGCATCATGAAGTTGTTTGACGCTAAAGCCGCGTGCAGGCGTGGTGAAGATCGTATCGTCACCGGCGATGGTGCCGAGGATCCCTTCGGATTTCCCCAAAGAATCGAGCAAACGCGCGATCAGCTGTGCGGCACCCGGACTGGTTCTGATCACCACAACGGCGTCGTTATAATCAATATCCAGAACCAGATTTTTCAGCGGACTGGTTGTTGTCGGCACACCAATTTCAGCCGGCAGACAGTACACCATTTCCATTTTGGCATTACGGGTTCTTACGGCACCGAACTTGGTCAGCATCCGTGAGACTTTTGACTGATTGATATTTTCGAAACCGTCATCCTGAAGTGCGACAACAATTTCGCCCTGAGAACTGAATTTCTCTTCCTTCAACAGCGCCTTGAAGGCTTTGATCAAATCTTCCTGTTTAGCAGGATTACGCATTTTGCACCCTGGTCTCTGTATCGTTGTTGGGTTGATTATGCAGATAATTGCATTTTTATGCAACACGGGTCAACGACGCAGATCGCGAATTCTGCATCCAGCAAGGAATGTCAGCGTCATGCTTTACAGCAGCAGGTAATGAATATGCCAAAATTGTGCATTGCCTGTTACTTCGGGTGCGCAACGGGCGGTTTGGCTGATGATCTCGATTCAGCTCTCACATTAGAGCGAATTTAACCATTTATTAACCTGGTGGGTTTTGTGGTGCTACTTTTAATGGTGTAGCTTCCCGACAAAAAGCCATAAAAGACAGTAAAAAGGTGACGTTAGAGAGTTTATTTACTTTCTAAACGACCCACCTCAGATTCTCTGCAAGTGAGCGATTGTTTTTAACAGCATAAGTGATTAAGGTCACACTAAAAATAAATCCACGACACTTATAAGTTAATGATAAAAAAGGAGTATAGGATGAAAGTTGCAGTTCTAGGTGCTGCGGGCGGTATCGGTCAGGCCCTCGCACTTCTGCTCAAGACCCAGCTACCTTCCGGTTCCGAACTCTCATTATATGATATCGCGCCGGTTACTCCGGGTGTCGCCGTCGATCTCAGTCATATCCCGACTGCGGTCAACATTAAAGGGTTCTGTGGTGAGGATGCCACCCCGGCGCTGGAAGGCGCTGATATCGTCCTGATTTCCGCAGGTGTGGCGCGTAAGCCGGGAATGGATCGCTCCGATCTTTTTAACGTAAACGCCGGGATCGTCCGCAATCTGATCCAACAGGTTGCCACGACGTGTCCAAAAGCCTGCATTGGTGTGATCACCAACCCGGTCAATACCACCGTGGCGATCGCGGCTGAAGTCCTGAAGAACGCGGGCGTATACGATAAAAACAAACTGTTTGGCGTCACCACGCTGGACGCCATTCGCTCAAATACTTTTGTGGCTGAACTTAAGGGTAAACAACCCGAAGCGATCGACGTGCCGGTGATTGGCGGCCATTCCGGCGTGACCATTCTGCCTTTATTGTCTCAGATCCCCGATGTGTCATTCAGTGAAAGCGAAATCGCTGCGCTGACCAAACGTATTCAGAACGCCGGAACGGAAGTGGTGGAAGCCAAAGCCGGTGGCGGTTCTGCGACCCTGTCGATGGGTCAGGCTGCGGCGCGTTTCGGTTTATCGCTGGTACGTGCCATGCAAGGCGAAAGCAATGTTGTGGAATGTGCCTATGTGGAAGGTAAAGGCGAATATGCGCGATTCTTCGCCCAGCCCGTCCTGTTAGGTAAAAATGGTATCGCAGAGCTCATCGATATTGGCAAGCTCAGCGCCTTTGAACAGCAGTCACTGGATTCAATGCTGGATATCCTGCGTAAAGATATCGAGCTGGGTGAACAGTTTATTAATCACTGATTTTTGCAATAAAGCCGCCGGATACCTGGCGGCTTTTGCTTTCTGCTAATCGTGTTTTTCTCCTGGTACGCGGCAACGGCGCTCAATAATCTGAAACGTCTTCGGGTCATAGTAACGGCTTGGCCAGATAAGCGAAGGGTGTATGCCCAGCGCGCCTGCAATCAGGATTTCGCCTTTCGGCCATGGTCGTGATAGCGCATTAGAAAGTGTGGAAGAACTCAGCCCCGCAGAGCGTGATACCGCTGCAAGCGTGGTGCCTTTTTTTCTCAGTGCGGCAATGATGTCCGCCTGATGCCAGTCCTCAGTCCTTATCGTCATGATGTCATCCTTATCAAAATGGGTTTCACTCGTTCATTTTTAAAATATCGGTTATGAGATCTTTTTCTCCATTTATATATATTCCATCAATGTTTCCTAAAAATCTTCATTTGCCTTATTTAGAAAATACCTTCTTCTTATAATTAAGACAAACAAGTAAATTAATTTTGATTTTTGTGATTCATGACTATGTATCATTATTTTTTTGAACAAAATTAAAATGAACCCTTTAATGGCATGCTGTTTTTTCGATCAAATGCATTTCCTATATCAATGAGTTATCTTTCATTGTGTTATTTCGATAATGTTTAACGACGCTGTTTTTTCTGATTTAAAGTGGGAATGCATGTTTCTCTTTGTTTTATAAGAATTTTTAATTTAATCTGCTTTTGAAATTTTTATTTCTTTCTGAATAATGGTTTTTAATGAACTCATCAGCGTGTTGATAAACATTATTCATGGAAGCTTTTAAATACAGCTGTAGACTCATTCCTGAAAATTGAATATCTTCTTTCTGTTAATAGACGTTTCTCTAACTGGCTCGTGTTAATCTCCTTTTTAAATAAATACGCATTTATAGAAAGTAGCGGGATTAACGACATAGATTTATAACAACGATCTTTCTTATGGGTATGTAAGAAAACAAGGAATGTTATGAAAAAAGAGTGGTTTGCAGCAAAGGAATTAATTGGAAAGCAAGGTCTCCCGACGTCTACACAAGGTGTGCATGGAATGGCTCGCAGGTTATGCTGGATTAAACGTCGCAGAAGAGGTGTACAAGGGCGCGCGGTGGAATATCACATCGACAGTTTGCCTGGAAATACCGCGGCGACGTTGGCGATGAATGAACATTCCGCGGAGTATGTGTATACGTCTCATCAGGATCCGCTGGCGATCTGGATCGAAAGTTATAAGCAGTTGAAGGAACCTGAACGGGAAACGATGATCTCGTTTATTGTGCGGGAAGGGGTATCGGAAATACTGAACAGGTTACGTAAGCCTGACGAGACCTAGCTGATGAAACCCTGTCGTGCCTGCGAATATCTGCAAGCACGACAGGAAGCATCAGAAATCGCGTTTTACAGCCATATGCGCCAGACCTTCCAGCGCAGCGCGATAATCTGATTCCGGCAGCACCTGAAGCGCCTGTATGGCTTTATCGGCTTCTTGCTCAGCACGCTGGCGGGTATAGGTCAGAGACCCCCACTGATGCATGGCGGCAAGGACCGGTTCAAGTAAATGACGACCATTACCTTCTTCGATAGCTTTACGGATCATGGCAGATTGCTCAGCATCACCATGCTGCATCGCATGCAACAGGGGCAACGTCGGTTTCCCTTCATCAAGGTCATCGCCGGTGTTTTTGCCTAAGGTTTCACCATCCGCGTCATAATCGAGTAAGTCATCAATCAGCTGGAACGCGGTGCCCAGATAACGGCCGTAATCCTGCAACGCGGCGATCTGCTCACTGTTCCCGCCAGCCAGCATGGCAGAGGCTTGCGATGCGGCTTCAAACAAACGCGCGGTTTTGCTGTAGATCACCTGCAAATAGCTTTCTTCGGTAATGTCCGGGTCATTGCAGTTAATTAATTGCTGCACTTCCCCTTCGGCGATCACATTCACCGCTTTGGCCATGAGGGCCAGAACAGGCAGTGATTCCAGATCCGTCATCATCTGGAAGGCGCGGGTGTAGATAAAGTCACCAACCAGCACGCTGGCAGCGTTGCCAAATGCAGCATTCGCTGTGGCTTTCCCACGGCGCATATCTGATTCGTCAACCACATCATCATGAAGCAGCGTCGCGGTATGAATAAACTCAATCAGCGCGGCGACTTTTATGTGTTTATCGCCTTCATAGGATAGTGCTTTGGCGGCCAGTACTGCTATCATCGGGCGGATACGTTTGCCGCCGCCACTGATGATGTAATATCCCAGTTGATTGATGAGAGAAACCTCTGAATTCAACTGTTCAAGGATGGATGCGTTGACTGCAGCCATATCGTCCTGGGTAAGATCAATAATCTGTTCTAGGTTCATTGTGTTTTTTCAGCTGTTGTTCTCTTCACCGCAATGAGGTCTGGCTCACATTGGCACATGGCGCTAACTGTAAAGGGGATTGTACTTGAAAAACAGTGTAGATAAATGACAACGGAAGAACTGCGCTTTTTTTCTTCTTTTGTGGTCATTGTGCTCTTGTCTTATGCTGATTTTTTGCGTAGAATTCGCGCCCTATTGTGAATATTTATAGCGCCCTCTGGACTATACAAAGTTGAGTGCGCGGAAAGCGGAGTTTTATATGTACGCGGTTTTCCAAAGTGGTGGTAAACAACACCGTGTCAGCGAAGGACAGACTATTCGTCTGGAGAAGCTGGACGTTGCAACTGGCGAAGCTATCGAATTCGATCAGGTTCTGATGATTGCAAACGGTGAAGAAATCAATATCGGCCTGCCTTTAGTGGCTGGCGGTGTAATCAAAGCAGAAGTCGTTGCTCACGGTCGTGGCGAAAAGGTCAAAATCGTTAAGTTTCGTCGTCGTAAACACTATCGTAAGCAGCAGGGCCACCGTCAGTGGTTCACTGACGTTAAAATCACCGGCATCAGCGCTTAAGATTAGGAGAGCGGAACAATGGCACACAAAAAGGCTGGCGGCTCCACACGTAACGGTCGCGATTCAGAAGCTAAACGTCTGGGCGTAAAACGCTTTGGCGGCGAAGCAGTACTGGCAGGCAGCATCATCGTTCGTCAGCGCGGCACTAAATTCCACGCTGGTATCAACGTGGGTTGCGGCAAGGACCACACTCTGTTTGCTTTGGCTGACGGTAAAGTCAAGTTCGAAGTTAAAGGCCCGAAAAACCGTAAGTACATCAGCATCGAAGCTGAATAAGTTTTTCGCGTCTTAGTAAATAGATGTAAGCCCCGCAATTCGTTGCGGGGCTTTTTACATTCTGGTTAGCCCATTCTGGCGGGATATGGACACGAAATCGCAGGCACCCATCGGTATTCTGTTAGCACTGATCACTGCGATGAGTTGGGGGTCTTTACCCATTGCCATGAAGCAAGTGCTGGTGGTGATGGATCCCTTTACCGTGGTTTGGTATCGGTTTTCAATGGCTGCGGTGGTGCTGGGGTGTATTCTGGCTGCGAAACGCAGACTGCCACCTAAAGCGATTTTTAACCGTCCGCGCTGGCTGATCTTAGTGCTGATTGCGACCTGTGGATTGCTGGGGAATTTTGTCCTTTTCAGCTCTTCCCTGCAATTTCTCAGCCCGACGGCGTCGCAGGTCATCGGCCAGCTGTCTCCTGTCGGTATGATGGTGGCCAGCGTGATCATCCTGAAAGAAAGGATGCGGGTTACGCAGGTCATTGGCGCCAGTATGTTATTTTTCGGGCTGATATTATTTTTCAATACCAGCCTGATTGAGATATTTACCCGACTGACGGATTACACCCTGGGTGTGATTTTTGGTGTCGGGGCAGCAACGGTTTGGGTGATTTACGGCGTGGCGCAAAAGGTTCTGCTCCGCCAACTGGCTTCACCGCAAATCCTGTTTTTGCTGTACACTTTATGTTCTATCGCATTGCTCCCGCTGGCCAGCCCGGCGGTGCTTTCACAGCTCAGCGGCTGGCAGTTTGCCTGTCTGTTGTTTTGCGGCGCGAATACCTTAGTAGGATATGGCGCCTTAGCGGAAGCGATGGCGAGATGGCAGGCGGCTCAGGTCAGTGCTTTAGTGACACTAACCCCGCTGTTTACCCTGCTATTTTCAGATTTATTGGCACTTGCCTGGCCTGACTTTTTTGCTGCACCAGTGCTTAATTTCATTGGTTATCTTGGGGCATTTGTGGTGGTGGCGGGTGCAATGTTTTCCGCAATTGGCCATCGATGGTGGCCACGTCGGACAGAGCAAAACCTGGTAGCTAAACTTTAGCTGCCCGGCGAATGATTTACGGAGACGGTACAAATGAAGTTTGTTGATGAAGCCACGATTCTGGTTGTGGCCGGTGATGGCGGTAACGGGTGCGTCAGCTTCCGCCGCGAAAAATACATTCCACGTGGCGGTCCTGACGGCGGTGACGGTGGCGATGGCGGCGATGTTTACCTGCTTGCTGATGAAAACCTCAATACGCTGATCGATTTCCGCTTTGTGAAATCTTATCGTGCTGAGCGCGGTACTAACGGTCAGAGCAGCGACTGTACCGGTAAACGCGGTAAAGATATCACCATTAAAGTGCCTGTCGGAACGCGTGTTCTTGACCAGAGCACCGGCGAAGTTCTGGCCGATATGACCCAAAACGGTCAGATTAATATGGTGGCTAAAGGCGGTTTCCACGGGCTGGGTAACACCCGCTTCAAATCATCCGTGAACCGTTCACCACGCCAGAAAACCATGGGCACCAAAGGTGAAGAGCGCGATATCGCTCTTGAACTGATGTTGTTAGCCGATGTGGGTATGCTGGGTCTGCCGAATGCCGGTAAATCGACGTTTATCCGTTCTGTCTCTGCGGCAAAACCAAAAGTCGCGGATTATCCGTTTACCACACTGGTGCCAAGCCTGGGTGTGGTGCGTATGGATCACGAGCAGAGCTTTGTGGTTGCTGACATCCCGGGTCTGATCGAAGGGGCTTCTGAAGGCGCGGGCCTCGGTATCCGCTTCCTGAAACACCTTGAGCGCTGCCGCGTTCTGTTGCACCTGATTGATATTGCTCCGATCGATGAATCTGATCCGATCGAAAACGCCAAAGTGATCATCAACGAGTTGCAACAATACAACGCCAAGCTGGCCGAAAAGCCGCGCTGGTTAGTGTTCAACAAAGTTGATTTGATTGAGAAAGAAGAAGCGGAAACACGTGCTAAAGCGATCGCTGAAGCTCTGGGCTGGGAAGGTAATTATTATCTGATCTCCGCAGCTAACCGTGAAGGCGTTAATGCCCTGTGCTGGGACGTGATGAAATTCATCAACGAAAACCCTAAACACATGGCGATTGAAGAAGCGGCACCAGAGAAAGTTGAGTTCATGTGGGATGACTATCACCGTGAACAACTGGCTGAAGTGGAAGCTGAAGCTGATGACGACTGGGATGATGACTGGGACGAAGATGATGACGAAGGTGTCGAAATCATCTACGAACGTTAATCCCTGACATTCGCGTTCCATCGCTAAACAAAAGGCTGCCTCTGGCAGCCTTTTTGCTTTCTGTGACCCGCGTTAACGGGTGTCGGGGGAAAGTGTCAGTGAGCTTTGCAGCGCGACATCCGGCAGCCAGCATTGTGCGCTAAGCCCCGTGTGACCACTGCGGTTACGCAATGTCAGCGTACCACCATGCAGATGGGCAATCCGCACCACAATATTCAGGCCCAGACCGCTGCCACCATAACGCTGGTCGACACGCTTGAAAGCCTGCGTCAGTTCACTGGCTTTGGTTTCATCAATACCCGGGCCAGCGTCGTCAATCTGGATGAGAAAACCCTTTTCCTGCGGCGCAATCGACAGGGTGATGTCGCTGTTTTCCGGACCATAGCGGTAAGCATTTTCCACCAGATTGCGCACCATCAGCCTCAGCAGCACCGCATCGCCCTGAATTTCAGCCCGGGGCGGCAGGTGTATTTGCAAGTTCTGGCCGCGTTCACTGAGCATTTCACCCAGTTCTTCTTTGAGCGGTTCAATGACGTTATTGACCAGGTCAACCTGCTGATATTCGCCTTTAGCAAAATTCTGTCCGGCACGGGCGAGCATGAGCAATTGCTCGATGGTATGCATGAGCGAATCGATGCGGCCAATCAGCGTATCGCTGCCTTCCACGCCTTTTTGTTGCATGATTTCCAGATGCAGCCGGACGCCAGCCAGCGGCGTACGCAATTCATGCGCGGCATCGGCGGTAAACAACCGTTCCTGTTGAATGGTGCTGGAGAGGCGCGAAAAAAGCTGATTGAGGGCGTTGGTGACGGCGACGACTTCCCTGATTTCGCTGTTCAGCGGCAGAGGCGAAAGATTGTCGGCCGAGCGGGTTTCCAGTCGTTTTTGTAACTGATTGAGAGGACGAATAATCCAGCTGATTGCCCAGAACGATAACACCAGCGTGATGCTCATCATCAGCAAAGAAGGGGCGATCAGCGAAGCAATGGCTTCAGCAATTTCCTTTTCAACATGCGCGTTGCGGACTTTGGCCGACAGTGTGTCATTCACCAGCAGGTTAATTTGCTCCTGACTTTCATGCCACAGCCAGAAAATACTGGTCAGTTGCGTCACGAACAGGATCAGGGCCAGCATAACCAGCAGGCGGCGACGCATACTGGTCATACGGGCATTTCCAGACGATAGCCGATGCCACGCACCGTCCTGATCACTTCTTTACCCAGTTTCTTGCGCAAATTATGGACATGCACTTCAAGCGTGTTAGATCCTAAATCATCCTGCCAGGTGTAGAGATCTTGCTGCAGCAACTCGCGGTTGACGGTCTGCCCGGCGCGCATCATCAGGCGTGATAAAATGGCGAATTCTTTTGGCGTGACTTCTACCGGCGCGTCGTCGAGATAGGCTTGTTGCGAGGAAAGATTGATTTTCAGGTTGCCGACGGCGATCAGATTGTCACTTTGTCCCTGATAGCGGCGGATGAGTGCACGAACCCGTGCCTGCAATTCAGCCAACGCGAAAGGTTTAATCAGGTAGTCATCGGCACCCGCGTCCAGTCCATCAACCCGGTCTTCAAGCGCATCACGGGCGGTCAGGATCAGCACGGGCAGGGAAACAGCCTGACGTCGCCACTGACGCAGCAAGGTTGCGCCATCTTTATCTGGCAATCCTAAATCAAGGATCACCAGACTGTACTGGCTGGTTTGGATTAGGCTTTGCGCCTCGGCCGCCGTCGCTGCGCAGTCGCAGGCATAATTGTCACTGGTAAGTGCCAGCATTAATCCCTGCCGTAAAAGTTCATCATCTTCAACTATCAGCAGTTTCATCGTCTGGCACTTCTCCGTGTTTAATTATTTTGGTAGATATCCCTGTAAAGACGGCTTTCAAAGCGTACCAGCGGTGCCCGCCGTGTACGTTGATCTTCAGGGGGAACGGCATAGCCTGAGAGGAACTGAACAAAGGCCATACGCTGTCCGCTGGCTGTGGTGATAAAACCGGCAAGGTTATAGACACCTGACAGTGAGCCGGTTTTCGCCGACACTTTGCCGTCAACACCTGCCTCATGAAGACCGCCGCGATACTGCAGGGTGCCATCATGACCCGCCAGTGGCAGCATCGAGATAAAATCTAACTCTTTATCATGCTGGGCGATGTACTGAAGCACCTGCATCATGGTGGCAGGAGATAACAAGTCATGGCGTGAAAGACCGGAGCCATCAACCTGAATCGAGTTACCTAAATCCACGCCTGCTTTCTGACGCAAAATCTGACGCACAGCATCTGAACCGGCACGCCATGTTCCCGGCACGCCAAAACGCTGATGACCGATGGTCCGGAAGACGGTATCGGCGATCATGTTGTCCGATTTCTTCAACATCTGATGAAGCAAATCATGCAGGGGCGCTGACTGTGTTTGTGCGAGAACGGTACCGGCCGGCGTCTGCTGTGTCTGGCGTTTCAGCGTGCCATCAATCTGAATATCTGCCTGCAACAGCTCGTCTTTCAAAATCGCACCGGCATAACTGGCGCCGTCCTGAATGGCGAAGGCTAAGGGTAAAGGCTCGCTGCGCTGGGTCAGGCAACCGGTGAGCGTATAGCGGTTGAATTCCCCGGGAACGACGTCCAGTTCACAGTATTGTGCATCCGGAGAGCCTTTTGCCAGCGTGCGTACTTCACTGAACATGTGCACCGGATAGTAAGACGCGACGCGGATAAAAGCATTTTCATCCGGTTTTGGCGCGCTATACAGAGATACTGAGAAACAGTTACGGTCAACAATGGCGGCGGCTGGCGGGGCGCTGAAACACTGGGTGATGTCATTCCACGGCCAGCCGGGGGCTTTATCATGGCTGGCGAACACCGAGGTGTTAATCACCACATCCCCCGTGATTTCCTTCACACCCTGCTTTTTCAGCATGGCAACCATATTGCGAATATTCTGGCGTTTCAGCGTCGGATCACCGGAAAAACGCGCCACCAGATCCCCTTTGAGCACACCATCAGAAACGGAGCCCGGGGTTTCAAGGGTCGTCGTGAACCGGAAATCAGGCCCCAACTGTAACAGGGCTGCCAGAGCGGTCAGAATCTTCATCGTACTCGCCGGCAGCGCCATCTGGGTGCCGTGGTAATCGATCGCAGGCGCAGGCGCGCCAATTTTCTGTACCAGCACAGCCAGATTCGTGCCGTCTGGCAGATATTCTGTGTAATTTTCGATCTGAGCCGCATTTGTATTCAGAACAAACGCGCATGCTAATCCACTGACAATTCGTAAAAAACGCATTATTTTGAGTAAAGGCTCTGGGTAACGGCAGGATAATGTGGTGCCATACTACGATGCTACGAACCCAGGCGCAACGTGGCTGAAAGTAAACGATGATCCTCAAGGAACTCTACGTTAAAATACGAATCAAATTGCAAAATGATTCCTGGCCTGGTGGCAACCCCGGGTGAGGTTTTTTTTGTTTTTCGCCAGAGAGTCGGTCAGAAGAGCTGGCTTAATTTCTTACCTGATTCAATCAGGACGGTGTTTACCGAAAGGACCAAGTTAGAGGTAATAAATATATGAAACCGATTCCGATGACATTGCGTGGCGCAGAAAGATTACGTGAAGAGCTGGACCATTTGAAAAGCGTCCGTCGCCCGAAAATCATTGCTGATATCGCGACCGCACGTGAACACGGCGATTTAAAAGAGAATGCTGAATACCATGCTGCGCGTGAACAGCAGGGTTTTTGTGAAGGTCGTATCCAGGAAATCGAAGCCAAGCTGTCGAACGCTCAGGTGATCGATGTGACTAAAATGCCTGCCACTGGCCGGGTCATTTTTGGCGCCACTGTGACCGTGATGAATCTGGACACTGACGAAGAACAGACTTACCGCATCGTGGGCGATGACGAAGCAGATTTTAAGCAAAATCTGATTTCTGTGAATTCCCCGATTGCACGTGGTTTGATCGGGAAAGAGCAGGATGACGTCGTGGTGATCAAAACGCCTGGCGGCGATGTCGAGTTTGAAGTATTAAAAGTCGAATACCTCTAAAATCTGCATTAAAAAGGGCGAAACGTGATGTTTCGCCCTGTAATTCGCACATTCATGCAGTGAATCACTTCACAGTAAATTGAAAACTAAAGTAAAAAGGCCTGTTCAGACCTTTCCATGAACGTGATTTCGTGGCACCTTTCCGAAAATCTACAGCGCTTTTCGTTAAACCTTAACGCATTAACGCGGTAAGATAATTTTGCGGTCTTCGGTGGAAGGGCGATAAAGTACCAGCATATTGCCGATGACTTGCACATTACACGCCTTGGTTTCACGCACGATTGCGTCTACGATCAAGGTCTTCGTTTCGCGTTCTTCTGCCGCGACTTTAACTTTGATCAGTTCGTGATGTTGCAGCGCCTGTTCAATTTCGGCCAGCACACCTTCAGTCAGGCCGTTGTTACCCAGCATGACAACCGGTTTCAGTGGATGTGCCAGACCTTTCAGGTACTGTTTTTGTTTATTGTTAAGATTCATCGTCTTTTTTGCTTAAGTTGGGATTGAAAACGGGTCATTCTACCGCCATCTCATGTATATCACCAACCCGGACTGCTTCGGGAAGGGATTTATACTGACTTAGCCATAGACGTCATGACGCTAACACCTTGTTCCAAAGGCTCTAACTCAGGGTAGTTGGAAAACTATATGGTTACTAAATAATGTCAAATAAGAAGCGTTCTGCAAGTTCCAGTCGCTGGTTGCAGGAACACTTTAGCGATAAATATGTGCTACAGGCACAGAAAAAAGGTCTGCGTTCCCGCGCCTGGTTTAAACTTGATGAAATACAGCAAAGCGATAAGCTGTTTAAACCGGGTATGACAGTCGTCGATTTAGGTGCGGCGCCGGGCGGTTGGTCACAGTTCGTGGCAACGCAAATCGGTAACAAGGGACGGATTATCGCCTGTGACCTTTTGCCTATGGATCCCATCGTTGGAGTCGATTTCCTTCAGGGGGATTTTCGTGATGAATTAGTTCTCAAAGCGCTGCTTGATCGCGTGGGAGAAAACAAAGTTCAGGTGGTCATGTCCGATATGGCCCCGAATATGAGCGGTACTCCGGCAGTCGATATTCCAAAATCGATGTATCTGGTTGAATTAGCGCTGGATATGTGTCGGGATGTATTAGCACCAGGCGGAAGTTTCCTGGTGAAGGTGTTTCAGGGAGATGGCTTTGATGAATACCTGCGGGAAATTCGCTCCCTGTTTACGAAGGTGAAGATTCGTAAGCCAGACGCTTCCCGAGCACGTTCGCGAGAAGTGTACATCGTAGCGACAGGGCGGAAACTGTAGTTCCCTAACGCTGTTTGTTAACACAGTTGTAATATGAGGTTAATCCCTTGAGTGACATGGCGAAGAACCTGATCCTCTGGTTGGTCATCGCAGTTGTATTGATGTCTGTATTTCAGAGTTTTGGGCCCAGCGAATCTAACGGCAGTAAAGTCGATTACACGACGTTTACGACCGAAGTGGCCCAAGACCAGGTTCGTGAAGTACGTATCAATGGACGTGCGATTGACGTTATCAAAAAAGACAGCAGCAAATACACAACCTATATCCCAGTCAATGACCCTAAATTGCTGGATACGCTGCTGAGTAAAAACGTGAAAGTTGTTGGAGAACCGCCTGAACAGCAGAGTTTCCTGGCGACTATCTTCATTTCCTGGTTCCCGATGCTGCTTCTGATTGGCGTCTGGATATTCTTTATGCGACAAATGCAGGGCGGCGGTGGCAAAGGGGCAATGTCCTTTGGTAAAAGCAAAGCCCGCATGTTGACGGAAGACCAAATCAAAACCACGTTTGCTGACGTTGCCGGGTGTGACGAAGCGAAGGAAGAGGTGAGCGAACTGGTAGATTACCTGCGCGAACCAAGCCGTTTCCAGAAACTGGGCGGTAAAATTCCTAAAGGCGTTCTGATGGTGGGTCCTCCGGGTACCGGTAAAACCTTGCTGGCGAAAGCCATTGCAGGTGAAGCGAAAGTACCATTCTTTACGATTTCCGGTTCTGACTTCGTAGAAATGTTCGTCGGTGTGGGCGCATCCCGTGTGCGTGACATGTTCGAACAGGCGAAGAAAGCTGCTCCATGTATCATCTTCATCGATGAAATTGACGCCGTTGGCCGTCAGCGTGGTGCGGGTTTAGGTGGCGGTCACGATGAACGTGAACAGACACTGAACCAGATGTTGGTTGAGATGGATGGCTTCGAAGGTAACGAAGGTATCATTGTGATTGCTGCAACTAACCGTCCGGATGTTCTGGACCCTGCATTGCTGCGTCCGGGCCGTTTCGACCGTCAGGTTGTGGTGGGCTTGCCAGATGTCCGTGGCCGTGAACAGATCCTGAAAGTTCACATGCGTCGCGTTCCGCTGGCTACCGATGTTGATGCTTCCGTGATCGCCCGTGGTACACCTGGCTTCTCAGGTGCTGATCTGGCTAACCTGGTCAACGAAGCGGCATTGTTCTCCGCACGCGGTAACAAACGTGTGGTGTCGATGGTTGAGTTCGAAAAAGCCAAAGACAAAATCATGATGGGTGCTGAACGTCGCTCCATGGTGATGACCGAATCGCAGAAAGAATCTACCGCGTATCACGAAGCGGGCCACGCCATTATTGGCCGCCTGGTTCCTGAACACGACCCTGTGCACAAAGTGACGATTATTCCTCGTGGCCGTGCATTAGGTGTGACCTTCTTCCTGCCTGAAGGCGATGCGATCAGTGCCAGCCGTCAGAAACTCGAAAGCCAGATCTCTACCCTTTATGGTGGTCGTCTTGCAGAAGAAATCATCTACGGTGTGGAAAAAGTCTCTACCGGTGCCTCGAATGACATCAAAGTGGCGACATCGATTGCGCGTAACATGGTGACGCAGTGGGGCTTCTCAGAGAAGTTAGGTCCGTTGCTGTATGCGGAAGAAGAAGGCGAAGTCTTCCTCGGCCGTTCAGTGGCGAAAGCCAAGCATATGTCTGATGAAACTGCCCGCATCATCGATCAGGAAGTGAAATCTCTGGTTGAACGTAACTATATTCGTGCGCGTACGCTGCTGATGGAAAACATGGATATCCTTCATTCGATGAAAGATGCCCTGATGAAGTATGAAACCATCGATGCTCCGCAAATTGATGACCTGATGAACCGTACAGAAGTTCGTCCGCCAGCTGGCTGGGATGATGCTAACGGTAAAAACGGTAACGGCAATTCTAACGACGGCGGTGCGCCAAAAGCGCCAACGCCTGTTGACGAACCTCGTACGCCGAACCCTGGCAACACGATGTTTGAGCAATTCAGCGGCAAATAAGCGGCTGACTGGAAAATAACGCTGTTAACACTCAACCCCGGGCTTGCCCGGGGTTTTTTATGCGTGCATTCTTTGCGCCAGAAACCGATACAGCCATGATTGATTCATCAGAAGGGACATGATTGATGCACCTTACAGCCAGAGAATTCACGCTCGACCTTACTTTCCCCCAGGTTATGGGGATCCTGAATGTGACCCCCGATTCATTTTCCGACGGCGGGCGACATAACACCTTAGATCTGGCGCTCAGACATGCGCAGGCGATGGTCGATGCCGGGGCAACCATTCTCGATATTGGCGGTGAATCAACGCGCCCCGGAGCTGCAGAAGTCAGCGAAGATGAGGAACTGGCCCGCGTGGTGCCGGTCGTGGAAGCTATCGCGCGTCGTTTTGATGTCTGGATCTCCGTCGATACGTCGAAGGCCTCCGTGATCCGCGAAGCGGCAAACGCAGGCATGCATCTGATCAACGATATCCGCTCTTTGCAGGAGCCCGGCGCCTTGCAGGCCGCCGCAGAAACCGGCTTGCCTGTTTGTCTGATGCATATGCAAGGCGATCCTAAAACGATGCAGCAATCCCCGCACTACGACAACGTCGTTGCGCAGGTGGATCAGTATTTTGTTGAGCAAATTGCGCGTTGTGTGAATGCCGGCATTCCGAAAAACAAATTGCTGCTCGACCCGGGCTTCGGTTTCGGTAAAAATTTAGAACATAACTATCAGTTACTCGCCCGGTTGGCTGAGTTCCATCATTTCGGCTTGCCGCTTCTGGTGGGAATGTCGAGGAAATCGATGGTGGGACAACTTCTGCATGTCTCCCCCGAGAAGCGGGTAACCGGCAGCGTTGCCTGCGCGGTCATTGCAGCCATGCAAGGTGCTCAGATAGTCCGTGTACATGATGTTAAAGAAACCGGTGAAGCGATGCGTATCGTGGAAGCGACACTTTCTGCAAGGGATAAAAATTAATTATGAGCAACCGTAAATACTTTGGGACAGATGGCATCCGCGGAAAAGTAGGCGATACGCCGATTACGCCTGATTTTGTTCTCAAACTGGGCTGGGCTGCGGGCAAAGTGTTAGCGCGCCACGGCTCAGGTAAAGTGATCATCGGCAAAGATACGCGTATCTCCGGCTACATGCTGGAATCGGCGCTGGAAGCGGGTCTTGCGGCTGCGGGGCTGTCGGCCTCTTTCACCGGGCCAATGCCGACACCGGCGGTGGCGTATCTGACCCGCACTTTCCGTGCGGAAGCGGGCATTGTCATTTCTGCCTCGCATAACCCTTTCTATGATAACGGCATCAAATTCTTCACCATCGATGGCACAAAATTGCCCGATGAAGTGGAAGAGGCCATTGAAGCCGAACTGGAAAAACCCCTGACCTGCGTGGAATCTTCCGAGCTGGGCAAAGCCAGCCGCATCGTCGATGCCGCGGGTCGTTACATCGAATTCTGCAAAGGCACGTTCCCGAGCGAACTCAGCCTGAATGGTCTGAAAATTGTCGTGGATTGCGCCAACGGGGCAACTTATCACATTGCGCCAAGCGTGCTGCGTGAACTGGGTGCCAAAGTCATCACCATCGGCTGTGAGCCTGACGGGATGAACATCAATGAAGAATGCGGCGCAACGGATGTCCGCCAGTTGCAGCAACGCGTTCTGGCAGAAAAAGCCCACGTCGGGCTGGCATTTGACGGTGACGGCGATCGCCTGATCATGGTCGATCACGAAGGCAATAAAGTGGATGGCGACCAGATCCTCTACATCATTGCCCGTGAAGGACTCCGTCAGGGGCAGCTGAAAGGCGGTGCTGTCGGTACACTGATGAGTAACATGGGGCTTGAACTGGCTCTGAAACAGCTGGGCATTCCCTTTACCCGTGCGAAAGTGGGCGACCGCTACGTACTGGAAAAAATGCAGGAAAAAGGCTGGCGGATCGGCGCTGAAAACTCCGGGCATATCATCCTGCTGGATAAAACGACCACGGGTGACGGTATTGTTGCCGGTTTGCAAGTGCTTACCGCGATGGTGCGTAACCATATGAGTCTGCACGACCTGTGCAGCGGCATGAAGTTACTTCCGCAGATCCTGATCAACGTCCGTTTTGCGGGGGAACATGATCCTCTGGAAGCAGAAGAAGTGAAGCAGGTGACGGCTGAGGTTGAAAAACAGCTGGCCGGACGGGGCCGCGTATTGCTGCGTAAGTCTGGCACCGAACCTCTGCTGAGGGTCATGGTGGAAGGGGAAGATGCGGAACTGGTGGAAAAACTGGCTAACCGCATTGCTGACGCCGTAAAAGCAGTGAAAGCGTAAGCTGATAAAAAACGGTAAATTTTCGGTGTATGCCTGGCGACTGAACATCCCTGTCGCCGGATTTATCCAGATTTGCCGTTTTTTTCCGCAAACAAACCGTTTGATGAAAATTGCCCTTGCACGGCAATACGGCTTTGGTTAGTATTCACACCCGCTTCAGTGGGTCCTTTGATGACCTGCTAAATGGTGAGAAGCAATTGGCATGCGGTGAACCCGCGAGGATACAGGTACTACTATGTACGACGCTCTTCTGGTGATTTTCCTTATCGTAGCAATCGGGCTTGTCGCTCTGGTTATGCTGCAGCAAGGTAAAGGCGCTGATATGGGAGCCTCTTTCGGAGCAGGTGCTTCTGGCACATTGTTCGGTTCGAGTGGTTCCGGTAACTTCATGACCCGTATGACCGGCATTTTGGCAGCATTGTTCTTTATCATTAGTTTGATTCTCGGGAACATGAGCACCAATAAAGGCCAAAAAGGCAGTGAGTGGGAAAATCTGAGTCAGCCAGTGAAAACTGAGCAGACAACTGCACCGGCAGCTCCAGCAGCGCCTAACAGTGATGTTCCTCACTAAGCAGTAAACTTCTTTTAGAAAGAAGACCAGTTTTCAAACAATGGCTTATGCTCGGACAGTATAAGCGATTGCGAAAAAAAGAGTGCCGAGGTGGTGGAATTGGTAGACACGCTACCTTGAGGTGGTAGTGCCCGAATGGGCTTACGGGTTCAAGTCCCGTCCTCGGTACCAATCTTTATGATAATTTGCTTTTTAGCGATTATCGGCGTAGTATTTGCCACGTTTTCGGACGCGGGGTGGAGCAGCCTGGTAGCTCGTCGGGCTCATAACCCGAAGGTCGTCGGTTCAAATCCGGCCCCCGCAACCACTTTCCCTAAGTGTTTATTTCAAATAGACTTTCGGTCTTCCTGTGATGTTCTGCAGTTCCCATTTGAAAGCTTCGATTTGAAATAAATACTTCGCGAAAGTTGTACCGAAGCCGCTTTGCGGCGAATAGGGTCCAGTTGCATAAAGCCCCGATTTATCGGGGTTTTTTGTTATTTGGCAACAGAATCACTGGGCTATTTAGCCCTTTTTTTATGTCTTGGGGGTGGGCTTGTCCACATTAGAACAAAAATTAACAGAGCTGATTACAGCACCAGTCGAGGCACTTGGCTTTGAGCTGGTGGGCATCGAGTTCGTTCGGGCTCGCCAATCGACGTTGCGCATCTATATTGATAGTGACGCCGGGATCAATGTTGATGATTGTGCTGATGTCAGCCACCAGGTGAGCGCTGTACTGGACGTTGAAGATCCAGTCACCGTCGCCTACAACCTGGAAGTTTCCTCTCCAGGCCTTGACCGTCCTATGTTCACCGCTGAACATTATCAACGTTTTCTCGGCGACGAAGTCAGCATTGTCCTGCGTATGGCCGTGCAGAACCGTCGTAAATGGCAGGGCATTATCAAAGCTGTCGAAGGCGAGATGATCACGGTGACGGTGGAAGGGAAAGATGAAGTGTTCGCACTGAGCAACATCCAGAAAGCGAACCTGGTACCCCACTTTTAAAGAGTTTGGAAGAGGCAACTAGGATGAACAAAGAGATTCTGGCTGTTGTAGAAGCAGTTTCTAATGAAAAATCCCTCCCGCGCGAGAAGATTTTTGAAGCGCTGGAAATTGCATTATCAACGGCGACCAAGAAAAAATACGAGCAGGAAATCGAAGTCCGCGTCAGCATTGACCGCAAAACCGGTGACTTTGATACCTTCCGTCGTTGGGTGGCAGTCGACGAAGTGACTCAGCCAACCCGCGAGATCACCCTTGAAGCTGCGCAATACGAAGATCCGTCAATCGAACTCGGCGGATATATCGAAGACCAAATCGAATCGGTCACTTTCGACCGTATTACCACACAGACCGCTAAACAAGTTATCGTACAAAAAGTACGTGAAGCTGAGCGCGCGATGGTGGTCGATCAGTTCCGTGAGCAGCAAGGTGAAATCGTCACTGGCGTCGTTAAGAAAGTTAACCGCGACAGCATCGCACTGGATTTAGGCAGCAATGCTGAAGCCGTTATCCTGCGTGAAGACATGCTCCCTCGTGAAAACTTCCGCTCCGGCGACCGTATTCGTGGCGTGTTGTATGATGTTCGCCCTGAAGCACGTGGTGCTCAGCTGTTCGTCAGCCGTTCACGTAACGAGATGCTGATTGAACTGTTCCGCATTGAAGTGCCAGAAATCGGCGAAGAGCTGATCGAAATTAAAGCGGCAGCCCGTGATCCTGGCTCCCGTGCAAAAATTGCCGTGAAAACTAACGACAAACGTATCGACCCCGTCGGTGCTTGTGTCGGCATGCGTGGTGCACGCGTTCAGGCTGTTTCCAGTGAACTGGGCGGCGAACGTATCGATATCATCCTTTGGGATGACAACCCTGCGCAATTCGTTATCAACGCCATGGCCCCGGCAGATGTCGCGTCCATAGTGGTTGATGAAGACAAGTGCACCATGGATATCGCCGTTGAAGCCAGCAATCTGGCACAGGCGATTGGCCGTAATGGCCAGAACGTGCGTTTAGCCTCCCAACTGTTGAAACAGCATCGTGGTGATGACAAGTGGGAACTGAACGTGATGACAGCAGACGACCTGCAAGCCAAACATCAGGCTGAGGCACACGCTGCGATTGATACCTTCACCAAATATCTGGCCATCGATGAAGATTTCGCCACGGTTCTGGTTGAAGAAGGTTTCTCTACGCTTGAAGAACTGGCTTACGTGCCAGTCAACGAACTGCTTGAAATCGACGGCCTGGATGAAGACACCGTGGATGCGCTGCGCGAACGTGCGAAAGAAGCGCTGACCACACTGGCTTTAGCTCAGGAAGAAAGTCTCGGTGACAAAAAGCCTGCTGACGATCTGCTTAACCTGGCGGGTCTGGAACGCAGCATGGCATTTAAACTGGCTGCACAAGGGGTTTGTACGCTGGAAGATCTTGCCGAGCAGGGTGTCGACGATCTGGCTGATATTGAAGGTCTTACTGACGAGCAGGCTGGTGAACTTATCATGGCCGCGCGCAATATCTGCTGGTTTGGCGACAACGCGTAATAAACTGTAGCAGGAAGGAACAGCATGACAGATGTAACTGTAAAATCGCTGGCGGCAGAGATTCAGACTCCGGTAGATCGCCTGGTACAGCAATTTGCTGATGCAGGGATCTCAAAGTCCGAAGCTGACTCTGTGACCCAGCAAGAAAAAGAAACTTTATTGGCGCACCTGAATGGCGGAAATGCCGGTGCGACAAACAAACTGACGTTACAACGCAAAACGCGTAGTACACTGAATATTCCGAGCACCGGCGGGAAGAGTAAATCGGTGCAAATCGAGGTCCGCAAGAAACGCACTTATGTTAAACGTGATATGACCGAGGCAGAAGTTGCCCAGGCCGAAGCGGAAGAGCAGGCGAAGCGTGACGCGGAAGAACAGGCACAGCGTGCAGCAGCAGAGCAAGCCCAGCGCGAAGCTCAGGAAAAAGCCAAACGCGCCGCCGAAGAGCAAGCTAAACGTGAGGCCGCTGATAAAGCTAAGCGTGATGCAGCGGAAAAAGATAAAGTGACCAACCAAAATACCGATGAAGTAACTAAACCAGCTCAGGCAGAGAAAGCACGCCGTGAAGCTGAAGCCGCAGAGCTTAAACGCAAAACGGAAGAAGAAGCCCAGCGTAAGATCGAAGAAAACGCTAAACGCATCGCAGAAGAGGCCCGTAAAATGGCTGACTCGGGTGTCTGGACTGAAGCTACCGCACCAAGCGAATCAGAATCTGCTGACTATCATGTCACCACTTCTACCCATGCTCGTGCCGCTGAAGACGAAAATGACGCCAAAGTTGAAGGCGAACGTCGCAGCCGTACCCGCGGTGGTAAAGCAACCAAACAGAAAAAAGGCAACAAGCTGTCCGAATCTAAAGCGGATCGCGAAGAAGCCCGTGCTGTCGGCCGTAACGGCAAAGGCAAGCGCAAGCCAAGTACGCTGCAGCAGAGCTTTAACAAGCCTGTTGTTGCCGTAAACCGCGATGTTGTCGTGGGCGAAACCATTACTGTTGCTGAGCTGGCCAATAAAATGGCAGTGAAAGGTTCTCAGGTCATCAAAACCATGATGAAACTGGGCGCTATGGCAACCATCAACCAAGTGATTGATCAGGAAACTGCTCAGCTGGTTGCAGAAGAAATGGGCCACAAAGTTATCCTGCGTCGTGAGAACGAACTGGAAGAAGCGCTGATGAGCGATCGTGACACTGGTGCTTCCGCAGCCGCTGAGCCTCGTGCTCCGGTTGTGACCATCATGGGCCACGTTGACCACGGTAAAACCTCATTGCTCGACTACATTCGTTCAACGAAAGTGGCAGCAGGCGAGGCCGGTGGTATTACTCAGCACATCGGTGCTTACCACGTAGAAACCGAAAACGGCATGATCACCTTCCTGGATACACCAGGACACGCCGCGTTTACCTCTATGCGTGCTCGTGGTGCTCAGGCAACGGACATCGTCGTTCTGGTGGTTTCCGCCGATGACGGCGTGATGCCGCAAACTATCGAAGCGGTTCAGCATGCGAAAGCGGCTGGCGTGCCAATCGTTGTTGCGGTAAACAAAATCGATAAACCAGATGCTGATCCAGACCGCGTTCGTACCGAACTGTCTCAGTACGGCGTTATGCCGGAAGAGTGGGGCGGCGAATCTCAGTTCATCCATGTTTCTGCGAAAGTCGGTACCGGTATCGACGATCTGTTGCAGGCTATCTTGCTGCAGGCCGAAGTTCTGGAACTGAAAGCTGTTCGCACTGGCATGGCAAGCGGTGTTGTGATCGAATCCTTCCTGGATAAAGGTCGTGGCCCGGTTGCTACCGTACTGGTTCAGGAAGGTACGCTGAACAAAGGCGACATCATTCTTTGCGGCTTCGAATACGGCCGTGTCCGTGCGATGCGTGACGAAATGGGTCGTGATATTACGTCTGCGGGTCCTTCTATCCCTGTCGAAGTACTGGGTCTGTCCAGTGTACCGGCTGCGGGTGATGAAGTTACCGTTGTACGTGATGAGAAAAAAGCACGTGAAGTGGCTCTGTATCGTCAGGGTAAATTCCGTGAAGTTAAACTGGCTCGCCAGCAGAAATCTAAACTGGAAAACATGTTCGCGAACATGACCGAAGGTGAAGTTTCTGAACTGAACATCGTTCTGAAGTCAGACGTTCAGGGTTCTTGTGAAGCGATTTCCGATGCATTGCAAAGCCTGTCTACTGACGAAGTTAAAGTTAAGATCGTCGGTATGGGTGTCGGTGGTATCACCGAAACTGATGCGACACTGGCTGCGGCTTCCAACGCGATCATTCTGGGCTTCAACGTCCGTGCAGATGCGTCTGCCCGCCGTGTTGTAGAAAGCGAAAGCCTGGATCTGCGTTACTACTCCGTTATCTATAACCTGATTGACGAAGTCAAACAGGCGATGAGCGGTATGTTGGCGCCAGAATACAAACAGCAAATCATCGGCCTGGCTGAAGTTCGTGACGTGTTCAAGTCACCGAAATTCGGCGCTATTGCAGGTTGTATGGTCACTGAGGGTATGATCAAGCGTAACAACCCAATCCGTGTACTGCGTGAAAACGTGGTGATCTACGAAGGCGAACTGGAATCCCTGCGTCGCTTCAAAGATGACGTTGCTGAAGTTCGTAACGGCATGGAATGTGGTATCGGCGTTAAGAACTACAACGATGTGCGTACTGGTGATGTGATCGAAGTCTTCGAAATCATCGAGATCAAACGTACTATCGCTTAACGTTTGCGAAGTAGCTGATATCCAGATGGGGGGCCTTGCGCCCCCTTATTTGTCTGGAGCAAGTGAGGAGAAAAGCATCATGGCAAAAGAATTTAGCCGTACTCAGCGTGTCTCTCAGGAGATGCAAAAAGAAATCGCCATCATCTTACAGCGCGAAGTCAAAGACCCGCGCGTAGGCATGGCGACAGTGTCAGGCGTTGAAGTTTCACGTGATCTGGCTTACGCCAAAGTGTTCGTGACCTTCCTGGACGTGCTGACGACTGACAACCACGATCCTGATCGTGTTAAAAATGGCATCAAAGCCTTGCAGGACGCGTCAGGTTTCATCCGTACGTTGATCGGCAAAGCGATGCGTTTACGTGTCGTGCCAGAACTGACTTTCGCTTACGACAACTCTTTGGTTGAAGGTATGCGTATGTCCAATCTGGTGACCAACGTCGTGAAAAACGATGCTGAACGCCGTTCAGCTGCAGGCGATGACGAGGACGCATAATGAGTCGCCCACGTCGCCGCGGCCGTGATATACACGGCGTTCTGCTACTGGACAAATCTTTAGGCTTGTCTTCTAACGATGCCCTGCAAAAGGTTAAACGCCTGTATAACGCTAACCGCGCAGGACATACCGGTGCGCTCGATCCTTTAGCGACCGGCATGTTGCCGCTGTGCTTAGGCGAGGCGACCAAGTTTTCCCGGTTCCTGCTCGATTCTGACAAACGCTATCGCGTGATTGCCCGCATGGGACAACGCACAGATACGTCAGATGCTGAAGGTGCCATCATTTCCGAACGTGAAATGACCTTCTCTCAGCAGCAACTGGATGACGCACTCGACAGTTTCCGTGGGGAAACCCGGCAAATTCCTTCCATGTATTCAGCACTGAAATATGAAGGGAAGAAATTGTATGAGTATGCCCGTCAGGGTATCGAAGTGCCGCGTGAATCGCGCAGCATTACCGTGTATGAACTGAAATTCATACGCTGGGAAGGCTTTGAAGTTGAGCTGGAAATCCATTGCTCAAAAGGCACTTACATCCGCACGATTGTGGATGATCTGGGCGAGAAGCTGGGCTGTGGCGCACACGTCACCTATCTGCGTCGTTTGCAGGTGGCAACGTATCCTTCAGAGCGGATGGTCACCATGGAAAAACTCCATGAACTGATCGCTCAGGCAGAAGAGCAGGGTATTGAACCGCGCTTACTGCTGGATCCATTGTTGTTGCCGATGGACAGCGCATGTGAAGACTTCCCGGAAGTGAATCTGCTGCCTGTGGTCGCCGGCTATGTCAAACAGGGTCAACCTGTGCAGGCATCGGGCGCGCCAGTCAGCGGCATGGTTCGCATCACCGAAGGCGAAGAACGTAAGTTTATTGGTGTAGGCGAAATCGATGATGATGGCCGCATTGCGCCGCGTCGTTTAGTGGTCGAATACACGGATTAAGCGCTTTCTGCTCACCTTGCGATCATATATAGCAAAGGGTAGAATAGCGCAGCTTATGCATTGGGTTGCTGAATTAGAGATCGGCACCCGTTTAATTATCTATAATATTTTGGAGTAAGATTATGTCTCTAAGCGTTGAAGCTAAGGCTCAGATCGTTTCCGACTTCGGTCGCGGCACTAACGACAGTGGTTCTACCGAAGTTCAGGTTGCTCTGCTGACTGCTCAAATTAACCATCTGCAAGGTCACTTTGCAGAGCACAAAAAAGATCACCACAGCCGTCGTGGTCTGCTGCGTATGGTTTCTCAGCGTCGTAAACTGCTGGACTACCTGAAGCGTAAAGATGTAGCACGTTACACCAGCCTGATCGAACGTCTGGGTCTGCGTCGCTAATCAAGCGAGTTTCAGTGTAAAGGGGCCAATAGGCCCCTTTATTCTAGGAAGCAAAGCCAAATCAGGGTACTGTATGGCTGCTGTTTCTACTGTTATTCTAAGAACATGAACTTCCGTTACAGATGTTTTCGCGCGGCTAATGAGAGACTTTATTGCCACTTTGTCAGGTAAATAAGGATTGTCATTAGTCGCGAGAATGTAGTGAGAAGCTCGGATATTTATCGGTGTGAACTGCTGTCATAACAGCTGCGCACCATACAAAAGGATATTACATTGCTTAATCCGACTATTCGTAAATTCCAATACGGCCAGCACACCGTTACGCTGGAAACCGGCATGATGGCTCGTCAGGCAACTGCCGCTGTTATGGTTAGCATGGACGACACCGCGGTATTCGTTACCGTTGTTGGCCAGAAAAAAGCCAAACCAGGTCAGAGCTTCTTCCCGCTGACGGTTAACTATCAGGAGCGTACTTACGCTGCTGGTCGTATCCCGGGTAGCTTCTTCCGTCGCGAAGGCCGTCCAAGCGAAGGCGAAACCCTGACTTCACGTCTGATTGACCGTCCGATTCGTCCTCTGTTCCCGGACTCCTTCCTGAATGAAGTTCAGGTTATCGCGACTGTGGTTTCCCTGAACCCACAAGTTAACCCTGACATCGTTGCGATGATCGGTGCGTCTGCTGCCCTGAGCCTGTCTGGTATTCCATTCAACGGCCCAATCGGTGCTGCACGCGTTGGTTACATCAACGACCAGTACGTTCTGAACCCAACCGCAGATGAGCTGAAAACAAGCCGTCTGGACCTGGTTGTTGCCGGTACTCAGGGCGCGGTTCTGATGGTTGAATCTGAAGCTGAAGTGCTGAGCGAAGATCAGATGCTGGGCGCGGTCGTATTCGGCCACGAACAACAACAAATCGTTATCGACAACATCAACTCACTGGTTGCTGAAGCCGGTAAGCCAAAATGGGACTGGCAGCCAGAAGTGGTTAACGCTGAGCTGCATGCCCGCGTTGCTGCACTGTCTGAATCCCGTCTGGGTGATGCGTATCTGATCACCGAGAAACAAGAGCGTTACAACCAGATCAACGTGATCAAGGCTGACGTTGTTCAGGCTCTGCAAGCTGAAGACGAATCCCTGGACGCTGGCGAAATCTCTGACATTCTGGGCAGCATCGAGAAAAACGTCGTGCGTAGCCGTGTGCTGCGTGGCGAGCCGCGTATCGATGGCCGTGAAAAAGACATGATCCGTGGTCTGGACGTGCGTACTGGTGTTCTGCCACGTACCCATGGTTCTGCTCTGTTCACCCGTGGTGAAACTCAGGCGCTGGTAACTGCAACACTGGGTACTGCCCGTGATGCACAGAACCTGGATGAGCTGATGGGCGAGAAAACTGACAGCTTCCTGTTCCACTACAATTTCCCTCCATACTCTGTAGGTGAAACCGGGATGGTGGGTTCGCCAAAACGTCGTGAGATTGGCCATGGCCGTCTTGCTAAACGTGGCGTGCTGGCGATGATGCCAAAACCAGAAGACTTCCCGTACACCGTACGTGTGGTTTCTGAGATCACTGAATCTAACGGTTCATCTTCAATGGCTTCTGTTTGTGGCGCATCTCTGGCCCTGATGGATGCAGGCGTGCCGATTAAAGCCGCTGTTGCGGGTATCGCAATGGGTCTGGTTAAAGAAGGCGAAAGCTTTATCGTTCTGTCCGACATTCTGGGTGACGAAGATCACCTGGGCGACATGGACTTTAAAGTGGCCGGTAGCCGCGACGGTATCACCGCGCTGCAGATGGACATTAAAATCGAAGGTATCACCCGCGAAATCATGCAGGTGGCTCTGAACCAGGCTAAGGGTGCGCGTCTGCACATTCTGGGCGTGATGGAACAGGCTATCAGCACCCCACGTGGCGATATCTCTCAGTTTGCTCCACGCATCCACACCATCAAGATCAGCCCGGACAAAATCAAGGACGTGATCGGTAAAGGTGGTTCTGTGATCCGTGCGCTGACTGAAGAAACAGGCACCACCATCGAAATCGAAGATGACGGTACTGTGAAAATCGCAGCAACCGACGGCGAGAAAGCAAAATACGCTATCCGTCGTATCGAAGAGATCACTGCTGAAATCGAAGTTGGCCGTATCTATCAGGGTAAAGTGACCCGTATCGTAGACTTTGGCGCATTTGTTGCCATCGGCGGCGGTAAAGAAGGTCTGGTTCACATCTCTCAGATCGCTGACAAGCGTGTTGAGAAAGTGACTGATTACCTGCAGATGGGTCAGGAAGTGCCGGTTAAAGTTCTCGAAGTTGACCGTCAGGGTCGTGTGCGTCTGAGCATCAAAGAAGCTACCGCACCTTCTCAGGACGAAACAACTGAGCAACCTGCAGCAGAATAATCCGTAACAGAAGTTTTACAGCTCCTTTCCATCTGGAAGGGAGCTGTTCGTCTCACGGACGCAGGACGCGTTTGTGTTAAGCAAGCGGATGACAGGATGTTCATCCAATGTTTGTCTCCGGGAGTAGAAATGAAGCCTTTCTTGCGCTGGTGTTATGTTGCGACAGCACTTATGTTGGCAGGATGCAGCAACCATGATTGGCGTAAAAATGAAGTTCTGGCGATTCCGTTGCAGCCGACGTTGCAGCAGGAAGTCATCCTGGCACGCATGGAACAAATACTTGCCAGTCGGTCATTAACCGATGATGAGAGAGCACAGCTATTATATGAGCGCGGTGTGCTGTATGATAGTCTCGGGCTAAGAGCACTGGCGCGAAATGATTTTTCACAAGCGCTGTCTATTCGTCCTGATATGCCAGAAGTTTTTAACTACCTGGGGATTTACCTAACGCAGGCAGGCAATTTCGATGCTGCCTATGAAGCGTTTGATTCTGTACTAGAGCTTGATCCAACTTACAACTACGCGCGTTTGAACCGAGGTATCGCCCTGTATTACGGTGGCCGATTCTCGTTAGCGCAGGATGATCTGCAGGCGTTTTATCGAGACGATCCAAATGATCCCTTCCGTTCGTTATGGCTTTATCTTGCGGAGCGAGAAATCAATCCGAAGAATGCCGACGTAGCGCTGCAACAGCGTTATGACAAAGCGGACAAAGGGCAATGGGGATGGAATATCGTCGAATTCTACCTGGGCAAAATCAGCGAATCTACGCTGATGGAACGCCTCAAGGCAGAAGCAACGGATAACACTTCGCTCGCTGAGCATCTCAGTGAAACTGACTTCTATTTAGGTAAGCATTACCTAAGTCTGGGGGACAAGAACAGCGCTGCGGCACTGTTCAAACTGACGGTAGCTAACAACGTTCATAACTTTGTTGAGCACCGCTATGCATTGTTGGAATTGGCGCTTTTGGGCCATGAGCAAGACGACCTATCAGAATCGGACCAGCAATAGCTGACGACACCAATCAGCCTGATTAATCATGGTTTTTACCATTTTTAAGCGCCTTAACGGGCGAGGGTTGCTTTGTTCGTTTTATAATCTAATTTGAGCCGGTTCACACTTTTCAATGAAAATGACTGAAAATTTTCTCGACGAGTTATGTAGACTGGCTGCCATTATTAATGAGGCACGTGTACATGACTACTGAGCTTGAAACCTCTTTTGCTGACCTGGGGCTGTCTGCTCCGATCATTTCTGCCCTGACTGATTTGGGCTACGAAAAACCTTCACCAATCCAGGCTGAGTGTATTCCTCACCTGTTAAATGGCCGCGACGTTCTGGGTATGGCTCAGACTGGTTCCGGTAAAACAGCTGCATTCTCCTTACCGCTGCTGCACAACATTGATGCTTCACTGAAAGCACCACAAATTCTTGTTCTGGCACCGACCCGCGAACTGGCGGTTCAGGTTGCTGAAGCAATGACTGATTTCTCTAAACACATGCATGGCGTGAATGTGGTTGCCCTTTACGGCGGCCAGCGCTATGACGTCCAGTTGCGCGCACTGCGTCAGGGACCACAAGTTGTTGTGGGTACACCGGGCCGTCTGCTGGACCACCTGAAACGCGGCACCCTGAACCTCTCTAACCTGAGCGGTCTGGTGCTGGACGAAGCCGATGAAATGCTGCGTATGGGCTTCATCGAAGACGTCGAAACTATCATGGCGCAGATCCCGGCTGAACATCAGACCGCGTTGTTCTCTGCAACCATGCCAGAAGCTATCCGTCGCATTACCCGTCGCTTCATGAAAGAGCCTCAGGAAGTGCGCATCCAGTCAAGCGTGACAACCCGTCCTGACATCAGCCAGAGCTACTGGTCTGTGTACGGCCTGCGTAAAAACGAAGCGCTGGTACGTTTCCTGGAAGCAGAAGATTTTGATGCGGCGATTATCTTCGTTCGTACCAAAAACGCGACCCTGGAAGTGGCTGAAGCCCTGGAACGTAGCGGCTACAGCAGCGCTGCACTGAACGGTGACATGAACCAGGCGCTGCGTGAGCAGACTCTGGAACGTCTGAAAGATGGCCGTCTGGACATTCTGATCGCAACCGACGTGGCAGCACGTGGTCTTGACGTAGAACGTATCAGCCTGGTTGTTAACTACGACATTCCGATGGACTCAGAATCTTACGTTCACCGTATCGGTCGTACCGGTCGTGCTGGCCGTGCAGGTCGCGCATTACTGTTCGTTGAGAACCGTGAACGTCGTCTGCTGCGTAACATTGAACGCACCATGAAGCTGACCATTCCGGAAGTTGAAATCCCAACTGCAGAAGTTCTGGGCGAACGTCGTCTGGCTAAGTTTGCAGCGAAAGTTCAGCAACAACTGGAAAGCAGTGATCTGGATCAGTACCGTGCGCTGCTGGCGAAACTGCAACCTGCAGAAGAGCTGGATGTGGAAACACTGGCTGCGGCACTGCTGAAAATGGCACAGGGCGAACGTCCTCTGATCGTTGCAGCGGATCCGGTCTTCAAAAGCCGTCCACCACGTCGTGAATTTGAAGACCGTGGCGACCGCGGTGATCGTGGCGATCGTCGTGACCGTCCGGCTCGCAGCAATGACCGTCCTGCACGTGATGGCGACAGCCCTCGTCGTGAGCGTCGTGACGCTGGCGAAATGGAACTGTATCGCATCGAAGTGGGTCGTGATGATGGTGTTGAAGTTCGTCACATCGTTGGCGCTATCGCTAACGAAGGCGACATCAGCAGCCGTTACATCGGTAACATCAAGCTGTTCGGTACGCACTCTACTATCGAACTGCCGAAAGGTATGCCGGGCGAGATCCTGTCTCACTTCACCCGTACGCGTATCCTGAACAAACCGATGAACATGCAGCTGATCGGTGATGCGGTGCCACAAGCTCCACGTCGTGATCGTCCGGCCGGTGCTGGGGGTGAGCGTCGTGGTAACGGTGCTCCGCGTCCATTCAACGGTGAACGTCGTGAAGGTGGCCGTGGTAACGGTGCTCCACGTTCTTTCAGCGGTGATCGTCGTGAAGGTTCTTCAGCTGCTGGCGACCGTCGTCCGCCAAGCCGCGCACCACGTCGTACTTCTGACGCATAATCTGCATTCAGTTCGCTGAACGTCAGATAATAAAAAACCAGCCTTCACCGGCTGGTTTTTTTTCGTCCTGAATTCAGGAAAGCGATTAGCTGATGCGCTGTTCTTTGACCAGTTCACCCTGCAACTGCGAAACGATTTCAAAGGAATGCAGACGTGCCTGATGATCAAAAATCTGGCCGTTGATCATCAGTTCATCGGCTTCGGTTTCGCGCAGAATGTTTTGCAGACCCTGACGCACCGTCTCCTGATTACCGACCACCGACATGCGCAACGCATTATCCACACCAAAGCGTTCCTGAGCTGACCACAAGCTTTCGATGTTATCGACCGGTGCAGGCAGTTTGCCCGGCATTCCGCGACGCAGATTAATGAACTGCTGCTGGTTGGAGGTAAACATGCGGCGCGCTTCTTCATCTGTATCCGCGGCGATAGCATTGATACAGACCATCGCATGCGGTTTCTCAAGCTGTGCTGAAGGCTGGAATTTGCTGCGATAAATCGCCAGTGCCTGATAAAGCATGTCCGGCGCGAAGTGCGAGGCGAAGGCAAACGGCAACCCAAGCGCCGCCGCCAGCTGGGCGCTGTACAGGCTTGAACCCAGTAACCATATTGGCACATGTAAACCTTGTCCCGGCACCGCCTGAACGGCCTGCTGCGGCTGAACGTCGCCGAAATACAGCTGCAATTCCTGTACATCCTGCGGGAAATTATCGACCTCACCGGAAAGATGGCGGCGCAGTGCAATCATCGTACGCTGATCGGTGCCCGGCGCGCGGCCCAGCCCCAGATCCACACGGTTCGGATACAGCGTGGCGAGCGTGCCGAACTGTTCAGCAATCACCAGCGGTGAGTGGTTGGGCAGCATCACGCCGCCGGAACCGACGCGGATGGTTTTCGTGCCGCCCGCAATATAGCCCAGCAGCACGGAAGTGGCCGCGCTGGCAATGCCGGTCATGTTGTGATGCTCAGCCATCCAGTAACGTTGATAGCCCCATTTTTCCGCGTTCTGCGCCAGTTCCAGTGAACACTGGAAGGCGCGGGCAGGATCGGCACCTTGCGGAACGGGAGCCAGGTCGAGCACGGAAAGGGGAACGGTATTTTTATCAGACATAATCGCGGCTCACTCTTGATGGAGGTGAGGGGAGAAGCATTCACTCCGCTCATAATTAGAACGAGTATTACCCAATAATGCCGTATTGAATACGGCATTTGTGCCCTTACATGCCGTTTAAACATCCTAAAAACAGACTGAAATAACTTAAACTATCATTTCGGCCAATATGTTGTTTTGTGTTAAAAACTCTCTGTTCACCCCGTTATTATTGAATCTGGCGAACAAAAAGGATGTCGCACCGATGAGTAAACGAATTTTACTGACCCTGCTGCTGGTTGCAGTCGCGGTTTCTCTGGCGGTGCTGTTTCGTGCGCACAATCAGGATCTGTTGTTACAGGGCGAAGTTGACGCGCCGGAAGTGATTGTGGCGTCGAAAGCCAAAGGCCGTGTGATTGAACGCCATGTGGAGCGCGGCGACGATGTTAAAGCCGGACAGCTGTTGATCACCCTCGACAGCCCTGAGCTGATGGCGCAGTTACGCGCCGCCGAAGCTGCCCGCGATCAGGCAAAAGCTCAGCTTGATCTCTCCGTTAACGGCACCCGCGAAGAAAGTATCCGTAACCTGAAGGCGACGCTGGCGCAGTCTCAGGCGGAATACATCAATGCCCGTGACCTCTACAACCGTAACGCCAAAGTGGCCGCGAAAGGGTTTATTTCGGCTTCTGATTTAGAAGATTCCCGCCGTGCCCGTGACAGTGCCTATCAGCAGGTATTAGTCGCCAAAGCCAATCTGGACGAAGGCGTGAACGGCGACCGTGTCGAACAGCGCGAAAGCTATGCCGCGCAGTTGCGGCAGGCGGAAGAAGATCTGCTGGAAGTGAAAGCGCAAACCGATGATTTACAGGTCAAAGCGCCGGTTGATGGCGAGGTCGGGCCGATCCCGGTGGAAGTGGGCGAGCTGCAAAGCGCTTCCAGCCCGTTGCTGACGTTAGTCCGTCTGCCGGATGCCTATTTCGTGTTTAACCTGCGGGAAGATATTCTGGCAGGCGTGCGAAAGGGCGACAAAGTGCAGATGCGCGTTCCCGCGCTGAATAACCAGATGATTGAAGCTGAAGTGCGCTACATTGCGCCACTCGGTGATTACGCCACCAAACGTGCCACGCGCGCGACCGGTGACTTCGATTTGAAAACCTTTGAAGTGCGTCTGTATCCCGCGAAGCCTGTGGCCGGCCTGCGTCAGGGCATGAGCGCGTTGTGGCAATGGAAGGCGAAGTGAAGCCGGTTAAAGCGCCGCGCAGCGAAAGGATAAAAGCCGCATGGCGCTGTTTCAGTCGTGCTTTTACCCGCGAGACCCGACATGCTTTCCGCAAGCCGGTGATCCACTGGCTGTGCTGGATTTTTCCTTTGCTGTTGTTCGGCCTGATCAGCAGTAACTTCTCTGAAGGCACCTTGCTGGATTTGCCGGTCTCGGTGGTGGATAACGATCACAGTTCGCTGTCGAAAACGCTGACCCGCAAACTGGATGCCGGATCACACGCGCATGTGCAGGCTTTTGCGGGCGGATTACCGGAGGCGGAATACCGTCTGCGTACCGCGCAGGATTACGCCCTGTTGTATATTCCTGATGATTTTGAAGCGGACGTGCTGGCGGGAAAACAACCCAGCGCCGTGCTCTATTACAACGCCTTATTTTACGGTGCCGGCCTGTATTCCACTCAGGATTTCAGCGGGCTGATCACCGAACTTAACACCAGCTACCGTTCTATAATAGCGACGAAAATTGGCAAAACGCTGCCGTCGCTGGCCAGCGTCGACGTCTCTTACGGCAGCCTGTTCAATGCCAGCGGCAGTTACATTTATTATCAGCAATTTGCGGCGACCATCCATCTGCTGCAACTGTTCACCGTGACCTGCATGATTTACGTGATGGCGCGCAGTCAGGCGTTACTCAGTGCGCCGTCTTTCACCCTGGCGCTGCTCGGCAAACTCGCCCCCTACACTTTGTGTTTCACCACCTTACTGATGGTAGAAATCGCCATGCTGGTGGGCTTTTTCGATGCGCGTGTCAGCGGTAATCCGTTGTATATGCTGGTGATTGGTTTCTTCTATGTCATCGCCGCGCAAAGTCTCGGTTTGCTGCTGTTCACTTTCACCAAAACCACCATCACGGCATACACCATGATGGGGATTTTCGTCAGTATCGCGCTGACGTTTTCCGGCATGGCGATCCCGGTCTTGTCGATGCCGCTGCCTGCGCGGATTATTTCGGGTATCGAACCGCTGAGTTACGCGCTGGCCGCCATGTTTGACGTCTTCCTGCGCGAAGTCTCGGTGCGCGGCATACTGATGGTGTGCTGCATACTGCTGATCTATCCGTTACTGACCAGCCTGCTGGTGCGCAAGCGCCTGTATATGCGGATGAAACAACAGGAGCCAGGCCAATGACCGGTCGCGAGTGGTGTAAAACCTGGTGGAAAACGTTCAGTAAAGTGCTGACCGGATTGCTCGATAAGCCGATGTGGATGATGCTGCTGCTTTCGCTGTGCGTGATGAGTCTGGTGTATGCCAACCGCACGGTGTGGGATTTGCCGGTGGCCGTGATCGACCAGGATCACAGCACGGCCAGCCGTATGCTGGCGCGCCAGCTCGATGCGGGATCGAAAATCGCCACGGTGGCTTACGACAATCTGGCTGAGGCGGAACACGATCTGGCGCTGCGGAAATTGTTCGCGGTGATTATTATGCCGGTCGATCTGGAGAAGAAGATCCTCGCCGGGCAAAACATCGTGATCCCGGTGTATGGCGATGCCACCAACCGGCTGGCGAACGGTCAGATCCAGCAGGACGTGCTGTCGGCGTATCAGTCGATCCTCACGCAGTACAACACCGATCTGCTGCTCAGCAACGGTTTCAGCGAGCGACAGGCCAGCGTGGTGCTTTCACCGATCCTCGGCCAGTCTCTTGATGTGTTTAACCCCGGCATCAGCTTTGCGGCGATTATTTTCCCCGGCTTGCTGGTGATGTTATTGCAGCACTCCTTGCTGATCGCCAGCGTACGCGTCAGCATTGTGCTCAACAGCGGCCCGTCTGGGAAACCGGCGATCCCGGCGTTTCTGGGCGGCATTTCGGCGCTAATCCCGGTCTGGCTGTTTCTGTCGATCGTGTTATTTGTGCTGTGGCCTTGGGTGCTGGGCTACCGGCAGACCGCCAGTATTCCGGAGATCCTGCTGCTGACCTTCCCGTTCCTGCTGGCGGTGCTGGGGCTTGGAAAGCTGGTGACAGAATGTCTGCGCAGCGTGGAGCTGATCTACCTGACGCTGGCGTTTCTGACCACGCCGGTGTTCTACATTTCCGGCACCATCTGGCCGTTACAGGCGATGCCTGCGTGGGTCAGGGCGATCTCTTCGATGCTGCCTTCAACGTGGGCGACCAAGGCGATTGCTGGCGTGAATCAGATGGGATTGCCGTTCAAAGACGTCGGCGGCGACATTCTGATGCTGCTGATCCTTTGTGGCTTTTACACCTTTATTGGCATTGCGGTGGGCATGCTGCGCGATGGCGTCCGGTTGCGGGCGATGTTCAGGCCGAAACCTCCGCACGCATAAAAAAAGGGAGATGACCGCCAGGCCATCTCCCTTTTTCATGTTGTCAGCGTGCGCTTACTGACGTAATTCCAGCCCGGCCACACGCTGCCAGTAGCCGTTACAGTCGGCTTTATCGGTGAGGGTGAGAGGCTGTAACCCGCGCTCGTTGTTGCGGAAGGCTTCCAGTGTGGCGAGCGTGTCCGGGGTTTCCGGCGACAGACGCACGATATCCACCAGTCCCTGCATCGACGTCAGTTCATTGCCGAGGTTATAGCAATAACCGCTCTGGGTCTGAATGCCGTTAAGCACAAACACCTGCTGATTTTCCTGTGACAGCATTTTCCGGCCCTGCGGATAATGGATGCAGCAGGTTTCGCATTCATCCTTCGCCCGGTTTTCAGAACGTGCGGTAAAACAGCGCGCCGAATAGGCCAGCGGCAGATGCCCGTATGACAATACTTCCACTTCAAACTTATCGCGGATGCCCAGATCCTGACACTGGTTCAGCAGATTCACCAGCCAGTCGCGGGAAAGCTCGACCGGCATACACCAGCGCACCATGCCTTGTTTATGCAGCAATTTCAGCGTGACCGCGTTATAGCAGTTCAGCGCATGGCCGACGACAAACGGCAGGTTACGTTCCGCCGCCATGTTTACCGCGCCGAAATCATTGGCTTCCAGCAAAAACTCGCCGTTTTCCACATAACGTTTCAGTTCGTTGAGTTCGGACGGTGCCTGCAACAATGCCAGCGTGGAAATGACCACCTGCTTGCCGGTCGCGGCCAGCTGGCGGGCGATCTCCAGCCAGTCATTCACCTTCATCTCACGGCGTTTGCTGCACACATTTTCGCCGAGATAAATCACATCCGCGCTGCTGGCGGCGGCGGCCTGATAAAAGTCTTCAACCTGCGCTTTCGGCCAGTAATACAGGATGGCACCCAAAGAATATTTCATCATCGTCTCTTTATTACTGCCACTTGCGGTGATAAGCACCGAGCGTCGTTTGTGTGCCCTCAGACATGGCACCCAGCGTCTTCATCCAGGCTTCATCGGTTTTGAAGTGCTGCGGATCGGCCATACAGCGGTCAATCGCCGCACGCCAGACGCGCGCCACCTGGCTGACATAGGCCGGGCTGCGCTGACGCCCTTCAATTTTCACCGAGGCAATATTGGCGGCAAACAGCTCCGGTAATAATTCCAGCGTATTCAGGCTGGTCGGCTCTTCCAGCGCATGATATTTCGCGCCATCCACCAGATAACGGCCTTTACACAGCGTCGGATAACCGGCGTTTTCGCCTTCGTCATAACGGTCGATCAGCACATCATTCAGGCGTGATTCCATGCCCTGCGCGGTTTGCTGCCAGCGCACGAACCGTGCCGGTGAACAGGCACCGACGGTATTCGGTGATTCGCCGGTCAGATAGGACGACAGATAACAGCGACCTTCGGCCATAATGCACAGGCTGCCGAAGGCGAACACTTCCAGCGGCACCACGGTGGTACGGGAAAGCTGACGCACCTGATGCATGGAAAGCACGCGCGGCAACACCACGCGGGCGACATCAAAGTTACGTTTATAGAAACGGATCGCCTCATCGTTAGTGGCAGACGCCTGCACCGACACATGGCGCTCAACGTGGGGATATTTATTCGCGGCATAATCAAGCATCGCCAGATCCGCCAGAATCAGGGCATCTGCGCCGAGCTGCGCGGCCATATCAATGGCGCGTTCCCAGCGCTGATAACCGTCGGGGTGCGCAAACGTATTAATGGCGATATGCAGTTTGCGGCGGTGACGGTGGACGTAACTGGCGGCTTCCTGCAGCTTTTTCTCCGTGAAATTCAGACCGGCGAAATGGCGGGCGTTGGTGTCATCTTTCAGACCGATATAAACCGCATCCGCGCCATTGTCGATCGCCGCTTTCAGCGCAGGTAAATTCCCTGCCGGGCAAAGTAGCTCCATTCTCGTTCCTTACTGCAACCGGCCAGCCAGAGCTGAAGGGTTGGGGGTGATGAAAAGCCAGTTGCCGACGTCATTCATTCATCAGTCAGGGCTTTGATTGGCGAACTATTTTAGAGAAGCTATGGATGCAATATTTTGATTTGAGGCAGTTTCTGCGGCGTTGAAAGGCATACCATTGTCGGGGAGGTTGTACGTGGCGTTTTTCTGTTGCAGTATTTATTGATGTAGACCGCTGAACAATACCGACGTTATGGCAAAATAGGCCGTATAACTGCCTTAAAACTTGCCGAAAAGTTACCGAAAGGAGTAGTGCCAGTGTTGCAAAAACTACGTGCACGTATGGTCCGTCAGGGGCCATCCCTGTTGAGTGTGCCCTTGAAATTCACGCCGTTTGCGTTGCAGCGACAGGTTTTGCAACAGGTGCTGAGCTGGCAGCTTCGTCAGGCGCTGGCGGATGGTGAACTGGATTTCCTCGAGGACCGCTGGTTAAAAATTGAGGTCAGCGATCTGAATCTGAGCTGGCTGATGTCAGTGGAAGAAGGCAAGCTGGTGATCGCCGAACAGGGCGACGCCGATGTCAGTTTCAGCGGCACGGCGAATGATCTGATCCTGATCGCCGCCCGTAAAGAAGACCCGGATACGCTGTTCTTCCAGCGCCGTCTGCACATTGAAGGCGACACTGAGCTGGGTCTGTATGTGAAAAACCTGATGGATTCTATCGATCTCGATACCATGCCGCTGTTGTTGAAAAACGGTCTGCTGCGTCTGGCCGATTTCGTCGAAGCGGGACTGCAAGAGGACCGCGAGCCGCAAGCTCCGGTAGCTGAGCCATGTTAATCCGTACTGAAATTCCGGTCGATGCCGCGGGCATAGACCGCCTGTTGCGTGCCTCATTCCCCACCGGCGCAGAAGCCGATCTGGTGCAGGAATTACGCGAAGATGGCCTGCTGACGCTGGGCGTGGTTGCCACGGATGATGAAGGCGGCGTGGTCGGTTATGTGGCGTTTTGTCCGGTGGACATTCAGGGCGAAGACCGCAACTGGGTGGCGCTGGCGCCGCTGGCGGTGGAACAATCCCTGCGCGGTCAGGGGCTGGGCGAAAAACTGGTGTATGAAGGGTTAGATTCCCTGAATGAATTCGGTTACGCCGCTGTCGTGGTGCTTGGCGACCCTGCGTATTACAACCGTTTCGGTTTCAAACCTGCTGCCGTTCACGGCCTGCGCTGCCGCTGGATCGGCACCGAAGCCGCTTTCCAGCTGTTTACCCTGTCGGACGATGCACTGACTGACGCCAGCGGTGAAGTGGTCTTTCCGTCAGCGTTCAATCGTTTCTGAATCTTTTCAGAGACAGCAAAGGCCGGATCCCCGGCCTTTTTCATTTTCCGTCTTCCGTCAATCCCAGATAGTTTTCCAGACATGCCGGTGCGTTGCGGACCAGCAATTCTTTCTGCGCCTTACTCAGCTTTTTAACTTTCAGCTCCAGTCTGGACGCCAGCGAACGGTCACCGGCCTGGCAATGGAACGCCAGCTGCAATTCCCCTTTTCCGCGCAATGCCTTCGCGCCTTTTCCGCACTGATGCTGGCCGAGACGCCGTGTTACGTCGGTGGTGATGCCGGTATAAAGCATACCGGTCGGGGTTCTCAGCATATATAAAAACCAGTGAGCGGTGGCGGACATAAGCGCGGGTACCGGAAAGAAAAGGTTATGTAAGTTTACCCGAAAGGCACAACAGAGTGAGGCAAAACATTGGCATACAGCGTTAAACTGTCAGAAATGACAATAAGGACCGGCGATGAATAACCCTGATGACCTGAAACATATCCTGACGTTTCTAAAAAAAAATCATGTGCTGGCGCTGTGTGCCGCCGCTGACGGTGAGATGTGGAGCGCCAATTGTTTTTACGTCACCGACGCAGACCGCATGACGCTGTATTTCATGACCGAGCTGAAAACCCTGCACGGCACGCTGATGTCCCGCTCACCACAGATTGTCGGCACCATTGCGCCGCACCCGAAAACCATCGCGCTGATCAAAGGCATTCAGTACCGCGGTGAAGCCACCGTGCTGGCGGGGGAAGAAGAACGTCATGCCCGCCATCTGTACTGCAAACATTTTCCGGTCGCCATCGCCATGAAAGCACCGGTCTGGGCGCTGAAACTCCGTCACATCAAAATGACCGATAACGCGCTGGGATTTGGCAAGAAACTGCTGTGGGATCGGGAAGGGGAATAGCCCCTCTGCGCGGAGAGGGGCGTCGGGACTACGCGGCCAGAATCCTCAGGGATTCACGGTTAAACGCAGGCAGATCATCCGGTGTGCGGCTGGTGACCAGCGTATCCTGATCGACCACCACTTCTTTATCGTAAAACTCGGCACCGGCATTTTTCACATCCACCACCACCGGTTTCACCGTGGTGAGTTTACGGCCGCGCACGACATCGGCGTTAATCAGTAACTGCGGGCCGTGGCAGATGGCAAATATAGGTTTGCCGCTTTCGGCGAACGCCCGGGTGAATGCGACAAAACGGTCGTCGCCGCGCAGGGTATCCGGCGAATGTCCGCCCGGCAGCAACAGGGCGTCAAAGTCTGACACTTTCACTTCATCGATCGATTTATCAATGGTGACGGACGCTTTGCCCTGTTTCCCTTTGACGACGTTACCCGCTTTGTTCTCGATAGTGACGATCTGATGCCCCGCCTTGCGGTAAGCCTCGGCGGGCGAGGTGAATTCTGCATCTTCAAATTCATCAGTGACGAGTACCGCTATTTTCTTGCTCATGGTTCCTCCTGCTGAGAATGTGTTTTTCATCATGCACTCTTAAGCCTAGGACTCCGCCGTGGTCAGATCAAACTGGATTCGTCCGAGTTCGGGCAGGTAACAGGAACTGTCTTATAGCGTGATATTCACATTCGGGTAACACTTCAATTCTCTGCGATTGTGTGCCGTTATTTAAAAGGAAGTGATATGGCAAAAGTTCTTCTGCTGGGCGGAAGTGGTCTGATTGGGCGCGAGCTTTTACGCCTGTTACAGCTTGATCCGCGGGTCAGCCGCATTGTGGCACCGAGCCGCCATCCGCTGCCGCCGGGCAATAAATTAATCAACCCGCTGGGCAATAATCTGACGTCGCTGGTGGTGGCGCTGGATGAACCTGTCGATTTGCTGTTCTGCTGTCTGGGTACCACGCGTAAACAGGCGGGCAGTGCGCAGGCCTTCCGGGCGGTGGATTACGATCTGGTGGTCGACTGCGCCAAGGCCGCGCGGGAGCTGGGTGCGCGCCATTGTCTGGCGGTCAGTGCGCACGGCGCGGATGCACGCTCGCGTTTTCTGTATAACCGTACCAAAGGCGAAATGGAACTGGCGCTGATGCAGCAGGGATGGCCGTTGCTGACGCTGGTCCGTCCCTCATTGCTGGTGGGCAAACGTCATCCGCCGCGCCTGCTCGAGCAACTCAGCGCGCCGTTATTTAAAATGCTGCCGGGTAAATGGAAAGCCATCGATTCAGACATTGTGGCGAAAGCCTTGCAGGAGCAGGCATTTAACGCCGGTCTGGGCGGCATTACCGTGCTGGAATCCGATCAGATTGCGGCCAGTATCGAAGATCTTTAATTCGCGGGATCCGCTCAGCCGGATCCGTGTGATAAGGTATCAGGCAAAAAACGCGAATTTTCTGCCTGTCGGTCCTCACAAATACTTTTCCGCAAACACGGCCAGATCCCTGAAGTCCGGCATCCTTTCTTTCAGCGTGTCATGATCCCAGTCCCACCACTGACTTTTCTCGATCCGGGCGATCATCGTGTCGTCAAAGCGCATGCCGATCTTTTTGGCGGCGACACCGGCGACGATGGCATACGGCTCGACGTCTTTGGTCACCACCGCTGAGGTGCCGATCACTGCGCCATTGCCGACGCTGACGCCGGGCATCAGCACCGCGTTATGGCCAATCCACACATCATTTCCCACCGTGACGTGATGCTCACGCCGCCAGTTGAAGAAATCCTGATCGTCCTCCCCCAGTCCGTAGGCTGAACTGCGATAAGTAAAATGGTGCTGCGCCACACGCTGATAAGTCGGATGATTGCCGGGATTGATCCGCACATACGTGGCGATCGATACAAATTTGCCGATCGTGGCATAGAAGATCTGATTGTTTCCGGCGGTGTAAGAATAATCGCCGATCTGCGTCTCTTCGATGATCGCGTTATCGGCAATATGCACGTACTGTCCGAGTTGCGAGCGGTTCAGTTCCACCTGCTGACCGATTTTAGCCCGTGCATAATCCTGATCATCTGCCGGTGAAAACGGAGAAATAATGTCGCTCATAATATCCTTCATGATGAAGTAACGGGATAAATGTAGGCATTCACCGGCAGCGAAAGGATCGCCAGTAAATGCTGTAACGTTTCCTGCAATGCGCCGTCGTTGTTCAGCAGATGACAGCCGGCAGGCAGCGCACTGGCATATTCTCTGGCGCGCTGAAGACGGCCGGCAACCTGCGCCGCGTCTTCGCGTCCGCGCCGCGTCAGACGTTCCACCAGCACGGTTTCAGACACCAGCAGACATACCGGCACCAGCCGCTGACCATAACGCTGACGGGCTTTTTCCAGATGCGCCCGCGAGCCGTTGATCACCACGTGACAGCCCAGTTGCATCCAGTGGTCGATTTCAATGCCGACGCCGTACCGGCACTGGTGCGCATACCAGTCCAGCGCGAACAATCCCTGCCGGTGACGCTGAATAAATTCGGCTTCGCTCAGGGCAATATGATTTTCAGAACCGGCATCGGCAGGGCGGGTGATATAACGATGCGCCACCGCGACATTGGCCGGTAAATGCTGGCGCAGGGCGTCGAGCAGACTGTCCTTTCCCGATCCCGAAGCGCCCATCAGATAAAGTAAACGACTCATTTTATCTCCTTACTGAGTAAGAATCCGGCCTGCTCCCACCCCTTGGGGTATTAATGGCACCTGAGTGATTTGCTAAACCCCCCTCCCAGCCTCCCCCTTCGCAGGGGGAGGAGCAGAAACTCAGGCACGGTTGCTGAGTAAGAATCCGGCCAGCTCCCTCCACTGCGAAGGGGAGGGCTGGAGTGGGGTATTAATGGCACCTGAGTGATTTGCTAAACCCCCTCCCGGCCTCCCCCTTCGCAGGGGGAGGAGCAGAAACTCACGCACGGTTGCTGAGCCAGAATCCGGCCAGCTCCCTCCCCTGCGAAGGGGAGGGTTGGGGTGGGGTATTAATGGCATCTGAGTGGTTTGCAACCCCCTCCCGGCGCAAAACTCTCCTCCCTTCAGAACACCTGAATGCCCTGACGCCAGACGTTTTGCACGTAGTGATGTTCGCCATGCGCCCGTGCCAGCACCAGATCCGCGCGTTTTCCTTCGGCAATTTCTCCGCGATCCTGCAACCCGAGCGCGTTAGCCGGATTGCGCGTCACCAGCTTCACCGCCTGCGGCAAACTGAACGCATTGCTCTCATCGGTGGCAATGCGGAACACCGCGTCGAGCAGGCTGGCGGGGTAATAATCGGAAGAGAGAATATCCAGCAGCCCCAGAGACGCCAGATGGTGCGCCGCGACGTTGCCGGAATGCGAGCCGCCGCGCACGATATTGGGAGCGCCCATTAGCACCTGCAAACCGTTGGCGTGAGAGGCGCGCGCGGCTTCTTCCGTTGTCGGGAATTCGGCGATCACGCTGCCGAGCGCCAGGGATTCTTCGACGTGCGCGGCGGTGGCATCGTCGTGGCTGGCCAGCGAAATAGTGCGCTCACGGCAGCGGGCGGCAATTGCTTCACGGTTTGGCTGTGCCCAGCGGCGCGACAGGGCGATCTGCTCTTCCTGATAGTCGTCCATCTGTTCGTCGTTGAGGTTGTACTTGCCCTGATAATATTCGCGGTACTTCTGCGGCGTGGCGAACTGGCGCTGACCCGGCGAGTGATCCATCAGCGACACCAGGGATAAAACCGGCGTATCCATCAGCTTCTCAAACAGCGGCAACGTGGTCTCATGCGGCAGCTCGCAGCGCAGATGCAGACGGTGCTCGGCGCGGTTCAGCCCGGCGTTCTGGCTGTTCACAATCGCGTCGATCATCTTTTGCAGATTTTCCAGACGATGGCCGCCGTCGCGCACGTCACCGACCGCCACGGCGTCCAGCACCGTGGTGATGCCGCTGGCGACCATCAGCGCATCGTGGCTGCTCATGGCGGAATGTGCAGGCCAGTCCACTTTCGGGCGGGGGGTGAAAAATTTATCCAGATTGTCGGTGTGCAGCTCGATTAAACCCGGCAGTAACCAGCCGCCCTGCGCATCCAGCGCCTGTGGCAACTGACTGCGGCTGTCAGCGAAGGCGCTGATCACGCCGTTTTTCATCTCCAGCGACCCTTCAACCACCTGATCGTCGAGCACCAGTTTTACGTTATTAATGATCATGCGGACATCTCCGGCGCGGTTTCATGGCTCATTTCATACAAACGATCGGCAACGCGTTCGCGGACATCTTCATCATGAAAAATCCCGACCACCGCCGCACCGCGCGCTTTGGCCTGTTCAATCAGCGTCACCACCGCCGCGCGATTGGTGGCATCCAGCGAGGCGGTCGGCTCATCGAGCAACAGCACCGGGTAATCCACCACAAAGCCTCGTGCGATATTCACGCGCTGCTGTTCGCCGCCGGAGAACGTCGACGGGGCAAGATGCCACAGACGTTCCGGCACGTTCAGATGGCGCAGCAGGGCGCTGGCGCGGGCTTCGCTCTGCGCTTTATCCACGCCCAGTTCCAGCAGCGGCTGCATCACCAGATTCAGGGCGCTGATACGCGGGATCACCCGCAGAAACTGGCTGACCCAGCCGACCGTATGTCGGCGCACCGCCAGAATCTCACGCGCTTCGGCGCTGACCATATCGATCTGCTGTCCCTGATGTTCCACCCAGATCTTGCCGCTGTCCGGCAGATAATTGCCGTAGAGAGAGCGCAATAACGTGGATTTCCCGCTGCCGGAATGGCCGTGCAACACCACGCATTCCCCGGCACTGACTGTCAGACTGGCGTTGCTGAACACCGGCAATCTGGCGCTGTTCTGGTTATGCAGGACAAAGGTTTTACTGAGATTTTCGACCCTGAGCTTCGTCGTCATTTTGGTCACTCATTGTGTAAAAGGGTTAGGAAAGGACAGAGGAGACTAAAAGCTGCGTATACGGATGATGGGGATCGTCGAGCACGCGGTCGGTTAATCCACTTTCCACCACCTGACCTTGTTTCATCACCAGCAAACGGTGCGCCAGCAGGCGGGCGACGCCCAGATCATGGGTGACAATCACCACCGCCAGCTGCATTTCCACCACCAGTGTGCGCAGTAAATCCAGCAGACGCGCCTGCACGGACACGTCCAGCCCGCCGGTCGGTTCATCCATAAACACCAGCCGCGGATGCGTCACCAGATTGCGGGCGATTTGCAGACGTTGCTGCATCCCGCCGGAAAACGTAGTCGGCAGGTCATCAATGCGGGAAACCGGAATTTCGACATCTTCCAGCCACTGACCGGCTTTTTTGCGGATATCGCCGTAATGACGTTCACCGACCGCCATCAGACGCTCGCCGATATTGCCCCCGGCCGAAACCTGGCGGCGTAAACCGTCCATCGGATGCTGATGCACCACGCCCCAGTCGGTGCGCAGCAAACGGCGGCGGTCACTTTCGGCCATCTCATACAACGACTGCGCGGGTGTCTGACCGTTGTTGTAAATCACATTGCCAAGCTGCGGTGCGAGACGGGCGGAAATTGACTGCAACAGCGTGGTTTTGCCCGAGCCGGATTCGCCGACAATACCCAGCACTTCGCCGGGATACAGACTGAACGACACATCGCTGAAGCCTTTGCCCGGCGCATAAAGATGGGTCAGGTTATTCACCGACAGCAGGGGTTCAGCGGCCAGATTTAACGGAGTGTTCATCAGCGGTTACCCTCGTTGGAAGCCTGTTGCTCAAGCTGCTGAGCGCAAAAATCGGTGTCGGAGCACACGAACATGCGGTTGCCCTGATCGTCGAGCACCACTTCATCGAGATAGCTGTGGTGTGAACCGCAGAGCGCGCAGGGTTCATCCCATTGCTGGACGGTGAAAGGATGATCGTCGAAATCCAGACTTTCGACTTTGGTGAACGGCGGCAGGGCGTAAATACGTTTTTCACGTCCGGCACCGAACAGCTGTAACGCGGGCATCATGTTCATTTTCAGGTTATCAAATTTCGGGATCGGCGACGGATCCATCACGTAGCGGTCATTCACTTTCACCGGATAGGCGTAAGTGGTGGCGATATGCCCGAAGCGCGCGATGTCTTCATACAGTTTCACCTGCATCACGCCGTACTCTTCCAGCGCGTGCATTTTGCGGGTTTCCGTTTCACGCGGTTCAATAAAGCGCAGCGGCTCAGGGATCGGCACCTGAAAAATCAGGATCTGATCTTCCTGCAACGGCGTTTCCGGAATGCGGTGGCGGGTCTGGATCAGGCTGGCTTCCACGGTTTTGCCGGTGGTTTTCACGCCGGCGACGCTCTGGAAGAATTTGCGGATCGACACGGCGTTGGTGGTGTCATCCGCACCCTGATCAATCACTTTCAGCACGTCGTTTTCGCCAATCACGCTGGCGGTCAGCTGGATCCCGCCGGTGCCCCAGCCGTAAGGCATCGGCATCTCGCGACCGGCGAACGGCACCTGATAACCGGGGATCGCCACCGCTTTGAGGATCGCACGGCGGATCATGCGTTTGGTCTGCTCGTCGAGATAACCGTGGTTGTAACCGGTGATCGTGTGGGCGGCATTATTGTTCATGGGCGGGATCCTGTTGTTTCGCGGCGCGCAGGCGTTTTAATAACTCCAGTTCGGCCTGAAAATCGACGTAATGCGGCAGCTTGAGGTGCGAGACAAAACCGGCGGCTTCGACGTTATCGGCGTGGGACAAGACGAATTCTTCATCCTGCGCCGGGCTGCTGATTTGTTCGTGGTATTCGCGGGTTTGCAGGGCGCGGTCAACCAGTGACATCGACATCGCCTTGCGCTCGGCGCGGCCAAACACCAGCCCGTAGCCCCGGGTGAAATGCGGTGGCTTGTCTTCCGGCGCGATAAAACCGTTCACCATTTCGCATTCGGTCAGCAGGATCTCGCCGATATCAATCGCAAAACCCAGTTCTTCCGGCACGATTTCCACGGTCAGCCAGCCGGTACGGATTTCACCGGCAAACGGATGGGTACGGCCATATCCGCGCTGGGTGGAATAACTCAGTGACAGCAGAAAACCTTCGTCGCCGCGCACCAGTTGTTGCAGACGCGCCGCGCGTGACGCCGGATACACCGGGGGCGTGCGGGTGATATCTTCCGGCTCACTGCCGTCGTCTTCCTCCTGCACCGCCAGTTGTTGTTGCGTCAGCAAATCAAACACATGGCCGCACTCTTCGGGCTGTGGCTCATCGGCCACCGGTGTGAAGGGCGCTTCGCCTTCCGCCAGCAGGGCAAAATCCAGCAGGCGGTGGGTGTAATCGTAGGTCGGGCCGAGTACCTGACCGCCGGGTAAATCTTTATAAATGGCGGAAATACGGCGTTCCAGACGCATCGACCGGGTGTTCAGCGGTTCGCTGGTCGCCAGACGCGGCAGGGTGGTGCGGTAAGCGCGCAGCAGGAAAATGGCTTCCACCAGATCACCGCCGGATTGCTTAATCGCCAGCGCCGCCAGTTCGCGGTCGTAAATTCCGCCTTCACTCATGACGCGATCTACCGCCAGACCCAGTTGCTGTTCGATCTGGTCACAGCCCAGTTCACTGACCCCGGTGTCGCCACGACGCTCGTGCGCCAGCAACTGATGAGCGGCGGCAATCGCCTTCTCACCTCCTTTCACGGCGACGTACATCAGCACACCTCCACGCGCGTGGTGCGCGGCACGGCAATCAGGTCTTCGCCGCAGGTGAACATAAAGTCCAGACCCAGCGGGAAACGGTGAGGGCGGTTGAGCAGATAATCGCGGACACAATCAGGCAACTGCGGGGAAATCATGCGGCTGCTTTCAATGCCCGGCCCGCGCAGACGCAGCGGTGTGCCGCCGGTCAGGCTTTCCAGCTGAACAATCACGCTGGTCGCCAGTTCCGGTGACATCTCATCGCCGCACGGGAAAGCCAGCAGGGTGGCGCTGTCGAGCGCCGGATCGGCCAGCGCAAAACTGACAGAGGACGGATCATCGGTGAGCAGCGCGCCGGTATGAAAGCGCAGGTTCTTACGCAGAATTTCATCGTTAAGCGATGCGCTCAGCCACAGCGGCGTGTCCTGATCGATAAGTGTCAGCAGCACGCAGGCGCTGGCGGAACCTAAGGCACCAAAACCGGGCATGGCAGGCAACGGCACGCTGACACCCGGCTCACTTAACGCCTTGAGAATACGACGGAAACTGTACTGTGCATCGGCAACCGGATGTTGAAAACTGGCAACTAGTGACATGCGTTATTCTCCGCGAACCAGGGTAAAGAAATCGACGCGGCTGGAAGCCACTTCACGGGCGCGTTGCTGGCGGCGTTCCTGTTGCAGCGCGGCCAGCGGGGCAATCACGCGTTTGTGCAGCAATTCGTCCATGCCCTGCATTTGCAGCAGCGCATCAATCACTGCACACAGTTCGGCGTGCGGTTTATGACGCCCGCTGACGTAGCTGTAGCCGTAGACGCCGCCGTCTAACTGAATGACGGCGCGGGTGACGGTCATATCGCCCATCACAAAACGTTTGCCGGTAGCGCCCATGCGGCCCTGAAGCTGAGTCAGTCCGGTTTCAGGGGCACGAATACGTTCGAATTGCGGTGATAAATTCAGCGGCTGCCAGTGCGCAAGCAGTTCATCGGGGCGGCTGTGAGCCAGCACCGACATCCAGCGCTGGCGGGTTTGCAGGTGATCCATTCAGTGCTCCATGGTCAGTTCGATCATGTCGGCGCGCGTCAGGCTGACGGAATATTCCGCCACCGCATCGCTGCCTTCACAGATGTTCAGGGTGCGGACACACAGCAGCGGTGCCTGCGGGACGATTTCGAGTAATTTGCTTTCTTTCGCCAGCGCGCGGCGGGCATTGATACGGGTGGTACGGCGGCTGAGCTTTTGCTTAATTTCCTCACGGATAAAATCGTGCAAGGAGCCGCTGTGGAAATTTTGCAGCGCAGGCCACCAGTCGAGATCCGGCAGGTAGTGATCAATCACGCAGACCGGCACGCCGTTGACGCGGCGCAGCGTGCGCAGGTGGATCACCGTATCGCCCTCCTGACGTGACAGCGCCGCGGCAACGTGATCGGTGGCCGGACGCAGTACCGCCAGCAGACGTTCGCTGGTCGGGTGACTGCCCTGATCCAGCAGGTTCTGGCTGAAACGTGCCTGCGAATGCAGCGGATAATCATAAGGCCGCATCAGCACCAGCGTGCCAATGCCCTGACGGCGTTGCAGCCAGCCGCGATCCACCAGTTCATCCACTGCACGGCGCAGCGTATGGCGGTTCACCTGAAAACGTTCGGCAAGCTGTTGTTCCGGCGGCAGATAATCGCCGCAGCGGTAACCGTTACGCAGCTCCTGTTCCAGTTCAGCAGCGATTTGCTGATATACCGTTGTATGACTGGTCGGATGTCTAGATAAGTTCATCACAATGAATACCTCGCACGGGATAAACGGGCAATGGCAGGGGAAAGTTGAAAACGTTCTGAAAGGGTCATGATGCAAACCTCAGTGTGGCGTTGGCATCATCTTGGCCGTGCTAAGTGACAATTGGGTGAAGGTCTGGTTGCAGGAAAATGAAGAGTTGGAAGGGAGTCAACGGTGTGGGCATTTTGAGGGTGAAAATCATAAATGCCCGATACAATTTACAGCGTGTTTAATGCGCAGATAATTCGTTTTTTTCTGAAAGTGATGACAAAATATTTTTGAATATAATTTCTGCTGGAATAAATTCGAGAGGTTTGGGAAAGGTTCTGTCAAACGCTAATTCGCTATAATCGGAAGCATAAATGACGTTATGCAGATGTGGATCTTGTTGAGGTTCACAACCGTTTTCTTTACGCGTAACAAATAAACTAACGGTTTTTATTTCCAGCGAAGTTGCGATATGCAAAGTCCCTGTGTCTGGCGTGATAAGGATATCAATCGCATTCAAGGTATGCGCTAAGCCTTGCAGTGTAGTTTTCCCAATGTGATTAACCACCTTGTGACTTGTCTCCTCCGTAAGGCCTTTGACAAAGGTATCACCCAATGGCTTTTCAGAAGGCGCTCCAAATAAATGAAACTCACACAATGGGGAATGGAGTGAGAGCATCTCTGTCAGTTGTTGCAGTGTTGTTTCTGGCAGATAACGATTAGGTTTTGATGCACCAAGCTGATAGCCGATGATCAATGGAGATGTACTGTCTTTCATGATTTTTGGCACTTCGGCAGGAAAAAACATTTTTTTCCCCTGGGTGTCACAACCCAACTTACTGATCAGTGCAAGATGATTGAGTACCGGTGGCGTACATGGATCTAAAACAAAATGATCGCATACATTGAAAAGTTTTTTTATATCATTATTAAAGTAGTGTTTGATAATGAAATTAGATCTGGAAAAAACAGAAAGTATTAAATCATAAGGTGTGCGGGAATGAAATATTACGGAAATCTCTGGTTTGAATTTTCTGATTTCAGGTAACGCTTTAAGGACATCTGTAAGCGTGCTATCCATATAAACGACCTTATTTATAAAGTTGTTCTCCCCAATAATGCCTTTATTTTTATGGCTGATAACAGCAAGTATCTCAGCGTGGGGGTATTTTTCCTTTAAAGCGCGGATAGCAGGCGTGCAAAATAAAAAATCACCCAATAATTTGTTTGAGATGATCATTATTCTTTTAAAGTTTTGATGTTCAAAAGAGAGGTTGTTGCTGTTTTTTTTAGTGAAGTGACGGTATTTTCTTAGCACGAAAGAAATAAACTTCATCCGAAGATCTGAATAAGACATTTTCAACCTCTTTTATATTATGGGGTTATCTTATCCCAGCGTAAAAGGATATTCAAATGTCAGATGTCAATATCTGGATTAAAAATTTGCAGTGATGCGATGTATCACTGCTATCTCATCCTCAGATCTCTATCTTAAATAATGAATCACCTGATTGCCGCTGCCGCGCCAGATAAGCGACGGGTCTTTCAGTTCCTGCACGAATTTCCCGTCGACCAGCACATTAATCAGCGCCACCACGTCCTGCTGTTCCGCCGTCAGTTCGCCCAGTGTATAACCGGTCCACATCCACACATCTTTGCCCGGACATTCCGCCTGTACGCGTAACAACAGCTGGCGCACCGCCGACAGATTTTGCGGATGCAGGGGATCGCCGCCGGACAGCGTCAGACCCTGACGCGGGATCACGGTATTTTGCAGATCGGCGATGATGCGGTCTTCGTCTGCCTGCGTAAATGGCTTGCCGGAATCCAGCCGCCAGGTGCTTTTGTTATAGCAGCCGCGGCATTCGTGGACGCAGCCGGAAACGAACAGTACGCAGCGTGTTCCCGGCCCGTTCACCACATCAATCGGGTAATACTGATGGAAGTTCAAAGCATTAACCCAGCTGGCCGTTACCCAGATGCTTAATCCGGCGTTTCACTTCTTCCTGCTTACCGGCATTAAACGGACGGGCATCCGGGCTGCCGAGATAACCGCACACGCGGCGGGTGACCGACACGCGGGAAGGTTCGTGATTGCCGCATTTCGGGCAGGTGAAACCTTTGCTGGTACACTCGAATTCGCCGGTATAACCGCAATCGTAGCACTCATCGATCGGCGTGTTGGTGCCGTAATAAGGCACACGGCTGTAGCTGTAATCCCACACATCTTCCAGCGCTTTCAGGTTGTGTTGCAGGTTCGGGTATTCGCCGTAACAGATGAAACCGCCATTGCTCAGCGGCGGATATGGCGCTTCGAAATCGAGTTTTTCATACGGATTGACCTTCTTCTCGACGTCCAGATGGAAGCTGTTGGTGTAATACCCTTTGTCGGTGACACCGGCCACCAGGCCGAATTCGGCTTTATCCAGACGGCAGAAACGGTCGCACAGGTTTTCGCTGGGTGTGCTGTACAGACTGAAGCCGTAGCCGGTTTCGTCTTTCCAGCTGTCGGTGGCGGCTTTCAGACGGGCAACAATCGCCTCGGCTTTTTCGCGCAACTGGCTGGCGTCGAACACGTGGGTCTGGTCGCCGAACAGCGCGTTGATGGTTTCATGCACGCCAATGTAACCCAGTGAAATCGAGGCGCGGCCATTTTTGAAGATGCCGGAAATATCGTCGTCGGCTTTCAGACGAACGCCGCAGGCACCTTCCATGTACAGGATCGGTGCGACGCGGGCCTTGATGCCTTCGAGGCGCGCAATTCGGGTCATCAGGGCTTTCTTCGCCAGCAATAAACGTTCGTCGAGCAGTGCCCAGAACGCCGCTTCATCGCGTTTCGCTTCCAGCGCGATGCGCGGCAGGTTCAGGCTGATCACGCCGATATTGTTGCGGCCTTCGTGGATCATCTCGCCGTTTTCTTCGTAAACGCCCAGGAAACTGCGGCAGCCCATCGGCGTTTTGAAGGAACCGGTGACTTTCACCACCTGATCGTAATTGAGAATGTCCGGGTACATGCGTTTGCTGGCGCATTCCAGTGCCAGTTGCTTGATGTCGTAATTGGCGTCACCGGCTTTATGATTCAGGCCGTCGCGGATGGCGAACACCAGTTTCGGGAACACCGCGGTTTTGCGGTTTTTGCCCAGTCCGGCAATGCGGTTACGCAGGATTGACTGCTGGATCAGACGGGATTCCCATGACGTGCCCAGACCGAAACCAAAGGTGACAAACGGCGTCTGGCCGTTGGCGGTGTGCAGCGTATTAACCTCATATTCCAGCGACTGGAAGGCGTCATAACACTCTTTTTCGGTACGGCTGTGAGCAAAGCCATCCGCATCTGCAATCTGCCACTCTTCGGCAGTCTGGCGATGTTTATTGAAGCTGGCGGTGACGAACGGCGCCAGTACTTCGTCGATGCGGTTAATGGTCGTGCCGCCGTAAATATGGCTGGCGACCTGCGCGATAATCTGCGCGGTGACGGCCGTTGCGGTGGAAATAGACTTTGGCGTGTCAATTTCCGCATTACCCATTTTGAAACCGTGATTCAACATGCCTTTAAGGTCGATCAGCATGCAGTTAAACATCGGGAAGAACGGGGAGTAATCAAGGTCATGATAATGGATTTCGCCACGCTCATGCGCCAGCACGACATCACGCGGTAAAATATGCTGTTTGGCGTAATGCTTGGCGACAATACCCGCCAGAAGGTCACGCTGGGTCGGGATCACTTTGCTGTCTTTGTTGGCATTCTCGTTGAGCAGCGCCATATTGCTTTGTTCAACCAGACCGCGGATTTCCTGATTCAGACGGCCACGCATTTCACGTTTCACATCGCGGTCATGGCGGTATTCGATATATGCGCGTGCCAGCTTTTTATGCGGACCTGCCATCAGCTGATTTTCGACCGCATCTTGAATATCGTGGATATCTACACGAGCCTGGTCTTGCAGACTTTCCGCCACCACGCGGGCAACCTGAGCGCAATAATCCACGCTGTCGATACCGGCAGCCGCCGCCGCGCGTTGCACGGCTTGTTTAATCAGAACTTCATCGAAAGGGACCTGACAACCATCCCGCTTAATCACGATGGGCTGCATTGTAGTGGATTTTGCGGGTAGGGTTTCCAGTCTGTCTGCCTTCACAATGACACTCCTTTTGGGCGGATCCCGCGCCGCACAAGGCTTACAGGCCGGTTGTGTAGCTGTTGCGGTAAACCGCTATATATTGGGTTGGGTGTGTACTATACACACTATATGTAGCATTCACGCGAGTGATAATTCTCGTTTTATTGACCTGAAACAAAGAATTTTTTTGGCGGAAGAATTGATGACCAAATGTAAATTCTGGCCTGAATTTTGCCTGTTGTTTTATAAGGGGATGCATAAAAAATAAACGGGTCAGCCACTGATGTGACCGACCCGACAGAAGGGAAAATTCAGATTATCCGGCGAGTTGCCACAGACATTCGTACGGACGCAGCGTGCCGGAAAGTGCCGGTGTCGCATAATTACTCAGCACCGTGCTGCCGGGGAATTCCGGCAAGGTGAACGCCTGATCCTGTGCGCTCAGGTTTGCCATCACCCGCAAGGTTTTTCCTGCCGCGTGACGGGTATAACTCCACAAGTGCAGATGTTCCGGCAGCAAATCCTGATAATCACCACCGGTCAGTACCGGCAATGTTTTGCGCAGGCGGATCAGTTGCTGATACAGATAAAACACCGAGTCTTTATCGGCCAGCGCCTGTTCGGTATTGATGTCTCTGGCATTGTGGCTGACGGAAATCCACGGCGTGCCGCGGGTGAATCCGGCCTGTTCCCCGGCGTCCCACTGCATCGGCGTACGCGCGTTGTCCCGCGATTTCTTCGCCAGAATGCGCAGCAGTTCTGCGGTGTCGCGGCCATCCGTTTTCAGTTCGGCAAACATGTTCAGGCTTTCCACATCGCGGTATTGCTCGAGATGTCTGAAGCCAGGATTGGTCATGCCGATTTCCTCGCCCTGATAAATGTACGGCGTGCCCTGCAGACCGTGCAGCACCATCGCCAGCATTTTAGCCGACGTGGTGCGCAGTGCGCCTTCATCACCAAAACGCGACACGATGCGCGGCTGATCGTGATTACACCAGAACAGCGCGTTCCAGGCGTGACCGTGCATGCCCTGCTGCCAGTCGCGGAAAATCTGCTTAAGCTGGATAAAATCCGGTGGCGCGTCAGTCCATTTTTCGCCGTTCGGATAATCCACTTTCAGGTGATGAAAGTTAAAGGTCATCGACAGTTCGCTGCCGTCGTTGGCGGCGTAACGGCGGCAGTGCTCCAGTTGGGTGGAAGACATTTCGCCGACGGTCATCAGCCCGAGGGGTTTGAACACGTCGCGGCTGAATTCCTGCAGGAACTCATGAATGCGCGGGCCGTCGGTGTAAAAACGGCGGCCATCCCCGGCGTCGTCAGACGGGAAATCCTGCTGCTTGGACACCAGATTGATCACGTCCAGACGCAGCCCGTCGACGCCTTTGTCCGCCCAGAACTGGCAGACTTTTTTCAGCGCCTCGCGCACCGGCGGGTATTCCCAGTTGAGATCGGCCTGCTCGGTGGCGAACAGATGCAGATAATACTGACCGCTGGTTTCATGCCACTGCCAGGCGCCGCCACCGAATTTTGAACGCCAGTTATTCGGCGGCCCGCCTCCGTCCGCGCCGTCACGCCAGATATAAAACGGACGGAACGGACTGCCCGGATCCTGCGACTGGCGGAACCATTCGTGATGCGTGGAAGAGTGATTAAACACCATGTCCATCACGATGCGGATCCCGCGCTGATGCGCCTCTGCGGTCAGCCGTTCGAAATCTTCCAGCGTGCCGTAAGCCGGGTCAATCTCGCAGTAATCCGCCACGTCGTAGCCATTATCAATCTGCGGCGACAGGTACATCGGCGTCAGCCACAGGGCATCGACGCCCAGCGTTTTCAGGTAATCCAGACGCTGCGTGATGCCGTTGATATCCCCGGTGCCGCTGCCCGTAGTGTCCTGAAAACTCTTTGGGTAAATCTGGTAAATCACGCCGTTTTTCCACCACGGCAATTCGCTGTTCATTCCATTTTCCTTCTTAAATTTCTTACACCACTGCCAGTTCGCCACGGCGGGCTTTGCGCTGATAAACCAGCACGGTCAGGATAATTGGCACCACAATCGCCACCAGCATGGCCAGTGCGTAGATGCTCCAGAACTGCGGTTTGATGGACAGAATGCCCGGTAATCCGCCGACGCCGATGCCGTTAGCCGTGACGTGGAACAGGCCGCAAATCAGGCCGGCAAACGCCGAGCCGATCATCGCGCACAGCATCGGGAAGCGGTATTTCAGGTTGATGCCGTACATCGCCGGTTCCGTTACGCCGAGGAAGGCTGAGATGGCGGCGGGCACGGAAATCTCACGTTCGTTGTGTTTACGGCTGACGATAATCACGCCGACGACCGCGGCTGCCTGCGCGATGTTTGAGAGGGCGATCAGCGGCCAGACCGGCGTTCCGCCAGTGCTTTGCACCATCTGCATATCGATGGCGAGCGTCGTCTGATGCACGCCGGTAATGACCAGCGGCGCATAGAGGAAACCAAACAATGCGGCACCGATCGGCGCGAGGCTGCCGGTCATGATGAATTTCACTGCGAAAGCCACGCCGTCGCCAATCATGCGGCCAAACGGCCCGATCAGCGTATGCGCCAGGAAGACGGCAATCAGCAGTGAGCTGACCGGCACAATCACCAGATACAGGTAATTGGGCACGATGCGTTTGAGGCCATTTTCAATCATCGCCAGCGCCATCCCGGCAAGTACGGAAGGAATGACCTGCGCCTGATAACCGACTTTTTCGATGGTGAACCAGCCGAAATTCCACACTTCGGGAATTTGCTGACCGAGGTTGTAGGAATTCATCAGCTGTGGCGACACCAGCGTGATACCCAGCACGATGCCGAGGATTTCGGTGCCGCCCATTTTTCTGACCGTTGACCAGCAGACCGCCACCGGCAGGAACATAAACACCGCTTCGCCGAGCAGCCACAGGAAGTCGTAAATCGACTGCCACAGCGGATGCATCTGCGCCAGCGTCTGGCCGTCGCCCATCGGGATTTCACCGATGACGTTGCGGAAACCGAGAATTAAACCGCCGCTGATCAGCGCCGGGAGCAGCGGGAAGAAGATTTCCGCAAAGTGCGAAATGCTGCGTTCAAACCAGCTCATATTCTGGCGGGCGGCGATTTTTGCCTGCTCTTTTCCCGCCTGGTTTTTACCGGTGCTGGCGAGCAAAACTTTATAGTAATCGTCCACTTCCGGCCCGATCACTACCTGAAATTGCCCGGCATTGGTGAAGCAGCCTTTGACCATTGGCAGGGCTTCGAGACCTTTCGGATCGGCTTTAGACGGATCATTGAGGACGAAACGAAGACGCGTAATGCAGTGAGTCACCATCGCGATATTGTCGCTGCCGCCGACAAGGGCGATCAGCTGATCAACATCCTGTTGCTTAACTTTGCTCATGGGAAGTGGCCTGTGATGTAGCGTGAGTGTGTAGGGTACGGTTTAAGCATAGCGAAGGCGGCGGGAACTTGTCCGGGAACGTTCCCGGTTTTGCCGGGACGATCACAAAGTTTCTGCTTTTAAGAAAGGTACAGGGCAGAAAGGCAGGGGATCAGAAAGCCAGCTTTCCGGGGATAATCAGCTGTTGCACGGGCGCAGAACCGCTGAGCTGCGTCAGCAATTGTCGGGCTGCCGCTTCGCCGCCTGCGCCATAACCGAGTTCCACCGAGTACGATTCCGGGAACAGGAAATGCAGCAGCGGGTTATTGCCGATACCGCAGACCTGAATGTCGCGGATTTGCTGCTGTTGCAGGTATTTCTGTGCGCCGATAGCAATGGTATCCGAGGCGCAAATCACCGCCTGAATGTCGTTTTCCAGCAAGCGCGGGATCAGGTCAAAACCGCTCTGATAGGTCAGTTCGCCAAGCGCGATGTGCGGCGTCAGCCCCTGCGCCTGACACAACGCCTGATAAGCTTCACTGCGTCGCTGACCGGTGGTGGTGTCCCGTGGCGAAACGCCGATAAAACCGATGCGGCGGATATCCTGCGCCAGCAACTTGTTCATCAGCAGTTGTACCGCACCGGCATCGTCATAACACACCGAAGACAACCCCGGCATATCGCGCGCCAGCATCACCAGTTTGTCCTGCCACGGCGTCAGCATTTGCGCCGATAAACCGGTAAAACCAAACAACACCACGCCGTCGATATTGCGCTGCTTCAGCACCTGTAAATGCTCTTTAACGCGTTCGGCGCTGAACTGGCTTTCCAGCACAATCGGGTCGTAACCCTGCTGATAAAACAGCGGCAGCATGGCGCGCACCGCCTGATTTTCTGACGGAGAATCCAGGCGCGACACAATGATCGCCACAATTTTATCGCTGAAGCCACGCATCGCCCGCGCGGATTTCGACGGGCTGAAATGTTGCTGTTCAATCACCTGTAACACCCGTTCGCGGGTTTGCGGGCTGACGTTGCCTTCGTTATTTAAAACGCGGGAAACCGTGGATTTTCCGACACCGCTCAGGCGGGCAATATCATTAATGGTCAGGCGATTTTGTAGGGTCATGTTTTCAGGTGAATGAGGGTCAGGTTTAAATTTGGTTGTAGTTAACCGGCGTATACTGCGCTCGCCGGAGATGCTGTGTGCGTCGTCCGTGCCGTTACCCTAACGGATTTTTATACCCGATGCGTATGAATTTCCCAACCGTTCCTTACCGGAGGTGAAAACCCATGGAACCCGACCCCAACTCTGTAGGTCCGTTGTGATCCGGTAAGCACCCGCATTTTTGCTGCTGCTTGCCGTGACGTTACCTGGTAAGCAGTGGCGATCGTCTTTTTCGTTCGCCCTGTTTTTATAACCCTTTTGCCATGCTCACGGCGGCTTTGCCGTGGGCGCAACAAAGGTGCGAATGATGTTCAAAAATTTCACTTCCCGGCTGCTCACTGCGCTCAGCCGTAACTTACCGCGTCGTTTAGTCCGCCGCGACCCGATGCTTGAAAACGTGCCAGCCCGTGCTGCGCAGGCGATCCCTGCCGCGATGTCGGCGCATTGTCAGGCCTGTGCCCGTGCCACGGAAGACCAGCTGTATCTGCAATTTGCCAGCCATCCTGAAGGGCTGACGGCGCACGAAGCCGACGCGATCCGCGAGGTGTCCGGCCTCAATCAGACCGGCGACCAGCAACCGGCACCGTGGTGGCTGCATTTATGGCACTGCTACCGCAATCCGTTCAACCTGCTGCTGACCGTGCTCGGGCTGGTGTCCTACGCCACCGACGATCTGACTGCCGCGCTGGTGATTGGCGCGATGGTGCTGATCTCCACGTTTATGCATTTTATTCAGGAAGCGCGCTCCAACAAAGCGGCGGATGCGCTGAAAGCCATGGTCAGCAATACCGCCACGGTGCTGCGCAGTGACGCTCAAACCGGGCGCAGCGAAACGGTGGAAATCCCGATCAGCCAGCTGGTGCCGGGTGATCTGATCAAACTGTCGGCGGGCGATATGATCCCGGCGGATCTGCGCATTCTGTCTGCCAAAGATCTGTTCATCAGCCAGGCGGCGCTGACCGGTGAATCCCTGCCGGTGGAAAAACATGCCTGCGAGAAAAAACCGGTGGCGGCGGATCCGCTTGAACTGACCACGCTGTGCTTTATGGGCACCAACGTGGTGAGCGGCACGGCGATCGCCATGGTGATTGCCACCGGCGGCAAAACCTGGTTCGGCCAGCTCGCCGAACGTGTGGTTCAGGAAGATACCCAGCCGAATGCCTTCCAGGCCGGGATCAGCAAAGTCAGCTGGCTGCTGATCCGCTTTATGATGGTGATGACGCCGGTCGTGCTGGTGATCAACGGCTACACCAAAGGCGACTGGTGGGAAGCGGCGCTGTTCGCGCTCTCCGTGGCGGTCGGGCTGACACCGGAAATGCTGCCGATGATTGTCACCTCGACGCTGGCGAAAGGCGCGGTCAAACTGTCCCGCCAGAAAGTGATCGTTAAACGTCTGGACGCCATCCAGAACTTCGGCGCGATGGACATCCTCTGCACCGATAAAACCGGCACGCTGACGCAGGATAAAATCGTGCTCGAGCGTCACACCGACGTGCTCGGTGAAACCAGCGACGATGTGCTGCATCTGGCGTGGCTGAACAGCCATTACCAGACCGGCCTGAAAAATCTGCTGGATGTCGCGGTGCTGGAATGCGGTGATGCCAGCAAGGCGCATCACTCGCTGAAAGTCGATGAAATTCCGTTCGATTTCGACCGCCGCCGTATGTCTGTGGTGGTGGCCGAAAATGATCAAAACCATCGTCTGATCTGCAAAGGCGCGCTGGAAGAAATGCTGTCGATTTGTACGCTGGTGCAGCTCAACGGTGAGATTGTGCCGCTGACCGATGTGTTGCTGGCGCGTATCCGCCGCATTACCGACGATCTCAATCAGCAGGGGCTGCGCGTGGTGGCAGTGGCGCATAAAGTGATGCCATCGCGCACGCAGGGTTATGGCGTGACCGATGAATCCAGCCTGATCCTTGCCGGTTACATCGCGTTTCTCGATCCGCCAAAAGAGAGCACTGCACCGGCGCTGGACGCGCTGCAACGCAAGGGTGTGACGGTGAAAATCCTCACCGGCGATAATCCGCTGGTGGCGCGCAAAGTTTGCAAAGATGTGGGATTACAGGCCGATAACGTGCTGATCGGCAGCGATATTGATGCCATGGATGACAGTCAGTTGCTGCGGGTCGCCCGCGACACCACGGTGTTCGCCAAACTCACGCCGATGCACAAAGAACGCATTGTGCGCGTGTTGCGTGGCGAAGGGCATGTGGTCGGGTTTATGGGCGACGGCATTAACGACGCCCCGGCGCTGCGTGCGGCAGACATTGGCATTTCGGTGGATTCGGCGGTGGATATCGCCAAAGAAGCGGCGGATATCATTCTGCTGGAAAAAAGCCTGATGGTGCTGGAGCAGGGCGTGACAGAAGGGCGCAGAACCTTCGCCAACATGCTGAAATACATCAAAATGACCGCCAGTTCTAACTTCGGTAACGTGTTCAGCGTGCTGGTCGCCAGCGCCTTCCTGCCGTTCCTGCCGATGTTGCCGCTGCATCTGCTGATTCAGAACCTGATTTATGATGTGTCTCAGGTGGCGATCCCGTTTGATAACGTGGATGAAGAGCAACTGGCAAAACCGCAGCGCTGGAACGCGGGTGACATTGGCCGCTTTATGGTGTTCTTCGGGCCGATCAGTTCCGTGTTCGATATCATGACCTTTGGCCTGATGTGGTGGGTATTCCAGGCCAATACGGTGGAGGCGCAGACGCTGTTCCAGTCCGGCTGGTTCATTGAAGGATTGCTGTCGCAGACGCTGATCGTGCACATGATCCGCACCCGCAAAGTGCCGTTTATTCAGAGCCGCGCCTCCTGGCCGCTGTGCATCATGACGCTGCTGGTGGTGGTGACCGGCATCTCCCTGATTTACTCGCCCGTTGCCAGTTTCCTGCAATTGCAGCCGCTGCCGCTGAGCTACTTCCCGTGGCTGGTGGCGATCCTGGCCGGTTACATGGTGCTGACGCAGTGCGTGAAAGGCTGGTTCGTGCGCCGTTACGGCTGGCAATAAGGGTTTCGCATTAATCATAAAGGCGGTGATTGTTAACTCAGTCACCGCCTTTATTTTATCCAGCGACTATAGTTATTCCTTTAGATTCAGCGGGCTAAGATGGCGCGCTTTTTACTCTGAGGAATTTCGCCGATGTTAATGCCTTTCCGTCGTACCCTTCTGGCTTCATCCCTGTTTCTCACCTTTTCCGCCTTTGCCGCGCCAGCCGGGAATTTACCGCTGATGCCGTGGCCGCAGCAGGTGGATGTCACTTCGCCTGCCGGTAAATTTGTCCTCAGTGAGGCGCTACAGATCCAGGTGAAAGGCGATGCGCTGATGCCTGAGGTTAACCGCTGGCGCGAACGTCTGGCGCAGCAAACCGGCTGGTATCTGTTGCCGCAAAATAGCGAAACGGTCAGCGGTCAGGCGGCGATCACGATCATCATTCAGAAGAAAGTCGCGGCGCAGCCGATGCCGGACAGTGATGAAAGCTACCGGCTGGAGGTCACGCCGCAAGGCGCAACGCTGACTGCCAGCAGCCGTTTCGGCGCGATGCGCGGCATGGAAACGTTGTTACAGCTGGTGCAGAACGACGGCGAAAACACCTTTATCCCGCTGGTCAGCATTCACGATCAGCCGCGTTTCGCGTGGCGCGGCGTGCTGCTCGATTCTGCCCGCCATTTTCTGCCGTTGCCGGATATCAAACGTCAGCTCGATGGCATGGCGGCGGCGAAACTCAACGTGCTGCACTGGCATCTCAGCGACGATCAGGGCTGGCGTTTCGAATCGCAGAAGTATCCCAAACTGCAGCAACTGGCGAGCGACGGGCAGTTTTACACCGTGGCGCAGATGAAAGAGGTGGTGGCCTACGCCACGGCGCGGGGGATCCGCGTGGTGCCGGAAATCGATATGCCGGGCCATGCCTCCGCGATTGCGGTCGCCTATCCCGAACTGCTCAGCGCGCCGGGGCCCTACAAAATGGAACGATCCTGGGGCGTACACGAACCGACGCTGGATCCGACCAGTGAACAAGTCTATGCCTTTGCGGATGCCATCGTCGGCGAACTGACGCAGATCTTCCCTGATCCGTATCTGCACATCGGCGGGGACGAAGTGGACGCCACACAGTGGAAAACCTCGAAACCGATCCAGGCGTTCATGAAAGAAAAGGGCATCGCTGACACTCACGCTTTGCAGGCCTTTTTCAACACCCGTTTGCAGACGATCCTGCAACAACACCAGCGCAAGATGGTCGGCTGGGACGAAATTTTCCACCCGGATCTGCCGCATGACATCGTGATCCAGTCTTGGCAGGGGCCGGATTCACTGGGTGCCAGCGCGCAGAAGGGCTATCAGGGCATTCTCTCCACCGGTTTCTATCTCGATCAGCCGCACAGCGCGGCCTATCACTATCGCAATGAGATTTTGCCGCAGCCGCCGGGTGTGGATCAGAACGTGGCCGAAGGGGAAAAAGCGCAAAGCTGGACGTTCAACATGCCGCGCCTGAAAGGCAAACCGGTGGACGGCAGCTTTACGCTGATAGAGGGCAAAGATGGCTGGCGCGGGTTTATTGATTTCACGGGCAAAACGCGACGCGCAGTGCGCGATATCGTCTGGCACCACGACGGTCGCGTCAGTTTCGCGGTTGATACCTGGATGGGCGACACGCGGCCGGTGCTGAGCCTGAAAGACGGCCAATTCGCGGGTTATTTCATTATCGGCAATGCGCGTTATCCGGTGACCGGCAGCCCGCTCAGCGCGGTGCCGGACGGTCTGCCGCCGGTGGTGCCGGATGCGGCGGGAATGAAAAATATCCTCGGTGGCGAAGCGGCGCTGTGGCAGGAAAATATCACCTCGCAAATTCTGGATCTGAAACTCTGGCCGCGCGGTTTTGTCGTCGCGGAGCGGCTGTGGTCGGCGCAGGACGTGAAAGACACCGGCAATATGTATCAGCGGCTGGCGAAAATCGACGCCTGGTCGGTGGTATCGGCCGGGCTGCAACAGCATGTGGAAACGGCGCGGTTGATGACGCGGCTGGCTAACAGCACGGATATTGCGCCGCTGCTCAGCTTCTCGACGGCGCTGGAACCGGCACAGTATTACACCCGCCAGCACCTCAAATTCCAGGCCGGACATTACACCCAGTCCGAGCCGCTGAACCGTCTGGCCGATGCGTTACCGGCAGAAAGCAACGCCGTACGTGAGTTTGCTGCGCAGATGAATACGCTGGTACAGGATCCGAAAAATGCGCAGGCGGCGCAATCTGTGCGTGAGCAACTGGAAAGCTGGCAGCGTAGCGCGGAGCAGGTGAAACCGGTGCTGGCGCAAAACTATGTGCTGAAACCGTTGCAGCCGGTGGCGGAACAGCTTGGCGGGTTATCTGCGTTAGGGCTGACGTGGCTGGATAAACTGCAAAAAGGCGGATCCCTGACAGCGCAGGAACGCCGGCAGGCGCAGGCTCAGCTGGATGATGCGGCGGCGATCCATGACGAACTGGTGATCGCGATGGTGTACCCGCTGGAGGTGTTGCTGAACGGCGTGAAGCCGTAAGGCAATGCACCGGGCGGCAGGGGCTGCCCGGTGCAGGAAGGATCAGTGTTTCTGACAGGCTGCGGCGGTAAACAACACATCGGTGGAAGAGTTCAGCGCAGTTTCCGCTGAATCCTGCAAAATACCGATGATGAAGCCGACAGCCACCACCTGCATGGCGATGTCATTGGGAATGCCAAACAGGCTGCATGCCATCGGGATCAGCAGCAGCGAACCGCCCGCCACCCCTGACGCGCCACAGGCGCATACTGCCGCCATCACGCTCAGCAACAGCGCCGTCAGAATATCCACTTCAATACCCAGCGTCGTGACCGCCGCCAGCGTCAGCACCGTAATGGTGATCGCCGCGCCCGCCATATTGATGGTGGCACCCAGCGGGATCGACACGGAATAGGTGTCTTCATCCAGCCCCAGTTTGCGGCAAAGGTTCATGTTGACCGGAATATTGGCGGCAGAACTGCGGGTGAAGAAGGCGGTGACGCCACTTTCACGCAGGCAGGCAAAGACCAGTGGGTAAGGATTGCGACGGGTTTTCACCAGCACGATCAGCGGGTTAAATACCAGCGCCACCAGCAACATACACCCGATCAGCACGGCAAGCAGATGGGCGTAATCGTAGAGTGCGCCAAATCCGCTGGTGGCCAGTGTTTCGGCGACCAGACCGAAAATCCCCAGTGGCGCAAAGCGGATCACCACACGGACAATTTTGGTGACGGCCACCGAGACATCCGTGACCAGATTTTTCGTCGTATCAGCAGCCTGACGCAGCGCCAGCCCAAGGCCAATCGCCCAGGCCAGAATGCCGATATAATTCGCATCGATCAGGGCGCGGAACGGGTTAGACACAATACTCATAATCAGCCCTTTCAGCACCTCCGCAATGCCTCCCGGCGGCGTGATTTCGACGTTAGCAACTTTCAGATCCAGCGTCGAAGGGAACATAAAACTGACCACGACGGCTATCAGCGCCGCTGAAAACGTCCCGAAGAGATACAGAAACAGGATCGGGCCGAGCGCGGTTTTCCTGCCTTTGGGATGATTAGTAATGGAGGCGGTCACCAGCACTAACACCAGCAACGGCGCGACGGCTTTCAGCGCGCCGACAAACAGGCTGCCGAGCAGACCCGCTGTTTTTGCCACTTCCGGCGCCAGTGCCGCGAGGATGATACCGGCGATTAAGCCGACCAGAATTTGCATCACCAGACTGCTGTCGGTGAAGCGTTTTACAAATGACGGAGAGGATGGTGTTTGCATGATTTTCCCTTTTTTATACGTTATCACCGTTCGTGTCCTGAACGGCGAAGCAGGAGACTAGCAGAATCTAGCTCAAAAAATAACGGGCGCTTGTTAGCGCCCGCCTGATGACAGTATTTTGCGATCGATGCCCGCTTATTTTTTGGATTTTGCGAGGTCAGCCCGACGGTTCACCCAGGTGTTAATCAGCAAGGTGATGATCAGTATCGACGCGATCACGCCCAGCGATATTCCCACCGGAATGTGGAACACATCGAGCAGCAGCATCTTGATACCGATGAAAATCAGGATCACCGCCAGACCGTATTTCAGCATCGAGAAACGCTCTGCCACGCCCGCCAGCAGGAAGTACATCGCACGCAGGCCGAGGATCGCAAACAGGTTAGACGTCAGCACGATGAACGGGTCGGTGGTCACCGCGAAAATAGCCGGGATACTGTCGACCGCGAAAATCACGTCACTCAGTTCGACCATGATCAGCACCAGCAGCAGCGGTGTGGCGAACAGAATACCGTTACGGCGCACGAAGAATTTCTCGCCCTGCAATTCGTCGGTCATACGCATTTTACTGCGCAGCCAGCGGATCATCGGCTTTTCGCCCACTTCGCCGTCATCTTCTTTCGCCAGCGCCATCTTGATACCGGTGAACAGCAGGAACGCGCCGAACACATACAAAATCCAGCTGAATTGCCCCACCAGCCAGCTGCCGGCGAAAATCATACCGGTACGCAAGACGATGGCACCGAGCACGCCGTACACCAGTACGCGGCGTTGCAGGTTGGCCGGAATGGAGAAGTAACTGAACAGGATCAGCCAGACGAAGACGTTATCCACCGCCAGCGCTTTTTCCAGCAAATAGCCGGTCAGGAACATGGTGGCCTTGGCATCGGCCACTTCACGGCCAAACTCGCCGTTGAGATACCACCAGAAGCCGAAGTTGAACAGCAACGACAGGCCTATCCACACCAGCGACCACATCGCGGCACTTTTCATACTCATGGTTTGCGCGCCTTTTCGGCCCTGCAACAGCAGGTCGAACGCGAGCATAATTATCACTACCACGGCAAAGGAGCCCCACAACATCGGGTTGCCTACGGAGTTCATCATTGCGATATCCTCGAAAAAACATCAAAAAAAAACGGCCAGCGTCGGAAGACGTTAGCCGCTCATTTTTTGAGCTGTGAGCAAACCTCGCCTTCCGGCAAGGTCTCACTTACAAAGATAAGTATTCATCTTATGAATGCTTATCTTTGCCCCGGTAACCGGGTGGCTGAGACGGCGCTGCGTGAGCGCGGGTCCAGACACCGTAATGACGATTATCCGACGAAGAAGTTACTCCCCTTTGCAGTTCGCAAATTAATGCAAAATGTGTCCGGTGTCAAACATTCAGAAACATTTTAGCGCATTAACCCGCCAGTGCCTGACGTTTGCCGAGTGCGCCGACAAAGGCCAGCAGCAGGCCGCGGCTGAGCGGTGTTTCGCTAAGTTGCTGAGCCTGTTGTGCAAAATCCACCGTATCGTCTTCGGCGAGGGATCCCAGCCACGAGAGATAAGTTTTCATCACCGCCAGACTGAATTCGGGATGGAACTGCGTGCTGATGGCATTCGGGCCGTAGCGCAGGATCTGATGCGGATCGTGCACTGTTTTCGCCAGCACCGTCGCGGTCGCAGGCGGCGTAATGACGGTTTGCAGGTGGATCAGATTGGCCGCGAACTGCGCCGGAAGTTGTGACACCAGCGGATCCAGATGCCCGGCTGGCGTCAGCGTGACCTCGTGCGTACCCACTTCAATGCCCTGGGGATGGTAATCCACTTCGCCGCCCAGCGCATACGCCATCAGCTGATGACCGTAGCAGGCACCGAACATCGGTAATTCCTGCAACATGCTCAGCCGTACCCAGTCCGCCGCGTCTTCGCTCCACGCCAGATGCTCGGTGACCATGCTGCGCGAACCGGTAATGATCGCCCCGCAATAATTTTCCGGCGGCAACGGGCGCTCACCCGCCTGTAAATCCACAATCACCACCTGCTGCGCATCGATATCGCCCTGACGGATAAACATCTGCGGAAAGTTATCGTGCGCCCGACGGATAGGTTCCGGCGCGTGGCCGGTCTGTAAAATCAACAGCGGTTTCTGGCTGGGTGCAATCATCTGTTACTCCCGAATGGAATGAATCATGAGGGCTGCTGGTCTGCCGGGAACACCACGCCGGTCTGACGGCGGATTTCCGTCAGCACTTTGGCGGTGATGCGCGAGACTTCCAGCCCCGGGTGCGCGACAAACTGGCTGTCGACCAGAATCGCAAAAGTTTCTGCTTCGTACAGCATGGTGTTGATGTGCTGAGGCTGGGTCAGATCCAGCTTCTGGCTGCCGCGTGGCGTCAGGCTGAGCGTCTGGCATTCAGACAGTTTTTCCATCTGCAGGGTGCCGTCCTCGCCCTGAATTTCACTGGGCAGCAGGGAGTCGCTGATTTTGGAGTGGTTGATCACCACTTCGAAATCACCGGCATACGACAAAATCACCGTCCCCTGACCATCAACGCCGCTTTCCAGCAAGGTCGCGGTGGCTTTGACCGACTCCGGTTCGCCAAACAGCGAAATGGCGCTGGCCAGACAGTAATAGCCGATATCCATGATTGAGCCGTTGGAAAACGCCGGATTAAAGGTGTTCGGGTTTTCACCGGCCAGATAGCGCGGATAACGTGAGGAATACTGGCAGTAATTCAGAATGGCTTTGCGCAATTTACCGATGCGGTTCAGCGCGCCTTTCATGTGCAGGAAATTCGGCAGATACGCGGTTTTGAAGGCTTCGAACAGCACAACGTTGTTCTCTTTCGCACAGGCGATCAGGCTTTCGGCTTCACGCAGGTTGGAGACCAGCGGCTTTTCGCAAATCACATGTTTTTTATGACGGAGGAACAACAGCGACTGCGGATAATGCAGGGAATTCGGGCTGGCAATATATACCGCATCAATCAGATCGGAGGCGGCCATCTCTTCGAGGGAATCAAAGTAATGCTCAACCGGATAATCCTCGCCGAGCTTTTTCGCGCCATCCAGCGTGCGGGAATAAATCGCGGTCAGCTTCATCTTACCGCTCTCGTGTGCGGCATCAATAAAACGCTGGGTGATCCAGTTAGTGCCGACGACTGCGAAGCGAATCATGTGAAATCCCTATAGTGAATTATTATTGGTACAACTTACCGAATATTTCCAGATGCGTCAGGTACATGCGCGTGTCGAATTCTAACTGATGATAGTCAGGCGTCATATGACAGCACAGGCTGTAGAAGGCTTTGTTGTGTTCTTTTTCTTTCAGGTGCGCGAGTTCATGCACCACGATCATTTTCAGAAACGCTTCCGGCGCGCTTTTAAACACCGTCGCCACGCGGATTTCCGCTTTGGCTTTCAGCTTGCCGCCCTGAATGCGGGATATCGCGGTATGCAGCCCCAGCGCGTGTTTCATCACGTGGATTTTATTGTCGTACGCCACTTTGCTTAACGGCGATGAACTGCGTAAAAACTGGTTTTTCAGGTCGAGCGTATACTGATAGAGCGACTTGTCGGTGGTCAGTTCGTGCGGCTCGGGATAGCGCGTCAGCAAGACTTTACCTAAACGTTCCTGGTCGATTAACTGTCGCACCTGAGCCTGAAGCGACTCCGGATAGCCTTGCAGATAGGTCAATTCAGGCATAACTGTTTGCTTTGTCTCTTATTGCCGGGGAAAAGATGCTGTACCGGTCAGCGCCATTTTTGTCACGATCGCGCGGATCCGGCAGATAAACCCCTTTTTAACTGAAAAAACGTTTTACTGATAGACCAAATTAAGGGATAAACAGCGCAAATTGAATATGAGGAGGGCCAATGAGCCAATTTGAAACCGAAACCGGTGGTCAGTTATTGCAACTGCGTCTGGAACGTTATCCGCTGGAAGAAGCGGCAACACAGTTGCAGGCATGGGAAGCGGCCGATGAATATCTGCTGCAAAACCTGAACACTGAGGCGCTCAACGGCCGTCCGCTGCTTATTTTCAACGATGCCTTTGGCACGCTGGCCTGCGCATTGCAGCCGCACAATCCGACCAGCATCAATGACTCCTTTATGAGTCAGCTGGCGATGCGCCATAACCTGCGCCTTAACGGGTTTGACGAAGACAGCGTGGCGGCGCAAAGCAGCCTGGTGCCGTTGCCAATCAATCCGGGTCTGGTGATCATCAAAGTGCCAAAAACGCTGGCGCTGCTGGAACAACAACTGCTGGCGCTGCGTGAAGTGGTGACGCCGGACACCCAGATTATCGCCGGCGCAAAAGCCCGTGATATTCATACCTCTACGCTGCAATTGTTCGAGAAAATCCTCGGGCCGACCAAAACCAGTCTGGCATGGAAAAAAGCCCGTCTGATCCATTGTGAAGCCACTTTGCCTGCGCAAACCGCCGGGCCGGTGATTGCAGAATGGGCGCTGGATGACAGTGAATTCCGTATCTCCAACCACGCCAACGTGTTCTCACGCGGCGGTCTGGACATCGGCGCTCGCTTCTTTATGCAGCATCTGCCGGAAGGTATCGAAGGGCGTATGGCGGATCTGGGCTGCGGTAACGGCGTGATCGGCATGACCGCGCTGGCGCTGAACCCGGATGCGGAAATGCTGTTCGTCGATGAATCGTATATGGCGGTAGAGTCGAGCCGTCTAAACGTCGAAAACAATTTGCCGCAGGATCTCAGCCGCTGTCATTTTGACGTGAACAATATGCTGGCCGGTGTTGAGCGCGAAACGCTGCACGCCGTGCTGTGTAACCCGCCGTTCCATCAGGGCACGGTGATCAGCGATGACACCGCGTGGCGCATGTTCTGCGACGCCAAACGTTGCCTGCAAACCGGCGGCGAACTGCGCATCGTCGGCAACCGCCATCTGGATTACTACCAGAAATTGCGTCGCCTGTTCGGCAACTGCACCACCATCGCCACCAACCAGAAATTCGTGATCCTGCGTGCCGTGAAAACCGCTGCGCATCACTGATCGCTGAATCGCTGACATGAAAAAGCCGCTTATCGCGGCTTTTTTTTCGGCTGGGGTTTCTGATGCCGTTTTCTAAATCTTCAGCGCCAGCCGGGTGCCCTGGTCGATAGCACGACGCGCATCCAGTTCGACGGCCACGTCGGCGCCGCCGATCAGATGCACGTTTTTTCCGGCTTCCTGCAATGGCTGATACAGCGCACGCTGCGGTTCCTGTCCGGCGCAGATAATCACGTTATCCACTGCCAGACACACCGGTTCGCCGTTCATGATCAGATGCAGACCCGCGTCATCGATACGTTCGTAACTGACGCCGCTTTGCATTTTCACACCACGCTGCAACAGGCTGGCGCGGTGGATCCAGCCGGTGGTTTTCCCCAGCCCTGCGCCGACTTTGGTGGTTTTGCGTTGCAGCAGCACGATGTCCCGTGCGGCGGGTTCAGGCTGTGGCCCGGTGGGCGCCAGACCGCCGCGATGCGTCAGGCTCTGGTCAATCCCCCATTCCTGACTGAAAGCCTGCGTGCTGAGGCTCGATGACGGGCCGTTGTGGATCAGGTATTCGGCGGTATCGAAACCGATGCCGCCCGCGCCGATAATCGCCACGCGCTGGCCGACCGGTTTTTTCTCGCGCAGCACCTCGAGATAGGTCAGCACGCACGGATGATCAATGCCCGCAATATCCGGCAGGCGCGGCGAAATACCACAGGCGAGGATCACGTCGTCATAGCCCGTTAACTGACTGGCGTTGACGGCTTCGCCCAGACGCAGCGTCACGCCCAGCAAAGTCAGCTGACGCGAGTAATAACGCAGCGTCTGATAAAACTCTTCTTTACCGGGGATCTGTTTGGCGACATTAAATTGCCCGCCGATTTCATTGTGTGCATCGAACAGTGTGACGTGATGTCCGCGGCTGGCGGCCGTGGTGGCAAAGGCCAGTCCGGCCGGGCCAGCGCCGACCACCGCCAGACGTTTGGTGATGTCCGCGCGGGTCACCGGTAACTGCGTTTCCCGGCAGGCGCGCGGGTTCACCAGACAGGAAGTGACTTCACCGGCAAATATCTGATCCAGACAGGCCTGATTACAGCCGATGCAGGTATTGATCTCATCAGCACGCCCCTGCGCGGCTTTTTCGACAAAGGCCGGATCGGCAAGGAACGGGCGCGCCATTGACACCATATCCGCACAGCCTTCGGCGAGGATTTTCTCCGCCACGTCAGGATCGTTAATGCGGTTGGTGGTGATCAGCGGAATGCCGACTTTGCCCATCAGTTTTTGCGTCACCCAGCTGAAGGCGGCGCGGGGCACCATGGTGGCGATGGTCGGAATGCGCGCTTCATGCCAGCCAATCCCGGTGTTGATAATGTTCGCCCCCGCCTGTTCGATGCGTTGCGCCAGAATTTCGACTTCCTGCCAGTCCGAGCCTTCTTCGACCAGATCCAGCATGGATAAACGATAAATGATGATGAATTCCCGGCCACAGGTTTCACGTACGCGGCGTACGGCCTCGGTGGCGAAGCGCATGCGGTTATCCGCTGAACCGCCCCAGCGGTCGGTGCGCTGGTTGGTGCGTGCGGTGAGAAACTGGTTAATCAGATAACCTTCGGAACCCATGATTTCCACGCCGTCGTAATCCGACTCTTTGGCAAGCTGCGCGCAGCGGGCGAAATCCGCCAGTGTGGAGTCGATTTCCTCTTCAGTCAGCGCGTGTGGCGTAAAACGGTTGATCGGTGCCTGCAGGGCAGAGGGCGCGACGGGGTGGGGCTGATAGCTGTAACGCCCTGCGTGAAGGATCTGCAAGGCGATTTTGCCGCCCGCGGCATGTACCGCGTCAGTCACCACGCGATGATGAGTGATGTGCTCCTGTTCGGCGAGGATTGACCCGCCCTGATACACCACGCCCTGCGCGTTCGGTGAAATGCCTCCCGTGACAATCAGCCCGACGCCCGCAGCGGCGCGTTCGGCATAGAAGGCCGCCAGACGTTCAGGCCCGTCCTCGCGTTCCTCAAGACCGGTGTGCATTGATCCCATCAGCACGCGGTTTTTCAGTTGGGTAAAACCTAAATCCAGCGGCGCCAGCAGGTGCGGATAAAACAGCGAAGCGCGATCAGTCATGGAATTCTCTTAAGTGGTCGGAGGAGATGAATTCAATTTAGCCGCTGGCAGGACAATTGGAAAGTCAGCGTGCAATGACTGTGATATGTATCACTCCGCGCCGATCGCTGAGGGTTAATTAACTATTCCGCATATTATTAATCAGAGTTATTTAATTAAATCGGGTTATTTTTGCGAGGTTCAAACGGCACAACATAGCAGATAAAAACATTATTTCTTTGTTTTTACACAATATTGATTGTTCGCAGGTTGTTTATTTTTAACAATTTTTTACCGGACAGTGCCGGTTAGGATTATTTTTATAAAAGCATATCGAATCGATTCAGTTCGGGTTAGAGCTGGACTAGGCTGGAGCTGCTTCACCCTAAAAATTCATTCCTAACCTGGATATATACTATGAATCTTATTGACCATACAGCCTGCCGCCCGTTTACCGAAGCCGGGCATTTGTCCCAAATTGCAGCCTATTATGAAGAAGGGCGTAATGTCATGTGGATGATGCTCAGGTCTTATCCACGTCCGTGTTTCAATCAGGAACTTATCGAAGACATTATGACGCTGACCTATGCCGCCAAAGCATCGGGATTGCGTTTTGACTTTTGGGTCACCGGCTCCCTGGTGCCCAATATGTACAATGTCGGCGGGGATTTGAGTTTCTTCGTGGACTCTATCGTCAACAACAAACGCGAGGCGTTACGTGCTTACGCCCGATCCTGTGTGGACTGCGTTCACGCCGCCGCACGCGGGTTTGATGTGGGCGCGATCAGTTTGTCGATGATTGAAGGTACGGCGCTCGGTGGCGGGTTTGAGGCGGCTCTGGCGCACCATTATGTGCTGGCGCAGAACACCGCGCGGATGGGTTTCCCTGAAATCGCCTTTAACCTGTTCCCCGGTATGGGCGGGTATTCGCTGGTTTCCCGCAAGGCGGGCATGAAGCTGGCGGAGGAACTGATCTCTACCGGCGAGTCACACACGGCGGAATGGTTTGAAAGCCGCGGGCTGGTGGATGTGCTGTTCCAGCCGGGGGAAGCGTTCAACGCGACCCGTACCTTTATGGATGTCCTGCGGCCCAAACTCAACGGCATACGGGCGATGATCCGCGCACGTCAGCGTGTGCTGCAACTGTCACGTTCAGAACTGATGGATATTACGGAGGACTGGGTGGATGCGGCGTTTACGCTGGAGGAGAAAGATCTGAGTTATATGGAGCGTCTGGTCATGCTGCAAAACCGGCATACGGCATCATTGCGTAAAACCGGCTAGCAGCAGGCAGAAACAGCCCGTCACTGGCGCTATTTCTGTTTTGCTTTATGTTTAAACACATTGGGTGAAGCAACACTTTTTTCCTCAAGCCAGTGCTCCAGCTCAGCCGCGGGCATTGGCTTGGCGTAAAGAAATCCCTGTTTGCTGTCCACACCAATTTCGTCAATCAGTTTCTCTTCTTCCGCCGTTTCCACCCCTTCCGCCACCACGGTCAGTTGCAGGGTTTTTGCCACGGCCACGATCGCCCGCACCAGCGCCTGAGACACCGGATTGTCATTGATGCCGCGAATAAAACTTTGATCCAGCTTGATGCAGTCGAGGGGGATGCGCGCCAGTTGCGACAACGAGGAATAACCGGTGCCGAAATCATCCAGATGCACCTGCGCGCCAAGTTTATGCAGCTGATTGATCATGCTGACTGCGGAACCTTCATCTTCCACCAGACAACTTTCCGTCAGCTCAAAATCCAGCAGACAGCCTTTCATACCGGCTTTTTTCATCGCTTCCGACAGCGTGGTGATAAAGGATCCGTTATTGAGCTGCCGCCCGGAAAGATTCACTGCAACACGCAGGTTCAGCCCTTTCTTCTGCCATTCCGTTGCCTGACGGGTGGCGGTTTCAATCACCCATTTGCCGATCGGCGTGATCAGACCGGATTCTTCCGCATAGGGAATAAAACTTTGTGGCTGAATGAGGCCGCGTTCCGGCGAATTCCAGCGCAGCAATGCTTCGACACTTTGCACTGTGCCGTACAGCGAGACTTTCGGCTGATAGTGCAACACCAGCTGATCTTTCTCCACCAGCGCCTTACGCAGATGGGTATCTAACCACATGTATTCCGAGGCTTTCTCGTTCATGCCCGGCGAAAAAACGCAGTGGGCGTTTTTGCCTTTTTCCTTTGCCACATACATGGCGGTATCGGCATTCTGCAACAGCGTATCGCCGTCGGTGCCGTGTTCCGGGCAAATGGCGATACCGCCGGAACAGCCGGTATAGACTTCAATCAGTCCGATACGAAACGGCAGGCTCAGCCTGCGCAGCACCCGCCGGCTGAGTTCTTCCAGCGTGCTGAGATCAGCGTGGAGGCTAAGAATAATGAATTCATCGCCGCCCAGTCGCGCCAGTTTATCGTTCGGCGACAGACAATCCTGAATGGCATCGGAGACCGCGCGCAGCAGGTGATCGCCAAACATATGGCCGTAGGCGTCGTTCACCTTTTTGAAGTTATCCAGATCGAGATAGATCAGGCCGACCTTGCTTTCGCCGCGTTCAAGTAAGGCTTTCGCCAGCGATTCCTGTAAGGCATTACGGTTAGCAAAACCGGTGACCAGATCGGTGTTCGCCAGTACGCGTAAACGTTCCTGCGCCTTGCGCTCGTCGGTAATATCAGAACCCGAGCAGATCAGGTATTTTTGCTGTTTTCCGCTGCCGCTGTGCACGAATTTATTGCGAAACAGAAACAGCCGCTGGCCTTTGACGGTGTTGATCCAACGCTCAACTTCATAAGATTGCTGATGCTGAAAAAAACCATTGATGTTCTGACGCGAGGCCAGCCCTTCTTCCATCGACATGAATAAGTCATAGGCGCTGCGCCCGATGACATCTTCTTCACGCAGGCCGGTATATTCTTCGCTCAGGCGGTTAAAACGGTGGATTTTGCCCTCCTGATCGATAATCACGATCACGGAATTGGCTTCGGAAACTACCTGTTCCGCGAAGGTCAGGCCGACTTCAAGATCGTGCGCGACCGATTCCGTATCCTGATACGCAGATGCGGTACCCGCCCAGGCTTTGCTGTCGATTTTTCGCCCGACAAGGTACAGGCGAACGGGAGAACCGAATAAGGTGATATCCAGGGTAAAACTGGAGGTAATGCCGGTCAGTTGGCGGATTTTCCCGGCCTGCCACTGCGTCAGGGGGATAGCAACATTGACGACGCCTTTCTCTGCGGATAACTCCAGGGCATTGCTGTCTGAACCCAGTCGCCAATAAGGGCGGGGTGTACCAAAATGCAGGTACAAGATGGAGGCATCTTGAGAGTCGACCATGAATGTTTCTCCGCAAAGAACGCTATACGCCGCCAGTGTGGCGACATGGCGACAGTCAGCACAGACGGAGCTTACTCTGTTCAGCACACCCGCACCGCTCCGCAAGCGCGGATCAGGTCAGGAGGGCGTAACACATTGAATTTAAGGTTAGCAACTGTCGGTTATATATCCAGTCGCCAGACAGAAATTACTGCTCAGAACAGGCGGGCACCGTTGCCGGATGTCCGCCTGTGAGAGAAGGTTTGTGACTGTGTTCCGGGCCTGATTTCAGGCCCGGTGTATTATTTCAGCAGGAAGCTGCTTTGTTTCACATCCTGAGAATCTAACCCTACGAATACATTGAACTTTCCAGGTTCAGACGCCCATTTCAACTTGTCGTTGTAGAAACGTAAATCTTTTTCATTGATCGCAAATGTAACGATTTTCTCTTCGCCCGGTTGCAGATTGATTTTTTCGAAGTTCTTCAGCTCTTTCACCGGACGACTGATCGAAGCGGTCACATCCTGCAGGTACATCTGCACAATGGTCGCGCCGCTGACTTTACCGGTGTTTTTCACCGTTACGCTGGCGGTCAGCGGATGTTTCGCATCCATGGTGGAAGAGGACACACTCACGTCAGAGACGCTGAAGCTGGTGTAGCTCAGGCCATAGCCAAACGGGAACAGCGGACCGTTAGTGATATCGAAATAACGGGTGGTGTATTTATCCGGATGCTGCGCATTAAACGGACGACCGGTATTGAGCACGCTGTTATACAGCGGGATTTGCCCGACAGAGCGCGGGAAGGTCATTGGCAATTTGCCGGACGGGTTGTAATCGCCAAACAGGACATCGGCAATGGCATGGCCGCCTTCGGTGCCGCTGAACCAGGTTTCCAGCATGGCGTCAGAGATCTCATTCTCCCATGTCAGCGTCAGCGGACGGCCATTCATCAGCACGATCACCAGCGGTTTACCGGTGGCTTTCAGGGCTTTCAGCAGGTCACGCTGGCTCTGCGGAATGTTGATGTCAGAACGGCTGGAGGCTTCGTGTGCCATGCCCTGCGCTTCGCCCACTACCGCGACCACGACGTCAGATTTCTCCGCCGTTTTCACCGCTTCGTCGATCATTTCCTGCGGTTTACGCGGATCGTTGATCACTTGTTTGTCGTAAGAGTTGAGGAAATCCACCATTCCCTGATCGTTGGTGACGTTCGCGCCACGCGCATACAAGATAGTGCCCTGATCGCCGAGCACGTCTTTCATGCCCTGCAACACGGTCACGGCCTGTGCCGCTTTACCGGCTGCTGACCAGCTCCCCATCACGTCGCGTTTGCTGTCTGCAAGCGCGCCGATCACGGCAATGGTGCCTTTTTTCTGTAACGGCAATGTCTGGTTGCTATTTTTCAGCAGCACCAGCGAGGTCCGCGCCACTTCGCGGGCTTCCTGACGATGCAGACGGCTTTCAGCGTTGGTGTCTGCCGGGTCACTCGACTGCGGGCCTAAATGGCGATATTCATCGACAAACAGCCCCATGTCCCATTTCGCGGCCAGGACGTCACGCACGGCGCGGTCAATGTCTTGCTGGCTGACCAGACCGTCGGCGAGTAAACCTTTCAGGTACTTACCGTACATATTGTCGGCCATGTCCATATCGACACCGGCTTTCAGCGCCATGGCGGCCGCCTGACGATCGTCTTCGGCCACGCCGTGTTTGACCAGCCCGCCGATGGCGCCGTGGTCGCTGACGGTGAGGCCCTTGAACTGCCAGTCGTCGCGCAGGATATCTTTCAGCAGCCAGGTGTTTGAGGTGGCAGGAATGCCGTTCACGCTGTTCAGCGCCACCATCACCCCACCGGCACCGGCATCGACTGCTGCTTTATAAGGCGGCATGTAATCGTTGAACATGCGGGTCAGGCTCATGTCCACGGTGTTGTATTCGCGGCCACCTTCGACGGCACCGTACAGCGCATAGTGTTTGACGTTAGCCATCACGGCGTCCGGCGCAGACGGGTCTTTGCCCTGATAACCGGTAACCATTTCATGAGCGAGACGCGAGGTCAGGTAGGTATCTTCGCCAAAGCCTTCGGACACACGGCCCCAGCGCGGATCACGGGTGATATCCACCATCGGCGAGAAGGTCATGTTCAGACCATCAGCGGCGGTTTCCAGCGCAGAAATACGGGCGCTGGTGGCGACGGCTTGCATATCCCAGCTGGCGGCAAGGCCAAGGCTGATCGGGAAAATCGTGCGCTGGCCGTGGACCACGTCATAGGCATAGAAAGGAGGAATTTTCAGGCGGCTGTATTTCACTTCGTCCTGAAGACGACGTATATCGGGTTTGGTCACCGTGTTAAACACACCGCCGACTTTACCGGCGCGGATATCGGCCATGATGGCTTCTTTCGGATAATCCGTCCCCACAGTCACCAGATTCAGCTGACCGATTTTTTCATCGAGGGTCATTTTTTTCATCAGGTCGGCAATGAACGCATTGCGCTCTTTTACCTGATCCTGAGGGATACCCGTTGTTTCAACGGCAAATGTAGAAGCAGAACTTACCAGTAACACGAACGCGCCAAGCATGTGATGCGTATTCATCGGAATTCCTTCAGCCATAAGCAGGGGAGCCAAATCAGAGAAAATTCAGCAGCCTGAAGCAAACAAAGCAATGATCATTCTAAGAAAAACATAATGTGAGAATCTAATACGACCGTTCAACTATTAGCAATGAATAGTTTATGGCCTGCGCACAATATCTTTTTATCCTTCGGGACAGTCTGCAATTTACAGGTAATCCGCATGACAGATACAAGAAGACAGTCGATATGCCACGCAAATTTTTAAATTTAGGATTAGGTGATATACCGCTGAACAAATAAACATCAATGCGGCGGCAGGGAAAAGGACAGGCAATAAAAAAGGCAGAACGCATTGTTCTGCCCGGGCATAATTCGCAATAACCGTTCAGGTCATCGGATTAATAGTAGTAAGACATATCGGTCGGGGTTTTGCTCATCACGTCAAAGAAGACGTCTTTGGTGTTTGCCCAGAATTGCGCCACGGCGGCGGCATCGTAGCTCATGCCCATCAGGCTCATGACGAAGAAGCAGGTCACGGTCAGACCGACACCACTGCAAACGAAAGCCATGGTATTCCGGCTGGACTGGCGACACACAATATTCAGCTGGCTGGTGCAGAACATCAAAAAGGCGCTCAGCAGTTCCCAGCGCATCATTAAAATCCCGGCAGTTAATGTACCCATCGATAAAATCCTTACTCACTACAGCCGCTTGCGCGAAGCCACAATCAGCCGGAAGGCTGCGACAACGGGTTGGCACCGGGCTTTACTGAAGAAATGGTGAATTACAAAAATGTGATGATGGTCACATTATATCACCGGATTTTATTTTTGAGCGAAAAATGTTCGCTAATGAAAAATAGGCATAACACATCAACTTATTTCGCTGATGTGTTATGAAAAGTAGAAATATCACCGGGATTGTTGAAGGGAATTTACGCGCCGTACCCCATGACCTGTAACAGATGCTGCGCCTGCTGCACCGCTTCCTGACGGTGTGCGACGCCCAGTTTCTGATACAGATTTCGGATGTGCGTTTTGATGGTGGTGGAGGCCACGTCCAGCTCACCGGCAATCTGGTCATTGCTGTAACCGGAGTAGATCAGCCCCAGAACCTGCCATTCGCGCTGAGTCAGCGGGCTGGTGCGGATCAGTTCCGGCACCTGCGGATGGGTCAGCAGTTTGTTCACGAAGCCTTCGTCGAAATGGGCAAACTTATGGCGATGATGTTGGTTAATTTCGCGCAGAATTTGCTGGGCGCGACGCTGTTCCAGTTCCGGCAGCAGATTGAGCTGGATCAGCTGACGCAGCTGTTGCGCCATCATTTCGCCTTCAATGACGAAATGGCTGACAAAACCGGTGCGGTTCGCCAGCGTCAGGGCTTCAATCAGCACCCGCTGGGCATCACTTTTACGGCCGGTATGCCAGTACAGCAAATTGCTCAGCAGCAGGTTACGGTTGAGATCACTGGTCAGGCGCAACTGGCGGGCGTTCTGATTCAGTTCATCAAGCACCACTTCGGCTTCATCAAACTTCTCCAGCAAAATCTGCACGCGGGCAATATTGCGCCACTGGCCTTGCTGGAAATGGTTGTCGGCCATGTCGGGTTTGCGCGCCTGTTGCAGCCACTGCCGCGCCGCGGTTTTATCGCCGATCATCTGCCAGTAAATCACCCGCGGCTTGTCGGTATTGGTCAGCCAGTCGATATGATATTGACCGGTTTTCAGCAGCGTTTCGCAGCGTTGGAGATGATGATGGGCATTGTCGAGCTGACCCCGCGCCAGCGAGCATTTCGCCAGCATCGCCAGACACTGCAACTGCTGTTGCGGCTGGAAGTTAGTCAGCACGCTCAGCCCCTGACGGGCGGCTTCTTCGGCGTCATCAAGGCGCGACCACGACCACAGCAGTTGTGAACGCAGACGCAGTAAAAATTCGTGCATCGGCAACTGCTCAAGATGCTGTTCGCGCACCAGTTCAAAGGCGCGATCCTGCATCTCGAACGCGGCCTGCAAAAAGCCCTGTGCAATCAGGATTTCACTCTGCTGCAACAGCGCCCAGAGGGCGTAATGATAGGCCTCGTAGCGGCGGGCAATCTGTTCGGTTTGCTGCATCAGCGGCAGGGCGCGGGTCAGATCGCCTTTGCAGTGCTGGATTTCGCCGGTGACCGACGTCGCCACAATGCGGCTGTAATAACTTTCATACGGCAGATAACGCAGGGCGTCGGCGGCCAGTTTTTCCGCCTCATCCTGACGGCCATCGTTGATCGCCACCTGCGCGCGCAGGGCATCAAATTCTGCCGCCAGTTCCTGTTCCATGACGATATTGCGCTGCTGCATTTCGCTTTCCGCGCGCACCAGCAAGGCTTCCACTTCGGCATAACGGTGCTGACTTTGCGCCAGCCACGCCTGTAACAACACCAGTTTCGGGTTCTGGATCAGCCGGTCGTAAGGCAGCGCCGCCAGACACTCTTCCAGCAACGCCAGTTCGCTCTGATTGAACAACGACCAGGCATGTTGCAGCAGAATATCGCGCAGCATATTGGTGTCTTCCGCCCCCAGCGCGTGATGAATGGCTTCGGCCGGGAAGCCTTGCGCCAGCCAGCCTTCTGCCGCCGCGCGGTGAATGGCGGGCAGTTCGGTCGCCAGTTCCCACTGACAACGCTGGCGCAGGAAAGTGGCAAACAGCGGGTGGAAGTTAAACCATTCGCCGCTGTCATCCATCCGGTTGATGAATAATCCCTGACGCTCCAGTTCTTCCAGACGCTGCTGACCATTTTCGCTGCCGGTCAGGCGCACGATCAGCGCATCATTCATTGAGCGCAGCAGCGAGCAGCGCAGTAAAAAGTCACGGGTCGGCGCGTCAACGCGATTCAGCACTTCATCCACCAGATATTCCGACAGATGACTGGCATTGAGTCCGGCCAGTTTGCGCGCGGATTGCTGGGTCGAATGCTGTGAAGAGTGGGAGGACTGGCGTGCCGACAGGGCGATCAGCTGGAGCGCGGTGGCCCAGCCTGCGACTTCATCACAAAGGCGTCCGCTGTCTGCCTGATCAATCGGGTCTTTCAGCCGGTTATCGAAAAACTGCTGGGTTTCGGGATGGGTAAACGCCAGATGCGAGGCGTTGAGTTCCAGCAGTTGATCCCGCACACGCATATTGGCGATGCCCAGCGGCGGCAGGGTGCGCGAGAGCACCACCAGCGACAGGTTCTCCGGCTGGTGACGCAGGAAAAAACGCATGCCTTCATGAATGGCGTCATTGGAAATCAGATGATAATCGTCAATGACCAGCAACAGCGGGCTATGCCAGTCGGAAAGCTCGACAAAAAGCTGGGCAAACAGCGCCGGTAAACTGGCGTACTGATGCTTGAGGCTCAGCGCCTCGCTTTTCACGCAATGTCCGCCGCACGCCTGCTGTACCGCCGCAATCAGATAGCTGGCAAACCGCTCCGGCTGGTTGTCGCTTTCATCGAGAGAATACCAGCCGAGATCGCTTTTACCTGCTGCCCAGTGCGCCACCAGCGTCGTTTTGCCATAGCCTGCCGGACTGGCAACCAGGGTCAGACGATAATTGGGCGCAGTCGAGAGCTTCGCCAGAAGACGCTCGCGAACCACTGTATTTTGCTGCCGCACCGGGCGGCTCAATTTTGACGGGATCAGCATTTTTTTCGATTCTTTTGACAGAAAGACAGAAGGGGCGTTATTTATTTCACAGCGTGTAATTAATCACTTTTTCTAAAGTCCTCCTTTGAAACATTGATTGCAAGAATGTTACGTTTTTACATGCCGTTAAGTTGCTCTGCATCACACTTCTTAATACAAATTTTCAGGCATTCGCCCTGATGCCCCGTCTCCTCCGGCTACGCCCCGTTTCTCCTCCCTGCCTAATCTTTGGCGGGATGATGCTGCTCACCGACACACGCGTCAGCATAGTGATAATCAACATCAGACTTTCCCAACAAATTTTCGGATAAAGAGGCATGTGATGCAGGTGACTTTGGATAAGACACAGTTTTTAGCCGCGCTGAAACGCCAGTGGCAGGGGTTCGGTTTGCAACAGGCACAGGATATGACTCCGCATCAGTGGTGGCAGGCCACCAGTGCCGCATTATCCGAACAACTGAGCGCCCAGCCCGCGCCAGAAGCCACGAAACAGCCGCAGCGCCACGTTAACTACATTTCGATGGAATTCCTGATCGGGCGCCTGACCGCGAATAACCTGATTAATCTCGGCTGGTATGACACGGTCAGTCAGGCGCTGAAAGAACAGGGCGTCGAGCTGGCTGACGTGCTGGAGCAGGAAACCGATCCGGCGCTGGGGAATGGCGGATTAGGCCGTCTGGCGGCCTGTTTCCTCGATTCGATGGCCACCGTCGGGCAACCGGCGACCGGCTACGGCCTGAATTATCAGTACGGTTTATTCCGTCAGTCCTTCAGCGAAGGCAAACAGCAGGAAGCGCCGGATAACTGGCACCGCGAAAGCTATCCGTGGTTCCGCCACAACAGCGCGCTGTCCGTCGATGTCGCCTTTGGCGGCAAGCTGACGAAAAACGAAAAGGGCGAAGAACAGTGGCATCCGGCGTTCACCCTGCGCGGTGAAGCCTGGGATCTGCCGGTGGTCGGTTACCAAAACGGAGTCACCCAGCCGCTGCGTCTGTGGCAGGCCACCGACGTGCATCCGTTTGACCTGACGCTGTTTAACGACGGCGAATTCCTCAAAGCGGAGCAGAAAGGCATTGATGCCGCGAAGCTCACCAAAGTGCTGTATCCGAACGACAATCATGACGCCGGTAAACGCCTGCGCCTGATGCAGCAGTATTTCCAGTGCGCCTGTTCCGTCGGCGATATCCTGCGCCGTCATCATTTCCTCGGCCGCAAAATTGAAGATTTACCGAAATTCGAAGTCATCCAGCTCAACGACACGCACCCGACCATCGCCATTCCTGAACTGCTGCGTATTTTGCTCGACGAACACCAGCTGGAATGGGACGCCGCCTGGGCGATCACCAGCCAGACGTTTGCCTACACCAACCACACGCTGATGCCGGAAGCGCTGGAGTGCTGGGATGAAAAACTGGTGCGCAGCCTGCTGCCGCGCCATTTCTCGCTGATCAAAGCCATCAACGCCCGCTTCAAAAAAGTGGTCGACAAACAGTGGCCGGGCGACAAAGCAGTGTGGGAGAAACTGTCAGTTCACCAGAACAAACAGGTACGCATGGCCAATCTGTGCGTGGTCAGCGGTTTTGCGGTGAACGGTGTCGCGGCGCTGCATTCCGAGCTGGTGGTGAAGGATCTGTTCCCGGAATATCACCAGTTGTGGCCGAACAAATTCCATAACGTCACCAACGGCATTACGCCACGCCGCTGGCTGAAACAGTGCAACCCGGCGTTGTCTTCGCTGATTGACGACACGCTGAAAACCGAATGGGTGAACAATCTCGATGCGCTGAAAGGGCTGGAAAGTTCTGCGGAGAATAAAAAATTCCGTCAGCGTTATCAGGCGATTAAGCGCCAGAACAAAATCAAACTGGCCGGTTACGTCAAAAACGTCATGGGGCTGACGCTCAACCCGGACGCGATTTTCGACGTGCAGATCAAACGCCTGCACGAATACAAACGTCAGCATCTCAACCTGCTGCACATTTTGTCGCTGTACCGCCAGTTGCGCGATAACCCGGACATGGACATGGTGCCGCGCGTCTTCCTGTTCGGCGCGAAAGCCGCACCGGGTTATTACCTGGCGAAAAACATCATTTACGCCATCAACAAAGTGGCGGAAAAAGTGAATAACGATCCGCGGGTCCGCGACCGCATCAAAGTGGTGTTTATCCCGGATTACCGCGTGTCCGTGGCCGAACTGATGATCCCGGCGGCTGACGTGTCCGAGCAGATTTCGACTGCCGGTAAAGAAGCGTCCGGCACCGGCAACATGAAGCTGGCGCTGAACGGCGCGCTGACCGTCGGCACGCTCGACGGAGCGAACGTCGAGATCGCCGAAGAGGTCGGGGAAGACAACATCTTCATCTTCGGCAATACCGTCGATCAGGTAAAAGCCTTGCAGGCTAAAGGTTACGATCCGCTGAAAATCCGTAAGAAAGACAAGCATCTGGATAAGATCCTTAAAGAACTGGAAAACGGCTTCTTCAGCGATGGCGACAAGCAGGCGTTCAGCCTGATGCTCGACAGCCTGCTGGGCGGCGGCGATCCGTATCTGGTGCTGGCGGACTTTGCGGATTACTGCGCGGCGCAGCAGAAAGTGGACGTGCTGTATCGCGATCAGGATGAGTGGACGCGTAAAACAATCCTCAACACGGCCCGCGTAGGGATGTTCAGTTCCGACCGTTCGATCCGCGATTATCAGCAGCGGATCTGGCAGGCGAAGCGATAAGGAGTCCGCATGGAGAACAAAGCACTGGAACAGGCGGCCAGAGAGGCGGGGATTGCCTCAGGCTTCATTAACGCGCATGGCAAGCAGCAGGCGATTGCCCCTGAAACCAAGCGTGAACTGTTGTCGGCGATGGGCTGGGTGGCCGGTAAACGCCCGGCGGCCACGCCGGTCCCGGCGGTCAAAGTGTTCGTCACCGGCAGCCGTCTGGCATTGCCGGTCGGCGGGGAAGGCGAGTATGCCTGGACACTGAAACTGGAAAGCGGCACCACGCAGAGCGGGCGCATCAGCGGCAAAATGACGCTGGCGCTGCCGGGCAAAATCCCAACCGGTTATCACCAGCTGACGCTGAAGCAGGATGCACAGCAGTGGGATTGCCGGGTGATTGTCGCGCCGAAACGCTGTTACGAACCGGACGCCCTGCTGGCCGGTAAAAAACTGTGGGGCGCCTGCGTGCAGCTTTATACGCTGCGCTCGGAGAACAACTGGGGCATCGGCGATTTCGGCGATCTGAATCTGATGCTGAAAAACGTCGCCGAACGCGGTGGCGCGTTTGTCGGGCTGAACCCGATCCACGCGCTGTATCCGGCCAATCCGGTGGCGGCCAGCCCGTACAGTCCGTCGTCCCGCCGCTGGCTGAACGTGATTTATATCGACGTCAGCGCGGTGGAGGATTTTCGTCTCAGCGACGCGGCGCAACAGTGGTGGCATCAGCCGGTGACGCAACAGCGTTTGCAGGCCGTCCGCGCCAACGACTGGGTGGATTACGCCAGCGTCATGCCGCTGAAATTAGAAGGTCTGCGTCTGGCTTACGCGCATTTCCAGAGCCGTAAGGCGCAGGATCCGCAGGTGAAATCCCTGCGCCATTTCGTCAAACAGGGCGGTGAAAGTCTGTATTTACAGGCGGCGTTTGATGCGCTGTACGAGCATCTGGCGCAGGAGAGCGATGTGGCGCTGGGCTGGAACCGCTGGCCGGAAAAATACCATGATGCCCGCGGCCCGGCCGTGCGCGCTTTCTGCGAACAACATGCGCAGGACGTGGAGTTTTACCTGTGGCTGCAATGGCTGGCGGAAACCCAGTTTACGCAGTGCTATCACACCAGCCAGCAACACGAGATGCCGATGGGGCTGTATCGTGATCTGGCGGTTGGCGTGGTGCAGGGCGGGTCTGAAACCTGGGGCGACGGCGAACTCTATTGCCTGAAAGCCTCCGTTGGCGCACCGCCGGACATTCTCGGTCCGCTCGGCCAGAACTGGGATCTGCGTCCGATGGATCCGCACGTGATGGTCAGACGCGGCTATCAGCCGTTTATCGATCTTCTGCGTTCCAACATGACCAGTTGCGGGGCGTTGCGTATCGATCATGTGATGACCCTGCTGCGCCTGTGGTGGATCCCGGCCGGTGAAACGGCGGATAAAGGCGCCTATGTGCAATATCCGGTGGACGATCTGCTGGCGATCCTGGCGCTGGAAAGTCAGCGTCACCGCTGCATGGTGATCGGCGAGGATCTGGGCACCGTGCCGGTGGAAATCGTCAGTAAGCTGCGCGAAGGCGGCGTGTATTCCTATAAGGTGCTGTATTTCGAGCGCGATGAGGAAAACAACTTTCGTGCGCCGCAGTCGTATCCGGTGCAGGCGATGGCAACCATCACCACGCATGACCTGCCGACGCTGCGCGGTTACTGGCAAAGCGACGATCTGGCGCTGGGTAAAACGCTCGGTTTATACCGTGACGAAGCCGTTTTGCAGGAGCTGTACGCCGACCGCGCCCGTGCGCGTCAGGGGCTGCTCGACGGTTTACATCATTACGACTGCATCCCGAAGAAAACCGGACGCAAAGCGGCACTGATGGAAATGACCCCGGTACTGAACCGTGGCCTGCAACGTTACGTCGCCGACAGCGCCTGTGCCTTGCTCGGCCTGCAACCGGAAGACTGGCTGGACATGGACGCACCGGTCAACTTGCCCGGCACCAGCGACGAATACCCGAACTGGCGCCGTAAGTTGTCCCACACGCTCGAAGAGATGTTCGCTGACGAGCAGGTGAATAAGCTGATTAAAGACCTCGATAAACGCCGCCGGAAAGTGTCGGTAAGCTGAGGTTTAAAACAGAAGTGAAAAAGGGAGTGCTGCCGTGAGGGAGTGCTCCTTTTTTATTTGTGCTTATAAATCAACCAATAACAAAACCCGGATAAAGACTGCGGTCAGGCTTTCCGCAGCACTCCAAACTTTATCTTGCTTAGTTTTCATTGCACCTTAAAGTAATCACTAATGACATAATGTTTATTTTAAGGTGCAATATGAAACGTTCTCAATCTTTGCTGGTATCGGAAAATCTTTTGCAGCAACTCCGCGAAATGGGACGCTTGCTCGCTGAAAGCCGGATTGCACGAAAGATGACGCAATCCGAAGCAGCGGTGCGAGCCAACCTTGGCAGAAATACTGTCAGCAGGATTGAGAATGGAGATACAAGTGTCGCAATAGGACAAATTCTGCGTTATCTCGATGCCATTCGTCCGGGAGTAACTTTGGCCGACCTCTTATCAGGGGAAGACAACGTCGTACAGTCGATGAATGAGAAAATCAGACCTCAGCGCGCCCGTGCATTATCCGAGAGGGAACTTAAAGATTATGACTTCTGAAAGCACTTTTTTAATTCCGCGCTGACATTCATGGACTTGCATGAGATGGACTCACCGAAAAGCAGTTATGCGGATATGGCTGATGCCATGAGAATGCATCTGAACGCAAAGTTTCTTCAGCAGGATTTAACTGAGCTGTTTAAACGAATGATATTTAATATTTTAATTAACAACGACGATGATCATTTAAGAAATCATGGTTTTATTCTGATGGATGATCCCGCTCAGTTGGCAGTTTCTGAGTGTCAGGAACCCCCGCAATCTGTTTCTCTGGCATGGCGTCTCAGCCCTTTATATGACGTTGTTCCGCGCCCAAGTGGCACTTATTCTCGTCTTCTGCATTTAGGTGTGGGCCAGTTTGGCCGGGAAGCAACATTGATTAATGCGGTTTCCTGGTCTGAGCGTTTTGGCCTCAGCCGCCAGCTGGCGATCAATGAAATTGATTCAGTGTGGAAAGCGGTTCGCGAATGGCGTAATTGTTTCGAGGAATTTGCGGTAGGCGGGCAGGATATTGATTCGGTAAAAAGTGCCTTCAGGCATATTCGTGAAATCGGAGGAAAAGAGCTTGGGCTTTGCGATTAAGTCTTATAAATGATTGAGTTCATTATTAGAATTCAGAGGATGTAATAAAAAAAGGCGGCTTATTCAGCCGCCCAAGACACAGGGAATTGATCAAGTATTACAAAGCGCATTAGCCTTACCGTTAACCTTTCACACCGCCTGCCGTTAAGCCGCCGACCAGCCATCGTTGAGCAATCAGGAACACTGCCGTAATCGGGATAGCGGACAATATGGCGGCTGCCGCGAAATCGCCCCACAGGTAGTTTTGCGGGTTCAGATATTGCTGCATACCCACTGCCAGGGTGTAGCTGTTCACATCACGCAGCAGTAAAGACGCCACCGGCACTTCGGTGATGGCCGCGATAAACGACAGAATAAATACCACCGCCAGAATCGGCACGGACAGCGGCAGCAGCACCAGCCGGAACGCCTGCCACGGGCTGGCACCGTCCAGCGCGGCGGCTTCTTCCAGCGAACCGTCGATGGTTTCGAAATAGCCTTTGATGGTCCAGACGTGCAGGGCGATGCCGCCCATATAGGCGAAGATCACGCCGCCGTGGGTGTTCAGCCCGAGGAACGGCACGTACATGCCGAGGCGGTCGAACAGGGCGTATAACGCCACCAGCGACAGCACCGCCGGGAACATCTGGAAGATCAGCATCCCCTTGAGCAGCGAACTTTTGCCACGGAATTTCATGCGGGCAAAGGCGTAGGCGCAGGTGGTGGACAGCGCCACGATACCAACCGCAGTGATCCCGGCGATCTTGATCGAGTTCCACAGCCACAACATGACCGGGAACGGCGGCGGCGTGATGCTGCCGTCGCTGTTGGTGACCGCGATGCCGAGCGCCAGTTTCCAGTGATCCCACGACACCTGATCGGGGATCAGGCTGCCGGTGGCGAAGTTACCGGGGCGCAGCGAGATGGCGAAGACCATCAGCAGCGGGAACAGGATCAGCGCCAGAAAACACAGCAGTAAAAGATGCGTGACCAGCAATCTGACTTTCTGCGACTTAGGTTTAACCATGGGCATTGTCTGTTTCTCCTTAGTCGAATTTCATGCGTGAGGCTTTCAGGTTCACGACAGCCAGCGCACCTACCAGCAGGAAGATCAGCGTGGCAATCGCCGCCGCCAGCCCGAAGTCCTGTCCGCCGCCGCCTTCGAAGGCGATGCGGTAGGTGTAGCTGACCAGCAAATCGGTATGACCCGCAGGCGTGGTGGTGCCGAGCATGTCCGGGCCGCCGTTGGTCAGCAGCTGGATCAGCACGAAGTTATTAAAGTTAAACGCAAAGCTGGCGATCATCAGCGGGGTCAGCGGTTTGATCAATAGCGGCAGCGTGATGCGGAAGAAGTTCTGCATCGGCGTCGCGCCGTCCATGGCTGACGCTTCGTAAAGGTCGTCAGGAATGGCTTTCAGCAGGCCCATGCACAGGATCATCATGTACGGATAACCGAGCCAGGTGTTGACGATGATGATCATGCTTTTGGCAGTCCACGGGTCGCTGAACCACGCCGGTTTGATGCCAAACAGGGCGCTGAGCATCAGGTTGATCTCACCAAAGCTCTGGTTGAATAACCCTTTGAAAATCAGAATCGAAATGAACGCGGGAACGGCATACGGCAGGATCAGCAGGATGCGGTACGCCGCCTTGCCTTTCAGCTCCTCCCACTGCACGACGCAGGCCAGCACCATGCCGACGGCGACGGTGAGCACCACGGTCAGCAGCGCAAACACCACGGTCCAGACGAAAATCGACAGGAAGGGTTTCTGGATCCCTTCGTCATGCAATACGCGCAGGAAGTTGCCCCAGCCGATGCCGACGGTAAAGCCGGGGCTGAGTTTTTCAGCCTGCCATTCGCCCTGCGCATTTACGGCCTGATAAAAACCGCTGTCCATGTTCGGGCGGTAAAGGGTGCCGGTTTGTACGTTGGTCAGCTGTTTTTCATCTTCGCCGAGTTTGTACAGTGGCTGGGTGCCGGAGAACTGGCGCAGGGAACTCATGCGCAACGTTTCACCGTCGGGTAATTTTGCAGAGATCTGACCGAGCGCCAGACGGTTTTGTGTCACCACCCGCAGCCCGGCTTTTTCAGCCGACGGCGCGGTTTGCGGCAGCATCTCCAGCGTTTGCGGTGTCTGAGCATCGAAAGCAAAAGGCGGAGAAACCAGCGTTTCGCTGTTATCCGGCGACGTCAGCGCCAGTTGCCATTTATCACCGGCAGACTTTTCACCAGCAGGGAAGAGCGCAAAATTCAGCGCCTTGCCGCCCTGGAATTCACGCCCCATCAGGACCGACTGTGCGCGCTCGAAAGTCAGCTGGTTGGTGCTGCTGTAATTAGTAAAGGCAATCGCGATGGTGCAGACCAACGGGAACAGCACAAACAACGACATCCCGGCCAGACCGGGGTAGACGTAGCGCCACGAATAGGCGCGGCGGTTGCCATAAATGTATAAGCCGACGCCGGAAAGGATCAGGGTCAGAACGGCAAAGAGGTATTCACCCTGCGCATACATCAGCACGATCAGATAACCGGTCAGGCAGGCGAGCAGGGCGATGATCAGCCACTTAAACGCATTGCTGAACGGCCGTTTTTTGGCTACTGGCATAGGGACAATCCTTGTAGTGGCGGTACGGAGCAGGTCGGCTCCGTACCGTTCATTGAGCTAAAACGCTGGCATTACTTGGTAATGCGGGTTTCTACATCTTTCAGCGCCTGCGGCACCGTCTGACGGCCATTCACTGCGTTGATGATGGCGCTGCGTTCTGCGTACCAGAAGGCGCTCATCTGCGGGATGTTTGGCATGATTTCGCCGTTTTTCGAGTTCGCCATGGTTGCAGCGATACGCGGATCTTTTTCCAGCTGTTCCTGATAGGTTTTCAGCGCCACGGCACCCAGTGGTTTGTCCTTATTCACCACCTCCAGACCTTCGTCGGTGATCAGGTAGTTTTCCAGGAACTCTTTCGCCAGTTCTTTGTTCGGGCTGGCGGCGTTGATCCCGGCAGTCAGGACGCCGACGAACGGTTTAGACGGCTTGCCGTGGAAGCTTGGCAGCAGCGTTACGCCATAGTTGATTTTGCTCTTGTCGAGGTTTGACCACGCCCACGGACCGTCGATGGTCATGGCGGTCTGGCCTTTGTTGAAGGCGGCTTCGGCGATGGAATAATCGGTGTCGGCGTTAATGTGTTTGTTTTTCACCAGATCGATGATGAATTGCAGGCCAGCCTGTGAACCTGCGTTATTGACGCCGGTGTCTTTGATGTTGTATTTGCCGTTTTCATATTTGAAGGCATAACCGCCGTCAGCGGCAATGATTGGCCAGGTGAAGTACGGTTCCTGCAAGTTCCACATGATGGCGCTCTTGCCTTTGGCGCGCAGCTCTTTGTCCAGCGCCGGGATTTCTTCCCAGGTTTTTGGCGCTTCTTTAATGATGTCTTTGTTGTAAATCAGTGACAGCGCCTCAACCGCGACCGGATAGCCGATCAGCTTGCCGTTGAAGGTGACCGCATCCCAGGTGAACGGGAACAGTTTGTCTTTGAAAGTCTGATCCGGGCTGATTTCAGCCAGCAGGCCGGATTGTGCGTAGCCGCCAAAACGGTCATGCGCCCAGAAGATAATGTCAGGGCCGCCGCCGGTGGCTGCCACTTGCGGGTATTTTTCTTCCAGCTTGTCCGGATGTTCTACCGTGACTTTAATGCCGGTGTCTTTTTCGAATTTCTTACCGACTTCCGCCAGGCCGTTGTAGCCTTTGTCACCGTTGATCCAGATGACCAGCTTTCCTTCTTCTATTTTGGCGAACGCGGAAGATGACAGCACCAGCGTAGCCAGCGCTGAGAGTGCCAGTGTTTGTTTAACAATCTTTTTAATGCTGAGAGTCATAATCCAATCCTTTTTATTTCCTGTGAAGAGTCGGTTTTCTGTCGTCTGAGACGGGAAAAGACAGGGTACGACGCCAGTGTGGATTCAACCCGACAACGCTTCATCATCCCCCCCTCTACGCCCCCGCCTCTCAGAATGTGATCCCGCCGACACTCTCTGGCGTTATGTGGTTCATCACTCAAAAATATGCGTCGTTTTTTGCCATTCAGATCACGAATTTGATTTTTGCTGTGAACTTTCATCCGGTTGCGCGAATCCGTCATCCTCCCTGCTCCTCCCCCATGAAAAACTTTGTTACGGATGATTACGCTTAGCGGCTATTCCTTCACTCTTCGTTGCATTGAGTTTTCTCGCTGGCAGCAAGTACAGGAGTTCAGGATGGCGAGCGTTTCCCTTAACAGCGTGTACAAAGCCTTTGGCGATACGGTGATTTCCAGCGACATCAATCTGGAAATAGAAGAAGGCGAGTTTGTGGTGTTTGTCGGTCCGTCCGGCTGCGGTAAATCAACCCTGCTGCGCATGATTGCCGGTCTGGAAGACATCACTTCCGGCGAACTGAAGATTGGTGATAAACGCATGAACGAAGTGCCACCGGCTGATCGCGGCATCGGCATGGTGTTCCAGTCTTATGCGCTGTATCCGCATCTTTCTGTCGCAGAAAACATGTCGTTTGGCCTGAAGCTGGCCGGGGCGAAAAAAGCTGAAATCAGCCAGCGGGTCAATCAGGTTTCCGAAGTGCTGCAACTGGCGCACCTGCTCGACCGACGCCCGAAAGCCCTGTCCGGCGGACAACGTCAGCGCGTGGCGATTGGCCGTACGCTGGTGGCCGAACCGACGGTGTTCCTGCTCGATGAACCGCTTTCTAACTTAGATGCCGCGCTGCGTGTGCAGATGCGCATTGAGATTTCACGCCTGCATAAGCGCCTGAAACGCACCATGATTTACGTGACCCACGATCAGGTCGAAGCGATGACGCTGGCCGATAAAATCGTGGTGCTCGATGCCGGACATATCGCCCAGGTCGGGAAGCCGCTCGAGCTGTATCACTATCCTGCCAACCGTTTTGTCGCCGGGTTTATCGGCTCACCAAAAATGAATTTCCTGCCGGTGAAAGTCACCGGTGCTGAACCTGCGCGTGTGCAGGTCGAGTTGCCAAACCGCCAGCAAGTCTGGCTGCCGGTGGAAGGTACTGACGTGAAAGTCGGCAGCAACCTGTCACTGGGTATTCGCCCTGAACACCTTCTGCCCAGCGACGTCGCGGAAGTGACGCTGTCCGGTGAAGTGCAGGTCGTCGAGCAACTGGGTAACGAAACACAGATCCACATCCAAATTCCGGCAATTCGTCAGAACCTGGTGTACCGCCAGAACGACGTGGTGCTGGTAGAAGAAGGTGCAACATTCGCCATCGGTTTGCCGCCACACCGCTGCCATCTGTTCCGTGAAGACGGAACCGCATGTCGCCGGTTACACCCCGAACCTGGTGTTTGAAAGCACGCGATCCCCTACAGGAGAAAATGATGATCACAATGCGTAGTTCTTCCCTGGCGCTGGCAGTGGCTGCTGGCATCCTTTCTACACAAGCAATGGCGGTGGATTTCACAGGTTATGCCCGTTCGGGTATTGGCTGGACCGGCAGCGGCGGCGAACAGCAATGTTTCAAAGCAACGGGCGCAGACAGCAAATACCGTCTCGGTAACGAATGTGAGACCTATGCAGAGTTGAAACTGGGTCAGGAAGTGTGGAAAGAAGGGGATAAGAGCTTCTACTTCGACACCAACGTGGCGTATTCCGTCTCACAACAGAACGACTGGGAGTCAACCGATCCGGCTTTCCGCGAAGCAAACGTGAAGGGTAAAAACCTGATCGAATGGCTGCCGGGTTCCACCATCTGGGCCGGTAAGCGTTTCTACCAACGTCATGACGTTCACATGATCGACTTCTACTACTGGGATATTTCAGGTCCTGGTGCCGGTCTGGAAGATATCGATCTGGGCTTCGGTAAGCTGTCTCTGGCGGCAACCCGTAACACCGAAAGTGGCGGTTCATACGGTTACATCGCCGATCAGCGTGACGAAGTGCCAACCTCCAATGACGTGTTCGACGTGCGTCTGGCAGGTCTGCAAACGAACCCGGGCGGCGTGCTGGAGTTAGGTGTGGATTACGGTCGTGCCAATGCGCGTGACGGTTACACACTGGCTGACGACGCGACCAAAGACGGTTTCCTGGTCACCGCAGAACATACGCAAAGCATCTATAACGGCTACAACAAATTCGTACTGCAATACGCGTCTGATTCCATGACCGATCCGGGTCAGGGCGCGGCGAACGGCCACTCCAACGGTGCAGCCATCAACAACAACGGCAGCATGGTTCGTGTGCTCGACCACGGTGCGATCGACTTCAACGACACCTGGAGCCTGATGTACGTGGCGATGTATCAGGACGTTGACCGCGATAACAACAATGGCACCACCTGGTACACCGTCGGTGTCCGTCCGATGTACAAATGGACCCCGATCATGAGCACCTTGCTGGAAGTCGGTTACGACAACGTGAAATCCCAGCGTACCGGCGACAAAAACGGACAGTACAAAGTCACCCTGGCGCAACAATGGCAGGCGGGCGACAGCATCTGGTCACGTCCGGCCATCCGTGTGTTCGCAACCTATGCGAACTGGGATGAGAAATGGGGCTACGACACTGACAGCGGCGCAAGCAATGGCTTAGCAATGAATGACACCAGCACCCGTACCTTCAGCCGTGGTAATGACGATGAAGTAACCTTCGGCGCCCAGATGGAAATCTGGTGGTAATTTTTTCCTTCCTCCTTCGCGCTGCCGATGCGTTGGCTGCGCGTCCTCGCCCCGGTCACGTAGTTGTCTACGCTCCCGGGGACTTGGACGCTTGCCGCCTTCCGGCAACCCGAAAGAGTTTGGAAAAATGGCAATGTAAGCTTTAAAAAAACGCAGTAAAGAAGATGTGCTGGCTGGCGGATTATCGCTGATGACCGCCAGCCTTCATGGTGATTTCAAAGGAAACAATAATGAAAAAGAATCTGCTGTCACTGTGTCTGTCGCTGAGCCTGTTGGCTGCTGCCCCTGCGGTGGTGAATGCTGCGCAAAATGATGCGAATACGGCACCGGCTATTTCCAGCCAGACCTTACGCAACCTTTCATGGACGCCGCTGGTTCCGCCAGTGACGCAGGATGTGACGCTGGGGACGTCCAGTGTTGAAATCAATCAGGGTGAGATTCAGGGCGCCGTCGGGGCTTTCGCGTTGCCAGCCGACCGGGGTTCGCTTGAAATTACACTGACCAGTATCGCGACCGGTAAAACCGTGTATGCGCCAAATGTTCTGGTGCTGGATGAGCAGATGCGTCCGGCTGCGTTTTACCCTTCCAGCTATTTCCCGTATCAGAAACCGGGCATCGTCTCGAGCGACCGTCTGGAAGGCACACTGAAACTGACACCGGCACTGGGTCAGAAACAAATTTATCTGCTGGTGTACACCACCCGTCAGGATCTGGCAGAAACCACGCAGATGGTCAACCCGGCGAAAGCTTTCGCTGCGGGCGTGGGTAACGCCGTACCGGATATCCCGGATCCGATTGCCCGTCATACCCCGACCGGCACGCTGAGCCTGAAAGTCACAGCCGAGCAGAAAACCGGTAACGTGATGATTGGTCAGATCTTCCCGTCTTCCGCACCAGCCGCCGCTGCACCGGTCGTCGTCGGCAGCACACAAGCGCCTGCGCCTGCCGCAGCACCGGCAAAACCGAGCGAGCCAATGCTCAGCGATTCAGAAACCTACTTCAATGACGCGATTAAGAAAGCAGTGAAAGCAGGGGACGTCGATAAGGCCCTGAAACTGCTGGACGAAGCCGAACGTCTGGGTTCCAAAACCGCCCGTAAAACCTTTATCGAAAGCGTGAAGCACTAACTTCCTACCCTGCAAGTGCAGGAGATAAAGCAGACGGTTTTTAGCTCCTCCCCCTGCGAAGGGGGAGGCAGGGAGGGGGTTTTAATGACTAACACCTTGTTAAATCACACTTTAACTTCTTGATTTTGACCTTAATACCCCACCCCAGCCCTCCCCTTCGCAGGGGAGGGAGCCGCCCGAGTTTTATTTTCCCCGTACCCTGATTTTTCGCTCAATAAACGTCATCGTTTCCTGATCAAAATACCGGCTCGGCCAGATAAGCGAAGGTTGTACACCAATGGCCTGAGCAATCAGCATTTCGCCTTTTGGCCATGGGCGGGAAAGGGCATTCGAAAGCGTCGATGAACTCAGGCCAGCCGCACGTGAGACGGCTGCCAGCGTGGTGCCCTTCTTGCGCAATGCAGCAATAATGTCGGCCGGATGCCAGTCGTGACTAGTCATAATTGAATGCTCCTGATAAAGACTGAACAGGAACGAGATAGGGCAGGAAAGTAGGGTTGTGTGGCAGTTTCATTGATACATCTCCTTGTAGTCGTGACGACTATCACCGGAGGTGCAAATCTCATGGTGATAGCTCAGACAGGGTTTGCACTACCGGCCTACAAGGACACCGGCCTGACCGAAGTCAGCCCTGCCTGAGCCACCATTGATATTGTGAGTACAGTATTTATACTGCGCAAACAATAGGTGTGCACAAGCATTGACACTCAATGCATATCATCAAGTGCGCCCTTATAGTTTCCGGGGTGCAAATCCCGGCCACGGATTTTTCCGCAGCGGCGCGACTATAGCGTAAATAGGCGTCTTAAACCAACCAGCTAAGTGGCGTATTGGGAGTTGCTTTCCAGAGAAATTTTAGTTGTTGCAGTGAGTTGCAGTGTATCTCTCTCCCCTTCGCAGGTGAGGGAGCCGCCCGAGTTTTATTCACTCCGCCTATTTGTTACCCTGTTGTTAATTCATTCAACGGGGGATGTATGGCGTCTGCAAACTGGGTCGACTTATCGAAAGATAAAGACAGCGGGATCGAAATGATCCACGCCCATTTCGAAGGCCATGCGTACGATCCTCACTGGCATGACAGCTATCTGGTCGGCGTTACCCAGTACGGTTTGCAGCAGTTCAGTTGCCGCCGCCAGAAGCACCAGAGTTTGCCGGGCAAAGTCTTTGTAGTCGGTTTTTAGCTCCTCCCCCTGCGAAGGGGGAGGCAGGGAGGGGGTTTAGCAAACCATAAAATAGTCGATGTTTACGCATTGCGATCTGACCTTAATACCCCACCCCAGCCCTCCCCTTCGCAGGGGAGGGAGCCGCCCGAGTTTTATTCACTCCGCCTATTTGTTACCCTGTTGTTAATTCATTCAGCGGGGGATGTATGGCGTCTGCAAACTGGGTCGACTTATCGAAAGATAAAGACAGCGGGATCGAAACGATCCACGCCCATTTCGAAGGCCATGCGTACGATCCTCACTGGCATGACAGCTATCTGGTCGGCGTTACCCAGTACGGTTTGCAGCAGTTCAGTTGCCGCCGCCAGAAGCACCAGAGTTTGCCGGGCAAAGTCTTTATGCTCGAGCCGGGTGAAATTCATGACGGCGATGCCGTGCAGCCTGGCGGTTTTACCTATCACATGCTGTATCTCGATCCGCAGTGGCTGAGCCGTGAACTGGCGGCGCGGCGCGATTCGCTGTCTTCTGCCGGTGACCCGAGTTTCGAAAATACCTTAGCGCAGGATCCGCAACTGGCGCAGGCGACCTCGCGGGCGTTTCAGGCGCTGCACGGTAAAGAGCTGCGCATTGTGCGCCAGACTGCGCTCGACGGCTTGCTCAGTGCGCTGGGCGGGCATCTCACCTGGCAACCGCCGCGGCTTCTGGGGGATGCGCCCTGGTCGCGGGTGGCGCATCAGGCGCGGGAATATCTGCATGCGCATCTGCATGAAGACGTCGGCCTCGAACAACTGGCGGCGGCAACCGGTGAAAGCCGTTTTGTGGTCAGCCGTGCGTTTAAAGCCGAATTCGGATTGCCGCCGCACGCCTATCTTATTCAGCTGAAACTGACCCGCGCCCGCGAAGGGCTGGCGCTCGGGCGTACGCCGGCTGCCGTGGCCGCCGATTTAGGGTTTGCCGATCAGAGCCATCTCGGGCGCTGGTTCCGCCGTGCGTATCAGCTCACGCCAGCGCATTACCGGCGTCTGTGCACAAATCTTCCAGATTAAGAAAAAGTGACGGGTTAAGCTCAGATTTCAACTGAACCGGAGCCTGTCATCATGAATACCCCTGCAACCCTTCTTCCCTCATCCCCTGAACGCTGCGTGATTGTGATCAATCAGCAACTTGCCGCAGGACATGCCGCCAATGCCGCCGCCGTACTGGCGCTGACGCTCGGACAGCGCCATCCCGCACTGGTGGGCGAGCCGCTGATTGATGCCGATAACCGCGCCCATCCGGGGCTGATCCCGATTGGTATCAGCGTTCTGGTTGCCGACAGCGAACAACTCACGCAACTTCATCAGCACCTGCTTAATGATGAGGAAATGGACGGCATTATTTTCCCGGTCGAAGGCCAGCAAACCACCGATTACGCCGCTTTTCGCGAGGCCGTGTCGGTTGTGCCGACGGACAATCTGCAACTGCTGGGCATCGCGCTGGCGGGCAAAAAGAAAGTGGTGCGCAAACTGACCGGTAAGCTGGGATTGCTGGGCTGATGACTGTCATTTAACCCGATAAGCCTGAAATAATTTTCGTCGGTTCCTGCCTTTCCGGTAAAGTGTGGAGCGTAAAACTCGCAGAGGAAGGGACTGATGGAATACAGATTCAAGCGCATGGCATCACCGGTGGGGCTGCTGACACTGGCAGCGAAAGGCGACAAACTGACGGCGATTTTGTGGGAATGTGAAATCGACGGTCGTGTGCCGTTAGGCGAGATGCTTGAAGACCCGGCGTTTCCAATCCTGCTGAAAACCGAGCAACAGCTGAACGAATATTTTGCGGGCGAACGTACCTGTTTTGAACTGGAACTCGATTTCACCGGCACCGCATTCCAGAAGGAAGTCTGGGCGGCGTTGCTGGAAATTCCTTTTGGTGAAACGCGCAGTTATAGCGATATCGCCCGCCGGATCGGCCGCCCGAAAGCCGTTCGCGCAGTCGGTGCCGCCAATGGCCGTAACCCGATTTCCATTGTCGCACCGTGTCACCGTGTGATTGGCGCTTCCGGTAAGTTAACCGGCTTTGCCGGGGGGCTGGATAACAAGGCATTGCTGCTGAAGCTGGAAGGTCGCAAATCGTAGGGTCTTTATTGAGGAAATAAATTTCTTGATGTCCGCTTGTCAGTCGATGCATAGTCAAAAAATAAGCAGTAAATAAAAAAGACAACATCACTTACAGACGGAGTTTTACCTTAATGGATCAGATTCAATCCCTCGAACAGTTCTTATCCTCAGTGCAACAACGCGACCCGCATCAGGTCGAATTCTCTCAGGCCGTACGTGAAGTTATGACCACGCTATGGCCTTTCCTCGAACAACATCCGCAATACCGCCGTTCTGCGTTACTCGAGCGTCTGGTGGAGCCGGAGCGTGTCATTCAGTTCCGCATCGCGTGGGTGGATGACAAAAATCAGGTGCAGGTGAACCGTGGCTGGCGCGTGCAGTTCAGCTCGGCCATCGGCCCGTATAAAGGCGGGATGCGTTTCCATCCGTCGGTCAATTTATCGATTCTTAAATTCCTCGGTTTCGAACAAACCTTCAAAAATGCGCTGACCACGTTGCCGATGGGCGGCGGGAAGGGCGGCAGTGATTTCAATCCGAAGGGCAAAAGCGAAGGCGAGATCATGCGTTTCTGTCAGGCGCTGATGCTGGAACTTTATCGCCATCTCGGGCCGGATACCGATGTGCCTGCGGGCGATATCGGTGTCGGCGGGCGTGAAGTCGGCTATATGGCGGGGATGATGAAAAAGCTCTCCAACAACACCGCCAGCGTATTCACCGGCAAAGGGCTGTCGTTCGGCGGCAGCCTGATCCGCCCGGAAGCCACCGGTTACGGCCTGATCTATTTCACTGAATCGATGCTGAAACGTCATGGTCTGGATTTCGAAGGCATGCGCGTGGCGGTTTCCGGATCCGGTAACGTCGCGCAATACGCGATTGAAAAAGCCATGTCACTGGGCGCACGGGTCATTACTGCCTCAGATTCCAATGGCACCGTGGTGGATGAAGCCGGTTTTACGACAGAAAAACTGGCGCTGCTGACCGAAATCAAAGCCAGCCGCGATGGCCGCGTAGCCGATTATGCCCAAAAACTCGGCCTGACCTATCTCGAAGGCCAGCAGCCGTGGAACGTGCCGGTTGATATCGCGCTGCCCTGTGCGACACAAAATGAACTGGATGCCTCTGCGGCACGCGTGCTGATCGCCAACGGTGTGAAAGCGGTGGCGGAAGGCGCAAACATGCCGACCACGATTGAAGCAACCGATCTGTTTACCGACGCAGGCGTGTTGTTCGCGCCGGGTAAAGCGGCGAATGCCGGTGGCGTGGCCACGTCCGGCCTGGAGATGGCGCAGAACGCTGCACGTCTGAGCTGGAAAGCCGACGAAGTGGATGCGCGTCTGCGTCACATCATGCTGGATATCCACCATTCCTGCGTGGAGTTCGGGGGTGAAGGCAAACAGACCCAGTATGTGCGCGGGGCCAATATCGCCGGTTTCGTGAAAGTCGCCGATGCCATGCTGGCGCAGGGCGTGTTGTAATCCGGATTCAGGTTTCAGAAACAACAAAGCCACCTTTGCAGGTGGCTTTTTTATGCGATCAGCATACTCAGAAGTGCGTATTCAGGCTCATGTAGAACGTGCGGCCCGGTTCGTTGTAGGTGGCTGCGCCTGCGCCATACATATAGGCGCCGGTGGTGGCGTTACCCACAGTCTGGGCGTTACCTGCACGGAACTGGCGTTTGTCGAAGACGTTATCGATACCCGCCGTGACGCTGACATTTTTGGTCGCGGTGTAGGTGCCGCTCATGCCGACCACGGAATACGGGCTGACTTCATTCTTCTCGCTGCCGGTAACGGCTTCACCCTTGTAGTTGTATTTCTTCGGCTTCTGACGGCCATACCAGGTCAGGGTGGATTGCAGGGAGAGATCTTCCGTTGCCTGCCAGCTCAGCGTTGAGTTGATGGTAAATTCAGGGATGATCGACAGGTAATCGCCGGTCTCTTTGTTTTTACTTTCAATCATGTAGGTGCCGTTGTTATTCCAGGAAACGGTGCTGCTGACCGGAATGTTGAGCGTGCCTTCCAGGCCCTGTACCACGGCTTTCGGCACGTTTTCCCATTTATACACGTCGGTGGTGCCGGTGGAAGAAGTGCCGGCCGGCAGGTAGCCGGATTCGATTTTGTTACGGTAATCGTTGCGGAAATAGGTCACGCCCGCCTGATAACCGTTACGGTGGAATTCCAGCCCGATCTCCTTGTTGATGCTGGTTTCGGCATCCAGATCTTTATTCCCCACCAGATAGCAGCCGCCGCCGCTGGCCGCACAACCCTGACCTTTACTGTACAGCACGTAGTTCGGGTTGGTCTGATACAGGCTCGGCGCTTTATAGGCGCGGGCGATGCCCATTTTCAGGGTGAAATCGTCACCCAGTTCCTGCGACAGGTTGAGGGACGGACTCCAGTTATTGCCGACAATGGAGTGGTGATCGAAACGCAGTCCCGGCACCAGCATGGTGCTGTCGGTCAGCTCAATGTTGTCTTCAGCAAACAGCGAGAAAATCTCCGCCTGCGAATACGGGCTGCGGTCGGTGCTGTCGATACCGTCAATCGCGCCGCCGAGCATGGCCTGCGTATTAGAAGACGGATCTTTCATCTTCTGCTGGTTCCATTCGGTACCGAATGTGGCGGTTTGCGGCACGCCGAGTTCGAACGGTACGCTGACTTCGCTGTGCGCGAGAATATCGCCCAGCGCGATGGTGTTGAAGTCTTCGTCTGAGAAGATGCCTTCGGTACCGCCCGCCAGCCCTTCATCCATGCGCGAGTTACGGGTTTTCTCATACTGCACATAGTTGTTGGTGGTCACGCCGTTATCCCACGCGCCTTTGTAGGTCACCGAGTAAGACTGGCGGTAAATGCGGTTGGTTTCCTTGCCGTACATGCTTTTCACCAGCGCACTGGTGTTGGTGTTTTGCGTGTCGCCCGCATACAGGTTGCCCTGACGGCTGTTGGACACTTCAAATTCCAGTGACTGCATTCGGGCGAAATCCCAGTGCAGCAGGGCATCGATGTTTTTATCGATCACACCTTCACGGCCTGCCGGCACGGTGTCGGCATAGGTGCCGGTGCGTTCGGACTGATGACCGTCGTTGATGTACTGCGCGTCGGCCTGCGTTTTGCTGTAGCCACCGAACAGACGGAAACTGAACTGATCGTTGAGCGGGCCGGAGAGGCTGAAGTCGGTACGTTTGGTCGAGCCTTCGTCTTTATGCTGCGGTGCGTTCAGGTAGGTATTCCAGGAACCGTGCCACTCCTGCGTGTCTTTTTTGGTGATGATGTTCACCACGCCACCTGCAGCGCCGTTGCCGTAACGGGCGGCTGCCGGGCCACGGATCACTTCGATGCGCTCGATCATATCCGGCGGAACCCAGCTGGTGTCGCCACGGGTATCGCGCTCGCCACGCCAGCCCTGACGCACCGAGTTGCGGCTGTTGACCGGTTTACCGTCGATCAACACCAGGGTGTTTTCCGGGCCCATGCCACGGATGTCGATCTGGCGGTTATTACCGCGCTGGCCGCTGGTGGAGTTGCCGGTCAGGTTGACGCCGGGCATGGTGCGGATCAGTTCGTTGATGTCGCGTGCCGGAGGGCGTTTCTGGATTTCGTCGGAAGTGATGGTCGATACACCGGGAGCCTGAAGGTTTTGTTGTGCGGCGGTGATTACCAGCGTATCGCCGGTGTCTTTCGTGGCGTCTTCGGTGGTCTGGCTGGCTTCTGCTGTGCCGGTTGCGGAAGTTTCAGCTGCGCTGGCGGGTAAAGTGAGCGCCGATCCCAGCCCGATTAAGGTTGCCAGAGAATAGTGTGGTAGCCTGCTTTTCATATTGGATTCTGCCCTGAAATCCATCCTTTCCTGCAATATCGTCTTAATGAACAGGAGGATGGCCTGTTGTATGTGTATTTTTATCGTCCCGTTTTACGGGCGGTTACACACTATTGCAATTGAAAATAATTATCAATACGATTCCCATTCCTTATTTGTTGGGATTGTGTAAAGGCTCCGACAGGGAGTGTCTGTTCTTCACGATGTAAAAGGCGGCAAAGCGAAAAAATGATGAAATCCTCGTCTGCGGAAAAACCGACCGCACAGACCCTGTTATCCGCCGGTGATGCGGGCAGCGCGGCGTGGTGGAATGAAATTAACACGCAGGGATCGCCGTGGATCGAACGGCCGGTCGATGGCCTGTGCAACGTGACGTTCTTCTGGCGGGATCCGCAAGGCAGTGAGGCGACATCGGATTTCCAGCGTGTGTGGATCAACATCAACGGCATCACCGATCATCATCAGCCGAAGCCGCCGCAGAGTTTGCAACGGCTGGCGGGCACAGACGTCTGGTTCCTGCATATCGCATTGCGTTCCGGCTGGCGCGGCAGCTACAGCCTGATCCCACGGACGGAAACGGGGGGCGAGTTCCCGCAGGATCCTGATGCGTATACCGCTATGCTGGCGGCACGCGACTGGTGGAAGGATATGTTCGCCCATGCGATCCACGATCCGCTCAATCTGAATCATCCGTGGCCGGGAGCAAAATCTCACGCGCTGTCGCCTTTGCATATGCCCGACGCCATGCCGCAACCGGCCTGGCGCGAGTTCGATCTGCACGGCGCTCAACCGCCGCAGGCACCGGCAAAACTGCAAATCTATCAGTGGAACAGCGCGCGTCTGGGAAACCGGCGCAAGGTCTGGATTTACACCACCGGTGACAGTCAGGATCTGGCGTCGCGCCCGCTGGCATTACTTCTCGACGGCCAGTTCTGGGCGCAGCAGATGCCGGTCTGGCAGCCGCTGATGCAACTGACGCAGGAAGGCAGCCTGCCGCAGGCGGTCTACGTGCTGATCGACGTGATTGATACGCAAACCCGCAGTCGCGAACTGACCTGTAATGCGAATTTCTGGCAGGCGATACAGGAGGAATTATTGCCCGCCGTGGCCGCGCTCGCGCCGCACAGTGACAGCGCGGACAAAACGGTGGTGGCAGGGCAGAGTTTCGGCGGGCTTTCGTCGCTGTATGCCGGTTTACACTGGCCGCAGCGGTTCGGTTGCGTGCTCAGTCAGTCCGGCTCTTTCTGGTGGCCGCGACGCAATAAAGCGCAGCAGGGGGAATATCCTGACGACGCCGATCTGTTATTGCGTGAGGTGAGCAACGGGCTGGGCGCGGCCAGCCATCTGAAGATTTTCATGGAAGCGGGCAGCAATGAGCGGCTGATTTATCAGGTGAATAACCAGATGGATGAGCTGCTGGGCCGCACCGGAAACAGCGTGCGTTATCGGGTGGTGGATGCCGGTCACGACGCGCTCAGCTGGCGCGGCGGTTTACTCGATGGCCTTCAATGTCTGTGGAATGAAGCGCCATCGGGCGCCGGAGTTTCAGCCGTTACCCAGCGGGATGATTAACGGCGTATGCGAAACCGGGCAGTCGATAATGGCGCAGCGCAGCCCGAAAACCTGTTCGATCAGCGCCGGTGTGACGATATCCGCCGGTGCGCCCTCCGCCAGTATTTTGCCATCGCGCATTGCAATCAGGTGCCCGGCGTAACGGCACGCCTGATTCAGGTCGTGTAACACCACCACCAGCGTGCGGCCATTTTCCTGATTCAGACGACACATCAGTTCCATCAAATCAATCTGATGAGCAATATCCAGCCAGGTCGTCGGCTCATCCAGCAGCAGCAGCGGCGTTTGTTGTGCCAGCACCATGGCGATCCACACCCGCTGGCGCTGGCCGCCGGAAAGCGAGTTAACGGTGCTTTCCGCCAGTTCAGCGACGCCGGTGGCGCGCATGGCCTCGCTGACCGCCAGCGTATCCTGTGCCGTCCAGCGGCGGAACAGGCTCTGATGCGGGTAACGCCCGCGAGCCACCAGATCCGCCACGCTGATATCGCCCGGTGCCGTTGAGCTTTGCGGCAGCAGGCCGAGGCGTTTCGCCACGTCCCGGGTGCCGTAATCGCCAATCAGCTTACCGTCGAGAAATACCGCGCCGGATTGCGGCTGCATCAGGCGGCTGAGCGTGCGTAATAGCGTGGATTTTCCGCAGGCATTCGGCCCGATAATCACCGTCAGCTTGCCCTGCGGAATGGACACAGAGAGGTCGCGGGCGACGATTTTTTTATCGTAGCCCAGCGTCAGATCTTCCGCGTACAACGGTGAAGCGTGTTCAGTATTCATGAGCGTCGTGACTCCCGGATGAGCAACCCAATCAGATAAATGCCGCCGAGACTGACGGTCAGCACGCCCACAGGTAACTGATAGGGCAGGAACAGCCGTTGTGCGGTGACATCGGCGGCCAGCAACAGCAGGGCGCCGGTCAGTGCGGCGAAGAACAACGCATGTTGCTGGCTGGCGCACAGGCGGCGTGAAATCTGCGGTGAGACCAGCGCAATAAAGGAGATCGGCCCGGCCAGCGCGGTGGCAGCGGCGGTCAGCGCCACGCCCGCCAGCATCAGCAGCAGGCGGGAACGCTCAACCGGAACGCCCAGCGCACAGGCGGCATCATCGCCCATTTCCAGCAGCCGCATCGGCGCGGATAAGCAACGCGCCAGAATGCAGGCGGCGACGATCATCCCCGCCACCGGCAGGCTTTTCTCCCATGTGATGCCGTTAAGCGAACCGGCATTCCACAAGCCAGCCGTCAGTGCCGACTCCAGCGAGGCGTGAATAATCAGCCAGGTATTGGCTGCAATCAGCAACGCGCGTACGCCGATACCGACAATAATCAGGCGGAAGGTTTCGACGCCCTGACGCCATGCCAGCGCGTAAACCACCAGCGCGGTCAGTACGCCACCCGCCATCGCGCCGGACACGGTTTCGCCTGCGCCGCCGTTAAACAACACGATGACCAGCAGAACACCGGTATACGCGCCGGTGTTAAAACCGATAACGTCCGGGCTGCCCAGCGGATTGCGCAGCAGCGACTGGAAAATCGCGCCGCTGACACCGAGCGCGGCACCGAGCACCATCGCCATCACCACGCGTGGCAGACGCCATTGGGTGACAATAATGCTCAGGTTTTTCGGCCCGTCGCCGAGCAGGGCAGAGATTACCTGCGACGGGGTCAGCGCGAGTGTGCCGCTCCCCAGCGCGTAAATCGCCAGTAAAATCAGGCACAACACCAGCCCGCAGGCGGTCAGAAACGGGCGCGACAACAGCACAGGTTTTTTCAGCGGGCGAGGTGTTGTCAGGATCTGGCTCATGATTAACCTCTGCGTAATCCGCCGGGACGGCGTACAAGGAAAATAAGCACCGGCGCGCCGATAAAGGCCACCACCACGGAAACCCGTAATTCGCCGGTCACCAGAAAACGTCCGGCGATATCCGCCGCCAGCAGCAATGTCGGCGTTAACACCAGCGTCCACAGCAGCATCCAGCGTGGATCCGCGCGACAGATCCAGCGCGCTATGTGCGGCACCATCAGGCCGACAAAGGCGATCGGCCCCACGGCGGCCGTCGCACTGCTGCACAATAGGGTAATCGCCAGTAATCCCAGCAACTGCGTGGTGGCGATTTTGGTACCCAGCGCCGTCGCCAGTTCGCTGCCCATCGACAGATTATTCAGCGCGCGGGTCATCAGTAAGCTCAGAACAACAGCAAAAATCACCGGCGGCGTGACGGTGTTAATCACCGCGATGTTACGGATATCCAGCGAGCCGGCCTGCCAGAATCGCAACTGGTCGTAGACGGTCGGGTTGAGCAGGGAAATCCCTGAAGACATGCCTTCCAGCACCGCGCCGAGCGCGACGCCCGCGAGGGTCAGGCGTACCGGATCCAGTTTTCCGCGCCCCAGCGCCCCGATCATGGCGACCAGTAATGTCGCCAGCAGGGCACCGGCAAAAGCGAACCACAGATAATGGCTGACATCTGTTGCGCCAAAGAAGGCTATCCCGATAACCACCGCGAAGGCGGCACCGGCGTTGACGCCGAGAATGCCGGGATCGGCCAGCGGATTGCGGGTGAGGATCTGCATCAGCGCGCCCGATAGTCCGAGCGCCATGCCGGCCAGTAAACCGGCCAGCGTGCGCGGTACACGGGCATCCGTGACGATCATGCAATCCGCGCCCGTACACTGACCGTGCAGCGCGGAGATGACGGTGCTGAGCGGCAGTGATTTTTCACCCAGCACCAGACTCAGCGCGATCATCAGGCAGAGCAGCAACAGCGCAAAACACAGCGTCGTAAGATTTTTTATTGAGCGGGGCATCAGTGCGTAACGAACAATTTTTCAAGCTGATTCAGCATATTGCTGGCGCTGTAATAATCGAGCCGGAAGGTGTCATCGCCCATCGCATACACCCGCCCCGCCTGCACGGCGGGTAACGTCGCCAGAAAGGGATTGGTCAGCAGACGCTGTGCATCGGCCTGATTCGCGGAGAATAACAGCAGCGTCTGGCCGTTCATTGCATCCGGCATTTTTTCACCGGCAAGCTGGATGATGTCATGGCGTTTACCCTGACTGTAGCTGGCGGCAAGATTCAGCGGAACCGGCGCAAGGGTAAACCCCAGTTGCTGGAGGAGCTGACCTTGTGGCGAAACCGGCGTCCAGAGATTGGCACTTTTACCATCAGATCCGTATACCAGCGCGGAGACCGGCTGCGGCGGCAGCGTTATGGCCTTTTTCACCTGCGCTTCACGTTGTGAAAACTGTGCAATGACGCTGGCGGCATCGGCTTCTTTACCTGTCGCCTGACCTAATTCGGTGGCGAGTTCCTGCCAGCTTTTATCGTCGTAATTGACCACCATGACCGGCGCAATGGCCGACAGCTGATCATAGAGTTTCAGGGCTGAATCGCCGCCGGTGGCCGCGATAATAATGAGATCCGGTGCCTCACCGGCAATGGCTTCGGCATTGGGTTCACCGATATAGAGCCGCTGCACGCCGCGCTGTTTCGCAATATCCCCCCACTGGCGGAAAAAGCCCTGCGCGTCGGAAACATGATTATTTGGCGCGGTGGCTCCGCTGGCGATGACCGGCGCATGAATCGCCAGCAATGTCCCTGTGACGGTCACGCTGGTTGAGACAATACGCTGAGGCGGTTGTTGTAACGTGATGCTGCCCTTCGGGGTCATGATCGTACGCGGCCAGCCATCTGCGAAAACCTGCGTGGTGAACATCAGTGATAAAAGCAGTGCCACTGTCCCTGAAAAACGACGAAAACCGGCCCTTGTCATTGGATCCATTCCTGAATTTTTAATGTTAATGGTTATCATTATTATATCTGGCGGGGGTAAGGTCAATCGCAGAGGGACGGCAAAACGTTGCCCGGACACTGGCCGGGCAACGTTTTGCGGGATCAGAAACTGTAATTGAAGGTGGCGGACTATGCCGCCTGGTGCGAAGCGATGATCGACGGGGTCAGGCATTTGCAGAGGGGGTAAAATGAAAGCTGGAGAAACTGACTGATTTTTAATCCATATCAATCGATGCGGCTAATGAAACAATGATACTTAATTTTTCATTGGCGAGACAAATACCTATGTTTACCGCGGCAAGATCCTCCGTCTGTCTTCTGGCATTGATCCTCTCTTTATTTACTTTTCCGTCTGCTGCAAAAAGCGGAAAACTCTCTGATGACGCTGTTAAGCAACTCATCATTCAGGAGTCTATTGATTCCTATTCGGGCAACTGCGCCTGTCCTTTCAACTCAGCCCGAAATGGCAGCAGTTGTGGAAGACGCAGCGCATGGAGTCGGGCCGGTGGCTACGCCCCGATTTGCTATAAAGATGAAGTGACAAAAGATATGGTTCAGGAATGGCGGGGAAGTCATGCAAGTTGAAGAGGGGAATTGATTCACGATGGGGGTAATACCTCTATATCAGGCATATCGCGAATAAAAAAAGGACTCAGATAATCACTTATCTAAATCCTTGAATTTTGGTGGCCCTTGCTGGACTTGAACCAGCCACCAAGCGATTATTAGTTCCTATCTAAACAACCGAGAATCAATGGTTTACTTTATTTATCATTGACATAGATTGCCAGTGTTTGCCATTGTTTACCCATTTTAGGCCACCTCTATCGCCACTTTATCGCCATAATCATGGTGTCAAAGTTTCTGGATGTTAAGGGTTTTCAATAAACATAAAAATATGCGAATGACTTAGGAGGTTGTAGTAGTGGGTGCTTCCTTGAGTTAAGGAGCCCCCATCCACTCATCCCGTAACTCGCATTACGCGCATTTACGGCTACCCTAATTCCGTCAATGATATTGAACATGTTTTCGCTCTCGACAACCAGGCCATCCAAATTATTGTCAAGAAACATTCCCTTTAAAACTTCAACTTTTCTATCAGATAAATTGAAATCGAGAATTATTTTTCTAAGTGACGTTCTAATTTTTATGTTATTTCCTTCATACACATAATCCCATGCTGCTGTGTAAACAATGAGTTCCCCTCTTTCGATATAAAGAAGAGTATTTCCTACATCATCTGTGATTACTATAGACACTGAAAGCCATCCATTTTCACTGTGTATAGTGAAAAAACTTTTACCATTTATCCATATGAGATCATAATCAACATTTATGTTTGGGTTCCAACCGGACAATAAGTTGCTACCGAGTAGAATTGTTAGTTGTTTTGCAGGTTCGATTTTGTAGACAGTTGTACGGGCTTTCCCTTTATTGAAAGGATGCAATTTTGCCTCTCTAATTCGCTCTTTAGAGAGTTTTTTTGTGGTTTTGGAAGAGTGATGGTTAGGGCAAAGCAGAATTAAATTATCTGCCGTGTGCTCTTTTACCCCGGCATATTCTTCAATGTGGTCATATTCAAAAAAAGGCATTCCACATATTGCACATCCAAAACCACATTGCCGTCTTACTTCCCTTTTTATATGTGCCGGGATATCAGGTCTAGATTCTTTCATACAGTTGCCCTTGTATTAAATGCAGACGATAGGGGATTCAATTTTACCGCGTCTTCTAAATGATCAGGTGCAAAATGCGAATAACGCATAGTCATTTTAATATCAGTGTGACCTAGTACACGTTTTAAAACTAGGGTGTTACCACCATTCATCATAAAGTGAGATGCAAAAGTATGGTGCAGAACGTGTTTTAGCTGCCCAGCGGGTAATTCAATGTTAGTTCATTCAAGTTCGGTACGGAGGGCTCCAGAGCAACCTTTGAAGAACATGCCTTTTTTCACTTATGGAAGTGGGTTGTAAATCTCTTCACTTATGGGAATAGTTCGGCTTTTAGTCTTTATGGGGTGATTTTATATTTTGCGCCCTGAATTTCATTTAATTTCTATATGCCTGAGTTGAAGTTAGTTAAGCAAAAGACCAAATGCTCTTGTTATTCGGTGGCAGTCTGGTTATTCCATGTCACGTAACTCTGCGAAATTATTTTTTCATGTTAAATGAACTGTTAAAGCAAAAAGATATATAAATGCTGTTTGAAAAACTTATTTTTTATTCGTTACCATGATTTTTTTCACAAGCTCAGCGCTAATGGAGGGGTTCTGAATAGTGAAAGTAATAATTTTCTGAAAATTAGCTTTTTTTGATCAAGTCGGCACAAGAGTGATGTTTTTCAAGCGTATTATCTTTACGGATATGAAATAAACCACAGGAGGTGTTAAAGATGGCTATCCCCGTTTACTTATGGCTTAAGGACGATGGCGGCGCAGATATAAAAGGTTCAGTAGATGTCACAGGACGCGAGTGCAGTATAGAGGTGTTGGCGATTAATCATAGTGTTTCGCTACCCACAGATAATAATACAGGAAAAATAGCAGGTAAGAGGATCCATAGCTCATTTGGGTTTGATAAAGAAATCGATTCTTCTTCCCCCTATTTGTACAAAGCTATATGCACCGGTCAGACACTAGATTCCGCAGAGTTCAGATATTACCGAATTAATGATTCCGGGCAGGAAGAACTTTATTTTACCGCCACCCTTGAAGCGGTGAAGGTGGTGAGTGTAATGCCGCTGATGTATGACATTAAATCTGCATACGGTGAAGCGCGTAACCATTTGGAAGCCATTGAGCTGCGTTATGAAAAAATTACGTGGCGCTATCTTGATGGCAATATTTCTCATTCAGACGCATGGAACGAGCGCGCCACTGTTAAGGAGCAACATAAATGACGTGGACATACCATCAGAGTACGGGAAATCTCTATAAAGATGGAGAGTTAATTGAGAGCGGTTATTCCGGTGTTTTTACCAATAAAAATAACCCGGATCGTGAACATGTTAAGGGGATGGGGCCGATTCCAAGGGGAACTTATCGAATCAATGGCTATACAGATCATAAAGGGCCATTCACGATAAATCTGGAACCTCAGGGAACCACGCATGGCCGTGATAGTTTCCGTATACACGGGGAACGGGTAAATAAGCCAGCTGGCTTTGCTTCAGCGGGTTGCATCATCATGAGTAATCAAACTCGCAGGATGGTGGCACGGTCTGTTGATAATCAATTAGAGGTGGTGCGTTGAGGTGCTATCTGATGATTATCCCACTGGCGTTTTTAGCCTTTGGCATATTGGCATCACCACTCACACCGGAATCACTTCACTCATCCATTGTTAAAGCAGGTGCTGACGCTACTCTTCACACAATGAGCAATAGTGATTGGGATCGTTTTTACGACGCAGTGAAAGACGGTAAGCCGGAATGGATAAAGCTGATACCTGAGGTGACACCGGGAACGGATGCGGGAAGAGCTGAGGATTTAGCACCAATGCTGGCGCTGGGATTATCCAAAGCACCTGTAGCGGTTCTTAGTGTGTTGAATGACCGTGTGTATTCGCATCTTACTGGTTCAGAGGTGGTTTGCTCGATGCCGTTCATCGAGCCTACCCGCGATTCGATTTATCGCTATTACAAGCGCACACGCACGGCTCTGGTAAAAGTAGGGGTAACGGGTACAAAGTGTCTGGCTATTCTGGATGCCTCCATGCAGTCGATAAAAAAGAATGATAGTCAGGGCAAAATTGAATGGGGTGAAGGCGAATATTGATCCCATTCTGTCGCTGACTGACCAACAAAAAAGCCACTTCTTGCGAAGTGGCTTAATCGTTTGAATTTCAAGCTAAAATTTGGTGGCCCTTGCTGGACTTGAACCAGCGACCAAGCGATTATGAGTCGCGTGCTCTAACCAACTGAGCTAAAGGGCCGAGGTGCGGGATTATACGGTAAACCCGGCTTACAGGTCTATATGTGTTCGGTTTGTATGCGCGTTTTGTGCACAGTTGTAGTCTGTTGTGTTCGCAGCATTTTTTTACCGATAAGTCCGGTAAATACATCTCAGGATAGAATAATGATTACAGATATTATTGCCGACGATCTTTTAGTTGTGTTCTGCGGCATCAATCCCGGTCTTTCGTCAGCCCACAAGGGCTATCCTTTTGCCAATGGCAGCAACCGTTTCTGGAAGGTTATCCATCAGGCTGGATTTACCGGACGTCAGTTAATGCCGGAACAGTGGCAGCAGTTAAAGGATTTTGGTTGCGGTATCACTGCGCTGGTGGCGCGTCCGACGGTGGCAGCCAGTGAGTTAATGCGCGATGAATTGCGCGAAGGCGGCGAAGTGTTAAAAGAGAAGATCCTGCGCCATCAGCCACGGGCGTTAGCCATTTTAGGTAAGCAGGCATTCAGCCAGGCTTTTGGTATCAGCAAAGTGAGCTGGGGCCGTCAGCCGCTGAAAATGGGTCGCACTGAGGTCTGGGTGCTGCCGAATACCAGCGGACTGAACCGGGCGACACTGGATGAGCTGGTATCGGCATACCGTGAGCTATGCTTATCATTACAACGCGATTCATAATCCCGCTATGTCGTCCTGATGTTGGTTTAGATATAAAATCCTCACAAAGCGATCCTTTTCAAAGGATCGTTTTGCTTTTATGGGGTGAGTCAATTCATTCCACTTTTAAATTCGCTCCTCAGCCCCTGAAATCCCCACCCATACATTTGTATATTTAATGTAAGAGGAATGCTTCCCCCGTGTGAATGCCTCCAACTGAGCTAAAACTTATTCCATCACTTCATTCGGGGTGAGCAGCAGAGCAGTCGGGCAATGTGATTCTTCAGGAGCAGGAGATATGGCTAATGTTGAAACAGAAGAAAGGCAGGAGAATCTGGAGGAATGGTTCGAATTATTTTCAGGGCTACCGCTCCGGCATTCGGAAAGAGAAACAAGGTTAATCAGCTTTTGTGAAAAAAACCGTGTCAGCATTATGTCGGTGATGCCCTGGATCGCATCAGAGTTTGCTGAACACGGAGGGTTCTCCGGATTATTTCATTTTATTCATCTCCACGGAGGGCGAAAAATATACATGCCCAAAGAGGCAGAGAAGTTTTATCAGATTTACGGGATTAATATTCCACAAAATAAATATAACAGGATTTATAAAAAAATTGATTCTTCAGGATATCTGGATACGCCATCCAACTGGGGTGTGTTTATCGCCATTCGCCGCGCAGCAATGCAAGTGGCGATGAAAGAAGATATTCCGGCAAAGCTACTCACACAAACTTTTGGTATCACGATGAGAAGTATCCGGCTTATTAAATCACGCAACGCGTGTCTGTAAAGGAGGTAGAGGAAGTTAAGAGAAGGCAAAGACTACACACAATTATTTTCTCATTCATTTAAATATAAAAGGTAAATATTATGACTCAATATTCTGTCACTGTAGCAAACAACTCTGTAAATACCGGCGCAATCTGTATTTATCAAACGTCTCCGGATATCAGCGATCCTCGGGTGATGTCGCTGGCATGGTTCTCCAAAGTGGCGCACCCAAAAACCAAAGTGCAGTTTGACTGGGGCATTGATTACAGTTTTGTTTGGGATGAAACCGGTGTGCTGATCCCCGGTGTGACATTCGATGCCTCTCAGACCCTTCCTGCCAGCCTGACGAGCAATAATCAGGTGACGCTGAGCTATTCCGCGGGGGCGTTCGAGTTCGAACAACAGACCACCGGCGGTAAGAACGGCACGTTGTATATCACCAATGACAGCAGTCTGCCGCTCAATCAGGCATCGGTCGGGGTCGGTATGTCGGGTGCCGGTACCTTTGTGGTACAGGCGCAGCCGAACATCAACCTGACCTTTACACCGCATCCAACGTACTGGATCACTTTTGGTAACTATACGCCGGGCCAGGTGCTGGATGTTGGGCAGATCACCAATAAGCAACAGCTTGAGTTTGCGCCGAACACTTACAGCCTGAACGTTCAGCTGAAAAGTGATAATACCTGGAGCGTTGGCTGAGCCATTAATTTCATTTAAAGATGGGGTAGAATGATGATACTTATCGTATGTACTGATGATCCGGAACTGGAACATGTAGCGAGAGAAACATTGCGTCGTTATCCTGGTATCTATGGCGCAACCTATAAGATATTTCACTCTCAGCTAAGGGAACTGAGAAAAGATGAGGATTTATTTATTATTTCTCATGGTGCATTCCAGGGGGATAATGACCGGCCAGTGATCGGTGATAAAGAAAAAGCATTTTATTTAAATGGTGATGCACTTTATCTGAACATCAAAGAGATTATTCCTGAGAATTATAAAGGGAATGTTTATATTGATGCCTGTGAGTCCGCAGACAGTACTGAAGACCTGCTTAGCTTCGCCGAAACATTTTATCTGGATTTTCATGCTGATCATCAGGCATCGAAAGTTCTGGGTATTACCGGCGTGAGTAATGGGCTTATTCCATTACCTGACGACTCGAAATGGATTAATGTCGATCTGGAAAACAGCTAGCAGCAAATAGCAGCCATGATGGACTGTGACAGTTACCTGTAATAAAAAAGCCCCGGCGTTTCTGCCGGGGCTTTCTGTTTGCGACTGGCAATCTGAAAACGATTAATCGTCCAGGAAGCTGCGCAGTACTTCGGAGCGGCTCGGGTGGCGCAGTTTACGCAACGCTTTCGCTTCGATCTGACGGATACGCTCACGGGTCACGTCGAACTGTTTGCCCACTTCTTCCAGCGTGTGGTCAGTGTTCATATCGATACCGAAACGCATACGCAGAACTTTCGCTTCACGTGCAGTCAGGCCAGCCAGAACGTCATGCGTTGCAGAACGCAGGCTTTCAGACGTCGCAGAATCCAGTGGCAGCTCGAGGGTGGTATCCTCGATGAAATCGCCCAGATGCGAATCTTCATCGTCGCCGATTGGCGTTTCCATGGAGATTGGCTCTTTGGCAATTTTCAGCACTTTGCGGATTTTGTCTTCCGGCATCAACATACGCTCAGCCAGCTCTTCCGGTGTCGGTTCGCGGCCCATCTCTTGCAGCATCTGACGGGAGATACGGTTGAGTTTGTTGATCGTCTCAATCATATGTACCGGGATACGGATGGTACGCGCCTGGTCGGCGATGGAGCGGGTGATAGCCTGACGGATCCACCAGGTCGCATAAGTTGAGAACTTATAACCACGGCGATATTCAAACTTATCAACGGCTTTCATCAGGCCGATGTTACCTTCCTGGATCAGGTCAAGGAACTGCAGACCACGGTTGGTGTATTTCTTGGCGATAGAAATAACCAGACGTAAGTTTGCTTCAACCATCTCTTTCTTCGCGCGACGGGCTTTCGCTTCGCCGATCGACATGCGACGGTTGATGTCTTTAACCTGTTCGATAGTCAGGCCGGTTTCTTCTTCGATCTGACGCAGTTTCATCAGGCCGCGTTGCACGTCTTCGGTGACTTCTTTCAGCTTCTCAGACCATGGTTTACCCATTGCCAGAGCGGCATCAAACCAGGTATCGCTGGTTTCGTTACCGGCGAACAGATTGACGAAGTTTTTCTTCGGCATTTTGCACTGTTCAACGCACACTTTCATGATCAGACGTTCCTGAGCACGAACGCGATCCATCATGGAACGCATGCTGTTAACCAGGAAATCGAACTGTTTTGGCACCAGACGGAACTGTTTGAACACATCGGACAGCTTCAGGATTTCTTCTGCTGCGCTCTTGTGACTACGGCCGTTTTTCTTGATGACCAGACGCGTCGCTTCATGCTGTTCACGCAGTTCGGTGAACTTCTGGCGAGCCAGTTCCGGATCGATGCTGTTGTCGTCTTCAGCGTCGTCGTCTTCATCTTCGTCTTCGTCGTCATCATTCTGCTCTTCAGTGGTCAGTTCAGAACCCACGTGAGTCGCAGTTGGTGCGATTTCTTCTTCGGCATTCGGGTCAACAAAACCGGTGATCAGGTCAGACAGACGTACTTCGCCTGCTTCCACACGGTCATATTGCTCTAACAAATAAGTGATAGCTTCAGGATATTCAGCAACGGAGCACTGGACCTGATTGATACCGTCTTCGATACGTTTGGCGATGTCGATTTCGCCTTCACGGGTCAGCAACTCAACGGTACCCATCTCGCGCATATACATACGCACAGGGTCGGTGGTACGGCCAATTTCGGATTCAACGCTGGAAAGCACCTGCGCCGCGGCTTCTGCAGCGTCTTCATCGGTATCAGGGCGGTTTTCGGCCAGCATCAAATCATCGGCGTCCGGTGCTTCTTCAAGTACCTGGATGCCCATGTCGTTAATCATCTGGATGATGTCTTCGATCTGGTCGGAATCGACGATATCTTCCGGCAGATGGTCATTGACCTCAGCATAGGTCAGATAGCCTTGCTCCTTACCACGGGTGACAAGTAGCTTAAGCTGTGACTGCGGGTTTTGCTCCATAAGACGGTATCCACACTTCAGAGTATTTGGGTTGGTGTCGGTCGGGTAACATCGCCAACAATAACGTTAGGGGCGTTTATTGTGCCGCGGCCCACCAGGGCGGCTCTGCGCAGGGCCGTGCCCCGCTTTTTATCGGCACTTAAGCCGTGTTTTCTGTTTTACCCGTCATACTTCGAGCCGTAGATGCGTTGGCCGCCTTCCTGCAACTCGAATCATTTGGGATAAATTATGTTCTTGTTATGAAATTTTAACTTTTTCTCGCTAACACCTGATTCAGGGAACTGACTTCGGTTCGTTCCTCGGGACTCAGGCCGTGCGTCCTGGCTTTGGCAATCAAGGTTTCTAGCCGCTGCTCTAAAATAGAGTCATACAGGCTGGCTAACGTGGCACGAAATTCCTCTTCGACCATGTCCTCTACGATCATGTGGTTCCATGTCGCCAGAGTTTCAAGCTGTTGGTAGAACTTATTGTCGCGATACAGCTCCAGTAACTGGCCTGTGGTCAGCCCCGGCTGGGCTAAGCAAGTGGTCACTAACTCGCTGAACAGATCCAATCCTGGTTGCTTCGCTTGCTCCAAACCTTGCAGCGAGGGTATAAGTGTAGCCAGTTGTGGATTTTGCACCAGTAACCCTATAAGTATACGCATGGTTGTGCGTTTTAGCTGGGGCGCCTGATAGACATTGCTACTTTCTGCCTGTTTAGGCATCAGCTTTTCCAACTGGCTGTCATCTAAAATGCCGAGCTTATTCCCTAACTGTTGACGCAAATACATCCGTAACGTTTCACCGGGAACCTGGCGGATCAGCGGCAATGCCAGCATGCTCAATTTGGTGCGCCCGTCAGGGCTGCTCAAATCAACCTGCGGCATCAGCGAATCAAACAGGAAAGTGGACAGCGGCATCGCCTGTTCCATCCGTTGTTCGAATGCTTCTTTGCCTTCTTTACGTACCAGCGTGTCCGGATCTTCGCCGTCGGGTAAAAACATAAATCGCAGCTGACGGCCATCATTGAGATACGGCAAGGCCGTTTCCAGTGCGCGCCATGCGGCTTCACGTCCCGCGCGGTCGCCGTCGTAACAACACACGACGTTATCCGTACTGCGGAACATCAGCTGAATATGATCGGCTGTCGTGGACGTGCCCAGTGAGGCAACGGCGTAATCAATGCCGAACTGCGCCAGAGCGACAACATCCATATACCCTTCAACCACCAGCAAACGCGCCGGTGTCGGGTGCTTTAACTGTGCTTCATACAGGCCATACAACTGGCGGCCTTTATGGAAAATTTCGGTTTCCGGTGAGTTGAGGTATTTCGGCATACCGTCACCCAACACCCTGCCGCCAAAGGCAATTACGCGGCCACGTTTATCGCGGATCGGGAACATTACCCGTTCGCGGAAACGATCGTAGCTGCGGCCATTGTCATTGGTGACCAACATACCGGCATCGATCAGGGACGCTTTATCATCGGCATTTTTACCGAAACGCTTTAATGCGTTGTCCCAACCCGGTGGGGCGAAACCGATAGCGAAGTGATTGATGACGTCTTCACTCAAACCACGCCGGGCAAGATATTCCCGTGCGGGGGCACCTGCAGGCTGTTTAAGTGATTGCTGATAGAACTCGCTAAGCGGTGCCATCAACTGGTAGAGGCTTTGACGCTGATGACGCTCCATCTGGCTTGGACCGGTGCCTGCTTCGTACGGCACTTCCAAACCCTGCATTGTCGCCAGTTCCTCAATGCTTTCGACAAACTCAAGCCTGTCATAGTTCATCAGGAAATCGACGGCATTGCCGTGGGCACCACAGCCGAAACAGTGATAAAACTGCTTATCGCCATTTACGGTAAATGAGGGTGTTTTCTCATGGTGGAAAGGGCAGCACGCGTGATAATTTTTACCCTGTTTCTTGAGCTTTACCCGGGCGTCGATCAAATCGACGATATCGATGCGAGCCAGCAAGTCATTGATAAATACGCGCGGAATTCTCCCAGCCATAAGCCCCTTACTCACTAGCCTATAAACGAGAACAAGCCGCGCATTCCTTTCGGAAAGCACGGCCTTCGTATGCTACTACGCAGTCTGCGCGTTCTTAATATTGCAAATCACGCGATTTGGGGTTGCCCCCGAAGATTAATACAGACGAGTGCGGCGTGCGTTTTCGCGAGCCAGTTTCTTGGCGTGGCGTTTTACTGCAGATGCTTTAGCGCGTTTACGTTCGGTAGTCGGTTTTTCATAGAATTCACGACGACGAACTTCTGCCAGAACACCTGCTTTTTCGCAGGAACGCTTGAAGCGACGCAGAGCTACGTCGAACGGCTCGTTTTCACGTACTTTAATTACAGGCATGTGCCTCTCACCTCGATAAAATCGGTTTGTTTGCTGATGTTGTACCAGCACATTTCAAAATGGTGCGGAATTTTACTCCAATTCGCGTCGTCTTGTAAAGCATAACGGCAAATTGAAACAGGCGCTATCTGCAACCCTTCTGCAACATTGTGCGCTCGCTTTTGCGTCGGGCGGCGATTATATACCAATCAATCGAAATTGCTCGACATTAATTGGCCCGGGAAGCAAGGAATTCCCACTCCGGTGCAGCACGCGCCGAGGCTTGTGTGCTAAACTGCGCGCCGCGAGTTAGCGCGAAAACATGATGGATAGAGTGATGCGAGTACTGGGTATTGAAACGTCCTGCGATGAAACCGGAATTGCAGTTTATGACAGCGAAGCCGGTTTATTAGCCAACCAACTGTATAGTCAGGTAAAACTGCATGCAGATTACGGCGGTGTGGTGCCTGAACTGGCATCGCGTGATCACGTGCGTAAAACAGTACCCTTGATTCAGGCCGCGCTGAAAGAAGCCGGGCTGACCGCTCAGGATATCGATGGCGTGGCGTATACCGCCGGTCCTGGTCTGGTTGGCGCATTGCTGGTGGGCGCAACCATCGGCCGGTCGTTAGCTTTTGCCTGGGATGTGCCTGCGGTGCCGGTGCATCATATGGAAGGCCATTTACTGGCTCCGATGCTGGAAGATAATCCGCCAGATTTCCCGTTTGTCGCGCTGCTGGTCTCCGGTGGGCATACGCAGTTAATCAGCGTTACCGGCATTGGTGAATACACCTTGCTGGGAGAGTCGATTGATGACGCCGCCGGTGAAGCCTTTGATAAGACAGCGAAATTATTGGGTCTCGATTATCCCGGTGGTCCGTTGCTGTCAAAAATGGCCGCTCAGGGCGTAGCAGGACGTTTTACCTTCCCGCGTCCGATGACAGACCGTCCGGGGCTGGATTTTAGTTTCTCCGGCCTTAAAACGTTTGCAGCCAATACCATTCGTGGCAATGACAGCGACCCGCAGACGCATGCCGACATTGCCCGCGCTTTTGAAGATGCGGTGGTGGATACGCTGGCGATTAAATGCAAACGCGCACTGGATCAGACGGGTTTTAAACAGCTGGTGATGGCCGGTGGCGTCAGCGCCAATCGCACATTACGCGCCAAACTGGCGGAAGTGATGGCGAAACGCGGCGGTCAGGTATTTTATGCGCGTCCTGAATTTTGTACCGATAACGGCGCGATGATCGCCTATGCGGGCATGGTGCGGTTGAAAAGTGGTGGCACCCCTGAACTGGGTGTGACAGTACGTCCGCGCTGGCCTCTGGCTGAGCTTCCGCCAGTTTGAGTCAGGCTTCCGCCAGTCTGAACGGGGCTGCGACTGCGTTGCTGCGTCGACCCGAAATGCTCACATACTTGAGTATGCTGCGCTTTCAGGTCTCCTGACGCCTTGTCTCGCTCCCGCTCAGTCAGGCTGGATGAGTTAAAAAACCAATAAAAAACGACCCACCTGAGGTCGTTTTTTTATGTCTGAAATCTGACGTTATCCGTTATTCGGTCTTATCTTCTTTCGCCGCTTTACGTTTCTTCTTCAGTTTGTCCCAGATTTTTCCTTCCTGCCCACGCCACAGACGCTGAATATTGTCGTGATGGCGTAACAGTATCAGACAGGAAAGCATGGCGACCGGGAAGGTGAACTCCGGTTTGAACCACCAGACATAAAATGGCGCAATCAGCGCGCTGACAATCGCGCCCAGCGAAGAGTAACCGCTGAGCAGCACGGTCAGCAGCCATGTACCGGTCATCAGGCCGGTTAAGTCCCAGCCGATAGGGGCGATGGCACCGAAGGCTGTGGCAACGCCTTTGCCGCCTTTAAAGCGGAAAAAGACCGGATAGATGTGACCGAGACACGCCGCGATGGCTGTCAGGCCAAGGTACATCGGCGGGATGTTCAGGCGATACGCCAGCCAGACCGGCAGCATACCTTTGAGCACATCGAAAATCAGAACGGCCGCTGCGGCCAGCCGGCCACCCAGACGCAAAACGTTAGTGGCACCAGGGTTACCGGACCCCGCGGTGCGCGGATCAGGTAAGCGGGCTACCCGGCAGACCAGAATCGCACTGGAAATCGAGCCGCAAAGGTAGGCGAAAATAATCATTCCAAGCGCGGTAGCACTCATAAAGCCGTTCCGTCTAATAAGGGTCGTTTTAATCGCAACATCCATGGATAATACGCATTTTCTGCTGGAAGTGGTATCCGGCTGGGCCAAAAACAGAGAATCGCGTGATGGATATCGTATTTATTGAGCAACTAAATGTAATCACCACCATTGGCGCTTACGAGTGGGAACAGACCATTAAACAGAAACTGGTATTCGATATCGAAATGGCCTGGGATAACCGTAAGTCCGCTGCCAGCGACGATGTGAATGACTGTTTAAGTTATGCTGACGTCAGTGATGCAGTGATTGAACACGTCGCCTCACAGAACTTCGCGCTGGTGGAACGAGTCGCTGAAGAGGTCGCCACGCTGCTTCTGAGCCGCTTTAATTCGCCATGGGTACGCATCAAACTCAGCAAACCGGGCGCTGTGGCGCAGGCGGCGAATGTGGGTGTGATCATCGAGCGTGGAAAACGTTTTTAATCCTGTGATGGATACAATTTAGAAAATGCTTGTCTATTTAATGTCATAAAGAAGCGTTAAAAAGGAAAGTCCGGATTTTCGGCCTTTCTTTAACGGAGCGGCTATGTGTGATGCCGCTTTTTTGTTGTCTTTATTTTGAGCATGTTTTCCCATCAGCGGATATTTAACAGGGTAGGGTGCGGTAATGATTGTTGAAAGTCATTCTTTACTTGTTGCGGCTATTTTAGGGGTGGTTGAGGGGCTGACAGAGTTTTTGCCAGTCTCTTCTACGGGGCATCTGATCATTGCGGGTAATCTCCTGGGCTTCACCGGAGATACCTCAAAATCATTTGAAGTGGTCATTCAGTTAGGATCGATTCTGGCTGTGGTGGTGATGTTCTGGCGTCGTCTGTTCAGCATGATTGGCCTGCATTTTGGCAAGCCGCCGGTGCATGAAGGAACAGGTTCCCGCCGGTTGAATTTACTGCATATTATTCTGGGAATGATCCCGGCCACCGTCATCGGCTTGCTGTTTCATTCGCAAATTAAGTCGTTGTTTGAACCAAAGTTTGTGATGTATTCGCTGGTGGTCGGCGGGGTGTTACTGATTGCCGCTGAGCTGCTGAAGCCGAAGAAACCGCGTGCCGAGGGGCTGGATGATATCAGCTACCTGCAGGCGTTTATGATCGGTGTGTTCCAGTGTCTGGCGCTCTGGCCGGGATTTTCCCGTTCAGGTGCCACCATCAGTGGCGGGATGTTAATGGGGATCAGCCGTTTTGCCGCGTCTGAATTCTCCTTCCTGCTGGCCGTGCCGATGATGATGGGTGCCACAGCGCTGGACTTATACAAGAGCTACAGCTTCCTGACGCTGGCTGATTTGCCGATGTTCGCCACCGGTTTTATCTCCGCGTTTATTGTCGCGCTGATTGCCATTAAAACCTTCCTGGCGGTGATTAAACGCATTTCGTTTATCCCGTTTGCGATTTACCGCTTCTTCGTGGCGATCGCCGTCTATATGGTGTTTATCGCCTGACAGGTGTTTCCTGATGCGATAAAAAAGCCCCGCCGGTGAATGACCGTGCGGGGCTTTTTTGATCAGGCAAACGTCAGCGTTAAATCGCCACGTCCTGTTTCTGTTTCCAGTCGGCGAGTGCCTGAATACGGCGTTTCTTCAGTTCATCGCGGATAGCGATGCCCTGGAAACCGTCATCCAGCACTTCTTTATTGCCGATGCTGTTCGCCACCTCAAAGGCTTCCCGCAGATAATCGCCCTGCGGATAGGGATTATTTTCAAAGGTGGTGCGCCCGCGCGCATCGGCTTCGCTGGTCATGATCATCTGTTCAAGGCGCTGCGGTTTACGCCAGACATCAATGGTATCAAACAGCTTTAACAGGGTTTCTGGGCGCAGTTTATTGACGGTGTGGATCAGGTCATGGAACTCCGCCACCAGTTTCGCTAAATCGCGGATATGCGTCGGTACTTTCAGACGCTGGCAGATATTTTCCACCAGTTTCACGCCCGCCGGGCCGTGGCCGTGATGGGCAGGCCAGAATTGCGGCGGCGTCAGCGCCTTACCCAAATCATGACAAAGCGCCGAAAAACGCACATCCACATCGGGCGTCAGCGTACTGGCAATTTTCAGCGTCATCAGCGTATGGACACCGGTATCAATTTCCGGGTGCCATTTCTCCGGCGCAGGCACGCCAAATAATGCATCGATTTCAGGGAACAAGACTTTCAGGGCACCGCAGTCGCGCAGCACCTGGAAAAAGACCTGAGGATCCTGCGTCTGCAACGCCTTCTCGGTTTCTTTCCATACGCGCTCCGGCGTCAGGGCTTCGAGTTCACCGCTTTCCGCCATCTGCTGCATCAGCGTCCGGGTTTCCGGCGCGACCGTGAAACCTAAATGTGCGAAGCGGGCAGCAAAACGGGCAACGCGCAGCACGCGCAAGGGATCTTCGCCGAACGCATCGGAAACGTGACGTAACAGGCGTTGTTCGATATCGCGCTGTCCGTGATACGGGTCGACAAGTTCGCCGTCTTTGCTGCGGGCGATGGCATTGATGGTCAGATCACGGCGCATCAGATCTTGTTCCAGCGTGACATCCGGCGCGGCGTAACAGGTAAAACCGTTGTAACCGGAACCTGATTTGCGCTCGGTACGCGCCAGGGCATATTCATCGCGGGTACGGGGATGCAGGAAAACCGGGAAATCTTTGCCGACCTGCTGATAGCCGTTTTCCAGCATGTATTCAGGCGTCGCGCCCACCACCACCCAATCGTGTTCAGACACAGGCAGGTTTAATAAACTGTCTCGGACTGCGCCGCCGACCAGGTAAATCTCCACGCGATAACTCCTGAAATTAGCCAAGGGACTCTGTTTTCATCATAGCAAAGTTGCGCTGAAGATTTCCCGATTGATGGAAACACGAAAAGGCACCGAAGTGCCTTAGGGTATGATTCAGGAGGGTGAACTTCAGCTCATCCAGCGATCTTTTTTCCTGCGACGCGGAACCAGATGTGGCAATAGCAGACCCAGAACCAGACCGACGCCTGCCACACCGCCACCATACATAAACCATTGCAAAATAATGGTTCTTTGCTTGTCATCAAGCTGAACGTTCACGGCGTCGACTTTCTTTTTGGCAACGATCAGCTGGTTTTTCAGGTCCTGATTTTCTTTTTTCAGGCCGTTGATGATGCCGTCACTGGAAGAGACTTTGCCCTGCATTTCTGCCGTGCGCTGGTTCCAGCTGGAATCGATATTGGTCAGCTTGTCGGTCAGCGTTTTCACCTGTTGTTCCAGATCCGGAACGCGGGTACGCAGGCTCGGCACATTGCTTAACTGATCAAGCGGGATCCAGGCGGTTTTCCCTTTTGAGTCAATGATTTCACCGTATTTCGTGCTGTCGTTAACACTGCGCAGGGTCACTTCTTCACCGGCATTCAGGGTGCCAACAATACGATACTGATTACCCGGACCGCTGTGGATATAGGTGATCAAATCGTCGGAGATATAGCGCTTCTCATCAGCGTGAGCGCCCCATGTGATGCTTAAACCAAGCAAAGCGAAACCAATTAGGCGTAATTTCTGCATTATTTCATCGTTTCTTTGTGAATGAGGGAACGTGAAGTGTGGATCCGTTTTATCAGGATACGTCTTCTGGCAACCGCCTCTGTCCGGCCATTGCACTCATATAGGTACTAAAAGTTCGGAGACCGATAGTAAGGGCAACAGTGTGACGACGCAATGTATAAACCGGAATGAGAACTATCTTACAATCCCGCAACATGCGGCTTGCGCGCTGTGCTTATGATAGAATTGCAGCGACGCGTTAATCCCTTTTGGCAGCAAAGAATCGGTGTGAAGACTCATATGACCGTAGAAATAGAATTAAAATTTATCGCCACCCCGGCGGCAATCGCCGAATTACCTTCGCAACTCGCTGGATTTAACAGCGAGCACACCGCGCCTTCGAAACTGACCAACATCTATTTTGAGACTGCGGATAACTATTTACGTTCCCACGACATCGGTCTGCGTATCCGTGGTTTTGACGATCAATATGAAATGACCATCAAAACCGGCGGCAAAGTGGTGGGTGGCCTGCATCAGCGTCCGGAATATAACGTTGAGCTGAAAAAGCCGGTGCTGAAACTCAGCGCGTTCCCGAAAGATATCTGGCCGGAAGGCTGTAAGCCTGCCGCGTTACAGAAAGAACTCGCACCGCTGTTCCGCACGGATTTCACCCGCGAGAAGTGGGTGATCACTTACGGTGAAAGCGAGATTGAACTGGGGTTAGATCAGGGCGAAGTGGTAGCCGGTGAACTGACCGAAGCGCTGGCCGAAATTGAGCTTGAGCTGAAAAAAGGCAACACCACCGATTTGCTGGCGCTGGCGGCTGAAATAGGTGCTCATGGTGGTTTGCGCCAGGGCGGATTCAGCAAAGCGGCCCGCGGCTATCATCTGGCGAAGGGCAATCCTGCGCGCGAAATCAAACCGTTGCCGGTGTTTAAAGCGCAGCCGAAAGCCACGGTTGAACAGGCTATGTCTGCGATGTTCGAACTGGCATTGGATCACTGGCAATATCACGAAGAATTGTGGGTGCGCGGCGATAAAACGGCGCGTCTGACGGTGTTGCAGGCGGTAGAAACCGTGCGTCAGGTTCTGGTGCTGTTCGGCGGACTGGTGCCGCGTAAAGCGTCTTCTGAACTGCGTACCTTGCTGACCGATCTGGTGCCGGTGCTGGAACAGAAATCTGCGGATGCGCAGGAAATTTGTTACAGCGCGGCGTATCTGAAATGCAAGTTAGTGCTTACTTCATGGCTGGCAACGTCAGGCTGGACGCCGTTCATTGACGACAAATCGGCGAAAAAACTGGAAGGTTCCTTCAAGCGTTTCGCTGACATCATGCTGGGCCGTACTGCCGCTGATCTGAAAGATGCCTTCGCGCAGCCGCTGACCGAAGAAGGTTATCGTGACCAACTGGCACGCCTGAAACGTCAGATCATTACCTTCCATCTGCTGGCCGGTGCTTATCCGGACAAAGATGTCGCGACCTATATCGCGGGCTGGGTCGATCTGCAGCAGGCTATCGTCCAGCAGCAGCACGCCTGGGAGGATTCGGCCCGTTCTCACGCCGTGATGATGGACGCCTTCTGGTTAAACGGACAACCTCGTTAATTGACTGATAAGCCTGGGCAAATTGCCCGGGCTTTTTTTTGCAAGGAATCTGACTTCATGTTGCCACTTTCTCCTGTTTTGCAAAGCCATGCGCAGAGTTTGCCTGAACGCTGGCGTGAACATCCTGAAAACCTGCCCCTGCCCGACGACAGCCAACTGGCGGTGCTGAGCAGCAGTGAATTCGTGACGGACAGTGTGCTGGCGTTCCCGCAGTGGTGGCATGAAATCGACCAAAATCCTCCTCAGGCGCAGGAGTGGCAACTTTACCGTCAGTGGCTGGATGAATCGCTGTCACAAGTGACCGACGAAGCCGGGCTGATGAAGGCGCTGCGTCTGTTCCGCCGCCGTATTCTGACCCGCATTGCCTGGTCGCAGTCGGCGCAAACCAGCGAAGCCAAAGACACCTTGCACCAGCTGAGTGAACTGGCGGAATTGCTGATCGTCAGCGCCCGCGACTGGCTGTATGCCGCCTGCTGTCGCGAGTTCGGTACGCCGGTGAATGCGGCGGGCGAAGAGCAGAGAATGCTGATCCTCGGGATGGGCAAACTCGGCGGCGGTGAACTGAATTTCTCTTCCGATATCGACCTGATTTTTGCCTATCCGGAAAATGGCCAGACCCGAGGCGGGCGTCGTGAACTCGACAATGCCCAGTTTTTCACCCGTCTTGGCCAGCGGCTGATCAAAGCACTGGATCAGCCGACCATTGACGGATTTGTCTATCGCGTGGACATGCGTTTGCGTCCGTTTGGCGACAGCGGTCCGCTGGTGATGAGTTTCCCGGCGCTGGAAGATTATTATCAGGAGCAGGGACGCGACTGGGAGCGTTACGCGATGGTGAAGGCGCGGCTGATGGGCGGCGCGGAAGATCCCGCCAGTCAGGAACTGCGCAAAATGCTCAAGCCTTTTGTTTTCCGTCGCTATATCGATTTCAGCGTGATCCAGTCCCTGCGCAACATGAAAGGCATGATCGCCCGTGAGGTGCGCCGCCGTGGTCTGAAGGACAACATCAAACTCGGCGCGGGCGGTATCCGCGAAATCGAATTTATCGTGCAGGTATTCCAGCTGATCCGGGGTGGCCGTGAACCGGCATTGCAGCAACGCGCTTTATTGCCGACGTTGCAGGCGCTGGAAAATCTGGGGTTGTTGCCGGTTGAACAGGTGTTGCAGCTGCGCACCAGTTATCTGTTCCTGCGTCGTCTGGAAAATCTGTTGCAGGCCATTGCAGATGAACAAACCCAAACCTTGCCCTCGGATGAACTCAATCAGGCGCGGCTGGCGTGGGGAATGAATTATGACGACTGGCCGCAACTGCTGGATGCCGTCAATGCGCATATGCAGGCGGTGCGTGCGGTGTTTAACGATCTGATTGGTGATGACACGCCGGACGCCGAAGACGATGTGCAGCTTTCCCAGTTCAGCAGTCTCTGGATTGATGCGCTGGAACCAGCCGAGCTGGCACCGCTGGTGCCGCAACTGGATGAAAATGCGCTGCGGCATGTTTTACAGCAGATTGCCGATTTCCGTCGTGATGTGGATAAACGCACTATCGGGCCGCGTGGCCGCGAGCAGCTGGATTTGCTGATGCCGCGGTTGCTGGCGCAGGTCTGCACCTATAAAAATGCCGACGTCACGTTGCAGCGTCTGATGCAGTTGCTGCTGAATATCGTCACGCGCACCACCTATATCGAGCTGCTGGTGGAATATCCCGGCGCGCTCAAACAGCTCATTCGCCTCTGTGCGGCCTCGCCGATGGTCGCCAGTCAGCTTGCCCGGCATCCTTTATTGCTGGATGAATTACTGGATCCGCGCACGCTTTATCAGCCGGTTGAACTGACCGCCTACCGCGACGAACTGCGTCAGTATCTGATGCGGGTGCCGACGGAAGACGAAGAGCAGCAGCTGGAGGCCGTGCGTCAGTTCAAACAGGCGCAGCATCTGCGTATCGCCGCCGGGGATATTTCCGGGGCGCTGCCGGTGATGAAAGTCAGCGACCATTTAACCTATCTCGCGGAGGCCATTCTTGACGTGGTGGTACAGCAGGCGTGGGAACAGATGGTCGCGAAATACGGCCAGCCGACGCATCTTCAGCAGCGTGAAGGGCGGGGTTTTGCGGTGATTGGTTACGGCAAGCTCGGTGGCTGGGAACTGGGTTACAGTTCCGATCTGGATCTGGTGTTCCTGCTCGACTGTGCGCCGGAAGTCATGACCGACGGCGAGCGCGTCATCGACGGGCGTCAGTTCTACCTGCGGCTGGCGCAGCGCATTATGCATTTATTCAGCACCCGTACCGCGTCAGGCATTCTTTATGAAGTCGATCCGCGTCTGCGGCCTTCCGGTGCTTCCGGCATGCTGGTCAGCACCATCGAAGCCTTTGCCGATTATCAGGCCAATGAAGCCTGGACCTGGGAACATCAGGCGCTGGTGCGCGCGCGCGTGGTCTACGGCGATCCGCAACTGACGCAGCAATTTAACGCCACGCGGCGGGATATTCTCTGCCGCCAGCGCGACGGTGACGGGTTGCGTAAGGAAGTCCGCGAAATGCGCGAAAAAATGTATGCGCATCTGGGCAGTAAAAAAGCCGACGAGTTTGACCTGAAAGCCGATCCCGGTGGCATCACCGATATTGAATTCATTGCACAATATCTGGTCTTACGCTTCGCGCACGACGAGCCTAAGCTGACACGCTGGTCGGATAACGTGCGGATTTTCGAGCTGATGGCGCAATACGATATTATGCCGGAAGAGGAAGCACGCCATCTGACGCAGGCTTACGTGACGCTGCGCGATGAGATCCATCATCTGGCGTTGCAGGAACACAGCGGCAAAGTGGCCGCCGACAGTTTTGCCACCGAGCGTGCGCAAATCCGCGCCAGCTGGGCCAACTGGCTGGGCTGAGGGTTTTTATTCGGGTAACAGGCGCTTGTGATATCATCCGGCGCAATGTATTTACCCGATTTGATTGATCTGTTTTGGAGTCTTGGGATGAAAGTGACTTTGCCTGATTTTCACCGCGCCGGTGTGCTGGTGGTGGGTGACGTAATGTTAGACCGCTACTGGTATGGCCCGACCAACCGCATTTCGCCGGAAGCGCCGGTGCCGGTCGTGAAGGTCAACACCATCGAGGAACGTCCCGGCGGTGCCGCTAACGTGGCGATGAACATTTCGTCTCTCGGTGCTTCTTCGCGTCTGATCGGTCTGACCGGTGTGGACGATGCCGCCCGCGCCCTGAGCGAGCGTCTGGCGGAAGTGAAAGTAAACTGCGATTTCGTGGCCTTATCCACGCATCCAACCATCACCAAACTGCGTATTTTGTCCCGCAACCAGCAACTGATCCGCCTCGACTTTGAAGAAGGTTTTGAAGGCGTCGATCTCCAGCCGATGCTGACTAAAATCGAGCAGGCGTTGCCGCAAAGTGGCGCGCTGGTGCTGTCTGACTACGCCAAAGGCGCGCTGACAGAAGTACAGAAAATGATCCAGCTGGCGAGAAAAGCCGGTGTGCCGGTGCTGGTCGATCCGAAAGGCTCGGATTTCGAACGTTATCGTGGTGCGACCTTACTGACGCCGAACCTGTCCGAATTTGAAGCCGTTGTGGGCCGTTGCAAAAACGAAGAAGAAATCGTGACGCGCGGTATGCAGCTGATTGCTGATTTTGAGCTTTCCGCCTTGCTGGTGACCCGTTCCGAACACGGTATGACCTTGTTGCAGCCGGGCAAAGCGCCATTCCATATGCCGACGCAGGCGCAGGAAGTGTATGACGTCACCGGGGCCGGTGACACCGTGATCGGTACGCTGGCCGCCGCGCTGGCTGCCGGTAATACGCTGGAAGAGTCTTGTTTCCTGGCCAACGCCGCCGCCGGTGTGGTGGTCGGTAAACTCGGGACTTCTACCGTTTCTCCGGTTGAACTGGAAAATGCCATCGGCGGGCGTTCAGACGTCGGTTTTGGCGTGATGAATGAAGAACAGCTGAAAGCCGCTGTGGCGATGGCGCGTCAGCGCGGCGAGAAAGTCGTGATGACCAACGGCATCTTCGACATTTTGCATGCCGGACACGTCTCGTATCTGGCGAATGCGCGCAAACTCGGCGACCGTCTGATCGTGGCCGTTAACAGCGATGCGTCAACCAAACGTCTGAAAGGCGAAACCCGCCCGGTGAATGCGCTGCAAAACCGCATGATCGTGCTGGGCGCGCTGGGCGCGGTCGACTGGGTGGTCTCCTTTGAAGAAGATACCCCGCAGCGTCTGATCGCCGGGATCTTGCCGGATCTGCTGGTGAAAGGCGGCGACTACAAGCCTGAACAGATTGCCGGTTGTCAGGAAGTCTGGGCGAATGGCGGCGAAGTGCGTGTGCTGAATTTTGAAGATGGCTTATCCACCACCAAAATCATCAATCAGATTAAATCGCAGGACTGATTTCCTCCGGGTGAATCATGTCATTTGTACCGAAGGGCTTATCTGATAAGCCCTTTTCTTTTTGATTTTTCTAACATTAACGCTAAATGGACGTGACGCCCTCGTGAGCGGATTAAAACAGGAACTGAGTCTGGCGCAGGGCGTCGGGCTGCTTTCAACCTCATTACTGGGGACCGGTGTTTTCGCGGTGCCTGCACTGGCGGCGCAACTGGCGCAAAACGACAGTCTGTGGGCGTGGCCGGTGCTGATCCTGCTGGTGTTTCCTATCGCCATCGGTTTTGCCGCGCTTGGACGGCACTTCCCGAGTGCGGGCGGTGCGGCGCATTTCGTGGGTAAAGCGTTCGGGCCGCATATGGCGCGGGTCACCGGCTGGTTATTTCTGTCGGTGATCCCGGTCGGCTTGCCCGCCGCGTTGCATATCGCTGCCGGTTTCTGGCAGGCGGCTTTCGGCTGGAGCAGTGAAAACCTGCTGCTGGTGCAACTCGGTACGTTGTTTGTCATCTGGTTCCTTGGCACGCGCAGTGCCGGTTCCAGCGCCAATATTCAGACAGTCATTGCCTTGCTGGTGGTCGCGCTGGTGGTGGCGATCTGGTGGAAAGGCGATATTTCTCTGCCGGAAATTCCGCTGCCTGCCGTGCGTGACGTTTCGCCCTCGAACCTGTTTGACGCACTGGCGGTGATGTTCTGGTGTTTTGTCGGGCTGGAAGCCTTTGCGCATCTGGCGACAGAATTCCGTAATCCGGAACGTGATTTTCCGCGTGCCTTGCTGATCGGCATGCTGGTGGCGGGGGCGGTGTACTGGGGCTGTACCGTGGCGGTGCTGAAATTCCACGCGTGGGGAGAAGGGCGCGAAGCCGGGGCGTCACTGCCGGGGATCGTCGTGCAGCTTTTCGGGCAAAAAGCACTGTGGGTTGCCTGCATCATTGGTTATCTGGCGTGTTTTGCCAGCGTCAATATTTACACCCAGAGTTTCGCCCGCCTGGTGTGGTCGCAGGCTCAGTTGAAACCAAAAAGTAAACTGGCGCAACTTTCGGCCCAGCAGGTGCCGGTGGCGGCGCTGAATCTGGTGGTGGGGTGCTGTGCCTTGTTTACGTTGCTGATTTACTGGCTGCATTTACCGCTCGGTGCATTGATCACTTACGCCAACGGCATTTTCATTCTGATCTACCTGCTGTGCATGCTGGCAGGGACGAGGATCCTGACGGGACGGGCAAAATGGATGGCAATACTGGGCGCAGTCTTGTGCTGTGGATTGCTGGCCATGGTCGGCTGGAAGGCTATGTACGCGGTGCTGGTGTTTGCCGGATTGTGGCTGTTACTGCCGCGCACCAGAACGGTACTGCGCGCGCAATAACGCGGGCCGTATACAGGATCACAGACAGCAAAAAGGCCTGTTGAGCAGGCCTTTTCTGAATCCGCTGCCAGGAGAACTCAGGCCGGATCTTGCGGTTTTTCCGCGTCAGCCGGTTTGGCTTCCAGCGCGGCCAGACGTTGTTCCAGCACAGCCAGTTTTTCACGGGTACGCAGTAAAACCTGGGTCTGAACGTCAAACTCTTCGCGATTGACTAAATCCATACGGCTGAACTGCGCCTGCAATACCTGACGGATTTTCTTTTCGGCATCTTCACCAAACTCACGGATCCCTTTAGGCATAGACTCGTGAACCTGGCGGGCAATTTGTTCAATTTTTTTCGGGTCAATCATGTTATTTCCTTTTCTCGAAGAAGGTGCTTTTCCTTAGTGTAATCGCTGACGCGCTTTCTATAAACCTTCAGGGGCACTAATTGGCCAAACCACAGGATTGCTCTGCTCATTTATTGGCGCTATAGTTGCTTTGCTTATTCTCAGGGCGGGGTGAAAGTCCCCACCGGCGGTAAACCACGGAATATCGGAAGGATCACAATCCCTTCTATGTGGAAGCCCGCGAGCGCTCAATCCTTCGGGGTTAGAGGTCAGCAGATCCGGTGTAATTCCGGGGCCGACGGTTAAAGTCCGGATGGGAGAGAGTAACGATTCAAGCCGGGCATAGATTGCCCGCTGCGTTATTTTTTATAACTGTAGCACGCCGTCTGGCTGCCGCAGCTAGCCTCCTCAAGACGCCCTGATTCTGGTAATCCACATACAGAACATGAGGTTATTTTTACCATGAATCAGACCCTACTTTCCGAATTCGGTACATCTGCTGAACGTGTTGAGCGTGCGCTTGACGCCATGCGTAACGGCGTGGGTGTGTTGGTGCTGGATGACGAAGATCGTGAAAACGAAGGCGATTTAATCTTTGCCGCAGAAAACATGACCGTTGAGCAAATGGCGCTGACCATTCGCCACGGCAGCGGCATTGTGTGCCTGACCATGAACGAAGACAGCCGTAAACAGCTGGACCTGCCGATGATGGTAGAGAACAACTCCAGCCCGTTCCAGACGCCATTCACCGTGACCATTGAAGCGGTAGAAGGCGTGACCACCGGCGTGTCTGCCGCTGATCGTATCACCACCATCCGCGCGGCAATCAAAGAGGGCGCAAAACCTTCCGATCTGAACCGTCCGGGGCATATTTTCCCGCTGCGTGCGCAGGCCGGTGGCGTGCTGACCCGTGGCGGTCACACAGAAGCTTCCGTCGATCTGGCAACACTGGCGGGCCTGCGGCCTTTCGGTGTGCTGTGCGAACTGACCAATGACGATGGCACAATGGCACATGCGCCGGAAGTGGTCGTTTTTGCCCGCGAGCATAAGATGCCGGTCGTGACCATCGCCGATCTGGTGGCATACCGTCAGGCGCAAACCCGTCAGGCTAGCTGAATGACCGGTTGGGCATAACAGAAAGGTCGCTGATGCGGCCTTTTTGCTTTTTATCGCCTGTTATTGCCGGAATTTGTCTTTGCAAAAAACCTCTCCCGCCTTCATTGATTTGCTTCATCAAATTTACTGAACATCTCCTTCACGGTTATCCGGCTGTCACCGCCCGTCAAAAAGAGTACCGTAATCACATCACGCGGCAGGTGGTTCACCGGCACGCTCACCTTTATTTTGCGGTAAGGAATTCATGATGACGACTCAACGTATGCCCGCACTTTTCTTAGGCCACGGCAGCCCGATGAACGTGCTGGAAGACAATATTTACACCCGTGCCTGGCATACGCTGGGCGAAACATTGCCACGGCCAAAAGCGATTCTGGCGGTATCCGCGCACTGGTTTACCCGCGGTACGGCGGTCACGGCGATGGAAAATCCGCGCACCATTCATGACTTTGGTGGCTTCCCGCAGGCGCTGTTTGATAAACGTTATCCGGCACCGGGTTCCCCGGCTCTGGCCAAACGGGTTCAGGAATTGCTCAGCCCGGTGAATGTGATGGCTGACACCAGCGAGTGGGGTTTTGATCACGGGACCTGGGGTGTGTTGATCAAGATGTATCCGGATGCCGATATCCCGGTGATCCAGCTGAGTATTGATGGCACACAGCCGCCGGAATATCACTATGAATTAGGCCGGAAACTCGCCGCCCTGCGTGACGAAGGCGTGATGATTGTCGCCAGCGGTAACGTGGTGCACAACCTGCGTATGGTGAAATGGGGCGGCGACGCGGATGCTTATCCGTGGGCGACATCTTTCGAGACATTTGTGAAAGAGAATCTGACCTGGAAGGGTGAGGCGAAAGACCATCCGCTGGTGAAATTCATGGAACATGACGGCGGCGCGTTATCGAATCCGTCGCCGGATCACTATCTGCCCTTGTTGTATGTTTTAGGTGCGTGGGATGGTGCCGAGCCGGTCATACAGCCAACGGACGGGATCGTGATGGGATCGCTTTCGATGCTGTCGGTTCAGGTAGGGTAATCCGGAAATAAAAAGGATAATGAAAGCTCTCATTATCCTTTTTTAGTTTTTTTATCCGACAATAGTATGCGGATAGAAACGTGACAGATCCTGCGTGATCAGCGCCTTATCTTCACGGATGCCGATGCCGCAAGGCTGATCGTTGACCAGCCAGCTGCCGATCAGGGTGTAACTGCCTTCAAACACCGGCAGCGGGTGGAACTGCTGCACGATCATGCCTTCCGCGCCATACGGGCCATCCACACGGGCCACTTCCTGACCTTTTTCGATGACCTTAATGTTCGCGCCTTCGCGTGAGAACAACGGCTTCACGACGTAGTGATCCAGCTCCGGATGCGGATCTTCGGCGAAATATGCCGGTAACAGATTCGGATGATCCGGGAACATTTCCCACAACAGCGGCAGCAAGGCTTTGTTCGACAGAATGGCTTTCCAGGCTGGTTCCAGCCAGCGAACACCGGCATCTTCCAGCTTGGTGGCGAACACTTCGCGGAACATGAATTCCCACGGATAGAGTTTGAACAGATTCGAAATCACCTGATCCTGCGTATCGGTGAATTGTCCGCGCTCGCCCAGCCCGATTTCCTCGATAAACAGGAATTCGCTGGCCAGTTCCGCTTCCAGGGCGCAGTCCTGCAAATATTGCACGGTACCGCGATCTTCTTCGGTGTCCTGACAGCAGGCGATATGCAGTAACGAGAAACCGTGCTGATTTTTCAGTTCAGCAAAACGCTCGATCAGTTTTTCCTGCAGACTGTTGTACTGATCCGCATCCTGAGGCAAATTGCCCGCCGCGATTTGATCTTCCAGCCACAGCCACTGGAAGAAAGCGGCTTCGTACAAGGACGTCGGCGTATCGGCGTTATTTTCCAGCAACTTAGGCGGGTTAACCCCGTCATAGGCCAGATCCAGACGCGAATACAGGGAAGGCTGTTGCGTGCGCCATGAACTGCGGACAAATTCCCAGACGTGTTTCGGGATCTGGAATTTCGCCATCAGTTTGTCGTCATTCACCACACGTTCCACGACCTTCAGGCACATCTGATGAATATCCGCTGTCGCGTCTTCAATCTCTTCAATCTGCGCCAGCGTGAACTGGTAATGCGCATCTTCACACCAGTAAGGTTCGCCATACATGGTGTGAAAATTGAAGCCAAACTCCGTGGCTTTTTCGCGCCAGTCCGGGCGCTCATTAATGGCTAAACGTTTCATCGGTGTCTCTTAGCCACCCATGCTGCGGCCAGGGCTGCGGGTAGCCGCTGACGAGGTGCGTTGCATTGAGGTTTGTTTTGCCACGCTGTCGCCAAAGCCGCCACGGGTGATGGTGTTGGTCACAGCCGGTTTCGGGGCCATCGCGGTTTTCGGCACGTTCATGGTGCGGCCGCCCGCGGTTGCCGGACCGTAGTTTTTACCGGTCGCATCGACAAATTTACCGTTCGCCGGGCTGGCTGGATTTTTTGAGCTGAACAACGGCTGTTGCGCGTAAGCACCGCCGCTCATCATACGGCCCATCATGTAACCTGCCATCAGCGGCATCCACATGCTGCCACCGCTGCTCTGGTTTTCGGCCGTCGCAACGCCTGACTGAGCAGGAGCCTGCGTACACTGACCTTCGCCGAATTCTGCGACACAGTCTTCGCGGCTGGCATATTTAGGCGCGGTTTTCGCCGCTTCCTGTTTCGCTGCATCATAGGCGGCGACACATTGTGCGCTGCCGGAAGGGTTGGCTTTTGAGCAATCATCCGCATTCTGATACAGAGAAACGGTTTCGTCGGTTTTCTCGCAGCCCGCCAGCATAAAGACGGCGCTGACGGCCAGAGCGACAGGAGTAATTCGAGAGCTACGCCATGATTTACGGAAGGTAGCTAAGTTAACGTGTTGTGTCCGTTTCATCGTTCTTATCCCATGTGTAGGGCTTTTTTGCCCTTTCCCAGTAGGGCCTAAGAATAGGGGAAAGTGGGTGATTGTTAAAGCAGCGACGGGCAATTGTTACGAGACTTTACAGTGGGGCGTGACGGAGGCAAAAAAAAGCAGCCTTTGCAGGCTGCCTTCTAGGAAATACGGGGACTTTTCAGGATCAGTTCTGGAAAGGATTGCCGTTTTTCCGGGGGGTTGTGGTCGTTGCACTGGCTTGTTGCGCGCGTGGTGCCGGCGCTGCTGCCGTTTTGTTGCCGTAACCGTCTGCTGCTGCATCCTGATCCGGCGTTTCTGGCGCGACCTGATCCGGTGCGGTTGGCACAGGTTTACCCAGTGCACCGTTCAGAGCCAGCAGATCACTTTCGTTCAGTGTCCCCAGCGCTGATTTGATGTTCAGCTGGTTAATCAGGTAGGTGTAACGTGCGCTGGAAAGCTGTTGTTTGGCGTTATACAGCGTGGTGGTCGCATCCAGCACATCAACGATGGTACGGGTACCCACCTGATAACCGGCTTCCATGGCATCTAAAGAACTCTGAGCAGAAACAACGGCTTGTTTGTAAGCGTTGATGCTGCTGATAGAGGCAGAGATGTTATTGAAGGAAGAACGCACGGTTTGCACGACGCTGCGGTGCGCGCTTTCAAGCTGTTCGCTGGAACCGACAAAGTTGTACTGCGCCTGTTTCACCTGTGAGGTGACAGAACCGCCGCTGTACAGTGGCAGTGAGAAGCTCAGCCCCACTTTGTTCTGACCGGCGTCAGCATCCTGATAGCTTGACGCACCGCCGGTTTTGTCGCCGTGGTATTTGGTGTTGCTGATGCCGGTAGAGGCGGTCAGATCCACGGTTGGCATATGGCCGGTTTCCGCATAACGGATTTGCTCACGGGCCAGATCCTGTGACAGGCGGGCAGACAGCAAGCTCAGGTTGCGGCTTTCAGCTTCTTTCAGCAAGGTCGCCACAGGCTGCGGACGCGTGGTGTTGAAGTTATCAACGTTCAGGGAAGAGAGCTGCGGATAATAAACACCGGTCACCTGACGCAGGGATTCCAGCGCGTTATCCAGATTGTTACGGGCAGTCACTTCGTTAGCCAATACGGTGTCGTATTGTGAACGGGCGTTCTGCACATCGGTAATGGCAACCAGACCGACATTAAAACGCTGAGTGGTTTGATCTAACTGACGGTAAATGGCCTGTTTTTGCGCTTCGGTATAAGAGAGTGAATCGATCGCACTCAAAACGTTGAAATAAGCCGTCGCGGAATTCAGGATTAACGCCTGCTGATCGGTCTGATAAGACACATCCTGAATACCGGCAGTTTTTTCCTGCAATGTGAGGGCGCGCCATTTTGACATATCAAAGATGGTCTGCGTTAATTGCAGGCTGGCGCTGCCAACATCGCTGTTAACGCCGTTCGCATCACGGTAGCCATTGGTATAATTGTAGTCCGCACCCAATCCGAGTTGCGGTAATAAAGGACTGCGGCTTTCGTTGATTTTTTCGAATGCGGCATCCCGGTCAGCAGCAGATTTGCGCAGGTCCGGGTTACTTGTCCTGGCTTGCTGATAGACCTGCATCAGGTTTTCGGCCTGGCTTATCGTACTAAAGCCGCCCAGGCTGAGTCCGATGAGAAGGGGGAGCAGTTTCTTCATTTGCATTCCTTGTTGTGCAGCAATGTTGTTATGTATGGTGGCGCAGTCAAATTAACCAATAGACGCGGATTCTAGCAGAGTCAGGCTAACGGGGCGGTTGGCTTAACGTGCCTTACCGATGGAATGAGCCTAAATCTATCACAAACAACCTTGATTATTATTAACGCATTTTCATCAAATTGACCTCAAAGGGCGATAAATTACCTTTATGAGGGATAAGGAAACATTCCATGTCTTCATTTAAACGGTCACCGGTTACTTTCGGCAAAGATGATGTAGAAATTATTGCACGTGAGACACGATATAAAGGTTTTTTTTCTATTATTGCATATCGGTTTCGCCATCGGCTGTTTAATGGAGAAATGAGCGCAGAAGTGGTGCGTGAGGTTTTTGAGCGCGGCCATGCTGCCGTCCTGCTACCTTATGATCCGTTACGGGATGAAGTGGTGCTGATCGAACAGATCCGCATCCCGGCATTGGATTCCAGTGATACCCCTTGGCTTCTGGAGATGGTCGCCGGTATCATTGAAGAGGGCGAAACGGTCGAAGAGGTCGCCCGCCGCGAAGCACTCGAAGAAGCGAACATTGTGGTGAAACGCTGCAAACCGGTGGTGAATTATCTGGCCAGTCCGGGTGGCACCAGCGAGCGTCTTTCTATTATGGTCGGTGAAGTCGATGCCACGACGGCAGAAGGAATTCACGGTCTGGAAGCAGAGAATGAAGACATCCGGGTACATGTGGTCAGCCGCGAACAGGCTTACCGCTGGGTGGAAGAAGGAGCGATAGACAATGCGGCGTCAGTGATTGCCTTGCAATGGCTGCAGCTGCACCATGAATCCCTGAGAAAAGAGTGGGCTAACTAATGATTAAGCGCTATACCCCTGATTTCCCTGAAATGATGAGATTGTGCGAAACCAATTTCGCCCAATTGCGCCGTTTGATGCCACGCACCGATGAGCCTGGTGAAACCGTGACATATCAGGTGAGTAGCGCGACGTATTGCCTGACAATTCTCGAATCAACGCGTTATACCTCCCTGGTAGAAATCAAACAGACCGCACCGGCCGTCAGTTACTGGAGTCTGCCTTCACTCACCGTCCGCCTGTATCACGACGCGATGGTGGCTGAAGTGTGTGCGAGTCAGCAGATATTTCGTTTCAAAGCACGCTATGATTACCCGAATAAAAAGTTGCATCAGCGTGATGAAAAGCATCAAATTAACCAGTTCCTTGCGGATTGGCTGCGTTATTGCCTTGCGCACGGAGCGATGGCAATTCCGGTTTGTTAGACAGACTTCAACAACAAAGGAAACGATTTGGAAAGCCTGTTTACACTGCCTTTGGTGAATGGGGCCAAAGTCAGGATTCTACAGATAACTGATACCCATCTTTTTGCCGGTGAAGATGAAACGTTGTTAGGCGTGAATACGTTTAGCAGCTATCGCGCAGTGCTGGACGCCATAAAAGCGCAGCAGCGCGACGTCGATATTATCGCGGCAACAGGTGATCTGGCTCAGGATCAGTCGGTGGAAGCCTACCATCAGTTTGCCCGCGGCATCGGCGAACTGACTGCGCCTTGTGTCTGGCTGCCCGGTAATCATGATTTCCAGCCTGCGATGGTCAATGCCTTGCAGGACGCGGGTATCAGCCCTTCCAAGCACGTTCTTCTCGGTGATCACTGGCAGATTATTCTGCTGGATACGCAGGTGTTTGGCGTGCCGCATGGTGAGCTGAGCGAGTATCAGCTGGAATGGATGGAACGCTGCCTGAATGCGTATCCCGATCGTTTCACCTTGCTGATGCTGCATCATCATCCGCTGCCTTCCGGCTGTACGTGGCTCGATCAGCACAGCCTGCGCAACGCCCATATGCTGGCGAACACCTTGGTGAATTACCCGAAAGTGAACACGCTGTTGTGCGGGCATATTCATCAGGAACTGGATCTCGACTGGTATGGCCGTCGTCTTTACGCCACGCCATCGACCTGCGTGCAGTTCAAACCCCATTGCACCAATTTCACCATTGATACCGTTGCGCCGGGCTGGCGCTACCTCGATTTGTATCCGGATGGCCGCGTGGAGACGGAAGTCTTCCGTCTGGAAACCAGCGAGTTTCATCCTGACACGGAGTCGGACGGCTACGAATGAACACCTTACTTTACCTGCATGGATTCAACAGTTCGCCGAATTCAGCAAAAGCCACTTTGTTAAAAAACTGGCTGGCCGTGAATCATCCTCATATTGATATGGTTGTCCCCCAGTTGCCGCCTTATCCGGCCGATGCGGCGGAAGAACTCGAAAGTCTGGTGATCAGTCATGCAGGTAAAAAACTGGGCATTGTCGGTTCCTCGCTCGGCGGCTATTACGCCACCTGGCTGTCGCAATGTTTCTCGGTCCCGGCTGTGGTGGTGAACCCCGCCGTGAAGCCTTACGAGCTGCTGATTGACTTCCTCGGGCAAAACGAGAACCCCTACACCGGCCAGCAATATGTGTTAGAGTCACGCCACGTTTACGATCTGAAAGTCATGCAGGTCGAACCGCTGGAGTCGCCGGATTTACTCTGGTTACTGCAGCAAACGGGCGATGAAATTCTCGATTACCGTCAGGCTGTGGCGTATTACACCACCTGTCGCCAGACGGTCGAACCCGAGGGAAATCATGCATTTGTCGGCTTTGAACGCTATTTTTCGCCGATTGTCGATTTCCTGGAACTGGCCGCAGACTAACATCGTCAGGGTGACGTTTTCCCCCGGATTTATAACGTCTGCTTGCTGCCAGTGCTTCCACCCGCCCACATACTGTATCGTTAGCCCACAAACCTATGAGCCACGAATAATCAACGATGAGCCAATCAACTTATAACGCGGATTCCATAGAGGTCCTCAGCGGACTCGAACCGGTGCGCCGCCGTCCGGGCATGTACACCGATACCACCCGTCCAAACCATCTCGGTCAGGAAGTCATCGATAACAGCGTGGATGAGGCATTAGCCGGTCACGCCAAACGTATCGAAGTGATCCTGCACGAAGACCAGTCCCTCGAAGTCATCGATGACGGTCGCGGCATGCCGGTGGATATCCACGCGGAAGAAGGCGTTCCGGCAGTTGAACTGATCTTTTGCCGTCTGCATGCGGGCGGTAAATTCTCCAACAAAAACTACCAGTTCTCCGGCGGCCTGCACGGCGTGGGGATTTCGGTAGTGAACGCCTTGTCCAAACGTGTCGAAGTGGCGGTAAAACGCGGCGGCGAAGTGTATGAAATGGCGTTTGAAAACGGCGATAAAGTGCAGGATTTGCACGTGACCGGAACGTGCGGCAAACGCAACACCGGGACCAGCGTGCATTTCTGGCCCGATGGCAGCTTCTTCGACAGCCCGCGTTTTTCAGTCAGCCGCCTCAGCCATTTGCTGAAAGCCAAAGCGGTACTCTGTCCGGGCGTGGAAATCCTGTTCAAAGATAAAGTGAATAACACCGAGCAACGCTGGTGTTATGAAGACGGCCTGACCGATTACCTGATGGAAGCGGTTAACGGCCTGATCACCTTGCCGGAGAAAGCCTTTGTCGGTGCCTTTGCCGGGGATACCGAAGCGGTAGACTGGGCGCTGTTGTGGCTGCCGGAAGGTGGCGAACTGCTGACTGAAAGCTACGTCAACCTGATCCCGACCATGCAGGGCGGTACGCACGTTAACGGACTGCGTCAGGGTCTGCTCGATGCCATGCGTGAGTTCTGTGAATTCCGCAATATCCTGCCGCGCGGCGTGAAGCTGTCTGCGGAAGATATCTGGGAACGCTGCGCCTATGTGCTGTCGGTAAAAATGCAGGATCCGCAATTCGCCGGTCAGACGAAAGAACGTCTGTCTTCGCGTCAGTGCGCGGCATTTGTCTCCGGCGTGGTGAAAGATGCCTTCAGCCTGTGGCTGAACCAGAACGTTCAGGCGGCAGAACAGCTGGCTGAATTGTGCATTTCCAGCGCCCAGCGTCGGCTGCGCGCGGCCAAAAAAGTCGTCCGTAAGAAACTGACCAGCGGCCCTGCGCTGCCGGGCAAACTGGCGGATTGTACGTCTCAGGATCTGAACATGACGGAACTGTTCCTGGTGGAAGGGGATTCCGCAGGCGGTTCTGCCAAACAGGCGCGCGATCGTGAATATCAGGCGATCATGCCGCTCAAAGGTAAGATCCTCAATACCTGGGAAGTCTCTTCCGACGAAGTGCTGGCCTCGCAGGAAGTGCATGACATTTCCGTGGCGATCGGTATCGATCCGGACAGCGAAGATCTGACCCAGCTGCGTTACGGCAAAATCTGTATCCTCGCGGATGCGGACTCCGACGGCTTACACATTGCCACGCTGTTGTGCGCGTTGTTTGTCCGTCATTTCCGGTCGCTGGTGCGGGGCGGTCATGTGTATGTGGCGATGCCGCCGTTATACCGTATCGACCTGGGCAAGGAAGTGTTCTATGCGCTGGACGAGCAGGAAAAAGAAGGCGTGCTGGAGCAACTGAAACGCAAGAAAGGCAAACCGAACGTACAGCGCTTTAAAGGGCTGGGTGAAATGAACCCGCTGCAACTGCGCGAAACCACGCTGGATCCGAATACCCGTCGTCTGGTGCAGCTGACCATCGACGAAGACGATATCGATCAGACATTGCGTATGATGGATATGTTGCTGGCGAAGAAACGTTCTGAAGATCGCCGTAACTGGTTGCAGGAAAAAGGCGACACTGCCGAACTGGACGTCTGATCCTTTCGCCGTCGCCATAAAAAATGCCGGACGCTTTGCAGCGCCGGCATTTTTGTTTTCTGATCCGCGCAGACCTTACGGTTACGCTTTCTCAATAATATGGATCACCACATCCAGCACGTCGGCTTTGATGTTTTCGCGGTGCTTATCCATATGTTCCGCCTGCTGATGCGCTTCGAGATGCGCGAGGCTTTCCCAGTCTTCCAGCATGAAAATGGAATCAGGCACCGTTTTGCGCCACGGGATCTGACCGTTGAAATCCACGTATGGCTCATAACGGTGACACCCTTTCTCCGCGAGAACGCTCGGCAGCAGTGCTGTAATTTTTTCCATGACCGAATCGCGACGGCCTGGTTTTACTTTGATTTCAGCAATAACAGTGATCATAAAAACCTCTTTCCCGGGTGACCTTCAACCTTAGGCCTGACCGAATACATTTTCAAGGTGAGCGCGGTAGCGGGCGAAATCCCCTTCCACATCAGGTTGTTTGATCACGTCGTTACACATAAAGGTTGGCAGCGTATCAAGGCCGATAAACTGGTTGGCTTTGTGCTGTGCCATATAAACGCCGTCGACGCCGACGCCGTGGAAGAACTGTTCTTTGTCTTCAAACGCTTCTAAAGGCGCGTTCCAGGTGACGGACAACATGTAGCATTTACCCTGCAACAGGCCGCCGGAACCGTATTTTTTCGTGTCATCGGAACGGGTACGGCCATCGCTGGCGTACAGTTTGCCGTGGCCTTCGGTGAACACTTCATCGATGTATTTTTTCAGCGTCCATGGCATACCCATCCACCAGCCCGGTTGCTGATAAATGATGGCATCGGCCCACAGATAGCTTTCGATTTCGGTCTGCACGTCATAACCGTCTTCCAGCACGGTCACGCGCACGTCGTGGCCTTTGTCGCGCAGGAAACTGGTCGCGACCCCGGTCAGGCTGTTATTCAGCGCGCCTTTGGAATGGGCAAAGGTCTTACCGGCATTGATAATCAGGATGTTACTCATGGTTTTTTTCCTTATCTGGAATTCTCAAATTCTGGGGGTCAGACTGTTACACGTAGTGTACTCAACTCTGCCGCACAGAAAAATGTGAGTTTGCGCACAAGACTATTGACTCAGATGCAATAATTGCAGAAACAGAGCAGCAAATTAACCATTCAGACGATGAATAACTGTTTAAAAATAAGGCAGAAACACAGCAACTGTGACAGTCATACGGCAGATGATGTACTATCGCGAACATCATTGCCTCGTGTAAGCCGCCTTAATGCGCCAGCGGGTGCAAGCTTCCTAAATTTCCAAAACGATAACGCCACGGGTCTGAGGATTAAACATCAATGAGCGAAATGACTCATGACGGAACAGAGCGTTTAGCTCTGCATACGTTTACTGAGAACGCCTATCTCAACTATTCCATGTACGTCATCATGGACCGCGCGCTGCCGTTTATCGGTGACGGGCTCAAACCGGTGCAGCGCCGTATTATTTATGCGATGTCCGAGCTGGGCCTGAGTAATAACGCCAAATTCAAAAAATCCGCGCGTACCGTCGGTGACGTGCTGGGTAAATACCATCCGCACGGCGACAGCGCCTGCTACGAAGCCATGGTACTGATGGCACAGCCCTTCTCATACCGTTATCCGCTGGTTGACGGGCAGGGGAACTGGGGTGCGCCGGATGATCCGAAATCCTTCGCCGCGATGCGTTATACCGAATCGCGTCTGTCAAAATATGCCGAAGTGCTGTTACGCGAATTAGGTCAGGGAACGGTGGATTACGTGCCGAACTTTGACGGCACCATGCAGGAGCCGAAAATGCTGCCTGCGCGTCTGCCGAATATTCTGCTCAACGGCACCACCGGTATCGCCGTCGGTATGGCGACGGATATTCCGCCGCATAACGTCCGCGAAGTGGCTGCCGCTGCGGTCGCCTTGCTGGAGAAGCCAAACAGCTCGCTCGAAGATTTGCTGGAATTCGTTCAGGGGCCGGATTTCCCGACGGAAGCCGAGATCATCACGCCGCGCCACGAAATCCGCAAAATGTACGAATCGGGCAAAGGCTCGGTGCGCATGCGTGCGGTGTGGCATAAAGAAGACGGCAGTGCGGTGATCACCGCCTTACCGCATCAGGTGTCCGGCGCGAAAGTGCTGGAGCAAATCGCCAGCCAGATGCGTGCCAAAAAGCTGCCGATGGTCGAAGACCTGCGCGACGAATCCGATCACGAAAACCCGACCCGTCTGGTGGTGGTGCCGCGATCTAACCGTATCGATCTGGATCAGGTGATGAACCACCTGTTCGCGACCACCGATCTGGAACGCAGCTACCGTATCAACATGAACATGATTGGGCTCGACCACCGTCCGCAGGTTAAAGGACTGGTGGAGATCCTGAAAGAATGGCTGGATTACCGTCGCGAAACGGTACGCCGCCGTCTGAACTACCGTCTCGATAAAGTCCTGAAACGCCTGCATATCCTCGAAGGTTTGCTGACCGCGTTCCTCAATATCGACGAAGTGATCCACATCATCCGTACCGAAGATGAGCCGAAGCCGGTACTGATGCAGCGTTTCGAACTGTCGGACACGCAGGCGGAAGCGATCCTCGAGTTGAAATTACGTCATTTGGCGAAACTCGAAGAAACCAAAATCCGCGGCGAGCAGGATGAACTGGCAAAAGAGCGCGATCAGTTGCAGGCGCTGCTGGCGTCAGAACGCAAACTCAGCACGCTGATCCGCAAAGAAATTCAGGCTGACGCGGAAGCCTTTGGTGACGATCGCCGTTCGCCGATCACTGAACGCGAAGAAGCCAAAGCGATGAGCGAGCACGACTTCATTCCGTCCGAGCCGGTCACGATTGTGCTGTCAGAATCGGGCTGGGTGCGCAGCGCCAAAGGCCACGACATTGATGCCTCCGGCCTGAGCTACAAAGCGGGCGACAGCTTCCGTGCGGCGGCGAAAGGCAAGAGCAATCAGCCTGTGGTGTTTATGGACTCCACCGGCCGCAGCTATGCGCTTGATCCGACCACGTTACCGTCGGCGCGCGGTCAGGGTGAACCGCTGACCGGTAAACTGACACCGCCGCCGGGCGCGACCATTGAACATGTGCTGATGGCGGCAGACGACCAGAAACTGCTGATGGCCTCCGATGCGGGTTATGGCTTTGTTTGTACCTTCAATGATTTAGTGGCGCGTAACCGTGCCGGTAAAGCGATGATCACCTTGCCGGAGAATGCGAAAGCCTTCCCGCCAATGGAGCTGCATGGCGATGATGACATGCTGCTGTCGATCACTGCCGCAGGCCGTATGCTGATGTTCCCGGTCGCCGATCTGCCGCAGTTGTCGAAAGGCAAAGGTAATAAAATTGTTTCAATTCCGTCTGCACAGGCGGCCAGCGGCGAAGATAAACTGCAATGGCTGCTGGTGCTGCCACCGCAAACGTCGATCACTTTGCATGTCGGTAAACGTAAACTGGTTCTCCGTCCGGAAGACCTGCAGAAATTCCGCGCCGAACGTGGCCGTAAAGGAACCCTTCTGCCACGCGGTCTGCAACGTATCGATCGTGTTGAAGTCGATGCGCCTGTCCGCACCGGTGGCGGTGACAGCGAAGAATAAGACCGCTGTTAACCGGTAAAAGTCAGGGCACATTTGTGCCCTGAACTCTTTTCAGGGAATTCAGTGGCCTGAGACTGTTGTGCAGTGCAAAGATTTTACATTTGTAGTAATAAAACCGTTGTGCCGTGTTGAATGAGGCTTGAGAATAGTTCACCGCACAGGGAGCGAAACTGCACAGGTTTCTTACCGGCTTCGGCTGTAGTTTTAAGAGGATGTTATGTTATTTATTTTGCGTCTGATTATCGTGGTGGTTTACTCGATTCTGGTCAGTGTTTTTGGTTGCATCTATTGTCTTTTCAGTCCGCGAAACCCGAAACATGTGTCGACTTTCGGTAAGCTGTTTGGTCGTCTGGCACCGGTATTTGGCCTTCGCGTCGAAAAACGTATTCCGGCAGAAGCCGTGAATAACGGCAACTGTATTTATATTGCCAACCATCAGAACAATTACGACATGGTGACGGCCTCTTCCGTCGTCATGCCCGGAACAGTGACGGTGGGTAAAAAAAGCCTGGCCTGGATCCCGTTCTTTGGTCAGCTGTACTGGTTAACCGGTAACCTGCTGATTGACCGTGATAACCGCGCCAAAGCGCACGGTACTATCGCGCAGGTGGTCAGCCAGATTAAGAAAAAGAATTTGTCGATCTGGATGTTCCCGGAAGGCACCCGCAGTCGTGGCCGCGGTCTGATGCCGTTCAAAACCGGGGCGTTCCATGCGGCGATTGCCGCCGGCGTGCCGATCGTGCCGATTTGCGTGTCGAACACCAGCAATAAGGTGAAGCTGAACCGCTGGTCAAACGGGCTGGTGATTGTCGAAATGCTGCCCCCGATCGACACCAGCGGATACACCAAAGAGCGCCTGCGTGAATTGTCGGAGCATTGTCGTCAGATCATGGCGGATAAAATCGCTGAGCTGGATGCCGAAGTCGCACAACGCGAAGCTGCCGCCAAAAAATAAAAGTTATCACACGTCATTTAATGCCCGTTGCCATTGATGGCGACGGGTCATCACTTTTGTTTTCATGGAGAAGATATGTCACTCAGTCGTCGCTCGTTCCTGCAAGCCTCCGGCGTGGCTCTTGCCGCAGGTGCTCTGCCTTTAAAAGCAGAAGCGAGTGGTTCGCAACCGGCATTACCTGTTCCCCCGCTGCTGGAATCCCGTCGCGGGCAACCGCTGTTTCTGACGTTGCAGGCCGCGCACTGGTCATTCCTCGGCGGCGCGAAAGCACCGGTCTGGGGCATCAACGGCATGTACCTCGGCCCGACCGTCAAAGTACACAGCGGTGATGACGTAAAACTGATCTACAGCAACCGTCTGGCTGAACCGGTTTCCATGACCGTCAGTGGTTTGCTCGAGCCTGGCACCCTGACCGGCGGCGGCGCGCGCATGATGCAGCCGGGTGTCGACTGGTCGCCGGTGTTGCCTATCCGTCAGGCTGCCGCCACCTGCTGGTACCACGCGAACACGCCGAACCGCATGGCACCGCACGTCTATAACGGGCTGGCGGGTATGTGGATCGTGGAAGATGAAGTCAGCAAGAATCTGCCGTTACCGAATCACTACGGCGTGGATGACTTCCCGATCATCATTCAGGACAAGCGTCTGGACGGTTTCGGTGTACCGCAATATGACACGCCCGCGTCCGGCGGTTTCTTTGGCGACACCATGCTGGTCAACGGCGTACAAAGCCCGTTTGTTGAGGTTTCACGCGGCTGGGTGCGCCTGCGTTTACTGAATGCGTCGAATGCCCGTCGTTACGAACTGAGCATGACCGACAACCGCGCGTTCCACGTCGTGGCCTCTGATCTCGGTTTCCTGCCTGCGCCGATGACGGTAAAACGTCTGTCGCTCGGGCCGGGTGAACGCCGTGAAGTGCTGGTGGATATGTCGCAGGGCGAAGAAGTGTCGATTACTGCCGGTGAAGCCGCAGGCGTGATGGACAGACTGCGCGGCCTGTTTGAGCCGTCGAGTATTTTGGTGTCGACCATTGTGCTGACCCTGAAACCGACCGGCCTGTTGCCGCTGGTGACCGACAATCTGCCGATGCGTTTGCTGGCCGATCAGATCCTCTCCGGCAATGTTGTCCGCACCCGTGACATCCGTTTAGGCGACAGTGATCCGGGGATTAACGGCGCGCTGTGGGACATCAACCGCATTGACCTGACCGCGCAGCAGGGCACCTGGGAACGCTGGACGATCCACGCGGATATGCCGCAGACCTTCCATGCCGAAGGCGTGTCCTTCCTGGTGAAAAGCGTCAACGGCGCCGCGCCACTGGTGGAAGATGCCGGATTCAAAGACACGGTCTGGGTCGATGGTGATGTCGAACTGCTGGTGTATTTCAATCAGCCGTCATACGACCATTTCCCGTTTGTCTATCGCAGCGGCGCGCTGGAACTGGCCGACCGTGGTTCTGCGGCGAACATGCTGGTTCAGCCGTCGATGTAAGCCCAAAGTCCCCATAAAAAACCCGCTCCGGCGGGTTTTTGTTTTATGGCTTACCGTGCGTAAAAGCTTACAGGCCTTTTTCCGGATCCGGCCCCAGACGGTGCTCTTTGTCCAGTTTGGTGACTTCCGCCAGTTCTTCCTTCTCCAGTTTAAAATCAAACACGTCGAAGTTTTCACGGATGCGTTTTGGCGTCACCGATTTCGGGATCACGATCAGCCCGTTATCTAAATGCCAGCGGATGACAATCTGTGCAGGCGTTTTGTCGTATTTCTCCGCCAGTTTCTGGATCAGCGGCTGATCAAATACACCTTCGCCGCCCTGTGCCAGCGGGCTCCAGGATTCGGTGGCGATGGTGTGCGTGGCATTCCAGGCATGAAGCTGGCGCTGCTGCATCAGCGGGTGTAACTCAATCTGATTCACGACAGGGAAAATGCCGGTCTCATCTTTCAGCTTCTGCAAATGCTGCAGCGGGAAATTACACACGCCGACACTTTTCGCCAAACCTTGCTCTTTCAGCTTCAGCAGGGCTTTCCAGGCATCGACATAATGGCCCAGCGCCGGTTGCGGCCAGTGGATCAGGTACAGATCGACATAATCGGTCCGCAGCTTTTTCAGGCTGGTTTCCAGCGCCTGTGGGGCATTCAGCTGATCGTCATTCCACAGTTTGGTGGTGATAAACAGCTCTTCGCGTGGCACGAGGTTAGCGGCAATGGCTTCGCCGACGCCTTCCTCATTTTTGTAGATGGCGGCGGTATCAATATGGCGATAACCGGTTTCAATCGCCGTTTTTACCGCGCTGGTGGCTTCCTGATTACTGGCTTTCCATACGCCAAGTCCTAACTGAGGCATCAGATTGCCATCGTGAAGTTTAATGATGGGTTGCGTTGCCATGAGTTTCTCCTTTCAGGGCAGAGTGCCCGCCGGAATGCACGGGCGCTATGTTGGGATTGACGTTAAGTCTAGTTAACGAAACGGCATCTTGCTGAGCAGGCTACGTATTTATAGACCCGGAAGATCCTTATGCGTTCATATCGAGTATCACGCGATAGCGCGCTTTGCCGTCGTGCAGGTGTTCTACCGCCTCGTTGATTTTGCTCAGCGGGAAGTGCTCCACCTGCGGCGCAATCTGATGACGGGCGCAGAACGCCAGCATGTCGGCCAGACGTGAAGGGGAACCGGTAGGTGAACCGGACACCTGAGCCTGTTTGCTGATCAGCGCCATCACATGCAGCGGCACGGCTTCCGGCACCACGCCGACAAAGTGCAGGCGGCCTTTCGGTGCCAGCGTGGCGATGAAGGCGTCCCAGTCCAGCGATGCATTGGCGGTGACCATGATGAAATCCAGCTCACCAGCAATGTCCTTCAGCGCCTCACTGTCACGGGTGGCGACCACGCGGTGCGCGCCCAGTGACAAGGCTTCATCACGTTTCGCCAGTGAGGAGGTAAACGCGGTGACCTCGCAGCCCCACGCATTCAGAAAGCGCAGCGCCATGTGGCCTAAACCGCCGATACCGACCACGCCGACGCGGTGCGTGGGCAGTACGCCGAATTGCAGCAGCGGGTTGAAGACGGTGATGCCGCCACAGAACAGCGGACCGGCGCTGGTGATATCCACGCCTTCCGGCAGCGGGATCGCCCACGCCCAGTGGCTGCGGATGCGGTCAGCGAAACCGCCGTGATGACCGATAATGGTGGCTTCCACATCGTGGCACAGATGCTGATCGCCGGACATACAAGGGTGACAGTGCATACAACTGCCACGGTTCCAGCCCACGCCGACAATCTGGCCGACCTTCAGCCCTTTGTTTTGCGCGTGATGACCGATTTTGACGATTTTACCCACCACTTCATGGCCCGGTACAAACGGATATTGCGTGATGCCCCAGTCGTTATTGAGCATCGACAGATCCGAATGGCAGACGCCGCAGTAATCAATGGCCACTTCGATTTCTTCATCACCGATCGGACCGGCATCAAACGGGAAAGCTTCCAGCGGCTGTTTCGGGCCGGCAGCGGCCCAGGCATTAAACGTATTTTCAGCAGCAACGGGTGCGGACATACAATCCTCCAGATTGGGATGTGAGGCGAAACATGAATTGAAATAAGGCGTTATCGGGAAATTGAATCGTTGACCGAAGCACGGTCAGGATCTGCGAATGAAAGTGCGTTCATACAGACTAGCAGTTCATCGCATTTATGCAGGTGTGTCCCCCTGCGGAAGGCAACACCACTGTAAGAGAAAACGGACAGCAGGATGATGCACAATTCTGCCTGAGTCTTGCCTGATTCTGCTTGTCTCTGTAGGAAAGTACGGGGTTATGGCAGAATCAGTGCCAGTTTATTGAATGTGTGGAGCGGAATGATGGAAAACGTGAACAGCCTGTGCGCCCGCATGGCAAACCGGGTCGCGCAACTCAGCGGAGATAAAAACCTCACGCCGTCGGCGGTGCCGCAGGTCACGCTGATGTACACCACGCGCTATCATCCGCGTCAGCCGGTTTTGTACAATCCCGGCGTGGTCATCCTCTTTCAGGGGCGCAAAGTGGGTTATCTGGGCAAGAAAACCTTCTCCTATGATCCGCATAATTATCTGATGCTGACCGTGCCGCTGCCGTTTGAATGTGAGACGTTCAGCAGCCCGGAAGAGCCGCTGGCCGGTATCCAGATCAGCATTGATAACCTGATGTTGCAGGATCTGCTGATGGATATGGGGGATGAAAGTGTGGTGCGTCAGAAAGAGCCGTCAACCGGCATCAACTCCGGCGTGCTGGACGGCGATATTCTCTGTGCCACCGAGCGCCTGCTGGATGTGATGGATAAGCCGCTGCATGCCCGTATTCTGGGGCCGAAAATTATCCGCGAGATCCTGTTCTTTATTCTCACCAGTGAGAACGGCGGGGCGTTGCAGGCGCTGGTAAACCGTCATACCCATTTCAGCCAGATTGCCAAATCCCTGCGCCGCATTGAAGCGCAGTACGCCGACAACCTCAGCGTGGAAGCGCTGGCCAGCGAAGTGAACATGAGCATTTCGGCGTTTCACCATAATTTCAAAGCAGTGACCAGCACCTCGCCGTTGCAGTACCTGAAAACTTACCGTCTGCACCGGGCGCGGACACTGATGATTTTTGACGGCGTGAAAGCCAGCGTGGCGGCATTACAGGTCGGCTACGAAAGCGCGTCACAATTCAGCCGTGAATTTAAACGCTATTTTGGCGTGACGCCGAGTGATGAGATGGCGCGTCTGCGCGAAGGGAGTTCCGGTGTGCTGGCGCTGGCGGATGTGGCGTTTAAAGCCTGAGTCCGCGGCTCAGAAGCGGCATTTGCGTTTCTTCCAGATCACCACCAACCCGCCAGCCAGACCGATGACCAGCAGCAGAACCGGTAAAATCATCAGCCCCGCCATGACCTGATCTTCATGGCGTTTGACCAGCGGAATGTGGCTCAGCGCGAAACCGATGGAGATCACCACGCCAACCCACAGGATGGCGCTCAGCCAGTTAAAGAACTGGAAGCGGGCGTTGTTCAACCCGGAGATGCCTGCCATGGTCGGCAACAGGGTGCGGATAAAGGCCAGAAAACGGCCAACCAGCAGCGCCATCAGTCCGTGTTGGGTAAACATATGATGCGCCCGCTGATGATAATGCGCCGGTAGCTGTAACAGCCAGCCTTTGACCAGACGGGTATGGCCGAGCCATCGCCCCTGAATATAACTCAGCCAGCAGCCGAGGCTGGCGGCGGTAACCAGAATAATCAGGGTCGGGACGAAGCTCATCACGCCTTTGGCGATAAGCGCGCCGGTCAGCAGCAGCAGGCTGTCACCGGGCAGGAAAGAGGCGGGAAGCAACCCGTTTTCGAGAAACAGCGTGGCAAACAGGACGGCGTAAATCACCCAGAGAAGTTTCGGGTCGGCGAGCATACTGAAATCATGCTGCCAGAGCGCATGAAAAATGTCGCAAATAACTGCCATATTCTGTCCTGTTTCTGTTCATGAAAAACTGTCACTGAGCAGTGTACCGCGATTTGCGTCTGAAGACGTTGATCTGAGGCTACTGCGAAAAAGACAGAGTGCCCCGGCAACAATCACCGGAGCTATAGATAGCTTACAGATTATTCTCATTCTGCGGATGAAAATCCGACAGATACCTTACCGATCTGCGCGGCGTGTCGCAATCTCAGCGGTCAGGAGGCGGCGATCCGTTCAAATGCCGTTGAAAGATCGGCAATCAGGTCGTCACAGTTTTCCAGCCCGATGTGTAACCGCACCAGCGTGCCGGTGAAATCGACGGTTTCTGCCGGGCGTATAGCCTGGATCTCTTCCGGCTGATTGGCCAGAACCAGTGATTCAAAGCCGCCCCAGGAATAGGCCATGCTGAAATGTTCAAAATGGTCGAGGTAGTCGGAAAGCTGTTGTTTGTTCAGACGCTGTTTCAGCACGAAAGAGAACAGACCGCAGCTGCCGGTGAAATCGCGTTTCCAGAATTCATGGCCCTTGCTGCCGGGTAATGCCGGATGATTGACCACTGCGACTTCCGGGCGCTCTGCCAGCCACTGTGCGATGCGGATACTGCTTTCTGCATGCTGTTTCAGCCGTACGCCCATGGTGCGTAATCCCCGGCTTGCCACGTAAGCGGTGTCGGCGTCGACCATTTGCCCCATCAGATACGAGTGTTCCCGCAGTTGCGGCCAGCAACGGGCGTTAGAGACGGCGGTGCCAATCATGGCGTCCGAATGGCCGACGATATATTTGGTGCCCGCCTGAATCGAAATATCGATATCGAATTCCAGCGCTTTGAACAAAATGCCCGCCGCCCAGGTGTTGTCGATCATGATAACGACATCAGGATTGACCGCACGCACGGCGCTCACCATCGCCGGAATATCCGGGACTTCCATGGTGATGGAACCCGGCGATTCGAGGAAGACCACTTTGGTATTGGGCTGCATCAGCGCACCCAGTTCCGCGCCGAGGTGGGCCGGGAAATAGGTGGTGGAGACACCGAGTTTTTTCAGCACTTTTTCGCAGAAATCCTGCGTCGGTTCGTAGGCTGAACCGGCCACCAGAATATGATCGCCGCTGCTGACAAACGACAGCACCGCATTACTGACCGCCGCTGCGCCGCAAGGGTACAGCGCGCAACCCGCGCCGCCTTCCAGCTCGACCATCGCTTCCTGCAAAGAGAAGTGCGTCAACGTGCCGCGACGTCCGTAAAATAACTCGCCGTTGGCGCGGTTGGCGGTGGCGTGTTTTTTATCTGCCACGGTTTCAAACACCAGCGATGAGGCGCGCTGGATCACGGCATTCACTGAACCCTGGGTGAATTTCTTATTCCGCCCGGCGCTGACCAGCGCGGTCTCAATTTTCTTCGACGACATAATCCGTATTTCATCCTGTTATGTGGCGCGGCACGCTCTGGCATCCGCTGATATGTCATTAACTTAACATGATGAATTTCAGGGATCAGGCTTTTGGCCGGTGGATGAGAAAATTTCAGCAGCCCGGCCAAAAAAAAGCCCGTCCTGACGACGGGCAAGGGAGAAATGCTTTACCGGTGTCAGCCGGTGTAGACGCCGAACAGTTTGGGCAGGAACAGTGAAATCGTCGGGATATACGTCACCAGCATCAGCACCACGAACAGCACGCAGTAAAACGGCATCATGGCTTTGACGACATTTTCGATGCTCTGTTTACTCACCGCACTGGCGACAAACAGCACCGAGCCGACCGGCGGCGTGATCAGGCCGATCCCCAGATTCACCAGCATGATCATGCCGAAATGCACCGGATCGATGCCCAGCGACAACACCACCGGCAGCAGCACCGGCGTCAGGATCAGAATGATCGGCGCCATGTCCATCAGCGTGCCGATCATCAGCAACATGATGTTGATCCACATGAGGATCACGTACTTGTTGTCCGAGATCGAGGTGAAGAATTCCGTGATGCGCATCGGCAACTGCATGTAGGTCATCACCGCGCCAAAGCTGGCGGCAAAGCCGATCAGAATCATCACGATACTGACGGTTTTCACCGTGCGGTACATCAGTTTCGGCAGCTCGCTCCATTTGTAATCGCGGTAGATAAACATGGTGACGAAGAATGACCACAGACAGGCAATCGCCGCCGATTCCGTGGCGGTAAATATTCCGCTGAGAATACCGCCCATGATGATGACGACGGTCATCAGCCCCCACAGCGTGTCGATGAAAATCTTCAGCGCCTGGCGGAACGGCACGCGTTCACCTTTCGGGTATCCGCGTTTGTGCGCGAACATCACACACATCACCATCAGCGTCAGGCTGAGCAGCAGGCCGGGCAGAATACCGGCGATGAACAGCGCGGCGATCGACACCGTGCCGCCGGTTGCCAGCGAATAAATGACCGAGTTATGGCTGGGCGGTGTGAGGATCGCCTGTACCGAGCCGCTGGCGGTGACTGCCGCAGCAAAGTCACGCGGGTAACCTTTTTTCTCCATTTCCGGGATCATCACCGAACCGATCGACGCCGTGTCGGCCACCGAGGATCCGGAAATCGCGCCAAAAAAGGTGGAGGCCACGATATTCACCAGCGACAGGCCGCCGCGGATAAACCCGACAAAGATGTAGGCAAAACTGACCAGCCGGCGGGCGATCCCTCCTTCGGCCATGATGGCACCCGCCAGAATAAAGAACGGGATCGCCAGCAGTGAAAATTTGTTCACGCCGTTGGTCAGCTGGATCATCAGCGCTTCAAACGGCAAATCAATCCACCAGGCTCCTGCCAGCGCACTCAGCCCGACGGCATAGGCGACCGGCACGCCAATCGCCAGCATCACCGCCAGTGTTAACAACAAGATTAATGCATCCATAACAGGCTCCGGTCAGGCGTCAGAATTGCCCAGTATCACCACAGGCCGCTGATGTTGCGGGCCGGCAATGATCTGCTCGATGATGAATAACAGCGTCAGCGCAGAACCTACAGGCAGCGGCAGATAGGTTTGTCCGGCGGTCAGCAGCGGGAATTCCGCCACCGGCTGTTGCCAGAGCTCGCTGCACAATTGCAGGCTGTACCAGAAAATAAACACGCTGATCGCCAGCATCATCAGGTCAGCCAGCAGGGCGGAGAATTTTTTCAGCGCAGGCGGCAGACGGTCGGTAACCATGGCGACGACAATGTGCGACCCGGCGCGGTAACTGACGGCAGCGCCGATAAAGGTGAACGTCACCATACACATGATCGCGATCGGTTCCGGCCACGACAGGGCGCTGTTCATGACGTAGCGGGCAAAAATGCCGATCGGGATCACCGCCACCATCAGCAGCAGAGCGATCCCGGCCAGCCACATCGCGCAGCGGTAAAGAATGTCCATCAGGGTGTGATAACTCGAAACCATAAATCCCCCGGCGAAAGATCAAAAAGAGGCAGCCCGCAGGCTGCCGGTATCAGGCGTTATTTGACGTCAGCGATTTGCTGCATCAGTTCCTGATGGTCTTTGCCGAATTCATCGCGCACGGATTGCGTGGCTTTGACGTAAGTCGCCGGGTCGATTTCATAGAATTTCACGCCGCCCGCTTTCATGGTGGCGAGGGCTTTCTCGTTATAGGCTTTCCACAGTTCGCGCTGCTCGTCCTGCGCTTCTTTTGCCAGTTTGAGGATCAGTTGCTGGTCTTCCGGTTTCAGCTTGTCCCATTTCACTTTTGAGTACAGGAACAGCTCAGGAATGATGAAGTGACGGCTGTAGGTGTAGTTTTTCACCACCGGCAGATAGTTATGGGCGACGAAGGTTGGCGGATTGTTTTCGGTGCCGTCGATAACCCCGGTCTGCATGCCGCTGAACACTTCACTGACGCCCATCGCCACCGGGTTTGCGCCCATGGCTTTCAGCGTCGCCAGGGCGATCGGGCTGCCCTGCACACGGATTTTCATGCCGTGCAGATCTTCCGGTTTCACCACCGGCTGTTTGGTGATCAGGTTACGCGTGCCGCCATCCATCCAGCCGAGGAACACCAGACGGGAATTCGGGTTGTTAGTAATTTTGTCGCCGATTTCTTTACCGATCTGACCGTCCAACACTTTGTGCATGTGGTCTTCATCGCGGAAAATATAGGGCAGGGTGAAGACGTTAATTTCCGGCAAAATCGACGCCACTGGCGTCATCGAGACACGGATGATGTCCAGCGCACCGAGCTGCGCCTGTTCAATTTCCTGTTTTTCATCACCCAGCACGCCGCCGGGGAAGGTTTTGATTTCCAGTCTTCCGTCAGTTTGTTTTTGCAGTTTTTCGCCCATGTGCTGAACGGCGACCACATTCGGATAACCTTGCGGATGGACATCCGCGGCTTTCAGTGTCTGCGCCGACAGGCCATGGGTGAATAAAAGGGTCGCGGAACTCAGGCAAAGGCTGAGAAGTGCTTTTTGCATTTTCATCAGTTTGTCTCCAGGGTACTCGGTAAGGGAACGGAAAAATGACACCAAAAAATGAACCGTGCTGATGCGCAGGGCATCGGGTGCATGTAGTTATATCGGGCGAATTAACCTTTTAAATGAAATGGATAACAGACATGCCTTTGTAGGGTCTCCGCCTGTGAACTGCACTTTATCCTATTTATATCTGCGCGGTATTTGAGCATTATCACAAACTTATAACAGATGTAAAATGGTGTTACTTTTTATTTAAAATGTTGTTTTAACTTTAGTAATTGGGATTAGCTGATTGATTTACCGCCATATTTTTTAGAAAAGTGTGACGGGGATTAAATTGTTCACGCCGTGTTCAATCAGGAAAAACCTTGTCATCCGTCAACGACACACCGGCCTTCAGGTTGCACAATGTAAATAATAATGAGAACGACTATCAATTAGGGCTTTTTCTTTGATATCATTCGGCGTTATTCATTCCTTCTACACACTGATTCTGGCTGGAGGCGACGCGTGAAAACGGCTCGCAATAAGATGAAAGAGGCGACCTCATTACTGATGTCGTTAATGTTGGTTGCTGGCTTAAGCGGCAACGCGATGGCGGCACCTGCGACGCCGGCAGCACAAGCGGTCACGTCTGCGGCAACGCAACCGGCCCCGGCGGCAGAGACTCCGGCTCCGGCGACAGCCGATGCCACCCCAGCCCCGGTGATGCAACCTGCTCCGACGGAAGCGACCCCAGTGATCCCTACCGATTTGTCTGTGTTGGGCATGTACCATCACGCTGATGTGGTGGTGAAAACGGTGATGATCGGTTTGCTGCTGGCCTCTGTCGTCACCTGGGCATTGTTGTTCAGTAAAGGTGCAGAAGTGTTCACCGGCAAACGCCGCATGCGCCGCGAGTTTGATGCGCTGTCTTCCGTCCGCACGCTGGACGAAGCCGCTGAGCAGGCTGAAAGCTTCGCCGCCAGCAGCATCAGCGCCCAGATGATCCGCGATGCGCAGAACGAACTTGAATTGTCTGCCGGTTCGACCGACAACAACGGCATTAAAGAACGTACCGGTTTCCGCCTTGAGCGTCGCGTCAGCGCCGCAGGCCGTTACATGGGACGTGGCAACGGTATTCTGGCGACCATCGGGGCCATCTCGCCATTCGTCGGTCTGTTCGGTACGGTATGGGGCATCATGAACAGCTTCATCGGTATCGCCCAGACACAAACCACTAACCTGGCGGTTGTGGCACCGGGTATCGCCGAAGCCTTGCTGGCGACGGCAGTAGGTCTGGTGGCAGCCATCCCTGCGGTGGTGATCTACAACATTTTCGCCCGTACCATTACTTCTTACCGTCATCAGGTAGGCGATGTGGCGGCGCAGATTATCCTGTTACAGGGCCGTGATTTGGATCTGGCTGCCAGCGAAGGCGATGCGCCACGCGGTCAGACAGGTCAGTTACGCGTAGGGTAAGAACAGATTATGGCTATTCGGTTAAACGACGATATCGACGAAAGCGGTGAAATGCATGACATCAACGTCACGCCTTTTATCGACGTCATGCTGGTGTTGCTGATCATCTTCATGGTGGCGGCACCGCTGGCTACTGTGGATGTGCGGGTGGATTTACCGGCTTCGACGGCGAAACAGCAGCCGCGTCCGGAGAAACCGATCTTCCTGTCGGTGAAAGCGGACAAGCAACTGTTCCTCGGCGATACGCCGGTCAACAGCAGCAGCCTGACCGCCATGCTGGATCAGCGTACTCAGGGCAATAAACAGAGTACGATTTTCTTCCGCGCGGATAAGAGTGTCGACTACGAAACGCTGATGAGCGTGATGGATAACCTGCGGAAAGCCGGTTACCTGAAAGTTGGGCTGGTTGGTGCAGAACAAACCGGTGCCGCTGCGGCGCAGTAAGTTCTCCCTCAAATCCGAAATACCAAAAAGGCCAGCAATGCTGGCCTTTCGTTTATCGGCAAAACGGTCACTCAGGTCACCGGTGCCGGGTTAAACACCGCCAGCGCATTGTGGATGCCCCATGTGTCTGACCAGGTTTTCTTGCGGCCGCTGGCGATGTCCAGAATGAAGTGGAACAACTCCCAGCCCACATCCTCGATGGTCGCATCCCCGGTTGCAATCGTCCCGGCGTTGATGTCCATCAGATCGTGCCAGCGGTTTGCCAGCGTGGTGCGGGTCGCCATTTTAATCACCGGTACTGCCAGCAGGCCGTACGGCGTGCCGCGACCGGTGGTGAATACCTGTACGGTGATCCCGGAAGCCAGTTGCTGGGTTCCGCAGACAAAATCGCTGGCAGGCGTGGCGGCGTAAATCAGCCCTTTTTTCGTCGGGCGCTGGCCCGGAGACAACACTTCGGAAATCGCGCTGGTGCCGGATTTGGCAATCGAACCCAGTGCCTTTTCAACCACGTTAGCCAGACCGCCTTTTTTGTTGCCCGGCGACGGATTGGCGCTGCGGTCGGTTTGTCCCATCGACAGATAATCATCGTACCAGGCCATTTCTTCCAGCAGACGTTTGCCCACTTCGACATCCGCGGCGCGCGGGGTCAGCAGATGGATGGCATCGCGGACTTCCGTCACTTCAGAGAACATCACGGTGGCACCGCAGCGCACCAGCAAATCAGAGGCGTAACCGACTGCCGGATTGGCCGTGACGCCGGAGAAGGCATCGCTGCCGCCACACTGCGTACCGACCACCAGATCGGAAGCCGGGCAGGTTTCGCGCTGGCGACGGTTCAGGCGCTCAAGATGGAATTGTGCGACGGTCAGGATATCGTCCACCATCGACTGGAAGCCGACATGCTGCTCATCCTGCAAACGCACAATGTGCGTGTCATCGAGCGAAATCGCCTGCACATCCGGCGTGCCTTCCAGCAGGCGCTCCGGTTGTAATTTCTCACAACCCAGGCCGACCACCATCACCTCGCCGCCAAAGTTCGGGTTCAGCGCCAGATTGTGGATGGTGCGGATCGGCACGATCGCCGCCGGGGCGTTAATCGCCACACCGCAGCCGTACAGGTGATTCAGCGCCACGACGCCATCGACATTGGGGAATTTGGGCAGTAAATCACGTTCAATGATTTTCACCACGTAATCCACCACGCCCGCCACACAGTGCACGCTGGTGGTGATCCCCAGCAGATTTTTAGTGCCGACGCTGCCGTCGGCATTGCGGTAACCTTCGAAGGTATAACCTTCCAGCGGGGGTAATTCTGGCGGTACGCGGGTCGCCAGCGGCAGGCTGTTCAGCTCAGGCGCAACCGGTAATTCCACCAGCGATTCGTCAATCCAGCCGCCCTGCGCGATATCCCTTACGGCATAACCAATCACTTCACCATAACGAATAATATCGCCGCCTTTGGCAATTGGATCTAAAGCGACTTTATGGCCTTGCGGAATATGCTCAATTAATTCCAGACCATTGGCAAATCGGGTGCCGGCTTTTAAGCCGTTGTCATTCACAATAATGGCCACGTTATCGCTTTCATGCACTTTAATAAAAAGAGCTTCGGTGGCGTGTTCTTTATCTTTATTACGTGACATAACTGTCTCCGCGTTTATTAAACATCCCGGAAAAAATTCCGGTTAATTCTCTGAAGTTGACGCTCAATAATGCTCTTGTCAAACATGCTCTGGTGATACAGGGTATGGCGTCCATTATAAGGCAGTCTTCCAGGAACCTCATTGTGCAACTGACCAGCTTTTTGCCTGATGAACGTCATTCTGTGTGGCAGGTGACAGAATAAATGTGATGCAAATCACCCTTTGATTTACGCGGTTATCGCCACCGCACAATCTGTGATTCTCCTCCCACAGCGATGTGTGGATGCAAAAGAATAGTCCTCATCCGTGGGACGATTCTTGGGCGAATGCACAGTGTTATTTCGGGACCTCTTTTTTATACTGTATTGGCCCTCTGAAGGTGACGTTAAAAGTAATACAGGTAAATTTCAGGCAATCATAAACAGAGTGTTAATTGCCTGCTTCGTATAAAGGAACTGAACGGTGAATAACCACAGGTGAATAAAACAACGTTATTTCGCCAGCGGTAAGTTCCCTGAAAAAGTTTCGTATTATGACAATGAGGGTCACCATGAACATTCAATCCGAGTCACGGGCAATCGCGCAAAGTAAGGTGCGGACCCATATCCGTTACTATATTTTGCTGATTATCTTTCTCATCACGGCGGTGAATTACGCCGACCGTGCAACGCTTTCTATCGCTGGTACCGAGGTCGCGCGTGAGCTGGGCCTGGATGCTGCCGACATGGGACAAATTTTTGCCGCGTTCGGCTGGGCTTATCTGATTATGCAGCTGCCCGGCGGCTGGTTACTGGACCGGTTTGGTTCCAAAAAAGTGTACACCTACAGTCTGTTCTTCTGGTCGCTGTTCACCCTGTTACAGGGCTTTGTCGGCTGGTTCCCGCTGGCATACGGCGCTTTGACGCTGTTTATGCTGCGCTTTATGCTCGGCTTCTCTGAAGCGCCTTCTTTCCCTGCCAACGCCCGTATCGTGGCGGCCTGGTTTCCGACCACGGAGCGCGGCACGGCTTCGGCAATATTTAACTCCGCGCAGTATTTCTCGCTGGCGCTGTTCTCACCGTTGCTCGGCTGGCTGACCTACGCCTGGGGCTGGGAACATGTCTTTATCGTCATGGGCGTGATTGGCTTTGTGCTGACGCTGGTGTGGATCAAATTCATCCATAACCCGCCGGAGCATCCGAATATCTCCAAAAGCGAACTGGAATTCCTGAAAGACGGCGGCGCGGTGGTTGATATCGACCACAAGAAAACGGACACGGCGAAAAGTGGCCCGAAATGGAGTTACGTTCGCCAGATGTTGAGCAGCCGCATGATGCTGGGGATCTTCTTCGGGCAGTATTTCATCAACAGTATTACGTGGTTCTTCCTGACCTGGTTCCCGATTTATCTGGTTCAGGAAAAGGGCATGTCTATTCTTAAAGTCGGGATGATTGCGGCTATCCCGGCACTGTGTGGTTTTGCCGGTGGCGTACTGGGCGGCGTGTTCTCAGATTACCTGATCCGACGCGGTTACTCGCTGACCGTGGCACGTAAAATTCCTATCGTGCTGGGCATGTTGTTAGCCACCAGCATCATCTTGTGTAACTACACCGACAACAACGCCCTGGTGGTGACCCTGATGGCGCTGGCGTTCTTCGGTAAAGGCTTCGGGGCGCTGGGCTGGCCGGTGATTGCCGATACCGCGCCGAAAGAAGTCATCGGCCTGTGCGGCGGCATTTTCAACGTGTTCGGCAACGTGGCTTCTATCGTCACGCCACTGGTGATCGGCTACATGGTGAAAGGCCTGCATTCATTCAACATGGCATTAATTTTTGTTGGCTGTTCAGCACTGATGGCGATGCTTTGCTATCTGCTGGTGGTCGGCGATATCAAACGTCTGGAACTTAAGAAACAGTAAATTGTGATGCGGGGCATTCCGGGCTTCCGGCTCTGCCCCCTTTGATGAGGTCAGATATCAGATATGAGTAATCAAATGATTCCCAACCGTTTTCGCCAGGATTTGTTGCAAGGGAAAACCCTGATTGGTTGCTGGTCAGCATTGTGCAGCCCGATTACCACTGAAGTGCTGGGCGTGGCGGGTTTTGACTGGCTGCTGCTCGATGGCGAACATGCGCCGAATGATGTCACGACGTTTGTGCCGCAACTGATGGCGCTGAAAGGCAGCCGCAGCGCGCCGGTCGTTCGTCCGCAATTCAATGATCCGGTGGTGATTAAGCGTCTGCTGGATATCGGTTTCTACAACTTCCTGATCCCGTTTGTCGAAACGCAGCAACAGGCTGAACTGGCCGTGGCATCAACGCGCTATCCGCCAGCAGGCATCCGTGGTGTCTCCGTTTCGCATCGCAGCAACATGTTCGGCACCGTGCCGGATTACTTCAACAGCATTAACGACAACATCGCGGTGATGGTGCAAATCGAAAGCCAGCAGGGCGTCGATAATCTGGATGCGATTGCTGCCGTTGACGGCATCGACGGCATTTTTGTTGGCCCGAGCGATCTGGCTGCGGGCATGGGGCATCTCGGCAACGCCGGGCACCCTGACGTGCAGGCCGCCATCCGTCACATCTTCGCGCGTGCAAAAGCACACGGCAAAGCCAGCGGCATTCTGGCACCGGTGGAAGCCGATGCGCGCCGTTATCTGGAATGGGGCGCGACCTTCGTGGCGGTCGGCAGTGATTTAGGCGTTTTCCGCGCCGGGACTCAGGCGCTGTGCGATCGCTTCACCCAGTGATCCGCTCTCAAACATCAATATAAAGAGGATACCCGAATGAAAATTGGCTTTATTGGTTTAGGCATCATGGGCAAGCCTATGAGCAAAAATCTGCTGAAAGCAGGTTACGAGCTGGTGGTGATGGACCGCAATCTGGATACCGTGGGCGAAATTGTAAAACTCGGCGCGACCGCCGCAGACACGCCAAAAGCGGTAGCCGCCGTCTCTGACGTGATCATCACTATGTTGCCGAACTCGCCGCAGGTGAAAGAGGTGGCGCTGGGCGAAAACGGCATGATCGAAGGTGCGCGTCCGGGCACCATTTTCATCGACATGAGTTCCATTGCTCCGCTGGCAAGCCGTGAAATCAGCGAAGCGCTGGCCGCTAAACAAATCGCCATGCTCGATGCGCCGGTTTCCGGCGGCGAACCGAAAGCCATCGACGGCACCATGTCAGTGATGGTCGGCGGCGACAAAGCGGTGTTCGATAAATGCTATGAAATCATGAAATCCATGGCGGGTTCGGTGGTGCATACCGGTGATATCGGCGCAGGCAACGTCACCAAACTGGCGAATCAGGTCATTGTGGCGCTGAACATTGCCGCGATGTCAGAAGCGCTGGTGCTGGCGACCAAAGCAGGCGTCGATCCTGATTTAGTTTTCCAGGCTATTCGCGGCGGTCTGGCGGGCAGCACCGTACTGGAAGCGAAAGCGCCAATGGTGATGGATCGCAATTTCAAACCGGGCTTCCGTATTGATCTGCACATCAAAGACTTAGCGAACGCGCTGGACACCTCACACGGCGTCGGTGCACAACTGCCTCTGACCTCGCTGGTCATGGAAATGATGCAGGCTCTGAAAGCGGATGGTCACGGGCAATCTGACCATAGCGCCATTGCACGCTATTATGAAACCTTAGCGAAGGTTGAAGTTACCCGTTAGTCTGCGGCGGCAACGTGGCCCTGAGTTGAGACTCGTTTCGCGTTGCCCTTCAGGCAGGATGCAAAACTGACAGGACGCTTTTCCACATCGGCGCGTGCAGTTTATGAAGGTAATGACTTTATGAAAATAGTGATCGCACCGGATTCATACAAAGAAAGTTTGTCTGCTTTGGATGTGGCAAAAGCCATCGAAAGTGGTTTCCGTGAGATTTTCCCCGAGGCGGAGTACGTCAAGCTGCCGGTTGCCGATGGCGGCGAAGGCACGGTTGAAGCGATGGTGGCGGCGACCGGCGGACGTGTGGTGAAGGTGAACGTCACCGGCCCGCTGGGCACGCCGCTGGAGGCTTTCTTCGGGCTTTCCGGCGATGAGAAAATCGCGTTCATCGAGATGGCGGCGGCCAGCGGACTGGAAAGCGTCCCGGTGGCGCAACGTAATCCGCTGAAAACCACGTCCTACGGCACGGGTGAGCTGATCCATTCGGCCCTCGATCATGGCGTGAAACACTGCATCATCGGGATTGGCGGCAGCGCCACCAACGATGGCGGCGCAGGCATGATGCAGGCACTGGGCGCGAAACTGCTGACCAAACAAGGCGAGTCGATTGGTCAGGGTGGCGGCGAACTGGAAAAACTGCATCACATTGATATCAGCGGGCTGGATCCGAGGATCAAAAAATGCCGTTTTGAAGTGGCCTGTGACGTGACAAATCCGCTGACCGGTAAGGACGGCGCGTCTGCCATCTTCGGCCCGCAAAAAGGCGCAACGCCGGAGATGATCGAACAGCTTGACGGGTATCTGCATCATTACGCCCGGGTGATCAAACAGGATCTGGGCATTGACGTGGAGAATGTTCCCGGCGCCGGTGCGGCCGGTGGCATGGGCGCGGCGCTTTACGGCTTCTGTCATGCTGAACTGCGTCAGGGGATTGAGATTGTCACCGACGCGCTGGGGCTGGATGCACTGGTGAAAGACGCGACGCTGGTGATCACCGGTGAAGGGCGGATTGACAGCCAGAGCATCAACGGCAAAGTGCCGATTGGTGTGGCGCGGGTGGCCAAGCGTTACAACAAGCCGGTGATTGGCATTGCAGGCAGTCTGACAAAAGATGTTGATGTCGTTTACGACCACGGTCTGGACGCCGTTTTCAGTGTGCTTTACAGCATTTGTACGCTGGACGATGCCCTGAAAAACGCTGCGGACAACCTGCGTAAATCAGCACGAAATATTGCCGCGACCATTAAGTTATCGCAAAAACTTTAACCACAGCAGTCAGGATAAAAAACCGGTGTTCAGGCCCAGCCTGCGCCGGTTTTTGTATTTTATTTGTGGCGGTTTTACGTTAGGTTTTAAAGACCTTCGCCAATGAGAATCCCCGTATGTCAGAGACAGATTTTTCACAGCAACCGGTTAACACACACACCAAAGGGCTGGGGCCGCTGAGCGCCGGTGCGCGCATGGGCGATATCCGTGAACAGGGCTGGAATATTCTGCGTGAAGACGTGAGCCTGCCGGTTGCCGTGCTGCTCGAAGAGCGAATCGAACACAATCTTTCCTGGATGCGTGAGTTTATCCAGCGGTATCAGCTGAAACTGGCCCCGCACGGCAAAACCACCATGAGCCCCGAGCTGTATCAGATGCAGCTGGAATTCGGCGCATGGGGCATTACGCTGGCTACCGCGCCGCAGGTCAACGCCGCGTTTGCGCATGGCGTGCGTAAAGTGATCATGGCGAATCAGCTGATCGGCAAAGGCAATATGGCGATCATTGCCGGGCTGCTGCGCGAAGACCCGACGTTTGATTTCACCTGTATCGTGGATTCCGCTGAGAACGCCGATGCGCTCGGCCATTACTTCGCCAGCCAGCAACTGAAACTGCGCGTGATGTTTGAATACGGCATGGCGGGCGGGCGTACCGGCATTCGTACGGACCAGCAGGAAGCCGATGTGCTGGCCGCAGTGAAACGCTGGCCGCAGTCACTGGCGCTGGTCGGCGTCGAGCTGTATGAAGGCGTGAGTAACGATGAAGCGGTGATCCGCCGTTTCCTGCGTCATGTGATGGCGCGCACCGAAGCGCTGGCGCAGGCACGGGAGTTTGCCGAGCCACGGGTGATATTAACCGGTGCCGGTTCCGCCTGGTTTGATGTGGTGGCCGAGGAACTGGCGCGGGAAGAAACCCATCTCGACCCGGAAAAACGCTACGTGCTGGATATCATTTTGCGCTCAGGGTGTTACGTCACGCATGACGTGGGTGCGTATCAGGCGGCGCTGGAGCGGATGCAAACCTGCAATCCGGTGGCACGGGAAATGAACAGCAGCTTACAGCCGGCGTTGCAGGTGTGGGCGGCGGTGCAGTCGTTGCCGGAGCCGGGCAGGGCGATCATTGCCTTCGGCAAACGCGATGCCGGTTATGACGCCGGATACCCGAAAGCCGCCGGACATTTTCGTCCGCGCAGTGCGACACAGGCGGGCTACACCACCGTGGTGCCCGCGCCGGAAGACTGGAAAGTGTTCTCGATGATGGATCAGCATGCGTTTATGTCGATTCCGGAAGAGGCGGATCTGCAAGTCGGCGACATGCTGGTGTTTGATATTTGCCATCCGTGCCTGACGTTCGACAAATGGCGGCAGTTGTTGCTGGTGAATGAACAGTGGGATGTGACCGGTGCAGTGACGACCTGGTTCTGACAGAAAAAAACGCCCGGCGGATACCGGGCGTTACTCTTTTGGTATGACCCCCGTCAGGGATCACCTTGGTAAATAAGCCACGGCCGCCCGTTTCACGTTGTCGATTTCATCGAGTAACTCAAACCATTCAGGTTCCAGCGTGTCGGCGTTGACACCCTGACGCAACTGCTGCTCGATGTAGAAACACAGCTGTTTCAGGCGCGGCACGCCACTGTAGCTGCAACTGCCATGAAGTTTGTGGATCAGCGCCAGAATATCGTCATCCGGCTCGCCGCGCGTGACCGCTTCCACCCGCTCCGCCACCTGCGGCAGGAATTCCACCAGCATTTGCAGTAAATCCTGCGCCAGTGCGACTTTATTGGCCGACTGACTCAGCGCCAGTTGCCAGTCGAGCGTACTGATTGGCGCGAGCGCCTCGCTGCCCTGTAACGGCGAATCCAGTTGCGTCTGGTGCTGATGATGTCGTGACAGCACATTTTTCAGCATGCTTTCATCAATCGGTTTTGACAGATAATCATCCATGCCCAGTTTCAGTAACTGTTCGCGCTCGCCGCTCAGTGAGTGGGCGGTGACCGCCACCACCGGCGTTTTGGCATGACGCGCCATCTGATGAATGATTTCGCTGGCGCGGATGCCGTCGATATCCGGCATCTGAATATCCATCAGGATAATGTCGAGATCGGTGTGACGGGCGACCTCGATGGCTTCCTCGCCGCTGTGACACAGCACGGTGGTTTCCACCAGCTCTTCCAGCAAGGCACCAATCAGTTTGAGGTTAGCCGGGTTGTCATCCACCGCCATGGCGGTCAGCGGCAGGCGCGAGGTTTTGTCGTCGTTATTGCCGATCACCCGGACGTACGCCTGTTGTTCCTGTAATAACAACGGCAGCAGACGGATGCTCGACATCGGTTTAATCAGACAGGCCTGCACGCCGCGTTTTTTCAGCTCTTCGGCATCCACCTGGAACTGACTCGGCAGCGCCAGCAGCAGGTGCCGCGTCATGCCCAGCACTTTCTGCAATTTACCGTCGTACTCGGAGAGGATCTGATCCGGTTTTACCGGAATGCTGCACAGCATGATGTCGTACCACGGGTCTGGCAGCGCGGCCAGCGTGGTGCGGTGAGTGACATCCAGCGGGGTGGCCTGCAGGATTTCCATCGTGGCTTTCGCCGCCGCCGGGTTCGCTTCGACATACGCCAGTCGCTTGCCTTCCAGATGGCTCATGGACACCGGCGTGACGTGGCGGTTTTCATTCAGCTCCAGCGTGACGTGGAACCAGAAGGTGGAGCCGCGGTTAATCTGGCTGTAGAAGCTGATGTCGCCGCCCATTTCCTTCACCAGACGCTGGGTGATCACCAGTCCCAGACCGGTGCCGCCATGACGGCGTGAAATGCTGGCGTCTGCCTGACGGAACGCCTGGAACAACTGCGACTGCTGGCGCTCAGAAATACCGATGCCGGTATCGTGGATCTGCACTTCCAGTTCGACCTGCAAGTTGTTCTGCGAACGCAGTTCGACATTGATATCGATATTGCCCGCTTCGGTGAACTTAATCGCATTTCCCAGCAAGTTAGTGACAACTTGCTGCATACGCATCGGATCGCCTAACACGTTTTCCGGCACGTTGTTGTGGACGTTCAGCGTCAGTTCCAGACCCTTGTCATGCGCGGTATGCGCCAGCAGGATCACCACTTCATCGAGCATTTCACGCAGCGAGAACGGAATATGTTCCAGCACCAGTTTGCCCGCTTCCAGCTTGGAGAAGTCCAGCACGTCGTTAATGATGGTTAGCAGATGATTGGCGGAACGTTCAATGGTTTGCAGATAGTCGGCCTGCGTCGGCGACAGCGGGGTTTTCAGCGTCTGGCGGGTAAAGCCAATCACACCATTGAGCGGCGTACGCAGCTCGTGGGACATGTTCGCCAGGAATTCAGACTTGATACGTGCTGCTTCCTGCGCGCGTTTTTTCGCCAGATCCAGTTCAACGTTCTGGATTTCCATCTGCTCCAGCGTTTCGCGCAGGTCTGAGGTGGCCTGATCGATATTCTGCTGCACTTCTTCGTGATAGGCCGTCAGCGACATCGCCATTGAGTTGATGCCGTTTTTCAACATGCTCAGTTCGCCCGGCATATTGCCTTCCACACGGCTGTCGAGCTGCCCGCGACGGATGCGGTCAACAGTATTGACCATATTGCGGATTGGCCCCGTCACGTCGCGCATCAGGCGGTAAGCGAACAAGGTGGCAATCCCCAGACACAGCAACAACAGCATAGTGGAAACAAAGGCTTCCTGATATTGCGCCAGTTTGACCGAGCGTAAATCCAGCTCGATGGCGATATACCCCAGCCTGTTGTCCGGCGATGCACTGAACGTTTCATCATCCGCTTCTGTATGGTTTTCGGCCTGGATCGGCGTGCGCAGGATTAATACATCACCGGAACGGATTTTAGTCAGCTCACGGGGAATGTCTTCGACACGTTTGACCTGCAACGGACTGCCGTCATGCTGGCTGGTGGAACTGGCGAACAGTTTATTGTCGCCATCAAAGACGCTGATGCTGCGCACAATGTCAGAGTGATTGCGGTGCAGGCGGCTGATCAGCCGTTTCACCGGTTCGCGTTCACGGAACGTCATGCCATATTCGCTCGCGACCGCCAGAGGCTCGATAATACTGGCTCCGGCTTCTGTCAGCTGATTCTGCAACTCGTTGTAGCGGTGCACCACAAAGAAGGTGCTGAGCAGCAAACCGATCATTAATGTCGGTGCCAGAATCAGGATCATCATCCGTGCGCGAAGGCTATATTTGGTCATGAGGTTCCAATGTGGGAGAATTGACTAAAGTAAGCTTAATAAACCAGCGTGTAATCGACAATAATGGCTCAATTCTACTCTCCGAACCGTCGCGTGACGACCCGGCAAACGATAACTGTGACCGCCACCGACCTGGATGCTTTCGGGCAGGGCGTGGCGCGCCATAACGGCAAAGCCGTATTTGTCAGTGGCTTACTGCCCGGCGAACAGGCAGACGTCACTTTAACAGAAGATAAAAGCAAGTACGCCAAAGGCCGTCTGAAACGTTTGCTGACCACCAGCGACGATCGCGTCAAACCGGCGTGTCCGCATTATTCCACCTGCGGCGGATGTCAGCAGCAACACGCCAGCGAGGCTCTGCAACAGCGCAGTAAATCGGCGGCATTATTACGACTGATTTCGCGCGAAACCGGCGTGCAGGCGGATCCTCAGCCGGTGATTGCCGGGCCGCAATATGGCTATCGCCGTCGCGCGCGTCTGGGGCTGCAAATCGCGGGCGTTAAACCGGGGCGTAAAACCGGGACGGCGAACGGTCCGCTGGTGATGGGATTCCGTCAGGAAGGCTCGAACGATCTGGTGGCGATTACCCGCTGTCCGGTACTGCGACCTGAGCTGGAGCAACTGCTGGTGCCGGTGCAGAAATGCCTGTCCTCCCTGTCTGCGGTGAAGCGCCTCGGGCATCTGGAACTGGTGCTGGCGGATAACGGTCCGCTGCTGGTGCTGCGCCATCTGGATCCGCTCAGCGAGGCCGACCGGGCGCGTCTGACGGCGTTTGCGGCGCAACATCAGTTAACGATTTACCTGGCCCCTGACAGCGAGACGCTGGAGCCTTTGTGCGGCGAAACCCCTTATTATCAGATAGAGGGACTGAATCTGAAATTTGGTCCGCGCGACTTTATTCAGGTCAACGACGCCGTTAACCAGCAAATGGTGGCGCAGGCGCTGGAATGGCTGGAACTGACGCCGGAAGATCGCGTGCTGGATCTGTTCTGCGGAATGGGGAATTTCACCCTGCCGCTGGCAAAAAGAGCTAAGCAGGTTGTCGGCGTCGAAGGTGTTGCTACACTGGTGGCGAATGGGCAAGATAATGCCCGCAATAATGGATTAGATAATGTGTCCTTCTACCATGAGAATCTGGAGGACGACGTCAGTAAACAACCCTGGGCGGCGCAAGGTTTCAATAAAATCTTGCTGGATCCGGCCCGGGGCGGCGCTGCTGGCGTGATGGCGCATATCGTTAAACTTGCCCCGGCGCGTGTGGTGTATGTCTCATGCAACCCCACAACCTTAGCGCGGGACAGTAAAATTTTGTTGGAGGCGGGTTATCGTTTGGCTCAGGTACGTATGCTGGATATGTTCCCGCACACCGGGCACCTTGAATCGATGGCTCTGTTTATCAACCCGTCTGACACAGGCGTTGTGTCAGAAACGTAGGGAGAGGGTATGGTTGCGGTAAGAAGTGCACATCTGAACACGGCTGGCGAGTTCGCGCTCGACGACTGGATCAACAGCTTAGGACTGTCCAGCCAGCAATCATGTGAGCGTTTAGCCGAAACCTGGCGCTACTGCGAGCAACAAACGCAGGGCCATCCTGACGCCTCGCTGCTTCTGTGGCGCGGTCTGGAGATGGTTGAAATCCTCTCGACCCTCAGCATGGATAACGACAGTATGCGCGCCGCGCTGCTGTTCCCGCTGGTTGATGACGGCATTATCGACGAAGACACGCTGACGCAGCAGTTCGGTAAAGGCATTACCGATCTGGTGCATGGCGTGCGTGATATGGATGCCATCCGCCAGCTGAAAGCCACGCAAAACGATTCCATGGCTTCCGAGCAGGTGGACAACGTCCGCCGTATGCTGCTGGCGATGGTGGAAGATTTCCGCTGCGTGGTGCTGAAACTGGCCGAACGTATCGCTCACCTGCGCGAAGTGAAAGACGCGCCGGAAGAAGAGCGCGTTCTGGCGGCGAAAGAATGTACCAATATTTATGCGCCGCTGGCTAACCGTCTGGGTATCGGTCAGCTGAAATGGGAGCTGGAAGATTTCTGCTTCCGTTATCTGCATCCTGACGAATACAAGCGTATTGCCAAACTGCTGCATGAGCGTCGTATCGACCGTGAGCAGTACATCGATGATTTTGTGTCGACCGTAAAAAATGCGATGGCCGAAGAGGGCATCAAAGTCGATGTTTACGGCCGTCCCAAACATATCTACAGCATCTGGCGCAAGATGCAGAAAAAATCCCTGTCCTTTGACGAACTCTTCGACGTGCGCGCCGTGCGTATCGTGGTGGAGCGTTTACAGGATTGCTACGCCGCGTTAGGGATTGTACACACCCATTTCCGTCATCTGCCGGACGAATTCGACGATTACGTCGCCAACCCGAAACCGAACGGTTATCAGTCGATTCACACCGTGGTGTTAGGGCCGCGCGGAAAAACGCTGGAAGTGCAGATCCGTACCCGCCAGATGCACGAAGATGCCGAGCTGGGCGTGGCCGCGCACTGGAAATACAAAGAAGGCACGGCAGTGGTCGGTGGCCGCAGCGGTGGCTACGAAGGGCGTATCGCCTGGCTGCGTAAACTTATCGCGTGGCAGGAAGAGATGGCCGATTCGGGCGAAATGCTCGACGAAGTGCGCAGCCAGGTCTTCGACGATCGCGTCTACGTGTTTACGCCAAAAGGCGATGTGATCGACCTGCCGATGGGCTCCACGCCGCTCGACTTTGCGTATCACATCCACAGCGATGTCGGTCACCGCTGTATCGGCGCGAAAATCGGCGGGCGCATCGTGCCGTTTACCTATCAGCTGCAAATGGGCGATCAGATTGAAATCATCACCCAGAAGCATGCGAACCCAAGCCGCGACTGGCTGAACCCAAGCCTCGGTTACGTCACAACCAGCCGTGGCCGCTCGAAAATTCAAAACTGGTTCCGTAAACAGGATCGCGATAAGAACATTATTGCCGGTAAGCAAATCCTCGATGACGAGCTGGACAGACTGGATATCAGCATCAAAGATGCCGAAAAACTGCTGCTGCCACGCTATAACGTCAACTCGCTGGATGAAGTGCTGGCCGCCATCGGTAACGGCGATATTCGTCTGAATCAGATGGTGAACTTCCTGCAATCGCAGCTGAAAAAGCCGAGTGCGGAAGAGCTGGATAAAGAAGCGCTGCGCCAGCTGACGCAGAAAACCACGCCGCCACCGACCCGCACCAAAGACAATGGTCGCGTCGTCGTCGAAGGCGTCGGTAATCTGATGCACCACATTGCGCGTTGCTGCCAGCCGATCCCGGGCGACGAAATCGTCGGCTACATCACTCAGGGGCGTGGGATCTCCATCCACCGTGCCGACTGTGATCAGCTGGAAGATTTACGCTCGAATGCGCCGGAACGTGTGGTCGATGCCGTGTGGGGCGAAAGCTATTCCAGCGGGTATTCACTGGTGGTGCGTGTGGTGGCCAACGACCGCAGCGGCCTGCTGCGTGATATCACCACCATCCTTGCCAACGAAAAAGTGAACGTGCTCGGCGTCGCCAGCCGCAGCGACACAAGGCAGCAACTGGCAACCATCGACATGGATATCGAAATCTACAACCCGCAGGTGCTGGGGCGCGTGATTGCCAAACTGAATCAGTTGCCGGATGTGATTGAAGCCAAGCGACTTCACGGCAGTTGATCACACGCTTATAAGGCCCGCCAGTCGGGCCTTTTCTTTTATGTTTTTGACTCCTCTATTTTAAAACGGACAGATCCTATGACCGATTCTTCTTTGCAACGCCTGCTCACCATCATGAAAACCCTGCGTGATCCGCAAGCCGGTTGCCCGTGGGATAAAGAGCAAACTTTCGAGACCATCGCTCCGTACACGCTGGAAGAAACCTACGAAGTGCTGGATGCCATCACCCGTAAAGATTACGACGATGTACGCGACGAGCTGGGCGATCTGCTGTTTCAGGTGGTGTTTTACGCCCAGATGGGCAGCGAGCAGGGGCTGTTTGAGTTTGACGATATCTGCAATGCCATCTCCGACAAGTTAGAGCGCCGCCATCCGCAAATCTTTGGTCAGGAAGCGACCTGGTCGAAAGACGCCAGCAGTAAAGACGTGCTGGTCAAATGGGAAGCGCGTAAGGCGCAGGAGCGCGCGGAAAAATCCCTGCACTCGGCGCTGGATGATATTCCTTCCGCACTGCCTGCGCTGATGAAAGCGCACAAAATTCAGAAACGTTGTTCAAATGTCGGCTTCGACTGGACGACGCTCGGACCGGTGCTTGACAAGGTGTACGAAGAAATTGACGAAGTGATGTTTGAGGCGCGTCAGGCGGTCATTGACGAAGAAAAACTCGGCGAGGAAATCGGCGACCTGTTGTTCGCGACCGTTAATTTGTCCCGCCATTTAGGCCACAAAGCGGAAGATGCGTTGCAGGCGGCCAACCGCAAGTTTGAACGCCGTTTCAGGCAGGTCGAGGAAATTATCCGTGCGAAGGGCCTAAACATGGAAGATGCTACACTTGAGCAAATGGAAGACGCCTGGCAGCAGGTGAAAAAGCAGGAAGGCTGAGATCCGCGATGCGACTTTGATCGGAAACAAGATCTGCCGATGCTGAAACGGTTAAGCTCAGTGTCATTCAGTGCTTAACCGGCTGATCTGAGAGCAGTAAAGTCCAACAAATTGAAATCTAAGATGTTTTAGAGTGTCATGCGAACAACTCAGCACTTTTTATATGCTAACTGGTTGTTTTTGAAAGAATGAAAGAATAGGGCTGGCAGGGTTAACCCTTCTGAACTGACGGTAAGGAAAACGATGATGGACAGCAAAACGTTTATTTGTGGCGCACACAAGGTTCCGGTATACTGTTTTCCCGTCTTGGTTACTCCATCATCTTTAAACCTAACCTCTCAGGTTCAGCATGACAACTAATTATATTTTTGTGACCGGCGGGGTCGTATCCTCTCTGGGTAAAGGCATTGCCGCAGCCTCTCTGGCGGCTATTCTCGAAGCCCGTGGCCTCAACGTGACCATCATGAAACTGGACCCGTATATCAACGTGGATCCGGGTACGATGAGCCCGACTCAACACGGCGAAGTCTTCGTGACCGAAGATGGCGCTGAAACCGATCTCGATCTGGGCCACTACGAGCGTTTCATCCGCACCAAGATGACTCGCCGCAACAACTTCACCACCGGCCGTATTTATTCCGACGTGCTGCGCAAAGAGCGCCGTGGCGATTATCTCGGTGCCACCATTCAGGTTATCCCGCACATCACCAACAACATCAAAGAACGCATCATTGAAGGCGGCGAAGGCCACGATGTCGTGCTGGTGGAAATTGGCGGTACGGTCGGTGATATCGAATCCCTGCCGTTCCTGGAAGCAATTCGTCAGATGGCCGTTGAAGTGGGCCGCGAACACACGCTGTATATGCACCTGACGCTGGTGCCTTACATGGCGGCTGCCGGTGAAGTGAAAACCAAACCGACTCAGCACTCCGTGAAAGAACTGCTGTCTATCGGTATCCAGCCAGACGTGCTGATCTGCCGTTCTGACCGCGCCGTACCGGCTAACGAACGTGCGAAAATCGCCTTGTTCTGTAACGTGCCGGAAAAAGCAGTTATCTCCCTTAAAGACGTTGATTCTATTTATAAAATCCCGGCCCTATTGAAATCTCAGGGGCTGGACGATTATATTTGTAAACGTTTCAGCATCAACGCGCCGGAAGCCAACTTGTCCGAATGGGAACAGGTTGTGTATGAAGAAGCCAATCCGGGCGGTGAAGTCACCATCGGTATGGTCGGTAAGTACATTGAGCTGCCAGATGCGTATAAATCTGTGATTGAAGCGCTCAAACACGGCGGCCTGAAAAATCGTCTGACCGTGAACATTAAACTTATCGATTCACAGGATGTCGAAACCCGTGGCGTGGAAGTGCTGAAAGGTCTGGATGCTATCCTGATCCCGGGCGGCTTCGGCTACCGTGGTGTGGAAGGCAAAGTGGCCACGGCGCGTTATGCACGTGAAAACAACATCCCTTATCTGGGCATTTGTCTGGGTATGCAGGTTGCACTGATTGAATTCGCCCGTAACGTGGCGGGTATGGAGAACGCCAACTCCACAGAATTTGTGCCAGACTGTAAGTTCCCGGTGGTTGCACTCATCACCGAATGGCGCGATGAAGAAGGTAACGTCGAAGTCCGTTCCGAAGACAGTGATTTAGGCGGCACCATGCGTGTGGGCGGACAGCAATGTCACCTGAACGACGGTAGCCTGGTTCGTGAGATGTACGGCGAGCCAACAATAGTTGAACGCCATCGTCACCGTTACGAAGTGAACAACATGCTGCTCAAACAAATCGAAGCCGCAGGTTTACGCGTAGCCGGTCGCTCTGGCGATAAGCAACTGGTGGAAATCATCGAGCTGCCTAACCATCCGTGGTTTGTGGCTTGCCAGTTCCATCCAGAATTTACGTCAACGCCGCGTGATGGTCATCCGTTGTTTGCAGGCTTCGTGAAGGCTGCCGGTGAGTATCAGAAGCGTCAGGTAAAATAAAATACCGGCGAAACGACGTGTTTCAGACACGTCGTTTAACCGAAGCTTTAGTTAACTTGTACTGAGGAAATCCTAATGTCCAAAATCGTTAAAGTCATCGGTCGTGAAATCATCGACTCCCGTGGTAACCCGACCGTAGAAGCTGAAGTTCATCTGGAAGGCGGTTTTGTAGGTCTGGCTGCTGCGCCATCTGGTGCTTCTACCGGTTCCCGCGAAGCGCTGGAACTGCGTGACGGTGACAAATCCCGTTACCTGGGCAAAGGCGTCACCAAAGCCGTTGCTGCTGTAAATGGTCCAATCGCTCAGGCTGTAACCGGTAAAGACGCGAAAGATCAGGCTAACATCGACAAGATCATGATCGATCTGGACGGTACTGAGAACAAATCTAAGTTCGGTGCTAACGCGATTCTGGCTGTTTCCCTGGCTGCTGCTAAAGCGGCTGCTGCTTCTAAAGGTCTGCCACTGTACGCACACATCGCAGAACTGAACGGCACCCCGGGCAAATACTCTATGCCACTGCCTATGATGAACATCATCAACGGCGGCGAACACGCGGATAACAACGTTGATATCCAGGAATTCATGATCCAGCCTGTTGGCGCGAAAACGCTGAAAGAAGCGATTCGTATGGGTTCTGAAGTGTTCCATACTCTGGCTAAAGTGCTGAAATCTAAAGGCATGGGTACTGCTGTTGGTGACGAAGGTGGCTATGCGCCAAACCTGGGTTCTAACGCAGAAGCACTGGCTGTTATCGCTGAAGCGGTAAAACAAGCAGGTTACGAGCTGGGTAAAGACATTACTCTGGCGATGGACTGTGCAGCCTCTGAATTCTACAAAGACGGTAAATACGTTCTGGCTGGCGAAGGCAACAAAGCCTTCACCTCTGAAGAATTCACTCACTTCCTGGAAGACCTGACCAAACAGTATCCAATCGTTTCTATCGAAGACGGTCTGGACGAATCTGACTGGGATGGTTTCGCGTACCAGACTAAAGTTCTGGGCGACAAAATCCAGCTGGTTGGCGACGATCTGTTCGTTACCAACACCAAGATCCTGAAAGAAGGTATCGAAAAAGGTATCGCTAACTCCATCCTGATCAAATTCAACCAGATCGGTTCTCTGACCGAAACCCTGGCTGCGATCAAAATGGCGAAAGATGCTGGCTACACTGCCGTTATCTCTCACCGTTCAGGCGAAACTGAAGATGCTACCATTGCTGACCTGGCGGTCGGTACTGCTGCAGGCCAGATCAAAACCGGTTCTATGAGCCGTTCTGACCGTGTTGCTAAATACAACCAGCTGATTCGTATCGAAGAAGCGCTGGGTGATGCAGCACCGTTCAACGGTCTGAAAGAAGTGAAAGGTCAGTAATTACTGCCCCGTCATACTTTCTTAAAAACCCGCTCCGGCGGGTTTTTTTATGCCCTGATTTTGCTCACAGAGAAATCTGCCATACTCATTTACAGCACAAGTTTGGTCTCAACGGCCATATCTGTGATAATGCGCGCTGATTTTTTTAGAGATGACTGAGAAACCGATGCAGTACCCGATTAATGAGATGTTCGAAACCCTGCAAGGGGAAGGCTATTTTACCGGCGTGCCGGCGATTTTCATTCGCCTGCAAGGCTGTCCTGTGGGTTGCAGCTGGTGCGATACCAAACACACCTGGGATAAAATTGCCGATCGGGAAGTCGATATGCAGCGCATTCTGGTCAAAACCGAAGAAAGTGACGCCTGGGGCAATGCCACGTCAGAACAACTGCTCGAGGTGATCGCGCAGCAAGGTTACACCGCCCGTCATGTGGTGATCACCGGCGGCGAGCCGTGCATTTATGATCTGACCGTACTGACCTCATTGCTGGAAAAGAACGGCTTCAGTTGCCAGATTGAAACCAGCGGTACGCATGAAGTGCGTTGCTCGGTGAATACCTGGGTGACCGTTTCCCCGAAAGTGAATATGCGTGGCGGATACGACATTCTGCCGCAGGCACTGAAACGTGCTGATGAAGTGAAGCATCCGGTGGCGCGTCAGCGTGATATCGACGCGCTGGATGTTCTGCTGGAAACACTGACGGACAGCAAAGCGCGAATTATCGCCCTGCAGCCCATCAGCCAAAAAGAAGAAGCCACCAGACTGTGCATTGCGACCTGCATTGCAAGGAACTGGCGGCTTTCAATGCAGACACATAAGTATCTCAACATTGCATAATACCCTGCATCCTTCGTGCTGTCTCTGCGTTGGCTGCTTTCATTCACCCCAGTCACTGACTATTGTCAGCTCCGGGGGATTCATTCAATTGCCGCCTGGATAAAGCACGAATGATTTTGGGTATTTTGCGTTAACCTTTATACACGCAACCCGCTGTGCAGGTTTCTTTGACGCGCACGGCGCTGAGCAGTGGCAGCTTAGGTTTCATCTCGTTCCAGATCCACGCGGCCAGCACTTCGCTGGTCGGGTTTTCTAAACCCGGAATATCGTTCAGATTATAGTGGTCGAGACGATCTAAAGTCGGATTGAACGCGGCTTTCAGTTCGGCGAAATCCATCACCCAGCCGGTATGCGGATCCACTTCACCGGTGATTTCTAAGCGGACGGTGAAAGAGTGGCCGTGCAACCGGCCGCATTTATGCCCGGCAGGCACATGCGGTAAATGGTGGGCGGCTTCGAACTGAAAATCTTTAAATAATGTGGTGGTCATGAGGCAGTCTCGTTGCTCGAAAAAACGCGGCATAGTACCGGAATACGGACTTTCGTGCCATGACTTCGCTGCGCTTTTCTTCACCAAATCCTGACTTTTCCTCTCTTTACTCCGCCTGCATTGCTGGCTTACAGTGAGCCGGTAGAAACTAACCTGTTGAGATAGTGAATGATTACTGTGCTTCGTTGCGCTGTTCTGGCGCTGTTGTTCTCTGCCAGCGCGCAGGCAGAAACGGCATCTCTCGCGAAAGAACCTGCGCCCGCTCAGGCGAAAGCCGCCAAAACTGCACTGGTTTTTCCGGCGGGATCCGGCGTAATGCATATCGCGCTGGCAGCGGGTAAAAAGCCGCTGGACGTTTTCACTTATCAACCCGTTGGCGCGGATGCGACCACCCCGGTGGTCATGGTAATGACCGGTGTTGACCGTAACGCGATGACTTACCGTAATGACTGGATGACCGTCGCCGATCAATACCATTTGCGGGTGATCGTCCCGCATTTCAGTGAGCAGGATTTCCCCGGTGCGGCAGGGTATAACCTCGGCAACCTGACGGACAGCAAAACCCATCACCGCCTGCCGAAATCGCAGTGGGCATTCAGCATCGTCGACACCCTGTTTACCACCTTGCAGAAGCAGGGCGTGACCAGCCAGAAACAATACTATTTATTCGGCAACAGCGCGGGCTGCCAGTTTGTCCACCGTATGCTGACGTTGTTGCCGGAGCCGAACGTCAAAGCTGCGGTGTGTGCGGCGGCGGGCTGGTGGACATTGCCGGATACCGACCAACGCTGGCCCTACGGATTGCGGGAAGCGCCGGTGGCGGTCAGTCAGCAGCAACTGAATGATTACTTCGCCAAACCGGTGCTGATTGCCGTCGGCGCGCAGGATGATGATCCGGAAAACCGTTTGCTGCGTAAGTCCAAACAGGCGATGGCCCAGGGGACAAACCGTCTGGAGCGCGCGGAAAGCTATTTCACCACGTCCCAGCAGCGCGCCGAGCAGAACAACACGCCGTTTAACTGGCACTTTATGGATCTGTCGGACGTCGGTCACAGCGGCAGTAAAATGTCGGTGTTTGCCGCCGGACAATTCGCCTGGTTCGAGCAGCACAACGCTTTTCATCTCTGAAAGTGTCAGCGTAAAACTCAATCCTGAAAAAAATTCATTACCCCGCTCCGGCGGGGTTTTTCTTTATCTATCCGGCACTTTGCAGAGAGCCTGCTGACAGTGAGGGAAATTTTTTAGCGATTTCAGTACGATAAAAATCATCCCTTACCACTTTTTCAGATAGACCTTACCTCTAAATCCTCTTAGTCATTTTGGTTATTTATTATTTCCATCACTTCTTTAATTGTTATTATCCGGCTCGTTAACCTACATCCTCTGAAAGGTCTTTCCCGCGCGCGAATCTTTGTGAAAAAGCGCCGGAGGCCGGATTGATGACTTGCTTTTGCATAAGGGAATTCGTACCGCGATGACGACTCAGGCTCCTCCAACTTCACTGCTCCCGCTGACCCCCGAGCAAATGGCCCGCCTTCAATCGGCGATTGGTGATTACTCACCGACTCAGATGGCCTGGCTGTCCGGGTATTTCTGGGGAAGGGTTAACCAGCAACCGGGTGAGGTCGCTGCCCCCGCGCCGGTGCAGGCCGCCGCATCGGTGACCCTGATTTCTGCGTCGCAAACCGGTAACGCCCGTCGTGTCGCCGAGCAACTGCGTGATGACCTGATCGCCGCGAAAATTAACGTCAATCTGGTGAATGCCGGTGACTACAAATTCAAGCAAATTGGTCAGGAAAAGCTGCTGCTGATCGTGGCCTCCACACAGGGCGAAGGCGAGCAGGCGGAAGAAGCCGTCGCATTGCACAAATTCCTGCAATCCAAAAAAGCGCCGAACATGAAAGACACCGCTTTTGCGGTGTTTGCGCTGGGTGATACCTCTTACGAATTCTTCTGTCAGGCGGGTAAAGACTTCGATACCCGTCTGGGCGAACTGGGCGCAGAACGTCTCTTAGACCGCGTGGATGCGGACGTTGAATATAAAGAAGCCGCTGAAAGCTGGCGTAAGCGCATCGTGGATGTGCTGAAACAGCGCGTGCCAGCTGATACCGGTGCGCAGGCTGCGCCGACGCTGGCGGGCAGTGTCAATCAGGTCGACAGCAGCCCGTACAGTAAAGAAGCGCCGCTGACCGCGACACTTTCTGTTAACCAGAAAATCACCGGCCGCGATTCTGACAAAGACGTGCGTCATCTGGAAATCGAACTCGGCGATTCCGGCCTGCGTTACCAGCCGGGCGATGCACTGGGGATCTGGTTCGAAAACGATCCGCAACTGGTGCAGGAAATCGTGGAGCTGTTGTGGCTCAAAGGCGATGAAATCGTCGAAGTGAATGATAAAAAACTCTCGCTTTCAGAAGCCCTGCAACATCACATCGAACTGACTCAGAACACCACGCCGATCATCGAGAAATACGCCGCGCTGTGCCGCGACGAACACCTGACCGGCCTGCTGGCAGATAAACCGGCATTGCAACAATATGCGCAGACCGTGCCGTTCGCTGACATGGTACGCCGCGCGCCGACGGAGCTGGATGCCCAGCAACTGGTAGATTTACTGCGACCGCTGACACCACGCCTGTATTCGATTGCCTCCTCACAGGCGGAAACCGAAACAGAAGTGCATATCACCGTCGGCGTGGTGCGTTACGACATCGACGGGCGTCCGCGTTCCGGTGGCGCCTCCGGCTTCCTGGCCGATCGTCTGGAAGAAGACGGCGAGGTGAAAGTCTTCATCGAGCATAACGACAATTTCCGCCTGCCAGCCAGTCCGGAAACGCCGGTCATTATGATCGGACCTGGCACCGGCATCGCGCCGTTCCGCGCCTTTATTCAGCAGCGTGATAACGACGGCGCCACCGGCAAAAACTGGCTGTTCTTCGGCAACCCGCACTTTACCGATGATTTCCTGTATCAGGTCGAATGGCAGCGTTACGTGAAAGACGGCCTGCTGACGAATATCTCCCTGGCATGGTCACGGGATCAGGCTGAAAAAGTGTATGTACAGGACAAACTGCGCGAGCAGGGTGCTGAAGTCTGGCAATGGTTGCAGGAAGGCGCACATGTCTATGTCTGCGGCGATGCCAACCGTATGGCGAAAGACGTAGAGCAGGCGTTACTGGAAATCATCGCCAAATACGGCGTGATGGATCTGGAAACTGCCGACGAATATCTCAGTGAATTACGTCTTGATCGCCGTTACCAGCGCGACGTCTACTAATGCCCTGCATCCTTCTAATTGCAGGGGCGTTGGCTTCCTTCAGTCACCCGAATCACTGACTTGAGTCAGCTCATCGGGATTCCTTCAGTTGCCGCCTGCCTGCAACTCGAATGATTTTGGGCATAAAGTTATGAGTGAAAAAATTATGAGCAATAAGTTGTGGAGTGAACTCAATCCCGGTCCGGGCCCGCTGATCGTCGATGCCCCGCTGGCTGACGCCGAACGCCTGAAGAAGGAAAGCAATTTCCTGCGCGGCACCATCACAGAAGATTTAAAAGACGGCCTGACCGGCGGCTTCAACGGTGACAACTTCCTGTTGATCCGCTTCCACGGCATGTATCAGCAGGACGACCGTGATATCCGTGCTGAACGTGCGGAACAAAAGCTGGAGCCGCGTCACGCCATGATGCTGCGCTGCCGTTTGCCGGGCGGGGTGATGACACCTGCGCAGTGGCTGGGCATCGACAAATTTGCCGAAGACAGCACCCTGTACGGCAGCATCCGTATTACTAACCGTCAGACATTCCAGTTCCACGGCATTCTGAAACCGAACGTGAAACCGGTGCATCAGTTGCTGAATAAACTCGGTCTGGATGCGCTGGCGACCGCCAACGACGTTAACCGTAACGTGTTGTGTACCTCGAATCCGGTGGAATCAGAGCTGCATCAGGAAGCCTATCAGTGGGCGAAAAAAATCTCCGAGCACCTGCTGCCGCGCACCCGCGCTTACGCTGAAGTCTGGCTGGATCAGGAAAAAGTCGAAACCACCGACGAAGAGCCGATTCTGGGCGCGACCTATCTGCCGCGTAAATTCAAAACGACGGTGGTTATTCCTCCGCAAAACGATGTGGATCTGCACGCCAACGACCTGAACTTCGTGGCGATTGCCGATAATGGCAAACTCGTCGGCTTCAACGTGCTGGTCGGCGGCGGGCTTTCTATCGCACACGGCGATAAAGCCACCTACGCACGTACTGCCAGCGAGCTGGGTTTTATTCCGCTGGAGAACACGCTGGCGGTGGCGGAAGCCGTGGTGACCACCCAGCGCGACTGGGGTAACCGTACCAACCGTAAAAACGCCAAAACCAAATACACGCTGGAACGCGTCGGTGTGCCGGTATTCAAAGCCGAAGTTGAAAAACGCGCAGGCATTCAGTTTGGCGATGTGCGTCCTTACGAATTCACCGGTCGCGGCGATCGCATCGGCTGGGTAAAAGGCATCGACAAACAATGGCACCTGACGCTGTTTATCGAAAATGGCCGTATTCTTGATTATCCGGGCAAGCCGCTGAAAACCGGTCTGGCAGAAATTGCTAAGATCCATAAAGGCGATTTCAGGCTTACTGCTAACCAGAACCTGATCGTGGCCGGAGTCTCAGAAAAAGACAAAGACGCGATCGAAACCCTGGCGCGTAATCACGGCCTGATCGACGACGGCGTCACCGAGCAACGTAAAAACTCGATGGCCTGCGTGTCTTATCCGACCTGCCCGCTGGCGATGGCGGAAGCGGAACGTTTCCTGCCTGAGTTTGTGACCAAAGTGGAAGGCATCATGCACAGCCACGGCGTGGGCGATGAACATATCGTTCTGCGTGTGACCGGTTGTCCGAACGGCTGCGGCCGTGCGTTGCTGGCTGAAATTGGTCTGGTGGGTAAAGCGATGAACCGCTACAACCTGCACCTCGGCGGTAACCGCGCCGGAACACGTATTCCGCGCATGTACCGCGAAAATATTTCTGATGCTGAGATCCTGAGCATCATTGACGAACTGGTCGGACGCTGGTCAAAAGAGCGCGAAACCGGTGAAGGCTTTGGTGACTTCGTGATCCGCGCCGGGATCATCAGGCCGGTGCTGGATCCCGCACGCGACTTTTATGATTAAACGCGATAACCGACTGGAGGCAATATGAGTTTGCTGAATCTGACTCTGGCTGAACTGAATGAGCTGCCGAAGTCCGGACAATCTATGGCGCTGGCGGAAATTAACGTCAGCCTCGAAAAACTGTCCGCGCAGGAGCGTGTGCAATGGGCGCTGGAAAATATGCCCGGCGAATTCGCGTTGTCTTCAAGCTTCGGTATTCAGGCGGCGGTGTGTCTGCATTTAGTCACGCAGCAGAAACCGGACATTCCGGTGATCCTGACTGACACCGGCTATCTGTTCCCGGAAACCTATCAGTTCATCGATACGTTAACCGAACAGCTGAACCTGAATTTGCAGGTGTTCCGCGCGGAGCATTCTGCGGCGTGGCAGGAAGCGCGCTACGGCAAACTGTGGGAGCAGGGCGTCGAAGGCATTGAGAAGTACAATCACATCAACAAAGTCGAGCCGATGAATCGTGCGATTCAGACGCTCGGCGTGCAGACCTGGTTCGCCGGTCTGCGTCGCGAGCAATCCGGCAGCCGTGCGCATCTGCCGGTGCTGGCGGTGCAACGTGGTGTGTTTAAAATCCTGCCGATCATCGACTGGGATAACCGTCAGATCTTCCGCTATCTGCAAGACAACGGCCTGAGCTATCACCCGCTGTGGGATCAGGGCTACCTTTCCGTCGGTGACACGCACACCACGAAGAAGTGGGAAGAAGGGATGAAAGAAGAAGATACGCGATTTTTTGGGCTTAAACGCGAATGCGGGCTGCACGAATAAATCCCCGTCATACTTCGGGTTGCAGATGCGTTGGCTGCGCGCTCTTCCCCCGGTCACATAGTAATCTATGCTCCCGGGGATGCGTTTGCTTGCCGCCTTCCTGCAACCCGAATTATTTAGGGGATTCCTGTTATTAGCGTCTCAACTCCCCCTATTCGGGTTGCAGATGCGTTGGCTGCGCGCTCTTACCCCGGTCACATAGTAATCTATGCTCCCGGGGATGCGTTTGCTTGCCGCCTTCCTGCAATCCGAATTATTTAGGGGATTCCTGTTATTAGCGTCTCAACTCCCCCTATTCGGGTTGCAGATGCGTTGGCTGCGCGCTCTTACCCCGGTCACATAGTAATCTATGCTCCCGGGGATGCGTTTACTTGCCGCCTGCCTGCAACCCGAATTATTTAGGGGATTCCAGATAAGAATCCCTTAAATTGTCCTCTTAATCAGGCGTGTTTCGCCGGTTTCGCCAGATCCCTCAGCAGCGGATAAAGCACTTTCACCGTATCGCGTGAGCGTTTTTCAATGCGGCCCGGCAGGGCTTTATCCAGATATTGCAGATTGTCGAACTGGCTTTGATAACGCGTGGTGCCCAGCGGGAAATGGCGGGTGATGGCACGTTGCTGTTCGCCGTCTTTTTTACCCAGCGCAAAGTTGGTTGCGGTGACGTTCAGCAGGGGCAGACGGGCGTTATCCAGCGCGCTGATGCCGTCACAGCAATGCGCGCCTTCGTGGCTTTCCGCCGGGATCCCCAGACTGCGTGCAATGGCCAGTGCCCGTACGCGGGTCAGTTTCGCCACCGCGGCGGAGGTGTTTACGCCGCTGTTGAAATACAACCGGTCGCCGGTGATCAGCGAATTCAGGTTGATGACCAGAAGGGTGTTTTTCTTCTCTTCGGCGCTCATGCGGTTCACAAAATCTTCCGCCCCTTTTGCGCCGGTCTCTTCCGCACTCAGCGCCACGAAACGCAGACTGTAATGCGTCGGGATGGCCTGCATCCGCTCCGCCAGTTCCAGCATCACACCGACGCCTGAGGCGTTATCATCCACGCCCTGCAAGGTCAGGCCGCCGAGATTATGGTTGGTGTCGTTATCGCTTTGCGGCACGTAGGTATCAAAATGCGCCATCACGATAATTTGCTGCGGCACCTCTCCGGCGCGGGCGGCAATCACTGACGTGGCATGAATATTCTGCCAGTTCTTTTTGCCTGCGTTGTTGGTGTACAGATAGCGGGTATCGAAGCCGCGTAAATCGCTCTTATAGCCTAATTTATTGAATTGCTGATTCAGATAATCCGCCGCGATAAGTTCTGCGGGACTGCCGGCCATGCGACCGGGAAAGTAGGTGGCGATATGGCGAATCTGCTGGCTGGCGATCATGCCCATCGCCGGAAGCGGGGCGGACGCCGCCAGCGCATGACCCAAACCGGCACAGCTGAGGCTCAGGGCCAGCAGTGTCCGCGTCATGCGTGAAAAAGAAAACATAGCCAAAAATCCTTATTTGCTGGTCAAAACGACCGGAAGGCAATCAAACAACAGGCCGCGTGGGGCGGTCTTACTGGGGCTACAGTATGCGATTGTCTGCGTCATTAGACAATTTCCCGTTATCCCAAACCGCTCTTTTTGCCGGGCTATATTCCATTTAGTAACTATTCATTCCTTTTCGTCATTTCAGATCAAATATTGCCTGCACGTATAGTTTGTTTATTAATCCTGATAATCAATTAAGGCTTTTGTGGACTATCTACCAATATTTGCCGACCTCAAACAACGCCCTGTGCTGGTTGTGGGAGGTGGCGAAGTCGCTGCTCGCAAAATCGATCTTCTCCTGCGGGCGGGTGCGCAAGTACGGATAGTCGCACAGGCACTTTCTCCCGAACTGGAACAACGCAGACAGGCCGCTGAAATCAGCTGGTCAGCTCAGGCTTTTCTGCCGGAACAGCTCGATGATGTGTTTCTGGTGATTGCCGCCACTGATGACGCTGCGCTGAATGCAGAAGTGTTTGAGCAGGCGAACCGCCGTCATCTGCTGGCTAACGTCGTGGACGATCAGCCGAAGTGCTCTTTCATTTTCCCCTCGATTGTCGACCGTTCGCCGATCGTGGTGGCGATTTCGTCCAGCGGCAAAGCCCCCGTGCTCGCCAGAATGCTGCGCGAAAAGCTGGAAACCTTGCTGCCAACCAGTCTGGGACAAATGGCCGATATCGCCGGACGCTGGCGCGACAATGTCAAAACGCAGTTCAGTTCCATGCGTGCGCGCCGTCGTTTCTGGGAACAGCTGTTTTCCGGGCGTTTTGCCAGCCTTGCTTCTTCGGGAAAGCTCGCAGAAGCCGAACAAGCTCTGCAACAACAGTTAGAAAGTGCGGAAGACATCTCGCACAACGGCAATGTCACGCTGGTCGGCGCGGGACCGGGTGATGCAGGATTGCTCACCTTACGCGGGCTGCAGGTGATGCAGCAGGCCGATGTGGTGCTTTACGATCATCTGGTCAGCGAAGACGTTCTGGATCTGGTTCGCCGCGATGCGGACAAGATCTGTGTGGGTAAACGCGCGGGCAGTCATTCTGTCGCGCAGGAAGAAACCAACCGTCTGCTGGTCGAACTGGCGCAGCAGGGGAAAAAAGTCGTGCGCCTCAAGGGCGGTGACCCGTTTATTTTCGGTCGAGGCGGCGAAGAATTACAGGCGGTGCAGGCCGCGGGCATTCCTTTCCAGGTGGTGCCGGGCGTGACGGCAGCGGCGGGCGCGACGGCGTATGCCGGGATCCCGCTGACGCACCGTGATTACGCGCAGAGTGTGATATTCGTGACCGGCCATTGCCGCCCGGAAAATAACGGCGTGCAGTGGGAAACCCTCGCGAAAGGCCAGCAAACATTGGCGATTTACATGGGTACGCTCAAGGCCGCTGACATCAGCCAGCAACTGATCGCCCATGGTCGCGCAGCAAATACGCCCGTCGCGGTTATCGGACGGGGAACGCGTTCTGATCAGCAGGTACTGACCGGAACACTCGATAATCTTGAACATCTGGCTCAACAGGCGCCGACGCCGGCGTTACTGGTGATTGGTGAAGTGGTATCACTTCATCAGCAACTGGCCTGGTTTGGGCATCATCCTGAGACTGACGGCACTCAACGTCCGTCGGTTGTGAATTTGGCTTAAAGGATCTGTTATGGACGAAAAACGACTGACTCATTTGCGGCAACTGGAGGCGGAGAGTATCCATATCATCCGTGAAGTGGCTGCTGAATTCGCCAACCCGGTGATGATGTACTCCATCGGGAAAGATTCCTCGGTGATGCTGCATCTGGCACGTAAAGCCTTCTTCCCGGGTACCTTGCCGTTCCCGCTGCTGCATGTGGATACCGGCTGGAAATTCCGCGAAATGTACGAATTCCGCGACCGCACGGCGAAGAACTACGGTTTTGAACTGCTGGTGCATAAAAACCCGGAAGGCGTGGCAATGGGCATCAACCCGTTCGTGCATGGCAGTGCCAAACACACCGATATCATGAAAACCGAAGGTCTGAAGCAGGCGCTGAATAAATACGGCTTTGATGCGGCTTTCGGTGGCGCACGCCGTGATGAAGAAAAATCCCGTGCCAAAGAGCGTATTTATTCGTTCCGTGACCGCTTCCACCGCTGGGATCCAAAAAACCAGCGCCCGGAACTGTGGCACAACTACAACGGCCAGATTAACAAAGGCGAAAGCATCCGCGTGTTCCCGCTCTCCAACTGGACTGAGCTGGATATCTGGCAGTACATCTATCTGGAAAACATCGAGATCGTTCCGCTGTATCTGGCCGCGCCGCGTCCGGTTCTGGAGCGCGACGGGATGCTGCTGATGGTCGATGACGATCGTATTGATCTGCAACCGGGCGAAGTGATCGAGAAGAAAATGGTGCGTTTCCGCACATTAGGTTGCTGGCCGCTGACCGGTGCCGTTGAATCCGGGGCGCAAACGCTGCCGGAGATCATCGAAGAAATGCTGGTGTCGACCACCAGTGAACGTCAGGGACGCGCGATCGACCGTGATCAGGCCGGTTCGATGGAACTGAAAAAGCGTCAAGGGTACTTCTGAGGAGCCGCAGCTAATGAATAACGCAATTGCACAACAAATCGCGGAGCAGGGCGGCGTCGAAGCTTACCTGCACGCTCAGCAACACAAAAGCCTGCTGCGCTTCCTGACCTGCGGCAGCGTCGATGACGGCAAAAGTACCCTGATCGGTCGTCTGCTGCATGACACTCGTCAGATCTACGAAGATCAGTTGTCTTCACTGCATAACGACAGCAAACGTCACGGTACCCAGGGCGAGAAACTGGATCTGGCGTTGCTGGTGGATGGCTTACAGGCCGAACGCGAGCAGGGCATCACCATTGACGTGGCTTACCGCTATTTCTCTACCGAGAAACGTAAGTTCATCATCGCTGACACGCCGGGGCACGAACAGTACACCCGCAACATGGCGACCGGTGCATCGACCTGTGATCTGGCGATCTTACTGATCGACGCCCGTAAAGGCGTGCTGGATCAAACCCGCCGTCACAGCTTCATTGCGACCTTGCTCGGGATCCGCCATCTGGTGGTGGCCGTCAACAAAATGGATCTGGTGGATTACAGCGAAGCGGTTTACGAGCAATTTAAACAGGATTATCTGGATTTCGCTCAACAACTGCCGACCGATCTGGACATCAAATTTGTGCCGCTGTCGGCGCTGGAAGGCGATAACGTCGCCACGCCAAGCGGGAAAATGAGCTGGTACACCGGCCCGACGCTGCTCGACGTGCTGGAAACCGTCAACATCATTAACATCCGTGAACAGCAGCCGATGCGCTTCCCGGTGCAGTATGTGAACCGTCCGAACCTCGATTTCCGGGGTTATGCCGGTACGCTGGCGTCCGGCTCCGTGCGTGTCGGTCAGAAAGTGAAAGTGCTGCCGTCCGGTGTGGAATCCACCGTGGCGCGCATTGTGACTTTCGATGGCGATTTGCAGGAAGCCTGGGCAGGCGAAGCGATTACGCTGGTGCTGGCCGATGAACGTGACATCAGCCGTGGCGACACGCTGGTGGACGCAGAAGAAACCGTCAAACCGGTACAGAATGCCAAAGTCGATGTGGTGTGGATGGCTGAACAGCCACTGAGCGTGGGCCAGAGCTACGACATCAAAGTCGGCGGAAAAAAAGCCCGTGCGCGGGTGGAAAATATCGAATATCAGGTCGAGATCAACACCCTGACGCAGCGCGTGGTGGAAAACCTGCCGCTCAACGGTATCGGCCTGGTGGAACTGACTTTCGACGAACCGCTGGTGCTGGATAACTACCAGAGTAACGCGGTGACCGGTGGCATGATCTTTATTGATCGCCTGACCAACGTGACGGTCGGTGCCGGTCTGGTGCGTGAAGCCGTTGAACAGGTTTATCAGGAATCGGATAAATACAGCGCATTTGAGCTGGAACTGAACAGTCTGGTACGCCGTCACTTCCCGCACTGGGGCGCACGCGATTTACTGGGTGGCAAATAAGATGGCCTCACCGGACGGCGCTTTACGCAAAGATGAGAACGTTGTCTGGCATCCGCACGCGGTGACGCGTGCGGATCGCGAAAAGCAACATGGTCATCGCGGCGCGGTGTTGTGGTTCACCGGGCTTTCTGGCTCGGGGAAATCCACCGTCGCCGGTGCACTGGAGCAGGCATTGCATGCTCAGGGGGTCAGCACCTATCTGCTGGATGGCGACAATGTCCGCCACGGACTTTGCCGCGATCTGGGCTTCACTGACGATGACCGTCGTGAAAACATCCGCCGTGTGGGGGAAGTGGCAAAACTGATGGTGGATGCCGGACAGGTGGTGCTGACCGCGTTCATTTCGCCACACCGTGCCGAGCGTGACATGGTGCGTGATTTGCTGGAAGACGGTCAGTTTATTGAAGTGTTTGTGGATACGCCGCTGGCGATCTGCGAGGCGCGGGATCCGAAAGGGTTATACAAGAAAGCCCGTGCCGGAGAGCTGAAAAACTTCACCGGTATTGACTCCGAATATCAGCCGCCGGAGACCCCGGATGTGCATCTTGATGGTGAACAATTGGTAACACAATTGGTGCCTCAATTATTAGAAGTGATGCGCCAGCGCGCTATTATCAATCCCTGAATGTTGCCGGCCAAACGCCACAGAGCGTGCCGGTTTACACTGAAATACAGGGATCATCTATGCAGGCATTACTCAGCAGACTTGTCAGCCGGATCCGTGTGGATCGTCGCGGGGAACTCAGCCCGCGGACACACGTGCTGGCACAGACAACTGACAATCCGGATACTGAAGAACCGTCTTACTCCATGCAGGGCGGGTTTATCGGTTTCGTCTTCTACTGGCTGGCCTTTGCGATCCCTTTTCTGGTTTACGGTTCCAATACCCTGTTTTTCCTGCTTTACACCTGGCCGTTCTTTCTGGCGCTGATGCCGGTTTCCGTCCTGATAGGTATTGCGTTCAGCATGTTCTTTCGCGGTTGCTGGTTTAAAAGCGCAGTGGCGAGTGCGATCTGCGTCATTGGCATGTTCTGGACGGTCTTCTCCTTCCTGTCTGGCTGGTGATTTTTTCTGGCGGTTTTCCCTGCAAATTCCCTTCACGATGTAACCCATTGTGTCATTCTCACCCATAATTGCGTGCGTAAGTCTGATTCTCACCGGCATTTGCCCTGCCATAGTGGAGTCAGAGGGAAAGTTGTGGGATGATTGTCCAGCTTTTTTAGGGGGCGGGGATGGGCAAACTAACACTGCTATTACTGATTTTACTTGGCTGGCTACAGTATTCGCTGTGGCTGGGTAAGAATGGTATTCACGATTATGTACGTGTAAATGATGACGTTCAGGTGCAACAAGTTAATAACGGCAAACTGAAATCACGTAATGATCAACTTTTCGCAGAAATCGACGATTTAAATGGTGGTCAGGAAGCGATCGAAGAACGCGCGCGCAACGAACTGAGCATGATTAAACCCGGCGAGACTTTCTATCGTCTGGTGCCTGACAACAAACGTGCGCCGGGCAGCACCGTTTCGCAAAACAACCTGAATCAATAGCCATGAGTCATACCGCAGTTTCCCTTCCAGAGGTCATTGCCGTGTTACCGGCTGCCGGTATTGGCAGCCGTATGCAGGCAGAATGCCCCAAGCAGTACCTTTCTGTCGGCGGTAAAACGCTGGTAGAACATTCCATTCTCGCTTTGCTGCAAAGCGGCAAAGTCAGTCAGGTTATCGTGGCATTAAGCCCGCATGACACGCACTTCCATCAGCTTCCCATTGCCGGTGATCCGCGTATCCGCGTGGTGACAGGCGGTGCGGAACGCGCTGAGTCGGTGATGGCCGGACTGGACGTCGCCGGAGACCACGGCTGGGTGCTGGTGCATGACGCCGCGCGGCCATGCCTGCACCCAGATGATCTCAATAATCTGCTGGCGATTGCGGCCACCAGTAAAGTGGGCGGCATCCTCGCCGCGCCGGTGCGTGACACCATGAAGCGGGGCGAACCGGGCATTGCAGCGATTGCCCATACGGTTGACCGTCAGGATCTCTGGCATGCGCTGACACCGCAATTTTTCCCGCTCGAATTACTGAAAACCTGCCTGCGCCGTGCACTCAATGAAGGTGCGGTGATCACAGATGAAGCCTCGGCAATGGAATATTGCGGTTTTCATCCTATGCTGATCCCGGCACGGGCCGATAATATTAAAGTCACCCGACCAGAAGATCTGGCGCTGGCTGAATTCTATTTAACCCGCTTATCCCAGGAGGAGAACGCATAATGCGTATCGGTCACGGTTTTGATGTACATAAATTTGGCGGCGAAGGCCCGCTGGTGATCGGTGGTGTGCGTATCCCTTATCCGCAGGGTTTACTGGCGCATTCTGACGGTGACGTGGCGCTGCACGCGGCCACGGATGCACTGCTCGGCGCGGCTGCGCTGGGGGATATCGGCAAGCTTTTCCCGGATACCGATCCGGCCTTCAAAGGCGCTGACAGCCGTGAACTGCTGCGCGAAGCTTATCGCCGTATCCGTGCGAAGGGCTACAAGCTGGGCAATCTGGACATCACGATCATTGCCCAGGCACCGAAAATGGCGCCGCACATCCCGCAGATGCGTGTGTTTCTGGCCGAAGATTTGCAATGCCATATGGATGACGTCAACGTAAAAGCCACCACCACCGAACAGCTGGGTTTTACCGGCCGTGGCGAAGGTATCGCCTGCGAAGCCGTTGCCCTGCTGATTAAGGAATAATGTTGTGGAAGATTACCGCATGATAGATATGTCCCGACTCACCTGGTTACTGGGTGAGCCTGTTGCCACCGGCCAGCTGAAAGCCAATCCCGAAGACTTTATTGTCGAAGAGGATCTGGGTTTTGAGCCGGACGGCGAAGGTGAACATCTGTTGGTGCGGATCCGCAAGAATGGCTGTAACACGCAGTTTGTCGCAGAGCAGCTGGCGCGGTTTGCCAAAGTGCATCCGCGTGACGTCAGTTACGCCGGTCTCAAAGACCGCCATGCGGTCACCGAACAATGGTTTTGCCTGCATCTGCCGGGCAAGGCTGATCCGGATTTAAGTCAGTTTGACCTTGAAGGCTGCGAAGTGGTGCGTGCCTCACGCCATCGCAAAAAAATGCGTATCGGTACCCTGAAAGGTAATGCGTTTACGCTGGTGCTGCGTCAGGTCAGCGATATCGCGGATATTGAAGCACGTCTGGAAAAAATCACCCAACAGGGCGTACCGAACTATTTCGGCACCCAGCGCTTTGGTCGTGGCGGCAATAATCTGGTGCAGGCGAAACGCTGGGCAACCAACGAAGCCCGTCCGAAAGAACGCGCCAGGCGCAGCTTCTATCTTTCCGCCAGCCGCAGCGCGATGTTCAATATCGTCGCCAGTCAGCGTCTGGCCGACGGCACCGTGCGTCAGCCAATGCTGGGTGATGCCCTGCAACTGAGCGGGCGCGGCAGCTGGTTTGTGGCGAAAGCCGAAGAGTTTGCATCGCTGCAGCCGCGCGTTGAAAGCGGTGAACTGCTGGTGACGGCACCTTTACCCGGTGACGGTCCGCTGGGCACGCTGGAAGACGCCGAAGCGTTCGAGCAAACCTGTCTCAGCGACCAGACGGATTTGCTGTCACTGCTGAAACGCGAGCGCGTCGAACCGGCACGTCGTGCCATCATGCTGCAACCTTTGCAGATGCAATGGCAGCGCTGGGATGACGTCACTCTGGAACTCAAATTCTGGTTACCGGCCGGCAGTTATGCCACCAGCGTGGTGCGTGAACTGATGAATCTGGATGAAGCTGATGCGGATATTACTGAGTAACGACGACGGCGTTCTGGCTCCCGGCATACAGGCGCTGGCGTCCGCGCTGCGTGAGTTTGCCGACGTGAAGCTGGTGGCCCCTGACCGTAACCGCAGCGGCGCATCGAATGCGCTGACGCTGGACGGCCCGTTGCGTATTCAGTCTTACCCCAACGGCGATACTGCCGTAATTAATGGTACGCCGACCGACTGTGTGTATCTTGGCGTCAATACGCTGATGCGTCCGAAGCCGGATATCGTGGTCTCCGGCATTAACGCCGGACCGAATCTGGGCGACGACGTGATTTACTCCGGTACGGTCGCCGCCGCGATGGAAGGCCGTCATCTGGGCTTTCCTGCGCTGGCGGTCTCGCTGGACGGTCATCAGCATTACGACACGGCGGCGATCATCACTTGTCGCATTCTCAGGGCGCTGGCGCGTGAGCCTTTGCGTACTGGCAAAATTCTGAATATTAACGTCCCGGATCTGCCGCTTTCGCAGATTAAAGGGATCAAAGTGACGCGTTGTGGTAGCCGTCATCCGGCCGAGCAGGTATTTTGTCAGCAGGATCCGCGCGGTCAGGACTTGTACTGGATTGGCCCGCCGGGCGATAAGTTTGATGTCGCACCTGATACCGATTTTGCTGCCGTGGCACAAGGTTATGTTTCAGTGACGCCACTTCAGGTGGATTTAACTGCCTATGCGGCTCAGGATGTCGTGGTCTCATGGTTGGAAAAGGCCGGGGTGAGCGCGAATGGTGAATAAGCCGATGTACAACCTGCTGGAACAACTGCGCCAGCAGGGCATTCATGATGAAAAACTGTTGCATGCCATTGAATCTGTGCCGCGTGAGCGTTTCGTGGACGAGGCATTTCAGCACAAAGCTTACGAAAACACCGCGTTGCCTATTGGCTCCGGCCAGACGATTTCCCAGCCTTATACGGTGGCGAGAATGACCGAACTGCTGCGCCTTGAGCCTTCTTCCCGCGTGCTGGAAATTGGCACCGGTTCAGGCTATCAGACCGCCATTCTGGCGCATCTGGTCGGGCATGTTTTCTCGGTTGAACGCATCAAAGGCTTGCAGTGGCAGGCGAAAAGACGTCTCAAGCAGCTTGATTTGCATAACGTTTCTACCCGTCATGGCGACGGCTGGCAGGGCTGGCCTTCACGCGGTCCGTTTGATGCCATTATTGTCACCGCCGCACCCCCTGAAATACCTCAAGATTTACTGCAACAACTCGATGATGGCGGGGTTTTGATCCTGCCCGTGGGTGAAGAAAACCAGACATTGCAACGGGTCACCCGGCGTGGTGATGAGTTTGTCGCAGAGACTATCGAAGCCGTTCGTTTTGTCCCGCTGGTCAAAGGCGAACTGGCCTGAACAGCAGCCCGCAGGACTAACCCCTTAAAATTTAAATACAACTGTTATATGGTGCTGTACTGGCGATGTTGATAGCATCCACTACAGTTTTTTATGGCACAGCGGCATTCGGGCGAAGACCTGAGTGAGCGTGTTGCCTGCCCGCACCGTGTCCGATGACACGTAAAGCGCCAGCTGGCGCGGTGTGCGAGGTTAAAGAGATATTCTGAGATTGCCGTAACGGGGGAAATATGAGCACGGGAAGCCCAATAAAAACACTAAGCCGCATTGCAGTGTGTACTTTTATCAGTGCCTGGATGGCGGGATGTACGAACAATTCAACCACGTCCGCACCTATCAGCAGCGTCAATGGCGGTGGTAGCAGCGGCAATAGTAGTCAGAATACTCCGAATTCCGCTCCGCAAATGGCACCTGCCGTGGGGCCTGGTGGACACATTGTCTACAACCGCAGCTACAACTCTATTCCTAAGGGAAGTTACAGCGGCAGCACCTATCAGGTGAAGCGTGGCGACACCCTGTTCTATATTGCCTGGATCACCGGCAATGACTTCCGTGACCTGGCCGCGCGCAATAATATCCCTGCGCCATACAGCCTGGAAGTGGGGCAAACCGTCCAGATAAATAACGTCTCTTCGGCGGCCAGTACGAGCAGCACGACGGCCGTCACAGATGCGACAAATGGCGGTGTTCCGAAAGTACCAACCGGGGGAATGCTCACAGGTTCTGTGGTTGCATCTCAACCAACTACCACGTATTCTGACTCTTCTGGTAAACAGAATGTAGGCAAGATGTTGCCTTCATCAGGTGCAGTTACCACCACAACACCTGTTGCTGTAGCCAGCACTCCCGTCGCCACTTCAACAAATAATGGCGGTCCGGTTTCCTCCTGGAAATGGCCGACTGACGGGAAAATTATCGATAATTTCTCAGCTTCTGAAGGGGGAAATAAGGGGATCGATATTGCTGGTTCGCGTGGACAATCTGTCGTAGCAACCGCCTCGGGGCGTGTGGTTTACGCGGGTAATGCTCTGCGCGGTTACGGTAATCTTATCATCATCAAACACAATGATGATTACCTGAGCGCCTATGCACATAACGATACAATGCTGGTCCGGGAACAACAAGAAGTGCAGGCGGGACAAAAAATAGCGACTATGGGTAGCACCGGAACCAGTTCAGTAAGATTGCATTTTGAAATTCGTTACAAGGGGAAATCCGTAAACCCGCTGCGTTATCTTCCGCAGCGATAAATCGGGGCAGAGCATTGATTCTGCCCTCGGGACCACGGGTAGGAGCAGCTTATGAGTCAGAATACGCTGAAAGTTAACGAGTTACATGATGATGTAGATTTCGACGAGAACAGCGCTGAAGCCTTTGACGAGAAAGCAATAGTCGAAGAGACTGCCGACAACGATGCTGAAGAAGAATTGTTGTCGCAGGCTGTAAGCCAACGAGTGCTGGATGCCACTCAACTGTATCTCGGTGAAATCGGTTATTCCCCTCTGCTTACCGCAGAAGAGGAAGTTTATTTCGCACGACGCGCGCTGCGGGGAGATGTGCCTTCCCGCCGCCGTATGATTGAAAGTAACCTGCGTTTGGTGGTTAAGATTGCCCGCCGCTACAGTAACCGCGGTCTGGCACTGCTGGATTTGATCGAGGAAGGTAACCTGGGTCTGATCCGTGCGGTTGAAAAATTCGACCCTGAGCGCGGTTTCCGTTTCTCTACCTATGCAACATGGTGGATCCGTCAGACAATCGAACGGGCGATCATGAATCAAACCCGTACTATTCGTCTGCCAATTCACATCGTTAAAGAACTGAACGTTTACCTGCGTACCGCACGTGAACTTGCACATAAACTGGACCATGAACCGAGCGCGGAAGAGATTGCAGAGCAACTCGACAAGCCGGTACATGACGTCAGCCGTATGTTGCGCCTGAATGAACGCATCACTTCTGTAGATACCCCGTTGGGTGGTGACTCAGAGAAAGCGTTGTTAGATATTCTGGCGGATGAAAAAGACAACGGCCCGGAAGACACCACACAAGACGACGATATGAAACAGAGTATCGTGAAGTGGTTATTCGAGTTGAATGCAAAACAGCGTGAAGTGCTGGCGCGTCGTTTCGGCCTGCTGGGCTATGAAGCGGCAACGCTGGAAGATGTGGGCCGCGAAATTGGCCTGACACGTGAACGTGTTCGTCAGATTCAGGTAGAAGGTTTGCGTCGCCTGCGTGAAATCCTGCAGGGACAAGGGCTGAGCATTGAAGCGCTGTTCCGCGAGTAACTGACGCGTAAAACAGTCGCTGCATCATGCATGATCAGTAAGAACGAAAATAAAAACGGTGAGTTAATACTCACCGTTTTTTTATGCGCGCTGATCAGGCCAGCGTACGCTTACACCATGTCTTTCAGACGATAAATCCATTCCAGCGCCTGACGTGGCGACAGGGAATCGGCATCCAGTGCTTCCAGCGCTTCGACCGCCGGAGACACCTCTTCCGTCAGCAGGGCCAGCTGCGGACCGTCCACTTTGCTGGCTGCCGCATTATTCGATAACGTTTCCAGCTCTTTCAGTTTCTGACGCGCACGCTTAATCACATCGCGCGGCACACCGGCCAGTGCGGCCACGGCCAGACCGTAACTTTTGCTGGCGGCACCGTCCTGCACACTGTGCATAAAGGCGATGGTGTCACCGTGTTCGATGGCATCCAGATGCACGTTGACCGTGCCTTCCATTTTCTCTGGCAACGTGGTCAGTTCGAAGTAATGGGTGGCAAACAGCGTCATGGCCTTGATACGGCTGGCGAGATTTTCCGCGCAGGCCCATGCCAGCGATAAACCATCGTAGGTGGAGGTTCCGCGCCCGATCTCATCCATCAGCACCAGACTGTTTTCAGTGGCGTTATGCAGGATATTGGCGGTCTCGGTCATTTCCACCATGAAGGTCGAACGTCCGGATGCCAGGTCGTCTGCCGCCCCGACGCGGGTGAAGATGCGATCCACCGGCCCGATGACGGCGGCTTCTGCCGGTACATAGCTGCCGATATGCGCCATCAGAACAATCAGTGCCGCCTGACGCATGTAGGTACTTTTACCGCCCATGTTCGGACCGGTGATGATCAGCATGCGTCGCGCCGGAGACATGTTCAGCGGGTTGGAGATAAACGGCTCACTCAGCACCTGTTCCACTACCGGATGGCGGCCGCCGGTGATGTTGATTCCCGGTTTTTCGCTCATGGTCGGACAGGCGTAATTCAGTGTGTATGCGCGTTCCGCCAGATTGCTCAGCACATCCAGTTCGGCCAGCGCGCTGGCGCTTTGCTGCAACGCAGACAGGTGCGGCATCAGCAGATCGAACAGCTCTTCATACAGCGCTTTTTCCAGAGACAGGGCTTTGCCTTTGGAGGTCAGCACTTTGTCTTCGTACTCTTTCAGCTCAGGAATAATGTAGCGTTCAGCATTTTTAAGCGTCTGGCGACGGACGTAATGAATCGGCACCAGATGGCTCTGACCCCGGCTGACCTGAATGTAATAACCGTGAACGCCGTTGAAACCGACTTTCAGCGTATCCAGCCCCAGCTTTTCACGTTCGCGGATCTCCAGACGATCAAGATAATCCGTCGCGCCGTCGGCCAGCGCGCGCCACTCATCCAGCTCGGCATTATAGCCCGGGGCGATCACGCCACCGTCACGCACCAGCACCGGTGGGCTTTCGATCACAGCGCGCTCAAGCAGTTCCACCAGTTCGGTAAAGTCACCGGTTTGCTCAACCAGCGTTTTGACATGTGCGGCTTCGGTTCCCTGCAAGATCTCACGGATTTCCGGCAGTTGCTGCATCGCATGGCGCATACGGGCCAGGTCACGCGGGCGGGCGCTGCGCAGGGCGAGACGTGCAAGAATACGTTCGAGATCGCCGACCTGACGCAGCACCGGCTGTAAATCGGCGGTGATATCCTGCAATGCGCCGATGGCCTGCTGGCGATGGGTCAGCAGTTTGATGTCGCGGCTGGGCATGTGGATCCAGCGTTTGAGCATACGGCTGCCCATCGGGGTGACGGCCTGATCCAGCACGGCGGCCAGTGTGTTCTCGACGCCACCGCCCAGATTTTGCGTCAGCTCCAGATTCCGGCGCGTGGCTGCATCCATAATAATGCCGTCCTGCTGGCGCTCCATGGTGACACCACGGATATGCGGCAGGGCGGTGCGTTGCGTATCTTTCACATATTGCAGCAGGCAACCGGCGGCGCGTAATGCCTGCGCAGCCTGTTCAACCCCAAAGCCGCTTAAATCGCGGGTACCAAATTGCAGGTTCAGCTGCTGTTTGGCGGTTTCCAGTTCGAATTCCCACATCGGGCGACGACGCAGGCCACGGCGGGAGGCAATCAGCGGCATGGCTTCAAAGCTTTCCGGATAGAGCAATTCCGCCGGATTGGTGCGTTGTAATTCCGCTGCCATGGTTTCGAGATCGTCAGGCTGTGCGACGCGGAAACGGCCGGAACTGATATCCAGCGTGGCGTAACCAAAACCACGGCCATCCTGCCAGATTGCGGCCAGCAGATTGTCATGACGCTCGCTCAGCAGAGCTTCATCACTGACCGTCCCCGGCGTGACAATACGCACAACCTTACGCTCAACCGGCCCCTTGCTCAGCGCCGGATCACCAATCTGTTCCGCAATCGCGACAGATTCACCGAGTTGCACCAGTTTCGCCAGATAGCCTTCTACCGCATGATAAGGCACGCCCGCCATCGGGATCGGCTCACCGGCAGATGCGCCACGTTTGGTCAGGGAGATATCCATCAGCTGCGATGCGCGTTTTGCATCGTCATAAAACAGTTCGTAAAAGTCACCCATGCGGTAGAACAACAGAACCTCCGGGTTCTCTGCTTTGAGACGCAGATACTGCTGCATCATCGGCGTGTGGGCATCCAGGTTTACATTATTTGTCATAGACTTAATCTTTTTAATCCATTTTTCGATGCGATGGGTTTAAGGATTTTTTCTGTTGCGTATCTTAGCCCAGCGGGCAAGAAGCTGTCACAACTAAAACTGGAAAGCATCGCGCAAAGCTGACATGTAACATGCCCCTCATTTGCAGAGCGTAGCGTTTTGTGAATTTGAGCATGTCGATATGGCGTATTAATACCTTTTTTATTTTTTATGAGAATAATAATAACAGGCATGATAATCATAAAATTGTGCCGTTATATTAATGCGATTGTTGTCAGGTGATATTAATAATAACAACTGCATAAAATGAATTAAGTGTTTCGATGAATGTTTTACTCCTCTGCTAGGGTGATGGCTGTTCCCGGATGACCTTATTAATACGGGATTTTTCACACTGTTTACCCATCTTTGCGGAGAAGTATTATGCAATTGCAATTCAAATTAAACATGACCAACGATGCGTGGTATCCCACTCTCGATTTGAATGAAATTAAATCAACGTCAGGCAACGCGGTTGATATTAAAGAAAAATTAGTGATCGTATTTTCAGCACCGGGAAAAATCACTGCCGGTGATATTAACGTCGAAACTAATCCGTGGAAACCACTCGGTATTAAGGTGGAATCAACAGACGTTGGCGGCGGAATTTTCGATGTCAAAGTGATCGTCGAACCGACTGACGGTCAGCCTGTCGGCGACGCTATTCAGAAAATCCATATGGGGCTGAACGTCTCTTCTGCCGATTCGCCTGCCTGGTCTGATTTCCGTGAAACCTTTGCGCTGGCCGCAGACGAAGAGCCGGGTGTGACCGGTGAGCTGTCAGTCAGTTGCCCGCCGCTGCCCGCCGGATTAAAAAATACCGCAGTCGAACTGCGTCTGGTACGCGGCGACAAGACTCTGCGTGTTTTGCCGGGGTTTGGTCACGTGTCTACTTTCTCCGTCAACGCCGGGAATTACACTGTCATTGCGACAGATTTAAGCACGGATGACGGCACGATCCGTGTTCCTGTTAATATTGGTCAGGCAGAAATCACCATTGATAAAGGCCGCACCACGTCGCTGGCCATCACCTTCGGCGCAGTGGACCGCAGTACGACCATTGATGTCGCCCTGAATTTCTCAGGTCTTGCCGGTTTACGCGATGAAGAACTGACGCTGATTTGCAGCGAGAATGGCACGGATAAACTGAGCCTACCGGTACGTTCCGGCCAGCAATATCGTCTGGAACATTTACCTGTTTCAGGCCGGTTTGAAATCCGCCTCGCCGATTTACGTCTGAACAATGTTCATTATCTGTTTGATGATTACGACGGTCAGTTCGACGGTCAGTATCACAGCATTAATTACACCCAGGCACAGGTCAGCCAGCGTGGCGATTCACAGTCCAATGCGGCGAAGCTGACGGTCAGTGTGAAGGCAGATGCTGCGGTCAGTAAATCCCTGACACTGCGATTGACGGACAATTCCGTTCCGCCACGTCAGTACCGCTTTGATGCGATTGCCGCGCAAAATGGTAACATTGAGCAGGCGGTTCTGGTTGCGCCGGGTGCTTATACCGTGGTTTCCGACACCTTTATTCTCGATGGCGTCGTGCATTACGTGGATGTCAGCCCTCAGCCTTTACTGGTCAGCGCGAATGCACCGGCACAGCTGAATGTGGCGGTAGTGAAAGGGGCGAATCTGCGCGTGAAAGGTTTCCCTGAGTACCTCACCTTTGGTGCCTGCGCCAATATGGTACCGACTAACGTGGATGATTTTGCCGCGGCGCGCGTCTCTTCAATTTTCAAATATTCCGGTGATGACGGCATGGGCGATGCGGGCGATTATCTGTCACCGTCTAAAGAACCGACGCTGCAAATTATTAAAATGGCGCGTGACGTTTCCGCCAAACTGAATGAACCCGTGTTGCCGCTGATGGTGTCTTATACCTGTAACCTGTCACTGGGCGATGTCACGAATATTATTGCCGATCCGGTTCGCCATAAATTCAGCTTCGCTAACTTTATTCAGTCTCTTCAAATGGCACAGTCGCAGCAGGATGCGGAACATCCGGTGCCAGCCGGTTACATTGTCAATCCGGATTATCTCGGCGAATGTCAGAAATACGGTTTCCTGCCGACGTATGAAATTCCGGTACGTCAGCCGCTGAGCGAGGCACTGGCTCATCATAATATTCATGTGCAGGTTCCGGCGGGCATTACCAACAGCCTGAAAGGTTATATCCGGGCAGTGAACTGGCTGACGCGCGTGGTTGCGCCGGATGTGGTGCTCGGCTGGCAGGTCAACCTGTGGGGCGTCGCCGGTTCCCAATGGGTGTACAAAGATTTCAGCTATGACGATGTGTTTGATGCCGCTGACGGGCAACATAAAAAAATGACGGTTGATCCGTTCACCGCAGGCAGACTGACGGCGCAATATGCGCTGCTGGTCGGCGTGTTTGATGACATCGAATATATCCGCGCAGACGGTTCGCCGGATGTAGCAAAAGGCGCGGATTTTATGGCGGCCGACCGTTACGAAGCGGATGATTTCACTATCCGTTCATATGCCAATGGCTATTGTTATTCGCCATACGAATGGGAACGCACCTTTGATTTCTGCGCTTCGTTAAGCCGCCATCTGCGTCAACCGGTTCTGCCTTGGCAGATCCCGGCCAGCCATCTGCCGACTTCTGCTGATGAGGTGAATGCTGATTTCAATACGCAGAACTGGGGCAGCGGCGGCAGCTACCTGATGGGGCATGCTGAAATTGGCACCTTAGTTGAGGCGATCAACGGGCGTCTTCTTGCGTTGCCGTTTGATGCCGCATATGTGGCTACGATGAGCAACAACACCCGTGAACTGTTCTCGCGCCATTCCTGGGATCTTTCCGCGCCAAAATATCTGGATTTCCCGTCACGGGGGATTTTCCATGTGCAGCTGGGCGGTGGCGCCACCACCGGGGTGATCAGCGGCGTGGGCGATACCAGCAGCTGGATGCGCAACAAACTGAAAACCTATCGTGATAATCCGGTGAAATTTGAGGAAAGCAGTGCGCTGAAATCAGGCAGCCAGTGGCGTTCTAAGTCGCCAGTGACGAAGTAATCTGACGGCGTTTTTACCGCAGGCGGGTCCGGTACAGCGGGCCCGCCCCCCGGAATCATTGTTCCTTGTAAAGACGGTGATTTTCAGTTTTTTCGGCTCTGATAATGCTCTACCATATCCGTACCTCTTTTATTGCATGGTTACGGATATCCGATGCGCCACCTGGCAGTCATTCTTCCCCTGGTTCTTACACTTTCTGCATGTAGCAGTCACAAGCCCGCGCCACAGCCTGAAGGCCCGCGCAACCCTTTCTCCGATGGAAGAAATGCCAGCGCGAATACGGTTCCTGACGGCGGTTTTCTGCTGCAACCTGAGCATACCGGTGCGGTTCAGACCGGTGATTTCGCCTATGATCCGGCCATGAATCAGTTCGTCGACAAAATGGTGCGCGAGCACGGATTTGATCGTCAGCAATTGCATGATGTCCTGTCGCAGACCAAACGTCTGGCCTTTGTGTTAAGGCTGATGGATCAGCAGGCGCCTTCCGGCCCGCCATCGACGGTGCCCAACGGCGCGTGGAACCGCTATCGCAGCAAGTTTATTACGCCGGATAACGTCCAGAACGGTGTGGTGTTCTGGAATCAATATCAGGATGCGTTGCAGCGCGCCGAGCAGGTTTACGGCGTGCCGCCGGAAATCATTGTCGGCATTATCGGCGTGGAAACCCGCTGGGGACGCGTGATGGGCAAAACTCGTATTATCGATGCGCTGGCGACCCTGTCCTTTGCTTATCCGCGCCGGGCGGAGTACTTCTCCGGCGAGCTGGAAACCTTCCTGCTGATGTCACGGCGTGAAGGCGATGATCCGCTGAGCCTGCGCGGTTCCTTTGCGGGTGCAATGGGGTATGGTCAGTTTATGCCATCCTCTTATAAAGATTATGCCGTCGACTTCAACGGTGACGGTCATGCCAACCTGTGGGATCCGATTGATGCCATCGGCAGCGTCGCCAATTATTTCAAGGCGCACGGCTGGACGAAAGGCGCGCCAATCGCAGTACCGGCGGCAGGGCAGGCACCTCTGCTTGAGAATGGCTTCAAAACCAAATATCCGTTGTATACGCTGAAAGCGGCGGGACTGAGCCCGCTCGGTTCGCTGGGTAATTATCAGGAAGCCAGCCTGCTGCGCCTTGATATGGGCACTAATTACCAGTACTGGTACGGGCTGCCGAACTTCTACACCATCACCCGTTATAACCACAGCGTGCATTATGCGATGGCCGTGTGGCAGTTGGGCGAAGCAGTCAAAGCCGCACGCTAATCCCGGTTGCGTTGATGTCTGAAGGGCCGCAGCGAGTGGCCCTTCTTTTTTCATGCCAATTCTGAATACATCGCGCAAAACGCTTCGCCGGGACTCACAGACCGGAAGAGAAATGCTAACATCGGGTCTGGTTCAGATGACCCGTCAGGAGGGGATATGAGCGAAAAACGTTTACATGAACTGAGTGTGGAAATCGGCGTCGCGCTGAAAGCGAAAGGGGAGTGGATCACCTGTGCAGAATCCTGTACCGGCGGTCTGATTGCCAAAGCCATCACCGATATTGCGGGCAGTTCTGCGTGGTTTGATCGCGGATTTGTCACCTACAGCAATGCCGCCAAACATGAACTGCTGGGTGTTTCCGAAAGCACACTGGAGCAATATGGCGCGGTCAGCGAGCAGGTGGTGCATGAAATGGCGCAGGGCGTCCTGCATGCAGCGGGCGCGGATATTGCGGTGTCGGTCAGCGGTATCGCCGGCCCTGACGGCGGTTCAGCAGAAAAACCTGTCGGCACTGTCTGGTTCGGATTTGCCGGAAAAGACGGCCGGGTTCTGACGGCAAAACAGCAGTTTTCCGGCGATCGCGAAGCAGTGCGTTTGCAAGCTGCTGTTTTTTCGCTACAAACTGCATTGCGCGAGTTTATTAAAAATTAGTCTTGATACTGTATGAGCATACAGTATAATTACTGCCAATTACCTGTACATAAATTATATTCAGTGATGCAGGCGGGATGTTCCCCTGTATCAGACGAGGAGTAAAAATGGCTATTGATGAGAACAAGCAAAAAGCGTTAGCTGCAGCACTGGGCCAGATTGAAAAGCAATTCGGTAAAGGCTCCATCATGCGTCTGGGTGAAGATCGCTCCATGGACGTTGAAACGATCTCTACCGGCTCTTTGTCTCTGGATATCGCGTTAGGTGCCGGCGGTTTGCCAATGGGCCGTATCGTTGAAATCTATGGCCCGGAATCTTCCGGTAAAACCACGCTGACCTTGCAAGTTATCGCGGCTGCACAGCGTGAAGGCAAAACCTGTGCGTTCATCGATGCAGAACACGCCCTGGACCCGATCTACGCTAAAAAACTGGGCGTGGATATCGATAACCTGCTGTGTTCTCAGCCAGATACCGGCGAACAGGCTCTGGAAATCTGTGACGCGCTGACCCGTTCAGGCGCTGTTGACGTGATCATCGTTGACTCCGTCGCCGCACTGACACCGAAAGCGGAAATCGAAGGCGAAATTGGTGACTCTCACATGGGCCTCGCGGCACGTATGATGAGCCAGGCGATGCGTAAGCTGGCCGGTAACCTGAAAAACGCCAACACCTTGCTGATCTTCATCAACCAGATCCGTATGAAAATTGGTGTGATGTTCGGTAACCCGGAAACCACCACCGGCGGTAACGCCCTGAAATTCTACGCTTCTGTGCGTCTGGATATCCGCCGTATCGGCGCGATCAAAGAAGGCGATGTGGTTGTCGGTAGCGAAACGCGTGTGAAAGTGGTGAAGAACAAAATCGCTGCGCCATTTAAACAAGCTGAATTCCAGATCATGTACGGCGAAGGCATCAACATTAACGGCGAGCTGATTGATCTCGGCGTGAAGCACAAGCTGATCGAAAAAGCCGGTGCATGGTATAGCTACAACGGTGAGAAGATTGGTCAGGGTAAAGCGAACTCCTGCAACTACCTGAAAGAAAACCCGAAAGTGGCTGCCGAGCTGGATAAAAAACTGCGTGATATGCTGTTGAGCGGTACCGGTGAACTGAGTGCTGCGACCACGGCTGAAGATGCTGACGACAACATGGAAACCAGCGAAGAGTTTTAATTTCGCGGTTGTCTGACAAAGACATTTGAAGGGCAGGGGACTTTGTCCGTAACTTTCAAACGTCGCTAAAATGCCAGTCTGGTTCCCAGACTGGCATTTTGCATATAAGGGGAAAACCTTATGTCCGATGAAAACTTACCTGATAAAAAAATCATCGACCTGAAAAGGCTGCTGGAAGAAGTGGCGCAAAACAGCGAGTCCACACTGTTTGAGCCACAGAAAAAGGACGGCGATGCCGCGAAAATCAACACGCTGATTAACCGCGCCATGCGTTTGCTGTCTCAGCGTGACCACGGCGAAGCCGAATTGCGCCGCAAATTACTCATTCCGCCAATGCCGTTCGTCAAACCTCAAAATAAGAAAAGCAGCTGGTCTTCGCGTAAAAAACCGGAACACAATGAGTTTGCCGACGAAGAGACGGTGCGCGCTAAACCGGCTCCGCGGCCGGTGCCGGAAGAGATCCCGGAAGAACATGTGCAGACCGTCATCGATTATTGTTATCAGCATCACTGGCTTGATGATGCCAAATTTGCCAGCCGCTATATTTCTGGCCGAAGCCATAAAGGTTACGGCGCGCAGCGCATCCGTTCGGAATTACTGCAAAAAGGTGTCGATAAAGAAACCATCCAGGTGGCGCTGGAAAATACGGAAGTCGACTGGTGTGTTCTGGCGAGGGATCTGGCGGTCAGAAAATTTGGTGAAAATTTGCCGACTGACTGGAAAGAAAAATCAAAAGTTCTGCGTTATTTGCTCTATCGGGGCTTCTTTCAGGAAGAAATACAGTCTATTTATCGCGATTTTGACGATTGACCGCATACGGTATTTTACTTCCCCGCGCAGAAATTTTATCTTATCCGCACTTTTTCGTTCGTGAGCTGTACAGATTGCTGCCATATGCAGCGTTATCCGGCTCAAGAGCCGTTCTTCCAGCATGATTCCGGGATATTTATGAGCAAGAGCACCGCTGAGATCCGTCAAGCGTTTCTCGATTTCTTCCATAGTAAGGGACACAACATTGTTTCAAGCAGTTCGCTTGTCCCGACAAACGATCCGACACTGTTGTTTACCAATGCCGGGATGAACCAATTTAAAGACGTTTTCCTCGGTCTGGATAAGCGCGATTACAACCGCGCTACCACGTCTCAGCGTTGTGTCCGCGCAGGCGGTAAACACAATGACCTCGAAAACGTCGGTTATACCGCACGTCACCACACCTTCTTCGAAATGCTGGGTAACTTCAGCTTCGGCGATTACTTCAAGCACGATGCCATCAACTACGCCTGGGAATTACTGACCGGCGAAAACTGGTTCAATCTGCCGAAAGAGAAGCTGTGGGTTACCGTCTACGAGACCGATGACGAAGCTTTTGAAATCTGGGAAAAAGAAGTCGGCGTTCCTAAAGAACGTATTATCCGCATCGGCGATAATAAAGGCGGCGCCTTCGCCTCTGACAACTTCTGGCAGATGGGTGATACCGGTCCTTGCGGCCCTTGTACCGAGATTTTCTACGATCATGGCGATCACATTTGGGGCGGCCCTCCGGGTTCTGCTGAAGAAGATGGCGACCGTTATATTGAGATCTGGAACCTGGTCTTCATGCAGTTCAACCGTCAGGCTGACGGTACCATGCTGCCGCTGCCAAAACCTTCCGTTGATACCGGGATGGGGCTTGAGCGCATCACCGCGGTGATGCAGCACGTGAACTCAAACTACGACATCGATCTGTTCCAGAAACTGATCGCGGCTGTCGCGGAAGTTACCGGTGCGACCGATCTGACCAGCAAATCCCTGCGCGTTATCGCTGACCATATCCGTTCCTGTGCGTTCCTGATTGCCGATGGCGTGATCCCATCCAATGAAAACCGTGGCTATGTGCTGCGTCGTATCATTCGTCGTGCGATCCGTCACGGCAACATGCTGGGTGCGCAAGACACGTTCTTCTACAAACTGGTTGCTCCGCTGATTGAGGTGATGGGCCCGGCGGCGACAGAACTGAAAGAACAGCAGGCGATGGTTGAGCAACTGCTGAAAACCGAAGAAGAGCAGTTTGCCCGTACTCTGGAACGCGGCCTGGCGTTGCTGGACGAAGAATTGTCCGCTCTGAAAGGCGATACGCTGGACGGCGAAATTGCTTTCCGTCTGTACGACACCTTCGGTTTCCCGCTGGATCTGACCGCGGATGTTTGCCGCGAGCGCAATCTGAAAGTTGACGAAGCCGGTTTCGAGAGAGCGATGGACGTTCAGCGTCGTCGTGCTCGTGAGTCCAGCGGCTTCAGCGCAGATTATAACAGCATGGTTCGCGTGGATGGCGTCACTCAGTTCTCCGGTTACGAACATCTGCAACGCCATTCCAAAGTGATCGCGCTGTTTGTTGATGGTCAGCCAGTGAATGAGATTGAGGCTGGCGTTAACGCGATTGTCGTGCTGGATGACACGCCGTTCTACGGTGAATCCGGTGGTCAGGTGGGCGATAAAGGCATCCTGAAAACGGCATCAGGCATTTTCTCCGTCTCGGATACCCAGAAATACGGCAAAGCGATTGGCCACCAGGGTTCCCTGAACGCCGGTAAACTGAGCATCGGCGACAGCGTCGAGGCGGAAGTTGACGCCGCGCGCCGTGACCGTATTCGTCTGAATCACTCTGCGACCCACTTGCTGCACGCCGCGTTGCGTCAGGTTCTGGGCAAACATGTGGCTCAGAAAGGTTCTCTGGTTAATGACAACTATCTGCGTTTCGACTTCTCGCATTTTGAAGCCATGAAACCTGAAGAGATCCGCCAGGTCGAAGATCTGGTGAATGCCCAGATCCGCCGCAATTTGCCTGTTCAGACCACCATCATGGATCTGGAAGAAGCGAAAGAGAAAGGCGCCATGGCGCTGTTCGGTGAGAAATACGAAGACAGCGTTCGTGTGCTGAGCATGGGTGATTTCTCTACCGAACTCTGTGGTGGCACGCACGCCAGCCGTACCGGTGATATCGGTCTGTTCCGTATTCAGAGCGAATCCGGTACCGCAGCAGGTGTTCGCCGCATTGAAGGGATTACCGGTGAAAATGCCATCAATGCCCTGCATCAGCAAAGCGATTTGCTGCAGGATGTGGCACATCTGGTAAAAGGCGATGTGAACAGCATTACCGATAAAATCCGTACCCTGATTGAACGTTCACGTGTGCTGGAAAAAGAACTTCAGCAGGTGAAAGGTCAGCAAGCCGCGCAGGAAAGTGCATCACTGTCCAGCCAGGCGAAAGAAGTGAAAGGCGTTAAGCTGTTGGTTCGTCAGCTGGATAACGTAGAGCCTAAGATTCTGCGTACGATGGTTGATGATCTGAAAAATCAGTTAGGTTCAGTGATTATTGTTCTGGCGACCATTGCGGATGACAAAGTCAGCCTGATTGCCGGTGTCACGAAAGATCTGACCGATCGCGTTAAAGCAGGCGAGCTGATTGCCTCCGTTGCCCAGCAGGTGGGCGGCAAAGGCGGTGGTCGTCCTGATATGGCGCAGGCTGGTGGTAGTGATGTGCAGGCGTTACCTGCTGCTCTGGCAACGGTAGAAGCCTGGGTTGAATCTAAGCTGTCATAAGAAATAAATCGCTCACCCGGAAAACGCCATAATCTGTTGTGCTGTATGGCGTTTTCAGTCTTAATGGCAGGGTGGGCTTCGCGATTAAAGTCGCGACAATGATGATATCGGCTAAACTTAAAGTACTCATGGCTGAAGTTGCAGGCTGCTTACATTTTATGTAGGGGTCATGGCTTACGTTTTACCCGCTTATGATCGATAATGGCCGGGAAACTGAGAGACCCGACTCTTTTAATTATTCAAGGAGCAAAGAATGCTTATTCTAACTCGCCGAGTTGGTGAAACCCTCATGATTGGCGATGAGGTTACTGTTACCGTTTTAGGTGTTAAAGGTAATCAGGTGCGCATTGGTGTGAATGCGCCAAAAGAGGTCTCTGTTCACCGTGAAGAGATTTACCAGCGTATCCAGGCTGAAAAGTCTCAGCAGACGAGTTACTGATTTACGAGGCGTCTCGTCAATGGCGAGGCGCTGATCCTCTTTTGTGCGCGTTATTGATTTTCCTTTCCCTGTTTTCCTGCTTTTTTCGTTTTTTCATTTCCCTCCGTGATGTGTTCCTGATCTGCCATTCCTGAAAATGAAGACGTTTTTTCTGCGTTTACGCCCTGTCTTTGTCTTCAAACTGCGCAGGTTGCGCGTGAAATGTCCAAACGGGTGATTGTTAGGAAAAAAGGGTTTGACTTATAAGGGCCAGAAAGTAATATGTGCGCCACGCAGTGCCGATGAGCTTGAACAAAGTTAGTCAGCACACTCGCAAGAGGCGTATGGTGAGGTGGCCGAGAGGCTGAAGGCGCTCCCCTGCTAAGGGAGTATGCGGTCAAAAGCTGCATCCGGGGTTCGAATCCCCGCCTCACCGCCATTTAAAATGCACCCATAGCTCAGCTGGATAGAGTACTCGGCTACGAACCGAGCGGTCGGAAGTTCGAATCTTCCTGGGTGCACCATACTTTCCTGAACGTATGTTGATTTGCAATCAAATGAGCGTGACGGGCAAAAGCGAAAGCGGATGCAGTACGGAAAAATGGTCAGGTAAATCTGCAGTAAGAATCAAAATGCACCCATAGCTCAGCTGGATAGAGTACTCGGCTACGAACCGAGCGGTCGGAAGTTCGAATCTTCCTGGGTGCACCATTCTTTCTCTTAGTATTTCCCGAAAAACTCAGCACGACCCCAATGCACCCATAGCTCAGCTGGATAGAGTACTCGGCTACGAACCGAGCGGTCGGAAGTTCGAATCTTCCTGGGTGCACCATATTCTGAACATGTTTGAGCGACGACTTTCGTATAAGGTCCTCCGGCATGAAGGTAGCACGAATGAAGATAACGTTGCTTTAGCAACGGCCCGCAGGGCGAGGCCCCGCCGAGTCATCTTCCTGGGTGCACCCTATTTTGTGTATGTTGAAGATGTATTTGTCGTTCAGCATGAGAAAAACCCGCTTCGGCGGGTTTTTTGCTTTCTGCATTTTGCCTCCTGATTTTACCTCTTCCTTTTCATTTCCCTGATGTTTCCTACGTGTTCGGATGTGCTGTAGGTGTGGACAAAATGCGACTTTCGAAAGACTTTGCGCTAAAGTAGTTTTCCTGTTTTTTCGTGATCATGGAGCTTTCGATGTACGATCGATACGAAGGGCTAATATTTGATATGGATGGCACCATATTGGATACCGAACCTACGCACCGTAAGGCATGGCATCAGGTATTGACCAAATACAGCATGCAGTTTGATGTCGAATCCATGGTTGCTCTGAATGGTTCTCCGACCTGGCGCATCGCCAAGTTTGTTATCGACAGCAATAATGTCGATATGGATCCCCATCTGCTGGCCGCAGAGAAGACCGCTGCCGTGCAGGAAATGCTGCTCGATACCGTCCGGCCTCTGCCTTTGGTGGATGTCGTCAAAGCCTATCATGGCCGCCGGCCGATGGCAGTCGGGACGGGCAGTGAGCACTGGATGGCGGATGCCCTGTTACGGCATTTAGGGCTGCGTGATTGCTTTGACGCCATTGTGGGCGCGAATGACGTGCAGAACCACAAACCTGCGCCAGATACCTTTTTGCGTTGCGCTGAGCTGATTGGCGTGCCTCCTGAAAAATGCGTCGTCTTTGAAGATGCAGATTTCGGTATTGAGGCAGCGAAACGCGCCAATATGGATTTTGTGGACGTGCGTACGCTGTGAGTAGCGCCGTGGCGCTGGCTTCCTTATTTGGCAGCAGTTTTTTAAGCGCCACATTATTGCCCGGAAATTCAGAAGTCTTATTAGTGGCTTTATTGTCAGCTGGCAGCGCAATGCCAGCGGCACTGGTTTTGTCTGCATCTGTTGGCAATACCTTAGGTGGCATAACCAACGTCATCATCGGACGCTTTCTGCCGCAGCTTAAGCCTCAGCGTGGATTACACGTTGCACAGGGCTGGCTGAAGCGCTTTGGACCTGCCGCGTTATTGCTGAGCTGGTTACCGGTGATAGGCGATGTGTTGTGCGTGTTAGCAGGTTGGCTGCGAATGCCGTGGGGGTCTGTGGTCTTTTTCATGTTTATCGGAAAGGCCGTGCGTTACGTCCTTTTGACGGTTGTTACGCTGGAAGGGCTCTCATGGTTCAGTTAGATTGGCATCAGCTATCAATTATGGTCACATCTATGCAGACTCAGTATGCTTGCAAATTAATGGTTTCACCGAGCGGGAGGTCAATTTGATCCCGGATGTATCTCAGGCGCTTTCCTGGCTGGAAGCCCACCCTCAGGCATTAAAAGGTATTCGTCGCGGTATTGAGCGTGAAACATTGCGGGTTAATCCCGATGGTTCATTAGCGACAACCGGACACCCGGAATCTTTAGGTGCGGCACTGACGCATCGCTGGATCACCACCGATTTTGCTGAAGCCTTATTAGAATTCATTACGCCCGTCGATGACAATATTGAGCATCTGATGGCGTTTCTGCGTGACATTCACCGTCACGTGGCCCGTGAGCTTGGCGACGAGCGTATGTGGCCGTTCAGCATGCCGTGCTTTATCGAATCCGGACAGGATATCGAACTGGCACAATATGGTTCGTCGAACGCAGGACGTTTCAAAACGCTTTACCGCGAAGGTCTGAAGAACCGCTACGGCGCGCTGATGCAGGTCATTTCCGGTATCCACTATAATTTCTCTTTGCCACTGACTTTCTGGCAGGAGCGGTTAGGTGTGACCGATGTTGAAAGCGGCAAAGAGGCCATCTCTGCTGGCTATTTCAAACTCATCCGTAACTATTACCGTTTCGGCTGGGTGATCCCGTATCTGTTCGGGGCGTCGCCTGCGATTTGTTCTTCATTCCTGAAAGGGCGTGAAACAGATTTGCCATTCGAATATACCGAAGGCGGATTGTGTTATCTGCCTTATGCCACCTCGTTGCGTCTGAGTGATTTGGGGTATACCAATAAATCACAGAGCAATCTGGGCATCACCTTTAACGACCTTACGACGTATGTGAAGGGCGTGAAAAAGGCTATCCGCACGCCATCGGCGGAGTATGCGGAAATGGGCGTGAAAAAGGACGGGAAATATCTTCAGCTGAACACCAATGTGTTACAGATTGAGAACGAACTTTATGCGCCAATCCGTCCTAAACGTGTCACCAAATCGGGTGAAACGCCTTCTGATGCACTGATGCGCAGCGGGATCGAATACATTGAAGTCCGCTCGCTGGATGTCAATCCGTTCTCTCCTGTGGGCATTGATGCAACCCAGGCACGTTTCCTGGATCTGTTTTTGGTATGGTGTGCATTAGCCGATGCGCCGGAAATGAGCAGTGATGAACTGCTTTGTACGCGCAAAAACTGGAACCGGGTGATCCTTGAAGGTCGTAAACCGGGGCAGACGATTGGTATCGGCTGTCACGATGAACGTCAGCCATTAGCCAGCGTCGGTAATGCTTTGTTTGCCGATCTGAGCCGTGTTGCGCAGGTCATGGATAAACAAAACGGCGATAATCAGTATCAGGATGTTTGCAAAGAGCTGGTCGCGGCGTTTGATGATCCGGAACTGACGTATTCGGCCCGTATCCTCAGGGATCTTAAACAGCAAGGCGTGGGGAATCTCGGGCTGGAACTGGCGGAGAAATACCGTCAGATGCTGGTGAGTGAACCGCTGGAAGTGTTGGATGAGAGTGCTTTAATGGCTGAGCAGGACGGTTCCTGGCAGCGTCAGCGCGCACTGGAAGCCGGCGATAAGCTAAGCTTTGAAGAATACCTGGCTGCGAATGCAGGCAGTAGCGTTGAGTAGAAAAGAAAAAGGCCACAATTAATGTGGCCAAATAAACATCTCTGTTTACAGGGATGATGATAACAAATGCGCGTCTTTCACTAATTAAGACCCGCGTGCTGGGAAAAGGTTTCCTGAGTTCGTAAAAAAAATTAATTTATTTAGGAGAGGTGACGATATGCCACTGTTGGATAGCTTTACCGTAGACCATACCCGTATGGTAGCACCTGCTGTTCGCGTCGCAAAAACCATGCATACCCCGCACGGTGACACCATTACCGTGTTCGATCTGCGCTTCTGCCGCCCGAACATTGAAGTAATGCCTGAACGTGGTATTCATACCCTTGAGCACCTGTTTGCAGGGTTCATGCGTAACCACCTGAATGGCAGCGGTGTTGAGATCATCGATATTTCTCCGATGGGCTGCCGTACGGGTTTCTACATGAGCCTGATTGGTGTGCCGGAAGAGCAACGCGTGGCGGATGCCTGGAAAGCCGCGATGGCGGACGTTCTGAAAGTGAAAGAACAGCGTCAGATCCCCGAGCTGAATGAATATCAGTGCGGTACTTACGAAATGCATTCCCTGAAAGAAGCACAGGAAATCGCGCAACACATCATCGATCATGATGTTGTCGTAAACCGTAACGATGATCTGGCTCTGCCAAAAGAGAAACTGTCCGAACTGCACATCTAGTCGTTTTTGGTTGGTGCTGAAGACAAAAAAGACGCGAAATTCGCGTCTTTTTTATGTCTGAAATTCAGAGGCTCAGCGCTGATTTACGCTGCTTTGCAACGGTTGCAAGGGGCGAACCTGCACCTGTTTGATCATGTTGTCCTGCACATCGAGAATTTCCACTTCATAATCTTCAATACGCAGGCTGGTGCCGATGGTCGGAATATCCTCCAGCACTTCCAGCAGCATACCGTTGATGGTTCTCGCTTCCTCTGCGGGCAGATGCCAGTTAAACGCTTTGTTCAGCTCACGGACGTTCGCACTGCCTTCAATCAGCACGGACCCGTCGCTTTGCGGCGTGACTTCTTCAGCTAGCGTCGGTGACATCGACGTCGTGAAGTCGCCGACGATTTCTTCAAGGATATCCTCAACCGTTACCAGCCCCTGAATATCACCGTATTCATCCACCACGATGCCCACTTTCTTTTTATTCCGCTGGAATTTTACCAGCTGAATATTCAGCGGCGTGCCTTCCGGAATGTAGTAAATCTCGTCGGCGGCGCGCAGCAGGTTTTCTTTGGTGAACTCTTTTTTCTCGGTCATCAAACGGTAAGCTTCACGCAGGCGCAGCATACCGATCGCATCATCGAGCGAGTCGCGGTAAAGCACAATGCGGCCATGCGGCGAGTGGGTGAGCTGGCGAATGATCGACTTCCAGTCGTCATTGATATCAATGCCGACGATTTCATTGCGCGGCACCATGATGTCATCAACTGACACTTTTTCCAGATCCAGCACGGAAAGCAGCATGTCCTGATTACGGCGTGAGATATTCGAGCGTGACTCGTTCACGATGGTACGCAGTTCTTCTTTGCTGACGGCATCGCTGAGGCTGGCAGTGGTCTTGATGCCGAACATTCTCATCAGCAGACGCGAGAGACTGTTCAGGATCCACACCAATGGCATCATGATTTTTTGCAGCGGACGCAACAAAATGCTGCTCGGAAACGCGATGCGCTCAGGATTCAGTGCGGCAAAGGTTTTGGGCAGGACTTCTGCAAACAGCAGCACAACAAAGGTCAGCACACCGGTAGCAATCGCCACGCCGGCATCGCCATACAGACGGATGCCCACAATCGTTGCCAGAGCGGAAGCAAGAATGTTGACCAGGTTGTTGCCGATAAGCACCAGACTGATCAGTTGATCCGGGCGTTTTAACAGCTTTTCGACGCGACGCGCCGCGCGGTTACCCTGTTTGGCCAGGTGACGTAACCGGTAACGGTTGAGTGTCATCATACCGGTTTCGGAGGCTGAAAAATAAGCCGAAACCACCACCATGATGATCAATGTGATGATCAGGGTTGTTGTTGAGACGTGCTCCAACGGGTATTCCTTTTAATTAATGAACCATGATTTGCTGGATCAGGCGACTGCCAAAATAGGCAAGAGTCAGGAGGATGGCGCCCGCCATGCTGAACCATACCACGCGGCGGCCACGCCAGCCTTCGTGATAATGGCCCCATAACAGGACGATATAAACGAACCATGCCAGTATCGATAAAACGGCCTTGTCGATATTCTCCGGGCTGAACAGGTTGTTCAGATACAGTAATCCGGTGCACAGCGTCAGCGTCAGTAAAATGACACCAATCTGGGTGATGTGAAAAAGTTTGCGCTCGATGCTCATCAGCGGCGGCATGTCAGCCGTAAACGTCAGGCGCTTATTCTTCAGCTGATAATCGAGCCACGCCAGTTGCAGCGCGTAAAGTGCGGCGATCATCAGTGTGGCATACGAGAATAATGCCAGACCAATGTGAACCAGCAGGCCTTTGCTTTCTTCAAGATGAGTGATGAACTCGCCCGGAAGAAAGGTCACGAACGCCAGATTAATCAGCGAGAAACTGTAAACAATCGGCAGGACAAACCAGCCACGATTGCGCGAGGCGACGATGGTCATCACCGTGCCAATGATTAAACTGACGACCGATCCAATGTTCACCAGACTGAGGTTCTGGCCGGTGCTGACATCGAAAATACGTTGTTGCAATGCTACGGCGTGGCAGATCAGGGCCACCACCACGGAAATCAGTGCTAAACGCCGGTATGCGCTGTTCTTCCGGATGATGCTCGGAATTATCAGTGCAAGGCTGAGCAGATAGGCCAACATGGCGACGAGAGCAAAAACTGACATAGCGTTTCGGTAGCATCGAAAAGTGAATGAGAACCGCAGTATAACGTTACCCGCGTCACGCTCCAACCTATCTGAGATGCCAAAGCAGAGATCGTCCGCGCTTCGTGTTATAATCCCGCAATTACGTCGCAAAAGCGGCCTGTCATTACGTTGAGCAAGAGACGATGTTTGAGAATTTAAGCGATCGATTGTCGCGCACACTGCGCAATATCAGCGGCCGCGGGCGGCTGACCGAAGAAAATATCAAAGAGACATTACGTGAAGTGCGTATGGCGTTACTGGAAGCGGACGTTGCGCTGCCGGTCGTGCGTGACTTCATCAACCGGGTGAAAGAAAGCGCTGTTGGCGTTGAGGTCAATAAAAGCCTCACCCCGGGTCAGGAATTCGTCAAAATTGTCCAGAAAGAGCTGGAAACCGCGATGGGCGAGGCTAACACCGAGCTTAACTTAGCGGCGCAGCCTCCGGCTGTGGTTCTGATGGCAGGTTTACAAGGTGCCGGTAAAACGACCAGCGTCGGTAAACTGGCGAAGTTCCTGAAAGAAAAGAAAAAGAAAAAAGTGCTGGTGGTGTCCGCCGACGTTTATCGCCCTGCGGCGATCAAACAGCTGGAAACCCTGGCGCAGCAAGTTGAAGTGGATTTCTTTGCGTCCGATGCGCAGGAAAAACCGGTGGATATCGTCAGCCGCGCACTTCAGCAAGCCAAACTGAAATTCTACGACGTTCTGATTGTCGATACCGCCGGCCGTTTACACGTCGACGAAGCAATGATGGACGAAATCAAACAGGTTCATGCCGCGATTAATCCGGTCGAAACCCTGTTTGTTGTCGATGCCATGACGGGTCAGGATGCCGCAAATACCGCGAAAGCGTTTAATGAAGCGCTGCCGCTGACCGGCGTGATCCTGACTAAAGTCGACGGTGATGCCCGTGGCGGTGCTGCGCTGTCGATTCGTCATATCACCGGCAAACCGATTAAATTCCTGGGTATGGGTGAAAAAACCGATGCGCTGGAGCCCTTCCATCCGGATCGTATTGCCTCCCGTATTCTGGGCATGGGCGACGTTCTCTCGCTTATCGAAGATATTGAGAGCAAAGTTGACCGCGCACAGGCTGAAAAGCTGGCGAGCAAACTCAAGAAAGGCGACGGCTTTGACCTGACCGACTTCCTCGAGCAGCTCAAGCAAATGCGTAATATGGGCGGCATGGCGAGTATGATGAGCAAACTGCCGGGTGTGGGTCAGCTGCCGGATAACGTCAAATCCCAGATGGATGATAAAGTGCTGGTGCGGATGGAAGCGATCATCAACTCGATGACGCTGAAAGAGCGCGCCAAGCCGGAAATTATTAAAGGTTCCCGTAAGCGTCGTATCGCGATGGGTTCCGGCATGCAGGTGCAGGACGTCAACCGCTTACTTAAGCAGTTCGATGATATGCAGCGCATGATGAAGAAAATGAAGAGTGGCGGCATGGCGAAAATGATGCGTGGCATGAAAGGTATGATGCCACCGGGTTTCCCTGGCCGTTAATCGACGTCACTGCCTATATATCAGCCATATAGGCGGCTCATGCAAAATGGTGGCTAAGGTTTCTACGCTTTAGATTGCTTTTTGCGCCAAAATGAGTAAAATTTTCGGGCTTTTTATATTGCAACCAGACCCCGTTCCCCGATGGGGTCTGGTTGTTTTATTAACTAAAGAGGATGTTATGGTAACAATTCGTTTAGCACGTGGCGGCGCAAAAAAGCGTCCGTTTTATCAAGTAGTAGTGACCGACAGCCGCAACGCTCGTGACGGTCGTTTCATCGAACGCGTAGGTTTCTTCAACCCATTGGCTTCTGGCCAGGCTGAAGCACTGCGTATGGATCTGGACCGTGTTGCCCATTGGGTTGGTCTGGGTGCTACCGTTTCTGATCGCGTTTCTGCGCTGATCAAAGACGCTAAGAAAGCAGCTTAATCTGTCGCGGTGGTGGCAATGAGCAAGCAATCCAATCCAGTGGTACCCGCTGAGCCGTTAGTACTCGGCAAAATGGGTTCAACATACGGCATTCGTGGTTGGCTCAGAGTGTTTTCATCCACCGAAGACGCTGAAAGCATCTTCGATTACCAGCCCTGGTTTATCCAGCGTGCCGGTAAGTGGCAAGTTGTCGAGCTGGAAGGCTGGAAACGCCACACTCAGGATCTGATTATCAAAGTCAAAGGCGTTGATGATCGGGATGCTGCGAATCTTCTGACCAATTGCGAAATTGTCGTCGATTCAAAGCAACTGCCTCCACTGGAAGACGGTGACTACTACTGGAAAGACCTTTTTGGTTGCCAGGTAGTGACAACTTCCGGTTACGAACTGGGCAAAATCATCGATATGATGGAAACCGGTTCTAACGATGTGATGGTAGTGAAAGCCAACCTGAAAGATGCCTTCGGACTCAAGGAGCGGTTGATTCCGTTCCTCGATGGGCAGGTTATCAAGAAAGTCGATCTCGCTACTCGCACTGTTGAAGTAGATTGGGATCCTGGTTTTTGACCTCCGTAGTGTTTATTCATGTAAAACATGTAAACAAGGTCTGGTTGAGCGGTCAAACATTTGGAAGGGGTAGGCTATGTGGATCGGTATAATTAGCCTGTTTCCTGAAATGTTCCGCGCAATCACGGATTACGGGGTAACTGGCCGGGCAGTTAAGAATGGCCTGTTGAGCGTAAATTGCTGGAGTCCTCGTGACTTCGCATACGATCGACATCGTACCGTGGACGAACGCCCTTACGGCGGGGGTCCCGGAATGCTGATGATGGTGCAACCTTTACGGGAAGCGATTCATGCAGCAAAAGCAGCGGCAGGCGAAGGTGTGAAAGTGATTTATCTTTCACCTCAGGGTCGCAAACTGGATCAAACCGGTGTTTGCGAGCTGGCGGCGCATCAGAAAATTATTCTGGTTTGTGGCCGTTATGAAGGGATCGATGAGCGCATAATCAAAACCGAAATTGATGAAGAATGGTCAATTGGCGATTATGTTCTTAGCGGTGGAGAGTTGCCGGCAATGACTCTGATTGATTCAGTCTCCCGCTTTATACCGGGCGTTTTGGGTCGTCAGGCTTCAGCAGAGGAAGATTCTTTTGCTGACGGATTGTTGGATTGTCCCCATTATACCCGCCCTGAAGTGTTGGAAGGCATGGAGGTACCGTCAGTTTTACTGTCGGGAAACCACGCTGATATACGTCGCTGGCGCCTGAAACAGTCGCTGGGTCGAACCTGGCTTAGAAGACCTGAACTTCTGGAAAACCTAGCTCTGACTGACGAGCAAGAGGTGTTGCTGAGAGAGTTCCAAAAGGAACATCGGCTCAGTCAACAAAACTATGAAGGGAACGCCAAAGCGTAACGCGAGGCCGTCCCGATATATCAGTTTACCTAGGGTAAGAGACATATTATGAGCAATATCATTAAACAAATCGAACAAGAGCAGATGAAGCAAGACGTACCTGCATTCCGTCCAGGTGATTCCCTGGAAATTAAGGTATGGGTCGTTGAAGGTTCTAAAAAGCGTCTGCAGGCATTCGAGGGCGTGGTTATCGCTATTCGTAACCGCGGTCTGCACTCTGCATTCACTGTTCGCAAAATTTCTAACGGCGAAGGTGTTGAGCGTGTATTCCAGACTCACTCCCCAGTAATCGATAGCATTACTGTTAAACGTCGTGGTGCCGTTCGTAAAGCTAAACTGTACTACCTGCGTGAGCGTACTGGTAAGTCTGCTCGTATCAAAGAGCGTCTTAACTAAGGTATCGCTAACGCGACATCTACTAGTTAATATAGAACAAGGGGTTAGCCATCGGCTAACCCCTTTTTTTGCATCAATGACCCCATATTGACTACGCAGCAGCAGGCTGGCCACCCGGTTTTGAGATAACCCGGGCGACAGATTCATGTGTTGCGAAAGTACAGCTGCACTCGATGTTCTGACACTGGTGATAGCGTTCTTTCGTGGATTCACTCAGATAACGGCTTGAACGTGTATGGGCAACCTTTCCACAAAGCGGACAATGCATCATAAAAACCTCCGGCATGACAAGTAAGCGATAAGGTGATTATGAAACCCATAACTCGCAAAAGCAAGTTTAAATTATGTTATTGAGGATTCGTAAGTGATATCTGCAATGTAAATCTTCAGATTCAACGTGGTAGTAAAGCCTTTCTCATTAACATTATGCACTGCGGACTCAATCACCCAGCGTTGACTGTCGATCTCATCTTTAAAACCCTGGACGTTTACCGGCGATTGCGCACTGAGATCGGCGCGTCCCAGGGCAAGTTTGATGCTGAAGGAGGACGAATCAGTTTGTATCTGACTAAACACAGAGTCTGCAGCCCGTTTTGCCGTGTCCTCGTCAGGAAAGATTTTGGCGAGCTGCAGGATATTTTCTGCCGTTCCGGCGGTATAACTCTTATCAGCGGTGCGGTTAAGCGCAATATTACTGCTCGTCGCCGTTTTAACATCGTGCCATTGGGCCTTCACGCCGCTATAGGCCCAGGTATCTGTCAGCTTATAGGTATAGTTATCTCCGTCACTGCGGATCAGGGTCTTCCAGGGAAGCGCCTGGCCCGACGCGGTGCGACCTGTTCCCGCTTTAAAAAATAAGATTGACCCATTTTTCACCGTGACCTGAGCGCCGTAATTTTGCGCCAGACGACTCAGGAAATAGGCATCTGTTTCAGTCGTCTGATCGATATGCGGTATCTTAATGCTGTCGAGTTCCTGCGGGATCACCGGCAACGATAAGGCATTCCGCCCAGAAATAATCCGCACAATTGCACCCAGTGTGTAATCGTCATAGGACTGGCTGCGCCTGGTAGCAAAAGAGCCACGAAAATCTGCACTGCGGGCGGTCACGTCAATTTTATCGGGGGAGCCGGAGTAGACCACTGTATCGACCGTAAAATAGCCGCAATCGTATAAAGCTTGTTTTGACCACCCGAGATGCAGGTGCAAGATGGCCCCCCTGACAGGCATCTGCAACAGACCATCACTGTCGTCGAATGTCAGGCTTAGCATGTCCGCCTCAAAACCGCTTTTATCTGTTACCGACAATTTAATAATGCGGTCGGAGATATTTTCCTCGAGGACCTTATTTTTAATCGCCAGTGTAAATACCGGCGCAATCCTTGCCCCGGCAGGTATTTGCAAATCGGTCAGCATAGTCAGACTCCCGCAACGAAGTTGCTGATTGCAGAACTGGCCTTGTTATATAAACCTTCGGCCTGGGTGAGTAAATCGCCGAACATCGCCGCCTGAGATTCATCGACACGCCTTAACACCAGGCCAAAACTGATACTGCGTGCCTGACCGATGGAGTTAAGTTCCGTGTTGGTATTGTTCATACTTTCAATAATATACATGCCGTAGATTGTTCCGTTGCCTTCAATCAGCGGCCATGCCCGTCCGGAATCCGCCATCCCCTGAAGTGTCTGAAGATAGCTGACTCCCCCGGTGACTTCGGGAAGCAACTGTCCTGACAATGTGATGGTTTCTTTTCCCAGCCCGAGAAATTGCGAAACAGGGCGTTGTCCGAAGCGGGGGTTATCACCCCAGCTGTAATTTGTCTGTCGGGCAAGCGTCTGATAGGGAAGGGTATTTAATTTAAAAACGAATAAACCCAGCGACATCATCATGAGTAGATCCCTCCGTTAGCAAACCGGTTGTAGGAATTATTGGTGGCATTCCATTCACGTTCATTGAAGACATCGTTGACCAATGATTGGATCTGCTGCTTATCGGTGTCGGGTGTGGCTGTAAAGCTGACGTTGACCGTCGTTGCCCGGTTATCTGTCAGATTATTGGCCACGCTGGTTTTGGCCGGCTGATACAGGTTCAGTGCTCCGCCGGTGGGGGAAATGCTGTCAACCGGCGGTGTCGTCATATCCGCGCCTGCATCAGAACTGTCATTGCTAAAAATGGAGTCCCATCCTTTTTTCGCCCAGATAAAGAGTTCTCCGATTTGCGAGACAGCTTTATTGAGCGTGACAAAAACCTCTGCGATCGCTTCCCCGACCTCTTTGCCTATATTGCTGAAACCGCTCAGTTGATCCTGACTGAATTTAATCGGTTCAAATAAGTCGGTGATCCAGCCCAGCGCCGTGCTGAACGGGGCAAACGCCTCACTGACCGGCCCCATCACCGACGTAAATCCTTCGATCACGCCCCCGACAAAGGCACTGATCGGCTCCCAAAGTTTGACCACTGCCACTCCGATCCCGGCAATCAATGCGATGACCGGCAGAAGCGGTAGCCCGATGGCGGTAAACGCCGCGGCAATCATGCCGCCGGTGCCGGTGAACAGCGTGCCCAGCAAACCGGCGCCAGCCATCAGCATATTGATCCCGCTGAGCACCGGCACTATGACTGTGCCGAGAGAGCCCAGCCCGCCGATAATGCCGGTGATGCCTAATGCCAGGCCGAGCAGTGTATTCACCAGCAGCGGATTATCGGCGATCCAGGTATTCAGCGTACCCAGCCAGCTTGTTGCGGTTTGCGTGAGTTCGCGCAGGGCGGAACTTTGCCCGGCAAACAGATTGATGCGCAGGGTGTCCCAGGTCGCAAACAGTTTGCTGATGTCGCCATCCAGATTATCGCCTTTGACGGTAACGGCCATTTGCGCAGCGGGTGTCGCGCCGTTCAGTGCCGCAGATGTCTGGGTCAGCACCTGACCGGCATCCATTCCTGTATTGGCCAATGCCTGCTGTCTGGCGACAACGTCGGCGGGAGAATGGCCTGACGCGGCCATCGACAGGCTTTGCTGACGCAATGCGGCCAGCTGTGGATCATCATTTTTCAGCCTGAGCGTCGCCTGAACTTCAGAAAGCCCGGCTTCGAGATCAGACGCCGGTTTGAGGAAGTTTTTCGCCAGCTCTAATTTCGGTTGTGCGAAGGCGACAAGTGAAGAGCTGGTATTTTTCAGCCGGTCAATTTTCTCTCTACGCTGCTGGTATCGTTGTCCTGCTTCCCGTCCTTTTTGTTCCAGAACCTGCGGGCGCGATGGCTGAATGCTTTCCGAATAGGACGTCCTGATTGTTTCTGTCATCTCGTCATAAGCCTGTTTTTCAGCCGGGGTAAAAAGAGACCCGCGCAGCCGTAACGAGGCGTCAGTCATGTCTTCCGACATCCCGGTGAAAACATTCTTTTTGGGTACTGTCGTAAATTGTTGCCAGATATTGGCCGTCGCCTTACGTAGCGGCCCCAGCTGTTGGTTCATTTTCTCAAGCGTGGTGGGTAACTGTTCGAGATTACTCATCTGTTTTTACTCCGCTGCGTTGCAGTGCCTTATGACGCCAGTTCAACAGATCGGTAAGTGACATGCCGTCCATCTCGGACGGCGGCCAGTGAAAGATCACCGCGATATCTGCCATCAGATCATCGACAGTGAGGCGGGGCGCAATGTTTACGCCTCCGGTTTCTGCGATAAAAAACCGATCACCTTGCCTGCCAGCGCAATCAGGTCAGGCAGTTCCAGACGTGAGCACTCTTCTTTGGTCAGGTTCGGCGTGGTGATACGAGGCAAAATGGTGATCAGTGCATCGACATCGGCGTTTGCCAGCGCGGCAAGACCGATACCCCGCAGGCTGCCTGCGGTCGGTTTGGTGACCAGGATTTCCGCGATGCTCGTATCGCCGCGTTTTAACGGCACATCCAGGATCACGGTGTTGTTGTTTTCAGTCTGGCTCATGTGTTTTCCTGCTTAAATCTGAAATGAAGCCGGCAGAAACACTGCCGGCTCAGGGAAGGGAATTACAGGCCGAGCGCAGTGCGATGCTCAGCCAGACGGTCAACGCCGTTGACCACTTCGACCATATTGACGGTGTCGATCTCAATCAGCTCTTTGCCATCGATGGTGAGTTTGAAATAGGTACATTGGGTGGTGACTTTGGTTTCTGTGTCTTCGCCCTGTTTGTACTCACCGAAATCAAACTCTTTATGACGGCCGCGCATCATGACTTCTACCGCAGAGACATCACCGGTGTCGTCACGTTGCAGGGAACCGGCAAAGCGCAGCGGAATATCCGATGTGCTGCCCCATTGCTGCAACACCAGCTCATCCAGGCCGCCGATGGACCATTCAAGGGTCAGCGCGTCGTCATCCAGACCGAAATCCACGGCGACGGAACCGCTCATACCACCGCCGCGATAGTTTTCCAGCTTGCGGGTCAGTTTTGGCAGAGTCAGGGAAGAGACCAGACCGAGGTAGCTGTTCCCGTCATTGAACAGGTTCAGGTATTTTAATTTCTTAGGAAGTGCCATGAGTTCTCGTCTCCTTAGCTGTTAATGGACGCGGCAAAGTTCACCAGATAGGAGTCGGTGATACGCTGGCGCAGGGTCAGATCTTCCAGTGGAGGAACCGGGGTATAGTCATAATCGATATACAACTTACCGGCTTTCAGGGTTTCCGCCGTGTTAGCGTTTTCGTCGTACCAGCAGTCGCCATCAATGATGTAACCCGCTGATTTCATTTCACGCATTTTGGCTTTGATGCCGTCGATCATGTCGCGCACCAGGGACGGCGTCATTGGTTTATCGACGGCCCACATGTGGGCTTCGGCCATGGTGTCAGCCAGAACCTGCGCAGTACGGGTGTAGTTCTCAAACAGGAATAACGTGTCATCGCTGCAGGTACGGTTACCCCAGAAACGGAAACCGTCTTTGCGCACCAGCGTGGTCACGCAGGCTTCATTCAGCAAATCGGCATCGGTGCCGGTGGCCTGCAGATCCCAGAAAACGCTGGCAGAAAGGCCGGTGACGCCGTTAACGCCGACGTTCGACAGTGTTTTATGCCAGCCGGTTTCCTGGTCGATTTTGGCGCGCAGGCCCAGCGCACGGGCGGTGGCATAAGCGATATCAGACTGGCTGGTGGCGGTATTCCAGTTCACAAAGTCCGGCCAGATCAGCATCAGTTCGCGCTGGCTGAAGTTTTCGCGGTAGGCGATCGCATCGGAAATGGTTTTTGCGCCATACACGCCGACATAACCGAAAGCGCGCAACTGCTGACAAACGCCAGCCAGCGCGGTAGCGACTGCCAGATTATCCAGCCCCGGAACGCCCAGAATGCGTGGCTTAACGCCCAGCTCCGCCTGTGCAGACAGCAGCGCTTTCATGCCGGTGTAGCGGCCATTGGCATCCAAACCGCCAATAATATTGCTGGTGGTCGCATCTTCATCTTCGCCGGTGGCAACACGTACCACGACGGTGACGGGTTTGCACTGATCAGCAATCGCCAGCAGCGCGGCACGTAAAGTCCCGCTGGTGCCCGCTTTGCCGCTGGCCGCGAGAACATCGGTGATCAGAACCGGTGTGTTAAGGGGGAACGTGGCCGCATCTGCATCTTCTGCAGTACAAACCATGCCGACAATAGCGGTAGAAACGGTAGAAATAACGCGGGTGCCATCGTTGATTTCAACGACACGTACGCCGTGATGATAATCAGCCATCAGGGTGACTCTCTCTGTTGTGGGTGGTGAAGCAAGGATGCCGGTTCACAGCAGTAAGCGCATTCGATCAGGGGCGTGGGGGCGTTGGCACAACAGCGGGGGGAAAGAGAATAATAAAAAAGCTCCCGAAGGAGCTTTTGATCAGGCCGGAATGTCGGGCCAGGTAATGTCAGGCGCCGTGGACAAATCTAACCGGTTTAAGGCGACACGGTAAGTTTTCCAGGCTTTGAGTAGAGTCTTTTCTTCTTCTGTAGAAACTCCTAGATCCCATGCATCTTGAAGAGGAGCAAGAATTGTCAATGAAGATGCTAATAGTAAATTTCTTTCTTTTTCTGCTAATTCATTTACAGAAGGTTCAAGGCTTGAGAATTCACCATTAACAAACATATACCGATGATCTATTATATCTTTTGGAATTCTTTCCTTATTTATTTCTATAATTGTAACACCCTCTGAAAGGGTGAGGAAATTAGGGTCTTTAGCCCATGTCCTCACGACTTTATCTTTACCTAATGTTATGAAATGGTTTTTACCTTTCCATTCACGATCCCTCAATTCGTACCAGTCGTTCCCGCCTTGATCTTCAAAATATATAATTGGTAATGTTAATCCTTCTTCAAAAGCTTGTTTTGTTATTTTGATGTTTTTGAATATGATCATGTTTTAGTTCCCCACCTGACGCCATTGGCCACTCGCTGTTCTTACCATCAGGGCTCGATAATACTTACCCATTGCACGGCAATCACCCAAATCTGAACGAATATTCAAGCCAGTCATAAAACAACCGGCCGGGGCCTCCCAAACAACTTGTGTAGTATGAGCACCATTTTCAAGTGCCTGACTACCTCTTTGGACGTCATATATATATCGACTGTCCGTTTCGACTTTGGAATAAGCGTTGTTTTTTGCCATGTATGCGGAATCTGATTGTGTCTTGGTATAATAACGGTTATCAAAATTTGAATAGTTTCCCGGAGTGATAGTTCCGGCGCAACTAAAAACACCATCAGAATATACGGAAATACCTGTGCCAAAACTCACATCTCCCGTAGCAACATTGATCCGAATTGGGCGCAGATCATTGTAACTTCCATACTAATTTCCGGCATTAGTCAACATGAGATACAGCGAAGAGCCATCCTGCCGCCAAAATGATCCATAATTTCCCTGAACAATTCGATAACTATTGGCGTAAGTGGATTGAAATTCCGCCGAGTTCCTCAATACACCTTTAATATCGTTGCTTCCTGCAAGAGGAATAGCCCCAATGTTTCCCGGAGTGAGGTTTATATCTGTTGTACCGTCGAAAAGTACTCCAGATATTTTCCTCGGAGTTGCTAATTTCAACGCTGCAACAGCCGTACCGCCTACTGGTAGTGCGCCAATATTTGCAGGAGGGATGCTGATATCCGCCGTTCCATCAAACGGCACACCCGCAATTTTGCGTGCTGTCGCCAGCCGGGTTGCCGCAACGGCTGTGCCGGCAGAAGGCAGGCGTCCGTTGGCATTATCATTGGCTGATTTTGCCAAATCATTTGCTACCTTCACCGCTTTCGGCGTCGCCGCCAGAACTTCACTGGTGCTGTCAACGGCGTTGCTCAGTTGCACAAAACCTTTGGCGGTTAGCGTACCGTCCGGGTGACGGCGTGAGGCTTCGTGATCGGCCAGCAGGTCGTTGACGTACTCTTCGGTGGCGACAATCAGGGAATCATCAATGGTCAGGCTGACGGCATCGGTGTTGGTGACGACGATCACCATCCGCAATGTCTGGGTGCGGCCGGAGCCTTCCTCGAGCGTCGGTTTATAAGTATCGGCCATATTGCTGACGGCAATCAGCGTGCCGTCGGCGGCGTAAAGCCCCATTTCACGCATCCAGAAACCGCCGACGCTGGCAGGAATGATCGCCTCGGCAATGATCCAGTTCGCGTGTTTGCTGTCTGTTTTCAGGGAGTTCAGTTTGATGCGATAGGTTTCTTTCACCAGTGTGGTCTGGGTGGAAACCGGGACTGTGGCGCTGCCACCGCCATCACCGACGGCCATCTGAGTGATGTTAATGTCCTGACCGCTCTGGATGGCGGCGGCGATGCGCGCCTGTCCCAGGTCAGTGACGACAGATTTGAATGTGCTCATGGTGTTCCTTATCAGCCAGGATAAATAGTGAGGGTGTCGGCGTCATAAGCCGCTGCACCAAGGAAGACTCTTCCGGGAATAGTCTGGGTAATCGTCAGCCCGGTCAGGTGCCGGCTGGCGGGTTTGGCATCGTTGATTAAACGCTCCATTTCGTTGTACATCGCCTCGTCAATTCCCGTCTCCAGCACGCCGATGTCCAGACGGAACGTGCCGGGCACATCGCCGGTTTCCCACCACTCGTTCACGTTGATGACGTAACCCAGCGGCTCAACCACACGACGGATCGCGCTGATGGTGCCTTTATGCTGATGGATGAACCAGGCGGTTTGAATCACGTTTCTTTTCGTCGCAACGGGCCATTCGCTGTCCCAGCTGTCGACCGAAAATGCCCAGGCCAGATAGGGCAGAAAAACGGCCGGGCAGGTAAGGGGATTCCATAACGTGCGCAGCGGAACCGGGACGCGCTCAAGTAACGCACAGGATTGCGCGGCAGCGACTTCCAGATCTGTCGAGCCTGAAGGCAGCAGCCGGTCACTCATCAGAACCTCCGATGACGATGGAATAACGCGTGCACAGCGATGCCTGCGTTTTATCTAACACCAGATCGGCGGCGGGCTTCGTCAGTTCCACACGCTGAACGCCTTCGACATGTAACGCGGCGTAAATCGCGGAGAGACGAATGTCGCGCCCCAGACGATGCTGATCGGAAATGTAGGTTTGCAGCTGCGCTTCTGCCGCCTGCTGGATAGGCTCGGACTCCGGTCCCGGGTAAAGGAACAGCGCCGCGTCGATTTCATAGGGGACAATGCTGGCGGATTGCACGACCACGCGGTCAGCCACAGGACGGACTTCTTCGTCATTCAGCGCGGCCAGAATGTTGGCGATAAGGTCGGCGCTGGCAATCCCGTCGTTATCGTGAGAAAGCAACGTCACCAGAACATTCGCCGGTGAAGGGCTGGTCACCGAGACATCGGCGAGCCGCCCGTCAGCGGAACGCGCATGATATTCATACGCGCCAGTCGGACCAGCGACGCTCAAGCCTTCGAACGCCTGCGGAATGCGCATGCGCAGATCCGTATCAGACTCCAGAACGGCCGCCGTTGGCGGGATGGTGGTGCTGTCCGCCGCATGCAATACCAGACGCTCAACATTGAAATTCGCCGCCAGCTGATCCAGATCGCTGCCCGTGGCATAGGCAACCATCACCGCGCGCGCCGCTTCGTTCACCCGCTGGCGCAGGATCAGTTCGCGGTAGGCATTCTCCTGTAACAGTTTGACCAGGGGTTCGGATTCAAACGTCAGTGTGCGGCTGATGGCTTCCCGCTGGTCGGCGGGATAGAGGGAAATCAGCGTCGTCTTACGCTCTTCAAACAGACTTTCATAATCCAGTTCTTCGACCACATCGGGGGCCGGTAACTGGCTCAAATCGATCGTTGCCATAGTGTCAGCTCACAGGAATATTCAGGGAAAAATCCGTCGCCGTATCGCTACGGTTTCCGGTCAGTTCAACCACCATCTTGCCGGTGTAATCCGTGCTGAAAGTGATTGCTGTCAGTGAGACGCGTGGCTCCCACTGCAACAGGGCGGTGTAGCAGACGGCCATCATCTGCAGCCGCAGCGCTCCGTTCTGCGGCTGGTCGATCAGCTCAGACAGTAATGAACCGTAATCGCGGCGCATCACTCTGGAGCCGACCGGCGTGTTCAGAATGTCGCTGACGGACTGGCGGATATGGTCGAGATCTTCGATGGCCATCCCGCTGTTTCTGTCCATACCTGCGTACTTTGCATTGCTCATTGCGGGCCTCCGGTCTGACCGTTACCAGATTGCACACCGCTGTGACGATGGAGATGCACAATGATGCCGTTAGAGATCAGGCTGCCGCCGCTGTGGGTGATATTCCCGGTCAGCGTGCCGCCCTGTTTGACTTCAAGGGAACCGGTGGTGAGCTTGCTGGTACACACCACTTCCGGCGTATCCAGCGTGATGCGGGTGCTGGCCGTGCAGCGGACTTCAGGCGCCGTCACGTCCACTTTTTGTGAGGCGTTTATCACCGCGGTTTTAATGCCGGTGACCTTCAGCGCGCTGGTCTTCGGTTCGTATTCAAAAATGGCGCCGTCCGGGAAGGCCAGATGAATGGCATCCGCCGAAGCAGAAGGCGCAGGTGAGGCATCGGAAAATACGGCCGGTAAAACGAATGCCGTATTCAGTTCGCCGCCCATTGAGAGCAGCAAAACCTGTTCACCGACAGACGGGGCCCACCAGCTGCGCGTACGGCCAGCACGGTGGGTTATCCACGGCAGCCACGCGGTCACATTGTCGCCGGTACTGACGCGACAGCGCGCATTGGCCAGATCCAGTTCTGAGACTTTGCCGATGCGCACCAGGTTGTTGACCAGCCGCATCATGTCGTTAAGTTGAAGTGTCGTATTCATGGGATAAAGGATGCCGTTTCACAGGGTTAGGCGACAACCGGTGGCCGTTCGCCAGCGGATGGCACAACAAACGTCAGCGGGTTATACCGTCCAGCTGCTGATCAATACCCCATTGAGGTAGACCTCACGGGGAAGCGCCACATTGGCGGGTAAAGGCGGTTCAGGCAGGTGGGTGATGGTGCGTATGTTTTCCTGATCAGACACCTGAACGCGCTCGGTAAGCTGCAGGGTCAGCACCAGGTTTTTCTCCTGCTGGGTGAAGGTGAAATCACTCAGACGGTGGCTGGCATTTCCCAGGATTTCCGGCTGATTGACCTGCAGCCAGTCGAGGATGACGACCACCATCTGATCGACCAGAGCTTCGCTGACTGTCGTGTCGCCGCTGACGGTCAGGGTCAGCGGGTAGCGATATTCAAAAGAAAGCGAAGCGGCGGATGTCGCCACCACATGACCCGCGCCTGTGGCGATCACCAGTTGCCCGGGTGAGGCCGCCAGCAGCGGTACCTGTTCAATCAGCCGTTGTTGCAATTGCATCGGTTTTTGCATGTTGTGCCTCCTGACACTTTTTGATGGTTTCAATCTGTAAACCGCAGTTCAGCAGCGCCGACTCCAGTTGCAGAATGTCGGCACTCAACGCTTCGTTAGTGGCCGGATGACTGGCCGGTACCGGGCAGGAGCTGACTGCCGGACAACCAACGTAAATAATCGCTGGCGGAGCCGAAGGCCGGTCGCTCGTGCAGCCTGCTAATATCAGCAGGCAGCTGGCTGTCAGCCCACAGACGGGTTTGCGGATCATGGTGAAGGCTCCTCTCTCTTTGCTGTTCCCGCGATTGCATCACCTGGCGGGCACTGTTCAGATCTTCGCGTAATACCCGTTCAGCCTCTTCACGCAGACGCATTTGCTGGTTCAGTTCGGCGATCAGCCGCTGCCGTTGTTGCAGCTGATTGTGCAGGGCGTCTTGTTGCTGACGGGCGCTGTTAAGGTCGTGCTGTAACGAGCGGTTGGAGAGCAACAGGACGGCAATCAGCAGGGCCATTGCCGTCATCGCTGCCGGTAACAGGCGCATTCAGGCTCCTCTCAGGCAGACGCTGCGTTCGGCGTTTCGTCTGCGTTCCAGCCCGCGGTTGCGTTCGCCGTTGACGAAAACCCAGCGCGACAGTTGTTCGCAGGCGTTGCGCCATTGCTGCCGGTTAATGAAAAACGCCAGGGTGGACTGACAGGCAGCACCGGTGCCGACGTTAAAGGCGAAGGACACCACGGCATCGAAAACCGGTTGCGGCATGTTGACCGGCATACATTTTTTGATGCGGCGTTCTGTTTGCTGAATATCCAGCAGCAGGTTTTCCGCCGCCTGATGTTCGGTAATGGCCTGCGCGGGTTTCACTCCTGCGGTATGGCCAATGCCGCTGGTCCATACTCCGGCGCTGCACTGATAGGGTTGCAGCTGGCAGCCTTCAAAATCGGTGATCAGTTTTAACCCCTCTTCAGAGACCTGCAGGGAGAGATAGCCGGACAGGGCGGCCATCAGCCCGAGAACCACGGCGGCGCTGCAACGTTTAAGAGTTGAGGTTTTCATAGGTCTCTTTGCTCAGGCCGCTGCGTGACAGCAACTGATAGCTTTTGCGCCGGTAATACCAGTTGATCAGGAAGGTGCCGATCCCGACGGCGGAACCGACCAGAAAGGCCACATCCTGCGAGGTCAGGCCTGCCAGCCAGGTCAGCGACGTGGCAATGAAATAAGCGCAGGCTGAGCTGATGCGTTCGGTATTCAGTCCCATAATTTGAGGGTTTCCTGAACCGGTTGTTCTGCAATGTCAGGCATCTCGACCGCCGTACCGTGCGGTAACAGTGGTCCTAAATCAGCAATGCCTTTATTGGCGGCATAGACCTTTTCGACAACAACGGCTGTGCGGTTGTAATAACGCCAGCACAATGAATCAAGGGTATCACCCTGTTCTGCATAGACTTTCATGGGTTTTCTCCGCATGTGGATGAGATCGTCAGGAGGTGAGATCAGTCTGCGGAAGGGGACGCGAAGCGGCAATCTGAGAGGGATGTGAAACGACTGGCACAACAAGCAGTAAGGGGAATTGGCGGGGCGCTTAGTCCGGAGGAAACCGGTCGGGCAAGCGCCAGTTGTGTTGAGTATTACCGCCGCAGGATCGGGTGATCAATGGGGATCGTCAGTACTCCCGTTGCCATACAATGCGTCCTGTGATTCATCGGTCAGCGCCTGGCCGGCCAGTTCTGAGATCAGGGACATCATGACCAGAAACTCTTTGGGATTGCATTGCGCTGTCTGTGAAATGTCTGCGATCAGTTGTATCCTGGACAACGTTAGCTGTTGTTTAGTCAGGTTTTCCATTTTCTCCCCTCGCCAGATACTGTGTTTATATACAGTATTCTTTAATTGAGCTAATACGTCAACACATAACGCTTTTTAAATAAGATAATTCATTGAATTAATACGTTAATTTTCATTCTCTTTGATTTTGTAGGGTTTATCTCTTTTTCGGATATCGGCGGCGATCCACAGTTATTGACAGAACTCCAAGGCGAGCGGATCTGCGGGTTTTTCGCCAAAGCGGGGCGATGACGGATAATCCGCCATTGTTCGGTATGGGTGAGGAAAATGAGTGAGGCTCCCAGATGCGGGGCGTAAATGCCGACAACTTTGTGACGCCGCTCGTCATAGGCATTTTTTTCTTCGCTGAGCTGGCGGGCGACGCGAACGGTTTGTTCCTTTCGGAGAATATGGATCCCGCCCTGCGCCTGAATATAACCCGCAAAATCACCCTGATCGGCGGCCGCGCGGACGTCTTCCACCCGGCTGTCAAACCGGCTGCTCAGACTCTGGTGCCTGATGCGGCGGCATTCGCGCCATGCGCCGACGGAAGGAATGCCAATGGCGTGAAACTGCGGGATGCGCCATGTCGATGCCCAGGCGGTGACGGCGGTAGCTACATCGGTCAGCAGGCGTCCGGAGTCAAAATCGGTTTCGCCATCGAGCGCGTAACCATCAATATTCTTGGCCACGTATTTGGCGATATATCCCGCAGCGCCGCCCCGGTTCAGCGGCTTGCAATTGAAACGTGACTCTGCCGCGCCGGGTTCATCCGGATCGTCTTCCAGCGCGTAACGGCGCATGACTTCGGCCACTTTTTGTTGCTGCTCCGGCGGTGTGAACAACATCATATGCCAGTGCGGCGTGCCGTCGTGATGCGGTTCGACGACACGTACGCCATACACTTTAAGATTGCGGTCTTTAAAGGTGGTGCGGATTTTGGCCCAGACGGCCACCAGATAACGTTGTGCATCCTTGGGCGTAAAGGCGTGCTGATCCCATTTCCGGTTAAACAATGGCGCTGAACCCCCGCAGTTCATTTTCAGCGGGTGATATTTTGAGGGGGTGGTCAGGGTGATAAACAGCCCGCAGTCCCGCTGCTGATCCGCCACATCTTCCACCCCGGCAATCAGCGTCATCAGTTCCATGCGGCGAAGTTTAGGGTTGGAGACGCTGGCCAGTACAGTGTCCAGCAAACTCAGCGTTTCCCCCGATTCAACATTTTCCAGCTGGCATTGCTTCAGGTAATTGATGGCGGATAAGCGGCGCGATACCACATCGCGAATGGCATTTTTGCTGGCATACGGCGATGTTGCCCGGCTCACATAGCCGCAGGCGATCATCAGCGCTTCCCGCCAGAGCCGCTGTTTTGTACGCAGTTGTTTCTCCCACCAGTCACCACTGACCAGACGTGACACCGCTGCGACCGCAGACTCTGCACACATCCGGCCTTTTTGCCAGGCGCGCCAGAAGAGAGGCTGGACGCCGCAGGCGCGGGCCATCGTCGCAACATGCCCGTAAATCTCATGTTGTGTCGCGTCCTGCAGCAAAATATCGGATTGGTCAGGGCGGTTTTCCAGCCAACGTTCGCAGTGATATTCGTAAGCATCCAGCATGTTTACCGCCAGCCTGTTTGCCAGACGTTTCAGGGCATCGTCATTAAGGTCGGGCAGGCGGTTAAACAGGTCTTCTTCGGTGAGTAGCTTTTGCGAGATCTGACGATTGACTCTGTGACGCGCATTCACCTGCTGAATACGTGGCCATAAACGCTGTGTAAAAACCGTCATCAGAAAATGCACCGCCGCGCGGACACCCTGCGTGTCCAGCAGCCAGGTATAGCGCTGATGCAAAGGAGTACGCAGACAGCGGGGCAGTGTCGCCAGCTGAGAAAGGGCGGTTTGCTGACGCTGGCAGATATCGCGGGTCAGCGGCTTGTCCAGCGGGGAACTGAGCGCCGGAAGGGGGGCGTTCCACCACCAGACGCCATCAAAAGGTTTCCGGCCTGTACGGTTAAAAGGCGGGGGCGGCGAAGGGGCAATCCTGCCTCTGTTATTATCTGGCATTAAGGTTATTTCCGACAAAGAGAATACCTTCCGGAAATAACGTTATTTCCAGTAAAAAGGCGACTTTATTGATTAAAATGAGAAAGTGTTATACCGGACGATAATTCTTTCTTTTTATCTCATCTATTTCCTGACATTCAATACACCGTTGTACGCCGGGAATGATTTTCCGGCGTTGCTCAGGGATCGCGGCATCGCAATCCGTACAGTAAAAGGCGGAGGCAACAGACTGTGCGCGGGTTGCCCGTAAAATCTGCGCCTCAAGTATCTTTAACTGATATTCCTGTGATTCATCTATCCAGTCTGCCATCAGTTAAATTTTCCTTTAAAAAACGCCGTGAAATGGCGGAGGGATAAAAGTGCCTGAACAATTTTTAATTGCTCCTCAGGTGTTAACCGGGAATAAGGCAACAGGGTATGACGGCGTTTAAGGCCAGCATGAAAACATAACGTGAATTTCCATTTTTCAGTGGCATGATCGAAAATAAGCTCAGCCGGATTTTTATGCTCAGTGAAATAGATTTCTTTCAGATGGGCTATCTGACGCAGCCCCGTCTGACGCTGTTGCTCTGTTCCTAAAAACATCGCGTCTCCTTATTTCTCCACGGCACCGTAAATTTGGTATCATGGTCATCTGACGGTACATTACATAATCAATCTAAACTTGCATTTGCAAGTTGTCAAGATGATATTTACAGATTCAGGGGTTTTCGCCAGATGCAATTAGATGAACTTGAAGGTGGAAAAGCCGTCCTGACGCGTATGCTTCAGGCTTACGGCTTTAGCATGCAGAAAGAACTGGGGGATCTGTACGGGTTGTCATCTGGCACGATAAGTACCTGGGTAAGAAGAAATTATTTTCCCGGTGACGTAGTGGTGGCCTGTGCGCTGGATACCGGCGTTTCCTTGCGCTGGCTGGCAACAGGCAAAGGCTCAATGCAGGATGCGAACCCTTCTGCGTCCGCCGTGCCAGGAGATGTCCGCCAGCTTAAAAAATTGAGATTGCGCGGCGGAGCACTGGAAGAAGAAGGCGTCTGGGCGGTCGACTCTTCACTGCTGGATGACTCGCTGACCCTGCCTGCGTATGTCGTGAAAGGCAATCATTCATGGATTGTCGATCTGGGCAGCACGCATCCGGGCAATGGCCGCTGGCTGCTGGATATCGACGGTGATCTGGATGTTTACGATGTGGCCCGTATTCCCGGCAACCGCCTGAGCGTGACGCGTCAGGAAAGTCATTTCGAATGTGGTGTCGATGAAGTGACAGCGTCAGGACAGGTGTTTATTACCCTCGATCGTAACCTTTAATTTCGTTTCCTCAGCAGCGTCCTGTTGCTGAGGGCATTTCTGACGTTGTGCCCCCTCCGCACTATCCTGAAACTCCCTTTTCGCAGCTGATAAACCGTATGTAATATTTACGGTACACACCTTTTGGCTCAGAAGGTCTTTATGTAAATTTAACTTTCCATTTATCGGGTTTAAAGGTGGCATTGGTAATGTTAAGTTTACAACTAAGGCTTGCTAAGTTTACGTGCTGTGTTAATGTTGTCCGCAGATGCCTCCGTGGCAGCCCATTTTCCTTATAGCGGAACACGACCATGCAAAAAGACGCCCTGAATAATGTTCATATCACTGCTGAACAAATCCTGATTACTCCTGAAGAGCTGAAAAACCGTTTTCCTTTAAGTGTCAGCGACGAAAACAGCATTTCCGACGCACGTAAAACCATCGCCGATATCGTACATGGTCGCGATCCTCGTCTTCTGGTGGTGTGTGGTCCTTGTTCCATTCATGACGTTGATGCGGCGCTGGATTACGCGCGTCACCTGAAAACGCTGGCCACCGAACTGAGCGATCGTTTGTACATCGTGATGCGGGTTTACTTTGAAAAACCGCGGACTACGGTGGGCTGGAAAGGGTTAATTAACGATCCGCACATGGACGGCACGTTTGATGTGGAAGCGGGGCTGCACATTGCCCGTGATTTGCTGCTGCAACTGGTCGGAATGGGTTTGCCGCTGGCGACAGAAGCACTGGATCCTAACAGCCCGCAATACTTAGGCGATCTCTTCAGCTGGTCAGCAATCGGTGCGCGTACTACTGAATCTCAGACTCACCGCGAAATGGCGTCTGGCCTTTCCATGCCGGTGGGCTTCAAGAACGGCACTGACGGCAGCCTGGGCACGGCAATTAACGCCATGCGTGCGGCGGAGATGGCGCACCGTTTTGTGGGGATCAACCAGGCCGGTCAGGTGTGTCTGTTACAGACTCAGGGCAACCCGGACGGGCATGTGATTTTGCGCGGCGGCAAAACGCCAAACTACAGCGAGCAGGATGTTCAGGCCTGTGAAAAACAGATGACCGGCGCGGGACTCCGTCCTTCCTTGATGATAGATTGCAGTCACGGTAACTCAAACAAAGACTATCGTCGCCAGCCTGTTGTGGCTCAGTCCGTCATCGATCAGATTAAAGCCGGTAACCGCTCTATCACCGGGCTGATGCTGGAAAGTCATCTGAACGAAGGCAGCCAGTCTTCTGAACAACCGCGTTCAGACATGAAATACGGTGTGTCTGTTACGGATGCCTGCATTAACTGGGAAACGACTGAAGACCTGTTGCGTAAGATGCATCAGGAACTGGGCGATGCGCTGGCGGCACGAATCGCAGGAGAGTAAGTTTTTATGGTGGCAGAACTTAACGCATTGCGCGATCAGATCGACGACGTCGATAAAGCGTTGTTGGATCTCTTATCACGGCGTCTGGCGCTGGTGGCAGAAGTCGGGGAAGTCAAAAGCCGTTATGGTTTGCCGATTTATGTGCCTGAACGGGAAGCCGCCATGCTGGCTTCACGCCGTCAGGAAGCGCAGAACCTCGGTGTTCCGCCGGATCTGATTGAAGATGTTTTGCGCCGCGTGATGCGTGAGTCTTACTCAAGCGAAAACGATAAAGGCTTCAAAACGCTGCATCCGGCACTGCATCCGGTGGTGATTATCGGCGGGAACGGTCAGATGGGGCGCTTGTTCACCCGTTTGCTGGAGCTTTCCGGTTATCAGGTGAAAGTGCTGGAGCAGGAAGACTGGCCGCAGGCAGAAACGCTGCTGGCGGATGCCGGTATGGTGATCGTCAGTGTGCCAATCCACCTGACCGAAGACGTGATTGCCCGCCTGCCGAAACTGCCTGATGACTGTATTCTGGTGGATCTGGCGTCGGTGAAAAACCGTCCGTTACAGGCGATGCTGGCAGTGCATGAAGGGCCGGTGCTAGGTCTGCATCCGATGTTTGGGCCTGATGTCAGCAGTCTGGCAAAACAGGTCGTGGTGTACTGCGATGGCCGGGAACCACAGGCTTATCAGTGGTTGCTGGAGCAGTTGCAGGTCTGGGGCGCACGGTTGCATAAAATCAGCGCCGTCGAGCACGATCAGAATATGGCGTTCATTCAGGCATTACGCCATTTCGCGACCTTTGCGTATGGCATGCATTTGTCGGAAGAAAACGTGGAAATCGAGCAGTTGCTGGCGCTCTCTTCACCGATTTATCGCCTCGAACTGGCGATGGTCGGGCGCCTGTTTGCACAGGATCCTCAGCTTTACGCGGACATTATTATGTCGTCAGAAAGTAATCTGGCACTGATCAAACGTTACTATCAGCGTTTCGGCGATGCCCTTGCTCTGCTGGAAACCGGTGATAAACAGGCGTTTATCGATAAGTTCAGGCAGGTTGAGCACTGGTTCGGCGATTATGCGCCGCGTTTCCTGAAAGAAAGCGGTGCGTTATTGAGACAAGCTAACGACAACCGTAAGTAAGTTGTCCGGTAATGAAAAAGGGCGCTGCCATTGTGTGCAGCGCCCTTTTTTTGCCTGAAATTACAGGTCTACGGAAACGACGTTTTCGCCTGGATAACAGCCGAGAACTTTCAGCGAGCGGGTAATAGGAGCCAGATCCTTCAGCGCCTTTTTCATCTCTTCTGACCGCAGATTGGCCTGCACATCGATATAAAACATCTCTTCCCACGGGTTGCCGTTAATCGGGCGTGATTCCAGCTTAGTCATGATGATGCCCTGATCGCGCAGCACCAGAAGCGCATTCACCAGCGCACCCGCCTGCTGGCCGGTGGCCATGATCAGCGTGGTTTTGGCCGGCACCTGATCGGTCACTTCAATCGCTTTGCGCGCCAGAATAATGAAGCGGGTGATGTTTTCCTGCTGGTTTGCCAGATTATGTTCAAGCACCTGCAGTTTATACAGCGCGCCACCGGCTTCGCTGCCGAGCGCCGCCACGTGTGGAGAATTGGCCGCGGCCACTTTTTCCATCGCCGCCGCAGTGCTTTCGCAGTATTCAATTTTCCAGTGCGGGAAGCGGTTGATGAACTGACTGCATTGCTGGAAAGGCTGAGGATGGCTGTAAACCGTCTGGATCTGCGACAAATCAGTGTCCGTCGCCACCAGCACGCAATGGTTGATAGGGTTCGTCAGCTCGCCAACAATCGACAGGCTGGTGTGTTGCAGCAGGTCATAAACATCATTGATTGAGCCGGAACTGGTGTTCTCAATGGGTAACACGGCATAGTCGGCCTGACCCGTTTCTACCTGCGAGAAGATATCCTGGAATTTCTGGCAGCCACATTCAATGAACTGATCGAAATGGCGGGCGGCAAACTGACGGGCGGCGAGATGTGAATAGGAACCTTTCGGGCCGAGGAACGCGATGCGGGCGGAGTCTGAAGGGGTGTTATTCAGATGTTGTTGCAAAAGCGCCTGTTGCGTGAGGACTGAATCCTCAATGATCAGCTGATAGACGCGGGTAATGTAATGGCCGTCCAGGCCCTGCTTTTTCCCTTCCTGAATCAGCGTATTAATCAGTTCTGCTTCGCGTTCTTTGTCGCGGATAGGGCGGTGAGAGTGCATCTTGGATTGCGCGACTTCAATCGCCATTGTGCGTCGTTCTGCCAGCAGGGCCAGCAGTTTCAGGTCTAACGCGCTGATGCGTTCGCGCAGTGCCAGTAAGGAGTTCTCGGTCATGTTATTACCCTTTTAGATGTTCTTTCTTTCAGCAAAATGTGTAAAACGCAGGCATAAAAAAAGCCCCCTTTTCAGGAGGCTTTGTTGTTCGTCTTCGCATTCATTCTTTCGCGACGAAACGCCTCCCAATCAGGGGAAGGTAAAAAAGAATGCGAAGAAAAACAGACGGGTGTTCATGTGTGCGTGGTTTCCATATGTTTACGTTGAGTCTTAAAGTAACCGCTGGGTTTTCCCTGTGTCAATAACATTTCCTTCAGGCACAAAAAACGCGCCCCTCAGAGCGCGTCGTTAATGGCATATCGGATAACCCGGTTATTCCTCTTCCTGCACCGGTTCCAGATTGAGTTCTTTAACGCCGGATTCTGCACGGCGCGCTTCACCCTTGTGCTGCGCTTTGTTGAGCTGACGCTCAAGCTTGGTGGTCATTTCGTTAATCGCAGCGTACATGTCATCGTGTGTGGCACTGGCAACCAATTTTCCGTTCGGGGTACTGATGGTCGCATCGGCAACAAAACCCTGAGGTTCTTTCGACAGGATGATGTGTGGGTTAATGAGCTGAGTTTGCCATTTATCCAGTTTTTTCAGACGGCCTTCGATGTGTTCACGAATAGCAGCAGTGATGTCCATTTGTTTACTGGTAATGTTGACTGTCATATAACTTACCTCTCTTCTTTCCGTCTCCGATGAATCCAACATACCAGCCTTTTTTATGAAAAGCGTGCTGAAACGCGTGGTTTTTTGTCACTTTTTGTCAACGTTGAAGTTTCTGTGACTCAGGGTAATTTCTGGCCGGAAAGGCCTTGAGAGTTATGCTGCGAGCAGGCATGATTGATGGGATCAGTATGTGATTCATTCCTATGTTTCTGCGTTTTCCCCCTGCAAAAGCCCAAAAAAAAACGGCAGCCTGAGCTACCGTTTGTGTACGGACATGTAAAATTACGCAGCGCTGTTGGCAGCAATAATTTTTGCGACTTTATCAGCCTGAGTATTCAGCTGCAGTTCGCGGTAGGCATTTTCCATCAACGGCAGCGCGTCATGCGTGGCCTTCGTATCCGGATAATCTTTCAGCATTTGCTCAACACGGTTAACGACAGCGACGTAAGCACCGCGTTTAGTGTAGTATTGCACCACTGACAGCTCGTATTTCGCTAAACGATCTTTCAGGAATACCAAACGTTTAGTCGCATCAGTGGCGTACTGGCTGTTTGGATACGTGTGGATCAGCTGGCTGAAATCACGGAATGCCGCACGGGCATGCTGTGGATCACGGTCAGAACGATCAACACCGAAGAATCCTTGCAATGCGCTGTCGTCCAACGCCATATCGGTTAAACCACGCATATACATGACGTAGTCGATATTCGGATGGGTTGGGTTCAGACGCATAAAGCGATCAATAGAAGCCTGAGCCATAGGCAAGTCAGCAGACTTGTAATAGGCATAAATCAGATCTAACTGAACTTGCTGCGAGTAAGGCCCAAACGGATAGCGGTTATCCAGCGCTTCTAATTGCGCAATAGCGCCTTTAAAGTTACCGTCCTGCAGCTTTTGCTGGGCAGTGGCATAAAGGACGTTAGGCGGGTTATCGGGAACCGTTTCTTTGGAACTGGAGCAACCGACCAGCGCCAGGCTCAACGTGGCTGCTGCCACCAGATATTTCACACGCGTCATGACGTTTTGATTATCCTCAGGTGTTATTCTGGGAGACTGTCCGTTAAGCTCCCGACAAAGACCAGCTACAATAGCACATTATTTTAAACGGCATCGCCGTGAAAACCCAACGTTAACCAAGAAGCTGCATATGGCACAACAAGTACAACTCACCGCAACGGTGGCCGAATCTCAACTCGGTCAACGGTTAGATCAGGCTTTGGCCGAATTGTTCCCTGATTATTCAAGATCTCGCATAAAAGATTGGATCCTTGAAGACAGGGTGACGGTCAATGGCAAAAAAGTGACCAAACCAAAAGAAAAAGTGTTGGGTGGCGAGGCTATCGCAATCGATGCGCAAATTGAAGAAGAAGCGCGTTGGCTGCCACAAGATATCGCTTTAGATATCGTGTATGAAGATACTGATATTTTGGTCATCAATAAACCCCGCGATCTGGTTGTTCATCCGGGCGCAGGGAATCCCGACGGTACGGTACTGAATGCGTTGCTGCATTATTATCCGGCAATCATTGATGTTCCGCGTTGCGGCATCGTGCACCGTCTGGATAAAGACACCACCGGTCTGATGGTGGTCGCCAAGTCGGTGCCCGCTCAAACCCATCTGGTGACCGCACTTCAGGCCCGCGAAATTACCCGCGAATATGAAGCGGTGGCAATTGGTACAATGACGGCAGGCGGCACAGTGAATGAGCCGATTGCGCGCCATTCCACCAAGCGTACGCACATGGCGGTTCACCCGACGGGTAAACCGGCGACCACGCACTATCGCATTATGGAGCATTTCCGTGCCCATACCCGTCTGCGTCTGCGTCTGGAATCCGGTCGTACGCACCAGATCCGTGTGCATATGGCGCACATTAACCATCCGCTGTTAGGCGATCAGCTGTATGGCGGCCGTCCGCGTCTGCCAAAAGGCGCGTCCGAATCGTTCATTAACATGTTGCGCGGATTCGATCGTCAGGCTCTTCATGCGACTATGCTGCGTCTTTACCATCCGGTCACCGGGATTCAGATGGAATGGCATGCGCCAATTCCTCAGGATATGGTTGATCTGATTAATGCGCTCAAAGCAGATACTGAAGAGTTCAAGGATCAGATGAACTGGTAATGAGCGCCCTTATCCAGCCTCAGTGGCCGCAACCGGCATCGGTGCGGTCATGTGCAACAACCCGTGAAGGAGGCGTCAGTTTGCCTCCTTACGGGTCGCTCAACCTCGGCAGCCATGTCGGGGATTCTCCTGAAGATGTCGCTGCGAACCGCCAGCGTTTAATCGAACTTGGCGGTCTGCCTGCTGTGCCACACTGGCTGGAGCAAGTTCATGGCACCGATGTTATTCGTTTAACGACCGAAACGCCCCCTGTCTCATTACTGATTGCCGATGCGGCGTATACCCGCGAGCGCGGCGTTGTCTGTGCGGCAATGACGGCAGATTGCTTACCGGTGTTGTTCTGCAGTAAAAACGGCGATGAAGTGGCGGCGGCCCATGCGGGCTGGCGTGGCTTGTGTGCGGGAATATTGGAAAATACGGTTGCCTGTTTTGAGGCTGCTCCCGCAGACATCATGGCGTGGATGGGACCGGCAATCGGCCCTGCGCATTTTGAAGTCGGCGGAGAAGTGCGTGACGCTTTTATGGCTGAGAACAGTAATGCATCCGTTGCTTTTACCCCTGCGGGCACCAAATTTATGGCGGACATTTACCTGTTAGCCAGATTGCGTTTACAGTCCGCCGGTCTCACCGCTATTTATGGCGGCGAGTATTGCACTGTGACCGACCGCACCCAATTTTACTCTTACCGGCGCGACGGAATTACCGGACGGCTGGCAAGTTTAATTTGGCTGATATAACCTATCGAATCAAGACGATCCATTACGCATAGCAGCAGTCCTCCGAATATACTGCCAAGATAACCTTGAAAACGTGAGGGTTGACCTCATCTAATCTCCAGTAGCAATTTTGTTCAGTATTGGAGGTGTTATGCGTCTGGATCGTCTTACCAGCAAATTCCAGCTTGCCCTCGCGGATGCCCAGTCACTCGCGCTCGGGCGCGACAATCAATTTATCGAACCTGTTCACCTGATGAGTGCATTACTCACTCAGGAAGGCGGCACCGTGCGCCCGTTATTAACCGCTGCTGGGGTTGATACCCAGAAACTGCGCACGGACGTTGATCAGGCTTTGGGGCGTTTGCCGCAAGTTGAAGGTACCGGCGGTGATGTTCAACCATCCCATGAACTGGTACGTGTTTTAAATCTTTGTGACAAATTGGCACAGCAACGTGCTGATACTTTTATTTCTTCCGAACTGTTTGTTCTGGCCGTGATGAAAGACCGTGGTTCTTTAACTGATGTGTTAAAAGCCTGCGGTGCAACGGCCGAGAAAATCACAGCGGCTATCGATCAAATGCGTGGAGGTGAGAAAGTGGATGACCAGAATGCCGAAGACCAGCGTCAGGCATTGAAAAAATTCACTATCGATCTGACCGAACGTGCCGAGCAGGGCAAACTGGATCCGGTCATCGGTCGTGATGAAGAAATTCGACGGACCATTCAGGTTCTGCAACGTCGTACCAAAAATAACCCGGTGCTGATCGGTGAACCAGGCGTCGGTAAAACTGCGATTGCAGAAGGTCTGGCACAGCGCATCATTAATGGTGAAGTACCGGAAGGTCTGAAAAATAAACGCGTGCTTTCTTTAGATATGGGCGCACTGGTGGCCGGTGCTAAATACCGTGGGGAATTTGAAGAGCGACTGAAAGGCGTTCTCAGTGATTTGTCTAAACAGGAAGGCAGCGTCATTCTGTTTATCGATGAATTGCACACCATGGTGGGTGCCGGTAAAGCCGATGGTGCCATGGACGCAGGAAACATGCTGAAACCTGCGCTGGCGCGGGGTGAGCTTCACTGCGTGGGCGCGACGACATTAAATGAATATCGTCAGTTTATTGAAAAGGATGCGGCGTTAGAACGTCGTTTCCAGAAAGTGTTTGTCGCTGAGCCTTCTGTTGAAGACACCATCGCTATTTTGCGTGGTCTGAAAGAACGCTATGAACTGCATCACCATGTGCAGATTACTGACCCGGCAATCGTTGCGGCGGCCACATTGTCGCATCGCTATATTTCCGATCGTCAGTTACCGGATAAAGCGATCGACCTTATAGATGAAGCGGCATCGAGCATTCGTATGCAGATGGATTCCAAACCAGAATCTCTGGATCGTCTCGAACGCCGTATTATTCAGCTGAAACTGGAACAGCAGGCCCTGAAGAAAGAGTCTGATGATGCCAGTGTGAAACGTCTGGAGATGCTGGAAACTGAGCTGAGCCAGAAAGAGCGTGAATATTCTGAGCTGGAAGAAGAGTGGAAAGCCGAGAAAGCGTCCCTCACCGGCACGCAGAATATTAAAGCTGAACTGGAACAGGCTAAGATCACGCTTGAACAGGCGCGCCGTGTGGGCGATCTGGGGCGCATGTCAGAATTACAGTACGGGAAAATCCCTGAACTGGAAAAACAATTGGCAGCGGCGACGCAGGCTGAAGGCAAAACCATGAAGCTGTTACGCAACCGCGTCACAGATGTGGAAATTGCCGACGTGCTGGCGCGCTGGACCGGTATTCCGGTTGCCCGGATGCTGGAAAGCGAGCGTGAAAAACTGTTGCGTATGGAAGAAGAGCTGCATAACCGTGTGATAGGCCAGAATGAAGCGGTGGAAGCGGTATCAAATGCGATCCGTCGTAGTCGCGCAGGGTTGTCAGATCCAAACCGTCCGATCGGGTCATTCCTGTTCCTCGGTCCGACCGGTGTGGGTAAAACAGAGCTGTGTAAGGCGCTGGCGACATTCCTGTTTAACAGTGATGACGCAATGGTCCGCATCGATATGTCCGAGTTTATGGAGAAACACTCCGTTTCGCGTCTGGTCGGCGCGCCTCCGGGTTATGTCGGTTATGAGGAAGGCGGTTATCTGACAGAAGCTGTCCGCCGTCGTCCTTACTCTGTCATCTTGTTAGATGAAGTTGAGAAAGCGCATCCGGATGTCTTCAACATCTTATTGCAGGTGTTGGATGACGGCCGCTTAACTGACGGGCAGGGCAGAACGGTCGACTTCCGTAACACGGTTGTCATCATGACCTCTAACCTGGGCTCTGACATTATCCAGCAGCACTTTGGTGAGGCCAGCTATGCGCAGATGAAAGAATCGGTAATGGAAGTGGTCACACACAGCTTCCGTCCGGAATTCATCAACCGTATAGATGAAGTGGTCGTGTTCCATCCATTGGGTCATGCGCATATTAAAAATATCGCCAAGATCCAGCTGGAACGTTTGTACAAACGTCTGGAAGAACATGGCTACACAGCCACCCTGACCGATGCGGCTCTGGAATTGCTGGGGAATACCGGATTTGACCCGGTTTATGGTGCGCGTCCGTTGAAACGTGCCATCCAGCAGGAGATTGAGAACCCGCTGGCGCAGCAAATCTTGTCAGGTAAGCTGATTCCAGGTAAGCCGATTACTGTCGATGTGGAAAATGACCACATCATCGCAAGGCAGTAATGAGGTCATCAGGAAGCTAAAACGGGCTCCGGCGTCATCCGGAGCCCGTTTTTTATGCATTACTTGTTCGTTATTAATTCATTTGATGAATTTATGAACGCTTGGTAAGAAAAGTGAAATTAGCCCTTGCGGCCTGCTGAGAACTCCCTATAATGCCGCTCCATCGACAGGGAGCAACGTGAACAACATCACGAAGTGACCGGGTCGGAAAGATTAAAAACAGTGATGACCGGATGAAATAAACGGTTGACACTGAATGAGGAAAGCGTAATATACGCCACCTCGAGTTAGCAAGCGAAAGCGCGCAACTCACTGCTCTTTAACAATTTATCAGACAATCTGTGTGGGCACTCACAAGACGATATCAGCCACCTCGGTGGCAAAAAATATCAAGTCTTAAAGAGTGACCAAGCAGTAATTCATTTAGTTGACTTGTTCAACTATAAGAGTACTACGAAAGTTAATTTTTGAGCATCGCTTCACTTGTTGAAGCAAATCGAACTTTTAATTGAAGAGTTTGATCATGGCTCAGATTGAACGCTGGCGGCAGGCCTAACACATGCAAGTCGAGCGGCAGCGGGAAGTAGCTTGCTACTTTGCCGGCGAGCGGCGGACGGGTGAGTAATGTCTGGGAAACTGCCTGATGGAGGGGGATAACTACTGGAAACGGTAGCTAATACCGCATGACCTCGCAAGAGCAAAGTGGGGGACCTTCGGGCCTCACGCCATCGGATGTGCCCAGATGGGATTAGCTAGTAGGTGAGGTAATGGCTCACCTAGGCGACGATCCCTAGCTGGTCTGAGAGGATGACCAGCCACACTGGAACTGAGACACGGTCCAGACTCCTACGGGAGGCAGCAGTGGGGAATATTGCACAATGGGCGCAAGCCTGATGCAGCCATGCCGCGTGTGTGAAGAAGGCCTTAGGGTTGTAAAGCACTTTCAGCGAGGAGGAAGGGTTCAGTGTTAATAGCACTGAACATTGACGTTACTCGCAGAAGAAGCACCGGCTAACTCCGTGCCAGCAGCCGCGGTAATACGGAGGGTGCAAGCGTTAATCGGAATTACTGGGCGTAAAGCGCACGCAGGCGGTTTGTTAAGTCAGATGTGAAATCCCCGAGCTTAACTTGGGAACTGCATTTGAAACTGGCAAGCTAGAGTCTTGTAGAGGGGTAGAATTCCAGGTGTAGCGGTGAAATGCGTAGAGATCTGGAGGAATACCGGTGGCGAAGGCGGCCCCCTGGACAAAGACTGACGCTCAGGTGCGAAAGCGTGGGGAGCAAACAGGATTAGATACCCTGGTAGTCCACGCTGTAAACGATGTCGACTTGGAGGTTGTGCCCTTGAGGCGTGGCTTCCGGAGCTAACGCGTTAAGTCGACCGCCTGGGGAGTACGGCCGCAAGGTTAAAACTCAAATGAATTGACGGGGGCCCGCACAAGCGGTGGAGCATGTGGTTTAATTCGATGCAACGCGAAGAACCTTACCTACTCTTGACATCCAGAGAATTCGCTAGAGATAGCTTAGTGCCTTCGGGAACTCTGAGACAGGTGCTGCATGGCTGTCGTCAGCTCGTGTTGTGAAATGTTGGGTTAAGTCCCGCAACGAGCGCAACCCTTATCCTTTGTTGCCAGCACGTAATGGTGGGAACTCAAAGGAGACTGCCGGTGATAAACCGGAGGAAGGTGGGGATGACGTCAAGTCATCATGGCCCTTACGAGTAGGGCTACACACGTGCTACAATGGCATATACAAAGAGAAGCGAACTCGCGAGAGCAAGCGGACCTCATAAAGTATGTCGTAGTCCGGATTGGAGTCTGCAACTCGACTCCATGAAGTCGGAATCGCTAGTAATCGTAGATCAGAATGCTACGGTGAATACGTTCCCGGGCCTTGTACACACCGCCCGTCACACCATGGGAGTGGGTTGCAAAAGAAGTAGGTAGCTTAACCTTCGGGAGGGCGCTTACCACTTTGTGATTCATGACTGGGGTGAAGTCGTAACAAGGTAACCGTAGGGGAACCTGCGGTTGGATCACCTCCTTACCTAAAGATACGCATTGTGCAGTGTCCACACAGATTGTCTGATGAAATTAATGAGCAAGAGCACCTGTTGATGCAGTGAGGGCAACCTTACGCTGATACGAAAAGTGCCAAACCATGTATGTGGTCTGGTACGGAATTTTCGTGTCCCCATCGTCTAGAGGCCTAGGACACTGCCCTTTCACGGCTGTAACAGGGGTTCGAATCCCCTTGGGGACGCCACTCCGATAATGTGTGAAAGACATTATCAACTGTTCTTTTATGAACAGAAAATAACTTAAAGATGACTTTAATGAGTCGTGTTTAAGATATTGCTCTTTAACAATCTGGAACAAGCTGAAAATTGAAAGTTTACAGCTGAACATCACTCTCCGTAGAAGTACTGAGTGATGGATTAGTCTGTAACAGAGTCTCTCAAATAATCGCAGCGCGATGTTGTCTTTAAGACACCTTCGGGTTGTGAGGTTAAGCGACTAAGCGTACACGGTGGATGCCTAGGCAGTCAGAGGCGATGAAGGGCGTGCTAATCTGCGAAAAGCGTCGGCAAGGTGATATGAACCGTTATACCCGACGATACCCGAATGGGGAAACCCAGTGTGTTTCGACACATTATCATTACATGAATACATAGTGTAATGAGGCGAACCGGGGGAACTGAAACATCTAAGTACCCCGAGGAAAAGAAATCAACCGAGATTCCCCCAGTAGCGGCGAGCGAACGGGGAAGAGCCCAGAACCTGAATCAGGGTATGTGTTAGTGGAAGCGTCTGGAAAGTCGCACAGTATAGGGTGATAGTCCCGTACACAAAAATGCATACGTTGTGAGTTCGATGAGTAGGGCGGGACACGTGACATCCTGTCTGAATATGGGGGGACCATCCTCCAAGGCTAAATACTCCTGACTGACCGATAGTGAACCAGTACCGTGAGGGAAAGGCGAAAAGAACCCCGGCGAGGGGAGTGAAATAGAACCTGAAACCGTGTACGTACAAGCAGTGGGAGCCTACTTTGTTGGGTGACTGCGTACCTTTTGTATAATGGGTCAGCGACTTATATTTTGTAGCAAGGTTAACCGTATAGGGGAGCCGTAGGGAAACCGAGTCTTAACTGGGCGTCAAGTTGCAAGGTATAGACCCGAAACCCGGTGATCTAGCCATGGGCAGGTTGAAGGTTGGGTAACACTAACTGGAGGACCGAACCGACTAATGTTGAAAAATTAGCGGATGACTTGTGGCTGGGGGTGAAAGGCCAATCAAACCGGGAGATAGCTGGTTCTCCCCGAAAGCTATTTAGGTAGCGCCTCGTGAACTCATCTTCGGGGGTAGAGCACTGTTTCGACTAGGGGGCCATCCCGGCTTACCAACTCGATGCAAACTACGAATACCGAAGAATGTTATCACGGGAGACACACGGCGGGTGCTAACGTCCGTCGTGAAGAGGGAAACAACCCAGACCGCCAGCTAAGGTCCCAAAGTCATGGTTAAGTGGGAAACGATGTGGGAAGGCACAGACAGCCAGGATGTTGGCTTAGAAGCAGCCATCATTTAAAGAAAGCGTAATAGCTCACTGGTCGAGTCGGCCTGCGCGGAAGATGTAACGGGGCTAAACCATGCACCGAAGCTGCGGCAGCGACACTTAGGTGTTGTTGGGTAGGGGAGCGTTCTGTAAGCCGTCGAAGGTGAACTGTGAGGTTTGCTGGAGGTATCAGAAGTGCGAATGCTGACATAAGTAACGATAATGCGGGTGAAAAACCCGCACGCCGGAAGACCAAGGGTTCCTGTCCAACGTTAATCGGGGCAGGGTGAGTCGACCCCTAAGGCGAGGCTGAAAAGCGTAGTCGATGGGAAGCTGGTTAATATTCCAGCACTTGGTGTTACTGCGAAGGGGGGACGGAGAAGGCTAGGCTAGCCGGGCGACGGTTGTCCCGGTTCAAGCGTGTAGGGGTGTAGTCCTGGTAAATCCGGATTACTTTAACCCTGAGGCGTGATAACGAGCCACTACGGTGGTGAAGTAGTTGATGCCAAGCTTCCAGGAAAAGCCTCTAAGCTCCAGGTAACACGAAATCGTACCCCAAACCGACACAGGTGGTCAGGTAGAGAATACTCAGGCGCTTGAGAGAACTCGGGTGAAGGAACTAGGCAAAATGGTGCCGTAACTTCGGGAGAAGGCACGCTGGCGCGTAGGTGAAGGGACTTGCTCCCGGAGCTGAAGCCAGTCGAAGATACCAGCTGGCTGCAACTGTTTAATAAAACACAGCACTGTGCAAACACGAAAGTGGACGTATACGGTGTGACGCCTGCCCGGTGCCGGAAGGTTAATTGATGGGGTTATCCGTAAGGAGAAGCTCTTGATCGAAGCCCCGGTAAACGGCGGCCGTAACTATAACGGTCCTAAGGTAGCGAAATTCCTTGTCGGGTAAGTTCCGACCTGCACGAATGGCGTAATGATGGCCAGGCTGTCTCCACCCGAGACTCAGTGAAATTGAACTCGCTGTGAAGATGCAGTGTACCCGCGGCAAGACGGAAAGACCCCGTGAACCTTTACTATAGCTTGACACTGAACATTGAGCCTTGATGTGTAGGATAGGTGGGAGGCTTTGAAGCGTGGACGCCAGTCTGCGTGGAGCCAACCTTGAAATACCACCCTTTAATGTTTGATGTTCTAACTCGGCCCCATAATCTGGGGTGAGGACAGTGTCTGGTGGGTAGTTTGACTGGGGCGGTCTCCTCCTAAAGAGTAACGGAGGAGCACGAAGGTTAGCTAATCACGGTCGGACATCGTGAGGTTAGTGCAATGGCATAAGCTAGCTTGACTGCGAGAGTGACGGCTCGAGCAGGTACGAAAGTAGGTCATAGTGATCCGGTGGTTCTGAATGGAAGGGCCATCGCTCAACGGATAAAAGGTACTCCGGGGATAACAGGCTGATACCGCCCAAGAGTTCATATCGACGGCGGTGTTTGGCACCTCGATGTCGGCTCATCACATCCTGGGGCTGAAGTAGGTCCCAAGGGTATGGCTGTTCGCCATTTAAAGTGGTACGCGAGCTGGGTTTAGAACGTCGTGAGACAGTTCGGTCCCTATCTGCCGTGGGCGTTGGAAGATTGAGAGGGGCTGCTCCTAGTACGAGAGGACCGGAGTGGACGCATCACTGGTGTTCGGGTTGTCATGCCAATGGCATTGCCCGGTAGCTAAATGCGGAAAAGATAAGCGCTGAAAGCATCTAAGCGCGAAACTTGCCTCGAGATGAGTCTTCCCTGTGGCTTTAAGCCACCTGAAGGGACGTTTAAGACTAAGACGTTGATAGGCTGGGTGTGTAAGTGCAGCGATGCATTGAGCTAACCAGTACTAATGACCCGAGAGGCTTAACCTTACAACACCAAAGGTGTTTTAGCAGAGACTTTGAAGTAGATTTTCAGCTGATTGTTCCGAGATTGGTTCGTATGGCGGTGTGTGGTGAGAACTCATGACACGATGCGGTATGAATGAAACAGAATTTGCCTGGCGGCAGTAGCGCGGTGGTCCCACCTGACCCCATGCCGAACTCAGAAGTGAAACGCCGTAGCGCCGATGGTAGTGTGGGGTCTCCCCATGCGAGAGTAGGGAACTGCCAGGCATCAAATAAAGCTAAAAGCCCCGCACGAAAGTGTGGGGCTTTTGGCTTTACTGCTATCAGGTGGTTGGCTACACGAGAAGAGAGCAGGACAAAAGGCAAAGCCTTTTGAACGTTGCGCAGCAACGGCCCGAAGGGTGAGCCACGGAGTGGGTCATCAACTGCCAGGCATCAAATAAGTGGAAAGCCCTGTACTGACGTACAGGGCTTTTTGCTATGGGGGATTTGACGACTAATACAGCCTTAATCGCGCTTCCCGTCACAAAAAACGACGCAACTCCAGGTAATAACCAAATTAATTTCCCTTATGTATTCATTCGTTGCTTAACTCAATATTTCTAATCGAATAATAAGTAGCAGCCTCACACATTCCGAGTGAGCGTTGTCAGGAGAAAGTAATATGATGGATACTCTGGGATCCCAGCCTGATCATCACGATCAGCAAGATAAGAAGAAACGTATTTTCGCTATTGTGGGGGCATCTTCAGGAAATCTGGTGGAATGGTTTGATTTCTACGTCTACTCTTTTTGCTCGCTCTACTTTGCCTCTTCATTTTTCCCCAGCGGAAACAGCACAACTCAGTTATTACAAACGGCGGGTGTTTTCGCTGCCGGGTTCTTTATGCGTCCTATTGGCGGATGGTTATTTGGCTATATCGCCGATAAACACGGCCGCAAGAATTCAATGATGATTTCGGTCTGCATGATGTGCTGCGGTTCACTGGTCATCGCCTGTTTGCCTACCTACGCGACGATAGGTAGCTGGGCACCCATCTTATTGCTCATCGCCCGTCTGTTTCAGGGGCTTTCTGTCGGTGGGGAATACGGCACCAGTGCCACGTATATGAGTGAAGTGGCGATTAAAGGCCGACGCGGCTTTTATGCTTCTTTTCAATATGTGACGCTGATTGGCGGGCAATTACTGGCTCTTCTGGTGTTGGTAATATTGCAGCAAATCTTCTCGAATGATGAACTCAAATCCTGGGCATGGCGGATTCCCTTTGCACTGGGTGCTGTGCTGGCTGTCGTCGCCTTATTCCTGCGTCGTTCACTGAATGAAACGTCGGATAAACAGACCCGTGAACACAAAGATGCAGGTACGCTTTCAGGATTATGGAAGCATAAAAAAGCGTTCATGATGGTACTGGGATTTACGGCGGCAGGCTCTCTGACGTTCTATACCTTCACGACATATATGCAAAAATATCTGGTGAATACTGCCGGAATGGATACCAAAACCGCCAGCGCATTAATGACTGTCGCCTTATTTGTCTTTATGTGTTTACAGCCCATTATTGGCGGACTGTCGGACAAAATAGGTCGCCGCAGTTCAATGCTGATATTCAGCGGGCTGGCGACCGTATTCACGATCCCGATTTTATATATTTTGCAAACCGTTACCAGCCCTTATATCGCGTTTGGCTTGATTGTTTTGGCGCTGCTGATCGTCAGTTTTTATACCTCAATCAGCGGATTATTAAAGGCAGAAATGTTCCCGCCGGAAGTCAGGGCACTAGGCGTGGGATTATCGTATGCGGTGGCGAATGCTGTTTTTGGCGGCTCGGCGGAATATGTCGCGCTGACATTTAAATCCTGGAATATAGAGGAAGTCTTTTTCTGGTATGTCTGCGTAATGTGCTTCATCGCGTTGATTGTTTCGATGAAATTGCATCGCAAAGGTAAGGAAATACAGCTGTAATTTACGCAAAAGAAAGTGCAGGGACGCACTTTTAATAACGGGTCAGATGATACGCGCTGTACCCGGTGGCGGCACCTGCAATATCCCAGGCGAAATCTTTCCAGCTCCAGCCACTGCCTCCTTCCCGGCTGTCGTACAGCTCTTTGGTTGCGCCGAGCCCGACAGAAAACAGCAGTCCGAATGAACGGCTGCGCGCTTCATTCCAACCCTGATGATCACCGTAGGCCGTGCCTGCTGCGGCTAATACTGCTGAACCGACAAAATGTTCTGCCTTATCTTTTCCGGTCCACGGATCATTCGCATAATGGGTACATCCGCTGCATCCCAATATCAGCGCGATAAAAGATAATCTGAAGGTCACAATAGAACGTTGAGTCATAACGTGGAATTCCAGATAAAAAAAAGCCCGATCAGAATAATCAGGCTTTCAGTATAGCCAATTACAGGATCCGGCTGATTAATCTGTCAATACGTATTCTGCGCAGGCGCCGGATGAGCTTACGGACTTTAACCGGGTAATTTGGAATACTTTCCAGTTCCATATAATGAGAAACCACATGCGTATGCTGGCGAATTTCTTCCAGCTCTTTATGTCGCGCTTCTGCGAGTTCTTTATGCGGATCGTGGATAAGAATGGCATTCTCAAGATCCAGACGCCAGGCGCGGGGATTGAGGTTATTTCCGGTGATCAGCTGCCAGCGGTCATCCACCCACATTCCCTTGAGGTGATAGCTGTTATCGCCGTCTTTCCACAGGCGAACTATCAGCTGTCCGCTGTCAACAAAACGTTGTAAACGGCTCAGGAAGCGACGCAGGTTAATCTCGTACAAATACGGCAAGGCACCGATAATTTTAAACGGCTGATCCTGCGGGATGTAAAAATCGTTCGCGGTTTTATCACCGACGATAATTTCGACCTGCTTTCCACGTCGCAACAGATGAATAATATTGCGTGCCAGCATGGCAGGCATATTGAAATAAGGCGTACACAGCGTCAGCTTATGATCCGTACTGGCCATGAGATGGTGGATAGTCCGGTTCAGCTCATTCTGCTTCCCAAGACCGACAATCGGCGTCACCGCCAGCTCATCATTTCCTGCGCTGTCCTTGAAATGATATCCACTGGTGCGGAGGTTTTGGCGGAACTGACGCGTTTCGTTTTTGATCTCAATGCTTTTTGGGCGATCTTCACGATCAAGGCGCTGAACGGCAGCCGCGGTCAGGATCGATTTTTTCATAAAGTCGATCATGGTATTTGCCAGCGGTGCGTTGGTCAGTAACTGATAGCGGTCGTAGCGGTATTTTTCATGGCGATGCAGATAAACATCATTGAGGCTCGCACCGCTGTAAATCACCTGATCGTCAATCACAAAGCCTTTGAGATGCAAAACGCCCAACGCTTCACGGGTATTGACCGGAACGCCGTACACCGGCACGGAAAGCTCAGGGTGCTCTTTAGCCATGCGACAATACCAGTCAGCATTGGTATTTGCTGCAGCCGCGCCAATGCGGCCACGCTGAGCGCGGTGCCAGTCAACCAGCACACAAATCTCCAGTTCCGGACGCTGCTGCTTAGCGGCATAGAGCGCCGACAAAACATCACGACCGCCATCATCGTTCTCTAAATAGAGCGCGACCAGATAAATCCGTTGGGTGGCGTGAGCAATGGCTTCGAGCAGCGTCTTACGGAAATCTGCAGGGCAGTAGAGCGTTTTTACAGCATCAACCGTTTGGGGGAGTTTAGGCAGTTGAGCAAGGTGTTGTTGATGTTTATTACGTTTAAATTTTGACAACATCACAGTGCGCTTCTTCTCTCTTCATGTAATGGCTTTAGCGGCACAAGCAGACGATGGTAACCGCACAATCGGTCGATAATACCATTAGTCCTGTCCCATGTGCGCATCTTTTGCCTGTTCATGGCGCAGGCTCACGGTTTTCTGCTGTGAAATGCGGGTCTTTTCCAGTGTCAGTGAGAGGTTCACAATGCCGTCCTGGATCTGAATATCGACGTCGAATTCCAGTTTTCTGGCCAGCGTGATCATGCCACGGTTATTGGGCATGGTAATGCCGGTCAGACGTTGCAGGCCGTGCTCTGCCGCGTAATGGATCATCTTATCAAGCAGTCGCCTTCCGAGTCCCAGACCTTTCAGATCCGACCGCACCAGTACCGAGAATTCAGCATCAATATTATCCGGGTCTGAGACCGCCCGGGTGACGCCAATAATTTCGTTTTCATTATTCACAGTGCGAATGGCGACGAAGGCCATTTCCCGGTCATAGTCGATCTGGGTCATGTTCGCTAAATCTTCATGCGTGAACTCATTGATCTCACTGAAGTAGCGGTAATACAGATCTTCTTTGGTTACTTTCAGTATAAACGCTTTCAGCAGCGGCTCGTCCTCCGGCAGGATAGGCCGGAACAATGCGGGTGAGCCGTCTTTCAGTATCACGCGCTCTTCCAGTTCACGCGGGTAGGGGCGGATCGCCAGCCCTGATGCCGTTCCCTGCGCTGACAGCTGCATCGACACATCCAGCAGGCTGAGTTCACTGCCGGAAATCAGCAGGGGATGGATATCCAGTCGCTGGATTTCCGGGCAATCGATAATCAGGTTCGAAACATTCACCAGCAACTGACTCAGTGCCGGAATATCCAGAGGATGCAGGGCATTGCGGCCGCGGATTTTGCCGCTTTTGAGCGCCTGAACCACCTGATAACGCGCCAGCGTCATGTTCAGCGGTGGCAGGGAAATCACCGCCTGTCTTTCAGGAAGCCAGTCAGTACCGCCTTCGGCCAGCATGATCAGCGGGCCGAAGACCGGATCCTGTTCGACCACCACACGGAGTTCCTGCGACCCAGGCCGGTTCGCCATGGTTTGCACCAGCAGTCCCTGGATCCTTGCCTGCGGAAAAGCCTGTCTGGCGCGGTCAAAAATAGCGTTGGCGGCCTGCTCAACTTCGGCCGGTGTACGCAGATACAGCATGACGCCCTGAACTTCAGAATTATGCGGAATATCCGGGGAGCGCAATTTCAGTGCCACCGGATAACCCACCTGACTGGCGATATTAACGGCTTCGGCACTGTCGCTGGCAATCCATGTCGGCAGCACATTCATGCCGTACGCCTGCAATATCGCCCGGACCTCATGCGTATCCAGTTGCGTGGTGCCTTCCGCCAGCGTCCGGGCGATCAGCTGATGCGCCTGATCGGTGTTTTGTTCCAGATCCGCCGGAAGCGCCGGGGTTTCCTTCAGCTGTTTCTGGTTGCGGCGATATTCCACCATGTGCATAAACGCGGTCACCGTGCCTTCCGGCGTGCGGTAGGTCGGGATCCCGGCTTCGGTGAACAGCTTGCGGGCTTCCTGCGACGAAAACTCCCCGCACCAGTTGGTCAGCAGCGTGATGTATTTGCCGCGTGAATGCTTCTGGACGGCGTCAATAAGATGACTGGCGGTCACTGTGCCATGTGCCGCTGCGCTGGGCGCGTGGATCACCAGCAGCGCATCGTAATCGGTGCTGTCGAGCAGTGCGGTCATTACCGCCTGATAGAGCTTTGGCGTGGCGTCATCGTGTAAATCCAGCGGATTCGAGACGGCGATATTGTCAGGCAGAACGGCACTCAGTGTTTTACAGGTCTCATCACTCAGTTTCGCCAGTTTGCCGTTACGGGCAAGCAACTGATCCAACGCCATGGCAGCCGGAGCGGCACCGTTACTGATGATAAGTAAACGCTCACCCCGCAAAGGCCGCATATGACTCAGGGTTTCGACGGCGGAAAACAATTCATGGGTATCCTGCACGCGCAGCAAACCGGCGCGCTGGATCGCTGCATCATAGGCGGCATCGAGGCTCAGCGGGCTGTTGAGTAATTGCTGCGCCTGACCGCTGCGACCACTTTTGATCACCAGAATCGGTTTATTACGGGATGCACTGCGCGAGGCGGAAAGAAAACGCCGCGCATCGCTGATGTGTTCCAGATACAGCAGAATGGCGCTGGTTTTACTGTCGCGGGCGAGGAAATCGAGCAGGTCGTCCACATCAATATCCAGGCTGTCACCCAGCGACACGAAATAGGAAAAACCCACGGCGCGCTGCTGTGCCCAGTCGAGAATGGTATTGGCGACGGCCGCCGATTGCGAAATAAACGCCAGCTTGCCGGGAAGAATGGGCACGGGTGAAAAACTGGCATTCAGTTTTTGCCAGGGTGCGAGAATACCCAGACTGTTGGGGCCGAGCAGGCGCATCGAAAAACGCTGGGCGCAGGTTTTCAGATCGGCGAATTGCTGCGGCTGTGAGGAAAGCACAATGACGGTTTTACAGCCCCGCTCACCGAGCTGTTCGAGCAGCGCAAGATTACGGTCAGCGTGGGTACAGAGAATGGCGAGATCGGGCGACATCGGCAGACTGGCGACATCCCGCCAGGTCAGTACGCCGCACACCGCGCGATAAGCGGGCGTAACCGGCAGCACGGGGCCATTGAATCCGCTGTCGAGCAGATTACGCATCATCAGATATCCGGCCCGCCCCGGTTTATTGCTCGCGCCAATGACCGCGATAGATTCAGGTCGTAATAAGGCTTCCAGTCCGCGCTGACTCATAACGTCTCCGGTTCATCATCTTCCCATGATTCTAGAGGCTTTCTTCGTTCTTTGCTGTGAGCTGATGCACCGGATGATGGGGTTTCCCGGCCAGATACTGGGTGCGGAAATGGGTAAAGTGGCGTGAAAGGCCTGCCGAGGCGTCGAGATCACCGGCTTTTTCCAGCAATGCGGCGGCCACTTCGACGGTGCAATGCAGTTCCGGGCGTGAGGCTTCACGCAGGATATAGCCGGAGCTGGCGCTTACATCGAGAGAGAAAACCGGCAGATTATCCAGATACGGGCTTTTGCGGAACATCTTGCGGGCTTCGTTCCAGGTGCCGTCGAGCATAATGAACAAAGGCGGTTTGCTGCCTGCCGGCACGTCGGTAAACACCTGACGCGGCGGTTCGGCGAAAGAAGCCGGAAACACCACGTAAGCCTGACGTTCCGGGTCGGCAATCGCTTCCAGCAGCGCCGGATCGGTTTGCGTGCGTGACCACAAAAATGCCTGAGTATCCGGCAAGACATCTGCGATTAACCGGCCGGTATTGCTCGGTTTCATCGGCTCAGTGTCAAACATCACCAGACAAAAACGGCTGGCGGCCTGATGGATTTCGCGGGTGGCGCAGATGCAGTTACGTTTGGGTAACAGGCACGACTGACAGCGGATGGCCCGTGAACCACGCGCAAGAAAAGGGCGGGTGGATCGGGCTAAACGCTGCTCACGCAGGCGAAGGACGGCGTTGTCTGACATAGGCATTCCGGTATGCGAAAAACGGCTATTCTAATCGCCCGGCAGCAGCAGGCAAGTGGCTTGTGTTCTGAACGGAAAAAGGCCCGTGCGGTGACGGGCCTTCGGCAGGGCTTTATGATGGCTTATGCGTTACAATGATTCATTAAGCCAGTTGTTGAACGGCGCTTTAGGCATGGCACCACTCAACATATCGACCATTTTGCCTTCATTAAACACCATAATGGTCGGAATACTGCGGATACGGAACCGCGCGCTCAGTTCAGGTTCAGCTTCGGTGTTCACCTTGATGAAGCGGATTTTACCGGCGCGTTCCTGAGCCACATCTTCAAAAATTGGCGCGAAGTTAACGCAAGGTCCACACCACGGTGCCCAGAAATCGATGACCACCGGCAGATCATCCTGCAGGTATTTATCCAGCGTGGCAGCGGTTGCGTGAACCACATCGCCTTCAAAAAGTGCATGACCGCAGCGACCGCATTTTGCGCCGTCGTCGATACGATCCTCAGGCAGGCGGTTGGTGGACTGACATGATGAACAAACCGTATTCATAAAATAGCCTCTACATTGCTTAACGTGAGAATGGTATCAACCACAACCCCGGTTTTATCCTTAAAAACGGTAAAGAACACGGCTGATATGTTGCTTGTATGTTGTAAGTATGGGGTTGGTACGTCACGTAAACAACGTGGTTTATTCAATGATTACGATAGTTTTTAGCTTTTGGTCCAAAGCCTGTGGCGTAGCTCACAGACATCAGGTAATCTTCGCGCCCTGCGCGTAGGTGGAGAGAAAAATGAACGATTCATTCAGTGGCAAGAACGGCAAAGTCAAAGTGATGTACGTCCGTAGTGACGACGACGGCGATAACCGCAATAACGATAAACGTCCTTCTAACAATAAAGGACGTCCGGGCGATAAACCTCGCCAGGGTTCCCGTCCAGACGATGCCCGCCGCAATGAGCGTCGCAGCAGCGATTCCCGTGGTGATTCCCGCGGCCCGGCACCACGCCGTGGTGATGATCGCCCGCGTCGTCCTGCGCGTGACGACGACGGCCCGTACTCTTCGCCGTGGAAAACGGTCTCCCGTCCACCGGCGGATGAATCCGTCCCGGATCACGGCGGTATCAGCGGCAAAAGCTTTATCGATCCTGAACAGCTGCGTCGTCAGCGTCAGGAAGAAACCCGCGTGTATGGCGAAAACGCCTGTAAGGCCCTGTTTGCCAGCCGTCCGGACGCTATCGTCCGTGCATGGTTTGTGCAATCCGTGACCCCGCGTTTTCGTGAAGCACTGCGCTGGATGGCGGCGAACCGCAAAGCCTACCATGTGGTTGAAGATGACGAACTGGCGAAAGCGTCCGGTACCGAACACCACGGCGGCGTGTGTTTCCTGATCAAAAAACGTCAGGGTCTGGATGCAGAAACCTATCTGCAAACGGCTCCGGCGAAAGACTGCGTACTGGCGCTGGAAAACGTCGGTAACCCGCATAACCTCGGCGGTATCATGCGTTCTTGTGCGCATTTTGGTATCAACGGGATGATGGTTCAGGATCCGGCTCAGCTGGAATCTGGCGCGGCAGTCCGTACCGCGGAAGGCGGCGCGGAACACGTTAAAGCCATCAGCGCGGATAACTTCCTTGAAGTGCTGGAAACCTTCCGTAACGCGGGATACACCATCGTGACCACGTCCAGCCATAAAGGTACGGCGCTGGGCAAAGCACAGTTACCGGCCAAAATGGTGCTGGTGCTGGGTGAAGAGAGCGACGGTTTGTCTGACAGCGCCTGGCAACAGGGCGACCTGAGCGTGTCAATCGGTGGTACCGGCAAAGTGGAAAGCCTCAACGTTTCCGTGGCATCCGGTATTTTGCTGGCAGAATGGTGGCGTCAGAACCAGGCATAATTGCCCGGTTTCAGCCATAAAAAACGGACGCATAATGCGTCCGTTTTGCTTTCTGACATTCAGGGAATACCTGACTCAGTGCGCGCCACCGGCTCCGCCACCACTGGTGAATGGCGGTCGGGCGAACCAGATCAAGACCAGCAGCACCAGGAATGCGCCGCCGGATAACCAGAAAATCTCATTGGCAGAGATGATAAGTCCCTGATTCGTGATCTCCCGCGCTATCCAGCCTGATGCCTGCTGATGGCTCATCCCGATGCCTTCGAGCTGCTGATAGGTCTGCGTCGCCGCCGGATTAAACGGCGTGATGTTTTCCGTCAGCTGCGCGTGGTGCAGCGATTCACGGTTCGACCACAGGGTTGTGGTGATCGACGTACCAATCGAACCGGCCAGCGTACGGATAAAGTTCGACAAACTCGATGCCGCCGCCATACGTTCAGGCGGTAAGCCGGACAGAATAATGGTGGTCAGTGGCATAAAGAAGCAGCCGACCGCGAAGCCCTGAATAAACTGCGGCCACGCTGATGCGCCAAAATCCATCCCCGGTTCGAACGTATATGCACGCCAGAAGAAGCAGTAGGCGTACATGATAAAGCTGAAGGTCACCAGCTTTCGCATGTCCAGACGGTGCGCGAAACGCCCGATAATCGGCGACATCAGTACCGGTAAAATCCCTACCGGCGCGGACGCCAGACCGGCCCAGGTGGCGGTATACCCATAGACCTCTTGCAATAGCTGCGGCAGCAGGACAATCGCGCCGAAGTAGAGCATGTAGGCCAGGCTGATACACAGCACGCCAATGGTGAAGTTTCGCGATTTAAACAGTGACAGGTCGACGATCGGATGGTCGTCGGTCAGTTCCCAGACCACAAGGAAACAGAGCGCGACCACTGCCACGACCGCCAGCACGATAATTTCCGTCGAGTTAAACCAGTCGAGTTCTTTACCCCGGTCGAGCATCACCTGCAAGGCACCGATACCCAGCACCAGCAGCACCAGCCCGACACTGTCGATGGGTCTGATCTGCGTGGCGGTTTCGCGGCCCTTCAGTGTTCTCAGCGTCAGGAACACCACCGCAATACCGATCGGCACGTTGATAAAGAAGATCCAACCCCAGTGATAGTTATCACTGATATACCCGCCGAGGATCGGCCCGCAGATCGGGGCGACGATCACCGTCATCGACCAGAGCGCGAGCGCGGTACTTCGCTTGGCTGGCGGATAGTTATTCAGTAACAGACTTTGCGAAAGCGGGATCAGCGGACCTGCCACCACGCCCTGCACCACACGGAAGAAAATCAGCATTTCCAGGCTGGTCGACATACCGCACAGCCACGATGCAATTGCAAACAGCACCGTTGACCACAGGAAGAGTTTGACCTCACCAATGCGTTTTGCCAGCCAGCCGGTGATCGGGATTGAGATGGCATTCGCCACCCCGAACGACGTGATAACCCAGGTGCCCTGCGAGTTCGAGGCACCCAGATTCCCGGCGATGGTCGGGATCGCCACGTTGGCGATCGTCGAGTCCAGCACCTGCATAAAGGTAGCCAAAGACAAAGCCACCGTCATCCAGGCCAGCGGGGCGCCTACCAGCGGTTTATTTGCCACGAAGGCCTCCGGATGTTTTAGCCTGCATTGGCATGGATAACGTCAGCAATAATGGCGTTGACCGGTGCCAGATCCAGTGTCAGCGCGGTCGTCTGATACAGCGGTTCGCTGCGGACTTTATCGGCCAGCACCAGACCCTCACGATTCTGCGTATCAACCGTTACCAGCGTCGATAAACCGATACGCAGCGGATGTTCAGCCACTTCCTGATCGTTAAGTTCGATACGCACCGGCAGGCGCTGAACCACTTTGATCCAGTTGCCGGTGGCATTCTGTGCCGGTAACAGCGAGAACGCGCCGCCGGTGCCCATGTCCATACCGACGACTTTGCCGTGATATTTCACGTCATCGCCGTACATGTCACTGACCACGGTCGCCATCTGGCCAATACGCATATTTGCCAGCTGGGTTTCTTTAAAGTTAGCGTCGACCCAGATGTGATGCGCCGGAACCACGGCCATCAGGGAGGTTGTCGGGCTAATTTGCTGACCAATCTGTACGGCACGACGTGAGACGAAACCGTCAATCGGGCTGCGGACTTTGGTGCGTTGCAGGGCAAGCCATGCATCGCGCACCTGAGCGGCGGCCTGAAGAACCTGCGGCTGCTTATCGACCGGCGTATCCAGAATCATCGCCTGATTGGCGTTGTATTGCTGAACGGCGACATCGTATTGCGCTTTCGCGGTATCGACGGCGTCACGGGCGTGTTGCAGTTCTTCACGGCCAATCGCATCGACATTACCCAGCACGATGCGGCGCTTGAGGTCAGTCTGCGCCTGTTGCAGTTGCGTCTGACGCAGCGCGATATTGGCCTGATATTGTTTACCGTTGATGATCAACTGATGCGTCTGACGCACGCTGTTCGCCAGCGCCGTTTTTGAGCGTTCGAACGCCTGCTCTGCATCGGTCGGGTCGATGGTCACCAGCACGTCACCTTTTTTCACAAAGTCGGTGCTGTCGAAATTGACGTCGGTCACGCTACCCGACACCTGCGCCATAATCTGAACCTGATTACCGGCCACATACGCATCGTCGGTGGACTCGAAATGACGTAACACCAGCAGCCAGTAGAACAGGTAGGCGATGGCAATAATAATGAAAATCCCGGTTAACAAGAGCATCGCGACTTTGCGCGTTTTCTTCTTATTTTTCGGAGCTTGCGGCGTTGCCTGAGTATCGGCATTTGCGCTCATGGTCTTCTCCACACTGAGTCTTTTATTATGATTTTTGGTCCGCAGCCGGGGCCTGATAGCCACCCCCAAGCGCACGGATGAGACTGATTTTTGCCTGCATCAACTGACTGCTGGCCGTAAGTTGCGCCTGTTGTTGTTGCAGAAGCGCTGACTGGCTGGTTAACAGCTCATCCCGTCCGATGACGCCAGCGTTGTATCTTGCATCCGAAACGCGATACACCTCATCCAGCGATTTAGCGGCAGAAGACGCCTGCTGCAATTGTTCAGCGCTGCTTTTCGAGACAGTAATGGCATCCGCAGTTTGCTGGATGGCGTTCAGGATGGTCTGGTTATACGACTCAACAGACTGGTCATATAACGCGGACTCTTCGCCCAGTTTGGAGCGCAGTGCACCGGCGTGGAAAATCGGCAGCGAAATGGCGGGCGCGATATTCCAGGCGGTACTGGCCGCTTCAAACAGATTCGGGCTGGTGCCGCCGTAATTGGTGGTCGTCAGACCGCCGAAGGCACTGATGGAAAGGCTGGGATAAAATTCTTTTTTCGCGGCACTGACACGCTGGGACCAGGATTCCACCAGATCACGCTGTGCAGCGATGTCCGGGCGTTTGCCGAGTAAATCCAGCGTCAGCTCCGCTTTCGGTGCCAGCGCGTCAGGGGAAGGCAGCGCCACGGCGTGCAGTCCGTCCATTGCATCCGGGCCACGTCCGGCCAGCGCAGAAAGCTGATGTCGCAGCTGTTCTGTCTGCGATTTCAGATTGATGATCTGTTGTTTGGCGCTGTCGGCCTGCGCCTGGGTTTGTTGCGGAATTTCAATGCCGTACACGCCTGCCTGATACTGCGCTTTGCGCAAATCGGCCAGACGCTGATTGTTATCCACTTCGTGTTGCAGAACATCCTGCAAAGCAAGATTGGCCTGCAACGCATAATAGGCTGACGCCACAGAACTGGTCAGCGTCAGAGCGGCTTCAGCCTGTTCGGCACGGGCGGAGTCCACCTGTGCTTTCGCGGCATTCACCTGATTGCGGTATTTCCCCCACCAGTCAAACTCATAGCTCAGATTCAGCCCGAGGCTGTTGCTGCTGTCGTAAATTGGCGCTTCGGGATAGCTGGTCAGGAACGGCGGGATCGTGTTTTTTGCCACACGTTCACGACGCGTTGAACCATTCAAATCCAGATAAGGGCCATTGGCGGCATTGGCTTCTCCCATCACGCTTTGCGCTTCGCGCACGCGGGCGGCGGCCTGACGCAATGAAGGCGAATTCTGCAACGTCGTGGTCATCAGATTATCGAGTTGCGGGTCATTCAGACTGCGCCACCACTGAGGGCCGAGGGTCAGGGAACTGACTTTTGCCTGCTGCAGATGAAGCTGTTGCGTATCCAGCAGCGACGACTGAGGAGCAATATTATTACCGGAGGCGCAGCCAGCCAATATCAAAACGGCAAACAGCGGCGTAAGCCTCCGGCGAGCTTGGAGTGACATGTGTGGTTTACCTGAACTGAAATCTAGAATTGTTGTAGTGCTGTCGCATCCATCTGATCAAGGCGGGTTAACAGTTTGCGCGTCAGGGTTTCTAACTGCTTCTGTTCATCGGCGTCTAAGGTCGACCAGAGAAAATGCAGGCTCTTATGTTGAGGCGGCAGTAACTTCTGAATAAAGGCTTCACCGTCGGGCGTCAGGTGCAAATGCAGGCACCGGCGGTCGTTATCGCTTTCACGGCGTTCGATCCATCCGCGCTTTTCCAGCTCATCCGCAATACGGGTGGCGTTGGTGCGTGAAGAACCCAGCGCAGAGCTTAGCTCAGAAGGCTGAATGCTGTGACTTTCCTGCGCATCAAGAGTCAGTAACGCCATAAACAGCGTTTCATTAATCCCTTGTGCTTTCAGCATTTTATTACGGTTTTCAAGCAATTTACTTTGCATGTGCATACACAGGCGGGTCAGCAGAATTTCCTGATAAGGGAAATCTTTTTGCTTCTTAGCCCGGAAATTTAACATGTTTTCAATTGGCGCGAATGAACTGTCCATATGAGAAGCCTCATTAGTTACGAATGACATAGTAACGACGGTAATTAATAATATCAATGTCATGAATCACCAATTCTTTAGCAATTAGTGTTATTCATAACTCCGGTGAATTATTCGATGTTTAATGTATTAGGCAGAGTTTGCCCGGTTGTTGCTTTACGGTAAAAAATAGCCTCATCCCGCCAGCAGCATCACCTTGAACACCAGGCCGTACACCACAGCGCCGGTCAGTGTGGCAATAATGATGCTTTTGGTTCGCCAGAAAATCAGCGCGAGCACCACAAAACCGGCCAGTGAGGGCAGCAGTTTTTGCGGATCGCGCAGGATTTCAGGCGTGCTTGACACCACCAGTAGCGCGCAGATTGAGGCGATACCAATGCTGTCGAGCACGCGGGATAACGGGCCACTTTTCAGTCCTGATTTCTGTCGTGCGCCAAGACGCAAAGGCAGATACCGGAACAGATAATTGACGGTGCCGACCAGCAGACACACCAGAATGACATCAGTGCTCATCTGAGGTGATCTCCGTGGCAGAAGGGGATACCGGACGTTGCAGCAGGGCCGCAATGCACCCCGCGCCCAGACCGCAACCGATGGCGGCGGGGATCGACCCGAACAGCAGCCCGCCCAGCGCACCGGCCAGCGAGGCAACAAACACCAGGCTTTGCTGGCGCTTAAACGCCGCCAGCAGAAAACTCAGGAACAGCGCCGGTAACATAAAGCCGAGTGCGGCTTCGATGGCCGGGAAATTCTCAAGCGGACCATTACCGAACAGCGCACCTATGGCGGTGCCGAACACCCACGAAAGCCAGGAAGACAGCGCAATGCCGCACATCCAGTTTTCGCTCCAGCTGCGTTTATCGCGGATCAGTTTGGCGGTGGCGGCCGCGAACACTTCATCGGTCAGGCCAAATGCCCAGAGTGCGGTTTTTCTGCCATTGAGTTTGCTCACCAGCCGGTTACGCAGCGACGGGCCGTACAGCACGTGACGCACATCCATCGCCATCACGGTCAGGGCGGAAACCCATAACGACATCCCGGCACTGAGCAGCGCGGTGATCACAAACTGGCTGGCGCCAGCATAGATGAGAATGGAAAACAGCAGACTTTCAGCGGGAGTGAAACCCAGTTTGACTGCACTGAGTCCGAAGGCAAACGCGACAGGCACATAGCCAATCACAATGGGCAGGCTATCGGTAATACCTTGTGCGAAGGTGGAAACACGGACGGGGTCGGGTGCTTCGAGATCTGGATTGGTTTGCATGGGTGTTTAAAACATTGTGAAACCGGATGGTTGCCGGCGAATAATTCATGGCGTAAACATTACCAGACTGTAAGTATCGTTAACACCCTTTGGTTCAAATAAATTTCTCCAATGATTATTCGCAAGCTAATCAGGAGGGGTGATGGTTCCCTCCTGATGTAGTTTCGTACGTTATCAGGCCAGCGTGTACTTATGGCCTTTCCACCAGACCAGTAAATTCAGCACACACATGAGGGTGCCTGCTGCCGAGACCCCGTACCAGCCCGCCGCCTGATAGGCCGAAGCGGATACCAGGGAACCCACTGCACCGCCAATAAAGTATGTCGTCATGTAACCTGCGGTCAGGCGGTTACGCGCTTCCGGCAGGGTTTTATAAATCACACTTTGGTTGGTGATATGCACTCCCTGAACCGAAAGGTCCAGAATGATGATGCCAATAATCAGCGAAATCACTGAGTGCTGCCCGTACGCAGTGGCGGCCCACGACAGCAATAACAGCACCAGCCCGACCGTGGTGGTCAGATGCGCTTTGCCCTTGTCCGCCAGATTGCCTGCACGGGTCGCCGCCAGCGCCCCGGCAGCACCCACCAGGCCAAACAGACCAATGACGCCTTCAGAATAGTGATAGGCCGGACCCGCCAGCAGGAACGCCATCGACGTCCACAGAATGCTGAAGTTGGCGAAGCAGAACATGCCAATCAGCGCACGGGTGCGTAATACCGGCGTATGGATAAACAGCGTAAAAATGGATTTCAGCAACTGCGGATAATTCAGATCGGTTTTCTGATGATGCTTTGGCAGCTTACGCCACAGCACCAGCGCCATCACGATCATCAGCCCACTGGCGACCCAGTACACCGTCCGCCAGCCGCCCAGCGACGCCAGCGCACCGGCAACGGTTCGCGCCAGCAGAATGCCCAGCAGCAGGCCGGACATAATCAGCCCGACGACTTTACCGCGACGCTCCGGCTCCGCCAGTGTGGCGGCCAGCGGCACCAGAATTTGTGCCACGACGGAGAACAGTCCGGTCAGCGCCGTCCCGACCAGCATGATGGTCAGCGTCGGTGCCATCGCGGTGATCAGCAATCCGGCAGCGGAAAGCAGAGTCATCAGCACAATCAGCCCGCGACGTTCAAACATATCGCCGAGCGGCACGATAAACATCAGGCCGCAGGCGTAACCGAGCTGCGCCACAGTCACAATAAAACCGGCCTGATTGACCGACAGGCTGAACGCACGCGCAATGGTGTCGAGCAGCGGTTGCGGATAATAGTTACTGGCGACGGCAAGCCCGGTGGCCACCGCCATCAGAATAATCAGCGCCGGGCTGAGCGGAGAATGTGTGGTCGTTTTTTTCATAATGAGACTTAACGGATCTTATTGAAGGAGCAGGGAAATGCGAAAGACGATTATCGTTTTGGTTGAAATATTAAACCAATGAATAGTTTTAATGGCAACTATCTGATTTTGTAATAGACATGTTCACACAAAAAAACGGGCGGAGATTTCTCCCCGCCCGCTGGTCTTACTGAGTCTGTAACGGCGTTATTTTGCTGCTGCGGCGGCTTCTTTTACCCAGCCGTCGAACTGTTCCTGGTGGGCTTTGATCCAGCCGTCGGTCTGTGCATCGATATCGGCTTCTGAATTTTTACCGGCATGCATAGCGGCGTTCTGCGCATTGATGTCTTTCAGCGGCAGTTTCATGATGGCAAACAGTTTTGCCGCCGCCGGATTTTTCTCAGCCCAGGCTTTGTTCGCCACGATATGCATGGTGCTCACCGGGAAACCGTAGTTTTTGCCGTTTGGCAGTTTGGTATCGGCGTTTTTATCCCCCGGCACTACCGAGAACGGCACCTGCATCCACAACACGTCTTTGCCCGGGATCAGGACATTGCTGACCCAGTACGGCGTCCAGGTGTAATAGAAGATCGGTTTCCCTTCTTTGTAACGGGTGATGGTGTCGGCGATCATCGCAGAGTAGTTACCCTGATTGTGGGTCACGGTGTCTTCCAGACCGTAGGCTTTCAGCTGCTCATTCAGCGCCGCTTCACAGCCCCAGCCCGGCGTACAACCGGTCAGATCGGCTTTGCCGTCACCGTTGGTATCAAACAGTTTCGCCAGTTTCGGATCTTTCAGCTGTTCGATATTGGTGATGTGGTATTTCTCGGCGGTTTTCTTATCGATCAGCCAGCCCTGCGCGGCACCGGTCACGTAGGTACCTTCACGATAAAACACCTTGTCGCCACCGGCGGCTTTGTACATTTCATCATGCAGCGGCGACCAGTTGACGGCGGTAAAGGTCGCGTCACCGGCGGCAAGGGTGGTGTAGCCGACGTTGTAATCGACTTCGCGGGTCGGCTGAACGTCATAGCCCAGTTTTTCCAGCGCTTTATTCACCAGCTCGGTCTGAAATGTCTCTTCACTGATGGTGCTCTGGATAGGTGTCACGGTGACCCCTTTACCCGGCAAATCGGCGGCGAAGGTGGTGGCTGTGGCAAATGTTGTGAGGGCGGCAACCGCCCAGATTCCTGTCTTTTTCATAAATTCCTCAGATTTTATCATGCGTTATTTTGCTGCAGCGGCAGCTTCTTTGATCCAGCCATCGAAGGTCGCCTGATGTGCTTTGATCCAGCCATCAACGTGTTGCTGGATATCCTCAGAAGACGATTCCCCTTCATGCATCCGCAGGTTTTGCGCATTCACGTCGGCCAGTGGCAGTTTCATGATGGCGAACAGCTTCGCGGCCGCCGGGTTTTTCTCCGCCCAGGCTTTGTTCGCCACGATGTGTTCGTTATTGACCGGGAAGCCATAGTTCTTGCCGTTCGGCAGCGTGGTATCCATGTCTTTCAGTGAACCCGGATTCGCCGAGAACGGCACCGTCAGCCAGACCACGTCTTTGCCCGGTTTCATTTCGTTGCTGACCCAGTACGGTGTCCAGGTGTAATACAGCACCGGTTTGCCGGATTTAAAGCGGGTGAGGGTATCGGCGATAATGGCCGAATAGTTGCCCTCGTTTTGCGTCACGGTATCGCTCAGGCCGTACGCTTTAATTTGCGTATTGATCACCTGACCGCAGACCCAGCCCGGATTACACCCGGCCATATCGGCTTTGCCGTCGCCGTCGGCGTCAAACAGTTTGGCGATTTTCGGGTCTTTCAGCTGCGACAAATCGTGGATGTGGTATTTTTCGGCGGTCTTTTTGTCGATCAGATAACCCTGCGCCGCGCCGCCAATAAAGGTGCCCTGACGGTAAAATTTCTGGTCGCCACCGGCGGCGGCATACATATCTTTTTGCAGCGGATCCCAGTTCACAGCCATGTAAGTGGAATCACCGCTGGCGATGGCGGTATACGCCACGTTGTAATCCACTTCGCCGGTTTGCTGAACGTCGTAGCCCAGTTTTTCCAGCGCGCGGTTAACCAGTTCGGTCTGGAAAGTTTCTTCTGCAATGGTGCTTTGCAACGGTTTAACGACCACGCCTTTGCCCGGTAAATCGGCGGCGAAAGCGGCGGGAGTCGCCATGGATACTGCGAGGATGAGTGCTTTGATCTGTGTCTTATTCTGAGTTGTGCGCATGGTGAACCCTTATTCTTTTCCTCTTCATCATTCAGGCTGCCTCTGCGTTGGCTGCCTTCATTCACCCCGGTCACTTACCAATGTAAGCTCCCGGGGATTCATTCAGTTGCCGCCTTGATGCCGCCCGAATGATTTTGAGGATTGTTTATCAATACGTAAGAGTGGACTGCGTTGTTTTAGCTTTTGAGAGTTCCCGGCAGCGAACCGCCGGGAAAAATGCAGTGTGTGGATCAGGCTTTCTTCGTGAAAGGCTTCATCACCAGACCGACAGGACCGCGGGTGAACCAGCGGTGACCGCCTTTACTGCGGCTGTCGCGACCCATTGACTGGGTGAGACGGTCGAGAATAATGGCGAGGATAACGATACCCGCGCCACCGACGGACGCCAGACCCATGTCCAGACGACCGATACCGCGCAGAACCATCTGACCCAGACCGCCAACGGCGATCATCGAGGCGATCACCACCATCGACAGCGCCAGCATCAGCGTCTGGTTAATACCGGCCATGATGGTCGGCATCGCCAGCGGCAACTGAACTTTAAACAGCATCTGACGCGGGCTGGAACCAAAGGATTTCGCGGCTTCGATCAGATCTTCCGGCACCTGGTTGATACCCAGAATGGTCAGACGTACCACCGGTGGCAGGGCGAAGATAATCGTCACCACCACGCCCGGCACGTTACCGATACCAAACAGCATGACGATAGGCACCAGATAGACGAACGCCGGTGTGGTCTGCATGGCATCCAGCAACGGCCTGATAATTTTGGCCGCCTTCTGGCTGCGCGCCAGCCATATCCCGAGCGGAAGGCCGATCAGAATACAGAAGAACAGCGAGGTCAGAACCAGCGCCAGCGTCACCATCGCCTGTGACCAGGCACCGATCGCACCGATCAGCACCAGAGAAACCAGCGTGGCGGCACCCATACCGAAACCGGCCATCTGCCAGGCCAGCAGGGCAAAGACCAGGATCGCAATCGGCGCAGGCAGAGATTCCAGACCGTGCTGGAAACCGCTGAGAACGAAATCGACCGGGACACGGATCCCCTGGAACACCGGACGGAAGTTGCCGACCAGCCAGTCGATCCCGTCGGTGACCCAGCGGTCGAGCGGGATCAGCGTGCTGTGGAACGGATCGAGAATATTAAAATGCTGATGATGTTCCGGTGCGACGCTCAGCCAGTCGTTGGTCTGCGCGGCGGCGTGGTGCGTGGCATCCGGTGTGCTGGTCGCGGCATCGCTGCCGCCGCCCCACGGATCACTGCTGCCCGCATCGGCTGGCGCGGCATTTGTGGCGGCATCCGCCTGAGGCGCAACACCGCCGCTGGCGTTGTCGGCACTCCACGGATCCACCGAAGGATCTAACGTTTGTGCGGCCTGTGCGTGCTGAGTAATGGTGTTATTTATGGTTGAAGTGCTCATTCGTTACCCCCTTCTTTATCCAGAGCCTGAAGCAGCATGGCTTTGGAAATAATGCCGATATAGTTATTGTCCTCATTGATCACCGGCACAGCGCAAGGCGCGGCGGCGACATGAGAAATCAGTTCGCTGAGCGGCATGTCTGCCTGCACCGGTGCCGGAGATTCCAGCAGGGCGCTTTCCAGCGGCTGATTGGCTTTCAGCGCGGTTTTCAGCGACTCGATCGACACCACGCCGATGAATTTCTGTCCACGTTCAAGCACATAACCATATTCGCGGTCTTCGTCTTCCAGCAGCTTGAGGGCGGCACGGGGACCAAAACCGGGGGTTTTACGAATTAGCGCGCCACGACGGCGGGCAATGTCTTTGGCGCTGAAGACCTGACTGATATCGACGCCACGGAAGAAGGTGCGCACATAGTCATTGGCCGGATTGTTCAGAATGTCTTCCGGTGTGCCGACCTGCACCACTTCGCCGCCCTGCATAATGGCGATGCGGTCGCCGATACGCATGGCTTCGTCCAGATCATGGGAAATAAACACGATGGTGCGCTGATGCTGAGCCTGAAGCTTCACCAGCTCATCCTGCATTTCGGTACGGATCAATGGGTCGAGCGCTGAGAAGGCTTCATCCATCAGCAGAATGTCAGGGTTGTTGGCCATGGCGCGGGCTAAACCGACACGCTGGCGCATCCCGCCGGACAATTCATCAGGATAGGAGTTGGCATAGTTTTCCAGCCCGACCTGACGCAGCGCGTCAATCGCTTTGGCATTGCGCTCCTCCACCGGCACACCGGCGAGTTCCATACCAAACGCGGTGTTGTTCAACACGGTCAGGTGTGGCATCAGCGCAAAGGACTGAAACACCATACTGATTTTACTGCGGCGCACCTGGCGCAATTTTGCTTCTGAGATTTTGGCGATGTCTTCGCCGTCGATCAGGACTTCGCCACGGGTGGGCTCTATCAGACGATTGAGAAGGCGTACCATGGTGGATTTACCGGAACCGGATAACCCCATGATGACGAAGATCTCGCCTTCTTCAATGGCCAGACTGGCATTCTTAACGCCAAGTGAAAGACCGGTTTTCTCAAAAATTTCTTCTTTACCCTTGCCTGCGTCAATCATCTTGAAAGCGCGATCCGGGTTTTCGCCAAATACCTTATAAAGATTCTTTACTTCGATTTTAATTGCCATGCAATGTGCATTCCTTGGATATAAATAGCCGTATCGGCTCGATGTCTAGTTTTTGTGTTGGACCGTATAAGATTTTGCCTGTAACAAAATAGTGAACGGCATATACCCTAACACATCGACATTCTGAGACAAGTCTCAATGTTTCCGGAGGATATTCGTGATTGTGTTTCTGGTGGCGTATTTATCTGTATTTTCACTGTTTAATTTCGGTAAGAATGCGCTGACAATTAATGACAAATTATCTGCTATTCACATTTTCGATTTACGCCTAATTTCCGGCTGTGAATCTTTGTCGGAAATATAACTAATATATTGATTTTAAATGATTTAATAACTTGTGACTTTGTGGGGGTTTAGAACGGGATAATTGCGTGATCCATCGGGAGATAATGCAAATTTCCCGATGCGGATTTACAGGTGTAAATAGAGATTTCAGAATTGCGTGAAAGCCGCAAATTTACCGGTTGTCTGAAAGCTGAATGCACAGCGAAATAACGACGTGAAACAGGGGGGAGGGCGGAAATTTGCCGGTGAGAACACCGGCAGAGGGCGTGAAATGCGTCACGCAAAACCGCCATAATTCGGACTCAGGATGCGGATTTTTCTCCGTCTGCTATTTTGCGATACAGACGCCTCGGATGGCCGATATTTCCGTACTGCATCTCCACGGCGATAAAGCCAATTTCCACGCAATATTCCAGATACCGGCGGCCGGTGGTTTTGCTGATCCCCACTTCTTCCACCACCTGTTCCACGGACCAGCTGACGTCAGGTTTTGCGGTGAAAGCGCGCTGAACCAGTTCCAGCGTATTCGGCTCGATGCCTTTGGCGGAAGGGGCTGACGGCGTATCAGTGGCGGGCAGATTAAACAGTTTATCCAGCGCCCGCTGATCGACCACTTTGACACTGCGCAGGGTTTGCACCAGTTGCATAAAGCGTTCGAGCGAACTGCGCAGACGATGGAATGACACCGGCTTGATGATGTAATCGAACGCGCCGCTGCGCATAGCCTGACTGCAGGTTTGCATATCACTGGCCGCCGTAATAAAAATCACCGAGCAATCGAAGCTCTTCAGTAACGGGCTGTCGATCAGATCCACGCCCTGACCGTCCGGCAAATAGTTATCCAGTAAAATCAGTCGCGGCTGATGCAACCGCAGCAGGGAACGCGTCTGCTCCAGCGTGGCGGCGATGCCCACCACGCGCAGATTGAAATTTTGCTCGATAAAATCCCGGTGCAGACCGGCCAGATGCGGCTCATCTTCCACAATCACGACATCGAGTGCGCTGCTGTTATTCATGTTTCATTCCTGTTGACGCATCCGCCGGATACGGGATAAAGACGGAAAATATCGTACCTTGCGGCGTATTGTCTGAGATTTCGATGCTGCCACCGGCCTGACGGACGTAACCCGCCACCAGATACAGCCCGATACCATGTTCCGCGCCGGTGGCCTGATGGTCGTCTGACGGCTTGGTGGTGACGCCCTGTTCGAACAACCGCGGCTTCAGGGCGTCATCCACGCCGCTGCCCTGATCCGCCACTTCTATCAGCAGTTCGTTATTGCGGTCTGAAATATACAGTTCCACCGGAGAAGAGGGCGTCAGGGCATTGAGCGTGGCGTCCGTGGCGTTATCAAGCAGATTACCGATCACCGACATCAGCTCGGTTTCGCTGATGGCCGCCGGAATGCGGATCAACTGACAGGCGGGATCGAAACGCAGCTCCACGCCTTTTTCCCGCGCACTGACGTATTTCCCCAGCAACAGGCCACACAGCGCCGGTGAGGTAAAACGGGCGGAGACGAAATCCAGTACCGCCTGCGCGCCTTCGGACTGCGCCTGAATGTAATGCATGGCGTCGTCGTAACGCTGCATTTGCAGCAAACCGGCCAGCGTGGCGGTCCAGTTCAGTTGCTCGTGACGCATGATGCGCAGATTATCCGCGTAGCGTTTCACCTGACTCAGCTGGCTGCTCAGGGTATTGATGTCGTTTTTATCGCGGAAACTGAATACCCAGCCGCTTTCCGCGCCGGGTTCCAGCTCAATCGGCACGCGGTTGACGATCACCTGCCGCTGATTGAGCACGGTAATCTGATCATGCTGGCTGTTGTTGTCACTGATGCCACTTTGAGTAAAGAACGCTGGCGGCGTGTGCAGCACTTCCGCCAGAGGTTTACCCAGCAGTTCGTTTTCGGGCTGGCGGATATCGAGTAACTCGCGCGCGGCCCGGTTAATCAAAATCAGCTGCTTTCCGGCATCAATCGCGAATACGCCTTCATACATGGCTTCCAGTAAGGCTTTTTGCTGGCGCACCAGCAGGGCGATAGCTTTTGGCTCCAGCCAGAACATCTGTTTTTTGACGTTGCGGGTAAATATCCACGAAAAAATAAACAGCAGTAATAACAGCAGCAAGCCGTATAACCCGGCCTGCGCCAGACGGTGACCATTAATATTGTCGATATAAGAGGTGAGATAACCGACGGAAACAATCCCGATCACCCGGTTATTGTCATCGAGGATCGGCGCCTTACTGCGTAATGACACCCCGATACCGCCCTGCCGCACGGAAATAATGGTTTTACCGGCCAGCACTTGCGCGTTATCACCGCCAATCATCGGCAAATCGATGCGCTCCGGCGATTCTGAATGATAAAGATGCAGCTCGCGGGTATCGCCGATCACGATATAACTGGCATCGCTTTTATCGCGTAAGGGCTGGATAAGTTTCGCGATGCCGGGAATATCACGCGCCAGCACTTTCTGCGCCAGCCCCGGCATCAGCGCGATCTCACTGGCCTGAACGCGGGCGCGTTGCCCGAGATCGTGATGCAACTGACGGTCGATGATGTGAAACAAAATAGCGCCCAGCAGCACCAGCAACAGGCAGGAAAATACCACCAGAGACAAAAAGAGTTTTACCTGAAAAGGTAATCTGAATTTCATACGACCTGCTGCAACACGAATCAAAGACACACATTGAATAAGCGTATCACGGCGAAATGAGGGCGGTAATCGGACAAAGACAGAGTTGTGAACAGGCAATAAAAATAACGATGAATTCTCACAGTAATAACAGGGTTAATAGCGGCTTTTACTACTAATCTGATAATCCTTATAAAACAAGGTGCATTAACTCCATAAACACCATAACAACCTTTATCCCTGCGGTTTTAATTTGAACAACCTCACATCCGGCTGACCGGCTGTTTTCTTATGCTCAGACCATCAATAAGAAAAGTATTTATAAGAAAGAGGCCATGTCATGAGCACAACCGACGATTCCTACATCGCAGTGAAAGAAACAAAAACCTCCGGCATTTCGCTCAGGCAAAAGTGGTGGCACATTCTCGATCATTACAAAATCGGGATTATTCCGCTGCCTTTCTTCCTGCTGGCGGGCGTGCTGATCCTGCTCGACTGCCTGAACGGTAAGTTGCCAAGCGACATCGTGGTGATGGTCGCCACGCTGGCCTTCTTCGGCTTTGCCTGTGGCGAGTTCGGCAAGCGCCTGCCGGTGGTCGGAAAGCTCGGCGCGGCAGCCATCTGCGCCACCTTTATCCCTTCAGCGATGGTGCATTACGGCCTGCTGCCGGATGTGGTGGTGGATTCCACAGTCAAATTCTATAAATCCACCAACATTCTCTACCTTTATATCTGCTGCATTATTGTCGGCAGCATCATGAGCATGAACCGTCAGGTGCTGATCCAGGGGTTTATGCGGATTTTCATCCCGATGCTGTGCGGCGAAGTGGTCGGCATGATTGCCGGAATGGCGATGGGCACTGTTTTAGGTTTACCGCCGATGCAGACCTTCTTCTTCCTGATCCTGCCGATCATGGCGGGCGGTGTGGGTGAAGGCGCGATCCCGCTGTCGATGGGCTACGCGACGATTTTGCATATGGAGCAGGGCGTGGCGCTCGGACGCATTCTGCCGATCGTGATGCTCGGCGGTCTGACGGCCATCGTGCTGGCGGGCGTACTGAATCAGCTCGGAAAACGTTTCCCGCATCTGACCGGTGAAGGTCAGCTGATGCCGTCGGATAAAGGGCAGTCGGGCAGCGGCACGGACGAGTTTGACGGGAATCCGGGCGTCAATGCGCTGGCCTGCGGCGCGCTGCTGGCGATCCTGTTGTATATGGTCGGTATGCTCGGTCAGAAATGGATCGGTCTGCCTGCGCCGGTCGGCATGTTGTTTGCGGCGGTGCTGGTTAAACTGGCTAACGGCATTTCGCCGACCATTCAGCATGGTTCGATGGCGGTGTATAAATTTTTCCGCACTGCCGTGACCTATCCGGTGCTGTTCGCGGTGGGCGTGGCGATCACGCCGTGGCAGGAACTGATCAACGCTTTTACCCTGCAGAATCTGCTGGTGATTGTCACCACCGTGCTGGCGCTGGTCGGTACCGGTTTTTACGTCGGTAAGAAGATCGGCATGCATCCCATCGATGTGGCAATTGTCTCCTGCTGTCAGAGCGGGCAGGGCGGCACGGGCGACGTGGCGATCCTGACCTCCGGCAACCGCATGACCCTGATGCCATTCGCGCAAATCGCCACCCGCATTGGCGGCGCGATCAACGTCGCGGTCGGATTATTCGTCCTCGCCAGGTTCTTCGCATAACGCCTTTCTCCACCCCTTCAGCCGAAGGGGTTGGTTTTCCTGAGGAAAAATGCCGAGTCCAATTTTGGACTCGATTTGACCTGATTATTTATTGTTCGCTGGTTATTATTTGCGCACTCAGCGACGAGTCACCCGCCCCGTGAGCAGGTTCCCACGTAAGGAAAAAGCTTTATTTTTTGATGAAAGAATCCACGCATGTTCCGTATTAAATCGCTTGTTTCTGCCTTACTGCTTCTTATTCCAGGTTTATTTAGCGCCAGTACCTTTGCCTTTGATATGCCGAAAGAATTTGAGTCTATGGACGCCTACAAATTTTTCCATAGCGAACTTTTTGATGGAAAAGGTTCTACCGTGACTGCGGTCAATACGGGCAATTCACAAAATATTAAAAGCGCCCTGCTGGCGGAATATCCGCGCTGGAAGGGGACCCATTACCGCTGGGGTGGCACCACCCACAAAGGCGTGGACTGCTCGTCGTTGATGCAGCATCTGTTTAATGATTCCCTGCAAACCCATCTGCCGAGAACCACCTTTCAGCAAATAAAAAACGGCAAAAGGGTGAGTAAAAATAACCTGGAACCGGGAGATTTAGTTTTTTTCAAAACGTCGCCGGGCGATCGTCATGTCGGCGTGTATGTCGGGGACAATCAGTTTATTCATGCGTCGAAAATTCAGGGCGTTACGATTTCGTCACTGGATAATCAATACTGGATCGATCATTACGAAACGGCACGACGTCTGGCACTGATCAGCTAAAAAAAGGGCGGATCCCTGAGAGGAGATCCGCCCTGACTGTTTCAGGTTTTACTTATCTGACGAAGCCTGCCACAGATTCAATTCTCCATCTGCCACATGCTGATCAATTGCCGCCAGTTCTTCCGCGGTGAAACGCAGATTCTCCAGCGCCCTGACGTTTTCATCCAGTTGCCCAGGGCGGCTGGCACCAATCAGCACCGAGGTCACGCGCTCATCTTTCAGCAGCCAGCTCAGCGCCATCTGCGCCATCGTCTGTCCGCGCTGTTGCGCCATCTCATTGAGCAACCGCAGGCTGTTCAGGTTTGCCTCTGACAGCATCTTAGCATTCAGCCCGCGCACCTTATTCCCCTCCACCTGCATACGCGAGCCGTCAGGGATGCCGTTAAGATACTTCCCGGTCAGCAACCCCTGCGCCAGCGGCGTAAAGGCAATGCAACCTGCGCCATTTTGGTCCAGCGTATCCAGCAAACCACTCTTATCCACCCAGCGGTTCAGCAGATTGTACGACGGCTGGTGGATCAGCAGCGGCACTTTCATCTCACGCAGTAACTCCGCCATGATCTCGGTACGTTCCGGCGAGTAAGAGGAGATCCCGACATACAACGCTTTGCCACTTTGCACAGCGTAAGCCAGCGCCGCCGCGGTTTCTTCCATCGGCGTTTCTTCATCCACACGGTGTGAATAGAAGATATCGACATAATCCAGCCCCATGCGTTGCAGGCTCTGATCGAGACTGGCCAGCAGGTATTTGCGCGACCCGCCGGAACCGTACGGGCCGGGCCACATGTCGTAACCGGCCTTGGTGGAGATGATCAGTTCATCGCGATACGGGGCGAAATCCTGCTTCAGCAAACGGCCAAAATTCTCCTCGGCCGACCCCGGAGGCGGTCCGTAGTTATTCGCCAGATCGAAATGAGTGATGCCTAAATCAAAGGCTTTTTGCAGTAAGGCGCGTTGCGATTCCAGCTGACTGACATGACCAAAGCTGTGCCACAGGCCGAGAGAAAGTGCCGGGAGTTTTAAACCGCTCTGACCGCAGCGGCGGAATTGCATGGTTTCGTAGCGGGAGGGGGAGGCCGTGTAAGGCATGATGTTTCCTTTTCTGAGCGTAGGGTTTTGAAACACTGTTTCTATACTAACGCTGAGAAAAATAACGGCAACATCAGAAAGTGGGTTTTAGCTCCCTCCCCTGCGAAGGGGAGGGTTGGGGTGGGGTATTAATGGCCACTGAGTCGCTGACCCACACCCCATCCCAACCTTCCCCTCGTGAGAGGGGAAGGAGCACAAGCAAACCTTGCTCTTCGCGAGGAGAATCAGAAATCCCAGTCCTCATCTTCGGTATTAACGGCTTTGCCGATCACATAGGAAGAGCCGGATCCGGAGAAGAAGTCATGGTTTTCGTCGGCGTTTGGCGACAATGCGGAGAGGATCGCCGGATTCACATCCGCCATGCTGGCCGGGAACAGGGCTTCGTAGCCGAGGTTCATCAGCGCCTTATTGGCGTTGTAATGCAGGAATTTCTTCACGTCCTCGCTCCAGCCTACGCCGTCGTACAGCTCTTCGGTGTAGCGGATCTCGTTGTCGTACAGATCCTGAATCAGATCAAACGCCTGCTCCTTGATCTGACGCTGACGTTCTTCGCTTTCCAGCGCCAGGGCTTTCTGGAATTTATAGCCGATGTAGTAACCGTGAACCGCTTCATCACGGATGATCAGGCGGATCAGATCCGCGGTGTTGGTCAGCTTGGCGCGGCTCGACCAGTACATCGGCAGATAGAAACCGGAATAGAACAGGAAGGATTCGAGGAACACGCTGGCGACTTTCTTCATCAGCGGATCTTCGCCGTCGTAATACGACAAAATGATCGCGGCTTTGTTTTGCAGCGCGACGTTTTCCTCGCTCCAGCGGTAGGCTTCATCCACGTCCACGGTGGCGCACAGCGTCGAGAAAATCGAGCTGTAAGAACGCGCATGCACCGCTTCCATAAAGCAGATATTCGAGTAAACCGCTTCTTCGTGTGGCGTCACCGCATCTTTCATCAGCGTCGGTGCGCCGACCACGTTCTGCACGGTATCCAGCAACGTCAGGCCGGTAAACACGCGGATGGTCAGCTGTTTCTCTTGGGCGCTCAGCGTCGCCCAGGACGGAATGTCGTTCGATAACGGCACCTTTTCCGGCAGCCAGAAATTCGACGTCAGGCGGTTCCACACTTCCAGATCTTTATCGTCCTGGATTTTGTTCCAGTTAATGGCTTTGCTGACCGGCTGTGGCACTAACAATTGTTTTACTGCGCTCATCTTTTAAGTCCTTTCAATCGGTTACAGCGTGCAGGAAACGCAACCCTGAACTTCGGTGCCTTCCAGCGCCATCTGGCGCAGACGGATGTAATAAATGGTTTTGATGCCTTTGCGCCAGGCGTAAATCTGTGCTTTGTTGATGTCGCGCGTGGTGGCGGTATCGCGGAAGAACAGCGTCAGCGACAGCCCCTGATCGACGTGCTGCGTCGCCTCGGCGTAGGTATCAATGATTTTTTCCGGGCCGATTTCATAGGCATCCTGGTAGTAATCCAGATTGTCATTGGTCATGAACGCCGCCGGATAATACACACGGCCAATCTTGCCTTCTTTGCGGATTTCCACGCGGGACACGATCGGGTGAATACTCGACGTCGAATTATTGATGTATGAAATAGAACCGGTCGGCGGCACCGCCTGTAAATTCTGGTTATACAGCCCATGCTGCATCACGGACTCTTTCAGCGCCGCCCAGTCTGCGGTGGCCGGGATGGCAATCCCGGCGTCGGCAAACAGTTCACGCACACGCTCGGTTTTCGGCTGCCATTTCGCGGCTAAGGCGTCATCGACATATTTGTCGAAATAGCGGCCGCTGGCGTAGGTAGAATCTTTGAATCCTTTAAACGACTGCTGGCGCTCGATAGCGATCTGATTTGATGCGCGGATCGCATGGAAAGCCACGGTACAGAAATAGATATTGGTGAAATCCAGACCTTCTGCCGAGCCGTAGTAAATACGCTCGCGACACAGATAACCGTGCAAATTCATCTGGCCGAGGCCGATGGCGTGCGAATCCTGATTCCCCTGATCGATAGACGGCACCGAACGGATATGGCTCATGTCCGACACTGCCGTCAGCGCACGCACCGCCATTTCGACAGTATTGCCGAAATCCGGTGAATCCATCGCCGAGGCGATATTCAGTGAGCCGAGATTACAGGAAATGTCTTTGCCAATTTCCTGATAAGACAGGTCTTCGCCGTAGATCGTCGGCGAATTCACCTGCAAAATCTCCGAACACAGGTTGCTCATATTGATGCGACCTTTGATCGGATTGGCGCGATTCACCGTGTCTTCAAACATCATATACGGATAGCCGGATTCAAACTGAATCTCCGCCAGCACCTGGAAGAATTCGCGCGCGTTGATTTTGCTTTTGTGAATGCGTTTGTCATTCACCATCTCGCGGTATTTCTCGCTGATGCTGATTTCAGACATCGGCACGCCGTACACTTTCTCCACGTGATACGGCGAGAAAAGGTACATATCTTCGTTGTTCTTCGCCAGTTCGAACGTGATATCCGGAATGACCACACCGAGCGACAGCGTTTTAATACGGATTTTTTCGTCGGCGTTTTCGCGCTTAGTATCGAGGAAACGCAGAATATCCGGGTGATGAGCGTTCAGATACACCGCGCCCGCGCCCTGACGCGCGCCGAGCTGATTGGCGTAAGAGAAGGCATCTTCCAGCATCTTCATGATCGGAATAACGCCGGAAGACTGGTTTTCGATGCGCTTGATCGGCGCGCCCACTTCACGGATGTTGGTCAGCATAAAGGCCACGCCGCCGCCGCGTTTGGAGAGCTGTAAGGCCGAGTTGACCGAGCGACCGATAGATTCCATGTTGTCTTCAATGCGTAACAGGAAACAGGATACAAGTTCGCCGCGCTGTTTTTTTCCGCAGTTGAGGAATGTCGGCGTTGCTGGCTGGAAGCGGCCGGAAATGATCTCATCAACAAAATGGCGGGCGAGCTGAATATCGCCGCGTGCCAGCGTCATCGCCACCATGCACACGCGATCTTCATAACGCTCAAGGTAGCGCTTGCCGTCAAAGGTTTTCAGCGTGTAGCTGGTGTAATACTTGAATGCGCCCAGAAAGGTCTGGAAGCGGAATTTTTTGGCGTAAGCCTGTTTGAATAACGCTTTAATATCGTCAAACGCGTACTGATCCAGCACGGCGGCCTCGTAATAGCCTTCTTCCACCAGATAACGCAGTTTCTCCGCCAGATTATGGAAAAACACCGTGTTTTGATTGACGTGTTGCAGGAAGTATTGGCGCGCGGCCAGGCGGTCTTTATCAAACTGGATCTGGCCGTTAGCGTCGAACAGATTCAGCATCGCGTTAAGCGCGTGATAATCCGGGCTGCTGGTGCCGGGGTCGGTAATTGCTAGTTCTGTCGCTGCCAAAATTCTGTTACTCCCTGTCTGACCTTTGCAACGTCTTCCGGCGTTCCCAGCAATTCAAAGCGGTACAGGTAAGGCACCTGACACTTCTGGGAAATAATCTCACCGGCAATGCAATACGCTGCGCCGAAGTTGGTGTTACCGGCGGCGATAACGCCGCGGATGAGTGAACGGTTATGTTCATCGTTCAGAAAACGGATCACTTGTGTCGGCACCGCGCCTTTGGACGATCCGCCGCCGTAACTCGGCACCACCAAAATATACGGTGTGTCGACACGCAATTTTTCAGGCTGACGATCTATCGGGATGCGGATCGCCGGCAATCCCGTTCTGCCGACGAAGCGATGGGTGTTTTCTGAACTGCTGGAAAAATAGACCAACGGATTCATCCGCCGGTCCTCAGAACGCGTTCTGAAGCTGGCGCAGGGCGCTGATTTTGTCCGGACGGAAACCAGACCAGTGGTCGTCACCGGCCACAATCACCGGCACCTGCTGATAACCCATCGCACGCACCTGACCGAGCGCCTGCTCATCCTGAGTTAAATCGACCACCTGGTAAGCGATGCCTTGTTTATCTAATGCACGGTAAGTCGCGTTGCACTGGACACAGTCTGGTTTACTGTAAATAATAATGCTCATGATTCGTATTTCCATCTGGTGAGAAATCAGAGACAATTTTTGCCTTCCCGCTGTGCGGCTGACTGAGCCGGGGGAAAGACGCGAGAGTCGGTGCCATCGTGGCGTCCCGATGAAGTGAATACTAGATGTGGTGATTTAAATTTTCAACCACACAATATGTAGATTTTCTAAATTTGCTTATTGCAAAAACGGCAAAGCCCGCAGGCAGCGGGCTGGAGAGGAAAAACTTTTTTGATCGGATTTGTTGCGCAACGCAAGGCAATGCGACGGTCAAAAAACAAACACTATATTCTCAAAAATTTACTGGCGCATCCCCACGGCGAGACGGTTAAACGCATTCATCAGGCCGATGGCGAAGGTCAGTTCCGAGATTTCCACGTCGCTGAATTGCGCTTTCAGCGGCTCAAAGGCCTTGTCCGGTGCGCCGGTTGCCGCCACTAAGGTCAGCGATTCTGCCCACGCCAGCGCCGCACGTTCGCGTTCTGAATACGCATGGCTGACCTGCCAGCCCGCCAGCTGATCCAGTCTGGTTTGCGCGACGTCCATTTTGCGCAACGCTTTGGAATGCATATCCAGACAATACGCACAGCCGTTGATTTGTGACACACGCAGGAACGCCAGCTCAATGATGACGTTATCCAGCGGACCGTTTTCCAGTGCGCCAAGCGCGGCTTTCATCGGCTCCATCACGGAAGCAGACAGAGAATAGTAAGGCAGGCGAAGTGCAGTCATGATGATTTCCTCTGGGATTTTCGGGCTAAACAGCGACGCACAGTGCGCCTCAATGACCGCTACTTTACGCTGCGTATGGTCTATACTACAGGGCCATAAAATGTCTATTTAAACAGGTCATGATGCGCGGCTTCAGTCTTTCCTTTCAGCTCGATTCCCGGCACAAAGCACCGCTTTACCGGCAGATTTATCAGCGGGTAAAACAGGCGATCATGGCCGGGCAACTCAGGCGCGACAGCCGTGTGCCGTCAGTGCGGGCACTGGCCAGCGAACTGGGTGTTGCACGCGCCACGGTGGAAAATGCCTATGGCCTGCTGATGGCGGAAGGTTTTCTGCAAAGCCGCGGGCAGGCCGGAACGGTGGTCAGTGCGCCGGAAAGTTTGTCCGCCCCCGCGCCCGCGCCGGTCAGGAAAGACGCCGTACGTAAGCCGATCAATCCGATGTTGCCTTCCGTTTCTTCCCTGCCGTTCCAGCTCGGGCTTCCGGCGCTGGATGCGTTCCCGCGCGCGATCTGGTCGCGCATTGTCTCGCGGCAAATCCGCCACACCAGCATGAATGATTTAGGCCATCCGCCGCTGGCAGGCACGGACGTTTTACGCCACGCCGTCGCCCGCTATCTGCAACTTTCCCGTGGATTTACCTGCCGTCCGGAACAAATATTTATTTGCGGCGGTTATGCGCCGGTGCTGGATCTGATCATCGGCAGCCTGCTGCAACCGGGCGACGGTGTCTGGCTGGAGGATCCGGGTTATCCGGTGACGCAGGCATTTTTCCGCGCGGCAGGTGCGGTGGCGATGGCGGTGAATGTCGATGACGAAGGCATGAACGTGCCGCAGGCGGTGAAGCAGTTTGCGAATGCGCGCTTCGCGGTGGTGACGCCTGCGCATCAAAGCCCGACCGGCGTGACCATGAGTTTAACGCGGCGCATGGCGCTGCTGGACTGGGCGGCAAAGCAACAGGCGTGGATTATCGAAGACGATTACGACAGCGAGTTCCGTTATCACGGCCAGCCCTTACCCTCGCTGAAAAGCCTCGACACGCAGGGAAGGGTGATTTACGCAGGGACATTCAGCAAAGTGATGTTTCCGGCGCTGCGTTGCGGCTATGTGGTGGTGCCGGAAAGTCTGGTGGAAAAAATCGAGGCGTATTGCCCGCTGCGAATTTGCGGCACGCCGCCGTTGGTGCAAAGCAGTATCGCGGAGTTCATCGAGCAGGGGCATTTTTACCGGCACCTGAAACGTATGCGTCAGTTGTATGCCGAACGGCGCGGCTATCTGGAGCAGGCGCTGACCGCCGCGTTTCCGGCGAACCTGTTACGTGTGAGCCAGCAGGTGGGCGGGATCCAGCTTTGCGCAACGCTGAGTGCCGGCCTGGATGATGCGCTGATCGCGAAAAATGCCCGTGAACAGGGGCTGGCGGTGCAGGCGCTGTCTGACTGGCGGGTTGAGCACCGCGAACGGGGCGACGCGTTACGTCCGAACGGCCTGCTGATGGGGTTTCCGAATATCAGCTCGCAGGCGCAGGCGGACGAACTGGTGCAGCGGCTGGCGCAGGTGGTGGCTGACAGCCGCTGATCAGTGCGGCATCCGCCGGGCGACCAGCGTGAATTTATAATCATCGGTGCGGAAGGTATTGCGGCTGAATTCAAACACCGTGCCGTCCGCCAGAAATCCTTTCGAAATCTTCTGCAAAATCGGCTGATCCGCCCCCACGCCCAGCAGCGAAACCATCTCTTTGGTCGGCATCAGCGGGATAATTTCCTGCTCGCTGCGGTCAATCACCAGATGTTTGGTCTGCTCCATCCAGGCATATTTTGATCCCTGCATGACTTCGTACGTCAGATCCGGGAACAGATCCAGCGGCATCCAGGTTTCTTCCAGCGTCACCGGCTTGCTGGCGATATAGCGCAGCCGTTTGATGTAATACACCCGCGCCTGTTCCGGCAACGCCAGCGCTTCGGCGAGGCCCATCGGCGGTTTCACAATTGAGAACGCCAGCACTTCGCTGTGCGAGGGAATATCCAGAGGCTGTAACTTCTCGTCAAAGCTGGTCAGCTGATAAATATCGTAATTGACCTTGGCTTCCTTCACGTACGTCCCGCTGCCCTGCACGCTTTCCAGCACACCCTGTTCCACCAGCAGCTTAATCGCCTGCCGCACCGTCACGCGGCTGACGCCAAACTGCTCGCGCAGACGCAGTTCTGTCGGCAGCGCATCGCCTGTTTTGATTTCCCCGCGCTGGATCTGATCGCGGATCTGCGCAGCGATCTGACGGTAAAGCGGCTGATTACTCACGTTTCAGGTTCCTGTCTGGCTGTTTCGCACGAGTGTAGCAGTTCGCCGACATGACAAAAACCAGACAACTGAACGAAAGATCTTCTATCTGGATCACATTCATCTCTTGCGGGTTTGATGTTTAATACAAATATAATACAACAATAATACAAATATTGAATTTTCATCGATTCAGACAGGACAACTTTATGGATCTGACATTACTGACCTCGCCCGAACTGATACACCTCAATACTCTCTTTGCCAGCCGCGAACAGGCGATCGCGTTTCTTGTTCAGCAACTCGACCAGCAGGGGATCCTTGATAACGCACAGGATTTTTTGCAGGCGGTGACGGAACGTGAACACGAAGGCCCGACCGCGCTGGGCGAAGGGCTGGCCGTACCGCACGGCAAATCAGCCAGCGTACGGCGTGCGGCTTTTGCCCTGGCCACGCTGGAAAACCCGCTGCCGTGGCAGGGCGTGGACGGCGAAGAGCCGGTAAACATGATCTTCCTGCTGGCGATCCCTGAGGCGGAAGCCGGATCAACCCATATGCATCTGCTGACGGCGCTGACCACGCGGCTGGTGGATGATGACACCCGTGCGGCGCTGCTGGCGGCGCGACATGTGCCGCAGGTACTGGCGCTACTGGGCGCGGAGCCCGCGACGGAAACCCCGCATCCGCAGGTTCTGCCTGACGATGCGCCTCTGGTGGTGTGTGTGACCGCCTGTCCGGCAGGCATCGCGCACACTTACATGGCGGCGGAATATCTGGAAAAGGCAGCGAAAAAACTGGGTATCCGCATTCAGGTTGAAAAGCAGGGGGCCAACGGTATTGAGGATCCGATCACGGCCGCGCAGTGTGATCGCGCCGTCGCCTGCGTTTTTGCCGCCGAAGTGGCGATCAAAGACAGCCAGCGTTTCGCCGGGATCCCCTGCGTGCAGGTGCCGGTGGCGGAACCTATCCGCCGCGCCGACGCGGTGCTGCAACAGGCGCTGGCGATGCAGCGAAAACCCGGTGAAACCGTGGACTGCACGCCGGACCAGCCGCACAAAACCAGTGTGAAAGCCGATTTAAAACAGGCGCTGCTGAGCGGGATTTCCTTTGCGGTTCCGCTGATTGTCGCCGGTGGCTCGTTGCTGGCGGTGACCGTACTGATCGCGCAACTGTTTGGCTGGCAGGAACTGTACGCGCAGAAAGAGTCGTGGCTGTGGATGTACCGTCAGCTCGGCGGCGGCATGTTAGGCATCCTGATGGTGCCGGTGCTGTCGGCTTACACGGCGTATTCACTGGCGGATAAACCGGCACTGACGCCGGGATTTGCTGCCGGACTGTGCGCCAACATGATCGGCGCAGGTTTTCTCGGCGGTGTGGCGGGCGGGCTGATTGCCGGTTATCTGATGCGCTGGATGAAAAAACACGTCCGTCTGAGTGCCAGCTTCAACGGCTTCCTGATGTTTTACCTCTATCCGGTGCTCGGCACGCTGGCGACCGGCAGCATCATGCTGTTTGTGATCGGCGAACCGGTGGCGTGGCTCAACAGCAGCCTGACCGCGTGGCTGAACGGATTATCCGGCAGCAACGCGATTGTGCTCGGCGCGCTGATTGCTTTCATGTGCTCCTTTGATCTGGGCGGGCCGATCAACAAAGCGGCCTATGCTTTTTGCCTCGGCGCGATGGCAAACGGCGTTTACGGCCCGTACGCCATTTTCGGTGCCACCAAAATGGTCTCGGCCTTCACCGTGACTGCCTCAACCCTGATCGCACCACACCTGTTCAAATCCTTTGAAGTCGAAACCGGAAAATCCACCTGGCTGCTCGGCCTTGCCGGGATCACCGAAGGGGCGATCCCGATGGCGATTGAAGATCCGCTGCGCGTTATCGGCTCCTTCCTGACGGGATCGGTCGTCACCGGTGCGATCGTCGGTGCGGCAGGGATCGGCCTTTCCACGCCGGGCGCGGGCATTTTCTCCATGTTCCTGCTGCACGACGGCGGGCTGGGCGGCTGGCAGGCGGCGGCCATCTGGCTGGGTGCGGCACTGGCCGGCACGGTGATTTCGACGCTGGTGCTGCTGAGCTGGCGTGGTTACGCGGTGCGGCACGGGCAATTTTCTAACGATGCCTCTGCATAAACTCCCTGATTTATTCACATTGCGCCCTGCCTTGCAGGGCATGAAAGGAACGATGTTATGACTGTTTCCCGCGTTCATCTGACGCCGCACATGCACTGGGATCGCGAGTGGTATTTCACCACCGAAGCCTCGCGGATCCTGCTGGTCAACAATATGGCGGAGATCCTCGATCGTCTGGAAAACGACGCCAGTTATCCGTTTTATGTGATGGACGGACAAACGGCGATCCTCGAAGATTATTTCGCCGTCTGCCCGGAAAACCGCCCGCGTGTGAAGGCGCTGGTTGAAGCCGGAAAACTGATTATCGGCCCGTGGTATACGCAGACCGACACGATGGTGGTCAGCGGCGAATCCATCCTGCGCAATCTGCTGTATGGCATGCGCGATTGCCGCGAGTTCGGCGAACCCATGAAAATCGGTTATCTGCCGGATTCCTTCAGTATGTCCTCCCAGCTACCGCACATCTTTAACGGTTTTGGCCTGCAACACGCCATGTTCTGGCGAGGATGCTCGGAACGTCATGGTACGGATAAAACCGAATTCCGCTGGCAGAGCCACGACGGCAGCGAAGTCACCGCACAGGTGCTGCCGCTGGGTTACGCTATCGGCAAATATTTACCGGAGGATGAAGACGCGCTGCGCGAGCGGCTGGATAAATACCTGCCGGTGCTGGAAGCGGCATCGCTGACCGGCGATATTTTGCTGCCCAACGGCCATGACCAGATGCCGATACAACAAAATATCTTTCCCATCATGGAGATGCTGCGCCGGATCTATCCGCAGCGCAGTTTCCAGCTCAGCCGTTTTGAAGAGATCTTTGACCGTATCGACGCCATCAAACCGCAACTGGCGCTGTTGCGCGGGGAGTTCAACGACGGTAAATACATGCGCGTTCACCGCACCATTTCCTCGACCCGCATGGACATCAAACAGGCGAATGCCGCGATTGAGAACAAAATCGTCAACGTGCTCGAACCCTTATGTTCTCTCGCCTGGCGCTTAGGTTTTGATTATCACCACGGTCTGATCGAAAAGATGTGGAAAGAGATCATGAAGAACCACGCGCACGACAGTATCGGTTGCTGTTGCAGCGATAAGGTTCATCAGGAAATTATGTCGCGGTTTATTCTTGCCGACGACATGGCCGAAAACCTCATTCAGTTCACGCTGCGCAAAATCATCGACAACCTGCAACCCGACGGCCATACCGTTGACCGGCTGGCGCTGTTCAACTTCTCCCTGCATCCGCGTCAGGAAACGGTCAATACCACGATCCGCATCCGCGCCTCGTCTTTCAGCCTGACCGACGATCAGGGTCATGAGGTGCCGTATTTCATCCGCGACGCCCGGGAGATCGATCCGGGGCTGGTAGACAGACAGATCGTGCATTACGGCAATTACGATCCGTTTATGGAATACGACATCCAGCTTTGCGCCACGCTGCCTGCGATGGGGTACGTGACGCTGAACGTGACGCCGCATCAGCCGGGTATTTCACTGCCCGCGCCACAGGGCGATCAGGCGCTGGAAAACGATTATTACCGCGTGACGGTTAACCCGAACGGCACGCTGGATATTCTTGATAAACAGACTTTCCGCCGCTATCAGCAGGTGCTGGAACTGGAAAACGGCTCTGACGACGGCGACGAATACGATTATTCTCCGGCGCGCGACGAGTGGCTGCTCACTTCCGGTCACCTGACGGCAGAGGTCAGCTACCAGCATCAGCCGTGGCAAAGCACCGCGACCATTTCGCTGAACATGCCGCTCCCCCGCACGCTGGAAGATCGCGCTGTGCGGACGCTCAGCAGTGAAATGCCAGTGACGATCACCGTGACGCTGGCGAAAAACAGCCGCCGGATTGAGATCGACATGGCGCTGGAAAACCGCGCTGACGATCACCGCCTGCGGGTACTGATCCCGACGCCGTTTGCCAGCCAGACAGTGGTGGCTGACAATCAGTTCGGCTGCATCACCCGTCCGGTGGATGACGCGGCCATGGCAAACTGGGAAGCGGAAGGCTGGAAAGAAGCGCCGGTGCCGGTGTGGCAACTGATGAATTTTGCGGCGTTGCAGGACGGGCATCAGGGACTGGCGTTGTTTACCGAAGGGTTGCGCGAGTTCGAAGTGGTGGGAGAAAAGCGCGATACCTTCGCGCTGACGCTGTTCCGTGCCGTTGGCGTGCTCGGCAAAGAAAACCTGCTGCTGCGACCGGGGCGTCCTTCCGGTATCAAAATGCCGACGCCGGATTCCCAGATGCCCGGCCAACAGCGTTACCGTTTCGCGCTGTTGGGTTTCAGCGGCGATCACCTTCAGGCCAGCGTGATGCAACATGCGCGGGATTACCTGACGCCGGTGCGCACCTACAACAAGATCCCATATGACGCGATGAAGCTGAATCTGACGGACAACAAGACGCCGTCGCGTTACAGCCTGATGCAAAAATGCATTTCGGGCACGGTGCTGAGTGCGCTGAAAAAAGCCGAAGATGACGAGGCGCTGATTGTGCGGGTCTATAACCCGTCGGAAACGCAAAGCCTGGCGGACAGTGTGCAGATCAATACCGAAGTCACCGGCTGGCAGGAAGTCCGCATGGATGAAACGGACGTGAACACGGAAAATGGCAGCGGGCAGATGGGAGAATTTAAACCCTGTCAGTCGAAGAGTTTTCGCATTCATTTTTAACGTTGGCGGGATCAAAAAATAGAAAACGGAGCCCGAAGGCTCCGTCCTCTTTTTAGCAATTGCGCGGCAATGAGGGAGCCACGCGGAGGTCTCAGCTTTTTAAGGCATATTCCCGACACAGGAGTGAGACATCACAAATTGCCTTTTTACGTTAACGACGTCCCAGCAGGACACCGATAACGATACCGATAGCCGCACCGGCACCGACGCCGTACCACGGATTATCTTTCACATAATCGTTAGCTGTGGCCGCCGCATCACGTGCCTGCTGGCTTAATTTTTCGCTGTTGAAACGGGCGCGAGTCTCACGCAAAACACCCTGCGCTTTACTGCGAATTTTTTCCAACTCATCCTTAGATTTATCACCTGCGGACTGAAGCACTTCATCCAGCGTGTCCGCCAGCAGGGTTACGTCCTGATCGATATTTTTTTCTACTTTGTCTGTTTTCTTAAACATTTCGTCTCTCCTTGTGTGAACTGTAGGATTAAGCATAGACCATAATGTTGTACCAGATGGTTCTTTAAGGACAAAGGACTGTGATTAGCGGCCTTTTCAGACCATGACGCTGTCGCAGAAAGGCAGGCCGGACGCGGGCTGGCGTGACGCGGCTCAGATTTCTCTGCAAAACGAAACGGCGTTACAGCCAATAACATTTTTAGCCCGATTTGAGAGGAAAACCTGTTTATACTGTTGATTCCACTGTCTGTGATCTCATTTCGGGTCCGCCCATGTCTTTAAGTACGCTTCGCTCTAACGCTCTGCTCAACAAACGCATTTTGTCGTTCATGCTGTTCACTTTTGTCGTCTATCTGACCATCGGTTTACCGCTTGCTGTCTTGCCGGGATTTGTTCACAACACCCTCGGTTATAACTCGGTACTGGCGGGGCTGGTGATCAGCGTGCAGTATTTTTCGACGCTGATCAGCCGCCCGCATGCCGGACGTTATGCCGACCTGCTGGGGCCAAAACGGGTGGTGATTTTTGGCATGATCTGCTGCGGCATCAGCGGCATCTTTTATGTGCTGGCGTATCTGCTCTCCGCCATTCCGCTGGCGAGTCTGTTGCTGCTGTGCGTCGGGCGTATTTTCCTCGGGGTCGGCGAAAGCTTCGGCAGCACCGGCACCACGCTGTGGGGGATTGGCGCGGTCGGCGCGAAACACACGGCGCGGGTGATTTCATGGAACGGCGTGGCGACCTATGGCGCAATGGCGGTCGGCGCGCCGCTCGGGGTACTGCTTAATCACGGTTACGGGCTGATGGGCGTGGCGGTGTTAATTGTGGTTGCCGCCGCCTTCGCCGCGATCCTGGCCTGTATGAAAGCCGCCATTTCCGTCACCTCCGGTAAACGGATTGCCTTTAAAGCGGTGGTCGGGCGCATCTGGTTGTATGGCCTCGGGCTGGGGTTCGGCACCATCGGCTTTGGTGTCATCGCCACCTTTATTACCCTGTATTACGCCGATAAAGGCTGGAGCGGGGCGGCCTTTACGCTCACCTTATTCAGTCTCGGATTTGTCGGCGCCCGTCTCGTGTTCGGCAACATGATTAACCGTTTTGGCGGCCTGCGCGTCTCGCTGGTGTCCTTTGTGTTTGAAGTGGCGGGTCTGCTGATGATCTGGCTGGGACACGATCCGCTCTCGGTACAGTTTGGTGCCTTCCTTACCGGTTCAGGCTTCTCGCTGATCTTCCCGGCGCTGGGCGTCGAAGCGGTCAAACAGGTGCCGCCACAAAATCAGGGCACGGCGCTGGGGCTGTATTCCGCGTTTCTGGATCTCGGGCTGGGTATCACCGGGCCGGTTGCCGGGCTGATTATTTCGCATCTGGGTACGCCGTCTATTTATCTTGCTGCGGCATTTATGGTGGTGATTGCCTGGCTGCTGACGCTCAGATTGTGGGTGAACACTTCGCGGCAATCTCCCGCAGAATAGCCTTTTTCCTGGCAGGGTTAAGGCGTTTAGATAAATCCTAAATACGCCAAAATTTGGGATAAACGCATTGTCTGGCAGAGTTATTGCGGTAAGGTCGCCTTGCGGTTAAAGAAGCGAGGAGCAACCATGTATTTACGGCCAGATGAAGTGGCACGTGTTTTAGAAACCTCAGGGTTTGAACGCGATTTTGTTGATGATAAAGCTTACGGTTATCGCCGTGGCGAGCATTATGTGTATGTAAACCGGGAAGCGCGGTTTGGCCGGACTGCCCTGGTGATACACCCGGCGCTGAAAGAGCGCAGTGAGCGTTTTGCGGAACCGACAGCATCGTTCCGTAGCTGTGATGCGTACAAGAATTTCCCGCTGGATGTCTCCAGCGACAACGAAACCTACTATGGCATCTGCCACGGTTTCAGTTCACGCCAGATCCTGGCGAGTTATCTGGATAACGTTTTCAGATAATCCTCTGGCGATGCCGGGGATGCAAAAAAGCCGCTGAATCAGCGGCTTTTTTACGTTTAAACCAGATGGATCTGGTTATAGGTTTCGTTGTAGTTGCGCCGAAACTGCGCCAGTTCGAAGGGTTCAATATCCAGTTCAGCAAAATAGAACAGCGCCAGCTCGGCGTGTTCACTGCTTAACTGCGGCGACAGATGTGCGCGCACCAGAATGTTTCGCCAGCGGACGATATTCTCTTCCGAAGGATCTTTAATGAATGTCTGATAAATAAACACAACGTAGGCGGCTTTGCGGATCTCTTCAGCGTAGCCCCCGCTGATTGAGCGGATAAACATCTGGCTCTGACGTTTGCCCATTTCCAGCAACATGGAATCAATATAAACCGGCTTTATTTTCAACAGACTGGCGAGAGACGCGTTCGCTTTACGGGTGTCTGCCGTCATAAACCAATAACCCACAATAAAAACCACAACAATTGCAGCAAGCATAATCCATATCATTCTGGACTCTGGCCTCCGGCCTTTTCTGGCGTGATGTGAAAGGTGCATGCAACACCCGATGTGGGGAGTTTATCTGCTAATGACAGGAAATACGTGAAGGAGTGACAAAGAATTTGCGCCCGCTTCGCAGAATGTCATTGTAAGGTCATGGGATACAGATGAAATCAGCTAAAGTCGTGAACCATTAAAGGAGTAACGGATGGCCAGAAACATTGAAATTAAAGCCAGAATTGATGATTTTTCAGCGATGTATGAAAAACTTGCTCTGCTTGCCGACGGCTTGCCGGACATCATTGATCAGGACGATACCTTTTTTATCTGCCCGCACGGACGGCTTAAATTACGCACTTTTTCGCCTGATCGCGGCGAACTGATTTTCTATCAGCGTCCGGATCAGGCTGGCCCGAAAACCAGTTTCTACCAGCTGACCGAAACTCAGGATCCGGACAGTCTGCGTGAAACTCTGACGCTGGCTTACGGCGCTGCCGGGCGGGTCATCAAACAACGGACGTTATTTATGACCGGCCAGACCCGTTTGCATCTCGATCGGGTCAGACATCTGGGGGATTATCTTGAGTTTGAAGTGGTACTGGACGAGAGCGAAACGCCGGAACAGGGCATTGCGATTGCCGAAGACTTGCTGGAAAAACTGGGCATTGAACGTCAGGAACTGGTGGATCAGGCGTATGTTGATTTGCTCAATGCCAAAGGCAAACACCATCACGATTAAGTGAATCATCACCGCCTTGCGGATCGAAGGCGGTGATGTCAGTGAGTGTTACTTAGTTTCTTCCAGCGAATACGGCAGCGGCTGAATGCTCAGCTGGCTGGTGGCATCGTCGCGTACACGCAGGGTGGCATCGGCGTCCAGATCGTTATTCAGCACCGCCTGAACCCACAGGGTGCCGTCACTGAGCTGAACCGCTGCCAGAACCGTGCCGGTACGACGCCAGTTCTCACCCAGTTGCAGTTCGAGATCGTCTGCCGGGGCGGGCACTTTGCTGGCTTTACCGGCCAGCCAGTACAGTGCGCGCTTGTTCGCGCCACGGTATTTCGCCCGCGCGACCATTTCCTGTCCGGCGTAGCAGCCTTTGCTAAAACTGATGCCGTCGAGCGCCTGAATATTGGTGGCCTGAGGAATAAACTGGACGGCGTTAACGGTATCAATGACCGGGAAGCCGGCTTCAATATCCAGCGCCAGCCATTGCTGACTGTCGTTGCGCTGCGCCTGTTCACCCAGTTCTTCCACCACCTGACGGGCTTTTTCCGGGCTGGTGATGATCAGATAACGTTCTGCGGGCAGGGAGAAATGCAGCAACGTGGTTTCATCTTGTTGTACAACCTGCTGTTCAGCCGTCGGCAACGTTGAGAAAAGCCCTGTCAGTGCGGCACTGGCCTGAAAACCCGCCACGCCCAGCAACACCACATCATCGTCGGCGGCGAAGGTGACTTTGGAAAATACCGCGTATTTCTTCATTTCCGTGAGCTGTGCGTCACGCAAGTTACGGCGCTCAAGAAACGCCATGCCGTCGCCACGTTTGAACAGTCGCAAATCACTCCACATTTTCCCTTTGGCATCACAGTGCGCGCAGAGAATATGCTGATCCGCCGCCAGCGCATCGACATCTGCGGTGACCTGCCCTTGCAGATATTTCACCGTGTCTGCGCCGGTCATTGTCACCAATGCCCAGTCTTCCAGAGAAATTAATGTCAGCGGCAGGTGGGAAGACGCTGAAGGTTTTTGCGGTGGAAAGGGAAATTCGTTAGCCATTGTCTAATCCCGGTCTATGAAATGTGACTGATGCCTCATGGTAAAAGAGCCCACCGGCTTTGAAAACAGTTATTGGTGCCTTTTACGGGATGCCTTCCAGAGAATGTCAGGCAGGCAACAGGTTTGCATCAGGTTTTCCGGCACATCACGTAGATTGACAAATCAGGGCACTGAAAAGTTACGTGCAGGCGCAACGGGCTGTTAGAATCGCTTTCTATATAAAAGAATTCTCATTCTGTATCCCAAAAAGAAGAGTCTCGTTATGGAAAGCAAAAACCCACTGGATATTAATAATCGATCACGCGTTCACTGGGCATGCCGTCGCGGCATGCGCGAGCTGGATATCTCCATCATGCCGTTCTTCGAATACGAATATGATTCGCTGAGCGAGACCGACAAAGAAGTCTTTGTGCGTCTTCTGACCTGCGATGATCCTGATTTATTCAACTGGCTGATGAACCACGGCGAGCCGAAAGACAGCGAATTGCAGCGCATGGTTGCACTCATTCAGACACGAAACAAAGCCCGTGGCCCTGTGGCGATGTGATCTCAGGGTGTCCTGGCGCAGTCAGCTGATTTCACTGGGAAGTTATGGTGCAGTGATGTTGCTGATTTTGCTGGCACCCTGGCCTGCAGGTTACTGGCCGGTATGGATGACGCTGCTGTTGCTGGTGCTGTTTGAATGCATCCGCAGCCAGCGGCGTATTACGGCGCGCACCGGCGAAATTATTCTGCTGGAGGATCACCGTCTGTTATGGCGCGGTCATGAATGGCAGATTAAACAGCCCGTGTGGATGATAAGCAGTGGCGTGCTGCTTTCCCTGCGTCGTGAAAAACGCAAAGGCGGGCTGGCACAGGCGATGCGCAGTTCAAGGCAGCGGTTATGGCTGGCATCGGACAGCATGAGTCTGGAAGAGTGGCGGCGGTTGCGGCAGATTTTGCTCAGTAACTTGCCCGACAGCCCGGTCAGACCGGGCTGAGGTACTGTCATTTTTGACGGTTCTGAAAGGCAGGCGTTACAGCAGGGCGTCCATTTCCAGCAGGATTTGTTCACACCACTGTTGCAGGCGTTCTTCGGTGAGATCGAACTGATTCACATCGTCGAGCGCCAGGCCGACAAAATGTTTGCCATCGGCGCTCAGTGGTTTCGGGCTGGTAAATTCAAAGCCTTCTGTCGGCCAGAAACCGATGAAGCGTACGCCAAGGGGCACCAGCTGATGATAAAGCATGCCGAGCGCGTCGAGGAACCATTCGCCGTAGCCGAGCTGGTCGCCCATACCATACATGGCCACGATTTTGCCGCGTAATTTCAGCGTCGGAAGCTGATTCCAGACCGCTTCCCAGTCTTCCTGGATTTCGCCAAAATCCCATGTCGGGATGCCGAGGATCAGGATGCTGTAGTCTTCCATTCTGTCGGGATCAACATCTTTAATGTTGTGCAAATCGACCAGTTCTTCGCCCAAAATATCGCGGATTTTTTCCGCCGCCATTTCGGTGTAACAGGTGCTGGAACCGTAGAAAAGTCCAATCTTCATACTTGCTGCCATAACGTTATCAGAATACGAATGGCAGGCAGTGTAGCAGATTTGGGCGCATGAAAGGCATAATGGCCGTCGTGAGTAAGAGGAGTCGGAATGCCAAAACAAGACAATGTGAGCCCTCAGGATGTTACGCCTGAGCAGGTGACACAAGCGGTTAACGAGGCCGATCAGAGCCTCACCGAGCAGTTTCTCGATATGCTCTGGATCGAGCGCAATCTCGCGGAAAATACGTTGTCGTCTTACCGTCAGGATCTGAAATCCCTGCTGGGCTGGCTGCATCACAACAACACGGATCTGCTGCAGGTCAGCGCCGAAGACTTACAGTCTTTCCTCTCCGAACGGATTGAAGGCGGATACAAGGCAACCAGTTCTGCGCGGTTGCTCAGCGCCATGCGTCGTCTCTTTCAGTACATGAACCGCGAATCCGTACGTCAGGACGACCCGACCGCGTTGCTGTCTTCCCCAAAACTCCCGCAGCGTCTGCCCAAAGATCTCAGTGAGGCACAGGTTGACGCCTTACTGGCCTCGCCGAGCGTCGATGTGCCGCTTGAACTGCGGGATAAAGCCATGCTCGAACTGCTGTACGCCACCGGTTTGCGGGTTTCCGAACTGGTCGGGCTGACGCTCAGCGATCTCAGTCTGCGGCAGGGTGTGGTACGGGTTATCGGTAAAGGTAACAAAGAGCGGCTGGTGCCGATGGGCGAAGAAGCGGTGTACTGGATCGAAAATTATTTCGAACACGGCAGGCCGTGGCTGCTTAACGGTCAGTCACTGGATATCGTGTTTCCCAGCAACCGGGCGCAGCAAATGACACGCCAGACGTTCTGGCATCGCATCAAACACTATGCGATCCTTGCGGGCATTGATGCGGAACGCTTGTCCCCCCACGTTCTGCGCCACGCTTTCGCAACCCACTTATTGAATCACGGTGCGGATCTGCGCGTCGTGCAAATGTTGTTAGGTCACAGTGACTTATCGACAACACAAATCTATACCCATGTAGCGACCGAACGACTCAAACTGCTACATCAACAACATCATCCCCGTGCGTAATGTGCCGGAGAAAAAGGACGACATGATGAAAAAAGGTTTAATGCTGCTGACACTTCTGGCTGCGTGTATGAGCTCCGCGGTCCATGCTGACGAAGCCGCAATCAAAGCCACGCTGGGTAAACTGGGCATGAGCAGTGCCGGGATCCAGCCTACGCCGGTAACCGGGCTGAGTGCGGTATCGACCGACAGCGGCACAATCTATATCACCGACGACGGTAAACATATTTTGCAGGGCCCGCTGTATGACGTCAGCGGTAATCATCCGGTGAATGTCACCAACAAAGCCCTGGTGAAAAAGATGGATGCGCTGCAAAGCGAGATGATCATCTATAAAGCCAAAAACGAAAAACACGTGATTACCGTGTTTACTGATATCACCTGCGGTTATTGCCACAAGTTACATCAGCAGATGCAGGACTATAACGATCTCGGCATTACTGTGCGTTATCTGGCGTTCCCGCGTCAGGGGCTGAATTCCAAAACCGAGAAAGACATGCAGTCGATCTGGTGTACGGGCAACCGCAAGACCAGTTTTGATGCGGCAATGCGTGGCGATGACATCACGCCTGCGACCTGCAAAACCAGTGATATTGCGAAACACTTTGAGCTGGGCGTTCAGTTCGGGGTGACAGGTACTCCGGCCATCGTGCTGGAAGACGGAACGTTGATCCCTGGTTATCAGCCGCCAAAAGAAATGGCCGCTATGCTCGACCAGCAGGATCCTTCACATAAAACCGGTGGTTGATTTTTCGTGACCTTGCAGACTCAACTTCGCCGCCGTGAGGCGGCGACTGGCGTGGATCTTCCCGCCGAACTCTCCCCGCTGTTACGCCGCCTGTATCTCGCCCGTGGTGTGACCCAAAGTCAGGAGCTGGAGCGCGGCGTGCGCGGCATGCTGCCGTATCAGCAGCTCGATGGCATCGATACCGCCGTCGCCTTGCTGCAAAAAGCGCTGGCTGATCGTCTGCGGATTATTATCGTCGGCGATTTTGATGCCGATGGCGCAACCAGTACCGCGCTGACGCTGCTGTCGTTACGCAGCATGGGCTGCGGGAATCTGGATTATCTGGTACCGAACCGTTTTGAAGACGGCTATGGCCTCAGCCCGGAAGTCGTCGAACAGGCGGCGTCGCGCGGTGCGGAGCTGATCCTCACCGTTGATAACGGCATTTCTTCCCACGCGGGCGTGACACTTGCCCACGAAAAAGGCATTCAGGTGCTGGTCACCGATCACCACTTACCGGGCGAAACATTGCCGGATGCCGAAGCGATCATTAACCCGAATCTGGTCGGCTGCGAGTTTCCCTCCAAATCGCTGGCGGGTGTTGGCGTGGCGTTTTACCTGATGCTGGCGCTGCGCAGTGCACTGCGTGAAAGTGGCTGGTTTGAGCAAAACGGCCTGGCGATCCCCAATCTGGCGGAACATCTGGATCTGGTGGCGCTCGGCACGGTGGCGGACGTCGTACCGCTCGATGCCAATAACCGCATCATGGTGTATCAGGGGCTGAACCGCATCCGTGCCGGAAAATGCCGGGCGGGGATCCGCGCGCTCCTTGAAGTGGCAGGGCGCGAAGCCCGCACGCTGTGTGCCAGTGACCTGGGTTTTGCGCTCGGACCACGGCTGAATGCTGCCGGACGCCTCGATGATATGTCGGTCGGTGTCGCGCTGTTACTCAGCGAAGACATCGGACAGGCGCGCGCGCTGGCCAGTGATCTGGATGCGCTGAATCAGACCCGCCGCGAGATAGAGCAGGGCATGCAGGTCGAAGCGCTGGCGTTGTGTGACAAGCTGGAGCGCAGCACTGACGCACTGCCGTTCGGGCTGGCGATGTACCATCCGGAATGGCATCAGGGCGTGGTCGGCATTCTGGCATCACGCCTGAAAGAACGGTTTAACCGGCCGGTCATTGCGTTCGCACCGGCAGGGGACGGCATTCTGAAAGGTTCCGGCCGTTCGATTGCCGGTTTGCATATGCGCGATGCGCTGGAGCGTCTCGATACGCTCAATCCCGGTCTGATGATGAAGTTTGGTGGTCATGCGATGGCCGCCGGTTTGTCGCTGGAAGAAAGTAAATTCGACGAGTTTCGCGACAAGTTCGCCGGGCTGGTCGGCGAATGGCTGGATCCTTCCCATCTGGAAGGGGTGGTCTGGTCGGACGGCGAGCTTTCCGCCCGTGAGCTGACGATTGATACCGCGGAGATGCTGCGCGACGGCGGTCCGTGGGGACAGGCGTTCCCGGAACCGACGTTTGACGGTACGTTCCGCATCCTGCAACAAAAGCTGCTGAAAGAGCGTCATCTCAAGCTGATGATTGAGCCTGTCGGCGGCGGCCCGTTGCTCGACGGCATTGCCTTTAATATCGATCCGACGTTCTGGCCGGACAGCAGCATCCGCGAAGTGCAGCTTGCTTACCGGCTGGATATCAATGAATTTCGGGGAAATCGTAGCGTTCAGCTGATCATCGAACATTTATGGCCGAAATAAGCGATTTTCGCCCGCAATAAACCCTGCAAAAAAACGGCTCCTTGCTATAAAAAGACCGCTAATTCCGTTAGAATCGGCGGTTCGAATGGCATTGGGCCAACTCCGAATCTAACGTAAGACGCGAAAAATCATGTTTGAAATTAATCCGGTTAAAAACCGCATTCAGGACCTGTCCGAGCGGACAGTCGTTCTTCGGGGGTATCTTTGACTATGATGCCAAGAAAGAACGCCTCGAAGAAGTAAACGCCGAGCTGGAACAGCCGGACGTCTGGAACGAGCCAGAACGCGCACAGGCGCTGGGCAAAGAACGTTCCTCACTGGAAGCTATCGTTGAAACCATCGATGAGTTGTTGCAGGGCGCGGAAGATGTGACCGGCCTGCTGGAACTGGCTGTTGAAGCCGATGATGAAGACACCTTCAACGAAACGGTTGCCGAACTCGATGTTCTGACCGCCAAACTGGAACAGCTGGAATTCCGTCGCATGTTCTCCGGCGAATACGACAGCGCGAGCTGCTACCTCGACATTCAGGCCGGTTCCGGTGGTACGGAAGCGCAGGACTGGGCGAGCATGCTGCTGCGTATGTATTTGCGCTGGGCAGAAGCCAAGGGTTTCAAAACTGAAGTGATCGAAGAGTCTGACGGTGAAGTCGCAGGGCTTAAATCTGCCACCATCAAGATCATCGGTGATTATGCATTCGGCTGGCTGCGTACAGAAACCGGCGTTCACCGCCTGGTGCGTAAAAGCCCGTTCGATTCCGGCGGCCGTCGCCATACGTCTTTCAGTTCCGCGTTTGTGTATCCGGAAGTGGATGACGATATCGAAATCGAAATTAACCCTGCCGACCTGCGTATCGACGTATACCGCGCGTCCGGTGCGGGTGGTCAGCACGTCAACAAAACGGAATCTGCGGTACGTATTACCCACCTTCCGACCAACATTGTGACCCAGTGTCAGAACGACCGCTCCCAGCATAAAAACAAAGATCAGGCCATGAAGCAGATGCGTGCGAAGCTTTATGAGTATGAGATGCAAAAGAAAAATGCGGACAAACAGCAGCTGGAAGACAACAAGTCTGACATCGGCTGGGGCAGCCAGATTCGTTCATACGTGCTGGACGATTCCCGTATCAAAGATTTACGCACGGGTGTCGAAACGCGAAATACGCAGGCCGTACTGGATGGCGACCTGGATAAATTCATTGAGGCAAGTTTGAAAGCCGGGTTATGAGGAACCAAAATGTCTGAGCAACAACCAGCAGCGCAAAGCGCAGAAAACGTACCAGATCTTAACAACGAGCTGAAATCTCGTCGTGAGAAGCTGGCTTTACTGCGTGAATCCGGTATCGCTTTCCCTAACGATTTCCGTCGTGACAGCATCTCTGATGAATTGCATGCGAAATATGGCGAAAAGACCAACGAAGAACTGGAAGCATTAAACATCGAAGTCACCGTGGGTGGCCGTATGATGACCCGCCGTATCATGGGCAAGGCGTCTTTCGTCACCCTGCAGGATGTCGGCGGCCGTATCCAGCTTTACGTTGCGCGTGATGACCTCGCGGAAGGCATCTACAACGAGCAATTCAAAAAATGGGATCTGGGCGATATCCTGGGTGCGACCGGTAAACTGTTCAAAACCAAGACCGGCGAACTGTCGATCCATTGTTCTGAACTGCGTCTGCTGACCAAAGCGCTGCGTCCGTTGCCGGACAAATTCCACGGCCTGCAGGATCAGGAAGCGCGTTACCGTCAGCGTTACCTCGACCTGATCGCTAACGAAGACTCCCGTAAAACCTTCAAGATCCGTTCTCAGATCATGTCGGGTATCCGCAGCTTCATGGTGGAAAACGGCTTCATCGAAGTCGAAACCCCGATGATGCAGGTGATCCCTGGTGGCGCAGCGGCACGTCCGTTCATTACTCACCATAATGCGCTCGACATCGACATGTACCTGCGTATCGCGCCGGAACTGTATCTGAAACGTCTGGTTGTTGGCGGCTTCGATCGCGTATTCGAAATCAACCGTAACTTCCGTAACGAAGGCGTTTCTCCGCGTCACAACCCAGAGTTCACCATGATGGAACTCTACATGGCGTACGCGGATTACAAAGACCTGATCGTTCTGACCGAAACCCTGTTCCGCACCCTGACGGAGTCCGTTCTGGGCAGCAGCGTTGTGCAGTACGGCGAGCAGACTTTCGATTTCGGCAAGCCTTTCGCCAAACTGACCATGCGTGAAGCGATCTGCAAATACCGTCCGGAAACCAACGTCGCTGATCTCGACGATCTGGCTAAAGCGACCGCTATCGCAGAATCTATCGGTATCAACATCGAGAAGAGCTGGGGTCTGGGCCGTATCGTGACTGAAATCTTCGAAGAAACTGCAGAAGCACAGCTGATCCAGCCAACCTTCATTACTGAGTACCCGGCAGAAGTTTCTCCGCTGGCGCGCCGTAATGACGAGAACCCTGAAATCACTGACCGTTTCGAATTCTTCATCGGTGGCCGTGAAATCGGTAACGGCTTCTCCGAGCTGAACGATGCAGAAGACCAGGCACAGCGTTTTGCTGATCAGGTTTCTGCGAAAGATGCAGGCGACGACGAAGCGATGTTCTATGACGAAGACTACGTGACAGCGCTGGAACACGGCCTGCCACCGACTGCCGGTCTGGGCATTGGTATCGACCGTATGGTTATGCTGTTCACCAACAGCCACACCATCCGCGACGTTATCCTGTTCCCGGCAATGCGTCCGCAGACACAGAAATAAGTTTCCTCAGAAACAACAAAAGGGCGCTCCGGCGCCCTTTTTCATGCTGCAGATCACGCCACATGCTAACTGCTTAAAACTCCAGCGCTTATCCGCAATCACGCCTTGCTCCGCCGTCGTAACCGGTTATAATGCCAGTCGCACACCGATGCGGGTGTAGTTCAATGGTAGAACGGCAGCTTCCCAAGCTGCATACGAGGGTTCGATTCCCTTCACCCGCTCCAAAAGCTTCTTCCTCAAATCTGTTCACTACTCTCAAAAATCCACTACCTACTCTCTTTTATTCGTATTTCCTGTACGACGTTTCTGCATGTCTAAATTTCGAACTCAAAAGTTAAAAAACGATGCAAATCAGCTCCATCCCCTGCGAAGGGGAGGGTTGGGGTGGGGTATTAAGGTCAGATCGCAATGCGGAAATATCGACTATTTTAGGGTTTGCTAAACCCCCTCCCAGCCTCCCCCTTCGCAGGGGGAGGAGCACGCCTGCAATCCCTGTAGATCATTGCAATTCATTGAATTTATATATAATTATTACATCAATTCCGTTCTTATCCACTTGGTTTAGTCATATTTCCTGTACGTCGTTTCTGCACATTTAAATTTTTGAATCAAAAACTAAAAGTCGATGCAAATCAGCTGCCTATACTGCGCAGGGAGAGAAGAAACATGAAGGCTTTCAAGCACGGTTGCCGCGTAAGAATTCGGCCAGCTCCCTCCCCTGCGGAGGGGAGGGTTGGGGTGGGGTATTAAGGTCAGATCGCAATGCGGAAATATCGACTATTTTATGATTTGCTAAACCCCCTCCCAGCCTCCCCCTTCGCAGGGGGAGGAGCAAGGAACGGATCCATGCAAGTTCTAGCAAATGGTTTACACCAACAGCAATTACTTATTCTTTACCTGCAATCCGCGCGGCAGATTGTTGTTATCCACCTGCGGTAAACCGGTAGAGGCAGAAGAAGTCAGCAAGCCTGTCTCAACGTAGTTTTGCAGCTTCTCACGGGTATCGGTGATATCCAGGTTACGCATGGTCAGCTGACCAATACGGTCATCCGGTGAGAACACGGAATCGCCTTTTTCCATGGTCAGACGTTCTGGTTTGTAGGTCAGGTTCTCAGACACGGTATTCATGATGGTGTAGTCGTTGCCGCGACGCAGTTCCAGTGTCACTTCACCGGTGATTTCGCTGGCGACCCAACGCTGAGCGGAGTCACGCAGCATCAGAGCCTGAGGATCAAACCAACGGCCCTGATACAGCAGACGACCCAGCACGCGGCCGTTCGCATGGTATTGCTCGATGGTGTCTTCGTTGTGAATACCGGTCAGCAGACGCTCGTAAGCGATGTGCAGCAGCGCCATTCCCGGGGCTTCGTAGATGCCACGGCTTTTGGCCTCGATAATACGGTTTTCAATCTGATCGCTCATGCCCAGACCGTGACGGCCACCGATGCGGTTGGCTTCCATCATCAGCTCAACGCTGTCGTCAAAGGTCACGCCGTTCAGTGCAACCGGATAACCGCGTTCAAAACGGACAACCACTTCTTCCGCTTTCACGACCACATTCTCGTCCCAGAATTTCACGCCCATAATCGGATTAACGATTTTGACGCCGGAATCGAGGAACTCCAGATCTTTGGCTTCGTGCGTCGCGCCCAGCATGTTGGAGTCTGTGGAGTAGGCTTTCTCAGTCGACATTTTGTAGTCGAAACCGGACTGAATCATAAACTCGGACATCTCATGACGGCCGCCGAGTTCATCGATAAAGTCGGTATCCAGCCACGGTTTATAAATTTTCAGTTCAGCATTGGTCAGCAGGCCGTAACGATAGAAACGCTCGATATCGTTACCTTTGTACGTGCTGCCGTCACCCCAGATATTCACGCCGTCTTCTTTCATCGCGGCAACCAGCATAGTACCGGTGACGGCACGACCCAGCGGGGTGGTGTTGAAGTAAGTGACACCTGCGGTGGTGTTATGGAACGCGCCACACTGAATAGCAGCAATCCCTTCGGCAACCAGTTGCTTGCGGCAATCGATCAGGCGAGCTTTCTCTGCACCGTACTCCATCGCTTTACGCGGAATGGCATCGTAATCTTCTTCATCAGGCTGACCCAGGTTGGCCGTGTAGGCATAAGGGATAGCGCCTTTTTTCTGCATCCACAGCAGTGCTGCGCTGGTGTCCAGACCGCCGGAGAAAGCGATACCCACACGCTGATTGATAGGAAGGTGCTTGAGAATAGTTGTCATCGGTTAAATCCTGTATGAATTGGGTCTGTCTGCTAAAGGTTTCAATGCCTATATTGATATCGCAAAACCGGCGTCGGGTAAAAGACATTTTGCATATTTATGTAAATTTTATCGCATAACTATCTACTTGTCATGTTGGCCAGGAAGTGTTTTATTCAACATCGTTCAGCATTTTGCCATACCCTCGAATGTCCTTAAATCCCCTCCAGCGGCAACACATCCAGCGGTTTCACTTCCCGAAGCACAAACGAAGTCTGCATCTCTTTAATGCCCGGTAAACGCCGCACCACTTCCATCGCGAAGCTGGAAAAACTGTCGAGATCTTTTGTGACCACCTGCAACATAAAATCCGCGTCACCGGCAATCGCGTAACAGGCAATCACCGGAGGCAGAGCGCCGACTTCCTGCTCGAAACGTTGCGCATCTTCCTCGCTGTGGCTGTCGATTTTTACCCGGATAAACGCCAGCAGCCCCAGCCCGATTTTCTTCCGGTCGATGTTTGCCTGATAACCGGTGATCACGCCGCTGTCTTCCAGCTGTTTCATGCGCCGCCAGCAGGGTGAGGCTGCCATGCCCACTTTTTCCGCCAGCTCCTGATTGGTCATTCTGCCTGATTTCTGAAGTTGTTTAAGAATGCGAAGGTCTGCCGGTGAAATTTCAGCTACGGACATAATCTGCCTTATATGTGTGATTTTCAGAAAGGAATAACCAGATTAGGGCATTTTACCGCGCAAAAAGAAAGCACCTTCCAGCGGCCGGCCGCTATCATTTTTGTCATCAATAATGATGAAAAGGGCGTACAAAATGGCAGACAACCTGCGGGTGGCAATTATCCTCAACGCGGAGCTTCCACCGGGATTACTGGCGAACACGGCTGGCGTAATTGGCATCGGATTAGCAGCAAAATTTCCGATGCTGGCTGGCAGTTCACTGACGGATGCAAAGGGCGTCACGACCGATACTATCTCTAAAACTCCGCTGCCCGTTCTGCAGGCAACGCCGGATCACATTAAGGCGCTGATGTTTAAGGCGCTGGACGCAGCAGGCGAGCGCAGCGTGGTGCCGTTCCCGGCATTTGCGCGCACGATGCATCAGTTTGAGCAATACGAAATGACGTTTCCGCTGCGGGATTTATACGATGAAGTACTCGATGGCGTGGGTCTGGTCGGGCCGGAAAAATGGATTAAATCACTGACCGGAAATCTGAAGTTATTGCGCTAATCAATTGAACATACAGGCATAAAAAAACCGGCAGATATGCCGGTTTTCTTTTCACATTCAGGTGTCAGTTCGTCACCTTCAGCTGCGGATAGCGTTTGAAAATCGTCAGACACCACACGAAGGCCACGCAGCCAATCAGGCCACCGGCGTAACCGACGTGGCTCATTTCAAGATGCAGACTCACCTGATTACCGATCAGCGCGCCCGCGCCGATACCGATGTTATAGATGCCGGACAGCAGCGCCATTGAGACGTCAGTAGCGTCTGTCGCCAGCGCCAGTACACGCACCTGCAGTGCCAGGCCGATAATCATCATTGCCAGCCCCCAGATCACACAAAGGACTGAAATAGCGACCGGATTCATCACCGCCACAAATAACAGCAACATGCTGAGGGTGACCAGCAGGATCGGGCCGCTGAGCATCGCCGCCGGGAAGCGGTTGCCGAGCACGCTGAACGCAATGCTGCCGAGGATGCCCGCGCCGCCGAAAATCAGCAGCAGGAAGGTGGTGAAGTTTTCACCCATACTGGCGACGGTCTGGATAAACGGCTCGATGTAGCTGTATGCCGTATAGTGAGCGGTCACTATCAGTGCAGTCAGCAGATACATGCCGACCAGCGCCGGACGACGGAACAGCATCGGCACGCTTTTCAGTGAACCCGTATGTTCACTCGGTAACGGTGGCAGCAGTTTGATCAGGCAAATCAGCGTCAGCAGCGCAACGATGCCGATGCTCATAAAGGTGGTGCGCCAGCCAAGATACTGGCCGATCAGGCGACCGAGCGGTAAACCGAGCACCATCGCCAGCGCGGTGCCGGTGGCTAACATACTGAGCGCCTGCGTTTTTTTACCGGCAGGGGCGACGCGGATGGCCAGCGACGCGGTAATTGACCAGAAAATCGCATGGGCGAGGGCGATACCGACGCGCGAGGCGACCAGACTCCAGAAATCCCAGGCCACAACCGAAAGAATATGGCTGGCGATGAATATCACAAAGATGACGATCAGTAACCGTTTTCGCTCAACATTGCGGGTCAGCAGCATCAGCGGCAGTGACATCAGCGCCACTACCCAGGCGTAGATGGTCAGCATCAGCCCGACCTGTGCGGTCTTCATGTTGAAACTGGCGGCGATATCGGAAAGTAATCCGACGGGCACGAATTCAGTGGTGTTGAAGATGAACGCGGCAATAGCCATCATCACAACGCGGAGCCATGCTGTCCTGCGCGAAACGGTATCTGATTGCATTGAAATTTATGACTTATAAGAATGATGTTGGGATCAGACATCTGTCGGGCAGACGTCTGTTGAGGGCATAGTGTGTTTTATTTGTTCGAAAAATGGAACAGAAAACTGGCCTAACAGATAAATGTTTCGGCGACAATTTTAGTGATGGAAACTGAGAAGCAGGTCACTGTATTTTATTGTGGATGCCAGCACCAGTGCCACGGCTCATAAATGAAGCCCCACGGGTTGTTCAGCGGGAAGGACATCACGAAACCGAAGCCAGCGGCGTTGGCCTGCAACCACTGAAAAGCCTCAGTTTCGCCGAACACGCCAGTCACTTCATCGCAGCCGGGGGTATTGATGTCGACCGCGCAGCCGGTGTGATGTTCGCTGCATCCGGGGGGCGCCAGCGAGGTGAAGAAGACGGCCGGAGAAATTCCCTGATCCCGCTTCTTACGCAGTAACCCGGCCTGATAATCCAGACTGCGAAAAGCAGAGACCAGATAAATCTCCACGCCGTCGGCGGCAGCCTGCTGTTTCATCTTATGCCAGGCGGCGGAGGCGGGGGCGATCAGGCGGTAGGTTTTACCGGTTTCAGGATCAGTTTCCACATCCTCCAGTAAGTGCTCACTTACTTCTTCGAAGTAGGGCAACGTACGGTGAGCGATCACCGCCGGGTCGATATGCAGATCCCGCAATATCTGTTCCGTGCGGGCTTTCAGTTCTGCCTGATTCATGCCGGTTCGTTCCCGGAACGGCCAATCACCTCGTTCATGGCTTCACTCATCGCTTTACCCGCGACGCGCATTCCCTGCTGATAGCGGGCAGCGGCGGTAACAAAGGCATTAAGCAGTTGGGTATCCTGCGCATGTTGCTGATATTCAGGGTGCCATTGCACGCCAAGGCAGAAATCATAGCCTTCACATTCAATGCCTTCGATCACGCCGTCGGGCGCGTACGCATTGACGATACAACCGGGGCCGACCGATTTAACTGCCTGATGGTGCGAGCTGTTGACCTCGTAATGGTCGCGATCTACCGAGCGGCTGAGCAGCGTGCCTTCGACAATCTCCACCGCATGACGCGCGCGCTTTTTGCCGCCCGCGTTTTCAGTATCAACAGTCGTGCTGTGTTCAAGGGCATCGGGCAGCGCATCGGGAATGTGCTGATGCAGCGTGCCACCGGTCAGAACCGCCAGCAGTTGCTGACCGCCGCAGATCCCCAGCAGCGGCATATTGCGTTGCATGGCCCCTTTGACGATGGCTTTTTCAAATTCGGTGCGGGCGGGTTTCAGGCGAACCTGATCGCTGGTCTGTTGCTCATTAAAGAGTTCAGGCGGAACATCAAACGCGCCGCCGGTGACGACAATCCCGTCGCACAACGCCAGATATTCATCGGCCAGTGCGGCGTGATGTGGCAAGGCCAGCGGCACGGCGCCCAGCTCTGCCAGACTGTTCATGTAATTTTGTCGTAACGCATACCACGGAAAATCGGCATAGCCCCCGGCCTCCTCACTGTCGAGTGTTACCCCTATCACCGGTCTGGATTGAAATTTTGTCTGCATTCGCCTGAGTCCCTGCCATGAAGATGAAAAACAATCAGAAATTTCACCATATCAAGCCGTGGTCGAGGCAAACAATATAAATTATCAATAAGTGGTATTTTCAGTATTTACCGCTGGTTTTATCACCCGTTCGGGTGGCGCGGCAGATTTATTTTTCTCCTAAGTCTGCGTTTTCCTGACAAAATTCCGGCGTAGCTTGACACTTCCTGATAATTTTCTGCCCCCTTCTTCAATATTCATTCTCATTTAGTTCTTAACATGACAGGCCATGAAGGGATAAATTAGCGGGTATAATTCATCCTGCTGAATGAAATAGAAATTCTTAATTGCTAACGAAATCTTTACGTTGTCCTAAAAACAGCCACAGGGGCTTTTCAGGGATAATGGTTTTTTGACTGATATTGAAAATCTCTGGTTGAAGGTCATTTTTCAGCTGTTTTCTCCTCATTAATACTGCGAAACCAAGAAATTTATGCTGCCGACTGCCTCGTCTCGTTCCAAAAAGCGCACCTTCGTGTGGGTTATCGTTGCCATTATCGTTGCTGCGATCCTGGTCTGGTTTTTTGCTTTCCATCAAAGTGCCTCTGATCCCTCTGCCCATAAAAAACCGGGCCGTAGCGGTATGCGCGCGGTGCGCGGCCAGATGATGGCAGGAATGGCAACGCCGGTGCAGGCCGGAAAAGCCACGCAGGCCGATGTGCCGGTTTATCTGCGTGCGCTGGGCACGGTGGTGGCGAACGCCACGGTGACGGTGACCAGCCGGGTCGACGGCCAGCTGATGAAGGTGTATTTCACCGAAGGGCAGAAAGTGGAGCAGGGCCAGTTGCTGGCGCAGATTGATCCGCGCAGCTATCAGGCCACGCTGGAACAATATCAGGGCGATTTAGCCCAGAATCAGGCGCTGTCGAGAAGTGCCGAGCTGACGCTGGCGCGTTACCGCAAATTGTATGCGCAGGATTCCCTCGCGCGTCAGGATCTGGAAAGCCAGATTGCGACCGCCGGTCAGTACGCCGGTGCGGTGAAAGCCGATCTGGCCCAAATCGCCGCCGCCAAACTGAATCTTGAGTTCGCGAAAATTACCGCGCCGGTCAGCGGGCATGTGGGGTTACGTCTTGTCGATCCGGGCAACATGGTGACCAGCAGTTCCACCACCGGCATCGTTACCATCACCCAGACGCAGCCGATTGCCGTGACCTTCAGCGTGCCGCAAAGCAACTTACAAACCCTGCTCAAAGCCCTGCGCGGCGGCAATCAGTTGCCGACCACGGCTTTTGATCAGACGGGCAGCGACGTGCTCGGGCAGGGCAAATTGCAATTTATCAGCAACGAAATTGATACCAGCACCGGCAGCATCAAGTTGAAAGCGTTGTTCGATAACGCCGATGAAAAACTCTATCCGAACCAGTTTGTGAATGCCCGCTTACAGGTCGCGACGCTGAAAGACGCGACGGTGATCCCGGCGGCGGCATTGCAGCTGAGCAGCGACGGCGACTTCGTGTATGTGGTGAAAGCCGACAACACCATTGAACGCCGCAGCGTGAAATCCGGGCCGGACTTTGGCGACAATCAGGTGGCGATCCTCTCCGGCGTGAAGCCGGGCGAGCAGGTGGTGACCACCGGTATTGACCGCCTGAACAACGGCACCAAAGTCGAGATTGTCACGCCAAACGCCGGTGAGGCTGTGGCGGCAGACGGTTCGTCTAAAGCCCGCGAGCAAAGCGGCGGTGTGGATAAAGCCACCACCGGCGCGGACAAAACGGCACCTGATGCAGACAAAAACACAGCCGGTAAAGACAGCGGGTCTAAATGAATCCTTCACGCCTCTTTATACTCCGGCCGGTCGCGACCATTCTGCTGATGGTCGCCGTGCTGTTGTCGGGGATTTTCGCCTACAACATGCTGTCGACCTCGGCGCTGCCGCAGGTGGATTATCCGACCATTCAGGTCACCACGCTGTATCCGGGGGCCAGCCCGGATGTGATGGCGTCCGGCATCACCGCGCCGCTTGAGCGTCAGCTCGGGCAGATGGCGGGGCTGAGCCAGATGTATTCCACCAGCGCCAGCGGTTCATCCATTATCACGCTGAAATTCTCGCTGGATCTGTCCCTCGACGTCGCCGAGCAGGAAGTGCAGGCGGCGATTAACGCTGCTGACAGCCTGCTACCAAGCGATCTGCCGAACCCGCCGACCTACAAAAAAGTGAACCCGGCGGATGCCGCCGTGCTGACGCTGGCGGCAACGTCTGAATCGTTGCCGCTGACCAAAGTGCAGGATCTGGTGAATACCCGCGTGGCGCTGAAACTGTCGCAGATTTCCGGCGTCGGTATGGTGACACTGGCGGGCGGCCATCAGCCTGCCATCCGTGTGCAGGTGGATCCGCGTAAGCTGGCGGCGCATAACCTCAGTCTGGAAACCATCAACACGCTGATCGGTAACAGCAACGTCAACGGCTCCAAAGGCGGCTTTGATGGCCCGAACCATTCGATCACCATTGATGCCAATGATCAGCTGCGTACCGCGGATGAATACGGCAACCTGATCGTCAATTATGAAAACGGTGCGGCACTGCGTCTGCGGGATGTGGCGACGCTCTCCGAAGCGCCGGAAAACCAGTACCTTTCCGCGTGGGCGAACAAGCAACCGGCGATCATTATCAGCGTGCAGCGTCAGCCGGGCGCGAACGTGATTCAGGTGGTGGATGCCATTAAAGCGCAGTTGCCGAAATTGCAGGAAGCCCTGCCGGAATCGGTGAAAGTCAGCGTGGTGTCAGACCGTACGCAAACCATCCGTGCCTCGATCAGCGATGTTCAGTTTGAACTGCTGCTGTCGATTGCGCTGGTGGTGATGGTCACCTTCCTGTTCCTGCGCAATGTCGCGGCGACACTGATCCCGAGCGTTGCGGTGCCGCTGTCGCTGGTCGGTACTTTCGGCGTGATGTACCTGTGCGGTTTCAGCCTTAATAACCTGTCACTGATGGCGCTGACCATCGCCACCGGCTTTGTTATTGATGACGCCATCGTGGTGGTGGAAAACATTTCGCGGCGTCTGGAAGAGGGCGAAACGCCGATGCAGGCGGCGCTGAAAGGCTCGCAGCAAATCGGTTTCACCATTATTTCCCTGACGTTCTCGCTGATTGCGGTGCTGATCCCGCTGCTGTTTATGGGCGATGTGGTCGGGCGTCTGTTCCGTGAATTCGCCATTACGCTGGCGGTGTCGATACTGGTGTCGATGGTGGTGTCGCTGACGCTCACCCCGATGCTGTGCGCCTATTTACTGCGCCATACGCCGGAAGAAAAACAGAGCAAGTTTTACCGCAAAGGCGGCGAGTTCTTCGACAAAATGATCGCCGGTTACGACCGCATGCTGATCGTGGTGCTCAATCACCAGAAGCTCACTCTGCTGGTCGCCGCCGCCACTCTGGTATTTACCGCGTTGCTGTATGTGATTGTACCGAAAGGCTTCTTCCCGTCGCAGGATACCGGGATGATCCAGGGGATCACCCAGGCGTCACAGGACGTATCCTTCAGCGAAATGGGGCGCCGTCAGCAGTTACTGACCGCCGCTATTCTCAACGATCCTGATGTGGAAAGCGTGTCGTCTACCATCGGTGTGGACGGCAATAACACCAGCCTGAACAGCGGGCGTTTGCAGATCAGCCTGAAATCGTTTGATGAGCGCAGCGAACGTGCCCCGGCGATCATTGAACGTCTGAAGCAGGAAACCGCCGGCGTACCGGGTATTGCACTTTACATGCAGGCTTCGCAGGATCTGACCGTGGACGATCAGGTGACGCCGAGCCAGTACCAGTTCACGCTGGATGATTCCGACAGCGAAAATCTGGTGGAATGGACGCCGAAACTGATTGAAAAACTCAGTGCCTTGCCGGAGTTCAGCGACGTGGTCAGCAACCTGCAAAATCAGGGGCAGATCGCGTATGTGGAGCTGGATCGGGACGCCGCAGCGCGTTACGGCATTACCGCTTCTGACGTCGATACCGCGCTGTATAACGCCTTCGGTCAGCGTCTGGTTTCCACCATCTTTACCCAGGCGAACCAGTACCGCGTGGTGCTGGAAGTGGCGCCGCAGTTCCAGCAGTCACCGGCTTCGTTTGACGATGTCTATCTGGCGACCAACAACAGCACCTCGACCAGCGGCACGGCAGCGACCACCACGACGACCACGTCCACCACATCGGACAGCGGTAACCCGACCACGAATTCGGGTGCGACCAACGGCATGATCAAACTGACGTCGATCGCCAAAATCCACATGCGTACCGGCGCTCTGTTGCAGGCGCGCCTGAACCAGTTCCCGGCGGTGACCGTGTCGTTTAATCTTAAAGACGATTACTCGCTGGAACAGGCGCAGCAGGCCATTAAAGATACCGTGGCCGATATCGCCATGCCGGACAGTATTACTTTGCGCTATCAGGGCGCGGCGGCGTCGTTTGAGAGTGCGACCGGCAACACGCTGTGGCTGATCCTCGCCGCGCTGCTGACCATGTATGTGGTGCTCGGTATTCTGTACGAAAGCTTTATTCATCCGGTGACCATTCTGTCCACGCTGCCGTCAGCGGCGGTGGGCGCGTTGCTGTCGCTGATCTTCGCCGGTACCGAGTTCAGCCTGATCGCCCTGATCGGGGTGATCCTGCTGATCGGCATCGTGAAAAAGAACGCCATTATGATGATCGACTTTGCGCTGGATGCGGAAAACAAGCAGGGTCTCTCGCCGCGTGAGGCGATCCATCAGGCGTGTCTACTGCGTTTCCGTCCGATCATGATGACCACCATGGCGGCGCTGCTCGGCGCACTGCCGCTGATGCTGGCGAGCGGATCCGGCGCGGAACTGCGTCAGCCGCTGGGGCTGGTGATCGTCGGCGGTCTGATCTTCAGTCAGATCCTGACGCTGTTCTCCACGCCGGTGATTTACCTGATGTTTGACCGGCTTTCTCACCGTCTGAATCCGCGTCATCGCCGCGCAGCGAAGCAGGCGGAATAAATGAACATTTCGCGTTTCTTCATCTTCCGTCCGGTGGCGACTTTGCTGCTGACGATGGCGATACTCCTGCTCGGTTTGCTCGGGTATCGCCTGCTGCCGGTGGCACCGCTGCCGCAGGTGGATTTCCCGACCATTCTGGTCAGCGCCAGTCTGCCCGGTGCCAGTCCTGAAACCATGGCGGCAACGGTAGCGACGCCGCTGGAAAGGGCGCTCGGGCAAATCGCCGGGGTGACGGAAATGACCTCGCGCAGCTCGCAAAGTTCGACCAGCGTCATTTTGCAGTTCGATCTGGATCGCGACATCAACGGCGCGGCGCGCGACGTACAGGCGGCGATCAACGCCTCCCGCGCCTTGCTGCCGAGCAGCATGCCGTCGCTGCCGACCTATCGTAAAGCCAACCCGTCGGATGCGCCGATCATCATGCTGGCGCTGACCTCTGCCACGCGCAGTAAAGGCGAGCTGTACGATATCGCCTCGAGCCAGCTGCAACAGAAAATCGCGCAGGTCAACGGCGTCGGCCAGGTTTCGCTGGTGGGTTCCGCGCTGCCGGGCGTGCGCATTGATTTGCGCCCGGAAGCGATCACTTCTTACGGGATTTCCCTCGACACCATTCGCAGCGCCATTGCCGACAGCACCAGTAATCTGCCGAAGGGCCTGCTGCAAGGGTCGGATCAGTCGTGGATGATTGAAGGCAACGGCCAGCAAAGTACTGCCGCGCAGTACAAAACGCTGATCGTCACCTACATCAACGGCTCGGCCATCCGCCTCAGCGACATCGCCAATGTGTACGATTCGGTCGAAGACAAATACAACGTCGGTTATTACAACAGCACGCCGTCGGTAATGATTGGTGTGACGCGTCAGGCTGGCGCGAACATGCTGGAAACCATCGAGGCGATCAAGGCCGCGCTGCCGCTGATGAAAGAAAGCCTGCCCGGCGACGTGCAGCTTAATCTGGCGCTGGACCGCTCGCCGAACGTGTCGGCTTCCCTGCGGGATACCGAAATGACCCTGCTGGAAGCCACGCTGCTGGTGATCGCGGTGGTGTTTGTCTTCCTGCGCAACTGGAATGCGGTGCTGATCCCTGCGGTGGCGCTGCCGGTTTCGCTGATCGGCACCTGCGCGGTGATGTATCTGCTCGGCTACAGTCTGGATAACCTGTCGCTGATGGCGCTGATCATCTCCACCGGCTTTGTGGTCGATGACGCCATTGTGGTGCTGGAAAATATTACGCGGCATATCGAGGAGGGAATGGGGCCGGTGCGGGCGGCGCTGAAAGGCGCGCAGGAAGTCAGCTTCACCGTGCTGTCGATGACGCTCTCGCTGATCGCGGTGTTCATTCCGATCCTGCTGATGGGCAGCATCGTCGGGCGTCTGTTCCGCGAATTTGCGGTCACGCTCAGCGTCTCGCTGATCATTTCGATGCTGGTGTCGCTGAGTCTGACGCCGATGCTGTGCGCGCGCTTCCTCAAACGCAAACCGCCGGTGGAAAAACGTCAGCCACGCATTTACCGCATGATCGAACGCGGGCTGAATAAACTGCTGGCGGCGTATTCTGCGGCGCTCGGCTGGGTGATGCGTCATCAGCTGATCACGCTGGTCGGTTTGTTCCTGACCATCCTGCTCAATTTCTATCTGTATACCGTGGTGGAAAAAGGCTTCTTCCCCGATCAGGACACCGGCATGCTGATGGGCATGTTGCGTGCGGATCAGAACACCTCGTTCCAGTCGATCCAGCCGCAGGTGCTGAAATACAGCAAGATCATTCAGGATGATCCGGCGGTGGAAGCCGTCATGAGTTCAGCGGGCAGCGGCGGTTTCGGATCACGTAACACCGCCACCTTCTTCGTGCGTCTGAAAGATTTCGACAAACGCACCGCGACCGCCAATCAGGTGGCTAACCGCCTGATGATGGCCACCGGCAAAGAGCCGGGCGCGCAGCTGTTCCTGATGGCCGCGCAGGATCTGCATATCGGCGGGCGCAGCGCCAACGCGCAATATCAGTACAGCCTGCAATCTGACGATCTTTCCGTGCTGCGTGAATGGGCGCCGAAAGTGCAGAAAGCCCTGGCGAAACTGCCGCAACTGACCGGCGTGGATTCCGATGCGCAGACCGGCGGGCAGGAGATCATGCTCAATATCGACCGGGATCGCGCCACGCAGCTCGGCGTGAACGTGAAGATGATCGACACGCTGCTCAATAACGCCTTCAGCCAGCGGCAGGTTGCCACGATTTACAAAACGCTGAACCAGTATCACGTGGTGATGAACCTGACATCCGACTACACCAGTAATCCGGATGTGCTGCATCAGCTGTATGTGGTGACGGATGCCGGTAATCAGGTGCCGTTGTCGGCGTTTGCCACTTTCAGCGGGGCGAATGCACCGCTGTCGGTTTCCCATCAGGGACAGACGGCGACCACCACGATTGCCTTCAACCTCGCCGACGGTTATGCGCTGGAAGATGCGCAGGCGGCGCTGAAAACGGCCATGGCGCAAATCGGTTTACCGGATACCGTTCATGGCAGTTATGCCGGTACGGCGCAGGCATTTGAAGCGCTGGCCAGCTCCATGCCCTGGCTGATCCTGGCCGCGCTGGCGGCGGTGTATATCGTGCTCGGCGTGCTGTATGAAAGTTATATTCACCCGCTGACCATTCTTTCCACGCTGCCGTCTGCCGGGCTTGGCGCGCTGTTGCTGATGCTGGTCACGGGAACGCAACTGACGGTGATCGCACTGATCGGGATCCTGCTGCTGATCGGCATCGTGAAAAAGAATGCGATCATGATGATCGACTTCGCGCTCGACGCCGAACGGCGGCTCGGCCTGACGCCACAACAGGCGATCACGCAGGCCTGCCTGATGCGTTTCCGTCCGATCCTGATGACGACGCTGGCGGCGTTCTTCGGTGCCTTGCCGCTGGCGATGGGCAGCGGCGGTGACGCGGATCTGCGCAGCCCGCTGGGGCTGGCGATTGCCGGTGGTCTGGCGCTGAGCCAGATCCTGACGTTATTCACCACGCCGGTGGTTTACCTGTATATGGATCGCACCAGCCGCGCGACGCACCGTCTGTGGCAGCGACTGCGTCCTCACACGCCGCCGCCGGAGGCCCGTACACATGACTGATCACACTGAAACTCATTACCCTGAAGCGAATCTGATGACTCTGCAAAAAACACGTTCTATGGTGTTCCGTCTTGCCCCGCTGGCGCTGGCGTTACTGGTCAGCGCCTGTGCTGTCGGCCCTGATTACAAACGACCGGACGTGGCGATGCCGACGGCATTTAAAGAAGCCAAAGGCTGGACCGCCGCCATCCCGAAAGACAATCAGGCCAAAGGCGACTGGTGGGCGGTGTATCAGGATCCTGAGTTGTCATCGCTGCTGACACAGGTGCAGATTTCCAACCAGAACGTCGCGCAATATGCCGCGCAATACCGACAGGCGCAGGCACTGGTCACGCAGGCACGTTCCGACCTGTATCCTTCCGTCGATGCCACCGTCGGTAGCACGCGCAGCGGTACATCCGCCTCCACCAGCAACAGCCAGTCCGCACAACTGAGTGCCAGCTGGGAGCTGGATTTGTGGGGCAAACTGCGCCGTACGGCAGAAGAGCAGGATGCCAGCGCGCAGGCCAGCAAGGCCGATCTGGCTGATGCGACGCTCAGCGCGCAGGCCGAACTGGCGCAGGATTATTTCCAGCTGCGGGTGATGGATCAGCAAATCGCGCTCTACAAACAAAGTATTGATGCCTACCAGCGTTATCTGACCGTGATCCAGAACCAGTATGAAGGTGGCAACACCTCTCGTGCCACACTGGCGCAGGCGCAGACGCAGCTGGAAAGCACCAACGCCTCGGCGCTGGATCTGCAATGGCAGCGCGCCCAGCTTGAGCACGCCATCGCCGTGCTGATCGGCAAACCACCGGCACAGTTCAGCCTTGCGGCACGCGACGTGAAACTGAACCTGCCGCCAATGCCGGATGCCATTCCGTCACAGCTGTTGCAGCGCCGTCCTGATATCGCGGCTGCCGAACGCACCATGGCTTCTTCCAACGCCGCCGTCGGTGTGGCGACCGCCGCGTATTATCCGGATCTGACCCTGAGCGCCAGCGGCGGTTTCGCCAGTTCGGCCTTCCACAACCTGTTCTCGCTGCCCAACCGCGTCTGGTCTTTAGGACCGGAACTCAGCCAGACGGTACTGGATTTCGGTTCCACCCGTGGCAAAGTGGCACAAGCCGAAGCCGCGTATGACGCCGATGTCGCCAGCTATCGCCAGAGCGTGTTAACCGCGATGCAGGAAGTGGAAGATTATCTGGTCGAACTGCACACGCTGGACAGCGAACTGGTCGCCCGCCAGAACGCCGCCGATTCCGCCAAAGAATCCGCCCGCGTGACCAACAACCAATATCAGGCCGGGATGATCGACTATCTCGACGTCGCCACGACCGAAAATACCAGCCTGACCCAACAGCAAAGTGTCCTGTCACTGCTCAGCACCCAGATGGTCACCAGCGTCAAGCTGATCGCTGCCCTGGGCGGCGGATGGAACGGGGATGTGGGTAAATAGAAGAGTTTGAATTATCTCTGCACTAAGGACATGTAAAACGGTCTTTGGTGTAGAGAACATCATTGTAAGAACCTTGAAACATTGATAATGGCAGCGACTAAGCCGCCATTCCTTAGGCTCGGCTCCCTCCCCTGCGAAGGGGAGGGCTGGGGTGGGGTATTAATGGTTACTCGGTGAAAAAATTCCCACCAAAATAATTTTTATCAGTATTTAGCTCAGTTAACTCATCAATATTACCTTTCATCTTATCTATCAATAACCTGATTATCCTCCTTCAGCGTTTATCCCGGTTTACTCTTCCTCCGTAGACGTTTTATTTACTCATCACTCAGGAAAGGATCCTCCATGAACAGAACATAAAATTACACCGACTGGCATCAGGCAGACATCATTGCAGCATTGCGTAAACGGGGTACGACGCTGGCAGAGCCGTTATTTTGATGCGCGGGGGGAGTGGTGAAGAAGATTCTGCGATGAATATGTGGCGGGATAAGGTTTCTCCTGCTTGAAACAAAACGCCGACTTCCGGCGGCGTTTCTTTTACTCAAAAACTCTCCACAACCAATAATGAATAATTAGCAAATGTGACGGCGGGCGAAAATGAGGGAATATTAAAAAGATTGGAATAAAGGCCGCAGCAATAGTGTGAGAAAAATATTATCGCCGCATTTGCAGATACTCTCAGTACGGCTCCTCCCCCAGCGAAGGGGGAGGTTGGGTGGGGGTATTAAAGACAACTCGGTGTGACATGTTCAACGTTTCAAAACAGAAAGAATTACGCAAGGATTTGCGGGGAAATCTGACCTATCCAGAGTTTGTTTTATGGCAGGCGATTCGTGGCAAAGCGCTGGGTGTTAAATTTCGCCGTCAGCATGGGATCGGACGCTATATCGTGGATTTTTACGCCCCGGAAATTTCGCTTGTTGTTGAGCTTGATGGTGAAAGTCATTTCAGTGAAACTGGGAAAGTGGCGGATGAAATCAGAACGGAGTTTCTTTGTGATTCAGGAATGAAAGTTATCCGGTTTACGAATCTTCAGGTTATGCAGGAATTACCTGAGGTTCTTGAACATTTGCGATGTGAAATAGCACGACGGAAGACAATATTAACTTTCTGATTTTATTTGTAATACCCCCTCCCAACCTCCCCCTTCGCAGGGGGAGGAGTTAAAAGCTCGATCGGCTCCCGCCTCTGTTGCAGGGGTTGGAGTAGAAACTCGGTCGGCTCCCTAACCTGCGAAGGGGAGGGCTGGGGTGGGGTATTAATGGCTACACGGAGTTAAAATTCCCACCAAAATAATTTTTTATCAGTATTTAGTCAGCTATCTCATCAATATTACATTTCATCTTATCTATCAATGACCTGATCACTATTCATCTGGTTTTATCCCGTTTTGGAATAATTTTTCTCCCGGTTTACTCTTCCTGTGTAGACGTTTTATTTACTCATCACTCAGGAAAGGAGCCTCCATGAACAAAGCACAAAATTACACCGACTGGCATCAGGCAGACATCATTGCGGCATTGCGTAAACGGGGTACGACGCTGGCAGCGGTATCGCGCAGTGTGGGATTGAGTTCTTCGACGCTATCGAATGCGCTGTCGCGGTCATGGCCGAAAGGGGAGAAGGTGATTGCACAGGCGCTGGATGTGCATCCGAGCGTGATCTGGCCGAGCCGTTATTTTGATGCGCGGGGAGAGCTGGTGAAGAAGATTCTGCGATGAATATGTGGCGGGATAAGGTCTCTCCGGCTTGAAAACAAAAACGCCGACTTCCGTCGGCGTTTCCATTTACTCAAAAATCACTCCTTCCAGCCGCCCCCTAATGCTTTATACAAACTGATGTCCTGATTCAGTTGGGCAAGCTGGGTGGTGATCAGCGTTTGCTGAGCAGAATAGAGGGAGCGTTGCGCGACCAGTACGCTCAGGTAGTTGTCGACTCCGCCTTTGAAGCGCATCTGCGAGAGATCGTAGTTGCGCTGGTTGGCGTCGGCGTCCTGCTGGCGGGCCAGCAATTCGTCTTTGTAAGTCGCCTGTCCGGCTAAGCCGTCGGACACTTCTTTGAACGCCGTCTGAATCGCTTTCTCATAATTGGCTATATCAATTTTCTTAGTGTCTTTTGCGATGTCGAGATTGGCCTGATTCACGCCGCCGTCGAAGATCGGGATGTTTATGGATGGCATAAATGACCACGCGCCGGTGCCGCCGTCGAACAGTTTGCTCAGGCTGCCGCTTTCGGAACCGGCGGTGCCGGTCAGCGTAATGCTCGGGAAGAACGCCGCACGCGCTGCGCCGATATTGGCGTTAGCCGCTTTCAGCGTATGTTCCGCGGCAATAATGTCCGGACGACGGGTCAGCAGATCAGAGGGTAATCCGGCCGGTGTCTGCGGGAATTTCCAGTCCTGTTGCAGGGTGGCGTTCGCCAGCAAATTCTGCGGAATGGTGGTGCCGACCAGCAGCGTCAGCGCGTTCACATCCTGACGAACCTGACGCGTATATTGCGCGATATCGGCCTGTGCCGCGCGTACCGTGGTTTCGGCCTGCACCAGATCCTGCGAGGTGCTGATGCCGGAATCGTAGCTGCGTTTGGTCAGTTCGTAGGATTTGTTCTGGCTGTCGGCGGTGCTGATCGCCAGTTTCAGCAGATCGTTATCCGCCGCCAGGCTCAGGTAGCCGGAAGCCACTTCAGACACCAGCGAGATTTGCGTCGCGCGCTGCGTCGCCTCTGTCGCCAGGAAGGTTTCCAGACCCTGATCACGCAGGCTGCGCACGCGGCCAAACAGATCCACTTCATAGGACGTCACGCCGAGATTGGCGCTGTATTGCTGATAGGTCACCGGCCCGGTGCTTTGTGTCGAATACAGTCCGCCCGGCAGATGCTGGTTGGTTTCACCGGCGCTGGCGTCGAGCGTCGGCAGCAGCGCGGCGCGGTCAATCTGGAAGGCTGCGCGGGCAGTATCGACGTTTAACGCCGCGACCCGAAGGTCGCGGTTGTTCCCGAGAGACATGCCAATCAGCTGATTCATCGCCGGTTCATTGAAGAACGCCTTCCAGCCGATATCCTGCGCGGCGGCGGTGTGGGCACCGTCCCAGTGGCTGGCGACCGGCAGCGCAGGACGCTGATAATCCGGCTCCATCGTACAGCCCGCCAGCAGGGTGAGTGAAAACGCGCCGATAAGCGACAGCGCGAAATGCGGTTTATTCATGGTGTGTTGCCTCAGACGCCGGAAGCGCCTTCTCTTGTTTTTTCGATTTGCGGGTGAACAAATTCACAATCGTCACGTAGAACATCGGGACGAAGAAGATCGCCAGGAAGGTCGCCGTAATCATCCCGCCAACCACGGCGGTACCGATGGAGTGCTGGCTGCCCGCGCCCGCGCCGCTGGAAATCGTCAGCGGGAATACGCCGAGGATGAAGGCCATCGAGGTCATGATGATCGGCCGGATACGCAGCTTGGCCGCTTCGATCGCCGCTTCCGTCACCGACATGCCTTCGTTCTCATGCAGCTCTTTGGCGAACTCGACAATCAATATGGCATTCTTCGCCGCCAGCCCGACGGTGGTTAACAGGCCGACCTGGAAGAAGACGTCATTCGACAGCCCGCGCAGCAGCACGGCGCCGATGGTGCCTAAGATCCCCAGTGGCACCACCAGCAGGACGGAGAACGGAATCGACCAGCTCTCGTACAGCGCCGCCAGACACAGGAACACCACGATGATCGACAGGCTGTAAAGCGCTGGCGTCTGTGAGCCGGAAAGTTTTTCTTCATAGCTCAGGCCGTGCCATGCCACTTTGTAACCCGGTGGCAGTTTGGCCGCGATTTCCATCACTGCGTCGTTGGCGTCCCCCGAGCTGTAACCCGGTGCCGGTGCGCCCATCAGTTCGACGGATGACACGCCGTTGAAACGCTCGTAGCGCGGTGAACCGTAGACCCATTTGCCGCTGCCGAAGGCGCTCCACGGCACCATGTCGCCGCTGGAGTTACGGAAATACCAGTTGTTCAGATCTTCAGGCGTGACGCGGGATGCCGCCTTGCCCTGGATGTAAACGCGCTTCACGCGGTTGTTGTACATGAACTGGTTCACATACGCCGAACCCCAGGCCGCCGACAAGGTGTTGTTGATGTCGTCGAGGCTCAGCCCGAGCGCCTGCGCGCGTTCATCGTCGATTTCGAGCTGATATTGCGGCTCATCTTCCATGCCGTTCGGGCGCACGGCGGTCAGACGTTTATCCTGCGACGCCAGTTGCAGGAACTGGTTACGCGCGGCCATCAGCGCCTCATGCCCCTTGCCGTTGGTGTCCTGCAGGAAGAAGTCGAAACCGGTGGCGTTCCCCAGTTCCATTACCGCTGGCGGCACGAAAGCAAACACGCGGGCGTCTTTGATGGTGGCGAAATGCGCCATCGCACGACCGGCCAGCGCCTGAACTTTCTGCGCGGCGTCCGGACGTTTCGCCCAGGTTTTCAGCTGCACGAAGGCAATCCCGACGTTCTGACCGCGACCGGCGAAGCTGAAACCGTTGGCGGTGAACACCGAGGAAACAATGCCGCCTTCCTGCGTCATCAGGTATTCACGCACGTTATCCAGCACCTGCTGGGTACGTTCCGCTGAGGCGTTGGCGGGCAGGGTGGCCTGAACCAGCATCACGCCCTGATCTTCATCCGGCAGGAAGGTGGTCGGCACGCGGGTGAACATAAAGCCGGTGGCGATCACGATCAGCAGGTAGATGCCCATAAACAGACGGCGGCGGGAGATCACCGTGCCGACGGCGCGGGTGTAGCGCATCGCGCCTTTGTCGAAGTTACGGTTAAACCAGCCCGCAAAGCCTTTCTGCGATTTTTCCTCGTCGTTGTGCCGGATGATGGTGGCACATAGCGCCGGGGTGAAAATCAGCGCCATCAGCACGGAGAGCGCCATCGCAGACACGATAGTGATCGAGAACTGACGGTAGATGATGCCGGTCGAGCCGCCGAAGAAGGCCATCGGTACCAGTACCGCAGACAGCACCAGCGCGATACCAAACAATGCGCCCTGAATCTGTTTCATCGATTTTATGGTGGCTTCTTTCGGCGGCAGCTTATCTTCCGTCATCACGCGTTCGACGTTTTCCACCACCACGATGGCGTCATCCACCAGCAGGCCGATGGCCAGCACCATCCCGAACATGGTCAGGGTGTTAATGGAATACCCCGCAGCCGCCAGAATGCCGAAAGTACCGAGCAGAACCACCGGCACCACCAGCGTGGTAACCAGCGTCGCGCGCAGGTTTTGCAGGAACAGCAACATCACGCAGAACACCAGCACGATGGCTTCGATCAGCGTTTTCACCACTTCTTCAATCGACGCACTGACCACCGGTGCGGTCTGATACGGGAACTCAACTTTCACGCCTGCTGGCAGGGAATCTTCCAGCCCGGCGACGGTGGCTTTCACGGCTTTATCGGTATCCAGCACGTTCGCGCCGCTCGCCAGACGCAGGGCGATAGCGGTGGACGGTCTGCCGTTAAAGGTGGAGGAGATGGAATAACTTTCCGGCCCCAGATCCACGTTGCCGACATCGCTGAGACGCACCTGCGAGCCGTCGGCGTTCACTTTCAGCAGCACATTTTTGAACTGATTAATGCTGTCGAAACGGGTTTTACCGATGATGGTGGCGCTGAGTTTGCTGTCTTTGACCGTCGGCAGTCCGCCGAGTGAACCGGACGACACCTGCACGTTTTGCGCTTCAATCGCCGCGCTGACGTCACTTGGGATCAGCTGATATTTGTACAGTTTTGCCGGATCGAGCCAGATACGCATCGCGTATTCTGAACCGAGCACCAGGAAGTCACCGACGCCTTTGGTACGCACGATCGGGTCTTCCAGTTTGGTGACCAGCAGGTTACTCAGATCCGAGTTACTCATTTTGCCATCAGTGGAAATCAGGCTGACCAGCAACATAAAGTTGGCCTGATATTTGGCAATTCGGATCCCCTGATTGACCACTTCGGTCGGTAACTGCGATTCGGCCAGCGACACTTTGTTCTGGACCTGAACCTGCGCGATATCCGGGTTAGTGCCCTGATCGAAGGTGGCAATAATGGTGGCGCTGCCGTCGCTGTTACTTTGCGATTCGATATAGCGCAGGTTATCCAGCCCGTTCAGTTGCTGTTCAATCACCTGAACGACGGTGTTCTGCGCGGTTTCTGCGGAGGCACCGGGATAAGTCACGCTGACGGAAATCGCCGGAGGCGCGATATTCGGGTACTGGTTGATCGGCAGTTTCATGATCGACAGCGCACCGGCGATCATGATGACGATGGCGACAACCCAGGCGAATATGGGGCGGTTAATAAAGAAAGTAGACATTCAGCTCACCTATTGCGCGGAAGGATCGGTCATCGCGAGATTAGCCTGTTCGGCAGGGGCGCTGGCTTTGCGCTCGATGGCGTTGACTTTGGCACCCGGCCTGACGTTCTGTAATCCGTCGGTGATCACTTTGTCGCCGTCGTTCAATCCCTGACTGACTAACCAGTTGCCGTTCATCATCTGGCCGGTGGTGACGGAACGCTGCTCGACGGTGTTATCGGCTTTCACCACATAGACATAAGGCGCGCCTTTCACGTCATGCATGATGGCTTCCTGCGGCACAAGAATGCCTTTGTCATCCACACCCTGTTGCAACTGAGCGTGAACAAACATGCCCGGCAGCAGTTCGTCGTGCGGGTTCGGGAACGAGGCGCGCAGGGTGACGGAACCGGTGCTTTGCGACACGGTGACTTCAGAGAATTCCAGCTTGCCCGGCAGGGCGTATTGGCTGCCATCTTCCAGCGTCAGGGTGGCCTGCGCGGCGTTGTCGCCAGCGGACTGCAACTTGCCGGACGCCAGCGCGCGGCGCAGTCTCAGTAAATCCTGCGAGGATTCGTTGACGTCGACATAGATAGGATTGAGCTGATCGATAGTGGTCAGATACGCGGTCTGGCCGCTGGTCACCAGCGCCCCTTCGGTATACAGCGAGCGGCCAATGTGACCGGAAATCGGCGCGTACACTTTAGTGTATTGCAGGTTTACGCGGGCAGTTTCGACATCGGCGGCGGCTTCGCGCTCGGCGGCGACGGCATCGTCATATTGCTGACGGCTGACGGCCTGAGCATCCACCAGCGGTTTGTAACGGCGGGCAGTGGCATCGGCGCTTTTCCAGGTCGCCATCGCGCGATCGAAAGCCGCCTGATAGGTGGACGGATCAATCTGATAAAGCTGCTGACCGGCTTTGACCTCGCTGCCTTCCACAAACAGGCGTTTCTGGATCACGCCGTTAACCTGCGGGCGGACTTCCGCGCTGCGCACGGCGGTGGTGCGGCCGGGCAGTCGGGTGGTCAGGGTTACGGGCTGGCTGTGTAACGTCACGACATTTACCGCAGGCACCTGCGCTGCCGGGGCAGCAGAACCGGCGGAACCATCACATGCGGAAAGCAGTACAACTGTACTGACAGAAAGTAACTTCAGGCGCATAGAATTCACTCTTTTTGGGGAATTGAGAATAACCATTCTCAACAAGTCCTCCACTATACGAGAGCGCCTGAGTTCTCTGTGTCAGGATTTTGTCATCACCCATGTTTCGATGTTTCAAAATATGAGGAGAATGTTGCTGTATAATCCCTTGTTATTATGAGGTTTTAATCTTTTCGTGCAGTGAGATAGGATCGTAAAGTCATTACTTAGTAAACTAATTAATAGACCCTAAGAATAATTATCAGCGGAATATTCTAAAAGTGAATGAATTGTTAGGTGTTAAAAAACTGTGATGCAGATCAAACATATTTATACATTTTAACCTGCTGCTTACCAGAAAAGGCTGAAGGATCCGGGCGACTGCCGTTACCTTAAGGCCCGAGAGCGAGCAGTTCTCACATTTGCTTGTTGCCAGCCGTTCTGAACGACGGCCAGTTGCAACCCCCGTGCCCACAGTCCGATGTGGGCTTTTTTTCGCCTGCTGCACCAATCCGTTTTTCCCCGGCAAAACTGTGATCCCTTTCATACTCCTGACTGCTATGTCTATACAACTATACATTCTGTGACTTAACTCAATTATCGGCTTATTTTTAGCCAGCGAACTGAGGGAAGACAGATGATAAAACTTGGCAGCAAGGTTCACGATCTGGGTAAAGCCCTGATGACGCCTATCTCGGTGATTGCCGCCGCCGGGATTTTCTTAGGTCTGGCAGCCGCATTGCAGAACCCGGCGGTCACGGGTGAAGCCTTCACGCAGATGAAAACATTGCAGCTGGTGATCGGCTTTATCCGTCAGGTATCCGGGGCGCTGTTCGCCAACCTGCCACTGTTCTTTGCTGTCGCGACCGCCATGGGGCTGGCCAATGCAGAGAAGGCCACTGCGGCCTTTTCCGCCGTGATCGGCTTTGTCGGGCTGCACGTTGGGGTGAATTACAGTCTGCTGGCGCAGGGGATTACGCCGGAAACCATCACGGTCGCCAGACTCACAGCCAAAGGCATGACGGAAAGCGACGCGATGATTTATGCCGCCGAGTTCACCAACACGCTGGGGATTTTCACCTACAACATGAGCGTGCTGGGCGGGGTGCTGGTCGGTTTGATCACCATGTGGCTGCATAACCGGTTTTACACCATCGTGCTGCCAACGGCGGTGGCGTTTTTCGGCGGTCGTCGTTTTGTGCCGATCATTACCGTGCTGGTGCTGCCGATCGTCGGTGTGTTGCTGTCGCTGATCTGGCCTGCCATCGCGCAGGGGATCCAGTGGATCGGCGAGCTGATCGGCCGCACGGGGGAGATCGGTACCTTTATTTATGCCACGTCTGAACGCTTGCTGATCCCGACCGGATTGCATCACATCATCAATGAAACCGTGCGCTTCACGCCGATCGGCGGGGTGACCACGGTCGATAACCAGAGCATTGTCGGCGCGCTGAATATCTTCAACGCCGCGCTGGCGAATCCGGGGATGATCCCCGATGCGGTCACGCAGCAGGCAACGCGTTTCCTGGCGCAGGGGAAAATTCCGGTGATGATGTTCGGCTTACCGGCAGCGGCACTGGCAATGTATCACTGCGCGCGGCCGGAACATAAAGGCCGCGTGAAAGCCCTGATGCTGGCGGGCGGGCTGGCGTCGTTTACCACCGGGATCACGGAACCGCTGGAGTTCTGCTTTATTTTCGTCTCGCCGGTGCTGTATATCCTGCATGCGGTGCTGACCGGGTTGTCGTTTGTGCTGATGCAGATGCTGCATGTGATGATCGGTAACGTACAGGGCGGGGCGATCGACTTCCTGATCTTCGGCGTGCTTGGCGGCAGCCGTACACACTGGTGGTATCCGCTGATCCTCGGGTTGATCTATGCGCCGCTGTATTACTTCACTTTCCGCTGGGTGATCCTGCGGATGCAGATCAAAACGCCGGGGCGTGAAGACGAAAACGATGCGGAAGAACGCGCGAAACCGGCGCAGGGGACGGGCGAAAAAACCAAAAATATCATCATCGGGCTGGGCGGCGAGGGGAATATCACGGCGGTGGATTGCTGTTTCACCCGTCTGCGCGTGAAGGTGAAAGATATGACGCAGGTGCAGGATGGCACATTAATGAAAACCGGCGCGGCAGGCGTCAAGCGCATCACCGACACGGACATCCATGTGATTTACGGCCCGCAGGTCGAACAGGTGGCGAATCTGGTGAAAGCGGAGTTGTCGGGCATCGCCTGACGGCCGTCAGCTTTTGACTTTGGCATGGACGCTGAAGCCATAGTTTTTCTGGTTGTAATAGACATCAGAGACTTCGAACAGCGTGCCGTCGGTGAACGAGACGATGGCATGAGAATGCAGCACCGGCTGGTCGCGGGACAGGTTGAGTGCGAGACGGATTTCGTTGGACGGCAGTTCTGCCGAAATCAGTTTGGTGCTGCCTGCGGGCTGAAAACCTTTTGAGCGGATATACGCGTACTTTGACGATGTCATGGCGGCGCGGGTGATATCCGGAAAGCGGTCGCACATCATCCAGCATTGCTCGTAAACAAACGGCTCATCGCCCAGCAGTCGCAGGCGGATCATAAAATAGACTTCGGTGCCGGCGGCAATGTTCAGCTCGCGGGCGATCTCTTCACTGGCGGGCAATCGGCGAAATTCCAGCACCTGATTTTCAATCCGCTGGTTACTTTCCTGTGCCACTTCGCTGGCGGTCAGATGCCGGTCGAGAGGCAGGATGATCTTCTGCTGTTTTGGCGGTTCGACCACAAAGGTGCCGCGGCCGCGAAACCGGGCCACACGCCCCTGACGCACCAGATAATCCACGGCTTTACGCGCGGTCATGCGGGACACGCCATAAATCTCACACAGTGCCGCTTCGGTCGGGATCGGGTCACCGGGTCTGATGTCGCCTGCACTGATTTTTTCGGTCAGTTGCTGCTCAATCTGCAGGTAAAGCGGTGTGAACGAGTTTTTATCTATCTTCATCAAACCTGACCTCCGTTCCCTAAAAAATACCTTAAGAATAATTGTATAGACGGCTATACATTTGAGCCAATCAGGCCGTTGATTTTCTGTCCGAAATGGGTTTCAGCACACAAAAAAGAAAGGTTGCTGACATCAGCAACCTTTCTGCATTTCCACGCGACCGCTGTAGGTCAGGCGTTATTCAGGCATCAACGGGCTTGAGGTGAATCCGCACGGACCGTTTTCCTGATTCCTGAACCGCCAGCAGTGCTGATGGTATTTCGCGACCGAATTACGGTGCGCCACGCTGATGACCGAGGTTTCCGGCAATTCACTCAGCAGCAGAGCGTATACCTGTTGCTCGGTTTCGTCATCCAGTGCGCTGGTGGCTTCGTCGAGGAACAGCGTATCCGGTTTGATCAACAGGGCGCGGGCAAAGGACAGACGCTGTTGTTCACCCGGCGACAGGCGCTGGCTCCAGTTGGCGTAATCATCCAGAATTTCTACCGCCGCCAGATGCGGCAGACGGCATTGCGTCAGCACTTCCTGCAGACGTTCATCGGTATATTCGCGGCTGGCATCGGGGTAACTCAGCGCGTCGCGCAAGGTACCAATCGGGATATAACTGCGCTGCGGCAGGAACAGATAACGCTTGCCTTCCGCCAGCGCAATATTGCCCGAACCGTACGGCCAGATACCGGCAATGGCGCGCAGCAGGGTGGATTTACCGCAGCCGGAAGGCCCGGCGATCAGCACACGTTCGCCCGGTTTCATTGCCGCAGAAATATCGCAGAACAGCGGATTGCCGTTCGGCAGGTTCAGCGTCAGCTTATCGAGTTGCAGGGCATGTTCCGCACTCTTACCGACGCGGATCCCACGCGGCTGAGCGTTCACCTGATCGATGGCCGCATTAAAACCGGCCAGACGGTTAACGGTGGCTTTCCAGTTCGCCAGATCGGTAAAGGCATCGATAAACCAGGACAACGCGCCCTGTACCTGACCGAACGCCGAGGAAATCTGCATCAGCGCACCCATCTGGATCGCGCCGGAGAAATAGCGCGGCGATGCCACCAGGATCGGGAAGATGTTGGCAAACTGCGCATAAAAGTTGGAGGCCACGTTCAGGCGACGGGTCACGCGCATGATTGACCACCAGTTGGTTTTGATGGATTCAAACTTGCCGGTCAGCTGGTCGTGCTCGTTTTTCTCACCGTGATACAGCGCGATAGCGTCGCTGTTTTCGCGGATACGGATCAGGCCAAAACGGAAGTTCGCCTCGAACCATTCCTGATTAAATCCGAGTTTTACCAGCGGCTTACCGATATACCAGATAATGAAGGAACCGATGGCGGCATACAGCAGCGCGAACCACAGCATATAGCCGGGGATTTCAACATGATGGCCTGCCAGCATAAAGTTCAGCGGTCCGCTGATCGACCACAAAATAAACACGAAGGAGAACAGCGTGACCACGCTCGACAGCAGGCCGAGTACCAGAGACAGGGTTCCACTGGTCAGGGCATTCAGGTCGTCGGAAATACGCTGATCGGGGTTATCCACCTGATGCTGGTACTCCGTGTAATAATAGGCGTGATTGGTCAGCCACTTCTCCATATACTCTTCGGTCATCCAGCGCCGCCAGCTCATTTGCAGGCCCTGCGTCAGGTAGACACGGTAGATGGCAATCACGATAAACAGCAGCGCCAGCCAGGTAAATTTCCACAGCTGGGCTTTGAAAACCGGATAGTTTCTGTTTTGCAGCGCGTCATAAAAAACGCGGTTCCATTCGTTAAACTGCACGCTGAGGTATACACCGGCCAGCGAAAGGATGATGATCGTGGTCAACATGCCCCAGGCACGCCACTTTTCTTCTGAGCGCCAGTAAGGCTTAATTAACTGCCAGACGGCGCCCCATTGCGCCGATTTCCCAGGAATTTTAGTCATAATAGCCATGTGTAATCGATATGTTGTGAATCCAATCATCCCAGAATGAGTGCCTCAGTGCGATAGGGCAATGAGCCACTTGTAAGGATGTTTTTCCAGCACGAAGCTCTGTAGACCACAAAAGTAGAAGGATGTTTGATGAAAGTCGCAGTGAATTTACTGCTGGTGGCAGGATGTTTTGCCAGTGTTCAGGCGTTTGCTCAGATTGATGAACCTGATATTGAAGCCGACTGTGTCAAAGCAGGCATTTATGCGTCTGCCGGCAAAGTGGCTTATTCGCAGGGCGATATGGGCAAAGCGCGGGAAATTTTCCGCAATCAGGTGGCATGGAGCGAGTTTTGTCACAAGCCGCAGGACCAGATCGCCACGGCCTACAACAACATCGCGCTGACCTACATTAAGCAGGGCGATCTGCTGAAAGCCAAAGCCTGGCTGATGCTGGCGCCTGCTGACAAAAAATCACAATACAACCTGAGTCTGATCCAGCCAAAACTGGATGCCATGCCGCCGTCGCAAAGTCCTGCCGGGCTTTACTGGCAATACGCCGGTTTCGGCAGCTGGAATCTGCTGGAGGTCAAAGCGGAAGAAGCGCAGTTTAAAATCGATTTCAGCGGACTGTATATGGGGCAGATGTCGTTGTATTACGGCCCGAATATCGGTGAGTTTTCAGTCGTCACGGCGATTAAAGACAATCACGCCGTCTATCATGAAACCGACGACGCCTCCGCCGGTGGCGGTGAATGCAGCGTGGAGATGAACTTCGCCCCGCAGAGCGTTAACTTGCACACCCTGAATGACTGCGGTTTCGGCCACAACGTGCGCGCCGAAGGCGAGTTTGTGCGGGTGACGCCGTAAGTTTTGCTCATTATAACTAACCCGCCTCAGGCGGGTTTTAACGTCATTGCCAGTCGGTGTAATCCGCTAATATCGACGGTTTGTTCCGCAATCCATAAACTGCGGTTTGCTTGCAGATTCAGCCAATATTCGGCAGAACTGCCCAGCACGGCCGCGAGCTTTACCGCCATTTCCGGTGTCACTGCCATCTTCCCGCTCACAATACGCTGTGCAGTAGAGGGCGCTATGTGCAGTGCGCGGGAAAATTCACGCACACTGACATTCAGTTCCTCAAGCGTTTCTGCAATAAGCTCACCGGGGTGGGGGGGGTTATGCATATTCATCAGTGATAATCCTCATAATTGACGATGTAAGCATTTCCATCGATAAATTCAAAGGTAAGACGCCAGTTGCCAGAGACCGTTATTGCCCATTCCCCCTTTCGCGAACCCGCGAGGGCGTGCAACAAATAGCCAGGCCGGTCAATATCCTGAACAGCCTGAGCCGAATGGAGGGTGGCAAGCCTGAGTCTGAGTTTTTTTGCGTGTTCCGCATTAATGCCTGCGGTTGAACCCGAAGTGAAAAACCGGCGCAGTCCTTTATGTTTAAAATCCTTAATCATCGGAAGTATCCTGCGTGTTGCGCCTCACGCAACAGTATAACGGGTGCTGCGTGAGGCGCAACACACTTTTGCCAAAATGAACGGTCAGAGTGGCAGGCGAAAATTCTTTGCGTTATTACGCCTTAGGTTCCACCACATAAGGGCCGAAGCGGTTATCCTCCGGATCGCTTTCAAAGAACATCAGGATAAAATTGAAAATCGGGCACAGCACCCACCAGCCGCTGTATCCTGCATCGTGATTACGACGCACGGCTAATGCCAGGCTGGGAAGGAAAATGAATAATGAGTAAAGCAAAGACGTTAAATATTCATCACCAAACATCATGGCAATAATGCTCACGCCAATTGAAATAAGAATATTGAATAACACGAACCACCAATATTCTCTGCGCCGGGCGCGACCAGAAAAATTAGCGTAGTTTTTTAATGCCTTTAAATACCAGTTCATAATAATCCTTTATTAATTAGATAAGGTACATCCTCTGGCTGAATAGCAGCAGATATTGACCTTTTTGGGTTGGGCCGCAGGAGTTTATTATGAGAGCCGCGAGTGTTCAATGAAGGGATGATGTGACTAAAAATGATTTAAGTGGTTTTATAGAAAATATTTTTTATAACTGAGTGATTTTTATTATCTGGCTGGTTTCTTAAATTTCTAAAAATAAAATCAAGGCAGGAGAGTTTCTGCCTTGATGCGTTTTTAATTATTAAAAAATTATATTCACTGTGGCCACTTCATTTCGCCCTTCAATACTTTCGCGCTCAGCACTAATGAAGAGTCATCTTTCAGTTGCGGATAATGTTTTTTCATGGCGGCGATCAGCGCGGCGGAATCTTTCGCTTTCGGTAATTCTTTTTCCAGCGTCAGCAGATACTGGCGGGTGAATTTCACCGATTCCAACGTTTTCGGCGCGCCCGGCAGATAATGACCTGGCACCACGGTTTCCGGTTTCAGAGCGGCAATTTCATCCAGTGCTTCTACCCACTGTTTACGCGAGGTTGGCGTTTGCGTATCTGCGGTCCAGACGTGCATGTTGTTGCCATTGACCAGCACACCACCGGCTACCGCTTTCAGCGACGGGATCCAGACAAACGTCCGGTCTTTGTCTACGCCCTGGATCTCAAACTTATGGCCTTCCAGTTCAAATGTGTTGCCTTTCAGCGGCTCCGGTACCACTACCGATGCTGGCGCGTTGTCTTTTAACTGCGATCCCCAGAACGCCAGCTTGTCGTCTTTGCTGGCGTTAATCTGGTCGACGGTGGCCTGCGTGGCGACGATTTTGGCGTCCGGGAAGGCGGCATGAATGACATCCAGCCCGAAGTAGAAATCCGGATCGGACTGGCTGATGTACACGGTGGTCAGTTTCTTGCCGGTCGCCCTGATCATCTCCACCAGTTTTTCGGCGTCATTGCGCTGGAACTGCGCGTCGATCAGCACCGCGTCTTTTTCACCGGTAATGATTTCCGACGACACCGGGAAAACGCTTTTTTCACCGGGGTTATATACGTCCATTTTCAGCGCACTTGCTGCGTGAGCGGACAGGCTGCTGCCCAGCAGGGCGGCGATCAGGGTCAGATGTTTCAGATGCATGGGTTTTCCTCAGGGGCATAAATAATCACATTCAGTCAGCCTCTACTGTACGTTGCATAATCCGCGGGAAAAACCGGATAATGCGCAACTGTTTGTTGCATAAACCGGACGAATCATGGACAGAATTACCGCTGCACAAGTGTTTGTTGCCATCGTTGAACGGGGAAGCATGATCAATGCTGCCGAGTCGCTGAACATGTCGCGGGCGATGGTCACACGTTATCTGGCGGAAATGGAAAAGTGGTCGGGCGCGCGTCTTCTGCACCGTTCCACCCGCAAACTCAGCCTGACGGATGCGGGCGAAAATACGCTGGCACGTTGCCGGAAAATGCTGTCGGTGGCGGCGGAAATGGGCAGCGTGGCGGACACCGGCGATGAAGCGTTGCGCGGAATGCTGCGCCTGAGTTGCTCGCAGTCTTTCGGGCAGGGCGCGGTGGTGATTGCGGTCAGCGAGTTTTTACGTCGCCATCCGCAGGTGAGTATCGATCTGCAACTGGAAAGCCGGGCGGTCAATCTGGTGGAAGACCGTATCGATCTGGCGCTGCGTATTACCAATGATCTGGATCCGAACCTGATCGCCCGGCCACTGGCGCTGTGTCCGTCGGTCGTCTGCGCCTCTCCGGCGTATCTGGCCGCGCAGGGTACGCCGCAGCATCCGCAGGATCTGGCGGTGCATAATTGCCTGACGTACACCTGGTTCGGCAAAAGCCTGTGGCAGTTTGAACGGCAGGGGGAACAGGTCGCCATTCCGGTGAGCGGAAATCTCAGCGCCAATGAATCGCTGGTGTTGCTGACCGGCGCGGTCGAAGGCGCGGGGATCGTGATGCAGCCTTATTACTCAGCCGCGCCGCTGATCGCCAGCGGCCAGCTTGTCGCTTTACTCAGCGGCTGGCAGCCGCAGGAAATGGGGATTTACGCGATTTATGCGTCGCGGCGGCAAATGCCAGCGGCGTTGCGTGCGCTGCTCGATTTTCTGGTGGCGTGGTTTGCCGGTCATCCGCGCTGGCTGTCGTTGCAGGAAGAAAAACGCTGACTCGCCGCAGCCCGCATCTGGCTGGAATCGGTCCCTTTTCAGTATTTACCGCATTCTTTGCAATGTATTGTTATGTAAAGATTAATCCCGATCCTGACGGATTTTCAGACAGCAAGGGCACAGACTGCGTCTGGTCAAAAGTGTGATCAACGTGGTATTTAAGCCAGTCCGGCCCAATGCCGGAGACTTTACTCATAACGATAAAATCCGGAGTTTTTATGCCCGTCGCACTCCTGGCACTGGCGCTCAGCGCGTTTGCCATCGGTACCACTGAATTCGTCATTATGGGGTTGCTCCCCAACGTGGCGGGGGATCTGAATGTCAGTATTCCTTCTGCTGGCTGGTTAATCAGCGGATACGCCCTGGGCGTGGCGATCGGCGCGCCGATCATGGCCGTGCTGACCGCAAAACTGCCGCGTAAGAAAACGCTGCTACTGCTGATGAGTATTTTTATCGTCGGCAACGTGATGTGCGCGCTGTCGTACAGTTACGGCTTCCTGATGCTGTCGCGTGTCATTACCGCGCTGTGTCACGGTGCCTTCTTCGGCATTGGCGCGGTGGTGGCGGCCAGTCTGGTGGCACCGAACCGTCGTGCTTCAGCGGTGGCGCTGATGTTTACCGGCCTGACGCTGGCTAACGTGCTGGGCGTGCCGCTCGGTACCGCGCTCGGCCAGGCTTTCGGCTGGCGTTCCACCTTCTGGGTGGTGGCGGTGATTGGCGTGGCGTCGCTGTTCGCGCTGTATAAAAAGCTGCCGGATAAGAAAGAAGAAGAGCCGACCGACCTGCGTAAGGAAATCCGGGCGCTGGGCAGTCTGGGGTTGTGGCTGTCGCTGTCGATCACCATTTTCTTTGCGGCGGCGATGTTTGCGCTGTTCACTTATATCGCGCCGATCCTGACGCAAATCACCGGCGTATCTGAGCACGGCGTCAGCTGGACGCTGCTGCTGATCGGCCTCGGTCTGACCATCGGTAACGTGCTGGGCGGGCGTCTGGCGGACTGGCGTCTCGGTATTTCGCTGACCATGACGTTCCTGATGATCGCCATATTCTCCGTGCTGTTCAGCTATACCAGCGTGCATCTGGTGGCGGCGGAAATCACCCTGTTTATCTGGGCGATGGTGAATTTCGCGGCGGTACCGGCGTTACAGGTTAACGTGGTGACCTACGGTAAAAACGCGCCAAATCTGGTGTCCACCCTGAACATTGCGGCGTTTAACGTCGGTAATGCACTGGGGGCCTGGGTTGGCGGCGCGGTGATTGAACGCGGAATGGGGCTGAGCACGGTCCCGCTGGCGGCGGGCGGACTGGGCGCTATCGGCTTCGTGCTGTGTGTGATCACTTTCCGTCGTGCGGCGAAGAAAGCGGTCAAAGCGGCGGCGTAATCCTGCCGTTGTAAACAAAAAGGCCACGCGGAAAATATCCGGCGTGGCCTTTTTGTTTCTGTTTTACCCGGTCAGGCGTGGATCAGAAACGCATTTCGCCACCCACAAGATACGTTCTGCCGCGCGCGGTATTCACCGCCATGCTGGGGTCATTCTGACCATACATCGAATTCAGTTTATTCAGCGCTTCTGAATAATCTTTATCCATCAGGTTCTGTACCGAGAATTTCAGCATCAGATTACGGTTAATTTCATAGGTGCTGTAGAGGTCGATAATCGTCGGAATATCCGGCATGTCTTCGTTTTCCAGCGCGCCGGTGGTTTCGTTGAAATTCTGATCCGGCGAGGTGCGGCGGGTTTTTCCGGTGTATTTCACCAGCGTCCCGACGGTCAGGCTTTCATCAAGAAAACGCACGCCGGTGTCGACGGTGAAATACATTTCCGGCAGTTCGTTGATGTTGCCGACGCCAAACGAACCGGTAGCAATCGACGTCGGCTGGTTGGTGTGCTCCTTGCTGAAAGAGAGCCGGGTGAAGGCCCGGCCGGTATCGTATTCCGCTTCGATCTCGACGCCGTGCGTGCGCACCGGTGACAGGGAATTAACGTAGATATACATGTTATCGGAATAGTCTTCGCTGGCGTCGTCCCAGTCGTTTTGCAGGTTCTCGCCGATGCTGCATTTACGCCCATTGCGGCACACCATAAAGGAATCGCTGTAGATATAGTTTTTGATTTTGCTGGTGTAATAGAGGGCTTTCAGGCGCAGGGAATCCTCTTCAAATAACAGATTACCCGCTGCGGAGTTAAAACCGATTTGATAGGTTTCCGCCCGCTCGCCTTTGAGGAACGGATTCATCGATGCGCCGCCGGAGTTAGAGAAAAACACTTCCTGCACGTTCGGGCCGCGCATCGATTTGCTGTAACTGACGAACGGTTCGAACCACGGGCGGATCTCCGCCGAGAGCATCATGGACGGATTAAACCCGTCTTCGGTCAGGCTGATATTCTGACCGCCCTGCGGGAAGCAGGTAACGCGCGGATCGCATGCCGGTTTATAGCCGCTGAGATCGTAATAGCTGTAGTTGAGATCAAAATTACCTTTCCAGATGCCGCGTTTCAGCTCCAGACCGGTGTACAGGCTGTAAACGTCCTGCTTGCCGGAAGGCTGGAACGTATTGTTCTCAATCGACTGCTGACCCGCGTCGGGATTATCTTCAGACCAGGCATTGCTGTTGATATCTTTGTCGTACTTATTGCGCATGATTTTGCTGCCGTAACTCCAGGCGATATCTGTTCCGGCAAAGACAAAGCGCGAGGTGTTGTTAATATCAATAGCGTCTGACTGGTTGCTGGCCTCGGTGTTATAAAACGTATACAGCGTGTTGTTATCGTATTTCTGATTTCCGCGGCTGGTGCTGAGCATTAAATTAAAATCAATCAGCTCGGAGAAAGGCGCGTAATGATATTTCAGATAAAAGTCGTCGCTGGTGATATCACGCTGGGTAAATTTATTGCCGTAATGCCTGCCGGATAATTCGACGCTGTTAAATTCATCGGGCTTAATATCCACTTTCACTAACTGGGATTTTGGATTCTGACGGTAACTTTTTTCGTAGCCGAAATCGCTGCTGCTCTGGCCGTCGCCATTTTTAAACTGCGCGTCGATGGAACTGCCGCTGATCGCCGCCATGATGCCGAAGCTGCCGGTGTCGGTGAACGCATCGGTTTTCCCGGCGACGGCCACCATGCCGCTTTCGCCAATACCGTTGTTACCGGCCGAGAAGCGGGTACGGATGCCAAACGGATTGCCGGAAAAAATCACGTCGTCCACGCCGAGGGTACGCAGGTTGGCGCTGCCCGCTAAGGCGTTGACGCCCGCCGAACCGGCGCTGGTGCCGCGTGACACATCAATGCCGACCAGGAAATTCGGATCGATTAACGCGCCGGACGCGCTGCTGGTGGAGCCGTGCGAAATGCCGCCCGGCACCGAAGAACCGTAGAAGTTTTGTGTGACGCCGTCGATCATGGTGTTGACGCGGCCAAAGCCGGACATACCGCGAATATTGACGTCTACCGTGCCCTGGCCCGGGTCAATTTGCGTGAAGGTGCCAGGCATACTGCGCAGCACCGAATCAGTAGATTGCAGGTTGGTATTTTCCCCGCGTGAACTGAATGCGCCGGGTTTGGCCATCGCCTCATGTTCACTGCTGAGTTTATCGGCCGAGACGTTCAGCGGGCTGAACGTCACGGTTTCTTTATTTTCTGTTTCTGTGGTGGTGTCAGCAAATGCCAGCGGTGCGGCCAGCACTAAACCGGCACTGAGCATGCCGGTTAAAAGGTTGTTTTTCATATTCCCTCAGGAGGCTTTATTTTTAATTTTTATTGCTCAGTATTGCGTTCCAATAAATTACAAAGCGGGGGTGCGGTTATTATTGTTGTTTTTATGATTATTATTTTTGTCCATCTGAATAATAAAACTGTATTCCTGCGCGGTATTTTTAAGCCGGTTCAGACGGCCTGATTTCCCGCCATGCCCGGCCGCCATTTCGGTGGTCAGTAAAATCAGTGACGGTCCCTGATTCACGGTGCGTAAACGGGCGACCCATTTCGCCGGTTCCCAGTACGGCACCTGTGAATCAAATAATCCGCCGGTGACCAGTAAGTTCGGATAGGCCGCCGGATGCACATTGTCATATGGGCTGTATGCTTTGATGCGTTGATAAGCCTCAGGCTCTGCCGGATTTCCCCATTCCTGATATTCGCCTTCGGTGAGCGGCAGGGTCGGATCCGACATGGTGGTCAGCACATCGACAAAAGGCACCTGCGCCACCACCGCGTGAAACAGGGCCGGTTCCTGATTGATCACCGCGCCAATCAGCAGGCCGCCTGCGCTGCCGCCTATGGCGTATAGCCGTCCGGGCTGGCCGAAACCTTGCTGCGTCAGGGCGTGCGTGGCATCAATAAAGTCATTGAAGGTATTGGCTTTATTCTCCAGTTTGCCCTGCTGATACCATTGCTGACCCAGTTCGCCACCGCCACGGACGTGGATCAGGGCAAAGACAAATCCGCGATCTAACAGGCTGATGCGGCTGGCGCCAAACGCCGGATCCATACTCATGCCGTAGGCGCCGTAGCCGTACGCCAGCAGCGGATTGTGGCCTTTGCGGAACAACGATTTGCGGTACACCAGTGAAACCGGCACTTGTACGCCGTCGCGCGCGGTGATCATCAGCCGCTGGCTGGCGTAATTCGCCGGATTAACGCCTTCCACCGGTTTTTCCTGCAACAGCGTGCGGGTGCCGCTGGACATGTCCCATTCATAAATGCGCGTCGGCGTGGTCATCGATGAATAGCCGTAGCGCAGTTTGTCGGTGTCAGGCGTCGGGTTTGAACCGAGCCACGCCATGTAACTTTCTTCGTCAAACACCACATTGCGTGTTTGTCCGCTTTTCCAGTCAATCATTTCCAGCTGAACGCGTCCCTGACCGCGGATTTGCAGCACCAGCTGATGACGGAACAGGGCGAAGTTTTCCAGATCCCGCTGCGGATTTGGTGCAATCAGCGTCTGCCAAGGCGTACCGGCGGATTGCGTTTCATACAATCCAAAATGCGGGCTGTGCAAATTGGAGCGGATGTAAAACTGACCGCGATAATGATCCAGATAATATTCGACACCCGGACGGCGGGCAGCGAACAACTGCGGGGCGGCCAGCGGTTCACCGGCAGGGATCAGCCGCACCTCGGAAGACGTGCTGCCGCTGCTGACGATCATCAGATAATCGTCAGAGGCGGTGCGCGAAAGACCGAGATAAAATCCGCCGTCCTTTTCTTCATACACCAGCGCATCCTGAGACACTGGCGTGCCGGTCTTGTGACGGAAAACCTGATACGGCATCAGCGTCTGCGGATGATTGCGGATATAAAACAGCGACTGACCGTCCGCCGACCACTGCATATTTCCCGAGGTGTTTTGCAGCACATCGTTCTGCCAGAGGCCGGTAGTGAGATTGCGCAGGCTGATGCTGTACTGGCGGCGTCCCTGCGTATCTTCGGCGACGGCCATCTGCTGATTGTCGGTACTGATTTCCAGCCCGCCAAACTGATAATAGGTGTGCCCGGCCGCGCGCTGGCTGGCGTCCACCAGCGTCTGCCAGACCACGTTGCCGCTGACCGGCTGACGCAGATATTGCGCGTACTCTTTGCCCGGCAGATAACGTTGCTGATAGCGATAACCGCGCAGTTCATACGGCACGGATTCGGTCTGCTCACCCTGACGGGCGCGCATTTCCTGATACAGGGTGTCGGTTAATGCTGCCCAGCCGGACATCACCTGGGCGCTGTAGTGATTTTCCGCACGCAGATAATTCAGGACCTTCGGATCCTGACGGCGGTCATCGCGCAGCCAGTAATAATTGTCCGTCCGGCTGTCTCCGGCCATCTGCAAAATATGCGGATGTTTTTCGGCAACCGGCGGCACCGGCTGTGCGGTGGCGGTTGCGCAGGTAAAGAGCATTCCCGCCGTCAGCAGCGTCATTAATCGTGAAAGCGTCATAGGTATTCCGTTAAGACTTGCGGCGGTTTGCGCCGCTCAGGGTGAATTCCAGCGGCATGGTCACCGGCACCTGACCGGCTTTCAGCATCTCGCCCGGCGGTTGCGGCAGCGGGCTGGCGCGTTGTAAGACGGCCAGTGCTTCGGTATCCATCGACATCGTGCCGGAGGATTTTACTAACCGGCTGCTGATCACCTCGCCGCGTTGATCAACCACAAAAGCCACCAGTGCGACGCCGGTGCGGTGACGCGAAATGGCGTCCGGCGGGTATTTCTTCAGCCGGTTGAGCTGCACTTTGACCTGCGTTTCCCAGGTCACTTTGGCGTCGCGGGTTTGTGACGAATCGCTGTTCATCGGGGCGGCGATTTTATCGGAAACCGCTGCCGTCACCGGCGGGGCGGCGGCGCTGGCTGCCGAGGCGCGGGTTGGATCCTGCTGACGCGCCTGCGTTTTCTGTACCGGCCTCGGCCGCTTTTGCTGTTCCTTCGGTTTTTTGTGTTGCTGAACCAGCTTGATTTCCGCGCTTTCATCCACCGGCGGCGTGATGTTTTTCTGTAACTGCGGGGTCATTTCCTGTTTGCTGGACGCCGCCGAATCCACCGCCTGCTGAATGCCAACGGGCAGCGGTTTGGTGGTTTGATTGTTTTCGATAGTGGCGGAGAGCGTCACCATCACCGCCGGTGGCGGCAGCTCAGCGGGCGGCTGCGCGGGGGCTGACCACAGTAAAAATGCGGCCAGCGCGCCATGTATCAGCAGTGACAATATCAGCCCCACCGTCCGGCGCTGAGGGCGTAAGACAAACGCAGCGGCAGCCGGAGCAGCGGGAAGGGAGTGAGTGGTCATTTAGTCCATTAAAATGATAATGAGATTCAATATTATTTGATAATAGTAATCATTTGTAATGGCTCTTTACAAGAAACTTTCAGTTTCTCCACACTTTTATTTCAATGGTCACAATAACTTAAGGGTTATTTTGTTGTGGATTTAGCGGCGACTGCCGGTGTGATCCAGACATAATCGGCCTGTGATTTATCCACACGCACGCCCTGTTCCGCCAGCAGCAGTACGGTGACGGAGGCGGCGGGGTTCAGATCTTTCACATGCACCGGCACGCCGATACTTTTGCCTGCGTGATAACCGCCAGCGATCAGTAATGCCGGAGCGGGGGCAGCCAGAAGGCGCTCTGCCATCCGGCGGTCACGTTGTTGCTGGATTGCCAGCATGGCGTGCAGTTGTTCTTCGCCGATATTTTGCTGGTGAGAAGTTCGGATGGTCTCGCTGATGGCGTTGCGTACATGCGGATGCGCAGAATGGGTGCCTGACGGGAACTGCGGATTTTCATAGAACGCCATGATCTCACGGCGATCCAGATTGGCAGAAAGCAGCGGATACGGCGCTTTCATGGCCGTCATCACCACATCGCCATACATCGACCAGTCCCAGCTTTTTTGCCAGTTGATCAATTCTGCGACACGGGCAGGGCGGGCGTCCGGCCCGGTTCGCAGCCAGGCTTTTACCTGATCCACTTTCGGCTGCTGATCCGGCGTCAGCATTTCCATTAGCACGCTGCCCTGGGGCCGTACCGACGGCAGGCTCTGCACCAGCCAGTTTTCGATCTGATGATGTGCCGGGTTGTTGTGTTTTTCGCCGACGATCACGCGGGGTTCAGACGCCAGTTTGCTGAGTAACTGCGCGGGGGAAAGGGTTTCGCCGGTGCGTAAATCGGTAATCATGCCGTCCGGCGCAGCCGCAGGGCTTGCGGCATGGCGGGGAGCGGTGGAGCAGGCGGTCAGTGCCAGAATAGCCAGAAGTAAAAACTTGTTCATGGGGATCCTCATTTTCCATAGCGGGACGCTGCCCGCATGTTATGGATAATGATTATCATTTACAAGTCACCGCCGAAGCGCAGCCTCCAGGCGTTGTGCAAAACGTTGCGCCTGCTGATGGCAGTGTCCGATGAATGTGGTGACCAGCGCGGAAGCGGGGCGATGCAGCGGGCGGATCAGGCTGACGGTGAACGGCACGGCGACGCTGAATTCCCGTAATACGACACCGTTTTCACAATAATCCAAAGCCGTCAGCGGGTTAACGATGGAGACCCCCGCACCTTCGCGCACCATGCTGCACACCGACGCCGCGCTGTGGGTTTCCATCACCAGCCGCCGCGCCACCTGTTGCTCCGCAAATAAGCTATCCAGCAGTTGCCGGTAACTGTCGGTCGCCGACAGGCTGATAAAATTCAGGCCGCTGAAATCCCGGGGCGTGAGTCGCGGTTTTTCAGCCAAAGGATGCCCGGCAGGCAGCACGCAGACTTCATTCAGCGTCAGCAGCGTCTGGCGCTCGGTTCCGGCGGGCGTCTGGGTGTTTTCCGTCAACCCTAAATCATGGCGCTGTGCCGACAGCCATTCTTCCAGCAGCGGTGATTCCTGCGGGACAATATTGAAACTGACGTCGGGATAACGGTCGAGAAACGGCTTACACACTGACGGCAGCAGCGACTGGCTGAACACCGGCAGGCAGGCGATGGACAACTGCGCCTGCTCGAACTGGCGGATGCCTTCCGCCGCGCTGACGATCCTGTCCAGCCCGTAATACGAACGCTGCACTTCCTCAAACAGCCGCAAACCCTGCACGGTCGGATACAACCGCCCGCGCAGGCGCTCGAACAGTTGCAGATCCAGCAGCTTTTCACAGCGCGCCAGCTCACGGCTGACCGTCGGTTGTGAGGTACTGAGCAGCGCAGCGGCTTCGGTCAGGTTGCCGGTAGTCATCACCGCATGAAAAATTTCGATATGGCGCAGGGAAATGGCGGGCATGATGTGATCCGGTGAACAGAGATAATAACCCATATCATAAATGAATAGACTGGCCTGAAATAGATATTTTATCGCCGGTCGGCCACACGGCATACTGAGGGAAATATGACTGAATTCACCTGACGGAAAATCTTATGCCACGCGCCCTGAACGACATGTCGACCGCGCTTAATGCCGCGAATTTACTGGCTCTGCCGCAACAATTTGGCTGCCCTGTGTGGGCGTATGACGCGGAGATCATCAAAGCGCGCATTGCGCAGTTACGTCAGTTTGATGTGATCCGTTTTGCGCAAAAAGCCTGTTCCAATATTCATATCCTGCGCCTGATGCGTGAGCAGGGCGTGAAGGTCGATTCCGTGTCGCTGGGCGAAATTGAACGCGCGCTGGTGGCGGGTTTTATTCCCGGCCGCGAAGACAGTGAGATTGTGTTTACCGCTGACGTGTTGGATCAGCCGACGCTGGAACGTGTGACGGCGCTGGATATTCCGGTCAATGCCGGTTCCATTGATATGCTCAGCCAGATTGGTCAGCACAAAGCCGGGCATCCGGTATGGCTGCGCGTGAACCCCGGTTTCGGCCACGGTCACAGCCAGAAAACCAATACCGGCGGCGAAAACAGTAAACACGGGATCTGGTATGCCGATTTACCGCAGGCGCTGGCAGAAATCGCCCGTTACGGTCTGAAACTGGTGGGCATCCATATGCACATCGGTTCCGGCGTGGATTACGGCCATCTTGAGCAGGTTTGCGATGCGATGGTGCGTCAGGTGATTGAAACCGGACAAGATATCGAGGCGATTTCTGCCGGTGGCGGTTTGTCGATCCCGTATCATTTTGAAGAAGAAGCCATTGATACCGGCCACTACTTTGGCCTGTGGAACCGGGCGCGTGAGCAGATCGCCGCGCATCTCGGGCATGAAATTAAACTGGAGATCGAGCCGGGACGTTTCCTGGTGGCGGAATCCGGCGTGCTGGTGGCGCAAATCCGCGCGGTGAAAGACATGGGCAGCCGTCACTTTGTGTTGTGCGACGCGGGCTTTAATGACCTGATGCGTCCGGCGATGTACGGCAGTTATCACCATATTTCGCTGTTACCGGCCGATGGTCGCGATGTGAGCGGACAACCGCTGACGGATGCGGTGATCGCCGGTCCGCTGTGTGAATCCGGCGACGTCTTTACCCAGCAGGCAGGTGGCGGAGTGGAAACCTTCCCGCTGCCGCCGGTCAATATCGGCGATTATCTGGTGTTCCACGATACCGGCGCGTACGGCGCATCAATGTCTTCAAACTACAACACCCGTCCTTTGCTGCCGGAAGTGTTGTTTGAGAATGGCGTGCCGAGACTGATTCGTCGCAGGCAGACGGTGGAAGAGTTAATTGCTTTAGAACTGTAATCTTTGCTCCTGAATATCAGCGATGGTCTGCTTCGCTCCTCCCACTGCGAAGGGGGAGGTTGGGAGGGGGTTTTAAATACAAAGCAATGAGTTAAAGCACACTTTGAATTTAGTTTTTGACCTTAATACCCCACCCCAACCCTCCCCTTCGCAGGGGAGGGAGCTGATCGGGCGACCTTTACTCTTTCGTGTTGAATTTACTGTTTATCAAACATCTCTTTTCTCAGTAACACGATCTCTTCTGCCAGATCACGGCACAGCATGGCGGTCATCAGATGGTCCTGCGAGTGCACCATGATCAGATTCACCGGAATTTTGCCCACGCCTTCATCCAGGCCGATCAGTTGCGTCTGGACTTTATGCGCGACACGCGCCGCGTCGTCCGAGGCTTTCAGCATCGCATCGGCCTGTTCCCACTCTTTTTTACGTGCGTGCTGAATGGCCATCATGGCGTTAGAACGTGCTTCTCCGGCGTTGATCAATAACTCCATCACCGTTTGCTCAAGATCGAATTCCATCGAAAACTCCAAATTGGTATACCAGAAAAGTGTGAATTCATCATATTGGAATTCCAATATTCACATGTGAGAACGCTGTCACAGAAATTAATTCGTATTCCGCTATTTTTTGGCATGCCACATTACGCATTTATTCCCGAAATATGGCCGACAGGATGATTTACAGAACCGGAATCTGACTCAGCTTCGTGCGACACCTTTAATTCCTCATTCAATATAAAAGGTGAAGACGAAACCAACACCTGTGAAGTATAGAAAAAAGAAAATGAGGTGCTGTCATGTCACTGAAAGACCGTTTTATCGATTCTCTCGGGGGATTCGCCAATACCTTTAATAGCTTCAGATACATCATGGCTATTAAGGCGTCTTTTATCACGTTAATGCCCGTCATTATTGTGGGGGCATTCTCAGTTTTAATTTCAAATATGGTGATGGATCCGAAAAACGGATTAGCTCATTTTGAAATGTTCTCCTGGCTGGCAACCCTTAAGCCAATCATGAGCAGTATTAACTACGCCACGCTGAGTTTTCTTACCATCGGCGCGGTGTTTTTAATTGGTATTGAACTCGGGAAAATTAACGGCTCGCGGTCGTTATTTCCCGGCCTGCTGGCGGTGATTTGCTTTATTGCCGTTACGCCAACCACCGTCGATATGATGGTTAACGGCCAGATGCAGGAAGTGAAAGATGTGCTGGCAAAGCAGTTCTCTGATACCAAAAGTCTGTTCCTCGGCATGTTTATCGCCATCCTGTCGGTGGAGATTTATTCCCGTCTGGAACGGGTGAACGGCCTGCGCATTAAAATGCCGGAAAGCGTACCGCCAAACGTGTCGGCGTCCTTCTCGGCGTTAATCCCCGCCATCATTACCGTGGTGCTGGTGGCCACATTCGGCTTTGTTTTCCATCGTGTCACCGGCATGTATTTGTACGACGCGGTGTATCAGGTGATCCAGCGTCCGCTGGAATCGGTGATGCAAAGCCTGCCGGGCATTCTGCTGCTGATGTTTGTCGCGCAGTTGTTCTGGGTGATTGGGATCCACGGCAACCAGATGATTAAGCCTATCCGCGAACCGCTGTTGCTCGGTGCCATCATGGTGAACATGACGGCGTTTGAGCAGGGTCACGAGGTGCCGAACATCATCACCATGCCGTTCTGGGATGTGTATATGAGCATCGGCGGCTCCGGCTGCACCATCGGTTTGCTGCTGGCGGTGATGATTGCCACCCGCCGCAAAGAGATGCGCGAAATCGCTAAATTGTCCCTCGGGCCAAGCTTCTTCAACATCAATGAACCGGTGATTTTCGGCATGCCGATCATGCTCAACCCGATCCTCGCCATTCCGTTCATCATCACGCCGCTGATCACCGGCACCATCGGCTATTTTGCCACCAGCCTCGGATTCGCCGGGCGCGCGGTGGTGATGGTGCCGTGGACCACGCCGCCGGTGATCAACGCCTGGTTGTCGACGGCCGGTTCCATGGGCGCGGTGATCACGCAGATTGGCTGCATTGTGGTGGCGGTACTGATTTATCTGCCCTTCGTGAAAGTGGCCGCGCGTCGTGCCGATCAGGCGCAACTGGAAGCCCTGCAACAGAGCCAGAAACAGGCCGCCACGGCGTAAACCATCCGCAAAAAGAGGGACGTTATGAGTAAGGTTTCCATCGCCATTCCTGACGGATTTATTCTCGGTGCCGCCGCCTCGGCGTGGCAGACCGAAGGCTGGAGCGGCAAAAAAGACGGCCAGGATTCGTATCTGGATCTCTGGTACAAGAACAACCGCCATGTCTGGCATAACGGTTACGGTCCGGCGAAAGCCACCGATTTCATCAACCGCTATCAGGAGGACGTGGCGCTGATGAAAGCCAGCGGGCTGAGCCATTACCGCACGTCAGTCAACTGGTCGCGTTTTCTGACCGACTATGAACTGGGCACGGTCGATGAAGAGTACGCGGCCTATATCGACAGCCTGCTTGATGAGATGAAGCGCAACGGCATCGAACCGATGTTGTGCCTGGAGCATTACGAATTACCGGCGTTTCTGATCGAAAAATACGATGGCTGGAGCTCGAAAAAAGTCGTCGACCTGTTTGTGCTGTATGCGGAAAAAGTCTTTGAACGCTTTGCCGGAAAAGTCAGCCGCTGGTTTACCTTCAACGAACCGGTGGTGGTGCAGACCCGCGTGTATCTGGATGCGATCCGCTGGCCGTTCGAGCAAAACACCGCGAAATGGATGCAGTGGAATCATCACAAAGTGCTGGCGACCGCCAAAGTCGTCGAGCTGTTTTACCGCAAGGGATACAACGCCTCAGGCACGGTCGGTGTGATTTTAAATCCGGAAGTGACTTACGCCCGCTCAACAGCGGCGCACGATCAGAAAGCGGCACATTTATACGATTTATTCTATAACCGCGTCTTTCTGGACCCGATGATCAACGGGGAATATCCGCAGGAGTTGCTGGAATTACTGGAAAAACACGGTGTGCATTTTGAGTATTCAGAATCGGAACTGGCGGTTATCCGTAATAATACGGTGGATGAAGTGGGGATTAATCTCTATTACCCGCACCGCGTGAAAGCGCCGTCCCGTGAGTGGAATAAAGAGACGCCATTCCACCCCGCGTATTACTACGAACACTTTGAATTACCCGGCCGCCGGATGAATAAATCGCGTGGCTGGGAAATATACCCGAAAATTATTTATGACATGGCGATGCGCATCAAAACGGATTACGGAAATATTTCGTGGTTTGTGGCCGAAAACGGTATGGGTATCGAAAATGAGGGGCAATTCCGCGATACAAAAAGCGGGGAAATTCAGGACGATTATCGTATTGAATTTATTGCCGAGCATCTTTACTGGACGTTAAAAGCGCGCGAGGAGGGCGCCAACTGTCAGGGATATATGCTCTGGGCCTTTACCGATAATGTGTCGCCGATGAATGCCTTTAAAAACCGTTACGGTCTTATTGAGATTGATCTTGAGAACAACCGTGATCGCCGTCAGAAGAAATCATCTCACTGGTTTAAATCGCTGAGTGAAAGTGGTGTGTTGTCTTTAACACTCGATGATCAGGAAAAATAACCTAAGGAAAACACTATGAAACGAATCGTTTTAGCCTGTTCGGCAGGGATGTCCACGTCGCTGGTGGTCACCAAAATGGAAAAAGAAGCCGCTGCCCGGGGTATGGAATTCCAGATCTACGCCATCCCGGAAAACAATCTGCGCGATGAACTTGAGGCGTATGGGCGAGATATCGTCGCCGTGCTGCTCGGACCGCAGGTGCGCTTTAAGCTGGCAGAGAATAAAAAACTGACGGATGAACATGGCATCCCGATCGCCGTGATCGACATGGTGGCGTACGGCACGTTAAACGGTGCAAAAGTGCTGGATCAGGCGCTATCTCTGATACAGTAACATCCGGTCTTTTTTGTTTTTTGCATCAGGGTGATTGTGTGGAAAAAGGTGTGGTTTCGCAGGACAGAAAGCAGTATCAGGAAATCGGGCACGACCTGCGTGAGCAAATCAAGCAAGGGCATTTCGCTGTAGGATCCCGCCTGCCGCCCGAAAGGAACATGGCGGAAACCTACGGTGTCAGCCGGACAATTGTGCGCGAAGCCTTACTGATGCTGGAACTGGAAGGCACGGTGGATATCCGTCAGGGTTCCGGTGTGTACGTGATCCGCATTCCTTCTCAGGAAGAAGGCGAAGACGAACTGATGTATCAGGGGCAGATCGGCCCCTTTGAAATCTTGCAGGCGCGGCAGTTGCTCGAAAGCAATATTGCCGCGTTTGCCGCCAAAATGGCCACCAAAGCCGATATCGAAAATCTGCGCCGGACGCTGGAGCAGGAACAAATCGCCATCGTCGCCAATGACGAAAGCGGCGATAACGACCGGTTGTTTCATCTGCTGATTGCCGGTGCGACACAAAACCAGATGCTGCTCGATTCGGTGAAAAATATCTGGATGCACCGGGATTCCAGCCCGTTGTGGAAACAGTTACACAGTCATATCGCCACCCGCGGTTACCGCCTGAAATGGCTGGCTGATCATCAGAATATTTTGGCCGCACTGCGCCGCCGCGACGTCATGGGCTCGTATCAGGCGATGTGGCAGCACATGGAAAACGTCAAAAATACCCTGATGGAATTGTCGGATGTCGATGCGCCGGAATTCGACGGCTATCTGTTTGAATCCGTGCCGATTTTTCAGGGTAAGCTGGTCTGAACAGGATGCAGATTATTAACCTGAGCGAACGCCCTGAATTTCAGGATGCGGTGACAGACTGGCTGTGGCAGGCATTTGGCAGCGAAAACAGCCGTGAATTCTTTGCCAGCGTGGTGAAAAGCGGTCTGACCGGCGCGGATTTGCCGCAAACTTTTATTGCCCTTGATGGCGACCGGCTGGCGGGCACCGTCGGGCTATGGCGATGTGATCTGATCAGCCGTCAGGATCTGACGCCGTGGCTGGCCGCGTTATACGTGGATGAAGCGTTCCGCTCACGCGGGCTGGGGCAGCAGTTACAGGCCTTTGTTCTGGAACAGAGCCGCCGCAGCGGCTTCCGTGAACTCTATCTGTACGCTGAATTTACCGGCTATTACGAGCGTTTTGGCTGGAACTACATTGGCGATGCGCTGGATTATCCGGACAAGCCGGTACGCGTCTATCACCAGTCACTCTAGGCGTTTGACGGGCTGCTGACCGAGTGACGGCGCACCAGCGTCGGGCTGAACATATGGGTGGTTTCCGGCAAAGGCTGACCGTTTGCCAGTGCCAGCGCCAGTTGCGCGGCCTGATTCGCCATCGCCACCACCGGATAACGCACCGTGGTCAGACGCGGGCGCAGGTAGCGTGAAATCAGCACATCATCAAAGCCAATCAGCGAAATCTCGCCCGGCACATCAATACTGTTATCGCTTAATACCGACAGCGCACCGGCGGCCATCGGGTCGTTGTAGCAGGTCACCGCCGTAAACCCTTTCCCCAGTCCCAGCAGATCCGCCATGGCTTTTTCGCCCCCGATCTCATCCGGTTCCGCGTAAGCAATCAGCTTGTCATCGACAGGAATGTTGTGCTCGGTAAGGGCGTCGATATAGCCCTGCAGGCGGTCACTGGCATCGGAAATGCCGTGGTTGGAGCATAAAATCGCGATGCGCTGATGTCCGGCCTGGATCAGATGACGCGTCGCCAGCCAGGAGCCGTAGCGGTCATCAAGCGCGATACAGCGTTGCTCAAAGCCCGGTAAGGTGCGGTTAATCAGCACCATGCCCGGAATTTGCTGCATCAGGCTGATCAGTTCATCCTCCGGCAGCATTTTGGCGTGAACCACTAACGCCGCGCAGCGGTGACGGATCAGTTGCTCAATGGCCTGACGTTCTTTTTCAACGTTATGGTAGCCGTTACCAATCAGCAGAAAGTTACCGGTGGCGTAGGCCACCTGTTCGACCGCTTTCACCATTGCGCCAAAAAACGGATCGGAAACATCGGCCACGATCAGCCCCAGCGTTTCCGTCGCCTGTTGGGCGAGGGCACGGGCGTTGGCATTCGGATGATATTGCAGATGCTGCATGGCGTTCTGTACGGCTTCCCGCGAACTGTCACTGGCTTTCGGGGAATGGTTGATCACGCGTGAAACGGTCGCAACCGATACGCCAGCCAGTTTTGCTACATCCTTAATTGTCGCCATAACACTTCCGTTTTCCGTGAGGGTAATCGTTTACACCAACCAGTTTTGCGGAAAAGAGCGGTGGCTGCAAGGAGGATGATCGCAACTTTGGGATGCAAGAACGATGTAACAGAAAAAATTCGTGCAGCTTTTACGCCCCGCCGTGCGAAAGGGCGGCGGGAGCGGGGGAGATGGCGAAACGCGTGGCCCACGTAAACGTCATTCCCCTTGCTTCTGACTACACCTTTCCTTCTTCCTTAATCCACTGCATAAAATCATCGATAAACACTCTTGTTTTAAGCGGCAGCAGTTTATTGGGCAAGGTGATGGCGTAGGTGTTGCGCGGCAGGGGATTCTCCACCCGCCATTCAGGCAGGACGCGACGTAATTTACCATTAGCGATATAGCGGTTGGCGATGAAGGTGGGGATCAGCGCAATGCCGACACCTTGCAGGATGGCATCAATCATGGCGTCGCTGTTATTGATCATCAACCGTGGAACCAGCGTCACAGTCTCCATGATTTCATTGTGCCAGAAGCGCCAGGGACCGCGAAATTGCCGTTCATCGGGGAAAAAAATATTGTGTTTGATGAGACCTGCCGGGAAATCCGGCAGCACTTCGTCGTAATCCGCAGCACAAACCAGCACGTAATCGATAGGCATCAGGGCGCGGGCGACCATGTTCTCCGGCGGGCTTTCGGTGACGCGCAGTGCCAGATCGTAAGCGTCCTGCGTCAGATTCGTGACCCGATCGGTCAGCGACAGCTCAACGTTTATTTCGGGATAGCGGCGTAAAAAAGCGGGCAAAAAAGGGGTGAGGAGGATCTTACCCAGGGTGTTAGGCGCGGTGATCCGTAAAACACCCTGAGGGGTATCGCTGAAGCTATCCGCCCGGGAGAAAAGGGTCTGCGTAGCCGAGAGTACCGTCAGCGCCTGCTGGTAAATTTCCAGTCCGACTTCGGTGATGGCGACAGAGCGGGTCGAGCGGGTAAATAACACCACATTGAGGCGTTTCTCCAGCCGGTCAATCATCCTGCTTACCGAAGAGGGAGCCAGCGACGTCTCCCGTCCTGCCGAAGAAAAACTCCCTTTTTCAACCACCTGGATAAAAACGGACAAACTGGGAAGCAGTTCGGCTAACTCATTTGTGCTTTTCACGCATAGCTCTTTTGTTTCTGGAATATCTATCCAAATTATCATCAAGCCGTATGATGTTCAACAGAGGCAATCTCCGGTGCGGATTGGCCATAATAGTCAATTTATTTAGTAGGTTAGCTATGTTAAACCAAACGGTTGTTGAACGGATACGCCAGCATGATGTGCTGAATGTTGGGGTTAGTCTGGGTTTTAAGGGATTGTCGTTTCGTAATGCATTACACAATAGCTGGGAAGGATTCGACATTGATTTAGCCCGGGCGGTCGCAGTGGCAGTATTAGGTGATGTCGGAAAAATTCATTATATGCCGTTGCAGTCCGGTGACCGGTTTCGGGCGCTGCGTGACGGCGTGATTGATCTGGGGTCATTTAATTCCAGCATCACCTTCCAGCGTGAAGCAGAATCAGACGTCAGTTTTGTTCATCCGATGCTGTTTGATGGCGAAGTGCTGATGACGCCGGCGAGTAATTTGCTCGAACCCGTGGAACAGGCAAGTTATACCCGCGAGCGCCGGATAGCGGCCATGCGCGGATCCACCACCGAAGAGAACCTGAAACGTTACTTTGGAAATTTAAATCTCTCCTGCGAGATCCGCCTGTTTGATTCGCCGACGCAGGCCCGTCAGGCTTATCAGCAAGGCGAATGCAATATCTACTGTCTCGATTCCTATTTGCTGGCCGGTGAACGTGCGCAGCTGAGAGACAAAGAAGCGCATATTATCTTGCAGGATCGCATCTCGCTGGAAGCCATGTCACCGGCAGTGTCCTCTCATGACACGCAGTGGCTGAAAGCGGTGACCTGGATCATGCGTACGCTGATAGAAGCGGAAAACTTGCAGGTCACCAGCAAAAACATTCTTGAAATGAGTCAGGAGGCGACGGGTTACCTGCACACCTTCCTTTACCCGTCAGAGCAGCATTGTAAAAATCTGGGGCTGCGTCCTGATTTTATCCGCGCGATCATTCATCAGGTGGGCAATTACGGTGAAATATTCCAGCGTAATTTGGGGAAATACTCAGAGCTTAACCAGCCGCGCCGCGATAATAATTTATGGTCACAAGGGGGAATGCTGTATTCTCCTTTATTCATCTGATATCTGATTTATCCAGACCCTTTTAATAACAATTTTTTGTGCGTTCATTATTTTAATATTTCTTTGGCAGGAACATCATGAGTGAGTTATTGGCTGAAAAACAGCAAGAGATAGTATTGTCCGGTTCAGTAAAAAATAATTTCGGTTATTTAGAAACGCAGCCTGATAATGTCGATTTTAGCATTATCAAGAATATTATTCTGCACGGTCATCATCAGGGTAATGTTCTGTATATCATCCGTAATTTTGCGAATAAAAAAATCTGTCAGGATGTGGCTGAAAACTTTAATCAGATGGTGAATCGCAACGGGGGCGGAAACCGCGCCGATGACGGTTTTGTTCTGACCAATCAGATTGGCGCCACGCAGTTTTCACGTAACGGTGAAAACTATATGGCGGAAGTGAACCGGGTCAACGCCAGTGTGGCAGAACTGATGTCCGTCGCGGACAGCTATGCCACCGAATCGCTGTTCCTCAACCGCACGCTGGAAGATTTATTCCTTGATGAAGGCATCCATTTTGGTCCGGCGCGTTATAAGAATTCTTACGCCTGTTTTGCCACGTTCCGCCGCTGGCTGGATAACGGTGTCATGTCGCTGATGCCTCATGAAGACCGCGCCCAGCTTAAGTTTGCGCAGCAGGATGATTTTGAAATTGCCGATGCCATGACGGTGACCGCCTTTAATGTGTGCCTGGAAGCGGCGCAGGGCGGTGGCGAATTGAAAATGTGGAACCTGGATCCGGATGAGCCATGCCGTGCCCGCTTTGGCGTGACGGACACCGGTTATCCCTATCCTCCGCAGCTGTTGCAGGGCGTGGAATCACTCTCCGTGCGACTGAATGCCGGGGATATTTACTTCATGAACGCCTGCCATCTGCACGGCGTCAGCAGCGTGAGTCAGGGAAGTCGCCTGACGGCCGGGCGCTTCATTGGCAGACTCAATAATAGCAAAGTGGTGTACTGGACCTAGCGGAAGTGAATTAATCATGGTGATTCATTCTCTCTTTGTCCTGAATTAATAACGAGTCTTATATGGAACATGTTAATCATCTTGCCGCCGGAGGATATGCATTTATTCCCGGCAGTTATTATCAAACGTTGCCTGATGTAAATTACGCGAATAAAGATATTTTTCTTTCTGAACTTGAACAGTTAAAACTGGCGTATGAACAACTGACACTGGATCCTTATTCTGCGGGAAATCGCTGGCGCGGTTATGCGCAATGCCGTCGCAATCCGCAGGGTGAACTCAGTTTTGGTCATTTTACGGAATATAAGCAAACTAAAAAATATAATCCGGATACCGGCGGTATTGTTCGCCATTATCCTTTGCTGCCCGAAAATATTACCGCTAACCGCCTGATGCAGGCGATTTTGCAGGATGACATCGCTTTTGTTGAAGCCTACGGACGTATCGGGCCAATGGAAGAACTGAGTGTCGGCATTCATTTATTCCGCTATGAAGCGCAGTGCGATGCACCCGCGTACAGCTCGCCCGTCTGGCTGCATAAAGATGATGAGGATGTGGTGTTTGTGCACCTGATCCATGCCTCCGACAACATGCTGGGAGGCGACAATCTCATTGCCCCGAACCCTAAAAATATTGAGCGGGTGCTGCGCCTCGAGGCGCTATTCGACACGCTGGTGGTCAATCACGACAAATACCATGCCGTGACACCCATCGGCTGCCGCCAGCCGGGAGAGACGGCACTGCGTGACATCATTCTGGTGACGTTCCAGCGCACGATGAAGGAAGCAGCATGAGCCTGAAACATAAAGCATTTATCACGGGCGCCTCCAGTGGTATCGGTCAGTCGATGGTGGCGGCCTATCTGGCTGCCGGTTATGCGGTAGAGGGCATTGACTGTTCCCCGTCCGTTTTCGCCAATGAACCTGACTACGTTCATCACCAGCTGGATATTACCGATTCAGTGCGCCTGGATGGCGTGTTTGAAGCAGCAGAATACGCCAGCGATAACAATGTCTTAATAAACTGCGCCGGTACGCGTGAAATCTGCCGTATCGATGAATTATCCCTCTCACTGTGGGAACGTGTTTTTGCCGTCAACGTGACCGCCAGCTTTGTTGCCGGACGTGCATTCTGTCAGCAACTGGTTCGCCATAACCTGCCCGGCAATGCCGTCAATATCGCCTCGGTCTCCGGTCTGATGGGCGAGCCTGACCGCACCGCCTACGTCTCATCAAAGCACGCCGTGATCGGCCTGACGAAACAGCTGGCGCTGGAATACGGCAAACATCACATCCGGGTGAATGCCATTGCACCCGGCGTTATCCGCACGCCGCTCACTGAACCTTACTATGACAACCCGGCACAGATGGAGAAGATCCAGCGGGGTCAGTTCCTGCCTGTGCTGGGCGAAACGCAGGATGTGGCACAAGCGGCAATGTATCTCACCTCTTCTGATGCGCGATTTGTGACCGGCTCCACGCTGGTGATCGATGGCGGCTGGACGATTGGTAAAGACCTTTAATCCGATGGCCGGCATAACGGCCACAACTGACCTGCAGGAGTTTTACGATGAACAACACCTATATTTTGATCCTTGGCGGCGAGTTTGCTTTACGTGAGCGTGTGCTGGCGGGGGCGTTACGTGCCTCAGGCGGAATGCGGGTACTGACGATGGCAAAAAACCGCACCACGCCGACCATCAAATTTTTCGACGGCTTTTTACCGGGAGATGTCGCCGATGCAGAGGCTGTGCTGCGTGCTGTACAGGCTCATCAACAAGAAACCGGTGAAACCCCTGCGGCGGTGATCCCGATGAACGACTTCACCGTGCGCGCCGCCAGCCTGCTGACGGAGCATTACCAGCTTCACGGCAATGATTGCCAGACAATCACCAACTGCCGTGACAAATTTGTGATGAAGCAAATCCTGCAAGATGCCGGTCTGCCGGTGCCTCGCTTCGCTGCGTTTCGCACCCTCAGCGAGCTGAAAAACCTGATCGCAGAGTTTGGTCTGCCGGTGGTGATTAAACCGCGTGAACTGGCGGGCAGCCTGGGCGTGTTGAAAATCAGTCACGAACAGGAAATCGAAGAAGTGTTTGCCCGCTGCGTTACCGATGTGATTTCACTCAATGGTGAATCCTTTGCGCCGGAAGACTTGTTCCAGGTCGAGGAATATGTTCCGGCCTGGCAGGAAGTCAGCGTGGAGGTGATCAATCAGGGCGACTATCACCGGGCCATGGCGGTAACCGACAAATATCTCGGTGAAGAGCCGAACTTTGTCGAAGTGGGCCACAGTATGCCGTCGCTGCACAGTGACAATCAGGCCCTGCGTGACATCGCTGAACGCGCCTGTCATGCCCTGGGGATCCGTTACGGGGTGGCGCACTTTGAAGCCCGTATTACGCCAGCCGGTGAGATCAAAATCATCGAAGTGGGGGCGCGTACCGGCGGCGACACCATCATGGATCTGGTGGAAAGAACCTACGGCATCAACCCGTATGAACTGCACGTACTCAGCCATCTGAACAAACTCAAACCGCTGCCGGAGACGCTCGAGCCGCGCGGCCTGAGCGCCGTCGCTTTTATTAAAGCCGACGTGGGCGTGATCGAGAAAATCACCTTGCCCGCCAGCCTGCCCGATCATGTGGTGAATATGCAGGTTACCGCTAAGCCGCTGGATCTGTCGAAAAAGCTGGTGTCGTGGAAAACCCGTGAAGGTTCCGTCGAGTATTTCTGGCCACAGCGTGCCGCAGAACCGGGTTTTGACGAGCACTTAACGATTGCTGATCAATACGCTCGTTCGCTGTTTACCCTCCGTCAGGCCTGATATCCCCCGAGCCACCTCATGCGGGGTGGCTCCCGAACTTTTTTTAAGGAAAGCAACGATATGAACAGTGATCGTTTTGGATTAAAACGTTTCGTCTTTTCCCGCTTTGCCGGGTCACTGTGCGATCAGTTTCTGCTGTTTGCCGTGCCGCTGGCGATTTTGAAAGCGACCGGTTCCCTTACCTTTTCCTCGCTGGCATTCGTGATTGAATGGCTGCCGCGCATTCTGTTTTTCCCGCTGTCAGGTTTTCTGGCTGACCGTATTAAGCCCCGTTTTATCTTCTTTAACGTGGAAGCCGGACGCTGCGTGTTAATGGTGGTCGCTTTCCTGACCCTGACCTTTCATCCCGGCGCCACATTTCCGGTGCTGGCGGTCATGATGGCGCTGCTGTCGGTGGCCTATGTCCTGAACTTTGTCGCCACTGAGGCGCTGCTACCGCGCCATATTCCCGCAGAGACGCTGCCGAAAGCCCATTCCATGTTACAGGGTGTCGACCAGACCACGCAGGTTCTCGGCCCGGCGCTGGCAGTGGCCATTTCCGTCTATGGTGGCGTCGGGGCAATTTTAGCCTGCGCCGCCGTGCTGTTTGCCGTTTCTGCCATCAACTATCTGTTCCTCGAAACGCATGACCTTGAAGTGGCAGAGAAGATGAGTCTGCGTTCCATTTTGCAATCCAACATGACGGCGATTCAGGTGCTTAAGCAGAATAAAATCCTGCTGCATCTGTGTGCGCTGACCTGGGTGGTGAATCTGGTGTACGGTGCAGCGCTGGTGGTGAGTGCGGCGGTGATCCTCAAAGAGTTTCATCTGCCTGAGAGTTACTTTGGCGTATTACAGACCTCGGCGGCGCTTGTCACCATCGTGACGTTTTTCTTTGTGCCGCGGATTGCCAAACGCTTCGGGCTTTCCACGCTGGGCACCCTGTCGTTTTGCGGCATGATATTGTCAGGTGCGCTGATGTCGCTTTCACTCGATTACGCGATGTATCTGGCCGGTTACGCCTTACTGATGGCGTTTGACGGCGCATTCAGCGTCTACCTGCGCACCTTACGCAGCCAGATTATTCCGCAGAAACATCTGGGGAAAACCATGGGGCTGATTGGTCTGATGAATATGTGTTCGGTCCCCGTGAGCGGTCTGGCGGTGACAGCACTGGCAGGCAGCTTTATGCCGTTGCAAATCATCGCCATCATTTTGATTTTTGCGCTGATCTTAGGATTGATGTTGATCGTCATTGGCCGCCGCGCGTTCGGCTACAACAGCTGGCTACCGCCGGTCATCGCGCAGCCGCAGGCCTGAAAGGATCATCTCTTTTCAAACGATAAATAATGGGGAGAAAATCCCCTTTTCGGTTTATCCACATTTGTGCTTTGAGTTATCAGCGCAGTGAATGGTATTTTTAAGGCCATTTATCTGCGCTGAGAAAAAACAGACATTATGTCGATAAAACGCTATCCGCAACTGGCCCACTGGGGCGCTTATACCGCCGTGGTGGAAGATGGCCGGTTGATCCGCTGCGAGCCTTATCAGGCCGATGCCGATCCTTCCCCTTTACTCGATTCCATTGCGCCGCTGGTTTATTCCGACAAACGTATCCGTAAACCTGCCGTGCGCCGGTCGTGGCTGAAACACCGCGAAAACAGCGATCGCTCGCTGCGTGGCCGTGAAAATTTCGTCGAAGTGGACTGGGATCTGGCGCTGGATCTGGTGGCTGAAGAGAATAAACGCGTACGTGACCGCTACGGTGCGTCCGGTATTTTCAACGGCTCTTACGGCTGGTCATCCGCCGGTCGTCTGCATCATGCCCGTTCGCTGGTGCGTCGTTTTTATTTCACCGGCGGCGGCGGTGTGGATCAGCAGGGCAACTACAGCTGGGGTTCGGCGCAGTTCTTCCTGCCGTATGTTATCGGCACGTTTACCCCGCTGACCGGGCGCGTGACCTCGTGGCCGAGTGTGGTGGAACATGCTGAGATCCTGGTGGCGTTCGGCGGACTGGCGTTAAAAAATGCGCAGGTGGCGTCCGGCGGCGCGGTGGAACATACCCTGAAACCGGCACTGGAACAGCTGGCGAAGAAAGGCACCCGCGTCATTAACATCAGCCCGATGCGCGACGACTGCCCGGAATTCGTTAATGCCGAGTGGATCCCGATCCGCCCGAACACCGACGCCGCGCTGATGATGGCGGTCGCCTATGAAATTCAGCGCCGCGATGCGCAGGACGACGCGTTTCTGGCCAGCCACTGTGTCGGTTATCCGCAGCTTGCCGCCTATCTGCGTGGCGACACGGACGGCATCCCGAAAACCCCTGACTGGGCGAGCGACATCACCGGCGTACCGGCTGAACGTATTGCGCGTCTGGCTGACGATCTGATCGGCGTACGCAGCTTTATCACCTGTTCCTATTCCGTGCAGCGCGCCCACCGCGGCGAGCAACCTTACTGGATGATGATCGCCATTTCCGCCATGCTCGGGCAGGTCGGTTTGCCGGGCGGCGGCTTCTCGTTCGGCCATGGCTCGATGAACAGCGTGGGCAATCCGCGTTATGACACGCCGGGGCCAGCCGTCAGCGCCGGACCGAATCCGTCCGGTTTGTCGATTCCGGTGGCGCGTATCAGCGACATGCTACTCAATCCCGGCCAGCCGTATGAATTCCAGGGCGAGACGCTGAATTATCCTGATATCCATCTGGTGCACTGGGCGGGCGGTAATCCGTTCCATCATCATCAGCAGCTTAACCGTCTGGTGGAAGGCTGGCAGAAACCGGACACGGTGATTGTGCAGGATAACGTCTGGACACCGGCGGCGCAGATGGCGGATATCGTGCTGCCTGCGACCACGTCGCTGGAACGTAACGATATCGGCGGATCGTCGCGTGACCGCTTCGTGCTTGCGATGCATCAGGCGATAGCGCCTCAGCATCAGGCGCGTAACGATTTTGATATTTTCGCGGATATTGCGGATCGTCTCGGTTATCGCGAGCAGTTCACGCAAGGGCGCAATGAAGATCAGTGGCTGCGCCATATTTACCGTCAGTGCGGTGAGGCACAGAAAGGCACCGGCGTGGAATGGCCGGACTTCGACACCTTCTGGGAGCGCGGTTTTGTTGAACTGCCGATGCCGGAAAAAGATTACGTATTCTTTGAGGAATTCCGTAAAAGCCCGCGTGCGAATCCGCTGGGGACACACAGTGGCAAAATCGAACTGTTCTCTGAAACCATCGCCGGTTACGGTTACAAAGATTTTGCGCCGCATCCCGAATGGCAGCCGCCGGTGGAATGGCTGGGGGCTGAAAGCGCGAAACAGTGGCCGCTGCACCTGATTTCCATCCAGCCGAAAGATCGTCTGCACAGCCAGCTTGATCAGTCTCCGCTGGCGCAGGCGAACAAAACCGCCGGAAAAGAGACGCTGTTTATGCATCCGGAAGATGCGGGCAGCCGTCAGCTGAAAAACGGCGACCGGGTGAAAGTGCACAATACACGCGGCAGTTGTCTGGCGGGCGTGTCGCTGAACGACGGGATCACGCGCGGCGTGGTGCTGATGTCCACCGGCGCCTGGTTTGATCCGGGCTTTGGCGGTCAATGGCAGGAAACCGAGCAGGCCGGCAACCCGAATGTGCTGACGCTCGACATCGGCACGTCGCGTCTGACGCAGGGACCGAACGCCATGAGCTGCTTAGTCGACGTTGAGGCTGTTTAGCGTCTTTTTAATCAGTTAGGCTCTTTTGAGATAAATCGGGCCTATTTTCACCACTGGTTACATTTTGCGGGATTATGTTTCGATTGCCTGCTGGCGGTAGATCTCATAAACCAGCTAAATTGAACGTCCCAGAGGTATTGATTGGTGAATCATCAACGTGCTCTGCATGTTGATACCGATTAAATTTGCACCAACCTACGCGGATGCGTAGGTTTTTTTTTGCCTCAATTCCGGCACACCGATCAGTTCCCTCCTAAACTCTCTCTGACTGTCGTCATTTTTCAGCGGCTTATAGTATGCTGTTTCCCCAACCTTTTTCTTTCAAGATCAGGGATGACACATAAGGAGATGGCAAACATGTATAACTTTCTTTTCGCCGCGTTCAGGTGGCTTTTCCGTCTGATGTTCCGGGTCACGGTGACCCCGGTGAAAAACAACTTTGATTACCCGCGTTTAATCCTCACGCCAAACCATGTTTCGTTTATTGACGGCATGCTGCTGGTGCTTTTCCTGCCGATCAAACCGGTATTTGCGGTGTATTCCAACATCACGGACAGTTGGTTTATGCGCTGGCTGAAACCCTACGTGGATTTCATGCCGCTGGATCCGACCAAACCGATGGCGATCAAGCATCTCATCCGTCAGGTCGAAAAAGGGCGTCCGGTGATTGTGTTCCCGGAAGGCCGCATCACGGTGACCGGCTCACTGATGAAGATTTATGACGGCGCGGCCTTTGTGGCGGCGAAGTCTGGCGCAACGGTGATCCCGGTGCGTATCGACGGGGCGGAATACACGCCGTTTGGCCGCCTGTTCGGCAGCTTTAAAATCCGCTGGTTCCCGAAAGTCACTATCAACCTGTTACCGCCAACCACCATTCCGATGCCGGAGGCCGCACGTTCCCGCGACCGCCGCGTGCTGGCCGGTGAGCACTTACATCAGATCATGATGCAGGCGCGCATGGACACCCGCGAGCCGCAAACGCTGTATCAGGCGCTGCTGTCTGCGCAAACCCGTTATGGCCGCCGCAAACCCTGCATCGCCGATATCGCGTTCAAAGAAGATTCCTATCAGGGCCTGCTGAAAAAATGTCTCGGTGTCAGTCGCATACTGCAACGTTTTACCCGCGAAGGTGAGCACGTCGGCATGCTGCTGCCGAATGCCACCATTATGGCGGCGGCGCTGTTTGGCGCGTCGATGCGCAACCGCATTCCGGCGCTGCTCAACTACACCGCCGGGGCGAAAGGGCTGCAAAGCGCGATGAAAGCCGCGCAGATCAAAACCATCGTGACCTCCCGCCAGTTCCTTGAGAAAGGCAAACTGACGCATCTGCCGGAAAATGTGCCGGAGGCGAACTGGGTCTATCTGGAAGATCTGAAAGATACCGTGACCACGCAGGATAAGCTGTGGATCCTGTTCCATCTGATTTTCCCGCGTCGTGCGATGCTGCCGCAAAAGCCTGATGATGCGGCGCTGGTACTGTTTACTTCCGGTTCGGAAGGCAATCCGAAAGGTGTGGTGCATTCCCATGCCAGCCTGCTGGCGAACGTTGAGCAAATCCGGACTGTTGCAGACTTTACGCCGCGTGACCGATTTATGTCGTCGCTGCCGCTGTTCCACGCTTTTGGCCTGACCGTCGGATTACTGACGCCGCTGATCACCGGCGCACGCGTATTTTTATACCCAAGCCCGCTGCATTATCGCATCGTGCCGGAACTGGTGTATGACCAGAACTGTACCGTGCTGTTTGGGACTTCCACCTTCCTGGGAAATTACGCCCGCTTTGCCCACCCGTATGATTTTGCCCGTTTGCGTTATGTGGTGGCTGGCGCTGAGAAACTGGCTGAAAGCACCAAGGAAATCTGGCAGAACAAATTCGGTATCCGCATTCTGGAAGGCTACGGCGTGACCGAATGTGCGCCGGTGGTGGCCATCAACGTACCGATGGCGACCAAAGTGAATACCGTCGGCAAAATTTTGCCGGGGATGGAATCGCGCCTGATTACCGTGCCGGGGATTGAAGAGGGCGGTCGTCTGCAACTGCGTGGCCCGAACATCATGAAAGGCTATCTGCGCGTGGAAAATCCGGGCGTGCTGGAAACTCCGCAGGCTGAGAATGCCGCAGGTGAAATGCAGGCTGGCTGGTATGACACCGGTGATATCGTCACGCTGGATGAAAAAGGTTTCTGCGCCATCCGTGGTCGCGTGAAGCGTTTTGCCAAACTAGCGGGAGAAATGGTGTCGCTGGAAAGCGTCGAGCAACTGGCGATCAAGGCTTCACCGGATAAACAGCATGCGGCGACGTCGCGCAGTGACGCCAGCAAAGGCGAGGCATTGGTGCTATTTACCACCGATACTGAATTGCGTCGTGATGCGCTGAGCAAAGCTGCCCGTGAACTCGGGCTGCCGGAACTGGCGGTACCGCGTGATATTCGTGTCGTTAAAGCGTTACCGTTGCTCGGCAGCGGTAAACCCGATTTTGTCACCCTGCGCCAGATGGCAGAAAACCCGGAGACTGAGGCATGATCCAGCCAGTCAAGGCGGCATCGCCGCTAATGTCAAAAAGTATGAGTGCGGTGATTGTGGCGCAGTTCCTGTCCGCTTTCGGTGACAACGCACTGCTATTTGCCGCGCTGGCGCTGATCAAACAGCAGCTTTATCCCGACTGGAGCCAGCCCGTCTTACAAATGGCGTTTGTGGCGACGTACATTATCCTCGCACCGTTTGTCGGGCAGTTCGCGGACAGCTTCTCGAAGGGCCGCGTGATGATGGTCGCTAACCTGCTGAAACTGGCGGGCGCAGCGGTGATTTGCGCCGGTATGAATCCGTTCCTCGGCTATACGCTGGTCGGCATTGGTGCTGCGGCGTATTCACCGGCGAAATACGGCATTCTCGGTGAAATCGCCAGCGGTGAGCAGTTAGTGAAAGCCAACGGTCTGATGGAAGCCTCCACCATTGCTGCGATCCTGCTGGGTTCTGTTGCCGGTGGCGCACTGGCGGACTGGAGCATTCTGGCGGCGCTCGGGATCTGCGTGCTGGCGTACGGCGCGGCAGTGGCGGCAAACTGGTTTATTCCGAAGCTGAACCCGGCGCGTCCGGGGCAGTCGTGGAATCCGGCAAACATGAGCCGGACATTTTTCTCCGCCTGTAAAACACTGTGGCAGGACGGCGAAACCCGCTTCTCGCTGATGGGCACCAGTTTGTTCTGGGGCGCGGGCGTGACCCTGCGCTTCCTGCTGGTGCTGTGGGTGCCGGTAGCGCTGGGTATCACCGATAACAAAACCCCGACGTTGCTCAACGCCATGGTGGCGATCGGGATTGTGCTTGGTGCGGGCGCGGCGGCGAAACTGATCCGTCTGGACACCGTCAAACGCTGCCTGCCCGCGGGCGTTGCCATCGGCATTGCCGTGGTGGTATTTGCGTTACAAACCAGCATGTTGAGTTCCTACATTGTGCTGGTGGTGGTGGGGATCCTGGGTGGTTTCTTCGTGGTGCCGCTGAATGCGTTGTTACAGCATCGCGGGAAAATCTCTGTCGGCGCGGGGAATGCTATTGCCGTGCAGAACCTTGGAGAAAACACCGCCATGCTGCTGATGCTCGGTCTGTATTCGCTGGTGGTGATGGCGGGTGCGCCGGTAGTGGCAATTGGCATCGGATTCGGTGTGGTGTTCGCGCTGGCGATCGCCGGGTTGTGGATCTGGAAGAACATGCAGAAACGCCGTCTGGCGTAATGTTATTTGGCATAAAAGAAAAGGGCGCTCAGCGCCCTTTTTTGTTGCCTGCAATCCGGTGCTTATGGCGCCGGAATGGTGAAGCGTTTGTGGATATTTTCCAGATCCGCGAGGATTTCCGCATCAAGCGTCACATCCTGACTGTCGATGTTGATCTTCAGCTGTTCCAGCGTGGTCGCGCCTAACAGTGTACTGGCGACGAACGGTTGCTGACGCACAAAGGCCAGCGCCATCTGTGAAGGATCCAGATTGTGTTTCTTCGCCAGCGCCACGTATTCGGCAATCGCCGCTTCCGCCTGCGGTGAAGAATAACGGGTGAAGCGGCTGAACAGTGTATTACGCGCTCCGGCCGGTTTCGCGCCGTTGAGGTATTTACCGCTCAGCGTGCCGAAGGCCAGGCTGGAATACGCCAGCAATTCCACGCCTTCATGCTGACTGATTTCCGACAACCCGATTTCAAAGCTGCGGTTCAGCAGGCTGTACGGGTTTTGAATGGAAACGATACGCGGCAGATCGTGTTTTTCCGCCAGTTGCAGATAACGCATCACGCCCCACGGAGTTTCGTTCGACACCCCGATATAACGGATTTTACCGGCGCGTACCTGTTCGTTCAGCGCTTCCAGCGTTTCCAGCAAGGTCACCGGAGATTGCTCTTCGGTGTACTGATAGCTCAGTTTGCCGAAGAAGTTGGTCTGGCGCTGCGGCCAGTGCAACTGATAGAGATCCAGATAATCCGTGTTCAGACGTTGAAGACTGGCATCCAGTGCCGCGCGGATATTTTTGCGATCCAGCATCTGAGCCGGGCGAATGGCGTTGTCACTGCCACGGGAAGGTCCGGAGACTTTGCTCGCCAGAACAATTTTCTCACGGTTGCCCCGGGCTTTCAGCCAGCTGCCGATATAGCTTTCCGTCAGACCCTGCGTTTCAGGGCGCGGCGGAACGGGATACATCTCTGCGGTATCAATCAGGTTGATGCCCGCCGCAACGGCGTAATCGAGTTGCTGGTGGGCGTCGGCTTCGCTGTTTTGTTCACCAAAAGTCATGGTGCCAAGTCCCAGTAAGCTCACTTCTAAAGAACTGTGGGGTATACGGTGATATTGCATTGCCGGTCTTCCTTTATATCTGAGAATGTCAGCCTGTTAGAAAAAGCGCCTTAACTGACTATATACAAGGCAGGCAGATGGGGGAAGTGGCAGTGTGTGCGGGAGAAACGGCGCGGGCGGGGGATAAAATGTAAAGAGCCAGTCATGAGAACCGGCTCCCTCAGGGTAAAGAGAAATCCTGCTTAACGCTTCATGACCTGGCTGACATTATCATTGTTGATCTGGCGGTCATTGCCTTGCTCATCTGTATAACTCAGCAGACCGGTGGATTTATCCAACTTGGGTTTGCCGTCGGTCAGGATCATATTGCCGTCTTTGGTTGAGATCACATAGTCGCTGGCACAACCCGCGAGACCCAACACCAGAATCGCAGCACCTGCTGCCATCAACGTTTTCTTCATCATGGTTAACATTCCTTTTTGTCAGTACCGAAGAGAGTCACAATTTAGCGTAGCAAACTATGCCGCCGGCGTCGGAAAATGATATCGGTTAAAGCTGAAAATGACGGGCCAGCAGCGCGGCGGTGAAACGCTTCTTAAGATAGAAGCCACGCGGCAGCGTCATCACCGGTTGGCCGAATTCGCCGATCGCTTCTGTCAGCGCTTTACTGTTTGCGGCTTTTGGGCGTATTTGCAGAAATTCCCCGTGACGCGCGGTGATGCTTTCCACTTTGCCCAGTACGATCAGATCCATCAGTTCTTCCCAGTCCTGACGCAACTGGTCGTCTTCTTCCTGCGAGGGTTGCCACAATAAGGGCGCGCCGATGTGGCGCTCCGCCAGCGGGATCTGTCGCTCTCCTTCCACCGGTATCCACAACACCCGCGCGAGTTTGTGGCGCACATGGCTGTTTTCCCACGTTACGCCGCTGTTGCCGGTTAACGGGGCGACGCAGACAAACGTGGTTTCCAGCGGCCTGCCACGGGAATCAATGGGGATGGTTTTCAGCTCAATACCGAGGTCAGCGAAATCCTGCTCCGGTTTGCTTCCTGCCACCGCACCGAGATAGACCTCGAGCAACATGCCGACCCAGCCTTTTTCCCGTTTCAGGTTTTCAGGAATAGGCAGCCCGGCGTGGGTGGCAAGTTCACCCAATGTATGACCCGCCAGAGATTGCGCGCGGAGCAACAGTGCCTGTTCGTTGTGAGGGGGCTGGGTGGCTGGCAAAGGAATAGACATAAAAAACAATGCTCACTCAATAGATTAAATTTCGTACTGCTTTTGTCGGGCACAGGGAATAAAAACGTATCCCTGTGGAACAATGAAATAATAGCATGATTTGCCTTAGGTTTTTTTTCGCTTTCTGGCCTGTTTTGTTCTCAGATGATTAGGTTGATCACCTGTTGAAGGCGACAATGAACAGGATCTTCCACCTACTTATCCACAGATTTCTTGGATAACCTCGTCTTAATCCGATCACTGGTTCGATTTACAGGCTTGACGCGCGGGGTTTTATCCAATTTTTGGGCTGACTGCGTCAACTTTTAGGCGATCGCTGTGGATAAAAACGACATTGGTGGATCTTTCGCCAGATCACTTTTGAGTGTGAGATAACTCTCATTTTTTGCCCTGGGATAACTGTGTGAAATGTCTTTATCGTTATGTTTTAAAGGGGTTTAATGGGATTTAATTTTTGGGATAAAAATAAGTTCCGCAGAGTTTTACCCCGCTTACTATGAAGTTCTTCACATATCTATCCACAGAAAAAGTGAATAAAATCGCGGGTGATTTCTAAAATCTGTTTATAACTTGGCGTATAACTGTGAGTTATCCCATTTTTATTCATGCCGTTCGGCATTAACCAGTGGTTTACCGCCTGTTGGTAGTATGAAACAATCAGAACATCTATGAGTTTAAGCTATTGAGGTAGTCCGGTGATCGATGATGATGGCTACCGCCCGAATGTTGGTATTGTAATCTGTGACAAGCAGGGTCAGGTGTTGTGGGCCAGACGATACGGCCAGCACTCCTGGCAGTTTCCGCAAGGGGGCATCAACCCCGGCGAAACCGCTGAGCAGGCCATGTACCGCGAGCTGTTTGAGGAAGTGGGGCTTGGCCGTAAAGATGTGCGTATTCTGGCTTCAACCCGTAACTGGTTACGTTATAAATTGCCAAAACGTTTGGTGCGTTGGGACACAAAGCCGGTTTGTATCGGCCAAAAGCAAAAATGGTTCTTGCTGCAACTGATGTGTAACGATGCTGATATCAATATGCAGCGCAGCAGTACGCCTGAATTTGATGGCTGGCGTTGGGTGAGTTTCTGGTATCCGGTTCGTCAGGTGGTGTCATTCAAACGCGATGTTTACCGGCGCGTCATGAAAGAGTTTTCCACTACGATTATGCCGATGCAGGAAGTCTCTCTTCCCAGGACATCACCCGCTTATCGTCGTAAAAGAGGCTAAGTCACGAAGAGATGCTCACGCGTTTGCGAGAAATTGTTGAAAAGGTAGCAATGGCGTCCAGCCTCAATGATGCGCTGGACGTACTGGTCAACGAAACCTGCCTGGCGATGGACACAGAAGTGTGTTCCGTCTATCTCGCTGACAATGACCGCCGTTGTTATTACCTGATGGCGACGCGAGGTTTGAAAAAACCTCGCGGGCGGACTATTACGCTGGCCTTTGATCAGGGGATTGTCGGACTGGTAGGGCGTCTGGCAGAACCCATCAACCTTGCCGATGCGCAGAGCCATCCCAGCTTCAAATACATTCCTGCCGTAAAAGAAGATCTTTTCCGATCCTTTTTGGGCGTGCCGATCATTCACCGTCGTCAGCTGCTGGGCGTGCTGGTTATTCAGCAACGTGAACACCGTCAGTTCGACGAGAGTGAAGAGTCATTTATGGTCACGCTGGCGACTCAGCTGGCGGCGATCCTCTCTCAGGCACAGCTGAATGTCCTTTACGGACGTTTCCGCCAGACCCGCGTCCGCGCACTTGCGGCATCGCCGGGCGTGGCGATAGGCATCGGCTGGCAGGACAGCTCGCAGCCTTCGCTCGACCATGTTTATATGGCGTCCACGCTTGATACCGTGCGTGAACGCGAACGCCTGACCCGCGCACTGGAAGATGCCGGTGCGGAATTCCGCCGTTTCAGCAAACGCTTCACCGCCAGCGCACAGAAAGAAAGCGCCGCGATTTTCGATCTCTATTCCCACCTGCTTAACGATGCCCGTCTCAAACGCGAATTGTTCGCCCAGATAGATCAGGGTGCGGTGGCCGAGTGGGCGGTCAAAAAGGTGGTTGAAGAGTTCGCTGCACAATTCGCCAGCCTGCAGGATACCTATCTGCGTGAGCGCGGCAGTGATTTACGCGCCCTGGGCCAGCGTCTGGTATTTCATCTCGATGACACCATTCAGGGCAACACGCAGTGGCCAGAACGTTTCATACTGGTCGCCGATGAACTGACCGCGACCTTGCTGGCGGAAGTGCCGCAAGACAGGCTGGCAGGCGTGGTGGTACGTGATGGTGCGGCCAACTCCCATGCGGCAATTTTAGTCCGTGCGATGGGCGTACCGACCATTATGGGCGCCGACATCCAGCCAGCCCTGCTCAGCCAGCGGCAACTGATCGTCGACGGTTATCGCGGTGAGTTGTTGATTGACCCGGAAGCTGTGCTGGTCACGGAATATAAGCGACTGATCAGCGAAGAAATGGAGCTGAGTCAGAAGGCTGAAGACGACGTTGAGCAACCGGCGGCGCTGAAAAGCGGCGAGCGGGTGAAAGTCATGCTCAATGCCGGTCTGAGTGCCGATCACGAAAAACTGTTTGGCAGCCGCGTTGACGGTGTCGGGCTGTACCGCACTGAAATACCGTTCATGCTGCAAAGCGGTTTCCCTTCCGAGGAAGAGCAGGTCGCGCAATATCAGGGCATGTTACAGCTGTTTCCGCAAAAGCCGGTGACGCTGCGTACGCTGGATATCGGTTCCGACAAACAACTGCCTTATATGCCCATCAGCGAGGAAAACCCGTGTCTGGGCTGGCGTGGCATCCGCATTACCCTCGATCAGCCGGAAATTTTCCTGATCCAGGTGCGCGCCATGCTGCGTGCTAATGCCGCGACCGGTAATCTCGGCATTCTTTTGCCGATGGTCACCAGCCTCGAAGAGATTGATGAGGCGCGGCGTTTAATCGATCGCGCCGGGCGCGAGGTGGAAGAACAGCTGGGTTATGAGCTGCCACGAACCCGCCTTGGCGTGATGATTGAAGTGCCGTCGATGGTCTTTATGCTGCCTGCGCTGGCCGGGCGGGTAGAATTTATTTCGGTCGGCACCAACGACCTGACGCAATATCTGCTTGCTGTCGATCGTAACAATACGCGGGTCGCCGGGCTTTACGACAGCCTGCATCCGGCGATGTTGCGGGTGCTCAAGCAAATCGTTACCAGCGCAGAAGCGGCCGGACTGGATGTCAGTTTGTGCGGCGAGATGGCGGGTGATCCGATGGGGGCTCTGCTGCTCACCGGCATGGGCTTTCGTAATCTCAGCATGAACGGCCGCAGCGTCGCCCGTGTGAAATACCTGCTGCGCCGTATCGAATTGCATGACGCCGAAGAGCTGGCCGGACGGGTATTGCAGGCGCATTTCACCACCGATGTGCGTCATATGACCGCTGCATTTATGGAACGACGCGGACTGGGCGGCCTGATCCGTGGGGGTAAATAAGCGCCGGACGCCACGTTCTGCGCTGCGTTATGCTCATCCTGATGGTCTTGCGGCACAGGATGAGATGATTTTTTACAGAACTTTTCCAGCGGCTTAGCCCCGGAAAACCTTCCGGCTATGCTACTATTCGCTCCCTGCTGGCCCCTGACCGGGCAATAATGATAAACAATTTGTGGTGATAGATGAGCAACAGCTATCTGGCGTTTCCCCAGTTTGATCCCGTGATTTTCTCAATCGGACCGGTATCTCTCCACTGGTACGGACTGATGTATTTAGTCGGTTTTGTCTTCGCGATGTGGCTGGCGGTGCGCCGTGCCAATAAGCCAGGCAGCGGCTGGACCAAAGACGAAGTCGAAAATCTGCTTTATGCCGGTTTCCTCGGGGTGTTCCTCGGGGGGCGTATCGGTTACGTTTTCTTCTACAACCTGCCTCTGTTCCTCGAAAATCCGCTATATCTGTTCAAAGTCTGGGATGGCGGCATGTCCTTCCACGGCGGCCTGATTGGCGTGATCGTGGTGATGCTGATTTTTGCCCGTCGTACCAAACGCAACTTCTTCCAGGTTGCCGATTTTATCGCGCCGCTGATCCCGTTTGGTCTGGGTGCCGGTCGTTTAGGTAACTTCATCAATGGCGAACTGTGGGGCCGTGTGACCACCGATGTGCCCTGGGCGATGCTGTTCCCCGGTTCCCGTCAGGAAGATATCGCCATTGCCGCCGCGGATCCTAAATGGCAGCCTTTGCTGAACCAGTACGGCGTATTGCCGCGCCATCCTTCCCAGCTGTATGAACTGCTGCTTGAAGGCATCGTACTGTTCATCATCCTGAACCTGTTTATCCGCAAATCACGCCCGATGGGCGCGGTATCAGGCTTGTTCCTGATCGGTTATGGCTTATTCCGCATCATCGTTGAACATTTCCGCCAGCCGGATGCACAGCTTGGCCTGTTCGACGGGGTCATCAGCATGGGACAGGTGCTGTCCATTCCAATGGTTGTCATTGGCCTGATTATGATGGTCTGGGCATATCGCCGTCCGCAGAAACAATTGTCGTGAGGTAACATGAAACAGTATCTGGATTTAATGCAGAAAGTGCTCGACGAGGGCACCCCTAAAGCCGACCGTACCGGTACTGGCACGTTGTCGATTTTTGGTCATCAGATGCGTTTCAACTTGCAGGAAGGCTTCCCGCTGGTCACGACTAAACGCTGTCATTTGCGCTCCATCATTCATGAACTCCTGTGGTTCCTGAAAGGCGAAACCAACATCGCCTATCTGCGTGATAACAATGTCAGCATCTGGGACGAATGGGCTGACGAAAATGGCGATCTCGGACCGGTTTACGGTAAGCAATGGCGCGCCTGGGGCGCTGCTGATGGCAAGCAAATCGACCAACTGGCAAACGTGGTTGAACAGCTGAAAAAAGACCCGGATTCGCGCCGCATTATCGTGTCTGCATGGAACGTGGGCGAACTGGATCAGATGGCGCTGGCGCCATGCCATGCGTTCTTCCAGTTCTATGTGGCCGACGGTAAATTATCCTGTCAGCTGTATCAGCGTTCATGCGATATCTTCCTCGGCCTGCCGTTTAACATCGCCAGCTATGCGCTGCTGGTGCATATGATGGCGCAACAGTGTGATCTGGAAGTCGGTGACTTTGTCTGGACCGGTGGCGATACGCATCTCTACAGCAACCACATGGACCAGACCCATCTGCAACTGACCCGTGAGCCACGGGCCTTGCCAAAACTGGTGATTAAACGCAAACCTGCCTCCTTGTTTGATTACAACTTCGAAGATTTTGAGATTGAAGGGTACGATCCGCATCCTGCGATCAAAGCGCCTGTCGCGATCTGATTCTCCGTTGTTTACCGCCTGACCCTGTCGTCAGGCGGTGATTTACCTCTCTTCACGTTTCCTGCTGCACTTTTTACTCTTTTTCCTGACGAATCCCACTCCGATTTTCATCCGGATGTTATCCCTGCGAGACATCACGCAAACTTTCTGTCGCGTGCGTTTTGTTGCAACGATTGCTCTGAAGACATCCTGGAAAAAATGCTTTTGCCGCTGGCAGTAAAAATCTAAACGCCTATTTTGACCGCATGAAAACAGATAAGCGTGCAGGAGAGCAGGGAATGTCGCTGGTTGAAATGATGGTCGTGGTGGCGCTGGTGGCCATGTGTACGTTATGGGGAATACACCGCTGGCGCAGTTATCAGCAGGCCCTGACGCTTGAACAACATGCGCAGCAGTTGCGGATGTCACTGTATGGCACTCAGGCTGAAGCCAATCATTACAATCGCTCAGCGGTGTTATGGGCGGTCGAAGGGCACGCCGGATGCGTGGGAACGGGAACCCGACCTGCTGATTGTCATCATGCGACCGGTAAAATCCTTACCCTCACTGATCCGGATATTGAGTTGCTCGATTTTACCAACAAATCGATGGGTTTTTACGGGCTGCGTAACGCGGCAATGGCCGGACATCTGACCCTGAAAAATTCAGCCGGAAGCCTGCGGGTAGTGCTTTCCGCCAGAGGCCGGCTGCGCATATGCAGTGAAAATCAGCCTTTGCTCGGTATCGGGGTATGCCAGTGATGACCTCGCGCTGTCAGGGATTCACCTTACCAGAGGTCATGATTGCGATGGGGATTGGCAGCATGCTGATGCTCAGTGTCGCGCAGCTCTATCCGCTGATACGTCAGAGAAGTCAGAGCCTGGGAAGGCATTATCAGCTGGAACAACTGCTGCGTCAGACGCTTTTTACCGTCGCGAAAGATCTCCGGCGAGCGGGTTTCTGCAACGGCGACTGTGACGGCAAACCGGTCATTATCGGTAACGCTGCCGGTGAAGCCACCGGTTCATGCGTTATTCTTCAGTATGACCTGAACCGCAACGGACGCTGGGAAAAACAAGACACTGCGGAGTCTGAGTATTTTGGCTATCGCTTGCATCAGGGGAGCATTGAAATCCAACGCGGGGCGGGGGACTGCAGCAGTTCCGGCTGGGAAAAGCTTCTCGATACGTCAGAAGTTAAGGTCACAACCTTTAGGGTGACGGAAACGGCGGGAATTTATCCGGGTAGCCTTTACACCCTGCAACTGGGGGCCAGCTGGAGCAACGATCCGTTAATTCACCGGCAGGTCACCGACGTGCTGGCCGGGCATGCCTTATGAGCCGCAGAACGCGCACTGACATGCAAAGTGTTGGCCTGCTACGACAAAAGGGGAGTGCCATGATATTGAGCGTGATGGTCATGATGGGATTGGGTCTGCTTGCCCTCAACGCCCTGCAACAGCAGCTTTCAGCGGGGCTGGCACTGACATCAAATCAGCACCGTTATGTGATTGCCTGGGAAAATGCCGCGTCAGCCTTATCCTGGGGCATCCGTCAGCCCTGGAGAAATGTGCAGGAACCACAATGGCAATGTCTGAATGTGGCATCGGGCGTGGTGGTCACGGGAAAAGGCAGAGCCTGTGTCAGGCCGTCATTGCGGGAAGACATTTTTCTGGTGCGCGGCGAGGGGCGAATGACGGATGACAGCGAACCGGTCATGCTTTATCAGCAGGTGAGCAGGGAGGAGCAGGCCGACGGCAGTTCGGGCTTTTTACCTTTAAAGCAGGGATGGCTGGATTTTTGCCCTGAAGCTGATGAGCGAATCTGCAATGAATAACCGCACCGCAACGCAGCACGGATTCAGCATGGCGGAAGTATTGATCGCGATGCTATTGCTGTCCGTTTCGCTGCTGGGATTACTGAATTATTACCAGGTACTGACCTATGGATTTATGCGTCAGTGGCAGGTTCAGCAGGCATGGGAAGATGCACATTCACAGCTTGAAGCCTGTTCAGTAACAGGAAAGGGCGCAGAGATTTTGGCAAAAGGCTGGGATTATCAGCTGTCTGATGCTTTCGCCGGAAAATCGTGCGGGCTGGTCAGTGTAGTCGTCCAAACCCCTGCAAAATATCAGGCGGGGTTGCAGCGCTTTTACTGCAGATAACTTCTCAGAATAAGAGATGGTGAACCGCTAAATGTAGGGCAAAAATAGCGTTAAGCCCCTTGCAATGGTGGGCTAACAGCTTAGAGTGGTTTAACAGGGTGATTTTTCCCTCTCGGGAGCATTTGACTTTATGGCATGGGTTGAATGAAATCTCAGACAGGGCAGCCCGATGGATTTTTTACAACTATCCTGTCCCGGCGGGGTCTGAACAGAGTCAACCGCAGAAAATGGCAGGTTGAGGTTCATGGATAACTGAACCGCTTATTTTATTGCCCGTGTGGCACGTTTATTCGATTGAGGGAGAGTGGCAATGTTGAAACAGGTTACCCGAATTTACGGGTTACTGTTGTTATTGACCTTTTGGGCCCCTGTTGTCTCTGGTGCAGCCGAATGGCAGCCATACGCACAAGCTATCAATAAAAGTCAGAACGACCCGCGTCAGTATCAGGCCATCAAACTGGCCAATGATATGACAGTCTTGCTGGTGTCTGATCCCCAAGCTCCCAAGTCACTCGCTGCACTGGCTATCCCGGTCGGCTCGCTGGAAGACCCTGATTCTCAGCTGGGCCTGGCCCATTATACTGAGCACATGTTGCTGATGGGGTCGAAGAAATATCCTCAGCCGGAAAGCCTGTCAGAATTCCTGAAGAAACATGGCGGCAGCCATAACGGCAGCACGGCGTCTTACCGCACCGCGTTCTATCTCGAGGTGGAAAATGACGCTTTGCCGGAAGCCGTCGATCGTCTTTCAGATGCTATCGGTGAGCCTTTGCTGGATCCTGCTAACGGTGACCGCGAACGTAATGCTGTTAACGCCGAACTGACAATGGCCCGTTCGCGGGACGGCATGCGCATGGCGCAGGTTCGTGCTGAAACCTTAAACCCGGGGCATCCGGCAGCCCGTTTTTCCGGTGGTAATCTGGATACATTGAAAGATAAGCCGGGCAGTAAATTACATGACCAGCTGACCGCGTTCTATCAACGTTACTATTCTGCCAATCTGATGGTGGGCGTGATTTACAGTAATAAACCCCTGCCGGAGCTTGCTGATCTGGCCTCAGAGACGTTCGGGCAGATCGCCAATCATCACGCGGTGGTACCGGCGATAACGGTACCGACATTAACCGCTGCGCAGAAAGGTGAGTTCATACACTTTGTTCCCGCACAGCCGCGTAAAGAACTGCGCGTGGAATTTGCCATTGAAAACAACAGTGCAGATTTTCGCAGTAAAACGGATACCTATATCAGTTACCTGATTGGTAACCGCAGCCCGAACACTCTGTCTGACTGGTTGCAGAAACAGGGTTATGCCGACGGGATCAGCGCAGGTGCTGACCCGATGGTTAACCGCAATATGGGCGTATTCAATATATCCGTTTCCTTAACGGATAAAGGCCTGGCGGAACGGGATACCGTTATTGCGGCTATTTTCAATTACCTCAATGAAATACGCGCGCAGGGCATAAAAAAATCCTACTTTGATGAAATCGCGCATGTCATGGCGCTCGACTTCCGCTATCCGGCGCTGACCCGCGATATGGATTACGTCGAATGGCTGGTGGATACTATGCTGCGCGTGCCTGTTGAGCACGTTCTCGACTCGCCTTATCTGACCGACCAGTATGATCCTAAAGCGATAGAATCTCGCCTGACGGAAATGACGCCACAAAATGCGCGTTACTGGATCATCAGCCCGAACGAGCCGCACAATAAGGTGGCGTACTTTGTGAATGCCCCTTACGAGACAGATAAGGTGCCGCCAAAAACGTTTGAGCGATGGGCTACGCTGGAGAATGGCATTTCGCTGTCTTTGCCTGCGCTCAATCCTTACATCCCGGACTCTCTGGCGCTTGTCACCAAAGATTCCAAAGCGACAAAACCTGAGTTACTGGTTGAAGATAAAGGGCTGCGTGTGTTCTACATGCCGAGCCGTTATTTTGCTGCCGAGCCTAAGGCGAATGTGACCGTGTCTTTCCGCAATGAGCAGGCACTCAGCACGGCTAAAAATCAGGTGTTATATGGCCTGACGGATTACCTCACCGGCGTGGCATTTGATCAACTGAGCTATCAGGCCTCCATTGGTGGGATCACGTTCGGCACTTCGCCGGACAACGGTCTGCAATTTACCGCCACCGGTTTTACCGAGTGCCTGCCGGATTTGCTGGCGGCGCTGGTGGATAACTATCCCGATTTTAAACCGACTCAGGAACAGCTTGATCAGGCCAAGTCCTGGTATCTGGAACGGCTGGCGTCGGCGGACAAAGGCAAAGCCTTTGAACTGGCGCTGCAACCTGTTCAGCTTCTTTCCCGCGTGCCTTATACCGAGCGCAGCGAGCGTGAGAAGCTGGTTTCCGCCATCACGCTGGATGATGTGAATGCTTACCGTGAACAGCTGGTTCATCATGCGGCCGTGGAAGTGATGGTCGTGGGCAATATGACGGCTGATCAGGTTAAGGCGATGTCTCAGCAGATTATGCAAAAGCTGGGTGCACACGGGACGCAGTGGTGGCGGGGTAAGCAGGCTGAAATCACAGAGCCGCTCAAAGCCAATATCCAGCGTGTCGGTACCAGTTCAGACTCCGCGCTGGCGGCGGTGTATGTACCTACCGGTTACGATGAAGTACAAAGCATGGGCTACAGCGCGCTGCTCGGGCAGATTATTCAGCCGTGGTTCTACAGTCAGCTTCGCACACAGGAACAGTTAGGCTATGCCGTGTTTGCTTTCCCTATCCCGGTCGGGAAGCAGTGGGGGATTGGTTTCCTGCTGCAAAGCAACAGCAAGCAACCCGATTATCTGTATCAGCGTTATCTGGCGTTTTATCCGCAGGCTGAAAAGCGTCTGCGTGAGATGAAGGATGATGAGTTCCTGCAATATAAGCAGGGACTGGTAAATGAAATGCAGCAGCGTCCGCAGACCTTAGATGAAGAGGCCGATCGTCTTGGCAATGACTTCAGTCGCGGGAATCCGCAGTTTGATACCCGTGCGAATGTCATCCGGGTGATTGCGGGGCTGACACAAACTCAACTGGCGGATTACTTTCATCAGGCCGTGATTCAACAGGATGGTCTGGCGATGTTGTCACAGGTTTCGGGGAATGACAGCAAGACACCGCAATATGCCGCGCCTGCAGGCTTTAAAACCTGGCCGGATACCTCAACGTTGCAACAGACGTTTGAGCCTCACACCGATAAATAACCTGCTGATATTCAGGGAGAAACAAAAGGACGCATGAGCGTCCTTTTTTACGGCTTAATAATGGTTTGCAGATTTCTAGAGTTCAGCAATCAGGATTTTTGAACGACGCTGGTAGTTGTACATTTCCTGTTTCTGAATCGGCAGAACATCCACTTCCGCAGGTTTGAAGCCGCGCTCCTGGAACCAGTGAATGCTGCGGGTTGTCAGGACAAACAGCCGGTTCAGCCCCATCAGTTTCGCCTGGCTGGCAACACGTTGCAGCAGCATTTCACCGCGTGACGAACTGCGGTAATCCGGGTGAACCGCCACGCAGGCCATTTCGCCGATCCTCTCATCATGGAACGGGTAGAGCGCCGCGCAGGCAATGGTCAGGTTGTCCCGCTCGATAATGGTGAATTTATCGATTTCCATTTCCAGCTGTTCGCGGGAACGGCGAACCAGAATACCTTGTTGTTCCAGCGGCCGGATAAGCTCAAGGATGCCGCCAATATCATTGATAGTGGCGCGGCGCACTTGTTCGGCACTTTCCATCACGATTTGCGTACCAATGCCGTCGCGGGAGAACAGTTCCTGAACCAGCGCGCCATCTTCCTGATAACTGATCAGGTGGCTGCGGCGGACACCGCTGCGGCAGGCTTTCACCGCGCCACGCAGGAACCGCACGGTACCGGAAAGATAATCTCCGCTGGATTCCATCTGGTCGATTCGCAGCTGTGCATCATTCGGGAACAGTTCGGAAATGATGTTGCCTTCCTCGTTGATCACTCCCTGCGAAGAACAGAAGCCGATCATTTTTTCCGCTTTCAGTTTAATCGCCAGTTGCGTCGCCACTTCTTCAGACGTCAGGTTGAAGCTTTCACCCGTGACAGAAACCGCTACCGGGCCGAGCAACACAATGGCGTTGCTGTCGAGCTGACGGTGAATGGCTTCTTCATCGATACGGCGGATACGGCCACTGTGGCAGTAATCAATCCCGTCATCGACGCCCAAAGGCTGAGCGATGATAAAGTTACCGCTGACCACGTTGATGTGCGCGCCTTGCAGTGGCGTATTATTCAGACTCATCGAGAGCCGCGCCGTGATATCGAGCTGTAACAAACCGGCGGCCTGCTTGACCAGTTCGAGAGCACGGGCATCGGTGACGCGAATGTTTTTATGATAAATCGGTTCGTAATTATGCTCAGAAAGGTTCTCATCAATCTGCGGGCGGGCGCCATACACCACCACCAAACGGATGCCTAAACTGTGTAACAGTCCGATATCATTGACAATGTTGCTGAAGTTCTCATGTTCAATGGCTTCTCCACCGAGCATGACAACGAATGTTTTGCCACGGTGAGCATTAATATAGGGAACTGAGTGGCGAAATCCCTGAACCAGTTCAGTACTACGTTCCTTCACGGCAAAACCTCGTTTGAATTTTTATTCGTAATTTTTGTATTTTTATTCTTTTGGGGGGCTGTGGCAAGTAGGAAATCTCTGTTTTTGTTTTAACACTTATGACAAACAGTCAACAAACTGATTAATCGGGTAAATGTTTAGGAATGACTTGCAGGATATGATTCGTTAGAATTCGTAACCTGCTTTTTTTATCCTCTATTTTTTACTTTTGAAGACTTTTTGAGACTGCATGACTGACGATACTCACAATCCCGGAAGACGACGCCTCCTGCAAACCGTAGCTGCTTCCTGGATGCTCAGTGTGAGTAAAGTGGGTTTTGCTGCCAGCTCGCAGGTGATCGCCGTGCGTATCTGGCCTTCTTCAACCTATACCCGCATCACCCTCGAATCCAGCACCCCCTTAAAATATAAACAGTTTTTGCTCAGCGATCCGCCGCGCGTGGTCATTGATATCGAAGGCGTTCATCTCAACAGCGTCCTTAAAGGTCTGGGTGAAAAGGTTCAGCAGAGCGATCCTTATATCCGTCAGGCGCGGGTGGGGCAGTTTGATCCCAAAACGGTTCGCATGGTGCTGGAACTCAAGCGCGCCATCAGCCCGCATGTTTTCACTTTGAAACCGGTCGCGGAGTTTCATAACCGGCTGGTGGTTGATCTGTATCCGCAAGAGGGGGAAGTCACCGCACAAGATGATCCGCTGCTGGCCTTGCTGGAAGATTATAACCGCGGGGATGTGGCGAAAAACCTGCCGCCGGAAACGCCGAAAGACGGACAGGCGGGCAGAAGCCGTCCGCTGGTGATCATGCTCGATCCCGGGCATGGCGGCGAAGATCCGGGGGCTATCGGCAAATATAAAACCCGTGAAAAAGACGTGGTGCTACAGATTGGTCGCAAGTTACAAAAACTGATCGCGCGTGAACCCAACATGAAAGCGCACATGACGCGCAATGAAGACGTGTTTATTCCCCTGAAAGTGCGTGTGGCCAAGGCGCGAAAGCTACGGGCCGATCTTTTTATCTCTATCCATGCGGATGCCTTTACCAGCCGTGCCGCGAAAGGCTCGTCGGTATTTGCCTTGTCGACCAAAGGTGCCACCAGTTCAGCAGCACGTTTTCTCGCACAAACGCAGAATGAATCTGACCTGATAGGCGGCGTCAGTAAAAGCGGCGACCGGTATCTGGATCATACGATGTTTGATCTGGTTCAGACCGCGACCATCAGCGACAGCCTGAAATTTGGCAAAGAAGTGCTGACCCGTATGGGGAAGATTAATCATCTGCACAAAAACAAAGTGGATCAGGCTGGATTCGCCGTGCTGAAAGCGCCGGATATTCCGTCCATTCTGGTCGAAACGGCGTTTATCAGTAACATCAATGAAGAGAAAAAATTGCGAACGTCCCATTTTCAGCAGCAGGTGGCGGAATCCATTCTGGCAGGGATCAAAGCGTACTTCGCGCAAGGTGGGATGTCGGCGAGGGGATGAGTAAGGCAGGGCGGGACGACGACTCCCGTGGTTTGCCGGAATTCAGATACAAAAAAACACCCGTTAAGGTGCTTGTTGTTTTTACTTTACTGCTTGTTTTAGTAGTTGGTTGCGGGGGCCGGATTTGAACCGACGACCTTCGGGTTATGAGCCCGACGAGCTACCAGGCTGCTCCACCCCGCGTCCGTCACTACTGATACTGCTTTACTTCATCACATTATCCGAACTGAGCATCTTCATGCATCGGTCTCGAATTGGTTGCGGGGGCCGGATTTGAACCGACGACCTTCGGGTTATGAGCCCGACGAGCTACCAGGCTGCTCCACCCCGCGTCCGTATACTGCTTTACTTCATCGTACAATTCAACTGAGCATTTCATGCATCGAAATCGAATTGGTTGCGGGGGCCGGATTTGAACCGACGACCTTCGGGTTATGAGCCCGACGAGCTACCAGGCTGCTCCACCCCGCGTCCGATGGAGGCGAACTATACTCCCCATGAGATTTCGTGCAACCCTTTTTTGAATTTATTCAAATAAAGCACTTAGTTGCTGGCTTTTTATCCACAAAATGGCCGTTTGAGGTCCAATTTGGCTCAGTACACTTTTTTCGACTGTGGCAATTCCTTTCTGATAGTCCGTTTGTTATCGTTTCGCCAGTCATTTCCCTGAAAGTAAGAGAGCGCGGCAATAATGAAAGGACGTTGGAGTAAGTATCTGCTGGGTGGTTTGGTGCTGGCGGTGCTGGCGGGTTGTTCTTCGCGACCGACTGACCGGGGTCAGCAATATAAGGATGGCCGTCTGGATAACGCGCTCGAATACGTGAATGAGCCGAACGCCACAGGCAAGCCGGTGAATGCGCTGGATTACTCCAATCAGGTGGCCGCCGTTCAGATCGCCTCTTCTTCTTTATATGGCCGCAATAACACCACCTTTCAGGCCGTCGAGCAGTGGCTGCGCTCCGGCGCGGATACCCGCAATCTGAGCCAGTACGGCATCAGTGCCTATCAGATGGAAGGGGCCGACAATTTTGGTAACGTGCAACTGACCGGCTATTACACGCCGGTGGTGCAGGCACGCTATACCCGTCAGGGCGAATTCCAGTACCCGCTTTACCGGATGCCACCTAAACGTGGACGTCTGCCGGATCGCGCCTCTATTTACTCCGGTGCGCTGAGCGATAACTACGTCGTGGCCTGGACTAACTCCCTGATGGATAACTTCATGATGGAAGTGCAGGGCAGCGGCTATGTCGATTACGGCGACGGTCGTCCGTTCATGTTCTTCGGTTATGCCGGTAAAAACGGCCATGCTTACCGCAGCATCGGCAAGGTGCTGATTGACCGTGGCGAAGTGGCGCGCGAGAACATGTCGATGCAGGCGATCCGCCAGTGGGCAGATACCCACAGCCCGGCAGAGGTGCGTGAGCTGCTGGAGCAAAACCCGTCTTTCGTGTTCTTCAAACCTGAGCCTTTCGCCCCGGTACGCGGTGCCAGCGGTGTGCCGCTGATTGCTAAAGCCTCCGTGGCGTCTGACCGTTCGCTGATCCCGGCGGGCACCACGTTGCTGGCAGAAGTGCCGGAGCTTAACGATAAAGGCAAGTTCACCGGTAAATATCATATGCGTCTGATGGTCGCGCTGGATGTTGGCGGGGCGATTAAAGGACAACATTTCGATATGTATCAGGGGATTGGCCCTGACGCCGGACATTCCGCAGGATTTTATAATCACTACGGGCGCGTCTGGGTGTTAAAATCAGCGCAGAACGGCAAACCGCTGTTCACGGCTTACGCACCATCAAACTAGATTTCGACATAACGTACTGAGGTTTATTTTTTCATGACAGCAACATACTCCGACGCTTATCAGCAACGCTTTGGCGGCACTGCCCGGCTTTATGGCCAGCAATCGCTTGAGCTGTTCTCACAGGCTCACGTCTGTGTGATTGGTATTGGCGGAGTGGGGTCATGGGCGGCGGAAGCGCTGGCCCGTACGGGAATTGGCGCGATCACGCTGATTGATATGGATGATGTCTGCGTGACCAACACCAACCGGCAAATCCATGCGTTACGTGAAAATGTCGGACAGGCGAAAACGGAAATCATGGCGCAGCGTATTCTGGCGATTAACCCGGAATGCAAGGTGACCTGTATCGACGATTTCATCACGCCGGATAACGTTGCTGCGATGCTCAACCAGGGTTTCAGCTACGTGATTGATGCTATTGACAGCGTGCGGCCAAAAGCAGCTCTGCTGGCTTATTGCCGTCGTTATAAGATCCCGGTGGTAACGACAGGCGGTGCGGGCGGGCAGATCGATCCGACGCAGATCGCGGTCGTGGATCTGGCGAAAACCATTCAGGATCCGCTGGCGGCAAAACTGCGCGAACGGCTGAAAAATGATTTCAACGTGGTGAAAAACAGTAAAGGGAAGCTGGGGATTGATTGTGTCTTTTCCAGTGAACCGCTGATGTACCCGCAGGCGGATGGCTCAGTGTGCGCTTCACGGGCAACGGCAGAAGGCCCGAAACGGATGGATTGCGCGTCCGGCTTCGGCGCGGCGACGATGGTCACCGCCACCTTTGGTTTTGTCGCCGTGTCTCACGTTCTGAAAAAAATGATGGCGAAAGCGCAGCGTCAGGCGGCTCAGGCAGCCTGACGGGCAAGGGCGATCACGCCTTCTGCCAGCGCGTTCAGTCCGCTGGAACGGCTGGTGCTGAGTTGTTCCCGCAAACCTAGAACATCAAACAACGCCAGCGGATCCCGCTTTAAGATTTCTTGCGGTGTTTTGCCTTCCACGGCGGTCAGCAGAACCGCCAGCAAACCTTTGACGATCCGCCCTTCACTGTCGCCATAGAAGTGCATCGTCCCGTTCTCCGTTTTTTCCGCACCGAGCCAGACGCGATTTTCACAGCCAGACAGTTCGTGGTCGGGTGTTTTCAGTGACGGATCCAGCGGTGGCAACGATTTCGCCAGCAGGATTAACTGACGATAACGATCTTCCCACTGACGGAATGACGCGAATTTCTCCGTCAGTGAGGATTCAGTGATCTCATGGCCGAAAGGATGGGGCGCTGACATGGTATTCCTCGAAGTCTTCAATGATGTTAATCCGCCAGCAGGTCGAGCGCATAGTGAACTGCCGTGACCAGCCGGGTGACGTCCTGCTCATTATTATAAGGCGCGAACGAGGCACGCAATGTTCCGCTGATGCCCAGCGCCTCCATCAGGGGCTGGGCGCAATGTTGCCCGGCACGTAGTGCAATCCCCTGTTCTGCCAGTAACGCCACCAGATCACTGTGATGCACACCGGCAATATCAAATGCCAGCAGCGATGAATTCTGACAGCGGAAGCTGCGGAAACCTTCAAGTGCAGAAAGCTGCTGTTCAGCCAGCGTCGCAAGACGTTGTGCATGCGCTTCGGCAGCGGGCATATCGACCTCTTTCAGCCAGGTCAGCGCGGCCGCCATTCCTATTACTCCGGCAATATTTGGCGTACCGGCTTCGAAACGATGCGGCACCGCCTGAGGGATAAATCCCGTCATGGATGCCCGGGTCAGCATTTTGCCCCCGCCTTGCCACGGTGCCATGCTTTCCAGTAATGCCGTTTTGCCGTACAGCACGCCGATACCGGTCGGCCCGTAAAGCTTATGACCGGAAAAGGCGTAAAAGTCGATATCCAGCTGCTGAACGTCCGGCGGACAATGCACCACACCTTGTGCGCCATCGATCATCACCGGCGTACCGTTAGCGTGTGCCAGCTCGATGGCGCGGGCAATATCGGGCATGCCGCCGGTGACATTCGACATTTGCGTCAGCGCCAGCAGGCGGGTTTTTCTGTTCAGCAGGGCAGGGAGCGCCTGAACATCCGGTACGCCGTCAGTATCCAGCGGCAGCGTGATGACCTGCGCCTGACACTGTTCAGCCACGATAAGCCACGGGATCAGGTTCGCGTGATGTTCCGCCTGACTGACAATGATTTCATCGCCGGGCTGTAAACGCGGGCGTAGCCAGCCTTGTGCCACCATATTGACGGATTCTGTGGTCCCCCGTGTCCAGACGATATCCTCAGAACGCGGCGCGTTAATCCATTGTGCGGTCAGCGTTCTGGCCTGTTCATAGGTTTCAGTCAGGTTTTGCGCGGCACGATGCTGGCTGCGGTGAACGGTGGCCCCTTCCTGAGAATAGAAATTCAGGGTGGCGTCGATCACGGCCTGCGGTTTCAGTGCTGTGGCGGCGCTGTCGAGATAACACTGCCCCTGAGACAGCGCGGGAAACTGTTGACGGAAATCAGCAGGATTAAAATCAGTCATACGAAATCGGATCCTTCGGCCTGAGTGAGAAATACAGGTGTATCTGTAACACAAGCCACTTATTCATTTTAGGAATGGTTACCTGGAAATTTATCAGAGGTTTGTTATGCTGAATTACGATGACTAGAAGCATTAGCCTGGAGTCTTACCAGGAATTTAAAGCATTTTAATCTGCAAGGAGTCTATGATGAAGAAGATCGCCGCCGTAATTTCTGCTGCACTGCTGACGACAACACTTGCCGCCTGTTCGAGCAACTACGTGATGCATACCAACGATGGCCGTACCATTGTTGCGGATGGCAAACCGAGCACGGACAGTGATACCGGTATGATCAGTTATACCGATGCGTATGGCAACAAGCAGCAGATCAATAAATCTGAAATCAAAGAAATGGCAGAAGGGAATTGATCCCCGATGTGAACACCTTGAGTCTGATGCTCAGGTAACCTCACACTGTGCTTTATGACAAAACCGGCCCCTCTTGCGATGTGGCCGGTTTTGTCACATTATGCGCTCGCCTGACGACCCTTTTGCCCGCATCGCACAGCATCAACGGCAAAAAAAGGGTAAAAAAAAGCACCGCAAATTGCGGTGCTAAAAAATCACTTTGGACAGACAGGGTAATGTACAGGAAGTGAAAAGTTTGTAGCATTCAAGCTACGTGTCCGGATTGCCAGACAATTGCAAACACAACATCACAACCACAAGCCAAAAGTATTTCAGCATCCTCATACCAATCTACTTTTCGTTCCGGCTCAGGAAGTGGCGCCACTATAGGTTTTTGCCTGTACATCCTCAACGGACAAATTATAATGTCTCGGATTAAAAAAACTAATATCTAAACCCACGGACAGGCGTTCCGCTTACCGGCGAATAAGAAGTATCCATTCTATGTCAAAACGTTTACCGCCTTTGAATTCACTGCGGGTGTTTGATGCCGCAGCGCGCCACCTTAGTTTTACTAAGGCTGCCGAGGAATTGTTCGTCACGCAGGCCGCTGTTAGCCACCAGATTAAGTCACTTGAGGACTTTTTAGGGCTAAAACTGTTTCGGCGGCGAAACCGGTCTTTGTTACTGACCGAAGAAGGGCAGAGCTATTATCTGGATATTAAAGAGATATTCTCATCCCTGAATGAAGCCACGCGCAAACTGCAGGCGCGCAGTGCAAAAGGGGCGCTGACCGTCAGTTTGCCGCCAAGCTTTGCGATTCAATGGCTGGTGCCAAGATTGTCTGGCTTTAACTCAGCTTATCCGGGCATCGATGTGCGCATTCAGGCTGTCGACCGTGAAGAGGACAAATTGTCCGACGATGTTGACGTCGCCATTTTCCATGGCCGGGGCAACTGGCCGGGGTTACGGGCAGAGCGTTTATATGCGGAATATTTACTGCCCGTTTGTTCTCCCTCTTTGCTGATGGGCGATAATCCGCTGAAGGAACCGGCCGATTTAAGCCATCACACGTTACTGCATGACGCTTCCCGCCGCGACTGGCTGGCTTACACCAAGCAACTGGGTTTGCAGCAAGTGAATGTGCAGCAGGGGCCGATTTTCAGCCACAGTGCGATGGTGGTGCAGGCGGCGGTTCACGGGCAGGGCATCGCGCTGGTGAATAATGTTATGGCGCAGACTGAAATTGAGGCCGGGCGTCTGGTGTGTCCGTTCAGTGAAGTGTTGATCAGCAAAAATGCTTTTTATCTGGTTTGTCATGACAGTCAGGCAGAACTGGGTAAAATAGCCGCCTTTCGTCAGTGGATCCTCGCCCGCGCAGCCAGCGAGCAGGAAAAACTGCGTTTTCGTTTCGATCAGGCATAAGGCCAGATCGCCGGGGATAGAAAGTTGTAAGTCTGTCGATATGACTGTTTTGTCAGGGTTTTATCGGCACATAATGATAACAGGTAACGCATAATGACCAGTCGTTCAATGTTGATCTTTGCCGCCATCAGCGGCTTTATTTATGTCGCTTTCGGAGCCTTTGGCGCACACGTGTTGAGCCAGTCGCTCGGCGAAGCGGAAATGGCATGGATCCATACCGGGTTAACTTATCAAAGTATTCATACGCTGGCGGTGATGATTCTGGGTGTTGCGATGCAGCGCCAGCGCAATGTGTGGTTCTACTGGAGCAGCGCCTTTTTAGCGCTGGGAACCGTTTTATTCAGCGGCAGCCTCTATTGTCTGGCGCTGTCACATCTCCGTTTATTCGTTTTTGTCACTCCGATTGGCGGTACCTTGTTCCTGGTCGGTTGGATTTTGTTGTTGATCGGCGCATTGCGCCTGAAGAAAAAGGCCGAACGCCATGAATAAAGTTGCTCTCTACTGCCGTCAGGGTTTTGAAAAAGAATGCGCAGCAGAAATTACCGACAAAGCCGCGAAGATGGAAATCTTCGGGTTTGCCCGCGTAAAAGAAAACAGCGGATATGTGCTGTTTGAATGTTATCAGCCGGATGATGCTGACAAGATTGCGAAGAATTTGCCGTTCCGCGAACTGATTTTTGCCCGTCAGTTAATTGTGGTCGGTGAATTGCTGAAAGATTTACCGCCGGAAGATCGCGTTTCTCCGATCGTCGGCATGGTTCAGAATGTGATCACCAACGGTGGCGAGTTGCGCGTTGAAGTGCCGGACACCAATGAAAGTAAAGAACTGACCAAGTTCTGTCGCAAACTGACGGTGCCGCTGCGTGCTGCGATGCGTGAACGTAAGGTTCTGGGCAAGAAAGAGAATGCGTTGCGCCCTGTCGTCCATGTGTTCTTCATTGCGCCGGGTTGCTGTTATGTCGGGTATTCCTACAGTAATAACAATTCACCGTTCTATATGGGGATCCCGCGCCTGAAATTCCCTTCCGAAGCGCCAAGCCGTTCAACGCTGAAACTGGAAGAAGCTTTCCACGTCTTTATTCCTGCCGATGAGTGGGATGAGCGTCTGGCAAGCGGCATGTACGCCGTCGATTTGGGCGCGTGTCCGGGCGGCTGGACCTATCAGCTGACACAACGCAGCATGATGGTAACGGCCATCGATAACGGCCCGATGGCACCAAGCCTGATGGAAACCGGTCAGGTGATCCATCTGCGTGAAGATGGCTTCCGCTATAAATCCACCAGTACAAAGAACTACTGGCTGGTGTGTGACATGGTAGAAAAACCGGCGAAAGTGGCGGCACTGATGTGTGACTGGCTGGTCAACGGCTGGTGCCATGAGGCAATTTTCAACCTGAAGCTGCCGATGAAAAAGCGTTACGAAGAAGTGTCGAACATTCTTGAGCGCATCGACGAACGTCTTAAAGAAAATGGCGTGAATGCCGAGATCTTCGCCAAACAGCTATATCACGATCGCGAAGAAGTCACTGTGCACATTCGCCGTTTCTGGTCGGCAATTGGCGGACGTCGCGATGAGCGCGATCGCTGATACTGGTCATACTTCGGGTTGCTGATGCGTTGGCTGCGTGTGTTCACCCTGCCGCCTTCCTGCCACTCGGATTATTCAGAGTATCTTTCCTGAGCGCTTCCTTTTGAGAAGCGCTTTTTTTATGGCAGGCGCAGTTGCTGTAAGTTGCCGTCCAGCGCGACGTCGGTTTGCAGCGTCGACACCCGTTTGCAGGCATAGGCCAGTTCCCGGTGCTCCTCCAGCTTATGACGCCATTTTTCCGGCACGCCTTCCAGATTGTCGTAAAGTGCATCCAGCGAGCCAGTTTGCGTCAGCAAGGTGACCGCTGTTTTCGGGCCAATGCCCGGCACGCCCGGAATTTTGCTGCTGCTGATCCCCGCCAGTCCCCAGTAGTCGGTCAGCTGGTGCGGCAATACACCAAAGGTTTCCTGCACAAAAGGCATATCCAGCCAGCGTTTCTGAAAATAATCGCGGATCTGGATATTCGGTGCCAGTAACTGACAGTAACCTTTGTCCGTTGAAACGATAGTGACCTGATGACCGCCCGCCGACACTTTTGCCGCCAGCGTCGCCGCCAGATCATCGGCTTCATTCCCCGCCGAGTGCCAGCAGGCAATGCCCTGTGCTTCGAAACCGGCTTTCAGGCTGGGCATTTCCGCGAACAGGTTGTCCGGCATCGGTGAACGTCCGGCTTTGTAGTCCGGCAGGCACTGATGACGCCAGCTGTCGGCGCGGTCGTCTTCATCGAACACGGCAACGGCATGAGTGGGTTGTGTATGTTGGATCAGTTGCCCGATGGCATTCTGGCAGGTCACCAGACAAGGCGAGCCCTGCACCGCATGGATCCGGCGGATCAGGTTCAGGGCATCGATAATCAGCAGATGTATAGCCATGATAATCTCCATAATAAAGGCGACTCGCGTCGCCCTTAGATCTGCTTCAGAAGTGTGACTGGTCGTATATTCAGCCGGTCAGGCACAAATCTCATAACAAGGGATGTACGCGCTGCCCGGCAATTTCATGCGGTGCTGTGCGACAAAACCTTGCAGCAGGCTGTCCATTTTTTTCATTAAGGCCGGGTCACCGTGCAGTTTGAAGCGCCCGTGTTTTTCGATGGCGTGGATCCCAAATTCTTTGACGTTACCGGCCACAATCCCGGAGAAGGCGCGGCGCAGGGCAGCGGCCAGCTCCTGTGGTGGCTGGTTTGGATAAAGATTCAGGTTCGCCATATTTTCGTGATTTGGCTCGAACGGATGCTGTAAATCAGGCGCAATACGAATCGACCAGTTGAAGCTGTAGGCATCACCGCTGTTACGGCGGTTCTCTTTCACCAGCGGCATAGCGTGTTTCATCTGACGGGCGACTTCGGTCGGATCGTCGATAATGATGGTGTAGAACTTACAGGCTTCCTCACCCAGCGTCTCTTTAATGAAGGCATCGAGAACGTGGAAATAGTCGGCGCTTTCTTTCGGGCCGGTGAGGATCAGCGGTAAAACCTGATCGCTGTTTTCCGGATCCATCAGAATGCCCAGCAGATACAGCAATTCTTCTGCCGTGCCCACGCCGCCCGGGAAAATAATGATCCCGTGGGCAATGCGTACGAACGCCTCAAGCCGTTTTTCGATATCCGGCATGATGATCAGTTCGTTAACCAGCGGATTCGGCGGCTCGGCGGCAATAATTGAAGGTTCGGTCATGCCGATGAAGCGTCCGGCTTTGTAGCGCTGCTGCGCGTGACCCACGGCGGCCCCTTTCATTGGCGCTTCCATCGCACCCGGCCCACAGCCGGTACAGATGTTCAGTTCGCGCAATCCCAGCTGGCTGCCGACGTTACGGGCGTACTGGTATTCGATTTCATTGATGGAATGGCCGCCCCAGCAGACCACCATGTTCGGATCTTCATCCAGATGCAGGGCGCGGGCGTTGCGTAAAATAGAAAACACCAGGTTGGTCAGATGCGCTGAATTTTCGGTATTCAGATTCTGGTAGCGACCGGCGTTGTCGATTTGCCCGCTGACGAAGAGGATATCGCGCAGGACGGCAAACAGGTTGGCCTGCAACGAGCGGATAATCCGGCCATCAACAAACGCATCTTCCGGCGGATTCACCAGTTCAAGTTTCACGCCACGCTCTCTGCGCAGCACATTGATATCAAAGCTTTCGTAACGATCGAGGAGTTCTTTACTGCTGTCAGTCTGGCTGCCGCTATTAAGGACGGCCAGTGAACAATTTCGGAAAAGGCGATAGAGGTCGCTGCTCGCCGTGCGTTTGAGCATGTCGACTTCCAGCTGCGACAACAAATCCATTGAGCCTAACGGGCTGATATGTGTAATCAAAGTTGCTCCTTGACACCAACGGGTGCAGTGATTCTTTCTGCTACCTGATTGCGGCGCATGATTTTTCGGATCATGTTTTTTGCGCCGTATGCAATTTAACAGTAACCCTGTCATCAGGCTTTTACCAATGCTCACAGAGCGTTAGCTCAGTTCTTGAGCAACGTCTCGCATTATTGTCTGACAAGTCTCGCTGTTGCAGGTTCAAACGGGAAGTTGGATCTCCACGGATTGATATCCAGCCCGCCGCGACGAGTGTAGCGGGCGTACACGGCGAGTTTTTCCGGCTGGCAGAAACGCAGCAGATCGTTGAAGATCCGTTCGACGCATTGTTCGTGGAATTCGTTGTGATGACGGAAAGACACCAGATAGCGCAGCAGGGCTTCGCGGTCGATTTTCGGGCCACGATACCGGATTTGCACGGAACCCCAGTCGGGCTGATGGGTAATCAGACAGTTTGATTTCAGCAGATGACTCACCAGAGATTCTTCAACGATTTCTTCACCTTTGGCACTGGCCAGATAATCAGTGCTGAATTCGTAGTTGTCGATTTCAATATCCTGCTCATCAATACAGATACCGTCGAAACGTCCTACCGGCGTGCCTTCAATTTCAGACAGGCGGCTGACCGTTACGGTCACGTCACCTTGCGCACAGGCGCTCAGGTCACGGGTTAAGGTTTTCTGCACTGTTTCCCAGTCCGGGAATACCGTCTGGTTGAAACTGTTCAGATAGAGCTTGAAGCTTTTGGACTCGATCAGGTTCTGGCTGTTAGCATTCAGACTGATTTCGCCCACGGCAACCTGCGGCAACCCTTTAGCATTGAGCCACGACAGTTCATACAGCGTCCAGATATCTGCGCCATGAAAGGGCAGGTTGTCAGGGTATAAACCCAGGGGTTCGCGGTTCATGCTGCGTGGCACGGCCTGTAATAAAGACGCGTCGTAGTGATCGACATAAGCCGTACTTTTACCCAGCGTTAGTTGCGCCAGGGCGGGGTTATCCTGATATGAGGACATGCTGTCACCTTACGAAATAGGTACAATAAAGAATAATCCCTAGTTTACCCCAGCCTTACCGGAAGATGAGAGAATTATGGAGTCTGAAGTTTCTGTAGCATTGCGTGAATTTACTCAGCGTTATGTCGATTTCTGGCAACAGGAAACCGGCATGCCGCCCGCCAGCGAAGCCCTTTTGGGTGTGGCATCACCTTGTGTGGTGAAAACGGAGGAAGATAAGGTTTACTGGCTGACGCAGACGTTTATCCCTGAAGCAACGCTGCAAAATGTGGAGCGCGCGCTGGAATTACAATTGCGTCCCGAAGCCCATGCGTTTTACACCACGCAATATGCCGGTGACATGACCGCCAGCTGGCAGGGAAATGCGCTGACGTTATTGCAGGTCTGGAGCGAGGATGATTTCACCCGCTTGCAGGAAAATCTGATCGGCCATCTGGTGACGCAAAAGCGGCTGAAACTGACGCCAACAGTCTTTCTGGCGACCACCGATTCTGATCTGGATATGGTCTCGTTATGCAATGTGACCGGCAATGTGCTGCTCGAACAATTCGGCAGTAAAAAACGCACTATACTCTCGCCATCGTTGCCAGAATTTCTTACAATGCTGACCGCTGTTTACCCCGCCTGATTTATATCCGTTGAACACCCCATCCCGCAGAGCACAAATGGCTCACAAGCGTGTGAGAGATCTCTCACAAAGGCTGTAAGAGATCTCGCTAATTTGACTTAATTATCTTCTGCGGTAAATGTGTTAACTATTAAAAAACAACACTTTAGGTTTTAAACGGGGTGTGAGGCGGCTTACGCGCCCTGGATATGGCTTACAGCCTGTCTTGCCCGGAAGGGCGAAATCAACGATTCTAATCGGGCAGAAAGGAAGCATGAAACAGAACATCAGGATGATGGCTGATTCATCAAGAAGGGGACGACTCAGGAAGAGTCAGGACGGCATCGGATTATGCCAGGATGTTTCAGGATGAAACCAGGGACACCTCCAGGACGGAGAAGAGAGCTCACAAAGGAAGCTGAGCGGGTCACAGATGACCAAGGGATTTCAGTCAGGATGACTTAGGACAGACCGTCAGGATGAAAGTTGGACGATGCGAAGGACAGCCGGTTAGGATAACCGCAGGAAAAGTTTTCAGGGATTGAGCAGGGAGCACTTAGGTAGCTGGATTGCTATAAAACGAACCGGGGGCACTGTGTAAACAGTGCCCCCAACTTTTTGTCTCAATAAAATTTTCCCGCCGGACACTCCCGCCTGTCAGCCGATTGCCCCTAATACATCATCCTGTCCCTGCTTTTTCGGTAACAGGAATAACGTGGCGAAAATATCCAGCAGATAAATTGCCGCCAGCAAAGTAATGGCCGCGGTAAATGACACCTGCGCCACCAGCATGCCGATCACCAGCGGACCAAAACCGCCGACACCGCGTCCAAGGTTAAATAACAGATTTTGCGCCGTCGCCCGGACACGCACCGGATAGAGATCGGAAATCAGCCCGCCGTAACCGCCAATCATGCCATTCACAAACATGCCCATCAGCGCGCCCGCGAATAACATCAGCGTCGGGTCAGTCAGTTGTGCGTAACACACCACCATCACGACCGCACCAATCTGATAAATCAGGAAGATTTTCCAGCGCGGGAAACGATCCGACAACATGCCGAACAGCCAGATGCCAAAGGTCATGCCGATCACTGTTACGGCGGTCCACAGGCCGGATTTGGTCAGCGAAAAACCAAAGTTTTTCGACAGGTAACTTGGCATCCAGATCATCAGTCCGTAATAGCCAAAGTTCTGCACGGAACAGAGGATCAGAATGCCGAGGCTGGCTTTGGTGGTGGCTTTATCGCGGAACAGTAATTTAATGCGGCTGAACAGGGAACCGTCATTGCTGGCGGTGGCGCTTTTTACGAAGGCTTCCGGTTCGCCCATCGTCCGGCGGATCAGGAAAGACGCCAGCGCGGGCAGCAGACCGACCAGGAACATGCCGCGCCAGCCGATAATACCGAGCAGAAGTGGCGTCAGGAAGGCCGCCATTAACACGCCGAGCTGCCAGCCCATGCCGACGTACGCCGAGGCACGGTTGCGTTTTTCGGCAGGCCAGGCTTCTGCGATCAGCGCCATGCCGATCCCAAATTCACCGCCCAGCCCGACACCGGCCAGCGTGCGGTAAATCAGTAAATCCCAGTAACCTTGTGCAAAGGCACACAAACCGGTGAACAGGGAGAACATCAGGATAGTGAAAGTCAGGACGCGGATACGGCCGAAACGGTCGCTGATCGGACCAAAAATCACGCCGCCCAGCACCGCGCCAATCAGCGTCCAGGTCACCAGTGAACCGCTTTGTGAGGATGACAGGCCAAATTCGCTGGTGATGGCCGGGAGCATGAAACCGAGGATCAGTAAATCGAAACCGTCCATGGCGTAGCCGGTGACGGAGGCCAGCATGGCTTTGGCGGGTGTTGCATGGGCTTTTTGAGTGTGTTTTGCGGACATGAGGACACATCTGTAAAGAAAAAAGTGGCGGTAGTTTGCCCGTATCGGGCGTTTATCGCCACCATGAAAATCTTATGGTTGAATAGATAAAATGGATACGATGCAGAAAGTTGGGGCATCAGTCCTTCAATGTTATGCTTTGCGCCCCTGGCGGAGGCTGCCCGGGGCCATGAACGAAGAGAGTCATTGATGAATACAGAAAACCAGGTTCGCCAGATTTTAGAAGACATCGAGCAGGCCATGCGCGATGACAAATTGTGGCATGCCACGCCGCCGGAACCGGAAGCCTTTGAAAGCAAAGAGCCGTTCTCCGTGGATACCCTGTCGGCTGAGCAATGGTTGCAGTGGGTGCTGATCCCGCGCATGTACGCCTTGCTGGAAGCCGATGCGGCACTGCCCACCCGTTTTGCTATCACCCCCTATTTTGAAGTCGCGATGCCGGAAGCAATCCGTTTGCTGACCCAGCTGCAACGCCTCGACGATTTGCTGAATATAGAAGACTGACATGCTGGAAATTTTGTATCAGGACGAACATCTGGTCGCAGTGAATAAACCTGCGGGCATGCTGGTTCATCGCAGCTGGCTCGACCGGCATGAAACGGTGTTTGTGATGCAGACATTGCGTGACCAGATTGGTCAGCATGTGTTTACGGTTCACCGGCTGGATAAGCCGACATCCGGCGTTTTACTGCTGGCGCTGTCCAGCGACGTGGCGCGTTTGCTGTCGCAGCAGTTTGAAAATAACCAGATGAGCAAGACGTATCACGCCGTGGTGCGCGGATATGTGCCGCAAGACGGCACCCTTGATTACGCGCTGACCGAAGAGCTGGATAAAATCGCGGATAAGTTTGCTAACCCGGATAAAGCGCCACAGCCCGCCGTCACGCATTATCGCGTGGTGGCGCAGGTGGAAATGCCGGTGGCGGTCGGGCGTTATGACACGGCCCGCTACAGCCTGATGGAACTGAAACCGGACACCGGCCGTAAACACCAACTGCGCCGGCATATGTCGCATTTGCGCCATCCGATTATCGGTGACAGCGCCCATGGTGATTTAAAGCAAAACCGCGGCATGACGCAGCATTTCGGCTGTTCAGGATTGATGCTTCACGCCAGCCATATGCAACTGCCACATCCGGTGACCGGCGAATTATTATCGCTGCACGCCCGCTGGGATCACCGCTGGCAAAACGTGGTGACGCAGTTTGGCTGGCAGGGGAAAATCCCTGAGCTTGAAAGGGTTGAGTTTGCTGAAACTTGCCGTCAGGATAATGAACAAATTTAAGATCTCCGCACGATATTTTGGCGGGGGAGCGACCATCACACAGGAGTGAAGCTCATGGCAGAAGTCGGAATTTTTGTCGGTACGGTATACGGCAATGCGTTACTCGTCGCAGAAGAAGCGGAAACCGTGCTGAAAGGCCAGGGCCATGACGTGAAACTGTTTGAAGAAGGCACGCTGGAAGCCTGGCAGTATTACCGTCATCACTTTGTGCTGATCGTGACATCCACCACCGGTCAGGGCGATTTGCCGGACAGCATCGCGCCGCTGTATGTGGCGATCCGCGACACCGTGGGTTATCAGCCGGAACTGCGTTACGGCATGATTGCGCTGGGCGACATCAGTTACGATCATTTCTGCGGCGGTGGTCATAAGCTGGATGATTTATTGCAGGAGCAGGGCGCATCACGCGTGGGCGAAATGCTGGAAATCGATGCCATGGAAACCGCCGAGCCGGAAACTGTTGCTATCCCGTGGGTAGAAAAATGGGGCCAGTTGCTGAAATAAAAAGCCGCTGTTCTCCGGTTTCGCGCAATTAAAAAGGTCAGGCAAATGCCTGACCTTTTTTGTATTCAACGTATTCCCTGCGGAATTTATCAGCGACCGTTGGTGAGTTTTTCCAGATCAGATTCAATCTCAGAAATTTTATTCGCCACCACGGATTCGAGATGACGCAGGTCATCAAGAATTTTACGTTTCAGATCCACTTCCACCTGATCGCGCTGACAAATCTGATCCAGCTCATCAATGACATAACGCAGGTTCGGGCTGATTTCATGGATTTCTTTGTAGCCTTGCCCTGCGTTGTCGGCAACGATGGTTTTGCGCTGGCGCGGGTATTTAAACTTCACGCTTTTTGCAAAAAACTCGCCTTTATCTCTGCGGAAATAGATCTTCAGAATGTCGTTATTGGCCTCCTGACGCAGGCTGTAACGATCAATATCGTCGGGATTATTAATGCCCAGGCTTTTCAGATTGTCATACATAGCGCTACCTTCGTTTAGGAGAATATTTAACGGTCATGATGAACCGAAGAAGAATTCGAATCGTTGATTAATGACACAATTTGCCATCAGCAAGATAAAAAAATAGCGGGTAACTGATACCCGCTATTTTTAATCTTAGTCGATGGTACGCAATAACTCATTCAGGCCGGTTTTGCCCAGGGTTTTTGCATCCACTTTCTTGACGATAACCGCGCAGTACAGGCTGTATTTACCGTCTTTGGACGGCAGGTTACCGGAAACCACTACCGAGCCAGCCGGCACGCGACCGTAATGCACTTCGCCGGTTTCGCGGTCATAAATTTTGGTACTCTGACCGATGTAAACGCCCATGGAAATCACAGAGCCTTCTTCAACGATCACGCCTTCAACGATTTCTGAACGTGCGCCGATGAAGCAGTTGTCTTCGATGATGGTCGGGTTAGCCTGCAAGGGCTCCAGCACGCCGCCGATGCCCACGCCGCCGGACAGGTGTACGTTTTTACCGATCTGCGCGCAAGAGCCGACAGTCGCCCAGGTGTCTACCATGGTGCCTTCATCAACGTAAGCGCCGATGTTGACGTAGGAAGGCATCAGCACGGTGTTGCGGGCAATGAATGCGCCTTTACGCACGGCAGCCGGGGGCACCACGCGGAAACCTTCACGCTGGAAACGCGCTTCGTCGTAGTCAGCGAATTTCATTGGCACTTTATCGAAGTAACGGCTTTCACCGCCTTCCATTACCTGGTTGTCATTGATTCTGAACGAGAGCAGTACCGCTTTCTTCAGCCACTGATGCGTCACCCATTCGCCATCAATCTTCTCAGCCACGCGCAATTCGCCGCTGTCGATTTTGCTGATAACCTGAGTGATGGCGTCGCGCGTTACGCTGTCAACGTTAGCCGGGGTGATGTCCGCACGGCGCTCGAAGGCTTGTTCAATAACGGTTTGTAGTTGCTGCATCCTGTTCTCTTTCCTGAATTGGTTTTAAAAGATAGTGGTACTTGTATCACATTTTATCGCCAGGGTTGAGTGCCTCAGTTAATCGGCGTGTGATTTCCTGGCGGGTTTGCTTATCCAGCGCGCGACGCTCGCCATTTGCCAGAATAAATAAGTCCTCTACGCGTTCGCCGATGGTGGAGATTCGCGCACCGTGCAGCGAAAGCCCGAGATCAGAGAACACTTCCCCGACGCGGGCCAGCAGGCCGGGCTGATCGAGAGCCACCAGTTCCATATACGTCCGGCGATCCGTATGCGTTGGCAGGAAACTCACTTCCGTCTGTACGCTGAAATGCCGCAGTTTTGGCGAAGGACGTCGTGCCCGTGGCGGCTGATACGCTTGTGTCATGGACTGTTCCAGCGCGTAACGTATCGCTTCATGGCGATCCTGTGCCAGCGGGCTGCCGTCCGGCTCGAGCACGATAAAGGTGTCCATCGCCATGCCGTCGCGGTTGGTGAAAATTTGCGCGTCATGAATGCTCAGATTGCGCCTGTCCAGCTCACCGGCAACGGTGGCAAACAGATACGGGCGGTCGGGACTCCAGATAAAGATCTCCGTCCCTCCGCGTGTTGCCTGACGGCTGACCAGCACCAGCGGTTTGGTGGAGTCATGCTCCAGCAGATGTCTTGCATGCCACGCCAGCTGATTCGGCGAGTGACGCAGGAAATAATCCGCCCGGCAACGGCTCCAGATCCGGTGCAGCGCTTCTTCATCAATGTTATCCATGCGCAGCAATGCCAGTGCCTGCAGACGGTGATGGCGCACACGTTCGCGCAGATCCGGCGTGTTTTGCATACCGCGGCGCAGCTGTTTTTCAGTGGCAAAATACAGTTCGCGTATCAGGCTCTGTTTCCAGCTGTTCCATAAGGTTTCGTTGGTGGCGCAGATATCCGCCACGGTAAGACTGACCAGATAACGCAGACGCACTTCGCTTTGCATTTCGGCAGCGAACTGCTGAATTTCGTTAGGATCCTGAATATCGCGCCGCTGTGCCGTGACCGACATCAGCAAATGACAGCGAACCAGCCACGACACCAGCTGGGTTTCGCGGGAGTTCAGCCCGTGCAGCTCAGCAAATTCCAGCACATCCTGCGCGCCGAGAATGGAGTGATCGCCGCCACGGCCTTTGGCGATATCGTGGAACAACGCCGCCATTAACAACAATTCAGGCTGCGGCAGGCGCGGGTACAATTCCACGCACAAAGGATGCTTTGGCCGCGTCTCTTCATGGGCAAAACTTTCCAGTTTTTGCAGCACGCGGATCGTGTGTTCATCCACGGTGTAGGCGTGGAACAAATCAAACTGCATCTGCCCGACGATTTGTCCCCATTGCGGCATATAAGCCCACAACACGCTGTGGCGATGCATCGGCACAAGCGCACGCGAGACTGCACCGGGATGGCGCAGGATACCCATAAACAGCTCGCGCGCCTGCGGGATCATGCACAGCGGCTCTTTGAGATGGCGGCGTGCATGGCGCAGCAGGCGCACGGTGGTGGAATAGATACCTTTGATTTCACGGTGGCGCACCATCAGATGGAACATGCTGATAATGGTTTCCGGACGGCGCTCAAAGAGCGTGCTGTCGCGCAGATCAATCAGATCACCCCGCAACTGGAAATCGTCATCCAGCGGGCGCGGTTTCTCATTCGGGCCTATGGCCAGAATCGCCTCATCGAACAACTGCAATAACATCTGATTCAGCTCGCCGACCCGGCGGGTCATGCGGTAGAAATCCTTCATCATGCGTTCGACAGGCTGGTTGCCTTCGCCCTGATATTGCAGCAGTTGCGCCACGCTTTGCTGACGGTCAAACAGCAGACGGTTGTCGTAGCGGGGCAGCAGCAAATGCAGCGCAAAACGGATGCGCCACAGGAAACTCTGGCATTCGAGCAGTTCGTTGCGCTCGGCCTTGGTCAGAAAACCAAACGCTACCATTTCATCGAGCGATGTCGCGCCAAAATGACGGCGGGCGACCCACAGAATCGTGTGAATGTCGCGCAGGCCGCCGGGGCTGCTTTTGATGTCCGGCTCAAGGTTATAACTGGTGCCGTGATAACGCTGATGACGTTCATTCTGTTCATCAATCTTGGCGCGGAAAAAGTTTGGCGAAGGCCAGAATCCGTCGCTGAAAATGTGCTTCTGCATGCTGAGAAACAGCGCGACATCGCCGCAAATCAGACGGGATTCGATCAGGTTGGTGGCTACCGTTAGATCGGCCAGCCCTTCCAGCAGACACTCTTCCAGCGTACGCACGCTGTGACCGACTTCCAGCTTGAGGTCCCACAGCAAGGTAATCAGTTCGCCAATCCGCAATGCCTGTTCATCGTTAAGGCGTTTCTGACTGAGCACCAGCACGTCGATATCAGATAAAGGATGCAGCTCACCACGTCCGTAACCGCCCACGGCAACCATCGCTGTTTCAGGAATATTGTCGAAGCCGTAGAACGTCCACAGACGTTGCAACAGCTGATCGATGTAATGCGTCCGGGCATCCACCAGCTCTTCCGCCCGTTGCCCCGCATTGAAGGCATCCGCCAGCCACGCCTGAAACTGTTCCATATGCTGTTTCAGGCTTTGACGGTTTAAATCGTCATCCGGATAAACAGAAGGGGACGCGGGCTGTGGCGGAAAAGTGCGGGTGAGATCCTGCGGGGTTTGCAGTTGCAGGTTCTTTTCAGCAGAGAAGTTTTCAATCATGGGTGCGCAGCCCTACACGTGAGAGACCAATAAACGTGAAAGATAAAAAAACCGGCTTTCGCCGGTTTGATTCACAGATTTATACCCTCTCCGCAGAGCGGGTGACTGTTAGTCGTGCGTCAGAATAGCCGGGATGGTGTCATCCTTACGCAGCGTCATAATTTCACAACCGTTATCTGTCACCACAATAGTATGCTCGTACTGAGCCGACAAGCTGCGATCTTTAGTTTTTACTGTCCAGCCGTCTTTCATGGTGCGGATACGGTAATCGCCCGCGTTGACCATAGGTTCAACCGTGAACGCCATCCCCGCCTGCAACACCACGCCGCCGTCATCCGCATCGTAATGCAGAACCTGAGGTTCTTCGTGGAAACCTTCACCGATGCCATGACCGCAATATTCGCGTACCACCGAGAATTTCTCGGCTTCCACGAACTTCTGGATCTCTTTACCCAGCGTGCGCAGGCGGATACCCGGCTTGATCATGCGCAGCGCGATATACAGGCTTTCCTGGGTGATGCGGCACAGGCGTTCGCCAAGGATTGTGGGTTTACCCGCGATGAACATTTTTGAAGTGTCACCGTGGAAACCGTCTTTAATGACGGTCACGTCAATGTTGACAATATCGCCATCTTTAAGGATTTTATCTTCGCTCGGAATGCCGTGGCACACCACTTCGTTAACGGAGATACACACGGATTTCGGGAAACCGTGGTAATCCAGACAGGCAGAAACCGCGTGTTGTTTGTTCACGATATGATCGGCACAAATGCGATCCAGCTCGCCGGTGCTGACGCCCGGCTTGACGAAAGGCTCAATAATTTCCAGCACTTCCGCGGCCAGACGGCCCGCCACGCGCATTTTTTCGATATCTTCAGGGGTTTTGATTGAAATAGCCATGTGTTGTCCTGCAGGTTCTGTGCATCAGGTGTGCTTTATTTCTACACCGATGTCGTCAATAATTAGCTGTGGCTTATGGTATCAGCCCTGATATTTGCTGCCAAACTATCATTTCCCGGAGAGCAATCCGGTGAACAAAAGTTGCTGCCGGGCCGTTATTTATGGTATAAAGCGCGCCGGCAATCCGCTCTGAGTCTTACGACGCTGAGGGATTAAAGCCAAAATCACTCATTGTGTACTTATTAACGTAAGTAATAACACACACGTATCGACACATACGCCGGGGTGCCCTGGGAATTCGTTCTACAGGGTCGGTTGTATGGGATACGTGGAGGCATAACCCCAACTACTTAATAGAGGTTTTATCATGGCAACTGTTTCCATGCGCGACATGCTCAAGGCCGGTGTTCACTTCGGTCACCAAACCCGTTACTGGAACCCGAAAATGAAGCCATTCATCTTCGGCGCTCGTAACAAGGTTCACATCATCAACCTTGAGAAAACTGTTCCAATGTTCAACGAAGCTCTGGCTGAGTTGCAGAAGATCTCCTCCCGTAAAGGTAAGATCCTGTTCGTTGGTACTAAACGCGCAGCAAGCGAAGCGGTAAAAGAAGCTGCACACAACTGCGACCAGTTCTTCGTGAACCATCGCTGGTTGGGCGGCATGCTGACTAACTGGAAAACCGTTCGTCAGTCCATCAAACGTTTGAAAGATCTGGAAGTTCAGTCTCAGGACGGCACTTTCGAGAAGCTGACCAAGAAAGAGGCGCTGATGCGTACTCGCGAACTGGCTAAGCTGGAAAACAGCCTGGGTGGTATCAAGGATATGGGTGGTCTTCCTGATGCTCTGTTCGTTATCGACGCTGATCACGAACACATCGCAATCAAAGAAGCTAACAACCTGGGTATCCCGGTATTCTCCATTGTTGATACCAACTCCGATCCGGATGGCGTTGACTTTGTTATCCCTGGTAACGATGACGCAATCCGTGCAGTAAATCTGTACCTGAGCGCTGTTGCTGCCACTGTCCGTGAAGGCCGTTCGCAAGATCTGGCTGTTCAGGCAGAAGAAAGCTTCGTAGAAGCTGAATAATAAGGCAAGCTCAGCAGAGCCCTTATTAACCAGGTATTGAAATATGTTGGTTAGGGGGCCTTTATTGGCCCCCTTTGCTTATCTTAAATGCGAGAAATATCTCACCGCAAAATACTTTTTTGCCCTGAGATAATCGAGGAAAATACAATGGCTGATATTACCGCTGCCCTGGTAAAAGAACTGCGCGAACGTACTGGCGCGGGCATGATGGATTGTAAGAAAGCTCTGGTTGAAGCAAATGGCGACATCGAGCTGGCAATCGAAAACATGCGTAAATCTGGCGCGATCAAAGCTGCGAAAAAAGCAGGCAACGTTGCTGCTGACGGCGTGATCAAAACCAAAATCGAAGGCAACTTCGGCGTGATTCTGGAAGTTAACTGCCAGACTGACTTCGTGGCTAAAGATGGTGGTTTCCAGGCATTCGCTGACAAAGTGCTGGACGCTGCTGTTGCAGGCAAAGTGACTGATGTTGAAGTCCTGAAAGCTCAGTTCGAAGAAGAGCGTATTCAGCTGGTTGCTAAAATCGGTGAGAACATCAACATCCGTCGCGTTGCGATCCTGGAAGGCGATGTACTGGGTAGCTACCTGCACGGCGCACGTATCGGTGTTCTGATTGCTGCTACCGGCGCTGATGAAGAACTGGTTAAACAAGTTGCGATGCACGTTGCAGCAAGCAAACCAGAATTCGTTAAGCCTGAAGATGTGTCTGCTGACGTAGTCGAAAAAGAGTACCAGGTTCAGCTGGACATCGCGATGCAATCTGGCAAGCCAAAAGAAATCGCAGAGAAAATGGTTGAAGGCCGCATGAAGAAATTCACCGGCGAAGTTTCTCTGACTGGTCAGCCTTTCGTTATCGACCCAAGCAAATCTGTGGGCCAGGTTCTGAAAGAGCACAACGCTGACGTGACTAACTTCATCCGCTTTGAAGTGGGCGAAGGTATCGAGAAAGTTGAGACTGACTTTGCTGCTGAAGTTGCAGCAATGACCAACAAGTCTTAATCAGTACCTGATACACCCAAAATGGAACCGCTGCGAAAGGGCGGTTCCGTTTTATCCAGCCCCATATTCCTATTACATTGTACGTATCGTCATTCAGACCGCGCTATGATGTAAAGACCGACTATCCATTAAGACACATTGCTTCTAGGACAGACACCATGGCTACCAATGCGAAACCCGTTTATCAACGTATCCTGCTCAAACTCAGTGGCGAAGCCCTGCAGGGTAGTGAAGGTTTTGGTATCGACGCGAGTGTATTAGATCGTATGGCTCAGGAAGTGAAAGAGCTGGTCGAACTCGGCATTCAGGTAGGCGTTGTGATCGGCGGCGGTAACCTGTTCCGTGGCGCTGGCCTCGCACAGGCGGGCATGAATCGTGTTGTAGGCGACCATATGGGTATGCTGGCGACTGTCATGAACGGCCTGGCAATGCGCGATGCATTACACCGTGCGTATGTTAACGCACGCCTGATGTCTGCAATTCCTCTGAACGGTGTTTGTGATAATTACAGCTGGGCGGAAGCCATCAGCTTGCTGCGTCATAACCGTGTGGTGATTTTCTCCGCCGGTACCGGCAATCCTTTCTTTACCACTGACTCTGCAGCGTGCCTGCGTGGTATCGAAATCGAAGCTGATGTGGTATTAAAAGCCACCAAAGTTGACGGCGTTTATTCTGCTGATCCGGTGAAAAATCCGGAAGCGACGCTGTATGAAAGACTGACCTATCAGGAAGTGCTGGAACAGGAATTGAAAGTGATGGATCTGGCGGCCTTTACCTTGGCCCGCGATCACAATCTGCCAATTCGTGTTTTCAACATGAATAAGCCTGGCGCACTGCGTCGCGTGGTGATGGGTGAAAATGAAGGGACGCTGATTTCTAAAGCGGAGTGATCCTTCACAATTGAACATTGCGTTCAGCCAGCCTCTGCTGGCACGAGTATTCACGGACTATACTGATGTTATGGTCTGCCAGGTAACCCGCTTTCAAAGGTTAACAACGTGATTAACGAAATCAAAAAAGACGCTGAAATTCGTATGGAAAAATGCGTCGAATCATTCAAAACGCATATCAGCAAAATCCGCACCGGCCGTGCTTCACCAGGCATTCTGGATGGCATCATGGTGGAATACTACGGTTCAGCCACGCCTTTGCGTCAGCTGGCGCAGGTCACGGTAGAAGATTCCCGTACTCTGGCCATCTCCGTATTCGACCGTTCTATCAGCGCAGCCGTTGAAAAAGCGATCATGACTTCTGATTTGGGTCTGAACCCCTCTTCAGCCGGCGCAACGATCCGTGTTCCATTGCCAGCACTGACCGAAGAACGTCGTAAAGACCTGATCAAAGTCGTTCGTGGCGAAGCAGAGCAGGGTCGTGTCTCTGTGCGTAACGTCCGCCGCGATGCGAACGACAAAACCAAAGCACTGTTGAAAGATAAAGAAATCAGCGAAGACGAAGATCGTCGTTCTCAGGACGACATCCAGAAGCTGACTGACATCTTCATCAAGAAAATCGACGTTGCTCTGAGTGAGAAAGAAGCCGAGTTAATGGAGTTTTAATCCGGCCTGAATCTCTGCCAAAGCGCCGCAATTGCGGCGCTTTGTTTTTAAGGAGATTTAATTTTTTACCGGTTCGCACAATCTCATAGACAAGCCAGATAAGAGGTTTCAGACTGTGCACTTTCCGAATTTACGAGCGCTATCCCGGGCATTTTCATGAAACAAATGACTATTCTTGGTTCGACAGGGTCTGTCGGCACCAGCACGCTTTCCGTTGTCCGGTCTAATCCTGACGATTTCTCTGTTAAAGCACTGGTTGCAGGATGCAATGTTGACGTTATGGCGCAACAGTGTCTTGAGTTCCGCCCTGCGTATGCCTGCATGGCAGATGAATCCTCCGCCCGCCTGTTGCGGGCAATCCTGACCGAACAGGGAAGCCGCACTGAAGTTCTGTCCGGGCCCGACGCGGCGATGGAACTGTCTGCCCTTGATGATGTGGATCAGGTGATGTCAGCCATTGTTGGCGCTGCGGGATTGTTACCGACGCTGGCTGCGGTTCGTGCAGGCAAACAGGTACTGCTGGCGAACAAAGAATCGCTGGTGACCTGCGGCCGTATCTTTATGGATGCCGTTCGTCAAAGCCAGTCTCAGCTTCTGCCTATCGACAGCGAACATAATGCGATTTTCCAGAGTTTGCCTGAATCCGTTCAGAAACAGCTGGGATATGCTTCACTCAAAGAGCATGGGATTTCCCGTATCGTGTTAACCGGCTCCGGCGGGCCTTTCCGTGAATTACCGCTCGACAGGTTCAGCGACGTCACGCCTGATCAGGCCTGTGCACATCCGAACTGGTCGATGGGACGGAAAATCTCCGTCGATTCGGCGACCATGATGAATAAAGGGCTGGAGTACATTGAGGCGCGCTGGTTGTTCAATGCATCGGCAGCGGAAATGGAAGTCATTATCCACCCTCAGTCGGTGATCCATTCTATGGTGCGATATTGCGACGGAAGTGTGCTTGCTCAGCTGGGTTCCCCAGATATGCGCACGCCGATTGCGCATGCAATGGCTTACCCGCAAAGAGTGAAAACCGACGTCGACGCGCTGGACTTTTGTAACATGGGCGCAATGACCTTCAGTGCGCCAGATTATGCCCGCTATCCGTGCCTGCAACTGGCCATTGAAGCCAGCAATACCGGGCAGGCAGCCACGACGGCGCTCAATGCGGCTAACGAAATTTCAGTCGCGGCTTTCCTCAATGGCGAGATCCGCTTTACGCATATCGCGTCGGTTAACCGCCAGGTAATGGAAGAGTTAGTCAGCGCTGAACCCACTTCCGTTGAGGAAGTGCTGGAGATCGACACACAGGCGCGTGCCAGTGCAAGAGAAAAACTTCGTACATTTGCGTGATAACGCTGTTTTAGTACTTATGCAGCAGTTTGTTAGCATCACATTGAAATGGTATAGTCTGCGCCACACTGACAGTAGATTCGGCTTTTCACAGCCTGAACAGTACAGGTGGAATCGGTGAGCTGTCAGCGCAAGCCGTGCCTGCAAGGGAGACACGGCTTTTTTGCGCGTGTAGTCGCATCATGATAAACAGGCGCAGCGCAAGCTAACCGTCACGGCGTAAGCCAGAAAGAGTTAGGCACGCTGGAAAGCCGTTGTGTTCTGATAAAAGGAAATGAGTACGCGTTATGTCCCTCGAAAATCAACAGATGTCTGATATGTGTTGTTCTCAACCTCGCCATGTTGCCATTATCATGGACGGTAACGGACGCTGGGCAAAACGTCAGGGTAAAATGAGGGTATTCGGTCATAAAGCGGGAGTGAAATCAGTGCGCAAAGCGGTCAGTTTTGCTGCCAGTCATCATTTAGATGCTCTCACGCTTTATGCCTTTAGCAGTGAAAACTGGAATCGTCCGGCTCAGGAAGTCTCTGCATTGATGGAGCTGTTCGTCCGTGCACTGGACAGTGAAGTCAAAAGCTTGCACAAACATAATGTCAGGCTGCGGATCATTGGCGATGTCAGCCGTTTTAGTGCTCGTCTGCAGGAACGCATTCGTCGTTCAGAAACACTTACTCAAAATAACGACGGTCTTACGCTCAACATCGCTGCAAATTACGGTGGCCGGTGGGATATTATTCAAGGCGTTAAGACGCTGGCGGGTCAGGTCGAAGCCGGTACTCTGCGGGCAGAGCAAATTACAGAAGAATTGCTGAATTCAGCGGTCTGTATGAGCGAACTGGCACCCGTCGATTTGGTGATCAGAACCGGTGGGGAACATAGGATCAGTAACTTCCTGTTATGGCAAATTGCCTATGCAGAACTGTATTTTACCGATGTCCTCTGGCCTGATTTTGATGAAAATACCTTTGAAGGTGCGCTGACTGCTTTTGCACAACGTGAGCGCCGCTTCGGGGGGACTACACCTATCGGCGCTGATGCGTCCTAGGGAGAACATTTGCTGAAGTATCGCATTATCACAGCTCTGATTTTAATACCGATTGTTATTGCTGCACTCTTTTTACTGCCGCCGGTCGGCTTTGCCATCGTGACACTGGTTGTGTGCATGTTGGCGGCATGGGAGTGGGGACAACTTGCCGGACTCGCCACACGTAATCAGCGTATCTGGCTGGCGATTTTATGTGGTTTTCTGCTGGCGGCAATGATGCTGAGCATTCCCGCTTATCAGCAAAGTGTACATTTGTTGCAAGTCGGTGGCTCGTTATGGGCGGCACTTGCCTGGTGGTGCGTGGCGCTGGTGCTGGTCGTGGGTTATCCCGCTTCCGCCGCGTTCTGGCGTGAGTCCCGCGTATTGCGCGTCTTGTTCGGTGTGCTGACGATTGTGCCGTTTTTCTGGGGCATGCTCGCATTACGCCAATACGGTTATACCGAAAATCATCATACTGGCGCATGGTGGTTGTTATATGTGATGCTACTGGTCTGGGGTGCGGATTCCGGCGCTTACCTGTTTGGTAAACTGTTCGGCAAGCATAAACTGGCACCGAAAGTGTCTCCGGGGAAAACCTGGGAAGGTCTGATCGGGGGGCTTCTGACCTCGGCGCTGATCGCCTGGTTGTTTGGCCGTTACGCACCGCTGAGTGTGCAACCCGCCACCTTATTGATTTGTTCCGTTGTCGCGGCGCTGGCTTCAGTGCTGGGTGACCTGACGGAAAGTATGTTCAAACGCGAGGCAGGCATCAAAGACAGTGGTCATATGATCCCTGGCCACGGTGGGATCCTGGACCGTATAGACAGCCTGACGGCTGCGGTCCCTGTATTCGCCTGTCTGATGCTGTTAGTGTATTAATCCGTCGCAGACGGTGAAGTTTCTAAGGAATAGTTAGACATATGATGAACATACTCTGGAGCCTGGCCGCCTTTATCGTCGCATTGGGGGTGCTTATCACCGTGCACGAGTTCGGCCATTTCTGGGTTGCTCGTCGCTGTGGTGTGCGTGTTGAACGTTTTTCTGTCGGTTTCGGGCGTGCGCTGTGGCGTCGTACGGACCGGCAGGGGACGGAATATGTTCTGGCTATCATTCCTCTCGGGGGCTACGTGAAAATGCTCGACGAACGTGTCGAGGCCGTAGCCCCTGAATTTCGTCACCAATCTTTCAATAACAAAAAAATCTGGCAACGTGCTGCTATCATCAGCGCCGGGCCAATTGCCAATTTCATTTTTGCCGTTTTTGCATACTGGCTGGTCTTCGTGATCGGCGTGCCAAGCGTGCGTCCTGTTATCGCAAATATCACTGAAAATTCAATCGCTGCTCAATCCAATATTTCACCAGGAATGGAACTAAAGTCTGTTGCTGGTATCGAAACGCCTGATTGGGATTCAGTTCGTATGGCGTTAGTTGGCGAAATTGGCGATGATCAAACGACCGTGGGAGTGGCGCAATTTGGCTCGACTCAGGTGACTGAGAAAACGCTCGATTTGCGTCAATGGCAGTTTGATCCTGAAAAGCAGGATCCGGTGGTCTCTCTGGGTATGATTCCCCGCGGGCCGCAGATAGAATCTGTTCTGCAGGAAGTGCAGCCAGATTCCGCCGCGCAAAAGGCGGGTTTGCAAGCCGGAGACAGGATCGTTAAAGTCGATGGTCAGATTCTGGAAAATTGGCAGTCGTTTGTCATACAGGTACGTGACAATCCGGGCAAACCAATTGCACTGGAAGTTGAGCGGGCGGGAAATCCTGTCCCGTTAACACTGACGCCGGACACGAAGTCCGCAGGCAAAGGCAAGATACAGGGTTTTGCTGGTGTGGTACCGAAGGTGATACCGCTGCCTGATGAATATAAAACAATCCGTCAGTATGGTCCGTTCGTGGCGTTTTATGAGGCCGGGGATAAAACCTGGCAACTGATGAAACTCACCGTGAGCATGCTGGGTAAGTTAATTACCGGGGATGTAAAGCTGAACAATCTGAGTGGCCCAATTTCCATCGCACAGGGCGCAGGAATGTCAGCTGAGTATGGTTTGGTGTCTTACCTCACGTTCCTGGCACTCATTAGTGTCAATCTGGGGATCATCAACCTCTTCCCGTTACCGGTATTAGATGGTGGACACCTGCTGTTTCTCTTAATAGAAAAGCTCAAGGGTGGGCCAGTTTCCGAGCGAGTTCAGGACTTCAGTTACCGCATTGGTTCAGTTTTGCTGGTGTTGTTGATGGGGCTTGCACTTTTCAATGATTTCTCCCGTCTTTAAGGCCGGAGATTAGGTTAGGAAGAACGCATAACAACGATGGCGATCAAAAAGTTGCTCATAGCGTCGCTGCTGTTTGGCAGCGCCACCGTATACGGTGCAGACGGTTTCGTAGTGAGAGATATTCATTTCGAAGGCCTGCAGCGAGTTGCCGTCGGTGCGGCGTTACTCAATATGCCGGTTCGTGTCGGTGATACGGTTACTGAAGATGATATCAGTAACACCATTCGTGCATTGTTTGCCACTGGCAACTTTGAGGACGTTCGCGTCCTGCGTGATGGTGATTCTCTGATTGTTCAGGTTAAAGAACGTCCAACCATTGCCAGCATTACTTTCTCCGGTAACAAATCGGTGAAAGATGACATGCTGAAACAAAACCTGGAAGCCTCTGGCGTCCGTGTTGGCGAAGCCCTTGACCGTACAACCATCGGCAGTATCGAAAAAGGTCTTGAAGACTTCTACTACAGCGTCGGTAAATACAGTGCGTCGGTAAAAGCGGTTGTGACCCCTTTACCACGTAACCGTGTTGACCTGAAGCTGGTCTTCACCGAGGGTGTTTCTGCAAAAATTCAGCAGATCAACATTGTTGGTAACCATGCCTTCACGACCGATGACCTGATTTCACGCTTCCAGCTGCGTGATGAAGTGCCATGGTGGAACGTGGTCGGTGACCGTAAATACCAGAAACAAAAACTGGCAGGTGACCTTGAAACCCTGCGCAGTTTCTATCTGGATCGCGGTTATGCCCGTTTCAATATTGATTCGACGCAGGTCAGCCTGACGCCGGACAAAAAAGGCATCTACATCACGCTGAACATCACAGAAGGTGATCAATACAAACTTTCTGGCGTTGAAGTGACCGGCAGCATGGCGGGTCACTCAGCAGAAGTACAAAGCCTGACTAAAATTGATAAAGGCGAGCTGTATAACGGCGCCAAAGTCACCAAAATGGAAAACGACATCAAGCAGATGTTGGGGCGTTATGGTTATGCCTATCCACGTGTGACGACACAGCCAGAAATTAACGATGCAGACAAAACCGTTAAACTGCATATCAACGTGGATGCGGGTAACCGTTTCTACGTGCGTCATATCCGCTTTGAAGGGAATGACACCAGTAAGGACAGCGTACTGCGCCGTGAAATGCGTCAGATGGAAGGTGCCTGGTTAGGCAACGATCTGGTCGATAAAGGTAAAGAACGTCTGAACCGTCTGGGTTACTTCGAAACGGTTGATGTGGATACGCAGCGCGTTCCGGGTTCACCGGATCAGGTTGATGTTGTCTACAAAGTGAAAGAACGTAACACCGGTAGCTTCAACTTTGGTGTGGGCTACGGTACTGAAAGTGGTGTCAGCTTCCAGGTGGGTGTCCAGCAGGACAACTGGCTGGGTACGGGTAACTCCGTCGGCATCAGCGGTACCAAGAACGATTACCAGACGTATGCCGAATTCACTATCACTGACCCGTACTTCACCGTTGATGGCGTAAGTTTGGGTGGTCGTATCTTCTATAACGACTTTAAAGCAGATGATGCGGACCTGTCTGACTATACCAACAGAAGTTACGGTATTGGCGGCAACCTTGGTTTCCCAATCAATGAGAACAACTCATTGCGTCTGGGTCTGGATTACGTACATAACGATCTGTCCAATATGGAACCTCAGATCGCCATGTTCCGTTATCTGAACTCTGTTGGCCTGAAACCTGCGGTGACCACCAGTGACAACGCGGATGCTGACTTCAGTGCGAATGACTTCTTCGCCAATATCGGCTGGGGTTATAACAACCTCGACCGTGGCTACTTCCCGACAGCCGGGACGAAAGCCAGCCTGAACGGTAAAGTGACTGTTCCGGGCTCTGATAACGAATATTACAAAATCACTTTTGATTCAACCAGTTATCTGCCACTGAATCAGGATCGTGATTGGGTGCTGATGGGCCGTGCGCGTGCAGGTTACGCTGATGGTCTCGGCGGCAAAGAAGTGCCGTTCTACGATAACTTCTATGCCGGTGGTTCAAGCAGTGTTCGTGGTTTCCAGTCGAACACCATTGGTCCAAAAGCGGCATATTACAAATGTACTACGGCTAATACCTCGTACAGCGGTTGTCCGATTGATAACTCGGACGATGCAGTCGGTGGTAACGCAATGGCTGTATTGAGTGCGGAACTGATCGTTCCTACTCCGTTTGTTAGCGAGAAATACGCTAACTCCTTGCGTACTTCCCTGTTCGTGGACAGCGGTACCGTCTGGGATACCGGTTGGGAAAACACCCCGCAAACTATTGCGGCCGGCGTTCCTGATTACAGTAAACCAGGCAACATTCGTGTTTCTTCAGGTCTTGCGTTGCAGTGGATGTCTCCACTTGGGCCATTGGTCTTCTCTTACGCACAACCGATCAAGAAATACGAAGGCGACAAGGCAGAACAGTTCCAGTTTAATATCGGTAAAACCTGGTAACGTCCTGCCTGAACAGAGTTTGTTCAGCAGAATCGCAATGGCCTGATGCTGAAAGTGATACACGGGTTTCGGCCCGTGTATTGTTTTAGCGTCCGGTGTTTTGTGTAATTTACTGTGCCAGATGGCACAACGGGTGATGGAAGGAGTTTATAGTGAAAAAGTGGTTATATGCCGCAGGCCTCGGTTTAGTTATGGCTTCTTCAGCCAGCGTTCAGGCTGCTGATAAAATTGCTATCGTTAACGTAGCAAGCATTTTCCAACAAATGCCTGCACGTGAAGCTGTAGCAAAACAGCTGGAAAACGAGTTCAAAAGCCGCGCAACAGATTTGCAATCTCAGGAACGTGATCTGCAAACCAAAATGCAACGTCTGCAACGTGATGGCTCAACCATGAAAGCCAGCGATCGTTCTAAACTCGAAAAAGACGTAATGGCTCAACGCGAAGCGTTCTCAGCTAAAGCGCAACAATTCGAGCAAGATAACCGTCGTCGTCAGGCTGAAGAACGTAACAAAATCCTGAGCCGTATTCAGGATGCTGTGAAATCTGTAGCCAGCAAAGAAGGTTATGATGTTGTTATCGATGCAAACGCCATCGCGTATGCTGACAATGACAAAGATATTACTGCTGATGTGCTGAAACAGGTTAAATAAACATGTCTTCAATTCGACTGGCTGATCTCGCACAGCAGTTGGATGCACAATTGCACGGTGATGGCGAAATTGCCATCACCGGCGTTGCTTCAATGCATTCCGCACACTCTGAGCAAATCACGTTTTTATCAAACAGCCGTTACCGTGAACAGTTGGCCTCCTGTACCGCAGGTGCCGTAGTGTTGACGGAAGCGGATCTGCCATTTTGCCCTACAGCGGCATTAGTGGTTAAAAACCCTTACCTGACCTATGCGCGTATGGCGCAATTGCTGGATACGACACCAGCACCTGCACAGGATATTGCTGCGAGTGCGGTGATCTCTGACAGTGCTTCTTTAGGTAAGAATGTCTCGGTTGGCGCAAATGCAGTCATCGAATCTGGCGTGGTATTAGGTGACAATGTGGTCATCGGTGCCGGCTGCTTTATCGGTAAAGAAGCGAAAATTGGCGCAGGTACGCGTCTGTGGGCCAATGTTTCAATTTATCATCGTGTTGAAATCGGTGAGATGTGTCTGATTCAGTCCGGCACAGTGATCGGCGCTGATGGTTTTGGCTATGCCAACGATCGGGGTAACTGGATCAAGATCCCTCAGCTGGGCACCGTGATTATCGGTGATCGTGTTGAGATCGGAGCCTGTACCACCATCGACCGTGGTGCACTCGATGATACGATCATCAGTAACGGTGTCATCATTGATAACCAATGCCAGATTGCACACAACGTCGTGATTGGAGACAATACGGCGGTTGCGGGCGGTGTTATCATGGCCGGTAGTCTGAAAATCGGTCGTTACTGCCAGATTGGCGGAGCCAGTGTTATCAATGGTCACATGGAGATTTGTGACCAGGCCGTTGTGACAGGAATGGGAATGGTAATGAGACCAATCACTGAACCTGGGGTATACTCCTCCGGTATCCCGTTACAACCGAATAAAGTTTGGCGTAAGACGGCTGCATTGGTAATGAATATTGACGAGATGAATAAGCGCTTGAAAGCTGTCGAGCGTAAAATCGAAAAAGACTAATTACCACCTACGGTGCTGCTTTGTGTTCCCTTCGTTGAGTGAACCTGCGACATACGTTCCTATTTGCGGCCTGCCTGATGACCTTCTTTTGGGGTCTGGCAGGCCGTGTTATTGATGCCATCAGTTTTTTATAGACAGGAAGAGTATTTTGACTACTGACACTCATACTCTGCGTATTGAAGAGATACTGGATTTACTGCCACACCGTTACCCGTTCTTACTGGTTGACCGCGTGCTGGATTTTGAGAAAGGGAAATTTTTGCGCGCTGTGAAAAACGTTTCTTTTAACGAACCGTTCTTCCAGGGCCACTTCCCGGGCAAACCGATTTTCCCAGGTGTTTTGATTCTGGAAGCGATGGCGCAGGCCACCGGCATTCTGGCGTTCAAAAGCGTAGGAAAACTGGAGCCAGGTGAATTGTATTACTTTGCAGCAATTGACGATGCACGCTTTAAACGTCCGGTCTTGCCAGGTGACCAGATGGTTCTGGAAGTTGAATTCATTAAAGAGCGTCGTGGCGTTGCTCGTTTTAAAGGTGTCGCTAAAGTCGATGGTGAGATCGCTTGTGAGGCATCAATGATGTGCGCCCGTCGCCGGGAGTCCTAATACATGATAGACAAAACCGCCTTTATTCATCCAAGCGCTATTGTTGAAGACGGTGCCGTAATCGGCGCCGGAGTGCATATCGGTCCTTTCTGCTACGTGGGTTCCCAGGTAGAAATCGGAGAAGGTACCGAGCTTAAATCACACGTAGTTCTTAATGGCGTGACCAAAATTGGTCGCGATAACCGCATTTTCCAGTTCGTTTCCATCGGTGAAATTAACCAGGATCTGAAATATGCCGGTGAACCAACACGCGTTGAGGTCGGCGATCGCAACAATATTCGTGAGAGCGTCACCATTCATCGTGGTACCGTTCAGGGCGGTAGTCTGACAAAAGTGGGCAGCGATAACCTGTTGATGGTTAACGCGCATATCGCTCATGATTGTGTCATTGGGAATCGCTGTATTCTGGCGAACAACGCGACCCTTGGTGGCCACGTTGAAGTCGATGATTTCGCGATCATTGGCGGTATGACCGCAGTGCATCAGTTCTGCATTATCGGCGCGCATGTGATGGTTGGCGGGTGTTCTGGCGTGGCTCAGGACGTTCCTCCGTTTGTCATTGCGCAGGGTAACCACGCGACACCATTCGGTATCAATATCGAAGGGCTTAAACGTCGTGGTTTCGAAAAAGCCGATCTGCACGCTATCCGCAATGCTTATAAGTTGCTGTATCGCAGTGGTAAAACGCTGGAAGAAGCACAACCGGAAATCGCTGCTATCGCGGCTGAATTCCCGAAAGCTAAACCCTTCAGCGATTTCTTTGCCCGCTCAACACGCGGCATTATTCGCTGATCTGCGCTACGGAAAACAATGCAAAAGCCTGTTCTGACAATTGGTCTGGTAGCCGGTGAAACATCCGGCGATATTCTTGGCGCGGGTCTCATTCGTGCGCTGAAAAAGTATCATCCTGATGCCCGCTTTGTCGGAGTTGCAGGTCCGCTGATGCAAGCGGAAGGATGCGAAGCCTGGTACGAAATGGAAGAACTGGCGGTGATGGGCGTGGTGGAAGTGTTAGAACGGCTGCCACGCCTGTTGAAAATCCGCAAAGATCTGACCCGTCGTTTTAGCGAACTGCAGCCTGATGTGTTTGTGGGCATCGATGCCCCTGATTTCAACATTACGCTGGAAGGGCGCTTAAAGCAGCGCGGTATCCGCACGATTCATTATGTCAGCCCGTCTGTCTGGGCCTGGCGACAAAAACGTGTTTTCAAAATCGGGAAAGCCACGGATCTGGTTCTGGCATTTCTGCCTTTCGAAAAAGCGTTTTACGACAAATTCAATGTTCCCTGCCGTTTCATTGGCCACACGATGGCTGATGCAATGCCGTTGCATCCTGATAAACAGGCTGCGCGTCAGACTCTCAATATTCCTGATGATGTGCACTGTCTGGCGTTACTGCCGGGAAGCCGTCATGCTGAAGTTGAAATGCTCAGTGCGGATTTCCTCAAAACCGCGTTGCTGTTGCGGCAGACCTATCCTGATTTGCACATTGTTGTGCCACTGGTGAATGCCAAGCGCCGCGAGCAGTTTGAGCGTATTAAAGCGGAAATTGCCCCTGATTTACCGGCCCACTTGCTGGATGGCCAGGGTCGCGAAGCGATGATCGCCAGTGATGCCGCGCTGCTGGCTTCGGGCACGGCTGCGCTGGAGTGCATGCTGGCAAAATGTCCGATGGTTGTCGGTTACCGTATGAAGCCTGCCACTTACTGGCTGGCAGAGCGTCTGGTGAAAACACCCTATGTTTCTTTGCCGAATTTGCTGGCAAGACGGGAAATTGTGACCGAACTCCTGCAGACTGAATGCGTGCCGGACAAACTCTCTGCGGCATTGCTGCCTTTACTGGCCGGCGGTGAGAAAAGTCAGGCGCTGCGCGAGACTTTCCTTGAGCTGCATGAAAGCATCCGCCGCGATGCAGACGAACAGGCTGCTCAGGCCGTGATGGAGCTGGCAAACCGATGAGCGATATATTTATCTATCCGCAGGCCGTGTGTATCGCCGGCGTGGATGAAGTCGGGCGTGGCCCGTTGGTGGGCGCCGTGGTCACCGCTGCCGTCATCCTTGATCCCGCAAGACCGATCCTGGGGCTGGCGGATTCCAAGAAGCTGACGGAAAAGCGTCGTGAGGCGCTCTACATCGAAATTAAAGAGAAGGCGCTGGCCTGGAGCCTTGGGCGCGCTGAGCCGCACGAAATCGATGAACTGAATATTCTTCATGCCACCATGCTGGCGATGCAGAGAGCCGTTGCCGGTTTGGCTATCACGCCTGATATGGTGTTGATCGACGGTAACCGTTGTCCGAAGCTGCCAATGGCCTCACAGGCGGTGGTGAAAGGGGACAGCAAAGTGGCTGAAATCAGTGCGGCATCTATTCTGGCGAAGGTCACCCGCGATCGTGAAATGGTTGAACTGGATTTACAGTTCCCTGAATATGGATTTGCCAGGCACAAAGGTTATCCGACGCCGGTGCATCTCGAAAGCCTCGCCCGTCTCGGCGCAACCGCACATCATCGTCAGAGTTTTGCACCGGTGAAACGCGTACTCGGGCTGGCATAACGCCTCATGTGTTACTGCCCGCCCGGGTGAAAGAAATACACTTTTAATTCACTCATTTCTGGATCCTGGATATGGCCGAACCTCGTTTTATTCATCTGCGTGTACATAGCGACTATTCCATGGTGGATGGGCTCGCCAAAGTCGGCCCGCTGGTGAAATGCGCAGCGTCGCTCGGCATGCCTGCTCTGGCGATTACCGATTTTACCAACCTCTGTGGTCTGGTGAAATTTTACGGCGCGGCGCACGGTGCAGGCATTAAGCCGATCATTGGTGCTGACCTGAATGTGCAAAGTGAAATTCTCGGTGATGAGCTGGCTCAACTGACTGTTCTGGCGATGAACAATCAGGGTTATCAGAACCTGACGCTGTTGATTTCACGCGCCTATCAGCGTGGCTACGGCGCGGCCGGGCCGATTGTTGACCTCGACTGGCTGGCAGAACTCAATGAAGGGCTGATCCTGCTTTCCGGCGCAAGAATGGGCGATGTCGGTAAGTTTCTGACCCGTGGCAATGATTTACAGGTCAGTCAGTGTCTCGACTTCTACCAGCAGTATTTCCCCGATCGTTATTATCTCGAACTGATCCGTACCGGCCGTGCGGAAGAAGAAAACTATCTGCATGCCGCAGTCGCGCTGGCGACTGAACGCGGTCTGCCGGTGGTGGCAACCAATGACGTGCGCTTTATGGTGCCGACCGATTTTGACGCCCATGAGATCCGTGTTGCGATCCACGACGGCTTCACGCTGGATGATCCTAAGCGTCCGCGCAATTACACCTCACAGCAATATATGCGCAGCGAAGATGAGATGTGTGAGCTGTTTGAGGATGTACCGGAAGCGCTGCAAAACAGCGTGGAAATCGCCAAACGCTGTAACGTCACTATCCGTCTCGGCGAGTATTTCCTGCCGCAATTCCCGACCGGTGACATGACCACCGAAGATTTTCTGGTGGAGAAATCAAAAATCGGCCTGGAAGAGCGTCTGGAATTTCTGTTCCCTGATCCGGAAGTTCGCGCACAACGACGTCCTGAGTATGACGAGCGTCTGGATATCGAACTGAAAGTGATCAACCAGATGGGTTTCCCCGGCTACTTCCTGATCGTCATGGAGTTCATCCAGTGGTCGAAAGATAACAGTGTACCGGTGGGGCCGGGGCGTGGGTCCGGTGCGGGTTCTCTGGTGGCGTATGCCCTGAAAATTACCGATCTGGATCCGCTCGAATTTGACCTGCTGTTCGAACGTTTCCTTAACCCCGAACGTGTTTCCATGCCCGACTTTGACGTCGACTTTTGCATGGAAAAACGCGACCGGGTGATCGATCACGTTTCAGAAATGTATGGCCGTGAAGCCGTTTCGCAGATCATCACGTTTGGTACCATGGCAGCCAAAGCGGTTATCCGCGATGTGGGCCGCGTTCTGGGCCATCCGTATGGTTTCGTTGACCGTATTTCCAAACTGGTGCCGCCTGATCCGGGGATGACGCTGGAGAAAGCGTTTGCCGCTGAGCCGCAGTTGCCGGAAATCTATGAGGCTGACGAAGAAGTTAAGTCGCTGATCGACATGGCGCGTCAGCTGGAAGGCGTCACCCGTAACGCCGGTAAACACGCCGGGGGGGTGGTGATCGCACCGACGAAAATTACCGACTTCGCACCGCTGTATTGCGATGCTGAAGGCAACCATCCGGTTACCCAGTTCGATAAAAATGACGTGGAATACGCTGGGCTGGTCAAGTTCGACTTCCTCGGTCTGCGAACATTGACCATCATCGACTGGGCGCTGGAAATGATCAACGCCCGTCGTGCAAAATCCGGCGAAGCCCCGCTGGATATCGCTGCCATTCCGCTGGATGACAAAAAAAGCTTCGACATGCTGCAACGCTCGGAAACCACGGCGGTGTTCCAGCTTGAATCCCGCGGCATGAAAGATTTGATCAAGCGTCTGAAGCCCGACAGCTTCGAAGATATGATCGCACTGGTGGCGCTGTTCCGTCCGGGGCCGTTGCAGTCAGGCATGGTAGATAACTTTATCGACCGTAAACACGGCCGCGAAGAGATTTCCTATCCGGATATTCAGTGGCAGCATGAATCCCTGAAACCTGTTCTGGAGCCGACCTACGGCATCATCCTGTATCAGGAACAGGTCATGCAGATCGCGCAGGTCCTGGCGGGTTATTCGCTGGGTGGCGCGGACATGTTGCGTCGTGCAATGGGTAAGAAAAACCCGGTAGAAATGGCCAAGCAGCGCGGCGGTTTTGAAGACGGTGCGAAATCACGCGGCATTGACGGCGAACTGGCGATTAAAATCTTCGATCTGGTAGAGAAATTTGCGGGTTACGGTTTTAACAAATCCCACTCCGCAGCCTATGCTTTAGTGTCGTATCAGACGCTGTGGCTGAAAGCGCACTATCCGGCGGAGTTCATGGCAGCGGTAATGACCGCCGATATGGATAACACCGAGAAAGTGGTCGGGCTGGTGGATGAATGCTGGCGTATGGGGCTGAAAATCCTGCCGCCTGATATCAACAGCGGTCTGTACCATTTCCACGTGAACGACGAAGGTGAAATCGTTTACGGCATTGGCGCAATCAAAGGCGTGGGTGAAGGCCCGATTGAAGCCATCATTGAAGCACGTAATGAAGGCGGCTATTTCAAAGAGCTGTTTGATCTCTGCGCACGCGCCGACGTCAAAAAGCTCAATAAACGCATTCTTGAAAAACTGATCATGTCCGGGGCATTTGACCGGCTGGGGCCGCATCGCGCCGCGCTGATGAGCTCGCTCAGTGATGCGCTCAAGGCGGCTGATCAGCATGCCAAAGCGGAAGCCATTGGTCAGGTGGATATGTTTGGTGTGCTGGCAGAGGCTCCTGAGCAGGTTGAAAAGTCCTACTCGAACGTGATGCCATGGCCGGAACAAACGGTTCTCGATGGTGAACGTGAAACGCTCGGGTTGTATCTCACCGGCCATCCGATCACCCAGTATCTGAAAGAAATTGAACGTTATGGCGGCGGCCAGCGTTTGAAAGATATGCATCCGACGGAACGGGGCAAAATGACCGTTGCGGTGGGGCTGGTTCTCGCCGCGCGTGTCATGGTCACCAAACGGGGTAACCGTATTGGGATCTGTACGCTTGACGATCGTTCCGGTCGTCTCGAAGTGATGTTGTTCACCGAAGCGTTGGAAAAATTCCAGCATTTATTGGAAAAAGACCGTATCCTTATCGCCACAGGACAGGTCAGCTTTGATGACTTCAGTGGCGGGCTTAAAATGATGGCCCGCGATGTAATGGACATCAGTGAAGCACGGGAAAAATATGCTCGCGGTCTTGCTATCTCGCTGACTGACAGGCAAATTGATGACCAGCTTTTGAACCGTCTCCGCCAATCGTTGGAACCACATCGATCGGGGACGATACCAGTGCATCTGTATTACCAACGAGAAAACGCAAGAGCCCGGCTACGATTCGGGGCGTCATGGCGTGTTACGCCAACGGACAAACTATTGCTGGATTTGCGAGGCCTGGTCGGTACTGAGCAGGTGGAACTGGAATTTGACTAAAATAGGAATGCTATGAGTCTGAATTTTCTTGATTTTGAACAGCCGATTGCGGAACTGGAAGCGAAAATTGACTCGCTGACTGCAGTCAGCCGTCAAGACGAAAAATTAGATATTAATCTGGACGAAGAAGTTGCACGCTTGCGCGAGAAAAGCGTTGAACTGACCCGTAAGATTTTCTCTGATCTGGGTGCCTGGCAGATTGCCCAACTGGCACGCCATCCTCGTCGCCCTTATACGCTCGATTACATCAAACATATTTTTACTGATTTTGATGAACTGGCGGGCGATCGTGCCTTCGCAGACGATAAAGCTATCGTTGGCGGTATTGCCCGTTTGGGTGAACGTGCTGTGATGATCATTGGTCATCAAAAAGGCCGTGAAACGAAAGAGAAAATTCGTCGTAACTTCGGCATGCCTGCACCAGAAGGGTATCGTAAAGCGTTGCGTCTGATGGAAATGGCTGAGCGTTTTAAACTGCCAATCATCACCTTCATCGACACCCCGGGCGCTTATCCGGGTGTGGGCGCGGAAGAACGTGGTCAGTCTGAAGCGATCGCCCGTAACCTGCGTGAAATGTCCCGTCTGAACGTTCCGGTTATCTGCACCGTTATCGGTGAAGGTGGCTCCGGTGGCGCACTGGCGATCGGCGTGGGTGACAAAGTTAACATGCTGCAATACAGCACCTATTCGGTGATCTCGCCGGAAGGTTGTGCGTCAATTCTGTGGAAGAGTGCGGATAAAGCCCCTCTGGCTGCGGAAGCGATGGGCATCATTGCACCGCGTCTGAAAGAGCTGAAACTGATCGACTCCGTGATCCCGGAACCTCTGGGCGGCGCTCACCGTAACGTAGAGGCGATGGCCGCTTCCCTGCGTGCACAACTGGAAGCTGACCTCAGCGATCTGGATGTGCTGAGCACGGAAGAATTGCGTAACCGTCGTTATCAGCGTCTGATGACGTACGGCTACTGCTGATCCTGAATGTGATTTCCGAAAGGCCGCGCACTGCGTGGCCTTTTTTTATGGCCCGTTTTCTCTCTCCAATTTTCCTGCATTCTTAAATTTCCCTCTTTTCACCTTAAACTCAATGGCAAAGGGTACCCTGCAGGGACTAACCGTGTTTCTATAATTACCTGAGAGAATTAACAACAGAAGGATTTGTCAGATGAATATTATCGCTATCATGCGCCCGGAAGGGGCCTACTACAAAGATGAGCCAATCCGTGAACTGGATAGCGCACTGACGCTTCTCGGGTTTCAGATCATTTATCCGCGCGATCGGGCTGATCTGCTCAAACTCATTGAAAACAACGCCCGCATTTGCGGCGCTATTTTCGACTGGGATCAGCACAGCGAGGAGTTGTGCACAGCCATTAACGAGCTGAATGAGTATCTGCCGCTGTATGCTTTCATCAATACACATTCGACGCTGGACGTTGATGTGAATGAAATGCGCATGGTGCTGTATTTCTTTGAATATGCCCTGAGTGCGGCGGAGGATATTGCCAAACGCATCCGCCAGTACACCGATGAATACATCGACACCATCACGCCGCCGCTCACCAAAGCGTTGTTTACCTACGTGGAAGAAGGGAAATATACCTTCTGTACGCCGGGGCATATGGCCGGTACGGCATTTCTGAAAAGCCCGGTCGGGACGCTGTTCTATGATTTCTTTGGCGCGAAAACGCTGAAAGCCGATGTGTCGATTTCGGTGACAGAACTGGGTTCCTTACTGGATCACACCGGACCGCACCTCGAAGCGGAAGAGTATATCGCCCGCACATTTGGCTCCGAGCAAAGTTATATCGTCACCAACGGGACCTCGACAGCCAATAAAATTGTCGGAATGTATGCCGCACCGGCGGGCAGTACGGTATTGATTGACCGCAACTGCCATAAATCGCTGGCTCACCTGATGATGATGACCAATATCGTGCCGGTCTATTTGCGGCCGAACCGTAATGCCTATGGCATTCTCGGCGGAATTCCTAAGCGGGAATTCACCAGAGAAAGTATCGAGGCGAAAATCGCACAGACTGAGAATGCCACCTGGCCCGTCCATGCGGTGATCACCAATTCCACGTACGATGGCTTGCTGTACAACACGGATTACATCAAAAGTACGCTGGATGTGCCGTCGATTCATTTCGATTCCGCCTGGGTGCCATACACCAATTTCCACCCGATTTATGACGGTAAAAGCGGGATGAGTGGCGAACGAATTCCGGGAAAAGTCATCTACGAAACGCAATCGACACATAAGTTACTGGCGGCTTTCTCACAGGCTTCGATGATCCACATTAAAGGGGATTACGATGAAAGCACCTTTAATGAAGCTTATATGATGCACACCACCACATCGCCGAACTACGGCATTGTGGCTTCCGCAGAAACTGCCGCAGCAATGTTGCGGGGCAATCCCGGGCGTCGCCTGATCAACCGCTCGGTGGAACGTGCGCTGCATTTTCGTAAAGAGATCCAGCGGCTGCGTGAAGAAACCGAGGGCTGGTTCTTTGATATCTGGCAGCCCGAACATATTGATGAAGCCGAATGCTGGCCGCTGAATCCGGATCAAAACTGGCATGGTTTCGCGAATGCAGATACGGATCATATGTATCTGGATCCGATCAAGGTGACGATCCTGACACCCGGTATGGATGAAACAGGCAAACTGGAAGAAGAGGGGATCCCGGCCGCATTAGTGGCGAAATTCCTCGATGAACGCGGCGTGGTGGTGGAAAAAACCGGGCCGTATAATCTGCTTTTCCTGTTCAGCATCGGCATTGATAAAACCAAATCCATGAGCCTGATGCGCGGGTTGACCGATTTCAAACGCAGTTACGATCTCAATCTGCGCATCAAAAATATGCTGCCGGACCTGTACGCAGAAGATCCTGATTTTTATCGCAATATGCGTATCCAGGATCTGGCACAAGGGATCCACAAACTGATCGTCCGCCATGACCTGCCGCGTTTAATGCTGGAAGCGTTCGATGTGTTGCCGGAAATGAAAATGACGCCATATGAAATGTTCCAGCATCAGGTTCGTGGTCATATTGATGAATGCGACATTGATGAACTGGTGGGCAAAGTATCAGCCAACATGATCCTGCCTTATCCCCCTGGCGTGCCGGTGGTGATGCCGGGTGAGATGATCACGGAGGAAAGCCGCGCGGTACTCGATTTCCTGATTATGCTTTGCTCGATCGGCGAACGTTACCCGGGATTTGATACGGATATTCATGGAACCCGTCTCACAGAAGACGGGCGCTATCTGGTGAAAGTCTTAAAACTTCCGGAAGCCAGCTAACAAACCGCCCTCTTCATGAGGGCTTTTTATTGACGAGTTCAGACGCCCTGAGTAACGTGCACATCAGAAATCAACAGGACATGACAATGCTAAATCTTCGCCAGATCCATCACATCGCCATCATCGGTACTGATTATCAGACCAGCAAACGTTTTTACTGTGACATTCTCGGGTTCACGTTGCTGGGCGAGTTTTACCGCGAAGAACGCGATTCCTGGAAAGCCGATCTGGCGCTGAACGGTCAGTACACCATTGAACTCTTTAGTTTTCCGCATCCCCCGGCCCGGCCAAGCCGTCCTGAAGCCTGCGGATTGCGCCATCTGGCGTTCAGTGTGGAAGATATCGGACAGTCGGTGTCCGCGCTGACGGACGCGGGAGTTATCTGTGAACCGGTAAGAACCGACCCTTATACCGGGAAAAAATTCACATTCTTCAACGATCCTGATGGATTACCCCTGGAACTGTACGAATCCTGATAATTCTATGAACTCAAAAACAGCCGCAACATTCCTTTCTGAACATCTGCGCACGAAGATCGGCAACGCGCGAAAGCTCTGCGTGGCGTTCAGTGGCGGCCTGGATTCCTCGGTTCTGCTGGCCGGGTTGGCCGGATTGCGCGACAGTACGCAGCCTGATATCGAATTGCGCGCGCTGCATATCCATCATGGATTAAGCCGTTTTGCGGATGACTGGGTCGTTCACTGCCAGACATTTTGTCAGCAACGCAATATCCCCTTCTCCGTAGTAAAAGTGCAGGTCAATGCGCAGGAAGGCGGGATTGAAGCGGCGGCGCGAACGGCACGTTATCTGGCATTTTCTGAAAATCTGACTGACGGCGAAGTATTACTGACTGCGCAGCATCTGAATGACCAATGCGAAACGTTCATGCTGGCGCTTAAGCGTGGCAGCGGGCCAGCCGGTCTCTCGGCGATGAGTGCCGACAGTTCCGCTCACGGCTATCGTTTATTGCGGCCGTTGCTTGATCTCAGCCGAGAACAGCTTGAGGCATACGCGGCGCAGCATCAGCTGAACTGGATTGAAGATGACAGTAACCGCGATGACCGTTTCGATCGTAATTTTTTGCGCCTGAAAATTCTGCCCGATCTCTATGAACGCTGGCCGCACTTTGCTCAGGCTACCACCCGCAGCGCCTTGCTTTGCGCAGAGCAGGAAGCATTGCTTGATGAGTTACTCAGTGAATCTCTGGAAACCCTCACCGATCGGCAGGGGAGCTTGTCCGTCGATGGCCTGAGTCAAGTTTCGGCAGTGAGACGCCCGGCGTTAATACGCCGCTGGCTGGCAACCTGTGGCGCAAAAATGCCCTCGCGTGAACAATTGCAGAGAATATGGGATGAAGTGGCACTCAGCCGCGAAGATGCGCAGGCGCAGTTAGTGCTGGGTAAACGGGTCGTCCGGCGTTTTCGTCAGCGTCTGTATTTATTGCCAGAATTTCAGTCCCTGAGGGAACTGGTTCTCCGCTGGGATCCGGCGGAAAAACTGATGCTGCCGGACGGGCTGGGTTTTCTTGCTGTCGATCCTGATCTCACCGCAGAGGTCAATGGCTGTGCGATTCGACAGCCACGCGCTGATGAAACGATCACTGTGCGGTTTCAGGCGCAGGGAATGATCGAAAAAGTCGGGAGGGATCGCGCGCGTCAGGCTAAAAAATTGTGGTCAGAGTTGGGGATACCCCCCTGGCAGCGGGATCGTATCCCGTTGATTTATTACAATGAACAACTGATGGCCGCGCCGGGGTGGTTTATTACCCGCCAGGCTCTGGCCGATAATTATGAAGCGCAATGGCAGGTTATCTGGTCGGTTGCGCCATAAAAATGAAAGATTTATTTGGGCGAAGGGGATTCGTCCGCGGAGGCGTAATACAGGTAATGGCAACACTCATGGCAGGAATCGCGGGACTTGTGCTCGCAAGTACACCGGCGCTGGCGGGCGGGAATATTGCTGACGGGCAGGCTAAGTCCGCCAGTTGCGCGGCATGTCACGGTGCAGCGGGAAAAGCCGTTAATTCGATTTACCCTAATCTGGCCGGGCAACATGCAGATTATCTGGCGCTTTCGCTGCATGCTTACAAGAAAGGTGACCGAAGTGGCGGGCAGGCTGGTGTGATGCAGGCTTTTAGTTCGTCATTGTCCGATCAGGATATCAGTGATTTGTCGGCTTATTACGCCAGTCTGACGCCGCTGAAATAGGGCTGTCGCAGAAATGCAAACGGGCAATCCTGAGATTGCCCGTTAGGTAAACTGAGACGGTTGTCGCTATTCTGCGCTGACGACAACGGTGCCAATTTCCGGATGGCTAAAGCTTTCAATGTGATCCAGACGCAGATCCCGTTGTTCGCCGTTCGCCTCTACCACCAGATATTCCACTTTCTTACGCATTAATAGATCGTTCGCTTTAGCCTCAACGACTTCTCCACTACGTAGCTTCAGCGTCAAAACCAGGTGATGCTGGCAGGCGAGCTCGAGATTATCGTAGTCATCACAATTGATGGGTTGGTACTCATCATTCATCGACATAATCGCTCACCAATAAGTTAGCGGCGGCGTAGGCCGCCTGGTCCCTAACGGAAGACGGAAGTTCAGCATTTGCTGCGACTTCGTCCAATGCTTTCAATACACAGCCCAACGCATCGGGCACATATCCAAGATCGCCACTGGCGATTTCGGAATATTTACGGCGTACCAACTCACAGTATTGTTGCATAAGTTCTCCCTAAAAAGCGTATCCCTCTGAGGAAAGCGCAGAAAGATAAGCTCTCAGTATTTAACGACTATAGCACAGGAGAGTGTGAGTTATTAGCAGCCCTGTAAAGGTAAATCGTTTGCGTAAAGCCATTATTGAGGATAACCATCGGGGGAAAACTGGTCGCGGCAGGATGCTTTCAAGTACACTGTGCGTCTATTATCAAGGGGTTTACCATGGCGTTAAAAGCAACCATTTATAAAGCAGCGGTCAATATCGCTGATATGGATCGTAATTTCTTTCATGACGCCAGCCTGACTCTGGCACAGCATCCTTCAGAAACAGAACAACGCATGATGCTGCGTCTGCTGGCATGGATTTACCATGCCGACGAACGACTGACTTTTACCCGCGGACTGAGTGCCGAAGACGAGCCTGAAATCTGGCGTAAGAATGACCACAATGGCATCGAGTTATGGGTAGAACTGGGTTTACCTGATGAGAAGCGTCTGAAAAAGGCCTGTAACCAATCGCGTGAAGTCGTCCTTTACGCGTATGGTGAGCGTGCGGCGAAAGTCTGGTGGTCGCAAATCGAAGGGAAAGTCAGAGGTTTTGAGAACCTGCGCATCCGTTATTTAGAAGATGAGTTGTTGAATCAGCTGACTGCTTTTGGCAGCCGGACCATGAATCTACAGGCGACGTTGCAGGACGGAACTATCTGGCTTTCTGATGCTCAGAGTAATTTGGAAATTCATTTTTCTGAATGGAAAGAGTCTGTTGTAAAAGAAACCAGGTAATCAGCGTGCTAATCCTTTCTGAAAAACTGGAAATACCCGACAGCGAGATCGAATTAACGGCGATCCGTGCGCAGGGTAACGGCGGTCAGAACGTCAATAAAACCTCAACGGCTATCCATTTACGCTTTGATATTAAAGCGTCGAGTTTGCCAGAATATTATAAAGAGCGGTTACTGGCGTTTAATCATCATTCTGTGACCGCTGACGGCTGGGTGATTATCAAGGCTCAGGAATACCGGAGTCAGGAGATGAATCGTGAAGCGGCTCTTGCCCGCTTGAGCTCATTGATTTCGCAGGCGATGGTTATTGAAAAACCGCGCCGGGCAACAAAACCGACCCGGGGATCGAAAATTCGTCGGGTAGAAAGTAAGGTTCGCAAAGGTGCGACGAAAGCATTGCGGGGCAAGATTCGTTAGCCCTAAATTCGTGCTGCAGGACATTTTTTATCGCAGCACCGGGATAAAAGCAGTAGGGGAGAAACTGTGAAAAAAATCATTATTAGTGCAGTGCTGGCGCTCGGGGCGCTGTCACTGTTTGGCTGTCATACCGCCGCGTTTAATCATGAAAAACCCTTGCAGGCGATGCAGCAAAGTTACAGCGGCATATTGCCTTGTGCCGATTGCAGTGGCCTGAAGACGTCACTTTTCCTTCAACAGGACGGAACCTATATCCTGCAGGAAATTTATCAGGGAAGTAAAGACGGCGATCAGGCGTTCGCCAGTTACGGAAGTTGGGCACGGACGGCTGATAAACTGGTACTGACAGGAAACGATGGTGAGAAACGCTACTTCCATCCGAAAGATGAAAATCTGGAAATGCTGGATCAAAGCGGGGAGCCAATCACCTCCACATTCAATTACACGTTGAAACCGGTGCAGCAGAATTTGCCGAAGACGCCGATGGCATTGACCGGAATGATGCAATACAGCGCCGATGCGGCATCCTTTAAGGATTGCGCGACCGGCAATGTATTCCCGATGTCAGCCAATAAATCGCTGGAAGAAGGGTATCTTGCAGCGCGGAAAACCCCGAATCAGCTGGTCTTTCTTTCAATGGACGGACATTTCATGACAGAACCGTCAATGGAAGAAGGGCAGATGCAGAAGGCTGTAGTGGCAGATAAAAATGTCAGGTTTGATGCCACCAAATCCTGTCCGTAATCACATTCACTAAAGCGCACAAAGAAAAATGCCCGCATTATGCGGGCATTTTTACAGGCAAATGATCGTCAGCTGATCTTAACGCGGGATCTGGCTCAGCAGATATTCAACGATATCGCTTTGTTTGATCATCTGTTTTTCGCCAGTGCGACGGTTTTTGTATTCCAGCTCTTCAGCATCCAGATTACGATCACCAATCACCACGTGATGCGGCACACCGATCAGTTCCATATCCGCGAACATAACGCCCGGACGTTCTTTGCGATCATCGAGGATCACATCAATACCGTGTGAGCGCAGTTCTTTGTACAACGCTTCTGCGGCATCTTTCACGCGGAAAGATTTATGCATGTTCATTGGCAGAATAGCGACCTGGAATGGTGCGATAGCATCCGGCCAGATAATGCCGCGATCGTCATGGTTCTGCTCAATCGCCGCAGCGACCACACGGGTCACGCCGATACCGTAACAACCCATGGTCATCACCTGGTTTTTGCCATCTTCGCCCTGAACGGTCGCGTTCATCGCTTCTGAGTATTTTGTCCCCAGCTGGAAGATATGACCGACTTCAATCCCGCGTTTGATCACCAGCGTACCCTGACCATCCGGGCTTGGATCGCCTGCGACCACGTTACGGATATCGGCGACTTCTGGCAGCGCAGTATCGCGATCCCAGTTAATACCGAAATAGTGTTTACCGTCGATGTTTGCGCCTGCGCTGAAATCGCTCATGGCGGCAACAGTGCGGTCGGCAACAATTGGCATTGGCAGATTTACCGGGCCGAGTGAACCCGGGCCAGCCGCAACGATTTCACGAATTTCTGCTTCTGTTGCAAAGGTCAGTGGTGACGCCACTTGCGGCAGTTTTTCGGCTTTGATTTCGTTCAGCTCATGATCACCGCGAACCAGCAGGGCGACCAGCTTATGGCCGCTTTCTTCTGTTGCGTGAACCATCAGGGTTTTCACGGTTTTCTCAACCGGAACCTGGAACTGTTCAGTCAGTTCAGCAATGGTTTTTGCGTCCGGCGTTTCAACAACACGCATCTCTTCGGTTGCAGCAGCACGTGGCGTACTTGGTGCCAGTGCTTCAGCAAACTCAATGTTGGCGGCAAACTCAGAAGAGTCAGAGAACACCACATCATCTTCGCCGCTTTGTGCCAGTACCTGAAACTCATGTGAGGCGCTGCCGCCGATAGAACCGGTATCCGCCAGCACGGCACGGAAATCCAGACCCATGCGGTTGAAAATCTGGCTGTAGGCCGCGTACATCGCGTCATAGGTTTCCTGCAAAGATTCCTGCGTCGTGTGGAACGAGTAGGCATCTTTCATCAGGAATTCACGGGAGCGCATCACACCAAAACGCGGGCGAACTTCGTCACGGAATTTGGTCTGGATCTGGAAGAAGTTCAGTGGCAGCTGTTTGTACGAGCTGACTTCATTACGGATCAGATCGGTAATCACTTCTTCGTGGGTTGGACCCAGAACGAAAGGACGCTCGCCGCGATCAACGAAACGTAATAATTCCGGACCATATTGTTCCCAACGTCCGCTCTCCTGCCATAAGTCGGCGGGCTGAACTACCGGCATCGACACTTCAATAGCGTTCGCGTTGTTCATTTCTTCGCGTACGATGTTTTCAACTTTTTTGAGAACACGTAAGCCGGTCGGCAGCCAGGTATACAGGCCCGAGGCCAGTTTACGGATCATCCCCGCGCGCAGCATCAACTGGTGGCTGATAACTTCCGCGTCGGCTGGCGTCTCTTTCAGTGTAGAGAGCAGATATTGAGTAGTACGCATGATGTGTTGGTTCCGTTAGCACTGCAAATTGCAATCGGGCTGCCATAGGCAGCCAAAACGTGAAAAGTGGCTTAGTTTACCAGCGAGTTGCTGTTGCCAAAAGAGACGCAGAGGAAATTTAGTTTTCGTCGAGGGACAATACCTGATTCAGAGAACCCACAACCCGCCAGCGGACATTAAATTCCAGCAGGCGAACAGCGTAATCGCGTTCTGCGGATTCCCCTTTGCGGTAAGCAGGACGCGGATCCTGACCTAAAACCTGCGTGATGAAACGGCGCAGATGCGGATAGTGCCGCGCTTGTTCCGCCAGCTGTTGTTCAGCCTGAGGTAAAAACTCGACCGGCATATCGGCATCCGGCGCGTGCTGGGCAAACCCGGCGCGCGCATCAGGATGGCTTTCCGCAAAAGGCAGATAGGGTTTAATATCGACAACCGGCGTGCCATCCACTAAATCCAGACTGCCAAGTTGCAGAACGACATTCTGTCCCTGACAGCGGATCCCTTTCAGTTCAACCAGAGACATGCCGAGCGGGTTAGGCCGAAAAGTGGACCGTGTGGCAAAAACACCGGTGCGCGCATTGCCACCAAGGCGTGGCGGGCGAACCGTCGGGCGCCATCCTCCCTCCATCGTCTGATGAAAAATGAACATCACCCATAAATGGCTGAACTCTTCCAGCCCGCGAACGGCTTCAGGCTGGTTGTAAGGCGCATGCAGATGTAATTCACCGCCGCCATCCTCAATCAAACCAGGCTGACGCGGGACAGCAAACTTCTCTTTATAGGGCGAGTGAATTGTCCCTATTTGTTCAAAAGCAAAAGAGGTCATTTAAACGTGACGTTCAGGGCAGAACCCTGACAAATTGCCTGCTGGAAGCAGCCTGGCACACCGCTGATGATCTGGCACTGATGCAGCAACACGGCATTGGCTTTCATATAAGATGCGCGGGTCAGCATTCTCTTACGCGCCGTTGCCAGACTTGGCGGCGTATCGTTTTGAGCGCTCTGGCAGGACTCTCCGGAGACTTCACCCAGATCACGGAACGGCGTTCCGACTAGAGCTTCTGCATCTTTATACAGTTTTACAGGAGCAGGGCGCACTGGAGCCGGCTTTGGTTTGACTGGTTTTGGTTCTTCTTTAACAACAGGCGCAGGAGGTGTTGGCTGTGTGTGTTGAGTCAGGGAACAACCCGCCAGCAAAAGTGCCGACAAACAGAGAGGTAAAGCACGCATGGTATATCCTCTGCTTTTTAATATGTTTACAGGAAAGAATGTGGCGTTATTGAACCAAGGTATTGAGAAAATAACAAGGCGGGCAACTGCCCGCCTTGTTATTTATTTCTGAAAAAGGTCTTTGAGAAAGTAATATTTGCGAAATGAATCGCCCGGAGAAATCCTCAGCGGCTCATTTCACGTCATTACCAGCCTTTTACAGCGCCGCCGTTGAAGATTTTGTTCGCAGCAGCGTTCACTTCGTCAGACTGATACGCCTGAACGAATTTCTTCACGTTTTCTGCGTCTTTGTTATCTTCGCGTGCAACGATCAGGTTTACGTATGGAGAATCTTTATCTTCTACGAAGATACCGTCTTTTTCCGGCGTCAGGTTGATCTGGCTGGCGTAAGTGGTGTTGATAACTGCCAGTGCGATTTTCGCATCATCCAGTGAACGTGGCAGCTGTGGTGCTTCCAGCTCGACCAGTTTCAGGTTTTTAGGATTCTCAGTCACATCCAGAACGGTCGGCAGCAGGCCAACACCGTCTTTCAGTTTGATCAGGCCTTGTTTTTGCAGCAACAGTAAAGAACGGCCGAGGTTAGTCGGATCGTTTGGCAATGCAACCTGATCGCCATCTTTCAGTTCATCAATTGATTTGATTTTCTTAGAGTAACCCGCGATAGGGTAGACGAAGGTGTTGCCGACCGGCACCAGCTTATAGCCACGATCTTTAATCTGCTGATCAAGATAAGGTTTGTGCTGGAAAGCGTTAACATCAATATCGCCTTTGCTCAACGCTTCGTTAGGCAATACGTAATCGTTGAATGTCACCAGCTCAACATCAAGACCGTATTTTTCTTTCGCCACTTTCTGTGCAACTTCAGCAACCTGCTGTTCAGAACCGACAATCACACCCACTTTGATGTGGTTTGGATCTTGTTCTTTTGGCCCGCAGCCAACTAAAGCCAGCGATCCCAGAAGCGCGCCGACAACTGCAATGGATTTGAATTTGTTAGACATGTCCTTTCCTCAATAAGCGGATAAAAATCATTCACAGGGTAGCTATTACCGCTGTTGTTTCGTTATTTATGTGTGACTGCTTTTACGATGCGGTCGCCACAAAACTGAATTAAATACACCAAAACCACTAACAGGACTAATACCGTATTCATCACCGTGGCGTCATAACCGATATAACCGTATTGATAACCGATTTGCCCCAGACCACCGGCACCGACAGCACCACCCATAGCAGAATAGCCTACGAGAGTGATCAGTGTGATGGTGGCGGCATTGACCAGACCTGGCAGGGCTTCCGGTAACAGGATTTTACGGATGATCTGCATCGGCGTTGCGCCCATTGCGCGGGAAGCTTCCACCAGACCGCTTGGGATCTCCAACAGGGCGTTTTCAACCATACGGGCAATAAAGGGTGCCGCACCTACGGTCAGCGGGACAATTGCCGCCTGTAAACCGATAGAGGTACCCACAATCATGCGGGTGAACGGAATCATCCACACCAGCAGGATAATAAAAGGAATGGAACGGAAAATGTTCACCAACGCCGACATCACGCGGTAGACATTTTTATTCTCTGCAATCTGGCCCGGACGGGTGACATACAGCAGCACGCCAAAAGGCAGACCCAGCACAAAACCAAAGAAACCAGAGGTCAGCGTCATGATGACTGTTTCCCAGATACCCCGGCCCATTAACCACATCATTGCCTCAGACATAACCGAGCACCTCTACTTTCACCTGATTCTCATGCAGGAACTGAATCGCCGCCTGAGTGTTTTCTTCTGAACCGTGCATTTCCGTCAGCATAATCCCGAACTTCACACCGCCGGCATAATCCATCTGAGCACTGATAATATTGTTGTTAATGTCAAAGCGACGTACAGCTTCTGATAGCAGCGGAGCATCCACTGACTGACCGGTAAATTCCAGCCGCAGTAAAGGCACACGACCTTCTTCCGCTGTGGGGATCATGCGCACGGCGTAATCTTCCGGGATATCCAGATGTAAGGTCGACTGAATGAACTGCTGAGCCAGCGGCGTTTTAGGATGAGAGAACATTTCGCTCACTTTATCCTGCTCAATCAGTTTGCCATCGCTGATCACGGCAACCTGGTCGCAAATGCGTTTTACAACATCCATCTCATGAGTGATCAGCAGAATGGTCAGTCCCAGACGACGGTTGATATCTTTCAGCAGTTCCAGAATGGCGCGGGTGGTTGCCGGATCCAATGCACTGGTGGCTTCATCACACAGCAATACTTTAGGATTACTGGCCAGCGCACGGGCAATCGCCACACGTTGTTTTTGTCCGCCGGAAAGATTAGCCGGATAAGCGTCATGCTTATCTTCCAGACCGACCAGCTTAAGCAGCTCGGAGACGCGCGTCTTAATGTCTGCGGAAGAGAGATTATCGAGTTCCAGTGGCAGTGCTACGTTGCCATACACGGTACGTGACGACAGCAGATTAAAATGCTGGAAAATCATGCCAATCTGGCGACGTGCACGGGTCAGTGCTTTCTCTGAGAAAGACATCAGTTCCTGACCATCGACCAAGACCTGGCCTTCCGTCGGACGTTCCAGCAAATTGACACAGCGGATTAACGTACTTTTCCCCGCGCCGGAAGAGCCGATAACGCCATAAATTTGTCCGGCAGGGACGTGAAGACTCACGTCAGAGAGCGCGACAATCTGGCGCGAACCCTGCTGGAAAACCTTGGTGATGTTTGAAAGTTTAATCATATTTTTTTTATTCTGTCTTTTTGCCGTGACGTGGTGAAATTAACTCTGCGGGGCTCTCCCCGAAGCATGTCGTGGATGCTAAGGCGTCTAGACGTCTAAGTCAACCAGGTTAGCATTCTCACGGACATTGAAAACATGCGATACTGGCGCCGTTAATCAGCCATCAGGAGCAAATTCGTGGCACAACCTGTTTCAGCAATCTTTCTCGACCGTGATGGCACTTTGAATGTCGATCACGGTTATGTACATGAAATCGATGATTTCAAGTTTATCGACGGTGTCATTGATGCCTGCCTTAAATTAAAGGAAATGGGCTTTTTACTGGTGCTGGTCACCAATCAGTCCGGTATCGCGCGGGGTAAATTTACTGAAGAGCAGTTTATGACGCTCACAGAGTGGATGGACTGGTCACTGGCCGACCGCGGTGTGGATCTGGATGGTATCTACTTCTGCCCGCATCATCCGGAAGGTGCCGTGAAAGCGTTTACTCAGGTCTGTGATTGCCGTAAGCCGCAACCGGGTATGTTTTTGACAGCCAAAGAAGAGCTGAACATTGATATGGCCTCTTCTTATATGGTGGGCGATAAGCTTGAAGATATGCAGGCCGCTGCCGCCGCAGGCGTAGGACATAAGATTTTAGTTCGTACCGGTAAGCCTGTGACCGCAGAAAGTGAAAGTGCAGCGGACATGGTACTGGAAAGCCTTGCTGCATTGCCTTCCTTTATAGCAAAAGGGCAGAAATAGCAGCCTTTGGATAAAAAAACGGCAAACGAAATAAAACTGTATTTATTCGCTTGCCATTAAAATCCAACTCCCTATAATGCCGCTCCATCGACAGGGAACAACGTGAACAACATCACGAAGTGACCGGGTCGGAAAGATTAAAAACAGTGATGACCGGATGAAATAAACGGTTGACACTGAATGAGGAAAGCGTAATATACGCCACCTCGAGTTAGCAAGCGAAAGCGCGTAACTCACTGCTCTTTAACAATTTATCAGACAATCTGTGTGGGCACTCACAAGACGATATCAGCCACTTCGGTGGCAAAAAATATCAAGTCTTAAAGAGTGACCAAGCAGTAATTCATTTAGTTGAATTATTACGAAAGTTAATTTTTGAGCATCGCTTCACTTGTTGAAGCAAATCGAACTTTTAATTGAAGAGTTTGATCATGGCTCAGATTGAACGCTGGCGGCAGGCCTAACACATGCAAGTCGAGCGGCAGCGGGAAGTAGCTTGCTACTTTGCCGGCGAGCGGCGGACGGGTGAGTAATGTCTGGGAAACTGCCTGATGGAGGGGGATAACTACTGGAAACGGTAGCTAATACCGCATGACCTCGCAAGAGCAAAGTGGGGGACCTTCGGGCCTCACGCCATCGGATGTGCCCAGATGGGATTAGCTAGTAGGTGAGGTAATGGCTCACCTAGGCGACGATCCCTAGCTGGTCTGAGAGGATGACCAGCCACACTGGAACTGAGACACGGTCCAGACTCCTACGGGAGGCAGCAGTGGGGAATATTGCACAATGGGCGCAAGCCTGATGCAGCCATGCCGCGTGTGTGAAGAAGGCCTTAGGGTTGTAAAGCACTTTCAGCGAGGAGGAAGGGTTCAGTGTTAATAGCACTGTACATTGACGTTACTCGCAGAAGAAGCACCGGCTAACTCCGTGCCAGCAGCCGCGGTAATACGGAGGGTGCAAGCGTTAATCGGAATTACTGGGCGTAAAGCGCACGCAGGCGGTTTGTTAAGTCAGATGTGAAATCCCCGAGCTTAACTTGGGAACTGCATTTGAAACTGGCAAGCTAGAGTCTTGTAGAGGGGGGTAGAATTCCAGGTGTAGCGGTGAAATGCGTAGAGATCTGGAGGAATACCGGTGGCGAAGGCGGCCCCCTGGACAAAGACTGACGCTCAGGTGCGAAAGCGTGGGAGCAAACAGGATTAGATACCCTGGTAGTCCACGCTGTAAACGATGTCGACTTGGAGGTTGTGCCCTTGAGGCGTGGCTTCCGGAGCTAACGCGTTAAGTCGACCGCCTGGGGAGTACGGCCGCAAGGTTAAAACTCAAATGAATTGACGGGGGCCCGCACAAGCGGTGGAGCATGTGGTTTAATTCGATGCAACGCGAAGAACCTTACCTACTCTTGACATCCAGAGAATTCGCTAGAGATAGCTTAGTGCCTTCGGGAACTCTGAGACAGGTGCTGCATGGCTGTCGTCAGCTCGTGTTGTGAAATGTTGGGTTAAGTCCCGCAACGAGCGCAACCCTTATCCTTTGTTGCCAGCACGTAATGGTGGGAACTCAAAGGAGACTGCCGGTGATAAACCGGAGGAAGGTGGGGATGACGTCAAGTCATCATGGCCCTTACGAGTAGGGCTACACACGTGCTACAATGGCATATACAAAGAGAAGCGAACTCGCGAGAGCAAGCGGACCTCATAAAGTATGTCGTAGTCCGGATTGGAGTCTGCAACTCGACTCCATGAAGTCGGAATCGCTAGTAATCGTAGATCAGAATGCTACGGTGAATACGTTCCCGGGCCTTGTACACACCGCCCGTCACACCATGGGAGTGGGTTGCAAAAGAAGTAGGTAGCTTAACCTTCGGGAGGCGCTTACCACTTTGTGATTCATGACTGGGGTGAAGTCGTAACAAGGTAACCGTAGGGGAACCTGCGGTTGGATCACCTCCTTACCTAAAGATACGCATTGTGCAGTGTCCACACAGATTGTCTGATAGAAAGTAACGAGCAGAAATACCTTAATAGGCTTGTAGCTCAGGTGGTTAGAGCGCACCCCTGATAAGGGTGAGGTCGGTGGTTCAAGTCCACTCAGGCCTACCAATTCGTCCTCATGCTGCGTTGTCGTCACACTCGTTTGCGGTTGCAAACGTCGTATGAACTCCGCCTTGATGAGAAAGTAATTGGCTAACTCATCTTCCTGATGTGTTAGTGATTAAGGTATCTGTAAGTGACTGTATGGGGCTATAGCTCAGCTGGGAGAGCGCCTGCCTTGCACGCAGGAGGTCAGCGGTTCGATCCCGCTTAGCTCCACCATTACCGTACAGCCCCTAAATAATACTTCAGAGTGTATTGGAAACAGTATGCTGCGAAGTATTTTGCTCTTTAACAATCTGGAACAAGCTGAAAATTGAAAGTTTACAGCTGAACATCACTCTCCGTAGAAGTACTGAGTGGTGGATTAGTCTGTAACAGAGTCTCTCAAATAATCGCAGCGCGATGATGTCTTTAAGACACCTTCGGGTTGTGAGGTTAAGCGACTAAGCGTACACGGTGGATGCCTAGGCAGTCAGAGGCGATGAAGGGCGTGCTAATCTGCGAAAAGCGTCGGTAAGGTGATATGAACCGTTATACCCGACGATACCCGAATGGGGAAACCCAGTGTGTTTCGACACATTATCATTACATGAATACATAGTGTAATGAGGCGAACCGGGGGAACTGAAACATCTAAGTACCCCGAGGAAAAGAAATCAACCGAGATTCCCCCAGTAGCGGCGAGCGAACGGGGAAGAGCCCAGAACCTGAATCAGGGTATGTGTTAGTGGAAGCGTCTGGAAAGTCGCACAGTATAGGGTGATAGTCCCGTACACAAAAATGCATACGTTGTGAGTTCGATGAGTAGGGCGGGACACGTGACATCCTGTCTGAATATGGGGGGACCATCCTCCAAGGCTAAATACTCCTGACTGACCGATAGTGAACCAGTACCGTGAGGGAAAGGCGAAAAGAACCCCGGCGAGGGTGAAATAGAACCTGAAACCGTGTACGTACAAGCAGTGGTGAGCCTACTTTGTTGGGTGACTGCGTACCTTTTGTATAATGGGTCAGCGACTTATATTTTGTAGCAAGGTTAACCGTATAGGGGAGCCGTAGGGAAACCGAGTCTTAACTGGGCGTCAAGTTGCAAGGTATAGACCCGAAACCCGGTGATCTAGCCATGGGCAGGTTGAAGGTTGGGTAACACTAACTGGAGGACCGAACCGACTAATGTTGAAAAATTAGCGGATGACTTGTGGCTGGGGGTGAAAGGCCAATCAAACCGGGAGATAGCTGGTTCTCCCCGAAAGCTATTTAGGTAGCGCCTCGTGAACTCATCTTCGGGGGTAGAGCACTGTTTCGACTAGGGGGCCATCCCGGCTTACCAACTCGATGCAAACTACGAATACCGAAGAATGTTATCACGGGAGACACACGGCGGGTGCTAACGTCCGTCGTGAAGAGGGAAACAACCCAGACCGCCAGCTAAGGTCCCAAAGTCATGGTTAAGTGGGAAACGATGTGGGAAGGCACAGACAGCCAGGATGTTGGCTTAGAAGCAGCCATCATTTAAAGAAAGCGTAATAGCTCACTGGTCGAGTCGGCCTGCGCGGAAGATGTAACGGGGCTAAACCATGCACCGAAGCTGCGGCAGCGACACTTAGGTGTTGTTGGGTAGGGGAGCGTTCTGTAAGCCGTCGAAGGTGAACTGTGAGGTTTGCTGGAGGTATCAGAAGTGCGAATGCTGACATAAGTAACGATAATGCGGGTGAAAAACCCGCACGCCGGAAGACCAAGGGTTCCTGTCCAACGTTAATCGGGGCAGGGTGAGTCGACCCCTAAGGCGAGGCTGAAAAGCGTAGTCGATGGGAAGCTGGTTAATATTCCAGCACTTGGTGTTACTGCGAAGGGGGGACGGAGAAGGCTAGGCTAGCCGGGCGACGGTTGTCCCGGTTCAAGCGTGTAGGGGTGTAGTCCTGGTAAATCCGGATTACTTTAACCCTGAGGCGTGATAACGAGCCACTACGGTGGTGAAGTAGTTGATGCCAAGCTTCCAGGAAAAGCCTCTAAGCTCCAGGTAACACGAAATCGTACCCCAAACCGACACAGGTGGTCAGGTAGAGAATACTCAGGCGCTTGAGAGAACTCGGGTGAAGGAACTAGGCAAAATGGTGCCGTAACTTCGGGAGAAGGCACGCTGGCGCGTAGGTGAAGGGACTTGCTCCCGGAGCTGAAGCCAGTCGAAGATACCAGCTGGCTGCAACTGTTTAATAAAAACACAGCACTGTGCAAACACGAAAGTGGACGTATACGGTGTGACGCCTGCCCGGTGCCGGAAGGTTAATTGATGGGGTTATCCGTAAGGAGAAGCTCTTGATCGAAGCCCCGGTAAACGGCGGCCGTAACTATAACGGTCCTAAGGTAGCGAAATTCCTTGTCGGGTAAGTTCCGACCTGCACGAATGGCGTAATGATGGCCAGGCTGTCTCCACCCGAGACTCAGTGAAATTGAACTCGCTGTGAAGATGCAGTGTACCCGCGGCAAGACGGAAAGACCCCGTGAACCTTTACTATAGCTTGACACTGAACATTGAGCCTTGATGTGTAGGATAGGTGGGAGGCTTTGAAGCGTGGACGCCAGTCTGCGTGGAGCCAACCTTGAAATACCACCCTTTAATGTTTGATGTTCTAACTCGGCCCCATAATCTGGGGTGAGGACAGTGTCTGGTGGGTAGTTTGACTGGGGCGGTCTCCTCCTAAAGAGTAACGGAGGAGCACGAAGGTTAGCTAATCACGGTCGGACATCGTGAGGTTAGTGCAATGGCATAAGCTAGCTTGACTGCGAGAGTGACGGCTCGAGCAGGTACGAAAGTAGGTCATAGTGATCCGGTGGTTCTGAATGGAAGGGCCATCGCTCAACGGATAAAAGGTACTCCGGGGATAACAGGCTGATACCGCCCAAGAGTTCATATCGACGGCGGTGTTTGGCACCTCGATGTCGGCTCATCACATCCTGGGGCTGAAGTAGGTCCCAAGGGTATGGCTGTTCGCCATTTAAAGTGGTACGCGAGCTGGGTTTAGAACGTCGTGAGACAGTTCGGTCCCTATCTGCCGTGGGCGTTGGAAGATTGAGAGGGCTGCTCCTGTACGAGAGGACCGGAGTGGACGCATCACTGGTGTTCGGGTTGTCATGCCAATGGCATTGCCCGGTAGCTAAATGCGGAAAAGATAAGCGCTGAAAGCATCTAAGCGCGAAACTTGCCTCGAGATGAGTCTTCCCTGTGGCTTTAAGCCACCTGAAGGGACGTTTAAGACTAAGACGTTGATAGGCTGGGTGTGTAAGTGCAGCGATGCATTGAGCTAACCAGTACTAATGACCCGAGAGGCTTAACCTTACAACACCAAAGGTGTTTTAGCAGAGACTTTGAAGTAGATTTTCAGCTGATTGTTCCGAGATTGGTTCGTATGGCGGTGTGTGGTGAGAACTCATGACACGATGCGGTATGAATGAAACAGAATTTGCCTGGCGGCAGTAGCGCGGTGGTCCCACCTGACCCCATGCCGAACTCAGAAGTGAAACGCCGTAGCGCCGATGGTAGTGTGGGGTCTCCCCATGCGAGAGTAGGGAACTGCCAGGCATCAATTTTTATAATAAAGAACGTGTTCCTTTTCCCCTGACAAGGAAAATAACAGGAACAAACATGTATCAGACGCTTTCTGATGTATGTGAAAGAACCGGTGGAGCGGTAGTTCAGTTGGTTAGAATACCTGCCTGTCACGCAGGGGGTCGCGGGTTCGAGCCCCGTCCGTTCCGCCACTAATTGCATAGCCCCTGAATCGAAAGATTCAGGGGTTTTTTGCATAAATAAAACCGTAAAAAAGCCACATTAGCTGTGATCATTATCCTTACGCGCTTTGTTTTATTTCCTCTCGATCATTTTATCCCTTCAAATTCTCCCGAAAATAAATTCAATGTACTAAGTGATATAACAATTATTACCCGATCTTAAATATAATGATTATCACTTTTAATCCAACCATAAATAATAAATGCGTTATTTAAAAATATTCGTTATCAGGTTAATACTAAAATTCTTAGCTCAGTTCAATAAGTTGTCAGATTACAGATGCAACTTTTAAGAAAATATCATAAAGTCTTAATATGGATAAATCACAAAGATAATCACCATGAAATTCTCACTGGATATACATGACTGGCGGGCTTTAGCTCCGGGGATCCACAGTTGTGAGCACTGGATCCAGTGGGCTCAGCAGCCTGATAGCAATACGTTTTCAGGCGATATTGCCAAAAGCCAGCATATCCCTATGATGGCTGCCCGAAGAATGAGTATCGGAAGCCGTTTAGCGGTGGATACCGGGCTGGCATTACTCGAAAAGCATGATGTGGATGCCGCCATTTTTACCAGCCGGCATGGTGAACTGGAGAAAACGGGGCGTATTTTACATTCTCTTGCACAGCAAGAAGCCATTTCACCGACAGAATTTTCGATGTCAGTCCACAACACTGCGGCGGGCTGGTTAACCATTATCAGTAAAAATCCATTACCCGTGACTTCATTGGCCGCAGGAAACGACAGTTTTCAGCAGGCAATACTGGAAGCTCAGTCGATGCTGGTCACCGGCGCCACTCGTGTGATGTTGGTGGATTTCGAGGGTGAAATTCCCGATATATATCACGAATCGGTAAGTTCTGAGTTTCTGCCTTACGCCGTAGCAATAATATTAACGGCTGGCGATACTTTGCATTGTCAGCGTATTTCATTGCCGGTTGAGGATATGAATTCGGCTCTTCCGCAGAGCCTGAAATTTTTACGCGGTTATCTCTCTTCTGCCCCTTTATTTAATGTCAGTGCTGACAACCGCCACGGCTGGCAATGGGTTCGTGATTTGTGATGAGAGAAACAGCAGCACCCGAAGAAACGTCTTCCCTGACGAACCGTATCTGGCGGTGGCTGGCAACCGGATTCTTTTTCGCACTTTTCGGAATTGGCGGACTGTTGCTTTCGATTATCTGGTTTACTCTGTTGCGGCTCATCATCCGACAGCCGGAGAAACTGCACCGGATGACGCTGAACAGTATCCGCAACAGTTTTCGCTTCTTCCTGGCGGGATTACGTCTGGTGGGGGTAATGGATTACCGGTTTACAGGCGACGAAAAGTTTCAGCAGGATGCCGGATGCCTGATTGTGGCGAATCATCCCAGCCTTTTGGATTATGTGATCCTGGCGTCACGGATGCCGCGTTGTGATTGCATCGTCAAACAGGCTTTACTGCGTAACCCGTTCTTACGCGGTGTGATAAAAGCGGCGGGTTACCTGATTAATTCCGGATCTGACGCCCTGTTGCAGGCCTGCGATACCCGGCTGAAAGCAGGAGGGACGTTACTGGTTTTTCCTGAAGGAACGCGCACGTTGCCCGAAAAACCGATGACGCTGCAACGTGGCGCCGCTAACATTGCATTGAGAGCGGGTTGCGATATCAGGATTGTTCATATTTCATGTCAGCCACCGATGCTGACTAAAAAGGGGAAGTGGTACCAGATCCCCAAAGCAAAACCTCAGTTTGTGATAACCGTGGGCGAGAAGATAAAAGCGAATAACTTTTTAGCTGAAAGTGATCTTTCACCTGCTCTGGCCGCAAGACGACTGACACAGCATTTGCGTACTGAACTGATGCGCAGCAATACTCAAAATAACGAGAAATAAGTCATGGATTCATTAAGTAACGACATTAAAACACTGATCATCGCGACGCTTAATCTGGAAGGCATGACACCCGATGAGATTGATACGCAAGCCCCCCTTTTTGGTGACGGATTAGGGCTGGATTCTATCGACGCTCTGGAGTTAGGTCTGGCGTTGAAAAAGCAATACGGTGTGATCCTTTCGGCGGAAAGTCAGGAAATGCGCGAGCATTTTTATTCGGTTGAAAGTCTGGCCAGATTTATTTCAGTACAGCGTGGTTAAAGAGATTCCTATGCAGAAGCAAGAAATTTACCAGCAAATTAGCACCTTATTAATCAAGCTATTTGAAATTGATGAAGACGATATCAGCCCGGACGCCGAACTCTATGAGGATCTGGATTTAGACAGCATTGATGCTGTCGATCTGGTGGTTCATTTGCAAAAAATCACTGGCAGAAAGATCCGGCCAGACATGTTCAAATCCGTGCGTACCGTTCAGGACGTGGTTGATGCAATTGATGAATTGCTCAACACGCCTGCGGCCTGATTTCTGCGGATCCCGCTGTCATGGATAAGCGCCGGAGCCTTTTACTTCTCAAGCTTAAAACAATTGTCCGCTGGGCAATGCCACTGGCGGTTATTGCTTACCCGATAGCCGTCTGGTGTGGCCTGAAAAACTGGGGAACCGGTATTCTGGCTCCCTTGTTAATCACTGTATTTCTTCTGCGTTTACTGACGTTTCGCGGGAAACTCTCCCGGTTAACATTCTTTGGAAAAGCCATTGCTGTTACGGGTATTGTGCTGGTCGCCGCCAGTGTTGTACTGCGTGAAACCTCGCTGCTGTTGTATTACCCGGTCGCGGTTAATGGGATATTACTGGGATTATTCTTCAGTTCCCTGTATGGCCGGCAATCGCTTGTTGAACGTCTTGCCCGGCTGAGTGAACCGGATTTACCCCCTGAAGGGGTGATTTATACCCGGCGGGTCACTCAGGTCTGGTGCGTTTTCTTTCTGTGTAATGGCACGTTTGCTTTATACACCTGCCTGAAAGGTGATATGGCACTCTGGGCTTTATACAACGGTGGCATCAGTTATCTGCTGATTGGCTTATTAATGGGTATGGAATGGATAGTCAGAAAGCGCCTGCGACACTTATGACGCTGCCAATGAGCCAATGGCTCAGCGCGGAAAGAGCAGATGACCATCTGGTGGCCTGGAATGAAAGCCGGGAATGGCGACAACGCGAATTCCGCCAGGATGTTTTGTCTTTGCTGGCTGCCCTCCGTGCTGCCCCTCATTCACGCTGGGCGTTATGTCTTGAAGACCATTACTCTTTTGCTGTGGCGCTGCTGGCGGTACTTTATAGTGGCAAAACGCCGGTATTGCCTGGCCATTTCCGCCCGGCCGTACTGGCTGAGCAACGCGATGAGTTTGATGCGCTGATCACCGATCTTCCTTTGCTGGCAGCGTGCCCGGTAATCCGTTTTCCCATTGTTGCGGATGAATCGCTCTCCGTTTTACCGGAGTGGCCAGACAACGCGTCGCTGACCTTGTTTACCTCCGGTTCGACCGGCAGACCACAGAAAATCATCAAACCGGTATCTTGTCTGGAAAAAGAGAGTCAGTGGCTTTTGGCCCGCTGGGGCACTGAGTTTACCGCAGTACGCTTTGCCGCCACTGTGGCTCCGCATCATATGTATGGACTGAGTTTTGCCTTCATGCTGCCATTATCACTGGGTTTGCCTTTCGCGACGAAAAGCGTTGAATACCATGAGCAGCTTTCCCCCCTGACGAACGGACATAACGTCGTGTTCATCAGCAGCCCGGCCTTTCTTAAAAGGCTGGATCCGGGATTGAAAACCGCCACACTCCGGCAGGTGTTTTCTGCGGGCGGTCCGCTGGACAATGATATTGCGTCACTGGTGCAGCAAGTTTGTGGTTGCTCAACCACAGAAATTTACGGCACGACAGAAAGCGGGGTGATTGCCTTTCGCCAGCCGTCACGGTCCGAAGACGCGTGGACACTTTTTGATGGTGTTGAACTCCGGCCTCATACTGACGGATCGGTTTCGCTGATGTCTCCGCTGATCCCGCAAGCGGAAGGCATAACGCTCAGTGACGAGATCCGACTATTGCCGCCCGGGCAGCGCCATTTTACCCTGCTGGGACGCAAGGATCGGATCGTCAAAATCGCCGAGCAACGCATCTCGCTGACTGAAATCGAGCAGCGATTAGAGGCGCTGGATCTTTTAACCGATGCCTGCGTTCTGACTCTCGAGAAAAACGGACGGATCTACATCGCTGCGGTGCTGGTGCTGAACCCGCAGGGCGAGCAGCGATTGCACACGCAAGGTCAGAGAGCTTTCCTCGCCCAAATCCGCCATGCGCTGCGTGAGTGGTTATCGCCGGTGTCCGTACCGCGTTACTGGCGTTTCGCCCCCGCGATCCCGCTCAACCCGCAAGGCAAACGTGCAACGGCACAATTACAGGAAATATTTTTATGATCTTGCCTGAAGTGCTCAGTCAGCAATTTACCGGCGATACGAGTGTGCAGCTCGGGCTCCGACTGTCGGCGGATCTCTTCTGGTTCAAAGGCCATTTCCCGACGTCTCCCATCCTGCCCGGTGTCACGCAGGTTAACTGGGTCATGATTTACGCGGACGAACTTCTCGGGCTGAATCAGGCTTTTTCGGGGATGGAAGTGGTGAAGTTTCAGCGCCCGCTGCTGCCGGATGAAGTCGTGAGTTTGCAGATCGACTGGCTGAAAGAGAAACACCGGTTAGTCTTCCGCTACAGTGTGGGTGGATCCGTCGCCAGCAGTGGAAAAATCACATTATGTCCATGACGTCTTCTGCCCCTTTTTCTGCCTGCCTGATTATCCCGTGCTACAACCACGGTGCGATGATGGCGAACGTGCTGGAAAATCTCCGGCCATTCGGTCTGCCGTGCATTGTGGTGGATGATGGCAGTGATGCGCCGACGGCCGAGGCGTTGCAGCAGCTGGCCAGCGTCACGCCGTGGATGCACCTGACGCGTCTGCCCTCCAACCTGGGCAAAGGCGGCGCAGTGATGGCCGCGTTGCGTCTGGCGGCAGAGCAGGGCTTCACCCATGCTGTACAGGTGGATGCCGACGGCCAGCATCAGCTTGCTGACGTTCCCGCCATGCTGGCCGAGGCCAGAAAACACCCCGATTGCCTGATCTCCGGCCAGCCGGTATACGATGAAAGCGTTCCGAAATCGCGTCTTTATGGCCGCTACATCACGCATTTCTGGGTGTGGATCGAAACGCTGTCCTTTTCGGTGAAAGACAGCATGTGTGGTTTTCGCGTATATCCTCTCGAACCCTGCCTGCAACTGATGGCGCAGAAGACACTGGGTTTGCGGATGGATTTTGATACGGAAATCATGGTGCGTCTTTACTGGCAGGGTACGCGCAGTCGCTTCCTGCCTACACGGGTCATTTACCCCGACGATGGCCTCTCGCATTTTGATGCGGTAAAAGACAACCTGCAGATCTCATGGATGCACACCCGGCTGTTTTTTGGCATGTTGCCGCGTATTCCTTTTCTATTGCGCCAGAGGCAAAAAACGCAGGAGCAGGCGCACTGGTCAACGACGCAGGAGCGTAAAGGATTATGGGGGATCCGCCTGATGCTGGCGGTTTACCGCACGCTGGGCTATCAGGCTTTTCATGTGCTGCTTTATCCGGTGATCGGCTGGTTCTGGCTGACCGGGGGCAAACAGCGTGCGGCTTCTGCTGACTGGCTTGAACGCGTCAGTGCCACCGCGGCCCGGCGCGGGATGGCTTTGCCGTATCCGCTGAGTACATTCCGGCATTTCATGCGCTTCGGTGAGTCGCTGCTCACTAAACTGGCGAGCTGGCAGGGCGATAAAACCCTGACCGACGCGGTGCTGGTCAATCCTGAGATCTGCGAGGCGCATATCGCCTCCGGTCGCGGCACGCTGATCCTCGCCTCCCACTTAGGAGATATCGAATCCTGCCGTGCGATTGGCACGCTGGACCATCGGATCACCGTCAATGCACTGGTTTTCACCGACAATGCCGAGCGATTTAATCAGGTGATGAAAGAGATTAATCCACAGGCGGTGGTCAATCTGATCCAGGTCAGCCAGATGGGGCCTGACACCGCCATCTTATTGCAGGAAAAACTGGATGCCGGCGAATGGGTGGCGATCGTGGGCGACCGCACCTCTGCCAGCCAGCATCTGCGCGGTGAGCATTCCCGTGTGATTTACAGCGAATTTCTGGGCAAGCCAGCCGCATTTCCGCAAGGCCCGTTTATTCTGGCGGCGGCGTTACGCGCGCCGGTTATGTTGATGTTTGGCATCATGCAACAGCACCGGCTGCATATTTATTGCGAATATTTTGCCGATCCGCTGATCCTCCCGCGTGCGAATCGCCTGCCCGCCTTGCAGGCTGCCGTCGATCGCTACGCCGCACGTCTTGAGCATTACAGCCTGCTGGCCCCTCACGACTGGTTTAATTTTTATGATTTCTGGCAGCGTCCGGCGGATGCTGCCTCTGACAGGAAACCTGACTGATATGACCTCCAAACGTGATCCGCGCTTTAACGACCCGCGATTTTCTACCCGGGTGGATATCACCATTCCTTTTCACGATGCTGATGCGATGGGTGTGGTCTGGCATGGCAATTATTTTCGATATCTGGAAATCGCCCGCGAACAGTTACTTAAGCAATTTGATTACGGCTATCGCCAGATGCAAGCCTCCGGTTATGTCTGGCCGATTGTGGATACCCGCCTGAAATACATCGCGCCGGTGCTGTTTGAACAGCGTATTACCGTGCACGCGCAGCTGGAAGAAATCGAAAACCGCCTGCGCATCGGTTATCAGATTTACGACATCGATACCGGGAAACGCACCACAACCGGTTACACATTGCAGGTCGCGGTAGATGCCACCACGCAGGAAATGTGTTTTGTCTCGCCGCAGGTGCTTTTCGATAAAACAGGAGTCAGCCTGTGAAAGCTTTTCTGCTCATCGTCATGACGTTTTTCAGCGTGGCGGCACACGCGGTGACGCTGGAAGAACTTCAGCAGCGTTTCAGTCAGGTGCCGGTGCTGCGCGCTGAGTTTGCCCAGCAACGTACTATCAGTGGCATGGCTCAACCGCTTAATTCCACAGGCAATTTGCTGATCGCCCAGCAGCAGGGATTATGGTGGCAGCAGGAAAAACCCTTCAGTCTGACGTTATTACTGACTGAAAACCGCATGGTGCAAACTATGGCCGGACAGGAGCCTCAGGGAGTGACGGCAGAAACCAATCCGCAAATGTTCCAGTTCAACTCCCTGCTCAGCGCGCTGTTTCATGCTGACCGCAAAGTGCTGGAAGAGAACTTCAGCCTTGATTTTACCGATCTCGGTAAAGGGGCGTGGACGCTGATCCTGACGCCGAAAGTCTCGCCGCTGAACCGCCTGTTCCGCCGCATCACGCTCAATGGCGACACCTTTTTGAACAATATCGACATTGATGACATGCAGGGCGATGCCACGCATATTCGCTTCTTCAACCAGAAAACCACGCCCGCCACGCTAACCGATGCCGAGAAACGCCATTTTGCGTCCTGACCTTCACCGCAGACTGGCACAATGCTGGTTGCTGATGATTGCGCTGCTGGTGGCGGCGTTATTCTGGCTGCTGCCGCGCAGTCAGGTTAACAGCAGCGTACTGGCGCTGTTGCCGCAGCAACAGGAAAGCGACATACCGCAGGCAATTTCGGACGGTTTTACGCAGCGGCTGGATCGTCAGCTGATGTGGCTGGTCAGCCCGCCGCCGGGAGCCGGTACGGAACCGGTGAATGACTGGCTGAAACAGTTACAGGCGATGCCGGAACTCAGTCAGGTTCAGGGGCCGGTGGATGCGCAACGCCAGCAGGAATGGGGAACCTTTTTCTTCCGGCACCGTAACGCCTTACTCGATGAGGCGACCCGCCAGCGGCTGACGTCCGGTGCAGATCAGCAAAGTCAGTGGATCCTCGGTCAGGTGTATTCGGCGTTTGCGGGCGTCAGCGGCAAAGAGCTGGCGAACGATCCGTTATTGCTGGTTCGTGCCTCACAAATGGCGCAGCAGCAAAACAGCGGTGGCATGACGCTGGATCAGGGCTGGCTGATGGCGCGTGATAAACAGGGGCGCACCTGGTATTTACTGCATGGCGAACTGAAAGCCTCGTCGTACGACATCACCTCCGCAAAACACACGGTCGCGGCGCTTGATGCGGCGAAAGACGCATTTAAGGCGCGCTGGCCGGGGGCGCAGGTGCTTGAGCGCGGCACGATTTTCTACAGCAATTACGCCAGTCAGCAGGCGGAACACGATCTTTCGACCATAGGTGCCGCATCGGTTATTGGCGTGTTCGTGCTGATCTTGCTGATGTTCCGCTCGGTTCTGCCGATGTTACTCAGCTTACTGTCGATTGCCATCGGCGCGCTGTCCGGCACGGTATTTACCCTGTGGGTGTTTGGCGGGATCCACGTGATGACACTGGTACTGAGCACCAGCATTGTCGGGATCTCTGCCGATTATACGTTGTATTTCCTCACCGAACGGCGCGTACATGGCGGCACCAGCACCCCGCTGGAAAGCCTGAAAAAGCTGTTCCCCGCGTTATCCATGGCGCTGCTGACCACGGTGGCTGCCTATCTGATGCTGCTGATTGCGCCTTTCCCCGGCCTGCAACAACTGGCTGTGTTTGCCGCCGCCGGGCTGAGTGCAGCCTGTATCACCGTGATGTGCTGGTATCCGTATTTGTCCCGTCATTTGCCGGTTGGCCCGACGCCGGGGCTGACGCTGATCCTGCGTTGGTTACTGGCCTGGCGAAGCCGCAAAGCGCTGCGGTTAGGTTTACCGTTAGTGATACTCGCGCTGGCGACAGTCGGCATATCGCAGCTGACCATCAATGATGACATTGCCGATTTACAGGCGCTGCCCGCCGGATTACAGCAGCAGGAACAGCAAATTGCCGCGCTGACCGGGCAAACCAACGATCAGAAGTGGCTGGTGGTGTATGGCGATAATCCCGAACAGACCTTACAACGGCTTGAAGCCCTGCGGCCCAAACTGATTCAGGTGAAAGAGAAAGGTGTGATTGACGGGTTCCGCGCGGTTGGGTTGCCTTCGCAGGCACAGCAGCAACGCGATCTGTCCCTGCTGCGCCAGCGTGCGCCGCAGATCATTGCGCAGCTGCAGCAGGCCGGTATTGCCGTGGCCGCCCCCGATCTCAGTGCCCGGCGGGTTGACGTCCCTGACTGGCTGAACAGCGTGGTCAGCGAAGGCTGGCGCTTGCTGTGGTTGTCCCTGCCGGACGGGCGCAGCGCCACGCTGATCCCGGTGAACGGTGTTCATGACAGCGCCGCGATGGCCGCACTGGCAGCTTCCACGCCCGGTAGCGGATGGATCGATCGCAAAACGGAATTCAGCAGTCTGTTCTCCCAGTACCGGGTATATCTGACAGCCTTGCTGGCGCTGGCCGTGGCGGTGATTGCCGTGATTTATCTGTGGCGGTTTGGGCTGCCGCACGGGCTTATCTGTCTGCTACCGACCGTACTTTCCCTGAGCATGGGCCTCGCTGCGCTGGGATTCAGCGGGCATCATCTCAACCTGTTCTCCCTGCTGGCGCTGATTCTGGTGCTGGGGATTGGCATTAATTACACCCTGTTCTTCACCAATCCGCGCGGCACGCCGACCACCTCGATGTTTGCCATTTTTATGGCAGTGGTCACGACGCTGCTGACCTTCGGCATGCTGGTGTTCAGCTCAACACAAGCCATCAGTAGTTTTGGCATTGTCCTGAGCGTTGGCATAGTGACGGCTTTCCTGTTGTCGCCGCTGACCTTGCCCGCAAAAAAACGAGGACGCAAACCATGATCCGATGTATGCCGCCGCTGCTGGCGCTGCTTATTGTCATGCTTGGCGGATGTGTCGCACACAAACCGTCCGGCACTGAACCGCAGGCATGGCTCAAACGCGGCGTGCAGGTGAATTTACCCGCGCCGTCGCTGGAAAAACCCTTCACTCAGCAACAGTTGCTGACCGCCACGGTGAACGGTAAACAGCAGTCGTTACTGGTATTACTGAATGCTGACGGCAAATCATTGCAGCTTGCCGGGCTTTCCCCTCTGGGGATCCGTCTGTTCAAAGTGGTCTACGATCAAACAGGGATCCACACCGAACAGGCGATCAGGATCGAAGGGTTGCCGCCAGCCAGTCAGGTTCTGGCCGATATCATGTTGAGTTACTGGCCTGCGCAGCGCTGGCAGCCGTTGTTGCCGCCGGGCTGGACGCTGGAAGATCAGCCGCTGCGCCGGACGTTACGGGATACAGAAGGCAATACCATCACCCGCATCGACTACCTGCCGCGGGGCAGTGCGCGTCAGCCGGTGTCGATCACACAGATGGCGTTTCACTACCAGATAACCATCCAGAATGTCGGTGACTGATATGATTTATTTTTCCGCCGTGGGCATGGTGAACGCGCTGGGAGACAACAATGCGCGCATCGCTGCCAGCCTGAGGGCTGGCGTCGCGCCCGGCATGTCGTTGCAGGAAGGCTGGCTGACGGAAAACCGGCCAGTCTGGCTCGGCAGCGTGACCGGCGATCTGCCTGCCATCCCGTCCCGGTTTGCACCGCACCGCAGCCGGAATAATCAGTTATTGCTGGCGGCGCTGGCGCAAATTCGCACGCAGGTCGATGCCGCTATTGGCCGGTACGGTAAAGATCGCGTCGCGGTGATCATGGGTACCAGCACCTCCGGCATTGCCGAAGGGGAACAGGCGGTGCGCAGTTTGCATCAGCACGGGACATTCCCGCCGGGCTACGACTATCAGCAGCAGGAACTGGGTGATCCTTCGCAGTTTATGGCGGAATGGCTGGATCTCAGCGGTCCCGCTTACACCTTATCCACCGCGTGTTCTTCCAGCGCCAAAGCGATCATCAGCGGAAAGCGGCTGATCGACGCCGGACTGGCCGATGCCGCGCTGGTGGGCGGTGCGGACAGTCTGTGCCGCATGCCGGTGAATGGCTTTAACAGTCTGGAATCTTTCTCACGCGGACGTTGTACGCCGTTCGGACAGGATCGTGACGGCATCAATATCGGCGAAGCGTCGGCACTGATCCTGCTGACCCGTGAACCCGCAGACGTTGCGCTGCTGGGCACCGGAGAATCTTCCGACGCCTGGCATATGTCCGCGCCGCATCCTGAAGGTCTGGGCGCGGAACGGGCAATCGCGATGGCACTGCAACAGGCCGGACTTCAGGCCAGTGACGTGGGATACATTAATGCTCACGGCACCGCCACGCCGCTCAACGATCAGGTTGAAGCCGCCGTGATCCACAGAATGTTTGGCGGCGGGACGTCATGCAGCTCCACCAAACACCTCACCGGCCACACGCTGGGCGCGGCAGGGGCGACGGAAGCCGCACTGAGCTGGCTGATCCTGACCAGCGGTTTACCGTTGCCGCCACAGGATTTCAGTGTCACGCCAAGGGATCCCGGCCTGCCTGCGATCCGGCTGGTGGAAGGGCATGAGCCGCTGACCCGGCCCGTGATCCTGTCGAACTCTTTTGCCTTTGGGGGCAATAACGCCAGCATTCTGATCGGGAGGCCGTCATGAATACCCTGTCTGCAGAGGCATTCCTGCCACATGCTGCCCCGATGGTGTTGCTGGATAGCGTCATTGAAGTCGCAAACGACACGGCATTGTGCAGCGTGGTGGTGTCGCCGGACAGCGTGCTGGCACCGTTTCTGAATGCCCGGGGCGCGTTGCCCGCGTGGTACGCCATCGAACTGATTGCGCAAACCGTGGGGGTGTGGAGTGGCTGGCATGGCGCGCAGCAAGGGGAAGCGCCTCAGGTTGGCATGCTTCTCGGCGCAAGAGCGGTGAAATGCAGCGTCGCGGAATTTGCCGCAGGCAGTGAATTGCTGATTCAGGTTTCGCTGGTTTTGCGTGACGAGAAAATCGCGAGTTTTGAAGGTGTTATCAGCATTAAACAGGAAAAAGACAACCTGCAGGTTGCCACGGGAAGGCTGAATACCTATCAGCCAGACAAGGAAGAACTCATTACGCTCACACAGGGGAAACCACAATGACACGTTCGGTATTAGTGACCGGTGCCAGCAAAGGCATCGGCCAGGCCATTGCCCGCCAGCTTGCCGGCGATGGTTTTCAGGTAGTGATCCACTACCACAGCGATAAAACCGGGGCAGAAAACACGTTACAGCAGATCACGGCTCACGGCGGTGAAGGGCGACTGGTGCAGTTTGATATCAGCAACCGCCAGCAGTGCCGCGAGGTGATTGACGCCGATATCGCCACGCACGGCGCGTATTATGGCGTGGTCAATAACGCCGGGATCACCCGTGACGCAGCCTTTCCGGCACTGACTGACGAAGACTGGGACGGCGTGATCCACACCAATCTGGACAGCTTTTACAACGTCTTACAGCCCTGCGTGATGCCGATGATCGGCCTGCGTCAGGGCGGGCGCATTATCGCGCTTTCCTCGGTTTCCGGCATTACGGGCAACCGCGGCCAGGTCAATTACAGCGCCGCAAAAGCGGGGATCATCGGTGCCTGCAAAGCGCTGTCACTGGAACTGGCAAAGCGCAAAATCACCGTAAACTGTATCGCACCGGGGCTGATTGATACCGGTATGCTGGAGATGGAAAAACCGGCGCTCGACGCCGCCATGAGCATGATCCCGCTTAAACGCATGGGGCAGGCGGAAGAAGTCGCGGGGCTGGCCAGCTATCTGATGTCTGATATTGCCGGTTATGTTACCCGGCAGGTGATCTCCATCAACGGAGGAATGGTATGACGCATCGCGTTGTGATTACCGGCATGAAAGGGATTACCGCGTTTGGCCATCACTGGGATGAGATTTCGGCCCGCCTGCAACAGGGCAAAAATGCCGTCCGCCATATGGATGAATGGCTGATTTATCAGGGGCTGAATACGCATCTTGCCGCGCCCGTTGATGATTTTGTGTTGCCCGCGCATTACACCCGAAAACGCATCCGCTCGATGGGACGGGTTTCCCTGCTGTCTACCCGCGCAGTGGAACTGGCGCTGGAACAGGCGGGTTTACTCGACGATCCGATCCTGACCGACGGTGAAACCGGCATTGCGTTCGGTTCATCCACCGGAAGTACCGGGCCGGTCAGCGAATTCGCCACCATGCTGACGGAAAAACACACCAATAATATTACCGGCACGACCTATGTGCAGATGATGGCGCACACCACGGCGGTCAACACCGGGCTGTTTTTTGGCCTGAAAGGCCGGGTGATCCCGACGTCCAGCGCCTGCACCTCTGGCAGTCAGGCCATCGGTTACGCCTATGAAGCCATTAAACACGGTTACCAGACCCTGATGGTGGCAGGGGGCGCGGAAGAGCTGTGCCCGTCCGAAGCGGCAGTGTTCGACACCCTGTTTGCCACCAGCCAGCAAAATGATCACCCGGATTTATCGCCGCGCCCGTTTGATGCACAGCGCGACGGTCTGGTGATTGGTGAAGGCGCGGGGGCGCTGATCCTCGAGTCGCTGGAACATGCTCAGGCGCGTGGTGCGAAGATATACGCCGAAGTCATCGGGTTTGCGACCAACTGCGACGCCGCGCATATCACCCAGCCACAGCAATCGACCATGCAGATTTGTATCGAAAAATCGCTGAAAAATGCCGGCATTCCGGCCTCTGAAATTGGCTATATCAGTGCGCATGGTACGGCGACGGATCGCGGTGACATTGCCGAAAGTCATGCCACCGCTGCCGTGTTTGGCAATCAGACGCCGATTTCCTCGCTAAAAAGTTACCTCGGCCATACGCTCGGTGCCTGCGGGGCGCTGGAAGCCTGGATGTCGCTGGAAATGATGCGCGAGGACAGGTTTGTGCCGACCATCAACCTGACCCATCCCGACCCGCTGTGTGGCGACCTCGATTATGTGATGGGGGAGTCGCGGCATATTCAGACGGAGTTTATTCAGTCCAACAACTTTGCATTCGGTGGCATCAATACGTCACTGGTTTTCCGCCGCTGGCCGTAAACGATGAATTCCGCGTACCTTGTGACCGCGCTGCTGGATGATGCTTTTTCGCTGTCACGCCTGCCCGCAGAATTGCGCGCAAAAAGTGACAGTCTGTCTGCTGCCCGTCGCCAGCAATGGCTGGCGGGCAGGGCGTTGCTGGCGGAAGCACTGGCGGCTTTGTACGGCGGCGACATGCTGCCCGCAATGCAGCTTTCCGAGCAGGGAAAACCCTCTTTTACCGATCCTTCCCTGCCGCATTTTTCCCTCAGTCACAGTAAAAATCATCTGCAACTGGTGCTGTGTGCGGCGGCAGAAACCGGCGGCGATGTGGAGCAGATCCGCCCGCGACCCCGCTATCTTGCGGTGGCGAAGGAAGCATTCACTTCGGCGGAATGTCAGTGGCTGGCAGAACAGCCCGATCCGGTTATGGCCTTCTGGCAACTGTGGTGCCTGCGTGAAGCCTGGCTGAAACAGCAGGGCGGCAGCGTGTGGCAGATGGACAGGATCCGTCCCGATCCGGTGGCAGGAAAATATACCTCTGAACCTTTTACCGACAGCCTGTTATGGGTTGCCGGTGACGACGCCGTGATGCGGGCGCTGGCGCTGCCTGCCCGCGTCACGGAGGTAAAAGAATGGGTGTTTAACGCCGCGTCCGGCAGGCTACAGCCGCAGGCGCCGCGCCAGTGGTTGCGCTTTTCACCCCGCTGATTATTGCGCTGTCATCAAAAGTCTTGTGGCAAAGCAGTCGTTTTTATCCATGAAGCACCGGTTCATACTCTCTTCCAACATTGACCTGATTACTATTAAGAGAGAGCACAATGAGCATTCCTGCATTCGGTCTGGGTACCTTCCGCCTGAAAGATGACGTGGTAAAAGCGTCGGTCGCCACCGCCGTAGAACTGGGCTATCGCGCCATTGATACCGCACAGATTTATGATAACGAAGCCGCCGTCGGCGAGGCGCTGGCAGACAGTGGCGTCGCCCGTGAAGAACTCTACATCACCACCAAAATCTGGATCGAAAACCTCGCTGCGGACAAGCTGGCCGACAGCCTGAAAGAAAGCCTGCGTAAGCTGAAAACGGATTATGTCGATCTGACCTTGATCCACTGGCCGTCGCCAAATCAGGCGGTCAGCGTGGCAGAAACGATGCACGCGCTGGTGGAAGCGAAGAAAATGGGGCTGACCCGTGAAATCGGTATTTCCAACTTCACCGTTGCCCTGATGCAGGAAGCTATCGACGCGGTCGGTGCGGATCAGATCGCGACCAATCAGATTGAACTGTCGCCGTTCCTGCAAAACCAGACCGTGGTGGATTTTGCCCGTCAGAACGGCATCGCCATCACGTCTTACATGACGCTGGCTTACGGCGATGCGCTGAAAGACGCGACCATTATTGAGATCGCCGCACGCCATAACGCGACGCCTGCGCAGGTGGTGCTGGCCTGGGCGTTGCAGCTGGATTACGCGGTGATCCCGTCATCGACCAAACGCGAAAACCTGCAAAGCAATTTGCTGGCGCAGCAACTGACCCTGACCGAAGCGGATATGCAGCAGATCGCCGCGCTGGAACGCAATGGCCGTCTGGTCAGCCCGGAAGGTCTGGCTCCAGACTGGGATTGATCGTTAAACGCCTCCCCTTCGCCGGGGAGGAATCAACCTTCACCCCCCACGGGTTCCCAGCTTCTCACTGAGAAAATCAATAAAGCACCGGATCCGCGTGCTGACCGTCTGATCGCTGTAATACACCGCGTGGAACGGCATGGCGATGCGCAGGATATCCGGCACCAGCAGTTTCACCAGATCGCCGCGCGCGACATCTTCATCCGTCATGAAATCCGACAGACAGGCAATCCCGTTGCCCTGTAAACACAGCCTGCGCAGCGTTTCACCACTTCCGGAACTGATAAACGGCGTGACCGTCAGTTGCTGACCGTCAGCGCACAGCAGCGGCCATTTATTCAGCGCAACCACTTCGTTAAAACCCAGACAGCGGTGCTTCAGCAGGTCATCGGCATTTTCCGGCGTTCCCCATTTATTAAGGTAATCCGGCGAGGCCAGCACGCTGCGGTAGCTCAGCATCAGCTTGCGCGCCCGCAGGCTGGAATCTTCCAGCTCACCCACGCGGATCGCCACATCCACTTTATGCTCAATCAGATTGATATTGCTCTCGGACGAAAATAGCGCGAGCGACATCTTCGGGAAACGTTCGGTAAATTCCGCCACCAGCGGCGATATGAGATGCAAAATGACCGGCGTCGCGGCATCAACCCGCAACAGCCCCTGCGGGTCGTCGCGGTTCTCCAGCAGGTCATCTTCGGCGGCCGCCATGTCATGCAGGATTTTCTGCACACGAACAAAATACCGCTCGCCTTCGTGCGTCAGGCTGATCTGACGCGTGGTGCGGTTGAGCAGGGTGATCCCCAGTTTTTTCTCCAGACGTTTCAGGGTCCGGCTGACCACGGAATTATCCTGCCCCAGCTGTTCTGCTGCGCGACTGAAACTGCCGCTTTCCACCACCGTGACAAAGGTAATCAATTCTTCAGAACTGGCTCGCATTGTTGTTACTCCAGCATAAATCAATTGATACTTTGGTTATTTCTGTCATTTAAGCACAAGCCGATAATAGCCGCTATCAAATCGATATTCATGTGGAGTAAAGGTTATGCCGCTTGCACTATTAGCACTGACCATCAGTGCGTTCGCTATAGGAACAACAGAGTTTGTTATCGTCGGCCTTGTGCCGACCATCGCGCAGCAACTGGGGGTTTCCGTCCCGTCGGCCGGTTTGCTGGTTTCCATTTACGCGCTTGGCGTGGCGATTGGCGCACCGGTGCTGACCGCGCTGACCGGCCGTGTACCGCGTAAAGCCCTGCTCATCGGCCTGATGGTACTGTTCACGCTGGGCAATCTGCTGGCGTGGCAGTCACCCAATTACAATACGCTGGTGATGGCGCGTCTGCTGACCGGGCTGGCGCACGGTGTGTTCTTCTCGATTGGCTCGACCATCGCCACCAGCCTGGTGCCTAAGGAAAAAGCGGCGTCGGCCATTGCCTTGATGTTCGGCGGCCTGACGGTTGCGCTGGTCACCGGGGTGCCGCTGGGGACATTTATCGGGCAGCATTTCGGCTGGCGCGAAACTTTCCTCGCCGTCTCGCTGATTGGCGTGATAGCGATTATCGCCAGCGCCATTCTGGTGCCCAATAACATCAAAAATAAACCGGCGGCGCGCATTGCCGATCAGGTAAAAGTGCTGATGAACCCGCGTTTACTGCTGATTTACGCCATTACCGCGCTGGGTTACGGCGGCGTATTCACCACCTTTACCTTTCTCGCGCCGATGATGCAGGAGCAGGCTGGTTTCTCTGCCAGCATGGTCAGCTGGATCCTGCTGGCATACGGTGTGTCGGTAGCGGTGGGTAATATCTGGGGCGGCAAACTGGCTGACCGTCACGGCGCAGTCAAAGCGCTGACGATCATCTTTGCGGCACTGGCCGCGTTGTTACTGATTTTCCAGTTCACTTCAGGCTTTGGTGTTCCGGCGTTAATCACCCTGCTGGTGATGGGCATCTTTGCTTTCGGTAACGTGCCGGGATTACAGGTGTACGTGGTACAGAAAGCCGAAGAGGTGACGCCTGATGCGGTGGATGTCGCCTCCGGCCTGAATATCGCCGCCTTCAACGTCGGTATTGCCTTAGGTTCGGTGATTGGCGGGCAGGTGGTGTCTACGATTGGGCTGGCGCAAACGCCATGGATTGGTGCGGTGATCGTCGCGGGTGCGCTGTTACTTATCCGCCTGAGCGGGCATCTGGATCGCAAGCCCAAAGCGGCGCTGGCCTGATTATTCCTGAATTTTGTGTCTTCACGGCTCGCCTCTGGCGGGCCGTTTTTGTTTTTATGCTAGCCTGTAGATGTGACCAGGTTGTATACCAATGTAAACAGATTTGGCCTGAGCGCCTGCGGGCGTATACTGAACTTTCGCTGTGGGAATCTCTCTCATATAGCAACGATATAACGGGTAACAGGCGATTAGCGTGCGGAAAAAAACATATGCAATGAGGTATGTCGCAGGTCAGCCCGCAGAGCAAATCTTTCCGGGCGTCCTCGCACATTTGGGGCCGGATTTGCCGCCGGGTGCTGCGCTGCCGAATTCGAATATTTTGCGCGTCATGGTGTGGAATATCTTCAAACAACAGCGGGCTGACTGGTTGTCAGTCCTGCGCGATTACGGCAAAGATGCGCAACTGGTGCTGCTTCAGGAAGCGCAAACCACGCCCGAGTTGATCCGGTATGCCACGTCGAATTATCTGGCGGCGGATCAGGTACCCGCGTTTATGCTGCCTCAGCACCCCTCTGGCGTGATGACACTCTCTGCTGCGCATCCGGTCTATTGTTGTCCGCTGCGTGAGCGTGAGCCGCTTCTGAGGCTCTCTAAATCGGCACTCGTCACCGTGTATCCGCTTCTGGATGGGCGTTTGCTGATGGTGGTGAATATCCACGCGGTGAATTTCAGTATCGGGATCGACGTGTACAGTAAGCAGCTTGACCCGATTGGTGAGCAGATTGCTAACCATAAAGGCCCGGTGATCATGGCGGGGGATTTCAATGCCTGGAGCAGGCAACGCATCAATGCGCTGTTCGGCTTTGCGGGCAATATCCATCTGGAGGAAGTGCGCTTCCCGGCGGACTATCGCAAACGCGCCTTTGGCAGGCCGCTGGATTTCATTTTCTATCGCGACCTGAGCGTCACCAGCGCGTCAGTGATGGAAACGCGGGCGTCGGATCATAACCCGCTGCGGGTGGAATTCCTGGCTGATAAGCCGCTGACGCAGTAACGCTTAATTCGTCCGTCAAAAAAACGCAGACATAAAAAAAGCACCCGGAGTGATCAGGGTGCTTTTTTATTGCCGGTACCTTCAGACTCAGGTATCAGGGCTCATTTTGTTGCTGACGAACAACGTTAACTTGTTGCCCGGCTGCAGGTTGTCGGCATTCGCATTCCAGCGCATCACATCTTTGATGTTGACGCCGTGACGCTTGGCAATGCTCGACAATGAATCGCCTTTACGTACCTGGTACGTGATACTGCCGCCATTCACACTGGTGCTGCTGACGCTGTTATCCGCCACTTGCAGTGTTTGCCCAACTTTTAACGCGCCTGCTGAGCGCAAATTGTTCCAACGCTGTAAATCACGGGTCTTCACATTCAGTCGGGCTGCAATACCAGACAAGCTGTCGCCGGAGCGCACCTTGTACTCTTTTGCACCAGACGGCGTGTTGCTGGCCAGTTTGGTTTCCTGTACTGCGGCGATATCGCCATCAGCCAGTGAATCTTTTAACTGGTCGGCATGCGCCTTCGGCAGAACAATGTAATGCGGGCCATTCGGCGCGGTCACATTCTTCTTGTAGCCAGTGTTAAACGACTTGAGTTTGGTCAGGGACATGCCCGCCATCTCAGCCGCCTGAGTCAGCTGCATCTGCTGGCCGACTTCAACACGCGCCAGAGCACGGTCTTCACTCGGTTTCGGCAGACTGATACCGTATTTCTTGCTGTGCTTGAGGATGTCGCTCAACGCTAACATTTTCGGCACATAAATCGATGTTTCACGTGGCAGCGCCAGCGCCCAGAAATCCGTTGAACGGCCCTTGGCTTTGTTCGCTTTCACCGCTTGCATGACACGGCCTTCACCGCTGTTATACGCAGCCACGGTCAGTAACCAGTCGCCACCAAACATCTTGTTCAGACGTTGCATCATATCAAGCGCAGCAGTCGTCGAAGCCACAACATCGCGGCGTCCGTCATACCACTGGTTTTGTTTCAAACCATAATTTCGACCCGTCTGCGGCACAATCTGCCACAACCCGGCAGCGTTCGCTGACGAGGTTGCTTTGGGGTCAAAAGCGCTCTCCACTATGGGTAGCAGTACCAGTTCCATCGGCATATTACGTTTCTTAATCTGCTCGGTGATCCAGTACATGTACGGCTCTGCCCGTAATGTTACATCGTGGAGATAGCTCTTATTTTTTAAATATTTAACTCTTTGCTCGCGGATCCGGGGATTATCCGGAACCTTCATCTTCAGCTCGTCGCCTATGAAGTTCCACAAATTTTGTTGGGAGACAGTGTCGTTTCCATCCAACCATCCCCCAGATGCCGCTCGGCCATCATCTGTGTACTGTCCTGCTTCACTTTGACTTGCTGAAGACAAACTCTGTGCATGTTGTTCCGGTACCTTCACGCCCTGCCTGGACGCCTGGCAACCTGTGAGCAACATGGAGGCGATTATTAGGATCGCGTTTGCCTTCATGTGTGTGTCATAGTTGCTTAAAAGACGAGCGATAATACTTTGCTTCGAAAAAAAACACAACCTTTGGGTCTAGAAGCTATCCTTGAGTGCCCTTAAACGGGCAAAAACCTGCCAGTGAGGCGTTAAGGGATCGCTAAGGTTTAATTTGTTTTGTAAATCAACATCATCACATCGTAAAAAGAGGTTAATTTTACGCTCAAGACCGAGGGTTGAAGGCAGGGAAGATTGTCCCTTTTCCCGCATTTGTTGCACTTTGTGCTCATGAGAATGAATATCATCATCAGCCGGTAAAATAGCACGCGCAAACTTAAGATTTGAGAGAGTGTACTCGTGCGCGGCGCAGATTAAAGTTTCATCAGGCAAGGCAGCTAACCGTTGAAACGACTGGTACATTTGCTCCGGCGTTCCTTCAAACAACCGACCACATCCGGCAGAAAACATCGTATCGCCGCAGAAAAGATAAGGCGCGCTATAGTATGAAATGTGACCAAGTGTGTGCCCGGGCGTAGCAAAGATCTGCCATTCCAGACCGCCGATTACCCATTTATCGCCGTTTTTAAGACTAATCTGACTAAATTTGTTCTCAGTTTCGTGAGGTCCGTACACTTTCAGACCCGGAAAATGGCTGCAAATCTCGTTTACGCCCCCCACATGGTCATGATGATGATGGGTCAGAAGGATCGCCGTCGGGGTTAAATTGGCCTTTTTCAGCGCCGCTAAAACCGGAGCCGCCTCACCGGGATCGACAATCAGGCAATGCCCCTGCTGGTCATCCAGCATCCAAATGTAATTGTCCTGCAACGCAGGAATACTGATAAGATTCATGGCAACCTCTCTTTGGCAACTGCTTGAAAGAAGATAACAAACTATGCGACCAGCCCGCGCCCGTAAGACCATTGTTGCACCGGCTTCATGGGAAGATATCCCGTGCGGAGACCATTACCGTGCCGCGCTTGAGCAACAACTGCAACCCTGGTGGGGCAAACTCTACGGTTTTCACCTGCTGAAAATCGGCGCATTAAGTGCCGAAATCGACGCGCAGGCGTGTCCTATCTCGCATCAGGTGAACTTTGCGCCCGAAGGCGAGGGGCTGCATGTGCGGGGCGATCCGTACTATTTACCCTTTGCGGCCAAGTCGGTGGATGCCTGCCTGCTCAGTCATACGCTGGCCTACGCGGACGATCCGCACCGTATTCTGCGGGAAGTGGATCGCGTGCTGATTGATGATGGCTGGATGGTGCTCAGCAGCTTTAACCCGCTCAGTCTGCTGGGGATCGGAAAACTGATGCCGGTGTTTCGAAAACGCCAGCCATACAGCAGCCGCCTGTTTACCCAGATGCGCCTGCTCGACTGGCTGTCATTGCTCAATTATGAAGTGATGGTGCACCGGCGTTTTCACGTGCTGCCGTGGAAAAAGAATGGCGGCAAATTACTGAGTACGCATCTTCCCGCGCTGGGCTGTATGACGCTGATCATCGCCCGCAAACGCACCTTCCCGCTGACGCCGACGGCGAAGAAAGTGCCCGCGCAGAAACAAAAAATACCGCAGGCGGTGGGCGCAACCAAGAGCTACAGAAAAGAGCATCGCGACTGAAGCTTTGCTCCTTCTCCTGTTACGATGGGTTCTGCGACGTTAATTCTCTGCCTGATAGCCGACATCATCCAGCGTCGGATTGCCCGCCGCGTCTTTTGCCAGTATGTCACACCGTTCATTTTCAGGATGTCCGGCGTGACCTTTAACCCACATCCAGTTCAGCTGATGCGTCTGGATCGCCGCATCAAGGCGCTTCCACAAATCGACGTTTTTCACCGGTTTTTTGTCTGCGGTTTTCCAGCCCCGTTTCTTCCAGTTATGGATCCACGACGTGATCCCCTGACGGACGTACTGACTGTCGGTGCTCAGTGTCACTTCGCACGGTGACGTCAGGGCTTCCAGTGCCACAATCGCCGCCATCATTTCCATGCGGTTATTGGTGGTCAGACGGAAACCTGCGCTGAACTCTTTTTCGTGCTGTTTATAGCGTAAAATCGCACCGAAACCGCCGGGGCCGGGGTTACCCAGGCAGGAGCCATCGGTGAAAATCTCTACCTGTTTGGTCATTTCTGGCAGGCTCTGTGATCAAAAGTAAACGCCAAGTCTGACATAAACCGGCGTGCCCGGCACAGTAATATCTTGGGGTGTAACTGTCTGAAAGAGGGGCGTGTCAGCCGTTACCCGGCCATTCATCACTCTTTTGGCTGGAGAGCGCGGTCTTTTGCAATATAATAGGAAAATGCAGAGTGCCAGTTCAAAACTCTGAGTGAGTTGAGTCTTTCATGGTTTTTTCACTGCCAATTTTTTCAATGCTTTAAGGATGTCTAATGAGAAATGTAACGGTTTCTGCAACACAAATGAGCTGCAGCTGGGATCTGGAAAAGAATATTGTTAACGCCGAAAAGCTGGTTCGCGAAGCGCAGGCGAAAGGCGCGCAAGTCATTCTTATTCAGGAACTTTTCGCTGCACCGTATTTCTGTATTGATCAGAGCCCTGAGCATTACAGTCTGGCGCAAGAGCTGGATGACAGCCCGCTCATTCGTCATTTCTCTGCGCTGGCGAAAGAACTGGAAGTGGTGCTGCCTCTGAGCTTCTTTGAGAAGTGCAACAACGCCTATTACAACTCGCTGGTCATGATCGATGCTGACGGCAGCGTACTGGATGTGTATCGCAAAACGCACATTCCGAACGGCCCGGCCTATCAGGAAAAGCAATTCTTCATTCCCGGCGACACCGGTTTCAAAGTGTGGAACACCCGTTACGCGAAAATTGGCGTGGGCATTTGCTGGGATCAATGGTTCCCGGAAACCGCACGTTGTCTGGCATTGCAGGGCGCGGAAATCATCTTCTATCCGACGGCCATCGGTTCCGAACCTGCCTATCCGGACATTGACAGCCAGCCACACTGGACCCGCGTTCAGCAGGGGCACGCGGCGGCAAACCTGGTGCCGGTGATCGCTTCAAACCGCATCGGCACTGAAAAAAGCAAATTCATTCCTGATTACGAGATGACGTTCTACGGTTCCTCCTTTATTACGGATCAGACCGGTGCGCTGGTCGAACAGGCCAACAAGACGGATGAAGCGGTGCTGGTTCACACCTTTGATCTCGATGCCATCGCTGCCCAGCGCGCATCCTGGGGTCTGTTCCGTGACCGTCGCCCTGAAATGTACGGCGCTATCGCCACATCTGACGGTTCAACAAGGAAATAACGGATGTCTTCTATTGATATCACCCCTCAGGCTGAAGGTTTTGTGATGCCCGCTGAATGGGCATCACAGCAAGCGGTCTGGATGATCTGGCCTTACCGTACTGACAACTGGCGCTCCAACGGCCGTCCGGCGCAGTTGGCTTTTGCGAATGTCGCGGCAGCGATTGCCACCACCACGCCGGTCTTTATGGCGGTGCCGGCAGCGGAAATGGCGAACGCGCGTGAAGTGATGCCTGCCCAGATTACGCTGGTGGAAATGGAAAGTGATGACGCGTGGATGCGTGACACCGGCCCGACCATTGTGGTGAATCCGCAGGGTGATCGTCTGGCGATCGACTGGACGTTTAACGCGTGGGGCGGTTTCCACGGCGGCCTTTACTCCAGCTGGGAACGCGATCAGTTGGTTGCCCGTCAGGTTGCCAATTATCACCACATTCCGTACCTGTCGACCGATCTGGTGCTGGAAGGCGGCTCGATTCATGTCGATGGTGAAGGGACCTTGCTGACCACCGCTGAATGCCTGCTGAATCCGAACCGCAATCCTGATTGGTCGAAAGCAGAGATTGAGGCGAAGCTGCGGGAAACGCTCGGTGTTGAGCAATTTATCTGGCTGGAAGAGGGCGTGTTCAACGACGAGACCGACGGTCACGTGGACAACATGTGCTGTTTTGTTCGTCCGGGTGAGGTCGCGTTGCACTGGACTGACGACCAGCAGGATCCGCAGTACGCGCGCTCTCTGGCGGCGTTAAAGGTGCTGGAAGCGGCGAAAGATGCTCAGGGCCGCAGCCTGAAAATCTGGAAAATGCCGTCGCCTCCGGTCATGCATGCTAGCGCAGAAGAAACCATCGGCGTGTTGCCTGGCACGGCCATTGAGCGTGTGGAAGGTAACCGTCTGGCGGCCTCTTACGTCAATTACCTGATCAGCAATAACCACATCATCTTCCCGCTGCTGGATGCGAAAACCGATCCGCTGGCTGAAGCGATGTTTGCTCAGATGTACCCGGATTATAAAATCACCGGCATTCCGGCCCGTGAAATTCTTCTGGGTGGTGGTAACATCCACTGCATTACGCAGCAAATCCCCGCGTAAGATAAATTGCCCGGCACGCGTCTCTGTTTCGTGGCCGGGCAGATCGTTTCTGCAATTGACCGTCACCGTTGGATAATGAGCCATGGATTTACAAAACACCTCTAACAGGATCGTCGTTCTCGATACCGAAACCACCGGTATGAATAAGCTGGGCGTCCATTATGAAGGACACCGGATTATCGAAATCGGTGCCGTTGAAGTGATTAACCGCCGCCTGACCGGCCGCAACTTCCATGTCTATCTCAAACCCGATCGTCTGGTGGATCCTGAAGCTTTTGGCGTTCACGGTATCAGTGACGAGTTTCTGGCCGATAAACCGACCTTTGCTGAGATTGCTGACGACTTTATCGAGTACATTCGCGGCGGCGAGTTAGTCATTCATAACGCCACGTTCGACATCGGCTTTATGGATTACGAGTTCGACATGCTCGGACGCGATCTGCCGAAAACGGAAACGTTCTGTAAAATCACCGACAGCCTGGCGATGGCGCGTAAGCTGTTCCCCGGCAAGCGTAACAACCTCGATGCCCTCAGCGATCGCTACCTGATCGACAACAGCAAGCGAACGCTGCACGGCGCGTTGCTTGACTCCGAAATTCTTGCCGAAGTTTATCTGATGATGACCGGCGGCCAGACCAGCATTAAGTTCACCCACGAAGGCGAGCAAAATACCGGTGCGGACGGTCTGGGGATCCAGCGCGTGGCGCGTCCGGCATCCGGTTTAAAAGTGATTACGGCGACGGAGCAGGAACTGGCGTGGCACGAAGAAAGATTGGATCTGGTGGTGAAAAAGGGCGGCAGCTGTTTGTGGCGTTCGTAAGCGGCTTTTACTGAGTTTTGCACTGAAATTATCCAGCCTGCGGAAAAACTGTGCGGTTGATTGAAAATATCAGGAAAAGCATTGACGTAAAGGCGGGCATTCCTTAATATCCGCTCCGTTCTTAACCAGAACAAAACGCGGAGCGGTAGTTCAGTTGGTTAGAATACCTGCCTGTCACGCAGGGGGTCGCGGGTTCGAGCCCCGTCCGTTCCGCCACTATTCAGAAGCCCTGAGTGAGAAATCACTCAGGGCTTCGTCGTTTCAGCCGTCCTGGCTTCATCCCTCCCTGCAAAACGACCTGTTTATTCCACTTCGGTTTTCATAAAGCCCATTGCGCCGCTGGTTACGCGGTCATGACGGGCGATATAACGATAAAAACCTCCGGCCAGAAACGCACCGATAAACCAGCTGAAGTTCGCCACCTGATGCAGGCTCGGGGTAAAGCTGATGATCAGACCAATCGCCACCGCAGGTACCAGCGCGGCAATCGCTTTCGGGTTAAACCCGTTGCGGTACCAGTAACGGCCGGAAGGTGTGGCGTTAAACAGCGCATCCACATCCATATGACCGCGTTTAATCAGGTAATAATCCGCCAGCAGAATCCCGAACAATGGCCCGATGAATGACCCCAGAACGTCCAGCGTATAGTGGATAATTTCCGGTGACTGGAACAGGTTCCACGGCGTCAGCAGAACGGAACCGACGGCGGCGATCATCCCGCCGGTACGGAAACTGATTTTCTGCGGTGAACAGTTGGAGAAGTCGAACGCCGGTGACACAAAGTTCGCTACGATATTGATACCGATGGTCGCGATGATCATGGTCAGCAGACCGAGCGCCACCGCCACGCTGTTACCCACCCGGCTGACGGTTTCGATAGGATCGGTGATCATCTGGCCGAACAGAGATTGCGTCCCGGAAACGATCACCACGGTGACAATCGAGAACAGCAGGAAGTTAAACGGCAGCCCCCAGCGGTTACCGCGACGGATTTCGCCCATGCTTTTGCCGTAACGGGAGAAGTCGCCGAAATTGAGCAACGGACCGGAGAAGTAGGACACCACCAGCGCCGTCGCGGTCAGCATTTCCCAGCCCTGCTGGCCGACGGTCAGCGTTTTGGTGGACAATGTGAAAGAGATATTGCTCAGACCGGTTTTATACAAAATCCAGCCCGCCAGCATCAGCATGACGATATACACCGCCGGACCTGCCACATCGATAAAGCGTTTGATGGCGCTCATCCCGTGCCAGAACACCATCGCCTGCAACACCCACATAATACCGAAACAGATCCAGCCCAGCGCCGACAGACCCAGCCAGTGCGGCACGGTCAGCGGTGTCAGCGACGGGAAGAACTTCAGCAGCACCAGCATTAATGCGTTAGCCGCCAGATAGGTCTGAATGCCGTACCAGGCGAAAGCGATCAGCCCGCGGATCACCGCCGGAATGTTCGCGCCAAACACGCCGAATGCCTGACGGCAAATGACGGCGTAAGGTACACCGGCCTGCTGGCTGGGTTTCGCCACCAGATTGGCACAAATCTGCACGATACAAATCCCGCACAGCAAACACAGCAGCACCTGCCAGCTGGTCAGGCCAAGGGTGAAGAAACTCGCGGCGACCACATAACCGCCCATGCTGTGCACATCGGACATCCAGAAAGAAAAGATGTTGTACCAGCTCCAGTTCTGATGACGGGTGGGAGCAAGATCATCGTTACACAGCCGCGGGCTGTAATAAGGTTTGATGATCCCGGCGCTCTGTTCAGATGACGCCGTGGCGGAGGTGATTTCCTGATTTGGCATAAATCGTGCTCCTGTCATAAACAACATGTGAAAGTCGGAAGCCGGGTCCCGGCTGCCTAAAGTGAAAAAGCAGTCACAGGAGCACTGCATGAATCAGGCCAAATTTCATTTTTTGTATACAAAAAATCACTTTCATGTATACGATTAAATTCTCGAACGGTATACGGAGTAACGGCAATGACCAGTTGGAACGGGCTAAATACAGCCTATTTTACCGAGGATAAGGACGACCATATTTATAACGCGCTGGTGAGATCTATCGTGGAACACCAGCTTTTGCCTGGCAGCAAATTGCCGGAAGAAGCGCTGGCTGAGGTGTTTTCAGTAAGCCGCACGGGGATCCGCCGCGTCCTGCAACGCCTTGCCGCAGTGCAACTGGTCACGTTATTGCCCAAACGTGGTGCGCATGTCACCACGCCGGATGCTCAGGAATCCCGCGATGTGTTCGCCACCCGTAAAATTCTGGAGTGCGCCAACCTGCCGCAGGTGATCGCGCATTGCCAGTCGCCGCATCTGGTGGCGATGAAAAAACTGGTGCAGGAAGAAAAGCGCGCTCACGATGAACGCAACGGCGCTGCGGCGATCCGCCTTTCCGCCGCCTTCCACGTTCAGCTACAGGCCATTTCCGGCAATAAAGTGCTGACCGAATCCGTCTCGCAACTGACCCTGCGTTCCTCGCTGGCGATTGCCGCCTGGGGCGCGCCGTGGCAACAGGGCTGCCGTTGTCATGACCATGACGACCTTATCGATTTGCTGAAAAAGCGCGATGTCGCCGGGCTGACGGAGAGCATGGCGCATCACTTCGACAGCATCGTCGCCAGCCTGCGTTTTGAGCAGAACAACGGACACACGCCGGATTTTGCGCAGATTTTTGGCACGCAGAAGCCGGTCACCGGTAAGGACGCTGACTGATGGCCAACCCGCTCTGTATACAACTGATCAACCCGAACACCAGTCTGGCGATGACTGAGGTCATGGCGCACACCGCCCGCTCGGTGGCGTCGCCGGAGACACAAATTCTGGCGGTTTGCCCTGAAGAGGGGGCACCGTCCATTGAAGGGCATTTCGATGAAGCGATTGCGACGCTCGGCGTATTGCAGCAGATAAAAGCCGGGCGTGACGCGGGCGTGGACGGGCACATTATTGCCTGTTTCGGCGATCCGGGATTACTCGCTGCCCGCGAGCTGGCACGTGCGCCGGTGATCGGCATTGCCGAAGCGGCGATGCATCTTGCCACCTTGCTGGCGACGCGTTTCTCGATTGTCACCACCTTACCGCGCACGCTGACCATCGCCCGCCATTTGCTGCATCAGTACGGCTTTGAACGCCATTGCGCCGCTTTACATGCCATCGATTTGCCGGTGCTGTCGCTGGAAGACGGCAGCGGACTGGCGCAGGAAAAAGTGCGTGAGCAATGTATCGCGGTCAAAAAATCCGACGGCAGCGGGGCGATTGTCCTGGGTTGCGGCGGAATGGCCGATCTGGCGCAGGCACTGACGCTGGAGCTGAATATCCCGGTGATCGACGGGGTCAGCGCGGCGGTGAAAATGGTTGAGTCGCTGGCGGCGCTGCGTCTGACGACCAGTAAACATGGCGATCTGGATTATCCGCTGGAAAAACCTTTGTCTGGCCGTTTTGCCGGGCTGAATCTGAGAGAACACTATGTCTGATATGGAATACGGTTTTAGCGAAACTTATCCGCGTGACTTAATCGGTTACGCCGGACGTCCGCCGCACGCCAACTGGCCGGGCAACGCCCGCATCGCCGTGCAGTTTGTGCTGAATTACGAAGAGGGCGCAGAGAACAACGTTCTGCACGGTGATGCCGGTTCTGAGCAATTCCTGTCTGACATCATTGGTGCAGCCAGTTTCCCCGACCGCCATATGTCGATGGATTCACTGTACGAATACGGATCCCGTGCCGGGTTCTGGCGCATCCACAACGAGTTTCAGAAACGCGGTCTGCCGCTGACTGTTTTCGGTGTGGCGATGGCGCTGGCACGCAATCCGGAAATCGTCAGCGCCATCAAAGCGGCCGATTACGATATCGTCAGCCACGGCTGGCGCTGGATCCATTATCAGAACATGAGCAAAGCCGAAGAGGCGGAGCACATGCAAAAAGCGGTCACCGTGCTGAGCGACCTGTTCGGTAAAGCGCCATCGGGCTGGTACACCGGCCGCGACAGCCCGAACACCCGTCAGCTGGTCGCGGAATCGGGCGGATTCCAGTATGACAGCGATTATTACGGCGACGACCTGCCATTCTGGATGCCGGTGAAACTGGAAAGTGGCGAAACGAAACAGCATCTGGTGATCCCTTACACGCTGGAAACCAACGATATGCGTTTCGCCTCCCCGCAGGGTTTCAACACCGGCGAGCAGTTTTATACCTATCTGAAAGACACGTTTGACGTGTTGTACGCTGAAGGGGAAACTTCGCCGAAAATGATGTCGGTCGGTATGCACTGCCGGATCCTCGGCCGTCCGGGGAGATTTCGCGCTTTACAGCGGTTTCTCGATTACATCGGGTCACATGAGAAGGTGTGGGTTTGTAAGCGGCAGGATATTGCCGACCATTGGGTTAAACATTTCGGTGTTTAATCCCGAAATTCAACACCTTGGGCTCGCCGCCCAAACTGGCCATAGCGACAGCTATTAAACTCCCTCCCCTGCGAAGGGGAGGGTTGGGGTGGGGTATTAAACAGAAATTAAGATCTCAGAGTTTTCTCTGATCCGGTGTTAGCCCTTAAAACCCCCTCCCAACCTCCCCCTTCGCAGGGGGAGGAGAAAATTTCCAAAGCTGAACCGCCCAATGGTTCGGTCAAACCATCAGACTCACATGGGCCGCCACAATCTTCCAGCCACTCGCCATCTTCACCCACGTCTGCTGCTGACGCCCAATCTTGTCGGTGCCTTCACGGCGGAATTCCGTGCTGGCGACGGCCATGTCATCGCCGAAGGTGGTGATGGTGGTGTTGACCAGATCCCGGTCTAACCCCTGCGACGATCGCGCAGATCGGAATGCGCGGATGGCATCAATGCCGTAAAGATTTTCCCCCGCGCCATAACGCACAGTACGCGGGTCATGCCAGAACAGTTCGTCAAGTACGGCGGTGTCGTTACTGATCAGCGCCTGTTCATAGCGATAAAACGCCGCGTTCATTTCGGCAAGGATCGCCGGGCGGTCGATATGTTCAGTTTTCATGATGACTCTCTTTACTCTTTTCACTTCACCCTGGAAAACGGGGATGCGGGACGTTACGCAGGCATCACCGGAGAACTGCTGACGTTCACAATGCCTTGTTGCTCAAGCGCACGGGCGGCACGCAGGCACAGGTCTTCGCGCCACGGTGGCGCAATCAGTTGTAATCCTATCGGCAGGCCGCCGGACGTGGTGACGGGCACCGTGACCACCGGCAGACCGAGGAATGAGATCGGCTGAGTCAGCATACCCATATTGGCACGCGTCGGCAGATCCTGCCCGTTGATACGTATAGTGTCCTGACCGATTAACGTGGCCGGACACGGCGTGGCTGGCGCGATCAGAATGTCCCAATGATCGAACAAGGGCAAGATTTGCTGCTGAAAATGCTGACGAAAACGCTGCGCCTGTACATACCACGCCGCCGGGATCATCGCCCCGGCAAGTAAACGTTCGCGCGATAACGGCTCAAACTGGTCCGGAACAGTGCGCAATTTTGGCAAATACTGATTACCGCCTTCAGAGGCGCTGATGATAAACGCGGCGGAGCGTGCCAGTTCAGCCTGTGGCATCTCGGTTTCTTCCTGTGCGTCCAGCGCCTGCGCTATCTGGCGCACCGCCGCTTTGGCATGGTCGTCGCACCAGGTGGAAAAATAACCGCCAAGTACTGCGGTGCGCAAACCCTGCTGACCGCGCCCGAGCTGAGAAAATGTTTCGGTAACAGGTTTATCTGCCTGGAAGTGATCCTGCGGATCTGTGCCCTGCATGGCGTCATACACCTGCGCCAGATCCTCGCTGCACCGCGCCATCGGGCCGATATGATCGAGGCTGGCGACGAACGGCTGACTGCCGCGACGTGAAATGCGTCCGAAGGTGGGTTTCAGCCCCAGTATGCCGCTTAATGAAGAGGGGACGCGGATCGATCCGTTGGTATCGCTGCCGAGAGTGAAATGCACCAGACCGGCGGCGACGGCGGCGGCTGAACCACCGGAAGAACCTCCGGCCACGCGCGCCAGATCCCGCGGGTTACGGGTGGCACCATAATGGCTGTTTTCCGTGGTGAAACCGTAGGCGTAAGCATCCATATTCAGCATGCCGGAAAGCATCGCGCCCTGTGCCGCGAGGCGGGAAACCGTCCAGGCATCATGGCGTGCGGCGGCGTTGCTGCTGTTGAGGCTCGCGCCTGCCAGCGTTACTTCACCGGCCACGTCCAGCAGGTTTTTTACCGCATACGGAATGCCTGCCAGCGGCGGTAAAATCGCGCCGCTGGCACGGGTTTTATCGACTTTTGCGGCTTCGCTCAGCATGCGTTCGCGGGTGATATGCGTCCAGGCGTTGATCACCGGATTGGCCTGTTCAACCGCATCAAGCGTCGACGTTGCAATCTCTGTCGCTGAAATGTCACCCTGAACAATGGCCTGATGTAACTGACTGATAGTAAAACGATCAAAGGATGTCATGCGCGGTACACCCCGGCAATTTCCAGACGCGGGTCGAGCGGTAAATCCATCAGCGGCTGCGCCATTTGCGCGATGCGGCTGAACTGTACCAGTAATTCCTGACGACGGACGTCGTCGAGTTCCAGCGCCAGAACGGATTCCATCTGGCGGATATACGCGGCCCAGTCGGTCGCTGCGGGGGTATTTTTCATGCTGCTTCCTTATCAATTCTCATGAGCGAACTCTGATCAAAATCCGGCGGCGCTGCCGTTGCTGCGCGGGTCGGAGGCACCTTCAAACATGCCATTGGTATGGCGGACAATGGCACCGGCGTGGCCGACGGCTTCGCTGAAATCCGGCAACAGTTCGACGTCGTGACCGCGCTGTCTCAGTCCCGCCAGCGTCGGATAGGCGAAACGGCCCTCCAGTTTCAGTGAGTCCGAACTTTCGCCCCAGGTACGGCCCAGCAACCAGCGCGGACCGCTGATCGCCTGCTGTAAAGACTGACCCTGCACCACATGGCGGATAAACACCGCGGCCTGGGTTTGCGGCTGGCCGTCACCGCCCATCGAGCCGTACACCATGGTGCGCCCGTCGTATAAGCGTGCGGCGGCGGGATTGAGGGTGTGGAACGGTTGTTTGCCCGGCGCGAGTGCCAGCAAATGTCCGGCGTCGAGGCTGAAAGACGCGCCACGGTTTTGCCACAACACGCCGCTGCCCGGCAGCACGACTCCACTGCCGAACTCGTGATAAATGCTCTGGATAAAGGACACCGCCAGCCCGCTGCTGTCCATCACGCCCATCCAGACGGTATCGCCCGGCCCTTTACCTTTGCCCCAGTCTGCGGCGCTGTGCGGTTTGATGCGGGTGGCGAGAGCGTCGAGATACTGCGGATCCAGCAGATCCTGCGCGTCCTGCGTCATCATGCGCGGGTCGGTGATAAAGCGGTCGCGCAGGCCGAACGCCAGTTTGGTGGCCTCCACCACGCTGTGAATGGTGGCGCTTTCATCCATGGTTTCCAGCGGCAGGCGATCGGTCAGCCCGAGAATGGCCAGCGAAACCAGTCCCTGCGTCGGCGGGGTCAGGTTGTAGATTTCGCCTTTGCTGTGTTTAAGGCGCAGCGGCACACGGCGCTGCGGTTTATAAGCGGCGAGATCGGCACGGGTCACCGGCATGCCGAGTTTCTCCATGTCGGCGGCCATGTTGTCGGCCAGTTCGCCGCGATAGAAACTGTTCAGTCCGTCCTCACACAGCATCGACAGGGTTTGTGCCAGCTGCGGTTGGGTGAAACGGTTACCGGCACGCGGCACATCGCCGTTAGGCAAAAAGATGTCGGCAAAGGCGCGGAAATCCTTCAGCTCATGTTTTTTGGCGCGGGTGGCGGCTTCCTGCGAGGCGGTGACCGGAATACCGTCAGCCGCATAGCGGATGGCATCGCGCAGCAGGCGGGAGAGGGGTTTCTGTTCGCCACCCAATTCAGCCGACACATTCAGTGCTTCCTGCCAGCCGCCGACAGTGCCCGCAACCGTCAGCGCGGATTTCGGGCCACGATGGGGAATGTGCGTTTCACCAGCGTAGAAATCGAGAGAGGCGAGGGCGCCCGCCGCGCCGCTGGCATCGATAGCCACCGGATTGCCCTGCGGCGGCACAATCAGCCAGAAGCCGTCGCCGCCCAGCCCGTTCATGTGCGGATACACCACGGCAATCGTGGCGGCTGCCGCCACCATGGCTTCGATGGCATTGCCGCCTTCGCGCAATACCGCAAGCGCACTCTGGCTCGCCAGATGATGAGGTGTGACCGCCATGCCCAGCGGTGCGCTGTTACTGTTAATCATGCGATGTCCTTTTTTGAGACGCTTTTTTTATGCTGCCCGTGCTTGCAGGGTTGAGGGCGCGTAGGGATAAAGTTAAGCAAGAGGTGTTCCACATCGGCAAAAGCCGCCGGCTTTCGCACATAATTTTGCTTGCATTGGCAAGCATAGTGCATGGTATGTTCCGCTGAATGGCTGAAACATTGGTTACAAAAGGGACGGAGATGAAACAGATAGATGAACGTCTGCGTGACCATTACGCAGAACTGACGCCGCAGGAACAGCGGGTGGCAGACTTTATTTTTGCCAGCATCGACGACCTGATGAGTTACAACAGCGCCGAACTGGCGCGGCTCAGCGGCGTATCGAAAGCCACGGTCAGCCGCCTGTTTAAACGCCTCGGTTATCCGAGCTATCGCGATATGCGTGATGAGATGCGCACCCTGCGCCAGAGCGGAATGCCGCTGACCGACAGCCGCGATGCGGTACAGGGCAACACCTTGTTATCCCGGCACTACAAGCAGGAAATGGCGAACCTGACGCAGTGGATTAACCAGATTGATGGCGTACAGTTTGGCGCGCTGATCACCGCGCTGAGTCAGGCGCGACAGGTGCGGTTGCTGGGTTTTCGTAACAGTTATCCGGTGGCGCTGCACCTTCGTCAGCAGCTGATTCAGGTGCGCGCAGGCGTGATGATGATGCCGCAACCGGGGCAAACGCTGGCGGAAGAACTGGTGGATCTCACTGCGCAGGATGTGGTGATTTTTGTCGCCTTCCGCCGCAGGCCGCGCATGGCGAAGGCCATTCTGACGCAGTTACACACGCTGTGTGTGCCGGTCCTACTGGTGTGCGAGCCACAGGCACAGACGCTTATCCCGCTGGCGACCTGGCATCTGGCCGCGCCGCTCGACAGTGTCTCGGCGTTCGACAGTTATTCTTCTGCCATGAGTCTGGCGAATTTACTCAGTAATGCATTGCTGCACGATATGCTCGCTCAGGGCCGTCAGCGTATTCATCAGATCAGCGATCTTTACGCCGATCTCGACGAACTGGAGCAACGCTGATCCCCGTCTGAGGGGCAAACGGGGCGCTTTTCTGGTGCTCCTGCACAATGATAGTGCGTTATGAAATGCCTTTCCTTCCTGCTTTTGCCCTGGTTCAGGGCAAAAAAACCCGCCTGCCGGTTCCGCCACTTTTTATAATTCCTTGTCTCACCGTGACTTTGCGCACATTTTTCCTGCTGCGTGGCTTTTGGCACATTCGTTGCAAAGTTTTAAATATAAGAATCTATCGTTCCAAAAACCTTTCACCGGAGATAATCTATGAACATGAACAAACGGCTGTTGGCATGGGCAGGCGCGGCAATGCTGGTGCTTCAGGCATCCGGCGCGATGGCCGATCAGTTGCAGGATATTCAGAAGCGCGGCGTGCTGCGCGTGGCGGTGCCGCAGGACTTCCCGCCGTTTGGTTCGGTGAGCAAGGATTTGCAGCCGGAAGGTTATGACATCGACATGGCGCAGTATCTGGCCGACAAGATGAAACTTAAGTTGCAACTGGTGCCGGTGACCAGCGCCAACCGCGTGCCTTACCTGCAAACGGATAAAGTCGATCTGGTGATTTCCAGCCTCGGCAAAAACGCCGAGCGCGAAAAAGTGATCGATTTCAGTAACGCCTATGCGCCGTTCTTCCTCGGCGTGTTTGGCGCGCAGGGTGACAAACTGGCCGATCTGAAAACACTGTCCGGCAAAACCATCGGCGTGACCCGTGGCGCGGTAGAAGATCTGGCGCTGACCGATGTGGCGCCGAAAGATGCCAAAATTCAGCGTTATGAAGACAACAACACCACGTTGTCAGCGTACCTGTCCGGTCAGGTGGAATACATCGCCACCGGTAACCTGGTGGTGGCGGCCATTGCCCGCATGAATCCGGCTAAAGCGCCGGTGTCGAAAGTGATGCTGAAAGACTCGCCGTGCTACGTCGGCCTGCGTAAAGACGAACCGGCGCTGAAAGATAAAGTGAATGCCCTGATCGCCGAAGGTATCAAAGATAAAACGCTGAATACGCTGTCCGAAAAATGGATGAAGGCTCCGCTGCCGGCTTCCATCGGCGCGTAATTAACGTTTTCACGGAGATCTTTCATGACCTATCAGCTTAACTTTAGCGCGCTGTGGCCTTATATGCCGGAACTGCTGGCCGGTTTATGGACCACCATTGAGCTGACGGTACTGGCAACGGTTGGCGGTGTCGCAATAGGGATTTGCGGCGCAGCCATCCGCTGCGGCAACCATAAAACCCTGCGTGCGGTCTGGGGCGTGTATGTCGAAGCCATCCGTAATACGCCGTTTGTGGTGCAGTTGTTTTTCATTGTGTTTGGCCTGCCGGCCATCGGTCTGAAAATGACCGCCGGTGAGGCGGCGCTGCTGGCGATGCTGATTAACCTCGGCGCGTACAGCACGGAAATTATCCGCGCCGGTATTCAGGTGACGCCGAAAGGCCAGTGGGAAGCCGGGCGCGTGCTGGGATTAACCCGCAGCCAGACGTTTCTGCGCGTCGTATTACCGCCGTCGCTGAAACGCATTTATCCGTCGCTGGTCAGCCAGTGCATTATCGTGATGCTCGGATCTTCCGTGGTGTCGCAGGTGTCTTTTGAGGAACTGACGTTTGCTGCAAACTTAATTCAGTCGCGCACTTTCCTCAGTTTTGAAGTGTATCTGGTCACCACCTTGTTCTATCTGTTGCTGTCGGTGGCGATGCGTCAGCTGTTGCTGCTGGCCGGACGCCGTGTCTTTGGGAGTGAAAACTGATGATGACCTTCACCGACTGGGACATTGTGCGCAATCTCCTGCTGGCGGCGCGCTGGACCTTGCTGCTGTCGCTGACCGCGTTTATCGGCGGCACGCTGGTGACCTTGCCGCTGCTGTTATTGCGGCTGACCAAACGCCGCTGGCCGACACGGTTTGTGCGTCTGTATTCCGAACTGTTTCAGGGCACGCCGCTGCTGATGCAGCTGTTCCTGGCCTTCTTCGGGCTTGGCCTGTTTGGCATCAACGTCAGCCCGTGGACCGCCGCCGCGCTGGCGCTGACGCTGTATACCAGCGCGTATCTGGTGGATATCTGGAGCGGCAGTATTGCCGCGCTGCCGAAAGGTCAGTGGGAAGCGTCACGCTGTCTCGGCCTGAATTTCGGTCAGACCTTATGGCGGGTGATCACCCCGCAGGCGCTGCGGATTGCCATTGCGCCGACCGTCGGGTTTTCCGTGCAGGTGGTGAAAGGCACCGCGCTGGCGTCGATTATCGGTTTTGTCGAACTGACCAAAGCCGGAACCATGCTGAACAACGTGACGTATGAGCCGTTCAAAGTGTTTGGATTAGTGGCGCTGGGCTACTTCCTGATGTGCTATCCGCTGTCCCGTTACAGTCAGCATTTAGAAAAATCATTGCGTGGAGATAAACAGTAATGCCACTGATCACCATCAATCAGGTTCAGAAATATTACGGTCAGAACCACGTGCTGAAAGGCGTGGATCTGGATATCGACAGCGGCGAAGTGATTTCGATCATCGGCCGCAGCGGTTCAGGTAAAAGCACGCTGTTGCGCTGCATGAACGGGCTGGAAGGCTATCAGGAAGGCAGCATCAAACTGGGCGGCATGACCATCACTGACCGCGATTCTCAGGCGCGTGACATCAGCCGTTCCGTCGGTATGGTGTTTCAGAGCTTCAATCTTTTTCCGCACATGACCGCGCTGGAAAACGTCATGCTGGCACCACGGCGCGTGCTGAAAAAGTCCGCCGCCGAATGCCGTGAACTGGCCGCGCAGATGCTGGCGAAAGTCGGGCTGGCGGATCGCATGGATTATTACCCGTCGAATCTTTCCGGCGGCCAGCAGCAACGTGTGGCGATTGCCCGTGCGCTGGCGATGAACCCGAAAGTGCTGCTGTGTGATGAAATCACCTCGGCACTGGATCCGGAATTAGTCGGCGAAGTATTGAAAGTGCTCGAGCAACTGGCGAAAGAAGGCATGACGCTGGTGCTGGTGACGCACGAAATGAATTTTGCCCGCGAAGTGGGCGACCGCGTGGTGTTTATGCATCAGGGCACCGTGTGGGAACAGGGCGAAAGCCGGGCGTTGTTTGCCAATCCGCAAACCCCCGAGCTGAAACAGTTTATCGCATCCGTCCGCGGCCTTAGTGAGGCTGCTGCAAGCTAACATTGTAAAGGATTAACTATGTCAGATTTCATCTCTCCCGGACAAATCAACCCGCCAACCCGTCTGCTGATGGGGCCGGGGCCAATCAATGCTGACCCGCGCGTGCTGCGGGCAATGGCGAGTCAGCTGGTCGGGCAATACGACCCGGTAATGACCGGCTACATGAACGAAGTGATGGCGCTGTACCGTGCGCTGTATAAAACCGAAAACCAGTGGACGTTACTGATCGACGGCACCTCGCGCGCCGGTATCGAAGCCGTGCTGCTTTCCGGCATCCGTCCGGGCGACAAAGTGCTGGTGCCGGTGTTTGGCCGTTTCGGCCATCTGCTGTGTGAAATTGCCCGCCGCTGCCGCGCCGAAGTGCACACCATCGAAGCGCCGTGGGGCGAAGTGTTTGATCCGCAGCAGATTGAAGATGCGATTAAATCGGTAAAACCGCGCTGGCTGCTGACCGTGCAGGGCGATACGTCCACCACCATGTTGCAACCGCTGGAGCAACTGGGTGAAATCTGCCGCCGTCACGGCGTGCTGTTTTACTCCGATGCCACTGCGTCCTTTGGCGGTAACCCGCTGGAAACCGATGCCTGGGGCTTAGACGCGGTGTCTGCCGGTTTGCAGAAATGCCTCGGCGGCCCGTCCGGCAGCTCACCGGTGACCATCAGCCCGCGTTTTGAAGAGCAAATCCGCCGCCGTAAATGCGTGGAAGAAGGCATCCGTACCGCTGATCACGCCGACGGTGACGACGAGATGATCTATTCCAACTATTTCGATCTGGGCATGATCATGGATTACTGGGGGCCGGAGCGTCTGAATCATCACACCGAAGCCACCAGCATGCTGTTTGCGGCGCGTGAGTGCGCGCGCATCATTCTGGAAGAAGGGCTGGATACCGGCATCGCCCGTCACAAACTGCACGGCGGCGCGCTGCTGGCAGGGATTCAGGGCATGGGGCTGGAAGTGTTCGGCGACCTGAATAACCGCATGAACAACGTGCTCGGCGTGGTCATTCCGCAGGGCGTTCATGGCGAACAGGTGCGCCAGATGATGCTTAACGATTTCAGCATTGAAATCGGCACATCATTTGGCCCGCTGGCCGGGAAAATCTGGCGTATCGGCACCATGGGTTACAACGCGCGTAAAGACTGCGTGTTGCAAACGCTGGTGGCGCTGGAAGCGGTGCTCAAACGTCTGGGCTTCGCGTCGAAATACGGCGCTGGCGCGCAGGCCGCCTGGGATCACTACGCAGGAGGTCAGTAATGGCAGAAGCCTTTACGCTGGCTGCGGTTTCCGAAAGCGCAAAGCTTGCCGCTGAACGGGTGATGGCGCGCTGCGATGCGCTGGCCGCCATCAGCGAAACACCGGGGCAACTGACCCGCGTGTATCTCTCAGCCGAACATTTGCAGGCCAATCAGGTGGTGGGCGACTGGATGGAAGCGGCCGGTATGCGCGTCTGGCAGGACAGCGTCGGCAATATCTGCGGGCGCTACGAAGGGCTGGATCCTTCGGCTCCCGCCATCCTGCTCGGTTCGCATCTCGACAGCGTGCGTAATGCGGGGCGATACGATGGCCCGCTGGGCGTGCTGACCGCGCTGGAAGTGGTGGCGCATCTGCATCAGAACGCCATCCGTTTGCCGATGGCGGTGGAAATCGTCGGCTTCTGCGATGAGGAAGGCACGCGTTTTGGCATCACGCTGCTGGGCAGTCGCGGGCTGACCGGCACCTGGCCAGCCGGCTGGCTGGAACGTCAGGACGCGCAGGGGATTTCTGTCGCACAGGCGATGCAGAATGTCGGGCTGGATCCGCTGAAGATCGGCGCGTCACAGCGCGCGGTCAGCGATTTCTGCGCGTACCTCGAATTGCACATCGAGCAGGGACCGTGCCTGCAAACGGCAGATGTGCCGCTCGGTGTGGTCACGGCGATTAACGGCGCACGTCGTCTCAATTGCGAATTCACCGGTCACGCCGGACATGCCGGAACCGTACCGATGGGGCAGCGTCAGGATGCGCTGACCGCCGCCGCCGAATGGACGCTGGCGATTGAAAGTATCACCACCGCCACCGGCCGCAATCTGGTGGCAACGGTCGGCACACTGGAATGTCTGCCGGGCGCGGTGAATGTTATTCCGGGGCAGGTCAAACTGTCGCTGGATGTACGCGGACCGCGTGATGATGATCTCTCTGCGCTGCTGGAAACGCTGCTGGCAAAAGGCCGCGATATCGCGGCACGGCGCGGCCTGACCTTCGCCGCTGAGCAGTTTTACGCTATCAGCGCGACGGAATGTCACGCCGGTCTGCAACACCGCCTCAGCCAGAGCGTTTTACAATTACAGGGACAGGCGATGTCGCTGCCAAGCGGAGCAGGGCACGACGCGATTGCCATCGCAGAATGCTGGCCGGTCGGCATGTTGTTTGTGCGCTGTAAAGACGGCGTCAGCCATCATCCCGATGAATCTGTCACCACCGGCGACGTGGCTTACGCGGTGCAGGCGTATATCAATACCGTGCTGAGTTTTGCTGAGGGGCATTTATGACCTTTGAAGAATTCAATGCGCTGTCCGAATTTGAAGCCGTTGCCCTGTTGCGCCCGCTGGTGAATATTCCTTCGTGGGCGAAAATCGTCAGTGACGGACGGCCTTACGCTTCTGCGCAAGACGTGCTGCATCGCGCTGAAGCGGCCTGCGAAAGCTGGCAGCCGGAAGAGATTACGCAGGCGCTGTCAGCACATCCGCGCATTGGCGAGCGAGCGAGCGGTGCCAGCAAAGAAGCGCAGCTTTCCCGTGGCGAACAGGCAACGCTGAACATCAGTCAGCAGGCAGTGATTGATGCGCTGCATGACGGTAATCTGCGTTATGAACAGCGTTTTGGCCGGGTGTTTCTGATCCGCGCGAAAGGCCGCTGTTCAGAGGAGATTCTGGATAACCTGCAACGGCGGCTGAAAAATAAACCGGACGCGGAAGATCAGGAAACGGCACAACAGCTGAAAGAAATTACCCTGCTGCGTTTAAAGGAGATATTCCCGTTATGACACGCATCACTACCCATATTTTGGATACGTCTTTAGGGCAGCCTGCGGCCAATGTGCGCGTCTGGCTGGAACACCTTGAAGGGCGAAGCATCACGCTCGTCAGCGAAACCCAAACCGACGCCGATGGCCGCGCCGCGAAATTAACGCCGGAGCCGGTGGCTTCCGGGCATTACCGGTTGTGTGCGGATATCGGCGCGTATTTCACGGCGACCGGCCGCGAAACGCTGTATCACTCGGCGATCATTGATGTGGTGATCGACGGCAGTCAGGATCATTACCATCTGCCGCTGCTGATCAGTCCGTATTCTTATTCAACGTATCGCGGCAGTTAGCTTTCGCTTCCGTCAGCCCATCAGCAGGTGCGGATGTTTAAGCCGCACGCTTTTGGTCAGGGCGGCGTGACTGATATCCCGGTCGCGGTTGCTCTGACGGACCTGTTGCAGGAACGCCATCAGCAGCGGGTTCGGGCGTTCACGGCGCGACATCAGTTCCGGTTGTCCCTGCACGCCGAGAAAGAACGGATGATTGTTCAGTTCAACCGCCTGCGCCTGTTCACCACTTTCGTCATACCCTGACACGCGCAATCCGGCGCTTTCCAGTTCGGCCAGTAATTGCGGATTGAGATAACGGCGCTGGTTGTAACGCAGGGTAAATTCCTCCCCCGTTTTATTCGCCAGCAGGCTGCCACTGCGGGTCATGACCGGATGATTTCCCAGACGCGGCTGTATATGTTCCGCAAGCGGCAAACCGGTTTGCAGGCTGCCGAGCGTTGACGGCCCGTGCATGACGACGCGATCCTGCCCGAGCACCTTTTGCCCCAGCGCGGTGACCATCTGATGCATCCCCTGATTAATGCCAAATACCGGCGTCTGGTTTTCCAGTGCCCAGGCGGCGGTCGCCAGTTGCCCGGTCTGCATCTCGCTGCGGGTGAGCGTCGCGCCCGGCAACATAATGCCGTCGACGTCAGACAGCGTGGCGTCAAGCTGACTGCCCGCCAGTGACGGCGTGATATAAATAACATCAATGTTCATTGCCAGTGCATCGGCAGCATCTCCCAGTGCAGCGAGCATCGCCGGATAGCTGTCACGCTGCTCGGCAAAATCACCCACCAGCGCCACACGCAGGGTTTTTCCTGCCCGCATCACCGGTTGTGAAACCGAACCTAACGCCCAGCGGCCAAAGGCATCGCGTCCCCAGCCGTTACTGCGAATTTTGCCTGTGGCGCAATCTTCCAGCTGGAATTTATCCTGATGGCGCACCACGGTTAATGATTCGATTTCGATGCCCTGTTCAGCGAGTTGTGCCGCCAGCCCTGCGGAGAGCGGTTCACGCAATGGCACGACGATATCTTCTTTAAGTGCCCGATAAATCAGGGATTCAACGCCGGACGCTTCACCCGCGCCGCGCCCGGTCAGGCGTTCTAGCCATACCAGTCCACTGGTCAGTGCATGACCCTGCGCGGTGACATGCTGACGTGCGTTCGGATAATGTTGCGCATCATGACTGACGGGAAAGTGACACAGCGGCAAAGCGCGCAATTCAGCAAGTATCGCTGCCATCGCGCCGTACAACGCGGGTTCGGGCGTGGAGTGTGCAATAAAGGTGATGGTCATCAGGTGTCCTCTGTCAGATGTTTTTGCGGGGGTATTGAATGCAAGAATTGATCCACACAGGGATGTCTTTACATGCTCTGACAAAAAGAGGGAGGTATGTCGCAAACACGCATTTGGTCACACTTCACTGCTATAAAACGACACGCTGTTCAGACCATAACGCGCTAAGGTAGCGCCGGTAGTTCTAACACTTCATTCACTAAGGAAGCATCATGTCAGCATCGCTTTATGGCAGTACGGCGGCACAGTTTGTTCGTGGTTTACAGAATCTTTCAGCCTTGCTGGAAAAGGGCGCGGCATGGGCAAAGGAAAACGGTAAATCAGAAGAGGACGTTCTGAATACCCGTCTGGCCGGGGATATGTATCCGCTGGCGCGTCAGGTGCAAATCACCAGTGATATGTCGAAAGGCGCCATCGCCCGTCTGTCCGGCGTGGCCGCACCGGCGATGGAAGACAATGAAGTGACCTTTGCCCAGTTGCAGGAACGTATCGCCAAAACCCTGCGCTTTATCGAAAGCGTGGATGTCGCGAAGCTGGAAGGCGATGAATCCCGTGAGATCGTGGTGAAAGGCAGAAACCATGAACTGAAATTCACCGCGCAAAGTTACGTCACCGTATTTGCCGTACCGAACTTTTATTTTCACATCACCACGGCCTACAACATTCTGCGCCATCTGGGTGTGAATATTGGTAAGGCGGATTTTATAGGCGGAAATTAACAGCGGCGGGAAGTGGCAGAACGGTATGAATTAAAAATGCCCCGGCTGAGAAGTCCGGGGCATTTTTTTAATCATGAAGCAAAAAGGTATCGGCATCGCGCCACGCGGGGAAGGTTTCGCGGTAATCCTGTAGTGCTTCCAGTGACAGTTCGGCATCGATAATCATTGCCGAACCCGGCTCAGCCCGCGCCAGTTCTTCACCCTGCGGATTAATGATCAGGCTGTCGCCGCTGTAGTAATGGCCGTTATCATCATGGCCGACGCGGTTGCACCCGGCGACGTACGCCTGGTTTTCAATCGCACGGGCGGCGAGCAACGTCTGCCAGTGGCGGCTGCGCGGGGCAGGCCAGTTGGCGACGTAAAGCGCAAGATCGTAATCCTGACGGTTGCGGGAATACACCGGGAAACGCAGGTCGTAACAGACTTGCGGCAAAATACGCCAGCCGCGCCATTCGACGATTTCACGGCGTTTGCCCGGCACATAATAATTGTGTTCACCGGCCATGCGGAACAGGTGACGTTTGTCGTAAAAATGCACTTTGCCCTGCGGTTCCACCAGCAGAAAACGGTTCACCGCGCCTTCCGTGGTGCTTAACGCCACACTGCCGCCAACCATCGCGCCGAGCTGTTTTGCCCACTGTTGCAGCCATTGCACCACACGCGACTCCGGCAGCGCGCTGCCCGGTGCCTGCATGGCGAAACCGGTGGTAAACATTTCCGGCAACACGATCAGGTCGCGGCCGGTCAGCGCACCGAGCAGACCGTCGAAATGGGCGAGGTTAGCCTCACCGTCCAGCCACACCAGCGGCTGTTGCAGTACAGACAGTTTTAAAGTTGACACAGGCGCTCCGCAGCAGCGTCCAGCGTGGCTTCCTGTTTGGCGAAGCACAGCCGGATCAGTTTATGGGGGAAAGGCGCGGCGCAGAAGACCGACATCGGAATGGCCGCCACGCCAACATGTTCAGTCAGCCAGTGGCAGAATGCAACATCGTCCAGATCGGATACGTCACTGTAATCGACCAGCAGGAAATAGGTGCCCTGGCTGGGTAACACCTTCAGGCGACTGTTAGCCAGCCCCTGCGCCAGACGGTCGCGTTTGGCCTGATAAAAGGCCGGTAATTCCTGCCAGTGTTCCGGCGCTTCGCGCAGCATATCCGCCAGTGCCAGCTGAACCGGCGTGGTGATGGAGAAGGTCAGATACTGATGAACCTTGCGCAGTTCGGCGCTGATCACCGCCGGTGCCACGCAGTACCCCACGCGCCAGCCGGTCATGTGATAGGTTTTGCCGAACGATGACACCGCAATGGCGCGCTGACGCAGTTCGGGATGACGCAGCACGCTGGCGTGGCCTTCGGGGGCAAAACAGATGTGCTCATACACTTCATCGCTCAGCACGAAAATGTGCTTATCCGCAATGGTCTGCCAGAGCTGTTCAACGTCGCTGTGGCTCCAGACTGTGGCCGACGGATTGTGCGGGGTGTTGATGATCACCAGCTTCGTGCGGTCGGTGATCTGATCGGCGAATTCCGCCCAGTTCACCCTGAACTCCGGTGGCTGTAACTGAATACGCTTCATCACGCCGCCCGCCAGTTCTACCGCCGGGGCGTAGCAGTCATAGCTCGGATCGAAAGCAATCACTTCATCACCTTTCGACACCAGCGCGGTGATGGCGATATACAGCGACTCGGTCGCGCCCGCCGTGATGGTGATGTCGGTGTTGGCGTCCGGTGCATAGCCGTAAATCTGTTCGGTTTTCGCGGCAATGGCTTCACGAAGCTGCGCGGTGCCGGTCATCGGCGCGTACTGGTTCGCGCCCTGACTGACGTGATACGCCAGACGGTCACGCAGATAATGCGGGCCGTCGAAATCAGGAAAACCCTGCGACAGGTTAATCGCATTGTGTTTCTGCGCCAGCGCACTCATCTGGGTGAAAATCGTGGTGCCTAATGCAGGGAGCTTACTTTCGGGGATCAATGCTGCTGTGCTCATGGCGGGTCAATACTCCTGGACCGTTGACCTGACAGGCGTCAGGTGTGCAAATAGCGATGTTGCTCACAATATAACACGATGTTAATATTTGGCAATCGAGACGCTTAGATGGCTAAATGCCAATTCGGTCTAAGGCACTTAACTTTTTATATATCGCTATTTTCACCCCAAACTCAGTCCCTCAACGCACCGTTTTTTCAGGATAAAAATGACAGAGAATTTGCAACTGGGCGCGCTGCTGGCGGCCTGTCACTGGATTGGTCAGAAGGGCTGGAGCCCGGCAACGGGCGGCAACATGTCCGTGCGTGAAGGCGATGCCCATTGCCTGATCACCGAATCAGGGAAAGACAAAGGATCACTGACCGCAGGCGATTTCCTGCGGGTTGAACTGGAAAGCGGCCTTGCGCCCGACGGCCGACGTCCTTCAGCGGAAACCGGCCTGCACACCATGCTGTATTCCCGCTATCCTGAAACAGGCGCGGTGCTGCATACCCATTCTGTCAACTCGACGGTGTTATCGCGGGTAGAACGCAGCGGTGCGCTGGTGCTGGAAGGCTATGAGATGCAGAAATCGCTCAGCGGCCAGACCTCGCACCTTGATCAGGTGGTGATCCCGATTTTCGACAACAGCCAGGATATTTCCGCGCTGGCGCAGAAGATTATGGCGTCAGCGGAGCACACGCCGTTGCAGTATGGTTTTCTGCTGCGCGGCCACGGGCTGACCTGCTGGGGACGGGATGTGGCGGAAGCGCGCCGCCATCTGGAAGGGCTGGAATTCCTGTTCCAGTGTGAACTGCAACGTCGCCTGCTGGAGGCTAAATGATCCGCGCCATTATCACTGATATTGAAGGCACCACCACGGATATCCGTTTTGTACATCAGGTGTTATTCCCCTATGCCCGTCAGCGTCTGGCGGAGTTCCTGCGTCATGAGCATGAGCAGCCGGACGTCGCAGCGGCGCTGGACGCTTTACGCGCTGAAATCGACCGGCCACAGGCCAGCGTCGAAGCGCTCATCGAACAGCTTTTTACCTACATGGACAACGACGTGAAATCGACGTCGCTGAAAGTGTTGCAGGGCATCATCTGGCGTACCGGCTATGAGAACGGCGATTTTCGCGGGCATCTGTATCCCGACGTCGCGCCGCAACTGGAAGCGTGGAAAGCGGAAGGTCTGCAACTGTGCGTCTATTCCTCCGGGTCGGTGGATGCGCAAAAACTGCTGTTCGGCTACAGCGATGCGGGCGATGTAACGCCGTTGTTCAGTGGCTATTTTGATACCCGCGTCGGGGCCAAGCGTGAAACGGAGTCGTATCAGAACATCGCTGAACAACTGATATTGCCGCCGCAGGATTTACTGTTTTTATCGGACATCCGTCAGGAGCTGGACGCCGCGCGCTTAGCGGGCTGGCATACCTGTCAGCTGATCCGCGATGACGCTGACGAGCTCAGCGATCACCTGCAAGTTAATCGTTTTGATCAGATAGCCTTAGAAACATTCTTATAAGAGGGTTGACCATGAGTGCATTAACGATTTTTAGTGACCAGGATCCTTCCGCACCGGTGTGGGAAAGCCGCGACGGCGACGCGATCGCCGCCGAACTGAGCAAAATTGATGTGCGTTTCGAACGCTGGCAGGCCGACCGCGATTTAGGCGCGAACCCGCAGCCGCAGGACGTCATTGCCGCCTATCAGCATGAAATCGACAAACTGGTCGAAGAGAAGGGCTACCAGAGCTGGGACGTGATCAGCATGCGTCCGGACAACGAACAGCGCGAGGTGCTGCGCACTAAATTCCTCTCCGAACATACGCACGGTGAAGACGAAGTGCGTTTCTTCGTCGAAGGCGCAGGGCTGTTTTGTCTGCACCTGAACGGCAAGATTTTCCAGATCCTGTGCGAGAAAAACGATCTGATTTCCGTACCGGCCAACACCCGCCACTGGTTTGATATGGGCGGCTCTCCGTCATTTACCGCGATCCGCGTTTTCGATAATCCGGAAGGGTGGGTGGCGCATTTCACCGGCGACAAGATTGCCGATGCGTACCCGAGGATGGGTGAGTAAGGTTTGCATACTGCAGAAACAAAAAAACCACCAGAAGGTGGTTTTTTTGTGCTGGTCAGGTTAGCGGCCTTTCCAGCGGGCTTCGTTACTGATGTAACGCAAGCGCAGACTAGCGGGAGGGATAGTCTACTTTTTGAACTTATTTGTCAAGGACCCAGGCAATGCGTGTATGATGACGCCGGGCCTTTACGCCGTCTTAGCAAACGGGCACCGGTTTCAGGAAAGGATGTCCAACGACCGTCAACGCAGGCGCAGACTAGCGCTTGTTTTCACGGAGATATCACCGGTGGTGTTGACGTGAAGCGGTCTTTGCAAGGACCGCACAATGAAACGGTACATCTGTATCTTTCTCGTTGTCACCGGCGCGACGCTGACACAAGGGAAGGGGAGCTGGAGCATTTCCAACAACTCTCTTAATGTGATCATTAACGCACCGGGCAAGTAAGCCAGAAAGCCGTCCCGCAAGGGACGGCTTTCTTCAGGCCTTTAACGCATTACCTGCTTACCATAATTCGGTGAGCGTGGGCCGTACAGCAGGCCGTCGGTCTGAGATGCACTCAGCAGACGGTAGCTGGTGAGCCCGGCGATATCATGACCTTTGTCGGACATCGTGCTGGAGATTTGCTTCACCGCAGCCTGAACCAGCATGCCGATGATCCCGCCGTTGTTGTTGTCATTTTCGCTGTCAGAGGCAGTGGCGTTACCTGTCCACAGCACTTTGCCATTGCGTAAATCCACCAGTTTGGCATTAGCGGTCACACGGGTTTCACTGGAAACCACCATATAAGTGCTGCCGTAGCTGGTGATATCAATGTAAAGCGCGGCATCCGCACCGAAAATTTCACGCAGTTTGGCGGCGCTGACTGCACGGATATCTTCCGCACCGGTTATGCCGTTCTGCTTGAACGTTTCCTCAACCACAGCCACAGGGAAAACATAGAAGCCGTCTTCAGCCAGCGGTGCCGTCACGGTGGAAAGCATGCTGTGGCTGGCGTTCACATCCGGTGAATGGTTCACCGGCGGCAGCACCAGAATCGACCGCGGCTTGCTCTCTTTAAACGCCGTGTAATCGTAAGACGCTTTTTTCGCACAGCCTGTCAGCAGCAACGTCAGCACCATACCGGTCAGCAGGAATAAACGTTTCATTTAACTCTCCCTTTATTTTTCAGCAGGAAATCCATGTAGGTTGCTGACTCCGGAAATAAACTTTTCTCCGTATTGAATTCCTGGAATGCCAGATCGGTATGACCGGTATTGGCATAAAGTAATCCGAGTTGCGCGTGCAGGCCAGGGGGAACGGCTTTACCGGTGGCGCGGGATTTTTCAATCGACTCTTTCAATGACGCGATTTGCTCTTCCGGTCCGACTTTGTCGCCCTGATAATACTGGTAAACGGTCTTCTGATAGTTATCCCAGTTATATAATGATTTATCAGCCTGTTTTGCGCAGCCCGCTAATAATAACGCTAAGGTAACAAAGCCGACTTTTATCACGGCACTTCGGTTTTTACATAATATCATTTCAGAATATCCGTATGATTAATTAGCCGGACGCCATGCGCCGCTTTCGATTCCATTCACCAGATTATTCACCGCTTCGCGGATCGCTAAATCCAGCACTTTACCGTTTAACGTGGAGTCATAACTGGCGGTGCCGCCGAAACCAATAATTTCGCGGTTGGACAGGGAGTATTCGCCTGCGCCCTGAGAGGAATACACCACTTCAGAGGTCTGGACGTTGACCACATTCAGGCTGACTTTGGCATACGCAATTTGCTGCTTACCGCGGCCGAGGATGCCCCACAGCTGGTTGTCGCCAACTTCTTTACGGCCAAATTCAGTCACATCACCGGTAATGACGTAGTTAGCCCCTTTCAGCGTTTGTGCCTGCCCTTTAATTCCGGCTTCTTCTTTAATTTCCGCCATATTCGTGCGGTCTAATACATTAAAGCGGCCAGTTTGTTGCAGGTCGGTAACCAGAATGGTTTTAGACTGATTGCCCAGACGATCAACGCCGTCGGAGAAAATACCACTCATATAGCTGGAGCGGTTATCGAATTTGCCGACAGAAATCGGACTGCGGGGGCCGTTATATTGCGTGTTATAAGAAGCGACTTTCTGAACTTCTACTGTGCGGGATGATTCTGTAGCGCACCCTGATAATGTGCCTGCCGCAATCATGGCCGACAAAATGAAAACTGATTTCCTCATGTTACTATTCCTTGTCCATATAATGTCTTATTAACGGGCAAAAGCAGCCCGTGCCAAATTAAATTAATTTGGTTTAATGTCGTTCCAATAGGTTGAAGCGGATATTTCACTTAAAAACGATGAATTATCTCAATAGCCATTTTTATTCTTTTCAGTCACGGAATACCGGCTCTGAAAGAGAATAAAATTTAAAATTGGCTAAGAATAATCCTAACAGATATTGCTTTTCGATTTCCTTACATTTTTGGGATTTTCTTATCATCAGCTCAAAAAAACAGCGCCCGCAGGCGCCGCATTATTCATTGAAGGGATCACTGCAAGGCTTGCCGGAAAATACCCCCGCGAACCTGATCCGGCGTCACCACCCCCACATCCAGCACCCATCCGCTGATCAGTTCTGCCGGGGTGACGTCAAATGCCGGGTTGTAAACCTGTGCGTCAGCCGGTGCCCATTGTACGGATCCGAAACTGCCGGAAACGCCGGTAACTTCAGCCGCCGCGCGCTGTTCGATGGGGATCGCCGCGCCGTCAGGGCAGTGCGGATCGTGCGTGGTATGCGGCGCGGCCACGTAGAACGGGATGCCGTGATATTTCGCCAGCACGGCCAGACTGTAAGTGCCGATTTTGTTCGCCACATCACCGTTGGCGGCAATGCGGTCGGCACCGACCCAGATGGCATCGACCTGTTTTTGCGCCATCAGGCTGGCGGCCATCGAATCACAAATCAGCTGATAAGGAATGCCCAGCTCGCCGAGTTCCCAGGCGGTGAGACGCCCGCCCTGTAACAGCGGACGGGTTTCATCTACCCACACCTGCGCGACATAGCCCTGTTCATGCGCAAGGCGGATCACGCCGATTGCCGTACCAACACCGGCTGTCGCCAGCCCGCCGGTATTGCAATGAGTAAGCAAACGGCTGCCGGGCGAGACCAGTGTCGCGCCGTGCGCGGCAATGCTGTCACATAAGGCGCGGTCTTCCTCGACCAGTCGCAAGGCTTCTTCTGCCGCCGCTTTCACGTAATCAGTGTGCTGCAACGCGGCTTTCATACGGTCGAGATTGTTCATCAGGTTGACTGCTGTCGGGCGCGAAGCGCGCAGTATTTCCAGCGCGTGATGCAGTTGATCCGGGGTCATACCCTGTCCGGCCAGCAGGGCCAGCAGCAGGCTGGCGGACAAACCAATCAGCGGCGCACCACGCACGCGCAGGGTGCGGATGTGATCCACCAGTTCGCTGACGTCGCGGCATTCACGCCAGTCAGCGCGTTGCGGCAGGGCTTGCTGGTCGAGGATCCACAGCTGATTTTCACGAATACGTAAACTGGTGGTTGTGAGGTTTTGCATTGTTGGTTAAATCCTTGTTGCCCGGTTGCATCTGGTCACTTATTCTGCCAACATGCGTAACGGATGTATAGACGTCTAAACGCTTTAAAGGCTAAAAAAGAATTCGAGAGGTCAGGATGTCGCGCTACTACACGTTTACCGCTGAAGATGCCGTTGAATATGCCCGCCAGTTTGGCGGTGTGGCGGATCCGCAATCCCTGGTGACGGCCGATGAAATCGGTGACGGAAACCTGAATCTGGTGTTTAAGATCCGTGATACTTCGGGCAAAAGCCGGGTGATTGTGAAACAGGCGCTGCCTTACGTGCGTTGCGTGGGTGAATCCTGGCCGCTGACGTTAGACCGGGCGCGCATCGAAGCCGAAACCCTGATTATCCACGGCCAGCATTGCCCGCAGCATACGGTGACGGTGTTGCATCATGACGCGGAACTGGCGGTGATGGTGCAGGAAGATCTGTCGGATCATCACATCTGGCGCAGTGAACTGGTGCAGGGAAAATATTACCCGCAGGCGTGCGCGCAGCTGGGTGAATATCTGGCGCAGACGCTGTTCCATACTTCTGATTTCTGCCAGAACGCGCAGGTCAAAAAAGCCGAAGTCGCGCGTTTCACCAACCCGGAATTGTGTCAGATCACCGAAGATCTGTTCTTCACCGATCCGTATGTCGATCACGAGCGCAATAATTTTGACGCCATTTTGCAGCCGGAAGTGAACGCGCTGCGCGAAGATAAACCGCTGCGTCTGGCGGTCGCCGCGCTGAAACATCGTTTCCTGAGCAAGGCCGAAGCGTTACTGCACGGCGATATTCACAGCGGGTCGATTTTTGTGGCCGAAGGCAAACTGAAAGCCATCGACGCAGAATTCGGGTATTACGGCCCGATGGGCTTTGATCCCGGTTCTGCCCTCGGCAATCTTCTGCTGAACTACTGCGGTCTGCCGGGGCTGGTCGGCGTGCGTGAGGCGGCGGACGGACGTGAACAGCGTCTGAAGGATGTCCGTGATCTGTGGCTGAGTTTCTCAGAGCGTTTCCTGCAACTGGCGCGGGATAAATCACAGGATCCGACGCTGGCGGAGCCGGGCTATGCGGAAGTCTTTCTGCAGGACGTCTGGCACGATGCCGTCGGCTACTGCGGCGCGGAGCTGATCCGCCGCACCATCGGGCTGGCGCACGTAGCCGATCTCGATACCATTAAAGATGCGGCGATGCGCGCAGACTGCCAGCGTCATGCGCTGAGTCTCGGCCAAAAACTGCTCCTCACTGCACAACAAATCGGCGATGTGGAGTCACTTATTGCGCGGATCCGTCAGTTCAGCTAATCCTGTAAGTTTCTTGTATAATGCCCGCCTTCGAGGTGCGTAGGGGTAAACCCGGTGGCATTTCCTCGGTTTACTTTTAACAGGAATACAGAATTATGATGCATAACCATGTCTTACGCAGCGTGCGCTACATGTTGGATTTAAGCGAAGGCCAGCTGATCGAGATCCTTAAAACCACCGGTACGCCTGTCAGCCCTGAGGTGATGTCCCGCTATCTGAAAAAAGAAGATGAAGAAGGGTATATGGAAGTGCCGGACGAAGTGATGGCGAACTTCCTGAATGGCCTGATCACCTTTAAACGCGGTAAAGACGATCGCTTCCCGGCACCGGAAGTAGAAAAGCGCCTGACCAACAACATCATGCTGAAAAAACTGCGCGTGGCGTTTGAGCTGAAAACCGAAGACATGATTTCTGTCCTGACTGCCGCTGATTTCAAAGTGTCCGAAGGCGAACTGAGCGCGTTTTTCCGCAAAGAAGGCCACAAAAACTACCGTCCGTGCGGCGATCAGGTGATGCGTTATTTCCTGAAAGGGCTGACGGCGAAAGTCCGTCCGAAAAAAGGCTAAGCTATTAAATATTCGCCAGCTTAATATATCTGATGGTGGGTATTAGAAATAATAATAAGCGGGGTGCTTTTATGAAAAAAGCGCCCCGTTTTACGTTTATTGGTTTTCCAGTGATGTAATTTCGTTATTACAGTTTTACTTCACGTTTCCCCGCTTTTATTTTTGACAGATTATTCCTCCGGAAACTATCTTCTGTTCTCATTATGAAACCTCTGGGCAGTATTTTAATAAAAATGAAATAACACCGTTTATTTTAAAACGGCGAATTTAATTTGTATTGAAAGGACATCTTAATTATGACAAAGATTAAAACGTTGGCTTTATTAGTCGGGCTGGCTGTGTCTGCTCCGGCACTGGCAGCGGGTTCATCAGCCAGTCTGGAAGCCCGCATGGCGCAGCTTGAACAGCGTCTTCAGCAGGCAGAAGCGCGCGCGGAAACGGCAGAGAAACAAATCCAGCAACTGACGAAGCAGGATGTTAAACGCGAACAGGAAATTGCCAGCGTGAAAGAATCCACGCCGGTAGAAGTTAAACAAGATGGAATATCCAAAAACAAACTGTTAACACTTAATGGTTTTGATAATTTAAAACTTTACGGCGATGTTGAATTTAATGTCGACGGCGCAAGCCGCAGCGGACAATTAACCTCCATCAGAACCGAGGATAATAAAAATTTCCGCGACGGGAATAATGAACGCTGGGATGTGAATGGTCGTTTATTAATCGGTCTTGACGGTTATCGCCGTAATGATAATGGCCAGTTCTCTGGTTTCTCCGTTCAGCCGACCGCCAATTTAAACGGCTCGATGGGCGTGGATGATGCCGCCTTCTTCTTCGGTGAAGAAAAAGACTGGATGGCAAAAATCGGCCGCTTCGAAGCCTACGACATGTTCCCGCTTAATCAGGATACCTTCATTGAGTATTCCGGTAACACCGCCAATGACCTGTATGCCGACGGCTACGGTTATGTCTACATGATGAAAGAAGGGCGCGGACGCAGTGACAGCGGCGGTAACATCCTGCTGAACAAAAATCTCGGCAACTGGTATTTCGAGCTGAATACGCTGATGGAAGACGGCACGTCGCTGTATGCCGATCGCAACTATCACGGCAATCAGCTTGATAATGATAAAAACACCGTTTACCTGCGCCCGATTATCGCCTGGAAAGGGGATGTCTTCTCGGTGGCGGCCGCGATGGAAACCAACGTCGTCAACAATGCGTATGGCTATAAAGATGGCGACGAGTTTGTCGATCAGTCCAAACGTAATGGTTACGGCATGACGATGACCTGGGACGGCCAGAAAGCTGACCCTGAAAACGGCATCGTGGCGAACCTGAGTACCGCGTATATGGACGCGTCGGATGAAAAAGACTTCACCGTCGGGGCCAATGCCTTGTGGAAACGCTTCGAGCTGGGTTACATCTACGCGCACAACAAAATCGAAGACTTTAATATTAATGGCGTCCGCGCATCTGACTACGACGATGACTGGTTTGATGAACCGGGCGACTACGATATTCATACCATTCACGCCAGTTACCTGATCCCGAACGTGATGGATATGCAGAACTTCAACGTCTATCTCGGTGCCTACGTCTCCATGCTCGAAGCGGATAAAACGTACAGCAGCGATGACGACAGCGATCAGAGGTATGGGGCGCGGGTCCGCTTCAAATACTTCTTCTGATTACCCGTCATATTTCGCGTCACAGATGCGTTGGCTGCGCGTGTTCGCCCGAATCACTTACTTGAGTAAGCTCATCGGGACTCACTTGCTTTGCCGCCTTTCTGTGGCACGAACTATTTAGGGTAATCCGATAAACTGAATCGCTGAATCGGATGCAAAAAAAAGCCTGAGTGCGTAAACACTCAGGCTTTTTTATCGGCTAATTATGGGTTCAGGCAGCTTCGGTGTGGCGGGGTTTCGCCTCATCCTTTTTTGCACTGTCTTTCTCCGCTTCCGGCTTTTTCGCGGCCAGTTCATCCGGTTCAAACTCATCGACGTTGATTGAACGCAGACGGCTTTCTTCCGCACGGCTGAGAATACGGGCATCGTCGGCGCTGAGATGACCGGCATCCAGACCTTTTTGCGCCAGAATATCCAGACGGGTGAAGGGCAGTTTTTTACCCATCGCGTCGCACAGACGTTTATGCACCGGTTCAGCGGCCAGAATATCCTGCAAGGCTTCTTCCAACAGCCCGACCGGGTTGTGCTCGCTTGGCGTCAGATACTGACCACGGCCGATACGGCTGCGGGTGGCAGAAGGCACCTGAAGAATACGCGCCAGTTCGTGATCCAGACGGTCAGACGGTGCGGAATGCGCACGGCCCAGCGGGAAAATCACCAGACGCATCACACCGGCCACAAAACGGTTCGGGAAGTTACGCAGCAAATCGTCGATAGCCACTTCGGCCTGATGCAGACAATCCTGCACGCCCCAGTGCACCAGCGGTAAATCCGCTTCGTTACAGCCTTCTTCGTCATAACGTTTCAGCGTCGCCGTCGCCAGATACATCTGGCTGAGGATATCGCCGAGACGGGCGGAAATGCGTTCACGACGTTTCAGGCTGCCACCGAGCACTCCCATCGACACATCGGCCAGCAGCGCCAGGTTGGCACTCAGGCGGTTGATGTGCTGATAGTAGCGGGCGGTTTGATCATTCACCGGGGTATCGCTGGTGCGTCCGCCGGTCAGACCCAACCAGAAACTGCGCATTTTGTTGCTGCCGACGTGGCCGATATGCCCGAACAGCGCGCGGTCGAAATCAACCAGATCGTTTTTCTCAGCCGCCGCCATTTCCCGCAGAACGTAAGGATGGCAACGGATTGCACCCTGTCCGAAGATGATCATGCTGCGGGTCAGAATGTTGGCACCTTCCACGGTGATGGCAATCGGCGCGCCCTGATAGGTACGGGCCACGAAGTTGCTGCTGCCGAGCATAATGCCTTTACCGCCGGTGATATCCATCGCATCCATCACGGCGCGCTGGCCACGGTGAGTACAGTGGTATTTGACGATAGCCGACAGCACGGCCGGTTTTTCACCGAGCATAATGCCGTTGGTGATCAGCGTAGCGGCGGCATCCATTACATACGCGTTACCGGCAATGCGTGCCAGCGGCTCTTCGATGCCTTCCATTTTACCGATCGGCAGTTTGAACTGACGGCGGATATAGGCGTAAGCGCCGGTCGCCAGCGCCAGAGATTTCAGGCTGCCGGTCGAGTTAGAAGGCAAGGTGATGCCACGGCCCACAGACAGACATTCCACCAGCATACGCCAGCCCTGACCGGCCATTTTCGGGCCGCCGATGATGTAGTCGATCGGCACAAAGATATCGCTGCCGCGCGTCGGACCGTTCTGGAACGGCACGTTGAGCGGGAAGTGACGGTGACCAATTTCGACACCGGCGGTGTCGGTCGGGATCAGCGCACAGGTTATGCCCAACTCTGTTTCGTTGCCGAGCAGGTGATCGGGGTCTTTCAGTTTAAACGCCAGACCGAGCACGGTGGCGATAGGGGCCAGCGTGATATAGCGTTTGTTCCAGGTCAGGCGCATGCCGAGCACTTCTTTGCCCTGCCACTGGCCTTTACACACAATCCCGAAATCCGGAATGGCGCCGGCATCGGAACCCGCTTCCGGGCTGGTCAGTGCGAAACACGGAATTTCCAGACCTTCGGCCAGACGCGGCAGATAGTGATCTTTCTGCTCCTGCGTACCGTAATGTTGCAACAGTTCGCCCGGACCGAGGGAGTTTGGCACGCCGACGGTGATCGCCAGAATACCTGACACACCGGCCAGTTTTTGCAGCACCCGCGCCTGAGCGTAAGCGGAGAATTCCAGACCGCCGTATTCTTTCTTAATGATCATCGCGAAGAAACGGTGTTTTTTCAGATAGGCCCACAGTTCCGGCGGCAAATCAGCCAGTTCATGGGTGATCTGGAAATCATTCGCCATGCGACAGGCTTCTTCTACCGGCCCGTCAATAAAGCGTTGTTCTTCTTCCGTCAGCTGCTGCTCAGGATAATCCTGCAATTTTTTCCAGTCCGGCTTGCCGCCAAACAGGTCGCCTTCCCACCAGGTCGTCCCGGCTTCAATGGCTTCTTTTTCCGTGCGTGACATCGCGGGCATCACTTTACGGAAGGTTCGAAGTGCCGGGCCGGAGAACAATGAACGGCGCAGGGCCGGGATATTGAAGGGCAGAAGAATGATCGCCAGCGGCAGCAACAGCCACAGCGTCCACAGATTAAGGGCACCCATAGCAGCCGTAAACGCCAGTAAAATCAGGCTGCTGAAGGCAAGATTGACCTTGTGGTAGAACAACGCACCAAGGATCACGACAAATGCAACAATGCTAAGAACCATCATAGTAAAGCTCCTGAGTAGTAGGAGGTCTGACCTGTTGTAGGGATACAATGGTTTTAGTTCATGCTCATTTCTTTATCAATGTGTTTACATACTAATTACAACACAGCTCACAAACCGGCCGCACGATGGGTCAAAAACAGAAACTATCGGAATCATTACCGCTTCATTGCTTCTCGCAGTTTCGGCTTTCCGTTAAACTGCACGGCGGAACGTTTTATTGCTATCGGCCGTGTTGAAACCGGCTGCAAATGGACATAAAAGAGGCTGCTATGTACCAGGATATTATCCGTACTGAACTGAACGAAGCTGCTGACACGCTGAATAAATTCATCAGCGATCCGGCAAATATTGAGTCTATTCAACGTGCAGCAGTGCTGCTGGCAGATTCATTCAAAGCGGGCGGGAAAGTGATTTCCTGCGGTAACGGCGGTTCACATTGTGACGCCATGCATTTCGCTGAAGAACTGACTGGCCGCTACCGTGAAAACCGTCCGGGCTATCCGGCCATCGCCATTTCTGACGTCAGCCACATTTCCTGTGTCGGCAACGATTTCGGCTACGAATATATCTTCTCCCGTTATCTGGAAGCGGTTGGCCAGAAGGGCGACGTGCTGCTGGGCATCTCCACCTCCGGTAACTCCGGCAACGTGATCAAAGCCATCGAAGCCGCCCGTGCCAAAGGCATGAAAGTCATCACCCTGACCGGTAAAGACGGCGGGAAAATGGACGGCTCAGCCGACGTGGAAATCCGCGTTCCGCACTTTGGTTTCGCTGACCGCGTGCAGGAAATCCACATTAAAGTGATTCATATCCTGATTCTCTTAATCGAAAAAGAAATGGCAAAGGCATAAGATTTTTGCCGTAAAGGAGGCAGGTGATGTGCGAATTGCTCGGGATGAGCGCTAACGTTCCTACTGATATTTGTTTCAGTTTCAGTGGATTAGTGCAGCGCGGTGGCGGGACTGGCCCGCATAAGGACGGCTGGGGCATTACCTTTTATGAAGGGAATGGCTGTCGTACTTTTAAAGATCCGACGCCCAGTTTTAATTCGCCCATTGCCCGCCTTGTTCAGGAATACCCGATCAAATCCTGCGCGGTGATTTCCCATATTCGTCAGGCAAACCGTGGCGAAGTGGCGCTGGAAAATACCCATCCGTTTACCCGCGAACTGTGGGGTCGCAACTGGACCTACGCGCATAACGGTCAGCTTCGCGGTTACCGCCAGCTCGATACCGGTACGCTGCGTCCGGTCGGTCAGACCGACAGCGAATACGCGTTCTGCTGGTTGCTGCACAAACTCACGCAGCGTTATCCACGCCGCCCGGCAAGCTGGCCGCCGGTATTTCGCTATATTGCGTCGCTGGCTGATGAGTTACGGCAGAAAGGGGTGTTTAACATGTTGCTGTCGGATGGCAATTTCGTCATGGCGTACTGCTCAACGAATCTGCACTGGATCACACGGCGCGCACCTTTTGGCAAGGCGACGTTGTTGGATCAGGATGTGGAAATTGATTTTCAGCAGCAGACGACACCGGATGATGTCGTCACCGTGATTGCCACGCAACCGCTGACGGCAAACGAAACCTGGAACAAGATTGCTCCAGGCGAATTCGCGTTATTTCACCGGGGCGAACGCCAGCTGTGAAGACAGCGGGGTGTTGGACAATGGCTGCAACACTTCATACTTACCGTCACTCACCACAACATTCGGTGGCTGGTGATGTTTCTCAAAGTAAGCATATCCCGGCTGCAACTGGCTCCAGAAGCTGTAGTAGCTGGAGTTCTTATGCGCTTTCATATTGGCATCGGTCATTTTGAACGGGTAGATGCTGATTTGCAGATTACGCTGTCCGAACTGGAATGCCGCCTGCACGTAGGTGAAGATTTCGTCCATATAGCCGTCGGTCATCGCATAGCAACCGATAGACTTACAGTTACCGTGGATCATCAGATACTTACCTGAATACCCCTGCGAGATATCATACGCATTCGGGAAACCGATGTTGATGGCGCGATAAAAGCGGCTGTCGGGTTTCAGGTGGTGAATATCCACGTTGTAGAAACCTTCCGGGCTTTTGAAATCACCTTCGCGACGTTTATTTCCCAAACCGCCGGAAAAATCGCAGATGCCATAGCTGCCGATCAGGCGAAATTCGCCGTCGAGCTGGGCATACAATTCGAGTTTACGTTCTTGTTTGAAGATCTGGATATAAACCGGAGCGCCTAATAATTGCTTTTTAAGCGTCGCGTTGACCGGAACAGCATCGCTGGCCACGGCGTAATTTGCTGTAAATAAAGGCAAACTGAGGAGCATCGCAAGAAACAGCGCGATTCTGATCATTCTAAATCCTGCTTGGTAATAATGTCGATTATGTTGTCTACAGCTGAAGTGCCTGTAAGACCGCCACTGATTTTCTTCTTATGTACTGCCTGTCTGAAACGATGCCATATTAATACTGATTAATTTTTTAGCAATCACCAAATAATGAATAATGAGTTTCGATATCGGAAATTTATTACGTTGCCATCAATGGTGATTAATTAAGCGAAATTAACCAACATTTTCTGTGTTGGAAATCTCCTCACTCAACTGTATACTTATACAGTCATTGGGGGAGGGCTATGCGTAAAATCATTCATGTGGATATGGACTGCTTTTTCGCGGCCGTCGAGATGCGCGATGATCCTTCCCTGCGCGACATTCCTATTGCTATCGGCGGCAGTCGTGACCGCCGTGGCGTCATCAGCACCGCCAATTATCCGGCCCGCAAGTTCGGCGTCCACAGCGCAATGCCCACCGGCATGGCCCTGAAACTGTGTCCGCACCTGAAAGTCATTCCCGGCCGAATGGACGCGTATAAAGAGGCCTCTGACCACATTCGTGAAATCTTCGCGCGTTATACGCCATTGATCGAACCGCTGTCACTCGACGAAGCTTATCTGGATGTTTCCGACGCGACTCAATGCAACGGTTCTGCGACGCTTATCGCCGCCGAAATTCGTCAGGCCATTTTTGATGAGATCAACCTGACGGCGTCAGCGGGCATTGCGCCGATCAAATTTCTGGCAAAAATCGCCTCGGATCTGAACAAACCCAACGGCCAGTTTGTTATCACGCCCGATAAAGTGGAGGCGTTTTTACAGGATCTGCCGCTGAGTAAAATTCCCGGCGTCGGCAAAGTCACCGCCCAGCGTTTGCAGGAGCAGGGGTTAATCACCTGCGGCGATGTGCAACGTTATGATCTGGCTAAATTACTTAAACGTTTTGGCAAATTTGGCCGTGTCTTATGGGAGCGTTGTCAGGGCATCGACGAGCGTGAGATTTCTCCCGAACGCTTGCGCAAATCGGTCGGTGTCGAACGTACCCTGGCCGAAGATATTCACAGCTGGGAAGAGTGCGTGGCGCTGATCGACCGTTTGTATCCTGAGTTGCACAGACGCCTGCTTCGCGTAAGCCCGGAACTGCGCATCGCCCGGCAGGGGGTAAAACTCAAATTCCATGATTTCCAGCAGACGACGCAGGAACACGTCTGGCCGGTGCTGAATAAAGAGGATTTACTGAAAGTCGCGCGGGAAGCGTGGGAACAGCGGCGCGGCGGAAGGGGAGTCAGACTGGTGGGATTGCATGTGACGTTACAGGATCCGCAGATAGAGCGGCAGCTATTGTTAGATTTAAACTCCTCCCCCTGCGAAGGGGGAGAATGGGAGGGGATTTAGCGGGCAAAATCAATGCCTGAGAAAACTTCAATCAACTGATTTTGCTTTAATACCCCACGCCAACCCTCCCCTTCGCAGGGGAGGGTGCAAAAATTAACCGCGTTCAGGAATCGCTTTCAGCAGCGCCGTCAGCAGTTTCCAGTACAGCTCGACGCTGGCGATTTCAACCTGCTCATCCGGCGAGTGCGGGCCGGTGATGGTTGGCCCGATGGAGACCATGTCCATGTCCGGGTACGGTTTTTTGAACAGACCGCATTCCAGACCGGCGTGGATCACCATGATGTTCGGGGTTTTATTGAACAGCGTCTGGTAAGTTTCACGCACCAGCGTCATTACCGGTGAGCTTGGCTCAGGTTTCCAGCCTGGGTAGCTGCCTTTTGCCAGACTTTTCGCGCCTGCCAGTTCGCTCAGTGAATTGAGCATACTGACCACATATTCTTTGCCGCTGTCGATCAGAGAGCGGATCAGGCTGTTGATCGCCACTTCGTCATCTTTCATGGTGACCACACCGACGTTCAGCGAGGTTTCTACCACGCCTTTCACGTCATCACTCATGCGGATCACGCCGTTTGGCGTCGCGTTCAGCAGGGCAAGGAATTTACCCTGAGTTTCAGCGGTCAGCGCTTTCGCGTTGCTTTCAGCCGCTTCCACCACCAGAGCAATTTTCTTCTCTACCGCTGACAGTTCGAACTGAATGGTCGCCAGGAATTCCTGAGCTGCCGCTTTCAGTGCGTCTGCTTTATCCGCTGCAACCGCTAACGTCACGATCGCTTCACGCGGGATCGCGTTACGCAGTGTACCGCCGGTGAAGTCCAGCACGCGCAGGCCGAGTGCGTCAGCGTTGTCTGCCAGGAAACGCGCCAGCAGTTTGCTGGCGTTGCCCAGACCCAAATGGATTTCAGCGCCGGAGTGGCCGCCTTTCAGACCTTTCAGGGTCAGTTTCAGCGTGGTGAAACCAGCCGGTACCGCTTCACGGCTCAGGGGCAGTGTGGCAGTAAAATCAATCCCGCCGGCGCAACCCATGTAGATTTCGCCTTCGGTTTCGGAATCGGTGTTGATCAGGATTTCAGACTGTAACCAGTTTGGTTGCAGGCCAAATGCGCCCGCCATGCCGGTTTCTTCGGTCATGGTCAGCAGCACTTCCAGCGGGCCGTGTTCTACGCTGTCATCAGCCAGCACCGCCAGCGCGGACGCCATACCGATACCGTTGTCAGAACCCAGCGTGGTGCCGCGGGCTTTTACCCAACCGTCTTCGATGAACGGCTGGATCGGATCTTTAGTGAAATCGTGAACGGTATCGTTGTTCTTCTGCGGCACCATGTCGAGGTGCGCCTGCAGGGCAACGGCTTTGCGGTTTTCCATGCCTTTGGTGGCCGGTTTGCGCAGCAAAATGTTGCCAACTTCATCACGCTCAGCGTGGATACCTTTTTCCTGTGCCCATTCAACGATGTGTTTTGCCAGTTCTTCTTCATGGTAAGAAGGGTGCGGAATAGAACAGATTTTGGCAAAAATATCCCACAACGGTTGTGGCGAAAGCTGAGACAGTTCAGACACTATAAGTCTCCTGTAACAGTCAGCTCATTCAGGCTCCATTTGCAGGGGAACTGATTGAGATGCTGTAGATTTAAGGTTAAGTAATCCCCGCCAGACTGTGTGGCGAGTGGCCTGACAGAATATCACTTAATCTTAACCTGTGCGCGGGCGCGGGGAGAAATTCCGGGATTTTTGGGTCGCTGAGGCCAGATAACCACTGGTTTTTGTGAGCCGGACTCACTATAATCTCGCGCAACCTTTTTTCCCCCCATTATTTTTTTAGAAGCCGATAATTCACTGGCTGGGACACCTTTATGAGCGAAAAATACGTTGTAACCTGGGACATGCTGCAAATCCACGCCCGTACCATGGCTAAACGCCTGCTGCCGGCAGAACAATGGAAAGGCATTATTGCCGTCAGCCGTGGCGGTCTGGTCCCTGCAGCGTTGCTGGCTCGCGAGCTGTGCATCCGCCATGTCGATACCGTGTGTATCTCCAGCTACGACCATGATAATCAGCGCGAAATGCAGGTGCTGAAACGCGCAGAAGGCGACGGTGAAGGCTTCATCGTGATCGACGATCTGGTTGATACCGGCGGCACCGCGAAAGCGATCCGCGAAATGTATCCGAAAGCGCATTTCATCACTATCTTCGCCAAACCGGCAGGCGCACCGCTGGTCGATGACTACGTGGTAGACATCCCGCAGAACACCTGGATCGAGCAGCCGTGGGATATGGGGGTCATCTTTGTGCCTCCATTAGTGGGTAAGTAATTTCCCCTTAGTGTTTATAAACGCCTGGCTTATTGCCGGGCGTTTTGCTTTTGTTGACTTGAAATCCTTTCCGCTTGACCTCACACCTCACATGTCGCAACGTGGGCGGGTTATAATCCCGTCCAGAAATGATCGCCTGCGGGCGACCTGCTGCTTGCTAACGGAGGATCTTGCATTATGGCTCCAGCCAATCTTACGGAAAAACTGTTTAAACCTTCCTTTAAATATCCTGAAACGTCGACGCTGGTTCATCGCGTTCATCACCATAATACGCACCCGCCGATGCACTCTGCGCTGGAAGGCGACACGGTCAATTGCTGGTACCGCACGATCAACCGTCTGATGTGGATGTGGCGCGGGGTTGATCCGCTGGAAGTGGAAGAAGTGCTGTCGCGTATTGCGGTCTCGAAAGCTGAACACAGCGATCCGTTATTGCTCGACACCGTGATTGGCTACCGCAACGGCAACTGGATCTACGAATGGTCAAATCAGGCGATGCACTGGCAGCAAAAAGCCGCTGAAGAAACCGATGCTGAGATTGCCAGCGAATACTGGCTGAAAGCCGCCAACCTCTACAGCATCGCCGGTTATCCGCATCTGAAAGGCGATACGCTGGCGGAACAGGCCGAGGCGCTGGCGAACAAAGCGTTTGAAAAATCCTCTGAGCATTCGTCGTATGAACTGAAAGAGCTGGAATTTAAAATCCCCGGCGGCGCGCCGATCACCGGTTTCCTGCATCTGCCGAATGAAGGCAAGGCACCGTTCCCGACAGTGATGGTCTGCGGCGGTCTGGACACATTACAAAGTGACCATCAGCGGCTGTTCCGCTCTTATCTCGCCCCGATGGGCATTGCGATGCTGACCATCGACATGCCGTCCATCGGGTTCTCGGCGAAGTGGAAACTGACACAAGACACCAGTTTTCTGCACCAGCAGGTGCTGATGCAATTGCCGGATGTGCCGTGGGTTGATGCCAGCCGTGTCAGTTTGCTCGGTTACCGTTTCGGCGCCAACGTGGCCGTACGTCTGGCTTATCTCGAACCGCGCCGCGTACGGGCCGTCGCCACGCTGGGCGCGCTGGTGCATACGCTGCTGAGCGATCCAAAATGTCAGGAACAGGTACCGGATATGTATATGGACGTGCTGGCGAGCCGCCTCGGCATGTCGAGCGCCTCCGATTCCGCGCTGAAAACCGAACTTAATCGGTATTCTCTGAAAACGCAGGGGCTGCTCGGGCGCAGAACCCCGACGCCAATGCTGGCCGCGTACTGGGAGAATGACATCTTCAGCCCGAAGAGCGAGGCTAAGCTGATTGCGGATTCGTCGTCTGACGGCAAGATTTTAACCATCCACAGTGAGCCGCTTTACGAGCATTTTGACACGGCGTTACATGAGATTTGCGGATGGTTGCAGAAGAGAATGCAGTAACTTAACGGTTGCTAATTCTTAACGTTTTGCTAAAAAGGATCGTCTTTATATGGAGGTAGTACTATGACGTTACCAAGTGGTCATCCTAAAAGCAGGCTAATGAAACGTTTCGGTACGCTCGGGCCGTACATCAGAGAAGGAAAATGCGAGAACGACCGCTTTTTCTTCGACTGCTTAGCGGTGTGTGTCAACGTGAAGCCAGCGCCGGAGAAGCGTGAGTTCTGGGGCTGGTGGATTGAGTTGCAGGCTGAAGCTGAACGTTTTACCTATGTGTATCATTTCGGATTATTCGACAAAGACGGCATCTGGAAAGCGCAAAACATTAAAGATGCTGAAGTGCGTGAGAAGCTTGAGACGACATTGAAAGGGTTCCACAAGAATCTCAACAAGATGATTGAAGAGATGTCCCTCAAACTGGAACCTGCTGATGATTTCAGCGAAGAACCGGTGAAGCTCTCCGCCTGACCTTCTGTACTACCCATTCCCATACTGAATGCTGCTATTATAGCGTTATGCCGGTTGGCATAACGCTTCTCCCCTGTTAAAAAAGACACAGAAGCACTTCTTATTCACACTAATGGAACGATTATGAGTGGTAGCCAGACACTGGTTGTAAAACTGGGCACCAGCGTGCTCACTGGCGGTTCACGCCGCCTCAACCGTGCTCACATTGTTGAGCTTGTCCGCCAGTGCGCGCAGCAACATGCGGCAGGGCATCGGATTGTGATTGTGACGTCGGGCGCGATTGCTGCCGGGCGTGAACATCTTGGCTACCCCGAACTCCCCGCCACCATTGCTTCCAAACAACTGCTGGCTGCCGTCGGGCAAAGCCGTCTGATCCAGCTGTGGGAGCAATTGTTCTCGATTTATGGCATCCACATTGGTCAGATGCTGCTGACGCGCGCCGACATGGAAGACCGCGAGCGGTTCCTGAACGCCCGCGACACGATGCATGCGCTGCTCGATAACCATATCGTGCCGGTGATTAATGAAAACGATGCCGTCGCCACCGCAGAGATCAAAGTCGGCGATAACGACAACCTTTCCGCGCTGGCGGCGATCCTGGCCGGTGCCGATAAACTGCTGCTGCTGACCGATCAGCGCGGTCTGTTTACCGCCGATCCGCGCACCAATCCGCAGGCCGAGTTAATCCGTGAAGTCATGACCATTGATGACGAACTGCGCGGCGTGGCGGGTGACAGCGTTTCCGGTCTGGGCACCGGTGGCATGGCGACCAAATTGCAGGCGGCGGATGTCGCGTGCCGCGCGGGCGTCGATACCATTATTGCCGCAGGCAGCCTGCCGGGCGTGATTGGCGATGTGATTAACGGCGTGTCCGTCGGCACACGTTTCCACGCGATGGAAACGCCGCTGGAGAACCGTAAACGCTGGATCTTCGGCGCACCGCCTGCCGGTGAAATCACTATCGACGACGGCGCGGTGTCCGCCATGATGGAGCGCGGCAGTTCACTGCTGCCAAAAGGTATCCGCGACGTGAAAGGCGATTTCTCGCGTGGCGAAGTGATCCGCATCCGCAACCTGACCGGACGCGACCTCGCGCACGGTGTCAGCCGCTATAACAGCGATGCGATGCGCATGATTGCCGGCCATCACTCTCAGCAGATCAGCGAAATTCTCGGTTACGAATACGGCCCGGTTGCCGTGCATCGTGACGACATGATTGTCAGTTAAGGAGCCACAGATGCTTAACGAGATGGGCAAGGCCGCGAAAGCCGCGTCCTGGCAGCTCTCCACCCTCAGCACCGCGCAGAAAAACCGTGCGCTGAAGCTGATGGCCGACATGCTCGAGGCCAACAGCCAGAGCATTATTCTTGCCAACGAACTCGACATGGCCGCCGCCCGCGAAAGCGGCATGAGCGACGCCTTGTTAGACCGCCTGCTGCTGACGCCCGCGCGTTTATCGGCAATTGCCAGCGACGTGCGTGATGTCTGCCGCCTGAGCGATCCGGTCGGGCAGGTGATTGATGGTTCACAGCAGGACAGCGGTTTGCGTCTCGAACGCCGCCGTGTGCCGCTCGGCGTGATCGGCGTGATTTACGAAGCGCGTCCCAACGTCACCATCGACGTCGCCAGCCTGTGCCTGAAAACCGGTAATGCGGTTATCCTGCGCGGCGGCAAAGAAACACACCACACCAATCAGGCGACGGTCAATGTCATCCAGATGGCGCTGGAAGAGTGCGGGCTGCCGAAAGCGGCGGTTCAGGCAATCGACAGCCCCGATCGCGCACTGGTCGCGGAACTGCTGCGTCTGGATAAATACGTCGACATGCTGATCCCACGCGGTGGCGCGGCGCTGCACAAACTGTGCCGCGAACAATCCACCATTCCGGTGATCACCGGCGGTATCGGCGTGTGCCATACGTTTGTGGATGAAAGCGTCGATTTCGACAAAGCGCTGACCGTGCTGGAAAGTGCGAAAGTGCAGCGTCCGAGCGCCTGTAACAGCCTCGAAACCGTTCTGGTGCATCAGGCGATCGCCGCCCGTTTTCTGCCGGAACTGAGCGACAAAATGCACCGCGCAGGTGTCACGCTGCACGCCAGCGAATCGGCGATGCCGTATCTGCAAAATGGCCCGGCGAAAGTGCTGGCGGTCACCGAAGAAGATTATTCGGATGAATGGCTGTCACTGGATCTGAACGTCACGGTTGTCGACGATCTGGACGCCGCCGTGGCGCATATCCGCACCTACGGCACCGAGCATTCCGATGCGATCCTCACCCGTTCCATCAGCAGCGCAGACCGGTTCGTACGTGAAGTGGATTCCTCGGCGGTGTACGTCAACGCCAGCACCCGTTTCACCGACGGCGGACAGTTCGGTTTAGGCGCAGAAGTGGCGGTCAGTACTCAAAAACTGCACGCCCGCGGCCCGATGGGATTAGAAGCCCTGACGACCTACAAATGGATTGGTTACGGCGACGATTTAGTCCGTCCGTAACGCGTGGCACCGGTGGATTTTTCGTCATGAAGCCGGTGCTAAATCCCTATTTCATGCAGGGTGATGAGAAAAGCAGCAAACGCACAGCAGGGGGCTTGACGGCAGCGTCAGATTTCACTAATTTAGCACCCCGTAGTTCCCCGGTAACACTCCAAAATGCCGACTTAGCTCAGTAGGTAGAGCAACTGACTTGTAATCAGTAGGTCACCAGTTCGATTCCGGTAGTCGGCACCATTTCTGCTTTAACTCTCGTATTATCAAACAATTAATTTATTTTCCTCTCAGATTTCTGTTTATTTTAGCTCCTGTCTTTCCATCAAAGTAACGACTCGGCCAGATCTCTTTTGCCTCAATCCCAATCGTCTTCGCGATGATCATTTCGCCTTTTGGCCACGGCCTTGCCAGTGCATTTGAAAGCGTTGATGAACTCAACCCTGCCTCTCTGGAAACTGCTGCCATTGTTGTCCCTTTCTTTCTGATTGCCGCGATGATGTCAGCGGTGTGCCAATCTTTTGAAACGGCCATGTAAGACCTCCGGATAATGGTGATTACTAAGTTATCCTTAGTATGCTCGGCGCTTAAAAATAACACAATAGAAAACTAAGAATAACTTAGTAAAAAGGTTGGCTCCGACATCATGTTGATCAAGAGACTCAAGGAGGCGCGTCTGCGTGCAGGGCTTTCTCAATACAAGTTGGGCGTGCTTGCTGGTCTGGATGAGGCTTCATCAAGTGCGCGCATGAATCAGTATGAGAAAGGCAAGCATCAGCCAGATCAGGATACTGTCAGCCGAATAGCTAAAGTGCTGGATGTGCCTGTGGCTTATCTTTATGCCGAAGAAGACGAGCTTGCTGCGCTGATTATTGAATTTCATGAAAGTAAAAAACAATCGTAGTGTGTTCATTTGCAGGATGCCCAAATATGAGCCAGAAACTTTTAGCTTTCGCCAGGTCGTTTACTGATGACCAGATATCCGCTGTAGATTTCGCTGACCCCTATCAGATGTTATGGAAAGCTGAGGGTGAAAACGGCGATTCGCTGAAAGATAACTTTCAGGACAGTGAAAAATGTTCGACCATCTTCTGTCTTGCGGATCAATTTAATCCTGATGATGATCGTGACAAGGATGAGTTTGATGCTGATGAACTTAAAGCGCGGGTTCGGGCTGTTTTGGATGAGGAATAAACCTCGGGCGGCGGTCTGGCGTATCGGTTTGTAGAAAATGAAAGCTGAAAAAATTATGCATTGCAAAAACCGCAGGCGGGTGCGGTGTAGTGCAATTTTAGTCTGTTCTCGTTTTATTTCGCTGCGCTGTCGCAGCACATGCCAACCCCAGGCTGGCTTGATCATTATGAAGCTAACTCAGCAATAGCTGAAGCATCAAACCTTGCTATGGGTGCTTAGAGGAGCTTCTGACGGGTTTAAAAGCGTGGTGATGAAATAGAACCGGCACCGTACTGATATGTACGTTTTGATTTTTTTGATGCATTATGCTTATTAATTACTAAGAAGGTTGTTAAAAACACTCTTATAACCATATATTTAAATGGGAAAAGTCAAGGGGTGAATAACATGGATCTTAAAGCGCTCAATGAACAAGTTAGGAATATAAGTACACTAATTAACAATGAGGATTATCAACATGCTTATGGCATGTCATTATATTCATTGGATTTGTTAAAAGGGAAGGATATACCACATGATCTAGCAACAATTTTGACATCAAATATTGCTGGGTTTCTTGTCGATATAGGCAACTATCAACCTAATGTTAGTGCCGCGCAGTTGGGGTTTAATCTTTTAGTTGAAAATAAAGATGAAATATTAAAATATTGCAAAGAGTCGGATTATTATTATAATTTGGCCAATGCGAAAAGTAATTTAGTTCCAGTGAGAAAAGACGGTGATAAAACGTTTGAGGACATTGAAGGTTTTTTAGTAGTTAAGAATTACTTTTGGAAGTCATATCATGCTTCCCTCAATGAGGGGGGCTTACAGCCTGAGCTTTTAGTAAATTTAGCCAACTCGCTTAACAGCCAGTTTAGAATTTCAGAGTCTTTGAATTACTACGATAAAGCAAACTTCATCGACAATGACTTACCTCCTTTATGGATTAACCGATCTCATAGCCTTGAAATACTTAATGATATTTCATCTTTAATGAGCATTAAAATGCTAGTTGAGATTAGAAAAGGTTATGAAAAAACGGTTGAATCTGAAAAATCGCCGGCATCATGGAAAGAGAGATTTTCCAAACACGTTCAATATTTTGATAAAAGAATCATTGAGGCTAATGAAGGGAAGGAGTTTAATGAGTCAACTGATGTTGAGTTAAATGAATCAGAACTACTTTCTTTAAATGACTACCAGAAGTTTTGCATTGAGAGGAATCTAATCCTTTCCGAGCATGCGCTATATTGCAAATGCATAGGTGCATCTAGAGATAACTTGACAATATTGACTCCTGAGGGGGTTTTTGGGGATTTTGTTATTCCCATGGAGATGGCTCTAAATCGTATGAAAGCTGAGTACGCTTTGGCTAGAAAAATGTATTATGATTTCTTAGTAGACGATGGTTTTATTGAAGACGAAGATGAGTCATGTTACTCAGAGCTATTTAATAATGAGGTTTTGAATTCAAGAGTTGAGAAACTTAGGACATCTTTCAGAATGTGTTTCGGTATTTTGGATAAAATTGCTGTAGCCATATGTGAAATGTACAAAATTCCATCCTCAAGCAAAAGTATTTATTTTCATAGTTTTTGGAATCTGAATAAAGAAGGGAGGAGGGAATTCTTTGAAGGAATAAAAAGTCCAGGCTTGTTAGCGCTGTATAGTATAGCCGCAGACCTAAATAAGCATAAGGATGGGGAGTTATCCTTTTTTAGAGAGTGGCGAAATGATTTGGAACATAAGTTTTTAGTCATATATCGTGGGGATAAAACTGATATATATAACTCATATTCATTTTTCAAAGACATAATATTTATCGAAGAAGGTGATTTTATAAACCATTTTGAGCTGCTAATTAATATAACTAGATCCGCTATATTCTCTTTTGTCTATACGATTAGATTTGAAGGAAAGAAACCGTTTGGTGACGATATAGTTACAATGCCCAATGAGATTCAACGTAAGTTGATATAAATTTTTAAACGAAAAAAGACCAAAGGTGTCATCTGAAATGATAGAGGACACTTTGGGGGAATTAATGGGGGAATTTATAATAATATTTGTATAATTTACATAAAATACAGTTGATTGGCGTGCATTTCTATTCCGGTAGTCGGCACCATTTCTATCATTTACTTTCTTAGTTTTAACCCATTCGATATATTTCTATTTCGCTTCAGCACCTTTATTGCTTCAAAAGTTACGTAAGATTCCTTTTTTGCTGAGTGATTTTCATAGCATAGCCACATCTCAAAAAGTCAGAACAACCTGCGGGCAGAGCTGCGCATTAGCAACGTTAAGGTCATATTTTTCGCCTTGTATCATTGACACCATTAAGACAGATTACCCATCCTTAGAAATAATCCCTTTAAGCTCTTCAGGAGTAAATGGGGGGATCCGTTTATGCAACATCGCATGGCAATTTGGACACACCGGGACGAGATCTTTTATCGGGTCAACTCGATAATTCTCTTTGATTGTTGAGAGGGGTATCAAATGATGGATATGAATAAATCCTTCGCCGATTTCGCCATATATCTTGCAGAAATCAATATTGCATACTTGGCAATTTGTACCGTGGTGGGCTATCGCGGACTTCCTTGCGTCAATATCCCTTTCATAAAGGTTAACAGTGATTTTTTTTGTCGAACCTTCCCAACACTGATCGGTGCTATGTAATTCCTCAGGATGATCATTATTCGTAGAAAAGTATGCTTTTCCCTTTTTAATTCTGATTTCGAAGCCTTGATTTGTAAGTAGTTTCACGCATTTAGATTTTATTCCTCCTGTGAAATCCTCTGGAGTAAACTCAACTCCAGTCATTTTTGTCGCTGCAATACCCACGATGGCCTTGGGAGGGTAGCTAAGCCCATCATGCATAACGTCATAAATACGAGAAGCATCGAACTTGTGCGAGATGCCGCTATTATAAGCGTGAATAGCCTCAATGATTTGCTGGCGCGAAATAAAATCGGGTAAAAGCTTCGGCATTTTTTCTCCTTAATATTATAGGGAATCGATCATTCCCAATTTCAGCAAAGATTTTTCTATTTCTTTAATCCATTCCTCAGGACAGGGTTTCACCCGTTTTTCAGGATCTTGTCGATTATGAGCTTGTCGTGTGGTTAAGCCATGCATCGCTTTGACATGCGCAATCCAGCAAGGAGTGTGAATAGTTTTACCTGTTCTTAACTTCACATCCGCAATTATTTGTTTATAAGTAGCCATCTTTTCCTCCATAAAAACTTCCTGGAACCCACCTCGCAACTTCAACGACTTACTTGGTCAGCCCTTCTGATTTCCGATATAATCTACACCGCTGCGGCACAATCCGCAGCCGAGTTTCGCAGCTCGTGTAATCTGAAGGCGGCACCTCATGTTGAGAGTGCCGTCGCTTTGACGCAACTATTGAAAATGTGGCTGTAATCCACATGCAGTATCTCAATGGTGGCTCAGGCGGGGCAGCCTTCGGGCTGGCCGGTAGCCTTCAGAACCGGTACTGCGAACCTCGTCTGGGCTACCACCAAAGGGTTTCGCAGCTCCCGTGGTAGTGATTAACTATCTGAAGGAGCAATCCATGAATACTCTCAACGACTGGCATCCCGCCGATATCATTGCGGCACTACGCAAGAAAGGCACCACGCTGGCAGCGGTATCACGCGCTGCGGGGCTGAGTTCTTCCACGCTCTCCAATGCACTTTCCAGACCCTGGCCGAAAGGAGAGATCCTGATTTCTCAGGCAATCGGTGTACCACCACATACCGTCTGGCCGAGCCGTTATTATGACCAGCAGGGAAATCTGGTTCAAAGAACCGCGCGAATTACTGACAAATAGTGTTTGCGACATGAATTAGACGGGCAAGACTGATAAATAGTTATTAGTGCAAAAGATGCAATAAGGGAGCCAGTAGGTAGGCTCCCTTATAAAACAGTCGGTAAGATTTTTCGAGTTACTCAATCAGGCATGTTGCCCAGCCGAAAGCCGAACCCCAGCAGCACGTGTGAGTTCCGTTAGCGTACCGATAGTTGGGTTACCATTCTCTGATAACGCTCTGTAGATGTGCTGGCGCGTTATACCGGATTTTTTAGAGATTTCACCGACTCCACCGCGAGCTTCGATGACCCGCCGTAATGCCGTGAGGAAGGCCGGAACGCCACCCTCTTCGTAGATTTCCTCTAACGCCGTTTGCAGATAAATTTCAGCATATTCCGGATTGGCGCGGAGCGTCTCAATCATCTCTGCATCACGGCTTACTGATGCAGGGACTGCATCGCTCGCAGTTTCAGTTATGATTTTCGCGTTCATAGTTTGGGCCTCTTCTGGTAGTCAGCTAAATACTTCACCGCTTTGTTTATATCAACGTCCTGAGTGGGTTTCGTCCCACCTGCGAGGAGCAGAATAATTTTCCCGTTTATTACGGAATAATAAATTCGGTATCCCGCTGCGTAATCAATCCTGATTTCCCATACGCCATCGCGTTCAAACTTATGGTCACCGAAGTTGCCAGATTCGGCGCGGTCTAAAGCAATATCAATCTTGGCAGCCGCACGCATATCTTTTTTCCGCAGCTTATCAAGCCATGCTTTGAACGGTTTTTTCTCGTTCCCATCCTGATAATACTCAGTGGTGTACATCCCTGTTCCTCTCCCTTGGACTTGTAATATTGTCTCTTATAAAAGACAGTAACGCAAGCGCACGGATTTTCCCTTATCCCATTCACTCAATCTCCGGCAACCCTCCAATCAGCTTATCCAGCGTCACCGGATAATCCCTGACCCTGACGCCCGTCGCGTTATAAATGGCATTGGCGATGGCGGCGCTGACGCCGCACAGGCCCAGTTCGCCGACGCCTTTGGCTTTCATTGGCGAGGAAACCGGATCGGTGTCGTCGAGGAAAATCACTTCCTGTTCGGGGATGTCGGCGTGTACCGGCACTTCATAGGCGGCCAGATCGTGGTTGACGAAATACCCCAGCTCTTTATCGACGTTCAGCTCTTCCGTCAGCGCCGCGCCGACGCCCATGGTCATCGCGCCAATCACCTGGCTGCGGGCGGTTTTCGGATTGAGGATCCGGCCTGCGGCGCAGACCGCCAGCATGCGGCGGACGCGGGTTTCGCCGGTGGCGATATCCACGCCGACTTCCACGAAATGCGCGGCAAAGGTTGATTGCTGAAACGTCTTGTCCAGCCCGCCGAATTCGATGCTGTCTTCCACGGTGAGGGTTCCGCTGGCCGCCGCTTCCGCGAGCGGTGCGGTGCGGTCGCCCTGACAAATCAGTTCATCGGTAAACACCGCGCTATCGGCATCAAACCCGAGTTTTTCCGCGATGGCTTCGCGCAGTTTTACGCAGGCGGCGTACACCCCGGCGGTAGACGTATTGGCTCCCCACTGGCCGCCCGAACCGGCGGATACCGGGAAGTCAGAATCCCCCAGCCGTACCACGACCTTTTCCAGCGGAACGCCCATCATCTCTGCGGCGGTCTGGGCGATGATGGTGTAACTGCCGGTGCCGATATCGGTCATGTCGGTCTCCACCGTCACGTTGCCCTGTGCGTCGAGATGCACCCGCGCGCCGGATTTCTCCAGCAGGTTATTACGAAAGCCTGCCGCGACGCCAGTGCCGACCAGCCAGCGTCCGTCACGAACCTGTGCAGGCGTGGCGTTGCGCCGGTGCCAGCCAAATTTCTCCGCGCCGGTGCGCAGACATTCAATTAACTGGCGACGTGAAAAGAAACGTTCGGTATGGAGCGGATCGACCTGCGTGTCGTTGAGAATACGAAACTCCACCGGATCGACACCTGCTTTTTCCGCGACTTCGTCGATGGCGATTTCCAGTGCCATCAGGCCGGGGGCTTCGCCGGGCGCGCGCATGGCGTTGCCTTCGGGCAGATCCAGCTGTGCCAGCCGCAATCCGGTCAGGCGGTTTTTGCCCGCATACAGCAGCTCACTTTGCTGCACCGCCGTCTCCGGTGTGCCGCCGGGAAGATTGCCGGACCAGCTCTCATGGGCGATGGCAGTGATCTGACCTTTCTCATCCGTCGCGATGCGGATGTGCTGAAGCGTGGCCGGACGGTGCGTGGTGTTGTTCGGGATCATCGGGCGCGGCAATGTGACTTTCACCGGCCTGTTGACGGCGCGGGCACCGAGCGCCGCCAGCACGGCATCGCTGCGCAGAAACAGTTTGCCGCCGAAACCGCCGCCGATGTAGGGCGAAATCACGCGCACTTTCTCTTCGGGAATATTCAGCGTTTTGGCCAGTTCACTGCGGCACCAGGCGATCATCTGGTTCGAGGTGCGCAGGATCAGCTTGTCGCCTTCCCACACCGCCAGCGAGGCATGAGGTTCCATCGCCATATGGCTCTGATCCGGCGTGGTGTAGATAGCGTCATGTTGCACCGGTGAAGCGGCAAAGGCGCTGGCGAAATCACCGGCGGTTTTGTCCGGCGTATCTTCCGGCGGAGTAGTGACGGCAGGCTTCTGCTCCGCAAGGCTGTATGCACCGGGTTCGCGCAGGTATTCGACGTGGATCAGTGACGCAGCGGCGCGTGCCTGTTCAAACGTCTCCGCGACCACCACGGCAATCGCCTGATGGTAGTGCTCAATCTGCGGGCCGCCGAGCAGCGTGGCGGCGTTCATGTCGCCCTTGCCCAGCTTACCGGCGTTGGCCGCCGTGACGATCGCCAGCACGCCGGGTGCGTGTTCTGCGTCATGCAGATCCATCGCGGTGATCCGGCCTTTGGCAATGGCGGAACCGACCACATAACCACAGGCGGCGCCGGGCACTTCATCATGCCATTCATAGGCGTAGGGCGCGGTACCGGTGGTTTTTAGCGGTCCGTCGATGCGGTCATGCGCACGACCGACCACTTTCATCTGGTCGATCGGATTGTCTGTTGCAGGCGTGTCGAATTTCATCGGTTATGCCCTCGCTTCAGTGAGTACGGAGGCGAGCGTTCGCTTCGCCAGTATCAGCTTGAACGCGTTCTCTGGCGTCGGTTGCGCAGCGGCAAACAGCCGCGCATACACTTCTCCCGCGCCGTGCGCCACCTGTGCATCGGCGTCGGCCAGCCGCCAGGGTTTATGCGCCACGCCGCCGAAAGCGACACGGCCGGTGCCGTCGGGCTGAACGATGGCGGCAACGGACACCAGCGCGAACGCGTACGACGCGCGGTCACGGACTTTGCGGTAAATGTGCGTGCCTTGCAGCGGCGGCGGCAGGGTGACGGCGGTGATCAGCTCGCCCGCAGCCAGCACGGTCTCAAGATGCGGCGTATCGCCGGGCGCACGGTAGAAATCAGCCAGCGGAATGCGGCGTACTGCGCCGTCAGGGTTGATGGTTTCCACCACGGCATCGAGCAGTTGCATGGCGACGGCCATGTCGCTCGGATGCGTGGCGATGCAGGCTGCACTTGCGCCGATAACGGCGTGCTGTCGGCTGAAACCTTTAAGGGCGGCGCAACCGCTGCCGGGATTGCGTTTATTGCAGGGCTGATTAGTGTCGTAAAAATAGGGGCAACGGGTGCGCTGAAGCAGGTTACCGGCGGTGGTGGCCTGATTGCGTAACTGGCCGGAAGCCCCTGCCAGCAGCGCCCGCGACAGCACGGCATAGTCACGGCGGATGCGTAAATCTGCGGCCAGATCGGTATTGCGCACCAGCGCGCCAATCCGCAGGCCGCCGTTGCCGTCAGGCTCAATGGTATCCAGCGCCAGTCCGTTGACGTCGATCAGATGAGAAGGTTGTTCGATCTCTAGTTTCATCAGATCCAGCAGGTTGGTGCCGCCCGCGATAAATTTGGCACCGGGGTGTTGTAAGGCGCTTCCGGCGGCATCGGCGGGCGTTTGCACCCGTTCATAGGTAAAAGCCTTCATGGTTTTTGACCTCCGGCGACGTCTTCAATCGCGGCAAGAATATTGGAATACGCCCCGCAGCGGCAGATATTACCGCTCATGCGTTCGCGGATTTCTTCGGCGGATTGCGGCGGAGGGGAAACCAGATCCAGCGTGACGTGGCTCGGGATGCCCGCCTCGATCTCCTGCAATACGGCAACGGAGGAGCAGATCTGCCCCGGCGTGCAGTAACCGCACTGGTAGCCGTCGTGTCTGATAAACGCCGCCTGCATCGGATGCAGGTTATCCGGCGTGCCGAGACCTTCAATGGTGGTGACCTCGGCATCCTGATGCATGACGGCCAGCGTCAGGCAGGAATTGATGCGGCGCCCATCGACGATCACCGTACAGGCACCGCACTGGCCGTGGTCGCAGCCTTTTTTGGTGCCGGTCAGTTGCAGGTTCTCGCGCAACGCATCCAGCAGGGTAGTGCGCGTATCCACGACCAGCTGGCGGATCTGGCCGTTGATTTTCAGTTTCAGGTGGGATGTGTGGATTGCTTCGTCATGGTTGCTCATGCCAGACCTCCGGTATTTCGACAAAATGAATCAGAAAAACGGGAAAACTTCGCGGGTGCCTTAACGGCATTTTTTTATCACGAAGCTTTAAGCATAGTCGGCGATGGCGTTGGGAGTAATCCTGAAATACGGCGTCTTCAGTCTGTTCCCATTTTCAGTCTTCCGTTTTTGCCTGTCACGGATGGGTCAGTTCCCGCGCGTAACGGATGAAATCCGTCAGGGCTTTATTTTTCAGATGCCGCTGCCAGCTGAGCGTCAGCGTGGTGGTCGCGCCGGGATCGGTCAGGAAGCAGTAGTTCACATCCGGGATCATCACCGACCGCTGGGTCTCCGGCACCAGCGTCACGCCCATGCCCATCGACACCAGCCCGATGGCCACCGACACATCCCGCGTAAACTGAATTTTCTGTGGCACGAATCCGGCCTGCTGACAGGCATTTATTGCTGACCAGCCGAGGCCAACGCCCGGCGGATCTTTCTGGATAAGGAACGGCGAATCTGACAGCGAGGAGAGCGATATTTTTTGCCCGGAGCCGAGCGGGTGGCTGCGTGGCAGCACGGCGATCAGCGGGCGGGTGGCGACATCAAGGTATTCCAGCTCAGGAAACTGCGGCACCGGCGAGCGCACCAGGGCGATATCCAGCTGATAATTGAGCAAAAGTGTTAGCTGCTCGTGAACGTTATGTTCCTCAATGACGATATCAATATCGGGTTTGTGCTTGCGATAACCATTGATTAACAGCGCCAGAGCCGGATCCAGAATCGACGATCCGACATACCCGAGTTTCAGTTGCCCTTTATGCCCGAGCCGCAAACTGCGCGCATTCTCGAGAAATTTCTCGTAGTGAGTGATGGCGATGCGGGCTTCTTCGACCAGTTGCTCTCCCTCGAAGGTCAGCGCCACATGGCGCTTGTCGCGGGTGAACAGCGGGATCCCCAGTGACTGTTCTAACGCCTTGATGTGCTGACTTAATGCGGGCTGGGCGATGTTCAGCTGCATGGCGGCTTTACCAAAATGCAGCACTTCCGCCAGCACCACAAACGAGTGTAATTGTCGGTAATCCATACGTCCTCCGGTGCGTTTTCCTCATAATAATCCCTTATCAAAGAGCGGTGTATTGTTATTGGACTCTTATCACCGATCCTTTGCAAACTGACCGGGCAGCGGCGATGAAGAGCCTGCCGGTGCATCCTCGATGACATGACTTTAAGGGGCACAAGATGTCTGAAGAACAAATAAAAGTGACGGATCTGCGGTCCGCGCTGGCGGTGTTAAGCCAGTATGACGATGAACTGATCTACACCGATGAGCCCGTGGATCCGATTGCGGAGTTATCCGGTGTATACCGCTACGTCGGTGCGCACGGCACCGTGAAACGTCCGACCCAAATCGGTCCGGCGATGATCTTTAATAAGGTCAAAGGGTATAACGACATGCGGGTGCTGATTGGCCTGCTCTCTTCCCGTAAACGTGTGGCGCGTCTGTTTGGCACCACGCCGGAAAATCTGGCGTTTATGCTGAAAGATTCCGTGTCGAATCCCATCCCGCCGATTGTTATTCCGCGTGAAAAAGCGGTCTGTCAGGAAGTGGTGCATCTGGCCACCGACCCGGATTTCGACATTCTGAAAATTCTGCCAGCCCCGACCAATACGCCGGAAGATGCGGGTCCGTATTTCACCCTCGGCATGTGCTACGCCGCCGACCCTGAAACCGGCGAGCATGACGTCACCATTCACCGTCTGTGCGTGCAGAGCAAAGACGAAATCTCCATGTATTTTGTGCCCGGCCGCCATCTGGATGTGTTCCGTCAGAAAGCCGAAGCCGCAGGCAAACCGCTGCCGATCACTATCAGCATCGGCGTCGATCCGGCGATTGAAATCGGTGCGTGTTTTGAGCCGCCAACCACACCGCTGGGCTTTGACGAACTGTCTATCGCGGGCAGCCTGCGTAATCAGGCCGTCGAACTGGTGGATGCTCTGACCGTCAGTGCGCGCGGTATTGCCAACGCCGAAGTGGTGATCGAAGGTGAACTGGTGCCGAACTACCGCGTCCGCGAAGATCAGAACACCAATACCGGCAAAGCGATGCCAGAGTTTCCGGGTTATACCGGTGCGGCACAGGCCGAAGTGCCGGTGATTAAAGTGAAAGCCATTACGCACCGCCGCCATCCGATCCTGCAAACCTGTATCGGACCTAGCGACGAACACACCAACATGGCCGGTATTCCCACCGAAGCCAGCATTTTGCAGATGGTGGAACGCGCGCTGCCGGGTTTTGTGCAGAACGTTCACTGCCCGTCACCGGGTACCGGTAAATACCTCGCGGTGTTGCAGGTGAAAAAACGCTTTGCGGCCGATGAAGGTCGTCAGCGTCAGGCCGCACTGCTGGCGTTTGCTGCTTTCTCTGAGCTGAAACACGTGATGCTGGTGGATGAAGACGTCGATGTGTTCGATCTCAACGACGTGATCTGGGCGATGACCACCCGCTATCAGGGCGACGTCAGCACGGTGTTTATTCCCGGCGTGCGCTGCCATCCGCTCGATCCGTCTTCCGATCCGGCTTTCAGCCCGTCGGTACGCGACCACGGTATTGCCTGCAAAACCATTTTCGACTGCACAGTACCTTACAACCTGAAAGCGAATTTCCAGCGCAGCGAGTTCCTCGACGTGGATGTAAACCGCTTTATTCCGGGCTTCAGCAAAAAATAAGGAGACAGCATGTCAGGGTCTGCATTTAAGGCATCCCAAAAACCCCGCGTGATTGTCGGGATCAGCGGCGCGTCCGGATTTTCCTATGGCGTTCAGGCATTGCGTTACCTGCGTCAGCTCGATGTGGAAACGCATCTGGTGATTTCACCGGCCGGGCACCTCAACCGGGAACATGAAACCACGCTGACCGAAGCGGACGTGGCCGATCTGGCGGATGTGGTGTATCCCTTCCGCGCCGTCGGTGCGGCCATCGCCAGCGGATCGTTCCGTACGCTCGGCATGCTGGTGGCGCCGTGTTCAATGCATACCCTGGCGTCTGTGGCCAATGGCCTGACGGATAACCTGCTGACCCGGGCGGCAGACGTCGTTTTAAAAGAACGACGGCGGCTGGTGATGATGGTGCGTGAAACGCCGCTGCACGCGGGGCATTTACGCAACATGCAACAGGTCACGGAATGCGGCGGCATTGTTTTTCCGCCGGTTCCTGCCCTGTACGCCAGACCTACCAGTGTGGAAGACATCATCGCGCACAGCGTGGCGCGGGCGCTGGGACTGCTGGATCTGGACTGTGCCGATCTGCCCCGCTGGGGCGAAAACATGACGTTAATGACCAGGAGTAATAACCCGTGATTATCGGACCTTATATCAACGGCTCTGCCGTTTTGCTCGGCGGGATTGTCGGCGCGTTGCTCAGCAACCGCCTGCCGGAACGTCTGCGTAACTCCATGCCGCTTATTTTCGGGGCGGCCTCCATGTGTATGGGGATCGTGCTGGTGGTGAAAGTCAGCCACATGCCGGTGATGGTGTTGTCGGTGATCCTCGGCGCGTTGCTGGGCGAACTCTGTTATCTGGAGAAAGGCATCGGCAAGCTGGGCAGCAAAGCCCGCAGTCTGGTGGAGATTTTTGTCAAATCCGATCCGGGCGATCAGGAATCTCAGGAGAAGTTCCTGCAAAGCTACGTGGCAATCATTGTGCTGTTCTGTGCCAGCGGCACCGGGATTTTCGGTTCCATGCATGAAGGCATGACCGGCGATACCAGCGTGCTGATCGCCAAATCGTTCCTCGATCTGTTCACTGCCGCTATTTTTGCCACCACGCTCGGTTTTGCGGTGGCCGTCGTCGCGGTACCGCAACTGATCATCCAGTTGCTGCTGGCGTACGGCGCGGTGTTTATTCTGCCGCTGACCACGCCGGAAATGCAGGCGGATTTCTCTGCCGTCGGCGGTGTATTAATGTTCGCCACCGGTTTTCGTATCTGCGGCATCAAAATCTTTCCGGTCGCCAACATGTTGCCCGCGCTGGTGCTGGCCATGCCGATTTCGAGTTTATGGGTACATTTTTTCTGAATTAACGACCCCCGCCTCCGCGGGAAACACCGTGTTTTTATCTAAGAAGAAACAGGTTCTGTCATGATAAAAAATAAAATTTCTATGGCGCTGGCGTTATTCCTGCCTTTCGCGTCATTTGCAGCAGAGAATACTTACACCGCACCAGAAATCTTAAAAGTCACCTCATCCGCCGATGACGGCAGCGCAGGCACCTTGCGCTGGGCGCTGGAGAAAAACAACCAGAACGCCGGGCATTACCGCATTGAACTTCAGTCACCGGATCATCACCCGTTAGTGATTAAACCGCTTAAACCGTTACCGGCGATCCTCGGGCCGGTGGATATCATCAACCTCGACTGGCAGAAAAGCGGCCAGTTCGCCGCCATCGATGGTACCGGTTATATCAAAGGCAGCGAACCGCAATCCTGTCCGGGCGCGGTCAGCGGTCAGTACGGCGCGAACGTGCGCACGACGACCATGCCGGGACTGGTGTTACGCGATACCCATGACGTCACGCTGCAGGGGCTGGAAGTGCGTAACTTCTGTATCGGCATCCTGATCAATCGCGCGAAAGATAACGTCATTGAAGATAACCGTATTGTGGGCAATCACGGTGGCGCGGGGATCATGATGACGGGCGATGACGGCAAGGGGAATTCCACCGCCACCACCACCGAGCGTAATAAAATTATCCGTAATACTTTCGTGAACAATGGCGACGCGATGGAAGCCACGCGTGGCGCATCATTCAACCTGATTGCGGATAACTTTGTGACTACCGACGAGGTGAACAACAAAGAACCTTCGCAGGGGCTGGAAATGCTGTGGGGCAATGATAACGAGGTGCTGCATAACCACTTCGAAAATTACTCTGACGGCGTACAGCTTAACTGGGGCAACCGCAATTATATCGCCGGGAACACCTTCACCCATCTGTCTTCCGCCGTCACGCTCAGCGGCACCGGCAATATCGTCGACAGCAATATCATGACCGGTAACCGTGTTGCGGTGTCCGTCCGTCCGCAGGGCGAACCGGGCAAAGACGGCGCGTTTGGTATCAACCGTATCACCGGACCGGCAGTTAACCGCATTACGGCGAACATCATGATCGACAACGGCAAACCGGTGAACCGTTGCTTTGCGGGCGGCAGTTGCCTGCCAGGTTTTGCGGGGGCGATTGTGTTTAACGTGCCGGGGCTGGAACACGCGGCCTTTATCGGCAACCGCGGCGGCGGTATCAGTAACGACACCAGCACGCTGGAAAAAATTTGTGCGATTGATGGTCAGTCTGCGGACTGTGAAAAAACGCCGAATAAAGATCAGCACGCACCTGCGATTACGCATGTCAGCCGCAGCCAGAACAGCCTGACCGTAGACGGCAAAGTGAACGGCGAGGCGAATACGCTGTACCGCATCGAGTTCTTTTCCAACAGCAAATCCACGCAGGATGAAGCGGAAAACTATCTCGGCTATCAGTTGGTGCCGATCGACGCCAAAGGGCAGGGGATCATCCACGATCAGCTGACCGTGGCTGCCGGTTTACACATTGCCAACGTCACCTCCACCGCCACCACCAGCGATGGCGCCACTTCGCCACTGAGCAAACCGGCCGCGCTGACACAATAAATCCTCTCCAGCCTTCGTCCTGACAAAGTGCATTCCCTGCAAATAATAAAATGTCGCCCGGTGGCGTTCGCCACCGTCAGTCACTAACTGTTCTGCGGCAGAGCATCCCGTCTCTGCCGTTCCCCTTTCGATCTTCGCACCTTTTTGCCGCCCGTTCTTTGCGATCGCACAATTAGTTAACGGTCATTAAATAAATCTCTTGCACAAACTCTCAGCGACGCTTAGTATTTACTTATCGAACGTTAATTAATAAATAACGTTGACCTGAAACTGAGGTGCCTGAAGAGGGCATCCCGAAAAAAAATTAACGAACAGGAATTAACATCATGAAAAACATCGCTATGACCATCGCCGCTCTGACACTGGCAACTGCATCATTCACTACCCTGGCCGCGACAGAAGTTCAGTCTGCGCCTGCGGGGCAGCAATCCATCGGTGTGGTCGGGGCATCTACCACCGGTTCCATCTCCGGTCTGCAATCAGAACTGAATGCCAAAGCCACTCAGGCGGGCGCAAGTTCTTACCGCATTATCGGCGCATCCGGTAACAACCAGCTTTACGGTACTGCAGAGATTTATAAATAAGCGACGCAGTCACCAGCAGTATGCAGAAGAGGCGGCGTTTGCCGCCTTTTTCGTGTCTGCGGCTTACGGTATTTATGGAAGTGGTTATTGCGGCTCTCCTGCAGGCTGAAAATCAGGCTTTCCCCGTAACAGGAAAGCCTTTTTTAATCCCACTTTACTGATATGAAAACGTAATTCCCGCCAGCGAATTGGCCGTGCCGGGCACTAACTCTCCCATGCGGATATAGCGTGCCTGAAACGGCAGGTTCAGGGTCTGTGCCTGATCCGTCGTTTGTATGAAGAACTGGTTCAGCGCACCGGATGCCGGACTGTCCTGTCCGAGCGTCAGCGGGGTGCCGTTATACAAAAACTGCACACCGACGCCCTCTGCCGTTGAATCATTGGTCAGCGAGGCGGCGATCGACATATTCGCGGGATGGGTCTGGTCGCTGATGGTGGCGTTAACCGACACCTGCTGGTCGCAGGTCAGCGCAACGTTAAACGCGCCGGAAGGGGAGGTGCTGCCCACCGCCGGTAAGGTTCGTGCATCGACAGTGCCGAGATCCACATTGGCGGTTTTGGTCAGCACGGTACAGCCGGTGGCGCTCACTGTGATGGTGGTCGGGTTGATAATCACCTGAGCCGTGGTCGTCTCATTATTCTTCACGGTGAGCAGTGCCGCGCTGATGGTCGGCGTGGTGTAGACCCCCGTCGCCAGCGTCTCGCCGGTTTTCACAAACGTGACCTTGGCTGCCCAGCCTAAACCCGTGGCGTAGCCGTTGGTGCCGTCCGCCGGATAGGTCTGCGTTTGTCCGCTTTGCAACGGCATATACACGGTACCGTTGGTGTCTTTCAGGCCGATAATAAAACCCACACCCTGCACACCGGTCTCGAAAATGGTGTAATTTTCGCCATCGACCGTCACGGTCATTCCCGTTGATACTGCGCCGCTGCCCGGCTCCATGGTGCCTGACTCACATTTCTGTATCAGTCCGCACCACACCACTTCATTGACGCTGGCGGTGGCGCTCCAGGTCGAGCCGATAATTTTACCGGGCACGATGGAATCCGCCGGGCCGGAGAAACTCATCGGTTGCGGAGACAGGGTGATATCAGATGTCCAGCTTGCCGCCAGTACGCTGCTCATCGCGCACATCCATAAAAAAGTCATCAGAAAGAGTTTTTTCATTATTGGTACTCCACCAGCCAGGTGGCGATAGCCGAAACGTCACCGGGGATGACCGTCTCGCCTGTCGCCGTCAGGCGGGCATAAAATTTCATTTCAACGGTGTCGGCACCCGCAATGCCATACGCCTGCGTCTGGGTGTCGAGCGGGATTTCCTTACTGTTACTGTCGAGCAACTGCACCGCCACACCGGTCGCGCCGCCGTCATCCACTTTTAAAAGCTGCGTATTGGTGGCATCCGGCGTGCCAGTGAAACGCACTTTTGCGCCGGTAAAGGTCGGACCGCAGTCTTCCAGATTCAGCGAAAACGGCGTTTTAATGTTGCTGACGTCCCCGGCCGCCAGAAACTGACGTGTGCCGATGGTGCCGAGCGGCACGTTCACCTCGTCCGAATCCGCCGACACCACGCAGGTGTTGCCGATGATGGTGCCGGTGACTGACACCAGCACGTCGTAGGCACTGACGCTGGCGGAGAGTAAAAGCGTCAGCACGATGCAGACTGAAAATGGCCGGTTTACTGACATGTCACCTCCTGCGAATAAAGCCCGGTTTGCGGGTTGTAATGTTGCTTATCCAGCCGGTAGACCGCCTGACAGCTTTTCCCGCTGCCGGTGCCCCAGACCGCTTTCAGCGTGCCTTTTTGTGGCAGGCCGGAAAGATACAGGCTGCCGTTATCGCCGACGATACTGCTGCTGTCGGTCTGGCTGTCCAGCAGGGAAACCACCGTGCCGAACGGCAGCACGCTCGTGTTATGGCGCATCACCAGCATCGCTTTCATGCCGATACGGGTCGGAATGACCGCCCGCACCATCGCGCCGTCGGTCGGGGTTTTATTGATCACGGCGTTATCCAGTTCGACGTCGTGGCCTGCGGTCGTCACATCCAGCTCCACGCGGTTAACGCGGTAAGGCGTGGCATAAGGGATCACTGCATAACCCCGGCTGTCGGTTTTAATGCCCCTGTGATTACTGACCGCGACATCCGCCGCGCCCTGTGCTTTCACCAGAATATTGGTGTTACCCAGCGGCTGACTTAGCGTCAGGCCATCCTCATGCAATACCGCGCCGCCGCTCATGCCATAACTGAGATTGCGTGACTGTGCGGAATAGCTGTAACCGAGGTTGTAATCGCCGCGTTGTCCCTGATATTGCAGGGAGGTATCGCCGCCGTACTGCTGTTGCTCGCTGTAGCGCTGACTGACGCTGTAAAACACATTATCTTTGCCCGGCACGTAACCGCTCAGCCCGACGCTGTGGGTCGCGCCGGTGGAATCCGCCTGTGTCCCGCTGTAGCGAACGCGGGTCGAGTACGCCGGATTGCCCAGAGGAACGGACAGGGACAGCGACACAATGTTGTCTTTTTTGTTGTCATACAGGCTGGTGCTGCGCTGGAAATTCAGCCCGACCGAGACGTTGCGGTAGGTGTTGTTCCAGGCAAACTGCAGGCCCTGCGTCGATTTCGGCGTGTTCCAGTAGGTCTGCTGATCCCATGACAGCGTCAGCGATCCCATCCCGCCCATCGGCTGAGATAGCAGCAGCTGATTTTTAGATTTGCGCGACATTCTCAGGTCGTACAGGTTCTCGTAACGGGTGGTGACCGTGCCGTCGGCCTCTGTCACCTGCTGCGTGCTGCCACCGTTCATGCGTTTATAGGCCGTGTCGCCGAGGGTATAAAACCCTTCCGTCGAGAAACGCCATGAATAGAAGTTCAGGCGGGTGCCGACATCGCTGATCAGCTTGCTGTAACGTAGCCGGACGGAATCACCGTCATAACTATTGCCGTCGGCCAGGGTGCTGCGGGCGTGGATCACATCCAGCGAATACGCGCCGAAGCGGCCCATGTTTTGTCCGACGCCCAGTGAAAGCGCGGTATAATCCTGCGCCGCCTGCACACCGCCGTAGAGCGTCAGGCCGTATTTCCAGCCCAGAAACATCTCGCCCTGCAAAAATTCCGGCGAGTTCTGTTGGGATGTGCCGCGGAATGTCCCGGCACCGAGTGAATACTTAAACTGCCCTGCGCGCACCAGATTCGGCACGCTGGCAAACGGCACCGCATACTGCGTTTTACTGCCGTCACTCCCGGTCACCGTGACCGACAGATCGCCGCCGGATGCGGTCGGATAAAGGTCTTTCAGCACAAACTCACCGGCAGACACCGACGTCTGATAAATAATATTGCCGTTCTGGCGCACGGTCACCGTCGCGTTGCTGCGGGCAATACCGCGCACTTCCGGCGCATAGCCGCTCAGGCTGGCGGGCAGCATATTGTCATCGGTCGCGAGGGCGACACCGCGCAATCCGACTGAGTCGAAAATCTGCGCCGACGTGTAGGTTTCGCCGACATACACCTGTGAACGCAGGGCAGGCAGGTCGCGTTGCAGATAGGTCTGCACGTGCGACAGTTGGTTGTTATCTTTGGTCCAGGTGGTGAAATCCCGCAGACGCCATGCGCCCACGTTCACGCCGCTGTTCAGGCTGGCGAACAACTGATCCTGTCGCGTACGGCTCTCACCTTCATAGGTATTATTCGAGCCGTTAATCACATAATTGAACCACGCCGAAGTGATGCCCGATTCCCAGCTCTCCGGGCTGACATATCCGCGCGGCAAATTCAGCATAAAATGCTGCGGCACACTGATATTCACGGTCAGCGTTTTCTGGTCGAAATCCAGCGTCGTGCCCGGAAAATGGCTATTTAAAAAATAACACTGCTGTGTCAGCGGTAATACCTTGCCTTTTGCCTGCTGAATATCAATCCCCATCGCCGTGATTTGTTCAGGCGTAATACAGGGCGCAGGGGCAGATCCTGAATCCTCTTTATTTACGCTGAACTGAATATTGCCGGTAAAAGCATAATTGTTGTTCACGTAAACATTAATATTGTATTCACCTGCAGGTAATTCTCCTCCTGCATTGACCCAGGAAAGATCTGCAATATTAGATCCTTCACCTTTCAAAAATGCCGGATTAAATTGCAAATCGCCCGCTGCGTGCGCAGCACTCCCCATCAGGTTTAAAGAAACCAGGGCACAAACGATTTTTACCTTCACAATATGACGCCTTAATATTCTGACACGGCTTAACTTCAGCAGGGGTTACCTGACCAGCGGAGAGGTCATGGACGGCGTCCAGGCCCCGTAATCATTGATGGTCTGATAGCTGAACGTGCTGGCTTTGCCGAAAGATCCGGGCAGTGCCACGCTGGCTTTCGGCGGGATCATCACCGGGTTAACCGCCTTGCCGTCCACGCTCAAATTAATGGTGGTGAGATAATAAGGCGTCGGATTCGTTAAGGTTATTTTCCCCTGACGCACTTCTCCCCGCAGTTGTTTCCACGCCTCAATAGCATTTTCATGTAAACCGGCCGGACGATAAAACACTTTAATCCGGTTGGCCGAGGCAAACTGCAACGTATTCCCGGCGGCATGTTTATCCTGTTGCGGAATGGCTTTTACCGTTAACCAGTAAAGGGTTTCCCGATCCTGAGGCAAAGCTTTACCGTTAAACATCACTTTAATGACGCTTTCTGTGACCGGTTTTAAAACATATAACGGTGGCGTAATCACAAAATCATTTGAGCGCTGACCTTGTTCATTTTCAATCCAGGACTGAATAAGGAATGGCGCGTCTTTATGGGTATTTCGCACATCCAGTGCCGCCTGCGTGACTGCGCTGGAATAAATCATTCGCGTGGCACCCAGACCGACGCCACCGGCAAAGGCTGAGGCGGTAAATACCGAGGTGGCGAATAAAACACTGGCAGTATATTTATACATAATAAATCCTTTTATCCGGGAATAAGGTCCGGCCATCCGGCCGGACCAGACGATTACGAATAGGTCATGGTGTAAGTGGCCACGGCGCTGGCATCACCCGCTGTCGCCGTCCCTTTCGGCGAATAGTATTTCGCGCTGAAGTTCAGGGTGTTTTCGCCGTCACGCAGGGTGACGGCACCCGCTGGTTCTCCCAGTTTGACCACGGTGCCTTGTTCATCATAAAGACGGATGGCCACGTTCTGTGCACTGCCGGTGCCGCCGTTAGAACCGGCCGCCAGACTGGTGGCGTCGTTGGCATCCGGCGTACCGGAGAACGTCACCGCCACGGCTTTGGAGACGGTGGTATCACAATCTTCCAGCACGATAGAGAAGGTTTTCGCCGTGCTGGCTTCGCTGCCCGCTGCCGCCAGCGTCGCGGTACGTACCTGACCCAGATCAACGTCAATGTTGGCGCTGTCACTGCCGATAGCGCAGGCTGAAGTGACTACACTGCCGCTGAAATTGACGGTCCCGCCGCTGGTTTCTGCCGCCATGGCGGAGACCGGCAGCAGGGCTGCCAGAGAGACTGCCAGCAGAGATTTGGTCATCACTGATTGAGTAAAGATGTTTTTCATTTATTACGTTCCCTTGTTTGCATTGTTGCGAGTTATGGCGCGGAAGGCGGCAGGCTTAACTGGTTAAGAACACCAGTAAATCTGTTTTATTCCTTAGCCCGAGTTTTCGTATCGCCGAGCCTTTTAATGCACTCACCCGGCGATAAGAAAGCTTCTCCATTTCTGCTATATGTCTTAAATCACGTCCGTCTTTTAACTCCTTCAATACTTTCCATTCTATCGGGGTCAGTGATAACGCTGCCGGTTTCGATTTTGGCCGGTAACGTTTATCCACCAGTTTCATCAGGTTGGCGTGCCAGTTATAAAGTGGCTCTTTTAATGAAACAAACGCATCCACTTCACCTCTCACCCAAAGTAATGAACTGGTATGAACGGAATACAGACAAATAATCATCTTTGGGTGTGATGCTTTAATTTTGCTAATAAACGTTAAACAGTCGAAACCGGCATGACTTTTTTCAGGTTCGGAGATAAAAACAACATCTATACGTGTCTTCTCTAAAACCATATCGAGAACATGGTAATCACGAACAGAGGCTTTGACCCTTATTGTTGAACCCATGATATGCAATAAAGAGGCGATGCCTTGTCGGGCGTAATGGTCTTCGCCCATTAATGCAATATCTGTAAACTCACCGGGTTCGAATATGCTTTCCATAATCCCCCCTCGATTTGTAGTGTTAATTTAATGTTTTTAAATGAACGGTCAACCGCATCGTGATAATCCTCAGTAATAAGATTTATCCGCTAATGATACAGAACTCATCAGATAAAAAATCTGAATTAATATGAAATAATGTTTAGATTCAGATTTTACAGCTTGTTAAAAGTCTGATTTATATAGCACCGCTAAGGGCGTTTCCTTAAAACTATTCAGAGTAATCGGTGGAAATATCTTAATGACGCATGGCGCTCTTTAATATGTTCATCAGTATTAACATTCCCCCGTTTCGCTTTGATAGGATAAATCATACCGATTATTCTTAGGGGAACCGTGGGTTTAATTAATGTTTTGTAAGTGTTGTTTGTATATTTGTCATGCTAAACAAAGAGATACTGACATTTTTTGTGCATTTACGCCGTTATTTATGATGACTAAAACAGGCCGGTGAAAGGGATATCTGGCGTTAATTCCCTGTAATAATTCGCGAATATTTCCGTGAGGTTTTTTCTCTGACATAACACCACGGACATCCCTGTCCGCTGTGTTCAATGCGGTCTTATTTCAGCTTTTGTAAATGTCAAGGGTGGGCGATGAAAGGAGGGTGCTTAATAAGGATAAGAGGGATGTTTCGGTGAAATTCATAAAAGATCACAAAGGTGAAGGGGCGAAAAGGGAGTTAATAAAAAATGAGATATTTCGCCAATTCAGAATATATACAAAGTTTCACTTATCCTTCACATTACCAATTCAGGTTGAGAAATCTGATAACGGTTAATTTTTATTGAGACATAAAGGGATAAGGCGTTAAACCGTCTGTGTTTTATCTATGGAGTTTTCGACTGACGCGTATGCATAATCATTACATTATTAACGAAGTCATTGAGTTTCATCCGGCGGCCAGCACATTGCGCAACCTTGACGAACCAGGCAAGGTGGTGGTGTTAAACTCGCCCGCAGGACGTTGCCTTTTATTGTTAATCCAGCGAATCGGCACCATTGTCACTCAGCAGGAGTTCATGGAAATTGTCTGGGAGAAGAGCGGCATGCTGGTTTCTCCTAATACCTTCTATCAGAACATTTCGATTCTCAGAAAAGGGTTAAAGAAGATTGGCCTGCCGGAAGATCCGGTGGTGACCATTCCGCGTATCGGCCTGACGCTGGCCAGCGGCACGCAAATCAAAAAACTCACCAGTGAGAAACTGGTAGAAGTCAGCCATGAACATGCGCATTTTATGGACGAGAATTCCCTGGCGCATGAAGAGGCGTCACATCCGCCACCCGATGCCGGTCATCACACCTCTTTTGCCGATGTCATGCCCGCGGTGCCGACGCCGGAAGCTCCCGGACCCAATACGCCTGAGGCGATGCTGGTTACCGGACGGTCTGTCCGTTTTATTCCGTGGGTCGCTGGTGCGGCAGCGGCTCTGATTCTGGGACTGGGGGCTGCCTTCAGTCTCATCCCGGATCAGGAAAGCCAGTATTTCGCGGATTACCGCTTCCTGGCATCGGCCAGCGGCTGCCATATCTTCGTCGCCGACAAAAACGCCACCCGTGATGATAAAGCGAGCGCGGTGTCTCTGAGCGAAAAATTCAAAAGCAGTTGCAGCGGATATCCGTGGGTGTATGTCACGCATTATTCCATGCTGCCGCGCATCTCGATCATCCGTTGCGATAAACCGATGACTGAACCCAATACCTGTATTTCAGATTATTTTTTCAAGGACAAATAGTATGCGGACAAAAAAATGGCGGGGGGTTATTTTGTGCGGAGTTATTTTGGCCGAAAGCGCCGTACTGGCGTATTCCTGGTATACACGTCAGCATGACAATGATTTTACCTGTGTCGCCAGTTTGTCTCAGCATTACAATAATGAAAGTTATAATGTGTCGCTTAACTATATGGTGCGTGGCAACAGCGGGGTGATCAATATGAACGGCTATTCAGAGGAGGATCCCGGGAGGATATTTAACCGTAAGATCTCCTTTACTCTCCACCGCAAGGGCGACCTGAACTATATGGTGTCGGTGAGAAATATTAAGTTTCCCGATGATAACCTCGATGACGAGGTCCTGAGTCAGTATGAACCGGATTTTTTCGTCTTTGCGGGAAAAGAGATCTATATGCGTATTCTTAAACAGCGCAATGACAACTATCTCTTTATGCTGGATTCCATTCCAACCTATATATGTAACAACATCTCAGAAACGAGATAATAAAAAAGGTGCAGAATAGTCTGCACCTTTTCTAAATCAGAACACTTAAGCAGTCGCTGTGTTCTGGAAAGTCCCGTTGCTCACGTTATTAACAAACTGAGTAACCATAGAAGTGATGGTATCCGGGTCATTCCAGCCAATCACTGCGCCGCCGACAGCACCGGCGACCACGCCGATCAGACCGCCGCCCACCATACCGACCAGCTGGCCGATAGAACCGATACCCAGGATGCCGCCGCCGTCACCGCCGTGCATGCCACCGATGATGGCGCCCGCAGAACCTGCTGCCGTTGCACCCAGAACTGCGCTGGTGATGGCATCCCAGAAGCCCGCACCGGATACAGCATCAATTTCCATCATGTTTAAATCGCGCATTGCTTTATTCCTTTAAGTAAAACGTCATTGTCTGAAACAATATTGAGTGAGTTACCAGAAATTAATGTGCTTCTCACTAATTCCCGATAAGAGAATTTTGCATTTATCACCGGTTAAAAGAAATAGAATAACTTCTATTTTTCAGTTTTCCGTGGAAGTGATTTAAGTATTTCGTTAAAGCCTTGTCTGCCAGTGTCTTAATTACAGGTTGTGATTTAATATGAAATGGCGGGCGCAATGCTGCAACCGGCTTATTTCATTTTGCATAGAGGCTTCATCCGGATAAATGGACGTGAAGTTAATCAGTTCATCTTTAGAGAATAAACAGGCATAGGTGACCTGCCACACCCGTTTACCCGCGCCCGGCCCGGATAAAAAGGTATAAATCACCTGTATGGTATCCGCAAAAAGATTGCCTTCATTCATTTCATCCATTTTCACGAAATTAAACTGATTAAAAATTTTCTCCGCATTACTGATTTGCTGCGAGATATGTTCAGCGAAGGTACGCCCCGGTAACAGGCGATCCCGGTTGACAGTAATTTGTTGCCCGGTGTGGAATGAGACAATATTAATGGTCTGTGTCCGGACTTCTTCATCGAAATAAAGCATGCCTTCGAGGCAAACTAAGCGGTTATCCATAATGGCTCCTTTGCGTTTAGGACAGGTCAGTCACCGGCGATGACTGACCGGGGGTCAGATCGCCTCAGGTACTGACGGTGAGGCAGTGATCAAGGTGATGAAATCGGCTTTTGACAGCTCGGTAATGCCGTCGCGGCTGATCTGAATGATGCGGTCAGCACTCAGAATGGTTTCCGGACGGTGTGCAATCATGATGCGGGTGATGTTCATGTGCTTAATGGCGTCATTGATGGCGCTTTCCCGCGCCACATCCAGATGGCTGGTGGCTTCGTCGAGGATCAGCACCCGTGGCTGGCGGTACAGCGCACGGGCGAGGATCACCCGTTGCACCTGTCCGCCGGACAGTGACGATCCCATGTCGCCGACCATGCTGTTGTAGCCCATCGGCATGGCCATAATGTCGCCATGGATTTGCGCGACACGGGCCGCTTTTTCAACCTGCACTTTGTCCAGACTGGCGTCAAAGAAACTGATGTTGTCCATGATCGACCCGGCAAACAGGATGTCGTTTTGCATCACGCTGCCGATCAGATCGCGGTAGTGCGTCATGCCCAGTTTGGTGTGATCGACGCCGTCGATGCAGATGCTGCCGGCATCCGGTTTCAGCAGGCCGAGCAGCAGTTTGGCCAGCGTGGTTTTCCCCTGTCCGGAAGGGCCGATAATGGCGACCGATTCACCGGCGTTAATGCTCAGGTTAAAACCGCAGAAGATGTCGGCATCTGTGGCGGAATAGCGGAAGGAGAGCGCGCTGATGTCGAGACGCACCGGGCCTTTATCCTCAGCCAGCGCGACATTGCTTTCCATGTTCTGTTCTTTTTCGCTCAGTACGATGTCCGACAAACGCTCGCCGTGTAAGCGCAACATTTTGAATTCAATCAGCGCGTTAATCAGCCCGGCGGAGCGCGAGATAAACTGATCCGAGAACGAGATAAACGCCACCAGCATCCCGCTGGTAAAATTGCCGTCCAGCACCTGCGCAGCCGCCAGCCAGATCAGCACCACCTTACCGACACCGGAAATGGTGCCCTGCAATGTACTGAAGCCAATCGAGAGTTTCTGGGTGGTGATGCCTTTGTTGGTGGATTCCACCGTTTCGTTGGTATAGGTGGAAACGCGCAGATCCTGTTTGTTATTGAGTTTGATCGCCTGTACGCCACGAATGGATTCCAGCAACTGCGACTGCACCACGGCGGAAGCCAGCAACTGATCTTCATTGGCTTGGCGGAAAGGCTCAAACGAGATCCAGCGGATCAGCGCGTACAACAGGAACAGGCCGATCACCACGAATGTCAGGCTGGCGTTATAGGTGAAAATGACACCCAGTGTGACGATCGCCATCACGCCATCAAAAATGGAGGAGATAAAGCGGCCGGTCAGCGTGCTCTGAATATTGGCGATGGATCCGAACCGCGACAGAATGTCTCCGACGTGGCGTTCTTCGAAGTAATTCAGCGGCAGCCCCAGCAGATGCGCGCACAAATTGGACGACCACTGCACGCTGAGCATGCTGGAAAACCAGGTCGTTACCCAGCTGCGCAGCGCCGAGATCAGATTCTGGAACAACGTGATGCAGATAAATGCCACGCCAAGCAAGGTCAGCAAATCGCGATCCGCCGACACCAGCACCTGGTCGATCACCCACTGCATATAAAACGGCGTAATGATGCCGAAAAATTCCAGCGCCAGTGACAGCAGCGCCACCTGCGTAAAGGCCGATCCGATCCCGGAGACGTTGCGGATCAGGTTGAACATCGAGATGGATTTCTTCTCGTCCTTTTTCTCGAACGTCGCTGCCGGATACAGTTCCAGTGCCACGCCGGTGAATGAGGTCGAGACTTCATCCATCGGCACTTTGCGCACGCCCCGCGCCGGGTCATGAATGATGATTTTGTTTTTCGCGAAACCCTTGAGCACCACGAAATGGTTCATGTCCCAGTGCAGCACGCAGGGCAGGCTCAGCTTGTCCAGTTCATCCAGTTCGAGACGCACCGCGCGACAGCCCATGCCTAAGTTTTGCGCGAAAGACATCACATTCGCCAGCGTGCTGCCTTTCAGCGAACTGGGAAAACGCTGACGCAGCGACACCATATCGATGTGATGCCCGTAAAATCCGGCAATCATGCCGACGCAGGTCAGGCCGCATTCGGCGGCCTGTGTCTGGCGCAGAACCGGCAGCTTATGGCGAAACGACAAATTCAGTTTGTGAAATAAATCCATGATAAACCTGATTAAAAAATGAAAATTACAAGGACGTCATTTTGCCCAGCGCGTTCAGCGGCTCGAGGACCCATTCGTAGATGCGGCGTTTATCGACGATAAAGTCCGCTTCCAGCCCGCTGCCGGCGCGCAGGCTGATCGGTTTGCCGTAGGCCTGAACCGTCTGCTTATCCAGCGTGACCTTCACCTGATACATCGATTCCTGAACCTGACTGTCGCCGGTAATGGTGGAGACCTCCTGCGGCGACAGCGCCGATTTTGAAATCTCCAGCACCGTGCCGTACTGCTGGCCGAACTTCTGCCACGGGAAGGACTGATAGCGCAGCACCACGCGCTGCCCCGGCCGGATAAAGCCAATCGCCCGGCTGCTGAGCATGATCCGCGCCTGCAAATGCGCGTTGTCCGGCAGCATCATTGCCAGCGTCTGACCGGCAGTGACAATCTGCCCCTGCCTGACCAGCACGGCGCTGACCATGCCTTTTTCCGGTGCACGCAGGTCTATGGAGCGGCGGGATTCGTTTTCCATCATTGATTGCGTGATGTCGGAGAGTTTCTGTTGCAGATCGTTCTTCTGCTGGTAATAGGTGATCGGCTGCTCGCGCAATTGCTGCCGCGCTTGCGCCAGTTGCTGACGGACATCAATCCGCTGGCGCGCGACATCCTGCAAACGCACGCTGGCATCCAGCACATCATTCTGTTGCTGCTCCACCTGCGTGTTTGAGGCATAGCCTTCGGTGCGCATGGCGGTGATCTTATTGAGCTGAGTTTTCGACAACTCAATCTGCTGGGTGCGCTGGCGGTAAATGGTGTCCAGTTCCACCGATTGCTGGCCGAGCAAACTGACTTTTTCCTGCAACGAGGTCAGGGTTTCGGTATTGAGTTGTTCCAGGTTGGTCAGCTGATTATTCAGCCCCTGTTGCTGGAGTTCCAGCTGGCTGGCGATGGCTTCCCGTGTCTGACCGTAGCGGGTGGAAATCTCCGAAGAGACGGTGGCAATCTGGCTGCCTTTTTGCAGGCTGTCGCCTTCGCGGGCGGGCAGGGCGATCACCGTTCCGGCATTCATGGCGGTAATGGTCATCATGCCGCTTTCCGGCACCAGTACGCCTTTGGCGGTTTCCCGTTTGGTGTAGCTGCCAAAAATGCAAAACGCGATCAGGACCGCCACCAGCAAACACACCAGGGCGATCACCAGCCAGCGGAACGGCGGACAGTACAGCGCCACGGAACCCAGCACTTTGGTCTTTTTCGCATCCAGCGATTCTTTACGAAATAAGTCGTTATTCATGAGCAAAATTCCCGGTCATGCCGCACCACAGTTAAAGAGGTTCATCGCGGCGTAATCGAGCGAGCCGGTGGCTGATTTGAGTTTGACGATCGACTGGATCAGCGCGTTTTGCGCCTGAGCCAGATCCTGAACCGCCTGGAAATAGTCTTTCTCGGCGTTAAATTCGTCGATCAGCGTTCGCTGGCCGATCTCCCGCCCGTAGCGGGTGGCCGCCAGCCGTTTATCCGCCGAGGCGATCGCCCGCTCATAGGCGGTGATCCGTGACTGACTGTTGCGCACGCCGGAGGCCGCCTGGATTGCCTGCTGTTCGGCTTTACGCCGCGCATCGATCAGCAAATCCTTGCTTTGTTCAAAGCGGTGGGCGGCTTCCAGACTTTGTGAAATCTGGCTGCCCCCGGCAAACAGCGGCACCGACACATTCACGGCGATCTGGGTGTTGTCGGTTTTGGAGGTGGTGCCGAACAGCGTGTCGAGAACGTTGCCGTCTTCCGCACGGCTCCAGTTTTTACCGTAACCGGCCTGAAAGGTGACCACCGGCAGATGGCCGGAAGTGGCGGTCAGGATGTCAGCCTCGCTGCCTTTTTGGGTTTGTATGGCAGCCAGCACGTCCAGATTGTTGGCGGCGGCATCGCGTCTGATCTGCTCCGGGTTAAGGGGATCGCGAAAGCGCACGCAACTCATGCTGCTGTCGGTAATGCCCTGTGCATCCAGTCCGGTGAGCTGGCGGAAAGACACATTGGCATCGTTGAGATCGTTTTCTGCCGCCAGTTCATCGGCCACGGCTTTGTCATAATTGGCCTGTGCTTCGGCTTCATCGAGCCGCGTGCCGTCGCCCAGCTCCAGCGCTTTCTGCGCCTGTTTCAGTTTGGCGTTAAAAGCGGCAAGGATCCGCTGATTGGTTTCCAGCACGCTGCGCTGATACACCACGCCGTAAAACGCCGTCGTTACATCACTGATCAGCTTCTGCTGGGCAATCAGCAGATTCACATCGGCCAGATCGCCGATCACCACGCTTCTGCGCCAGGTGGCATATTTCGACAGATCGAACACCGGCTGTGTCAGATTGAAACTGTAATTGTGGCGGGTGACCCCGGCTGAATAGGCCGCATCGGGCTGATCGGTCTGGCTCCAGGAACCGTCGAGGGAAACCACCGGCAATAATCCGGCAAACCCCTGATATTTTTTCTGACCGTCAGCGTCGTGCACGCTGCGGGCGGCATTCATTTCTGCGTTATAGGTGTTGGCCGCCATCAGCGATTCCTGAAGCGATAACGCGCAGACCGGCGCGGACAGCAATAATCCTGCCGCCAGCGGGGCAATCAATTTGATAAACATGGTATTCCGCACGTGTGAATAATTAAAAAAAGGTGTTCTGATGTAAGAAACGTAATAACTCGCTTTCATTTTTGAGATGTAATTTATTCATGGCATTTCTTTTTTGCGTTGATACCGTACTCATGGCACGACATTTTTTAGAGGCAATTTCTGACAGCGAATAACCTTCCTGGATCAGATTAATGACCTCCCATTCTTTCGGCGTCAGGTCATCGCATTCCTGCTGTAAATGTTCCCGCACCGACGGCGTAATATAAGGCCCGGCCAAAGGTGACATCATGGCGCTCATCAGTGCCGTGACCAGTTCCTGCGGGCTATCCTGATAACTGATCATGATATCCACCCCCGCATCAAGCATCTTTTTCAACAAGGCCGCTTTCATATTCTGGGCAAAGAATACCGTGGTGATGTGCTTATTCCCGCATAATGCCGCCAGCACTTTTCTGATTTCTGCCTCACTGAAACATCCGTCAAATAGGCAGGAGGAATTAATAATAATGACATCAACCCTGTTTTCTTCCGCCGCCTTTAACAGAATTTTCGTATCAGAGAAATGACGCAGATAAAGATGGTTGATATTCATTTCCTGCTGAATAAATGAAGCAATCAAATCATAGGACATATGATATTTGTGAAAATACGTCATGTTTAATGTCGTGAGCGTGTTTTTTTTCACGGGCTGCTTAACTCTCTTTGATAAGGCATTTGTTTTCCGTAATCATCAATGACTGTCCAGTTCAGTGTGCGGCGGCTCCCGCCTCCCGAAGCCGGAAGTGTGACGGAGGAAAATGGCGCGATCATCTCCGGTTTCAGGCTTTGCTCCCCGAGTCGGATATTGCCGATCGTCAGGTAATACGGTGTCGGGTTGTTGGCGGTCAGCACCGGGTTCTGTGCATCCGCGTTATTCAACGTAAAACGCAGTTTTTCGCCGATATTTTCCTCCGGGGCTGGCAGCCCGATGGGACGGACAAACACCTTTAAGCGGATGCGCAGCGGCAGGATCACTTTCTTCTCCTGCGCGCTCTGCTGCTGCGTATTCGGCGGGATCTGATATATATTCAGCCAGTACACGCGCTCACGATCCTTCGGCAACCCTTCGCGGGAAAGCAACATCACCCGCAGGTTGCGTGATTCCGCCGGAGCCAGTTTAAACAGCGGCGGCACCACGATCAGCGGCGTGCTGATGCGATCCGGCGGACTCAGCGGATCGTTATCGTCGGTCCACATCTGCACCAGCGCCGGGGCGCTGACCGAATTCACCACCGTCAGCGACTCCGCCATGCTGTCTTCATTAAACACCAGACGGCTCTGGGTGCTGTTGACCACCGCGCTGGCGGGGCCGGTGCTGAACATCAGCGCACCGGCCAGCAGCAGGTTACTGAAGGCTGACAATAATCTGTGCTTGCGCATTCACTGATCCTGCCTGTGCGGTTAATCCCGGAAGTTGCTCTAACGAGGCGGTAATCACGCCCGCGTACGAGGTGCCGCCTGCCGCATTGGTGCCGGTTTCACTGAGCAGGTCAGCAAATCCGTACCAGCCTGCGGCATTGCCAGTGCCGGTGGTCGCGGCACTTGAAAGCAGATTCAGCGCCGTGCCCGCCGAAGAATACAGACGGATGCCGACGCCCGACGCGACGCCGCTGGCCCCGTAGTTATCGTCCAGCAGATAGCTGATACCGCCTGAACTGGTTTGTAATCCGAGGGTGCTGGCCTGTGACAGGGCGGTGGCCTGCGTCATCAGAAAGCCCATCGCCACCGGGGCGTTGGTGCTGCTGCTGGTGGTGCCGGATACCGCGCCCGCATCGCAGTCAATGGCGACATTAAAGGTATTGCTGCTGCTCGCGCCGTTACGCAGATCACCGGCGCTGATCGCGGGTAATTTCACCACCTGGTCGAAATCCCCCAGCGTGCAGGTGTTACCGCGAATAATGGTGGTCGAGCCGCCGCGCATACTCCAGACGGCTGACGTATTGTAAGGCGACGGCGAATTAGCCAGGGCACCGGTGGTGAGATCGGTGTTCATCCCGTTGCCTTTAAGGGCGACGAATCCCTGAGGTGAAATAATCTGCGAAAACGCGTTGCGTGTTGGTGTGCCGTAAACGTCATCGGTTTTAATCAGCTCAAACAGCGCACTGTCGAAAGACGACGCCGGAATATAGATGTTTGAGCCGACGGTAATGTATTCGTCGCTGGTTAACTTCCGTTCCTGCCAGTTACTGCCGTAATACAGCCCGGTTTTCATATTCGTGATGCGGTAAGCAATGCCCTGCGCAGGTGTCTGGTAAGCGCCGGGGACGTCAGTGGTGGCGGTACCGCCGTAAAACGCGCCATTACCGCCGAACAGGGCATACATTTCGTAAAGCGTGTCGGCGTCAGCCAGCGCGCACTTGAACACAATCTGGTTGGCGGCATAAGGGACTTTTAACGCTTTATCGAGGAAGGGCAGATCGGCGCTGGCGATCACCGTTCCGGCCGGGGCCAGAGACTGCGCACCGGTGCCCATGATGATCGTCCCGAAGGAGATGGTTCCCGCCGCAGAGTTCAGCACGCCGCCCCAGCTTGTGGCGGTATAGCCTAAATCCGCCACCGCCTGCGGAATGGTTGACGTCGTGGTACCAATGCCGGTGACTTTGTAACAGACAGCCTGCGCCCCTGAGGTACAGGCCATAAAGGCTGACGCGATCAGCCAGGGTGTCAGTTTAGAAATTTTGCCTTTCATTTTCATTCTCACTGGATGCAGGTGCCGTTTAAACGGACGAAGCTGTTGTCAGCGGCTTTTTTCGACGGCAACTGGTAGTTGATGCGGCAGTTTTTGCTGCTTCCCCAGCTGACAAATAACGTGCCGGAAGCGTCAGGCAGACGGGCGTAAATCTGCCCGTTCTGACCGGCCATGCCGATGCTGTTGCCCGAACTGTCTTTGACTTCAGCGCCCATCGGCACCGGCGTGCCGTCTGCCAGCGTGGCAAAAATCAGCGTCGGGGTGCCGCTCAGGGTTTTGAAGGCCACTTTCGGCACGCCGCCCAGAACCGGCACTACCCGCACGTTGCCGCCTTCCAGTTCGACGTCCTGATTCATGGAGTTGCCGTCAATGCTGATGGTGTTGTAACGGTAAGGGGCCAGTGACGGCACGATGGCGTAACCAAAGGCATCGACTTTTGCGCCCTGGGCATTGTTGATGCGCGCACCGCTGGCGCCTTTGGCTTCGACCAGTGCAAAGGTATCGCTGGCGTACGGGCCGTACGTAACGCCGCCGCCGTGGATCGCCAGCGTGCCTGCCGTGCCCAGACCAAGCTGGTGATAATCATCGCTGCGGGCATAGGAGGCGCGGACCGTCCCCATGCGGGTGCGTTCCTGCACGTTGGTGCCCCAGCGCATGTCATGGCTCTTGCCCTGATCGACATCGCGGTATTTGTCGTAGCTGGAATACACCGAGTAGGCGAAATCGCTCTCCTGCCCGGCGGAGCCGGAAAGGGTGGTCATCGCCGACGTGGTGTTTCTGTCGCGGGTGGTATCGAAGGAAATCGTTGAGCGGTTATCCCGCCAGTCGAGCGGAATGGAAATGCCTACCGACACCACGTTTTCGGTGTATTTCTGATAACGGCTTGAGTCGTAATCGGCATCGTTCACGCTGTACACATTGTCCGTGCTCCAGCTCGAACGCTGTCTGCCGACGTTGATGTTGTAGCTGACTTTCTTCCACATATTGTTGTAGGAAAGCTGCATCTCGGTGATGCGGGAACGGTTGTTGTAATAGTCGGTGCTGCTGCCGCTGAGGGCGACCGTGCCGTAGTCGCCCATGTTCTGGCTGACCGTCGCCGTGAAGCGGTTACGCTGTTTGAGCGTGTCGGAATAGTAGTTCGTGCCGCCGTTTTCCTGACGCCGCACGCCCAGGACATCTTCCAGATCGCGATAACCCGAGGTGGAATACCGGTAAGCCGCCAGCACCAGATTGGTGTTGGTGGCGAAGGTTTTGCTGTACGACGCCTCGGCGCGCCAGCCGCTTTTGGTCATGCCGTTTTCCACCTGCGCATGTGACCAGGTGGTATTGAGCGACAGCGCGCCGAGTTCGGAGGCGTACACGCCGCCCATCAGCAATGCCTGATAGTCATTGGCGAACCGCGCACCGGTATTGGACGTGACGCTGTTGCTCAGACCGTATTGCAAAACCCCTTCGGTAAAGGCGTTTTGTACCGAGTAATAATTCCTGACTTTACCGGCGGCGAACTGATAGCTGAGATTGCCGGGACGCATGGAGTTCGGCACCGCGGCGTAAGGCACGGTGAAGAAGGAGGATTTACCGTCGGCTTCGATGATCTGCACTTTCAGATCGCCCTGACTGCGGGTGTTGTACAAATCGTCGATCAGGAACGGGCCGGGCGGCACCTGCGTTTCATAAATGACGTTACCCGCCTGACTGATCAGCACGCGGGCGTTGGTGGTGGCGACGCCGCGTACTTCCGGCGCATAACCGCGACGGCCCTGCGGCCACATGCGCTGGTCGGTGGCGATCTTCACACCGTTAAAGGACATCGACCCAAACATCGAGCTGTCGGTGAAGGTATCGCCGACCATCAGTTCGCTGGAAATCGTCGGCAGCGGGCGCTGCACCCAGGTCCGCACGGCGTTCCATTTATAGTGATCGCCGCCGGTACTGCTTTCCATATAGCGCAGGTTGGCCTGATGGCGTAACTGCCACATGCCGAGGTTGCCGCCTGCGTTGATCATGCTCCACAAATAGTTGTAGTGAGAATCGCGCATGATATTGCGGGTGAAACTGGTGTTATGGCGTAAAAAAATCAGCGGCGTACCGGCATCCCATTCTGAAATCGGGATGTAATCGCGCGGCTGGCGGTTGAGCAAAATTTGCGGGATCAGAAAATCGAGCGTCAGCGTGGACTGCCTGATATTCCAGCTTCCCTGTTTCGTGATATCCGACAGAAAAACGCACTGGCCTTTCAGCGTTTCCGGCAGGCCGGATTTGAGTTGCAGCAGCTTCACCATGGCGGCGTCGATACAGGGCTGCGCGCTTTTGTCCGCCGCGTTTTTCTTGCGGAACATCACCGGCACCTGACTCTGAATCTTTGCGCCGTTCAGGCTGATATCGAGACTCTGCTGACCCTCAGGAATGACCGCCTGCTTTTCGTTGAACTGATTCAGATCCACCCCTTCGGCAAAACCGGAACCCGCCAGCAGATGGCTGTCAAAACGGTATTCTTCGGCATGTACGACAGAGGAGAATAATGACGCCTTAACGACACACGTGATGACGGCCAGACGAAAACCCGCTTTCTTATTTTTGGATTGGATACTCATGTGTCACCATTGCCCCATAATCATTGATCAAACCGATTTCTATTCCCTGGGCACGTCCTGCTGCCTTCCCTGCAGTGAGCGCCACATCAACCGTTGCAAACGGCGCAATCATTGGCGTTTTTTCTTTCGCGATATTTTCTCTGACCGCCACCTTGCTTAACGACATGTAATAAGGTGAGGTGTTGGTAATGCGGATATTTGTCGCAGTGATATTGCTGAACGTTAAATAATCAAACAGCTTTTTATTATTGGTTTTCAGCGCGGCAGGGCGGTAAAACAGTTTCAGACGGTTTTTTAATAACACCACCATCTGACTGCCTTTATCGCCGCCAATATTACCCGGTGGCACCTGCAGGAAATTAAAATAGAAAATGGATTCGCGATCCTGCGGTAATGAATTTCCGCCGGTGAAAAAAATGCGTAATACCTGGCCGTCTTTTGCCGCGATCCTGAAGGTCGGCGGCGTGACCACAAACGGCGCTTTACCCGTGGCCGGCGTGGACGCCTGATCACCACTGTCAAACCATGCCTGGATCACATACGGGAAGTCATCGTTATTTCTTAACTGCACGTCAACCGATTTTGCATCAGAAGGGTAAATAACGCGTGATCCTGTCATCACCACGCTGGCAAATACTGACTGACAAAATAAAAAGGAAAAGACAAATAAGAAAATGCTACGCCATAATAAATGGGACATAGGTAAGCGAGACATAATAGCCATCCGTTATAATTTACTGCAAGACACCTGAAATAAAATAAAGTCAGCCAATCCCTGGCCGGATTTAATCCAAATGATTATTCAGAATAAAGGCACATCCCTGCTTATTTTTTTAATTAGTTGTAGCTCACTGCATATTGCATGGTGGATTCCACCGCACCCGCTGTCGCCACACCGGTCGCGTAATATTGCGCGGTGTAGGTGGCGGAAGAGGAAGTTTCACCGGCAGCCAGTGTCAGGTCGCCATCAGCAGTAAAGGTTGAGGTGAAGTCGATTGGCTGAGATTTGGTATCCAGGATCTGAACTTCAACGTTGGTGGCCGCATCAGTGGTCGCCACGTTGCTCAGGTTACCGGCGGTGCTCACGCTGTTACCGGCGAAGACGCTGGAAACCGTGGTCGCAGCGTCGGCGCTGCCGGTACAACCGGTCACACCGATATCAAATGTTGCCTGACCTGCGGTGCTGCCTGATGCGGCCAGTGCACTGGTATTGACGCTTGGCAGCAGAACAAGTGGCTTCGCGCTGTTACCGTTGATGGTCACGGAACAGGTTTCCGCGGTCACTTCACCCTGGAAAGTAATCGTGTTATCTGAAAGTGCGAATGCCTGTGATGCGAACAGAACAGACAGTACAGATGCAGATACGAACGCCAATTTTTTCATTGTAAAAATCCCTATAAAAATAAAACCCTTGATTAATGAGGCGCTGAATATCGCGCCGCATTTCCTTTCATTTCTGAGAATGAAGCATCAGAAAAAGACGCAAACTGTTTATTGGCTTCCTGATTGGTCATGCCAGACATGCATTTTGCACGGCAGATGTTAGGGGGAGAGGGCGTTACGCTGTAGTGAAGAAATCTCACGGATTATGAAACGTGACTTCACAACAGTTAAGAAAGATGAGGTGCTGATTATTAACGATTTTTTATCGTACATTGCTGTGAGTGTGAACCGCGGCTGAGAAATTAACCCTGATTAATTAACAAAACAGCAGCATGAATAGCGTTTTTCAGACACCGCGACCGGTTGATTAATGAACGGTTTATCTTTCACCGCATGATGTGTCATACATTTTTCGTCGGTTCCTGAATGCCGCTGTTCCGGTGGAGAAGGGGAACAGGGGGAAAACCATGAAAGAACTGACTGCTGAACATCCTTTTCCACCCGCAGGGGTCATGAACCGGGCGGGGACGGGAAAATTACATATCGGCTTAGTGCTGTGGCCGGAGTTTCCGCTGATTGCATTATCCGGCCTGATGGACGCGCTGCGTTATGCCGCCTGTAAGGTGGACAGAAAAAGCCAGACCCTGAAATGCCTGCTGAGCCTGATCAGCGCCCGTGCGGATATGCCGGTTGCCAGCAGCGCCGGGATCGCCGTGACGCCGGATTTGCCGCCAGCGCAACCGCAGTCTCTGGATTATCTGGCAGTGCTGGGCGGAAGCCTGAAAACATTGCCGCAGGGACATAGTGCCGACCGCCGTTATCTCACCGACGCGCACCGTGCCGGCGTGCCGCTGATTGGCATCGGCACCGGCAGTTTTATTCTGGCCAAAGCGGGCCTGCTGGACGGACGCCGTGCCTCCGTGCATCCTTTCCATATTGCCGAATTCAGAAAGCGTTTTCCGCAAGTGCTGGCAGAAGAAGGTTTCGATTTTATTGATGAAGGGGATGTGCTGACCTGTCCGGGCGGCGTATCGACCATTACGCTGGCAACGGAACTGATCCGCTTATATGGCGGCGAGGAGACGGCGGCGAATGCCCGCCACCGGCTGGCGATCGCGCAGCATGGCGATATGTCGGTGGCGGTGTCCCGTCCGGCGAACATCGCGCTGATTGCCGATCCGCGTTTGCGCCGTGTCGTCTTGCTGATCGAACAATATCTGGCGCGGCCCCTGAATACCGCCTGGCTGGCGCATCAGGTTCAGCTCAGTGCGCGTCAGCTGACGCGGCTGTTCAGCGCCGAATTCGGCAAAAGCCCGCGGGAATATATCCGCAGCGCCAGACTGCGTTATGCCTGCTGGCTGCTGAACAACACGGCACAGAGTATTACGGATATCGCCGTGCGCATGGGTTTCAGTGACTGCGCACATTTTATCCGCCACTTTCAGCAACAATACGACGTGACGCCGGGCCAGTGGCGCGCGGCGCAGAGAGACATTATCTGACCGTCAGCGGGCCGCCATCTCCTCAAACCCGGCCTGCAACGAAGACCGGCTTTCCATTTTGGTCATCTGACCGCCGTAGACATCAATGGCACTTCTCAGACGGGTGGCCTGATAATTCAGGGTTTCCGAGGATTCCGACGACTGCGCAACCATCTCGGCGTTGTTCTGCGTCATGGTTTCAATCTGCGCCAGCGAGGTGTTGATCAGCGTCAGCGCCGAGGTCTGTTCGCGGGTCGCATGGCTGATCTCCCTGATCAGCCCCGACATCTGCACCACTTCCGCGATAATTTCGCTGATCTGCTTCCCGGCATTTTCGACCATATGCCCGCCGGTTTCGACGCTGTGCATATTGGCTTCGATCAGCGCCTTGATCTCTTTGGCCGCCGTGGCGGAACGCTGCGCCAGCACGCGGACTTCGGCGGCCACCACCGCAAATCCGCGACCTTCGGTGCCTGCGCGCGCGGCTTCCACCGCCGCATTCAGCGCCAGAATGTTGGTCTGGAAGGCGATGCCGTCGATCACTGAAATGATATCCACCACCTTATTACTGGCCTGAGAAATCGACTGCATCATGCCGATGGTTTCCTGCATGATGTTGCCGCCTTTCTGAGCCACGGCGGTGGCGCTGTCCGCCAGTTTGCTGGCCTGCACCACGGTGTCTGCGCTCTGTTCCACGGCACCGGTGATTTCTTCAATGGCGGCGGCGGTCTGCTGTAGGTTGGCCGCTGTTTCTTCTGTTCGGGCGCTGAGGGCGGTGCTGTTTTTCGCCATCAGCTCACTGATGTGCGCGATCCCGCCGACCTGCGTACCGACGTCTTCCACCAGCGAATGCAGGTTCAGACCAAACTGATTAATCGAACGCATCAGCAGGCCGATCTCATCCACCCGGTTCAGATGGATGGAATCGGCTTTCTTACCGGAAACCACCTGCTGCGCCTGCGCCAGGATCATGTTTATCGGACGGCGGATTTGCGATTGCAGGAAGATATCGGCAGCCAGTAACACCAACACCGTGGCAATGACGCTTTCCGTGACATTGATCCCCGAAAAAGAAAATAAGAGCGGGAAAAGGCCGGCGATAAATAGCGGCAAACGTAAACGCCAGCTAACGGGAAGTTTTTGTAATACGGATAATCCTGAAAATAAACCGGTGCGCACCACCAGACCTTTATAAAACTTGCGGCTTCCGGCGGTGTTATTTTTCACCTTTTTGTATATGTTTTCTGCGGCGTTTATTTCCTGTTCATCCGGTTTATTGCGCACGGAAATATAACCGGTCAGTTTATCGCGGTGATAAACCGGTGTGACGTTCGCGCGTACCCAGTAGTGATCGCCGTTTTTACGACGGTTCTTCACCAGGCCGGTCCAGCTGTCGCCCTGTTGCAGGGTAAACCACATGTCGGCAAAGGCTTCCACCGGCATGTCGGGGTGACGCACCAGATTATGCGGTTTGAAGATCAGTTCATCTTCAGAGAACCCGCTGACATTAATAAATGCTGAATTGGCATAAATAATACGGCTGTTGATATCCGTCGTGGACATTAACGTCGTGCCGGGATCTAACTGATATTCCCGTTGTGACACTGGCATGTTTACGCGCATGTAAATCCTCTGAAAACACTCTGAGTTGCAATAATAACTATGCAGAGGATTTATTTTTCTTTCCAGCGGTATTTATTTTACCGTCCTTCGTCAAGGAGCCAGTTAAATAATAAAGGTTAATTTTATTGTTGAATTAATATCAATGTAATATTTATGTAGAAAGAAGGTTCTTTAATTGCGATATAGAAAAATCCGGCCTAAGTTAAATTTTAATGCGTAATCAGGATAAATCGTACTTAGTGATTTCGGAAGGCGCTGATGGCGAAAAAAACACCGCGCCGGCGCGGGTTTTTCATTCAAGCAATATTGAAGGGTGCGGCAAATACTGGGCAAATTCCTAAAATGCGGCGGTGACCCCTTCCCGGCGGACCGCGGCGGGGCCGGGAAGCCGATTTCCCGTTTATCGGTTCACGGCGGGATGTGATACTTTGAAGCATTAGCGTGCCGGTGGGAGCATCTCACCGTGTTGAATTCAGAACAGCACAGAGGGTTTATGGCGGTCATTTCCGGACAGATTATCGAGCAGGCGAAACAGTGGCGTCGCGACTTTCACAGGCGACCTGAACTTGGCCTGAATGAGCATGGCACCGCAAAAATCATCAGTGAACTGTTGCTGTCGTTTGGTCTTGAAGTCCATACAGGTATCGCCGAAACCGGCGTGATCGCCACATTACGCAACGGCGACGGCCCGTCAATCGGCCTGCGCGCGGATATCGATGCGCTGCCCATTCATGAACTGAATGATTTTGCGCACCAGTCGCAAAACCCCGGGCTGATGCACGCCTGCGGGCATGACGGCCACACCTCCATTCTGCTGGGCGCGGCGAAACACCTGAGCGAACATCGCGATTTTCGCGGCACCGTGCATTTCATCTTCCAGCCCGCAGAGGAAAACTTCGGCGGCGGCGAAATGATGGTGAAAGAAGGGCTGTTTGAACGTTTTCCGATGCAGGCGGTGTATGCGCTGCATAACTGGCCGGGGCTGCCGGTCGGCGACGTGGCGGTCAGTCAGGGGCCAATGATGGCCTCGCAGGATAATTTCTATATCACGCTGACCGGCAAAGGCTGTCACGCGGCGATGCCGGAACTGGGCGCGGATCCGGTAGTGGCCGGTGCGCAGCTGATCCTGTCATTGCAAAGCCTGATTTCCCGCCGGTTGTCGCCGCTGGAACAAACGGTGATCAGCCTGACCCAGTTACAGGCCGGTGAAGCGATCAACGTCATCCCTGAAACGCTGCACATGTCGGGCACGCTACGTTGCCTGAGCACTAAAACCCGTGAAACCTGCTGGCGGCTGATTGAAGAATACGTCAATGCGGTGCCGCAGCCTTACGGTGTGAAAGGCGAAGTGCGCTGGGAATTCGGTTATCCGGTGACGCAGAACCATGCGGCGCAGGCGGAGATCGTTCGGGACGCAGCTGAAAACACGCCGGGCATTCAGAAGGTGCATTTCAACAATGCGCCGTCGATGGCCGCCGAGGATTTTGCCTATTTACTTGAAGCCTGTCCGGGGGCCTATTTCTGGCTGGGCGCAGATGGCGCGACGCCGTCCGCCTCGCTGCACAGCCCGCGTTATGACTTTAATGACGACATTATTCCGCTCGGCATCGGTGTGCTGACCACGCTGGTGGAACGTGAACTGAAAGCCTGACGCGTTGCGCGTCGCAGTGAAAAGCCAGACGCATCGATGCGCCTGGCTTTTTTATGATCAGAGTCCCAGCGCTTTTTTCACCGCGCTTTCTGCGGGCTGCCCGTCGCGGGTGGTGACGTCTTTCAGCCAGCCGGTCAGCAGTTCAGGCCGTTTCGCCAGTTCGGCGCGGGCGGCATCCTGCGGCGTTTGCTTGTCATCCAGCACACGGGTGATGATGGCGTTTTCCAGCGGCACATCAAATTTAAGCTGCGTGAAGAAGCGGTTAAGGTTCGGACACTGGCTGGCGAAATCTTTGCGGGTCACCGTATTCACCGTCGCGCTGCCGTAGTCCGGACCAAACCATTTGTCGCCGCCGCTGAGATAAGTCAGTTTAAAACGCGTGTTCATCGCATGCGGCTCCCAGCCCAGAAACACGATCCATTGCTGACGATCCACCGCCCGCGTGACCTGCGCCAGCATGCCGCTTTCGCTCGATTCGACCAGACTCCAGTCTTTCAGGCCGAAATCATGGGTATCCAGCATTTTTTTGATGTTCTGATTGGCGGGCGCACCCGGCGCAATGCCATAGATTTTATGGTCAAACTTCGCGGCATATTTTTCCAGATCGGCAAAATCCTTTACCCCTGCCGCTGCCACGTAATCCGGCACCGCCAGCGTAAATTTGGCGGCGGGTAAGTTTGCTCCGACCACTTTGATCGCGCCATCATCGGCAAATTTGGCAATTACCGGCGCCTGTGCGGGCATCCAGTTGCCTAAAAACACATCCAGCTGACCGGTTTTCAATCCCTGAAACGCCAGTGCCACCGAGAGATTCTGTACTTTTTGCTGATAACCCAGCGCGTTCAGCACCACGCCGGAAAGGGCGTTGGTGGCGGCGATATCTGTCCAGCCCGGATCGGACTGATTCACTGTTGCGCAGCGGGCATCGTCGGCGGCAAAACTGCTCAAAGGCAGCAGGCTGCTACCGGCAAGCAACATCAGTGAGGTCAGTTTTTTTATCATCATCATTATTATTTCCCTGTCGGGTGTGGATTAGGGCGCGGGTAACGGGCAAAGGCTTCCTGCTCGTCCAGCGTCTGGTGATTGCGAATGTAACGTTGGGAGGCCGCCTGATGCGGCTGAAAATCCCACTGCGGAATGGCATCACGACCGGCGATGTCGGTCAGATACAACCTTTTAAGCTGGCTGGCGCGCACCTGCCGGTTGAGCAGTTCCAGATCCCAGCGGCTGGCGACTTCAGCGGCAAAATCTGCCACGGTGTCCCGGAATTGGGCGTCGGAGGCCAGATTTTTCAGTTCAAAGGGATCCTGACCGAGATGGTAAAGATGCGGCGCTTCGGTGAGCGAATGAATGTATTTCCACGGGCCGCGACGGATCATCACCATCGGCTCGATAGCGCCTTCCGCCAGATATTCGCCGCAGGCCTCATCGCTGCCCGATTGCCCGTTGAGATGCGGCACCAGACTGTGGCCGTCAAGCGGCGCGACCGGCTGGCGCAGACGGGCTTCGCCGCCCGCCAGTTCGGTGAACGTCGGCAGTAAATCCATCAGCGAGACATTTTCAGCCACGCGGTGCGGCGTAAAACGTTTCGGGTTATGCACGATCAGCGGCACGCGCACCGCGCCTTCAAAGAAGGTCATTTTGTACCACAGGCCGCGCTCGCCCAGCATTTCGCCGTGGTCGGCGATGACAAATACCACGGTGTCTTCCGACAGCCCGGTGTCTTCCAGCGTGCGGATCACCTCACCAAAGCAGTCATCGACATAGGCAATCGAACCGTAATAGGCGTGGCGCGCACGGCGGATTTGCGCGTCGCTCAGCAATCCCTCTTCCAGCTGATACATGGCGCGCAGACGCTGCGAGTGTGCATCGTCTTCAATATCGGCGGCACCGGTGACCGGCAGATCGATATCTTCCTCATTGAAACGGTCAAGATAGCGGCGCGGAATGGCAAAAGGATCGTGCGGATGGGTCAGTGAAAGCAGTAACAGAAACGGCTGATCCTCCGGTTTACGTGCGGCGTTATACAGCCGCTGGCGGGCCATAAACAACGCTTCATCATCGAAATCCAGTTGGTTAGTGCGCACACACTCACCGGCTTCCAGTACCGAACTCATATTATGGAACCAGTCCAGACGGCGGTCGGGATGCTGCCAGTCCGGCGTCCAGCCAAAATCTGCCGGATAAATATCGGTGGTCAGGCGCTCGTCAAACCCGTGTAACTGGTCCGGGCCGCAGAAATGCATTTTGCCCGACAGCCACGTGCGGTAACCCTGTTCACGCAGGTAATGGCAAAAGGTCGGGGAATCGGCGCGAAACTCTGCCGCATTATCAAAGACGCCGTTTTTCGACAACAACTGGCCGGTCATGAAAGACGCCCGCGACGGCGCGCACAACGGACTGCTGCAATAGGCCGATTCAAACACCACGCCCTCATCCGCCAGTTTGTTGATATTCGGCGTCAGGCTGACATTATTTCCGTAAGTGCGTAATGCGCCCGCGGTCAGTTGATCCGCCATAAGAATAACGATATTCGGTTTATTTATAAGCATCATTAACCTGAAATAAAATTTAATTTGTGAACTGTGATATTTTTATCGCACGCCTTTTTCATTCTGTGAAGAGGTGATTAAATTATCATGGCATAAGGTGGCGTTATGGCAGGGAAATTAGAGTTACCGCCTTTACAGGTGTTAGTGGTATTTGAGGCCGCCGCGCGCCACGGTAATTTTACGGCGGCAGGAAATGAACTCGGACTTTCACAACCGGCAGTCAGTCAGCGTATTCAGATGCTGGAAAATATCCTTAACGGACCGCTGTTTGAACGGCGTCATCGCGGGGTGCAACTGACCGAATCCGGCAATGCGCTTTACCAGATTGTCCGCACCAGCCTGACGGACATCAGCGAGCAAATTCAACGCACGCGCCATCAGCGCAGCACGCTGCGAATAGACACCGACATGGGCTTCGCCAGCTACTGGCTGATGCCCCGGATGAACGCCATTCAGGCGCTGATCCCTGGGGTGGAAGTGCAGGTATCGACCTCACCGAATGACTACAATTTTCGCGATAACAATGCCCATCTGGCAATCTACTTTGGTAACGGTAACTGGCCGGGAACGCATGCGCAAAAGCTGTTTCCGGAGGATGTCATTCCTGTGTGTAATGAACAGGTTATGCGAAAGCTGAAACAGAACCATAACCCGCAGGATCTGCTGAATTTCCCGCTGCTGAAGCTGCCGGAAACCCACCCGCAACGCTGGCTGACCTGGGAAGACTGGTTCCGTTCGCAGGGCGTGGCGATGCATCATCACGCCGGTTCGCGGACCTTCAATGCCTACTCGCTGGTGATCCAGGCGGCGGTGGAGGGGCAGGGGATTGCCCTCGGCTGGCGGCCGCTGATTTCGGCGCTGCTGGAGAGCAAACAACTGTTTATTTGCGGCCCGCAGGTGCGCACCGAACGGGGCTATTATCTGATCACCGCAGGGGGAAAACCGGCCTCCGCGCAGCAGGAAAAAGTCACCCGCTGGTTATTAAACGAGGCGTGGAATTTCCATCATACTTTGCCGCATAAAGACGATGCATTGCTAAAATATGAATAAGCTAATGCGAAATATCTCTATCGCGTTTTTCAAAAGAGGTAACTTATATTCATTATTTTGAGTTAGCGTAATAAGGTAATTAAAACCTGTGTGAAGCCATTATGTCGCAACCCATCATCGAGTTACGCAATGTCGTTAAGAATTATTCTGCGTCGTCCGGAAAGTCATTATTTTCCCGTGCGCAGAATACACCGTCAGCCAATGCCTTAAGCGATATTAATTTACAGATTTATGCCGGTGAGATTTTTGTCATCGTCGGGCTTTCGGGATCCGGGAAATCGACGCTGCTGCGCACGCTGAATTTTCTCATTCAGCCCACCGGCGGCGAGGTGCTGTTTCAGGGGCAGGCTCTCGGCAGCCTGAATGCCCGCGAGATGATCACCCTGCGGCGCGGCCAGACCGGCATGGTTTTTCAGTCGTTCGCGCTGTTTGATGAACGCACCGTGCTTGATAACGTCGCGTTCGGGCTGGAAGTCTCAGGCATCAGCCGGGAAGTGCGTCATCAGCGTGCGGCAACCATGCTGGAACGTGTCGGGCTGTCGCACGTCGCGACACAATATCCGCCTCAGCTTTCCGGCGGTATGCAGCAGCGTGTCGGCCTCGCCAGGGCGCTGGTGGTGAATCCGGCGTTGTTGCTGATGGATGAAGCCTTTTCGGCCCTCGATCCGATTATCCGGCGTGAGATGCAGTCGCTGTTGCTGGCATTGCAGCGGGAACAGCAACGCACGGTGGTGTTTGTCACGCACGATATGGAAGAGGCGCTGCGGCTCGGGACGCGCATTGCGATTATGCAGGAAGGCAAACTGGTGCAGGTCGGCACGCCGGAAAACATCATTAATGCGCCCGCATCGCCTTATGTCCGTCACTTTTTCTCCGGCGTCGACACCTCGCGCTGGCAGCTGGCGGAATCTTATGCCGATGTCTGGCAACCGCCAGAATAATCCTTTTTTGAGCAGAGAACGTTATGGCCTACCCCTTAGATTTCAGCCGCCAGATCGACAGCGCCATCCACACGCTGCTGACGCACACGGGCGGTTTTTTTGATGGTCTGTCGGCAGGCATTGATGCGTTTGCGGGCGGTCTGGAAACCCTGACCGGCTGGCTGACGCCGTGGGGACTGGTGATCATCGCCGTCGTGCTTGGCGCGTGGCGCATCGGCAAAGGTTTTGCGCTTTTTGCCCTGCTTGCCACGCTCTATATTATTTACAGCGGCTACAGCGAACATGCGTCGGTCACGCTTTCCCTGACCTTGTCGTCAACGTTCTTCAGCCTGCTGATCGGCATTCCGCTTGGCATCTGGAGCGCCCGCCGTGCCCGCGTCGGCAGCGTGGTGCGCACCCTGATGGATTTTATGCAGACCATGCCTGCGTTTGTCTATCTGATCCCCGCGACCATTCTGTTTGGCCTCGGGCGTCCGCCGGGTATTTTCGCCACCATTTTATTTTCCATGCCGCCGGTGGTGCGTCTGACCGATCTGGGGATCCGCCAGGTCAGCGTGGCGCGGATCGAAGCCGGTCTGGCTTTTGGCTGTACGCCGTGGCAACTGCTGTGGAAGGTGCAACTGCCCGCCGCGCAACCGGCGATCATGGCAGGCATCAATCAGACCATCATGATGGCGATGTCGATGGTGATCATCGCCTCAATGGTCGGCGCAGGCGGGCTGGGCAATGACATTCTCAGCAGCATTCAGCAACTGGATATCGGGCTGGGATTACAAAGCGGCGTGGTCGTGGTGCTGATGGCGATCCTGCTCGACCGATTGTCGGCAAGTTTTGCGGCAAAAACCGGAGAACGGGGAAGGGAATGATCAGCCGGACGCCAACACCGTCCGGCTGTTTTTATCATTACTGCGGCGGAATCAGACCCGGAAATGCCCCACGGCGACGGCCAGACCGGTGGCCTGTTCCTGTAACGCCGACGCGGCACCGGTGGATTGCTGAACCATCGCGGCGTTCTGCTGCACCATGCCGTCGAGCTGGGTAATGGCACGGTTAATTTCGTGAATACTCAGCATCTGCTCTTCCGAGGCGTGGGTGATTTCCAGCATCACGCTGCTGACGTTCGACACATTGCTGACGATTTCGCTCATGCTGTCGCTGGCCAGACGCACCTGCGCGGAACCGGAAGCGACACTGCTGACGGTGGATTCGATCAGCACTTTGATCTCTTTCGCCGCCTGGGCGCTGCGCTGTGCCAGACTGCGCACTTCGCTGGCGACCACCGCAAAACCGCGTCCCTGTTCGCCTGCGCGCGCGGCTTCCACCGCGGCGTTCAGCGCCAGAATATTGGTCTGGAAAGCGATGCCGTCGATGACGCCGGTAATATCGCCAATTTTCGACGAGGCACTTTCGATGCTTTCCATCGTTGTAATGACTTTCGTCACCACTTCGTCACCGCGCGTGGCGGCCTCTGACGCGGATTTCGCGGTGTCGGAGGCCTGTTTGGCCGAACTGGCCGACTGAGACACGGTCGCGGTGATCTGCTCAAGGGAAGCCGCCGTTTGTTGCAGACTGGCCGCCGCAGACTCGGTACGTCCTGACAGATCGTTATTCCCCGCCGCGATCTCGTCAGCGGCGATTTTGACCGATTCGCTGGTGGTGCGGATTTCCGACATCACCTTGCTGAGCTTATCGACGAAAGTGTTGAAGGCGTGCGCAATCTGCGTCACTTCATCGTGACCGTCGGTCGGCAGGCGCTGTGTCAGATCGTCTTCGCCGGAACTGATGGCATTGAGCGTGTCACGCACCACAGAAAGGCGGTGGAAGGACTTACTGATCATCAGCCCGATAATGGCGGCAGAAATCAGCACGATCACCAGCAGCGTAATCACCGATGAGGTCAGCAGGGAACGCATACCGGCGGTGGATTCTTTCTTATCCTGCGCCACCAGCGTGAACCACTCCGTGCCCGCGACCGGCATTGCGCGGACGCGCTTCACCGCGCCATTGAGACGGATATCCACCGGCGCGTTGGCGGCAAACACATCCTGCAAATTCACTCCTTCTGCCAGCGCAGTAAACGGCTTCAGTGCCAGACTGGCGTCGGGATGCGCAATGATCACGCCGGATTTATCCACCAGCATGCCGAAACTGCCCGGCGTCGGGTGAATGGTATTGACGTTATTGACGACGCTGTCCATCGACACATCGCCCGCCACAATCGCTTTCAGCGTGCCGGAATCCATCACCGGTACCGCGAAAGTGACCACCAGCTTACCGGTGCCTGCGTCGATATACGGCGGCGTCGCCACCGCGTGTCCGGCGGCTTCCGCCTGCTTGTACCACGGGCGACCAGTCGGATCGTAATCCGCAGGCACACCGGTCGGATCAGAGAACTTCGCAGTGCGGTTGGCGTAACCGACATACACGTTGGTAAAGCCGCCTGCACTGGCGATCTGTTTGAGAACCGGGATCGGATCTTCAGACATCGCGACCTGTTGCAGTGAAACGATCATCCCTGTTTTTGCATTAACCCAATCGCTGATCCCTTGCGTGTGGCTGGACGTCAGGGCGTTCAGCGTATTGTCTGTCGCCTGACTGTTGTATTTGTTTGCAACGGTATAGCTAAGAAACGTATTGATGATCAGCGAGCACGCCACGATGGCGATACAGGCTGTGATAATGCGCGAACGGATGGTCTTTAACATGGGCGTTTCCCTGGAAGGAATCTTAAGTCTAATGTATCGGCAGGAACGGGAAAAACTTGAAGTACGTCACACTAAAATAGTGCCGAGGGGTAATAGCTGCTTAAGTTACGTTAACGTCTAACTCATTGATTCAGATCATAAAATAGTGGTAATTGGTTTTTTTGCGCCGGATAATACTCGCACTCTTTATGTGTATTATTATTCCGACGGATACCCGCATGTCTAAAATGGACTTTTCCCACACCGCTGCCTTTATCTGGTCAGTGGCTGATTTGCTACGGGGTGATTTCAAACAGTCGCAGTACGGACGCATCATCCTTCCCTTCGCCTTATTACGCCGTCTGGAATGCGTGCTGGAAAACAGCAAAGACGCGGTCGTGACGCAGGCGCACACCGTCAATGCCATGGATCTGCCGGAAGAAGCGCGGGAAAATTATGGCTGGCACAACGTGCGCTGATGGAGAAAGCGCGTCAGATCCAGACCGCTTTTGGCACCACGAACGGCGGTAAACACAGCGTCAGCAACGATTTCAATCTCTTTGAAAACGCCCTGAAAACCGCGCTCAGTACCGCCGGTGTGAAGCTGGATAACAAAGAGAAAAAGCAGTTTATCGAGGCGGTCACCACCAAAAATCCGGCAGCCGAACCGGTGGTGAAAAAAGTCCTGAAAGAAAGCGAACAGCCGCTGTACGGCGCGTTCCGCTACAAAGGCAAGGTGGTGGAATTTGAACAGGACGTCGACTTACGCGACAACGAAAACGTCCCGCTTAATCCTGCCATCGCCACCAGCGTGCTTATCGAGAGCTATTTCGAACGTGAGGTCAAACCGCACGTCAGTGATGCCTGGATCAACGCCGACAAACGCGATGCCAGGGACAACGAGATCGGCGTCGTCGGTTACGAGATCCCGTTCAACCGCCACTTCTATGTTTATCAGCCGCCAAGAGATCTGAAAGAGATCGACGCAGACCTCGATGCCATCAGTGCCGAAATTATGGCGCTGTTGCAGGAGGTGCATTCATGAGCGGGCGGTATAAGGCGTATGGGGAATATAAGGAGTCTGGGGTTGAGTGGTGTAATAAATTACCGCAGAAATGGGAAGGTTCAAATCTTCGGTGGCTATCAATTATTTATGCCGGAGGTACACCATCGAAAAACATTAGTGATTATTGGGAGAATGGAACTGTCCCTTGGATAAATTCTGGTGCAGTAAATCAAGGGTATGTAGTAACGCCATCAACATATATATCTCAAATCGGGTTTGAAAATAGCAGTGCTAAATGGATACCAAAGGATTCATTAGTTGTTGCTTTAGCAGGACAGGGAAAAACCAAAGGAATGGTTGCACAGTTAAGCATCGATACCACTTGTAATCAATCAATGGCTGCCATTGTTTTAGACAGAATAATCCATTCACGATATATCTATTGGTGGCTGACATCTAACTATCAAAATATAAGAAATATGTCTGGCGGGGATTTAAGGGATGGATTAAATCTTGAGATTCTCGGGGATATACAATGTCCTCTACCCTCTGATGCTGAGTGTTTGAATATTTGTAACTTCCTCGATCACGAAACCGCCAAAATCGATACCCTTATCGATCTCCAGCAACAACAAATCGAACTCCTCAAAGAACGCCGCACCGCCCTGATCTCCGCCGCTGTCACCGGCAAAATCGACGTGCGTGACTGGCAGGTTCCTGTCACGCAGACAGAATCCGACGAGGTGACGGCATGATGTCGGATCCGACCAAAGAGCGGATTTTTCAGGATGAAATGATCTCGCAGCTTTGCGAAAACGGCTGGATCAGCGGTAAACCGGACGGTTACGATCGCCAGCGGGCGCTGTATCTTCAGGACGTTCTGACCTTTGTGCAGACCACGCAGCCGAAAGCGTGGGAGAAGCTGGCGCGGGTGTATCCGCAGGATACCGAACGTCATTTCCTGGATGCATTGCTGACGCAGCTGAACAAAGCCGACATTAATGCCACGGATAAACTTTCCCGCACTTATGGCACGCTCGGCGTTCTGCGTCATGGATTGAAGATCCGTAATGCGGATTTCTCCCTCTGTCAGTTCAAACCCGAGCACGGCCTGAACCCGGAGACGCTGGCGCGCTACCGGCAGAATATCTGCCGCGTGGTGCTGGAACTGGTGTACAGCCCCTATGCCAGCGCGGAGCATTTCGCGGCAAGCGGGGTGAAAGCCAAACGCTGGCGTATCGATCTGGTGTTATTCGTCAACGGTTTGCCGGTCGCCACGCTGGAACTCAAATCTGAGTTCAAACAGACGGTGCAAAGTGCGGTCGCTCAGTACAAAGACACCCGTCTGCCGAAAGATCCGGCGACCAAAAAACCGGAGCCGTTACTGACTTTCAAGCGCGGGGCGCTGGTGCATTTTGCTGTCAGTCAGCACGACGTGTTTATGACCACCCGGCTGGCGGGCAAAGAGACGTATTTTCTGCCGTTTAACAAAGGCACAGCGGAAGGCGGGAAGGGCAATCCGACGCCCGCCGACCAGACCCGTTACGCCACGGATTATCTGTGGAATGAAGTGTTGCTGCCCGCCAATCTGCTGACCATTCTGGGCAGTTATGTGCATCTGCAAATCGAAGAAAAAGAAGACTGGCAGGGGCTGAAATACAAGAAAGAGACGCTGATATTCCCGCGCTATCACCAGTGGGATGTGGTGAATAAACTGGTGCGCGCCGCAGTGCAGGAAGGCTGCGGGCATAAATACCTGATCCAGCACAGCGCCGGATCCGGCAAATCCAACTCGATTGCCTGGACGGCGCATCAGCTTTCGACGCTGTATGCCGCAGACGGACAAAAGCAGTTTCACTCGGTGATCGTGGTGACCGACCGCACGGTGCTGGACGATCAGCTTCAGGACACCATTTACCAGTTCGAACATGCCGACGGCGTGGTCGGGCGCATCAATAACAAAACCGGTGACGGCTCGAAAGCCGATAAACTGGCGGCGGCGCTGGAAAACTCGCAGCCGATCATCATCGTCACCATCCAGACCTTCCCGCATGTGCTGAAAGCGATCGAAAACAGCCTGAGCCTGAAACAACGCCAGTACGCGATCATTGCCGATGAGGCGCACTCTTCGCAAAGCGGTTCGACCGCGCGCCAGCTGAAAGAAGTACTGATGCTGGAGAACACCGGCGACGACGTTGAGTTGTCCTCCGAAGACATCATGGACGCCACCATGGTTGCCCGGCGCGGCAGCAATAATCTCAACTATTACGCCTTCACAGCCACGCCGAAAGCCAAAACGCTGGAGTTGTTTGGCCGTCTTCCCAACCCGAACGAACCGGCATCGAAAACCAACCGGCCGCAGGCGTTTCATGTGTATTCCATGCGGCAGGCCATCGAAGAGGGCTTTATTCTCGATGTGCTGAAAAATTACGTCACTTATCATGTGGCCTACAAACTGGCGCAGAAACAGGCGGATGCCGACAAAGAAGTCGATGACAAAAAGGCCAACAGACGCCTGACTCAGTGGGTGCGGCTGCACGATTACAACATCGCGCAGAAAGTGAAAGTGATTGTCGAGCACTATAAAAACCACGTGATGAACCTGCTCGGCGGCCAGGCCAAAGCCATGGTGGTCACCCGTTCGCGCAAGGAAGCGGTGCGTTACAAACTGGCGTTCGATAAGTACATTCACCAGAATCATTACCAGAAAATCAGCGCCATGGTGGCGTTTTCCGGTGAAGTGGAATTCAGCGAAAACGACCCGAACAGCGAGGCGCAGCTGGGGCAGAAATACACAGAAACCAACATGAACCCCGGCCTGAAGGGGCGTGATATGCGCAAAGCTTTCGACAGCGACGACTATCAGGTGATGCTGGTGGCGAACAAATTCCAGACCGGATTTGACCAGCCAAAACTGTGTGCCATGTATGTCGATAAACCGCTCGGCGGCGTCGAATGTGTGCAGACACTATCGCGCCTGAACCGTATATATCCCGTCAAAGCGGCATCCGGCACCTTTATTCTCGATTTTGTGAATGACCCGGATGACATCCTGCAAGCCTTCCGGCCCTATTATCAGACCGCTGAACTGACGGATGTGTCTGACCCGGCGCTGGTGTTTGAGCTGTTTGAAAAACTGCGTACCAGCGGGATTTTTCAATGGCGTGAAGTCGAACAGTTCTGCACCGCCTTTTTCAGTAAAAACAAATCTGGCGCGGCACTGAGCAATATCAGCCGACCGGCCGTGGAACGCTGGGAAAAACGCTATGCTTCGGCGACTGAAGCCTATCTGCAATCCAAACGCATGTTCGAGATCACCAAAACGACCCGCGAGCCGATATTAATCGCCAATGCAGAAAACACCTTTAAAGAATGCAAAAGGGAAAAAGACCGGCTGGAAATTTTCAAAAAAGATCTCGGCAGCTTTGTGCGCTTTTATGAATTCATTTCGCAGATCGTCGATTACGACAATCAGGATCTGGAGAAACTCAGCCTGTTCGCACGGCATCTGCGCCCGCTGCTGCGCGAATCAAACGTGCAGGAAGACGACGTGGATTTGCAGAATGTGGTGATGAGCCATTACCGCCTGTCGAAAATGCGCGAACAGCAACTGCGCCTCACCGCGGCCAGTGCGGAAGAGGGTTTGCAGCCCGGTAACGACGTCGGATCGGCGAAACCTAAAGACAAAAAAGAAGACTTTATGTCGCAAATCCTTGAACGTCTGAATGCGCTTTTTGTCGGTGACCATCTGACGGATAAAGATATGATCAACTGTGCTTTCACAGTTAAAGACAAGATCTCAGAAAACACGGCTGTCATGACGCAGCTTGCTAATAACACCCGTGAACAAGCGATGTTAGGCGATTTTCCAAAAGCTGTTGATGAGGCCATCATGGACTGCAATGCAGCTCAGCAAAATATGATGATGCAGTATCTTTCCAATCCCGCACTCGCCAAAGGCTTTGCGCAGGTGGTGTTTGATATGCTGAAAGCAGGGTGAGCTGTTAACGCGCTGCGGGGTTAGCCGCAGCCTCAGAACTTATTCGTCACCTGCCTTCTTCTTATCCACATGCCCCAGCGATCTTTCCGGGAAACAGATATCGCGCACGCGCTGTTTAAGCGGCGCGGCGTCAGGGAAACCGCCGTCGCGTTTGCGTTCCCAGATGATTTCGTCATCGACTTTGATTTCGTAGATGCCGCCGGTACCGGGGACAAGCGTCACGGACGCCAGATCGGTGCTGAACGAATTGAGCAGTTCCTGCGCCATCCACGCGGCGCGCAGCAGCCAGTTGCATTGAGAACAATATGTGATGGTGATGGCAGGCAGTTTTCCCATGGTATGAGTCCTTATAGGCAGATTTTATCGATGTCTCAGAATACGTCATTACTGCCCGCTACAGACCTGCGCCAGTTGCTGTCTCAGCCACTGATGTGCGGCGGAAAGATGCGAGCGTTCGTGCCACGCGGCGACTTTGGTAAAGCCAGGAATGGTCAGCGGTGGCGGCATCACTTCCAGCCCTGCGGCATCGCGCACCAGCCGTTCCGGTACTACGGCGATCAGATCCGTGGTCTGTAAAACCGGCGGCAGCACCAGAAAACTGTTCACCGACAGCACCACGTTGCGTTTTTTGCCCAGCGCGTGAAGGGCAGTATCCGTCACGCCGGCAAAATTTTCGCCGCTCAGTGACACCAGTGCGTGGTCGTACTGACAAAATGTCTCCAGCGAGATCGTGCCTTGATTCAGCGCCGGATGGCCTTTGCGCAGCGTACATACATAACGTTCATCATATAAATGGCGGATATGCAGATCGGGCGGCGTGGACTCCGGCGTCAGCAGCGCCAGGTCGATTTCACCGCGCTCCAGCCGCCCCGAAAGGGTCGAATCCTCAACCCGTTGAACCGACAGATGAATACCCGGCGCGAGCTTCTGTAACAGCGAAAAAAACGGCACGATAATCACGCCCAGCGCGTAATCGGTGGCGGCGAGGGTAAACGTCATCTCGCAGTCAGCGGGTATAAATACCTCCGGCTGTAACAGCGCGCCGATTTCCGCCATCACCCGTTTCACCGGTTTAGCCAGAGACAGCGCGCGTTCGGTCGGCACGATACCGTAGCGCGCCCGCACGAATAAGGGATCATCAAAACTTTCCCGCAGACGCGTCAGCATGCTGCTTACAGCGGGTTGCGTCAGGGAAAGGCGCTCTGCGGCGCGGGTCACGCTGCGCTCGTCGAGCAATGCATCGAAAGTCTTTAACAGGTTGAGGTCGAGACTCTTCAGATTGCGCATAGGCAGGGCACCGATTGAGTTATAACGAAATTTGATACGCACTATAATATTTCTATACTTCTGCTTATAGCTCTTTGGCAGCACTCTGTGTGCTAAATGCGCCAATCCACCGAGGAAATATTATGTCTGCACTTTTCACGCCGTTTACGCTGAAAGACGTCACCCTGAAAAACCGCATTGCCGTTCCGCCAATGTGCCAGTATTCCGCCACCGATGGCGTGCCGAACGACTGGCATCAGGTGCATTACGCCACGCTGGCACGCGGCGGCGCGAGTCTGGTGATTGTCGAAGCGACGGCCGTATCGCCGGAAGGCCGGATCACCCCAGGATGTCTTGGGATCTGGAACGATGAACAGGCCGCTGAACTGGCGAAAATCGCCAAATCTATCAAAGCCGCAGGCGCGGTACCGGGGATCCAGATCGGACATGCAGGCCGTAAAGCCAGCGCCAATCTGCCGTGGGAAGGGGACGATCATATTGCGGAAGGCGATCCGCGTGGCTGGGCGACCCTTGCGCCATCCGCTGTCGCATTCGGCAAACATCTGCCAAAAGTGCCGAAAGAAATGACCAAAGCCGATATCCAGCGCGTGATGGCGGATTTTGTCGCTGCCGCAAAACGCGCACGCGATGCCGGTTTTGAATGGCTGGAACTGCATTTTGCCCACGGCTATCTGGCGCAAAGCTTCTTCTCCGTGCATTCCAACACCCGCACGGACGAATACGGCGGTGACTTCGCCGGTCGCAGCCGTTTCCTGATTGAGACTTTCGATGCCGTTAACGCGGTCTGGCCGAAAAACCTGCCGATCACCGCGCGTTTTGGCGTGATCGAATACGACGGTCGCGATGAAGAAACGCTGGCGGAATCCATCGAACTGACCCGTATCCTGCGCGAAAAAGGGCTGGATATGCTCAATGTCAGCGTCGGTTTCTCCACCTGGGAAGCACAGGTTCCATGGGGTGCCGGTTTCCTGGCGCCGGTGTCGCGCCGCGTGCGTGAAGAGGCTGGTTTGCCGGTGGCAAGCTCATGGGGCGTTGCGTCGGCAGACGTGGCCGAGCGTTGCATCAGCGAACAAGATATGGATCTGGTGATGATTGGCCGCGCGATGCTCGCCAACCCGCATTATCCGTATGCGCTGGCAAAAGAACTGGGCGAAGACAACCCTTCATGGGTTCTGCCTGCGCCTTACGCGCACTGGCTTGAGCGTTACAGCATTCAGTGATCATTGCTGATGAATCAGTGAAATAACCGGCAGGCAGAAGTCTTCTTCTGCCTGTTTTTTTGCCCGCCATCCAGATATAAAAATCAGAAATGGTAAGTATCATAAGGTGTGATTTCCGTAATATCTCAGCCCTGCGTATTCTTTATGCACGCCAGCCTGCGGGCTGTTCCCTGTACATAACTCAATACAAAGGAAGTAAATATGAATGCGATTCACTGGCCGCAAGGCTATATCCCCGGCGAAACCGACAACTTCGCGTCAAACGAAATGATCATCACCGGCGTGACGGTTGACGAACTCTGGGCACAACTGGATAACACTGCCGCCTGGCCGGTGTATTACAGCAACGCGTCTGATATTGCTTTCTACGACGGCACGGGGCCGGGCCTGAGCGACGGTGCCCGTTTCCGGTTCAGTACCTTTGGTTTCCCGGTCGAAGCGCAGGTGACGGAATACGTGCCGCCGGTCAACGGGCAGCCAGCGCGCATGGCGTGGCACGGCTGGGCAGAAGGCGACGCCGACACCCGTCTCGACGTGCATCACGCGTGGCTTATCGAAGAACTTTCCGGCGGCCGTGTGCGTATCCTGACGCAGGAAACGCAAAACGGTAAACCGGCACGCGATTTAGCGGTAACCCGACCTAACCCGATGATCAACGGCCATCAGGAATGGCTGGACGGAATGATCGGGGCGGCTTGTAAAATGCGCAGCTAATTTTCAGCGCGTTACATTTTGCTACGAGGCAGGCCGCAAGCCCTGCCTCTTTTCTTTTCTGTCCTTTCAATCCTTTCCAAATGAACGCAAAATCTCACCCCTGACAGGCGATAACAAGGGATGCGGGCGTGAATTCAGGTTTGATGGTATTACACGGAAATCACTCAGAGGCGCTGAGGGATGTGCTGGTCACGTGGATGGCGGCGCATCCGCTGTCGCCGCTGGAAAACGAAGTGATCCTGGTGCAAAGCAACGGCATCAACCAGTGGCTGAAACTGGCGCTGGCGCGTGATGTGGCGGACGGTGGCTGCGGAATTGCGGCGGCGCTGGATATCAAGCTTCCGGCGCGTTTTTTCTGGCAGGTTTACCGCGCGGTGCTTGGCAAAGAACAGGTGCCGGAATCGTCCCCGTTTGACCGGCCGTTGCTGACCTGGCGACTGATCCGCCTGTTGCCTGAACTGCTGGCAGAACCGGTGTTTGCGCCGCTGGCCCGTTTCTTAAAAGAAGACGGCGACATGCGTAAACTGCATCAGCTGGCGCAGCGTCTGGCGGATTTATTCGATCAGTATCAGGTTTACCGTGCCGACTGGCTGGAAGACTGGGGCAACGGGCAGGACGTCCTGCGCACCAGCCGCCAGGGCAGCGAACCCTTACCGGAAAACCTGCTGTGGCAGCCGCAACTGTGGCGTGCGCTGCTGGCGGATGTGCCTGAAAACGAGCGCGGCACCAGCCGTGCGGCGCTGCATCAGCGTTTTCTGCAACATGCGCAAAACCTGCCTGAAGATCAGCGTCCGGCCGGATTGCCCTCGCGGCTGGTGGTGTTCGGTATTTCCTCGCTGCCGCAACAATCCCTTGAAGTGCTGGCGGTGCTGGGGCGCTGGACACACATCTTTATGTGCGTGCATAACCCGTGCGAACACGACTGGAGCGACATCATCGCCGATAAAGATCTGCTGCGTGCGGAGCGGATCCGGCAATTACGCAAGCCGGGCATGCCGCAGGTGATCGCTGAAGATGAACTTCATCAGCATGCGCATCCGCTGCTCGCGGCATGGGGCAAGCAGGGGCGCGATTATATCGGCCTGCTGAATGAATATGACAACCACGAATCCTATGCCTCGCAGCTGGCGCCGGTGATCCCGCGTATCGACCTCTTTACCTCAAACGGCACCGACACCTTGTTGCACCAGTTGCAGGAAGACATTTTGCAGCTGCGTCCGCTGGCGGAAACGATCGAAGAATGGCCTGCGGTGGATGTTCAGCAGGACGATTCCCTGCGTTTCTTTATTACCCACAGCGCGCAGCGCGAAGTGGAAGTGCTGCATGACCGGTTGCTGGCCGCGCTGGCGGCTGATCCGACGCTGAAAGCCCGCGACATTATCGTGATGGTGCCGGATATCAACGGCTATGCGCCGCACATTCAGGCGGTATTTGGCCTGACGGAACGCAGCGACCCGCGCTATATCCCGTTTACCGTTGCCGATCAGGGGCCGCGCCAGAACAACTCCTTACTCGGTGCGCTGGAAAGCCTGCTCAGCCTGCCGCAGTCGCGTTTTGCCGTCAGCGATCTGCTGGATTTACTCGACGTGCCTTCCGTGCGTCAGCGTTTCGGCATCGAAGAAGAGCAACTGCCGCTGCTGCATCGCTGGATACGTGCCGCTAACGTGCGCTGGGGGCTGCATGCGGAACAGCGTCAGAGCCTCGAACTGCCGTTATCGCCGGAGCAAAACAGCTGGTTCTTCGGCCTGCAACGTATGCTGCTCGGTTATGCGGTGGGCAGCGGCGAGGCGTGGGCGGATATCGAACCGCTGGATGAAATCGGCGGGCTGGATGCGGCGCTGATCGGTCCGCTGTCGCATCTGCTCAACTGCCTCGACGACACCTGGCGTCAGTTGCGTGAACCCGCGACGCCGCCGGTGTGGGGCGAACGCCTGCGCGACATCCTTTCTCAGTACTTCAGCGAGGATGACGGCGAAGACGGCTTCATTTTAGTGCGTCTGCATGGCGAGCTGGAAACCTGGCTGGCTGCCTGTGAAAGCGTCGATTTGCAGGCTGAACTGCCGCTGTCGGTGGTGCGCGATCACTGGCTGGCGCAGTTCGACCAGTCAGGTCTGACACAGCCATTCTTCGGCGGGGCGGTGACCTTTGCCACCCTGATGCCGATGCGCGCCATTCCGTTCCGCCACGTCTATCTGCTGGGCATGAATGACGGCGATTATCCGCGTAACCGCGTGCCGATGGATTTTGACCTGATGGGGCGTGATTACCGTCCGGGTGACCGTTCCCGCCGCGAAGATGACCGTTACCTGTTCCTTGAGGCGCTGCTTTCTGCCCGTGAGCGTCTGCATATCAGCTGGGTTGGTCGCAGCATTCACGACAATACCGAACGGCCGCCTTCCGTGTTGGTGGCACAGTTGCGCGACCATGTGGCGGCGGGCTGGAAAGCGGAAAATGGCGGGGAGCTACTGCCTGCGCTGACCGTCGAACATCGTCTGCAACCGTTCAACCGCGATTACTTCAGTCAGGGCAGCACGTTGTTCAGCTATGCCCACGAATGGCGCGCCGGTCTGGAAGCCGAAGCCGCCGCCGTGGTGGCGCAACCGCTGCAACCTGTTGAACAGGAAGGCGCGCTGACACTGCGGCAGTTGTCGGATTTTCTGTCCGACCCGGTGCGCAGTTTCTTCCGCCAGCGGCTGAACATCTATTTTGAGCTGGAAGATCCCGGCAGCGAAGATCAGGAGCCGTTCGACATCAATGCGCTGGAAAACTGGCGTTTGCAGGATGAACTGATCCGCGCGCAGAAACAGGCACTGGAAGCAGGCGTTTCGCGGCAGGATGTGTTGCGTCAGCAACTTGAACGCATTGAGCGGCGCGGCGAACTGGCTCCGGGCGAGTTCGCTGCGGTGCTGAGCGAAGATCTCGCCGAGCCGATGGACACCTTGTTTGCCAGTTATCAGCAGGTACTCGATAACTGGCCGCAACCGCTGGCAAATGAGGCGCTGGAAGATGACACCGGCGGCGTGATGTTCTCCGACTGGCTGAGTGAACTGCGGGCAAATGCGGCGGGCGACCGTGCGCGCGTGGTGCTGGAAAGCATCGGCATCATGACCAAAGAGCGCAGTTACCGCTTTGACCGCCTGCTGCCTTACTGGGTCGCACACCTCGCCGGACACCTTAACGGACAGCCGATGCACACGGTGATCGTCAGTAAAAACGGCACTGCTGAACTGCCGCCGCTGGATATTGCACAGGCGCAGGACATATGGAAAACGCTGATTACCACGTGGAAAGCGGGGCAGTTACGCCCGTTGCCGCTGGCAGTGAAAACCGCCTTTGTCTGGCTGAAAAAAGAGGGCACGGAAAACAGCGCGCCGGACAGCGATGCCTGGCTGGCTGCCCGTGACAGTTATGAGAATCACGATCCGGCTAACATGAAATTTGGTGAACGCGACAGCAATGCCTATCTGGCCCGCGCATGGCCGGATTTTGCCACGCTATGGGCAGACGGCGAGTTTGCCCGGCTGGCTGATACGCTGCTGACCCCATTAATCAGTCACCTTTCCCGCAGCAAAAAAGGAGCGAAGGAATGACGGAACAAACGTTGCCCTCACCCCTGAACGTACTGAACTTCCCGCTGACGGGCAGCCGCCTGATCGAAGCCAGCGCCGGGACCGGCAAAACCTTCACCATCGCCGCGCTGTATGTGCGGCTGGTGCTCGGTCACGGTGGCGACAATGCCTTCAGCCGCCCGCTGACACCGCCGGAAATTCTGGTGGTGACATTTACCGACGCGGCCACCAAAGAACTGCGCGATCGAATTCGCGAACGGCTGTCGACGGCGGCAGCGTGTTTTTTAGAAGATCCGCTGGCGCCTTCAGCCTGCGATGAATTTTTGCAGGATCTGCGCGCGGAATATACGCCGGAGCAGTGGCCGGGCTGTGCGCGCAAGCTGCAACTGGCGGCGGAGTGGATGGATGAATCTGCCGTATCGACCATTCACGGCTGGTGTAACCGTATGCTTGGCGAGCACGCATTCGACAGCGACAGCCTGTTTACCCAGACGCTGGAAACCGATCAGACCGAACTGCTGATGAACGTGGTGCGCGATTACTGGCGCAGTTTTTACTTCCCGCTCAGCGAGGCGGAAATCAAAACGTTACGCGGCTGGTGGCGGTCGCCGGAAGACCTGCACCGCAGCGTAATGCCGTTGCTGGAGTATGCCGACGCACTGGGGTCTGATCAGACGCCCGCCGAGGTGTGCGAGACGGTCAATAACCAGAAAGCCGCAGAACTGGCGGCGCTGAAACAAGACTGGCCGCAATGGACGCAGGAACTGCGCACCATGCTCGAAGGTGCGGTGGCGGCGAAAGTAGTCGATGGCAAAAAAATTCAGGCGCGGTTTTTCAATCCGTGGCTGGAAAAACTGCACACCTGGGCGACGACGGACGACGTGATACCGGATCTGAAAACCGGCTGGACGCGCCTTACTCCCGCCGGTTTAAGGGAATGCTGGAAACAGGGCGATCCCCCTGAACATCCGGCGCTGACGGCGATGGAAACCCTGAAAGCCCGTCTTGAAAGCCTGCCGGACGCCCGCAGCGGTTTACTGCAACATGCCTGCCGCTGGATCCAGCACCGCTTTGACGCTGAGCAGCAAAAGCGTGCACAGATGGGTTTCAATGATTTGCTGACCCGTCTCGATACCGCCCTGCGCAGCGACAACGGTGCGCGGCTGGCGGAGATCATCCGCACGCAATTTCCGCTGGCGATGATCGACGAATTTCAGGATACCGATCCGCTGCAATACCGTATTTTCGACGCGATTTACCGCGTGGCGGAAAACGCGCCGGAGCAGGGGCTGATCCTGATCGGCGACCCTAAACAGGCGATTTACGCCTTCCGTGGCGCGGATATTTACACCTATCTGCGCGCCCGTCGCGATACCGGTGGCCGTCACTACACGCTGGCGACCAATTTCCGTTCCACCCGCGCGATGGTGGCGTCGGTCAATCAGGTGTTTGAGCTGGCCGAGAAGCGCCGCGCAGGGGAGGGCGCGTTCCTGTTCCGTCGTGACGATGACAATCAGGTGCCGTTCCTGCCGGTGGAAGCCAAAGGGCGCGCCGACACGCTGGTGATTGATGATGCCGAAGCGGCGGCGATGACGCTGTGGTACCCGGAAAATCAGCCGGACACCTTGCCGAAAATGCAGTATGTCCAGCTGATGGCCGAAGGCTGTGCAACGGAAATCGTGCGGTTGTTGCGCCTCGGCCAGCAAGGGTCTGCCGGTTTCGGGCTGCCCGGTGAAACCCTGAAACCGGTAATGCCGGGCGATGTGGCGGTGCTGGTGAATACCGGCCGTGAAGCGGCGGCGGTGCGCACCGCGCTGTCGAAACGCGGCGTGCGCAGTGTTTATCTTTCCGATAAAGAATCGATTTTTGAAAGTGCGCAGGCGGGGGAGTTGCAATACTGGCTGGCGGCCTGTGCCGCGCCGGAAAACGACCGTCTGCTGCGCGCTGCCCTTGCCACGCCTTCGCTCAACCTCAGTTGGGAGGCGCTAGACCGGCTGAATCAGGACGAGAATGAGTGGGAACGCTACGTGCAACAATTTCAGGCGTTTCGCACCTGCTGGCGCAAGCAGGGCATTTTGCCGATGCTGCGCCGCCTGATGTGGGAATTCGACGTGCCGCGCCGTCTGCTTGGCCGGGGCGACGAGCGTGCGCTGACCGATCTGCTGCACCTTTCCGAACTGCTGCAACAGGCCAGCGTGCAACTCGACGGCGAACATGCGCTGATCCGCTATCTGGCGGAACAATGTCAGGATGAACATCAGGGCGGCGATGCCCGCAAACTGCGTCTCGAGAGTGATGCGGATCTGGTGAAAGTGGTCACGGTACATAAATCCAAAGGGCTGGAATATCCGCTGGTGTTCCTGCCGTTTGCCTGTGCGTTCCGCGCGGTCAAAAAACAGGATTCACCGCTGAAATGGCATACGCCGGAAGGTGAACTGGAAGTCGCGCTGAGTGCGACGGATGAGCAACTGGTGCAGGCCGACCGCGAGCGTCTGGGCGAGGATCTGCGTAAGTTTTATGTGGCGCTGACCCGCTCACGTTACGCGCTGTGGCTAGGTATGGCACCGCTGAAAGAGTTCGAAAAGAGCGCGCCCGGTTATCTTTTCCACGGTGGGGAAACCATTGAGGCGGATGCGCTGCCTGCGAGTTTGCAGGCGCTGGAAACGGAAAACATCCGTGCCTGGCCGCTGCCCCTGCCGGACGGTGCCCTTTATCGCAGTGAGCAGACGCTGCCGGCGCTCGGGCCACGTCCGCCACTGCGTACCCATAAAGGGCCGCGCTGGTGGGTGACGAGTTTCTCCGGCCTGCAAATCGCGGCTGCCGGTACGTATATCGTGGCCGAAAACCTGAACCGTGAGCCGCTGGCTGAAATCGAAAGCGCCGCGCAGGACAGTTATTTAGAAGATCAGAAAATCCGTGATGCCGGAAAAGAACAGCCGGAAGGGCTGCCACAACCGATGACCGGCGAGAATTTGTATGCCTTCCCGCGCGGCCCTGCACCGGGTAATTTCCTGCACGGTTTGCTGGAATGGGCGGGTGACGAAGGGTTTGCCGCGCTGGCGGCCGATCCGGCGAAAATCGCCGATCAGGTTGCCCGGCGTTGTAATACGCGCGGCTGGGAAAAATGGATCGAGCCGCTGACCGGCTGGCTGACCGCGTTACTGACGCAACCGCTGGGCTTGCCTGACGGTACCACTTTCACGCTGGCGGAACTGCCGCCTTATCAGGTGGAAATGGAGTTCTGGTTCCCGCTGACGCAGGTGCCAACCCGCCACCTCGACCGGCTGGTTCAGCAATACACGCTGGAGGGGGCGGAGCGCGCACCGCTGGTGGCGGAAGATCTCAACGGTATGCTGAAAGGCTTTATCGATCTGGTGTTTGAGCACAACGGGCGTTATTACGTGCTGGATTACAAATCTAACTGGCTCGGCGATGACGCCAGCGGGTATGACCAGAACACCATGACGCAATCGATGCGGGATCACCGCTACGATTTACAGTTCACACTGTACCTGTTTGCGCTACATCGTCTGCTGAAATCCCGTCTGCCGGACTACGACTATGACCGGCACATTGGCGGCGCAGTCTATCTCTTCCTGCGCGGCAGCCACGCGCCGGGTAATGGCGTCTGCGTTCAGCGGCCGGATAAAGCGTTAATGGAACAACTCGACGCGCTGTTCAGCGGCAGTGAGGCACATGTATGAAAATCAACAGCCGGGAAGATATCGCACAACTGCTGGCAAGCTGGGTGGAATGTGGCTGGCTGCGCGAACTGGATCGCGCACTGGTGACGTTTCTGGCGAAGGAAGCGCCGGATGCTCATCCGCTGTTATTGCTGGCGACCGCGCTGACCAGCTATCAGCTGGGGCGCGGCCATGTGTGTCTGGACTTGCAGGCCACGCTCGATGACAGCGCCTTTTCACTTTCGCTGCCGCCGGACGGCGATCATGCCGATGGTGCGGTGATCCGCCCCGCCGCCGTGCTGGAACACCTGACGCTGACGGAGTGGCTGTCGGCGCTGGCGCACCCGACGCTGGTCAGCGAAGGCGCAGGCAATTCGCCGCTGGTGCTGGCCGGTCAGCGACTGTACCTGCGCCGTTACTGGCAGTACGAACAAAATGTCCGCACGGCGATAGAACAACGTCTGACGCGCAGCGCACTGCACACCTTGCCGGTGGCATCGCTGCGCGCACCGCTTACGGCGCTGTTCCCGCCGGACGGTAAATCACAGGCCGCCAACTGGCAGAAACTGGCCTGTGCGCTGGCCGCGGGCAATGCATTCAGCATTATTACCGGCGGGCCGGGCACCGGTAAAACCACCACGGTGGTGCGCCTGCTGGCGTTGTTGCAGACACTGGCGCTGGAAGAACACGGCCAACCGCTGCGTATCCGTCTGGCGGCACCGACCGGCAAGGCAGCGGCGCGTCTCAATGAATCCATTGCCGGTGCGGTGTCGAAGCTGGATCTCAGTGCGCTGGGCAACGGCGATGCCGTGCGCGACAGCATCAACACCGATGTTGTGACTCTGCACCGCCTGCTTGGCAGCCGCCCGGATACCCGGCATTTCCGCCACCATCCGGGGAATCCGTTACTGCTGGATGTGCTGGTGGTGGATGAAGCCTCGATGGTCGATCTGGAAATGATGGCGGCGCTGCTGGCGGCGTTGCCGGAGCAGGCGCGACTGATCCTGCTCGGTGATAAAGATCAGCTGGCGTCGGTGGAAGCGGGGGCGTTGCTCAGTGAATTGTGTCAGCGGGCGGCTGGCGGCCATTATCTGCCGCAAACCCGTGACTGGCTGGAGGAAGTGACCGGCGAATCCATTGCGGATCAGCTGGTTGATCCGCACGGCACGGCGATGGATCAGGCGGTGGTGATGCTGCGTCACAGCTACCGTTTTGATGCACAAAGTGGCATCGGCAGGCTGGCGGAAGCGGTAAACGATGGCGACGTGAAAGGGCTGAAACAGGTCTGGAAACAGGGTTATGCCGATCTGGCGCAACTGACGCTGAGCGCGGACGATGACCGTGAGCTGCGCGACTGGGTGGTGAATGGCGGCGCGAAGCAGTTTCCGGCGGCGGCAACGCGTGAAGGCGTCGAACCCCCGGTCGGCTATCGCCACTATCTGACGATCATGATCAATGAGCGTCCGGCAGACGATGAACCGCCCGAAGCGTTCAACCGCTGGGCCACCAAAGTGTTGCTGGCGTACAGCCAGTTTCAGTTGCTGTGCGCCTTGCGTGGCGGAAACTGGGGTGTAGAAAAACTGAATGAGCGAATTGCTGAAATCCTGAGAAAAGAAGGGCTGCTCAAGGCATCCGTTAACTGGTATCCGGGGCGTCCGGTACTGGTCACGCGTAACGACTACAGCCAGCGACTGATGAATGGCGATATTGGCATCACGCTGGAGATCCCGCACCGGCTGCCGGATGGTTCCGTCGTGCCGACCTTGCGCGTGGCGTTTCTGGCCGGTGACGGTACGCAGGATATCCGCTGGGTAATGCCGGGGCGTTTGCAGGCGGTGGAAACGGTATTCGCCATGACGGTTCATAAATCGCAGGGTTCTGAATTCACCCATACCGCGCTATTACTGCCGGAAAACCTCAGCCCGATCCTGACCCGTGAGCTGATTTACACCGGCATCACCCGTGCGCGTCACTGGTTCAGTCTGGGATGCGTCGGGGGAATGAATGCGGTACTGCCGGATGCGGTGCAGCGGCGGGTATTGCGTGCCAGCGGATTAATTGGAAGCGCGTAGTGCGGATACCTGAACGGTAAAAATCAGTATTCGTATTCGTGAATTTTGAGGGGCTTACGATGTGGGCGGGCTTTCTGGCCCGCCACTTTTGTGGCCTTGAGCGGATCGCCAGCCACGAACTCCAGTGTCGGTGAATAATAAAAAGGCAGCCAGCCGCCGTAGCCATTCTCCCACTCCCAGCGAACCGGGCAGGGCCAGAGAATGTCTTCGTGCATGATGTAATACGTCCATCGCCCATGAGGACGACGAGGTTTGGGTGTTTTCATAAACGGTCAGACGGGCTCTTAACAATCACTAAGGATATTCTGGCTCGCGTAGCGGAAGGTTTCAACCCCCTGACCGGGTTGATGCTTATTTAATCAGTTTCAGAAGGGGTAATTTGCAAAACTTTACCCCCAGATCATCGCCGCCCAGCGCAACAGCATCAGTGCGCCGCAGATACACAGCAGTACCACAACCATTTTCCAGTGTTTGGCCATCATCCGTTTCGTTACCATTTCTCCTCCTGCCATCAGGGCATGTTAGTGCGCCATGTGCTCATCCACATAGTGAATCACCTGCTCTTTCAGTTCAGGTACGGCCTGATCGGCGAGCCACTCAAACGCCAGCAGCACCAGGGCTGCGGCGGCAATTACTGACAAAAGTATAACGGCTTTATTACGTGCTTCCATGATTCTCATTGCTTCTGTATTGCCTGTTTTTTACTCTAACAGAATAAGCCGCAACGGGTGCGGCTTCAGTATTCTGGTTCCGGAAAGGTTTAAGAAATTATACCTTTTCAGCGGTTTCCAAACTTTGATCCCGTTCCTTCTCAGTATGCATTTGCGGATGACGGGCACCCGGCCTGAAGCCATGTTGCCGCGCCCGCCATGCGATACAGAGTCCGGCAACAATCAGTATCAGCATGACGGCAGGGAAATCCTCGATACCGGCGGTTTCCAGCAGCACGCCACCTGCCAGTCCGCCACCGGCAATCGCCAGATTCCAGGCTACCACGACCATAGATTGCGCCATGTCGGCGTGTTCTGCCGCCGCGTCCCCGATGGCCGTTTGCAGCAGCGTGGCGGCTCCGCCAAATGTCAGCCCCCACAGTGCAATGCACAATGTCACGGTCAGCGGCGAATGGCTGTTAAATATCAGCCCGAGCGAGAGCAGGGCAAAGGCCAGCAGGCTGACCAGCAGGGTTTGCCGCAGGCGTTTATCCACCAGTAAGCCCGTCACGCCGATACCGGCCAGCGCGCCGATGCCGAAGACCAGCAATATCTGGTCGGCACGCCCGTTCAGGCCGGACATACGCAGGAAGGGCACGATGTAGGTATAAAGCAGGTTATGCGCCAGCATCCACAGCATGATCACCAGCAAAATGCTGCGCACGCCCGGCATCATCAGCACATGGCGTAGAGGCTGACGCTGACCGGCGGCCTGGCCGGGGTAATCCGGCACTTTGCGGACCACCCAGACGATCAGCAACAGCGTGACGGCAGACATCACGCCAAAGGCCATACGCCAGCCAAGCTGCGTTCCCATCCATGTGCCGAGCGGAACGCCAACCGAAAGCGCCAGCGGCGTGCCGACCATCGCCACCGACAACGCCCGCCCCTGTTGCTCCACCGGCACCATCCGCCGTGCATAGCCTGCCAGCAATCCCCACGCCAGCCCTGCCGCCGCTCCGGCCATCCAGCGCGCAAACAGCGTCAGCAGATAATTTTCCGAGAAAGTGGTGAGGGTGTTGAAGACCAGAAAACCGCCGATCGCGGTCAGTAGCGCGGTACGCCGGTTCCAGCTCCGGGTCAGGGCGGCCAGCGGGATGACCGCCATCAGTGACCCGGCGGCGTAAAGGGTGATGAGCTGCCCGGCCATCGCCGGGGATACGTCAAGTCCGGCGGCAATCTGCGGCAGCAGTCCGGCGGGCAGGGTTTCGGTCATGATGGCGATAAAGCCGGTCAGCGCCATCGCCAGTAACGCGGACAGCGGAAGAGGGGGTTTCAATGCAGTGGAATTCATGCGGTATCTCAGTTTCAGAAAGTGTTAAAGCACGATAGAGCTCTCCTCAGTGCGGAAAAAGTAGGGTAGATTTCCTGAATATGCGGACGCTGATGTCCGCAATCGGGGGAAGCAATGGAAAATCTCAGTAGCCTGACGGTGTTCGTACAGGTGGCAGAAACCCGCAGTTTTGTGGCGGCCGGAAGGATATTAGGCGTATCGGCATCGGCAGTAGGGAAAAACATTGCGCGCATGGAAACCCGGCTGAATGTGCGGTTGTTTCATCGCAGCACCCGCAGCGTGACGCTGACCGCCGAAGGGGCGCTGTTTCTTGAACGCTGCCGGCGGATCATGGCGGAACTTGAAGCCGCAGAAAGCGAGTTGTCGCAACTGGCGGAATGCCCGCGCGGCAGGCTGCGGCTGAGTCTGCCGCAGGTCAGCACATTACTGTTGCCGGTGCTGGGTGAATTTATGCGCCGTTATCCGGATATCGAACTGGATCTGGATTTCACCGATCGTATTGTGGATGTGGTGGAAGAAGGGTTCGACGCCGTGGTGCGTACCGGCAAAATGGCGGATTCCCGTTTGTCGATGCGTAAGCTGGGCACGTTCCATCATCTGCTGGTCGGCGCACCGGCCTATTTTGAACAATACGGTACGCCCGCGAAACCGCATGAACTGGCTGATCATCGTTGTCTGCATTTCCGTTTTCCCAACAGCGGAAAACTCGAGCCGTGGCCGTTGCCGGAATATCAGGATTTAGCGCTGCCGGTGTCGATGGTTTGCAATAATATTGAAACGCGCCTGTGTTTTGCCGTGCAGGGGCTGGGCATCGCCTGTCTGCCGGATTTCAGTATCCGTAAGGAACTGGCGCGCGGGCAACTGGTGACGGTTCTGGATGATGATGTAAAGCGCAGTGGCGACTTCTACATTTTATGGCCGTCGGGCGGTTATATGACGCCGAAGTTGCGGGTGTTGATTGATTTTCTCAGCGAAAGGGTTTTCCCTGAAAATCCTGAGCTGGCGCTGCTGTGCCCGTACTAATTCTGTTTTTTGCCTGAGGGAGTGTGTGATGAGTCATTCTGTCTTTATTGAGCGATTTTCTGCCGCCGACCAGCGCGGTGTGGTTGAGGTGATTTTGCCAATCCAGAATCAGGAGTTTGGCATTGCAATAACCGAACAGCAGCAGCCTGATTTGCATGATATTCCGCAGTTTTATCAGCGCGGCAACGGGGATTTTTGGGTCGCCCGCTGTGCGGGGAAAGTGGTGGGCACGCTTGGCCTGAAAGATATCGGCAACGGCCAGACGGCACTGCGCAAAATGTTTGTCAGTGCACCTTTTCGTGGCAGGGAGTATGGCGTGGCCGCATTATTACTGAATACCTTGCTGCAACATGCGCAGGCGAAAAAGGTGAAAGATATTTTTCTCGGCACGACAGACAAGTTTCTGGCAGCGCATCGCTTTTATGAAAAGAACGGATTTCAGCCCGTCACGGTGGCAGACCTGCCGCCAGATTTTCCGCTGATGGCGGTAGACAGTAAGTTTTACCGGCTAACGTTCTGAACGTTTTATCATCAGTAAAACCGTCCTGACTGAGACATATCAAAACCATCGTCTTTCATACTGCTATCCTCTGTAATATTCAGGGTCATCAGCTCAACGGACAGAGAATGGATCAGCAGCGGCGGTTTGCATTTAATCTTAAACGCCTGATATTGCTTCTGGCATTGGTGAGTACGCTTGTCACCTTGCTCAGCAGCTATCTGGCGATTTTTCAGGTAGAGAAAAAACTTCTTATCGAATCCTCATTGCGGGCGAGTCAGTCGTTCGCGACGCGGCTGTCGCTGACGGCGGATCTGTTCTTCAATGCGGCACAAAAGCAGGTGGCTTACAGTGCCGATTTGCTCGGCGACGAGTTTGACAACATTCAGGCGCTGACCGATGAAGCCGACCGGTTGCAGGTGCAGAGCAAGCGGTTCAGTTCCGTGCTGGTGGTGGATAAAACCGGCGTGGTGCGCGCGGCCTCTCGAAATTCCGCGTCGATGGTCGGATTAAAACTGGTCTCTGATGCCAATACCGCCGCGCTGACCACGCAAAATCCGGTGCTCAGTTCGCCGTTTCGTACCGCGCAAAACAATCACATCATCGTGCTTTCCGCCCCGATCCGTAATGCGCGCGGCGGCTATCTCGGCTATCTGGCGACCGAAATCGATCTGAGTAAAAGCAGTATTGTCGATACGCTGATTAACGCCCGTAATTACCGCAAAGACGCCTATATTTACGTGATCGACCGTGAAGGTGATGTGTTGTACCGCGCGGCATCCGGCTGGATTGAAAGCGTCCCGCAGGGGCATGTGAATAAGGCGCAACTTAGTGGCCGGGAGCAGGGCTATCTGCGCATGGAAAACCTGCAGGGCGAGGCGTCGCTGGCCGGTTTCTCCACCATGGAAGCCGCGGGCTGGACGGTGCTGGTGTTGCATCCCGCCAAAGCCGACGTGGTGCTGCTGTACAACGTGATGTTGCAGGTTTTGCTCTACACGCTGCCGATCGTGATTCTGGTGTTTATCTGTATCTGGCTGCTGACGCGCTATATTTCGCGGCCATTGCGACAGCTCGCCTCGAAAGCGGACACCATGGATTCAGAAGATGTTTCTCAGGAAATTCAGCAGATTAATGCCTGGTATTACGAAGCCTCGAAGCTGAAAACGGTGATGTTACAGGGCATCAGGTTGCTGCATCAGCGCATCGAGCAGCTCAGTACGGAAGCCCACACCGATCCGATGACCGGCCTGCTGAACCGGCGTGGCTTTTATGAGGCCGTGGATAAACAACTGACGGCGTCGTCGCGTATTGCGGTCATCACGCTCGATATCGATCATTTCAAAAAAATAAATGATACCTACGGCCATGACGTGGGGGATAGCGTGATCACACAACTGGCCCGACATATTCTGAGTAATTCCCGGGACGGCGATTTGCTGTGCCGCATGGGCGGCGAGGAGTTTCTGTTGCTGCTGCCCGGCGCGTCACTGACGCAGGCCATTCAGCTTGCCGAGCGTTTGCGTAAACAGGTCGAAGTGCAGCAGTTTGACGGCGCCGGACAGGTGACCATTTCGCTCGGAGTGACCCTGTTCTATCCCGGAAAAGTCAATATCGACGGGGCATTGAAAACGGCAGACAAGGCGCTGTATCAGGCGAAAAATGAAGGGCGTAACCGCGTGGTGAATTTGTAGATTTTGCCGTACGGATCAGGCAGAAAAAGAGAAAAGGCTCAGGCATCGCGCCTGAGCTTTTTTTTAGCGTGAACCCGGCAGCAGGGATTCAGTACATTTGAAGACGTCTTCGCGGAATTTCCGTGATGCGTCGTCCAGATCCGCCTGATTAGCGACATCTGCACGGTTGGCTTCCAGCGCCTGATTGACCGCAATGGTAAACGCATTTTCCTGGCTGGCATTCAGCACGTTGCCCACGCTGCCAAACAGCAGACGCATGGCGGAAATCTGTACCAGCAGTTCACGGTTTACGCGTTCGAGCTGGTCTACGCGTTTATTCAGGGTATCGTCGTTCATCAGTGTCTCCTTATTGAATTGCCGCACACCATAACAAAAGCGCCGCCGCGAAAAAACCGCCTTTCGCCAGCGGGCGGTTTCCTGCGGGTTTATCGCACCATCTGCTGCATCTGGCGGCTGAGTTGCATCAGTTGCGCATTCAGCGGCACCAGTTGCTGCTGGATGGCGTTGTATTTATCCAGCTGCTTCTGGTTGGCAAATTGCAGCCGGTTGCCGGTGATGGTGACATTTTTGCCCTGACTTTTGATAAAGTCGGCCTTCGCCACAATCAGGTTCAGCACCTGCGGCAGGAGATCAAACACCTGTCCGGTGACCTCGGACGGTTTGACGATGGTTTTTTCATACGCCTGATCGTAAACCTTTTTCAGGTCTTCCGGCTGTTTCAGCGCGGCACGCTGGCTGTCGGCCTGCGTTCTCAGTTGCACGATTTTTTCTTTCCATTTCACACTGCTGTCCGCCATTTTCTTCAGATCATCGCGCTGTTCCAGCAGATTGTTCACGCTGTTGACCCCGTTCATGCCGGCAAAAACCGGCACCAGTGAGGAATCCAGTTCAATGTTCATCTGACGATGAAAGCCGGTGATGATGGCGTAATCTTTGCTGTAATCACCCAGATCTTTTTTCTGGGCTTCAGTCAGTTGCGGGACGGCCAGTACGGGCTTGTTCAGGATCCGCGACTGAAGAAAATCGATAAACGCTTTTCGCTGTGCGGGTTCTTTGTCACCACAGGCGCTGATGGCGAAAATCATCAGCAACATCATAAAAGGCAGCAGAAAGGCGCGGTTAAAGGCTGAGGTGCGGGGGGCTGAGTGCATAATTTCCTTGTTCCTTTATCTCCATCTTCAGAGTCTTAACCTTAACGCATAAAGATAATTTTTTGCTAGATCGGCATGGCTATCTTCGCTAACGTCACTGTCAGATGCATTCATTCAGGGAACGTATAACTTTGAACCATAAGTCATTTTCGATTAAACAGGCCGCAGCGGTGCTGACGATCCTGATCCTTGCCGGATGTACATCCACGAAAAAAACCGCCACACCGGCTCAAAATCCCCGCGACGTGAAAGCCGATATCGTGCGGCTGTTGCCCGCGTCCGCGCCGGATAAGAAGGGCTGGGCCACGGATATCACGGCGGCGTTTACCGCGCAGGACATTCCGGCGACCACGGAAAATATCTGTTCCGTACTGGCGGTGGCGCAGCAGGAATCCAATTTTAACGCCGATGCGCCGGTGCCGGGTCTCGGGAAAATCGCCTGGAAGGAAATCGACCGGCGTGCGGATGCCGTGCATGTGCCGAATTTTCTGGTGCATACGGCACTGCTGCTGAAATCACCGAACGGAAAATCCTACAGCGAGCGGCTGGATAACGTCAAAACCGAGAAACAGCTGAGCGCCATTTTCGATGATTTCATCGATATGGTGCCGATGGGGCAGACGCTGTTCGGCAACCTGAACCCGGTGCATACCGGCGGCCCGATGCAGGTCAGCATTGCCTTTGCCGAGCAAAATGCCAAAGGTTATCCGTATCACGTTGAGGATTCGATCCGCAACGAAGTGTTCAGCCGTCGCGGCGGGGTCTATTTCGGCGTCAAACACCTGCTGGGTTATCCGGCGAATTACACTCAGCCGTTGTACCGCTTTGCTGATTTTAATGCCGGATGGTATGCCAGCCGTAACGCCGCATTCCAGAGTGCGGTCAGTAAAGTGTCCGGCATTCCGCTGGCGCTGGACGGCGACCTGATTAACTACGGCACCGATAAACCGGGCAGCACCGAACTGGCGGTTCGCACGCTGAGCAAGCGTCTGGACATCAGCCAGTCCGCCATCCGCAAGGCGCTGGAGAAGGGCGAGCAGCTGGAGTTTGAAGATACCAGGCTCTATAAACAGGTCTTTGCGCTGGCGGATAAAACCACCGGCAAACGCCAGCCGCGCGAGATGCTGCCGGGCATCACGCTGGAAAGTCCTAAGATTACCCGCAAGCTGACCACCGCCTGGTTTGCCAAACGGGTGGACGGTCGCCGGGCTGATTGCATGAAAAGGGCGGGAGGATAATTCTTAAAGCCTGCCGGTATCGGGCAGGCTGTTTTCTTTTCATTGTGTCCGCAGCCACCGCCACGGGCGGGCTGTGGCTTATTTCCCTTTGGAATATCATCCGCATAAATATAATTGCGATGAAATAAAAGCTTGCTTAATAAATCCTCCTGTGTGTAAATAGCGTCAACGGTTTGTGGTTAAGACCTATTTATGTAAGACATTTTAGTAAAGCAGTTCCTGGTTCAAGTGATATAGCAAATCCTTTCTCCGACGAATTTCCTTCTCTGATGCATCCATAAGTATTTCAAATAAAAACAGACCTATATTGCCCTATGGCATCATAAAATAAAAACGAAGAAGGTATTTCCTATGTCTAATAAAATGACTGGTTTAGTAAAATGGTTTGACGCTGGTAAAGGTTTCGGTTTCATCTCCCCTGCAGACGGCAGCAAAGACGTGTTCGTTCACTTCTCTGCTATCCAGAGCAATGATTTCAAAACCCTGGACGAAGGTCAGAACGTTGAGTTCACCATCGAAAATGGTCAGAAAGGCCCATCAGCGGGTAACGTTGTCGTTCTGTAATGTCGCCTGATATTGAAGGCAAACACTCTGCAATAGCGAAGATGGGTTAAACCCGGAGCAGCCAGAATAATTGTTTCAATATCGACATTATCAATGACAAAAATAAGCCCTGGCCAACGCCGGGGTTTATTATTTCTACGCTTCTGAATTTATTATCAGGAGCCACAACAGACAAACCGGTTCTCTTTTTTTAAATTCCAGCCGTTTTTTCTGTTGTGCAAAGGCCGTGCTCAGGCCGCGTAATGTTGGAGTGTGGGATGGACGCTTACGCCATAATATGACGGCCGGGAAAGCACCGGCACTTCTTTACTTCATCCTTTGGGCTGACTCTGCGTTGGCTGCCTTCACTCACCCCAGTCACATACTGATGTATGCTCCCGGGGACTCGCTCAGTTGCCGCCTTGATTCAACCCAAATGCTTCGTAAATAAGCGGTGTATTCGATCCCAATCCAAATGATGCTTTTGCCGGAAAACAGGCAAAAAAAAGCCCGCACGCGGCGGGCAAATAACAGGGTTCTACAGGGGTATAACACAGGGACTTTACACAGGGACATCACACAACATTTGATGGATTTAAGATAACAAACGCTGTGTATGTTTTTGTCATGGCCCGGTAAGGTTAATCCAGCAGATGTAAGGCTTATTTCTCTGCGTAATGGGAAATCACCTGGTCGATTTTGGCGTCCGCCAATGTAATACCCTTTTGGATCAAAGACTCAGAGCCGATGCTTGCCAGTACGATGACGGCAGCCACCACCATTAATCCTTTCCAGGTCATGATGTAATCCTTGCGTAGTGATCAGTGAATGGCAGCATTATGCGGCGATACCGGATGTATCGCCACCGGGCAGGGGGGAAATCGCGGAAAAAGTGTTATGCGCCTAAATGGCCGACGGTGAAATAGGTCACCAGACCGACGATGACCAGCAGCGCAATGGCGGCTGCGGTGTAGAGCATGATGCGTTTAGGGCTGTAAAATGCCATAAAATATCCTTATTTATCCGTCACAACTCAACGTTGCAGAATCACAGAAGTTCCATCATCAGGGCCATCGCATAGCCGATCCCGACAGAGCCTCCGGCCATGACTAACCAAAATGCTGTTGCTTTCATCTCACACTCCTTGTGCGGGACGGGTTGTCCCATCGATAAGTTTTAAGTCGCAATTATAACAAACATATAATCCATATGGATAAACATGTGCTTTTATTTTAAACAAATCAGCGGAAAGATCCTACCCTGAACTGTGAAGCACCTCGCTAATCTGCCTAAAAGCCCGCAGGCGGCACGTCGGGGTGTTGTGCTAATGCACATCAGGTAATGCATTGAAAATATGCAGTAATTTTCCTGTTTTATCCTTGTCGCGGATCAAAGCTTGTGCGGCTGCACAATGGCAAATCCCGGTGTTCACTTCTTACTTAGTGTTGCAGTTGTTCATAATTTCAACGCTAAGGGAACACCATGAACGGTCATGAAAACAAAGCGGTACGCAGTGCAAACCGCAAATTCTTTGCCCGCACCATTCCTATGCTCATCCTGATGTTGATCATTAATCAAATCGACCGCACCAATGTGGGGTTCATCAAACACAGTCTGGAAACCGACGTCGGGATCAGCACCGCCGCCTTTGGTTTTGGTGCCGGACTGTTCTTCGTCGGCTACGCGCTGTTCGAAATTCCCAGCAATATGCTGATGGATAAATATGGCGCCCGCGTCTGGCTGACCCGCATCATGATCACCTGGGGCGCGGTGGTATTCGCCATGGGCTTTGTCACCACGCCGATGCAATTCTATGTACTGCGCTTCTTACTCGGCGTCGCCGAAGCCGGTTTCTTCCCGGGGATTTTGTTCTATTTCCGCAAATGGGTGCCCAACATCTATCGCGGGCGGGCTACGGCGTTGATCCTCACCGGTTCTGCGGCGGCGTATCTGTTGTCTGGCCCGGTCACCGGCGGTCTGCTGGAACTGCATGATTTTATGGGATTGCCGGGCTGGCAGTGGGTGCTGTTTATCGAAGGGGCGCTGTCGGTGCTGGTCGGGATTGTGGCGGCGTTTTTCCTTGTTTCAACACCGCAGGACGCCAAATGGCTGACGGATGAGGAGAAACTGGCGCTGAGCACGGCACTGAGCACGGAAGCCAGCTCGCGCGATGTGCATACGCAGGGGATGTCGCGTTGGAAGCTGATCACTGACGGCAAAATGGCCTATCTGTGTTTTCTGTTCTTTGTGATGTGTATGACCGGTTACACGCTGGTGTTCTGGCAGCCAGAAATCATTGGCCGCATTCAGGGGCTGTCGCCATTCCAGATCGGTATGCTTAATTCCGTGCCGTGGATTTGCGCCATTATCGCCATCAATATTCTTGGCCGTGTCAGCGACCGTTTCCGGGGAAACCGTGAAACCATTCTGGCGCTGGCGCTGATTGTGGCAGCCATCGGGACCTGTCTGTGCACCTTGGGCAGCCCGTGGTTCGGTCTGTTTGCGCTTTGCGTGGTGTGCATCGGTACCAAATCCAGTGCGGTACTGTTCTGGCCGATCCCGCAGAGTCAGCTGCCGTCCTCCATCGTCGCGCCGGGCATTGCGCTGATCAATTCGCTGGGCAATCTTGGCGGTTTCTTTGCGCCGGCGGTGTTTGGTTATCTGCAACAAACCACCGGCAGCACAACGGCGGGGCTGTATATCCTCAGTGGCATTTCGGTTTTCGCTGCCATCACGCTGTTCTTCACCAAAACTCACCGTACGCCAACGCAACCTGAATATCACGCCCCGCAGGGAATGGAGACCAAACGTCATGTCTGATACGCCAAAAATTGTCGAAATGCAGGTTATCCCGGTCGCCGGTTATGACAGCATGCTGCTGAACATTGCCGGTGCGCATCACTGCTATTTCACCCGTATTTTACTGGTACTGAAAGACAACGCCGGGCATACCGGTGTGGGCGAGGCACCGGCCACCGGCGTGGTGCTGAAGATCCTCAATGATGCGGTCCCGCATATTGTCGGGCAGGAAATCGGCATCATGAATCAGCTGGTCAGTGATTTGCACAAACGGGATCTGGACGAAAACCGCCAGCCGAAGCCGGTGCTGCCGGGCTTTCGTCCGTGGGATCTCGAGCGGCACCATAATGCGGTCGCGGTGCTGGAAACCGCGCTGCTGGATCTGATGGGGCAGTTCCTCAATCAGCCGGTCGCGCAACTGCTCGGCCCCGGTAAACAGCGCGATGAAGTGCCGGTGCTCGGTTATCTGTTTTATATCGCTGACCGGCAGAAAACCGATCTGGATTATCTGCCGGGAAATGCGCAGGCGGGGCAGCATCCGTGGTATCACCTGCGCCATCAGGAAGCCATGAGCCACGACAAGGTCGTGCAGCTGGCAGAAGCCGCGCAGGATAAATACGGTTTTAAGGATTTTAAACTCAAAGGCGGTGTGCAGGCGGGCGAGGTCGAAATCGAAACGGTCAGGGCGCTGAAAAAACGTTTTCCGCAGGCGCGGATCACCGTCGATCCGAATGCCTCCTGGTCGCTGGATCAGGCGATTTCGCTGTGCAAAGACATGCACGGGATTTTGTCTTACGTGGAAGATCCGTGCGGCGCGGAGCAGGGTTTTTCCGGGCGTGAGACGCTGGCGGAATTTAAACGCGCCACCGGATTACCGGTCGCGACCAATATGATTGCCAACGACTGGCGGCAAATGAGCCATGCGCTGCAACTGAATGCCATCGATATTCCGCTGGCCGATCCGCATTACTGGTCAATGCGCGGGGCGAATACTATCGGCACATTATGCAGCGCGTGGGGGCTGACGCTCGGCTGCCATTCGAACAATCACTTTGATGTGTCGCTGGCGATGCTGGCGCATCTCGGGGCGGCCGCACCGGGTGAGATCACGCCGTTTGATACGCACTGGATCTGGCAGGAAGGCCAGCATCTGACCAAAAATCCGTTACAGATTAAAGAGGGCAAACTGGCGCTGAACGGGCTGCCGGGGCTGGGTGTCGAGCTGGATATGGACGCCGTCGGCATTGCCCATCAGCGTTACAACAACCTGCGGCAAAAAGATCGCGATGATGCGGTTGCTATGCAGTATCTGATCCGCGGCTGGGCATTTGACGGTAAGCGCGCCACGCTGGTGCGCTGACGGGGCTTGTTTCAGGGATTTTTTATTTCAGATAATCGCTGCTGGCGGTCAGTTTATTGTGCGCGCTGGCATCGATCGTCGTCGAAGGGCGGGTACTGCTTTCGCTGGCTTTACGGTTCAGTTCAGAAGCCACTTCCTGTGCACTGGAAGGGTAAGCCTGAGCGAAACTATTAAAGGTGGTCATGGCGATCATCATGCCAAAAAGCGCGAGGGTGGTGCGTTTCATTTTACGGGTGTCCGGTCTGTTCACATTCTGTCATAGGTTTTGCGTGATTCAGCGGCCGATGTTAACTGCTTTATACATAAGAAACGGGAGCTAATTGTGCTCCCGTTCATCATTTATGCTGCGCTCAGCTGCTGTATTACACGTGCTGGAGCGTATTATGACCTGCTTCTGATTTATTCGGTAAGCGAATCGTGGCAGAAAGAACCAATGACACAATCAATAATACAGTGATGATGCTGAAGGTCACCGCAAAGCCACCGAACAGGGACGCGACCAGGGACGCGAAGATGCTGCCGATACCGAAGCCGAGATACAGCAGGCCGTAGTTTTTGGTCATGTTGTTCAGGCCGAAGAAGTCGCTGACCAGTGAAGGGTAGACGGTGATGGTGCCGCCGAAACTGAAGGCGACGCAGGCCACGGAGAGGAAGAACATCATTTCATTCATCTGCGTGAACAGCATCAGGCTCATACCGGCCAGTGACACAATCTGCGCGATAGAAATCACGCGGATACGCTGCATTTTGTCGGACAGCACACCCAGCACCAGACGGCCACTCAGGTTGGCAATCGCAATCACGGTCACGGCATTGGCGGCGGTCAGGGCATCCAGTTTGACCAGGCTCTGGCCGATATCTTTCGCCACACCAATCACATACAAACCACTCATGCAGGCGGTCAGGAACATCAGCGCCAGCATCCAGTATTGCGGTGCGCGGATGGCTTCGGCCAGCGTGAAATCACGGCTGTCATTGCTGTTGTCATTCAGGCTGTTTTCTTCACGGGTGACATTCGCATTCGCCGCGGAATTTTCCTGTTTCGGCGCATCTTTCATCATCAGCGCCCCGGCAATGACCATCACCATCGCCACACCGCCCCAGATCATAAAGGTATTTTGCAGACCTTCTGTCGCCAGCAGATGACCACAGACGAATTTGAATAACAGGCTGCCGAGACCGTACGCCCCGATAGAACAGGCGGAGATCAGACCTTTGCGTTCAGGGAACCATTTCACGCAGTTGGTGAGGGTCAGCAGATACCCGGCACCGTCCGCCAGACCGACCAGCACACCGGCGCTGATGTACAGCATGATGACGTTATCGGAATGAGCGGTCAGCGCGAAACCCGCCGCCATCAGCAGACCGGCGGCGATAGTGACGGTACGCACACCGAAACGTTCCTGAAGTTTACCCGCCACGGAAGAGGCCAGCGCCAGACACAGGCTGAGGATACCGAAGGTCAGCGCGACGCGGCTGATGGGCTCACCGAGTTTCTCGGACAACTGACCGTTAAACAGGCTCCAGGTATAAACAGAACCCAGAGCAAGCTGAGTAAGAATGGTACCGACCAGTGTCAGCCAGCGGGTACGGTTGTAATTCTGCATGCCAGATGTGTCGCTCATAGTGGGTTCTCCCGGGCGAAGTAGATTCAATTAACTGTGGCTATGATAAGTCTGCTGAATGAGGCCGGCGCATTTGCGGAGTGAGTTGCATGAGTTGCGGAATGAAATGCATCCAGTGAGGTATGAGTCGCCATTTTCGGGTCAAAAACAGTGCGGAATTGGACTTAAAACACCGCTGCAGCCCTTGCGGGGCGCGGGTTTTAGTTGATCTGGATCACTAATCCGTCATTTAGTTTTTTCGGGCCGGGTTACAAATTTTGTTACAAAGGTTTCGTTGTATCATTTGGTACATAACGTTGTGCTCACAGACATTTGGTCGTACCCTTCCGGCACTCCTCATTTTTACTTTTAGTGCGCATTCATGACTCTTTCTGCGGAACCGGCGCCTGCGTCACCGTTTCAACGCGCCCGGTTTCTGACGCCCCGCCGGTGTTTTATTCTCAGCCTGCTGCTGTTGCTGGGCGGAATAATGATTTCACTGACCCTTGGCCGGTATCCGGTTTCATTTGCGGCGCTGATACGTTTCGTCGGTGCCGACGCGTCTTCGCCCCAATACGCTCTGCTGCATAACATCCTGATTGATTCGCGCCTGCCGCGTATTCTGGCTGCCGTGCTGGTCGGCGCCGGGCTGTCGGTATCCGGTGCGGCCTATCAGGCGGTGTTCCGCAATCCGCTGGTGTCGCCGGGGTTACTCGGGGTGCTGAGCGGCTGCGCATTCGGTGCGGCATTGAGTATCGTGGCAGGGCTGAACGGGTTGTGGATCCCCGCGCTGGCCTGCGTGGCGGGATTGCTGGCGGTCGCCCTCGGCGTCGGTATTGCCAGCCTGTTTGCCTCGCCGTCGGTTCTGATGCTGATCCTCGGCGGGATCATCAGCAATGCGGTGTTTACCGGGTTGTTATCGGTCGTGAAATACGTTGCCGATCCGCAGGATCAGTTGCCCGCGATTGTCTACTGGATGCTGGGCAGTCTGAGCGCGGTAGATAATCATGCGCTGCTGCTGACCGCGCCGGTGCTGGCGGTGGCGATTGTGCTGCTGGCCGTACTCGGGCGGGTGCTGGATGTCATGACGCTCAGCGAAGATGAAGCTTACAGCCTCGGCGTGCCGGTCCGATTTTACCGCTACGGCATTATTGTGCTGGCGACGCTGATTTCCGCCCTGACGGTCAGTCTCGCCGGGATGGTCGGCTGGGTCGGTTTACTGATCCCGCATCTGACCCGTCTGCTGACCGGCGCCAGTAACGTCTGGCTGTTGCCGGTATCGGTGTGTCTCGGCGGCTGTTTTCTGCTGTTGTGTGACGGGCTGGCGCGCACGCTGGCGCCGGGCGAAATTCCGCTGGGCATCATTACCGAACTGCTGGGCGCACTGGCCTTTATCGCGTTGCTGAAAACCGTGCGGCGGGGTTGGGCATGATCCTTTCTGTTGAAAACCTTTCATACCGGATCGGGCAACGTACGGTGCTCGATAACCTGTCTTTCGGGCTTGAGGCCGGAGAATGCGTGGCGTTGCTCGGTGCCAACGGTGCCGGAAAAAGCACGCTGCTGAAACTGTTGCTGCGGCTGATTAAACCGGCCAGCGGTCACATCGAACTGGCGGGTGTTGCACTGGAAAGCCTGACCCGCCGCGATATTGCCCGTCATATTGCCTGGGTGCCGCAACACCATCAGCCGCATTTTCCGTTCACCGCCTGGCAGGTGGTGATGCAGGGGAGATTGCCGGTCACCGGCCTGATGCGCAGCCCGACGCTGCAGGATATCGCCCGCGTGGAGCAGGCGTTTGACGATAACGGCATCGCACATTTATCTGCCCGCATTTATACCGACCTTTCCGGCGGTGAGCGCCAGCGCGTGCTGATCACCCGGGCGCTGGTGCAGGACACGCCGCTGATCCTGCTCGATGAGCCGGTGAATGGCCTCGATTACGGCCATCAGCTGCATTTGCTCGCCCAGCTTAAAAAACTCGCCTCGGAAGGCTACACACTGCTGATGATCACGCATCAGCCCGAACATGCACTGATGGCCGCAAGCCGGGCTTTGGTGCTGCACGAAAGTCGGCTGATCGCCGATGGCGCGCCGTCAGAGGTGGTAGACAGCGCGTTGATTTCCCGCATTTATCAGGCACAGGTACAACAAATCGATCTGAGCAGCGGGCACCGTTTTTTTATTCCTTAAGGGATTGATCATAAATGCAAAGAAAAATAACTGCGCCGCTTATGGCTGGCGCGTGCGGACTTCTGTTGTCTGCAGGTTCTGCACTGGCCGCAGACACCTCCGACACCATCACCGTTAACGCCAGTGCGAAAAATAGCGATACTGCAGCCGGTGATCCGTCAGCCTCCGGTACGCAAAGCGCCAGCATGGGCGTGCTGGGCAAGCGTGATGTGCTCAACACACCGTATTCCGTGCATGCCGTGCCGGAAAGCATCATTACCCGTCAGCAGCTAAAAAGCGTCAAAGACGTCTACAAATATCTGCCGTCGGTACAAGGTGACGGCGCGCGTCCGCAGACCCGTGGGATCCAGGGCAGCGTGGTACAAAACTCGATGATCGACGGTCTGAATGTGGTGTCGACCACCGATTATCCGGCGGAGCAGTTTCAGCAAATTGAAGTGCTGAACGGACTGGCGGGGTCGCTCTACGGGCCGGCAAACCCGGCGGGGATGTTTAACTTTGTCTCGAAACGTCCGGGTTACACGACTAAAAACAGCCTGACGTTGGGCATGGGCACTGGCATGTCTGGCCTTGGGGCGCTGGATCTCAGCGGGGCGCTGGACAGCGGCGAGCGGGTGCGTTATCGCCTGAATCTGCTCAACGATCAGGGCGGAAGTTATACCTCCGGCAGCAGTAAAAAACGTCAGCTCGCCAGCCTGGCATTGGATTTTCAACTGACCGACCAGACCGTGCTGGAAACCAATTTCAGCTATTACCGTTATGTGACGAAAGGTCTGCCGGGGACTTTTGCGCTGGCCAGCGGTGTGGCCTTCCCGAAAGCCATGAACCCGACACAGCGTAATCTGGGGCAAAGTTATGCCGGTGATGACAATCACACCAGCACCTACAGCGCGCACCTCAAACATGATTTCGATGGCAACTGGCAGTCGGATATCGGCTTCCTGCATCAGGTGGCTGACCGTCAGTCCACGGCGGTGACGAATACGCTGGTCAACAATAAAGGCGACTACAAAACCACGGTCTCCAGCGCCACCGCGACGCGTTTTGTCATCAACAGCTATATGGCCAACCTGAACGGCACGGTGAATACCGGCGGGCTGCAACATGATTTGTCCTTCGGCATGCGCGGTTTTGTGTGGAAAAACTACAACCCGATCCACGGCGGCACCGCCACATTAGGCACGGGCAATATCAACGATCTGCAGCATTTTGCCGAGCCGGATTTCCCGGATTTCTCTGACCGTTATCACTCGGCGACCAGCACCCAGCAGGCGTTCTCGGTGGGCGATACGCTGACCTTCTCGCCGAAATGGAGTCTGTTGCTGGCCGGTAGCGAAAGCTTCCTGACCTCGGCGAATTACGCGAAAACCCGTCAGCGTACCAGCGATTCCAATGACAGCGGATTCAGCGGTTCGGCCAGCCTGATGTACAAACCGGTCGAGAACCTGACGCTGTACACCACTTACGCCGACAGCCTGCAACAGGGCGACACCGCACCGGCAGGCGCGACAAACGCCGGGCAGATCACCTCGCCGTACCGCAGCAAACAGATTGAAGTCGGCAGCAAATTGCGCGTCGGTCAGGCGAATCTTTCTGCGGCCTTGTTCCAGATCGATCGCCCGTTTGCCTACACGCTGGAAAACGGCGAATTCGCTAACGACGGCAATCAGCGCAACCGCGGGCTGGAGCTGATGGCGGATGGCAACGTCAGCCGTGACGTGCACATTTTTGGCGGCGTGACTTTCCTCGATCCGAAACTGCGCGATACGGCGTCGGCGTCCTCCGATAACAAACAGATCGTTGGTTTGTCCCGTGTCACTGCCAATCTGCTGACCGTCTGGAGCCTGCCGCAGGTCGAAGGGCTGGATCTGGATGCCAACGTCCATTACGTCGGCAAACGCCCGACAGACAATGCCAACGACAACTGGGTCGGCAGCTATGCGGTATTTGATGCGGGCAGCAGTTACCGCATGCGTCTGTTTAATACCAACACCACCTTCCGCTTTGATCTGACCAACCTGACCAACCGCCATTACTGGACCAACATTGTGCCCGGCGGTCTGAACGGTTACAGCGGGGCGGGCAATGCGTCAGCGCAACTCGGCGCGCCACGCATGGCGCAGGTATCGATGCAGCTTGAGTTTTAAGTCCCCGGAGAAATAGAAATGAAATTACCGACAGGTTGGATTCTGGCGGGCGTACTGAGTCTGTTCAGCCTGAGCAGTGTCAGCGCAACCCGCGAAGTGACGGATGATGCGGGTAAACAGGTGATCCTGCCTGCCAGAGTGGCGCGGATCGCCGATGCCTGGTACGCGCATCATTCATTACTGATGACGCTGGGCGCAGGGAAAAACATCGTCGCTACGGTGAATCATCCCGAAAGCCAGCCGTGGATGTTTCACATTCAGCCGTCGCTGAATCAGGCGCTGTCGGTAAAAGGCACCACGTTTAATGCCGAAAGCCTGCTGGCGCAGAAAGTGGATGTGGTGTTTGTCAGCGCCGGTAATCGCGATGCAGTCGCGCTGCGTCAGGCCGGTCTGCCGGTGGTCGAAATGAAGTTCACCGATTTTGATTCCATGACGCGTTCCCTGCGCACCACCGCGCAGGTGCTGGGCACGCCGCAGGCCGAAAAACGGGCAGAGGATTACATTCATTATCTGGATGATCATTTGCAGGTGATTGCCGCGAAAACCGCCAGCCTGACTGCGCAGCAGCGTCCGCGAGTGCTGCATATTCAGTCGCTGAATCCGCTGAAAGTCGACGGCAGCGACACGCTGATCGACCAGTGGATCCGTGCCGCCGGTGGACGCAATGCCGCCGACGGGCTGAAAGGCAATATGCAGGCGGTTTCCGCTGAGCAACTGCTGGTATGGCAACCGGATGTGATCATTCTGGCTGCCAGCGCCGGAGATATCGCGACCTCCGCCTACGCCAGCCAGTTTGCATTGCTCGACGCGGTGAAACAGGGCCGCGTGTGGCGCAATCCGGCGGGGGTGTTCCCGTGGGACCGGTATGGCACCGAAACCGCATTACAAATTCAGTGGGCTGCGCAGAAACTGCATCCGGCACTTTTTCCGGATCTGAATATGGTGCAAACCACGCAAGATTTTTACCGCCGGTTCTTTGATTATCCGCTGACGCCAGCCGAGGCGGAGAAGATTCTGGCGGGGAGCTTCTGAGAGCAGCAACGGGCGAAATATTTATTTGTTCAGATGTCGTTTTTTGAAGGTTTCCATACCTGACGCGGAGTTACACTTTCGGCGTGCATGAGGATGTATGCATGCTGGTGTTGACGGATGTCAACGAGAGGATATACTACAGCAACAGGAGGCCAATGAAGGCACATCCTAATAAGCATATTCACGCAGCCATTGAATATGCGATGTCTGAAGGCTGGCATTTTGTCAGCGGCGGCGGCAGTTCACACTGCTTTGGTCGGCTCCGGTGCGGAACCTCTGCTCATCGAGAACATATGATGAGCATCTGGTCTACTCCCCGGAATCCGGAAAACCACGCTGCGCAAATTATCAGAAGGGTAGAACATTGCTTACCTGATAAGACATAACACCAGGGCGGGAAACCGCCTTTTCTGCCCTGACTGAATAAGGAGATTCTTTGCCACTCTATCACTTCATGCTGACGCTTTCCGGTGTCACGTCGGATACCGAAATGCTGGAAGACGCGCTCTGGGAGAGCGGCTGCGATGATGCACTGATCGCTTTTTATGGCACGTCGGTTTATCTCGAGTTTGACCGGGAGGGTACTTCATTCGCTAACGCCATTATGACGGCTGTCCGTGATATTGAATCCGCAGGTCTGAATGCCCGGGTTGAATCGGTAGATTCTGTGTTCGTCGGGCTCAGTGATATTGCCGGACTGGCCGGGCTGACCCGCCAGTCCGTCGCCTTATTGAAAGAGGGGGCAAGAGGGCCGCGTAATTTCCCCACCCCCGTTCAGCGGCTCAAAGGGAATTCCCCCCTCTGGCGCTGGAAGGATGTGGCGGACTGGCTGGTGAGAGAAAGGCGACTGGCAAACGACGCCCCTCAGGTGCAAAACGCAGTCATACTGGAGAATATCAATCTGGCGCTGCAATTACGTTCAGTGTCCGATGCCAGACAAGTCAGGGACTTTCTGCACTTGCTTGAGCATCAGGAAGAGATCACCGGTTGAGGATCCCGGCCTACAAGGCTGCCGTATTCAGCGCGGCATTGATGGCCGCTGCCAAACCGGTCGGGTTTTCCCACATCATCGAATGACCGGCCTGCGGCACGATGGCGGTCTGAATGCCATGTTGTGGCAGAACGGCGACATCCGGTTCCGGCAGTGAAAACTCACCAAATAATACGGTGGCGGGCATTTCCAGCTGATAGAGCTGTTCGCGCCATGACACGGCGTCGCCATTGACCAGTCCGACCGCCTGACGGTGGATCGCCAGTGGCGAGGCGATGCCCATACATCCCGCCCAGATATGATCGTTACCGCGAACTGCGACCTTAATCAGATGCGCATGACCTTCTCGCAGGTAATCAGCTTCTGAGTATTGCGTGACGGCATGGCTGAATACGCCGCCTCCGGCATCCAGATTCGGCTCGGCGACAATCAGCCGCTGGATCAGATCCGGCCGCTGCGCCGCCACCATAATGGCAATACTGCCGCCCATGCTGTGGCCGAACAGGTTGACCTGCGGCACGCCGAGACTGTCCAGCCAGGCAATGACGCAGTCAGTGTGTGCCTGCAGGCTGTAGCTGAAATCATCGGGTTTATCGCTGTAGCCTGAACCGGCGAAATCCAGCAGGTATGAACGACGCGGACGCAGTGATGCATCGGTCGCTACGCGCGGAAAATCGCAGGAAGCCGCACATCCCAGACCGTGCAGAAACACCAGCGGAACGCCCAGCCCTGACAACTCATGGAAACGTAAATGTATTTCCGTCCCCGGTACTTTGAACGATTTCATCTCAATCCTTTGTTAACGGCTTAAGTGCAATCTGCGGATTATAGGCAGGATTTTTCTTAGTGGCAGTACAAAAACTGAGTAAACGAGCAGAGTGATGTGTTTTACAGCGAAGTGCTCTTGTCCCTATTGACCAGCCAGATGATAAAAGTGAGATTTGTATTTTACCGGGATGAATAAAGGTGGATGAGATGCAAGCTGAATGGCTGTCGGTAGTGAGTATTGGAGTGGCGTTGTTGGTGGGGGCCATGAGCCCAGGACAGAGTTTTGTGCTGGTGGCAAAAACGGCAGTGTCTTCGTCGCGTCGTGACGGTCTGGCGACCGCGTTGGGAATGGGGGTGGGTTGTGCGATTTTTTCAGTGATTGCGCTTTCCGGTTTGCATTCCATTCTGCTGAATGTGCCGTGGTTGTATAAAGTGCTGAAAGTGGGCGGGGGGATTTACCTGATCTATCTGGCGGTGCAAATGTTCCGTGGTTCTCACAAAAGCCTGCATGTGGATGCGACGCAGTCTGCAGAAATCGGTTTCCGTAAAGGGTTCAGTTTCGGTTTGCTGACGCAGTTGTGTAACCCGAATACGGCGATTGTTCTGGCCGGGGTTTTCGCAGCATTGCTTTCGCATCACATCCCGTTTTATCTGTATATCGTGTTGCCGGTGTTGGCCTTCACCATTGATACGTTATGGTATGCGTTCGTGGCGTATGTACTGTCTTCAGCCCGTCCGCGAAATGCTTATCTGCACTACAAAAATGCGATCGATCGGGTGAGTGGCGGAGTGATGGCGCTGCTGGGTATTAAACTGATATTGTCTAAATAATCAGCGATCAAATTCATTTCGCGAGCTAATTTGGCTTAAAGTATTTGGCTCGTGAATATTTCTTCGGCAGGCTCTTTCTATCAGCCAGACAAGTGATAGCATGGAACTCTTGCTCACTTTATGGATTTATCTGATGGTCAGGTTAGGCAGTTTTGTGGCGGTTACCCTGGTGCTGGCGTCCTTTTCAGCATCTGCTGTCACTCAGTATCAATGTGTATTAACGCACCACACGCAGTCTGATGATGGCAACGATGTGTCCGAAGTCGTCAATAAAAACGCACCGGTCTATGACGCGGGTAATACTTTCAGTTTTTCACCGGATGGCAGCAAAATGGTCACCAGCCCGGAACTGACGGATATCATCGGCAAAGATAATCAGCCGATGAAAGCCGGTGCGCAAGATAACCTGATGTATATTCACGTCAAAGACAGTTTTGTGGTGGCTACCCAGACCGAAGGCTATGTCTACGGTGAGTGCAAAGTGAATACCGCGAAGTAAAAAGGTGAGCCTCCCGCATTTTCTGGATCAGGGGCGTTGAGCCAGTCCGCAACGCCCTGCAATAAATAGAAACACTCCTGCCACTTCATTAGCACACTTCTTATAGTCGCCTGTTGCACGACGGGCTATCCTTGCGCACTTTTCCAGTCCTCACGTTATTCCATTTTTCGCCCGCTTTAAGAAGCAGACAATAAAGGTATTTGCCCGCTTATGGCCTTACTTAACGACGAAATCCGCGACCATACCGCCGAGTCCGTCCTTTTCGTTCGTCGCGCCGTGATCGCATTTTTGGTTGTGGTGTTATTGTCTGCCGCCCTGGTGTTCAATCTGTACCACCTGCAGGTGGGAATGCATGATTTTTACCAGACCCGCTCGAATCAGAACGACATCAAAATGCTGCCGATCGCCCCAAGTCGCGGGCTGATCATGGATCGCAACGGGGTGGTGCTGGCGCAAAATATCACGCTGTATCAGATCCAGGTGATCCCCGGCAAAGTGCCAGATCTTAATGCGACACTGAAGGCACTGACGCCGATTGTCGATCTGACAGCCGACGATCTGACCAGTTTCCACGATGCCATGATCCACGGCCGTCGCTTCGCGCAAATCCCGCTGAAACTGGCGCTGACCGATGTCGAAGTCGCGCGTTTTTCCGTCAATCAGTTTGATTTCCCCGGCGTATCCATCAGCACTTATCAGCAGCGCCGCTATCCGTACGGCGCGGAACTGGCGCATGTGGTGGGGTACGTTTCCAAGATCAACGATAAAGATGCCAAACGTCTCGATGCGGAAGGCATTTCAGAAAACTATGCCGCCGACCACGACATCGGCAAGCAGGGCGTTGAAAAGTATTATGAAAATATCCTGCATGGCCGCACCGGCTATCAGGAAGTGGAAGTGGATAACCACGGCCATGTGGTGCGCTTACTGAAAGAAGTGCCGCCGCAGGCCGGGCAGAATATCTACCTGACGCTGGATCTCGGTTTGCAGCAGTACATCGAAAAAGTGCTGAAAGGCCAGCGCGCCGCCGTGGTGGTGATGGATCCGCGCGACGGCGGCATTAAAGCCATGGTCTCCAGCCCGAGCTATGATCCGAACCCGTTTGTGAACGGGATTTCCAGCAAGCAATACAGTGCGTTACTGAAAAACCCGGATCTGCCGCTGATCAACCGTGTGACGCAGGGGCTGTATCCTCCGGCCTCCACGGTGAAACCGTTTATGGCGACATCAGCACTGTTTGAAGGCGTGATAACACCGCAAACATCGTTCTTTGGCGCGCCAACCTGGACGCTGCCCGGCACCCAGCGCCATTACCGCGACTGGCTGAAAACCGGTCACGGCATGCTGAATGTCACCAAAGCCATTGAAGAATCCGCTGATACATTCTTCTATCAGGTGGCTTATGAAATGGGCATTGACCGTATTCATACGTGGCTGAGCAAATTTGGTTACGGGCAATCAACCGGTATTGATCTTGATGAGCAATATAACGGTGTGCTGCCGAGTCGTGAATGGAAACTGAAGGTACATAAAAAGGGCTGGTATCAGGGCGATACGGTGTCTGTCGGTATCGGTCAGGGCTACTGGGTGGCGACGCCGATCCAGATGGTGAGGGCGCTGAGTGCACTGGTGAACAACGGCAAGCTGGAAACGCCGCACCTGTTATATTCTGCCAAAAGCGGCAAAGTGATCACGCCGTATAAAATGCCGCCGACGCAGCAAATCGCTGATCCGAAATCGCCGATCTGGGGCATCGTGAAAAACGGGATGTTTGGCATGGCGAATTTCCCGAACGGCACCGGCTATAAACTTTTCCACACCGCGCCTTATCAGATTGCGGCGAAATCCGGCACCTCGCAGGTGTTCAGTCTGCGTGAGAATCAGGTATACAACGCCAAAATGACGCCGGTACGTTTGCGTGACCACATCTTCTATACGGCGTTTGCCCCTTATAAACACCCGACGGTGGTGATGGCGCTGATCATGGAAAATGGCGGCGGCGATGGTGTGGTGGCCGGGCCGACCGCGCGGGCGATCCTCGACCATATTTTCCTGCCGCCGCAGGCGGTGATGTGTGATCCGGCCAAAGCGGATAATCCGGCAGACTGTGAACAACCGGTGCCGGCGCCAAATTCACTCGGTTTCAGTGAGCATTGATCCGGGCGCGGGATCAGAGCATTTCAAAGGGCACGTTGTTGAGCCGGGCAACGTGTTTTCCAATCTCTTCCGTGGTCTTCATGTGACCAGCAGGGACCTTACTGTAGTCAGGAAACGGCACATCATCGACGCCTAACACTCTCGTCACCCGGATGCTTTGAGTTGCGGGGAGCCCGGCATAGAGATTCAGACCCGGGCGGCCGATAATCAGTATTTCATTGTGGGTATATTCACGACGGATCGCTTTATCTTGTGTCATGAGCGCAGCGGGGGTCAAAAGTTGCTGATAGCCACCCTCGCATCTGAAGCCATTTACTCCTACTCCGGTCCGAATGCAGTCCACAAGTTCATAGGGGTCGATCAGCCGCCCCTGGGGGTGACCTCCTTCCCGTCCGGCATGGTTCATAAACGACACGTCACGCGGGAATGTCCCGAGAATATTTTGTCGGGGAACGTCAAGAACCAGCGCGATGTTGTGATACATCCCTGTGTAACGAGAAGACTGTGTCGTGAATTTTTTAATATCGTTTAAATCAACCAATGATGTGCTGAAGACATCCCAACTATTAAACAGGGAGGCTGCGTCCTGACGGCAGAACGGGCTTTCGTGCCGTTTAATGGTATGGACCAAAACATGGCGCTCAGGCAGTACGGCCCAGCTTTGTAGTGTGGCTGCTTTTTGCTTATCCCACACTTTTCTTCTATTTAACCACTTATCCCGCTCAGCTAAATACATTGCACGCGTGTAAGATGATGGGTTTTTTTTTTTGAAAAAGGGCATGATTTACATCCTGTAAATGTGCGTGTTGCTATTGTTTTGGGGAAGTAAAATGAAGCGATAACGGTTCTAAAATATATCATGTTGATATTATTAATATAGTTAATAACATATTAAGAATAAGCAGAAGGGAAGCCTGTTCCCTTGACTGTCGGAGCAGTGGATTGCCTTGCAGGAGGCCGGAAGGGGGATAAATGGTTTTACCTTTTCTCCGAAAAGCATTTTTCACTTTACAGATTTCTTTGTAGAGATGTGCCATCTTAAGCGGGCTGGCGAGATTCAGAGCGCTTAAAAATATTATTGATAATAAAATTCCTAACACAAACATATACAAAACTTGCGGTGGGCGCCCATCCAGTACAATTTTTTTGCTATTGTTTTTGTTCGCTAATATAAAGGGTAAAAATCTCCAAACGCTCTCTTTATTTTTTTATTTGAATCCGGGAAATCTGTTTCACCTGACGACTGGCATCTTGCAGTCTGAAGTAGGGGGAAGCATGAAATATGAGGTCCGTGAATGAAAACGCCAGAAATCCCCGCTGACGAGGCGAAACGCATCCATGCGCTGCGTGCCTATAATTTACTTGATACGCTGCCCGAAGAGCGTTTTGACCGCCTGACCCGTCTGGCAAGACGCCTGTTCGATGTGCCTATCGCGCTGGTTTCACTGGTGGACGTTAACCGCCAGTGGTTTAAATCCTGTCAGGGGCTGGCCGCCACCGAGACGTCCAGAGACGTTTCATTCTGCGCCCACGCCATTTTGCAGGATGACATTCTGCTGGTCCCCAACACCCTCAGTGACGAACGCTTTTATGACAACCCGCTGGTGACCGGCGATCCGGGGATTCGTTTTTACGCTGGTTGTCCGCTGATTGTGCCCAACGGCAGTTCCCTCGGCACCTTGTGCCTGATTGACATTAAGCCCCGCGACATGGGCGATGACGAACGCCAGCTTTTGCGCGATTTAGCCAAAATGGCAGAACAGGAGATCGGTGCCCTGCAGATGGCGACGATGGATGAACTGACGCTGGTGGCCAACCGTCGGGGCTTTGAGGCTCAGGCGCAACAGGCGCTGACGGCCTGCCAGAAGTTGGGCGTACCGGCCACCATGCTGTTTTTTGATCTCAATGATTTCAAAGGTATTAACGATCAATTTGGTCATGCTGAAGGCGACCGGGCGCTGACTGTTTTTGCCGGTATTCTCAGCGGCTTATTGCGGGAAACCGATGTCGTCGGCCGCCTGGGCGGTGATGAATTTGTCGCGCTGCTGACCAATGCCAGCCATCTTGAGGCGGCAGAGATTATGCAGCGTCTGCATGAGGCGGTTGTGGCGTGGAATCTGCTTGAGCAGCGCGGATACAACATTAAATTCAGCGTCGGGCAGACGGAATATGACAGCGGTAAACATGCCTCTGTTCAGGCGTTACTGGCAGATTCCGATCAGGCGATGTACAGCCATAAACAGCTGAGTAAAAAGGCCGTCATTAATCACTGATCCCGGTGTGTCATAAATTGGCGACAATCGCGCCTGGCGTTGTCGCCATTTAGCGACATATAAGTTATTGATAATTATAGATTGTGATTGCGGGGGCCTGGAGTGTTGCGATATGGCGACAGTGTGGGTGTTTTTTCGTCGCCAGAAACGCGTCGCGCAGAGAATCTGATTGCGGAAATTATATTTAAATCCTTTATATTCATTCAGTTGATGTTTTTGTTTAAAAGTTGGCACGTATCCTGCTAGAATGGGGTAGTTGCTCATTCACCTGATTATGATTGGCTCACGCGAAAGCGTTGATATGCTCATAATGTCCGAATGACGCCAAAGAAACGGTGCCTATCGTTCACCAGACCGATAATCGTTGCGCAAGCACGTTATCAAGCATCGAACGACACGTTGAGTGAGGCACCACCTCTTCCGGCCTGCTGAATTTTCTGAAGAAGTTTCAGCAGGCCAACCCCTCCCGGCTTTCGCCCATCAAATCGCTTTCAATTCCCTCTCTGAGACTGGCTGTTCAAACCGTTGTCCGCTAGCATGACGTTATCTGTGGTCAATGAGATGAATGCGTTGAAAAGAGGACGTTTATTCCCCGGTTCGCTCCGCCAGCTGGTACTGATGGCTTTCCTGCTGGTTCTGCTTCCGTTGCTGGTGCTGGCTTATCAGGCGTATGACAGCCTCGATCAGCTCAGCCGTCAGGCGGCACGCATTAACCGCACCACGCTGAGCGACGCCCGTCGCAGTGAATCCATGTCCAGTATTGCGCTGGAGATGGAGCGCAGTTACCGCCAGTATTGTGTTCTCGATGATCCGACCCTTTCCCGCCTTTACCAAAATCAGCACAAACAATACGCGCAGTTGCTGGATGCCCATGCGTCGGTATTGCCGGATTTACGTTACTACCAGACGCTGCGCACCTTGCTGACGCAACTGACCCAACCGGTTTGCCGCAATAACTCGCCGGATGCCGAATCCTCGGCGCGGCTGGAGAATTTCTCACGTACTAACGCCGAAATGGTACAGGCGACGCGGGAAGTGGTGTTTTCGCGCGGGCAACAACTTCAGCGCGCGATTGCCGAACGCGGCCAGTTTTTTGGCTGGCAGGCGCTGGTGCTGTTCCTGCTCAGTGGCGCGCTGGTGCTGCTGTTTACCCGCATGATTATCGGACCGGTGAAAGGCGTCGAGCGGATGATCAACCGGCTGGGAGAAGGGCGTAATCTCGGGGATGTCACGCGCTTTAAAGGCCCGCGGGAAATCCGCTCGCTGGTGCAGCGCATCGTCTGGCTGAGTGAGCGGCTGGCGTGGCTGGAATCCCAGCGTCACGAGTTTCTGCGCCATATTTCTCATGAGCTGAAAACGCCGCTCGCCAGTATGCGTGAAGGCACGGAATTACTGGCGGATGAAGTCGCCGGGCCGCTGACGCCGGATCAAAAAGAGGTGGTGGCGATCCTCAATAACAGCAGCCGCCATTTACAGACGCTGATCGAGCAACTGCTCGACTATAACCGCAAGCTGGCAGATGCGCCGACGCTGAGTGTGGTGGTCGACCTTAACGCGCTGATCGATGAGGTGGTGACCGCCAACAGCCTGCCTGCCCGCGCCAAGAAGATCCGTACCGAGGTTTCCATCGATGCGCCGCAGTGTCTGGCCGAGCCGACGTTACTGAAACGCGTGCTGGATAATCTCTATTCCAATGCGGTGCACTACGGGGCTGAATCCGGTACTATTTGGGTCCGCAGCCGGCAAGCTGAAGGACGGGTGAGAATTGAGGTGGCGAACACCGGCACACCGATCCCGCAAGCCGAGCGCGCGATGATTTTTGAACCTTTTTACCAGGGTAGCCAGCAGAGAAAAGGGGCCGTAAAAGGCAGCGGTCTGGGGCTGAGTATTGCTCAGGATTGTATTCGCCGTATGCATGGAGAGCTGCAACTGGTTGCCGTTGAGGATGCGGACGTCTGTTTCCGTATCGAATTGCCCCTGACGGCTGAGAAGAATGAAGAATGATCACATTTTCAGGCTGGCTGCGTGCCGTATTCCGCCGCCGGGTCATCGTATTGAGCGCCACACTGGCGCTGGCGGGCTGCGTCACGCATTCCGCCGATAACCGCTATTATCAGCAAGTCTCCGATCAGGTTGTCCCGGACAGCAAAGTGATCGATTTTCGCATCGCGCCCTGTGAAACCTTGTGGGCGCTGGATGACAGCGACGCCGTGACCAATTCACTGTACTGGTTGCGGGCGATGGATTGCGCCGAACGCATGAGTGATGCACAGGCGCGTTTCCAGGCGCAGCAGATCCCCGCCACCCGCTGGGAAGAGGTGTTTAAACAAAGCATCCTGCTGGCCGGTGCGGAACCGGATCAGCAGCAGCGCCGTGCGTTGCTGGCGAAAGTCAGCCAGTACCGTGGCGAAATGCCGGGGTCGATCCGTCCGCTGGTGCAGTTATGGCGTGAGCGCCAGAACCTGCAGGTGGTGCTGGGGGATGAAAAAGCCCGCAACGCCCGTCAGCAGGCAGTAAACGAAGAAAAAATTCAAATGATGACGGCACAGCAACAGGTGCTGGAAGACAGTCTGGCAGACACGCGCCGTAAGCTGGAAAACCTGACCGACATTGAACGTCAGCTTTCCTCGCGTAAACAGATCCAGGGGGATTTACCGGATAACGACGCCAGCACGCCGGCGACGAAACCGGCTTCCGGCAACGCAGTGAAACCGGCTGAGACGTATACGCCACCGTCTAAGGATCCGAACGCAAAATGACGATACGCAAAGCGGCCAGTTTATTGCTGGTTGATGATGATCCCAGCCTGCTCAAGTTGCTGGGAATGCGCCTGACCAGCGAGGGTTTCCGTGTCACCACGGCGGAAAGCGGTGCCGAAGCGCTGCGTGTCCTGCACCGGGATCGTATCGATCTGGTGCTGAGCGATTTACGCATGGATGAAATGGACGGCATGGCGCTGTTCGCCGAGATCCAGAAATTTCAGCCGGGCATGCCGGTGATTATTCTTACTGCCCACGGCTCGATCCCCGATGCAGTAGCGGCCACCCAGCAGGGCGTCTTCAGCTTCCTCACCAAACCGGTCGACCGCGATGCGTTGTATAAAGCCATCGATGAAGCGCTGGCGCAGTCCAGCCCGTCGGCGGATGAAAGCTGGCGTGAGGCGATTGTCACCCGCAGCCCGATCATGCTGCGCTTGCTGGAACAGGCCAATATGGTCGCGCAGTCTGACGTCAGCGTGCTGATTAATGGTCAGAGCGGTACCGGCAAGGAAGTGCTGGCGCAGGCCATTCACGGTGCCAGTCCGCGCGGCAAGAAAGCCTTTATCGCCATTAACTGTGGTGCGTTGCCCGAACAGTTACTGGAATCCGAACTCTTTGGACACGCCAAAGGTGCCTTTACCGGCGCGGTGAGCAGCCGTGAAGGGCTGTTTCAGGCGGCGACCGGCGGCACGTTGTTCCTCGATGAAATCGGCGATATGCCGCTGTCGTTGCAGGTGAAATTGTTGCGCGTATTGCAGGAGCGCAAGGTGCGCCCGCTCGGCAGCAATCAGGATGTCGATGTGGACGTGCGGATTATTTCGGCGACGCACCGTGATTTGCCGAAAGCGATGGAAAAGGGTGAGTTTCGCGAAGACCTGTTTTACCGCCTGAACGTGGTCAGCCTGAAATTGCCGACGCTGAGTGAACGCTCTGAAGATATCCCGCTACTGGCGAATCATCTGTTGCGCGTGGCAGCCCAGCGGCACAAACCTTTTGTGCGCAGTTTTTCCATCGATGCGCTGAAACGGCTGATGGCCGCCAGCTGGCCGGGCAACGTGCGTCAGCTGGTGAACGTGATCGAGCAATGCGTGGCGCTGACGTCGGCGCCGGTGATCAGCGAGGCACTGGTGCAACAGGCGCTGGAAGGTGAAAACACCGCGCTGCCGACATTTGCCGATGCGCGTAATCAGTTCGAACTCAATTATCTGCGCAAGCTGCTGCAAATCACCAAAGGCAATGTCACGCAGGCCGCCCGTATCGCCGGGCGTAACCGCACCGAATTTTACAAGTTGTTGTCGCGCCACGAGTTAGAAGCGACCGATTTTAAAGAGTAACCGGAATTTACTTTCAGAGGCTTGAGGTACATTCCTGCCGCTGAACTATGATACCTTTAGCGCCTTCGCATGCCTCAGGCATCCGAAACCAGACTGTGAACCATGCTGCCGCTCAGGAAGGCGGAGAGCAAACGAATGATTATAAGGGTCCGCCATGAAAAAGATTGATGCGATTATCAAGCCATTCAAACTCGACGACGTCCGTGAAGCACTGGCTGAAGTCGGGATTACCGGGATGACCGTGACCGAAGTGAAAGGCTTTGGTCGTCAGAAAGGTCACACCGAACTGTACCGTGGTGCGGAATACATGGTCGATTTCCTGCCAAAAGTGAAAATCGAAATTGTCGTGGCGGATGACATCGTGGATACCTGCGTGGAAACCATCATGACCACCGCACAGACCGGTAAAATCGGCGACGGCAAAATCTTCGTGTTCGATGTCGCGCGTGTGGTGCGTATCCGTACCGGCGAGCAGGACGAAGAAGCGATTTAATGTGTCAGCAGGGCGGGTAATGTCCCGTTACCGGCCCTGAGTTTTACCCTTCTGCTTTTTTCTGCACTCTCCTCCCTGTTATACCAATCCATAATCCCCCGCGCATTCCCTTTGCCTGAATGACCCCAAAAAATGCTATTTGTTAGTTTTGTGTGAAGTTTGTAGGGTTTTTATTGTGACTTCATTGAAAAAGTGAGAGTAAAATCACGTTTGTTGTTATACCAGTTCGATAAATATGTCAGATACGTTGTAGTCACCAACTAAAACAATTCAGGGTGAAAGTATCTGGCTGCCGGAACTGGTGTGGATTGATCTCCGTTGATCGTGGTTTTCACACCCATTCAAAAGGCTTTGCAATGTCACCACATGAAAAACCCATACGCATTTCCCGTCGCGTATTTTTAGGGGGCGCACTGGCGGCGCTTTCCGTCCCGCTGATGAACAAACTGCTGCTCAGTCCGGTTTATGCCGCGCCGGTAGCCGGTTTGTCTCAGGCAAAACAGGATTTCACCCAACTCTCGCTGTATTTAACCGGTCATGATCAGTTAGATCCGGTCCTTTCTGAACGTTATTACCAGACCATGCTGGCGCTGTACCCGGATTTCACCGCGCAGGTCCAGGCGTTGCAGGCGTTTATCACGGCGAATCACCTTGACGCCGCTGACCTGCAAAAAGCCCTGGATACCCGGCAGCCCGCGCTGGCGAAACTGCCGCGCAGCATCTTACAGGCGTGGTATCTCGGCGTGGTCGGCGATGGCAAACAGGCGGTGTGTCTGGCGTATGAAAATGCGCTGATGAATGTCGCGGTTCGCGATCATCTCAACCCGCCGAGCTATGCCTACGGCGCTTACGGCACCTGGGCAAAACAGCCTGTCTGAAAATAACGTTCAAAAAGGGTTAAACAATGAGTGAACAACTTTCCGCTGACGTCGTCGTCATCGGCTCAGGGATCTGCGGCTCGCTGGTCGCGCAGCGTCTGGCAAAACAGGGCATCTCCGTCATTATTCTGGAATCCGGCCCGCGTATTGATCGCGGTACGCTGACCGAAAACTTCCGTAATTCACCACGCAAAAAAGACTTTATGTCGCCGTATCCTTACTCGGACTGGTCGCCGCATCCGGTATACAAACCGGAAGATAATGATTATCTGCAACAGCAGGGGCCGTATCCGTTCCCGGCGGAATATATCCGTATTATGGGCGGCACCACCTGGCACTGGGCGGCGCAGGCGTGGCGCGTTCTGCCAAACGATATGAAGATCAAAACGTTGTACGGCGTGGGGCGTGACTGGCCGTTATCCTATGACGAACTGGAACCGTTTTATTACGAAGCCGAAGTGAAAATGGGCGTCTCCGGTGCGCCCGATAACGGTTCACCGCGCAATCAGCCGTTCCCGATGGAACCGGTCGCGGAATCCTGGCTGCAACAGCGTTTTCGCGAACGTCTGGCACCCGGCGGCTATGACGTGATTGTGAACACCACCGCGCGTAACAGCCGTAACTACGACGGGCGTCCGGCCTGTTGTGGCAACAACAACTGTATGCCGATTTGCCCGATTGACGCGCAATATCACGGCGGCATCGCCGCGCAGGCTGCCGAAGCGGCGGGCGCAAAACTGATCACCAGCGCGGTGGTTTACCGCCTCGAGCACGACGAGAAAGGCCGCATTGTCGCCGCGCATTATTACGATCCGGATAAAGGCGAACATAAAGTCACGGCGAAAAACTTCGTTCTGGCCGCCAATGGCATCGAAAGCCCGAAACTGCTGCTGATTTCCGCCAGCGATAAATACCCGGACGGACTGGCCAACAGTTCCGGCACCGTTGGCCGTCATCTGATGGATCACCCGAGTAACTCGCTGACTTTCGAAACCGAAGAGCCGCTGTGGGCCGGGCGCGGACCGATGAGTCCGGCGTCGATCAACAGCCTGCGCGACGGCGATTTCCGCAAAGATTACGCCTCATTCCGCATCGATATCGCCAACTCGTCGCAGGTGCAGTCCGTCACCCAGGACTTGCTGGCGGAAGGCGTTTACGGCATCAGCCTGGATAACGAAATCCGTCGCCGTGCCTCGCACCAGACCAGCCTGAAAAACGTCATGGAGCAACTGCCGAACTACGACAACCGCATCATTCTCAGCGACAAAAAAGACAAACTGGGTATTCCTAAACCGGCGGCGATTTACCACATGGACGATTATGTACATCGCGGTATGGCGCGCGCCGTGAAGGAATATACCGAGATTGCCAGACTGATGGGCGGCACCAATTTGCGCTTCAGTAAGCCGGGCGTTTACGGCAACAACCAGCACATTACCGGCACGATGAGCATGGGGCATGACCCGAAAGATTCCGTGGTGGATGCGTTCGGACGCACTCATGACCATGAAAATCTGTTCATCACCAGTACCGGCGTAATGCCAACGTCTGCCACGGTCAACTCCACGCTGACTGCGGTCGCTCTGGCGTTACGTACCGCTGATCATCTTGCCAAAACTGCGCTATAGGCTGACTGACATGACTCTGAACCGTTTATCTCAAAAACGTCTGACGGGCGCATTGCTGGCCTTTGGCCTGAGCCTCAGTGCGGGCGCAGCGTATGCCGCGTTGTCGCCGCAACAGGATGCGCTGATTAAGAAAGGCGAATATGTCGCGGTGGCCGGTGACTGCGTGGCCTGCCATTCCACCGAAGGCGGCAAGCCGTTCGCCGGTGGCCTCGGGCTGGCGACGCCGCTGGGCACCATTTATTCGAGCAACATCACGCCGTCTAAAAAAGACGGCATCGGCAATTACACGCTGGAACAGTTTGAACACGCGGTGCGCGATGGCGTGCGTGGCGACGGCGCGAATCTTTATCCGGCAATGCCGTATACCTCGTATGCCAAAATCAGCGATGACGACATGAAAGCGCTGTACGCCTATTTCATGCAGGGCGTACAACCGGTGGATGTGCCGTCAACGCCGACCGCGCTGCCGTTCCCGTTCAACGTGCGTTTGTCGATGGCGGGCTGGAATCTGCTGTTTCTCGAGAAAGGCGCGTTTAAAGCCGATCCGTCAAAAAGTGATCAGGTGAACCGCGGCGCGTATCTGGGGGAAGCCCTCGCGCACTGCAGCACCTGCCATACGCCGCGTAATGCGCTGATGGCCGAGCAGGGCGATAAAGCCCTGGGCGGCAGCAGTCTGGGCACCTGGTTTGCGCCGAATATCACCCCGGACGCGGTCAGCGGCATTGGAAACTGGAGCACGGATGAAATCGCCGGTTACCTGAAAACCGGTCACGCGCCGGGTAAAGCACAGGCAGCGGGGCCGATGGCGGAGGCGATCGATCACAGTCTCAGCCATCTGAGTGACAGTGATTTGCAGGCCATTGCCGTGTGGCTGAAACAAACCACCCCGGTGAGTCAGGAAGGGCAGGCGAAAGCCGCCGACCAGTTCGGCACTCCGGCCAGTTATGTCGATAATCTGCGTGGCGTTGCGCGTCCGGCCGATGCCGATAAAATGACCGGCTGGCAGGTGTACGACGGCTATTGTGCCAGCTGTCACCAGCCCGACGGGCGCGGCAGCAAGGACGGCGGATTGCCTTCGCTGGTCAACAATACCGCGCTGGGACACCTGAACAGCGACAATCTGGTGATGGCGATCCTGCATGGCGTGCAGCGTGGTCCGGAAAGCCACAATGTCGCGATGCCGGCATTTGAACATTTGCTGTCAGATACGCAGGTTGCCACACTGAGCAATCAGCTGTTGCAGCAGTTCGGTAACGATCAGGCGAAAGTGACGCCGCAGCGGGTGAAGGAATTACGCGCTGGCGGTAAACCTTCGCCGTTGCTGGAACTGGCGCACTGGGGCATGGGCATTGCGGGGCTGATTGTTATCCTGCTGATCGCGCTGTTCCTGGTTCGCCGCCGCCGTCGTTAATCTCTGCTGACGCGGCAACAAAAAAGGCTGACATTTTGCGTCAGCCTTTTTTTTCGGGCGCGGATTAAATCACTTTATGCGGGCCGAAGCATTCGTAGTGAATGTTCGCTTCGCTGACGTTCATCGCCAGCAACTGTTTCGCCGCGAACTGCATAAAGCTCACCGGACCGCACAGATAGAAATGCATCGCCGGATCGCTCAGCTGACCGCTGACTTTGCTCAGATCCATCAGCCCCTGATACTGGAAATCTTCACCGGGTAAATCATTCGCCTGTGGCTGGTTATACCAGACATGGCTTTCCAGTTTTGGCAGACGGGCCTGCGCGCTTTTCACTTCACCGGCAAACGCATGCACCGCGCCGTTTTCTGCTGCGTGCAGCCACTGCACCGGCGCGTGATGTCCGCATCCGGCCAGCGTGCTGAGCATACCTAACATCGGCGTCTGACCGACACCGGCAGAAATCAGTGCCACCGGCGTGGTATCGCTGATATCCATAAAGAAATCACCGTGCGGGGCGGCCAGATGAACGATGTCACCCGTTTGCGCGACATTGTGCAGGAAGCTGGACACCGCGCCCTGGCCTTCGCGTTTTACCGCGATGCGGTAAGTTTTGCCGTTCGGTGCCTGGGTCAGGGAATACTGACGGATTTCCTGATTTTCCAGCGAGGCATCGCGGATGTACACCGCCAGATATTGCCCCGGCCGGAAGTCAGCCACCGGTTTGCCATCCACAGGTTCCAGCAGGAAAGAGGTGATCAGTTCACTCTGCGGTTGTTTTTCAACAATGCGGAATTCACGGGTGCCACGCCAGCCACCGGCTTTTCCGGCGCTGTCCTGATAAATCTCGGCCTCACGATGGATAAACACATTTGCCAGCACGCCATAGGCTTTGCCCCACGCATCCAGCACTTCCTGACCCGGACTGAACATTTCATCCAGCGTCGCCAGCAGGTGTGCGCCGACGATGTTGTATTGCTCAGGCTCAATGGTGAAGCTGGTGTGTTTTTGCGCGATGCGTTCCACCGCAGGCAGCAACGCCGCCAGATTGTCGATATTGGCAGCGTATGCGCAGATGGCATCAAACAGCGCCTGACGCTGATCGCCGTTGCGCTGGTTACTCATATTGAAGATGTCTTTCAGCTCGGGATTATGCGCAAACATGCGGTCATAGAAGTGTGCAGTCAGTTTCGGGCCGGTCGCGGCGAGCAAAGGAAGGGTGGATTTAACGGTGGCGATAGTGGCTGAATCAAGCATGGTGAACTCCGTGTCTGTGATGACTTTATCTAAACATGTATTTTAAATGCATCTTATATAAACCCACAATTTCTGTAAACACCCCCTAAAGGGGTAGGGGGATTCAGGGGGGCGCGCTGAGTCACAAAGCTGAAATTTGTACATGTTCAGGTGAATATATATCCCTTGATTATGGGCGGAGGTTCTTAGATCAAAGCCTTGCTGTATCTGGAGCCAATCGTTTGCCTAAAAACCTGAAACTGACCCTATCCGAAGGCCGCTTAAACATTTACACTGTTGCGCAGAACCCGGAAGGGGCGTTTATTTTTTAGTTTGTTGAGTCAGGAGATGCGGATGTTAAAGCGTGAAATGAACATTGCCGATTATGATGCTGAGCTGTGGGCAGCAATGGAAAAAGAAGTTGTTCGTCAGGAAGAACATATCGAGCTGATTGCGTCAGAAAACTATACCAGCCCGCGTGTCATGCAGGCTCAGGGTTCGCAGCTGACCAACAAATATGCCGAAGGCTATCCGGGCAAACGTTATTACGGTGGTTGTGAGTACGTCGACATCGTTGAGCAACTGGCTATCGACCGTGCAAAAGCATTGTTCGGTGCCGATTTCGCCAACGTTCAGCCACACTCCGGCTCACAGGCCAACTTTGCGGTATACACCGCGCTGCTGCAACCGGGCGACACCATTCTGGGGATGAACCTCGGCCATGGCGGTCACCTGACTCACGGTTCACCGGTTAACCTGTCCGGCAAACTGTACAACGTGGTGCCTTACGGCATCGACGAAAGCGGCGACATCGATTACGAAGACGTGAAACGTCAGGCCGAAGCGCACAAACCAAAAATGATCATCGGCGGTTTCTCCGCATTCTCCGGTATCGTTGACTGGGCAAAAATGCGTGAAATCGCAGACAACGTGGGCGCTTACTTCTTCGTTGACATGGCACACGTTGCCGGTCTGATCGCAGCAGGCGTTTATCCGAACCCGGTTCCGCACGCACACATCGTGACCACCACCACGCACAAAACGCTGGCGGGTCCACGCGGTGGTCTGATTCTGGCAAAAGGCGGCGACGAAGAGTTCTACAAAAAACTGAACTCGGCTGTCTTCCCTGGCGGCCAGGGCGGCCCGCTGATGCACGTGATTGCCGGTAAAGCGGTTGCACTGAAAGAAGCGATGGAACCTGAGTTCAAAGCGTACCAGCAGCAGGTGGCGAAAAACGCCCAGGCAATGGTGGCGGTGATCCTGGAACGTGGCTACAAAGTGGTTTCCGGCGGCACCCATAACCACCTGTTCCTGATGGATCTGGTGGATAAAAATCTGACCGGTAAAGAAGCCGATGCCGCACTGGGTCGCGCGAACATTACCGTCAACAAAAACAGCGTTCCTAACGATCCGAAGAGCCCGTTTGTGACGTCCGGCGTGCGTATCGGTACTCCGGCCGTGACCCGTCGCGGCTTCAAAGAAGCGGAAGTCCGTGAACTGGCTGGCTGGATCTGTGACGTGCTGGACAACGTGAACGACGAAGCGACCATCGAACGCGTTAAACAGAAAGTTCTCGACATTTGTGCACGCTTCCCGGTTTACGCGTAATATTTTGCGAAGCCGTTAAGCTGCTAAAACCCGCCACGGCGGGTTTTTTTATGGGCATGTATCAGAATTTGTGAGCTGGCAGACATTACGGGAGTATGAAAGCGTCTGCGGATTGCTAGCGATTGTGAGCTTTGTCAAAGTATTGGCCTCACACCGGAGGATTTATGGAATTGCGTTCCACGCGCTGGCTTGCACTCAGTTATTTCACCTATTTTTTCAGTTACGGTATTTTTCTTCCCTTCTGGGGCTTATGGCTAAAAGGCGAAGGCATCTCCTCCGAAAGCATCGGCCTGCTGCTCGGCGCGGGTCTGGTCGCCCGTTTTCTTGGCACGTTAATCATTTCGCCCTCCATTAAAGATCCTTCTTATCTCATCACCGGTTTGCGTATTCTGGCGCTGCTGACTCTGGCCTTTGCCGTCGGCTTCTGGTTTGGCAACGGCTGGGCGTGGCTGATGATCAACATTGCCGGTTTCAGTCTGTTCTTTGGTCCGCTGGTGCCGCTGACCGATGCGCTGGCGGGGACGCTGCAACGTCAGATCAACATGGATTACGGCAAGGTGCGCGTCTGGGGTTCCATTGCGTTTGTGATCGGTTCCGCAGTGACCGGCAAGCTGGTTGAGGTCTATGGCCATAACGCGATTTTGTACACGCTGACCGCCGGTGTGGCAGCGATGCTGCTGGGCATGTTGCTGCGTCCGAGCGTGAAACCGGTGGGCGAGCCGAGGCAAAGCGGCGCGGCGGGTATTTCGTGGAAAGCGTTGCTCGGCGAAAAACCGGTCTGGCGGTTTCTGTTATGCGTCACGCTGTTACAGGGCGCGCATGCGGCCTATTACGGTTTCAGCGCGATTTACTGGCAGGATGTCGGCTATTCCTCAACGACCATTGGTTATCTATGGTCGCTGGGCGTAGTGGCAGAAGTGCTGGTATTCACTTTCAGTCATCAGCTGTTCCGGCGCTGGTCGGCGCGGGATCTCCTGTTGCTGTCGGCGTTCTGCGGGGTGGTCCGCTGGGGACTTATGGGGGCGTTTACCGCGTTGCCATGGCTGATCGTGATTCAGATTTTGCACTGCGGTACGTTCACGGTTTGCCATCTGGCCGGGATGCGTTTTATCGCGGCGCGTCCGCGTGATCAGGTGATCCGTCTGCAATCGGTCTATTCCGCGCTGGCGATGGGCGGCGGCGTGGCGGTGATGACCATGGTGTCCGGTTTCCTGTTCGAACATCTGCATGCCGGATTATTCTGGGTGATGGCGCTGCTGGCCGTACCGGCGATTTTCCTGCGTCCGGCGGTTACGCCGTCAGCGCCGGAGGTTTCCACCCGCTAGGGGGCTTCGAGCAGCGAGCGGATACGTTTTCGCTGCTCTTTTGCCAGCGGCAATTGTGTGTGGATCACCAGCGGATCGGCGTCGGTGCTGCGGGTGGCGTAAGGCGTGACAATCATCGCCACGCCGCTCGGCGCACCGAATTTATAGAAATCCGCCAGTGTCTGATATTTGATATTCAGCGGCAGCAGCGTCGCTTCGCGGATCTGCTGTTCAACGGCCTCTTCCAGCTCGGGATTATCATGGGTCAGCAGCAGGATCTGTTTCTCCTGCAAGGCGTTACCCTGCATCAGCCACGCGCCGAAGGTGATCGCCACCAGCCCGACTTCATCTTCTGACAGCGTGATCAGGTATTCGTGTTCAAAACCCTGCAAGGCTTCGCGGGTGGTACGCACCAGACGCGGATACATGCGGTTCACTTCTTCCTGCATCAGATTGTCGATGCCAATGCCGAAATGACAGCGTTCAATTGCCGGGCCAAGATGGGCGAAAAGCTGGCCGACCAGCCCTTCATAGCTGCTGAACTTCATCCCGGCGATGTCCTGAAAACGCGCCACCATGTTCTCAATTTCTAACAGCAGCCGCTGATCTTCGGTCGAGCCGGAACTCTGGTAACTGTGGATTTTCAGCATGCGTAACATCAGGGTGAAAAACTCACACTCGCAGTCATCCAGCAGGCCGTTGCTCAGTTCCTGTAGCTGGATAAACAGCTCACGGGCCGCCGGATATTCAGGCTTTTCGCGCAGCCAGCGGCGCTGTTGTTCGGTGAAGCGCAGACCGGTCGCACCGTTGTTTTGCCACAGACAATATTGCAGACAAATCAGCATCAGCTGGCGGTCATGCCCGCTGAGCGGTTTGGGTAACAGCGCGCCGGAATCTTCCAGCACCATGCCCAGAATGTCGGTGCGCAATGCCGCCTTCGGGCAGGTCTGACCTTCGAAAGCGATATGCAGCCACGGGATAAAATGGCGGGAAACAAAGTCCGGCGAAATGCGCAACGTCCGGCGCAATCCCTGAAATAAACACAGCCGCTGCGCCAGCGCATCGCCCTGAATGCGGCATTCTTTCTCGCTGTATTGCAGCACATCAAGCTGGTGGATCCGCTGAATTTCGCAGGTCACTTCCGCCAGATCTTCCCAGGTCGTGCCTAATCCGACGCCGTTAATTTCGCTGATGATCTCCAGCTGAACCGCCGTCAGCGGCGCGTACAGCATCAGCAACACGTGGCAACGGCGTTGCGTAGCGGAAAGCGCAGGGGAGGGCTGTTTGTCTGGATTCATATCACCTACCGGAAAGGTATCACCTGAAATTATTAGTCAAGCATAGCAAAGGCAATGCCCGCAATAAGGCGCGGGGATTGGGTTTTACTCCGGCTTACAACTCAGATCACAGATATTTTTGACGACTGCTTAAATGCACAGCAAAATACTGTTACTTAGTAACAATATATGGCGCTGATATGGAAATGACGTTAACCCGGGCCCGGAACCGGCCTTTCTCCCGTTACGGCAAATGGCTGGGAGTTGCGCTGTTCTGCCTGCCCGCCACGGTCATGGCGCACCCGCACAGTTTCATTGATATGCAAACCACGCTGGTGGCGAATGACACCTCGCTGACCGGGCTGAAAATGGTCTGGACGATGGACGAAATTACATCCGCAGATTTGCTGTACGACGCGCAGAACGCCAAACCCGGTTCAGATATCTGGAAAAAACTGGCGGCGGAAGTCATGGCGCGGGTGCTCAGTCAGCATTACTTCACTGACTTTTATCGCGAAGGTAAACCGGTTAAATATCTCGACTTGCCCAGCGAATATCAGCTGTCGCGTAAAGGCGATCAGGCGGTGCTGGAATTCGTATTGCCGCTGGCGAAGCCTCAGGCTCTGGCCGGTAAACCGATGGAATTCTCTACCTTCGATCCTTCGTATTTTGTTGATATGACGTATAAAGACAAAACCGCGCTGCACCTGCCGCCGGAACTGGAAAAACGTTGCACGCTGGCGCTGTTTACGCCGAAGCCTGATGCCTCGCTGCAAAACTACGCGCTGTCTCTCGATAAGGCTGATGCCCCGCCTGAAGATATGGATCTTGGTCAGCAATTTGCTCAGAAGGTCACGCTGGAATGTCATTAATCTCCACGCCACCGAAAACCCTCTCATGGCGCGATCTGTGGCCGCTGGCCATATTTCTGTTGCTGCTGGCGGGCGGCGCTTTTCTGTTAATCCATTACTGGCCGCGCATTTTGCTTAGCAGCATTATCTGGCAGCGGGAATTGCATCAGGAACTGGCCGGACTGTTGCGGCAGGTGAAAGAAAATCCGATGCAGTCGGGCATGACGCTGGCCGGTTTCAGCCTGATTTATGGCGTGATCCACGCCATCGGGCCGGGGCACGGTAAAATTGTGATCACCACGTATCTGGCAACCCATCCTTCGCGACTGAAAAGCAGCCTGAAACTGACGTTTGCCTCGGCGATAGTGCAAGGACTGGTGGCGATATTGCTGGTCAGCGTGGTGCTCGGTGTGCTGCAACTTTCCTCGCGTCAGCTGCATCAGAGCAGTTTCTGGATGGAGCGGGGCAGCTTCATTCTGGTGATGTTGCTCGGGTTATTGCTGTGCTGGCGGGCGCTGAAACGGGTGTGGCAGACGATAAAAAGTCTGCGTCCCGCGCCGGCAATGAAAATCCACAGCCTGTCGCCGATGGGCAGTGAAACACATGTCCACGATGAACATTGCGGCTGCGGACATCAGCATGTACCGAGCGATCAGCAACTTCAGGCGGGCGGCGATTTACGCACACAGATAGCGATTGTGCTGGCGATGGGATTACGCCCGTGCTCCGGTGCGATCATGGTGTTGCTGTTTTCCAAAGTGATCGGCGTGTACAGCTGGGGCGTGATTTCAGCCATTACGATGGCCATCGGCACCTCGCTGACCGTCTCGCTGATTGGCGTACTGGTGTTTTACAGCCGTGCGCTGGCGGTGAAACTGAGCGCAACCCGTACGCCTGCGGCCTGGCAGCGGATCACCTGGTCGCTGCTGGCGCTGACCGGTGGGATGGTATTGCTGGTGGTGGGGATAGTGCTCTACAGCACCGGCGGCGGAGACGTTTCGCCAATCACCGGCGGACCTTTCCGGGGATAAGTTCCGGGGTGCAACCTTCATGGGATAAACAGCAGGCATAAAAAAACGGACGCCCGAAAGGACGTCCGTTTTTCTTTGTATTTCTTTCTATCAATAACCGGCGAAATTAACGCTTCAGCGCTTCGCTCAGTTCATCACGCATGGTCATCAGAATACCTTTAACGACGCGTGGGTTGCCTGCAACGATGTTGCCAGACGAGAAGTGGTTATGGCCGCCAACGAAGTCAGTCACAACGCCGCCTGATTCACGAACCAGCAGTTCGCCACCGGCGAAATCCCAAGGCTTGAGGGCGATTTCGAAGAAACCGTCAACGCGGCCAGCCGCCACGTAAGCCAGATCCAGCGCAGCAGAACCGGTGCGACGGAAATCTGCACATTCGGTGAACAGTTTGCCAACCACATTCATGTAGCTGGTCGCGTGTTGTTTTGCTTTGAACGGGAAGCCGGTCGCCAGAATGGTGCCGTCGAGATCTTTCGCGTTAGTACCGCGCAGACGATAACCGTTCAGCTGTGCGCCCTGACCACGGGTTGCGGTGAACAGTTCGTTACGCATTGGGTCGTAAACTACCGCGACTTCAGTGCGGCCTTTGATGCGCACGGCGATAGAAACAGCGAAGTGTGGGAAGCGTTTAACGAAGTTGGTGGTGCCATCCAGCGGGTCGATAATCCATTGTACGTCTTTGTCTTCGCCTTCCAGTTCGCCACACTCTTCACTGATGATGGTGTGTTTTGGATAGGATTTGCGAATGACATCGATAATCATGTGTTCTGCATCGCGGTCTACGTTGGTAACAAAATCGTTGGTACCTTTTTGTGTAGATTCTACAGAGTCTGGCGTTTCGTAATGTTTGGCAATCAGGTTACCGGCCTTGCGCGCAGCGCGCACGGCGATGGTGAGCATCGGATGCATGGATATCTTCCAACTAGGATGTTAAAGAACGGGAATACGGGAAACGGCGCGCAGTATAGCAGGGGTTCTGAAAATTAACTACCGTTGTGTTAGGCTGTTGTGATTTTCCGTCTGGCTAAGAGTTCCTATGCTGCCCAATATCCGCATTGTATTAGTAGAAACGTCTCACACTGGCAATATGGGCTCTACCGCCCGTGCCATGAAAACCATGGGTTTATCAAGTCTTTATCTGGTGAATCCGCTGGTAAAACCTGACTCTCAGGCTATCTCGTTATCTGCCGGTGCCAGTGATGTCATCGGTAACGCGACCATTGTGGATACGCTTGATGAAGCGCTGGCCGGTTGCAGCCTGGTGATCGGCACCAGCGCGCGTTCCCGCACACTGCCGTGGCCGATGCTTGAACCGCGTGAATGTGGTGAGCACAGTGCGAAAGCGGCACAAACCGCGCCGGTTGCGCTGGTGTTTGGTCGCGAACGCGTCGGGCTGACTAACGAAGAACTGCAAAAATGTAACTACCACGTGTGTATTCCGGCGAACCCTGAATACAGCTCGCTGAATCTGGCGATGGCCGTGCAGATTATTGCCTATGAAGTGCGCGTTGCGCATCTGGCGTTGCTGGAAGCGGAAAAACCGCAAATCGAATACGAAGAAACGCCGTATCCGCTGGTCGACGATCTCGAACGTTTCTATCAGCATCTGGAAAAAACCTTGCTGGAAACCGGCTTTATTCGTCAGGCACATCCGGGGCAGGTGATGAGCAAATTACGCCGTCTGTTTACCCGTGCGCGACCTGAATCTCAGGAATTAAACATCCTGCGCGGTATCCTGACGTCGATTGAAAAGACAAATAGCAACAAAGAATAAGCAAAGGGATTTGATTATAAAAACAGTATTCAGTTTTTTAATCAAAAGGTTATGCGTTGTTCGTGAATGACAAAATTAGTGCGTAATGGCCGGGTTTGTAATACTTGAGTAAAACAGTAGGTTAAATAGTTGACTGTTTTACTCGGGAATGGCAGACTCGTTTGCATGTTCCGTACTATTGAATTTTTAAGTCATTTTAAACAGGTAACCATGCTATGAGACTGACATCCAAAGGCCGTTATGCCGTGACCGCTATGCTCGACGTTGCACTGCATTCACAGGAAGGACCAGTACCACTGGCTGACATTTCTGAGCGTCAGGGTATTTCCCTTTCTTACCTGGAGCAGCTTTTCTCGCGCTTACGCAAAAATGGTCTGGTTGCCAGTGTTCGTGGTCCGGGCGGTGGTTATCTGTTAGGTAAAGATTCCGGCGATATCGCCGTTGGCGCAGTGATTACTGCCGTTGACGAATCTGTCGATGCTACCCGTTGTCAGGGTAAAGAAGGCTGCCAGAATGGCGAACGCTGCCTGACTCACACCTTATGGCGTGATCTGAGCGAGCGCATCAGCGGCTTCCTGAACAACATCACGCTGGCAGAGCTGGTCAACAACCAGGAAATCCTGGAAGTGGCCGACCGTCAGAACGGTGAAATCCGTCGTCAGCCTGCTAATGGCCGACAAATCGAAACGATTAATGTGAACTTACGAGCGTAATTGCTTAGTCAGCATTGATAACTGATTTAAAAAGCCCGCGGAAATGCAGATTTCCGCGGGCTTTTGCTTTTATGACGTCAATTCTTACCGATTAGTGCCAGCAAAGTGTCATTTCCCTTTTAAGAATCTGTGAACCCGTTTTAAACTGGATGTCGTTTTTAATTCTATCGTTCGACGCCGAACGCGCAGTCCGGAGCTTACCCGCCATGAAATTACCTATTTATCTCGATTACTCTGCCACCACGCCGGTTGATCCGCGTGTTGCACAGAAAATGATGCAGTGTTTAACACTGGACGGTACTTTCGGTAATCCGGCTTCCCGTTCGCACCGTTTCGGCTGGCAGGCTGAAGAAGCAGTGGATGTGGCGCGTAACCAGATTGCTGAGCTGATCAATGCCGATCCGCGCGAAATCGTCTTCACGTCGGGCGCGACGGAATCGGACAATCTGGCGATTAAAGGCGCAGCCCATGCGCATCGCGCGAAAGGTAATCACATTATTACCAGCCAGACGGAACACAAAGCGGTGTTGGACACCTGTGCGCAGCTGGAAGCGGAAGGCTTCGAGGTGACGTATCTGGCTCCGCAGCCTGACGGTTATATTCCTCCGGCGGCGATTGAAGCGGCGCTGCGTCCGGATACCCTTCTGGTGTCCATCATGCAGGTGAATAATGAAATCGGTGTGGTGCAGGATATTGCGACTATCGGCGAACTGTGCCGCAGTCGTGGCATTCTTTTCCATGTCGATGCCACGCAAAGTGTGGGGAAAATCGCCATTGACCTGAGCGAACTGCCGGTTGATCTGATGTCATTTTCCGCGCACAAAATCTACGGCCCGAAAGGGATCGGGGCGCTGTACGTGAGCCGTAAACCGAAAGTGCGGATTGACGCGCAGATCCACGGCGGTGGCCATGAACGCGGCATGCGTTCCGGTACCTTGCCGGTGCACCAGATCGTCGGAATGGGCGAGGCGTATCGCATCGCCAAAGAGGAAATGACCGCTGAAGTCGCGCGACTGACCGAACTGCGCGATCGTTTATGGAAAGGCATTCAGCAACTCGATCAGGTGTTTCTCAACGGCGCACCAAAACATGCCGCGCCAAATATTCTCAACGTCAGTTTTGCCGGTGTTGAAGGGGAATCCCTGATCATGGCACTGAAAGATCTGGCGGTGTCATCAGGGTCGGCGTGTACGTCGGCCAGCCTTGAACCTTCTTACGTTCTCCGTGCGTTGGGATTAAGCGAAGAACTGGCGCACAGTTCCCTGCGTTTCTCTCTCGGACGCTGGACGACAGAAGAAGAAATTGATTATGCGATTGCGCTGGTGGTGAAATCTGTCCGCCGCCTGCGTGAGTTGCCCCCTGTCTATACGAAATGAAGTGCCGCCCGATAAAAGGGTGATTTGCCTGTCATTGAAAAAATGAATATTCATTGAAGATAAAAAACATCAGGAGTGCAGTTATGAGTTCCGAAGTCACCACCAATGAAGCAATGTCCGTATTCCTTTCCTCTCAGCCTGCCGATGCGCGCTGGGGCGAAAAAGCCACGCTGAGCACCGATTCTGCCGGTATGACCATTCATTTGAATGGCGGCGATGTGCTGACGGTCATTGCCCGTGCTGCGCGTCGTATCGACGGTCAGGGTGTTAAAAACGTGAAGCTGGCCGGTGAAGGCTGGGATCTCGAAAACAGCTGGGCATTCTGGCAGGGCTTCCGAGGCCCGAAAGGCGCACGCCATGTTGAATGGGCTGAACTGTCTGAAGATGACGCGAACACGCTGAAACAACGCCTGAAAATCATCGACTGGGTGCGTAACACTATTAACACCCCGGCGGAAGATTTGTCGCCTGAACAGCTGGCGACCCGCGCGGTTGATCTGATGTGTGAATTTGGCAACGAAAAAGTCAGCTACCGCATCACTAAAGGCGACGATCTGCGTCAGCAAAGCTACATGGGCATTCACACTGTCGGCCGTGGTTCTGACCGTCCGCCGGTATTCCTGGCGCTCGATTACAACCCGAGCGGTGACGCTGAAGCACCGGTTTACGCCTGTCTGGTCGGCAAAGGGATCACCTTTGATACCGGCGGCTACAGCCTGAAACCGAGTGCTTCCATGGATTCCATGAAAGCGGATATGGGCGGCGCGGCCACCCTGACCGGCGCACTGGCGCTGGCGGCGGCTAACGGCCTGAACAAACGCGTGAAACTGTACCTGTGCTGCGCGGACAACATGGTCAGCGGCAACGCGCTGAAACTGGGCGATATTATCCGCTACCGCAACGGCAAAACCGTTGAAGTGATGAACACCGACGCCGAAGGCCGTCTGGTGCTGGCCGATGGCCTGATCGACGCGTCTGCGCAAAACCCTGAACTGATCATTGATGCGGCAACGCTGACCGGCGCGGCGAAAACTGCACTGGGTAACGATTATCACGCCCTGTTCAGCTTTGACGATGCACTGGCGGGCGAGCTGCTGGAAAGCGCGAAAGCCGAACACGAACCGTTCTGGCGTCTGCCGCTGGAAGAGTTCCACCGTTCACATTTACCGTCTAACTTTGCCGAGCTGAATAACATTGCCGGTCCTGCGCATACTGCGGGTGCGAGCACGGCGGCAGCGTTCCTGTCGCATTTCGTGACGGAATATAAGAAAGGCTGGCTGCACATTGACTGTTCTGCGACTTACCGTAAAAGCGCGGCGGATCAGTGGTCTGCCGGTGCAACCGGTTTAGGCGTACGTACCGTGGCTAATCTGTTATTAGCCAAAGCAAAATAAGCCGTAAAACATTTGCATGAAGCACAACGGGGCGCTTAACAGCGCCCCGTTTTATACCATTACCGGAGTCAAGAAACATGAGTGTCCCACACGATCATCTTCCTGCTGGCGCGGCGGCGACCGACGGTGAAAACGAGCTGGAGCGTCTGCTCCGCCTGTCTGTCACCGCGCCTGCCTGGCGTCCGGCGTTTTATCAAACGTTGCTGGAATCCACCGTCTTTGTGCTGGGTGATGCAGGGCAGGATGACGCTGAAAAGCAGGGCAGTGTGGCGATCACCGCAGGCAGTGAACTGAATATTTTGCACTGGGAAAAACAGGACGGCAGCTCAATTATTCCTTTCTTTTCCTCAGTGGAGGTGCTGGAAAAAGCCAGTGCAGGCGAAAGCCCGGATGAGCAGGCGTTTGTCGCGCTGCCCGCCCGCGTATTGTTTGAAATGACACAGGGTGAAGAACTGTTCCTGAACCCGAAATCAGAGTACGGAAAGGAATTTTACCCGAGCGAAGTCACGCTGCTGCTGAGTAATGGCGGGCTGAATGCGCCGTCGGAACTGGTGCTGGATAAAGAAAGCCAGTTGCTGATCGGCCAGCCGGAAGAATACCCTTCTGCGATGATCGACGCGCTTACCACACTGTTTACGCAGAAAAAACCGGTGCGCCGCGCCTTTATGGCGCTGATCCATGACAAAGCGGTGGATGACCAGCCGAACCTGCTGATTGGTGTGGAAGCCGACGGCGATGAGCAGGAAATTGACGCGCTGATCCGCGAGGCGGGAAATGTGGCGAGTGAAACCTCTCCCGACGACCGTCCGGTGGATTTCTGTATCGTTTCCGAAAAAGAGCGCGGCATCAGCCATTATCTGATCAGCCACACCCAGCCGTTCTATCAGCGTAAGTGGGGAAGCTGGCTGCGCAACATTATTCCTTCCTCCGGTCAGGCTTAAAAGATCACGAAACCACAGGGGAAACGCCATTTTGCCCCTGCTTTGTTTAAGGGGAATGGGCGGTTTAGGTTCATTAGTGAATCAATCACGCATTTTTTTAATTAAATGTTGTGATTCGGGTAGGCAATCGTAACTTCGCTCCCTATAATCACCGCCATTTTACGGCAGGTATAACATTAAATTAACCGGCCCTACCTATAAAAGTCAGACAGAGGTTTTTTCATGACTATCGAACGCACTTTCTCCATCATCAAGCCAAACTCCGTAGCGAACAACGACATCGGCGCTATCTACGCACGTTTCGAGCGCGCGGGTTTCACCATCATCGCGTCTAAAATGCTGAAACTGACTAAAGAACAAGCTGAAGGTTTCTACGCAGAACACAAAGGTCGTCCTTTCTTCGACGGTCTGGTTGAGTTCATGACCTCTGGCCCAATCATGGTTCAGGTTCTGGAAGGCGAAAACGCCGTTCAGCGTAACCGTGACATCATGGGCGCGACTAACCCGGACAACGCACTGGCCGGTACCCTGCGTGCAGACTTCGCTGACAGCTTCACCGCTAACGCGGTTCACGGTTCTGACGCGGTAGAATCTGCACAACGCGAAATCGCTTACTTCTTCACCGAAAGCGAAATCTGCCCGCGTTAAGATTTTTGAGTCACCGTTGCTGGAAGATGTGCCGCAAATTCGCAAGAATTTTGTAACAGCCACTTTCCAAACATGGCAACTGTGCCCTAAAATTTGTACAATGTTGCGCCCCGAATGAGCCAGCCTCTTCGGGGCGCACTTTTATTTGCAGGCCAGCCGTTTTCTGTCAGGTCAGGCTCTGCACTTCCAATACGCCATAACGTGTAACAACGAGGCCATTTTTCATCATGTTAGAATCCAACACGTCCGAGCCAATCTTGTCTGAAAATAACGCTGTTTCCGCAGAAGCCGTGAACACTGTCGTGCCTGCTGCCGCCAAAATTAACCTTCTTGACCTTAACCGCAAACAGATGCGCGAGTTCTTTATCAACATGGGCGAAAAACCGTTCCGTGCTGATCAGGTCATGAAGTGGATGTATCACTACTGCAGCGATGATTTCGAGCAAATGACCGATATCAATAAAGCGCTGCGTGAAAAGCTGGCCCGCGTTGCCGAAATCCGTGCGCCGGAAGTCGCTTCTGAACAACGTTCAACCGATGGCACCATTAAATGGGCGATTCAGGTGGGCGGACAACTGGTCGAAACCGTGTATATCCCGGACGGCGACCGCGCAACGCTTTGCGTTTCCTCTCAGGTCGGCTGTGCGCTGGAATGTACGTTCTGTTCCACGGCGCAGCAGGGCTTTAACCGTAACCTGCGCGTGTCCGAAATTATCGGTCAGGTGTGGCGCGCGGCAAAAATTATCGGTGCCGCGAAAGTCGCGGGCACACGTCCGATCACCAACGTGGTGATGATGGGCATGGGCGAGCCGTTGCTGAACCTCAATAACGTGGTGCCGGCGATGGAAATCATGCTCGACGATTTCGGTTTTGGTCTGTCAAAACGTCGCGTGACGCTGTCCACATCAGGCGTAGTCCCTGCACTGGACAAACTGGGCGACATGATTGACGTCGCACTGGCGATTTCGCTGCATGCGCCAAACGACACCATTCGTGACGAAATCGTGCCGATCAACCGCAAGTACAATATCGACACCTTCCTGGCTGCCGTTGAGCGTTATATTGGCAAATCCAACGCCAATCAGGGCCGCGTCACCATTGAGTACGTTATGCTGGATCACATCAATGATGGTACCGAGCATGCGCACGAACTGGCGGAGCGTCTGAAAAATACGCCGTGCAAGATCAACCTGATCCCATGGAACCCGTTCCCGGGCGCGCCGTATGGCCGCAGCTCGAACAGCCGTATCGACCGCTTCTCAAAAGTGCTGATGGATTATGGCTTTACGGTTATCGTGCGTAAAACCCGTGGCGACGATATCGATGCCGCGTGTGGTCAGCTGGCCGGTGATGTGATCGACCGTACCAAACGTACGTTGAAGAAAAAAATGGCAGGCGAGCAGCAGATTTCCGTAAAAGCTGTCTGATCCTGACGTTGTGTGCGGGGCTTTACCATGCCGTTGCGGTGAAGCCCGCTGTTTTATTGTCGCTGGCAGGGTAAAGGGAATTAAGCATGACAATGAAGGGCAGTGTGAAAATGTTGATCGTCACCGGCATGACGGTGGCTTTACTGGCAGGATGCGCCGGTTCCCCGAAAAAAACGCAACAGGCCAGTGGGGCGGCACAAACGCGCCTCGAACTTGGCATGGCTTATCTGAATCAGGGGAACATGGACGCGGCAAAGCAGAATCTGCAAAGTGCCGCTGACAGCGCGCCACAGGATTATCGTACACAGCTGGGTATGGCGCTTTACGAGCAAAAAAACGGCAATCAGAAAGCAGCGGAAAGCCGCTACCAGCAAGCGTTGCAGCTGGCACCGCAAAATGGGACGGTCTTAAATAATTACGGTGCGTTTTTGTGTAGTTTAGGGCAGTATGTACCGGCACAACAGCAGTTTAGCGCCGCAGCTAACGCGCCTGATTACGGTCAGGTTGCTGACAGTCTGGAAAATGCAGGCTACTGTTTTCTGAAGGCCAATCAGAATGAGGAAGCGCGAGTGTTACTAAGCCGGGCATTGAAAGTTGATCCCGATAAAGGCGCACCCTTGCTGACTGAGGCAACCAAAGAATTTGGGGAAGGGAACCGCGCTCAGGCGAAACTATTACTGGATGTATATCAACATGTTCTGCCAGCCACAGCTGACAGCCTTATGTTGCAAATTCGATTCGCTGCGTTAGCGGGCAACCCGGATAGCGTTCAACGCTACGGTAAGCAACTTGCGCGTAGTTATCCACAATCTAAACAGTACCAGCAGTTCTTAGCCAATGAATACTGAAGCCCCTCAAGAAAATAATGCAAAACTGACGACAGGCGAACGTCTGCGTCAGGCTCGTGAACAGTTAGGTCTCAGTCATCAGGCCGTTGCAGAACGCCTGTGTCTGAAAGTCTCAACTATTCGCCAAATCGAAGAAGAAACGACGCCGGCCGATCTTGCGCCGACTTTCCTGCGTGGTTATCTCCGTTCTTACGCCAAACTGGTTCATGTACCTGAAGAAGAATTATTAGGTCTGATCGGTAAACAAGCGCCGATTAAAGTGCCAAAAGTGGCTTCCATGCAGGGATTCTCGCTCGGTAAGTCTCGCAAAAAACGCGATGGCTGGCTGATGGGCTTTACCTGGCTGGTGGTGTTTGTGGTGATTGGCCTGACGGGTGCGTGGTGGTGGCAAAATCATCAGGCGCAGCAGCAGGAAATCGCAACCATGGCCGACCAGTCATCGGCACAGCTGAATCAGGATAACGGCCAGGGGCAAACTATTCCTCTGGGCGATAACGCGAATTCAGCGCCAACTACCGATGACACCTCTGCTCCGGCACCGGATGCAGCATCCACCGCGCCAGAGCAACAAAACAGTATTCCGCTGAACACCACGCCGGGTGCAGCCGCAAGCAACGCGCCTGCAGCCTCGGGGACACCAGCGGATCAGGCACCTGCAGCGGTGTCGACCAGCCAGCCTCCTGCCACTGCGGAAAATGGCCTGCCAACCGGTGATGCACAAACTGCTGCGGCAGCGGGTGTGGATCCAGAAGCGGTCACATTTACCTTTAAAGCAGATTGCTGGTTCCAGATTGATGACGCGTCAGGGAAAACCCTGTTCAGCGGCATGAAAAAAGGCGGTGAAACCTTCAGCGTGAAGGGGACTGCGCCATATAAACTGAAAATCGGTGCGCCGGGTGCAGTGGATATCCAGTTCCAGGGCAAACCGGTGGATTTAAGTCGTTTTGTAAAATCAAGCCGTGTTGCGCGCCTGACCTTAGCTGCCGAGTAATCGGCAGTTTTTCAGACGGTTGCAACGATGGAGAGAGAAGTAATGCATAACCAGTCACCCATTACCCGTCGCAAATCAACCCGGATTTATGTCGGCAAGGTGCCTGTCGGTGACGGAGCACCGATTGCTGTACAATCGATGACCAACACCCGCACCACAGATGTGGCGGCAACCGTCGCACAGATCAAATCACTGGAGCGCGTCGGTGTTGATATTGTTCGAGTTTCTGTGCCTACCATGGATGCGGCTGAAGCCTTCAAACTGATCAAGCAGCAGGTGAATGTCCCGCTGGTTGCAGATATTCATTTCGATTACCGCATCGCCCTGCAGGTTGCAGAATACGGCGTGGATTGCCTGCGTATTAATCCGGGCAACATCGGTAACGAATCCCGCATCCGCTCCGTGGTGGATTGCGCGCGCGACAAAAATATTCCTATCCGTATCGGTGTGAACGGTGGCTCTCTGGAAAAAGACATCCAGGAAAAGTACGGTGAACCTACGCCGGAAGCACTGCTGGAATCCGCTATGCGTCACGTCGATATTCTCGACCGTCTCAACTTTGACCAGTTTAAAGTCAGCGTAAAAGCTTCTGACGTTTTCCTGGCCGTTGAGTCCTACCGCCTGCTGGCCAAACAGATTGTTCAGCCGCTGCACCTCGGGATTACCGAAGCCGGGGGCTTGCGTGCTGGTTCCGTTAAATCGGCGATCGGTTTAGGCCTGCTGCTTTCTGAAGGTATCGGTGACACGCTGCGTATTTCGCTGGCAGCCGATCCGGTTGAAGAAGTCAAAGTTGGTTTCGATATCCTAAAATCCCTGCGCATCCGCTCCCGTGGTATCAACTTTATTGCCTGCCCGACCTGTTCGCGTCAGGAGTTTGATGTCATCGGCACCGTGAATGCCCTGGAACAACGTCTGGAAGATATCATTACGCCAATGGATGTCTCGATCATCGGGTGTGTGGTAAACGGTCCGGGCGAAGCACTGGTTTCCACCCTGGGTGTGACCGGCGGTCATAATAAAAGCGGTTTCTATGAAGACGGCGTCCGTCAGAGAGAGCGTTTTGATAACAACGATATGATCGACCAGTTAGAAGCAAAAATTCGCGCCAAAGCAGCGCTGATGGATGAGAGTAAACGTATCGTTATCAATCATCTTGAAAAGTAACATCGGGTGCGGGTCATAATACTTATACCCAAATAATTCGTGTTGCACAAAGGCGGCAATCGAGCGAATCCCGGGAGCTTACTCAGGTAAGTGATTCGGGGGAGTGAGGACAGCCAACGCATCTGCGACCCGAAGAATGACGGGTATAGACCTGCATTATTATAGTGAACCCGTTGGGGTGATTGAGACTGTGCGTTGAACCACAGCCCACAAAGCCCCTATAATCGGGTTCATTTTTTATAAAACGATAGAGAACTGACGTGGCAAAGAATATCCAGGCCATTCGCGGCATGAACGACTACCTGCCTGAAGATACCGCACTGTGGCAACGCATCGAAGGATCGTTGAAACATGTGCTCGGCAGCTACGGCTACAGTGAAATCCGTATGCCGATTGTAGAGCAGACCCCATTGTTTAAACGCGCTATCGGTGAAGTGACCGACGTCGTGGAAAAAGAAATGTATACCTTTGACGACCGCAACGGCGAAAGCCTGACGCTGCGTCCGGAAGGTACGGCGGGCTGCGTGCGCGCCGGTATTGAACATGGTCTGCTGTACAATCAGGAACAGCGTCTGTGGTACATCGGTCCGATGTTCCGCTACGAGCGCCCGCAGAAAGGCCGCTATCGTCAGTTTAATCAGCTGGGTGTGGAAGTCTTTGGCCTGCAAGGCCCGGACGTTGATGCCGAATTGATCCTGCTGACCGCCCGCTGGTGGCGTGCGCTGGGTATTTCAGAACATGTTGCGCTTGAGCTGAACTCTATCGGTTCACTGGAAGCCCGCGCCAACTACCGTGATGCGCTGGTGGCTTTCCTCGAGCAGCACAAAGACAAACTGGATGAAGACTGCAAGCGTCGCATGTACAGCAATCCGCTGCGCGTTCTGGACTCTAAAAATCCCGATATTCAGGCGTTATTAAATGATGCACCGGAACTCGGTGATTACCTTGATGATGAATCAAGAGAACACTTTGCAGGTCTGTGTGAACTTTTAGAGCAGTCTGGTATCCCATATACGGTTAATCAGCGACTTGTGCGCGGTCTGGATTATTACAACCGCACCGTGTTCGAATGGGTAACCCGCAGTTTAGGTTCACAAGGTACCGTGTGTGCCGGTGGCCGTTACGACGGTCTGGTCGAACAACTGGGCGGTCGTGCCACACCGGCAGTCGGTTTCGCCATGGGGCTGGAGCGTCTGGTATTACTGGTTCAGGCCGTAAACCCGGACTTCAAAGCACCGGCAACCGTCGATGCCTACGTGATTTCTTCCGGTGCCGGTACGCAAAGCGCGGCCATGCAACTGGCTGAAACACTGCGTGATGCATTGCCTGAGCTGAAAGTGATGACTAACTACGGTGGCGGTAACTTCAAGAAACAATTCGCCCGTGCTGATAAATGGGGTGCGCGTGTTGCCCTGGTATTAGGCGAAACTGAAGTCGCTAACCAGCAGATCGTTGTTAAAGATCTGCAGAGTGGAACGCAAGAAACGCTGGCGCAGAGCGAAATCGCCGCGCGTCTGGCTTCGATGTTGGGTTAAGGAGAAGGACACTGTGGAAGTCTATACCACTGAGAATGAACAGGTTGATGCTGTACGTCGCTTCTTTGCCGAAAACGGTAAAGCGCTGGCCATCGGCGTGGTTCTGGGTATTGCAGCCCTGGGCGGCTGGCGTTTCTGGCAGAGTCATCAGGACTCAGCCCTGACGGAAGCTTCTGCGTCTTTCCAGCAAGCTAATCAGTCGCTGACCAGCAATAACGCGAAAGGCGTGGCTGATCTCGAAAAATTTGCTCAGAGCAATGACAATAACTACGGGGTGTTTGCTGCCCTGCAACTGGCTGATCATTTTGTCGGGACTCACGATTTCGCCAATGCTGAAAAGCAGTTAGCGCAGGCGCAAGGTCAGGCTAAAGAAGATAATTTACATTCGCTGGTGAACTTACGTCTGGCTCGTGTCCAGATGCAGCAAGGCAAATTTGATGATGCACTCAAAACGTTAGACGGCGTGAAGGGTGAAGGCTGGACGGCTATGCAGCAAGGCATCCGTGGTGATGTTCTGCTTGCGAAAGGCGATGCAAAAGGTGCACGTGAAGCCTACAGCAAAGGACTCGATTCTAAACCCTCTCAAACGCTGCAAACCGTGCTGCGTATGAAATTGAACAACTTAGCCAGCTAAGGGGAACCCCGATGCAATTGCGTAAAACACTCTTGGTAGGATGGGTTTCTGTTGCCCTGCTGAGTGGCTGTTCATTGTTTAACAGCGAAGAAGACGTGGTAAAAATGTCTCCGCTGCCAAAAGTTGAGAACCAGTTTACTCCGACAAAAGTATGGAGCAAATCCGTAGGCGATGGCATTGGCGAATTCTATTCCAACCTGCGCCCGGCCTGGCAGGACAGCACCATTTTTGCCGCTGACCGTTTTGGTGTGGTCAAAGCACTGGACGCAGACAGCGGTAAAGAAAAATGGAGCGTTAACCTTTCTGAGAAGACCGGGTTCCTCTCCAGAAATATTTCCGCGCAGCTCTCTGGCGGTCTGACGGTTTCCGGCGATCACGTCTACGTCGGCAGCGAAAAAGCCATTGTTTATGCATTAAACACAAGTGATGGTAAAATCGCCTGGCAGACCAAAGTCGCGGGCGAAGCATTGTCCCGTCCGGTGGTCAGCGATGGTCTGGTTCTGGTTCACACCGGCAACGGCATGTTGCAGGGTCTGAATGAATCCGACGGTACCATTCAGTGGACCGCTAACCTGGATATGCCAACCCTGTCTCTGCGTGGCGAATCTGCCCCGGCCGTGGCCTTTGGTGCTGCGATTGTCGGTGGCGATAATGGCCGCGTCAGTGCCGTGCTGATGAAAGAAGGTCAGTTGATCTGGCAACAACGTATTTCTCAGACCACGGGTACCACTGAAATTGACCGTCTGAGTGATGTGGATACCACGCCGGTTGTTGTTGATGGCGTAGTGTATACGCTGGCGTATAACGGCAATCTGGCCGCGATGGATCTGCGTTCCGGTCAGGTCATGTGGAAACGTGATGTCGGTTCCGTCAATGACATCATTGTTGATGCAGGCCGTATCTACATGGTTGATCAGGATGACCGCGTGATGGCGCTTGATACACAAGGCGGTGTCAGCCTGTGGCGTCAAAGTGATTTGCTGCACCGTAACCTGACAGCGCCTGTGCTGTATAATGGTTACATTGTGGTCGGCGATTCCGAAGGCTATCTGCACTGGATTAACACCACTGATGGTCGTTTCGTTGCTCAGCAGAAAGTCGACAGCGATGGCTTCCTGAGTGCGCCGATTGTGGCAAGTGACAAGCTGGTTGTGCAGGCGAAGGGTGGCGAAGTTTACTCCTTCACCCGTTAATATCGCGACCGGCATCTGGCTCTGAGATCGGTTGATCCCGGGCTTTAAAACGGCTCCTGAATTGCTCAGGGGCCGTTTCGTATTCTGAAATCTGCGTAATCGTGAATGACGGATTGCGCTGTAACAATTTGAATTATAGTGGTTTGTATCGAAATTCTACAGGCCAGCTATTTGCGTTTAGCACCACCTATAAAAACACTGAGGCTTCAAAATGATACCTGTCGTTGCGCTTGTTGGGCGCCCGAATGTGGGTAAATCCACTTTATTTAACCGTTTAACCAAAACGCGTGATGCGCTGGTGGCGGATTTCCCGGGGCTTACGCGTGACCGCAAGTATGGTCGTGCCGAAATTGAGGGTAATGAATTCATCATCGTGGATACCGGCGGTATCGACGGTACCGAAGATGGCGTTGAAACCCGCATGGCAGGGCAGTCTCTGCTGGCAATCGAAGAAGCGGATATCGTGTTGTTCATGGTCGATGCCCGCGCGGGTCTGATGCCAGCCGATCAGGGTATCGCCCAGCATCTGCGCAGCCGCGAAAAAGCCACTTTCCTGGTCGCGAACAAAACGGACGGTCTGGATCCGGACAGCGCCACCGGTGATTTCTATTCACTCGGTTTGGGCGACGTGTACGCCATCGCCGCTTCACATGGCCGCGGTGTCACACAGCTGATCGAACACGTGCTGATCCCGTTCGTAGGTGAAAAGCCGGAAGAAGTTGAGCTGACCGAAGAAGAGGCAAACGCCGCTTACTGGGCCGAGCAGGAAGCGACCGGTGACGAAATTCCTGAAGACGAAGAAGACGATTTTGATCCGCAGTCTCTGCCAATCAAACTGGCGATTGTCGGGCGTCCGAACGTAGGTAAGTCCACACTGACTAACCGTATTCTCGGTGAAGAACGTGTTGTGGTGTACGACATGCCGGGCACCACCCGCGACAGTATTTATATCCCGATGAACCGTGACGATCGTGAATACGTTCTTATCGATACAGCCGGTGTGCGTAAACGCGGCAAAGTCACTGAAACCGTGGAGAAATTCTCGGTAATCAAAACGCTTCAGGCCATTGAAGATGCTAACGTGGTGATGCTGGTGATCGATGCCCGCGAAGGCATTTCCGATCAGGATCTCTCGCTGTTAGGCTTTATCCTCAATAGCGGGCGCTCACTGGTTATCGTGGTTAACAAGTGGGATGGCATGAGCGAAGAAGCGCGTGCTCAGGTGAAAGACCAGCTGGATCTGCGTCTTGGCTTCGTCGATTTTGCCCGTATTCACTTCATCTCTGCGCTGCACGGCAGCGGCGTCGGTAACCTGTTTGAGTCCGTGAACGAAGCCTACACCTGCGCAACTACGCGTGTGAGCACTTCCTTACTGACCCGTATCATGCAAATGGCGGCTGACGATCACCAGCCACCGCTGGTGAACGGTCGCCGCGTGAAACTGAAATACGCGCACGCCGGGGGTTATAACCCGCCAATCGTGGTGATCCACGGTAATCAGGTGAAAGATCTGGCCGATTCCTATAAACGCTATCTGATGAACTATTTCCGTCGTTCACTGAAAGTCATGGGTACGCCAATCCGTATTCAGTTCAAAGAGGGTGAGAACCCGTTTGAAGGCAAGCGTAATACGCTGACGCCAAATCAGCTGCGTAAACGTAAACGCCTGATGTCTCACCTGAAAAAAAGCAAGTAATCCGCAAGCGGGGCGCATAAGAATGTGCCCCTTTTTTTCGTCTCATTTTCCCCGCAAGGAGCTGGCTGGATGTTCTGGCAGACCTGGAGTTTTGCATTTGGTGTTACGGTCCCCAACTTACTGATTTTGTTACTGGGTGTGGTGCTGCGTCGCACCGGCCTGATGGATGACAGCTTCAATGAGAAAGCCAGCCGGTTAGTGTTTAATATTGCCTTACCTTGCCTGCTTTTCTTCAGTGTGGCGCAGGGACATGACTCCTCAGGTTCAAACCTGCCGCTGGCCATTTACGGTGGCCTTGGCACCGTCGTTTCATTCCTGTTGCTGGAACTGGTGGCAATAAAACTGGTGAAGGATCCGCGTGAGCGCGGTATTTTCGTGCAGGGCGGTTTCCGCGCTAATACCGGCATCGCAGGGCTGGCGTATGCGTCACTGGCCTTCGGCAGTGAAGGGATTGCGCTGGGATCGATGTATCTGGCCGTTACGGTGATTTTGTTCAACGTATTGTCGGTGATCACCCTGACCCGCAGCCTGAAGGGCGGCCATGGCAAGCGTATCGGGCTGAAGCCGGTTCTGTACGGGGTCGTGACTAACCCGCTGATTATCGGTCTGGTGCTCGGGCTGGCATTCCAGTACAGCCATCTGCCGATGCCTGCCACCCTTGCCAGTACCGGGAATTTTATTTCCGGCATGGCGTTACCGCTGGCGATGCTCTGCGCGGGTGCCAGCCTTGACTGGCAAGCCATGTTCCGCAGTTCCAATGTGGCGGCCTGGTCTTCTGCATCACGTGTGATCTTCGTGCCTGCACTGATGACGTTCGGCGCGTGGCTGTTCGGGTTTCGCGACGCGGCACTTGGGGTTATATTTCTGTTTTCCTGCACGCCGACGGCGGCAGGCAGCTATGTCATGACCCGCGCGATGGGCGGCAACGCCACGCTGGCAGCGAACATTATTGCCGTCACCACGTTGGGTTCATTTTTCACGACCGCACTGGGCCTGTATTTACTGCGAACGCTGGGTGTTATTTAGAAGGGGAATACCATGGAAGCTCTTTGTCCGGTCTGCCGTCAGCCGATGAACTGGGTAAGCGGTCACTTTCACTGTGATGCCTGTCAGATCGATTATAAGCAAACGGCATTATGCCCGGATTGCCAGCAACCGTTGCAGGAACTGAAAGCCTGCGGCGCGGTCGATTACTTCTGCCAAAACGGGCACGGGATGATTTCGAAAAAACGGGTACAGTTTATTTATTCCCCTTATTCAGAAGAGTGATCGTCCGGCGGCGCCTGTTTCCATAAATCCACCAGTTCTTCCGGGGTTTCGGTTTCAGGAATAATCACCACCAGACTGGCCGAATGCTCTGCCGACGCATAGTAAATCTCCAGCCGGAAATAACGCTGGTCTCCATGACCGGCGTTTTCTTTTTCCTGAGCATACGGCAGGGCTTTGTTGATGAGCTGGCAAATTTCCCGCCGCTTGTCATCACTCATGCCTGAAAGTTCCACCCGTCGTGGCCCGCTGAGTTTGGGAATAAACGCGATGCCGCCTTCGCGGTAAATTTCAATCACCGCATTACTTTCCAGCGAATCTAAAGGTTTCATTTACATCACTCCAACCTGCTCCCAGGCTTCACGCACCGCCTGAGCGACGGAAGCGTCAAATCGTTTTTCCGCATGCTGAACCGTCAGTTGAGCGAACGTGACGAAATCGGCATCTTTCGGCAGGGATTTATCGCAAATCGTGTCGTACCAGACGTAACCTGCACGTTCCCAGGCGTGACCGCCCAGTGCCGTGGCGGCCAGATAAAATGCGCGGTTTGGGATGCCTGAATTAATGTGGACGCCGCCATTATCGTCGCGGGTATTCACATAGCCGCTCATGTCGGCGGGTTGCGGATCTTTACCCAGCAGCGGATCGTCGTAGGCGGTACCGGGGTGAGACATCGAGCGCAGACCGGTGCCATGAATGCCTTTTGCCAGCAAGCCTTCGCCAATAATCCAGTCGGCCTGATCCGCCGTCTGTTTCAGATGGAACTGTTTCACCAGCGAGCCAAACACATCCGACATTGATTCGTTCAGCGCGCCCGACTGGCCGTTATATTCCAGACCGGCTTCCGTTTCGGTCACGCCGTGCGACAGCTCATGCCCGACCACGTCGATGGCAATGGTGAAACGGTTGAAGATTTCGCCGTCACCGTCGCCAAAGACCATCTGCTGCCCGTTCCAGAAGGCGTTCTGATAACCTTTGTCGTAATGCACCGTGCCAAGCAGCGCCAGCCCTTTGTTATCGAGGGAATTTCGCTGATAGGCCTGCCAGAAGAAATCATAGGTGACGCCGAGATAATCATAGGCTTCATCCACCGAGACATCGCCGTTACCGGGCTGACCTTCTTTTCGCACGGACTCACCCGGCAGGCGGGTGGTATTTTTGGCATCGTAAATATCCCGCTCTGCCTGTCCCGCTTTGGCTGTCACGATTTTTTGCGGTTTGGCGTAAGGCTGCGCCATCAGGGTATTCACATGCACCAGGGTTTGTTTTGCACACCGGCGCTGCGGTTCTGAACCGTGCTCAATAATACGATTGAGCATGTAGGGCGGGATCACGCTGTGGTAACGCTTTGCTGAACTGTGATTCATGATGAATCTCCTTATCAAAAGAGTCACTGGTCAGTATAGGACCGCTGCGCGTTCCGTCGGTCAAAGATGAGATTTATCTGTCCGGCTGCGGGTCATACAACGTATGCGGATGACAGGTCACGGCGCGTCCGGTGGCTTTCCTGACCGATTCGCGCACCACCAGTTTCCCCTGTAACAACTGCGTGGTGTGGGGCGCATCGGGGCGTAACATGCGACGCTGCAACAGGGAAATGGCTTCTGCGCCCAGTTCATCGCGCGGGACGTGCACCGCCGTCAGCGGGACGTCGTGGATCTCCGCCAGATTGAATCCGTCAGTGCTGAGGACGCTGATATCGCCCGGCACCGAATACCCGCGCTGAGCCAGTGCCGCCACAATGCCGGACGCCATGAAATCTCCCCCGGCCAGAATGGCCGTCGGCATCGGCTGGCCGGGCGGTAAGGCATCGAGATATTCCAGCAAGGCCTGTTCGCTTTCCTGCGCACCGAATCCTGAGGTATTCAGCAAATGCTGGCTGTCACTGAAGGTCATATGATGGCGGGCGAACGCCTGTCTGATGCCGGTAAGGCGCAATTCCATGGTATGACGGCGCAGACACTGCACGGTCACGATATGGTTATGCCCCTGAGAAAACAGGTAGTCGCAGGCGAAATCGCCCATGGTCTGATGATCCGGACTGACGCTGTCGTGACGCATATGGCGGTCATGACAATTGACCAGCACGCACGGTTTGCCCATCTCGGCAGCGAGCTGATGAATGTGCGGATCGTCGATACCGACCAGCAACACGGCTTCGGTCTGCGGATCGGTCATTTTGGCGATGAACAGCGCAGCATCGGCGTTTTCTTCTTCCATCGCACAATACCGGACGCGCACTTCATGATGGGCAGTGGCCGCCAGAATGCCCTGGATCACTTTGTAGTAAAAAATATCACTGCGCACATCAAAGGCGCGAGCCGGTGCAAAAATCAAAATGTTGTTGAGCATCAGCCTGCCGGTGGAAAGCTCGTTCAGCACCCCCTGCGCTTTGGCGCATTCAAGCACGGCGTCACGCGCCTTGCTGCTGGTGTTATTTTTCCCGGCTAAAACCCGCGAAACGGTACTGATCGACAACCCTGTCTGGTCGGCAATTTTCTGGATATTTAACTTTCCTTTCAAACTGTGATCTCCTTCAAAATCGTCCCTGCAAAAATTTTCATATCAGAAGATGTGCTGCCTGTGAGCATTTATCCTCCCTGACTTCCCGGTGCAGTTATAGCGTGAAAGCTTTTGCAAAAAATCACGTTTCCCTCACAAATCCGTGTGCCTACTCTGCAGAAGTACCTCACATACCACATCATCTGCGGCAAGGCCGACGGGTGGGAGAACGGACATGACAATTCAAATAAATACCGGGACAGCTGCGGTCGCAGGACGCAGAAAAATAAAAGCCTTACGCTGGTGGATGCTGGCGCTGTTTCTGCTTGGCGTGACAGTCAACTACGTCACCCGAAATTCACTGGGGTTACTGGCGGCTGAACTGAAAACCAGCCTGAACATGACCACTGAACAATATTCTTATATCGTCGCGGCGTTTCAGGCGGCTTACACCATTTTCCAGCCATTGTGCGGCTGGCTGATTGATGTGATTGGCCTGAAGCTGGGCTTCCTGATTTGCGCCTCCATCTGGGCAGTGGTGTGTATGCTGCATGCGGGCGCGGGCAGTTGGATCCAGCTTGCCGTGCTGCGCTTCTTTATGGGCAGCGCCGAAGCGGCGGCCACACCGGCCAACGCCAAAGCCATTTCCGACTGGTTCCCGCGCAAAGAGCGTCCGGTTGCCGCGGGCTGGGCAGGCGTGGGCTTCTCGATTGGTGCCATGCTGGCTCCGCCGATTATTCTGGTGGCGCATGTGTCATTTGGCTGGCGCGGTGCGTTCCTGTTCTGCGGCGTGCTGTCGATGTTATGGGTTCTGCTGTGGTGGAAGTTCTACCATTCACCGGAAACCCATCCGAATCTGAGCAAAGATGAACTGGCGCTGATCCGCTCTGACAACGAGCCGCAACAAACGCGTCTGCCGTTTATCAAATCGCTGAAGATCGTCTGCAAAAACAAAAAATTCTACGGTATCGCCATTCCGGCATTTCTGGCTGAACCTGCGTGGGCGGTGTTCAGTTTCTGGGTGCCGCTGTATCTGGCTAACGAACGCGGAATGGATTTAAAACACATTGTGATGTTTGCCTGGCTGCCGTTCCTGGCCGCCGACCTCGGCAGTATTGCCAGCGGCTACCTCACCACGCTGTACCGCAAAGTGTTTGGCTGCACCCGCATTAACTCCATCGTCGCCAGCTCCGTCACCGGCGCATTTATGATGCTCTCGCTGGCACTGGTTGCCGTGACGCAAAGCCCGTACGCCGCCATTGCTCTGATTTCCATCGGCGGGTTCGGTCATCAGGTGATTTCCTGCATGTTGAGCGCGGTGGTGGTGGAGACATTCGATAAAAGTCAGGTGGCGACGGTCAACGGTATGCGCGGTTCCTCCGCATGGATCGCCAGCTTCCTGTTTTCACTGCTGATCGGCGCAGTTGCCGACAAAATGGGTTTCAATCCGCTGTTTATCGCGATGGGTTTCTTTGATTTGATTGGCGCAGTCTTCCTGATTGCTCTGATCGCTGAACGCCGCAATCCGGCTAAAAGGGAGAGTGTATGAAGACGTTAAAACACTGGGAGCTTGCCGGGCAACATGACGCAGGCGTGGATTTGCGCGTTGATGATAAGCATCTGTTTTCTCTGCGCGTGCTGGAGCAGGGGCTGGTCCGCGTGTTTATCCAGCGTCATGGTGAACTGGCGCTGGATCGTACCTGGAGCATCGCGCCGCAAAATGACGTGCCGTGGGAAGGGCGTGACCGCCTGAGCAACGACGGTTTCACCGTGCCGGGTTATCAGCTGACGCAGGGCGATGACCATCTGATACTGACCACTGACGCGCTGCGCGTTACGGTTCATCAGCCGTTGTGGCTGGAATGGGAATACAAAAACGAGGCGGGTACCTGGTTGCCGCTGGCGAAGGATCGTAAAACCGGCGCCTACATGCTCGGCGTGAAAGGGGACGAATCCGCACACTATCAGCTGCGCGAACCGCAGGACGGCGTGTTCGGGCTGGGCGAAAAAGCCGGTGATCTCAACCGCAGCGGCCGCCGCTTCGAAATGCGCAATCTGGACGCGATGGGCTATAACGCCGCCAGCACCGATCCGCTGTATAAACATATTCCGTTTACGATGACCCGCCGCAATGACGTCAGTTTCGGCATGTTCTACGACAATCTCAGCAATGTCTGGCTGGATCTCGGCAATGAACTGGACAATTACCATCTGCCATACCGTCGTTTCAGTGCGGAAGCCGGTGATCTGGATTACTACCTGTTTGTCGGGCCGACCTCGCTGGACGTCACCAAAAAGCTGGTCAGGCTGACCGGTAAAACCACCTTCGGGCCAAAATGGAGCCTCGGCTACAGCGGTTCCACCATGTATTACACCGATGCGCCGGATGCCCAGCAGCAGCTGATGAAATTCATCACGCTGTGCGAACAGCATGAAATTCCATGCGATTCATTCCAGTTATCATCGGGTTACACCTCGATCGGCAACAAGCGCTACGTCTTTAACTGGAACTATGACAAAGTGCCTGAGCCGGAAGTGATGTCGAAAGCGTTTCTTGACGCCGGTATCCGCCTGGCGGCAAACATCAAACCTTGCCTGTTGCAGGATCATCCGCAATACGGGCAGGTCGCTGAGCAGGGATTATTTATCCGCGACAGCGAAAGCGACGTGCCGGAACGCTCTGTGTTCTGGGATGACGAAGGCTCGCATCTGGACTTCACCCATCCTTCCGCCGTGCGCTGGTGGCAAAATGGCGTGACGCAACAGTTGCTTGCAAAAGGCATCGGCTCGACGTGGAACGACAACAACGAATATGAAGTCTGGGACCGTGATGCACGCTGCCATGGTTTCGGTAAATCCATCGCCATCAAACATATCCGCCCGGTGATGCCGCTGCTGATGATGCGTGCGTCGTTTGAAGCGCAGCAGAAATTTGCGCCGGAAACCCGTCCGTACCTGATTTCCCGTTCCGGCTGTTCCGGCATGCAGCGTTACGTGCAAACCTGGAGCGGTGACAACCGAACCAACTGGCAGACGCTGCGCTACAACACGCGCATGGGGATTGGCATGAGTCTGTCCGGTTTGTACAACGTCGGGCATGACGTCGGCGGGTTCTCAGGCGATAAGCCGGATGCCGAACTCTTTGTCCGTTGGGTGCAAAACGGCGTGATGCATCCGCGTTTCACCATTCATTCCTGGAACGATGATCACACCGTGAACGAGCCGTGGATGTATCCGCAGGTGACGCCGCTTATCCGCGATGCCATTCGTCTGCGTTACCGCCTTCTGCCGTATTTCTACACCTTGTTGTGGCAGGCGCATGCGGATGACGAGCCGATGTTGCGGCCGACATTCCTCGATCACGAGCACGATAAAAATACCTTTGTGGAAACGGATGATTTCCTGATGGGCCGGGATTTGCTGGTCGCCAGTGTGGTCGATGAAGGCCAGCGTGAGCGTCAGGTTTATCTGCCGGATAACGGCATTGGCTGGTGCGATTTCTACACCGGCGAATGGTTTGCGGGGGGGCAGACAATCACGCGGAATGCGCCGCTGGATCGCCTGCCGCTGCTGGTGCGTGCGGGGGCTGCGTTGCCACAATCCTGCCGTCTGGCACATGTCGATATCCGCAAAGATACGCTGCGTGAGTTGCATGTGTATCCGGCACCGGGTCAGGCGACATCCTCAGGGTTGCTGTTCGAGGACGACGGCGAAAGTCATCGCTGGGAACAGAATCATGCGTTGTGGCTGAACTGGGATATTGTCAGTGACGATCAGCGAATCGAGATCACGCTGACGCAGCGCGGCGATTTCAAACCTGGCTGGAAAACGCTGGATATCGTGTTGCCGGAAGGTGAAACGCGCGAAGTGCGGGTCAATGGTATGAAGACCAACAGCTATAATTTGTAAGCTTTTCAATCTCCTCTCCCCGTCTCCCCCTGCGAAGGGGGAGACGGGGAGGGGGCTTTAAACCCAACACTTATTTAACTGCACGTTTCCGCGCTTTCTTCTCCACCACAATCGATTTCACTTCACTTTCAATCCAGCCATCGGCCAGACGCGTTTTCAGTGTTTCGCCCGGCGCAGTCTGCGTGGTTTTCTTCAACAATGCGCCCTGTGGCGTGGTCGTCACGCTGTAGCCGCGGGCGAGTGTCGCCAGCGGGCTGACGCCTTCCAGTTGCGTACAGGCGGTGCCGAAACGCTGACGGCTTTCCGCCAGTTGTGATGACATCGCCTGTTGCAGCCGGTATTGCAGTTGCTGAACCCGTTGCTGGGCACGGTGAATGCGCGGCTGCGGCTGTTGTTGCGTCAGGCGCTGCTGCAAACGGTCGGTGCGACGCAGCATCTGGCGCAGCTGATTTTGCATCGCCTCATCCAGACGACGACGCAATTTGAACAGCGCCGTTTGCTGGCGTGCCAGACGTAAATGCGGATGCTGTTGTTGCAGGCGATGATTCAGACGGGTAAAGCGTTGCGTCAGCTGTGCGAGGTAATAATCCATCGCCATTTCGAGGCGTTGCTGCTGCGACTGGATCTGGCGCAATAATTCCAGCTGATTTCGGCTGATCAGTTCGGCAGCGGCAGACGGTGTTGGCGCGCGTAAATCCGCGACAAAATCAGCAATCGTCACATCGGTTTCGTGGCCGACGGCGCTGACAATGGGAATGCGGCTGGCAAAAATCGCCCGTGCCACCCGCTCATCGTTAAAGCTCCACAAATCTTCCAGCGAACCGCCGCCGCGCCCGACAATCAGCACATCCACTTCTTCGCGGGCGTTCGCTAACTGAATGGCACGGACAATCTGGCCCGGCGCATCTGCGCCCTGAACGGACGTCGGATAAATAATGACGGGCAACGACGGGTCACGACGCTTTAAGACATTTAACACGTCATGCAGCGCAGCACCGCTGGCGGAAGTAATCACCCCCACGCATTTAGCGGGTGAGGGCAGCGGTTGTTTAAACTGCGCATCAAACAGACCTTCGGCGGCCAGTTGTTGTTTCAGTAAATCGAATTTCTGCTGTAACAGACCGTCGCCCGCTTCCTGCATGCTTTCTGCAATCAGCTGATAATCGCCACGTGGTTCGTACAACGTAATCGTAGCGCGAACTAAAACCTGCTGGCCATTTTGCGGGCGGAACGTGGTGCGGCGGTTGGAATTGCGGAACATGGCGCATTTGACCTGCGCCCGGTCATCTTTGAGCGTGAAATACCAGTGGCCGGAGGAAGGCTGAGAGAAGTTTGAAATCTCACCGGAGAGCCAGACCTGACCCATTTCGTTTTCCAGCAACTGTCGGACCGTCTGATTGAGGCGGCTTACGGTAAAAATAGGAGGCGAAGAAGGTAGCGACATGTGATCCAGATCAAATTCAAAAACAGAGACTTAATCGAACGATACTACATGCCCGCAAAAGGTAATCAAGAAGTTTTTGAAATAGTTCTGGTCGGAATGCCTACTCACCTGTATACTCCCGCTGCAATATTTTATCTTTTCCGCATCCACCTTGGTGAGATATTGCCCATGCTACGTATCGCAAAAGAAGCACTAACGTTCGACGACGTTCTCCTTGTTCCAGCCCACTCCACAGTTCTGCCTAACACTGCCGACCTCGGTACTCAACTGACCGCTAAAATCCGTCTGAATATCCCTATGCTGTCCGCAGCGATGGATACCGTGACTGAAGCGAATCTGGCGATTGCTCTGGCGCAGGAAGGCGGCCTCGGATTCATCCACAAGAACATGTCTATTGAGCGTCAGGCGGAAGAAGTCCGTCGCGTGAAGAAGCATGAAAGCGGCGTTGTTGCTGACCCTAAAACCGTCACACCTTCAACCACTCTGCGTCAGGTCAAAGAACTCACTGAAATCAACGGTTTTGCCGGTTATCCGGTCGTGACGGAAGAAAACGAACTGGTCGGTATTATTACCGGCCGTGACGTGCGCTTCGTGACCGATCTGGAACAGCCTGTCACTGCGGTCATGACGCCGAAAGAACGTCTGGTCACCGTGAAAGAAGGCGAAGCCCGTGAAGTCGTGCTGCAGAAAATGCACGAAAAACGCGTAGAGAAAGCGCTGGTGGTTGACGCGCAATTCCATCTGCTCGGTATGATCACCGTAAAAGACTTCCAGAAAGCCGAACGTAAACCGAACGCCTGTAAAGATGAGCAGGGCAGCCTGCGCGTCGGTGCAGCGGTTGGCGCAGGTGCGGGCAACGAAGAACGTATCGATGCGCTGGTGGCTGCCGGTGTTGACGTTCTGCTGATCGACTCCTCTCACGGCCACTCCGAAGGCGTTCTGGAACGTATCCGCGCCACCCGCGCAAAATACCCGGATCTGCAAATCATTGGCGGTAACGTGGCGACTGGCGCAGGTGCTCTGGCACTGGCCAAAGCAGGCGTGAGCGCAGTGAAAGTCGGTATCGGTCCTGGTTCAATCTGTACCACCCGTATCGTGACCGGCGTAGGCGTTCCGCAAATCACTGCCGTTTCTGACGCAGTTGAAGCGCTGGAAGGCACCGGTATTCCGGTTATCGCTGACGGCGGTATCCGCTTCTCCGGTGACATCGCAAAAGCTATCGCTGCTGGCGCAAGCTGTGTGATGGTCGGCGGGATGCTGGCAGGTACTGAAGAATCGCCGGGCGAAATCGAGTTGTACCAGGGCCGTTCGTACAAATCTTACCGTGGTATGGGTTCTCTGGGCGCAATGTCCAAAGGCTCTTCTGACCGTTACTTCCAGACTGACAACGCCGCTGACAAACTGGTACCGGAAGGTATCGAAGGTCGCGTGGCGTATAAAGGCCGTCTGAAAGAGATCATCCACCAGCAAATGGGCGGTCTGCGCTCCTGTATGGGGCTGACCGGTTGTGCTACCATCGACGACCTGCGCACCAAGGCTGAGTTTGTCCGTATCAGCGGTGCAGGGATCCAGGAAAGCCACGTGCATGACGTGACGATTACCAAAGAGTCACCGAACTACCGCATGGGGTCCTGATCCTAAAGACAGCGAGCTAAAGGCTCGCTGTCTGCTTTTAAGATTGTTAGAAAATTTAACCTGTCGTTTTAACGCTTTTATTGCTTTCTGGAAAACGCCCCCTCATGAGCGAAAATATTCACAAGCACCGTATCCTGATCCTCGATTTCGGCTCCCAGTACACCCAACTTGTTGCGCGCCGCGTGCGTGAACTGGGTGTCTATTGCGAACTCTGGGCCTGGGACGTAACCGAAGCCCAAATCCGCGAATTCAACCCGAACGGGATCATCCTGTCCGGCGGCCCGGAAAGTACCACCGAGCATGACAGCCCGCGTGCACCAGATTATGTTTTCGAAGCCGGTGTTCCGGTTCTCGGCGTCTGCTACGGCATGCAAACCATGGCAATGCAGTTAGGCGGCCATGTTGAAGGTTCTAACGAGCGCGAATTTGGTTATGCGCAGGTTGAAGTGCAGACGGAAAGCGCGCTGATCCGCGACATTCAGGATGCCCTGAGCGAGAACAACAAACCGCTGCTCGACGTCTGGATGAGCCACGGTGATAAAGTGACGGCCATCCCGTCTGATTTCGTGACCGTCGCCAGCACAGATTCCTGCCCGTTTGCCATTATGGCGAACGAAGAAAAACGCTTCTACGGTGTGCAGTTCCACCCGGAAGTGACGCATACCCGTCAGGGCCTGCGTATGCTCGAACGTTTCATCATGGACATCTGCGAGTGCGAAGCATTGTGGACGCCTGCGAAAATCATCGAAGACGCTGTTGAGCGTCTGCGTGTGCAGATTGGCGACGATCACGTGATCCTCGGCCTGTCCGGTGGCGTTGACTCTTCCGTCACCGCCATGCTGCTGCACCGCGCCATTGGCGACCGTCTGACCTGCGTATTCGTCGATAACGGCCTGCTGCGCCTGAATGAAGCCGATCAGGTGCTGGAAATGTTCGGTGACCGTTTCGGTCTGAACATTGTTCACGTCGCTGCGGAAGAGCGTTTCCTGTCTGCACTGGCGGGCGTTGATGAACCCGAAGCCAAACGTAAAATCATTGGCCGCGTCTTTGTTGAAGTGTTCGATGAAGAAGCCTGCAAACAAGACGAAGTGAAATGGCTGGCGCAGGGCACTATCTACCCTGACGTGATCGAATCCGCCGCGTCTGCCACCGGCAAAGCGCACGTGATCAAATCGCACCACAACGTGGGCGGTCTGCCAAAGGAAATGAAACTGGGTCTGGTTGAGCCGCTGAAAGAGCTGTTCAAAGACGAAGTGCGTAAAATCGGTCTGGAACTCGGCCTGCCGTACGACATGCTTTACCGTCACCCGTTCCCGGGTCCAGGTCTGGGCGTTCGTGTGCTGGGCGAAGTGAAGAAAGAATACTGCGACCTGTTGCGTCGCGCCGATGCAATCTTCATCGAAGAACTGCACAAAGCCGACCTGTACAACAAAGTCAGCCAGGCATTCACCGTCTTCCTGCCAGTGCGTTCCGTTGGCGTGATGGGCGATGGCCGCAAATATGACTGGGTGGTTTCCCTGCGTGCAGTAGAAACCATCGACTTTATGACCGCGCACTGGGCGCACCTGCCGTATGATTTCCTCGGCCGCTGCTCCAACCGCATCATCAACGAAGTCGACGGCATTTCCCGCGTGGTGTATGACATCTCCGGTAAGCCACCGGCGACGATCGAGTGGGAATAAGTTTTAGCGCAAGCTGAGGCGTAAATCCTGTAAAAACGCCAGTGTGATCGCAAGATCCACTGGCGTTTTTTATGTCTGAATTTTATTGCGGAATCACTCAGAACCGCACTGTTTTTAATCGCGCGGGAACAGTTTTGTGTCGTTCGCCATGCTGTCTACCACCACTCTCAGATCATTGGCGGTGACTTTCTGGCTGTCATTGGACACCTGTTTGCCGAACCCTTTACGCACGACTTTAATCACCGGTTTACCTGTGCTGGCGTCGATCAACTCACCTTCAAAGTAGACTTCGGTATCACGGGTACGGTGGCCTGTCGCCGTTTCAGTACCGGCAATCACCAGCGCAACCGGGATGACTTCATAGAACTGCAAACCTTCTGCCGCTGTATTCACACCGGTGATAGCACCTTTGAAAATCAGGGTGCGCGGGCCAGCCACGTCGGTCAGTTGCATACGTTCGGCCAGTGCCGGTTTCATACGGCTGTTGGCGTAATCCAGAACGCCCTGCAAGGTTTCCTTGCTGATTTGTTCCGTTGGCTGAGGTTCAGGATAGAATTTGATCGGCTCATATTTGATATAGGAATAATTTGAGCGTTTGTAAGAAGGATCAATCCAGCGCAGCACAGGGTTGCCGGACCCTGTTTTCACTTCCTTAAGTCCGGAGTAATCGCCGAGGAAACCGGAGAATTTTTCAGTCTGTGTCACATGGCTGGTACAGCCGGCCAGGAACAGCGCACCGGTCACTGCAGCAACCTGCATCAGTTTTATTGTTTTCATTCGTACCCTCGAAAATTTTTAAGGAAGACAAGGTATGTATAGCACCGCTGCAAAATTTAACCTCTTCACTACAAAGAAAAATTGATATTCGTCAGGATCGCGAAAATTCAGTTCTGTGGGGTAATCATTTCGTCTTTAATTATTTTTTTGATGAATGAAACAGATAGTATTCCCCCTTCGGACTTTCCCCCGTAGAGACGATGTTCCAGCCCTTTGACAGGTAAAAGCTGACCGAATTTTCACTCTTTACTAAACATTTCAGCGAGCCCTGACGGGTGAACGTTTCTTCGGCGGCGTGTAGCAAGGCCGTGCCTGCGCCGGTTCCCTGATATTGCGGATCGATAAACAGGTTATGCAGAAAATTTTCCTGCGTGAAGATCGAGGCAAAACCCAGTAAATGCCCGTCACGTTCGGCGACCAGTATTTTTTCACCGATCACGGCACGGTCAAAATCCTCCAGTTGAAAATCGTCTTCCAGCCAGGTCCAGGTATGTTTGCGTGACGCCAGATATAAGGTACGCAAGAAAGGGCGGTCTGCTTCCTGGTAGGGACGGATGTGAAGGGATGATGGCAAAGAGAACTCCTGAGAAAGGTTTAACATCAATGTCTGTTTTCATATTTGCCTTTTGATACTGCCAGCGAACAGGGGCAAGTTCAATGGGGTCGTCAGCCGGTTTTTATCGCATTTCCTGATTGATCTTCTGGCCTGCGCCACCAATAATGTCCCCTTGACTCGGGGTGCCCGCTTGCAAAAGTCAGGGCTGAGATTTTACCCGTATTACCTGATCTGGATTATGCCAGCGTAGGGAAGTCAGGTATCTCTCCCGATACCGCCTTCTTTAGCGCCGGTGGGGAGATTTATGAATACCCGACCTACCGTATTTTCCGGCGCTGTCGCCGCCGCTTCCTTGCAACAACTCCGCCTTTCCGCGCCGCTGGTTCATTGTCTGACCAACGACGTGGTGCAATCTTTTACGGCCAATGTCCTGCTCGCACTGGGCGCTTCACCCGCGATGGTGGTGGATCCTGCCGAGGCCGCGCAGTTCAGTGCTGTCGCCGACGCGTTACTGGTGAATGTCGGCACGCTGACACGCCCTCACAGCGACGCCATGCTGGCGGCCATTCACGCAGCCCGTCAGGCCGGAAAACCCTGGGTGCTGGATCCGGTGGCGGTGGGCGGTCTGAGCTGGCGTACCGAATTCTGTCTGGAACTTATCAAACTTAACCCGGCGGCGATCCGCGGAAATGCCTCGGAAATTCGTGCTCTCAGCGGGCTGAGTGCCGCCGGGCGTGGCGTCGACAGCGGTGACGACTCGCTTTCTGCCATTCCGTCTGCACAGCAGCTGGCGCGGGAAACCGGGGCGGTAGTGGCCGTGACCGGCGAAACGGATTACGTCACGGATGGCGAACGCTGTCTGGCGGTGGCGGGCGGCCATCCGATGATGACCCGCGTGGTCGGCACCGGTTGCGCCTTATCGGCAGTTGTCGCCGCCTTTGCGTGTTTGCCGGGCGATCGCCTGAATCATGTGGCTGCGGCCTGCCGGGTGATGTCCTGCGCCGGTGAGCGGGCCTGCGCGGCGGTGAAAGGGCCGGGCAGCTTCACGGCAGCGTTTCTGGACAATCTGTATCTGATGAACGAAGGCTGGCTGAACGGGGAGGGGCAGTAATGAAACGGATCAATGCCCTGACCATTGCCGGCACCGATCCCAGCGGAGGCGCGGGGATCCAGGCAGATTTAAAAACCTTCTCGGCGCTGGGCGCTTACGGCACCAGTGTCATCACCGCACTGGTGGCGCAAAACACCCGTGGCGTGCAGTCGGTTTATCACATCGAACCGGATTTCGTTGCCGCGCAGCTGGATTCCGTGCTGAGTGACGTCCGCATCGACAGCACGAAAATCGGCATGCTGGCGAACAGCCAGATCGTGGAGGCGGTGGCGGAGCGGCTCAGATATTACCGGCCCGCTTTTGTGGTGCTGGATACCGTCATGCTGGCGAAAAGCGGCGATCCGTTGCTGTTGCCGGAAGCCGTCGATGCTGTACGCCGTTTGCTGATCCCGCAGGTGTCGATCATTACGCCGAATCTGCCGGAGGCCGCCGCATTGCTGGAGTGTAGCGTGGCAGCCAGTGAAACCGAGATGCGCGAGCAGGGGGAGGCGTTGCTGGCGATGGGATGTGACGCGGTGCTGATGAAAGGCGGTCATCTGAGTGATGAGGAAAGCCCTGACTGGCTGTTTACCGCCGGTTCCCGCGAGCGTTTTACAGCGCCACGCGTCAACACCCGCCATACGCACGGCACAGGATGTACGCTTTCTGCGGCACTGGCCGCCTTGCGCCCGCGCCACAACAACTGGGCAGATACGCTGCGCGAGGCGAAAGCGTATTTACAGCAGGCGTTGATGCAGGCGGATTCACTGGAAGTCGGCCACGGCATCGGGCCGGTGCATCATTTCCACCGCTGGTGGTAAACAGATATCAGGCGCGGCGCAATGTCTCGCCAAGCACCTGTTCAGCCTGACGGAATTTCACCAACGCCTGCTGCAAATGCACGGCATCGAACGGGTTAAGCGGATAGAATTTTGCGTCTTTGCGCGGTCTGAGCATGACGCGGATTTTATTCGCCGAAACCCGTTCAAACAGGTAACTGGCAATATCGTCATTCTCTTCATCTTTCCATGACAGCAGCACTGAAGCATGTTCACCGCTACGGCGTCCGATAAACTGATCGTGTGTCCACAGACCTTCACATTCACCGTCTTTTTGCAGTTTCTTGCCGCTGAACCACGGTGATTCAGACAGCGTCCACAACGCCTGCGGTGAGATTTCCTCATGCACCTGACGCCACAGAGGACGGTTGTTGTCCATTTGCCAGCAGGCCATGCCCAGATAATCATTCAGTTCACGCCAGTCATTTTCCAGCGTGTCGCGAAGTTCAGGATCCTGAATATGCATGAACTGTTGCAGGCCGGTCGGTTGTTCGCCCAGCTTGTTATAGGCGATCACCGTCATCGTGCGGGGCTTGCGGCGGAAAGTGACCCACAGCAGCACTTTAGGAATACGAAAGGTAATGGCCTGCACGGTCAGTTTGTAGCGGTTGCCGCGTGACATCACCAGCCCGCTGGAGGTGCCGCGTTTGTCCTGATAATTTCTCACCAGCACCACGCTGTTCTGACCCATCCAGCCTGTGAGGTAATGTTCCTTTTCGCTTTCCGCCACATCCAGATCACGGGCGATCTGACTGATTTTTTCCTCATCGAGCTGGGAAAGGGACAGTGACTGTTCTGCGCTGTAGTAGCTTTTTTTCAGGAGGGTTGCGGCTGGCATAGAAAGTATCCACGATATTGATGTGGTTTACAGCTTACACTAAGTTGTCATACAGATTTCAGGGGTAACCCGCAAAATTTGAACCGCGTCGCAAACTGCCTGCGTGGCCGGTTTTTCGCTTACGGATATTTTCTCTGTTGAAATTTTACGAGACGTCTCGACAAAAATAGCTTTGGTGATTGTGATTACGGGCGGTCATATTATTCTTGCAGGATTGATTTTCACACTGCGGGAATATAATAAAAGATGACGTTACATGAAAAGGTTGTTGCCGAGACGATGACAACAATGAATGCGGCTTTTGTACAGTTAAACGTCCCGCTTATTATAAGGCGTATTCGCCGGAGTGATATTATCTGGCAACAACGCCGTGCGAGACGTAATTTACGGCAACCCGAAAAACATCTTCTTAACTGGAAATGGCTATTTAAGCAATACAGGAAAAACCAGCCACGGGAATCCGGTATGGAACAAACGGCTTATGTGTTTTGCCTCAACAATCCTCATCAGGAGCGCGCTGCGTTCCTGATGGAATCCTGCACGCCACCGACGGGGCCGCTTGAAATCAATGCCCTGGAAAATTTCTATCGTAAGACTGCCGGTCATCCGTTAAAAAGAAAAATGCTATATTACAGCCTCTGCGTCACCGTTATTTATGCCGATACTCTTAATGATTTTAAAATCTTAAATAAAGAAGATGCGAGATTTTTAATTAAAGATGTTGTCAATGATGATGTGATGAGGTTTTATATATCTTCAGCACCATTATCACGAGTTCCTGGAAAAATGGAATGTGAATCTACTTACCATCTGTTACGTGAATATATGACGTCAGGTGTATTAGGACGAGGGCTTTGACGAGTCAGGTCACCTTCAAATTGAGTGAGTATTCTGGTTATACAACTTACCTATCAGGAGCAATATATGAAGTCCAATAAGAAAAACATGGATCATTTAACGCCGCGACAAAAAGAACTCGTCGAACTCATCGTCGGTTTTCTAAGGTACTGTGATCAAAAAGACGCAGGTAAGGAAGATGTTGAGGGTTTTGAGGGTGGCGGTGTTTTGATTGGTCCTCCTGAAGCCTTTTATCGCCCGTCGAAGGAATGGAACAAACTGCCCTGAATCCCGCTTTCTTCCCGCGTTTAACGACAACTTCTGAACGCGGGAAGTACTCACTCATTCGTTATCAAACCAGTCACTGTTTTGTTCAGCGATCGGGGTGATGGTGGAGATCATTTCCTGTAGATGAACGCGGATCGCTTTTTCAGCGGCGTCGGGGTCATGAGCTTTCAGCCCGTCAAAAATCGCATAATGCTGCGCAATCAGATTTTCCGGAGGAGACACTTTACTGAGTGTTAAGAAGCGTACGCGATCCATTGTCGCCTTGATGTGCTCGACGGTTTCCCATGCCAGACGGCAGTCAATGATCTGTGTAATGGTGCGGTGGAAGTCATCATCGAGCAGCAGGAATTCCTGCGTTTGCTGACTTCTTGCCGCCAGCGTCTGACGTTCCAGGTTATGTTCCAGCAACGCCAGATCTTTGTCCGTGACCACCATTGCTGCGCGACGCACCACTGCCGTTTCGACCGCTTCACGAATGAAACGACCGTCAGCCACCCGCTTGGACGAGATTTTCATGACATAGGTGCCGCGCTGCGGTAAAACCTGAACCAGACCGGCTTCGGCCAGTTTGATAAAGGCTTCGCGAACCGGCTGGCGGGACACGTTGAAGCGCGTGGAAATCTCTTTCTCCGACAGGAATGCGCCCGGTGCGATTGCACAGGTGACGATGTCCTGACGCAAGGTACGGTAAATCTGCTGATTAACCGGCACGTTATTGAGAAATTCAAAGGCGTCTGTCATGGGCAAAAGTTGTCTTTAAAGTCGGGAGAGCCCAATACTACCATGAGTTTTCTGATGATTATGAGATTGTTAGCGCAAGGCTATCTCAAATTATTGAGAGTTAATGTGCTCGCGGCAATAAAGCTTTTTATAAGCGGCGGGCGTGATGCCCAGCAGTTTGCGAAATACCCGGCGAAAATAGGCAACATCATTAAACCCGGTCAGCCTTGCTACGTCCGCCACATTCCCGGTATTGGCCAGCAACAGTTTCTCTGCTGCCGACACCCGCTGTTTATGCAGGGCATCGGTCAGCGTCATCTGAAAAGTCAGACGGAAAACGCGGCCAAGATAATCGGCATTACAGTGAAGCCGTTCCGCCAGCTCAGATGCGCCAAGCGGCAGATGAAACTGTGTGGTAATCAGCTGACGGGCTTTGTACGCCAGCGCCACGCCGGGGCCGCCAGGTTCAACATTTTCCGGCCAGGCGCGCGCGACCTCCTTTAACAGCAACATCAGGAACAGTTCCAGCGAACTTCCGCCACGTTCCTGTTCATATAAAAATAATCTGAACAGGGTTAACAGGGTTTCGCTGTCCCTGACTTTACAATGCTGTGGAATATTTAACTGTATTGAGGGACTATTTAGCTGTGATGTTAATATTGCCGCTTCTTTCACAATATCGAAGTGCAGCCAGTAAAATTTCAGCTCAGCATCAAATGTCGTCACCCCTTTATGTTCCCTGCCGGGAAATAGCAATAAACTTTCCCCTTCATGTAAATCAAAACGCGTATTTTCTTCCTGTAAGGAGAGTGTGCCGCGAACGACATAAATGAGTTCATGGGAACTGAGTCTCCGGGTCGGATGTGTACCCATTCCGCGCGAAATAAACAGGCCGCCATTTTGCACCTTGACCGGGTGGCTGACAGAAAAGGTAAGCGTTTCAGACATTTTTAGGCGCTCATCAGGCAGATTTAGCCTGACAGTAGCACAACGCTAAGGGGCTGCCAGCGGGGTGGCAAGAGGTTATGATCTGCTTCACAGATTCTGAACGTGAGTCGGAATTGTCCCGTTTAACTACTTTATCCTCCTCTTGTTGGCGTGTTGTCCCTATGCCAGATTTACGGCGTACCTTATTTAATGTCCGGGCTGATATGAATAAACAGCCTTATTTATCGTGTTCCTGTTGCTTATAAATAACGATATAAAAGCGAGGAAAAAACAATGCCAACAGATTCTGTGAATACCGGTTCCGCGCCGGTAAGTGGCGAGGGTGGAATAATTTCGGCGAATGCAAAACTTTCGGTCAGTGAGAAAATTGGTTACGGATTAGGGGATGCCGGAGGCACCATTATTACCTGTCTGATCACCAGTTTTCTGACCTTCTTTTATACCGATGTGTTCGGGCTGACGCCGGCCATTGTCGGCACATTATTTATTTCCCTGCGGGTGATTGATGCGATTTCCGATCCGCTGATGGGGATCCTCGCCGACCGAACGCAAAGCCGCTGGGGGCGTTTTCGTCCGTGGCAGTTGTGGATTGCGCTGCCGATTGGCGTGGTGGGCTTTCTGACCTTCACCGTGCCCGGCCTGAGCGGCGATGCCAAAATCGCCTACGCCTTTTTCACCTATTTCCTGCTTTCCGTGTCGTATACCGCCATTAACGTGCCGTACTGCGCATTGATCAACACCATGACCACCGATCACCGTGAGGTCATTTCCTGTCAGTCGTGGCGTTTTGTTTTGTGCGGCGTCGCCGGTTTTATGGTGTCAGTCGGATTACCGTGGCTGGTACAGGTGCTGGGTAAAGGCAATGCGGCGGCAGGTTATCAGCAGGGCGTTGGCCTGCTGTGTGCGGTGGCTGTCGTGATGTTTCTGTGGTGCTTCTTCGCGGTGCGTGAGCGTTTGCCGCTGGCGCTGCTCGGCCAGTTCAGCATTAAGGAACATATCCGCGGGATGCTGAAGAATGACCAGTTGTTGCTGGTATTGCTGATGTCTTTCCTGCTGATCAATGTGTTCAACCTGCGCGGTGGCGGCTACATGTATTTCATCACCTATGTACTGAAAGGCGGCGCGGGTTATGCCTCGATGTTCTTCGGTATGGTGACGCTGGCATCCATTCTCGGCGCGGTGATTGTCAATCAGCTGACCAAATTCATCGACAGCGTGCGGCTGTACATGATCACTAATCTGGTACTGGCGGTGTTTTCCCTGCTGCTGTGGTTTGTGCCGGTCGGTGAACAATGGCAGACACTGTGGCTCGGCATCATCTTTGTGCATTGCGTGATCCTCGGTTTCACATTGCCGCTGCATTTTTCCCTCATGGCGTTCGCCGACGATTACGGACACTGGAAAAACGGTATCCGCTCCTCCGGCATGAATTTCGCCTTCAACCTGTTCTTTATCAAACTGGCCTGGGCATCCAGCGCCGGGATCATCAGCCTGGTCTTCATTCTGGTCTCCTATCAGGCCGGTGCTGAGCATCAGACAGCGGCATCGCTCGGCGGGATCACCCTGCTCGAAACCCTGCTACCGGCGGCGATGCATTTGCTGCTGGCCGGTACGCTGCTGTTCTGCAAGCTCGACAATACATTACTGACGCGGATGTCCCGCGATTTAGCAGCGAAAATTTAAATTACTGTTTTACAGGAGGTTGTATGTCGTTTTCTCCGGTTGATTCCTTAGAAGTCCCGTTGCAAAAAGTGAATGTTTCCGATGCGTTCTGGCTGGAATACCAGCGGCTGGTGAAAGAGGTGGTGGTGCCTTATCAGTGGAAGGCCCTGAATGATGACGTTGCAGACGCTGAACCGAGCCATGCGATTGAAAACTTCCGTATCGCCGCCGGACAAAGCGACGGCGAATTTTACGGGATGGTATTTCAGGACAGTGATGTGGCGAAATGGCTGGAGGCGGTCGGTTATTTGCTGGCAAAAACGCCGGATCCGGCGCTGGAAGAGACCGCCGATCAGGTGATCGAACTGGTCGGTGCGGTGCAGCAACCCGATGGGTATCTGAATACCTATTTCACGGTAAAAGAGCCGCAACAGCGCTGGACCAATCTGGCGGAATGCCATGAGCTTTACTGCGCCGGGCACCTGATCGAAGCCGGTGTGGCCTATGCACAGGCGACCGGAAAAACCCGTTTGCTGGAGATTGTCTGCAAACTGGCTGATCATATTGCGCAGGTGTTCGGGCCGGGTGAACAGCAACTGCATGGTTATCCCGGTCACCCGGAAATTGAACTGGCACTGATGCGGTTGTATGAACAAACCGCCGAAACACGTTACCTCGAACTGACCCGCTATTTTGTTGAGCAACGAGGGGCACAACCGCATTTCTACGATATCGAGTATGAAAAGCGTGGCAAGACTTCGCACTGGAATACCTACGGTCCGGCGTGGATGGTGAAAGATAAAGCCTACAGTCAGGCGCATGTGCCGGTGGCCTTGCAGACAACGGCCATCGGTCACGCAGTGCGTTTTGTCTATCTTTATGCCGGTGTCGCACATCTGGCGCGGCTGAGTCAGGATCAGGAAAAACGCGAGGTGTGTCAGCGGTTGTGGGAAAACATGACCCAGCGGCAGATGTACATCACCGGCTCTATCGGATCGCAAAGCAGCGGGGAAGCCTTCTCTTCCGATTATGATTTGCCGAATGACACGGCCTACACCGAAACCTGTGCCTCCATCGGTCTGATGATGTTTGCCAACCGCATGTTGCAGATGGATCCTGACAGCCGCTATGCCGATGTGATGGAACGCGCGCTCTACAACACCGTACTGGCTGGCATGGCGCTCGACGGCAAGCATTTCTTCTATGTGAATCCGCTGGAAGTGCATCCGAAAAGCATTCCGTTCAACCACATTTATGACCACGTCAAACCGGTGCGTCAGCGTTGGTTCGGCTGTGCCTGTTGCCCGCCGAACATTGCACGTTTGCTGGCGTCACTCGGCCATTACATTTACACCCAGCGTCCGGATGGCGTGGATATCAATCTGTATATCGGCAGCGATGTTGAGGCGACAATTGGCGGCAAAGCGTTGCGCCTGAAACAATCCGGCGGCTATCCATGGGCGGAACAGGTGCTGATTGAAGTGGATACCGATCAGCCGCTGGAAGCCACGCTGGCACTGCGTTTACCGGACTGGTGCGCCAGCCCGCAGGTCACTCTCAATGGCAATCCGCTGGAACTGACCAGCCTGACGCAGCGCGGATATCTGCGTCTGACGCAGGCGTGGCAGAAAGGTGACCGCATTGAATTGACGTTCCCGATGCCGGTGATGCGGGTGAAAGGCAACCCCTTGCTGCGCCATGTCGCCGGAAAAGTCGCGATACAGCGCGGTCCGCTGGTGTATTGCCTCGAACAGGCAGACAACGGCAGCGAACTGCATAACGTTCGCCTGCTGCAGGATGCGCCATTCCGTCTGATTTCCGGCAGCGGATTGTTCGCCGGTAAGACGCTGCTGCAAACGCAGGGTAAGCGGAGTACATCCGTGCAGGCCAGCCAGCAGCCGTTGTACCGCTACAATCCGCCAGCGGAAGAGGTGGTGCCGCAAACCCTGACTTTTGTGCCGTACTTTACCTGGGCGAACAGGGGAGAAGGAGAGATGCGGGTTTGGGTCGATGAATAATCTCGGGTTTTAGTGAGGATGTGAGCCCTAAACAACCCGGCCAGATAGCCGGGTTGTTTAGGGAGTTACTGTTTCCAGCTGTGGTATTCGTCTTCTCGTCTGCTCGGAGCCGTTTCCGGCAGCAGTGCCAGGCCAATGACGGAAACAATGCCCAGTACGATCATGTAGATCGCCAGACCATGATAATCGCCTCCGGTCATTTGCAGGATTTTTACCGCAACCAGCCCGAGGATCCCGCTGCCGATGAGTGATCCGATTTGCCAGATTAATGCGATGCCGCTGCATCGGATCCGCGTCGGGAAAAGTTCAGGAAAAAACGATGCCTGAGGGGCGTAACACATACTATGGCCGAACGTCAGCGCCAGTATCATGGCGATTTGCGTTATCCAGAATGTATCCAGTTTGAGTGCCAGAAAGAAGGGAATTATCCCGACAGCCAGCAGCACCGCACCAGCCATGTATACCGGTTTGCGGCCAATCCTGTCGGAAAGTTTACCCATCAGCGGGATAGAGAAAATCTCGAGGATCACCGCGACTATCATGGTTTGTAGCAGAACACTTTCACTCAGTTGATTGGCTTTGCCGAACGCCAGCACAATGACGGTGAACATCGCGAAGGCGCACGCTTCAATCAGCTTGGCGCATACCCCTTTGATGATGATCCCCGGATACAATTTGATGACTTCCACCACCGGACGGGACTCCACGGCTTTGGTTTTGCGGATTTCAGCAAACACGGGCGATTCATCAATCCGTAAGCGGATAAACAATCCGACGATCACCAGCAACAAACTCAGCAGGAAAGGAATACGCCAGCCCCAGTCGAGCATTTGTGCGGACGAAAGTTGTGACGTCAGTAATGCAAATAACGCAGAAGGCAAAAGGAAACCCAGCGGTGCGCCAATCTGAACCCAGCTGGCAAAGAAGCCGCGACGCTCCGGCGGGGAATATTCTGCAGTCATCAGCACGGCACCTGCCTGTTCTCCCCCTACGCCGAATCCTTGCAACACACGGATCAGAATAAGTAAAACGGGTGCCCAGAAGCCGATTTTTTCATAAGTCGGCAGCAGGCCAATACAAAACGTCCCCAGGCCGACAATCAGGATGGTGATCACCAGCGCTTTTTTGCGTCCAACCTTGTCGCCAATATGGCCAAAAACAATCCCACCTAAAGGACGGGCAAGAAAGCCGACAGCATAGGTGGCGAAAGCGGCAAGTGTGCTGATCAGCGGGTCATGGCTCGGGAAAAACAGTTGTCCGAAAAACAGCACCGCCGCCGTGCCATAGGCAAAGAAATCGTAATACTCAGCGGCGGTACCGATGGCTGATGCGCCAGCGACACGTCTTAATAATCCACGTTGTTCTTTTTTGGATGCGGCAGAAAGGTTCCGGGTAGAAATCTGTGACATGGTGAAAGGCTCCGCGATAACGGCAACAAGAGTGAAAATACCGCTCCACAAGTCAGGAACAGTATCTTCATCCAGAACATCAGTTATGAGAAAGCGTGGTGGCAGGCGTATGTTTCGGGGGTTTAATCACGAAGAACACCAGAATGGCACCCAATGCGGCGACGCCGCCCGCGAGAATAAAGGCGCTGTCGAAACGACCGGTATTTTGGACAATGAAGCCGGTGACCACCGGGCCGATGATGCCCGAGACGCTGCCGACCAGATGAATGAATCCGCTGGTGCCGCCGACGCGGGATTTATGCACCACGTCCTGAATAATGGCCCAGTAAATGGCCCCGGTGGTATACAGGAAGAAAATAGACACCGACATCAGAATAACCGCCGGAACTACGCTGGTGACCACACCGGCCAAGGCGACACAAATGGCGGCGGCTAACAGGCTGACCACTAATATAATTTTTCGCGACAGCAATAAACGGCCGGTAATATTGAAAATCTTATCGGAAATATAACCACCGAGTGCCAGGCCGACGAAACCGACAATCCACGGAATAACCGTCGTCAGGCTCATCTCTTTAATATTCAGACCATGTGCCTGCACCAGATAAGCCGGGAACCAGCTGAGGAAGAAGAATAAAATATAGTTGTAGCAGAAGAAGGCGAAAGCCGTCACCAGGATAATCGGCTGACGTAAATAATAGCCCAGACCGTGCGCTGCCTGCGCCAGATCTTCTTCTTCACTGATGTTTTCATTCTTCATCTGATCCACTAAACGTAATTCTTCCGGCGAGACACGTTTACTCTTCAGCGGATTATCTGCCACGGTGAAGAACCAGACGGCCATCCAGACAATCCCGATAGCGGCAATCACCATAAAGGCCGGACGCCAGCCAAAGGAAATCGCCAGATACCCGACAATCGGCCCGGCGACCGCACCGCCAAGGGGGGAACCGGCGCTCAGCAAGCCCATCGCAGTGGCCGCCTGTTTCTTCGGGAACCAGCCGTTGATCATCTTATTGGCCGAGGCGCAAATCGGGCCTTCGGCCATGCCGAATAATACCCGCAGGATCAGCATGGAATAAAAGCCGGTGGCGATGGCCGTCATGCCGCAAAATACTGACCATAAGCCGACGGCTAATCCCATGACCAGCGTCGGGCCGAATTTATCGACGGCCAGACCACCGATAAAGTTAAAGATCGCATAACCAAAGAAGAAGCTGCCAAATATCATGCCGAATTGTTCGGGATTAATGGTCAGTTCTTTTTCAATCATCGGAACAGTAATCGACAGCGCAACGCGGTCGAGGTAATTGATCATGTAAACCAGAAACAGCAGGAATACGATGATCCAGCGTAGGTTCTTAAACATAGATGAGTGCTCCACTTGTGGTGTCGTTTTAATAGTGTTGCGTTTTTATAGGTAGAATATGAGGTACGGCAGACGGGGAGATATTTGGAATCTTCCCGTCTTCTTTCAAAAATAACGATTCATCAGAATGTCAGTAAAACCTTGCAGCAGGAACGCTGATCTTTCTCAAACAGCGTTAACGCCGCTTCGACTTCGCTGGCGGGCATCCAGTGCGTCACCAGCTTTTCAGGTGCGATTTTCCCTTGTTCCATCCACTCAATCACCTGCGGGAACCGGTGGCTGTTGAGACGTGAAGAAAACAGTGAAATCTCTTTGCTGGTAATGCTTTGCTGCGTTACCTGGCTGGGTTCCCCCGAGAAACCCATCATACCAATCCGGGCTGCCGGTGAGGCCAGCAGAATGGCTTCCTGCAAAATTGCCGGATGGCAGGCGGCATCCACGATAAGCGTCGGACGCACGCCTTCTGCGGCCAGTTCATCCGCCACGCTGCGTTCGCTGTTGTTGATGATCCAGTCCGCGCCGCTGGCCTGTGCCATCTGCAACCGCTCGTCAATACGATCGGCGACAATCACTTTCTGTACGCCATACACGCCTTTCAGCACCTGAATCACCGTCAGCCCCATCGGGCCTGCGCCGTAAATCAGCGCGGTATCCTGCGGCGTCGGCTGAAGAAACGCCGTGATATTGGCGGCGATAGTAAAGGGTTCGACCATACTGGCGAGTTTGTCCGGTATCGCCGCAGGCACCACATAAGCGTTTGTCGCGGGCGCACAGGCATAATCGCTGAAACCGCCGTCACGGTGGACGCCGATCACCTGCAGTTCGGCGCAGACATTCGGCCGGCCAATCGAACACGGATAACAATGTCCGCAGCTGACCACCGGATCGACAACAACCCGCTCGCCAATCCTGCTGGCATTTACGCCTTCGCCGACGCTGTCGATGTGGCCGAAGAACTCATGGCCGATCACCCGCGGATATTTCGCAAACGGATTGTGGCCGTGATAGATATGAACATCTGAACCGCAGATGCCCGCATGACTCACCCGAACTCGTACCTCGCCGGCGGCAGGTTCCGGCAAAGCACGTTGCTCGATGACTAACTTTCCGGGTTCTTGTATTACAACGCTGTTCATGTTTCGCTCCCTTACCAGTTCCACAACGTACCGTCGTCCAGACGGGCCACCGGCAGATAGGCCGGTTCGTACGGATATTTCGCCGCCAGCTTTTCGTCGAACTCAATGCCCAGCCCCGGTTTTTCACCCGGATGCATGTAGCCGTTGTCGAACGTCCAGTTATGCGGAAAGACTTCCAGCATCTGCTCGGAATAACCCATGTATTCCTGCACGCCGAAGTTTGGCACCCACAGATCGAAGTGCAGGGCGGCGGCCATACAAACGGGTGAAAGGTCGGAAGGGCCGTGAGAGCCGGTGCGCACCTGATACAGCGAGGCGAAATCTGCAATCCGGCGCATGCCGGTGATGCCGCCTGCATGGGTGATCGTGGTGCGGATGTAATCGATCAGCTGTTCTTCAATCAGCTGTTTGCAATCCCAGATGCTGTTGAACACTTCGCCGACCGCAATTGGCGTTACCGTATGCTGGCGGATCAAACGGAAGCATTCCTGATTTTCCGCCGGAGTCGGATCCTCCATCCAGAACAGGCGATATTCTTCGATACTTTTGCCAAAACGCGCGGCTTCGATTGGCGTCAGGCGATGGTGCATGTCGTGCAGCAGGTGTTCATCAAAACCGAATTTATTGCGCACGGCTTCAAACAGTTTTGGCGTGAAATCGAGGTATTTTTCGGTCGACCATAACTGCTCTTCCGGCCAGTTACCTTTCGTCGCCGGTTCGTAAGCCAGGCCTTTGCCTTTCGCCATGCCGTAGGTGGTTTTCATGCCCGGAACCCCGCATTGCGCGCGGATCGCCTTGAAGCCCAGTTCTTTGTGTCTGGCGTAATCGTCCAGCACTTCGTCAATGGAATGGCCGGTGGTGTGACAGTACACCATGACGCCGGTACGGGATGCGCCGCCGAGCAATTGATAAAGCGGCATATTGGCGGCTTTGGCTTTGATGTCCCACAGCGCCGTGTCTACCGCCGAAATCGCAGACATCGTGACCGGGCCACGACGCCAGTACGCGCCTTTGTAGAAAAACTGCCAGATGTCTTCAATCTGATGTGCATCGCGGCCGATCAATTGCGGGCAGACATGATCTTTCAGGTATGACGCGACCGGCAATTCGCGGCCATTCAGCGTGGCATCACCAATGCCGGTCAGCCCGCTGTCGGTGGTGATTTTCAACGTGACAAAGTTGCGCCCCGGGCAAGTAACAAACACTTCAGCATTCACGATTTTCATCGGTTACGACCTTCTGCAGTAAAAGTAAGATGCATTTTCTTTGGTTATAAATACGCCATATGCCAACTACCATACAAGTATGCTTATCGTTTTTTGCCGGAGAAGATCACACTTTGTTGCGGGAAAGTGAACGTGGAAGGAAGAAATTAAGAGAGTAATAATGGGCAGAAGGTATCAATAAAAAGCCTCCGTAAGAGGAGGCTGCGGGAATTATACCGTTTTCTGATAATTTCCGATGAGTGTGAAACAAATCTCCGCAGAGGGATCACAGTACCGGGAATGAACGATAAGGCGGATGAATATCAGCCGAGCAGTTCGCAGTGCGGCGGTAAACGGCACTGAATCGCATCCGGCAACACTTCGATACGGAAATGTGTGCCGGTCAGCGGTTCGCCATCAAGGTTGAAGGTCATGTCGTGCGGCGCGGTAATTTCCAGCCACGGCAGACTGGCAGAAACGATATTTTTGTTTTCTTCGTTATTGATCAGACTGCGCAGGAAAGAGGGCAACAACTCTTCTGACGTCAGAAGACGCAACTGTAGCAGGCCATCGTTAATCAGGGCATCGGGGCAAATTTGTTGTCCGCCACCTGCCTGGCGGCCATTACCGATACCGATCACCAGCGCGTCACCTTCCCAGCTGAAATCCGGCCCGGTGATCTCGCAGCGGTCGGCTTTAAGCGTATCGAGGCGCAAAAGTCCGTGAATAAAATACGAAACGCCGCCCAGCGCGGCTTTCAGTTTTTCCGGCGTTTCCGTGGTGATACGCGTGCCAAAGCCGCCGGTCGCCATGTTGATGAAGAAATGCTGGTCGTTGACGCGCGCCAGATCGATATCAACCGCTTTGCCTTTTACCGCCAGCTGTAATGCCTGTTCAGGCACCGGAGGAATATTGCAGGCGGTGGCGAAATCATTAGCCGTCCCCAGCGGAACAATCCCCAGTACCGGCTTGATGCCGGGAAGTTGCGCCAGCGCACCGGCCACTTCGTTGATGGTGCCGTCGCCGCCCCCGGCGATCACGGTTTCACAGCCCAGTTCGACGGCTTCAGCAACGTATCGCGCGGCATCGCCATGTTCCCAGGTGACCCGCACACTCAGCGCCACGCCTTCGGCGCGCAGCGCGCTCACCGCTTCACGCAGTTCTTCGATGGCTGCGCCTTTTCCATTCAAAATCAGCAGTGCTGTGGTCATGTACGCTCCTTTTATCTATACATATCTACCATAGATGAAAAGTCCCATATTTGGCTATCAGATTAATCAGCGAATGATTTATTCATACGGAAAATAATTTCACTTAAATTAATTCAATATTTCGTTTATTTTTTGACGCGGTTTTTTATTAATACAGATAATCATTATCGTTATTAACAAACCGAAAGAAGAGGGTGTTAGCAGGCTGAAAACTAAAAGAAAAGCCAGCTCAAGGGAGATTGAGCTGGCCAAGGAGGTGGTTCCTAGTGTAGTCCGGTGCTTTATTTTGCATTCGAAGTAAATTGCGAATGCATATTAACCAGCCCCACCAGAAATAGATGTGATCGGCTCCTTATTTTCGAATAAATCCTTATTTCGCGTGCGGATCACGGGTGTCAGTATTTTCCAGATTACGCAACAAAATGGCGAACTCCAGGCTGACATCTTCCGGCAACGCGACATACACGATGTGCCCGTTGCCCGGTGCGACATCCACCGGCTGCCCTTTTTTATTGCGCAGGGCCTCCAGTTTGAACTGGACGTTGCCCTGTGGCGTCATCATTTCCACGCTGTCGCCGACGCTGAATTTATTCTTCACATCGATTTCAGCCCAGCCATCCACGCGGTTGCCGGTGAATTCACCGACAAACTGCTGGCGGTCGCTGACGGAGAAACCGTATTCGTAGTTTTGCTGCGCGTCATGGGTATGGCGGCGCAGGAAACCTTCGGTATAACCACGGTGTGCCAGCCCTTCCAGCGTGGAGAGCAGCGTCGGGTCAAAAGGCTTTCCGGCGACGGCGTCATCAATGGCGCGGCGGTAAACCTGCGCGGTGCGGGCGCAATAATAGAAGGATTTGGTACGGCCTTCGATTTTCAGTGAGTGCACGCCCATTTTCGTCAACGTTTCGACATGCTGAATGGCGCGCAGATCTTTGGAATTCATAATATAGGTGCCATGTTCGTCTTCAAAGGCACTCATGTATTCACCCGGACGCATCGCTTCTTCCAGCATAAAGACTTTGTCCGTCGGCTGGCCGATGCCTAATGTTGGCTCCGGCGCGTCAACCTGCTGAACGGGGATCGGCTCGTGCTGATGCACAATATTGCCGACAGCGTCTTCTTTACCTTCCTGAACTTTATATTCCCAGCGACAGGCGTTGGTACAGGTGCCCTGATTCGGGTCACGTTTATTGATGTAGCCGGAAAGCAGACAGCGGCCGGAATACGCCATGCACAGCGCACCGTGGACGAAGATCTCGATCTCCATATCCGGCACCTGAGCGCGGATCTCGGCGATCTCTTCCAGCGACAGTTCACGCGATAAAATCACCCGCGTCAGCCCCATTTGTTTCCAGAATTTCACCGTCGCCCAGTTAACGGCGTTAGCCTGCACCGACAGATGAATATCCATCTGCGGGAAGGCTTCACGCACCATCATGATCAGCCCCGGATCGGACATGATCAGGGCATCCGGCCCCATGTCGATCACGGGCTGTAAATCACGGATAAAGGTTTTCAGTTTGGCGTTGTGCGGCGCGATATTCACCACCACGTAGAATTTTTTACCTAAGGCATGGGCCTCGTTGATGCCGGTTTCCAGATTCTGGTGGTTAAATTCGTTATTACGTACGCGCAGGCTGTAGCGCGGCTGACCGGCATACACGGCATCGGCGCCATAGGCGAACGCATAACGCATATTTTTCAGGGAGCCGGCAGGGGAGAGCAGTTCCGGAACAAAAGAATCGCGGGTAAACATAGTCAATCTCAGTCTGATCACAGGTCAGGGCCGTCCCGGATGCGGGGCGACGAAAGGTCAGAATTGTAACGTCTGAGTTGACTGAAAGCAGCCGGTTTGTGTGGGTATTTGAGGTTTTAGCGGGTCAGATCAATTTTTGTATCCTGAGGCTGCAAACGGAAATATGCAGCCCCGGGATAAAGGGATCAGGCAATCTGCTGGGTAAGATCGCGGATCTCCGGGCTTAACCCGTTTTTGATGACGGACTGCACCCCTTTCTTAGCCGCGCTCAGCGTGGTGTACATCTCGCTGACGCCAATGACCTGATGGTTTTTTGCTTTCAAGACGAAATAAAACTGCCCGTCTTTTGAGGGCTTAACTTCATACTGCGATTCTTCGGCTGCATTGTTTTGTACCGATAAGATGCCGTTTTCAGCGGATGCTTTGCTGGCATACATTTCGCTGGTGAGAATAATCTCTCCATTACCGGCTTTAAGGATAAAGTGATATTGCCCGTTCCTCGCCTTAGTCAGATCGTAGTGACCATTAGCCATAAAGGTAATCTCCATAAGAGGGGTTATTTTCCAGAGATAAGTGTAGTTAATGGAAACTTTTTCGCGGCGATAGCGGAAATTTAAGGTATGAAATGTGAACTGGCCGACAGACTTTCAGCAACTTTACAAAACTCAATTGCCGGCCAGAATAACGTTAAACCAGATGGCAGGGTTCGGCTTCCCAGCGGTAGCCGACGCCATAGACGGCGCGGATAAAAGCTTTTTCGCCATCGAGGGATTCGAGTTTGCGGCGCAGATTTTTGATGTGGCTGTCGATGGTGCGGTCCGTCACCACGCGGTAATCATCATAGAGATTATTGAGCAGCACCTCGCGGGTGAAAACGTAGCCCGGTTTCACCGACAGGGTTTTCAGCAGGCGGAATTCCGCTGGCGTCAGCTCAAGCTCATGCCCCTGGAAGGTGGCGCGAAAGCGGGCTTCATCAATGTGCAGACCGGTTTCTTTTGCCACATGTTCATCGGGACGTACGCAACGGCGCAGGATCACTTTGACGCGCGCCACCACTTCCCGCGGGCTGTAAGGTTTGCAGATGTAATCATCGGCACCGATTTCCAGCCCGAGCAGACGGTCAATTTCTTCCGTTTTGGCGGTCACCATCATGACCGGCACATCGGAGAACTGGCGGATGTCGCGGCAGATCGATAAACCGCTGCTGCCCGGCAGCATCAGATCCAGCAGGATCAGCGCCGGAGGCTGGGTTTTCACCAGCGTAATCACATCGTGACCGTCGGGCAGCCATTGCGTGGCATAGCCCGCCGCTTCGAGATAGTCGATCAGCAACTGGGCGAGTTTCGGTTCGTCTTCCACGATCAGAATTTTCAACGGCGCAGGGCCGGACAGTACAGAGTCGTTCATTCAGTTTCTCGGGCCATGTGGAACAGAAAGTGGCAGGACGATCGTAATACGAACGCCCCCGGCGGGGGAGTGGCTGGCGCTAATCTGCCCGCCGTGCGCTTCAACGATATTCTGGCAAATCGCCAGACCTAAACCGGAACCGCCGCTGGCGCGGTTGCGCGAGCCTTCGGTGCGGTAGAAGCGTTCGAAAATTCGGATCAGCTGTTCATCGCTGATGCCCGGCGCGCTGTCCTGAAAAATCAGATGCAGCGATTTGTCGCGGATTTCGCCCAGAATTTCCAGGCCACCGTTCGGGTCAGTATAGCGCAGACTGTTTTCCAGCAGATTATTGAAAAGTTGCGACAACCGCTGCGGATCACCAAATACGTCTGCTTTTTCAGGCAACTGGCTGGTGAGCGTGAGCTGTTTACTGTGGAAGCGATCCCGTGAACCGGCTTCCGCCAGCTGGACAAGATGCACCACATCGGTGTCCACCTTGCGATAGGCCAGCGCACCCGCATCCGACAGCGAAAGCTGATGCAGGTCGTCCACCAGTTTGGTCAGAATCGCCACTTCAGATTGCAGAGACTCCAGCGAACCGACACTCATTTTGCGCACGCCGTCCTGCATGGCTTCCAGCTCACCGCGCAACACCGCCAGCGGCGTGCGCAGTTCATGGGAAATATCCGCCATAAACGCCCGGCGCATTTGCTCGTTTTTTTCCAGCGTCATCGCCAGCTGGTTGAAATCCTGCGCCAGTTTTCCCAGCTCATCTTCACTGTCGACTTTTACCCGGGTGCTGAAATCTCCGGCAGCCAGCTGATGGGTACCGTTCACCAGACGCTTAACCGGCGCGAGCATTCCCCGTGAGAGCACCCAGGTGACGGCGGCGGCCAGTAACGCGGTGAAAGCGACAATAATCCAGCTGGTCTGGCTTTGCTGGCGTTCGAAATTGATATCGGCATTGCGCGTCAGACGTTCGGCGGGAGTGGAGATCACCGAGCCTATCATCACGCCGTCAACGGTCATCACCCGACGCGGGCCTTGCAGATCGGGCGGTACCGGCTGGTCATAGCCGCCGATGCGGCGATCATGGCTGTCGAGGATCCAGAACTTTGTCCGCCAGCCTTGCGGCGGCATTTTCTCGCTGCTGGTCTGGTCAAACGAACGCATCAGCTGATAGATCAGCCGGTCATTTTTTTCCAGAAAATCCCAGCTGCCGTGTTGTTTGTACTGCTCCTGCAGGGTGTCGGCCAGCAAGGCAACGCGCTGTTCGTTACTCTGACGGATGTAGTCGATAAAGCCCCGTTCGAAGCTCATCCGCACGCCCCAGTTCATGGTGATTAACACCAGCGCGCAGGTACAAAAGATGGCCATAAACAGCTTGGCGGTAATACCAGGTTTCATGATTTTCTCATCGGGTCGGGAGAACCGGCCGCAGCACGACGACGGTCAATAAGGGCATTTTTTTGGGCGTCAGGCGGTACTTTGGAGAATACCCAGGCAGGCAGGGCAATCACCAGCGCCATCGACATGTAGCAATAGAGGAAAGCGGTATGCATGATACTGCTGTCCGGTGTGATCGCCTGCTGATGGGCAAACAGCCCGATCAGCAAACCGGCGACACTCACGCCGAGGCTCATCGATAACTGCATGATCATCGACAGCAAACTGTTGCCGCTGCTGGCAAGACGCGGCGGTAAATCCTTCAGCGTCAGCGTATTCATTGAAGAGAAGCGCAGTGAATTCACCATCCCCTGGAAAAACAGCACGATCGGGATCATCCACACGGCACCGTAAATGGCGACTACCGGGAAAATCAGCGTAATCAGTGCCAGCAGCAGGGTGGCGCTGACCAGCGCCTTGCGGTAGCCGAGCTGATTCACCAGCCGGACGACCACGCGCTTCATCCCCATACTGCCCAGCACCATCGGGATCATCATCAGTCCGGCGTGGAAGGGAGTAAAACCCATGCCGAGTTGCAGGAAGACCGGCGTCATAAAAGGTAACATGCCACTGCCGATACGCCCCAGCAGGCTGCCGATCAGCCCGATCTTAAACGTCGGGGTGTGGAACAGGCGCAGGGAAAACAGCGCCGACAGATTACCGCGCGCGTGCATCCAGTAAACACCCAGCGCGCCGCCACCGACCGCCACCAGCAATACGATTTCCAGCGGCGTCAGCCCCATACTGCGGCTGCCTTCCAGCGCCAGCGTCAGTGTGGCCATACACACAGCAAGCATCACAAACCCGCTGATATCAAAGCGGCGGGTCTGCATTTTATAGTTCGGCATGATCATTAACGTGGCGATACAACCGGCCAGCCCGACAGGCAGGTTGATGAGGAAAATCCAGTGCCAGCTGGCGTATTGCACCAGAAAACCGCCCAGCGCCGGGCCGAGTAACGGACCGACCTGACCGGGCAAGGTCACCATGGTCATCGCCGCCATGTATTCGCTGCGCGGAACGATTTTCAGCACCGTCAGCCGCCCGACCGGCACCATCATCGCCCCGCCAATCCCCTGAACAATGCGTGACAACACCAGCTCGCGCAGGCTTTCCGACTGTGCGCACAGCAGGGAGCCGAGGGTGAACAGCACGATGGCTGAAAAGAACACCCACTTCACCCCGACTTTATCCGCCAGCCAGCCGCTGGCGGGCAACATCACCGCGACCGTCAGCACGTAAGCGACAATCACCGAATGCATATGCAGCGGGTTTTCACCGAGGCTGCGGGCCATGGAGGGAAGCGCGGTATTGACGATGGTGGTGTCGAGAGCCTGCATAAAAAAGCCGAAGGCGACGATCCACAACTGCCAGCGCACCGAAGGCGGCAGCGGCGTGGAGGGCGGTAAGGTGTCAGTATTTTCAGATTTCATGAGTCATCGCATCAGCACAATCATTGTCGCGGCATTTCAGGAAGAAATTCACCTGCAGACCGGCTCACAGTGTAGCCAGAATGTTTCAACAGAAAATGGAGGAAATAAGGAGAGTCTTTCCCATTTTTTGACAATTCTTCTGACAATAAAGAATAGCGTTCAGCCTGACATTTTATATCAAAATGCTAAGGTTGACCTTTGACCATAAACCGTTCGCACGCAAACTAAGTGTAATCTGACCTTATGAAAGGGAGAGAATGATGAGCAAAAGAGAACTGGGTCGTTCAGGTATTCAGGTGCCGTTGTTAACCTTCGGTGGCAATGTGTTTGGCTGGACGGTGGATCAGGCCGCCTCGTTTAACCTGCTGGATGCCTTACTGGATCACAAACTGAATTTTATCGACACGGCAGATGTGTACTCGAGCTGGGTTGAAGGCAACAAAGGCGGAGAATCCGAAACCATCATCGGCAACTGGCTGAAAAAAACCGGTAAGCGTGACCAGGTCATTCTTGCCACCAAAGTCGGTAAGCCGATGGGGGAAGGCAAAGTCGGGCTGTCGCCCCGCTATATCAGAGAAGCCGTCGAAGCGTCACTGAAACGCCTGCAAACGGATTATATCGATTTGTATCAGTCACATGATGACGATGCCGATACGCCACTGGCTGAAACCATGGCGGCATTCGATGCGTTGATTAAAGAAGGCAAGGTGCGTGCCGTCGGCGCGTCAAACTACAGCGCACCGCGTCTGGCCGAAGCGTTGAAAGTCAGTCAGGAAAACGGGCTGGCGCGTTATGAAACCCTGCAACCGCAATACAATCTTTATGACCGCAAAGTGTATGAAGAGGCACTGGAGAAAGTGGTGCTCGATAACGGCTTAGGCGTGATCAACTTCTACGGGCTGGCCGCCGGATTCCTGACCGGCAAATACCGCACCAAAGCCGATGCCGCTAAGAGCAAACGCGGGGAAAACGTGGTTGCACGCTGTCTGAACGAACGCGGTCTTAAAGTGCTGGCTGGGTTGGATCAGGTGGCTGAGAAGCACGGCGCGCAACCCGGGCAGGTGGCGCTGGCCTGGCAGATTGCCCGTCCGGGCATTACCTCGCCGATCGTCAGTGCGACCTCCCTGCAACAGCTGAATGAACTGGCGCAGGCCGCGACCCTGAAACTGGATGACGCGGATATCAAAACGTTAAATGACGCCAGCGCCTGGTAAATCCGGTTCTGAGATATAAAAAAAACCGCCTTCAGTCTCAGGCGGTTTTCGTTTTTCTGCACCGTGACATCTTAACGGAACAGCGTTTGTGCCCAGCGCGCCAGACCGGCGGTGACGGAGCCAAAATCATTGCCCCCGACCAGCGGGATCCCCGGCAATTGTGCCTGCAAAGCCGCACGCAGCAGTGGCGAACGTGCGCTGCCACCCGTCAGATAAATGACGTCCGGTTTAATGTCGCTGCTGGCCAGTGCCAGACTGACCTGTTCCTGAATTCGTTCCAGCGGCTGAGAAATTGCTTCACTCAGTTGCTGCTGGCTGATGGTTTCGGCCAGACCGGATTCAATGAAGTCCATCGCCGCCGTCACGCTTTCACGTTCAGAAAGCGCAATCTTACTTTCTTCTGCCGCGCGGACCAGACGGTAGCTCAGACGCTGTTGATGCACTTTCAGCAGGCGTTTGATTAGATCCGGTTGCGCCGCATCGCGGATTAAATCACGCAACATGCGGCCATTCGCCACGCTGTAGAAATCCAGCTGCGCCGGTACGTCATTGGTTGCTACCGCATTCCAGTAAGGCAGCGCCGGGATGGCGATCCCTTTTTGGGTTTCGCTGCCCATCCCAAACTGGGGGGTGAGCTGTTTGAAGGCGGTCATGATATCCAGATCGTTACCGCCGACGCGGCAACCACTGTGGCCGAGCAGGCTGCTCTGACGCTCTGCTTTATCGCGCCATTGCGGACCCATCAGCAGCACCGAGCAGTCGGTGGTTCCACCGCCGATATCCACCACCAGCACGGTTTTCTCTTCCGTCAGCGTGGCTTCGAAATCCAGACCTGCCGCAACCGGCTCAAACTGGAAAGCGATATCGCGGAAACCTGCACGTTCAGCCGCACGCTGCAAAATACCCTGTGCCTGCGCATTCGCGTCTTCCCCGCCCATGCCCTGAAAGTTTATCGGGCGACCGATAACCGTCTGCTCAATGCTTTCCTGCAGGACGGATTCAGCCTGACGCCTGATGTGGTACATCATCGCGCAGACCAGATCTTCAAACAGGGCAATTTGCTGTGGTTTCAGGCCATTTGCGCCCAGGAAGGATTTCGGCGAGCGAACAAAGTACACCTCTTCCGGATCTTCCATGTAGGTCGCCAGCGCCTGCAAACCGAAGTTCACGCTGTTGGCATTAACCGGAATATCTTCCTCACGGTTAAAGCTGATACTGCGGCGCAGCAGCGCCAGATTTTCATCACTGCCCGTCGGAACCTGTCCGTGACGGTTCAGCCATTCGCTGACCGCTTCACGTGTCGGTGCACAAAGCATGGAGGGTAAGTAAGGATCGTTATTTTCGAGCGCCAGAAGATGAGCGTTATTATCACGCATCACCGCCACGGAGCAGTTCGCTGTACCGTAGTCAAATCCAATAAACATCATTGTTCCCCATGCCAAAGAAGGGACGGGACTTTACCGGAGAGACGCAGATTGAGCAAGATGAAAACCGGGGTTTTCCTGATGGCGTAAAGCAGTATTTTGTTCCTGTGTTTGCTGTGAAACTCACCCCTTCGCAGGGGTGAGAGCAGATCGAGTATTTACTTCTCCCCCTGCGAAGGGGGAGGCGGGGAGGGGGTTTTAAAGACCACTCCTTTACTTCACTTCTTTAATTTCACTTCTTTTACTTCAATAGCGCCTGCGCTTTCGCGACCACATTATCCGCTGTAAAACCGAACTCCCTGAACAGTTGCTCTGCGGGTGCAGATTCCCCGAAGGAGGTCATGCCGACAATGGCTCCGTTAAGGCCGACGTATTTGTACCAGTAATCGGCGATACCGGCCTCAACGGCGACACGCGCGGTCACGGCTTTTGGCAGCACGGCTTCACGGTATGCCGCATCCTGCTGATCGAAGACATCGGTAGACGGCATGGACACCACGCGCACTTTGGTGCCAGCAGCGGCCAGTTTATCTGCGGCCTCTACGGTAATGCCGACTTCCGAACCGGTGGCAATCAGGATCACCTCCGGCGTGCCGTCAGAATCTTTCAGCACATAACCGCCGCGCGCCACGTTTGCCAGTTGCTCAGGCGTACGCGGCTGCTGGGTTAAATTCTGACGCGAGAAGATCAGGGCAGAAGGGCCGTCAGTTCGCTCAATGGCATATTTCCACGCCACCGCTGATTCCACCTGATCACCCGGCCGCCAGGTGTTCATGTTTGGCGTCACGCGCAGGCTGGCCATTTGTTCCACCGGCTGATGCGTCGGGCCGTCTTCACCCAGACCGATGGAGTCGTGGGTATAGACGAACACGTTGCGGATTTTCATCAGTGCGGCCAGACGTACGGCGTTACGGGCATATTCGACGAACATCAGGAAGGTCGCGGAATATGGCAGGAAACCGCCATGCAGGGCGATACCGTTGGTGATGGCCGTCATGCCGAATTCACGTACGCCGTAGTGGATGTAGTTACCGGCCTGATCGTCCCCGATCGATTTCGAGCCAGACCACATGGTCAGGTTACTAGGCGCAAGGTCAGCGGAGCCGCCAAGGAATTCCGGCAGGATTTTACCAAAGGACTCCAGTGTATTTTGCGAGGCTTTACGGCTGGCAATATTGGCCGGTTTTGCCTGCAATTCTTCGATGTATTTCTGCGCTTCGCTTTGCCAGTTAGCAGGCAGTTCGCCACTCACACGACGATCAAATTCGGCGGCCAGTTGCGGATAGGCTTTGGCATAGGCGGCAAACTTGTCGTTCCAGGCTTTCTCTTTCGCTTTACCGGCTTCTTTGGCATCCCATTGGGCGTAAATATCCTGCGGTATTTCAAACGGAGGATAGTTCCAGCCAATGTGTTTGCGGGTGGCAGCGACTTCATCGTCACCCAGCGCAGCGCCATGCGCGCCGTGGGTACCGGCTTTGTTCGGTGAGCCGAACGCGATCACGGTTTTGCACAGCAACAGCGACGGTTTGTCTTTCACGTTGCGGGCTTCTTCGATGGCGGCTTTTACGGCGTCAGGATCATGACCGTCAATGCCACGGATCACATGCCAGTGGTAGGCTTCAAAGCGTTTGGCGGTGTCATCGGTGAACCAGCCTTCCACATGGCCGTCGATGGAGATCCCGTTGTCATCATAAAACGCAATCAGCTTGCCGAGTTTCATGGTGCCCGCGAGTGAACAGGCTTCGTGTGAGATGCCTTCCATCATGCAGCCATCACCGAGGAAAGCGTAGGTGTAGTGGTTCACGATATCGTGATTTTCACGGTTAAACTGAGCCGCCAGCGTGCGCTCGGCAATCGCGAAGCCCACGGCGTTAGCGATCCCCTGACCCAGCGGGCCGGTGGTGGTTTCAACGCCCGGCGTATAGCCGAATTCCGGGTGTCCCGGCGTTTTGGAATGCAGCTGGCGGAAATTCTCCAGCTCTTTCATTGGCAGGTCGTAACCGGTTAAATGCAGCAGGCTGTATTGCAGCATCGAGCCGTGTCCGTTGGACATCAGGAAGCGGTCACGATCGGCCCATTTCGGGTTGGTCGGGTTGTGATTCATATAATCACGCCACAGCACTTCAGCAATGTCAGCCATGCCCATCGGGGCGCCGGGGTGGCCGGAATTCGCTTTCTGAACGGCGTCCATGCTCAGGGCGCGGATCGCATTCGCTAGTTCTTTACGAGAAGGCATATTCACTCCATCTGGTTATTCAATACAAAACTACAGTTGTGCTGACAGCACATCTTCGAGTTTTTTCTGGTCGGTGGCGAACTGGCGAATACCTTCTGCGAGTTTATCCACGGCCATCGCATCCTGATGATGTTCCCAGAGGAATTCTGCCTGTGTCAGTGGTGCGGGTTTTTTGCCACCCTTATCCGATGGCTGCAATTTACGTTCAACCGGTGCGTCACTGGCTTTAAGTTCTTCCAGCAGGTTGGGTGAAAGGGTCAGGCGATCACAACCGGCCAGTGCCAGAACCTGTTCCACCTTGCGGAAACTGGCGCCCATGATGACCGTCTCGTAGCCGTGAGATTTGTAGTAATCGTAGATAGTACGGACAGATTTCACGCCCGGATCTTGTTCCACGTCGTAGGCGGCATTCGGTTCTTTGGCTTTGTACCAGTCATAGATACGGCCAACGAACGGGGAAATCAGGTAGACACCGGCTTCGGCGCAGGCGCGTGCCTGGGCAAAGGAGAACAGCAAGGTCAGGTTACAGTTGATGCCTTCTTTTTCCAGTGCTTCAGCGGCTTTGATGCCTTCCCATGTGGAGGCCAGCTTGATGAGAATGCGTGATTTGTCGATACCCTGATCCTGATACAAGCCAATCAGTTTGCGGGCTTTTTCGATACACAATTCGCGGTCAAACGACAGGCGGGCATCGACTTCTGTCGAGATGCGCCCCGGTACGCTTTTCAGGATTTCCACACCGATATTCACGGCCAGCTTGTCTGTGGCATTGACCACCTGAGTCTCTTTGCTGCCGCCCTGCTTACGGGCATAGTCCAGCGCGTCTTTAATCAGGTTTTGGTATTGCGGCAGGTCGGCTGCTTTGAGGATCAGCGAAGGATTGGTGGTCGCATCCTGAGGCTCGAAATGACGGATAGATTCAATGTCACCGCTGTCGGCAACGACGGTGGTGATTTTTTTTAGTGCGTCTAACTGGTTCATCTCTTAGCTCCTTGGCAAGAAAAAACGATACAGCAATAAGGTCGTCCGACTCTCTTTCGTAGGGCTCCTACCCTGCATCATTCGGTTAACAAACTGAATGCGCTTTTTCTGATTACTGCAATGGGTCTCAACAATGACGGCCCCTGTTGCCCCACAAACTGAGCGTCTGACGGGTAAAGCGCAAGGCCAAACTTTAAGCTTAGTTGATTTTTACGAGACGTCTTCCACGAATGAAAAGTAATCAATGTAACGGCGAAATTTTGGTCGTTATCCGCCTCTGGCCGTGGCAGGGTTATCTATACTGGTCAGCGGGAAAAGCCGATGGTGAGATTTCCCCGTGCCCTGTTGTCCCTACAAATGTCCCTACAAAAAGTTGTCTCTACAAAAAATAAGAAACAAGAAAAGGATCCTGCAATGGACGAACAACTCAAACAAAGTGCGCTTGATTTTCACGAGTTTCCGGTGCCCGGAAAAATACAGGTTTCGCCGACCAAACCCCTTGCCACGCAACGTGATCTGGCTTTGGCCTATTCGCCGGGCGTGGCCGCCCCTTGCCTGGAAATCGCCAAAGATCCGCTGGCGGCTTACAAGTACACCGCTCGCGGCAATCTGGTGGCGGTGATTTCCAACGGGACCGCCGTTCTCGGGCTGGGCAATATCGGTGCGCTGGCCGGTAAACCGGTGATGGAAGGCAAGGGCGTATTGTTCAAGAAATTCGCCGGTATCGACGTATTTGATATCGAAGTTGATGAGAACGATCCCGATAAGCTGATCGACGTGATCGCCGCGCTGGAACCGACATTCGGCGGTATCAACCTCGAAGACATCAAAGCGCCGGAGTGTTTTTACATCGAGAAAAAGCTGCGGGAACGGATGAAGATCCCGGTATTTCATGACGATCAGCACGGCACGGCCATTATTTGTACCGCAGCGGTGCTTAACGGATTGCGTGTGGTCGGGAAAAACATTTCAGATGTGCGGCTGGTGGTGTCAGGTGCCGGGGCTTCCGCTATTGCCTGCCTGAATCTGCTGGTGGCGCTGGGGCTGAAACGCCACAACATCACGGCCTGTGATTCCCGTGGCGTGATTTATCAGGGCCGCGAAGAGAACATGGCCGAAACCAAAGCGGCTTACGCCATTGCAGATAACGGTCAGCGCACGCTTGGCGATGCGATCCCGGAGGCGGACATTTTCCTCGGCTGTTCCGGCCCCGGCGTTCTGACGCAGGATATGGTGAAAACCATGGCGAAGGATCCGCTGATCCTGGCGCTGGCCAATCCTGAGCCGGAGATTTTACCGCCGCTGGCAAAAGCCGTACGGCCTGATGCCATTATCTGCACCGGCCGTTCGGATTATCCGAATCAGGTCAACAACGTCCTGTGCTTCCCGTTCATTTTTCGCGGGGCGCTGGATGTCGGCGCGACCACCATCAATGAAGAAATGAAACTGGCCTGCGTTCATGCCATCGCAGATCTGGCGATGGCGGAGCAAAGCGATGTGGTGGCTTCTGCTTATGGTGAAGAAGAGTTGTCTTTCGGACCGGAATACATCATTCCCAAGCCTTTTGATCCGCGCCTGATTGTGAAAATTGCGCCAGCGGTGGCGAAAGCGGCGATGGATTCTGGGGTCGCCATGCGCCCGATTGACGATCTGGACGCGTATACCGAAAAACTCACCGAGTTTGTCTACAAAACCAACCTGTTTATGAAGCCGATTTTCTCGCAGGCGAAGAAAGACGCCAAACGGGTGGTGATGGCGGAAGGGGAAGAAGAGCGCGTCCTGCATGCCACGCAGGAGCTGATTTCTCTCGGTCTGGCAAAACCGATTCTGGTCGGCAGGCCGAGCGTGATTGCCATGCGCATTAAGAAACTGGGTCTGCAACTGGAGGCGGGACGGGATTTCGAAGTGGTCAATAACGAATCCGACCCGCGTTTTAATGAATACTGGCGCGAATATTATCAGCTGATGAAACGGCGCGGTGTCTCGCAGGAGCAGGCGCGGCGGGCGGTGATCGGCAATCCGACGCTGATTTCCGCTATTATGCTGTTACGCGGCGAAGCGGATGCGATGATCTGCGGAACGGTCGGCACTTATCATGAGCACTATGACATCGTCGAAAAGGTGTTTGGTTTCCGCCGGGGTACGCATGTTGCCGGGGCGATGAATGCCCTGTTGCTGCCAAGTGGTAATACGTTTATTGCGGATACTTACGTCAATGATGACCCGACACCTGAGCAACTGACGGAAATCACGCTGATGGCGGCAGAAACGGTGAGACGATTTGGCATTGAGCCGAAAGTGGCGCTGCTGTCCCATTCCAGTTTCGGCACCTCCGACAGCCCGGCCGCGCTGAAAATGCGCCGTACGCTGCAACTGATTAATGAGCGTGATCCTGATCTGGAAATCGACGGTGAGATGCATGGTGACGCGGCACTGGTCGAAAGCATCCGTCAGGACATCATGCCGGACAGTCCGCTGAAAGGGTCGGCGAATATCCTGATCATGCCGAACATGGAATCGGCGCGCATCAGTTACAACCTGCTGCGGGTTTCCTGTTCAGAAGGGGTAACGGTGGGGCCGGTGCTGATGGGCGTTTCAAAACCGGTGCATATTCTCACGCCGATCGCCTCGGTCAGGAGGATTGTGAATATGGTGGCGTTAGCCGTGGTGGAAGCGCAAACCGAGCCGCTATAAATCAGCAAGGGCGCCGCAACAGACGCCCTTTAAAAAGAGTTACTCAGTATTTCACTTCGCCGATACGTTCCAGCGCATCGACGATCAGATCCCAGAAACGCTGATGATCGAGTTTTACCGCCACTTGCGTATGGCAATCCGGCGGCGGCGGGGCGCGGAAATCCGCGACGGTCATGCCGAGGGTTAAGGTGCCGGTCAGTTCGATATCCACCGGGACTTTTTGCACGGTCATGACATTCGGATCAATCACGTAAGCCACCGCGCACGGATCATGAACAGGCGGTGAATCAAAGCCCTGCCGGTCTTTGTAGCTCATACCAAAGAAATCGAGCAGCTCGCCGACAAATTTCGCAGGCTGTGTCCCCACGGCGGCGATGCGCGCGGCGACGTCCGGTGTAGCCAGTGCCTGATGGGTTAAATCCAGTCCGACCATGGTCAGCGGCCATTTTTCGTTGAACACGATATGGGCGGCTTCCGGGTCAATCTTGATGTTGAACTCGGCGACTGCGCTCCAGTTCCCCACATGATAACCGCCGCCCATCAGCACCACTTCTTTCACCCGTTCCGCAATGCGCGGTTCTTTGCGCACGGCCATGGCGATGTTGGTCAGCCCGCCGGTGGGCACCAGAGTGATGGTTTTCGGCGGATGAGACATGATCAGATCAATGATCAGGTCGATCGCATGAACAGGTTCAAGTGTGATGGCCGCTTCCGGCAATACCGGGCCGTCCAGACCGGACTCGCCGTGGATCTCGTCCGCCACTTCAATCTGACGCACCAGCGGACGCGTTGCCCCCGCCGCAAACGGCACACCGGTCAGGTTAATCACACGAGCAACGGCAAGTGCGTTGCGGGTGACTTTCTCCAGCGTCTGATTGCCAACCACCGTCGTGACGGCCAGCAGTTCGATATCGGGGTTACCGTGCGCCAGTAACATCGCGATAGCATCGTCGTGCCCCGGATCGCAATCAAGGATGATCTTTTTGACCATTTCTTATTCCTTTAATTAATGTAGTGGTACTTCGGTTTCGACAGCCAGACTGGATTATTTTTTGGCTTGTTGCAGCCACTTATCCAGTTCATTGGCAAATTGCTGGCGGTCGCGCTGATTAAGCGCAGGCGGCCCGCCGGTCTGCACGCCGCTGGCGCGCATGGTGTCCATAAAATCACGCATGTTCAGGCGTTCTTTGATGGTTTCCGTGGTGTAACGCTCGCCGCGCGGGTTCAGCGCCACGCCGCCTTTCTCAATGACTTCGGCGGCCAGCGGGATATCGGCGGTGATCACCAGATCGCCCGGTTCGGTGCGTTTCACAATTTCGTTATCGGCGACGTCAAAACCCGCTTCGACCCGCAGGGTGCGCAGATATTTTGACGGCGGCGTACGGATGATCTGGTTGGCTACCAGCGTCACCATCATGCCGGTGCGTTCGGCGGCACGGAACAGCACTTCTTTGATGACGTTCGGACATGCATCCGCATCAACCCAGATTTGCATCAGTTTGGCGCTCCGTTTTCAGATAAGCCATTTTCAGCCAGCCAGTCGCGTACCGGCAGAAAATCGCGGTACAGCGCGGCTTCCGGGCTGCCTTCTTCCGGCTGGTAACCGTATTCCCAGCGCACCAGGGGTGGCATCGACATTAAAATGGATTCCGTGCGACCGCCGGTTTGCAGGCCAAACAACGTGCCGCGATCCCACACCAGATTGAATTCAACGTAGCGGCCACGGCGGTAGAGCTGGAACTGGCGCTCACGTTCGCCCCACGGCAGTGTTTTGCGTTTTTCCACCACCGGCAGATAGGCGTCAGTAAAGCCGTTACCGACCGCCTGCATAAAGTTAAAGCAGGTGTCGAAATCCGGTGAATTCAGGTCATCAAAGAATAAGCCGCCGATCCCGCGTGCTTCGTTGCGGTGTTTGATAAAGAAGTAATCGTCGCACCATTTTTTGTATTTCGGATAGACATCGTCGCCGAACGGCTGGCAAAGCTGTTGTGCAGTGAGGTGCCAGTGGCGGGCGTCTTCTTCAAAACCGTAATAAGGCGTGAGATCGAAACCGCCGCCAAACCACCAGACCGGTGCTTCGCCGGGTTTTTCCGCAATGAAAAAGCGCACGTTGGCATGGCTGGTCGGCACATAGGGGTTCAGCGGATGAATAACCAGGGAGACGCCCATCGCCTGAAAGCTGCGTCCCGCCAGTTCGGGGCGATGCGCGGTGGCGGAAGCGGGCAGGGTGGCACCGGAAACGTGGGAGAAATTCACCCCGGCCTGTTCAAACACCGCGCCATTCGTCAGAACCCGGCTTTGACCGCCGCCGCCTTCCTCGCGCACCCATTGATCTTCAGCGAACTGGCCTTTGCCATCGGCGGCCGCCAGTTTCTGGCAAATGTGCTCCTGAAGTTTAAGCAGGAAGGTTTTGACTTGCTGGATGTCGGGAATGGATTGGCTCACGGGCAAACTCGCAGACGTTGACTGAAAGGACATTCAGCGCCGTGCGGGCGCTGAATGAGAAAAAAGTGGTCATCAGTATAGCGTGATTTGCTGTCAGTTTGGCAGCTCAGTGGGGTTTACGCTCGTTGGCGTCGAAATAGCTGAAGAAATTCACAATACCCTGTGAAATGGCCTGCGCAATTTCGCGGCGGAATGCCGTGGTGCTCAGTAACTGTTCTTCCTGATGGTTGGTGATAAAGGACGTTTCCACCAGAATCGACGGAATTGATGGCGATTTCAGTACGGCAAAGGCCGCCTGTTCGGTTTGCTGACTGTGAAGATGGTGGATCGGGCGGATCCTGTCGAGCACATGGTGACCCAGCGTCAGACTGTTTTTAATGGTGTCGGTCTGTACCAGATCAAACAGGACTTGCTGGAGATAATTGTTGTCTTCTTTGGCATATTTCGCACCCGCGACCAGATCGGCATCGTTTTCTTTTTTCGACATGTAACGCGCCATGGCGCTGCTGGCTCCCCGGTTGGAGAGCGCGAAAACCGACGCGCCGGAGGCTGTCGGGCTGGTGTAACCATCGGCATGAATCGAGACGAACAGATCGGCCTGATGCTGATGCGCCAGCTCAACACGCTGATAAAGCGGAATAAAGTGATCCGAATCACGGGTCAGTTTGACCTCAATATGGCTTTGTTCGCCCAGAAATTCCCGCACATAGTTGGCGATTTCCAGCACCACATGTTTTTCTTCCGAGCCTTCATGGCCGACAGCACCGGAATCTATACCGCCGTGGCCGGGGTCGATCATCACCAGTTTTTTTGCGCCCGGTGGTTTAGGGGCGGGGGCGGATTTGGTGATGTGCTCCTGCTGTGCGGCGCTGGCAGAACGTGAACCGAAAGCGGCAATGGCTAATCCAAGCCCGGACAGTAACAACTGGCGACGGGTGGCGGCGGCAGGGAGAGGCTGGAAATGCAGAAATTTATTCAGGGGGTTTAACATCAGTCCGTTACCGTCAGAAAAAATGCAGAATGCCCTATGTTATAGAGTATCTTTTTTATAGTTTCGATCTGAGAACTATTACTTTTTATGAATATTGTGTCGTGAATGAATCTGCCACCGAATAAATCTCCGTCTGCGGAGAGGCGGCCTGTTGTTTTATGTGAAGATTTTATCGCTGAAAACGGTTCATAAAGTACACAATCTGTGATTTTGATGTTGCGTATCAATCAGATCACGCGATAATCAGATAAACCCCTACTAACAGCGGCGAACAGTGATGGAAATTCGCGTATACCGTCAAGAAGATTTCGAAGAAGTACTGACCTTATGGGAACGTTGCGACCTGCTGCGTCCGTGGAATGATCCTGAGCTGGATATTGAACGTAAAATTAACCACAGCCCCGAGTTTTTCCTGGTGGCGGAAGTGGGCGGTGAAGTGGTGGCGACGCTGATGGGCGGCTACGACGGTCATCGCGGATCAGCCAATTATCTGGGTGTACATCCTGATTATCGCGGCCGTGGCATTGCCAATGCGCTGGTAAACCGTCTGGAGAAGAAGTTAATCGCCCGCGGTTGCCCGAAAATGAATTTAATGGTGCGTGCTGAAAACGATGCGGTAGTCAGCATGTATGAAAAACTGGGTTATGAGATTTCGGATACTTTGCTGCTCGGTAAACGACTGATCGAAGATCAGGAATACTGATATACCTGTGTCCTTCAGGTTGCAGATGCGTGGGCTACGCGCACCTGCCCGAATCACTTACTTAGGTAAGCTCATATAAAAAAGCCCCGGCAGGAGTGATCCGCCGGGGCTTCGTTTTCTGCGTTACTTGATCAGTTTTACGCTTTTGACATCCACTTCCACAGAGTTCCAGTCTTTATCGACTTTACCTTCAATGCGGATTTTGTCTTTCGGCGACACGTTCTGTCCCTGCCAGCGTTTGCCATCAATTTCGACATTGAGGGTGCCGGTGTTGTCGCGGAAAATGTATTTATCATGGTCGATGCGCTGATCGATGAACCCTTCCAGCATCACCCACTGATCATCCTTCATGGCTTGCGTGTCTTTCACCGTGCTCAGCGCCGTGGTGCCGGTGAAACCGCCCTGCGCGGCAGGCTGGGTTTGCGTTTCCTGCGCCGACGGGCCGTTAAAGCCACCGGTCTGCTGAGCAAACGCGGTTGCGGAACAAAGTGCAATGAGGGTTGCCAGCGTGATCTTCTTCATCATAATAGTCGTCCTTAAGTTAATGTTTCCAGAGCACCGGCAACTATGACATCGTTCAGGATGTGTTGCCGTGTTAGAAACCATTAAAGCAGACTGTTCTTAACAGTTTCTTAAGCGCCTGCCCGACAGACGTCGATTTATGTCGGGTATGTCCCTGAGCGAGGGTTAACTTTCACCTTATTTGCAGGAACGTTGTTCTTTTTATGAACCCGGATGATTATAACGACCACGGTATGTTGCGGTTGCCGCTGTGGTTCTGGACGATTTTGATTTTGCAGGCGCGGACCTGGATATTGTTTGTGATGGTCGGTGCGTCACGTCAGCAGGGCAGTGATCTGCTGGCGTTGTTTTATCCCGAATCGCAGAATTTCTGGTCCGGTATGTTGCTCGGTTTGCCCCCCGCGCTGGTGTTTTTGCTCAGCGGACGCCGTCATCTGTGGCCACGGGTCTGGCAGGCCGGTTACTGGCTGTTGCTGGCCGGTATGTTCATCACCTTTGCCTTGCAGGCGCTGGGTTTGTGGCAAAGTACCGACAGTATTTCAGGTGTGGACATTGTGCTGGCGTTGCTGGATGCCGCCGCGCTGGCTTACTGGTTAATGAGCCGTCGTCTGCGCGCCTGTTTTGATGCCGCGCGCCGTCTGGTCTGAAGCATATTCCATTTGGGGCTGAACTTTCTTACTGAGTAAGTACTCGAACTGGCGCTAAACAATAATGATTCAAGGAGTGTACCGAATGACTGTTCGCCTGCGGGTTCGCCCGCTGTTACTGGCGCTGCCGCTGATCCTGACCGGCTGTTCGTCGATGTCACATATGTCATGGCCAGACGTCTCCTGGTCAGCGATGAATCCGCTTAACTGGTTTGGCAGCAGTGCGACGGTCAGCGATAAAGGAGTCGGTGGGATCACCGCCAGCACGCCGCTGACGGAAACCGCGATCACTGACGCGCTCGACGGCGACTATACCCTGCGCAGTGGTATGTCGATGAGCAACGGCAAAATGCTCAGCTTCTTCCAGGCGATGGATGGCAAAGAGGTGAAAATGTCGATCAGCGGCGAGCCGAAAGGCACGGTGCAGCGCGTTGACGTGGTGGATCCGAAAGTCGAAAGCGAGTGGGGCGTCAAAATCGGTACGCCGTTCAGCGATCTCTACAGCAAGGCTTTTGATGTGTGCGTGAAGGGTGAAGGTGATGACGCCGAAAGCGTCGAGTGTAAAGCGCCGCAAAGTGCTCACGTGACCTATGTGTTCAGCGGTATCTGGCATGGCCCGGATTCGCTGATGCCTTCGGATGATGCCCTGAAAGACTGGAAGGTCAGCAAAATTATCTGGCGCGCCAATCCGGCACAGGCCGCTGCCGCGCAATAAAACGGTTTTCTCCGCTTAAAAAGCCCTCAATGCCTTGCCTTCGCGCAAGGCATTTTTATTGACATCCGGTATGATGACGCCGGTCAAATTAACGAGGATGAGAAGATGACTCAGGTTCAGAGCGGCATTTTACCCGAACATTGCCGTTTCGCGATTTACATTGAAGCGAAAGCTCAGGGTGACCTGGATGCGCTCCGGCAGGGCTGCCGTGCATTTGTGGCCGTACTGGAAGACATGCAGAAAAAATTTCCCACCGAACATCTTGGTGCGGTCGTGGCCTTTGGCAACGATGTGTGGCGTGATTTATCCGGCAACCAGGGCGCGGATGAACTGAAATCTTTCGTGCCGCTGGGCAAAGGTCTGGCGCCCGCGACGCAGCGCGATATGTTGCTGCACATTCAGTCCCTGCGTCATGACGTGAACTTTGCGCTGGCCCAGGCGGCACTGAAAGCCTTCGGCAGTGCGATCACCGTCGAGGAAGAAACCCACGGTTTCCGTGCGCTGGAAGAACGTGATCTGAGCGGCTTTGTCGATGGCACTGAAAACCCGAAAGCGGAAGCCCGCGCGCAGGTAGCGATTATTCCTGAAGGCAGCGTCGATGCTGGCGGCAGTTATGTGATGGTGCAACGCTGGAAACATAATCTGGTGCAATGGGAACGCTTCTCCGTGCAGCAGCAGGAAGAGGTGATCGGCCGTACCAAAGACACCGACGAAGAACTGGATTCAGAAACCCGTCCGGCGACGTCACACGTCAGCCGCGTGGATCTGAAAGAGGACGGCAAGGGCCTGAAAATCCTGCGTCAGAGCCTGCCTTATGGCACTGCCAGCGGTGAGCACGGATTGTATTTCATCAGCTATTGCGCCCGTTTGTGGAACATTGAGAAACAGCTGCTGAGCATGTTTGGCGATCTCGATGGTAAACGTGATGCCATGCTGCGCTTCACCCGTCCGGTAACCGGCAGCTATTATTTCGCGCCGTCCCTGACCCGCCTTCTCGCACTCTAAGTTCTCTCAGCGCGTTCCCCGTGGGCGCGCTGTTTCTTTCCTTCCTGTTATTTTCCCCTGCGGTTGTTAATGCCTTATAGCTTTTCATGCTTGAAAATCACCAAATGGTATATAAAACCGTTACAGCCTGACCCTCAGTTATAAATACACTGTGTGATATTGAGCGATTCATATTCGTGTCGCAAATCGATTCATCACCTAAGGCTGAGCATGAAAACAGAAACGGGGTTTGCTAAAACGTGGTTTACAGGCAACGTGCTGAAAGGTTCGGTGGCGGCACTCTTGCTGGCCAGCGTAGCCGCGTCGGCGACTGAATTGCTCAACAGCTCTTATGATGTCTCCCGTGAACTGTTTTCTGCCCTGAATCCGCCTTTCCAGAAACAATGGGCGGAGCAAAATAACGGCGACAAACTGGATATCAAACAGTCCCATGCCGGTTCGTCCAAGCAGGCGCTGGCGATTTTGCAGGGTCTTAAAGCCGATGTGGTCACTTACAATCAGGTGACGGATGTGCAGATTTTGCATGACCGCGGCAATCTGATCCCGGCCGACTGGCAAACACGTCTGCCGAACAACAGTTCGCCATTCTATTCCACCATGGCGTTTCTGGTGCGCAAGGGCAATCCAAAGAATATCCACAGCTGGGACGATTTAGCGCGTCCGGGCGTGAGTCTCGTGTTCCCGAATCCTAAAACCTCCGGCAATGGCCGTTATACCTATCTCGCGGCCTGGGGTGCGTTCAATCTGGAAGACAATAAAAACCAGACGCAGACCCGCGAGAAGATGGCGAGCTTCCTGAAAAACGTGCAGGTCTTTGATACCGGCGGCCGTGGCGCCACCACCACATTTGTCGAACGCGGGCTGGGCGATGTGCTGATCAGCTTTGAATCCGAAGTGAACAATATCCGCAAACAATACGGCGATGATAAATACGAAGTGATTGTCCCGAAGGTGGACATTCTGGCGGAATTCCCGGTCGCCTGGGTGGATAAAAATGTCGAGAAAAATGGCACTGAGAAAGCCGCGAAAGCGTATCTGAATTATTTGTGGAGCCCGCAGGCGCAGAAAATCATCACCAGTTTTAATTACCGCGTGTATGACAAAACGGCGATGGCGGCGGCGAAAGGGCAATTCCCGGACACCAGACTGTTCAAGGTTGAAGAACAGTTCGGAAGCTGGCCACAAGTGATGGAAACCCATTTCAGTACCGGCGGTGAGCTGGACAAACTGTTAGAGCAAGGTCACCAGTAATGTTGTTGTCGAGCAAACGCGTTTTACCCGGATTCACCCTGAGCCTCGGCAGCAGTTTGCTGTTCGTGTGCCTTGTCCTGTTGCTGCCGCTGAGCGCGCTGGTGATGCAGTTGTCGCAAATGACCCTGTCGCAATACTGGGATGTCATCACCAACGGTCAGGTGGTGGCGGCCTATAAAGTGACGCTGCTGGCAGCGGGCGTGGCGAGTCTTTTTAACTGTTTCTTCGGCATGCTGATGGCGTGGATCCTCACCCGTTACGAGTTTCCGGGCAAAAGCCTGATCGACGGGCTGATGGATTTGCCGTTTGCCCTGCCAACCGCCGTCGCCGGTTTAACGCTGGCCGGATTATTTTCTACCACCGGTTTTTACGGCCAGTGGCTGGCGCATTTTGATATCAAAGTGGCCTACACCTGGCTCGGTATTGCGGTGGCGATGGCGTTTACCAGCATCCCGTTCGTGGTGCGCACCGTGCAGCCGGTGCTGGAAGAGTTAGGCCCGGAATATGAAGAAGCGGCTGAAACCCTCGGCGCCTCGCGCTGGCAGAGTTTCCGTCGCGTGGTATTGCCGGAGGTGATGCCTTCGCTGCTGGCGGGCACCGCGTTGTCCTTCACCCGCAGTCTCGGGGAGTTCGGGGCGGTCATTTTCATCGCCGGGAACATTGCGTGGAAAACCGAAGTCACCTCGCTGATGATTTTCATCCGCTTGCAGGAATTTGATTACCCGGCGGCCAGCGCCATTGCTTCCGTGATCCTCGCGGCATCGCTGCTGCTGCTGTTTGCGATTAACACCTTACAGAGCCGTTATGGCCGTCGTCTGGGAGGCCAGTAATGTCTGATATTCCGGCTTTTGCAGGGGAAAAACGCCAGCGTATTGACTGGGTGAAATGGTCGCTGATTGGCACCGGTGTGCTGATCTGCGTGCTGCTGCTGGTGATCCCGATGATCAGCATTTTTGTGCTGGCATTTTCTGATGGCATTGCGGCGGTGTGGAAGAACCTGTCGGACTCCGACATGTTGCACTCCATCTGGCTGACCGTGCTGATGGCGCTGATCACCGTGCCGGTTAACCTGATTTTCGGCACGCTGCTGGCCTGGCTGGTGGCGCGCTTTAATTTTCCGGGACGTCAGCTGTTACTGACGCTGATCGACATTCCGTTCGCGGTGTCACCGGTGGTCGCCGGTCTGCTTTATCTGCTGTTTTACGGCACTAACGGCCCGATTGGCGGCTGGCTGGATGCCCACAACATTCAGTTTATGTTCGCCTGGCCGGGCATGGTGATGGTGACGGTATTTGTCACCTGTCCGTTTGTTATCCGTGAGCTGGTGCCGGTGATGCTCAGTCAGGGCAGCCATGAAGATGAAGCGGCGGTCTTACTCGGCGCCTCCGGCTGGCAGATGTTCCGCCGCGTGACTCTGCCGAACATCCGCTGGGCATTGCTGTACGGCGTGGTGCTGACCAATGCCCGCGCGATCGGTGAATTTGGCGCGGTGTCCGTGGTATCCGGTTCTATTCGCGGCGAAACGTACACGCTGCCTTTACAAGTTGAATTACTGCATCAGGACTACAACACCGCTGGCGCGTTTACTGCCGCAGCGCTGTTAACCCTGATGGCAATTGTCACACTGTTTCTGAAAAGCGGCCTGCAATGGCGTCTGAAGCGCCACAACGACCGTCTTGAGCGGGAGGAAAGTCATGAGCATTGAAATTAACGGTATCAACAAATATTTTGGCCGCACCAAGGTGCTCAATGATATCTCGCTCGATATTGCTTCCGGGGAGATGGTGGCGTTGCTCGGGCCTTCCGGTTCCGGTAAAACCACGCTGCTGCGTATTATCGCCGGGCTGGAAAATCAGAGCGCGGGGCATTTGAGTTTTCACGGCAAAGACGTGACGCGTCTGCACGCCCGCGATCGTCAGGTCGGCTTTGTGTTCCAGCATTATGCGCTGTTCCGTCATATGACCGTGTTCGACAATATTGCCTTCGGTCTGACGGTTCTGCCGCGCCGCGAGCGTCCGGACGCCGGGGCCATCAAACAGAAAGTCACTAAATTGCTGGAGATGGTGCAGTTAGCCCATCTGGCAAACCGTTATCCGGCACAGCTTTCCGGCGGTCAGAAACAGCGTGTGGCGCTGGCCCGTGCGCTGGCGGTCGAGCCGCAAATTCTGCTGCTGGATGAACCCTTCGGCGCGCTGGATGCCCAGGTGCGTAAAGAGCTGCGCCGCTGGCTGCGTCAGTTGCATGAAGAACTGAAATTCACCAGCGTATTCGTGACCCACGATCAGGAAGAAGCCATGGAAGTCGCCGACCGCGTGGTGGTGATGAGTCAGGGCAATATCGAACAGGTTGGCGCACCGGAAGAAATCTGGCGTGAACCGGCGACCCGTTTCGTGCTGGAATTCATGGGTGAAGTGAATAAAATCGGCGGCGAAATTCGTGGCTCGCAGTTGTATGTCGGCGCGCATCACTGGCCGCTGGAAAACCCGCCGCTGCATCAGGGCGCGGTCGACTTGTTCCTGCGTCCGTGGGAAATGGAAATCACCGCGCAAAGCACGGAGCGTTGTCCGTTACCGGTGAAAGTGCTGGAAGTCAGCCCGCGCGGTCACTTCTGGCAGCTTATCGTGCAGGCTGAGGGCTGGCATGATGAACCGCTTTCCGTGGTACTGTCAGAAACGCACGGCAACGGCGCACCTCAGCGCGGCGATCGTTTTTACGTCGGCGGGCTGAATGGTCGTCTGTATGCCGGTGATCAACCGCTACAACCCGTTGCGTTAGCGAAGAGCGCCTGATATTTTTTAATCAGAATGTGTCTCAGGGCGGTCATCAGGCCGCCCTTTTTATCGCCTGATATCTGTTTATGTATTTTTTATCAGTCAATATATCCTTTTAATATAAGGCAAGCCCGTGAGTACGCTTGAACATTACATCGGTAATACCCCTCTGGTGAGATTACAGCGCCTGACTCAGGATCTGGACAGCGAGATTTGGGTCAAACTGGAAGGCAATAATCCCGCCGGATCGGTAAAAGATCGTGCCGCACTGTTTATGATTGAGCAGGCAGAAAAGCGCGGTGAAATTCGCCCGGGTGATACGCTGATCGAGGCCACCAGCGGCAATACCGGTATTGCGCTGGCGATGATTGCCGCGCTGAAAGGCTACAAGCTGAAATTGCTGATGCCGGAAAATATGAGCCTTGAGCGTCAGGCGTCGATGCGCGCGTACGGCGCGGAGCTGTTACTGGTCAGCCGGGCACAGGGAATGGAAGGCGCGCGCGATCTGGCGCTGGACATGGAAAAGCAGGGGCAGGGGAAAGTGCTGGATCAGTTTAATAATCCCGATAATCCGCTCGCTCACTTCACCACCACCGGCCCCGAAATCTGGCAACAAACGCACGGGCGCATTACGCATTTTGTCTCCAGCATGGGCACCACCGGCACGATCACCGGTGTCAGCCGTTTTCTGCGCAGCCAGCACGCCGGGGTTAAAATCGTCGGGCTGCAACCTTCAGAAGGCAGCAGCATTCCGGGTATACGCCGCTGGCCGGTGGAATATCTGCCGGGGATTTTCAATCCTGAACTGGTTGATGAAGTGATGGATATGGGCCAGAAAGAAGCAGAAGACACCATGCGCGCACTGGCGCGGACAGAAGGTATCTTCTGTGGCGTGAGTTCCGGCGGAGCCGTGGCAGGGGCGTTACGCGTTGCCAGAAGCCATCCGGGCAGCGTGGTGGTGGCGATCATCTGCGATCGCGGAGACCGTTACTTATCCACTGGCGTTTTTAATGTTTAATTCTATATTCAGCTGTTGAATGTAAAATTAGAGTAAAAGCGGCTGCGAAGGGCAGGCTTAGTGGTAAAAATGACCAAAATTTTAGCCAGGCGGAAATAAGAATGAAAATTTTGTTAGTCGATGACGATCTTGAGTTAGGCACCATGCTCAGCGAATACCTGATCGCAGAAGGCTTTGACGCCTCTCTGGTGCTGACCGGCAGAGCCGGTGTGGAAGGCGCGATGTCTGGCGAATACACGGCGATGATCCTCGATATTATGCTGCCGGACATGAGCGGCATTGATGTTCTGCGTCAGGTGCGTAAAAACAGCCGTCTGCCGATCATTATGCTGACGGCGAAGGGCGACAATATCGACCGCGTGATTGGCCTGGAAATGGGGGCGGACGATTACATGCCGAAACCCTGTTATCCGCGTGAACTGGTGGCCCGTCTGCGTGCCGTGCTGCGCCGTGTGGAGGAACAGCAGGAATCGCATTCTGACTCTTCCTCAGTGATCTATGGCGACCTGACGCTGAATCCGGCGACCCGCAGCAGCGAATGGCGCGGTGTGCCTTTCGATCTGACGGCCTCTGAATTCAATCTGCTGGAGTTACTGCTGCGTTCACCGGAACGTGTGGTTTCAAAAGATGAGTTGTCGGAAAAAGGTCTGGGGCGTCCGCGTGAAGCCTATGACCGCAGTATTGATGTGCACATCAGTAACATCCGTCAGAAACTGGGGTCACTGGAAGGTGGCGATATTCTGACTATTGAAACGGTGCGCAGCATTGGCTATAGAATCCGCTAAACGACTGCGCGGAAGGCTGTTCTGGAAAATCCTGCTGGGATTCTGGTTTACCTTCGTGGCGATCACTCAGGGGCTCTGGGTGGTTTTCGCCTTTTATAATCCGCATGAACCGCCGGAAAGCGGCATTGCCCGCCGGTTTGTGAAACTGCAAATTACCTCTGCCGTCTCAACATTGCATTCGGGTGGCTTGCCTGCTCTCAACGCCATGATGGCCGACTGGCCAGCGGATGACCGGCAATTCTTCTCGGTATCGCCTTCCTTGCTGCCCGCCAAAGGCAACAGTATGCAGGATCTGGAACCCGGTAAAATTCCCCATGAAGTGGTGGAGTTTGTTCAGGGGCCGGACGGGCAGGGCTATCGTCTGCGCTATGACGTGAAAGGGCTGATGGAAGAATACCGGCCACGGAAACGTCGCGAACTGCTGAATATGCCACCGCCGCTGTTATGGCTGGGCGGGCTTGGCGGATTGCTGTTCAGCGCCGTGCTGGCCTGGAACCTGACGCGACCTATGCTGCAAATGCGTAAAGCTTTCGGACGTGTGGCGCAGGGCGATCTCTCTGTACGGTTGTATAGCAGCATGGGGAAACGTCACGACGAGTTGTCAGAAGTGGCGCGTGATTTCGACTCCATGGCCGAACGCTTACAGGTGCTGGTAAAAGCGCGCGAGGAGTTGCTGCACGACGTTTCGCATGAATTGCGTTCGCCGCTGGCACGCCTGCAACTGGCGATCGGACTGGCGCGGCAAAATCCGTCTAATGTCGATACCTCGCTGAGCCGTATTGAGCATGAAGCGGGGCGTCTGGATAAGATGATCGGCGAATTGCTGGCATTGTCGCGCACTGAAAACAGCGAAATTCCCGATGAGGAATATTTCGATCTCTACGGGCTGGTGGAAGCGGTGGTGAACGATGCCCGCTACGAAGCACAATTGCCGGGCGTTGAGATTGCCATGAACCCTGAATCACCGGATGAAACGGATTACACCGTGAAAGGCAATGCAGAACTGATGCGACGAGCCGTGGATAACGTGGTACGCAATGCGCTGCGTTTTTCTGCCCGCGGTCAGACCATCACTGTATCGCTGGCGCAGGTCGAGCAATATTTGCAGATTGAAGTGGCCGATCAGGGGCCGGGTGTGGAAGAAGATAAGCTGTCGAGTATCTTTGACCCGTTCGTGCGCGTGAAATCGCCACTGTCAGGCAAAGGCTACGGTCTGGGGCTGGCAATCACCCGCAAAGTGATGGTGGCGCATGAGGGGAAAGTGGATGCCCGTAATGCGCAGCCACATGGACTGATCATCAGCCTTCAAGTTCCTCACTGGAAATCCGCTTCATAATTCGAGCCGCAGATGCGTTGGCTACTCTCAGCCACCCGAATCACTTACTTCGTGTAAGCTCATCGGGATGGCTTCGTTTGCCGCCTTACTGCGACTCGAATTATTTTGCAGATTGCTGTTTTTACAGGCAATAAAAAACGGCGCTGATAAGGCGCCGTTTTTAACTTCTTGCTTTACATCTCGCTGAGCGAATTACTTCTTGATGCGGATGATTGGGGTTTCGCCCACAGTCACGCTACCCGTCAGTTTAATCAGCTCTTTGATCTCGTCCATGTTAGAGATGACAACCGGAGTCAGGGTAGACTTCGCTTTCTCTTCCAGCAGAGCCAGATCAAACTCGATAACCAAATCGCCTTTCTTAACACGTTGACCTTCTTCAGCGATGCGTTTGAAGCCTTCGCCTTTCAGTTCAACGGTGTCGATACCGAAGTGCACGAACAACTCGATGCCACTGTCGGATTCGATTGAGAAAGCATGGTTAGTTTCGAAGATTTTACCGATAGTACCATCAACCGGCGCAACCATTTTGTTGCCAGATGGTTTGATAGCAATACCGTCACCTACGATTTTCTCAGCGAAAACTACGTCAGGCACATCTTCAATGTTGACAATCTCACCAGAGATCGGCGCTACGATTTCAATAGTGCCAACGTCTTTTTTATCATCAGAAACCAATGATTTCAGTTTATCGAACAAACCCATGATCTTCTCCTAAGCATTAATTTGGGCAGCTTTACCAGCATCGCGCAATTAGCAGAGTGTTTTTTCTTCAATGAACTTGTTAACCAGGTTCATCAACTCTTGCGCCGTAGGTTGGGCCAGGGCCTGATCTGCCAGCGCTTTCACATCTTCGAAGTTTGTATTGCGAATAATTTTCTTGATGCGTGGGATAGAGATAGCGCTCATGCTGAACTCATCTAACCCCATGCCCAATAGAAGAAGTGTAGCACGTTCGTCACCGGCTAGCTCGCCGCACATCCCTGTCCATTTACCGGCAGCATGAGATGCGTCAATAACTTGCTTAATTAAACCAAGTACTGACGGAGACATTGGGTTGTACAGATGAGAAATCAGCTCGTTACCGCGATCCACTGCCAAAGTATACTGGGTAAGATCGTTTGTACCAATACTGAAGAAATCGACTTCTTTTGCCAGATGATGAGCAATCACTGCGGCAGCCGGTGTTTCCACCATTACGCCGACTTCGATGGTTTCATCGAACGCCTGACCTTTCTCGCGCAGCTGCGCTTTCAGCATTTCCAGTTCTGCTTTCAGTTCACGCACTTCTTCAACAGAAATGATCATCGGGAACATGATGCGCAGTTTACCGAACGCAGAAGCACGCAGAATGCCTTTCAGCTGGTCGTGAAGAATTTCTTTACGGTCCAGACAGATACGGATTGCACGCCAGCCCAGGAACGGGTTCTCTTCTTTTGGCAGGTTCATGTACGGCAGATCTTTATCACCGCCGATGTCCATGGTACGCACGATAACCGCCTGTGAACCCATCGCTTCAGCAACGGCTTTATACGCCTGGAATTGCTCTTCTTCGGTAGGCAGGCTGTCACGGTCCATGAACAGGAATTCTGTACGATACAGGCCGACACCTTCAGCGCCATTGCGCTCTGCACCGGCGACATCGCGCACGGTACCGATGTTGGCACAGACTTCAACCTGATGACCGTCCAGCGTGATCGCCGGCAGATCTTTCAATTTGGTCAGTTCGTCTTTTTCGGAAATGTACTGGTTCTGAACGGCTTTCAGCTCGTCAATAACGTCTGCTGTCGGGTTGACATAGATTTTATTGTTTACGGCGTCGAGGATCAGATAGTCATCATTTTTGACTTGTTTGGTCACGTCGCTGGTACCTACGATTGCAGGTAATTCCAGGGAACGCGCCATGATTGAGGTGTGAGAAGTACGGCCACCCAAATCAGTGATGAAGCCCAGAACCTTGTTCAGGTTCAGCTGTGCGGTTTCTGACGGGGTCAGATCGGTTGCCACCAGGATAACTTCGTCCTGAATGGAACTCAGATCAACGATGGTCATGTCGAGAATGTTGCGCAGCAGGCGTTTACCGATGTCACGCACGTCAGCCGCACGTTCTTTCAGGTATTCGTCATCAAGCTCTTCCAGGGCTTTCGCCTGGCCTTCAATGACAGAGAAAGCAGCAGCGTCAGCAGAAGCATGCTCGTCTTTGATGAGGGCTATGATTTCCTGTTCAAGCTCTTCGTCTTCCAACAACATGATGTGGCCTTCGAAGATGGCTTCTTTCTCTTCACCGAAGGTCTCACCGGCTTTGGTCTTGATCACTTCCAGCTGGGCAGAGGCTTTCGCACGGCCCGTCAGGAAACGCTCAACTTCCTGATCAACCTGATCAGGAGAGATTTTTTTCCGGTTGATGACAATTTCATCTTCTTTCAACAGAAGTGCTTTGCCGAAAGCGATACCGGGAGATACTAAAATGCCTGAAATCATAACCCTACCTTTCTCTTGACTGGTTTAAACTATATAAGAGCGGCTGTTGTTACTCGAGCTCTGCCATCAGTTTTACCAAGTGTTCAACGGCTTTCTGCTCGTCTTCACCTTCAGCTGAGAGGGTCACAACGGTGCCCTGAGTCAGGCCCAGAGTTTGCAGTTTGAACAGGCTTTTAGCGCTGGCGCTTTTACCGTTTGATGTCACGGTGATGTCAGACGCGAAACCTTTCGCTTCTTTCACGAACTGTGCAGCAGGGCGAGTGTGCAGACCATTAGGAGCGGTAATAGTAACTTCTTGCTGGAACATTGTTGTTTCCCCAACTTATTAAAGTAATGTTGTGGAGCTAAAGTTTAGCTTATGGCCTTCACTTTAGCCTGTAGAGATTAGCGCCTGACTATGGTTCAGGGGCAGGTTCTGATGCAACAGAAAAGAGAAAATAACGCACTCAGCGATAAAACTCTTTGCCCTGGATCCAGGCTTTTCTGTTATTCCTCCATTATGCCGTCTTTTTCCCTCATGTAACAAATCGGTAAATCGATTCAGCGGGAAGGCATCATGGAAGCGATTAATTTCGAGCATCGAAATAATTGTCCGGTTAAATACTAAACCTGGCGGGTAAAATCAATGACGGAGTGGTATAAACTTTGACGCAGGCCACAAAAAAGCACCCCTTGAGGTGCTTTTTTAGCCGCTTTTAAGGATGTGGCATTATTGTTGCAATTCTTTCTCGGTGAACAAATCGGCAAACAATGCGGTACTCAGATAGCGTTCGCCAGATGATGGCAGGATAACCACGATCGTTTTATCAGCAAATTCCGGTTCTTTGGATAATTTTACTGCCGCTTCGACGGCTGCACCGGAAGAAATCCCCGCCAGAATGCCTTCTTCTTCCATCAGGCGACGTGCCATCTGGATAGATTCGTCATTGGTGATCAGCGTGACACGATCCAGCAGTTCCAGATCCAGGTTGCCCGGAATAAAACCGGCACCGATACCCTGAATTTTGTGCGGGCCGGGTTTCACTTCTTCGCCGTTCAGCGTCTGGGTGATAACGGGTGAATCTGTTGGCTCCACGGCCACCAGCGTGACGCTGCTTTTTTTGCTTTTCAGATAACGGCCGGTCCCGGTGATCGTCCCGCCGGTGCCCACGCCCGCAATCAGCACATCCACTGCGCCATCGGTATCTTCCCAGATTTCCGGGCCGGTGGTTTGTTCGTGGATGGCCGGGTTGGCCGGATTGCTGAACTGCTGAAGAATAAGATAACGCTGCGGATCGCTGGCCTGGATTTCTTCAGCTTTGGCAATCGCCCCTTTCATGCCTTTCGCGCCTTCGGTCAGCACCAGATTGGCACCGAGGGCTTTCAGCAACTTGCGGCGTTCCACACTCATGGTTTCCGGCATGGTCAGCGTCAGTTTGTAACCGCGCGCGGCCGCGACGTAAGCCAGTGCGATACCGGTGTTGCCGCTGGTTGGTTCAACCAGTTCGATATCTTTGGTCAGAATGCCTTTCTTTTCAGCATCCCAAATCATGTTGGCACCGATACGGCATTTCACGCTGAAGCTCGGGTTACGTGACTCGACCTTAGCCAGAATACGACCATTACCGATACGGTTCAGGCGAACCAGTGGCGTATGGCCAATTGTTAATGAATTGTCTTCATAGATCTTGCTCATAACCCGTCCTTTAACTGTATGAAATATTCACGGTGTGAAGCTTTCAACACTATGAAATTAGTGGGAATCAGGAAAGCATACGCGAACCGCTTTCCCAGTGAAGTAAGGTTTTGGTATTTGGTATATCGATACGTTATTAAGAAATAAGTTTGGGGAAGAAAAGTCAAGCATAGCAGGCAGCCGCCCGCAGGCGGCTGTGAGAAAAACGCATTATTGTCGGGTGGAATTCACGTCGATATTGTTTTTAACGTAAACATGGCGATAGCGGTCACACCACATGGCGGTCGCGCCGCACACCGCCACTGGCAGGATCACCAGATTCAGCACCGGTATCATGGTGAACAGGCTGACCAGTGAGCCAAACTGCATATTGTCGATTTTGTTGCTACCGAGCGAACGGCGCATGTCCGCAAAACTCACTTTGTGGTTATCAAACGGATAGTCACAGTACTGAATCACCACCATCCAGGCGCTGAAGAAGAACCACAGTACCGGGGCGACGGTCTGGCCGATCACCGGAATAAAATAGAGCGCGAACAGCAGCAGGGCGCGCGGCAGGTAATACGCCAGCTTCTGCCATTCACGTTTCATGATGCGGGGCAGATCTTTCATGATGTCCCAGATACCGGTGTCGGGCAGCGTTTTGCCTGTCAGGCGTGCTTCGAGTTGTTCGGCGAGCAACCCGCTGAACGGCGCGGCAATCCAGTTGGCAAGGGTGCTGAAGAAATAGCTGAACACCAGCACCACAGACAGCACCGCCACCGGCCAGATCAGATAATCCAGCCAGCTCAGCCATGTTGGCACCTTGCTCATCATGGCCGGGATCCATTCTCCCAGTTTGCTAAACAGCCACCAGAACGCGCCGCCCATCAGCAGCACATTCACGGCCAGCGGTAAAATCACAAAACGTCGTATCCCGGGTAAGGAAATGAGCGTCCAGCCCTGTTTGAAATAATGCACGCCGTTTACTTGTCTGGCGCTTTGCGATGAGGTCATAAACGAAATTTTCTCTCTGAGTTGAATGACATGGGCTATCATATCGGTATGATTTTCCACTGGCTAGCAGTGGATTGGCTGAAAAAACAGCAAAAAAAGGTGCAACTGCCCTATTTATTAGCAGAAAGTAGAGTCCAGACTTGCACTTATCTACGTGGGCAAATAGAGTTAATATTGTGAATGTTTGCCGTGGTGGCAATGTATTAGAACAACAGAGATAGCAATGATGCAGGATTTGCGTCTGATATTAATCGTTGTTGGCGCGATCGCCATAATAGCGTTGTTGTTACACGGTTTGTGGACCAGCCGTAAAGAACGCTCTTCGCTGTTTCGCGATCGTCCAGCTAAACGTGTGAAAAAAGAACGGGAACAATCTCCGTCCGAAGATTTTGTCGATGGAGTGGGGGAAGTGCGCGTGCGTCCTGCTTATCCTCAGGATGAACCGACTTTAGGTCAGTATGATGAGCCAGAACAGACTGCACCGCCACGTCAGCCGCAGGTTTCCCCTGCGCAGCCAGCGCCAGCACCTGTTGCTCGTCCTCAACAACCGCCTCAGCCACAGCAACATGCTGTGCAGGACGATCCGTTGCTGAGTGGTTATTCAGCCGCTGAACCCGTCACTGCACCGCGTCGCGAACCTGTCGCTGATTTTGCGCCTCAGGAATATACCCCTGACGCTAAACAGCAGGCACCGGTACCGCCGCAGGAAATTCATGCGGATGCGGCACCGGCTGCGAAAGCAGAGCCTCAGGCCGCGCCTTTTGCGCCTGCAGAAGAATCCCCGGCTGAGAAAGCGAAACTGAAAGAGACGGTTCTGGTGCTGCACGTTGCAGCGCATCAGGGCGGCATCATCGGCGGTGAAGTGTTGCTTAACAGCGTGCTTCAGGCTGGTTTCCAGTTTGGTGCCATGAATATTTTCCATCGTCACGTCAGCCCTGCGGGCAGTGGTCCGGTGTTGTTCAGTCTGGCAAATATGGTCAAACCGGGTTCTTTCGACCCTGACACTATGTCTGACTTTTCCACGCCAGGCGTTACGTTGTTTATGATGGTGCCTTGCTACGGCGATGCGCATCAGAACTTCAAACTGCTGTTGCAGTCTGCCCAGCGTATTGCCGATGATGTCGGTGCGATGGTGCTTGACGATGAGCGTCGTATGATTACGCCGCAGAAGCTCGAAACGTACAAAGCGCGGATCCGCGAGGTCCTCGAGGCGAACGCCTGAGTCAGGCGTTCGTGAAACACCCATTCCCCTAACCCCCGCTTGCCGGGGGTTTTTTATCTCCACGGTGAGTCATGGCCACTATCGAACAACAGATCAATCAATTACGCACTCAGTTGCGCCATCACGAATACCAGTATCATGTTCTGGATGCACCGGAAGTGCCGGATGCGGAGTATGACCGCTTAATGCGTGAGTTGCGTGAGCTGGAAGCTGCGCACCCTGAACTGATTACTGCGGATTCTCCGACGCAACGCGTGGGCGCAGCACCGCTTTCTGCCTTTGAACAGGTCAAACATCAGGTACCGATGTTGTCGCTCGACAACGTGTTTGATGAAGAAAGCTACCTGGCGTTTTATAAGCGCGTGCAGGATCGCCTGAAAACGGCTGAGCCTCTGACATTCTGTTGCGAGCTGAAACTTGATGGTCTGGCGGTAAGCCTGCTGTATGAGAATGGCGAACTGGTGCAGGCAGCCACGCGTGGCGATGGCACCACCGGCGAGAACATTACCGCCAACGTACGGACAATCCGCGCCATTCCCCTGCGCCTGCATGGCGACAATATCCCTGCCCGTCTTGAGGTGCGTGGAGAAGTCTTTATGCCACAGCCGGGCTTTGAGGCGATGAATGACGAAGCGCGCCGCACCGGCGGGAAAGTGTTTGCCAACCCGCGTAATGCCGCCGCCGGTTCGTTGCGCCAGCTCGATCCGCGCATTACCGCCAAACGTCCGCTGACCTTTTTCTGCTACGGCGTGGGTCTGCTGGAAGGCGGTGAACTGCCACGCAGCCATATTGCCCGTCTGCAACAGTTTAAGGCCTGGGGTTTACCGGTCAGTGACCGCGTCCGTCTGTGTACCGGCAGCGATGAAGTGCTGGCATTTTATCGTCAGGTTGAAGCTGACCGCCCGTCGCTGGGTTTTGATATCGATGGCGTGGTGGTGAAAATTGACTCGCTGGATATTCAGGAAACGCTGGGTTTTGTCGCCCGTGCGCCGCGCTGGGCGACGGCATTTAAATTCCCGGCACAGGAGCAGATCACGCTGGTGAAAGATGTCGAGTTTCAGGTCGGACGTACCGGTGCTATCACGCCGGTTGCCCGTCTGGAGCCGGTGCTGGTCGCAGGCGTGATGGTCAGTAACGCGACGCTGCATAATGCGGATGAGATTGAGCGTCTTGGCCTGCGTATCGGCGATACCGTGATTGTCCGCCGTGCCGGTGACGTGATCCCGCAGGTTGTCGGTGTGGTGCTGGATGAACGTCCGGAAGATGCCCGCGAAGTGGTGTTCCCGACGCATTGCCCTGTCTGTCACTCTGATGTCGAACGTGTCGAAGGCGAGGCCGTGGCGCGATGTACGGCGGGTCTGATTTGTGGCGCACAGCGCAAAGAGGCGCTGAAGCATTTTGTTTCCCGACGCGCGCTGGACGTTGACGGCATGGGCGACAAAATCATCGATCAGCTGGTCGACAAAGAATATGTCAAAACGCCGGCTGACCTGTTCCGTCTGACTGCAGGCAAGCTCACCGGTCTGGATCGCATGGGGCCGAAATCGGCACAAAACGTGGTGAATGCGCTGGAAAAAGCCAAAGAAACCACGCTGGCGCGATTCCTGTACGCTTTAGGTATTCGTGAAGTGGGCGAAGCGACGGCGGCAAATCTCGCGGCTCATTACGGTTCAGTGGATGCACTGAGAGCGGCGGATATCGAATCACTGAAAACTGTGCAGGACGTCGGGGAAGTGGTCGCCAGACACGTGGTGAATTTCCTGTCGGAAGAACATAACCAGCAGGTGATTGACGAGCTGTTAAGCCCGGAAATCAACATTCACTGGCCGGAAGTGCAGGTCATAGTTCCGGAAGAAATCGACAGTCCGTTTGCCGGTAAAACCGTGGTACTGACCGGATCGCTGTCGATCCTGTCCCGCGACGAAGCCAAAGATCGTCTGACGGCGCTGGGCGCGAAAGTCTCCGGCAGCGTGTCGAAGAAAACTGATCTGGTGATTGCCGGTGAAGCGGCGGGTTCCAAGCTGGCGAAAGCGCAGGAACTGGGCATTGAGGTGATCGACGAAGCGGAAATGATCCGTCTGCTGGGTGAATAAACGATGGAAAAAGAAGATCTGTTCCAGATAGCCAATACGGTGATGCCGTTCGGTAAATATGCCGGACGCGTGCTGATCGACCTGCCGGAGGAATATTTGCTGTGGTTTGCCCGCAAGGACGAATTCCCGCAGGGAAAACTCGGTGAGCTGATGCAGCTGACGCTGACGATCAAAAGCGAAGGATTGCAGAGCCTGATCAACCCGCTGCGCCGCAACGGGCCGGGTCTGGGCGGCACTGACGAATAAAAATTTTCTTTTTCATAAAACAAAGGCGCTGAACGCAGCGCCTTTTTTCTGCCTGTTATTCGCCCGCATTATTCCGTGACTGGCGTCTGTTTCAGCGCCGCTTCCTGCTGCTTTTTCTGGTAACGTTTCGCCAGTACCGCACAGGTCATCAGCTGCACCTGATGGAAAATCATCAGCGGCAGCACCATCATGCCGATCGCGCTGACCGGGAACAGAATATTTGCCATCGGAATACCATTCGCCAGACTTTTCTTCGAGCCGCAGAACACGATGGTGATTTCATCGGGTTTGCTGAAGCCCATCCAGCGCGCCATATAGGTGTTGATCACCAGAATAAACGCCAGCAGCACCAGGCTGAACACCACGATAAACAGCAATGAGCCGATGCCCACCTGATGCCAGATCCCTTGTGTGACCGCTTCGCTGAACGCGGAATAGACCACCAGAAGAATCGACGTCTGGTCGGTTTTGCCGATCATTTTACGGTGACGTTCTACAAAGCCACCAATCAGCGGACGCAGCAAATGCCCGGCGACAAACGGCACCAGCAGTTGCAATACAATGTGCCAGACCTGTTCTAACCCGTTCCCCGTTTCGCCCTGCACATGCATCAGCACGCTGACCAGCAACGGCGACACAAAAATCCCCAGCAGACTGGACGCGGAAGCACTGCACACCGCTGCCGCCACATTGCCGCCCGCCAGTGAGGTGAAGGCAATGGCCGACTGCACGGTGGCAGGCAAAATACACAGATAAACAAATCCGCTGTAAATCTGCGGGCTGACATCCACCGGATGCCACCACTGGAACAGCAGGCCGAGGATCGGGAATAAAATGAAGGTGCTGAACATCACCCACAGGTGCAGTCGCCAGTTATTGCTGCCCTGAAAAATGGCTTCGCGCGACAGTTTTGCGCCATGCATGAAAAACAGCAGGCCGATGGCGAAAATGGTCAGATTATTGAAAAAAGCGACAAACATGCCGCTGGCCGGGAAAAAGGTCGCCAACAGGACGGTGGCGATCAGGGTCAGGGTGAAACGATCGGGTAAAAAGCGCATAGCAGGTCTCGGAAATGTTGTTCGGGAATGCGGCTATTTTGTGCCTTTGCGATACAATTAAAAAATTGATTTATTTAATCCATTAATGCAGAAAATTCATGAATTATTCTCTCCGTCAGCTTCGTGTATTTGTCGCCGTTTCCCGCTTCGGCAGCTTCAGCCGCGCCGGTGAAGCGATAGGGTTAAGCCAGTCGGCCATCAGCCACAGCCTGAAAGAGCTGGAGGCCGAAATGGGCGTGCGGTTGCTGGACAGAACCACGCGTGAAGTGGCGCTCACCGACGCCGGTTTACGGCTGGCAAACCGGGTCGAACCGCTGCTTGATGAGCTTCACGCCATGCTGCTCGATACCCGCAGTTTCGGGACGCAGCACAATGGCCGCGTACGTATCGCCTCCAGCCAGACCATATCCGCGCAACTGATGCCGCAATGTATCGCCAGCGGCGAGCTGCAGTATCCGGATATCCGTATTCTTCTGCGTGATCAGGCCCAGCAACTTGTGCTGAACAGTGTGAGAAATGCGGAAGTGGATTTCGGCATTGTGATTGATCCCGGTGAAAACACCGATCTCGATTGCGAGCCGATTTTGCATGAGCCTTTCTTGCTGCTGTGCCGCGAAGATCATCCGCTGGCGACGCGGCCGGTGGTGGAATGGCAGGCGCTTAATGGTCAGAAACTGGTGCTGCAGGATTATGCCTCCGGCAGCCGGATGCTGATCGACGGCGCGCTGAAAGCGCAGAAAGTGAAAGCGGAAATCGCGCAGGAGATCGGCCATCCGGCCACGTTATTTCCGATGGTGGAAGCGGGAATTGGCATCAGCGTTTTACCGGCGCTGGCGTTGCCGATGCCGGAAGGCAGTCGTCTGGTGATCCGCAATCTGACGCCGGAAATCAACCGTGTGCTGATGCTGGCGAAAAGGAAAAACCGCTCGTTGTCCCCGGCGGCACAGGCTATCTGGCAGGTGGTGAAAGAGCAGGCGGCACAACTGAGCGAGAAACGCAGCCAGCAGGGGATGTTCACTTACTGAATCCGTGCTGGCTGTTCCCTGCATTTAAAAATCAGACGTAGATATCGATCGCGTTGGTTTCAGACGGCTTGTTGACGCCTTCTTCTTTCTTCATTTCAGCGGCGGCTTCTTGCTTTTGCTGCTGCTGAAGGGCTTTCTGTGCCTGTTGTTGCTCGATTTGTGCAATCTGCTGTTGCAGCAATTCGATTTGCTGTTGCAGCATTTCCTGCTGTTCCTGCACGTCTTCAGAGCTGCCGCCGGAACTGCTCAGGTTTTTTACCTGCTCGGTCAGTTTTGCGATCTGTTTGGTCAGCTGTGCGATCTGACTGGAGCTGCCTGAATCACTGGTGGACGCCGAGCTCAGTGAGCTGCTGGTGGCGCTGATAGTAGTCATAAAGCCTCACTTAGTAAGAATCAAATTTTGCACGTAAGCGTGCTCAACAGGTATCGGCGGTGACAGGCGAAGGCTTTACCTGCTTTTCGTATTCCTTACAGAGTTAACGCATTCTTTTCGGTCTTCGCTTTTATTTGCAGTTTCGGCCACAACGTCAGCCAGCCCTTACGGCTGACGCGCTCTGCAAACACCGCCGGAATCGCATGACGGGGGTTTGGCGTGAGGGTGAAGGTAAACAGGGCGTCCAGCCCCAGCGGCGCATTCAGTTCAATCTGTCCGTCGGCATTAAGCCGCGCCCCGATGGCGGTTTCCACTTCCACCCAGTAGCTCATGGCCTGGGCGCTGGAGGTATAAGGTGCATGTCCGTGACGTTCGTGCATCCGGGCCTGATTTTTTACCGACCACGGCAGATCGGGGGAGGTCGCCAGCAGACGCCGCTCATAGTCTTCATCGGCCTGAACGGAAAAATCCTGAGGATTAAAATACACCACGTCGATGTCGTTAAGCGGCGTCACCTGCGTATACCCGTGCAGCCGGTCCCACACCAGATTGCGCACAAATCCCGCCGCCAGCCACGCATCATTCAATCCCAGTTCGCGGACTGCGGTCAGCGCGCGCCAGTGCAGCGGTTCGTCTCTGAGCCAGGTGATAATCTGTTGTTCCTGCTTATTCATCTGATTTTTCCTTTTCGGCGACGCAAGATAGTAACGCCATTTTGTGACCTTTTTGCAACGCACTGTTTCGGGCAAGCGGCTGTCGGGCAACGCGCCAAAATGAAGCAGGCCGCCTGCCAGAACCTCTGCAGCCCGCGCCGGGAGCGGGTTTATTAAGTGGTACAGCCTTTGCAACAGCCTCCATGACATTATTGCATTATCACCGGGCAGGGGATCTTCTATGCAAAATACTAAAGTGACACCCGTATTAAAACGAACACTGGGAAGCTTTAAACTCTGGGGCATCGCCGTCGGGCTGGTGATTTCCGGCGAATATTTTGGCTGGAGTTACGGCTGGGCGCAGGCAGGTACACTGGGCTTTCTGATCACCGCACTGGTGATCGCCGCCATGTACTGCGCGTTTATTTTCAGTTTCACCGAGCTCACCACCTCCATTCCGCACGCGGGCGGGCCTTTTGCCTATGCTTATCGCGCCTTCGGGCCGACAGGGGGATTCGTCGCCGGTTTTGCCACCCTGGTGGAATTTGTTTTCGCGCCGCCGGCCATAGCCATGGCGATTGGCGCGTACCTTAATGTGCAGTTTCCGTCGATTGAACCGAAATGGGTGGCCGTCGGCGCCTATCTGGTCTTTATGGTGCTCAATATTCTGGGCGTCAGCATCGCCGCTACCTTTGAACTGCTGGTCACGCTGCTGGCGATTTTCGAATTGCTGGTCTTTATGGGCGTGGTGGCACCGGGCTTTGAGATGTCGAACTTTGTTCACGGCGGCTGGGCGGGCAGCGACAGCTTCAGTCCGGCGGCATTCTCCGGCATTTTTGCCGCCATTCCGTTTGCCATCTGGTTCTTTCTGGCGATTGAAGGTGCATCAATGGCGGCTGAAGAAGCCAAAGATCCGCAGCGTACCATTCCGAAAGCCTTTATCGGCGGCATTCTGACCCTGACCGTTCTGGCGCTGGGCGTGATGCTGTTTGCCGGTGGCGTGGGCGACTGGACCAAATTGTCGAACATCAATGATCCGTTACCGCAGGCGATGAAACTGATTGTCGGCAGTGACAGCGGCTGGCTGCATATGCTGGTCTGGCTCGGGCTGTTTGGCCTGATCGCGTCGTTCCACGGCATTATCATGGGGTATTCCCGCCAGATTTTTGCGCTGGCGCGTGCGGGGTATCTGCCGAAAACGCTGGCCAGCGTCAATGCCCGTTTCCAGACCCCGCACCTGGGGATTATCGCCGGCGGCGTGGTCGGGATCGCTGCCATTTTCTCTGATTCGCTGATCGTGATTGGCGGTATGCCGCTGACCGCCAATATTGTCACCATGTCCGTGTTTGGTGCCATTGTGATGTATATCATTTCGATGGCCGCGCTGTTCAAACTGCGCCGCAGCGAACCCAATCTGATCCGCCCGTTCCGTGCGCCACTCTATCCTTTTGCTCCCGCACTGGCGCTGGTGCTGGCAGTCGTCTGTCTGATCGCTATGATTTACTACAACACCTTACTGTTTCTGATCTTCGCCGCCATGATGCTGCTGGCTTACGCCTGGTTCCGCATCACGCATCAGGCCCGTACTGATGCCGCAGAAGATCCGCAATTACGTGGTCTGCGACCGGTGCCTGCAAAAAGTGGCAAGTAATCCGGCGCGTTAAGGAGTGTTATGTTTCAGACGACATTACGTCACCGACGTTATCAGTTTAAGGATTTGCGCGAACTGATGGCAAAGGCGTCGCCCGCACGATCGGGCGACTATCTGGCCGAAGTGGCTGCCGCCAGCGCAGAGGAGCGTATGGCGGCAAAAATGGCGCTGGCCGATGTGCCGCTCAAAACCTTTCTGCAACAGTTGCTGGTGCCGTATGAAAAGGATGAAGTCACGCGGCTGATTGTCGATACCCATGATGTCGCGGCGTTTGCCGCGATTTCGCATCTGACCGTCGGGGATTTTCGTGACTGGCTGCTGAGTGAAAAAACCGACAGCGATACCCTGGCGGCAGTCGCCCGGGGCATCACGCCGGAAATGGCCGCCGCTGTCAGCAAACTGATGCGTAATCAGGATCTGATCCTGGTCGCCAAAAAATGCCGGGTGATCACCCGGTTCCGCAACACCATCGGGCTGCCGGGGCACATGAGTGTGCGCCTGCAACCGAATCATCCCACTGACAATTTGCAGGGCATTGCCGCCAGTATGCTCGACGGCTTGCTGTATGGCTCCGGCGACGCGGTGATCGGCATTAATCCCGCCAGCGACAGCTTACCGTTGCTGGAAAATCTCAATTACATGCTCGACGACATCATTACACGATTTGAAATCCCCACGCAGTCCTGCGTGCTGACGCATGTCACCAACACCATCAAACTGGTGGAACGCGGCGCGCCGGTCGATCTGGTGTTTCAGTCGATTGCCGGAACCGAAGCGGCGAACAGCGGTTTTGGTATCAACCTGGCGCTGCTGGCGGAAGCACAACAGGCGGCACTCAGCCTGAAACGCGGCACGCTCGGCGATAACGTAATGTATTTCGAAACCGGGCAGGGCAGTTGTTTATCCGCGAATGCGCACTTTGGTGTGGATCAGCAAACCTGCGAAGCGCGGGCGTACGCCATTGCGCGGCATTTTTCGCCGCTGCTGATCAACACCGTGGTCGGCTTTATCGGCCCGGAATACCTGTATGACGGCAAGCAAATCATCCGCGCCGGACTGGAGGACCATTTCTGCGGCAAACTGCTGGGCGTGCCGCTGGGTTGCGATGTGTGTTACACCAACCACGCCGAAGCCGATCAGGATGATATGGATACGTTGCTGACACTGCTTGGCACCGCCGGGCTGACATTCCTGATTGGCGTACCGGGCGCGGATGACATCATGCTCAATTATCAGAGCACGTCTTTCCATGACGCGTTGTACATCCGCGAATTACTCGGGCTGAAACACGCGCCGGAATTTGCCGTCTGGCTGGAGAAAATGAAAATTATTGATCCGCAGGGCGCCTTGCAGGATGCCCGTGCGTCGCATCCGTTACTGCGTCAGTTGCCGCAATTAAACTGAGGTCTGCGTTGATGAATAAAGAAAAAGGGCAGGGACTGTCGCCGCTGGTGCACAACAACCCGTGGGAAACGCTGCGTCAGTTTACCGCCGCGCGTATCGCGCTGGGGCGTACCGGATCCAGTTTACCGACGGAAGAGTTATTACGCTTCGGTCTGGCGCATGCTCAGGCGCGGGATGCGGTGCATCAGCCTTTCGACAGCCAGACGCTGGAGCCTGAACTTTTTGCGCTGGGGCTGGAAACGCTGACCGTGGCCAGTGCCGCGCCGGACAGAGCGACCTATCTGTGCCGCCCGGATCTCGGACGTAAGCTGTCGGAGAGCAGCCGTCAGGCATTGCAACGTCTGGCACCGGAGCCTGCCGATGTGGTACTGGTGATTGCCGACGGTTTGTCATCGAAAGCGGTACACCGGCAGGCGGTACCGCTGATTGCGGCGTTGTTGCCGTATCTGCGCACGCTGGAGCTGAACATCGGGCCGGTGGTGCTGGCGCATCAGTCGCGGGTCGCGCTGGGCGATGACATCGCGCAGGTAATGAAAGCCAAAGCGGTAGCGATTTTGATCGGCGAACGCCCCGGCTTGTCGTCTCCCGACAGTTTAGGGATTTACATGACCTGGGGGCCGCACACCAAAAGGCTGGAATCAGAACGAAATTGTATTTCGAATGTGCGTCCGGAAGGGCTTAACTATCCTCAGGCGGCGTTTAAGCTGGCGTGGCTGCTCGAACAATCTTTCCAGCGGAAATTATCGGGGGTGAATCTGAAGGATGAAAGCGATAACCCGGCGCTGCACAATAAAGTCGTGCCGATGTTTAAACTGGAGTAGAGGAGGGGGAAAGTAAGAACCAGCAGCTGGTTCGCCTCCATCACGGTTTTTCTTCGGAGTACAGATGCGAAAAAAGCGCCTATAAGGCGCTTCTTTCTGAATTGGTGGGCCGTGCTGGATTGATTCGGCCTCCGGCCTCACCCTGCGGGCAACGCTGACGCGTTGTCGTCTCGCTGCGCTCGGCTCGAACCAGCGGCTGGTTCGCCTCCATCACGGTTTTTCTTCGGAGTACAGATGCGAAAAAAGCGCCTAAAGGCGCTTTTCTCTGAATTGGTGGGCCGTGCTGGATTCGAACCAGCGACCAATTGATTAAAAGTCAACTGCTCTACCAACTGAGCTAACGGCCCGCAGAAGTGGTGGGCGATGACGGGCTCGAACCGCCGACCCCCTCCGTGTAAAGGAGATGCTCTACCAACTGAGCTAATCGCCCACTTCTGGGTACTTCCCCATGTAAGAAGAAACGTGCTGAGAAATGGTGGGCGATGACGGGCTCGAACCGCCGACCCCCTCCGTGTAAAGGAGATGCTCTACCAACTGAGCTAATCGCCCATTTCTCACTTCTTCCTACTTATCACAACGCGGCACTCTTAAAGAGTGGTGGGCGATGACGGGCTCGAACCGCCGACCCCCTCCGTGTAAAGGAGATGCTCTACCAACTGAGCTAATCGCCCCCGTCGTGATGGAGTCGCATTATAGGGATACTTGAAATTACGTCAACGCTTTTTAAAAACAAAAATGATCGTTCGGCTTATTTTTAGTCAACCTGACGCGTTTCTCGCCCGCGTAGCCGATTCTTTACGCATTCATGGCCTTAAACAATGCCTGTACCACGGGTTGTGCGTTGAGGAATCAGGGCAGAGTGGTAGAATGTCAGCCACTTTTTGTTAATTGATAGCAGCGTTTATTGGCGTTGCGTGATTAAGGTTGCACCCAGATGAAAATCAAAACCCGTTTTGCCCCAAGCCCGACCGGCTATCTGCACGTCGGTGGCGCCCGTACCGCGCTCTATTCCTGGCTCTTTGCCCGCAACCTTGGCGGTGAGTTTGTGCTGCGTATCGAAGATACCGATCTCGAGCGTTCCACTCAGGCAGCAATCGACGCGATTATGGATGGCATGAACTGGCTGAATCTGGACTGGGATGAAGGCCCGTATTTCCAGACCAAACGTTTTGACCGTTATAACGCAGTTATTGATGAGATGCTGGAAAACGGCACCGCGTATAAATGCTATTGCTCTAAAGAGCGTCTGGAAGCCCTGCGTGAACAACAAATGGCGAATAACGAGAAGCCTCGTTATGACGGCCGTTGCCGCGACAGCCATGAACATCACGCGGCAGATGAGCCATGTGTGGTGCGTTTCCGTAACCCGCAGGAAGGTTCGGTTATTTTTGACGACCAGATCCGCGGCCCGATCGAATTCAGCAATGACGAGCTCGATGATCTGATCATCCGCCGTACTGACGGTTCACCGACCTATAACTTCTGTGTCGTGGTCGATGACTGGGATATGGAAATCACCCACGTGATCCGTGGTGAAGACCATATCAACAACACCCCGCGTCAGATTAACATCCTGAAGGCTCTGGGCGCGCCTGTACCGGTTTATGCGCACGTTTCTATGATTCTGGGTGATGACGGTAAAAAACTGTCCAAACGCCACGGTGCGGTCGGCGTGATGCAATACCGTGATGACGGTTACCTGCCGGAAGCGCTGCTGAACTATCTGGTGCGTCTGGGCTGGTCTCATGGCGATCAGGAAATTTTCAGCCGCGACGAAATGAAAGCGCTGTTCTCACTGGAAAACGTCAGCAAATCCGCCAGTGCGTTTAACACTGAAAAACTGCAATGGCTGAACCATCACTACATTAATACGATGGATCCGCAGTATGTGGCGACACACCTTCTGTGGCATGTGGAGCAGGCGGGTATCGAAACCCGTAACGGTCCGCAGCTGTTTGAAATCGTGACCCTGCTGGGCGAGCGTTGCAAAACCCTGAAAGAAATGGCGGAGTCCTGCCGTTACTTCTACGAAGACTTTGCAGAGTTTGATGCCGATGCCGCGAAGAAACACTTACGTCCGGTTGCGCGTCAGCCGCTGGAAGTGGTGCGTGCGAAACTGGCTGCCATCACTGACTGGACCGCTGAGAACATTCACCACGCCATTCAGGGCACGGCGGATGAGCTGGAAGTGGGGATGGGTAAAGTCGGCATGCCACTGCGTGTTGCCGTGACCGGTGCAGGCCAGTCTCCGGGCGTTGACGTGACCGTTCACGCTATCGGCCAGCGTCGTGTGCTGGCGCGTATCGATATGGCATTAGCCTTTATTGCTGAGCGCGAAACACAAGCCCAGTAATCACAACGGCTTGCCATAAAAAAAGCCAGCGCGGGAAACCGGCTGGCTTTTTTACTTTCTGCAAAACGTCAGGGTGAAAAACGGCTTAATTAACGTTGTTCAGTAGCAGGGGTTTCAACGGTCGGGCGGTAAGCCAGGAAGTACATCAGGCCAACGAAGCCTGCGCCACCGACGGCATTACCGAGGAATACGGCCACGAAGTTAGGCAGGTATTCAGACCAGCTCAGCGCACCGGCAAAGATCGCCGCAGGCACGATGAACATATTGGCGACCACGTGCTGGAAGCCGATTGCCACGAACGCCATGACCGGGAACCACATGCCGATCACTTTGCCGCCGACTTCTTTACTGGCGAAGGCCAGCCAGATCGCCAGACACACCAGCCAGTTACAGCCGATACCGGAAATAAACGCATGCATGAAGTCTGCGTTCACTTTCGCGGTGGCGGTTGCCACGGTTTTACTCAGGAAGGCGCCTTCTGTCAGCCCCAGAACATGGCCGAAGAAATAGGCCACGGCCAGACTGCCCAGCAGGTTAGCGAGAGTGACCCAGAACCAGTTACGCAATACTGAGTACAAACTGATCTGACGCGCAAACCAGGCGATAGGTAAGGTCATCATGTTACCGGTCAGCAGTTCTCCCCCTGCTAAAACGGTCAGAATGATGCCTACCGGGAAGACTGCGGCGCCCAGCAAGTTACTGAATGAACCCCAGGATGCAGGTAACGTCCCTATTACATGCAGATCCAGAAGGAACCCGGTGGCAATGAATGCGCCAGCCAGGAAGCCCAAAATTAACAAATTCAACACGGTGGCGCGGCTTTTATTAACGCCCGCTGTGACGGCGATGGATGCGATTTCTTTAGGTGAATACAAGGACATGGGAGTGCTCGAAAGTAGTGAGTTATGATTATAGCGCGAGCAGTCTATTCTGAGATTTATCTCAAAACAAGACGATTTTCATAGTCTGCTAACATTCCATTAATCATTCAGACATAGATGTTAAGGAAATGCGTAGGCAGATCAGAAAGCTAGGTAAAATGCGGCCTGGCGGGCAAATTGTAAAACAAAGCGTCTGTCTGAAAATTTCCCTGAAGGCAGGGGATTTTTTCCTGTGAAATGGGGGATTTGGCGGCTTTTTCAGCGCTTGAATTGATAAACGGATTTAGCCGTTGACAGGGGTAGCGACGTTTCATATTATGCGCCCCGTTCACCCGTTTTTGCGGGCATGAATTGGGGGTATAGCTCAGCTGGGAGAGCGCTTGCATGGCATGCAAGAGGTCAGCGGTTCGATCCCGCTTATCTCCACCAACTTCCTTTCCAGAGTAAGTTGGCTGTTTCCTTACCAGAGGAAACAAAAGCAGTAAATGTGTACGACCTCGTGTGGGGGTATAGCTCAGCTGGGAGAGCGCTTGCATGGCATGCAAGAGGTCAGCGGTTCGATCCCGCTTATCTCCACCAAATATTAAAGAAACCCGCTTCGGCGGGTTTTTTGCTTTCTGCGTTCCGGTGATTTCATCACGTTTTGTTTAACCCTGAATTACCGACATAAAAAAACCCGCCGAAGCGGGTTTCTCTGTCTTTCAGTCGTTTGCTAACTTACGCCAGTACCAGCCCCGCGATAGAAGCAGACAACACGCTGACCAGCGTTGAGCCGTACAGCAGTTTCAGGCCGAAGCGGGAAACCACGTTGCCCTGATGCTCGTTCAGGCCCTTGATCGCGCCGGCAACGATACCGATGGAAGAGAAGTTCGCGAAAGACACCAGGAACACGGACAGGATGCCCACGCCGCGTGGTGACAGTTCGGTCGCGACTTTCTGCAGATCCAACATCGCAACAAATTCATTGGAAACCAGTTTGGTTGCCATGATGCTGCCTACCTGCAAGGCTTCGTGACTTGGTACGCCCATCATCCATGCAAATGGATAGAAGACATAACCCAGCACGCCCTGGAAGGTGATACCGAATACCACGTCGAACAACGCATTCAGGCAGGAAATCAGTGCGATGAAACCAATCAACATGGCTGCAACGATGATAGCCACTTTGAAACCGGCCAGGATGTATTCACCCAGCATTTCAAAGAAGCTCTGACCCTGATGCGTGTTACCGATTTGCAGGTCTTCTTCTGAATCAACTTTATAAGGGTTGATCAACGACAGTACGATGAAGGTACTGAACATGTTGAGCACCAGCGCAGCAACAACAAAGCGCGGTTCCAGCATGGTCATGTACGCACCCACAATCGACATAGACACGGTCGACATGGCGGTGGCTGCCATGGTGTACATACGTTTTTCAGACATTTTGCTCAGAATATCTTTATACGCGATAAAGTTTTCTGACTGACCCAAAATCAGGGAGCTGATGGCGTTGAAAGATTCCAGTTTTCCCATGCCATTGATTTTCGACAGTACCGTACCAATGATACGGATGACGAAAGGCAGAACACGAATGTGCTGTAAAATACCAATCAGTGCGGAAATAAACACGATCGGACACAAGACCTTCAAGAAGAAGAACGCTAATCCTTTATCGCTCATGCCTCCAAATACGAAGCCGGTCCCTTCCGCAGCGAATCCTAATAATTTCTCAAACAAGTCTGAGAAGCCTTTCACAAAACCTAAACCAACAGAGGAGTTCAGGAAGAAATAGGCTAACAAGACTTCGATGACCAACAGCTGAACGATGAAACGTAAACGGATATTTTTCCGGTCACGGCTCACCAGTAAAGCGAGTGCAGCGACAACGGCCAACGCTAATACAAAGTGCAATATTCGGGACATGGGTGCTCCAAATTAGAGGCAGGCTATATTTCGACGGACATTTTATGTAACGCGTACATTTAAAACGTGAAGTCGATTGCAAATATAGAAATTACAGACACGAATTGCAACAAATCGCGGCTCATCACACAAAAAATCAAGATGTTAATAAAACTAAGCACAATTAGCATTCCTGTGCTAGTTTTATCATGTGCCGTAATGCGTTCTGAATCTGGCCCGTTAATGTCTGTTTTAGGAAAGTGCCCTGCGTCTGGCTTTCTGAAGTCGGGTGAGCGAATCACCTCTCAGTTATTACCTTCTCGCTTACCGCTGCTGCCTATCAGAGTAATTACTCAGATCATTCTAAATGCACTTGATAATCATTATCAATTAGATATGATTGATGTAAGCGTAATAATTGTAAGGGTAAACTAACTATGCTGAACAGCCGGGCCGAATCCTCAGGCCGCGCGTCCAGAAAGATGAAGCTTTCACTGATGGGACCGGCCTTTATTGCCGCCATCGGTTATATCGATCCGGGCAACTTTGCGACTAACATTCAGGCCGGTGCCTCCTATGGCTATCAGTTGCTGTGGGTGGTGGTGTGGGCCAACGTCATGGCGATGTTGATCCAGCTACTGTCTGCCAAGCTCGGTATTGCCACCGGTAAAAACCTGGCTGAACATATCCGCGACCGTTTTCCGCGCCCGGCCGTCTGGGCCTACTGGGTGCAGGCGGAAATCATCGCGATGGCGACCGATCTCGCTGAGTTTATTGGCGCGGCGATCGGCTTCAAATTGCTTCTCGGGGTCTCGCTGCTGCAAGGCGCGGTGCTCACCGGGATTGCCACCTTTATTATCCTCGGGCTGCAAAAGCGCGGACAAAAGCCGCTGGAACTGGTGATCGCCGGTTTACTGCTGTTTGTCGCGGCGGCTTATATTGTCGAACTGTTTTTCTCGCAGCCAAGCATGCTGGCGCTGGGCAAAGGGATGTTGATCCCTGCGCTGCCTACCGCCGATTCAGTGTATCTGGCGGCCGGGGTTCTCGGCGCGACCATCATGCCGCACGTCATTTACCTGCACTCTTCGCTGACCCAGCGGGGCGGGAAGGCGTCGAAAGAGCAACGTTATTCTGCCACTAAACTGGATGTGGGCATTGCCATGACCATTGCCGGTTTCGTGAATCTGGCGATGATGGCGACGGCTGCGGCGGCGTTCCATTTCAGCGGACACAGCGGCATCAGCGAGCTGGATGAAGCCTATCTGACCCTGCAACCGTTACTCGGCCACGCGGCTGCGACCACTTTTGGTCTGAGTCTGGTGGCGGCGGGGCTATCGTCGACAGTGGTTGGCACGCTGGCCGGTCAGGTGGTGATGCAGGGCTTTGTGAAATTCTACATTCCGCTGTGGGTCCGCCGTACGGTGACCATGATGCCTTCCTTTATTGTGATCCTGATGGGGCTGGATGCCACGCGCATTCTGGTGATGAGTCAGGTGTTGCTGAGCTTCGGCATCGCCCTGGCATTGCTGCCGCTGCTGGCCTTCACAGGTAACCGCAGCCTGATGGGCGATATGGTGAATACCAAAACCGTTCAGTGGGCAGGGCGCATCATCGTGCTGATTGTCGTCAGCCTTAACCTTTATCTGTTGCTCGGCATGCTGAAATAGCGTCCGGATACACGTCAGGCAATAAAAAACGGGACAGCGCAAACTGTCCCGTTTTTGTTTCTGTTATTCCGTCTTTCAGTGGCGATGATCGCCGTGACCGCCACGGTGATCGTCGTGGCCGCGTCCTTTGTCGTGTCCGTGACCGCGATCCGGCCCGTGTCCGCGCCCGTGGTCATAATGCGGACGCCCGTGGTCGCCATGATAATAATGCGGCGGTGGCATCGGACGGCGTGGCGGATGGCGTTCATTCCACCAGCCATGGTCGCGCCAGCGATAACCATCCCAGTAATAGCCGCGCGGGCTGCGTGCGCCGTAATGATGGCCGCGGTAGCCGTTCCACCAGCTCGGGTTACGCCAGTCATAACCGTCCCAGTAATAACCGCGGTTATCCCGGTCACCGATATTGATAGAAAGGCCCGGCGTATTAAGGCTGAAGCTGCTGGCCTGCACGGCAGGCGCCGCCGCAGGGAGCAGGGCAAAGAACAATGTTGCGAACAGTACAGGCTTTAACATGAGTGGCCCCAGATTCCTTATAATTTATGCTGACAGTTATAAGGGGAAGAAGGGGGTTGTACTATTGCTTACAATCCTGTTTTGAATGATTTACGCGCCTTAACGGAAAGCTTACACAGTCTCCACAAAGGCGCGTTTTTTATACCGCAGGGTAACCGCTTACACTAAAATACCTTCAATTGACGCCAGTTCCTCCGCGCTGAAATGACGGTTAGCGACCATGCCCACGGCGTCATCAATCTGGCTGGTTTTACTGGCTCCGATCAGCACGGACGTCACGCGGTCGCCGCGCAATACCCAGGCCAGCGCCATCTGTGACAGCTTCTGACCGCGCGCCTGCGCAATCTCATTCAGCTTACGCACTTTCGCCAGTTTTTCTTCCGTCAGCTGGTCAGCGGTCAGGAATTTACTGCCGCTGGCCGCACGGGAATCTTCCGGAATACCCGCCAGATAACGATCCGTCAGCACGCCGCCCGCCAGCGGTGAGAAGGCAATCGAACCGACGCCATTATCCGCCAGCGTATCCAGCAGATCTGCTTCGACCCAGCGTTCGAACATGGAGTATTTCGGCTGATGGATCAGGCAGGGTGTGCCGAGCTGTTGCAAAATCTCGAACGCTTTCCGCGCACGTTCTGCCGGATAGTTCGACAGCCCGACGTACAGCGCTTTGCCCTGGCGCACAATCAGATCCAGCGCTGCCATGGTTTCTTCCAGTGGCGTGTCAGGATCAGGACGGTGATGATAGAAAATATCCACGTAATCCAGACCCATGCGTTTCAGGCTCTGATTCAGGCTGGCGACCAGATATTTTTTCGAGCCCCAGTCTCCGTAAGGGCCGTCCCACATGGTGTAACCGGCCTTGGAGGAGATGATCAGTTCATCGCGGTAAGGCAATAAATCTTCCTGCAGGATGCGGCCGAAATGCTGTTCCGCTGAACCCGGAGGCGGGCCGTAATTGTTGGCTAAATCGAAGTGAGTGATCCCGTGGTCGAAAGCATGGCGGATCAGTTTACGGCCATTATCAAAATGGGCGTTATCGCCGAAGTTATGCCACAGGCCAAGGGAAACGGCGGGCAGTTTCAGGCCGCTCTGACCACAGCGACGGTATTCCATATTCTCATAACGCGTTGGACTGGCTTGATACACCATGTGAGTCCTTATAATAATTTCAGAAGTGAACAGAAGGTTAACAATGTCATAAAAAAACGAATTTAGTGTATGCGCTTTCACAAGCATTTCCAGCTATTCAGATCACATCCGGAACAATCCTTAAGCTTATGGCGATTGATAACCGTGACTATTCTTCCTGCGTATTACCTTTACTACTCACTGTTCTTCCCTGCGTTAATGCAGTGCAGGGCTGTAACTCTGCGTTTCCATCACCTGTTTCGGATAATAAATACCTTAATTCCCGAAGTAGAGTAATACTTCAGTTAGTGGGATTAACTGTTTACTTTATTTTTAACAGAGGATCGTTATGGATAATGAATATACCGTAGGTGACTATCTCTTAGACCGCTTGTCATTCAGCGGTATCTCCGAGTTGTTTGGCGTGCCGGGCGACTACAATCTCAAATTCCTCGACAGTGTGATGAATCATCAGCAAATCACCTGGATCGGCTGCACCAATGAACTGAATGCTGCTTATGGCGCTGACGGCTATGCGCGCACGAAAGGCATTGCGGCATTATTGACGACCTTTGGTGTCGGCGAATTAAGTGCGCTGAACGGCATAGCAGGCAGTTATGCCGAATATGTCCCGGTGGTGCATATCGTCGGCGCGCCGCCGCTTTCGGCACAGCGCAAAGGCGAGTTGCTGCATCACACGCTGGGCGACGGCGACTTCAGCCATTTCATGCGCATGTCACAGCCGGTCAGCGTGGCGCAGGCGACACTGACGCCGGAAAACGCCCTCGCCGAAATTGACCGCGTCATTGAAGAGGTGATGTACCACTCGCGTCCCGGTTATCTGCTGTTACCCAGTGATGTCGCCGCGCTGCCGGTCAGCACCAGAGCGCATGCCTTGCCTGCCCGCCAGCCGCCGTTCTCGCCTTCCTCTCTTGAAGCTTTTGTGGCTGCCGCCGAAAACCTGCTGCGCGACGCAACGCGTGTTTCCGTGCTGGCGGATTTTCTGGCCGACCGGTTCAGGGTAAAAGACGCGCTGGAACAATGGATGGAAGCGGTACCGCTGGCGCATGCCACCCTGCTGATGGGTAAAGGCTTGTTCAACGAACAGCAGGCGCATTTTGCCGGGACTTACTCGGGCGCAGCCAGCGCAGCGTCGACCAGAGAGGCGATTGAAGGGGCGGATGTGGTGATAACCGTCGGGGTGAAATTCACCGACACCATTACCGCCGGTTTTACCCAGCAGCTTCCCGCCGGGAAATGCATCGACCTGCAGCCGTTTTTTGCCCGCGTGGGCGATCAGATTTTCCACCAGTTGCCGATGGAGAAAACCGTCAGCGTGCTGCATCGCCTGACTGCTGAACTGGCTTCCGGCCGGGTACCCTACAGGGTGAAACGCAACACCCTGCCGTTATCGCATGATCAACTGCTGGGACAGTACGCCTTCTGGCAGCAAATTCAGGATTTCCTGCAACCGGGCGATGTGCTGGTCGCCGAACAGGGCACGGCCTGTTTCGGGGCAGCGGCGCTGAATCTGCCGCAGGATTGTCAGTTTGTCGTACAGCCGCTCTGGGGATCGATCGGGTTTACGTTGCCTGCCGCCTTCGGGGTACAGATTGCCGTGCCGGATCGCCGCGTGGTGCTGCTGATCGGCGACGGCTCCGCACAGCTGACATTACAGGGGCTGGGTGCTGCGATCCGCTACGGTCTGCCACCGATTATTTTTGTGATCAATAACGACGGCTATACCGTTGAACGGGCGATCCACGGCGAAACCCAGCGCTATAACGACATTGCGCAGTGGAACTGGACGCAATTCCCGGCGGCGTTTGGCGGCAAGGAAGTGTTCAGCGCGCGGGCGGATTCCCCGCAGGGGCTGAAAGAGGCGATTGAAAAGGCCACCGCACAACGTCAGATGGCCTGGATAGAAGTGGTTTTGCCGAAGATGGATATTCCCGAGCTGCTCAGTTCCGTCACCAAATCGCTGGCGAAACGAAACTCAGGGCAATAAACCGGTTTCCGGTGACGGCGGGTCAAGCAGCTGGTCGAGGAACCAGCACCCCGCCGGACCCGGCTGATTATTTTTACTCCACACCGCATCCACCGAAATCTGCTTCGGCCAGCCGCGCAACGGCAGGCTGACCAGTATGTCATGGCCGAATTGCTGCACCAGCCAGTGCGGCAGCGTCGCCCAGCCAAACCCCTGTTCCGCCATTTCCAGCAACATCAGATAACTGGGCGCAGACCAGATCTGCCCCAACGCCCGTGGCATCTCGCGGCGGCTGTAAGGTTGCAGGCAAAGCTGGCGGAAGGTGTGTAACTGCTCCGGTTGCAGATTGCTGATGTTCGCCAGCGGATGCTCACGGCTGCAAAATACCGACATATCAGTTTGTTCGGGCAGCCGCGCCACGCCAATATCCGGCGGATAATGATCCTGCACTTCCACCAGGCCGATATGCGCGCGGCCGGACTGCAACAGGTCAATCACATCCTGATCTTCGGCGATCTGGCATTCGAATTCGATATCCGGATAACGTTGCTCAAAACGGCGCAGCAACGCCTCGTGGTGGGTCGGCTGATACGTATCGGAGAGCACGAACGTCAGACGGGTTTCCACCTGCGTGGAGAGCCGCACCGCCAGTTCATCGAGCCGTTCGCTGGCGGCCAGAATCGCCTGAACGTGGCTCAGCACGCGCTGCCCGGCAGGCGTCAGCACCGGCTGGCGGCTCTGGCGGTCAAACAACGTCACGCCTAAATCCACTTCCAGATTGGCGATGGCGGTGCTGACGGTGGACTGACTTTTGCGCAGCTTGCGCGCAGCGGCGGAAAACGACCCCGCATCGGCGGCTTCGACAAAGGCCATCAGGGCTTCGGGGGAATAGCGCATGTTAAGATCCTCAGACTTCAATCCATCTATTTTATCGATACTTTCTATCTTTTACCTATCTCATTTAGTGATGATAATGCCCGCCTGTGACAAACGTCACCTTTCACTTTTCAGGAATCAGGCAGGTTTTTATGTCTAAGCAAACCCGGAACAGCACTCAGAAAACATTCGGCGAACGCGTCTTTCATGCGGTAGGTTTTGAAACGATCGCCGTACTGATTTCAGCACCGGCAGCGGCATGGATGCTGAACAAACCGGTCTGGGAGATGGGCGCGCTGGCGATCATGCTCTCCACCACGGCGATGGTCTGGAACATTATCTACAACAGCCTGTTTGACAAATTCTGGCCGGTTTCCCGCGTGGTGCGGACGTTTAAAATCCGCGTGGCGCACGCACTGGGCTTCGAAGGAGGCTTTATCCTCATCGGCCTGCCGATTGCGGCACTCTGGCTGGGTATCAGCCTGCCGGACGCCTTTATGCTGGAAATTGGCTTCTTCCTGTTCTTCCTGCCGTATACCGTGGCGTACAACTGGGTGTATGACACCTTGCGTCATCGCTGGATGAACCGCCGTATGGCGGCCAGGGATTGCCCGTCCGGTCACTAATTAATTCTGCACGCGGCCGTGTTGTTGGGTATAACGGAAGCGTTTATTCAGAAAAACACAGGGTGTGCAGATGAAAACCTTAGGGCTGATTGGCGGCATGAGCTGGGAATCCACCGTGCCGTATTACCGCATGATCAACGAACACGTGAAACAGCAACTGGGCGGATTGCATTCGGCCAAACTGTTCCTCTATAGCGTTGATTTTTATGAGATCGAAAAGCTGCAAATGGCGGGCGACTGGCAGCAGGCCGGTGAAATCCTCGGCAATGCGGCGAATTCACTGGCGCGGGCGGGCGCGGACGTGATTGTGGTGTGCACCAACACCATGCATAAAGTGGCGGACGATATTGAGCGTATCGGCGGCCTGCCGTTGCTGCATATCGCCGATGCGACGGCAGAAAAAATCACCGGCCAGGGGCTGCGTAAAATCGGTCTGCTCGGCACACGTTTCACCATGGAACAGGATTTCTATCGCGGCCGTCTGCAGGAGAAACATCAGATTGATGTGGTGACGCCGGATGACGCCGACCGCGCGATTGTGCACCGCATTATTTACGACGAGCTGTGTCTGGGGATCATCAGAGACGCGTCACGCGACGAATATCGCCGGATCATTGGCACGCTGGAAGCGCAGGGCGTGGAAGGCATTATTCTGGGCTGTACCGAAATTACCCTGCTGGTGGGCGCAGAAGATGCGAAAGTGCCGGTCTTCGACACCACCGCCATTCATGCGCTGGCGGCGGCGGAATTTGCATTAACGCAGGATTAATCCTCTTCCGGATCCTGACGGACAAGCCGCTGTTTTGCGACCTGCATCAGCGGCTTACCGGCCAGCATTAACCACGCGGGCAGCATCACGATGCACAGCAGCGGCAATAATTTCAGCCCCGGCACCACGGCCGCAGCCATAAACAAACTGAGCCAGCCGTCGCGTGTGACCACCAGCACCATGCCCATCACCGCGCAGGAAACGGTCACCGCCGCCGGGACATCCGGCGCGTACTGATGCAGCATCAGACCGAGCGACACGCCGACAAACACCGCCGGGAAAATACGCCCGCCGCGAAAACCACAGGCTGCCGCCACCACTAACGCGCCGAGCTTGGTCAGGGTGATCGCCAGCAGCGGTCCCATGGCGAACAGCTGATTGGAATGCGCCAGTTCCTTCATTTCATCCAGCCCTTTAAACAGGGTGATTTCCCCACCTGTCAGCGCCAGCAAACCCAGCACAAAGCCGCCAATCCCCAGCCGCAGCATCGGGTTATGGATGCTGTTAAACAGCCGGTGAACATGCGGGAACAGCCAGACGGCAATCATCCCCAGCGCGATGGCAATCAGCACCACCACCGAGCCGCTGAAAATATCCATCAGGCTGGACGTGTCATAGGACGGAATGCTGAGCGAAAAATCCGGCTGGAAGAACTGATCAGTAGTAATGGCACCCGCGCCTGCCGCGAGCAGGGGGGCAAACAGACGATCCCATAACTGCACGTCTTTATTGGTGCCGAGGGTTTGTGAAAAAATCAGCGCCGCCGCCACCGGCGTACCGAACAACGCGCCGATAGTGCCAGCCGCCGCCAGAATCACCCAGTCCGTCGTGGGCACCGCCGGCAGCAGGCGGGATCCTATCGCCGCCACCAGCGCAATATTAATCACCGTAATCGGATGTTCCGGCCCGAGGCTGACCCCGCCTGCCAGCCCGAGCATCAGCGCCAGCGCCAGCCCCGGTAACGCATTGATGGCCACTGGCGCGCCAATCAGCGATTCCGTGGCAGGATCCGGTCCGGCGTGGCCTGGCATATACTTAATGACAGCGCCTACGGCGACACCGGTCAGCGTCAGCATAAACAGCGTCCAGCTGGCAGATTGCGTATCGACATGGAAAACGTCCGGGATGTGCTCCCAGAGAAGATTTTGCAGCGCACCGGAAAGCATCATGATCGTGACCAGAATCAGACTCGACATCACCCCGATAAGAATAGCGGGCAGGGCGAAAGCCAGCATGACTCTGGCGCGGGGATGAAACATGCAAGAATTCCTTATCGTTATACTTACGAATAGCTTAGATGATTCTTGTTGCGTGCCACCGACATTATTTTGCGCGACGCGCCGCATAAATGTGCGTTGGTTCAAAACTGCATTGCAGCGTATAGCAATTACCGCTATTTTGCCCACACGAATTTGGCGCGGGTGCGCACTATAACGAATTTACTTTTGCGGAGAATAACATGACCAAATACTCCCTGGTGGGCGATGTTGGCGGCACCAACTGCCGTCTGGCGCTATGCGCGCTGGAAAGCGGCGAGATTTCTCAGTCTAAGACTTTTTCCGGGCTGGATTACGACAGCCTTGAAGCGGTCGTTCGTGAATACCTCGCGCAGCAGCATCAGGATGTTGAGGATGCATGTATTGCCATTGCCTGCCCGATCACCGGCGACTGGGTGGCGATGACCAACCACACCTGGGCGTTTTCCATTGCCGAAATGAAGAAAAACCTCGGCCTGCAACATCTGGAAGTGATTAACGATTTCACTGCGGTATCGATGGCTATCCCGATGCTGAAAGAAGAAGATTTGTTGCAGTTCGGCGGCAAGAAAGCACAGGACGGCAAACCGGCGGTGATTTACGGCGCGGGTACCGGTCTGGGGGTGGCGCACTTAATCCATGCCAATAAGCAATGGATGAGCCTGCCGGGTGAAGGCGGTCATGTGGATTTCGCGCCAAACAGCGAAGAAGAAGACATCATTCTCGAGCAACTGCGTACCGAAATGGGCCACGTCTCCGCCGAGCGCATTCTCTCCGGTCCGGGGCTGGTGAATCTCTACCGTGCCATTGTGAAATCCGATAACCGCGAGCCGGAAAACTTCAAACCGAAAGATGTGACCGAACTGGCGCTGGCAGACGAAAACCTCGATTGCCGCCGCGCACTGTCACTGTTTTGCGTCATCATGGGCCGTTTCGGTGGCAATCTGGCGCTGAACATGGGCACCTTCGGCGGCGTCTATATCGCAGGCGGTATCGTTCCGCGTTTCCTCGAATTCTTCAAAGCCTCAGGCTTCCGCGCCGCGTTTGAAGACAAAGGGCGTTTTAAAGATTACCTGATGGATATTCCGGTATTCCTGATCACCCACGATCAGCCGGGATTACTCGGTGCAGGGGCTTACTTACGTCAGTCGATTGGTATGACAATCTAAAACTGCCCCTGAGAAGGTAACGCGATCGGCTCCCTCCCCTGCGAAGGGGAGGACTGGGGTGGGGTATTAAGTTCAAAAACAATAAGTTGAAGTAGGCTTTAGCAAGGTGTTAGCCCTTAAAACCCCCTCCCGACCTCCCCCTTCGCAGGGGGAGGAGCAATAAAACCCGCCCGAGATTTAGTATGGGAGGAGCAAGGAACCTCACCCGAGATTTAGCATGAAGCCGCACTCAGGTTCATCTTGCCCATCATGATTTCTTTTCTGACTTTAATTCCCGCGATAAGTCGAGAAACCGTAAGGGCTGACAAGCAGAGGGATGTGATAGTGAGGCACTGAGCCATCGGCTTTAAAAATAACCGGGATTTCCGGGAAAAATGAAGCGGTATGATGTTTTTCAAACCATTCGCCGGTTTTAAACGTTACCCGATAATTACCTTTCTCCATCACACTTTCATTGGGATACAGCGCCGGAATTCGTCCCTGCTCATTGGTCACTCCACTGCTCAGCTGCACCCATTTGTTACCTTCCTGCTTCTCAAGCGATACGCTTACCCCCTGTGATGGCAGTCCGTTTTGCAGGTTCAGAACGTGGACGCTAAGAGGGTTTGCTGCAAAGGCAGAGGTCAGACACAGCGCATTGATAATACCGGCGAGTAATAATTTCTTTTTAAACATATGTTCGTCCTTTTGAACTCAATGTTATTTGTTAATAACGCAGAATATTTGGCAGAGGTATATTTAGGTTTTTCTCATCACAGACATGAGAAAGTGCAAAATATCCTCTGTCCTGACGAAACAAAGTCTACTTATTACTGGCTAACCTGAGGATGACGGGTTAATGACATTTTTGTAATAATTCAGAGTCGGACGCCAAAAGATAACGCCCTCCGCCTCAAAACCCGTCAGCCCCACATCAAAACCGCATTAACTGTCTGAATTCCTTCACCTTGCTCCTGCTCACCGGCACTTCAAAATCCAGATCACTTAAGCGCAAAATATAGGTGTTATTAAACCACGGCACGATCTCGCGGATTTTCGACAGATTCACGCAATATGACCGGTGACAGCGAAAAAAATGCTCTTCCGGCAGGCGGTTGCATAATTCGGTGATATTCATCGGCATGGTGAATTCTTCTTTGCGGGTGTAGACCTGCGTGACTTTTTCCTGCGCGGCGGCGTAATAAATATCGTTGATGTCGGTGACGATTATCCGCTCATCTTTGATCAGATTGATGCTGTGACTGACGCGCGGTGTATTGCCCGCGACGGGCGTGATGCCTTCCTGTTTATCGCCCGGCTCCTTCACCGCCAGCTCTTTATCGCGACGAAAATGCATCTCCAGCTTTTGCAGCATGGTGACGATACGTGACTCGTGATAAGGCTTGAGAATGTAATCAAACGCCTCGATTTCAAAGGCTTCGGCGGCGTGTTCCTTATATGCCGTGATGAACACGATATACGGCTTATGCGCGAACTTACTGATGTTCTGCGCCAGTAAGACGCCATCAAGGGAAGGGATGCTGATATCGAGAAAAATCGCGTCCACTTCATGCGATTGCAGGTATTTGAGCACGTCCAGCCCGTCATCAAAGACAGCGTCGATGGTGATGCTGCTGTGCGTATTGATCAGATAACTCAGCTCTTCCTGAGCCGGTACTTCATCTTCGACGATAATTGCTTTCACTGAATTATCTCCCTGGTGCGATGGCCCGAAAGGCGGGCGGGTAAATCAAAAGGCGTTCTGCGGGTCAGGCGATTTTGCTCTCAGGGGCTTGTGTGACCTTCGCAGGCGCATGGGTAATCACAAACGAAATATCGGTGCCCGGCTCAAGACGGCGGATCGTCAGACCCTGGCCGTACAACAGCGAGACACGGTGGTGCACATTCAGCAGGCCGATTTTATTGCCCGGCATTTCATTGCGCGCCACGCGGTCAATGGTTTCCTGATTAATGCCGTGGCCGGTGTCTTTCACGGAAACCTTAATGCCTTCGGCCTGATGTTTCACCGAAATCGCCACCACGCCTTTGCCGCTGCATTTCTGGATGCCGTGCACGATGGCGTTTTCCACCAGCGGCTGGATCAGCAGGCTGGGGATTTTCACCGAAATATCATCATCAATGTCATAAATCACCGTCAGTTTGCTGCCAAACCGCGCCTGTTCGATGGCGATATAATCCTGTACCTGATGCAGCTCTTTGCGCAGATCAATCAGCTCGTCATTCAGTTCCAGGTTATAACGCAGATAACGGGAAAGGTTGATGATCAGCTGGCGCGCCACGTCAGGACGTACGCGGATTGAGGATGAAATGGCATTCAGCGCGTTAAACAGAAAATGCGGGTTTATCTTGCTCTGCAATGCCCGCATCTCGGCTTTGTTGGCCATCTCGCGCAACTGTTCCGTGCGCGACACTTCCATCTGCGTCGACATAATCTGCGACAGCCCGATCGCCATCACTTTCAGCGAATAGGTGATGCGGTGCGGGTCGCAATAATAAATTTTCAGCGAGCCGGTCACTTCGCCTTTTTCCCACAGCGGGATGATGATCAGCGAGTGGATCTGCGGCGTGCGGTGCATTTCGTCATTGTTTTTGACGGTGATCTGGCCGCTTTCCAGCGTGGCTTTGGTGATGTCGCTGAGGGTTTCATGGCCGATATTGTATTCTTCCGCGCCCACACCGACGTACGCCAGAATGTTTTTGGTGTCGGTAATGGCTACTGCATCGGCGTCGATATCCTCGCGGATAATCCGGCAAATGCTGGCCAGAGAGTCGGCGTTAATATTACGGCCCTCGATATTACGGAAATAGGGCAGCGTTTTATTGGCGATATCCAGTGCCAGCCGTGCCTGCCGGGCGGCGATCACCTCTTTTTCATCCTCGACACTTTGTACCAGCAGCACGATCAGACCGATGGAACTCGCCCCCAGGATCAGCGGGGCGGCGATATTCATCACGATATCCAGCCCGAGCGAAAACGGCCGCGCCATCAGCAAAATCAGGATCATGGTCAGCGTTTCACACAACATCCCGGCGATAATGCCGACTTTCCAGTGCAGCGTTTTTTTGACTTTTTTATTGATGTAGCCGGAGAGGAAACCTGCGGTAATACTGGTGATCAGACAGGGGATAGAGGTCGGCCCGTGAATGTCGATCAGGAAACGGTGGGTGCCTGAAATCACGCCGGTAATGATGCCGACCCACGGCCCGAACAGGATGCCGCCGGACATGATGGCGATGGTGCGCACGTTAATCAGCGACCCTTCGACGTTGATCCCGGACAGCGTACCGAAAATGGCGAACAGCGAGAAAATGGCGGTGACCGCCGTCAGTTCCAGCGGCGTGTGGGTCTCATTTTCTTTGTGCAGCAGTTTACGGAACAGCGGGGTCCGCGTGAGGAAAAACAGACAGATGAGCATCAGCGCCGCGCGGTCAAAGACCGCCAGCAGCATGTCGAACATGTGAGGCATGGCAGATTTAACTCTTTGCGCGCCGTAAAGATAAGCGTGCCAAATGGATTCAGCCGTTATTATATGTAAAAGGTCAGACTTTCACCATCGGCACACACAGGAGAGCCAACCGAGATGATTTCGTTATCCACGCCGCGGCTGATTATGCAGCCCATCCAGGCTGACGACTGGGCATTTTTCTTGCGGTTGTATCAGACGCCGGAGGTGATGCGTTTTATCGGCGATATCGAGATGCCCGCTCAGGTTCATACCCGTTTTGAACAGCGGCTGGGCAACTGGGACCGCTATTGCGACTTTTGGTTATGCCTGCTGATCCGCGAAAAAGAGACCGGCGCCGCCGTGGGGCTGACCGGATTCTTCCCGGACTGGCGGCCTTATAAACAGGGCGAAGTGGGGTTTATTCTCGCGCCCGAGCATCAGCGCAAAGGCTATGCGGTGGAATCCCTGCGCGAAGTGCTGAACTTTGCGTTTGACCACTGCGGCTTTCACCGTTTGCAGGCTAACGTGCTGGAAGGCAACGAGGCGTCGCGCCGCGTGCTGGAAAAGTGCGGGTTTCAGATGGAAGGCCGGTTGCGGGACAGCTACCGCATTGGCGATGAGTGGAAAAACGACTGGCTGCTCGGACTGCTGGCGACCGATCCGCGCCCGTAGAAAAAAAAGAGTGCTCACTCTCTCGACAGTGCTTTTCCCCTGCGTTATGTTCGTTGAAGGCCGTTCCGCGGCCAGCGTCGCTCGGACGGTCCGGGCGCTTACGTATCCCAGAGGAAATTATGGCTGATTCCAGTTCACCCCGTCGTTTTTCACGTATTGATCGTCTTCCCCCTTATGTTTTCAACATTACTGCTGAGCTGAAAATGGCCGCCCGTCATCGTGGCGAAGACATTATCGATTTCAGCATGGGTAACCCTGACGGCCCGACACCGCCACACATTGTGGAAAAACTGGTGCAGGTGGCGCAGCGTGAAGACACTCACGGTTACTCGACCTCACGCGGTATTCCGCGTCTGCGTCGCGCGATTTCCCGCTGGTATGCCGATCGTTATCAGGTGGATATCGACCCTGAAAGCGAAGCTATCGTCACCATCGGTTCGAAAGAAGGGCTGGCACACCTGATGCTGGCGACCCTCGACCACGGCGATACCGTGCTGGTGCCTAACCCAAGTTATCCGATCCACATTTATGGCGCGGTGATTGCCGGTGCGCAGGTGCGTTCCGTGCCGCTGGCCGAAGGGGTGGATTTCTTTGCTGAGCTGGAAAAAGCCATTCGCGAAACCATTCCGCGTCCGAAAATGATGATCCTCGGCTTCCCGTCCAACCCGACGGCACAATGCGTGGAACTGGATTTCTTCGAGCGCGTGGTGGCACTGGCCAAACAATATAACGTGCTGGTGATCCACGATCTGGCCTACGCCGATATTGTTTATGACGGCTGGAAAGCCCCGTCGATCATGCAGGTGCCGGGTGCAAAAGACATCGCAGTGGAATTCTTCACGCTGTCGAAAAGTTACAACATGGCGGGCTGGCGTATCGGCTTTATGGTCGGTAACCCGGAGCTGGTCAGCGCGCTGGCGCGCATCAAAAGTTATCACGATTACGGCACCTTCACGCCGTTGCAGGTGGCGGCGATTGCCGCGCTGGAAGGCGATCAGCAATGCGTGAAAGACATTGCCGAGCAATATCGTCAGCGCCGCAACGTGCTGGTGCGCGGTCTGCATGAGGCGGGCTGGATGGTGGAAAATCCGAAAGCTTCGATGTACGTCTGGGCTAAAATTCCGCCAGCTTATGCGCATTTAGGTTCGCTGGAATTTGCCAAACGCCTGCTGGCCGACGCCAAAGTGTGTGTGTCGCCGGGCATTGGTTTCGGTGATTACGGCGATACGCACGTGCGTTTCGCGCTGATCGAAAACCAGGACAGGATCCGTCAGGCCGTGCGTGGCATTAAAGCGATGTTCCGCGCCGACGGCTTGCTGCCACCGAAAAAAACGGCAGGCGAACCGCCGGTGGAACAGGATCCGGCCAGCCTCGCGTAATACGCCGTCAGACAACCAGACCGGGCACACGCCCGGTTTTTTTATAACATTAATTTAACTTCTTTACTTTCGCGGCCGCATTTATCCACAAAGTCTGCGCATTTCCTTCCTATACTCAGGGCAATATTCCTGTTTTTTCACGCAATTCTCCGGCCAGGGCATCACTCATGAAAACCCGTTATTCGCTGTCCCAGATCAGCCTGCACTGGGCGACGCTGCTGATGATTATTCTGACCTACACGGCGATGCTGACCCGCGATTATTTTCCGGAAGACAATCAGCCGCTGGTGCGTCTGCTGCATTTTAATTTCGGGATTTGCGTCTGGCTGCTGATGTTTGTGCGGGTGTATCTGCGCACCCGCCATACCACACCGGTTATCACGCCGCCGCTGCCGCGCTGGCAGATTGCTGCCTCGCACGCGGTGCATGGCGTGTTGTATCTGCTGTTTTTGTCATTGCCGGTGCTGGGCGTGCTGACGCTGGAATTCGGCGGGCGGGACTGGTATCTGTTCGGCTGGCACGTGCCGCAGTTTGTCACCCCCGATCCGGCGGTGCGCCGTACGGTGAGAACTGCCCATGAATTTCTGGCGAGCTGCGGGTATTACCTGATTGGCCTGCATGCGCTGGCGGCGATTTATCATCATTACGTGCGTAAAGATGACACCTTATTGCGCATGACGCCGGGAAAGTAAGGCGGGAATTCACCGGCAGAACGCCTGCCGGTGAAAGTTGAGAGATTATTCTTCGCTGAGATTGTAATGGATCACGCGACGTTTGCCGTTGATCTGGATATCCGCCCATTTGCGCGGCACCGGCTTCACCTCGCCATTGCGCAGGGCGGCGTTCAGCGCCGGTTTCTCCTTATCGTCATAGAGATAAAGTTCACCCGCCTGCGCCCATTTTGCGTCATGCCGGACATAAATACGGCAGTTCGCCGACGCGCTATCTAACGTATTACATAAGAAAATTTCTTTCTGTTTATCGCCGTTCAGATCCAGCGTATTGACGATACACGCGCCGTGCAGGCTGAGACAGTCGCGCAGCGTGTTGGTGTATTGCTCAAGCTGCGGCAGGGTGTTCCACCAGCCGTCATCCGGCGACGTGGCACCTTTCGCCAGCACTATCATCTTTTTGGCGTCTTCCACCCGATAACTCTTGGTCAGTGCGGCGGAGTCTTTATCGCTGTACGCCCCCCAGCGGGATGTCTGGCTGATCATGTTTTTCAGTATCACCAGCAGCCGGGGATCGCCGGTAAAGGCCGGATGCTGTTGCAGTTTCACCAGCGCCTCGTTGCCACGGCGTCCGGTGTCAAAACGCAGCATCTTCAGATCGACATCCTTCGCCAGCGTTTTGCCGCTGTCGAGGCGCGCGATCTGACTGTTCACACTGATCCGGTACGGATCGAGCAGCGGGCTGTTGGCCGCGATCAACAGAATGACCACCAGCAGCGACAACGGCTTATTGAACTGGGTAATTCGTGGCAGCCAGTCGGGGCGCTTATCGATCACCGAGAAGCTGTAGCAAAGCGCGGCGACCAGCGTGACGATGATAACCAGCCCGGCCCACAGACGTTGTGGCGTCCAGCCGTACTGCGACACGCGCAGGCCGGTGGCATACAGCGCCAGCGCGGCATACACCGGCAGCAGCAGAATTGCCGCATTGACCAGCAGACGGATCGCCCGCGGATACGGCTTTTCAGCGTGATCGGTTTCGCGCACCACGTTAACCAGCAGCAAAATGCTCAGCGCCATGGTGGTCAGCAAACTGGCCGCAGACCAGGCTTGCGACAGCACCGTCAGGCCGGTGAACGGCAGAGCGAACAGGAAAATCAGCGCCACAAATGCCACCAGCGGCAGCAGACCTTTGAGAATAAAACGGATCACATTGCGGGTGGTATTCATCAATGCCGGTTGCGTCCGGCAGGTGATGATACTGATGCCCAGCAGCACGCCGTACACCAGATTCATAAACAGCGGCGTATCGAAAAACAGCTCGTGGAAATATTCAATGCCGATCACCCGGAACAGCGCGGCACACAACGCCATCACGCCGATGGCCAGCAGCATCATCAGAAGTGTCAGCAAGGCGCACAGCGTATTCTGGCTGTAACAGGCGGAAAGATTGGCGTAACGGTAACGGCTTTCCGCAGGGAACGCCTGCACCTGTAGCCACGGCAGCACAAAAAAGACCAGCAACACCAGCGACAGGTTAAACGGCATCATCACCGAATCGGTCGTCGTCCCGCTGATATTGCTTTTCGCCCAGGCTGCCATCCCGGCCAGCAGCAGGGTGAGAAGCGCCATTCCGCCCCAGAACCGGCGATCATTGAGATGCGTGACAGACAACGAAATCAGCACCGGTAATGTTAATGCCATAGTCTGGCCGTAAATATTGTGGGAGAAACTGGCGAACCCCACCGGCGCGAGATCGGAAAAGAAGTAATGCAGCAGGAGCCCCTGGAGCAGGCAAATCGCAAAGATTACCCAACGTGCGGGAACGGGCAGGTGCGGCATGGCGCGACCCGCTCTGTTGAACTGAGACATCCGTGACTCTCCAAAAATGTAAGAGGACATGTTGTTAAAAACTCATGCCAGTGTAGTGGGTTCCGGCCTCCGGTGCAGAAAACTCTTCATCAGCGCGGTGTCCGTGTGATGTGAGCGTCTCCCATAACTGGCAAAATCAGCGGCAGTCACTAGGCTTAGTGATCAGATGGAGAAAGTCGAGGTGAAAATGGCAGAACACGAACTGAAAGAAAAACGCATTGAAATTGTTAAGAATTTCTACGCCAAACTGGATCAGGCTGACGCGTCATTACTGGATCTTTTTGCCGAAGATGTGGTGCTGTTTTTTCCGAAATTTGGCACCGCGCAGGGCAAGACTTCATTAGGAGAACTCGGTAAACGTTTTGCGCTCGAAATCGACAAAATCCAGCACATTCAGGATGCATTTCAGTTTCTGAGTGACGGAGATGTCATTGTACTGGAAGGGCAGATGCGCGGCGTGATGCAAAACGGCGACCGCTGGCCGACATCGGAAGCCGGCAGCCATCATTTCTGTAGCGTCTTTGTCTTTGACGATCTGCTGATCAAGCGGGTGAGCATTTATCTCGATCCTGACTTTAATCTCGAGGATAAAAAGCGGGTGAACAATTACCGTCAGGTGGTGAAAACGGAGGAAAACAAAACCTGAGGTTGCCGGAAAAAAAGAAGGGAAGCGGCGTCAACCCGCCACTTCCCTTCGCCAGTCACTTTCCTCTTTAACGAGGCGTGTGGTCCTGACGTGATGTGTAAAAGGTCAGTCCTGCAGCACTGAAGAGCAACATGACACTCAGCCCGAAAGCGCTCTGCCAGCCAAGGTTATCAAACATAATGCCTCCGGCTGTCGAACCCAACGCAATGGAAAGCTGGACGACGGCGACCATAAGTCCACCTCCTGCCTCGGCATTCTCCGGCAGCGTACGCGCGACCCATGTCCACCATCCGGTTGGAGCCGCTGTTGCAAGCATTCCCCAAACCCCCAAAAGCAGCGTAACAAACCAAACGTTATGTGCGGTTAGCATTAACGTCCCGGCGAGGGTAGCCATAAGAAAAGGGATGGCAACCAGCGTCTGGTAAAACCTTGCGTTCAGGAATGTGGCGACGATCAGCGTGCCAGCAAAACCCGCTACACCTATGGTGAGCAGAATCAGGGATAAGCCGGATGTATTGACCCGGGTGATGGTCTCCAGAAACGGGCGTACATAGGTAAATAACGCAAACTGCCCCATAAAAAATAATCCACAAGCCAGCATGCCAGTTGACACTACAGGGCGACGTAACAATCGAAAAACCCTGCCGCGTGTCTGATGTCCTTTGTTACCCGCCATGTCAGGCAGGCTAAACCATTGCCAGATGAAGGCAACTGTCGCAACAGGAACCAGGCACAAGAAGGCTCCGCGCCAGCCGATGGTTGCGCCAAGATAGCTGCCAAGCGGCGCCGCTACGACAGTCGCAAGTGCATTACCGCCATTAAAAATGGCCAACGCCCGGCCTACCTTGTGTGAAGGTACAAGGCGAATGGCCGTTGCTGCAGACATTGACCAGAATCCACCGATAGCAATACCAATCAGGGCGCGCCCTGACATATAAATCAGATAGTTTGGGGCCAGTGCAATGATGATCCCCGATATTGCCATCAGTACCGTCATCCCCAGCAAAAGATATTTACGGTTCACATTACCGGCAATGTTTGAAATGGTCAGACTGGTCAGGACCGCCAGAGCACCTGAGATAGCGATTCCCAGTCCGGCCTGCCCCTGCGTTACGTGTAAATCCCTGGCTATAGGTGTCAGCAGGCTGACCGGCAAAAATTCCGATGCAACCAGTACAAAAACGCACAAGGTCATGGCAAAAATTCCACTCCAGTGTGCGTGCACTTTATCATGTGGTGTTTTAAGGCTCAGTGTGGACATATTGTCAGCATCTCTACATATCATCCCGACCTGCTCAGGCAAACCAGTGAAGGCCGTTGTTCATGGAATAACGATTAAAAAAGGGAGGAAAAGAAGTGTTCTCTGTGGCAGCTGGCGGGGCTGAGGTCAGAATTAAAGCCACCTGTCTGGTACAGGCAGCTTTTTAAATGTTTATATCTTAATGAATTATTTTAAGCTGGTTTTGAAAAACTGCTCAAACCTGGCGAAAGGTATTTTACCGGCGACGTTGTCGTATAAATCAACATGATTGGCGCCCGGCACAATCACCAGTTCTTTCTCTTTACTGCCAACCGCTTTAAATGCATCTTCTGCAAAATAGCGCGAATGCGCATTTTCACCCGTAACGATCAGCGCAGGGATGGTGATTTCATTTGCATAGCTAAGCAGAGGCATATTCATAAACGATAAGGGGGTAGTCGCAGTCCATGCGCCAGTAGAGTTAACTGAGCGCGCATGGTAACCGCGCGGCATACGATAATAATCAAAGAATTCTTTCAGTATCGGGTTGGGATCCGCCGGTAAAGTTTCCGGTAAAATACGTTCAGAAGTACTGACCTTGCCGTGCTGATCAACATAAATATCATGGCCTGCATGGGCGGGAGTCCCGTTTTCTGCATCCTTCCAGCGTTGCTCGTTCAGATACTGCAATACGGCACGCCGATCGGCGGTTGAATACCGGTCTTTTCCGTCTCCAACGCCATGCCCCATTGCCCGGCTCATGTCGTACATAACGCTGGTCGCCACCGCTTTAACACGTGTATCCATTGCTGCTGCATTCAGCGCCATCCCGCCCCAGCCGCAGATGCCCAGCAGACCGATGCGGTTGCGATCCACCTCTTTTTGTAATCCAAGGAAATCTACCGCAGCACTGAAGTCCTCGGTATTGATATCCGGAGAGGCAACATTGCGCGGATAGCCGCCGCTTTCACCGGTATAAGAGGGATCGAATGCCAATGTCACGAACCCTTTTTCCGCCAGTGTTTGGGCATACAAACCGCTGGATTGCTCTTTGACCGCACCAAAGGGGCCACTTAATGCAATAGCAGCAAGTTTGCTGTCTCCACGTTTTTTAGGAATGTACAGATCACCGACCAGCGTAATTCCGTAACGGTTCTGGAATGTCACCTTCCGGTGATCAACTTTATTGCTCTCAGCAAAGGTTTTGTCCCATTTTTCTACCATCGAGACTGGGGCATTCGGGTTGATTGTATCCGCGTGACTCATTGTTGTGACTCCACTTAATGTCGTAAATAGCAGCATTGCAGGTATCGCGGCTGTCAGTTTTCTGGCGAAAACATTCATAAAAAAGTCCCCTGAAAAACGATGTGTAGGTACAGGCCTCATACGGACAACACTGCAGTGTCTGGTATCGATAGGGGGTATTATAGTCAGCATAAATAGTGCTGATTAGTAGGCGATCACTGCTAGAATTAATACCAAATTGTTATATATAGACGGCAAGGACACAGTGATGGCAAAACGGGAAAACTATAATGAGCTTTATCTGTTTATGCAGGTCGTGCGCGAAGGCAGTTTCACTGCTGCGGCGCACCGGCTTGGACTTGCGCAATCGGGGGTCAGTCGTTCTGTTCGCGAACTTGAGGAGAGGTTGGGTGTACAGCTTCTGGTTCGTACCACGCGCAGGTTATCGCTGACACAGGCTGGTGAGCAACTTTACCAGACGACAGAGTCTGGATTTGATGCGTTAAATACGGGGCTTGCCACACTCGCACATTATCGCCAGACCCCTTCCGGCACGGTTCGTATCAATGCCAGCCAGCATGCTATTGATAAAGTACTTCTGCCCAGGCTCGCGATATTTAAACAACGTTACCCGGACATCAGGCTGGAGCTGATCAGTGAAAGCCGGTTCGTCGACATTATTGCCCAGAGGTTCGATGCTGGCATACGCCTTGGACCCGAAGTAGGAAACGGCATGATAGCGGTACGCATTACACCCGATATGGAGATGGCTGTTGTTGCCACATCCGAACATTTTCGTCGTTACGGGTTTCCACAAACCCCGGCTGATTTAGTGGCACATCCCTGTATTGCCTATCAGTTTGCCGATGGCAGTTTGTACGCCTGGGAACTCAATCAGGATGAGAAAAAAGTGACGCACCAGCCGCAGGGGCAGTGGGTTTTTTCTGATAGCTATATGGAAGCAGAAGCCGCCAGGCTAGGTCTGGGGCTGGCTTATGTTCCTGAGGAGCTGGTTTGTGATGATTTAGAAAGTGGGAAACTTATCAGAGTATTGCCGCGTTACAGCCAACGTCTGGAAGGTTCATACCTCTATTATCCTCATCGCAATGTGTCACCCGCGTTGAGAATAGTGATCGATGCACTAAAAATCTGAAGATTGATTATGCCGCTAGCCTCTGAACTCCGGCATGATAAGTTGAGTCATATCTGCTTCTGACCAGGAGCAGCCTCATCGACAGGGTCTGGCAGGGACAGCACTATAAAAAGAGCGTTGTCCCTGCCTCTCATCAGGATTCGGCAGGGACAACACTGTTTTTGTAGCGTTGCAGGATCGGCGAGTTGATCTCCGACGGGTTCTGCAACTGCCACAGGTTACGTTCGATGCCATCATTCACCAGATAAATCACTCCGGATTCAATCGCCGACATCAGACACAACATCACAGGCTCATTGGTGGTGTAGCCCAGCTCGCCTTCCAGCAAACGCTGGTAGTCGATAAAGCGGAACACCCCGGCCTGCACTTCATAGGACAAAATCGTCTTGCTGGTATTCACAGACGACAGCACTTCCCCGGTATTGACGTCGACAGCACGCAGGTTCACGGCTATCTGGTCCAACTGGTATTGCGTACTGGCACCGATACCGAAGTAACGCGCCCCCACGCCGCCCGATTTCACATTACTTTCATAGCCAATGATCGAGCCTTCAATCAGGATATTTGCCGCCACCAGTGAAGAAAGCGGCCGCTGATTATTGATGGCCACGCTGCCATTCTCCTGCGCAGCACGGATGATTTTGCGTTCGTTCAGCAGGTTTTGCAGCCCCTGACGTTCCAGCGGAATAAACCACTTCGAATCTTTCAGGGCGGAAACCAGCATCGCCGTGGCGCTTTGCGGCACCGCCGTCGAGAAGTTACTGGCCGGGTACGGTTTAAACTGGCCCGTCTCGTCCTGGATGTTATAGACCGACACAAAAATCCTGCCCTGCGGCGAAGGCAGATGGGTCAGATCGCTATAGCTGGGCGCACGGGGTAATAAGGTCGGTCTTGCGGCTTCTTTCGGTGCTGCTGTGAGGCACCCGCTCAACACAAAAACTGCGATGAGAACTAAATAGCTGCGCATAATGTCGTTCCTGTTTTTTATTTGTCGTCGGAATCAGTTGGTCGTGGCAGACAAACCCTGAACCTGAATAGTGGAAACTTTGCCGGTTTTGCGGTCGGTGACGTTCATCACCAGTTGCCCGTCGGTATTCTGGATATCCACGATAAAGTCCTGTGTCACCAGCCGTCCCGGTTTCCCCTGATTGATGTTGCCCATCAGACTGCCCAGCAGCTGCGACTGAATCGACGCCGTGAAATTATCCAGCGCGGAGGTACTGGTCGTGCCGAAATCATAGGCGTCGGGATCTTTATAAGAGTTCTGCGCCTGAGCCTCGTTAAGCAGGAATGCGCCATTATTCGGGTTGCCGCCGAAATTCGGGTTGATGAACTGGTAAACCATGTTGCCGCCCCAGGAAACCGGGGACGCCGTCAGTAACGCCAGCAGCATGACTGAACGCGGAGCTGAGACTGGAATATTCACGATGCTCTCCTTAGAAGAGGCTGTGCATTAAAATTCGTCATGGGCAAGATCCCCGGTACCAAGTAACGCTTTGTCTAACTGCCGCCGTGATAACGCCTCGGTGACCCCGGCAATGGCGGTATCGACGTCCTTATCAAAATTGCGACGGTTCGGAAAAAGCAGGGTCTGATATAAGGTGTCCTGACCTATTTTTATGGTGATCCAACTGCCCCAGCGGGCGCTGGGTCTTTCTGAAATCGTGATGGTTTCCGGGTAGTTCTCTTCCCATTTAGCGGTAAAACCCCGGTAAAAATCGTGGCCTACCGACGTCACCGTGCGGTCGGTGATTAACCCGGGATCCCTTATATCCGCCGCCTGAACATGCAGGCAGGTGGCGCACAGCAGCGCCAGCCAGAGCCAGAAGCCCTTGATGCATATCGTCATGATGTCAGCGCTTGAGATTGTCATTAGCCCAGGACGCCGCCTGGGTGCGGTTTTTAACCGAGATTTTCCTAAATAAATTATAGAGATGCGTCTTCACGGTGTTCTCGCTGATAAACAGCAACCGTGCGATTTCCGTGTTTGAGGCACCCACACGTAACTTATTGAGGATCTCTTTTTCGCGATGGGTCAGGCCGGTATCTTCTGAATGCAGATGGCGGAAGGCACCGGACTGATTGATCAGGTAGCTGGCGAAGCCCTGTGAGAAATAGCACTCACCGCGGATCACGCTGCGGATGCCTTCCACCAGATGTTCTTCATCGGTGGAAAGATAAAACACCGCGCTGATCCCCGGCCAGGTTTCTATTTCCCGAAAATGATAATTATCAGGGGTGTTTAATAATAATAACTTCACGCTGTCGTGATAACGGGTAATAGCGGATTGCCATAACTCAATAGTCCGGCGATCGGCTTCCATCATATCGAAGAGAATTAATGTCTGATGAAGATATTGATCCTCCAGTGATTTATGGATGTTATGAAGTCGGGTATTGACACAAAGTTGCTGTTTTAATTGCTGCAATAAAGCGCTGGCCTGTAATGATGGTTTAGTCACTAATAAAAGAATATTATTATTGATTGCTGCTTCATTACTCATAATGAAACCCTGCCCTGATTTTTTATAGCCACAGTCTGCCATTGCCTGATAATAGAAAAGGCAGGAAATAGACCGTGATTTTATTTTGCTAAATCTATAGCTGTATGTTCGCTGTGCATATCTGAAAATAGCAAATAAACGCAGCATGAGGCACATAATATTTTCAGGTGGCTTATGTGCGGTACAGACTCAATTTAGCTTTTGGCTTCCCTTACGCAAGGCTTATTTATGTTTCAAAATGTAACTCAAAATGTATAAAGTTTTCCTTATGTATTGAGTAAAACTCAATACGCCCCTCTTAAACAGAACTTAAGTAACGGCTTTACACTATCTTAACGTTTAGCCTTGTTAAAACTGCACATTTGAACAATACCGGTGCTTAATAATTCTGATGAAACACCAGCCGGCTTCATGCTTCGTCTTTAATAACGCAAATCAGTACCGGTTTAATTATTGATTTCACTTAGGTGAGCATGCTCGCTGGCCCTTTTATGCAGGGTTAAAAGGCGTAATAACACCAGGGAATGGTGGTTTCAGGGCACTGTTAAGGGATGGAAATGTGCGGGAGATCTCTTTTACCCCTGATTTATATTTCACAGGGAATTAAGAATAGTTGCATTTGTGTGATTATTAACGCCTGCCGCGTCGTTAACTTTAGGATAAATGCCATGGGGTCTATTAGCCCTGCTGACCTTTTACTGTCACCCGGTGGTCACAATGTATGATAAAAGGCTTCTCATACTTTTTGCTGAAGCCGGAAATTAAAATACGACGTGCGGGTGAGTTCCTTATTTTTCGTAAACTCCATAATCAATTCGTCAACAGCAATAACCCGGTGAGCCAATAACCAGTTACCGGCGATATACAGGGTGACGAAATGAAAAAGACTTTATTGACCCTGGCGTTACTTTCAGTCTCCTGGGTCGTTCACGCTCAGCAGTTTGATATGGCTTATCCGGAGATAGGAACGGGTAATCCGGAGCAAGTGTTTGCTGGCGCGAGAAGTTCATCAGGGAATTCATCAATGATTTATCAAAACGGGAACAGCAATCTGGCCGCGAATCATCAGACGGGTTATGGCAATTCCAGCGTTATCCGTCAGTCAGGGTCAGAAAATACCGCGGTGATCAATCAGCGAGGTAATGGAAATAACGCGGATATATCCCAAAGCGGCAGCGATAACTTTGCTTATATATCGCAGCGCGGCGGTGGGGATGCATCCATCACGCAACAAAATTTTGGTAATACCGCTTACATTCTGCAAAAAGGCCGGAGTGTGACCGAGATTCGCCAGAATGGTACGAACCAGACCAGCGGCGTCGTACAAAACTCGTCAGGAATGGCGATTAGAGTGACACAGCATTAATAAACATACGTTCTTATGACATCCGATATTAAACCAATGGGGTAGCATCATGAAACTTTGGAAAATTGTGGCAGTCTCCGCTTTAGTCGTCAGTGGCAGTGCGTTTGCAGGTTACGGTGGTAATGGCGGTGGCGGTGGTGGCGATCATACGCCGACGCCTCCGGTATCCACAGTGCCGACATTCACAGCGACTCAGTGGAATTCTGAAATTCAGATTTACCAACAGGGGACATCAAACCTGGCGAATGCCACTCAGGCAGGCGCGCAAAAATCGCTGACCTCCATCGGTCAGGATGGGTACAGAAATACCGCGAGCACCAATCAGACCGGCGACGGCAGTCTGGTGAGCGTTTCTCAGAAGGGTGACTTCAACAATGCTAACGTTGCACAAACTGCAAACGGCAGCAAAGTGCTGGTTTCCCAAAATGGTTCTGGCAACTATGCTCAGGCTTCGCAAGGGGCTAACGGTGCTCTGACCAATATTGTTCAGTCTGGTACCGGCAACCTCGCGTACGCTTCACAAAACTGATTCAGCTCCCTCCCCTGCGAAGGGGAGGGTTGGGGTGGGGTATTAATCGCAACGTCGAATTTGATGTTGCCTGCGAAACCCCCTCCCGACCTCCCCCTTCGCAGGGGGAGGAGCAAAAAACAGGTTTAGCTTCTGCCATGAGTCATGGCAAAAGCTTCTCAGAACAGGGCACTAGCCCTGTTTTTTTTCGACCAAACCGGAGCATAAACGTTATGCATTTACTCCTGATTGCCGCCGTGATGTCTAACCAGCTCTGGTTCGATACACACAACGATGCGCAAACTTATGTGATTACCCCGATGGTCAGTCTCACTAAAGCCTGCGCCTGTCAGGTGGCGGTTTCTGTGTCACAGCAGGGCGCGGCGGGGAGCAGCACCAGCCGCCAGAGCCACAATATGAATCTTTCCGCCAACCAGCCGCAGCCTCTGGGACAGATGCGTTTTGCCGTCCAGCCCGGCGGAAAAACACAAATACTGATCACTGTGACCGATGGCGACAAACTGCGGCTGGAAAAACAGCTCACCCTGCCGAACGACGCCTGACAGCAGGCCGCGTTACACCGCCAGATTGTCATAGCCTTTGCGACGATAATGGATCGCAGAGCAGGCCCAGAACACCACGAAAATCGCCACGGCGGCGTACCCGACGCTGCCCATATTCTCATTCAGACGTCCGACAACTGCCCACAGGCCGCCCTGTAAATTCAGCTTATCCGCCATCAGTCCGAGTACTTCCAGCCCGCCGATAAACAGGGCGATCACCACACTGGTGGCCGTAATGGTCATATTGTAATAGAGCTTGCGCACCGGTTTATCGAACGCCCAGCCGTAGGCGCCGACCATAACAAAATTATCCAGCGAATCAATCAGTGCCATGCCGCTGGCAAACAGCGCCGGAAACACCAGAATGCTCCACACCGACATGCCGGAAGAGGCACCGGCAGCGGAAATCCCCAGCAGGCCGATTTCCGTGGCGGTATCAAAACCCAGCCCGAACAGAAAACCCACCAGATACATTTGCCAGCTTTTATTGACCATATTGAAGGCAAAGCTGAATAACCGGCTCATGACCCCGCCTTGTACTGCGTGCTGTTCTTCTTTGTCGCTGAATGTGTGGCCTTGTTTTACTTTCTGAAAACGGCGATACACGTCGCGCAGGATCAACGCATTCAGTAACGCCATCATCAGCAAAAACAGCGCCGAGACCAGGGTGCCGATCGTGCTGCCGTACTCATGCAGCCAGCCAATTTTATTACCAAACACCAGTGAAGTGGCGGCGATAGCCACGCAGGCCAGCACCACAATGCTCGAATGTCCGAGGGAGAAAAACGCCCCAACAGCCACCGGGCGCTGCCCCTGCTGCATCAGCTTACGGGTGACGTTATCAATGGCCGCAATATGATCCGCATCGACGGCATGACGCAACCCGTAACCGTAAGCCAGCAACGCCGCCGCCACCAGCGCAGCATTGTGGCGGAACACCACCAGTGCCCAGCCCCAGGCCAGTAAATTGACAGCCACCAGTCCGGTTAACAGCCAGAAGGCGCGGCGGTGAGTATGGAAAAATTCGCGGTTAATCATGACGATCCTTTTCTGCATTATTTGAATGGAGCACGGAAGGGGAACTCTGAAGGCGGGCGCAGGCAATCACCGCCTGACCCAGCGCCAGCCCGCCGTCACCGGCCGGAACCGCCAGCGGCATCAGAACGCGGAGGGGCGCTAAATAGTGGTGTAAAAGCTGGCGCAGCAGACGGTTATGCAACACGCCGCCGCCCAGTGCGACGGTGCGGGTGCCGGTTCTCACCGCGTGATAGCGGGCGAGGGCGGCAAAGCCCTGCGCAAGGGCATCATGAAAAGCAAAAGCCCGTGCGGCGGGCGCGGCCTGCCAGCCAAGCCATTGCTGCCAGAAGGTGGCGAGATCCAACAGGGTGCCCGCAGGCGTGTGGCGCAAAGGCAGCGACACCGGATGTGAGATGCCCTGCGCGTGATGCGCCAGCGCCTCCAGACGGCAGGCGGCTTCCCCTTCCCAGCTGAGGTGCGCGGGGGCGCAGCCGAGTGCGGCGGCAACCGCATCAAACAAACGCCCGCAGGAGGACGCCAGCGGTGCATTGATTCCGGCGGCGATGGCTTTTGACAACGGCTGCCACGGGTGTGAAAACAGAACCTGTGCCTCAGGCCGCAACTGCCAGTCCGGCACGAATGCCTGCCATTGCGCCAGTAAATTGCGCCATGGCTCGCGCGCGGCACGATCACCGCCCGGCAGCGCAACGGCAGGCAATCCCCCCAAATGTTCACAATGAAGATAATCCACCTGCAAACATTCGCCGCCCCACAGCGCGCCGGTTTTATCCTCAGCAATGCCATAACCCAGTCCGTCCAGCGCCAGCCCGATCACTTTGCTGCCATCCAGCGGCCAGCGGTGTTCGGCCAGACAGGCGGCGATATGGGCATGATGATGAAGGACATCCACTACCCGTATGCCGGGGCGTTCAGCCCCTTCATGACTGACATAACCGGGATGCGCATCCCGCGCCACCGCTACCGGCGTACAGTCATAAAGCTGCAGGAAATGGTGAATCGCCTGCCGCTGTTGTCCGGCGATATCGCTGCGGGTCAAAGAGCCAAAATGGGCGCTGAGAATGGCCTCGCCACCCCGCACCAGACAGAAGGTATTTTTGAGATCGCCGCCCAGCGCCAGAAGGGGCGGCTGGCTATCGAAACCCGCCGGAAGGGGCAGGGCATCGGGTACGTAACCGCGCGCACGGCGCAGCACTTCGGTGCCCTGAGGCGTCAGGCGCACCAGCGAATCATCGGCGCGCTGAACGATATCGCGGTTATGCAAAAGCCACAGATCGGCGATACCGCTGAGCTGCGTCAGCGCGGCTTCGTTGGTCAGCGCGGGGGCGCATCCGGCGGCATTCCCGGAGGTCATCACCAGCGGCACCCCGCACGCCTGCATCAGCAAATGATGCAGCGGGGTAAACGGCAGCATCACCCCGACTTCATCCAGCTCAGGCGCAACGGACGGACAGAGCGGTGACATCGCGCTTTTGCTGACCAGCACAATCGGCGCAGCGGGGGACGCCAGCAGTTCCCGCAGCGCAAACTGCGGGCTGTCATCACTGCATTGCGCCAGCCAGCCGGTATCCGGCAGCATCACCGCCAGCGGTTTTGACGGCCGTTGTTTGCGTTCACGCAGACGCATCACGGCGTTCTGCTGCGTGGCGTCACAGGCCAGATGAAAACCGCCCAGCCCTTTGACAGCAATGATTTTCCCCGCGCGTAATGCGGCGACGGCGCATGCCAGCGCGGCATCATCCTGCGCCTGTGTTTTGCCATCGCAGAATGTCGCACTGAGCCGGGGGCCGCAGTGCGGGCAGGCGACAGGTTGCGCGTGAAAACGCCGGTCGGCCGGATTCTGATATTCCTGCTGACATTGCGGGCACAGCGGGAATTCCGCCATGCTGGTGGACGGCCGGTCATACGGCATGGCGCGGATCAGCGTAAAGCGCGGGCCGCAATGGGTGCAGTTCGTAAAGGCATAGCCGAAGCGCCGGTCACCCGCACGGGTGATGTCTTTCAGGCATTCGGGGCAGGTCGCCGCATCGGGCACCACCTGGGTGTCCATCTGGCTGTGACGGCTGTCAGTGATGGTGAAATGCTGAGGCGACGCTCGCCAGTCGAAAGGGGTAAAACGGATGCTGTCGATGCGCGCCAGCGGCGGGCAATCGCGCTGTAACTGTTCGATAAAGGCTTCAATGTCTACCGGTTTAAGGAGCCTGATTTCCACACCCGCGCTGTCGTTGCACACTTCGCCGCGAAGCCGCAACCGGTCAGCCAGTTGCCAGACAAAAGGCCGGAAACCGACGCCCTGGACTTTGCCGCTGATGCGGATGAGTAAACCAGACATAAAAAACCTTTTAAAAACGTTTAAGAAGAGGGCTGCGAAAAGAGGGTTTTGCTGCCTCCCCAGCGAAGGGGAGGGTTGGGGTGGGGTATTAATGGCAACTCCGGATCTGGTGTTGCCTGCTAAACCCCCTCCCAGCCTCCCCCTTCGCAGGGGGAGGAGCTAAGAACCACCCCTTTAGTGAGGCGCTTAAAAGCTAAATCTCCCCCTTCGCAGGGGGAGGAGCTAAGAACCCACCCCTTTGGTGAGGCGCTTAAAAGCTAAATCTCAACCACCGGGATCACATCTTCAACGGCGCTGCGCAGGCGCGTTTTCATGTCGCTGTAGCTTTGCTGGGCATAGTTTTCGGCCCAGCGTTGATCGGCGATTTGTTCGACTTTCACTGCGCAGTATTTGGTTTCCGGCGTTTTGGAAATCGGATCGAGGTTGTCCTGTGTCAGTTCATTACAGGCACCAATCCACCACTGATAGGTCATGTACACCGCACCGAGGTTAATACGCTCGTTGTAGTTGGCGCGGGAAATGACCTTACCGCGACGCGACGCCACCCAGACCAGTTGCTGATCGCGAATGCCCAGCGCCTGTGCATCCACCGGATTCATCTGCACAAAGCCCGGTTCATCAGCCAGCGTTTGCAGGGCGGCGCAGTTACCGGTCATCGAACGGCAGGAGTAGTGACCGACTTCGCGCACGGTGCACAGCACCAGCGGATAATCGCCGTCCGGCACTTCCGCCGGTGCGCGCCACGGTGCGGCGAACAACTGGCCTTTGCCGGTCGGGGTATCGAAATGATTGTCGGCGTACAGGTATTGTGTCCCCGGACTTTCCAGCGTGGTGCAGGGCCACTGCACATGTCCCAGTTCGCCCATTTTTTCGTAGGTCGCACCGTAGAACAGCGGGCACAGGTTGCGCATTTCGTCCCAGATTTCCTGGTTATCGCGGTAATGCATCGGATAACCCATCTCGGTCGCCAGCAGGCTGATGATGTCCCAGTCGCGCTTGACGTTGTATTTCGGTTCGATGGCTTTCTCGAAACGCTGGAAGCCGCGATCCGCGCAGGAGAACACGCCGCCGTGCTCGCCCCATGACGTTGCCGGTAAAATCACGTCCGCCTGTTCAGCGGTTTTGGTCATGAAGATGTCCTGCACCACCACGAATTCCAGTGCCTCGAACCCTTTGCGTACCAGCCCTAAATCGGCTTCGGTCTGCAACGGATCTTCGCCCATGATGTAATAGGCTTTCACCTTGCCTTCCATCGCCAGATGCGGGATTTCAGTGATGCGGTGACCGATTTTGTCGTCCATCTGGTTGACATCAATGCCCCAGGCATCGGCGAATTTCGCCCGCACTTTCGGATCGGTGACGGACTGGTAACCCGGGAATTCATTCGGCAGCACACCCATGTCGCAGGCACCCTGCACGTTATTCTGACCACGCACCGGGCCGACGCCGACGTTGGCGCGGCCAAGGTTACCGGTCAGCAATGCCAGACCCGCCAGACCTTTCACCACGTCCACCGCCTGACCAAACTGCGTGACGCCCATGCCCCACATAATGGTGGCGGAAGGTGCCGCCGCGTAAGTGCGCATGGCCTGACGGATTTGCTGTGCGGACACGCCGGTCTGCTCAGCCACGGCTTCCGGTGAGTAATCCGCGACATTTTTGCGGTATTCCTCAAAGCCTTCGGTGTATTTCGCCACATAGTCGTGGTCATACAGATTTTCTTCGATCAGCACATGGGCGAAAGCATTCACCAGTGCCATGTTGCAGCCGTTTTTGATTTGCAGATGCTGATCGGCAATACGCGCTGTTTCGATGCGGCGCGGATCGCAGACGATAATCTGTGCGCCTTTTTCTTTGGCTTTGATCACCCGACGAGCGACGATCGGATGGGAATCGGCGCAGTTATAGCCGATCACCAGCAGGCATTTTGAGTTCTCGATATCGCCGATGGAATTACTCATCGCGCCGTTACCGAGCGTGGCCTGTAAACCGGCGACCGACGGGCCGTGACACACGCGGGCGCAGCAGTCGACGTTGTTGGTGCCGATCACCGCACGGGCAAATTTCTGCATCACGTAGTTGGTTTCATTGCCGGTACCACGGGAAGAACCGGTGGTCATGATGGCGCGCGGGCCGTGTTTTTGTTTGATCTCTTTCAGGCGCTGCGCGGTGTAGCGGATAGCTTCATCCCAGCTGACCGCTTCGAATTTTCCGCCTTTCTGACGGCGGATCATCGGTTGCGTCAGGCGCGGGGTCAGCAGTTTGGTGTCATTGAGAAAATCCCAGCCGTAGTAACCTTTCAGGCATAACTCGCCCTGATTGGTCACCCCGTTCGCAGCTTCTGCGCGGATGATTTTTCCGTTATCCACAACCAGATTCAATTTACATCCGGCCCCGCAATACGGGCAGACAGTGGTGACTTTTTTCATGGTATTACTTCCTCTATCCGGGGTTAAAACAGCAGCGGGGAGGTGCTGTCGAGCGCAGCGCGGCGGCGTTTTTCTGCGTTCATTTCCTGTAACTGGTTACGGTCGATGGCATACAGCGCCTTGGTCGGGCAGATTTCCATACAGGCCGGGCCTTCTGCGCGGGCATGGCACAAATCGCATTTATGCGCTTCGGCTTTGTCGGAGGTGGCGGTCATGGCCGCGCCGTTCTGGCGGAAAATGGGTTTTGTCACCACTTCCATCGCACCGTACGGACAGGCAACAACGCAGGTTTTGCAACCGATGCAGCGTTCCTGCATGACCTGCACGTGATCGCCGGTACGGGCAATCGCGCCGTTCGGGCAAACATTGGCGCAGGGCGCATCTTCACACTGGCGGCACATCACCGGCGTGCTGAGATTGACGCCTTTGATCACATGCAGACGTGGCGCGAAAGTGGCGGCGTTAAGCAGCGAGATATCCTGCGAATCGCTGTGCGCCATCACACAGGCAATTTCACAGGTACGGCAGCCGATGCATTTTTTGGGGTCGGCAATGATGAACCGGTTCATGATGATTTAATCCCTAAGTCATTGGTTTCAGATACTGGCTATACATAAAGCGTGCCAGTTTCTGTTTTTAATTTTTCAGCATTAAATTCAGGTGGTTAGTGATGGCTGGTGCGCCGATGACGACATTTTTTACTGACGTCATGTCTGTTTCGTCACCGCATCGACAGTTATGTCGACGGGCTGAAAGGGGCGATCCCCAGGCCGGTTTCCAGAGCCGGTAACCGCTGATGAAGGCGGTTAACGGCCTGTTCCACGGCGGCACTCATCGGGTAATAGAACGCGACGACATCGGGCTGAATGCCGACAAAGGTGATCTGCGGGATATCCTCGCGCAGTTGCTGAATAAGGAAGGTCAGCGGCAGATTGTGGGTGGTCATCATGAACATGTCGGCGATGTCATTTTCGTCGATGATGCGCATTTCACCGGGTGCCAGCCCCATGTCGGTGGCGTCCACAATCACCAGATGCTGCGGGCGCTGCTCGCGCAAAAAGCCGATGTCGTTTTCAGGTGCGGCACCGCCGTCCACCACCGTCCAGCCGGACAGCGGCTGTTCAGCGCAGAGTTCGGCCAGACGCGGACCGGCACCGTCATCGCCCATCATGCTGTTGCCGACGCATAACAGGGCGTAGCGGGAAGAGGTATCAGGCATCGTATCTCCTGACCATCAGGTACATGGCGGGGTCGTTTTCAATCTGAGTCAGCAGGGCGATAAGCTGGTCGCTCCAGCCCCGTTGTTCTTCACTCATGTCCGGACGGGCATCGCGCAGCGCCAGCGCCAGCAAATGGGTGTGGCTGCTGTCGATGTTGATCTCGCCGAAACGCTGCACACCGGCCAGTTTGCGATGTGCTTCGCTGTTTTCCGGCAGACAGTTAATCCAGTGCAGATAGCCGTCGAGCGGGCATTCGAGGCGGGATTGCAGGCAGTCGATCACCCCGAGGTGATGGCCGATCGCCAGGCTGTAATACACCACTTCCTGCACTTTTTGCGAACTGCGTTTCTGCGCGCTTTTTTCATCGACAAACTTGCTGCTCAGTGAATAAAAAATCACTTTGTTTTTGTCCGGCTGATGGCCTGAATAAGGCTGATGCCGCGCGTAACGCTGGTCATTGACGGATGTCATCACAGGCGCACCTCGCCACGCAGCACCTGCTGATAAATGTGCTGCAGGTTGCCGATAATCTCGTTGAGCCGCAGATCGCCTTGCTCCGCCAGATAGTCTGACACCCGCTGTTCCACCGGCTGTAAACCGGGCGCGGCCACCATATCCATAAAGGTGTCAGCAATCTGGCGGCCATAGCGGTAACCGGCCATGCGGCGCGCTTCGCGATCGAGCAATACGCGCAACGGCTGCGGCAGCTCAGGGTGCAATAACGCCGCCGGTTCGCCAGCGGCTTCGTCGTGTTGCTGGCCTTTGATTTTCTGATCCAGCAAACCCAGCGCCATCGCGAAGCCGTAAATGGTGGCGGCCGGTGTCGGCGGACAGCCCGGAATATACACATCTACCGGCACAATTTTGTCGGTGCCGCCCCAGACGCAATACAGGTCGTGGAAGATGCCGCCGCTGTTGCCGCAGGCTCCGTAGGAAATGCAGATTTTCGGATCCGGTGCAGAATCCCAGGCGCGCAGTGCCGGCATACGCATGGCGCGGGTCACGGCACCGGTGAACAGCAGAATGTCCGCATGGCGCGGCGACGGCACCACTTTAATGCCGAAACGTTCGGCATCGAACAGCGGCGAAATGGCGGCGAAAATCTCAATTTCACAGCCGTTACAGCCGCCGCAGTCGACGCGGTAAACATAGGCGGAGCGGCGGATGCTGTGGAGCAGGGTGGATTTCAGGCTGGCAATGCTTTCATCCAGCGTGACGGGCACCGGCAGGCCATTTTCATCACGCGGAGCAATCAGGTTATGGCTCATCAGCGAACCTCCGTGGTCATATGGCGGCCAATATCGATGCGGTCGCTGGAAGAAAGACCGTGCATTTTTTTGCACGTCGGACAGGTTTCGTATTGCTGGCGACGGTCGGCAATCTGCCGGTCACTCAGCGCGGCGCTTTCCTGTAACAGACTGAGGGCGAAGTCGATTTCCTTTTGCACGGCATAAGGTTTGCCACATTCGCGGCAGTGGCAGACGGGGAAATCTGCCGTTTCATACAGGTCTTCTTTGCGCCACACCGCCAGTTCGAATTCCTGCGACAGTGTAATGGCCGCCGTCGGGCACACTTCCTCGCAGCGGGCGCAGAAAATGCAGCGCCCTAAAAACAGTTGCCAGCGGATCGTTCCACCGTCTTCTGCCGTGGTCATGGTCAGCGCGTTGGACGGGCAGGCATTGGCGCAGGCACCGCAGGCAATGCATTGCTGTGCGGTGTACTGCGGTTTGCCGCGAAAATTCGGTGCCAGATCCAGCGGCTTAAACGGATACGCCACGGTTGCGGTGCCGGTTTTCAGCACTTTTTTAATCAGTTTCAGCATGATTGAAGCGGCTCCTTAAAGCGGCGAGTTTTTGCGTTCGATGCCGTAACGTTCGATCTCTTTGTAAGGCACCACGATGGACGTTTTCTTACGCACATCGACGACCGTCATGCGGTCGGTGCAGGAGTAACAAGGATCGAGACTGCCGATGATCAGCGGCGCATCGGAGACCGTATTGCCGCGCAGCATGTAGCGCAGGGTCGGCCAGTTGGCGTAGGTCGCCGCGCGGCAACGCCAGCGGAACAGCTTCTGGTTGTCGCCGGTCATGCTCCAGTGAATGTCGTCACCGCGTGGCGCTTCGGCAAAGCCGAGGGCGAAACGGTGCGGAATATAGTTGAAGCCTTCCACCGCCAGCGGACCGCCCGGCAGACTTTGCAGGCCAAACTCAATCATATTCAGGGCGTTAAACACTTCGTGGATGCGCACTTTCAGGCGGGAATAGACGTCGTTACCGGTTTCGCTGCACAGCTCAAACGGCAGTTTGGCGTAACCGGCATACGGGTGATCCTGACGCATATCGCGGCGGTGACCGCTGCCGCGCACCATCGGGCCGACGTTACTGAAATCGCGCGCCACCTGCGGATCCAGAATGCCGACGCCGACGCTGCGCTGTTCGGTATTTGGCGTGCTGAGCAGAATATCCACCAGTTCGTTGAGATCACGGCGCATGCTGCCCGTCAGCGCAATGGTGGCGATCATGTCGTCTTTCAGAATGTCGCGACGGATGCCGCCGATCAGGTTCATGCCGTAGGTTTTACGCGCACCGGTCAGGATTTCCGCCATCTTCATGGACTGCTCGCGGATGCGGAAAAACTGCATAAAGCCGGAGTCAAAGCCGACAAAGTGACAGGCCAGCCCGAGATTCAGCAGGTGGCTGTGCAGGCGTTCCACTTCCAGCAAAATGGAGCGGATCATCTGGGCACGTTCCGGCACCACAATGCCCATCGCGTTTTCGACCGACGAGGTATAGGCCACGCTGTGCGTAAAGCCGCAGATGCCGCAAACGCGGTCCGACAGGAACGTCACTTCGTTATAGCCCATGCGGGTTTCTGCCAGTTTTTCCATGCCACGGTGCACGTAAAACAGGCGGTAATCGGCATCGATAATGTCTTCGCCGTCAACGAAAAGACGAAAGTGCCCGGGTTCGTCAGATGTGACGTGCAGCGGGCCAATCGGCACAATTTTGCTGCCTTCTTTGGCCTCGGAAATAAACGGATAGGTTTCCTGGTCAGTGGTCGGGGCCGGGCGCTGACGATAATCCATCGCGTCTTTGCGCAGCGGATACAAATCGTCCGGCCAGTCATCCGGCAATACCAGACGGCGTTCGTCCGGCAAGCCGACCGGGCGCAAACCGTACATATCACGCACTTCGCGTTCGCCCCAGACCGCCGCCGGAACGCGCGGTGTCACGGACGGAAATTCCAGTGAAACGGGATCCACTTCGGCACGCACCGTGATCCAGCATTTCACGCCTTTTTCCATCGACAGCACGTAATACAGCGCGTAATTGCCGCACAGCGTCCGTTCGTCGTTTCCGAACAACACGGAGAGCCAGCCGCCCTGCTGGTAGTACAGCCATTCCACCACTTCCGGCAGCCAGTTCAGCCTGATGGTGACCGTCGCCTGGGTGTCGGTCTGCCATTCGCTGCCTAAAATTGCCGACGGAAACTGCGCCGCCAGCGCGGCCAGATACTGTTTGCCGACCGGGTTTTGATTTAATGCGGTATTCAACTCACTCATTACAAAGCCTCTTCCCGCCGCAGCGGGACAAGAAAAATGTCAGGTCAGCCTGCGACCAGCCAGGAAACCAGCGCCAGAAACGCCAGCCCGAACCCCGCCCATGTCGTGCGGGAGGTTTTAAGAAAGCGCAAACGGGCGACGCTGTTCTCGATCAGCGCGACCACAAATACCGCGATCAGCAGTTTCACCAGACACAGCACCACGGCGGTCAGCAGCGTCAGCGGCGTGATGTGCTCTGCCAGTCCGAACGGGAAAAACAGGCCGAGGAACAGTTGCAACACCACCAGTTGTTTCAGGCTGATGCCGATTTTCAGCACGCCCAGCGCCGCGCCGGAATATTCGGTCAGCGGGCCTTCCTGCAATTCCTGCTCCGCTTCCGCCATATCAAACGGCAGCTTGCCCATTTCGATATAGGTGGCGAACGCACAGGCCAGACCGGCCAGAATCAGGGTTAAAGAAGACGCGGACGGCCAGTGCAGCACACGGGCGGCAATCGCGCCGAGCGAAGTGGAACCTGCCACCAGCGCGGCAATCCACAGCCCGAGCAACAGGATCGGCTCGACTAATACACCGAGCACCGCTTCACGGCTGGCACCGATGCCGGTAAAGGTGCTGCCGGTATCCAGCCCGGCGATGGCAAACACAAAGCGCACCACCGCGAACAGATAAATCACGGTGATCAGATCGCCTGCGGCACCCAGCGGCGACGCCAGCGTGACCACCGGCAGGGCGGTGGCGATCACCAGCAAGCCGCCGGTCAGCAGATAAGGCATGCTGCGAAAGGCCGCACCGGCGGCGGCAGGGGCGACACTCTGGCGGGTCAGCAGCTTGGCGATATCACGGTATTCCTGTAATACGCCCGGCCCCTGACGGTTGTGCATCCGTGCACGCATCACGCGACTGAAACCGGCAAACAGCGGGGCGATCGCCAGCAACAGCACCGCCTGAATCAGCGCCAGCGGCCACAGTGAACCGGCAAGCAGGTAGGGAAAATTCATAGTCAGTTCCTCAGGCAAAAGCCACGACCAGCAACACGGCCAGTTCGATGAATGCCAGACGACGGCAGAAGGCACCCGTCCAGCCCCGATGCAGCGCGCCGACCATGGAAGACGGCGTGACGCGCTGACGCAGGCGGTAAAGCGGGGCAAACATCACGCGCAGCGGTTGCGCGAAGCCGGTTGCGGTCACCACCATGTCAGCGGAATGCGCGTAACCGCAGGCCCACGCATCACCGCGCGAACGGTTCGGCAGACGTTTTCCGCGCAACACGGCGGCGATGATCCACGGCAGCAACGGCATACCCAGCAGCAGGATCGCCACCATCGGCGCAGACACGGCGGACGTGGTGGAGAACACCACGCCATGCTGTGCGACCTGCAAGACAGGCGCGTTCAGCACCGAGGCGGCCACGGCGGAAAAATGCGGAATAATCCACGGCGAGGCGACACCGCAACCCACACACAGCAGGGCGAGCAGCACGCCGCTGAGCGTCATGGCAAGGGGCGCGGGAGTGGCTTCCGCCGCCTGACTGCGCGGTGAGCCAAGGAAGGTGACGCCAAAGACTTTGGCGATACACATCAGCGCCAGCGCCCCGGTCAGTGCCAGACCGACCGCCAGCAAAGGCCCGAGCAGGCGGGCGATAAACAGCGGACTGGCGCTCAGCTGGAACAGCGACTGATACAGCAACCATTCGCTGGCGAAACCGTTAAGCGGCGGCAGCGCGGCCATCGACATCAGGGCAATCAGCAGGGTGAATGCCGTCCACGGCATCAGACGGGCGATCCCGCCGAGTTTTTCCATATCTTTAATGCCGGTCTGCATTTCGATTTCACCGGCACCAAGGAACAGCGCGGTTTTAAACAGGCCGTGGTTGAACAGGTGGAATAATCCGGCCAGCAGGGCGAGGGACGCCAGCACCGGTAGATTCAGTGCCACACCGGCCATCGCCCCGCCGACACCCAGCAGAATGATCCCGACGTTTTCCAGCGTGTGATAGGCCAGCAGGCGGCGGATATCGTGTTCCATCAGGGCGTACAAACCGCCAATAAACGCGGTCAGGATCGCCAGCAGCAATACCATCAGGCCCCACCAGAGTGGCGGTGCGCCGAGCAGATCCAGACCGACTTTTACGATGCCAAGAATGCCGATTTTCATCAGCGCGGAAGAGAACAGCGCAGCGGCGTGGGCTGGCGCGCTGGAGTGCGACTGCGGCACCCAGGCATGCAGCGGGATTATCCCGGCGTACAGCCCGAAACCGGCCAGCGCCAGCAGGAAGGAAACCGATTTAATGCCCGGCGTGAAGGCCGTATGACGCAGGACGTCGAAACTCACACTGCCGCTGGTGTGATGCAGCAGGGCGAACGCCAGGATCAGACACAGCGTGCCGAGGCGGCCGGATAAAAACTGATTCAGTCCGGCGCGGCGGCTTTTCACATCGTCAGTCTGGACGATCAGGAAATACGCGCAGAGCGCCGCCATTTCCATCATCAGGATCAGTTCAACCGCAGTGGCGGAAATCGCCGCAGCGGTCAGTGCCGCCAGCAACAGATTGCAGAGCAAACCGGTGCGGGCGCGCTGACGCTGACGGGCATGGGCCAGCCATGCGCAGGCGTAGAGACTGCTGAACAACGCGGTCACTGACATCGCCAGTAACAGCAGCGCATTCAGCGGGCTTAGCTCTGCGGTGTAAGGCACCACCGGCAATGTCAGCGTGACGGACGTCCCGCTGATCAGCACCTGCACCGCAGCCACGATGACGGCCGCCGAAGCCACCATACCGCCGGTGCCGGAAATCAGGCCACTGATCCTGGCGGCGGCGGCCAGCAATCCGCCAGCAATGCCGCTGAGTAACCAGACCAGCAGGGCCAGCGCCAGTAATGACGCCGGTTCTAACGTGAACAGTGCCGTCATTATTTGGCCTCCGTATCGGGTGTGGTAAAGGATGTCAGCCCGGCCGGAAATACGTTCATCGCATTCAGGCGTTTTTGCTGACTGGCGGATTCAGACAGGCTGGCGGTGATAAGCCGGATTGCCTGGGTCGGGCAGGTTTTGATGCATGCCGGGCCGTCCGGGCTGAAGCTGCATAAATCGCATTTCACCGCCACCGCGCGAAGACCGGGCACGCAATCAAGGAACGGGCTGACCGCACGGGGCGGGTGCGGGGCGGGGAGGGCTTTGGATGTATTGCAGTCGCGGGGAATATCCAGCGGTGTGCTGCCGGAAAACGTGATGGCGCCGAACGGACAGGCGAGTCCGCACAGTTTGCAACTGACGCACAGGCTTTCATTCAGTTGAATCGCGTCATTCTCACGGGTAATGGCATTGACCGGACAGACCTGCGCGCACGGGGCATCTTCGCACTGGTGGCACATCACCGGTGCGGAATCCAGACGGTTACGCATCACCTGCAAACGGGGGGCAGACTGTAAGCCGTGCAACTGGTGTTCCTGTGAACAACTGGCCATACAGGTATTGCAGCCGATACACAGTTTGGGGTCGGCTATCACATATTGATTCATGGAGGCAGTGCGACGCATGAAATCTCCTCGCTGTTTCGTCAAAGGTGACGAAATCGGCACTTAAATTGACATTTCGACATTTATGTCGGAATTAATCCCAGTAAAAAAACGGCAATGAGAAAATATTTACGCTCTGCCGGTGCTTAATATATTTCTGAATGTGAATCAGACGCGGCTGAGTAATTTTTCGAGTTGCGCGTGAACGGGCTGATTGTTTTGCAGTGAATCAAAAATGCATTGGTAAATAGCGGAAATCTTATTGAGATAATGCTCCAGCACGGCGTTTTTATCTTTGATATCCACGCTGCCGTCTACCTTGCCTTCTTCAGTCAGACGGGCGTGAGCAAAAGGCTGGAAATCCTCGTCATCACTGACCTGCGCCATGTTCAGGCTGTAGACAATATCCTGACTGTAGAAGTCTTCACTCAGTTGAATACTGACCGCAAAATGGTTAAACAGCGTGAAGCGGATATCCTGATCTTCACCGCAGCTGAATTCATGATTTATCTTTTTATTTGAATGCGTTATCGCCTGAGTCAGACTGTTCTGGTAAGTCCGCCATTGCGATTTCAGATGGCTGTTTTTGCTGGCGATATAGTCTGCTTTGGTAGTCAGTTCGCTGAGAGTGCTCATGTGCATTATCCGTTGTTGATTGATATGTCGGGTGACGATGAAAAGTCGACGCATATGGCTCTGTTGGCATAAAGCATGCCAATTCCACAGATTATTTTTTAAATGCTGTTAAATGAATGAGTTACTTGTTTCAGAGCCAGAAAACCTCCCGGCCATGAAAATGCCATGACATGTCGATGACACCTTATTTCGACACTAATGACGGACTGTGCAGGTTAATTCCGTCACGCCGTTTTATCGTGGGGATAATACGTGTCGAAAAATTCTGGCACTGTTATTGCAACGGCGAGGGAAAAGGTCTCTTTATTGTTCTCCTGAGGGAGGGGAAATAATGCACGAGATTACGATGTGCCAGAATGCCGTGGAAATAATGCAGCAGTTCGGGCAGCAAAATAATGCGCGAAAAATTACGGCGGTATGGATGGAAATTGGCGCGTTTTCCTGCGTCGAACCCGATGCCGTGCAATTTTGTTTTGAACTTGCCTGTCGTGAAACGCTGGCGGAAGGGTGCGAATTACACCTGATCACCCCACAGGCCGAAAGCTGGTGTCACACCTGTCAGCAACACATCACCTTACTCAGCCCCGGCGTTCTGCTGTGTCCGCACTGTGGCGGGCATGATTTGCGCGTGGTGGCCGATGACGGCATGACGATTAAACGTATTGAAATCGAATAACGGGCCTCCGTTTTGCCCGGGGAGAAAACTATGTGCAGTACCTGCGGATGTGCCAGTGGCGAACTTCGTATTGAAGGCGTCAGCAACGAGCACACTCATCATCATTCTCACGATCATTCCCATGATCACAGCCACTCTCACGGCCTGCCGTTTGCGCCGCGCCGTCTGGTGGATATCGAAATGGACGTGCTGGCGAAGAACAACCATATCGCCGCGCATAACCGCGAGCATTTTGCTGCGGCGGGCATTCTGGCGCTGAATCTGGTGTCCAGCCCCGGTTCCGGCAAAACCACCTTGCTGACTCACACCCTGACCCGGCTGGCACCCTATTTCGACTGCGCGGTGATCGAAGGTGACCAGCAAACCACCCGTGATGCTGACCGGATCCGCGCCACCGGCGTACCGGCGATTCAGGTTAACACCGGTAAAGGCTGCCATCTGGATGCGCAGATGGTTCACGATGCGCTGCATCAGTTGTCGCCGAACAACAACAGCCTGCTGTTTATCGAGAATGTCGGCAATCTGGTGTGTCCGGCCAGTTTTGATCTCGGCGAACTGCACAAAGTGGCCGTGCTGTCCGTGACGGAAGGCGAGGACAAACCGCTGAAATATCCGCATATGTTTGCGGCGTCACGCCTGATGATCCTCAATAAAATCGATCTGCTGCCGTACGTCAGTTTTGACGTTGAAGCCTGCATTGCCAATGCGCGGCAGGTGAATCCGCAGATAGAGGTGATTCAGTTGTCAGCCACCACAGGCGAAGGGATGGATCTGTGGCTGGCGTGGCTGGAGCAGCAACGATGTGCATAGGCATTCCGGGACAAATCCTGGCGCTGCACGATCAGCAGCCCGATCACGCCTGGGCGGAAGTGTGCGGTTTGCGCCGCGAAGTGAATGTCGCACTGGTGTGTGATTGCGGACGTGACGGCGCACGCGAGGCGCTGATCGGCGGCTGGGTGTTAATCCACGTCGGTTTTGCCTTAAGCAAACTCGATGAGCAGGAGGCGCAGGAAACGCTGGCCGCGCTGCATGCGATGGAGGAAGTGGAAGCCGATGTCGCCCTGTTTCTCGGTGCGGGAGAGGCAAGATAATGCGTTTTGTCGATGAATTTCGTGACCCGACACTGGCGAAAACGCTGATTGAGCGGCTGCATCAGCGTGCCGCCTTGCTGCCTTACACGGCTGAAAAACCGATGCAGATTATGGAAGTGTGCGGCGGCCATACCCACGCCATCTTCAAATTCGGGCTGGATAAACTGCTGCCCCCGCAGCTGGAATTTATTCACGGGCCGGGCTGCCCGGTGTGCGTGTTGCCGATGGGGCGCATTGATGCCTGCTGCGAAATCGCCGCCCGTCCCGGGGTAATTTTCTGCACCTTTGGCGATGCGTTGCGGGTGCCCGGTCAGCAAGGCTCACTGTTGCAGGCGCGTGAACGTGGTGCCGACGTGCGCGTGGTGTATTCACCGCTGGATGCGCTGAAACTGGCGCGTGAAAATCCGCAACATCAGGTGGTGTTTTTCGCCCTCGGTTTTGAAACCACGTTGCCGGTGACGGCGGTGACGCTGCAACAGGCGCGGCGGGAAGGCATGACCAATTTCAGCGTGTTCTGCCAGCACATCAGCCTGATGCCGACACTGCGCAGCCTGCTGCAACAGGACGACGTTCGCATTGATGCGTTTCTGGCACCCGGCCACGTCAGCATGGTGACCGGCACTGCGCCGTTCCATTTTATCAATGAAGAATTCGGCAAACCGCTGGTGATCAGCGGGTTCGAACCGCTGGATATGTTGCAGAGCGTCCTGATGCTGGTGGAACAAGTTTGCGAGGCATCGTGTAAAACGGAAAACCAGTACCGGCGCGTGGTGCCGGAAGAGGGTAACCTGCTGGCACAGGACGCGATGCGCGAGGTGTTCCGGCTTTGCGGTAACAGCGAATGGCGCGGTCTTGGTGTCATTGCGGATTCGGGGATTTCCCTGACTCCGGCGTATGCCCGGTTTGATGCCGAACGACGTTTTAATCCGCAGGCACAGCCGGTCGCCGATGATCCGCGATCCCGTTGCGGTGAGGTGCTGACCGGCCGTTGCAAGCCGCACGAATGCCCGCTGTTTGGCACCGGTTGTACGCCGCATAACGCTTTCGGCGCGCTGATGGTCTCTTCCGAAGGGGCTTGCGCGGCGTGGTATCAGTACCGGCATCAGGAAACCCCGGCGCAGCAACAGCCGGAACTTGCACAACAAAAGGTATGGCAGGATGAGTGATCGCAAAGAAGTCGTCACGATGGCGCATGGCAGCGGCGGCCGTGCCATGCAGCAGATGATCGAACACCTGTTTCTCAGCGCGTTCGATAATCCCTGGCTCAATGAGCGGGAAGACGGCGCGCGGCTGTCACTGGCCAGCCTCAGCGCGCAGGGCGATCGCCTGGCGTTCACCACCGACAGCTATGTCATTGATCCGATATTTTTCCCCGGCGGCAACATCGGCAAACTGGCCGTATGCGGCACGGCGAACGATCTGGCCGTGAGCGGCGCGACACCGGCCTTTCTGTCCTGCGGGTTCATCCTGGAAGAAGGGTTGCCGCTGGATGACTTGCAGAAAATCGTCAGTGCGATGGCGCAGACCGCCCGCGACGCGGGCATTGCTATTGTGACCGGTGACACCAAAGTGGTTCAGCGCGGCGCGGCCGACAAAATCTTTATCAACACGGCGGGGATCGGCGTGATCCCGACGGCGGTCAGATGGGCGGCCGGCACGATAAAGGCAGGGGATAAAGTGATCGTCAGCGGCACGCTGGGCGATCACGGCGCGGCGATCCTCAATCTTCGTGAACAGCTGGGGATGGATCTGGGCGTGGAAAGTGACTGTGCGGTGCTGGCACCGATGATCGCACCGCTTCGTGTCCTGCCCGGGGTTCATGCGCTGCGCGATGCCACACGCGGCGGGGTGAATGCGATTTTGCATGAATTCAGCGCGGCCAGTGGATTCGGAATCTGCATTGATGAAACGGCCCTGCCGGTTAAACCCGCCGTGCGCGGGATCTGCGAGCTGCTGGGGCTGGAACCGCTGAACTTTGCCAACGAAGGCAAGCTGGTGGCGGTGGTCTCTGCGGCGGCAGAACAGAAAGTGCTGAACCTGCTGCGGCAACATCCGCTGGGCGCGGATGCGGTGACCATCGGTGAGGTAACCGAAAATCCGCAGGTGTGTCTGCGCGGTGCGCTGGGCGTCTCCCGCCAGCTTATGTTGCCCCATGCGGAGCCGTTACCCCGCATTTGTTGATCTCGTCAGGGGAGCGCGCCGTCACGAAGGCGTAAACTTTCTTAATCGTTTTTTTCAGAATGCTTTAAATCAAGAGCCAGAGCCCACGGTATGCAGAGCGCAACAATGAGCACCACAAAACATAAAGGATTACTGGAACTGACACGCACGCTGTTGCTGCAACAGACCATGACGTCGCTGCTGGAGACCCTGACCCAGGTGGTTCAGGGGGCCGGTATTGCCGACGCGGTGACGCTGGTGTTGTTTGATCAAAACAGTGAACGTGTCAGCTTTTACGGTATCGATCCGCACCATCAGCCGGTCAGTTATGAAGACGAAACCCTGCTGGCGACCGGACCGGTACATGCCCTGCTGAGCAATCCGAAAACGCAGGTCTGGCGCAGTGAAGCCTTGCATCTTCGCTATCCGCAACTGGCGGCCCTTAACCTTTATCCGGCCTTTACGGATTATTGTCTGGTGCCGTTGCTGGCCACTTCCGGCTTACTCGGCGGCTGTGAATTTACCCGTCAGCATGCGACGCCGTTCAGTGAAGAAGACAAAAATGGCCTGTATGAACTTTGTATGCTGGCGGCCATTGCGGTGGAACAAATTCAGCTGCGTGAGAATGCGCTGTTCCAGCAATCCATGCTGCGCCATGAGCGGGACGATTTCCGCATTCTGGTGGATATCACCAACGCGGTGCTCTCCAAACTGGATCTTGATGAACTGACGGGCGAAATTGCCAAAACCATTCACCATTTCTTTCATATCAACGCCATCAGCATTGTGCTGTGCGATGCGGATAAAGACAGCGAACAGGCCAGTGTTTACGCCACCCATTACGTGCAGACGCATGTGGCGGAGCGCGAACAGTCGCGGATGACGCTGGCCGGTTCCCTTGAACAGCAGGTGATGAAAAACGGCGAAATGCTGCTGACCAACGTGCGGCCCGCCGAAGAGCCGGAGAGTGATGAGAGCACGCTTTTCCAGTTGTTGTGGCGTGACCAGACGAAAACGCTGTGCATCCTGCCGCTGTGTTTCGGCCATAAAACGCTGGGTGTTTTGAAACTGGCGCAATGTCAGCCGGACAATTTTAATGCCGCCAATCTGCGGGTGTTACAGCAAATCGCGGAACGCATCGCGATCGCCGTGGATAACGCGCTGGCCTATCAGGAAATCAAAAGCCTGAAGGAAAAGCTGCAACATGAAAATCTGTATCTGACCGAGCAGATCAACAGCAACAATCCGGATTTCAGTGACATTGTCGGGCGCAGTTCCAGTATGTCGGCGGTGCTGAAACAGGTCGAGATCGTGGCGAAAAGCGACTGTTCGGTACTGATCCTCGGTGAAACCGGCACCGGAAAAGAGCTGATCGCCCGTGCGATCCATAATCTTGGTGATCGCCGCGATCAGCGCATGGTGAAAATGAACTGTGCCGCCATGCCTGCCGGATTGATGGAAAGTGATTTGTTCGGCCATGAAAAAGGATCCTTTACCGGCGCGACTGCTCAGCGCATGGGGCGCTTCGAACTGGCGGACAAAGGCACGTTATTCCTTGATGAAGTGGGGGAAATCCCCATCGAACTGCAACCCAAATTACTGCGTATTTTGCAGGAACAGGAGTTCGAACGGGTCGGCGGCAATAAACTGATTTCGGTCGATGTGCGGATGATCGCGGCGACCAACCGCGATTTACGCCAGATGGTGGCTGATAAAGAATTCCGCAGCGATCTCTATTACCGGCTGAACGTGTTCCCGATCGTGATCCCGCCGCTGCGGGAGCGTCCGGAAGATATTCCGCAACTGGTGAAATTCCTTACCTACAAAATCGCCAAACGCATGAAACGCACCATCGACAGTATTCCGGCGGAGACCCTGCGTCTGCTGAGCCGTATGCCGTGGCCGGGCAATGTGCGCGAGCTGGAAAATGTCATTGAACGCGCTGTGCTCTTGACGCGCGGTACGGTGCTGGATTTGCAACTGCCGGAGCTGAATTACCCGATGCCGGTGTCTCAGCCGGTAATCATGCCTTGCGTGGCGGACGCGGCGCCCGCACCGCATATGAGTGAGGATGACGAGCGCGAGCGCATTCTTCAGGTGTTAAAAGAAACCAACGGCGTGGTCGCCGGGCCGCGTGGTGCGGCGCAGCGGCTTGGGTTAAAACGTACGACGTTGTTATCGAGAATGAAAAAACTGGGTATTGCGGCGCATTAATGTTACTGGCTGTCTGCGGGCAGCCTTTCCCCTTCTGGCATAAACATTTCACCTTGGCTGAATGACCAGTCTTCCGGTTGGGTGAAACTCACCACCACCATCACGTCGGCGGGGGAAATGCCCAGCGCCGCATGCAGTTTATCCGCCAGATAACGGTATAGTTCCTGTTTTTGGTATGAGTTACGCGGTTTGCCCGCCGTAATGTGAAACAGCAGAAAATCGTCTGAACGGCGGTCATTTTCTCCCGCTAAATAGGTCGGGTTGATCACCCGCTGGCGGCGGCTGACCGGTTCGAACAGCTGAAAACAGTCATTTTTCGGCACGGAAAAAGTATGCACCAGCGCCGCCTGCAAAATAGCGGAGATCTGATCCTGCCAGATTTCAGCGCGGTGTTCAGGCAATGATATGCGGGTAAAAGGCATCGTAAACTCCTCCGGTTATTGGTCGTTCAGGCTGGCAAAACGGGTCAGGGCAGACGCCGCTGCGGGCCAGCCGGCATAAAACGCCAGATGAGTGATCATCTCTGAAAGCCCGGCCTGCGTGACGCCGTTTTTAACCGCAAGGCTCAGATGAAAGGGCAGTTGTTCACTGCGGTTGAGGGCAATCAGCGCGGCAACGGTGATCAGGCTGCGGTCTCGGGGCGACAGCCCGGGGCGTTGCCATATATCGCCAAACAGCACCTGTTCGGTCACTTCGGCGAATTTGGGGGTCAGACGCGCCATGGCATCGAGTGTCAGTGTCTGGGAAGTATTGCTGTCCATATCAGGCTCCTTTTTATCAGTGTGGAAAGGAGCATAAGACGTTATGATTATCCGAAATATCGAAAATATCAGCAGTGTTAATCCATAAAAACGGGATGATGAAACGTGGTAAAACGGCCCTTAACTTTTGATGCAGAAGCCCTGCGCACTTTTGTCACCGGCATTGAACTGGGCAGTTTTGTGCTGGCGGCAGACCGGCTGGGGCGCTCGACCTCTGCGGTCAGCGCACAATTGAAAAAGCTGGAGCAACAGGCGGGGACGGAGCTGGTACAAAAATCCGGACGGCATCTGATCCTCACCGGGCGCGGGGAAGTGATGATGAGCTACGCCCGCCGGTTGCTCAGCCTGAATGACGAACTGAGTGCCGCGCTGCTGGCCAGCTCGCTCAGCGGCAGCCTGAATCTGGGTATGCAGGAGGATTTCGGCGAAACCCTGTTGCCGGCCATCCTCGGGACATTCACCCGCGCGCACCCGCAGGTCCAGGTTTCGGCCAGCATCACCCGTAATCAGCAGCTGCTCGACGGTATCCGCCATAACGAATTCGATCTGGCGGTGTGCTGGCAGGGCGATGACGCGCCGCTCTTTCCGTCAAGTCAGTCGCTCGGCCGGATCCCGTTGCGCTGGATTGGCCCTGAAAATTTCGCCCTGAAGCATTATCAGGAAAGCGGTGAACCACTGCCATTACTGGTGTTCGAAGCGCCATGCCTGATGCGCAGTGCGGCGACGGCGGCGCTGGATAAGGCGGGTATTTCGTGGCGGATCGCCTTTACCAGCCGCAGCCTGAGCGGGATCTGGGCGGCGATGTCGGCGGGATTAGGCATCACCGTGCGCACGGATTTCGGTAAACCCGCCGCAGTACGCCTGTTGAATGAATTGCCCGAACCGGGCGAGGTGGGTATCAGCCTGCACCAGAGCCAGATGCAGCCCGGCGACGCGGCCCGTTATCTGACTCAGGCGATCACGGATTTTTTCGCGACGCGTCAGTAAGCGGCAGCGGGATTATTTTTTAGCGGGCTGCTGGCGATAGTGCGCCAGACGCTCGCGGAAATACGCCCGCAGATGCTCCGGTTGTTCCATTTCAACTTCGTCTGCATTCACCGGCAGATGATTGCGCTCACGCACCGCCACCGTTCCGGCGGCCAGACCGGCGCTCACTTTATCCATTTCTTCTTTACTCAGACCTGCGAGAGTTTTGTTCATGATGTCTCCTCCTGACTGTCAGCAGTTTAGCATCCTCAGGGGGCAAAAAGGTTTTGGACTTTCCTGAGAAACGTGCCCGATTTCATCACCGGCTTACAAAATCACCAAAAACAGGCCATTATTTATCCTTCACTTGTACGGAACGGAGCCTGAAGATGACGCGAATGACAGCTAAAGATTTCCCTCCTGAACTCCTCGAATATTTTGATTTTTATGTACACGGCAAAATGACCAAGCGTGAGTTTCTCGATCTCTCGGCGAAATTTGTCGCGGGTGGACTTTCTCTCGCCGCGCTGACCACGCTGATGACGCCCAATTATGCCTATGCGGAGCAGGTTGAATTTACCGACCCGGACATTGTGGCGGAATACATCCAGTATCCGTCGCCGCAGGGGCACGGCAGCGTAAAAGGCTATCTGGTGCGTCCGGCAAAGGCCACCGGTAAAGTGCCGGGTGTGGTGGTGGTGCATGAAAATCGCGGGCTGAATCCCTATATCGAAGATGTCGCCCGGCGGGTGGCGAAAGCCGGATATGTTGCGCTGGCACCGGACGGTCTGAGTTCGGTCGGCGGTTATCCGGGCAATGACGAAAAAGGCCGTGAGCTGCAAAAACAGGTCGATCCCACCAAACTGATGAACGACTTTTTTGCGGCGGTGGAATTTCTGATGCACCACGAGACGGCGACCGGCAAAGTTGGCATCACCGGTTTCTGTTACGGCGGAGGTGTGGCGAATGCGGCGGCCGTGGCGTATCCGGAGCTGGCGGCGGCGGTGCCGTTCTACGGGCGTCAGCCGAAAGCTGAAGATGTGCCGAAAATTAAAGCGCCGTTATTGCTGCATTACGCCGAACTGGATAAACCGATTACCGAGGGCTGGCCTGCGTATGAGGCGGCTCTGAAGGCTAATAATAAAGTCTATGAGGCGCATATTTATCCCGGTGTGAACCACGGTTTCCACAATGATTCGACGCCGCGTTATGACAAAGCGGCCGCCGATCTGGCGTGGGAAAGAACCCTTGCCTGGTTTAAAAAATATCTCGAACCGCAAACAGAAAGTGCCTGATTTTCAGGCAGATAAAAAAAGGGCGGGATCCTGCGATCCCGCCCTTTTTGCGTGTCAGGCTTAGGTTATGATTTCAGTACGCCATCGAAATCTGAAGCATCGTGGCGCTCTTCCAGCTGTTCGTCGCCCCAGGTGCGGTTAACGATGCGCCCGCGTCTGACCGCCGGACGGCTCGCCACTTCCGCTGCCCAGCGCTGGAAGTGCTTATAAGAATCGATATCGAGGAATTTAGCGGACTCATACAGGCCGCCCTGTGCCAGACTGCCGTACCAGGTGAAGATGGCAATATCGGCAATGGTGTATTCTTCTCCGGCGATAAATTTATGGTCTGCCAGTTGTCTGTCGAGCACGTCGAGCTGACGTTTGGCTTCCATCGTGAAACGGTTGATGGCGTATTCGATTTTCACCGGCGCGTAGTGATAGAAATGGCCGAAACCGCCGCCCAGATAGGGTGCGGAGCCTTGCAGCCAGAACAACCAGTTGAGGGTTTCTGTGCGTCCGGCGAGATCTTCCGGCAGGAATTTGCCGAATTTTTCCGCCAGATACAGCAGGATGTTGCCGGATTCAAACACGCGGATCGGCGGCGTGGTGGAATTGTCCAGCAGCGCCGGGATTTTCGAGTTCGGGTTAACATCGACAAAGCCGCTTGAGAACTGATCGCCTTCGTTGATGCGGATGATAAACGCATCGTATTCCGCACCGCTGACGCCCAGCGCCAGCAACTCTTCCAGCAGGATCGTCACTTTCTGACCGTTTGGCGTGCCAAGCGAATAAAGCTGAAGCGGGTGTTTACCCACCGGCAGCGTTTTCTCGTGTGTCGGGCCGGCTACCGGGCGGTTAATGTTTGAGAATTTGCTGACTTCATCTTTATTCCAGGTCCAGACTTCAGGTGGCTGATACTGTTCTGACATGGCAATCTCCGCTTCTTTTTTGAGGTTAAGACTCAAAAGTCTAGCAGGAGATGAAACAGCGCGACGCTGAGAATGTGCCCCCCGGGTGCGTGGCTTAACCGGCGGCGGAATACAGCCCTTTACGTTTCCATTTCACATCGGCCACCGACTGGCCGGTGTGGTTTTTGCCCTGTAACAGCAGGTTGAATTTCGCTCCCGTTGCCCGCATCAGGCGGCTTTGCAGGATATACACCGCCTCGATACCCAGTTCGCGGCAGGGCAGATGCACGGCGGTAAAACTCTCCGCTGCCGGTGTTTTCATATCGTGCGCGAAATCGATACTCATCACGGAAATATCTTCCGGGACTTTAAAGCCGTGTTTAGTCAGGGCGTCTACGGTGGCCTGCGCGATCTGATCGCCTCCGCATACGATGGCTGACGGCATGTTTGCCCGCTGATGTTCCCGGAGATACTTCTCAATCGTTTCCCGCGCCTGTTCCCCTCCGTTGCCATGATTGACCAGCAAATGCAGGGCTTCGTCGAATGCCACATGGTGCTCGAGGCAGGCACGTTTAAAGCCGTCGAGACGCTGCATCATGGTTTCACGCCGCAGGTCGGTGAACAATAAAACCGGACGATGGCCTCTGACAAACAGATAGTTGGCGGCGCTGTAACCAATGGAATAGTGATCGGCGGAAACACAGTCGAGGCGCATTTCGCTGTCTTTGGCATTGATCATCACCACCGGCTTGTTGGATTCCGCCGCCAGCCGGTACAGCATGACGTCATCAATGCCGATGATGATAATCCCGTCGACATCCCCCTGACTGAGCGCCTGCATAAACACGGCGATGTCCGGATCATTCACGGTCAGCGCACACCTGCGCACATGAATATCAAAGCGTGCCACTTCCGCCGTGATTTCCTGAATGACTTCATAATAATAACGATCTTCATGCGGGGAGAAGGCGGCCGGTGGCGCACAGATCAGCAGACAATTCATTAACAACCGGCTGGCCGGAATGTCGCGCAAAATACCCATTGAACGCGCATGGGTAAATACTTTCTCTTTTGCCTGCGGACTGACATTGGCTTTCCCTGCCAGCACCCGGGAAACGGTACTCGGAGAAAGCCCGGTTAACTCGGCAATTTGCCTGATTTTTAATTTTCCCGTCATTTTGTGATCAACGCCTCATATGCAGATGGACTTATTACCACGCTTAACTGCTTGTAATTGATGGGCTATTCAGAATGATAGCAAATCCCGCAAACGGCACTGCAATTCCTGTCACAAATAGCGGTTGTTGGAAAAAAAATCCATTACTACTCTCCGGAATATAAATCTCAGAAACAAAAAAATAAGGTATTTATCCGCGCTGAATCTTTAAAGAATTCAATACGGTGACGTCCTTTGTGCGGCGTAAATCTGCCCGCTGTCCGGTTCAATATTAGGAGTAAGATAATGCTGAAAATAGCAATTATTGGTACGGGTAATATTTCCCATAACCATATTCAGGGATATTTAGAGTTTGCTGATCGTTGCCAGATTGTTGCGTTGGTAGATATTTATCCGGAGAAAGCCGAAGAGAAAAAACGCCATTACGGCCTGACGAATGCGAAGGTCTACGCCCGCCATGAGGATATCCTCAATCAGGCGGATATCGACATTTTTGACGTCTGTACGCCGCCGTATGTCCATGCGGAAATTTCCATTAATGCGCTCAACGCGGGCAAACATGTGTTGTGCGAAAAGCCGATGGCGGCGTCTTTGCAGGAATGTGACGCGATGATCCGCGCGGCAAACGAGAGCGGCAAAACGTTGTCCATCATTGCGCAGAACCGTTTTACCGATGCGTTCTGGCGGCTGAAAAAAGTGATCGATTCCGGCGAGGCGGGCAAGGTGTGCCACGCGCAGGTGGATTCTTTCTGGTGGCGCGGGCATTCCTATTACGATTTATGGTGGCGCGGCACCTGGGAAAAAGAAGCCGGTGGCTGCACCCTCAACCACGCCGTTCACCATATCGACGCTATTCAGTGGATGCTCGGCTTCCCTTCCGAAGTGGTTTCCATGATCACCAATGCCGCACACGATAATGCGGAAGTGGAAGATCTGTCGGCGGCCATTTTCAAATATGACACCGGCGCGCTGACCCAGCTGACCGCCTCCGTGGTGCATCACGGCGAAGATCAGAAGATTGTGATTCAGGGTGAGAATGCGCGCATTTCAGCCCCGTGGGACAAATACGCCAGCATTTCCGCGCCTAACGGTTTCCCGATCGATGCGCGCGATACGGATCACGAGAATCAGCTGGAAGACATTTACCAGTCGATCCCCAAACTGACCTATACCCTGCATACCGGTCAGATCGACAATTTCCTGACGGCGCTGGAAACCGGCACCGCACCGCTGATAGACGGCATTCAGGGCAAGCGTTCACTGGAGCTGATCGCCGCGATTTATAAATCCGCCATTACCCGCAGCATCGTTTCTCTGCCGCTGACCCCTGCCGATCCGTTCTATCAGACCGGCGGACTGGTTTCGCTGGCACCGCATTTTTATGAAAAATCCGCCTCTGTAGAAAACTTCGCCAATGAAGACGCGATCCCGCTGGGTAAAAACATGGATAAAGGAGCCTGAACATGAGCAATAAAGACGGAATGAACTATGCGCCGGTGGGCAAACCGCAGCCGGTTGTGAAACCGGGAGAGTTCGTGATTGCCGCAGCGGCACTGGATCACGGGCATATCTACGGCATGTGTAACGGATTGATTGAGGCGGGGGCCAGCCTCAGGTGGGTTTACGACCCTGATCCGGCCAAAGTGGAGAAATTTGTCGCGCAGTATCCGCAGGTGAAGGTCGCGGATTCGTTGCAGACGCTGCTTGATGACAAGGAAGTGCAACTGGTCGCCGGTGCGGGCATTCCCGCTGAACGCTGCGCGCTGGGGCTGAAAGTCATGGCGGCCGGCAAAGATTATTTCACCGACAAAGCGCCGCTGACCACGCTGGAACAACTGGCACAGGCGAAGGCGAAAGTAGCGGAAACCGGACGCAAATATGCCGTGTATTACAGCGAACGCCTGCATGTCGAAAGCGCGGTATTTGCCGGACAACTGGTGCAGCAAGGGGCCATCGGCCGGGTGATCCAAACCCTCGGTACCGGTCCGCACCGCGAGGGAGAAGGGCGTCCTGACTGGTTCTACGAGAGAGAACGTTTTGGCGGCATTCTGTGTGATATCGGCAGCCACCAGATTGAACAGTTCCTGTTTTACACCGGCAACCACAACGCCCGCGTGGTGGCCGCACAGGCACTGAATTTCAATCATCCGCAATATCCGCACTTTGAAGATTTTGGCGACACCATGCTGGAAGGCGAAAACGGCGCACGCGGTTATTTCCGCTGCGACTGGTTCACGCCGGAAGGACTGAGCACCTGGGGCGATGGCCGTCTGACGCTGCTCGGCACTGAGGGGTATATCGAGATCCGCAAATATGTCGATCTCACGCTCGGCGAGCAGGACGTGGTGTATCTGGTCAATCAGCAGGGCGAATTCCGCTATCCGGTTTCCGGCAATGTCGGCTTCCCGTTCTTTGGTCAGCTGATCCTGGATTGCCTGAACCGTACCGAACACGCCATGACGCAGGAGCATGCGTTTAAAGCTGCCGAGCTGTGCGTCCGCGCGCAAATGCTGGCAAACGAAACGCACTGAGAAGGGGCGGATCATGAAAACTCTCCAGACGGCGGTGATTGGCTGCGGCGCTATCCATACCTGCCATGTGGCGGCGATCCGGCATGAGCCGGACTGCCAGTTACGGGCGATTGCCGAATGCGATATTGGCAAAGGCCGGGCGCTGGCGCAGGAATATGGCTGTGATTTTTATACGGATTATCACGAAATGTTGTGCGATCCGCAGATTGACGTGGTGCATATCTGCCTGCCGCATCATCTGCACAAGGAGGCTATTCTCGCCGCGCTGGCGGCGGGAAAGCATGTTTTCACTGAGAAACCGGTGGCGCTGAATATCGGTGAAGTCAGCGCCATTAAACTCGCACAGACCCAGGCGGCGGGGCTGGTTGGCGTCTGTTATCAGAACCGCCTGAACCCTTCGAGCCGGAAAATTAAAACGCTGCTGGAAAGCGGGCAACTGGGCAACATGCTGAGTATCAAAGCGGTGCTGACCTGGTCGCGCAGCGGCGCTTATTACACCGAAAGCCTGTGGCGCGGGCGTTTTGCCACCGAGGGCGGCAGCCTGCTGATCAATCAGGCCATCCACACGCTGGATTTAATGCAGTGGTTTGCCGGTGGCGTCCAGGCGCTGAAAGGCGTGGTGGAAAGAACCTTTCTCAGTGATGTGACTGAAAACGAAGACACCGCGATGGCCAGTCTGAAAATGGGCAACGGCGCACGCGGCATGTTTTATGCCACCAACTGTCACAGCACCGATTCGCCGTTGCTGCTGGAAATTCATTGTGAAAAAGGACTGCTGCAGTTGCACCACAATGCGCTGTGGCTGATTGAAGGAGAAAATAAAACACTGCTGGTCAGTGATGACAGCCCGTCAGGGGCAGCAAAAAGCTACTGGGGCGACAGTCACCGTCAGGCAGTCTCAAATTTTTATTATTCCGTTCGTCATCCTGAAGAAAAAAATTATACCTCTGTATCACAAGCCGAAGTGTCTCTGAATATTATCGGGGCAATTTACCGCTCCTCACAATCAGGGAAATGGATCACGCTGGCTGATTGAATAATTTAAAATAACCTTACCTCACAGGATAATAATAATGAAACCTACTGAACGCAGAGTAGGTTACGGCACAGCAATAGGCTATGGCGTAACCGACTTATTTGGTGGCGGTGCATTCGCCGTTATCGGTACCTGGCTTTTATTCTTCTATACCACGTATTGCGGATTGTCCGTTCTGGAAGCGGGATCTATTTTTGCCATCGCCCGTGTGATCGACGCCATATTAAGTCCGATCATGGGCTATATCACCGACCACTTCGGCAATACCTGGCTCGGTAAACGGTTTGGCCGCCGTCGCTTTTTCCTGCTGATCAGTTCGCCGCTGATGTTCCTGTATGCACTGGTCTGGGTCAAGGACATGGGCTACTGGTATTATCTCGGCACTTATCTGTCGATTGAGTTACTTTCAGCGATGGTACTGGTGCCGTGGGAAACGCTGGCCGCAGAGATGACCAACCGTTTTGGCGAACGTACCCGTCTGGCGGGTGTGCGGATGATTTGTTCGCAGCTCGGCGGTTTTCTGGCGGTGTCGGTGCCGGGCGTGATCATGATGTATACCGGTAAAGATAATCCGATGACTTACACCTATACCGGTATGTTTTTCGCCACGGTATTTTGCCTGGCGGTCTTAACCACCTGGATGTGTACCTGGGAAGCCAAAGATGTACGGGATCCCAATGAACCGGAACCGGAAATGGAAACCGGCGGCAGCCTGTGGCACCATCTGAAAAGTCTGGTGCTGGATTTTATCTCGTCCTTTAATATCCGCATGTTCCGCCAGCATATTATTATTTATATCGCTTCTTTCACCGCGATGGACGTATTTGGTGCCGTCTTTACCTATTATGTGGTTTATGGCCTGCATCAGGATGTCGGGGCTGTTTCGGGATATTTAAGCGTTGCCGCGTTTGTTTCAGTACCTTCCACCATTGTCTATATGATGGTCATGGAACGGTTGAATCTTTCGCCCTCTGCGGCGCTGCGTATCGCCTACGGCTGTATATTCTTCGTTCTGGCTGCGCTGTTTTATATTTACATCACCAAAATCACGGTGCCGTTAATTCTCTTCACTTCCATCTTCGTTATTTTGGGGTTCGGACGTTCAGGGCTTTATTATATTCCCTGGAATATTTACAGCTTTATTCCAGATGTCGACGAGATCGTGACCAAAAAACGTCGCGAGGGGATCTTTGCCGGTGTGATGGTGTTTACCCGTAAAAGTACTGTCGCTATTGCCATTATGATCATCGGGCTGGTACTGGAAGAGAGTGGATTTGTGAAAGGGCAGGGCGCGCAACCGCTCAGCGCACTGCATGCGATTATCGGGCTGATGATCTTCGCCACCGGCGCCTTGCTGGCGATCAGTTTCTACATGACCTTCAAATTCAAACTGACGCGGGAAACGCATAAAATTCTGATCAAAGAAACCGCGCGACTCAAACTGGGTGGCGCGCAGGAAGACTGCGACGAAGTATCACGCAAGGTCATTAAAGACCTGACCGGTTACGAATACGACGAAGTGTGGGGCGGAAGCGCGACACGCAAAACCGCGAGGGAAAAATTAGCGATTGAGTAAGCGGTAAAAAAACGGGCAGAGAGACTGCCCGTTTTCTTTTACGTCAGCCTTCCTGCGCTGGCAACGTCTGATTCCCTTCTCCCAGCGCACGCTGCATAAAGACGGTATCCAGCCAGCGGCCATGCTTAAATCCGACGCAATGCAGGGTGCCTTTTATCTGAAAACCGGCCGCGAGATGTAAGTTAATCGAGGCTTTATTTTCACTGTCACCGACATTGCCGATCATCTGCCGGAAGCCATGGGTTTCAGCCCAGTCGATTGCCCGGCGCAGCAACGCCTTACCCGCGCCGCGTTTCTGAAAAGCGGGGTCAATGTAGATCGAATCTTCCAGCGTGTGACGATAGGCGTAACGTTCGCGATAACGCCCGAGGTAGCAATAACCTTTCACTTCTCCCTCATGCAACACCACCAGCCACAGCAGCCCCGCTTCATTAATCTTCTTCAGACGGCTTGCCATCTCGCGTACGTCAGGGGGTTGTGTCTCGAACGACGCAGTGCCGTGCAGCACATGCCAGGCATAAATTTTCTGCATTGCGGGGATATGCTGTTCTTCGGCTTCAATAATTTCCATTCCGGCAGGCTCTCATTGGTTATTTCTGATAAGCCTACTCTTTCCGAAAAGAGGCGGGGAGGGCAAATTGTTTATGACTGATATAAGGAAAAGATCTGGATGTAGTACGGAATTTGAACAGCGAAGGTCGTCTTTTTCGCAAACAATTTTGAGACAAACGTAGCAGATTTATTGAGTTAAGCATTTTCTCAAAATTGATTATGTTATGCTTTTACTCTTTCTGTGGTTGTTATTTTTAAGGATGAAAATAATGAAAAACAAAGCGTTGTTGGTATCAATGAAAACATCCGGGTTTCGCAATAGTGAAATCGAGTGGGTAAGCAACCGGGCGAAGAAGTTAAGCATAACACCCTCAGCACTTCTGTCGGAGTTATCAGCAGTTTTTCTTAAATTGATACTGTCTCATAGTCTGGTTACGATTATTTTTGTGCTCACAATCGTGTTGAATTATCAGGATATAGAAGAGCCAGAATTGATCTCTCTGATATTCACCTATGCTGTCGCTTGTATAATCATTACAATGTTTGGCCCTTTAATTATATCTTTTAAATCGTTTAGAATGTTAAGAAAAGAAAAACTTTGAAATCATAAAATTCGTGGCCTGTAATCGTTATTAGTAGGGGTTTTTAATGGTCAAATCATTTATTTCATTCCGTTGGGAATGGGAAAGGTATAATTGTAGTGACAGGTTGCAGCGAATCACTCATCGATTTGATTGTTAATCCGTCTATCCCTATTTCTATTTTCAATGCTCTGTTTGTCATGTTTCTGAATCCAAATACGGTATCATCATACATATAATAATACAGCCTGTTTTTTTCCGGTTTAAGAACGGATCGTGAGAGGGTATATGTCGATAATAGTAAGTCAACGCCGCCATAGATGATATCCCCTTGCGCGCTTGTTAGGCCAACATGTTGCGCTGCGCTTTCATAACCTTTCCTTAAATATCCTTTATAGGTTGTATTTCCAGTAATAATGGCGGTAAAGTTTTCCTGAATCGCTCCAAGTCCATGGATGACTAATGTAATGCCCGCAATATTACCAATGACCGCACCTGGCCCGGTAACATAACCGCCTCCAATTAATCCAATACCAGTGTGTATCTGAAGAGCGCCTGAAACAATGCCGATACCTTTTACGAAATAATAAAGTGGTGTTTCCAGAGCACTGTCAATGATATCAAGTGACAGTAAAATCATGAGGCTGACTTGTTTATATTTTAACTTAAAAACCTGATCGGAAAGATATCTTCTTTCCTGTTTTAAAACTCGGATAGCTTGAAGTTTTTTGTCAGGTGTTGATTCATCGTTGATTATTTCTTTCTGGTGCTCAATGAAAAGGGAGAGGTTATTGATGAAATCTTGTTTAACTTTGACATTTTTTAAGTAATTCGATGCGATTATCGTTTCTTGTAATAATGCTCTGATTTCAAGATTACCCATTATTTGATAGTAATCATTTGCCCGAGTATTATCTCTATGTAGTATATATTCATCCATTTTATACTTCCACATCCTATGAGGTTGATATTAAAATACAGTTTATCCCCATCTTTTTGCAAATGAATGAAACATCTTTGAGTCACAAATTTCATAAATAAAGCAAAGGAAGTGCGCGCCACATGAGTTATGAGGAAATCGATGCTAATGTCTATATAATTTTATCTTATAAGCGATGCTTTATTGGTTTTTTAAACCGCGCCAAACCTCCTGCTATAGTCAGTTCATTACTCTTTAGCGGTTATTTTTTAAGGAAAAAAAGTGAAACTGACGATAGCTCATTTACGGACCGGCGCGGTGGTATTACTGGCAGGATTGCTGCTGGCGGGATGTGATCAAAAAAGCGGTGATGCCAGGCATATCAAAGTCGGGGTGATTAACGGCGCTGAGCAGGATGTGGCAGAAGTCGCGAAACAGGTCGCCAAAGACAAATACGGGCTGGACGTTGAGCTGGTTGGTTTCAGCGGCGCGTTATTGCCCAATGATGCCACCGAACATGGCGAACTCGATGCCAACGTTTTCCAGCACCGTCCGTTCCTTGAGCAGGATAACAAAGCTCATGGCTACCATCTGGTGACCGTCGGCAACACCTTTGTCTTCCCGATGGCGGGCTACTCGAAAAAAATCAAAACCGTGGATCAACTGAAAGATGGCGCAACAGTGGCGATCCCAAATGATCCGACCAACTTAGGCCGTGCACTTCTGCTGCTGCAAAAAGAGAAACTGATCACGTTGAAAGAAGGCAAGGGCTTGCTGCCAACGGCGCTGGATATCACCGAAAACCCGCATCATCTGAATATTATGGAACTGGAAGGCGCGCAACTCCCCCGCGTACTGGACGACCCGAAAGTCGATGTGGCGATCATCAGCACCACCTACATCCAGCAAACCGGTTTATCGCCGGTGCATGACAGCGTATTCATCGAAGATAAAAATTCGCCGTACGTGAACATTCTGGTTTCACGTCCCGATAATAAAGACGCGGAAAATGTGCAGGAGTTTCTGAAATCCTATCAGTCGCCGGAAGTGGCAAAAGCGGCGGAGAAGATCTTTAACGGCGGGGCGGTTCCGGGCTGGTGATTGGGTCGGAAAACCAGGTTTCCTGATATGTTTAAGCGTTCAGATGGGGGAGGCTACAAGATATCTTCCCCTGATTATTTTTTTGATGACTTGAGATGACTCATTTTAATTGATACGTGTTTGTCTTACTAACTAGTGGTTGCTATTTTTCTCTGCAATATATTAATCTTAACAGATTGATGATTTCTATTAATTCTAATATATGCATGGGGTTTTTAGTGGACACAGCAAAGGCAGGGCAAGCAAAAGCGTTTGGCAAGATTAAGGAGTTAGGAGCTACAGATATCTTGATTACTAAGGAGAGTAATAAAACATTTTTTACATTCAAAGCCCCGAATGGTAAACGATATAAATTCACAACCCGGTCCAAAAAATCAAAAACCTGGCAGACCTCAATCACTTACGGAAAAGAATGCCCTGCTAATCAAAATGAATCAGAATTTTGGGTTTTTGTTGATATCACGAATGAACAGGGGGCGTTTTATATAGTTCCTCTTTTCTGGGTAAAGAACGATATTTATATTGTTCACAAGGAATATCTCAAAAAACACGGTGGACATCGCCCCTTCAATGAAAACTCAATACATCATTCCATTGCAGTTAAAAGAATTGAAAAATGGAAAGATGAATGGAGATTAATGGGGTTTTGAACCCTAAAATCTGCAACTTCCGGTCCTTCTCCGAACCAGATCACTGTCACACTTTTGTGATGAGCATGATATTTTTTCCCTATGCTAAGTTTCAGAGTCTGGGCATACAGTTGGATCATAAAGGAGGTTAAGACAGTATCACGCCCGCCTAGCTTGAAAAAATATCGACTTGTCTGAGTAACTCAGTAAAAGAAACGTGGGAAGAAGCACGACGAAACAGTGAGGCAAAAAGTACGGTTGTACGCCGAAGTTAATCCGGTGAGCGCAATGCACAAACGCGGACTGACAGATTTTTAGCCTTACATTTTTTTCAGTTTTGATTTTCATCCCTTGTGCTGCCAAGGCGCGTGGCGCAAGGGTTCTCACGACTTACCCCACCTAAAACTCCTTGTCTTTTTCTCTCCTCATTTTCGCGTAAAATAGAAAAATTCTTTGCAAACATAAGGTTAACCAGCATTCAACAAGATAGCCAAAACACTAAAACTGAAAAATACTGAAATTCATTTCAATCTTTTCAGTTTGAGATTTGCTAGAGAACCCCAGACGCGGCGCGGTCTAGCGTATCGGTTTGTAGAAAATGAAAACTGAAAAAATTATGCATTGCAAAAACCGCAGGCGGGTGCGGTGTAGTGCAATTTTTGTTATTTGAACCTTAATTTTTATGAACAAAATGATGTGTAAAGTGATCGTGCTCATACACTTAGATTGTTTCTAGAAAACTTGTATTTTACTATGCTGGATGTATTGTAAGAAAAGGGATTGTGATATCGAATCTAGAAAAGGGGGCTTAATTGGACGCTGATAATAAAAAACAGAGAGAGCAAACAAGAAGAAAAATAGATTTATATATATTATCTCTTGCTATTCTATTTGGTTTTTTTATATTTATTACATGTAAAGTCCCGATGTGTTTTTCATCAACTTGTGAATATATTGGCTCGTGGGAGCTATTAAAAACAAATATCGTTCCTGCTGTATGCATATTATTATTGTTGTATTGCCGCTTCGCTTATTCAAGATTCAAAAAAGACACAAGGAGGTCAGTTGAATTACCTTTTGAAATCATTAAGATAGAAAAAATAAATTACGAGCATTTAACATTTTTGGCAACCTACATAATACCTTTAATTACATTTGACTTTGAAAAGGAAAGGTATGTTTTTGTGTTGGGAGCATTATTGATTATCATGGGTATAATATATATAAAAACTGATCTTTTCTATGCTAATCCTTCTTATTATTCTGGTAATTAAGGGATTTTTATGACTGCACAGGTTTTAACTAAAGAACAGCTGGATGTGGATCTCCGGTATTACGTAGAAAATAAGGATTCAATTGCTGTAATTGTTTATGCAATAACTAAAGGAGATCCTACTCCCCTAAGGATGGACATCGAGGCTCCAGCTCAATCTGGACTTAAATCTCTTTTTTTAGATGTAATACAGAAAGATGTTATCGATAACGAAGAATTAACACTGTTGCCTCTTTCATCCGCTGATGAAAGAGGCAAAGTGCTTTATCACTATGATATCGAAATACCTGAAGAATTAAACTGTTTGAATCGAAGTTTAGGCCAACCAGATGAACAGGAATTTGATTTCAATGTTCATAAATTAGAAGATATAAGAGTTTTACTTATCTGCATAGGTAATGTTGGGAGGCAGATAATTTTATATAAAACAATGGCTCCTGTAAATATTTTCTCACAGGATAGCTTCTTCCTTGTGAAGTCAGATACAAGGCTTAAGGAAATAAAAGAGGATTTCTTCAGAGTTAGTGGTAATTTTCAAATAATAAAAGTCAATGAAAACCTCTTTGTCGTTGATCTGAGATTAGTTGAGAAGATGTTCGGTTTTCATGAAGTAATAAAAAAGGAAGCGACTCAGGGGATGCAGGCTATCAGTGATATGAATATTGTAGCTAATATGAATGTTATAGAGGAGTTAATTGCTGATGTTAAATATGCTAGGAAGCTGACAAGAGTAGCCAAGGCTTCACCTGTAATTAAAGCCGGAATTGATAATTTGAGTATCATTCAGTTCTGTAAAACCTATCCAACTCTCAAAGATCGCATCCGTTTTAATGAAGATGAAACAATGATTTCTTTAGATACAAAGGTGTCTAAAGATTTATTCATAAAAGTTTTAATGGACGACTTTTTAACATCTCAGTTAACTAAGTTTTATTATGATAGTATTGCTAAAGACACTTTAGCCGCCGAAGAAGATGCTGTGGTTAACTAATTATATATTGTGGTGATACCATTCACCACAATATTTTATTTGAGTACCATTCAAGCATTTCTCTACGACCATCCAAGTACTGCGCATGATTATAAGTCCCTCGAATTGAGTTCTTATCAACATGCGCAAGCTGCATCTCAATCCAGGCACTATCAAAACCTTCCTCATGCAAGACAGTGCTCATGGTGTGCCTGAATCCATGCCCTGTGGCTTTGCCATGATATCCGATCAGTTTGAGCACCTTATTAATGCTCCCTTCACTCATCGGCTTGCTGGCATCATTGCGCCCAGGGAACACAAGCTGATAACGACCTGTAAGCGTCTCTAATTGCCGTAGGATACCCACTGCGTGAGTGGATAATGGTACCAGGTGAGGGCGTTTCATTTTCATACGTTCCGCAGGGATCTCCCACATAGCATTTTCTAAATCAAACTCCTCCCATCTTGCTGCCCTTAACTCGATTGTTCGGGTGCCGGTTAGCATCAGCAGCTGCGTGGCCAATTTAGTGATGATGCTGCCTGAGTAGGAATCCAGAGCTTTTATAAAAGCAGGGAGTTCATCCGCCATCAGGAAGGGGTAGTGGTTTCTTTTTGGTGTCTGTAAGGCGCTGGCCAGATCTGGAGCTGGGTTATATGCGGCGCGGCCAGTAATAACCGCGTAGCGGAATACCTCTCCACAGCGCTGGCGTACTTTACTGGCTAATTCGACCGCTCCCCGGCCTTCAATTTTCTGAAGTACAAGCAGTAACTCTAAAGGCTGGATCCCACCAATAGCCCTTTCACCCAGGAAAGGAAACACATTCAACTCAAGAAGGCGAATCACTGACTGAGCGTAATTCTCTGTCCAAGATGCTTTCTTAGCGGCATGCCATTCCAGAGCAATAGCTTTGAAGGTATTGCCAGCAGCGGACATCTGAGCAAGTTTACCGGTTTTGCGGGCTTCACTAGGATTAATACCTTTGGCCAGTTGGGATTTGGCTTCTTCACGTTTGGTACGCGCATCGGCTAAAGAAACTGCGGGATACACACCAAAAGAAATCATTTTTGGTTTACCTGCAAAGCGATATCTGAACCGCCAGCCCTTCGCGCCCGAGGTTTCGACGAGTAAAGAAAGCCCATTACCATCATTGAGGGTGAAGGATTTTTCGGCTGGTTTGGCGCGTTTTATTTGGATATCACTGAGTGGCATGTGTATAGCTCTCTACATCGAACCTGAGTTATACGCAATTATATACACAATTGTGCGAGCTTTTACCGCATTTTATTAGATGTGTTGAGACGTGGGTTTAGTTTATTGATTTGAAATGTATGGATTTTTAGACTTTAAGAGACGTAATGAGAAGTGAAAATGGTGTCCCCTACAGGAATCGAACCTGTAACTAGCCCTTAGGAGGGGCTTGTTATATCCGTTTAACTAAGGAGACACGGGCGCCTGTGGAAAGCGCCCGCGTAGTATACCCATTTTTCTCAGAATAATAAGGCGTCAGACTGCCGTTTGGTTGTTTCCTCGCCAGTCAGGGTTTTGCGGCCTCTTTTTTCGCGGCTTCCCGTTCCTCTTTTTTCGCCTTCGCTTTCTTCTGATTACTCATATCGTTACGGATCTGCGCGTGGCTGATCAGCGCGAAGATAAAGGTGCCGCCGAAGATGTTTCCGGCAAGCGTCGGCAGGGCGAAAGGCCAGATAAATTCATACCAGGGGATGGCACCGGAGAACACCAGATACAGGATTTCTACCGAGCCGACCACGATGTGCGTCAGGTCGCCAATCGCCACCATATAGGTCATCAGCATGATCACCCACAGCTTGGCGGTACCGGCGGAGGGGATCATCCAGACCATTGTCGCAATCAGCCAGCCGGAGACCATGCCGCCGACAAACATGCCTTCGGCGTCTTTCTCCATGATTTCCAGACTGATGGTGCGGAATGCCTCGTCGGTCGCCGTATCGAAAAAGGGCACCAGATGAAAGACCAGCGCCGCCAGCCCGCCGCCAATCACGTTACCCGCCAGCACGATGGCCCATAAACGCAGCAGCAGCAGGATATTCCTGCCGGTCGGTTTTTGCATGATCGGCAAAACGGCGGTGACAGTGTTTTCGGTAAATAACTGCTGGCGCGCCATGATCACAATAATGAACCCGACGGTATAACCGAGGTTTTCGATAAAAAAACGTTCCGGCGTATCGGGCAGACGGGCGTGAAGAATGCCTTTCGCCATCAGCGAGGCGCTGATCGACAGCCCGGCGGCAATGGCTGACCACAGCAGCGCCTGTCCGTCGCGCTCGAGTTCTTTCTCCCCTTCCATGCGGATGACTTCATGTACGGCGGCCGCTTTCGACGGCAAATTCTCCTCGCCGGTTTCGATCTTTTTGCCTTGCGCGTGTTCGTCGCTGTCGACATCGTTATCATCGCGATGCTTTTTTTCTTCAGTCATTGTTGTTCCCCAAAAGTACGGCAAGTCAGTTTTATTGGTGTTCCTGAATAAGCATAGGCGAGGCGGGAAGATTATGAGCAGGTATACAAAAAAGTTACAAACCGTTAACCCATGAACCTTATGGGACATTTTACGGAATGTTTGCTGGATTTCAGGGATTTCAACCCTGTAAACTGTCGTCCCCTAAGCTGCGTCACGTCCGGCGCCTGTGATATGATGCGCACTTGTGAAAAATAAGAGACATCACCATGTTTGAAGCCCTTAACCTGAGCTGTGTTCGCGATGAGCGGACCTTGTTTAGCGGCTTAAGTTTCACTATCGAACCGGGTGAAATGGTGCAGATTGAAGGCCGTAACGGTGCCGGTAAAACCAGTTTACTGCGTATTCTTGCCGGGTTGTCCTCTCCGGACGCCGGTGAAGTCCGCTGGCAGGGCGTGAGTACCCGCCGTCAGCGCGATATTTTCCATCAGCAACTTCTGTACCTCGGCCATCAGCCCGGCGTAAAGTCAGTGCTCACTGCGTTTGAAAACCTTGCCTTCTGTCAGTCAGTGACCGGAAAAACCAATGCCGACGCTATTTATCAGGCGCTGGAGAATGTCGGTTTACTGGGCTACGAAGATGTGACGGTGGCGCAGATGTCAGCCGGACAGCAACGCCGTGTCGCGCTGGCGCGTTTATGGCTGAGTGAAGCGCCGCTGTGGATCCTCGATGAACCGCTGACCGCGATTGATAAACAGGGCGTTGCCACACTGATTGCCCTGTTTGAGCAACATGCGCAGCAGGGCGGAATGGTGCTGCTGACCACGCATCAGGATTTGCAGGGTGTGAACCGCGACGTGCGAAAACTTCGTCTGACCAGTGCTGAGCCGGTGTGACGCGAAAGGGAAAGAATAGGAATGTTTACGAAAGTCCTGCGCCGCGAGCTGAAAATCGCCTTTCGCAAAAGCGCTGAAATTATTAACCCGCTGTGGTTCTTCCTGATTGTGATTACGCTGTTCCCGCTCGGGATCGGCCCCGAGCCTAAATTACTGGCACGCATTGCACCCGGCATTGTCTGGGTCGCCGCGCTGCTGTCCTCGTTGCTGGCGCTGGAAAGGTTGTTCCGTGACGACTACCTGGACGGCTCGCTTGAACAACTGTTGTTACTGCCTTCGCCGCTGGCACTCACGGTTCTGGGGAAAGTATGTGCTCACTGGGTGGTGACCGGTTTGCCGTTACTGATCCTCTCTCCGCTGATTGCTTTGCTGCTTTCACTGGATTTTGACACCTGGAAAGCCGTCGCACTGACGATTTTACTGGGGACGCCGACGCTGAGTTTTATCGGCGCGATTGGTGTGGCGCTGACCGTCGGGTTGCGCAAGGGCGGCGTTCTGCTCAGTCTTCTGGTGCTGCCGCTGTACATTCCGGTGCTGATTTTTGCCACCGGCGCGATTGATGCCGCCTCGATGTCGATGCCCGTTGGCGGTTATCTGGCCATTCTTGGTGCGATGCTGGCGGGCAGTGCGACGCTGGCGCCATTCGCGACGGCCGCTGCTCTGCGAGTCAGTGTTCACTAACCCGTCATGCTTCGAGCCGCAGATGCGTTGGCTGCGCTTCGCCACCCGAATCACTTACTTGTGTAAGCTCATCGGGATGGCGTCGTTTGCCGCCTTCCTGCAACCCGAATTATTTAGGGTTAACCTGGACGCTGGCCAGTAGCACAGAATTATTTTACGTGTCGTTACAATAGAGAAGAAAAAACGCAACCTTTGACTAACATCACACTTCTCTATAGTGAACAATAGAGACGCCAACAATAAGTGCGGGTGATTGAAGGCTGACCGCGCAAGAACCCACCGAGGTTCCACGGCATATCACACAGTGACATTTTATAGTGAGCAACGATAACAATGTGGAAATGGTTACATCAACTCGCAAGGCCTGAACGGCTTTACCACGTCTGTGGCCGGTTCATTCCCTGGCTCGGCATTATGGGTCTTGCCTGCCTGCTGATCGGCTGGGTATGGGGTTTTGGCTATGCGCCTCCGGATTACCAGCAAGGTAACAGTTACCGGATAATGTATATCCATGTCCCGGCGGCGATCTGGTCGATGGGCATTTACAGCGCGATGGCGATCGCGGCATTTATCGGCCTGGTGTGGCAGATGAAAATGTCGGATCTGGCGGTGGCTGCGATGGCACCGGTCGGCGCGGTGTTCACGTTTATCAAGGTAACAGTTACCGGATAATGTATATCCATGTCCCGGCGGCGATCTGGTCGATGGGCATTTACAGCGCGATGGCGATCGCGGCATTTATCGGCCTGGTGTGGCAGATGAAAATGTCGGATCTGGCGGTGGCTGCGATGGCACCGGTCGGCGCGGTGTTCACGTTTATCGCGCTGGTCACCGGCTCCGCATGGGGCAAGCCGATGTACAACGCCTTCGACGACCGCCGTCTGGCCGGACGTGCCGCCGGTATTCTGGTGCTGGTCGGCGTGGTTAACATTCCCATCATCCATTACTCCGTGCAGTGGTGGAACACCCTGCATCAGGGATCCACTAACATGCAGCAGACCATCGACCCGAGCATGCGTTATCCGCTGCGCTGGGCGATCTTCGGTTATCTGTTCTTCTTTATTACCCTGACGCTGATGCGTTTGCGTAACCTGATTTTGGTTCAGGAACGTCTGCGTCCGTGGGTGGCTGGCTTGCTGAATAAGGAGCATCGCGGATGAGCCCTGCATTCTCAAGCTGGCATGATTTCTTTGCGATGGGCGGCTATGCCTTTTATGTCTGGCTGTCGGTCGCCGCCACCCTGATTTCCCTGATTGCGCTGGTGGTGCATACCTTTGTGCAGCACCGGCAGATCCTAGGCGAGGTTCATCGTCGTCAGGCGCGTGAAAAACGTATCAGTCAGTCTCAGTCTAAAAAACAGCAAGACGCGCAGACGTCACCGCTGGAACCGGACACTTCCCCGGAGAAGTTATTGTGAATCCACGTCGTAAAAAGCGGCTGTCGCTGGCGCTGGTGGTGCTGATCGGCCTTGGCCTGAGCATCTCACTGGTGATGTACGCGCTGCGCTCGAATATTGATTTGTTTTATACACCCAGTGAAATATTGCAGGGCAAAGGCGAAGACCACGAAATGCCGACCGTTGGCCAGCGCCTGCGCATCGGCGGCATGGTGATGCCCGGTTCCGTGAAGCGTGATCCGAAAAGTTTGCAGGTCAGTTTTAAAATTTATGATGCGCGCGGCGCGATCGCGGTGACATACAACGGCATCCTGCCGGATCTGTTCCGCGAAGGGCAGGGCGTGGTGGCGCAGGGCGTGATGGAACCGGGGAACGTGGTGAATGCCATTCAGGTTCTGGCGAAACACGATGAAAAATATGTGCCGCCGGAAGTTGCCGACGCCATGAAAGAAAACCACAAAGGGCCGGCTTCGGCCTATGTGGGCAACGATAAAGGAAATGACCGCTCATGATGCCGGAACTGGGAACATTTGCACTCTGTCTGGCGTTAGGTCTGGCGGTGTTACTGAGTATTTATCCGCAGTGGGGCGCTGCCCGTCAGGACAGCCGGATGATGGCAATGGCGCGTCCGCTGGCGTACGGCATGTTCGCCTGCATCGTGCTGGCCTTCATTATTCTGGTGCATGCGTTTGTGGTGAATGATTTTACCGTCGCGTATGTCGCCAATAACTCCAACACCCGTCTGCCGGTATATTACCGCGTGGCGGCCACCTGGGGCGCACACGAAGGTTCGCTGCTGCTGTGGGTGTTATTGCTGAGTTGCTGGACGCTCGCCGTGGCGCTGTTCAGCCGCCGTATGCCGCAGGATGCGGTGTCGCGCGTGCTGGCGGTGATGGGCATGATCACCGGCGGTTTCCTGCTGTTTATTTTGCTGACGTCGAATCCGTTTATCCGCTCTTTGCCGAATTTCCCGGTAGACGGCAGCGACCTGAATCCGGTGTTGCAGGATATCGGCCTGATTTTCCATCCGCCTTTGCTGTACATGGGCTACGTCGGTTTCTCCGTGGCCTTTGCATTCGCGATTGCTTCGCTGATGGCCGGTCGTCTGGATACCGCATGGGCGCGCTGGTCACGTCCGTGGACACAAGCCGCGTGGGTGTTTCTGACTATCGGCATTGTGCTCGGGTCCGCCTGGGCGTATTACGAATTAGGCTGGGGCGGCTGGTGGTTCTGGGATCCGGTTGAGAACGCCTCCTTTATGCCGTGGCTGGCCGGTACGGCGCTGATCCACTCGCTGGCGGTGACCGAAAAGCGCGGGACGTTTAAAGCCTGGACGGTACTGCTGGCGATCACCGCGTTCTCGCTGTGTCTGCTCGGCACTTTCCTGGTGCGCTCCGGCGTGCTGGTCTCCGTTCACTCGTTTGCTTCGGATCCGGCGCGCGGCATGTTTATCCTCGCTTATCTGGTGATTGTGATCGGCGGCTCGCTGCTGCTGTATGCCTTCAAAGGTAACTCGGTGCGCGCGCCGAGCCGTCACGAATTACACTCTCGCGAAAGCTATCTGCTGGGCAACAACGTGCTGCTGGTGGCGGCGATGCTGGTGGTATTGCTCGGAACATTGTTGCCGCTGATCCACAAACAGCTCGGGCTGGGCAGTATTTCTATCGGCGAACCCTTCTTTAATACGATGTTTACCTGGCTGATGGCACCGCTGGCGCTGCTGCTGGGGATCGGGCCGCTGGTGCGCTGGCGTCGTGATGAACCGAGCAAACTGTGGCGTCGTCTGGGCCTGGCGCTGGTCGTCACGCTGGTCTTGTCGATTCTTCTGCCGTGGTTGTTGCAGGATAAAATTGTCGGCATGACCGTGGTCGGTATGCTGATGTCGGTGTGGGTGATCGTGCTTACGCTGATGGAATTGCACGAACGCGCCACGCACCGTCATTCATTCTGGCGCGGTCTGACCAAACTTTCCCGCAGTCACTGGGGCATGGTGCTTGGCCATCTCGGCGTGGCGGTCACGGTGATCGGCATTGCCTTCAGCCAGAATTACAGCGTGGAGCGCGATGTGCGCATGAAGTCCGGCGATACCGTGGATATTCATGACTATCACTTTATTTTCCGCGATGTTCGTGACATTACCGGCCCGAACTATACCGGCGGTGAGGCGAATATTGACGTCACGCAGAACGGCAAAAAAGTCACCACGCTTCACGCTGAAAAACGCTTCTACAGCGTGGCGCGCAGCATGATGACCGAAGCGGCCATCGACGGCAATCTGGCGCGTGACCTGTACGCCGCGCTGGGTGAAGAGATGGACGACGGATCCTGGGCGGTGCGGTTGTACTACAAACCCTTTGTCCGCTGGATCTGGCTCGGCGGCCTGTTTATGGCGGCGGGCGGCGTGCTGTGTATTCTCGATCCGCGCTATCGCATGAGCAAAAAGCTTAAGAAGCAAGGGCTGACGGAGGCTGAAGAAGCATGAACCGTAAACTCCTCTTTATTCCGCTGATCTTGTTTCTGGCGCTGGCGGCGGCTTTTCTGGTGCAACTGACCCGCAATGCCAACGGCGATGATCCGACCTTGCTGGAATCTGCCCTGATCGGCAAACCAGTGCCGGTGTTTAAACTGGAATCGCTGGCGCAGGCGGGGAAAACCTACGATCAGTCGGTACTGCGCGACGGCAAACCGATGCTGCTCAATGTCTGGGCGACGTGGTGCCCGACCTGCCGCGCCGAACACGATTATCTGAATACCCTCGCCGCCAAAGGCGTGCGCGTGGTCGGGCTGAATTATAAAGACGACCGGCAGAAAGCGGTCAACTGGCTGAATACGCTGGGTAATCCTTACATGCTGAGTCTGTACGACGGCGACGGCATGCTGGGGTTAGATCTGGGGGTTTACGGTGCGCCGGAAACGTTCCTGATCGACGGACAGGGCATTATCCGCTATCGCCATGCCGGTGACCTGAATGAAAAGGTCTGGCAGAGCGAAGTCTTGCCGCTGTACAAAAAATACGGAGGCAGCGTATGAGACTGATTTCGTCACTGCCCGCGTTGCTGCTGGGCATGCTGCTGAGTGTCAGCGCCTTTGCGTCGATTGATACGTATCAGTTCACATCGCCGGAGCAGGAACAGGCTTACCGCGACATCACCGCTCAGCTGCGCTGTCCGAAATGCCAGAACACCAATATCGCGGCGTCGGATTCGATCATCGCCGCCGATATGCGCACCAAGGTGTTTCAGCTGCTCAATGAAGGGCAGGATCGCCAGCAAATCGTGGCCTATATGGTGGCGCGTTACGGTAATTTCGTCACTTACGAACCGCCGGTCACGCCCTCGACAATCATTTTGTGGCTCGGTCCGGTGCTGGTGATTGTGATTGGCGCGGGAATGATTTTCATGCGTTCCCGCCGTGGTAGGGTGCGCACGATAAACACAACAGAAGACATGTCAGAACAAGAGAGACAGCGCCTGGCGCAGTTACTTAAAGACAGCGACGGGAAAGGATCATGAGCATTTTTTGGCTGTGCATTATTGTGATGCTGGTTATCGCGCTGGCACTGTTTATTGTGCCGGTGGTGCGTGGCGACCGGGCGGAACATACCTCCCGCGATGCGCTGAACAAAGCGTTTTACCATCACCGTCTGAGTGAGCTGGAAGAAGACGAAGCGCAGGGCGTGGTGGATGAGCGTCCGGCGCATATTCAGGAGTTACAGGAAAACCTGCTGACGGACATTCCTGCCGGACAGGCACCGGTTGCGGTTCAGCCGATAGGCCGCTGGACGCTGGTGCCGGGCGGTATTCTGCTGGTGATCATCACGCTGGGGCTGTATCTCTACGCCGGTGGTCTGGGGCAGGTGAGTGCGTGGAATCAGGTGATGCAACACATGCCTGATCTGCGCCACCGCATTGCTGACGATCACGGTGCGCCGCTGACCGCCACGGATGTGCAGGATCTGGGGCTCGGATTGCGTACCGATTTGCAGGCTAATCCGGATAATATTCAGGACTGGGTGATGCTTGGCCGGGTCGGGATGGCGCTCAACAATGCCGCCACTGCCACGCAGGCGTATGCCCATGCGTATCAGCTCGCGCCAAACGATATGTCCGTCAAACTCGGTTATGCCGAAGTGCTGACCCGCTCGTCGGATCCGCAGGATAACCTTACCGGCGGCAATCTGTTACGCAGTATGCTGGAAAAATCTCAGGGCGATCTGCGTGTGCTAAGCCTGCTGGCCTATAATGAATATGAACAGGGTCACTACCCGCAAGCCATTGGCGCGTGGGAAGTTATGCAGAAAATCCTGCCTGCCGGGGATAAGCGTCTGGAAATGGTTAACGCCAGCATTGCACAGGCAAAACAGAAAGCCGGTCTGGATCAGGCTAAACTGGCGGTCAATGTGACGCTTTCTGCTGACGCACAGACGAAACTTCCGCAGAATGGCACGGTCTTTATTTCCGTGACAGATGGCAGCAGTCCGGTGCCGGTAGCGGTTAAAAAGCTGCCGCTCAGCCGCTTCCCGCTGGCGATCACTGTCGATGACAGTAACGCAATGATGCCGGAACGCTTGCTTTCTTCGCTGCATCAATTAAAAGTACGCGTTCGTATTTCACAAAATGGTCTGGCAACCCCGGCCTCAGGTGACTGGTACGGCGACAGTCCGCTGACTGATTTTTCCGGCAACGGTCAGGTCAGCATCGACATTAATCAGCAGGTTCCATAATAAGGAACCGACGATCAAAAACAGGGAGATATCCATGAACTTACGCCTGACTGGGCTGGCGTTTGCGACAGTTTTGCTGGTCGGTTGTGCCGGCACGTCCGGATCTTCGGACAGCGAACAGCAAGGACGTTCTGATCCGCTGGAAGGTTTCAACCGGGTGATGTTCGACTTTAACTACAACTATATGGATCCGTACCTCGTGCGGCCTGTTGCCGTCGCATGGCGTGATTACGTGCCGCAACCGGCGCGTAACGGTACCAGCAATTTCCTCAGCAACCTTGATGAACCGGCCAGCATGGTCAACTCCTTGCTGAAAGGCGATCCGTACCGTGCGGCGATCCACTTCAACCGTTTCTTCCTGAACACGCTTCTGGGGATGGGCGGTCTGATTGACGTGGCGGGCATGGCGAATCCGAAACTGGCGCGCGAGGAAGCACAAGGCTTCGGCAGCACGCTGGGACATTACGGTGTCGGCTACGGTCCGTATGTGGTTCTGCCGGGTTATGGCAGCGCGACCATTCGTGATGAAGGGGGCGATCTGGTCGATGATCTGTACCCGATGCTCAGCTACCTGACCTTCTGGATGTCGGCCGGTAAATGGGTACTGGAAGGCGTCGAAACCCGTGCTGAACTGCTCGATTCTGATGGCCTGATCCGTAACTCTTCTGATCCGTATCTGTTTATTCGTGAAGCATACTTCCAGCGTCATGATTTCCTGGCGAGAGGCGGTCAGCTGACGCCGCAGGAAAACCCGAACGCGGCATTGATTCAGGGCGACCTGAAGGATATCGATGCGGAATAACCGTTTCTTGTGCATAAAAAAAGCGCCTTCCGGCGCTTTTTTTCTCTCTGGCGTAACTTTGGCTTATCAGAAGCTATAGTTAAAGTTCGCGCCATACAGCATCGCGGTGCCTTTCGCTTCGAACTCATAGTTCGGCACACCGTCTGCCACTTTCTCGCTGATATTCACTGTCTGGCCGTGCATATAGGAGACACCGACATCCACTGACGCATCTTTATTGAAGGCGTAAGTGGTACCCGCGGAAATCCAGAAGCGATCCTGATCCGGGATAGAAATGGTGCGGTTATCTGCCGGAACCGGGCTGTCATCGAAGGCGATACCGGTACGGAAGGTCCAGTTCTCGTCGTAGTAATACGTGGTACCCAACGCGATGCGGTACGCATCATGGTAGCCTTCGTCTTTCTGGAACAGGGTCTGACCGTCAGAACCGGTGGCTTTCAGCTCCTGGAACTGGCTCCAGCTGGTGTAAGCCAGGCTGTAGTGAATCGCCCATTTCGGTGCGACTTTGTTATAACCGGACAATTCCCACATTTCTGGCAGGTTGAGGGTCAGAGAACCCGGAACGGTATGACCGCCCGTGCCGCCTAACGCCTGCGGAATGCCGTTGCGGTATTCGCCGTCAAAGTCGATTTTCACTTCTGAACGGTAGGTGAAACCGTAACGGTTATTATCATCCACTTCATACAAGATACCGGCGTTCCAGCCGTAGCCCCATTCGTTACCTTTCAGCTTGGCGGCTTCCGTGTCGGCTGGCAGCAGGCCACCCGTTTGCAGCGGAACCAGCTCACCGGCGGTACGACGGATTTTCGCTTTCGCGTAGACGGCATCAAAGCCGACACCGAAGCTGAAATTCTGGTTTAAACGGTAAGCGACACTTAAGTTAGTGTTGATGGTGGTGAGGTCTGTTTCACCGCCGATCGGGCCTGCCGGATAATTATCACTGAATTCTGTTGCCAGCCCGTAGTTGGAGGTGGCGGATGCGCCGACCGCCCACTGATCGTCCAGAGGCATAATAAAGTGGATATTCGGCACCCACTGATTTGGCGCAATATTATCATCACTGGTGCTGGCACCGGTGACCGGGGATTTCCCCGTCACGCTGACGTCCGGGTCGACATAAATCGCGCCTGCCGAGAAGGAAGGGCGATCGAACATGGTCATGGTTGCCGGGTTACGGCTACCGGACGCTGCGGTGTCAGCGATAGCGCCTTCACCAGAGAAGGAGCGACCTAAGCCCGCAGCGGTATATTCATTTAACTGAAAACCTGCTGCATATACGTTGGAGGAAACAATTGCCACTGCAGCTGCCAGAGCTGATCTTTTAAACAGGTTTTTCTGGTTCATGACCAAAACCTCAATTTTATGTTTTTTATCAAACAATGTTACATGACGTAACAATGAGCGCGGGATTGTAGGGTCCGTTATCAGTCTGACAAATCAGACCAGTGAGCGAAGTATAGGTCTGACCTGTGGTGTAGTTGCAATAATGTTTCATTGATATTTCTTACTTGATGCAAGAAATTGGATCCACTTAACAAAAAACCAACAATAAAAGTTCAATTAAGAAACGTTAAAGTGAGAAGGCAGACTTAGTTTTAACCGATTGCTTGCATTTACGTGATCTGGATCACCCCAAAGCCACATAAAAAGTAAGTTGTCGTGTGTTGTCAGGGCGGTGGCGTAAAATACAGGCTGAAAATAAATTCTTTATTCGCAAACAGGCCAGACGGTGGATGTTGCCGTTGATGCCGGGGAGAAAATGATGTCTGACGTAACTATGTCCTCTAAATCCACCCAACCTCTGCATTCCATCAACAAATGTGGCGCGGAAGAAACCGCCGCCTGCTGTTGTGTTGATGTGGGTACCATCATGGACAACACCGATTGCACCGCCTCTTACAGCCGCGTTTTCGAAAATGAAGCACAGGCGAAAGAAATGCTGCAAACCCTGACCGAACGTGCGCGCGATGTAGAATCCGAGCCATGCGAGATCACCAGCCGTCTGGAAAAAGTCGAAGGCGGCGTTGAGCTGAATATCGATTTCACCTTTAGCTGTCAGGCTGAGACCATGATCTTCCAGTTAGCCTTGCGCTAATCCCCGTCATACTTTGAGCCGCAGATGCGTTGGCTGCACTCAGTAACCCGAATCACTGACTTATGTCAGCTCATCGGGATTACCTCGATTGCCGCCTTTCTGAGACTCAAATTATTTAGGGGAAGTTTTAAATTGTAATACCGCTTATATAAGCGGTATTTTTTTGTCTGCTATTCCTGCCAGTCACTTTTCTTCTCCTTCTTATTTCAGAAAAATTTGCTGTTGCTCTCACTTCACTGCCTTTCGCTTTGCCAAATGTAAATACATGGTTAAAACTGAGTTATCAGGTCTGACCTCTTAAGACCCTATTTTTTCTCAGGAGCGTGTATGAACAAAGTCATTCCACTGGTAACGCGTGAGGGCGATCGCATTGCGATTGTCGATGGCTTGCGTACGCCGTTTGCGAAACAGGCCACCGCCTATCACGGCATTCCTGCTGTCGATCTCGGCAAGATCGTGGTCAGTGAGCTGCTGGCAAAAAGTGGGATAGACCCGAAAGACATCGACCAGCTGGTTTTCGGCCAGGTGGTGCAGATGCCGGAGGCGCCGAATATTGCGCGTGAGATTGTGCTGGGCACCGGCATGAATGTTTCGACCGATGCCTACAGTGTGTCGCGCGCCTGCGCCACCAGCTTTCAGGCGGTAGCGAACGTGGCGGAAAGCATTCTCAGCGGCACGGTCAGTGTCGGGATCGCGGGCGGAGCGGATTCCTCCTCGGTGTTGCCGATTGGCGTCAGTAAACGTCTCGCCCGCGCACTGGTGGACGTGAATAAAGCGCGCACGCTGTCGCAGCGCCTTTCCATTTTCAGCAAACTGAAACTGCGCGATTTACTGCCGGTGCCACCGGCGGTCGCGGAATATTCCACCGGTTTGCGGATGGGCGATACGGCCGAGCAAATGGCGAAAAGTCATCACATCAGCCGTGCGGAACAGGATGAGCTGGCGCACCGCTCGCATACACTGGCCGCGCAGGCGTGGGAGCAGGGGTATCTGACCTCTCAGGTGATGGCCGCGCAGGTGCCGCCGTACCGCGAGGTGCTGCAAAAAGACAACAATATTCGTCTCAACTCTGAAATCGGCCAGTACGCGAAATTGCGTCCGGCGTTTGACCGCAAACACGGCACGGTCACTGCCGCCACCAGCACGCCGCTGACCGATGGCGCGGCGGCGGTGCTGATGATGAGTGAATCGCGTGCGCGGGAACTGGGTCTGAAACCGCTGGGTTATCTGACAAGTTTTGCCTTCGCCGCCATCGACGTCTGGGAAGATATGCTGCTCGGCCCGGCTTATGCCACGCCGCTGGCGCTGGATCGCGCCGGACTGACGCTGGGCGATCTGGATCTGATTGATATGCATGAGGCGTTCGCGGCGCAGACGCTGGCGAATATCAAAATGTTAGCCAGTGATGAATTTGCCCGTGAAAAACTTGGTCGCAGTCAGGCGGTTGGCGAAATTGACTGGGATAAATTCAACGTTCTGGGCGGTTCGCTGGCGTACGGGCATCCGTTTGCCGCAACCGGCGCACGAATGATTACGCAAACGCTGCATGAATTACGCCGCCGTGGCGGAAAATACGGGCTGACCACAGCGTGCGCGGCGGGTGGCCTGGGCGCGGCGATGATTGTGGAGGCTGCGCAATGAGGGACACGATGGAAAACCGACAACCCGCAGAAACCGAAGCGACTGAACCGGTTTCCGCTTTCTCACTGATGTTTACCGCAGAACATATCGGCATCATCACTATTGATGTTCCGGGCGAAAAGGTGAACACCTTAAAGGCTGAATTTGCTCAGCAAATTTGCGCCATTTTGCAAAAAGCGCAGCAGTATCCGAATCTGAAAGGTCTGGTGCTGATTTCCGGCAAGCCGGACTCGTTTATTGCCGGTGCCGATATCACCATGATTTCCGGTTGCAGGACGGCCGCCGAAGCCAGTGAACTGGCGCAGAAAGGTCAGACGGTGATGTCGCACATTGCCTCATTTTCTGTGCCGGTGGTGGCGGCCATTCACGGTGCCTGTCTGGGCGGCGGACTGGAGCTGGCGCTGGCCTGTCATTCCCGCGTGTGCTCGCTGGATGACAAAACCCAACTTGGTCTGCCGGAAGTGCAACTGGGTTTACTGCCGGGTTCCGGCGGCACGCAGCGCCTTCCGCGTCTGATCGGCGCGCCAAAAGCGCTGGAGCTGATGCTGACCGGTCGCAGCGTTCGCGCCAAACAGGCGCTGCGGATGGGGCTGGTGGATGATGCCGTTCCTTACTCTATTTTGCTGCAAACGGCGCTGGAGCGTGTCGCGAAGGGGCGTAAATCGCGTCCGCCATTACCGTGGCAGGCGCGGCTGGCAGGGGGGCCGCTGGGCAAAAGCGTGCTGTTCCATTTAGTGCGTAAACAGACACGGGCGAAAACCCACGGCAATTACCCGGCCACCGAAAAAATCATTGATGTGGTAAGAACCGGGCTGGATCAGGGCAGCGGTAACGGCTATCAGGCCGAAGCCAACGCGTTTGGCGAACTGGTGATGACGCCGGAATCCGCCGCGTTGCGCGGGCTGTTTTTTGCTTCTACTGCGCTGAAGAAAGAAAAGGGCGGAGACGCCGAACCCCTGCCGGTGCGCCGTGTGGGCATTCTCGGCGGCGGCCTGATGGGCGGCGGTATCGCCAACGTGACCGCCACCAAAGCCGGTCTGCCGGTGCGCATCAAAGACATTAATCACGAAGGCATCCGCCATGCGCTGAAATACAGCTGGGATCTGCTGGAGAAAAAAGTGCGTCGCCGCAGGCTGACCCGCAACGAGCAGCAGCGTCAGATGATGCTGATTTCCGGCACCACCGATTACAGCGGGTTTGCGCGCATCGATATCGTGGTGGAAGCCGTATTTGAGGACTTGTCACTCAAGCAATCAATGGTGGCAGAAATCGAACAAAATGCCGCGCCGCACACAATTTTTGCCTCAAACACCTCTTCCCTGCCGATCCATCGCATCGCAGAGCAGGCCGCCAGACCCGAACAGGTCATTGGTCTGCACTATTTCAGCCCGGTGGATAAAATGCCGCTGGTGGAGGTGATCCCCCACGCAGGCACCAGCGCACAGACGATTTCCACCACCGTGGCGCTGGCGAAGAAACAGGGGAAAACAGCGATTGTGGTGGGCGACAGCGCCGGATTCTATGTAAACCGTATTCTTGCTCCTTATATCAATGAGGCGGCCCGTTGCCTGCTGGCCGGAGAACCTGTCGATCACATTGACAGCGCGCTGGTGAATTTCGGCTTCCCGGTCGGACCGGTTCAGTTACTGGATGAAGTCGGGATTGATGTCGGCACCAAAATCGTACCCATTCTGGAAGAGGCGTTTGGTGAGCGGTTTGCCGCACCGTCCGGCTTTGATGCGGTGCTTAAAGACGACCGCAAAGGGCGTAAAAACGGCAAAGGTTTCTACCTTTACAGCCAGAAAGGACGGGCGGCGAAGAAAAAACAGGTCGATCCGTCGGTCTATCGCCTGCTGAATGTCACGCCAAAAGCGCAGCAACCGGAAGAAGAGATCGCCCGCCGCTGCGTGATGCTGATGCTCAACGAAGCGGTACGATGCCTCGATGAGAACGTGATCCGCAGTGCCCGCGATGGCGATCTCGGGGCTGTGTTCGGGATTGGTTTCCCGCCATTCCGCGGTGGCCCGTTCCGTTACATCGAATCGCTGGGTGTGGCCAATGTGGTGAAAACCCTTGAGCAGCTGGCGCAGCAATATGGCGAACGTTTTGCGCCCTGCGAAGGATTATTACGTCGCGCAGAGCAGGGGGAAGGATTCTGTTCAGCGCGCGAGGCACGCGAAAAGGTCAGTGAAGTGTGATTGCGGTCACTGCTTATTGCTGAATTTCGCGCGAATCTGGAACAGATCCTGCTTGCAGCCAGACATATGCCGGCGGGATCTTTTTTATGGTGAGGCTGACTTTGTACAGAAACAAAGCCAAACGATTGATCTACAACCCGAGTGGTTAAATAATCAGCACAATGGTTTACAACCGGTAAGGGTTGGTGTAAAAAACAGCGTTTTCTTTACGTGAACTTTCAGGCAAAATGCCCGACCGCTGATGCTTACCATGCAAAGCATGTGGGCACAGCGCGTTAAGTGGATGTACTGCCTTACAGCTATCTTGTAATGAGAACGGTCACCTCTGCGGTGACTGACATGCTGGGCAACGGGTGATACAGCACGCAAGGCGTTTCTGTATAGCGCTATTTTTGTTAACAAAAGCGGTGCAATATGCAAGTTGTAATTATGCGTCACGGTGATGCAGTTCTCGAAGCTGCAAGCGATTCAGTTCGCCCGTTAAGCGAATGCGGATGTGACGAATCAGTACATATGGCTGCCTGGCTGAATGGCCGTGGCGTCAACATTGACCGTGTTCTGGTCAGTCCGTACCTGCGTGCGCAGCAGACACTTGAAAAAGTGCGCCAGTGTCTGGCTCTGCCTGAAAACGTTGAAATTGATATTCTGAAAGAGCTGACGCCGGGCGGTGATCCTGCTCTGGTCGCCAGTGAACTGCAACATCTGGCGCTGACCGGCGTCAGTGCCGTGCTGGTGGTCTCTCACCTGCCGCTGGTCGGTTATCTGGTGGCAGAACTGTGTCCGGGCGTCTGCCCGCCGATGTTTGCCACATCAGCCATGGCCAGCATCGAGCTGAACGGGGAAACCGGTCAGGGGACGTTTGACTGGCAGTTCAGCCCATGCCAGGTCATGGCCAAAGTATAATCCCCGTCATACTTCGCATTGCAGATGCGTTGGCTGCGCTCACTTACCCCGGTCACATAGTTATCTATGCTCCCGGGGATGCGTTCACTTGCCGCCTTCCTGCAATCCGAATTATTTAGGGGATCTGTTCTGAGACAGACAGTTCAGCGACAGACAAAAGAAAGGCACAGCTCCGGCTGTGCCTTTCTCGTTTCTGGTGGTTGGGGTAGGGGTCAGCTGATTTTGTCGTCCAGCTCCACCAGCACCAGCAGGGCGGCGGTGCCACCGAGTTCTTTCGGGGCCTGATGGAAGGCTTCGACGTCAGGGTGCTGTGCCAGCCACAGCGGCGTTTGCTGTTTGAGAATATGCTTGCCGTGACCGTGCATGACGCAGGCGCAGTGGACATGTTCGCGACGGCAGGCGGCGATCAGCGCGCCCAGTTCCTGTTTGGCTTCTTTCTGCGTTAAACCGTGCAAATCGAGAAACAGCTCGGGTGAGTAATCGCCGCGCCGCAATTTTTTCAGTTCAAAATGACTGATGTCTGGCCGGATGTGACGAACCGGGCCTTCTTCCTGCAACATCGGCTGGAATTCATCAGAAAAATAATAACTTGCGTCCACCTGCTCCTGAATCAGCTTTTTAGGTGACAGTTCGGCCACCTTTTTCCGTGGCGGACGGTGAGTAATCGTATCGTTTTTCAGGCGCTTGACGCCCGGTACGGCCTCGCGGAATAACGCGGCTTCTTCCGGGCTGAGCAGGTGTTTTTTCTTCATCTTTTCATCGTCATTTTCGCTCAATTCACACAGTGTACCTTCCGTCGCCCTGCGGTTTAAAGAAAACTCAGGGTTAAATTCTTCGAGACATCGCGCAAGTGCGTTGACTAGCTGCTGATTTGTGGCGGGCTTCGTGGCAAACTATGCGGCAAATAATGGGTTAAACGTCTGTTAAAAACCCGTGCACTGCCTGGAGAATAAAATTGGACAAAATTTTCGTCGACGAAGCTGTCAGTGAACTGCATACCATTCAGGATATGCTGCGCTGGACCGTCAGCCGCCTGAACGCGGCCAATGTCTATTACGGTCACGGCACCGATAACCCGTGGGACGAAGCAGTGCAACTGGTCTTGCCAAGCGTGTTTTTGCCGCTGGACATTCCTGAAGATATGCACACCGCGCGCCTGACCTCCAGCGAGCGTCACCGTATCGTTGAGCGTGTGATCCGCCGCGTTAACGAGCGCATCCCGGTGGCCTATCTGACCAATAAAGCCTGGTTCTGCGACATGGAATTTTATGTCGATGAACGCGTTCTGGTGCCGCGCTCGCCGATTGGTGAACTGATCACCAACCGTTTCTCCGGCATCCTGAGTGAGCAACCGCAGCACATTCTGGACATGTGTACCGGCAGCGGCTGTATCGCTATTGCCTGCGCTTATGCATTCCCGGAAACCGAAGTTGACGCTGTCGACATTTCTGCCGATGCGCTGGCCGTGGCAGAACGCAACATCGACACACATGGCATCGAGAACTGGGTTACGCCAATCCGCTCTGACCTGTTCCGCGAACTGCCTCCGCTGCAATACGACCTGATTGTGACCAATCCGCCGTATGTGGACGAAGAAGACATGTCAGATCTGCCGCAGGAATATCGCCACGAGCCGGTTCTGGGTCTGGCTTCCGGCACTGACGGTCTGAAACTGACCCGCCGCATTCTGGCCTGTGCGCCGGATTACCTGACCGACAACGGCGTGCTGATTTGTGAAGTGGGCAACAGCATGGTGCATCTGATGGATCAATATCCTGAGATCCCGTTCACCTGGCTGGAATTTGAAAACGGCGGCGACGGTGTCTTTATGCTGACCAAACAGCAACTCCTCGATTGCGCGGAAACATTCCACGCATACAAAGACTAAAAGTCGCCTCTGACAATGATGGCCGGCATAGCGCCGGCTATTCTGCAATCCATCAACATAATGGTTAAGGAGCCGTGATGGCAGGGAACAGTATTGGGCAGTTTTTCCGCGTCACCACTTTTGGCGAATCCCACGGTGTGGCACTGGGCTGTATTATTGACGGCGTGCCGCCGGGCATTGCGCTGACCGAAGCAGACCTGCAACACGATCTCGACCGTCGTCGTCCGGGCACTTCGCGTTACACCACGCAACGCCGCGAAGCCGACGAAGTGAAAATTCTGTCGGGCGTGTTTGAAGGCGTGACCACCGGCACCAGCATCGGTCTGGTGATCCAGAATACCGATCAGCGTTCGCAGGATTACAGTGCCATCAAAGACGTGTTCCGTCCGGGACATGCGGATTACACCTACGAGCAGAAATACGGCGTGCGCGATTACCGTGGCGGCGGCCGTTCTTCTGCCCGCGAAACCGCCATGCGCGTGGCGGCGGGTGCCGTGGCGAAGAAATACCTGCTGGAAAAATTCGGCGTTAAGGTGCGCGGTTATATGTCCCAGATGGGCGATATCACCTGCGAGCTGAAAGACTGGGATCTGGTCGAAACCAACCCGTTCTTCTGCCCGGATGAAAGCAAGCTGGAAGCGCTGGACGAACTGATGCGCGCGCTGAAAAAAGAAGGCGATTCCATCGGTGCCAAAATCACGGTTGTGGCGGATCACGTGCCGGTCGGTCTCGGCGAGCCGGTGTTTGACCGTCTGGATGCCGATCTGGCGCATGCGCTGATGAGCATTAACGCGGTGAAAGGCGTGGAAATCGGTGACGGTTTTGCTGTGGTTGCCAAACGCGGCAGCGAGAATCGTGACGAAATCACACCGAACGGTTTTGAAAGCAATCACGCGGGAGGCATTCTCGGCGGGATCAGCAGCGGTCAGCCGGTGGTTGCCCATCTGGCGCTGAAACCGACGTCCAGCATCACCGTTCCGGGTCGCACCATCAACCGTGAAGGTGAGCAGGTAGAGATGATCACCAAAGGCCGTCACGATCCCTGTGTCGGTATCCGCGCGGTGCCAATCGCTGAAGCGATGATGGCGATCGTGCTGATGGATCATTTGCTGCGTCAGCGCGCTCAGAACGGCGACGTCCATTCCACCGTGCCACGCTGGTAATCCAACCGATGAAATCCTCACGTACGCTTCCTGTGTTTCGTGCTGTCTGCGCCAGTCTTCTGGCGCTTGCACTGTGCGCCCCTGCGATGGCGGCCACGCCGTGGCAGAAAATCACCCAGCCGGTTGCCGGTGTCCCGCAGGCCATTGGCAGTTATGCCAATGGCTGTCAGGTAGGCGCGCAGCCATTGCCGCTGAATTCGTCTGATTATCAGGTGATGCGCACCGATCAGCGCCGCTATTTCGGGCAACCGGATTTGCTGGCGTTCATCACCCGTCTTGGCACGCAGGCGCAGCAAAAAGGGCTGGGCACCATGCTGATCGGCGATATGGCGATGCCTGCGGGCGGCCGATTCAGCAGCGGTCATGCCAGCCATCAGTCGGGGCTGGATGTGGACATCTGGCTGCAACTGCCGCGTCAGCGCTGGAGTGAGCAAATGCTGCTCAGGCCGCAACCTATCGATCTGGTCAGCGCCAATGGCAAATCCATTGTGGCAAGCCAGTGGCAGCCACGCATCGAAACGCTGATCAAAATGGCGGCGCAGGATAAAGACGTGGTGCGGATTTTCGTCAACCCGGCCATCAAACAGCAACTTTGCCTCGATGCCGGAACGGATCGCGAATGGCTGCATAAAGTGCGTCCGTGGTTTGGTCATCGTGCACACATGCACGTACGTCTGCGTTGCCCGGTCGGTAATCTGGAATGTGAAAACCAGGCACCGCCGCCGCCGGGAGATGGCTGTGGTGCGGAACTGCAAAGCTGGTTCCTGCCTCCGAAGCCTTCGACAGGCAAGCCGGTGAAAAAAGAGCCGCCTCCGCTGCCGCCGTCATGTCAGGCGCTGCTGGATAAACACGTTCTTTAACAGGTTTCACTTACTCTTCGCCATGCATAGCGAGCTGACAGAAAATGGACTGGTTGATTGTTGCCCCGTGGGTTCTGGTTGTTTTATTTTTCGTTGCACTTTTTGCCGGTTTCATTGATTCCATAGCAGGTGGCGGCGGGTTGATCAGCCTGCCTGCCTTGCTCGCGGCGGGGGTTCCTCCGGCGCAGGCGATTGCGACCAATAAACTGTCATCGATAGGCGGGTCTTTTTCCGCCAGCCTGTACTTTGTGCGGCGCGGGGTGGTGGATCTCAATGATCAGAAACTGAATATCGCCTGCACCTTTGTCGGTTCGGTGATCGGCGCGATCCTGATCCAGCATCTGCGCGCCGACATGCTGCGTCAGGTTCTGCCGCTGCTGATCATCTGCATCGGCTTGTATTTCCTGCTGACACCGCGTCTGGGTGAAAGCGATCGCGCCAGACGTTTGAATGCGCTGCCGTATGCGCTGGTGGCGGGGGGCTGCGTCGGTTTCTACGATGGCTTTTTCGGCCCCGGTGCCGGGTCTTTCTACGCACTGGCTTTCGTGACCTTATGCGGGTTTAATCTGGCAAAAGCCACGGCGCATGCGAAAGTGCTGAATTTCACCTCCAACTTTGGTGGCCTGTTATTTTTCATTCTGGGCGGCAAAGTGGTGTGGGTGCTGGGTTTTGTGATGATGGCAGGGCAGTTTATCGGCGCACGGCTGGGCGCGCGGATGGTGCTGAGTAAAGGCCAGAAGATGATCCGCCCGATGGTGGTGGCCGTTTCCGTCGTGATGAGCTGTAAGTTAATTTATGATAATCACGGCACTGAAATCATGCACTGGTTAAGCCTGCATTTATAATGTCAGGAGCAGCAAAATGCTTGCCTGAGGTCATGAAATCGGGTGTTTAAACAAGGGTATATTGTCGCCCTTTCTCACTTACTGAGTTTCACAGCTTTTATGTCAGATTCGACTGCAACACATAACTATCATCAATTGATCGACATTTTTGATTCCTGCTTCTTTGAGGAATTCAACGTTCGCTTAGTCAAAGGCGACGACGAGCCGATCTATCTGCCTGCCGATGAACAGGAATCCTTTAACCGCATTGTGTTCGCGCACGGTTATTACGCCAGTGGTATGCATGAAATCTCCCACTGGTGCGTGGCCGGTGCTGAGCGTCGTAAACGAGTGGATTTCGGCTACTGGTATTGCCCGGACGGCCGCGATGCGCAAACACAAAGTGAATTCGAGAAAGTCGAAATCAAACCCCAGTCTTACGAATGGTTGTTCTGCGCGGCGGCAGGTTTCCGTTTCAATGTCAGTTGCGACAACCTGAGCGGCGATTGCGAGCCGGACCGCGTGGGTTTTCAGAATAAAGTGCGTGAAGAAGTGTTGCGTATGCTGGAGCAAGGCATCCCTGAAAGACCGGCGCGCTTTATTAACGCGTTACAATCGTTTTACAATACGCCCCCTTTGACGCCTGCGGACTTCCCGGCGTTGCAGCCGATTGAATAAATACCGGATACGAGAGGAAGAGTAATGATCGCAGAATTTGAAACGCGGATTTTAACGCTGATCGACGATATGGTTGAAAGCGCCAGTGACGACGAACTGTTTGCCAGTGGTTATCTGCGGGGCCATCTGACTGTCGCCGTGGCAGAAGCGGAAGAAAACGGTGAACACACCGCCGAAGCGCTGAAACTCCGTGTTCAGGACGGCCTGGACAAAGCCATCAAAGCCGGTGAACTGTCGCCGCGCGATCAGCTTCTGGTGCAGGGGATGTGGGAAAATCTGTATCAGGCATCTCTCCCTCAGTAATCTCTTTTCAGTAAAAAAAAGCGCAGCGACGGGTTAACCGGCTGCGCTTTTTTATTGCCTGAGAAGGGACGGATTAATGCGATTCGACCGGGCGGCCTTTCAGCAGTTTTCTGACCCACATGCGGTTCGGGTTCAGCGCCGACAGTGTGTCGCTGTCCAGAGGTATCGGTTCACCGGCTATCTGCGCCGCCAGAATTTCTGCGCCGAGCGGGGCAGAACTGAGGCCGCGTGAGCCGAGTGCGCCAAACAGGAACAGGTTTTCATAGACCGGCGCTTCTGCAATCGGGCGATGACGCTGAATGTCCAGATCCAGCTTTTTATAACTCTCCAGCAGGGCATCGTAATCCGACACCGAACCGATCATCGGCAGATGGTCACGGGTGGCGCAACGCACACCATTTCGCGCCTCGCCTTCGCTGACATCCACCTCATGCGGCCATTGCTGTTCCGGCAGGCAGCTGATCAGACGCTGACGGTTTTGTTGCTGATCCTCTTCCCGGTAATCCGTGCATTTATCCGCACGGTGATAGCTGGCACCGATGCAATGATGCTGATTTTGCGGGCTGACCGGCGTCATATACCCGTCGTAACACAACACTTGTTTCAGCTTACTCAGCGACGAAGTGGTCGGGATATGCGAAACCTGACCGCTGACCGCGTAAACCGGCAGTTTTTCACTCTGACTGAAATCGGTAATGTCCGCGCCGTTGGCCAGCACCACCGCCTGATGACGCGCAACATGGCCGTCGGCAAAGGTCAGCGCCCACTGAGACTCTGCGTCGGAATTTAACGCTGTCACGCGCTGGCGATAATGCACCGTTAAACCCTGTGTTTCGGCCAGCGCAATCAGCGAAGCCGTCAGCTGTGCCGGACAAAGCCACGCGCCGAGCGGATAGGTCACGCCGCCGCTGCCGCAGGGCAATCCGCACAACGCCTCCACGTCTTCTTCCGTCAGCCCTTTTGCCAGATCTTCCGGCCAGCCGCCGCTGATAATGCCGTCAATTTTGCCCTGACTTTTTTCGTCATAGCCGAGCTGCGTGACGCCACTCCAGCCGTGGTCGAAAGGCACATCCCACTTTTCGAGCTGCGCATACTGGCGGCGGGCGAAAGTGAAAGCGTGAGCAAAGAAGTTTTCCAGCGTGTCGCCGCGGCCATTGAGCAGCGGATATACCGCGCCCTGACGGTTACCGGAAGCGCCAAGTGCCGGTTTTTCATCAGCGCAATACAGCGTGACTGCGTAACCACGGCGTAGCAACGCCAGCGACAACACGGCGCTGGCCACACCGCCGCCGATTACCGCAAATTCTGTGGCATTTTTCGCCGCCGGGCGCGCATACCACGGCGCAGGATGAGGTACGTCAATGCCTGCCGGTAACGCGCCCGCTAACATATGCCGTTTTTCGCCGAACCCCGGCACCTTACCGATGTCAAAACCGGCGTCCTGCAATCCCCGGCGGACAAAACCGGCCACGGTGAAGGTGGCAAAGGTGCCTTGCGGACGGGTCATTTTCGCCATAGAGCGGAATAAATCTTCCGTCCACATATCCGGGTTTTTGGACGGGGCAAAGCCGTCGAGAAACCAGGCGTCAACCTGCTGATTCATACTGGTGTCACATGCCGGAAGCAGGGTAGTCACATCACCGAACCACAGGTCCAGCGTGATGCGTCCGCCTGCCAGTAACAGGCGGTGACAGCCGGAAAAGGCCATCGGCCATTGTTCGCAAAGCTGTGCGGAATACGCAGCGAGTTCGGGCCACTGCGTGTGCGCTGTCGCCAGATCACGGGCAGATAACGGGAATTTTTCGTAGCTGATGAAATGCAGACGTTGCAGCGTGGCGTCGGGGTGTGCTTCGCGGAAGGCGTCAAAGGCCTGCCACAGCGACAGAAAGTTCAAACCGGTGCCAAAACCGGTCTCCGCGATGATACACAGCGGGCGAGGGTGCGCGGCAAAACGCGCCGGAAAATGGTTGCCGTTGAGAAAAACATGACGGGTTTCCAGCAGGCCGTTCTGGTTGGAAAAATAGACGTCATCAAAATGTCGGGAAACAGGTGTACCCTGTTCGTTCCAGCTTAATTCGGCGGGCGTGATCGGGTTATGGCTCACGTGAAACTCTCTCAGTTCAAGGCGATGCCGGAGTTTAACGCTGCGTTTGACCCTGCGCAAATTTACCACGATTTACACAAGGAATTGCTGATCGGACTTGTTCGGCGTACAACTGTACGCTAGAGTGCGTGACGAAATCCCAAATGGTGAATAGTACAAGAGGTATTAAATGAAACGTGCAGTGATTACTGGCCTGGGTATCATCTCGAGCATCGGTAACAACAAGCAGGAAGTTCTTGCATCTCTGCAGGAAGGTCGCTCTGGGATCACCTTCTCGCAAGAGCTGAAAGATGCCGGGATGCGTAGTCACGTCTGGGGTGATGTCAAATTAGACACCGCAGGCCTTATCGATCGTAAGATTGTGCGTTTCATGAGTGATGCCTCGATCTACGCTTACCTGTCCATGCAACAGGCGATTGAAGACTCCGGTCTGACTCCTGAAATGGTCTCCAACGAACGTACCGGCCTGATTGCAGGTTCCGGCGGCGGTTCTCCACGCAACCAGGTTGCGGGTTCCGACGGTATGCGCGCCAAAGGGCTGCGCGGCGTGGGTCCTTACATGGTGACCAAAGCGATGGCCTCCGGCGTGTCTGCCTGCCTCGCGACGCCGTTCAAAATTCGCGGTGTTAACTATTCCATCAGTTCTGCCTGCGCCACCTCTGCACACTGCATCGGTAACGCGGTAGAAATGATCCAGCTGGGCAAACAGGATGTGGTGTTTGCCGGTGGTGGTGAAGAACTGTGCTGGGAAATGGCGTGTGAATTCGATGCCATGGGCGCACTGTCCACCAGCTACAACGAAACTCCAGACAAAGCTTCCCGTACCTACGACAAAGCGCGTGACGGTTTCGTTATCGCAGGCGGCGGCGGTATGGTTGTTGTCGAAGAGCTGGAACACGCTCTGGCCCGTGGCGCACACATCTACGCAGAAATCGTTGGCTACGGCGCAACGTCTGACGGCGCAGACATGGTGGCACCATCCGGTGAAGGCGCAGTGCGTTGCATGAAAATGGCAATGAACGGCGTGGATACCCCAATCGACTACGTTAACGTGCACGGAACATCAACTCCGGTCGGCGACGTGAAAGAACTGGGTGCTATCCGTGAAGTGTTCGGCGATAAAACCCCGGCACTGTCTTCCACCAAAGCCATGACCGGTCACTCTCTGGGTGCCGCTGGCGTTCAGGAAGCGATCTACACCCTGCTGATGGCAGAGCACGGCTTCATCGCGCCAAGCATCAACATCGAAAACCTCGATGAGCAGGCAGAAGGCATGGACATCATCACTAAACCGACTCAGCGCGAGCTGACGACGGTGATGTCTAACAGCTTCGGCTTCGGTGGCACCAACGCCACGCTGGTCATGCGTAAGCTGAAAAACGACAAATAATCTCCGTCGTTAATACCTGAATAAAAGCCTGCTTCCGAGCGGGCTTTTTTGTATCCATCATCCTTCAAGCCGCCTTGATGCAACTCGAATGATTTTGGATATGTTTCTCTACAATTCAGGTACAATTTCGCCGCTTCTTATTTTCACCTTGTTGACATAATGCTCTCACTCAGACACATCCATCATCGACACCTGCACTTCCCGGCCTGGCTCGGGATGGTGGCGATACTGATGTTGTTTATTGCGCCGGTGATTTCCAAATCACGGGTGGCAGAGGGTGCGCAGCATATGATGATGCCCGGCATGATGATGTCCGATATGGACATGGAGATGCCGGACGCAGATATGGCTGACATGAATATGTCAGGCCATCACTCATCATCGATGGAACATTGCGACAAGCAAACCTGTAAATCCGCGCCGCACGATGCCGTTAAGGCGCTGCTTGCCGGTGACATGAGCGATGCCGCCTGCGGATATTGCGTGCTGCTGGTGCATCTGCCGATGCTTGATTTACAGGCCATGCCGATGCTGTGGTCGCTGGATTTCTCCAGCCGTGCCCCTCCGCGTGCAGTCATACAACGTCTTATCCCTTCACTGTTCTTCACGGATTCCCAACCCCGCGCACCGCCCGTTTTTTCATAACCGCGTAATACAACATTTCTCTTCAGGTTAACCGCCAGACTGACAGCGGTTGACGGCGTGCTATTTGAAATTTTGGGATCCGTATTTATGAACCAACCTGTCTATCCGGCTAAAAAACTGCCTGCGCAGGCGGCTTTTCTGGCGCTGTTGCGCCGCTTACATTTCTATATTGGTCTGTTTGTCGGGCCGTTTATTTTTGTCGCCGCACTCACCGGCACCCTGTATGTGCTGACGCCTCAGTTCGAAAATTACCTCTATGCTGATGCGCTGTTTACCCGCTCAGAAGGCACCGCACAGCCGTTATCACGTCAGGTGGATGCGGCGCAAAAAGTGGCCGGTCAGGAGAAACAAATTTACGCCGTCAGACCGGCGCCGTCTGCCGGGGAGACCACGCGGGTGATGTTTTCTGATCCGCAACTTGGGGCATCCAAAACCCGGGCGATTTTCATCGATCCGGTCACGCTGGCGGCGAAAGGCGATATGACGGTGTACGGCACCAGCGGCATTCTGCCGTTCCGTACCTGGCTGGACGATTTGCATCGCGGCCTGTTACTCGGCGATGCGGGACGCGTTTACAGCGAGCTGGCCGCGTCATGGTTATGGGTGGCGGCGCTGGGTGGTGTGGTGCTCTGGTTTACCGGACGTCGCCAACCCCGTCAGTTGCGTAAGGTCAGCGGGAAAGTGGAAAAACAGCAGCACAGCCGTCGCTGGCACAGCACGCTCGGCCTGTTGTTACTCGCCGGATTGCTGTTCTTCTCGGCCACCGGTCTGACCTGGTCACAATGGGCGGGGGACAATATCAGCGTACTGCGCGCGTACATGGGCTGGATGACCCCTGCGGTGAACACCCGTCTGGACGGGCAAACAGTGGCAGCACCGGCTGACGAACATGCGGAGCATCATGCGCAGATGGCCGGTATGCCCGGCATGGACATGTCCGTGCACGCAATGCCTGCGGTAACGGTTTCCGCACAGACTTTCGACGCGGTACTTCAGGCGGCGCGGGAGTCTGGCATCACGGCAGATAAGATTGAAATCCGTCCGTCCGGGGACGCCGGAAAAGCCTGGACGGTGACGGAAGTCGATCGCCGCTGGCCGACGCAGGTAGATGCGGTTTCGGTGAATCCTCGCTCAATGCAGATTGTCGATCACGTGCGGTTTGCTGATTTTCCGCTGCTCGCCAAGCTGACCCGCTGGGGCGTCGATGCCCATATGGGGATTTTATTCGGCGTCTGGAATCAGGCCATTCTGGTGATTTTTGGTGCCGGATTATGCGTGATGATTGCCTGGGGATATCGCTTGTGGTGGCTGCGCAGAAGCGTCAGCAACGACGGCAGCAATCCGGCGGTGACGCTGCTGCAAACCTGGACATCGCTCCCGTTCAGCCTGCAATGTCCGGTGTTTGTCATCACGCTCGGGCTGGCGATTTCATTACCGGTGATGGGCATCAGCCTGCTGATTTTCCTGCTGATCGATGTTATTCGCTGGCAGCGGCGAATTTCTTCGGGTAACGTCAGCGCATTCTGATCAGCGAAGAAAAAAACATGTTGATGGCGGCACTCGGCTCAGTCTTTAAGCCTTTTTTACGTGACAGGTTTTTGCATCTGTTAATCATACTTGGGGTCATTCTGACGCTGTTCCAGCCTGCGAAAATCATGCAGTTTCCGCAGTTTGTCGACTGGAACACTATCGTCACGCTGCTGGGTTTGCTGATGCTGACCAAGGGCGTGGAGGTCAGCGGCTACTTTGATTTTGTTGGCCGCAAGATGATTAACGCCATCGACAATGAACGGCGGCTGGCGCTTTTCCTGGTGAGTGCGGCGGCGGTGCTGTCGACCTTTATGACCAATGACGTCGCGCTGTTTATCGTTATTCCGCTGACCATTACCCTGAAAAAACTGACGTCGCTGCCGGTCACGCGGCTGATCATCTTTGAAGCGCTGGCGGTGAACGCCGGTTCGCTGCTCACGCCAATCGGTAACCCGCAAAATATCCTGTTATGGAATAAGTCCGGTCAGTCATTCCTGCATTTCATCGGGCAGATGGCACCGCTGGCGCTGGTGACCCTGGCCGCCTTATTCGTGGTGACCTGGTGGTGTTTTCCGTCGCACAGCCTGAAAAAGCTGGAGAGTAATCAGGGGTATCCGTTCCAGAAACGTCTGCTGATCAGTTGCGTGGTGCTGTATGTGGCGTTTATTGCCTGCGTGGATCTGGGGTATGCGTTATATGGCCTGCTGGCGGTAGTGGCGTGCTTTTTACTGCTGGCGCGTAACGTTCTGCTGCGTATCGACTGGCCGCTGATTTTGGTGTTTATCGTGATGTTTATCGATGTGCGTTTGCTGGTCGGGCTGCACGCCTTGCAGCCTGCGTTTACCCATATTCACGGGCTGCCGGATTACGGACATTATCTTCTCAGCATCGGGCTTTCGCAGGTGATCAGCAACGTGCCGGCGACGATCCTGATGATCAATTATTTACCGTCCGGCCCGCTGCTGGCTTACGCCGTGAATGCCGGGGGTTTCGGGCTGGCGATAGGATCGCTGGCCAACCTGATCGCACTGCGCATGGCGGGTGACAAAAAAATCTGGCTCCGTTTTCACTACTACTCCTTCCCGTTCCTGTTGTTCAGCGGCGGGGCTGGCTGGTTGCTGCTGGCATTGTTTGCGAAATAGCAGGCACTTTCAGCGAGGCTAGCCGGTTTACTGCGGTGGTGATTTCAGACGGCGTTAAGGCCGAAAAGCCGAGCAGCCAGCCATCCTGATGCTGCGCCGGTGAACCGCCATTGCCGGTAAACAGCGGCGAAAGACGCGGAGTCTCAATGCCCGCCTGTGCGGCAAGCGTGCTGAAATACTGTTCTTGTCCGGCAGGCAGATGAGCGGCGAGTTGCAATCCTCCGGCTGACACCTGAGGTATCAGCCAGTCAATTTTCTGCCCAATCTGTGCCAGCAGATGATCGCGGCGGCTGTGATAAAGCTGACGCGAAAAACGCAGGTGAGAAGCGAAATGGCCGGTGTGCATAAATTCGGCGGTCACCGCCTGCATCAGCTGTGAAGAGTGGCCGTCATTCACCGTGCGCAATGTGACCATCGGAGCCACCAGTGCCGGCGGCAAAACGGCATAGGCCAGCCGTAATGACGGGAACAGCACTTTCGAGAAGGTGCCGAGATAAATCACCTGCTGATGTTTATCCAGCCCCTGCATGGCGGGAAGCGGCCGTCCGTCGTAATGCAATTCGCTGTCGTAATCGTCTTCAATGATCCAGCTGCCGTGCCGCCGGGCAAACTCAAGCAGGTGTAAGCGGCGGGGCAGACTCAGGCTGACGCCGGTCGGGTAATGATGCGAAGGCGTCAGGTATATCAGGCGCGGAACCGGGAATGCGGGATCCGGCGCCATTCCCTGATCATCCACCGGAATGGCGCAAATGTCGGCGCCGGCGCTGGCAAACGCATTGCGCGCACCGGGATACCCCGGCTGCTCCAGCCAGACGCTATCCGCCGGATCAATCAGCAGCATCGCCAGTAACTGCAATGCCTGTTGCGAACTGGTGGTGATCAGGATTTGCGCGGCGGTGCAGCTCACCCCGCGCGACTGTTGCAGGTAACGGGCAAGCGCCTCACGCAGCGGCAAATACCCTTGCGGATCGCCATATCCCAGCAGACGTTCTCCCTCAACACGTAATTGTCTGGCGGTCATCTGTTTCCAGATTTTCAGCGGAAAAGCGCGAAGGTCGGGCGAACCGGCGGCAAAGGCGACGGGGGATTGCGGGTCACGGCATCCGCCGGTGGCGACAATTTTCTGCCCTCTGGCTGATATTCTGGCAAGACCGGGTTTGACGACTTTGCTTTTGCGTGCAGACGGCGCGCGGGGCAGCGACTGGCTGACAAAGGTGCCTTTGCCGGTATGACGCTGAAGATAACCTTCCGCCTCCACCTGCGCATAAGCCGCCTCAACCGTGACTCGCGACAGATTCAGATCGCAGGCCAGCAGACGGGAAGAGGGCAGACGCTCTCCGGCCGTCAGTGCTCCGCTGCTGATGGCCTGCCGCAACGCGGCACACAGCCTGTCACGCAGACCTGCCGTGGTCGCTGTATTTTCAAAAAGCGTAATCAGAGCCGGTGGCTGGGGCTGCGCGGGCATAATGGGTCTTAGTGTTAACCGGAAATTGGCATTAATCATAAGACCAAAAACAGCGATGATGAAACTGTTTTCAGACACATCACTTTATGAGGAAGCGTTTATGCAACAGGCGTCTTATGTGTTGGGATTTGCACCGCCGTCACCGGAAATCAGTGCCGCATATTTGTTGTCCAAACTGAGTTTTTATACCGATGCGGCGGATGTCGCGGCGGATTTACAAAACGGCATCGAAGGCATTGTGGTTATTGATACCCGTTCTGCTGAACATTATGCACGCGGTCATGTGCCCGGCGCGGTCAGTTTTCCGCATAAACATATGACGGCAGAAAGCACCCGCGAGCTGAGCAAAGACGTGGTGTATGTGACCTATTGCGACGGCATCGGGTGCAACGGCTCGACGCAGGGCGCGTACAAGCTGGCAAAACTGGGGTTCAGGGTAAAGGAAATGATTGGCGGGCTGGATTTTTGGATCCGCGATCAGCACCCGCTGGCAACAGGTGAAGAACGCGGACAATATGCGCCGGAACAGGCACCGCAGGAGTGCGGTTGCTGAAAGTCGCGCTTAAAACAGTAACCACAACAGCAGCACGATCACCACGAACGCAATAAACAGCAGCGGTTTGCCACCCATCGCCTGCATGGAAGGCGGCAACATCGCGATGAACGGATTCATGATTGGTTGCGGGTCGGTGCGCGACACGGTCGTGAATGCATCGTCGGTTTCATCCGCACGCGGTGAACGGTCAACCCGCTGGCTGAACAGCACACCAATCAGATCGCTTACCTGAACCGGCGTCAGCGGCGTGGATAATGTCGCGCTGAAACGGTTTTCCGCATATTCCGTCAGCTGATGGATTTCATGCGTGCTGGCAGGTTGTTTGAGCACACTCAGCAGCGTTGTCAGCGTCGGTGGCGTCGTCTGCTGGCTGAGCGAGGCTTTTACCTGCAAAAACTGGCTGAGCACCTGAAAATGCTTCGCCGGTATTGGCTCGCCCACCTTCACACCCACCAGCGTAAACAGCGCCTGCCAGACTTTTACCGGTGCTTCGCCGGTAGCCGCGCTGAGGCGCGTGACAAGCTGTTGCAGGCTGTTATGTTCGGCAGGCAGCAACGGACGATCGGTCACCGGCGTCTGTTGCGGTTGCGGGATATTCATCTGACGGGTCTGGATCAGATCCAGCACCTGTTGCAGCTGCGGATGCGTCAGCTGGCTGAGCACGGTGTGTCCGAAATTCTGGCGTATAAAGTCACTCACCGCCTGACGGTTATTGCCCTGCGGCAGCAGTTCGGTCAGTTGCAACATCAGCTGGCGCGAGGCATGGCTGTCCTGCGCTTGCGTGAGTTTCCCCTGCAACAGCGTTTCGGCCTGCGGGAACTGTTGCGAAGTGATTTCTGCACCGTGCGGCAGCGCCAGGTCGTGGCGCAAATTCGCCCAGATCTCGGCCGATTTAATCGGCGTGAGCGCCATCAGTTTGACGATCAGTTTTTCCAGCGTGGTGCGCTGTACCGGCGTTAATGGCAGTTCAGCGCCTGTTTTAACCGGAACGGTCTGACCCTGGGGCTGTGTTCTGTTGTCGCCAACCGGCATGCCCGGGCCGCTCAAAGGTTGCATATCACCGTCCTTCGCTGGAAATTTAAAACGTTGCCTGAACTTAATGAAAAGTAAAAAGCACGGCGCAGAGCGCGGAAGCGGCTCATCATACCTGCAAAGTGTATTAATCGACACCGTGAATAGCAGGCTGAGTAAGATTCTTCGGGAGATTGTTTCCTAAAACGGCAGATAAAAATGTCTGGCGGGGCGCGAAAGCAGAAAACAGGCAAGTGCCATCTTCTTTTCGGAAGATGGCACGAGGATTTAGCGGGGATTTTTTTGTGCCGCAGGGACGGCGCGGCTGAACAGCGGTTTACGCAAACGCTGCGCCAGGATCACCCCGGCAAGGGTGATACCCCCGCCGATAAGATGGTAGCTGTGCAACTGCTCGTGCAGGAACAACACGGCGATCACGGCGGTGAAAATCGGCGACAGGTTCATGAAAATGGACGCTTTGTTGGCACCGAGACGAATAACGCCCTGGATCCATAAAAACGGCGCAATGATCGAGGCCGGGATCCCCGCGAACAACACCAGCGGAATATTGTGTACCGTCAGGCTGACATCCTTCGCCATCAGGAAATTCGGCAGCAGCAGTAACACACCGAAAATGATCTGCACATATAACGACTGCCAGTTCGGCAGCGGGATCGCCCAGCGTTTGGTCAGCACGCCATACAATGCGTAGGACGCCGAAGCGGCAAACATCATCAGCTCACCCGTGCCAATCCCGTGTTGCAGCAGTTGCGCTGGATCACCAGCACTGACCAGCCAGACCAGCCCGCCGAGAGAAATCATACTGCCCAACGCCACGCCGACGGTCGGCACCACGCTCAGCACAAACAGACCAATCAGCACGGTCAGCAGCGGGATCAGCGAGTTGAGGATCCCCATAAACAGCGCACTGACACTGTGGGCGGCGTAATAGGCCAGACTCTGATAAAGCACCATGCCCAGCAGGCCGAGGATCAGCAGTTTCCACCAGTATTGTTTTATCGCCTGAAGGTTGCGCAGCACACCGGGCAAAATGAACGGAGTCAGCGTCAGCAGGGCGAGCAGCCAGCGGTAAAACGAAATGGCAGCCGGATCAATCGCGCTGGCCGAGGCTTTACTGACCACCGCGTTCAGTGACCAGATCAGGACGGCGAGCAGGGGAAAAAGCACATTCATGACATAATATTCCTCAGTAAATCGTCACGTCAGTGTACGATTGTCTTGTTTGTTAGATATAACGATAATCAGACAATACGTCGTGCAATCCGGACAATCCCGTGCGGCTCACAGACAAAAAGGTTTTTATGCGTTCGCCACGTTCTTCCTCACCCCGTTATTATCCGCCATTACCCGAAAAGATGCCGGTTACGCTGCTTTTTCGCGGCGAAATCGTTGAGGGGAATTCGGAGTATGTGCGCCATTCGCATCCCTGGAGCCAGATTATCTGCGTCAAATCCGGCGTACTGGCCATGCTGGTGGCCGGTCAGCGTTATCTGGCCCCGCGTGAATTCGCTATCTGGGTGCCTGCGGGCGTGGAGCATTCCAGTTATAACCGCAAAACAACCCGTTTTTGTGCCATCGATATTGCGCTGGAACTGGACACCCATCTGCCTGCCGAACCTTGTCTGCTGACGCCCACGGCCATTTTTAATGCCATCGCTGATGACTGCTTCTCGCGAAACATGACCGAGCCGCAGAGTGAGGCGGATTTGCGCATGTGCCGCGTGTTGCTCGATCAGATCAGTCTGGCACCGCGTCAGAACACCTATCTGCCGACGTCAGAGAATAAATTACTGGCTCCGATCCTGAGCGCGCTGGAAAAGAATCCGGCGGATAATACGCCGCTGGCGCACTGGGCGACGCAGGTGTATACCACCGAACGGACATTGTCGCGGCGATGCCAGCAGGAACTGGGGATGAGCTTTGCGCAGTGGCGTCAGCGGCTGCGTTTTCTGCATTCCATCTCATTGCTTGAGCAGGGGAAGACGGTGCAGGATATCTCACTCGAACTGGGTTACAGCTCGTCGTCTGCCTTTATCGCTATGTTTCAGCAGGTTTCCGGTACCACACCGCAGCGTTTTCGTAACGACAGGTAAACCTGTGCCCTGAAAGTTGGGATCTGACCCGGTATCGTGGCAAAATCAATGCCCTCTTTATTTTCTATTCTTTCTTTAGGCCATGCTGCCGGAGACAAACGTGAAAATCCTGGTTGATGAAAATATGCCGTATGCCGTCGAGCTTTTTAGCCGTCTGGGTAACGTGCAGGCTGTGCCCGGCCGTCCTATTCCGCAAGATGCCCTGAATGATGCCGATGCGCTGATGGTGCGGTCTGTGACCAAAGTGAACGAAAGTTTACTGGCGGGAAAACCGGTGAAATTTGTCGGCACCGCCACGGCGGGAACCGATCACGTGGATGATGCATGGCTGGCCAGCGCCGGGATTGGTTTCTCCGCCGCGCCGGGCTGTAATGCGATTGCGGTAGTGGAATACGTGTTCTCATCCCTGCTGATCCTCGCGCAACGCGACGGTTTCCAGTTGCGCGATAAAACGGTCGGGATCATCGGCGTGGGGAATGTCGGCTCGCGCCTGAATGCGCGTCTTGAAGCACTCGGTGTTCGTACGTTGCTGTGCGATCCGCCACGCGCCGATCGCGGTGACGCCGGTGAATTCTGGCCGCTGGAAAAACTGGTCGCTGAAGCAGACATTCTGACGTTCCACACGCCGCTGAATATGTCCGGCCCGTATGCCACGCATCATCTGGTGGATGCAGATTTACTGGCGCGTCTGCCCGCTGACCGCATTCTGATTAACGCCTGCCGTGGCGAAGTGGTGGATAACGCCGCGCTGCTCGAGGCGCTGAACGGCAGTAAAAAACTGACCGCCGTGCTGGATGTCTGGGAACCGGAACCGGATTTATCGCTGGCGCTGCTGGATAAAGTGGCTATCGGTACGGCACACATCGCCGGTTACAGCCTGGAAGGCAAAGCCCGCGGCACCACGCAGGTGTTCGAAGCATTCAGCAAGTTTATCGGTCAGCCACAAACCGTGCCGCTGGAATCCTTGCTCCCTGCGCCTGAATTTGCCGAAGTGACCCTGAGTGGCGCGCTGAGCGAAGCCAAACTGCTGCGTCTTATTCACTTAGTGTATGATGTGCGCCGCGATGACCGGCCTTTGCGCCGTGTCGCCGGTAAACCGGGCGAATTCGACAAGCTGCGTAAGTTCTATGAAGAACGTCGTGAGTGGTCCTCTTTACGGGTGATATGCGACGATGCAGCGACCGCGGATGTGCTGAAAAAACTGGGCTTTAACAGCCAGTTAGGTTGAGTTAAGCCAGCCTGAATCTTTTCACTGTACATTCACGCAATATTACTCTGATAGCCGGGCGGTGAGTTTCACCGCCCCTTTGTATTTTGTACTTTTATTTCTGGAGAATACCAACATGTCTGATGGCTGGAATATTGCGCTGCTTGGCGCAACGGGCGCAGTCGGTGATGCGTTACTGGAATTATTGGCTGATCGTCAGTTCCCCGTTGGTGAGCTCTTCCCGCTGGCCAGTGAACGCAGCGCCGGTCAGACCGTGCGTTTTAACGGTAAAAGCCTGCGCGTGCAGCAGGCGTCTGAATTTGACTGGTCGCAGGTTCAGCTGGCGTTCTTTGTCGCAGGCTCTGAGGCTTCAGCGTTGTATGCCGAAGAAGCGGCAAATCAGGGTTGTCTGGTGATCGACAGCAGCGGCCTGTTCTCCCTTGAGCATGACATTCCTCTGGTGGTGCCGGGCGTGAACCCTGACGCGCTGTCTCATTACCGCAACCGTAATATCGTGGCTGTGGCCGACAGCCTGACCAGTCAGTTGCTGACGGCCATCAAACCGCTGACCGAACAGGCCGGTTTGTCCCGTCTGCACGTCACGTCGCTGCTGTCCGTTTCGGCGCTGGGTAAAGCGGCCGTTGACGATCTGGCCGGACAAAGTGCCCGCCTGCTGAACGGCATTCCGGCAGAAGAAGGTATTTTCAGCAAACAACTGGCATTCAACCTGTTACCGCTGGTCAGTGATGAAGAGGGCAGTGTGCGTCAGGAACGCCGACTGGTGGATCAGGTGCGCAAAGTGTTGCAGGACGATGGCCTGCCGATTTCGGTCAGCTGCGTGCAGTCGCCGGTGTTCTACGGTCACGCGCAGGTGGTGCATCTGGAAGGCTTGCGCCCGCTGTCTGCCGATGAAGCGCGCACCGAACTGGAACAAATTGATGACATTAATCTCAGCGATGAAGATGATTTCCCGACGCAGGTCAGCGATGCGTCCGGCAATGCCAACCTGAGCATCGGTTGTATCCGTAATGACTACGGCATTCCTGAGTTACTGCAATTCTGGTCAGTGGCCGACAATGTGCGTTTCGGCGGTGCCCTGATGGCGGTGGAAACCGCAGAGAAGCTGATTAACGAGTACTGGTACTGATTATGTCCGAAGATGTGATCGCTGACGTCAGCGCGGCACCGGTTGCCGGGCGTGTGGCGTTAGGCGTGGAATATGACGGCAGTGCCTACTTTGGCTGGCAGCGTCAGCAGGGCGTCGCCAGCGTGCAGGAATGCCTGGAAAAGGCGCTGAGCCGTGTCGCGAATACGCCGATCGTGGTGTTCTGCGCCGGTCGTACGGATGCCGGTGTCAGCGCGACCGGACAGGTAGTGCACTTTGATACGCCGGTGCTGCGTAAAGATGCGGCGTGGACGATGGGGGTGAATACCCATCTGCCGAAAAATATTGCCGTGCGCTGGTGCGCGAACGTGGCGGAAGATTTCCACGCCCGTTTCAGCGCCACCGCCCGCCGCTACCGTTACGTTATTTATAACAACCGTTACCGCTCAGCGATTTTGCATACCGGCGTGACCCACGTTCATATGCCGCTCGATGTGGAGAAAATGCAGCTTGCCGGTCAGGCGTTGCTGGGGGAGAACGACTTTACCTCTTTTCGCGCATCGCAGTGCCAGTCGCGCACGCCGTGGCGCTACGTGATGCATTTGAATGTCAGCCGTCACGGCAACTATGTGGTGGTCGATATCAAAGCTAACGCTTTTGTTCATCACATGGTGCGCAATATTGTCGGCAGCCTGGTGGAAATCGGCGCGGGCAATCAGCCGGTGAGCTGGATGGGCGACCTGCTGGCAGCGAAAGATCGTAACCTTGCCGCCGCTACCGGGAAACCGGAGGGGTTGTATCTGGTCTCGGTTGATTATCCGGAAAAATTTTCATTACCTCAGGTAAATATGGGGCCACTGTTCCTGGAAGATTAAGGGACATTTTTAGCGATTGTTGCATTAACGTTTATTCACAACGGCGTTTTTTGACCAGGAAGAGGTGGAGGAACTGATGGGCTTTATTCACTTTGTCATAGATTTCATTCTGCATATTGATGTGCATCTGGCGGAACTGGTTGCACAGTATGGCGTCTGGGTTTACGGGATTTTGTTCCTGATTTTGTTCTGCGAAACCGGTCTGGTGGTGACACCTTTCCTGCCGGGCGATTCCTTATTGTTCGTGGCAGGTGCGCTGGCGGCGTTGCCGGGCAACGATATGAATGTCCATCTGATGGCATTGCTGATGGCTGTCGCGGCGATCCTCGGGGATGCGGTGAACTACACTATCGGACGGGTGTTTGGTGAACGACTGTTCAGTAATCCGGACTCAAAGATTTTCCGTCGCAGTTATTTAGACAAGACGCATAAGTTTTACGAGAAACATGGCGGCAAAACGATTATTCTTGCGCGCTTCGTGCCGATCGTCCGCACGTTTGCGCCGTTCGTGGCCGGTATGGGGCATATGTCTTACCGCCATTTTGCGGCCTATAACGTGATTGGGGCGCTGGTTTGGGTGCTGTTATTTACCTATGCTGGCTACCTTTTCGGCGATCTGCCGATTGTTCAGGAAAATCTGAAATTACTGATCGTGGCAATCATTGTGGTTTCCATCCTGCCGGGTGTGGTTGAAATCTGGCGGCACAAACGCGCAGCCGCAAAAGAAAAGCGTCAGCAGGAGTAATCCCTGACGTTTTTTTACGCAAGCGCGTTAAAATTTAAGGCATTAAACCCGAGGGTAAGACCAGTTTTTTATCCACAGTGTCTGGCCGTTATGGTTTAATGAGCGACAATTTATGGTCTGTTCCTGCGAACAACCCTTCTGTGACGCGGTGTGTGAGGTTTTTTATCACGCCGCGCACAGGTGATTTTGGGTAGGTTTCAGGGGACTTGTTACAGCATGAACAGCGGACTGGCTTCGGCCGGGTTCAAACAGAAAGGTTATCGATGAGCTGGATTGAACGAATTCTTAGTAAGAGCACCGACTCGCAAACCCGTAAGGCAAGTATTCCTGAGGGCGTCTGGACTAAATGCGACAGCTGCGGGCAGGTCCTTTACCGCGCCGAGCTTGAGCGCAACCTCATGGTGTGCCCTAAGTGCGACCACCATATGCGTCTTACCGCGCGTATGCGTCTGGCCACTTTCATGGACGAGGGCAGTGAGGTTGAATTAGGCAGCGAGCTTGAGCCTAAAGATGTTCTGAAGTTTAAAGATTCCAAGAAATACAAAGATCGTCTGGTTGCGGCACAAAAAGAAACCAACGAAAAAGACGCGATGGTCGTCATGAAAGGCACGCTGTTCGGCATGCCAATCGTGGTGGCTTCATTTGAATTTGCCTTCATGGGCGGTTCAATGGCGTCCGTGGTGGGTGCGCGTTTTGTGCGTGCCGTTGAGCAGGCGCTGGAAGATAACTGTCCGCTGGTGTGTTTCTCTGCCAGTGGCGGTGCCCGTATGCAGGAAGCGCTGATGTCGCTGATGCAGATGGCGAAAACCAGTGCTGCACTGGCGAAATTACAGGAACGCGGCCTGCCGTACATTTCTGTGCTGACTGACCCGACCATGGGCGGTGTTTCTGCCAGTCTGGCGATGCTGGGCGACATCAACGTCGCTGAGCCGAAAGCGCTGATCGGTTTTGCCGGTCCACGCGTTATCGAGCAAACCGTGCGCGAAAAACTGCCGCCGGGCTTCCAGCGCAGTGAGTTCCTGATCGAAAAAGGTGCGATTGATATGATCGTACGTCGTCCGGATATGCGTGCCAAACTGGGCAGCGTGCTGGCGAAACTGACCGGGCAACCGGAGCCGAATGTGGCTGACGTCCATGTTGCTGTCAACGGTTCCGCCGCTGACAACCAGGATGCCTGATCAGACAGGGTAAACGCCGGTCAGTAATTGGGGCGGCCATCGGTTGTTGTGCCGCCCACACTGTTTTTCTGCAAAACAGGCAGCCCGTGCTTTTACTCTGTTGGTGAGATCTGACAAAGAGGGCATTGCCTGCTGTCACAGTCTGGTGATGTAGTGTCGAAGTGAACCTGACAAGGTTGAACGGGACTCATGCAAAATCAACTTATCCCCCAAGCCACGTCGCCTTTGGCCACGTGGCTTTATTATCTCGAACATCTCCATTCTCAGGCCATTGAACTGGGCCTCGACCGCGTGAAAGCGGTTGCCACGAAACTCGATTTACTGACGCCAGCACCGTTTGTGTTTACCGTCGCCGGAACCAATGGCAAGGGCACCACCTGCGCCACGCTGGAGTCCATCCTGATGGCGGCCGGATACCGCGTGGGCGTTTACAGTTCCCCGCATCTGGTGCGCTACACCGAACGGGTGCGCATTCAGGGTGAAGAGCTGCCGGGATCCGCGCACTGTGAATCCTTCGCGGTGCTGGAAGCCGGTCGTGGCGATATCTCGCTGACCTATTTCGAGTACGGCACATTGTCGGCGTTGCACCTGTTCAAACAGGCGAAGCTGGATGTGGTGATCCTCGAAGTCGGGCTGGGCGGACGCCTGGACGCGACCAATATCGTCGATGCCAGTGTCGCCGTGGTCACCAGTATTGCGCTCGATCATACCGACTGGCTGGGTTCGGATCGCGAAAGCATTGGCCGCGAAAAAGCCGGTATTTTCCGTGGCGGTAAACCGGCCGTGGTCGGTGAGCCTGATATGCCGCAATCCATTGCCGCCGTTGCGCAGGAAAAACACGCTGATTTACATCGCCGTGATGTGAACTGGCATTTTTCTGCCGATGCCGGACAGTGGCGCTGGGCGGCGCTGGAACAGGGCAACGAGGTGAACGTGCTGGAAGGTTTACCGTTGCCGAATGTGCCGCTGGCCAATGCGGCGACCGCGCTGGCTGCCCTGCATTATTCCGCACTGGCTGTTCCTGAAGCCGCGTTGCGCAGTGGTTTACAGCGCGCGGCGTTGCCTGGACGTTTCCAGACGGTGAGTGAATCGCCACGCCTGATCCTGGATGTCGCGCATAACCCGCATGCGGCAGCGTATCTGGCCGGACGTCTGGCAGAACAGCCGCGAAATGGCGGCAAAGTTCGCGCCGTCGTCGGAATGTTGAAAGACAAAGATATTGCCGGTACGCTGGCTTGCCTGTCGCCGCAGGTGGATGAATGGTATTGCGCGCCGCTGGAAGGCCCGCGCGGGGCCAGTGTCGAAGAACTGACGACGCATCTGCCGCAGGCGCACCAGTTTGATGATGTGGAGTCTGCCTGGAAACAGGCTATGCAGGAGGCGGCTCCTCAGGATATTGTGATTGTCTGCGGCTCGTTCCATACCGTAGCTCACGTAATGGATGCTTTAGACACGGGGAAAACCAGTGGCAAGTAAGTTTCAAAATCGTCTGGTCGGGACGGTCATTCTGGTGGCGCTGGGCGTCATCATTTTGCCCGGTTTACTCGACGGCAAGAAAAAGCATTACGAAGACGAATTTGCGTCTATTCCATTGGTGCCGAAACCGGGTGATGTTGAAGAACAGGACTCGGTGCCACCGGTCACGCAATCTTTGCCTGCTCAGCCGCCGGAAGGTGCCGATCAGGCCATGAACGGCGAACCGGACACGGAGAGTTCAGCCAACAATACCAATGCCGCGAATCAGGGCAATGTGGCACCCGGCAACACCACCATAGAAGCTCCGCCGGCCACCACACTGCCTGAGCAGAAAAAACCGGTACAGACCGCGCCGGTCAAACCTGCGCCGCAGAAGCCAAAAACGATTGAACCTAAACCGATGGTGGAAGCTAAGCCCACGGTGAAACCGAAGCCTGTGGAGCAGCCGAAACCGGTCGAACAACCGAAGGCAGTTGCCGAACAACCTAAACCGGTTGAACAGCCGAAACCTGCACCGGAAGAAAAAGCACCGGCGGGGCAGTCTTATGTGGTTCAGCTTGGCGCATTGAAAAATGCCGCTAAAGCCAATGAAATTGTGGCGAATCTGCGCCTGTCAGGTTTCCGTGCTTACACCGTTCCGGCCACACCGGTTCAGGGGCAGATCACGCGCTTGTACGTCGGCCCGGATGCCTCGAAGCAGAAACTCGAAGCCTCATTGCCGCAACTGCAACAGCTGAGTGGATTAGGCGGGCAGGTTCGCGCATATTCTGCACACTGACTTTGCTCCTTCCCCTGGGAAGGGGGAGGCTGGGAGGGGGTTTAGCAGGCAACGCCAGATTCAGAGTTGCCATTAATACCCCACCCCAACCCTCCCCTTCGCAGGGGAGGGAGCCGATCGAGTTCTTTACTCCTCTCCCTGCGAAGGGGGTGGCGGGGAGGGAGCCGATCGAGTTCTTTACTCCTCTCCCTGCGAAGGGGGTGGCGGGGAGGGAGCCGATCGAGTTCTTTGCTCCTCTCCCTGCGAAGGGGGTGGCGGGGAGGGAGCCGATCGAGTTCTTTGCTCCTCTCCCTGCGAAGGGAGTGGCGGGGAGGGAGCCGATCGAGTTCTTCGCTCCTCCCCCTGCGAAGGGGGAGGCTGGGAGGGGGTTTAGCAGGCAACGCCAGATTCAGAGTTGCCCTTAATACCCCATCCCAAACCCTCCTTTCGCAGGGGAGGGAGTTGATAAATACATAAAAAATACCACGGAGGGCACAAGCGATTTGTGCCCTTTTTCTATAAGATCCTCTGGCTGGATTTTTATAGGTTTATGCTGCGATTGAGGTTTTTTTAATCGCTATTATTAATTTGTCTGACCGGCAGATTTCCCCTACGCAAACGTTTTCTTTTTCTGTTAGAATTCGCCGCGAACTGGATGCCGGGGCAGACGTGACTGGATTAGACACTGGAATAGTTAATGGTCTGGATTGATTACGTCATCATTGCGGTTATCGGATTTTCTGCTTTAGTCAGTTTAATCCGTGGTTTTGTCCGTGAGGCTTTATCGCTGGTAACCTGGGCTTGTGCCTTTTTCGTTGCCAGCCATTATTACCCTTACCTCGCCATCTACTTCACACGTTTCGAAGATGAGTTAGTTCGAAACGGGATCGCAATTGCCATCTTGTTCATCGCGACGTTGATCGTAGGTGCAATTGTCAACTATGTGATTGGTTCACTGGTTGAAAGAACCGGGTTGTCCGGCACTGACAGGGTGTTAGGTGTGTGCTTTGGCGCACTGCGCGGGGTGTTAATCGTCTCCGCGATGCTGTTCTTCCTCGATACTTTTACCGGTTTTTCACAAAGCGAAGACTGGAAGCAATCCCAGTTGATCCCACAGTTCAGTTATATCATCAGGTGGTTCTTTGACTACCTGCAGAGCACGTCGAGTTTCTTGCCCAAACATATTTAGTTTTGGCAGCGCTGAAGAGGAAAAGACAACATGTGCGGTATTGTCGGTATCGCCGGTTTCATGCCGGTAAACCAGTCGATTTATGACGCGTTAACGGTGTTACAACACCGCGGTCAGGATGCTGCAGGCATCACCACCATCGACGCGAATAATAACTTCCGTTTACGTAAAGCGAATGGCCTGGTGAAGGATGTTTTCGAAGCCCGCCATATGCAACGCTTACAGGGCAACATGGGTATTGGCCATGTGCGCTACCCAACGGCTGGCAGTTCCAGCGCTTCAGAAGCTCAACCTTTCTACGTCAACTCTCCGTTCGGCATCACCCTTGCTCATAACGGTAACCTGACCAATGCTCACGAATTGAGAAGTAACCTGTTCGAAGGCCAGCGCCGTCATGTGAACACGACGTCCGATTCTGAGATCCTGCTGAATATCCTGGCGAGTGAACTGGATCGTTTCCAGCACTACCCGCTGGAAGCAGACAACATTTTCGCGGCAGTGGCGGCGGTGAACCTGAAAATTCGCGGTGCCTATGCGTGTGTGGCGATGATTATCGGTCACGGCATGCTGGCGTTCCGTGACCCGCACGGTATCCGTCCGCTGGTCATCGGTAAACGTACGCTGGAAGATGGCCGTAACGAGTACATGGTGGCTTCTGAGAGCGTGGCGCTTGATACGCTGGGCTTTGAGTTCCTGCGTGACGTTGCGCCGGGCGAAGCGGTGTACATCACCGAAAAAGGTCAGCTGTTCACCCGCATGTGCGCGGAGAACCCGCAGTACAATCCGTGCCTGTTCGAATACGTCTATTTCGCGCGTCCGGATTCCTTCATCGACAAAATTTCCGTCTACAGCGCCCGTGTCCGTATGGGTGAAAAGCTGGGCGCGAAAATTGCCCGTGAATGGGAAGACATGGATATCGACGTGGTCATTCCGATCCCGGAAACCTCCTGCGATATCGCGCTGGAAATCGCCCGTATTCTGGATAAACCGTACCGTCAGGGGTTTGTGAAAAACCGTTATGTTGGCCGTACCTTTATCATGCCGGGGCAGCAGGAACGTCGTAAATCTGTACGCCGTAAACTGAACGCCAACCGTGCTGAATTCCGTGATAAAAACGTGTTGCTGGTGGATGACTCCATCGTGCGCGGCACCACCTCTCAGCAGATTGTTGAGATGGCGCGTGAAGCCGGGGCACGACGTGTTTATCTGGCGTCAGCGGCACCGGAAATCCGTTTCCCGAATGTGTACGGAATCGATATGCCAAGCGCCAACGAACTGATTGCGCATGGCCGTGAAGTCAGCGAAATCAATCAGATAATCGGTGCTGATGCCTTAATCTTCCAGGATCTGAGCGACCTGATCGCCGCAGTGAAAGAAGATAATATGGATATCGAGAAATTCGAATGTTCAGTCTTCGACGGTGTTTACGTCACCAAAGACGTTGACCAGAACTATCTGGAATACCTTGAAGCCCTGCGCAACGATGACGCTCAGGCGTTACGTGGTCAGCAGGAAGCTGAAAATCTCGAGATGCACAACGAAGGCTGATTCGCCCGTTACTGACATCCGTTAAGGCGCGCCCCTCCGGTCACCACCGGGCGGGCGCGTTTTTTTATGCCTGAATTTATGTCAGTATTGGCTGAAACGGATCCGGGTTCATTTTAAGGCAGTGTTTATGAAACGACTTATCGTCGGTATTTCCGGCGCCAGCGGCGCAATTTATGGTGTCAGACTTTTGCAGGTTTTGCAGAGTGTACCTGATATCGAAACCCATCTGGTGATGAGCAATGCCGCCCGCCAGACGCTGACACTGGAAACCGATCTTTCCCTGCGCGATGTGCAGGCGCTGGCAGATGTGGTGCATGATTCCCGCGATATTGCCGCCAGTATTTCTTCCGGTTCCTTTAAAACCGCCGGTATGGTGATCCTGCCGTGTTCGGTCAAAACACTTTCCGGCATTGTGAACAGTTATACCGACGGTTTACTGACCCGCGCCGCTGACGTGGTGCTGAAAGAACGTCGCCGTCTGGTGTTGTGCGTGCGTGAAACCCCGCTGCACCTCGGCCATTTACGGCTGATGACCCAGGCCGCCGAACTGGGTGCTGTGATTATGCCCCCGGTTCCGGCGTTTTATCATCGTCCGGCCTCGGTCGAAGATATTATCGATCAGACGGTAAACCGGGTGATCGATCAGTTTGATATCGAGCTGCCGGAAGACTTATTTGTTCGATGGCAGGGCAGTCACTGATCTTTCCAGTCTCAATACGCACTCATTTCGCGCACTTCAGTTACATTGCACCAACAATGATCACAATTTGATTCATTGAGGTGCAGTGTTCACCACGCCTTCAGCTATTCTTCCTTCAGACCTTTGAAAACTTTCATTATCCCGATGCTTTTTTGACCGGTTTTCACACTCTCACGGCGCAAAATCGCTGTGCAGAGAAGCGGCACGAAAAGTGCATGAGAAAACCTGGCAAAAAGCCATTTGCATCGTTCAGCAAACTATAAAAAGACGTTCATTCACGCACACACAACCACAACAGATGAATAATCACTGAGGCTAATGTATGAAAAAGTTGTTCAAGGTTCTTCCGCTGGTTCTGGTCTTAGCCAGTGCAGGTAGTGCATTTGCTGCCGCGCCTAAAGCAATTAATATCGGTACTGATCCGACTTACGCCCCATTTGAATCAAAGGACTCCAGCGGCAAGCTGGTAGGTTTTGATATCGACCTGGCTAACGAGATGTGTAAACGTGCAGAAATAAAATGCACCTACGTCGAAAGTGATTTCGATGCCCTGATCCCTTCCCTGAAAGCCAAGAAAATTGATGCGATAATTTCCTCGTTATCCATCACTGAGAAACGTCAGCAGGAAATTGATTTCACTGAAAAACTGTATGCGGCCAACGCCCGTCTGATCGCACCAAAAGGGTCAAAAGTGCTGCCAACGCTGGACGCGCTGAAAGGCAAAAACGTCGGTGTTCTGCAGGGTTCCACGCAGGAAGCTTATGCCAATGCAATGTGGCAGCCAAAAGGCATCAACGTGGTGGCTTACCAGAACCAGGATCTGATTTATGCGGATCTGGCTTCCGGTCGTCTTGACGCGGCATTCCAGGATGAAGTGGCAGGCAGCGAAGGCTTCCTGAAACAATCTGCCGGTAAAGATTACGCGTTCGCCGGTCCGTCCGTTAAAGACGACAAATTCTTCGGCGTGGGCACCGGCATGGGTCTGCGTAAGACCGATACTGACCTGAAAGACGCGCTGAACAAGGCGTTTGACAGCATGCGTAAAGACGGTACCTACGACAAACTGGCGAAAAAATACTTCGATTTTGATGTTTACGGCGGCTGATTTGCCCCGTGAGATGTGCCAAAGGGAGCGGTACGCCGCTCCCTGCGGTTCTGACGCAGGCTGCCGTTTTGCCTGCGCAGGGATCCACTAAAGACAGGAAAAAACCATGCTGTATGGGTATTCCCAGGTAATCATCCAGGGCACGTTAGTGACACTGGAGCTGGCGATTTCGTCAGTCATTCTGGCGCTGGTGATAGGGTTAATCGGCGCGGGCGGGAAACTGTCAAAGAACCGGATCGTGTCTGGTTTATTTGGTTGCTACACCACGCTTATCCGCGGCGTACCTGATCTGGTATTGATGTTATTGATTTTCTACGGGTTGCAGATTGCACTTAACAGCGTCACAGAATCACTGGGCATGACACAAATTGATATCGACCCGATGAGCGCCGGTATTATCACGCTGGGCTTTATCTATGGTGCCTATTTCACCGAGACGTTTCGTGGCGCATTTATGGCGGTGCCGCGCGGACAGATCGAAGCCGCAACGGCCTACGGTTTCAGCGGTTCACAAATTTTCCGTCGTATTTTATTTCCGGCCATGATGCGTTTTGCGCTGCCGGGCATTGCCAACAACTGGCAGGTTATCCTCAAAGCCACCGCGCTGGTGTCCTTGCTGGGCCTGAATGACGTGGTGAAAGCCACGCAACTGGCCGGGAAAGGCACGTATCAGCCATTCTATTTCGCGATTGTGGCGGGTGTGGTTTATCTGATTTTCACCACGCTGTCGAACGGCGTGCTGGTGTGGCTTGATCGCCGTTATTCGCTGGGTGTGAAGAGGGCTGATCTATGATCGAAATTTTACAACAGTACGGTATGTCCTTGCTCTACAGCGACGGTTACCGTTTCACCGGTCTGGCGATCACCCTGTGGTTACTGATCAGCTCCGTCGTGATAGGCGGATTACTGGCGGTGCCGATGGCGGTGGGGCGCGTGTCTGCCAACAAATTCCTGCGTTATCCGATCTGGCTGTATACCTACGTTTTCCGCGGAACGCCGCTGTATGTCCAGTTGCTGGTGTTTTATTCGGGGATGTACAGCCTGGAAATCGTGCGTGGCACCGACTTCCTCAATGCCTTTTTCCGCAGCGGGCTGAACTGTACGATTTTGGCGCTGACGCTCAATACCTGCGCCTACACCACCGAAATATTTGCCGGTGCCATCCGTTCTGTTCCGCACGGCGAAATCGAAGCGGCCAATGCGTACGGGTTCTCACGCTTTAAATTGTATACCTGCATTATTTTGCCGTCGGCATTGCGCACGGCGCTGCCTGCGTACAGTAATGAAGTCATTCTGATGTTGCACTCCACCGCGCTGGCGTTTACCGCCACGGTGCCGGACGTGCTGAAAATTGCCCGCGACATCAACTCGGCGACGTATCAGCCGTTTTATGCTTTCGGGATTGCAGCAGTGATTTATCTTTGTGTTTCTTTTGTCCTGATCGGGCTGTTCCGCAAGGCGGAAAAACGCTGGCTGGCTCACGTAAAGCCTCAAGCTCATTAATAAGAATTATTTTTGCGGAATAACTTTATGCCAGAAAACAAATTAGCGGTTCTCGATCTCCACAAACGCTATGGCGACCACGAAGTGCTGAAAGGCGTTTCATTGTCTGCCAATGCGGGAGATGTGATCAGTATTATCGGTTCATCCGGTTCCGGGAAAAGTACCTTCCTGCGCTGCATTAACTTCCTTGAAAAGCCAAGCGAAGGCTCGATCAGCGTGAATAATCAGGATATCCGTATGGTGCGCGATACCGACGGTCAGCTGAAAGTGTTTGATAAAAAACAGCTGCAACTGCTGCGCACCAAACTGACGATGGTATTTCAGCATTTCAACCTGTGGAGCCACATGACGGTGCTGGAAAACGTCATGGAAGCGCCGGTACAGGTGCTGGGGCTGAGCAAGGCAGAAGCGCGGGAACGCGCGGTAAAGTACCTCGATAAAGTGGGTATCGACGCCCGTGCGCAAGGCAAATATCCGGTGAACTTATCCGGCGGCCAGCAACAGCGCGTATCTATTGCCCGTGCGCTGGCGATGGAACCGGAAGTGCTGCTGTTTGACGAGCCAACTTCCGCGCTCGATCCTGAACTGGTGGGCGAAGTGTTGCGCATCATGCAAAAGCTGGCGGAAGAAGGAAAAACCATGGTGGTGGTGACGCACGAGATGGAGTTTGCCCGTCACGTCTCCAGCCACGTCATTTTCCTGCATCAGGGGGTGATTGAAGAGCAGGGCGATCCGTCTGAAGTCTTCGGCAGCCCGAAAAGTGCGCGCCTGCAGCAGTTCCTGTCAGGTGCATTGAAGTGATATCCGTGCTCCTTCCCCTCTCACGAGGGGAAGGTTTAAAGCAAATCAACCTTTCGCGGCCAGCAGGCACAACTGAAGGGTCAGTTCGTAGGATTTCACAAACGAATTCACCGGCAGGAATTCGAATTTCGAATGGAAATTGTGCGCGCCGGTGAAGTAGTTCGGCGTCAGCAAACCTTTGGCTGACAATGCGGCTCCGTCGGTGCCGCCGCGCATCGGGATCACTTTCGGCTCCACGCCAATCTCTTTCAATCCGGCAAAGATCAGGTCAATCGCCCGGCGGTCTTCACCGATGGCGCTGCTGATATTGCTGTAGGTGTCGCTGATCTCAACCGAGACTTTCGCCGTCGGATACTGCGCGGCAATCTCTTTCGCGACATCCTGAATTTTCTGCTTACGGGCGGCAAAACTGGCGCTGTCGAAATCACGGATTGAGGCTTTCAGTTCGGCCCCTTGCTGGGACGCGCTCATGCCGTTAAACCAGACATAACCTTCACGGCCTTCGGTATTTTCAGGGGTTTCTGCGCGATCAAAATGGCTGATGAAATCCTGTGCCATCAGCAACGGATTCACCAGTACGCCTTTTGCTGACATCGGGTGCGCTGTCACGCCGGTAAAGGTAATCTCTGCCGCTGCCGCGTTGAAGTTTTCATACACCACTTCGCCCAGTTCGCAGCAGTCGATGGTATAGGCGAAATCCACATCAAAGCGCGCCAGATCCAGCGCCTTGGCACCACGCAGGCCGATTTCTTCGTCAGGCACAAACGCCACCACGATATCGCCATATTCCTGCTCTGCCGTCAGGTTTTCCAGCAGCGTCATCACCACGGTGACGGCCGCTTTGTTATCGGCACCCAGCACGCTGGTGCCGTCGCTGAAAATAATGTCTTCGCCTTTGTACGGCAGAATTTCCGGGCGTTCAGCAGGGCGCAGCCAGATATCCTGTTCCCTGTTGAGGCACACATCCTCACCGGTAAAACGCAATGTTTGCGGATGAATATCCGGGCGCAGGCCGACATCCACCGTATCAATATGCGTGATGAAACCGATGCGCGGGCCGCCTTTTTTGGTGCCGGATTTTACTGCCGTTACGGTCGCATGTTCGTCGATCTGAATGTTTTCCAGACCCAGCTGATGCAGTTCTTCCGCCAGCAAGCGTGCCATATCATGCTGGCCCGGCGTGCTGGGCAGGGTGGTCGCGCTGGCATCACTTTGTGATGTCACGGAGAGATAGCGGTAGAAACGTTCGGTAAGCTGTGTTGCGATTGTTGTCGACATCTTGACCTCTGAATGTGCGCAAATAGGGTTCCTTGTTATAAGATTTTCATATATAACAAAGTATTACTACGTGTTATCCAGATGTTAATCTGTTTTTGCTTTATGTTCCACGATGAAGAAGATCTAAACACTCTCCGGACAGGGAAAATAGGGAAAAGAATGAAACACAACATTTTAAAAATAAGCACAGGTTTACTGGCATTGGCGATCACCGGCGGCGTTTCTGCGAAAACGCTGGTTTACTGCTCCGAAGGCTCGCCTGAGCAATTCAACCCGCAACTGTATACCTCGGGCACCTCGGTAGATGCGAGCGCCGCGCCGATTTATAACCGTCTGGTGGATTTCAAAATCGGCACCACCGAACTGGTGCCAAGCCTGGCGGAAAGCTGGGACGTCAGCGCGGACGGTAAAACCTATACCTTCCACCTGCGAAAAGGCGTGAAATTCCAGAGTAATAAGTTGTTCAAACCGACCCGTGATTTTAACGCCGATGACGTGATCTTTTCGTTCATGCGTCAGAAAGACGAAAATAATCCTTATCATAAAATTTCCGGCGGCACGTATCTGAACTTTGACAGCCTGAAAATGGGCGATCTGATCGGCAGCATTGATAAGGTGGATGACTACACTGTTCGCTTCAATCTGACCCGCCCTGAAGCGCCGTTTGTCGCCGATCTGGCGTGGTATTTTGCGTCAATCCTGTCGGCGGAATATGCGGATCAGATGCTCAAAGCCGGTACCCCCGAGAAACTCGATCAGGTCCCGGTCGGCACCGGTCCGTTTGAACTGATGCAATACCAGAAAGACACCCGTCTGCTGTATAAAGCGTTCCCGGAATACTGGCAGGGCAAATCTAAAATTGACCGTCTGGTGTACACCATCACGCCGGATGCCTCAATGCGTCTCGCAAAACTCGAGAAAAACGAGTGTCAGGTGATGCCGTTCCCGAACCCGGCTGACCTTGAGCGTATGCGCGCCAATAAAGACATCAACCTGATGAGCAAGGCGGGCCTGAACACCGGTTTCCTTTCGTTCAACACGCAGAAAGCGCCGCTGAATAATGTGAAAGTGCGTCAGGCGCTGACCATGGCCATCAACAAACCGCAAATCATCGAAGCGGTATTCCACGGCACGGGCACCGTCGCCAAAACGCTGCTGCCGACCGGCGTCTGGAGCTACAACGACAAGCTGGTGGATTACGATTATTCACCGGAGAAAGCCAAAGCGTTGCTGGCAGAAGCCGGTATGCCGAACGGTTTTGATATCGACTTGTGGGCGATGCCGGTTCAGCGTCCTTACAACCCGAACGCCCGTCGTATGGCGGAAATGATCCAGTCAGACTGGGCGAAAATCGGCGTGAAAGCGCATATCGTCAGCTACGAATGGGGCGAATATCAGACCCGTATCCGTAACGGCGAGCATATGGCAGCTCTGATGGGCTGGACGACGGCGAACGGTGACCCGGATAACTTCTTCGGTCCGCTGTTTACCTGTAACGCCGCGAAGGGCGGTTCGAACTCAGCCAAATGGTGTTACGCACCGTTCGACAAGCTGATTACCGAAGCGAAAGAAACCACCGATCACGCCAAACGCGTCGCGCTTTACGAACAAGCCCAGCAGATGATGCACGATCAGGCCCCTGCGGTGATGATCGCCCACTCGACCATTTTCGAACCGGTCCGCAAAGAAGTGACCGGCTATGAAGTGGATCCGTTTGGGAAACATGTGTTTTATCAGGTGGATGTGAAGGAGTAAAAGCGGCTAGTTCAGTTAACTCCCTTCCCAGCGAAAGGAAGGGCTGGGATAGTAAAGAAAAATCAAAAATTTGAAGCGTACATGAGTAACGGTGTTAGTCCTTAAAACCCCCTCCCAGCCTCCCCCTTCGCAGGGGGAGGAGTAAAAGCGCCGATCTGCTCCACCTTCGCAGGGGCAGGAGTAAAAGCGCGGATCTGCTCCATCTTCGCAGGGGCAGGAGTAAAAGCGCGGATCTGCTCCCTCCCCTGCGAAGGGGAGGGCTGGGGTGGGGTATCAAAGGAAAATCAAGAAGTTGAGGTGTGCATTAGTAATGGTGTTAGCCCTTTAAGACCCTTCATCCCAACACATCCTCCAGCGCTTCTTTCAATTCCTGATGCTTAAAAATAAACCCTGCCGCTTCCAGCCTGCGCGGGACGGCACGTTGTCCGCCGAGCACCAGCACGGCGGATTCCCCCATCAGTAACCGCACCACCGGCGCGGGCGCACGCATAAAGGCCGGGCGGTGCAACACTTCACCCAGCAGGGCGCTGAATTGTTCGTTACGGGCGGGATAAGGCGACACCATATTGAACGGGCCGGAAAGTGTCTCGTGAGCGAGCAGGAATAAAATCCCGTCAATCATGTCGTCAATATGGATCCACGGCATGTATTGCTGACCATCACCCAGCGGGCCGCCGAGACCGGCGCGGTAGGGCAGAACCATTTTTGCCAGCGCGCCGCCTTTTTTAGCCAGAACGATACCGGTTCTCAGCAGACAAACCCGGGTCTGCGGGCTTTGGGCTGTCATCGCCAGCGCTTCCCAGCGGGCGCAGAGCTGCCAGGTAAATTGCTTGTCAGGCGGCTCGTCTTCTGGCACCAGCGCCTGCCCCTGATCGCCGTAATATCCTACTGCCGAACCGGAAATAAACACTGAAGGCGGCGTTTGGCTGGCATTTATCAGCGTCGCCAGTTTCTCCGTCAGCTGCCAGCGGCTTTCACACAGCAACGCTTTCTGATCTTTCGTCCAGCGTTTATCGGCAATCGGCTCACCCGCCAGATTAATCACGGCATCAAAACCGTCCAGCGTGGTTTTGCCTGTCAGCGTTTCCCAAATCTGAACCGCGGGGCCGAGTAATTTTGCCGCGCGTTCCGGGGCGCGGCTCAGCGCGGTAATCTGATGAGAGTGACTGAGAAGTTGTTCGGTCAGTTTGCGGCCAATCAGGCCGGTCGCGCCGGTAATCAAGATCTTCATAACGTGATCCTTAACTGTCTGAATACGCGGATGAACTGTCTTTCATCATAGTTGAGTCGCCGCCATTAACTCGCGATATGGAGCACAATTAAGCATTTTCGTTCTAAGGGGAGGGTGAACGCCTCCGGCAGGAACCGGAGACGGAAGGGCTTACTGCGCCTGCGCTAAGGCATAAGCTTTCTGCGTGGCGGGACGGCTTTTCACCCGTTCGAACCAGTTGCGCACGGCAGGGTATTCCGCCAGATCAATACGCTGGCGTTCATGCGCTACCACCCACGGATACGTGGCCATATCGGCAATACTGTACTGGTCACCGGCAATATAGGCGTTTTTCTCTAACTGCCGGTTCAGCACGCCATACAGACGCTGGGTTTCCTGCAGGAAACGCTCAATGGCGTAAGGCACCGGTTGCGGGGCGTAATGGGTAAAGTGATGGTTCTGACCCAGCATCGGACCAAATCCGGCCACCTGCCACGTCAGCCATTCCAGCGTGAGGGTACGCTCACGCAACTCTTTACTGAGGAATTTGCCGGTTTTTTCTGCCAGATATTGCAAAATTGCGCCAGACTCAAAAACACTGACCGGCGCGCCGCCATCAACGGGCTGACTGTCAACAATGGCCGGGATTTTATTGTTGGGTGAGATGGCAAGGAATTCAGGTTTGAACTGCTCCCCGGCGCTGATATCAATGCGGTGAAGCCGGTATTGCAGGCCACTCTCTTCAAGAAAAAGAGAAATTTTATGGCCGTTAGGTGTTGGTGCGTAATAAAGATCGATCATATTGCCTCCTGCGTTGTTTTAATCACTTTCCGCGACGTGCGGGGCGGGATGCGCCAATGTGGAATTGGTAATCACAAGCTTCTTATCTGAAGTAATAGGGTATCATAATGCAGATGAAGAGCGGCCTATGTCAGAGTTGTCTGATGGCGAACTTTGCGGGGTGACATAGCTTTTACGTTGCGAGAGCGCATCCATAGCTATTGAAGCCACCCTGCAGACCCAGATAGAATCTCGGGACATTACCGACGTGTTGCAAAATCACAGCGCACAGACTTATTGCGCACAGACCAGCGCTTAAAAGAGAAGGTTCCAGCGGATGTCAGAACAAGAGCAAAACATCAGTACGGATGAGTGGGTTGATATCGTCAACGAAGACAACGAGGTCATTGCCCAGGCCAGCCGACAACAAATGCGCGCTCAGGTCCTGCGTCACCGTGCCAGCTACATTGTGGTTCATGACGGAATGGGGAATATTTTGGTTCAGCGCAGGACTGAAACCAAAGACTTCTATCCGGGCTGGCTGGATGCCACCGCCGGTGGTGTGGTGCAAAGCGGCGAAAATATTCTGGACTCTGCCCGCCGAGAAGCGGAAGAAGAACTGGGCATTGCCGGTGTGCCGTTTGCCGAGCACGGTCAGTTCTATTTCGAGGAAGAGAATAAATGCCGCGTATGGGGCGCGCTGTTCAGTTGCGTATCCCACGGTCCGTTTGCCCTGCAGGAAGAAGAGATCGACTCTGTCCGCTGGATGAAACCGGAAGAAATTACCGCGCGTTGTGATGAATTCACGCCGGATTCTCTGAAAGCGTTGTCTTTATGGATGACGCGCAACAACGAAAAAGAGCACGGTAAACCGCTGACCCGTGAAGTCACCGCCCCTGTCTGTGAAGAGAAAGGCAATCAGGAAGACGCGTCACCGAAAGACGATATCTGATCCTGCCTTACGGGCGATCCCGCATCGCCCGTACTCTTTTAGCAACTGTCCCGCTTGCACAATGACGAGGCAATCGTCACTTCTTCCCATTCCTCATCATGAATTCTCGCCAGCAATGCCTGCGCGGCCCTGACACCAATCTCTTTATGCGGGATGGCAATCGTAGTCAGCGGCGGCTGGCACACTTTACTGACATCCGCATTGCCGAATCCGACGACCGCCAGATCGTCCGGCACCTTGATGCGTCTGCGCTGGCATTCATACAACGCGCCACAGGCCAGATCATCGGAGACACACACCAGCGCGTCGATTTCCGGCCAGGCCAGAAGGAATTCCGGCAACTGTTGTGCGCCGGTGGAGAAGCAGGCCGGTTCGGCGGCATTGATCACCCGGTGTGGTGACATGTGCGCTTTCAGCATCGCCTTACGCCATCCCTGAAGATGCTGCTGGAAAATCCACTGTTCCTGATTGGCGCACAGCATGCCGATATTCTGGTAACCCTTTGCCACCACGGTCTGCGTCAGCTGAAACATCGCTTCCACGTAATCAATACCGATATTCATGTCGATCGGCGAATCGGTCAGCGCCCCGATTTCCAGTACCGGAATCGTCAGGTTATCCAGCCATTGCCGGACGTTGGCGGAATGTTCGACCGACAGCAAAATCGCTGCCGCCAGATTGTAGGAGAGCAGCGTTTCCAGCAGTTTTTCTTCACGCTCAATACGGTGCTGAGATTCCGCCAGCATGATCTGATAACCCGCCGGTTGCAGCACTTTCTGCAATCCGGCAAACATTTCGGCACAGCCCGCTTCGGACAGGCTCGGCACAATCATGGCAATGGTATTTGACGAGGCAGACGCCAGTGAACTGGCCGCCTGATTAGGCAGATAGCCCAGCTGACTGACCGCTTCTTCGATCTTCTCCCGCAGCTTATCGGAAACCTGTTCAGGCGTTCGCAGCGCACGGGAAACGGTCATGCTGCCCACGCCTGCAAGCTGTGCGACATCGGCCAGCGTCACTCTTCCGGTACTGCGTCTTTTCTTGTTAATGGACATTCACGATCCTGACCTTAACTGCGCATCTTGCGCACAATGTATACCCACAGGTATAGCGAAAAAAGCGGGCCGCAGCAGGACCGGCAAAACGGGAACCACGGCAGAATTCGGTAAATTATCGGCAATTTCCTGACAAAGTATACCGTTATTTATGCGATCCACGGACGGGTGATACCGCCGCGCGATTATTTTTGATAGCGCTATCACAGATCTCAATGATAGAAATTTGGTAGCGCTACCTTTGTGATTTGTATCACAGATGTTAACGCTATCGCTGAAGTAGAGTCTGGATCGTTGGTGCGGTCTGGGGGAAATTTGACCGGCCATCTTCAAAAATAAAACGGAGTATCACTATGCTGAATGATTGGCTGACCTCTGAACGAATTCAGATCAGAACGGATATAACGGACTGGCGGCAGGCAGTGGAAGTCAGTGCACAACCGCTGCTGAAAGAAGGGACAATTACCCCGGAGTACCTGACGGCAATTTTTGCCCAACGGGAAAAACTGGGGCCGTATTTTGTGCTGGCACCCGGCATCGCCATGCCTCATGCCAGACCGGAAGAGGGCGCACACGGATTAGGGTTATCACTGCTGACATTGCCGCACGGCGTCGTGTTTAATTCAGAAGATAACGACCCGGTGTACACGGTGGTGATGTTATCGGCACCGGATAAGCACAGCCATATTGAGCTGATTTCCGAACTGGCTGAATTATTTTCCTGCGATGAGGATATGCAGAAAATACATCAGGCCGGAACGATAAGCGAAATACAGGATGTGATATCCCGCTATTAATTTGAGTTAATACCGAAATAAAGTGACGCGTTAAATAAAAAGGAATTCAGACCTCTCAGATGCATTTTCACAGGCAGCTGATACGGTATTCTACATTTTAAAAAACAGATAAATAACAGGTGAATAATATGAAAATCATGGCGATTTGTGGTTCCGGTTTAGGCAGCAGCTTTATGGTGGAAATGAACATCAAGAAAGTCCTGAAGAAACTCAATATTCAGGCGGATGTTCAGCACTCCGATTTGTCATCGGCCATTCCGGGCGAAGCCGATCTGTTCGTGATGGCAAAGGATATCGCCGCCAGTGCCAGCATTCCTGAAAACCAGCTGGTGGTGATCACCAATATCATTGATATTAATGAACTTGAAACAAAACTGATTGCCCATTTTGAAAAACATCCAGTGTCCTGACCGGCGCTGAATAACCCTACAAATAAAACAAATAGACAAACGAGGTGGATATGTTTATCCAGGAAACGCTCAAGTTTGTGGTTGATATATTAAAGGTGCCTTCCGTTCTGGTCGGGCTTATCGCATTAATCGGTCTGGTGGCACAAAAGAAAAACTTTTCTGATGTGGTGAAAGGTACGGTGAAAACAATACTGGGCTTCCTGGTATTGGGCGGTGGTGCGACCGTACTGGTCGGCTCATTAAATCCATTAGGCGGGATGTTTGAACACGCCTTTAATATCCAGGGTATTATTCCTAATAACGAAGCGATTGTTTCCATCGCGCTGGAGAAATTCGGTGCGCCGACCGCCTTAATTATGGCCTTCGGTATGGTGGCAAACCTGATCGTGGCACGTTTCACCCGTCTGAAATATGTGTTCCTGACCGGGCATCACACGTTCTACATGGCCTGTATGATCAGCGTCATCCTGACGGTCGCCGGTTTCGAAGGCATCTCGCTGGTGTTTACCGGTTCCCTGACGCTGGGTTTGATCATGGCGTTCTTCCCGGCGCTGGCGCAGCGTTACATGCGTAAAATCACCGGCAGCGACGACGTGGCCTTCGGCCATTTCGGCACCATCGGGTATGTTTTATCCGGCTGGATCGGCAGCAAGGTCGGTAAAGGTTCACGTTCTACGGAAGAAATGAATCTGCCGAAAAACCTCAGCTTCCTGCGCGACAGCTCTATTTCTATCTCTCTCACCATGATCATCATTTACCTGATTATGGCGGTATTCGCCGGTCAGGTCTTTGTTGAAGCCACTTACAGCGCGGGCCAGAACTATCTGGTGTACGCCATCATCATGGCGATTACCTTCGCGGCCGGTGTATTCATCATTCTGCAGGGTGTGCGTCTGATCCTGGCGGAAATCGTTCCGGCATTCGTCGGCTTCTCCGAGAAGCTGGTACCTAATGCGCGGCCTGCGCTGGACTGTCCGGTGGTCTATCCGTACGCGCCGAATGCCGTGCTGATTGGCTTCCTGTTCAGCTTCCTTGGCGGTCTGGTGGGGCTGTTCCTGTTAGGGCAAATGCATCTGGTGCTGATCCTGCCGGGCGTGGTGCCACACTTCTTCACCGGTGCGACGGCGGGCGTGTTCGGTAATGCCACCGGCGGACGTCGCGGGGCGATGGTCGGTGCCTTTGCCAACGGCGTGCTGATTACCTTCCTGCCGGTTCTGTTGTTGCCGGTGCTGGGCGCGCTGGGCTTTGCCAATGCCACCTTCTCCGACGCGGACTTCGGCGTTATCGGCATCCTGCTGGGTAATCTGGCCCGCTTCATGTCGAAGGAAGGCATCATGGCGCTGATTGTTGGCATCTTCGCGGTACTGGTTGCCTGGAACTATCTGGGCAAAAAACCGGTGGCTGAGAAAGAAGTCACTGAGAAGTAATTCCCTGTATTACTACGTTTATTAACTCCATCCGGGAAACACTGTCCTGCCTGTTAGCAATAACAGGCCAGGATAAGTGCTCACTAAAATAAGGACCCATCAAGATGAAAGATGTCCAGGAGGTTCGTGATCTGGCCCGCCATATCCGCATCGAGACGCTGAAAATGCTGACCGGTCTGGGATTCGGCCACTATGGCGGCAGCATGTCAGTGGTGGAAACGCTGGCAGTATTGTATGGCGATGTGATGCGCATCGACCCGAAAAAACCGGACTGGCAGGATCGCGATTATTTCGTGCTATCCAAAGGCCATGCCGGACCGGCTTTGTATGCCACGCTGGCGCTGAAAGGTTATTTCCCGGTCAGCGAATTGCACACCCTCAACCAGAACGGCACCCGTCTGCCGAGCCATCCTGACAGGCTGAGAACCACCGGCGTGGATGCCACCACCGGTTCGCTCGGACAAGGCGTTTCCATCGCTGCGGGTATGGCGCTTTCGCATAAACTGGCCGGTCGCAGCAACCGCGTCTTCTGCATTCTGGGAGACGGTGAGCTGAATGAAGGCCAGTGCTGGGAAGCCTTCCAGTTTATTGCCCATCACAATCTGCATAACCTGACGCTGTTTATTGATTACAACAAACAGCAACTCGACGGCACGCTGGATGAAGTGATTAAACCTTTCGATCTGGCCGGAAAATTCAGTGCGTTCGGGTTTGATGTGCAGACGATCAAAGGCGATGACATCGTGGCAATCTGCGAGGCGGTGACGCCGGTGCGCCACGGCGAACAACGTCCGCTGGTGGTGATCCTCGACAGTATTAAAGGGCAGGGCGTGAAGTATCTCGAACAACTGGCGAACTCACATCACCTGCGGTTAACGCCGGATGTGAAACTGGAAATCGAAAACGCTATCGCTGAGCTGGAGGCCACCCATGTTTGAAGTCACTCTGGAGTTGCAAAAAGACGCGGTAGAAATGCGTAAAGTTTACGCCAATACCGTGCGTGAAAAGATTGTTGAGAATACGCCAATTATCGCGCTGGAAGCCGACCTGATGAGTTCGATGGCAATGGACGGCGTGCATAAAGATCATCCTGATCACGTGATTAACTGCGGCATTATGGAAGCTAACGTTATCGGTGTGGCCGCCGGGCTTTCGCTGACCGGCCGCGTGCCGTTTGTGCATACCTTCACCGCCTTTGCCAGCCGCCGTTGTTTCGATCAGTTGTTTATGTCGCTGGATTACCAGAAGAATAACGTCAAGATTATCGCCTCTGATGCCGGTGTCAGCGCCTGTCATAACGGCGGAACGCACATGTCGTTCGAAGATATGGGCATTGTGCGCGGGCTGGCGAGTTCAGTGGTGATGGAAGTGACCGACGCGGTGATGTTCCGCAATATCCTGCTGCAACTGATGGATTTAAAAGGCTTCTACTGGGTGCGTACCATCCGTAAACAGGCCACACAGGTTTACAAAGAAGGTTCGACGTTTACCATCGGCAAGGCCAATGTGCTGCGTGACGGCACTGATGTCACGCTGATTGCTAACGGGATTATGGTCGCTGAAGCGCTGAAAGCAGCGGAAATGCTGGAACGCGAAGGGGTCAGTGCGGCGGTCATCGACATGTTCACCCTCAAGCCGATTGATAAAGACATCATCATTCACTACGCCGCGAAAACGGGCAAAATTGTCACCTGTGAAAATCACAGTATTCACAACGGCCTGGGATCGGCGGTCGCTGAAGTCCTGGTGGAAAACGAGCCGGTGCCGATGCGCCGTGTCGGCGTGAAAGAACGTTACGGACAGGTGGGGACGCAGGAGTTTTTACAGCAGGAATATGGCCTGACCGCGGAGCATATTCTGGAAGCGGCGAAAACCTTGCTCTGAGATCCTGAAGAACAAAAGACCAAAAAAAACGCCGGACATAAAGCCCGGCGTTTTGCGTTCAGGGGGGTTGGCTTATTTAGCCGGAACCGCCGCTTCTGCCTGAGCAGACTGAATCGCAGTCAGTGCCACGGTATAGACGATATCGTCTACCAGCGCGCCACGTGACAGGTCGTTAACCGGTTTACGCATACCCTGCAGCATCGGCCCGATAGAGACCAGATCCGCAGAACGTTGTACCGCTTTGTACGTGGTGTTACCGGTGTTCAGGTCTGGGAAGATGAACACGGTCGCTTTACCCGCCACCGGCGAGTTTGGCGCTTTGGATTGTGCAACGTCAGCCATAATCGCGGCGTCATATTGCAGCGGACCATCGATGATCAGGTCAGGACGTTTTTCCTGGGCCAGACGGGTCGCTTCACGCACTTTCTCAACGTCGCTGCCTGCGCCGGAGTTACCGGTGGAGTAGGAGATCATCGCAACGCGAGGTTCGATACCGAATGCCGCGGCGGAATCCGCAGACTGGATGGCGATTTCAGACAGCTGTTCAGCGGTTGGATCCGGGTTGATCGCGCAGTCGCCGTAAACCAGAACCTGGTCAGGCAACAGCATGAAGAACACCGAAGAAACCAGTGAGCTGCCCGGCGCGGTTTTGATCAACTGCAACGGTGGACGGATGGTGTTGGCGGTGGTGTGAACAGCACCGGAAACCAGACCGTCAACGTTGCCTTGTTCCAGCATCAGGGTGCCCAGCACCACGTTGTCTTCCAGCTGTTCGCGCGCAACCACTTCGGTCATGCCTTTGCTTTTACGCAATTCAACCAGACGTGCCACGTATTCTTCGCGTACAGCCACCGGATCAACGATTTCGATGCCTTTACCCAGTATCACGCCCTGTGCCGCAGCAACACGTTTGATCTCGTCAGGATTACCCAACAGCACGCATTCCGCGATACCACGTTCAGCACAGAGGGCTGCCGCTTTCACGGTACGTGGCTCGTCGCCTTCCGGCAGAACGATACGCTTACCGGCTTTACGGGCCAGTTCAGTCAGCTGATAGCGGAATGCCGGTGGAGACAGGCGGCGTGAACGCTCTGAATGGGCGCTCAGGGAGTTGATCCAGTCGGCGTTGATGTGAGAAGCGACATATTGCTGCAGTTTCTCTACGCGCTGATGGTCGTCTGCCGGAACTTCCAGGTTGAAGCTTTGCAGGCTCAGGGAAGTCTGCCAGGTGTTGGTGTCAACCATGAAGACAGGCAGGCCAGTCTGGAATGCACGTTCGCACAGGCTGTTAATGCGCTCGTCAATTTCGTAGCCACCGGTCAGCAGGATAGCGCCGATTTCCACGCCGTTCATCGCTGCAAGGCATGCTGATACCAGCACGTCAGGACGGTCTGCAGAAGTGACCAGCAGGGAACCCGGACGGAAGTGTTCCAGCATATGGGGAATGCTGCGTGCACAGAAAGTCACGGATTTCACGCGGCGGGTTTTGACATCGCCTTCGTTGATAATACGGGCGTTCAGGTGCTTGGCCATGTCGATTGCACGGGTGGCAATCAGCTCGAAGCTCCATGGAATGCAACCCAGAACCGGCAACGGGCTGTTGGCGAACAAGGTGGTCGGGTCGATATTCGCGACGCTGGCTTTGGTGGAATCATCAAAGATTTCAGACAGGTCAGGACGGGTACGCCCCTGATCGTCAACCGGTGCGTTCAGTTTGTTGATGATTACGCCGGTGATGTTTTTGTTTTTGCTGCCACCGAAGCTGGAACGGGCCAGTTCGATACGTTCTTTCAGCTGTGCCGGAGAATCATTGCCCAGTGCCAGCACGAAGACGATTTCCGCGTTCAGGGTTTTGGCAATTTCGTAGTTCAGGGCATTTGCAAACTGATGCTTGCGGGTGGGCACTAAACCTTCAACCAGAACCACTTCAGCGTCTTTGGTGTTTTCGTGATAACGCGCGATGATTTCTTCCATCAGCACGTCTTGCTGGTTAGAACTCAGCAAGGTTTCCACGTGGCTCATTTTCAGCGGTTCGGCTGCGGTCACGCTGGAATTAGCACGGATAATCGTGGTGGTTTGATCAGGTGCATCTCCGCCAGTACGCGGCTGGGCGATAGGCTTGAAGATGCTCAGGCTGACGCCTTTTTGTTCCATGGCACGGATCACACCCAGGCTGACGCTGGTCAGACCGACGCTGGTGCCTGTTGGGATCAACATAATTGTACGGGACACGGCTAAACCTCTTTAACGGTTGCCAGGCAGGGACGGTCACAGGTTTGTGCAGAGGAGATAACGATCGGCATAAGCGCGATGATTACCTGCGCGGTGCGTCCAAACGGGCGATGTTTGCCTATAAGTGAAAAATTGCCCGCATGAAGCGGGCAGTCTTGAATCGTATTATGCGGTCAGACGCGCGGCGTCTTGTGCAATCACCAGCTCTTCGTTGGTCGGAATGACCAGAGCGGTGCGGGTGCCTTCTTTGTTGATGGCACCGGATTTGCCGAAACGGGCAGCCAGGTTGCGTTCGTGGTCAACTTCAAAGCCCAGCAGGCCCAGTTTAGCCAGAGACAGTTCGCGAACCATTGCGGCGTTTTCACCAATACCGCCGGTGAATACGACGGCGTCCAGACGGCCTTCCATCAGTGAAGTATACGCACCGATGTATTTCGCCAGACGGTGGCAGAAGACGTCCATGGCACGTTTCGCATCGGCTTTGGTGGTGTAGTTATCTTCAACATAACGGCAGTCGCTGGTAACTTCAGTCAGACCCAGCAGGCCGGATTCTTTGGTCAGCATTTTGTTGATTTGATCAACGCTCATGCCCAGAGAATCGTGCAGGTGGAAGATGATTGCCGGGTCGATGTCACCGCTGCGGGTGCCCATGACCAGACCTTCCAGCGGGGTCAGACCCATAGAGGTGTCAACACATTTGCCGTTACGGATGGCGCTGACAGAACCGCCGTTGCCCAGGTGGCAAGTGATCAGATTCACTTCTTCCACAGGTTTGTTCAGCATTTTTGCCGCTTCCTGCGTCACATAGAAGTGACTGGTGCCGTGTGCGCCATAGCGACGGACATGGTGATCTTTGTACAGGCTGTACGGCAGGGCGTAGAGATAAGATTCTTCTGGCATTGTCTGATGGAAAGCGGTGTCGAAAACGGCAACGTTTTTATCAGCCAGTTTAGGGAAAGATTTCAGCGCTTCATCAATACCGATCAGGTGAGCCGGGTTATGCAGCGGTGCAAACGGGATAGATTCTTTGATACCTTCGATAACCGCATCGTTAATCAGCATGGATTTGGTCAGCTTTTCGCCGCCATGAACGATACGGTGGCCGATCGCCACCAGCTCTGCGGACAGCTCAGGTTTTTTGCTCAGAATGTTATTAACGATGAATTTCAACGCTTCACTGTGTGCGGCGCCCGCACCTAAAGCGGCTTCTTCTTTGCCACCGTCCATTTTCCATTTAATGCGTGCTTCTGGCAGATGGAAACATTCGGCTAAACCTGAAATGTGCTCTTCACCATTTGCAGCATCAATGATGGCAAATTTAAGGGAAGAACTACCACAGTTAAGAACCAGTACAAGCTTACTCGACATGGAAGTACCTATTTATTGTTGGTGCTGTTTAAAAAAACAATACACGTGGTTAATAAATCGTCAGTCTGACATCAAGCGTAGCGCATAATGGCGGTGACAATTATGATTAACATCATGCCAGAGAGCCAAAAAAGGCATGACGATGAAAAAGCTGAAGAATCGCCGGGCTCTGGTTTTTATAAGCCCACGGATACCGCAAAAAAGTCTGTGTCGTGCACAAACCCTGACGGTCACGCGCCTTCAGAATGTTACTAATCAGTAAAAACACTAACAAAAAATACAATAACTAATTACAAATCCACTCAGACCGAGGCACTATGCTTAATGTACGGGTGAAACATTGCAATTCACCGCATTTACCCCAACTTTATATTGATATCGTTGCCTGAGAGGGTTGCGAGGCTGCGATAGAATACCGACAGGTGCCAGCAAAAACAAAATATATTTTATCGTGGTAAACTCCAGTTTGTGTTTTACAACTATTTTTTAAATTTTATACGCGAAGTTGAGGTGCAAAGATGACGAGTAAGCCAACAGGCTCCGTAGGCTGGTTCCAGATATTCCAGCGCGGACAGCATTACATGAAGACATGGCCGTCAGATAAGCGCCTGGCTCCGATGTTCCCGGAGAACCGGATTTCCACCGCGACACGCTTTGCCGTGCGCATCATGCCCCCGGTTGCCGTCTTTACGCTGACCTGGCAAATCGCGCTGGGTGGCCAGCTCGGGCTGGCGGTCGCGACCGCGATCTTTGCCTGCAGCCTGCCGATGCAGGGTTTATGGTGGCTGGGCCGCCGTTCCCTGACGCCGCTGCCGCCGGGATTACTCGGCTGGTTCCACGATGTGCGCAATAAACTGGCCGAGGCAGGTCAGGCGTTGGCACCGATTGACGGCACGCCGACCTATCAGTCATTAGCCGATGTCCTCAGGCGTGCGTTCAAACAACTGGATAAAACCTTTTTAGACGATCTGTAAGCCTGATTTCCCCGCTTGCCGCGTCCTTCATCATCTATAGTCTTTCATAAGTCGCATTTCGCCGGAGGAAAGTCTCCTCCGGTGATTATTTCAGATGAGATCCCGACCCAAATCAAAGAATGGTGTGCTTGCGATTTCGCGGAACTTTGCGCTATGCCATGCTTTGCTCATTATGCAGACATGAGGATTTTCACGATGGAAATGACTAACGCTCAACGCCTGATTTTGTCCAATCAATACAAAATGATGACCATGCTCGATCCTGATAACGCGGAACGTTATCGCCGGTTACAAACCGTGATCGAACGAGGTTTTGGTTTGCAAATGCGCGAGCTGGACCGGGATTTCGGCGAGCTGCCGGAAGAAACCTGTCGCACCGTCATTAACATTATGGAAATGCACCATGCCATGCAGGTGTCATGGACCAACCTGAAAGACACCCAGGATCTCGATCGCCGCCGTATTGATTTCCTTGGCTTTGATGCCGCCACGGAATCCCGTTATTTAAGCTATGTCCGCTTTATGGTGAACACCGAAGGACGTTACACTGACTTTGATGCGGGAACGCATGGCTTTAACTCACAGACCAAAATGTGGGATAAATACCAGCGGATGCTGGCGGTGTGGCAATCATGCCCGCGTCAGTACCATCTGAGCGCGGTAGAGATCGCGCAAATTATCAATGCCTGATGTAAACACTTAAAGGAGTCGCCTGTGCTTTGTAAGGGTTTTTTGTTCGACCTTGATGGAACGTTAGTGGATTCATTACCCGCAGTTGAGCGCGCATGGATTAACTGGGCGCTAAGCCGGGGTGTCAGCCCGCAGGAAGTGCTGGCGTTTATTCACGGCAAGCAGGCGATCACCTCTTTACGCCATTTTATGGCGGGCGAAAGCGAAGAAACGATCCAACAGGAGTTTCTCAAGCTGGAGCAAATTGAAGCCACAGATACCGAAGGCGTGACCGCGCTACCCGGTGCCCATCTGCTGCTCAGTGAACTCAACCGGCAGAACATTCCCTGGGCGATTGTGACCTCCGGTTCGATGCCGGTGGCCAGCGCCCGGCACAAAGCTGCACTGTTGCCGGAACCTGAAGTGTTTATCACCGCAGAACAGGTTAAACACGGCAAACCGCAACCTGATGCTTATTTGCTGGGTGCCGAACGTTTAGGTCTGGCACCGGAAGAGTGCGTGGTGGTGGAAGATGCCGCTGCCGGCGTGATGGCCGGACTGGCCGCAGGCTGTAAAGTCATCGCGGTTAACGCACCGGACGATACACCCGGCATTGAAAACGTTGATTTTGACCTGACGACGCTGGAAGTACTGTTGATCAGTCATACCGATGAAGGTGTGAAAGTCAGCCTGCGCTAAGTACAGAAAAAATACAGTTTCCTTGTATTAATTGATATAAACCTCGCTTATGCGGGGTTTTTTTATGCCATTCTGATTGAATTATTTAGGGTATCCGGTGAGTTAACGTCCCTTCTCAACGCAAACGGAGTGTGTTTTGACCGGTGAATTACTTTGGGTGGTGATGCTGCTGGTGGTGGCAATGGTGTTGTTCGCACGCAATACGCTGCGGATGGATATTGTCGCATTGCTGGTGATCATTGCTTTCGTGCTCAGTGGCACGCTGACCATCAATGAAGCGCTGGCCGGATTCAGCGATCCTAACGTCATTCTGATCGCGGCATTGTTTGTCGTCGGCCATGGTCTGGTGAGAACCGGCGTGGCGTATCAGGTAGGCGACTGGCTGATGAAAGTGGCGGGCAACAGCGAAACGCGAATGCTGGTATTACTGATGCTGACGGTTGCCGGTCTCGGTGCTTTTATGAGTTCCACCGGCGTGGTCGCGATCTTTATTCCGGTGGTGATCAGCGTTTCTGCACGGATGAAAACGTCTCCCGCACGTCTGATGATGCCACTGAGTTTCGCCGGGCTTATCAGCGGCATGATGACACTGGTCGCGACGCCGCCCAATATGGTGGTGAACAGCGAACTGTTGCGTGAAGGGTTCGACGGTTTTGGCTTCTTCGGCGTGACGCCGGTGGGGCTGGTGGTGCTGATCATGGGCATCGGCTACATGTTACTTGCCCGCCGCTGGCTCTCTTCCGAGGATACGTCAACGGGTCAGCAACGCTGGAAGCGCCGGACTTTCCGGGATCTGATCCGCGATTATCACCTGACCGGCAGGGCGCGTCGCGTCACTATCCGTCCTGGCTCGCCGCTGGTCGGTCGCACACTGGATGATGTGCATCTGCGTTCCCGTTATGGCGCGAATGTCGTCGGCATTGAGCGCTGGCGTAAATTTCGTCGTGTAATGGTCAGCGCCACCGGGAATACCGAACTGTTTGCCCGCGATGTGCTGCTGCTCGATATGTCTGACCCTGAGGTCTCCATCAGACAGTTTTGTACCGATGAAATGCTTGAACCTATGGTGCTGCGCGGCGAGTATTTCTCCGAACAGTCGCGGGATGTCGGCATGGCCGAAGTATCGTTAATTCCCGATTCCGAATTACTGGGCAAAACGCTGCGTGATGTTGCTTTCCGTTCGACCTACGGCCTGAATGTGGTGGGGATCCGCCGTCAGGGGGAAGCGCTGGACGGCAAACTGGTGGACGAAGAGTTGCAGCTTGGCGACATGCTGCTGGTGATCGGCGACTGGAAACTGATCCGCCAGCTTCAGCAACAAATGCATGATTTCATCGTGCTTAACCTTCCTGCCGAAGTAGACGAAGTGGCACCGGCATTAAGTCAGGCGCCCCATGCGCTGTTTTGTCTGGCGCTGATGGTTGCGCTGATGCTCACCGATGACGTGCCCAATGCCATTGCTGCCATTATCGCCTGTATGCTGATGGGCAAATTCCGCTGTATCACGATGGAAGGCGCTTACAAAGCCATTCACTGGCCGAGTTTGTTGCTGATTGTCGGCATGATGCCTTTTGCGCTGGCGTTGCAAAAAACCGGCGGTGTGGCGCTGATTGTGAAGGGATTAATGGAGGTCAGTGGCGGTTATGGTCCGTACATGATGCTGCTGAGTTTATTTATTCTCTGCGCAGGCATCGGGCTGTTTATTTCCAATACCGCCACCGCCGTGCTGATGGCACCGATCGCCATCGCGGCAGCACATCAGATGGGCGTTTCACCTTACCCGTTCACCATGATTATCGCGATTGCTGCGTCTGCTGCATTTATGACGCCGGTGTCTTCACCGGTCAACACGCTGGTCATGGTGCCGGGCAATTACAAATTTGGCGACTTTCTGCGCATCGGTGTGCCATTTACGCTGCTGGTGATGGTGGTCAGCGTATTTCTGGTGCCGGTCCTGTTCCCGTTCTGATTGGCAAATCAGAGCGGGGAATCAAGACTGATTTCATCCAGAGACAGGCTGAAGCTGGGAATGAACACTTCCATAAAATAATCCATTTCCGGGCTTTTTCTGTCTGCCAGCGTTTTCTCAAGACGGGCTTTTGCCAGCGTAAATTCATTGTTGCCAGCCGATAACTCCTCGAGACACTTCAGGTAAGCACAGAGCGCATCGGCCTGTTTGACCGTCAGTTTTTCATCTTCGCTGTAATAGTGTTCATCGATCAGCGGGCGGAAATCTTCCTGCAATTCTTTCGGCAGCATTTCAATCAGCTTCTGCTGAGCAATTTTTTCGATCTTCTTATATTCGTGCGCAATTTGCGGATTGTAATACTTGATCGGCGTCGGCATATCGCCGGTCAGCACTTCGCTGGCATCGTGATACATGGCGAGCAGGGCAACACGTTCAGCACTCAGGTTACCGTTAAATTTGCGGTTTTTGATCACGGCTAAAGCATGCGCGACAAAAGCGACCTGCAGGCTGTGTTCCGAGACATTCTCGGTGCGGACATTGCGCATCAGCGGCCAGCGGCTGATCAGCTTGAGACGGGAAAGGTGGGCGAAAAAATGACTCTGATTCATAGCACTCTCAATAACAACGGTGAATGAGCGTCCATTGTGAGCAGTGCGGGGCAGTGATGTAAATAGGTGAAAGAGAAAAGGGCGCAGCCGTTTATGCTGCGCCCTGAAGATTACTGGCGGTAGGTTTCCAGGAAGCGGCCCAGTTTGTTGACGGCCATTTCCAGCTCATCAACGCGTGGCAGCGTCACGATACGCACATGATCCGGATACGGCCAGTTAAAGGCTGAACCCTGAACCAGCAGCACTTTCTGCTGTAACAGCAGGTCGAGTACCATTTTCTGATCGTCATGGATGTTGAAGCGTTTCGCGTCGATACGCGGGAACATATACAGCGCACCTTTCGGTTTCACACAGGACACGCCGGGGATCTCGTTAATCAGTTCCCATGCGCGGTCACGCTGTTCCACCAGGCGTCCGCCCGGCTGAATAAACTCGCTGATACTTTGATAGCCGCCCAGCGCAGTCTGAATCGCGTGCTGCATCGGCACGTTGGCGCACAGGCGCATGGACGCCAGCATCTCCAGACCTTCGATATAGCCTTTCGCGTGTTTCTTCGGCCCGTTCAGCACCATCCAGCCCTGACGGAAACCCGCCACGCGGTAGGTTTTGGACAGACCGTTAAAGGTCACGGTCAGCAAATCCGGTGCCAGCGAGGCGATGGAAATATGCTGGGCTTCGTCGTACAGGATTTTGTCGTAAATTTCGTCGGCAAAAATGATCAGATTGTGTTCGCGGGCGATGTCCACGATCTGCATCAGCAGTTCTTTGCTGTAGACCGCGCCGGTCGGGTTGTTCGGATTGATGATCACAATGCCGCGGGTGCGTGGCGTGATTTTGTCACGAATATCGGCGATGTCGGGGAACCAGTCTGCCCCTTCATCACACAGATAATGCACCGCATTGCCACCCGACAGAGACACTGCCGCAGTCCACAACGGATAGTCAGGCGCCGGGACTAACATTTCGTCGCCGGTGTTGAGCAGCGCCTGCATAGACTGAACAATCAGTTCGGAGACACCGTTGCCGATATAAATATCTTCTACCGTGATGTCGCGCATCTCGCGCGCCTGATAGTGCTGCATGATCGCTTTACGTGCAGAAAACAGGCCTTTCGAATCACAGTATCCCTGGGCAGTAGGAAGGTTGCGGATGACATCGACCAGAATTTCATCAGGCGCATCAAAACCGAACGGGGCGGGGTTGCCGATGTTCAGTTTGAGGACTTTGTTTCCTTCTTCTTCCAGACGTTTTGCTTCTTTGAGCACCGGGCCGCGAATGTCGTAACAGACGTTGTCCAGTTTGTGGGATTTCTCAATCGGGGACATGTAAATGGGAGCCTTTTGCAATAAAGCCTGTTCTTCCCTGGTGCCGAGTGACCGTAGAACAGTGCGAAGGGCTCAATTTACTCCCCCACAGAGGGCATGAGAAGTGCCTTGCACCGTTTTGGTGAAAAACAGCAGTAAAGGAAGATGTGGTGGGGTTTTACCTCAGTCACGTTATGCGCTGGTGGTGTTTAATTCCGGGTAATTCCATTTTGGTGATTTTTTATTTTGTGATTGCGCGCTTTATAATCAAAAAATTCACTGTTTTTGCTGTCCTGCCGGGATCCCCGGCTGACGCTTTGTCAGGCGATTTTACCCGGAACATCATGAAAACTTACCAAAGCTCGACAAATTCTGAAAAAAAAATCGGCTAAGATGTTTTTCCGATAAAAATGGGTAACAAGAATTAGTTTTATTTATCTAATGAGTGAGTATGAGTGCTGGATAAATGATCATACAGCAGGCGTTATCCGAAACGTATTCGTTTAAGATTAAGTAAATGCTTTTCCAGCCTATATTTCACGTAACTGTTATAAACAAAATTTGAAGAAACGAGAAAAATCTTAATGTCCCTTTAACTAAAAGATCTCCCTGGAATTGGTTATTCTTGTGACTCAATGAATTTACTGGATTATATTTTTACTTGCCCGCATTATTAATTAATTTAGCTTATGTTTTTATAGGCGTGCGTCAGGGAATGCAGGGGCGTGCTGGCGCTGTGAGCGGGAAGGGGCCGTGGGTGGAACGGTTTGATGAGGGAGACTATATTAAATAAGGTGTACTAATCATTTAGTCTTCATGTGGAATTATTGTGCGCGTTTTTAATGCCCGGACGCTCACAATGACGAAAACTTTTGTGCACAAATATTTCTCAATTTCGGTTATCAAATGAGTGAGTATCCGCCATATCTGGTATTCTGCTTTTTGCGGGTACTTTGACGCACCATCAGGGTAGCTTGTTATTAGATTCTATAAAGTGAAGAAAAACTATGACAATTGCAAATCGTCCAATCCTCAATCTCGATCTTGACCTGTTGAGGACATTTGTAGCTGTTGCTGATTTAAATACGTTCGCTGCGGCTGCGGCTGCGGTGTGCCGTACTCAGTCGGCGGTCAGTCAACAAATGCAACGTCTAGAACAACTCGTTGGAAAAGAACTGTTTGCCAGACATGGACGCAATAAATTATTAACTGAACATGGTATTCAGTTATTGGGGTATGCACGCAAGATCCTTCGTTTTAATGATGAAGCCTGCACCTCTTTGATGTACAGCAATGTCCAGGGTGGGATCACGATTGGTGCGTCAGACGATACGGCTGACACCATCTTGCCTTTCCTGCTCAGCCGTGTGACCTCGGTCTATCCCAAGTTGTCTATCGATGTCCGCGTAAAACGCAGTCCTTTCATGTTGTCGATGCTGGAAAGTGAGGAAGTGGATCTGGCCATCACCACGATGACTAACACCGATCATCCGCACATCGTTCTGCGCACTTCGCCAACATTGTGGTATTGCTCGGCTGATTTTGCGTATCCCTCCGGCGACAGTGTGCCGCTCGTCGTACTTGATGAGCCAAGCCCATATCGTTTAATGGCGATAGAGCATCTGAATCAGGCGGGGATCCCGTGGCGTATTGCCTACGTCGCCTCGACGTTATCGGCGATCCGTGCGGCAGTCCGTGCCGGGCTGGGGGTGACTGCGCGACCTATCGAAATGATGAGTCCGGAGTTGCGTGTGCTGGGCGAACAGGACGGTTTACCGCGCCTGCCGGATACACAATATGTGCTGTACAAAAATGCCCGTAGCGAAAACGAACTGGCCATGGCGATTTTCAATGCTGTGGAGCAAGGGAATGATCCGTATTCTCTCAGTGCTTACGGTCCGCGTCCTGCCGTGGATGACGATCAAGAGTTCCTGACGGATACACAAAGTTAAGGCAATCCCCCGGCTTTACCTTCCGCCTGCGTATCACGGGGCGGGGGTAAAAGTTCCTACCTCTTTAGGGGTGAATAAGTGCTGTTTTTAAAGGTTTTGTTTACTATTCTTCCTAAAACCATTTTTTTCTGATGTTAACGCTTCTCGTTCCCTGCCATCACTGTCATCTGCGTCAATTATCACTTCACTAAATCACGTAAATATCAGCCTTTTTTCAGGTTAAAAAAAACCATCAATTTTTTCCGCAATTCGCTTGTCGTTTTTTGAAAATCAATAAAACTTGTTAAATGTGTGTCTTTTTTTCTATCAAAATTGACAGAACTCTGACGTGGATCAAAAAAATACCCCCATTAAGAGAGTGGAAGCGCTGTCTATTCCTGCGACAATAGGAAAGCTCGAAAGATGCCATAACTCCCATCACAGGCTCATGCTTTATCACAGTATTTAACTGACACGATTTAGCTTAAGTACCGTCGCATGATATGTTAATTAAATGCTAAGCATGTAAACTAATGTGGAGATACTTTTGTCAAAGTTGACAAAAGGTTATAGAAAAGGGTAAAAAGCCCACAACAAATCACTGGCTTAATCCCTTGTTGAGCCGTGAACTGTGTGGTTTTTAATCCTTCCCTTGAATCGATGTGGTGCGCAAGCTGCCGACCTTACAGAGCAGATGCCAAAGTGCCACTTTTGATGAGTAAGCAATGAGTATGTCAACAGCCACTGAAGTCATCGCTCAACACTGGGCGTTCGCCGTTTTTCTTATCGTCGCAATGGGCCTTTGCTGCCTGATGTTACTGGGCGCCGCGTTCCTCGGCGGGAGAGCCAGAGCGCGCTACAAAAACACGCCTTTTGAATCCGGCATCGCCTCCGTCGGCACCGCCCGGCTGCGTCTTTCCGCTAAGTTCTATCTGGTCGCCATGTTCTTCGTCATTTTTGACGTTGAAGCCTTGTATCTCTATGCATGGTCAACGTCTATTCGCGAAAGCGGCTGGACCGGATTTGTAGAAGCCACCATTTTCATTTTGGTATTGCTGGCTGGTTTGTTCTATCTGGTGCGTATTGGCGCGCTCGACTGGACACCAACACGTTCGAAAGGACCTGTTAAACCAAGCCCGGCAATTAATACCAACAGTCACCCTCAGTAAGCAGTCATAGCGAGGCAATAAGATGGACTATACGCTCACCCGCATAGACCCGGACGGTGAGAACGACCGTTACCCCCTGCAATCCCAGGAGGTCGTCGGTGATCCCCTTCAGGAACAGGTTAAGCGCAGCGTCTTTATGGGAAATCTCCAGGAGTCACTGCATGGCATGGTGAACTGGGGTCGTAAAAACTCCCTTTGGCCGTACAACTTCGGTCTTTCCTGCTGTTATGTCGAAATGGTGACGTCATTCACTGCGGTGCATGACGTTGCGCGTTTTGGCGCAGAAGTTCTGCGTGCTTCCCCACGTCAGGCTGACTTCATGGTGGTGGCGGGAACCTGCTTCACCAAAATGGCGCCGGTTATTCAGCGTTTATACGATCAGATGCTGGAACCTAAATGGGTGATTTCGATGGGTGCCTGTGCGAATTCCGGCGGCATGTACGATATTTATTCTGTGGTGCAGGGCGTGGATAAATTCCTGCCTGTCGATGTGTACATCCCGGGATGTCCGCCGCGTCCGGAAGCCTATATGCAGGCTCTGCTGCTGTTGCAGGAGTCCATTGGTAAAGAACGTCGCCCATTGTCATGGGTTGTTGGCGATCAGGGTGTTTACCGCGCGAATATGCAGTCTGAAAAAGAGCGTAAACGTGCTGAGCGTATTGCCGTGACAAATCTGCGTTCGCCGGACGAGATTTAACACTGCGGTCTGAGAGTCAACCCTGAGGGGTGAGTGTTCCCCCTTACGGCATAAATGACCATTTAGTGTGGTGAAAAAAATATGACAGATTTGACGACGCAAGATTCCGCCCTGCCAGCATGGCATACCCGTGATCATCTCGATGATCCGGTTATTGGCGAATTGCGTAACCGTTTTGGGCCAGAGGCCTTTACTGTCCAGGCAACCCGCACCGGAATTCCTGTGGTGTGGTTCAAGCGTGAACAGTTACTGGAAGCGATTACCTTTTTACGAAAACAGCCAAAACCTTACGTCATGCTTTTCGATTTGCATGGCTTTGATGAGCGTTTACGTACACACCGCGACGGTTTACCGGCTGCGGATTTTTCCGTTTTCTACCACCTGATCTCCGTCGAGCGTAACCGCGACATCATGATCAAAGTGGCGTTGTCAGAAAACGATCTTCATGTTCCGACGATCACCAAAGTGTTCCCGAACGCTAACTGGTACGAACGCGAAACATGGGAAATGTTCGGCATTACCTTCGACGGCCACCCGCACCTGACGCGCATCATGATGCCGCAGACCTGGGAAGGGCATCCGCTGCGTAAAGACTATCCGGCGCGCGCCACCGAGTTCGATCCTTATGAGCTGACTAAGCAAAAAGAAGAACTCGAGATGGAATCGCTGACCTTCAAGCCGGAAGACTGGGGCATGAAGCGCGGTACCGATAACGAGGACTTTATGTTCCTCAACCTCGGTCCTAACCACCCGTCAGCGCATGGTGCATTCCGTATTATCCTGCAGCTGGATGGCGAAGAGATTGTCGACTGCGTGCCTGACGTCGGTTACCACCACCGTGGTGCGGAGAAAATGGGCGAACGCCAGTCATGGCACAGCTACATTCCTTACACCGACCGTATCGAATATCTCGGCGGTTGTGTTAACGAAATGCCTTACGTGCTGGCTGTTGAAAAACTCGCCGGTATCGTGACGCCGGATCGCGTTAACACCATCCGTGTGATGCTGTCTGAACTGTTCCGTATCAACAGCCATCTGCTGTACATCTCTACGTTTATTCAGGACGTGGGCGCGATGACGCCGGTGTTCTTCGCCTTTACCGATCGTCAGAAAATTTACGATCTGGTGGAAGCGATCACCGGTTTCCGTATGCACCCGGCCTGGTTCCGTATCGGTGGCGTAGCGCATGACCTGCCGAAAGGCTGGGACCGCCTGCTGCGTGAATTCCTTGACTGGATGCCAGCCCGTCTGGATTCCTACGTCAAAGCGGCGCTGAAAAACACCATTCTGATTGGCCGTTCCAAAGGCGTGGCCGCGTATAACGCCGACGACGCACTGGCCTGGGGCACCACCGGTGCTGGCCTGCGCGCAACGGGTATCCCGTTCGATGTGCGTAAATGGCGTCCGTATTCAGGTTATGAAAACTTTGACTTTGAAGTGCCGACCGGTGATGGCGTCAGTGACTGCTATTCCCGCGTGATGCTGAAAGTGGAAGAACTTCGTCAGAGCCTGCGCATTCTGGAACAGTGCTACAAAAACATGCCGGAAGGCCCGTTCAAGGCGGATCACCCGCTGACCACGCCGCCACCGAAAGAGCGCACGCTGCAACACATCGAGACCCTGATCACGCACTTCCTGCAAGTGTCGTGGGGGCCGGTCATGCCTGCACAAGAATCTTTCCAGATGGTTGAAGCAACCAAAGGGATCAACAGCTACTACCTGACCAGTGACGGCAGCACCATGAGCTACCGCACCCGTGTCCGTACGCCGAGCTTCCCGCATTTGCAGCAGATCCCGTCCGTAATCCGTGGCAGCCTGGTATCCGACCTGATCGTGTATCTGGGCAGTATCGATTTTGTAATGTCAGATGTGGACCGCTAACGATGACAGATATCAATAAAGACTCAGAAGTTCAGTACATCAACGTCAGCGAGCCTGTTGCGCCGCCGGTGTTCGTGCTGAGCGACGCTGAACGTGAAGCGATTGAGCACGAAAAACATCACTACGAGGATGCCCGTGCGGCCTCTATCGAAGCGTTGAAAATCGTGCAAAAAGCGCGTGGCTGGGTGCCGGACGGCGCTATCTACGCGATCTCCGATGTTCTGGGCATTCCTGCCAGCGACGTTGAAGGTGTGGCGACATTCTACAGCCAGATCTTCCGTCAGCCGGTGGGCCGCCATGTGATCCGTTACTGTGACAGCGTGGTGTGTCACATCACCGGTTATCAGGGGATCCAGGCCGCGCTGGAACAACAGTTGCACATCAAGCCGGGCCAGACGACCGAAGACGGACGTTTTACCCTGCTGCCGACCTGCTGCCTCGGTAACTGTGACAAAGGCCCGTCAATGATGATTGACGAGGACACGCACAGCCACCTGACGCCAGAAGCGATCGGCCAGCTACTGGAGCGCTACGCATGACATACACCCCTCGACACATCGAACGTACACCGGAAATGCATCCGCTGACCTGGCGTATGCGTGACGACAAACAACCTGTCTGGTTCGACGAATACCGCAGCAAAAACGGTTACGTCGGTGCAGAGAAAGCCCTGAAAAGCATGGCTCAGGAAGAAATCGTCAATCTGGTGAAAGACGCGGGCCTGAAAGGGCGCGGCGGCGCAGGTTTCTCCACCGGTCTGAAGTGGAGCCTGATGCCGAAAGACGAAAGCATGAATATCCGCTATCTGCTGTGTAATGCCGATGAGATGGAACCGGGTACCTATAAAGACCGCATGCTGATGGAACAGATGCCGCACCTGCTGGTGGAAGGCATGCTGATCTCCGCGTTTGCGCTGAAATCTTACCGTGGCTACATCTTCCTGCGTGGTGAGTACATCGAAGCTGCGGTGAACCTGCGTCGTGCGATTGCGGAAGCCACGGAAGCGGGTCTGCTGGGTAAAAATATTCTCGGCACCGGGTTTGATTTTGAACTGATTGTTCACACAGGCGCAGGGCGTTACATCTGTGGTGAAGAAACCGCCCTGATCAACTCGCTGGAAGGCCGCCGTGCTAACCCGCGTTCCAAGCCACCGTTCCCGGCCTCCGCCGGTGCCTGGGGTAAACCGACCTGTGTTAACAACGTCGAAACCCTGTGTAACGTGCCCGCAATCCTTGAGCACGGTGTGGACTGGTACAAAGGCATGTCTGCGGGCAAAAGTGAAGATGCCGGCACCAAACTGATGGGCTTCTCCGGTCGGGTAAAAAATCCGGGCGTCTGGGAGCTGCCGTTTGGGACTACCGCACGTGAAATTCTTGAAGACTATGCCGGTGGCATGCGCGATGGCCTGAAATTCAAAGCCTGGCAGCCGGGCGGGGCAGGGACTGACTTCCTGACCGCCGATCATCTGGATCTGCCGATGGACTTTGCCAGCATTGGTAAAGCCGGCAGCCGTCTGGGGACCGCACTGGCGATGGCCGTCGACCATGAAATCGGCATGGTTCCGCTGGTGCGTAACCTGGAAGAGTTCTTCTCCCGCGAATCTTGTGGCTGGTGTACACCGTGCCGCGACGGCCTGCCGTGGAGTGTGAAAATTCTTCGTGCGCTGGAACGTGGTGAAGGCCAGCCGGGTGATATCGAAACGCTCGAACAGCTTTGCCGCCAGCTTGGCCCGGGCAAAACCTTCTGCGCACACGCGCCGGGTGCCGTGGAGCCATTGCAGAGTGCGATTAAATATTTCCGGGAAGAGTTTGAGGCGGGTATCGCCAAGCAGCATTACAACAACGCGCGTGCGATTGCAGGCATTCAGCCAAACAATCTGCTGAAAGAGCGTTGGTAGTGAAGGCAACAGGCAGCGGACGTGAGCCCGCTGTGCGCGAATTCCCGGAACAAGGGACGCGCTGTCGAATGATATACGCCAACCCGGCAAGAATTTTTGATTAACGCCCGCCGTCAGGTGGGCCACGTGGAAGCATGCTGACTATGGCTACGATTCATGTAGACGGCAAAGAATACGACGTAGACGGAGCGGACAACCTGTTACAGGCTTGCCTCTCTCTCGGCCTCGATATTCCTTATTTTTGCTGGCATCCGGCGCTGGGAAGCGTCGGCGCTTGCCGCCAATGTGCGGTTAAGCAATACCAAAACGCGGAAGACACGCGCGGTCGTCTGGTGATGTCTTGTATGACACCTGCGTCTGATGGCACCTTCATTTCCATCGACGACGGCGAAGCGAAAGAATTCCGTGAAAGCGTCGTGGAATGGCTGATGACCAACCATCCGCACGACTGTCCGGTGTGTGAGGAAGGCGGTAACTGTCACCTGCAGGATATGACAGTGATGACCGGCCACAGTATGCGCCGTTACCGCTTCACCAAACGTACCCATAACAACCAGGATCTCGGCCCGTTCATCTCTCATGAAATGAACCGCTGTATCGCCTGTTACCGCTGTGTCCGTTACTACAAGGATTACGCGGACGGCACCGATCTGGGCGTTTATGGCGCACACGACAACGTCTATTTCGGTCGTCCGGAAGATGGTCCGCTGGAAAGCGAGTTCTCCGGCAACCTGGTAGAAGTGTGTCCGACCGGCGTATTCACCGATAAAACGCACTCCGAACGCTACAACCGTAAATGGGACATGCAGTTTGCGCCAAGCATCTGTCAGCAATGTTCTGTGGGCTGTAACACCAGCCCGGGTGAGCGTTACGGCGAACTGCGTCGTATCGAAAACCGTTATAACGGTACCGTAAACCACTACTTCCTGTGCGACCGTGGCCGTTTCGGCTATGGCTACGTGAACCTGAAAGATCGTCCGAAGAAACCCCTGCAATTGCGTGGTAACGACTGGATCGAACTTAACGCTGAACAGGCGATGCAGGGCGCGGCAGACATTATCCGTCAGGCGAAGAAAACCATAGGTATCGGTTCTCCGCGTGCCAGTCTGGAAAGCAACTTTGCCCTGCGCGAACTGGTGGGGGCCGAAAACTTCTACACCGGGATTAACGCGGCAGAGCAGGGACGTCTGCAACTGATGCTGAACATTCTGCGTAACAGCGGTGTACGTACACCGGCGCTGCGCGAAATTGAAGATTACGATGCGGTTCTGGTGCTGGGTGAAGATTTAACCCAGACCGGTGCACGTATCGCGCTGTCTGTGCGTCAGGCCGTAAAAGGCAAAGCGCGCGCGATGGCGGCGGCTCAGCGTGTTGCTGACTGGCAAATCGCCGCTGTACAGAACATCGGCCAGCATGCCAAACATCCGCTGTTTATCACTAACGTGGATAACACCAAACTCGACGATATCGCGGCATACAATTACCGCGCACCGGTCGATGAGCAGGCGCGTTTCGGCTTTGCTATCGCCCATGCGCTGGATAATTCTGCGCCAGCCGTCAGCGATCTGTCTGAGGGTCTGAACAAGAAAATCGACGTGATCGTGCAGGCGCTGACCGGTGCCCGCAAGCCGTTGATCATAACCGGAACCAGTGCCGGTTCTGACGCGATTATCGAAGCAGCCGCGAATATCGCGAAAGCGCTGAAAGTGGCTGGCAGCGATGTCGGCATTACCTTCGTGGCTTCTGCGGCAAACAGCATCGGTCTTTCGATGATTGGTGGCGGCTCGCTGGACGAAGCACTGGAATTGCTGACCCGTGGCGAAGCCGACAGCGCGATCGTGATGGAAAATGACCTTTATCGTCAGGCGCCTGAAGCGAAAGTTGATGCGGCATTAGCGAATGTGCAGAACCTGCTGGTCGTTGACCATCAGCGTACGCGCATTATGGATAAAGCCAGCCTGATCCTGCCTGCGGCAAGTTTCGCAGAAAGCGACGGCACACTGGTGAATCAGGAAGGCCGCGCGCAGCGCTTCTTCCAGGTTTACGATCCGGCTTACTACGACACAACGGTTGCCATGCTGGAAAGCTGGCGCTGGATGCACTCGCTGCATTCCACCATCAACAGCCGCCATGTTGACTGGACGCAGCTGGATCACGTCATTGAAGCCTGCGTTGAAGCACTGCCACAGCTGAAAGGCATGGTAGAAGCTGCGCCAAACGCCAGCTTCCGTATCCGTGGTCAGAAACTGGCGCGTTCTCCGGCACGTTCCAGTGGTCGTACCGCCATGCGCGCGAACATCAGCGTTCATGAACCGCGTCAGCCGCAAGATAAAGACACCATGTTTGCCTTCTCAATGGAAGGGAACAACAGCCCGACAGCCAACCGCAATCAGGTGCCATTCGCCTGGGCGCCGGGCTGGAACTCACCACAAGCCTGGAATAAATTCCAGAGTGAAGTCGGCGGCAGTCTGCGCCATGGTGATCCGGGTGTGCGTTTGATTGAAGCAGGTGAGGGGACACTCGATTACTTCACCACTATTCCGGCTGCCTTTACTGCGCAGAGCGATAACTGGCGTGTTGCGCCTTATTATCACCTGTTCGGCAGCGAAGAAATGACACAGCGCTCTAAGGTGATCCAGCAACGTATGCCACAGGCGTATGTGATGGTTAACCCGGCAGATGCTGCGCAATTAGGGGTGAATGCAGGTTCTCAGGTGGAATTCACCTGTGCCGGTCAGACCCTCAAACTGCCCGTTCGTCTGAGCGAAACATTGAGTCAGGGCCAGGTTGGCCTGCCGCTGGGCTTGCCGGGTATTCCGCCGGTGCTGGTTGGCGCAACGGTTGAAAATCTGCGGGAGGCAGCACAATGAGCTGGTTTACACCTGTCGTGATTGATTCGTTGATCGCCATTCTGAAAGCTGTCGTGATCCTGCTGGTCGTCGTGACCTGCGGGGCCTTCATGAGCTTCGGCGAGCGCCGCTTGCTGGGCCTGTTCCAGAACCGTTACGGACCAAACCGTGTCGGCTGGGGCGGTTCCCTGCAGCTGGTTGCTGACATGATCAAGATGTTCTTCAAGGAAGACTGGGTTCCTAAATTCACTGACAAAGCCATCTTTACGCTGGCGCCGATGATTGCGTTTACGTCCCTGCTGATCTCCTTTGCGATCGTTCCGGTCAGCCCGACCTGGTTCGCCGCAGACCTGAACATCGGTATTTTGTTCTTCCTGATGATGGCCGGTCTGACCGTCTATGCGGTGTTGTTTGCTGGCTGGTCCAGTAACAACAAATACTCGCTGCTGGGGGCGATGCGTGCATCGGCCCAGACGCTGAGCTACGAAGTGTTCCTCGGTTTATCGCTGATGGGCGTGGTGGCGCAGGCGGGTTCTTTCAATCTGCAAGACATCGTCATTTCTCAGTCGCACATGTGGAACATCATCCCGCAGTTCTTTGGCTTCGTGACCTTTGCGATTGCCGGTGTGGCTGTTTGTCACCGTCACCCGTTTGACCAGCCGGAAGCCGAGCAGGAACTGGCCGATGGTTACCACATTGAATATTCCGGTATGAAATTCGGTCTGTTCTTCGTGGGGGAATACATCGGTATCGTGACTGTCTCTGCGCTGATCGTCACCTTGTTCTTCGGTGGCTGGCAGGGTCCGTTCCTGCCGCCGTTTATCTGGTTTGCGCTGAAAACCGCTTTCTTCATGGTGATGTTCATTTTGATCCGTGCTGCTTTGCCGCGTCCTCGCTACGACCAGGTGATGTCATTTGGCTGGAAAGTTTGCCTGCCACTGACCTTGCTTAATCTGCTGGCGACCGCTGCGGTCATCTTGTACAACGCGCAATAAGGGGTGATGAAACCATGACATTGAAAGACATAGTGGTCGGGTTCGGTACCCAGGTTCGCAGCTTGTGGATGATAGGCATGCACGCCTTCGCCAAGCGCGAAACCCAGATGTACCCGGAAGTACCGGTCAATCCACCTCCGCGTTACCGTGGCCGTATCGTGCTGACGCGCGATCCGGACGGTGAAGAGCGCTGCGTTGCCTGTAACCTGTGTGCGGTAGCCTGTCCGGTCGGCTGTATTTCTCTGCAAAAAGCAGAAATGAAAGACGGTCGCTGGTATCCGGAATTCTTCCGTATCAACTTCTCACGCTGCATTTTCTGCGGCCTGTGTGAAGAAGCGTGCCCGACAACAGCCATTCAGCTGACGCCGGACTTCGAACTGGGCGAGTTCAAACGCCAGGATCTGGTGTATGAGAAAGAAGATCTGTTGATTTCTGGGCCGGGTAAATATCCGGAATACAATTTCTACCGGATGGCCGGTATGGCGATTGACGGCAAGTCGAAAGGCGAAGCTGAAAATGAAGCCAAACCGATCAACGTCAAAGGTCTGATGCCTTAAGGAGCCGCAAGCATGGAATTTGCATTTTATATTGCAGCCCTGGTGGCCGTGTTGGCGACATTGCGTGTGATCACGCATACCAACCCGGTGCACGCATTGCTGTACCTGATCGTCTCTTTACTGGCGATTGCTGCGGTCTTCTTCTCGCTCGGTGCCTATTTCGCCGGTGCGCTGGAGATCATCGTCTACGCCGGTGCCATCATGGTGCTGTTCGTCTTCGTGGTGATGATGCTTAACCTCGGCAACGTCGAGGAGCAGGAGCGCGCATGGCTCAAGCCTGCCACCTGGATCGGACCGTCGGTTCTGTCTGTCATCCTGCTGGTGGTGATGATCATGTCAATCCTCGGATTGCACGATCACGGCATCAAAGGCGACATGATTGACGCGAAAGCGGTGGGTATCGCGCTGTTCGGGCCGTATGTTCTGGCGGTTGAACTGGCGTCAATGTTGCTTCTGGCCGGTCTGGTCGTGGCGTTCCATATCGGTCGTGAACACAAACCGGGTGAAGTCTTTGGTGACGCACCGGCCACGACGGAAATGGCAAAAAGAAAAACGGAGGAGAGAGCATGATCCCTCTACAACATGGTCTTATTCTGGCCGCCATTCTCTTTGTGCTGGGGCTGACCGGGCTGCTGGTTCGTCGTAACCTGCTGTTTATGCTGATCAGTCTCGAGGTGATGATCAACGCGGCAGCACTGGCGTTCATCGTGGCGGGAAGCTACTGGGGTCAGGCAGACGGGCAGGTGATGTACATTCTGGCTATCAGCCTGGCTGCGGCGGAGGCCAGTATTGGTCTGGCGTTGCTGCTGCAACTGTATCGCCGTCGCCACACTCTGAATATTGATACTGTCAGTGAGATGCGCGGATGAACCTACTCTATTTAACAATTCTGTTCCCGCTGATCGGCTTTGTATTACTGGCCTTTTCACGCGGTCGCTGGTCTGAAAATACGTCCGCAACTATTGGTGTGGGTTCGATTGGTCTGGCAGCACTGACCACGATTTACGTCGGTATCAACTTCCTCAGCCAGAAAGCGGCGGGCGTTGAAATCTTTAATCAGACATTATGGAACTGGATGCAGGTCGGCGATTTCAATATCTCCGCGACGCTGACCCTCGACGGTTTGTCGATGACCATGCTGTCTGTGGTGACCGGCGTCGGTTTCTTTATCCACATGTTTGCTTCCTGGTACATGCGCGGTGAAGAAGGCTACTCACGCTTCTTTGCTTACACCAACCTGTTTATCGCCAGCATGGTGATTCTGGTACTGGCAGACAACCTGTTGCTGATGTACCTCGGTTGGGAAGGCGTGGGCCTGTGCAGCTATCTGCTGATCGGTTTCTATTACACCAATCCGGCGAACGGCGCGGCAGCGATGAAAGCCTTCATCGTGACCCGTGTCGGTGACGTGTTCCTGGCTTTCGCGCTGTTCATCCTGTACCGCGAACTGGGTACGCTGAACTTCCGCGAACTGATGGTGCTGGCACCGCAGAAACTGGCTGTGGGCGACACGGCGATCACCTGGGCGACGCTGATGTTACTCGGTGGGGCAGTGGGTAAATCGGCCCAGCTTCCGTTGCAGACCTGGCTGGCAGACGCCATGGCCGGTCCGACACCGGTTTCTGCGCTGATCCACGCCGCGACCATGGTGACCGCCGGTGTTTACCTGATTGCACGTACGCACGGCCTGTTCCTGATGGCGCCGGAAATTCTGCATCTGGTAGGCATTATCGGTGCGGTGACGCTGGTGCTGGCGGGCTTTGCTGCGCTGGTGCAAACCGACATCAAACGTGTTCTTGCGTACTCGACCATGAGCCAGATTGGTTACATGTTCCTGGCGCTGGGCGTTCAGGCGTGGGATGCCGCTATCTTCCACCTGATGACGCACGCGTTCTTCAAAGCACTGTTGTTCCTTTCTTCCGGTTCGGTCATTTTGGCCTGCCACCACGAGCAGAACATCTTCAAAATGGGTGGGTTACGTAAATCCATTCCGCTGGTGTACATCTGCTTCCTGGTCGGTGGCGCGGCGCTGTCTGCCTTGCCAATCATCACTGCGGGCTTCTTCAGTAAAGATGAAATCCTCGCGGGTGCGCTGGCGAACGGCCACCTGAATCTGATGGTTGCCGGTCTGGTCGGTGCGTTTATGACCTCGCTGTACACCTTCCGCATGATCTTCATCGTCTTCCACGGCGAAGAGAAAATCAAAGCGCATGCGGGTAAAGGCATCACTCACCACCTGCCGCTGCTGGTGTTACTGGTTCTGTCCACCTTCATTGGCGCAATGATTGTTCCGCCACTGAAAGGCGTTCTGCCGGAAACCACTGAGCTGGCGCACGGCAGCGTGCTGACGCTGGAAATCACATCAGGCGTGATTGCAATTGCCGGCATTCTGCTAGCGGCGGCCCTGTATCTGGGCAAACGCTCGCTGGTTAACAGCATTGCGAAAAGCGCACCGGGCCGTTTCTTCACGACCTGGTGGTTCCACGCCTGGGGCTTCGACTGGCTGTACGACATGATTTTCGTGAAACCGTATCTGCTGGTCGCGAAACTCCTGCAACGTGACCCGCTGAACGCAATGATGAATCTGCCTGCGCTGTTCGCCCGTCTGGGTAACCGCGGTCTGACCGTCAGCGAAAACGGGCAAGTACGTTGGTACGTCGCGTCAATGGGGCTGGGTGCAGTGGTGGTTCTGGCGCTGCTGCTGGTGATTTAAGCCTGCATTACGGGTGTAATTATCAATGCCGGTCTGTTCCCGTGACAGACCGGCAAGTGAAATAGCCTTCGGGCATAAAAGAAGGGAACGACACGCCATGCTATTACCTTGGCTAATATTTATCCCCTTTATCGGCGGGCTGCTGTGCTGGCAGACTGAACGCTTTGGGAGCAAAGTACCGCGCTGGATCGCGTTAATTGCGATGGGGCTGACGCTGGCTCTTTCCGTGCAATTGTGGTTGCAGGGAGGATATTCATTAACGACGCCTGCGGGTATTCCACAGTGGCAATCCGAGTTTTCGGTACCGTGGATCCCTCGTTTTGGCATCAGCTTCCATCTGGCGCTGGACGGTTTGTCCCTGCTGATGGTGGTGCTGACCGGTCTGCTGGGTGTTCTGGCGATCCTCTGTTCGTGGCGTGAAATCCAGAAGTATCAGGGTTTCTTCCACCTGAACTTACTGTGGATCCTCGGCGGCGTTATCGGCGTGTTCCTCGCCATCGACATGTTCCTGTTCTTCTTCTTCTGGGAAATGATGCTGGTGCCGATGTACTTCCTGATTGCCTTGTGGGGTCACAAAGCGTCAGACGGTAAAACGCGTATCAGCGCAGCGACCAAATTCTTCATCTATACGCAGTCCAGTGGCCTGGTGATGTTGATTGCCATCCTCGGTCTGGTGTTCGTGCATTACAACGCGACCGGCGTGTGGACATTCAACTATGCCGACCTGCTGAAAACGCCAATGTCGCACGGTGTTGAATATCTGCTGATGCTGGGCTTCTTCATTGCCTTCGCGGTGAAAATGCCGGTGGTGCCGTTGCACGGCTGGTTGCCGGATGCGCACAGTCAGGCACCGACCGCAGGTTCCGTCGACTTAGCCGGTATCTTGCTGAAAACCGCAGCCTACGGGATGTTGCGCTTCTGTCTGCCGCTGTTCCCGGAAGCGTCACACCAGTTCGCCCCGATTGCGATGTGGCTGGGGGTGATTGGTATCTTCTACGGCGCGTGGATGGCCTTCTGCCAGACCGACATCAAACGACTGATTGCTTACACCTCGGTGTCGCACATGGGCTTCGTCCTGATTGCCATCTACACCGGCAGCCAGCTGGCGTACCAGGGTGCGGTGATCCAGATGATTGCGCACGGTCTGTCTGCGGCCGGTATGTTCATCATTTGTGGTCAGTTGTACGAACGTCTGCATACCCGCGATATGCGCCAGATGGGCGGATTGTGGGGACGGATTAAATACCTGCCAGCGTTGTCCCTGTTCTTTGCGGTGGCGACCTTAGGGATGCCAGGTACCGGTAACTTCGTGGGTGAATTCATGATCTTGTTTGGCAGCTTCCCGGTTGTGCCGGTGATCACTGTCATCTCGACCTTCGGCCTGGTGTTCGCTTCGGTGTACTCCCTGGTGATGATGCAGCGCGCGTATTACGGCAAAGCAAAATCAGACCAGCCGCTGCAAGGCATGACCTCACGTGAACTGTCGATCATCCTGTTGCTGGTGGTATTACTGGTGGCGCTGGGCGTGTTCCCGCAGCCAATTCTGGATACTTCGGGTGCAGCGATGAGCAACATTCAGCACTGGTTCGGGTCTTCAGTTTCCACTATTTCAACGACAAGGCCGTAACTCGCCATGACATTTACACTTCAAAATCTGATCGCACTATTACCGCTGATGATCGTCGGATTGACGGTGGTGGTGGTGATGCTGTCCATTGCGTGGCGACGCGACCATTTTCTCAATGCCACACTGACAGTCATCGGGCTGAACGTTGCCTTACTTTCCCTTTACTACGTCGGGCAGGTCGGCCCGCAGGATGTCACGCCGCTGCTGCGTGTTGACGGCTACTCGATGTTCTACATCGGGCTGGTGTTGCTGGCGAGTCTGGCTACCAGCACCTTTGCCTATCCGTGGCTGGCCGGTTATCCGGACAACCGCGAAGAGTTCTACCTGTTGGTACTCATCGCGGCCATGGGCGGCATTCTGCTGGCATGCTCTAACCATCTGGCTTCCATGTTCCTGGGGATCGAACTGATTTCGCTGCCTTTGTTCGGCCTGATTGGTTACGCCTACCGTCAGAAACGCTCGCTGGAAGCCAGTATCAAATACATGCTGCTGTCTGCCGCTGCTTCCTCCTTCCTGCTGTTCGGTATGGCGTTGCTGTACGCACAGTCTGGTGATCTGTCCTTCGCGTCACTGGGCAAAAATCTGGGCGATGGCGTGATCCTGCACCAGCCGCTGCTGATGGCCGGTCTGGGCATGATGATTGTCGGTCTGGGCTTTAAACTGTCACTGGTTCCGTTCCATCTGTGGACGCCAGATGTGTATCAGGGCGCGCCGGCACCGGTATCGACTTTCCTGGCAACCGCCAGCAAAATCGCTATCTTTGCTGTGGTCATGCGTTTGTTCCTGTATGCGCCGGTGGCTGACAGCGAATCGATCCGCATCGTACTGGGCATCATTGCCTTCTGTTCGATTCTGGTCGGTAACCTGATGGCGATCAGCCAGAGCAACATCAAACGTCTGCTTGGTTATTCGTCTATCGCCCACCTCGGTTATCTGCTGGTGGCACTGATTGCGGTGCAAACCCATCAGCTGTCGATGGAAACCGTGGGTGTGTATCTGGCGGGTTATCTGTTCAGCAGCCTCGGCGCGTTCGGTGTGGTCAGTCTGATGTCCAGCCCGTACAAAGGCCCGGACGCAGAATCACTGTTCTCCTACCGTGGTCTGTTCTGGCATAAGCCAATCCTGTCTGCGGTAATGACCGTGATGATGCTGTCACTGGCCGGTATCCCGATGACGCTTGGCTTTATCGGTAAGTTCTACGTGATTGCTACCGGTGTGACTGCGCATCTGTGGTGGCTGACCGGTGCTGTGGTTGTCGGTTCTGCGATTGGTCTCTACTACTATCTGCGTGTCACCGTGAGCCTGTATCTGAGCGCACCGGAAACGCTGGTTCGTGATACGCCAAACAACTGGGCACTCACGGCGGGTGGTGTGGTGGTACTGATTTCCGCGATTCTGGTGCTGCTGCTGGGTATCTTCCCGCAACCGCTGATTTCGCTGGTGCAGATGGCACAACCCCTGCTCTGATAAAGACAGTCAGATCTGACGAAGCCGCTCGTATGAGCGGCTTTTTTCATCATATTGCTTAATAAATGTGATTCACATCACGTTTATATGTACGTTCAGCAAAATATTACATTGGTTTTGTGATCTCTCCCATTCCATTATTCCTGCCAATGCGTACACTGCGCGCTTGTTCCGATTCGTACAGGTTTACACCATGAATGTTTTAGTGATGATCGCCATCACCACCGGCATCCTCTCCGGTATCTGGGGCTGGGTGGCTATCAGCTTTGGCCTGATTAGCTGGGCCGGTTTCCTCGGATGCACGGCCTATTTCGCCTGTCCGCAGGGCGGATTACGCGGATTGCTGATCAGCACGCTGACCTGCCTCAGCGGCGTATTCTGGGCGGTTGTGATCATCGCGGGCAGTGCCATGCGCCCCGAGTGGAGCATTCTGGGCTATCTGCTGACGGGTGTGGTGGCCTTCCTGATGTGTATTCAGGCGCGCCAGCAATGGCTGGCTTTTGTACCGGGCACCTTTATCGGCGCGTGTGCCACCTTTGCCGCGCAGGGCGACTGGCGTCAGGTAGTGGTGTCCTTGCTGGTCGGACTGGTCTTCGGTTACGCGATGAAAAACAGCGGATTATGGCTGGCGAAACAGCGTGAAAAGCAGCAACGCGACGCTAAAAAAGCCGCCGTGTTTAGCGACATCAAAGGGTCAGAAGGTTCTTAAAACCCCGAGTTTTCGGCAGTTTAGCGAGATCAGTCAGGCAATTGATCCCGATATGCGCTAGGGTTAAAGGCAGTCTTAGCTTTTCCCAGAACACATCATAAGGAGATAACCATGGCTGACCAATTTGAGACACAGCAGAATTCGTTGGATGACGATTTACGCATGTTGACTGAAACGCTGGAAGAAGTGCTGAAATCCTCCGGCGATAAAGCGGATGAGAAATACATCCAGATTAAAGCGCGTGCTGAAAATGCACTGAAAGACATCAAATCACGTATTGATCCGGCCGCGCGTTCTTACTGCAAAAAAGCCCGTCAGGTAGCGGAAAGAACGGACGACTATGTGCATGAAAACCCATGGCATGGCGTCGGTGTCGGTGCTGCCGTCGGTCTGGTTGTCGGTCTGCTTCTGCGCCGCTAACCTGCCTGAACAGGGGCGGCACCTGCTGCTCCTGTTATTCCTGAGTTTGCTTACTCCTTTCTCCCCTCCTATACTCCTTCTTAGCTAACGGCACTCACTTCAGCTTGATCTGTCGCATATTTTCATTTTTCGTATCGCCGCATAATTCATCCGTAATTGATCCAACCCGTTTTTTGATCCAGAAGGGTATTTCTACCCGTCACTAAACATCCGGTATGGCCCGAGGTAGCGGTGAAACAAATATCAGCAATCATTGAGCAGCTTGATACCACGCTGGCAGGCGAATGGCCTGATACTGCGGGGATCCGGCAGTTCAGTTATTCCCTGCAAAAACAGCCTGACACCGGCCTGCTGGAATGGCTGGCTGCGCAACCCTGCTACCCGAAATTCTACTGGCAACAACGTGACGGAAAAGAAGAGGCGGCTGTCTGCGGTGATGCCTACGCCTTTGGTGATACCGCTCAGGCACAGGCGTTTATCCGTCAGTATCCTGAGGTTCCCGATTTACATATCTGGGGGCTGAATGCCTTTAATGGCGCGGAAGTTTCCAATTTCGCCGCTAACGCACTTTTCCTTCCCCGTATCGAACTTTGCCGCCAGGCCAATACTTACTGGCTGCGCTGTACGCTTTTCAGTCCGCATTCTTTACGTGATGAAGCCCGCCGCACGCGCTTATTCCTGCGTTCTCTGGTCGCCAGTCGCGCGTTGCCGCCGATCGCCTCCCGCGTATTGCAGCATCAGCATTTACCGGCGGAGCCGCAGTGGAATCAGCTGATTGACCGGGCGCTCACCGGCATCGAACAGCATCAGTTCGACAAAGTGGTGCTGGCGCGGAAAACCACCTTAACGCTCAGCCAGCCGCTGAATGCCTGCGCCTTTCTCGCCGCCAGCCGCGATGTCAATCATCACTGTTATCACTTCATGCTGGCGTTTACGCCACAACGCGCTTTTCTGGGTTCCAGCCCGGAGCGTCTGTTCCTGCGCGATCACGGTGAACTCTATACCGAAGCGCTGGCGGGCACCGTCGCCAATCATCCCGATGATCACGAAGCGCAGAAACTGGGGGCGTGGCTGCTCGGCGACGGTAAAAACCAGCGCGAAAATCTACTGGTGGTCGACGATATCTGTCAGCGTTTGCAGGGCGGGGCGCACTCGCTGGATGTGACGCCTGCCGAGATTTTACGTCTGCGCAAGGTGCAGCATTTACGCCGCAATATTCACGGCGAACTGGCTGAACCTGATGACGCCGGTTGCCTGCAACGTCTGCAACCGACGGCGGCGGTTGCCGGATTGCCGCGACAGGCGGCGCGTGAATTTATCGCCGAATTCGAACCTTTTGATCGCGAATGGTATGCCGGTTCCGCCGGGTATCTCAGTGCCGAACAAAGTGAATTCACCGTTGCGCTGCGTTCTGCGGCGGTGAAAGGACATCATCTTGAACTCTACGCTGGCGCGGGGATTGTCGCCGGTTCTGACGCTGCACAGGAATGGCAGGAAATCGAAAACAAAGCCGCCGGTTTGCGCACTTTGTTGGAAGAGCACTACACGCCTGCCGTTCAGGCCGGATAACCCTTTGCCGGAGTGAGTTGAACATGTCTGTTGCCGTCTTTAACCGCCGCTGGGCGACGCTTATCCTCGAAGCGTTAACCCGCCATCAGGTGCAGCACGTCTGCATCGCGCCCGGTTCCCGCTCCACGCCGCTGACTCTCGCCGCTGCCGCGCATCCGCACCTTATTTGTCACACCCATTTTGATGAACGTGGTCTTGGCCATCTGGCGCTCGGGCTGGCAAAAGCCAGCGGACAGCGCGTGGCGATCATCGTTACGTCCGGCACGGCAGTGGCAAATCTGTATCCGGCGCTGATCGAAGCCGGGCTGACCGGCGAAAAGCTGGTGTTGCTGACGGCTGACCGCCCGCCGGAACTGATCGACTGCGGCGCCAATCAGGCGATCCGCCAGACGGGTATGTTTGCCAGCCACCCGGTTCAGTCGCTGGATTTACCCCGTCCGACGCCGGAAATCAGCGCGCGCTGGCTGGTCTCGGCGCTGGATAACACGCTGGCGCACCAGACGCACGGGGCGGTGCATATCAACTGTCCGTTCGCCGAACCGCTTTATGGCGAAGATAACGGCGAGCATCAGGACTGGCTGCAGGCGCTGGGCGACTGGTGGCAGGGGCATCAGCCGTGGCTGAATTACTCTCAGATTCTGCCTGCGACCGCGCAGCCGGACTGGTTTTCATGGCGTCAAAAGCGCGGCGTGATCATCGCGGGGCGGATTTCAGCACAGGAGAGTGAATTCGTCGCACATTGGGCAGAACAACTGGGCTGGCCGCTGATCAGCGATGTTCAGGCGTCCACCGGCAATCCGCTGCCTTGTGCCGATTTATGGCTGGCGTCGCCGCAGGCGCAGACAGTGCTGGCGCGCACGCAGCTGGTGATCCAGTTCGGCGGAGGGCTGACCGGTAAGCGTCTGCTGCAATGGCAGGCGGCGTGTGAACCCGAAGAGTACTGGCTGATTGATCCGCTGCCAGGCCGTCAGGATCCGGCGCAGCATCGCGGTCGCCGTATCCAGGTGGACGTTGCCGGCTGGTTGCAGTCGCATCCGGCACAACCGCAGCCTGACTGGGCGGAAGCCCTTGACCATTGCGCACAGCGCGCGCTGTATGCGGTGGAAACCCGTCTCGAAGGCGTATTTGGTGAAGCCACCGCCGCGTGGCAGCTTCCGGCGTTATTACCCGAGCACGGTCAGTTATTCCTCGGCAACAGCCTGATTGTTCGTCTGGTGGATGCCTTTGCCCGGCTGCCCGCCGGTTACCCGGTGTTCGCCAATCGTGGCGCGAGCGGTATCGATGGTCTGCTGTCGACCGCCGCCGGTGTGCAGCGCGCAACCTGCAAGCCGACGCTGGTGCTGCTGGGCGATATCTCCGCGCTCTATGATCTCAATGCGCTGGCGCTGATGCGTCAGTGCTCAGCGCCAACTGTCATTATTATCGTCAACAATAACGGCGGGCAGATTTTCTCCCTGCTGCCGACGCCGGAAGCGGAACGCCAGCGGTTTTACTGCATGCCGCAGAACGTCAGTTTCAGTCATGCGGCGGCGATGTTTGGCCTCGACTATGCCTGCCCGACCTCCATGCCCGCGCTGCATCAGGCGGTCAGTCAGTGCTGGCAGCATGGCGGCGTGAAACTGATTGAGCTGAAAGTCAGCGAGACGGAAGGGGCGGAATGCCTGCGCGCGCTGGTGCAGGAGATGAACGCATCATGACGCTGGCCTGCCAGACACTCAACGCCGGGGTGAAACACCGCCCGTGGCTGGTGTTTCTGCACGGTCTGCTGGGCAGCGCGGAAGACTGGCAACCGCTGCTTTCCGCCCTGACAGACTGGCCCTGTTTGTTTGTGGATTTGCCGGGGCATGGCCGCTCAGCGTCGTTAACCGCTGCCGGATTTGCGGATGTCAGCCAGCTGTTAACCGACACCTTGCGCGAAAAAAACATTACCACCTACTGGCTGATCGGCTATTCGCTGGGCGGGCGCATCAGTCTGTATCACGCCTGTCAGGGCGACCGCAGCGGTTTGCAGGGCGTACTGGTCGAAGGCGCGCATCCGGGGCTGACCTGTCAGGCGGAACGCGCGCAGCGCCGCCATCATGATCAGCAATGGGCGACCCGTTTTTTGCAATTGCCGTGGCAACAGGCGCTGGATAACTGGTATCGCCAGCCGGTGTTTTCCAGCCTGACCGACAGCCAGCGTCAGCAACTGATCGCCCTGCGTGCGGACAATAATCCCCGCACCGTGGCGGCGATGCTGGCGGCCACGTCGCTGGCGGTACAACCGGATTTGCGCGGGGATTTGCAGCAGTTGTCCCTGCCGGTGGTCTGGTTGTGCGGCAGTCAGGATGCCAAATTTATTCATCTCGCGCAGCAGTCAGGTTTTGCGCTGCGCACTATCGCCAATGCCGGGCATAACGCCCACCGCGACAATCCGGCGGAATTTACCCGTCAGGCGCTGGCATGTATTTCTTCACCTGTCTTAAAGGACGTTGCACATGATTTATCCTGATGAAAAACAACTGTATGCGCCTGTCGAATGGCGTGATTGCACGGGTGAGTTTGAAGATATCCGTTACCACAAATCCACGGACGGTATCGCGAAAATCACCATCAACCGCCCGCAGGTTCGCAATGCGTTTCGTCCGCTGACGGTTAAGGAAATGATCCGCGCGCTTGACGACGCCCGTAACGACGAAGGGATTGGTGTGATCGTGCTGACCGGTGAAGGCGAAAAAGCCTTCTGTGCCGGTGGCGACCAGAAAGTGCGTGGCGATTACGGCGGCTATCAGGATGCCAGCGGCGTACATCATCTGAATGTGCTGGATTTCCAGCGCCAGATCCGCACCTGCCCGAAACCGGTGGTGGCGATGGTGGCCGGTTATTCCATCGGCGGCGGCCACGTTCTGCACATGATGTGCGATCTGACCATTGCGGCGGATAACGCCATCTTTGGCCAGACCGGCCCGAAAGTCGGCTCCTTCGACGGCGGCTGGGGCGCATCCTATATGGCGCGCATCGTCGGTCAGAAAAAAGCGCGCGAAATCTGGTTCCTCTGCCGTCAGTACGATGCCAAAGCCGCACTCGACATGGGGCTGGTCAACACCGTGGTGCCGCTGGCGGATCTGGAAAAAGAAACCGTGCGCTGGTGCCGTGAAATGCTGGAAAACAGCCCGATGGCGCTGCGTTGCCTGAAAGCCGCACTGAACGCCGACTGCGACGGTCAGGCCGGGCTGCAGGAGCTGGCGGGGAACGCCACCATGTTGTTCTACATGACCGATGAAGGTCAGGAAGGCCGCAACGCGTTTAATGAAAAACGCCAGCCGGACTTCAGCAAATTTAAGCGTAATCCCTGATGCGCCGCGCCACGGTGTACCGGTACAGCGTGCCGATGGAGGCTGGCGTGGTGCTGCGCAATCAGCGCCTGAAAACCCGCGACGGTTTTTTAGTGTCACTGTGGCAGGACGAAAAAACCGGCTGGGGCGAAGTGGCGCCGCTGCCGGGGTTTAGTCAGGAAGATGTGCCTCAGGCGCAGGACGCGGTGCAGCACGGTTTGAGCCAGTGGGTGCAGGGCGCCTCGCTGGCTGCCGTGGCCTCGGCCTTCAGCGCGTTGCCCTCCGTGGCGTTCGGGCTGAGTTGTGCGGATGCCGAACTGCGCGGTGAACTGCCCGACGTGCTGAGTACGCGCTGTGCGCCGTTGTGTCATGGCGATCCGAATGAGCTTTATGCCCGCCTCGGCGCGCTGCCGGGCGATTTTCGCGGGCGAAAAGTGGCGAAGGTGAAAGTGGGGTTGTACGAATCCGTCGGCGACGGGCTGAATGTCAGCATGTTGCTGGAAGCCTTGCCGGAACTGCATTTACGTCTCGACGCCAACCGCAGCTGGACGCCGGTCAAAGCCGAAGGTTTCGCCCGCCACGTCGCCCCTGAGCTGCGTTCGCGCATCAGCTTTATCGAAGAACCCTGTCTGACCCGCGAACAGTCGCGCGATTTTGCCCGTCAGACCGGCATCGCGATTGCCTGGGATGAAAGTGTGCGCGAAGCCGGTTTTACCGTACAGGCTGAGCCGGGACTGGCGGCGATCATCATCAAACCGACGCTGACCGGCAGCCTGATGCGTTGTCGTCAGCTGATCGCGCAGGCGCATGCCGCCGGGCTGGAAGCGGTGATCAGCTCCTCCATTGAATCAAGCCTCGGGCTGACGCAACTGGCGCGTATCGCGCAGTGGCTGACGCCGGATGCCATTCCTGGGCTGGATACGCTGGATCTTATGCAGGCGCAGCTTATCCGCCGCTGGCCGGGGTCGGAATTACCGCTGACTGACGTGTCTGAACTGGAGGTTGTGTGGCAGAGCAAATGATCAGCGACTGGCCGTGGCGTGAACGGGCACATTTGTCGCCTTTTGCCGTGGCGCTGAAAGCCGGAGATATCACCTGGTGCTGGCGTGATTTACAGCATCGCGTGGATTCGCTGGCGGCCGGATTTATTTCGCAGGGCGTGGGCGAAGGCACCGGCGTGGTGTTGCGCAGCAAAAACACACTGGATGCATTACTCAGTTATCTGGCGTTGCTGCAAACCGGCGCACGCCTGTTGCCGCTCAATCCGCAACTGCCACAGGCATTGTGCGCAGAACTGCTTTCACAGCTTGATATCGCTTTTGTGCTGGATCTGACGGAACCGGCTCTGCCGCTGAATATTCCCGCGTTAACGATGCAAAATGCCTGCTGGCTCAGTTGTGCCGGATGGCAGCCACAGCGTATCGCCACGCTGACCCTGACGTCCGGCTCCAGCGGTCTGCCGAAAGCCGCCGCGCATACCCTGGCCGCGCACCTTGCCAGCGCCGCAGGTGTGCTGGATCTGATCCCGTTCACACGTCGCGACAGCTGGCTGCTCTCGCTGCCGCTGTTCCATGTGTCCGGGCAGGGCATCCTCTGGCGCTGGCTGACGGCAGGAGCCACGCTGGTGCTGGCGGAAGGGCAACCGCTGGAGGCGGCGCTGGCAGAATGCAGCCATGCGTCGCTGGTGCCGACGCAGCTCTGGCGTTTGCTGCAAAGCGGCGCCGTGCCTGAAAAGTTGCAGGACGTGTTACTTGGCGGGGCGCAAATCCCGCCGGAGCTGACAGAGCAGGCTGAGCGGGCAGGGATCCGTTGCTGGTGCGGATACGGGCTGACGGAAACCGCCTCGACCGTAACAGCAAAACGGGCTGATGGCAGTGCCGGTGTCGGAAAGGCGCTGACCGGCAAAGAAGTCAGGATTGTCGATCAGGAGATCCAGATCCGCGCTGACAGTCTGGCGAGCGGTTACTGGAAAAACGGTCAGCTGTCGCCGGTCGCTGATGCTGATGGCTGGTTACATACCCGTGACCGTGGTTTGTGGGCGGACGATGAGTTGCTGGTTTCCGGACGTCTGGATAATCTGTTTTTCAGCGGCGGGGAAGGGATCCAGCCGGAAGATATCGAGAAAGTGCTGGTCCGCCATCCGCTGATTTCACAGGCATTTGTCGTGCCTGTGAATGATCCGCAATTTGGTCAGCGTCCGGTCGCGGTGCTCGAGGCACAGGCCGGATTGTTGTACGAGGAACTCAATCTCTGGCTGAGTGATAAGATCCCGCGCTTTCAGTTGCCGGTAGCCTATCATCCGCTGCCGGGAAAACTGGCGCAGGGAGGGATTAAAATCTCGCGTGTCAGCGTCCGGAAATGGATAGAGAGGCTTTCGTAAAACAAGCCGTTGAAACAAACAAAAAGGGCCGCACATCGCGGCCCTGATCATTTCTGAAAAAAAATCAGTCTTTCAGTGCTTTCTCGACACCGGCACCGTAGGCCGGATCCACTTTATAAAACAGCGCCAGCTGGCGTGTCTGTGTTTCCTGCGAGGCATGTTTCAGTTCGCCGGCGATACGGGCAAACATACGCTGATGTTCTTCTGCCGACAGCAAATTGAACAGCAATCCCGGCTGAGTGAAGTAATCCTCATCCTCGCGATGATTCCAGTGATCGGCGGCACCTTCAATGCTCAGTGGCGGTTCGCTGAAATCCGGTTGCTCCTGGAACAGACCGGCGCTGTTTGGCTCGTAGGTCACGCCGTTGCCGCTGTTACCGTCCACCCGCATTGCGCCGTCACGGTGATAGTTATGGAACGGGCATTTCGGCGCGTTCACCGGGATCTGATGATGGTTCACACCCAGACGGTAGCGGTGCGCATCGCCGTAGGAGAACAGACGCCCCTGTAGCATGCGGTCCGGAGAGAAGCCGATGCCCGGCACCACGTTGGCCGGGCTCATGGCGACCTGTTCCACTTCGGCAAAGTAGTTTTCCGGATTGCGGTTCAGTTCGAATTCACCCACTTCAATCAGCGGGTAATCCGCATGCAGCCAGACTTTGGTCAGGTCAAACGGGTTGTACGGCAGTTTTGAGGCGTCGGCTTCCGGCATGATCTGCACGAAAAGTTTCCAGCGCGGGAAATCGCCGCGTTCAATGGCATCGTACAAATCACGCTGCGAACTTTCGCGGTCGGTGCCGATCAGTTTTTCTGCTTCGTCATCCATCAGGTTTTCAATACCCTGCTGGCAGCGGAAGTGGAATTTCACCCAGAAACGTTCGTTTTCTGCATTGATAAAGCTGAAGGTATGGCTGCCGAAACCGTGGATATGACGGTAAGACGTTGGCAGACCGCGGTCACTGACGTCGATGGTCAGCTGATGCAGGGCTTCCGGCAGGTGGGAGAAGAAATCCCATTTGTAGGCCGGATTACGCAAGTTAGTGCGCGGGTCGCGTTTTACCACATGGTTCAGGTCCGGGAATTTCAGCGGATCACGCAGATAAAACACCGGCGTATTATTCCCGACTAAATCCCAGTTACCTTCTTCGGTATAAAACTTCATTGAGAAGCCGCGAATATCACGTTCCGCATCCGCCGCGCCGCGCTCGCCCGCGACGGTAGAGAAACGAACAAACATGTCAGTTTGCTTGCCGATTTCGGCGAAAATCTTCGCGCGGGTGTAGGCGGTAATATCATGGGTGACGGTGAAAGTACCGTGAGCGCCGGAACCTTTGGCGTGCATACGGCGTTCAGGGATCACTTCCCGGTCAAAATGCGCTAATTTTTCAAGAAACCAGACATCCTGCAAAAGCAGCGGTCCACGGCGTCCCGCAGTTATCACATTATTATTATCGACAACCGGTGCGCCGGCTGCGGTGGTTAAACCTTTCTTGGTCATAACAAATTCCTTCCAGTGAAAACGGGTGTAGGTATAAAGAGAGACTCTGAGGGGTTTTTTAGCCTTCCCTGTTTGCGGGGTGTGTCCCTAAGCCAAATTAACTCTACCCATTAGAAATAAACCATATGTTGATCAGGGGCAAATAGGTGGGAGTTATCATTTCGATGGGAATACTTCATTTCATCAATGAAATCGATGTTTCTTACAATTTTCACTGCTCAGATGAATGCTTAAAGTTCCAAAAAGTTGTTACGACAGAGTGAATTGCTTTAGACTTCGTGCGGAAGATTTAATGTCGTTTAGCTATTATTTGGGAAAAATAATGAAAAAGATCCTTGTCGCTGGCGCTGCCGCCAGCCTGATGTTCGCTGCTGCCTCTGCGAACGCGATCAGTGTTAACGGTGAAGTTGGTGAACATTACACTCATCTGGGCGTGGGCTTCGGTACCACTTCTCCGGGGCTGGCATTGAGCGGTGATTACACCCATAACGATGACGACGGTGATGTGGCAGGTTTAGGATTAGGCTACAACATTCCGCTGGGTCCGTTTATGGCGACCGTGGGCGGTAAAGGCCTGTACACCAATCCGAAAGACGGCGACGAAGGTTATGCGGTTGCTGTTGGCGGTGGTCTGCAACTGCCTATCGCCAAAATGTTCACCCTGTACGGTGACTACTACTATTCCCCGGATTCCCTGTCCAGCGGCATTGCTAACTATGAAGAAGCCAACGCCGGTATTCGTCTGACGGCGATCCCACTGGTTACCGTGAGCGTGGGTTACCGCTACATGGCGATGGATGGCAAAGACGGCAACCGCGACAACGTGGTGGCCGACGGCGCATACCTCGGTGGCGCGATTAATTTCTGATTTTGTCTGAAGCAAAATCCGGAGGCTCGCATTCGTGCGGGCCTTTTTGTTTTCTGCCATAGGGAGATTGTGTTTCTGCTTCAGGCTTTCTACAGTGGAATGACAAAAAAACAGAAGGAGAACGGGATGCTTAGGGTTGAGATGCTGAGTACGGGTGATGAAGTGCTGCACGGCCAGATTGTGGATACCAATTCGGCATGGCTGGCGAATTATCTATTTGAGCAAGGTTTACCGATGACCAGCCGCGAAACCGTGGGCGACAGTCTGGACGCGCTGGTGGCTGTGCTTAAAGAACGCAGCCATATCGCCGATGTGCTGATCGTCAACGGTGGTTTAGGGCCAACGACGGATGATCTCAGCGCGCTGGCGGCGGCAAAAGCCTGCGGCGTCGAACTAGTGGAAGACGCGGGCTGGATTGCCACCATGCAGGCGTTCTTCAATGAGCGTGGCCGTCCGATGGCCGATTCCAACCGCAAGCAGGCGCAGATCCCGGCCAATGCCGAACTGCTGGATAATCCGGTCGGCACCGCCTGCGGCTTCAGCGTGAAACTTAACCGCTGTCAGATCTTCTTCACGCCGGGCGTACCTTCTGAATTCAAAGTGATGGTGGAGCAGCAAATCGTTCCGCGTCTGCATAAACAGTTTCCGGCGCTGGAAGCCCCGTTATGTCTGCGCCTGACCACCTTCGGACGCGGCGAAAGTGATCTCGCCACCGAGCTGGATAAACTCGAACTGCCGGAAGGCGTGGTGATGGGTTACCGCTCTTCCTCACCGATTATCGAACTGAAAGTCACCGGCCCGCGTTCTCAGGAAGCGGCGATGCACAAAGCCTTCGAACGCGTGCGGGAAGTGGCGGGGGAGAGCACTATTTTTGAAGGGCTGGGCAGCCTGCCGGATCGTCTGGCTGAACGCCTGCTGGCGCAGGATTTGCGTCTGGCGGTCAGTGAAAGTTTCACCGGCGGCCTGCTGAACTGGCGTCTGCAAAGCGCCGGGGTTCCGCTGGTCAACGGCGAGTTATTGCCACAGGGCGACGAAGCCTCACCAGAGAAATCCCTCGAATGCCTGCTGGCACGCGCGCAAAATCTGGCAGAAACTACCGGCGCACAACTGGCGCTGGCCGTCGGGGCGCTGTCTGGTGAGGAATTGAGTCTGGCACTGCACACGCCATCCGGCACCAGCGGATTAACCATTCGTTACACTGCGACGCGTCACGGTCTGGCATTACGTCAGGAGACGATAGCAATGGTGGCGATGGATCTTCTCAGGCGTTACCTGAACGGGTGGGAACCGGTGGCGGATTATCCGTGGTTGGATCGCGTTGCTAAGGTTTAGCTTTAGCTCCCTCCCCTGCGAAGGGGAGGGCTGGGGTGGGGTATTAAAGCAAAATCAAAGAGTTGAGATTGGCTTTGATGAGATGTCAGCCCTTAAAACCCCCTCCCGTCCTCCCCCTTCGCAGGGGGAGGCGTAAAGACTAAAACGCAATCTCAATATCCCCGACCGGCATGCAACAACACGGCAAGATCTCGCCGTCGGAGATAAAAGCCAGCGGTTTTTCACTGTAAGTGACTTCACCGTTGATGAGCTTCATCCGGCAGGATCCGCAATAACCTTCACGGCACTGGTATTCCACTTCAACCTGATGATGTTCAAACACTTCCAGCAAATTCCGGTGTCCGGCTTTGCAGGCCAGTTGCTGGCCGTTTGCTGAAAGTGTGATGGTTCTGTCGGTCATTTACAGCTCGAAATCACTCAGGTCATCGGCGTGAACTTCAGAATCAATCTGACCCACCAGATAGGAGCTGACTTCCACTTCCTGCGGGGCAACCTGCACGTTATCAGACACCAGCCAGGCGTTGATCCACGGGATCGGGTTTGAGCGGGTTTTGAACGGCGCGTCCAGACCTACCGCCTGCATACGGATATTGGTGATGTATTCCACGTACTGACACAGAATGTCTTTGTTCAGGCCGATCATCGAACCGTCTTTGAACAGGTATTCTGCCCAGTCTTTTTCCTGCTGCGCGGCAAGCACGAACAGGTCATGACATTCCTGCTGACATTCCTGCGCGATTTCTGCCATTTCCGGGTCGTCCTGACCTGAACGCAACAGGTTCAGCGCATGCTGAGTCCCGGTCAGATGCAGGGCTTCGTCACGGGCAATCATCTTGATGATTTTCGCGTTGCCTTCCATCAGTTCACGTTCGGCGAACGCAAAGGAACAGGCGAAGCTGACGTAAAAACGGACGGCTTCCAGCGCGTTGACGCTCATCAGACAGATGTAGAGTTTTTTCTTCAGCTCACGCAGGTTCACCACGACAGTTTTGCCGTTGACCTGATGAGTGCCTTCGCCCAGCAGATGATAGTAGCTGGTCATCTCAATCAGCGTGTCGTAATAACCGGAGATGTCTTTCGCGCGCTTGAGGATTTCTTCGTTAGTCACGATATCGTCAAACACAATCGCCGGATCGTTCACGATGTTACGGATAATGTGCGTGTAAGAACGTGAGTGAATGGTTTCTGAAAACGCCCAGGTTTCGACCCAGGTTTCCAGCTCAGGAATGGAGATCAGCGGCAACAGCGCCACGTTCGGGCTGCGGCCTTGAATGGAATCCAGCAGGGTCTGGTATTTCAGGTTGCTCAGGAAGATGTGTTTTTCATGTTCCGGCAGCGCCTGAAAATCGATACGGTCGCGGGAAACATCAATCTCTTCCGGACGCCAGAAGAAGGACAGTTGCTTTTCGATCAGTTTTTCAAAGATTTCATGCTTCTGCTGGTCGAAACGGGCAACGTTAACCGACTGGCCAAAGAACATTGGCTCAAGAAGCTGATCGTTTTTATTCTGGGAAAAAGTACTGTAAGCCATGACGTTAACTTCCTCGGAATGCTCGGCAAAAACCCCCTGACGGGGGTTTTGAATAATAGTTTTTAGTTAAAACAGACGGTTAGATTTTGCAGGCGCCGCTTTCGCAGTCGTCAGCCACTTCGGCTTTCATGTCTTCCTGCACATCATCAGCCCCGTCGCGGGTGTTCTGATAATACAGAGTTTTCACGCCAAATTTGTAGGCCGTCAGCAAGTCTTTCAACAACTGTTTCATCGGCACTTTGCTGTTCGGGAAGCGCGACGGGTCATAGTTGGTGTTGGACGAAATCGCCTGGTCGATGAATTTCTGCATCACGCCAACCAGTTGCAGGTAACCGTCGTTGTTCGGCATATCCCACAGGAGTTCGTACTGATCTTTCAGACGCTCATATTCCGGCACCACCTGACGCAGGATCCCGTCTTTCGACGCTTTGATGCTGATGTGGCCGCGTGGTGGCTCGATACCGTTGGTGGCGTTGGAGATCTGCGAAGAGGTCTCGGAAGGCATCAGCGCGGACAGCGTGGAGTTACGCAGGCCGTGGGTTTTGATGTTTTCACGCAGCGTATTCCAGTCCAGATGCAGCGGCTCATCGCAAATCGCATCCAGATCTTTCTTGTAAGTGTCCACCGGCATGATGCCTTGTGAATAGGTGGTTTCGTTGAACCACTGACACGCGCCTTGTTCTTTCGCCAGCTCGTTGGAGGCTTTCAGCAGGTAATACTGAATGGCTTCAAAGGTTTTGTGCGTCAGGTTATTGGCGCTGCCGTCGGAATAACGCACGCCGTTTTTCGCCAGATAGTACGCGTAGTTAATCACGCCGATACCCAGCGTACGACGGCCCATCGCACCGCGTTTCGCGGCTTTGATCGGGTAATCCTGATAATCGAGCAGGGCGTCGAGGGCGCGAACCGCCAGCACTGCCAGCTCTTCCAGATCGTCGAGGCTCTCGATGGCACCGAGGTTGAAAGCAGACAGCGTACACAGCGCGATTTCGCCGTTTTCGTCATTTACGTCATCCAGCGGTTTGGTTGGCAGCGCGATTTCCAGACACAGGTTGGACTGGCGGACGGGCGCAATAGCCGGATCAAACGGGCTGTGGGTGTTGCAGTGGTCAACGTGCTGAATGTAGATACGGCCGGTGGAGGCACGTTCCTGCATCATCAGCGAGAACAGCTCAACCGCTTTCACTTTCTGCTTACGGATGCTGGCGTCCTGCTCGTATTTCTCGTACAGACGCTCGAACTCGTCCTGATCGGCAAAGAATGCATCGTACAGGCCAGGCACGTCAGACGGGCTGAACAGGGTAATGTCGCCGCCTTTCACCAGACGCTGATACATCAGTTTGTTGATCTGCACGCCGTAGTCCATATGACGGACGCGGTTGCCTTCCACACCACGGTTGTTTTTCAGCACCAGCAGGCTTTCAACTTCCAGATGCCACATCGGGTAGAACAATGTCGCCGCACCACCACGAACGCCGCCCTGAGAGCAGGATTTCACGGCTGTCTGGAAATGCTTGTAGAACGGGATACAACCGGTGTGGAACGCTTCGCCGCCACGGATCGGGCTGCCCAGTGCACGGATGCGACCGGCGTTGATGCCGATACCGGCACGCTGGGAAACGTATTTCACGATGGCGCTGGAGGTCGCGTTAATGGAATCCAGGCTGTCGCCACATTCGATCAGTACGCAGGAGCTGAACTGACGGGTTGGGGTGCGCACGCCGGACATGATTGGCGTAGGCAGGGAAATCTTGAAGGTCGAAATCGCGTCGTAGAAACGTTTGATGTAGTCCAGACGGGTCTCACGCGGGTAGCCGGAGAACAGGCAGGCCGCGACCAGAATGTAGAGGAACTGCGCGCTTTCGTAGATATCGCCGGTGACACGGTTCTGCGCCAGATATTTGCCTTCCAGCTGCTTAACGGCAGCGTAGGAGAAGTTCATGTCACGCCAGTGGTCAATAAAACTGTCCATCTGCTCGAACTCTTCAGCCGTGTAGTCTTCCAGCAGATGTTTGTCGTATTTACCCATTTCAACCATGCGGGTGACCTGGTCGATCAGTTTTGGCGGTTCAAACTGGCCGTAGGCTTTTTTACGCAGGTGGAAGATCGCCAGACGCGCCGCCAGATATTGATAGTCCGGGGCATCTTTAGAGATCAGATCAGCCGCTGCTTTAATGATGGTTTCGTGAATGTCAGCGGTTTTGATCCCGTCATAGAACTGGATGTGTGAACGGAGTTCTACTTGAGAAACTGATACGTTTTGAAGACCTTCCGCTGCCCAGTCAATGACACGGTGGATTTTATCAAGGTTGATGCGTTCTGTGCGGCCATCACGTTTAGTAACAAGCAGACTTTGGTTCATTGGGTGCGATACCTTAAAGGTTTATAAAGGGTCTGACCTGGCCGCGTAAAACACGGGCGACAGCACAAGAGGTCCCTAGTGTGCTGGTCAGGATATAAACACAATATATTGTGGGTTTGTTATTTTCTGATGACAAGATAGTGACTGAATGACCCTTTTGCAAGTGAACAAAACGGGCAGATTTGTGGATAAGTTGGGGAGAAATTTTCAGCTTCCGCCTGAGGAGTCCGTCATTGCTGGCGCGACAAACCTGTCAATATCTGAGATACGATTTTCTTATATTTTTATGAAAGGTGATCGACTGCCGGTTTATTAAACGTTAGAAAAAAACGCTATATTGATCTGGATAACTATTCTAAAAAATCATGTTAAGCCGCCCCCGCTCACCAACGCGCTAAAAACTAAGGTTTTAACGCCCGGCCGCCCGTCCCCTAACGCAAATTCGCCCAAACCGGCTAAAAAAAGCGCTTGCATCCGCTGGCGATTTGGCGTTATCAGTCAGCAGGAAGCCGCTCACCGTCAGCCTTGCGCGCATCATTTTTCTCTTTTTTTATCACACTTTCTTAAACAGGCAGTCCTGAGAAAACCAGTGATTTTATAAATACATATCATGAATATATTGAGTCATTTATATATTCTAAACTTATCATTAAGTCGTCTCTCTCACTCGCCTGTATTACCTTCGCCCGTCTTTAACCAGTGCGGGAATAAAATGTCGATGGTATTCAATAAAATTACAGTGTGTTTATTTTTAGCCTTTAATTTACTGCCATTGGCAGACGTTGCGTTTGCAGAAACCCTCCCGGCCTGTTCAGGCACGCACATCAATGAAAGTTGCAGTGTGACCAGCACCACCACACTGGATGACAAAGTTCTAAATACCTACCTCATCGCCGACGGCGCTGACATGCAGTTTTCAGGGTTGAAGGCGACCAATGGCTCGGGGGGCGCGCTCAGGCTGAGTAACGGTACCTCGCTGGAGATTATTCCTGAGAGCACCACCGGTTACAGCGTATTTACCGGAAACAGCAGTTCGGGAAACGGCGGTGCGATTTTTGCGAAAGAAAACTCAACAGTATATTTAGAAAATACCCTGTTCATTGATAACGTTGCGCATGATTACGGCGGCGCAATATATATGAATGGCACTAATGATGAAGGCGATGTTGATCTTGCCATCACTAATGCCGTGTTTTCAGGGAACATTTCCAGCGAGGGGAAAGGCGGTGCGATTTATTCTCTTAATAATAAAGTTCAGCTGACGAATGTGTTATTTGAGAATAATCAGGCGAAAACCAGTAAAAGCGCCAGTTCGGGTAATGGCAGTGGCGGCGCGATCGACGCGACGGACAATACGTCCGACTCCCACGGCAGTATGTTTGTCACCAACAGCGAATTTACCGGTAATCAGGCGGAGGGAGAAGGCGGAGCCATCTACACCAGCAGCGCGTCTACGCCATTCCTGGTCGACATAAAAATTGATGAAAATTATGAAGATAACGACGGTGTGGCGTACTACCACGACAACGTCGCCTACAACTATGGCAATGACCCCGACGCCGCAGGCGGTGGTTTCATGTACCTCGGTCACAGTGAAGCCGATTTTGATATTGCCGCAGATAAAACCCTGATCATCGGCAATACTGCCAACGACGGTGCGTACGATTCGATTGCTGGTTACGGCGCTATTTTCAAACGCGGTGCTGGTGAGCTGGTACTTAATGCTGATAACAGCAGTTTTACCGGCGTATTCGACATTTTAGAGGGCACGGTCACGCTTGGACGTGATGACACGCTGATCAATGTCGGCGACACCAACTGTCAGGAGGCGGCAGATACCTGTCACGGGATTGTGTTAGGTAACGATAAGTATGCGAATGACACGGCAATACTGAACGTGGGCAGCACGCAGCAGACTTTTAAAAATGCCTTCATGGGGCATGAGAACAGCACATTGAATATTGATGCTGGCGGTAATGTCATTGTTAATAGTGGCTACATGGCGGGGACAACCACCGGGGCTGGCGACCTGACCGTGGCAGAAAACGGCAGTTTCACCCTGACCGGCGCGCAGTCTATGGGGCTGGAGGGCGACATCATCGTCGAACAGAATGCCGTTCTCAGTCTGGAAGGTAATGCTGACGATTTAGCGATGTTGCAGGCAGACCCACAATCTATTTTGTTGAACGGCGGTGTGCTGGATTTATCCGATATGACGACGTTTAACGGCGAAACGAATCAGGTAAATGATGGCCTGGCGATCGCAGGCTCCGGCGGTACGGTGATCGGTAATGATGATCTGGTCACGCTCGGGGCAGGCAGCGGCTATCACGTTGAGGGCGGCGTGTATGCGGTAATTGATGCCGGAAACGGACGTGTCACGCTGGCGGATAACAATACCTATCTGGGCACCACGCAAATTGCTTCCGGCACCTTGCAGATCACCGCTAACTCTCAGTTGGGCGATGAGGCGTATAACCGTCAGGTGATTTTTACCGACCCTGCACAAGCCAGTACGCTTGAAGTTTCCGCACCAGCGGATGGCAGCGGGCAGGTCGATACCACATCAGCACAGACCGGTAAGGCGCGGGACATTGAAATGCGGGCATCTGGGTCGATGCTGGTGGACGACGGCGTGACCACGCAATGGGGCGGCTTAACGGCTGACAGCACCGGCTCGCAGGCCGACGTTAACAGCACGTTCACCAAAACCGGTAACGGTACGCTGATACTCAATGATTCAGGCAGCTGCCATTCCGCTGTCCGTGTCGAGCAGGGCACCTTACAGGGCGGGGCGGAAAATATCCTCGCCAGCGCGTCTTCCCTGTATGTCGGCGACCAGGCCACTTTTGAAACCGGGCTGGATCAGCAGGTGCAAAGCCTCGATGTGACCTCCGGCGGGACGGTGGTGATTTCCGGGGGTACGCAGCTGATGCTGACCCATCAGGACACTTCTGCGGCGCTGGATGCCAGCCTGTTTGCGGATACGGACGGCACGCTGGTCAACGCCACGTCCGGCATGAGTCTGCAAGGCTCACTGAACACCAATATGTCCCTTGATGCCTTAACCTATCTGGCCGGTGTCACGGTGAATGGCAATCTGGATAACAGCGCGGGAACCGCCAGTCTGCAAAACGGCGCCGCGGGCGATACGCTGACGGTTAACGGTGATTACACCGGCGGTGGTACTGTGGTGCTGGAAACGGAAATGAATGGCGATACGTCGGCTACCGACCAACTGATCCTCAACGGCAATACTTCCGGTGATACCGCGCTGGCGATTGTGCCGGTCGGCGGTATCGGGCAGGCCACGCAAACCGGCATTAAAGTCGTCGATTTTGTTGCCGACCCGCAAAGCTTCCAGAATGCGGCAGATTTCCATCTGGCCAGTGGTCAGCAATATATCAATATGGGTGCGTACGACTATTCGCTGGTGCAGGATAATCAGGATTGGTATCTGCGTTCGCAGGTGGTAAAACCCGATCCGCAGCCTGAACCCCAACCTCAGCCCGATCCTGATGTCCAGCCACAGCCAGAACCGCAGCCACAACCTGAGCCAGCCTCTGGCGGGGATGATTTCACCCCGGTGCTGAACCCTAAAATGGGCGGCTATATGAGTAACCTGCGCATCGCCAATAACGTCTTCAGTATGACGGCGCAGGATCATGCCGGTGCTGATCACGACCACCTGAAATTGCGCGTGGATACCGCGCGCGACAGCGCCACCTTTGGCAATCAGATTGACAGCCACAACGACACGTCGGTGGCGCAACTCAGCGCCAATTTCCTGCAACACTCTGCGGGCAATGGCGAGTTACTGGCGGGTGTGGTGGCGGGCTACAGTCATAACAGCGGCGACAGCACCAGCGTGCTGACCGGACGTAAATCCGACAATGACAGTCAGGGTTACGCCGTGGGGCTGACCGGTGCCTGGTATCAGGATGCGCAGGCGCATCAGGGAGCCTATCTCGACAGCTGGCTGCAATATGCCTGGTTTGATAACAGCGTCAGCGAAGACGGCACGGGCGACGATAATTATCACTCCTCCGGTCTTCTGGCCTCACTGGAAGGGGGTTACCGTTTCACCCTGATGCAGGGAGATCAGTGGAACTGGACCCTGCAACCGCAGGCGCAGGTGATTTATCAGGGCGTGAAACAGAAGGATTTCACCTCGGCCAGTCAGTCAAAAGTGGCACAGGCGGGTGATGACAATATCCAGACGCGAGTGGGTTTACGCAGCGAATGGGATATTCATCCGGGCAAAACGCTGCATATCAAACCTTTCGTCGACGCCAGCTACCGCCATAACAGTGCGCAGACCTCCCTGAATGTCGACGGTGTGAGTTTTAGCGATAACACGGCAAAAGACAGCGCGGAACTGAGTGCCGGTATCAGCGGCAACCTTGGCGCGAATACCACCGTCTGGGGCAAAATCGGACAGCAAAAAGGGTCGGATGATTTTTCGCAAACCGAAGGCTCAGTCGGGTTGACTGTCCGCTGGTAAAACGGCCGGAAAGAAAGCATAAAAAAAGGGTGACAGACGGATCTGTCACCCTTTTTTGCTGGCCGTGTTTTACAGGGCCTGCGTGTGGATCATGTAGTTCACATCTACATTTGGCCCGAGCTTAAAGTGATCCGTCAGCGGGTTGTAATGCAGCCCCATAATATGACGTTCAAACAGCGAGGTGCGGTCGATCATACCCAGCAATTCAGAAGGCTTGATGAATTTTTTGATGTCGTGCGTACCTTTCGGCACCATCTTCAGCACGTATTCTGCGCCGAAAATCGCCATCAGCCAGGCTTTGTTATTGCGGTTGATGGTGGAGAAAAACACGTGACCTCCCGGTTTCACCAGACGCGCACAGGCGGCAACCACAGAAGCCGGATCCGGCACGTGCTCGAGCATTTCCATGCAGGTCACCACATCATATTGCTGCGGATGTGCGTCGGCATGAGATTCTACCGTTTCCTGTACGTAATCCACTTTCACGCCACTTTCCAGCGCATGTAAACGTGCCACCTGTAATGGCTCACCGCCCATGTCTAGACCGGTAACATTCGCACCTGCTACCGCCATGCTCTCACTCAAAATGCCGCCACCGCACCCGACATCCAGCACGTTCTTGCCGAACAGGCCATCGGCGCGTTCGAGAATGTAGTTCAGACGCAGCGGATTGATACGGTGCAGCGGTTTGAATTCGCCTTCCAGATCCCACCAGCGCGAGGCGACGGCCTCAAACTTGGCGATTTCTTCGTGGTCGATGTTTTGTGTTGCTGAGGACGGTGTGGTTGCCATGAGCGTGATGAACTCCTTATAACTTGATTAGCGGATTATACATATTCCATCTGCTTTGGCGCAGTTTTGTGGTTCTGGTTAATGTTTATACGAAATGCAGCCGTTTGCGCAAAGGTTTGAAACGCGTTGGATAATAGTACGCAAAAGGGGGCGGTTGTTTTCCACGTTTGGCTGGTTTGTGGTATAGTTTTACACCTTTGCGCTATATATGCCTACGTGGGCAGCGGCCATGAATAATCAGTAGAGGGATAGCAGCTCCATGAGCGACCTTGCCAGAGAAATCACACCGATTAACATCGAAGAAGAGCTGAAAAACTCTTATTTGGATTATGCGATGTCCGTTATTGTCGGACGTGCGTTACCAGATGTGCGCGATGGTTTGAAACCGGTGCACCGCCGCGTACTTTTCGCAATGAATGTCCTCGGTAACGACTGGAATAAAGCCTACAAAAAATCGGCCCGTGTGGTCGGTGACGTTATCGGTAAATATCACCCGCACGGTGATACCGCGGTGTATGACACCATTGTTCGTATGGCTCAGCCTTTCTCACTTCGCTATATGCTGGTGGACGGCCAGGGTAACTTCGGTTCGGTGGATGGCGACTCCGCCGCCGCCATGCGTTACACCGAAATCCGCATGTCAAAAATTGCTCACGAACTGCTGGCAGACTTAGAAAAAGAAACTGTCGATTTCGTGCCTAACTATGACGGCACCGAACAAATTCCTTCTGTGATGCCAACCCGAATTCCTAACCTGCTGGTCAACGGCTCGTCAGGTATCGCGGTCGGTATGGCGACCAACATTCCGCCGCATAACCTCACCGAGGTGATCAACGGCTGTCTGGCGTACATTGAAGATGAAAACATCAGCATTGAAGGGCTGATGGAACACATCCCGGGGCCGGACTTCCCGACGGCGGCGATCATCAACGGTCGTCGCGGCATCGAAGAAGCTTACCGTACCGGTCGTGGCAAGATTTACATCCGCGCCCGCGCGGAAGTGGAAGCCGATGCGAAAACCGGTCGCGAAACCATCATTGTTCACGAGATCCCGTATCAGGTGAACAAAGCCCGTCTGATCGAAAAGATCGCCGAGCTGGTGAAAGAAAAACGTGTTGAAGGGATCAGTGCCCTGCGCGATGAGTCTGATAAAGACGGCATGCGTATTGTCATTGAGATCAAACGCGATGCGGTCGGCGAAGTGGTGCTGAACAACCTGTATTCCCTGACCCAGTTGCAGACCTCTTTCGGTATCAACATGGTGGCACTGCATCAGGGTCAGCCGAAAATTCTCGGCCTGAAAGAAATCCTGTCTGCCTTCGTCCGCCACCGCCGTGAAGTGGTGACACGCCGTACCATTTTCGAACTGCGTAAAGCCCGCGACCGTGCTCATATCCTCGAAGCACTGGCCATCGCGCTGGCAAACATCGACCCGATCATTGAACTGATCCGTGCTGCACCGACGCCGGCTGAAGCGAAAGCGGGCCTGGTGGCGCGTTCATGGGATCTGGGCAACGTTGCCGCGATGCTGGCAAGTGCCGGTGACGATGCAGCCCGTCCTGAATGGCTGGAGCCGCAGTTTGGTATTCACGATGAAAAATACTTCCTGACTGAACAACAGGCGCAGGCCATTCTGGATCTGCGTCTGCAGAAACTGACCGGCCTTGAGCATGAAAAACTGCTGGATGAATACAAAGAGCTGCTGGTACAAATCGCCGAGCTGCTGTTCATCCTGTCCAACCCTGAACGTCTGATGGAAGTCATTCGTGAAGAACTGGAAGCGATCCGCGATCAGTATAACGATCCGCGTCGTACCGAAATTACGGCCAATACGTCTGACATCAACATCGAAGACCTGATCAATCAGGAAGACGTTGTGGTGACCTTGTCGCATCAGGGCTACGTGAAATACCAGCCTCTGACCGATTACGAAGCGCAGCGTCGCGGCGGTAAAGGTAAGTCAGCAGCACGCATCAAAGAAGAAGACTTTATCGATCGTCTGCTGGTGGCCAACACCCACGACACCATTCTGATGTTCTCAAGTCGCGGACGTCTGTACTGGATGAAAGTCTATCAGTTGCCGGAAGCCAGCCGCGGTGCCCGTGGCCGTCCTATCGTCAACCTGTTGCCGCTTGAGCCGAACGAACGTATTACCGCCATTCTGCCAGTACGCGAGTACGAAGAAGGCCGTCATGTGTTCATGGCGACCGCCAGCGGTACCGTGAAGAAAACCGCCCTGACTGATTTCAGCCGTCCACGCAGCGCTGGCATCATCGCCATCAACCTTAACGAGGGTGATGAGCTGATTGGTGTTGACCTGACTGACGGTAAAGACGAAGTCATGCTGTTCTCTGCTGCCGGTAAAGTGGTGCGCTTCTCTGAAGAAGCGGTCCGCTCGATGGGCCGTACGGCGACCGGTGTACGCGGTATCCGTCTGGGCGAAGGCGACAGCGTTGTGTCGTTGATCATCCCACGCGGCGACGGGTGTATTCTGACTGTGACGCAGAACGGTTTCGGTAAACGTACTGAATCGACCGAATACCCAACCAAATCCCGTGCAACGCAGGGCGTTATCTCGATCAAAGTGAGCGAGCGTAACGGACCGGTTATTGGCGCGATCCAGGTGGATGAAGCCGATCAGATCATGATGATCACCGATGCCGGCACCCTGGTGCGTACCCGCGTTTCCGAAGTGAGTACTGTTGGCCGTAACACCCAGGGTGTGACGCTGATCCGTACCGCAGACGACGAAAACGTGGTGGGTCTGCAACGTGTTGCAGAACCGGTAGAAGACGAAGAACTGGATGGCGTAGCCACCGAAGCGGGCGAACTGGAAGCAGCACAAGCGGCTGACCTGCCAGACGACGCAGAAAGTGAAGACGATCAGCCAGCAGATGACGAAGAAGAATAAGTCTTCTTAGTCAGATAACAAAAGGGCATAACATTTGTTATGCCCTTTTTTATAGAAACCGCAACAATAGTGTATTCTGAATTCAAATTTATCCCGCTCTCAGAGCCGTAACATCAATGGTTAACCCTTGAAATATCTTGCTTCGTTTCGCACCACGCTGAGGATCTCCCGTTATCTTTTCCGGGTGCTGGCGCTTATGTTGTGGACACTGGGTGTGCTGCTGACCACCTTTTATGTGCTGAGTATTTTCCATAACAAAGAATCCGAGATCCGCGATGAGGACAACCTCAATTACGATCTGGCGCAGAGTTACGTCAAAAACTCGAATGACGTCATGCACAGCATTAAGTTTATGGCAGAGAAACGGCTCAGCGACTCGATGAACGGGCTGGATATCATCAATGGCATGATCAGCACCAAAAATACCACGCCGACGTATCTCTCCCTGTTCCCTGAATCTGATTGTTCCCAGATCAACGACAGCTACCGTAATTCGCTGTCTTCACTGGGTAACATGATCCACTACTGGAAAGACAATTTTTCCGATGCCTATGATCTCAACCGCGTGTTTTATATCAGCGGTGAGAATTTGTGTCTGGTCGATTTCGGTATCAGCAGTGAACCGCTTGAGCGTGAGAGTCAGGATCAACTGAAATCGCTGCACGAAAAAATCCTGCAATACCGCAACGGCAAGAGTCAGGATAAAGAAAACAGCCTGTACTGGGTGTCGCAGTCCGACAATAAAGACTCCGGTTATTTGTACGTGCTGACGCCGATTTATGTCGGCAACAAGCTGGAAGCGCTGATGGGCATTCAGCAAAACCTGCGTATGGAAGACCTGATCAACCCGAACGCCCAGCACACCTCCGTCACGTTGCTGGACGCTGATGATCAGCCCTTGCTGCGGATTTCTGAAAATGAACACACCAATCCCGCGCCGGGAGTGTATCCGCAGGAAAGCGCGTATTTCGGATACGTGAATGGCTACAAAGATCTTATTTATAAAAAGCCGCTGACGCCATCGTCCCTCAGCGTGGTGTATTCCATGCCGTTTAATACGGTGATTGAGCGGTTTAAAATCCTGATATTTAACGCCGTCTTACTGAATATTTTCTCCGGCCTGCTGCTGTTTATTCTGGCCTGGGTATTTGAGCGCAAAATGTTTTTACCGGCGGAGGAGAACGCTTTCCGGCTGGAAGAGCACGAGCAGTTCAATCATAAAATCGTGGCCTCAGCCCCGGTCGGGATCTCCATTTTGCGTATCAGCGATGGCGTAAATATCCTGAGTAACGAGCTGGCGCACAACTATATCAGCATGCTGACGCAGGAAGACCGGCAGCGCATTACGCGGATCATCTGCGATCAGCAGACGAATTTCGTCGATGTTATCACCAAGAACAATAACAACATCCAGCTGAGCTTCGTGCATTCGCGTTACAGAAACGAAGACGTGGCGATTTGCGTACTGATCGACGTCAGCGCGCGGGTGAAAATGGAAGAATCCCTGCAGGAAATGGCGAACGCCGCCGAGCAGGCCAGCCAGTCGAAATCTATGTTCCTGGCGACGGTCAGCCACGAATTACGTACGCCGCTGTACGGTATCATCGGTAACCTGGATTTACTGCAAACTCAGGGACTGCCGCAGGGGGTTGACCGTCTGGTGACGGCGATGAACAACTCCTCGGCGCTGTTACTGAAAATCATCAGCGACATTCTCGACTTCTCCAAAATCGAATCCGAGCAGCTGAAAATCGAGCCGCAGGACTTCTCCTGTCGCGAAGTGATCACCCACATTGCCGGTAACTATCTGCCGCTGGTGGTGAAAAAACGCCTCGGGCTGTACTGCTTTATCGAGCATAACGTGCCGTTATCGTTCAATGGCGATCCGGTGCGTTTACAGCAGGTCATTTCGAACATTCTCAATAACGCGATCAAATTCACCGATACCGGCTGTATCGTGCTGAACGTCAGAACCTGCGGCAACTACCTCGAATTCCAGGTACGCGACACCGGCGTCGGCATTCCCGAGCGGGAAATCACCCGCCTGTTTGATCCGTTCTTCCAGGTCGGAACCGGCGTGCAACGTCATTTCCAGGGCACCGGGCTGGGTCTGGCGATCTGTGAAAAGCTGATTAACCTGATGGATGGCGATATCGAGGTGGAATCCGAGCCGGGGCTGGGCAGTTCCTTCACGGTGCGCATCCCGCTGTATAACGCCATCTTCCCGTCAGGGGAACCGCTGGATAACTGGCAGGACAAAACGGTCTGGCTGGATGTGCGCAATGCTTATCTGGAAAGCTATCTGATGCAACTGATGCGCTATTACGGCGCGAACGTTCAGCGTTGCGAGCCGGGTCTGCAAAGTCAGCGGGAAGACGTGCTGATCACCGATACGCCGTTGATCCACAAGGGTGAGCTGGCCGCGCAGATTGAATTCTCCATCGACCATATCGGGCCACCGGTGGAAACCCGGCCGGGCTATTGGGTTCACAGCACCTCGACACCGCTGGAGATCACGGCGCTGCTCAACCGGATTTACCATCTTGAGGCAACGGCGGAAGAGGGCGGTTTACCGGCACCTGAAGCCGCAGTGACGCAGGACTTCAGCGACATCACCCTGCTGGTGGTCGACGACCATCCGATCAACCGCCGACTGCTGGCAGATCAGCTGGGCACAATGGGCTATATCGTCGTCACCGCCAATGACGGGATGGATGCGCTGGATGCCATGCGCGCTCATGAAATTGATATCGTGCTCAGCGACGTCAACATGCCGCGACTCGACGGCTATGGCCTGACGCAAAAACTGCGTGAGCTGGGCCATACGCTGCCGGTGATTGGGGTAACGGCCAACGCGCTGGCGGAACAGCGTCAGCGTTGTCTGGAAGCGGGTATGGATAACTGCCTGTCGAAGCCGGTCACGCTCGATACCCTGCGCAGTACCCTCAGCTACTACAGCGCGCTGGTGCGCAAAAAACGACAGTCCTGACGGACGACGTCGGAAAATACAAAAGGCACCGTGAGGTGCCTTTTGTATTGATCCTGCCTGAGATGGCCAGGTTTATTAAAACTGCTTATAGCCCGCTCTTTTACAAATACTCAAAATAATCCTATCGCAGTCTGTATTTAACCGGAATGCAATATAAGCATAAAAAACAAAATATAAAATGAAACGGACGCAGGTACGGGTATATTTCAATATCAATGAACCCGAGAAATGCATCGCTAAAAACTGCTGCCCGAAAATAGGGGAGTGCAAAAACCATGCAAGCTAAAAATCCTAAAAAATAAAACATCCTTCGTTTTCCTTTACATATAGCAAGTTGCATCAAGTAAAGTGAAAAAATAGCGAACAGTGAAATAGCAAAGTATGACAATACAATCCACCATGAAAAAGAAGATATGATTATCTGGCTTGATTCAGTTATGTTTTCCGTCATGGTTTTTCTTGTATTAATGAGGGTGTTTTTATAGTGGAATTAAACTGCGAATGACAACTCATTTTAACTGTTTACTAAGCTGTTCTATTAATTTACCTTTGCATAGGTTTTCTCAAGATCTATTTGATATATTTATGAGTTGAAGTCCACTCCCTATATAGTGCCTGCCATCATGGAATAATACACGGTGAGATTTCTAAAACTTTAAAATTCAGTAAATTCTGCTGATTTTGCAAATATTATAACCGGACTCACTGCTCATGCAGTTCAAAACATCACACTCCGGTATGTGGGTTCAGATGTGAAAAAGGCACCTTCCGGTGCCTTTTGTACGTCTGGACCTACATATCGCCCTGAAACGTTAGTCTTTATCCACCGGCTGGGAGCTGACGGAAGACAGGTAGTTCAGCAGGGCGATATCGTTTTCCACGCCCAGTTTCAGCATGGCCGATTTCTTCTGGCTGCTGATGGTCTTGATGCTGCGGTTCAGTTTTTTGGCAATCTCAGTCACCAGGAAGCCTTCTGCGAACAGGCGCAGCACTTCGCTTTCCTTCGGAGACAGGCGTTTGTCGCCGTAACCGTTGGCGCTGATTTTCTCCAGCAATTTTGCCACGCTGTCAGGCGTGAATTTTTTCCCTTTCTGCAAAGCGGCCAGCGCTTTCGGCAGATCGGTGGGTGCGCCTTGTTTAAGCACAATCCCTTCGATATCCAGATCGAGAACAGAACTGAGGATCGCCGGGTTATTGTTCATGGTCAGAACAATAATGGAGAGCTGCGGGTAATGGCGTTTGATGTATTTGATCAACGTGATGCCATCGCCGAATTTGTCGCCCGGCATGGACAGGTCTGTGATCAACACATGGGCATCAAGTTTGCTTAAGCTGTTAACCAGTGCCGTTGAGTCTTCGAACTCGCCTACAACATTCACCCATTCAATTTGTTCAAGGGACTTACGAATACCAAACAGGACGATAGGATGGTCATCAGCAATAATTACGTTCATATTATTCATGTGATTAGCTACCTTGCTGGAGCAGTCTGGAGACAAAAGAATCAATGTGATTGATGGTTTCAGTAATCTGTAATGCATCGCCATCTGCGATGTATTGTTCTAACGATTCACACATTTGCTTGCCTGGGGTCAGGTTCAGCATGGCGAACACCCCCTTGAGACGATGTGCTGTTTGGGAAAGTGATGTGAAATCACGGCGTTGGTTTTCATTATACAGTTTCTCAAGATCTTCCGGTACTGTCTCGACAAAAAGCTGATAGTAATCGCTTGATTTTAGCTGCTTTTCATAAAAGTCGAGAGAGTCTTCTCCGGGTTCTTCGGGTGAAACACTGTCATCGGACACAGCAAATTGCTGCTCAATTAACAGTAAGGTTGCGTCGATCAGCGCACTGCTGATGTTGTAATTGACGCGGATATAATGCTTTTCAAGCTGCTGGAAACCGGACTCATCGTCGGTCAGCAGCAGCGTAAATTTGTCACTGTTTTGCGGATTATCTGTCAGTAAAACATCATATTCCCGCGCCACCTGACGGTCATCCGCCACGATGCAGACAGCGCCGTAAGCGTTCATGGTCCGCGTAACAATACCGCGAACTTCATCCGATGTGATATCGAGTAACACCGTCACATCGTTCAGTAATTTCTCGTCGTCCGCTTCCACTTCCTGCGCTTCCTGACGCTGTTTAACGCGAACAGTATAGCGCGTGCCGATATTGAGCTTGCTGCGGATTTCCAGCTGACCGCCCAGTTTTTTGCACAACTGATTACACAGGAAGAATGTCAGCCCGGAGCCGTGATTAAAGCGATCGACTAACGTCTGGCTCAGGAAAGGATAATTCAGATTGCTCAATTCTTCTTTGGAAATTCCGCTGCCGGTGTCGTTAATGTGGAAAATCAGCTGATCCGGGCGATCTTCGTCCTGTTCGCTGGTCAGCGTGACTTTACCCAGAGACGTCGTGACAATGGCGTAATCAAGCAGCAGGGACAGGATTTTCTTCACGGCCTGCACATCGCCGGTAAAGGTGGCGTCCGGCGCAATCTGGAAATGATTGAGCAAGCCAAGTCCTTTCTGACTCAGGCGGGGCAGGGCCTCGAGCAGCAGTTCATCAACCATCGCCGACAGCACATAGCTTTCATTGGCCGGTTGCCAGTCCTGGGTTTCCAGCCGGGTCAGCAGGGTGATGTTATCCACCAGCGTCAGCGCATTCCGCGATTCATTGAGCAGCTTGCCTTCCAGCGTCTGACGTTCTTCGGGGTGCTGTTCTTCCACCAGTGCGACAGCCAGCCCGTTCAGTTCCTGCAACGGCTGATTCAGCTCAATGCCCAAATTATGCAGCATCAGTTTGCGCGCCTGCAGGTTCTTCTCAAACTCACGTTTGGCCTGTTGCAGCGTGCGGTTCACCATCACCTCTTTATCCTGATCGTGGAGCATAAACAGGTAGGTTTCCGGCGAAATCTGACTGCGGATCATGCGGATTTCATAGACTTCATTATTCACCGTCGCCTGAATGGTGCCGTGATGCTGCTCGGCCATATTGGCGATTTTATTCAGGCTAAGGTGCGGTAACAGCTGATCAGCGATTTTGTTACTGAGGATCACGCTGTGATTGCTGAAGTTATACACCAGCAAACCAAGCGGCAGACCCGAGATGATTTCCTGATTCAGCGCCTGCTGCATTTGCAACTGCGCGGCCATATTCTCGCTTGGCCGGATGTACTGATGGCGGATGAAATAGATGCTGGCCATCGCCAGACCCATCAGGAACAGGTTGATGAGGATCAGCCAGAAGTTATTGCGGGAAAGATCCACCACCAGACTGACCAGCGGCACGTGATAGGTCAGCGACAGCGGGGAATTGCTCAGAGGCACGTCAAACACCAGCGACCAGCCCTGCATCACAATGCTGCTGGCGGCGGCGTTGTCATCATCTGCCGGATCGCCTTCATTCACGGCGGTGGTGTTGCCATTAAGCTGGAAATTATCCCGCGCCATGTTGTAAGGGATCAGATCACTCATCGGCAGATCGAAGGCAATCACGGTCGCCAGATGGCCCGGATTATTGAAGGTTGTGCGCAGTGAGAAAGAGTAATCATTGCTCTGGCGTGATTTACGCAAAGCCGAATAACTTTCACGTTCATCCAGCGTGTTGGCCTGTTGCAACATTTCGGCGCGACGCGATTGCAGCGTACTGGTGAAGTAGTTTTCCTTCAGCCGGGAATCCTGCTGTTGCAGCGGTACGGTGGTGACCAGCAGCATGCTGTTGTCCTGACCGTTGAGGTAGTACAGCGAATAAGGCTGGTTAGTGGCGCCCCACTGGTCATCCAGAAACGCCGAAATTTTCAGGGTCAGATCCAGCGTTGAGCTGTCGTGTGTACCGAAAATCAGCGCATCGGTTTTTTTGTGAGGTTTCGAGACAAAATACATGTCCTGACGCAGGCGGATTTCCTGCGTGCTGACGGCTTCCGGCGACAGCGGCTGGCCGGTGAAGTTATCATAAATCTGATAGGTCATATAACGGTACTTATCGATGCGCTTTTGCAGTAGTTCGGCGGTGTTCTGCACCGTGCGCAGTTTATCGTTCAGATAAGCATTGGTGTAATTATAGCCATACAGGCCCAGCCCCATGACCAGCAGCAAAACGAAGAACCAAAAGAACCGCGTGATATTGGTCGAGGTCAGCGATAAGTATTTACCAGCCATGATGATGAGTTTTTTCCTTCATTCTTGTTATCACTCTTTTTTATCTGACAACGGCTCTGGCGCAGGCAGCGACGCATAACATCATGGCTGCCACGCAACCTAAGGCAATGGACAGGCTGCTGACTTGCGCAATAAAACCGATCAATGCCGGACCGGCCAGGATCCCGGCGTAGCCTAATGTGGTCACCGACGCAATCGCCATACTGGCGGGCATCGACGTCTGATTTCCCGCCGCGCTGAACATGATGGGCACCAGATTAGCGGCGCCAAATCCAATCATGACAAAGCCCAGTCCGGCTATCCACAAATTATCGACGGTGGTCAGCAACACCAGCCCGAGGCTGGCACATAAACTGCCGTACATCAGCACATTAAAACGGCCAAACGTGGCGATGATCCGGTCACCGGTAAGACGTCCGGCGGTCATGGCGACGGAGAACACCGCGTAACCCAGACCGGCCTGATGGGCCGACACGCCGCGTTCCGTCGTCAGGAACAGTGCGCCCCAGTCCAGCATTGACCCTTCGGTCATAAACATCACAAAACATAAAAATCCGAGCAATACCACCCAGCCACGGGGCAGCACAAATATCGGGCCGTCGCCTTCATGACGGGTGTGACGCCACAAATGCGGACTGGTAAACATCACCAGAATCGCCAGCAGAATCACCACCAGAACTACCGACTGAAACGGTGTCAGCCCGAGAAACAGCAGCCCGGTGACCGCCAGCGCGCCAAAAATACTGCCCATGCTGAAGAAGCCATGAAACCCGGACATCATCGCGCGTCCGCTGGCTTTTTCCACCACCACCGCATGCACGTTCATCGCCACATCAATCATGCCCATTGCGGCACCGAACACCAGCAGGATCAGCGCCATGCCCGCCGTGCTGTCCATCAGCGTCAGCAAAGGCAAAGACAACAACAGCAAGGTGCTGGCAATCAGAATCACCGTCTTACAGCCCAGCTTACCGGTCAGAAAACCGGTCAGCGGCATCGAAAAGGTCGAGCCTGCGCCGATGCACAACAGCAGCAGTCCCAGCGTGCCGTCGCTGATCGCCAGACGCAATTTCACAAAGGGCACCAGCGGTGCCCAGGCGGCCATGGCAAAGCCCGAAAGCAGAAACGTCAGTCGTGTTGCATGTTGCTGCGCCACGCCCGGTACAGAGGCGGCCGCGCGCGGTAAGGCAGGGGATGAATCTGTGGTCATCGGGTCATGAGACATGACGGTAAAATCCTTTTTGCTGTACGTAAGAAGGGTGACTCACATTCCACCTGTCTGACTGACCGGACACTTTATCAGAAAGCATAAGTTACTGTGATTGCACATAGTCTTAATTATTTGTTAGTGAAATAGGTTAACGCCAGAAAATCTAAAAGACGATCACACAATTGGTAAGTCATTTTGATGGTTAAAGCCTGAGTCTAACACTTGATTTTATTAATAATAAGCCCGCTTACTCTTCATGGATAAGTTGCAAAGATGTTGTTTTTTATCGTTATGTTTAGCGCAAATTGTGACTAGGACAGGATTTTACATCCGTCAAACTTATATTTTGGCTAACTTTAATGAAATTTTTCAATCTCATTGATTATCTTTTTTTATGGCACTTAAGCCAAATCATGCATATAACTTATGGAGTTTCGGACAAAAAATTACCGAAATGATGTTTTTTACGCATCCTAAAAAAAGACATAAATGCATTAACGACGCTGTATTTTGTTTGTTTTGTAGTCTATGACGTCCCAAACACCAGTTGGAAGTATACCCATTTTTCTTAATGGTCTTCATACATGTGGAACTGCTCTGCCCCGATAACCGGCACAGCGGTTCTTTGCACGTGTGGGCAACAACTGGTGTTACAGGGGTACAACATGGCTCAGAACGGTAGCGTAGTGACAGATGTTCTTTCTCGTACAAACGGTGCGGTAATCTCTCAGGTTTCAAATTCCAGCCAGGACGTCACCCTCAATCAAATCAGTATCGTACGCGTGCATGCCACGCGTGATGCCGTCACCAGCTACGAGCGTGTCGGCAATGATCTGGTCATCCACATGAAGGATGGCCGCACGGTCCGCTACCACAGCTTCTTCGACACCGATGGCAAAGGCCATCACAGTGAACTGATTTTCGATGACGGCGTGCATCCGATTGAGCACGCCGCTTTTGTCGATACCGGGGCCACTGCGGCTGCGGTACCGATTGTTCCCGCCTATGAAACCATTCCGGGCGTGGGCGCGCTGGTTATTGATTCTTCCAATTTTGATCCCGCGGTCTTAGGTGCCGTGCTGGGCGTTATCGCGCTGGGTGCGGGTATTGCGATTGCCGCAGGTGGCGGCGGGGGCGGTGGTGGCAGCAGCAGCGACAATGGCGGCAATAACGGCGGCAACGAGGGCGGCGATACCCCGACCCTGACGCTCGGCGCGTTCGCCGGTGATAACCGCCTGAACGCCACGGAAGTGCGCAGCACCCAAACCTTCTCCGGCGTGGCGACCAACGTGGCAGCGGGTGATACGATCACCCTGACCATCAACGGCAAAACCTACACCACAAAAATTGGCAGCGGCGGGGCGTGGAATTTACCGCTGACCGCCGGTGAATTGCAGGGACTGGCGGACGGCACTTACGTGGTGACCGTGAAAGTGACCAACAGTGCGGGCGCCAGTATCAGCAAAAGCGTCACCGTGGTGGTCGACACCACACCGCCGGTCATCAACGTCAACGCCGTTTCCGGCGACAATATTATCAACGCTGCCGAACACAACCAGCCGCTGGTTGTCTCCGGTACTGCCTCCGCGTCAGAAGCCGGGCGCACGATCACCGTCACCCTGAACGGCGTGAATTACACCGCGACCGTCGGCAGCAATGGCGCGTGGTCGGTCACTGTTCCGGCCAACCGCGTCGCGGCGCTGGCGAACGGCGAGTATGACATCCGTGTCGCGCTGACCGATTCTGCCGGTAACAGCACCACGGTAACCCATGATCTGACGGTTAATACCTCGGTGGTCAGTACCACGCCGACCATCACCCTGAACGCCTTTGCCGGAGACAACGTGCTCGATGGCGCGGAACGTCAGGTGAATCAGACCATCAGCGGCTCGACGACCCATGTCACCGCCGGTCAGGTTGTCACCATCACGCTGAATGGCAAAACCTATACCGCGACGGTACTGGCCAATGGCAAATGGAGTGTCTCCGTGCCTGCCGCCGATCTGCTCGGGCTGGAAAACGGTACGCTGACCATCAACGCGACCGTGAAAGACACCGCGGGCCATACCGCCACCACCAACGAAAATGTGACCGTCAATGCGTCCCTCGCCGGGATTGTGGTGAACCCGATTTCCGGTGACGGCCAGCTTAACCAGACCGAAGCGCAGTCACCGCTGGCCATCAGCGGGATTGCCTCGAACGTCCCAGCTGGCACCGTCGTGACGGTGACGCTGAACGGCAAAACCTATACCGGCACCACCACGGCAAACGGTTCCTGGAGCATCAACGTCCCGGCGGCTGATTTGCAGGCGCTGGCCGATGGCGCGACCACCGTCAAAGTCAGCATGGCGGGCGTCAGTGTCAACGCCAGCGTCAATGTGGCTACGCATCCGGGCGACGTCACCCTGACGCCACCGTTTGGCGGCGACGGCGTGCTCAACAATACCGAGGCGGGATCTAACCAGACCCTGACCGGTAACACCGGGCTGAAAGGCGCGGGTCAGACCGTCAGCGTGGTGATCGACGGCCACACTTACACCGGCACGGTTCTGCCAAACGGCACTTACACCGTCACGCTGCCAGCCTCGGCGGTATCAACCCTGCCGCAGGGCCAGAATTCTGTGGTGGTGAACGTCACCGATTCTGCCGGTAACCACAACTCGCTGACTACCAACGTATCCGTCGATACCGTCGCGCCAACACTGGTGATCAATCCGCTGGCGGGCGACGGGCAAATCAGTCTGGCCGAAGCGGCGGGCGCACTGACCCTGTCAGGTACCGCCTCAGTGGCTGACGCGGGCAAAACGGTCACCATCACCATTGATGGCAATACCTTTACCGCCGTGGTCGGCGATAACGGCGCATGGAGCACGCAAATTCCGGCAGGTACCCTGACCGGTCTGAACGGTGATTTCACCGTCAGCGCCACGTTGACGGATGCGGCGGGTAACAGCACCACCAGCACCAGCCCGCTGCACGTTGTCGCGGATGCCACGGTTCAGCCGGTTATTACGGTGAATGCGTTTGGCGGTGATAACGCCGTGGATGGCGCAGAAGTGCAGACGGCTCAGGTGCTGACCGGGACCACGACCCGCGTCGAAGCGGGTCAGATTGTCACCATTACGCTCAACGGCAATACCTATGAAGCCACGGTGCAGGCCAGCGGTAACTGGAGTGTGATCATTCCGGCAGCCGATATGGTCGCGCTGACCGACGGCACGAAAACCATCAATGTCAGCGTGTCTGATAAAGCCGGTAACCCGGCGACCGGCAACGATACCTTCACGGTGGATTCCACTGACAATGGCATCGCGATTGATCCGGTGACCGGCGACAACGTCATCAACGTCACCGAAACCAATGACGGTATTTTGATCACCGGGACCACGCTCGGCGTCGCGCCGTTTGCGCTGGTGACGGTGACGTTCGGTTCACTGATCCGCCTTGCCCTGGTGCAGCCAAACGGCAAATGGTCTCTGGCACTGTCATCCGCCGATTTACAATCTCTGGGAACGGATCCCGCTGGCCTGCAACTTTCCGCCAGCGTTCAGGCGCTGGACGGTACGACGCTCAATAACAGCGTCTCCGTCGGTGTGGATAACGTCGCGCCGGTGCCAACCCTCAATACCCCGTTTACTGATGGCCTGCTCAATGCGACAGAAGCCGCCGCCGGACAGACCCTCAGCGGCACCACCGGCAAAACTGGCGATGGTCAGACGGTTACCGTTACGCTGGGTGGTCACACCTATAACGCCACCGTCGCCGCAGACGGTAGCTGGACAGTGAAAGTGCCGGCGGCCGATTTGCAGGCTTTACCGGCGGGCAATGTGCCGATCACCGTCAATGCCACCGACGGCGCAGGTAACACTGCCAGCGTGAGCGGCAATGCGAGCGCAGATTTCACCGCACCGACGCTGACCGTCAATCCGGTCTCCGGCGACGGTTACATCAACGGCGCAGAAGCGGCGGACGGTGTGGCGATCACCGGCACGGCCTCGATTTCTGAGCAAGGACGTACGGTCACCGTCACCCTCAACGGCGAAACCTATACCGGCATTGTGCAACCCAACGGCCAGTGGAGCGTTTCCGTCCCGGCTGCCACGTTTAACGGCGTGGCAGACGGCAGCTATCCGGTGAAAGTTCAGCTGTCTGATGCCGCCGGTAACAGCACCACGGTCAATTCCAGCGTGCAGGTGGCGGCGGATGCGGCTAACAGCCCGACCATCAGCGTCAATACCTTTGCGGGCAACAACGTGCTGGATGGCGCGGAGCAAAAAACCGCACAGCAACTCAGCGGAACGACGTCGCATGTGGAAGCCGGTCAGACGGTGCTGATCCTGCTCAACGGTCACTCTTACACGGCGGTGGTTCAGCCAAGCGGTAGCTGGAGCGTCAGCGTACCGGCGGCGGATCTGGCGCTTCTTGCCAACGGCACCACACAAATCAGCGTGTCCGTGGCGGATAAAGCCGGGAATGTGGCGACCGGCAGCGAAACCCTGACCGTCAACAACCTGCTCAGTGGCCTGTCGGTCAATCCGGTGGCGGGTGATAACCAGCTTAATGCCGGTGAAGCGGCGGCGGGTATTACCCTCAGCGGCACATCCAGCAACGTGCCGGTTAACGGCGTGGTGACCATCACGCTGAACGGCAAAACCTACACGGCAACGGTTGGCGTCGGCGGTGCCTGGAGCGCACAAATCCCGGCCGCCGATCTGGCACTGCTCAATGACGGCAATAACACCGTGAAAGTCAGCGCGACCGATGCAGCAGGCAATCCGGTGTCCGGCAGCAGCGACTTCGGCGTGATCATTCATTCCGTACCGGCGGCCACGCTTAATACGCCGTTTGGCGATACCCAGCTTAATGCCAGTGAAGCGGCGGCGGGTCAGACCCTGACCGGCAGCACCGGCGTCAGCGGCGACGGACAAACTGTCACCGTTACCATCGGCGGTAATGGTTACCCTGCGACAGTGGATGCCAGCGGGAACTGGAGCGCCACCGTCCCGGCCGGGGATTTGCAGACCCTCCCGCAGGGACCTGGCGCTGTACAGGTTGCGGTCACTGACGCGGCAGGCAACACCAGCAATATCAGTGCGCCGGTGACCATCGATACTGTCGCGCCCGTTGTCACCATCACCACGCCGGTGGCGGGCGACGGCACCATCAATGCCGCCGACGCCGGAGCGGTTATTCCGGTCAGTGGTACGGCGGGGGCGGGTGAGGCGGGGGATACCGTCACTATCAGCATTGGCGGACACACTTATACCGGCACCGTGGCAGCAGGCGGCGGCTGGACGGTGAACATTCCGGCGGATGCGCTGGCGAACGTCGCCAACGGCACCTATACCCTGACCGCGACCGTCACCGATGCCGCCGGTAACGCAGGCACCGCCACCGCACCGGTGACCGTGACAGCGGATCCGGCATTCCTGCCGACCATCGACATTGATCTCTTTGCCGGAGACGGCACGCTGGATGGCGCAGAGCGCACCAACCCGCAAACCGTCAGCGGCACGACGACCAATGTGGAAGCCGGGCAACTGGTCATCGTGACTGTCGGCGGCATTGAGTATGAAGCCACAGTGCAGGCCAGCGGCGCATGGAGCGTCAGCATTCCGGCGGGGACCTTGCAGACGCTGCAAAACGGCCAGGCAACCATTGAGGTTTCTGTCGCGGATAAAGCCGGTAACCCTGCTGTTAACAGTGAAGACTTCACCGTGAACAGCGCACTGGGCGGTGTAACCATCAACCCGATCACCGGCGATAACAAAATCGATGCCACCGAAGCGGGTACCGGTTTTGACATCAGCGGTAAAACCGCCAATGTACCGGAAGGCACTGACGTCACCGTCAAACTGGGCACCGCGACGTACACCACACAGACCGATGCCGACGGCAACTGGACGGTCAATGTTCCGTCGGGGGATGTCGCGAATCTGGCGGACGGCACCAGTCATGTGATTGTGACCACCGTGACCACCGATCAGGGAGAGGTCACCACCACGCAGGATCTGGGCATTTACACCACCTTGCCGCAACCGACGCTCAACACGCCGTTTGGCGATGGCTTGCTGAGCAGCGCGGAAGCCGCGACCGATCAGACCCTGACCGGGAAAACCGGGCTGACCGGCGACGGCCAGACGGTGACGGTCACCATTGACGGCACGCCTTACACCGGCACCGTGGCGACCGACGGAAGCTGGACAGTCACTATTCCTGCGGCAGATTTGCAGGGTCTCGGTGAAGGTACCAACACGATTACGGTGGCGGTGACCGACGCCGCTGGCAACACCGGCACGCTGCCGGGTTCGGTGGACGTGGACTTCACGCCGCCAGCGCTGTCGCTGGATCTCGTGGCGACGGATAACGTGATTAACGCCGCTGAAGCTGGCGCGCCGATCACCCTGAGCGGGAACAGCGATCCGGCCGATGCCGGGCAGATCGTGACACTGACCTTCAACGGCCAGACCTATACCGCAGAGGTACAGGCAAACGGCAGCTGGAGCACCACCATTCCGGCGAACACCCTCGACGGTCTGGCCGACGGCAGTTATCCGCTGACCGCTGAACTGACCGATGCGGCAGGCAACACCACCACGCTGCCACCGGTCAGTATCGAAGTGGCGACGCAGAACGTGCCGGTGCCGACCATCGATACGCCGTTCGGCGATACTTTCCTCAATCAGCGCGAAGCAGACACCGACCAGACGCTCACCGGGACCACTGGCGTCACGGGCGCAGGTCAGTCCGTCGTTGTGAATATCGGCGGTGTGGATCATGCGGCGACTGTCGATGCGGCCGGTATCTGGACGGTGAATATCAGTGCGGCGGATTTGCAGTTAATCACCGAAGGTCCGCAAAACATTGTGGTCACGGCTACCGATAGCGCGGGTAATGCGGGTACGGCCAACAGCGCCATCACCGTGGATTACACGCTGCCAACGCTGAGCTTTGATCCGGTGGCGACGGACGACATTATTAATGCGGCGGAAACCTTGCAGCCGGTGGTGATCAGCGGTACCTCTGACATCCCGGATGCCGGACAAACGGTTTCTGTGGTGCTGAGCTTCAACAATGTGACCTACACGGCGATCGTCCAGCCGGACGGAACCTGGAGCTTCACGCTGCCAAGTTCTGTGGTACAGGCGCTGGCAGATACCACTTACACACTCTCCGCGACCATCACTGATGCCGCCGGTAACACCACCACCGGCAATCATTCCTTCACCGTGGATGCGGCGGCGGCTGACTTGCCAACGCTGACCATCACAGCGGTGTCGGAAGATGATTACATTAATGCGGTAGAAAAAGGTGCGGATATCCCGATCACCGGGACATCCACCAATCTCGAAGCCGGACAGACGGTGGTGGTGAGCTTTAACGGCAAAAACTACAATGCCCTCGTCGGTGCGAATGGCGAATGGACGGCAACCGTGCCGCTGGCGGATCTGGCGACCTTGTCCGACGGGCCGATTACCGTAACAGCGACTTCAGCTGATCTGGCCGGTAACCCGGCGTCAGCGTCGCATAACGCCACCGTGATCGCCCAGCCGGGCGACCTGCCGACCCTGACCATCAACGCCATTTCCGGCGATGATTACATCAATATCACCGAACACAATCAGGGCATGACCGTGAGCGGCACCTCCACGCATATTCCTGTGGGTGGCACGGTGACGGTGGTCATTACCGGCGAAGACTACACGGCGACCTATACGGCCACCGTGCAGGCCAACGGCAGCTGGAGCTTCCCGATGACCGCCGCGCAGGTTCAGGCGATGCCGTCCGGCAACAACACCTTTACGGCTACTGCGGATGACGTGGCGCAAAACGTCGCCACCAGCACGCACGATGTGACCGTGGATACTATTCCGCCGTTGCTGACCGTGACCGTGGATACCGGCGGTGACGGCATCATCAATCTGGCCGAAGCCGCGCTGGGCGTCCCGGTAAGCGGGACCACCGATCCTAACCTGACGGTCAAAGTGACCTTCAATGGTAAGGATTATCTGACCACCGCCAGCGATCAGGGCGTCTGGTCGCTGACCATTCCGGGCGCGGATGTGCAGGCGCTCACCACCGATGGCAACAAAACCTTCGGCGTCAGCGTCACTGACACCTCAGGCAACATTGTCACCGGCTCGGGCAATTTCACCCTGGCCACGCATTCACTGCCAACCCTGACGGTCGGTCTGATTGCCGGTGACGGCGTGCTGAACATTGCCGAAGCGGCCGCCGGGTTTACCCTGAACGGCACCAGCAGCGGGCTGGCGGCGGGCACTGCCGTGCTGGTCACCATTCCGGGGCTGGCGGATCCGATCTCCGGTGTCGTAAATGCCCTCGGAACAGGCTGGACTGCCGTCGTGGCACCGGGTCTGCTCAGCGGGCTGGACAACGGGCCAATACAGATCAGCGTCTCGGCGACGGATACGGCGCTTAACCCGGCTTCTTCCAGCGCCAGCCTCAATGTGGCACTGACCCAACCGGGCATACCGACCATCAATACGCCGTTTGTGGATGGCGTGCTGAATGCCGCCGAAGCGGGCGCAACCCAGCTGATCACTGGCTCCACCGGCATTGTCGGCGCAGGCCAGACCGTGACGGTGACGATAGATGGCACGGCGGTCACCGCGACCGTCGGGGCGGATGGCGTATGGACCGCCACGGTGCCTTCTTCTGTGTTACTGGGGCTGACGGATGCCACGCACACCATTTCGGTGACGGCGACAGACAGTGCGGGTAACCCGAGCAGTGAAGCGGGTACGCTCGATTTCACGGCGCTGACGCATGTTCTGCCTGTGGCGGGAATCAATATCCCGTTCGGTGACGGCGTGCTGAATCTCGATGAAGCCACAGCGGGCGGCACCATTACCGGTACCACCGGTATTACCTCGCCGGGTCAGACCGTCACGGTGGTGATTAACGGTAACGCGGTGCCGGTGGATGTGGATTCTGCTGCCGGAACCTGGACGGTTACCCTGACGCCAGCGCAGTTGCTGGGCTTGCAGGACGGCACCTGGCCGGTCGTCGTGACTGTCACCGACAGCGCGGGCAACACCTCGCCGCTGACGGCGTCGGTTGACGTGCAAATCCACAACGTGCCGGCACCGACCATCAATCTGCCGTTCGGTGACGGCACGCTGAACATTGCCGAATCGACGGCTGTGGGCGGCCAGACGCTTACCGGGTCCACCGGCGTGACAGGCGCAGGTCAAACCGTCAGCGTGGCGATTGCAGGCATGACCGGCAGTCCGTTTACCGCCGCGGTTGATCCGGTTACCGGCAACTGGAGCCTCAACCTGACACCTGTGCAGCTGGCCAGTCTTGGCACCCCGACGGCGGCACACCTGATTACCGTCACGGCGACCGATGGCGTGGGCAACCATACCGATGCCACCCTGTCCTTCACGTCGCATCTTTCTGCCCCGGTACCTGTTATCAATGAACCTTTCCTTGACGGTAGTCTGAATATCGCTGAAGCCGCGGGTGTGAACGTCATCACCGGTAACACCGGCATCACCGGCGACAACCAGAACGTCAAACTGACCATCGACGTGGGCGGCACCATTTATACTGCGACCGTCGATCCGACGACGGGCGACTGGGCGGTCAGCCTGCCTGCGGGCGTGCTGAACTCTCTGGGCAGTGGCACGCACGATATCAACGTGACGGTGACGGATGCCGCAGGCAACACCACGCCAGCGACATTGCCATTCACCAGCTATCTCACCGTGCCGGATGTCACCATCGACACGCCGTTTGGCGACGGTTACCTGAACGCGACCGAAGCCGGGGTCACGCAGACCCTGACCGGGACGACGGGGCTGACGGGGGCAAATCAAACCGTGGTGGTGACCATTGGCGGTCTGACGATCCCCGGTGTCACGGTGGATGCGAACGGTAACTGGTCAGCCCCTCTGACGGCTGGCGAACTCGCCGATCTGCCACAGGGACCGCAGGAAATCACCGTCACCGTCACCGACGGCGGCGGCAATACCGGTTCGGCCATGGCGGATGTCGGCATTGCCGTGACGCTCTTGCCAACGGTGGCGGTGACCTCCTTCGCCGGTGCCGGTTTTGACCTGACCTATACCGAAAGCCAGAGCACGCAAACCATCACCGGTACCACGGTGAACGTGCAGGCGGGGCAGCAGGTAACGGTTTCCGTCGGCGGCATCAGCCATCAGGCTACGGTGCTGGGTGACGGTTCATGGAGTGTGACGCTGACACCGGCTGAACTCGGTACGCTGACCACCGGGCAGACGATCGGCGTCACGGTGAGCGATCTGGCGGGTAACCCGGCAACAGGGGCTTCAGCGCCAATCACGGTCAACCTGACACCGCCAGCGTTCTCCATCAGTATCGATCCGGTCACCGGCGACAACATCATTAATGTGGCGGATGGCAGTCCGTTGAACATAACCGTTTCCGGTAAAACCCTGAACGTACCGGACAACACAGAGGTTATCGTGACGGTGGGCAGCGTGGCGCACACGGCGACGGTCACCGGTGGCGTCTGGTCGGTGTCTGTGGCTGCCACTGAATTTACCAATGGCACCACCACGACGGTTACCGCGTCAACACTGGATCCATTAACCAATGCCACACAAGGCGTGCTGGTGGATACCACCTTGCCAACGGTGACGATCAATGCCTTTACCGGCGACGATGTTCTCAACAGCACCGAGTCGAAATCCGCGCAGCTGATTACCGGTACGGCGGATGCCGGCGACGTGGGGCGTGTGGTGGTTGTCAACCTGAATGGCAAAACCTACAGCGGCACCGTACAGGCAGGCGGCACCTGGTCCGTCAGCGTACCGGCAGCTGATTTGCAGGCATTACCACAAGGTAGCGGCGCGACCAACGTGATCTCCGCGACGCTGACAGACGCGGCAGGCAACGTGGGCACGGCGGTTCCGCATACCGTGAACGTTGATACCGCCGCACCGTTACTGGCGCTGGATGTGGTGGCCGGTAATAACGTCATTAACCTGGTGGAATCGCTGGCCAACGTACTGGTCGGCGGTACCTCCAGCGGGGCAGACGGTCAGACCGTCAACGTCACTCTCGGCGGTGCGTCAATTGGTACGGCAGTGATCCAGCCGGGCGGGGCATGGACGCTCAACCTGACGCCAGCGCAGTTGCTTCTGCTCAACGACGGCACCCTGACTCTGGCAGCTACCGTGACGGATCAGGCGGGTAACACCACCAGCGTCAGCACCGGTCTGGATATCTTCTTCAACAAACTGCTGGCACTGAATGTGACCAGCGGTCTCGGGCTGACGGACGGCTTCCTCAATCTGGCGGAATCGCAGGTGGCGCAAACCATCAGCGGGACGGCGATTGGCGCGGGCGTGGGATCGGTGGTCTCGACTGTCATCAACGGCACGCCGCTTTCGGCGATTGTCGGGGCGAACGGCGCGTGGTCGCTGAACATTCCGGCGGCGTTACTCGGTGCGCTGGGTGAAGGCCAGCAGGTGCTCAACATTAACCTCACCGATGCCGCAGGCAACGTGAAAGCCTCCGTGCTGAATCTGGACGTCATTAAAACGCTTCCGGTTCTGGGCGATCTGGATCCGCTGTTTGGCGGCAACGGTCTGCTGAATGCGGCGGAATCGCTGCTGGCGCAAACCATCGGCGGGGTAGCGACGGCGGTTGACGGCACTCTGGTGACCGTGACCCTCGGCGGTAAAACCTACAACACCACCGTGACGGCGGGGACCTGGGACCTTCAGATCCAGCCGGGCGATCTGGGCGCGTTGCTGGACGGCAATCTGAATCTGGGGATCACCCTGACGGATCCGGCGGGTAACACCTCCACCACCACTGTTCCGGTGGGGATTGCCATCCACAATCTGCCGCAGGTGGTGCTCAACACCGTATTTGGCGACGGCGTGCTGAATATCGCCGATCTGCTGGTGAATCAGACCATCAGCGGTACTGTTTCCAATGTGGCGGCGGGTACAGCAATCGCCGTGCAGGTCGGCACGCAAACCATTAACGGCGTGGTCGATGCGACGGGGCATTTCCTGGTCACCGTTCCGCCGTCCGTTCTTGGGTTGCTGAGTGGTACCACTGCGGCGGTCAGCGTGACGGTCGCCGATGCGGCGGGCAACGTCGGCAGTGCGGTGGCGAACGCGGTGCTGGATCTGGTCAAACCGGTCATTAACCTCACGTCGGTTCTGGGCGATGGCTTGCTGAATGCGGCTGACGCACTGACCACGCAGGTGATTGGCGGTACGGTCAGCGGCGTGACCACCGGGACGCAGGTGCAGGTGACGCTGGGCGGGAAAACCTTCCTCGGCGCAACCGATGCCAGCGGTGCGTTCAGCATCACCCTGCAACCGGGTGACCTGAAAGCCCTCGGCGACGGCACCTTCACGGTCGGGGTTTCCGTGACCGACAGCGGCGGTAACACCAGCACCACCAGCGGAACGCTGAATTCGATCATCAACGCAGTACCGAAAATTGTGCTGGATCCTGTGTTCGGTGCAGACGGCATCCTCAACGCGGCTGAAGCCCTGCTGACGCAAACTATCAGCGGGACAGTCACCAACGGGCATGTCGGTGAAACGGTCAATATCAACATCGGCGGGGGGCTGATTAATCTGACGGCCGCCGTAGGCAGTGACGGCAAATTCACCGCGTCGCTGACACCGCTGCAACTGGCCGGGCTGCTGGACGGCAATCTGACCATCGTCACCTCGGTGACCGATGCAGTGGGCAACACGGCGTCCAATACCGTGGGGCTGAATGTCGGTATCCATAATCTGCCGTCGATTGTCCTTAACCCGCTGTTCGGTGACGGCGTGCTGAATGTGGTTGACCTGCTGACCGGACAGACCATCAGCGGTGTCGCCACCAACGTGGCGCAGGGCACGCAGGTTCAGGTTTCCCTGAATGGCAAAAACTATCTGGCGACGGTGGGCGCGGGCGGCATCTTCAGTGTCACCGTGCCGGCGCTCGATCTCTCCGCCATCCTTAACGGCACGCAGTCGGTGGTCGCCAGCCTGACGGACGGATCCGGTAACCCGGCCTCTGTCACCGGTCTGCTGAATGTGGTGTCGCAGTCGCTGCCAACCATCACGCTTAACCCGCTGTTTGGCGATGGCCTGCTGAACGCGGCAGATGCGCTGCTGACCCAAACCATCAGCGGGACCACCACCAACGCGCAGGGATCGACCGTGACCCTGAACGTGGGCGGCAATACCCTGACGGCGCTGGTGAAAGCCGACGGTACCTTCAGCGTGGCGGTCCCGCAGCTCACTCTGTCGGGCCTGCTGGACGGAACGCTGAACGTCGGTGCCTCGGTGACTAACGCCGCCGGTCACGCCGTCAGCGGGAACGCCACGGCGACGGTGGGGATCCACACCTTGCCGACGCTGCTGGTCAATACCCTGTTTGGCGGAGACCAGTATCTCAATGCCGCCGAGGCCGGGGTCAACACCAACATCACCGGTACCTCCAACCTGCTCAACGGCACGGTGTCGGTCAGTATTGGTGGCGTAACACACACCGGCACCATCACCAACGGCGCGTGGAGTGTGCCGTTCACCTCGGCAGAACTGAAAGGGCTGGCGGATGGCTCAACGCAGGTTTCCGTCTCGGTTGCGGATCTTGTGGGCAACACCGCGATTATCTCTAACCCGCTGAGCGTACTGACGCATGCCCTGCCGCTGGTGGCGCTGAATCCACTGCTCGGGCTGACGCTCGGTGTAGTAGGCGGCATTTTGGGTGGTCAGGGTCTGACCCTGAGCGGGACCAGCCGCAACATCGCACAGGGCGGTCAGGTCAGTGTGACTCTGCTGGGCAATACGCTGGCCGGGACCGTGCAGGGGGATGGATCGTGGACCGTGAAATTATCCAGTGCCCTGCTGAGCAGTTACGGGCTGGTGGGCTTACTGAACGCATTGCTCGGCGCGATTGTTGAACTGAAAGCGGTGGATGCGGCGGGTAACGGTTTCGATGCTCACGTCGGGCTGACGGTCGGTTCAAGCTTACCGCCAGAAACCGCCACGCTGATGGCAACGTCACTGTCTGCTGAAGACAGCAACACGCACACGCTGGCGGCGGCCAGTCTGACATCCGAGGCTTCCACCACCTCCACCACGGAGTCCAGCGACACCACGCACGCCACCAGCACGCTGGTGTCTTCGCTGGCGACCACGGAATCCGGCACCACCACCACCGCTGACACCACGTCGCACGCGGACACGGCCTTCTCCATCGGTGGCGTGACCCTCGATCTGACGGCAACGGACGGTGTGGCAGTGGGCGGCAGCGGCGATGACGTGATTGCGGTTCACACGCTGGACTTCGGTCTGATCGACGGCGGTACCGGTGTCGATACCTTGCTGCTGGCGGGCACCAATCAGCATCTGGATCTGACGGTTCTCGGGCTGAAAGTTGAACACATCGATATCTTCGATTTGGGTAATTCCGGCACCAACAGCATCTCACTTAATCTGCATGAGGCGCTGAGCGTGAAGGATAACCCGACGGATGAAGTGATCATCAAAGGCGGCGAAGGCAGTCTGGTCAATCTGCAAATGGGAACCGACGGCGCATGGAGTGAAACCGGACAACGCACCGTCGATGGCCTGACGTTTGACGTGTACCACAACGCATCTATGGATGCCTCAAACACTCTCGGAGACGTTCTGGTGCAGCACGGTCTGCACGTACAACAGAGTTAATTTCTGTACTCCTCCCCCTGCGAAGGGGGAGGCGCAGTACCAAAAAATCAATCGGCGTAATTAAGTGGTGTCGGTAATGAAAAATAAGAGGGTGATGCGGTCACTGACCGTCATATTGGGCACCTTGTGCCTGACCGGGTTAACAGGGAATACGGATGTGATGGCTGCGGTGAAACAGCCGGAATTTAACTGGCAGGCCGCGCCAACGGAAGAAATGCGTGCCAGCCTGACGTTACAGGATGCCATCCTGCGGGCGTTTGCGCGCAATCCGCAAATCTCCGAGGCCGCCGCGCAAATCCGCGTCGGCAAAGGCAATCTTGATGAGGCCAAAAGTGCGTGGTATCCGCAGATTTCCTTACAGGGAACGGCGGGAAAATCCCATCAGACCGACTCCGCGGGCAGCCTGAGCAACAACGCCTCGGCGGGTGTCCAGCTCAGCCAGTTGCTGTATGACTTCGGTCGTACCGGCGGCAGCATCAGTCAGCAGGAATACCTGTCTGACTCCTATCGCTATTCGCTTTACAGCACGATGACCGACGTGGCGCTCAGCACCATGCAGGCCTATCTCTCGGTCAAACGCTATCAGGCACTGAGCCTGGCGGCGCGTGACAACATTGCCTCTCTTGAACGGGTGCGGGACACCGCCAAACTGCGCGCCGACGCCGGGCTGAGTTCTCAGTCCGATGTGTTGCAGGCGGAAACGCGCATTGCCGGTATGAAAGCCACCGTCGAACAATACCGCGCGCAGCAACGCTCCGCACAGGCACAACTGACGGTGCTGACCGGCGTGGTCTCCGACAATCTGCCGGATCTGCCGCAAAGCCTGCTGGATCAGAAAGTGACCCTCGACAAAATCCCTTACGAAAGCAGCACGCTGGTTCGCGCCGCACAGGCCAAACAGCAGGCGGCGATCGAAGAAGTGAATCAGAACGAGGCCCAGCACTGGCCGACCCTGAAAGTACAGGCGGGACGCACGCGCTATGAAAACAGCGGCGGTGGCGGTTCTTACTGGGATGATCAGGTTCAGCTGGCGGTGGATGCGCCGGTGTATCAGGGCGGCGCGGTCAGCGCCAGAGTCCGCGCGGCAGAAGGCCAGCGGCAGGCGGCGCAGGCCGAAGTGGAAAAAGCCAAGCTGGATATCAACCAGAAAGCGTCAACGGCCTATGCCGACATGATCGGCGGTCAGCAGCGCCAGCTTGCAGGCGAGGAACAGTTCGGCAGCGCGACGCACACCCGCAGCGTCTATCAGGACGAATACAAACTCAGCAAGCGCAGCCTGAACGATTTACTCAGCGTCGAGCAGGACGTCTTTCAGGCCGACACCTCGCGCATCGGCGCGCTGTATGACGGCTGGGACGCCACGGTGCGTTACGCCGCTGCGGTCGACAATCTGGTCGACATGTTAGGCATCGACCGCCAGAAACAAACAGGTGACACCATCCCGTCGCTGTAACGCACGGGCAGGACGGGAATAACCCAGAAGCATTCGATAACGAGGTTGAAATGAGTAATGAAGCAACAACACCTTTGTCGATCGACGTCTGGATAAGCGCCATGGGGCGTGTGGCCGAAACATTCGGTAAGCCAGCAGATCCGCTCTATCTCCGCCAGCAAATGCGCTGGTTTGAACATCAGCCGTTGCGGCGTCAGCTCGACCGGCTCAGCGGTCTGATGGGACTTCAGGTCGGTATGGTCAGCTGGAATCAGGTGCGCTGGCGTCAGGAAGTATTGCCTGCGGTGATCACCCTCGAACAGGGCGGCATTGCGGTACTGGAAAATCTGCACGACGACGGCACGGTGGATTACTGGCTGAGCGACGGCGGCGATTTACTGCGTTCCGCCGAACTGGTGCTGCTGCTGGAGCAAAGCAACGGGCCGGTCTTTCTGGTGGGCGTGGCGCCGCGCGGGCGCGATCAGCGTATCGACCAGTTTGTTCAGCCGCATAAAAAGCACTGGTTCTGGGAGAATTTTCGTGGCTCCGGACGCAAAATTGCCGAGATCTCGCTGGCGTCCATTCTCGGTAACGTGCTGGCGCTGGCCGGGATTTTGTTCTCGATGCAGGTGTACGACCGCGTGATCCCGGCGCAGTCTTACCCGACATTGTGGGTGCTGTTTTTCGGCGTGGTGCTGGCGGCGGGCATGGAATATGTCATCCGTCTGATGCGCACGCTGGTGTCCGATTTAATGGGCAAAAAAGTCGACCTGAAAGTCTCCTCGCTGTTTTTCGTGCGGGCGATGAACATTAAAAACGACGACCGTCCCAAATCCACCGGCTCCTTTATTTCTCAACTGCGCGAAATCGATCAGGTGCGCGAACTGCTGACCTCAACGACCATCAGCGCGGCGGCAGACATGCCGTTTGTGTTCCTGTTCCTCGGCATTATGTTTTTCATCGGCGGCCCGCTGGTGATCATCCCGCTGCTGGCGATCCCGCTGATTGTCATCCCCGGCATTCTGATCCAGTGGCCGATGGCCAAACTGGCGAAAGAGGGGATGCGTGAAAGCGCGCTGCGCAACGCCGTGCTGGTAGAAACCATTGAAGGCATCGAAGACATCAAGGCATTGCAGGCGGAAGCCTATTTTCAGCGTCAGTGGGAACAGACCCACGAAGTGAGCGCGGCGGTGGGCATGAAGCAACGTGTGTGGGGCGCACGCCTGACCGGCTGGGCCTCTACCGTGCAGCAACTGACTTATGGCGGGATGCTGGTGTTCGGGGTGTATCTGGTGCTGAGCGGCGATATCACCACCGGGACGCTGGTCGCCAGCAGCATGTTGTCATCACGCACCATCGCGCCGCTGATGCAGCTGACGATGGTCTTTTCCCGCTGGCAGCACGCCAAAAGCGCCATGCGCGGGCTGGATGAATTGCTTAAAAAACCTGTCGATCGCCCCGCGGATGCTGAGCTGTCGCATTGCCCGACGCTCAGCGGTCATTTCAACGTGCGCAATCTGCAATACACCTACGACAAAGAAAACGCGCCGAACGTGTTAGGCATCGGCCAGCTGGAGATCAAACCGGGCGAACGGGTGGCGATCCTCGGCAAAGTCGGCGCGGGGAAATCCACCCTGCTGAAATTGCTGTCCGGCCAGGCCAGTCCGTCACAGGGGAAAATCCTGATCGACGGTGTCGACATGACCAAAGTTGAACCGGCCGATATCCGCCGCCAGTTGGGTTATCTGTCGCAGGATTCACGGCTGTTTTTCGGCACCCTGCGCCAGAACCTGATGCTGGGTTATCCGCATGCCACCGATCAGGAAATGATCCAGGCGCTGCGGATCAGCGGTGCGCTGTCGATGGTGCAGGCGGATGCCTCGAGCCTCGATAAAATCATCAATGAAGGTGGGCGCGGGTTGTCCGGCGGCCAGCGGCAGATGGTGATGCTCAGCCGCATGATCCTGCGTAATCCGCAGGTGGTGCTGATGGATGAACCGACCGCCTCCATGGATGAACAACTGGAAGATTACGTCATCCGCCAGTTACACGGCTGGCTGGTGGGGCGCACGATGATCGTGGTGACGCACCGTCCGGCGCTGCTCAAACTGGTGGACAGAATTGTGGTGATGGATAACGGGCGGGTGGTGGCTGACGGGCCACGGGATCAGATCCTCGCCAAAGCGGCCAGTAACACGCCCGCACCGGCGGCAGCCGTGGTGGACGATAAAAAACAAGGCGCAGCCTGAGCTGCTAAGGACACCGCATGGCACATCTGACATTGCATGATGAACTGGAAGCCGAAAGCCGCAAAGTGTCGTGGATTATCTGGGTGACGCTGGCCAGTTTGCTGGTATTTTTCGTCTGGGCGCGTTTTGCCGTGCTCGACGAAGTCACCGTCGGCACCGGCAAGGTGACGCCATCCAGCAAGGCGCAGCAGATAGATTCCCTTGACGGCGGCGTGATTTTAAAACTGATGGTGCAGGAAGGCTCGGTGGTCAATCGCGGCCAGCTTCTGGCGCAGCTCGACCCGACCCGTTCGCAGTCGAACTACGGTGAAGCGGCTTCCCGTGTGCGGACACTGCGGGCATCGTCTGAACGTCTGAGTGCCGAACTGACCGGCGCACCGCTGAAATTCAGTCCGGAGACCATGAAATCCCCCGAACTGGTGGCGCGTGAACGGCAGTTGTATTTATCGCGCAAGCAGAACCGGGATGAAACGGTCAGTAATCTGCAACAGTCGCTCAAACTGGTGAATGACGAAATCAACATGACGCAACCGCTGGTGGCAAAAGGCGCGGCTGGGCAGGTGGAAGTGATCCGCCTTAAACGTCAGGCCAGTGAACTGCGCGGAAAAATTGACGATGCCGTTAACCAGTACGCAGTGCGCGCGCGTGAGGAGCAGGTAAAAAACAACGCCGATCTCGACGCCGAATTGCAGGTGATGGCCGGGAAGGAAGACCAGGTCACGCGGTCTGAGCTGTATTCGCCGGTGCATGGCATCGTCAAAGACATACAGGTCTCCACCGTCGGCGGCGTATTACAACCCGGCGGTAAGCTGATGGAAATCGTGCCGATTGAAGATCAGCTGCTGATCGAAACCCGCATCAATCCGCGTGATATCGCCTATATCCGTCCGGGATTGCCTGCCACGGTAAAAATCTCAGCGTACGATTCCTCCATATATGGCGACCTCGACGGCAAGGTCGAAGGCGTGTCGCCGGACACCTTGCAGGACGAAGTAAAGCGTGACCAGTATTACTACCGCGTGTATGTCCGTACCGATAAAGCCTTCCTGACCAACAAAGCCGGACGCCAGTTCCCGATTGTGCCCGGCATGGTGGCGAACGTAGACATTAAAACCGGCCAGAAAAGTGTGCTGGATTATCTGATTAAACCGTTGAATAAGGTGAAGGAATCGCTGAGGGAGAGGTAAGAAAAACGACGTGTTTTGCTCCTCCCCCTGCGAAGGGGGAGGTTGGGAGGGGGTTTTACAAGCGAAAAGAAAGTTGAGGTGAGCACATCAACTTTTTGATTTTGCATTAATACCCCACCCCAACCCTCCCCTTCGCAGGGGAGGGAGCCGATCGCATCAACCGGGGTTTTGATTTTGCTCCTCCCCCAGGGAGGGGAGGGAGTCGACCGCATCAACCGGGGTTTTGATTTTGCTCCTCCCCCTGCGAAGGGGGAGGTTGGGAGGGGGTTTTACAAGCGAAAAGGAAGTTGAGGTGAGCACTTCAACTTTTTGATTTTGCATTAATACCCCACCCCAACCCTCCCCTTCGCAGGGGAGGGAGCTGTCCTCTGCTATGCCATTTATAACTGTTACCCATGTGGCCGGTCTATACCGTTTAAAACCCTTAAGGCCGGAGTGGGCGGCAACCCAAGATATCAGCCCGCTATTGCAGCGGCTCCTGCAAACGAAACTCCGCCACCGGATCTTCCACTTCGGCCTTCCGCTTGTCCTGCCACAGATTCATTCTGGCGCGCAGGGAACCGTTGAGATCGTCGTGAACCTGTTTCGCGGCCTCCGATTCCGGGTTCAGTTCCAGCACGAATTCCATGAATTTATCAGCGAGGTAGCGGTTTTTCTTTACGCCGGTACCGGTCAGATATGCCATGCCGAGGGTATAGGCGGCGTCGGCCCGATCAGGGTGTGCCGGATTGTGCAGAATTTCAGGTAACCAGGTTTGTGCCGCCTGACGTTTTTCGGCGTCTGAGCCATTATCCAGCGCGCAGCTGGCGCGGAAGTAGGCGGCGGAGAGGTGTCCGGCGTCCATGGCGCGCTGATACCACTGCATCGCCTGCCCGTAATCCGGTTCGCCACCCAACCCTTCACGCAGGGCGTTGGCACAGGTAAACATGGCAGGCACCATGTCGGAACGGGCGGCGCTGAGCACGCAATCCATCGCATTGCTGTCGTTGTGATAGTGCTCCGGCACATCCTGATGCCAGCCGTTGCGGTAGAAGAAATACAGCTCATAACAGTGAATGGCGCTGCCGTGACGGGCCATGCCGGTCATCAGGAAATGCGCGGCGTCAATATCGTCATTGATTGCCATGTCATGCGCCAGTGTGACCAGATCGCTGAGCGGCTGATCATCGCCGGACTGCTGGATCAGCGACCAGGCGTGCTCCATCAGGCCGTCGCTCAGCTCCGGCCGGGCGGGTAATCCGTACAAACCAAATTGCAGCGCAGTGGCGGCAAACGCCACCAGCAGCGGATCATTGGCCTGACTCAGTCCGCGGGTCAGCAGCTGTGTCAGGACCGGCAACCCTTCCTCGTGACCATTTGCCAGCACGGCACGCGAAATAAACATCTGCGCGGAATGGCCGGGCATCGCCTGCGGGGAAACGGCAAATAATTCGTCATAAACGGCCAGTCCGGCCTGATCATCATCCTGCCAGTACGCGGTACAAATCCCGGCCAGATCCAGCAGACGGATGCGGGTCGCCGGTTCGAGAGGTGTCGCCAGCAACGCGGCTAAACGTTGCTGTAATTCAAGCGCCCGTGGCGACTCGCGGTCAGCGATGTCCCCGGAGAGGGCATCGCACATAGCAGTAGCGCGGAACTGATTGCGCTCCTCATCACTGAATTCAGCACAAAGCGGACTGTCGATAATCTGCATCTGTTGCTCGTCGCTGCCACCCCAGAACGCGGAATGGAATAACAGATAGGAAGCCATGGTGCCGGCATCAGCATGGCGTACTGACATGGCCATCCGCAGCCAGTAATCCAGCGCGTCTTCGCCGGGCTTGCGGGTTTGTTGTAATGCTACCGGCAACGCCTGCGGCCAGTGGGTTGCGGGTTCAAAACCAAGGGCATGGAGATGTGCCACGCCAGCCTGCCAGATTTCACTGCCCTGAATTGAAAACTTCTCATGCAGGGGCTTAGGGATTTCACCGGCAAACAGGGCTTTCAGCCAGTACGGCTCGCCGAAACCGCCGCTCAGATTCATCATATGACGCAGGGCATGGGTCGGACGCGGATGCAATTCTATGGCACGTAAAAACGCCAGAACCGCATAATCACAGCACAGTTGTGCGCCAAGCCACTGGTGATCTTCCGTCTCATTTTCGCCCTGCGGCTGGCGGATTATCCAGGCGTGTTCATGCCAGACCATGCCCAGCAGCACATGGGCGTGGTAGCTTTGCGGACACTGCTGCGCCCAGTCGCTGAGTATTTCCAGCGGATTAAGCGGGGGAGATTCTGTCCCGGTAAACAGGGTGGACGGGTGCATCAGCAGGCCATAATCGCTGTGACCTTCGCCCTGATTTTGCCAGCCACGCATCTGTGACAACAGCCACTCGTCGAGTTTTAGAAAACGGCGGGTTGCCAGAAGCATTCTGGCTTTGGAGAGGTTGTCGAGCTGGTCCTGTTGTGGCATGAGGTTCCCTGAACAGTTGAATAAAGAAGGCATTACGTGGCACCGGCAGTCTAACGGTCTTCCCGCTGGCTTTCAGCGGGATTGGTCTGACTTTGGCTATAGTAACGGATCTGAACGGTCAGTGACTAACATTGCCTCTCCACAATTACCGGTTAATAACTTTCCTAAAATACCTTATTAATTTAGGTGATTAGATAGCAATTATTAAGAAAATCGGGTTTTGAAATAAGGAGAAATGATGAGGTTATTATGGAGAAATACAGTTAACCGTCGCGATATAATTAGTGATGAATATCACAGGACGTGATCATATTTTCACGAAACGAAAAAAAACCGACCACAAAGGGTCGGCTGTTGTTTCCACAAAACGGGGAATGAGGGTAATTAAATAACAAATAATGATGATAGCGAGAGAGAGTATATATTAAATACGAATGTTTGCTTTATCACTTAGTGCGGTAAGTATTTTGTATAACTGTTTGTTTTTAATGGTAATTATTTGAATTTAGCTTTGCGTGCTTTATTTTAACAATTATCTTAAGCTGAAAAATTACTCAAAATTAATATTTTGTTACACGTTTAAATATAAACGAAATGTCTTAACTAATTTCGTATCATTTTCTTTCTGGATTAATAGAATTTATATCATGAGAATGGATTTGCCATGTCGGGCCAACATTTATACAGATACCAATAAGCGTTAAGCAGATTTAAAACAGTAAAAAACGTGTACTTTACATTCAGTGGCACGGTCCGACACCTATCGAGGACAGAAAAATGAAACTCCGCGTTCTTTCACTCATGATCCCTGCGTTAGTGGTAGCGGGTTCAGCAAGTGCGGCAGAAGTTTATAATAAAGATGGTAATAAACTGGACCTGTACGGTTTAGTTGATGGTTTGCACTACTTCTCAAATGATGCGGGTTCAGACGGTGACCAGAGCTACATCCGTCTGGGCTTCAAAGGTGAAACACAGATCACTGATCAGCTGACCGGTTACGGCCAGTGGGAATATCAGGTTCAGGCGAATCAGGATGAAGGTTCCAGCAATACCTCCTTCACCCGTTATGGCTTCGCGGGTCTGAAATTTGGCGACATGGGTTCTTTCGACTACGGTCGTAACAATGGCGTGATGTACGATGTGGCCGCCTGGACCGACATGCAGCCTGAGTTCGATGGTTCGACGTACGGCGCAGACCAGTTCCTGTACCAGCGTACTAACGGCGTGGCGACTTACCGTAACGATAACTTCTTCGGTCTGGTGGATGGCCTGCACTTTGCTCTGCAATATCAGGGTAAAAATGACGGCGGCGGCGAACCGGGTACGCGTGATGTGCTGACGCAGAACGGCGACGGCTACGGTATGTCCCTGAGCTACGACATTGGCGCGGGCGTCAGCGTGGCGGGTGCCTTCTTTAACTCTGACCGTACCAATGAGCAAAACTCCGCAACCGGTATCATGGGCGACGGTAAAAAAGCCGAAGGCTATACCGGCGGTCTGAAATATGACGCCAATAACGTCTATCTGGCCGCGATGTTTACTCAGGCGTATAACGCTTCCCGCTTCGGTTCTACCGATTCAGAAGCTTACGGTTATGCAAACGAATCTCAGGCATTTGAAGCCTACGCCAGCTACCAGTTCGATTTCGGTCTGCGTCCGTTCGTGGCCTATAACCAAACCCGCGGTAAAGATTTAGGTTCAGACCGTTTGGGTAACAACTATCAGGATCAGGATCTGGTTAAATTTGTTGACCTGGGTGCGACTTACTACTTCAACAAAAACATGTCAGCCTACGTTGACTATAAAATCAACCTGATCGACAGCAGCACCTTCACCGATAACGCCGGTATCAACACCGATGACGTGACGGCGGTAGGTCTGGTGTATCAGTTCTAAGCGTGCCTTTCTCAGACACAGAATAGCGCGTAGTCTTTAGCAATAAAGAATGTGCAGTAAAAAGAACGCGGCCTCTGAGGGTCGCGTTTTTTTTGGGTAAAGCGTGGGGGAGACGAGCAGGACTCAGGCAGCCTCAGGCTGATTTCTGATGGATCAGATGCAGCGGGGGAGACACATCGAGTTCGATGTCAGGGTTCTGGCGGAATTCATGTGGCGTAATGTTGAAACGCTTGCGGAACATGTAGGTGAAATGCGATTGCGAGCCGAAACCGAAATCCATCGCGATATCGAAAATCGGCGTTTCACTGCTGCTCAGCTGATAAACAGCGCTCGCCAGACGTCTTTCCCTGATGTATTTCCCCAGAGAAATGCCGGTCGATTCCTTGAACAGTTTTTGCATGTGCCAGAGCGAATAACCTGAGTACTCAGCCAGTTCTTCCAGGTGGATCACGCGACCAAGGTGGCCTTCAATCCATTTGCTGAGTGCGCAGACGATAGCGAGATGAATGTCTTGAGCCATAACCAGTCTGTATTAAGGTTGAATACCGCTATTATACACGAGTTCGTCAGGTTGGCGTGGCAGGTGTTGCTCTGAGTGGGTCAGGGGTTGAGCAGACAACAATGGCCCGGTAAGCCGCACAGCCAGACGGGCCTGATCCTAACGTAACAGGATCCAGTGGATTAACCGGGCGATGCCGTCATCCACCAGAACGATCCCGACCAGAATAAGAATAATCAACATCACGAAGTGCTTACGCCCCGGCAAAGTGATGCCTCCCCCTGTTCCGCGTCAGGGAACGGCAATCAGTTACCACGGGCCGTTGCCCTGCATATTCAGTGCAATCACACCCAGACAAACCGCAACAAATATCAGAAAGACGATAAGAAGCCGTTTCATGCTTTTTCTTTCAGAGCGTACGCTCTTCCTCCACAGTAGGTCTTCAGCCAGCCGTTCAGCCAATAAGTCTGCGAACGTTAACCGCTTATTTCTGTGAGATCCAGCCTGTCAGGAATTTTTAACGAATTTTAGAGGTTTCGTTTAACCATCCGTTGCCGGACGGCGCACCAGATCGGTTTTCTGACCCCCATTAATCACCGTTGTTGGGGGCGTTTCCGGCACCAGCGCATCCGGCGCAATGTTCATATGGTTGAGGATTTCACCCATAATCTGGCCGAAGATCGGCCCGGCCACTGACCCCCCGAAGTGCTTACCTGCCTGCGGGTTGTTGACCATCACCACCAGCGCCACGCGCGGGTTACTGGCAGGGGCCACACCGGCGGTGTAGTTGATATAACCACCATCGTATTTGCCGCTGGCACCCATTTTTTCCGCCGTACCGGTTTTGATGGCCAGACGATAGCCCGGCACTGCCGCGCTCAGGCCGGAGCCGCCCGGCAGGGCGTCACTTTCCATCATATGAATAACCGTTCTGACCACATCAGCCGACATCACGCGGGTGCCCAGCACCGGCGGCGTGACTTTGGTGATCGACAGCGGACGGTAAATGCCTTCCGCGCCGATAGTGGCGTATTCGCGGGCAATTTGCAGCGGGGTGACGCGCAGACCATAGCCAAACGAGAAAGTGGCGCGTTCGATATCGGCCCAGCGATCACGGTGCGCCGGGAAATAACCGCTGCTTTCGCCGCCAATGCCTAAGTCGGTCGGCTTGCCTAAACCGAACGACTGATAAAGCTGCACCAGCACGTTGGCGGGCATCGCCAGCGCGATATGCGAAACGGCAATGTCACTGGATTTTTGCAAAATGCCGGTGATGGTCAGCGCAGGCCAGTGGCCGACGTCGCGGATCAGGTGACCGTTAACGGTGTACGGATGGGTATCCAGTACCGAATCCGGGCGGATCATATGGCGGTTCAGACCGGCCATCACCACCAGCGGTTTCACCGTCGAACCCGGCTCGAAGCTGTCGCTGATCGCCACATTTCGCATGTTCTTCGCCTGAACTCCGGCGTAGTTATTCGGGTTGTAAGAAGGGTAGGAGGCCATGCCTAAAATCTCGCCGGTATTCACATCCACCAGAACGGCGGCACCGGACTCCGCCTGATTGAGCGTCACGCCATCACGCAGCCGGGAATACAGCACGTACTGCATGAAGCTGTCGATGCTCAGGTTGATGGTCGGCGGTTGTTGCGGCGGCACCTCTTTAAGCACACCGATCACATTGCCATGGCGATCCTGACGGTATTCGCGCATACCCGGTTTGCCCTGCAGCAGCGTATTAAAGCCTTTCTCGATGCCGTTCAGCCCTTCATTATCGGTGCCGACAATTCCCACCAGATTGGCGGCGGCTTCACTCATCGGATAATAGCGGCTGTCATCAAGCTGGCTGGTGATACCGCCAAGGTGAAGCTGGCTGATATCGGCGGCAATGCCTTCTTCGATTTTGCGGCCAAGATAAACGAAGCGGCGTTGCGGATCACTGGTGATGGTTTGCTGCAACTGGGAGAGCGGCATATTCAGCGCGGAAGCAAGATATTGCCACTTAGGGCTGTTCAGATCGCTGTGCAGTTCCAGCACACGGAACGGATCCGCAATAATGTCTTTTGAGGCGACGCTCAGCGCCAGCGGGTGACCGTTACGGTCTACAATGGTTCCGCGTCCGGCAGGAATGACGGTGGAGCGCAGAGAGCGTGAGTCGGCTTCCTTCTCCAGCATTGGCTGGTTAAGTAACTGCAGATAACCCACGCGGCCCAGCAGAAGCGCCAGGCAGAAGACAATACCGAGACAAATCAGCGCAAAGCGCTTGGTGTAAAAATTAGGTTGGGCGCTGGATTTTCTTGGGCTCGGTGGCATGGCGGTTTCGCAAAGTCATTGACACATGTGAAGCGAAAAGCGAAGGCGCGGGGGAACAAGTGGCCGGAGAAATCAGCCCTGTCTGAACCACGTTTTGCGCAACTCATCGCTCTGATTGATAATGAATTTCGTATAACACGCACATCTTATATTAAGCCACCGCGATGGATTGTTTATTTCAATTGCCCTTTGTAAGCAAGTGCAACGGCGGCGCGGATTTTTACTCCACTGAAAGCCATTCATCGGCTTCTTCAAACATTTCTTCTAACATTTGGTTTAATTGCGAACGTTCCTGCTTGCTGGCGCCGTGGGTGTTCAGCCCGTTGGCCTGCATCGGTTTGACCTTTACTTCCGCGTCAGGAAACAGCCGGTGAACCCGCTTGACCAGTTCCGCTTCAATCTTTTCACTGGCATTCGGGATACCGGAGACATTCCGTTTGTCAAAAATCAGTTCGACCCGCATAACATTCCTCATCAATATGACTGGCAAAAAAAATAGCTGTTCAAATATACAGTGTTATGCCTGCGGGTCCAAGTGATTTTTAGCCGGTTGTGTGCATCACCCCGCGTCCGCTGAGACGCTGACGATCATGCGGGCGGCGCAGATCCAGTTCCGGGCCTGCCGGAACAATGCCGGTCGGGTTAAGCCACAGAATGCCGTAGTAGCCCTGTTTGATGTGCGGGAGGTTTACCGTGTCGCTGATCCCCGGCCACTGGTAGAGTTCGCGCAAATAATTTGAAAGATTAGGGTAGTCTTCGATACGGCGGATATTGCATTTGAAGGCACCGTGATAGGCACTGTCAAAACGCACCAGCGTGACGAACAGCCGCCAGTCGGCTTCGGTCAGATATTCACCGGCGATATAACGGTGAGTCTGTAAATGCGCCTCGAGGGTATCGAGCGTGCTGAACAACCGGGTTACGGCCGCGTTGTAGCTTTCCTGCGTTTTCGCAAAGCCGGTCTTGTAAACCCCGTTGTTGACGTCGTGATAAATCACCTCATTCCAGCGGTCGATCTCTTCGCGCAGGGCGGCAGGGTAGAAGTCATCCTGATTACCCGTCAGCGCATCAAAGGCATGGTTGAGAATGCGGATAATGTCGGCAGATTCATTGTTGACGATGCGGCCTTCCTGGCGATCCCACAACACTGGCACCGATACCTTACCGGTGTAAGTGGCGTCGCTGGCGGTATACAGCTGATGAACATAGCTGACCGGCGCAATCTTATCGCCTGCATCTTGCGGCGTATCGAACGTCCAGCCATTTTCGCCAATCACCGGCTGCGCGACCGAAATCTGAATGAATTTTTCCAGTCCTTTCAGATGGCGGAAAATCAGCGTGCGCGATGCCCACGGGCAGAGCAAAGAGATGAACAACTGGTAGCGCCCCGCCTGCGGCCCGATATGCATTTCACGAAACGCGGTGTCTTCCCGATGAAAGGCACCGTTTTTGATTTCTTCTTTCGCGACGTCGCCGCTTACCCATTTTCCGTTGACCAGTCCTGACACGATGGCGCACTCCGCTCTGTTTTTATCAGCTTGTTAGAATTCAGATCCCAAGCTAACGGTTTCAGGCCGGGCTATAAACGACATAATTTTCATAGAGAAGGTCAAATAATTTGAAGGGGAAATGCGGGGCAAAAAAAAGCCAACCGGTGAGGGCTGGCTTTTTCGGCTTCATGTCTGGCGGCGAACGTCAGTTTGCCAGGAAGCGTTTTTCATCGGTCAGTACCTGCAACAGCAGGCCAAGCTCCGGTTTCTGATCTTTAATCCGCTTGCCGTGCGCATCGAACGCGCGGAAATCACCGTCAGTCTCGAGTTCCAGCGTCTGATCTGGCGTGGTGATCACCAGCGTTCCGTCATCACTGGTGGTTACCCAGTTGTGACGACGTTTGGCTGCAAATAAATCCTCACCCTGAGAGTAATCGGCAGGCGCGGTGGTCACGTGCAACAGGCGCTGCATCAGCGTGGTCATCACATCGGCATGGTCGGTCAGCTTATCGATACTTTGCGCCGGTGTCCCCGGCCAGTGGATGATCAGCGGAACCTGCAACTGCTGGCGGTTCATGGCATTGCCGGAACCCCAGGTCCCGTTTTCGTTGAATTCGATGCCGTGAGACGCGGTGATCACCACCACGGTTTTATCCAGTTCGCCGCGATCTTTCAGTGCCTGCAGAATCGCCTTGATCTGTTCATCGACCGTCTGCGCACCCGACTGATAACGACGGATAAAGGGTTTGCCGACCGGTACGCTGTCGCCATTCTGACGTAATGCCGCGCTGATACCGTTCAGGTTCACATACGAGAACCACGGGCCGTTACCGCGCACATTCAGCCATTGCTGCCACTGATACACCGTCTGCGCGTCGGTCTGTTTCACCGGCGGCGGCAGGGTAAAGTCAGTCAGCAATGCCTGACGGTACAGCGGGCTGTTAAAGCCGTCGGAAGCAAACAGGCCAAATTCATAGCCTTGCTGCTCCAGCGAGGTCACCAGCGCAGAAGGCTTACGTGCCGCCAGAATGCCCTGCATATAGCTCGGTGAAATCCCGTAGAACAGGCCAAACTGGCCGGTATCGTTACGGTTACCGGAACTGAAATGTTGATCAAAACGGATGTTGTGTCGGGCGAAGTCGCTCAGCACCGGCATGTCGTTATCGAGCGTGGCGGTATGAACGCCGTCCAGCACCACCATCAGCAAGTTATATTTGGAACCTGTTTTCGCAAAACTGATGCTGTTCAGCGGATATTCCACTGCCAGCGCTTCCGGATTGCCCTGTTCGATCAGGCGTTTCTGATATTCCTCGGCATTCAGCAGACCGTGTTTTTCGAGGAACTTACGCGCTGTCATCGGATACGACAGCGGCAGATTGGCGCGCTGCATGGTGATCGGACGATAGAAGTTGGCATCCGCCCAGATGTACATCAGGTGCGACGCAAAGAAGCTGGCAATAAACAGCACCACAATCGGTTTGGCAAAATTACGGCGGTTCAGGCTGCGCAGCTTCTGCCACGCCCAGGTGCCGAACAACATTTCGAGCAGGAAAATCACCGGCACAGCAATAAACATCAGCTGCCAGTCACGCGCCATCTCGCCCCGGCCGGGATTCACCACCAGTTCCCAGACCACAGGATTAATGTGCAGATGGAAACGGGTAAAGACTTCGGTATCGACCAGGATCAGCGTCAGCCCGGCGGTCGCCAGAATGGCAGACAGGAACCGCAGCAGGCGCTGCGACATCACCACAAAAGTGAGCGGGAAGATAATCAGCAGATAGGCAGCAAAACCGATAAAGCTGAAATGCCCAAGCCAGCTGACCAGTGCGTAAATACGCCCCTGCAATGAAGAAGGCCAGTCAGAAACAAACAGGTAGCGGCTGCCGATCCCCAGAATGAGCAGGATATTAAACAGGGCGAACCAGTGGCCCCAGCTGATCATCTGGGATACTTTTTCGCGATAGCGCTGACGATTCGTCACCATGAGAGGTTTTGGGCAAGTAATGGATTAATGGGCTTTATCTTCTCTTATCGACGCTTGCAACGCCTTCGCAAAAGACTGAGACAAGGCTTTGCGCTGTGCAGGAGCGACGCTGGTATTAATAAGGTTTGTCACCATATTGCCCAGAACCATCAAAGACAGGTCTGTCGGGGCGCGGTGTTTTTCCAGAACGGTTGCCAGCTCGGAAAGGAGTTGTTCAACGTGTTCGTCACTGTAACGGGATGATTGTGCCATAGAGTATTGTGCTTCTTGATCTGACAAAGTCCAATATCTTAGCGTATCACAGACTCACTTTCCGCATTTTTATAACCCCCCTCATACTTCGCCTTGCCGATGCGCGGGCTGCGCGATTAAATTCTTCTTTCTAAGGCATGAGCGGTTGCGGCTTTAGAACTTCGGTGTTTGAATACGCCCCGCAGGCACGCCCTTCTTAAACGGCTGCAATTCTTACAGGAGAGAGTCCCCCATGAGTCTGGATATTGAGCAGATCGCTCTGCACCAGTTGAACAAACGTGACGAGCAAACGCTGGATGTTGTGCTGCGCGATACGCTGCTGACGCCAAATGCGGCCGTTGATGAAATGATGGCGGAGTTGCACCGCGTTTACAGTGCCAAAAGCAAAGCCTACGGTTTGTTCAATGAAGACAGCGAACTGGCTGTGGCGTTACGCAGTTGCCGCAAAGGGGACGACGATTTCCTGTCATTCAGCCGCGCCGCCACGGGGCGTTTGCGTGATGAACTGGCGAAATACCCGTTTGCCGAAGGCGGCGTGGTGTTGTTCTGCCATTACCGCTTCCTGGCGGTGGAATATTTGCTGGTCGCCGTGCTCAACAGCCGCAGCAGCATGCGCGTCAATGAACAGCTGGATGTCAGCAGCATTCATTATCTCGATATCAATCATGCGGATATCGTGGCGCGTATTGATCTGACCGAATGGGAAACCAACCCCGAATCCACCCGTTATCTGACTTTCCTGAAAGGCCGGGTAGGGCGCAAAGTCTCTGACTTCTTTATGGATTTCCTCGGGGCATCCGAAGGTCTGGACACCAAGGCGCAAAACCGCGGCCTGTTGCAGGCGGTTGACGATTTCTGTACCGAAGCGCAGCTCGATAAAAATGAGCGTCAGAATTACCGTCAGCAGGTTTATACCTACTGCAACGAGCAGTTACAGGCGGGCGAAGAAATCGCACTGGATGATTTGTCTGAAGAACTGCCGCCGTGGAATGACAAGAAATTCAAAGAGTTTACGCAGGAACAAGGTTATCAGCTGGAAGAGACTTTCCCGGCGGATCGCAGCACCTTACGTCAGCTCACCAAATTCGCCGGCAGCGGCGGCGGGCTGAGCATTAACTTTGACGCCATGCTGATGGGCGAACGCATCTTCTGGGATCCGGCCACGGATACCCTGACCATCAAAGGCACGCCACCGAATTTGCGGGATCAATTGCAGCGCAAAGCGGGCAATAAATAATCGCCCCCTCCCCTGCGAAGGGGAGGGTTGGGGTGGGGTATTAAAAGCAAAATCAAGATGTTGAAGTGTGCTTTAGCAAAGGATGTTAGCCCTTAAAACCCCCTCCCGCCTCCCCCTTCGCAGGGGGAGGAGCAAACCTGAATAGCGCCCAATAAAAAACACCGCCTGGGCGGTGTTTTTTATTTGTTCTCGCACGGCGTCCCGATGCGCAACAACTTGGTCAGCGATTAAACGCGAACGAAGTCGATGTGAGCCAGTTTTGGCTTGAACGGGTGACGCTGTACAGCCTGAACTTTAACTTTGGTTTCTTTACCGTCGATAACCAGAGTAATAGCTTCAGAGTAGAACTCCGCTTTAACTTCCATGTTCTTAACAGAATCATGGTCCAGTTTGATAGAAACCGGAGCAGCTGAGCCACCGTAAACGATAGCCGGGAATTTGTTTTCTGTACGCAGGCGGCGGCTCGCACCTTTGCCCTGCTCGTCCTGTGGACGTACTTCTACATTGATAGTGAACATGTATGTTTCTCTATATAAGAAAGTTTGCCCCGCCACCTGCGACCGAGTGACGAGTTGAGTACTGCAACTTCCACACAAGGCGAAAGCGGGCGGTATGATACCGGATAACCACCCGGACTAAAAGTCCTATTGTCGGTTACCCGCGCAACTCATTGGCGCGCCGGTAGCGGCCTTCATAATCAAACATTTTTTCCCGCACCTGCCAGAACTGGCCTTTCATGCGCGCCACCACAAAATCCGGATGACGTAATAAAACCTGCTGCGCGACGATATCCGCAGCGGTGTTCCATTCCAGCGGTACGCCCGGCGCGCGCTGGTGGGGACGCAGGAAGTTATGCAAAAACGCCATGCGCTGGGCCGGTGTTTGCAGGCGGAAGCGTTCGGAAACGTCGGCACCGTCTTCATCGTAATAGGTAATTTTCAGCCATTCGCCTTTGTCGTCGCGGCCATTTTCCAGATTCATGCCGCCGCAGCGCAGTACCAGCGCATCTTTCAGACGCAGCGCCGCTTTCAGCATGTCATCCGGATCGACCAGAATTTCCTGACACTGATGGCAACGCCGTGCGGCGATGTCGTTTTCCGCGCCGCAATGCGGACAGCTTTTAAAGCGGAAGCGAAAATCACACTGCTCGCGGTTGCCTTCGTCATCTTCCAGCACGCCCTGACAGCGGCGGCCAAAATGCTCAATAATGGTGCCGTCTTCGGTGGTTTTTCCCCAGAAAATATTGGCAAAACCGCAGGCCGGGCAGAAGACCTGTACCGGTTTGTTATCACCCGCCGGTTTATGGCTGCCGACTTCCGGCGTAAACAGGTCGTGCGGATTGCCAGCGTAATCGAGGATCAGGCAGTCGGTTTTGCCGGGGGCCAGCCGCAGCCCGCGTCCGACAATTTGCTGATAAAGGCTGACCGATTCGGTAGGGCGCAAAATAGCGATCAAGTCCACATGCGGCGCGTCAAAGCCGGTGGTCAGTACCGACACATTCACCAGATAGCGCAACTGCCGGGCTTTGAAAGCATTGATCAGCCGGTCACGGTCAACCGCATGGGTCTGTGCGCTGATCAGCGCCGCTTCGCCTTCCGGCAGCAATCCGTAAATCTCTCCGGCATGTTCTACCGTCGAGGCAAAAATCATCACGCCTTTGCGATCCTGCGCGAACTCGACGATCTGGCTGATGATGTGTGGCGTGATGCGCTTTTGCTGACGCAGTTCGTCATTCAGATCCGCTTCGCTGAACAGGCCGTTACTGTTGGCCTGTAAGCGGCTGAAATCGTAACTGACCACCGGCATATCGAGCCGCTCAGGCGGCACCAGAAAGCCATTTTTAATCATGTAGCGCAGCGGCAGTTCATAGATGCAGTCGCGGAACAGGCTGTTCGCATCGCCGCGTACGATGCCCTGATGGTGATACTGATAAATCCAGCCTTTGCCCAGACGATAAGGCGTGGCGGTCAGGCCGAGCAGACGCAGACGGGGGTTTTGCGCTTTAAGATGGCCGATGATCTGCTGATACTGGCTGTTGTCATCGTCAGAAATCCGGTGGCATTCATCGATAATCAGCAGGGAAAACTCGCCGCTGAATTGGGCAAGGTTCGGCGCGACGGACTGCACGCTGCCGAACACCACTTTGCCGCTGCTTTGTTTCAGGTTCAGCCCGGCGGCGAAGATGTCCGCTTCCAGCCCGTAGGACAGATATTTACTGTGATTTTGCGCCACCAGTTCTTTAACGTGCGCGAGCACCAGCACACGCCCGCGCGCCACCCTGGCCAGTTCGGCAATCACCAGACTTTTTCCGGCACCGGTGGGGAGCACAATCACCGCCGGTTCATCGTGCTGGCGGAAGTGACGCAGCGTGGCATCCACGGCATCTTGCTGGTAGGGGCGGAGGGTAAAAGCAGTCACGCGATGATCACCTGTTGATTTTCCGGTTAACAACCCTGTTTATAAAAACAGTAATGAAGTATGCCAAGAAATCCACCGGATGGCGATGAGCAAAAAAATCACCCGCCGTGAATGTTTAGCCTGCTTATTTTCCTTCTTCCTTACCGGATGCGCGGCTATACTGGTCACCTCAATGCGGCAGCGTGTCTGCCCCCCCGAAGTAATAATAACTCGTTGCAATTATTACGAAACGAACAACCCTGAACCCTGTCAGTTGCCTGAGCGCAGCGGCGGGGTCTTGTGTTTTATCAGTAACGCGATCACTCAGATCGCCATGAAGGCAAGTCGATCCAATGCGTCTGGACAAATTTCTCTCTCAGCAATTAGGTGTAAGCCGCGCGCTTGTGTTGCGTGAACTGCGCAATAAACGTGTCACCGTCGACGGTGAAATCGTCAAAACCGGCGCGATGAAAATCAGCCCTGAACAACGCGTCGAATTTGACGGCAATGTGCTGGATCAAATCACCGGCCCGCGTTATTTCATGCTTAACAAACCGCAGGGTTATGTGTGTTCCACCGATGATCCGGATCATCCGACCGTGCTGTATTTCCTCGAAGAGCCGGTGGCTTACAAGCTGCACGCGGCAGGGCGTCTGGACATCGACACCACGGGGCTGGTGCTGATGACCGATGACGGACAATGGTCGCACCGCATTACCTCCCCGCGCCATCACTGCGAAAAAACCTATCTGGTGACGCTGGAACATCCGCTGGCTGACGATACCGCCGCGCAGTTTGAAGCGGGCGTTCAGCTGCATAACGAAGATTCCCTGACCAAACCGGCACAACTCGAGAAAATCGAGGACTGTCTGGTGCGTCTGACCCTCAGCGAAGGCCGTTATCATCAGGTAAAACGCATGTTTGCTGCGGTCGGTAACCGCGTGATCGCGCTGCACCGTGAACGTATCGGTGAGATTGTGATGGATGAAGATTTGGAACCGGGTCAGTACCGGCCTTTAACTGAGCAGGAAGTGGCCAGCGTTGGCGTTCCCTCGCGATAGTTTTTTATTAACTGGAGCAGCTGAAAGTGCAAGAAAAACCGGTCTCCCACATCGGACTGATTTTCATCCTGGGATTGATATCGATGCTGATGCCTCTGGCTATCGATATGTATCTGCCAAGTATGCCCGTGATTGCGCAGGAATATGGCGTTCCGGCGGGCAGCGTGCAAATGACTCTCAGCGCTTACGTGCTGGGGTTTGCGATAGGGCAGCTGTTTTACGGGCCGATGGCGGACAGCCTCGGGCGTAAGCCGGTTATCTTCTGGGGCGTGCTGATCTTTGCCGTCGCGGCCGGTGCCTGTGCGCTGGCTCAGTCGGTCGAGCAACTGGTCTGGATGCGTTTCCTGCACGGTCTGGCGGCGGCCGCGGCGAGTGTGGTCATCAATGCGCTGATGCGCGATATGTTCACCAAAGATGAATTCTCACGAATGATGTCTTTCGTGGTGCTGGTGATGACAGTTGCGCCGTTGCTGGCGCCGATGCTCGGCGGTTTGCTGATGGCGATTTTCAGCTGGCACGCGATTTTCTGGGCAATGGCTATCGCCGCGCTGATCGCCGCGACGCTGGTGGGCGTGTACATCAAGGAAACGCTGCCCAAAGAGCGGCGGCAAAAATTCCATCTGCGAACCAGCGTCGGCAACTTTGCTTCCCTGTTTCGGCATAAACGTGTGCTGAGTTATATGCTGGCGAGTGGCTTCTCGTTTGCCGGGATGTTCTCCTTCCTCAGCGCCGGTCCGTTTGTTTATATCGAACTGAACGGTGTATCGCCGCAGCATTTCGGTTTTTACTTTGCGCTGAATATCGTTGCACTGGTCATTCTGACGCTGATCAACAGCCGCAATGTGCGCCGGACCGGCGCGGTGAAAATGTTCCGTTTCGGGCTGTTTGTGCAGCTGACGATGGGCATGTGGCTGGTGATCGTCTGCACTTTCGGGCTGCCATTCTGGGCGATGGTGATTGGCGTGGCGGGGTATGTCGGCGTGATTGCGATGGTGACGTCCAACGCGATGGCGGTGATCATGGATGACTTCCCGCATATGGCCGGTACGGCGGCGTCACTGGCGGGGACGATTCGCTTCGGCACCGGTGCGGCGATTGGCTCTGTGTTGTCGCTGTTTACCGCCAAAAGCGCCTGGCCGATGGTCGGCTCCATGGCGTTCTGTGTCCTGGCCGCCACCTTGCTGTATCTCTACGCCAGCCGTCCGGCGAAAGCAGTATCTGCATAACTTCCTCCCCCTTCGCAGGGGAGAAACAAAGTCCGGTTGGCCTGCTGATTTTACAGATGTCGAAACAGGAATTCGGTCTGCTCCCTCCCCTGCGAAGGGGAGGGTTGGGGTGGGGTATTAAGGTCAAAATCAGAAAGCTAACGTTTTCTTTAACAAGGGGTTAGCCTTTAAAACCCCCTCCCAACCTCCCCCTTCGCAGGGGGAGGAGCTAAACCAGCACCGTTTTGGGTCATTAAACTACTTCTGCTTTTACTCCCTGAACCCTGCGCGCGGCTTTGGCACGGGCGTATTCATCCGCCATGGCTTTGGCTTTCGCACCCGGCACCAGCGCCATGTCGCACTCTTTTGGCAGCAGGGTGGTGACCGCCGCCGCAATCAGCAATGAGGCTACCAGCGCATAAATCGCGGTGCTCTGGCCGTACAGGCTGACCAGCACGCCGACCAGATAAGGTCCGCAGAACCCGCCAAGATTCCCCAGACCGTTAATCACACCGCGTGCGCTCCCCGCGACTTCCGGCGTGGTGACTTTGCCCGGAATGGTCCAGAAGGCACTGGTCGCGGCTTGCAGGAAGAAACCGGCACCGACCAGGAAACCGTAGGCCGCCATGATGTTATGACCGAATGCCACAGACGCGGCCAGACAGGCGGCGAAGCCACACAGCGGCAGGGCGATGAACATACGGCGCTTACCGGTTTTATCCGACAGTACCGACATCGCCAGGATCCCCAGCATGGTGCCGACGTAAGGAATAATCGCCAGCATACCCACCGAACTCATGTCGCCACCGGTCAGGTTTTTCAGGATGGTGGGCAACCACAACGTATAGCCGTAAATCCCGGTCTGATAGAAAAAGTTAATGATGATCAGTTTGACGATGGACTTGTTGCGGAACACCTCTTTCAGCGGCGCGTTATTCACCGGCGCCAGTGCCCGCAGGGCTTCACGTTCGCGGTTCAGCTCAGTCACCAGATAGTCGCGTTCACGGTCTGACAGCCATTTGGCTTCTTCCGGACGGTCGCTGATGGTGAACCACCAGAACAGCATCACCACGAAAGATAACGTCCCTTCGATGATGAACAACCAGCGCCAGTCGAGCGTATCCAGGATCAGGCCGGACAGCGGTGCGGTGATCATTCCGCCAAGTGGCGCGAACATCAGTACATAAGCATTGGCGCGGCCACGTTCTTTATCCGGGAACCAGTTGCTGACCATGGTCAGCACCACCGGCAACATCCCGCCTTCTGCCACGCCGAGCGCAAAGCGCAGGAACAGAAGCTGATACTGATTGGTGATAAAGCCGGTCAGGATAGAGATCACCGCCCAGGCAATCAGCGAACAGGCGATGAATTTACGTCCGCTGCCGTGCACGGCCAGACTGCCGCCGGGAACCTGCAGGAATAAATAACCGATAAAGAAAATACCGGCGGCCAGACCGGCCATTGACGCGGTGATCCCTAATTCAGCATCCATTCCGCCTGGCATGGCGAAACTAATATTGACCCTGTCCATGAAGGAAATAATACAGGCGATAAGAATAGGTGTTATTACACGAAGCCAGCGAGCCTTAGGAATCTTATTATCCATGTTCTTTCCTCTGTGTGCTTGTAATCGGCGATGGCTTAATAAAAGCATTTTGAGGAAAGTATTTCGTGACAGGAGTCACGTTGAATTATGTTAAGAAAAGGTGTTACTACATACGTGATCCTGCACCGGAGTTGGCGTGCAGGATGGAAGAGGGAAATTCAGTAAGAAAAGAGGATTAAATTGTGCCGCCGAGGGAGATGCGGTAGTGCAAATCCACCCGTTCAATGGTCGGCAGGTTTCTGATTTTTTTGAGCAATATCTCAGCCACGACCTTTCCCATTTCAAAGCGTGGCGTAATCACACTGGCTAATAATGGGGTCGTCGCCAGCCCGATATCCAGCCCGTGGAAGCCGGAAATCGCCATGTCCTGCGGTACGCGGATGCCCAGTTTGATACATTCCTGTAACACGCCTACCGCAATATCGTCGTTGGTACACAAAATGGCATTGGTCTGCGGATAGAGCTGGCGCGCCATAGATAACATGCCTGCGCCGATAGACACCGATGACACTTTATTGGGCGTGATATGCACCGGCGTCAGTCCGCGTTCAGACATCGCGCGGCTGTAGCCCTGATAACGTTTCTGGTCGCGGGCATCTGACATCGATCCGAAATACACCACATGCTCTTTGCCGCTGGCGAGCAGGGTATTGGCCATGTCGTAACCGGCCTGCTGATTATCAAATCCCACCGCGATACGCCCGTGCGGGTCATCCAGATCCATCACCTGCGCCACCGGGATCTCACTCGCATTCAGGTACTTATCGGCTTTCAGCGTATGCACGGAGTCGGTGAGGATCAGCCCCGCCAGCTGATAACCGAGCAGGTTGATGATGTGTTCTTCTTCGCGCTCTTTGCTGTAATCATAATTGACCACCAGCGTCTGAAAGCCCTGCGCGGAAGTGACCGATTCAATGCCTGCCAGCAAATCGGAGAAAATCTGGTTATTGAACGAGGGGACTAATATGCCGATACGCGGCGCTTTGGCCGGTCCGCGGGCTTCTTCCAGCGGATAACCCACTTCTTCCATGACCTTCGTGATGCGCTCACGGGTTTCAGGAGACACCTTTTCCGGCGTGCGCAGAAAACGGCTCACCGTCATCTTCGTGACATCCGCCAGTTGGGCGATGTCCTGTAGTGTCACGCGCTGGTTTCTCATGCGGAATGTTCCTGGTTGGGGCAGCAAATATACCTGATTATTGAAACAGAAAGCGCCGAAGATTGTTATCAAAATGATGAGGATCACAGCGGGAGTAACAGGGTTTTTTAACATCCCGCGAGGTGATCTGCATCACAGTTTAGCGCAGGGTAAACCGGTGTAGTGAAGCTAACTTTTTAAATCAGCATTCAATAAGGCCAACGTCATGACAAATCTCTTCTCACTGGATAATAAAAAGATTCTGGTTACCGGCTCGACGCGCGGTCTGGGTTTTCTGCTGGCGAAAGGGCTGGCGCAGCATGGCGCAGAAATTATCGTCAACGGCACGCAACCTGAATCGACGCAAAAAGCGGCGGAAGCCCTGCGTGCGGAAGGCTTTATTGCCCATGCGGTCTCCTTTGATGTCACCAGCAGTCAGGCGGTGAATCAGGCGATTGATCATATTGAAAGCACCATAGGACCGATTGATGTGCTGGTGAATAACGCCGGTATTCAGCGCCGCCATAAATTCACCGAGTTTCCGGAAAAAGACTGGGACGACGTGATTGCCGTAAACCAGAAATCCGTGTTCCTGGTGTCGCAGGCGGTGGCGCGTTACATGATCCAGCGTGAGCGCGGCAAAATTATCAATATCGGTTCGATGCAAAGCGAGCTGGGCCGCGACACCATCACGCCGTATGCCGCCTCAAAGGGCGCGGTGAAAATGCTGACCCGCGGCATGTGCGTCGAACTGGCGCGCTACAATATTCAGGTGAACGGCATCGCGCCGGGCTATTTCAAAACCGACATGACGCAAGCGCTGGTGGATAACAAAGAGTTCTCCGAATGGCTGTGCAAACGTACGCCGGCCGCACGCTGGGGCAATCCGGAAGAGCTGGTGGGTGGTGCAGTTTATCTGTCCTCTAAGGCCTCAGATTTCGTGAATGGTCATTTACTCTTTATTGATGGCGGCATGCTGGCGGCGGTTTAAAAGGAAACATAATGAGTACTGAAGACACCAAAATTGCACTGGTAACCGGCGGCGGGAGCGGCATCGGATTAAGCGCCGCCAAAGCGCTGGAAGCGATCGGCTTTATTGTGATCCTGGCCGGACGCAACAAAGAAAAGCTGGATCAGGCGGTGGCGTTGTTTACGCCGGGGCAGGCGGTGGCGCGTCAGCTGGATGTCACCAGCCCGTCGTCGGTGGCCGCGCTGTTTCAGGATATTCAGGAAACCTTCGGGCGGCTGGATGTGCTGTTCAATAACGCCGGTAATAACGTGAAAGATGTGCCAATCGAAGAACTGCCGGTGGAGGACTGGCTGTCGGTGATCAATACCAATCTCACCGGCGCGTTTCTATGTACGCAGGCGGCGGTAAAACTGATGAAACAGCAATCGCCACAGGGCGGCCGTATCATCAACAACGGGTCGATTTCGGCGCAGTCGCCGCGTCCGAATTCCGCGCCTTACACGGCCAGCAAACATGCCATCACCGGTCTGACCAAATCCACCGCGCTGGATGGCCGGGCGTTTAACATTGCCTGCGGACAGATAGATGTCGGCAACGCCGCGACGGACATGGGCAATAAAGCGCTGGCGGGCAGAATGCAGGCGGACGGACATATCGCTGAGGAACCGGTGATCCCGGTGGAGCGCGTCGGTGAGGCGGTGGCGTTTATGGCCGGTTTGCCGCTCGATACCAACGTGCTGACCATGACGGTCATGGCGAGCGCCATGCCGCTGGTCGGGCGCGGTTAAGCTGAGTTTCAGGCATAAAAAAACGGCCCGTTATGGGCCGTTTTGCATGTCAGCGTGAAGGATTACGCTGCTTTGGTTTTGCGTTTCCGGCCAAGCCAGAAAATCAGCACCAGCAGAACAATTACGCCAGCCACCATCGCCGGTGCCATGAACGGTTGCAATTTTGCCAGCAATGTCACCGGACCGCCTGCCCGTAACACCGCCACATCCTGCGCGCTGACCTGCACACCGGCGTTGCCGTAGTTTTTCAGCACGTAGTTGGAGATGTCGGCAATTTGCTGGTCGTCTAACTGACCGACATATGATCCCACGCCGAATTTCGGCATCAGCACGTGATGGTCACCGACCTGACGATCCACGCCGTACAGAATGGCAGAAATCAGGTTAGAGGCGTTGCCCATGCCGGTGGCGGTGTTGTTAAACAGTGACGGATAAGCCTGATTTTCGCTGCCTGAGCCATCCGGCTGGTGGCAACTGGCGCAATAGCCGCTGAACAGTGCAGCACCGTTGTCGATAGTTTTATTGGCGTTAAACGGATGTGCGCCGCGTAAACCTTCTTCCACATTGACTGGTTTGCCAAAGGTATCCGCCGCCTGCGTATCACGCGGGTCGCGAACCGGCGTGCTGTTTTTCAGGTAGAAGGCAATCGCGTTCAGATCGCTGTCAGACATGTATTGCAGACTGTTCTGTACCGCTTCCGCCATGCCGCCTGCTGCCTGATTTTTTCCGGCGGTACGGCCGGTTTTCAGGTATTCCACCAGTTGCGCCTGCGACCAGTTGCCGATACCGCTGACCGGATCTGAACTGATATTCGGCGCATACCACGGCCCGACCATGCCGCCTGCCAGCGGTTTATCCGTCACCGACCCCATCATCAGGTTACGGGGGGTATGGCAGGTATCACAGTGACCGGCACCGTTCACCAGATAAGCGCCGCGATTCCATTGCTCACTTTTCGACGGATCCGGCTTAAACGGCGTGCTGTCGAGGTACATCATGTTCCAGCCCGCCATGGCGATACGCATGTTGAACGGGAACGGCAGGGCGGTTTCCACATTCGGCTGCTCAACCGGTTTCACCCCTTGCTGGAAATAGACATACAGCGCGTGCATGTCGGCATCGCTCATATGGCTGTAAGAGGTGTAAGGCATGGCCGGATACAGATTGGCACCGTCCGGACGAACCCCTTCACGTACCGCGCGGATGAACTGCGCTTCGGTGTAATTGCCGATACCAGACTGCTTCGATGGCGTGATGTTAGTGGTATAAATCGTGCCCATCGGCGAGTGAATTTCATAACCCCCGGCAAAAGGTTTGCCGCCTTCCGGGGCGGTATGACAAGCCTGACAGTCAGCGGCGGTCGCCACTTCCTGACCCTGACGGATCAGTTCTGCCTGATTATCGGCAGCAAAAGCCATTCCGCTAAGGGATGCGCTTAACAGGCAGGCGGTGAGAAGTTTTTTCATGCGGCACCTGCCAGTTTTTTCGCCATATCATCAGCTGCTTTCAGGCCGAGTGCGGCCATGGTCAGCGTACTGTTTACCACGCTGGAAGACGGGATCGCGCCGCCGCCCGGTAACCACAGGTTAGCGTGGTCATGAGCACGACAGTTGCCGTTCACCACCGAATCTTTCGGATCGCTGCCCATGATGGTGCCGCCCATGATGTGGTTGTTGGCATTCAGGCTGGTGGTGATATTGAATTCTTCCGCCATAAACAGGGAACCGATGTGCTCCAGCTGCTTGTGCGCGGCTTCTGCGCCTTTACGCACGTAATCGCCGACGTCGTAATGAATGTCCGGGCACGGCAGACCGTGTGGATCTTTACGGGTGGTGCTCAGCGTCAGGCGGTTATTCGGATCCGGCAGCGGTTCGAGGCTGATGGACAAATCCACACCGAAGATTGAACGGCGGCGGATCTCTTCATCCAGCTCTTTACCCACCAGCCCCATCTGTAAGGCTTTTGAGGTGGCCGGGATCACACGGCTGATGTTGTTGAGGATCATTTTGTTGGCAGAATAATCTTTGCGGAAATCGCCGTCGCGCGGCCCCACCAGACAACTGCTTTGTGCCGGACCACGACCGATCCACAGCGGTTCTTTGGCAATGAACGTACAGTGGAAACCGGAGTGGTCCATCATGTTACGGCCAACGTGATCAGAAGAGTTGGCGATACCGTTCGGGTTCTTGTCGTTGGCCGCCATCAGCAGCAGACGCGGCGTTTCGATGCCATTACAGGCCAGCGCGAACACTTTACCCGTGGCTTTATGCGATTTCTTCTCACTGTCCAGCCAGTGAACGGCGGTCACATTGTTGTTTTCATCGGTGTCAATTTTGTAGACCACCGCTTCAGCCAGCACTACGGCACCTTTGTTCTCCGCGCGTTCCACGTGGGCAATGCCGTTGTACATCGCGCCAATCGGGCAGATCGGCTGGCAGTTATTGTTGCCACAACAGGTCGGACGGCCGTTCCACGGACGGGTACTGCGGCCCTGGGGGATCGGTACGGAGCGGTAACCGTGCGGGTTAACGATTTCAGCGAAACGGGTGTCGCCGTAACCGTAAGGGACCTGTTCCATCGGATAGGGTTTGCTGCGTTCAGAAGGGGATTGCAGTTCCGGATCGTTCGGACCCGCTACGCCGATTTCTTCCTCAGCGCGGCAATAATAAGGTTCCAGCTCATCGTAAGAAATCGGCCAGTCACGTCCCACGCCATACAGGGTTTTCATTTTGAAATCGTTAGGAACATGACGCCAGCAGGAAGCCGCCCAGTGCCAGGTGGTGCCGCCCACAGTGCGCAGGTAACCCTGTTTGAAGCTGCTGGCGCTCGGTCCGGTCAGATGGACGTAGTTATTTTCCGGGAAGTACAGCGGGGCAGGCGCGTTTTTGGACTGCGGGTAAAGCCCCTGGAAATCCGAACCGGCACGGTTTTCAAACGGCATGTTGCGCCAGTTTTCCACCGCCTGAGCACGTTCAATACGCAACCCGGCTTCGAGCACCAGAACAGAATGTCCCTGACTGACCAGCTGATCGGCAATCATGCCGCCTACAACGCCGGAACCGACAACAATCACATCAGCAGACGCATCGCCGTCTGCAGTAAATTCTGGTTTTTTCATCAGGCTTTGCTCACAACATTTGTTTCAGAAGGATTGGTAAAACGATCGGCGTTCATGGATTCAGGCATCGCGGCAGCAGGCGGCGCAGCGGTGAAATACAGCGGACCATTACCGCAGTAAGTCGGCACAATCAGGCCGTCACTGACCGGGCGATACATCAGCGCGTCTTTATAGGAGATAAGAATGGAATCGGTTCCATGCCCGACCGTGCCGGTATACCAGGCGGTGACGATGGCGGTCACCAGTTCACCCAGACCATTTTGTTTCGCCACTTCCTGCAAATCTTTTGCCGCCTGACCTGGTTTCACCAGCGCGTGCAGTTTGCTGACCTGCGCAGGGAAGTCGGGTTGAGAGCGGTAAAAGGCGTTGAAAATCTGGGCGGAAGTCCCTTCGCTGATATTTTTATGCTCAGTGATGGCCTGTGAAACCAGATAGAACTGACCGAAAATGACCGGATCCTGAGCAGCGGTTTCTTTCTCCGCCTGGCTGAGGAACGGGAAGCCGAGCAGGGTGGTGGCCACCATGGCGGACGTCAGTCCTTTCAGCAGTTCACGACGACTGAAACCGGTTCCATTTTCGGGTGTATTGCTTCCAATGATTGAAGGATCGTTTTCCATCTCTTTCTCGCTGGGATTGGGTTGTTTTGCCAAACGGCAGTGAATTCGCGTATCTGATTCTTATTATAATTTGCGTAATGCGAGATTTATCAGCGGGTTAGTTTCTGCCGATGTGTGTCGCGATAGGGTATACCACTTATAACGGTGCGGATGATAAGCCAAAGAAGAGGGATTTGTGCAAACAAATTGTGCGGATTTATTAACATTAGATCCGCAATTTAACGTATGATGCGCGGCGGTAAAAATTGTAACCAACCGGTTCATTTCAGACTGAAATTAACAGAGTGACTGAACGACCCGCTGAAGTAAAAATCCACTATCTTATTGATAATAAGAGTTTTGTGAGATTGACCTGAGTTTTTAAGGCTTTCTATTTGTATATAAAATGTAAACAAATAAGCAATTAAAAGTAGCGCCAATTGATTAAAATGGTTGTGAATCAACACGGAAAAGGTTACAAATAAGCCAAAATGAGATCTGCCTCGCAGAACAGGTGAGAGCAGAGATAAAAATGACGGTGGTCTGCCGTTTTGTATCCGGTGACGTTAATTTAATGTTAATTATTTGAACGGAATGTGGGCAAAGCTCAGCCTGTCGGCTATAACTTAAACAGTGCGGTTGTAGCCATTTTGTAAAAATATCGTGTAAATGATTTGAATGAATCATTGTCTGGGGAACCACGTGAATAATATCCAACTTTCGGTAGTACATCGTTTGCCGCAAAGTTATCGCTGGTTATCAGGGTTTGCGGGTATCAAAGTTGAACCGATTCCGCTGCCGGGTAACGAGGAAGATAACAATCTGATCGGCCTGAAACTGCTCAGCCATGAGGGCGAATTCGCCTGGCAGGTGATGCATCAGCTGACCGATGCCTTAGAAGATATTCAGGTAAAAGCGGCGATTGTTGAAATTGACGGTGAGCCTTGTCTGTTCGTGCATCGTGAAGATGAAAGCGCCACCTTGTGCTGCCTGAAAAACATCGGCGCGGCGATCGCGGAATCTGTCACCGCACTTTATCCTTTCTGACACGCCTGAATTGTCACTCCTTCAGGCGCGTTGATCCTGTGTATCAGGATGTCGTATCGAAAGCATCTGACGCGGCCAGCAATTCGCGGGTGTAAGCCTGCTGCGGCGCGGTAAAAATCTGCTCGCAATCTCCCTGTTCCACCACTTCCCCGTTGCGTAACACTAACAACTGATGGCACAACGCCCGCACCACATGCAAATCATGGCTGATAAACAGATAGGTCAGGCCGTGGCGTTGCTGCAATTCACTCAAAATGGTCAGGATTTGCGCCTGTACCGACTTATCCAGAGACGACGTGGGTTCATCAAGGATCAGCATTTCCGGCTGGAGGATCAGTGCGCGGGCAATTGCAATACGCTGGCGCTGGCCGCCGGAAAACTCGGTCGGATACCGGTGGCGGGACTGCGGATCTAACCCCACTTCCTGCATCGCGCGGATCACTTCTGCGTCGCGTTCCTGTTCACTCACGTTGCGGTGCACTAGCAACCCCTCGGCAATAATCTGTCCGACGGTAAAACGCGGATTCAGTGCCGAGAAGGGATCCTGAAACACCACCTGGATCCGGCTGCGGAACGGCAGCATTTTCTTGCGGGAGAACGTATGCAGCGGCTGGCCGTCAAACCAGATTTCGCCCTGCGACTTCATCAGACGCAGGAGTGCCAGCCCGGTGGTGCTTTTGCCGGAACCGGATTCGCCCACCACGCCGAGACTTTCTCCGCGACGCAGCTGAAAACTAACCTGATTCACCGCATGTTTGATGCTGACCGTGCGGCGCAACAGGCCACGCCGGACCGGAAAACCGACATCCAGATTTTTCACCTCCAGCAGAACGGGCTGTTCGCCATTCAGCGGCTGTGGGCGTCCCTGAGGTTCGGCCAGTAACAACTGGCGGGTGTAGGGATGCTGAGGCTGGCTGAACAGCGTGCTGCGCGGTTGCTGCTCAACAACGCGTCCGTGTTGCATTACCGCCACGGTGTCCGCCAGACGGCGCACAATGCGCAGGTTATGGGTGATAAACAGCATCGCCATGCCCATTTCCTGCCTGAGTTCGGCAAGCAGCGATAAAATCTGCGCCTGAACGGAGACGTCCAGCGCGGTGGTTGGTTCGTCAGCAATCAGCAATTTTGGCCGCGTCAGCACCGCCATCGCAATCATCACGCGCTGCCGTTCACCGCCGGAAAGCTGATGCGGAAAATCCCGCAGACGCGAGGCGGCCTGACGGATACCCACGCGGTCCAGACAGCGGAGAATTTCGCCGCGCGCTGCTTCTCCGCGCAGATTGCGGTGCAGCGTCAGCACTTCGGTCAGCTGTTTTTCAATGGTATGCAGCGGATTGAGCGACACCATCGGTTCCTGAAAGATCATCGAAATCTGATTGCCGCGGATCTGCCGCAATGTCATGGCGTCGGCCTTCAGCAGCGACTGCCCGGCAAAAAGGATATCGCCCTGCGGCCAGACCACGGAAGAGGGCAGCAGGCGCAATACCGACAGTGCGGTGACGCTTTTACCGGAACCGGATTCGCCGACCAGCGCCAGCGTTTCTCCCGCATGGATATTCAGCGACACGTCGCTGACCACTTCGCGCTGTTCGTTCCCCTGACGGAAAGCGACGCTGAGGTTTCTGATCTGCAATAACGCGGCGTCTGTCATGTCAGAGTGCCTCACTGTTGTGGTGTGCGGACGGATTGAAGGCGTCGCGAACCGCTTCACCAATGAAAATCAGCAATGACAGCAGGGTGGCCAGCACCACGAACGCACTGATCCCAAGCCAGGGCGCCTGCAAATTATTCTTGCCTTCCATCAGCAGCGTACCCAGCGACGGAGAACCCAGCGGCAGACCGAAGCCGAGGAAATCCAGCGACGTCAGGGTGGTGATGGAGCCACAAAGGATAAACGGCAGATAGGTCAGGGTCGCAACCATTGCATTCGGCAACATATGTCGCCACATAATGGCGCGGTCACTGACGCCCATCGCCTGTGCAGCGCGGATATAATCGAAATTACGGGTGCGCAGGAATTCCGCGCGCACTACGCTGACCAGCGTCATCCAGCCGGAAAGTACGGTTATCAGCAGCAGCCACCAGAAATTCGGCTGCACCACGCTGGCCAAAATGATGATTAAAAACAGGGTCGGGATACTCGACCAGACCTCAATAAAGCGTTGCCCCAGCAGGTCGGTCAGCCCGCCGTAATAACCCTGCGTGGCCCCGACCATAATGCCCATCACCGAGGTCAGCACGGTCAATAAAATCCCGAAGAACAGTGAAATGCGCAGGCCATAGAGGATCTGCGCCAGCACGTCGTGACCGTTGCTGTCGGTGCCCAGCCAGTTCTGCGTGGAAGGCGGCGAAGGGAAGGGCTGCGTGGTGGAAAAATTGATGGAGTGGTAACTGCTGCGGATCGGTGCCCACACTGCCCAGCCGTGGTCTTCAATCTGGCGCAGGACAAAGGGATCCTGATAATCGGTCGGGGTTTCCAGTTCTCCGCCAAACGTGGTTTCGCTGTAATTCACCATAAAGGGCACGTACAGATGTCCCTGATAGCGTGCCAGCAGCGGTTTATCATTGGCCAGCACATTGGATAACAATACAAGAATCAGCATCGCCATGAATATCCACAGTGACCAGAAGCCCCGCCGGTTCTGGCAAAAACGCGCCCAGCGCGCCTGATTGACGATGTTCAGCTTAAAGAGACTCACGCTCATCAGTGGCGGCCCTCAAAATCGATACGCGGGTCAACCAGCGTGTAAGTGAGGTCACTGATGATATTCAGCAGTAAACCGATCAGGGTAAAGACGTACAGCGTGCCGAAAATGACCGGGAAATCGCGCTGCACGATCGCGTCGTAGCCCAGCAACCCCAGCCCCTGCAAGGAGAACATCACTTCAATCAGTAAGGAACCGGTGAAAAACATGCTGATAAAGGTGGCCGGAAAACCGGCGATCACCAGCAGCATGGCGTTGCGGAAAACGTGGCGGTACAAAATCTGTTTCTCGTTCAGCCCCTTGGCGCGTGCAGTCACCACATATTGCTTACCGACTTCATCCATAAACGAGTTTTTGGTCAGCATCGTCAGCGTGGCGAACCCGCCGATGACCGTCGCCAGCACCGGCAACGTAATGTGCCAGAGGTAATCGGTCACTTTGCCATACCAGGGTAACGTATCGAAATTCGGTGAGGTGAGACCACGCAGCGGGAACCAGTCGAGGTAGTTGCCGCCGGTAAACAGCACGATCAGTAAGATGGCGAACAAAAAAGAGGGCACGGCGTAGCCGACGATAATCACCGAACTGCTCCAGGTATCGAATTTCGAGCCGTTGCGGACGGCTTTGCGGATCCCAAGCGGGATCGACACCAGATAGATTATCAGTGTGCTCCATAAGCCGAGGGTAACCGACACCGGCAAGGCACTTTTCACCAGCCCCATCACGGAAGAACCGCGGAACAGACTGTCGCCGAAATCAAAGCGAACGTAGTTCGATAACATCTCAAAATAGCGTTCATGCAGGGGTTTATCGAAACCGAAGCGGTGGGTGATTTCCGCAATGACTTCCGGATCCAGACCGCGTGCGCCACGGTACTGGCCTTCACTGAACTGCGCCAGTCCCGGAGACGCCTTGCCATTTCCGCTGCCGCCTCCCGCACCGGGTAAGCCGCCGGATTGTCCCATTTCTATCGCCGCGATGGCCTGATCCACAGGACCGCCGGGGGCGATCTGCACGATAAAAAAGTTAATGGTGATGATCGCCCATAATGTCGGGATCACCAGCAGCAGTCGTCTTAACAGATAGGCGGCCACAATGTGCTCCTCAGCGACGTTGCGCAGGTAAGCGGGCTGCGCGGTTCATGTCATACCACCAGGTATCGAGTTCCATACCATTAGACGGCGTGACCGCGGGCATCGAGAATTTATCCCAATAGGCATAGCGTTCGTGGTGGGTGTACCACATCGGGATCATCAGCATGTTCCAGGTCAGCACGCGGTCGAGCGCATGGCCCAGCGACAACAGCGCCTCAGGTTTGCCCTGATTCGCGGCAATCTCATCGGTCAGCTTATCAATGGCCGGATCGCTGACACCGGATTTGTTGTAAGTGGAATCGAGATACTGGGTGTTCCAGTAAATACGTAAATCACTGCTGGGGTACGAAGTGGCGGGGTAAACGGTCGGCAGCATATCGTAATCACGCTGGCGCATACGGCGGACAAACTGGGAGTTATCCACCTCACGGATCGACATCTTAATGCCAAGCCGCTGTAAATTATGCTGGAACGGCAGAACATACTGCGAGTTACCCCCGCTTGGCAGCAGCAGTTCAAAGGTCAACGGCTTGCCGGTTTTGCTGTTCACCAGCACCTGATTTTTGATTTCCCAGCCCGCTTCTTTCAGCAAAGCGGTGGCTTTCAGTAAATTCGTCCGGTCGTTACCGCTGCCGTCCGAAGCGGGAGGCTGATACAACGTGGTGAAGACTTCCGGCGGAACCTTGCCTTTCAGCGGCCCCAGCCACGCCAGTTCGGCAGAGTTGGGATAATCTTTTGCCGCATATTCCGTATTCTGAAAATAGCTGTTCACGCGCTGGTATGCGCCGAAATACAGCGCCTTGTTCATCCAGTCAAAATCAAAGGCCAGCGTGATGGCTTCACGCACCTTACGGTCGGCAAACTGCGGGCGATGGATATTAAATGCCAGCCAGCGGGTGTCCTGTGCCGCCTGATTTTCCTCATCAGCTTTGACGATAAAGTTTTTGCTGAAATTACCGCCCTGATATTGCGTCGCCCAGTTTTTCGGCGAGGACTCCATGCGGAAATCGAATGCGCCAGATTTGAATGCTTCCAGCGCGACGTTATCGTCGAGGTAATAATCGTAGCGGATGGTGTCGAAATTATAGCGTCCCCGGTTGACCGGCAGATTGGCCGCCCAGTAATCTGTGACCCGCGAATAGGTGACGTACTGACCCAGTTTGTAATCGCTGATGCGGTAAGGCCCGCTGCCCGGCGGCGGCGTACTCAGCGGTTCGTTGAATTTATGCTTTTCCCAGAATGTCTGCGGCAAAATCGGTAAACCGAGCAGGCCGAGCATCATGTCTTTATCCGGTTTCGGCAGTACCATGCGTACCGTCAGTCGTGAAATGGCTTTCACTTCCACGCCTTTATAGACCACGCGGAACTGCGGCACGCCTTCGGTCATGAATTTTTTGAAGGAGAACGCCACGTCGCTGGCGGTAATCGGCGTGTTGTCGTTGAATCGTGCGCGGGGATTAATATCCACTTCAACCCAGCGGTACTGGCTGTCATAGCGTGCAGAATCGGCGATCAGCGGGTAGTAGCTGCCGATTTCATCGCTGGAGGTGGTGAACAGGCTGTCGTAAAGCGAACCGCTGCGTGCGGCCGGATTGCCACGGGTCGCGAAGCGGTTGAAGTTGTCATAGGTGCCGATTGCTGCCAGCGTGATCTGTCCGCCTTTCGGGGCAGCCGGATTCACATAGTCAAAACTGGTGAAGTTAGAGACGTACTTAGGCTCGCCCAAAATGGCGAACGCATAACTGTCCTGTATGACTTCAGCCTGTGTGCTGAAACTCAGCAGACAGAGCACAACGGCGAACGCACGGGAAAACATCCTGAATCTCCACTCCTGTGATGACGACAGCATGAGTCGGACAGGGCCGCAGCCGAATGTCCGGTATTAATCAATTGAAAGCTAAGATGTTGTAACCTGCAAATCTTAGATCCCGCCCCTGATTTCGGCCTTTTTATCACAACCGGATGCAGACGCCTAAGAGAAAAATGGAACAAAAGGTGCGGGGCTGATGCAGGTCAAATCTGCCAGGTGGCTTCTTTCTCATTGAAATCCCGGATAAAGTCCAGCAGTTCGGGCACGCCCAACGGCTTACTGTACAGATATCCCTGCAAATAGGTCACCCCGTGATTGCGCAGATATTCCGCCTGCATCTCCGTCTCGACGCCTTCCGCCACGGTTTTCAGCTTCAGCTCTTCCGTGAGTTTAAGAACAGTGTCCAGCACCGGTGCGATCAGGGTTTTCTGATCAATCGACATCACGAAGCCGCGGTCAATTTTCAGATAATCCAGGGTAAACTTCTCAAGATAAATCAGCGCGCTGTGGCCGGTGCCAAAATCGTCGATGGCGATTTCGATCTTATGGCGGCGCAGCCAGTTAAATTCACGCAGCGCCCCTTCGGTATCAATCATGCCGCGTTCGGTGATTTCAAACACCACCTGAAACGCATTCTCCGGCAATGCTTCGATAAAATTCATCACATCGTCATGAAAACTGACTTTACCCATATGATGAGGAGAAATGTTGATGCTCAGTTTTCCCTTTTCGGCAAACGCATGCTGTAATTTATGCGCATCCGCCGCCACCATCGACATCATGTGCTGCGTCAGTTCGACAATCAGCCCCTGATTTTCCGCGTAGCCAATAAAGACATCCGGCGGAATACGTCCCTCGATAGGATGCTGCCAGCGCAGCAAGGCTTCCACGCCGGTGACTTTCAGGTTTCTGGCGTCGATCACCGGTTGGTATTCGACAAAGAACTCTTTATTTTTCAGTCCGCGCAGAATTTCACGTTCGACATTGTGGCGGTTGAGCAGGCTGTGATAAATCAGCGCGCACACCAGCAGGCTGAGCAGCAGACCGCCGGACAGGGTAAAAAGTACGTTATCGCGGGTCAGGGAAGGGGAGTAGAGGCGGATATTAAACGGATAACTGTCGATTTTGACTTCGGTAAAATGACTGCGCGGTAAATTTTTGACAGGCACCAGCCCGGCCTGCGAGGAAATCAGCGCGGTATCCCCCACCAGCAGGGCAAAACCCCGGTAGCCGGAACCGGGCTGCGCAAAAAGCATGTAGGGTGACAGGGTGAGTTCAAGCGTGGCAATCACACCGTCATCTGATGCACCGGGATTACGCTGCCACACAATGATCACCGCGCGGTTAGGCACGGCGGGTGTGCCCATTTGCAGATCAATACTCATCGGTTTGTCGAAATCGATATCGTGCAGCGAGCTGTTGGCAGCAATATGCTGGTTTCCTGAGGCCGAAGAGCAAAAGACCATGCCGTTGCGCACCAGCTGAAAATCACGCACACCGATACTGAATGCCGCGTCGCGGTTTAACTCCCCGGCAATGGAATCACAGGACTCTGCCGTCAGCAGCCCGATCCGCCGCATGGTGTCGGTTAACTGATCTAAATAGTCGGAAGTAAACTTTGCGGTGCGCTGCGCAATTTCATTTTGTTCACGAAGCGTGTTGGTTTTAATGACGGTGAGGGTGACGGCGGTAAATAAAATAAAAAACAGGGCGGAGAAAAGGACACTTCTTTTCAAATAACGGCGCTTGGGTAATACGGTGTGTGTGAGCGCCGTTTTTAAACCCATATGTTTTGCCCTTTTTCTCGCCGAAGAAATAAAAGTATAACCCAGTAAAAAAAACAACAGACCCTAAATACACTTTATTACGGGCATAAAAAAACGCCATCCGAAGATGACGTTTTTTTATTCGCTTGGCACAGGACAACAAGAACTAAATCATAGGGTAACGTACTCAGCCGTTAGCCAAAACTCGTCTTGCTTCACGATAACGCGCATTCCAGTAGGATTCTTTCAGATTTGAAATCATCACACCGTTGCTGGTGGATGCATGAACAAACTGATCATTCCCTAAATAAATACCGACGTGACGTCCCGTGGATCCTGCGCGGAACAGAACCAGATCGCCCGGACGCAGTTTGGTGCGCTGAACTTTCTTGCCTTTCTCTTCCTGTTCATAGGTTGAACGAGGTAAATCCATACCAAATTGTTCGCGGAATGTTACCTGAACGAAGGCTGAGCAATCGATACCACGCTTGCTGTCACCGCCTAACCGATAACGAACGCCTTTCCAGCCAGCGTACTGATCCATAATTTTGGATTTAACGTTGACGTTGCGAACCATTGCTTCGAATTCATCCTGAGAGGCTTGCAGTAGAAGGCCATCATTGCCATTTACTGCACGCATATCAGTTTGTGCGTTTTCTGTGTTCGAAGAATGTGTACCACTACACGCAGAGAGAATAATTGCTGCGCCAATCGCGGGGATCATCCGCGTGATATATCTCAGAAACGGTTGAGACTTGACCATTATTGTTGTTATCCCTTGCTGTCCTTAACGATGAAATCGTTATTAAAATTGCCAAACGAAGCGAGACTACCTGCCACTCACACGGTGGACAAACACCTCTGGGGTAAAATGTGCGTCAGAGCAAGTTTTTTTCCTTCAACACGGGTGTTTTTGCCACAATTGTGTGCGGGCGTTTTGGAGAGTACCGTAATGAATAGGGGATTGCGAGAGGTATTATGAGATTTTTTATAAGAAATTGTGATGTAAGGTGATGTAAGTAAACATGTTAAAAACGATGGGTGTTTTTTATACTTATTTAGCTTAAAACCGCATCACAAGCGGGTTGCAGGCACATAATACAGCACAGACGCCCTGAGAAACCTCTCAAAAAAAGGCCCGGCAGATCATCAACATCTGTCGGGCCATAACTTTTCTGTATATATCTAAAAATCAGACCGGCGTCTTAGGATTTTTGGTACCGGGTAATTTTTTCTCCAGCCAGTTAATCAGCGCATCGCTGGCGGGGGTCATCAGCCACCAGCTGGCACCGACCAGCACCACAGACATCGATCCGACCGCGATATCGGTGAACCAGTGCGCGCCAATCATCACACGCGGTAGCGAGAAGATAATGGTGATGAGCACGGCGATAGCAAACGCAGACTTGCTCAGGTAGCGCAGCATAAAGCACGAGAAAATAATCAGCATCATGCCGTGGTCACCGGGGAAGCTGTCACTGGAGGCATCTTTTGTCGGAATGCCGGTCAGTTCGCTCACGCGGTTTACGCCAGGGAAGCTCAGCGACGGGCTTTTATGGCTGACAGGCAACAAATGCCCGAGCTGGTTCAGCACCACGGCGGTGAGCAGCATCACCACGCCGATCACAATATAGCGGCGGCGCCCGGCGGTATCCTGCTTCAGGAAGTAGCTCAGATAGAGCAATCCCATCGCCAGCAGCGAAATCAGGTCAAAAGCCCGGTTATTGGTCACTGCGACGAGATGCAGGAACCAGGCGTCAGTCGCCAGATGCTGGTTAAAGAAGAAGAAAATCGATTTATCAATCGGGAACCAGAAACCATGATTCGCCGGCAGATAGAAAGATAAAAACAAGGCAACACCCAATACATTGAGTATCAGGATTGCGGGAATATTTCGGCGCCACATAAAGGAAGACCTATTCTTAGCAGGATAAGGAATAATTTATTCAGCGTTAACTTAATCCGTTTAACCTAAACGAACCTTCAACAAGGATGATTGTATTGTATTCCATTGTGCCTCATTTTGAGTAATCAGCTCAATCCGGCTGTCTGACGGCGCCACCGGTTTGGTTTCGATATGCAAATCGTTGCCCTGACGGTTAATCAGTATCGTGCCTTCTTTAATACGAATAATGCCTTTCACCCGGTCAACCGGCACCGCCCGCGCCCAGTCGAGAATGCCTGCGGTATCAAATTGCGTGTCACCATCAAATATCCAGCCACAACTGGTGTAACCGTCCGCCTGATTGAGGGCACGACGCCAGCGCTGATTCCCCGGCAGGCTCAGTGCCGCCAGCCCCTGTTTCGCCGCATGCGCATGATGATGTTTCCCTTCCGGTAAGTCGGCAAGATTCAGGCGGGGTAAATCGAGCAGGGCCGGATCAATCACGCCCTGTGAGGCTGTCACCAGACGACGCTCGCGACCTTGACGTTGATACCACTCTTCCAGTTTCTGCCTGTCCTGGGGCTGAGCCACATCCGACTTATTGGCGACAATAATGTCAGCCGCCGCCAGCTGATCGCGGAAGTTTTCGTTTTCAGTTACCCGCTGATCGCTCAGCTGACGCGCATCCACCAGGCACAGGGTAGCGTTCAGCGTCAGCCAGTTGCGGTAAACGTCGGAGGTTAACAAAGACAGGATCTGTTTCGGATGTCCGAGACCGGTGGGTTCAATCAGCAGACGGTCAGGTTTGGCCTGCTGCAATAACATATTCAGGCCAACCTGCATCGGCAAACCATTCACGCAACACATGCAACCGCCGGGAATTTCTTTCAGGACTGCGCCACTGTCAGCCAGCAATGCGCCGTCAACTCCGACTTCACCGAATTCATTGACCAGCACGGCCCATTTCTCACCTTCAGGTTTCTGAGCCAGCAGATGGCGCACCGTCGTGGTTTTGCCGCTTCCCAGAAAGCCGGTGATCAGGTTGGTTTTCGTCATGGTTGCCGATCCTTTTTGAAAAATTCACCCGCCAATGTGCAGCGACTCATTAAGAAAATCCAGCGTTGTGCCGATGAATAACATGGATTGCTTATTTCTGCCCGCCGCGACGGCAAAATATTTTGCCGGAGAGCGTGAAAATTTAATTAGATGTATTAATGTTAAATTGCGGTTACGTGAAGTTTAAAATTTACAACAATGATGAGGTGTCACCATGAACAGAACAACCTGCTTACTGTTTTTGGGAGTCATGGCCTCAGGGACGATTCAGTTTGCCAATGCCGCCGCTTCAGGCGGAATAATTCATATTACGGGTTCGATTGTTGAAGCAGGATGTAACTTCAATACCGCGCGCAACAAGGTGATCAGCGACTGTGACCACGGTGGGAAACAGGTGCGGCAGGTGCATGCGCTGAGTGTGGATAATCCTTCCTCATTCTCGCTGCCGATGTCACTCGGACATGTCACCACGAAGCAGGTCAACAATAATCCTCATCTCGCCGTCATGACCGTGAGCTACAACTAAGCTCACGAAAAAGATTAACAGGACTGATAAGTTTCAGGCCGGTCACGCTAGGCGCGGCGTAACACCCGCCACAGGTGGCCGGACAACTTCACAAACTGGCTGGCCCAATTTTGATCGGGCCGTCAGTTTTCTATTCCCGTCCTTTCCCTTTCTGCCGACATGTTATAATTTCCTCTCTTATTTCAGGCATCAGAACCCGTAATCAGGTGTCGGACCAATTGCGTGCGTGTCACAGACAGGGGCAACATTATGCGACTTTATCAGGAAATTGGCGGCCATCTGCGTCGTGATATCCATGCCGGGAAATATGCCCCTGGCGATCGTCTTCCGCCGGAACGTGATATTGCCGAGTCTTACTCGGTGAGCCGCAGCGTGGTGCGTGAAGCACTCATTATGCTGGAGCTGGAAAAAGTGGTCGAGGTGCGCAAAGGCTCCGGTGTGTATGTTCTGCATCAGCCGGAAAACAGCCAGCCGGAAGGCGCGGACAGCGGATACGGGCCATTCGAACTGTTACAGGCGCGGCAATTGCTGGAAAGTGAAGTGGCCGCCTTTGCGGCGATGCAGGCCACCAAAACCGATATTCTGCAAATGCGTGATGCGATTGATGCTCAGCGGGAGTGCATTGCGCGGGGCGTATCGGACGACGTTGAGGATCAGCGGTTTCATGCCCTGCTGGCGCAGGCGTCTCAAAACAGCGTGCTGGTTAAACTGGTGGATGATTTATGGCAGATCCGTCAGCGCAGCCCGATGTGGCTGGGAATTCATCAGCATGTCGGCGATAAAAATTACAGCCAGATCTGGTTGCAGGATCACCAGACCATCTTGCAGGCCGTGCTGCGGCGGGATCCGAAAGCCGCCAAGCAGGCGATGTGGCAGCATCTGGAAAATGTGAAGGATATGCTGTTGCAGGTGTCTGACGCGGATGACCCGTCTTTTGACGGATTCCTTTTTTCATCGGTGCCTTCCGAACTGAACGACTGATTTCTCCGCTGCTGATTTTCCCCGTGATTTTCCACGCTAATAATAAAAAACGGCTGCCTGTGAGCAGCCGCTTTCTATTTTCCGTATAACCTGCCGGGCTTAATTAACCGACATATTTCGCGACGGTTTTCTTCGCGCCGATCCTTTGCAGGTCCGCATAAGCATTGAGGATCGCCTGCACGACTTTTTCTTCCTGCGGCAACTGCTCGCCAAATACGCCATTCAGCGCCAGCAGGGCTTTCACGCGCGGTTCGCCATCTTCGGTTGACGCCACAATTTGCGCCACCGTGTCTGCCATCGGGTCTTTAATCTCGATAGCCTGACCGGCATCGTCGGTGCCGCCGACATAGCGCATCCAGCCAGCCACGCCCAGCGCCAGCAGTTCATACGAACCGCCATTTTTTACGTGCCAGCGGATGGAGTCGAGCATACGTTGCGGAAGTTTCTGCGTACCGTCCATGGCGATTTGCCAGGTGCGGTGTTTCAGTGCCGGATTGCTGTAACGCGCAATCAGGCTGTCGGCGTAGGCGCTGAGATCGACACCTTCAACGCTCAGCGTCGGTGCCTGTTCATGCAGCATCAGCTGGTGAGCCGCGGCTTTATAGTTGGCATCTTCCATGCAGTCGTTAATGTGCTGATAACCCGCCAGATAGCCGAGGTAAGCCAGGAAAGAGTGGCTGCCGTTCAGCATGCGCAGTTTCATCTGCTCGAAAGGCAGAACGTCAGACACCATCTGCGCACCGGCTTTTTCCCAGTCAGGACGACCGGCAACAAAATGATCTTCCACCACCCACTGGATGAAGGGTTCGCAGGCAATACCGCACGGATCTGTCACGCCACCCAGCGCCTCGGTGATTTCTTCCAGCGTATTTTCCGTCGCGGCAGGCACAATGCGGTCAACCATGGTGCTTGGGAAAGAAACATTGCCGGTGATCCATTCCGTCAGTTCGGCGGAACGGGCTTTCGCCATGCCCAGCACGGCATTTTTTACCACCAGACCATTTTCAGGAATATTATCGCAGCATAAAACCGTAAAGCCCGGCAGACCGCGCTCATGGCGCAAACGCAGCGCTTCCACTAACACACCCGGCGCGGTACAAGGTGCTTGTCCGCCCGCCAGATCCTGCTGAATTTTCGGGTTCTGCAAATCCAGTTCGCCCGTTCCCGGCTCAATGCAGTAGCCTTTTTCGGTAATGGTCAGGGAAACAATCGCCACCTGCGGTTCGGTGAGTTTTTCAAGCACCGCATCCAGACCGTCAATGCCGCCGTGCACGGATTCGTGCGCCGAACCAATGATAATGGCCTGATTGCCGTCTGCGCCTTTTTCCAGCACGGTGAACAGATGGTTTTGCTCGCGCAATTGTTTGATCAACGCTTCATTGCCAAACAGGCTGATTTCGCAGATACCCCAGTCGCCGCCCTGCTGATTCAATACGCGGTTGGTCAGCAACGCCTGATGGGCGCGGTGGAAAGCGCCGAATCCCAGGTGAACAATACGGCTTTTCAGTGCATCGCGATCATAAGCAGGCAATGACACTTCTGCAGGCAGGGACGCTGTGGCAATAGTTTTCATGCAATACTCCAGGCAAGTCAGAAATTAGTAATTGGTCAGGCCAAATTGGGGCTGTTTACCCGTCAGTTGAATTTTATGCTGGATAAAGCGACGATTTAAGCCGAAATCAGGGCTTAGAGTGTAAAGTCATATGATAGAAAGGGGAATTGGTAAGTCCAGACAGCCACTCATTTTGTGATGCAGATCCACAGTCTGTGGAATTAATGGCAAAAAGCAGACAATAAAAAAGGAACGCCGGAGCGTTCCTTTCGCAGAGCAGGGCGGTCTGATTAATCCGCACGGCCCATATAACGACGTTCCGCGATATGAATGCGGATTTTATCGCCAGAGCTGAGGTATTCAGGCACCTGGATGCTCAGGCCGGTAGCCATGACCGCAGGTTTGGTTCGGGAGCTGGCGGAAGCGCCTTTGATGCCCGGTGCCGTTTCCACGATTTCCAGATCCACCGTCTGTGGCATTTCCAGCGCCAGTAACTGGCTGTCCAGTGTCAGCACCTGCATACCCTGCAAACCTTCCTCAGGGATGAACAACAGTTCGTCTTCGATCTGCGCCTTATTAAAGGTGTACGGCGTGAAGTCCTCATCATCCATAAAGATGTACTCATCGCCATCGACGTAAGAGAAGTTCACTTTACGACGGGTCAGGCTGACGGTATCGAGAATATCGTCGCCTTTGAAGCGTTCTTCCACTTTGCCGCCAGTGCGTACGTCAGCGAAACGCATTTTGTACAGGGTGCTGGCACCACGGGCGCTTGGGCTTTGAACATCGATGTCTTTTACCAGCAGCAATTTGCCGTCGTAGTTCACGACGAAGCCGCGTTTAATTTCGTTAGCACGTGCCATATAAATAACCTGTCAGCAGAGAGATAAATAATTTGCGACACGTTACCCGCGCCGCTGAATTCAGGCAAGCGGATAGCGTAAAAAGAGTCGCGAAAACCCGCTTTATGACCCATTTTTTGCGCCTGTTCTGTCCGCGTGAAAAATGTTCGGTATAGCCTGTTAAAGGATAGTAAATATTTCGCTGGTGGCGCATAACGCCGCCTGCTATTGTCGCGCCTCAAAATGAGGCCTGAGGAGGCTGTTGATGGACTGTCGTACCGATTGCGGAGCCTGTTGCATCGCGCCTTCAATTTCCAGCCCGATCCCGGGGATGCCAGACGGCAAACCGGCGAATACCCGCTGTGTTCAGCTGGCGGATAATTTCCTGTGTAAGATTTTCACCTCACCGCTGCGCCCGAAAGTGTGCGCCAGCCTGCAGGCCAGCCGCGAGATGTGTTTCACCCATCGCGACCAGGCCCTGACGTACCTGATTAAGCTGGAAGCGGATACTGCGCCTTAAACCACCGCAGCCGGAATTTCTTCCGCCGGTTTATCGACGTTTTTCACATTCCAGATACACAGCACGGAACCAACCACCATCGCCAGCGCGGCATAAAACACGGCATGATAAGTCCAGAACTGCGCAATCACGCCCGCCAGCGAACCGGCAAGGATCCAGCCCGCACGCGTTGAATTGGTAAACAGCGTGGTGGCCGCACCGGCCTGACCCGGCATCAGATCCTGAAAATACAACATGCCGATCCCGGCCAGAATGCCGATGAAAATCGCGTTCAGCAGCTGTAAAGCAATCAGCATGGCCGCGCCGGTGGTAAACAGAATACAACCGTAGAAAATCACCCCTGCGACTACCGCAAACCGCATCAGGAAGCGTTTCCCCAACTGCTTCGCCAGATACCCGGCAATCAGCATGGTGGGGATTTCCAGACAAGCCGCACTGCCCATCAGCACGCCCGCCAGTTTCTCCGGCAAGCCCAACTCACGCACCACATACAACGGCATATTGATCAGATAAATACTGTTCGCCGCCCACATCAGGGAACACGCGATAAACAGCATCAGCGTATCGCGGCGGTTACGGCGGGGGGCTTCCAGCGTGGCGGTGGTCTTGATGTGTGCTTTAGGCATTGAAGGCAGGAACATCCACACCATCACCCCGCACAGCAGGAAGGCCAGCGTGGCGGCGCAATACATAAAGGTAAAGCCAAAGCCCATAGAAAGGGCGAAAGCCAGCGGCGGACCCACCACCCAGGCGAGTGACACCTGCGCACGCAAAATAGAGCTGAACATCACGGCTTCACGGCCGGTTTTTTCGGAATGCTCCCGTGCCAGCGCGAACATCTGCGGGTTCGCCGTGGAGCCAAAACTCGACAGCAACACGCCGATGAACAGCAGAATAAAGTAGTTGCGGTTGAAGGCGAAAAGCACGCACGCCAGCGCGCCGAGAATGCAGCAATACAGGATCAGCGTTTTGCGATCGCCGCGTTTATCTGACCATGTCGCCAGCAACTGACTGACGAAAATGCCAATCACGGCGCTGCCGGTAAAGAAAATGCCGACCATGAACGGGCTGACATGAACCTGCGATGTCAGAAACAGGCTGAGCGTCGGGGTCTGTAAGGCGCCTGCAATACCGGTAAGAAAGGCGATGATCAGAAAAGCCGTTGATGTCATGTCGGGTAAACGGCGGGCTGACGTTGTAGAAATTCGCATTAGCTAAGTGAACCAGAGAAAAGGAAGGGGACGAAATTTGCGCGAATGTTACGTCAGTTTAAAAAAAACAAAAACAGGTTTTGATCATCAAAAATGTAAACCCGAGTGAATTTGCCATACTGAATAATAAAACCGCACGTTGTGCCAAAAACAACCCAACGGAGGGGCGCTCATTCACGCCGTAAAAACCACGACGCTGACGGTCAGCTTGCGTCAGCATTTTCCGTCAGCCTGACTTCAGCATTTGCGTTAAGTTATTCGTTTCAGAAAGCGCTTAGAAAGGAAACTGTGCGTAGCATCAAAAAATTGTTACGCAAAATCAGGGAAAGCTTGCTTTAAAAACTGGCCGGAATGAGACTCCCTGAAACGTTTCAGCGTTGTCAGCTTTTCTCCTGAAATCTGACGGCGCTCCTTTTTTCTCAGTAAAGCTGAAACGATTCAATTTCAGCAGGAGAGGAGAATTATGTTCCAACTGTCACAGCAAGATATTCATCTCGGTGCGGCTGCCAGCGATAAGCAGGACGCTATTCGTCAGGTTGCAGCAGCACTGACTCAGGCCGGTCGCGTCAGCGAAGGCTATGTAGACGGCATGCTGGCGCGTGAGCTGCAAACCTCTACGTACCTTGGCAACGGCATCGCCATCCCGCACGGCACCACCGATACCCGTGATCTGGTGCTCGACACCGGCGTACAAGTTTTCCAGTTCCCGCAGGGTATTACCTGGGGCGAAGGCCAGACGGCGTATGTCGTTATCGGCATTGCCGCCCGCTCTGACGAACACCTTGGTTTGCTGCGTCAGCTGACGCACGTACTGAGTGACGACAGCGTGGCCGATCGTCTGGCAAAAACAGATTCAGCTGAAGAATTACGCAGCCTGCTGATGGGCGAAAAGAATGCCGCTGAATTCCTGTTTGATACCCAGCTGATCGCGGTTGACGTGGCGGCTGAAAGCCTGATCACGTTACAGGCGCTGAACGCCGGTCGCCTGAAAGAAATTGGCGCGGTCGACACGGCGTTTGTCAGCGACGTCATCAGCCGTCAGCCGCTGAATCTGGGGCAGGGCATCTGGCTCAGCGACAGCACCGAAGGCAATCTGAAAAGTGCCGCCACGGTCAGCCGTGCAAAGCAGGCCTTTGATCTGAATGGCGAAAAAGTTTCCATGCTGCTGACGATTTCCGTCGCAGATGACCAGCCGCTCGATGTGCTGAATTACCTCAGTGATTTACTGATTGCCAACAAAGCTGAACGCTTGCTGACGGCAGATTCCGTCGGTGTGCTGGCATTGCTGACCCGTGAAGTGGAAGAACAAGCCAACGTGCTGACTGCGGAATACGTTATCCGTAACGAACACGGTCTGCACGCGCGTCCGGGTACTGCGCTGGTGAACGTGATCAAACAGTTCAGCAGCGAAATTACGGTCACCAATCTGGATGGCAGCGGTAAACCGGCTAACGGCCGCAGCCTGATGAAAGTCGTGGCGCTGGGCGTTAAAAAAGGTCATCACCTGCGCTTTACTGCCAGCGGTGAAGATGCCGAACTGGCATTAAAAACCATCGGTGAAGCCATTTCTGAAGGTCTTGGGGAGGGCGCATGAGCCGCAGAGTTGCCACTATTACGTTAAACCCGGCGTACGATTTAGTCGGCTATGTGCCTGAAATCGAACGCGGTGAAGTCAATCTGGTGCAAACCACCGGTCTGCACGCCGCAGGTAAAGGCATCAACGTGGCGAAAGTGCTGAAAGATCTCGGCATCGACGTCACCGTGGGCGGTTTCCTCGGGAAAGAAAATCAGGACGGCTTCCAGCTGTTATTCAGCGATCTGGGCATTGCTAACCGCTTCCAGGTGGTCAATGGCCGTACCCGTATCAACGTCAAACTGACCGAAAAAGACGGCGAAGTCAGCGACTTCAACTTCTCCGGTTTCAACGTCACCCCTGCCGACTGGGAACGTTTCGTGACCGATTCCCTGTCATGGCTCGGTCAGTTCGACATGGTTGCCGTCAGCGGCAGTCTGCCTGCCGGCGTTGATCCTGACGCATTCACCGACTGGATGAAACGTCTGCGTGCTCAATGCCCGTGCATCATCTTCGACAGCAGCCGTGAAGCACTGGTTGCCGGTCTGAAAGCCGCGCCGTGGCTGGTGAAACCAAACCGCCGTGAGCTGGAAATCTGGGCTGGCCGTAAATTGCCGGAACTGAGTGACGTGGTTGAAGCCGCGCACGCCTTGCGTGATCAGGGGATCGCCCACGTGGTGATTTCTCTGGGCGCTGAAGGTGCCTTGTGGGTGAACGCATCCGGTGCGTGGATCGCCAAACCGCCAGCCTGTGAAGTCGTCAGCACCGTGGGTGCCGGTGATTCTATGGTCGGTGGTCTGATTTACGGTTTGCTGATGCGCGAATCCAGTGAACATACGCTGCGACTGGCCACTGCCGTTGCCGCCCTGGCTGTCAGCCAGAGTAATGTCGGCGTCACCGATCGTCCGCAGCTCGCGGCGATGATGGCCCGTGTTGATCTGAAACCCTTTTAATCCGCAGGAGGCAGAATGAAAACGCTGCTGATGACAGACAGTTCGCTGGGACAAGCTCGCAGCCAACTGGCGAAAAAATTACTCGCTGCTGCTGCGGCGAAAGCCGGACACCAGCTGACCGAACAGATCGCTGAGGCTGATGTGGTGATCGTTGCCGGTGAAACCGTGCCAGATGACGCGGCACTGACCGGCAAAAACATGTATACCGGCGATGTGGCTGAGGCAGTTCGTGAGCCGGAAGCTTTCCTGCAACGCGCACTGGCCGAAGCCAAACCTTATGTTGCACCGGTTGCGACTGCCGTTGCTGCTCCGGCTGCCAGCGGTCCGAAACGTATCGTCGCAATCACCGCTTGCCCGACCGGTGTGGCTCACACCTTTATGGCTGCGGAAGCGATTGAAACTGAAGCGAAAAAACGTGGCTGGTGGGTCAAAGTTGAAACCCGCGGTTCTGTGGGCGCAGGCAATGCCATCACGCCGGAAGAAGTCGCAGCGGCCGATCTGGTGATCGTCGCGGCAGACATCGAAGTGGATCTGGCGAAATTTGCCGGTAAGCCGATGTACCGCACTTCTACCGGTCTGGCACTGAAAAAGACCAAACAGGAACTGGATAAAGCCCTGGTTGAAGCTGAAGTGTTTTCGCCGGCCTCTCAGGGTGCAGCGACAGGCGCGAAGAAAAAAGAAGCAGGCGGTACGGGCCCTTACCGTCACCTGCTGACCGGCGTGTCTTACATGCTGCCGATGGTAGTGGCGGGCGGTCTGTGTATCGCGCTGTCGTTTGTCTTCGGTATCAAAGCGTTTGAAGTCAAAGGCACACTGGCGGCGGCACTGATGCAAATCGGTGGCGCATCCGCCTTTGCCCTGATGGTTCCTGTGCTGGCAGGCTTTATTGCCTTCTCCATCGCTGACCGTCCGGGTCTGACCCCGGGTCTTATCGGCGGCATGCTGGCGGTGAGCACGGGCGCAGGTTTCCTCGGCGGTATCATTGCCGGTTTCCTGGCGGGTTACGTGGCGAAAGCCATCAGCGGCAAGCTGAAGTTACCGCAAAGTATGGAAGCGCTGAAACCTATCCTGATCATTCCGCTGGTGGCGAGTCTGATTACCGGTCTGGTGATGATTTATGTTGTCGGTACGCCGGTGGCGAAAATCATGGCAGGTCTGACCGCATGGCTGCAATCTCTGGGCACTGCGAATGCGGTACTGCTGGGTGCTATCCTCGGTGCGATGATGTGTACCGATATGGGTGGCCCGGTGAACAAAGCGTCTTACGCCTTTGGTGTCGCACTGCTGAGTTCTTCCGTCTACGGTCCGATGGCCGCCATCATGGCAGCCGGTATGGTGCCACCGCTGGCCATGGGTCTGGCAACGATTCTGGCGAGCAAGAAGTTCGAGCAGGGTGAACGCGAAGGCGGTAAAGCGGCGCTGGTTCTGGGTCTGTGCTTTATCTCTGAAGGAGCGATCCCGTTCGCGGCCCGTGACCCGATGCGTGTTCTGCCTTGCTGTATCGCCGGTGGCGCGCTGACAGGTGCTCTGTCTATGGCGTTCCATGCGCAACTGATGGCACCGCATGGTGGTCTGTTCGTGCTGCTGATCCCGGGTGCAATTACCCCAATCCTCGGTTATCTGGTGGCGATTATCGCCGGTACCGTGCTGGCAGGTGGTGCATACGCGATTCTGAAACGTTCAGATGCAGCGGTCGCGGCAAAAGCGGCGGCATAACGGTAAATCGTTAAAAGCCAAAAGGCGCGACATGTGAATGTCGCGCCTTTTTTATTGCCCCTTCTCTGCGAAAAAAAAGAGAGTATGGAGCTGAGTCTTTCTGTTTTTTTACTCCTCCCCCTGCGAAGGGGGAGGCGGGGAGGGGGTTTTAAGGACTCACATCCTTGCCCATGCACACTTCAGCTTTCGTTTTTGACCTTAATACCCCAGCCCAACCCTCCCCTTCGCAGGGGAGGGAGCCGACCGGAATTTACTGTACAAACTACGCGGCGGCTTCGTCATTCTCTGACTTCTGCTGCGCTTTCAGCCAGGCGATTTCATCTTTCCAGATATCCGGATCCACCGTTTCGAGGATCATCGGGATGCCGTCGAAACGGGCATCTTTCATCATCCAGCTGAACACCGTGTTGCCGATATTCCCTTCGCCGAGGCTGTGGTGGCGGTCGACGCGGCTGTTGAACTCGCTTTTCGCGTCGTTGAGGTGCATACCGCGCAGGTATTTAAAGCCCACGACATCTTCAAAGTATTGAAAGGTTTTCTCGCATTCTTCTACCGTGCGCAGATCGTAGCCCGCAGCAAAAGCGTGGCAGGTATCGATGCAGACGCCGACACGGCTTTTGTCTTCCACGCCGTCGATGATTTTCGCCAGATGCTCGAAACGAAAGCCCAGATTGCTGCCCTGACCGGCGGTGTTTTCGATCACAGCGGTCACGCCTTGGGTTTTATCCAGCGCGATGTTCAGGGATTCAGAAATCCGCTCAAGGCATTTATCTTCTTCGATTTGCATCAGGTGGCTGCCCGGATGGAAATTCAGCAGCGACAAGCCAAGCTGTTCACAACGTTGCAGCTCATCGAGAAACGCCTCGCGGGATTTCTCCAGCGCCTCAGTCACCGGGTGCCCGAGGTTAATCAGGTAGCTGTCATGCGGCAAAATCTGGTTGCTCTTGTAGCCGTATTTTTCACAGGCCGCTTTGAATTTTTCGATGACATCTTCCGGCAAGGCTGCCGCTTTCCACTGCCGCTGATTCTTGGTGAAAAGCGCAAAAGCCGTGGCTTCCAGTTCGTGTGCCCTCAGAACCGCCTGATCGACACCCCCGGCTGCACTCACGTGTGCTCCCACAAACTTCATTTTTGCTCCTCAGTTATTCATCGCGTTTATGGACGAATGATAGCGCCTCCGGGCAGGAGGCGCAGCACCGAAGTGTTAAAAGTCGCAACATCAGCCAAAAAGATGCTGAACCAGCTGGTTGATACCGGCACCGCCAACAATCAGCCAGATGAACAGCACAGCCGCCAGCAGCATGGGTTTCAGACCCGCCTGACGCAATGCGCTCATGTGAGTGGTCAGGCCGAGAGCCGCCATCGCCATCGCCAGCAACACGGTATCGAGCGTGATCAGCGCCGGGATCCAGCTGTGCGGCAGAATATCCAGTGAGTTAAATGCCGCCACCAGAATGAACAGCAGGGCAAACCAAGGAATGGTGATGTTGCGCATGCCTGCATTCTGACCACCTTGCTGCACCACTTTGCGAGATTTCCAGCCAGAGAGCAGCAGCAGGAACGGTGCCAGCATCATCACGCGGATCATTTTGGCGATCACCGCTGCATTTTCTGCATCCGGGCTGACACCCTGACCCGCCGCGACGACCTGCGCCACTTCATGCACCGTTGAACCGGTATAGATGCCGAACTGGGCAGCGGTTACGCTCAGCCAGTGGTATTGCGCATTCAGATGCCACAGCCACGGATACAGGAAGATTGCCGCTGTACCGAAGATAACCACGGTCGCCACCGCGACAGTGACCTTCTCGGCTTTGGCTTCCAGCACGGGTTCTGTCGCCATGACCGCCGCCGCGCCGCAAATGCTGCTGCCCGCGCCGATCAGCATGGACGTGTCGCGGTCGAGCTTAAACACCCGCTGACCGAGCCAGCAGGCGAGGGTGAAGGTGGAACACAGCATCAGGGCGTCGATCAGAATACCGGTGGCACCGACATCGGCGATTTGCGCGAACGTCAGCCGCAAGCCGTAAAGAATAATCCCCAGACGCAGCAGCCGCTGTTTCGCCAGTGTCACGCCTTCCTCACACCAGGGTTTTGCCGCCGGATACAGGGTGTTGCCGATCACCATACCGATGACAATCGCCATCGTCAGCGCGCTGAGACCCAGATGGTTCAGCGCCGGAATGTCGCTCAGCCAGACCGCCAGCGCGGTGATCACGCCGGTCAGTGCCAGGCCGGGTAACACGCGGCGCAAAGCTGACAGAAGTGAAGCATCGTGTTTATCCGTCGTCTTTCTCTCTTCGCGTTTAAGCGCAAATGTATTCATCGTCCGTTCCTCGTTCAGGAGTGATGACATAAGGCTACGCCGCGCTTATATAAAAATGAAATTGATTATTACTTTATAACCTATCGATAAAACTGGTATAAAACAGCCATTCAAAAGAGGCCTGCAAGGCGAGGGTCTATACTAAAAAAACGGGCGTGCAGTCAGGCGCAGGAGAATAGCGGGACATTTATGCACATAACATTGCGACAACTTGAAGTTTTCGCCGAAGTGCTGAAAAGCGGTTCGACCACGCAGGCATCGGTTGTGCTCTCCTTATCACAATCGGCAGTCAGTGCGGCGCTGGCCGATATCGAAGGTCAACTGGGCGTGCAGTTATTTGACCGTGTCGGTAAGCGGCTGGTCATTAATGAACACGGGCGTTTGTTGTATCCGAAGGCGCTGGCCTTGCTTGAACAGGCCGGTGAAATCGAGCGTCTGTTCAATCACGATAACGGTTCGCTGCGCATCGGTGCCAGCAGCACGATCGGCAACTATATGTTACCGGCGATGATCGCCGATTACCGGCTGGATTATCCGGCGACACCGCTGGAGCTGAACGTCGGTAACACCAATGACGTCATTAACGCGGTGGCGGATTTTCGTGTTGACCTCGGTTTGATCGAAGGCCCCTGTCAGGTTCCGGAACTGATCACCCAGCCCTGGCTGGACGACGAACTGGTGGTGTTTGTCGCGCCGGAAAATCCGCTGGCGGGCAAAGTGGCATCGCTCGAATCGCTGGCGCGGGAACCCTGGATCCTGCGTGAGCGCGGCTCCGGTACGCGCGAGGTGTTGGATCATCTGCTGTTGCCGCAGTTGCCGGATTTTAATCTGGTGATGGAATTGGGGAATTCCGAAGCGATCAAGCACGCGGTGCGTCATGGCATCGGCATCAGCTGTCTGTCGCGGCGGGTCATTGCCGAACAACTGAGCAGCGGTTCACTGGTGGAAATTCCGTTGCCGGTGGCGCCGCTGGTGCGCAAACTTTATCTGATCCATCACCGGCAGAAACATATCTCCGGTGCATTATCACGGTTTCTTACGTATTGCCGTGAAACCCGATAATGGTCTTTCACTAATGATCGGCGGCCTGTTATGAAGGTGTCTTATAACAGGTCGTTCCTGCTATTCAGAGCGGCAGGTTTTGCTACAATCCGCGCTTAAATTTCCACATGACGAGCGGATATAGGGTAAAAATGGCTCAACAACCTACAAAAAATACGCAGGTGGCTCCCACACTGCGTCGCGAGCTGAAGGCACGTCACTTAACGATGATCGCCATCGGCGGTTCAATTGGTACGGGTTTATTTGTCGCCTCCGGCGCGACGGTTTCTCAGGCAGGCCCGGGTGGGGCGCTGCTCTCCTACGCATTAATCGGCATCATGGTGTACTTCCTGATGACCAGTCTCGGTGAGCTGGCGGCGTTCATGCCGGTCTCCGGTTCATTCTCTACCTACGGCTCACGCTATGTTGAAGAAGGCTTCGGTTTCGCACTGGGCTGGAACTACTGGTACAACTGGGCCGTCACCATCGCGGTTGACCTGGTGGCCTCGCAACTGGTGATGAACTACTGGTTCCCGGACACGCCGGGCTGGATCTGGAGCGCCTTGTTCCTCGGTCTGATCTTCCTGCTCAACTACATTTCCGTGCGCGGTTTTGGCGAAGCGGAATACTGGTTCTCGCTGATCAAAGTCGTGACGGTCATCATCTTTATCGCCGTCGGCGTCCTGATGATCACCGGCATTATGCGCGGTGCGGAAACAGCGGGCTGGCACAACTGGACCATCGGTGATGCGCCGTTTGCGGGTGGTTTTGCCTCGATGATTGGGGTGGCGATGATTGTCGGCTTCTCCTTCCAGGGCACTGAACTGATCGGTGTCGCGGCGGGCGAATCGGAAAATCCGGGTAAAAATATTCCGCGCGCCGTGCGTCAGGTTTTCTGGCGTATCCTGCTGTTCTATATTCTGGCGATTCTGGTGATCAGCCTGATCATCCCTTATACCGATCCAAGCCTGTTGCGTAATGAAGTGGGCGATATCTCCGTCAGCCCGTTCACGCTGGTGTTCCGCAATGCCGGTCTGCTGTCAGCTGCGGCGGTAATGAATGCGGTGATCCTGACGGCGGTATTGTCTGCCGGTAACTCCGGGATGTACGCCTCAACCCGTATGCTGTTTACGCTGGCAAGTGAAGGCAAAGCGCCGCGCATGTTCGCCAAACTGTCGAAAGGCGGTGTGCCGCGTAACGCACTGTACGCCACCACCATCGTGGCTGCGCTGTGCTTCCTGAGTTCAATGTTTGGTAATCAGACCGTGTACCTGTGGCTGCTGAACACCTCGGGCATGACCGGTTTTATCGCCTGGCTGGGCATTGCTGTCAGTCATTACCGCTTCCGTCGCGGTTACGTCTCTCAGGGACGTGATCTGAAGAAACTGCCTTATCTGTCTGGCTTCTTCCCGTTCGGTCCGGTCTTTGCCTTTGTGCTGTGTCTGATCATCACGCTGGGTCAGAACTATCAGGCCTTCCTGAAAGACACCATTGACTGGGGCGGCGTGGCAGCGACTTACATCGGCCTGCCTCTGTTCCTGATCATCTGGTTCGGCTACAAGCTGAGCAAAGGCACCAAAGTGGTGAAATACAGCGAAATGGAATTCCCGGAACACGTTGATAAATAAGTGACGGAACGTTCTTGCTGCTGAGAAGCGGAGCCACGGCTCCGCTTTTTTTATGTCCGGGATCCACGGCGGGGAGACACCACGTCATGTTTTGTTACCCCGCCGTTTAATCTGAACGCCTGATAGGTTTTGCAAAACACATTGATAATTATTATCATTTCTTTCCTTCCTACGGGAACCGCAGAGCACGTCTCCCGCCGTAAGTTCTTAACTTAATGAGATTGAAGCGAAAATGAGTGCAACTACCGAACCCGCTCTGGCGGTGAAAGGCAATGCCGAACACAGCGTGATGGGGCGATATCAGAATATTGTGCGCCGCCGTCTGTTGATCATGCTGGTACTGGTTCTGGCGATTGTCGTCTCACTGGTGATTGATTTTGTGATGGGGCCTTCGGGGTTGTCACTGGGCACGCTGTGGAAAACGCTGTTTGACGCCGCGTCGGCAGATCCGGGTACGCGGGTCATTGTCTGGGATATCCGCCTGCCGTACGCGCTGATGGCGGTGGCGGTCGGGATGTCGCTGGGTCTGGCGGGCGCTGAAATGCAAACCATCCTGAACAACCCGCTGGCCAGCCCGTTTACTCTCGGCGTCTCCTCGGCGGCGGCGTTTGGTGCCGCGCTGGCGATCGTGCTCGGTATCGGTATTCCGGGCATTCCCGACCAGTGGTTTATCTCCGCCAACGCCTTTATTTTTGCGCTGTTAGCGGCACTGATGCTCGACGGCATTACCCGCTGGACGCGCGTCGCCAGTTCCGGCGTGGTGCTGTTTGGTATCGCGCTGGTCTTTACGTTCAACGCACTGGTTTCGCTGATGCAATTCATCGCCACCGAAGACACCTTACAGGGGCTGGTCTTCTGGACGATGGGCAGTCTGGCGCGGGCGTCGTGGGTAAAACTCGGCGTGATGGTGCTGGCCTTCCTGATTTTGCTGCCGTGGTCGATGATGAGCGCGTGGAAACTCACCGCGCTGCGTCTGGGTGAAGATCGCGCCGTCAGCTTTGGTATTGATGTCCGTCGTCTGCGCCTCGGCACCTTACTGCGTATCAGTATTCTTTCCGCGCTGGCGGTGGCGTTTGTCGGGCCGATTGGCTTTATCGGTCTGGTCGCGCCGCACATCGCCCGCCTGATGTTTGGTGAGGATCACCGTTTCTATCTGCCTGCCAGTGCGCTGATTGGCGCGCTGGTGTTATCCATGGCGTCGGTGGCGTCGAAAAATCTGGTGCCGGGCGTCATTATTCCTGTCGGTATCGTGACCTCGCTGGTCGGCGTACCGTTCTTCCTGAGCATTATTCTTCGTCACCGGGGGAACGTCTGATGTCAGCCATGCCGGAAATACAGCCTGAGGATCTGCTGAACGCCGCCACCCAGGGGCTGCAAATTCGTGATTTCAATGCCGGTTACCCGAAGCGTCATGTGATCCGCCATCTCAATGTGCCGATGCTGCCGCGCGGTAAAATTACCGTTCTGCTCGGGCCAAACGGCAGCGGGAAATCGACGTTACTGCGTTCGCTTGCCGGTCTTAATCGTGCGGAAGGGCAGTTGCTGCTCGACGGCCACGACTTAATGCCGATGCCGTTTGCCCGCCGTGCGGAGCAGGTCGTTTACCTGCCGCAAACCCTGCCAGCGGGTGTCCATCTGCATGTGCTGGAATCCATTATCGTGGCGCAGCGCGCGTCCGGTGGGAAAGGCAAACAGGCGGAGGGCACTGATAAAGTGATGGCGCTGCTGCGTCAGCTGGGAATCGAACATCTGGCGCTGAGTTATCTCGATCAGCTTTCCGGCGGGCAGAAACAGCTGGTGGGTCTGGCGCAATCGCTGATCCGCCAGCCTTCGCTGTTACTGCTCGACGAACCGCTCAGTGCGCTGGATCTTAACTATCAGTTCCACGTCATGGATCTGGTGCGCAAGGAAACGCAGAAACGCCATATCGTGACCGTGGTTGTTGTGCATGACATCAACATCGCCCTGCGTCATGGCGATCGGGTGCTGATGCTCAAGGACGGTAATCTGATCGCCGATGGCGCGCCGGAAGACGTGATCACCCCCGACAGTCTGGCACGGGTTTACGGCGTACGCGGAAGGATTGAGCGTTGCTCGCAGGGGACACCGCAGATATTGATTGACGGGCTAGTGGGGGATCCGGAGATTTAACGTTATGTCCTGACAAAAGGCAGACATTACTCAGGCGTTCACCGATCCGCTCCCTCCCCTGCGAAGGGGAGGGCCGGGGTGGGGTATTAACGCAAACACATTGGGTGACGTTTCCGCTCAGGCCATTGATCTACAGTCTAAAACCCCCTCCCAACCTCCCCCTTCGCAGGGGGAGGAGCAAACCGCAACGGGCTTACTTCCCGTTCCACGCCTTCAGATTCTGATCCCGCGCAGACAATTTCTGCTCAGGCGTCAGCTTGTTGTAATCCTTCGCCAGACCGCTCTCCCAGTCGCCGTATAACGGGTTCGGCAGCACGATATATTGGGTGCCAAAGTGCTGATGATTCTGGTTCACAAACGCACGGCGCTGCTCGTTGCCCTGATGATAGGTCGCGGCACCAAAGTCATTCAGATTGTCACCGATGTAAATCACCACGTGATAACCGGCGGCTTTGATGGAATCAAAACGCGCCTGTTTATTCGAGGTATCTGAACTCAGCAGCATGGTTTTTTCATTGGCACCGGTGAAGCCCAGACGGTTCATGTTGTCGAGGGTAGCGGCGTATTCACTGGTTTTACGGTTAGACACGTAGAACATGGTGCCGCCGTGGGAATTGACATAGTTAGCGAACTCAACAGCGCCGGGAATGGCCGTGGCCTGACGGGCAGCGGTCCATTGTGACCAGGTTTTGCTGTCAAAGGGCTGATTGGCTTTGACCTGCCAGGCGCTGTAGGCGCTGTTATCCAGCATGGTTTCATCCAGATCCACCACCACCGCTTTCTTCTGACCTGCCAGCGGCTGCGCCTGATCGTAAGCCATCTTCGCCGTATTAAACGCCTGATACGCCAGCGCCTGATATTCACCAGATTGCTGGAACCAGTTAAGCGCCATCACCGACTGATCATTGAGTTTCTGCTGGGCATCAGGTTTTTGCTGCGCACAGCCGCTGAGGGCCAGCATGATTAACGCACTGGTGGTGCAAAGTGTCATTTTATTCATTGGTCATCCCTATGCTTGTTAAGAAAGATTCGCATTTATGAAAATCGTTAAAACTGTAGCAGATTCAGCGGGATGTGAAACAAGAAATGACGGGTTACGCGAGATGTCGCGGAAAATCATAAAAATAAAAAAGGCCGGAGGGTGAGTCCGGCCGAAGAAAATCAAGACAGAGAATAATAATGAGGTGGTAAAGCGCCTGTTTTAATAACGGATTGTCAGAACTGATAAACCAGGCCGACAGCCGTCACGTCGTCGTTATTCAGACCGAGTTTGTTGTCGTCGTCCAGCTGGTTGATTTTATAATCAACATAGGCAGACATATTTTTGTTGAAATAATAGGTCGCGCCGACGTCGATATATTTAACCAGGTCAACATCACCGATGCCTTCAATATCTTTGCCTTTGGTCTGCACATAACCCAGAGAAGGACGAAGACCAAAGTCAAATTGATATTGTGCGACCGCTTCCACGGTCTGTGTTTTATTTGCAAAACCGCTGCCTGCTGGCGCGCTGGCAATACCTGCCGGCACAGTAATGGCGATCATATTACGGGTTTCCGCATACATCGCGGCTAAATATACCCCGTTGTCATCATATTTCAGGCCGCCGGTCCAGGCGTCTGCTTTATCGCCTTTGCCGTACGCGGAGGTGCTCTGGCCGATAGTGCGGTCAGAGGACGCGTAGGCGCCACCGATGCTCACGCCGGTATCACCGAGTGCGTAAGTGGTGGAAAGGGCGTAACCGTCGCCGTTCGCGGTGCTGTTGCCGCGACCGTCATTTTCGTTTTTACCCTGATACTGAACGGCCACATTCAGGCCATCAACCAGACCGAAGAAGCCACGGTTACGGTAGGTGGCCACGCCGTTGGTACGGCCCGTCATGAAGCGGTCTGCCTTGGTGTAGCCGTCGCCGCCGAACTCAGGGAACATATCGGTCCAGGCTTCGACGTCATATAGTGCGCCGTAGTTACGACCGTAGTCGAAAGAGCCGTACTGACCGAATTTCAGACCGGCAAAGCCCAGACGGGTTTTGGTGCCGGTGGTGCTGGCTGTCTTGCTGTCGGATTCAGCATGGTTAGCCATGATGTTGTATTCCCACTGGCCGTAACCGGTGATCAGGTCGTTAATTTGCGTCTGACCTTTAAAACCGAAACGCACATAACTCTGGTCGCCGTCGTTGCTGTCAGAATCAGAGAAATAATGCAGACCTTTTACTTTACCGTACAGGTCAAGTTTATTGCCGTCTTTATTATAAATTTCCGCTGCGTGTGCGCCTGATGCCATCAATAAACCAGGAATTAAAAGTGCCAGAATGTTACGTTTCATCAATTTTTACCCTGCATTCTTTTATTAAAAGCTTTTCATAAAAGCTTTATATGAAGTCTTGTGAAAAGACGCTGTTCATCATTGTTTGCTGTGCATTCCGTATGGACTCGGATTTTTCTCAGCGAGAGTTTTTTACCGTATATTTGTGATCAATTTATGACAGGCAGAAATGAACTTTTTCTTTTTTTACACGTCCTCCGTTTTTTCTGCACAATTTTCATTCAGGCAAAAAGCCCGGAATTAAGATTTCGGGCTGCGCCCGATGCCGGTCTGTGTGACAATAGCGGCCACATTCCGGTCACGACCTTCAACCAAAAAGAGATGCATGGCGCTTTCCCCCGCAGTTAAAAATCAGATAAGCCAGTGGTACAAAGCCCTGCAACAGCAAATCCCGGACTTCATTTCCCGCGCTCCGCAACGTCAGATGATTGCAGAGGTGGCGAAAGCGTTCTCGGGGGATTCCGCACGGCATCTGGCCATCGAGGCGCCCACCGGCGTCGGGAAAACGCTGTCTTATCTCATTCCCGGCATTGCCGTCAGTCGCGAAGAAGAAAAGCCGCTGATCGTCAGCACCGCCAACGTGGCGTTGCAGGATCAGATTTACAGCAAAGATTTGCCGCTGCTGAAAAAAATCATTCCCGATCTGAAATTCACCGGCGCGTTCGGGCGCGGCCGTTATGTCTGCCCGCGTAATCTGGCGGCGATGAGTAATGAAAATGCGCAGGGCGATCTCGGGTTATTTCTCGGCGATGAACTGGCGCCCTCGAGCGGCGAAGAACAAAAGTTCTGTAAAACGCTGGAAACCGCGCTTTCCCGTTACGAATGGGACGGACTGCGCGATCACTATCAGAAAACGATCGACGATCCGCTGTGGATCAAAATCAGCACTGACAAAGCCAACTGCCTCAGCCGCAACTGTCACTATTTCCGCGAATGCCCGTATTTCGTGGCGCGCAAAGAGATTGAAAGCGCCGACGTGGTGGTGACCAACCACGCGCTGGTGATGGCCGCGCTGGAATCCGAATCGGTACTTCCGCCCGCGAAGGACTTGCTGCTGGTGCTCGACGAAGGCCATCATCTGCCGGAAGTGGCGCGCGATGCGCTGGAAGTCGATGCGGAAATTACCGCCGTGTGGAATCACCTGCAACTCGACAATTTTGTGCGCCAGATTGAGCAATGTCTGGCGTTGTTTACCCCGAAAAATCCGCCGCCGCTGACCAATGCTGAACGTCTGCACAATCATTGCGCTGAAATGCGTGAATTGCTGCTGCTGGTCGAGCAATCCGTCAGCCAGTATCTGCCGCCTGCGGAACCGGAAGCCGAATACCGTTTCGAACTGGGCGCCTTGCCGCCGGAACTGACTGAACAGTGCAGCCACCTGTTCAAGCTGACTGACGGCCTGCGCAGTCTGGCGGAATATATGGTGAATGATCTCAGCGAAAAGACCGGCAAACACGACATTATGCGGCTGCACCGCGCCATTTTGCACATGAGCCGGATGCAGGGTTATCTCGAAACCATGAGCAAACTGTGGCGGCTGGCGGCGCTGGATAAAGCCTCGAACGCGCCGATCGGTAAATGGGTGACGCGTTCCTATTTCGATAACCAGACGCATCTGGTGTTTCACTGCGCCGGGATCCGCGTCAGTGAGCAGCTGGAAAAAATGCTCTGGCGTAAAGTGCCGCATGTGGTGATCACTTCCGCCACGCTGCGGTCGCTGAACAGTTTCTCGCGGTTGCAGGAAATGAGCGGCCTGACGGAAAAAGCCGGTGACCGTTTCGTCAGTCTGGATTCGCCGTTTAATCACGTCGAACAGGGCAAGCTGGTCATTCCGCAAATGATCCACGAACCGCTGATGGCTAACGAAGCGGCACATATTCAGGAAATGGCGGATTTTTTCCGCACCGAACTGGCGAAAGGCGGACACACCGGGCAACTGGTGCTGTTTGCCAGCAACCGCGCGCTACAGCAGTTTGTGTCCCTGCTGCCGGACCTGCGGCTGATGCTGCTGGTGCAGGGCGATCAGCCTCGCTACCGGCTGGTAGAAGAGCACCGCAAGCGGGTGGCGGCAGGCACGACCAGCGTGCTGGTGGGGCTGCAATCGTTCGCCGAGGGGTTAGATCTGAAAGGCGAACTGCTGACGCAGGTGCATATTCATAAGATCGCGTTCCCCCCTATCGACAGTCCGGTTATTCTGACGGAAGGCGAATGGCTGAAAACACTGAAACGTTATCCGTTTGAAGTGCAGAGTTTGCCGAGTGCGTCATTCAATCTGATCCAGCAGGTCGGGCGGCTGATCCGCAGCCATGAATGCACCGGCGAAATCGTCATTTACGATAAACGTCTGCTGACAAAAAACTATGGCGCACGCCTGCTGGCGGCGTTGCCGGTGTTCCCGATTGAGCAGCCTGAAATGCCCGCGCCCGGTTCGGTGAAACGCCCCGATATTCTTAAAACCGCGAAGAAAGATCCGGTTCGTCGCCGTGCACGCAGACGATGACTTTTTTCGGACAGACAAGGTAAGGCTACGATGGATTACACCAAACTTATCAAAGAAGTGGGGCGCGGAAAAAATCACGCCCGGGATCTGGATCGGGAACAATCGCACGCGCTGTATCGCGAGATGCTGGCAGGTGAAGTGCCGGATTTACAGCTGGGGGCGCTGCTGATTGCGTTTCGTATTAAAGGCGAAGCGGAAGAAGAAATGCTGGGTTTTTATCAGGCGATGGCAGAAAGCGTTATGCGCCTGCAGGCCCCGGCAGACCGTCCGCTGCCGGTGGTGATCCCCACCTATAACGGCGCGCGTAAACAGGCGAACCTGACGCCGCTGCTGGCCATCTTGCTCAGCCGTCTGGGGCTGCCGGTGCTGGTGCATGGCGTGGATGAAGATCCGACCCGGATCACCAGTGCCGAGATTTTCCGCGCACTGGGCATCCCCGCCGCACAAAACCAGCAGGAAGCGCAGCAGCAGCTGGATGCCGCCAGCGGACCGGTCTTTGTGCCGATCTCCGTGCTGTGTGCGCCCATTGAGAAGCAGCTCGCCCTGCGCTGGCAGATGGGGGTTCGCAACAGCAGCCATACGCTGGCGAAACTGATCACACCGTTTACCGGTCAGGATTGCCTGCGCTTATCGAGCGTTTCGCACCCGGAATATGTCCAGCGCGTTTCCTCGTTCTTCCGCCAGATCGATGGCCGCGCCTTACTGACGCAGGGCACCGAGGGCGAAGTGTATGCTAACCCGTCACGCTTCCCGCAGACGCACCTGATCGCCGCCGGAGTTCAGCAGGTGCTGGCAGAAAAAGAAGAGATTTTCGCCGCGGACGTGCCTGCCTCGAAAGACGTGGCGACCACCGTCGAATACATCAATCAGTGTCTGAATGGCGGGCGCGCGATCCCGCAGGCGATCATCACGCAACTGGCGTGTTGTCTGGTGGCCGCAGAGGTTTGTGCCGATATGGCCGAGGCCAGAATGATTGTGGATCAGATATTTTAAAAGCCGGGAATTAGCTAAGTTAGCTCCTCCCCCTGTGAAGGGGGGCGGGTATTAAGGTCAAAATCAGGCGTTTAAGTGTGCTTAAGCATGGGTTTCGCCTTTAATACCCTCTCCCGGCCTCCCCCTTCGCAGGGGGAGGAGCTAAAAAAACAGCTCTTATTACTCTATAAATCCTGCGTTTAGGTTTGTCTCAGCTCCCCAAAATCTCCGTTACCCTGTTCAAAAGTGTGGTTAAAGGCTAAAATAAAGAAACTACGAAATCTATTGACTGATTTCATTCGTTTTTTTTATAAAGTTTTATGGAGATTAAAATATGGAAACGTTACCAGCTTGCCCGGCATGTCAATCTGAATTCACCTGGCAGGACGGCGAAATGCTTAACTGCCCTGAATGTGGACATGTCTGGTCGATGAACAGCGATGCAGCGGGTGAAGATGACACGCTGAAAGTGGTGGATGCCAATGGCAATCTGCTGGCGGATGGCGATTCTGTCACGGTGATCAAGGATCTGAAAGTCAAAGGCAGTTCTTCGATGCTGAAAATCGGCACCAAAGTGAAAGGCATTCGTTTAGTCGAAGGCGATCACAATATTGACTGCAAAATTGACGGTTTCGGCCAGATGAAACTCAAATCCGAGTTCGTTAAGAAAAACTGATCTCCGCACGATCCTGCCTGACGTTCAAAAGCGGTTCTGCCATATCGACATAACCGCTTTGCGAACATACACTCAATGCATAATCTCGTTAACTTTCAGCAGAGAAGAATGCATGAAACAGGCTCAGGACTATTTTAACGCGCTCAATCGCGACTACCTCAACGTGCATCAGGACAAAGAGAATTTGTTCTGGCAACACTATATGGGCACGGGTGATGAAAACGTCTCCGACGCATTCTCCGCTGCCGAAACCGCCTACAAACGCTTTATCGCCGAACCCTCCCGTCCGAAAGAAATCCGTGATGCCATTGCCGCCGCAGAGAAAGAACCTGCCGGTGAAGCGCGTGATGCGTTGCTGCATGGCCTGCGCGGCTGGCTGAGTTTCTTCGACTGCAACGTGATTGAAGATCCAAAAGCGCAGGCGCTGATGGATGAAATCATTCAGGCCGAATCCGTGCTGTTTGGTAAACGCAAACAGTACCGGATGACCCACATCAACAGCAAAGGCGAGCGCGTTAATGCCTCCCTCGGCGAGCTGCTGACCAATCAGGCCAATAACGAAAATGAAGCTTACCGCCGCAGTTCGCAAAATGCGTTGCGTGAACTGGAAGAGTGGCTGCTGCATAACGGTTTGCCGCAACTGATCGGCCTGCGTAACCGTTTTGCGCGCCAGCTCGGTTACCGTAACTATTTCGATTATAAAGTGAATAAAACCGAGCGCATGACGCCGGAACAACTGTTCGCCATCCTCGACCGGTTTGAAGAGCAAACGCGGGAAAGCAACACGCGCAGCCTCAATGAACTGGTGGCGCGGGAAGGCGATGCCGCGCTGCTGCCGTGGAATATCCGCTTTGCCAGCGCCGGTGACGTGACCCGTCAGCTTGACCCGTATTTCCCGTTTGCCGATTCCCTGCGTCGCTGGATCGACAGCTTTAAGCGCCTGAATATCGGCTTTAACGGCGCAGAAATGCAGCTGGATTTACTGGTACGCGAAGGCAAATATGAGAATGGCTTTATGCACGGGCCGGTGCCGCCGTTTTATGACAACGGCAAATGGGTGCCCGCGGTGATTAACTTCACCAGCCTGGCGAAACCGGATCAGATTGGCAGCGGTGCGAGCGGCCTGAATACGCTGTTCCACGAAGGCGGTCACGCGGCGCATTTCGCCAATATCCGTCAGAACGCGCCTTGCTTCTCGCAGGAATTCCCGCCGACCTCGATGGCTTACGCCGAAACCCAGTCGATGTTCTGCGACAGTTTGCTCGACGATGCCGACTGGCTGAAGCGTTATGCGAAAAATACCGCCGGAGAGCCGGTGCCGGATGAACTGATCCACGCCAGCATCGAAGCCCGTCAGCCGATGCGCTCTTTCAACGAGCGTCACATTCTGCTGGTGCCGTATTTTGAATGGCAGCTTTATCAGTGGCCGGATGAGAAACGCACGCCGGAAGCCATGATCGCGCTGGCGCGTGATGTCGAAACGCACATTTTAGGCGTGACCGGCAGCCCGCGCCCGACGCTGGCTATTCCGCATCTGCTTTCCATGGAATCCGCCTGTTCCTATCAGGGCTATCTGCTGGCGATGATGGCCGTAGAACAGACCCGCGCATTCTTCCTGAAACGCGATGGCTACCTGACCGATAACCCGGCCATCGGCCCGGATCTGGCGAAACATTACTGGACGCCGGGCAACAGCGTCAGTCATGACGATACGTTGCGCAGCCTGACCGGTGAAGGCTTCAATCCGGATTATCTGGCGCAGGCCTGCAACCAGACGATTGAAGCCGCGTGGCAGGATGCAAAGCAGACGATTGAAAAGGCCTCCGCACGTGAGCAGCCGGCAGCCGATTTCGACCTGAATGTGCATATCCGGGTGGTGGACGGCAGTCTGATCCTCGCGGACAGCGCCGACGGTGATGATGCCATGTGTCAGGATTTTGCGGATTTCGTTGAGCAAAACTACGGAAGTAAATAGCGACGGCAGCGAATAACCATCATTGATGAAAAAGCCACCGGCAGCGAACACTGCGCGGTGGCTTTTTTTATCGCAAGATTGTTAACTCAGCGGGCGTCGGGGCGCGTCAGGTCGAAACGTAAGTCTTCGGAAATGGCGTAATACGCCGACGGGCCGCCCGCGCGTAAAACCGGCTCGGCGAGGGCGGTCTGATAAATCCCGTCCACCAGCAGATGTGGCGCGATATGCACGGCGACCACTTCACCCAGCACCAGCCAGGTATCGATATCGCCGCCAGCGGCGGTTTTCAGCTGGATGCATTGCGTGAGTTTGCATTCAAAATTGACCGGACTTTCCAGCACACGGTCGGCGGCCACCAGCGTGCCGGCCTGCGCGGTCAGTCCTGCAAATTCAAATTCATCCACGCCGCGCTCCAGAGAGGCCGAGCTTTCATTCATTTTGACCGCCAGCGAGCGGGTGGTCAGGTTCCAGACGAATTCGCCGGTTTCCACAATGTTTGCCACGCTGTCTTTCCAGCCGCTGCTGGCGAAACCGATGATCGGTGGCCGGTAATTGAAGCAGTTAAAAAAACTGTAGGGCGCGAGATTGCGTTGTCCGGCAGCATTGCGGGAGGAAATCCAGCCGATCGGGCGCGGGCCGACAATGGCGTTCAGCGGGTCATGGGGCAGGCCGTGGCCTTTCGTTGGTTCGTAGTAATAGCGATCATCAGCGGTCATGATTTTCCTCAGCAAATAATTCATAAAGACTATGATTTGTACATTACCGGATTTCATCCCCCGTTGAGCGTTTTTATGTGCCCGTCTGCGACAGGATGCTTCCGGCAGGCAGCGGCGCTTTGTGGTATCTTGTGCGCCATTCATGAATATCCAACGCCTCATCGCATGTTTTATGCGTCGCGCACACCTTTCGGAGAGTCAATCAGGTGGAAAAAAAGAAAGTCTTCCCTCAGGAAAAAAGCGGTCTTCACCCGCGAAATCGTCATCGCAGCCGCTATGATTTCCCGGCCCTGATTGCCAGCAGCCCGGAACTGGCACCGTTCGTTACCGAAAACAAATGGGGCGATTTATCGGTAGATTTCGCCAATCCTCAGGCGGTAAAAGCCCTGAACCGTGCGTTGCTGCGCGACTGCTATCAGATTGAACACTGGGATATCCCCGCTGACTATCTGTGTCCGCCGATCCCGGGACGTGCCGATTACATTCACCATCTGGCCGATTTACTGGCCAGCAGCAACCAGGGCAATATTCCGCAGGGCAAAGACATTTCCGTGCTGGATATCGGCGTCGGCGCGAACTGTATTTACCCGATCATTGGCCTGCGTGAATATGGCTGGCGTTTCACAGCCAGCGAGATTGATGCGGTTTCTATGGCTGCGGCCAAAAAAATCGTGGCGACCAATCCGCTGCTGACCAATCAGGTGCGTTTCCGTTTACAGGCCAAACCGCAGCGTATTCTCGACACCATTATCCGTCACGATGAGCGTTACGACGCAGTGTTGTGTAATCCGCCATTCCACGCCTCTGCGGCGGATGCGGCGTCTGGCAGTCAGCGTAAACGTCAGAATCTCGGTCTGGATCGTCGTGCCGGTACCGCAGAACTGAACTTTGGCGGCCAGCACAACGAATTATGGTGTGAAGGCGGCGAAGAAGCGTTTGTGGTTCGCATGGCCGAAGAGAGCGCCGGTAAAGCGCAGAACTGTTTCTGGTACACGGTGCTGGTTTCTAAAAAAACGACATTGCCGTTACTGTATGACGCGCTGAGTGAAGAGGGTGCGACGGATGTCCGCACTGTCGAAATGGTTCACGGTAACAAGATCAGCCGTTTCGTGGCCTGGACATTCCTGACGCCTTCACAGCAAAAAAGCTGGGCAATCAAACGCTGGTCAGTTTGATCACGGGGTGAATTGCCTTAGTCCAGCGCGTTCATCTGACAGTGAACGCGCCGGAAAAAATAGTCCGGCATCCCCCTTTCTTTTTCAGTGGAATAAATTATGATTAATTCACTATAAGAAAGTTGATTAATTATCTGAGTAATGATTTTGCGCGTGACTTTATTTTTCACCGCATGCTGTTGTTTTTGTACGTTCCTGCCTGCAACCCACCCAGGGGTCATACTAATGTTACGCCGGTTATTATCAGCATTATTAATAACCTGTGAAACTTAGCACGTGTTTAATTCAGTTAATTGCCTTTTGTGCATTAATTCACGTTATCTGCCACAGGGTGTCTGTCCTATGCAATTATTTTCTCATCAATTTAGTACGGCATGGCGTGATAAGTTCGCGGCTATCCAGCAGGCAGTCCCGATGATTGCCTTCTCGCCAGAGGGCGTGGTGCTTGAGGTCAACGATCTGTTTCTCAGCAGCATGGGTTACAGCAGAAACGAAGTGATAGGCCAGCCTCACCGGATGTTCTGTACCCCGGAATTTGTTGCCAGCGATGCGTATCGCCTGCACTGGGAGGGTTTACGGCAGGGGAAGTCCGTCAGTGGAAATATTAAACGTGTGCAAAAGAATGGAAACTTAATCTGGCTGGAAGCCACTTACATTCCGGTAAAAAATAAACAAGGCAAAGTCACTGAAATAATTAAAATTGCCAGTGATGTCTCCGAAAGAATTAACGAATCGCACGAACACCAGGGAATTCTACAAGCACTTGAACGTTCTATGGCGCTGATTACTTTCACGCCTGATGGTCATGTCATTTCTGCAAACAATAACTTCATGAAAGTCATGGGGTATTCGTTGCAACAGATTAAAGGCCATTCCCACGCGATGTTTTGTCTTCCGCAATACCGTGACTCTCACGAATACCGCAATCACTGGCAGCGCCTGCGCAACGGCGAGTTTATTCTTGGCCGTTTTGAGCGGGTGAATGGCCGGGGTCAGTCCATCTGGCTGGAAGCCAGTTACAACCCGGTGATTGATGACGACGGCAAAGTGGTGAAGGTTGTCAAAATCGCGCAGGACATCACGGCGCAGATGGATCAGCAGCGTCAGCAGGAAAGCATGATGACGCATGTGCATAAGTTGTCGCTGACCACCGATAAAACCGCCGCAGAAGGCGTCACCATCGTGCAGAAAGCGGTGGAGGACATGCAGGAAGTGGAAGCACTTGCCCGCCGGACCTCCGACATCATCGGACAATTAGGTCAGACGTCAGAACGCATCGGCGAAATGGTCGACACCATCCGGCGCATCTCATCGCAAACCAATCTGTTAGCCATTAACGCCACCATCGAAGCCGCCCACGCAGGCGAGCAAGGCAGGGGATTCGCCGTGGTCGCCGGAGAAGTCCGCTCACTTGCCGATCAGTCGCGAAAAGCGGCGGTTGAGATTGATCAGCTGACCCAGAATATCCGCGACGGCGTCATGGCCGCCATCGACGGCATGGGCAACTGCGTTAACCGCGCAGGCGGCGGTGTCGCGTTGAGCCGCAATGCCGGTGATGTCATCAATCAGGTCAACCTCGGCATGCAGGATCTGGTGCGGATGATGGCGGAATTTTCCGTTGTCGCGAGGGACCAGGGGCAGACGAGGCATTAGTTGTCGTTTTGCTCCCTCCCCTGCGAAGGGGAGGGTTGGGGTGGGGTATTAAGGTCAAAATCCGCCGTTAAAGTGTACTTTTACCAAGGCTTAATCTTTAAAACCCCCTCCCGGCCTCCCCCTTCGCAGGGGGAGGAGCAGGTCAAAACCTAAGACACAGCCATTTTCCCCGGATTTTCTGGCGGCAAGCCTTCATCTTTATAAATCTGCACTGCCTGCCTCGGCATCGCCATGCCGGCTTTCTCGAAGTGGATTTTCACCAGCCTGTCTAGCGCGTACTGCACCGTCCATTGCTCCAGCGCTTTGGTGCGCACCAGCACGCGGATAGTGAAGAACTGGTCGCCTAATCCCACCACACCCTGGAAGGTCGGTTCGCCAAGCAACAGCGGTTTGATTTTCTCGTCCTGCTGCAACTCTTCCACGGCCTGACGCAGGACGTCATTGGCTTTATCCACGTCTTCGTCGCGGCTGATGTTATAGCTGGCGCGGTAGACGCCAAATTCACGCTCGTAGTTGGAGAGGGTGGTGATCGACGAATAAGGCACGATATGGAAGACGCCGTAAATGTCGCGCAGGCCGATTGAGCGGATGGTCATGCTTTCGACCGTGCCGGTGATCCCCATGACGGTGACGTACTCGCCGGTATTCATGCCGTTTTCAAACTGGATGAAGATCCCGGTGATGACGTCTTTCACCAGCGTCTGGGCACCGAAGCTGACCGCCAGACCCAGCGCACCGGCACCGGCGAGCAGGGGCGCAATATTCAGCCCGATTTGCGAAAGCATAATCATCACGGTAATAGTGCAAATTACGATGGCGAGCACGTTACGGAACAGCGTCAGTAACGTGCGTTCGCGGGCGCTCGGGCGTGCGCCGTTGCTCAGTTCCTGCCCCAGACGGTGTTCAATCATGCTGGCCAGCAGCGTCCAGCCGACAATCGCAAAGCACAAGATAAACAGGATATGTCCCAGCCCGCTGATCACTTTCTCACCGGTGTCGGTCATAAACCATTTATTGAGGTTGAAGATGTGCCAGGCATCCAGCAGCGACAGGGTGACGCTGAGCACCACCAGCACGCGGATGATTTTCAGACCCGCCGGAATGTACGAGTTGATGCGTTTTTGCAGCAGGGGATAACGGCGGTTAACGTCGTCGGGCAGGGTAATGCGGCGGTTGATCCAGCGCGAAAGCAGACCGGAGAGCAGGGCGCCGAGGGCGATCACCACCAGACTTTTCAGCGTGGCCGTCATCATAAACCGCAGGCTGCCCGCAAAATCAAACTGTGACAGGAAAAACAGCACCACAAAATAACTGACAGCCAGCAGATGCCAGACATGCCCGAGGGCGCGCAGGATCACGCTGAAAAAGGCCATTGAGCGTTCGGCCAGCAAATTGAATTCGCGGTGGATGGTGCGCCGGTTATGCATAATCAGCCAGCTGGCATACACCGTCAGCGCAAGCATCACCACGAAATTGACTACCGCCGCCGTGGTGTAATTGATTTGCGTGGCAACGACCGGCACGCCCACCATCAGCGCATAGCCAATCAGGCCGCTGACCCATGCCAGACGGGTATTCCAGTAGCGTGCGGTCATGTCGGTCAGCGGGAACGGACGAAGATAGCTGAAGCCGGGCGCAAAGATCAGCCGCAGTACGGCTTTGAAAAATTCAATGACGGCAAAGGCGCTGAGAAACAACGCCTGCTGGCGTGCAATGAGTGCGCTGCCACCGTTCACATATTGGGTGAACAGGTTTCCGGCGGCGACAGTCAGCAGCAAAATGACCACATCAATGGCAAACGCGCCCAGAATGCTGGCGGGCAACTGATACCAGTGCGCCTGTTTCAGGCGGGCGTTATTTCCCCAGCGCCCCAGACGGACATACAGCGGGCCGACAAGTTTACGAATCAGATGAAACAGGGCAAACGTCACGGCAACGGTTAACAGAAAATATCCCAGCGCCGGAAAAAAACGATCGGCGCGAAAATGATGCTGCGGGCCGGAGTCGATGGTCTCTTTCAGTTTTTCTACGCGCTGTCTGAACTGCGCGACAGTCTCTTGCGTGGTATCGACCAGCTCATCGATCAGGGAAAGCTGTTGCGGCTTAGGTTCGCTCTTTTCAGCGGCGGGAGCAGGCGCTGGCGTTTCGCTTTTGGCCGCTTCACGCAGATGTGAAATCAATTCAGCCCTGGCTTTATCATCCTGAAGAATATCGGCCAGCGCAGTGTAAGAGGCTTTTTGCTGATCGGCACCGGCGGGGTTTTCTGCCGCGTGGCTGAAGGCACTGAACAGAGCCAGCGTGATGAACAGCAAGGTGAAAAGTAAATGTGTCTGGATGCGGTGAGCCAACGGAGTCCTGTCGTTATGCGGCATTGTTCCTCTCTCAAATAAGGCGTTTTCGAAGGTGGGTAGTGTAGGTAATTGTGGCGAGCGATGTGTAGGGTGACGTGCGATAAGCAGGCAGCGTTACAAAAACTCCCTCCCCTGCGAAGGGGAGGGTTGGGGTGGGGTATTAAGGTCAAAAACCAAAGTCAAAGTGTGCTTTAGCAAGGATTTTATCTGCTAAACCCCCTCCCTGCCTCCCCCTTCGCAGGGCGAGGAGAACGGCAGCGTCACGCTTAAGAAACGTGTTGCAGGAACTCGCGCAGACGCTCGCTCGGCGGATTGTTTACCAGATCCGACGGTTTACCGTCTTCTGCAATGCGGCCTTTATCGATGAAGATCAGGCGGGAGGCCACTTTCTCGGCAAAGCCGACTTCGTGGGTCACGATCACCATCGTCATGCCTTCTTCTGCCAGTTGCTTCATGACGGTCAGCACTTCGTGACGCAGTTCAGGATCCAGCGCAGAGGTTGGCTCATCAAACAGCATCAGTTTAGGCTTAACTGCCAGCGCACGGGCAATCGCCACGCGCTGCTGCTGGCCACCGGACAGCTCTGACGGATAGTGGTTGGCCCGTTCGGACAGGCCCACTTTCGCCAGCAGTTCTTTCGCCAGTTTATTGGCTTCATCTTTCGACGCGCCACGCACACGGATCGGGCCGAACGCCACGTTTTCCAGTGCGGTCATGTGCGGGAACAGATAGAACTGCTGGAACACCATACCGGCTTCCTGGCGGATCAGACGTTCGTCGACTTTCGGATCGTTGACTTTCAGGCCATCAACAATCAGTTCGCCGGAAGTGATTTCTTCCAGCTTGTTGATGCAACGCAGCAACGTGGATTTACCGGAGCCGGACGGCCCGATGATAACCACGACTTCACCCTGAGAAATGTTCAGATCGATGTCGTGGAGCACCTGGGTTTTACCAAAGTGTTTTGAGACGTTCTTGAATTCAATCATATAATTTTCAGTTTGCGTTCTAAGCGGCGCAGAACAAAGCTCAGAGCCAGCGTGATGATCAGATAGATAACAGCCACCGCACTCCAGATTTCCATGGCGCGGAAGTTGCCGGCGATGATTTCCTGGCCCTGACGGGTCAGCTCGGCGACACCGATAACGATAAACAGGGACGTGTCTTTGATACTGACAATCCACTGGTTACCCAGGGGTGGCAGCATGCGGCGCAACGCCAGCGGCATGATGATGTAACGCAGGGTCGCACGGCGGGATAAACCCAGTGCCAGACCGGCTTCACGGAAACCGTTGTGAATAGACAACACCGCGCCACGCGTAATTTCCGCGATATACGCACCGGAGTTGATGATGATTGTCACCACCGCCGCGCTGAACGGATCGATCCGCAGATCGGGCACCATCATCGGCAGTGCGAAATAAATGAACATTACCTGTACGACAATAGGCGTACCGCGAATAAGCTCGATAAAGACCAGTGCGACGTTGCTGCTGAACCAGCCACCAAACGCGCGGGCAAACCCCGCAATCACACCAATAATCAGACCGCCAACCAGACCGAGGACCGAAATCCACAGGGTCATTTTAGCGCCTTCGAGCAGGATAGGCAGAGCGGGCCAAATTACGCTCCAGTCAAACTGCATGGATTATCTCCTGGTAAAACAACAAACTGCGCCTGTCCGGATCACTTTCCGGCAGGCGCTTCTTATCAAGTGCTCTTTCTGAAAAGGAACGACTTAAATGAAAAATGACTTATTTAGGTTCGGTATCAAACCATTTTTTGTAGATGGCTGCGTAAGTACCATTCTCTTTGATGGTTTTCAGCGCGGCGTTGGCTTTTTCACGCAGGTCGCTGCCCTGAGGGAAAGCGATACCGTATTGCTGACCCGCCAGTGAATCACCGACCGCTTTGAACTGACCTTTACCGGCAGTTTTGATGAAGTACAGAATGTTTGGCGTGTCGTGCATCACCGCATCAGCACGGCCTGTGCCCAGTTCCATATAGGCGCTGTCGATGTTCGGGAACTGACGCAGATCTTTGGTCTGCACATTGGCTTTCATGTAATCCACGGAGCTGGTGCCGCTTTTCACTGCCACGGTTTTGCCTTTCAGATCAGCAACGCTTTTGATCGCGTCGTTGTTGCTCTTAACCATCACCATCAGGCCGCTGTTGTAATAGCCGTCAGAGAAGTCGATCGCTTTTTTACGTTCCGGCGTGATGGTGATACCCGCCAGCGCCAGATCGATGTTATGTGTTTGCAGGGCAGGAATGATGCCGCCGAAATCCATTGGTTTCAGTTCATAAGAGACTTTCATCTCTTTGGCGACCGCGTCCCACAGGTCAATGTCGAAGCCGACGTACTTGTCGCCTTGTTTGAATTCAAACGGTACAAACGCAGTGTCGGTAGCTACGATCAGTTTTTTATCTGCTGCGTGGGAGCTAACGGCAAAGGCCAGAGTTAACGCGGCCAGGGAAACTTTTAAGAGTGACTTCATCAGTGAATTTCCTTTGTACATATTATGGGAACGACTTTATATTACGGCCTGTTTATGCAATATTCATGCCAAAAACGATGCATATTAAAATTCAATGGTTTAACGTCGTGCTGAACCGATCAAGCTGACATTTACGGCAGCAAGGCACCATTATGGTGCGTTGTTGCAGGTTGTCATGTTCTCTCATGGTGCACAGCCTCATCATTAACCAGATGTTGTCTTTTAAACAATCATTAATTAACAAATGCGCTGCTCAAATGATAACTCGCTCTAACTTTCCCGGAACATGGGGAAAACGAGTGCTCAGTTTTGAAGCAGATGTAAAGGAAGGGAAGGGAGTATTCACGCAGGAAATAGCTTTCGTTGAACCATAATGGTGCATGGGTATATAAGAAAAAGTGCTAGCGTAACTGGCTGTCTTTGCTGCCACGACGATTATATCCGGCATGATCCTGCTGTTTTTTGTCCAGTGCGGCCTGACAGTTCACACAATACTGAACGCCCTGAAGTGCTTTTCTGCGGGCTTCGGGGATTGGCTCTCCGCACTCTTTGCAATAGTGCGCACTTTCGCCATGTCCGAGGGACTGACGTGCGCGTTCGACGGCATCGCTGACTGTCGAATCGATCTGATCCTGAACGGCGCCATCTTGCGCCCAACCGCTTGCCATGACTGACCTCCGGAATGACCTCAGAAAAAGTAAAAACGGGCCGGTGATCTCCACCCGCCCGCTTCGCATTGATCTTCATACATGTTGCCGCAGCCTAATCACTGCGGCTACCGAGTCCTGATTACTCGATATTGGATTCAATGAACCACAGGAATTTATCCAGGTCGCGCGATGCGGCAGTGAAAATATCTGCGGTATCTTCATCTTCAACTTCGCCGATGGCTTTACGGGTGTCGTTCGCGACCACGCCATAACGCTCAGCCAGTGCTTTCAGATGTTCCTGCACGGTGTGGATATTGGTCGGGTAGCTTTTCAGCGGGGTTTTATCATTCACCACCTGCACGGTACCCAGTGCCACGCCGCCTAATTGCACCACACGTTCTGCGATGGTGTCCTGATGATCAATAATCGCAGTACGGAAACCATCAAGCATTTCATGGACGGCAATAAAGTTTGCGCCACGCATATTCCAGTGAGCCTGTTTGGTGATCAGCGATAAATCGATATATTCCGTCACCAGACGGTTCAGCACCTTGATAGTATTCAGTTTAACGCTTTCATCTAAATCGTTGCGTGTGTAGATAAGTTCAGAAGATTTCGTTTTGACCAGTTTAGCGGTACTCATATTTAGATCTCCTTGTTTCGCTTACTGTTAATTAATAGGTATTTCAGAACTGCATACAGTATAGCAATAAATGGGCATTTTGCCGGGCAGTCATTCCTATCGCTATGATAGCTGCCGCCATGTGATGCGTTACACCACACAGGTATTTACCGTATCACACTGTTTTCAAAGTGAGATAGGAATGTTCCTGAACGGGCTTCATGTTTTTTGTGGTTTTCATTTTTTACGGGTGAAGTATTAATGAATGTAACATGAAATATCGGGATATATATTCGCCGGGGGAGGGTTGCGGTATATCCAGACTGGAATGAGACATATTAACAAATAAGAATGATTACAGTGTTAATCCGCAAAGATTATTATCCCGGCAGAAATGACGCCGCCGGGATAATAAGCCCACTACGATATTCTCAGCTACATTCTCAGCGCGCCACTGTAGAGTACGGCACCGGTCGGTTGTCCGGTCGGCGACCCCCCGCGCGGCTCCAGGCTTATCGCCAGCGTATAGCCCGGATCAGGCATCTTCGCGGCCAGCGTCAGTTGCGTCGGTTGTTGGGTGTTCAGCAAGCCGAGCGAGCGGGGTTTGCCGCCCGGCGGAATGGCCCACAGTTCGAGGCTGCGGTCCGTGGCAATACTCTGCGCGTTAAGCGGCGTCAGCATCAGGCTGCGGGTGCTTTTATCGACACTGACCACCCACTGGCCGCTTTGCGCACCGGCGTTGCTGGCCAGAATCGCCACCGGTGTCGGTGCTTCTGGCTGCACCAGCAGGCGCGGGATCAGCAGCAATGCGGCAAGCCCGGCGGCCAGCGCCCAGCCAACATAACCACGCACCGGTCTTTTAGATGCCGGCATCAGGCGGACAGGCTGGAGCGCGAGACTATGCTGAATGCGCTTCCACACCGACGCGGGTGGGATCACCGGCACAATCTGATTATCCAGTTGGGTGAAGGCTTCCTCCCAGCGGGCGACTTCCGCCGCCAGTTCAGGATCCGCCTGCATTTTTTGCTCGAACTGTCTCCGGGCTGCGCCGCGCAACGTGCCGAGCGCATATTCAGCCGCGAGGGCAGCATGATAATGGCTTCTGCTTTTCATAGTCCGACGCAGCTCTTTAAGTGATCCAGGGCGCGACGGATCCAGCTTTTGATCGTCCCCAGAGGTTGTTGCAGATGGGATGACACCTCGCCGTGCGACAGGCCCTGATAATAGGCAAGGATCAGGCTTTGTCGTTGTTCGGCGGGAAGGTGCGCGAGGCAGGCGGCGAGAATTTTGGCGTCGCTGTCCTGTTGCAGCCGTTGCAAGGGTTCATCGTTGTCGCTGGCATCGCTGTCGCCCATTGTGTCATCCAGTTCATCTAACTGGTTGTCGCTCCCGCGCATCCAGTCGATAGCGCGGTTGCGGACAATGTGCGTGAGCCAGGTCATCGGGGAACTGAGCGCCGGATTATAAGAGGCGGCGCGGTTCCACGCGGTGATATAGCTGTCGTGTAACACTTCTTCTGCCCAGGCATGTCGCCGCAACATGCGTAATGCGACGGCGAACAGCCGGGGGGACGTCAGACGATATAGCTGCTCAAATGCCTGACGATCGCCAACGGCCATGGCGCTCATCAGTTCGCGCTGGATTTCCGGCGCTTTCTCTGGTGTTGGCTTAACTAAAAAATTGTCATGCATTCGCCCGTCCTGACTTACTGAGGTGCTGTTTCATAAGAGAAATCATGCCCTCAGTATAGTCGGTATTATTTTGGCATCAGGACGGTATCAATGACGTCGATCACACCGTTCTTCTGCTGGACGTCATAAGTGCTGATATTGGCGACATTCCCTTTGCCATCTTTGAGCTGAATATTGTGCGGACCGTTATTCATGATCCACAGTGGCTGGCCGTTAACGGTTTTCAGTTCCGCCGTGCCGTTGCCTTTTTTCAGCAGTTTTTCCAGATCTTTCATTTCATATTTACCTGCCACCACGTGATAGGTAAGGATGCTGGTCAGCGTGGCTTTGTTTTCAGGTTTCACCAGATTATCCACGGTGCCTGCCGGTAATTTAGCAAAGGCCGCGTTGGTCGGGGCGAAAACAGTAAACGGCCCTTTGCCCTGCAGGGTATCTACCAGACCGGCGGCTTTCACTGCCGCGACCAGCGTGGTGTGGTCTTTCGAATTCAGGGCATTTTCGACGATATTTTTGGACGGATACATTTCAGCGCCACCGACCATGGTGGTGCTCTGGGACATCATTGCTGCCATTGACGCAGTGCTCAGCAGGAGAGAAGCACAGATTGCGGTACGGAGTAAGGTTTTCATGATGGTGTCCTTAGAGTGTTAAGTAGGTAAGGTCTTGCCTCACCTCTATACATACGAATGACCCCCTGCTTTTGGATGCAGGAAAAACGATAAAAAAGTGAAATAAACGAACGTTATTTTTAATGCCTTGATACCAAAGAAAAAAGCCACGTTCTGAACACGCGGCTTTTTAGCAGAAAAGGGGCAGGATTATTTACCGGAAGGCGTATTGCCGGGAATATCCACCGTTTCGATTTTGGTTTTACGTTGCAGCGTCAGCGTGGAACCGGCAGAGGCCGCGATAATCGCCGCCAGCCCGAGCCACTGTGTTGCCGTCAGGAATTCCCCGAGGAAGATAATGCCGGAAAGGGCAGCCATCGCCGGTTCCATGCTCATCAGCGTGCCGAAGGTTTTGGCAGGCAGTTTGGTCAGCGCCATCATTTCAAGTGAATAGGGGATGGCGGAAGTGAGCAGGGCGATCAGCAAGCCCAGCGGTAAAATTTCCCAGCTGAAAATCGAGGTATGCGCCTGAACGGCACCGATCGGGAAGAAGATTAACGCGGCAATCAGGGAACCCATCGCGGCGGTCCCCGGCCCGTAACTGCTGCCTGCGCGCTGTCCGGCGAGAATATACACCGCCCAGCAGGCCCCGGCGATCAGCGCAAAACATGCCCCTTTCAGATCGACGCCACCGGCACTTTGCCCGAGCGGCAACAGGAAAAACAGGCCGAGCACCGCCAGCACCACCCAGATGAAATCGACCGGACGGCGTGAGGAGAACATCGCGACCGCCAGCGGGCCGGTGAATTCCAGTGCAACGGCAATGCCCAGCGGCACCGTCCGCAGCGCCAGATAAAACGAATAGTTCATACAGCCGAGCGCCAGCCCGTACATCAGCAGCGCCCGCAAATTACCGCCGCGCATTTTCAGGCGCCACGGACGAAAATAGAGAAGCAACAGGATCGAGCCGATACCCAGACGCAGCGCCGTGACGCCTTGCGGGCCAACCACGGGGAACAGGGTTTTTGCCAGTGACGCGCCCCCCTGCAGGGAAAGCATGGCGATCAGTAACAACAGAATCGCAATCAGCGGAGAGGCTTTTTTCGGTAATGCGGGAACCGGAGGGCTGTTGTTATGCGTCGCAGATTCCTGCGGCTTATGTTGTCCTGACTGTGTCATCCATTGCGCCTTTTGAGGTGATCCCATGAATCCGGAACTTCAGATTTATAGTTTTGAAAAGAAAGGTAAAGAGCAGTCAGTGTAGTGGGAAATCAGGAGAGAAAAAATCTCTGAAAAAAAGTTTTTTTTGGAGCGGCTTTCTGAAAAAATGGCTGAAAATAGTTCATTTTTTGTCCAAAACTTTAGGATTTATCTGCTAATCTTAAAAAGTTCAATAAGTTTACCTTATAGTTTTTGTGGCAAAAATCACAATAAAATTATAAGGATACACTATGTTGGAAACTTTCTGTTACACCATATGATGCTTTGGACATCTATAATCAGGCAGAGTTTCACACTGCTTTTTGTTATATTTTCAAACGTGAAGGTTACTTTGGTTTCTCTTTTTGAGGTGGTTATTATGAAAAAAATCGCATGTCTTTCCGCATTAGCTTGCGTTGTTGCACTGGGCGTTTCTACAAGCGCATTCGCTGATACCAGCACCGTTACCGCTGGCTACGCACAGGGTGATATGCAAGGCGTTGCTAACAAAGCAAACGGCTTCAACTTAAAATACCGCTACGAACAAGATAACAACCCACTGGGCGTTATCGGTTCTTTCACTTACATTGAAGACGACAGCACTCCGGCTTCTGGTGACTACCGTAAAGGTCAATACTACGGCATCACTGCAGGTCCTGCTTACCGTCTGAACGACTGGGCTTCCATCTACGGTGTTGTAGGTGTGGGTTACGGTAAATCTCAGTACACCGAATCAGCAGCATCTACCGCTGGCCGTGAAAAATACGATTCAAGCGATTACGGTTTCTCTTACGGTGCTGGTCTGCAGTTCAACCCAATCGAAAACGTTGCTCTTGACGTTTCCTACGAACAGTCCCGCATCCGCAGTGTTGATGTTGGCACCTGGATCGCAGGCGTGGGTTACCGCTTCTAATTCTTCGCTTTTGCGTAACGTCTCGTCGTTACACGAAAACGAAAGCAAAAACCGCTCAGCTGAGCGGTTTTTTTATGCCTGAAATCTGATATCACGGAAAAAAATCACCGCTTCTGAATATACGTCAGCGCCAGCGCCACTGCCAGCACCAGCCCTTTAATGATATCCATCGCATAATACGGCACCGATAACATCACCAGCCCGTTCGACAACACGCCTAAAATCACCGCGCCGAGCAGGGTTCCCAGCGCATTCGGCTTACCGGAACCGGCCAGTGAGAAACCGATATACGCGGCGGCAACGGCGTCCATCAGATAACCGCCACCGGCATTGACCTGAGAAGAACCAATGCGCGAAGCCAGCAATATTCCGCCCGCACCGGCAAGCACCGATGACATCACATAAGCAATCACCCGGTAGCGCGCGGTGCGGATACCGGCCAGACGTGCGGCCAGCGGGTTGCCGCCAATGGCGTACATGCGGCGGCCATGTTTGGTCAGTGACATAAACAGCTGCACCGCGACAGTGACAACGGCCATCACGATCACAATCACCGGCACCTGACCGAGCAGGCTGAACACCGCAGGGACCGTGCCTTCGGCCATGTCGCCGCTTGGCAATAACATGTTTTCAGTGATGGAACCGCCGTAGCTGTAAGTCATCGCTGCGCCCTGAATCACAAACAGACTGGCGAGGGTGGCCAGCATGTCAGGAATTTTCAGGATCACGATCAGAAAGGCGTTAAACAGGCCGACCAGCGTACACAGCGCCAGCGTGATCAGAATGGCTTCGGTGGTGCCGAATCCGTGCCAGACGAACATCGAAATCACCAGCGCATTGGCAAGCGATGCCGTTGAGCCGACGGATAAATCGAAGCCGCCGACGGCCAGTGAGATCGACACGCCGATGGCAATCACCGTGACGATGGCAATCGAGCGCAGAATATTGATGATATTCGAAGGTTCGAGGAAGTTATCGGAGGCGATGCCAAACGCGGCGATCAGCAATACCACGGTCAGCAACATGCCCCATTTATACAAAAACTCAAACAGCTGATGACGCCACGGTTGTGGGGCGTAGGGCACGTTTTCTTTACTCACCACGGCTTTGTTCACGCGGGGATTCCTCCGGTTGAATAGGTTAATAAGGTTTCTTCGTCGACGTCTGCGGCGTTCAGTTCGGCGACAATCCGGCCGTCCCATAACACCAGAATGCGGTCGCATAAACCGACCAGTTCGGCGAACTCACCGGAAGCATAAATAATGCCTTTTCCCTGTTGCGCCAGGCCGTCGATCAGCCTGAACACGTCCGTTTTGGCCTTGATGTCTACGCCTTTGGTCGGTTCGTCAAAGATCAACACCTGACTCTCACTGCGCAGCCATTTCCCGATGGCGACCTTTTGCTGGTTGCCGCCGGAAAGCCGGGCCAGCTTCTGCATCGGCCCGGAAGCGCGAATGCCCAAGCGGCTGATAATGTCTTTTGCCCACGACAACGACTGACGCCCGCTGAAAATGCTCCAGCGCGAAAAGGTGTCGTCGGCGGTGACGCTGAGGTTCATCGGGATATTTTCGTCAATGAAAATCCCTTCCTTGCGCCGTTCTTCCGGTACCAGCGCCAGTCCCTGTTCCACGGAAAGATGCGGTTCTTTCGGCTTCCACGGTTTGCCGTTCAGCTCACCGCTGTCGACCTGACTCGGCGTCGCACCAAACAGCGCCTTGCACAGTTCGGTTTTCCCGGCACCGGCCAGCCCGGCAATACCGAGGATTTCCCCGCGATGCAAACGCAGAGAGATATCACGCAGTTTGTCTTTATCGTGCATACCCTGAATGCTCAGCAGGGTTTCACCGCTGTGCGGCGGGCGGCGCGGCGGATAAATATCGTCGAGCTGATGGCCGATCATTTTCTCGATAATGTGCTCATTGCTCAGGCCGTCCATACTGTCATCACTCACCAGACGCCCGTCGCGCAATACGGTCATGCGATCGCAGATATCGCGCAGTTCATGAATACGGTGCGAGATAAACACAATCGCCATTCCGGCGGCTTTCAGCTTGCGTACCAGCGCGAACAGTCGTGCGCTTTCCGCCTGATCCAGCGGGGCGGTGGGCTCATCGAGGATCAGAAAACGACATTTATGCGATAACGCCCGCGCCAGCAAAATCAGCTGTTTTTCTGCCAGCGTACAGCTGTCGATGCGCGCCCTCAGGCTGATGTTCAGCCCGAGTTGTTCGGTCAGCAACTGCGCCTGACGATAAAGCTGCGGCCAGTTGTGCAGATGACCCGGTTCGGCAAGGCGATCGAGCATGATGTTTTCGGCGACGTTAAGCGTCGGCACCAGCGCGACATCAACCTCCTGCTGAACCAGATGAATACCGTGCCCGCGGGCATGATGCGGCAGACGGATGTTAACCGCCGTGCCGTCGATGCTGATTTGCCCGCTGTAATGGTCATGTGTGCCGGAAAGCACCGCCATCAGGGTCGATTTTCCCGCACCGTTCGCGCCGACTAATGCGTGGACGGATCCGCCTTCCAGCGTGAAATCCACCTGGCGCAGGGCAGGGAAACCGGCAAAGGAAATCGAGATGTTGCGCATCTCAAGGAGGGAGGAGGTCACTGGAGGTTCGGCCTTATTAAATAGACGGATGGGGATTCAGACGTTTAGCCGTCTAATACTCTGTAGCAGAGTTTTAACATATCGGCTGATTTTCGCAACCAATTAAATAATCTAAGCCCGCGTCAAAAAAGCATAAGCTGTCGCATGGAAAAAGTTCACGGTGATTTCAGAACAAAAAAGTGTCATCAGGCAGTCAACTTTTATACTATCTGCTCGCCCGTTCAGGGCGGACAAAAAACAGGGTTAACCCCTGACATATAAAGGGATGTTATTTATGGATCTGAATTTAAAAGACCGGCGGCCGATTACCACGCGGGATAAGCGTTGGGCGAAAGACAGTGCGCGCTGGCTGAAAAATAAGGGTGTGACGCCCAACCAGATTTCGGTCGCCAGCATGGCCTTTGCGCTGGTGTCCGGGCTGAGTTTTCTGCTGGCATTTTATGTCGGGTCAGCCGTCGGGCGGGGGATTTTCCTGCTGCTGGCCGCGCTGATGATTCAGGGGCGGCTGATCTGCAATCTGCTCGACGGCATGGTGGCGGTCGAAGGCGGCATGGGCAGCCCGGCGGGGCCGGTGTATAACGAGTTGCCGGATCGCGTTTCCGATACGCTGATTTTACTCGGCGTCGGTTACAGCCTGACGGCCTGGCCGGAGGCGGCCATCCTCGGCTGGGCAGCGGCATTGCTGGCGCTGATGACGGCGTATCTGCGTCTGCTCGGCGGGACCTGCGGGCTGAAACAGCAATTTCTCGGGCCGATGGCGAAGCAGCACCGTATGGCAATCTTGTGCGCCGGTGCGGTGGTGGCGATCTTCCTGCCCGTCCAGTGGGGGCAACTGCTGTTGCTGACCTGCCTGACCATAATCTGCCTCGGCGCGCTGGTAACCTGCTGGCGTCGTGGTGCAGGGATTTTGCGTGACCTGCAGACGCAGGCTGACAAACAAGGAAATGATGATGGATTATCAGACTAAATTACCGCTGGATGGCCGTCTGGTGGCGGGTTTTCTGGTGCGCTTATGCCGTTTGCTGACGGGCATCCGCGCCCGCTGGCTGGCACCCTTGCCGGGAAAACAGGCACGGATTTACTACGCCAATCACTCCAGCCATCTTGACGGCATGGTGATCTGGGCCAGTCTTCCCGCGCGGTTACGCGGCAACGTCCGTCCGGTGGCGGCAGCCGATTACTGGCTTTCCTCAAAATTGCGCCGTTACATCGCCCGCCGCGTGTTTAACGCGGTGCTTATCAAACGTCGCCCTGCCGAAAAGCAGACCGAACAGCCGAATAACGCGCTGGAGCTGATGAATGACCCGCTGCGCAAAGGCCAGTCGCTGATTATTTTCCCCGAGGGCACACGCGGCAACGGTGAAGAAATCTCCCCTTTCAAAAGCGGGATCTGGCATCTGGCGAAAATGAATCCGGATGTGGAACTGGTGCCGGTGTATCTCGAAAACCTTAACCGTGTGTTGCCGAAAGGCTCACGGCTGGTGGTGCCGATCCTGTGTTCCGCCACCTTTGGTGAACCGGTAGAAGGGATCAGGGAAGGGGAAGACAAAACGGAATTCCTGCTTCGTGCAAGGACGGCTCTGGAGGCACTGGCATCATGAATTTTCAGGATAAATCATTAGTTTATTTATTGTGCGGATTGTTCGGTCTGTTACTGATCGCCAGCATTCTGGGGTATCTGATTGCGCTGGTAAAAGGCAATACGCCGGTCGTCGCTAACCTGAATGCCCGCATCCGCGCCTGGTGGATGATGTGTATTTTATCCGTGATGGCGATGTGGTTCGGGCCAGTTGGCTCGACGCTGCTGTTTGCGGTGATGTCGTTTCTGGCGCTGCGCGAATGCATCACGCTGACCCCGACGCGACGCGGCGACCACGAGGCGCTGTTCTGGTGTTTCTTCATCATGCTGCCGCTGCAATATCTGCTGGTGGGCGAACGCTGGTACGGCACATTTGCCATTTTCATTCCGGTGTATGCGTTCCTGTTTATTCCGACCCGTATGGCGCTGGCTGGCGATACCGTGAATTTCCTCGAGCGCAGCGCGAAAATTCAGTGGAGCATGATGCTGGCGGTGTATTGCATCAGCCACGCACCGGCGCTGCTGATGCTGAATATTCCGGGCTATGAGAATCAGAACATCAAGCTGCTGCTGTTCCTGATGATTGTGGTGCAGATTTCGGACGTGTTGCAGTACGTGTTTGGCAAACTGTTCGGTAAACGCCCGATTGCGCCGCGTCTCAGCCCGAATAAAACCCTCGAAGGCTTTGTCGGCGGTATCCTCAGCGCCACGCTGGTGGGTACACTGCTGTGGTGGATCACGCCGTTCGCTCCGTGGCAGGCGGCGCTGATTTCCCTGATTATCACCCTGCTCGGATTCGCAGGTGGCCTGTGCATGTCGGCGATCAAACGCGACCGGGGTGTTAAAGATTTTGGGGCCATGATCGAAGGGCACGGCGGCATGATGGATCGCATCGATTCCCTGTGCTTCGCCGCACCGGTGTTCTTCCACATTATCCGGTTCTACTTTACGTAGTTTCCCGCTTGCACCTCCCCTGCGAAGGGGAGGTGCAAGGAAATCAGGACTTCGCGGCCAGCACCACCAGTTTCTGGTTCACAAATTCTTTGATACCGAGATCAGACAGTTCGCGGCCAAAACCGGAGCGTTTCACGCCGCCGAACGGCAGTTCTGCTGCGGTATCCGTCGGGGAATTGACGTATACCATGCCGGTCTCAATCTGGCTTGCCAGCTTACGGGCGCGGGTCAGGTCCGTGGTGAACAGGGAACCGCCGAGGCCGTAATGGGAGTCGTTGGCAAGTTTCACCAGCTCCTCATCATTTTTCACCACATACACCTGTGCAACCGGGCCAAAGAACTCCTCGAAATAGGCCGGGTTATCGCGGGTGATGTGCGTCAGGATCGTCGGCTCATAAAAGTTACCCGGATTGTTTTCGACTTTTTTACCGCCAAAGTGCAGTTTCGCCCCATGTTTCACGGCGTCATCGACCTGTTTGCTGAGGGTTTTCAGGGCTTCTTCTGACGACAGTGGCCCCAGCGTGGTGGACGAATCCAGCGGATCGCCAATCTTCAGCGCCTTAAAGTGTTCGGTGAATTTTTTAAGGAACTCATCGGCGATTTTTTCATGAACAATGAAACGCTTGGCGGCGGTACAGACCTGACCGGCGTTGGAAACACGCGCCTGCGCACCCGCTTTCGCAGCCTTGTCGATATCCGCATCATCAAGCACGGCAAACACATCGTTGCCGCCCAGTTCCAGCGTCGATTTTTTCAGCTTACTGGCAGCGCGTGAGGCCACTACGGCACCGGCTTTTTCCGAGCCGGTGAGCGCGACACCCTGAACGCGATCATCATCGATGATGGCACTGACCTGATCCTGAGAGATAAACAGATTGGTATACGCCCCTTTTGGCGCGCCCGCTTCGGTAACCAGTTTCTCAAATGTTTGGGCACAATGCGGCACGATGCTGGCATGTTTCACCACCACACTGTTACCGGACGCCAGATTCGGTGCCAGCACGCGCATCAACTGATAGAACGGGAAGTTCCACGGCTCGACGGCCATGATGATCCCTATCGGATGATGCTCAACCCAGGCTTCGCCGAGATCGGATTTATAAGGCACAGGTTTGAGAAATTCTTCGGCGTTTTCCGCGTAGAATTTCGCAATATCTGCGCAAATTTGTACTTCGCCGCGGCTTTGACCGATGAGTTTCCCCATCTCAACACTGACCACTTCCGCCAGTTCATCGACGCGGGAAGCCATCAGTTCAGACAATTTATGCAGTACGTTAACGCGCTGCTTAATATCGCCCTGGCCCCAGTCAGATTTGTACAGGGCGTGGGCGGTGGAGAGCGCTTCTTCAACCTGCTGATCATTATGTGTTTGATATTCTTTGATGAGCTTATTGTTGAACGGATTGATTGTTTGATATGGCATATGTTGCTCCTTGTTTTGTGGCGCGCTGTGAATAAATGAACAACGCGTTGGAATTGAGGTGCGTGCGCCTGTCTGTGTTCTTTCTCAACAGAACATTAAGCATAGTCGATAAAATGTGAACTCTGTCCCACAGACACCTCATGCAACACAACCGTTTTAAGCACTCAGCCTGCTTTCTCAGCAGCCCCGCCATACGCGGGCTGTCGTCTGTCTCTCAGAAAAGTCGGCTTTACGTAACTTTGCGGCAGACTGTTAATGATTTGTTTTCAGCAAGCGATTGATAAATTTACCGCTCACTTTTATGCTGGCTTTCCTTCCATTTTCCGACTTTGAGAAACTCATGAAACTTGAGGCGATTCCGTTTTGCACGACAGACTGGAGCGACGTCACACCGACGCAGCATCCGGGTGATGCCGGTATGGCGCTGTGGCGTACGCAAAAATTTGGCGATATCCGTGTGCGTATCGTCGAATACTCCGCAGGTTATGAAGCCGATCACTGGTGCAGTAAAGGGCATGTTTTGTTTTGCCTTGAGGGAGAGCTTCACACGCGTCTTGAAGACGGGCGTACTTTTACCCTGTCGCCGGGCATGAGTTATCAGGTGGCGGACAACGCCGAAGCGCATCGTTCATCCACACCGGTTGGCGCGAAACTGTTTGTTGTTGATTAGTCGTGGTGGCTTAGCAGGATTGTTTACAGAAAATTGGCCGTCCGCTGAGGCGGGCGACAAGGAGCAGCAGGTGAGTAAATTACGGGTTGGTATTATTTTTGGCGGTAAATCGGCAGAGCATGAAGTGTCACTGCAGTCGGCAAAAAACATTGTGGATGCGATTGATAAACAGCGTTTTGAGGTGACTTTGCTGGGCATTGATAAGAAAGGTGAGTGGCACATTAACGATGCCAGTAATTATCTGATCAACGCTGAAAATCCGTCGCTGATTGCCCTGAACCGCTCGAATAATCAGGTCGCGCTGATCCCCGGTCAGACTGAAAATCAGCTAATCGAAACCCACAGTGCCAGCGCGCTGTCGCAGGTGGACGTGATCTTCCCGATCGTGCACGGCACGCTGGGCGAAGATGGTTCATTGCAGGGGTTGCTGCGCATGGCCAACATCGCCTTTGTTGGCTCCGGCGTGCTGGGTTCGGCAGTCAGCATGGATAAAGATGTCACCAAACGTTTGCTGCGTGATGCCGGTTTATCCGTGGCGCCCTTTGTCTGTCTGACCCGCGCCAACCGTCAAAAAAATACCTTTGCCGATGTGTCGAAAAAACTCGGTGTACCGCTGTTTATCAAACCGGCTAATCAGGGTTCTTCCGTGGGCGTCAGTAAAGTCAGCGATGAAGCGGGCTTTGTACGCGCCATGGATCAGGCGTTCAGTTTCGATCATAAAGTGCTGGTGGAATCGGCAATCAAAGGGCGTGAAATTGAATGTGCGGTGCTGGGTAATGATTTCCCGCAGGCCAGCGTCTGCGGCGAGGTGATCCTGCACGACGATTTTTATTCCTACGACACCAAATACATCAATGAATCCGGTGCATCGATTGCCGTTCCGGCGGATTTACCGCAGGAAACGCACGACCGTATCCGTGCTATCGCTTTACAGGCATTTCAGGTGCTGGAATGTCGCGGTATGGCGCGCGTTGATGTGTTCCTGACGGAGCAGGGGGAAGTGATCATTAATGAGATCAACACGCTGCCGGGCTTCACCAATATCAGCATGTATCCGAAACTCTGGGCCGCCAGCGGCGTAGGTTACAGCGAATTGATCACGCGCCTGATCGAACTGGCAGTGGAGCAACATCAGCAGGACAACCAGCTGAAAAGTTCGGCTCACTGATTTTTTTGGTGTAAACCCCGGACACGAAAAAGGCGGCAAACGCCGCCTCTTCTGCTTACTGCTCTTTACTGCTTACATCAGCTTATTTATACAGCTCTGCAGTACCGTACAGGTGGTTTTCACCGGATGCACCGATGATGCGGTATGAACTTGCACCGGCGTCATTGGCTTTGGCATTCAGTTTATTCTGCAGGCTGGACAGGTCATTGCTGGATGTCGCACTGACCACACCGATTGCTTGCTGACCAGCAGGCGCAGACTGAACTTCTGTTGCCGCCAGGGTAGAGAATGAAGCGGTTGCCAGCGCAATGGCGGCGAGAGTCATAGTAATGTTTTTCATGATGGTTTCCTCAATTCGATTTTTTAAGCTTTGCCAGGCGTTGTCATCAACGTTCATTTAATGGGCAAAGCTGTCTTCTGTCCGATACAACATTCAGTTTTTTAATCGTCAACTCAATGTCGTTTTACCCTTAAAAACTCAGTGCTTATTTATACAGCTCTGCAGTACCGTACAGGTGATTTTCACCTGATGCACCGATGATGCGGTATGAACTTGCACCGGCGTCATTGGCTTTGGCATTCAGTTTATTCTGCAGGCTGGACAGGTCATTGCTGGATGTTGCACTGACCACACCGATAGCTTGCTGACCGGCAGGTGCAGACTGAACTTCTGTTGCCGCCAGCGTCGAGAATGATGCGGTAGCAAGGGCGATTGCAGCTAATGTCATTTTTACGTTTTTCATGATGGTCTTCCTTATATCTCTTTATCAGCAGGTGATTTTTCAGTCCGACGTTATTTATTAACGTTCGATAAGTAAATGTTAGACCTTGATCACAAACTGCGCAACTGATTTATTTATTAATCGTTAACTAATTGTGCGGAACAATCTTCTAACGGATCCCAGCGGGCTTATTTATAAAGCTCTGCAGTACCGTACAAGTGGTTTTCACCAGAAGCACCGATGATGCGGTAAGACGTTGCACCGGCTTCTGTCGCTTTCGCATTCAGTTTTGACTGCAGGGTGCTCAGGTTGCCGTTTGAAGAAGCACTGATGGTCCCGATGGTTTGTTCACCTGCCGGAGCGGACTGAACTTCAGTAGCTGCCAGGGCAGAGAAAGAAGCGGTAGCCAGTGTCAGTGCTGCGAGTGTCATTGCGATGTTTTTCATGATGTCTTGTCCTGTTCATTAATCTGTTGTTCGGGGGTTCTTCTTTCGAACCCTCAGTGTCGGGTCAACGTTATTTATTAGTTAACGTTCGATAAGTAAATGGTAAGGGGTGTTGAGAGTTTGTGCAAGATGTTTTTTTAATGAGCGTTAACTTATTGTGCTGTGACACGCATCACATCAAAACGGTATCTTGTTTTGGTTTTGTTAAATTTATGTTTTTAAAATGATTCACGAAACTCACAGGGATAGGGCTTATCTAAAAATGAGCTGAATGAATCTTTAATGATCGCTAAGTTAATGGTTGGTTCTGACCGGAGAGGGTGATAAAACAGGGGGCGGCGACGAAAAAGATAAGGCGACACAGGCCGCCTTATCGTTATTCCTGCCCTGACAATCTGTCGTCAGGTGCCACTCTTCTTTAGTAATAGATAGAAGGGGGCTGATGACCAGAGGTCGAAGGTGCAGGTGGCTGAGTCGGAGAAGTTGGAATTCGGCCCTGTTCGACTTTTTTGTTCGCGCAGGTAGCCGGGTTACAAAAGTTACTGTCACCGGTCACATTGACCATGGCGACTTCCTGACTCTGTAAAGGCATCATGATAACCTGCTGTGCGGCAACGTTGGCAACCGGTACAGCGGTCAATGCCAGAACTGCAAGAAGGATTTTGAAGTTACTCATGATGTTACGTCCTGGGTTTATTGCTTATAAAAAGCGTCTTTAGCTGTGCTGCTTTGCGGGTGTGAGTGATTTTCTTATCGCTCGATAATTAAATGATAAACTCCGCTGGACTTGTGCGCAACTATTTTTAATAATGATCGTTAACTTATTTCAACGATAAGTTTTTATAACCATAATCACAATGGTGATGGAAGGAGGGTGTATGAGCACTGAACAGACGGCTTTGGTCCGGAAAAGTCGCGGTCGCCCAAAACAGTTCGACCGTGGAACTGCTCTGAGCAAGGCCCTGAATTTATTCTGGCGCCATGGTTATGAGGCCACGTCATTAGCTGATTTGGTCGAAGCAACCGGTGCGAAAGCGCCTACTCTGTATGCCGAATTTGGCAACAAAGAAGGGCTTTTCCGCGCAGCCGTTGAACATTATCTGAAAAACTTTTACGAAAAGAGCTCATGTTTACTGAGCAGAACAGATTTGTCCGTCGAGGATACGGTCGGGCGCTATCTGCGTGCCATCGTTGAGCTGTTTACCGACTGCGACACGCCAAGTGGCTGCTTTATGATCAGCGCATCATCCGGGATGTCTTCATCGTCTGCGGATATTGCCGAAATGCTGCGTGCACGCCACCTCTCGCAGGAACGCACTCTGTTTGAATATTTCGAGAAGAAAAAACAGAGCGGCGATCTGACCGCTGTGACCGACAGCGCCCTGCTGGCGAAATACCTCGCCTGCACCATTCAGGGCTTCTCGGTTCAGGCGCGTGATGGCGCAAGTTCGGATGAACTGAACCGGCTTATCGACGTGGTCATGAATATCTGGCCGCAACTGGCTAAAGCGACCGTTATCAGCACTGCTGCACATTAACGCATGCCGGATTTCAGACAATTGTTGAGAAAGAGAATAGAACGCCAGGTGCTGAGTATTTCGGGCCTGGCGTCAGGCGGTATAGACTTTGAGAAACCGCCGGGCGACCCGGGATTATTCGGTCCGGAAAGCGTCACCTGGCGGATCCACGGCGATTTCTCCTCCATGCTTTGCGGCGGCGTCAGTGCGTTGCTGTTGCAAATGCTGCACCCGCTGGCGCTGGCCGGTGTCTGGGATCACTCCTCGTTTCGTGAAGATATGCTCGGCCGTTTGCGCCGTACCAGCCAGTTTATTTCTGCCACCACCTTTGCCCCTGTCGGCGAGGCCAACCTGTTAATCGACAAGGTCAAATCCATTCATCTGCGGGTCACCGGAACCGATGCCTGTGGCACGCCGTATGCCGCCAGCGACCCGGATCTCCTGGTCTGGGTGCATGTGGCCGAAGCCTACAGTTTCCTGCAATCTCACCTGCGTTACCGCAATCCTTCGCTCAGCCTGGCGGATCAGAACCGTTATTATCAGGAATTTTCCCGCGTGGCGAAAAGCCTCGGCGCGGTGAATGTGCCGGAAAGTGTCGCGGCAGTAGAAACCTATTTGCAGGCGATGCGCCCGCAGTTGCGTTGCGACGAACGTACGCTGGAAGTGGTCAAACTCTTGCGAAATGCGCCCGCGCCAAGCCGTCTGGCGAAACCGGTTGGCAGCCTGATGATTCAGGCGGGGTTTGAATTATTGCCTGACTGGGCCGCCACGCAACTGGGGATTTCCCATTCCCCGTCTAAACGTAAAATTGTGCGTTTCTGTACCCGCCGCATTGCAGGCGTGCTGCGCTGGTCGGTAAGAAACGGCTCATGGCATCGCGCCATGCGGCGGATGGGGCGTCTTCGCTGATCGTTAACGCTGCGGATATGCGCCCGGCCCGGTCGGCGTTCAACCGATTCTCCCAGTGTGCGACTTATCCGTAAGTCTTGCCGCTTAGGTAAAAAAGCGCGTGTTTTAAAGCCTTATCGGAGATTTTTGGGAATATTGCCCGTTATCGGGCTGGCATAACCGTTCTACACTGACCATCACAGGGAATAATAAGCTTCCTAATCTTGCTGAGGTCATATGCGCCAGTCCGACATTGTTGCTGAAGTCAGTAACGACAAACAAACCCTGACCGCGCTGGTCGAGCAGGATAACCGCGTGGTGTATTTCTACATTTTCGCCCGTGAAGATTTGCGCGACCGTTTTCCGAAAATGCGTGCCTGCTGGGTGCGTAATCTGGTGCCCGCGCCGGTGAAAGATGATACCGACGCGATGGAGCAGGGGATGGCTCCGATGCTGGCGGCGCAGTATTGCCGTAATCTGGAAGGCGAAGCGCCGCTGGATCCGGCACAAATCCAGATTTTATGGAACGAGAGCGACGACGGCGCGGCACTGTGGTATCAGGGATTGTTACTGGCGGTGATCCCCGGCTGGAGTTTGTATATCGACCATTCGGTGTGTTATTCCGCCGGATGCATTAAACAGAATCCGCTGACCTTCCCGCTGGGTTCTGCCTCGACGAACACGCAATGTGAGCTGGCGGAAAAGACCCGTTTGTTCTGGCGTGACTGGCAAAATGAGTTTAGTAATCCGTGGCCGAGAATTCAGCGCAAGCTGCTGGAATCCTACGAAGATCGTTTTGGTCCCTCGCTGAAATATTATCTGATCAATCAGGGCAGCTGGCCGCCGATGGCGATATCCCAGCATGAAGACGAAGAAAATTACTACTTCTTCACGGTCGGCATGAGCATCCGCCCGATGCCACAAATCGACATTGTTTTTAATGACGAAGCGGAAAAACACCGCCGCATAGAACTGGCTTTTTCGGTCGGCAAGGAATACGTCACGGAAGAGAATGCGGTGCAGATGGCCAGCGCGTTATCCGGTTACGCACAAGTTCCCTGGACCACCCTCAGCTGGCTCGGCGAAGGTCACACGCTGATGTCACCCATGGCACCGCTCGGTTTCGAAGGCCACGTGATTTCCTCCGCACTCTGCGGCCCTGCCGACAAAGTGCGTTTGCCGAAGATTTACGGCGATCCGGTGAATCAGTTCTGGGTCAGCCCGGTATTCACCAGCGAACTGGAATTTGCGCAGGCCAAACCGAACGGCGGATTTGAACTGGTCGCCGCAATGATCGAGAACGACATCGGGTATGTGTTTGCGCCGAGAAGCGCGGTGGTCTGATGTCAGGGATCGGCGCGGAGTGCTTGCTCCTCCCCCTGCGAAGGGGGAGGCCGGGAGGGGGTTTAGCAGGCAACTCAGATGCCATTAATACCCCACCCCAGCCCTCCCCTTCGCAGGGGAGGGAGCAAACTAAAGATCTGCCGTTATTTACTCATTTCCGGCTGAAAATCCTCAGCATCCACATCATATCCCGACGGTTCCCACCGTACCGCTGTCAGCACGATTAAGCCTGCCAGTGGCGCTAACGCGATCACCCAGAACACGCCGGTGCCCAGTGCCGCGGAAAGGACCGGGAACAGGAACAACGAGACCGTGGAACTGCCGCGCATCAGCGTCTGGTTGAATCCGACACCCATGCCGCGCAGCGACGTCGGATAGCTCAGTGACGCAAATGTCATGGTGTGCGAACCCGGACCGAAGCCCTGACCGAACAGGAATAACGCCAGCATGGCGATGGAAATCGCTGCTTCTCCGCCGTCGGCCGGTCGGCCCACCAGCGCCAGGCCGATCATCGCGACCAGCTGGCAGGCGTAACCGGCGTAGGTCATTTTCCATGCGCCAAATTTCGAGACATAACGCACCGCAATCAGGCCGCCGACAAAGGCGAAGCACAGGTTCAGGCCAAGCGAGAACAGAATGGTGCTGATCATCGACTGTTGCAGGAAGCTGGATAAGATCACCGGCAGCCCGAACGCCACGGCGTTATAGGCAAAGGACGAGGCCACGGCAGTGACGGTCGCCAGCACGGTGCGGCGCAGATAAACGCCCTGCAACAGCGTGCCGTAGTTGCGCCATGCGGCTTTACGTACTTTCACCTGCGGTGTCTTATCGGCATCGTCTGCCACGACGGCATTGATGTTATAGGATTTTCTCAGGATCGCCGCCGCACTTTGCAGGTCGCCCTGATTGGCTGCCCAGACCGGCGATTCATTCATATAACGGTGGCGGATAGCGATAATCAGGATCGCCGGTACTGCGCCGAAACCGAGGATCAGACGCCATAACCAGTCGGTATGGGTAGCCGGCAGCACCGCGTAAAGCAGCAGAACCAGCAGATACGACACGCTGATCGCCGCATACCACGTCGGACACCACATCGCCACGCGCGAGGCTTTATTGCCGCGTCCCTGAAGTTTTGAGAACTCCGCCAGAAACGCCATGGCGACCGGTAAATCGATACCGACCCCCAGACCCATCACAAAGCGTGAGCCGCCCAATACCCATTCGTTTGGCGCAAAGGCGCAGGCCAGCGCGGCAATCACGAAGAAGAACATATCAGCCATAAATACGCGGTAACGGCCGATTTTGTCGGTCAGATAGCCACCGAACAGTGCGCCGACAATCGCCCCGAAGGTGATGGCCGATGCCACAAAGCCCGCGCCGGAAGGCGTCAGGCCGAACTGGCGGGTAATATCTTTCATCCCGAAAGCCAGCGCACCGAGGTCGTAGGCGTCGAGGAAAACGCCGCCCAGTGCGATAGCAATCACGATGCGCGCGTCGCTGATTTTGGCCGCGCCACGGTTCACTAACTGAGTAATATCGGCAGCGGAACGAATCACCACCGGCTGGTCAGACGCAGTGTCGGCTGCGCTGTAATCCCCTGAAGAGGCGGCCTGAGAGGCCGCAATTGAATCAGACATTGTTGTGTTTACGCTTTTTGACAAAAAACCAGCATAGAGGCGACGTGATACCGGTCACAAGTCCTGATTAGCGGTTGAGTGAAAATAAATGGCTATAAGTTAAAACTAAGTGATCTAAGCGTGCTGTCGCCAGCGCAAAACTGCCTTAATCACCTTGCCGTTTCTGCTGTCTTCTGCCGCCTGATTAATGGCCTCAAAATCGTAAAAATGCAGTAAGCGATCGAAGGGGAATTTCCCCGCCTGCCACAATGAAATCATTTTCGGGATAAATTCCTGCGCGACCGAATCCCCCTGAATGACGCTGAGAATTTTCCGCCCGCGTGACAGCGTCGCGCCACCGGCACCGGTCAGGCGCACCATCACGCCGCCGTCATTCAGCGCCTGTTGTCCGAGGGTGTCCAGCGCCGGTACGCCCGCCGTATCAATGACGTAATCCAGCGTCCCTTGCAGATTGCGCTCCTGGCCGGTTTTCAGCACGTCTGTTGCGCCCAGTTCACGCGCCAGATCCAGACGGTGCTGATGCTGATCGAGGGCGATAATCTCCTTCGCTCCGGCGATTTTTGCCGCCATCACCGCCGCCATACCGACTGCGCCGGTGCCGGTGATCAGCAGGCGGTCACCTTTTTTCACCTTCAGGGTATTCATCACCGTCCCCGCGCCGGTTTGCAGGCCGCAGCCGAGGGGCGCGAGTGTGGCCAGCGGCAGCGATTTATCCACTTTCACCAGATTCTGTTCCGTCACCAGCGCATAACTGGCAAACGACGACTGACCGAAAAAGTGCCCGTCGATACCCTGCGGATAGGCGCTGCTGCCGTCGAGGCGTGAGAAGCCAAAATTCAGGGTGGAGAAGTGTTCGCAGTCCACCGGCCGGTGATTTTCGCAGGCGTCGCACCGGCCGCAGGACTGAAACGACAGCACCACATGATCGCCCGGTTTCACCCCGGTCACCGCGCTGCCGACCTGATCGACAATCCCGGCGCCTTCGTGGCCCGGCACCACGCCGGGCGACAGAAAACTGAGATCGGTGTGGCAGATCCCGCAGGCGACAATGTGTACGCCGACTTCATTACGACGCGGCGCGCCAAGGCGGATCTTTTCGAATTTCAGGTGATGATCACTGTCAGCGATAGCCGCGCTGATCATGCGGGGATGCGTTCTGTGTGGATGTTGCACTGACATCGGGTTCTCCTGTCTGCAGGGAAAACGGACGAGGGTGGCCTAAGTGATGCGGCGGATAAGCTTCGAACATTTACGCATTTTACAGCGATACCGCCGCCTGCTTTTATGGCTCACCATCCATTCCCCTGCGCAAAATTGGACTATTCTTGTTAGCAGCTTGTTTTCATGAGTGAAAGAATAAAAAAGAGCAGTCGCCGGGCGACAAAACCAACATAACCCGATAAGAGGATAGAACATGACTGTAATAACCGGGCGAGTACGGGGATTTTCCGTGGCAGCGCTGGCACTGGTGTCAGCCATCAGTTTCAGCGCACAGGCGGCGGATGACGCCGTGCGTGTCGGCTCCAAAATTGATACCGAGGGTTCGCTGCTCGGCAACATCATTATTCAGGTGCTGGAAGCTAATGGCATTCACACCACCAATAAGTTACAGCTGGGGACGACCAAAGTAGTGCGCGGCGCGATCACCGCCGGTGAAATCGACCTCTATCCGGAATACACCGGTAACGGCGCGTTCTTCTTCTCCGACGATAAAGATCCGGCGTGGAAAAATGCCCAGGCCGGTTTCGATAAAGTGAAAAAGCTCGATTACGACCAGAACAAAATTGTCTGGCTCAGCCCGTCTCCGGCCAATAACACCTGGACCATCGCGGTGCGTCAGGACGTGGCGAGTGCGCATAACCTGAAATCCCTGGGCGATTTGGGCAAATTCATCAGCAGCGGCGGCGATTTTAAACTGGCGGCCTCGGCGGAATTTATCGAGCGCCCGGATGCGTTACCGGCGTTTGAAAATGCCTACGGTTTCAAACTGAATCAGGCGCAGTTACTGTCGCTGGCGGGCGGCGATACGGCGGTCACCATTAAAGCGGCTGCCGAACAGACTTCCGGCGTCAATGCGGCGATGGCTTACGGCACGGACGGCCCGGTGGCGGCGCTGGGCCTGCAAACGCTGGAAGATCCGAAAGGCGTGCAGCCGATTTACGCGCCAGCGCCGATCATCCGCGAGGCGGCGCTGAAAGCGCATCCGAACATTCCTGATTTACTGAAACCGGTGTTTGCGTCGCTCGATACCAAAACGTTGCAGGGCCTGAACGCGAAAATCGCGGTGGATGGTCAGGATGCGAAAAAGGTCGCGGCGAAATATTTGCAGGAAAAAGGTTTCGTTAAAAAATAACCGGGCAGTGACGCCCTGAGCACGGCCTGCGGGTCGTGCTCACCGGACTCAGGTATTGTTTTGACTCATCATTCTCCCGTCAAAAACCGCGTGCTGCTGACGCTGGTTTTGCTGCTGTGGCTGGCCGGTTTCGGCCTGGCCTTTCTCAGCCATGCGCCCAACCGGCTGGTGTCCGGCAAGGGCATTTCGCTGGCGAGTCTGCTGCATGGCTACTCCGCGTTATTACTCATTCCGGCTTTATTGCTGCTGGCCTGCGCCTTCGTGACGCTGTATGGCCGCCATCATTTGCTGGTGATGTTGCTGGCGGAAATCCTGCTGACGGCGCTGGTCTGGCTGGCCGGACACGGTGCTGTGCAACTGGCCGGCGGCGATGAGGACAGCATCGCGCGCACCTCGCTCGGCGGCGGCTTCTGGTCGGCTGCCGCGCTGTGTCTGCTGATTGCCTCCGACGCCATTTCCCGTTTCACCCGCAATCACAGCCTGCGGATTGTGCTCAACGTGCAGATGATCGTGCCGGTGGTGTTGCTGCTGGCGTACGGTCAGCTTGCCCAGCTGTCGCTGCTCAAAGAATACGACAACCGTTCCGACGTGTTTAACGACGCGCTGTGGCAGCATCTCGGCATTCTGTTTGGCACGCTGGTGCCTGCGGTGCTGATCGGTCTGCCCGCCGGATTGTTGTGTCACCGCAAACCGCGCTGGCGCGGACCGGTGCTGTCAGTGCTCAATATTATTCAGACCGTGCCGTCGATCGCGCTGTTTGGTTTACTGCTCGCGCCGCTGGCGGGACTGGCGAAAGCGGTGCCGTGGCTGGCGGAACACGGTATCAGCGGTATCGGGCTGGCCCCGGCGATCATTGCGCTGGTGCTCTATTCATTGCTGCCGCTGGTGCGCGGGGTGATTGCCGGGCTGGAGTCGGTGCCGGAAGCGGTGATCGAATCCGCGCGTGGCATGGGCATGAACCGGGTGCAGATCTTCTTCCGTGTACAGATGCCGATCGCCTTGCCGGTGATCCTGACCGGTATCCGCATCGTGGCGGTGCAAACCGTCGGTATGGCGATGGTCGCGGCGCTGATCGGCGCAGGCGGACTGGGTGCCATCATGTTCCAGGGCTTGCTCAGCAGCGCGCTGGATCTGGTGCTGCTCGGTGTGATCCCTGCGGTGCTGATGGCCGTCGTCGTCGACAGTGCTTTTAAATTCGCCGTCTCAATGCTGGAGACCACACGCAGATGATTCATTTCAAACAGGTAAGCAAACACTTTGCCGGAAAAGCGGTCGTGCGCGACCTGACGCTGGAAATGGCGAAAGGCGAATTCACGGTGCTGATCGGCACGTCCGGCTCGGGGAAATCCACCACGCTGAAGATGATTAACCGGCTGGTGGAGCACGATCGCGGCGAAATTCTTTTTGCCGGTGAACCGATAGAAAAATTCCGTGCGCAGGATTTGCGCCGCCGCATGGGCTACGCCATACAGTCGATTGGCCTGTTCCCGCACTGGACGGTGGAAGAGAACATCGCCACGGTGCCGCAACTGCTGAAATGGCCGAAAGCCAAAATCCGCGACCGCGTGACCGAGCTGATGAACCTGCTCAATCTTGACCCGAAACAGTTCCGTCAGCGGTATCCGCATCAGCTTTCCGGCGGGCAACAGCAGCGCGTCGGCGTGGCGCGTGCGCTGGCCTCCGACCCGGAAGTGTTGCTGATGGATGAACCCTTCGGTGCGCTGGATCCGGTGACCCGCGCGACCTTGCAGGAAGAGGTGGCGCGTATTCATAAAATCACTCACCGCACCATTGTGCTGGTGACCCATGATATCGACGAGGCGCTGGCGCTGGCCGACCGTATCGTCCTGCTTAACGACGGGCAGGTGGTGCAGCAGGGCACGCCGCTGGAACTGCTGACGCAACCGGCGACGCCGTTCGTGCGCGATTTCTTCGGCGGCAGCGACATGGGGATTCGTTTGCTGTCGCTGCGGGAAGTCGGTTCGCTGACGCGGCGCGGTGAACCCTACACCGGCAGCGGCAAACCGCTGACCGACAGCATGAGCCTGAGTCAGGCATTGTCGGCGTTTGTCGCGCAGCAGGTTCAGCATTTGCCGGTGGTGGATGAACAGGGGCAGCCGCTCGGCGTGCTGCATTTTGCGGATCTGACCGCGCAAAGGAGCATCGCATGACACGGGTTGTGGTGCGGGTCATCACGGATCCGCTGATCTGGCTGTTTGCTTTATTGCTGGCGCTGATTTTTGGCATGACCTCGCTCGGCGGCCTGTTCCACTGGCTGTTTCCTGAACTGAGCAGGCCGGTCTATCAGCAGGAAAGTTTCGCCGCGCTGGTGCAGGCGCATCTGTTGCTGGTCGGGATTTCCAGCCTGATTGCGGTGGTGATTGGCGTGGCGGCAGGCGTCGGGGTCACGCGTCCGGCGGGTAAAGAGTTCCGCTCACTGGTGGAAACCCTGGTGGCGATGGGGCAGACCTTTCCGCCGGTCGCGGTGCTGGCCGTCGCGGTGCCGGTGATGGGATTCAGTGAAAAACCGGCGATTATCGCGCTGGTGCTTTACGGTTTACTGCCGGTGTTGCAGGGAACGATTGCCGGGATCGAATCAGTGCCGCCTTCGGCGCGCGAGATTGCGCAGGGCGTCGGCATGAGCCGCTGGCAGATGTTGCGGAAAGTGGAAATTCCGCTGGCCGCGCCGGTGATCATTTCCGGCATCCGTACGTCAGTGATCATCAATATCGGCACGGCGGCGATCGCCTCGTCGGTCGGCACGTTAAGCCTCGGCTCACCGATTATTATCGGCCTGAGCGGGTTTAACACGGCGTATGTATTGCAGGGCGCGGTGATTGTTGCACTGCTGGCGATTTGCGTGGATATGCTGTTTGAACGCTGGAGCCTGTGGTTACAACGCTGGCAGCAGCGGTCAGGAGAGGGATCAGTTCGCTGATGCCGCAGGCGGCGCAGGCACCACAGAAGGGGCGTCGTTATCGCTGACCGGTTTAGCGTCGTCCTGGATCACCACGGCATAACCGGCAACCATCACGCCACCAATTGCGCCAATTGCCATCAGACCAAACAGCGCGATAAATAATTTTTTGCCAAGCGAATTCATGTGCAATACCTCAGAAATTTGAACGACGAATTATAAATCGTTTCCTCACCCCTGCAACAGACTATTCATGCTGTGATTACTTTTAGCCGGATGCACAGGCATTTTTTGTCATATACAGAAACTTTTTAGCAACATTTTGACGCGATAGCACAGATTTCCTTGCCGGTAATCAGGCCAATAGCGTTAACTGTCTGCCTTCGTTATCACGCTAATAAGTTATTTCTATGATGGGTTCTGCCGGACGTGCTCTGCTGCCGTTAATCGCCTCACTGTTTGCGTTGTATTTTATCTGGGGTTCTACCTATTTCGTCATCCGCGTGGGGGTAGAAAGCTGGCCGCCGCTGATGATGGCGGGTCTGCGTTTCTTCGTCGCCGGATGCATTCTGTTTACTTTCCTGCTGTTACGCGGGCATCACGTTCCGACCCTTAAACAATGGATGGCCGCCGGTGCGGTGGGCATCTTGCTGCTGTCGGTGGGTAACGGGCTGGTGACGGTTGCCGAACATATGCAGGTGCCGTCTGGCATTGCGGCAGTGATGGTTGCTACCGTGCCGCTGTTTACCCTGTGCTTCAGCCGCCTGTGGGGCATGCCAAACAGCCGTCTGGAATGGACCGGCGTTGCCATCGGTTTGTTCGGCATTGTGCTGCTCAATACCGGCAGTAATCTGCAAGGCAACCCGTGGGGCGCGGCGCTGATTCTGCTCGCCTCGCTGAGCTGGGCGTTTGGTTCGGTATGGAGTTCGCGTCTGCCCCTGCCAAAAGGTCTGATGGCGGGTGCGGCAGAAATGATTATCGCCGGTGTGGTGTTGCTGGTCGCCAGCCGGTTCAGCGGTGAACACCTGACCGCCGCCCCCTCGCTGAGCGGCTTTCTGGCGCTCGGCTATCTGGTGGTATTCGGCTCGATGATTGCCATCAGCGCCTATATGTTCCTGCTGAAAACCGTACGTCCCGCCGTCGCCACCAGTTATGCCTATGTGAATCCGATCGTCGCGGTATTGCTCGGCATAGGTTTCGCGGGCGAATCCCTGTCGCCGGTGGAGTGGGTGGCCTTAGGCGTGATCCTCTGCGCAGTCCTGCTGGTGACGCTGGGGAAATTCGTGTTCGGGCGTAAGAAAACTAAGATCACGGAAGTGAAGGTTTAAACCGCTTCCCTTTCGCAGATGTGACAGCTGGGTTGTTTTACTCCTCCCCCTGCGAACGGGGAAGGCGGGAGGGGGTTTTTAAGGGCTAACACCTGGTCAAAGCATGCTTCAACTCATTGATTTTACTTTAATACCCCACCCCAGCCCTCCCCTTCGCAGGGGAGGGAGCAGATCGCGCTTCCCTCCTCCCCCTGCGAAGGGGGAGGTTGGGAGGGGGTTTTAAGGGCTAGCACCCGGTCAAAGCATACTTCAACTCATTGATTTTAATTTAATACCCCACCCCAACCCTCCCCTTCGCAGGGGAGGGAGCAGATCGAATTAACCTCATTTTTTCTCAAAGAAGATCGTCACCCGCGCCACTTCCACGCCAAATTTTTTCAGCGACGTGACGTTAAACAGGTGCTGTTCGTCCTGCTGGTAAATCCAGTCATCGAACGTCAGGCGGTAGGTGCTGTCGCCTGATTTCACGTCCATCACGTATTTCCAGTTGAAGGCATTGCCTGCGGATTGCCCGGTGGCGGTGCCGATAATGTCACCCGCCGTGCCGGTGTAATGGCCATCCGCCAGTTTACGGATACGCCAGACGCGGGTCTGTTTTTCGCCGTCGTCATAGACAAAGTCTTCATGCAACGTCAGCGTATCGCCCGCCACGTCACCATGGATTTTGACGGTGAAGCGCCGCGTCTGTTTGTTGCTGTGATCCTGCACCATGCCGTACGCCACGCTGTCACCGGCAAACCAGCTGAAAATATCCAGCTTCGGTTGTGCCTGCGCGTAATCCTGAACAGTGGCTTTACAGCCAGTCAGTAGCAGCATTGTGCCGACGATCAGCGTTAAAAAAATCTTGCGCAGAACAGTCATAAAAACTCCCCCAATAAGATGGTATTAATCGGGCGCAGATGCGCCGGTCAGCCTGCTGCGTAAATCAGGATATTGCGTGGCGGGCGAGAGCCAGATCGCCAGAAAAGCATCGCGGAATGCCGGGCTGAATGGCTGGCCCACCGGCGTACTCAGCACGCTGTTCGCGGGCTGGCTGTAAAACTGGCCGCCATTCTCAGTGGCGACAAACACAATTTCGCTGCCGTTGCTGACATCCGGCCAGGTGTTCTGCACCGCGTCCAGCCAGCCATTTTCCTGTGCCTGCGCCAGTAATCCCAGCGCCTGCCATTGTTCTTCGGTGGCTTTGGTCAGCTCCTGATGATCAATGTTGCGCAGATACTCAATCTTCAGTGCCTGCGGCCATTTCCCGGTCTGATACTTACCGTCGGGTGTCAGCAGTTGCGAGTGATAAACCTCAAACGGCCCCCAGCTCAGGGTCGCGCGCCCGACCTGTTGCCACGGGCTCCAGGGCGTGGCGGCAAAGGCAGAGCAAGACATCATCAGCCAAAGTGCTGCGAGAAATACGCGCATCATCAGGTTTTCCGCCCTGTATGGTTGCTTAGCAAAACCGGCAGGCTTATCAGCGGTAAAAATATCGCCCAGCCCGCCGCCAGTAAGAGCCAGACATACACCGGTGCGGCGAGAAGTTGCATAGCACCAAGCTGCATACCGAGGTAATAGGCCAGCGGGCCGCTGACCGCGCCGATGAGAGGAAGCCAGTACCACGTCAACCGGATAGTGCCCAGTAACCACAGCCACCAGGCGCTGAAACCCAGCCATAACGCCATCATCCACGGCGGTACGGCGGCAGAATCAGTAAATTCAAACAGACCTGAAATACACCACAGCGAATCCATCATGATGCCAAGTGTACAGGCGGTCGCGACCCACAAACGGCGGCGCGACGGGGTGAACGCCAGCATCAGAAAACTGCTGATCAGCAGAAAAATAATAAAACGGTCGCGCCCCCAGACGGCCAGCGTCCACCAGACGTCAAAGCCCAGTGTCAGCAGCCAGAAGCGCAGCGATTTCATCCGCGCCGCTCGGCGACCAGTTGCACGGTGCTGATGGTGCGGGCGCGGAAACCGGCCTCGCAGTAGCACAGATAAAACAGCCAAAGGCGGCGGAAATATTCGTCCTGCACGCCGTCAGTCTGCGCATTCCAGTAGTGCTGCACCCGTTCGCGCCATTCATGCAGGGTGCGGGCGTAATCGGAACCGATATCGAACAGGTCACGCACCACCAGACTGGTGCAGCGGGTCATGGCGTCGTTCATCGCGGTGATCGAGGGCAGAAAGCCGCCGGGGAACACGTAGCACTGAATAAAATCGACGTTACGGCTGTAGGCGGCGTATCGCTGATCGGCGATGGTGATCGCCTGAATCGCCATGCGCCCCTGTGGTTTCAGCAGCGCGTTGCAGCGTTTAAAAAAGGTGGAGAGGTAGCGTTTACCCACCGCTTCGATCATCTCGATGGACACCAGTTTATCGAACTGGCCTTTCAGCGCGCGGTAGTCTTCAAACAGCACCGTCACGCGGTCACTCAGTCCAGCTTTTTCGATCCGCTCACAGGCATAGCGATATTGCTCGCGGGAAATGGTGGTGGTGGTCACCTGACAGCCGTATTCGCGCGCGGCAAATTCGGCCATCGCACCCCAGCCGGTGCCGATTTCCAGCAGATGGTCGCCCGCGTGTAACTGCAACTGTTCACACAAACGGCGCATTTTGGCTTCCTGCGCCTGCTCCAGCGTCATCTGCGGTTCCTGATACCAGGCCGAGGAATACAGCATCTTCTCATCGAGAAAACCCTGATAGAAATCGTTGCCCAGATCGTAATGCGCTGAGATATTTTTCCGCGCCTGCGCCGGACTGTTGCGGCGGAAAAAATGAATAATTTTTTTGGCGGGTGTGCTGAGCCAGCTGAGGCGCGCACTGATTTTATCCACCAGCTTCATGTTCTCGGCCAGCAGCTGTAAAACCGTGGTCAGATCGGGCGTGGTCCAGTCGCCATCAATAAAACTTTCACCTGCCGCCACGCTGCCGCCCAGTAAGACACGCCGGTAAGCGCGCAGATGGCGGACGTCAATTTCGCCCTGCAACAGCGCGGTCGGATCGCCAAAGAATATCGCCTGCTCACCGGGTTCACGCAGTGTCAGACCGGCTCCTTTGAGCTGCTTCAGCACGCCAAGGATCATGGCGCGTGCCGCTTTGCTGCGCCGGTTATTCGCCGCGGCACGGGCGAGCTGCATTTCAGGTTGGCTCATGGTCAGTCCTTATCAACGGGAGGGTGAGAATAAACAGGTGCCCGTTTCAGCCACAGTTTCAGCGCCTGCCAGTAGATGGTCAGCGCGGTTTTTGCGGTCATGACAGGCAGCCGCCACAATTGCTGACGCAGCGCCTCGCGGGTCAGCGGGCGGGCTGTCAGTGAAAGGGCGGCATCGAATTCCCGTTCTTTGCGGTGATTTTCGATCGTGATGTGTAACTGCTTTCCCGGGGGCGTCAGCCGCCAGTGATAGACCATGTCCATCGGATTAAAGGGCGACACATGAAAGGCTTTCGGCACAGGTTGCGAGCCGTCGGGGAGCACGGCGTAGGTGTGGCGTTCATTCCAGGGGGTGTTGCGCACTTCGGCCAGCATCCAGCGCAAAATACCCTGTTGATCATAAAGATAGTAGAAGTTAACCGGGTTGAAATAGCAGCCGAAATAGCACAGCTGGCATAACAACATCACCCGCCCGTCGGGGCGTTCACCGGTCAGTTCGGCGATCCGTGCCTGCGCTTTGGTTTTGATGTCGCCACCGCCGAGATAATCTTTGCGGCGAAAACTGGCCGGGGAGAATTTTTCCAGCCGGATCCCCCGCGCGGGCAGCTGTTCCAGCTCATCAAGATCAATCAGCGGCATGAAAATATCGTAATCGAAACGGTGCTCAACCGGCGTAAAGCGGCGATGTCGTACCGTGCCGACATACAACTGGCTGTTCATGACGCCTCCCGCTTTTCCTGCTCATGCTGCAACTGCACACTGAAAAGCTGCTGATTAAGCTGTTCCACCACGTCACGCGCGCTGTTGACGCCATCTTCGTGAAAGCCGTTGTACCAGTACGCGCCGCAGAACCAGGTGCGGTGATGACCGTTGATGCGGTAGCGTTCCTGTTGTGCATGATGGCTGGCCAGATTGAGCACCGGGTGCCTGTAGGTGGTGCGGAACAGGATTTTGCTTTCGTCGACCGGCGTCAGCGGATTGAGCGACACACAGAACGTCTGCGGCGCATCCAGTCCCTGCAAAATATTCATGTTATAGGTCACGCTGGCGCGGCGGCGGTGCGACGGATTGCTGTCGCGCATATCCGCACGCGCCGCCAGATGCAGCGAATTCGGCAACTGATAATTCCAGCTCGCCCAGGCGCGTTTTTCCCGTGGCAGCAGATGGGTGTCGGTATGCAAAATCACGTCGTTACTCTGATACGGCAGCGCACCGAGAATGCTCCGTTCGTCGGCGCTGGCGGTGTCACCGAGGATCGCCAGCGCCTGATCGGAATGGCAGGCGAAAACAATCTGATCAAAATGCTCTTCGCCACGCGCCGAATGCAACGTCACGCCGCACGGCGTCCGCACCACCTGACTGACCGGCGTACCGGTCAGCAGCCTGACGCGGGACGGCAGTTTTTCCTGCATCCGGCGGATATATTCCCGCGAACCGCCGGGCACCACCATCCACTGCGGGCGGTTACTCACCTCCAGCAGCCCATGATTATTGAAGAAACGCAGAAACATCGACAGCGGGAAATTCGCCATATCGCTCAGCGACGAAGACCAGATTGCCGCGCCCATCGGCAGCACATAGTGCAGGGCGAAGAACGGCGAAAATCCGTTTTGATCCAGCAAATCGGCCAGTGTGTCTTCGTCATTATGCGGATTGAGCAGGCGCGCTTTGCACAGTTTGTTAAAGCGCAGGATCTCGAAAATAAACCGCCAGAACCCCGGCCTGAACAGATTACGGCGCTGGGCAAACAGGCTGTTGAGCGAGTGGCCGTTGTATTCGAGTTTGCTGAGCGGATTACGCACAGAAAAGCTCATTTCCGTCGGCTGACCTTCAATGCCTAGCTCTTTGAGCAGGGCAATAAAATGCGGATACGTGCGGGTGTTATAGACAATAAAACCGGTATCGATGGCGTACTCTTTGCCGTCGGAAATCACATCCTGCGTGGAGGTGTGTCCGCCTAAAGTGGCCGAGGCTTCGAACACCGTGATCTCGCAGTCGGGCTGGCTTTTTGCCAGCAACCACGCGCAGCTCAGCCCTGAAATTCCACTCCCGACGATGGCCACTTTTGTTGTCATTTTATTTCACCATTTTCCGGCATAACCATTTTTGCACACTGACGGGCAGCCACGAAGCCACCTTGAGAAATCCGACAAAGAGCGGGGGAAAGGCAATTTCGCTGGCACCCTGCGCCAGTTTTTTCCGGATGTGTTTTGACGCCTGTGCGGCGGTCACGATCATCGGCATCGCGAAATCATTGCGCGAGGTGAGCGGCGTTTCGACAAATCCGGGCTGGATCAGTGAAACGTGGATCTGACGTTTTGCCAGATCCACCGCCAGTGAACGGGCAAAAAAGGCCAGCGCGGCTTTGGACGCACCGTACGCTTCACTGCGTGAAAACGGCAGCAGCCATGCGACGGAACCGACCAGCGCCACCCGGCTGCCGGGCGCCAGGCCGGGGAGCAGGGCATCGAGGCAATTGACCGGGCCGTTGAAATTGGTGTTCATCACCCGCGCGACTTTTTCGGCATCCACGACGCCGTTGTCGAGATATTCGCAGGTGCCTGCACAGAGGATCACGATATCAGCCTGTACACCGCCCAGCGCCTCGCGGGTGGCGGCTAAATCGGTGATATCAAAAGATAACGGCACGATCAGCGGGCTGGCGGCGGCCACCGCCGTGAGCTTTTCGCCGTCGCGCCCGCAGGCCATGACTTCCCAGCCTTCAGCGGCATAATCCAGCGCCAGTTGCTTTCCGATGCCTGAACTGGCACCGGTGACCAGCACGCGGCGCATTATTTCAGCCTGGCTTTAACAGCGCGCACGGCACCGCCGAGCACCGGCACATGCTCATACAACATGGCCCCGAGATCGTAATAATCGCGCTGATACACGATGCGGTTTTCATTCAGCCGCAAATGGCTCGCGCCATTCAGAAACGTCGCCTGACCTTTTCTCAGCGCCGGATGGGAAAACTCCATCCGCCAGAACAGCGAGGCTTCATCTCCCTGCACCAGCGGCGGCTGGATCTCAAAACGGCAGTAGTTGACCTTTTTGAGTAACTGCTCGAAATAGCGTTCAAGCGCATCCACCCCGTCGTAATGCGAAACGGGGTCGATAAACACGATATGCGGATGATAAATACGGGAAAGCTGGGTCAGCCGGCTCATGTCGAGTTGGGCATAAAATTCGCACACACGGGTCAGCACATCCGCCGGTATGGCGGGTTCAGGGAAAGGTTTAATCATTATTTTTTCCTTTCATGACGGTCAGGCACGATATGCAAAAGAGTGTGGGGATCTTCTTCCGCGATGTCTTCACCAGCCTCTGCGCTGTCAGACTCTTCCGCGCCCAGTAACCGCGCGGTGCTGCCCAGAAGAATGATCGACAATCCCTGTTCCACCCACATGAGCAGGCGCTGGCGCTGAACCTGCGTCAGCTTGCCTTCAGACCACAGCAGGATTTGCGAATCGCTGAGGCTTTCAAGATGCGGATCGCTGAGCGGCACCGGCAATATCTCAACCTGCATGCCTTCTTCACAGCGGACAATGGCTTCCAGCCACAACTCGGTGCTGTCGGTGTGTCCCCAGGCCACCAGCGTGGCGGGCGGTCCCGGTCGTTTGCGGGCTGCATTCATGCACATGACGGCGTGTTCGATGATCAGGCCGTCAAGCTGGCTGCGTAACATCAGCAGCCGCGAATCGCCCGAACTCAGCCGCGCACGCAGCGGACGAAGAACATTATTCACAAACGCCGCCGCCGGATATTCGCGCCCGAATTCCATGATCAGCTGGCGGACCTTTTGCGGGCGTCCGTCCTGCAGGGCGTTCAGCAACTGATGCTCTGACTGCGACCAGCCACCCGGCAGCGCGTCGACTTTACCTTCCAGCAGGGATTTGACCTGACCGACCGGAATGCCCCGGTTGATCCAGCCCAGAATGGTGCGGATGGTATCGAGATCGTCATCATTAAACAGACGGTGACCGCCTTCCGTGCGCTGGGGTTTCAGCAACCCGTAACGCCGCTGCCAGGCGCGCAGGGTGACCGGATTGATTCCACAAATACGGGCGACTTCGCCGATGCTGTAAAGAGACATAGTTGAATCCAAAATATTCATAACACTTATGAGATAACTCTAGCGCCAGATCGCAAAGCTGTACAACTTTATTATTTTTGTACAACTTAACAAAAACTTTTCGCTCACATCATTTTAACTTGCGCAATTCCCATATAAGAGATAATTTCCCGATATTGAGATTTAACGCATCAAGGGGAAGATGATGGAAGAAGGGCAGGAGAGTCAGGATCTGCGGCTGGCGGAAAGGCTGGCAGAATTGCGGGTAAGCCGGGGCTGGTCGCTGGAACAACTGGCGCAGCTGACCGGCATCAGCCGCGCCACGCTCTCGCGGGTGGAGCGGGCAGAAACCAGCCCGACGGCATCGTTGCTTGGCAAACTCAGTGCGGCGTACGGGCTGACCACATCGCGCCTGCTGATGGCGCTGGAAGACAATCCGCCGGAGCTGATCCGCGCCTCACAACAGCCGGTGTGGCATGACCGCGAAACCGGCTTCGAGCGCCGTTCGGTTTCCGCTCCCGCCCCCGGTTTTCGCGCTGAACTGATTTCCGGCGTCCTGAAAGCCGGTGCCACGATCACCTACGACGCACCGCCGGTAGAGGGCCTTGAACAGCATATCTGGATGCTGGACGGTGTGCTGGAATTCACCCTTAACGGGCGCGGCTACCGGCTGGAACCGGGCGACTGCCTGCGTTTTCATCTTCATGGTACCTCCTCCTTCCACGTACCCGGCCCGGAAGATGCGCGTTACGCCGTCGTCATTTCACGTCCTTAATCTCTGAGAAAAAAGGTTTATTCCTATGCAAAACAGCAATGAAGTGGTGATCAGTGAAGTGCAGGGCGGCGTACTGCCAGCGGAAGATCTGGACGCGCTGGCCGAAACGCTGATGCAGTCGGTGGCGCTTGGCGCGAGTATCGGATTCATCCTGCCTTTTGGTTTTGTACAGGCGCAGGCGTTCTGGCAAAAACTGTTACCGGCGTTTGAGCGTGGCGAAAAACGGCTGCTGGTGGCGCGGTATGAAGGGAAAATTATCGGCACCGTACAGTTGGTGGTCGATCAGCCCGCCAACGGCATTCATCGCGGTGATGTGGTGAAACTGATGGTGCATCCCGACGGACGCCGCAAAGGGATCGCCCGCAAACTGATGGACGCCGTGGAAACGCTGGCACGTCAAGAGGGCAAAACCTTGCTGGTGCTGGACACCGTCACCGGCAGCCCGGCGCAAACGCTGTACCACGATCAGGGCTTCACGCTGAGCGGCACAATCCCGCACTATGCGATGTCAACGGAAGGCATGCTGGAGTCCACCAGTGTGATGTATAAGGTGCTGGTGTGAACTGGCGGATTGCGCCGGAGGCTGTCGGTACGCCGGATGCCGCACAATTGCTGGATGCGCTTTCGCAGACGCTGGCGGCCATCACCGGCGACAGCGGGCGTTCATCGTTTTCCGTAGATGATATGCAGGAGGCCGGGGCGTGTTTTGTGATCGCCCGTGACAGCCGCGGAAATGCCGTCGGATGCGGCGCAATCCGGCCGCTGCAACATGACACTTGTGAGCTTAAAAGGATGTACGCAACGCCCGGACATCCGGGACTGGGCAGTGCGATTCTGGCATTTCTCGAAGCGCAGGCCGCGGCCTCAGGCTATCAGGCGTTATGGCTGGAAACCCGTCGGGTAAACCTGAACGCGGTAGGTTTTTATCGCAAGCGGGGTTATACGGAAATCGATAATTACGGCAGATATCGCGGCAGACCGGAAGCCGTGTGTCTGGGGAAAACGCTTGTTTGTGTTTCCCCCGGTGACTAAATCCCGCTAAACCAGTTATAGCCCTGATCTTCCCAGTAGCCGCCCGGGTTTTCGTTGGTGACGAAAATCGCGCCGATGTGTTTGGCGTTTTTGAAGCCCAGCTTGGTGGGCATCCGCAGGCGTAGCGGATAGCCGAAATCCGGGGGCAGAGGCTTATCGCCGAATTCCAGCGCCAGAATGGTTTGCGGATGCAATGCCGTCGCCATATCAATGCTGGAATAGTAGCGGTCGTCACACTTGAAACCGACATATTTTGCCGTCAGATCCGCGCCGACGTGCTGTAAAAACGTTTTCAGCGGCACGCCTTTCCACTGGCCAATGGCACTCCAGCCTTCAATGCAAATCAGACGGGTGATCTGGCTTTCCTGCGGCAGGCGACGGAGTTGTTCCAGTGTCCACGATGCTTTTTTTTGCACCAGTCCCGAGACTTCCAGCCGGTAATTAGGAATATCGATTTCCGGCACGTTGTATTCCGGATAATAGGCGTTGAAACGAAACGGCGTGGTGATCTGATCTGCGCGGTAGGTTTGCGCCAGCTTCTGACCGCTGAACAGCCAGCCCTGCACACGGTCATTCCAGCGCGACATCGCCCACAGCACTTTGTCGACCTGATCCCCATCCTGCAAATTACAGCCGGTCAGCATCGACACGGCACCTAATGTCAGCCCGGAGCGCAGCAATAAGCGGCGCTGGATATTGACCAGTTGCTTGCGCTGGTCCGGTTCAATAATGATTTTTGGCCGCGGTGATTTATCATTCATCCGTGCTTTCCTCTGTCACTGTTTTTTTGCCACCGGTCAGCATGGCCACCAATGTTTTCGGCACTAGCAGCACCATCAGTACGTGGATCACCACGAACAACATCACGCCGCTCATCGCGAAAAAGTGCACATAGCGGGCGATATCAAAGCCGCCAAACAGCCACACCAGCCCGCTGAACTGCACCGGTTTCCAGATGGATAACCCTGACAGCACCAGTAACAGACCGAGCAACAACACGCCGCTGTACATCAGTTTTTGCACCGCGTTGTACTGCCCCAGCTTGTGCGGCAGTGTAAAGGTCAGTGCGCGAACGGTATCGCGCCAGACGCTACGCGGCGTAAAGGGGAAAAAGTCTCGCCGGAAATGCCCGCTGAACATCCCCCACACCAGATAAAACACGGCGTTGGCTGCCATCAGCCACATCACCGCCAGATGCCAGGCAATGTTGCCGCCCAGCCAGCCGCCCAGCGTGGTGTTTTGCGGGAAGGTAAACGCAAAAATCGGGTCAGCGTTATAAATGCCCCAGCCACTCATCACCATGCCGGTCATGGCCAGCACATTAATCCAGTGACAAATGCGGACCGGCCAGGCATGGATCCGGCGTTTACGTGGTGAAGAAGGCTGAGGTTTCACGGGTTATCTCCTGTTACGCAGCGGATTACATCGGTGGCGCGATGCCGTCTTTACCGGCGGCAATACCCCGTGCGACCAGCGCACCTTTGTCATCTTTCATCGCAAACAGCACGATTTTTGTGCCCGGTTTCAGCAGGCTGCGGTCGCCCGGTGCCAGCAGAACCACCGGGACATCGTCCGGCACGACCACGGTTTTCTCGGCGTCATGGTATTTCACGGTCAGCGTGCGGCCATTGCTGTTCACCAGCTTGCCGACGGTGCCGTTGGTCATGGTGTTGATTTTGCCGTCCGGCGATTCAAACGGATTGAAGCCTTCACCGCTGCCGCGCAGGCTTGGCGCGAAGACATGCACTTCCAGCGCTTTCAGTGTGCCGTTGGCTTGTGGCACGGCGGCTGTCCCGATAAAGCTGTCGGCTTTGATATCGCTGATTTCGCCTTTGGTCACCGCATTGATTTTGGTCTGATCGGTGAGCTTAACGTCGAGCTTTTCGCCCTGGCGGGTAGTGATTTGTACCGATGAGTCATTAACTGAATCAATGGTTCCGCGTGTGGGTTTAATCACATTATCGGCGGCAAAGGCCGGGGACATTCCGCTGCACATCAGCAGGGAACCCAGTAACAGACCAGCGAGACGTGTAGGTGTATTCATGATGAGATCTCCATTTTACAGCGTTATTTCATTAGGTTAAGTGAATCACTGAAGCTGCCAGTGACGAATAACTTCCTTAAGAGTGGACGATAAACCGGGATTGGCTGATGACAAATTGATGACAAAATTGTCATCAAAGGTGTCTGATGAAACTGATAAACTTCCGGTGAATCATTCTTTAGGTGAATGGTCATGCGGCACTGAGGGCCTGAATGCGAATACTGGTAATTGAAGATGATGTCAGTACAGGCGACTACCTGAAAAAAGGGCTGACGGAAGCCGGTTACAGCGTGGATCTGGCGCGTAACGGTGCCGACGGGTTGTTTCTGGCGCTGGAGGAGGGTTACGACACGGTGATCCTCGACGTGATGCTGCCGGGACTGGACGGCTGGCAGGTGATGGAAGTCCTGCGGAAAAAAAGCGACGTGCCGGTGCTGTTTCTGACCGCACGCGATGAAGTGCAGGATCGTATTCACGGGCTGGAACTGGGCGCTGACGATTATCTGATTAAACCGTTCTCCTTCACCGAGCTGGTGTTGCGTATCCGGACCTTGCTGCGCCGTCCGGCAGCGCGGGAGCCGGATATCTATTCTGTCGCCGACCTGCATCTTGATGTGCTGCGCCGCCGGGTGACGCGTCAGGATCAGACCATCGCGCTGACCAACAAAGAGTTCATGTTGTTGCAATTGCTGATGCGCCGCGAAGGCGAAGTGCTTTCGCGCACCATGATCGCCTCACAGGTCTGGGATATGAATTTCGACAGCGATACCAATGTGGTCGACGTCGCCATCAAGCGTCTGCGCGCCAAAGTTGACCGCACCTTTGATGTGAAACTGATCCATACCGTACGTGGTATCGGCTACGTTTGCGAAGTGCGCCATGACTGAGCGCCCGTCTGCCCGTCGCCCGGAACGCGCCATGTCGCTGACCCTGCGCGCCACCTTACTTTTCGCGCTGATCGCCTCGCTGGTGGTCAGTGCCGTGGGGTTTTATCTTTATTACTCGATAGATAAAGAACTGATGCGCCGCGCGGATTATCAGGTCAGCGGACGCGTGCAGTATTTCCGCCATCTGCTGGCGAACGAATTCCCGCTGTCACAACTGAGCCGCAATCCGGGGCTGTTTGAAAATATGCTCGGGAACGAACGCGATATCCTGACGTTCGGGCTGAGCAATGAAAAACCGCTGATCAACGTCAATCCCTCCCGGCTGGATTTGCCGCCGGTTGCGGCGGTGGCAGACGGCCAGCCGCTGACGCTGAAGACTGTGCATCAACTGACCGCGCCCGACGGGACGCCGGTACGTTTTGCCCGCGCGGCGGTAAAAATGGAAGACGGGCGGACGGTTGAAATTACCGGTGCGCATTTCATGACGGAAGAATCACGCCTGTTACAGACCTTCCGCTGGGAAATTATCGGCGCGGTGCTGTTCGCGTATCTGCTGATTGCCGGACTCGGCTATCTGGTGATCCGCCGCGGACTGCGGCCGCTGCGCCATATGGCGCATGAGGCAACGCAGATCCATCCGGCCAGTTTGTCCACACGGCTGACGGCAGCAAAAGCGCCGCAGGAATTGCAGCAACTGATTTATTCCTTTAATGACATGCTGGACCGGCTGGCGGAAGGCTATCAGCGGCTGACGCAGTTTTCCGCCGATCTGGCGCATGAGATCCGCACGCCCGTGGGGGCGCTGATGGGGCATTGTCAGGTGGCGCTCTACCAGCCACGCACGGTGGAAGAATACGAAACGCTGCTGGCGAACAATATGGAAGAGCTGGAGCGTATTTCGCGCATGGTGGAGAACATCCTGTTTCTGGCGCGGGCCTCCGACGCGCGGTCTGTTCTGACCATCACAGCCATTGATGTGTCCACGGAAATGACCCGCATTCAGGACTATTTTGAGGGGCTGGCCGAGGAGCGCGAGATGACGCTGGACAGTAAAGGGGCGGGCGTGCTGTACGCCGATGCCATTTTGTTCCAGCGCGCGCTCAGCAATCTGGTGGCTAACGCGGTGCGTTATGGCCGCGCGGGGAGTGCCATCGTGTTGCGCGCCGAACCGCATCCCCGCGGTATGGATATTCATGTGATCAGTCAGGGCCATCCGATCCCGGCGGATAAGCTCGGCAAACTGTTCGATCGTTTCTACCGGGCGGATGCCTCGCGCAGTGAAGGCGGCAGTTCCAGCGGTCTCGGTTTATCCATTGTTCAGGCCATTATGGCGCTGCATCAGGGCCATGTGACGGTGGAAAGTTCAGCGCAGGGGGAAACGCGTTTCACGCTCTCTTTTCCGGCGGCTGATCACACGTTTTCTCAATAGTTCCTCAATGAGAGGGAAAAATTGCGTAAGAATTGGCTAAATATTTCTGTGTTATGTGGTTGAATCATAAGAAATTCGTTAATTTCGTTACATTATCACATTGGAAGAAACCAATCAGTTTGAACGAAAATACGCGGCCCGGGGTCTGATTAGTCCTAAGGAGTGGGTTCCATCCTCCGGTACGAGCGGTCTGTACGACGCAACCAGACTCACCAAAGAGCCACTTATTTCTGATGCATAAACTACGTTCACTTTCGCAACAAAGCATTTCTTTGTTCATTGCACTTTATCTCGGGCTTCTGCTAAACCTTCCGATTTTCATCCGCCGTTATCAGCAACTGCATTATGACAATGCCTTGTCGATTGCTGTCGAAATGGTGGCATGTTTCGCGCTGGTCTATTTCCTCTGTATGTTGCTGTCGTATACCGGAAAAACCGTTTTCCGCGTGCTGATGACCGCTATCGTGATTTCTTCCGCAGCGGCCAGCTATTACATGATCCTGTTTAACGTCGATATCGGTTACGGCATCCTGGCGGCGGCTCTGGCTTCTGATTCCATTGATTTATCAAAAGAATCGGTCGGCACCCACTTTATCGCCTGGACCGTACTGGTGAGCCTGTTGCCGGTTCTGTTGCTGTGGCTGAGTAAAATGCCGGGCGCGGGGCTGAAACAGACCACGGTTAAAAAGCTGGCGGTCAGAACCTTGCTGCTGGCGGTGTCCGGCCTGCTCTGCTATATGCCGTTGCGCCTGATGGGCAAGGTGCAGGATCGCCACGACATCGTGAACAACCGCATGATGGCCAGTTATGGCGGCGTCGTTGCCGGTACCTACTCGCCATCCAACTGGCTTTCGGCGTTAGGTCTTTACACCTACAGCAGCTACAGCCAGGCGGAAGACACTAAAAATCTGTTCGATCCGGCCAAACATTTCACTTATACCGCACCGGCAGATGCCAAAGACATGTACGTGGTGTTTGTGATCGGTGAAAGTGCCCGCCGTGACCATATGGGGCTGTACGGCTACGACCGTGACAATACGCCAAATCTCGACAAAGAGAAGAATCTGGTCGCCTTACAGGGCTATTCCTGTGACACCGCCACCAAGCTTTCCCTGCGTTGTATGTTTGTCCGCGAAGGCGGGGCGTCGGAAGAACCGCAGCGTACCCTGAAAGAGATGAATGTCTTCTCCGTGCTGAAAAGCAACGGCTGGAGTTCAGAGTTATATTCCATGCAAAGTGAAGCCTGGTTCTATAACAAAACCCGTGCGGATGATTATTCACTGCGCGAAAACATCGCCTCTGAAAAGCGTAACGCCGGTAAGCCGGTAGATGACATGTTGCTCATCGATGAAATGAAAGATTCGATGAATAACCATCCGGACGGTAAGCACCTGATTATCCTGCATACCAAAGGCTCGCATTACCTGTATTCCGACCGCTATCCGCGTTCTTTTGCCAAATATAAGCCGGAATGTATGGGCATTGATGATTCCTGTTCCACCGGGGAAATGATCAACGCGTACGATAACTCGCTGTTGTATACCGATTACTTCCTGTCGCAGGTCTTTGACCAGTTGCGGGATAAGAACGCGATTGTGTTCTACGCCTCCGATCACGGCGAGTCGATTTCTCAAAGCATGCATTTCCACGGCACACCGCGTGATCATGCGCCGATCGAACAGCGTACGGTGCCGATCATGGTCTGGGCGTCAGATAAATTCCTGGCTAACGATCAGAACAAAGCCAGCTTCGAACAACTGCAAAAAATGGCAGCGGCGAAGACGCCGGCGTTCCACGAAAAACTGTATGACACTATTCTGGGCTGTATCGGTTACACCTCGCCAAACGGCGGGATTGTGGAGCAGCACAACTGGTGCCATGTGCCTGATCAGGCCGCTGCAACAAAATAATCTGTGCTAAATCTGCCGCCTTTTTCTAAACAATGAAGAGGGCGGCGACATCCCCCGCGTTTTAAGTCACAATCGGTTAACATGCCTTTAAGGTATTTAAATTTTGCTTTTTTATCAGGGCCGATAACCGATGCAAGCACTCCGAATCACAATCTGTGTCCTGACGGTCATCATGACGTTACTGACGCTGCTCCCCTTTTCTAGAAATCAGCGCTGGTGGGTGCGTGTCTGGGATTTTCCGCGCTTACAGATGGCGTCACTGTGTCTGGTTTTCCTGCTGACGGAACTGGCGATCATGCCGTTCGGCGATGGCATTACCTTCACGGTGATTATCCTGACCGTGGCCTGCATGGCATATCAGACCTGGTGGATCCTGCCTTATACCCGCCTTTACCGGAAACAGGTGAAGAAAACGGTATCCGACGGTCATTCGCGCATCAAAATCATGAACAGCAACGTGCTGATGACCAACCGTAAGCCGGAAAAGTTACTGGCGCAGATCCGGCAATACCAGCCGGATATTCTGGTGCTGCTGGAAACCGATCAGTGGTGGGAAGATCAGATGGCAGAACTGGATGCCAACTATCCGCACAGCCTGCGTTGTCCGCTGGATAATCTGTACGGTATGCATGTGTATTCACGTCTGCCGATGCATGCCGCGAAAATTCAGTATCTGGTGGCTGACGATATTCCTTCCATGCATTTTCGCGCTGAACTGCCATCCGGTGAGCAGGTGATCTTGCACTGTCTGCACCCGATGCCGCCCAGCCCGACGGAAGCCGACGAATCCACTGACCGCGATGGCGAACTGGTCGCTGTCGGTCATACTGCCGCTAAGGCGCGTTATCCGACCATCGTGACCGGCGACCTGAACGATGTGGCATGGTCGCGCACCACGCGTCTGTTTATGAAAATCAGCGGCCTGCTGGATCCGCGTCGTGGCCGTGGCATGTACAACACCTTTCACGCCAGCTATCCGTTCCTGCGCTGGCCGCTGGATCACGTGTTCCACAGCAAGGATTTCACCCTGGTTGACCTGCGGCGTCTCGGTTTCATGGGTTCAGATCACTTCCCGATCCTGGTTGAACTGGCGCTGACACCTTGTGAGGGTCAGGATCAGGAATCGCTGGAAATCGAAGAGGAAGATCTCGAAGAAGCGGAAGAAAAACTGACGAATGCCGGTGTGAAAAGCACTGACGTACACAGGGCGGAAAAACTTAATATGCCGGTCTGCGGATAATCATTATGACAAGTGAACGCGACCGTCTGCCGCTGGCGGAAGATTTACGGGTGTTTCTGGCGGTGGTGAATAAACAAAGTTTTGCTGCTGCCGCCACTGAACTTGGTCAGTCTCCGGCCTATGTCAGCAAGCGGATCCAGATCCTTGAAGAGTCGCTGAATGCCCGTTTGTTGCACCGTTCCACTCGCGGTGTGCGCTTAACCGACGAGGGTGAAAGAGCCCGTCGCTGGGCGCTGCAAATTCTGGATAACTTCGAGCAGTTTATCGGTGACCTGTCGGATTCGCGCACCGAACCGCGTGGCAATGTGCATATTTGCAGTTCGTTCGGTTTCGGGCGCTGCCACGTGGCACCTGCGGTGGCTGAACTGGCGGAACAGTATCCGCTGCTGAATCTGCGGCTGGATTTGTTCGACCGGGTCGTGGATCTGGTCGCCGACGGGATCGACTTGGAAATTCTGGTCGGTGACGATATTCCACAGCAGCACATCGGCAAAAAGCTGGCGCAGCATCAGCGTATTTTGTGTGCCTCTCCGGCGTATCTGGATGCGCACGGCGTGCCGGAGTCAACGGATGCGCTGGCGCAGCATCAGTGTCTGGTATTAAAAGAGCGCGATAACCCATTTGGCATCTGGACTCTCACCGCCAGAGACAAAGAGGTTCGCGCCCGTGTAAAAGGACCGCTTTCATCGAACAGCGGCGAAGTGGTTCTGCAATGGGCACTGAAAGATCACGGTATTATCCTGCGCTCAGAGTGGGACGTACGTCCTTATATCGAACGAGGGGAACTGGTTCAGATATTGCCAGACTATTCACAACCCGCCAGCGTGTGGGCGGTTTACCCGACGCGCCTTGCGGACTCCGCCAAACTGCGGGTATGCGTCGAATTCCTTCAGCAGCGGTTCAGTCAGCTACTGACCTAGCGCCGTTTTTATCCGGCGCTTATGAGATCATCAGACCAGCCAGGGATTTTTTTGCAGATGTGACTGCTGAAACTGACGGATGTCGTCGCTGTACCGCAGCGTGTTACCGACAGCATCCAGCCCGTTAAGCAAGGACAGCTTGCTCAGCTCATCAATGGCAAAATCAATCACCTGACTGTTATGCAAAACAATCTTCTGCTGCGGCAAATCGACGGTGATTTCGTTGCTTCCCGCGAGCGTCACGTCCTGTGCGACCTGTTCCCATTGTTCAGGACTCAGCTGCACCGTCAGTACGCCGTTACGCTGGCAGTTATCGAAAAAAATCCCCGCAAACGTCGTGCCGATCAAGGCACGGATCCCCAGCTGTTTTAATCCCCATACCGCATGTTCGCGACTGGAGCCGCAGCCGAAGTTCGGCCCGACCAGCAGGAATTTGGCATTCTGCCAGTCAGCCTGATTGAGGATAAACGCCGGATCAGGAGAACCGTCCGCCAGAAAGCGCAAATCGAAAAATACCCCGCGATCTAATCCGTTGCGATCGATACCTTTTAAAAACTGCTTCGGCATGATCACATCGGTATCGACATTCGCGGCGGGTAACGGCGCCGCCACGCCAGTTAGTACGTTAAAAGCCTGCATTGTTTTCTCCTTCGAGTTCCCGGATATCGGTCAGATGACCGGAAATCGCTGCGGCAGCTACCATTGCCGGGCTCATCAGATGGGTACGCGCGCCCGCGCCCTGACGGCCTTCGAAATTGCGGTTGGTGCTGGAGGCACAGCGGTCGCCCGGCGAAAGCACATCATCGTTCATCGCCAGACACATCGAACATCCCGACTGACGCCATTCAAAACCAGCGCGGGTGAAGATCTCCGCCAGACCTTCCTGCTCGGCCTGCGCGCGAACCTGACTGGAACCCGGTACGATCATCGCACGAACGGTGGGGGCGACGTTTTTTCCGCGAACCACTTCGGCGGCGGCACGTAAATCCTCGATGCGCGCGTTAGTGCAGGATCCGATGAAGGCATGACTGATGCTGATGCTGTTCAGCGGCTGACCGGCGCGCAGTCCCATGTATTGCAACGCACGCTGTAAATCTTTGCGGCGCGAGGCATCGGATTCTGCCCGCGGATCCGGCACCAGGCCGCTGATCGCCAGCGCCTGATCCGGACTTGTTCCCCAGCTCACCATCGGCGCGATTTCCGCGGCGCTCAGTTCAACTTCGCGGTCGAAAACGGCGTCCGCATCGCTGTGCAACTCACGCCAGACATTCACCGCCGCCGCCCATTGCGGGCCTTTCGGTGCACGTGGTTTGTCTTTCAGGTAATCAAAGACTTTGTCGTCAGGAGCCATAAATGCACCGCGGGCACCGGCTTCAACGGCCATATTACACATCGTCATACGGCCTTCCACGCTCAGCGCGTCGATGCCTTCTCCGCAGAATTCAATGGCGTAACCGGTGGCTCCTGCCGCCCCGATTTTTGCCACCAGCGCCATCACCACGTCTTTGGCTGTCATGCCTCTGGCGAGCGTACCGTTAACCGTCACCCGCAGGGTTTTCAGGCGTTTGTAGACCAGCGTCTGGGTCGCCAGAAGATGTTCAATTTCTGAGGTACCGATACCAAACCCGAATGCGCCTAATGCGCCGTAAGTGGTGGTGTGGCTGTCGCCGGCGGCAATCACCATCCCCGGCAAAATAAAGCCCTGTTCGGGGGCGACAACGTGCTCAATACCCTGACGGCTGTCGAGAATATCGAACAACTCAATGCCAAATTCTTCGCAGTTTTCTGCCAGATAGGACACCTGCCGTGCGCCACCGGCGTCCGGCATCTGACGGGTACGTAAGGGGGCCGTCGGGTTGACGTGATCGACCACCGCCAGCGACGTTTCCGGACGCCATACGCGGCGGCCTGCTTCACGCAATCCGCTGAAGGCCTGCGGGCTGGTATATTCGTTAATCACCTGCCGGTCGATGTACAACAACACGTGTCCTTTATCGTCGAGCGTACGCACGGTGTGGCTGTCGATATGTTTTTCGTATAGCGTTCTTGGCTTCATTGCATTGCCCTGATAAACGAAGTGGATAACGTCAGCGTCGCAAACTCGCGCGTATCGGGCAACGGGCTGAGTGTGGAGCGTTAAAACACGATCCGTGAAGCGGCAATCTCCACTTGCGGCCTTGTTGCCGGTTCATCAGCGACTAAGATGGGTAAAAAAGGAGAAGACCCATGTTTGAACATTTTACCCAAAGCAGGATGTCCGTTAACGGCACCGAAATTGCCTGTCGCATTGCCGGGCAGGGCGAACCGTTGTTATTGCTGCACGGGCACCCGCAGACTCAGGCGATCTGGCATAAAGTCGCACCTTATCTGACGTCTCAGTTCACCGTCGTACTTGCCGATTTACGCGGCTATGGCGACAGCGGTAAACCGGAGCCTGATGCGGAGCATCTGCGCTACAGCAAGCGCGAAATGGCACAGGACCAGTTTGAGCTGATGGCAGCGCTGGGCTTTCATCAGTTCAGCGTGGTGGCTCACGATCGCGGTGCCCGTGTGGCGCACCGGCTGGCGCTGGATCATCCGCAGGCGGTGAAGCGGTTGGTGCTGATGGATATCGCGCCGACGCTTTCCATGTATTGCCAGACGACGGAAACCTTTGCCCGCGCTTACTGGCACTGGTTTTTCCTGATCCGCCCGGCACCGCTGCCGGAAGCATTAATCATGGGCGACGCCGACCTCTATCTGCGCAGCGTAATGGGCAGCCGCAGCGCGGGTATGCAACCTTTCACCGAAGAAGCTTACGCAGATTATTTGCGTTGTCTGCAACTGGATGGCACGGCACGCGGGATTTGCGAGGACTATCGTGCGTCGGCGGGTATCGACCTGCAACACGACGAAGTGGATCTGAATGCAGGCCGCAAAGTGAAGTGTCCGCTTTTGGTTCTCTGGGGAGAGCAGGGGACGGTAGGGAAATGTTTTGCGCCGCTGGCAGAGTGGGAAAAGGTGGCAGAAAACGTGCAGGGAGAGGCGCTGCCTTGCGGGCATTACATTGCCGAAGAACAGCCGGAACTGCTGCTGGAAAAAGTCCTGCCATTTTTACGTTAAGCGCACGTTTCCGTTTCCGGACATAAAAAACCCGCATTACGCGGGTTTTTTATGTGAGGCGGTTGTGTTAAGGCTCAGGTGATCAGGCCGGTTGTTCCGGGAAGGTGAGGGTGTTGCCCGGCGCTTCTCGGTTGATGTGCAGAAAGTTCAGATGACGTTCGTACTGATCCAGAATGTCGTTGATCACCTGATGTTTGGTGAAGTCCATCAGGTCATTGCCCTGCGTGCCTTCCAGCAGGAAGGTTTCCAGACGGTAATAATGTGATTTACCGGCGCGTGCGCGATAGGTAAAGGCAGGCACCGCATAGCGCACCGGCCAGATCTGATAGACAAAGTTCTGCTCTTCACCCAGCGCGACCTGCAATTCCAGCGGCCCGATTTTTTCGTCGTCCTGCGGTTCGTGCCCGGTAAAGGTCACTTTGGCACCGCGCAGTTCCAGTTCCTGCGCCACTTCCTGCATCGCCGGGCGGCATACCGTATCCATCATTTTTTGCGTATGGCGCGTGCCGGGGTAATTCATCACCCGCGACAGACGCTGTTTCCAGTTCAGGGCCGCATCGCTGGTCGCAGGCAGCGGAGCCAGTGACTGCTGGGTGCTGGCGCGACGATAATCTTCCAGACGCAGTGATTTATACAATCCGGCCATGATGAAGAAAATCACAAAGCTGAACGGCAGTCCCATGATCACCGTGGTGTTTTGCAGCGCCGACACGCCGTCAGTCATCAGCATACCCAGCGTCAGCACGCCGATGGTGACAGACCAGAAAATCCGCAGCCAGTTTGGCGCATCGTTATTAATGTCCGCGAGTTTTGAGGTGAAGTTCCCCAGCACCAGCGAGCCGGAATCCGCCGACGTGACATAAAACAGCAGGCCGGTAATGGTGGCAACGGAAGCACTCAGCGTAAAGCCGGGATACTGCGCCAGCAGGCTGTACACGCCCCGCTCAGGGTGCGAAATCACTTCGTTGGCGAAATCCAGATTGCCATGCAATATCTGATACAGCGCGCTGTTACCGAAAATCGACAGCCACAGCAGGGTGAAGACAAACGGGATGATCAAGGTGCCGAGCACGAACTGACGGATGGTGCGCCCGCGCGAAATACGCGCCAGGAACAGGCCGACAAACGGCGACCACGCCACCCACCACGCCCAGAAGAACAGGGTCCAGCTGTTCATCCATTCCGTCGGGCGGTCAAAGGCGAAGGTGTTGAGCGTCATGCCCATAAACCGGTTGATGTAATCGCCGATATTGAGCACCAGCGCATTGAGCAGGAATTCGGTATTGCCGAAGAACAGCAGGAACAGGATCAGCCCCAGCGCCAGCAGCACGTTGAGTTCCGACAAAATACGGATACCTTTATTGACGCCGGACGTGACCGACACCGTCGCCATGATCACCGAAAGCAGGATCAGCGCGGCCTGCACCGTCAGGTTTTCCGGAATATGGAACAGCACTTTCAGGCCGTAATTGAGCTGAACCACGCCGATGCCGAGTGTGGTGGCGATGCCAAAAATAGTCCCGACCACGGCAGCGATATCCACGCTGTGGCCGATAGGGCCGTTAATGCGTTTGCCGAAAATCGGATACAGCGCCGAACGGATGGTCAGCGGCAGGTTGTAGCGGTAGCTGAAATAGCCCAGCGCGATGCCCATCAGCGCGTACATCGCCCAGCCGGTCAGCCCGTAGTGGAACAGCGTCCAGGTCATGGCCTGCCGCGCGGCTTCCAGCGTTTGTCCGTGACCTTCCGGCGGTAACATGTATTGCGTGACCGGTTCCGCGACCGAGAAGAACATCAGATCGATGCCGATCCCGGCGGCAAACAGCATCGCCGCCCAGCTCATCATGCTGAATTCGGGTTTGGATTGTTCAGGGCCCAGTTTGATCGAACCAAAACGTGAACAGGCTATGAACACTACAAACACGATGTACAGCGTGGCAGCCAGCATGTAATACCAGCCGAAGGTGGCGGATACCCAGTTAAGGGTCAGGCTGATCCATTTTCCCGATAAATCGGTGAAGAAAATGGTCATTAATGTGAAGGCTAAAATCAGCCCGGCGGAGGTGAAGAACACGACCTTGTTCAGCTGGTCGCGAGGTTTTTCGCTCTGTTTCTCTGTCGTATCGGCAATCGCCATCTTTTCCCCAATCTTGTTAATTAAACGCTATTTTTCAATAAATTGGCTGTTAATAAAACCAAAAATACATACAAATTACTAACGTATTGGTAATAAAATATATGCATTTTTAATTGAACGTTCAATCAAAAAAAAGTTAAATAGGTGACGTCAGAGCGTTAACAAGGTTGTACGAAAGCGTAAAAAAACGGTTTTTTAAGCGCGTTACAACCCGCTCATTTTCAGGAGCCGGCACCATGCCCAAAGTAGGAATGCAGCCCATCAGACGGCAGCAATTAATTGAGGCAACCCTGGCAGCGGTCAACGAAGTCGGGATGCACGATGCCTCGATTTCGCAGATCGCCCGCCGTGCAGGCGTTTCCAACGGCATCATCAGTCACTATTTTCGTGACAAGAACGGCCTGCTGGAAGCGACCATGCGTTATTTGCTCAGTCATCTGGGAGAAGGGGTGCAGTTGCGGTTATCGCAGCTGACGGATACCGCACCGACGGCGCGGCTGCATGCGATTGCAGAGGCTAATTTTGACGACAGTCAGACCAACAGCGCGGCGATGAAAACCTGGCTGGCCTTCTGGGCAAGCAGTATGCATCACCCGCAGTTGTACCGGCTGCAACAGGTCAACAGCCGCCGGCTCTATTCCAATTTATGTTCTGAATTCAGACGTTTTCTGCCAAGGGATCAGGCGCGTATTGCGGCGCAAAGTACCGCCGCCTTAATTGATGGTTTGTGGCTGCGTGGCGCACTGAGCGGTAAAGCGTTCAACCGCGCCGAAGCCATCCACATTACGCATAGCCATATCGAATCACAGATTGCTCAACAGGTTACTGAACAGTAACCGGGCAGAAAACTTTCAGACCGCACAGACCGAGGAGAGAAGTATGTCCCGCTACGGCAAGCAAAAACTGTATATCAACGGGCGTTTTCAGGACAGCACCGGTGATGAAACCTTCGACGCCATCAATCCGGCCAACGGCGAGGTGATCGCCACGGTACCAGCCGCGACCCACGCTGATGTCGATCTGGCGGTGAAAGCGGCACAGAAGGGCCAGAAAGTCTGGGCCGCGATGACGGCCATGAGCCGCGCCCGTATTCTGCGCCGTGCCGTGGACATTCTGCGCGACCGTAACGACGAACTGGCGGCCATTGAAACCGCTGATACCGGCAAACCGCTGTCTGAAACGCTGGCCGTGGATATCGTCACCGGCGCGGATGTGCTGGAGTATTACGCGGGATTAATTCCGGCGATTGAAGGCCAGCAAATTCCGCTGCGCGATTCCTCCTTCGTTTACACCCGCCGCGAGCCGCTGGGTGTGGTGGCCGGAATTGGTGCGTGGAACTATCCGGTTCAGATTGCGCTGTGGAAATCCGCCCCTGCACTGGCGGCCGGTAACGCGATGGTATTCAAACCGAGTGAAAACACCTCGCTGACCGCACTGAAGCTGGCAGAAATCTACACTGAAGCAGGCGTGCCAGACGGCGTGTTCAGCGTGGTCACCGGCGCGGCCAGCGTCGGACAGGCGTTAACCGATCATCCAGATATCGCCAAAGTGTCGTTCACCGGCGGTATCAAAACCGGCAAGAAAGTGATGGCCAGCGCGTCAGCATCGACGCTGAAAGAAGTGACCATGGAACTGGGCGGTAAATCACCGCTGATTATCTTTGATGATGCCGATCTCGATAAAGCCGCCGACATCGCCATGATGGCAAACTTTTACAGCTCGGGTCAGGTGTGCACCAACGGCACGCGGGTGTTCGTGCCAAAAGCCCTGCATAAGGCGTTCGAAGCCAAAGTGCTGGAGCGGGTAAAACGCATCCGCATGGGCGATCCGACTGACGAAAACGTCAACTTCGGCCCGCTGGTCAGCTTCGCGCACATGGAATCCGTGCTGCGTTATATCGACAGCGGCAAGCGTGAAGGCGCGACACTGCTGACCGGCGGCGAACGTGTCACCACCGGCGAATACGCCAAAGGCGCTTATGTCGCGCCGACAGTCTTCACTGATTGTCGCGATGACATGCTGATTGTGCGTGAAGAAATCTTCGGACCGGTGATGAGCATCCTGACCTATGAAAGTGAAGAGGAAGTGATCCGCCGCGCCAACGATACCGAATACGGTCTGGCCGCCGGACTGGTGACGCAGGATCTCAACCGCGCCCACCGCGCTATCCACAAACTCGAAGCCGGGATTTGCTGGATCAACACCTGGGGCGAATCTGCCGCAGAAATGCCGGTCGGTGGCTACAAACATTCCGGTGTGGGACGCGAAAACGGCATCACCACCCTTGAGCATTACACCCAAATCAAATCCGTGCAGGTCGAACTGGGCGAATTCAGCTCAGTATTCTGATCCGCTGCAACAGAGGAGATTCAATGGATTACGATTACATCATCATCGGTGCCGGTTCTGCCGGCAACGTACTCGCTACCCGTCTGACGGAAGACAGCGACGTGACCGTTTTGCTGCTGGAAGCGGGCGGACCGGATCATCGTCTGGATTTTCGTACCCAGATGCCTGCCGCGCTGGCTTTCCCGTTACAGGGACGCCGTTACAACTGGGCGTATGAAACCGATCCGGAACCGAATATGAATAACCGTCGCATGGAATGCGGACGGGGCAAAGGGCTTGGCGGTTCGTCGCTGATCAACGGGATGTGTTACATCCGGGGTAACGCGATGGATTTCGATAACTGGGCGAAAGCGCCGGGTCTGGAAGACTGGAGCTATCCGGACTGCCTGCCGTATTTCCGTAAAGCGGAAACCCGCGATATCGGTCCGAATGATTTTCACGGCGGTGACGGGCCGGTCAGCGTGGCGACGCCAAAAAACGGCAATAACCCGCTGTTTGGCGCGATGATTGAAGCCGGAGTGCAGGCGGGATATCCGCGCACCGATGACCTGAATGGCTATCAGCAGGAAGGCTTCGGCCCGATGGACCGGACGGTGACGCCAAAAGGCCGTCGTGCCAGCACGGCCCGGGGGTATCTGGATCAGGCCAAACCGCGTGCCAATCTGACCATTGTGACGCACGCGCTGACCGACAGAATTCTGTTCGACGGCAAGCGCGCCGTGGGTGTCAGTTATTTTCATGGTGATGAATACAATGCCAAAACGGCAAAGGCGAAACGCGAAGTGCTGCTGTGCAGCGGCGCGATTGCCTCTCCGCAAATCCTGCAACGTTCGGGCGTGGGCGCAGCTGAGTTGCTGAACCGACTGGATATCCCGGTCGTGCATGATTTACCGGGCGTCGGCGAAAATCTTCAGGATCATCTGGAGATGTATTTACAGTACAGCTGCACACAGCCCGTCTCTTTGTATCCGGCATTGCAGATGCATAATCAACCGGCGATTGGCGCGGAGTGGTTGTTTAAAGGCACCGGCGTCGGTGCCAGCAATCAGTTTGAAGCAGGCGGATTTATCCGCAGCCGCGAAGAGTTTGCCTGGCCGAATATTCAGTATCACTTCCTGCCGGTGGCGATCAATTACAACGGCAGTAACGCGGTGAAAGAGCACGGTTTTCAGGCGCACGTCGGTTCCATGCGTTCACCAAGCCGGGGCCGCGTGCAGGTGAAATCGAAAGATCCGCGCCAGCATCCAAGCATTTTGTTTAATTACATGGCGACGGAGCAGGACTGGCAGGAGTTCCGCGATGCGATCCGCATTACGCGTGAAATCATGCATCAGCCTGCGCTGGACCCGTACCGTGGCCGCGAAATCAGTCCGGGTGAACATGTGCAGACGGACGAAGAACTGGACGCGTTTATCCGTGAACATGCGGAAACGGCGTTCCATCCTTCCTGCACCTGCAAGATGGGCACCGACGATATGGCGGTGGTGGACGGGCAGGGTCGGGTTCACGGTATGCAAGCGCTGCGCGTGGTCGATGCGTCGATCATGCCGCAGATCATTACCGGCAACCTGAACGCCACGACGATCATGATTGCGGAGAAGATCGCGGATAAAATCCGTGACCGTCAGCCGTTGCCGCGCAGTACCGCAGAGTATTACACCGCAGGCGATGCACCGGTTCGCACGCAACCGATGAAAAAAACGGCCTGATAAATTGGCTGTAAAATCTGTGTTAAAAAGAGATATTCTCAGGAATATCTCTTTTTTTTTGGCTTTCAGAAACAGACAGGGCATTAATTCATGACGGGATCAACATCGCTTCACTGGCAGGATTATCATCACAGCGAACTGAACGCGGCACAGCTTTACGCCATTCTGGCACTGCGCAGCGAAGTGTTTGTGGTGGAGCAAACCTGTGTTTATCAGGATATCGACGGGCAGGATCTGGCCGGTGAAAACCGCCATATCGTCGCCTGGCTGGACGGCAGGATTGCCGCCTACGCGCGTATTCTGCGCTTCGAAGAGGATGTGGCTATCGGGCGGGTGATTGTTGCCCCTTCCGCCCGTGGTCTGAAACTAGGCTATCAGCTGATGGAACAGGCGCTGATCGCCTGCCAGAAGCACTGGCCGGGCGTGCGCGTCGCCATTTCCGCCCAGGCGCATTTGCAGGGGTTCTACGGCAGACTGGGATTTGTCGCGTATACCGAGATTTATGATGAAGATGGAATTGCGCATGTGGGGATGGAGTTGAATTCCTGATATTGGGCGAAGCGCAAGCTTCAGCATTGTTTTTGTCATTAATACCCCACCCCAACCCTCCCCTTCGCAGGGGAGGGAGCCGATCGAGCCTTTCGCATGGGATATCGCCGATCGGGTTTTACTCATCTTCCTTCGCATAGGATATAACCGATCGGGTTTTACTCCTCCCCCTGCGAAGGGGGAGGCGGGGAGGGGGTATTAATGGCAACTCAGAAGACGGATATGTTTACCTTTCCCAGTACGCCGGACTCCCAAATTTCTCCAGCAGAAAATCAATCACCGCCCGTACTTTGATCGAAGGACGGCGGCTGTTCGGGTACAGCGCTGAAATGGTTTGCGGCTCCGGCGAGGTCGATACCTGATAGCCTTCCAGCACACTGACCAGCCGTCCGTCGCGTAAGGCGTCGCCAATCAGCCAGGTTGGGAAGACCACCAGCCCCATGCCGTCGGTGGCCGCCTGTGTCAGGCTTTCCGCATTATTGCTGGTCAGCACGCCACGCAGGTTCATCGAGTGCCACTCCTGGTCCGGTTGACGGAAATACCAGCGCTGCGAACCGGCGAAGCCTTTGAACACCAGACAGCTGTGATGCAGCAAATCCTCGGGCGTTTCCGGGGTGCCGTTGCGCGCAAAGTAAGCGGGGCTGGCGGCAAGACGGAAAGTCTGATGGCCAAGCGTACGCGCCTGAAGGGTGGAATCGGCCATCACGCCGATGCGGATCAGCATATCAACGCTGTCCTGTAACGGGTCGATAAAATCATCGGTCTGCATCAGTTCAATATTGAGACGCGGATACCGGGCGCTGAGTTCATGCAGCCAGGGGGCGAGATGGCGCTGGCCGAAAACCACCGGCGCATTGATACGCACCAGTCCGCCGGGTTCGCTGTCCTGTTCCTGTAAATCCAGTTCCGCCAGATCAAGCTGTGCCAGAACCTGCCGGGCGTGATCGGCCAGCAACTTACCTGATTCTGTCGGGCTGACTGCCCGCGTATTGCGGTACAGCAATTGCGTCTGCAAAGCCTGCTCCAGCTGGGAAATTACCCGCGAGATCGTGGAGGGTGACATCGCTTCCTTTCGCGCCACTTCTGAGAAATTCCCCTGATCCAGAACGGCGACATACAGACGCAGGGACTGAATAGTGATCTGATTGAAACCTTTCATCTGTGCATTTCCTGCAAAGGTATTTTCCTGATTGTGCGGTTTTTCGCACAGCTCTGTCACGTTATAGTCGCCGCTTCTCAAAAAACAAAGCAGGGCAATAATGAATCTGATGTTAATTCCGCTGGTGATCCTGGCGGGGATGGGGCTTTCACTGGAAGCCGGACTGATTGGACCGCTCGGGACGGAAGTGGGGCATTTGTGGGCCACGCTGAGTATTTTTGGCGTGGGTGCGGTACTCACCGGCCTGCTGGTGCTGTTTTTCAGCCCGCGTAACGCGCCGTCTTACACCCAGCAACCCGGCTGGCAATTGCTCGGCGGGGTGCTCGGACCGGTGTATGTCGTGGTGCTGACGCTGGCGACGCCGGTGATTGGGATCGGCATGACCATGATTGCGATTTTGTCCGGACAGGTCGCAAAAAGTGTGCTGATAGACCATTACGGTTGGTTTGGTACGCCGCATAAAAAAGTGGGCGGTGAACGTCTGCTGGCGCTGCTGTTTATCGTTGCCGCACTTGTTTTGATTGCCTGGGACTGAACCATGACTGAACTGATTATGATTATTCTGGCCATTGTGGCGGGGGCTGCGCTGAGTATGCAGGCGGCGGTAAACGGACAGTTAGGCGAGAAAGTAGGCGTACTGAAAAGCGCGTTTCTGACCTTCAGCGTGGGGGCTGCAATCACGGCGGTGTTGATTTTATTTCTGCAAACGCCCCAGCAGGCCACATTGCTGACCGTGCCGAAATGGCAACTGGCGGGTGCACTATTCGGTGTGCCGTACATCATCATTATGGTGACTGCGGTTCCGCGTGTGGGCACGGCAGTCGCAACGGTCGCGGTGATCCTCGGACAACTCGCGATGGGGATGCTGATCGATAATTTCGGCTGGCTGGATAATCCGCTGATTGCCTTGTCATGGCACCGGCTGGCGGCGATCCCGTGTCTGATTATCGCGCTGGTGCTGATTTACCGCAGCAACAGAAAAGCCGGATAACCCGCGACGATAAGTTGACCCGCTTCTATTGCAGACGCGGGTCAAACATCATGGGCTCGCGTTGTACCGAACTCAGCAAGGCGGCAAAAGCAGGGTGTTGCGGGTTAAGCAAAACGTTGTATTCCGCAGGGACAATCACCGACGGCACTTTTAATCCGACATAACTGCCTTCCACCAGCCAGGTTTCGCCCTGACGCTGCGTGCTGTCCGGCGGGGAAGGGCTGCGCCAGTCAGCGGCCAGTTCCGACACCTCAAGGGTATCGAGTAACGCCTCCGGCACGTCGATACTTAGCAGCGTGTAGGAGCGCATCAGCATGCTGTTTTGCAAATGCACCAGAATTTCAAGGATCGCCAGTGAAATGCTGGTGGTGGTATACACAACCGGACGACCCGGCGGATTCCACCGCCCGCCATACAGCTGCGCGCCCGCACCAGACCAGGCCGTGGCCAGATGTTGAGTCTGAATGATGCGAAACAGCTTCAACTGAATACCCCGTGCTGCAGGCGACCAATTAAGCGGTTAACTTCGACGGCACCCGCTTCTGACATCAGCAGTTCCAGCGGACGGGAGCCATCCAGTGCCGGTGCCGGACGGGTGATCCAGTCCAGCGCAGAAACGCGATCGCCTTCGAACAAATCCGTGGCCGCGTCAATCACGCGTACCAGCCGCGCTACCCGCTCACTTTCATCGCTTTTCAGTAATCCGTTTCCGGCTTTTCGACGCGCATAGTTGCGCTCATTAATGCCCATGATTTCCAGCAATACCATTTTCGGCCATCCCAGCTCTGTATTAAGTCGGTTGATGCTATCAACCGGAAATCCTTTTTGGATGGCATTTATTAAACTAATTCCGCTACTTGCGGGAAGCCCCGCAGTTTGCCAGAGCGGTGTGACAGGGTGTTGCATCGGTCTGGAAGACAGCCCGGTAATTTTTGAATTCATGATATGTGCCTCCGCACCGTTATTTGTCATAACTATACCATGACAAATAACGAATGGTTGTTTTATCAGCAGATCATTTTTCCTGTCAGCCCGTCAATGAAATCGAACTGAAACATAAGTGTGATCAATGTCACATTGAGGATGTATCAGGATGAAACACAAATTGACAAACCTTGACCAAATCTATTTATTAGCTAAGAAAAGTTAACTCTTGTAGGAAGTAACTGGAAATTGCAGGTTTTTTGCACTATGTGCAGCAATCGGTTGCGGATCACAGTTTTAGGGTTTGTTTTATGCAGCGTCTGAAAGTGGCAAGACGTTGTTCCACCCCCCGCTTCTGGTAAAAATATGAAAAATAAAATTATTGCAGCAGGCGCTTTGATGGCTTTGTCCTACAGCGCGACCGTGCTTGCAGATGATAGCAAGGGCGAGTTTGTTTCTGACTGGTGGCACCAGAGTGTTAACGTTGTAGGCAGCGCCGATACCCGTTTCGGGCCTACGCTGCGTAACGATGTTTACCTTGAATATGAAGCGTTTGCGCACAAAGACTGGTTTGATTTCTACGGCTATATCGATATTCCTAAAACCTTCGGCGCCGGTAATGGCAACGACACCGGTATCTGGGATAAAAACGGTTCTCCGCTGTTTATGGAAATCGAACCGCGTTTCTCTATCGATAAGCTGACCGGCACTGACCTGAGCTTCGGTCCGTTCAAAGAATGGTACTTCGCCAACAACTATATCTACGATATGGGTCCGGACAGCGATAACCGTCAGAACACCTGGTACATGGGTCTGGGTACCGACATCGATACTGGTTTACCGATGAGCCTGTCTCTGAACGTGTATGCCAAATATCAATGGGAAAACTACGGCGCGGCGAACGAAAACAGCTGGGACGGTTACCGTTTCAAAGTGAAATACTTCGTTCCTCTGACGCAGCTGTGGGGCGGCAACCTGAGCTACATCGGGTTCACCAACTTCGACTGGGGCTCCTCACTGGGTGACGACGATTTCCGTGATCTGAACGGCAACAAAGCGCGTTCTAACAACTCTATCGCGTCCAGCCATATCCTCTCGCTGAACTACACACACTGGCATTACTCGTTCGTGGCGCGTTACTTCCACAACGGCGGCCAGTGGGCTGACGGCGCTGAGCTGAACTTCGGTAACGGTAACTTCGATGTGAAGTCCACCGGCTGGGGTTACTACGGCGTAATCGGCTACAACTTCTGATTTCAGAGGTTGTCCTGAAAAGCCCGGCTTATGCCGGGTTTTTGCTTTTTAGATCCCTCTCACCGGGCGCATCAGGCACTTTTTTAGCTATTGAGTGAAAAATGAACACAACTACAGGCGATCCTGACGCGCCGTTGTGGCATAATGCGCGCCAAATCACATTTCCCAATTAAGAGCGAGCGTTGTGCTAAGTACTTACAACATCACCATGCAATTCGGCAGCAAGCCGTTATTTGAAAACATTAACGTGAAATTTGGCGGCGGTAACCGTTATGGCCTGATTGGCGCGAACGGTTGTGGCAAGTCCACTTTCATGAAGATCCTCGGTGGCGATTTAGTGCCTTCCGGCGGTAATGTCGTCCTCGACCCGAACGAACGTCTGGGTAAATTACGTCAGGATCAGTTCGCCTTCGAACAATTCAGCGTGCTGGACACCGTGATCATGGGTCACACCGAATTGTGGGAAGTGAAGGAAGAGCGCGACCGCATTTACGCCATGGCGGAAATGAGCGAAGAAGACGGCTATAAAGTGGCTGATCTGGAAGTCGCTTACGGTGAAATGGACGGCTACAGTGCCGAATCCCGTGCCGGTGAATTACTGCTGGGCGTCGGCATTCCTGTTGAACAACATTATGGCCCGATGAGCGAAATCGCTCCCGGCTTTAAACTGCGTGTGTTGCTGGCGCAGGCCCTGTTCTCCGACCCGGAAATCCTGCTGCTCGACGAACCGACGAACAACCTGGACATCGATACTATTCGCTGGCTGGAGCAGGTGCTGAACGAACGTAACAGCACCATGATCATCATTTCGCATGACCGTCACTTCCTGAACATGGTGTGTACGCACATGGCGGATCTGGACTACGGCGAACTGCGTGTTTATCCGGGTAACTACGACGAATACATGACGGCGGCAACGCAGGCGCGTGAACTTCTCAGTGCTAATAACGCTAAGAAGAAAGCGCAGATTGCTGAACTGCAATCATTCGTCAGCCGTTTCAGCGCCAACGCCTCCAAATCTAAACAGGCGACTTCCCGTGCCCGTCAGATTGATAAGATTCAGCTTGATGAAATCAAAGCATCCAGCCGTCAGAACCCTTACATGCGTTTCGAGCAGGACAAGAAATTGTTCCGTAATGCGCTGGAAGTGGAAAAAATCACCAAAGGTTTCGACAACGGTCCGCTGTTTAAAAACCTCGGCCTGATGCTGGAAGTCGGCGAAAAAGTCGCGATTCTGGGTGCCAACGGTATCGGTAAATCGACCCTGCTGAAAACGCTGGTCGGTGAGCATGAGCCGGAAAGCGGTTCAGTGAAATGGTCCGAAAACTCTAAAATCGGTTATTACGCGCAGGATCACGAATACGAATTCGACGATACCCTGAACGTGTTCGACTGGATGAGCCAGTGGAAATCCGAGAAAGACGACGAGCAGGCTGTGCGCGGTGTGTTAGGCCGTCTGCTGTTCGGTCAGGACGATATCAAGAAGAAAGTGAAAGTGCTTTCCGGTGGTGAAAAAGGTCGTATGTTATTCGGGAAACTGATGATGCAGCGTCCAAACATCCTGATTATGGATGAACCAACCAACCACCTTGATATGGAATCCATCGAGTCACTGAACATGGCGCTGGAAATGTATGAAGGAACGCTGATCTTCGTTTCCCACGACCGTGAGTTTGTCAGCTCGCTGGCAACGCGTATTCTGGAAATGACCCCGACGCGCGTCATTGATTTCTCCGGTAATTATGAAGACTACCTGCGTAGTCAGGGCATCAACAGTTAATTCGCTGCATCCTTCGCGTTGTCTCGGCGTTGGCTGCCTTTACTCACCCCGGTCACTTACCGATGTAAGCTCCCGGGGATTCGTGCAGTTGCCGCCTTGATACAACGCGAATGATTTTGCGAATTGTTTTGGGTGCCATAAAAAATAGAAAACCGCCGATAAAGGCGGTTTTTTTGTGTCTGAATTTACTGATTCATCATTCCCCACACACTTCACAATGCGGGTCTTTCATCAGTTTCATTTCGCGGAACTGCAATGTTATGGCGTCAAACATCAGCAGTTTGCCGCGCGGAGTCTCGCCGAATTTTGTCAGCAGCTTGATGGTTTCCATCGCCTGTAAACTGCCGATGGTGCCGACCAGCGGGGCCATGACGCCAGCTTCCACGCAGGTCAGGGCGTTTTCACCGAACAGGCGGCTCAGGCAGCGGTAGCAAGGTTCCTGCGGCTGATAAGTGAATACGCTGAGCTGGCCTTCCATGCGGATGGCCGCGCCGGAGACCAGCGGTTTTTTCTGCGCGAAACATTCACTGTTCAGCTGATTACGCGTCGTGACGTTGTCGGTGCAATCCACCACCACATCGCAGGCGGCAATCAGGTCGCGCAACAAGGCGTCATCCGCCTGTGCATTCACCTGATTTAAGCGGATGTGCGGATTGATTGCCGCCAGTGCCACGGCGGCGGAGGCGACTTTCGCCATGCCGATCCGCGCATCGGTGTGCAGCGTCTGGCGTTGCAGGTTTGAGAGCGACACCGTATCGAAATCCAGCAGGGTTAATGTGCCGGTGCCTGCTGCCGCCAGATATTGCGCAGCGGCGCAGCCTAAACCGCCCAGCCCGACAATCAGCGCATGGCTGGCTTTCAGCTGTTCCTGACCGTCAAAATCAAACCCTTGCAGAACGATCTGGCGGTTATAACGCAGGGTTTCAGCGTCCGTCAGTTCCGGCAGTTGAGGCATATTCAGCTCCGCAACAGGGCGTTAAAGGGTTCGATTTCAACGATGTCGCCTGCGGCCACGTTGTCGCGTTCGCGCTCAAGCACGATGAAACAGTTGGCCTGACTGAACGAACTGAACACGTGCGAACCCTGATGACCTGTGGTGCGCACTTCCAACTGACCTTCTGCATTGGTGCTGAAGATACCGCGCTGGAAATCGAGACGGCCCGGCGATTTTTTCAGTGGTGTCACCGCTTTTGCCTTCAGGCGCGGCGGGAATTGCCAGGCAGTATGACCCGAGAGTTGTGCAATAAAAGGCTGAACCAGCTGATAAAAGGTCAGCGCGGCAGACACCGGGTTGCCCGGCAGCCCGCAGAACCAGCTATTTTTCAGTTTACCGAAGGCGAAAGGTTTACCCGGCTTCATGGCCAGTTTCCAGAAACCAATTTCGCCCAGCTCATCCAGCATCTGCTTGGTGTAATCGGCTTCACCGACCGACACTCCCCCGCTGGAAATGACCAGATCGGCAAAGTCATTGGCTTCTTCGAAGGCTTTACGTAAGGCCTGTGGATTGTCGCGGATAATGCCCAGATCCAGCACGCTACAACCCAGTTGTTCCAGCATCAGACGGACGGCGAAACGGTTGGTATCGTAAATCTGACCTTCCTGCAAAGGCGTTCCCACGGGTTGCAGTTCATCACCGGTGGAGAATACGGCCACTTTCAGCGGTTTCCACACGTTAACGTCAGTCACGCCCAGAGATGCCAGCAGCGGCAATTCTGCTGCGCCGAGACGCACACCGGCAGGTAACACGCTGTCGCCTTGTTTGATGTCGTCACCGGTCAGGCGGATGTTTTGGCCTTTCACCACATTGGCGGTGAAACGTACGCCCGAGTCAGACACTTCTGCCTGTTCCTGCATGATCACCGCATCAGCGCCCGCAGGCACCGGCGCACCGGTCATGATACGGATACAGGTTCCGGCAGGCCATTCGCCGTGAAAAGGTGCACCGGCAAACGCTTTGCCCGCGACCGGCAACACGGCGCCGTCATGTAATTCGTCGCAACGTACGGCGTAACCGTCCATTGCCGAGTTATCGAAAGGTGGCACAAAAACCGGCGAAAGCACTGGTGTGGCGGTGATGCGGCCTGCGGCTGTGGCGAGTGGTAAGGATTCGGCACCCTGAGCGTTACTGGCTGGCACAAAGGCGCGCATTTTAGCCAGCGCCTCGTCAAGTGAGATCAAACCGGCAGTATTGAATTCCATGAAAATTCCTTAGTGGTTCATCCCGGCTGTGCGGGTATTTTCACCGGAGCCGGGCAGGGAAGTGGAGCATCCGCATAGTATGACAGAGAAACGCAGCGAACCAAAAATCACGAAAGGCGTAAAAAATTCGCGGGGATTGGTGAAAAATTGAGATCGATCCCAAAATTAACAATGTAACGCAGGTATCATAGTTTCCGTTATTTGTGACCACCGTCACACAACTGTCATACAAACAGGAATAACCGGTGCTTAAAAAAAATCGCCATCAGGCCATCCTTCAGTTGGTAGAACAACATGAAGTGTTACAGGTTAGCGAACTGGCACAATCGCTGGATGTGAGTCTTGAAACGATCAGACGCGATCTGAGTGAAATGCAGGACAAGGGATTGATTTTACGCCGTCATGGACGCGCGCGTCGTCTGGCCGCTCAGCCTGAAACATCCTGGCTAAACAGTTTGCAGCGCTGCCCGCAACTTTGATTGCGTAAGCAGAATAAGAAACGGGAAGGCTTAATGCCTTCCCTTTTTTATGCGCTGGATCTACTGGCCGGGATCAGAACCGTCCCTGAATACCAATATGGCCGACATAGCCTTCCATATCGCCGTCAAAACCTTTGACGTATTTCACATCAGCATACACTGAGGTATTTGGCGCAAGTTGTGCCGTCATGCCTGCACCGGTCTGCCAGTATTGATCGGAGAAATCCGTGGTGCTGATATCGGTTCCGCCGACATTGATATCCGGTGAGTCTGAGAAATTACTCAGTACATCGGCAGTCAGATAAGGTTTGAATTTTTCACTGGCTTTATCTTCAGCCTGATCACGGAACAAACGCAGCCCGGCGCGCGCAGTGCCCTGATTGACAGACACACCGGAAATATCAGAAATCTCATCGCTGAAATCTTCAGCATTCAGATACTGATAAATTATCTGACCCTGAGGTTCGATTTTCCAGTTGGTGCTGACCGTATAAGGTTTTCCCGCTTCCGCAGACAGCAGCGCGCCGTAGCTGTCCTGTTTCGCGTCATGCAGGCTGTCATACTGATTGCGATACCAGGTGAACTGGCCGACGAGATCGATATAAGCCCCATCTTGTGCATAACGGGTGTAATACCCACCCAGACTATACGCATCACTGCGCACTGATCCGGCGTCAGCGCGTTTACCGGCCAGGGTGCGCACCTGATCCTGCGTGTCAGTGCTTTGATTACCCAGGGTTGCCATGATACCGGCGTGGACCCGCGTGCCGTTTTTCAGCTCATCCTGATACAGATCGGTCCCGAACTGTGCAAACCAGTAATCACTGTCGTAATCAAAACGGCCTGCGTCAAAAGTGGTGTGCTCGCCGCCGGTTCTCGCCCATGACCGGTTGTTATAGCCTTTGCCGTAAGCTTCGGTGTCGCCCATGCGTTCATGCAAGGTTCCCGCGATACGCATGCCGTAATACAGGTTCAGATAAGGTGCCGCGATATAGCCGGGAATTTCGCCACGGTATGTTTCAGGCGTATCCGGAGTAGGCACAGGAATATCCGGAGTCGGAGTATCTGGCGTTGGAACATCAGGAACCGGGACATCGGGAACCGGGACGTCAGGTGTTGGAATTTCCGCGCGCAGGTACCAGTCATTATTATCGCCGGTCGCCTCTTTGCTGCCTTCGAAAAGGTAATAGTCGTAAGCCCCTATGCTGACGCTATTTTCCAGACTGAATAAGCCATTATGGCGGCTGGCATCATCAATCTGAGCGACCCGGATCCCGTCGTTAATGGTCTCTGCTGCCGTACCCGACGTGGAGATATTTAATCCGAACTGCCCGGAGGCGTTGCCGGTAACGTGAATTAAATCGCCGGCACTGTTTCCCTGCGCATCCTGTTCCAGCGACGTATTCATAAAGAACGTACCGTTGCCTGACAGAGTTTGCATTTCCAGCGTTTTATAATCACCTTGATCGGAAAACCGGACGCTGGCGTTATTCATGTTAAGAGAGTCAATGCGGGAGGAACCGGTCATCAGCCACTGACTGTCCTGCGCATCAATATTAATCGTACCGGCAGGGGCAGACGTCAGCGCCGCGCCATTTATTGCACTGCCTTGCCAGGTTGAATTAAGCAAATTGAGCGTGAGCTGGCTGGCGATTGGATCTTCATCGGCGCTTAGTGCAATAAGGTTACCGTTAATGATGCTGCCGTTGCTGGCATCGACCGACAGGTTGGCAATCTGGCTGGCATTGCTTCCGGCGACAACAAAGGCATCGGCGGCAGTCAGAGTACTGTTATCGAGGGTAACGGCCCAGTCGCCTTCGCTGGCATGCACACCTTGAGTTTTGCCGGTAAGCTGAGAGTTTTTGAGGCTCAGCGCGCCACCAAAGGCATAGTCCGGCGTATCGTAGGAGGTGATCAGGTCAACCAGCGGTTTATCCGATTGCGTATTTTCCATTATCACCTGATTAAGATGAACTTTCCCCTGATGACTGATTTCTATGCCGCTGGTGGTATTGCCGCTGCTGATAGTGCCATTGAGCACCGAGACAACAGAGTTTTCGTTTGAGCTGATCGCTGCGCCTGCGGAATGGACATCGGTGTCCACTAAGGTGACGTAGCTGTTTTGATTGCTTTCGATGGCCGTGCTGCCTGCATATTCTGTATTAACAGAACCGCCGTTCATTAACACACCGCCATTGCGGGTGGAATAAATCGCCCGCGAACCCTCGCCAGTGGTGGTAATTACCGCGTCATTGGAAAACAGAATAAATCCATTGTCTTCAGCATATAAGGCGTTGGTATGCTTACCGTGGGTGGTCACTGCGCTACCACTTCCCGTGATAAGAACGTCGTTTCTCTTGTGCAGGCTGGGATTGATGTTGTTTAAAATAATGCCTTCTGAAAAGTCACCCGCAGTTGTGATATTGACTTTATTGATGGTGCCCATTGCCCCATTCTGGATAACCAGACCATCAGAGCCATTATTCATTGAATTAATATTCAGAGTGCCAGCAATCGTCGCGGTGGCATTATCATTCACTGTGAATGCGGGGGTGCTGTTATTATAGGTATTTACAGTGACATCATTTGTAGAAAGGAAAGAGGTTCCTGCACCTTTCATAATAATGCCTATACTTTCTCCATAAGTATTGACGATAAGCGGGCCGAGTAAATTAACGCTTCCGCCCTTGGAAATGAGCATGGCTTCAGTAAACGAGCCATGGGTGGTAATCGTCACCGGGGCCGCGACAGACTGTGTCAGCGTGCCGCCATCATGAATATAAAAGGCGGGAATACTGACATTGGAACCTTCCGACCAGGTAGTGGCATTGATACCATCAAGATACCCTTCGGCAGAAAGGTCAAAGGGGGCGGTTCCGCTGATATCAAAAATAGGTGCATTTGTCACATTGCCAAATTCATCTTTATCACTAATATCTGTTGCAAGCGCGTAATTTGCCAGAGAGACAGATATTGCCAAAGGGGTCAGTTTTATTAATCTAAATGCAAATGTTTTCCATTTTCTAGGTTCATTGTCCATTTTATATAAAGTCCTGTCAGGATTTTTGTTAAAGAGTCTGCAGGACATTCTACGCAGTTTTATTAATAAGGTTATTAATTGTGTATTAAGGAATGCTTAATTTTAGATGTTTACGAATGTGTAATATGAAGGCGTTAACGCGATGAATACAGAGGATTAAATAATATTCGATGATAATGTTGTTTCAAAGCATATATATTATCGATCGGATGAACACAAAAAAAGCCGACCGCAAAAATGCGGTCGGCTTTTTAGTACTCAAATAGCGTTTTTTAGTGCGCGGTGACTTCGTGATTAATCTTCTCTGCCTTGCTCTTCAGGCTGGCAAGCACCACCATCAGCACCAGCAACGCATAGGAAATGGTCGCGATGTTCAGCGCCCAGAACAGACCGTATTCGTTGTAGATGAAGGAGGAGAAGGACGCGAAAATCAGCGTGCCGACGGAACTGGTGGTCAGCAGCGCGGAAGTCAGCGTTGGCGGGGAGTTTTTCACCTGCAGGCTGCCGTAGCTCATCAGACCGGAGAACATCCCGGAGTTACAGAAACCGAACAGACCGACCGCGAACAGCACCAGAGACGGCGAGTTGCTGGTGGTCAGCACCGCCAGACTTGCCATACCGACAACCACGGAAATCAGCAGGAAAGTACGCAGTTTGACGAAACGCACGGTGAACTGATTCAGGAACAGGCCAATCGCTTTCACCATCCAGTACGTGGTGATGTAAATCGCGGCGCGGTCAGTTTCCATGCTGAAATGCTCATGCAGCCAGCTTGGCATCCACAACGTGAAGACCAGCTCGGTGAAGACAAAAGCAAACAGCGCGATACACAGGAAGAACACCGCAATGCCCCACGGCTCTTTCGCCACGTTGTGCGTGGATTCGTTTTTCACCGGTTGCGGCACATTTGGGAATTTCTGACCTGCGCACAGCAAAATCATCAGCAGGCTCAGTACACCCATAATGCCGTACATCGCCAGCCAGCTTGCGCCATGTTTGAACAGGAAACCCAGCACCAGCGACAGCGTCATTCCCGAAAGCGCGAAGAAGAAGTCAGTGAAGATTAAGTTGGCGGAACGCTTTTTCGGGTCGTCATTGATACGCACCACCAGATAGCTGCCGATAGACATCATCAGACCCGCCGTGGCACCAATCAGGAACACACCCACACCAAACAGCGTAATCGACGGCATGATGAACAGTGCGATACACACCAGCACGGAAATGAACGAGCCGGTCATCAGCTGTTTGCCCAGATCAAACTTACGCATCAGGATGCCACTGATCATAATTGGCAGGAACAGGCCGATGTTCATCAGAGAGAACATCTGGCCGATAAAGCCCGGATCTTTGTTAAACGCGGTGGCCACCGGCCCGATCACAATGCCCAGAGTGGAAACCAGTCCACCGGTAAAGAAATAGCTAAGCCATGAGATCACATTAATCCGACGGCGGTTATAAACAGTTTCCATAAACTGATTTCCTAAAAAGAGAAAATAAAAAAGCCACGGAAAGCTTATCCAGAGGTGCTTTTATCCGCAGTTAAGACGTTTATTATTGCTGTTCTTTGGTCATTTGTCCCGCGAGTATATTCAATTGCAGCATTTGTTTTTCCTAAACAATCTAAGCAATTAGCGACCTTTTGATGGCGCGACATTTCTGCTTTACATACTGTAGCGGGCTAAATATAGTCAAAAACAGATCAACATTTTCCTATACATAAATACAACATCGAAAGGTGCAGCGCTAATGAGTTTTTCTACTGATAATTCAGCGGCTTCCGTTTCGGACAAGAAGCGGGCGGTTATTGCGATCCACGGTGGTGCAGGGGCGATTACCCGCGCGGCAATGAGCGCTGAAAAAGAACGACTTTACTTAGCCGAACTGGAGAGAATAGTCGCGTCCGGACAGGCGATTCTGGCCGCCGGCGGCAGTGCACTGGATGCGGTCACCGAAGCGGTGCGTCTGCTTGAAGAGTGCCCGTTATTTAATGCGGGCAAAGGCGCTGTTTTTACACATCAGGGAACGCATGAGCTTGACGCCTGCATTATGGACGGCCGCACGCTGGATGCCGGTGCGATAAGTTGTGTCAATCATATCCGCAATCCGATCCTGACTGCCCGTAAAGTGCTGGAAGTCAGTCCGCATGTGATGTTTACCGGCGCGGGGGCGGAAGCCTTTGCCCGCGAAAACGGACAGGAAATGGTCGGCCCGGACTACTTTTTCACCCAGGAACGTTATGACCAGCTGCAACGGGCGATTGCCGCCGATCAGGGCGTGATGCTTGATCATGACGGCGCAACGCTGAATGCGGCTGTGTCAGATGATCCGCTCGATCCGGAACGTAAATTTGGCACCGTGGGCGCGGTGGCAATGGATGCGCTGGGTAATCTGGCGGCAGCGACCTCCACCGGCGGCATGACCAACAAACAGGCCGGACGCGTCGGCGATTCGCCGATCATTGGTGCCGGGTGTTACGCCAGCAACAATACCGTGGCGATTTCCAGTACCGGCACCGGCGAAGTGTTTATGCGCACGGTGGCGGCCTATGACGTCGCCGCGCTGATTGAATACGCCGGTCTTTCTCTTGAAGAGGCGACACGTAAAGTCGTGCAGGAAAAACTGCTGCCTCTGGGCGGCAGCGGCGGCATGATTGCGGTAGATAAGTTTGGCAACGTGGAACTGCCGTTCAACAGCGAAGGCATGTACCGTGGATTTGCACGGGTGGGCGAAGCGCCCGTCGTCAGCATTTACCGCGCATGAACAGCCCGATGAAACCCTCTCTTATTTTGCCCCCCGACCACGTGCTGGCTGTCAGTCAGCTCAGTGTGCAATTTGCGCATGAAGGTCAGGTGATCCCGGCGGTTAATCAACTCAGTTTTCAGGTGAAACGCGGCGAAACGCTGGCGATCGTCGGGGAATCCGGCTCCGGAAAATCTGTCACCTCGCTGGCGCTGATGCGTCTGGTAGAGCAGGGCGGCGGCCAGATTTCCCAGGGCGAGATGCATTTTCGTCGCCGTAACGGTGAAGTGGTGGATCTGATGGCGGCCTCGCAGCCTGCCATGCGTAACCTGCGCGGCGCAGACATGGCGATGATTTTTCAGGAGCCGATGACCTCGCTCAATCCGGTTTTTCCGGTGGGTGAACAAATCGCCGAGTCGATCCGTCTGCACCAGAATAAAGATCACCGCGCTGCCCGTGCCGAAGCGTTACGGATGCTGGATCTGGTGCGGATCCCCGAAGCCCGCAATATTCTCGACAGCTACCCGCATCAGCTTTCCGGCGGGATGCGTCAGCGGGTGATGATCGCCATGGCGCTTTCCTGCAAACCCGCGCTGCTGATTGCCGACGAACCGACCACAGCGCTGGATGTCACCATTCAGGCGCAAATTCTGCAACTGATCCGCGTGCTGCAAAAAGAGATGCAGATGGGCGTGATTTTCATTACGCACGATATGGGCGTGGTGGCCGAAATCGCTGACCGGGTGCTGGTCATGCATCAGGGCAACAGCGTGGAAACCGGTCGCGTCAGTGATATTTTTTACTCACCGCAACAGCCCTATACCCGCACGTTATTGGCTGCGGTGCCGAAACTGGGGTCGATGGCGGGTAAACCGCTGCCTGCGCGTTTTCCTTTACCGGAGCAGGAAGAAAGCGACCCGGAACTGGTGCAAAACACCCTGACGCCGGGCGTGCCGCCGATTTTACAGGTGCGTGATCTGGTGACGCGATTTGACCTGCGCAGCGGCATATTTAACCGCGTTACCCGCCGCGTTCATGCGGTGGAAAAAGTCAGCTTTGATTTGCATCCCGGCGAGACGCTGGCGCTGGTCGGGGAATCCGGCTGCGGGAAATCCACCACCGGCCGCTCGCTGCTGAAACTGGTGAAAAGTCAGGGCGGTACCATCACCTTTAACGGCCAGACGCTGACGGATATCGGCGGCAGCGAACTGCAACATCTGCGCCGCGATATTCAGTTTATCTTTCAGGATCCCTACGCCTCGCTCGATCCGCGCCTGACGGTGGGCTATTCGATCATGGAGCCGCTGCTGGTTCACAAGCTGGCAAAAGGCGCAGAAGCGGAAGCCCGCGTGGCCTGGCTGCTGGAAAAAGTCGGGCTGCTGCCGGAACACGCGCAGCGGTATCCTCACGAGTTTTCCGGCGGCCAGCGCCAGCGTATCTGTATCGCCCGCGCACTGGCGCTCAATCCCAAAGTGGTGATTGCCGACGAATCGGTTTCCGCGCTGGATGTCTCCATCCGCGCGCAAATCATCAACCTGCTGATGGATTTGCAGAAAGAGTTCGGGCTGGCGTTTCTGTTTATTTCTCACGATATGGCGGTGGTCGAGCGGATCAGCCATCGCGTGGCGGTGATGTATCTCGGGCAGATTGTGGAGATCGGCTCGCGGCGTGCGGTGTTTGAAAGCCCGCAACATCCTTATACCCGCAAACTGATGGCGGCGGTGCCGGTTGCCGATCCGGCGCATAAGCGCAAGGAACAGGCGCTGCTGGTCGATGAAATCCCCAGCCCGATCCGTGCGCTCAATGATGATCCGCTGGTGGCACCGCTGGTGAAAGTTGGCGAAGGGCATTTCGTCGCACGGCACAGTATCGCGGGCATTTACTGATTTTTCTGGCGGCTTATTTTGAGCCGTCAATTCTTAGCAAGACAAACGGGTAAGACAGGAAAAGGAACTGACATGAATCAGCAGAAATCTAAAGGTAAGAACGTTGTCCGTCAGGCCGTGCTCGCTGCCGCTGTTTTCGGTTCGCTGGCCTCGGCTTCTGCGTGGGCAGCCAAAGACGTGGTGGTCGCCGTAGGCTCTAACTTCACCTCGCTCGATCCCTACGACGCCAATGACACGCTGTCACAGGCGGTTGCCAAATCCTTCTATCAGGGACTGTTTGGCTTCGATAAAAACATGAAGCTGGAGAATGTGCTGGCGGAAAGCTACACCGTCAGTCAGGACGGTCTGGTGTACACCATCAAACTGCATCCGGGCATTAAATTCCAGGACGGCACCGATTTCAACGCCGCTGCTGTGAAGGTTAACTTCGATCGCGCCAGCAACCCGGACAGCCATCTCAAGCGTTACAACCTGTTTAAAAATATCGCCAGCACCGAAGCGGTGGATGACACCACGGTAAAAATTACGCTGAAAACCCCGTTCTCGGCCTTCATCAACATTCTGGCGCACCCGTCTGCGGTGATCATTTCCCCGGCGGCGCTGACCAAATACGGTAAAGATATCGGCTTCCATCCGGTCGGTACCGGCCCGTATACGCTGGATCAGTGGAACCAGACTGACTTCGTGAAAGTGAAGAAATTCGACGGCTACTGGAAAAAAGACGAGCCGAAACTCGACACCATCACCTGGCGTCCGGTGGTCGATAACAATACCCGCGCGGCCATGCTGCAAACCGGCGAAGCGGATCTGGCCTTCCCGGTACCTTATGAACAGGCTGCGCTGCTGGCGAAAAACGACAAACTGGATCTGGTGGCCGCGCCGTCTATCCTGCACCGTTACATCAGCTTTAACGTGACGCAAAAGCCTTTCGATAACGTCAAAGTGCGTGAAGCGATCAACTACGCCATCAACAAACAGGCGCTGATCAAAGTCGCGTTTGCCGGTTACGCGGTGCCATCAGAAGGGCCGTTGCCGCAGGGCATCGAATACGCCGCGAAATTCAAACCCTGGCCGTATGATCCGGCAAAAGCTAAAGCCTTGCTGAAAGAGGCCGGTTATCCGGACGGTTTCACCACCACGCTGTGGTCATCGCACAACAACAGCACCGCGCAGAAAGTGTTGCAGTTCACTCAGCAGCAACTGGCGCAGGTGGGCATCAAAGTCACCGTGACCGCCATGGACGCCGCACAGCGTGCCGCACAGGTTGAGAACGTCGGGCAGAAAGAAGCGGGTATTCGTATGTTCTATACCGGCTGGTCAGCCTCTACCGGTGAAGCAGACTGGGCGCTGTCGCCATTGTTCTCCACGCAGGCCGCGCCGCCGAAGCAGTTCAACACGGCGTTCTACAGCAATGCGCAGGTGGATAAAGACTTGTCGGATGCGCTGAAAACCACCGACAAAACCGAGAAAGCCAGACTGTACGCCGATGCCCAGAAACAAATCTGGACCGATGCGCCGTGGGCCTTCCTGGTGACGGAACGTCTGGTGTCTGCCAATAATAAACGTCTGACAGGCTTTTATGTGATGCCGGATACGGCCTTCAGCTTTGAAGATGCCGATGTGAAATAACAGACGGTGAAGCTTTCAGGGCGTGTGGCGCACAGCGTGCGCGCCCTGAACCCATGTGTTCCGGGGCCGGAACATGGATGTTTACCGTGAAATCACAGACAGCGAATCATGCTTAACTATTTTTTAAAACGATTACTCGGACTGATCCCCACGTTGCTGATTGTGGCGGTGCTGGTGTTTTTATTTGTGCATCTGTTGCCGGGCGATCCGGCGAGGCTGATGGCCGGACAAGATGCCGACGCCAGCGTGGTCGCGCTGGTGCGTCAGGATTTAGGGCTGGATAAGCCGCTTTATCAGCAATTTTTCACCTTCTTTGGCAATGCGCTGACCGGTGACTTCGGTCATTCGATGGTGTCAAAACGCCCGGTTATAGAAGAAATCAGTTCCCGTTTTCTGCCGACATTCTGGCTGACGCTGACCAGCATGCTGTGGTCGGTGATTTTCGGGCTGGTGATCGGCGTGGTCTCCGCCGTCTGGCGTAACCGCTGGCCTGACAGACTGGGTATGGCGCTCGCCGTCTCCGGTATTTCCTTCCCGGCTTTCGCGCTGGGCATGTTGCTGATGCAGATTTTCTCCGTTGAACTGGGCTGGTTGCCGACGGTCGGCGCGGACGGCTGGCGTCACTATATCCTTCCTTCCATTACGCTGGGTGCGGCGGTGGCGGCGATCATGGCCCGCTTCACCCGCGCCTCGTTTGTCGAAGTGATGCAGGAAGATTACATGCGCACCGCGCGCGCCAAAGGGGTACACGAGGTGGTGGTGGTGGTCAAACACGGCCTGCGCAACGCGATGATCCCCGTAGTGACCATGATGGGGCTGCAATTTGGTTTTCTGCTCGGCGGCTCGATTGTCGTCGAAAAAGTCTTCAACTGGCCAGGATTAGGGCGGTTGCTGGTCGATTCCGTTGAGATGCGCGATTATCCGGTGATACAGGCAGAAGTGCTGCTGTTCTCGCTGGAGTTCATCCTGATCAATCTGCTGGTGGACATGCTGTACGCCGTCATCAACCCTTCCATCCGATACAAGTGAGTCAACGCATGAAAAACTGGCGGCGAAATGCCGTACTTGCGAGTTTGCCGATAATCACACCGGGAACCGCGCAATCACAGGCGGTTCGGACACCGTGGAAAGCGTTCTGGCGGCGTTTCCGTCGTCAGCATATTGCGATGATTGCGGGTGTGTTCATCCTGTTATTGATCGCGGCAGCCATTCTTGCGCCCTGGCTGGTGCCCTTTGATCCGGAAAATTATTTTGATTACGACCGGCTGAACGAAGGCCCGTCGCTGATCCACTGGCTGGGCGTCGATTCCCTTGGACGGGATATTTTCAGCCGCATCCTGATGGGCACGCGGATTTCCCTGACGGCGGGTGTGCTTTCGGTGGTACTCGGCGCGGCGATTGGCACGGTATTCGGCCTGCTGGCGGGATATTACGAAGGCTGGTGGGACCGCATCACTATGCGCGTTTGCGACGTGCTGTTTGCTTTCCCCGGTATTTTGCTGGCGATTGCCGTGGTGGCGGTGATGGGCAACGGCATGTCGAACGTGATTATCGCGGTGGCGATTTTCAGCATTCCGGCCTTCGCACGTCTGGTACGTGGCAACACGCTGGTGCTGAAACAGCAAACTTATATTGAATCCGCCCGCAGCATCGGTGCCTCCGACGCCACCATTTTGTTCCGCCACATCCTGCCGGGTACGTTGTCATCCATCGTGGTGTATTTCACCATGCGCATCGGCACGTCAATTATTACCGCCGCCAGCCTGTCCTTCCTTGGCATGGGCGCGCAACCGCCAACACCGGAGTGGGGCGCCATGCTCAACGAAGCCCGCGCCGACATGGTCATGGCACCGCACGTGGCGATATTCCCCAGTCTGGCCATATTCCTGACCGTACTGGCGTTTAATTTGCTGGGCGATGGGTTAAGGGATGCGCTGGATCCGAAATTGAAGAATTGATTTTTGGGGGCAGCTATAGGTTTGAACCATATCGCATTTTTCCCAACAAATTACAGATGAGGATCTGGCCAGTTTTAGGCCTGAAATTAACGGACATGACAATTCCTTTGTTTGTTTTCACAAACGCAGAACAACTCCCTTCCCTGCGAAGGGGAGGGTTGGGGTGGGGTATTAAGGTCAAAATCCATAAGTTGAAGTGTGCTCTGACCGGGGGTTAGCCCTTAAAACCCCCTCCCAGCCTCCCCCTTCGCAGGGGGAGGAGCAAAGCCAAACCCTTATTGCATCAGCAGAGTGTCAGACTTCAGAGTGCAAAAACTCCGCATGGAATCTCAGGTGATCTTCCACAAATGAGGCAATCGTGAAGTAGCTGTGATCGTATCCGGGCTGAACGCGCAACTGTAACGGCCAGCCGCGCTGGCGGGCGATCTCGGCCAGTTTTGCCGGTTGCAGCTGATCTGCCAGGAACTGATCGCCGTCGCCCTGATCGACTAAAATCGGGAACGGTTTTTGATCTTCCGGCAGGGCGCTCAGCAGGTGGCAGCTGTCGTATTGCAGCCACTGGCTTTCGTCATCCCCCAGATACGCGCTGAACGCTTTGCGTCCCCACGGCACCTGCGCCGGATTCACGATCGGCGCAAACGCTGACACGGAGCAGAAACGCTGCGGATTACGCAGTGCCAGCATCAGTGCGCCGTGACCGCCCATCGAGTGCCCGAAAATAGACTGACGATGGCTGACCTTGAAATGCCCGCTGATCAGCGCAGGCAGTTCATCGAGCAGATAATCGTACATGCGAAAATGCGCGGCCCACGGTGCCTGCGTGGCATTCAGATAAAAACCTGCGCCCTGGCCGAGGTCATAACCGTCGTCGTTGGCGACGCCTTCACCGCGCGGGCTGGTATCCGGCATCACCAGAATCACGCCAAGCTCTGCCGCGACACGTTGCGCCCCGGCTTTGATGGTGAAGTTTTCGTCATTGCAGGTCAGACCCGACAGCCAGTACAGCACCGGCGGCGGTGTATCGTCCTGCGCCGGGGGCAGATAAAGGCTGAACGTCATGCTGCAATTCAGGCTCTCAGAGGTATGGCGGTAGCGCTGCTGCCAGCCGCCAAACATCCGGTGTTCTTCGAGTAGTTCAATCGAGCTGCTCATCGACACATTCCTTACTTGTTAAAATGAATCACCGTTCGGATAGATTTTCCTTCGTGCATCAGGTCAAAGGCTTCGTTGATTTCTTCCAGTGGCATGGTGTGGGTGATGAAATCGTTCAGGGCGAATTCGCCGTCCAGATAACGCTGCACAATGCCCGGTAACTGGCTGCGGCCTTTAACGCCACCGAAAGCCGAACCACGCCATACACGGCCGGTCACCAGCTGGAAAGGACGGGTGGAGATTTCTTCGCCTGCACCGGCCACGCCGATGATGACCGATTCGCCCCAGCCTTTATGGCAGCATTCCAGCGCGGAACGCATCACGTTCACGTTACCGATACATTCGAAGGAGAAGTCCACGCCGCCGTCGGTCATTTCAACGATCACGTCCTGAATCGGCTTATCGAAATCTTTCGGGTTGATCAGGTCGGTTGCGCCAAGTTTACGCGCCAGATCGAATTTGCTGGTGTTCAGATCGATACCTATGATGCGGCCTGCGCCCGCCATCACGGCGCCAATGATGGCTGAAAGACCAATGCCGCCGAGGCCGAAGATGGCTACGGTGTCGCCTTTTTTGACTTTCGCGGTATTGATAACGGCACCCATACCGGTGGTCACGCCACAACCGAGCAGACAGACTTCTTCCAGCGGGGCTTCTTTGTTGATTTTCGCCAGCGAGATCTCAGGAACCACGGTGTATTCGGAGAAGGTCGAGGTGCCCATGTAATGGAAAATCGGCTTGCCGTCTTTGAAGAAACGGGTGGTGCCGTCCGGCATCAGACCTTTACCTTGCGTGGTGCGGATCGCCTGACACAGGTTGGTTTTGCCGGATTTACAGAACTTACACTCGCCACATTCCGGGGTGTACAACGGAATGACGTGATCGCCGACGGCCACGCTGGTGACGCCTTCGCCAACCGCTTCCACCACGCCGCCGCCTTCATGGCCGAGGATCGCCGGGAAGACGCCTTCCGGATCTTTGCCTGACAGGGTGTAGGCGTCGGTGTGGCACACGCCGGTCGCGACGATCCGCACCAGCACTTCGCCTTTTTGTGGTGGCATCAAATCGACTTCTTCGATGGACAGAGGTTGGTTCGGGCCCCAGGCGACAGCCGCGCGCGTTTTGATCATTTGCATTTTTTAGCTCCAGTCAGGTGTTTTTACTTATTCAGTTTCGAATTAATAGGTCGGGTGCAGCGCCGGATCGTGTTCCCCGGCGAGCGGATGTTTCAGTAACGGGATCACGCCGTCATTTTGTTCGATGATCAGTTCTTTCAGCGCCCGCACATTCGGGCTGAAGGCGTCCCTGCGCCAGATAAGCCAGGTGGCGGTATCGGCGAATTCATCCGGGATCTCGTGAATGCTGACCCGTTCGTGGCCGGGCAATTGTTCGAGTACCGAGCGCGGCACCATGGCAATCCCCGCACCGCTGGCGACGCAGGCCATCATCGAATGATAGGACTGGATCTCCATGGTATTGGCGACCGGAATGCTCATGTGTTTGATCCAGCCCTGTAAACGCTGGCGGTATGAACAACTCGGGCGGAACGCAAAAACGGTATGACCGCTGCGCCCGGCAGGCACTTCCTGCGGCGATTCGCCGGGCGGCGTGATCACCACCATGCGTTCACGAAAAGAAATGCAGCCATTGATATCGTCAAAATCGATCGGGCCATCCACCAGCGCCGCCGCCAGACGTCCGGCACGCACGCTGTCGATGGTTTCGCCGGAGGTGGCCGTGACCAGCGACAGCGCCACCTGCGGAAACTTCTGATGATATGCCGCCAGTAAAGAGGGCAGGCGCGTCGCCGCCGTACTTTCCATCGATCCCAGCGCGAAGTTCCCGGCGGGTTCACCGGCATGCGTGATGCTCATGGCTTCGTCGCTCAGCGCAAGAATACGTTCGGCATAGTTCAGAAAATTATGGCCCATGGCGGAAAGGCGGATGCGCTGCTTTTCGCGGATAAACAGATCGGTGCCCAGTTCGAGTTCCAGCTGACGCAGGCGGGTGGTCAGGTTCGACGGGACGCGATGCAACTGCTCTGCCGCGCGTGCCAGCGAACCGGTTTCCGCTACGCAGCAAAACATCCGTAACTGAGTGAGATCCATGATGGGTTCCTGTGTTCTCTTATCGTAAACAAGTTGGTTTGTATTATTCAGTTTTCGTGATTGTACTCATAAGGCATCATAGCGACAACATTCAATTTACTTTCTTTTAAGAAATCCGCTGTTTTCAGCCTCGGGCTTTGAGTATGTTTATTCATTGTTTCTATGATGTTGCATCGCGGTTTCTTTTAACGGAGCAGTTATGGCCTTTCGAATTGCGCTAAGTGGTTTTCTGGCTTTTGTGGTCGCGATGGGTATCGGGCGCTTCGCCTTTACGCCGCAGGTGCCTTTAATGATAGCTGAACATCAGTTCAGCCTGACCGGCGCGGGGCTGGTTGCGGCCTTCAACTACCTCGGTTATCTGTGTGGCGCGTTCGACGGGATGCGCGCGGGCAAACATCTCGAGCGCCGTTTGTGGCTGGGGGTGTGGGGCGGCGTTGTGCTGACATTATTGTCGGCGGTGATTTCCGGCGAAGTGCTGCACAGCATCGTGCGCTTTATGATCGGCTGGACCAGCGGCTGGGCGATGGTGATGGTGTCTGCGTGGTGTAATGAACGTCTGGCGCATTATGGCCGTCCGGCGCTGAGTGCCGCGGTGTTTGCCGGGCCGGGCGCGGGGATTTTCCTCAGCGGCATGTTGGCCGTCGGCATTCACAGTTTGCAGCTGACCTCGGCGCAGGCCTGGTGCGTGTACGGCGTGCTGGCGCTGATTTTTGTGGCGATCATTACGCCGACCCTGCCGCGAACAGGAGATTTGCACCGCTCGCATGTGGCAACTGAACCGCTGGTGATGACGCCTGCGCTGAAACGACTGGTGTGGAGTTACAGTCTGGCGGGCTTTGGTTACATCCTTCCCGCCACGTTTTTATCGCAGATGGCGAGTGCACGTTTCCCTGACAGCCTGTTCGCCCAGTTCGTCTGGCCGGTGTTTGGCGGCGCGGCGGTGATCGGCATCATCATCGGTATTCTGACCCGGCACCGCCTGACGACGCATAACCGTCTGGCGCTCACATTATGGGCGCAGGGGCTAGGGATTTTGTGTGCGGAAGTGGTGCCGGGCGTGACCGGTCTGGTGCTGGGCGCATTGCTGACCGGCGGCGGTTTCCTCAGTGTGGTCCAGCTGGCTTTACAATATAGCCGCGAACTGGCACCGAATCACAGCCGCTACATGGCCGGTTTGCTGACCACCGGTTATGCCGTCGGTCAGTTATTCGGCCCCGTTCTGTCGGCCATTTCTACCGCACTGACGCACCGTCTGGAGCCTGCGCTGTATGTCGCGCTGGTCGGTTTCATTATTGCAGGGGCGCTGGTCTTCCGGCAGAACCGATAACTTGCAGCTATTTCATCCATCATGACGCACATTCACTGGATTCTGAACCGGCTCTCTACTACAGTAAGCCACCTCACTTTAGCGTGATCTGCGTCAAAGTGATTACATCTGCCGGAGAAAGAAAGAATGCCAACCCTGAGTAAAGAAGCCATTTTGGTTCACGAGGCCCTGTTAGCCCGTGGTCTGGAAACCCCTCTGCGTGAAGCTTTGCCGATCGACAACGAAACGCGCAAGCAGCGGATCCAGGAACATATGACCGGCATCATGCAGCTTCTTAATCTGGATCTTTCCGATGACAGTCTGGCGGAAACGCCGCACCGCATCGCCAAGATGTATGTGGATGAAATCTTCTCCGGGCTTGATTACGCCAATTTCCCGAAAATCACCGTCATCGAAAACAAGATGAAAGTGGATGAAATGGTCACCGTGCGCGATATCACCCTGACCAGTACCTGCGAACACCATTTCGTGACCATCGATGGCAAAGCCACCGTGGCCTATATCCCGAAAGATACCGTGATTGGCCTGTCGAAAATCAACCGCATTGTGCAGTTCTTCTCGCAGCGTCCGCAGGTTCAGGAACGCCTGACCCAGCAGATCCTGGTGGCCTTGCAAACCCTGCTCGGCACCACCAACGTGGCCGTCTCCATTGACGCCGTGCATTACTGCGTGAAAGCACGCGGTGTGCGTGACGCGACCAGCGCAACGACGACAACATCACTCGGTGGACTTTTCAAATCCAGCCAGAATACACGACAAGAATTTTTAAGAACCGTCCGCCATCCGTCGTAACTAAAGCCGCAGCGGTGTTCGCTGCGTTCGTAGACCCGAATCACTGACATCAGTCAGCTCATCGGGCTCTGCTCGCTGGCTGCCTTGCTGCAACTTCATTTACCTGGAGGGTAGCCACCCTGATTTTCTTCCCTTATTCTTAAATAACTCAACAATCTTCAAAAGGAATGTCAGGGTGCGCTCACGTATTGCCACGCTCGACTTTGCCCGTGGCCTCGCCATTTTTGGCATTCTTCTGCTCAATATCAGCGCCTTCGGTTTACCGAAAGCCGCTTACCTGAATCCGGCGTTTGCCGGAACGCCCTCTGTTTCTGATACCTGGACCTGGGCGGTGCTCGACGTCGTCGCGCAGGGTAAATTCCTGATGATGTTTGCCATGCTGTTTGGCGGCGGTCTGTTTTTGTTGCTGCCGCGCGGTAAACACTGGATCCAGGCGCGTTTGTCGATTCTTTTACTGTGCGGGTTTCTGCATGCCACCCTGATGTGGGACGGCGATATTTTGCTGTCTTACGGGCTGATCGGTCTGGTGTGCTGGCGGATGGTGCGGGAAGGGCGCAGCAGTCAGTCGCTGATTTCCACCGGCATTATTTTGTATCTGATCGGCGTCGCCGTGCTGGCGATGCTCGGGTTCATTACCTCGCCGAAACCCGGCAGTTTCTGGCTGCCGGGACCAGCGGAAATTCAATATGAACAATACTGGCGGCTGAAAGGTGGCTGGGAAGCGATCCGCAACCGCCTCGATTTGCTGTCCTCCAGTTTGCTGGCGATCGGTGCGCAATACGGCTGGGAACTGGCGGGCGCAATGCTGACAGGTGCCGGGCTGATGCGCAGCGGCTGGCTGAAAGGTGAGTTTCGCCTCGCACATTACCGCAAAGTTGCCGCTGTACTGTTACCGCTTTCATTACTGATACAAATTCCGGCGATTTACCTGCAATACCGCACCGGCTGGGACTACCGCTGGAGCGGTTTTTTATTGCAGGTGCCGCGGGAAATTGGCTCGCTGATGCAGGCCGTCAGTTATCTGGCGCTGTGTTACGGCTTCTGGCCGCAGATTTCCCGCTGGCGGGCGGTGAACTGGATTGCGCAGATTGGCCGCATGGCCCTGACCAACTACCTGTTACAGACGCTGATCTGCACCACATTCTTCAATGTCTTCGGCTTCTACCAGCACTTCGACCGCCTGCAACTGCTGGCGCTGGTGCCGCTGGTCTGGGCGTGTAACTTGCTGGTGACCCTGCTGTGGTTGCGGCATTTCCGTCAGGGACCGGTGGAGTGGTTATGGCGTAAACTGACGGTCAAAGCCTCCGGTGTTGAACTGAAAACCGCCTGATCCCAGATCGTCACATCATCCTAAATGATAGATTTGGGATGAAGGTTACAGAATTGTATGTAAACGTTTTCTTTCCTGTGACGAGATTCACGCAGGCGTTTTCGCAAAATGTTTAGGATAGCGGTCGTGCCTCTCCGACGACCACTACACTAAAAAAGGAAACGCCATGCGCACTTCACCTCGCTTCTCTTTGTCCGGCTTCTTTACCTCCTGGGTTAAAAATTTCCGTATTCCTCCGTACCACTCTCTGGCTGATCACGGAGCGACGCATGGTCACCATTCGTGATGTCGCCCGGCTGGCGGGGGTTTCTGTCGCCACCGTTTCACGTGTTCTGAACAATCCCGCTATCGCCAGTAAAGAAGCCCGCGAGCAGGTGTTGCAGGCTGTCGCCACGCTGGGATACCGGCCTAATGCCAACGCGCAGGCGCTGGCCACGCAAAGCAGCGACACCATCGGTGTGGTGGTCATGGATGTGTCAGATCCGTTTTTCGGCGCGCTGGTGAAAGCGGTGGATACCGTTGCACAGCAGCATCAGAAATACGTTTTAATAGGTAACAGCTATCATATTGCCGAAAAAGAAAGGCACGCCATTGAGGTTTTGATTCGTCAACGCTGTAACGCACTCATTGTGCATTCGAAAGCGCTGGGCGATGACGAACTGTCGCGGTTTATGGATCAGGTATCCGGCATGGTGCTGATTAACCGCGTCATTCCGGGCTACGAGCACCGTTGTGTCTGGCTTAACAACGTCAGCGGTGCGGAGATGGCGACGCGTTTGTTGCTGTCGCAGGGCCATCAGCGCATCGGCTATATCGGGTCAAGTCACGGTATCGAAGACGATTTGCAGCGTTATCAGGGCTACGCTCAGGCAATGACGCAGGCACATCAGAGCGGTGACGCGCCACCTGCCGCATGGCGGGCACAAAGTTCGCCGGATCTGCAGGGCGGTGAGGCGGCGATGGTGGAACTCCTCGGGCGTAATCTGCACCTCAGCGCGGTGTTTGCCTATAACGATTCGATGGCGGCCGGTGCGATGGCGGTGTTGAAAGAAAACGGAATTAACATTCCGGATGACTTTTCACTGATCGGTTTTGACGATATTCCGATTGCCCGCTACACCAGCCCGAAAATGACCACCGTGCGATATCCGATCGTTTCCATGGCGACGCTGGCCACCGAACTGGCTTTAAAAGGTGCGGCAGAACAGTTAGCTACGGGCGTTTCGCATTGTTTTATGCCGACGCTGGTCAGACGCCATTCGGTTGCACCCTGGCAAAATGTGGCACCCGTCACTTATTGATCAAATAACGCGATGTAACCGTTTTCAATCTGTGAGAACTTTCACAGTTTATTAACATCGCGCACATTATGATTCATTCGTTTTCAATATGATTCATTTTGGGTCCGGTTTGCCGGACTTGTTTCACAGCGAGTCAGGACGTTATCAGTCAAGGATGGCAGGCACCCACAATCATGACGTGGAGCTGTACTGCTCCCGCAGGGATTTCCGGTGCCACATTCTGTAACACCCTACATAACCGGAGATACAAATGAATAAGAAGGTCTTCACCCTGGCGACTCTGGCTGCAAGCATGATGTTTGGTTTTGCCGCACATGCTGCTGATACTAAAATCGGCGTCACCATCTACAAATATGATGACAACTTCATGTCTGAAGTTCGCAAAGCCATTGAAAAAGATGCTAAAGCTTCTCCAGATGTGCAACTGCTGATGAATGACTCGCAAAACAGCCAGTCTACCCAGAATGACCAGGTTGACGTCATGCTGGCGAAGGGTGTGAAAGCGTTAGCCATTAACCTGGTTGACCCGGCTGCTGCCCCGGTAATCATTGAGAAAGCCCGCGGTGCCGGCATTCCTGTTGTTTTCTACAACAAAGAACCTTCCCGTAAAGCGCTGGACAGCTACGACAAAGCCTATTACGTCGGTACCGATTCTAAAGAATCTGGCGTGATCCAGGGTGAGCTGATTGCTAAACACTGGAAAGCGAACCCGGCCTGGGATCTGAACAAAGACGGCGTGATCCAATACGTGCTGATCAAAGGCGAACCGGGCCATCCGGATGCTGAAGCGCGTACTAAATACGTCATCAGCACCCTGAACGGCAAAGAAGGCCTGAAAACTGATCAGCTGCAACTTGATACCGCTATGTGGGATACCGCACAGGCGAAAGACAAGATGGATGCATGGTTGTCTGGTCCTAACGCCAACAAAATCGAAGTGGTTATCGCCAACAACGATGCCATGGCAATGGGTGCTGTAGAAGCACTGAAATCTCATAACAAATCCAGCATTCCGGTATTTGGTGTGGATGCCCTGGCAGAAGCGCTGGCACTGGTGAAATCTGGCGCAATGGCCGGTACCGTGCTGAACGATGCGAACAACCAGGCTAAAGCGACCTTTGATCTGGCGAAAAACCTGGCAGCCGGTAAACCTGCTGCTGAAGGGACTGACTGGAAAGTTGAAAACAAAGTTGTTCGTATTCCTTACGTCGCGGTGGATAAAGACAATCTGTCTTCCTTCGTGAAATAAGTCGACGTCAGCAGCAATAAAGACAGACAGACAGACAGCAATAAAAAACAAAGCTAAGCAGTGGCAAAAATAATTGCGGTTAAGCCGTAAATAAAGACAAAGTGTTATACCCAAAATAATTTGCGTTGCAGGAAGGCGGCAAACGAGTGAGTCCCGATGAGCTTACTCAGGTAAGTGATTCGGGCGAATAAGCGTAGCCACCGCATCTGCAACATGAAGAATGAAGGGTATTGAGACGTTAATGCTTATCTGACAGGACGTCATGTCACGATGCAGCCGGCAGGTTCGCTTGCCGGCTGCATTACTGACATCAGGTATTAATACACCCGTTTATTTTTATCTTTAGCCAGGTATAACTATGGCCGATAATACGTTATCTGACACAACACAAAAACCGGACGAATTCCTTCTGGAAATGAGTGGTATTAATAAATCATTTCCTGGCGTCAGGGCGTTAGATAATGTGAATTTAAAAGTGCGTCCTCATTCCATTCACGCCCTGATGGGTGAAAACGGCGCCGGTAAATCCACATTATTGAAATGCCTTTTCGGGATATACAGCAAAGACTCCGGTACCATTCTTTTTCAGGGACAGGAAGTTAATTTTAAAAGTTCAAAAGAAGCGCTTGAACAAGGCGTGTCGATGGTCCATCAGGAATTAAACCTGGTGTTGCAACGTACGGTCATGGACAACATGTGGCTGGGACGTTATCCGACCAAAGGTCTTTTTGTCGATCAGGACAAAATGTACAAAGACACCAAGGCGATTTTTGACGAACTGGACATTGATATCGATCCGCGCGACAAGGTCGGTAAACTGTCCGTTTCACAGATGCAGATGATCGAAATCGCCAAGGCGTTTTCCTACAATGCAAAAATCGTCATTATGGACGAACCGACGTCCTCGCTGACGGAAAAAGAAGTGAACCATCTGTTCACCATCATCCGTAAGCTGAAAGACCGTGGCTGTGGCATTGTGTATATCTCTCATAAGATGGAAGAAATTTTCCAGTTATGCGATGAAATCACCATTCTGCGCGACGGTCAGTGGATTGTTACGCAGCCGCTGGAAGGTCTCGACATGGATAAAATCATTTCCATGATGGTCGGCCGTTCACTGAGCCAGCGTTTCCCTGATCGCCAGAACGTACCGGGTGAAGTCATCCTCGAAGTGCGTAATCTGACCTCGCTGCGTCAGCCTTCAATTCGTGATATTTCCTTTGATTTGCACAAAGGGGAAATTCTCGGCATTGCCGGTCTGGTCGGGGCAAAACGTACCGATATCGTCGAGACGTTATTTGGCATCCGCGAGAAAGTCGCCGGTACCATTAAACTGCACGGCAAAAAAATTAATAATCACAGTGCTAACGAAGCCATTAATCACGGTTTTGCACTGGTGACGGAAGAACGTCGTTCCACCGGTATTTATGCGTATCTGGACATCGGCTTTAACTCGCTGATTTCCAATATTCGTCAATATAAGAATAAAGCCGGTTTACTCGATACCACCCGTATGAAAAGCGATACCCAATGGGTTATCGATTCCATGCGGGTGAAAACGCCGGGACATAAAACCAGCATTGGTTCATTGTCAGGCGGGAATCAGCAAAAAGTCATTATCGGGCGCTGGTTATTAACCAACCCTGAAATATTAATGCTGGATGAACCGACGCGCGGCATTGACGTTGGCGCTAAGTTCGAAATTTACCAGTTAATCACCGAGTTGGCGAAAAAAGAGAAGGGGATCATTATTATCTCCTCTGAAATGCCAGAGTTGCTGGGTATTACTGACAGAATATTGGTTATGAGTAATGGACAGGTTGCAGGTATTGTTGAAACCAAAAATACCTCGCAGAACGAAATATTACGCCTGGCTTCCTTGCATCTCTAATTTTTAAGGGTTCTTATTATGAAAGCATTAAATAAGAAAAGTGTGCTCACTTATTTAAAAGAGGGCGGCATTTATGTGGTCCTGCTGGTCTTACTGGCCATTATTATCATCCAGGATCCGAGCTTCCTCAGTCTCGTCAACTTAAGTAACATTCTGACTCAGTCTTCCGTGCGCGTGATTATCGCGCTCGGCGTGGCGGGGCTTATCGTGACGCAGGGTACTGACCTGTCAGCCGGGCGTCAGGTCGGGTTAGCGGCGGTGGTGGCTGCCACCATGTTGCAGGCGATGGACAACGTCAACAAAGTCTTCCCGAACCTCGAAGTGGTGCCAATTCCGCTGGTTATTCTGACCGTGTGTATTGTGGGCGCGTTAATTGGTTTGCTGAATGGTGTGATTATCGCTTACCTGAACGTGACGCCGTTTATTACCACGCTGGGTACGATGATTATCGTTTACGGGATTAACTCCCTGTATTACGACTATGTCGGTTCCTCACCGGTAGCCGGTTTTGACCCGGGCTTCTCACAGTTTGCGCAAGGCTTTATCCATTTAGGCGGCCTGAAGCTTTCCTACATCACCTTCTACGCGCTGATTGCCATCGCCTTTGTCTGGGTGCTGTGGAATAAAACCCGCTTCGGTAAAAACATCTTTGCTATCGGGGGTAACCCTGAAGCCGCGAAAGTGTCTGGCGTTAACGTTCCGTTAAACCTGATCATGATTTATGCGTTGTCCGGTGTGTTCTATGCGTTCGGCGGTTTGCTGGAAGCAGGGCGTATCGGCAGTGCGACCAACAACCTCGGCTTTATGTATGAACTGGATGCCATCGCAGCCTGCGTGGTCGGCGGCGTGTCATTCGCCGGTGGTGTGGGTTCTGTGGCAGGCGTGGTGACCGGTGTACTGATCTTCACCGTTATCAACTACGGTCTGACTTACATCGGCGTTAACCCGTACTGGCAGTACATCATCAAGGGCAGCATCATCATCTTCGCGGTGGCGCTGGATTCCCTGAAGTACGCCAAGAAGAAGTAAGCCATCGGAAAGACAAACAAAAGGCCGCTTATGCGGCCTTTTTGCTGTCGTAAATTCAGAACTCGATCAACTCCCTCCCCTGCGAAGGGGAGGGCTGGGGTCTTTGCTCCTCCCCCTGCGAAGGGGGAGGTTGGGAGGGGGTTTTAAAGGCTAACGCTTTGTCAAAGCTCACTTTAAATCTTGCTTTTGACCTTAATACCCCACCCCAACCCTCCCCTTCGCAGGGGAGGGAGCGGTCCGGCGATCACTGCTGGAAGGGATTTCTGCCTGCCGGTTTCGCCGGTTCGGGTTTGGCGGTGGGTTCCACATCTTCTGCTTCATCCTGCGCTGCGTCGTTGGCTTCCTGTTCTGCTTTCAGTCTGGCGGCTTCGTCTGCGGCTGCTTTGTCCGCAGCGGCTTTATCGGCTGCCGCTTTTTCAGCGGCGGCTTTGGCGATGGCGGCTTTCTTCTCGGCTTCCAGTTGCTGTTGTAACGCCAGCAGTTGTTCCGGCGTGACGGCCGGATAGCCCTGCGCATCGTCAGGAATGGTATGTACCGCAGGAATCGGGATCAGCGGGCCGAGGAAGCGGGGTTCGCGTTTGAGCAGGTACAAATCGGTCAGCGCACCCAGACGGGCGAAGATCTCGCGGCTGCGCACGCTGAGCATATTTTTCGGGGAAGGGACGGCGAAACATTGCGCCTGAATCCCCATATGCAGCGCGATAAACAACGCCCGCTCACAGTGGAAACGCTGGGTGATGATGATGAAATCGTTGGTGTCGAAAACTTTGCGGGTTCTGACGATGGAATCGAGCGTGCGGAATCCGGCGTAGTCGAGCACGATATCGCTGGCGGGGATACCGGCGGCAATCAGGTCGCGGCGCATGGTGCTTGGCTCGTTATAACTTTGCTGCGCGTTGTCGCCACTCAGCAGCAGGTATTTCACCTTACCGCTGTTGTAGGCATTGATCGCACCCTGAATGCGGTACAGGTAATACTGGTTGATCACGCCGGTGCGGTAATACTTCGCGGTGCCGAGCACCACGCCGACCTGACGGTGTGGCAGGGTCTGCACCTCGTCATAAATGTAAGGCTGGGTGCGTATGCTTATCCACTGATCAAGCCCAATAGCGACCGCCAGCATCAGAATAATGATGCCGAAAACGCCAGCGATGAGTCGCTTAATCATAGGTATCCCTGTTATGACCAGATGGAAATCGGATCCAAGGCTACTTTACCTCTCCGGGCTTCGCAATACGTTGGCGTCCGCATCCACCGGCTTCGCGGGTTTTTTCAGCACTTTTCAGCGAATTACTTTTGAATCTGCGCCACGCGCTGCAATTTGAGTGAAAAAAAGACCAATGCACAAGGCATTGGTCCCGATCAGTGTCTGACTGTTTTTCCGGCGATTATCAGAAAGACGTGCGCTTATAGCTGCGGTATTGCGGTGCCCAGAAGTTGTGCTCAATCGCTTTCGACAGCGAGTCTTCTGATGTCACCATGGCGACGCCCTGCAACTGCGCGGCTTTACCGACGGCCATCGCGATGCATTTGGACACGCCCTGAATGTCGTCCACATCCGGTAACAATGAACCTTTACCTTCCGTCGCCAGCGGGGAACATTCTGCCAGCGTCCGGCTCGCGGCCATCAGCATACCGTCGGTCACGCGTGTCGCACCGGAGGCAATCACCCCCAGCCCGATACCCGGGAAGATGAAGGAGTTATTGCACTGTGCGATAGGGTACAGCGTGCCTTTGTGGCTGACCGGTGCAAACGGGCTGCCGGTGGCCACCAGCGCCGCGCCATCCGTCCAGTTAAGGATATCGGCAGGTGTCGCTTCCACGCGGGATGTCGGGTTGCTCAGCGGCATCACCACCGGACGCGCACAGTGTTTGTGCATCTCGCGGATGATTTCTTCGGTGAACAGGCCCGGCTGGCCGGAAACACCGATCAGCACGGTCGGTTTGGCGTTACGCACCACATCCAGCAGGGAAACGCTGTCGCTTTCCATTCCCCAGCTTGCCAGTGCGCTGCTTTTCTGCACCAGTTTGCTCTGGAAATCCAGCAGGTTAGGCAGTTTGTCGGTCAGCAGACCAAAACGATCCACCATAAAGACTTTGGCGCGGGCTTCTTCTTCGCTCAGACCTTCAGACTTCATCTGCGCCACGATCTGTTCGGCGATACCACAACCGGCAGAACCCGCACCGAGGAAGGCGACGGTCTGATCACTCAGCTTGCCACCGGCGGCTTTGCTGGCGGCAATCAGGCTGCCCAGCGCCACGGACGCGGTGCCCTGAATATCATCGTTAAAGCAGCACAGCTCATCACGGTAACGTTCGAGGATCGGCATGGCGTTCTTCTGGGCGAAATCTTCAAACTGCAACAGCACGTTCGGCCAGCGGATTTTCACTGCCTGAATAAACTGATCGACGAAGGCTTCGTATTCTTCGCCGGTGATGCGCGGATGACGCCAGCCCATGTACAGCGGGTCATTCAGCAATTGCGGATTGTTGGTACCGGCATCCAGCACCACCGGCAGGGTATACGCCGGGCTGATGCCGCCACAGGCGGTATACAGCGAAAGTTTACCAATCGGGATCCCCATGCCGCCGATGCCCTGATCGCCCAGGCCGAGGATGCGTTCGCCGTCGGTCACCACCACCACTTTGACGTGTTGTTTGGTGGCGTTTTGCAGCATGTCATCGATATGAGCGCGGTTCGGGTAGGAGATAAACAGGCCACGGGCGCGGCGATAAATATCAGAAAAGTGTTCACAGGCTTCGCCGACGGTCGGCGTATAAATCACCGGCATCATTTCGCTGAGATGGCTGTCCAGCAGACGGTAAAACAGCGTTTCGTTGGTATCCTGAATGTTTCTCAGATAGACGTGTTTATCGATGTCGTTTTTGAAATTTTGAAACTGGCGGTAGGCGCGGTCGGCCTGCTCTTCAATGGTTTCCACCGCTTCCGGCAGTAAACCGTGAAGGTTAAAGTTGCTGCGCTCTTCTTCAGTAAAAGCACTGCCTTTGTTCAGTAACGGAAACTCTAACAGAATCGGACCAGCATGCGGGATGTACAGGGGACGTTTACTTTCGTATTCAAGTTCCATCGTTTTACTCTTCCGGTTTTCAGAATGTGTTTTTTATATTTCGGCGCGTTGAAGGGTAACAGAGAGGAAATAAGGATTTCAAATGACAAACGTAATGACAATGTTATGTAACTAAAGACTCCGGAAACGAAGTCTTTAGTGTTAACCCGCTCACGTTTTCAGCAGGTCAGCGTGGTGATATCTTCACAGCCCAGCGCGTTTAAGGTGGCGCGTGTGGCATCGTTTTGGGTGATCAGCGCATCCGTTTGCTCGACCAGCACGGCGCGGCGAACGTTCAGGCAATCTTCCCCGGACATGTTCAGCAGAATTAACGCTGCCTGGAGCGGAGGCAGGCTCGGGTTAAACGCCGCGTTTTCCGCGTAACGGCCAGCAAACTGTTTGCCGTTGGATGTTTCCAGCGCCACACCGCTGTGAGATTTGCTGTAAGGCGCATGGCTCTGGTTGCAGGCATCCAGCGCCAGCAGGGCCAGCGGGTCCGCGTTTGCCAGTGTGTAGCCGTGGTCTACTTTGTCCATCAGCAGGGTGGTGATGTCCAGATCCTTCGGGCCGAAGGAGTGGGGCAGGTAATCGCCCAGCGTAGCCACGTCACGATCGGGCAGATGGATATCCAGCGCGGTGCCGCTGGTCAGTTCATTCATAAACTGACGGCAGTGACCGCACGGGGTGTAATTCACGGTGATGGAAGCCAGACGGATTTCCCCGCGCAGCCAGGCGTGAGTCACGGCGGACTGTTCGGCATGAACGGTTTGCTGCATCGGCGCACCGGCGAATTCCATATTGGCACCGAAATACAGGTTGCCGGAAATTCCGCGGGCTACTGCACCGACGTTGAAATGAGAAATAGGCGTAACGGAACAGGCTGCAGCCAGAGGCAACAGGGCAAATGCCAGCGCGTCATCGTCCAGCCCGGTCGCCTGTTTTACCTGCGCAACGTCAGCCGCGGTGAGCATTGCCGGGAAGTCATCATGACGCAGAAACGGCTCAAGCGCGGAGGATAAATTTTCAGGGAGTGCCGCAAAGGCGGTGTGAAAACGTGCGTGCATAAACATTCGATCTCGCAGTGATTACGGTTGAACAGTGTAAAAGTCATTACATGAACGTAGTGTGACGAATGTCACTTTTTCGATGTAATAAGTTCTGCTTCGTTGCATATTTGGGAGATGTCACGCATAAACGCCGCCTTTTCAGAAGGCTGTCAAAAAAGGATGACGGGGAATCAGTGAGCCGGGAACCACTTGTCATTGATCTTCTGAAACTCGCCGTTGGCTTTGATCCCTTCCAGTGCCGCATTCAGCCTGGACAGCAGTGCCGTATTATCAGGACGTACTGCCATGCCGACGCCGGTACCAAAGTATTGCGGATCTTTAATCACTTCGCCCACTTCACCGAGATTCGGGTTGGATTTCAGCCAGCCATTCAGCACGGCGGTGTCACCTAACAGCCCGTCCAGACGACCACTTTTCAGATCCAGAATCGCGTTCTGGTAGCTGTCGTAGCCGACGGTGGTGATTTCAGGATGCTTTTCCATCAGGTATTTCTGATGCGTGGTGCCGTTTTCCAGACCAACACGTTTCCCTTTCAGATCCGCAACCGACGAGAATTTGCCTTTCGGCCCGATGATCATCGCGGTATTGGCGTAGTAAGGCTGGGTGAATGTCACCTGTTTGCTGCGCTCTTCGGTGATATCCATTCCGGAAATAATCACGTCGAAACGACGGAATTTCAGTGCCGGGATCAGGCCGTCAAACGGCTGGTTGGTGAAGGTACAGGTTTCCTGCATCTGCTTGCATAATGCGTTCGCCAGATCGATATCAAAACCAATAATCTGGTTATCAGCACCGATGGATTCAAACGGCGGATAAGTGGCGGAAGTGCCGAAACGGATGGTATCTGCGGCGGTGGCAGCAAACGCAGTGGCAGACAAGAGAGCGGCGAGGATAAGCTTTTTCATGCAATACATTCCTGTTTAAAAAATGACATTCCCTTCGCGATTCAGTTTACTGATTTCATTGATGTAATCGGGTAACTGGCAGGAAGTGAAACCTGTCGGTTAAGTTGCCATTAAATGAATTTGTATGCAATAAATTTGATTAAAAAATTACGAAGGTGAGTGGGGAGGTTTTTCACCGGCATAAAAAAAGGGACGATTTCTCGTCCCTTCAGTTTCGACTCTGAGAATCAGTTGCGACGTTCAAACGCCAGCGCACGACGTTCTATCAGACGCATCATCAGGGTCAGCAAGCCGTTCACGCACAGATAAACCAGACCGGCCGCGCCAAACACCATGACGTCATAGGTACGGCCATACATCAGCTGGCTGTGACCCATCACGTCCATCAACGTAATGGTGTACGCCAGCGAAGTACTTTTGAACACCAGCACCACTTCGTTGGAATACGACGACAGCGCGCGTTTAAAGGCATACGGCAGCAAAATGCGCAGGGTTTGCGGTTTCGACATGCCGAGCGCGTTACACGACTGCCACTGGCCCGACGGGATCGCGCGCACCGCACCGGTAAACAGCTGCGTGGTATAGGCCGCGCTGTTCAGTGCCAGCGCAAACATCGCGCAAAGCCACGGCTGAGACAACACTTCCCATAACCACGGAATTTCACGGATCGACGGAAACTGACCCGGACCGTAGTAAATCAGGAAGATTTGGACCAGCAACGGCGTGCCGGTAAACAGCGTGATATAACCTTTGACGATCTGGCTGGCCACCGGCACTTTCAGCGTGAGGATCACGGTGAAAATCATCGCCAGCAGCAGCGCGACAATCAGCGCCGCCACGGTCAGTGTCAGGCTGGTGTGCAATCCTTTCAGGACTTCAGGTAAATATTCCCACATCAGGAAGCACTCCGTTCAAAGCGGGTAGTACGCAGTTCGATGCGTTTAATCACGAACTGGCTGAACAGGGTGACAAGCAGATAAATAGCCGCCGCAATCACATACCAGGTAAAGGGTTCCTGCGTACGGGTGGCGATACTTTTGGTTTGCAGCATCAAATCATTCACACTGATCAGCGACACCAGCGCGGTGTCTTTCAGCAGCACCAGCCACTGATTGCTCAGACCCGGTAATGCATGACGCCACATCTGCGGCATAATCAGACGGAAGAAAATCGCCGACTTTTTCATGCCCAGCACCTGACCGGATTCCCATTGGCCTTGCGGCACGGCTTTCAGTGCGCCGCGCAAGGTCTGCGATGCGTAAGCCGAATACAGCAGGGAAAGGGCGATCACACCACACACAAACGGGCTGACTTCGAAGTTCTCAATCGGCAGTTTGATCGGGATGGCGAACAGGCCGAGGTTGATGCTGAAGCCATCGGCCAGCACCATCAGCAGCTGTGACGAACCGAAATAGATGAACAGCACCACCAGAATTTCCGGCAGACCGCGCAGCACGGTGACCCACGCGGTGCCCAGCCAGCTAAGCGGCTTCCACGGCGCGGATTCCCAGACAGCGAAAATCATCGCCAGCACCAGGCCGAGGATCAGCGCACAAACGGCAAGGCCGACGGTCATCCCGGCGGCGCTTGCTAAAGGTTGGAATTCAGTCATTGATAGGCAAACTTATTGCTGGAACCATTTTGAATACAGCGTCTTGTAAGTGCCGTCAGCTTTCACTTTTGCCAGCGCATCATTCAGTTTAGTCAGCAATTCAGTGTTGTTCTGACGAACAGCAACACCCAGACCGGTACCGAAATACGTCGGGTCAGTGACTTTATCGCCGACAGCGGCCAGATTTTTGTTCTGTTTCAGCCATTCGTTCACCACGGCGGTGTCACCGAAGACCGCGTCCAGACGACCATTTTTCAGATCCAGCACGGCGTTTTGATAGCTGTCATACGGCACGGCAGTGATTTCAGGGTGCTTATCCATCAGGTATTTCTGATGGGTGGTGCCGTTCTGCATACCGACACGTTTGCCTTTCAGCGCCGCAACGTCAGTGAACTGACCGGAATGGGCGATGAAAATAGCGGAGTTGTCGTAGTACGGGTTGGTGAAAGCGACTTGCTTGAGACGTTCCGGCGTGATGTCCATACCGGAAATCACCGCGTCAAAACGACGGAATTTCAGGCTTGGGATCAGGCTGTCAAACGCCTGGTTGGTGAAGGTACAGGTGGCCTGCATCTCTTTACACATGGCGTTCGCCAGATCGACGTCGAAGCCCTGGATCTTGTTGCTGGAGTCGACAAACTCAAACGGAGGATAAGACGCTTCCATCGCGAAACGGATGGTATCAGCCGCGCTGGCTGACAAACTGACGGTGGCCAGAACCGCGGCAATTACTAATTTTTTCATCGCAAACTCCGTAGAAACATCAATCAATGTATTGATAAGAATACAGTTTAGTGGGAAAGGTAGCTGGCAAACTCTTTGGTTTGCGGCTGAGCGAAAATGGAGGCATCGCCTTGCTCAACAATGCGGCCATTTTCCATGTACACCACGCGGCTGGCGGTTTTACGCGCCACTTCCACTTCGTGGGTCACGATAACCTGTGTAATCCCGGTACCCGCCAGTTCGCGGATAATACTGACGATCTGGGCAGTGATTTCCGGGTCAAGCGCGGCGGTCGGTTCATCAAACAGCAGAACCTGAGGCTCCATCATCAGCGCACGGGCAATCGCCACACGCTGTTGCTGACCACCGGAAAGGTGTAAAGGAAAGCGATCGGCGTAATCGGTCAGGCGCAGACGGGTCAGCAGTTTCTGGGCACGTTGCATCGCGACATCTTTGGTCAGTCCCAGAACACGGATCGGGGCTTCCAGTAAGTTGTCGAGTACGGTGCGGTGCGGCCACAGGTTGTATTGCTGGAATACCATGCCGACGTTCTGACGCAGTTCGCGAACGGCTTTTTCATCCGGCTTGCGGGTGAAATCGAAGGTGTTACCGGCGATATGCAATGTGCCTGAACGCGGCATTTCCAGCAGGTTCAGAACACGTAACAGGGAGCTTTTGCCTGCACCACTTGGCCCGAGTAAAACCAAAGTTTCACCGGCAGGGCAGTCGAGCTGGATGTCAAAAAGCGCCTGATGCACGCCGTAGAAGCAGTTGATGCTATTAAGTTGAATACTCATGCGCAAATAGTGAATAGCCATTGATGCCGCAGATGGTAACTTCCACAGCATAGTTATGCAACGATCGCGGCTTAAAAATTATGTGTTGCCGCAGGAATGCCAAAGTGTAGCACAACATATTGTTAACTAACTGTGACGGGGGTGTTGGTCAATGGCGTTATTCATCATTGACCAACATTTTCGTGTGGGGTTTTTAGAAAGCTGAACGGGTTACTGGTTTTCTAAAACCTGACGCAGCGTGCCGCTGGAAGCGAAATCGAGGTTGGCCATATACCGCACGTCATCGACCGTCCAGCATGTGCCTTCCCGCACCATCAGCACTTCATCTTTCCAGCGGGTTGACGCGCCTTGGTCTTTCTCATGCGTGAAGGTCACGCGCAGAGGAATGTTGCGGGCGTCGGTATTTGGAATGGTGGAGGCGTCGTCAACGGAGGCGGACGTCGGGCCGTCAAACAGGCTGGAGAAAATGTCACCATCGCCGGAGCCGGTACCGGTTTTTTCGTTGGGTGAAGCCGCAATATCCACTTTCGGTTGTGACCGTGCTTTCAGCAGGGCGTCATATAACGCGGTGCTCAGATAAGGGCGGTACGCCGCAAGCTGGCTGGCATTCGGTATTCCGCTGCCGCCTTGTTTAATGCGCAAATCATAGAATTGCTGAGCCACGCTGTCAGGGCCGCCGTCGACACACGGCGCGGTACGGCTGCCGATATCCTTATACGCAGGTTCTACCGTGGTGCAGGCATTTAACATCAATACAAACGGGATTGCGGCGAGCAGAGTTTTCTTTTTCATCGTATTCCTTACTGAAAGATTGAACGTTTTCACCATGACTTTCTTTACCATACAGTATAAAACCGATTTGGCTTAATGCATGGCGCAGAGAAAAACAGTCACCGGCAATACCTTGATCTCTCACGCATGGTTTATGCTGTGGATGAACGCTGCGCTTCAACGTGGACGACAACTGATAAGGAATACTCATGCAAATTTCAACCACCCCGACCCTCGAAGGTTTCACCATTGCTGAATATTGTGGCGTGGTGACAGGCGAAGCGATTTTAGGCGCGAATATTTTCCGTGATTTTTTCGCGGGTGTGCGCGATATCGTCGGCGGACGTTCCGGCGCTTATGAAAAAGAGCTGCGCAAGGCGCGTGAGATTGCTTTCCGTGAGCTGGAAGAACAGGCGAAAGAACGCGGAGCCAACGCGGTTGTCGGCATCGACATCGATTACGAAACCGTGGGTAAAGACAGCAGCATGCTGATGGTCAGCGTGTCCGGCACCGCAGTGATCGTACACCGCAAATGATGTGCCGCCGTCTGTCACGCGGCGTACTGACCGCCGCCTTGCTGTTGCTGGCGGGGTGTCAGGGTGCCACCGAAAAAGCCAAAGACGCGCCGTTCCGGCTGGAAACGGCGCGGCAGGCGCAGGGCGCGGATCAGCGGATCCGTTTTCTGGTGATCCATTACACCGCCGAAGATTTCAACAACGCATTAAATACGCTTACAGATGAACACGTCAGCGCGCATTACCTCATTCCGGCGCAACCGCCTATCGAAGACGGTAAACCGGTGGCGTGGCAACTGGTGCCGGAAAATAGGCGCGCCTGGCATGCGGGTGCCAGCGGCTGGCGCGGGCGCACCAATCTCAACGACACGTCGGTCGGCATTGAGCTGGAAAACAAAGGCTACAGCAGGCATCTGCTTGGCAAAAAATTCTATCCGTTCCCGCCTGCGCAAATCGATTTGCTGGCAAATCTGAGTCAGGAGATTGTCACGCGTTATCAGATTGAACCGCGCAATGTGGTGGGACACAGTGATATCGCCCCGCAGCGCAAAGATGATCCCGGCCCGCTGTTTCCGTGGCAGGAAATGGCTGAACGCGGGATTGGGGCATGGCCGGATGCGGCGCGGGTCAATCACTCTCTGGCAGGACGCAATCCGCAGCAACCGGTCGATCAGACACAATTACTGGGGCTGCTGAAAGCCTACGGCTATCCGGTGAGTGATGACATGACGCCGGAACAGCAGCGGCGGGTGATCGCCGCGTTCCAGATGCATTTCCGTCAGAGTGATTACCGCGGTCATGCGGATGCCCAGACGCAGGCCATCGCGCAGGCGTTATTAGTGCAGTATCCGGATAAGAATGACTGAAATCAGCGGCTGACCCTGGCGGTCAGTCGCGTTTCGGACCGATACCGTGCAGCCCCTGAAGTTTACCGTGATCGCGCAGCCAGTCGGCGGTGCGGATAATCCCCTGATCGAGCGAAATCACCGGCACATAGCCCAGTTCTTTCTGCGCGCGCTGCGTATCGAGCGTGAGATCAAAATTCAGTTTCGCCACGCTGTAATGCGTCAGCACCGGCTCTTTATGCGAGCTTTTGCTGATACGCTCCATGCCCCGCGCCATCATATCCAGCAACGGATAAGGCACCGAGCGGATGCGGTATTTGATATCCAGATTTTCCATCAGCTGCTGCACCAGCGTACGCAGCGGGCGCGGCTGCTGATTGGTAATGTTGAAGGCGCGACCGGACTCGGTGGACTGAGAATGCGTCGCCAGCCACATCGCATGTACGGCGTTCTCGACGTACGTCATATCGACCAGTGCTTCGCCGCCGCGTGGCAACATCAGCGTGCCGCCGTATTTCAGCATCTGTAACAGGCGCGGCAGCAGCACGTTATCGTGCGGGCCGAAAATACCTTGCGGCCGCAGGATGGTGAAATGGGTTTGCGGATTGGACAGTGCCAGCGTGTTGATCACCTGCTCACCGGCGGCTTTACTGCGCGCAAACGAGTTAGCGAAACGGTGCGGACGAAAATCTTCCTGTATATCGCGGTGATGGTGGAAATCGAAATAGATGGCCGGTGAGGAGATATGCACGAAGTTTTCGACACCATAAGCTGCCGACCATTCGCCCAGACGGCGCGTGGCGCGCACGTTGGCCAGTTCAAATTCCTGTTCGCTGCCCCACGGCGACATCAGCCCCGAACAGTGCCAGACGGTGTCGATATCTGCCAGCAACGCTTTTGCCTGTGCTGAGACCAGCGTGGTGAGATCGGCGTGAATAAATTCCGCGCCCATTTTCTGCAAAAGCGATCCCATGGCGGCGTTACGGCCTGTCGCCCGGACTTTGATGCCTTTATTTCGCAGAAACTCAACGGCGTTACGTCCAGGGCCGCCACTCGCACCGGTAACCAAAACCTTCATATACAGGCCAATGCCTTCATAAATAGAGAAAAAATATTGTCAGCGTCAGAGTTCTGGCACCCCTCAGCAATAAGGGTGCCATTCTTTCGTGAAATTGTGCGGGTTGCAATGGGAAAGGGGGAAAGCTGTGTCCGAAAGCGGATTAAATGACCCTTTCTAGCGTCCGCAACGGTCTTTCTGCCGGGCAAGGCTGGCGATGCGTTTTGCCATGCCACGAAAAATAAACTGATGAGCGGGCATCATACTGAACCAGTACAGCAGCCCGCTGAACCCGGCGGGATGCCACCACGCGCGCACATCCAGACTGCGGCTCTCGCCATGATCGGTAATAGTGAACGTTAAGCGCCCCAGCCCCGGCGCTTTCATGCCGAATAACAGCGCCAGTTCTCGCTGCGGTTTCAGCCCGATGACTTTCCAGCCATCGATTTTATCGCCGGGTTTCAGAAAGTCGCGATCAGGACGGCCGTATTTTACGCCGCCGCCAAGTAAATCATCGATGCGCGCCCGCGTTTTCCATAAGCCGTTGGCATAGAAATACCCCTCCGCGCCGCCCAGCTGCTGAATGACTTTCCAGAGTGAGGCTTTGGTGGCTGAGGTTTCCAGCGTAAAACCGGCCTGTTTCGGGTAATAACCGTAGCCGGGGCGCCAGCGTGCGCGGGCATCCGCATCGTAGCCCCAGTCCGGTGAATCCATAATTTGCTGCTGTTCTTTTTCCAGTGTTGTGCGGATCGCCTGATCAACAGGGATCAGGATCTGCGGGATCAGCCTTTGCAGTTTCTCACTGTCAGCCGGTAAATCGTGATTCAGCCCCTGAATCAGCGCCTTCGCCAGCGACGTCGGTACGGAGGTGATCAGGCTGAGGAAATACACCGACACAAAGGAGGTCGGCAGGGGAACCGGGATCAGCCAGCGGCGTTTGCCGCTCATGGCGATAAAGCGTTCAAACAGGGTCTGATAGCTGATGTACTCCGGTCCTGCGGCCTCCAGGATCTGATTTTCGCTGGCAGGCAGTGTCACCAGCCCCTGCAAATAATTCAGCAGGTTTTCCAGCGCAATGGGGGAGGACTTTGAGCGAACCCAGCGCGGCGGCGTCAGCACCGGCAGGTTATAGACCATGTCACGCATCACTTCGAACGCGGCGGAACCCGCGCCAATCACAATGCCGGTGCGCAGTTCTGTCACCGGGATGGCGCTCATGCGCAGCAAATCGCCGGTCAGTTTTCTCGCCTGCAAATGCGGCGAATGGTTATCTTCCGGCTGCATCGAGCCGAGATACACAATGTGCTTAATGGAGGACTCTTTTAGCGCCAGCAGGGTGTGTTGCGCGGCCTGCCGTTCCTTTTCCAGCAAGTCATCATCTTCGGCCATCGCGTGAACCAGATACACCAGCACATCCGCGCCTTCAAAGGCGGCAGCCAGCGTTTTACTCTGATACACATCGGCGAAACAGCAGCGGACGTTCGGCCATTTTTGTTGCTGTAACCATTCGATCCGGCGTGCGGCGGCTGTCACCTGAAAGCCTTGCTGGCTGAGATGCGCGGTAAGATGTTGTCCGATATATCCGCTGGCGCCGAGAACGACGATCCGGCCAGTGTGTGTCGTGATTGGCATTTCCATTTGCTCGGTCAGTGTGAGGGAGATAAAGCAGAAAATACGGCGATAGCCCGCAGGTTATCGCCGTGAACCGGACGGTCTGTCAGGCGTGCTGGTGCAGGAATTCCTGCCACAGCGCCACGACTTTTTGCAGGTCTTCGCGGCTGATATTGATGTGCGTCAGCACACGGGTCAGGGGACCGGCGCTGATGATCACTCCGCGCTCCAGCATCCACGGCCCCATTTTAGCCGCCAGCTCTGCGCTCTGTTTGATGTACAGCACGTTGGTCTGAGCACCCGGCGCGGCAATTTCGACGCCGATCTTGCTCAGTTCTTCCGCCAGCCACTGCGCATTGTCGTGGTCATCTTTCAGACGTGCCACGTTGTTTTCCAGCGCGTAAATCGCCGCTGCGGCCAGAATACCGGACTGGCGCATACCGCCGCCGGTCATTTTGCGCCAGCGGTTCGCGCGCTGGATGTACTCTTTGCTGCCGACCAGCAGGGAGCCAATCGGCGCGCCCAGACCTTTCGACAGGCAGATCGTCAGCGTGTCGCAATACTGCGTGATCTCGCGCAGGTCCACGTTCAGCGCCACGGCCGCATTCATGATGCGGGCACCGTCGATATGCAGCGCAAGCCCTTTTTCGCGGGTGAAGGCAAACGCCTTTTGCAGATATTCCAGCGGCAGCACCTTGCCGCTGTGGGTATTTTCAAGACTCAGCAGGCGGGTACGGGCGAAGTGAATGTCATCCGGTTTGATGGCAGCGGCGACTTTATCCAGCGGAATCGAACCGTCAGCGTCCATATCCAGCGGCTGCGGCTGAATGCTGCCGAGGACCGCCGCACCGCCTGCTTCGTACATATAATTGTGGGCTTTCTGGCCGACAATATATTCTTCGCCACGCTGGCAGTGCGTCAGCAACGCCACCAGGTTGGCCTGTGTGCCGGTCGGTAAAAACAGCGCTGCTTCTTTACCGCACAGCTTTGCGGCCATGTCCTGCAAAGCATTTACCGTTGGGTCATCGCCGTAGACATCATCGCCGACTTCAGCGCGGGCCATGGCCTGACGCATCGCTTCACTGGGGCGGGTTACGGTATCACTGCGTAAGTCGATCAACGTGGCTTCCTCTTCTCGGGTTGTAGTTGTGAATGCATGATTAGACAGAATTACCCGCCTAATCATGCACTATAGCCCTGTCAGGGTTATCGCAGCCAGTTGGTTTTTGCCAGTTCAACCACTTCGTCGCCACGACCGCTGATCACTGCGCGCAGCATGTACAGGCTGAAGCCTTTGGCTTGCTCGAATTTGATCTGCGGCGGCATCGCCAGTTCTTCGGTGGCGGTGATCGCATCGATCAGCACCGGACCTTCGTAGGCGAAGGCATCCTGAAGGGCGGTGTCAATATCCGAGGCTTTTTCAACGCGGATGCCTTTGATGCCTGCGGCTTCAGCAATGGCGGCGAAATCCGGGTTTTTCAACTCGGTACCGTCCGTGAGATAGCCGCCGGATTTCATTTCCATCGCCACAAATCCCAGCACACTGTTGTTGAAAATGATGATTTTCACCGGCAGCTTTTGCTGCGCCAGCGTCAGGAAATCCCCCATCAGCATGGCGAATCCGCCGTCACCGCACAAGGCGACCACCTGCCGCGTGCGGTCAATGGCTTGCGCGCCAATCGCCTGCGGCATGGCATTCGCCATTGAGCCGTGGTTAAACGAGCCGAGCAGACGGCGCTGACCGTTCATTTGCAGATAACGGCAGGCCCAGACGGTCGGCGTGCCGACGTCGCAGGTGAAAATCGCATCGGCGGCGGCAAAGCGGCTGATCTGCTGCGCCAGATATTGCGGATGGATCGGCTGCTTGTCGTTCGGCGTCGCCAGCCCGTCGAGATCTTTGCGCGCTTCTTCGTAATGCTTCAGCGCCTTGTCGAGGAACTTGCGTTCGTTTTTCACCTGCAATTGCGGCAGAAGGGCGGTCAGGGTGGATTTGATGTCGCCGACCAGCGCCATATCCACATGGCAATGCGCGCCGATGCTGCCCGGATTAATGTCGATCTGAATGATTTTGGCATCGGTCGGATAGAAGGCGCGATACGGGAATTGCGTACCGAGCAGGATCAGGGTGTCGGCATTGAGCATGGCGTGATAGCCGGAAGAAAAACCGATCAGCCCGGTCATGCCGACGCTGTACGGATTGTCCCACTCGATATGTTCTTTCCCGCGCAGGGCATGGACGACCGGCGCTTTCAGGGTTTCAGCCAGCTTAATCACTTCGTCATGCGCGCCCGCGCAGCCGCTGCCACACATCATCGTGATATTGGTCGCGCCGTTCAGCAGTTCGGCCAGCTTCGCCAGTTCCGTGGGCTGTGGGGTGACTTTCGGCAGCACCGGCGGATACCAGCTGACTTTGGCGTCTTCCGGCGCTGGCCTGAGCGCCACATCGCCCGGCAGCACAATTACCGACACGCCACGGTTGAGAATAGCTTTGCGCATGGCGATCGCCAGCACCTGCGGCAGTTGCTCGGGATTGCTGATCAGTTCGCAGTAATGACTGCATTCGCGGAATAATTCGGTCGGATGGGTTTCCTGAAAATAACCGCTGCCGATTTCACTCGACGGAATATGGGCGGCAATCGCCACAACCGGCACGTGATTGCGATGGCAATCGAACAGGCCGTTAATCAGATGCAGGTTGCCGGGACCACAGGAACCGGCGCAGACCGCCAGCTCACCGGTGATTTGCGCTTCGGCACCGGCGGCAAACGCAGCCACTTCTTCATGGCGCGTACCCAGCCATTCGATGGTGCCCATGCGGTTCAGGCTGTCGCTCAGCCCGTTCAGGGAGTCGCCGGTGACGCCCCAGATCCTTTTTACGCCTGCTGCCTCGAGAGTTTTCGCCAGATATGCTGCTACGCTTTGTTGTTTCATTACTGAATCCCTCCACTGATGCTGAAAAATAACTGCGTTAAGCATAGTCCACTGATTACATCCTTGAATGTTCAGCCTTAAACCATACAAAAATACGCGAGTGAGGGAGGTGAAGATTTGTAAATCTGCCCGCGCAGACTGTAAAAAGTCGTGTGCGGGCAGGGCGTTAAGGCGGGGATCAGGCGAGGGTGACGTTGCCCTGAAGCTGACAGCTACAGGCCAGCACATAACCCTGAGCGACCTCTTCGTCGGTCAGCGTCATGCGGCTGGTGGTCTGATAATCACCGGAAAGTATCCGGGTTTTACAACTGCCGCAGACGCCCGCACGACAGGCCGCGGTGACCGGTAGCTTGTGCTGCTCCATGGCGGCCAGCAGGGTCGAACCGACCGGCACGCGGTAATGCTGTAACGGTGTCAGGCGGGTCAGCGTCAGTTGCTGATCAGCAGACACTTCCGCCTCCGCTGCCTGAAACTGTTCTTTGACGATATTCTCCTGCACCGCGCCCAGCGCCTTCGCCCAGTCTCCCGCCAGTTGCATATACGGCGCCGGGCCGCAAATCATTACCCGGCGTTGACGCATATCCGGCACCTGACTTTGCAGTAAATCCTGGCTCAGACGCCCGGCGATGTGCCCCGGCGCGGCATCCTTTTCCGCCAGAATGGTCAGGTTCAGTTGCGGATATTGGGCCGCCAGTTGCTGCCATTCATCGGCAAAAATGATGTCCTGCGGGCTGCGCACACTGTAAAACACCTGCACACTTTGCGCCGGATGATGTGCCAGCACATCCCGCGTGATCGACATCACCGGCGTCACACCACAGCCTGCCGCCAGCAATAACAGCGGCTGTGCGGTGTCGCAGGTGAATTCCCCTTGTGCATCACTCAGCCAGACATAATCACCGGGTTTCACCTGCTCCGTCAGCCAGGATGAACCTGCGCCACCGTCGATGCGGCGCACCGTCAGCTGAATAAACCGGCTTTTTCCCGGCGTGGAGGAGAGCGTATACGCGCGCTGCACATCGCCACTCTGACCGATATTGACCAGCGCAAACTGTCCGGGACGATACGGATACACATCGTGAGTCATCAGCGACAGCGTGCGTACATCCGGTGTTTCCTGCGTAACGGAACTGACCTGCATGCGGTTCTGGCATAACGCGGTCGGCTGATCGGGAAATAAAGGAAATTTCATCTCAGCTTACTCCGGCAGCATGGTTTTCAGATCCTGCTCCACCGAGGTGATTGCGCGCAGGCCAAATTTTTCATTCAGGATCGCCAGCAGGTTATCGGTGAGGAAGGCTGGCGCCGTCGGGCCGGTGGCGATGTTTTTCACGCCGAGCGACAGCAGGGTCAGCAGGATCACAATGGCTTTCTGTTCAAACCACGACAGCACCAGACTCAGCGGCAAATCATTCACGCCGCAGCCTAATTTCTCAGCCAGAGTCACAGCAAGAATAATGGCGGAATAAGCGTCGTTACACTGACCGACGTCCAGCAGGCGCGGTAACCCTTCAAGCGTACCGAAATCCAGTTTGTTGAAACGGTATTTACCGCAGGCCAGCGTCATGATCAGACAATCCTGCGGCACGCTGAGGGCCAGATCGGTGAAGTAGCTGCGTTCGCCACGGCTGCCGTCACAGCCGCCGATCAGGAAGATATGACGCAGTTTTTTGGCAGCGACCAGATCAATCACGGTGTCTGCCGCGCTGAGTAAGGTCTGACGGCCAAATCCGACGGTAATTTCCTGCTCAATCTCGCTGTAACGGAAGCCCGGAAGCTGCAACGCCTGGGCGATGACCGGCGCAAAATCTTCGCCTTCCAGATGCTGTACGCCCGGCCAGCCGACGATGCTGCGTGTCCAGATGCGGTCGCCATAATTGCCGACGTTCGGATCAATAATGCAGTTCGATGTCATGACCACCGGACCGGGGAATCGGGCGAATTCCACCTGCTGATTCTGCCAGCCGCTGCCGTAGTTACCGGCCAGATGCGGAAATTTCTTCAGCTCAGGGTAACCGTGCGCAGGCAGCATTTCGCCGTGGGTGTAGATGTTGATGCCGGTACCGGCGGTTTGCTCAAGCAGCATCTGCAAATCTTTCAGGTCGTGACCGGAGATCAGGATCGCTTTGCCTGCCAGCGGACGGACATTCACCGCCGTCGGTTGCGGGTGCCCGTAGGCGTCGGTTTCGCCTTTATCCAGGATCGCCATCACGCCAAAGTTCATTTTGCCGATCGCCATCGCGTTGCTGAGCAGTTCGCCCATGTCCGACGGCTGCGTGCCCAGCCAGGCCATCAGGCGGTGGTATTCGGCATAAATGGCGGTGTCAGACTGGCCCAGCACATGGGCGTGTTCCATATAGGCCGCCGCCCCTTTCAGGCCGTACAGACAGAGCATCCGCAGACCATGAATGTCATCGCCGATCTGCGCTTTGTCACTGTTGAGGGCAAACTGCTGCGCCTGCTGTTGCAGCTCGCTGAGGTTATCGCTCACCAGTTCCAGTGCGGCCAGCGGGTGGCTGACGATGACATCAGGATCCATCAGACGGCAACGGACGGCCAGCGCCTCGCGGTGAATAATGGCCTCGCGGGCATAACCCACGATACGGTCAGAATCGAAGTTGACGTTGGTCAGGGTGGAGAAAAAGGCGCGGGGCGCGAAGCTGTCGATCCCGGCATCAGTGATGCCGTAGCCGCGGGCGGTGAGCGCCCAGGCGGATAATCCTTCCAGCACGGCCACCAGTAAGTCTTGTAAATCAGAGGTTTCTGCCGTTTTACCACACATACCCTGCGCATAAGCGCAGCCATTGCCCGCCGGGGTACGGACTGTTTGTTCACATTGCACACAAAACATGATGAGGTCCTTTTTTAAAGTTGCATTTTAAATGCTTGTTTTAATGCAAGCCTAGAACCGGCAGGAACAGAAATGAAGGAGTTTTTAAGACAAAGTGACGCGAAGTTGATTTATCGCAAGTTTTGCTGGGAGGCACCCGCTGCCGGATGGCAGCGGGAAGGGCGGTGATCAGGCGGAGAAAAAGGCCATTAACACCGGGGCGATCAGGCTGAGGATAAAGCCGTGCACCACGGCGGGCGGCACCATATCCAGCCCGCCACTGCGCTGTAAAACCGGCAGGGTGAAGTCCATCGACGTCGCGCCGCACAGACCAAGTGCCGTCGAGCGGCTGCTGCGTACCAGCGTCGGGATCAGCATGATGGCGCACAGTTCGCGCGCCAGATCGTTAAAGAAGGCGGCGCTGCCAATCACCGGCCCGAAGGAATCGGTCAGCACGATACCGGAAAGCGAATACCAGCCGTAACCGGACGCCATTGCCAGGCCGGTTTTCAGCGGCAGACCGAGCAGCACGGCAGCCAGCGCACCGCCAATCAGGGCGCTGAGCGCCACCACCACCGCCACCATCATGCCGCGACGGTTGAGGATAATCTGGCGCAGGGTCATGCTGCTGTTGCGCAGTTGCAGACCGACCAGCGCCAGCAGGAATAACAGCGCGATTTCGCTGGCCTGCGAAGCGAACGTCAGCCAGTGCCATTGGGTCAGGCCGAGTGCAAAACCGCCGACCACCACGCCACACAGTTTCAGGGATTCCAGTGCCATGTGAATACGCGACGGCAGTTTTTCTTGTTTGTATTGCGTTTTCCAGGGTTTGCGGCGTTCCAGCAGCCACAGCGCGGCGTAGTTCATCACGAAAATACACAGGAAGCAGACGGCCGCGTATTTGAATATCAGCAGTAAATTGGTGCTGAGATTGTCGAGAAAAGCCAGACTGATGCCCATAATGAACAGGATGACATACACCATCCAGCTCAGTAACTGGTTCACGAGATGCAGCAGGGAACGGCTTTTGAGCGGAATGAGATAGCCGGCAATCAGCGGCAGGAGAATAATTAACAGCCCGGAATACATGATGCAAAAGTCCCTGAAAAGTGAGATCCCATGAATGGTGCGCGGCACAGAAAATGCCGCCCGCCACGCTAACGAAAAGTTATCTGACTGTAAAGCAGCTTCGGCACGCAGAGATATCTCCGGGTGCTTGACCTGAACCGATTTTTAACGCCATGCTCGGGAAAGCTCTGAGCGCACAGGAGGCGTCTGATGTATCTGGAACATATTGATATTGTCGGTTTTCGCGGAATTAACCGCCTGTCTTTGACGCTGAACCAGCCAGCACAACGTGGGGCATCCATTACCGCTTCTGTCCATCAGGGGCAGACAGAATCCTCTCTGACCAACACCGTGTTGATCGGCGAAAACGCCTGGGGCAAATCCAGCCTGCTTGATGCCTTAACCCTGCTGCTTTCACCGGAACCCAAACTTTACTGCTTTAAAGAGGAGGATTTCTATTTCCCGGCGGGAGAAGAGGAGTCCAAATCGCAGTATCTGCATGTGGTGTTTACGTTTTGCGAGAATCAGGCAGGACATCATATGTCGCCGCGTTTTAATCCGCTCTCACCACTTTGGGTGAAATGCGCCGACAAGCTGAACCGGATTTATTACCGGCTGGAAGGGGAACTGGACGACGATGGCAGCGTGATGACGCTGCGCAGTTTCCTGTCCTCCAACGGCCAGCCTTTAAACCTGACGACCATAGATCCGCTGGCACAGGCGCTGATCCGCCTGAATCCGGTATTGCGTTTGCGCGATGCGCGCTTTATCCGCCGTCTGCGCAGTGAGACGCTGGCCCCGCGTCTGGCGGCCAATAATAAAGAACTGGCCAGACAGCTGGATGAACTGACGCGGGAGCTGGTCCACAGCCCGCAAACGCTGAAAAACAGCGAACTGCGCAGCGGGCTTTTGGCGATGCAGCAGTTGCTGGAACATTATTTTGCCGAGCAGGGGACATCGAACAGCGTGCCGTGGCAGCAAAAGCGTCATGGCCGGGCGGAGAGCCGCCGGGCATGGCGTTCGCTGGATAATATCAACCGCATGATTGCCGAACCGAACAGCCGCAGTATGCGGGTGATGCTGCTGGGCATGTTTTCCACCTTGTTACAGGCCAAAGGTTCGGTGGTGCTGCACCCGGATGCGCGGCCGCTGCTGCTTATCGAAGACCCCGAAACGCGCCTGCATCCGATCATGCTGTCGGTGGCCTGGGGATTGCTGGATCAGCTGCCTCTGCAACGCATCACCACCACGAATTCCGGTGATTTACTCTCGCTGGTGCCGGTTGAACAGATCTGCCGTCTGGTGCGTGAATCCGGCCGCGTCGCGGCTTACGCCATTGGCCCTGAAGGGCTGAGCATGGAAGACAGCCGCCGTATCGCTTTTCATATCCGCTTTAACCGCCCCTCGTCGCTGTTCGCCCGCTGCTGGCTGCTGGTGGAGGGGGAAACCGAAGTCTGGCTGCTGAACCAGCTGGCGCGTCAGTGTGGCTATCATTTTGAATCGGAAGGGATCAAGGTGATTGAGTTCGCACAATGTGGCCTGAAGCCACTGCTGCGTTTTGCCCGGCAAATGGGCATCGAATGGCATGCGCTGGTCGATGGTGATGAAGCCGGACGCAAATATGCGGCGACGGTGATTGCCAATGTGGAAAACCACGACGATACGCTGCGTTATCGCCTGACGGCATTGCCGTCGCAGGATATCGAACATTTTCTGTATCGCGACGGGTTCGAGGACGTTTACCGCAAGAACGCTGCTATACCGGACAATGTCCCGATGTCGCCGCGACGCATTATTGATAAAGCCATTCACCGCAGCTCAAAGCCGGATCTGGCCATCGACGTGGCCCTGGCCGCCTCGCTGCGCGGAACCTCGTCGATTCCGCCTTTGCTGCGGCAAATGTTTTCCCGCGTGGCATGGCTGGCACGCGGCCGGGCGGATTAAGCGGCGCGGCTGTTATCCGTCATCAGCGGATTGCCATGACCCCGGCTAAAGGTCTGGCGGATCTGCGTTTCCAGATCGTCTAACAGCTGGTAACGGCGACGGTATTCCGAGCGCCGTTTACTGGCGATTTCTTCCAGCGGGCGGTGAGCAATCTGCAACGGTAAATGGAAATAACCGTCTTCGGCCTGCTTCGCTTCCATGGTTTCCCAGAAACTGTCGTAATCGGCAAATACCATGCCTTTGCGTTTTTTGTAGCGCGGATTTTCATAAATATGCGTGTGGTTACCCACCGCCACAATCTGTTTCATGCCGGTTACGTCCGCGAGAGTCGTCAGCGCTTCAATCACCAGACGTTTGGGAAATAATCCGTGGCAGGCTTTGGTTGCGGTCTGGATTTCCTGATGATCCACATGCGCGCGGGGCCCCTGTAATGCGCCAATGAACAATGTCGGACGTCCCAGATATTCAATAAAGGAGAACGTCACGATCGCAATCGGCTCGCCCTGCGGCGTGGTAAATGTCAGGGTGGCTTCCCCTTCTTTATCCAGACGGCTGATGGCATTAAAGGTGATAGCAAAACGCTGTTCATCTTTTCCCGTCAGCGTGGCAATCGCCATCGGTTTTTTGCTCAGATAACCGTGATTAATCGCCTCCGGCAGGCAGTGGCCGATCATGTCGTAATGGTCGGTGATGCGCTTCATCGCCTGTTCCGGCGTGATATTGGCCGCCTGGTAGGTGCGGTGCAGTTTGCAGGGCAGGCTGGGCATGGCGGCGAGGATTTCGTCGCGTTGCGGGTGATGCGACAGATAATCAAGCATGCCGAACGTTCTGCGCGGATGCAGCAAAGCGCGATAAAGGAATTTGAAGCGATAACGTGGCAATGTCCATGAAGGCCCCGGCGTGATGCGGCGTGAGAGCAATGCCTTCATCAACTGAAAGCCTGAAAGCGGCGCCTTTTCTTCGGCAGGGTAGCTGAAAGTGGTCATGAAATTACCTGTTATTGTTAGCCAGATTTCTGTAGTGGCTATTTCAACAGGCGCAAAATAAACAGGCGTACAACGGCGGAAATTATGAGGAAATTGAAGGTGATTTGTTGAGATTGTGTTTAGTTTTAATTCCTTTTATATCCTGTCTTAGCAATCGGTGTTTAAAAAATGTACTTTTTTTCGTGCGAAGGGCTTGAAGCCAGCGTCATTCTCCCCCATAAATAAAAATGCCAGTCAGTGAGTGACCGGCATTTGCAGTTGAAGCGTGATGTGTTGCGTAATGCTGAACCGGTCAGGCGACCGCTTCACTTTCCACTGGAATAATGAGACTGGCATGATTCCCCTTTGGGCCTTCATGAACGTCGAAATTGACCTGCTGGCCGGCTTTTAATGTCCGGTAACCCTCCATCTGAATTGTGGAGTAGTGAGCGAAGATGTCTTCACCGCCATTTTGCGGGCAAATGAAGCCAAAGCCTTTAGCATTATTGAACCATTTAACAGTACCCGTCTGCATGCTTCTACATCCCTCTCATGACTAGTCTGGTAGTAAATAGATAAAGCCAGTTGAGTGAGCACGAAGGCCGGAACGCAGCGGATCAGCGCCTGTTCGAGCCTGTTTAAACTCCGTTCAGCTCACGAATTTACACTCTAGTGGAATAGAGTTGGACGTCAAGGAATCGGCATTTGTCCCGAGGGGGCAGATAACCAAACTTTGAAGCAGGTAACGCTATTGACATATTTTGTTAAATTTTCGTAGCGGGGCGGATGGCAGGGAGAACATTTTGTGCAGCGGCGCGGCGACGCAAGAGATGGTAAAATACGGTCATAATGATGTGAGGCTAAGCAGAAAGTGTTCACGTTGCGTATTTAGCATCCAAACGATCTTCACAGGTGACGAGCAGGCAATGGGCAATAATCAAGACTGGCTAAATTTTGAACATTTGGCGGCGGATAAGCAAAAGGATGAGGTAAAACCGCCATCTATGTATAAAGTTATATTAAACAACGACGATTACACTCCAATGGAATTTGTGATTGACGTTCTGCAAAAGTTCTTTTCTTATGATATTGAACGTGCAACGCAACTGATGCTCCAGGTGCACTATAGAGGCAAAGCGATATGCGGCGTTTATACCGCCGAAGTCGCGGAAACCAAGGTCGCACACGTAAATGAGTACGCCAAGGAGAATGAGCATCCGTTGCTGTGTACGCTGGAAAAAGCCTGATTAAGGCAATCTATTTGGGAGGTGCCTATGCTCAATCAAGAACTTGAACTCAGTCTCAACATGGCTTTCGCAAGAGCCCGTGAGCACCGGCATGAGTTTATGACCGTGGAGCACCTGTTGCTGGCGTTGCTCAGCAACCCTGCTGCCCGTGAAGCGCTTGAAGCTTGTACAGTGGATTTAGTGGCCCTGCGCCAGGAACTGGAAGCCTTCATCGAGCAAACCACACCCACCTTACCTGCCAGTGAAGAAGAACGTGACACCCAGCCTACGCTGAGTTTCCAGCGCGTTCTGCAACGTGCGGTATTCCACGTGCAATCTTCTGGCCGCAGCGAAGTGTCCGGCGCCAATGTTCTGGTCGCGATTTTCAGCGAACAGGAATCTCAGGCCGCCTATCTGCTGCGCAAACATGATGTCAGCCGCCTTGATGTGGTGAACTTTATCTCGCACGGCACCCGGAAAGACGAATCCGGCGGTCAGGCGCAAAACAATGCGGAAAACCCAGTTAACGAAGAACAGTCGGCGGGGGAAGATCGTATGGAGAACTTCACCACTAATCTTAACCAGTTAGCGCGTGTAGGTGGCATCGATCCGCTGATTGGCCGTGACAAAGAACTGGAGCGCGCCATTCAGGTGCTCTGCCGTCGTCGTAAGAATAACCCGCTGCTGGTGGGCGAATCCGGCGTAGGTAAAACCGCGATTGCTGAAGGTCTGGCATGGCGAATCGAGCAGGGCGACGTGCCGGAAGTGATGGCCGACTGCACCCTGTATTCTCTGGATATCGGTTCGTTGCTGGCGGGCACCAAATACCGCGGTGATTTCGAAAAACGTTTCAAATCCCTGCTTAAACAGCTGGAACAGGATAAGAACAGCATCCTGTTTATTGATGAAATCCACACGATTATCGGTGCCGGTGCGGCATCAGGTGGTCAGGTGGACGCGGCAAACCTGATCAAGCCATTGCTGTCGAGCGGGAAAATCCGCGTGATCGGTTCGACGACGTATCAGGAATTCAGCAATATCTTTGAAAAAGACCGTGCCCTGGCACGTCGTTTCCAGAAAATTGATATTACTGAGCCAAGCGTTGAAGAAACGGTTCAGATCATCAACGGCCTGAAAACCAAATACGAAGCGCATCACGATGTGCGTTACACCGCGAAAGCGGTACGTGCGGCGGTTGAGCTGTCGGTCAAATATATTAATGACCGTCATCTGCCGGACAAAGCCATCGATGTGATTGACGAAGCGGGCGCACGCAGCCGGTTGATGCCGGTGAGCAAACGCAAGAAAACCGTTAACGTCAGCGATATCGAAAGCGTGGTCGCGCGTATTGCCCGCATTCCGGAAAAAACCGTGTCTGCGACAGACCGCGATGTGCTGAAAAATCTGGGCGATCGCCTGAAAATGCTGGTCTTCGGACAGGATCCGGCTATCGAAGCACTGACCGAAGCGATCAAAATGAGCCGCGCCGGTCTGGGTCAGGATCACAAGCCTGTCGGTTCATTCCTGTTCGCGGGGCCAACCGGTGTCGGTAAAACCGAAGTGACGGTTCAGCTGGCGAAAGCACTGGATATCGAACTGCTGCGCTTTGATATGTCGGAATACATGGAGCGTCATACGGTCAGCCGTTTGATCGGTGCGCCTCCGGGATACGTTGGTTTTGATCAGGGCGGTTTGCTGACGGATGCGGTGATTAAACATCCTCACGCCGTGGTGCTGCTTGATGAAATCGAGAAGGCGCACCCGGATGTCTTTAACCTGCTGTTGCAGGTGATGGATAACGGTACGCTGACCGATAACAATGGCCGCAAAGCTGATTTCCGTAACGTGATTCTGGTGATGACCACCAACGCCGGTGTGCGTGAAACGGAACGTAAATCGATTGGTCTGGTGCATCAGGATAACAGCCCGGATGCGATGGAAGAGATTAAGCGTACCTTTACGCCGGAATTCCGTAACCGTCTGGACAATGTTATCTGGTTCAACCATCTGTCTACGGAAGTTATCCAGCAGGTTGTCGACAAATTTATCGTCGAACTGCAGGCGCAGCTGGATGCGAAAGGCGTGTCTCTGGAAGTCAGCGACGAAGCCCGTGACTGGCTGACCGTGAAAGGTTATGACCGTGCGATGGGTGCGCGTCCGATGACCCGTACCGTTCAGGAAAACCTGAAAAAACCTCTCGCCAACGAGCTGCTGTTTGGTTCACTGGTGGATGGCGGTTCCGTTTCTGTGGCGCTCGATAAGGCGGCTGACAAGCTCACTTATCACTTCATGAGTGCGCAGAAGAAAAAACCGGAAGGTGCGGTGCATTAATTTTTCATAAAGCATGAAAAAACAAAAGGCGATGTGAAAACATCGCCTTTTTTCTTTCCGAAATTCTTTATTTAATTGCAGTAATTAGTGGGGGATTTCAGAAAGGATAGTGGAACAAATAATGGAACAAACGCCGGATTGCGGATACCACAAAACGCCCTTGCAACAGCAGGAAGGGCGAAGAGGGTATCCTCAGGTATCGCCGGAAAATCAGCGATGAGTGAGCCGCTTATTAACGGCTACGGAAGACAATGCGGCCTTTGCTCAGGTCGTACGGGGTCAGCTCTACAGTGACTTTGTCGCCCGTCAGGATGCGGATGTAGTTCTTACGCATTTTACCGGAGATGTGAGCGGTAACTACGTGTCCGTTTTCTAACTCTACGCGGAACATAGTGTTTGGCAGCGTATCAAGTACGGTGCCTTGCATTTCAATGTTGTCTTCTTTGGCCATCGAATCCTCTAGGTCTAACTACCATAGTTTTTAACCGGCAAGATAATGCCGAAAAACCCACATTATGTAAAGAAGTATGGTCCATGACCGCACCTATTCCCTATCCTTCGGGAACACCGGCAGGTCTTCATCATGTGGGGATAAGTCTTGTGGCAACCAGCAATCCGGTGCTAACGCGCGTTGCGAAAGTTCGGATAACTGCTGCAAAAATTGGCGGCGGGGGATCTCTCTCGCACCCAGCGACGCAGTGTGAGGGTTGAGCACCTGACAGTCAATCAGTTCTCCACCATTGCGGGAAAAATGTTGGCAAAAAAGCATAAGCGCGCACTTTGACGCATTCTCCCGGCGGCTGAACATCGACTCGCCGCAAAATAACTGACCGACAGACACACCGTATAATCCGCCGACCAGTTCATTCCCTTCCCACACTTCGACCGAGTGCGCCCGTCCGGCCTCATGCAATTCCTGATAACCCCGCTGAACCAGCGGGCCGATCCAGGTGCCATCTTCACGTTGCATGGCGCAGGCGCGGATCACCTGCTCAAATTGCTGATTGAGGGTGAAACGAAACGGCATCTTACGCATAAAACGTTTAAGACTGCGGCTGGCGTGTCGCTCCCCGGGAACCAAAATGGCACGCGGGTCAGGTGACCACCAGAGGATCATTTCGCCCGGTTCGAACCAGGGAAAAACACCGTGCTGATACGCGGAAAGCAGGCGGGGAGCCGTGAGATCGCCACCAATAGCCAGCAAGCCATTCGGCTCCTGCAATGCAGTGTCAGGATCCGGAAAATTGACTGAATTGGCCTCAAGCTTCACTAACCGCATAGATCTCCTTATCCGGCGGCACATGTCCGCCGTTAACTCAGAACAACAACATCAGGCGCGGGCGAGAAACCTTGCATAACGGCTCTGTGTCGCGGCTAACGTCTGGTGATCGCCTTGTTCCACAATCTGCCCCTCTTCCATGATGCATATCCTGTCGAGGGCTTCCAGACCGTGCAAACGGTGCGTCACTAAGAGTAGCGTCTTATTCTGACAATGCTTGTGCAGGAGTGCCAAAATATGTTGTTCCGTTTCGGCATCCAGCCCTTCTGTCGGCTCATCAAGCAACCACAGCGGCGCATCATGTAATAACGCACGCGCCAGCCCGATACGGCGTTGCTCGCCGCCGGAAAGCTGACGTCCGCCTTCACCGAGCCAGGCATTCAGCCCTTCGTTTTCTAACAGCACATGCAAATCAACGTCCCGTAATGCCTGCGCCAGCTGTTCATCGCTGCTGTGCGGCGAGGCCATGCGCAGGTTTTCCCGCAACGTGGTGTTAAACACATGCGCGCGCTGGCTGACGACGGTGATCATCTTACGCAGCGTGGCTTCATCGTAATCCGCCACCGGATGGCCATTGATTTCCAGCGTACCGTTGCTGATATCCCAGCCCCGGGTCAGCAGTTGCAGCAGGGTGGATTTGCCACAACCGGTCTGACCGAGCAGGGCGATATGTTCACCGGCACGGACCTCCAGATTAATGTCTTTCAGCACGGGCAAAGGCTGCCCCGGATAGGTGAAATTCACCTTTTTCAGCGACAGGCTGACCTGCTCACCGGCCACCGGTCCCTGAGACGGGAACGTCACATCGGCGGGCTGGTCAATGATCTGACTGACGCGCTGAGCAGAAGCGATAACCTGCCCGAGATGCTGGAAGGCGGCGGCTACCGGCCCCAGTGCTTCAAAGGCAGCCAGCGGGGTGAAGACGAATAAAGCGATAAGCGCACCCGGTTGCGGGAACTGGCTGATCCCCCCGGCGGCCAGCCACAGCATCAGCGTAACGGTCAGACCCGCCGCGGCAATCACCATCGCCTGCGACAAACCGGTCAATTTGGCCTGCTGCTGCTGACGCAGCATCCAGCGCCGTTCGATATCGTCGAGTTGCTGGCGAAAGCGTGGCTGAGCGCCGAACACCACCAGCTCAGACTGGCCTTGCAGCCAGGATGTCAGTTGCATCCGGTAATCGCTGCGCAGCGTCGTCAGTTCACGGCCTGCCGGTTTTCCGGCGCGGTAGAAAATCACCGGCAGAAGCAGCATCAGTACCAGCATGATGGCGCCCAGTGTCAGGGCGAGGGTGACATCCAGGAAACTCAGGCCAAACGTCACCAGAAGGATCACCACCAGCGCACTGACCAGCGGAGAAATAACCCGCAGATACAAGTGATCCAGCGTATCGACGTCGGCAACCAGACGGTTTAGCAGATCCGCCTGACGGAAACGTGCAATGCCCCCCGGCGACAGCGGCATGATTTTGGTGAACGTGAAGACCCGCAAATGTGCCAGCACGCGGAATGTTGCATCGTGGCTGACCAGACGCTCGGCGTAACGGCCTGCGGTTCGGAAAATCGCCGCGCCGCGCACACCGGCAGCGGGCAGCATGTAGTTGAAACTGTATAAACCGGCGATACCGGCCACGGCAGAGGCCGCCAGGAACCAGCCGGAAAGTGTCAGCAGGCCGATGCTCGCCATCAAGGTGACGATGGCCAGAATGACGCCCAGTGAGAGACGGAACCAGTGGCGGCGGTACAGGGCGAGATAAGGCAAAAGCGTTTTCATGATTACAGCTCCTTATTCCGCTGGGAAAGCAGGCTGGTGAATAATCCGTTCTGAGCCACCAGTTGCGCAAATGTGCCACGCTCAGCGATCAGGCCCTTATCCATCACCCAGATTTCGTCGTAGTCCCGCGTATCTTCCAGCTGATGCGTCACCAGCAACGAAGTCTGTGCTTTTGACGCTTCATTCAGCGCGCTCATCACGCGTTTTTCGCTGTGAGCATCAAGGCTGGCGGTAGGCTCATCGAGCAGTAAAAGACTGCACGGCGAGAGCAGGGCACGGGCAACGGCGACGCGTTGCGCCTGACCGATGGATAACCGTGCGGCGCTGTCGCCGACTTCCGTTTCCAGCCCCTGTGGTAACAGCGGCAGAAATTCATTCACATAGGCGCGGTCGATGGCGGACTGAAGTTGTTCCTCACTGACATCCGGCTGATTCAGCAGAATATTGGCGCGCAGGGTTTGTTCGGGCAGATGCGGGTTCTGACCGACCCAGCTCAGTTGCTTTCGCCATTCGTTATTGCGCAATGATTTCAGATCTGTGCCGCTGGCGGTGAGAGAACCCTGATAAGGCAGGAAGCCGAGCAGGGCGTTGAGCAGAGAGCTTTTTCCCGCACCGCTCAGGCCGACAATCGCGATACGTTGTCCGGTCTGCACATCAAACGTTAACGGACCGGCCAGTGTTTTGCCCTGCGGCGACTGAATAATCAGGTCGCGGGCTTGCAGTTCCACCGCCTTTCCGGCAGGCCAGTGCTGTTCACCTTCGCCCATATCGGCAGTTTCGGCACTCAGGAACGTGACCAGGCTTTCTGCGGCGCCGACCGCCTGCGCTTTAGCGTGATAAAACGCGCCCAGATCGCGCAGAGGCTGGAAAAACTCAGGAGCCAGTATCAGCACCAGAAAACCGGCAAACAACGTCACAGGGGTACCGTAGCTGCCAAAATTCAGTTCGCCGAGATAAGAGAAACCGAAATACACCGCGACTACCGCAATGGAGATAGATGCGAAGAACTCCAGCACGGCGGAAGATAAAAACGCCAGACGCAGGACATCCATCGTGCGGGCGCGGAAATGTTCAGTGGAACGTGTAATCTGGTCGATTTCCGCAGTACCGCGATGGAAAAGACGAAGCGTATCGAGACCGCGCAGGCTGTCGAGGAAATTGCCGCTGAGACGCGCCAGCGCCACAAAGTTACGACGGTTGGCATCCGCGGCACCCATCCCGACCAGCGCCATAAACAGCGGGATCAGCGGAGCGGTCACCAGCAAAATCAGACCGGCAGCCCAGTTGATCGGGAAGACGCTGACCAGGATCAGCAGCGGAATAATGCCCGCCAGCGCAATCTGCGGCAGATAGCGGGAATAGTAATCCTGCATATCTTCGATTTGTTCAAGAATGATGCTGGCCCAGCTGCCCGCCGGTTTGCCCCGGATCCATGCAGGCCCCAGTTTTTCCAGACGATCCAGCACCAGTTTGCGCATTTCCTGGCGGATAATGCGTCCGCAAATAAAGCCCACCTGTTCCCGCAGCCAGGTCACGACGGCACGCAGCACAAAGGTCAGCGCCATTAACAGGAAGCTTTGCAGCAGGGCATCACGGGAGGTGTGTTCGATGATCAGGCTGTGCAGTAATCCGGCCATCAGCCAGGCCTGAGCCAGAATCAGCAGGCCGGAAAGTAAACCCAGCATCATAGACAGACGGATCCAGCCTTTGGCGCGGGAACTTTGTTGTTTTAACCAGCGGATAAGTTCTTGTTGTCGTGTTTTGTTCATCAGGCTTCAGTCTGTGCAGCAATCCGGATGGGAGGGCGCTTATGTTACATGCTCAGACCGCAAACTGAAAATATGAAAAAGGCGGCAATTACGCCGCCTCTTTTTAAGGGCAAACAGAAGGGGAGATACTTACAAATCCGGTGCTTGCGATAAACCGTCCAGATAGCGTTCGGCATCCAGCGCGGCCATACAACCGGTACCGGCTGAGGTGATCGCCTGACGGTAAATATGGTCCATGACATCGCCTGCGGCGAAAACACCGGGAATGCTGGTTTGTGTCGCATTGCCGTGGGAACCGGACTGCACTTTGATGTAGCCGTCTTTCAGTTCCAGCTGACCTTCGAAAATGCCGGTGTTCGGGCTGTGACCGATGGCAATGAACACCCCCGCCACATCAACCTGAGATTTCTCGTCAGTGCGCACATCCATCAGGCTCGCGCCGGTCACACCCATCTGATCACCGACCACTTCGTTCAGGGTCTTGTGGGTATGCAGAACGATATTGCCGCTGGCGACTTTGTCATTCAGACGGTCAACCAAAATCTTTTCTGCGCGGAAGCTGTCACGGCGGTGGATCAGGTGCACTTCAGAGGCGATATTGGCCAGATAAAGGGCTTCTTCAACAGCGGTATTGCCGCCGCCGACAACCGCGACTTTCTGGTTACGGTAGAAGAATCCGTCGCAGGTTGCACAGGCAGAAACACCACGGCCTTTGAAGGCTTCTTCAGAAGGCAGGCCGATATAACGAGCTGACGCGCCGGTGGCGATAATCAGTGCGTCGCAGGTGTATTCCCCGCTGTCACCGGTCAGGCGGAACGGACGGTTCTGCAAATCGACTTTGTTGATATGGTCGAAAATGATCTCAGTATTAAATTTGGTGGCATGCTCGTGCATACGGTCCATTAAGCCCGGACCGGTCAAACCTTCCGGATCGCCCGGCCAGTTTTCCACTTCGGTGGTGGTGGTCAGCTGACCGCCTTTTTCCACACCCGTGATCAATACCGGATTTAAGTTTGCGCGCGCTGCGTAAACCGCTGCGGTATAACCCGCCGGACCGGAACCCAAAATCAATAACTTACTGTGTTTAACCGTACTCATGCGTAATTCATCTCCGCGGTGGCGACAAGCGATAGACCGATTGTAGGGAAAACGGCGCAGTAAAAAAAGCAAACTCAGATGTTGTTAACGATTTGTCTGATAGTTTTTACTGCGCAACCGGCGTAAAAAGGGGCCTGTCCAATTCGATGAAGCAGGTAACTGTTTGATGGGTAGGGTGAAAAAGCAGCGTATCGGAAGCGGTGCGCGGTAAAAGTTGTTCATCAGATCGCGTTAATTAAGTCCTATATCTCGGTGGTTAGCAGGGATTTGGCTGAAATAACGGGTGAGATGCGTTGTTATTGTTCAAAGAGAAAACATAGCTAAAAAGGGGGCGTCCGCTTTTCAATCTGGCACGTTCTTCTGATTTTGCTTCTTTTACTTTGACAATCCGCTGTGCATTTGCGAAAACATCAGGGGAAGAAGAAATTAACTGCCTGTCTGTGACTTGAATTTATGCAAATGGCTGCTACCCGACCCGTTCTGGTGTTGCTTTTTGCTGTTTTTGTTGCTGCAGGGTTTAGTGAATCAGGTTGGTAGTTGACAACCTATTAATTTCGCAGGGTTATTTCTTTTGAGTATCCGCTTTACGGCCGTGTTCCTTTTGACAGGGGATCAACGCGGCTTTTGGATGCGTAAACCTAAATAATCGGGTCTTCGCTTGGGACAACCCTTAGACATTGAAGTTGGCTGGGGTATGGCAGGTGCAGGGAAGGACAGCAGAGAGACAATAATAATGGTAGACAACAAAAAACGTCCGGGAAAAGATCTCGACCGTATTGACCGTAACATCCTCAACGAATTGCAAAAGGATGGCCGGATTTCAAACGTCGAGCTTTCCAAACGTGTGGGATTATCTCCGACTCCATGTCTGGAGCGCGTTCGTCGTCTCGAACGTCAGGGCTTCATCAATGGTTATACCGCATTGCTCAACCCGCATTATCTGGATGCATCGTTGCTGGTATTTGTTGAGATTACCCTCAACCGCGGTGCCCCGGATGTATTTGAGCAGTTCAATGCGGCAGTGCAAAAACTCGAAGATATTCAGGAGTGTCATTTGGTTTCAGGGGATTTCGACTACCTGTTGAAAACCCGCGTACCTGATATGTCTGCTTACCGTAAGCTGTTAGGTGAGACTTTACTTCGTCTTCCGGGCGTTAACGACACCCGCACCTACGTGGTGATGGAAGAAGTGAAACAGACAAATCGCCTGGTCATTAAGACCCGGTAATTGTCAGGTGCAAAACCTTGTCATTTTAGCTACACTCCTGTGTATCTATACAGCTATGGCGCCGGGGTCAACTCTCGGCGCTGTTGCTTTTTCTCAGTTCACAGGAACCTGGAGAGCCTTTCTTGAGCCAGGAATATACAGAAGATAAAGAAGTTACCCTGAAAAAACTGAGCAATGGCCGCCGTCTTCTGGAGGCTTTGCTGGTTGTGGTAGCGATTTTTGCTGCTTATTTGATGGCAGCACTGGTGAGTTTTAACCCATCGGATCCAAGCTGGTCTCAGACCGCCTGGCATGGGCCAATTCATAACTGGGGCGGTGGTGTGGGTGCCTGGATGGCCGACACGCTGTTCTTCATTTTTGGCGTATTTGGTTACGCGATCCCACCTATTATCCTGTGTCTTTGCTGGGCGGCTTTCCGTCAGCGAGATCAACAGGATTTCGTCGATTATTTTGCCCTTTCGCTGCGCCTCATCGGGACGCTGGCGCTGATTGTCACGTCTTGTGGGCTTGCGGCCGTCAACGTGGACGACCTGTATTACTTCGCGTCGGGCGGTGTGATCGGCAGTCTGTTGAGCACGGCGATGACGCCGTACTTCAACAATGTCGGCGCTACGCTGGTGCTGCTGTGCGTCTGGGCCGCCGGTCTGACCTTATTTACCGGCTGGTCATGGCTGACCATCGCCGAGAAAATTGGCGGTGCGGTGTTGGGCGTGACCAACATTGTGACTAACCGCTCCCGTCGTGATGATGATTATGATTACGACGAACAGGACGATCCGTTACTGGAAGACGATGAACAGCAACCGGTGGCGAAAGTGGCACCGGTGGCAGCAGCGGCAACCGCCACGGCAGCGGTTTCTTCCGCACAAGCCGACGACGATGATGTGCTGTTTTCTGCTCCTTCCGTCAATGAACCTGCGGTTCCGGCTGTTGCAGCCACAGCCCCTGTGGCTGAGCCTGCACCGGCGGTCGGCGAACCTGCACCGGCGGCCAATCCTTATGCCGCTGAGCCGCCGGTCGCGAATATTGCTCCGCCGCCAGCCCCTGCTCCGGCAACGCCACCGTTGTACAGTTTTGAAATTCCGGAAGAAACGCCGGTGCCACGTCATCCGCAACCCGTTCAGCAATCGCCGTCTCCGGCACCTGCTGAACGTCGTGATGAAGACGGTCCGAGCCTCGGCAACTGGCAAACGGCGGTGGAACATTCGCGTTCACCGTTTGATTTCAGTGCTGCCGTTCCTGATGCTGCGCAGGCTGCCAGCGTGGCTGCAACCGCCGCACTGGCCACCGGGCTGGCGCAGGCAGGGCAGTCGGCCGCGACTTCTGCGGGCGCTACGTTTATGCCTGCGTTCAGCGCCGTGAGCGATGAAAATCCTCAGGTGAAAAAAGGCTTCGGCCCTGAATTGCCGCGTCCAAACCCGGTGCGTATTCCTACCCGTCGTGAGCTGGCTTCCTATGGCATCAAGTTGCCATCTCAGCGTATGGCAGAACAGCAGGAACAGGCGCAGTCGGCCGCACAGCAAGATGCGGAAGAAAATGTCTGGCATAACGATCCGCTGGCGCAAGCCGATGAAGAAGCGAGACAGGAAGCCGCATTGCAGCAGGCGTTTGCCGCTCAGCAGCAGGAACGTTATGGCGATGCTGTGACGGAAGATGAGCCGGATGCAGAAGCGGCCTTGCAGGAAGCCGAATTGCGCAATGCGTTTGCTGCGCGTGAGCAAGCCCACTATCAGCAGGATGTCGAGCCGCAAAGCGGTGTGGTGCAACATCATCATTCGCAAAACCAGCAGACAGAATTGCCTGCTGCGGCGGCTGATAATTTTGCCGCCGCCGCGATGAAACTCAGCCAGCATGATGCATTCAGCTTCTCGCCGATGGCGGATCTGGTGGATGACACGCCTTCTGAGCCGTTGTTTACCTTGCCGGCACAAGCGGAAGAAGAACCGCAACCTGCGACCTTTGCTCAGCAACCTTATCAGCGTGCGGTTTCTGAACCCGTGCAACACGCACAGGAATATGAAGCGCCACGTCAGTCTTCGCCATCGGCTCAGCCGGATATGGACAGCCTGATCCACCCGTTCCTGATGCGTAATGAGCAGCCGCTGGTGAAACCGACCACGCCGTTGCCGTCACTGGATTTGCTGACTTCGCCGCCGGCGGAAGCGGAACCTGTTGACGAGTTCGCGCTGGAACAGATGGGCAATCTGATCGAAGCGCGTCTGAACGATTACCGCATTAAAGCGGATGTCGTCGGGAAATTGCCGGGGCCGGTCATCACGCGTTTCGAACTGGATCTGGCACCGGGCGTCAAAGCGGCGCGCATTTCTAACCTTTCCCGTGACCTTGCGCGTTCGCTGTCTGCCGTGGCGGTACGTGTTGTCGAAGTGATCCCGGGCAAACCGTACGTCGGGCTGGAATTGCCGAACAAGAAGCGCCAGACCGTGTATCTGCGGGAAGTGCTGGACTGCGCGAAATTTAAAGAAAGTACGTCGCCGCTGACCATTGTGTTAGGGAAAGATATTTCGGGTGAACCTGTTATCGCCGATCTGGCGAAAATGCCTCACCTGCTGGTGGCCGGTACCACCGGCTCCGGTAAGTCCGTCGGCGTTAACGCCATGATCCTGAGTATGCTGTACAAGTCCAAACCGGAAGATGTGCGCTTCATCATGATCGACCCGAAAATGCTTGAATTGTCGGTGTATGAAGGCATCCCGCATCTGCTGACCGAAGTGGTTACCGATATGAAAGACGCCGCCAATGCGCTGCGCTGGTGTGTCGGTGAAATGGAACGTCGCTACAAGCTGATGTCGGCATTGGGCGTACGTAACCTTGCCGGTTACAACGAACGGGTTCTGGAAGCGGAAGCGATGGGGCGTCCTATCCCTGATCCATTCTGGAAACCGGGCGATGGTATGGCGGCTGAACCACCGTATCTGCAGAAAGAACCGTTTATCGTGGTGATGGTCGATGAGTTTGCCGACCTGATGATGACCGTCGGTAAAAAAGTGGAAGAGCTGATTGCGCGTCTGGCCCAGAAAGCCCGCGCAGCCGGTATTCACCTGGTTCTGGCGACGCAGCGTCCTTCGGTCGATGTGATTACCGGCCTGATTAAAGCCAACATCCCGACCCGTATTGCCTTTACCGTGTCGAGTAAAATTGACTCCCGTACCATTCTGGATCAGGGGGGCGCAGAATCGCTGCTGGGGATGGGGGATATGCTGTATATGGCACCTAACTCCTCGATTCCGGTGCGTGTTCACGGTGCCTTCGTCCGCGATCAGGAAGTGCATGCGGTCGTTCAGGACTGGAAAGCGCGAGGCCGTCCAAAATACATCGAAAGCATTGTTTCCGGTGGTGAAGATGGCGAGGGCGGTGGTTTAGGTCTGGATGGTGATGAAGAGCTTGATCCGCTGTTTGATCAGGCGGTGGCGTTCGTGGTTGATAAACGTCGTGCGTCCATTTCAGGCGTTCAGCGTCAGTTCCGTATCGGATACAACCGGGCGGCACGCATCGTTGAACAAATGGAAGCGCAGGGCATTGTCAGTACGCCGGGCCATAACGGTAACCGTGAAGTGCTGGCTCCGCCGTCGCACGAATAAAACCATACTGAACGGACTGTATTTTGTTAAGAAGGGTCGCGAATGCGGCCCTTGTGCAAAGATGCGTAAAACTATTGTTTTTCAGATGAATGAGCTACCGCCGGGGCGTTGTCTCGGATAGAGTTCGCACCATACGTCTTTTGCCTGTGTAAAAGGCATCGTCTGAAGTTTATGGATTTCTGAGGTAAGTATAAGAATGAAAAAATTATTGATGGTAGGGTGTTTACTGACCGCATTTACCTCCGCTTCCGTATTAGCGGATGCCAGCAGTGATCTCAAATCCCGCCTCGGCAAACTCAACACCTTCCACGCCAGTTTCACGCAAACCGTGACCAGTGATGATGGCGCTGCCGTTCAGCAGGGCGAAGGTCAGCTGTGGGTGAAGCGTCCGAACTTGTTTAACTGGCATATGACGACGCCGGATGAAAGCATTTTAGTTTCCGATGGCAAAACCCTGTGGTTCTACAACCCGTTCGTTGAGCAGGTCACGGCGACGTGGCTGAAAAATGCCACCGGTAACACGCCGTTCATGCTGATCACCCGTAATGACAGCAGCGACTGGGCAAAATATAACGTGAAGCAGAAAGGTGATGATTTCGAATTAACACCTAAAGCGGCAACCGGCAATCTGAAACAATTCGCGATCAATGTGACGCCAGCAGGCACCATCAAAAGCTTCACCGCTGTTGAGCAGGATGGGCAGAAAAGTGCTTATACGCTGAAAGGCGAGCAAAATGCGTCTGTGGATGATGCCAAATTTAAATTTACGCCACCGCAAGGCGTGACGGTGGATGACCAGCGTCAGTGAGGTGAGTTTGAGTAATCTGTCACTCGATTTTTCCCAAAACGAATTCCAGCCACTGGCCGCCCGTATGCGGCCAGTCACACTGGCAGAATATATCGGACAGCAGCATCTGTTAGCGCCGGGCAAACCTTTGCCGCGTGCGATTGAAGCAGGGCAATTGCATTCGATGATTTTGTGGGGGCCGCCAGGCACCGGGAAAACCACGCTGGCAGAACTGATTGGCCGCTATGCGAACGCCGATGTTGAGCGCATCTCAGCGGTCACATCAGGGGTTAAAGATATCCGTGAAGCGATTGAACGCGCCCGTCAGAACCGCGATGCCGGGCGTCGTACAATTTTATTTGTCGACGAAGTCCATCGCTTTAATAAAAGTCAGCAGGATGCCTTCCTGCCGCATATCGAAGACGGCACCATCACGTTTATTGGTGCGACGACCGAAAACCCTTCTTTTGAACTTAACTCCGCCTTACTGTCACGCGCCCGCGTGTATTTGCTCAAATCACTGACGGCTGAAGATATCGGGAAAGTGATCGACCAGGCGCTGACCAATGCTGAGCGCGGTTACGCTAACGAGAAAATTCGTGTCCCGCCGGAAACCCGCCGGATGCTGTCTGAGCTGGTGAATGGCGATGCCCGCCGTGCGCTGAACAGCATCGAAATGATGGCGGATATGGCGGAAATCGACGCCAAAGGTTACCGGACATTAACGCCGGAACTGCTCACTGAGATAGCCGGTGAGCGCAGCGCGCGATTCGATAACAAGGGCGACCGTTTTTACGATTTAATTTCTGCATTGCATAAATCGGTGCGCGGTTCCTCACCGGATGCGGCGCTTTACTGGTACGCCAGAATCATTACCGCCGGTGGTGACCCGTTATATGTTGCCCGTCGTCTGCTGGCCATTGCGTCTGAAGATGTCGGTAACGCTGATCCGCGTGGCATGCAGGTGGCGATTGCAGCCTGGGATTGCTTCACCCGTGTCGGTCCGGCGGAAGGTGAGCGGGCCATTGCTCAGGCTATCGTCTATCTGGCTTGCGCGCCGAAAAGTAATGCCGTCTACACGGCATTTAAATCTGCCATGCGCGATGCACGTGAAATGGCCGATTACGATGTGCCTGAACATCTGCGCAACGCGCCTACAAAACTGATGAAAGAAATGGGGCTTGGGGCTGAGTATCGCTACGCGCATGACGAGCCGAATGCATACGCCGCCGGTGAAGATTATTTCCCCCCTGAAATGGCCCGTACACAGTATTATTACCCGACATCACGCGGGCTTGAAGGCAAGATCGGCGAAAAGCTGGCATGGCTTGCCGGACAAGATCAAAATAGCCCGACAAAACGCTACCGCTAACTTTATCGTTGCGGTAAGGTTACCCGTGATAACTCTTTGACACGCTGTCGTTTCAGACAGCGTGCATCATCAAATTAACATTCAATAACGACACGTACAGGATTAGCATGCTGGATCCCAATCTGCTGCGTAATGAGCTAGACGCAGTTGCAGAAAAACTCGCTCGCAGAGGTTTTAAACTCGATGTGGAAACGCTGCGTTCTCAGGAAGAACGCCGCAAAGTCTTGCAGGTAGAAACGGAAAGTCTACAGGCTGAACGTAACTCCCGATCGAAATCTATCGGTCAGGCAAAAGCCCGTGGCGAAGACATCGAACCCCTGCGTCTGGAAGTGAATACGCTGGGTGAGAAGCTGGATGCAGCGAAAGCTGAGCTGGATGCATTGCAAAATGATATCCGCGATATCGCTTCTGCGATCCCAAACATGCCTGATGACTCCGTGCCTGCCGGTAAAGACGAGAACGATAACCAGGAAGTAAGCCGCTGGGGTACGCCTCGCCAGTACGATTTCGCTGTGCGTGATCACGTATCGCTGGGCGAAATGGCGGGGGGGCTTGATTTTGCGGCTGCCGTTAAACTGACCGGTGCGCGTTTTGTGGTGATGAAAGGGCAGATTGCCCGTATGCATCGCGCGCTGTCCCAGTTCATGCTGGATCTGCACACAGAACAACACGGCTACCTGGAAACTTACGTTCCGTATCTGGTCAACCAGGAAACCCTGTACGGTACCGGTCAGTTGCCTAAATTTGGCGAAGATCTGTTCCATACCAAGCCACTGGGTGAAGAAGCGGGCAGCAGCAACTATGCACTGATCCCGACGGCAGAAGTGCCGCTGACCAACCTGACCCGTGACGAAATTCTTGAAGAAGACTCTCTGCCACTGAAAATGACGGCGCATACCCCCTGCTTCCGTTCAGAAGCCGGTTCTTATGGACGTGACACCCGTGGTCTGATCCGTATGCATCAGTTCGACAAAGTCGAGATGGTGCAAATAGTTCGTCCTGAAGACTCCATGAACGCACTGGAAGAACTGACCGGTCATGCGGAAAAAGTGCTTCAGTTGCTGAATCTGCCATACCGTAAAGTGCTGCTGTGCACCGGTGATATGGGCTTTGGCTCTTGCAAAACGTACGATCTGGAAGTGTGGCTGCCAGCGCAAGATACGTACCGCGAAATCTCTTCCTGTTCCAACATGGGTGATTTCCAGGCGCGTCGTATGCAGGCACGTTGCCGTAACAAGACAGATAAAAAACCACGTCTGGTACATACCCTGAACGGGTCTGGTCTGGCGGTGGGGCGTACTCTGGTGGCTGTGCTGGAAAACTATCAGCAAGCTGACGGTCGTATCGAAGTGCCGGAAGTATTGCGTCCTTACATGGGTGGTTTGGAATATATCGGTTAATCCCGCTGTATATTCAATGAAATAACGAAAAAGCGCCTGAGGGCGCTTTTTTTATGCATAAAACCGTGCGCTGGGTTAAGAATTCCGTATTTCTCTTCTCCAACCCTGTCTTTTTTGATAGCAGACAAAGTTTCCTACCTCCTAATTAGTAGTATCCCTGCATTCTGAGTGGGTAACTACCTCATTACCGGAGTGGGAAAATGTCGGAAACTAAACCAGAAATCACCACGGCAAAAAGTGGTATCAGCCGCCGGACGCTGATGAAAACATCCACCCTGGCAGGGCTGGCGATTGCCGCCGGTGGGGTATCGCTTCCTTTCAGCCGTAAAGCGCTGGCTGAGGCGGTGAGTGATGCGAAACCGTCAGCGCCTGAAGATAAAGTGGTCTGGGGTGCCTGCTCGGTCAACTGCGGCAGCCGCTGCGCATTACGTTTGCATGTGCGCGATGATGAAGTTTACTGGGTTGAGACGGATAACACCGGACAAGATATTTATGGCGACCATCAGGTACGCGCCTGTCTGCGCGGGCGCTCTATCCGCCGCCGCATGAATCATCCGGAACGTCTGAATTATCCGATGAAGCGTGTCGGCAAGCGGGGTGAAGGCAAGTTTAAACGCATCAGCTGGGAAGAAGCCTTCGATGAAATTGCCGGTAATCTGAAGCGTATCGTCGCCCGCTACGGCAATGAAGCGGTGTATATCAATTACACCTCCGGCGTTGTGGGCGGTAACATTACCCGTTCCTCGCCTTATGCCTCTCTGGTTGCCCGTCTGATGAACTGCTACGGCGGTTTCCTCAGCCACTACGGCACATACAGTACCGCGCAAATCGCCTGCGCGATGCCGTACACCTACGGCAGTAATGACGGCAACAGCACGTCAGATATTGAAAACAGTAAGCTGGTAGTGCTTTTCGGTAATAATCCTGCGGAAACGCGCATGAGCGGTGGCGGCATCACCTATTACCTCGAGCAGGCGCGTCAGCGTTCCAGTGCCCGTATGATCGTGATCGACCCGCGCTACACCGACACTGCGGCAGGCCGTGAAGATGAGTGGATCCCGATCCGTCCGGGAACGGATGCTGCGCTGGTCGCCGGTCTTGCGCATGTGTTGATCACCGAAAATATGGTCGATCAGCCTTTCCTCGATGCCTGTTGCGTGGGCTACGACGAAAAAACATTGCCCGCGGACGCACCGGCCAACAGCCATTACAAAGCGTACATTCTCGGTCAGGGGGAAGATGGGACGGCGAAGACGCCTGCATGGGCATCCCGTATTACCGGTATTCCGGCAGAGCGTATTGTTAAACTGGCCCGGGAAATCGGACAAGCCAAACCGGCGTATATTTCTCAGGGCTGGGGTCCGCAGCGTCAGGCTAATGGTGAGCTGACATCGCGCGCTATCGCCATGCTGCCAATTTTAACCGGCAATGTCGGCATAAATGGCGGCAACAGTGGCGCGCGTGAGTCCACCTATACCATCACCATTGAGCGTATGCCGGTGCTGGAAAACCCGGTGAAAACGCAGATCTCCTGTTTCAGCTGGACGGATGCCATTGCCCGTGGCCCGCAGATGACCGCCAAAGCGGACGGAGTAAGGGGCAAAGACAAGCTGGACGTACCGATTAAGTTCATCTGGAACTACGCCGGTAACACCATCACCAACCAGCATTCCGACATCAATAAAACCCACGATATTCTGCAGGACGACGCGCAGTGTGAAATGATCGTTGTGCTGGAAAACTTCATGACCTCCTCGGCAAAATACGCCGATATCCTGCTGCCTGACCTCATGACCGTCGAACAGGAAGACATTATTCCGAACGATTATGCCGGGAATATGGGCTACCTGATTTTCATCCAGCCTGCGACGTCCGCTAAGTTCGAACGCAAAGGCATCTACGAGATGATGAGTGAAGTGGCGCTTCGCCTTGGCCCGGACGTTTACAGCAAATTCACCGAGGGCCGCAGCCAGCGGGAATGGTTGCAGTATCTGTATGCCAAAATGCTGGCGAAAGATCCGGCATTGCCTGCCTATGAAGCACTGCGGGAAATGGGGATTTATAAGCGTAAAGACCCGGCGGGACATTTCGTGGCCTACAAAAAATTCCGTCAGGATCCTCAGGCCAATCCGCTGAAAACACCTTCCGGTAAAATCGAAATCTACTCCTCCGCGCTGGCAAAAATTGCCGGCGAATGGGAACTGCAAAAAGACGAAACCATCAGTCCGCTGCCGGTGTATGCCTCAACCTTTGAAGGCTGGGATGACCCGAAACGCAGCCAGTTCCCGCTGCAAATGTTCGGCTTCCACTACAAAGCCCGTACCCATTCAACCTACGGCAATATCGATGTTCTGCAGGCGGCCTGCCGTCAGGAAGTGTGGATTAATCCGATGGATGCGAAAAGCCGGGGCATTGAAAACGGCGACAAAGTGAAAGTCTTCAACGATCGCGGCGAAGTGCGTGTGGCGGCGAAAGTCACGCCGCGCATCATGCCCGGCGTGGTGGCGATGGGGCAGGGTGCATGGCATCAGGCCAATATGAGTGGCGATCGTATTGACCATGGCGCCTGCATGAACACGCTGACGACCCAACGTCCTTCCCCGTTGGCGAAGGGAAATCCTCAGCATACTAATTTGATTCAAATAGAAAAAGTCTAAAGAAGCTACGGACAAAGAGCCACGCTCGATGACACGGTTGTTACATTTTGTCCTTATGATAAGGACGTTACGGAGTAAGCAATGTCAGATTCAAACAGTCAAAAACCTGATACAGGCGGCGGGATCAGCCGCCGTGATTTGGTTAAGGGAACCACGCTCGCCGGTATGGCGGCAGCGGTCGGCGGAATATCGCTGCCGTTCAAATCCATTCGTGCTGAGCAGATTAAGGCTCCGGTCAGCGCCGCAGACGAGAAAATCGTCTGGAGTGCCTGTACCGTAAACTGCGGTAGCCGTTGCCCGCTGCGCATGCATGTCGTTGATAACGAAATCCGCTATGTCGAAACCGATAATACCGGTGACGATAATTATGAAGGGCTACATCAGGTACGCGCCTGTCTGCGCGGGCGCTCAATGCGCCGTCGCGTGTATAACCCCGATCGCCTGAAGTATCCGATGAAACGGGTAGGCAAACGGGGTGAAGGCAAATTCAAACCTATAAGCTGGGATGAAGCCTATGACACGCTGGCGGCCAGCCTCAAAGACATTATTCACCGTTACGGTAATGAAGCGATCTACCTGAATTACGGTACCGGTACGCTGGGCGGTACCATGACCCGTTCATGGCCGCCGGGCAAAACGCTGATCGCCCGTCTGATGAACTGCTGCGGCGGTTATCTGAATCATTATGGCGATTACAGCTCGGCGCAAATCGCGGCTGGCCTGAATTACACCTACGGCGGCTGGGCAGACGGCAACAGTCCGTCTGATATCGAAAACAGTAAACTTGTGGTGTTGTTCGGTAACAATCCCGGCGAAACGCGCATGAGTGGCGGCGGGGTAACCTATTACCTTGAGCAGGCCCGTCAGCGTTCGAATGCCCGCATGATCATTGTCGATCCGCGATATACCGATACCGGTGCCGGTCGTGAAGATGAATGGGTACCGATCCGTCCGGGGACGGATGGCGCACTGGCCGCTGCACTGGCACACGTGATGATCACCGAAAACCTGGTTGATCAGCCCTTCCTCGATAAGTATTGCGTCGGCTACGACGAAAAAACCTTACCGGCCGGTGTCCCTGAGAATGCGCATTACAAAGCCTATATTCTCGGCAACGGGCCGGATGGCGTAGCGAAAACGCCGGAATGGGCGGCAAAAATCACCGGTATTTCCGTGGATAAAATCGTCAAGCTGGGGCGCGAAATCGGGCAGGCGAAACCGGCGTTTATTACGCAGGGCTGGGGTCCGCAACGTCATGCTAACGGCGAAATTGCCACCCGTGCGATTGCGATGCTGGCGATCCTGACCGGTAACGTCGGCGTTCACGGCGGTAACTCCGGCGCCCGCGAAGGCGCCTACGAAATTCCGTTTGTCCGTATGCCAACGCTGGAAAATCCGGTTCAGACCAGCATTTCTATGTTCCTGTGGACGGATGCGATTGTGCGTGGTCCGGAAATGACGGCCACGAAAGATGGCGTGCGCGGCAAGGAAAAACTGGATGTGCCGATCAAGTTTATCTGGAACTACGCCGGTAACTGTCTGATCAACCAGCATTCTGATATCAACCGCACTCACGATATTCTGCAGGATGACAAACAGTGCGAGATGATTGTGGTGATTGATAACCACATGACGTCGTCAGCGAAATACGCAGATATTATCCTGCCCGACTGCACGGCCTCTGAGCAGATGGACTTCTGCCTTGATGCCTCGTGCGGCAATATGGATTACATCATTTTTGCCGATCAGGCGATCACGCCACGATTCCAGTGCAAAAATATTTATGAAATGACCAGCGAATTGTCCCGCCGTCTGGGCGTTGAGCAGCAGTTCACCGAAGGACGTACGCAGGAAGAATGGTTGCGCCATCTGTACCAGCAATCCCGCGAAGCGCTGCAGGAGCTGCCTGATTTCGACACTTTCCGCAAACAGGGCATGTTCAAAAAACGCGACCCCGATCAGCATCACGTGGCCTACAAAGCATTCCGTGAAGATCCGGCGGCGAATCCGCTGAGCACGCCATCTGGCAAAATTGAAATCTACTCTGCCGAACTGGCCAAAATTGCCGCTGAATGGGAACTCTCCAAAGAGGACGTGATTGATCCATTGCCGGTGTATGCCGCCGGTTTCGAGAACTATGACGATCCGCTGGCCAGCAAATATCCGCTTCAGATGACCGGTTTCCACTACAAAGCGCGTACTCACTCCACTTACGGCAACGTGGATGTCCTGAAAGCAGCCTGTCGTCAGGAAATGTGGATCAACCCGATGGATGCCGCGCAGCGTGGTATCGCCAATGGCGACATGATCCGCATCTTTAACGATCGCGGCGAAGTGCACATTGCTGCAAAAGTAACGCCACGCATGATGCCGGGTGTTGTCGCACTGGGCGAAGGTGCCTGGTATTCACCGGACAGCCAAAAAATCGACCGTGCGGGCAGCATCAACGTACTGACTTCTCAAAGACCTTCACCGCTGGCGAAAGGTAACCCCTCTCACACCAACCTTGTGCAAGTGGCTAAGGTTTAACGGAGTAAAACATGACAACTCAATATGGCTTTTATATTGACTCAAGCCGCTGCACCGGGTGCAAAACCTGTGAGCTGGCTTGCAAGGACTTCAAAAACTTAACGCCGGACGTCAGTTTCCGCCGCATTTATGAATATGCCGGGGGTGACTGGCAGAAAGACGGGGACGGCTGGCATCAGAATGTGTTCGCGTATTATCTGTCTATTTCATGCAACCACTGCGCGGATCCGGCCTGTACCAAAGTCTGTCCGAGTGGCGCAATGCATAAGCGTGAAGACGGTTTTGTGGTGGTGAACGAAGATGTGTGCATCGGTTGCCGCTATTGCCACATGGCATGCCCGTACGGCGCGCCGCAGTACAACGAAGCGAAAGGTCACATGACCAAATGTGACGGTTGCTACGAGCGCATTGCCGAAGGTAAAAAACCGATCTGTGTGGAATCCTGCCCGCTGCGTGCGCTGGATATGGCCCCGATTGAAGAGTTGCGTGCGAAATACGGTGATCTGGCCGAAGTGGCACCGTTGCCGGCTTCACACTTCACTCACCCAAATATCGTCATCAAACCCAATGCGAATTGCCGTCCTGTAGGCGATACCACGGGTTATCTGGCTAACCCGAAGGAGGTTTGAGATGGGAAACGGATGGCATGAATGGCCTTTAATGGTCTTTACCGTTCTGGGGCAATGTGTAGTGGGTGCCTTTATCGTGCTGGCGATTGCCTTACTGTCGCGACGCACTGTCGATGAATACCGCAGGATCCACCTGTCGATGTTCTTCCTGTGGGTGCTGATGGCGATCGCGTTTATCGCCTCAGTGTTGCATCTGGGTTCGCCGCTGCGCGCATTCAATTCGCTTAATCGTCTGGGCGCTTCGCCGCTGAGCAACGAAATTGGCAGCGGTTCATTGTTTTTTGCGCTTGGCGGGATTTACTGGCTGCTGGCGACTCTCAACAAGATGCCGCGCGCACTGGCTAAAATCTGGTTAATCATGACCATGCTGGCAGGCATTGGGTTCGTTTTCGCGATGTGTCGTGTCTATGAAATCAATACCGTGCCGACCTGGGACAATGCCTACACCGCGTTGCATTTTGCTCTGACGGTGCTGATTGGCGGTCCGGTTCTGGGCTATTTGCTGCTGCGTGGTGCCGGTATCAATGGCTGTGCGCTGCGTCTGCTGCCGGTCGTCAGTCTGGTGGCGCTGATCGTGAGCATGGCCGTGGTGGTCTTGCAGAGTGCGAGTCTGGCGGGCATTAACAGCTCTGTTCAGGCAGCTTCAACCCTGATCCCGCAATACGGCGTGTTGTCAGTATGGCGGCTGGTGCTGATTGTTCTGGGATTGGGCTGCTGGTTCTGTCCGCTCATCATGCGTAAACGTCCGGCACTGGCGTCAATGATTCTGGCTTTCGTGCTGGTGTTTGGCGGTGAGTTGATTGGCAGGGCGATTTTCTACGGTCTGCATATGACAGTAGGTATGGCAGTCAGCGGGTAATTTCGGGTCGTCAGGTTTATCAGGAGGCACGTCACCGGTGGTGATGTGCCTCTGCAACAAATGAGTCAATTATGTCAGCAGAATCAATCAGTTTAACCGGTAAAGTTTTAGGCGCGACATTGTTTTATCCGCCGGGAACCGAAGAAGTCCAGCCTCTGGTCGCATTACTTAAAGCGAATGACTGGATGTCACAGTGGCCTTTCGCTTCTGAGGAGGCAAAAAATCAGGCGAGGCAAATGTTCAGTCAGATTGATGCCGCACCTGAGAATCTGGATGACGCTTATCAGCGCCTGTTCGTGGGGCCTTATGCATTACCTGCGCCGCCGTGGGGCTCGGTGTATCTGGATAAGGAATCCGTAGTGTTTGGCGATTCCACCCTGGCGCTTCGTCAGTGGATGCGTGAAAACGGCATTGAGCCGCATCTGGCGCAGGCGGAGCCGGAAGATCATATTGGCTTGCTGCTGATGATGTCTGCGTGGTTAGCCGAAAACTCGCCGTCATTGCTGGATGATTTTTTGACGCTGCATGTATTGCCGTGGGCGGGCCGCTACTTCGAACTGCTCATTCAGAGAGCTGAACACCCGTTTTATCTTGGCGTGGCTTTACTTGCCGGGTCCACGTTGCAAGGCTGGAAACAGCAGCGTGGGTTGCAGACACCGGTCGTGGATCTGTATTTCTGATGAGCGACTCCCGTGACGCCGGTTATTACCGTGCCTGGATGAGCAGCAGAACAGTCAGCCGCCGTGGATTATTCCGCGGCTTGCTGTCTTCGGGCAAACAGGCGATGGAACAGTCGGCAGGCCCCTCCGCCACCTTGCTGGAACGTCGGGTTTCCCGCCCGCCGCAGGCCGTTGCGGAGCCCTTATTTCTGCAACAGTGCAGCGGGTGCGGACATTGTGCAGTGGCCTGTCCGGTCGGCATTATCCGTGTTCCGGACGGGAAGGCTTCGCTGGCAATTGATTATGCCGAATGTGATTTTTGCGGAGCCTGCACACAGGCCTGTGAAAGCGGGGCGCTGGATCTGAGCGTGCCGATGGATACCGGCTTACGTCCGACAGTTTTGTCACAGTGCCTGGGGCGGATGGATGACTTGTGCAGACTGTGCGAAATTGCGTGCCCACGCACGGCAATATTTTTTAATCAACAGAATCAACCTTCTGTTGATGACGCAAAATGTAATGGCTGCGGTAAATGTAAACTTGTTTGTTATCATGGCGATATCAACTTGTCATTAAAGCGTCATGTATCTTCATAGCCAGGCTTGATTAGCGTTTTCAATCATTCCTCTCCACTTTGTGCTCAGGTCAATTTTTGCCAGATTGACTTTTAATCCGCCAGTGGCATGATGCGCGCAATTTCCTCCTCTTTGTGGTCTTCATCGCCCTATGTCCGCCTATTCCCGACCCGTCGCATTATTGCTGTGCGGACTCCTGCTGCTGACGATTTCTATCGCCGTCTTAAACACGCTGGTACCTTTGTGGCTAAGCCATGAGCAACTCCCAACCTGGCAGGTCGGGATGGTCAGTTCATCCTATTTTACCGGTAATTTGCTGGGGACGTTGCTCGCGGGCGGGCTGATTAAACGTATCGGGTTTAACCGCAGTTATTACCTTTCCTGTGTTTTGTTTGCCGTCGCGACCGCAGGGCTGGCGCTGTCGATGAGCTTCTGGGGCTGGGTCAGTGCTCGTTTTGTCGCAGGAGTCGGCTGCGCACTGATTTGGGTGGTGGTGGAGAGTGCTTTGCTGCGCAGCGGAACGGTGAAGAACCGGGGGCAGCTGCTGGCCGCTTATATGATCATGTATTACATCGGCACGGTGGTCGGTCAGCTTCTGGTGGGCACTGTGCCAACAGCTATCTTCAGCGTGTTGCCGTGGGTAACGGCGCTGATTGTGATTGCTATGCTGCCGCTGCTGCTGACGCATATTGAGAATCAGGACAGCGAGCAGCCGCGTCATGCCGTGATGCCGATGTTCAGACGCCGTAATGCGCGTCTGGGGATCAATGGCTGCATTATTTCCGGCATTGTTCTGGGGTCGTTATACGGGCTGATGCCACTGTTCCTGACCCATCAGGGAATGAGTGATGCGAATGTGGGTTACTGGATGGCCTTGCTGGTCAGTGCCGGGATTATCGGTCAGTGGCCGGTAGGGCGTCTGGCAGACCGTTATGGTCGCCTGATGGTTTTACGTATCCAGATTTTTTGTGTGATCCTCGGCAGCATTGCGATGCTCAGTGGCTATGCGATGGCACCAACACTGTTCATTTTGGGATGTGCGGGATTCACACTTTATCCGGTTGCGATGTCATGGGCTTGTGAGAAAGTGAGTGCTGATGAGCTGGTGGCGATGAATCAGGCGTTACTGATGAGTTATACCCTCGGCAGCCTTGCTGGACCGACGATGACCGCAATGCTGATGCAGAGCTATTCTGACCGCCTGTTGTTCGTGATGATCGCTGTAGTCTCACTGGTGTATCTGGTGATGCTGATGCGTAAAGCGGATCATACGCATAACCCGGTGGCTGCCGCCTGATTACCCTGCATACTTGAAGCCGCCACTGCGTTAGCTACGCTCCCGAACCCGAATCACTGACTTAGGTCAGCGCATCGGGATCTCGTCACTTACCGCTTTGTTGCAACTCCAATTATTTTGGGTAAGGTTTCATTGAGAATCTTAGTCTCATAAAGCAAAAAAGACGCCAAATGGCGTCTTTTTTAATGGGCATAATCGGGTGATTAATAAATCACTTTATGCCCGTAGCTGGCGAGAATGTTTTTCACTCTTTCCATGATCTCTTTGGTCGGTGGGTTTACGCCATCCAGACCATATTTCTCACCCATTGCCGTCCATTTGTGTTTGCCCAACTCATGATAGGGCAGCAGCTCGATTTTCTCGATGTTGGTCATGTCCTTGGTGAACTCGCCCAGTTTATGCGCGGAATCATCATCATCTGACCAGCCCGGTACCACCACATAACGGATCCAGGTGCGCTGATTACGTTTCGCCAGATAGCGGGCAAAATCCAGCGTGCGGTGGTTGGATACGCCCACCAGATTCTGGTGAATATCGTCATTCATCTGCTTCAGATCGAGCATGACCAGATCCGAGACATCCAGTAACTCGTCGATCACCGGATCATAACGGCGGACAAAACCGTTGGTGTCCAGACAGGTGTTAATCCCTTCTTTCTGGCAGGCGCGGAACCAGTCGCGCACAAATTCAGCCTGAAGAATGGCTTCACCACCGGATGCGGTCACACCGCCGCCGGAAGCATTCATAAAGTGGCGATACGTCACCACTTCTTTCATTAAATCATCGACATTGATCTCTTTACCGCCATGAGTGTCCCAGGTATCGCGGTTGTGGCAATACATGCAACGCATCAGGCAACCCTGGAAGAAAACAATGAAACGGATACCTGGGCCGTCAACGGTGCCACAGGATTCATATGAGTGGATGCGACCTTGAACTGACATTGCGGGTTATTCTCCATATTGACCAATGAATAGCAGTCTACATGTGCGGGTGCTGGCCTGGCAGAGATAAACTGGAAACCACAGGTTTATGATACCAGACAATCAATAAGGTTGATTGTCAGCAATGGCGGTACTGCTTTGCCAGAGGTCCACAACGTATAGCGCTCTGGCAAAACAGACTGTCGTACAGACAGTGCAGGGCAGGGAGGGATGAAACAAAGGCTCCACGTTGTGGAGCCTTTTATATCAGACCAGATTACAAGGCTGAATTATTACAGGGACTTGGTGAAAGTACGGGTAATAACATCTTGTTGCTGTTCTTTAGTCAGTGAGTTGAAACGCACTGCGTAACCAGAAACACGGATGGTCAGCTGAGGATAGTTTTCAGGATGTTCCATCGCGTCTAACAGCATTTCACGGTTCATCACGTTCACGTTCAGGTGTTGACCACCTTCGATGGACGCTTCGTGGTGGAAGTAACCATCCATCAGACCCGCGAGGTTGGCTTTACGCACATCATCGTCTTTACCCAGCGCATTTGGAACGATAGAGAAGGTATAAGAAATACCATCTTTCGCGTAAGCAAACGGCAGTTTAGCAACGGAAGTCAGAGAGGCAACCGCACCTTTCTGGTCACGACCGTGCATTGGGTTCGCACCTGGACCAAATGGAGCGCCAGCGCGACGACCGTCAGGGGTGTTACCGGTTTTCTTACCATAAACCACGTTAGAGGTGATGGTCAGAACAGACTGAGTAGCCACAGCGCCACGGTAGGTACGCAGTTTCTGAATTTTCTTCATGAAACGTTCTACCAGGTCACAAGCGATGTCATCTACACGAGAATCGTTGTTACCGAACTGTGGATATTCGCCTTCAATTTTGAAGTCTACAGCCAGGCCGTCTTCGTCACGGATGGTGCTCACTTTTGCATATTTGATAGCGGACAGGGAGTCGGCAGCAACTGACAGACCTGCGATACCACATGCCATGGTGCGATAAACGTCACGGTCATGCAGAGCCATCAGCGATGCTTCGTAGCTGTATTTGTCATGCATGTAGTGAATGATGTTCAGCGCAGTCACGTACTGTTTAGCCAACCAGTCCATGAAGTGATCCATGCGATCCATGACTTTGTCATAGGTCAGCACTTCATCCATCATTGGCGCTTCTTTAGGGCCAACCTGGATTTTCATTTTTTCATCAACGCCGCCGTTGATTGCGTACAACATGGTTTTCGCCAGGTTTGCACGAGCGCCGAAGAACTGCATTTGTTTACCCACAACCATTGGGCTCACACAACACGCGATAGCATAGTCATCGTTGTTGAAGTCAGGACGCATCAGGTCATCGTTCTCATACTGTACAGATGAGGTATCGATAGACACTTTTGCTGCGTACTTTTTGAAGTTCATTGGCAGCTTTTCAGACCACAGAATGGTCATGTTCGGCTCTGGTGAAGGCCCCATGGTGTACAGGGTATTCAGGAAGCGGAAGCTGCTTTTGGTGACCAGCGTACGGCCGTCAACGCCCATACCTGCCAGGGATTCAGTCGCCCAGATTGGGTCACCGGAGAACAATTCATCATATTCAGGTGTACGCAGGAAACGTACCATACGCAGTTTCATGACCAGGTGGTCAATCAGTTCCTGAGCTTGTTCTTCGTTCAGTTTGCCAGCTTTGATATCACGTTCGATGAACACGTCAAGGAAGGTAGATACGCGGCCGAAGGACATTGCAGCGCCGTTCTGAGATTTAACTGCAGCCAGGTAGCCGAAGTAAGTCCACTGTACAGCTTCTTGTGCATTGGTCGCAGGACCAGAGATATCGCAGCCATATTTAGCCGCCATTTCTTTAATCTGACCCAGAGCACGGTGTTGTTCTGAGATTTCTTCACGCAGCTGGATGGTCATTTCCAGATTTACGCCGTTTTCCAGATCGTCTTGCAGAGACTGGAATTGTGCGTATTTGTCGGCCATCAGGAAGTCGATACCGTACAGTGCAACGCGACGGTAGTCACCGATGATACGGCCACGGCCATAGGCATCTGGCAAACCGGTCAGAACACCGGATTTACGGCAGTTCAGGATGTCTTTAGTGTAAACATCGAAAACGCCCTGGTTGTGGGTTTTGCGATAATCAGTGAAGACTTTTTTCAGTGCCGGATCCAGTTCACGACCATAAACTTTACATGAACCTTCCACCATTTTGATGCCGCCGAATGGGATCAGGGCACGTTTCAATGGCGCGTCAGTTTGCAGACCAACGATAGTTTCCAATGATTTGTTGATGTAGCCGGCATCGTGCGAAGTGATGGTAGAGGCAACGTCGGTATCAAAATCTACTGGAGCCTTGGTACGGTTCTCCAGTTTGATACCATCCATTACTTTATCCCACAGGGTGGTTGTCGCTTGGGTAGCGCCAGCCAGGAAGGACTCATCACCTTCATACGGTGTGTAGTTCTTCTGAATGAAGTCACGGACGTTTACGCCATTCTGCCATTCACCAGCACTAAAACCTTGCCATGCGTTGGTCAATTTTTCATTGAGCTTGGACATTTTGCACCTACCTTCTAATTTGGATTTCTTTAAAAATCACGTGTAAAACTGTCGTAACAAGAGTGCCACGTTGGATCAGTGGTGTTTCTCATCGCGAAGATATATGACCCAGTACGTTAACCCTACCAGCAAACCGCCCCCGATAATGTTACCGATGGTCACAGGGATAAGATTGTCGATGATAAAGTTAGTGATGTTCAGTTCTGCGAATTGCGCCGGGGTTGCTCCGACGGCCTGCCAGAATTCGGGAGTCGCAAAGTTTTTCACTACGATGCCTAAAGGGATCATGAACATGTTGGCAATGCTGTGTTCAAAGCCGCTGGCGACGAACATACCCACCGGTAAAATCATGGCGAACATTTTATCCATCAGACTGCGGCCGGAGTAACTCATCCATACCGCAAGGCAAACCATCAGGTTCGCGAGGATCCCCAGACAAACAGCTTCGATAAATGTGTGATGCATTTTATGGTCAGCAGTTTGCAGAACATTCAGTCCCCACAAACCGTTATCAACCATGTATTCACCTGAGAACCAAATCAGAGCCACAAAGAACAGGCAGCCAATCAGGTTACCAATATAGACATTGACCCAGTTGCGCGCCAATTGCCCCCAGGTAATACGCCCGCTGGCTTTCGCAATCACGATAAGCACAGTGGAAGTGAACAGGTCAGCGCCACACACCACGACCAGCATCAGACCCAGTGAGAAGCAGATGCCCCCGACGAGTTTTGCAAGACCATAAGGTACGGTACCGGTGCCTGTAGTGGCGGTGATATAAAAAGCAAAGGCAATAGAAATAAAGACGCCAGCAGTAATGGCTAAAAAGAATGTTTTTAACGGCTGTTTGGTGGCTTTATAAACGCCGGCATCTTCAGCAACTTTTGCTGTAGCGGCGGGTAAAATGAGATCGAAGGGGTTGTCAGCTTTCACATTAACTCTCTTATTCAGGGCTATGCACTGCGCAACGAGATACTAGCAAAGCAGTATAACGTAAAAATTGACGTGGATCATACGAGGGGGTTTTTGGTGGTTTTCAGGGTACTACTGAAGGGGTGGTTTTTTAGTTAACTTATTGAAAATAATAGTGTAAAAACATTTTAATTTTTACAAATAAAGTTGATGGCAGGAGGATTTATTTTTCTTTTTGCGTTAATGGGAATAACTCATTGTTAATTAATGTCGTTAATTTGACTTTGTAAATTTCACCGCCATTTAACGTAAAAAAATAAGTGCCATACTTTTGTCGTAAAAAAGACATCCGGGCTTTATTTCGCGCGGAATTACACGTCATTTTTAAGGCTGAGTCAAACCCCGGAGGTCAAATGGCGCACCGCAAGCGTAAACGCAGGAATAAAAAAACCGGCAGGAATTCTGCCGGTTTGAAAGAGTTTTTATCTGAGTGAGATCAGCTTTTTGCCCAGTGGCGACGTTTCGCCACCTGCAACTTCTCATACGCACCCAGCAGCGCCTGATGAGCCGGTAAGGCTTTAAGCGCCGGATCTACCGCAAACAGGCTGTGGAAACGGACGTCGCCACTGATGGCGGCGGAGGCATCTTCAACTGCTTTCTGGCCGTACATTTTCACAAATGCATTGTAATATTGTGCCGGATCGCGATCTTCTTCCAGAGACAGTTGCAGCAGCGTTTGCAGGCAACGGTAGTAGTTGTTGCGCTCATCGCTGTACACAGACGAGTTGAACTCGTGTGCCCACTCAGCCCAGGTCAATGCCTGATCTAAATCGCCACCCGCCAGCGCCAGCATGGATTTCAGTTCGCCCACACGCAGGGTGTACCAGCCGTTGTCCTTACCGCTGGCAATACCCAGTAATTCACGGACGCGGGTAAAGTCATCGAGACCTTCATCATCGAGCTGAGTGATCATCTCAAGATAGGTTTCTTTCGGCAGATCACTGTCCGGCAAGGCCAGCAGCTGATCACGCAGATGTGCGCCCATGCTGTTATTCGCCAGCAGCAGGTCTTCTGCAGGGTAGATATCCGACATACCAGGGACAATAATGCGACAGGCATACACGTCCAGATGCTCGTAATCTGCGATATACACTTCGGCATCTTCTTTATCAAAGATAGCCATCAGGGTCGCGAATTCTTGTTCTGTCGTGCCGCTGAAACTCCAGTCAGCAAACGGATAGTCGGCGTCCTGCTTGAACATGTCCCATGAGATCAGACCGCTTGAATCGATGAAATGGGTTTCAAGGTTAGCGTGTTCCGCCACTTCTTCGTCATCGAAGGTTGGTGCCGTGAAGACATCCAGATCTTTCAGGCTGCGGCCCTGCAGCAGTTCAGTCACGGTACGTTCCAGTGCGACACCAAAATCAGGGTGTGCGCCAAAGGAGGCGAAACAGGTGCCGTTTGCCGGGTTGAACAGCACCACGCAAATGACCGGGTAGTTTCCACCCAGAGAGGCGTCATAAGAAAGAATAGGGAAACCTTCTTCTTCCAGTTTGGCGATGGCTTCCACCACGCCCGGGTAACGTGCCAGCACGTCAGCAGGAATTTCCGGCAGGCTGATGGATTCGGCAATAATGCGGTTCTTGACGTAACGCTCGAAGACTTCTGACAGTCCCTGCACACGCGCTTCATTGGCCGTGTTACCGGCAGACATCCCGTTAGAGACGTACAGGTTGCCGATGATGTTCATCGGAATGTAAACGGTTTGCAGATCAGACTGACGGGTAAACGGCAGGGCGCAGATACCGCGATCCGGATTGCCGGACTGCAGGTCGATCAGATCACTGGCGATCAGTTCTTTATCGGCATCATAAAAGGCATGCAGGCGTTCATCCAGAATGCCAGCCGGCAGGCTGTCGTCTTCAGGCAGCGGGAACCACTTTTCATTCGGATAATGCACGAAGTCGCCGTTGGCTATCTCTTTGCCCAGATAGAAATCGGCAAAGAAATAGTTTGTCGACAGACGCTCAAAATATTCCCCCAATGCCGACGCGAGAGCGGCTTTCTTGCTGGCCCCTTTACCGTTGGTGAAGCACAGCGGACAGTCGCGATCGCGAATGTGCACTGACCAGACGTGGGGAACCGGATTCAGCCAGGAAGCTTCTTCGATATTAAAGCCGAGATCGGTGAGTTTTTGTTGGAAGCGGGAAATGGAGTCTTCCAGCGCCGCGTCTTTACCAGGAATAAAAGTTTGCGTCATTGAGTTCACTTTTGAGCGTGCTAAAAACGCGCAATGATACGGGGTTTTGCGTATGAGCTCCATGTATTCGTGTTAAGAATGTAATCGCGGTGTAACGCGCTAAGCTTGTCTGTAAATCCGCGGCAGGTAAGCCGCTGTTTTCTCTTCCCGTGAGGCATCTATGCAGGCTTTTGATCTGAAACGTATGACGCTGGATAAGTTCCCTCTTGAGTATCTTGGAGAGGTGACATTCCGCTGCTTTTTCATTTTTATTGTGGTGTTTGTCTTTCTGAAACTGACCGGGCGTCGGGGCGTGAATCAGCTTTCTTTGTTCGAAGTGGTGATCATTCTGACGCTGGGTTCTGCCGCCGGTGACGTGACGTTTTATGATGACGTCCCGCTGTTGCCCGTGTTTGCGGTCTTTTTCTCAATTCTGCTGTTTTACCGTCTTTCAACCTGGCTGATGGATAAAAGTCCCCATTTCCAAAACTGGATGGAAGGCAAACCGCTGATCATCATTCGTGACGGCATGTTTGAATGGGAAACCATGGCGCGCGAGAACATCACCAAAGGCGAATTCTACATGGAGTTGCGGCAGAAAGGGGTGGAGCATCTCGGCCAGGTGCGGCTGGCGTTTCTTGAAGCTAACGGCGGCCTGAGTGTTTATTTCCGGCTGGACGAGGATGTCCAACCGGGCCTGCCTGTGTTGCCGGAAGATTACATTGATATCGAGACCCTGATGCTCACCAGCGGGCTGTATGCCTGCCATCAGTGCAGTCTGATTCAAACTTTCAAAGTGGGCGAAAAAGCGGCCTGTCCGCGTTGTCAAAATATCACCTGGGTAAGGGCGCTGAGTACCGTACGGGCGTGAACAGATAATCCTGTTAAATCAGCTTTCCAGGGAGGAATGAACCTTGTGACCTATATCTCATCGCTGTTTATCAGGTCGTGGTGAATAACCGTTGCAGACTGCTTGTCTCGGATGATAAAACCGTTAAATTAGTGATTACTATGTGGCTGTCTCAGAGAAGTGGTGAGGGGAAATGACTCAGGTTTATAATTTTAGTGCAGGCCCGGCAATGATCCCGGCTGAAGTGTTGCGTCGTGCGGAACAGGAACTTTGTAACTGGCACGGACTGGGTACATCGGTGATGGAAATCAGTCACCGTAGTAAGGAATTTATCCAGGTTGCTGAAGAATCCGAAAAGGATATCCGTGACCTGCTGAATATTCCCCCGAACTACAAGGTGCTGTTCTGCCACGGTGGCGCGCGCGCGCAATTTGCTGCCGTCCCGATGAACCTGCTGGGCGATAAATCCTCCGCTGATTACATTGATGGCGGTTACTGGGCGCACAGCGCCGTAAAAGAAGCCCAAAAATACTGCTCGCCTAACGTGATTGATGTCACCACCACGATTGATGGCAAGCGTGGCATTCTGCCAATGAACGAATGGCAGCTGAGCGCAGATTCCGCCTACGTGCATTACTGCCCGAATGAAACGATCGATGGTATTGCTATCGATGAAATGCCTGATTTCGGCGACAAAATCGTGGTTGCCGACTATTCCTCTTGTATCCTTTCCCGCCCGATCGATGTCAGCCGTTTTGGTGTTATCTATGCCGGTGCGCAGAAAAATATCGGTCCGGCCGGTCTGACACTGGTCATCGTTCGTGAAGACCTGCTGGGTAAAGCCCGCACAGAACTGCCGTCTATTCTGGATTATACCGTGCTGGCTGAGAACGATTCTATGTTCAATACCCCGCCAACATTTGCATGGTATCTGTCAGGCATGGTGTTCAAATGGCTGAAAGAACAAGGCGGTCTGCGCGAGATGGAAAAACGCAATCGTGCAAAAGCCGAGCTGCTCTATGGCGCCATCGACCGTACCGGTTTCTACCGTAACCCGGTTGCGGCAGCCAACCGTTCGTGGATGAACGTTCCTTTCCAGATGGCGGATGCTTCTCTGGATAAACTGTTCCTCGATCAGGCGCAGGAAGCCGGTCTGCACGCATTAAAAGGTCACCGTGTTGCTGGCGGTATGCGCGCATCTATTTATAATGCAATGCCCCTTGAAGGCGTCAAAGCCCTGACCGACTTTATGGCGGAGTTCGAAAAGCGCCACGGTTAAGTGCGGGTTTTCGGGCCAGCAAAATGCTTGAGTAAGAAGCCTTAAAAATGACCCCGGCTCACTGTCCGGGGTCATTTTATGAAAAGAAGAATTGGAGAAAGAGTGGAATCCCTGACATTACAACCCGTTGCACTGGTTAACGGCAGCATCAATTTACCTGGCTCAAAAAGTGTTTCCAACCGCGCACTTTTACTGGCTGCTTTTGCACAGGGCACTACCCGCCTGACAAATCTGCTCGACAGCGACGATGTTCGCCATATGCTCACCGCACTGACGCAACTGGGCGTCACGCATCGTTTGTCGGCATCCCGTACCGAGTGTGAAATCGACGGTCTGGGCACGGCTTTTTCCAATGCTAAAGGTCTGGAACTGTTTCTGGGTAACGCAGGGACGGCCATGCGTCCGCTGGCTGCCGCGTTATGTCTGGGTGAACAGGATGTGGTCCTCACCGGCGAGCCACGCATGAAAGAGCGCCCGATCGGACATCTGGTGGATGCGTTACGGCAGGGCGGCGCGCAGATTGATTATTTAGAGCAGGAAAACTATCCGCCACTGCGTCTGCGCGGCGGCTTTAGTGGCGGCAATGTCAGCGTTGATGGCAGCGTGTCCAGCCAGTTCCTGACGGCGTTGCTGATGACCGCGCCACTGGCAGTGAATGACACGACCATTCAGATTAAAGGTGATCTGGTTTCCAAACCTTATATCGATATCACCCTGAACCTGATGAAAACCTTCGGTATTGAAGTGGAAAACCACCAGTACCAGCAATTCAGCATTAAAGGCCAGCAACACTATGTGTCGCCGGGTGCTTATCTGGTTGAAGGTGATGCTTCTTCTGCGTCCTACTTCCTGGCTGCTGCAGCCATCAAGGGCGGTACGGTTCGTGTGACCGGTATTGGTAAAAACAGCATGCAGGGTGATATTCGTTTTGCCGATGTGCTGGAGAAAATGGGCGCAACCATTCACTGGGCTGATGATTATATTGAATGTACCCGTGGCGACCTGAAAGGTATCGACATGGATATGAACCATATTCCTGATGCTGCCATGACCATTGCCACAGCCGCATTGTTTGCGGAAGGCCCGACAACGCTGCGCAACATTTACAACTGGCGTGTCAAAGAAACCGACCGACTGGCAGCCATGGCCACTGAGCTGCGTAAAGTCGGGGCGACGGTGGAAGAGGGTGAAGACTACATCCGCGTTGAGCCACCACAGTCGCTGAAATTTGCCGAAATTGGCACCTACAATGATCATCGCATGGCGATGTGTTTCTCTCTGGTGGCGCTGTCCGATACCCCGGTCACGATCCTTGATCCGAAATGCACAGCGAAAACCTTCCCTGATTACTTTGAACGTCTGGCGGCAATCAGTACGCTGGCATAGTCTTACGTTGTGTCTGCAAAGATAACGGGCATCCATTGATGCCCGTTTTTTGTTACTGAGATTTCGGAACCGTCCGCTTTTTAGGCAACTGAAAAATGGGGGGTAACAGTTGACTTAAAGGCAGCGTATAATGCCGCTCCTGAATGAGCCCTCTATGGCGAGTGAAGCGGGTATACCCCACCGAAAGGAGACAAAAATGACGGCTTTAACCCCGGTAATCACCGTTGATGGGCCAAGTGGTGCAGGTAAAGGTACGTTGTGTAAAGCGCTGGCCGAAGCCTTTAACTGGCACTTGCTGGATTCCGGTGCCATTTACCGCGTGTTAGCCCTGGCAGCGCTGCATCACCAGGTTGATATTGTCTCAGAAGAGGCGTTAGTTCCGCTTGCCGCACATCTCGACGTTCGTTTTGTTGCTCAGGATGGGCAGTTACAGGTTATTTTGGAAGGTGAGGATGTCACCAATGAAATCCGCACCGAAACGGTAGGCAATACGGCTTCACAGGCGGCGGCATTCCCGCGTGTCCGTGAGGCATTGCTGCGCCGTCAGCGCGCATTCCGCGATGCCCCGGGCCTGATTGCAGATGGCCGCGATATGGGCACGGTTGTTTTCCCTGATGCGCCTGTGAAGATATTTCTTGATGCGAGTTCAGAAGAACGTGCAAACAGAAGAATGCTACAGTTGCAGGAAAAAGGCTTTAGTGTTAACTTTGAACGGCTTTTAGCCGAGATCAAAGAACGTGATGACCGTGATCGTAACAGGGCTATCGCGCCTTTAGTGGCTGCTTCCGATGCGTTATTGCTGGATTCAACCAGCATGTCCATCGACGAAGTCATCGAAAAAGCGCTGGCATATGCCACAGAAATTCTAGGATTACCGCAAAAACAAACCCGGTAATCGAGCCGTAATCTGGTGCTGAAGAATATTCAGTGCCAGTTTTGGCTATAGTTTTTTTTAACCTCGCCGCAAGGATCTGTAGCGGGGCATTTGAAACAACCCCATCCAGCAGGAAGCCAGATGGACGTTAAACTTAAGAACCTAAAGATTATCAACATGACTGAATCTTTTGCTCAACTCTTTGAAGAATCCTTAAAAACAATCGAAACCCGTCCTGGTTCCATCGTTCGTGGTGTTGTTGTGTCTATCGACAAAGATATCGTACTGGTTGACGCCGGTCTGAAATCTGAGTCTGCAATCCCGGCAGAACAATTCAAAAACGCACAGGGCGAACTGGAAATCCAGGTTGGCGACGAAGTTGATGTTGCGCTGGACGCTGTTGAAGACGGCTTCGGTGAAACTCTGCTGTCCCGTGAAAAAGCTAAACGTCATGAAGCTTGGATCACGCTGGAAAAAGCTTACGAAGAATCTGCAACTGTTACCGGTGTTATCAACGGTAAAGTGAAAGGCGGTTTCACTGTTGAGCTGAACGGTATCCGTGCGTTCCTGCCAGGTTCACTGGTAGACGTTCGTCCTGTTCGCGACACGCTGCATCTCGAAGGCAAAGATCTTGAGTTCAAAGTCATCAAACTGGACCAGAAACGCAACAACGTTGTTGTTTCCCGTCGTGCAGTAATTGAGTCTGAGAACAGCGCAGAGCGCGATCAACTGCTGGAAAACCTGCAGGAAGGCATGGAAGTTAAAGGTATCGTTAAGAACCTCACTGACTACGGTGCATTCGTTGATCTGGGCGGCGTTGACGGCCTGCTGCACATCACTGACATGGCTTGGAAACGTGTTAAACACCCAAGCGAAATCGTTAATGTTGGCGATGAAATCACTGTTAAAGTCCTTAAATTTGACCGCGAGCGTACCCGTGTGTCACTGGGTCTGAAACAACTGGGCGAAGATCCTTGGGTCGCTATCGCTAAACGTTACCCAGAAGGTACTAAACTGACGGGTCGCGTTACCAACCTGACTGATTACGGCTGCTTCGTAGAAATCGAAGAAGGCGTTGAAGGTCTGGTTCACGTTTCTGAAATGGATTGGACTAACAAAAACATCCACCCATCTAAAGTTGTTAACGTGGGCGATGTTGTTGAAGTTATGGTTCTGGATATCGACGAAGAACGTCGTCGTATCTCCCTGGGCCTGAAACAATGCAAAAACAACCCATGGCAGCAATTCGCAGAAACCCACAACAAGAACGACCGTGTTGAAGGTAAAATCAAGTCAATCACTGACTTCGGTATCTTCATTGGTCTGGACGGCGGCATCGACGGCCTGGTTCACCTGTCTGACATCTCCTGGAACGTTGCAGGCGAAGAAGCAGTACGTGAATACAAAAAAGGCGACGAAATCGCAGCTGTGGTTCTGCAAGTTGACGCAGAACGTGAACGTATCTCCCTGGGCGTGAAGCAACTGGCTGAAGATCCATTCAATAACTACCTGTCTGTTAACAAGAAAGGTACTATTGTTACTGGTAAAGTCACAGCAGTTGACGCCAAAGGTGCTACAGTTGAATTAGCTGGTGGCGTAGAAGGTTACCTGCGCGCTTCAGAAGCTTCTCGCGACCGTATTGAAGACGCAACTCTGGTTCTGAGCGTTGGTGATGAAGTTGAAGCTAAATTCACCGGTGTTGATCGTAAGAACCGCGTAGTAAGCCTGTCCGTCCGTGCTAAGGATGAAGCAGACGAGAAAGATGCAATCGCTGTTGTTAACAACAAACCAGACGAAAGCAACTTCTCTAACGCTATGGCTGAAGCGTTCAAAGCGGCAAAAGGCGAGTAATGACGGGGGGCGACTCTGTTGCCCCGAAACGGTAGTTTAGCTGCAAAGCTTGGAGGTACTATGACCAAGTCTGAACTTATTGAAAGACTTGCTGGCCAGCACTCTCATATCCCGGCGAAAGCTGTTGAGGATGCAGTGAAAGAGATGCTTGAGCATATGGCTGCAACCTTGGCTGATGGTGAACGCATCGAAATCCGTGGGTTTGGCAGTTTTTCTCTTCACTACCGTGCTCCGCGTGTTGGGCGCAACCCTAAAACGGGCGATAAAGTTGAGCTGGACGGCAAGTACGTTCCTCACTTTAAGCCAGGTAAAGAGCTGCGCGATCGCGCGAATATTTACGGTTAAGGTTTTCGCCTGAACGTAAATGTCTGCCTATAGCGAACGTAAAACGGTACCCATTGGGTGCCGTTTTTTTTTGCCTCATAATCTAAGAGTTCCCCCCACTTCTGTTCTGAAAACAAAAAGTTTGCGTAATGTCTCGCAGCATTTTGCTCTCCTGCTTGCCCCTGCCTTGCGTGAAAATCATACTCCGCCACGAACATATGTCCGATAAATGTGAAAGGAGTAAAACATCAAAATCTCACTGGATGAGGCTTCTTTAGCTGTGATAGCCGGCATGATGCCACTGCTCGTTCTCCCGCAACTTCCTTCCTCTCTTCAGATGATCATGCTGTGTATTGCTGCCGGGTATTGCTTCAGATGTCATCACAAACTGTTCAGCTTGCTGGCTATCTGCCTGCTGAGTTTCAGCTGGGCCGCAGTTCAGGGCAGCGTTCAACTGCGCCAGATCTCAGCACTTCAGGGTACCCCGCGCCATGTTATTGCGGTGGCAGAGAGTACTCATCTCGGAAACACCCGTACGTCGTCAGTGTTCTTAAAAATTGAAAAAGTGGATGGCAAAAGGGTATTTCCACCGGTCATGTTCCGTACGAAATGGGACGCGGGAGGAGAAGCACTTTTGGCCGGTCAGCGCTGGGATATGACCGTTAGTTTGCGGCCTGTTCACAGCTTGCTGAATGAAGGCGGATTTGATGCCCAGCGCTGGGCGCTGGCTCAGCATGCCCCGCTGACAGCCACTGTTCGTCGTAGTCAGAGGTTGTCGGCGCAAAGTTCGCTTCGCCAGCAGTTTATTCAACGAGTGCAGCTTAAAATGCCGCCAATGGAAAATACGGCCATTCTGGTCGCACTGGCGTTTGGCGAAAAAGGATTAATCCGGGATGCGGATAAGTTGCTGTTGCAGCACTCAGGCATCGCACATCTGGTGGCGATCTCAGGCTTACATATTGGCATTGCGGCGCTGTTCGGATGGTGGCTGGCACGCGGAATACAATATTTTATGCCGGTAAAGTTAATCGATTATCGTTTTCCGCTATGGGTAAGCGCGGTATTTTTACTGGTTTACACCTGGCTTTCAGGGGGCAACGCACCCGCCATACGTGCAGCGTTAGCAGTATCCTTGTGGATTTTATTGCGCCTTTTCCGTATCCGTTGTCATCCGTGGCAGATATGGCTTTGGGTGGTTTCTGTTCTTCTTCTCGCTGACCCGATGAATTTATTATCCGACAGCTTCTGGTTGTCATGCTTCGCGGTGGGAACACTGATTTTCTGGTTCCAGTGGGCACCGCTTCCTGCCATGTTTCAGCAAGCAAGATATTGGGCGCTGTTACGCTGGGCGCATCTGCAACTGGGGATGACACTTCTCCTGTTACCCTTACAGGTGTGGATCTTTCATGGCATAAACCTTTTTTCCTTTCCGGCAAATATGTGGGCAGTACCGGTAGTTTCGCTGGTCACCGTTCCGCTGGTATTGCTGGCCTTACTGATGAACCTGATGCCATCCGTGCTAATGGATAATGCGCAAACACTGCTCTGGCAACTGGCGGACGCGACGTTAAGGCTGGCGCTGTGGGGAGTCAAAGCATTACCGGATGGCTGGATCCCGCTAGGCGAATCATTTCTGGTCGCAAGCCTGACAGGGTGGATAATGCTTCTGTGCTGGCGGATTTGCCCGTGGAGATATTGCGTTTCACTCCTGCTGTCGATCTTTGCGATCTCATTCGTCTGGCTGAACAGGAACCCGGAAGAGCGCTGGCGGGTGGATATGATTGATGTCGGCCACGGTTTGTCTGTTCTTATCAGTAAAAACGGCAGGGGGATCCTTTACGATACCGGCAACCGCTGGGAAGGGAGTTCCGCCGCTGAGCAAAATATCATCCCTTTCCTGAACTGGAAGAATATTCAGCCAGAACTGATCATTATCAGTCATGATGATATGGATCATCGTGGCGGATTGCCTCTGTTACAAAACCGGTTCCCTGCCGCCAGTGTACGTGAAAGTGCGTTGTCCGGTCAGCATCATCTGAAATGTAAGGCGGGTGAGCAATGGCACTGGCAGGGGCTGGCTTTCAAAGTCTTATGGCCAGAGAAGATGTCAGCGGATGTCGGAAATAATGACAGCTGCGTGATCCGCATTGATGACGGAACATTCAGTTTGCTTCTGACCGGTGATATTGAGGCTGAAACCGAAAAAGCATTAGTCAGGAAATGGCGGAGTGAGCTACAGGCCACGGTGCTTCAGGTTCCTCATCACGGCAGTAATACCTCGTCAACGCCGCCTTTTCTGCGCGCCGTTAAGCCGGTTATCGCACTGGCTTCCGCATCCCGCTTTAATAAATGGCGTCTTCCGGCTGATAAAGTTGTTAGCAGATACAACAAAGCACGCTATGACTGGCGTTCAACGTCCCGTTCGGGTCAGCTTAGTCTCTTCATTTATGACGATTATTGGACAATTAAAGGCTTACGCGAGCAATTAATCCCCCGCTGGTATCACCACCGGTTTGGAGTATCGGAAGATAATGAGTAGAATAGACCGCTATTTCTTTCGATGCTGGTTGATATTGCATGATGAACGATAAAGATCTCTCTACGTGGCAGACATTCCGTCGCCTGTGGCCGATGATCACACCTTTTAAAGCCGGGCTGATCGCTGCGGCAATCGCGCTGGTCGCTAACGCCGCCAGTGACACTTTCATGCTGTCTTTGCTGAAACCGTTGCTGGATGATGGTTTTGGTAAAGCTGACCGCTCAATTTTACTGTGGATGCCTCTGGTCGTTATCGGTCTGATGATCGTACGTGGTGTCAGTGGCTATATATCCAGTTACTGTATTTCGTGGGTTTCGGGCAAAGTGGTGATGCATATGCGTCGTCGCCTGTTTGGTCACATGATGAGAATGCCTGTCGCATTTTTTGATCAGCAGTCTACCGGTACCTTACTTTCCCGTATCACCTATGATTCAGAGCAGGTGGCGTCTTCGTCTTCCAGCGCGCTGGTGACGGTAGTGCGTGAAGGTGCGTCCATCATCGGTCTGTTTGTCATGATGTTCTATTACAGCTGGCAGCTTTCGGTGATCCTGATTGTGATTGCGCCAATTGTGTCTGTTGTTATCCGTGTCGTGTCAAAACGCTTCCGTAACATCAGTAAGACAATGCAAAACACCATGGGGCAGGTTACCACCAGCGCCGAGCAGATGCTGAAAGGTCATAAAGAAGTACTGATCTTCGGCGGTCAGAAAGTGGAAACCGCGCGTTTTGATAAAGTCAGTAACCGCATGCGCCAGCAAGGTATGCGTATGGTTTCGGCTTCTTCAATTTCAGACCCGATCATTCAGCTTATTGCCTCTCTGGCGCTGGCATTCGTATTGTATGCAGCGAGCTTCCCGTCCGTCATGGAAACGCTCAGCGCGGGTACCATCACCGTGGTGTTCTCATCGATGATTGCCCTGATGCGTCCGCTGAAATCCCTGACTAACGTCAACTCCCAGTTCCAGCGCGGGATGGCAGCTTGCCAGACACTGTTCTCCATTCTGGATATGGAACAGGAAAAAGACGAAGGGAAACTGGAAGTCAAACGCGTGAAAGGGGATGTCGAGTTCAAAAATGTGACCTTCACTTATCCCGGGCGTGATATTCCGGCTCTGCGCGATATTTCCTTCAGCCTGCCAGAAGGCAAAACGGTGGCCCTGGTCGGTCGTTCCGGCTCAGGAAAATCGACCATTGCGAACCTGCTGACGCGTTTCTATGACATCCAGGAAGGCTCTATTCTGATGGATGGTCATGATCTGCGTGAATACACGCTGTCATCACTGCGTAATCAGGTGGCGCTGGTTTCTCAAAACGTTCACCTGTTCAACGACACCATTGCCAACAACATCGCTTATGCGCGTACCGATATATACTCCCGCGAAGAGATCGAAAAAGCAGCGACTATGGCTTACGCCATGGACTTTATCAGCAAGATGGATAAAGGACTGGATACGGTTATTGGTGAGAACGGCGTACTGCTTTCAGGCGGTCAGCGTCAGCGTATTGCGATTGCTCGTGCCTTACTGCGTGATTCGCCGGTCCTGATCCTTGATGAAGCGACCTCTGCACTTGATACCGAATCTGAGCGTGCCATTCAGGCCGCGCTGGATGAATTGCAGAAAAACCGTACCTCGTTGGTGATTGCGCACCGCTTGTCGACCATCGAAAAAGCCGATGAAATTCTGGTTATAGAAGATGGTCGTGTCGTTGAACGTGGTTCACATGCTGATTTGCTTGAAGAGCGTGGTGTTTACTCGCAGCTATACCGGATGCAGTTTGGCCAATGATTGAGCGCATCTGGTCAGGTAAGTCACCGCTTTATCTGTTACTCCTGCCTCTTTCGTGGCTGTACGGGTTAGTCTCGTCTGTGATCCGTTACAGCTACAAAGCGGGGCTTAAAAAAAGCTGGCGGGCTTCAGTGCCCGTCGTGGTGGTCGGAAATCTGACTGCCGGGGGTAATGGTAAAACGCCGGTGGTGATCTGGCTGGTTGAAACACTTCAGCAGCATGGTTTTCGGGTTGGCGTGGTTTCACGCGGTTATGGTGGTAAGGCTGAGCACTATCCGTTATTACTGACGGAGGCGACGCCAACCACGCAGGCGGGTGACGAGCCTGTGCTGATATTTCAGAGAACGGCCGCACCGGTTGCGGTCTCTCCCGTGCGTTCAGACGCGGTAAAGGCACTGCTCGCGGCTCACGAACTGGATGTAATTATCACTGATGATGGCTTGCAGCATTACGCCCTCAGCCGTGATATAGAAATTGTGGTCGTCGACGGTATTCGCCGTTTTGGTAATGGTCACTGGCTACCCGCTGGCCCGATGCGTGAACGGGAGTCCCGTTTACGTTCCGTCGATGCGGTGATTACCAATGGCGGCGTTCCTCATGCAGGTGAACTGGCCATGACCCTGCAACCCGGCAAGGCGATAAACCTGAGGACGGGTGAACAGCGCGATGCCGCATCGTTACGAAATGTGGTGGCTATGGCCGGGATCGGGCATCCACCTCGTTTCTTTGCCACGCTGAAACAGCTCGGCCTGACGCTGCAACATGAAGTCGCGTTTTCAGATCATCAGCCATACTCCCCAGAACAACTTTCCGGTATTCTGCAGGGGGCTCAATCCCTGCTGATGACGGAAAAAGATGCGGTGAAATGCCGTGCTTTTGCTCAACCGGACTGGTGGTATTTACCGGTCGACGCAAAAATTTCGGGCGTTCAGGCTGAAAAATTACTGCAAAAAATAACTGACCTTATTTTGCAAAAGACCCGCTGAATGCTAAAAAACACATGAAATGAGCGGTTCTCATAAAAATTTACGTAAATTTAAATCCTGAAGCTCTCTGATTTTAAAGGATTATATTTACGATTCACATTTATTTGCGGAATAATGAAGTAACATGGCTTGCTAATGGTCTGCGCTTATGAGTAAATGCGTGCAGCCTGTGTTGCAGCGCTATTTATGTATGAGTGTAGAGTAAAGCAGTTCCTCCCAGACGTTATCTCTTTCCCGATGATTCCGCTTCCAAGACGAACCTTCTAAGTCCTCCCCATAAGTAATTGTCTGAACTATTGGCTCACATTGCCGAATGGCAGGATTTTATATTTCGTTAAAAGGTTTTAAATATGTCTAAGAAAAATGGTCAGGTTAAGTGGTTCAATGAAAGCAAAGGTTTTGGTTTTATTGAGCAAGCTGATGGCGGTAAAGATGTATTCGTACATTTCTCTGCAATCGCGACCGATGGTTTCAAAACTCTGGCCGAAGGTCAGCGTGTAGAATACACCATTCAGGATAGCCCGCGCGGTCCTGCTGCTGCTAACGTTATTGCACTCTGAGAAGAGGCTGACGTGATGATATGAGTAAGCGTTAATTGCTAATCATATCAGCAGAGTAAAACCCGCCGGATGGCGGGTTTTTCATACCTGAAAGGGTAAAGCGACGTGAATAAAATGTCGCGAAATTTGTAAAAATAATCGTTAAAACAAAATCGCTCATTAGAGGTTTTTTATAAAAAAATAACTTAGAAATGGGCAAACGCATCCGAACAATAATAAAAAAGTGTGTTCATGGATGCCCAAAAGAAAGGATAGAAATTATGATGTTAAAAATGGGTTTAGTTAAATGGTACAATCAGGCTAAAGGCTATGGTTTTATTTGTCCGCTCGATGGTTCTTCTGAAATTTATGTTCAGCGCACTTCCATTGCAAATACGGGTAATAAATCTCTGAGTGCCGGTCAGAAAGTCGAATTCACGACTTACCGCAGTGTTGCGCATGGCCCTTCAGCGGCTGATGTGATTGCGTTCTGAGTCTGATTTTTGTTGTTCACCGTTGAGCTGAATTTTACGCTCCGGTAAAAATATGCTATCGGTATCCACAGTTAATTAGCTGCCTCGGATACCGATATGTCTCACCCGGTTATATCTCTCGCTTCAGCCCGCACCCTGCATTTATCTGCGCAACACCTTCTCAAGCCCGTCACCCGAAAACCTGTGGCATCTGATGTCGTACAGGCCATCCGCGATATGGGATTACTGCAAATCGATACGATCAGCGTCGTCGCCCGCAGTCCTTATCTGGTGTTGTTCAGCCGTCTCGGCAATTATCCGCCGCAGTGGCTTGAAGATGCGCTGTCCGCTGGCAATATTTTCGAATACTGGGCGCATGAAGCCTGTTTTATTCCTGCTGAGGATTACGGTCTGCTGCGCCACCGGATGTTAAATCCGCAGGGCATGGGATGGAAATTTTCTCAGGCCTGGTTTGATGAACATCAGACAGATATTCAGGCGCTTCTTGGCCATATTGCAGAAAACGGTCCGGTGCGTTCCGCTGATTTCAGTGCAGAAAAAAAATCTAACAGCGGCTGGTGGGACTGGAAACCGCATAAAAAGCATCTGGAAACGCTGTTCACCGCAGGAAAACTGATGGTGTCTGAGCGGCGAAGTTTTCACCGCGTATATGACCTGACAGAACGCGTGATGCCCGGCTGGGACGATGCCAGCCAGACCTTAGAACAGGCGGCTGCGGAATACCAGATGCTGCGCCAGTCTGCGCAATATCTGGGTATTTTCAAACCGGAGTGGCTGGCGGATTACTACCGGCTCAAGCGGATCAACACCAAAGCCGTGATCGCTCAGTTGCTGTCTGATGACGAAATTACGCCGGTAGAGGTATCCGGTCTGGACGGAGTTTATTATGTGCATTCCCGGCAGTACTCCTTACTGCAACAGGCCATTGATTCCGGGATCCGCTCTACGGTCACCACACTGCTTTCTCCTTTTGACCCCGTCGTCTGGGACCGAAAGCGTGCCTCAACGTTGTTTAATTTTGATTACCGCATCGAATGTTATACGCCGGAAGCAAAGCGGCAATACGGCTATTTCACGCTACCGGTTTTACAACGCGGTGAACTGATTGGCCGGCTGGATGCAAAAATGCATCGTAAGGAAAAGATACTGGAACTCAAAAGCCTGCATCTTGAACCGGGTGTGGCAGTGACATCACGGCATGCGCGGGATATTCAGGGAGCGATAAGTCGTTTTGCGCAATGGCAGGGTGCGGAGAAGGTTATGAGCGGGCAGTTGCCTGAGGCTCTGAGAAAGATGTGGGGTACGGGCTGGCAGCTTTGATACCGCAAAATAAAACGGCTGCATCAGGCAGCCGTTATTTCACGATGATTGCAGGTGTGACTCAGCATTAGTGGCTGAAGTTAGCGAACATTGCGATGATTTTGTTAATGGTTTTCATTTTTCGTGCTCTTGTCTGAAGTTGATAGTGTGATGTTCATCACAAAAAAATTGTACTCCCACTCAATCTGCAACGCAATCACCCTTCAGTGAAATTTTTTATTCACATCGCTGTAACTTTAAGCGGCCCTTCTCAGAGAGTGATGTGAGGATTAACCCCGGGCGGGGCGTTATGCTATTCTCTGGAACCGCTATCTTATGTTTCCAATGCTTTTTTGCGTCACGCCATGCTGAAAATGGGCGTATTCGCTTCCGGGAGGAATTTATGGATCATCGTTTACTTGAAATCGTTGCGTGCCCTGTATGTAACGGGAAGCTTTACTTTAATAAAGAGTCGCAGGAACTGGTGTGTAAGGCTGACAGTCTGGCTTATCCGGTCCGTGACGGGATCCCTGTTTTATTAGAAAACGAGGCACGCCCGCTTTCTGTTGACGAGACACATCCATGAGTTTTATCGCCATTATTCCTGCCCGCTATGGCTCGAGCCGTCTGCCGGGTAAACCTCTGGCAGACATCAACGGCAAGCCGATGGTTGTGCATGTCATGGAACGTGCTCTTGAATCCGGTGCAAAACGCGTGATAGTCGCAACCGATCATCCTGATGTCGTGAAGGCGGTGGAAGCCGCAGGTGGCGAGGTCTGTCTGACCCGGCCTGATCACCAGTCAGGTACTGAGCGCCTCGCGGAAGTCATCGAATTGTGTCAGTTCGCCGATGACGAAATTATCGTGAATGTGCAGGGCGATGAGCCTTTGATCCCGCCGGTGATTGTCCGTCAGGTTGCAGAAAACCTGGCAAACAGCGAAGCCGGGATGGCAACACTGGCCGTGCCGATTGAATCGGCAGAAGAAGCGTTCAACCCTAACGCGGTGAAAGTGGTGCGGGATGCCAGAGGCTACGCCATGTACTTTTCCCGGGCGGCGATCCCCTGGGAACGTGAACGTTTCGCTGTGTCAAAAGATACCATCGGCGATACCTTCCTTCGTCATATTGGTATTTACGCTTATCGTGCAGGTTTTATCCGCCAGTACGTTAAGTGGGAGCCGAGCAAGCTGGAGCATATCGAACTGCTCGAACAACTCCGGGTGCTGTGGTACGGTGAAAAAATCCATGTTGATGTCGCGAAAGCGATTCCTTCGGTGGGCGTTGATACGCCAGAGGATTTGGAACGTGTGCGCGCGATCCTGGGGCATAAACGTGCCTGACTGAACGTCATCCGAACGGAATGTCCCGGCATTCCGTTTATTTTTAGTGGTCTCTTTGTTTTGCGCGATGCCTTCCTTTTTCTGCCCCAATTATCCGGTTTTATTTGATCTGAAACGGGGTAATCCTTCGCTGAAGCTTTCATCATAAACGTTACTTTTTCGTCACTGCGAACACGTTATGGAACAGCTAAAAGCCGAACTCAGTATTGTATTAGGCGAACGTCTCTCCCGCCTTGAATGCGTCAGTGAGCAGCCTTATGCCCATCTTTTTTCTTTATATGATGAGCAGGGCTATGCCATGCCTTTGCTGGCGAAAAGTTTTGTCTGTCAGGGGATTGCGGGGCAGGAGGCGTATAAGCTCTCGATGCTGGCGCGGGAAGGCGTGGTGCGGGTGCCGACAGTGTACGGTATGGTCACGACCCATCAGAAACCCTATCAGGAAATTTTGCTGATCGAACGCCTGCGCGGTGTTTCGGTGGAAGCCCCGACAAGAACGCCTGAACGCTGGCTAATCCTGCAGGAACAGATCGTTGAGGCGATGCTGGCATGGCACCGGATTGACAGCCACGGATGCGTTGGCTCGGTCGACAGCACGCAGGAAAATCGCTGGGAAAACTGGTATCCGCAGCGCGTCGAAGTGCTGTGGGCGACGCTGTCTAATCTCCAGGCTCCTGAACTCACACCGGAGGACCGCACGCTTCTGTTCCGCTCGCGGGCGTGCATACCGGCATTGTTTGAGGGATTCGACGATACGCCGGTGCTGGTTCACGGTAATGTGTCATTACGCGGCATGCTCAAAGATCCGCGCAGTGATCAACTGCTGGCGATGATCAATCCCGGCACCGTGTTATGGGCTCCCCGCGAATTTGACCTCTTCAGGCTGTGGGAAAAAGGGATGAGTGAGCAGCTGCTGTTCAGCTATCTGCAAAAAGCACCAGTTTCAGAAAGCTTCCTTGCCCGCCGCTGGTTATATCTGGTGTGGGAATCCGTCGCCCACATGATCCATACCGGAAAACTGGACCGCAGGCAGTTCGATTTTGCACGGCAACAGTTGCTGCCGTGGCTTAACTGAGTTATCTGACTTCAGGCGCGGGAAGGGTTATCCATTGCCATATCCGCCCCAGCGTTTCATACCATGCCCGTTCACTGTGAGAGAGGAACAACGCCTGAGGTAAGGCTTTTTCCCACGGATTGAGCGGGGAATCTATTGCCAGCTGATTGGCCGGTGCCGGAATCGGGTTCAGGCCCAGTTGGCGGAAGAAGATGATTGCGCGCGGCAGATGGTTTGCGGAGGTCACCAGCGCAAAGGGTTGTTCTCCCATCATCGCTTTAACCTGCAAGGCTTCCTGATGGGTGTCCTTCGGTTTATCGAGCAAAATAATATCGCTCTCAGGCACGCCTAAACTGATTGCCACCTTTCCCGCCACTGCCGCACTGCTCATCGGGTTGCTCATGGCCTGCGCACCGGTAAAGACCATTTTAGCGCCCGGATTTGCGCGATAAATACGGATCCCTTCCGTCACGCGCGGAAGACTGTTGCTGATCAGATTAGAACTCGGTGCCCAGGCCGGGTTATAGGTGTAACCGCCACCCAGCACCACGACATATTTTACCGGCGTATGGCCCTGAGTCTGGTAAGTGGGGTAGACCGATTCAATGGGGCGCAGCAGCTTATCAGCCACCGGTTGCAGGCTGAGCAGCAACAGAAGCAGCCAACTCAATGAAAAAAACACTTTTCCGGTTTTTTGCCAGCGGGTCATCCACAACAACGCCAGCGCAACCGCCATCATAAGCAAAATAAAAGGCAGAGGTAATAACAGCCCGCCGAGTGTCTTTTTTAGGATAAATAACATCAAAAACGGGTCCTTTTGAGTGAAAAAACGACATCCGGGCGTGAATCCGAGTCAGGATGATTTATTCTAAGCCAGCCTGTGCCAAAATAGCACTTCACACGGCATCGCCGCAGAGACATCATCAGACGAATTGTTTTCAGAAACAGGGTTTACTTCATGCAGGATCGTAATTTCGACGATATCGCCGAAAAATTTTCGCGCAATATCTACGGCACCACCAAGGGACGTATCCGTCAGGCGGTGCTGGGTCAGGATCTGCATGATTTGCTCCAGACGTTGCCACAGCGGCCACTGCGTATTCTTGATGCGGGCGGCGGTGAGGGGCAAATGGCCTGTGAACTGGCCGCTTTAGGACATAAGGTCTTGTTGTGTGATCTCTCCGGTGAGATGATCCGGCGCGCCGAAGCGGCCGCGCGGGAAAAAGGTGTGAGCGACAACATGCAATTTGTACAATGTCCCGCTCAGCATATCGCCGAACATTTGGAACAGCCGGTTGATCTGATATTGTTCCATGCGGTCATTGAATGGCTGGCCGAGCCTCAGCAGGCACTGGCCGCGCTGGTCGATTGTCTGGCCCCCGGTGGCGCAATATCGCTGATGTTTTACAATATCCACGGTCTGGTCATGCGGCATATGATCCTCGGCAATTTTGCTCATGTCGAGGCAGGTGTGCCTAAAATCAAAAAAAGCTCCCTGTTACCCGATCATCCGCTGGAACCGGCAAAGGTTTATCAGTGGCTGGAACAGTTGGGGATGCAGATCAGCGGCAAAACCGGTGTTAGAGTGTTCCACGATTATTTGCGAAACAGACAACAACATAAACAGGATTTTGATGAGCTTCTGGCGCTGGAACAGCGTTATTGCCGTCAGGAACCTTTTGTTAGTTTGGGACGTTACATCCATGTGATGGCGCACAAACCCATTCTGAAGGACGAATTATGAGTGAATTTTCCCAGACTGTACCCGAACTGGTCGCCTGGGCACGGAAAAATGATTTCTCAATTTCGCTGCCAACGGAGCGGCTGGCTTTTCTTCTGGCGATTGCCACGTTAAACAGCGAGCGTCTTGACGGGGAAATGAGTGAGGGTGAGCTGGTCGATGCGTTTCGTCACGTCAGCAAGGGTTTCGAGCAAACCAATGAGACCATCACCGTACGTGCCAACAACGCCATCAATGACATGGTGCGTCAGCGTTTGCTCAACCGTTTTGTCAGTGAGCTGGCCGACGGCAATGCTATCTATCGTCTGACGCCTCTGGCGATCGGCATTTCAGATTATTATATCCGTCAGCGTGAATTCTCCACGTTGCGCTTGTCTATGCAGCTGTCGATCGTGGCGCAGGAACTCAAGCGAGCGGCGGATGCGGCCGACGAAGGCGGTGATGATTTCCACTGGCACCGCAATGTGTACGCCCCTCTCAAATATTCTGTGGCTGAAATTTTCGACAGCATCGACATGACCCAGCGGATCATGGACGAACAGCAGCAGGGCGTAAAAGATGATATCGCGGCGCTGCTCAATAAAGACTGGCGTGCGGCGATTTCCAGCTGTGAAATCCTGCTGTCCGAAACGTCGGGCACGCTACGTGAATTGCAGGATACGCTGGAAGCGGCGGGCGACCTTTTGCAGGCGCACCTGTTGCGTATTCAGGATGCCACCATGGTGGAGATGGACCTGAGCTTTGTTGACAAGCTGGTCTTTGATTTACAGAACAAACTCGACCGTATTACCAGCTGGGGCCAGCAGGCGATTGACCTGTGGATTGGCTATGACCGGCATGTACATAAATTTATCCGTACTGCCATCGACATGGATAAAAACCGGGTATTTGCCCAGCGTTTACGCCAGTCGGTGCAGAACTATTTTGATCAGCCGTGGACCCTGACGTTTGCCAATGCCGATCGTCTGCTGGATATGCGTGACGAAGAGCTGGCCTTGCGCAGCGAAGAAGTGACCGGCGAGCTTCCGCCTGATCTCGAATTTGAAGAATTTAACGAAATCCGCGAACAACTTGCGGCATTGATTGAACAGGCATTACAGGTCTATCAGCAACAAAAAACGCCGCTCAATCTGGGCATGGTAATGCGCGAATACCTCAAACAGTATCCGCGTGCCCGACATTTTGATGTCGCGCGAATTGTGGTCGACCAGGCGGTACGCCTCGGTGTGGCTGAAGCAGATTTTTCAGGGTTGCATGCCGAATGGCAGGCAATCAATGATTACGGAGCCAAGGTGCAGGCCCATGTCATCGACAAATATTGAACACATAATGCCAGCTAAGCTGGCGCAGGCACTGGCTAACTCAGTGTTTCCTGCTCTCGACAGCCAGCTGCGTTCTGGCCGTCATATCGGCATTGATGAACTGGATAACCACGCTTTCCTGATGGATTATCAGGAAGAAATGGAACTGTTTTACAGCCGCTACAGCGTGGAGTTGATCCGGGCGCCGGAAGGTTTCTTCTATCTTCGCCCGCGTTCCACCACGCTTATCCCGCGTTCCGTCTTATCGGAGCTGGACATGATGGTCGGGAAAATTCTCTGCTATCTGTATCTCAGCCCGGAACGTCTGGCGCATGAAGGTATTTTTACCCAGCAGGAATTGTACGACGAATTACTGAGCCTGGCAGACGAAAGCAAATTGCTGAAATACGTCAACCAGCGTTCTACCGGTTCAGATTTGGATCGTCAGAAACTCCAGGACAAAGTCAGAACGTCGCTGAACCGTCTGCGTCGTCTGGGTATGGTCTATTTCATGGGCGTCGACAGCAGCAAATTCCGTATTACCGAAGCGGTATTTCGTTTTGGTGCGGATGTCCGCAGTGGCGATGACGCGCGTGAAGCGCAGTTGCGGATGATCCGCGACGGCGAAGCGATGCCTGTCGACAGTGCGTTGTCATTGAACGATGAAAGTGAAGACGGCGAGCCGCTGGCAGGGCCGCAAGGGCATGAGGGCGCAGAGGATGAACAGGAATGATTGAACGCGGTAAATTTCGCTCACTGACGCTGGTGAACTGGAACGGGTTCTTCGCCCGTACTTTTGACCTCGACTCACTGGTCACCACACTTTCCGGCGGCAACGGGGCGGGTAAATCCACCACCATGGCCGCTTTTGTGACGGCGCTGATCCCCGATCTGACCTTACTGCATTTCCGTAATACCACGGAAGCAGGCGCGACCTCCGGTTCACGTGATAAAGGCCTGCACGGTAAATTGCGTGCCGGTGTCTGTTACTCGGTTCTGGACGTGGTGAACTCCCGTCATCAGCGCATTGTGGTTGGTGTTCGTCTGCAACAGGTTGCCGGGCGTGACCGTAAAGTGGACATCAAACCGTTCACCATTCAGGGCTTGCCGGTGGCAGTGAACCCGACGGAAATGCTGACGGAAACCGTTGGCGAACGTCAGGCGCGCGTGTTGCCTTTGCATGAACTGAAAGAGCGCGTTGAAGCAATGGAAGGCGTGCAGTTCAAGCAGTTCAACTCGATTACCGATTACCATGCGCTGATGTTCGATCTGGGTGTGATCCCGCGCCGCCTGCGTTCAGCGTCTGATCGCAGTAAATTCTACCGTCTGATTGAAGCGTCACTGTACGGTGGTATTTCCAGCGCCATCACCCGTTCCCTGCGCGATTACCTGTTGCCGGAAAACAGCGGTGTGCGTAAGGCTTTCCAGGATATGGAAGCGGCACTGCGTGAAAACCGTATGACGCTCGAAGCGATACGCGTTACCCAGTCTGACCGTGACTTGTTCAAGCATCTGATTTCTGAAGCAACCTCTTACGTGGCCGCCGACTACATGCGCCACGCCAATGAACGCCGTATCCATCTGGATGGTGCGCTGGTGTTGCGTAATGAGTTGCTGTCGAGCCGCAAACAGTTGTCCGGTGAGCAATACCGTCATGTTGAAATGGCGCGTGAGCTGGCCGAGCAAAGCGGTTCGCAAAGTGATCTGGAAACCGATTATCAGGCTGCCAGCGACCACCTGAGTCTGGTTCAGACCGCGATGCGTCAGCAGGAAAAAATTGAGCGCTATGAAGGCGACCTCGAAGAGCTGACCTACCGTCTGGAAGAACAAAACGAAGTCGTTGCCGAAGCCAGCGAACTGCATGCCGAACATGAAGCCCGCGCGGAAGCGGCTGAACTGGAAGTGGATGAGCTGAAAAGCCAGCTGGCAGATTATCAGCAGGCGCTCGATGTGCAGCAGACCCGTGCCATCCAGTACCAGCAGGCGTTGCAGGCCATCGAGCGTGCACGTGATCTGTGCCAGATCCCGGATCTGAGTATTCAGAACAGTGAGGAATGGCTGGAAACGTTCCAGAGCAAAGAGCAGGAAGCGACTGAAATCCTGCTGATGCTGGAACAAAAAATGAGTGTGGCGTCTGCCGCGCACAGTCAGTTTGAGACGGCGTATCAGCTGGTGGTGAAAATCGCCGGTGAAGTGAGCCGCAGTGAAGCCTGGCAGACGGCGCGTGAATTGCTGCGCGACTGGTCTTCTCAGCAACATCAGGCGGAGCGCGTCGAACCGCTGCGCATGCGTTTATCCGAACTCGAAGGCCGCCTGCGTGAACAGCAGGATGCCGAACGTCAGTTGCAGGAATTCTGCAAACGCACCGGGCAGGATGTGCATCCGGAAGATCTGGACGACATGCAGCGTGAGCTGGAAGTGCAGATCGAAGAGTTGCAGGGTGTCGTTTCTCAGGCGGGTGAACGCCGCATGGAAATGCGTCAGGAGCTTGAGCAGGTTCAGTCGCGCATTCGCGAACTGACCGCCCGTGCGCCGGTCTGGCTGGCTGCACAGGAAGCCCTCAGCCAGCTGAGCGAGCAGAGTAAGGAACCGCTGGAAAGCAGCCAGCAGGTCACCGAATACATGCAGCAGTTGCTGGAAACGGAACGCGAAACTACGGTTGAACGCGACGAAGTGGCTGCGCGTAAACGTCGTATTGAAGGGCAGATCACCCGTCTCAGCCAGCCAAGTGGTGCGGAAGATTCCCGCATGATTGCCCTGGCCGAACGTTTCGGTGGTGTACTGCTGTCTGAGATTTACGACGACGTCACTATCGACGATGCGCCTTACTTCTCTGCGCTGTACGGTCCATCGCGTCACGCGATTGTGGTCCCTGATCTGTCGCTTATCCGCGATCAGCTGGAAGGACTGGACGATTGTCCTGAAGATCTCTATCTCATCGAAGGGGATCCGCAGTCCTTTGATGACAATGTGTTTGAAGTAGATGAAATGCAGGGCGCGGTACTGGTCAAGACAGGTGACCGCCAGTGGCGTTATTCGCACTTCCCGCAGGTGCCTTTGTTTGGCCGTGCGGCGCGTGAAAACCGTCTGGAAACCCTGCATAAAGAACGCGAAAACCTGTCAGAGCGTTACGCGACACTGTCGTTTGACGTGCAGAAAATTCAGCGTGCGCATCAGGCATTCAGCCGCTTTATCGGCAGCCATTTAGCCGTCGCGTTTGACGCCGATCCTGAAGCGGATATCCGTACCCTGAGCGGTCGTCGTGGCGAACTTGAACGCGCGCTGAATGCCCATGAAGGCCAGAATCAGCAGCAGCGTCAGCAATTTGAGCAGGCGAAAGAAGCCATCGGCATGCTCAATAAATTGCAGCCGCGTGTGGGTCTGTTGTGCGACGAAACGCTGATCGACCGCGTGGAAGAGATTCGCGAAGAAATGGAAGAGGCGCAGGATTCTGCCCGTTTCATTCAGCAACACGGCGTCTCACTGAGCAAACTGGAACCGCTGGTATCGGTGCTGCAAAGCGACCCGGAACAGCATGAGCAACTGAAAGAAGATTACGCACAGGCGCAGCATGCACAACGTCTGGCGAAGCAACAGGCCTTCGCGCTGACCGAAGTGGTTCAGCGCCGTGCTCACTTCAGCTATACCGACTCTGCCGGTATGTTGAATGAAAACAGCGACCTGAATGACAAACTGCGCCAGCGCCTGGAACATGCGGAAGCGGAACGTACCCGCGCCCGTGAACAGATGCGTCAGCATCAGACACAACTGACCCAATACAGTCAGGTTCTGGCGTCTCTGAAAAGCTCGTTCGATGCCAAGCGCGATATGCTCAAAGAGCTAAGCCAGGAATTGCAGGATATCGGCGTTCAGGCTGATCCGAACGCGGAAGCCCGCGCCAAAACCCGTCGTGACGAATTGCATACCGCGCTCAGCACCAACCGTGCGCGCTGCAATCAGCTGGAAAAACAAATCACCTTCTGCGAAGCCGAAATGGATAACCTGCAGAAGAAATTACGCAAACTTGAGCGTGATTACCATCAGAGCCGCGAACAGGTAGTGACCTCGAAAGCGGGCTGGTGTGCGGTGATGCGTCTGGTGAAAGACAACGGCGTTGAACGTCGTCTGCACCGTCGCGAGCTGGCTTACATGGATGGCGACGAACTGCGTTCCATGTCGGATAAATCCCTCGGTGCGCTGCGTCTGGCGGTATCTGATAACGAACATCTGCGCGACGTGCTGCGTTTGTCGGAAGATCCGAAACGTCCTGAGCGTAAAATTCAGTTCTACATCGCCGTGTATCAGCATCTGCGCGAGCGTATCCGTCAGGATATTATCCGTACCGATGACCCGGTTGAAGCTATCGAACAGATGGAAATTGAGCTGGGACGCCTGACCGAAGAACTGACCGCCCGCGAACAGCAACTGGCGATCAGTTCCAAGAGCGTGGCGAATATCATCCGTAAAACCATTCAGCGCGAGCAGAACCGTATCCGTCAGCTGAACCAGGGCCTGCAGGCAGTGGCGTTTGGTCAGGTGAAAAGCGTACGTCTGAACGTGAATGTGCGTGAAGCGCATGCCGGTCTGCTGGATGTGCTTTCTGAGCAGCAGGAACAGCATCAGGACTTGTTCAGCAGCAACCGCCTGACCTTCTCGGAAGCACTGGCGAAACTGTATCAGCGTCTTAATCCGCAAATTGATATGGGACAGCGCACACCGCAAACCATCGGTGAAGAACTGCTGGACTACCGAAACTATCTGGAAATGGAAGTGGAAGTTAACCGCGGTTCCGATGGCTGGTTGCGTGCAGAAAGTGGCGCGCTGTCAACGGGTGAAGCGATCGGTACCGGTATGTCGATTCTGGTGATGGTAGTACAGAGCTGGGAAGATGAATCGAGCCGCATGCGGGGCAAAGACATTTCGCCTTGCCGTCTGCTGTTCCTCGATGAAGCAGCCCGTCTGGATGCCAAATCGATCGCCACGCTGTTTGAGCTTTGCGATCGTCTGGAGATGCAGCTGATTATCGCGGCGCCGGAAAACATCAGCCCTGAAAAAGGCACGACCTATAAACTGGTGCGTAAAGTGTTCGGTAATAATGAACACGTGCATGTGGTCGGGTTACGTGGCTTTGCGCCGGAACTGCCGGTACTGGCAGATACGGAAGCTGACGTATCCTGATGGTTTGCAGATAAATCAGACGGTTGAAATTCAAAAGCCCTGGCATAAACGCCGGGGCTTTTTATTTTTCTTCCATTCATTTTGCTTATATTTCTATAAAAAATATCTGGTGATTTAAATAACGGTCAACACAATGCGAAGGCGTTGCGTAATTTATAACCGAATGTCTAAAAACAGCACATAAACACTCAACGGAAGGCTTTATTTCGGCTTGCCGCTGGCTTAGAGTCTTTACGTTATACGCGGACTCTATTTCATTGAGTTCCTACGCAAAAAAAGAAATCTCTTTATATACTTAATCCAAGAGCTGCTGGCTCAATTTTGCGGATTAAATTGGGCACTTTATCGGGAGGCAAGGGAAGATGTTGATGAATCAAAGGTCTCTCAGGTTTTTAGTCGCCAGCTGTCTGCTGGCGAGCGGCCTGTCGCCATGGTTTGCAGCCTGGGCGACGGTACCTACGATGCCGCTGGGGAAAACCACGCTGTCCAGCGTGCAGAGCATGAGTCAGCTTCAGGCGGAACTGCTGCCGCGAGGGATCCGGCCGCTGTATCTGTCGTCCCTGTCATCGCTTTATGCGGCGAACCATATGCAACCTATGTGGAATGATCGGGAAACCGTGCAGATATTCCAGCAACAGTTAGCTGAGCTGGCGATTTCGGGCATCCAGCCTCAGTTCACGCAATGGGTGAAATGGCTGACAGATCCGGAAGTAAAAGGCATGGCGCGCGATGTGGTGTTGTCGGATGCGATGCTGGGCTATTTGCAGTTTACCAGCAGCGTGGAAGCCAATGGCGAGAAATGGTTATACAGCACGACGCCATACAAAATGACCACGCCTTCACTGACGGTGATGAATCAGTGGCAGCTGGCTGTGCGTCAGGGCACCACCGCACATTATTTATCGACGCTGGCACCACAACATCCTTATTACAGCAAAATGCATGATGCGCTGAAAACCATGCTGGCGGATAACCGTCCGTGGCCGGTCATGAGCGGAACGGCCAGTTTACGTCCGGACCAAATCAGCGATGATGTGCCTGCGTTACGGGAGATTCTCACCCGCACCGGCATGATGGTCGCCTCACCGGAAGAGAACAAATCACCAAAACCGACGGACGAAACGATCGCGCCAAATGCGCCGGGTAGTGCCGCCAATGACGATTTATCTGTCGATGAAACGGCGGATAAAGCCCAGCAATCCACGCCAGCCGTCAGCCCGTCTGCGACCTCGGTGCAGGACGTCCTGCCGTCGGTACAGAATGCTGAAACGCCTGCGCCAGCCCCTGCGGTGGCAGTGGCGAATAATCAGTACACCCCTGAATTAGTCGACGCAGTAAAACGCTTCCAGAAATGGCAGGGGCTGGAGGATGACGGAGTTATCGGCGCGCGTACGCGTCAGTGGCTGAATGCGTCTCCGCAATTGCGGGCCACCTTGCTGGCGCTGAATATTCAGCGTCTGCGTATTCTGCCGGGCAATGTAAACACCGGTATCATGGTGAACATCCCGAACTATCAGCTCACTTATTACCTCAATGGCAATGAAGTGCTGTCTTCGCGTGTGATTGTCGGGCGTCCGAGCCGCAAAACGCCGTTAATGAGCAGTGCGCTCAATAACGTGGTGGTGAATCCGCCGTGGAATGTGCCGACTACGCTGGTGCGTGAAGATATTATGCCGAAGGCCATGAATAATCCGACGTACTTCCAGCAACATGGTTATCAGGTGTTGTCCGGCTGGAGCAATGACGCCGAAGTGATCGACCCGTCGATGATTGACTGGGCGATGGTTTCACCGAGCCATTTCCCGTATCGCATTCGTCAGGCACCGGGCGCGAATAATTCCCTCGGGCGTTATAAATTCAATATGCCAAGTTCTGATGCCATCTACCTGCATGACACGCCGAACCATAATCTTTTCAGCAAGGATATTCGCGCGCTGAGTTCAGGGTGTGTGAGGGTAAATAAAGCATCGGAATTAGCCAATATGCTGTTGCAGGATGCTGGCTGGAATGACACCCGTATTTCGTCTGCCTTACAGGGCGGCAATACCACTTATGTGGCGATACGCCATCATATACCGGTAAAACTGTTTTATCTGACAGCGTGGGTGGCGGATGACGGTAAGCCGCAGTTCCGCACAGATATTTACAATTATGATGCGACAGTGAGATCGGGTGCACAAATTTTGCCTCAGGCAGAAATTTTGCTCCAATAAATGCAGTAAAACTAGTCTGATAACGGTCAGAGTATTTGGCCATATGACGAGCGTGAGCCACTGGCACGCTCGTTTTGCATATCGGGGTCCCTTGACTCGCTGAAATTTGCCAGTTAAGGTTCGAAACGGTCCGTTCTGTGACCTATTTTTGACTCTCTTATCGGATAGTAAACTGTACATGAATGAAATCGACAAACATCGCCGTAAATGGCTGGCACTGGGCAGTGCCGCTATGGGGATTGCATTGCTTCCAGGTCGTGCATTCGCCACTCTTTCCACGCCTCGTCCCCGTATTTTAGTGGTTAATAATATAAATACCGGCGAAACCCTCAAAACCGAGTTTTTTGATGGAAAGCGTTACAACAAGGATGAGTTGGCCCGGTTGAATCATTTGTTCAGGGACTATCGCGCGGAAAAAGTTAAGACTATCGATCCTGCCTTGTTCGATCACCTTTACCGTTTGCAGGTCATGCTGGGCGGAACCAATAAACCGGTTCAACTGATTTCCGGCTATCGTTCACTGGCAACCAATAACAGTATGCGTGAACCTGGAAGCGGGGTAGCGAAACACAGTTATCACACCCTCGGGCAGGCAATGGATTTCCATATTCAGGGCATCGAACTGAGTAATATCCGCAAAGCAGCATTAAAAATGCGGATGGGTGGTGTAGGATATTATCCACGAAGTAACTTTGTGCACATCGATACCGGCCCCGCCCGGACCTGGTGATGTGTGTTATTAATGGCCTGCAAATATGCAGGCCATTTTGTGGAGCCTTATGAAAATCCATCTTATTACTGTCACGGCGTTCAGCCAGAATTGCTCACTGATTTGGTGTACCAAAACCAATCAGGCCGCACTTGTCGATCCGGGCGGTGAAGCCGCAAGAATTATTCAGGAAGTGTCTGCCAAAGGCGTTCTGGTCACGCAAATTTTGCTGACCCACGGCCATCTCGATCACGTCGGCGCGGCAGCAGAACTGGCCGCCCATTATCAGGTGCCGGTCATCGGGCCTCAGAAAGAAGATCAGTTCCTGCTTGATGCGCTGCCAACGCAGAGCCAGATGTTTGGTCTTGATCATTGCGACCCGCTGACGCCGGATACCTGGCTGGAAGAGGGCGATACGGTCAGCGTGGGTGAAGAAACACTGTCGGTGCTGCATTGTCCGGGCCATACGCCGGGTCATATTGTTTTCATCAATGATAAAGCGCGTATCGCTGTTTCCGGTGATGTGATTTTTAAAGGCGGCGTGGGGCGCAGTGATTTCCCGCGTGGCGATCATCAGGCGCTGATCCATTCCATTAAAACGAAACTATTGCCACTCGGCGATGACATCGTCTTTATTCCCGGTCATGGCCCGATGTCTGATTTTGGCTATGAGCGCAAAACCAATCCTTTCCTGCAGGATGAAATGCCGGTCTGGTAAAAGGTCATGCCTGAAAAGCAAAAAGCCCGTCAGTTTCCTGACGGGCTTTTTTAATCGAGCAACAACGCTTACCTTTTACAGCACCGCGACAATCGCTTCACACAGCGGGGCCATGTTTTCGAGCGTAATACCCGCGACGTTAATACGACCTGAATTTACCGCATACACACCGAATTCATCACGCAAACGCAGCACCTGATCTTTCGTCAGGCCGCTGAATGAAAACATACCGTTCTGATTAATAATAAAGCTGAAGTCTTGCTGCGCGCCTTTTTCCTGCAATGTGCTGACAAATAACTGGCGCATGCGGTGGATACGCTGTCGCATATCGCTCAGTTCCTGCTCCCACAAGGTGCGCAGGGCATCATTACCCAGAATAGTCGCCACTACCGCTGCGCCGTGTGACGGCGGGTTGGAGTAGTTTGCGCGGATAACCGATTTCATCTGGCTGAACGCACGTTCTGCCGTTTCGGCATCGGCGGTCACCAGCGTACAGGCACCGACGCGCTCATTATATAACCCGAAGTTTTTCGAGTAAGAACTGGCGACCAGTAATTCTTTATGGTTTGCCACGAACAGACGCAGGCCAGCAGCATCTTCTTCAAGACCTTTTGCAAAGCCCTGATAAGCGAAATCAAACAGCGGTAACCAGCCTTTAGCCACTGACAGTTCTGCCAGCTGTGCCCATTGTTCTTCCGTCGGATCAATACCGGTCGGGTTATGGCAGCAACCGTGGAATAACACCACGTCGCCGGCAACGGCTTCGCTCAGACTTTTCAGCATGCCGTCGAAATCCAGACTATGACTGGCGGCGTCATAATAATTGTATTCTGCGACTTCGAGACCGGAAGCAGAGAACACGCCTTTGTGATTTGGCCAGCTCGGATTGCTTACCCATACACGTCTGGCGCTGGTTTGTGTCGCGATGAAATCAGCAGCGATGCGCAGGGCACCGGTACCGCCAGGCGTCTGGGCAGTACGTGCACGTTTATCAGCGATGACCGCGCTGTCTTTACCAAACAGCAGTTCCTGCGTGCAGCGGGCAAAATCAGGCAATCCGTCGATGCTCAGATAGGTTTTAGTGGTTTCATTTTCCAACAGGAATTGTTCGGCTTTCTTCACGCTGGCCAGAACCGGCGTTTTACCCGTTTCATCTTTATAAACACCAATCCCAAGATTGATTTTATTTGAGCGGTCATCAGCGCGGAAAAGATCGGAAAGACCCAGGATCGGGTCGGCAGGTGCTGCAGTGATTTTTTCAAACATGTTGGAAACGTCCATTAGCCTGATATGACGAAAGAGGGCATCAGGTTAACGCCAGCGTCCCCGTTTGCCAACCGTTTGCGGCAAAAAGAAAGCAGAGTTGTGAGAAGGCGTGGGAGATTAAAATATTTTATGAGGGAAGGCAGAAAAACGAAGGCGTCGAGGTTCAAAAATGCAAAAGGCAGAGCCGAAGCTCTGCCTTGATATCCCTTTGATACGCCCGTAAGCGAATCGTTAAGCGATATTAGAACTGGTAAACCAGACCGAGTGCGACGATATCGTCAGTTGCGATGCCGTTAGCTTTGGTGAAGTCATTTTCGTCCAGCAGGTTGATTTTGTAGTCAACATAGGTAGACATGTTTTTGTTGAAGTAGTAAGTCGCACCCACTTCAGCATATTTCACCAGATCCTGGTCGTCGCCGTAAGTGCTGTTCAGGCTCTTACCTTTAGACTGCAGGTACGCTACAGAAGGACGCAGACCGAAGTCGAACTGGTACTGTGCAACCACTTCGAAGTTCTGAGTTTTGTTAGCGAATTGCTGGGAACCATCACGGTTACCGTTGTCTGCGCCGTTACCCGCTTCAGTGTTACCGAACGGAGTCATGTTGTTGGTTTCTGCATACATTGCTGCCAGGTATACGCCGTTAGCGTCGTATTTCGCACCAACAGTCCAGACGTCAGCTTTGTCGCCGTTGCCATCAGCAGTCTGCGCATCAGTACGGTCAGAAGACGCGTATGCTGCACCCAGGTTTACGCCTGCGCCGATGTCATAAGTCGTGGAGATTGCATAGCCGTCGCCGTTTTGTTTAGACACGCCACGGTCGTCGTTCTCGTTTTTACCCTGATATTGCAGAGCAAAGTTCAGGCCATCAACCAGACCGAAGAAGTTGGTGTTACGGTAAGTTGCAACGCCGTTAGTACGACCAACCATGAAGTTATCAGTGTAGGTGTAGGTGTCGCCGCCGTATTCTGGCAGGTTATCGGTCCATGCTTCAACGTCATAGACGGCGCCGTAGTTACGACCGTAGTCGAAAGAACCCGCATCGCCAAATTTCAGACCAGCAAAGCCCAGACGGGTTTTGTTGCCTTCGTCGCCCATGCTTTCTGCGTGGTTAGCCTGAACGTTGTATTCCCACTGGCCGTAACCGGTCAGTTGGTCAGTAATCTGAGTTTCGCCTTTGAAGCCGAAACGAACGTAAGTCTGGTCACCGTCGTTGCCGGTGTCATCAGAGAAGTAATGCAGGCCGTCAACTTTACCGTACAAATCCAGTTTGTTGCCGTCTTTGTTATAAACTTCTGCCGCATTAGCTGCACCAGCAACTAACAGAGCAGGGATTACCACTGCAAGAATATTGCGCTTCATCATTATTATTACCCTCATTGGTTTTATTTGGACACCTGCCACTGCCGTAAATAATTCTTTGCGGAACTATTCATGAGAGTTTGGTGTCTCCTGTGTCTGAACGCACTATTCCATCCGTGGTGAGCTTAATCTACAGCGAAAATGCTACTAAATTACTAAATATGTTTCAGTTAGAAAAAATGTATTTCAAAATGTGTATTTTACGGAACTTTGTGACAGGGATCTATCTTTGAAAATGACTAAGGCCAGCAATGCTGGCCTTAGTTATGTAACGATTCTGTTAATTAAAAATAGTTTAATTAATTAGAAGGTTGCATTACGTGGTGTACGCGGGAACGGGATTACATCACGCACATTTTGAACACCGGTCACATAAGCGACTAAACGTTCAAAGCCCAGTCCGAAACCGGAGTGAGGCACAGTGCCGTAACGACGAAGATCGCGATACCACCAATAATCTTCTTTATTCAGACCCATTTCTTCCATCCGGATGTCCAGAACATCCAGACGTTCTTCACGCTGCGAGCCACCGATAATTTCGCCAATCCCCGGCGCCAGAACATCCATGGCCGCCACAGTTTTGCCGTCATCGTTAAGACGCATGTAGAAGGACTTGATATCTTTCGGGTAATTTTTCACCACGACCGGCGCTTTGAAATGCTGCTCTGCCAGATAGCGTTCGTGTTCAGAAGAAAGATCCACACCCCAGGAAACCGGGTTCTCAAATTTCTGGCCACAATTCATTAAGATTTCTACTGCTTCGGTGTAATCCACCTGCGCGAAATCAGAGGTTACAAAACGTTCAAGGCGGGCAACCGCATCTTTGTCTACGCGTTCAGCAAAGAAAGCCATGTCGTCTGCACGTTCGTTCAGCACTGCCTGGAAAACATATTTCAGCATGTTTTCTGCCAGTGATGCGATATCGTCCAGTGTGGCAAAGGCCACTTCCGGTTCAACCATCCAGAACTCAGCCAGATGGCGGCTGGTGTTGGAGTTTTCTGCACGGAACGTCGGGCCGAAGGTGTAAACCTTAGACAGGGCGCAGGCATAAGCCTCGCCGTTCAGCTGGCCGGATACGGTCAGGAAGGACTCTTTACCGAAGAAGTCTTCGCTGAAGTCGATCTCGCCTTTGTCCGTACGTGGCAGGTTCTGCAGATCCAGTGTGGAAACACGGAACATCTCACCCGCGCCTTCGGTATCGGAAGCAGTGATCAGGGGAGTCGATACCCAGAAGTAGCCGTTTTCGTTGTAAAAACGGTGGATCGCCTGAGACAGGGTGTTGCGCACACGGGCAACGGCACCGATCAGGTTGGTACGCGGGCGCAGGTGAGCTACTTCGCGCAGGTATTCGATGCTATGGCGTTTTGCCGCCATCGGGTAGGTATCAGGATCATCCACCCAGCCCACCACGTTAACGACGGTGGCCTGAAGTTCAAAACTCTGACCTTCGCCTGGCGACGCGACAACTTTCCCGGTGATTTCCACAGAACAGCCGGTCGTCAGACGCAGAACGTCCTCATTATAATTGGGCAGAGAATTATTGACGACGGCCTGTAATGGATTAAAGCAGGAGCCGTCATAAACGGCGACGAATGAGATACCAGCTTTAGAATCTCTCCGGGTACGTACCCAACCGCGTACGGTGACTTCACTGTCAACCGCAGCACGGCCTTGCAGTACGTCGACTACAGGCACAACGCTCATAGATTTCTCTCTTTCTTTATATATGTTGACTAAGAAATATTGGACACCCTGTAAATAGGGATTTTGCTATGTTACTTAGCCTTTCTCAGGACACAAGCAGAAATCGTCGTCAGCGGAGAAGAATTGTGGCGTAAATGGCGGGAGCACGGGGAAATATTGAGAGAGTGAATAAAAGCCGAGCAGAATTAGATCATAACTATATAAAGGAAAGAAAAAGCACACAGCGCGCCCGATTTCTCCGGCGCGCCGTGATGGCTCAGGAGGCTTTTTTGACCAGCGGCAGATCGAAGGCTTTGCGCAGCGCTTTGACAAAGGCTTTATCCTGACAAATCGTTTTGCCCGGACTGTCCGAAAGTTTCGCGACAGGTTTGCCATTACACTGCACCAGCTTGATCACAATATTCAGCGGTTTCACATCCGGAATATTACAGGTCAGGCGCGTACCGATACCAAATACCAGGTTCACCCGCTGATGGAAATGGCGATACAGATGCAGCGCTTTATCCAGATCCAGATTATCGGAGAACACCAGCGTTTTGGTCATCGGATCGATATCCAGCGCCTGATAATGAGCGATGGCTTTTTCACCCCATTCCACCGGATCCCCGGAGTCGTGGCGCAGTCCCTGATAGGCATTGGCGAATTTACTGCCGAAATCACGCAGGAACGCATCCATCGTAATGCAATCGGTGAGGGCTATTCCGAGCTGATCGGGATATTCATCCAGCCACGCTTGTAAGGCGGCGCGCTGACTGTTGGCCAGCACCGGGCTGATTTGCTGATGCGCCTGGAACCATTCATGAGCCTGAGTGCCGACCGGCGTCAGTTGCAGTTTATGTGCTAAGTCATAATTGCTGGTACCGACCAGATAAGGGAACTCATTCTTCAGCGTGCTGACGATGGCTTCCTGAACCGCACCGGAGAAACGACGGCGGGTGCCGAAATCCATCAGACGGAACGCAGAGAGATCAATATCTGAAGCCTGTTCCTTAAAGCGGGCGAGATTCCTGCGCAGCTGGTCAACCGCCATTTGCACGGTAGCCTGCGGCGAACGCTGGCGATGAACCACTTCACTGATAACTGCCAGCAACGGTACTTCCCACATAATCACTTCGCGCCACGGGCCTTCAATACGCACGTGTAAATGCCCGTTGCGATCAGAAACGGTGACATGCTCAGGGTTGTAGCGGAAAGTTTTCAGCCAGTTCAGGTAATCCTGCGTGAAGAATGGCAGGCCGGAAAGGTAGATGAACTCATCGTCCGTGAGCGCCAGGTGACTCATCATCTGGATTTGCTGACGGATTTCACTGACATATTCGCCCAGCAGTTCATCGCCACGGCAACGGAACTCGGCCACGACGCTGATGTTGCGATAGCGATGGTAGACCGCTTGCTGCATGTGAAGCTTGTAGGCATCGGTATCTAACAGCGAAGTCAAAATCGGGGAGGCGTATGGAGTCATAGCGCGTTTACAGCATCCTCGTCAGAAACTGAGTGTTTGAACACAAACAACCGTTCCGTAAAAAAAACGTTCTGGATAAAACAGCAAAGTCTGTGAAGTATACCGTATTATCCCGCTAAAGAACCCTCATCACATCATAATTGTCTGTGAATGGTCGAGGCTTAAATGTGCTTAAACGCAGGTAATTCAGGCAAACAGGCGAGTTTTCGGATTAAATAAAGCACAAATTGATTACATACATTTAATCAATCTGACAATTTGAAAGAAAAAAACGGGGCGATTAAACCCCGTTTTTTCCATGTTCAATTCGCTACGTTTGTTCACGATAGTAAACGATCAGATATTTTCCAGATTGATGCCCCGGGTTTTCGGTCCGAAAATACCGATCACCAGCATCACGATCAGCATGCTGACCACAATGAAGGCGATAACGCCCTGTGTCCCGGCGGCCTGCAAAATCAGGCCAATCAGGATGCTGCTGAACACCGTGGATAACCGGCTGAAGGAATAGCAAAAGCCCACGGCACGCGCACGAATATGCGTCGGAAACACTTCTGTCTGGTAAGCGTGATAACTGAACGTCAGCCAGGCATTGGAATACGTGATCAGGAAACCGCAAATCACCAGCATCACAGGGTTATTCTGCAAGGCGAACAGCGTGCCGAAAACCACGGTCATCAGCGATGAAAGCACGATTTGCCATTTATTCTCGATCTTATCGGCGTAGCGGCTGCAAATCAGCGATCCGAGCGGATAGGCGAGGGTAATAAAGAAGGCATACAGCAAACTGTGCGTCACCGTTGTGCCTTTGCCGGAAAGCAGGGCCGGTAGCCAGTTACCAAATCCAAAGAAACCAATGGCCTGGAAAAAGTTCATCACAGTCAGCATCAGGGTGCGCTGGCGATATTCAGGTGACCAGATCTCCCTGAATGTGCCTTTGCGCGGTAAATTCCCCGTATTTTCTTCTGCAACATAGGCCGGGCTGCGGGTCACGCCGCAGCGTTTTTCCATCGCCGTAACCACATGATGCGCGTCTTCATGCCGCCCTTGCTGTGCCAGCCAGCGGGCCGATTCAGGTAAATTTTTGCGTACAAACCAGATAATCAGCGAACACAGCGCCCCGGCAATCACCACATAACGCCACCCGGTCAGACCGAAGAAGGTTTGTGGCACCAGCCACCATGACATCAGCGCAACCGCAGGCACGGAAAGGAACTGTATAAAGAAGGCGAAGGCAAACGCACGACTGCGCAGATGGCTCGGTACCCATTCGGTCAGGTAGGTATCAATTGTCACCAGCTCCAGTCCGAGGCCAATCCCGACCAGAAAACGGCACAAAATGATGCCTTCCGCGCTGTTCTGAAATGCCATCAGCAGAGAAAAACAGCCATACCACGCAAGGGCAAACATAAATGTCATGCGCCTTCCGAAGCGGTCTGCGTTGGGCGCCAGCAGGCTGGCCCCGAAAAAAAGACCCAAAAATGTGGAAGAAGCGAACGCCGCCTGATCGGATATACCGAAGACACCCGCGCTGCCGACATGAAATATGTTTTCTGCGATTAAACCTGAACTTATGTATCCCGTCTGGAAAAGATCATAAAGTTCGAAAAAGCCGCCGAGCGAGAGCAAAATGATGAATCGCCAGAGTCCGGCAGAGGGCGGGAGTGCATCAATACGGGCGGATAATGTATTGTTATATATTGTTTTTTGTTCTGATATCCCCGGTTCCGGGGCGCAGGTGTGACTCATTTTAGGGGTAGCCTCAGTGATTCGTCGTATTCATGATCATGCTAATGACTCCTGATCGGATTTAAATATTGAATTTATGTAACGAAGAAGAAAATAGAGCATAAAAAACTGCGCAAACCGGCCTGATGAAAAGTACAGTTTTATTGCTCAAATATGTGATGGGGATCTGATTGCGCGCTGAACGGGCAAAAACACCGCTTTGCAGAAATTTCTGTGTTTTGGTTGAAAGGTGCGCATACGCACTCACAAACCGGCAACAATCTGGGATTTCCTGATGCCTGTGTTAGAGTTTAGAGATACGTCATTACGATTAACAAAAACGTCAAAAGGTTTTTTATGACTCAATTGCCACAAGCCAAGTTCCGCCATGATTATCGTGCGCCGGACTACACCATCACGGATATTGACCTTAATTTCGAGCTTGATGCACAGAAGACCCTTGTGACTGCCATCAGCCAGATCAAGCGACAGGGTGCAGAAGGCGCACCGCTGGTCCTCAACGGTGAAGATCTGACGCTTATCAGCGTCAAAATTAACGGTCAGGACTGGCCGCAATATCAGATCAAAGAAGGTGCGCTGGAAATTACCGGTCTGCCGGAAGCCTTTGAGCTGGCGATTGTGAACGAAATCCATCCGGCCAAAAATACCGCGCTGGAAGGCCTGTATCTTTCCGGTGAAGCCTTATGTACGCAGTGTGAAGCCGAAGGTTTCCGACACATTACTTATTATCTCGATCGTCCGGATGTGCTCGCACGTTTCACTACCCGCATCGTGGCCGATAAAGCCCGCTATCCGTACCTGCTCTCCAACGGTAACCGCATTGATCAGGGTGAGCTGGAAGGCGGCAAACACTGGATCAAATGGCAGGATCCGTTCCCGAAACCTTGCTACCTGTTTGCCCTGGTCGCCGGTGATTTCGACGTACTGCGCGATTCCTTTAAAACCCGCTCCGGCCGCGATGTGGCGCTGGAACTGTTCGTCGATCGCGGCAATCTGGACCGCGCCGGCTGGGCGATGGAATCCCTGAAGCAATCCATGAAGTGGGACGAAACCCGTTTCAACCTGGAATACGATCTCGACATCTTCATGATCGTCGCCGTTGATTTCTTCAACATGGGTGCGATGGAAAATAAAGGCCTCAACGTCTTTAACTCCAAATACGTGCTGGCGAAAGCCGAAACCGCCACCGACAAAGATTACCTCGGTATTGAAGCGGTGATCGGCCACGAATATTTCCATAACTGGACCGGTAACCGTGTGACCTGCCGCGACTGGTTCCAGCTGAGCCTGAAAGAAGGGCTGACCGTTTTCCGTGACCAGGAATTCAGCTCTGATCTGGGATCGCGTTCGGTGAACCGTATCGATAACGTCCGTGTGATGCGTGGCGCGCAGTTCTCTGAAGATGCCAGCCCGATGGCGCACCCGATCCGTCCGGAAAAAGTCATTGAGATGAACAACTTCTACACCCTGACGGTGTATGAAAAGGGTTCAGAAGTTATCCGTATGCTGCATACATTGCTGGGCGAAGAGAAATTCCAGGCCGGGATGCAGCTGTACTTTGAGCGTCATGACGGCAGCGCCGCCACCTGTGACGATTTCGTGCAGGCGATGGAAGATGCGTCCAACGTGGATCTGTCTCTGTTCCGCCGCTGGTACAGCCAGTCCGGTACGCCAATACTGACCGTGCGTGATGACTATGATGTGGAAAAACAGCAATACACCCTGACGGTCAGCCAGAAAACACCGGCAACGCCAGATCAGAGTGAGAAACTGCCTCTGCACATCCCGCTGGATATCGAACTCTATGATCCGCAGGGCGAAGTGATTGCGCTGAAACAAAACGGCCAGACGGTCAGCAATGTCCTGAACGTGACCGAAGCGGAACAGACGTTCGTCTTTGATGATGTCGAATACCCGCCGGTGCCTTCTTTATTACGTGAATTCTCCGCGCCAGTGAAACTCGATTACAAGTGGGGCGATCATCAGCTGACCTTCCTGATGAAATACGCCCGTAACGATTTCGCCCGCTGGGATGCGGCGCAAAGTCTGCTGGCGATTTACATCAAGCTGAACGTGGCACGTCATCAGCAGAAACAACCGCTTTCCCTGCCGCTGCATGTGGCGGATGCGTTCCGTGCGGTATTGCTGGATGAGAATATCGATCCGGCACTGGCGGCGCAGATCCTGACCCTGCCGTCTGATAATGAAATTGCTGAACTGTTCGAGATTATCGATCCGGAAGCAATCAGTGCAGTGCATGACGCGATTACCCGTTGTCTGGCGACTGAAATGGCCGATGAGTTCCTGGCGGTGTATAACGCCAACCGTCTGCCAGCGTATCGCGTGGTGCACGAAGATATCGGTAAACGTTCACTGCGTAACACCTGCCTGCATTATCTGGCCTTTGCCGATGTCACGCTGGCTGACCAGTTGGTGAAAGCGCAGTTCGAACAGGCTGATAACATGACCGATTCTCTGGCGGCGATGTCCGCTGCGGTCTCGGCACAACTGCCTTGCCGTGAATCGCTGATGGCGGCGTACGATGAACGCTGGCATCACGACGGTCTGGTCATGGATAAATGGTTTATCCAGCAGGCGACCAGCCCGGCAGCCGATGTGCTTGAGAAAGTCCGTTCACTGCTCAATCACCGTTCATTCAGCATGGGCAACCCGAACCGCGTCCGTTCGCTGATCGGTGCCTTTGCGTCGGCGAATCCTTCCGCTTTCCACGCGGCAGATGGCAGCGGTTATCAGTTCCTGACGGAAATGCTGACTGATCTCAACACCCGTAACCCGCAGGTGGCTGCGCGTATGATCGAGCCGCTGATCCGCCTGAAACGCTATGACCAGAACCGCCAGGCGCTGATGCGTCAGGCGCTGGAACAGCTGAAAGGGCTGGAAAATCTGTCCGGTGATTTGTTCGAGAAAATCAGCAAAGCGTTAGATGCGTAAGCGTAAATAGCAGAAAAGCAAAAGGGCGATGGAGATATCGCCCTTTTTTTGTCCGGTAACTTCTGATCAGTGCTGTGCGCGTTTCGCTTCCTGCACGCCGGTCTGTGACGCTTGCGGCGTCAGCACCCGTTCCAGTACTTCCGCTTCCAGTTCCGCCAGTCTTGCCGAACCTTTGCGACGCGGGCGCGGCAAATCCACCGTTAAATCCATGCCAATCTGACCCTGATCGATAAGGATCACCCGGTCAGCCACCGTCACCGCCTCACTGACGTCGTGCGTCACCAGCAATACGGTGAAATCATGTTGCTGCCACAAACGCTCGATCAGGCTCTGCATTTCAATACGCGTCAGGGCATCCAGTGCGCCCAGAGGTTCGTCCAGCAGCAGCAGGCGGGGGCGGTGGATCAGCGCACGCGCCAGCGCCACCCGTTGTTTCTGTCCGCCGGATAAGGCTGACGGCCAGTCGTCGGCACGATCCGCCAGCCCGACTTCTTCCAGCGCGGCCAGCGCGGCTTCACGCCATTTGCCTTTTAAGCCTAAGCCGACGTTATCAATCACTTTTTTCCATGGCAGCAGACGGTCATCCTGAAACATCAGCCGCGTATCTTCACGCACCTGACTCAGAGGTGCGCTGGCGCTGAGCAGTTCGCCCTGTGTGGTTTTTTCCAGACCGGCCAGCAAACGCAGCAGGGTACTTTTGCCACAGCCGCTGCGTCCGACCACCGCCACAAACTGACCGGGTGGAATGCGCAGATTGATATCGTTCAGCACGGCGCGGTTGCCGTATTTTTTGGTGATACCGGATAAGGTCACCGGCGTGCCTTGCGGGATACGTGCGGGTGCGCTCATGCGGCGTCTCCTTGTTTTTTCTGATAAGCAGGGTGCCAGCGCAGCCAGACACTTTCCAGCAGGCGGGCAAGGACATCGGCGAGTTTGCCCAGAATGGCGTACAGCACGATAGCGACCACCACCACGTCAGTCTGTAAAAACTCGCGGGCGTTCATTGCCAGATAACCGATGCCGGAGTTGGCAGAAATGGTTTCGGCCACGATCAGCGTCAGCCACATAAATCCAAGCGCAAAGCGCACGCCGACCATAATCGACGGCAATGCGCCGGGCAGCACCACCTGAATAAACAGCGGGAAGCCGGACAAACCATAACTGCGTGACATCTCCAGCAGGCCACGGTCGATATTGCGGATCCCGTGATAGGTATTGAGATAAATCGGGAACAGCGTCCCCAGCGCCACAAGGAAAATCTTGGCGGATTCGTCAATACCGAACCACAGGATCACCAGCGGGATCAGCGCCAGATGTGGAATATTGCGCAGCATTTGCAGGGAGCTGTCGAGCAACCGTTCGCCCCAGCGTGACAGCCCGGTAATAAAGCCGAGCAGTAAACCGAGGCTGCCGCCAATCGCGAAACCAATCAGTGCGCGGAAGGTGCTGATTTTCAGGTTTTGCCAGAGGTCGCCGCTTTTCGCCAGTGTCCAGAACGCTTCGACTACCGCGCTTGGCGCAGGCAGAATGCGGTTGGATAACCAGCCTGCTTCGACGGCCAGTTGCCAGCCGCCGATTAACACCACCGGCACCACCCACGGCGCAGCACGATTCAGCCAGCGTTGTGTCGTTGTCATTTCTGCTCTCCTCAGTGCTGACTGGCGGCGCGTTTAGTCGCAAAATCATGCGCGACCAGTTCACCGCGTGGCAAAATCGCTTTTTTCACCGTGTTGTCGTCTTCCGGTTTTGCCAGATCCAGATGCGGGAACAACAGTTCGCTGACGCGGTACGCTTCTTCCAGATGCGGATAGCCGGAGAAAATAAAGGTGTCGATGCCCAGATCGGCATATTCCTGCATACGCGCAGCCACGGTCGGACCATCGCCCACCAGCGCCGTGCCGGCACCGGTACGCACCAGACCGATCCCCGCCCAGAGGTTCGGGCTGATTTCCAGTTTGTTACGGTCTCCGCCGTGCAACGCTGCCATGCGGTGCTGGCCGACGGAATCGGTTTTGGCAAACGCCGCCTGCGCCCGCTGGATAGTTTCTTCATCCACGTTGGCGATCAGCTTGTCGGCGGCGCGCCAGGCTTCTTCATTGGTTTCACGCACAATCACGTGCAGACGGATGCCGAAACGCACGGTGCGGCCTTTCGCCGCCGCTTTGGCCCGGACCTGTTCAATTTTCTCTTTCACCAGCGCCGGTGGCTCGCCCCAGGTCAGATAGAGTTCAACCTGCTCAGCGGCCAGATCCTGCGCTTCGTCGGAGGATCCGCCAAAATACAGCGGCGGGCGCGGGTACTGTACCGGCGGGTGCATCAGGCTCGCCCCTTTCACCTGAATGTGTTTGCCAGCGTAATCCACCGTTTCGCCTTCCAGCACGCGACGCCAGATGCGGGTAAATTCTGCCGAGGCTTCGTAACGTTCTTTATGATTGAGGTGCAAACCCTCTGCGGCCAGTTCTGCCGGATCGCCGCCGGTCACCAGATTGAACAGGGCGCGGCCACCGGACAACCGGTCAAGCGTCGCCGCCTGACGTGCGGCCAGGGTCGGAGAAATTATTCCCGGGCGCAATGCCACCAGAAACTTCAGCCGCCGGGTGACGGAAATCAGCGACGCCGCCACCAGCCATGAGTCTTCGCACGAACGGCCGGTCGGCAACAGCACGCCGCCGAAACCTAAACGGTCCGCTGCCTGCGCAATCTGCTGAAGATAGCCGTGGTCAACCACGCGTGCGCCTTCGTCAGTGCCTAAATAGCGGCCATCGCCGTGGGTAGGTAAAAACCAGAAAACGTTCAGACTCATTGTTTTGTTCCTCTCAAAGTGTGCGATTCGTTACCGCTCGGCGGCGGCTAAGTGGGTGTTCAGTTCGCTTGTACGGTGGGTTTCCAGATGCGGTCTTTGATTTCAACCGGCTTCGGTAAAATATGGTTCTGATAGAACAGGTCGGCGGTTTGCTGCTGGCGCTTTTCCGTTTCGCTGCTGACCGGCGTGATCGGCATGTCCGGCAGATGGTCCAGATAAGACGCCACGACTTTGTCAGGCAGCCCCATCGACTGGGAAAGCAGTCTGATGCTTTGCTCACGGTCGGTTTTGGTCAGCGCATTCGCCTGCGTCAAGACTTCCAGAACCTGACTGATAAACTGAGGATTTGCTTCGGTATATTTCTTCGGCGCAAGGTAGAAAGAGCCGGTCTGATGCAGCGTTGAACCGTCCGTTAATACCCGGACGTCCCCCTGAACCTGTGCGGCAGAATAGTACGGATCCCAGATGGCCCAGGCGTCCACGTCATGCTGCTGGAAGGCGGCGCGTGCATCGGCAGGCGTCAGATACACCGGCTGAATGTCGCTGAATTTCAGGCCCGCCTGTTGCAGGGCACGGAGCAATAAGTTGTGCGAGCTGGAGCCTTTCTGGAAAGCGACTTTATGGCCCTTAAGATCTGCTACCGTTTTGATCGGGCTGTTGCTGTCGACCAGAATCACTTCTGCTTTTGGTTTCGGCGGCTCGGAGCCGATGTACAGCAAATCAGCGCCCGCGGCCTGCGCGAACAATGGCGGTAAATCGCCGGTGCCGCCCAGATCAATGCTGCCGACGTTCAGCGCTTCAAGAATTTGGGGGCCGGCCGGGAATTCGACCCAGCTGATTTTGGTGTCCGGGAAGCGTTTTTCCAGCAACTGGTGTGATTTCGCCAGTACCAGTCCGACAGATCCTTTCTGATACGCGATGCGTAACTGCGCAGGATCCTTTTCCTGTGCGGTGGCCGTGCCACTGAGGATCATGCTGGTCAGCAGGCCAGCCACAACCGGGATCCGGCGGAGTAAAGAGAAAGAAGCAGGCATCATTAATTCCTTTTAACGTCAGACGCGCAGGGCTTGCGCAGAAAGGGAAGCGACAGACGGCAGTGCCGGGCGACGGCGGCTCAGTGCCAGATAAAAGTTTTCCAGAGATTCAGTCAGGCGCTCTTCCAGGGCGGGGGCGAGTTTTGCCGGGAACGTCTGGTAATCGGTGATCAGACTGTCATCGGCGAAAACGCCCTGTAACACTTCCTGCGCTTTCAGCGAGGCCAGGACCGGTTTGAGGGCGTAATCCACCGCCAGCATATGGCCGATCGATCCGGCGGTGGCCAGCGGCAACACCACCTTATGATCCAGTGCGCGTTCCGGCAGTAAATCGAGCAGGGTTTTCAGTGCGCCGGAAAAAGAGGCTTTATATACCGGTGTGGCGACAATCAGCCCGTCCGCACTCGCCAGCTCGGCATTCAGCTGCTTTAACTGCGGGCTGCCAAAATTGGCGAACAGCAGGTCATCAGCAGAAAAATCCTGAATATTGTAGGTAAAAACTTCCACGCCCCGGCTCGCCAGCCACTGATGACTCAGCGCCAGCAGGGAAGAGGATCGGGAAGGTTGTCGCGGGCTGCCTGCCAGTGTCACTACACGCATTTGCTTATTCCTTATAACAATCTGTTATAGAACTATCATTTTTCTTAACGAAGTGAAGTAAACCTAGCAGGCAGAAGCCGCGCAGCGGAAATCTCAATTTTGGCTATGGAAAGTTTCAAAACAGATAAAGCGCGTGTTTAGCGGGCCAGACGGCCATGACGGGAAGGGGGAGAAAAGTGAATTAAAGGTAACCAAAAAGTAATCGTTTGCGCAGCGACGCATTTATTCAGCCAATATGCCGGTTATCGTTTCCAATTATCCCACGCTTAGTCGATAATACCGCCCCGTCTAGCCACCGGGAATCCAGGAGTCTCCATGTTGTATCCTCTAATCAGGAAAGCACTGTTTCAGCTCGATCCAGAGCGCGCCCATGAGTTAACCTTCCGTCAGTTAAGCCGCATTTCCGGCACCCCCTTTGAATTTCTGATCCGTCAGTCCGTACCGACCAAACCGGTGACCTGCATGGGATTGTCCTTTAAGAATCCTTTGGGACTGGCCGCAGGTCTGGATAAAGACGGCGAATGTATTGATGCTCTCGGGGCAATGGGCTTTGGATTTATCGAAGTCGGTACGGTCACACCGCGTGCGCAGGCAGGGAATGATAAGCCGCGTTTATTCCGTATCGTTGAGGCAGAAGGCCTGATTAACCGCATGGGGTTCAATAACCATGGCGTGGATAATCTGGTGAATAATGTCAAAAAATCCCATTTTGGCGGCATTCTGGGGATTAATATCGGCAAGAATAAAGACACGCCGGTCGAGCAGGGCAAAGATGATTATCTGACCTGTATGGAAAAGGTATATCCGTACGCAGGTTATATTGCGGTGAATATTTCATCACCGAACACGCCGGGATTACGCTCATTACAATACGGCGAGGCGCTGGATGATCTTCTGGCTGCCATTAAGAATAAGCAGCTTGAGCTTCAGCAACGTCATCAGAAATATGTGCCGGTCGCCGTGAAGATCGCGCCGGATCTTTCTGAAGAGGAATTGATCCAAATAGCCGACAGCTTAGTGCGTCATAATATGGATGGCGTGATTGCGACCAATACCACGCTCGATCGTAAACTGATCCAGGGGCTGAATTATTGCGAACAAATTGGTGGCCTGAGCGGTCGTCCGGTGCAGCTGCGCAGCACAGAAATTATCCGCATGCTGTCGAATGAATTACAGGGTCGTCTGCCTGTTATTGGTGTCGGCGGGATTGATTCATTAACCGCAGCCCGTGAAAAAATGGCCGCAGGCGCGTCCTTAATTCAAATCTATTCCGGCTTTATCTTCAAGGGACCGGGTCTGATCAAAGATATTGTTACCCATATCTAATATTTTTTATCCTGAAGACGAGTCAGGGGTTTATTTATTAACCCGGCTCGTCTATATTTTGTCCACTGACCGTAATTCAGGCTCAGGATTTGTCTGATATCGTTTCATTGCTGAAAAATCTATTCTTGCCTGAATAGCAGGTAATGAAGTCAGACAGAGGGCATAAGGGCACACAGGATGACGAAATGAAAATCAAACCAGATGATAATTGGCGTTGGTATTTTGATGCAGAGCATGACCGGCTTATGTTGGATCTCGCCAATGGCATGATTTTTCGTTCCCGTTTCCCGGCTAAAATGCTGACACCTGATGCTTTCGGAAATATGTCATTTTGTGTCGACGATGCGGCGCTCTATTTTGATTTTGAAGAGCAATGCAAATCTATTCGTCTGGCGGCTGAACAGCGCGCCGAATTAGTTTTAAATGCATTAGTCGCTTATCGCTTTTTAAAACCGCTGATGCCAAAGAGCTGGCATTTCACTCAGCAGATGCGTCCTTTCCAGCCGGCCAACGGTCAGCTTGCTCAGGTGCAGGTCATGGAAAGCGGTGAACAGGCGACGTTGCTGGTGGTGGAATCGGGCGATAATGCCAGTCTGTGCCTGCTGGCGCAGGAAAGGCTGACCGTGGCAGGGCGCGGTATGGTGCTCGGCGATGCTATTAAAGTGATGCATGATCGCTTAATGCCTGCCGCCTTCCGCGTTGATAATAATGTCTACGATCAGGCAGTGTAAATTACCCTTCATATTTCAAGTTGCAGATGCGTTGGCTGCGCTCAGTCACCCGAATCACTGACCTGTTTAAGCTCATCGGGATCCCTTCACTTGCCGCGTTACTGCGACTCGAACTATTTTGGGTAATGGCGAAATATTTTTAGCCGAGCACAATATCCGTTGCCGGTATGCAACTGCACGACAAGATCGTTCCGTCTTTCCCCACTGCACTTTCTTTCAGCGGCGACACTTGCCCTTCTTTCAGCGTCATTCTGCATGCTCCGCAAATCCCGGCACGACAGGAATAGGGGATACGTAATCCCTGCAATTCCAGCTGCTCAAGCAAAATTTGCTGATTGTTGCCGGTAAACTGTGTGCCCTGATAATTAATGCTGACGTCTTGCGCGGTGTTCTTTGGTGCGTCGACATTTTCAATGACTTCGCCCGCGCCGTACGGACGCGGCGGCTTGATCGCCAGTACCTGCACGCTGTCACCTGCGCGGATCACGCCGCTGTTGCGGGCAATCATGTTCTGACCGAAATCGACATCGCCGTCGCTGGCAGTGCGGTAACTTTGCAGGGTTTTCAGCGGTTCGCCACTTGGGTGTTTGCGACCTTTCTCAATGCTGACCGTGGTAAAAATACAGCGACTGCACGGTTTCACCAGATCAAAAATAACCTCACCGATGCGGATCGTCTGCCAGCTGTCTTCGGCATAAGCCTCTGCGCCGCTGACCACGATATTCGGCCGGAACTGTTCAATGCGCACGCCACCCGGGCAGCGGCGTTGCAAATCCTGCATGGAGGCTTCATTGATCAGCAGATACGGGAAACCGTCAGCAAAGGACAACGGCACGTCAGGATGCTTCTTCACCCGGCGCGTGGGTTCATCGCCTACCCACCGCAGTTGCACATCCCGCTTTAAATAACCACTTAACCAGCGATTTACGGGTTCCGGCGCGATGAGTGAGGTAAACTGATTGCCCCAGACTTCCGTCGGCGAGTTATCACCGGCGAAATCATGAAATTTGACGCTGATGCTGTCGCCTTCCGGCGCACAAATCATCAGTCCATCGGGCAGCAAAACCGGCGTGAACAGGACCAGATTCGGATACTGGCGGGCTGTAATGAACATGCCTTGTGGATCGGTGATCATGAACTGGCGATCAAATGCCAGACCGGTGGCAGTGACCAGCGAGTGCGAAACTTGCAGGCCGCGCATGGATTTGACCGGGTGAACGAATAAACGTGAAAGAATGGGCACTGAAGACTGCCTCTCAGAATGTAAAGTCTTAAGAAGAACCAGAGACTTTATGACAAGCGGCGGGGATTAGCTATAATGCGCAACAATTTTATTTTTGGTGATATGTCGATATGAACTCTTTGTTTGCCAGCACGGCGCGTGGACTGGAAGAACTGTTAAAAAGCGAACTGGAAACGCTGGGTGCGCAAGCCTGCAAAGTTGTGCAGGGAGGGGTGCATTTTGAAGGTGACGATCGCCTGCTGTACCGTAGCTTACTGTGGAGCCGTCTGGCTTCGCGCATCCTGTTGCCGCTGAACGAATTTAAAGTTCACAGCGATCTGGATCTTTATCTTGGCGTGATGGCGATCGACTGGCCGTCCGTCTTCGGCGTGGATAAAACTTTTGCCGTGCATTTCAGCGGTCTGAATGAAGAGATCCGCAACAGCCAGTACGGCGCGCTGAAAGTAAAAGACGCCATCGTCGACAGCTTTACCCGCAAGATGGACGAACGCCCGAACGTGGCAAAACAGCAGCCTGACATCCGCGTCAACGTCTTCCTGCAACGTGATACCGCCAGCGTCGCGCTGGATCTCAGCGGCGAAGGCCTGCATCAGCGTGGCTACCGTGACCTGACCGGTCAGGCTCCGCTGAAAGAAAACCTGGCGGCTGCCATTGTGATGCGTTCCGGCTGGCAGGCCGGTACGCCGATGGTCGATCCGATGTGTGGCTCCGGTACGCTGCTGATCGAAGCCGCGATGATCGCCGCCGATCGCGCACCGGGTCTGCATCGTCAGCACTGGGGTTTCACCGGCTGGAACAAGTTTGACGCCGAACTGTGGCGCGAACTGACTGCCGAAGCCCAGGTGCGCACCCGCCGTGCCGTGCAGGAAACCCCTTCCCGCTTCTTTGGTTCCGATATCGATCGTCGCGTGATCGAAATGGCGCGTGCTAACGCCCGTCGTGCCGGTGTCGCTGAACTGATAAGCTTCGAGGCCGCCGAAGTCGGTAAACTGGTCAATCCGCTGCCGGAAGGCCCGGTGGGTACGGTGATCAGTAACCCGCCATACGGCGAGCGTCTGGAAAGCGAACCGGCCCTGATTGCGCTGCACAATATGCTTGGCCGCATCATGAAGACCAAATTTGGCGGCTGGCAGTTGTCACTGTTCAGTGCGTCACCGGAACTGCTGAGCTGCCTGCAACTGCGCGCTGAGCGTCAGTTCAAAGCCAAGAACGGCCCGCTGGAATGCGTGCAGAAAAACTATCAGCTGGCAGAAAACCCGACGGGTGCTGCCGGTACGCAAATGGCGGAAGATTACGCTAACCGTCTGCGTAAAAATGTTAAGAAACTGGAGAAATGGGCCAAACAGCAGGGCATCGAATGCTATCGCCTGTATGACGCTGATTTACCGGATTACAACGTGGCGGTTGACCGTTACGGCAGCAAAGTGGTGGTGCAGGAATATGCGCCGCCAAAAACCGTTGATGCGCAAAAAGCCCGTCAGCGTCTGTTCGACGTGATTAACGCCACGATGTCTGTGCTGGATATTTCCTCCAGCCAGCTGATCCTGAAAACCCGTGAGCGCCAGAAAGGCACCAGCCAGTACGAGAAACTGGCGCAGAAAGGCGAGTTCCTGCTGGTTGAAGAATTCAACGCTAAACTGTGGGTTAACCTGACGGATTATCTCGACACCGGTTTGTTCCTTGATCACCGCATCGCGCGCAAAATGCTCGGTGAAATGAGCAAAGGAAAAGACTTCCTGAACCTGTTTGCCTACACCGGAACTGCCAGTGTGCACGCCGGTCTGGGCGGCGCACGCAGCACGACGACCGTCGATATGTCCCGTACCTATCTGGAATGGGCGGAAAAAAACCTGCGTGCCAATGGCCTGACCGGCCGTCAGCATCGCCTGATCCAGGCGGATTGCCTGTCTTATCTGGGCATGTGCGATGAACAATTCGATGTGATCTTTATCGATCCACCGACGTTCTCCAACTCAAAACGTATGGCCGAAAGTTTTGACGTACAGCGTGATCATCTGGCTCTGATGAAAGATCTGAAACGCATTTTACGTCGCAACGGCACCATTATGTTCTCCAACAACAAGCGCGGTTTCCAGATGGATCTCGACGGACTGAGTAAATTGGGGCTGAGCGCGAAAGAAATCACCAGCCAAACCCTGTCACAGGATTTCGCCCGTAATCGTCAGATTCATAACTGCTGGCTGCTGTCCCATGCCGGCGAGGAAAAATAAAGTTTATGTCGTTAATTAGTATGTCAGGTGCCTGGCTGTCATTCAGTGACTCGCCGCTGTTGGATAACACCGAATTACACATCGAGCCGAATGAGCGCGTCTGTCTGGTTGGCCGTAACGGCGCCGGTAAATCGACGCTGATGAAAATCCTCAACCGTGAAGTGCCGCTCGATGACGGGCGCATTGTGTATGAGCAGGATTTGATTGTGGCGCGTCTGCAACAGGATCCGCCGCGCAATGTTGAAGGTACGGTGTTTGATTTCGTCTCGGAAGGTGTGTTCGAACAGGCCGAGCATCTGAAAGCGTATCACGCGATTTCGCATCTGGTCGAAAGCGACCCGAGCGAGAAGAACATGAACAAACTGGCTCAGGTGATGGAAATCCTTGATCACCAGGGCTTGTGGCAACTCGACAGCCGCATTAATGAAGTGCTGCTGAAACTGGGTCTGGATGCGGATACAGAGCTGAAATCCCTGTCCGGCGGCTGGCTGCGTAAAGCGGCACTGGGTCGTGCGCTGGTCAGCGCGCCGCACATTCTGCTGCTCGACGAACCGACCAACCACCTGGATATCGAGAGTATCGCGTGGCTGGAAGAATTCCTGAAAGAATTCCAGGGCAGCATTATCTTCATTTCCCATGACCGTTCTTTCATCCGCAACATGGCGACGCGTATTGTCGATCTCGATCGCGGCAAACTGGTCTCCTATCCGGGCAATTACGAAGCGTATCTGCTGGCGAAAGAAGAGGCGCTGCGTGTCGAAGAGTTGCAGAACGCCGAGTTTGATAAAAAACTGGCGCAGGAAGAAGTGTGGATCCGTCAGGGTATCAAAGCCCGCCGTACACGTAACGAAGGCCGCGTCCGCGCCCTGAAAGCCCTGCGTAAAGAGCGTTCAGATCGCCGTGAAGTGATGGGCACGGCTAAAATGCAGGTGGTTGAAGCCGCGAGTTCCGGCAAGATTGTCTTCGAAATGGAAGACGTCAGCTACTCGGTGGCCGGTAAACAACTGGTCAGCCATTTCTCCGCTCAGGTCATGCGCGGCGATAAAATCGCGCTGGTCGGCCCGAACGGTTGTGGCAAAACCACCTTGCTAAAACTGATGTTAAGTCAGATTAAGGCAGACAGTGGCCGTGTTCACTGCGGCACCAAGCTGGAAGTGGCGTACTTCGACCAGCACCGTGCTGAGCTGGATCCTGAACGTACGGTGATGGATAACCTTGCAGAAGGTAAGCAGGAAGTGATGGTTAACGGCCGCGCGCGCCACGTGCTGGGCTATTTACAGGACTTCCTGTTCCACCCGAAACGCGCAATGACCCCGGTGAAAGCATTGTCTGGCGGTGAGCGTAACCGTCTGTTGCTGGCTAAATTGTTCCTGCGTCCAAGTAACCTGTTGATCCTCGATGAACCGACCAACGACCTGGATGTGGAAACCCTCGAACTGCTGGAAGAGATGATCGACAGCTATCAGGGTACCGTGATGCTGGTGAGCCATGACCGTGAGTTTGTTGATAACTCCGCAACCGAGTGCTGGATTTATGAAGGCGACGGCGTCATCAACAGTTACGTCGGTGGTTACCATGACGCACAGCATCAGCGCCGCAACCAGAGACCAATCCGTCCTGCGGCTGCAACCGAAAATAAACCGGCTGCGCAACCTAAGGCAGAACCGGCAAAACGCACGGCGAATAAGCTCAGCTATAATCAACAACGTGAACTGGAACAATTGCCTGCGCAAATCAGCGCGCTGGAAGAAAAAATCAGTGCACTGCAACAGCAAATGAGCGATGCGAACTTCTTCACACTTCCTCATGAAGAAACTCAGCAAGTGCTCAATGCTTTCGCTGCTGCAGAGCAGGAGTTAGAGCAGGCGTTTGAACGTTGGGAAGCGCTGGAAGCGCAGAAAAACGGCTAACACTGCATCATGATTGGCAACCGGATTAAGGGAAGACCGGTTGCCGATATTCATAGTCTTTCCGCTGTTGAGGAGTCGATAGTGTGTTCTGACGCCCATGACCCGCACATCTTATGCCCCCAGTGCGACATTCTGGTGGCAATACCTGGTCTGAAAATCGGGCAAAAAGCCGTATGTCCTCGTTGCCATACCACGCTGACATCCCGCTGGAATGAGCCACGCAGACGTCCTGTCGGTTATGCCATCAGCGCCTTATTCATGCTGTTGCTGGCCAACCTTTTTCCTTTCGTTAATATGAATGTTGCCGGGCTGAGCAGCGAAGTGACGCTGGTACAAATCCCTCAGGTTCTGGTTTCAGAAGACTACGCCAGCATGGCGTCGCTGTTTATGGTGGTGGTGCAATTGCTTCCCGCCGTCTGCATGCTGTCTATTATTATCCTTTGTCAGGGTTTCAATATTCCTCTTCGCTGGAAAGTCGGCATTGCCCGTACCTTATTCCGGCTGAAAGCCTGGTGCATGGTCGAGATTTTCCTCGCGGGCGTGCTGGTCAGTTTCGTGAAACTGATGGCCTACGGGGATGTGGGCGTGGGCACCAGTTTTTATCCTTATGTTCTGTTCTGCCTGCTGCAACTGCGCGCATTTCAGTGCACCGATCGTTTGTGGATGTGGAATCACATCGAGCCGGCACCGCCGGTTGCGCAGCCGCTGCGCGTGGGCGAAAGCGGCCTGCGTCAGGGATTGCGTTCCTGCCATTGCTGTATGGCGATTTTGCCGGTGGATCAGAAAGAATGTGGCCGCTGCAAAACGCAGGGCCATGCCCGCCGGAAGAACAGCCTGCAATGGACGATGGCGCTGCTGGTCACGTCCATTCTGTTATATATCCCGGCGAATTTACTGCCGATTATGATCACGCAGGTGCTGGGAAATCCTATCCCGTCTACGATCATGGCCGGGGTCGCGTTGTTGTGGAGTGAAGGTTCATACCCTGTGGCACTGGTTATTTTGATCGCCAGTATCATGGTGCCGACATTGAAAATGATCGCCATCGGCTGGTTATGCTGGGATGCCAACAGCGATAAACAGATCGACAGGGAGCGGTTACACGTTGTGTATGAAGTGGTTGAGTTTGTTGGTCGCTGGTCAATGATTGATGTGTTTGTCATTGCGGTACTTGCGGCACTGGTAAGAATGGGGCAACTGATGAGTATTTATCCGGATATTGGCGCGCTGCTTTTTGCCGGCGTTGTCATTCTCACCATGTTCGCTGCAATGACATTTGACCCAAGGCTCATTTGGGATCGTGCTGGAATGAAGTCTACAAAGGAGCCACAAGATGGCAGGAAATAACATGGCAGAGAATGACGGAACTGCCAAAGTCGAAAAAATTAAACGCTGGTCTCCGGTGTGGATCGTGCCGATTGTCACGGCGCTGATTGGTGCATGGATCCTGTTTTATCATTACAGCCATCAGGGACCGGAAGTTACGCTGATCACTACCACGGCGGAAGGCATTGAGGGCGGGAAAACCACCATCAAAAGCCGTAACGTCGACGTGGGGAAAGTGGAGAGTGTGACCCTGAGTGAAGACCTGCAACAGGTCATCATCAAGGCGCGCCTGAATACCGGCATGGAAAAAATGCTCCGTGACGATTCTGTGTTCTGGGTGGTGAAACCGCAAATCGGACGGGAAGGAATTTCCGGTCTGGGCACGTTGTTGTCCGGTGCTTATATTCAGTTGCAGCCTGGTAACAAAGGCGGCGAAAAATCAGAATATAAACTGGATGATTCCCCGCCGCTGGCTTCGCCTGATGCTAAAGGTATCCGCGTAATTCTGGAAAGTGAGCGTTCAGGACAGCTTAATCCGGGCGATCCGGTGCTGTTCCGCGGTTTCCAGGTCGGTACTGTGGAAACCAGCCACTTTGATCCGAAAGCCCGTAACATCAAATATCAGCTCTTTATCCGTGCACCTTACGACACGCTGGTCACAGACAATGTGCGTTTCTGGAAAGACAGTGGCGTGAACTTTGATATGTCTGCCGCCGGTATGCGGGTGGAAATGGGGTCACTGACCACGCTGTTCAGCGGTGGCGTCAGCTTTGATATCCCGAATGGCTGGACGCAAGGCAATGAAGCGAAAAACGGCGATGATTATAAGCTGTTTGACGATCAGAAAAGCATTCAGGAATCACTGTATACCCGCCACATGGATTACGTGATGTTCTTCTCGGATTCTATTCGCGGCCTGCAACCTGGCGCGCCTGTTGAATTCCGCGGCATTCGTCTGGGTACCGTGGCAGAAGTGCCTTATCCGCTGAATGCGCTGAAACAGCAGATGTCTGAGGATTACCGCATTCCGATACTGATCCGTATTGAACCCGATCGCTTTGCGCAAATGCTGGGCAGTAATTTCAATATTGAAGATCATATCCGTGACGGTATCGCGCATGGTCTGCGTGCGTCGATGAAATCTGCGAACCTGTTAACGGGCGCGATGTACATTGACCTCGATTTCTATCCGAATGAGAAGCCGTGGAAAGGTCCGCTGGAAATTTCCGGCCATAAACTGCTGCCGACCGTGAGCGGTGGTTTCGCGCAAATTCAGCAGAAACTGATGACCACGCTGGATAAAATCAACAATCTGCCGATCGAACCGATGATGCGTGAAGCCACCAGTACGCTGGCCGAAAGTCAGAGAACGATGCGGGCGACGCAGAAAACAATCGAATCACTGAATGCGATTGTGAGCAGCAAAGAGATGAAGAACCTGCCGCAAGATATGCAGCAGACGTTGATTCAGCTTAACCGCAGCCTGAAAGGCTTCCAGCCTGGTTCTCCGGCGTATGGCAATCTGGTTGGCGACATGCAGAGTCTGGATAAAACCCTGCGTGAACTGCAACCGGTACTGAAAACGCTGAACCAGAAAAGTAATGCACTGATTTTCGCCGCCCCTGGGCAAGATGATCCTCAGCCGAAGAAGGCCAAATAATGATGAAATGGATACCTGTCGTCTTAGCATTATTCCTGACTGCCTGTAGCAGCAGTGACCAGAAAACCTACTACCAGTTGCCTGTGCTGAGCAGCACAGCGTCAACCGGCAGTGTGATGTCCTCAGGTGCCGCTACACAGCGCCACCTGTGGGTTGAACGGGTCAGTGTTGCGGATTATCTGGCAGGCTCAGGGTTGGTATATCAGACCAATGATGTGCAGTACACGCTGACCCAGAATAACCTCTGGGCCAGCCCGCTGGATCAACAACTTCACCAGGCGCTTGTGACGTATTTGCGTCGTGATTTGCCGGGCTCAGTGGTGTCAACTCAGGCTTCCAGTTCGGACGACCAGGATGTGCTGAACGTGAATGTCACCGGTTTCCATGGCCGTTACGACGGTATCGTCGTGGTCAGCGGAAGCTGGAGCCTGACAAGAAATGGCCAGATGATTCAGCGCGATTTCGCCCTGAATCTGAAACAAAATGAAGATGGCTATGATGCACTGGTCAGGACGCTGGCGACCGGATGGCAGCAAGAAGCGGGCCAGATAGCCGCGCAGATAAGATGACGATTTTTTAAGCTTAATATTTTTTAAGTGATACATAAAAAATCCCGGTTTCTGACCTTTCAGATGCCGGGATTTTTTTATGGTGATCAGCCAGATGAGGCATTAGCCAGCGCGATTATCTTGCGCGCAATCTAATAATATAGCTCACGAATGTGACATTGGCGTGAAATTTGCGCATTGACCTCTCCCCATATTGCAGCTATTTGTTAGGTGTGGACGCAGAAGCGGCCCACTGTTTTCTTTCCACCTGACCTGAATAATGAGGGATATAAGGCATGAAGAGACAAAAACGCGATCGCCTGGAACGGGCACAATCACGTGGATACCAAGCAGGTATTGGCGGACGCTCAAAAGAGATTTGTCCGTACCAATCATTAGATGCCCGATCACATTGGCTCGGGGGTTGGCGACAAGCCATGGAGGACAGGGCCGTTACCGCTTAAGCGGCTCCCCTGTCAGAATAAGGAACAACCTCCGCTGCGCGCGGAGGTTTTTGTTTGCAGGCCAGAGTGCCCGTACCGCAGACATAAAAAAGGTGAACCCGGAGGCTCACCCTTTTTCAGACGTCGTGCAGGGCTTTATCAGAAAGCCGCAGCGTCTTTGAACAGACCCACTTTCAGATCAGTAGCGGTGTAAATTACCACGCCGTCAACCAGCACTTCACCATCAGCAACGCCCATGATCAGTTTACGGTTGATCACGCGTTTGAAGTTCAGACGGTAGGTGACCAGCTTCGCGGTTGGCAGAACCTGACCGGTGAATTTCACTTCACCCACACCCAGTGCGCGGCCTTTGCCTTCGCCACCGAGCCAGCCCAGATAAAAGCCCACTAACTGCCACATGGCGTCCAGACCCAGACAGCCAGGCATAACCGGATCGCCGATGAAGTGGCAACCGAAGAACCACAGATCAGGATTGATATCTAATTCAGCTTCAACATAGCCTTTGCCATGGGTGCCGCCATCTTCTTGCATCTTCACGATGCGATCCATCATCAGCATGTTGCCTGATGGTAATGGAGGGCCACCAGCACCGAACAGTTCACTGCGGCCAGAAGCTACGAGGTCTTCTTTCGTATAGGAATCGCGTTTATCTACCATGTTCTATGTAAGCCTTATTTTAATGAAGGGCGAAGTTTAGCGAACAGCTGTAAGCTGAACAACTCCGATCAGCTGTGATTGAACCAGTTCAACCAGCGAAGAGGCCACGGATAACGCGGGCTGCCTTGCGATGTGACCAACGCTATGCGCTGCTGAATCAATCCCAGCAGGCTCGGACGCTCTTCTTCAGCTTCTTCTTCGTTTGTGTAAATCAGTCCGGTCAGGATAGGCAGCGCGTCGGCTGCGTTATCAACTGCCCATAAGTGAAACTGGCCTTCGCGAACGGCGTCCAGTACTTGCGGATGCAGGCACAGGTTGCGCACGTTGCTGGTTGGCAGAATGACCCCTTGCTTACCGGTCAAACCGCGACGCTGACAAACTTCGAAGAAACCTTCGATTTTCTCATTTACGCCACCAATAGGTTGCACATTCCCAAACTGATCGACAGAACCGGTTACCGCAATCTGCTGGTTAATCGGCTGCATCGACAAGGCACTGATCAGTGCACAAAGTTCAGCAAGGGACGCGCTGTCGCCGTCCACTTCACCGTAAGATTGTTCAAAAACAATCGACGCGGAGAAGGGCAGAGGCTGGTCGAGTTCTAACTCGGAAATCAGGAAAGCCTGCATAATCATCATGCCCTTGGCATGCAGATTACCGCCTAATTCAGCTTTACGTTCAACGTCAGTAAATTCACCGTCGCCGGTGTGTACGACACAACTAATCCGTGAAGGTTCACCCAGTGCGCGCGGATGGCCAGGGTATTCCAGCACCGACAGGCCGTTAATCTGTCCGACCACTTCGCCTTCCGTCTCGATACGGATTTGCCCCAGCTCAATTTCATCCTGCATGCGTTCCTGCAAATAGCTTTCACGCCATGCACGGGCATTAGAGGCAGCTTCAAGAGATTTCGCGCTGAGCAACTCATCTTCATTATAGAGCGCGGCTTCACTTAACTGTGCACTCAGCCAGACCGGATCCAGCGTCAGGCTGCCCTGATCGGTGCTGTGGCGTATCGCCATTTTATGAAATTCGGGCCAGGCATCGGCGGCCAGACGGGGGATCTCAAGCTCGTCGGCCAGTGTGTTCACATAACCACACCAGGTTTCCATGTCGCTTTCTTCGGTCAGCGGCAGGTCGGCTTCGAATTCGCCATAAATGGCCGATTCCATCAGCTCCGGTTCCATATCGCTCAGATCACCCAGTGACAAGCGGTCACCGACCAGAATCAGGCGAATATCCAGCGGCATTGGCGGAACCGTGACCGGCAGAGGTTTGGCTTCATCAGGAGAAACCCAGTGATACTGGCCTTCGGTGATCATCTGCTTAAGACGCAACCACATCAGCGGCTGGGCAATAAGGGTACGAATTGACAGCACCAGAACGCCGCCATTGACCTGATGAATCAGACCCGGCTCAAGCTGGATCTGGTCTTTGTACACCCTGACGCAACCAAACAGTTGCTCCGGCTCAATCCACTCGCGGTACTGGCAGGTGAATTTTGCCGCGAAGGCATCTTCCGCAGATTTAGCGGCCAGCAGCGTGATCTTATTGCCTTCAATATGATAACGGTTGCCGGTGATTTCAGCCGTTTCGGGCAGCAGTTCGCTGACGACCTGAGCGATACGTGACAGATATTCACGATTTTCCTGCGCCTTGAGCGTCATAAAACGCGGGCGTGAGCGGGGATGACAAAACAGCGTTAAACCATTTTCCAGCCGAGGCTGAGTTCCAGCGAAATCGACAGGGGCTAACTGGGCAGCCGTTGCAAAAATTGCCTCGTAAGGCGCGGAGTCGGGCAGTAAAAGCTGCCAGTCAAGTCGGTTATTGGTCAATGTGTTAGCTGTTTTCTATAAAAAGGGAAAGAGCGATTATACAAGAATAAATCCGGCTGCATACAATGAGAGTCAAAGAGGAAATGCGGTTAGCGCACATTGCTGAACAGGTGCGCAAAAAACAGGCAGAATTAGCCGGTTTATTTGGGGTGAAAATTGAATTAAAGCTGTTATGCTTAGTAAAGTTACGGGGTCACCGAAGAGTTCACGATGAAATATCAGCAACTGGAAAATCTGGAAAGCGGTTGGAAATGGAAGTATCTGGTGAAAAAACACCGGGAAGGTGAGCGGATCACTCGCCATTTAGAAAACAGCGCTGCACAAGAATCCGTGAATCAACTTCTCAGACTGGAAAACGAACCGGTCAAAGTGATGGACTGGATCGCGAATGATATGAATCCGGCGCTGGAAAATCGCCTCAAACAAACCATACGGGCCCGCCGTAAACGACACTTCAATGCTGAGCATCAGCACACCCGTAAGAAATCCATCGATTTAGAGTTTCTGGTGTGGCAGCGTTTGGCCGGTCTGGCGCAAAGGCGTGGGGCAACATTGTCTGACACAATCATTCAGTTGCTTGAGGATGCTGAGCGTAAAGAAAAATACGCTAATCAGATGTCTTCATTAAAAGAGGATCTGCAGCAAATCCTTGGCAAGAAAGATCTCGGGTAATTTCGTTACCGATCCGCAGAGAATACCGCTTTGTTCTGTTATTGCAGCCATAAAAAAACCCCGCCGAGGCGGGGTTTTTGATATCTGTAGCAAAAGCTAAAGTCTGTTATTAAGCCTGTGGCTGAGTAACAGTATCTTTGTAGCCTTTAACTTCGATTTCTACACGACGGTCTGGTGCCAGGCAGTCGATCAGAGCAGCACGGCCTTTAACGGAGTCACAGGTAGAACCGGTAACTGGGTTAGATTTACCCTGGCCTTGTGCAGAGATCTTGTTAGCAGGGATACCTTTAGATACCAGGTAATCTACTACGCTCTGAGCACGTTGCTCAGACAGTTTCTGGTTGTATTGTTCTGAACCGATACGGTCGGTGTAACCCAGAACGATAACAGAACCGTCTTTAGGATCGATTGAGCTCAACTGGCTGTACAGCTGATCCAGAGCCTGTTGGCCTTCTGGTTTCAGAGTCGCTTTGTTGAAGTTGAAGAGAACGTCAGATTTCAGAGTGAATTTCTTAGTTTCTACAACTGGAGCTGGAGCTGGTGCTGGAGCAACAACTGGTGCAGCTGCTTCATCTTGACCGAAACGGTAAGAAACACCCACAGACAGCATTGCGTTATCAGGACGTGCACCAACGGTAGCTGCGTCACCAATGTTGTTAACCCACTGGTAGTCCAGACGGGTAGCCCAGTTTTTGGTCACTGCGTATTCAACACCAACGGCTGCCAGTGGAGAAACACCGGTGTCGTGGTCGCTGATGCGGCCATCTGCGCCATTGTTGAAGTTACCTTTAGAATCTGCACGCCAAACCATACCACCCAGACGGGTGTACAGGTCCAGATCGTCAGTCAGTGGGTAGCTCAGTTTAGCAGCCAGCTGAACGCCTTGTGCTTTGAACGCGCCGTTGTTTACGCTGCCTTTAGAAGGCATACGGCCAAGCCAGTCATATCCCATTTCAAAGCCCAGGTATTGGTTCGCTTGGTAACCCAAGAACGCACCTGCACCCAGTTGGCTTTCGTGGGTAGGGCCGTTGCCGATACCTTCGTAAGCATTTGCGAAACCAGTGTCATGGTATTGGGACCAGCCCAATTTACCACCGGTATACCAGGTGTTATCTTTAGGGGCGGCTTGCGCTACGGTAGCGAAACCTGCCAGTGCCACTGCTAATGCGATAGCTGTCTTTTTCATTTTGCGCCTCGTTATCATCCAAATAGGCAATTGAGCTTTAAGCTTTTTAAGCCCTTGGTTAAAATCCTTACGCCAAGATTATTGCTTCATTTCAGAACTTGCCACTTTACGTTGGCATTATTGAGCAACCTTGGCGTTGTAAAGTCTACAACGTGGCGCGAAACTTACAAGCTTGATGTGTTAACACCGTGGAAAAAAAGGGAAAAACGTACACATTTCTTAACGGCTTTGACTATTTACTGACAAAATCTGGCGTCAAACTACATTCCGAATACCCGTTTTTACTGGGCTGGCGACCTTTGACAGCACAAATCACTAACTTCCCCATTATTTTCATAGGAAAGTTCCTATTTTGAACTAATGGTATACAGAAGAGTGAATTTTTACTGTTGAGTGATGTCCACCTGCTGAATTCTGATCGTTTGTTGGCTTCATGATGAAGCCATAAGCGCCCCCCTGACGTGCTGCAATTTGCAGTCTTTCACGTTCCGCATCATTCAAATCGGGTAGCCATCCGAGCACCACGCTGTAGTTTCCTGTCTGCAATGCTTTCTCCATCGCATCCACCGTCGACATCGCGGTGATCTGATTCACCTGAACCATTTTATCGACCGGCAATCCAGATTCTGATAACCAATGACGGCTGAGCTTTTGCTGAGGCGTGAGCCATAACAGCCAGCGGGACTGCATACCCAGATGTTGGAGCAAAGGCAGGAGTAACTGCGCAAAGGCGGGTTGGCTCGCACTATAGACGAACTCAGTGATCAGACCATTATTCAAGGATGCAGACGTATTTACCTGTGCGCGATTAACCGGCAAAGCAAGCTGACTAAAATGATGATTTGTATGATGTTGAGTTCGCATAGTGATGTACCCCAGTGAGTTACTGTATGAATGTACAGTACTCTGGCGATGAGCAAAGATCAACCCAATTTTTTCCAAGACGTCTCGCAAATTTTGAAGGCAACGGACTGCAACTGCATTTTGTGTTTGTTGCGCTTCGCGACATTGCGTATTTTGCATTTAGCTGTTCTGGTAACTCAAATTGGTCGTCAGGAATTAATGTGAAAAGGATAACGCAATGATAAACAAATCAAAAAAAAGAGTACGTGAGTGCCTGGCCCTGTTTGCCCCATTGGGCAACATTCGTTCCCGCACCCAATTTGGCGGTTTCAGTCTGTCCGCCGACCGTGTCATGTTTGCCCTGGTCTCTGACGGAGAATTATATCTCCGTGCCGATAAAGAAACGGAAGTCCATTTTCGCCGTAAAAAGATGGAGAGACTGATTTACCGCAAGCGCGGCATGGACGTTCAGTTACGCTATTTTAAAGTGAGTCCGGCCCAATGGAGCGATCCTGAGGCGTTATGTAAGCTGGGCAGGCTGGCGTTACAGGGAATGCAACGCGACATCGCCGTGAGAAAAAACAATGAAGCGGGGAGGTTGAAGGATTTACCGAATCTCACACTGGCGCTTGAGAGAATGCTCTGGCAGGCGGGAATTGAGAACTCCGGAGATCTGCGTCTTCACGGTGCCTGCCAGACTTATTTGAAATTGTGCGCAATAAAAAAAAAGAACTTGGGCATTAATCTACTGATGGCACTGGAGGGGGCGATTCTGGGCTTTCACGAGGCCGCTTTGCCGATGGCTTCCAGAGAATCATTAACTCACTGGTTTAACCATCAGCAAGAGCAGCAATCGACGATCCTCCACTAAGGAGCGTCACACACGCCTGCCGTCAGAGGGCGCTCTGTGCAGGCAGGATTTTAGTATTGAGACTGGTGAGTTCAGGTAAATGGGCCACCAGTAAGCCAATTTGCTGAAGGACAAGTTGTTCTTTACTGTCACTGTCCGTCGTCCGCATCTGGATGCGGGCAGTGAGTTGCTCCAGCGCGTGATGGATGCGCTCAGCCTCTGAAGGAAGATGGTGTAACGCGCCATCCACACAGCAGGCTGCGTCATCAAGCAATTGCAGCGTTTCAGCGTCATTAAGTTTTTCACGATGCGCACCCAGCGCAGAAATGTAACTCAGCATGGTGTGATTCAGGCACAGCAGCCGGAATGCGGCCTCAAGCGTCGCCGGATCATTATTCTTCTCAGAACTCATATTCGAAACGACGGAGGCCAGTTCAGCATCACAGTTATGCGCATCGCGCCGGGCGAGCCGGTAATCAAGGCTGTTATCTTTGCCCTGATGGTACTGCACCAGAATGGCATCGAGATAACGGCAGTTCGCATCAAAGGTTTTGCTGACCACCTTATCTATCTGGCGGAATTTCCAGTCAGGCCAGATGTAGGTCACCGCAGCCCAGGCAATACCACAGCCAATCAGGGTATCGATGACACGAGGTATGGCGACTTCAAACCCTTCACCCAGCAAATTGAAACACAGCAAAACGAGCAGGGTAATGAACATGGTTGCCTGCGCGTACTGCACGGTACGGAAGGCAAAGAACAACAATCCGCTGATAACGATCAGGATCATTTGTCCGTCAACGGAAGGCACGAAATACAAGATAGGAATGCCCAGCGCAATACCGGCCAGCGTCCCGATTATCCTCAGCGCCAGTCTGCGGCGGGTCGCGCTGTAGTTTGGCTGGCAGACAAAAAGACTGGTGAGCAAAATCCAGTAGCCATGATTTAAGCCACTGACCTGAATAAATACATAGCCGATAAACAGCACCACTGACATGCGCACCGCATGGCGAAAAAGCACAGACTGAGGGGTAAAATGGCGGGATATGCGCAGCCAGATGTCATCCAGACCGGTCAGACGATCCTCGGCAAACGGGCTTTTCCCCGTCTGGTTTTCCGGCAGTGACTGCTCAGATTCAATGTTTGCCAGTTGGGCATCAATCGCATGCAGATTGCGCAAAAGATGCCGCAAGGCCTGCAACATTTCCCGATGTTCATTCTGAGATTCCAGCCGTTTCAGCGCTTCTTCAAGGCGAGAAAATGCCCGTTCAAACTGGCTGTTATGGGTGTAGTGCTGGCGGTAGAGAATGCATTGCGACAGCTGTAAGCAGGCGCGGGCCTGCATGCTCATCAGGCGTTGAAAGCGGAACAGAATATCGCTGTGATGGAATTGTTCGCTCAGTTTAAGGTATTTCACGTGCGATGAACTGGCGCGCTCATGAATGTCCTGCACCACAAAATAATAATGCAGTGTCCGGCGGGTGCCTTTCTGACCCCGGTCGCCTTTGAGCCGGGTTTGCAGCGTATTTTTCGTCTGATTTAGCGTAGAAACCAGCTGACCGTTAGCCATCGCCAGATCAACCAGTTGCTGATTATTGTCTTCCTGGTCGGGATCAAACAACGTGGCCTTGGCTTCCAGATACGCCGCCAGCTGAGTGAAACAGCGGGAGATCTGATCCTGCAACGGCCTTATCGGGAAAATAATATGGCCCGCCAGCGTCAGCAGGTTATACCAGATCGCACCGGCCAGCAGGATCAGCGGCTGCTGATACCAGATGTGATACATGCTGGTGCCCAGCATCGTATAAATGGCGATCAGTAACGCGCCGAACGCAATCGTGGCGTAACGCTGACCGAGCGCGCCGAGAAGGATGAATCCGCAGGTCGAAATCATCAACCCCGGCGCAAATAACCACGGGTAGGGGAACAGCAATTCTATTGACGCAGAGGCAATGAAAAAGCACACCAGGGTAATCACCAGATTACGCAGGCGGCCGGTGAGCCGATCATCGAGATCGGCCAGTGCGGCCGCCACGACACCGAGTGTCAGCGGAATAGTCAGCGTAATCTGGCCCAGCCACCAGGGCACGGCAGCGGCCCCTGTCAGGGCAATGAAAATCCTGATGTGATAAAGAACATTGCTGTTATAGGCATAACGCCTTAAACCCGGTGCAATAGAAAGCACGGAAAAACCCCACGTTAAAATTCAAAAATGATGAAAAATCGCGATCAGCGAATGCGTCCGTTTTTTATCTGACGGCTTGCATTGGCTTCACGAACTTGTTTTGCCAGCTCGACGGATACCACCCTGCGGCCCACGGGCCAGAGTGCTATGGCGGCGATTTTAAAATTCGCAATACCCACCGGGATTCCGATAATACTGATACATTGCGCGATACCGGCGACAATATGCGACAAGCATAACCACCAGCCGAAGAAAATAAACCAGAAGATATTCAACAGAGTACCACCGCCTGACAGCAGCACGTTGCGTTTTTCCGGGTACAGGTCGTCGACGTGTACCGCTTCGTTGCCAAAGGGCATCAGCGAAAGACGGGTGATTTCCCAGCACGAACGGGTCAGCGGCAGGGTGAAAATCAGCACGATACTGACCAGTGTGGCGAACAACCAGGCGAGCGTGGTGAAAAATCCGCCCAGAACAAAGTTAAGAATGTTGAGTACGGTACGCATGTCAGCTCTTCCCAAAGAATTTAAAAAGTTGAAAAAATTCATGTTCCCTGCAAAGAAACATACCTCTTATTCTACCTTGTTTTGGAACGTGGATCGCCTGCGCTTATCAAAGGTAAACTCTTAAATGCACTTGCATGTAAAATGACTGAATTAAAGAGAAAAAACGGTGTGATGATATGGAATTGAAATCGACCTCATTCGGGAAACATCTGGCGCAACACCCTTATAACCGGGTGCGTCTGCTCAATGCCGGCGTGGAAGTCAGCGGCGACAAACATCACTACCTGATCCCTTTTAATCAGCTCATCCAGATCCGCTGTAAGCGGGGCATCGTCTGGGGGGAACTTGAGTTTGAATTACCTGACCAAAAAGTGGTGCGCCTGCATGGCACGGAATGGCAGGAAACGCAGCGTTTCTACCATTACCTCCTGAACATCTGGCAGACCTGGAGTCTGGAGATGAGCGAGGTCAGCGCCGGGGTATTGCACGGCCAAATCGAAAAAATCACGCAGATTGAACAGCAGGATAAATGGTTCAAACGCGCTGATCTGGCGGATGTGCAGAAGGACATCGCCGACGCTTTTTCTGCCATCCCGGTGCCTGTTGAACGTCTCAGCGAATTTGATAATTGTCGGGAAGATTACCAGACCTGCCTGCGCTGGCTCGAGCAGGGGAAACGCAGCGTTGATCAGCGCAATCTGGCGTGGACCGAAAGGGTGATTGCCGATAATCGTGACTTTTTCGATACGGTGGAAGTGTCGCCCCTCAATGACAGCCAGTGTCGCGCCGTCGTCAATGGCGAAGATGCGGTACTGGTGCTGGCGGGGGCGGGCAGCGGCAAAACATCGGTGCTGGTGGCCCGCGCGGGCTGGCTGTTGCGCCGTCAGGAAGCATTACCGGAACAGATTTTGTTGCTGGCTTTTGGCCGTCAGGCCGCCGATGAAATGAACGGACGTATAAAAGAGCGTTTGCAGACAGAAGGGATCAAGGCGAAAACGTTTCACGCCCTTGCATTGCAGATTATCCAGGAAGGCAGCAAGAAAGTGCCTAAAATCAGCAAGCTGGAAACCGATTCAAAGGCGCGCCGCAGTCTGCTGATCAAAACATGGCAACAGCAATGTGCTGAGAAAAAAGTGCAGGCCAGCGGCTGGCGGCAATGGATGACAGACGAACTGGAATGGACGGTGCCTGACGGTGATTACTGGAAAAATAAATCGCTGGCGGAGCGTCTGGGCAGCCGGCTGGAACGCTGGCTCAGCCTGATGCGTATGCACGGCGGCAGTCAGGCCGAAATGATTGAAAGCGCGTCGGAAGAAGTGAAAGACCTGTTCACGAAACGCATCCGGCTGATGGCACCGTTGCTTAAAGCCTGGAAAACGGCGCTGAAAGAAGAAGGGGCTGTGGATTTCTCCGGCCTGATCCATCAGGCGGTCAATATTCTGGATAAAGGCCGGTTTGTCAGCCCGTGGAAGCATATTCTGGTGGATGAATTTCAGGATATCTCACCCCAGCGTGCGCTGCTGCTGTCGGCGTTACGTAAGCTCAACAAACATAGCAGTCTGTTTGCGGTCGGTGATGACTGGCAGGCGATCTATCGTTTCAGTGGCGCAGAGCTTTCCCTGACCACCGCATTTGCCGACAATTTTGGCGAAGGGGCGCAATGTGCGCTGGATACCACTTATCGCTTTAATGACCGTATCGGCGAAATCGCCAATAAATTTGTGCAGCAAAATCCCTATCAGCTGAAGAAACCGCTGAACAGCCTGACCAAAGGCAACAAGAAAAATGTGGTGATCCTGCCAGAAGATCAGCTGGAAAAGTTGCTGGATAAACTCAGCGGCTATGTCACGGCCGACGAGCATATTTTGGTGCTGGCCCGTTATCATCATCTTCGTCCGCAGATTCTGGAAAAAGCGGCCACGCGCTGGCCGAAACTCAATCTGGATTTTATGACCATTCACGCCAGTAAAGGGCAACAGGCTGAATACGTGATTATTGCCGGATTGCATGAAGGCAATGACGGTTTCCCTGCACCCGCGCGGGAGTCGTTGCTGGAAGAGGTGTTATTGCCGGAGCCTGAAAACTTTATGGATGCCGAAGAACGGCGCTTATTGTATGTGGCGATGACCCGCGCAAAACATCAGGTCTGGCTGCTGCAGGACAAAACCCGTCCCTCGGTTTTTGTCGAACAACTTGAAGACCTCGGCGTGCCGGTGCAGCGCAAGCCCTGAAATGACAAACCCGGCTTTTGCCGGGTTTTTTATGACGATGTACTGACCTATCACTCTTTCAGACGTGCCCATAAATAGCGCTGATAATCAGGAATGGTGATGTCCACTTCAGACTGGAATAACGGAGACTGGATCAGGAAATCCGCCGTAGCCAGATTGGTCGCGACCGGAATATTCCAGACCGTCGCCAGACGCAGCAGGGCTTTCACGTCCGGATCATGCGGCACGGCATTCAGCGGATCCCAAAGGAAAATCAGCATATCGATTTTGCCTTCTGCGATCATGGCGCCCACCTGCTGGTCGCCGCCCATCGGACCGCTCAGCATGCTTTTAACATTAATGCCGGTGCTGCGCTGCACCAGATTCCCCGTAGTGCCGGTCGCGTAAAGCACATGCTTCGACAGTTCATCCACGTTTTTGTCCACCCATTTCATCAGGGTGTTTTTACAGTGGTCATGCGCAACCAGAGCTATGTGTTTTTGTTTTGCGATCGTGCGGGTGGTGTATTCCATCTAATTCCCTTCAACGCGAAAGTAAGAGTGGATCACAGAATACTGAAACTCCGTTTTACTGCATAGCTCAGGGGCAATAATTCGGCGTTAAGAAGGGGAATGCGTGATGCAGATTAAATTACGAGGTCTGTTCCTGTTTATCCGGAAGCGTTAACCAGAGCAATAAACGCTCAATGCCTGCATTCGCCGCCAGACGCGTCCACAGCGGATGAAGATACGCGATAGAAATTTGTGAAGGCGTGTCAGTGGCTAAAGCCGATTTTTTATCCGTGCTGGCCCTGGCAAACGACGGCACGGCCGCACGCGCGCCCGACAAATTGTAGGTCATCATTAACTTTTCAGCGTCAGCGGCATGGCCGGGATTGTACATATTCAGAACATCGCGCTGTGTTGGCATTTGTCTGCCCTGGTCGTCAACCAGCTGATAGTTCATCTGCTGACTGAATTGCGCCGTTTCATCTTCACTGGTCAGTTTTGGCAGCACGAAAGACACTGAGCGATTGCCTTTGGCATTGAAGGTAACGATAAGGGCAGGGGAGTGGTAAAGCTGCGGTGGATTGGCCCGCATCGTTTTGCTGACCTGAAACAGAATCTGATGCTGGCCGCCGTCAAGTTCAAGACTGTCCGCACCTTTAAGGATTGCGCCAGACATTTGTTTGCCGTCGATAACCAGAACATCGACATCGGGGGACAGTTTGAGTGAGGTCGCCGAAGCTGACACCATCAGGCTGAGACTCGCTAATGCGACCAGCGCATGACAGACTTTCATTCTTCTCTCCCCGGATACCCCATTGCTCCTTCGCTATTATTCCGCAATGCGGATTGTGTGTCAAAGTTTTACAAAATGTTTTAATTTCACACGCCATGGCATTTCACGCGGGACTTTTTCTGCCGCAGGCTGTCGGATTGGTCATGCTGCGTTACACTTAACCCATACCGGTCAAAGGAGATAATCCCGTGCAAGACAATGATATCCGCAAGATCCTTGAGGAAGTAAAAACCATCGCGCTGGTCGGTGCCAGTGATAATCCGGGGCGTCCGAGCTACGGCGTCATGGCCTATCTGCTGTCTCAGGGCTTTGACGTGATCCCGGTCAGCCCGAAACTGGCAGGGCAGGAACTTCTGGGGCAGAAAGCCTACGGTTCGCTGGCGGAAATCCCTCATCCAATTGATATGGTGGATGTATTCCGCAATGCGGATGCCGCTTATGGCGTGGCGCAGGAGGCGATTGCGATTAAAGCGAAAGTATTGTGGCTGCAACTTGGGGTGATCAATGAGCAGGCAGCCGTGCTGGCAAAAGAGGCCGGTCTGAAAGTGGTGATGGATCGCTGCCCGAAAATTGAACTCCCGCGGCTGGGCATGGAAAAATAATCACGGTCCTGCGGTGGGCTGAAAAAATGACAAAAAAACCGGCTGCAAAGGCCGGTTTTTCATATCAACAGGTTTAAGCGAGATGGCTCAGTTACGCAGGCGCGGTGCCTGTAACTGGCTGCGGATCGATTCGGCTAAGTCATCCAGAGAGGTTTGTTCCGGATGTGAACGCGCCGCTTCATGATCAATCTGAATTTCCGCCAGGTAGGTATGCACCGGCTGGCCTTCCTCATCTTCCATCACGACATGGTACCAGGGCGCGGTGCGCATGGAATCGTCAGCAGCGACATCATCAACGTCGGGCTTATCGAGCGAATACTCTGCATCGACATCAATCACTACGCCTAAATAACCTAACATTCTGTGGCGTACCTGCTGGCCGATACCGAATTTACTGGCAATCATAGTCACCTCCCAAAATAATTCACTTATCTCTATATGAAGATAAAACGTGCTATTTCAAGTTCTGACCACGTAATCTGCGTAAAATTCGCTCGCGTGCCGTCGTAACAGCACGCAGTGCTTACCTTCAGTTCATGACCAGGCAGGCAAAACCTTTCAGATACAACCCTTCAGGATAGGCGCCGGTCACCGGATGGTCAGCCGCCTGACGGAACTGCTCCACGAACTGTATTTCACGGCCCGCATCCAGCGCCGCATCGGCCAGAATTTTCTGGAACAGATCGGTCGGCAACAGACCGGAGCAGGAGAAGCTGAGCAGGATACCGCCCGGACGCAACAGTTGCAGCGCCAGCATATTGATATCTTTATAGCCGCGACAGGCGCTTGCCAGCTGATTTTTGTTCTCCACGAATTTCGGCGGATCCATCACAATCATGTCGAACTGCTGACCTTCCGTGCGGTATTTACGCAGCAACTGGAAGACGTCTTCGCGCACGAATTCCGCTTTTGACAGGTCCAGTTTGTTCAGCTCAACGTTCTGGCGGGCCACGTCGAGTGCGGCCTGCGAGGTATCCACGTTGGTCACTTTTGTACAGCCGCCCATCAGTGCCGATACAGCAAAAGCACCGGTATAGGAGAAGCAGTTGAGGACATTACGGCCTGCGGCATAATTGCGTGCGGCAAGACGGCTGTCACGCTGATCAAGATAGAAGCCGGTTTTGTGGCCTTCTTTGATATCAACCAGCAGGCTCATCCCGTGTTCCTGAATGGGCAACAGGGCAGGAGGCTCGTCACCCACCACATGGCCTTGCGTCAGTTCCAGACCTTCTTTTTTACGCACCGCCACATCAGAGCGATCCCAGATGGCGCACTCCGGATAACAATGTTGCAGCGCTGCGATCAGCGGAGCACGCTGGTATTCCGCACCGGCTGACAGCAATTGCAGTACCAGAAAATTCTGGAAACGATCGATAGTAATACCGGGCAGGCAGTCGGATTCACCGGCAATCAGGCGATAACCGTCCAGTCCGTCACGTTTAGCGATATAGTCTCGCCAGCTCTGCGCCTGTTGCAAACGACGGATGAAAAACGCGATATCAATGTCTTCATCCTGCTTAAATGTCCAGACGCGCGCACGGATCTGTGAGGACGGCGAATAGGCACCGCGTGCCAGCCATTTTCCCTGACTGTCTACAATATCTATAGTCTCGCCGGAATGGGCTTTACCTTCGATGCGTGCAACAGCACCGGAAAACACCCACGGGTGGCGACGAAGAAGTGATTTTTCACGGCCTTTGGCCAGAATTAAACGTGCAGTCATAAAATTAGGTTCTGTCGGTTCGGAGACAAAAAAGAGCGACATTGTCCGGTCATGCAGGTGAAATTGCAACGAACCATACCGCTAACGGAGAGAATATTATGGCAACAGTCAGTATAGCCGCCTATGTGTACGGCATGGTGCAGGGCGTCGGTTTTCGTTTTGCGACCCAACATCAGGCAACCGGATTGGGGTTAACCGGTTATGCGAAAAATCTTGAGGATGGCAGCGTCGAAGTGGTGGCGTGCGGGGATCAGGAAAAAGTCGACCAGCTGTTAGCCTGGCTGAAGCAGGGCGGGCCGAAACATGCCCGGGTGGATCGCGTGCTCAGTGAGCCGACCGCACCCGGTCATTACAGCGATTTTAAAATCAAATACTGAAGTCTTTTACAGGCACTTCACCGGTTTGGGCAGACCGGCAATTTTGGTCGCCTGTTTGGCCGGGCCTTTCGGGAACAGCCGGAACAGATAGCGGCTGTTGCCTTTCTCTTCGCCGTATTTCTGTGCCATCGCCTTTACCAGCATACGCACGGCGGGTGAGGTATTGAATTCGAGATAAAACCCGCGCACGAACCGCACCACTTCCCAGTGCGCGTCGGTCAGCGTGATGTCTTCCTGTGCGGCCAGCAGAGGCGCCATGCCTTCCTGCCAGTCCTGACTGTTTTTCAGGTAACCCTGAGCGTCGGTTTCAATAACCTGACCTTCAAACTCCAGCATACAACCTCAAACCCGTAAAAATGCAGCCGCCAGTTTAGCAAAAACAGCGGACAGTAAAAATAAAAAGCCCCGCACAGGGGCGGGGCTTCGGTTTACATCAGGCTCATCAGTTACGTGATGACATCCCCAGAATGCTCAGCAGGCTGACAAAGATGTTGTACAGCGAGACATACAGGCTGACGGTCGCGCGAATATAGTTGGTTTCGCCGCCGTGAATGATGTTGCTGGTTTCCCACAGAATCGCACCTGCGGAGAACAGAATAAACAGACAGCTGATCGCCAGTGACAACGCCGGGATTTGCAGGAACAGGTTGGCGATCACCGCCACCAGCAGTACCACAAAGCCTGCCATCATCATGCCGGACAGGAACGACATGTCTTTGCGCGTGGTCAGCACATAGGCTGAACAGCAGAAGAACACCAGCGCGGTACCGCCCAGCGCCAGCATAATAATGTCACCGGCACCGACTGAAAGCAGCGAACTCAGCAATGGCCCCAGCGTATACCCCATAAAACCGGTCAGGGCGAAAGCCGATAAAATACCCGCCGGGCTGTTGGCCGTGCGGTAGGTCAGGAACATCAGCCCGTAGAAGCCGACGATGGTCAGCAGGAAACCGGGAGAGGGCAATCTCAGAACCGTGCTCGCCGTCGCCGTGATCGCGGAAACGCCGAGGGTCAGTGCTAACAGAAAATAAGTATTACGCAGCACCCGGTGCGTGCTTAGCAACGAGCCAGCGCGTGATGACGAAGAGGCAACGATACGATCCATAATAAAATTCTCACTCTTAACAAAAAGTTGGAGTCGGTGAAAATACAAACAGATTGCAGTGTAAGGAGTGGCGTTACGTCATTAAAGACGTTTTACCCTTCTTTACCTGCTCAGGGCGGGCAGGGCGCGGTTTCCCGACGTCAAAACCGTCGTTATGATGCTTAAATCGCCATTTGAGAACGGAATGGCGTTTTTTCAGGCAAACGAACAGAATCAGGCTTTACAAGCGGATCGCCACTGTTTATAGTTCGCTTCGTTGCGGAGGGGTGGCCGAGCGGCTGAAGGCACCGGTCTTGAAAACCGGCGATGGGAAACCATTCGAGAGTTCGAATCTCTCCTCCTCCGCCATAAACAACACAAGAAAGCTGCTAAGTCATTAGCGGCTTTTTTTGTGTCTGTCATTTATGAACATACATTGTGAAGGCGATGTAAATGTTCATAAAATCAACAAACTAGACCGAAAATAATGTTTGCATCTTTTTTTCTGTCTTGTATACTACGCCCCGTACTGAACGACTGACGTCGTAAAGTGCTTGTTGTTTACGGAGGGGTGGCCGAGCGGCTGAAGGCACCGGTCTTGAAAACCGGCGATGGGAAACCATTCGAGAGTTCGAATCTCTCCTCCTCCGCCATAAACAACACATCAAAGCTGCTAAGCCATTAGCGGCTTTTTTTGTGTCTGAAATTCAGGCATCCCTGCCTGAATTCAGCGTATGGCCTGCTGGCCGTACTGTCTCGGCGAACATCCCAGTGTGCGTTTGAACGCTGTGCTGAAGGCACTTTCAGAGTCATAACCGAGCGACAGGGCTACCGCTGAAACCGGTTCTTTACTGTTCGCCAGCCGGTCTCCGGCCAGCAACATCCGCCAGCGCGTCAGGTATTCCAGCGGCGCACTGCCGACGGCCTGCTTAAATTTCTGCGAGAACACGGAGCGCGACATGCCCGCCCGTTCCGCCAGCGTCTGCACCGTCCAGCGTTGCGCAGGATTTTCATGCATCGCATTCAGTGCTTTCGATAACTGCTTATCTGCCAGCGCGGCAAACCAGCCACTGTTTTCCCCTTCCGGCGCGTTATCGACGTGCATCCGCAGCGCCTGAACCAGCATCATGTGCGCCATGTGCTGTGCGATCAGTAATCCGCCGGGCCGCTGATCACGTAATTCCTGCATCATCCGCTCAACTGCCCAGCGCAAACTCTCTTTGTCGGATTCTTTCGAGATATGCACCACCGGCGGCAGCATCGCCAGCAATGTGGCGGCGTTAGTGCCGCTGACCGCAAACCGGCTGCCGGTCAGAAAGAAATCCCGGCCGCCGTTGCAGGACACCGTACCGCCATCCAGCGCCTGCTGGAAAATCGGACCAGCATCGACGGGCGGAATACTCAGATCGCTGGCGAGCCGAAAAGGGCGGCCGCCAGGCAACACAAAACAATCACCGGCTTTGAGATGTACCGCGCCGGGCACATCGTCTACCGCCAGCCAGCATTCGCCGGTAATGATCGCATTGCATTTAATCGACTGATAATGGTCGGGAAATTGTACCGACCACGCCCCTCCGGCTTCAAAACCTTTGGACATATAACTGCGCGGCTTCAGCAGCGATAACACATCAGAAAGAGGATCCATTAATGACTCCGGACGATCGCAAAGATAATGCGGACATTAGCGCATAGATCGTCTTTTCTCCAGTGCCTATAGTGTGCTGCGTAAGCCATTCACCTTTATCAGCCAACCACAGGGGATTTTAAGATGCGTGTATTCGTGACAGGAGCAACGGGTTTTGTCGGTTCTGCGGTGGTGCAGGAATTACTGCGTGCCGGTCATCAGGTGCTGGGGCTGGCCCGTTCGGATGCTTCGGCGCAGGCGCTGACTGACGCGGGGGCTGACGTGCATCGCGGCAGTATTGAAGATCCGGACAGTCTGACGTCCGGCGCGGCGCAGGCAGACGGCGTGATCCACACGGCGTTTATCCATGACTTTTCGAAATTTCTCGAGAATTGTGAAAAAGACCGGCGGGCAATTGGCGCACTGGGTGCGGCGCTGAAAGGCACGGATAAACCGCTGATCGTGACGTCCGGCACCGCGCTGGTAAACACCGGACGTCTGGCGACGGAAAAGGATTTACCTGATCCGCAGGGACAGAATCCCCGTGTGGCCTCTGATCTCGCGGTTGCCGCGCTGGCGGAGCAGGGCGTGCGGGTATCACTGGTGCGGCTGCCGCCGTCGGTGCACGGCGCGGGCGACCACGGTTTTGTGCCGATGATCATCGCGATGGCGCGGGAAAAAGGCGAATCAGCGTATCCCGGTGAAGGCGAAAACCGCTGGCCTGCCGTTCACCGTTTTGATGCGGCGAAGGTGTTTGTGCTGGCGCTGGAGAAAGGCGCGCAGAATGCGATTTATCATGCGAACTCAGAGGAAGGCGTCCCATTTCGCGAAATTGCCACACTGATTGGCAAGCACCTTAACCTGCCGGTGGTCAGTAAAAACGGGCAAGATCTGACGGCGCACTTTGGCTGGTTCACGCATTTTGCTTCGCTGAATAATCCGACCTCCAGTCAGATCACCCGCGATATTCTGGGCTGGACACCGGCGCATCCGGATTTACTGACAGATATAAATACGGCCGGATATTTTAAATAATCCTCTTTGAACCGGACGCAAAACAGGTCATTCCGGCGGCCTGTTTTGCGTTTTCCTCCGTGGTTTTTATGGTGTTAATTGCCTAAAAAACGCCCCGACTCACAAATCGGGAAGATAAAAAAATTACCCCATTGCCTGCCCGATGTTATGCGCTATGTTGATTTTTAGTTTCCCAAATGTAACTAGAGGTTAACAATAATGAAGAACAACTTACGATTCTCTCTGATTGCTGCGGCTGTAATGATGTCTTCCTCCGCAATGTCTGCATTACCTCAGGGCTACCCGGCCGGTTATCAAAAAATCGTCGATGCGGCGACCAAAGAAGGCAAAGTGGTGGTCTATTCCACCACCGACACCAAAGCCGCAGGCCCGCTGATTCAGGGCTTTGAGGCCACGTATCCGGGTATCAAAGTCGAATATAACGACATGAACAGCACCGAACTGTACAACCGTTATATCAGTGAACAGGCGGCGGGCGGCACCAGTGGCGACGTGGTCTGGAGTTCCTCCATGGACACGGCGCTGAAACTGGCGACCGACTACGCGCAGGAATACAAATCCCCGGAACAGGCGCAGTTACCAAAATGGGCGGTGTGGAAAGACAAAGCCTACGGCACGACCTATGAGCCGGTGGTGTTTATCTATAACAAACGTCTGATCCCGGCCGGTGATGTGCCGGACTCGCACGCGGCACTGGCGAAACTGATTGCCAGCCAGACCGAAAAATTCAACAAAAAAGTGACGACTTACGACATCGAAAAATCCGGCCTCGGCTTCATGCTGTCGGTGCAGGATTTCAAAGCCGATCCGAATTATTTCAAAACGCTGGCTGACGTCGCCAAAGGCGGTTTAGCGGTGCAGTCTTCCACCGGCACCATGATGGAACGCGTTTCTTCCGGCGAAAACCTGATCGGCTTTAACATCCTTGGTTCTTACGCCGAGGCCCGCGCCAAAACGGATCCGTCACTCGGTATCTCCTATCCGAAGGATTACACCCTGGTGCTCTCCCGCGTGTCCTTCATCAGTCAGGAATCGAAAAACAGCAACGCCGCCAAACTGTGGCTGGACTACGTGCTGTCTGAGAAAGGGCAGAGCATTCTGGCCAATCAGGCGGATATCCCGTCTATCCGTAACGATATCGAAGGCAAAAACGATATCGACGGCATGACCAAAATGTTGGGCAATGCGCTCAAACCCATCCCGGTGGATGAAACCCTGCTGGAATACCTGCAACAGAAAAAACGCCTCGACTACATCAAACAGTGGCGTACCGCTGCTGCCAAGTAGTGGCATATCGAAGCGCGTCACTTTCCGTCGCGCTTCCTTTTTCCTGCCTGATTTCGCTCTCCTTGTTTCTAACCGAAGGGAAGTAACATGAACGCATTGCGCAGAAAGTGGCAGAGCCTGCCGCGCGGCATTGTGGTGTTGATAACGGCGCTGGTTATCTACATCCCGTTGTCGTTCATCGTGATACAAAGTTTCCTCTCCGCGCCGTTCTTTTCGCCGTCGAAAGAATGGAGCCTCGAATCTTTTGGATTCATCTTTACCGATCCGGATTTCTACAAGGCGCTGAAAAGCGGCTTTATTCTGGCCTTCGGGCTGGTGGTGATCGCCATTCCGCTCGGCGGGATCCTGGCGTTCCTGATGGTGCGTACCGATTTACCGGGCAGACGCGTGATTGAACCGCTGATCCTGGTGCCGATTTTCGTCTCGCCGATGGTGCTGGGTTTTGGTTATGTGGTGGCGGCCGGGCCGGTCGGGTTCTTCTCTCTGTGGGCGCAGTCGATCATTGGTTTCGTGCCGTGGAACATCTACGACATGTCGAGCATCGTTGTGATTGCCGGTCTGACGCACGTTCCGCACGCGTATCTGTATATCTCCTCGGCGCTGCGCAGCGTCGGATCGGATGTCGAAGAAGCCGCGCGTACCGCCGGTGCCTCGCCGTTGCAGGTGATGACCGCCGTCAGTCTGCCGATGGTGCGCCCGTCGATTCTCTACGCCACGGTTCTGTTGTTTTTCCTCGGGCTGGAAGTGTTCGGGCTGATGCTGGTGCTTGGCGACCCGGAAGGCAACATGGTGCTGGCGACCTATCTGTATCAGCTGACCAACAAACTTGGTACGCCGTCTTATCACCTGATGGCTGCGGTGGCCGTAGTACTGATTTGTATCACTATTCCGCTGGTGATGTTGCAGCGCCGCCTGATGCGTACGGCCAACCGTTTTGTCACGGTGAAAGGTAAGGCGTCACAGGCGCGAGCCTTGCCGCTTGGCAAATGGCGCTGGGTAGCCGGTGCCGTGGTGGCGTTCTGGCTGACGGTGACCATCGGCGTTCCGCTGATTGGCGTGATGCTGCGCGCGTTTATCTCCAACTGGGGTGTCGGCGTGTCCATCTGGGATGAACTGTCACTCAATACGTTTCGCACGATCTGGGAACAACCCAACCTGCTGCGCGCTATCGTCAACTCCATGGCGATTGGTGTGATCGGCGGTGCGCTGGCGGTGGCCTGTTATCTGTTTATCGGCATCGCGATGCACCGTAAACCGGACGGCGTGACCCGTTTCCTCGATTACAGCGTACTGGTGCCGCGTGCGGTGCCGGGGCTGCTGGCCGGTCTGGCGTTTCTGTGGGTGTTTCTGTTCCTGCCGATGTGGCTGGATAACGCGCTCAAATCCGGCTGGCTTTCCGGTATGCCGTGGTCGCAGTGGCTGCGCGATAACCTGGTGGTCTGGCTGCGATCGCTGCGCAGTACGATTTTCAGTGTCTGGCTGGCGTATACCGTGGTGTGGATGGCGTACGGCCTGCGGCTGATCTCCTCGACGCTGTTGCAGGTCGGGCCGGAGCTGGAAGAGGCGGCGCGCAGTACCGGTGCGACGCGCGGGCAGATCACCCGTCACGTCACCATTCCGCTGTCGCGTTACGGCCTGATTGGCTCTTGGCTGCTGATGTTCCTGATTTTCGAGCGCGAATATTCCACCGGTGTCTATCTGCTGTCGCCGGGCACGGAAACCATCGGCTCGATGCTGGTTTCCCTGTGGGCGGCGGGTGCCATTGATATCGTTGCCGCGCTCTCCTTTATTAACATCCTGCTGGTGGTGTTAGGTCTGGGTATTGCCCTTCGTTTCGGAGTCAAATTACATGATTGAATTATCGGTCGACAATCTGCACTTAACTTATGGCGACAATCCGGTGCTGAAGGGCGTTTCCATGGAACTGAAACGCGGCGAAGTGGTGTCATTGCTCGGGCCTTCCGGCAGCGGCAAAACCACCTTACTGCGGGCAGTGGCCGGGCTGGAAAAACCGGTGAAAGGCACCATCGTCATTGGCAAAAACAAAGTCTACGATGGCACGCCGCGCAGCGAAATTCCGGCCGAAGAGCGCAATCTCGGGCTGGTGTTTCAGTCTTACGCGCTGTGGCCGCACAAAACCGTGTTTGAGAACGTGGCGTATCCGCTGAAATTACGCAAAGTGTCAGCCGGGGAAATCACTCAACGTGTGCAGGATGTGCTGAATCAGCTGGGGCTGGGGCATCTGGGCAAGCGCCATCCGCATCAGCTTTCCGGCGGACAGCAGCAGCGGGTGGCGATTGGCCGTGCGCTGGTTTACAACCCGCCGGTGATCCTGCTCGATGAGCCGCTGTCGAACCTTGATGCCAAACTGCGTGAAGAAGCGCGGGTTTTCCTGCGCGAACTGATCATCAAACTCGGGCTGTCGGCGCTGATGGTGACGCACGACCAGAACGAAGCGATGGCGATTTCGGATCGTATTTTGTTGCTCAACAACGGCAAAATTGAACAGCAGGGTACGCCGCAGGAAATGTACGGTTCGCCGAAAACGCTGTTTACCGCAGAGTTTATGGGCAGCAACAACCGTCTGCACGGCAAAGTCACTGAAGTGCGCGACGGCAAAGCGCGCATCGAAGGCAGCGGCTGGGTGCTGTGGGGGCAGGCGGGAGAGGGCGTGCAGGCCGGACAGGATGGCACGGCGGTGATCCGCGTCGAACGCGTGGTGCTGGCCGACGGACCGGGCGAGAATCAGCTGGAATTACCGTTGCTGACCAGCATGTATCTCGGTGACCGCTGGGAATATCTGTTCCGCACGGCTGGCGATGATTTTGTCATTCGCGCGTATGGCACCGACGTGCGCGACCCGCAGCATTGCCGTCTGGCACTTCCCGAAAACCATGTGTGGATCTTCCCTAAATAATACCCGTCATACTTAAAGCTGCAGGTGCGTTGGCTGCGTTCAGGGACCCGAATCACTTACTTATGTAAGCTCATCGGGATCCCATCGCTTGCCGCCTTCCTGCAGCTTCAATTATTTAGGGTATTACCGTAAGTCGGACAATTTATTGAAATATTTCTGTCATTTCCCGCGAGTAAAATTCTGCTTCTTGTTTAAATAATGCAGAATAATCATGAATTTAACCTCCCGTTCACTTATCGGTAAAATGCCCTTCAACAGATTGTTTCGTTCGGGGTTCCTCAAACGCCCGCGCGGAATACTTTTTGGGGTAATTTTCGTTATCGCCCTGTTTTCTGCTTTGCAAATCTTCTCCACCGTGGTGCTCACCAACATCCTGCAGGATGCGCGCAACAACGTGATGGCGACTGAAAGCCTGCGCCAGCAGCAGGCTGTGATGGATAAAGCCCGCATGGAACTGCTGATGGCCAGCGACAAACTGAACCGCGCCGGTATTTATTACATGCAGGATAAAGAAACCGGTTCGGTCGGCAGCTGGAACAGCCTGATGGAAGAATCGCTGGGGTCGCTTGCGGCGTCGCAAAAGGCGTTTGACCAGTTCGAATCCATGACCAAACATGCAGATGCGGCCACCACAGACCTGAAGGCCAGCTATCAGATGTTCTGCGACGGGTTGCGTGAACAGGCGGATGGCCTGCAAAAAAACAACAATATTGATGCTTTCTTTGAAGTGCCGATCCAGGCGTTTCAGGATGATTTCAGTCAGAAATATTATGCTTATCTGGCTGTTAACGAGCGCACGGCGGTGTCACTGAGCGACCGCTTACTCAACGCGCTGACGCAGGCGAAAACGCTGTTTATGGCTGCGCTGGTCATTCTGGCGGTGATTGCGGTGCTGGTCTGGCGCAGTGTGTCTGCGTGGATTATCCGTCCGTTGCAACGCATGATCGGGCAGATCAGCGTGCTGGCTGCCGGGGATTTATCGCGCGATGTCGAAGACGATAATGCGCGGGTAACCGAAGTCCGCGAGCTGGGCGTCAGCCTGCGTAATATGCAGCGCGGGCTGCAAAAACTGGTCAGTGAGGTGCGTGATGCGTCTGCGCACATCATGCTGAATATCGATCAGATGGCGAAAGGTAACGAGCAATTATCGGCACAGGCGGCGATTCAGAGCACAGAGCTGAAAGCCGCCACCGAGCACATCACGCATCTCAATGAACGGGTGAAAGAAAACGCCCTCCATGCTCAGCAGGCCAGCAAACGGGCCGAGCAGGCGAAAGGCGTGGCGACGCGCGGCGGGGAAGTGATGGGGCAGGTGGACACCGCGATGAAAGAGATTGTCAGCCAGTCGTCAGAAATGAGCAGCATCGTTTCGATGATCGACAGCGTGGCGTTCCAGACCAACATTCTGGCGCTGAATGCGGCCATTGAAGCCGCACATGCCGGACAGCACGGGCGCGGATTTGCGGTGGTGGCGAAAGAAATCGGTCTGCTGGCGCAAAAGAGCAGCCATTCGACGCGCGGTATCCATCAGCTGATTGACGGATCCGTGCAGCAAATCGGTCGCGGCTCCGCATCGGTCAATGTGTTGAGCCAGAGTCTGGAAGAGATCATTCATATCTTCAACGGCCTCAGCGCGCTGGTGAAGGAGATTTCAGAAGCGACGCAGTATCAGGGGCAAAGTGTTCACGATGTCTCCGAACGCATCACGGCGCTCAACCAGGTGACCCTGCAAAATGGCAAACTGGCCGATCATGCCGCGGCGTCATCCCGGCAGTTGCTGGATCAGTCGCAGCGGCTGGAAAAAGCCGTGGCCCGGTTTGCCCTGACAGCGGCCTGAGGCTTGACAGGCACGCTGCCGCCGGACAAATTGTGACATCACCTCAGTCATCTGGAAGAGTTTGAATGGTCATCAACGGGCTGGAAATTTGTTCGCTGGCAGAAAATACGGGACATATCCCGGCAATTTCGCAACTTCTTCATGAAGAATGGTCGGCGTTTGAAAACTGGGCGGAACCGGCGCGGATCAGTCAGCGCTTACAGACGCGTATCAGCGCCGGTCACCATGAGTTCACCCTGGTGGCGCTGGCGGATGAACACGGGATTGCGGGCACCGCCAGTGTGATCCGTTATGAACTGGCCGATCGTGCGGAACGGGAATACTGGCTGGGCGAAGTCTTTACCTGTGCGCCTGTGCGCGGAAAAGGCATCGGCAGCGCGCTGGTGCGGGCCTGTGTGAAAAAAGCCCGCGCCGCAGGCATTGACGCGCTGTGGCTGTACACGCCGGATCAGCAGGCATTGTATGCCCGTCTGGGCTGGCAGGAAGCTGAACAACGCGAGCAGGCGGGGGAGCAGGTCACGGTGATGATGCTGCCGCTGTGACCGGTTTTACTTTTTATGCCAGACCAGCATGCTGCCTTCACTGTGTCCGGTCACCGGATCGGTGGCAGGCAGCGGCACGGCCTTCACCGCTTTGGTCCGTGCTGCCAGTTGCGGCAGTTCGTCGTGGCATAAATCGGCTTTTATCCCCGGCGGATACGCGCCTACCAGCATAAAATCTTCATCCGCTGAAATCTGCTTATGGCCAATTCCGGCAGGCAGCAGCAATACATCCCCGACGTTTACCTCAATAATCTTGCCGTGTTCACCGCCGAGTTGCAGTTTCGCCGTACCGGCAAACACGCCCAGCGCCTCCGGGGTATTGGAGTGGAAATGGGTGAAGGTATACACCGGATAGCGCCACTGTGGCGGCCAGCCGTTTGAACGGAAAAGGTGTTCGAGGTAACCGGCATTATCGGCGGTATCAGGCGGAATGACGCGGTGATAAATCAGTACCGGCAGGGTGTTATTCGGCACACCGCCGTCAGGTTTGTTAATCAACACTGTCTCCATAGCAACCTCTCTGGGCGTCGCGAAGCCTTTCCGGGGGAGTGGCATCAGGGCAAAAACACCCAGCAAAGTAACGAACCGGCGTCGATCCAAATGCATCAGGAATGGCTCCTTGTCGCGCAATCAATGGCTTACCTCTTTCATGTATAGATCAAAAAGCGCTGAATATCCTCTTTTCACTTACAGAAAAAATGTCCGTCAGGCCGCGCTAAAAAGGTCATTTCCGGTTATCAGAAAAAACTTAAAATCTGTAGCAATCAACAAATAGAAGTCATATTGGCTGGCAAAATCCCTTATGTCCTCTATGCTTAACAAGACAAAAATACTCAGGAGGAGAAGTTATGAATAAGAAAATGTTACTTGTGGTTGCTACAGCAGTTTCGGTACTGGCAGGGTGTCAGACTTACGACCGTGCAGCGAGTTACGTGAAAGAGCCGGTTGTCAGCGACGTGAAAGTCGGGATGACGAAATCGCAGGTTCGTGCCATTGCAGGGCCGCCGTCAACGGAAGCGACTCTGGTTCATGCGAAAGGGACTTGTCAGACTTATGCGGTCGCGCCGCGTGATGGTAAAGCACAGACTTACTTCGTCAGCTTTAACGACACCGGTCATGTCATGAATAAAGGCTATCAGTCTTGTTCAGACTACGACAAAGACCCGCAAGCCGGTCAGTAATACCGTAATGATTTAGCTCCTCCCCCTGCGAAGGGTGGGGAGCTATAATTTTATGCCTTCTGCGTCACAATCCTCACACCGACTTTACTGACCCGATTCCCGTCCATTTCCGCAATTGTCCACGTCAGTCCGTCCCATTCGATATGGTCACCGATAACCGGTTCGCCACCGAGCAGTTTGATCACGAAATGCCCCAGGGTTTGCGACTGATCGACCGTCTCTTCCAGATTCAGACCATACAGTTGTGAAATCGCATCCAGCGGCGCATCGGCCTGCAAAATAAAGTCACCGAAGAAGCGGTCATCCAGCACCACTTTATTGCTGTCGCTGAACAGTTTGCCCAGTTCCGGTAAATCTTTTTCCTGGCCGATCACACACAGAATATCGCCTTCCTTCAGCCGCGTACTGCCGGTCGGATGCAGCATCTCTTTGCCCCGGAATAACGCCGCGATGCGTGTTGCCTGCGGCATTTGCAGATCACGCAGTGCAGCACCGACGCACCATTTGTCGGAACCCAGCTGATACACAAACTGTTCCCAGTCGTTGTACACATCGATATCCAGCCCGACGCGGGAAATGGGGGTCGGTTGCGGCGGCACCAGCACTTTGGCTTTTTTCGCCGCAAAGCCTAATGACGTGCCCTGAAGCAGCAGGGAAACCAGCACGATAAAGAAGGCGACATTGAAATACAGTGTCGCGTTAGGCAGACCGGCCATCATCGGGAACACCGCCAGAATGATCGGCACCGCGCCGCGCAGACCGACCCACGAGATAAAGAACCGCTCGCGCAGGGTAAAGTTTTTGAACGGGATCAGGCTGACGAACACCGACAGCGGACGCGCCAGCAGGATCATCCACAACGACAGCGCCAGCGCCGCGATGGCAATCGGCAGCAGATCGCTGGGGGTCAGCAGCAAACCGAGCACCAGGAACATGCCGATCTGGCTCAGCCACGCCAGTCCGTCGAAGGTCTGCAAAATGCCGTGGCGGTTGCGGATCGGCATATTGCCGAGCATCAGACCGCACAGATACACCGCCAGAATGCCGCTGCCTTCCAGTGACATGGTCGCCGCATACACCAGCAAACCGCCGCTGAATGCCAGCAGCGGATATAGACCGGCCGCCAGGGTAATTTTGTTGATAAGTTTATGCAGCAGCCAGCCGCCGCCGACACCAAACACAATGCCGAGACCAAACTGGCGGACCACATCCACCACAAACATCAGGCTCAGGCCGTGCTGGCCTTTGGAAATCATGTCGATCAGGGTGATGGTCAGGAACACTGCCATCGGGTCGTTGCTGCCTGACTCAATTTCCAGCGTGGCGCTGACACGTTCGTTCAGGCCTTTACCGCCGATCAGGGAGAAGACGGCCGCCGCATCGGTCGAGCCGATAATTGCGCCAATCAGTAAGCCCTGCATCAGGTTGATATTAAACAGCCATGCGGCGGCCAGTCCGGTCAGACCGGCGGTGATCAGCACGCCGACGGTGGCCAGCGACAGGGCAGGCCACAGGGCAACGCGGAAAGATGAAGCGCGGGTCCGCATCCCGCCGTCGAGTAAAATCACCGCCAGCGCCAGGTTACTGACCAGATACGCGGCCGGGTAATTATCGAACGCAATACCGCCAATCCCGTCGACACCGGCCAGCATGCCGATTGCCAGGAAAATGACCAAAATAGGGATGCCAAGCTTAGAAGAGAACGAACTGAGCAAAATGCTCGCCGCAACTAACAGGGCGCCAATAAAGAAAAGTGTATTAATCGTGCTGGCGTCCAAGAGTGTTCTCCTTGTAAAGCATGAATGGCGCGGGGGCGGGCGGTGTCGTCATCAGTGACAATGCCTTTAATTTATCAGGAAAATGAGCGCGTTGCTGAGGTCATTTAGGATTTTTATTAGTTGCACTTAAGAATTAAAAACTATGCTTAGAGATGAACAATGTCTTTGTGCAGTTGATCAAAAAGGAAACCACAATGAGTGAATTTACCGGTGTACACCGTGAGGTGATGAAAGACGGGGCGATCAAACATGTGCTGATCCGCGATGCGGCAGGCAATGAACAGTCGATTGCCGCAAAAGATTACATTTCGCAAGGGATCGAGCCAGATCTGAATGAGTTGCCCGAAGTCGGCACTGACAGCGAATTTCCGGTGGCGGGAAAAGCCTGACAAATCGTTGTTCCCCGCAGCATACCTGCGGGGAACAGCCGTCAGACGCCCAGCCGGTCGCGCAGGGAATAATACGCCGCGCCGAGCATGGTAAACGGCACCTGGAAGTTGCGGCCACCGAAGAACGGCATGTGCGGCAGCCGGGCAAAGGCATCGAAACGTTCGGCATCGCCGCGCAGCATTTCAGTGATCAGCTTGCCGGCCAGATGCGTCAGCGTCACGCCGTGTCCGCTGTCACCCTGCATGTAATAGACGTTATTTTCCAGCCGGCCAAACTGCGGCAGGCGCGATAACGTCAGCAGGAAATTGCCGCCCCAGCGGTAATCAATCTTCACGCCTTTCAGCTGCGGGAAGGTGCGGTTGAGTTTAGGCAGGATCACCGAATCGATATTCGGCGGATTTTTGCCGCCGTACGTCACGCCGCCGCCATACAACATGCGGTTATCGGCGGTGAGACGGAAATAATCGAGCAGGTAATTGCAGTCTTCGACGCAGTAATTGTTCGGCAACAGCGAGAGCGCCATGTCATCCGACAGCGGTTCAGTGGCGACAATTTGCGAGCCACACGGCATGCTGAGGCGCGTCAGGCGCGGCGCAAGTTGCTGACTCAGATAGGCGTTACCCGCCAGAATCACATACTTCGCTTTGACCTGACCTTTGGCGGTATGCACCCGTGCCGGTTCGCCGTGTTCGATGCGCGTGGCGGCGGAGCCTTCATAAATCCGCCCGCCGTGACGGCGTACCGCTTCGGCCTCACCCAGCACCAGATTCAGCGGATGAAGGTGACCGCCATTTTTATCCAGCAGCCCGCCGACATAACGGTCGGTGGCGATTTCGCGGCGGATGGCGCTTTCATCCAGCAGTTTCAGTTCAGTATGACCGTACCGGTTCCACAGCTTTTGCTGATCCCGCAGTTTCGCCAGCTGGCGCGCACTGAGGGCGGCAAAGATGCAACCGGGACGGTAATCGCAGTCGATGGCGTACTGGTCGATGCGCTGGCGAATAATGTTCGCGCCTTCAAACATCATGCTGCCGAGCATATCGGCGGTCTGACGTCCGTAGCGGTCTTCAATCACATCAATGTCGCGGCTGTAGGAGTTGACCACTTGTCCGCCGTTACGCCCGCTGGCGCCCCAGCCGACGCGGGCGGCTTCGAGCACCACCACGTCATACCCGGCTTCGCAGAGATATAAAGCAGAAGAGATGCCGGTATAACCGGCACCGACAATACAGACATCGCACTCAATATTGTCCGTCAGCTCCGGCCACGGCGCGTGGTCGTTGACGGAACTGGCGTAATAGCTGTCGGTGTGCGGCACACCGGCAGCGCGGGGACTTCCTGTTTGAGCACTCATGGTGACATCCTTCTTTGGGTTCCCGTTGCCACGCCCGGAGCCGATGACAACTAGAAGGTATTAGGGGTATGTGCGCTGACAATCCTGCAAATCCGCGACGAAATATTACTGAAGCTGTGTGGGTTCGCGGTGTTAATGGCATAGCTTTGTCCCGCACGCAGCGGGTAACTCTGACCGTTGACGGTTAAAATGATTTCTCCTTCTAACAGGGTGCCGACTTCCTCGCCCTGATGTTTGATTTTGTCGCCGGTGGTGCTGCCGGGCTGATACGTTTCCAGCAGCATGGCGACGGTATGGTTTGGCGTGCCGTTGTGGACCATCCGCATGGAGACGCCACGGCTGCCGATCTCAATCAAATCCGCCGCATTGATCACAATCCGCGGCTCATTACTCTTATTCTCTTCGGCGAAAAATTCCGAAAGTGACAGCCCGTACACCCGCAACAATTTTTGTAGCGTACTGACGGCGGGGCTGACTTTATCCTGTTCAATGGTGCTGATGGCGCTATGTGTCAGGCCAGACAACTCGGCGGCTTTGCGTTGTGACATCCCGAGTTGCTGGCGAATTTCAGAAAGCCGGCGACCAGGCGCCAGACTGACTTCGCTCATCCGTTTATTCCTCTACGGCGCTCCGGACCTGATGGCCGTTGCGACAGGCAGCAATAAAAGCGTTAAACAGCTGACGCGACACGGGGTCTGTCAGGCTGTGCCATTCCGGATGCCACTGCACACCAAGGGCAAACGGATGATTGCGGACACTCACGGCTTCCACCAGATTGTCCGGTGCGCGTGCTTCCACGGTCAGTTCCGGCCCCAGACGGTTGGCTCCCTGACCGTGAAGGGAGTTCACCTGAAACTGCTGATAATCGGGTAATAATTCTGAAAGTAAGCCGCCCGGTTCGATATGCACCGGATGCACCACGTCATATTGATTGTCATGCGGCAGGGTGGTGTCTTCGCGGTGATCCATATAGCCCGGCACCTCCTGCACTTTGCGGTACAAACTGCCACCGGTGGCGACCACCAGCTCCTGCAAACCACGGCAGGCGGCGAAAAGCGGGATTTTCTTATCCAGCGTCGCGCGGATAAGCTGCAAACTCAGGCGGTCGCGGCCGGGATCGGCCAGCGCCTCGACACCTTCTTCACCGTACTGATGTGGCTCAATATTGCTGGGACTGCCGGTGAGGAAGATGCCGTCCAGACCGCGCAGAATCTGGTCTATCGCCCCTTCGCGTGCTGCCAGTTCGTGCGGCAGACAGACGGGAAGGGCATCGGCGTTAAAAATGGCGTCCAGATACTTTTCATGGACCGTGAGGGCAGGGTTTTCATCAACCGTGTTTTCACACATCACTACCCCAATGACCGGTCTGTAAAGGGTCTCTTTCCCCGTGGATGCCGTGGAAGATATATTGCCCATAATACCGCCTCGTTGAGTAGATAAATTGACTGACAGCCCGCGCCTCCCCGCACGTGACTGCTCAGAATATTGACCTTTCATTGACCAATTTAGCAGCGCACTGGTCGCTTTTCAAACGGATATGTTGCGCGAATGTAGGTGTTGCAAATAATTAATGTTAAGGCTAGGGTTAATGATATGGCCGTTATTTTGAGCAATAAACGGCTCGGACATAAGCAGTTTGAGCATAAAGCGAGAGGATCCCATCACCATGAGAGCACTGCGTTGAACAGAGTAATTACCCGGTAAAGCATGACCGGCTGGCACCATGGTGGTGCCTGATATGCCGGAAACCAGCAAATGGCGGATAACCTATGCAAGCGACTGAACTGATGAACGAAATCAAAAAAGAGATTAGCGAACCCCTCGCTAAGCACGCTGAAGAGCGAAGTAGCGCGTTCCAGGATGAAGTGTCTCAATACCTGGAGCGTCACCCGCTAACCCTTCACGTCGACGTCCTGCTCACCGATCTCAATGGCTCCTTCCGCGGCAAACGCATTCCCGTCTCAGCACTCCGTAAACTCGAAAAAGGCTGTTATTTCCCGGCATCGGTTTTCGCCATGGACATTCTCGGTAATGTCGTGGAAGAAGCCGGATTAGGCCAGGAACTGGGCGAACCCGACCGCACCTGCGTACCGGTCCCCGGCACCTTAACGCCTTCTGCCGCCGACCCCGAACACATCGGCCAGTTGTTACTGACCATGCTTGACGAAGATGGCACTCCCTTTAACGTTGAACCACGCAATGTGCTGAACCATATCTGGCAAACATTGCGCCAGCGGGGTTTATTCCCGGTGGTAGCGGTAGAGCTGGAGTTCTATCTGCTCGACAGGCAGCGGGATGCGGAAGGCTATATCCAGCCGCCGTGTACGCCGGGCACCCAGGAACGCAGCGTGCACACTCAGGTTTACTCGGTGGATAATCTCGATCATTTCGCCGATGTGCTCAGTGACATTGACCGTCTGGCGCACATTCAGGGGCTACCGGCGGATGGCGCGGTGGCGGAATCTTCGCCCGGCCAGTTCGAAATTAACCTGCACCACAGTGAAAATATTCTGCGTGCCTGCGATTACGCCCTGATGCTCAAACGTCTGGTGCGGCTGGTGGCAGAAAATCACGAGATGGACGCCACCTTTATGGCGAAACCTTACGACGAATACGCGGGCAGCGGGATGCACATCCATCTCAGCGTGCTCGACGACAACGGCAAAAATCTCTTTGCCGGTGCCAATGGCGAAGATTCAGAGCTGATGAAACGCTCTCTCGCCGGCATGATTGCGCTGATGCCTGCCTCGATGGCGGTGCTGGCGCCAAACGTCAATGCCTTCCGCCGCTTCCAGCCGGGCATGTATGTGCCGACGCAGGCGTCGTGGGGCCATAATAACCGTACTGTTGCACTGCGTGTGCCGTGCGGCGGGACTGCCGATCACCGTGTGGAATACCGCGTGGCCGGTGCCGATGCCAACCCATATTTAGTGGTCGCCACCGTGCTGGCGGGCATGTTGTATGGTCTGGATAACGACCTGCCGTTGCCGGAACCGGTCACCGGTAACGGTCTGGAACAGGAAGGTATTCCGCTGCCAATCCGCCAGAGCGACGCGCTGTATGATTTTGATGACCAGCCTGCGCTGAAAAAAATCCTCGGCGAGCGTTTCTCGCAGGTTTATCACACCTGTAAATCCGATGAACTGTTGCAGTTCGAGCGAAGGGTGACGGAAACAGAAATAGACTGGATGTTACGTAACGCGTAATACGGTTAACGAATACGCGCATCATGTTCAATGCCGGAAAAGAATTTGTAACTCAACGCCTCTGAATGTTGTCATTTATGCATGATTTGTGCAAAATACGCCGCACTGCAGATAACCGACGCTTAAAGGCGCCGGTTATTTTTTTTGTATATGCAGTACCCAAACTAATTTAACAGAGGCCGGACCCAGATCCGGATAGATAACAAGGTTCGTGTGCGACCCCAAATCAAAAACGGTCGCCACTATGAGGAAATGTAACATGGGGCAATACTTCAAACCTGTACCGGTGCCCGCCGGTGCTTCTTTCAGCTGCGGCCAAATTCGCACAGCCTTCACCTCCGCGTTCAGCGACGTGAAGATCTACCCCCCGTTTACTGGTAATAACTCACGAAGTTTTCCCTGTACGTTGCGTTCAGAGGCGTTTAAGCGCCCGGTGTCTGCAATTCAGGGAGGGCTGAACCATGTCTGCTAATGCATCTGCCGCTCCGGCCACTCAGCGCGTACAACTGCGTAAAACCCTGACACTGGTTCAGGTGGTGATGATGGGTCTTGCCTATCTGCAACCGATGACTATTTTCGATACGTTCGGCATCGTCTCCGGCCTGACCGATGGTCACGTCGCAACCGCGTACATCTTCGCGCTGATCGCCGTTCTGTTTACCGCCGTGAGCTACGGCAAACTGGTGCAGCGTTTCCCGTCTGCCGGTTCTGCTTATACTTACGCGCAAAAAGCCATCAGCCCGCACGTCGGCTTTATGGTCGGCTGGTCATCACTGCTGGACTACCTGTTCATGCCGATGATCAACATCCTGCTGGCGAAAATCTATCTGGAAGCCATCTTCCCTGGCGTGCCGTCGTGGATATTTGTCGTGGCGCTGGTCGGTATGATGACCGCCTTCAACCTGCGCGGCATCAAGATCGTGGCTAACCTGAACAGCATTATTGTTGTCGTGCAGGTGGCGATCATGGTGGTGTTCCTGGGTCTGTTAGTCCGTGGCGTTTACATGGGCGAGGGCATGGGCACGCTGGCGACCACCAAGCCATTCTTCAGTGAGAATGCGCACGTGGTGCCGATGATCACCGGGGCGACCATTCTGTGCTTCTCGTTCCTGGGCTTCGACGGTATCAGTTCGTTGTCAGAAGAAACGCCAAATGCGGGTAAAGTTATCCCGAAAGCGATTTTCCTGACCGCGCTGATTGGCGGCGTCATCTTCGTCGTGGTGTCTTACTTCCTGCAGTTGTACTTCCCGGATATCTCGCGTTTCAAAGATCCGGACGCTTCTCAGCCTGAAATCATGTTGTACGTGGCAGGCAAGTTCTTCCAGTCCGTCATTCTGTGCTTCAGCTGTGTAACCGTTCTGGCATCCGGCATGGCTGCACATGCGGGGGTTTCCCGTCTGCTGTACGTGATGGGCCGCGACGGCGTATTCCCTGAAAAACTGTTCGGTTATGTGCATCCGAAATGGCGTACCCCGACCTTCAACGTGTTGCTGGTCGGTGTGGTGGCGATGTCTGCGGTGACCTTTGATCTGGTAACCGCGACGGCGCTGATTAACTTCGGCGCGCTGGTGGCGTTCACCTTCGTGAACCTGTCGGTGATTTCACAGTTCTACATTCGTGAAAAACGTAACCGCACGCTGAAAGATCACATCAACTACCTGATCCTGCCGGTGATTGGTGCGCTGACCGTCGGTGCGTTGTGGCTGAACCTGGAATCGAGTTCGATGACTCTGGGCTTAGTCTGGGGCGCGATTGGCCTCGGGTATCTGGCGTTCATCACCAATGCGTTTCGTAAGCAGCCTCCGCAAATGAGCGGGGAGATAGCGCCGGAAGCGTGATTTTTGCCCTTCCCGGCGAAGGGGAGGGTCGGGGTGGGGTATTGAAGCGAAATCAATGAGTTGAAGTTTGCTTTGACGTGGTGTTAGCCTTTAAAACCCCCTCCCAACCTCCCCCTTCGCAGGGGGAGGAGCAAACACACGACGGCTTAATCATACCGCTGCGGTTGAGTGAGTTAACTGCTCTGCTCCCACCCCTGCGAAGGGGAGGAGCAAACACACGACGGCTTAATCGTACCGCTGTGGTTGAGTGAGTTAACTGCTCTGCTCCCACCCCTGCGAAGGGGAGGAGCAAACACACGACGGCTTAATCGTACCGCTGAGGTTGAGTGAGTTAACTGCTCTGCTCCCTCCCCTGCGAAGGGGAGGGCTGGGGTGGGGTATTAAAGCGAAATCAACGAGTTGAAGTTTGCTTTGACGAGAGGTTAGCCCTTTATACACCGCTCGCAGCCTTTCCCCTTCGCAGGGGGAGGAGCATCACCGGTTAACCCACCAGTTTCTTCCCATATTCAAACAGCGCCTTGAGAAGCGCCATCTTCTCAACATCCCCCTCATGCAAGTTATACAGCGATTCAAGCTCTAAAATGTACGCCTGCACACGTTCGTCCGTCAGTTTCTCCTGCCGGTGCAACATCCAGCGCTTCTGCTCGGCATCGGTCAGCGTGGCGGCGTAGTTGCGCGCACGGAAGCGGAACAACAACGGCTCGATGCGGGAATCATTAAAAGTCAGATCCAGTGCGGGCAGATTTTCCGGACGGGTTTCCAGAATAATGCGCATTGCGGCGCGATCGGCATCGCTGAAGAAACCGTCGTACAGGCGGGCATCCACGTCATCGGAAGGTGTAAACGGTTCGGCTTCGGCAAACATCGTGACCACTTTCTCGCGCACCTGCGGGTTCTGCCGCAGTAACTGCAAATTCTCAAGACAACGCTGACGGTCAATGCCCAGCCGTTCGGCATTTTCCGGCAACAGCGTTTTGGCCGGTGCCAGCACCGGACATTTATTGATATGCACCAGCTTGACCGGCAGCGGAGACTGACCCGCCTGCAACGCATCGCGGCGGCTGTACAGACGTTCACGCATCTCATCAGGATCGAGATCTAATAACGTCGACATATCACCGGCGAGATCGCACATGATCACGGCGTTCTTATTTTCAGGATGCCAGGCCAGCGGCGCGACCCAGGCGGTATTACCGCGTGCTGCGCCAAACATACCGGAAACATGCACCAGCGGCGCCATCGCAGGGATGTCGATCAGGGTATTGAGTTTATGTTTGCTGCGGTGTTCAAGCAGAAAACTGAACAGACGCGGCTGCGCCTGCTTCACAAGTTTCGCCATCGCGATAGTCGCGTAAACGTCGGCCATCGCATCATGGGCATTTTCATGCTCGATGCCGTTGGCCCTGGTCAGATGCTCAAGGCGGAAACTCGGGAATCCGTCATCGTTTTCCGGCCAGTTGATCCCTTCCGGACGCAGCGCATAACAGGCGCGCATCACATCAAGCAGATCCCAGCGGGAGTTACCGTTCTGCCAGCTGTAGGCATACGGGTCGTAAAAGTTGCGATACAGGATATTGCGGCTGACTTCATCGTCGAAACGGATATTGTTATAACCGACAATGCAGGTGCCCGGTACGCTGAATGCCTTGTGGATTTGCGCGGTAAATTCCGCTTCGATCACGCCGCGTTCCAGCGCGATCTGCGGTGTAATACCGGTGATCATCACCGCTTCCGGTTCCGGCAGGTAATCGTCAGAAGGGCGGCAATAAATGACCAACGGTTCTTCGATGATGTTGAAGTCTTCGTCAGTTCTCACCCCGGCAAACTGCGCCGGACGGTCCAGCGCCGGATTCTTACCGAAGGTCTCGTAATCGTGGAAGTAGAACGTTTTTTGCGGCTTGTCTGACATTACGAAAATAACCTTAATCAGTGCGGAATGGGTAAACTCGACGGCGACTAGGATACCATCCGCCGCAATGAAGTCATGACAAAATGCACAGCCCCGGAACACATCGTTAAAATTTACATACACGCTGGCAAGATCCCCCAAAACCCTGACAAAAGCAGGGTGATCCCCTTTCCCAACTCGGCTAAACTACCGCCTAATCTGAATTCACGCCTTACGGCAGGCCTAACGTGCGTCTCGACAAGAAAATTTCTCCGCTGGATAACGTCATCTACCGTCATTACCGGATTACTCACGCCCTGCGTATCGCGGTGGCATTCATTTTGACATTCCTGATTGTCCGGTTGACTGAAATCCCCGAAGGCACCTGGCCGCTGATCACCCTGGTCGTGGTAATGGGGCCGATTTCGTTTTGGGGAAATGTCGTGCAGCGCGTACTGGAGCGCATCAGCGGCACTGTTTTAGGTGCAGCTTCCGGGCTGATCGCGTTGTGGCTGGAGCTGTATTCATTTCCGCTGATGCTGGTGTGGTGCGGCGTCGTGATGTTCGTCAGCGGGTATCTGACCCTCGGTAAACGTCCTTATATGGCGTTGCTGATTGGTATCACGCTGGCGGTAGTTTGCGGGGCGGGGCCGGGCGACATGAAAATGGCGCTGTGGCGATCGGGCGATGTGATTTTCGGATCCCTGCTGGCGCTGCTGTTCGCCAGTATTTATCCGCAGCGTGCCTTTATTCACTGGCGTATGCAGATGGCGGATTATCTGATGTCGCTGAATAAACTCTACAGTGCGTGGTTGTCGCCGAACATGCTCGAACGCCCGCATCTGCATGGCAAAATGAAGACATCTATGAGCCAGATGATCAAGATGCGTTCTCTGTTCGCGCCCGCCAGTAAAGAATCTCATATTCCGCGCGAAGTGTTTGACGCGATCCAGACGCTGAGCCGCAACCTGCTGTGTACGCTCGAACTGCTGGCCGATGCTTACTGGAGTTCGCGCGAAAGCCATTTCCTGATGCTCAATGCCCGCACGTTGCGCAGCGCGCAGTTACTGATGCTCAGCACGCTGGAAAAACTCAGCCAGATGTTGCTGAACGGCACCAAAGGTGACGAGCTGACCATCAATCATCAGCTCAATGAATCGGCGGAAGAACTTAAAGCACTGATGGCGGAAATGAACGCAGCGAATCATCTGGAAGCGCAGGTGTATGGCTACGTCTGGCTCAGCGCGCAGGTGGCCGAGCAACTGAAATCCATGGGTGACCTGATCACCATGACGATGCAAAAAGAAGACGCTCAAATAAGCAGCGTTAAAACGACGAAAGCATGAAGGGATTTTTGTCTGCGGCCTAAAACGGGTAAGATGGGCTTATTGGACGATTATCTGAGCGCGCAGCCCGATCTTTGCTACTCTTCCTGCTAAGCTTTTGCGTAAAGGCAGGCAAAGCGGTTGCGACAAGTCACTGAATCTGTGTAACTTAATCGAAGGTGTTAAAATGGACAATATCAATAAGCCGAGTTTCCAGGACGTTCTGGAGTTTGTGCGCATTTTCCGTCGTAAAAACAAATTACAACGCGAAATTGCTGATAACGAAAAGAAAATCCGTGACAACCAGAAACGTGTTCTGCTGCTCGACAACCTGAGCGACTACATCAAACCAGGGATGAGCATCGACGAAATTCAGGCAATCATTGCCAGCATGCGCGGCGACTATGAAGATCGTGTTGATGATTACATCATCCGCAATGCAGACCTGTCGAAAGAACGTCGTGAAATGTCCAAAAAGCTGAAAGCGATGGGCGAAATCAAAGCCAACGAAACTAAGTAATTTCGTCGCTGCTGAAAGCAAAAACCGGGTTCAGGCCCGGTTTTTTTACGCCTGTCGTTTACCCTAATCCAAAACACGCAGCAGTTTACCCGCCAGAAATGCCTGAATATCCTCAACCGCTTCCCTGAAATAGACCTGATAATTGCCGTCGGAAACGTACCCCAGATGCGGCGTCGCCAGCACATTGGGCAGGGTCCGGAAAGGATGACCGGCGGGCAGTGGCTCGGCATCAAACACATCCAGACCGGCACCGGCGATCACACCCCGTTGCAGTGCATCAATCAGGGCGGGTTGATCGACAATTGCGGCGCGCGAGGTATTGATCAGCAGGGCGGACGGTTTCATCTGCGCCAGTTCGCTGACGCCGAGTAAACCGCGTGTCCGCTCGCCGAGCACCAGATGAATGGACACCACGTCGCTGGTTTGCAGCAATTCTTGTTTCGATGCGCAAAGTATCACGCCATGTTCCGCTGCGCGTTCTGCGGTCAGGTTCTGGCTCCAGGCGCAGACATCCATGCCAAAAGCCTGCGCGATATGCGCCATCTTTTGCCCGATCTTTCCCAGTCCCAACAGCCCCAGCCGTTTACCGCTCAGGCCAGCACCGAGCGTGCTTTGCCACGGGCCGTTCTGGCGCAGCGCATTATTTTCTGTGACCAGATGCCGTGCCAGCCCGAGGATCAGCGCCCACGTCAGTTCGACCGGGGCGGATTGCCCGCTGCCGGTACCGCATACGGTCACGCCATGGCGCTTCGCGGCGGTTAGATCGATGGCTGCATTACGCATGCCTGAAGTGATCAGCAGTTTCAGATTGGGCAGACGTGCAAACAGCGCGGCGGTGAAGGGCGTCCGTTCACGCATAATCACCAGGATATCGGCGTCTTTCAGCGTCTCCGCCAGGGTATTTTCGTCTTCGATGTGTTCCGTCAGCGCACGGCATTCTACCTGCGGCGCGAGTGCCTGCCAGTCAGCCAGCGAAAGGGCAACGTTTTGGTAATCATCAAGAATGCGGCATTGCAGTGGCATGAGAACCTCTTATCGGAAAAATAATGATAAGAGGTATAGCACTGAAACTGCCGGGGCGTGAAGCGACCCGGCAGGAGGTTATTGTCAGAAACTGTAATCGACAGCGGCGAAATATCTCCGGCCATCTTCGTTATAGCTGTAATCGTCGCGGTTGAGGTCTTTATCCGTCAGGTTGAGCACCCCGGCGCGGATTTTTACCGCTTTACTGAGCTGATACGAACCGCCGGTGTTCCAGATGGTGTAACCGCCCGGCGTGGCGTTGCCGTCAGTGACGGTGCGGCTTTTGCCTTTGTAGTTGGCGGAAATATAGAAGCTCCAGTCTTCCAGCGGTTTCCAGTCAACGGTCGCATTGCTGGTGTGGAACGGCAGTTCCGAGAGGGGCTTATTGCCACCGTTACTCAGGTCGCGGGCGTCGTTGTAGGTGTAATTCAGCCTGAGGTTAAGCGTATCGGAAAGCGGCAAACCCAGTTCGGTTTCCAGCCCGCGGATCCGCGCCTTGTTGACGTTGTAATACCGGAAGATCGGATTGCCGCTGGCGTCGAAACCGACAAAGTTCTGATAAGTCGGTGCCAGATTGCGGTTGGCGGTACGGATCACGGTGATCATGTCGTCGATGTCGTTCTGGAACACTGTCGCGCTGGCGGTCACGTCTTCCAGCAAGCCTTCCTGACCGGCGTAATACAGGCCAAACTCCACGCTTTCGCTGGTTTCCGCTTTCAGATCTTTGCTGCCCACCACATTACAGCTGCCACGGCAGGAAGCACTTTGCCAGTCCGGGCTGAGTTGCAACAGGGAAGGGGCCTTGAACGCTGATGCCCAGCCACCTTTCAGCGTCACGCTGTCGGTGGCGTTGTAGACCAGATAGGCACGCGGGCTCCAGTTGACGCCGTAGTTTTCGTGGTCATCCATGCGCACGCCGCCGGTCAGCGCCAGATTTTCGAAGATACGCCATTCGTCTTCAAGGAACAGCGCGTACTGATTGGCCTGCGTGCTGCCACCATTTTTCATGTTTACGCCGTCTTCCAGTTTGTCGTTGCGGTATTCGCCGCCGAACGTCAGGAACTGATTGTAATCGCCGAGCGGGATCACCACTTTGCCGTCGAGAGAGTTGTTTTTTGAGGTAATGGTTTCGGCGTTTTTGTTCTCGATATTTTCACCGTAGAAACGCAGCTCGGTATTCATCAGACCCCAGCGGCCGTTGTGGCCGAGAGAATAATTCTCGCGTTCGATACGGTTTTTATCCAGCGTATCGGAATCGCGATCCTGACGATCCAGACCGTAGCCAAAGGTCATGTCCTGATCTTCATCCGGCGTCAGGGAGAATTCGACGTTGGCGTTACGCGAGGTATACCCTTCAATGCGCGGCTGACCGGTGCTGCCGCTGGCGGAACTGGCCTGATCTTTCTGACGTTTACCGAGTGCGCCGTAAACTTTCACGCCCAGTAAATCGTCCACCAGCGGACCGCTGGCGAAGAAATTCCCGTTGCCGCTGTCACCGCGATCGCGGTGTTCCTGCACGGTGGTGTCGGCGCTCAGCGTGCCGTGCCATTTTGTACCGACTTTGCGGGTAATAATATTGACCACGCCGCCCAGCGCGTCAGATCCATATAAGGAAGACATCGGCCCGCGCACCACTTCGATGCGTTCAATGGATTCCGCAGGGATCCAGCTTAAATCGAAATCGTTATGGCGAAAGACGGCATTGCGGGAATTCACGCGCTTGCCATCGACCAGGATCAGCGTATAGCCGCTGCCCAGCCCGCGGATGCTGACGCCCTGACGGTTGTCACTTTCATTAGTGATTTGCACGCCGGGGACATCTTTCAGCACGTCTTTGAGGTTTTGTACCGGTTTCTTTTGCAGATCTTCGCGGGTGATCACGCTGATACTGGCGGGCGCATCTTTGAGGTTTTGTTCAATCGCGGAAGCCGTCACCACCATCTGATCTTCTTTTTCTTTCACTTCGCTGACGTCTTCCGCCATCACCGGACACGCGGCAGCAATCAGTTGTGCGAGCAGCCCGACTTTGATCGCCGGTGTGAATGTCATCTTAGGCATGTTTTCTCTCCGTGAGATAAAAAGCCCCGGCAGCGCGGGGCGGTGTCCCTTTTACTCTGTCCAGTAAGTGCCGGTCGGTTCGACGGCGAGGAACTGTTTATAAAGCTGTTGCTGCGTTTGCTGAGGATCGAGATCGGCAAACTTCTGCGGATAAAACGCTTTGGCGAAAACCTGCACCGCCAGCACGTTATACGGGGAATTGTAATAGTTGTGCCAGATGCCAAAACTGCGGCCATCTTCGACAGCTTTCAGGGTGCTGATGCCTTTGCGCGCCAGCAGCGGTTTCAGACTGGCGCTGGCCTGTTCCGGCGTGGTTTGCGCGCCGAGCACTAAACCCGCAGGTTGCGGATCGCCAGCTTTCGGCGGTTTACCGCCACCGCTCACCAGATAGACATCCGGTTGTGCGGCAATCACTTTCTCCAGATTCACCTGACCGAGAGGGCCGGGCAGCAGAGGTTTGGCGATGTTCACGCCGCCCGCCTGATCGATAAAATCACCCATATTGCCGTTACCGGCCGAGCGGCAGCATTCATCTGCCGTCGAGGCGCGTAACTCGATGAACACCTTAGGTTTATCCTGCTCAGGAATGTCTTTGGTGACGTCGGTGACGCGTCTGATATTGTCCTGATAGAAGCGGATATAGTCCTGCGCCTGCTTCTCACGGTTCAGCACTTTACCCAGCAGTTCCATGCTCGGCAGGGTGTTTTTCAGCGGAGAGGTGCGGAAATCCACAAACACCACCGGCACCCCGGCTTTCTGCAGCTGCGTCACCAGTTCGCTTTCCCGTCCCGGTCCGTGGCCTGACAAACCAAAGATCGCCAGCTGCGGGTTCAGCGTCAGGACTTTTTCCGGACTGATGCTGTCGGCGCTGGTATTGCCAATCAGCGGGATCTTGTCGATTTGCGGGAATTTTGCCTGATAGGTGGCGTAGGTTTGCGGATCAAGCTTACGGAAATCTCCCTGCCAGCCGACAATCCGGTCGAAGGGTTTCTGGCCTTCGAGCAGGGAAAGGGCGAAGAACAACCGGCCTTCTCCCAGTACCACGCGCTGAATATCATCCGGCACGGTAACAGTGCGCCCGGCGATATCGGTCACGGTGACAGCCTGCGTGGCGAAGCTAAGCACGCCAAGCGTGAGTCCGGCTAATCCGCCAGCCATGCGCTTAGCGGTGAGCGTCGTGAAAAAATTCTGCTGATAATTCATCTTCTTCCGATTCCTTTACGTTTCCCTGAAGAGGCGCTAACAATAAAAGAAATGATAACGATTATCAATGCGGTTTACATTAGTGCGGAAGAGGAGGGCAAAACCGCCCCGAAAGGGCGGCCTGAAGCGAGTGATTAATGCAGATGAGAAAGGCTTGGCGCGCTGATACGCAGTCCGTCCTGGCTGAACACCATGCAGCGTTTGGCATCGAACCAGGTGGTCAGGCTCTGATAAGGGTTGAAGGCCATGTCGCCCGGCAGCAGCATTTTAAAACCGTCGGTGCCGTAACATTGCCCGAACAGGTAGGTGCTGTTGCCCAGACGCTCAACCACTTCGCAGTTAAACTCCAGCACGTTTTCGGTTTCCTGCGACAGCAGATGTTCGGGGCGAATGCCGAGGGTGATTTTATCGCCCGCCGCCAGTTCGTCGGTACTGAGTGCCAGCGTCAGGGTTTTCTCCGGCGTCAGTCGCACTTCCAGCCGCTCAGGCTGCCAGCTCAGCACTTCTGCGGGCAGGAAATTCATCTTCGGGGAGCCGATAAATCCGGCCACAAACTGATTTACCGGGTTGTAGTAAAGATCCATCGGCGCACCCATCTGCTCGACTTTGCCATAGTTCATCACCACGATTTTATCGGCCAGCGTCATGGCTTCGGTCTGATCGTGCGTCACGTAAACCATGGTGGTTTTCAGTTCCTGATGCAGCTTGGAAATGTGCAGGCGCATGTCCACGCGCAGTTCGGCATCCAGGTTAGACAGCGGTTCATCAAACATAAAGACCTGAGGGTTACGCACAATCGCCCGGCCAATGGCGGTACGCTGGCGCTGGCCGCCGGAAAGCTGCTTCGGTTTTCGGTCCAGCAGATGAGAAAGTTGCAGGGTTTTGGCGACCATCTCCACCTGATGACGAATTTCTTCCTTTGGCACGCCGTTCACTTTCAGCCCGTAACCCATGTTTTCGGCAATGGTCATGTGCGGATACAGCGCGTAAGACTGAAACACCATCGCCACACCGCGCCGTGACGGGTCAACGTCATTGACCCGCTGCTCGCCAATGTAAACGTCTCCTTCCGTAATGTCTTCCAGCCCGGCAATCATGCGCAGCAGGGTGGATTTCCCGCATCCCGATGGCCCGACAAAGACAGTGAACTCCCCGTCTTCAATATCAATATTGATGCCATGCAACGTCACGGTTTTATCGAAACGTTTGACCACATTTTTAAGTCTGATGCTGGACATGTTTGACCTCATAAAGAATTCATACCGCTGATGTTTCGGACTATAACCACCTTGTGTAAGCGTTTGCACAGGCGGGTTCGAATTTTGGAGAGAAGATCACACAATACGCATCTTTTTGTAGTGATTTATGGCTTGTAAGTTTAACGTATAACATAGTTTTCAGGACGACATTAATCACTATGCAATCAGCGTTTAAAGGGTTTTTGGCATGGGTTGTTGATTCGGTGTCGTGTTTAACCCTACAAAAATGTTATACCTTCACATTCAGGAGCAACAATGAAAATTACACACCTTACTGCCCTGGTACTGATGTCGTTAAGCCTTAGCAGCCAGGCCGTCCGGGCAGCCGAGGGTCAGTTACTTATCTGGGAAGATATTAAGAAATCTTCCGGTATTGCCGACGCGGTGAAAGATTTTGAAAAAGAGAACAACGTCAAAGTCGTGGTGCAGGAAACGCCTTATGCACAACAAACGGAGAAATTACGTCTGGATGGTCCGGCAGGTATCGGCCCCGACGTCGTCGTGATCCCCAATGACCAGTTAGGGACCGCTGTGGTTCAGGGGTTGCTGGCACCGATGACCCTCGACAAGGCGTTTCTCGGCAGCTTTACCCCGTCGGCATTAAACGCATTCCAGCTGAAAGGCCAGACCTACGGCGTGCCGAAAGCCGTGGAAACGCTGGTGCTGATTTATAACAAAGATTTGCTGCCGCAGGCTCCGGCAACGCTCGACGAGTATTACACCTTCTCGAAAGCGGAAAGGGCGAAGGGCAAATACGGCCTGCTGGCCAAGTTTGACGAAGTCTATTACGCCTACGGCGCGATGGCTTCCATGGGCGGCTATATCTTCGGTAAAGACGCCAAAGGCGAAATCAACGTTGAAGATATCGGCCTGAACAAACCGGGCAGCATCGAAGCCATTACTTACCTGAAAAAATTCTATGCCGACGGATTATTCCCGGCGGGGATTGTCGGTGATAACGGCCTGAACGCCATCGATTCACTGTTTACGGAGAAGAAAGCGGCCGCAGTGATCACCGGCCCGTGGGCATTCCAGCCGTATGAAGCGGCGGGCATCAACTACGGCGTCAAAGCGTTGCCGCAGTTGCCGAACGGCAAACCGATGAGCTCATTCCTTGGCGTGAAAGGTTATGCGGTCTCGACGTACAGCAAGCAAAAACCGCTGGCCGAGAAATTCATCACCTTCATCAACCAGCCTAAGTACGCCAAAGTGCGTTACGAAGTGACCAAAGAAATCCCGGCACTGACGGTGCTGGTGAATGATCCGATGATCAAAAACGATGAGAAAGCCAATGCGGTGGCTGAACAGTCTACCCGTGCCACGGCCATGCCGGGTGTACCGGAAATGCAGGAAGTCTGGGGTCCGGCCAACAACGGCATCCAGCTGGGCGTGACCGGTAAACAACCGGTTGACGCGGCACTCAATGATGCCGTGAAAAATATCCAGATGCAGATCGAAGCGGCGAAAGCCAGCAACGAGTAACCGGTAACACCCCCGTATGTCTGACAAGAGGGCGTGAATTCACGCCCTCACCAGTGAAAGGAACATCTTTGTGTCTATGCGTCTTCATGAGGAAAACCCGGCGCCACTTTCTGCCAGCCACCATGCACCGGTGGCACTGGCTGTGGCGCTGATCCCCGGTTTTGGGCAGTTCTATAACCGGCAATGGGCCAAGGGAATCGTGTTTTTTATCATTCTTATTTGTTTCGCCGGCGTGTTCTATGATTTCCTGCGTCAGGGATTATGGGGGTTATATACGCTGGGCGAAGAAGTGCCGCGTGATAATTCTATATTCCTGTTAGCCAAAGGCATTATCAGCGTACTGATCGGTGCATTTGGCGTGGGGTTTTATTACTGGAGTCTGCGCGATGCGTGGGCTAACGGTAAACGTCGCGATCAGGGAGTGGAATTACCCGGCGTGCGTAAGCAATATCATTTATTGCTGCGTGAGGGATTCCCTTATTTAATGATCACGCCGGGCTTTATTTTGCTGGTGTTTGTGGTGGTCTTCCCGATTATATTCGGTTTCTCGATTGCGTTTACCAATTACAATTTGTATCACACGCCACCGGCGAAACTCGTCGACTGGGTGGGGTTCAAAAACTTTATTAATATCTTCACGCTCAATATCTGGCGCTCGACCTTGCTGGACGTCTTGCAATGGACGGTGGTCTGGACGGTGCTGGCGACCACGCTGCAATGTACCGTGGGCGTGATGCTGGCGATTCTGGTGAATCAGAAAGATCTGCGCTTCAAGGCGCTGATCCGCACCGTGCTGATCCTGCCGTGGGCGGTGCCGGGCTTCGTCACCATTCTGGTGTTTGCCGGCATGTTCAATGATTCCTTCGGCGTCATCAACAACGGCATTCTGGCGGCATTAGGCATTGAACCGAAAGCCTGGCTCACCGATCCGTTCTGGACCAAAACGGCGCTGATCATGATGCAGACCTGGCTGGGTTTCCCGTTTGTCTTTGCGATGACCACCGGCGTATTGCAGGCCATTCCCAACGACTTATATGAAGCCGCGACGATGGACGGTGCGAGCACCTGGAAGAAATTAAAAACCATTACGCTTCCGCTGGTCTTATATTCCATTGCGCCAATCATTATCACGCAATACACCTTCAACTTTAATAACTTCAATATTATCTATCTGTTTAATAACGGTGGCCCGGCGGTGGCGGGTTCGAATGCAGGCGGGACGGATATTCTGGTGTCGTGGATCTATAAACTCACCATGTCATCTTCGCAATATGCCATTGCCGCGACCATTACCATTTTGCTGTCGATATTTGTGGTCGGTATTGCGCTGTGGCAATTCCGTTCAACCAATTCATTTAAACAAGATGATATGGCGTAACCGGGGGAAGGGCTATGAGTAAGAACAGCAGTATTAAAAGAAACCGGTTTATCCGCCTGGGGCTGAGTTATTTCCTGTTGCTGATTGTGGCGGTGATCATTATTTATCCGCTGATCTGGACGGTCGGTGCGTCTCTGAATGCCGGTAACAGCCTGCTCAGTACGTCGATTATTCCGGAGAACGTCTCGTTCCAGCATTACAAAGACCTGTTTAACGGCGACGTGAATTACGTCGGCTGGTACTGGAACTCGATGAAAATCAGTTTCCTGACCATGATCCTGACCCTGATTTGCGTCAGTTTCACCGCCTATTCGTTTTCACGTTTTCGGTTTAAAGGCCGTAAAGACGGGCTGATGCTGTTTCTGTTATTGCAGATGATCCCGCAGTTTTCGGCGCTGATCGCCATCTTTGTGCTGGCGCAGTTACTCGGCCTGATTAACAGCCATCTGGCGCTGGTGCTGATTTACGTCGGCGGCATGATCCCGATGAACACCTATCTGATGAAAGGCTATCTCGATGCTATCCCGAAAGATTTGGATGAATCGGCGCGTATGGACGGCGCGGGGAATTTCCGCATTTTCATCGAAATCATCATGCCGTTATCGAAACCGATACTGGCGGTGATCGCGCTGTTTTCCTTCACCGGACCGCTGGGGGATTTCATCCTCTCCAGCACCATTTTGCGTACGCCGGACAAGTACACCCTGCCGATTGGCCTGTACAACCTGGTGGCGCAGAAGATGGGCGCGAACTACACCATGTATGCCGCAGGCGCCGTGCTGATCGCCGTGCCGGTCGCCATTTTCTATCTTGCCTTACAAAAATACTTCGTCTCCGGCCTGACCGCTGGCAGTACAAAAGGATAATGTCATGACGTTATTTTCTAAGAAGATTTTCAACAAAAGCGCAATGGCCTGTGTAGTGCTGGCGATGTCATTTTCGACCGTGGCGCAGGATGTGGTGATCAAAAAGGTCGCCAACGTTCCGGCGGATTTCATCAAAGGCGCGGACATCTCGACGCTGATTGATGTCGAAAAACACGGCGGCAAGTTCTTTGATCAGCACCACAAACAGACCGATGCGATGGAGATCCTCCGGCAGAACGGTTTTAACTACGTGCGCCTGCGTTTATGGGTGGATCCGAAAGACGCGCAGGGGCATCCGTACGGCGGCGGCAATAACGATCTCGCCACCACGCTGGAACTGGCGAAACGCGCCAAAGCGCAGGGGTTTAAAATCCTGCTCGATTTCCATTACAGCGATTTCTGGACCGATCCCGGCAAACAGTTCAAGCCGAAAAGCTGGGAAAAAATGGATTACCCGCAGCTGAAAACGGCCATTCATGATTACAGCCGCGAGGTGATCGCCAGATTACGTGCGCAGGGCACCGTGCCGGATATGGTGCAGGTCGGCAATGAAATGAACGGCGGCATTCTGTGGCCGGAAGGCAAAAGCTGGGGCGCGGGCGGCGGCGAGTTTGACCGTCTGGCCGGGCTGCTGAATGCCGCGATTTCCGGGGTGCGGGCGGACGAAAAAAATCCGTCTGACATCAAAATCATGCTGCATCTGGCGGAAGGCACCAAAAACGACACCTTCCGCTGGTGGTTCGATGAAATCAACCAGCGCAACGTGCCTTACGACGTGATCGGCCTGTCATTTTACACCTACTGGAACGGCCCGATTTCCGCCTTACAGGCCAACATGGATGACATCAGCAAACGCTACAACAAAGACGTGATTGTGGTGGAAGTGGCCTACGGCTATACCACCAAAAACTGCGACGCCGCTGAAAACAGCTTTACGGAAAAAGAAGCCAAAGACGGCGGCTATCCGGGCACGGTGCAGGGGCAGGCTGATTTCCTTAGCGACATGATCAACAGCCTGGTGACGGTGCCGGATCATCGCGGCAAAGGCCTGTTCTACTGGGAACCGACCTGGATCGCCGTTGACGGCGCAGGCTGGGCGACGCCCGCCGGTATGACCTACATCAATGACCACTGGAAAGAGGGCAATGCCCGCGAAAACCAGGCGTTATTCGGCTGTGACGGTCAGGTCCTTCCATCCATCAAAGTGTTCAATTAATCCCTTTTTCCCCGGCTTCATTGGCCGGGGAGTTGATATTTCTTAAAGTTCCTAAGGACCAAGCATGACGAAATTTCCTCTTCTGAGCAGTAAGATTTCCGGGCTATTACATGGTGCGGATTACAACCCGGAACAGTGGCTGGAAAGCCCTGATGTCCTGATCCGCGATGTCGAAATGATGAAAGAGGCACGCTGTAATGTCATGTCTGTCGGGATTTTCAGCTGGTCGGCGCTGGAACCCGAAGAAGGCCAGTTCACGTTTGGCTGGATGGATCAGGTGCTGGACCGTTTACATGAAAACGGTATCTCCGTCTTTCTCGCCACCCCAAGCGGGGCGCGCCCGGCGTGGATGTCACAAAAATATCCGGAAGTTCTGCGCGTAGGCCGCGACCGCGTAAAAGCGCTGCACGGCGGGCGTCACAACCACTGCATGAGTTCGCCGGTGTATGCTGAAAAAGTGCAGCTGATGAACAGCGCGCTGGCGAAACGGTATGCCCATCATCCGGCGGTGATCGGCTGGCATATTTCCAACGAATACGGCGGCGAGTGCCATTGCAACCACTGTCAGACCCGTTTCCGCGACTGGCTGAAAGCCCGCTATGTCACGCTGGATGCGCTGAACAAAGCCTGGTGGAGCACCTTCTGGAGCCACACGTACAGCGACTGGGCACAGATCGAATCGCCGTCACCGCAGGGCGAAAGCGGCGTTCATGGCCTCAATCTTGACTGGCGTCGTTTTAACACCGATCAGGTGACCCGTTTTTGCAGCGAAGAAATCCGTCCGCTGAAAGCGGAGAATCCGGCGTTACCGGCGACCACCAATTTCATGGAATATTTCTACGATTACGATTACTGGAAACTCGCCAGCGTGCTGGATTTCATCTCGTGGGACAGCTACCCGATGTGGCATACCCGCAAAGATGATATCGGTCTGGCGGCGTACACCGCGATGTATCACGACCTGATGCGCACCCTGAAACAGGGCCAGCCGTTTGTGCTGATGGAATCGACGCCGAGCTTCACCAACTGGCAGCCGGTCAGCAAGCTGAAAAAACCGGGCATGCACATTCTTTCTTCCTTACAGGCGGTCGCACACGGTTCGGATTCGGTGCAGTACTTCCAGTGGCGCAAAAGCCGTGGCTCGTCGGAGAAATTCCACGGCGCGGTGGTGGATCACGTCGGGCATATCGATACCCGTGTCGGGCGCGAAGTCTCCGAACTGGGCGGGATTTTATCCGCGCTGGCTCCGGTGGCGGGCAGCCGCGTCGACGCCAAAGTGGCGATTATCTTTGACTGGGAAAGCCGCTGGGCGATGGACGATTCCCTCGGCCCGCGCAATCAGGGGCTGGAATATGAAAACACCGTCGCCGGACATTACCGCGCGTTCTGGGCGCAGGGCATCGCGGTGGATGTGATCAATGCCGACTGCGATCTGACCGGTTATGACCTGGTGATCGCGCCGATGCTGTATATGGTGCGCGAGGGCGTTGGCGAGCGGATCACTGCGTTTGTGCAGGCCGGTGGCCGGTTTGTCGCGACTTACTGGAGCGGCATCGTTAACGAAAGCGATTTATGTTTCCTCAGCGGATTCCCCGGACCGTTGCGTCCGGTGCTTGGCATCTGGTCGGAAGAAATCGACAGCCTGACTGACGACCAGCACAACAGCGTCAGCGGTGTCGAAGGCAACGCGCTGGGGCTAAACGGCCCGTACCGTGCCAGTGAGTTGTGCGAAGTGATCCATCTGGAAGGCGCGGCGGCGCTGGCCACTTACGGCGATGATTTCTATGCCGGAACGCCAGCCGTGACCGTGAATCTGTTCGGCAAAGGGCAGGCGTATTATCTGGCTTCGCGCAATGATCAGCAGTTCCACGCTGATTTTTATACCGCGCTGGCCAAAGAGATGAAACTGCCGAAGGCGATAGATACCGAACTGCCGGAAGGCGTCACTGCAGCACGACGCACCGACGGGGAAAGTGAATTTATCTTCCTGCAAAACTATGCCGCAGACAGCCAGACGGTGACGCTGCCGGACGATTATCGCGATATGGTGCATGGTGGCGTATTGCCGCGCAAACTGACGCTTCCGGCACTGGGTTGCCAGATCCTGACGCGCCGGTTATCCGTTATTGCTTAAACCTTTATTTTAATACCGACGTGCAATCAGGAATTCCCGGTTGCACGTTTTTTTTCATTCCTGAAAGAGAGTAATCATCATGGTAAATATTAAAGACTTTATGCATGTATTCTCCGCGAAGAATAAAACTCCTGAAAATGACGCACCGCCATCGACTGACGTAGCGTTATTAATTGATGCCCTCGGCGGGCGCGAGAATATTATTAACGTTGATGCCTGCATTACCCGTTTGCGGGTGACCGTAAAAGAACTCAAACGGGTGAACTCCGGCGCTATCCAGCAGGCCGGTGCAATTGGCGTGGTGATTATCGGCCAGGAAGTGCATGCGATATTCGGTAAACAATCCGACAGCCTGAAGAAATTAATGACTGAGAAATTTGGATTAAAAAGCAATTAACTCCTTTCTTTAAATAACGGCAAAAATAAAGGCAGCCCGACACAAGGCTGCCTTTATTGTTTCTTCTTTTTGTTGCGGATAATAATGATGCTGCTGTGCGGAGAAAAAACGTAACGATCCCCTACAAGAGAAATTAAGTTTTTGTCTGTCGCTTTATTACAATGAGGATATTTCTCTAATAACTAACGCCTGTTTTTTTCAAAGTCATTGGAGTTGCAGCCAACGCAGCAACAGCTTCAAGAATGAAGGAAATTTACCACCAGGCTTCCACCTGAACCCCAAAGTTCCACGTATCGGATTTGGTGTGATCTTCAAAGGTATCGCCATGCTCTGAATCATTCAGATATGAAGCGAACACGCGCAGTTCAGGGCGTGACATAAACTCAGGACCGGCTGCCAGACCCATCGCCAGTGTATATTTCTGACCGCCTTGCTTATAGTTGGAACCGTTCTTGTAATCGTCTTTCTGATAGAACGTACCGACTTCACCGATGGTGCGGACATAATCCGTCCACTGGTATTGCGCACGGCCCACCAGAGAAACCAGCTCCGTGGTATCGGTATAATCGGTGATGTTTTCCGCGTGACCGTAAGTCAGCACGTGGTTCAGGCTGAACTTGCTGGTGATCGGGATCAGGCCGGTGATGATACCGCGATAACCGGTGGCGTCATTGGTGTAGTTCCACATATCGTACCAGCCGCCGCCCTGCGAAATCATGTTCTGCGCCAGACCCTTGTTGGCGTACTGCAACACCAGTTTGTTGTAACCGCCCCACATATCCTGACTGATTTCGCCGGTCAGCATCACGCCGTTATCCGCATCGTACAGACCGCCGTAGTCTTTCTGATCGTGCGTCAGGTTTGGCATGGCGTAGTCGGCACCGACTTCCATCCATGCACCGTTCCACGGTTTGATCCCGGCATAACGTACGTCGATGTAGTTGATGTTGACGTCGCTATCGCCATCCACGCGGTAATCCACGTCATTGGCATCGCCACGGATCCAGGCCACGGACAGCGCGCCATCGCCCAGTTTCAGGTTTTCAACACCGGCACCGGCACCGGAAATGTTCCAGTATTTGGTATCAATGATGTGTAAATCGTGGCGCTGGTAATAACGTTTACCGCCCCAGATCACCGCATCTTTATCCCACGGCACCAGCCCTTTAATTTGCAGATTCAGCTGACGCAGACCGAACTGGGCATCGTCGTTAACGGTGTTTTCATCATCATTGGAACCGTCGGATACCATGCTGACCATCGAGTCGACATAAAAACTCACATCGTCTTTCTTATAGACTTCGCTGCCCAGTTCGATTTCACCGTAGGTGTCATCTTCGTTGCCCAGACGACCGACTTTGTTTTTCTGGAATTGCTCCAGACTGCCGCTGCCGGAAACGCCAAGCCCGGAACGCAGATACCCATGAAAATCAATATCGTTTGCCACTGCCGGGCCTGTCGTAATGGCGAGTGAAACCGCCACAGCCAGAGTGCGTAAGTTGTGTTTCATTCTTTTTCCTTATGATTGTATGACGTTCACATTTACGGAATCTATAAGATACCCAGAAACAATAATGATCAATTTTACACATTCGGAATTGTGAGATATGTCTGGTAATTATGACGTTTTTGTTAATGCGGTGGTGATGCAAATCACGATTATATGCAATGTTAACGTATAACTTATGCAATGACCGGCTCTCCAGATTGAACTTTTAAATGAGATCCCGTACGTTGGCTCGATTATCATGAAACGAAGCAAAATCACGGGCCGCAGACTGGGGAAAGAATGAAATCAAAAAGTTCGACATTAGAAGATGTTGCCCGCTATGCCGGTGTCTCTTATCAGACGGTTTCGCGGGTATTGAATAAGTCGGCCAATGTCTCAGACGCCACCCGCCGCAAGGTCGAGCAGGCGATAGAAGTATTGCGTTATGTGCCGAACCGGCTGGCGCAACAACTGGTTGGAAAACAAAGCTTCACCCTCGGACTGGTGACCACCTCGCTGGCGTTACATGCGCCGTCGCAAATTGCCGCTTCCGTGAAGAAATACGCCCATCAGGCCGGGTATCAGGTGCTGATCTCCATGATTGATGAAGACGTGAATCAGAGCATTCAGGACTCCATCAACGAGCTGAAATCACAGCGTGTGGAACGGGTGATCATCAACATTCCGCTGGAAAGCACAGAGGCAGAGCGGATTTACGAAAATAACCGCGATATTTTGTGTCTGTTCCTCGATGTCGATCCCACCAGCCCGGTGTTCAACGTGTGTTTCAATCCGGCCGATGGATCACGCGCCAGCGTGGAATATCTGCATGATTTAGGGCATCGCGAATTCGCCTTGCTGGCGGGGCCGGAGGATTCCGTGTCATCCCGTCTGCGTCTGAAAAGCTGGCAGGAAACACTGGCGGAGAAAGACATCCGTCCGGTGACGGTGATCCACGGTGACTGGAGTGCAAAAAGCGGGTATTACAGCGCGTTGCAGATTTTGCGGGAGACGCCGCAATTCACCGCCATGCTGGTGGGGAATGACCAGATGGCGCTGGGCGTGATCAGTGCGCTGCATCAGCATAACGTCGCCATCCCGCAGCAGGTGTCGATCATTGGTTACGATGACACCTACGACAGTGCCTTTTTCCATCCGGCGCTGACCACCGTCTCGCTGGATCTCGATTTGCAGAGCAAAGAGGCGGTTGAACATCTGCTGGCCGAAAGCCCTGAAGCGACATCGTCGAAAATTTTGCCTGCGCAACTGGTGGTGCGTAACTCGACGCGCGCGCCGGGGCAGCAGGATAAAGATCTGAATCAGATTGCCGACCAGCTTGATATTCTGGCGAAGCAGTTGCGGGGGCATTAAGAAAACGCTCTGTTTGATTACGAATTGAAAATTAACGTTATAAAACTGATTAACCGGTAAAAGGACGTGATGAGATGACGGTATGGCAGTGTTATTTGCAGGGCTGGAAAAGGTATGTGGATTTTAATGGTCGGGCGACGCGCAAGGAGTTCTGGACATTTGCACTGGGCAACTTGCTGATCATTATTTTGCTGACCATGGGCGTGTCCTTCCTGTTCGCGCTGGCGGGGGATCCTCACAGCATCTTTTACGCTGGCGTGGCTTACACCCTGTTTGCCCTGGCGACGGCATTGCCGCTGCTGGCGGTGGGTGTCCGGCGCATGCATGACATCAACCGTTCCGGCTGGTGGTTTGGCTGTGTCTATCTGGCCGGCGTGGTCTCGCGCCTGCTAAATTCGATTCTGATGGAATACGCTTCACCGGAAACGTATGTCTGGATGAAAATCACGCTGGGCATTGCGCTGGGGTGGATCCCGCTGCTGATGATGATTTTCCTCTGTTGCCAGAAGTCTCAGCCTCCGCAGGCAATGCATTCCCGTATTGTTGAGTAACGCCATACTGAGTGCGTTTCCTGTCGTTATGTCGACACGTTTGCCGTCAGTCCGGCGGCAAACTGCTCCAGTTTTGCCAGCCCCCACGGCCATTCGCCAAACCCCGACTCGACATTGATGTGTCCGGCTTCGCCGATATCGGCCAGCTCGCAGCCCCATGCCTGTGCCCAAAACCTTGCCCGGCCGAAAGACAGCAACGGATCGGTGTGACTTGCCACCAGCAGCCCCGGCACGGCAAGCGGCACAGGCAAAATGTCGTCCTCCAGCCCGAAACGCAGCGGTTCCGCAGGCGCGACCAGCATCACCCCGGCGCAATGTTGCGGGTGGCGGTTCGCCCACACCAGACTGGCGAGTGCGCCAAAACTGTGGCCGATCAGCAACAGCGGGGCGGGGGTGAGTTTTCTTTCGCGGTCGATGGCGGCTATCCAGCCTTCAAGATCGCCCTGTGACCAGTCGCGCTGGCGGATGCGCAGCCAATGAGGGCGTTGCTCATGCCAGCGGCTTTGCCAGTGCCCGGCTTCGCTGTCGCGCAGTCCGGGAACCAGCATCAGGGTGATGTCAGATGCAGTGCTCATTGCGGGAAAGCCACTAATACCGTCGCCACCGCCAGTAAATCAGCACTGCCGCCGGGGCTGAGATGTCGGGCAATCAGCGCCTGATCCATCTGCTGTAAATCCTCTTTCTGCCAGCCCGATGTCAGTAACCGGCGTGCATAATCCTGCACGAAATGTAATCCGCTCAGCCCGCCGCGCGCCACCAGATTGGTATCCGGGTTATACGCCATCAGACGCAGCAGGGCGTTCAGGCTGCGGCGTTCAGGATGGGTTTCACTGTACCAGTGCGGTAAGACATGACGGCGCAGGGTAAGGAAACCGCTCTCCACTTCGCCGCGTGCGCCGGTCATGCCGTGAGCCTGAAACAGGCGTTCACCGGCCGTGGCGGGCTGACGGCAATGTTGTAATTCCCGTTCGACCAGACCTTGTGTCATGGCGGCCACTTCTGCGCATAAACCCTGACGGGTCAGCGGACGGTGGCCTGCGCTGAGCCTGCCTGCCGCCGTACACAACAACCCCAGCGAGAAAATGCCGCCTTTGTGGGCATTAATCCCCTGTGTTGCGCCGAACATCGCCTGTTCACAGGCCAGACCGGCGGGGCGGATACGCATCAGCATCGCCGGTGCAGGCTGCAAAAAATCCTGCTGTCCCTGCGCCTGAAACTGATACAACCACGGTGCTATGGCGTCGATGCTGCGCAGAAACAGCGGCAAATCCATGTCATCGTGCGAACCGTTATTGGCACTGTCCACCAGTCCCGGTTTGGGTGTCAGCCAGACTTCACTGCGCAGGGCGTCTGCCGCCAGCGTGGCGACGGACGGGGGGGAAAGTGATTCAGTGAGCGCGGTGCCAGCCATCGATCAGCGCCTCCACTTTTGAGATCACCTGATCCAGCGGGTGATGACGCGAACGGGCGCAGGCATGGGCAGGGCCGTGGCAGACCAGACAGCGGCGGCTGGCAAGGTCGAGTGAGCGTCGCCCTGTCACGCCTGCCTGCGGACAAATCACATCGAAATCCCATAAACGCCCGAGCGCATGAGATTGCTCCAGCGCGACGGTCGCTGCTTTCACTTCCGCTGCCGGATGTGCCACACACCAGAACGCTTCCGCTCCCGAAGGCAGCCAGAAAACCTGATGTTTCAGTACCGGCCAGCCGTGTTGCAGTAACATCACGTCGGCGCGTTGCAGCGCCTCACGCATTACCTGACGGTAGCTCACGGAATCTTTCACCGGCCCCGGCGTGACCAGCGTGAGGGAGATCAGCGGCTGTGAGAATTGTGTCAGCCAGTCGGTTTGCCGCTGTGCACGCAGTTCCTTTGCTGCCAGCAAATCCTCCAGGCTGACGCCTGCCTGAGCAGGCGTCATGATGGTCATTATGCGTCCTCTTTTACCTGATGAACCACGTCGATCACGCTGCCGTCGCGATAGCGGATCACCCCCACGATACGGTCGGTGAATTCAATCGGTTTCGGCTCGCCGGTCAGGGAAATTGCCCGCTGATACAGGGTTTCAATGTCCATGATTTTCATCCCCGCCTCTTCCAGCCGCTGACGGATTTCCGGACGTGCCGGATTCACGGCGATGCCGTGGTCGGTCACCAGCACGTCGATGCTTTCCCCCGGCGTCACGCGGGTTGTGACACGACGCACCACCGTCGGGATCCGGCTGCGCAGTAACGGCGCGACCACGATGGTCAGGTTGGCGGCGCTGGCAACGTCGCAATGTCCGCCGGAGGCGCCACGCATTACGCCGTCGGAGCCGGTGATCACGTTGACGTTAAAACCGGTGTCGATTTCCAGTGCGCTCAGGATAACGATATCCAGCTGATCACAACTCGCCGCTTTCGCGCCCGGATTGGCGTACACATTGGTGGAAATCTCGATGTGCCGCGGGTTACGGCTGAGCGAGGCCGCCGCTTGCCCGTCGAAACATTGCGTATCCAGCAGGGTGTCGATCAGACCTTTTTCATGCAAATCCACCAGACTGCCGGTGATGCCGCCGAGGGCAAAACGGGCGGTGATCTGGTTGCGTTCCATTTTTTCTTCCATGAAACGGGTACAGGCCGTCGCCGCCGCGCCGGAACCGGTCTGCATCGAAAAGCCCGGTTTGAAATAGCCTGAATATTCGATGACTTCCGCTGCCGTGCGGGCAATCATCAGCTCGCGCGGATTACTGGTGACACGCGCCGCGCCGACGCTGATTTTTGCCGGATCGCCGACCTGATCGACTTTTACGATGTAATCCACCTGATCCTGCACCAGACTGGCGGGCATGTTAGGGAAGGGCACCAGTTCTTCCGTCAGCAGCACCACGGTGTTGGCAAACTGTGCGTCAACCATCGCGTAACCCAGCGAACCACAACAGGATTTACCGTGCGTGCCGTTGGCGTTGCCGAATTCATCGCTGCACGGCACGCCGAGAAACGCGACATCAATGTTCAGTTCGCCGTCCTGCAGCAACTTCACCCGTCCGCCGTGGGAGTGGATGTGTACCGGTTCTTCCATCAGCCCGTGCGAGATGGCATCGGCCAGTTTGCCGCGCATGCCGGAGGTATAAATACGGGTGATGACGCCATGGCGGATATGTTCGATCAGCGCCTCGTTGCAGGTCATCAGCGAGCTGGACGCCAGCGTGAGATTTTTAAAGCCAAGGTTCGCCAGTGTCGCCACGACGTGATTGATCACCTGATCGCCTTCGCGAAAAGCGTGATGGAAGGAAATGGTCATGCCGTCTTTCAGGCCGCTGCGGGCAATCGCCTGTTCCAGCGAATCACACAATTTACGGTGCAGACGGGCATCCGGATCGGAAAGATAAGGCGTCGTGCGGTGGGCGCCGTCAAACGGCACAAGGTGCCGGAGTTGCGGATGATGGCTGTGCAAAGTTTCAGTTAAATGACTCATGATAAAGATCTTCCTGTGCAAAATTGAGGGCTAGCGGCGCACGCCTGACGCGCTGGCGCGTTCAAGTACCACCTGTGCATGATTGATGATCGGGCCATCGATCATCTTGCCGTTCAGCGAAATCACGCCCAGACCGTTACGCTCACCTTCTTCAGCGGCAGCAATCACGCGGTGCGCGTAATCCACCTCTTCCTGTGTTGGCGCATAAGCGTTATGCAGCAGCTCAATCTGGCGCGGGTTGATCAGGGATTTGCCGTTGAAGCCCATTTTGCGGATCAGCTCGACTTCCCGCAGGAAACCGGCCTCGTCGTTGATGTCGGAATAAACCACGTCGAAGGCATCGATACCGGCAGCGCGGGCGGCATGCAGCACGGCACAGCGGGCATAAAACAGCTCGGTGCCATCGCCGCGCTCAGTTTGCATGTCCATCACGTAGTCGAAAGCCGCCAGCGCGATGCCGATCAGACGCGGTGAACAGCGGGCGATCGCCACGGCGTTAATCACGCCAATGGCCGATTCGATCGCCGCCATGATTTTGGTCGAACCGGGTTCACGACCGCAGTCTTTCTCGATGCGTTCGATATGTGCTTCCAGTTCAAAAATATCGTCCGGCGTATCGGTTTTGGGTAAGCGCACCACATCCACCCCGGCACGTACCACAGCCTCCAGATCTTTAAGGCCAAAGGGGGTGCTGAGCTGGTTGATGCGGACAACGGTTTCGATATCGCGATACATCGGATGCTGAAGGGCATGGAAAACCAGAATGCGTGCGGTGTCTTTTTCACGCAGCGAAACGGCATCTTCCAGATCGAACATGATGGAGTCCGGACGATAAATAAACGCAGTGGACAACATGGCGGCGCTGGCTCCCGGCAGGAACAGCATGCTGCGGCGCAGTTTTTTCATCGTAACGTCTCCCAGTTAATCTCTTCAGCCTGTGCCGCGCGCAGCACCGCACTTTGTACCCTGGCGCGGATCACACAATCGAGCGCGCCTTTATCTTCGATAATCAGTAAGCCTTCGGTCACGCCGAGGGCGGCGAGTGTCTCGCTGACCACGCTTCGGATCTGATCACCAAACTGTTTGATGACTTCACTGTTGATCACCACATTCAGCTCACTGGCCGGGGCGATTTTGACCAGCAAATCGCTGGATTCAACCGTGCCTGCCAGCGCCTCCTTCACAATTTTCATTGGTTTTTCCTGCTGTTAACAAAGTGAGGGTGAAATAATACGTTCGTCACCGAGTGCGGTTTCAGCGGGCGCACTGGCGAAATAATGTTGTTCGAGATGTGCATAGGTGCCGGGCGGAACGATGTCGCGGATCCGTGCCAGTTGCTGTGTTTTGAGCAAGGCACGCACCTCAGAGGCGGAAATGGCCCTGCCGCTGGCGTGACGTTTTCGCGGTAACTCGGTCACACTCAGGGGCGGCGACGCCGAGCGGGAAGGGGTTTCCAGCCAGTCATGCATATCGCAGTTGTACTGATGCGTGACCGGGCAGAAAGGCTCACTGCCGACAAAACGATGGGTAATCCCCAAGGCCGGGGCGATGTACTGACGGAAAATCAGCAGATCCATCACGCTCCAGGCCTGATTGACCAGTCCGGCATCCTTGAGGAAATAACCGGGGAAGGTCGCGCGGGAAATCAGATATTCCGAACCGGCATGCACCGTCACATTGGACAGGTCTGCCACCCCCTGACGCACCATCTCCAGCCGTTCCTGAAACGGGAAATACGACACGTCTTCACTGACCACAAACACATGCAGCCAGTCGCAGGTCGCCGCCGCCTGTTCAGCCAGATAACGGTGACCAAGCGTAAACGGATTGGCATTCATCACTACCGCGCCAATACGCTGGCCGCGGTGATAATGGCGTTGCAACCCACGGCAATAATGGCTGATGCCTACCGGCGTGTTTTCCATCAGCACTGCCACCTGATCCCACTGCACCAGCGGATAAAACCCGCAGCCGCGAAAACGCTCAAGATTGGCGGGGCGGGTGTAGAGAAACAGATGGAAATGTCCGCCGGAGACCGCCAGATTTTCCACTTCGCCGAGCAGTCTGGCGCTGAGATTTTCACCGCGCCAGTCGGCGGCGACGGCCACACATTTGATGGTGTTGCTCACCAGTCCGGCGCATCCGACCAGCTGGTGGCCTGAACAGGCCACCACAAACTGCTCAATATCGTCATCCATGCCCAGCTGACTTTGTTGCAGCAGGGCGCGGATATCCTCCAGCATGCCTTGCGGCGGCTGGCTGACAGAGATGACGTGAAAGTCGGGCGTATTACGACTGAACATAAGCCGGGCTCAGCTGACGGTCGGTGGCAATCTTCATGTCTGCGGCGACAATCACATTGCTCAGATGGCCGATCTTTTCGATTTCCACTTCGATGCGGTCGCCGGGCTTCATAAACAGCGGTGGCACGCGTTTTTTCCCCACGCCCCCCGGAGAGCCGGTGATGATCACGTCACCGGCATGCAGCGTGGTAAAGGTGCTGATGTATTCAATCAGTTCAGCGACTTTGTGGATCATGCTGCGGGTGTTGTCTTCCTGCACCATGTTGCCGTTAAGCCACGTACGGATCGCCAGCGAGTGCGGATCCGGGATTTCATCGGCGGTGGTCATCCACGGCCCGAATGCGCCGGTCTGACGCCAGTTTTTACCGGCGGTAAACCAGGTGTGCTGCCAGTCACGGGCGGAACCGTCCATGTAGCAGCTGTATCCGGCGACATGCGACAGGGCATCTTCGCGTGAGATATTTTCCCCGGCCGAACCGATGATCACCGCCAGTTCCCCCTCGTAATCAAACTCCACAGACCGGCTCGGTTTGATGACGGGAGAACCGTGGCCGGTTTGCGAGTCGGCAAAGCGCACGAACAAGGTCGGCGCCGGATTATGCTGGTCAAACTCTTTGCGTTTTTCGGCATAGTTCATGCCGACGCAGAGGATTTTTTCCGGATTCTGAATTACCGGCAGAAACGTCAGATCACTGAAATCGAGATCGACGGGCAGGGTAGCCAGTTCCTGAGCATGTGCCAGCCCGTTCCCCGCCAGCAGGGCTTTCAGGTCCGGGTAAAGCTGTCCGAGATGACGACCCAGGTCGATCATGCCGTGCGCCGTTGCGATACCGTAGGACTTGCGCCCCTTATAGAGATAACTTGCCAGTTTCATAAAAATGTCCTGAATTTTAAAAAGGGTTGAACACGGCGTCAGACAAGGAAGTTGCCGAGAACCAGCAGTGCAACCGAGACGTTGATCGCACCGCCGATACGGGTGGCGATCTGGGCAAACGGCATCAGCGACATACGGTTGCCCGCCGTCAGAATCGCCACGTCACCGGTTCCGCCCTGACCGCTCTGGCAGCAGGAGACGATGGCGACATCAATCGGGTGCATGCCGATTTTCTTACCGACGAAGAAGCCGGTGGCCACCAGCGCGCCGACGGTGCTGACGATGACCAGCAGATTAGAAAGGGTGAACGCGGCAACCAGTTCATTCCACGGGGTGATAGCCACACCGACGGCGAACAGGATCGGGTAGGTCACTGAGGTCTGGAAGAATTTGTAAACCACCTGAGAACCTTCGAGCAGGCGCGGAGAAACGCCATGCGCCAGTTTCAGGGCGACAGCCGCGAACAACATGCCAACCGGTGCAGGCAGGCCAATCAGTTTGTGCAACAGCATGCCGACCATGTACAGCAGCACGGCCAGCAGGGCACCGGCAGCGATGGTGGTGACATCGGTTTTACCGCCGGTACCGCTCAGCTTGCTGCTGTCTGCGGTGGCGTTTTTGGAAGACGGCATCAGCTGGCCTTCACCGGTCAGGTGCGGATAGCGTTTACCGAGTTGATTCAGTGAGCCTGAGATCACGATAGCCGTCAGACCGCCCAGCATCACAATAGGCAGAATGCGACCCAGTGCCACGCCCTGATCCATATGCAGTAATGTCGCGTAGCCGATGGACAACGGAATGGCCCCTTCGCCTACGCCGCCCGCCATGATTGGCAGGATCAGGAAGAAGAAAATCTGGAAGGGTTCCATGCCCAGCGCCAGACCCACGCCCATCCCGGTTAACATGCCGATCACTTCACCGCACAGCATCGGGAAGAAGATGCGCATGAAGCCCTGAATCAGCACTTTGCGATCCATACTCATGATGCTGCCGACGATAATGCAGCAGATGTACAGATACAGAATGTTGGTGCTTTTATAGAACTTGGTGGTGGACTCGACCACTACATCGGGCAGCAGGCCGTAATAGACCAGCGCGGAAGGAATGAAAGTGGCGCAAATCGCCGCCGCCCCCATTTTGCCGATGAACGGCAGACGCTTGCCGAACTCGCCGCAGGCGAAGCCGAAGAACGCCAGCGTGGCGACCATCACCACGATGTCGCTGGGCAGTTTGCCGTCGAGACAGTCAATGGCAATCAGCAATCCCGCCATGGCAAACAGCGGTAACGGAATAATGCCAATTTTCCAGGTATCGAGAATGTGCCACCATTTTTCTTTTAATGAGAGCTGTTTTGCGGAGGAAGAGGCCGCGGGAACAGAATAGGTGTCGTCGGTTGTACTCATGATGAATCCCCTGTGTCAATTTGTGCAGGGAGTGTAAGAGAGATAGTTGCCGCTATTATGTGAGGTGCCGCAAATTAGAAACGGTATTTTAAAGGAGTGAAAGGTTTTAATGGTTTTAATTGATTTTAGACGTCGGCGTGAAATTATTTTATCGTGGTTTTTATGGTGTTATTTGTAATTATAATATTACTGTTAATTTATGGTGAAAAAGCTGTTGTGGATTTTGTTGTGCCTGCGAAATCGCTTGCTGTGACTGTGATTGTTCTGCGGCACATCTCGCAACTTTCAGTGTTCCTTCTGACGGGAATACTGCCGGATGATAAAGTTCACACAGGGTTTATTAATATCACTGCTTAATAATGAGTGTTCAGATGCGTTTCCGGCCTTCTTTTCAGATAAAGCTTTTTCTTTATCTTATGGTGTTATTTATGGCGCTGTTTTCCATCGTGGGAGTTTATTACTATCAGGATATTCAGCGGCAGTTATATGAAGATATGGGAATTCGCGCAAAAGTTCAGGCGGAAGAAATTGCACTTATTCCGTCTTTAATCTCGGCAGTGGAAAATAAGGATATTACGGAAATTAATAGTTTGATGAGGAATATCTCTGCCCGCAGCGACGCCAGTTATATGGTCATTGGTGACGGCAAGGCAATGCATCTGTTTCACTCCATTTATGCCGACCGGGTCGGCACCACGCTGGTCGGCGGTGATAACGAAGAAGTGCTGGCGGGTAAAAGCACGACCACCATCCGGCTGGGCGGTATCGGGCTGTCGCTGCGCAGTAAAGCGCCGATCCGTAATGCTGAAGGTCAGGTGATCGGCATCGTGTCTGTCGGTTATCTCACCAGCCACATTAATAATCTGACGCTTGAGAAAGTGATCAGCATTCTGCTGGCGGCCGCCATGCTGTTACTGGCGCTGTTCACCTTCTCATGGTTTTTTTCGCGCTCAATCAAAAAACAGATGTTCTCGCTGGAGCCACGCGAAATCGGCCTGCTGGTGAGACAGCAAAAAGCCCTGATGGAATCGATCTACGAAGGGGTGATCGCCATTGACGATCAGTTTCGTGTCGCGGTGATCAATCAGGCGGCTAAAAAATTGCTCGGTCTGGATGCACCATCCCGTGAACTGCGCGGCCTGCCACTTCAGCAGGTCATCGCACCGGTCAGTTTCTTTGACCCGCAGGTGATGCTGGAAAAAGACATCCACGATGAGATCTGCCTGTTCAACAGCCTGACGGTGATCGCCAGCCGTGTACGGATTATGTTGGAAAATGAGCTGCAGGGCTGGGTGATTACCTTCCGCGATTGCAGCGACATTGACCGGCTCAGTATTCAGCTCAGTCAGGTGCAGCGTTATGCCGATAACCTGCGCGTCATGCGCCATGAGCAACTTAACTGGACGGCGACGCTGGCGGGGTTGCTGCACATGGGACGCTATGACGAGGCGATCCGCTACATCGAAGCGCAGTCAGAAGGGGCGCAGGAGTTACTGGATTTCGTCTCGGCACGCTTTTGCTCGCCAAGGCTGTGCGGACTGTTGCTCGGTAAATACGCCCGTGCGCGGGAAAAAGGCGTTGAACTGGCTTTTGACCCGGCCTGTGAGTTAACCCGGTTGCCTGTAGCACTCAGTGAAACCGAGCTGATGTCGATTATCGGCAACCTGCTGGATAACGCCATCGAAGCCACATTGTTGCGGGGTCATGATGCGGGGCCGGTTGAGGTCTATATCGCTTCCGGCGCGAGTGAGCTGGTGATTGAAGTCGCTGACCATGGCATCGGAATCGCACAGGAGCGGCGGGAACAGATTTTCACGCTGGGCGTGACCTCCAAGTCGCAGGGCGATCACGGGCTGGGGCTGCATCTGGTGGCCAGCTATGTCAGCCACGCGGGTGGCTTTATTGAAGTTTCGGATAACCCGCCGACCGGCGCGGTGTTTTCGGTCTTTATCCCGGACAACGTCACGGAATTTGAAGAGAGTAAATGATGCAAGCCGAAATGATTGACGTAATGATTGTGGAAGATGAAAACCAGCTGGCCCGGCTGTATGCCGAGCTTATTGATAATCACCGCTGGCTGCGGCTGGTCGGCGTCGCGTCCACATTGCGGGAAGCAAAGGCGCTGATCGAAGAAAAGCGTCCACAGTTATTACTGCTGGATAATTATCTGCCGGACGGACAGGGGATTTCGCTGATTGAACACGATCTGTTTAAGAAGGCTCACTGCTCGGTCATTTTCATTACGGCGGCCAGTGATATGCACACCTGTAGTCAGGCGATCCGCTGCGGTGCTTTTGATTACATTCTTAAACCGGTGTCGTGGAACCGCCTCCAGCAATCGCTGGATCGCTTTATTCAGTTCAGCCAGACCCAGCGGGCATGGAAAGTGGTGGATCAGCAGAACGTAGACAGCCTGTATCAGCTTCAGGCAAAAGATTTCACGCCCAAAGCGGGAAACAAAGGCATTGAAGAAAACACGCTGAATCTGGTGGAAGGCATCTTCTTACAGGGAGAACCACGCTGTTATTCGGTGGATGAAGTGGTCAGTGAAACGAAGCTGAGTAAAACGACGGCACGCCGTTATCTCGAGCATTGTGTGCAGAAAGGGGATTTGCGGGTAGAAATGCTCTACGGCAAGATCGGCCATCCCCGCCGGATGTACCGGCGGGCGTAACCGCAAAAGATTATTCTGTCTTTTTGGCTCTCGGGTATTTCCACAACCAGCGGCCACTGGCCATTCGCCAGTAGAAGAACAGGCCGCGCACGATCCAGTCGAGGAACATGCCGAGCCAGATGCCGACCACGCCGAAGCCCAGAACAATGCCAAGGAAATAGCCCACCACGATGCGACAACCCCACATGCCGAGCATCGACACATACATGGTAAAGCGTGCGTCGCGCGCGCCTTTCAGGCCTGCCGGCAACACCCACGACGCGGCCCAGAATGGCATGAAGGCGGCATTCAGCCAGATCAGGATTTTGACGACGTCGATAACGTCCTGCTCATTGGTATAAAACCGTGCCAGTAGCCCGGCAAAGGGCACGGAAAGGAACGCCAGCACGCACAGCCCGAAGGTGGACAGCCAGAAAATATGCCGCAACTGACGCTCGGATTGCGCAATTTGTCCTTTACCCAGACGGGTTCCGACGATAATGGTCGATGCCGACCCCAGCGCGTTGCCTGGCAGGTTAATCAGTGCCGCAATGGAGAAGGCAATAAAGTTACCGGCGATGACATTGGTGCCCATGCCGGCGACAAAAACCTGTGTCAGGAGTTTACCGCCGTTAAACAGCACGGATTCGATACTGGCAGGAATACCAATGCCTAATACTTCACGCAGAATATTGGTATTGAGTGGCAGGAAGTAGCTTTTGAGCGAGATTTTCAGCGACGGATTGAACCCCACCATCAGCACAAAAATAACCGCGATCGCGCCGATATAGCGGGCAATGGTCAGCCCCAGACCGGCACCGATAAAGCCCAGGCCGTGCCAGCCGAAACAGCCGTAGATCAATACGCTGCTGATCATCAGATTGAGGATGTTCATGCCGCCATTGAGCAGCATCGGGATCTTGGTGTTACCGGCACCGCGCAGGGCGCCGGAACCGATCAGCGCAATCGCTGCCGCCGGATAGCTCCAGCTGCTCATTTGCAGGTACGACAGCGCCAGTTCTTTCACTTCGGGTTCTGCATTGCCCGCGATCATGTCGATGATCACATGTCCGGAAAATTGCAAAAGTATCGCCAGCAGTACGGCAAACACCGTCATGATTGCCAGAGACTGGCGGGCGGCAGCGCGGGCGCGTTCGTGATCTAGTTTTCCGAGGCTGAACGCCACCACCACCGTGGTACCGAGATCGACCGCCGCGAAGAAGGAAATCACCACCATGTTAAAACTGTCGGCAAGCCCTACGCCCGCCATCGCTTCCTTACCCAGCCAGCTGACCAGAAACGTGCTGAGCACCCCCATCAGCAGGACGCAGGCATTCTCGAAGAAGATAGGGACGGCGAGGGGCGTAATCTCACGCCAGAACAAGGTACGGTAAGAACGCCGTTTCGGATACCAGGGCGTGCGCTCGATGGCTTTGCGCAAAGAGACGATGACGTTTTGCAAGAGAGTTCCAGGGTGGCAGAAAGTAGAACAGCGTTTTAATTTATGATGGTAAAAGACTGTGCAATATGCAAAGTCTTTTTTTGGAAATCCTTAATTCCCCGTCATATTTCGTGCCGCAGATGCGTTGGCTGCGTTTAATAACCCGAGTCACTTACTTAATGTAAGCTCATCGGGATTATTAAATTTGCCGCCTGCCTGCAACACGAACTATTTAGGGGAGCCAGAGTGGTTATCAACGGAACGGCGGTTCATTAAACGTGCGCAATTTGCGTGAATGCAGATGATCGCCCTCGGCGCGTAACAGGTCGATGGCGCAGATGCCGATTTGCAGATGTTCTGAGATTGCGCCTTCGTAGAATTTGTTCGCCTGACCCGGCAGCTTGATTTCGCCATGCAGCGGTTTATCCGACACGCAAAGCAGCGTCCCGTAAGGCACCCGAAAACGGTAACCCTGTGCGGCGATGGTGGCGCTTTCCATATCGACTGCGACGGCGCGGCTGAGGTTAAAACGCAGCGCCGACGCGGCATAGCGCAGTTCCCAGTTACGGTCATCGGTGGTGACCACCGTCCCGGTACGCAGCCGTTGTTTGACCTGTTCACCGGGCATACCGCTCATCATTTTGGTGGCGTCGTACAGCGCACGCTGCACTTCGGCAATGCTCGGAATAGGGATATCCGGCGGCAATACCGCATCCAGTACATGATCGTCACGCAGATAGGCGTGCGCCAGTACGTAATCGCCGATCGACTGTGTTTCGCGCAATCCGCCGCAGTGACCAATCATCAGCCAGACATGCGGGCGCAGTACCGCCAGATGATCACAGATGGTTTTGGCATTTGCCGGACCGACCCCGATATTGACCAGCGTAATCCCCGTACCGTCGCGGGCAATCAGATGATAGGCGGGCATCTGGTGTTTTTTCCAGGCCAGATCGGACACCGCCTGCTCAGGATTCTGCGTTTCCGCCGTGATGAACACGCTGCCCGCACAAGCCAGTGCCTCATACGGACTTTCCGGATCGGCAATCTGCGCGCAGGCCCAGCTGACAAATTCATCGACGTAGCGGGTGTAGTTGGTGAACAGCACATAGGGCTGAAAATGTTCGATCAGCGTGCCGGTGTAATGGCGCAGGCGTGCCAGCGAGAAGTCTGCGCGCAGTGCGTTGAAATGTGACAGCGGGAAGATGTCGCCGGGATAATGCAGGCCATCCGCCGTTTCATCGCCAATTTGCGACAGTTCCGTGGTCGGAAAATGCTTCGCCAGTCCCGCGCTCATCGAGCGGTCCAGCATCAGGTCCGAGCCGTCAATCACGTACGAATAGGGGATTTCCTGCTGAGACGGCACCACTTCAATCACGGCGTCGTATTCCTCTTCCAGCAGGGAAAGTTGTTCCAGCAGGTAATGGCGGAAAAGCTCCGGATGCGTGATGGTATTGGCATAACGTCCGGGATGAGAGAAGCGGCCATAGGCTCGGGTCGGGTTTTTGGCGGGCGTTACGCCGTCCCAGCTGACCCGCAGTTCGGGATAAACAAACAGCCCGGCGGCACGCGCGGCAATATCCGGCAGGGTTCCCTGAACGATGAAATCTTTAATCGCATCCCGCAGGGCGGCTACCGAGTTGGTATACATCTCTTCGAGCTTCTCAATCGCCTGTGAAGCGGTGAGGGACTTGTTATCCATACGCTTTTCCTTGGTTCTTCGTTTATCATCATTCACTCTAAATATGGCTTGTCTGACCGGCGTCGCCAATGTTTTATTAGGATAGAAAAGCCGGATGGCGCTTTTATGAACTGACTGATACCTCTCCAGCCTTTGCGGGCCGAGGCCTCGACTAAAACGACTAAATTTACATGCTGTTTTGGCAAAAATTATAACGAAGTACACTGCCTTTTAGATCTGATCCTTCTTGTCTCTTTACCGTAAAATCCACTTATTAGTTATGGGTATACGCCATGGCGATAAATTCTGGATGAACGGTAAATAAAACAAGGAGCGGTTATGTCAGAGGGAAGCGTAGAAATCATCGACGAGTCCGGCGACGGTGGCGGGGGGGCTGAACCCGCCACGCCCGCGACGACGGGCACCGGCAATACGATAGGCAAAATCACCCATGCCCCGAAGCCCGTGAATATTCCGGCCGCTGAGGCCAATCCCCCCGCCGTCCCCGAAACGCCGGCCGAGCAGGGGGTGTGGGATGAATTTACGGACTGGCTCAGCGAGGGTAAAGACGGCATACCCGACGCCATTGACCATCCGGAGATGGCGGCGCTGGGGGCGGGAAAAAGCCTGTGGAATACCGCCGTGGATTTAGGCGGGCTGATGGCGCAGGGCGCCTCTTATCAGGCGGCCGGGCAGATGATGCAAAATGCCGCCATTATGGGGGCCACGGGAAGCGCGGCGCAGGCGGAAGGGATGATGCAGGCGGCGCAGGATCTCAGTGACAGCGCCGCCGGCGTGAATTTCGATGCCGCGAAGGCCACCCTGAATACCCCCGCCGAGCATACCGGCGACGTGGCGATACAGCTGGCGATGACGGCAGCCGACGGTGTCGGCCTCGCCAGAGGGGCGGCCGCTTTGTTTGGCAGGCTTGCGGCGAAAAGGGCGGCCACGGTGGCGGTAAAGGGCGCGGAAAAAGAGGTCGCCCGTGTCGTGACGGAGCCCGGCGCCACGGTGACCACGCGAAAGGTTGAGGGCAAGACGGCGGCGGATAAGGATGCGGCCCCGTCGACCTCGGACAAAAAAGGCGGCGATAACGCCGTGGAGAGCAGCACCTGCGAGGGTGACCCGGTTGACGTCGCCACCGGGGATCTATTGCAGATTCTCCCGGTGACTGACCTGCCGGGTACGCTGCCGCTGACGCTGACCCGCGTGTACCGTTCGCGCTCGGAGGGAGGTGGCCTGTTTGGTGCCAAATGGCGGGATAACTGGTCGCAGTCGCTGCGCCTGGATGAAGGTGAAATTCACTTCACCAACCATGAGGGCACGGTGCTGAGTTATTACGCGGCCGGGGATAAGGTGGACGCGCTCAATTTGCATCAGGCGCACTGCCGGTTATACGGCAGCCGTCAGGGCACGCTGTATATCCACGACCGCCATAGCGGGCAGACGCTGTGCTTTGCGCCGCAGCCGCAGGCCCTGCGTCCTCTCTCCGCCGTGCAGGACGCGGCCGGCAACCGCATTGTGTTTCACTACCGGGATGAGCGTCTGGTGCGTCTTGAGCACAGCGACGGCTATGACCTTACGCTGACGTATCAGGATAACCGCCTGCGCCATCTGCACCGGGTCGAAGGGGCGCAGCGGCAGTGGCTGGCGCACTGCGTTTACGATGAGGCGGGGATGCTGGCGGAGTGTGACACCTTCCAGTTCAGCCATCTGTGGCACGAATACGATGCGCAGGGGCACATGACCCGCTGGCACGACACCGATAAAAGCGATGTGCACTACCGCTATGACACCCGCGGGCGGGTCACGCAAACCCGGGGCGAAGGCGGCTACTTCTGCGACCGGTTTATCTATGACGACCTGCGCCGCACCACCACCTACCTCGACGGCGAGGGCGGACGCGCCGTGTTTGAATACAATACGGCGGGGCGCGTCACCCGGGCGACCGACGCGCTGGGGCGCGTGACGCAGACCCTGTGGGACCACGGCAACAGGGTGCGCGAGACCGACCCGCTCGGGCGTGAAACCCGCTACCGCTACAACGGGTTTGGCCAGGTGACGGAGGTCACCGGGGCGGCGGGGGATACGGTGCGCTATGACTACAACGACGCCGGTCAGGTTATCGCCCTCACGCAGCCCGGCGGCAAACGCTGGCAGTTTGTATGGAATGAACAGGGACGGCTGCTGAGCCGGACCGACCCGCAGGGGCGGGTGCACCGCAGTGAATATGACGCCAGCGGGCAGTGCGTGAGTGAGCACCAGCCTGACGGCGCAACGTGGCGCTATGGTTACAACGCCCGGCATCAGCTGACCACGCTTATCTCCCCTGACGGGGCCACGACCCGGCTGGAGCAGGACCCGTTCGGCCGCGTGCAGCGCGTCACCGACCCGCTGGGCCATCTGACGCGGTACACGCACTCAGCGGCGCACGCCGGGGCGGCGGGCAGCGTGACGGCCATCGACCTGCCGGACGGCGTGAGGCAGGAGGCCAGCTACGACGGCGAAAAGCGGCGGGCGACGACGACGGACGGCGGGGGCAAAACCACCCGTTATGTGTACGGGGAGTTTGACCTGCTGCTGGGGCTGACCCGTCCGGACGGTCAGACGCTGGGCTTTCAGTATGACTCCCTCACGCGGCTGAAACAGGTCACCCGTGCGGGCGGTGAAACCTATAGCCTTGAGCGGGACGCTGCGGGGCAGGTTATCCGCGAGACGGATTTTACCGGCCGCAGCGTGCAGTATGAGTACGACGCCGCGGGGCGGCGCACGGGGGCGCGGCATGCGGACGACCGGATTGTCCGCTGGCACTATTCCCTGCGCGACGAGCTGATACGTCAGGAGGTGTGGCAGGGCGGCGGGACGCAGTCCGCGCTGCTCGCCGTCACGCATTACGGGTATGACCGTCAGGGGCGGATGATACGGGCGCAGAACGATGACGCGCGGGTGGAGTTTGAGTTTGACGACGCGGGTCGTCTGGTGTGTGAGCGGCTGAACGGCGAGGCGGTGACGCACAGGTGGGACACGCGCAGCGACCGGCCGCTGTCGCGGGCGTTCCGGGGCCTGACGTTAGCCTTTGACTACGACATGGCCGGGCGGATAGCGCGGATGCAGGCGGGGGACCTGAGCCCGCTGGAGATAGAGTATGACGCGGGCGGTCGTGAACGCCTGCGCCACAGCGTGGCGGGTTTTGTGCAGTCGCAGGGGTATTCGGCGACGGGGATGTTACTGCACCAGGCGGCGGGGCGCGACGGCGGGCAGTACCGGCACCTGCCGGGCGGCGACGGGGCGCAGATGAGCGGCAGCGCGGTGAACCGGCGCTGGGCCTATGACGGGGCGTACAACCTGCTGAGCCTGGATGATGACCGCTGGGGCACGTCGCAGTTTGATTATGACAGTAACGACCAGATAACGCGGTCGGCGTCCGGCGGCATGATGGCGGTGGAGGAGCGGTTCCGTTACGACGCGAACCTGAACATCCGCGAGCAGAGCCGTCTGCCGCGGGGGGCGATGTCAGCGCCGGTGCCGCAGCGGCAGGCGGGGGGGCGTGTGGTGAGCCGGGGAGAGGATGACTACCGGTACGACGCGGCGGGGAGGCTGACGGAGAAGTGCCGTTACCGCGATGGCTACCGGCCGCAGAGGTGGCGCTACCGGTGGGATGCGCATGACCGGCTGAGTGAGCTGATGACGCCGTCGGGGGTGCGGTGGCGTTATCGCTACGACCCGTTCGGCCGCCGCATCCGCAAACAGAAGGTGGGTGCTGAAAACGCGGCTGACACGCGTCCCGCGGGGACGGAATACCGGTGGAGTGGGGACCAGATGATAGCGGAAACGCCGGTGTACGCGGACGGTACGGTGGCGTATGACGAAGGCATCCAGTGGCTGTACGCGCCGGGGTCGCTGACGCCGGCGGCGCGGTATCAAAAGGGTCAGCTTCACTACGTGGTGAGTGACCACATGGGGACGCCGCGCGAGCTGCTGACGGCGCAGGGTAAAGTGGCGTGGGCGGGCCGGCTGAGCACCTGGGGTGAGGTGACGGAGTGGCCGGTGGCGGCGAACGATGCGGACAAGCTGAGTTGCAACCTGCGCTTTGCGGGGCAATATGCCGATGAAGAATCAGGGTTGCACTACAACCGTTTCCGTTACTATGATAACGGGGCGGGGCAATACCTGAGCCCGGACCCGATAGGGCTGTCGGGCGGGGTGAATCCTTACGGGTATGTGCATAATCCGCTGGGGTGGATTGATCCGCTGGGGTTGTGTAAGTCTGATGTGCAAACATTAGATCCAAAAGATATTCGTTTTAGCCAAAGTTCAGTAAACGGTGCTGCTGATTTGACAAATGGAATGAAGATTAATGGTTGGAAAGGAGATCCTATTGATGTTGTTAGGATGAGTGATGGTAAATTAACAACTATTGATAATACTCGAGTATTAGCAGCTTCAAGAGCTGGAATTAAAGTGGAAGCACGCATTCATGATGGTTCTGAAGCATTACCTATAGAATTAATTGAAAGATTTACCACCAAGAAAGGTGTCCCTTCCACATGGGAAGATGCGGCGGGTTTACGCATTGGAAAACAATCGGCTGTATATAGAAATACACATCCTGATGGCTCAGTTATTATAGGATCACCTGATTAATATGGAAAAGTTATTAACAGATAGTGAATTGCCGACATGGTTCTCTTATCCTGATTCGTTTAAAAGAATATTTGAACAAGGGTTAATCGATTTTGATCCTTGGATTATCATGGATGATGCTCGTTTAAGAGTGAGATATGAAGGGATAAAAAAGCGATATCCTTCAAGAGAATTAATCCCTTTCGCCCGAAGAGAGGATAATGATGACGTAGCTTGTTGGGAGAGGAGTAAGAATGGGAAAGTTATTATTATTCATGATTTTGCCAGCGAAGGTTATGAGGATGTAAAAGAGCTTGATAGTTTCTGGGACTGGTTACGAAGCGCTCTGGAAGCTACAATAGAATACGGCGGAGAGTAAAACGCAAAGCAGGAAAGATCACTCCGATCTTTCCTGCGTCTTCATTTGACTCGCTATGCTATGTAATACGGATTTAATATTTTACTTAGCCTTATTAATATCCATAAATTGCTGGTTTGGGACTTTCAGGTCATATTTCATATCGTCCATTCCATCGTTGACACGAATGATCACAATACCTCCATCGGCTATTTTAATGGTGACAGGTACGCCGTCTCAAATCCCGCTTCACGCAACTATTCACCTTTTAAATGACTATTCGGCGTACCGGTATCACCCCGGTTCGGCACATGGTCAGCAATATAAAAGCGCTGCGTTTGAGTACGACTAGCTCATGTGCCTGAAGCTGGTATGACCTTACGCTGGAGTATCAGGATAACGCATCAGCGGGACACGCGCAGCGACCGGCCGCTGTCGCGGGCGTTCCGGGGCCTGACGTTAGCCTTTGACTACGACATGGCCGGGCGGATAGCGCGGATGCAGGCGGGAGACCTGAGCCCGCTGGAGATAGAGTATGACGCGGGCGGTCGTGAACGCCTGCGCCACAGCGGGGCGGGTTTTGTGCAGTCGCAGGGGTATTCGGCGACGGGGATGTTACTGCACCAGGCGGCGGGGCGCGACGGCGGGCAGTACCGTCACCTGCCGGGCGGCGACGGGGCGCAGATGAGCGGCAGCGCGGTGAACCGGCGCTGGGCCTATGACGGGGCGTACAACCTGCTGAGCCTGGATGATGACCGCTGGGGCACGTCGCAGTTTGATTATGACAGTAACGACCAGATAACGCGGTCGGCGTCCGGCGGCATGATGGCGGTGGAGGAGCGGTTCCGTTACGACGCGAACCTGAACATCCGCGAGCAGAGCCGCCTGCCGCACGGGGCGATGTCATCGTTTGAGCAGGTGCAGCAGCGGCAGGCGTGCGGGCGCGTGGTGAGCCGGGGAGAGGATGACTACCGGTACGACGCGGCGGGTAGGCTGACGGAGAAGTGCCGTTACCGCGACGGCTACCGGCCGCAGAGGTGGCGCTACCGGTGGGATGCGCATGACCGGCTGAGTGAGCTGATGACGCCGTCGGGGGTACGCTGGCGTTATAGCTACGACCCGTTCGGTCGCCGCATCCGCAAACAGAAGGTGGGTGCTGAAAACGCGGCTGACACGCGACCCGCCGGGACGGAATACCGGTGGAGCGGGGACCAGATGATAGCGGAAACGCCGGTGTACGCGGACGGTACGGTGGCGTATGACGAAGGCATCCAGTGGCTGTACGCGCCGGGGTCGCTGACGCCGGCGGCGCGGTATCAAAAGGGTCAGCTTCACTACGTGGTGAGCGACCACATGGGGACGCCGCGCGAGCTGCTGACGGCGCAGGGTAAAGTGGCGTGGGCGGGCCGGCTGAGCACCTGGGGTGAGGTGACGGAGTGGCCGGTGGCGGCGAACGATGCGGACAAGCTGAGTTGCAACCTGCGCTTTGCGGGGCAATATGCCGATGAAGAATCAGGGTTGCACTACAACCGTTTCCGTTACTATGATAACGGGACGGGGCAATACCTGAGCCCGGACCCGATAGGATTGCTGGGTGGAGTGAATCCGTACGGGTATGTGCATAATCCGCTGAGTTGGGTTGATCCGCTGGGGCTGGCTGGGAAGGATTGTTGTGAAACAAGGAAAAATTCAGCAGGAGATGACGTTATTCGGCGTTATGTAAGTAGTCAGGATGATTTACTTGCTGAAGCGGAAAAGGCTGCAGGCGGTAATCTTGATTCGTTTGATAATTACAAACCTGATTGGTATCAAAGCAGCGACGGAAAACGAAAAATAGAATGGAATCCTTATGGACATGCTAATACTAATGAAGGTCCTCACGTGACTATACGAGACTATGATGGGAGACGTTATCCTGTTAAGGATAAAATATTTATTGAGGGCAGAGATGTATATGATGGAAAATTCTAACGTTCGGATCCTAAATTGGGATGAGTCCAGTAGAGTATTAAAAAATGTGATTGGATGTGAACCAAAGCAGTTGGCAAATATTAGTCACTCTGAGAAAAATAAACCATTCTATTGTAAGAGAATCAATGACTGGCAGAGTTTTAACGATGAGGAAATTTTTGCTATTATAAATGGATGTCTGTATCTGGAATCTGATGTGTATATGATTTGTGATGTATCATACTCCCAATGTAAAGGGGTTTTTCATCTAAAGTCATCAGAAGTTTCTGCGTATGTTTCTAACTATTATGATACTTTCGGTGAGTATCTTTTTGAAGATGATGTGTATTTTATTTTTCCTAAAAATAAAAAATTACTAGTTTACCAGCACGAAGGTTATCATATGCTGTATTCATTACCTCTTACTCATCTATAAGTAGCAACAATGACATCCTGAATTGCAACCTGGGCTTTGCGGGCCAGTATGAAGGCAGTGAATTCGGGTTTCACTACAATCATTTTCGTTACTATGATACTGAGACTGGGCAGTACCTGAGCCCGGACCCGATAGGGCTGGCTGGGGGAATTAATCCTTACGGGTATGTGCATAATCCGCTGGGGTGGGTTGATCCGCTTGGGTTAAGTAATTTACCAGTAACATACTATCCACCGAACGATGGTGCACATGGCCCTGTGAGTAATACAACTTTAGAACCTGGTACGACTATTGATAGATATGGTTATTCCGGTGGTAGATATACTTCTCCTGTTGGCACTCCGTATTCAATGCGTGCTCTGCCACCGGGAACTGATTCAGGGCCTTATACTGTTTATAAGGTGATGAAACCTATTCCAAACGTAGCGGAAAGCAAGATTGCTCCTTGGTTTGGGGAAATGGGGATGGGAACGCAATATAAACTAGAGCATAGCGTTCAATCCTATTTGGATTCTGAGCATTTGAAAGAAATGATCGAAGGGGTAGATTGTTGTGGCTAAAAATGAACTACTTAATCAATTGATTAGTATGAACTTACCCAAGGGTAGTTATTCTATTGATTGTGATAAAAATGAGTCACTATGTTTTATGCATGATGGTTTTTTATGGGTTGTATTTTATAGTGAAAGAGGGCAAAAAACCGAGCCTGAATATTTTTCAAATGAAGAGGACGCATGTGATGCTTTCTTTTTAAGATTGAAAAAAATGTTGAATATAAAATAATAAAATGCTTGCATTAATAATAAAAGGCCGGAAAGTTCATCAGAACTTTTCGGCCCTTTTGTCATCTTCAATCCACTAAGCAACCAGCGCCTTCATTCCCATAGCCGCCTGTTTAAACTGGTAAAGTTCCGCCTCCAGAGTCTGCACTTCAGGGAGGGGCGCAATAATCGTCAGCACGCCATCCGATATTTTCACCGTCACGCCTGTCCCGGTATCAAATCCAGCTTCTTTCAGCCAGTCGCCTTTAAGCATCAGACTCGGATGACGGGAATAATAGCGTGTCCGGAATGATTTGGGGTCGGCGTACCGCGCGGTTATATAACTCACCTGGTAACGGCGCTGCGTTTTGGATATCTTCCGTTCTGCCGTAGAATGTTTCTCAGCCATGATCAACTCCTGTTTAGTTGCCTGTGCGATTCAGATGAATAATCCGGATTGCACTACAACCGTTTCCGTTACTATGATAACGGGACGGGGCAATACTTGAGCCCGGACCCGATTGGATTAGCGGGCGGGGTGAATCCTTACGGGTATGTACCTAACCCATTAAAATATGCAGATCCTTTCTGGTTATGTAAAATCGACAATGCAAGAGCGCGACAGGCTCAAATGTTAAAAGACAATGTAGGATACAATATAAGCCAAAAAATTGAGATCAATACCCTTCACTTGGTCAATATGGTACATTTGTTACAGATAAATAAGGTGCATTAAAATACTTACTTGTTGTGCAAAATAGTGAAGTAGCTATATATAAATCGCTGGGAGCAACTATTAAAAATGAGAAGAGATTATCACTGAAATCCTTTAGTGATGGATTTGATATCAGTAGGGTTGATGGAATTTCAATTATGAAACCACGAAACTTCCTGGGTGGTAATGATTATTTCTTAGGCCCAGAGCAACACTTACCCGACAGTGCTCCGGAAGTGGATATAGAGACTGTTTCAACAACAACTTCAATAACTATAGGAGTGAATGCAAATTGAATAAAATGCCAGAAAATTCTATTATCGTTAATGATATGGCCGGGGATATTATAAAACTTAGAGTTTCCAGCACGGCATTAATTGATGAAATGAAGTTGATTGGGTTTTCAGTAAATGATCAAATAATGACACTCAATGTAAGCAATGATCAAGATAAGAAACGTGTGATACAGTTATTAATTAAGGCGGGAGCATCTTTTTTATATGGGAATGGTTGGTACCCATCAGAGCTCATGGAGTACTATAAAGATCAAAAATTAGATATTGGAAAATACAAGATAATATTCTGGACTGATAAAGATACTTATCATATAGAAGAACGCTAATCTAAATAACTGCATAGGGATATAGGCCGGAAAGATCGCCCTATCTTTCCGGGTTATATTTATTCGCGGCTGTTCAGCACCCTAAACCAGCGCGTCCTGCATCCCCTCAGCCACCTGCCGCGCCTGATAAAGCTGCTCGCGTAATCCCTGCACCTCGTTATTATCTGCTGTCAGCACAATACACCCCGCTATGATTTTCACCGTCACGCCGCAGCCAGTCTCAAACCCTGCGTCAGCCAGCCGCCTTTCCGATGCAGGCTGGGACGACGTGAATAATAGTATGTGTTACACAGAATACTAAGGTGGTCACTTCCATCGTTACAGCGGACCCTGAGTTGTGTGTGAATCTGGCTAAAACTCCGTCTCTTGCCCTGAGAAGCTTGAGGTAGACGGCGGTTGACGGCGGTCTACGACGGTGAAAAGCGGCGGGCAATACCACCTGTTATGTTTACGGTGAGTCTGACCTGTCCGGGCGGTTGGGCGCTGAGCTGAAGATTTTAGAAAACTAAGATTCTTAAATATACTTATCCGCAAACCTATTTTAATTTGCAGTGACTAACGGCACGCCGGATGGCGCTTTTATGAACGACCAGGAGAAAGCAGATGATCCGGGTATGGGGCAGAAAAACATCGTCAAATGTTCAGGCACTGATGTGGTGTATCGGCGAGTTAGGGCTGGAGTACGAGCGGTTTGATATCGGGCATAAATACGGTGGCAATGACACGCCGGAATTTCTGGCGATGAACCCCAATGGCACGGTACCGGTGCTCCGCGATGGCGAAGGCAGCCCGTTGTGGGAAACCGGTGCCATTCTGCGTTATCTGGCAGGAAAATACGGCGCGGATGAATTCTGGCCAAAAGACGCGGAGCGCCGGGCTGAAATCGATAAGTGGACTGAATGGGCAAAAATCGGTGTGGCGATGAATTTCACCGCGCCGGTGTTCTGGATGGTGGTGAGAACGGCGGCGAAAGATCAGGATCATCAGGCATTAGAAAAATCATTGCAGAACCTGAATAAGAAACTGGCGATTGCCGAGGCGCAGATAGCCAGGCATGGCTATCTTGCCGGAAGTACATTCTCACTGGCCGATATTCAGTTTGGTCACAGTCTGTACCGCTACTTTGATATTGCGATTGAACGGCCTTCGTATCCGGCAATCGAACACTATTATGAAAAGCTCAAACTACGCCCGGCGTTTGCGGAACATGTGATGGTGTCTTATGACGAGTTGCGGGTGGTGTAACCCTGTCTGAAATGTCAGAAAGCCCGCTTAAAACCGATTAAGCGGGCTTTTTTAATGGTCTGCGGCTCAGTGTGGCTGAGGCGTTTTCATCAACATTGCCGTGAGGGCGGAGAGCAAACAGCCCGCCATCAGATAAATGGCGACGGAATGCCATTCACCGCCGGAGAAGTTCAGCAATGCGGCGGCAATAAACGGAGTAAATCCACCGCCGACAACGCTGGCGACCTGATAACCCACACCGGCTCCGCTGTAGCGGTAACCCGCGCCAAACATTTCCGTAAACATCGGTTGCTGGACGCACACCACCATATCGTGGGCGATATTCGCCAGCAGCAGCGAGAAGATCACCACGCCGACAATGGAACGGGCTTCGAGCGCCATAAAGAACGGGAAGGCACTCAGTGCGCCAACTAATGCGCCGGTAATATAGATGCGGCGACGCCCGAAACGATCCGCCAGCCAGGCAAACAAGGGAATGGTCAGGCAACTGATACCACCGACCAGCAGCCCGATATTCAGAAACAGTTCCCGCGACAGCCCGAGGTTATGCGTCGAGTAGTTAAGCGCGAACGCGGTAACAATGTACATCGTCAGCAATTCGCACAGGCGCAGAAGGATGATTTTCAAAAATGCGCCGGGATGGCGAATCAGGGCTTCGAATACCGGTAAACGTTTTTTCGCCTCTTTAGGCTGCTGTTCCTGAGCACGTTCAAACTCGACCGATTCTTCCATGCCGTTACGTACCCACAGTGCGCCCAGCACCAGCACCACGCTGAACAGAAACGGTAAACGCCAGCCCCAGCTCAGGAACTGCGCGTCGGTGGTCAGGCTGCTTATCAGGGACACCAGTCCGGTCGCGAGCAACAACCCGACGCCATATCCCATCTGGATCCCGCTGCTGTAGAACGCCTTTTTACCCGCAGGCGCACTTTCCACGGCCAGCAACGCCGCGCCACCCCATTCGCCGCCTACGGCAAATCCCTGAATGGCACGTAAGGTGACCAGCAGCGCCGGCGCCCACCAGCCAATCGCCGCGAAAGAGGGAAGAATGCCAATACACGCGGTGGCAATGCCCATGATCCAGACGGTCATCATCAGCATCCGTTTACGTCCCAGACGATCGCCGAAATGACCAAAGACAATGCCGCCGAGCGGACGGAATAAAAAGCCGACGCCAAAGGTGGCAAATGCTGCCAGGGTGCCCATTGCCGGGTCGATTTGCGGGAAAAATTCGCTGTTAAAAACCAGTGCCGCAGTGATGCCGTAGAGCAAAAAATCGAACCAGTCGACCACGGCGCCGACGAAGCTTCCCCAGGCGGCGCGGCGGGCGCGATTAAATGAAGGTATCTCCTCATCGGGGCGGGGGGTAGCGAGCGTGGAGTCCATAATTTTCCTGTCAGTTTCTCAAATTTCTGGAATTTCTTGTTATTAAATCCGCTGGAAGGGCGCGCATGTTGCGTGACGCAAAGATAAAACCGCTACTGAGACTACAGCGTCAAGGGGCGGGTGAAAACGCTTTTGCAACGTGAAAGGGTAATTTAATGCGGGGAAAGGTGAGTATGGCGGGCAACAAAAGCAAAAAGCCCGCTTAAGTTTCCTTAAGCGGACCTGAGTCAAACCCATCACTGACTGAAGATCAATTCGTGACTTTCACGACACCGTATTTGGACGCCTGATCCTGATAGACCACAGTTCCGTCGCTATTCTTGATGATTTTGACCGTCAGGACATCATTATCCATGCTGTTCTGTGCGAATAAGGTGAAATTCTCGGTAAGCTTTATATGCAGTCCGTCAGAATAGGCTTCACCGGCCTGACTGGGATAATTCCCGCTGTTCATATTATAAAGCGTAGTGATGTGGTTATTGGTGACCTTTAAGTCGCTGTCGTTAAAGCAATTATCGACATATCCAGCCGATGTCACCGGGCCGCAGGTTATAATGGCGGTGAAGCCATTTTTATATTTTTCCTCTTCGTCGATGTGATATTTAGCGGCTTTGATATTTTGGTCAGCCAGCGGACTGCCGTTTTGTTTCGCTTTTTCATACCACGCGAGCGATTGTTGGTAGTCTTTCTCCACGCCGATACCGTTGGCGTAATCATAGCCCAGATCGATTTGTGCATTGGCATCATTGGCTTCGGCTGCCTGGCGGGTCAGCGATAACCCTTTACTGACATCCTGTGTAACACCTTTGCCATATGTGTAAAGGAAACCCAGTCGCTGAATTGCCGAAGTATTTTTATTTTCAGCAGACTTTTCCAGCCAGGTGATGGCTTCGCGTTTCTGCTGCGCATCGCCTTCACTTAGCTTTATCCCCCATTCCACCTGTGCTTGCGGATCTCCGGCTTCAGCTTTGAGTTGAAGATCGGATTTGACGGGCGCTGGTGGGAGAGTCGTGGTGGCAGGATGTTGCGAAACTTCCGTGATTGCGGCTGTTTGCTGTGTTGTGGGCTGTGCCGTATCGCCTAAAAGTGTATGCAAATCCAGTATTCGAGCCTGATAGGCTGACTGCAGCGTCTGGATCGTAGTGGCTTTGCCGCGGACGTCCTTCAGCCATGACAGCTGAGATTTACGCAACAGAGCTTTGTTTTGTGGCTGCTGCTCAAGCACCTGACCATACAATTTGCTGAGTTGGGAATCCATGTCGGAAAGAGAAGGCGTTGAACAAATGGTCAGTTCAATAAATCCAGATGCTTTCTCACAATCAAATGAAGCCCCGTACGCCAGTGGTGTCAAACCACAAAGCAGTCCTGCTAACCATGCACTCTTCATTGCAGCCTCTTTTTCAATCCAAATGAAAGATATCGGCCTGAAAGCAGGGGACTTTAGCGATAAAGTGGTATTAAGCACAAAAGCAAAAAGCCCGCTTAAGTTTCCTTAAGCGGGCTTCTCTAATTTGGCTCCTCTGACTGGACTCGAACCAGTGACATACGGATTAACAGTCCGCCGTTCTACCGACTGAACTACAGAGGAATCGTGTGAACGGGGCGAATAATAGCGAGTGCCCCGTGGCATGTCAAAGGGGAAACTGCATAAATGCGTGCGTTTGCTGATACTTTAGTCAAGTTGTTGAGAATAGAGTCAAAATGGCCTGTTTCCGGCATCAGACAGGCCTTTTCAGCATTAACGCAGTTCACGGCACGCGCGGCTGATCCGCGTGCAGGCTTCCTGTAAACGGCTGTCATCAATGGCGTAGGCAATGCGTAAATACCCCGGTGCGCCAAACGCAGAACCCTGAAGGGTGGCGACATGGGCCGATTTCAGCAGATAAGCCGCAAAATCTTCATCAGTGTGAATGATGTCACCGGAAGGCGTGGTTTTGCCTGTCATGCCCTGGCAGTTGGCGAACACGTAAAATGCCCCCGGCGGCACTTGCGCACTCAGGCCATCAACGTCGTTGATGCAATCCATAATCAGGGTACGGCGGCGGGTCAGGATGTCGATCCATTCGGTGATGAATTCGCTGCCCTGTTCCAGTGCGGCCACGGTCGCTGCCTGAGAAATCGAGCTGGGGTTGGACGTACTTTGCGACTGCAAAATTTGCATCGCTGAAATCAGCCACGCCGGACCGCCCGCATAACCCAGACGCCAGCCTGTCATCGAGTAGCCTTTGGATACGCCGTTGATGGTCAGGATCCGGTCTTTCAGGCGCGGTTCGGCTTCCGCCAGGGTGGCGAAGGTGCCGGGCACGAAACAGATCTGCTCATAAATATCGTCTGCCATCACCAGCACATGAGGATGGTCCAGCAGAACGGCTCCCAGCGCGCGGAGTTCGTCGGCGGAATATACGGCGCCGGTCGGGTTGTTAGGGGAATTGAGGATCACCCAGCGGGTTTTCGGGGTGATCGCCGCGGCCAGATCTTCCGGCTGCAACTTCCAGCCATGAGTTTCCAGACAGGCAACCTTCTTCGATTCGCCTTCTGCGAGCGTCACCATATCCGGATAAGACACCCAGTAGGGCGCAGGAATAATCACCTCATCACCCGCCGAAACGGTGGCTAAAAGTGCATTGAAGATCAACTGCTTGGCACCGCTGCCTGCAATGACTTCCTCCGGACGGTAGCTGATCCTGTTTTCACGATTAAACTTAGAGATGATGGCCTGTTTGAGCGCGGCGGTACCGGCAACAGCGGTGTATTTTGTGTCACCTTGTACAATCGCGTCGATGCCTGCCTGCTTAATATGCTCAGGCGTATCGAAATCCAGTTCACCTTCGCCAAGGTTAATGACATCTGTCCCTTCCGCGCTCAGCGCGCGAACCTGGTCGGAAATCGCCGCAGTCGGCGAAGGGCGCACGCGGCGTAAACGCGGTGCAAGAAATTCAGCAGACATTGTTTCCCCTGTTTGAACAATAACAAAATTGTATTATGTGAATCATTAAAACCAATTTAAACTTACCATTCTTCTTTTTGCTTTGCTCATAATTTCTTCGTGCTGAGCAGGATTTTACCGGCGGAAATGGCCGGGTAGCCCGTTTTACTGACCTGCTGTCAGCGGCTTGCCTGAACTTTCCTTTTATATTTCAAGGTTGTCTTATGGCTTTTATTTTTGTTGCGCACGACACACCGGAACCGTCGCTGTATGGCGCGATGGCAGCAATACTGGCGGCACAAAAACATTTACCTCTGGCGCACCTGCCGGTGAGCTGGGACATTGCACGTTATCCGGATGCCTGTCAGCACGTCATCGGAGAAGGGCAACTGATGACCAGCGGACTGTTGTGGACGGAACGCCTGAATCCCCAAAGTGCGGGCAGGGTGATGGAGCTGGACGAGTTACTGGATACCTTTGGTACGCAGGATGTGGTGATCCCGCTTGGTCCGATGCAGATCATTCAGTTCACGCACATTGCGCGGCAGGTACGCGAACATGCGTTTGATTACGAATTGATCAACGTGGAGCGTTCCAATCAGGGCTATGCGTTCAGCCGTCATGGTCAGATTGATGAAACGGCCGGATGCTGGTGGCGTGACCGCTACGGGCGCTGGATAAATCATAATACTCCGCCGCAAACCGGCACTTCGCTGCGTATTGCTCTGGTGGGCGCGCAGTCAGATCAATGCAGTGTGTATCCCGCCACGCTGGCGGCGCTGGGTGATGCGGCAGACGCACTCTCGCTGTCGCTGGATATCGTCTATGCCGCGCCGCTGGCGCTGGAAGAACATCTGCATGAAGTGATGGAAAACGTGGATGGCATTTTGCTGCCGGGCGGGGCGGCGATGTGTAACGTTGCCGGACAAATCTGTGCAGCGCATTACGCCCTGAACCGTAATATTCCCGTTCTCGGTCTGTGTCTGGGAATGCAAACCATGACCACCGCTCTCGTGCAAAAAATGCTGGGTTCCGAAAAAGCTAACCTGACGGAAGCCGACCCGGATGCGGAGATCAAAACCTTTATTCCGCTGGCCGATACGCCGACCTTTCCGGTGCATCGTCTGGGCAATCACCTGATGTATTCACGGGCAGGCAGCAGGCTGTATGACATTCTTGGCGGTGAATATCCCGTGCGTTATAACCACCGCTTTCACCTTGACCCCGGGCTGAAACCTGCGCTGGAAGAGTATGGCGTGCAGATCAGCGGAACAGACATCACCGGCAAGATTGCGGACGGTATCGAATACACCCGGCATCCGTTTTATCTCGGTGTGCAGGGGCATCCTGAGCTGTCGTCATTGCATGTAAAACCCCATCCGTTGCTGATGGCATTTTTAGAGACGGCGGGCTTACAGCGCCGTTAAGATCGGACCGACCCAGTTTTCTGTCAGCAGCCCGTCCACGCGGGCGAACTCGTGCAGGTTGTTGGTCACCATGACCATGCCTGCACTTCGCGCCTGTGCGGCGATATGCATGTCGTTTACGCCAATCAGGTTGCCGCACTTTTCGAGACAGGCACGGATGTGTCCGTAATGCGCGGCCGCTTTCTGGTCATAATCGATGATACGCAGATGGGAGACGAACTCCTCGACCGCCAGCTTGTTTTTGACAGGGCTGGCACTTTTCGCAATGCCATGCAGCAATTCCGCGTAGGTGATCATCGAGATGGCCAGCTGATCCGTGTGCTGGTTGAATTTTGCCAGCACACTCATCGGCCTGCGTTTCAGTATGTAAATAACAATATTGGTGTCCAGCAGATAGGTCAGCATTAAAACGTGTCCCTGTCAGACTGATCTTGTGATGCGCGATCTGCCATAAAGTCGTCAGTGACGCGCAGTTCACTGCCGAAAAAATTATCCCAGCTGTTATCGGCGGGGGTTAATACCAGTGAATTCCCTACTTTTCTTATCGTCACGATTTTTACCTCATCAGGAAAACGGCATTCTGCCGGAATACGTACGCTCTGCGTTCTGTTGTTTAAAAAGACGGTGCCTTTAGGCATGTCGATACTCCTCAGTGGTGTTATGTAAGCCAAAACTTCTGCTCAAATACTACTCGCCTGAAAAATATAGTGCAAAGGTATATACGTGGTGATGGGATGGCAAGAACAGAAAAAAAAGCATTATCCGTTTTGCGTGATGTCTCGAAAAAGGGGATGCAACAAAAGAAAATCCCCGCCTGCTCAGACGGGGATTGCCGCAAAAATGTGGATTACTTCAGGGTGACGCCGGAACGTGGATCGGCGGCCAGACGGCGAAGCTCCTGTTCCACCAGACCGATAACGTCCGGTTCCAGGTCAATCAGCGGTGCGCGTACATGATGACCGTCAAACCCGCGCAGATTCATCGCTGCTTTCACCAGTTGCGGCTGGCCGAAACGGCGGGCAAGGGCACGGTACGGATACCAGAGACGGTGCAGTTCGCGGGCCGTATTGGCATCGCCGTTCTCCAGTGCGCGGTAGGTCGCCAGAATGATCTCCGGCAGCGCGCCGCTGTTGGTGGTGCTGATGCCGTCAAAACCACACATCATCGGCCCTAAAAATGCCAGATCGGAAGCGCAGAACAGACGCAGACGTCCGCCCAGACGGTTAGCAATCTGGTCGATAGCGGTCGGGTTCAGATCACCCTGTTTGATGCCGACCACGCCTTCGATATCGGCCAGTTGTTCCAGCACCACCGGCGGCAGCGTTATGCCGATACCCGGCGCGTTATACACCAGAATGCCGGTGCGCGATAACGGTGCCATCTGTTTGAAGAAGCTGATGATTTGCGCATCGGTCACTTCAGACACGAACGGAGGCGTAACCATTGGCAGGCCGCCCAGATCGCCCGCCAGTTGGGTTAAATCACGTACAACACGGGCGTCGGATCCGGCGCTGCACAGCATCACCGGCACACGGTCGCCGACCACTTCCATCACATGACGGAACAGTGTGGCGCGTTCGTCTGCGGTCATCGCCGGGAATTCACCGTAGGTGCCGCCAATCAAAATGCCGTCATAACCGAGGCCGATCACCCGCTCGATGTTGCGTGATAACCCGGCAAAATCAAACTCGCCACCTGCCGTAAAAGGCGTCACGGTAATGTTAAAAATCCCCTTCAGGCGTGCCTGACTTTCACTGATGTCTTTCATTTATTCGGTTCCCATCATCTTGTTAAAGGCAAAATCAAAGTAAGGTCAGCGGACGATCCACCGTGCCGAGGGCGCGATAGCCGCTTTCGGTGACCACGATGGTTTCGCTGACGCCGACGGTGAATTCACCGTAAATGCGCAGCGCAGGCGGGATATGGAAGGTCATTCCCGGTTGCAGTTCGGTGGTAATGCCGCTGTAAAGGCTGAGGATCGCGCCTTCGCCCCAGTCCGGTGCGAACGACACGCCAATCGAATAGCCGGTGCGTTTTTTGAAGTTATCGGTGTAGCCTGCGCGGTCGATGACGGCCTGACACGCCAGATGTGGCGCTTCACAGGTTGCCCCCGGCCGGATGGCATCGAGCGCAGCCTGCAAGGCTTCCTGACAGACTTTCTCCATTTCCAGCGCAATGGCAGGCGGTTTGCCGAGCCACGCCGAACGCATCAGGGCGGCGTGATAACGGTCGTGCGTGGCGGCCATTTCGAGGAAAATCGGGTCGCCGTCCAGAATTTTACGGCGACGCCATGTGCCATGCGGTACGCCGGTGCGCGGGCCGCTGGAGACCAGAGGTTCCATGCCCATGTATTCCGAACCGGCGGCAATGGCCGCGCCCATCATGGCGGAGACCAGGTCGTTTTCCGTGGCACCTGCGGCAATCGCCGCGCGGCCTGCCAGCATCCCCGCATCGACGTAACGGGCGGCGTGCGCCATTTTTTCCAGTTCCGCGTCCGATTTCACGGCGCGCAGTTGTTCGATCACCCCGGCCGCATCGTGGATAGTGCCGATTTCAGCCTGCAACGCTTCATACACGGCAATCGGCAGGAACCAGCCGCGCTTGTCGATACCAATCCGGCTTTTCATCCAGCCGCGCGCTTTGAGTACATCAAGCAGGAAATTCACCGGATTATCGCCGTCGGTATAAATAGCGGCGTCGCGGATAAAGGTGTTGGAGATGAAGTTAAAATATTCCAGCTGACGGATAACAAAAACCGGGTCGCCTTCCACCGGCAGCACCAGCGTCTGGAAGGTGTAATAGCCGGGGGTTTGCTGGCCGGTCAGATAAAAGATGTTTTCCGGGCCGGTGATCACCATCACGTCCAGACCGGCGTTCACCAGTAACTGGCGCGCCTTGACCATGCGCTGTTGGTATTCGGCTTCACGAAATGCGGATTCTGCGCCGGGTACGACGCGGCCCAGATCGGGCAATGCTGTTGCTGTCATTGTTCAAACTCCTGAATAAATTCTGCCTGAGAAGGGGTAAAGCGGATGCCGAGCCCCGCGCCCGGCTGGCTGCTGAGTAACCCCTGATGATAGGTAAGGCCGTGAACCGGGTCGTTGCCCAGCCCGTCGGCACCGTAAAGTTCTGCATAGGCGGGCTGGCAGGCACGGGCGACGTGCAGCGCAGCGGCGGTAGCGGCACCGCCTTCGTTCATCTGACCGATCATAAAAGGCACACCGGCAGCGTTGAGTCGTCGGGCGGCGTCAATCGTCGGCGCAATGCCGCCCATTTTGACCAGTTTGAGATGGGCCATGATCTTGCCGTTAAGCTGCAAAATACGGTCTAAATCCGCCTCGCTGCTCATGCTTTCATCGAGCATCAGCGGCACCGGGCTGGCGTCGGCAAGGGCCGGAAAATAGTGCGCATTGGCATCGGACACCGGCTGTTCGAGATAACGCATGTCGAATTTCGCCAGCGCCGGTAAATGGCGGCGGGCGTCCTCCGGCTGCCACTGGCCGTTAGCGTCAGCAGACAAACTGATCTCATACCCGAACCGGCGGCGCAGGGCACTGAGACGCGCTTCGTCTTCGGCAAATGAGGCCACGCCGACGCGCAGTTTGAGCTGGGTAAACCCGCGTTCCACGTAGGCGGTGGCCTGTTGCAGCATCTGATCCATCGGCGTCCAGAACAGCGTCTGGTTGGTGTGATAGCTGACCGTTTCGCTGTTTTCCGCCCCGGCCAGTTGCGCCACGCTGATGCCTTCCTGACGGGCGATGAGATCATGCAGCGCGATATCCAGCAGCATCCGCGTCGGTGCCAGAAAATCCGCCAGCAGGTGCGGCAGAGTGAGCAGCAGCGTGCTGGCAGGCTGGCTGAGATCCAACTGATGCAGCGCCCGGATCACGTCACTCAATACCCGTTCGGCGGGGTAGCCATTGAGATAAGCGATGTTGATACGCACTTCGCCCAGTCCGTTGACGTTTTTGTCTTCAAGCAACAGATACAAGGTGTCCAGCCCCGGCACACTGCCGGAAGAGGCGGTGTAAAGTTGCAGATGCGGATAACGCAAATCGGCGCGATATAACGTAGCTTTCACCGGCTTCCCCTCAGCGTTTCAGCATTTTTAATGCGACATCGCAGTAAATTTTGCTGCCCGCTACGAATTCATCGATGGGGATAAATTCATCGGGTTTATGCGCAACGGCCAGAGAACCGGGGCCGATGATGATGCCTTTGGTACCGAGACTGCGGAAATGCACTAAGTCGCATCCTCCCTGAAAGCCGAACGGGCCGGGTTCCGGATTGCCTTGTGCGGCGCAGGCTTCCACGCCCGCCACCACAATCGGGTCATCGGAATCGGTTTCCGTCGCGCCGCCGGTGGTCGGCTTATAAGTGACGATTTCGCTGCGCACACCGAACTTGTCGTGCGCCAGTTGCAGTAAATCCTGAATTTCCTGTTTGACGGCGTCTTCGTCTTCGCCCGGCACCATGCGGCGGTCGAGCAGCAATTCGCAGGCACCCGGCAGCACGTTATCGGCATGGCCGCCGTTAATGCGGGTCACTGTCAGGCTGGCATTGCCGACCAGCGGATGGCAGCGGCAGCGCACGGTGTGCTGGTGCGTTTCTTCCACCAGCCCGAGCAATTTTGCCGCGCGGAAAATGGCGTTTTCGCCCAGTTCCGGCGTACCGGAATGCGCGGTAACACCGTGAACGCGAACCAGCGGACGTAAACTGCCTTTGTGTGCCGAATACGTGGTGTTAGACGTCGGTTCGCCGATCACCACGTAATCGATATGTGCCGGGGCTTCGCGGACGTAAAACTTCGCGCCTTCGCTGGCGACTTCTTCATCGGCGACGAAAATCGCCATCAGCGTGCCGCTCCAGTCATTCCGGTTGGCGGCGAGCCAGCGCATGGCTTCGATCATGGCGATCAGCGGGCCTTTGGCATCGCAGGCACCGCGGCCATATAACCTGCCATCGCGTTCGGTCAGGGTGAAGGGATCCTGCTGCCAGCCTTCACCGGCGGGAACGACGTCGATATGGGTGTTAAAGGCAAAGCACGGGCCGCTGCCGTTTTCCAGCCTGCCGATGACGTTGGTGCGTCCCGGCGCGTACTCGCTGAGCGTCATGTCGAAACCGATTTCACTGAGCATGGCGCTGATCAGTTCTGCCGCTTCGCGTTCGCGTCCCGGCGGGTTTTCGGTGTTAATCGCGACCAGTGCAGCCAGATCGCGTTTCATTCTGCTGATATCGGGCGATGAAAGGCTCATCGGTGTCTCCTGAAAACAGTGTTGTGGCAAAAGTCAGGCCCCTGGTGAGGGCGCAATAGGTGTCTGGTGGTGCTGAAAATGATCAATGTAAGATTTGATCTAAGAAACGTTGCGCCCGCAGGCTGACGTCGCCGCCGAAGAATTTTTCGCCGGTCGCGTTTTCGATAATCTCGCCGTTTTCCATAAAGACGATTTGGTTGGCGGCGCGTTTGGCGAAGCCCATTTCATGCGTCACCACAATGCTGGTCATGCCCTCGGCGCTGAGATCGGCCATCACATCCAGCACTTCGCGGATCATTTCCGGGTCGAGTGCCGAAGTGGGTTCATCAAACAGCATCAGTTTCGGTTTCATCGCCAGCGCACGGGCAATGGCGACGCGCTGCTGCTGGCCGCCGGAAAGCTCATCGGGGAACGCATCGGCTTTATCCGGAATACGCACTTTGCCGAGCAGTTCCAGCGCCTGCGCTTCGGCTTCGCTCCGGCTGACGCCCAGCACGGTCATCGGTGCCAGCATGATGTTTTCAGCGGCGGTCAGATGAGAAAACAGTTCGTAGTTCTGGAATACCATGCCGATATCCTGGCGCAATTTATGCGGTTCCATGCTGGCGTGGGTGATGTCCTGATTGCGGAAGAAAATCGAGCCGCCCTGGATCGGTTCCAGCAAATTAATGCAGCGCAGCAGGGTGGATTTTCCTGAGCCGGACGGGCCGATCAGCACCACGGTTTCGCCCTGAACCACATTCAGGGAACAGTTTTTAAGCACGTGTTGTGCGCCAAAATGTTTATCGACGCCGATGATTTCCAGAACGGGTTTGGATTTACTCACGGGCCTCTCCTCAGTTTGGCGTGCTGCTGCGCAGCAGGCGTTCAGTCAGTGACAGCGCGGGTTTCTTGCGCTTTTTAGGATCCAGCGAGCGTTCCAGCCACGCCTGTCCGACCATGAAAATGGAGGTCAGCACCAGGTAGTAAATCCCGGCGGCGCACAGTGCTTCGAAATAGCGGAAGCTGGCGCTGGCGGTCTGGTTGGCGATCAGCAGCAGTTCCTGCACGGCAATCACTGACACCAGCGCACTGGATTTCAGCATGCTGATCATCTGATTCCCCATCGGCGGCAGCACAATCCGCGCCGCCTGTGGTAACACAATCTTGCGCATGATCTGGCTTTGGGTCATGCCGAGCGCCATGCCTGCGGTTCGCTGACCGCTGCGCACGGCCTGTAAACCGGAACGTAAAATCTCTGCCATATAGGCACCTTCATTTAATGAAAGCGCCATCACCGCACAGGTAAAGGCCGAGAAACGCAGGCCGAAAGTCGGCAGTACGTTGTAAACAAAAATAATCTGGAACAGCACCGGCGTACCGCGGAACAACCAGAGATAAAAGAACGCCAGTACGGAACCCGCCCGGAAGCGGGATTCCTGCAACAGGGCCAGAACCAGCCCTGCGATAATGCCGAAGAACAACGAGCACACCGTTAACAACAAGGTCATTAATGCGCCCTGAAAGAACGCCGGTGAGAACAGGTATTGCCAAACAAGATCAAGCGACATGAACTTTCCTCAACGTCAGGGCAACGCTTTTCTACACTTCAGGATGTCAGAAAATGGATACGGAAGCCGGGAACTGCCATTTGGTGATGAGTTTCTGGTAAGTGCCGTCTTTCACCAGATCCTGAAGACCTTTTTCCAGCAGCGATTTCATTTCGGCATCGCCTTTACGCACAGCAAAACCGATATGGGTGTCAGCTTCAAACTCGTCACCGACGGCTTCGAAGGTGTCACCTTTTTCGCTCAGTAAGGCCACGGCACCCGGTGTGGAAAGGAATTCCGCGTCAGCCCGTTTTTGAGCCACCGCCACGGCGGAATCCGTCGCGGCCGGGAAGGTCAGTACGGTCAGCGCCGGTTTTTTGGCATCCAGACATTTCTGGTTATCCGCCCGCGCCTGACTCTCTTCAATCCCGCCCAGCGTCACGGCAATGTTTTTGCCGCAGAGCGACAAATCGCGGCCGGTGATTTTTTCCGGATTGCCTTTCGCCACAATCACCCGGCTGCCGATTTTCAGATACGGCACAAAATCCACCTGTTCAGAGCGGGTCGGGTTGATGTACATCGCCGAGTTGATGATATCGAGGCGTTTCCCCTGTAACGCAGGGATCAGCCCTTTGAACTCCATCGACATCGGTTCCGGTTTCAGCGCCAGTGCTTTCGACAGGGCGGTGATCAGATCGATATCGAAACCGGTCAGCTTGCCGTCTTTGGTGAATTCAAACGGCATGAACGTGGCAGCAGTGCCGTACGTCAGCTGACCTTTGCTGACCAGTGCAGGCGCGGCGGCCTGGCTGAACAGCGGGGCACTCAGGCAAATAGCGGCCAGAGAGATGGCGGCATATCGACGCAAAAAAGCTTTTTTTGACATGACAGACTCCCGTTTCCCATGAGCAGGATTGCTCTTTGTGTCTCATTAAATACAATTAAATTTGTGAGTCAAGGCTCTTTTTTGGTGCATTAATTGCACGATTTGGGGGCTTTATAACCAGACTTCACCATCCTCAAGGCTTGTGATATTGTACAAACCTAAACAACAAATACTTTCAGGTACTGCAACTCCATGACCCAAACTACGACAGCCAGCGGAAGGCGTCTGGCAAACCAAATCCTTGACCTGATACGTGAAGCAAGATTTGAGCCAGGTCATCATCTCAGGGAACAACAACTGGCCGATATGCTCGGCGTTTCGCGCACGCCGGTACGTACTGCGCTGAAATTGCTGTGTGAATTGGGGATTATCGAAGCCCGGCGCAATCAGGGTTTTTTTCTGCTGAAAGCCTTTGATGAACTTCAGCGGATCAGCATCGATATTCCCGCCAGCAGCGATCAGGATTTGTATGAGCAACTGGTGAAGGATCGCATTGCCGGAAAGTTGCCGGATTCCCTGACCCAGACGGAAATCGCACAACGCTATGACGTCGATCGCGGGGTGCTGGCGCGGACATTGTTGCGGCTGGCGGAAGACGGTCTGATCGCCCGTAACAAGGGGCATGGCTGGTCGTTTTTACCGACGCTCAATACTGACGTGGCGCTGAGTAACGGCTACGGTTTCCGTCTGATGATTGAGCCGGGCGCGCTGATGGCGGCAGGTTTTCACGCCGATAAAAGCGCACTGCGGCGTCTGCGGATGCAGCATATCTATCTGATTACTCACCCGGATATTCTGGCCGTGGATGGCCGTCAGATTTTCGAAACGGACGCCACCTTCCACGAGCTGCTGGCGGAATTCAGCGGCAATATTTTCGTTTTACAGGCGATCCAGCAGCAAAACCGGCTGCGCCGCCTGCTGGAATTCGGCAGTTACACCAATAAACAACGCGTGCGCGAATGGTGCGAGGAACATGTCGCGATCATCGACGCCGTGCTGGAAGGGCGGATGGAGGCGGCGGCGGAGATGATGCGCAGTCACCTGCAATCGGCTTATCAGATGGTGCTCAACAAAGTCAGCAAGGTTGGGTGATCCGCTGTTTTTGTCATACGTAAACCAGAGGAAAAAGTGATGGATTTTGGTATTCAGGGCCGCGTGGCGCTGGTCAGTGGTGCGGGCGGCGGCTTAGGCCGTGCGATGGCCATTGCCCTGGCGGGCGAAGGCGTTCAGGTGGCGGTCTGCGGGCGTACGCTGAGTGCGTTGCAGGAGACGGTCAGCCTGATTAAAAAGCAGGGCGGCACCGCGCAGGCGTGGGTGCTGGATCTGACGGCACCGGAAAGCTTCGATGACGTGCTGATGCAGATCCGCCGCACACTGGGTCCGGTCGGGATCCTGGTTAACAACTCCGGCGGGCCGCCGCCGACCAAAGCCGCAGGTGTCGCGCCGGAAGCCTGGCAGACGCAATTTTCAACCATGGTCAGTTCGCTGATCCAGCTCACCGATAAAGTGCTGCCGGATATGCACAACGCGGGCTGGGGGCGGATCATTACCAGTACGTCGTCCGGCGTTATTGCCCCGATTGCCCGTCTCGGGATGTCGAATACGCTGCGCATGGCGCTGGTCGGCTGGTCAAAAACACTGGCTTCTGAAGTCGCGGGCGACGGCATTACGGTTAACGTCATGGTGCCGGGACGCATTTCTACTCAGCGTTTGGGGCAGCTTGATGCCGCCCGCGCCGGGCGTGAAGGCACGTCGGTGGAAGACGTTGCGGCGAAAAGTGCCGCCAGCATTCCGGCCAGACGTTACGGAAAACCGGAAGAGTATGGCGCGGTGGCGGCGTTTCTCGCCAGCCAGCAGGCTTCGTATATGACCGGTTCAGTGATCCGCGTGGATGGCGGCATGATCCCGTCAATATAAGCACTTCATCTGAGCGTGATGTCACGGCAGCGTGGCGTGACATCACAGATATTAACCCTGCTAATTTATAAGTCTGCTCCATAAGAATGCATTATGTTGGTGCACTCTTGTGATGCAGAGCCTTACATTCGGCTTAATTTTTTCTGGTCTTCCCGGTTTTTCTTCCCCTCCCGTAATCGTTTTCTCTTATATCTTGCGATGTTAGCCCCGGCGACGGGCGTTTTTCCGCTGTGCGCCGGAGATTGGCGTAAATCTTGCTTTTATCAGTCACGCTTATTATTCACACCAATAACGACAGCCCGGGGTAAACCCTTTTCGCGCAAGATGGAGACCGAGATGAATCTCAGACGTCTGAAGTACTTTGTGAAAATCGTCGATATCGGCAGCCTGACGCAGGCCGCTGATGTTCTGCACATCGCCCAACCGGCATTGAGTCAGCAACTGGCGACACTGGAAGGGGAATTGCAGCAACAATTGCTGATTCGCACCAAGCGCGGCGTCACTCCCACCGAAGCCGGTAATATTCTTTATTCCCATGCGCAGGCGATTTTACGCCAGTGCGACCAGATCCACAGCGCGGTCAACAACGCCGGTCAGTCGCTGAGCGGGCAGGTTTCAGTCGGTCTCGCGCCGGGAACGGCGGCTTCTCAGCTGGCGCTGCCGTTATTACAGGAAGTCCGCAAGCAGCATCCGGGTATTCTGTTGTATCTCAACGAGAATTTCGGCACCGCGCTGGGCGATTTAGTGCTCAACGGGCGCATGGATATGGCCGTGTTTTACGCCACCCATACCGCGACCGGGCTGAGCAGTCAGCCGCTGATGAAAGAAGATTTGTATCTGGTCGGAGCGCATTCCGTGCCGAATCCGGGGAAATATGTCGAACTCAGTGATGTGGCGAGACTTAACCTGTTTATGCCGCGTTCGCACAATGTCATGCGCCGTCTGGTGGATGATGCCATGGCGGTGCGCCGTTTAAGCGCCAATATTATTGGTGAAATTGAATCCTCCGCCACGCTGACGGCTGTTGTCGCCAGCGGGCTGGGGTCGACTATCCTGCCGGAGTCTGCCGCCCGTGCCATGACCGGCCCGGCGAAAGCCTGGATGTCCTGCATCAGCAGCCCGTCGATACAGGTGCCCCTTTCACTTTGCGTGTCAGAAACGCTGGCGTTATCGCAGGAAGCGATGGCCGTGAAGAAGATCCTGCTGTCGCTGGTCTTCGAACAAACCGCGCCGGTGCTGGAACCGATGCTGGTGGCAAGTTAAGCGGGACGTAAACGGTCAGCAGACCAGAACAGGGCAAAAAAATCCCCGGCGTATGCAGGTTGCCGGGGAAGAAGTGGAAGAAGTGAATGTGCTTATTTGGGCACCGGATTGTAGTTATCGATATAACCCGCGATTTTCTTGCCCACCAGCGTGAGCAGCGGACCGGCAAACACGCCTCCTAAACCGGCGACGATCATTAACCGGTCATCGCTTGCATCCCGCGAAAGAACAAAAATACTCACCAGCATCCCGGTGAAACAAGAAACGACAATTTGCAGAAGACAGGCTTTCAACTCTTCAATAAACGGCTTACGTGTTCTCAGCATGATATAGCGGACAAATCCGCCCCACGCCGACATCCCGACAATAGCAAGTATGATACCGTGCTCCATTAATACGATATCCCGGGCTTGTGCTGCACCAATCATGACCTTTTCCTCAGAAGTTAAAATTAAACCGATATAAAACGAATGCGGTCAAATTAGCAGCAGAGGCGTTCCGGCGAAAATCACAAGGCAACACATTTCAATGTGAGGTTTTGAGGCGGTTATCACAGGGGATGTAAAAATATAAATGAGCTCACGGAACAATGGAATACAGGGCGAAGGAGATTCCGGCGGGCAGCCTTCCCCTGTTGAAAGGGGAAGGTCCATGTTCTTTTATTGTGCCGAAGGATACTCACTCAGCACGGACATTTCCCCATTTTCCCGCCTTCGCTCGGGAACCTCGCTTCCAGACATCGCCGGTGGAATTCGCGCTCGGTCATGGGTTGCATTTCCGGGTGCCGGACCTGCATATGCCGGACATAATTCTGATAATCCTGCACGCCGACCATCAGGCGGAAACTTTGCGCGGTGCGTTTGATCGCCAGTTTCAGCCAGTCGGTGACATTGTGCGGTTTTGGCTGCACGGTGAATAAAGGCTGGCAGCGGATAATGTGCAGCGCAGCAGGCCGCGATATTTTGAATAACGCGCGTGACTCAGACATGGCGGGCCTCGCGACGTTGTACGATGGCGGTTTCATGCACTGTCGGGGTGTCGGATTGCAGCGCGCGGCGGATAACGAAGAACGCTGAAATCAGCATAGTGACCGCCACCAGCATGAAGAAGCCGCACAGGATGGCGTTGATCTGATTGTTCAGCACGATGGTATGCATGTCTGCCAGCGTTTTGGCCGGTTTGATGAGTTCGCCACTGTCGATCCCGGCATTGAATTTCTTCGCCTGCGCGAGGAAGCCAATTGACGGTTTTTCATGGAAAATCTTCTGCCAGCCCGCTGTCATGGAGGTGATAAACAGCCAGACGGTCGGCAAAATAGTCACCCACGCATAACGCTGTTTTTTCATTTTGAACAGCACGACGGTCCCCAGGATCAGCGCCATCGACGCCAGCATCTGGTTACCGATACCAAACAGTGGCCACAGGGTATTGATGCCGCCTAACGGGTCCACCACGCCCTGATATACGAAGAAGCCCCAGCCTGCGACGGCGACGGTCGTACCGGCGAAGGTGCCTATCCAGGAACGGTTATTGGCCAGAGAAGGGACGGCGACACCCACCAGATCTTGCACCATAAAGCGGCAGGCGCGGGTGCCGGCATCCACGGCGGTCAGAATAAATAAGGCTTCAAACAGGATGGCGAAGTGATACCAGAAAGCCATCATCGCGCGACTGTTGAACACCTCGGTAATAATGTGCGCCATCCCGACGGCGAAGGTCGGTGCGCCACCGGCACGGGAAAGTACCGACTGTTCGCCGACATCTTTGGCGATCTGGGTCAGGATTTCCGGCGTGATGACAAAGCCCCAGCCGTTGATCACCTGCGAGGCACTTTCCACCGTGGTGCCGATCAGGGCTGCCGGTGAGTTCATGGCAAAATACACACCCGGGTCGATAACGGAGGCACAAATCAGCGCCATGATCGCCACGAAGGATTCCATCAACATCGCGCCGTAACCGATAAAGCGGATGTGACTTTCGCGCTCAACCAGTTTTGGCGTGGTGCCGCTGGACACCAGCGCATGGAAACCCGAAATCGAGCCGCAGGCGATGGTGATAAACAGGAACGGGAACAGGCTGCCGGAGAACACCGGGCCGCTGCCATCAATAAAGCGGGAGACGGCGGGCATTTTCATTTCCGGCATCGCGAAGACGATACCGACCGCCAGACCGGCGATCACGCCAATTTTCAGGAATGTCGACAGGTAATCGCGCGGCGCCAGCAGCAGCCAGACCGGTAAAACGGAGGCGATAAAGCCGTAGATCACCAGCACCCAGGTCAGCGTGGTGCCGTGCAGGGTAAAGAATGGCCCCCAGTAAGGATCGGCGGCGACATTGCCGCCATACACGATGGCCAGCATCATCAGCACAAAGCCAATCACCGACACTTCTGCGATTTTCCCCGGACGCAGGAAACGCATATAGATGCCCATAAACAGGGCAATCGGAATGGTGGCGGCAATGGTGAACAGACCCCACGGGCTGTCAGCCAGCGCCTTGACCACCACTAAGGCCAGCGCGGAAAGAATGATGATCATCACACCGAGCGCGCCGAGCATGGTCACGACGCCAGCGAAATGACCCAGTTCCTGTTTCGCCATTTCACCCAGAGAGCGGCCATCGCGACGGGTGGAAATGAACAGGATCAGGAAATCCTGTACCGCGCCCGCCAGCATCACGCCGATTAAAATCCAGATGGTGCCCGGCAGAAAGCCCATCTGAGCCGCCAGGATCGGGCCGACCAGCGGGCCTGCGCCTGCGATCGCCGCAAAGTGGTGACCGAATAACACCCATTTGTTGGTCGGCACGTAATCCAGCCCGTCGTTATGACGTTCGGCAGGCGTCAGGCGTTTGTCATCGAGTTCAAAGACTTTTTCAGCGATAAACAGACTGTAGAAACGGTAGGCAATGCTGTAACAGGCAATGGCGGCGACCACCAGCCAGAGGGCATTAACGTGTTCGCCACGGCTCAGGGCCAGCATTCCAAAGGCAAAAGCCCCGATTAACGCCACCACCAGCCAGGTAATCCCGGACTTGACGCTTTTCATGATGTACAACTCCTTGTGAGTGGTCCTGCGCAAGGCGGGCCACTTTTTATGTAGAGAGTGTGAGGTAGAGAGGTAAGGGTCGGCGCAGCCGTCATAACGTTGCACCTATGTTAAATTACTGTTTAAAAATAATGTTTTTGAACAAAAAAGTATGAAGTTAAAGATGAATCTGTGATGGGGTTGACGCTTTGCGCAGGGAACGCAGACCGGCTGGCAGAAAAGTTGTGGCGGGGTAGCAAAAAAACAAAAAAAAACCGGCCACGAGGGGCCGGTGTGTTCTCAGAGGTCAGTGATTATTCAGCGGTTGCTGGTTTTTCCTGGCCTGGTTTGTGGTCACGCATCTGTTCCATTTTGGCAGCGCGTTTCTGGTAGTTCTCATTGAACTGTTTTTTCTGCTCAGGTGTCAGCAGGTTGTACATTTTGTTTTCAGCACGGGCGCGGTCGAGCAGACGGTCAGACTGGGCTTTGGTGATGGTATCAATTTGCGATTTCACTTTGGCTTCATCGAAGCTGTCGGACGCCACCAGGCTGTGCATCTGATCCATCTGCGCTTTCATTGCTGCGCGGTCAGGACGCGCGCCGCTGTCTTTCATGATCTCTTTCATCTGAGTTTTTTGCTGCTCAGTCAGGTTCAGGCCAGCGAACGGACTCATGTGGTGCGGGCCTTTATGGTGCAGCATTTTGCCGTGCGGCGCGGTCGTTGCGTCAGTTGCCGGTGTGGCGGTGGTTTCAGCAGCGAACGCGAAAGAAGCAGAGCTAAGAGCCAGAGTTGAAGCCACAATCATTGCGGTAAGTTTACGCATAATTAAATTCCTCATTGGAGATTCAGGCAATTCGCCCGTTTTGTTTCGACGTAAACAAGTCTACTCATTCCAATGAATAGTAATGCGGGGAAGATGTAAAAGAGTGAAAGGCGAAATGTCATTTTTCCGGCGATCATGGAGAAAATGTTTAGAAAGCGTAAGGTTGCGCGAACAGGTGTGAAGGATGGTTCGGATAAATCTCAGTAATGCGGTGAGTAACCACATTAACACGGTGAATGTTTCACCACCAGACCTCTCTGGTAAAGAGTGATGAATGTTGTGCCGCGGTTTACTTCAGGTAAAAGCGCCACAATCAGGCATAATAGTTATCATTTGATTAACAACATCTATAACAGTGCTGATGACTTATGGCTGAATCCCGTTACGAAACGCTGGCGCGCACATTGCGCAGACAAATTGAGACCCAGGTCTGGCTGCCGGGCGACCGTCTTCCTTCATTACGCGATACCTGCAAACAATCCGGCCTGAGTCTGATGACGGTATTGCAGGCGTATCAGTTGCTGGAAAGTCAGGGCGTCATTGTCGCCCGTCCGCAGTCCGGCTATTACGTGGCGGCGGGAGCGCAGCGTCCGGTGCGGGCTGCGGCAGATGAACGGCTGCATGCGGCGGAACAGGTGGACGTGAATGACGCCATTTTCGATATTCTGAAAGCCGGGCAGGATCCTTTTGTCGTGCCGCTCGGTTCAGCCTTTCCTGATCCGACACTTTTCCCTCAGCCCCGTCTGGCGCGTTCTCTTGCCAGCGCCGTCCGCCGCATGTCGCCGCACAGTGCGATTGCCAATCTGCCGCCCGGCAACGAAGAACTGCGCCGCAGCATTGCCCGGCGCTATGCGCAGAACGGCATTGAAGTGGCCCCGGATGAAATCGTCATTACCTCGGGTGCGATGGAATCCCTTGGTCTGAGTTTGCAGGCGGTAACCGAACCGGGCGACTGGGTTGCCATTGAGTCACCGGCATTTTATGGCGTATTGCAGGCCATTGAGCGGCGCAAATTGAAAGCCGTCGCCATTCCCACCGACGTGCGATACGGCATGGATCCGGATGCACTGCAACAGGCGCTGGAAACCTATCCGGTCAAAGCCTGCTGGCTGATGTCGAGTTTTCAAAATCCGCTGGGATGCAGTTTGCCGCCGGAGAACAAGGCAAGGCTGGTTGAGTTGTTGCACAAGCATCAGGTGGCGCTGATCGAGGACGACGTTTACAACGAACTGCATTTTGGCAGCGAGCGGACAGTACCGCTGAAAGCGTCGTCTTACCGCAGCGAAATTCTGCATTGCTCCTCTTTTTCAAAATCTCTCGCACCGGGTTTTCGTGTGGGCTGGGTGGCGGCGGGAGCGTATGCCGAACGTATTCAGCGCCTGCAACTGATGAGCACCTTGTCAGCCAGCGTGCCGGTGCAACTGGCGCTGGCCGATTATTTGCACAAGGGCGGTTACGATACGCACCTGCGGCGTTTACGGCGCATGCTGGAACAACGGCAGCTGGCGATGCGTCACGCGATCCTGGCGGAGTTTCCGGTGCAGGTGTCGGTGACGCAACCGGCGGGGGGCTATTTTCTGTGGCTGGATCTGGGCGATAACGTGGATGCGGCGCGGGTTTATCAGCGCGCGCTGGCCAAAGGCGTCAGCGTCGCGCCGGGCACCATGTTCTCCGCCGATGAGCGTTTCAGTCACTGCATCCGCATCAATACGTCGTTCGAATGGGGACCGCACACCGCGCGCGCCATCTCGGTACTGGCGGCGCTGGTGGCGGAAGAGATTAACGGGTAAAAGTCACGTTTCAGACATCCTGCTCGCGCAACGTTTTGCCGACGTTGCCGCCCGGATGCACTTTCAGCAGGCGCTGCTGATCGAAGCCGTTGCGCAGCATAATGTTGCCGCACAGTGCATCGAACACCGCCAGCACCAGCACGATGGAGGTGGTGGCCAGCATATTCAGCGGGTCGATTTCCCGCCGGATATGCGTTTTCAGCACCAGCGTGGCGGCGCGGGCAATCGCCGAATCCAGATTCTCCGTGACACTGATGATCGCCACCCCTTTGGCTTTCAGCGTCGGTAACAGGCGCGTCAGCTCTTCGGAGTTGCCGCCGCGGGAAATCAAAATCATCAGATCGTTGCTGCGCATAAAACCCAAATCGCCGTGCGCGGCATCGGTGGCGCTGAGATACACCGCAGGCTGTTCAACGCACGCCAGCATATGCGCGATTTTCCGCGCCGCAATCCCCGACGTGCCCACGCCGGTGACCGCAATTTTGCCCTTACAGCCGGTCACCAGCGTCAGCAGTTGCTGCCAGATATCGGCATCAAGATGGTGCTGCAATGCCAGCAATTCCTGACTGTAGGTTTGCCAGCCCTGACACGCGAGGGCAAATTCTTCCTCTGCATTCATTCGGTTTCCCCCTGCATCAGGCGGCGGTATTTCATGCTGTCGTTGTACATCTCATGGAATACGCGGTATTTGCGATCGTAATACTCTTTGATTTTGTTGGTCTGCGGCGTGACGGTTTTGCCGATACGGCTCATCGCCGCCATGGCTTCCGGCAATGAGTCATACGCGCCCGCCGCGACGGTGCCCATCATGGCGCTGCCGAGTAACATCGCTTCGCTTTCTTCCGGCAATAACATCGCGCAGCCGGTCGCGTTGGAATGCTCCTGCACAAACACCGGGTTCTTGGTGCCGCCGCCGCTGGCCATCATGGTATCGATGCGGTAACCGCTCTGGTTCATGGTCTCGATAATGTGACGGGTGCCGAGCGCCAGCGCCTGAATGGTCGCCAGATAATGCAGCGCCATGTCTTCCGGCGTGCGTGACAGTTTCAGCCCGGTCAGCGTACCGGTCAGCGTCGGATTGGCGCGCGGTGAACGGTTGCCGTGGAAGTAGGGCAGCATATGAATGTCTTTGGTCAGGAAGGCGATATTCTCCGGTTCGCCGGCCATTTTGCGCAGGATGCCGTTCAGCACTTCATAAATCGTTTTGCCGCTGTCTTTGCCCTGTTTCAGCAAATCCTGATAACACGGGTGCGACTGGATCACGTGGTCAATCAGTGCGCCTGTCGTGGATTGCCCGCCTTCGTTCAGCCAGTAATCCGGCAGGATCGCCGAATAATACGGCCCCCAGATGCCGCCGATATAACGCGCGCTGCGCGACATCGCCATGTGCGCCGTGGAGGTGCCGCCAATCAGCGCGATGCGGTTGTCGAAATCGGCGGATTCACCGGAAGCGCCGCTGGCCCCGAGAATGCCGAGGCTGCCTGCGTGGGCGTCAATAATCGACACGCTGACCGCCGTGCCCGCCATCAGCCCCATTTCCGCCGCGGCGCGCTGAGTCAGGCCGTGGCCGAGCGGTTCGCCCATGGTTTTCACTTCGCTGCCGATTTTCGCCGCGTTGTTTTCCAGCAAATCTTCCAGCCCGATCTGGCGGAAATAGCTCGGGTCCCAGCGGTCTTCGTGACCGATGTAGGTCCATTTGCAGACGGTGGAACAGAGTGACCGGGTGGTGTCCTGCGTGGCGCGCCAGGTCAGGAAGTCCGGCAGGTCAAACAGATGCCCGACGTTGTTCCAGGTGGTCGGCATATGCTGTTTCAGCCACAGCAATTTTGGCGTCTGCATTTCCGGCGAAATAATCCCGCCGACAAACTCCAGCACGCGGTGACCGGTGGCGTTGATGCGCTCAGCCTGCGTGATGGCGCGGTGATCCATCCACACAATGATGTTCTGCTCGCTGCGTCCGGACGGGCTGACAGTCAGCGGTTTGCCTTCTTTATCCAGCACCACCAGCGAACAGGTGGCATCAAAGCCGATGCCTTTGACCTGAATCGGGTTGATGTCAGCCTGATTGACCGCGTCTTTTACCGCGTTACAGACCGACTGCCAGATCTCATCGGAAGATTGCTCAACGAAATCGGCTTTCGGGCGGTACAGCGTGATCTCACGGCTGGCCTGACCGACCATGCGGCCGGTCATGTCGAATACGCCCGCACGGGCGCTGCCGGTTCCTACGTCAACTCCAACAAAATAACTCGCCATGTTCTTTCCCTTCGGTAAAAAGCTTTCGCTTAAGATTTTCTGTTTTGCAGAGCGATAAACAGGATCAGGACGCCGCCCCACAGGGCCATTGTCAGGTAGCTGCTGACGCCCATCAGGTTCAGGCCGCTTTCCAGCATTTGCAGCACGATCAGCGCCAGTACCAGCCCGATGACCCGGCCAAATCCGCCGTCGGGGTTAATCCCGCCGAGTACGGAGGCCAGAATGGTCACCAGCAAATACGAATCGCCATAGCCTGCTTTTGCCGAGTTAAATTTGGACATCATCAGCAGTGCCGCGCCCCAGCCGAGCAGGGCGGAAAGCACGTACACCGCAATGGTCACTTTGTGAGTGTTGACGCCGCTGAACCGTGTGGCCTGTTCGTTGGACCCCATCAGATACAGACTGCGGCCGAGGGTGGTGTGTTCGAGTAACACCCACAACAGCAGTGCCACCAGCAGGAACAACAACAGGGCGACGGGGATGCCCAGCAGGCTGCCGTTGCTGAGATACTGGATTGCCGCCGGAAAGCCGGAGATCACCGCGCCGTTGGTCAGCAGAATATTCAGTCCGGCAATCAGCGTCATGGTGCCGAGCGTTGCCAGAATCGGCGAGACACCGATATACGCAATCAGCGCGCCATTGAGCACGCCAATCGCCACCGCCACCGCCAGACCGGCGAGCATCGCCAGCACGAAATATTGCGGCTGACCCGGATGCGCCACCAGAATGGCGGCCATCGCCAGCGAACAGGCATTCGCACCGGCAATCACGGAAAGGTTGATGCCGCCGGTGAGCATGGTGATGCCCATCCCCAGCGCCAGCATGCCCAGCACCGGCAACTGCGAGGAGATCGACTGGAAATTGCCGACGCTGTAAAAACTGCCGCCCAGCGTGAACGAGAACAACACGGCCACGGCGACGATGATCAGCAACTGCAAACGGATGATGCGGTCGCCGGGGAAGAATCGGGTTAAGGTCGTCATGTCACATCCCCTTTGCCAGTTTGCGTTTTTCATTCCACGCGGTGCTGCTGATGCTGACCAGAATGATCACGCCGCTGAAAACCTGATGCCAGTAAGACGAAATACTCAGCAGGGTCAGGCCGTTTTGCAGGAAGGCCAGCAACATCACACCGAGAAGGGTGCCGGTCAGCGAGCCGCGCCCGCCGGTCATGCTGGTGCCGCCTAATACCACCGCCGCCAGTACTGTCAGTTCATAACCCAGCAAAGAGTTCGGGGCGACTGACTGGGTAATTTGCGCCTGTACCACGGCGGCAATGCCCGCCAGTAATCCCATAAATCCGTAGACGTAAAAATGCAGCCGCAAGATGTTCAGGCCGAGGCGCAATGCGGCGTCACGGTTGCTGCCCATGGCATAAATCTGACGCCCCACGCGGGTGCGGTTCATCAGTACGCCGGTGGCGATAATCACCCCCAGCAGGCTGAGCAGCGGCAGTGTCAGGCCATAGTCGTACCCGTCGGCGGCCGTAAAGGAGAACCAGTTAATGCCGTTCATAAACCAGTCGGGGAAACCGTACAGCCAGGTGCCGTTGGTCAGATACACCAGCAACCCGTAGAACAGGTTCAGCGTGGCGATGGTGATAATGATCGCCGGAACGCGCAGCCAGTACACCAGAAACCCGTTGACCAGCCCGAGCAGCAAGCCGGTGCCCATCGACAGGGCAAACGCCAGCGGAAAGCTGCCGCCATGATGAATGATGTAGCTCGCCATCACGTACTGGCCGATGGAAGTGACGGCCGGGAAGGAAATGTCGATGCCACCGGCAATCAGCACCACAAACAGTCCGCAGGCCAGAATGCCGAGAATGGCATAACTGGTGGCGACGTCAGTCAGGTTGCCGAGCGTCATAAATTCACGGGTACTGAGACTCAGGCCGATGACCAGCAGCAGTACCAGCAATCCCAGCCAGAATTCATGCCGGGAGAACAGTTTCGAGAGAGAAGTGTTAGCCATTGATCGCCTCCGCAATCTGCGCTTCGCTGCTCTGGTGCGGCGCGAATTCCGCCACCAGCTGGCCTTTGCGCATCACCAGCACGCGGTGACTGTTGTAATATGCTTCAGGAATTTCATCGCAAATCATCAGCACCGCCATGCCGGACTCCGCCAGATCGCGGGCGATGCGATAAATTCCTTCTTTGTTGGCGATATCCACGCCGACGGTCGGCGAATCGAGGATCAGGATATGCGGCTGCGTCGCCACCCATTTGGCGATGGCGATACGCTGCGCATTCCCGCCGGAAAGCGTCTTCACCGGTAAACCACTGTCCGAGACTTTGATGTTCAAATCGCGGATCAGGTCTTTTACCACTGACGCGGCCTTGCGGTGATCCATCAGCCCGGTGCCGGTATGCAGCTTGTCGAAAATCGACACCAGCGTGTTGTCGTAAATGGATTGCTCCATGATCAGCCCCTGCGTCAGCCGGTCTTCCGACACATAAGCGATACCGTGGCGGATAGCGTCGCGGTTGCTGTGAAATTTCACCGCCTTGCCGTTGACGCGGATTTCGCCGCTGTCCGGCTGGCTCATGCCGAACAGGCTCAGACAGAGTTCGGTGCGCCCCGAACCGAGCAGGCCGATAACCGAGGTGATTTCGCCCTGACGCAACGACAGCGAAATATCCTGATACTGGCCTTTGCGGCTCAGATGGCTGACTTCCAGCAGCGGCGTCACGTCGGCGGGCGCGCGGTGCGGCAGATGACTGTAGGTAAAACGCTGTCCGGTCATCAGGAACGCCAGCTCATTGCTGTCGAGTTCACTGGCCGGATAGGTGCCGACCAGTTTGCCGTCGCGCATCACACTGATCCGGTCGGCGACTTCCATCACTTCATCCAGACGGTGACTGACAAACACCACGCAGATACCGGCGGCTTTCAGCTCATTCACCACCCGCAGCAGGCCGTTGACCTCGGTGCGGGTCAGGGACGCCGTCGGTTCATCCATGATCACCAGACTGGCGTCAGCGGCGATGGCACGGCATATTGCCACTAACTGGCGGTCGGCGATCGACAGCTTTTCGACTTTACGATCCGGATCCAGAGAAACTCCGACCCGTTGCATCGCCGCCACAGCTTTTTTGCGCATTGCCTCGCGATGTACCCAAAAATCACCCCCCGGTAAATAACGGTGAATGGCAATATTTTCGGCCACCGATAAATTGGGGAATAAAGACAAGTCCTGATAAATCACCTGAATGCCGTAATAAGAAGAAAGTTGCGGCGTCAGGGTGTGAAAGAGTTTTCCGTCCAGCGTAATGGCCGCGCCTTTTTCCGGCTGATAAACCCCGGAAATGACTTTAATAATAGTGCTCTTTCCGCAGCCGTTCTGACCCGCAAGACAATGCACTTCGCCTTTATTCAGCGTCAGGCTGACATTATCCAGCGCTAATACGCCGGGGAATTTTTTACTGATTTTCTCGAGGCTGATAAAAGCCTCAGCAGGGGCGGGGGACGTGCGCGAACTGGACGACGGAGTGAGAGTGTTCATCACATTATCCTTACAACATACCCTTCATACTTCGCGCTGTGGATGCGTTGGCTGCACTCGCTCACCCGAATCACTTACTTATGTAAGCTGATCGGGATTCACTCATTTGCCGCCTTCCCACAACCCGAATTATTTAGGGTATAAGTTTTCAATGTCTGATTAGAAATTCAGATACGGCACAGCAAACATCGCCGTATCTGTTTCTATTTGCCTGGTGTGGCGCTGGAGATAAATTTATCTCCGGTAAATAAAAGAATTAAAAAACGAAATCAGAAGCCGAGTGATTTCGCATTCTCTGGTGTGACTTCCAGAATCTTATTAAAACGAATCACGTGTTTATCCATGTCCACATCAGCTTTGCCTAAACCTTCGATACTCAGGTCTTTGGTGACTTCTTTACCCTGCAACAGCTGGTCGGCGACGGTGACTAAAGCGTAACCGGCATCTTTCGGATCCCACAGCAGCACTTTCTTCACATCACCGCGCATCAGGTATGGCGCAGCCTGAGCAGGCATGGCGATACCCACAACGGCGATTTTGTTTTTCGCCCGTTTCTGCTGAACGGCCTGACCGGCACCGATCGGGCCGAGGGAGCCGAAACCGATAATCCCTTTCAGGTCTGGATAGGTTTTCATCAGATCCAGCGTGGTGGAGTAAGACTTATCGATGTTTTCTGCCACCGGCAGGCGTGAAGTGACTTCATGCATATCCGGGTATTTTTCTTTCTGATATTTAATCGCGGCATCTGCCCAGGCGTTATGCAACGGCACGGTCAGGGAACCGACATAAATAGCGTAACCGCCTTTGCCGCCCATATCTTTTGCCAGCTCATCCATATTCGCTTGCGCATATTTCTGGCTGTCGATGGTTTCGATATCCCACTGACCAATCTGCTGATCCGGCGATTCATGGGTTAATACCACGATGCCCTGATCGCGGGCTTTTTTCAGCACCGGCTCCAGCACTTTGGCATCGTTCGGCACCACGATAATGGCATCGACTTTTTTGGCGATGAGATCTTCAATCACTTTGACCTGCTGCGCCGGGTCCGGCGTTGACGCACCGACCTGATAGGCATTCACATCCAGTTTTTGCGCGGCTTCTTTTACGCCGACTTCCATGCGGGTGAACCAGGGAATGCCGGTGACTTTGGCGACGACGGCGATGTCGTAAGGCTTGGCGGCGAATGTCGGTGTCGTGAATAACATGCATGCTGAAACCACACATGCGTTAACTAATGCGAGGTTAAATTTCATGTCTGTACCTTTCTTATGATGTTCTGTTCTGGTGTAGGGGAACGGGCAGTGGTGATGTAATCCACATTCAGAGATTAACTGAAGGGGAAAGCGGTTTTCGCGCAGACGTGAATGGAATGTGATCAAAGTCCTTTATTGTTAATTTATGCATTCTTTAATGTTAAATCTAAGTTAATTAAAATCTAAAGTCAGTGGCCGGGAAGACAGTTGCGGCGCGTTACCGATAACAAATTAACTTTAATGGATCATATTATTAACAATAAATGAACATTGCGGGCGTGAAGGCGCCCTTTTTCAGAAAGCAAAGCGACCTGCTGCGTTTTATTTGCGCAGAGTGTGAGGGCAGTCACGCAGATCCGATGCGCGATAAAAGTGCGTGCGCAGCACCGCAAAGGTGCAGTCGTTCTTAAGGGTGCATGGCGGATACGCGCCGGATCACAGTCCTGCACAATAAATCCCGCCGAAATGAAAATAACTCCCTGCATACTCATTCTTTACCCCTCGTTGCTGTGAAAGGGGATTTTTTCTTTTATTCATTTTTTATGCAATTAAAGTGAATAACAGCCGGTTTTAAGTGGTTGTTTTTTCTGGATGTGACTTTTTTTATTCACTTTTTTCCTTTGCTGGCATGAAGACTGCACTCTATGATGTGACTGAGTGAGATTATTTATTAACTTTTAAATAACAAACCAATAACCAAGTTTCCTGCCGGTATGGGGGGCAGGCTCCTGCACCCTGAATTCAGCCAGTCACTGGCCTTACATTGAAGAGGTTTATATGGAACACCAACAGCAACCGCAAAACGTCAGCCGCCAGAACTTCGATGACTGGATGGTGCCGGTGTATGCCCCGGCGGCGTTCATTCCCGTGCGTGGCGACGGATCCTGGCTGTGGGATCAGGCTGGCAAAGATTATGTCGATTTTGCGGGCGGCATCGCTGTCAATGCGCTCGGCCACGCGCATCCGGAAATTCGTAAAACCCTGCATGAGCAGGCGGATAAAGTCTGGCATCTGGGTAACGGCTACACCAACGAACCGGTGCTGCGTCTGGCGAAACAGCTGATTGATGCCACCTTTGCGGACAAAGTCTTTTTCTGTAACTCCGGCGCAGAAGCCAACGAAGCGGCGCTGAAACTGGCGCGTCTGGCTGGCAATAAAGCGGGCGGCGAAAAGAATGAAATCATCGCCTTCAAAAATGCCTTCCACGGACGCACCTTATTTACCGTCACCGCAGGCGGTCAGCCGAAATATTCTGAAGATTTTGCGCCGCTGCCTCCGGCCATCACCCATCTGCCGTTTAACGATCTGGCGGCGGTGGCCGGACAGATTTCCTCCCGCACCTGCGCAGTGATTGTCGAGCCAATTCAGGGCGAGGGCGGCGTGGTGCCTGCGGACAGTGAATTCCTGCAAGGTCTGCGCGAACTCTGCGACAAACATCAGGCCGTGCTGATTTTCGATGAAGTGCAGACCGGCGTTGGCCGCACCGGTGAGCTGTATGCCTATCAGCATTACGGCGTGGTGCCGGATATTCTGACCAGCGCCAAGGCGCTCGGCGGCGGTTTCCCGATCGGCGCAATGCTGACCACGGATCGCCTGGCGGCGTTATTCCAGCCGGGCACACACGGTACCACTTACGGCGGTAACCCGCTGGCGACGGCGGTGGCGGGCAAAGTGTTTGAACTGATCAATACGCCGGATGTGCTGTCGGGTGTCAGTAAACGCCACGAATGGTTTATCGCCGGGCTTAAGCGTATCAACGACCGCTATCAGGTGTTCAGCGAAGTCCGTGGTCAGGGGCTGCTGCTCGGGGCGGTGATGAGTGAACGTTATAAAGATCAGGCCAAACAACTGAACACGCTGGCGGCAGAAGAAGGGTTAATTGCGCTGATTGCCGGACCCAACGTGCTGCGTTTTGCGCCATCACTGATTATTCCCGGTGCGGATGTGGAAGAAGGGCTGAACCGCCTGGAACGTGCCGTGGCGCGCCTGTGCGTATGATTCATTGGGTTAAATGAGGTAGAGCATCATGATGTTGATTCGACCTGTGCGGCCCGGCGATCTCGCCGATATCCTGCAGTTGTCAGGCAAAACCGGCATCGGTTTAACGTCTTTGCCCAAGGATGAAGCGCATTTACGCGGGCGTATTGAACGCTCTGTGGCGACCTGGGAAGGTCGTCTGGATAAAGGCGAGCAGGGTTATCTGTTCGTGCTCGAAGACACGGAACAGCAGAAAGTGGTGGGTGTCAGCGCCATTGAAGTCGCCGTCGGGCTGAGCGAACCCTGGTACAACTTCCGCCTCGGTACGCTGGTTCATGCCTCTAAAAGCCTGAATATCTATAAGCCGGTGCCGACCCTGTTTCTCAGTAACGATCACACCGGTTACACCGAACTTTGCACGCTGTTTCTCGATCCGGATTGCCGCCACGGCAAAAACGGCCAGCTGCTGTCGAAAGTCCGCTTCCTGTTTCTGGCGGCGTTCCGCGAGTATTTTTCGCGCAAGGTGATTGCCGAGATGCGCGGCATGTCAGACGACAGCGGCCATTCACCGTTCTGGGACAGCGTCGGGCGGCATTTTTTCGGTATGGAATTCGCCGAAGCCGACCGCCTGACCGGCATGGGACAGAAATCCTTTATCGCCGAACTGATGCCCAAACACCCTTTATATACCGAACTGCTGAGTCATGAAGCGCGCGAAGTGATCGGCGAAGTCCATCCGCAAACCGCCCCGGCGCGGGCCGTGCTTGAAGGGGAAGGGCTGCGCTACGAAGGTTATGTGGATATTTTCGATGCCGGCCCGACGCTCGAAGGAGAAATCGACCAGTTGCGTGCGGTAAAAGAGAGCCGCCTGCTGCCGGTGCGTCTGGCAGAACACCGCAGAGACCGCGACGAGCCGCTGTATCTGGTCGCAAACGAGCAATATCAGAACTTCCGTGCCCTGCTGATACCCGGCGGCGAAACGCCGGAAAATCTCACCCTTAACGCCGAAGAAGCTGAATTGCTCGGCGTGGGCGAGGGCGATGCTTTACGCGCCGTGGCACTTTTTCCCGGCAGCACGATCACGCCTGCCACCCAAATTCTCAAAAAGGAAAGTCTCGCATGATGCAACCTGCACTTTTTATTCAGGGCCAGTGGCGCAGCGGACAAGGCGCGCAGCTGAACAAAACCAATCCGGCGGATAACACCTTGTTATGGTCGGCGCTGAGCGCCAGTGCGGAGGATGTCGATGCCGCCTGTACCGGCGCACGCACGGCATTTCCGGCATGGGCGCGTAAAACCGTGGCCGAACGCGCAGAGGTGATTCAGCGTTTCGCGGATCTGCTGACGGAACACAAAACCCGGCTGGCGGAAATCATCAGTCAGGAAACCAGCAAACCGCGCTGGGAAACGCTGACCGAAATTCAGGCGATGATCGGCAAGGTGGCGATTTCACTTGAGGCAAATCAGCAACGTACCGGTGAGAAACACACGGCAATGCCGGACGGTGAAGCCGTACTGCGCCACCGGCCACACGGCGTGCTGGCAGTATTCGGCCCGTATAACTTCCCTGGTCATCTGCCGAACGGCCATATTGTTCCGGCCCTGCTGGCGGGGAATACGCTGGTGTTCAAACCGAGCGAGCTGACGCCGAAAACCGCCGAAGAAACGGTGAAATTATGGCAACAGGCCGGGTTGCCGGACGGCGTACTGAATCTGGTTCAGGGCGGACGCAGCACCGGCGAGGCACTGGCGGCCTGCGCCAATATCGACGGCCTGCTGTTTACCGGCAGCGCGGGCACCGGCTATCAGTTGCATCGTCAGCTGGCGGGGCAGCCGGAAAAAATTCTGGCGCTGGAAATGGGCGGCAACAATGCGCTGATCGTCGAGCCGGTGAAAGATATTGATGCGGCAGTCAATCTGACCCTTCAGTCGGCGTTCATTTCTGCCGGTCAGCGTTGTACCTGCGCACGCCGTTTGCTGGTGAAAGCGGGCGCGGCAGGCGATGCGTTTATCGCCCGTCTGCTGGATGTGACCATGCGACTGCGCATTGGTGGCTGGAACGACGAGCCACAGCCGTTTATGGGCGGTGTGATTTCTGATGCGGCGGCACGCAACATGCTGAAAGCGCAGGATGAGTTGCTGGCGCTGGGCGGCAAGCCGTTGCTGTTGCTGACCCGTCCGGATCCGCTCAATACCGTGCTGACGCCGGGCATTATCGATCTGACCGGCGTGGCGGGCATTCCTGATGAAGAATACTTCGGTCCGTTGCTGAGCATTTACCGTTACAGCGATTTTGATGAGGCCATCGCGCTGGCCAATCAGACACGCTTCGGGCTGGCGACCGGGCTGATCTCCGCTGAGCGGGATCAGTTTGAGCAGCTATTATTGGAAGCAAGGGCAGGCATTGTTAACTGGAACAAACCGCTGACCGGCGCGTCAAGCAATGCGCCTTTCGGTGGCATCGGCGCTTCAGGTAATCATCGCCCGAGTGCGTATTATGCGGCGGATTATTGCGCCTGGCCGATGGCCTCGCTGGAAACAGACAAGCTGGAACTCCCTGCGACGTTGTCGCCTGGTATTGATTTAAGTGCAACCTGAGGAGACAGGCATGTCCGGATGTGAAGCAAATTTCGACGGATTAGTCGGGCCGACCCATCATTACGCGGGGCTGTCGTTCGGTAACGAAGCCTCGACAAAAAACCAGAACGCGGTGGCAAACCCGCGTCTGGCGGCAAAGCAGGGCCTACTGAAAATGAAAGCGCTGGCCGATCTTGGTTTTGCGCAGGGGATTTTGCCGCCGCACGAGCGCCCGCATCTGAGCACGTTACGCAAGATGGGCTTTGGCGGCAGCGACCGCGAAGTGTTGCTCAAGGCGCAGGCCTATTCGCCGCGTCTGCTGTCATCGCTGAGTTCGGCATCCTCCATGTGGGTCGCCAATGCTGCCACGGTTTCGCCGTCGGCAGACAGCGCGGACGGGCGCGTGCATTTCACCGTCGCCAACCTGAACAATAAATTTCACCGCGCCATTGAGGCGGAAACCACGTCCGCGATTTTGCGTGCCACGTTCCATGCTGATAAGTATTTTGCCCATCATGATGCGCTGCCGCAGGTGGCGGCGCTGGGCGATGAAGGGGCGGCTAATCACAACCGGTTATGCGGTGCCTACGATAAACCCGGCGTGCAGGTATTTGTTTACGGACGTGACGGGCTGGTCACCGGTGAAAACGAGCCGGTGCGTTATCCGGCGCGTCAGACACGTTTAGCCAGCGACGCCGTGGCGCGTCTGCATCAGCTTGATGAAAAGCGCACGGTGTTTATTCAGCAGAATCCGCAGGCCATCGACAGCGGTGTTTTTCACAACGACGTGATTTCGGTCAGCAACGGCAACGTGCTGTTCCACCATGAACAGGCGTTTGTGAATTCAGATAAAGCGCTGGCGGAAATCCGCAAAAAAATGGCGGCACTTGAGCTGGATTTCTTACCCATAGAAGTGCCGCAATCGAAAGTATCGCTCGACGATGCGGTGGCGACGTATCTGTTTAACAGCCAGTTGCTGAGTAAAACGGATGGCAAAATGATGCTGGTGGTGCCGGAAGAATCGCGGCAGCACAGCGGCGTCTGGGCGTATCTGTCGGCGCTGAAAGACAGCGGCGGACCGGTCGATCAGATTGAAGTGTTTGATCTGCGCGAAAGTATGCGTAACGGCGGCGGCCCGGCCTGTCTGCGTCTGCGGGTGGCGCTCAACCGCAACGAACTGAATGCAGTAAATGTCGCCTCGCTGATGAGTGACAGTCAGTTCGCACGGCTTAACACCTGGGTGGACACGCATTACCGTGACCGGATGCAGGCCAAAGATCTGGCGGATCCGCAACTGCTGACCGAAGTGCGCACGGCGTTAGATGAGCTGACCAATATTCTCGGGCTGGGTGCGATTTATCCCTTCCAGCGCTGAGGCATCACAGGAGTGAGTGTATGTTTGATTTACTGGCGACGACGCTTTCCGGCGACGCGGTGACAGAACCCGCCGGACAAACCGAAATGCTGGACTGGCAATGGCGCGGCGAAGGTATCCTCGAACTGTCACCGCGTCAGCCGTGTGAGGTGGCGGTGGTGATTTCCGCCGGTATCCACGGTAATGAAACCGCACCGATAGAATTGCTGAATCAGCTGGTCAGCGAATTACTTTCTGGCGAACGGCAACTGCGCGTCCGGCTGCTGGTATTGCTGGGTAATCCGCCATCGATGCGCCTGAACAAGCGTTTTGCCGATGCGGACATGAACCGCATGTTTGGCGGGCGTCATGCGCGTTATACGCCAAACGATGAAACCCGCCGGGCGCAGGAACTCGAGCAGGTGATGGCGCTGTTTTACCGCAGTGCGACGGCTGCGGGCACCACGCAGCGGTTCCATTACGATTTGCACACGGCGATCCGCGGATCGAAACATGTGCGTTTTGGTTTATTGCCGCTACAGTCGCGACCAAAAAGCGACGCGATGCTGGCGTGGCTCGGGGCCGCCGGGCTGGATGCGCTGGTGCATCACCGTTCGCCGGGTGGCACTTTTACGCATTTCAGCAGCGATGTTTTTCAGGCTGACAGTTGCACACTCGAACTGGGCAAGGCGCTGCCATTTGGCAGCAACGATCACACGCAGTTCACCGGTATCCGCCGCGCGCTGGAAACGCTGGTCAGCGGCGAACCGTTGCCCGTGCGTGAAGCCACTGCGCCGCTGATGCATTACCGCGTGGTGCAGGATGTGATCCGCTCAGAAGACGATTTCCGGCTCTTTATCCCGGCGGATGCACTGAATTTTACGGCGTTCACCCAGGGTTTTGTGATCGCGCAGGAAAGCGGCAAAACTTACCGGGTGGAAGCGGAGGAGGAAGTGGTGTTGTTCCCTAATCCAAATGTGGCCCTGGGATTAAGGGCAGGGCTGATGCTGGTGAAGATGTGATGAGTAAAAGCAATGTAGTTGCCATTAAAACCCCACCCCAATCCTCCCCTTCGCAGGGGAGGGAGCAGCTCGAGTGTTTACTCTTCCCCCTGCGAAGGGGGAGGCGGGGAGGGGGTATTAATGGCGGCACGAGAAGCTGAGGTGTGTGCAGGGAATGATGTTGCCTGCCAGCAAAATCGCCCCGGCATGAACCACACCAAAAGAAAAGGGCCCTGATTTTCATCAGGACCCTTTTCTTTAATATGGCGGTGAGGGAGGGGTTCGAACCCTCGATACGATTTCTCGTATACACACTTTCCAGGCGTGCTCCTTCAGCCACTCAGACACCTCACCGTGTTCGTTACAGCGCGAGCATTGCAACGGGGCGCTACTATAGGGAGACAGCCGAAAAGGGTCAAGCAGAATTTCGGCGTTTTGCATCAGACGCTCAGAGTCTGTGCAGCCCTGCCGGATTGATCTCCAATCTGTGAAACACCTCAATAGTCGTTGTTACTGAGTGCCATTCTCTCAGGCTGCTGGCAATGAGAGAAAGGTTTCACCCCCGCCTGTTTTTTATACTCAATCCGCGTTCCTTCCTCACAATAATTTTCAATCAGGATACAGCGGAAATGACTTCATCACCTGCCTTTGAAAACCCGTCTGAAATGTCGAAAGTCGTCTTTGGTATGCCCGTCAAACTTTTCTGGGGCTAGATCGCCATTGCTATTTTTATGACCGGCGATGGCGTCGAACTGGCTTTTTTATCGAAATACATCATTGATATCGGCTTTAACGTTTCGCAAAGCGCGATGGTATTCACCGTCTATGCCGTCACTGCTGCGATTGCCAGCTGGTTGTCCGGCGGCATCAGTGAGATTTATGGCCCGCGTAAAATTATGGCGCTGGGCGTTGTCTGGTGGGTCGTGTTCCATGTGCTGTTTATCCACTTCGGACTCGCTGCCAAAAATTATCCGTTAATTCTGGTGTTCTACGCGCTGCGCGGTTTTGCCTATCCGCTGTTCTTCTACGCGTTCTATGTGCTGGTTGTACAAAGAACACCTTCACACAGACTGGCGTCGGCGACCGGGTGGATCTGGTCGATGTTCACTATCGGTTACGGCATTATCGCTTCGTTTCTGCCGAGCATTGCTGTTGTGACTGGAGCATCGGCAGGGATCGGACTGGCGATCACCGAACTGATGATCCAGCTCGGCGCCACCGTCGTGATGGTGGATAAGGCTCCACAGGTTGTCGTGCAGGCCGGGAAACTCACCGGTGACGGGTTCGGGATCGCGGCTGATTTGTCGGACATCGACGCCATTCCCGCGCTGATTGAGCAGGTTATCGGCCGTTACGGGAGGATTGATATTCTGGTGAACAACGCCGGGATCGGCATTCTCGAAGCGGCCTCTCAGGTGAAAAAAGAGAACTGGGATGCCACATTGTTAGTGAATCTGACCACACCCTATTTTCTCTCGCAGGCTGCCGGAAAGTACATGATTGCTCAGCAATACGGGCGCATTGTGAATATCGCCTCGCAGGCGAGTGTGATTGCGCTGGAGAATCATGCGGCGTATTGCACCAGCAAGGCCGGTCTGGTCATTGCCTCAAAAGTGCTGGCAGCGGAGTGGGGGCAATTCGGCATTACGGTGAATACAATCTCACCGACGGTGGTGGAAACGGAACTAGGTAAACGTTACTGGCAGGGCGAAAGAGCGGTGTCCATGACAGCCAAAATTCCCGCAGGTCGATTTGCGATGCCGGATGAAATTGCCGGTGCGGTAGCCTATCTGGTCAGTGAAAAGGCCGGGATGATCACCGGCGAAAATCTTATCGTTGACGGTGGCTATACGATTATCTGAGGTCGGTTTTACGAATTGTGCAAACCAAAAAAAAAGGTCCTGATTTTCATCAGGACCTTTTTTCTTTAATGTGGTGGAGAGAGAGGGGTTCGAACCCTCGATACGATTGCTCATATACACACTTTCCAGGCGTGCTCCTTCAGCCACTCAGACACCTCTCCAGCTGTCAGCCACACCGCAGTGCTGCTGACCGGCGCTAATGTAGGGAAAACTGAGGTCAGCGTCAACCCTCTTTTGCAGGATCTTTACCGATTAGACAAACTTAGAGCAATCTGATGATTTACAGAGCAAAAAATGCGTGAAGGATGAGCAGCGGTTATGCGGTCACGTTGCGTGATTAATCTCGCTTATCATCGTGAATAAATAATTAGCATAACTGCATAAAAGCACAATTTACCGGCAAACGCTTTTTGTGACGGCGAAATAGCAAGATATGTTGTGGCGATCGCCGGTGGTAGCGGTATAACAATGCACTCTAAAAAAATGCTTCGTATAAGAACTGCACAAGTCACCATTTGAAGCAGAGTTTATCTATCAGATAAGGACAGGGGTCTTTCTTGAGTCAGTCAAATAACACTACATCGCAGCACCGGACGGCGATACCCGCCGGTGCGGGCACGTTATTCTTCGTTCAGACATTCGCGACGCTCGGCTTTGCGGTGCTGTATTCCACGCTGGTCCTGTACGCGACCAAAAAACTCGGCTTCAGCGAAGATAACGCCAACGCCATCATGGGCGTGTTCGGCGCGTTCAACTACGGGCTGCACATGTTCGGCGGCTACCTCGGCGGGCGTTATCTCAGTAACCGGAATCTGTTTGTGCTGGGCATGGTGTTGCAGGTCTTTGGCTGCGCACTGATTGCGCTGGAGGGCGTGACCGGGTTGTACTGGGGGCTGGCAATGTTCCTGACCGGCAGCGGGCTGAATGTCACCTGCCTGAATATGATGCTGACGCAGCGATTCGCGCCGGACGATGACCGCCGGGAATCCGCGTTTCTGTGGAATTACGCCGGGATGAACCTCGGCTTCTTTATCGGTTTTGCGGTGGCAGGGTATTTCCAGCTGAGCGAAAACTACCGTGCGCTGTTCCTGTTCGCCACGCTGGGGAATGTGGCGGCGATTGTCGTGACGATCTCCCGCTGGTCAATTCTGGCTGATATCAGTACGCCGCTGAAAGACGTCAGCCGCAGTCAGTGGTTGCGCAGACTGGCGGTCGGTATTGCCATTCTGATCGTGCTGGTGCCGGTGATCCGTATGTTGCTGACCCACGCAGAATTCAGCAGTTACTTTGTCGTCGCGCTGGGCATTGTGATTTTCGCCTTGATGACGCTGGTCACTTTCCGCCATCGTGATGCGGATGAACGCCGCCGGATGAAGGCGTATCTGCTGCTGGCGCTCGGTTCGCTGGTGTTTTGGACGTTGTATCAGCTGGCACCAATGGGGCTGATGTTGTTCTCTGAACATAATATCGATCTGAACGTTTACGGTATCCGCGTGGCACCGCAGTGGATCCAGAACATCAATACTGTTGTGATCGTCATTGGCGGCCCGCTGATGGCGCTGTGGTTCAATCGCCTGCGCCAGCGCGGCTGGAACATCGATATTCCGGCGCAGTTTTCGGCATCCCTGTTCTGTATGGGGCTGGGCATGCTGGTTCTGCCTTTCGGCATCCATTTGGCGGGCGGCGACGGTCTGGTGGCGTTCAAATGGATTGCCATCAGCTATCTGCTGCAAAGTATCGGTGAGTTACTGATTTCGCCGATCGGCTACGCCATGATTGGCAAACTGGCTCCGGCGCGTTATCAGGGCGTGATGATGGGCTGCTGGATGATGGTTACAGGCGTGGCCTCGGTACTGGCGAGTTACATTTCCGGGCTGATGCCACAAAACGCGGGCAGCACGCCGGTGCTGACCAATCCGGGCTACAGCCAGGTATTCAATGCACTGGGCTGGGGGGCGGTTGCGACGGGTGTTGTGCTGCTGGTGCTTATTCCGCTGCTGCGCCGGATGATCCGCCGCGAGCCTGCCACCGCCTGATGTTATCGCAGTATCACCATGTCACCTCACAAGCCCCGGATTCCGGGGCTTGTTCTTTTTTACTCCACAGGGTTGCATCCTGATGATATTCAGGGAAATCTGTCTGTTCACAGGAGGCTTCCCCGATGAACATTATTTTTTACCACCCTACAGCTGATGCAAAACCCTGGATTGACGGAATAACCCAACGATTGCCACAGGCCAACATGCGCGTGTGGAATGCCAGCGATGACCAGCCGGCGGATTATGCGCTGGTCTGGCGACCGCCGCATGCCATGCTGGCGGCGCGTACCATGCTGAAAGGCATTTTTGCGCTCGGGGCGGGGGTCGATGCGATCCTCACGCAGGAACAGCGTCAGCCGGGCACCTTGCCTGCCGGTGTGCCGCTGTTGCGCCTTGAGGATACCGGCATGGCGTTACAGATGCAGGAATACGCACTGGCCTGCGTGCTGCGTTATTTCCGCCGGATGGATGAATACCAGCTGTTCCAGCAACAGAAGCAGTGGCGTCCGCTGACACCGCACTCCCGCAGTGATTTTACTGTCGGTATTCTCGGTGCCGGCGTGCTCGGCAGTCGCGTGGCAGAGGCGCTGGTGGCGATGCAGTTTAACGTCCGCACCTGGAGCCGCAGTGCCAAGTCGCAGCAGGGCGTGCAGAGTTTCTTTGGTGATGATCAGCTGGCGGCGTTCGCCGGGGGCTGCAAAGTCCTGATCAATCTGTTACCCAATACCCCGCACACCGCCGGTATTCTCAATCATCAACTGTTCACACATCTCCCGCATAATGCCTATCTGATTAACCTTGGCCGTGGCGGACATCTGGTGGAAGGCGATTTGCTGCGCGCGCTCGACAGCGGGCAGATTGCGGCGGCCACGCTCGACGTTTTTGTCGAAGAGCCGTTGCCGGGCATGCACCCGTTCTGGTCGCATCCGCGTGTCAGCATCACGCCACACGTCGGTGCGGATACCTTGCCGGAGCAGGCGATGGACAGCATCGTCAGCAATATTCTGGCGATAGAAGCGGGGCGCGAGCCAGCCGGACGTGTCGATCCTGCGCGGGGTTACTGACTTTCATCTGCTAACATTATCAATGCTGCGGTTATTTCGCCGCAGCGGAATACTTTCGAGGAGAGCACATGCCGTACCCGGTTGATTTACATATGCATACTGTTGCCAGCACCCACGCCTACAGCACGTTACATGATTACATTGATGAAGCAGCGGAAAAGGGCATTAAGCTGTTTGCCATCACCGATCATGGCCCTGATATGGCCGATGCGCCGCACTACTGGCACTTTATGAATATGCGGGTCTGGCCGCGTCTGGTAAACGGGATCGGTATCCTGCGCGGTATTGAATCAAACATTAAAAACATTCATGGCGATATCGACTGTACCGGCCCGATGCTCAAAGAAATCGACGTCATTATTGCCGGTTTCCATGAGCCGGTCATGCAACCTGTCGATAAAGAGACCCATACTGCGGCGGTGATTGCGGCGATGGCTGGCGGTGAAGTGCATATTATTTCCCATCCGGGTAACCCGAAATACCCGATTGATATTCCGGCCGTGGCGGCCGCTGCCGCGAAATATAACGTCGCGCTGGAGCTGAATAATTCGTCGTTTATTCATTCACGCGTCGGCAGTGAGCCAAACTGCCGTGCTATTGCGCTGGCAGTCAAAGAAGCCGGTGGCTGGCTGGCGCTGGGATCGGATTCGCATATCGCGTATTCCCTCGGCGGCTTTGAACATTGCGAACGTATTTTGCGCGACATTGATTTCCCGCAAGACCGTATCCTTAACGTCAGCCCGCGTCGTTTCCTTGATTTTCTGGAAAAACGTGGCCGCGCGCCCATTGCTGAATTAAGCGAACTGTGACATTGTCGCGACCAAATTGCGGGTGATTAACCCTTTTCACTGTCTGATCTGGTGACTGTTATGAATGAATTTTCCATTGTCTGCCGTGTGCTGCGCACGCTGTTTTACCGCCAGCCGCAGGATCCGTTACTGGTTCCGTTGTTTGGTCTGATTCAGGACGGGTTGCTTAAGGAAACTTCTTAAGAGTGTGAAATATGATGTAGCCCGCCTTAGAGACATTCTTATCAATATTGATAAGAATGTCTCTAAGGCGGCGGGTATGACCTTAATACTCATATTGAAAACACATGATTTATTTAGCTATATTTTCTCTTCGAATTCGACTTATAAATGGTTTGTGAGATTTCTGACGTAAATATATCTTCATCGAGAAAATCCAATAGTGCTTTTATTTCTCTTTTTCCTTGTGGCATAACTATTTTTTCTACACCAGATTTAGTATTTGTAGTTAACGGGAAGTTGATTTTTGTTGCTGCTTGTTTAAGTTTTGAAATTGTTTGTGTATTCAATGTTCCGCTTTTATTAATAAGCGTAACTTTTGTCCTGATAACTGTGTCTGCAATAGCATCTAGTTTAAAGCCCGGAGGTATTTCAAAAACATTGTGCAACGCAAAGTCATTTACTTCTTTGTCCGTTGCTTCTACGAAGTAATTAGACATATCGAAAATACTTCTTAATTTGAAGAAGCTTTTAAATTGAATATCGTCACCATTAATTATAGCTACCAATTTATCATCGAGGTTAAATCCAACATTATCCGCTTTACTGAAAGTATTGGGCGAGCTTAATAAGTTCATGATAAAAGATTTTGATGTATCAAGTATTTGTTTTTTATTAAAGGTTTGTATTGCAATGAGATTATTATTTTTTGGGGAGGCAATACCTACGAACAACGCTTTTATATGTTTTGCATCTATCAGTTTTGGATCCCAAACTGGAATGGCTGTATTTCGGGTTACTGCATCAATAAGTGCCGCAGATTCTTTGAAGTTAGTAAGTTCAAAGCATTCACCGTAGTTCGGAGTATAACCAGCATAAAAACTAATTGCTGTGCTATGGTGTGATTCAAAGTGAAGTTTTTGTTCGCTAAAAATCTTATTTATAGTTGAACTGGCAGTGCTATCTAATTCGATGCGCAATATTTTAGTTGCGACATTAGCATCCATTAAAGCGAATAGGGCCATAATATCACCGTTTTACATGTAAGAAAGTGTAATCTGTAAGTTTAACAACTGGGAATTGTTTTCCTTTGATATCGGTAATAACATCTTTTGAGATCAAAACGAATCCAACGCCTGTATCATCTTCAGCCTCATAAAATTTATAACCATGTAAAGACAATACAGGGTTGAAATTATAATTTTCAGAGAAGCAAATATAAAAAAGTAGAGAAAGATAAAAGAAAATAGCATACTCTTTTTTTTCAGCTATTGAATCTGTTCCTAATAATGGGAAAAGATAGCTCAAAAAGTAATTTGTAACCTCTTTGTTGGCAGGCGAAAGAGAGTCGATGTTTTTATGTAATGTTTCTAATTTCAACTCCGCAAACTTTACTAATCCCATACAAAGCAACCAGCTTAGGGCTGCAGTGATTAAGCTGTATTTTACCAGCCAGTTAGAGTTCGTCACCCAGCCGATGAAGACCAATGTTACACATACGGGAGCAATAGAGCTTGCAGTGAGTAATAATCTCGCTAATTTATTCATTTAACACCACTCCTTCTGATACTGTTTTTTCATACAGTACTATAGGGTAGTTCTTGGATGGTTTCCACCTATCGTTATTATGACTAACTATATCAATCCCATGATTTATAAGAAAAATCAATGTTTTTTACAAAGCACGTTATGCTTATTAGAGAGATTTTCACCAGTATATTTATAAGTTACATCAAAAACCAAAACCCGATTGATTAGTTTCATCTTGTCGAGCATTGCTGATTGATACGCTCTTGATTGTCTCTAAGAAACTCTCTTTCGACGAAATGGCTTCGTCAAGAATACCTTGCTTAGACAATGATATGTAAAGAGCCGCAGAGTAGGCCTGGCAGTTGATTGACCGTTCAGGATTAAACTCAATATCGGTGAACGCATCATATTCAATGATTTGCTCTGCAAGTTCTCGCTGTTTCCTCAACGCGCTAATGTAAAGCCAGTCATAAAAAGCTGTCTGAGGCTCTAACTCCCACTCTTTGCCGAAAAACTTGAATCCAGTTAGTCGACCAGAGGTGAGAAGGCGCTTATCTTTTTTTGCTTCGCGGGGAGTCATTTCAAACATATCGACAAAGGGCCCCCCACGCTGAAAGACTTTACTACCCTGAAAAGCACATTCGATAGTTAAAGTCCGCTGCTGTTTAAGCGTTGTAAAAGACAGATTGAAAGCACTCAATGCAACTCCGAGGGTATCCCGCGACTTGCTGGAAATCTCAAGAATTTTTTCCACATTAGGCAGGCTTGTTTTGGCTGCTTCATGGAGCGAGTCAATAGACTTCTGTTTTTGTGAAACTGACATGCCCGGAAACCAAGTGAAATCTACAAGCTCAGTTTTAACGAAGAGCGATTTTTCATTAATAGGGACGTATACGGGTCGTTGTGCCATTGAACTACCTTATCGAACAAATGAACGGGAAGCGAATAGCCCGCCTCCCGTAGCTTGGAGTTTTACCTGCCTTCCAGCAAGTAGGCCTTCGTAAGCTGCTTTCGCCTCTTGCTTGTTAAATGCAGCACCAAAGATATATTGCGGTTCAATTGTATCAAATACTAACACTTCTGCTTGTACATCTGTAGTGTCGTAAGGTTGCAAGCGTTGATCTTGCCGCGATGAGAAATTTTCAATTTCATTGAACATGCCAGAGAGCGATGCGAGATTTTGAAGTTGGGGTAAGGGTTGACTGCTAATCCTTCCATCGGCTGCATTATGACAACAAAATGCACAAGGTTTTGTCCAAAGTAATGACGGCTGTAAAAGCAAGACCACCCATTCAACTTGAGGGTTATCTGCACGTAGACCGAAAAACATATGGTGATTAGGACGTGTAATTGATAGACAGGAGGCATCCCTATGCCCATCCCATCTACCTTCGTCATTAATAACCGCTGCAATACGACGCTCTGATGCGTTTCCTATAGGAACTATCCCATGTTGCATAATGCTTGCTAAATTATCAACGCGAGTGAAGTGTATAAGGTGCTTAATGCCACGTTCAGTGACGATTTGTTGTATCTCACGAATTCGCTGTGTCATTTTGTAATCCCCAAAGATTATTTTTTCTTACAATCTATTGATGATTTTGTTGAATAAGAAGTGCTTACATAACTTTATACTAAATTAAGACGATTCTCATGGCGTGAAGGTGTTTTTTAGTGATAACCACCATATGGATAGTTTTAATTTTGTTAAAAACCTATGTGAGTAAATTTGTAATTGGCATTAAAAAATATTTCGGCAACCCGAAATACCCGATTGATATTCCGGCCGTGGCGGCCGCTGCCGCGAAATATAACGTCGCGCTGGAGCTGAATAATTCGTCGTTTATTCATTCACGCGTCGGCAGTGAGCCAAACTGCCGTGCCATTGCGCTGGCAGTCAAAGAAGCCGGTGGCTGGCTGGCGCTGGGATCGGATTCGCATATCGCGTATTCCCTCGGCGGCTTTGAACATTGCGAACGTATTTTGCGCGACATTGATTTCCCGCAAGACCGTATCCTTAACGTCAGTCCGCGTCGTTTCCTTGATTTTCTGGAAAAACGTGGCCGCGCGCCCATTGCTGAATTAAGCGAACTGTGACATTGTCGCGACCAAATTGCGGGTGATTAACCCTTTTCACTGTCTGATCTGGTGACTGTTATGAATGAATTTTCCATTGTCTGCCGTGTGCTGGGCACGCTGTTTTACCGCCAGCCGCAGGATCCGTTACTGGTTCCGCTGTTTGGTCTGATTCAGGACGGCAAGCTGCGTGAACACTGGCCGCTGGAGCAGGATGCGTTGCTGATCCGTTTGCAGGAAAGCGCCAATCCTGAAGCGCTGGCCGCTGAGTTTAACCGTCTGTTTGTCGGCTCAGAATGCGCGGTATCGCCTTTCCGCAGCGATTACGTTGAGGGTGCCAGCGAAATGGATGTGCGGACATTCCTGCAACAGCGCGGCATGCCGTTGGGTGAAACACCTGCCGACCATTTCGGTGCCATGTTACTGGCGGCCTCCTGGCTGGAAGACCAGTCGCAGGAAGACGAAGTCAGTGCGCAGATTACCCTTTTCGATGAGTTACTCTTCCCGTGGTGCGGAAAATTCCTCGGCAAAGTAGAAGCCCATGCCACCAGCGGTTTCTACCGCACGCTGTCTGAAATCAGCCGCGAAGCCTTGCAGGTCATGCGTGACGAGCTGGAAGAACAGTTACCGCAGGATCTGGATGACGCGGAAGAAGACGACCAGTAATCCTGACGACTGACATAAAAAAGCCCGGCGGTGAGTGATCACGCCGGGCTTTTTTATGGCAAGGTTTTGCCGGTCAGTCAGTGAACGGGATCACCAGTTGTCCCGGTTTCACTTCTATCCCTTTCGCCAGTTTTTTCGCCATCGCTTCGCCTTTGCTGCGATCGCCATTAAGCACATACGCCGGGCGCTGGTTGAAATAGGTGTTCAGCGAGTTGTTCAGATAAGGCATCAGGCCTTTCATCACGTTATCCATTTTCTCAGGTTTGATGGTGTAATCAGATACCTGCATATCCCGCAGGAAAATGGCGCCTTTTTCACGGTCATAGGTCGGATGCGCTTTCAGGGTCAGATGCATATCGGCTTTCTGCGGGCCGAACAGGGAGGAAATATCGACATGAGCGTCACCGGTCAGCGTCACGATGCCCGGCTCAGCGCGGCCAATCTGGCTGCTGAGATGGGTCAGTACCAGTTTTGCATCCACCAGTCCCGGAACACCCAACTGTTTTTCGAAGTTGTTGTTCTTTTGCAGATAATCATTCACCTGCTGTTCGCTGATGGTGTACTGCGTCAGCTGGTTACAGCCTGCCAGCAGGCTGGCACACATCAGTACGGCGGCACCTAAAAATCGCTTTGTCATTCTTCCCTCATTACGTAAAAACTATTTTGTCAGCATGACCGCAAAGCGGCATTACTCCAATCAGACAACGCTGATTAGCCTAAGTGCTGAAGGGAGGGAAGAAAAGGGGAAATTGCCGGAAGCGCACTTCCGGCAGATAAGGTTGACGGGCTTAACTTGCCAGGCGGGTCAGTAAATTAACCTGGGTTTGTTTCGCCATGTTGTCGCGATAAGCCTGAACACGTGAAGGCCAGTCGATACCCTGAACAATCGACAGTGAACGCAGCAGCGGCCACAGGTTAATATCATCCTCAGAAAGTTCGCCATTCACCGCATTCGGCTCGACGATCAGCTTGTCGAGTGCGCGCAAATCCTGACTGATTTTCTTCACCAGACCTTCGGAATGTTGCAGGTGTTCCGCGAAGCTGCCACTGGCGGCCTGTTTTTTATCGGAGAAGTATTTACGGGCTTCCGGCGTGGAGAACTCTTCCAGCGGCGCGGTAGCAAAACGCGGCAACAGCAGGCGACCGGTGTATTCAGAAACCTGACGCAACCATGCGGCCACCTGGGCATTCAGCGGGCCGGTCAGCAGCGGCTTACCGTCGCTTTTGTCGATGTAATGCACGATGTCCATGCTCTCCGGCATGAAGCCGCCATCCTCTTTTTGCAGGATCGGCACCATCTTTTTACCCACCATCGAAACGGGCGTTTTTTCATCGTCGTTGAGCAGCACCTTGATCTCAACCGGGATATTTTTCAAACCGAAAATCATGCGTGCTTTCACGCAGAATGGGCAATGTTCGTAAACGTAAAGTCTCATCGTTTTTAGCTCCTGTTATCGCCGGCGCTGACCTGTAGGGTGCATGAAAACTGCCGGATGTAGGTTCGGATTTTATCTAACGCTATGATTCAGTATGGGTATAGATGCGGGTGAGATCAAACCTACCTGTCATGCTTGTCGCTGTCACTGTGTTGGCTACGCTCGTTTACCCGAATCACTGACCTTTGTCAGTTCATCGGGATTCACCCGCTTGCCGCCTTGTTACAACGCCAATCATTTTGGGTATTAAAAAATGAGTAAAAGATCAGCCACCGCTGAGCATGGCCGGTTCGATGCGGCGCAGGTTGAACTGCCAGTACAAACCGGTGAGGGTAATGAAACCCACGACGCCGAGTAAAAACCACGGCAGCTCAGGCAGATCCAGGGCGCGGCCGGTGTCGTACATCCAGCCGCCACCGGTGTAACCGATAACGCCGCCAAGCGCCAGACCGAGACGGCTGAAGCCCATGTAGCTGCCGCGCGCGCGGGCATCGGCCAGTGATGCGCTGAGGGTTTCACGCGCCGGTTCGGCAATAATGGAGCCGATATAGAAGAAACCGATCAGCAGCAATAACGGATTGATAGAAGTGACCAGCCCGACCGGCAGCAGGCTGAGTGTCATGATCAGCAGGCCGAACATCAGACGCTGTTCGAGACGGAAACGTTTTTCGCTCCAGCGGGCAATCGGATACAGCAGCGTCAGGGACAATACGGCTTCGACGGCATACATCCATTTCACCGCCGCCGGACTTCCGGCAACATCATTGACCGCGATCGGCAGCATCAGCATCACCTGCACGGTCAGCATGTAATAGCCGGTCAGCGTCAGCACATAAGCCAGAAAACGACGGTCGCGTAACACGCGCATCATGCCTTCGCGCATCGGCGTACGCAGGGTGGAAATACGGTAAGCGGGTAACAGCCAGGCGTTGCAGGCCGCTGCCAGACAGAAAATAGCGGCACCCGCCCAGCAGACATAATGAAAATCGTACTGCAACAGCCAGCTGCCGATCAGGGCGCCAATGACGGCACCCGCGCTGTCCTGCATCATCATCAGGGAGAAGAAACGGCTGCGCTCGTGCGGACGGGTGAGTTTGATGACCAGCGCGGTACGCGGCGGATCAAACAAGGTGCCGCCAAGGCCGGAGAGAATACAGGAGCACACCAGGATCCACGGCTGGTCAGCCATCGCCATGGTGGCAAATCCGGCGGCACGCAATAACATGCCGGTGATGATCATCGGTTTTGCGCCAAAGCGGTCGGCAATCGCGCCGCCAAAAATGCCTAATCCCTGCTGTGTCAGCTGACGTACGCCCAGTGCCAGACCGACGGCCATGGCGGCCCAGCCAAGCTGATCGACAAATCGGATCGAGATCAACGGAAAAACCACGAAAAAGCCTAAAATAACCAGCGCGTTGTCTAATAACAGAAAATACTTACCCAAGCTCCGAGCTTGTGATACCAGAGACATGCTTCACCATGAGCGATTATTTGTATCCTGTCCGGCAGATACAGAAAGGAGAAAAGACGCATCCAGTCTGAACCGGAATCGGGCAATTAGATAGGGCGCTATTGATAATATTTTTTTATCGTCAAGCCGCGTTCTGACTGGCAGAATTAGCGGTGATCTGTCGTTTCCTATAAATTCTATTTATCGACCCATGCGGGATGTGGAGGGAAGGGATGTTTGGCTACAAATCTGCCGTGCCAAAGGTGCGGCTTACCACTGACCGGATGGTCCTGCGCCTGGTTCATGACCGCGATGCGCACCGGCTGGCTGAATACTACGCTGAGAACCGGGCGTTTCTGAAACCCTGGGAACCGGTCAGGGATGAAAGTCATTGTTATCCTTCCGGCTGGCAGGCGCGTCTGGGGTTAATCACCGAGATGCAAAAACAGGGCAGTGCTTATTATTTTATCCTGCTCGATCCGGACGAAAATCGTGTGATGGGCGTGGCGAATTTCAGTAATGTGCTGCGCGGTTCCTTCCATGCCTGTTTCCTCGGCTATTCGCTGGGTCAGGAATGGCAGGGCAAAGGGCTGATGCAGGAAGCGTTGCAAACCCTTATCCGCTATATGCAACGTCAGCAGAAAATGCACCGCATTATGGCCAATTACATGCCACACAATAAACGCAGCGGTCAGCTTCTCGAACGCCTCGGATTTGAACGTGAGGGTTACGCGAAAGATTACCTGCTGATCGACGGCAAATGGCAGGACCACGTGCTGACGGCACTCACCTGGCAAGAATGGACACCCCCGTCCCGATAAGGAGAGCAAGATGAAACATGAACTCAGCGCCCGGGAAGCCCGTGTCGTGGGCTGTATGCTGGAAAAACAGCTCACCACGCCAGAACAATATCCGATGACCCTCAACGGCCTGACCACGGCCTGCAATCAGAAAACCAACCGCGAACCGGTCATGGAACTGAGCGAAAGTGACGTTCAGCAAACGCTGGATCTCCTGCTGCGTAAACACATTATCCGCACCCTCAGCGGCTCGCGCACCATGAAGTACGAGCATCGTTTCTGTAACTCTGAATTCGGCAATCTCAAATTTTCCCCGCAGGAAGTTGCGGTGGTGACCACACTGTTGTTGCGCGGCGCACAGACGCCGGGCGAGCTGCGCACCCGCACCAACCGCCTGCATGATTTTTCCGATGTCGGCGAAGTTGAACAGACGTTGACCGAACTGGCGAACCGCGAAGACGGCCCGTTTTGCGTGCGTCTGGCCCGCGAACCGGGCAAACGTGAAAGCCGGTTTATGCATCTGTTCAGCGGCGAAGTCAGTGACGCGGCCAGTGCCGCCGACGAACCTGCGTTCAGTGCCGCGCCGGAGAGTGCCGGTCTGGCGGCACGGGTAGAAACGCTGGAGGCGGAAGTCGCGGAACTGAAGCAGCGTCTGGAAAATTTGTTGCAGCATCTCGCCGATTAACAGGAGCAGAGTGTGAGTAAATTGCGTATTGGTGTTATCGGGCTGGGCGGTATCGCGCAAAAGGCGTATCTGCCGGTACTCAGTCATGCACAAAACTGGACGCTGGTGGGCGGTTTTTCCCCTAATCAGCAGAAAGCGCAGGCGGTCTGCGACAGTTACCGGATGGCGAATTATTCGCGGATGGACGAGCTGGCAGGGCAGTGTGACGCCGTTTTTGTGCACAGCAGCACCGACAGCCATTTTGAAGTGGTCAGGCAATTGCTGGCGCAGGGCGTGCATGTGTATGTTGATAAACCGCTGGCTGCAGAACTTGATCAGGCTGAACAGTTGGTTGAACAGGCGCATAAAGCAGGTAAAACGCTGATGGTCGGTTTCAACCGCCGCTTTGCGCCGTTGTACCGCAAGCTGAAGGACCAGATGCAAAATCCTGCGTCGTTGCGCATGGATAAGCACCGTACGGACAGCGTCGGCCCACACGATCTGCGCTTCACCTTGCTGGATGATTATCTGCACGTCGTCGATACCGCGCTGTGGCTGGCGGGCGGCAATGCCAGTCTGGAAAGCGGCCTGATTCAGATTAACGAAGCCAATCAGATGCTCTACGGTGAACATCATTTCCTGTGCGGCGAAACGCTGGTCACTACATCGATGCATCGCCGTGCGGGCACTTTCCGCGAGAGTGTTCAGGCGGTGACTGAGGGCGCGGTGTATCAGCTGGACAACATGCAAATCTGGCGCGAAGAGCAGCAGGATATTCTGACGCAACTTCCGGTACCGGGCTGGCAAAGTACGCTGACGCAACGTGGATTTGTCGGTGCCATTGAACACTTTGTCGATTGTGTGAGCAATCACACTGCGCCGGAAACCAGCGGTGAGCAGGCGATTTATGCGCAGGCAATGATCGAGAAAATCTTGCAGGCAGACTAGGGAATACCGCGCAGGATGGTGCGGTTAACAATCTATAACAACATAAAACAACTGCCGGTGGCTATTGCATGGCGGATGCGTAGACTAAGCGCATCTTTGAGCCATGCCGGTTCATCTTTCACGCCTGCTGATGCAGGCGTGGTCGTTTAACTGTCTGAATTAAAAACAAACCGGTAAACAAGAAAAGTGACATGAATCTACTTAAATCTTTGGCAGCCGTCAGTTCAATGACGATGTTCTCACGTGTATTAGGTTTTGCCCGCGATGCCATTGTGGCTCGTGTGTTTGGCGCCGGAATGGTCACCGACGCCTTTTTTGTGGCGTTCAAACTGCCCAATTTACTGAGACGTATTTTTGCAGAAGGCGCATTCTCGCAGGCTTTCGTGCCGATTCTGGCGGAGTACAAAACGCAGCAGGGCGAGGAAGCCACGCGCACCTTTATTGCTTATGTGTCGGGGCTGCTGACACTGGTTCTGGCGATAGTCACGGTGCTGGGTATGATCGCTGCGCCGTGGGTGATTTATATTACCGCGCCGGGCTTTGTCGATTCGCCGGACAAATTTGCGCTGACCAGCTCGCTGCTGCGCATCACCTTTCCGTATATCCTGCTGATTTCACTGGCCTCGCTGGTCGGGGCGATCCTTAACACCTGGAACCGTTTCTCGATACCCGCTTTTGCACCGACCTTCCTCAACGTCAGTATGATCGGTTTTGCGTTGTTCGCGGCACCGTATTTCCATCCCCCGGTGCTGGCGCTGGCCTGGGCGGTGGTGGCCGGTGGGTTGCTGCAACTGGGTTACCAACTGCCGCATCTGAAGAAAATCGGCATGCTGGTGTTGCCGCGTCTGAATCTGAAAGATGCCGGTGTATGGCGTGTGATGCGCCAGATGGGACCGGCGATTTTAGGGGTGTCCGTCAGCCAGATTTCACTGATCATCAACACGATTTTCGCCTCGTTTCTGGTCTCCGGCTCAGTGTCGTGGATGTATTACGCTGACCGCCTGATGGAGTTTCCTTCCGGCGTGCTGGGCGTGGCGCTGGGCACCATCCTGCTGCCGTCGCTGGCACGCAGCTTCTCCAGCGGTAATCACGGCGAATACAACCGCCTGATGGACTGGGGGCTGCGTCTGTGTTTCCTGCTGGCGCTGCCAAGTTCTGTGGCGCTGGGCATTCTGGCAAAACCGCTGACGGTTGCCTTATTCCAGTACGGTAAATTCAGTGCCTTTGATGCTTCGATGACCCAGCGCGCGCTGGTGGCTTATTCCGTCGGGCTGATGGGGCTGATTGTGGTGAAAGTGCTGGCACCTGGCTTCTATTCGCGTCAGGACATCAAAACGCCGGTGAAAATTGCCATCATCACCTTACTGATGACGCAGGTGATGAACCTCGCCTTTATCGGGCCACTCAAACACGCCGGGCTTTCCCTGTCGATTGGGCTGGCGGCCTGTCTGAATGCGTCCCTGTTGTACTGGCAACTGCGTAAGCAGGACATCTTCCAGCCACAACCGGGCTGGAGAATTTTCCTCATCAAGCTGATTGTTGCCGTGGTAGCAATGTCCGCAGCATTGCTTGGCATGATGTACGTGATGCCAGCCTGGGACGTGGGCGGTATGGCCTATCGTCTGGCGCGTCTGGCGGCCGTAGTGGCCGTGGGCGTGGTGGCTTATTTTGCTGTGCTCGGCCTGCTGGGTTTCCGTGTGAAGGAATTTGCCCGCCGGTTAGATTGATTCATCCGAATCTCAGAAACACAAAAGGGCGCCTGAGCGCCCTTTTTTAATGCCACAAACCGCGAATTACATGCGTTCTACGGTTTCGATACCCAGCGTATCCAGACCGGTTTTCAGCGTGCGCTGAGTCAGCAGTGCCAGTTTCAGACGGCTGTTGCGGCTGGTTTCGTCTTCTGCGTTCAGGATCGGGCAGTGCTCGTAGAAGCTGGAGAACAGACCGGCCACGTCGTACAGATAAGCGCACATGGTGTGCGGCGTGCCTTCGCGGGCGACGACAGTCAGCACTTCTTCGAACTGCAACAGGCGGGTGGCCAGCGCGGCTTCGCGTTCTTCGCTCAGTACGACCGGTTGGGTCAGGCTGTTCACGTCGATGTCAGCGCGTTTGAAGATGGAGGCCACGCGGGTGTAGGCATATTGCATATAAGGCGCGGTGTTACCTTCGAAGGCCAGCATGTTGTCCCAGTCGAAGATGTAATCCGTGGTCCGGCTTTTTGACAGGTCGGCGTATTTGATTGCGCCGATACCTACCGCGTTCACCAGTTTTTCCAGCTCTTCAGCGTCTTTCAGTTCCGGGTTCTTTTCCGTGATCAGCTTACGTGCGCGGTCAATCGCTTCATCCAGCAGATCAGACAGTTTCACCGTGCCGCCAGAGCGGGTTTTGAACGGCTTGCCGTCTTTGCCCAGCATCATGCCGAACATATGGTGTTCGAGCGCCACGGAATCCGGCACATAACCGGCTTTACGGGCGATGGTCCACGCCTGCATCAGGTGCTGATGCTGACGGGAGTCGATGTAATACAGAACGCGATCCGCACCCAGTGTTTCGTAGCGATATTTCGCGCAGGCGATATCGGTGGTGGTGTACAGGTAGCCGCCATCTTTTTTACGGATGATGACGCCCATCGGGTCGCCTTCTTTGTTTTTGTATTCATCAAGATAGACAACCACCGCGCCTTCGCTGTCGACCGCCAGCCCTTTGGCTTGCAAATCGGCAACGATGCCCGGCAGCATGCTGTTATACAGGCTTTCACCCATCACATCGTCTTCGGTCAGGGTGACGTTCAGGCGGTGATAGGTCAGCTGGTTTTGCTTCATGGTCACGTCGACCAGTTTGCGCCACATTTGCAGGCAATATTCGTCGCCGCCCTGCAACTTCACCACGTAGCCACGTGCACGTTCGGCGAAGGCTTCGTCTTCGTCATAGTTTTTCTTGGCGGCACGGTAGAATTCTTCGAGGTCAGACAGGTTCATGTCCGCCGCGTTTTCGTTCTGCACTTTTTCCAGATAGGCGATCAGCATCCCAAACTGTGTGCCCCAGTCACCGACATGGTTAGCACGGATCACTTTATGACCGAGCAGTTCATTGGTACGCACGGCCGCGTCACCGATGATGGTGGAACGGATGTGACCGACGTGCATCTCTTTTGCCACGTTCGGTGCAGAGTAGTCGATGACGATGGTTTGCGGTTCAACCGGCGTGATGCCCAGTTTTTCGTCGTTAAGTGCGCTGTCAACGTGTGCACCCACGAAAGCAGGGTCCAGGAAGATATTGATAAAGCCCGGTCCGGCGATTTCGACTTTGTGAGCAATACCGTTCAGGTCTAACAGTTCAACCACTTTCTCTGCCAGTTGTCGTGGTGGCATACCGAGTTTTTTCGCCACGGACATAACACCATTAGCCTGATAGTCGCCAAACTGTGCTTTAGCGGACTGACGGACTTGCGCTTCGCTGTCGGCAGAAGCGCCTGCAGCGATCAGCGCCTGGCTGACTTTATCTGAAAGAAGTGACTGAATATTCACCGAAGTACCTTTATTTAGGAATGTGGTTGTTTGCTGTTCATCCCAATGCGGACGAACCTAAAATGATGCGTGTTTATATCATATTAGCCCCGCGGCGTCAGTATCGCCGCATGAAGGCAGGTGAGGAAAACGCGTTTCTGCGGCATGTCTCTGGCAACCGGATGAAAGGCTGTGTAAATTACCCGACCCTGAAGACAAGCAAACTAAAATGAGACAGGATAACGGCCATGAAACAGGTGACTGAGTTAGAGGATTTAGCCGGAGATTTGCCGCGTTTTGTCGGTGTGCTGACGGCGTTTGCCGCCAAATTGCAACTCAATCTCGGCGATTTTCATGCGGATCATATTTCAGTCCGTTGCCATCAGAACACCACGGCGGACCGCTGGCGGGCAGGGCTGGAACAATGCGGCAGCCTGCTGAATGAAACCCTGATTAACGGGCGGCCGATTTGTCTGTTTTCGCTTAACGCGCCTTTGCAGGTCGGCCCGCTGAGTATCGATCTGGTGGAATTGCCGTATCCCGGTGATAAGCGTTATCCGCATGAAGGCTGGGAACACATTGAGATTGTCCTGCCCGGCGCGGAAGACGAATTATCTACACGGGCGCTGGCACTGATTGCCGATGAAGCACTGATGACACCCGGTATTAAGCTGAAACAAAGCGCGCCGAAAGGAGAAAACGAACGTTTGCCGAACCCGACGCTGGCGATAACCGACGGCTCCGTGACCATCAAATTCCATCCGCACAGTCTGCGTGCGATTGTCGCCAGTGAAAGGGAAGACCGCTAACGTTGCAATGTCTGCAACGCGGCTTCCATGCGATCCAGCGCTTTTTCCAGTAATGCGCGCTGGCAGCCGAGATTGATACGTACAAAGGCCGGTGCGCCGAAATCCGCTCCGCCTGAGAAACCGACACCGGCTTCAACAAAGAAGCGGTAAGGATCCTGTACCGGCAGCGCACTGGCATCAATCCAGCCGAGATAAGTGCCTTCGGGTGCCAGCATGCGCAATCCCGGCATGGCGTTGATTCTGGCGGTGACTAATTCGCGGTTACCGCGCAGGTATTCAAGCTGCGCGACAAGCCATGCTTCACCGTCGCGGTAGGCGGCCGTGGCGGCGACATAGGCCAGAATGTTGACGTGCGGCACAATGCCTTTGCTGGTTTCCAGAAATTTACGGCGTAATTCCGCATTCGGGATAATCGCCATCGAGGCGCCCAGACCGGCGAGGTTGAAGGTTTTTGAAGGTGACATCAGCGTGATCGAACGCTGTGCGGCATCGGCATTCAGTGCGGCAAACGGAATGTGCTTCAGGCCCGGTTCGAGGATCAGGTCACAATGAATTTCATCCGAGCACACCACCAGATCGTGACGTTGTGCGAAAGCGTGCTGTTCGAGTAATTCCTCGCGGCGATAGACCGTTCCGCCCGGATTATACGGGTTGCACAACATCAGCAGTTTTTCGCTGCCATCAAGCTGGTTTTCAGCCGCTGCAAAATCGGCCACCCAACGCTGTTGCTGCTCATTCACATTAACAGATTTAAACTGTCGTCCTTCCGATTGCGCCGCCTGCATAAAAGGAGGATAGACAGGCATCGGCATCAGACTGGTGTCATGCGCAGCAACGACAGCGCGCACGGCGACGTTCAATCCGCACACCAGCCCCGGCAACCAGACGATCCATTCGGGCCTGATCGCCCAGTCATACCGTTCTGCCATGCGGCTGACCACTAAATCAGTCAGTTCCGGCGGAGTAAAACCATACCCGAAGACGCCTTCGGCGACGCGTTGCTGTAACTCTTTGATAACCTGCGGCGGAGACGTGAAATCGGTATCGGCTACCCAAAGTGGAATCACATCCTGATGGGAGTATTTATTCCACTTAACGCTATCACTGTGACTGCGGTCTACCCATAAATCAAAATTGAGTGTCATAGTTAGCTTTCCTAAGCAAGCAGGTTGGGCGGGGATGCTCATCTCAAAGCCTACGCGACATGGCCGGTTACAGACAAGTGTTGTAGCATAATGCCGTAATCAGGAGAGATCACATGACTAAATTAGAAGTGTGTTGTTACAGCGTGGACTGTGCGTTGACAGCAGAACAAGCCGGAGCCGATCGCGTCGAATTATGCGCCAGTCAGGCTGACGGCGGTATTACGCCGAGTTACGGCACCCTGAAACTGGCGAAGGAAAAAGTGACCATCCCGGTACATCCGATTGTACGTCCGCGGGGCGGTGACTTTTGCTACAGCCAGAGTGAGTTTGAGGTGTTGAAAAGTGACATCGCCTGTATCCGTGATCTCGGCTTTCCCGGGCTGGTCGTCGGTATGCTCGATGCGGAAGGGCATATTGATATGCCAAGAATGCGGGAAGTGATGGCGCTGTGCGGCGATATGGCCGTGACATTCCATCGCGCATTCGATATGTGTCTTAACCCGAAGATCGCATTAGAGCAGTTGACTCAGTTAGGGGTGGCGCGCATTCTGACTTCAGGCCAACAGCAAAATGCCGAGGTCGGATTACCGATGCTTCGGGAACTGAATCAGCTGACGCGTGGTCCTATTATTATGGCGGGCGCGGGTGTGCGGCTGACCAACCTGCAAAAGTTTGTCGATATCGGGCTGACCGAATTGCACAGCTCAGCAGGGCGTCAGGTGCCTTCTTCCATGCGCTACCGCAAAGCCGGTGTCACCATGAGTTCTGACACGGATTTTGATGAATTCAGTCGTTATTGCGTAGACGGCGATATTGTTGCCGCAATGAAAAGCACATTGCAGTTTGACGATGAAATATCCCGCACGGCGTAACGACAGCAAATTTAACCGGGTCACACGACCCTTATTGCGTCGCCCTGCGCAAGTACCAGGCCCCGTCACATTGGCGGGGCTTCTTTTATTTAAAACAATCATTTATATCATTAAGGGGTACTCTTGGGGTGCTGATACACATCTAAATACCCGTGCAATAAATGAGAATCCCCAAAAATAAATTAAAAAAAACCGGGTTTCCCCGGCAGCTTACGCTCTGCTTTGCATACTTTCGAAAAGCTCCTTTCCCTTCTGCCTCTGCCTATCGAGATGGTCCGCTAAGTCTTGAATGTGGATCATCCGTGGCGACTTCTGGCTATCGCTGGCGCGGAAGGTTGGTACCGGAAACTGCCCAATTGCGGCTTTGCTCTCGGCTGTTGATGGTTTCATGCCGAAATAACGTTCTGCTACATCAGAGAGGCTAATGGTGGCTGTTTCAAACTCGGCCATTAATAAAAAAGCTGTGTTCATAATTTTTCTCCACACGTTTAGTTATAGCCGGCTGCACACCGGCTTACTGACTGATCCGAAAACGGCCGTAATATTTCCCAGCTCGCCACCAGGGCATTTTCTCCCCAGGCGGCATTGCTGGCGCAAACTCAACTGGAACAAACCACAGATTCAGCATTCGTTTCACAAGTAACCGTCTGACTAAATGCGAGCGGTTTGACTCAGTCATGCAACATCCGGTTTGAAAGATGTCTGTTGAATCGCAATAGCTAGGCGCTGACCGGCTGCCTTTTGAGCCGGAATACTGGCAATTACCTTTGGCCTTTCTTTGTCTGTATTGGCACAAATGCCTCCCCAATTTGAAATCTCGAAGAAGTTTTCCAGATCAAGAGATGTGCTCTTGTTGGCTAACTCTTCGATCATCAACACAACCCCCTGAACCGGACGATGTTTAAGCAGCTCCTGAATTGCGTAGCCGAATGCATTGATCATCACGGCGTGGAACTGGATGTAATCCCGTTTGTATTCAGCGGGTGAAACAGAATGGTGAAGATCCTTGATAGCGGTAAAGCTAAGCCACGCCTCCCAGATGTCGTAAATATCACCTGTTGAGACTTCATTCCCCTTACTGACAGAGAATTTTGCTGTTGCATCACTCAGCGCCTTAAAGCTGATCCACAACTCGCTTTTGGCCGGAACAACATTGTGCTCAAAGTCAGTGATCACTGAGAAAAGTTCGTGAGTAGAAAGGAAAGACACCATGCTTTGGGCAACAGCATCTCTTCCGTTGTAAACCATATTGATGGCGGCGGACGGTTTCGAGACGTTGTTATTTATGTCAGAGAAAAACTGCTGCCTTACTTTTAGCGGTAATTTCTGTGTCAGCATCAGAGGAACTGAAACCGAGGTGCTGTAGTTCCGGCAAAACTCGCTGATCCCGGCGGCGCGGTGCTGACCATCAAATAATTTAATTTCTGCATCCATAGGGAATCTTACGATGCCGACGTTTGTGTTTCCGAACGGTTCGAATTCAATATCAGAATCGCAGTTACCAACCAGCGGCGGAATAATGAAGGCCGTCTTGGTTTCAACTGAATTGACTAAGTAGTCATGGAATTTTTTAACCCGCGTTTTGTTAATTTCGCGCTGTGAACGGTCCAATGCATGGCCGAAATTATCAGACGACAAGACTCTGGTCAGCGTTCTGCCCGGAATAGCCATCAGCAAAACATACGTGTCGCCCTGAAAACCGTATGACGCAGGGAACTCGAAGTAATATTCCATCTGTGTTTTATCAGTCATGGCTCATTTCCTTCTGCTCGATTACTTCCAACCCCAGCTTTAAAGCCAGTGCATATTCCGCTCTGGCGCCCGCACTGGAGTGCCAACCTGCCAGCAGGTAAATAGCTTCAGCGCGCTGCAGCATCGTCAGTCCAATAGCCATGTAATCTGCCTCAGTAAGTCCGTCCGGCAGGGTCGCAGGATTAAGCGGGACATGCTTTTCGAATGAAAGATTCAGCGCAGCCTGGTTGAAAGAAGGGCGATTGGAATAGGGCCGACCGGTCATCGGGCCGGCGATGTACACTTTCATGACTGATCTCCTGCTGGCGCTACACGCTCGAATTCGATCACCCAGACCCACGGGTTAGCCTGCCAACTGCCCTCACCGTAAATCGACTCCCACAACCAGGAATACACTTCTTTAGCGCTGCGGCTGGCACCACCGAAATACTGATCACCGGGATTAATGCAGTAGCGGCCAGAGGCTGGAAGCTGGCAAATACCTTCGCGGACTGCATCACCTGAACTGATATCCTGAAGACGCTGAACGCCTACATTGATTATTTCCAACTGAATACGGCTTGCCCAGCGAGGCATGTGGATGGATGGAACCCAAGAACCTTCGTATTGCATGTTCTCGGTGTGAGGCTTCCAGAATGCATCATCAGGAATTGACCATAGGCCATAATTGCCGGGTCGCTGCTCGCAGCTTGCGCGATATACTCGTGCTGCATCTGGGCCACCAGTCTTTACCAGATTTTCTTGCCAGTCGATTGCACAGCCATCTTCGTTACCAAGGGTCGCGAACGTCTCCCGCACCCAGAGTTGATCGCCAGGCTGACCCAGTGGGCAGTTACGGTAATCTCCAGCTTTAACCTCACCGGCCAATTCATTACCGGCGAGTTCACAGCCCATGTTCACATCGCGAAGCGGGAATTTAACCACCCGCCGCGTCTGCGTTTTGCGACCACTGAGAATGGCCTTAACCATTTCAGCGTTGAATAAGATAGGGCGCTCTTTCATAGTTAGTCATTCCAGCAAGAGATTTCTTCATCGATGCAGTCATCGATCACATCGACAGTAAGCGCCTGGGCGGCGACCAAAGCTCTGGATAGAAAGTTTTTCCTCTGCGGGTCGTACCAGTCATGAAACTCTGGTGTCCAATACTCTTTCCCCATCCCTTTCCATTCTTCGATAGCAATCTCCGCAGCCATGCCATCCAACCAGCAATCGGCAGAAACTAACGCCGTTTCGCGGATATAGCCTTTTATGTGATGTTTACGCCAAACTGGTGACAACTTTGAATCGCAGAAAGGTTTGAAGCGGACGGCCCAGCGGCGAATGAAACGAGCATGAATTGATTTATTTTTCATAGTTGCACTCCTAAATAAGTGATTGCCATAACCACGCCGAGGATCAGATAGAAAGCGATATCAGTTTTCATGAAATACCCCTTTAGCTGATTTCGGCGTGAGCGAATCCCTTGCCAGTGATGGCAATTAATAAAATTCAGCGGTTTAAATTATCTTTGGGCTTCGCCGCCCAGAGCGGAAATAAGGTTCGAAATCAGCGCGGAATACTCGCTGGTCACCAGAATGAAATCGGCATTAAAGCGCGCGGCAAAATCTTCGCGGTCGATGTCGTCGTTCTGATCGGCCAGGGTGTCGCTCGGTTTCAGCTTTTTCAACATGAATGCATCGTTGATCTGGAAGCTGACGCGTTCCTGCCAATCCATCGAAATCTGAGTGACCAGCTTACCGTTTTCGATGTGGCTGCTGATTTCGTCGCTGACCAATGCCTGTTTCTTACAGCGGATTGTGCCGCCTTCTTCCAGAATGGCTTTCAGCTCGGCTTCATCCTGCAAGGCAAACGTAGCTGGCGGCTCACCGGTGCGCACCCAATCGGTCAGGGTCAGCTCGATAGGCGTTTCCATGGTCAGCGGCACCACCGGCAGGGAACCGAGGCTTTTGCGCAGTAACGCCAGCAGGTCTTCAGCCTTTTTGGTGCTCACCGCGGCGACCATGATCAGACGGTTATCGAGGTCAATCCACATAAAGGTCTGGCTGATACGGCTGAACGCGCGCGGCATCAGGGTATGCAGCACTTCATCTTTCAATGAATCCTTTTCGGTTTTCTTCAGCTTTCGATGCTGCTCGTTTTGCAGCTGATCAATCTTGTCCTGCAACTCTTGTTTGATGACCTGCGCCGGAAGGATTTTCTCTTCACGTTTCGCGCAAATCAGCAGCTGGTGACCGGCGGAATGGACAAGCTTTTCGGTACCGAACTTACCCATCGGCGATACCCAGCCGGTTTTCGCCATGTCCTGGCTGCCGCACGGCGAGAAAACGAACTGAGCCATCTGACGTTGCATTTCCGCTGCATCGAGCACGATATCGCGGCTCATGCGGTAAATCTGGACGCTTTTAAACCAAAGTTCTTTCACGTTAATCACTCCTGTTATGCCCACTGCACTGGGCGTGGAACTCACACACATAGAAAAGGGCCACCGGTGTTGCACTGGGTGTGCTGGTGGGGCCAGCGAACCCTTGTCTATGTATGCGAAAAAATTGGCGGTGGTCATGATCAGAACACTATCTTCGCTCCCCCTGATGTTGGATGGTTGAAGAGTCATGCCACCGCCGAAAGACAACTACACACAGCAATTATCGAGGTTCCACGTCGATCTGATTGGGCGGCGGGAGTCGAACCCGCAATCGGGTAGGGAACCCGACCATCACCAGGATGCTTTGCACAACGGTGTGAATCATCCCCCTGAGCTCTCACTTCTCAGTCCGGTTCTCCACGCTTAACTCCACTCGGGCCGCTTCGCGTTGCGGCTTGTGTGGCTACCTGTCCCCACCACTCGCGAAAAGTGGACCAGAGACAAGAATGATTCACACCGTTGTGTGCTGGTCTTTCCCAGCCGTCACTGCCATGAGAGTGCAGGCAGGTCACTGACCAGATAACGCGCTGGATCAACTCGCGGTTGTGGTGGCCGGTACTGAACTATCTCCGGCATATGTCCATGGCGGCCCGGATTTACGGACTGGCTCCGGCGCATTTTGATAGCGCATCAACCTGCGCATTCACCACAACGGGAAGAACACTGGGACTGTGGTCATACTGGGTTTATGGTAAGTGAGTTCATCAACCCCCCAGTGTTCTTCCCGTTGTGAAGCAGTCGTCAACTTCTGGTTTACATCTGAACTTGTAAAGATGGCTTACAGGTTCCCGCTATTGCGATGGTCGTTGTGATGTTGATGAGGTAAATATACTTACAAGTAAATTTAAAGTAAATACCTTGGAGTAAATAAAATGACAGGACGTGGCTATATCTTTGAATGGTGGGGCAATTTATTTGAGTTTGTGGAGGGGTAAGAAAAGTAACTAACAATGAAAGGATTGAAACTGAGGGGGTTAATATGCTTTTGATTCAATTGGTTAAAATTACTTTACACCAAAGAACCTGATAATGATCAGAGTGACTGCCAAGGATAGAATAAGAACTCCAACCCTTTTCCATGCAATTTTCGTCCCATCGCCATGGATTTCAACCAATGAAGGAAGGGGCGAAACCTCACTGCCGCAATGTTTGCACTTCAAAGCCTGGCGCTTTATAGGCTCAGCACAAAAAGGGCATTCGCGTAATTCAGATGATTTTACAGATGGATTGTGTAAGGACGGGATAATCAGGACATGAATAATCGCAACGATAAAGATGAGGAAACCATAGAGCCACCATGCCCCGAAAGACCTTCCTTTACTTTGAGCAATAAACGCCGGGATTAGCCCGAGCACGGCGGCAATAATTAAAAGTTCCATCAATGATTATTCCTTTAGAATCAATGATAAGTCATGGCAGGTTCGCTATTTTAGCGTCAACAACAACGCCTATAATTTTGCAATTACCATTAATTTCTGTCATTGGCCACTGAGGATTAAGAGCCTTCAAAAATTTCCGCCCGGCGTCCTCAACGTATTTTTTAAATGTAGCTTCATTGTCAGATTCAAGCTTTGCAACAACCAATTTACCGTTCGTCGCTTCGACCTCTGGATCAACTAAAATTACCATTCCTTCAGGTATGCTGAGCCCGGCTGGCGCAGTCATTGAGTCGCCTTTCACGTCAAGCCAAAATGAATTTTCTGAACATTCAACTGTAGTTTCAAGCCAACGATCGATGCTTTTTTGATGATAAGGCTCAATAGCTTCAGACCATGCCCCAGCACTAACCCAGCTTATAACGGGGTAAACACCTGCCGTGTCATTAAAACCGGCAAACGAGACATTACTGCTCTCAGCTGATATTCCATCCATCCAGCCTCTACTGAGTTTTAAGGCGTCTTCTATTTGTCTGACGGCCTTCTCCCCGATATTTCTCTTTCCGGACTTGCCTTCAGGGTAAAGCATTCGAGACACAACTGTAACATCGATACCAGTAGCCTCAGAAAAGGCTCTCTGCGTTTCAAATCGCCCTACCAACTCTTTCAGTTTAAGTCGGCGGCATTCGTATATTTCGGAATTATTGTCTTCTTTCATGACTTCATCTTACTAAAAATTACTCTTAGGTAAATGACCTGTGAGTATTGATTAAAGTTTACTTGTAAGTATACTTTGAGTAACTAACTCAGGAGGAAACATGGACACGCTAAGAATTTATCTCAATGCCCTGAGCATCGGTGAGCAACGCGACTTTGCAGCTAAATGCAGCACCTCCGTTGAATACCTTCGCAAGGCAATCAGTAAGAAACAAAAATTAGGCCCCGCTTTATCAGTACTTATCGAAACAAACTCTGACGGTGCTGTAAGCCGTAAGGATCTGCATCCAGATGACTGGCAGGGAATTTGGCCTGAATTGAATTCTATGATCCCAGCCGCCTGAATATAACTACCAAAGGGAAAACAACATGGTAGACCTGAAATCAGTAGTTAAAGCAATGTGCAAAGCCTATCCCGGCGGCCGGTCGGCAATGGCTGGCGCTCTGGGCATGACTGAAACGCAGTTCAACAACAACCTGTACGAAAAAAACGGCTGCCGGTTCTTCGAAATTGTTGAGCTGGAAGCGATGGAAGACATCAGCGGTACCAACCACCTGGCGGATTATTTTGCTCAGCGCCGGGGAGGCTTTTTCGTTGAAATCCCCAATCGTGACGAACTGGACCACGTTGATCTGTTTATCAAAGGGGTAAAGGTAGCGGCAAAGAGCGGGAAGGTTGATCAGCAAATCAATGCGTCAATTGCAGATGATGGCGTTATTGACCAGGACGAAAAGGCCGAAATTATGGCTCTGCATCGTAAGCATCTAGCTGCCCGCGATGAGTACGTGAAGTCAGTTGTGGCTTTGCATGAAAGGGTTGACGCCTCAGGAGTGCAGTCCCGAGGCGTCGGTGCATTAACAAATCGTGTGGAGTAATTAACGCATGAACAGTCTACTCATAAAAGCTGGCGTTCCGCAAATGCGCTGTAAGTCAGTGACTGGCGGAGTCGCGTGCTCTTTCTCGTATGAAGTGATGATAGGTAACCGCTGGATGCCGTGCAACTACCAGTTCGCGGCGTGGTGGGTAGGTTATGTCTGTGAGCACAGCCGGAAGGTGAGCGCATGTCTGAAGAAATCCAGAAGCTGGACCGGAACTACAAGGATTGGCGTGGCGTTGTGGTACACGTCGTGGGCTTCGACAGAGCAGGGGATCGCGTCATCTTCATGCGCGCCGGTTACCCGCATGAGTGCGCACAGCCTACTGAACAATTCCGGCGAAAGTTTAAGAGGGTCCTATGAGCGTTAAGTTATCCGCATATGTCTGGGATGGTTGCGCTGCTGCCGGTTTAAAAATATCGGCGGTGGCCATTATGGCGCGCCTCGCTGACTTCAGTTCTGACGAGGGCCTGTGCTGGCCGTCTATCACTACGATTGCCCGCCAGCTGGGTGCAGGTGAAAGCACTGTGCGTACAACGCTGGGCAAACTTGAGGCTGACGGCTGGATCACCAGTACCCAGCGCCGCAAGGGAAACCGCAACACATCGAACATGTACCAGCTGAATATTGCAAAGCTGCGTGCAGCTGCTGAACCGTCAGATTCTGACACATCAAAATCTGACACATCAAATTCTGACCGGTCAAAATCCGACGCATCAAAATCGAGCACGAATACCGGTTTTCACCCGCCAGAATCTGGGGGGGATCCGTTAGTAAATTCAAAACAAGATCCATCAGATATTAAAACCCCTTGTCAGCCTGCTGCGCAGACCGACGCAGAAGTCGAAATTACTGATCAGGCTAAACAGGTTCTGAATTACCTGAACCAGACCACCGGCTCACGCTATCAGGTCAGCAAATCCTCACTGGATAACATCCGCGCCAGACTGCGTGAAGGCTTCACCCGTGAAGAACAGCAACTGACCGTTGATTACATGCATGCCAAGTGGGGCGGCGATCTGGAAATGGCCGAATACCTGCGACCGTCCACGCTGTTCCAGCCTTCAAAGTTCCCTGGCTACCTCGAGGGAGCCAACGCATGGAATCGTGCTGGCCGCCCAGCTCGTAAAAACGGGAAGTGGGATCGCGGCGAAGTAGCCGTTGATACCTCAGAACGCGATTCAGCTTACCGCCGGTTCATCAGTGGCATTGCGGCGGCCAAAGCCCCGAGTAATTTGGAAAAACTGGTTTGTACCGAGGCAAGTAAGGCAAGTGTGCGCGGCATGCGCAGTGATTTCGCGATCAGCACCTGGAATCGCATCTGGAAAGAATGCGCCCAGCGCCAGCAGGGAGTGAAAGCCGCATGACTTCTGAATTTGCAAGCACCACACCGATCGAACACAAAGACCGCTGGCAGACGCCGGTTGAAGTCTTCACTGCGCTGGATCTGGAGTTCGGTTTTTATCTTGATGCTGCAGCTGACCACCAGAACGCGCTGTGCGCCCGGTACCTGACTGAAGGCGATGATGCGCTGGCTGCTGAGTGGCAAAGCTACGGCGCAATCTGGTGTAACCCTCCATACAGCGCGATCACCCCGTGGGTTGAGAAGGCCGCCGAGCAATGCCGCGCCCAGCACCAGCCGGTGGTAATGCTGCTGCCCGCCGATACCTCAACAGGTTGGTTCTCGCTGGCGCTGACTACCGTCGACGAAATCCGCTTTATCACTGATGGTCGTCTGTCCTTCATCAATGCCGGTACCGGCAAGCCGGGGAAGAACGGAAACAGCAAGGGCAGCATGCTGGTTATCTGGCGCCCATTCATCAAGCCGCGCGGCCAGTTCACCACGGTTTCACGTGATGTCCTGATCACCGCTGGCGCTGACTATCTGCAGGAGGTGGCTGCGTGAGCCTACTACAGCAAATTTGGATGAATGCATATTCAGGATATCTGAAGGCCATATCCATCACCGGTGAATATTGCCCGGCTGATTACACCGCGGCGCGGGAACATGCTGATGCGGTGCTGAATAGCCTTATCAAGGCGGGGGAGATTGCATGCAATTAACCCTGCCATTCCCGCCAAGCGTCAACGGTTACTGGCGCTCTACCAGAAAGGGCGTGCTGATCAGCGAGCGCGGGCGGATCTTCCGGTCAAATGCGCTGGCGTCAATTTATCAGCAGTTGCGCAGCCGACCGACGGCACTACTCACCGAACTGGATGTGCATCTGGTTCTCTACCCGCCGACCAGGGCGAAACGCGATTTAGATAATTTTCAGAAGGCGCTGTTTGATGGCCTGACCCACGCGGGGATCTGGAAGGACGACAGCCAGATCAAACGCATGCTGGTCGAGTGGGGACCGGTTACCAAAGATGGGAAGGCAGAAATAACGATTACTGATTTCAAAACCGCCGGTGTGCAGCCGGTTTAACCTGTGGAGAGATTATGTCGAACAGTTTGCTGTCAGGAAAAGTGGTAACGATGTCGAGCCGTGAGATTGCTGCGCTGGTGCAGAGTAAGCACAGCAATGTCAAACGGTCGGCAGAACGGCTGGTGGTTGCTGGTATTTTAAGCGCGCCGTTGGAGCACACCCCCTATCAACACGAACAGAACGGGGAAGAATATCAGGAGTACTGGTTCAATAAGCGCGATTCGCTGGTGCTGGTTGCCCGGCTGTCGCCCGAGTTCACCGCCGCAGTAGTTGACCGCTGGCAGGAGCTGGAATCGAAAAGCCAGTTACCTCAGTCTTTGCCGGAAGCTCTCCGCATGGCTGCTGACTTGGCCGAAGAAAAACAGGTACTGGAATCTCAGCTGGCGCTGGCGGCGCCGAAAGTGGAATTCGTTGATCAGTACGTCATGGCTAAGGGATCTATGGGATTCCGCGCCGTCTGTAAATTGCTGCATGCGAAAGAACCGGAATTCCGGATGTTCCTGCTCGAGAAAGACATTGTTTACCGGCTGGAAGGCCAGTTGACGCCAAAGGCCAATCATTTAGAGGCAGGGCGGTTTGAGGTGAAAACCGGTACAAGCCTGAATAGCCAACATGCATTCCGTCAGGCGCGCTTCACGGCGAAGGGTGTTGAATGGGTTGCCGGGTTGTGGGCTGGCTATCTGCGACAGAGACAGGGGAACCCAGCGTGAGAGCATTACTGAAACCATACCCGCAGCGGGATCTGGGGATCGTGCTGTTACGGCCGCCGGGTGACCTGCTGCAGCATTTCAGCGGGAAACGCCTGTTGATCACCGATGAGCCGGCTGACCTGCGCGGCGCGGCAGACGGACTGGTACCGGTGGAGGCTCAGCCGTTATCGCGTGATCCACGCCTTGCAATATTTCTGACCTCAGAGCCGATTATCAATCTGGTTGACGGGTGGGATGCCCTCACGTTGTGGGTTAAGCGCAATCGCGGTTGCCAATGCACCGACTTTGGCGGCCAGTACCATCATCACGAACTGATTCAGTCTCGCCGTGGGCGTGGCGTGGTGTCCCTATGCTGGTCCCATGACAACGAATATCACGGGAAAGGATCCGAGAAACTTGATGCAGCGGCCCGGGCGAACGCCACTGAATTTGTGTCTGAGATGATCCGTGCACGCTCCCGGTTACCTGCCGGCCACCAACTGACTTTGCCGGAGCTTTGCTGGTGGGCTATCAGTAACGGTCTGGCCGCCCATCTGCCGGAGGAAATTATCTGCGAGGCGCTGGGGATGAGATACCGGCCGCCTGGCGAACAGCTGAAGGAATCCGATATCAACCCCGGCGAACGCGAGCCACGTGAAGTGCTGACGAGCAACATCAAACCGGTGCTGGCGCTGGCAATCGATCCGGAGACGCCGGAATCTTACCTTCGTATCCCGAAGCGCCGCCGGTACGAAAACACGAAATACACTCAATGGGTAAAGCGCCAGGCATGCTGCGGCTGTGGCAATGGTTCTGATGATCCGCACCATATAACCGGCAATGGCTTTGGCGGTATGGCAACAAAAGCGCATGACCTGTTCGTGATCCCGCTGTGCAGACGGTGTCACGACTCACTTCATGCGAATACCCAGGATTGGGAAAACGAACACGGTACACAGGAACACCTGTTACTGACGACATTAGACCGCGCGCTGGCGATGGGTGTGATCGCTACCGGCAAAGCAAAATAAGTGTGGAGACAATAATGCGTGATATGCAGGAAATTTTATCCCGTTGGGGCGTTTGGGCGAGAGATAACAGTGGTATTGACTACTCCCCAATTGCTGCGGGGTTTAAAGGTCTTTTGCCACCATCGGGTTCCTCAAAACCTTCATGTAGTGATGATGACGGATTAGTTATTGATGGTTGCGTAGCCCGGTTAAAAATAAGCCGGGTAGATGAATTTGAATTGATTATTTTGCATTACATTTATAATGTATCCAAAAGGGAAATAGGAAGGAGGAAAAAAAAGAGTGAAAAGCTTATAAGAATAAAAATGATGCTAGCTGAAGGTTTTATTGAGGGATGCTTAAGTACTTTAAGTGTTACCTTAGGATCCGATTAATGTATTAATAAAGCACTCTATGAGTGCTTTAAAACTTATGTAAGCATGCGGAGTTAGCATGAAAAAAGCTATATGTGCTAATGAAAAGCCTACACCAAGGACAATCAGTACAACCCAGAGTATTTTTTTTTGCCATTTAATTCTTTTTGTTAATGTGGCGAATATATTTTGGAAGCTACTAGCTATGCCCTTGTATTCTTTCTTCATTTTTTCATCTTGTCGCTCTATCTCATCACTGAGTGTTTCTAAAGTATGTTTTTGATTCCACACCATAAGAGCAACAAGAAGAGTGAAAATCCAGCAACCTATTAAAACTGCAATATTAACCCAAAACTCATAACCAAAATCAGCCGATTTTTTCATCTGGGTAGCAACTATAACCGTTGCTACAGGTATACCAAGGATCTGGTTTTGAATGTCAGTTATTGCTTTATGAATTTTTCCTGTGTATTCAACCTTTGCTGCTTCTAGTTGATCACGTATTTTTTCATAAGAAAAATCAGAGGCGAAAATGTTGTATCCATCGGAAAAGCTAATTTGAAGTGTCTCTAAATTAGCCAATAGATATTCAAATCTAATTTCTGATGGTATATTTTTAACTAGATTAATGACGGATTTTCCGAGTATTGCTAGCTTTTGATCCCGATGCATCCCATCCTCAAGCGAGGATTTTATTTTGTCCAAGTGCTGCATATCAGCATTTTCAATATCACTGCTAATGTATCTTACAGGTAGAGAAAACCTGCCAGAATCAATGAAAATAAATTCGCCTTTATCTTTATCGAAATAGGCAGCGGCTTCTTTTAATGTTTTTATGAAAGAAATTAATAATCTATATTTAGTAATACTTAGTGGTGCTTCAAGGCTTTTACTATAGAAATTCTCTTCTATTAAATGATAATTATTTTTTTCCTCAAAACAACAGCCCGTATTTTTCAAGAGAGCATCAAAATTCAAGGCTAGGATGCCGAGCCCAGTTCTCGGTTTCTCGATAAATAAATCAATTGTCGCACCTTCTTTAATGCTATCTGGTTGTGCATTTTTTAAGCTAAGTCCAGAGTCATCAGCATTGTCATCCGAAACAAGATTTGTGATTAAGTCCACCATTTCTTTATCAGAAAGTGTAAGACTACCACCGCTACCATCGTGCTCAAATCGTACACAATGGTAGATTTTTTCAAGATCGGAAAACTTAATTCTACTCATCTATTTAAGATTCTGGTTGTATTTCTTTTCTAAGACGTACCAATAAATCTTTAGGTAAATCTCTGATAGTAAGGGTTTCATCTTCATTGAAGACAACTTGACCCTCTTGAATAGCTGTCCTGGTAAATTCAATTTTCCACTGTTTTGTTTTTCCAGAAAATTTAACCAGACGGCGTAGAACTCGCTTGTCAGGAACAAAACCTTCGGTAAGCTTGATGTCAGGTGAAGATAGTACCTCAACAAGTTCAACCGGGTCACTAGGCCATAGTTCATTGGCAAATGGTTCAATATGCAATGGTTCGTCGTTGTTAGCTAAATCATAGCAAATCATATGAGCTTTAGTGAAGAATGCATCACGCTCTTCCTCATTGAAAGCTTTTGAAGTTGCAAAGCTTTCAAGAGCTGCGATTAGAGTATTGCTTTCGGTAGCAGCAACGATATTGCTATTACAGCCCAGAAATGCTTTAAAATACTCAGATACCTTGTCTTGTTTTCTACCTTTAATAAAGCTTAAATACCTTTCTGAGCCATCTGTCCAGCTAGTTATATCAATGCGGCCAGCTAGCCGAAATCCATTTATGTCGAGATACAAGCTGTCTTCAACATCCTTGTCTGCAGTAAGTGCCGCACCAAGCTCTTCAGTCAATATAGCAACATATAAAAATTCTTTTTTATCGCGAGTGATGTGGCATATAAAAACATGTCCTCCTGTCGCAGCAGTTTTTGAAGCTTTTGTAGCCAGGGTATTCATCATTAGAATGGATAATTCATAGAAGCCGCTTTCACGAGTTACAAAGTGCTCTCGAACATATTTTTTTACGGGGAAATTTTCCTCATCATCTTCAAATCGGCCATGCGATTTGCCAGCTCGTTTTGCATATGTATCTGATAGTTCGTCTACGAGTCGCTGAACAGTGCTTGTAACAGTGAGTTGCTCGTCACGCGGGTCGACAGTGAATACGCCTTCATTCTTGACTAAATCGTGTACGACAACCGAGACTATTGTATTAGGGGATTTTTCTTGGGATTGATGTGTCGCTTGTGCAGTCATAATTAAGTCCATTTTATGGGTAATTGGCTAATAGTTTCAATTGGTTATTATTTTTTTCTAATGCTCAAACTAATTTACACTCAGATTCCTAATAAATCATTAGTGCGGTCCGCAAAAATCATTGTAATCTGTTAAGAGTGGTCACGTAGTCACAAAGCTTAGACAATCTCAGAACCTCGCCCCGGCGGGTTTTTTTGTATACTTCCAAAACGATTTAAAAAATGGCTGCTATCCTTTTTCAAAAAGGAGATGGCTATGAAACTTCTAAAGAACGAATTCGATTACAAGATGTGGATGACCTACGACTTTCTGCGCCTTGATGATTCTTTAAGTCCTTTGTTCGACCACGATTTGCTTGAACGTGAGCTTTTAGCCCAAATGCCCCATGAATTTCCTTGCGTTGCTTGCATCACGAGGGGAGCAAGCGCATATGAGCCTGATGTTGCAAAGTTTCTATACCGAAATGAGGTGGAGGAAATTGCAAAAAGTATGGGGATCAGTGTCATGCAAAATGACGCTGCTACAATCTCGTTCGTTCGGTAATTGCCTGCTATCTTATGCAAAACATTACACGAGAAAACGGGCATGAAACTTCTGAGCAATGAATTTGAATACCGCGAATGGATAGTTAAAGACTACCTCCATCTTGATGAAGAATTCCCATCTATTTTTGAACCTGACGAACTTGAAAGAGAAATTTTGCGCCTGGCTCCAAAGGAGTTTCCTTGTCTCGCGCAACTCGTAGAGAATGAGTCAGATTATCCCATTCAGTCTGTGCAATTTGTTTACCGATCTCAGGTTGAGGATTGGGCAAAGCTGTTTGGGATCATCAATTAGACAAAATCAGTATTTCAATGGGTTGCCTGCGGGCGGCCTTTTTTTATGCCCTCAATTCGGTTGTGAGGACACCAGTAGCGATAAGTTTTATTAAATGAAAAAAATGCCCCGGCATCTGCCAGGGCTTAACTGTTTGTGGAATGGGCGGCGTACATGATGCTGATAACATCGTGCACGCCATTCGCCCGTTAGTTGGTCACGAGCGAACCGAGGCCCATTGCTGATGTGCACACAGCAAATGGAGCCTATCAAAAAGGGCGTCTCTGATCTATGAAAAATACTGTGAATTTAAACAGTATAAATATTGTTTGTGCTGACTCACTCCAATACATCAAAACTTTACCTGATAACTGCATTGACCTGATAGCCACGGATCCTCCGTACTTCAGGGTTAAATCATGTAAATGGGACAATCAATGGCCTGACGAGTCATCTTATCTGGCATGGCTTGACGAGATGTTTGCGGAGTTTTGGCGCGTACTAAAATCCTCTGGCAGCCTGTACGTCTTTTGCGGTTCGCGTTTGGCAACTGACACGGAGGTACTCATGCGTGAGCGGTTCAAGATTCTGAACCACATCATCTGGGCCAAACCTTCTGGGCCATGGAACAGGCAGCACAAAGAAGACTTGAGGTCGTATTTCCCAGCCACTGAGCGGATCCTCTTTGCTGAGCATTACAGCGGTCCTTATAGAGGTAAGGCATCAAGTTATTCCGCGCAGTGCAAGGAACAGCGCAAAAATACGCTCAAGCCTCTGGTTGATTATTTTAGTGATGCCCGCAAAGCCTTGGGGATAAGTGCTAAAGAAATTCATCAGGCAACTGGTAAGCAAATGGCTTCACATTGGTTCAGTGAGAGCCAGTGGCAATTACCCAGTGAGAAAGACTATCTGGCGCTTCAAGGCTTATTTGATCGCGTAGCCCGCGAAAAGCATGCCCGGCAAGAGTTGGAACTTCCTCATCATCAGTTGGTAGTTGAATATCATTCATTATCCAGACGTTATGCGGATCTGATGGATGAGCTAAAGCGGTTGCGGCGGCCTTTCACAGTAACGAGTCTCGTACCGTTTACTGACGTGTGGACGTATAAGTCAGTTCCGTATTATCCCGGTAAACATCCTTGCGAAAAGCCAGCCGAGATGATGAGAGACATCATCAACGCCAGCAGCCGACCGGGTGATGTAGTGGCTGATTTTTTCATGGGATCAGGTTCCACGATAAAAGAGGCCATCAAGCTGGGACGTTTCGCGCTGGGCGTGGAACTCGAAGAGGAACGGTATAACCAGACGTTGGGAGAAGTATTCCCTGAACAGTCGAATACCTCATAACACATTACAGCCCCGGCATAGTCTGGGGCTTTTTTATGCCCTCGATTCGTGGAGGACAATAACAGCGATAAGGGGTTTATCAATGTCCGAGCCGGTATCAGCTTCAGCGGCTTCAGCGGCGCTTGCCACAGTTGGCGTCTTCGGCTGGTTCACCGGTCTGGATTACGGTGTGGTTTTCGGTGCATTTGCTGGCGCTGTGTTCTACGTCACGTCAGCCGTTGACCTGTCAGCGTGGCGTCGCATTTCGTATTTCGGCGTTTCATTCATGTGTGGCCTACTGGGTGCCGGTGTTGCTGGCGCGAAGTTGGCTGTCTGGCTCAGTTACCCTGATAAACCATTGGATGCCTTGGGCGCGGTGATCATCTCCGCACTGGCGGTGCAACTGCTTACGTTCGCCAGCAACCGGGCAAAGAACCCAACATCACTGATTGATCGGTGGAGGGGGCAAAGTGGTAATAAATGACCCGCTGGTAATCCTGAACGTGGTGGTGTGTACGCTGGTGGTTATCCGGCTGAGCTTCTTTCGAAAGAACGGGGCTACACACCGCCGCTGGGCGTCGTGGCTGGCCTACCTGCTGATCCTGATTTACGGCCATGTCCCGCTGCGCTTCCTGTTCGATCATTACGACGGCACGCGCTGGGCCATCCTCTTACTGAACCTCGTTATCTGCATTGCGATATTCGCCGTGCGCGGGAACGTGGCGAAAATCATTAAAGTCCTGAGACTTCCGCAATGACAAAAGACCAATTTACCCGGGCGGCTTCACTTAGCGCCGACTTAGCCACGCGCTGGTATCCGCACCTGGTATCAACGATGGCTGAATTCGATATTTCCACGCCAGCGCGCCAGGCGGCATTCATTGCTCAGATTGGCACGGAATCAGGCGGCTTTAAAACGCTGTCCGAGTCGTTCAACTATTCGATTGCTGGTCTGGCTGTGTTTACCCGCCTCACAGCATCACAACGGGAACAGCTCGGTCGCCGGAATGGGGAAGGACCTCTGCCGGTAGAGCGCCAGCGCGCAATTGCCAATCTTGCCTATGGTGGCCGGTACGGCAACAAAGCGGCGGGTGATGGGTATAAATTCCGTGGGCGCGGTCTGAAGCAAATCACGTTCCTCGATAATTATCTGGCCTGTGGCCGCGCGCTGGGTATCGACCTGATCAGCAATCCTGATCTGCTGCTGCAGGATGAATACGCGGCGCGGTCGGCGGGCTGGTTTTGGAAGGCCAATAACTGCAATAGCTTTGCCGACTCCGGCGACTTTGTGGGGCTGACCAAGCGCATTAACGGCGGTGACAACGGTCTGGCTGATCGTCAGGCCCGATATGCTGTCGCCAAAAAGGCATTAGGCATCTGAGGATCCCCCAGTGGAAACATCGCTGTTTACTGCTCTGCTGAAGGCTTACTGGAAAACGGCAGTCGCAATTGTGCTGGCAGCCGCGCTGGCCTGGTGGATTGAAGGACTGCGCTGGGACGCCGACGTTTCCAAACGCAATGAAGCCCACACCGCCGCGTTGAAGAAACAAAGCGATCAGGCCGTCATTGACCTTACCAACCAGCAAAAGCGCACCGAAGCGGCACAGGCCGCGCTGGCGGCGCTTGATACCAAGCACACAAAGGAAATGGCAGATGAACAGGCCAAGAATGAGAAGTTGCGTGCTGATGTTGCTGCTGGTACTCGCCGGGTGCGGATCGCGGCAGCAAACCTTGCCACCAGACAGCTCATCCGGGACACGACTTCCGGCACCGGCAGCCTGGGCGATGCAGTACAAATCGACCTCACGCCAGCAGGTGGATCAGCTGTTCTCAGTCTCAGAGAGTCAACCAGCAGAGACGACCAAGTGATCCAGTATCTTCAGGGCTATGCCGCTGAAGCCCAGAAACGTTGCCAAATTAACTGACAGGAAAAATTCATGACCGTAAAAGCAAAATTCCGCTGCCATTTCATTCAGAAGGCAGATGACGATTCAAGCCGCACCATTCACATGAGCGTGGTTACTTCCGGCAGCCACGAAAATGAAGCCTGGTCAAAGCTCACTCCGGGCGGCCAGATTCAGATGCATATTTCAAACCCTGACGCATTCAATCAGTTCGAGCAGGGCAAGGAATACTACGTCGAAATCCAACCTGCGGACTGAGTTGGCATTACAGCAGGCATTCACTGAATGCCTGTGATAATGCTTTATTAGGAATTGTCTTAGATATAAAATTAAAACTCTTTAACGAACAGGGGTTTGTTTTATATGAAAGCTTTATGGGTGATTGCTCTTATCTGCGGTGTAATTGGTTTCGTCCAAGGCGTACTGTCTGTATTTGCTGCAAACAGTGCTCCACAGCAAGCTGCTGGCGCTGCGATGGGTATTGCATGGGCCGTTATTCCCTACTGTATTTGCAGAGCGATTCAACAAATGAAGCCGCAAGAAGTTGTGATAAAAAAAGATTAATTCCTTGCGATGAAAATACTACAACCGCCTTTGGGCGGTTTTTTTATGTCAATAAAAAGGTGCTTCATTATGAAAGTCACTATTGATGGTGACCAATATGCGCCTGTGTGCAATTCGGGTAACAATGCAATGCCAGTCCTGAATTATAGTATCAAATGAAACTATTAGCAATGAAAGGTACTCCCGGCAGGGGGCCTTGCCACGGGGCGGCGGACTCGCGGAAAACGGCTAGTTTTCGCGATCTAGGGTCATCATCATCATCTGTGCAGGTTATTGATTTTGCAGTATGCGAAATTGCAAAGATGTCGAATCGTTTAAAAAGTGTTCACCATCATGGACCAAGAAATTGCCTCGCTCAAACTCAACATCAACCAGCTTGCAGGGATCACCGGTGTGCATCGGCAGACGGTCGCGGCGCGCCTTAAAAACGTCGATCCGGCACCGGGCAGTAACGCGAAACTGAAATTATTTTCCGTCACCGATGTGTTAACCGAATTGATGATCCCGACGGTTTCTGGCGACGTGGCAGAAATGACGCCGTCCGATCGGCTGGCGCACTGGAAAGCCGAGAATGAGCGGCTGACCTTTGAACAAAGCATGGGGCAGCTCATTCCTGCAGAAGATGTGGCAAGAGAGTTTTCAGTGATGGCGAAAGCCGTGGTTCAGGTGCTGGAAACGTTGCCGGACGTACTCGAGCGAGATTGCGCGTTACCGCCGTCCGCCGTGATGCGTATACAAGATATTATTGATGATCTGCGTGACCAGATTGCGCAGAAGGTCACTGATGCAGAGCCGGAGGAGGTCACGTCTGAGGAGGACTGATGGCAAAGCGGGCTTCAGCGCGTGGCATCCGGAGAGATGTACCGGGCATTCTTCGCGCACCGCGGCGCATGCTGGTTGCCGATGCGGTCAGCCAATATATGCGCGTGCCAATGGGGGCGGGAAACTCCGTTCCCTGGGATCCGAATCTTGCACCGTATGTTGTCGACCCCATGAACTGCCTGGCATCCCGCGAGTACGACGCCGTGATCTTCGTCGGTCCGTCCCGGACAGGTAAAACCATCGGTCTGATTGACGGCTGGATTGTTTACAACGTTGTCTGCGACCCTTCGGATATGTTGCTTATCCAGATGACGGAAGAGAAGGCGCGTGAGCACAGCAAAAAGCGCCTTGACCGGACCTTTCGCAGCAGCCCGGAAGTGGCTAAACGCCTGAGCCCGCGCCGTAATGATAACAATGTATACGACCGGACATTCCGGGCAGGGAACTACCTCAAAATCGGCTGGCCCTCTATTAATATTATGTCCTCGTCCGATTATAAGTGCGTTGCACTGACGGACTATGACCGATTCCCCGAAGATATTGACGGTGAGGGTGACGCTTTTACGCTGGCCTCAAAACGTACGACGACATTTATGTCTTCGGGCATGACGCTGGTGGAGAGCTCACCGGGTCGCGATATTCGTGATACCAAATGGCGCCGCAGTTCACTGCATGAAGCCCCGCCGACCACCGGAATTCTTTCTTTATATAACCGTGGCGATCGCCGACGCTGGTACTGGCCTTGTCCGCACTGCGGCGAACACTTCCAGCCCGCAAAAGACGTTGTACAGGGTTATCAGAATATTGCCGACCCTGTGGTCGCCAGCGAGGCGGCATTCATAGAGTGTCCGCATTGCCGGGGAAAAATCACAGCAGGTCAGAAACGCGCACTTAATCAGAGAGGCGTCTGGCTTCGTGACGGTGAACAGATTGACCGTCATGGCACTGTCACGGGGACAGCCAGACGATCGCGCATTGCGTCATTCTGGATGGAGGGGCCTGCCGCGGCGTACCAAACGCTTTCGCAGCTGGTCTACAAGTTGCTTTCCGCTCAGCAGGACTACGAGGCGAACGGCAGTGAAGAAACCCTTAAAGCGGTGATCAATACTGACTGGGGTCTGCCTTATATCCCTCAGTCCAGCGTTGAGCAGCGCAAATCCGAAACCCTCATGGCGCGCGCCTCGACCGTGACCAAGCGCACCGTGCCTGACGGGGTGCGGTTTCTGGTGGCGACCGTTGACGTACAGGGCGGACGCAACCGGCGGTTCGTTGTGCAGGTGATCGGCTATGGCGCCCACGGTGAGCGCTGGGTCGTTGACCGATACAACATTAAACAGTCGATGCGCACGGGGCCGAACGGCGAAAGCCTGCCGATTGACCCGGCTGGCTACCTGGAAGACTGGGATTTACTGCGAACAGACGTACTGGATAAGCAGTGGCCACTCAACAGCAATCCGGGTGTTTTTCTGCCCGTGCTGGCGATGGCCGTCGATTCCGGCGGTGAAGACGGTGTCACCGGCAATGCCTATGAGTTCTGGCGTCAATGCCGCCGTGATGGGGTGCACAAGCGCGTTTATCTCTTCAAAGGCGACAGCACCACCCGCAGCAAGCTGATCACCAAGTCACTGCCGGACAATACCGACCGCCCAAACCGCCGGGCGGAGGCCCGCGGCGACGTGCCCCTCTATCTTCTGCAATCCAATATGCTTAAAGACCGGATCAGTAATGCGCTTCAGCGCGATACGCCGGGGGCTAACTACGTTCACTTTCCTGACTGGCTGGGGGAGTGGTTTTACGACGAACTGACCTATGAAGAACGGGGTGCTGACGGCAAATGGACGAAACCTGGCAAAGGAGCGAACGAAGCGTTTGACCTGATGGTTTACGCCCATGCGCTGGTGATTTTGCGCGGGTACGAACGGATAAACTGGGAAAAACCGCCTGATTGGGCACAACCCATTGAACAGTCCGCGCCGTCTTCACCTTCTGACTCACCCGCACCGAAACCCCGCAGTAATCACCCAAAACCGAAAACAACCCGTGCTAAGACAGAGGATAAACCTTCTGCCTGGGCGCCATCGACATCAGGAGGCTGGGTATGAATCAGGCCGATATTGAAGACATGATCCAGCAGTATATGACCGCTGAACGCGCCGTCTTGCAGGGGAAATCCATCACCTTCAACGGGCAGTCCATGACGATGGAAAACTTAAGCGAGATACAAAAGGGTCGCGAGAAATGGGAGCGACGGCTCAGCACGTTACTGGCAGCGCAGCGCGGGCGACCGCAATACCGGCTGGCGAGGTTTCCGCGATGAGCCTGATTGATGATGCCATTGGCATATTTTCGCCGGGCTGGAAAGCCTCCCGGTTGCGGTCCCGTGTGGCTATCAATGCCTATGAGGCAGCATTGCCGACCCGTACGCACCGGGCGAAGCGGGAAAACCGCAACGCAAATCAGCTCACGCAGTTTGCTGGCCGGTCGATCAGGGAGCAGGCACGCTGGCTGGACAATAATCACGATCTGGTGATTGGCCTGCTGGATAAACTCGAAGAGCGCATTGTCGGCGCTCGCGGAATTGTGGTTGACCCGCAGCCCATCCTGAAAACGGGGCTGGTGGCCGATGAGCTCTCAAAACAAATACGGGCAGCCTGGGCAGAGTGGTCCGTTTCGCCCGATGTGACAGGGCAGTTTACCCGCCCCGTACTTGAGCGGCTGATGGCAAGAACCTGGCTGCGCGACGGAGAGGTTTTTGGCCAGATGGTACGGGGTTCAGCCCCCGGACTTACCCCGACGGCGAAAATTCCATTCTGGGTTGAGGCGCTGGAGCCGGACTACATTCCTTTAGAAATGAACGATACCGGGAAGGGTGTTTGTCAGGGGATCTATCTCAACGACTGGGGTCGCCCGACAAAGTATGTCGTCTATAAAAATCTGGTGACTTCAGGTGTGGCGCTCGGTAACACCAAAGAAATCGCCGCAGACGGCATGATGCACCTGAAATTCATGCGCCGGCTTCATCAGGTCCGGGGAAACAGCCTGCTGTCCGGCATTCTGATCCGCCTGAGCGCACTGAAAGAGTATGAAGATTCTGAACTGACGGCCGCACGTATTGCTGCCGCGCTGGGTATGTACGTCAAAAAAGGAGACGGGCAATCTTACGAAAGCGCGGATGGTAATGGTAAGGACTCCCGCGAGCTCAATATTGAGCCCGGCATGCTCTTTGATGACCTAGAGCCCGGCGAAGAAATCGGGATGATTAAATCGGATCGTCCCAATCCTAACCTTGAGTCGTTCCGAAACGGGCAACTCAGGGCGGTGGCCGCCGGCAGCCGAAGCAGCTTTTCCAGCATCTCGCGTAACTACAACGGTACATACAGCTCACAGCGGCAGGAGCTGGTTGAGTCTTTTGAAGGCTACGGAATTCTTCAGGATGCCTTTATCGCAGCAGTGACCCGCCCGATGTACCGCAGCTGGTTGCAAATGGCGATCACGGCGGGCGTGATCAATGTCCCGCCTGATGTGGATATGGCGACGTTGTTTAATGCGGTTTACAGCGGGCCGGTAATGCCATGGATTGACCCGATGAAAGAGGCTAATTCCTGGCGCGTGCTGTTGCGCGGTGGCGCTGCGACGGAAGGGGATTGGGTCAGGGCGCGCGGTGCGAATCCTGGTGATGTTAAACGCCGCCGCAAAGCGGAAGTTGATGAAAACAAAACGTTAGGTCTGGTCTTCGACACGGACCCGGCAAACGATAAAGGGGAAGCCAGTGCGAAAGAATCCAAGAAATAAACTGGGGGCGTCACCCAAAGCCTCTGCGGGGGATAAAAGCTGGTTCCGCATGAAGGCCAGCGGTGACAAGACCGCCGATATTTATATTTATGACGAGATTGGTTACTGGGGCGTCACTGCCCGCCAGTTCGCCAGCAGCATGAAAGCGTTGGGCGATCTGGATCATATCAATCTGCATATCCACTCGCCGGGCGGCGACGTCTTTGACGGCATTGCCATTTACAACCTGCTTAACAGCCATACGGCGAGCAAAACCGTGTTTATCGACGGTCTTGCCGCCTCAATGGCCTCGGTGATTGCCATGGTGGGTAACCCTATAATCATGCCTGAAAACGCCATGATGATGATCCACAAACCCTGGGGGATCACCGGCGGCGACGCCAACGACATGCGCGACTACGCCGACCTGCTGGATAAGGTCGAGGCCGTGCTGATCCCTTCGTATGCCAAAAAAACCGGTAAAACCTCCGACGAACTCGCCCTGATGTTGGGTGAGGAAACGTGGATGACCGCTCATGAATGCCTTGAGCACGGTTTTGCCGACCAGATCTCTACCGCGGTGCAGGCAATGGCCCGCATTAATTCAAAACGTATCGAGGAATTCGACGCTATGCCTAACGCACTGAAAAACATGATCACTAAGCCGAAAGCGACTACCCAGAACCCGCCAGTGCCGCAGAATTCGCCCGCTGCACCGGTTGTTCCTGCCCCCGCCGCACTGGATGAAAATACCATTCGTAATCAGGTGATTGCGGCGCAGAAACAGCGCGTAACGGGGATCAAAGACCTGTTCGCGATGTTCGGCGGCCGCCATCAGGAATTGCAGGCGACGTGCATCGAAGACATCGACTGCACGGTCGAGCAGGCCAAGGACAAGCTGCTGGTCATGCTGGGCAAAGACGCCAGTCCGTCCAATAAAAACGGCAATAATGCGCACATTCATGCCAGCAACGGGAATTTCACCGGCGACGGGATCCGCCAGGCGCTGATGGCGCGCGCGGGCTATGAAGACCGCCAGAATGACAACGTGTATAACGGCATGACCCTGCGTGAATACGCACGAATGTCGCTGACCGAGCGCGGGGTCGGCGTTGCCGCTTACAATCCGATGCAGATGGTGGGATTAGCGATGACGCACACCACCTCCGATTTCGGCAATATTCTGCTGGATGTGGCGAACAAATCTCTGCTGCAGGGCTGGGAAGAGTCTCAGGAGACCTTTGAAGCTTGGACGAAGAAAGGGCAACTCTCCGACTTTAAAACGGCTCACCGCGTCGGGCTGGGAGGCTTCCCGTCGCTGCGTAAGGTACGCGAAGGGGCAGAGTACAAATACGTCACGACGACCGATAACAGCGAGACCATTGCGCTGGCCACTTACGGTGAAATTTTCTCCATTACCCGTCAGGCCATCATCAATGACGATCTGAACCAACTGACCGACGTGCCGATGAAAATGGGCCGCGCCGCGAAAGCCACGATCGGCGATCTGGTGTATGCCGTGCTGACCAGCAACCCGAAATTGTCAGACGGCAAGGCGTTGTTCAGCAGCGATCATAAAAACCTAGCAACCGGTGCCATTGATGTCACGAATCTGGATGCGGGCCGCCAGCTGATGCGCGTGCAGAAAGAGCCAACCACCAGCCGCACCCTGAATATCCGCCCGGCGTTCCTGCTGGTGCCTACCGCCCTCGAAACCGTGGCAAACCAGACCATTAAATCTGCCAGCGTGAAAGGCGCCGACGTTAACGCCGGTATCATCAACCCGATCCAGAACTTTGCAACGGTGATCGGTGAACCGCGTCTGGACGACAACAGTGCCAAGTCCTGGTACCTGGCCGCTGCACAGGGTATGGACACCATCGAGGTGGCTTATCTCAACGGTGTCGAGCTGCCTTACATCGATCAGCAGGAGGGGTTCAGTTCTGACGGCATTGCGACGAAAGTGCGCATTGATGCCGGTGTTGCGCCGCTCGATTACCGCGGTCTGGTGAAATCCTCCGGCCAGTAATCATCCCCCCGTTGTCCGAATGCCCGTAAGGGCTTTTTTTATACCTAAAATTCGCCCCCTTCCGGGGCGTCTGGAGTTTTCCAATGGCTAAGAATTTTGTACAGGAAGGACAGACGATTTCCATTACCAACACCAGCTCAGCTGCAATCGTAAGCGGCGATCCCGTGGTACTGGGTTCCCTGGTGGCTGTCTCTCTGGTGGATATTGCCCCGAATGAAACCGGTGAAGGCATGGCTGAAGGGGTATTCCTGCTGCCAAAAGTCTCCGTAGATGCCATTCCCGCAGGCACAAAAGTATATATCGCGGACGGCGAAATCCAGCTGGCGTCTGCGGATGCCGTGGCCGCCGGCATTGCCTGGGAAGCTGCCGCCGCGGGTAGCACCGTCGTTGAAGTGAAAATCAATGGCTAATGCCTTTGATGCGTTTGCCGCGCGGATGGATGCGGTAACGACCGCGCGGTTTGGGCGGGAGGTGGTGATTAATGGCACCGTGTTCATTGGTGTTGAAAGCCATTTTCTGCCCGAGATGGGGCCAGTGAGCGGCGATGGCCTATCTGTAGTGGTTTTTTCTCCCGGTTACCGGCCGCATCGTAACGATCAGGTGGTTTATCAGGGAGAAAGTTACATCGTCACCCGTCATCAGATGTTCAACGGGAAGCCGCAAATCTGGCTGGAGTAAGGGGAGGGAATATGACCATCAAAGGGCTTGAGCAGGCCATCGCCAATATGAACAGTATCAGTTCGACGGCTGTTCCCCGCGCCTCGGCGCAGGCGGTTAACCGGGTGGCGGGGCGGGCCATCAGTCGCAGCAGCAGCACGGTGTCAAAGGAAACAAAGGTGCCGAGAAAGCTGGTCATGCAGCGTGCAAAACTGAAAAAGGCCACGATAAACCGGCCGGTTGCCACGTTAAAAATCAACCGGGGTAATTTACCGGCCATCAAGCTGGGCGCGGCGCATATGCGTGTTTCACGCCGTCAGGGCAACATACACGGGCAGGGCAGCGTACTCAAAATAGGCCGCTTTACATTTCGGAATGCATTTATTCAGCAACTGGCTAACGGCCGGTGGCATGTGCTCCAGCGTTCCGGGAAAAGCCGGTACCCGATTGAGGTCGTGAAGATAGCTTTAACCACACCACTCACGGAAGCGTATACCGCAGAAACAAACCGCCTGATGCAAAGCGATATGCCGAAAGAAATGGCTTCCGCCCTGAAAAATCAACTGAGGCTGATCATTAAACGATGATAAAGCACCCCAAAATCCGCAAAGCCGTGCTGGATGCGCTGAAACTTTCGGTGACCGATCCTTCCGTCACCTGGTATGACGGCCGCCCAAGTTTTCTTACCGCTGAAGACCTGCCTGCCGTAGCCGTCTACCTTTCCGGTGCTGAACCCACCGGCGAAACCCTTGATGAAGATGAGTGGCGGGCAACGCTTCACGTCGAGATATTTCTTAAGGCGGTGAGTCCTGACACCAATCTCGACCTGTGGATGGAACAAAACATTTACCCCGTAGTGGGTGACATCCCGGCACTTTCAGACCTTATCGAAAACATCACGCCCGAAGGCTATGACTATCAACGCGATGATGAAATGTCGACGTGGGGCTCCGCTGACCTGCGTTACACCCTGACTTACATAATGTGAGGAATTTATGACCACACAACTCGAACCGACCAAAGGCGCGGGCACAACACTCTGGATTTACACCGGCAGCGGTGATCCCTATGCCAATCCGTTATCGGATCAGGACTGGACACGGCTGGCAAAAATCAAGGAGCTGACGCCGGGTGAAATGACGGCCGAATCCTATGACGACACATATCTCGATGATGCCGACGCCGACTGGAACGGCACAGCGCAGGGGGCTAAATCCTCCGGCGACACATCTTTTACACTGGCCTGGAAGCCAGGAGAAAGCGGCCAGCAGGATCTGGTTAACTGGTTTTACGATGGCACGGTGCGCGGGTACAAAATCCGTTATCCCAATACTGCTGTCGATGTCTTCCGTGGTTGGATCAGTAGCCTAGGTAAGGCGGTCCCGGTAAAAGAGGTGATTACCCGGACGGTAAAGATCACCAATACGGGCAAACCTGCTTTGGCCGAAAGCAATCAGACCGCCGCTTTACCGGTGACCGGCGTTACCGTCACGCCGTCAACAACCAGCGTGGTGGTCGGACAAAATGCGGTGATAACTGTGGCGGTTCTTCCTGACGGGGCGACAAACGGCTCGTTTAATGTTGCGTCTGCAGATCAGACCGTCGCCACGCTGACGGTATCGGGTAATACAGTCACAGCGAAGGGCCTCAAAGTGGGCACTACACAAATCATCGTGATGACCAATAATGGCCAGAAAGTAGCTATCTGCACATTGACCGTCACGGCGGCATAACGGAGCGAGCATGTTTTTAAAAACGGAACTGTTTGAGTTTAATGGGGCAAAAACCACGCTCTGCGAACTGTCGGCTCTGCAGCGCGTCGAGCTGTTGCATTATCTGGCCGCGCAGGAAAAAACGTTGCCCAAAGATGAACCCGACCAACAAATCCTGTCCGCCTCGCTTGTAGAACTGAATATCCGCGCGGGTGCGATGGTGGTCGCCATGTCACTGTGGCACAGCGAGTCACCGAAGCCGGATATTCAAGACCTCCAGCAACAGGTGATGAGCACATGGCCGGTAGAGGCCATCGGGAAGGCGGATACTCAGGTCAAGGTGCTGTCGGGCATGATCGAAAACCTTCAGGTAAACGAACAGGATACTCAGGGATCTGAAAACGCCGACAATACCGGGGAAACAGCGGAAAAGCGCTAACCCGTGAAAAGGATTTTGTCATGAAGCTGGCACGTGAGTTCAAACGACCTGACTGGCGCGCCATGCTTTCTGATATGTCCTCCAGCGATCTGGAGGAATGGCACCGCTTTTATGAGTCCCATTACTTCGAAGATGCGCTGCTTGATACACATTTCGCCGCGCTGAACCTTAATATTTTGTCGCTGGTATGCGGGGAAACCGATATTAACCTGGGCCATTTCAGTCTGCTAAAACCTCATGTGGTGGAGGAGCAGCCGGATCTCGATGATGAACAATTAATGGCTATCGCAGAAGGTCTGTCAGGAGGAGTTCGCTATGGCCCAGCCCGTGGGTGATTTGGTTGTCAGCCTTGATGTTGATGCCGCAAAATTTAATGAACAGGTTAGTTATGTCCGCAAGCAATTTACCGGCTTAGGGGCGGACTCGACGAAAGCCGGGACGCAGGTCCAGCAGGCATTCTCTAAACAGGAACTTGCTGCACAACGGGCCGGTATTTCTATCGGACAATATAAAGCGGCCATGCGTATGTTGCCGGCACAGTTTACCGATATTGCTACCCAGTTGGCGGGCGGGCAAAGCCCATGGCTAATTCTACTTCAGCAGGGAGGGCAGATTAAAGATTCGTTTGGTGGAGTCGCGAATGTTGCCAAAATACTGCTGACATATATCACCCCGCTGAATGCTGCGATCGGCGTTGGCGCCGTGGTCTTTGGTAGCCTTGGCATGGCTGTATATAAAAGCCGGCAGGAGATTGCAGAAGCCAGCAAAATCATTCAGGGATCGTTAGGGTTAAGTGGCAGTGCTGCGGAAAAGCTGGCGCAAAATATTCGCGCTATTGCTGATTCGTCTGGCGACTCGATTAAAAGTGTCGCCGATCTCTTCATCACCACGAAAGATGGCGCTGACGAAGCAACGCAGAAAATGATTGCAGTCGGATTCAGTTATCTCGACGCCAAAGCTAAGGTCAGTGAATACAAAGGATCATCTGACTTTACCAGCCTCAATGCCCAGATCGAAGCGCACCGACTTAAGGTTCTCGGTATTCCGGATGCGTGGACCGACGCGGAAGTGGCTGTCAGAAATTATTATTCGGGTGTGAACTTAGGCAAGCAAAACGTCGCATTAGGGGGGGCTATTGATCCCATCGTTGGCGTTCTTGAGCAGGCGAAGCAGTTAAGGGGGGACCTCACAAAAGCCACGATAGACGGTAACCTTGCAACACAGAAATCAGTGGAATGGATAAATAAGGAATATCTGGCTACGGATGCTGTTGCAGGAGCTGAAGCTAAACTCAAAGACGCCAGGGAACAGTCGCGGAGAATTGCCTTCTCGGGTGATGCTACCGCTATCGCGAATGCGCAAAAACTCATTGTCCTGCGTGAAAAAGAAGTTGAGCAGGCCAAGAAACGGCAAGAACCGAAAAAAACGCGGGTCACCACTTCTGCGGGAGACCGGGCAGAAGACAGCGCCCAAGGCGATTTACTGTCTCTGCAGGCACAGTTGAACGTGTTGCAGCAGCATGCCAGCGTAAACGATGTTATCAGCCAGCAACGCAAAGATCTGTGGCAAACCGAAAATCAGTACGCAGTACTCGAGCAGGCGGAAAGCAACCGACAATTGTCTGCACAGGAAAAATCCCTGCTGGCACATAAAGATGAAACGCTGGAGTACAAGCGGCAACTGGCTGCGCTGGGCGATAAGGTCGTTGCCCAGCAACGACTAAATGCGCTTTCCGATCAGGCCGATAAATTTGCCCAGCAGCAGTCGGCAAAACGCGCCGCACTGGATGCCCAGGCGGAGGGGGTTTCCTCTCGTCAGGCTGACCGCGCGGCCACCTTGCAGCGTCTGCAGGAAACCTATGTGTTTAATCCCTCTGCCCAGCAACGCGTTCTGCAGGAACAACAGAAAACGTATGATGCAGAGGACGCTTTGCGGTCAAACTGGGTGACTGGCGCGAAACAGGGCTGGGCAGAATATGCCGAATCAGCAACGGATGTTTTCACTTCCGTTCAGCAGGTCGCACAGGCGGGATTCAATGGTCTTGCTGACAGCCTGACGAGTCTGACGACTACCGGTAAAGCGAGCTTTAAAGAGTTTGGCGTCTCAATTTTAAAAATGATCAGTCAGGTTATCAGCCGGTTGATTGTTGCCTATACGATTCAGTCTGCGATGGGATGGATAAGTGCAGGCAGTGTCAAATCCTCCTCAAACACATCCTTTTCCTCGGGCGCCTACAGTAATTTACAGCTGGCTTATAACGGCGGCTACATCCGGGAGTTTGACGTGGGCGGCTACACCGGGCACGGCGGTAAGTATGAACCTAAAGGCATCGTTCACGGCGGAGAGTTCGTTTTCACCAAGGAGGCGACCAGCCGTCTGGGCATAGCCAATCTTTATCGCCTGATGAAAGGGTATGCAACGGGTGGCTATGTTGGTAATTCAGAGTTGGGTGGGGGAAGATTTGGATCTTCCGGCATTAGCGTTTATGCGCCGGTGACCATCGACCAACAGTCAGCTGCGGGTGAAACCAGCTTCAGTGATACGACAAATACTGCCAAACAGCTGCAGGGCATCGTTCAGCAGGTTCTGTCTGAAAGGCTCAGGAAGGAAATGTCGCCGGGGGGGCTGTTGTATAAAAAGTGAATGAATTATTGATGCTTTGAAAGTAATTGTTTTGATTTTCCCTGATGGTAGGATGTGATTATTCATAAAGGATTGGGGAATTGTTGTGAAAATTATAGGGTTCGTAGCATTTGTTATTGGCATGGTTATTATCATTTCAGCCACCTTAATGGACGTTAGCGTTGCCACTGAGGCTGGTTATAGAGTGAATAATATAGGCCTGATTTCAACCAGGCAGAACGGAATAATCGCAGGTGGTTTTATTACTCTTTGTGGCCTATTGTTGGCTATATTTGGAGATAGAATAAAAATCAATGCGGTAAGTGTTAAGAAATGTCCATATTGTGCTGAGCTAGTTAATATCGAAGCTAAAAAATGCAAACATTGCGGGAGTGAAATATCTTTAGAGAAGATCTCTGAAAAAGAGGTGGTTAACAAAGAGGGGATGCCTGATTTTAATTATCCAAAATATCTTTTTATTATAGTTGGCGTCGTTTTTGTTGTAATAATTTCAATACTTTTTATTCCTAAGTTGTAAAAGTGAGATGGCATTCTAGTTTGCATTTCCAACTTGATAAAGATAATTAAATAAACCTATTCAATATCATCAACCCGCTCCGGCGGGTTTTTTATGGGTGAGATATGGCGACTGATACCTTTACCTGGCGAACGCAAAAAAGTGCACAGGGTACCGACACGGTCAGAACGCTGCAGGCACAGTTTGGCGATGGCTATAAGCAGGTTGCCGAAAGCGGCATTAACGTGAACGACGAAAGTTGGAGCCTGAGCTGGACCGGAAAAAAAACGGATGCGGCTACGATCCGGAAATTCTTACTGAGCCACGTAATTTCATCGTTCTGGTGGACAAATCCCTGGGGAGAGAAATATTTATGGCGTGTCAAATCTGACTCCCTCTCGGTCAGTTTTCCCGCCGGTAATAAAGCCACGCTGACTTTTACCTTTGAAAGGGCCTTTGCGCCTTAATATTAATACAGTCCTGAAAGGCTGCCTGCGGGCGGCTTTTTTTATTGGGAGAAACCATGAGCTTTACGCAGGATGTACAGGCGCTTGAGCCGGGGCAGCTGATCCAGCTTATTGAGATTGATGGTACTCAATTTGGTTTGGATACTGTTTTGCGCTTCCATGCGCACAATATCGACTTCGAAGGCTGGAATGCTTTTGCCTCGGAAAACCTGCCCTCCATTATCTGGCAGGGCAATGAATATGATCCCCATCCTTATGAGCTTACCGGTCTTGAATTGACCAGTACGGGTTCTCAGCCTGTACCCACGCTTTCTATCGGTAACGTAGGCAATTACGTCACGGCGCTGTGCCTGCAGTATGACGATATGGTGAAGGCGAAAGTCAAAGTTCACACGACGCTGGCGAAATACCTCGATGCGGCTAACTGGACATCCGGTAACCCCACAGCCAGCCAGACGGAAGAGCGGGTTCAACTCTTTTATATCAACGCCAAAAAAGCCGAGACGCGCATTCAGGTCGACTTCGAGCTGTGTTCTCCTTTCGATGTCCAGAGCCTACAACTGCCGACCCGCCAGATAACCCCAGTGTGCACCTGGTGCATGCGAGGTTGGTACCGCACTGGCACCGGGTGTGATTACGCGGGTTCAAATTACTTCCTCAAAGACGGCACGCCAACAAATAATCCGGCGCTCGACGTTTGTGGTGGGCGAATGTCAGATTGCAAATTGCGTTTCGGTACAGAAAATCCGCTGCCATTCGGCGGGTTTCCGGCGGCAAACTTACAGGGTAAATAACCATGCGCGAAAAACTGATGAATGAAATCCGTGCGCATGTATCAGCCGAATATCCAAACGAAGCCTGCGGCCTGATCGTTGAAACCGGTACCGGTCAGCGGTTCATACCCAGCCGAAATATCGCTGATAAACCTGCTGATACTTTCACGCTTTCGCCCGATGACTACCTGGCAGCCACTGAGTTGGGTGATGTCATTATGGTGATCCACTCGCACCCCGATGTGGTGCAGCTGGTGCCGTCAGAAATGGACCGCATCCAGTGCGACCACTCCGGCGTTGAGTGGGGGATCATGTCGTGGCCGGACGGTGATTTCTGTACGCTGTCACCGCGCGGCGATCGTGAGCTCTCGGGGCGGCGCTGGGTGCTGGGGCATGCTGACTGCTGGTCACTCATCATGGACTACTACCGGACGGAACACGGCATTATCGTAAACAACTACTCGGTTGACCGTGAATGGTGGGTTAATGGAGAGGAAAATCTTTATGACGATAACTGGCAGGCGGAGGGGTTCGTAGAGGTTGATGCCAGCGGCATGCGGCCGGGAGACATGATCATGATGCGCGTTCAGGCGCCGGTGACCAATCACGCGGCGATTTATCTTGGCGAAAACATCATGGTTCACCACCTGTTTGGCAACCTTTCTGCCCGCGTTCCGTACGGCAAATATTATCGTGACCGGACGGTGCGCGTCGTCCGCCGTAAGGAGTTAATGCATGTTTAAGACAATGACGCTGAAAGGTGGTCTTGCGAAGAAATTCGGTAAAGTTCACCGGTTCCACGTGGCGGATCTAAACGAGTTTCTGCGCGCGATGTGCTCGCAGGTGCAGGGATTCAAAAAGTACGTATCGAATGCTCACCTCAACGGGGTGAAATTCGCTTTTTATAACGGCAAGAACAACATCTCGATCGAAGAATTCGACATGTCAGCGGCAGCTACCGAATACACCATGGTGCCAGTCATTGAAGGCGCAAAGCGCGGAGGGACCTTACAACTCGTCATTGGTGCAGTGGCTTTAGTTGCAGCATTTTTTACAGCAGGGACGACTATGGCTGCGTGGGGAGCTGCAGTGTCGGCCACAGCAGCGGGCACCGCGACCGCTTCTATGGCTGCGGCGACTATTTTATCGGGGGTTGGTTTAAGCATGATGCTCGGTGGTGTAGTTCAAATGTTGACGCCGCAGCCGGGTTTCAATGTTGGATCTTCCTCAAGCACTGATAACAAAGCCAACTATGCGTTCGGCTCGCCAGTGAATACGGTGGCTATGGGTTATCCGGTACCGCTGCTTTATGGTCAGCGTGAAATCGGCGGTGCAATAATCAGCGCGGGGATTTTCTCCAGCGATCAGCAGTGAAAAAAATACAATTTCCAACTAACCCGCTTCGGCGGGTTTTTTAATGGGTGAAATATGCGACTTCTTGAAGGTGATACCATTATCCAGGGTGCAAAAGGTGGCGGGGGCAGTGCCCATACACCAGTCGAACAGGCCGACGATCTGCTCTCGGAAGCAAAACTAAAAATGGTTATCGCCCTTTCAGAGGGTGAGATTCAGGGTGATCTGGTTGCTCAGCAAATTTTCCTTAACGATACCCAGCTGGCTAACGACGACGGCACGTATAACTTCACCGGTGTAAAATGGGATTACCGCAAAGGAACGCAGGATCAGACCTATCTGCAGGGCATGCCGGAAATTGACAACGAATCTTCCGTAGGCATTGAAGTCAAAGAAGCCTCGCCGTGGACACGTCAGTTTTCAAACCTGACGCTCGATGCCATCCGTATCAAGCTGAGCCTGCCTATTCAGTATCAGTACAAAGATAACGGTGACATGGTGGGTACCGTCACCCAGTATGCAATTGACCTTTCTACTGATGGCGCCGCCTACAAGACAGTGGTAAACGGCAAATTCGATGGGAAAACCACATCGGAGTATCAGCGAGATCACCGTATTGATCTCCCCTCCGCCACTACTGGCTGGACGATACGTGTCCGGCGCATCACCGCCGATTCGACTTCGACCAAACTCATCAATGCCTTCAAAGTATTTTCATTTGCTGAGGTGATCGACAGCAAGCTGCGCTATCCGAATACTGCACTGCTCTATATCGAACTGGATTCCAGCCAGTTCAACGGAAGCGTGCCGAAAACAACGTGCAAGCCAAAGGGAAAGCTGATCCGGGTGCCCACCACCTATGATCCGGTAACCAGAACTTACAGCGGGACGTGGGCAGGTGATTTCAAAATTGCCTACAGCAATAATCCAGCGTGGATTTTTTACGACCTGGTGCTGGATGAAATTTACGGCATGGGCAACCGCGTAGACGCAACCATGATCGACAAATGGGAGCTTTACAGCATCGCGCAATATTGCGACGCGGCAGTGTCCGATGGCGCCGGCGGCACCGAACCACGCTTTACCTGTAACGTTTTCATTCAGAGCCAGCAGGACGCTTATACCGTTTTGCGAGATCTTGCCGCAATCTTCCGTGGGATCACGTTCTGGGGAAACGACCAGATATTTGTGCGCGCTGATGTGCCACAGGATGATGTTGATTTCACATACCACAGCTCTAACGTAGTCGACGGCCTGTTCACCTACGCTGGTGGTTCCTATAAAAACCGGTTTTCATCCTGTCAGGTCAGTTGGTCTGATCCGGGTAATCACTTTTCCGACACCATTGAAAGTGTTTACGAGCCAGAACTGGTAGAGCGTTATAACTGGAATGAAACTCAGCTGACGGCAATTGGTTGCACCTCTCAGAGTGAGGCACACCGTCGCGGTCGCTGGGTGATCCTGTCAAATGCGAAAGACGGTACGGTCTCATTCGGCGTCGGTCTTGATGGTTACATTCCGATGCCCGCTGAGATTATCGGGATTGCCGATCCGTTCAGAGCCGGGAAAGCCAACGGTGGCCGCATCAGTGCGGTGAATGGCAGAAATGTCACGCTTGATCGTACAGCTGACTATGGGATCGGCGATCGTCTTGTGGTGAATTTACCGGATGGTACAGCGCAGACCCGGACAATCAGCGCCGTGAGCACCGATAAGAAAACGTTCACGGTGGCAACAGCATACCGGATGACGCCGGTCGCTGGCGCTGTATGGGCCATCGACAGCGATAACTTAGCGATTCAGTATTTCCGGATCACGTCCATCGCGTCGAATGATGACGGCACCTTTACGGTTGCCGGTGTTCAGCACGACCCAAATAAATACCGGTATATCGATGACGGCGTAAAAGTCGACTCTGCGCCGATCACCGTGACGCCAACCAACGTCATGAAAGCACCTGCCAATATCGTGGTCACAGAAGTTGACCATATCGCGCAGGGGCTTACCGTTGCGTCGCTGCGGGCGTCTTGGGACAAAGTGGAAGGGGCGATCAATTACACCGCGCAGTGGCGCAAAGACAACGGCGACTGGGTAAATATTGGCAAGACCAGTGCGCAGGGTTTTACCGTTCAGGGAATTTATGCGGGCGTGTACGACGTGCGCGTCCGGGCGATCAACGCCGTCGATGTGTCCTCTCCGTGGGGATACGCTGATTCGACTACATTGAACGGCAAGATAGGCAAGCCGGGAACACCAACCAATCTTTTGGCAACCAACAATGTCGTGTGGAATATTGATATCACCTGGGGTTTCCCGGCTGGATCTGGTGATACGGCTTACACCGAACTCGAGGTAACCACAACAGCGGACGGACTTAACCCGCAGTTCCTCGCTTACGTTCCGTATCCGGGGGTGAGCTACCAGCACGGGCCAATGCCGGCAGGTGTGAGACGCTGGTACCGGGCACGCCTTGTTGACCGAATCGGAAATACCGGTGACTGGACTGGTTTTATTGAAGGAGCGAGTAATGCCGACGCCGATGACATCCTCGGCGATATCATTGAAGACTTCATGAATTCAGAAGATGGAAAGGCGCTTTTGGCGCCATTACAAACCAGCCCTGAAGCCATTTTGCAAAACGTGATGGCAACTTACGATACGGTGAATCAGCAATGGGCTCAGTATGGCGACAATAAAGCGGGGATCATTCAGGCACAAAAAGTCGCGGCTGATGCCGAAAGTTCTGTGGCTCAGTTAGAAACGGATGTGGTGGCTCAGTTTGCCGAAACGGAAGCGGCGCTTCAGGAAAAGTTTACAGCATACGCGGATGCCTCAGGCGGCTCAGCTATTTACACGCTGAAAACCGGTTTGAAATATGGTGGTGTTAATTATGACGCAGGGCTCTCCGTTGCAGTCACTATAAATGGCTCAACCGTTGATACCCGTGTTGCCATCAACGCAGATAAATTTGTTATCGCCAGTGGGAGTGGCAATAACATTTACTCTCCTTTCACGGTACAAAACGGCCAGGTCTTCATCTCTCAGGGCTTTATCGGCAATGGATGGATCACCAATGCGATGATCGGCGATTACATCCAGTCGAATAACTATGTGGCAGGCGTTACAGGCTGGAGGCTTGATAAAGGAGGCACATTTATCAATATGGGGACTTCCGGCAATGGTGGCAAGAAATCTACAAACGTAACGGACAGCGTGAAAGATGAAAACGGTGTTCTTCGCGTTCAGGTTGGCTTAATTACGGGGGTCTGGTAATGGCTAACTGGGGTATTCAGACGTGGGATGCAAACGGGAACCCGAACAACACCGGTATAGTGCCGGTGTTGGTTGTGGCCACCGTGTATTTGAGTGCCGGGCAGGTTTCCGGCACGTATTCTCACAGCGTGCCGACAGGATTTAAAGTTGCCGCAATTCAGTCACCGATTACTGGTGATGCATATTCTGGATCACGCCGAAAAGTTACTGGCACTGGTGGCACGATAACAATCAGCGATGCGAATGGAGACTATTCAGCCGGGACATATACCGCTGATGAGTGCTGGTTAATCATTTATTTGGTGAAAGTATAATGGCAACCTGGGGCGCACTATTTACTGATCAATACGGAAATCCGTGGATTACACCGGACACAACGCCGATGTGTCTTGTGCAGAAGATTGTTTTAACACCGTCGACGGGGGGATCCTACAATTTGCCGGTGAACTCATCTTCGCCGTTTATTATTGCCTGCCACGCCACGGTGGCAAATACGCTTTTCTATATCAGAAAGGTTGGTTCGACTTATACCCTAAATTACTCAGTATCAGGTGTCGGCGGAAGTCCGGGCACGGTGACAATTTATATTTTTGGATACGTCATCCCGCAGCCTTTACCGAAATGGGGCGTTGCTATATGGAACGCTGCCGGGCAGTGCATTTTAACCAATGAAACAAAGGTGATGAACCCGCCGGTTGGGTACGGAACGATTGGGTCAACCACGGACATTGGCTATCTCGTTGATAAGACCGTTGCAGGAAAGTGGGCGGTTCTGCCGCGCGTGATGGGTATTGTGGTGGGGGTTTTAGGCACCACTCAGCCACGGCCTTGGACTTCTCCCATTGATACCTCTGCGTATTATAACGGGTCATCTACGAGGCTGCGCGCAGGGACCCGGGATGCGCCTGGTGAAGAATTACATAATGTTGGGTATTCAAATTCAAGAGACCAAATATTTGCAATAGACGTTTCCCGTTATTAATCAATCAGTAACATAAACGATCGTTAAAAACGATCAATCTTAAATAATTGATCTGTTTAACCAATTATCCCGCCGTAATATTCATTGCTACTGTCCTTTTATCTACGTTAAAAGGGACGAAAACATGAAGAATATTTTGATGGTGCTGACCATTGTTTTGCTGGCATCCGGCTGTGCCGGTGTGCTTGAAAAGCAGGAATCTGTTTGTTCTGGTACTGCCCTTATCGGAGGACAGGAAGCCACTGTGCAGATTTATAGCGTTCGGCAGGTTGGCAGTCAGACCCAGTATAAGGCTGGTGATCCGTTCGGCTGGCGCTGGGTAAGCAAGGCGAATTTCATCAGTACAACGTGCGATAAATAACCCCACAAATTCACATAAACCCGCTTCGGCGGGTTTTTTTATGCCTGGAGCAAAACATGTCGGCAGGAACTATCTCATTAACCAACAACTCCGCAACCGTGACGGGTACTGGTACCGCCTTTACCACTGACTTAAAAGCAAACGACTTTATCGTCGTTATTGTCGGTGGAGTGACCTATACGCTTGGGGTGAAAGCAATAGCATCTGCAACATCATTAACGTTAATCACGCCATACAACGGACCTACAGCGACAGGAAACGCTTGGAATGCTGTACCGAATGCAACTTTAGTTGGTATTACCGCGCAGGTGGCCGCTGACGTGGCAAAGGCTATTCGCGGGTTGAATCTGGACAAGGCGAACTGGCAGCAGGTTTTCAGCGGTACTGGAACAGTTACCGTAACACTCCCCGATGGCTCAACTTATACCGGCCCGGCATGGAGCAGCATTACGAACTCGCTTGCTGGGAAAGCAGACCTAACATCAGGGGCAGTCGCAATTAGTCAGGGTGGGACGGGTGCAAACACAAAAGATGCAGCAAGAACAGCATTGGGCGCAGCGCCGACAGCCAGCCCCGTGTTCTCTGGGACGAGCACATTTGCAGGTATCACCGCAACCATTGTCACAGCGAATCAGGGCAGTTTCTCGAACAACTATGGTGAATGTATTAATCTTTTTCCTATAGCAGATAATCTACCTGCGTTTATTCGTGGAAAACTTTACGACGGGACTTTGCACTGGTATTTGGGAAAAGGTTCTTCATCAACCAGAGATTTAGCCTGGAGCAATTATCTAGGGCCAAATTCCTTTAACCTCCTCAATTCAGGAGCGAGCACTATTGTGTGTGCGTCTTCCACCTATACCTTCCAGACGAATGGAACAGCTAATGGGACTAACTGGAACTCAACATCAGACGGAAGAATTAAAAAAGATAAAACTAAATTAACCAATGTAATGGACGTAATTAATGGCCTGACTGGATATTCCTATCAGAAGAAAATAAATGCATTGAATGATTTGCCGGAATTTGTAGAGGATACTGGGGTCCTTGCCGAAGACTTGCTGAAAGTCATCCCAAGTGCTGTTTCTGATATCGGCGATGGTTTTGATGTGTATGGAAACCCGATCAAGGATGTTCTCACCGCTAACTACTCTGCGATAATCCCGTTCCTGATTGAAGCCTGTAAGGAGCAGCACGCCAGAATAGAAGCGTTGGAACAAAAGTTATTGCAGACGGAGACGGAACAGACCTCATAACTTTCTATACCGGTGATAAACCTGACTCGCCTCAAAAATCCCTATCCTGATTTTCTTATGCTAGGCTCATAAAAAACTTTGAGGTGCTTATGCTTACAGATGAAGAACATTTGTTAATACGTCAGGAGATCGGTGATGCGGTCGCTGTTGTCCTTGAGCAAGGTAAGATAGTGAGTGTAGAAACAATCATTACGCAGCTGGAGCAGAAACAGCAAAAAGTGGTTCATCTGCATCATAAAGATAGGTTCAAGCACGCCATCGAATATCTGATCTCAATGTCATAAAAAAGCCCTCGCAAGAGGGCCAGTGAACATCACCAAATTTAGTTTCGGAACGAGAGCTATGCTCCCGAAGAGATATTAGTGGTTTTAATGAATTTAGCTTAAGAAAAAAGGTTTCGTAATTAAAGAAACTCTGGGATGTTTTACCAATAAAAAAAAGCCCGCTCGGACAGCGGGCTAATATCAAAGTTATCAACATTACTTAGTACTGGAAGGTAGTCACTCCATCCAATGTTAATTTTAGTTTAAGACAGTATAAAAGCTATCTTTTGGTCAAAAAGAACCCACCGGCTAGGTGGGCTATTCAAGGATAGGAATACTTTATGCCTTGGCAGGCTTGCTGCTCTTTTGTCAGCTGAACTAAGCGTAGTCGGTGTGAGGAAAATTGATAGATTGCCGACTCATAATTTACATCTTCTGGCAGCCTGAACTTATGAAGCATGAGTTTCTAACTATAACGATCTGTTTAGCAGCTTTTGAGACAATGTAATCGTTATATTTCCCAGCGAAGAAGAAAAGCGCAATCAGGAACAACCAACGATATTTCATTTGCACTCCATTGGTGAGTCATTGATACGGATTTGGGGTAGGCACAAAAAACCCGGCTCGGTGGCCGGGTTAAGCAAAATTAAAGGGAGGCTTTAGCAAATTCAATGATCGATTTTTCATCATCATGCTTAAAGTGAGCAATGTGGTGTCTATCAAAGGTTTTTCTAATTTCATCCATCGCCTTAGACTCGATTGAGTTAGGGGCTGTATGTCCGTCGATAGTGAACAGCACATTTTTTAGAGAAAGGATATTCTCTGCAGCAGCTCTGGTCACGCGTGAAACCCAAGAATCACAGTGCTCCATCATTTTACCTGGCTGGCTCTGAACAAAGGCCAGCGGTTTGATAGCGCAGAGAACTTCTTCTTCTGATTTCGCGACAAATGGCATAGTAAAACGAGTGAGCTCTCCCCCGAAAGTTTCCTTCCTAAAAGAGTCCCTTAGCTCAGCATAGGTGTTAAGCCGACGACGAAGCTCCTTGGCTAAGATTTCTTCTCTACGTTCCTTGCTGAAGTCAGAGTGATTCACAAATTGATTATAAATTCTTAATAACTCTTTTTCAGGATCGTTCGCCATTACAACTCGCGTAGAGCTGAAATGAAAAATTGATTCCCTTCTCATGGTCAAGTAGTTGAAGAAATTGGCTAGCTGTTCGTCGGTCTGGAAATGGTGACTTTGCTCCTGAGCAAAACGAAGCTCTCTAGCAACAGCATCTTTTGCTAAAGGGAAAATAGTGTCGTCTCTAAAGAAAGCGCTGATCCTAGCATCGTTGCTCTGGGTCAGCATAAAATGGAATGTTCGTTTTTTTGGCGAGCACATGACTACACCGATGTTTGCGAATTCCTCAGTCTCCGCATAAGGTGCATATCTCACAATGCTGTAGAGGCATGGAGTGTTCATGTTATTTTGCTCCAAAAATCAACACTATTTGCTTTATCAAGCGTATCTTCGATGAAAGCAATAAACTCGGCATTATCTTCAGGTTGTTCCAGGCACCACTCTTCAGGTATTTTCGCTAAAGAGTTCTGTAATGCGCTTCTGGCTGCAGCAAGTTCATCTTCACATTCTTGTTGGTCAACAATGTCAAACAGCCAATTTCTATGTCTTGCGCCGTAAACATGCATCTCAAAATCGTCATCAGCTTCATCATGGGCGAAGGCGAGGTTATGATCAATGAGGTAGTGCCTATTGTTATAAAAATCAAAGATTATGTTTACATTTCCACCCAGAGGAGAAAGCGTTCTATCTGCATTTTTAACCCATCTATCAAATAGATAAATTCTTTTTTGCGCCGGAATTTCAACTTTAGAATGGGCCTGACCAAATGTAATAGAGCCAGCACCTGGTATAAATTTCGTGGCAAATGCGTAACCTGGCTGCAACTCACCTTTGAGTTCTGGTACAAATTCAACTAATGCAGACTCTATTTCTACTATCTCGAAGTCAGGGATAGATAACCCCATCGCTTTAGCTAAGCACCCCGCAATCCATTCTGCCATTAACTGCTTTGGTGGGAGACTTGGCCTACCTTTAATTACATAAAGTTGCTCATCTTCACATTTGCACAGAAAAGGACGGGTAGACCCTTCAGGAATCCGCCTGATGAACTCTTTCACCTTCATTACTTCATTATCCATGCTGCAAAGATGATCCTTGTTGTTATCTAACGGCTATGCAATTTCTAGAATATGTGAACATATCCATTATTTAATTTCATTGGCATAACCACATGATAGATCGGATTCTTTGCTTCACAAATGCTGGGGTTTTACTCAGTGGTTTGAAGTATGGTGTTAAGGCTGATACCAATCGTCCGCGCTTTCCCACGTATCCTGCAGCATCACATCAATCACTTCTTTATCATGAGTCGTCCCGCCCATCACCGACATCCCATCACTGCCAGCTCGGCGAACGCTGAACGTAGCGCCCGGGTAATTTCTTTCCAGCCTTTGCTCAAACTCAACTTTGAAAGCCTCGACCGCGCCGGCGGGCAGTTGCTTGGTTTTATCGATCAGCAATTCAACGTGCATAAAACCCCCTCATTCGATTCCCAGCCATTCATTCGCATCATCAAACATCTCTTCCACTATTCCGGACAGAATTGCTTTCTGCGCTTTGCTGGCGTCCGTGTTGATACTGCTTAGCGTCACCATTGGCTTAACTTTCACGTCAGCATCATGGAAGGTGCCATGTACGCGCTTGGTAAGTTCAGCCAGGATCAGTGCGTTGGCGTTCGGCACACCGGCCATATTTCTTTTGTCGTAAATTAGCTCAACAAACATGAAAACACCTCATTTAACTATACTGGTTGCATGTACAGTATAATTAAATTTTCAACTGATCAACCGATGACTTCAGTTCAAGTGATGCAAATTTATCATGGAGCGACTGAGGGTAGATTTCTCTATACACCTTCCACAGAATATCCAACGACTTGTGCCCAGTAACCTGTGCAACCTCTTCCAGGCTAAACCCAGCCTCAAATAATCGGCTTGCACCTTCTCGGCGAAGGTCATGGTAATGAAGGTCTTCTACTCCCAGTTCTTTAGTAACCTGCCGAAACGTTTGAGTTAGAGAACGCTCCTTATATGGAAACACGCAATCGCTGTTCTCTGGCTGTCTTTCCAGTATTTCCCAAGCTTGGCCGAGGAGAGGAACAACCATGTGATTGCCTTCTTTTTTCCGTGGGTCTTTCCTGTCACGAACCAGAACAGCTCTATTCTTCTTATCGACATCAGACCATTGAATGCGTGTAACTTCGCCTATTCTCATACAAGAAAGTACGGAGAACATTAGAATGTCGGCAAAGGGGGCGCCAGAATAGGATGTCAGCGTTTTTTCCTTCAATCGTTCAATGATCATATCCAGCTCAATACTGGTGGGCCGGCGGCTTCGAGTGTTCCCCGCACCGATGATCCCCATCTGGCGCATGGTTTCTCTTGCGGTCACAAAAGCATCATAATCGACGGAAATATTGAAAAGTGGCTTGGCGGAACTAAGTGCCTTACCAATATAATTGATATCATGCGCCGCAGTAGAAGGCTGTACGGTTTTACGCCTCATAACTGCATGATCAATATACGAAGCTGTAGTTAGCTCGTTTAAGGGGATGGACGAAATATAAGACCTTAGGACCAGGTTTAGTGTTTCTCTTTTTGACCGCCCAAACTTTACATGGGGATGATCCATGTACTTTTGAATCAATTCACCCAGTGTCAGTATTTTTTCTGAAGGTCTGGCAGTAAGTGGCAATCCGTTCTGCTCAATGTCAGCGACACGATTGATCCCCCATGCTTTGGCTAAACTTTGCTTGGGGAACGTTTTCCTCTCACGATGAAGATAAACACCATCTTCTTTGACGCCGACAGTGCAGCGATAACGCAATTCACCTGAAGCGGTGACTCTCTTCTCAATACTGTAATAGGCCATGTCAAACTGCCTCAGGGGGTGCTGTAGGGGGTGCCGAGGAGAATAAAATAGCCTAAAACGTTTGTATAATCGACAATAATATACAGTATAAATATACAGCATAATTGCCATGGCGTTGATTTTAAAGAGTAAAAAATTATCCAGTCCGCCGCGTCATCCGTCACATTGGCGGGGCTTTTTTTATGCGCTCAGCCCCAGGTGAGCAATGCCACGCCAAACATTCCTGCTTTCACGACCAGGCACATCACAAAAAGGCCTAAAACAATCACGGCCCGGTCAAACAGGAATCGGATCCTTCTGCGCATTGGTTTCCCCACGAAATATTCGCGTACTGGTGAATAGGTTTTGCCGAGTTTATACACGAAATGATATGAATCAATCCATTGATTAAGCATACAGAGAGGAAGATTTACAAAGGCTTGTGATAGGGCGCAGGAGGCTACTTCTCGTAGAAATTTTTAATTCTGATGGCGACGTCGATATTTGCCCAGTGTAATTCGTTCTCCTGATGCAGGCTGCTGCTGCCATCTTCCCAGGAAACGTAATACGACACGTTGTCCGCTTGTGATTCAAAAGTATTCATGACAGTACCTTTGATTTCACCGGATCTGTGTTTCACGATGCTGCCTTTAGGGAACTTCATACATCCTCCCGTAACGTCAACGACGATCTCCGCCAGAAAACCCCGATAGCTTTCTGAAAGGTTAGACCTTTTTAACGCAGGATGTACAGCGCAGCGTGAGAGAATATACGGATAAAGTGTGAGGATGATTGACAGGGCACATGCCGCCAGAAAAATCTCCGGCGGCAAAAAGGCAGGTTATGGCTTGCGTGCAATCAGCAAGGCACGGCGTGGTGCCGGATAGCCTTCGATGGTTTTGCCCGGATCGTTCGGGTCGAGGAATTCCGCCAGTGATTCGCTGGTCATCCAGTCGGTGCGACGTTGCTCTTCCAGCGTAGTGACGCTGACGTCCGCAATACGCACATCAACAAACCCACATTTGATCAGCCAGTTTTTCAGTGCGGCGGCGGAAGGGATGAAGTAAATATTGCCCATCTGCGCGTATCGATCCCCCGGCACCAGCACCTGTTCACTGTCGCCTTCGATGACTAAGGTTTCCAGCACCAGTTCGCCTTCGCTGACCAGCTGATTTTTCAGCTGCAGAAGATGATCCAGGGGCGAACGACGATGATACAGCACGCCCATGGAGAAAACGGTATCAAACGCATTCAGTTCAGGCAGTTGCTCGATGCCCAGCGGCAGTAAATGCGCACGCTGATCGCCGCCCAGTAATTTACGTACGGCCTCGAACTGACACAGGAAAAGCTGCATCGGGTCGATACCGACCGCCAGATGTGCGCCTGCGCCAATCATGCGCCACATATGGTAACCGCTGCCGCAGCCGACATCTAAAATGGTGCGCCCCGCCAGCGAGGAAATGTGCGGAAGAACGCGATCCCATTTCCAGTCTGAACGCCATTCGGTATTGATTTCCACGTCGTACAGCGAAAACGGCCCTTTGCGCCACGGCATCATGTTGCGCAGCAGATTTTCAATCCCTTCGCGCTGACCGGCTGGCAAAGGCACTTCCATATTCGCGCTGACGCTGTGCAGCAAATCCAGACGCTCCGGCTGCAACAACGGCAGGCGATCGACGGAGTTAAACCACAATTTGAACTTGCCGTGCAGGGATTCTTTCTGCCATGCGGTCAGCTGTGAAGGCAGGGTATTGAGCCAGGGACTTAACGGCCCTTTGGCGATAACGCGATAAAAATCACCAAAATCAATCATTGTGCGTCTCCGGCTTTCAGCGCAATCAGTGAGCCGAAGTTAAAGCACTGGAACCAGACTTCCGTGTGCTGGAAACCAGCCTGACGGAGGCGGGCTTTATGGGTTTCAACGGAATCGGTCAGCATGACGTTTTCCAGCATGCTGCGTTTCTGGCTGATTTCAAGTTCGCTGTAACCGTTCGCCCGTTTGAAATCGTGATGCATATTGAACAGCAACTCGCCGACATCTTTGTCTTCAAAGCTGAATTTTTCGGAAAGCACCAGCGCCGCGCCTGGACGCATGCCCTGATACACCTGATTCAGCAAACGCTGACGGTCAGCGGGTTCGAGGAATTGCAGGGTAAAGTTGAGCACCACCATCGAGGCGTTTTTCAGCTCGATATCCAGAATATCCGCTTCGATGACGTTTACCGGTGTGTCCGCGCGGAAAGCATCAATGTGGCGACGGCAACGTTCCACCATGGCGGGGGAGTTATCGACAGCAATAATTTCGCAGCCCGGCACCTTAATGTTGCGACGCATTGACAGCGTGGCAGCACCCAGCGAACAACCCAGATCATAGACATTGGAGTCGGGTTGTACGAAACGCTCGGCGAGCATGCCAATCATCGAAATGATGTTGGAATACCCCGGAACAGAGCGTTGGATCATGTCGGGGAAGACTTCAGCGACACGTTCATCGAACGTCCAGTCGCCAAGTTTATCTATCGGTGCAGAAAACAGCGTATCGTGGTTTGCCATAGCGGTGAGTCAGGCCAAAAAGATTGTGGGTAAAAAGTTGAGGGCAGATTTTAGCAGATACTGGCGCAGGCAGATACCTGCGCGCCCGGGAGTTACGTCAAAAGGGCATCAGAACGGTGGGGGAAAGGGGCAGCGATCAGTCAAAATTCAGAAATTGAGACCACGGCAGATAGATAATATTGACCACCACCATCAGCACCAGCGAAATATACGTGGCTGCCATGCCATTGCGGCGCCAGGCGAACTCCCGGTTTTTCAATCCGTAATAATGGAATAAACGTCCAAGGATCAGTAATAAACCGCAGGCGTGCACGGTCCAGATGGCCGCTCCGTTCATTTCCATATACAGCAGTAATAAACAGCCGATCGGCAGATATTCAACGGCGTTGCCGTGAACGCGGATGGCGGTTTGTAATTCATAGGAGCCGCCGTCGCCGGTGGCAATGCGGTATTGCATCCGCAGACGAACAACATCGAAAGAGAGTTTGATTAAAAGTATGGCGGCAAGCACGACATATAACGCGCTAATCATGGTGACTTCCTTGGTTAATCCCTGTTTCCCGGCGGAACAATACGGCGGTTCCGCAGCGCCACTATGATAACGGGACGGGGCAACACTGTCGTCAGAAAAACACGAAAATTCTCAGAACAGCGCATCCTGTTCCGGCCAGTCTGGCGCGGGCTGAACGGAAGGCAGACGCTGGCGCAGATCCTGCCACAGGCTGCGTGCCTGCTGAGGCGCATCGGAACAATCAGGCGTATGAATAAACAGGTAAGGCGACAGCCCCTGAGATTGCCAGTCGCTGAGCTTAGTGATCCACTGGCCAAACAGCGGGCGGTTGGCGTCCAGGCTGTCCCCGCCGATAAACCGTACAATGGGCCGCGAGGCGGTCGCCAGCGCATGCACTGGCAGGACAGGTTTTTTCCGCTTCGCTTCACGTACCGCTTCTGTCACCGATTTTGAACTGTGAACCGGGCGGCTGTCGAGAATGGCACGGTTAATGCCGCGCTGATGTAATCCCTGATTCAGCGCCCGTTCGGCGTCACCTTTATTGAAGAATTCCCCGTGACGCACTTCCACGCCGTAATCAAAACCGGCGGGCAGGGCATCCAGAAATTGCCATAAACGGTCGAGGTGCACCGGGGCAAACGTGGCCGGAAGTTGCAGCCACAGTTGCCCGATACGTTCACCGAGCGGTGCGAGTGTGCGGTAAAACATATCGACCTCTTCCTGACAGTTCGACAGCGCGGCTTTATGGCTGATGGCGGAAGGGAATTTGAAACAAAAACGAAAGGTCTCCGGCGTCATGTCGCGCCAGCGCATCACCACATCCTGTTTGGGCAGGGCGTAAAAAGTCGTGTTGCCTTCGACACAATTGAAGTACCGCGCGTAATCCGCCAGATCACGCAAACCCACCTGTGTCCAGGCGTTGTGGTGCCATTGCGGTAAGCCAATATACATATCGCTGCTCCCTGTTTTCTGAGCCGGAATTCCCAAATAAAACGCCGCCTCATCGGGCGGCGTTCAGGCATGAAAATCAGGGTAACGTTACTCTGGCAGAGCGGCAAGCACTTCGGCAGTGGAACGTACGCGGCTGATACGCGGGAAAATAAACTGCATGCTCGACTGATGATGATCGTTGTTGTGCGCGCTGCACGCATCTTCAGCGATCACCAGCTCATAGCCGTGTTCCCAGGCGTTACGCGCCGTCGATTCCACGCCGATATTGGTGGAAATACCCGCCAGCACGATGCTTTTAATGCCGCGACGGCGCAGTTGTAAATCCAGATCGGTGCCGTAAAACGCGCCCCACTGACGTTTGATCACCAGCAGATCGCTGTCGGTCACGCCCAGTTGTTCCGGGAATTCCCACCAGCTTGCCGGTAAACCGCCTTCCGGCGCAGCCGCAGGAATATCGACAGGCTGCTTCAGCGCTTCGTCGAAGGAATCAGACCAGCCGACGCGGACCATCACCACCGGCGCGCCCAGCTTACGGAAACGGTTTGCCAGTTCAGTGGCATTATCCAGCACCTGTTGTGCGGTGTGCGGGCCCCCCGCGAACGGTAAAATCCCTTTCTGTAAGTCGATCAGCACCAGCGCGGTGGTTTTAGGGTCAAGTTTCATGTTTAGCTCCCGGTTTTCAAAATGGGTAATGAGAGAAAGGAATCATTTACTGCGTGTACAAAGGGGATTGCGCGAGTCTATGCTAACGGGCGGATCAAATTGGGGATAATTTTGTTAAATTATGTGTAGCAAGCAACAGGTGTGAATTTCCGCGCCTGCGTTGACGTGTTCGCACTTATCCTTCGCCGGAAATTCCTTTATAATAGCCGCCTTTTTTCGACCTGAATAAAACCCATTCCGCGCGCTGCTGAGTTTTGCGGCGGGCGACCAGAGTCAATAACCGTTTCTGTGCCTGTGAGCCATGAGGCCGGGTAGTGGGATCAAAAGGATACCGTTATGCGTACTGTATATTGTGGAAAACTGAATGCGTCCAATGTGGGCCAGGAAGTAACATTGTGTGGCTGGGTTAACCGTCGCCGTGATTTGGGTGGTTTGATTTTCATCGATATGCGTGACCGCGAAGGCATCGTTCAGGTTTTCTTCGACCCCGATCAGGCAGAAGCCTACAAACTGGCGTCTGAGCTGCGTAACGAGTTCTGCATCCAGTTAACCGGCACCGTGCGTGCGCGCCCGGAAAGCCAGTTCAACAAAGACATGGCGACCGGTGAAGTGGAAGTGTTCGCCAGCAAGCTGAACATCATCAACCGCTCAGAATCGCTGCCGCTGGACTCCAACCACGTCAACACCGAAGAAGCGCGTCTGAAATACCGCTATCTGGATCTGCGCCGCCCTGAAATGGCGAACCGCCTGAAAGCGCGTGCCAAAATCACCAGCTTCGTGCGTCGTTTCATGGACAGCCATGACTTCCTCGACATCGAAACCCCGATGCTGACCAAAGCCACGCCGGAAGGTGCGCGTGACTATCTGGTGCCAAGCCGTGTGCACAAAGGCAAGTTCTACGCCTTGCCGCAGTCCCCTCAGCTGTTCAAACAGCTGCTGATGATGTCCGGCTTTGACCGTTATTATCAGATCGTAAAATGCTTCCGTGATGAAGATTTACGTGCTGACCGTCAGCCAGAATTTACCCAGATTGACGTGGAAACATCTTTCATGAGCGCCGAACAAGTGCGTGAAGTGATGGAGAAACTGGCCCGCGAACTGTGGCAGGAAGTGAAAGGTGTGGATCTGGGCGACTTCCCGATCATGACTTTCGCAGAAGCAATGCGTCGTTACGGTTCCGATAAGCCGGACCTGCGTAACCCGATGGAAATGGTCGATGTTGCTGACCTGATGAAAAACATCGAGTTCAAAGTGTTCGCCGATCCGGCTAACGATCCGAAAGGCCGCGTGGCCGCATTGCGCGTGCCAGGCGGGGCTTCCCTGAGCCGTAAGCAAATCGACGAATACGCTAAATTCATCGAAATCTACGGCGCGAAAGGTCTGGCTTACATCAAAGTGAATGAAGTCGCGAAAGGCCTGGAAGGTATCCAGAGCCCGGTGGCGAAATTCCTTAATGAAGACCTGCTGTCAGCGCTGATTGAACGCACCGGCGCACAAGACGGCGACATGATCTTCTTCGGCGCAGCCAGCGCCAAGATCGTGACCGACGCGATTGGCGCGCTGCGTCTGAAAGTTGGCCGTGACCTGAAAATCACCAAAGAAGACATGTGGGCTCCGCTGTGGGTCATCGACTTCCCGATGTTTGAAGACACCGACGAAGGCGGCCTGAGTGCCATGCACCACCCGTTCACTGCGCCAAAAGACATGACCGCAGAAGAACTGGCGGCGAACCCGGTTTCCGCTATCGCGAACGCCTACGACATGGTAATCAACGGCTACGAAGTGGGCGGCGGTTCTGTGCGTATCCACCGCAGCGAAATGCAGCAGACCGTGTTCAGCATTCTGGGGATTAACGAGCACGAACAGCGCGAGAAATTCGGCTTCCTGCTCGACGCCCTGAAATACGGCACGCCTCCGCATGCCGGTCTGGCATTTGGTCTGGATCGTCTGGTGATGTTGCTGACCGGTACGGATAATATCCGTGACGTGATCGCCTTCCCGAAAACCACCGCTGCGGCGTGTCTGATGACCGAAGCCCCAAGTTTTGCCAATCCGGCATCACTGCTGGAGCTGGGCATTGCGGTAGTCGCGAAAAAAGAAGTGACACCAGACACAAATACAGAGAATAACTAATGAGCTATAAGCGTCCTGAGTCGATACTGTGCGTCATCTACGCCAGCAACACCGGCAGGGTGCTGATGCTCCAACGTAAGGATGACCCGAACTTCTGGCAGTCGGTAACCGGCAGTCTGGAGGACGGGGAATCCCCGGATCAAACCGCGCAGCGTGAAGTTCTTGAAGAGGTCGGTATCGACATTGCAGGTGAAAACCTGACTCTGCAGGACTGCGACCGCTGCGAGGACTTTGAAATATTTGCGCATTTGCGCCATCGCTATGCTCCCGGCGTGACCCGTAATAAAGAACACTGGTTCTGTCTGGCGTTACCCGACGAGCGTGATGTGGTTCTCACCGAACATCATGCATACCGGTGGCTCGATAAACCGGCAGCGGCAGCGCTGACGGTCTCTCCGAGCAACCAGCAGGCGATTGAAGAATTTGTAAACTATTCGGTCTGTTAAGACTTTAGACTTTTTGGAGATATTTATGGCAGGTCACAGTAAGTGGGCCAACACCAAGCACCGCAAAGCGGCGCAAGATTCTAAACGCGGCAAAATTTTTACCAAAATCATTCGTGAGCTGGTTACCGCAGCACGTCTGGGCGGCGGCGATGCAGGGTCAAACCCGCGTCTGCGCGCGGCTATTGATAAAGCGCTGTCCAACAACATGACCCGCGATACCCTGAACCGCGCGATTGCGCGTGGCGTCGGCGGTGACGAAGACACCAACATGGAAACCATCATTTATGAAGGTTACGGCCCGGGTGGCTCTGCCATCATGGTTGAATGTCTGAGTGATAACCGCAACCGTACCGTGGCGGAAGTGCGTCATGCCTTCACCAAAACCGGTGGCAATCTGGGTACTGACGGTTCCGTGGCTTACCTGTTCTCCAAAAAAGGGGTGATCACTTTCGCTCCTGGCCTGGACGAAGACGTGCTGATGGAAGCCGCGCTGGAAGCGGGCGCAGAAGACATCATTTCTTACGATGACGGCGCTATCGACGTCTTCACCGCCTGGGAAAACCTGGGCGAAGTGAAAGACGCGCTGGAAGCGGCAGGTTATAAAGCTGATTCCGCAGAAGTCACCATGATCCCATCGACCAAAGCCGACATGGATGCAGAAACTGCACCGAAACTGTTGCGCCTGATCGACATGCTGGAAGATTGTGACGATGTGCAGGAGGTTTACCACAACGGTGAAATCTCCGACGAGATCGCAGAAACTCTGTAATCTCAGTGCCGCCGGTGGCTGCCACCGGCTGGCTATCCTGTTGTGCCTCAGCAGTTTATACTCTCCCCAACTTTCCAAAAAAAACGACAACACAAGGCGTTGACTGGCTATGGCTATTATTCTGGGGATCGACCCCGGTTCGCGTATTACCGGCTATGGCATTATCCGCCAGACAGGGCGTCAGCTGAGCTATCTCGGCAGCGGTTGTATCCGCACCGTGGTTGACGACATGCCGGGGCGTCTGAAACTGATTTACGCCGGTGTGTCGGAAATCATTACGCAATTTCAGCCTGATTTTTTTGCCATCGAATCCGTGTTTATGGCGAAAAACGCCGACTCGGCATTAAAGCTGGGACAGGCGCGTGGTGCGGCGATAGTCGCGGCGGTAAATCAGGATTTGCCGGTGTTTGAGTACGCGGCGAGGCAGGTGAAACAGACCGTCGTCGGTACCGGTGCCGCTGAAAAATCGCAGGTGCAGCATATGGTGCGTTCGATCCTGAAATTACCGGCGAACCCGCAGGCGGATGCCGCCGATGCGCTGGCGATTGCCATCACCCATTGTCACATGAGCCAGAATGCCATCCGGCTCAGCAGCGATAAATTGCAGATGGCGCGCGGACGTATGCGATAGACGCCGCAAGTCCATTGGGCTGGATATCCATCCAGCTTTTTTTATGATATAAACATCGCTGCTTTTGACCTGATAAGGAAAATGAACGTGATAGGCAGACTACGAGGCATTATTCTGGAAAAACAGCCCCCTTTGGTGCTGCTTGAAACCAACGGCGTGGGCTATGAAGTGCATATGCCGATGACCTGTTTTTATGAATTGCCGGAACTGGGCCAGGAAGCTATCATATTCACGCAATTTATCGTCCGTGAAGATGCCCAGTTGCTCTACGGATTTAACGATAAACAAGAGCGCGCGCTGTTCCGTGAACTGATTAAAGTGAACGGCGTCGGGCCGAAGCTGGCGCTGGCGATCCTGTCAGGCATGTCGGCACAGCAGTTTGTCAGTGCGGTCGAAAAGGAAGAAATCACCGCATTAATTAAGTTACCCGGCGTCGGTAAGAAAACCGCAGAACGCCTGGTTGTCGAAATGAAAGACCGGTTTAAAGGATTAAACGGTGATCTATTTAACAGTCATACTGATATCACGCTACCTGCATCGTCGTCGAAAGCTAAAGAATCTGACGCCGAAGGCGAGGCCGTTGCAGCCCTGATATCCCTCGGATACAAACCCCCAGAAGCCAGCCGCATGATCAGCAAGGTTGCCAAACCGGGCGCCGAATCTGAAACGTTAATTAGAGAAGCGCTGCGCGCGGCGCTGTGAGGTAAACGATGATTGAAGCTGACCGCCTGATTTCTTCCGAAGTCTTCAGTGAAGAAGAGGTCATTGACCGTGCGATCCGCCCGAAGCTGCTCAACGAATACGTCGGTCAGCCTCATGTGCGCTCGCAAATGGAAATCTTTATTCAGGCGGCTAAGCAACGCAAAGATGCGCTCGATCACCTGTTGATTTTCGGCCCTCCGGGACTGGGGAAAACCACGCTGGCTAACATCGTGGCGAACGAAATGGGCGTGAATTTACGCACCACGTCGGGGCCGGTGCTGGAAAAGGCCGGTGATCTGGCCGCGATGCTGACCAATCTCGAGCCGCACGACGTGCTGTTCATCGATGAAATCCACCGTCTTTCGCCCGTCGTTGAAGAAATTCTTTATCCGGCGATGGAAGACTATCAGCTGGATATCATGATCGGTGAAGGCCCGGCGGCACGTTCCATCAAACTTGATCTTCCGCCCTTTACCCTGATTGGTGCCACCACCCGCGCGGGTTCCCTGACGTCTCCTTTGCGTGACCGTTTCGGGATTGTGCAGCGTCTGGAGTTTTATCAGGTGGCCGATTTGCAGCACATTGTCGGCCGCAGTGCGTCATGCCTTGGGCTGGAGTTGTCGGAAGAGGGCGCGCATCAGATTGCCCGCCGGTCACGCGGTACGCCGCGTATCGCCAACCGTCTGTTGCGCCGTGTGCGTGACTTTGCCGAAGTCAAAGGCGACGGCACCATTAACGGTGATGTGGCCAACGGCGCGCTGGATATGCTGGACGTCGATGCCGAAGGCTTCGATTACATGGACCGCAAACTGCTGCTGGCGATTATCGACAAGTTCACCGGCGGACCGGTCGGACTGGATAACTTAGCGGCGGCGATCGGCGAAGAACGCGAGACGATTGAAGACGTCATCGAACCCTTCCTGATCCAGCAGGGCTTTATTCAGCGCACACCGCGCGGTCGCATGGCAACCAATCATGCGTATAAGCACTTTGGTATCGCGAGAGAAACGGAATAACCGGTTCTTTGCGCAGGGTTCTGTGCCAGAAAGCCAAACGGACGCCCTGAGCGTCCGTTTGGCTTATCTCAGCCAGCAGAAATTACTGACTGACTTCACAGCGGCTGACCATCCGCCAGTGACGCGGCAACTCCCGCACTTCGCCGGACAGCGTGATTTTTCCACGCGCATGAATATCCCTGCTCGACGACCCTACCTGTACCTCGACAAAACCCGGTTCCACGATGCGTTTACCCGCATGATTTGTGAAATTCAGCATGTCGATGGGGATGCTGAAACTCAGCGTGGCGGTTTGTCCGGCGTCCAGTTCAACGCGTTCGAAAGCCTTGAGTTCCTGCACCGGACGCACCAGTGATGCCACGCAGTCGCGCAGATAAACCTGCACCACTTCGCTGCCCGCCTGCTTACCGGTATTGGTCACTCGTATCTGCACCTCAATGTCGCCATTTTCGATGGCGACAGGATGCTGACTGAGCTGAAAATCATGGTAACGGAACGTGGTGCTGCTCAGCCCGTAACCAAACGGGTATTGTGCGCCAAAGTGGAAGGCAATCGGCGTGCCGCCACTTTTCAGTTTGTGATTGTAATAATAGGGCATCGCCCCGGCGCTTTTCGGCACGGATACCACCAGACGTCCCGACGGTGCCTGTTTGCCGCTGATGATATCGCTGATCGCGCGGCCGCCTTCCTGACCGGGCGCGAAGGCCATCAGATATCCCGCGACGTCGTCTTCCAGCCCGCCGAGAGAATACGGACGGCCTCCGGTCATCACCACAATGGTCGGTTTGCCGGTCGCCACAATGTCTTCGAGCAACTGCTGCTGAACGCCGGGCAGTTGCAGGCTGTCAGTATCAGAACCTTCTCCGACCGTTCCGCTCTGGAACAATCCGGCCAGATCACCGACAAATACCAGTGCGACGTCACTCTCCTGCGCCAGTTTCACCGCCTGCGGAATAAGTGCGGTGCTTTGTGAGACCGGTGAATTTTGCATCGGGGTTCCCGCATCGCCGGGGAATACCGGCGCACCGGCGGTGCGTTTTTCGAGAATATGGCAACCTTTGGCATAACGGATATTTTGTTCACCGTAAGCGTCGCGCAAAGCCTGTAACGGCGTGATGACCTGTTCTGTCTGCGCTTCCATTTCGCTGATGATCAGATGCACCGGGAAGCTATAACCGCTGAGTAAGGCCAGCGGATCATCTGCCGTCGGGCCGATGACGGCGATTTTCTGGCCGGACCGGGGCCTGAGCGGCAGGATGCCATTGTTTTCCAGCAAGGTGATGGAACGGACGGCGGCTTGCCAGGCCAGTTCCCGTGTGGCGGGTTGCTGCAATTGCGGCTGAGGCACACTGGCGTAAGGTTGCTCAAATAATCCGAGGCGGAATTTTTCGGTCAGCACGCGGGCGACAATCTCGTCAATTTTCGCCATATCAATCAGACCCCGCGACACCGCATCGGCCAGATGTTGCGCGCAGTCGCCTTTCGGCAATTCGATATCCAGACCGGCATTAAACGCCAGCGCGGCAGATTCCGCATCGTCATGACTGACGCCATGATGCTGATGCAGCAGACTGACGCCACCGTAGTCGGCGACAATCAGGCCATCGAATCCCCACTGTTCGCGCAACAGTTCCGTCAGCAGGAAGTGATCGCTGTGGCACGGCTGGCCGTCGATATCATGATAAGCAGGCATTACCGAACCGGCATTCGCCAGTTTTACCGCCATTTCAAACGGCAGCAGGAAAGTGTCATTCAGCTCGCGGAAACCGAGATGTACCGGCGCATGGTTGCGCGCCCCTTCGCTGAAAGAATGCCCGACGTAATGTTTCAGCGTTGCCAGCAGGTCACGTTTTTCGCCCTGCAAACCGCGCACGTAAGCCGTCGCCATGACGCCAACCAGATACGGATCTTCGCCAAAGGTTTCCTCGGTACGTCCCCAGCGCACATCGCGCGACACATCCAGCACCGGCGCCAGCCCCTGATGACAACCGACACTTTGTGCTTCGTCGCGGATCGCGGCGGCAATCTGCTCCATCAGTTGCGGATCCCACGTGGAGGCATAACTCAGTGATGAGGGAAACAGCGTGGCATCTTTGCACAACAGGCCGACCAGACACTCTTCGTGGAACATCGCCGGAATACCCAGCCGCGTGTCTTCCACCAGCGTTTTTTGCAGCCGGTTCAGCGCCCGTACGCCTTCCGCCGGGCTGACCACATGCGTGCCGAGCGGGCGGGTAATTTGCCCCGCGCCGGACTTCAGTTGTTGTTCCAGCGCGTCACTCTGCTTGTGACCGGCAAAATCGTCGCTGAGATCGGTACGCTCCTGATGATTGCCGTTGCTGTCGAGGATCAGCCAGAACGCATGCATCTGGGCGAATTTTTCCTCCGGCGTCATGCGTGCCAGAAGATCGGCGACGCGGGTGGCAACGGGTTGTGAAGCATCCTGATAAAGGTGAGTCATCTTGCATCTCCTTGATTAATCAAAGGGCGGGTACCGCTGAGAACGGGTTCCTCTTCGCCGCCGAAAGAACGGCGGGTGGCGAGGGATGCCGCGATGTTCTGCATCGTGCGGCTGTTAAGTTTGTAGGTAAACAGCAGGGCGGCCATCAGCAGGAACAAGGCACACGGCACCAGCGTGAACAGTGAATTGATGGTCAGCATCACGCCAGAGCTTTGCGTGGCGGCATTCGGCACATAATCGACCATGCCGAGAACCCAGCCGACAATGGCGCCGCCCAGCGCCAGTCCGAATTTGATGGCAAACAACGCAGTGGAAAACACCAGGCCGTCAAGACGGCGGCCGGTGCGGGATTCCTCGTGATCGACCACGTCGGAGAACATCGTCCACTGCAGCGGCGTCGTGAGATTCTGGATAAAACTGAACACCAGATTGAAGGCGAAAATAAGGCCAATGGAAGGAGACGGGATAAAGAAAATAGCCGCGTTACACACCACAAACGTCAGGATCGTCCACTGATAGGATTTAACCCGGTCGAATTTTCCTAATAATTTTTCAGACAGTAACGCGCCAAATAATGAGGCGATCATGCCAAAAACAATAAAATTGAAAATCAGATCCGGCCGGGCGAGAACATATTTCACGTAATACATGGTCGCGGAGCCACGGATTACCACCGCGCACAACAGCAGAATATTAAAAATAAATACGATGCGCCATTGTGCGTTATTCCACAGTAATTTCAGATCGCTCAGCATCGAACCGGAGGTGTCATTGCGCGGATGATAACGCTCGCGCGTCATGGCGAAACAGCAGAAAAATAATACGATGCCGAGTAATCCCATCAGGCTCATGGCGTAGAAATAGCCTTTTTGCGGATTGCCCGCGCCCAGTTTTGCCACCAGCGGCAGGGCAATCACCGTCACCACCAGTCCGCCGATAAATGACAGCGCAAAGCGCCACGACTGCAACGAATGACGCTCGCGCGGATCCAGCGTTAACGCCCCCGGCATCGCGCAATACGGCACATTAATGGCGGAGTACACCAGGCTTAATAAGGTATAAGTGATTGTCGCGTAGATGATTTTCCCGGTCGGGGAGACATCCGGCACGTAAAACGTGATCAGGCAACAGACACCAAACGGGATTGCAAACCACAGCAGCCAGGGACGGAATTTCCCGTAGCGCGAGGTTGTCCGGTCTACCAGTGCGCCGATACAGGGATCCACACAGGCATCCACGGCACGCACGACTAAAAATAATGTGCCCATAATCGCGGCGGGTAAACCAAAAACATCCGTGTAGAAATAGGCCAGAAACAAGGTCGCAGTTTGCCAGACCAGCGCACTGGCCATATCGCCGAGTCCGTAGCCAATCTTATCTTTTACTGAAAGAACCGGAGTGATCATCATTATTTGTTACCTGCTTTGGGTAAGGAGAGATAACCGACTGAAATTAATTAATGTCTTTGACGAAAAGAAAGATAAACAGCATGGAGAAGTAAAATGTTGCCAGAAGTATTGTGAATAGAATCGAGTCAGACAATTGAGGAAACGAATATACAAATTACGTTTTTTGATTTTGTTTTTTATTTGTGAGCGGGTTCAAACTGAGCGCGGGCTTTTGGCCTGACTTGCAGAAATCCCTGCTTTTGGTGTCAATTTCGGGGCAACTGGTGTTTAATTAAGAGTCATTCCGTCTTAGTTTGGAGTTAAAGGTTGTATGTCCCATATCAGCGCTGGCGTGGAATACGCACTGCATTGCCTGCTGTTTATCGCCCATCCGCAGGGAAGTGTGACGGAAGCCAGTGTCCGCGATTTATCTGAACTTCAGGGCGTGCCCTTTGATTACGTCGCCAAACTGTTCACCAAACTGCACAAAGCGAAACTGATCATCGCCACCGAAGGTGCGAAGGGCGGCATCCGGCTGGCGAAACCGCCACACGAGATCACCGTTCTGGATGTAGTTGATGCTATCGACGGGCGTAAAAAGCTGTTCGACTGCAAGGAAATCCGCAACCGCTGCGCCGTGTTTGACAACGATCCGCCTGCCTGGGCGAGTTCGGGCCTGTGTGCGATCCATTCCCTGATGATCGACGCCGACAACAAAATGCGCGATGTGCTGGCTGCGCAAACCCTGGCCGGACTGGCCTCGCAGTTTGGCCGTAAAGCGCCTCCGGAGTTCGAACAGCAGATCACCCGCTGGTTAGGTGATAAAGGCTCGCGCCGCATTATCTGATTCCTTGTCTTTTTTTATTTCACACTGGCACTTGCCAGCGGGATAGCATTGCGCGTATTTTTAACTACGACAAAGTTAGTCCTAGTTTAAATGCGCGCCGTTAACGGCGAAGATCAGGAAGGAAAAACATGAAAATTCTACACGTCGATGCCAGTTCAAAATTTCATCAATGGTCAAATTCCCGGGCACTGGGGCGTTACTTTATTGAGCAACTGGAACAGAAAGGGGTCGATATCGAGATCGACTATCTCGATGTGACGGAAGATGTGCAGCCGCACGTGTCAGCGGAATTTGTGCAGGCGACCTACACGCCGGAAGCGCAACGTACGGACCGCATGCGCGACGTGCTGGCGGAGTCCGACGCCCTGTGTCAGCGCGTGATGGCAGCCGATGCGCTGGTCTGTGCGATGCCGATGTATAACTGGACGATCCCGTCGACGTTTAAAACATTCATCGACAATATTATCCGCACAAACATCACCTATGACCTGCACGCCGACGGCAGCATTACCGGCAATCTGGGCGATAAGAAAGTATTGTTTATCACCACGCGCGGCGCGGATCTCAGTGAAGGCAGCCCGTTCGCCAATATGGATGCGATGACGCCGGTACTGAAAAATGCGTTTGGTTTTATCGGCGTGGAAAACCCGTGGTTTGTGGATGCGCAGCCGCTGCAATTTTCCGATGAAGCCGCGCGCGAAGCCGGTTTAGCCAAAGCACGCGGTGAGCTGGATGCCGTTTGCGGTGAATGGGCGCAGAGCCTGATTTGCGCAGAAACCACCCCCGTCTGAGCCGTAAACGCATAAGTGACGCTCAGGGATGAGCGTCGGTCTGCACAAAGTCTGAAGCCGATCACAGTTTCATCATCTGGCGAATATTACGACTTGTTTCTGTTTCCGATTCGCCAGAGAATCCGTTTCAGAAAGCAGGATTGTTACTGTCTGACAGGCAAAACCTAAACTTCTCGTTTCTTCGTGTATGACGAAGAGACCGGACGTTTAGGTTTTTTTTTGGCCTGAATTCAGGGGCAGGCCGCCCCTTTGAAATACAACGGCAATGTCGTGCACGACGCCCTTACTCTGATGAGACAACACCATGGAATACAGAACATTAGCCGATGAAATTCTCCGCGGAGTGGGCGGAAAAGACAACGTCAACAGCGTGGTGCATTGTGCCACCCGTTTACGCTTCAAACTGAAAGATACCCGCAAAGCCGATGCTGCCGGGCTGAAAGAAAATCCGGGTGTGATCATGGTGGTCGAAAGCGGCGGTCAGTTTCAGGTCGTGATCGGCAACCATGTTGGCGCGGTGTATGACGCACTGGTCAAAGGCAGCGCGCTTTCTGAAAACAGTGAGGATGACACCGACGATAAAGGCAGTTTGTTTGCCCGGGCGATAGATGTCATCTCCGGCATTTTCACGCCGTTTATCGGCATCATGGCGGCATCGGGGATCCTGAAAGGTTTTCTGGCACTGGCGCTGGCCTGCGGCTGGCTGATGCCGGAAAGCGGCACTTACAAAGTCTGGTTCGCCGCCAGCGATGCAATGTTCTACTTCTTCCCGCTGGTGATCGGTTACACCGCCGGTAAGAAATTCGGCGGGAATCCGTTCGTCACCATGATGATTGGCGGGGCGATGGTTCACCCGCTGATGATTGCCGCCTTCGAGGCACAGCAGCCCGGTGCGCAGAGCGAGCATTTCTTCGGTATCCCGCTGGTGTTTATTAATTACGCCTCATCAGTGATCCCGGTGATTCTGGCTGCGTGGGTATCAAGCTGGCTGGAAAAACGCGCGATGAAAATTCTGCCTTCTTCACTGCGCAACTTTATCACCCCGCTGATTTGCCTGATGGTGGTGGTGCCGCTCACCTTCCTGGTCATCGGCCCGGTCGCGACCTGGGCGAGTCAGCAACTGGCCAATGGCTATCAGTTCGTTTATCACGTCAGCCCGATGGTCGCGGGTGCCTTTATGGGCGCGCTGTGGCAGGTATGCGTGATCTTCGGTCTGCACTGGGGGCTGGTGCCGCTGATGATCAACAACTTCAGTGTGCTCGGTCATGACACCATGCTGCCGCTGTTACTGCCTGCGGTAATGGGCCAGGTCGGTGCGGTCGCCGGTGTGATGCTGCGCGCCAAAGATGCACGGACAAAGGCACTGGCGGGTTCCGCAATCAGTGCCGGTATTTTCGGCATTACCGAACCGGCGGTTTACGGTATCAACCTGCCGCGCCGTCGTCCGTTTATCTTCGGCTGCGTCGGTGGTGCGCTGGGTGCGGCGGTACTCGGTTACTTCCAGACCACGGCGTATTCCTTTGGTTTCGCCAACATTTTCACCTTCACCCAAATCATTCCACCGACAGGCTTCGATAAGACCGTCACCGCCGCGATTGCCGGCACATTGATTGCCCTGTTATTTGCGGCACTGGCGACCTATTTCTTCGGCATGAAAGAAGAAGCAACGCCGGAAGTCAGCGAAAAGGCTAAAGCCGATGCAGTACAGGCCCCGCGTGGAAAAACGCTGATTGCCAGCCCGATGACCGGTGCCTGTATCCCTCTCGAGAATGTCGGGGATCCGACCTTCGCCAGCGGCCTGCTGGGCAAAGGTGTCGCGGTGGTGCCGACGGCGGGACGGGTGGTCTCACCGGTGAACGGCACCGTGGTGTCCCTGTTCAAAACCCATCACGCCATCGGGATTGAATCGGAGGACGGCGCAGAAATCCTGATCCACGTCGGCATCGATACGGTGAAGCTCGACGGTAAATTCTTTACGCCACACGTTGACGTCGATGCGGTGGTGAAGCAGGGCGATTTGTTGCTGGAATTCGACGTGCAGGGGATCACGGATGCCGGTTACGACCTGACGACGCCGGTGCTGGTCACCAACAGCGACGATTATCTCGACGTCATTCCGGCCGGTGTCGGTCAGGACGTCAGCGAACAGACACCTTTACTGACTTTATTACGATAACGACCAGAGCCTGGAGGTTCACATGAACAAGCAATTCCCAAAAGGATTCTTATGGGGCGGTGCTGTTGCCGCTAATCAGGTTGAAGGGGCTTACCTGACTGACGGAAAAGGGTTATCTACTTCGGATCTGCAACCGCAGGGCGTTTTCGGCCCGGTGCAGGAACGTACGGAAGGGGATTTCGGCGTGAAAGATGTCGCCATCGACTTCTATCATCGTTACCCGGAAGACATGAAGTTGTTCGCCGAAATGGGCTTTACCGTCCTGCGTACTTCCATCGCCTGGACGCGCATTTTCCCGCAGGGCGATGAAGCGCAGCCGAACGAAGCGGGTCTGGCATTCTATGACCGCCTGTTTGATGAAATGGCGAAATACGGCATTACGCCGCTGGTCACGCTTTCTCACTACGAAATGCCGTACGGCATCGTAAAAAAACACGGTGGCTGGGGCAGTCGCGACACCATCGGTTTCTTCGAGAATTACGCCCGCACGGTGTTCACGCGCTATAAAGACAAAGTGAAACACTGGCTGACTTTCAATGAAATCAACATGTCGCTGCACGCCCCGTTCACCGGCGTCGGCTTGCCGGAAGACAGCAGCAAACAGGCAATCTATCAGGCCATCCATCATCAGCTGGTCGCCAGCGCCAAAGCAGTCAAAGCCTGTCACGAGATCGTTCCTGACGGCAAAATCGGCAATATGCTGCTCGGCGGCATGTTATATCCGCTGACCTGCAAACCGGCCGATATGATGGAAACCTTGCAGCAAAACCGCGACTGGTTATTCTTCGGCGATGTGCAGGTGCGCGGCGCGTATCCGGCCTATATGCAACGATTCTTTAAAGATCGCGGAATGGAGATCATTATTACCGCTGAAGATAAAGCTGCATTAAAAGAAACGGTCGACTTTATTTCATTCAGTTATTACATGACCGGTTGTGTGACGACAGATGAAGAACAAAATATTAAGGCGCGCGCCAATATATTAAATATGGTGCCCAACCCGCATCTGAAAAGTTCTGAATGGGGCTGGCAGATTGATCCGGAAGGTTTGCGTTTCTTAATGAATGAACTTTATGACCGTTATCAGAAACCGTTATTTATTGTGGAAAACGGTTTGGGTGCGCGGGATAAAGTCGAAGCAGACGGCAGTATCAACGACGATTACCGTATTCAATATATCAACGACCATCTGGTTCAGGTCCGCGAAGCCATTGAAGACGGCGTCGACGTGATGGGCTACACAAGCTGGGGGCCGATTGACCTGGTCAGCGCCTCGAAAGCGGAATTCTCCAAACGCTACGGCTATATCTACGTTGACCGTGACGATCAGGGTAATGGCACGCTGGAACGCCGCCGTAAGAAAAGTTTCTTCTGGTATAAAGAAGTGATTAATTCAAACGGTGCAGCGTTAACATCCTGATCTGAATTTCCCGCTAATCATCAATAACCCGTGCGGCTTATATATTATAAGCCGCCTGTTCGCCTTGTATTGCCCGATAACAATAATGATGATGTTAATAATCATACGGAAATATAATAATGAAAATTTCTCAGACTTCTGCAACACCTACCACTACACCTGTAAATAATAATATCCGGCTGCTGAAAAACAGTCTTCTGGCGCTGTGTTTTACCACGGCAAGTATTTATTCAGCGCAGGCTGCCGAAAACTGGAACGGCACCGTTCTGGGTTTTGAAGCGCCCGGCGAAGGGATGCTCGGCGATATGATGGGCATCCGGCCGATTATTGAAGATCACGGTTTCCATTATCAGCTGGGCTACCTGAGTGAATCTTCTTATAACGCCGGTGGCGGGTATAACCACGATAAACATCTGGCGTATATCGATCAGTTCTCGCTGACCTTTACGCAGGATCTGGAGATGTACACCGGCATTCCCGACGCCGCCATTGAAGGCAACATTGTTAACCGTAACCACAATGATAACCTGACCACCAAACGGACGCAGGATCCGCGCGTCGGGATTAACGACATTGCGCAGGAAAGCTGGGGCGGGCAGTCGATTACCCGTCTGGGCTGGCTGACGTTTGGCCGCAGCTTTGATGACCGCAAGCTGCACTGGCGTATCGGCATGATGAACAAGAATCAGGATTTCGATCAGATCATTCCCTGCGATTTCCAGTTGCTGAGCCAGTGCGGCGGTAAATCGGCTAACTCCATGACCTGGTACAACTGGAACAAACATTACTGGGGCACCACGATCCAGTACAAACTGACGCCGGAACTGACGCTGAAAACCGGCATCATGGAACAAAACCCCGACGCGTCGGATCGCAAATACGCCTGGAGCGGTTCCCTGAAAGGCGCGCGCGGTATCCTGCTGCCGATGGAAGCCGAGCTGAAAACTAAAGTGAATGGTTTGCCGGGGATTTATAACTTTGGCCTGCTGTATACCAACTCACCGCAAACCGATTTGTCAGAAGGCAAAACGCAAAGCGTGGGCGCGACGGATCCTGAAGGGTATCGCAAACACAGCAGCACCTGGTTTATGTACACCGGCTTCAACCAGCAGGTGACGCAGCGCGGCGACGATCCGAACCGTGGCATGAGCGTCTCTTACAGCCTCGGTCTGGGCGATCAGCGCAGCAACAGTATTCATTACACGCAGGCGGCGTCTATGCGTTATCGCGGGCTGTTTGATGCCCGTCCTGACGACTGGCTGGGCTTTGGCATGACTTACATTAAAATGAGCAATCACTACCGTCAGAATCAGGAAAACCTGAATGACATTTATCAGGTGGATGATTATGGCAATCCGCTGTATACGCCGCTGTCGGGGCATTCGGTGAACGCCGATTTGTATTATCAGATCAAAGTGCGTTCATGGCTGATTCTGCAACCGGATTTGCAATACTGGTACCGTCCGGGCGGGGTGAAGGAAACGCAGGATGCCTGGGTGACGGGACTGAAAGCCATCGTCACGTTCTGAGTGCAAAATTTACGTCTGACTGAGGATCGGATCTGGTAAAATTATCAGGCAGATCCCAAGACTGCGGCAGACAAAACCTGATCATCCGTACGGACGATCGGGTTTTTCTTTTCAGGGAGTTACAATGAAAATCGCCAAAATACTCAATAATAATGTGGTGGTGGTTGTCAGCGAGCAGCAGCGCGAACAGGTGGTGATGGGCCGCGGGCTGGCGTTTATGAAAAAAGCCGGGGATGAACTCGATGACAGCAAGATCGAGAAAATCTTCGCCCTGCAAAATGACGAACTGGTGGCGCATCTGACGGAACTGCTGTCGCATATTCCGATGGAAGTGATGACCACCTGCGATCAGATCATTTCGCTGGCGCGGGGACGGCTGGGGAAATTACAGGAAAATCTTTATATCGCGCTGACCGATCACTGTAATTTTGCCATCGAACGGCAAAAGAAAGGCGTGCCGATCAGCAATGCCTTGCTGTGGGAAACCCGCCGTCTGTACCCGAAGGAATATGCGCTCGGGCTGGAAGCACTGGAGATTATCGATTCCCGTCTGGGCGTGCGACTGCCGGTGGATGAAGCGGGTTTTATTGCCCTGCATCTGGTCAATGCGCAGCTCAACGGCGAAATGCCGGAAGTGGCGCAAATCACCCGCGTTATGCAGGAAATCCTCAATCTGGTGAAGTACCAGTTACGCATCGAATATGACGAAGAGTCGCTGAGCTATCAGCGTTTCGTCACCCATCTTAAATTTTTCGCCCAGCGGATGCTCAGCCGCACGGTAGTGGCGGATGACGACATGACCCTGCATGTGGCGGTGAAAGAAAATTACCCGCAGGCGTGGCTGTGCTCGGAAAAAATCGGCGATTACCTGACCGCGCAGTATCAGCGTGAACTGACCACCGAAGAGATCATGTATCTGTCGATTAACATCGAACGGGTGAGAAAAGAGTGTTTACCGAAAGGAACGGCCTGACCGCACGCAAGGGCAAAATTCTCTGCGCGAAATATGACTGCTCACAATTTTTAATGACGGTTTTTTTTGCCACGGTTAATGAGAACAGGTAGCATCCCTCGCCGTTATTGCACCAAAACAGTTCCGGCTAAAAAAACTACAGTGGGTAAACCCCATAAACGGCGAGGCTTGCAATCGTTTGCTTGCAGCACCCGGCGTCAGGTGAAGGTTATTTTGGAGAACAAGTCATAATGAAGTCTCATAAGAAAACGGCAGAGGCGAAGCACGCGGCGAAACGACGCTGGCTGGACTCGCACGATCATGGTTATCACAAAAGTATGGGCAACCGTCAGGTTCAGATGATTGCCATTGGTGGTTCTATCGGTACCGGTCTGTTTCTCGGCGCGGGTGCGCGATTGCAGATGGCCGGCCCGGCGCTGGCTATCGTCTACGCGGTTTGCGGTATTTTCTCCTTCTTTATTTTGCGCGCACTGGGCGAACTGGTGTTACACCGTCCGACCAGCGGCAGCTTCGTATCCTATGCCCGTGAATTCCTGGGTGAAAAAGCCTCTTATGTTGCAGGCTGGATGTACTTCCTCAACTGGGCGATGACCGGCATTGTCGATATCACCGCAGTGGCGCTGTATATGCATTACTGGGGCACGTTTGGTGATGTCCCGCAGTGGATGTTTGCCCTTGGCGCGCTGGCGATTGTCGCCACCATGAACATGATCGGCGTGAAGTGGTTCGCTGAGATGGAATTCTGGTTTGCGCTGATCAAAGTTGCCGCGATTGCGATTTTCCTGGTGGTGGGCGTGGTGTTCCTCGGCACCGGCAAACAACTCGACGGCAACACCACCGGCTTGCATCTGATCACCGATAACGGCGGTATCTTCCCGCACGGGTTGTTACCGGCGCTGGTTCTGGTTCAGGGCGTGGTCTTTGCCTTTGCGGCGATCGAACTGGTCGGCACCGCAGCGGGCGAAACCAAAGATCCTGAGAAAGTGCTGCCGAAAGCCATCAACAGCGTGATCTGGCGTATCGCCTTGTTCTACGTCGGTTCCGTGGTGCTGCTGGTTCTGCTGCTGCCGTGGAATGCCTATCAGGCGGGGCAGAGTCCGTTCGTGACCTTCTTCAGCAAGCTGGGCGTGCCTTATATCGGTACCATCATGAACATCGTGGTGCTGACCGCCGCGCTGTCGAGCCTGAACTCCGGGCTGTACTCCACCGGCCGTATTCTACGCTCGCTGTCGATGGGCGGTTCCGCACCGAAATTCATGTCGAAGATGAGTGCGCAACAGGTGCCTTATGCCGGTATTCTGGTGACGGTCGGTATTTACGTGATCGGCGTGGTACTGAACTACTACGTGCCATCGCAGGTGTTTGAAATTGTCCTGAACGTCGCGTCACTCGGCATCCTCAGTTCCTGGGCTTTCATCATCGTCTGTCAGATGAAACTGCGTACCGCGATTAAAGAAGGCCGCGCGAAAGACGTCTCCTTCAAAATGCCGTGGGCACCGTTCACTTCGTGGCTGACGCTGGCGTTCCTCGCGGGCGTGCTGATCCTGATGGCGTTTGACTACCCGAATGGTACGTTCACTGTGGCGACGATCCCGGTACTGATTATCCTGCTGGTTCTGGGCTGGATTGGCCTGCGCAAACGCGCCGCTGAAGTGCACGCCGAACAGGCTGCGCAGGAAGAAGCGCATCAGGAAAGCATAGAAGCGAAATAACCTATTTCGTGGAATATCCGTAAAGGGCTGCCGTCATGGCGGCCCTTTTTTATATCCGCATGTGTAATAAATCCGAAACCGCCGGAGTGACCCTGTGGATTGACTAGGCTTAGCCTTTGGTTATGGAGGCCAACCTATGCTTAAGATTGTATTGCAGATTTTTTCCAGCCCGGAAAAATTCCTCGGATTGTTCAGTGCTGCGGATATGGAAAATACGCTGGAAGAGGGCGAGCGTATTTTGATTGATGAGAATGGTACAGCGTCGGTGAACCCGGCCAATCAAAGTATGCAGGCAGACTTTGCCCGCCACGTAAAACGCATGAGTGTGCTGTAATGGCGACAGCGGTTTTCATGGTGTTAATGGTCTGCGGCTACTGGTATACCACCCGCGACATCTCATCACGTTTCAAACTTAAACGGACTTTCGGCTGGGACGTCTATTTTCTGGTGGCCTTGTACGGCTGCATTTTTGTCCTGCAGGGCTTACTGGTTATCGCCCTGGTCTATATGGCGCTGTGGGGGATTTCCGGCGTGATCAACTGGCTGCCCGCGCTGCCACACTTGCATCAGGATGTGCATTATCATCGCGATTTCATCAACTGGAGTTTCCTGGGCATTCAGGCGCCGGTGGTGATTATGCTCGCGGTGTCCGTGATGCTGTGTCTGGTGCGAACCACCTGGTCGCCGGGTTTACGGCTCAATACCGCCGGACGCAAACAGTTGTACAAACAACTCACCCGCGCCAACGGGGTAGAAGGGCTGTTATATCAGTGCATGGAAGAGGGCGACATGGTGTTTATCACCTTACAGTCACGTCGCGTTTATATCGGCATGGTGCATACCGCACGCTGTGAAACCAGTTCGTCGGACAACGTGGTGGTGATCCCGATGGTCAGCGGCTATCGCGATAAAGACACGCTGGAACTGCGCGTTGAGCACAATTATGCCCGTTATTATCAGGAACACGGCGTTACGCCGGTATCTGATCCGGTGAATGCGCTGAAATTCCGCAAGGTGATTTTACTGAGTCAGATCGAAACGCTGTCGTTGTTTGATCCGTCAAGTGCCTGTGCGTTTGAGAAGCTGATCCCACAGGTTGAGGAAGAGATGAGGGGAGAACCGGCTGAAAAGGACGCCTGAGAAAAGGCGTCCTGTGCGCATTACACGAGGGTGAAGCTGAACTCGCTCAGACCGTCGATGCCGCCGGTGATCACATCACCGCGCACTGCCGGGCCGACGCCCGCCGGGGTGCCGGTGTAAATCAGATCGCCTGCCTTGAGTTCCACCGCCTGCGACAGATAACTGATGACGTCCGCCACCTGCCAGATCTGGTCACTCAAATCGCCGCGCTGACGTTTCTCTCCGTTCACATCCAGCCAGATTTTACCGGCCGCCGGATGTCCGGTCTGGCTGACAGGCAGCAGCGGACTGGCCGGTGCGGACGCATCAAACCCTTTGGCAAAATCCCACGGACGCCCTTGTTTCTTGGCCTGCGCCTGAATATCGCGACGGGTCAGATCCACGCCGACGGTATAACCCCAGACGTGCGACAGTGCCTCTTCAGCCGCGATGTTTTTGCCGCCTTTGGCAATCGCAACCACCAGTTCCACTTCGTAATGCAGATCTTCGGTCAGCGTCGGATAAGGCACGTTGCCGCTGGCGGGAACCACCGCATCAGCCGGTTTACCAAAGAAGAAAGGCGGTTCACGGTCGGGATCATGGCCCATTTCGCGGGCATGTTCGGAATAGTTGCGGCCAACGCAATACACGCGGCGCAGAGGAAAACGGGCGCTCTGGCCAGCAACGGCAAGAGAGGGAACTTCGGGTGCAGCAATTACATAGTCAGTCATCGTATTCACTTCACAAAGTTGTCGAATTAACATATTTGCAAAGCGAATCCACATTGACCAGTAAATTTATGTTACTGGTCAATGTGTCAGTGTCAGGCTTTGTAACGCGGTGCCGCGTGAGCCTGCAGGAAGTTCGGCACCATCGCACCGCGCAGGGCATCAAAATCGTCCCACTGTTTTTCATCCTGCAATGGCGGGATAGTGACTTTCTCTTTGCGGTCAAAACCCAGCAGGGCGGCGTCCACCAGTTCACCCACTTCCATCACGCCCGGCACTTCATCGATATTCTTGCCTGAACGTTCCCAGATTTCCGTACGCGTTGCGGCAGGCAGCACCGCCTGAACGTACAGGCCGCGCTGAGCCATTTCAAATTGCAGCGTCTGGCTGAAGGTCAGTACAAACGCTTTGGTCGCGGAATACACCGCCGATTGCAGCTCCGGCGTCAGCGCCATCACGGACGCGATATTAATGATCGCGCCGTCCGGATGTTTGATCAGGCCATCAAACGCCACGCGGGAAAGTCGCGCCACGGAGGTCACGTTCAGGGTGATCAGATTCTCAATGGCATCGGCATCGCTGTTCTCAAAACCGGCTTTGAGGGACGCCCCGGCATTGTTGATCAGCAGGGAAATCTGCGGCGTGGCGCGGATAAAATCCTCAACTCGGGCTAACTCTTCGCTGCGGGTTAAATCGGCAGGCAGCACGGTGATATTGACGCCCGTTTCCTGTTGCAGGCGTTCAGCCAGCGTTTTCAGACGCGCCGCATCACGGGCAACCAGCACCAAATCATAGCCGCGTTTCGCCAGACGGTCGGCATAAGTGGCACCAATGCCGCTGGAAGCGCCGGTGATTAAGGCTACAGACTGAGAGCGAATTGAATCTGACATGAGAAGACCTCTGGGTTGATTAAGTGGTTTAATAATGAAACCAGATGATTTTTAGCACCAGTGGTTTTATAATGCAACCAGATTCTTTCCGACCCTATGAGCAGGAAGTGCCATGAAACGAACCCGTCTGGAAAACACGCCGTGTCCGGCTGGCCGTGCGCTGGATTTAATTGGTGACTGGTGGACGCTGCTGATCGTACGCGACGCCATGCGTGGCATCTCGCGTTTCAGCGAGTTCCAGCGCAGTCTGGGCGCGGCAAAAAACATTCTCAGCACCCGTCTGAAAGCACTGGTGGCGGAAGGCATTTTGAAAATTGAACCGGCAGCCGATGGCTCGGCGTATCAGGATTATGTGCTGACTGAAAAAGGGCTGGCGCTGCAACCGGTGCTGGTCGCGCTGGGGCAGTGGGGAAGTGAATACCTGTTTGAGGAAGGCGAAGCCTGTACGCAACTGGTGGACAGTGAAAACCGCCAGCCGCTGCGCAAACTGGAAATCCGTGCGCAGGACGGGCGGGTACTGGAAAGCCAGGATATTACGGCGATTTTTCCTGAGATTTAAAATTTGAACGCGATCGGCTCCCGCGCCTGCGCAGGGGAGGGTTGGGGTGGGGTATTAAAGCGAAATCAATAAGTTGAAGTTTGCACTGACCAGGTGTCAGCCCTTAAAACCCCCTCCCGGCCTCCCCCTTCGCAGGGGGAGGAGCAAGGCCAAACCCCGGCTTACAGGAGCAAACAAAACCTTACCGCGCAATCCTCTCGTGCCAGTATTTGGTGAACTCTTCCTCGCCGTTGAGGCTCACCACCATATCGCCGCTGACGATAAAGTGCGTCAGGTCGCTGCGCAGTTCGAGGGTGATTTCCGCTTCCATCCACCAGCCTTCACGTCCCATTTTCATGGTCTGCGTCAGCAGATAACGGGCGGATAATGGATCGCTGTTACTCACCGTCAGTTCGCGGCGCAGACCGTGATCGACGGTGGTATCGATATCATCAAAGCGGTAAACCCCTTCGCCAAAGACGCCGCCCACGCCGTGCGTGACGCTGGTCCAGCTGTCGGTGAGGAAATCATAAGTGATGTTGCGGTCCACGCGTCCCGGCGACAGTACCGTTTGCGGCGTCAGCGGCGCGCTTTGCGGTTCTTTGATCGGGCCTTCAATCGCCACCGGCTGCTCGCACACCGGCAGGCTGAGTTGCGCACTGTGCAAATCTAACGTCAGGATCGCCGCTTCTGCCATCGGCCAGATCATCGGCCAGAAGGTGGTCGCCAGCGAGAGTCGCATCCGGTGGCCGGTGGCAAAGCGGTGCGCAATGCCGTCCAGTTGTACCGGTACTTTAACTTTCTGACCGGGGATCAGCGGCACAGATTTGTCGTGACCGTGCAGATGGGAAAGATTCAGCCAGCCGTGGGTGACGCGGTTTACTGCGCCGTCCGGCGAAACGTCTGAAAGCCGGACGTACAACATCGCCGCCGGTTTATCGCTGCTCAGTTCGACGGTGAATTCCGGGAAACCGAAAATGGTCAGCGGTTCGGCCAGCGGTTCGCCGTCGAAGATTTCCGCCATGCCGTCATCGACACGCTGATCCGGCGGCATTTCGCCGGGCACACCGGCGCCCATCCATTCTCCGGCCATCAGACCGTGATTCTGCGGCGAACAGATATTGAGCACGCCTGCGTCAACGTCCGGCTGGGTATTCAGCTGGCCGCGTGTCAGCCAGCGCGGGCTGTGATTAATGTTGCTGGCGGTGCCGCGATCAAATCCGACCCATTCGCCACGACTGACCGGACGCATCGCCGAAGGCGGCTGACTGTCCTGCAACCAGGTCTGGATCATCGGGCCTTCCATCGCGCCGTTGTCTTCGCCTTTCAGCCAGTGATCCCACCAGCGGACGGCTTCCTGTAAGAAACCTATCGCCGGTTCCGGCGTGCCGTCCTGCGGATAAATATGCGCCCACGGGCCGAGAATGGCGCGGCGCGGGACTTTCAGGTTGTCCATCAGGCGGAACACGGCGTTGCTGTAGGCATCCGCCCAGCCGCCGATCGCCATCACCGGACACTGGATTGCTGACCAGTCTTCGCACACCGAACCATGCTGCCAGTATGCATCGCGCAACGGATGTTCCATCCACAGCGCCGGGAAGAATGGCATGTTTTCCAGACGGTTCAGCCAGTCCTGATACCAGCTTTCGCCGACCAGTGCGGGGTCGGCAGGGCGGCTCTGGTACGCCAGCATAATGCCGCCCCACCAGAGGTTGTCGTTGAGCAGGCAGCCACCTTTGTAATGAATATCGTCGCGGTAACGGTCATCCGTTGAACACACTGTGATGATGGCTTTCAGCGCGGCGGGGCGGCGGGCGGCCACCTGCAGGCCGTTAAAACCGCCCCAGGATTTCCCCATCATGCCGACGTTGCCGCTGCACCAGCGTTGTTCGGTGATCCACTGAATGACTTCCAGCGCGTCGTCCTGTTCCTGCAACAGGTATTCATCGGCCAGCAGACCGTCGGATTCGCCGCTGCCGCGCATATCCACACGTACGACTGCGTAGCCGTTTCCGGCGAAAAAGCCGTGCATCGGTTCATCGCGGGTGCGGGTGCCGTCGCGTTTACGGTAGGGAATGTATTCAAGAATGGCCGGAACCGGCTGGCGTTCAGCGCCATCCGGCAGCCAGAGACGGGCGGCGAGACGCGTGCCGTCGCTCAGCGGGATCCACAGATGTTCGGTCACGGTGACGGCGTGAGGGAATTCAGTCACGATACGTTTGGTGCTCATAAGACTCCTGTCGAAGAAATGGCTGCCGCTGGAAGCGCCGTGCCGCGCAGGGCGAGAACTTCGTCCAGCCAGCTGGTGCGCATTTCCGGTACGGAGGTCAGCAGTTTTTCGGTATAGCTGTGCATTGGCGCGCTGAAAACCACGTCGGTATCGCCGCTGGCGACCACCTGCCCCTGATACATCACCGCGACCTGATGAGCGATACGTTTCACCGTACCGAGATCGTGTGTGATGAACAGGTAGGACAGACCGAGCTGTTCCTGCAAACGACGCAGCAGATTCAGCACTTCCTCCGCCACCAGCGGATCGAGCGCCGAGGTGGCTTCATCGCAGATAATCAGTTCCGGCTGCGCGGCCAGCGCGCGGGCAATACAGACGCGTTGTTTCTGTCCGCCGGAAAGTTCGCCGGGGCGACGGTCGATCAGTTTGACCGGCAGTTCGGTCAGGCGCAGTAACTCTTCCACGCGTTCGCGCACCTGCTTTTTGTTCATCCCGAAGTAGAAGGTCAGCGGGCGGCCGATGATGTCCAGCAGGGTCTGGCGCGGATTGAGCGCCACATCGGGAAGCTGATAAATCATCTGCATACGGCGCAGCGTTTCTTTATTGCGCTGGTGGAAATTGTGCGAAAGCGACATGCCGTCGAAATCCACCGTACCTGCGGTGTCGGGCAGCAATCCGACCAGCGCCCGCGCCAGCGTACTTTTCCCGCTGCCGGATTCGCCGATAATCGCCAGCGTTTTGCCGCGCGGCAGTTGCAGGCTGACATCGTGCACCACCCGTTTACCATTGTAGCCGGTGCTCAGTTTACGCATCGTCAGCAACGGCTGACCGGCAGTGTCATGGTCGTCTGCCAGCGGCTTCAGCCCCTGTTCGCGCTCCGCCACCAGACGCCGTGTGTAATCCTGCTGGGGATTTTCCAGAATGGTTTGTGTGTCGCCGGTTTCTACTTCTTTGCCGTGGCGCAGGACCATAATGCGGTCGGCAAGCTGCGCAACAACCGCCAGATCATGCGTGATGTACAGCGCCGCCGTGTTGAATTCGCGCACCAGCTTGCGCAGCATCACCAGCACTTCAATCTGCGTGGTGACGTCCAGCGCCGTGGTCGGCTCATCCATGATCAGTAAATCAGGTTTACAGGACATCGCCATTGCAGCCATCGCACGCTGAAGCTGTCCGCCGGAAAGCTGATGCGGATAGCGTTTGCCGATGTTTTCCGGATCCGGCAAATCGAGCGAGCGGAACAGTGAAATCGCCCACTGACGGCTTTCTTCTTTGTTCATCAGCCCGTGGCGGATGGGACCTTCGCAGACCTGTTTTTCAATGGTCAGCGCCGGATTAAACGAAGCTGCCGCGCTTTGTGCCACATAGGCCACACGCCTGCCGCGCCATTCACGCTTGATGCGTGAGGGCTGCGAAACGATATCGGTGCCATCGAGGAAGACTTCACCACCGGCAATCCGGCAGCCCTGCCGCGCATAGCCTAACGCGGCCAGCCCGATAGTGGATTTGCCTGCGCCGGATTCCCCGATCAGGCCGAGCACTTCGCCCGCAGCCAGCGTCAGGGAAATATCCTGCACCAGCGGCGAACCGTCGAGGGTTTCGATACGCAACCCGCGCATTTCTAAAATCGTGCGTGTCATGCTTCATCTCCATGCGGCAGGCTGTTGCGTGCCAGCAGCCAGTCGACCACCAAATTGACGCCGATCGTCAGCAGGGCAATGGCCGCCGCCGGATACAACGGCGCGAACTGACCAAAGTTAATCGCCTGCGCGTTGTCGCGCACCATGCTGCCCCAGTCGGCATACGGCGGCTGAATACCCAGCCCTAAGAAACTTAAGCCCGCGATAAACAGGAAGGTAAAGCAGAAGCGCATACCAAACTCTGCCAGCAGCGGCGGCAGGGCGTTGGGCAGAATTTCTTTCATCAGCACCCAGCGCAAGCCTTCACCCCGCAGACGGGCCGCTTCCACGTATTCCTGACAGACGATTGCCTGCGCCACCAGGCGCGCCAGACGAAACACGCGGGTGGCATCGAGCAGGGCGATGGTCAGCACCAGCACCGGAATCGAGGTGCCCATCACGGACAATACGATCAGCGCAAAAATCAGCACCGGAATCGACATCACGGTATCGACGATGCGCGACAGCACCACATCAACCCATTTGCCATAAATCGCCGCCGTGAAGCCGGTGACAATGCCGATGATGAAGGAGCTGAAGGTGATGGTCAGCGCAATGGCAATGGTGGTGCGGGCACCGAACAGAATGCGGGACAGCATGTCGCGCCCGAGACTGTCAGTGCCAAAGGGCGTGGCGGCGGAAGGCAGCAGCCAGATGTCGCCGACCTGCTCGGTTTCGCTGTGCGGCGCCAGCCAGGGCGCAAAAATAGCCGCCAGCAGGTTCACCGCAATAATCACAATACCAATCCAGGCCGACAGCGGGATGTTAATGAAATATCGGTTCATGTGTTCCCCCTTTTAGCGCGCATGGCGCAGACGTGGATTGCACCAGATCGCCAGTAAATCGGCAGTGGTGTTGAGAAAAATGTAAGTGCCGCCAAACAGCAGACCGCAGGCCTGAACCACCGGCAGGTCGCGTTTGGTCACGGCATCTACCATGTATTGCCCGATGCCCGGATAGACAAACACCACTTCCACCAGGATCACGCCGACCACCAGATACGCGAGGTTAAACGCCACCACGTTGATGATTGGCGCAAGGGCGTTCGGCAACGCGTGAGAAACCACAATGCGCCAGCGCGGAATGCCTTTGAGCACGGCGCTTTCGATATACGGGCTGGCCATGACCGCCGTCACCGAGGCCCGCGTCATGCGCAGCATATGCGCCAGCACCACCAGCGTCAGGGTAAGCATCGGCAGGGTGCAGACGTAAAGACGGTCAATGAACGACGAGCTGCTGTCGACCATCGCCAGACTCGGAAACCAGGTCAGACGGATGGCGAAGGCGATCACCAGAATGTAGCCGACGAAAAACTCCGGCACCGAAATGCTGATAAGCGTCAGGGTATTGGCCAGCCGGTCAAAGACGGAGCCGCGCCAGATAGCTGACGCGATACCCAGACCGACCGCCAGCGGAATGGCGATGACTGCCGCGTATCCGGCGAGGAACAAGGTGTTTGCCAGACGGGGCAGCAGTTCGTCGCTGATGGCGCGACCGTTCGCCAGTGAATGCCCCAGATCGCCGTGCATAATGCCCGCCAGCCAGTGCAGGTAACGCAACACAGAGGGTTCATCCAGCCCGAGTTGCAGGCGCAATGCGGCCACGGTTTCAGGCGTGGCGCTCTGGCCTAAAATGGCGGTGGCGACGTCACCGGGCAGCATTTCCGTGCCGATAAAAATCAGCACGGAAACCAGCCACAGCGTGATGATGCCCAACAGGACCCGCTGTAAAATCCGTTTTTTCATCATGCCTCCAGCCAGACGCGCTCGGCCAGACGACCACCCATAAAGTTGAACATCGGATGCGGTTTGATACCGCCGACTTTTTTGCTGGCCGCATCCAGATAATCGCCAAACAGCGGGATCATCGCGCCGCCGTTATCGCGCACGATACTTTGCAGTTCGCCATAGATTTCTGCGCGTTTGCCTTCATCAAGCAGGGAACGGGCCTGTAACAGCAGGGCGTCAAACTTCTCATCTTTCCAGTGCGTATCGTTCCATTTGGCGGTGGACTGGTAGGCGGTGGAGAACATCTGGTCCGCCGTCGGGCGTCCGCCCCAGTAACCCATGCTGAACGGCGCTTTCATCCACACGTCATCCCAGTAACTGTCGGCGGGCTGGCGCTTGATGTTGACCTGAATACCGCCTTTCTGCGCCTGTCCCTGGAACAGGGCAGCGGCGTCGAGCGCACCGGCAAAGGCGGCGTCAGAGGAAGACAGCTCGATTTTGAGATCCGTCAGACCGGCTTTTTTCAGGTAGAATTTTGATTTATCCGGATCGTAAACGCGTTGTTCCAGACTGTGATTGAAGAAGCGGTCAGTTTTCGGGATCGGATGGTCATTGCCCAGCGAGCCGTAGCCGCGCAGCACGGTGTCGAGGATTTTCTGGCGGTCGATGCCGTGTTTGATCGCCATGCGCACGTCGTTGTTGTTGTACGGCGCGACGCTGCAATCCATCAGGAAGGTGAAATGCTGGCCGCCGGAAGAACGCACAATGTTCAGCGCCGGGCTGCGTTTAAGGAAATCGACAGTTTTGAAATCGACGCGGTTAATCGCATGAACCTGGCCGGAAATCAGGGCGTTGGTACGCGCGGTCGGGTCGTTGATAACCAGCACTTCTACCGCATCGACAAACGCGCGATCCGGCTTCCAGTAGTTCGGGTTGCGTTTGAACAGGGAGCGTACGCCCGGCTCATACTGATCAAAGATAAACCCGCCGGTACCAATCGGGTGCGACCAGTCGGTGAAGCCGTCCGGCACCACCACCAGATGGTAATCCGCCAGCAGATACGGCAGGTCGGCGTTGCCGCTGTCGAGGGTGATCAGGATCTGGTTGTCGCCCTGTTTGGTCAGGCCGGTAATCGGTGCCAGCTGGGTTTTGATGGCGCTTTTCGATTTGTCGCCGCGATGCAGGTTGATGGAGTAGAGGATGTCATCGGCATTAAGTTTCTTGCCGTTATGGAAGGTCACGCTATCGCGAACGGTAAACACCCATTCGGCGGCACCCGGTTTGGCTTCCCAGGCGGAGAACAATTCCGGCGTGGCTTTGTTATTTTCATCAATTTCAATCAGGCCGTTCATCAGCATATACGCCTGATTTAAGGGCACCCAGTCGCTGAATAATGTCGGGTCCAGCGTATCACTGGTATTTCCGCCTGACATACCCAGTTTTAATACGCCGCCTTTTTTCGGTCCGGCCGCGAACGCAGAGAACGGTGAAAAGCCCATGGCACTGGTAATACCCACAGCGGAAGCGCTGGTAATAAAGCCGCGACGGCTAAGTTGTGCATCCTGCATTAATTTCGTCAAAGGGGAATTATTATCTTTCATTAATTTTCTCCATAGTACGTGCTGGAATTTTATAGGTGCAGGCGAAATACCCCGGGTGTTTCTAAATGGCGCAATGGATTGCCTTGATGATTTATATCAAAACCCCCTGTTGAACTTGCATGAGAATTTATCATGAGGGTATGCGAAAAAGACGCGGCAGAACACCCTGAAAAGCTTTATTTTTCCAGCTAATCATTATGAGGAAAGGAAAGGGACCCGTGGAACTGCATACGGTTGTCGGCTTAATTGGCGTGTTTTGCTATCTTCTGGCTTATGCGCTGGTTCAGATGCGCAGGCTAGCGGTTGATGCTAACAGTTACGCCTATCTTAATATAATCGGCGGTGTGTTTGGGCTGTATTCGTTAAGCCATGATTTTAACCTTGCATCCTGTATTTCACAGTCATGCTGGCTGTTGTTTACATTAATTGGTATGAATTCTGCGAGAAAACGAAGATATCTGGAAAGGAATAAAATCCCGCCTGCGGATATATAATTAACATATAAGATTATTATTATTTTACGCCTCCCCCGGCGAAGGGGGAGGCGTTTATTATGGCTGTTTCAGCCAGTTAATCACTTTGTGCACCACCGGTTTCAGGAATCTGTCCTGCGGGGTCAGCATGTAGCATTTTCCGGCGGCGGCCAGTTTTCCGGGGTGTGCGGCGACTAACTGGCCGTTGTTAATATAATCCTGTACCAGTCCTTCCCAGCCCAGCAGAATTCCATCCCCCAGTACCGCCGACTGCACCAGAAACGGGTAGTTATTGGCACGCCAGGTTCTGCGTGGCGTCACGAAACTGACATCCTGTGAGGCAAACCAGTCGCGCCAGCCGGTCCATTCCCGCTGCGGGTCGTCCTGGATCAGCAACGTCTGTTCGAGCAGATCAGCCGCAGACGCGTCCGGCGGAAGCCGGGTAAGAAATTCCGGCGAACACATCGGATAACACACTTCATCAAACAGGGCCTGAACGTGATAGCCGGACGGTGGCTCGCGGAGATAGAAAATAGCCAGATCAAATTCTGATGACTTGAGGTCTGAAAAACTGTCAGAAATCTTCATGCGGATTTGCAGGTCAGGCAGTAACTGGCGCAAAGAGGAGAGGCGGGACGAAAGCCACAGCCCGCTCATGGCGCTGGTGCAGGCCAGCGTAACCTGCGGCAGGCCGTTCCAGCCCATGACTTCCGCGGTGGATTGCGAAATATCGCCCAGCAGTTTACGTACCTGCTGCGCATAGGTTTCACCGCGCGGTGTCAGCGTGGTTTTACGCTGGGCGCGCTGGAAAAGCTTACAGCCGAGCATGTCTTCCAGCTGGATAATCTGGCGGCTGATGGCGCTCTGAGTCAGATTCAGCTCATCGGCAGCCCGCGAAAAACTGCAATAACGCGCCACGCATTCAAAAGCCACCAGTGTGTTCAGCGGCGGTAACGGTTCTATCTGCACGGTAAAAGTCTCTCCGGATGACGTTTAGCAGTTTTCCAGCATTTGTGAAATCGTCATGCCCACCTGCTGGACAGCACGTTCAGTTTTGGCCGTCAGCGTCTGGGCATAGTTGATGCGCAGGCAGTTGCGGTATTTGCCAGAGGCAGAGAATATCGAACCGATGGCAATTTGCACGAAATGTTCTTCCAGCAACCGGTTCAGGCGCTGCGTATCCACACGTTCATCGAGTTCGATCCACAGCAAAAATCCGCCCTGAGGACGGCTGACCCGCGAGCCGCAGGGGAAATATTTCATCACCCAGTCGGTCATGGTGCACAGATTTCGCTGATACTGATTACGCATCCGCCGCATATGTTGCAGGTAATGCCCCTGTTTGATGAAGTCCGCGATAGCGATTTGCGGCAGGGTGGCGGATGCGCCGGTGGTGATGTATTTCATGTGCAGGGCGCGGTCATGATAGCGACCCGGTGCAATCCAGCCGACGCGCAGACCGGGCGCCAGCGTTTTGGAAAACGAGCTGCACAGAAGCACGCGGCCATCTTCATCAAACGAGGTAATGGTGGCCGGGCGCGGATACTGATAGGCCAGTTCGCCATACACATCGTCTTCGATAATCGCGATATCGTAGCGTTGCGCCAGTCGCAGCAGGCTTTTCTTGCGGTCATCCGGCATGTTGTAACCGAGCGGATTATTGCAGTTGGGCGTCAGCTGTATGGCTTTGACCGGCCACTGCTCCAGCGCCATCTCCAGCGCTTCCAGACTGATGCCGGTCACCGGGTCGGTGGGGATTTCCAGCGCCTTCATGCCAAAGCCTTTCAGGGTCTGCATCGCGCCGTGAAAACTGGGGGAATCCACTGCCACAATATCGCCATGCTCGCAGACCGAACGGATGGCGATAGACAGCGCCTCATGGCAACCGGTGGTGATCAGAATATTGCTGGCATCCATATGGCTGCCGCTGTCGATCATCAGGCGGGCAATCTGTTCGCGCAGATCTTCTGAACCGTAAATGCTGTCGTAATGAAACGCGCTGAGGTTTTGATGCTGCCCGGCACGCCCCATCAGGCGGCTGAGCGGCCTGAGCGTGGCAGCAGTCACGTCCGGCGAGCCGCGCCCGAGCTGAATGACGCCGGGACGATGCGGGGAAGTGATCAGTTCCAGCACCTGATCCCACTGGGAAATATCCACCGGACGCTGCGTCGGGCGGCAAACCGCCGGAAGGGCCGCCTGAATACGGGAATCTTTCACGAAGTAACCCGATTTCGGCCGGGCTTCCACCAGCTGTTTTTCTTCCAGCACCCGGTACGCCTGCTGAACAGTGCTGACGCTGACGCCGTGTTCACTGCTTAACACCCGCACTGAAGGCAGACGGATCCCCGCCGGATAAAGCCCCTGTTCAATACGATCACTCAGAACATTTGCCAGATTTTCGTAACGGTTCATTATCTTTTCCTCAACGCCTGTGCAAAGAAAGCAGTACAGATGGACACAATCTAACGCTGAATCTGTCATCAGATCCAGATCTGTATGGTCGAAATACAAAAAAACTGAATCTGTAATGTTTTTGCCCGTTGTCAGATCCTGATGTCAGGTCGTCAACGGGAGCAGAATATGAAAAATATCATTGAAGAACGGCAGTTTGCCGGATGTGAGACACGGGTTTGTGCAGAAATCGCAGTGCATGAGCGGGCAGTACAGATGCCGCAGAAAAAGGCCGGATGGTTGAAACAGTTTTTTGCCGCAGTACATGGCTGGAATGAGCGGCGCGTCAGTCGCAAGATTTTGCATGCGCTGAGTGCAGATCAGCTGAAGGATATCGGGCTGGCGAAATCGGATATCGACAGGGAGTATCCGCGCAGCGTGTGGCCGAACTGGCCGAAGTGATTATGCTCCCACCCCTGCGAAGGGGAGGGCCGGGGTGGGGTATTAAGGTCAAAAAAATAAGCTGAAGTTTTCTCCAACCCTTAATTTAGTCTGTAAAACCCCCTCCCAACCTCCCCCTTCGCAGGGGGAGGAGCAGTCATGAGTTTTATTTAACCTGCATACCTGGCTGTGCGCCGGAATCCGGGCTGAGCAGGAAGATGTCTTTTCCGCCCGGGCCTGCTGCCATTACCATCCCTTCAGAAATACCGAAGCGCATTTTACGCGGGGCGAGGTTGGCGACCATGATGGTCAGACGGCCTTCCAGTGCTTTCGGATCAGGATAGGCTGAGCGGATACCGGAGAAGATCTGACGGGTTTCGCCACCCAGATCCAGTTGCAGACGCAGCAGTTTGTCCGAACCTTCCACGAAATCAGCGCTCTTGATCAGCGCGATACGCATATCCACTTTGGCGAAATCATCAAAAGTGATGGTTTCCTGAATCGGATCATCTGCCAGCGGACCGGTTGCCGGTGCGTTGGCGGCAGCGATATCTTCTTTTGAGGCATCAACCATCGCGGTCACTTTATCCATTTCAATACGGTTAAACAGCGCCTTGAACGGATTCACCTGATGCGAGAGCAGCGGTTGCGCAATCGCGTCCCAGTCCAGCGTGCAGTTGAGGAACGCCTCAGTGCGCTCTGACAGGGAAGGCAGAACCGGTTTCAGATAGGTCATCAGTACGCGGAACAGGTTGATGCCCATTGAACAAATCGCTTGCAGGTCGGCGTCGCGGCCTTCCTGTTTTGCGACCACCCACGGGGCCTGCTCATCGACATAACGGTTAGCCAGGTCAGCCAGCGCCATGATTTCACGGATTGCACGGCCTGATTCACGGCTGTCGTACGCCTGAGCGATGCTTTCAGCGGCATCGGTGAAGGTTTTGTACAGCGCTTCGTCAGCCAGTTTGTCAGCCAGTTTGCCGTCAAAACGTTTGGCGATGAAACCGGCGTTACGTGACGCCAGGTTAACCACTTTATTCACGATGTCTGCGTTAACGCGCTGCACGAAATCTTCCAGATTCAGGTCGATATCGTCGATGCGTGAAGACAGTTTCGCCGTGTAGTAATAACGCAGGCAGTCCGCATCCAGGTGATTCAGATAGGTGCTGGCCTTGATGAAGGTGCCGCGTGATTTGGACATCTTCGCGCCGTTAACCGTGACATAACCGTGCACGAACAGGTTGGTTGGCTTGCGGAAACCGCTGCCTTCCAGCATCGCCGGCCAGAACAGGCTGTGGAAATAAACGATATCTTTACCGATAAAGTGATACAGCTCGGTGGTGGAATCTTTTTTCCAGAACTCGTCGAAGTTCAGATCGCTGCGGCGGTCGCACAGGTTTTTGAATGACCCCATATAGCCGATCGGCGCATCCAGCCAGACGTAGAAGTATTTGCCCGGCGCATCCGGAATTTCAAAGCCGAAATACGGCGCATCGCGGGAGATATCCCACTGTTGCAGACCGGATTCAAACCATTCCTGCATTTTATTCGCCACCTGCTCCTGCAACGCGCCGGAACGTGTCCACGCCTGCAACATGGCGCTGAATTCTGGCAGATCGAAGAAGTAGTGCTCGGAATCACGCAGTACCGGCGTCGCGCCGGAAACCACTGATTTCGGCTCGATCAGTTCGGTCGGGCTGTAGGTCGCGCCACACACTTCACAGTTATCGCCATACTGATCAGGCGATTTACATTTCGGGCAGGTGCCTTTGACGAAACGATCCGGCAGGAACATGCCTTTTTCCGGATCGTACAACTGGGAAATGGTGCGGTTCTTGATGAAGCCGTTTTCTTTCAGACGACCGTAAATCAGCTCAGACAGCTCACGGTTTTCGTCGCTGTGCGTGGAGTGATAATTGTCGTAGCTGATGCCGAAGCCGGCGAAATCTTTCTGATGCTCCTGGCTCATTTCGGCAATCATCTCTTCCGGCTTGATCCCGAGTTGCTGCGCTTTCAGCATGATCGGCGTGCCGTGTGCATCGTCCGCACAGATGAAATGCACTTCATTGCCGCGCATTCGCTGGTAACGAACCCAGACGTCAGCCTGGATGTGCTCGAGCATGTGACCGAGATGGATGGATCCGTTGGCGTACGGAAGTGCACAGGTTACCAAAATTTTTTTCGCGACTTGAGCCATAGTAAGAGCTTGCTTTCTGTAGTTGAAATCAGGGGTATTGATGTTAACCGAAACCGCCGCCCCGCGTAAACAAACGGGGGGATCTCCTTACGCGTGTTCTGTTATGCTTAAAGGCAGATACATAGTCTGATAACACCTTTCAAGGAGCCGGGATGACATCTCAATCCCCACAGCAGACCACCCCCGCAGGGCTGCGCGCACTCGTGACCGGCGTACTGGCCACCTTCCGCCATTCCACATTGCAAAAAGACCTGTCCGCGATGAAAGCGCTGCATCAGTGCGTACTGATGGACGACGTATTGCACATCGATCTGACGTTGCCGTTCGTGTGGAACAGCGGATTTGACGCATTAAAAGAAGAAACCAGCAATGAACTGTTGCGGGTTACCGGTGCTTCGGCGATTCAGTGGAACCTGCGTCACGATGTCGCCACGATGAAACGGGCCAACGATCAGCCCGGCATCAAAGGTGTCCGTAATATTCTGGCGGTCAGTTCAGGCAAAGGTGGCGTGGGTAAATCCACCACCGCGGTGAATCTGGCGCTGGCGCTGGCGGCAGAGGGCGGCAAAGTCGGTATTCTGGATGCCGATATCTATGGCCCGTCAGTGCCTAATATGCTGGGTACCGAAGACGAACGTCCGACCTCGCCGGACGGGGTGCATATGTCCCCGATTATGGCGCACGGACTGGCGACCAACTCGATTGGTTATCTGGTCACTGATGAAAACGCCATGGTGTGGCGCGGGCCGATGGCCAGCAAAGCCCTGATGCAGATGCTTTCCGACACGCTGTGGCCGGATCTTGATTATCTGGTGATCGACCTGCCACCGGGTACCGGTGATATTCAGCTGACGCTTTCGCAAAACATTCCGGTGACCGGTGCCGTTGTTGTGACCACACCGCAGGACATCGCATTGCTGGATGCAATGAAAGGCATTGTGATGTTTGAGAAAGTGCATGTGCCGGTTCTGGGCATTGTCGAGAACATGAGCATGCATGTGTGCAGCAACTGCGGGCATCATGAGCCGATTTTCGGCACCGGCGGTGCGCAACGTCTGGCGGAGAAATACCGCTGCGAATTACTGGCGCAATTGCCGCTGCATATTTCACTGCGTGAAGATTTAGATCGCGGTGAACCGACGGTAGTGTCGAATCCGGAAAGTGAATTCACCACGATTTACCGCGAACTGGCGGCAAAAGTGGCGTCACAATTGTTCTGGAAAGGCGACGCCATCCCGACAGAAATTGCATTCCGGGCCGTTTAATCTCCCAACTCCGCGATTTATTGCCTGATGTCAGCGATTACACAGCCTTAACGCTGGCATCGGGCAGTGTCTTGTACTTATAATTGGCGCGTTCAAAGCACATGCCTTGTGCTTGCCTTCCAACTTCCAAATCAGGTCTTTAATTTTATGTCTGACAAATTCCATCAGTGTGTCATCGTGGGTATCGCTGGCGCATCTGCTTCGGGAAAAAGCCTTATCGCCAGTACGTTATACCGTGAACTTCGTGATCAGGTGGGTGATGAGCATATCGGGGTGATCCCGGAAGATTGCTACTATAAAGACCAAAGTCACATGACCATGGAAGAGCGTGTCAAAACCAACTACGACCATCCAAGTGCGATGGATCATAATTTACTGTTCCAGCATTTGCAGGCCATGAAGTCGGGTCAGGCGATTGAATTGCCGAGCTACAGCTTCATTGAGCACACGCGTCTGCCTGAGACAGTGACGTTAAAACCGAAGAAAGTGATTATTCTGGAAGGGATCCTGCTCCTGACCGACGCGCGCTTGCGTGATGAAATGAATTTCTCCATCTTCGTTGATACCCCGCTGGATATCTGTCTGATGCGCCGCATGAAGCGTGACGTTAACGAACGTGGTCGTTCGATGGACTCCGTAATGGCGCAGTATCAGAAAACGGTACGTCCAATGTTCCTGCAATTTATCGAGCCTTCAAAACAATACGCAGACATCATTGTGCCGCGCGGCGGCAAAAACCGGATTGCGATTGATATCCTCAAGGCGAAAATCAGCCAGTTCTTCAATTAATCGCGGAACAATCCGTAAAAACCATACCGGAGAAACGATGAGACTTTGCGACCGAGATATAGAAGCCTGGCTCGACAGCGGCAAATTAGGCATTTCACCCCGTCCGCCGGTTGAACGAATTAACGGCGCAACGGTAGATGTGCGTCTGGGTAACGGATTTCGCGTTTTTCTGGGGCATAACGCGGGTTATATCGACCTGAGTGGCCCGAAAGATGAAGTCAGCGCCGCGCTCGATAAAGTGATGAGCGATGAGATTGTCTTGCCGGAAGGCGAAGCTTTCTTCCTGCATCCGGGCGAACTGGCGCTGGCGGTCACCTATGAGTCTGTCACCCTTCCTGACGATCTGGTCGGCTGGCTGGACGGACGTTCATCCCTGGCACGTCTCGGACTGATGGTGCACGTGACTGCACACCGTATTGATCCGGGCTGGCAGGGGCGTATTGTCCTGGAGTTCTATAATTCAGGTAAGCTTCCGCTGGCGTTGCGCCCGGGAATGTTGATTGGTGCACTGAGTTTTGAACCGTTATCCGGTTCAGCGGCGCGCCCGTACAACAGCCGTCAGGACGCGAAATACCGCGACCAGCAAAGCGCAATTGCCAGTCGTATTGATAAAGACTGATTCTGTTTTTTATCCGTTCATTGGGATAAAAACGTGAGGAAGGCATGAGAAGACTACTGACAACACTGGTGATTTTACTGGTGGTTATCATTGCCGGCATGACTTCGCTGGTGTTCCTGATCAACCCCAATGATTTTCGCCAGTACATGGTGGAACGCGTTGAGGTCAAAAGTGGCTATCATTTAGCCATTAACGGATCCCTGCGCTGGCATGTCTGGCCGCAGCTCAGCATCATTGCGGGACAAACCTCCCTGACCGCACCGGGTGCTAAAGAACCGGTTGTCAGTGCTGAAAACATGCGGCTGGATGTCAAACTCTGGCCTCTTCTGTCTCATCAGCTTGCGGTGAAAGAAGTTCTCTTCAAAAACGCGGTGATCCGTTTAACGCCCGATACTGAAGAGAATCAGCCGGACGCGCCGGTCGCGCCTTCCACACCGACGCCGATTGCCCCTGTGGCCACCGGCATCGACGCCGGATGGAAATTTGATATCGATAAGATCACGGTCGCCGACAGTCTGCTTATCTGGCAGCGCGGCGATGATGAGCAAATCAATGTGCGTGATATCAATCTGGAAATGGAAAAAGACGACAGCCGTCAGGCAACGATCCAGCTTTCCACCCGCATCAACCGTAACCAACGTGATCTTGCCTTTACGATGAAGGCGGATCTGGATATGCAACATTATCCTCAGGCTGTCTCTGCCAATATCAGTCAGTTCAGCTATCAGCTCAGCGGTGCCGATATTCCGGTCAAAGGCATTCAGGGTAAGGGCGCTATGCAGGCCCGTTATGAGCGTGATAATGATTCCCTGACCCTGGAACAGCTGGCATTGACGGCGAATGACAATCAGATTTCAGGCACCGCGTCTGCCACGCTGGGCGGCGATATTGCGGACTATCAGCTGAATTTAAATGCCGATAAACTCGACCTTGATGCACTTTCCGGCTGGCAGCCGCTGGCTGCGGAACAACCGGCAGATCAGACCGCTCAGTCGATGACATCAGCCCCTGTTATTGCGCGCGATGTGGACGAGCAGCCTAACGGCCTCAGCAGCCTGCAAGCTTTCAATGCGCGTCTGGCGTTGAAAGTCGCGGATCTGACCTATCGCGGAATGAAAATTCACGATCTGGCGCTGAACGCAGATAACCGGCAAGGCAAGGTCTCTCTCGCGACGTTCAGCGGGACAATGGGCAACGGACATTTCTCCCTGCCGGGTGATATGGATGCCACCGGGAAAAATATCCGGGTTCATATGACCCCGGACGTCGATAAAATTGAACTGGGTAATCTGCTGACCGCGTATGGATTACCGCAGGCGCTGACCGGCAGCTTCTCCATGAAAGGTGAGGTGAACGGCGAAGGATTGTCAGCAGCCGATTTTGCCCGTCGCTGGAAGGGCAACGGCCAGTTGTCGATGGATAATGCACGCCTGAATGGCCTGAATATCCAGCAACTTATCCAGCAGGCGGTCTCCCGCAACAGCGATAAGGTTCAGGGGCTTGAACGTTATGAGCATTACAGCCAGATCGATACCCTGAAAGCCGAAGGGGAACTCGCCGGCGGCAAGCTGACGCTGAGTAATCTGGAAGGCCAGTCGCCGATGGTGTCGGCAAAAGGCGATGGCACGATTGATCTGGCCGCGCAGAAAGTGGATATGAACCTGCTGATCCGCGTGACCGGCGGCTGGAAAGGCGACAGTAACCTGATCAATACGTTGAAAACCACCGACATCCCGCTGCGTGTTTACGGACCGTGGGCGCAAATGGGTTATCAGTTGCAGGTCGATCAGGTGCTGCGCAAAACACTTGAGCAAAGTGCCCGCAGCGCTATTCAGAACTGGATCGACAAGCGGAAAGACAGCAAAGAAAACGATGATGTGCAGAAATATCTGAATAAGTAATTGTTCTTAAACCAAAAAGATTAAACGGGGTGCCCGCAAAGGCATCCCGTTTTTTTATCGGCGAATCGTAACATCTCAGACTTCGTAATCGTCTTCTGATTCGGTTTTAGGCGGGGTGATTTTCACTTTCAATATACGGTGACTGCTCACTTCCAGCGGTTCAAACAGATAATGGTTAATTTCTATCTGTGCGCCAACCTGCGGGATGCTTTGGGTATATTCCATCAACAGACCGGCAAGGGTATGGTATTCCCGCTTTTCATCCACCGGCAGCGCGATATACATCACCAGATCTTCAAGAGGCATATAGCCGTTGGCAATCCAGCTGCCGTCGTCCTGTTGCTGGATATCGTGACGGGCGTCCGGCGTTTCATCCGATTCCGGCAGATTTCCGGCAATGGTTTCCATCACATCGGTCAGGGTAACAATCCCTTCGACAGAACCAAACTCATCCACCACAAAGGCAAAATGGGTTTTCGCCAGCCGGAATTGTTCGAGGGCCATCAGCAGCGAAAGTTGCTCAGGGAAGATCAGCGGCTGACGGATCAGTGCCTTCAAATCTAATTCATTCTGCAGAAGCTGTTGTCTTAGCAGATCAACAACATGCACCACGCCCAAAGGTTCGTCGGTCGAACTGTCCTCCGTCACCACCAGCCTGGTGTGCTGATTTTCGGCAATCTGGCGGGTCAGCACTTCGAGCGGATCATTAAGCTCCAGATTGTCGACGTCATGACGGGAAGTCATCACGCTGCTGACGGTCCGTTGTCCCAGCCCCAGTACGCGCTCAATCATATGGCGCTCTTGATGGTTAAAAATTGCGTCTTCTTCGTTAGCGCTGTCTGCGATCAGGTTGGAAGAATGGGCATCCAGCTCAGCTTCTTCATGTTTACCGCGCAATACACGCAATACCGTCTCTGCCGTACGCTCACGCAAAGACCGGCGCGAGGATAAAAAACGTTTACGGTTAAACTGCGCCAGCTGGTTCAATCCCTCGATGATGACAGAGAAGCCGATAGCCGCGTACAGATAGCCTTTGGGGATGGCGTAGCCAAAACCTTCAGCGACCAGACTAAAGCCGATCATCAGCAGGAAGCTGAGACATAAAATGACTATGGTGGGATGTGCGTTCACAAAGCGGGTCAGCGGTTTACTCGCCAGCAGCATGAGCCCGATGGCAATACAGACGGCAGCCATCATGACGGCCAGATGCTCCACCATGCCGACAGCGGTGATCACGGAATCGAGTGAAAATACGGCATCCAGCACCACGATTTGCGCCACAACGGGCCAGAATTTAGCCCCACTTTGCTGGTGACTCTGCTCCTCATCCTTTCCTTCCAGCCGCTCGTTCAGTTCCATCGTGGCTTTGAAGAGCAGGAATATGCCTCCGGCGAGCATGATCATATCCCGCGCACTGAACGGATGACCGAGAAGGCTGAGAAGAGGGCGGGTCAGAGTTGATAACCAGGAAATGGACGCCAGCAGCAACAAACGCATCACCAGTGCCAGCAGAAGCCCGGTAACCCGTGCTTTATCACGCTGCTGGCGTGGGAGTTTTTCCGCCAGAATGGCGATAAAAATGAGATTGTCTATCCCAAGAACAATTTCGAGAACGACCAGGGTGGCCAGCCCGGCCCAAATCGACGGATCGGCGATCCATTCCATATTGCGTTTTTCACCTTTGGTTACACGGCGGTCGCCGCACGTTGAATAATGGGCGGGAGAGGGTGAAATTTCAAATTTAAATCAGCAGGAACGACCTGCGTCTAAAGAAAAATCAAACCTCGAAATCGGGAGGAGAGTGCAAGGTCAGCAAGGGGGAACATCTCGAACAAAAATTTAGGTAAAAATTAGCATCCGGAACATCCCGGAGCTACAATAGATTGTGCTTTTTCACAGTAACTTGTTCATTTTACAGGTATTGGGATAAAAAATAATCAAATATTGTAATAAGACATAACACGATTGAAAATCAAGCGTGATTTATTAGAAAACATATGATTTTTAGTCCCACTCCGAAAAAATGCTTTTTAGGAGTTATGCGGTTCTAATTTTTCGTCATTGGCATAAAATTCGTTGTTAGACAAAGGGAATTGCTGAAATTTTGAACCGGGATGTGTAAGATTTTTGCACCCTGGATGAACATGGGAAGGGATTTGTAAGCGCATTGGTTGCTATGAGCCAAGGGCGGTAGCGTGCCCAAAAGGTAACTGAAATCTAATCACCTTAGTCCATCAGGATGCTACATACAGACCCAAGCTAGCGGCCCTTTTGAAGGTTAAATAGGGTGAAGTAAACACTTGAGTTTGATATTCATGTCAATCGTAGTATTACTATGAAACTAACATGGTCGAAGTTCTAATCGCCGATTAGAATATTTTAGTTCGAACAGTTAAACATTTAATAAAAAATTAAATTAGAGAGCCTAATGACGAAAAATATTATTGATTCATCTTCTATGAATAATCAAGTAAATGAGATCGACCTCGGAAGGATAATCTCGCATCTGGTTAAAAGAAAATGGATTATAATAACCAGTTGTGCGGTCGCTATGGTCCTTGGGATTATAGCGGCAGCAACCTTGGCTCCAAGTTACAAAGTGAATTCTGTTATCCAGATCAATACACTGCCGGACGACATGTATGTGTCTAAGTCGAGTTCTGCAGAAGAAATACAATGGATAACTTCACGAAATGTAATTGAAAAAACGGTTAATACGCTAAATAAAACGATAAGCATTGAACCAAAACATATTCCAGTAATCGGCGGTCTAATCTCAAAATTGATTAAAAATGACGATGAGCCTGAAATCACTATAACACGACTGGATGTTCCGCGCGAAGTCATTAATCAAGAAATGCTATTAACCATTGAAGAGAACGGAAAATATAAAGTCCAATATAATTCGAAGGAAGTCATCTCTGGTACTGTTGGTGAGGTTAGTAAAAATTCTAATTTCACGATGTTATTGAATGGTACAAATGCGCCTGCAGGATCCCAGTTTATTCTGAAGAAAAATAATCTTGAGGACGTCATCAGTAATATTCAAAAAAGAATGAATGTTATTGAGCAAGCTAAAGATAGTGGATTGTTGACGCTCACTTTAACGGGTGATGATGAAGGGGAAACAATCAAGTTATTAGATAGCATTGTCAGAGATTATGTTCAAAACAAAAACAATCGTAATATAAGTGATGCTGACCAAAGTTTAGTCGGTGTAAATCAACGATTGGAACAAGTTAGTAATGATTTAGATTTAGCAGAAAAGAAATTGAATGAGCTGAACGAGGTTACGCGAACAGGCAAATCTTTATCTCAAAAACAAATCCAGGATGCTGCTACCGCGCTTAATCAAATCAACAGTAATAATGGTTATAACGAAATAGGGGGAGCCGGTGGGGCACAAAATGATACCGCAATTACGGCACTTCCTGGCAGTGGTCAGCAGATACTATTGCGACTAACACGTGAAATCTTGACTGGACAGGAACTTAATGTTCAACTTCAAAACCAGAAGCAAAGACTTGAACTAATCAAATCGGCCAGTATCAATGATGTCAGAGTAGTTGATCCGGCATTTGAAGAAAATAGTTCGACAACTATACTGCGTGTAGCCATAGTTCTCATTGCGGGAATATTAGGAGTTATCCTTTCTTCTGGTTTTATATTGACACGCGCTTTGATTAATAAAAATCTACAAAATGCTTCGGACATTGAATTACTAGGCATGACGGTAAGCACCGGTGTTTCCTTGCCAAAAATCCGTAATAATGAACCCGGTAAATATCTCCATGTTTTAGAAGAGAGGGATTCCGACTTCGAAGAATCGCTTCGAACAGTACGGACCCATTTAAGCTATTTGATGGCTGAAAATAGCAACAACGTGATTGTCATTTCGACACCACAAATTAGTGGGGCCAAAAATGTTCTTGTCGCAAATTTGGCGATTGTCTTCGCTAATGCGGGCAAAAAGACTTTATTAATCGACAACGACATTAAGTCGGATTCTTTAGGAGAAGTATTTGACATTGAATCGACATCCGGATTATCAGAATATCTTAATGATGAAATCGGGTTAACTGATATTCTAAAAAGTAGCAATATCAATAATCTGGATGTAATGACCTCTGGTAATATCAGTAAATATTCTACGGATAAGTTATTGTCAACATCCTATCACTCCATGATTGAAAAGGTTCGGGAAATTTATGATGTTGTGATAATCAATTGTCCTGCAATCTTAAAGGCTAATGATACTGCCATCGTTGGGCGCTTCTCGGAGTGTAGAGTTATTGTGGTAAATAACAATGAAATTACAGCGGATGAGTTGAAGCAAAGTAATAAACGGTTACTACAAAATGGCGTGAAAATTGAGACTACGATATTTTGCATGATTTAATGAGGCGTTTTTTTAATCTGAACGGTTTCATTTTACTATGAAGCCTTAACTCAATGTAAAAGGTTTCTTACAAGGATGAAAAGAAATTTCTGTTGGGAAATTGAGTGCACTCAATAACTAATGGAAATTTCTAACTATAAAGAGTGGCTATATGAAAAACTATAATGCTCGGTTCAGGAAATTTGCTGTGCATTTTTCTTTAGGATTGTCAGATTTTGCTTTTTTTAATCTTTCACTCGTTTTAGCAATAATGATTGTAAACTATATATCAGGCGATATTTATAGGTTCATACCGCGTCGGGAATTATCATCTTTTTATTTATCGCATTTTATCTTATCTCTATTCTGTGTGGGATGGTTTTGGATAAGATTAAGGCATTATACTTTTCGCAAGCCTTACTGGTTTGAATTAAAAGAAATAATTCGAACTATTTTTATTTTTGCAATTATCAATCTTGCACTAGTGGGATTTTCAAAATGGGGGATGTCAAGATATGTTTGGGTATTGACCTGGCTTCTTGCATTAACCACAATTCCCCTCGCGCGTTCGATCACTAAAAAAATACTTAATCGATTTGGTTTATGGACCAAGCCAACTGTAATCATAGGCGCTGGAGATAATGCATTAGACGCTTATGCAGCATTGCAAAGTGAAGAAATGCTGGGTTTTGATGTAAGAGCATTCTTTCGCGTTCAAAATGATTCACATGAAACAGTGGTATCGACCCCCGTGCCTCTGATAGAAAATGAACAAGCCCTCTGGGAAGAATTCGATCCAGGGGAAACGCAATTTATTGTCGCTGTAGAGTTTGATCAGCATTCAATCAGAGACTATTGGCTAATGTGTTTGGCAAAACACCATTGTGCATCAGTTTCTGTCATTCCGACACTCCGGGGCGTGCCATTATATGGCACCGATATGTCCTTCATTTTTAGTCACGATGTAATGATTTTGCGTGTTCATAATAACCTTATGAAACGAAGCTCGAGGCTTATCAAGCGCACCTTCGACATTTTTGGTTCGTTTGTACTTATGATACTTTTATCTCCTGTCTTATTGACGTTAATGTATTTAGTATCACGCGATGGGGGAAGCCCGATATATAGCCATCAGCGTATAGGTCGTTCAGGGAAAAAGTTCGGCTGCCTGAAGTTCCGTTCAATGATAAAAAATTCTCAGCAAGTTCTGGACCAATTGCTTGCGAGTGATCCGGCTGCAAAAGAAGAATGGGATAAGGATTTCAAGCTTAAAAACGATCCACGTATAACCAAAGTGGGTCATTTTATCCGCAAGACTAGTCTCGACGAATTGCCTCAGCTTTGGAATGTGTTCAAAGGCGAAATGAGTCTGGTAGGTCCCAGACCTATTATAGATTCAGAACTTGAAAGATACGAAAGCAATGTTGAATATTATCTAATGGCTAAACCCGGAATGACAGGGCTATGGCAGGTAAGCGGTAGGAACGACGTCGACTACAGCGAAAGAGTTTATTTTGATGCCTGGTATGTTAAAAACTGGTCGCTCTGGAATGATATTGCTATTTTGTTTAAAACCATTAACGTTGTCTTAAAGCGTGATGGTGCGTACTGATCATTATTGTAGTGTCGCTTTATATTATTTTTACTAACAATTAAGATTCCAATTTTATGTTTGTGATATGGATATCGTCAATTAGTTAAAAATAAACCCCTTAATTTATAGTGCTAACTGTGGTGAAGAATATGTTTGATAACAAAACGATCCTTGTAACTGGCGGTACTGGTTCTTTTGGTAATAAGTTCGTACGCATGACTCTGGCGAAATATAACCCAAAGAAAATTATCATTTATTCCCGTGATGAAATGAAACAGTGGGAGATGGCGAAGCAGTTTAAAGATGAAAAACGCATCCGTTTCTTCATTGGGGATGTACGTGATAAAGAACGTTTATATCGCGCTTTAGACGGTGTTGATTTTGTAGTGCATGCAGCAGCAACTAAAATTGTACCAACGGCTGAATATAACCCATTCGAATGTGTCAAAACCAATATCAATGGTGCAATGAATGTTATTGATGCCTGCCTTGATAAAGGTATTGACCGTGTTGTCGCTCTTTCTACGGATAAAGCGAGCAGCCCAGCTAATCTCTATGGTGCTACTAAGCTTGCATCAGATAAATTATTTGTCGCTGGAAATTCATATAGTGGTGCAACTAAAACACGTTTTTCAGTCGTTCGATACGGAAATGTCATGGGATCACGTGGTTCCGTAATCCCATTCTTCCTTTCAATTAAGGAGAAGGGGGTTTTACCTATTACTGATGATCGAATGACGCGATTTATGATTACCCTGGAACAAGGTGTTGAACTTGTCTGGCATGCTTTCGAAGATATGGCTGGCGGCGAGATCTATGTAAAAAAAATCCCTTCTATGAAAGTCACAGATGTTGCCACTGCCACGGCACCAGAAGCACGACAGGAAGTGATAGGTATTCGTCCGGGCGAAAAACTGCATGAGCAAATGATCAGCGCAGAGGATGCTTACTACACTTATGAATATCCTGAGCACTTTAAAATTTTGCCAGCAATTCATAATTGGTGTGATACACCAGAACGTATTAAAGATGGTGTCCGTGTTCCTGAGGGTTTTGTGTACGAAAGCGATTCCAATCCAGAATGGATGAGCATTGAAGAATTACAGGAATGGATTGAAATTAATAAAGATAAAGTAGGCAATATATAATGAATTACATTCCTTATGGTCGGCAGAATATCTCTGAAGATGACATAAAGGCGGTCAGGGATGTATTAACTTCTGATTTCTTAACGCAAGGGCCGGCTGTGCCGGCATTTGAAAAAGGAATATCAGAGTATGTTGGTGTCGCGCATGCTGTCGCTGTTAACAGTGCAACATCAGCTCTTCATATTGCATGCCTTGCTCTTGGGCTGAAAGAAGGCGACTGGCTTTGGACTAGCCCGAATACTTTTGTCGCCTCCGCCAATTGTGGTCGGTATTGTGGTGCAAATGTCAGCTTTGTAGATATTGATCCAAAAACCTACAATTTGTGCCCTATTGCTTTAGAAGGAAAGTTAACCAAAGCGAAAGCTGAAGGTAATTTGCCTAAAATTGTTGTTGCCGTCGATTTTGCAGGACAGTCTTGTGATCTGAAAGCCATTCGTAAATTGGCCGATGAATATAATTTCTTTCTCATTGAAGATGCGTCGCATGGCATAGGTGGATATTATCTTGATGCTAAGATAGGCGCGAGTAAATATTCTGATATCACTATCTTAAGCTTCCATCCTGTTAAGATCATTACTACCGCTGAAGGTGGTATGGCTTTGACAAATAATGATGAGCTTGCAGAAAAGATGCGTCTTCTTAGAAGTCATGGCATTACACGTGATACTGATAGCATGACCAAAAATGCTGAAGGACCCTGGTATTATCAACAGATTGAGCTTGGATTGAATTACCGAATGACGGACATGCAGGCGGCATTGGGGGTAAGTCAGTTGACGCGTATTGACGATTTTGTCAGTCGCCGGCATCAACTTGCGAGACAATACGAAGATCTGCTGGCAAATTTGGATGTGGTCATTCCATTCCAAAGCCCTGATAGCTATAGTGCATTACATCTTTATCCCATCGTGCTCAAAGATGCCTCAAAAAGACTTGAAGTTTTCAATGGCATGAGAGCAGCAAATATTGGTGTGAACGTTCATTATATACCAGTTCATCTTCAACCATATTATATGGACCTGGGGCATAAGGAAGGAGACTATCCTCACTCGGAGGAGTATTACTCTGGTGCCATCAGTTTGCCAATGTATGCAACACTGTCTGATGATGAACAGAAGTTTGTAGTCAACACGTTGAAAGGTCTGCTGTAAATGAAAGTAGCAATCATCCCTGCCCGTGGTGGAAGTAAAAGGATTCCCCGCAAGAATATTAAAAATTTCTGTGGTAAGCCGATGATTGCTTACTCCATTCATGCCGCTCGTGAGAGCGGCCTCTTTGATAAAATTATTGTCTCAACAGATGATAATGAAATTGCCAAAATAGCGATACAATTTGGAGCGGATGTTCCTTTTACACGTCCGGAATCAATCTCTGGTGATTACGCAGGAACCATACCAGTTATAAAACATGCGGTAGAGTGGATAACTGAAAATATCAGTAAGCCAGATTATATATGTTGCATTTATGCAACAGCTCCCTTTATAAACAAAGATGACATATTAAAAGGGCTGGCAGAGATATCCGCAGGGGATTGTGAATATGCTTTCTCTATCACGAGTTATCCTTACCCAATACAGCGTGCATTGATGGTGAGTGAATCCCGTCAAATAGAAATGTTTAACCCCGAGCTTTTTAACACTCGTTCTCAGGATTTAATTGAAGCTTGGCATGACGCCGGTCAATTCTATTGGGGAACCTATGATGCCTGGGTTGCTGAATCTCCGATTTTTACTGCACGGTCCAGAGGTATTATTCTCCCCCGCCATCGGGTACAGGATATTGACACGCAGGAAGACTGGGTATTAGCTGAATTAATGATGAAAGCATCGGGATTAGCGCAGTAAATGAAGATTTTATTTCGTACGGATGCGTCATTGAAAATTGGCTCAGGCCATATCATGAGATGCCTTTCACTTGCTAAAAAATTACGTGATTGGGGGCATACATGTGCTTTTGTAAGCCGTGAGCATACTGGTAATCTCAATTTGACTGTGTTCGAAGCGGGTTTTGATGTTTATTCTTTACCCAACAATACAGTAGTAAGGGTGTCAGAATTAACTAGTGCGCAAATTGTACATCACGCCGAATGGCTTGGTTGCTCCTGGCATGCAGATGCTCAACAGTTTAATGATATTGTGGATCTTTTTAAGCCACATATAGTTGTTGTTGACCACTATTCGTTAGATGAATCATGGGAAAAGTTTATTCAACAAAAATTCACAGGAACCTTTGTTGTTATTGATGACTTGGCTGACCGAAAGCATTATTGCAATATATTGATTGATCAAACTATTATGCGTAAAAGAAAGAGTTACGCGAAACTTGTCAATGAAAATTGCACGATGTTACTTGGTCCGAATTTTGCTTTTATTCGCGATGAATTTATACAGATTAGAAATTACGCTATATCCCAACGTCTAAAATGTCGTGAACCCAAAAAAATATTAGTCACGATGGGCGGCGTAGATGAACATAATGTTACGGAAAAAATATTAGGCCATATTAAAACATTATGCTTAACTGCAGACTGGAAAATAACTGTTGTTCTGGGACAGTTAAATCCTCATATCGAAAAATTAAGAATTACCGCTACTTCCTATCATGAAAATATAGATTTAGTTATTAACAGCAACAACATGGCATCTCTTATGGCGGAACATGATATTGCCATCGGTGCGATTGGCGGCACAACTTGGGAAAGATGCACATTAGCTCTACCTACGATTAACATCGCAATTGCAGATAATCAATTGCAAATAGCTGAGGCTCTCCAAAAATTAGGAATGGTCGTTATTACGACTATAAGTCCCTCATTGGAGGAGTTCAAATTCTGCTGGTCATTAGTTCTTGATAATTATCAGAAACAAGTAAATAAAGCTTTAAGCATCTGCGATGGACATGGTGTGTTCAGAATATCTCAGGAAATCGATCCTCTTTTTGATAAAGAGGGAAATAGTATTGTGCTTGAATATGCTACCAGTGAAGATATTAAATATATTTATAGTTTGCAATGTCTGCCTGAGACCAGAAAATATGCCAGAAATCCTGATATTCCTACATGGGAAGGTCATTATAACTGGATGACCACAAAGCTAACAGATGATAATTGCTATTTTTATATTATAAAAGTAGCAGGGAACTCTTGTGGCAGTCTTCGTATTGACAGTACAAATACCCTTGAGGCTGCAAATGAATTTGAAATTTCAATTTTCATTGACCCGAATTTTTTTGGCAGAGGGATCGCTTCTTCAGCAATGAAAATTTTAATGAAAGAACATTGTGAAAAGACCCTTATCGCAACGGTTCTTGAATCCAATAAAGCATCAAATATCTTATTTAAATCATTAGGTTTCAAAAAACTTAATGAAACTCAATATTTTTGGAAGGCGTGAATGAAAAAGACAATTAAAATTAACGGTCGCGAAATTGGGCCTGACCATGCACCATACATTATCGCTGAGCTTTCTGCTAACCATAATGGTGATATTCAGCGGGCATTTCAGATCATGGAAGCAGCAAAAAAAGCTGGGGCCGATGCTATTAAATTGCAAACTTACACTGCTGATACAATAACAATTGATTGCGATAGTGAGGATTTCCAAATCCATGGAGGTTTATGGGATGGTCAAACTCTTTATAATCTTTATAAAGGTGCCCAAATGCCTTGGGAGTGGCACAAGCCACTTTTTGAGAAAGCGAAAGAATTAGGGATTACTATTTTTAGCTCACCATTTGATTATACCGCAGTAGATTTATTGGAAGAGCTTGCTGCTCCCGCATATAAGATAGCCTCTTTTGAAGCAATTGATCTTCCTTTAATCAAATACGTCGCAAAAACAGGCAAGCCTATGATTATCTCCACTGGCATGGCCAATGAAGAGGAAATTCAGGAAGCGATTAATGCGGCTTACGAAGGGGGCTGCAAAGAGCTCGTTGTGTTGCATTGTGTAAGTGGATATCCAGCACCTGCTGGAGAATACAACCTGGCCACCATTGCTGATATATCAAACCGCTTTAACGTGATTTCAGGCCTATCAGACCATACTATTGATAATACAACGGCCATTGCTTCTGTGGTGCTTGGTGCTTCCGTGATTGAAAAACATGTTACTCTCGATCGCAATGGCGGCGGACCCGATGACAGTTTTTCTCTGGAACCCAAAGAACTGGAGCAGCTTTGTCGCGATGCAAAAGTTGCATGGCAGGCTCTGGGGAAAGTGAACTACGAGCGTAAAGAAAGTGAGAAAGGCAATGCCAAATTCAGACGCTCGCTCTATGTTGTAAAAGATATTGCTGAAGGTGAAGAGTTTACTACTGAAAACGTGAAAAGTATCAGGCCGGGTTTTGGTTTAGCCCCTAAACATTTAGATGATATTTTAGGTAAAAAAGCAGTTAAAAATATACCCAAAGGTCAGCCAATTTCTCTTTCATTAGTAAAAAAATAGGTCTTTACGTGTACCAACATGATGTTTTTTTAAAAAAAATGTTCCCCCTGGGGATAAGGGGAGCAACTTTAGCGAGCAAGTTTTTGCTGATTATTTTTATGGCAAAAGAGTTTTCCATTAAAGATATCGGGGTTTACGCCTTAGTTGTTTCAGGTATTAGCTATCTAGGTTATTTATTAGGATTTGATTTTTATACATACTCATCGCGAGAAGTTGTTGTTGGAAGTCGGGAGTATAAGTCTGGAAAAATAAAGAACCAGTTTTCATTTTATTTTTCTCTGTATGTTGCAGTTATCATAATTACTACTTTTACCTATTACGCAGTTGGTTTTGAAAGTAAATATATATATTTATTTTGTGTGATACTAATTTTAGAGCACTTTTCTCAAGAAGTAATGCGCCTTTTGGTAATATTTGGAATGCCAATCTTGGCTAATATACAGTTTTTCGTTCGAGGAGGACTGTGGGCATATCTGTTTATTATCTATATGCTTTGTGGTAATAATGCTAGTCTTGAAAAACTATGGTTTTTCTGGCTTTTTGGGGATCTGCTAAGCCTGCTATTTATAGTCCCTATATTTCGCATTATTTCATTATCCTCCTATTTATCTTCTAGAGTTGACTGGAGATGGATTTTCCGAGGGCTAAAGGTTTGTATGCCATTATTATTGGCGACTTTGGCTTTAAGGGGGATATTTACGGCTGATAGGTATCTTATCAATACGTTTTCTAATAAAACAGATGTTGGTGCTTACTCCTATTTCTCTAGTTTTTCAGCTGCATTGATGGCTTTTGTCGATGCAGGTGTTGTAGTTATCTTTTACCCCAAGCTTGTTAAGTATTATAAAAATAGCGATCTCAAGAGTTTCGATGAATGCAAAAAGAAGTTTTACAAATCCGTTATTATAACTGGTTCCCTAGTCTCGGCTTGTCTAGCGATAATCGTTCCCCTTATATCATATTATCTTCACAAATCAGACTTGGTGGCACACCAGGGAGTATTTTATGTCTTACTATTGGGTGCTTTTATTTACTGTATATCATTAGTGCCGCATTTTGAGTTATACGCTAAAGGTATGGATAGACAAATAATCGTATCTACTGTGATATCGTTTTTGCTCGGCTTGGTAACAATGTCAATTCTTGGTTTTTACTTTTCTTCGTATGGTATTGCATTTGGTCAGCTAATCGCGATTACATTAATGTGCTATATTAAACATCGAATGGTAAATGCAGTTCGCTTCAGCGATAAATAATTTATTTGAGTGAAAGACAAATGGTATTTGATAATTATAAAGAAATAGCTTTTGTAGGCACTAGGCATCAACTCAATATTTTAGAAGCAATTTTGAGACAGCAAGGAAGAAAGTTAGAAGATATTGATGTTATAGTTACTATATCTGATACCAAGTTGAATGTTAAAAATGAATTACATATTCCTCCGATAGTCACAAAGGTTAGTGACCTTTATGGTATTAAAGAAAAACTAATAAATTTAATTTCCTCAATTAAATCGGAACTTGATAGCAAGTATATTTCTTATTTTAGTAATGATAACAATCTGTTAGTGCAATTAATGATTAATGATACTGATTGTGTTTTCTCTGAAATGATGGAAGATGGGCTGGGAAGTTATTTACCCAGAGTTCGTCCTTTCTGGGGGAAGAAAAACATTAAATCTTATGTTTATCATTTTTTATTGTCATTAATATTCAAGAATAAATATAAATATAACCCTCGATATTATTTTGGGCAGTACACCAGAGCTTCAAGATATTGGGCTCTTTCTGCAAACTGTTTTCCTCTCGTAACCAATGTTCAATTAATTAAACCAGAAAATTATATAAATATCATTTCCAGAGGTTCTGGCCTTCAAACAAATCAATTTCTGAAAAAAACAACAAGTGATACATTAATTTATGTTGAATCTCCTTTAGTTGAGGATCGGATTATTTCCAGGCATGACTATTTTGTATATTTAAATGAAAAGTTCGAGTCGTTTTGTGAAAAATTTGCATTGCATAAGATCTTGATAAAAACCCATCCCAGAAGCAACATGAAGGTGATGATGGAGTTGAAGCAATTTCTTTCGGAAAAAAATCCAAATTTACTTTTTGAAATTTGCGATGAATCTTTTAATTTCGAGTCGGTACTCATAAATTTAATTCAAGATAAGGTATATATTTCTTCTCTATTATCGTCATCAATTTTTTATTCAAACGTATTATTTGGCCAAAATGAACGTGTGTTTTATCTTGATGGCAGTGACTTAAATATTTTTCTTATTGATGACTTCCAAAGATTATTAAAAAGCATAGCGCCAAAAGTTCTTTTTATATAGGTTAAATATGAAAATTTTTCTGATAATAAACGCCCTCTCAAATAGTGGCGGGACCGAGAGAGTGATTTCAATGCTTGCGAATGACTGGAGCGCAGAAAATGAGGTTACTATCATTACAATGAATCGCGAAGCATCATTCTTCCCTATTAATACTAAGATCAAAGTTATTGGGCTCGATGGTGGTTTACTGTCAAATTGGCTTAGAATACGTAAAATAGTTTTTGAACAAAAACCGGATGTAATAATTAGTGCTTCTTTAAAATTATTGAATATATTTATGGGAAGCATTTATTTTACTCTCAATACAAAAAATATAATAAAAATTGCGGCGGAACATATTTCTTATCAATCTGCTGGGGTGAAGATAAATACTTTAAAAAGATTGTTTTATAAAAAATTTAATTATATCTCCGTTCTTACAGAACACGATAAAGAAATCATGAAGTCTACGTTTAAAAATGTAGTTGTCATTCAAAATCCATCGCCGTTCTCTATTGATAATGAGAATAATTCAAAAGATGGTTATGATATGAATTACAAAACAATTGCTGTTGGACGACTCACTTATCAGAAGGGTTTTGATGACCTTTTAATAATTTGGTCCCAGCTGGACAGAAAGCTTAAGGAAATTTGGTCACTTGATATTGTGGGTAATGGTGAGGATGAGCAAAATCTGAAACAACTGGCCGCAACTTTAGAAATTTCGGATAGTGTTAACTTTGTTAAGCCAACAAAAGATATTTTGTCCAATTACCGTCAAAGCAATATTTATCTTATGACATCCAGATTTGAAGGTTTGCCAATGGTTTTAATCGAAGCGAAAACTCTAGGGTTACCTTGTATCGCTTTTGATTGCCAAACTGGTCCGGCAGAAATCATCCACGACAGTGAAGATGGATTTCTTATACCTGAAGGGGACAATCAAAAATTTGTTGAGCGACTAGAACAACTAATGCGCGATCCAGTACTGCTTGATAAAATGAGCAGAACAAGTTCTAAATATGCTGAACGGTATAGTATTTCTTCAGTTAGAGAACAATGGTTTAAACTTTTTTCTGGAAGAAAGATCAATGTTTAGCATATCACTTGGATGGATGTTGATTTTTTTATTATCGTTGATTATTCCACCTAGTATAATATTTAATACTTTTGTTTTATTATATTGGTTTATTATGGTTGCTTTTATCTTCTTAAAACGAGAAAAGTATTCCTATTTTATCCTTGTCTTTATTTGGGCATTTACTTTCTCGGGTGTTTGTTGTTACTTCATTGAGTACGGAACCTATTTAACGGAGACGCAACTAAATTCCTTTCTTAGCGGTGCAACAGTTAGAAACCTATTTCTTGCGGCTACTTTCATTATTTCCTCTTATTGTACTTTTGTAAGCTTAAATAAAACTAAATTAATATCAATTCGCTTTCCTTTTGTACTAAATACTTCAGTGAAGACTGTTTTTTTAGCGATTTTTCTATTTAGCCTCGGGTGTCTAATATATATATATATTAAATATGGGACTCCTAGCAGTCATGGTGTTGACCGTTTTTATTATTGGGGTAATATAGCGCCCGAATGGGGGGGGTATGTACGATTCGTTCTTTCTCAATTATCAATATTCATTGGATACTTTTACGTCACATCTAAAAACAGATATTTCATTATATTGTTTGTCTTGAGCCTTGCTGTGCAAAGTTTAGTCGGAGAAAAATTCTCCGGACTATTTATATCAACATTATATTTCATAATTCCAATACTTTTGTTCTCTAGGAAGAGTGTTTTCCATTTTTTATTTAGATTCAAGAAAACAATTATTTTCAGTTCTTTCATCGTTTTTTTATTAATATTGAGCAGCTATGCCTCCATACGCTCCGCAGGAACAAGTGATGCTCTGGACGCGTTGAGTACGCGTATATTACTTCAAGGTCAAATGTGGTGGGCTGTAGACAGCGTAAGTGACTTAGGTAATCTAAAGAATTTGGCTATAATCATTCACCACTATTTTGGCTTCGGCACTGAATATGAAGGCCAGGGAATGTATTACCTGATGCAGCAAATCTCTCCTCCTGAGGTTTTCGAGAGATATAAAAATGCTGGTATAACATTCACTATGGCATCACCAGTCAATAATATTTACTTTTTCGGATATTACTTATCGGTTATACCCGTTTCTATTATTGGTATTTTCTGCGGATTGTCATTTTGGATGTTGTATCGGTCATTCGTTGTTAAAGATTATATATTGCTTTTTGTGGCAATGAAATTCTATTTTATGATGTTTAGGGTTGCAACAATGGGAGATACGGGCTATTTGTACTCTTACAAGACGGTTGTTTACCTGCTAGTGATAATTTTTTATTGTTTAATGTCGGGTTTTAAAAAACGCACATTCCAATAGCGTAGCATTTATTATTAAACTGAAGGTTCATAATGCAAGTTTTCATTGTGTCGCATAAAAATTATAATTTCCCTCTGGATTCGAATTACTCTCCCTTAAAAGTTGGTTTAAGCCGTCTTGATAATAACGCATCGTTTTTGCAGGACAATACAGGCGATAACATCAGTCACCTTAACTCTTCATTCTGTGAATTAACTGCCTTATATTGGATCTGGAAAAATAATCGCGATGATGAAATTGGTCTTGTCCATTATCGCCGCTATTTCAAACCAGCTACACAAGCAATAGATTTGAACGGTTCGCAAATCGCCAGCAGTGGCGATTTATCATTAGCTTTGAATGAGTCCGACATTATTGTTGCAAAGCCTAGAAACTATGTCATTGCTAATATCAAAGATCACTATCTTAAAGCACATAGTAAAGACGACCTTGACTTGTTGAGAAAGGAAATTGCTCTTCAATATCCTGATTACATATCATCTTTTGACCATGTCATGTCTGATAGTAAGCTCAGTCTCTACAATATGTTTGTTGCAAAACGTAAGGTCATTGAACCCTATTTCGAATGGGTGTTTTCAATTCTTCTGTCCTTAAAGGATAAAATACCGTACGAGACATATGACCCGTATCAGAGGCGTGTTTTCGGATTTATGGCGGAGAGACTTTTTAACGTTTGGTTGTATCATCACCGTAATGAAATAAAAATAGGGTATAGAAAAGTTGTAAATATCGAAGGAGAAAACCTTTTACTCAAAGGGGTAGGTTTTCTTAAAAGACAATACCTAGGGAAGCGATAAAATGAATATAGCATTAGTTGGAGCGGGATTATCAGGTGCGGTTATCGCGCGACAGCTCGCAGAAGCGGGACATGACTGTACAGTATTTGACTCACGTCAGCACATCGCAGGTAACTGCCATACGTATCGTGATGATAAAACCGATGTCATGCTTCATGTTTACGGACCTCATATTTTTCATACTGATGACACAGAAGTTTGGGATTATGTGAACCGGTTTGAGGAGTTCAAACCTTATGTGAACCGCGTTAAAGCTATATTTAATGACCGGGTCTATTCATTACCTGTCAATTTACAAACCATTAACCAATTTTTTGGTAAAACTCTGAGCCCGAAAGAGGCTTACGATTTTATCCGTGAACTGGCAGATAAATCGATCACTGATCCTCAGAACTTTGAAGAACAAGCTCTGAGCATGATTGGAAAAGAACTCTACGAAGCCTTCTTCAAAGGTTATACGCAAAAGCAGTGGGGTTGCAGTCCAACGGAATTACCAGCAAGTATCCTCAAACGTCTGCCATTGCGCTTCAACTATGATGATAACTACTTTAATCATAAACATCAGGGGATGCCTGCTGAAGGTTATACCCAAATGGTTGAACGTATCCTTTGCCACGAAAAAATAAATGTTCAGTTAGGTACCACTTTCGACTCATCACAAGTTAAAGACTTTGACCATGTGTTTTATTCCGGGCCTATAGATGGCTATTTTGCCTATTCAGAAGGTCGTCTTGGATATCGTACTCTTGATTTTGAACGTTTCTATGCTGATGGTGATTATCAAGGCACAGCAGTAATGAATTACTGCAATGAAGAGGTGCCTTTCACCCGCATTACTGAGCATAAATATTTTGCACCCTGGGAAAAACACGAAAAATCTGTTTGTTATCGTGAGTTTAGCCGTGCTTGTCAACCTTCGGATATTCCGTACTACCCTATCCGGTTGGTAAAGGAAAAAGCCTTGCTCAACCGTTATCTTGATATGGCAGAGGCAGAAACCAACATATCCTTCGTCGGCCGGTTAGGGACATATCGTTATCTGGATATGGATGTCACCATCAGGGAAGCGTTAAATGCGGCCTCGATTTTTATTACATCCGTAAAAGAAGGGCAGGTAGTGCCTGTCTTCTTTGTTGACCCACGCTAAATCTGATTATGTTTTTTTTGGATGAAAGTTTTTTTTCGTCCAAAAACCGGGAAACAGTCCTAATTTTATTGATTTGACTCGCAGCGCAGATGGGGAAACTGTTATCGTTATTGGCACCAAACACCTCTTTGCCGGGTCATCAACAATAGATTAAAGATCCTGAGAAAGTACGTAGCGCAGTCAGACTTGAGCGATGGGTCTATAATTATGCGTATAGTTTTGGCGACAAAAGAAAACCGGTTTGTGTGTTTCTGCAAACACAAGTAGGATGCACAAGATTCTGATTTCATAACTAACTGATTTTTAAAATCTATTGGTTTCAAGGAGTATCTTTTACAATGTTGAAAGCTGTTATCCCTGTTGCCGGCCTTGGTACGCGTATGCTGCCAGCCACTAAAGCGATTCCAAAAGAAATGTTGCCTATCGTTGATAAGCCATTGATTCAGTACATCGTTAACGAATGTGCTGCAGCGGGAATCAAAGAAATCATTCTTGTTACACACTCCTCCAAGAACGCAATTGAAAACCACTTCGATACCTCCTTCGAACTGGAAAGCATGCTAGAAACACGCGTTAAACGCCAGTTGCTGGAAGAAGTGCAATCTATCTGTCCTAAAGGTGTGACGATCATGAACGTTCGTCAGGGGCAGTCAAAAGGCCTGGGTCATGCTGTCCTGTGTGCGAAACCTTTAATCGGTAATTCGCCGTTCGCTGTCATCCTGCCTGACGTTCTGATGGATGAAGCATCCAGTGACCTGCGCAAAGACAATCTTGCCGCCATGCTTCGCCGCTTCAAAGAAACAGGCAACAGCCAGGTTATGGTTGAAGAAGTGCCTGAGAAAGACGTGTCTAAATACGGTGTAGTTGATGTGAATGGCGCTGAGGTTGAACCTGGCGAAAGTGCACCCATGACAGCGATTGTTGAGAAGCCTGAGCTGAAAGATGCGCCTTCCAACCTCGCCGTAGTTGGCCGTTACGTTCTGTCTGAAGCTATCTGGCCTCTGCTGGCTATCACACCTTACGGTGCAGGTAACGAAATTCAGCTGACAGATGCCATTGCTATGCTGATGAAAAAGCAAACCGTTGAAGCTTTCTCAATGACCGGGCGTTCACATGACTGTGGCGATAAACTGGGTTACATGAAAGCCTTTGTAGAGTACGGTCTGCGCCATCCAACTCAGGGTGAGGCTTTCTCTGAATGGCTGCAATCTAACTACGACTGCAAAGCATAAATAATGTCAGGCAAGATGTAGTTGAAGAATAAAACCGGGACCCCATGGGGCCCGGTTTTTTGTTTTAACAAAGCTCTTTTTAACCTGCATTTCTGCGATGTTACCGGTAAAGTGAAATCCGTTAGTGAGAATGGAAAGCAGCCAGCCACTGCCCCCGGGATCAGAATATTGTTATGGCTGCAATAGGTTCACCCTTTGCCATTCTCATGTACAATGCTTGTGTTCATTTGTATGGCTCAGTGCAGTTAAACTCACTGTTTACAGGGGTTTAGACTAAAATCTGGGCGATCAACTAATTCAGACAGGAGTTGCTAATGTCCAAACAACAGATCGGCGTAGTCGGTATGGCGGTAATGGGCCGTAACCTCGCGCTTAACATCGAAAGCCGTGGTTATTCCGTATCCATTTTTAACCGTTCCGGCGACAAGACTGATGAAGTCATCGCTGAAAATCCGGGTAAAAATCTGGTTCCGCACTACACCGTTGAAGAGTTTGTTGACTCGCTGGAAAAACCTCGTCGTATCTTGCTGATGGTGAAAGCCGGTGAAGCAACTGATAAAACCATCGCATCCCTGACTCCGCACCTGGATAAAGGCGACATCCTGATCGATGGCGGCAACACCTATTATAAAGACACCATTCGTCGTAACCGCGAACTGTCTGAACAAGGTTTCAACTTCATCGGTACCGGTGTTTCTGGTGGTGAAGAGGGCGCACTGAAAGGCCCATCCATCATGCCTGGCGGTCAGAAAGAAGCTTATGCACTGGTTGCACCGATCCTTGAGAAAATCGCAGCTCGTGCAGAAGATGGCGACGCTTGCGTGGCTTACATCGGGGCGGATGGCGCAGGTCACTACGTCAAGATGGTTCACAACGGCATCGAATACGGCGACATGCAGCTGATCGCAGAAGCCTATTCCCTGTTGAAACAGTCTCTGAACCTGAGCAACGAAGAGCTGGCTACCACCTTCGCTGACTGGAACAAAGGCGAGCTGAGCAGCTACCTGATCGACATCACCAAAGATATCTTCACCAAGAAAGATGAAGAAGGTAAATATCTGGTTGATGTGATCCTGGATGAAGCGGCGAACAAAGGCACCGGTAAATGGACCAGCCAGAGCTCACTGGATCTGGGTGAGCCACTGACCCTGATCACCGAGTCTGTTTTTGCCCGTTACCTGTCATCTCTGAAAGATCAGCGCGTCGCTGCTTCGAAAGTATTGTCTGGCCCGGCTGTTAAACCTTTCGCGGGTGACAAAGCTGAGTTCATTGAGAAAGTTCGTCGTGCACTGTATCTGGGTAAACTGGTCTCTTACGCACAAGGCTTCTCACAGCTTAAAGCAGCGTCAGACGAGAATAACTGGGACCTGAACTACGGTGAAATCGCGAAGATCTTCCGTGCTGGTTGTATCATCCGCGCTCAGTTCCTGCAGAAAATTACCGATGCCTACGCTGAGAATGCGTCTATCGCTAACCTGCTGCTGGCCCCGTACTTCAAAAATATCGCTGACGAATATCAGCAAGCGCTGCGTGATGTGGTGTCTTATGCCGTTCAGAACGGTATCCCGACACCAACCTTCTCTGCTGCGATCAACTACTATGACAGCTATCGTTCTGCGGTTCTGCCAGCCAACCTGATCCAGGCACAGCGTGACTATTTCGGTGCGCATACTTACAAACGCACTGACAAAGACGGCGTATTCCACACAGAATGGTTGGATTAATGCCCTGACCGGCGCGCACTTAGCGTGCCGGTTTTTAAGTCCGATACAAAAAAGCCGCCAATGCATCAGCAAAGGCGGCTTTTTTACGTCCGTAATCTGACGTTATTTCTTATGACGCTGACGCAGATTATCGATCACTGCACTGAGGTTCAGATCCTGATCCTGCAGTAATACCAGCAGGTGATAGACCAGATCTGAAGCTTCGTTTTTCAGTTCAAAACGGTCATTGACGGTAGCAGCCAGCGCGGTTTCCACGCCTTCTTCACCGACTTTTTGCGCGATGCGTTTGGTGCCACTGGCATACAGTTTGGCGGTATACGAGCTTTCCGGGTCGGCGGTTTTACGCGAGGCCAGCAGTTCTTCCAGCTGATATAAGAACGCCCAGTCGGTTTCGGCAGGGTGGAAGCAGCTGTTGTTGCCTTTGTGGCAGGTCGGTCCGACCGGATTGACCAGCACCAGCAAGGTATCGTTATCACAATCAGGCGTGATGCTGACGACGTTCAGGTAGTTTTCCGACGTTTCCCCTTTGGTCCACAGACGCGCTTTGGTGCGTGAATAGAATGTCACTTTACCGAAAGATTGGGTGACGCTCAGCGCTTCCTGGTTCATGTAACCAAGCATCAGCACTTCACCGGATACCGCGTGCTGGATGATGGCCGGCATCAGGTTGTCCACTTTTTCCCAGTCGAGCTGGTCGATTTGTTCACCGGTCAGCAGACCGGTTTTTCCTTCCTGATTACTCACAAGCGGATCTCCACGCCATTTTCGGCTAAATAGCTTTTCAGCTCGCCAATATTGATAATTTGTTTGTGGAACACGGAGGCGGCCAGTGCGCCGTCGACCCGCGCTTCGCGGAATGCATCGAGGAAATGCGGCATGGTGCCTGCGCCCCCCGAGGCGATCAGCGGAACATGACAGACTTCGCGGATCATCTTCAGTTGCTCAAGATCGTAACCGTTACGCACGCCGTCCTGATTCATCATGTTCAGCACTATTTCACCGGCGCCACGTTCCTGCACTTCTTTCACCCAGTCGATGGTCTGCCAGGTGGTGATTTTAGTGCGGGCCTCGTCGCCGGTAAACTGATGAACCTGATAAGTGCCGCTTTCGGCATCATGCCAGGTATCAATGCCCACCACGATACACTGTACACCATAGCGGTCGGCGAGACGGGTGATCAGTGTCGGATCCGCCAGTGCAGGGGAGTTAATGGAAATCTTGTCTGCGCCAAACTGCAAAATCTGGCTGGCGTCTTCAAGGCTTTTAATCCCGCCCGCCACACAGAAGGGGATATCAATGACTTCAGCCACACGCGAGACCCAGCTTTTATCCACCACGCGGCCATCGCTTGACGCGGTAATGTCGTAGAACACCAGTTCGTCGGCGCCTTCCTGCGCATAACGCTGTGCCAGCGGCACGATGTCACCGATGATCTCGTGATTGCGGAACTGTACGCCTTTGACGACCTGGCCGTCTTTAACGTCGAGGCAGGGGATTATCCGTTTTGCCAGCATGAAATTGCCTCCGTCACATTAAATTTACCGTCGAGCAATGCACGCCCGACAATCACGCCTTCCACGCCGCTGTCACGCAATTGCGCGATATCTTCCAGCGAGCCGATACCGCCGGAAGCCTGAAACGCTACCTGTGGATAACGGGCGGTCACTTCGCGATACAGTTCGACGTTGGAACCGGCCAGCGTACCGTCGCGGGAAATGTCCGTGCACAGCACATGTTTGAGACCGAACGGCAGATACTGTTCGACCACCTGTTCCAGCGTGGCATTGGAGTTTTCCTGCCAGCCGCTGATGGCGACATTTTTCGTGCCTTCAGCATCGATACGCACATCCAGCGCCAGCACCAGTGCGTCTGCGCCAAAACGGCTGAACCAGCCCTGCACGGTCGCCGGGTCTTTCACGGCAGTGGAACCGACGACGACGCGGGTCGCACCGGCATTCAGCAGGGCTTCTACATCCTGCTCACTGCGGATACCGCCACCTACCTGAACCGGCACAGAAACACCGGCCAGTAACGTGGTCAGTAACGGGATCTGGCGGGCGGCCGGATCCTTTGCACCGGTTAAATCGACAAGGTGCAGAACCTGCGCGCCTTGCTGCTGATAATCCTGTAAACGCGGCAGCGGATCATTGCCGTAGTCGCGTTGCTGACCGTAATCGCCCTGATGCAAACGCACCACGCTGCCTTCGATCAAATCCAAAGCGGGAATAATCATGCTGTTTACATCTCCAGAAAGTTTTTCAGCAACTGTGCGCCAGCGGCACCGGAACGCTCGGGATGAAACTGCACGCCGAAGAAGTTGTCTTTTTGAACGGCGGCGCTGAAGGGCTCGCCGTAAAGTGTCTGTGCGACCGTATTTTCGCATACCGGCATGGCAAATCCGTGGACGAAATAGAAGTAAGCATTTTCATCAATGCCGCGGAATAAATGGCTGTCGGCGTTGGCGATGACCTGATTCCAGCCCATATGCGGCAGAGGTAAACCCAGATCCTGCATACGCTGGACCGGCGTATCGATAATGCCCAGCGTATCGATGCCGCCATTTTCTTCACTCGACGACGCCAGCAACTGCATACCCAGACAAATCCCCAGCACCGGCTGGGTGCAGGCTTTGATCAGATCAATCAGCTCGCGTTGCTCAAGTTGTTCCATCGCGGCCTGAGCCGTGCCCACGCCCGGCAAAAATAACTTATCCGCCTGCAACACAATCTCCGGCTCACGACTTACCGTCGGCTCATAACCCAGACGCTGAACCGCATATTTAACGGAAGAGAGGTTGGCGCAGCCGGTATCAAGGATAACGACATTCATCACAGCACTCCTTTCGAGCTCGGCAGGGTGTTGCCATCGACGCGGATCGCCTGACGCAGCGTGCGTCCGAAAGCTTTGAACAGGCTTTCAACACGGTGGTGATCGTTTTTGCCCTTGGTTCGCAAGTGCAGGGTACAGGCCATCGCGTAAGACAGGGAACGGAAGAAGTGTTCAACCATTTCTGTGCTCAGATCACCGACGCGCTGATAGTTAAATTCCGCTTTGTATTCGAGGTGCGGACGCCCGGAGATATCCAGCGCGCAACGGGCCAGACATTCATCCATTGGCAGCACGAAGCCGAAACGGCCGATGCCGCGTTTATCGCCCAGCGCCTTATTCAGGGCTTCGCCCAGCGCCAGCGCGGTATCTTCTACTGTGTGGTGATCGTCGATATAAAGATCGCCTTTCACTTCGATGTTCATGCGAAAACCGCCGTGTGTGGCGATCTGATCGAGCATGTGGTCAAAGAAGCCGACGCCGGTGCGGATTTTGCTTTCGCCTTCGCGATCCAGCCAGACATCGACATCAATCGCCGTTTCGCGGGTAACGCGGTTCACTTTTGCGTGACGGTCACGTTTGGTCAGCTGTTCCGCAATGCTGGCCCAGTTCAGCGTATCGCGCTGATAACGCAGCCCGGCGATACCCATATTGGCGGCGAGCTGGATATCGGTATCCCGGTCACCAATCACGTAGCTGTTTGCCGTGTCCAGCACGCCGCTTTCCAGATAGCCCGCCACCAGTTTGGTTTTCGGTTTACGGCAATCACAGTGATCGGCTGGCAGGTGCGGACAAATCAGCACGTCATCAAAAACGATGCCCTGAGACGTCAGGATCTGCATCATCAGGTTGTGCGGCGGGTCGAAAGTGTCCTGCGGGAAACTGGCGGTGCCCAGCCCGTCCTGATTGGTGATCATCACCAGTTTAAAGCCTGCATTCTGCAAGGCTAACAGGGCCGGAATGACGCCCGGCTCGAGGGCCAGTTTGTCCAGACGATCGACCTGGAAATCTTCCGGCGGCTCAGAAATCAGGGTACCGTCGCGGTCGATAAACAGTGTTTTTTGCAATAACGGACTCTGGCTCACATGTGCTCCTTGCGGGGGCTATTTTGATTATCATTAAGGGTCGTGGCGATGGCGCCCGGTAACGGTTGCAGCGCAGTGATCACACGTTGCAGCTCTTCCCGTGTACCGATAGTAATACGCAGGCAGCCGGAAAGCCCCGGTTGCTTGTTCTGGTCACGCAGGATAATGCCCTGATCCCAGAGGTTTTTAAAGACGGCGCTGGATGCGCTGAAGCGGGCGAGCACATAGTTGGTGTCGCTGGCGAAGGCTTCTTCGACACAGGCGCATTGTTCCAACTCTGCGATCAACCATTCGCGGTTGTTCGTGACTTCCGCCACGCGCTGACGCATCACGGCCAGTCCTTCCGGGCTGAGTGCCTGTGCGGCAATATCCGCGACCGGAGTGGATAAAGGATAAGGCGCGATCACCTTCATTAATAAACCAATCAGCTCGCTGTTCGCCAGCGTGAACCCGCAACGCAAACCGGCCAGCGCGAAGGCTTTAGACAGCGTGCGCAGAACGGCCAGATGCGGATATTCCTGCAACCAGCCGGACACCGTCGCCTGCGGGCAGAATTCAATATAGGCCTCGTCGACGGCGACAATGGCGCGACCGCGGGTCATCTCCAGCACGGCACGGATTTCATCCGGATCGATGATATTGCCGGTCGGGTTATTCGGACTGCACACGTAAACCAGTTTCACGCCATCCAGTGCGGCTTCAATCGCCGGAAGATCCAGAGACCAGTCCGCTTTCGCGGCAACGGTGCGGCCTTCCACGCCGATGGTTTCGGCGCTGACGCTGTACATGCCGTACGTCGGCGGGCAATAAAGGATGGCGTCTTTGCCCGGCTCGCAGAACGCGCGGATCAGCAGTTCAATGCCTTCATCTGCGCCACGGCTGACCAGAACCTGTTCCGGATCGACACCGGCGTAGGCCGCGTAACGGTTGATGACCAGCGCAGGCTGACATTCCGGATAGCGGTTAAAGGTCTGTTGCGTAAGTTCGAACTGGGGTGCCAGGGCATATTCGTTGGCATTCAGCCAGACATCACCGTTGCCGCCGAGACGGCGTGCGGACTGATAAGGTGTCAGTTCCTGCACATTCTTACGTGCCAGCGCCTGAACGCTGAGGTTTTTTGCATCGCTCATCAACGTTGCTCCTTTAAAGCATTCACGCGCAAAGTTACGGCATTTTTGTGTGCGGTCAGTTGCTCTGCCTGTGCCAGCGTTTCAATGGTGTTGGCCAGACCCAGCAAACCTTCCGGTGTTAACTGCTGAACGGTCATACGTTTCTGGAAATCCGCCAGACCCAGGCTTGAACAGGTCGCGGTATAACCGTATGTCGGCAGAACGTGGTTGGTGCCGGAGGCGTAATCCCCCGCCGATTCCGGTGACCAGTCACCGAGAAAGACCGAACCGGCGCTGGTGATGCTGTCTACTAACTGCTCCGGCTCGCGGGTTTGCAGAATCAGGTGTTCCGGGCCATACGCATTGCTGATTTCGATACATTGCGCGATGTCCTTCGCCACAATCAGTCGGCTGCTTGCCAGCGCCTGACGGGCAATCTCACTGCGGGATAATGTCTGCAACTGGCGCTCGACGGCTTCGCCGACCGCCTGAGCCATTTTCAGATCCGGCGTCAGTAAAATAACCTGCGAATCCGGGCCGTGTTCTGCCTGCGAAAGTAAATCAGATGCCACAAAGTCAGGCGTCGCGCCGCTGTCGGCGATCACCAGCACTTCCGACGGACCGGCAGGCATGTCGATCGCCGCGCCATCAAGACTCTGGCTGACCTGACGTTTCGCTTCCGTCACGTACGCATTACCCGGTCCGAAGATTTTCGCCACGCGCGGTACGGTTTCAGTGCCGAAGGCCAGAGCGGCAATCGCCTGCGCGCCGCCGAGCTGATACACCTCTTCCACACCGCAAAGTTGCGCGGCATACAGAATTTCATCGGCGATCGGTGGCGGTGAACACAGCACCACTTTCTGACATCCGGCGATGCGTGCCGGGGTGGCCAGCATTAATACGGTTGACACCAGCGGTGCTGAACCACCCGGAATATACAGCCCGACGGACTGAATAGGGCGGGTGAGCTGCTGACAGCGGACGCCCGGCTGGGTTTCAATATCCACCACCGCCAGTTTTTGTGCCTGATGGAACGTGTCGATGTTACGCACTGCGTGCGCCATCGCCTGTTTCACCTCTTCACCTAAACGCGCTGACGCGGCCCCGATTTGCTGTGCGGTGACACGCAGATCCTGAACGTCAGTCTTATCAAAGCGGGCGCAGAATTCGCGCAGCGCACTGTCACCTTCACTGCGCACGCGGCGCAGAATTTCACTGACAGATTCGGTAATACGATCAGAGGCTGACATCGCCGGGCGGGTCAGCAGGTCGCGACGTTGTTGTTCATCGCATTGTTGCCAGTCAATCGGGGTGGTGAACGCGTCAGGCTTCATGGCATTACTCCATCATTTTTTCGATTGGCAGAACCAGAATGGAGCTGGCGCCCAGCGCTTTCAGTTTCTCCATTGTTTCCCAGAACAGGGTTTCGCTGCTGACCATGTGCATCGCCACGCGTTGCTGATCGCCTGCCAGCGGCAGAATGGTCGGACGTTCCGCGCCCGGCAGCAGCGCAATGATTTCGTCCAGACGCTCACTTGGCGCGTGCAACATAATGTATTTGGATTCGCGGGCCTGAATCACGCCCTGAATACGGGTCATCATTTTGTCGATCAGCAGTTGTTTCTCTTGCGGCATTTCACCGTCGCGCTGGATCAGACAGGCTTTGGAGCGGTAAATCACTTCGACTTCGCGCAGGCCGTTGGCTTCCAGCGTGGCACCGGTGGACACCAGGTCACAAATGGCGTCTGACAAACCGGCGCGCGGCGCGACTTCGACCGAACCGTTCAGCAGGCAGGATTTGAAATCGACGCCTTTCTTATCGAGGTATTGCTTGAGCAGGTGAGGGTAGGAGGTGGCGATACGGGCATTTTGCAGGCTCTGCGGACCGGTGTAATCGGTGTCCAGCGGTGTGGCCAGCGACAGACGACAGCCGCCGAAATCCAGACGACGCAGGGTGAAGTAACGCGGATCTTCGCCCTGAGCGCGGCGGCTCAGCAACTCTTCTTCCAGCACGTTTTCACCGATGATGCCCAGATCGACCACGCCATCCATGACCAGCCCCGGGATATCGTCATCACGCACGCGCAAAATGTCGATCGGCATGTTTTCTGCGAAGGCGATCAGGCGCTGTTCCTGCAGGTTGATTTTAATCCCGCAGCGGGCGAGCAGTTCGCGTGATTCATCGCTCAGGCGACCAGACTTCTGCATTGCTATCCGTAAACGTGTTTTATCCAGCATGATGACCTCAGTTTCTTAATTATTTATCGTAAAATCGTGAATTTCTAATTTCTTATCTTCAATCCGTCAGGCCAAAAAAAAGCCCCCGGAAGTCATCTTCCGGGGGCTATCTCTGCGTTCTGCGCCACTGGAAGATCTAAACAGTCTCCCAGCACCAATCGCCTGAAAGACTAGTCAGGGTGATGGTGATGATGGTGGTTAATCAGAACGTTTGTCATGTCAGTGTCTCTGTGCGTTTATTCAGGTGCCGCGAGATTCAGTATTGAATCATTCGCCACACGCATCAAATTCATTGCCAATAAAACTAAACTATCGGGCGGCCGCAGCGCAACCTTTTTTTCCGATGATGAGTTTTTCTTATCCGCAGCGGTAGTTTCATCGTAATCATGAATGATCTGTTAACAGACGCAAAGAAAACCTTACGCAGACGGGGCGGGGAAAACACCGCGTTTGCTAGTATAAAGGAAGAGAGAGCAGCAACTGGCGCAGTGATGCCAAATGCCACTGAACAAACGGAGTGACGTATGAAGAAGGTTTCGATTATCGGTCTGGGCTGGCTGGGAATGCCACTGGCAATGGCGCTGGCGTCGAGAGGATATGACGTCGTGGGCAGTAAAACGACCCTGGATGGTGTGGATGCGGCGCGAATGGTGGGCATCGAATGTTTTCCGCTGGTATTCACGCCTGAAATGGAATGCGAAGCGGAAGATCTCGATCGTCTGCTCAACGTTGATGCGCTGATCATCACCTTACCGGCGCGGAGAACGGTCGAAGGCAGCGAACTTTACTTTCAGGCGGTCCAGATGTTAACCGACAGCGCGCTGGCGCATAACGTCAAACGCATCATCTTCACCAGTTCGACCTCTGTTTATGGCGAGGCGGAAGGGGTGGTCCGTGAAGACGCGGTTCTTGAACCGGTCACGGCCAGCGGAAAAGTGCTGAAAGAGCTGGAAAACTGGTTCCATGATTTGCCGAACACATCCGTGGATGTGTTGCGGCTGGCGGGACTGGTTGGCGGCGATCGCCATCCGGGTCGCTTTATGGCCGGTAAGACAGATGTGAAGGACGGGACGCATGGCGTCAACCTGGTGCATCAGGACGACGTGGTGGCAGCAATAACCTTATTGCTGAGCCTGCCCAAAGGCGGCCACACCTATAACCTTTGCGCGCCTGCTCACCCGGCCAAAGCCGACTTTTATCCTGCGCTGGCCAGGCAGATGGGGCTGCAACCCCCAACCTTTGCTGAACAGACTTCAGCAGGTAAAGGAAAAGTCGTGGATGGCGGGCGGATCTGCAAAGAACTCGGCTTCGAATACCAGTACCCTGATCCGCAAGCTATGCCTTTTTAGTCGCTAAACGCGGTTTAAATAATAATATGTTATGACCTGCCGGAAATTCCGGCAGGTGTTCAAAATGTGACGGATTAATGTTCAGTAACTAACCGCTTCATTTTGAGGGAAAGGTTTTGCGCGGCCAAATGCCCCTTATTTATTCTCATGCCATTAATTAGCCTGCTTAATGACGTTCCGTTTCTTCCGGTCATTCTCTTATACGCTTAATAAGCAGAGTTAAAGATGCGTTTTATTCGCTTTTTTGGGGATGAAAGTGGCGGTGGATGCTGCATCAGTAATAAAATTCCTAATCCTGCGCTTTTTATTTGCCATTGAGCGGTATAAACCACTTTTTTAAGCACAATCATTAAAGTTTTCCTGAAGAGTTGCCGATAGGTTTGTACGGCAACAGTCCGCCGTTCCATCATTTCTTCTTATCAATCTAGTCGACAGACTGGATGACGTCCCGTGTTTGATCACAAATTGTTACAATCATTGTCTTTTTGCTTTTGAAACCGCGTGGTTGCTCACGGATTCAAAACAATCTGCGCTTATTTTAACCAAAATTATCTCAGACTACTCCCCGACAGCCCGCAGCATGACTGGGTTGCGCATAATTAGCACAATGATCATGCTATTCTAAATTTCCAGCACAAAACCCTGCCTGAACTATCATTAATTGCTGCGTGTGCTAATCATTTGGCTTTAGATGGACTTTGTACAAAATGATCTAAAAATGGCTAAAAAACGCAGTTTGTGAGGAGTTTTTTAGACGGTTTTTTACTTTTGGCTTAAAAGTGCGCAAATTTTTACGATAAATTGCACTTTTAGAGACAAAATAAATTTATAAAGTGTGATGCGTGTCACACTTTATTCAAAATTCGGCAACGGTAAGATTGTATGTATAAAGGAAACGGGGTTAGAGTTGCGTCGTAGTAAGATTATTCCTAATAATGTATGTAAAAGCGTTTCACTGAATGAGACGTCATCACAGCAACGGACCCTGCCAGTACATAAAAACTGAAGTGTTTTTCGATTACTTAGCAGTGCAATTGTCACAATTAATTTAGTTTACATCAGGAACAACTTTGTATTGGCGGTGAAGTAAATACCGCGGGATAAATCTTTTTTCATCGTGAGATTTATTAATCAGCCAATGATCCAATTGTTTTGATAGTAAAAAATACTCCTGTCACGCCGGGTAAAACTCTTGCTGCATGGAATATGTCTATCAATCAGCCGCCTTTAAAAAAGCGGCATCGGTAATGGGGTAGAACAGAATGTCCGAATTGCTTAAGCACATATATGATATCAACCTGTCATATTTACTGTTGGCACAGCGTTTGATTAACGACGAGAAAGCCTCAGCGATGTTTCGTCTGGGGATTGATGACGTAATGGCAGACACCCTCGGCCAGCTCACGCTGCCGCAGATGGTGAAGTTAGCTGAAACGAACCAGCTTTTGTGTCAGTTCCGCTTTGATGACAGCAAGACAATTGAACGCTTGACGCAGGAATCGCGTGTGGATGACTTACAACAAATCCATACCGGCATCCTGTTGTCCAGTCACCTGCTGAAAGGCCTCGCTGCGAAAGACAGCGGCGTGATGAAGAAAAGGGCGTAGCTATGTCTGGTAGAGATGCGTCAACCAAACCGGCAGAAAAAAGTATTGTTCAGGAAGCACGGGACATTCAGCTGGCGATGGAACTGATTACGCTGGGTGCCAGATTGCAGATGCTGGAAAGCGAAACGCAACTGAGTCGTGGCCGGCTGATCAAACTGTACAAAGAATTGCGCGGAAGCCCTCCGCCGAAAGGAATGTTGCCCTTTTCCACTGACTGGTTCATGACATGGGAACAAAACATTCATTCCTCGATGTTTTACAATGCGTACTCTTTCCTGTTGAAGAGCGGCCATTGTAACGGCGTGGAAGCGGTGATTAAGGCCTACCGTTTATATCTGGAACAATGTCCTGAACAACCGGGTGAAGCGCCGATCCTCGCGCTGACTCGTGCCTGGACATTGGTACGGTTTGTCGACAGCGGCATGTTGCAACTTTCCGCCTGTAACTGCTGTGACGGTTCATTTATCACCCATGCACACCAGCCCCGTCATGGGTTTGTTTGCAGTCTTTGCCAGCCCCCATCCCGAGCAGTAAAAAAACGTAAACTTTCCCCGCAGGTTGCCGATATAACATCTCAAGAGCTGGACGAACAGGTCAAGCGCGCAGTTTGAGATAGTTGGGTTGCAGTAAGTCGTTCTGAGCGGTGGCTACCACCGCTCATCATTTCTCCCCCGAACATCTCAGTCATTCTCTGGCACCTTTTATGCACGATCCTGCTGCAAGGTCTGTCAGACACATGGCGCGCGTTTTACCTCGCCCTAAAACCACATCGAATTAAGGATTCATCGTGCTAGTGATAATAGGTTACATCGTGGTAATGGGCTCAGTCTTCGGCGGTTTCATGCTCGTCGGCGGTGAACTGGGCGCGTTATACCAACCCGCAGAATTACTCATCATCGGCGGTGCCGGTATCGGTGCCTTCTTTGTCGGTAACAACGGCAAAGCGATCAAATCCACTATGCGCGCGTTGCCGCAGCTGTTCCGCGCGTCGAAATACAACAAAGCGTTGTACATGGATCTGATGGCGCTGCTGTACCGCTTACTCGCCAAATCACGCCAGCAGGGGATGCTGTCGCTGGAAAATGACATCGACAATCCGGCTGAAAGCGACATTTTCGCTAATTATCCGCGCATCCTTGCCGATAAACATTTAGTCGAATATCTGACGGACTATCTGCGTCTGATGGTCAGCGGCAACATGAATGCGTTCGAAATCGAAGCACTGATGGACGAGGAAATCGAAACCTACGAGCACGAAAGTGAAGTGCCTGCCAACAGCCTGGCGCTGGTCGGTGACTCACTTCCGGCCTTCGGTATCGTGGCCGCGGTGATGGGGATCGTACACACCCTGGCCGCCGCAGACCGCCCGGCAGCAGAACTGGGGGCATTGATTGCTCACGCAATGGTCGGGACCTTCCTCGGTATCCTTCTGGCTTACGGCTTTATCTCTCCGCTGGCCAGCGTACTGCGCCAGAAGAGTGCTGAAAACGCCAAAATGATGCAGTGCATCAAGGTGACATTACTGTCGAGCATCAACGGTTATGCGCCACAAATCGCCGTCGAGTTTGGCCGTAAAACCTTGTACACCTCTGAGCGACCTTCCTTTATTGAACTGGAGGAGCATGTTCGCCAGGTCAAGTCGCCGGGTCAGAAACAAACTGAAGAAGAAAAAGTATGAAGCATCAAAGCCATCCAATCGTTGTTGTTCGTAAGAAAAAAGGTAAACACGGCGGAGGGCATCACGGCGGGTCGTGGAAGATTGCTTACGCTGACTTTATGACAGCGATGATGGCTTTCTTCCTGGTGATGTGGCTGATTTCCATCTCCAGCCCTAAAGAACTGGTGCAAATTGCCGAATACTTCCGTACGCCCCTTGCGGTGGCGATCACCGGCGGGCCGCGCAGCAGCGATGCCACCAGCCCGATCCCGGGCGGCGGCGAAGACCCGACGGTGCAGGACGGCGAAGTGCACAAAATGGATCAGTCACAAGGCGAAAGCCGTCGCGAAGCCGGTGACTTGCAAAGATTACAACAGAAACTGGAAGACATGCTGGCATCCGATCCGCGGCTGAAAGATTTACGCCCGCATCTGATGATTAACCTGACTGAGCAGGGTTTGCGTATTCAGATTATCGATAGCAAAAACCGCCCGATGTTCCAGCTTGGCAGTGCGATTGTTGAACCGTACATGCGCGATATCCTCCGGGCGATTGCGCCGGTTCTCGATGATTTCCCGAATAAAGTCAGTCTGGCAGGTCATACCGACGACATGCCGTATGCCACCGGTGAACGCGGCTACAGCAACTGGGAGTTGTCCACAGACCGCGCCAACGCGTCACGTCGCGAGATGATGATCGGCGGCCTGAGCGAAGGGAAAATCCTGCGCGTGATGGGCATGGGTTCCTCGATGCAACTGAAAAACCATCCGGCAGGCGACGCCATTAACCGTCGTATCAGTATTTTAGTCCTGAACAAACACGCCGAAGAAGCGATTGAACGGGAAAACAGTGAGGGCGAGGCGATCACGATCAGTGACGCGGGCGAGCTGCAAAGACAAGTACAAGGCACACGTACAGTGCCGGCATTAGCACCACAAATGAGTCCGGCTCCGGCCGCCGCGGCGTTAGCGCCACAGGCAAGTCCGGCACCGGCAGCACCAGAAAACGTACCATCAATACCCGGGATTGAGACGCAGACGCCAGTGACACCATCGGCAGGCGCTCAACCTGCGACGGCAGCTCCGGCTGTCGCGGCAGGCACGGCACCTGCGACACATTAACAAGCCGCGATTCACAGCAGAGGTGATCACGTGAGCATGGATATTACTGATTTTTATCAGACATTTTTTGATGAAGCAGACGAGTTGCTGGCGGACATGGAACAACATCTGTTGTTGCTTGATCCGCAGGCGCCCGACATTGAGCAGCTCAACGCGATTTTCCGCGCGGCGCACTCAATCAAAGGCGGCGCAGCCACGTTTGGATTTACGGTTTTACAGGAAACGACTCACTTACTGGAAAACCTGCTCGACGGTGCTCGTCGTGCTGAAATGAGCCTGAGCACCGACATCATCAACCTGTTTCTGGAAACAAAAGACATTATGCAGGAGCAACTCGACGCCTATAAATCATCCCGGGATCCTGACGCAGAAAGCTTTGAATATATCTGCGCGGCCCTGAGACAACTGGCCCTCGAAGCGCAACAGGCGCGTGAACCTGCGCCCGATCTTCACGTGGTTGAAGAAGCGCCGGTGGCTCAGGCTGCTGCGCCTGCACCCGTTGCTCCGGCGGCAGGCAAGGGCGGTTTACGTGTGCGCCTTTCCGGCCTGAAAACACAGGAAGTGCCTGTGATGCTGGAAGAACTGGGTAATCTCGGCGAGATCAAAGACCCGGTGCAGACCGATGACAGCGTGGAAGCGACGCTTATCACCACGGTGACCGAAGACGACATCATTGCCGTCCTGTGTTTCGTGCTGGAACCGGAACAAATCAGTTTCACTCAGCCTGTGGGATCTGCTGCGGCTGACGTGGTGGCTGTCAGCGCGCCGGTAGTGGCGGAAGTGGCCCCGGCTCCGGCAGTCGTCGCCCGTCCGGCACCGGTACTGACTGCGGTACCGAACGGTGAACCGGCGAAAGCCCGCGCACCGAAAGCACCGGAATCAACCAGCATCCGCGTGGCCGTCGAAAAGGTCGATCAGCTGATCAACCTGGTAGGCGAACTGGTGATCACCCAGTCAATGCTGGCGCAGCGTTCAGACCTGCTGGATCCGGTGGTTCACAGCGACCTGCTCAACAGCATGGGTCAGCTTGAACGCAACGCCCGTGATTTGCAGGAATCGGTGATGTCGATCCGTATGATGCCGATGGAATTCGTGTTCAGCCGCTTCCCGCGTCTGGTTCGCGATCTGGCCAGCAAACTGAACAAGCAAATCGAACTGACCCTGCTCGGCAGTTCCACCGAGCTGGATAAGAGCCTGATCGAACGCATCATCGACCCGTTAACGCACCTGGTGCGTAACAGTCTGGATCACGGTGTGGAAACGCCGGAAGTGCGCGTGGCTAACGGCAAAGAAGCGACCGGTAACCTGACACTGTCAGCCGAACATCAGGGCGGAAACATCTGCATCGAAGTGATCGATGACGGTGCCGGTCTGAACCGCGAACGTATTCTGGCGAAGGCCGCATCGCAGGGCATGAACGTCAACGACAACATGAGCGACGAAGAAGTCGGCATGCTGATTTTCGCCGCAGGTTTCTCGACGGCAGAAAAAGTCACCGACGTATCCGGTCGCGGTGTGGGCATGGACGTGGTGAAACGTAACATTCAGGAAATGGGCGGTCACGTTGAAATCCATTCCCAGCAGGGCAAAGGCACCACTATCCGCATCCTGCTGCCGCTGACACTGGCTATCCTCGACGGCATGTCCGTGAAAGTGGGCGAAGAAGTCTTCATTCTGCCACTCAATGCGGTGATGGAATCCCTGCAACCGCTGGCGGAAGATTTGCATCCGCTGGCCGGTGGTGAGCGGGTTCTGCAGGTGCGCGGCGAATACCTGCCGCTGGTTGAGCTTTACAACGTCTTTGATGTTGAAGACGCGAAAACCGAAGCCACGCAGGGCATTGTGGTTATTTTGCAAAGCGCCGGACGTCGCTACGCCTTGCTGGTTGACCAGCTGATTGGTCAGCATCAGGTTGTGGTGAAAAACCTGGAAAGCAACTATCGCAAAGTACCGGGCATTTCCGCCGCCACCATTTTGGGCGACGGCAGCGTGGCGCTGATCGTGGACGTGTCTGCCTTGCAGTCACTGAACCGCGACAAATTAGCAACCGGTGCCACTGCCGCATAACAAGCAAAGCTTCCGGCGGCCTTAAACGTCGCCGGGTGTGAAAAACTCAGGCCGATTTAAAGATAAAAGCAAAGGTGAACAACATGGCAGGACTTGCAACCGTGTCAAAAATTGCGGGCGAAACAGTAGGTCAGGAATTTCTGATCTTTACGTTGGGCGATGAAGAATACGGCATCGATATCCTGAAAGTGCAGGAAATCCGCGGATACGATCAGGTAACCCGCATTGCGAACACCCCGGCATTTATTAAAGGTGTCACCAACCTGCGTGGTGTCATCGTGCCCATCCTCGACCTGCGCGTGAAATTCGCGCAGGAAGATGTGATTTACAACGAAAACACCGTCGTGATCGTCCTGAACTTCGAAAACCGCGTCGTCGGGATCGTGGTTGACGGCGTGTCAGACGTGCTGTCCCTGAGCCAGGATCAGATCCGCCCGGCCCCGGAATTTGCCGTGACCATGTCGACGGAATACCTGACAGGGTTAGGGTCGCTCGGTGACCGTATGTTGATCCTGGTGGATATTGAGAAGCTGCTGAGCAGTGAAGAAATGGCCTTAGTGGATTCGGTGACGAAAATTTGATTTTCGTTTTTTAAGGTCAAGGTCGTGGGCTCGCCGCCCACACTGGCCCAGAGACCCGCAGTCGCGCGGGCCTCTGGACTCCACGCTCTTTTCACTGCGCGCTGTCGCAGGCACGACGGACATGTTCTGTCACCGCCGCGTGTGGCGCAAAATCTTGTCGCTCCGCGATACCTTCTCTCGGTCTTCGAGCCTCCGGTCTCGAAGCCGCTCCGTTCAGCAAGATTTTTGATCACGCCAGATAAGATTGAATAAAATCCTCGTTCTGCTTCTCTCCAAAATCAAAGGCGGAAGGGGATTGTCTTGCTCCTTCCCCTGCGAAGGGGAAGGCCGGGATGGGGTATTAATGGCATCTCTGCAACTTACTGCAAACCATAAAAACTCCTTGGAAGCAGTATCTCATCTCCGCGATTTGCCCATTTTTAATGTGTGGATATCCAGTTATTGTCTGCTCGCTGCGGCAAAATCCGCAGTCGGGTGTAGGAGCCTGGTTTTCTGCCGTAGCACCGTATATGTGTGCTATCGCTTTGAATCATCTTTATAAAACGTTTTTTAACGTATATTGTTTTGGTGACTCAGGCGGGGCAGCCTTCGGGCTGGTCGGACGGTAGACCGATCTCCTACCCCCGCTTGGGTTACCACTTTTGCGTAGGAGCTTAGGTGGTAGCAGATATGCAATCTGCCATAGGTTTCAGTCAATGAAGACAATAGATACCAACGACACATCCCCCGATTCATGGACACTCACCGATCGCTGCCGTTTGCTGGCGCACGCACTGGTGAATCCGCAAAATAAAGGCGCACAGGACAGACTTTGCGTGATGCTGCAAAACCAGCTTGAATGCCTTGAAGCGACGTTATCGCTGCCCGTTCCTGAGCACCGGAAAGATTTAGGCATACCGCTGGACGACGGCTTATATGATTACGCCGATCTCGAACCCGACGAACTTTGCGACCAGTGCATGGCGCTGAACTTCACACTGATGACGCTGCACGACAGAAAGATAAAAGAGATCATCGCGTATATCTTGTGGGAGCGTTTTGAAATGCTGCGCTGTTCGCTGTATTCCTCATCTGAGGAGTTTGACGCATGAAAAAAGACTGGCATCAGGCCGACATTATTGCGGCGATCAGAAAGAAGGGCACCACACTGGCGGCGGTGTCACGCCGCGCGGGGCTGTGTTCCTCCACGCTGTCGAACGCGTTAACCCGCAAATGGCCGAAAGGTGAAAGGCTGATTGCCGAAGCCATCGGCGTAAAAGCCGAAACCATCTGGCCGAGCCGTTACACCGAAATCAAATACAACTGAGAACGGCTCCCTCCCCTGCGAAGGGGAGGGCTGGGGTGGGGTATTAAGGTCAAAAACTAAATTCAAAGTGTGCTTTAACTCATTGCTTTGTATTTAAAACCCCCTCCCAACCTCCCCCTTCGCAGGGGGAGGAGCTAAAAACCGCCCCGGTCTGGCCGCCAGACATTGCTGAGAAAGTGCTCAGTTAGCTCCCACCCCTGCGAAGGGAAGGGCCGGGGTGGGGTATTAATGGCATCTGTGAACTGACCCTATTTTTTGCACCCTTTCTAACTCATTGATTTTACTAAATCACGCAAGCCACATAAAAAAGAGGGTATTTCTGCCGAAATAGGAATAATCTTTTGCAGTTCAACGCCTAAACCTGAAAACCCAACAGTTCACTGCCGCATAGGCCGCTTAGAAAGGCTGAGTAACATATCCCGTATCCATGCTGGGGTTGCCGAAGCCATCGGCGTAAAAGCCGAAACCATCTGGCCGAGCCGTTACACCGAAATCAACTACAACTGAGACCGGCTCCCTCCCCTGCGAAGGGGAGGGTTGGGGTGGGGTATTAAAGACGGCTTAACTGTTTGCGTTTCCATCAAACCCACACCCCATCCCAGCCTTCCCCTCGTGAGAGGGGAAGGAGCAAAAGCAAAGCGTGCTGCTTTGAGTTCACTGCCGCACAGGCAGCTCAAGATCGCAGGTCAATGCCGGAGGGCGCGATCTGATTATTGAGACCACAGGCGTTGTAAAATTAATTAATACTAAGATCTGATTTAAAAGATGCCTGCTAATCATCTTTAGCAATGACAGCAGGCATTTATAAAAAATCATCATGAGTTATTATTTCGTGCAATAAACTCTTGCTTCACGAGGTGTATATATTCCTAAAGTGATGATGCGCAGGAATACATCCATACCTGATTCCTGAACTTCAGTACGAACAACTTTATTTGCGCCGCCACAAATTTTTGCTGCGTCTATTGTATGTTCTTGCCCAATACCATTAACGAAGAAAGCTTGTCTGGTAACATGAGCGGGTTGCTCTGCAATACCCTCATTTAATTTGAATGTCTGTTGAGCGCAGCCTGACAATGCAGTGACAGCAAGGACCGAAATAATTAATTTTTTCATGATAACTCATATTGATAATAAAGAGGTGAAATCATATATTCTGGCCTGTTGATACTTTCACAAATCCGACCACTCACTATTATTCGTTATTAAAGTACTTGGTTTACTCTGTGTTGAACTATGTGAGGATTGAGGCTTTTCTGTGTTGTATTAACGGAGGGTAAAGGTTATTAGCCGGTTGCATTTTAATATGAATGATAATCAATAATATTCAGCCATTATACTAATAATAAACGCTGCGTATTTATGCGGATCACGATTGGGCTGACTGTTCACTGCCGTCCAGCCAGCCTCAGCACTCACCCCACCAAATCCCGTTCAACAAACGCCTTTCGCCACTGTGAGGGCGTCGTCCCGAGCCGCTGGCGGAAGTGATGGCGTAAAGTTTCCGGCGATCCGAAACCGGCCTGTTCGGCGACGCGGTCGATACTCAGTGTGCCGTTTTCCAGCAGGGCGCAGGCTTTTTCCAGCCTTACGCTCAGCATCCATTCGCCCGGCGTGGTGCCGGTAGCATCATGAAAACGACGCAGGAAGGTACGGCGGCTCATGCCAGCTTGTGCGGCGAGTTGATCAATCACCAGCGGCGTATTGAGATGGCTGCGTAAATCATCGAGCAGCGGAGCGAGGGTTTTTGCCGGATGCCGCGGCACTGGCTGTTGTATCAGCTGCGCCTGATTGCCTTCACGCAGCGGCGGCGTCACCATCCTGCGCGCGGTGCGGTTAGCGACTTCAATGCCGTAATCGCGGCGGATCAGGTGCAGACACAAATCGACGCCCGCCGCGCCACCGGCTGAGGTGATAATGCTGCCTTCATCGACATAAATCATGCCATGTTCAACCTGTACCCGCGGAAATCGCTGCGCCAGCACATCGGTGCTGTTCCAGTGCGCGGTGGCGCGTTTGCCGTCCAGTAAACCGGCAGCGCCGAGCACGAAACTTCCCGCGCAGATCGACACAATCCTCGAGCCGTTACGATGTGCTGTTTGCAGGGCCGCGATCAGCCGGTCAGAGGCCGGTTCGTGGATGCTTCGCCAGCCGGGGATGACAATGGTTCCCGCATCTTCCAGCAGTTCCAGCCCGCCATCGACCACCAGCCGCACGCCGCCTTGTGCGCCAAACGTCCCTTCCTCGACGGAGGCGACGGATAACTCATACAGCGGTTCGCCGGTGAGTTCATCGGCGCGACCAAACGCTTCGACGGCTGTCCCGAACTCGAAGGTACACAGACACTCGTAGGCCAGCAGCACCAGCCGCCGGTTTCGCGGAGCAGGATTGCGCGGGGAAGACATCAATGACAGACCAGCGTTTTGCATAAAAGGAAAACCATCAGATTGGCATGATCTTGACGATACATGGCATCCGCGCGGATTTCTACGCCGCCGTCAATCTTCCATGCTGTGCGTCTCTTACCCTTGCAGGATTTCAGCATGAAAAACACCTTCGCCCTGATGGCGGTATGTCTGGCGGCTCTGATGTCAGGACTGGAAATCTCCAGCGTACCCGTATTATCACCGGTACTTGAACAGCAACTGCATGCCAGCTTCCGTGAACTTCAGTGGATCATGAACGCCTATACGCTGGCCTGTACCACGGTACTGATGGCGACCGGCACGCTGGCCGATCGCTACGGTCGAAAACGTGTTTTTATCCTCAGTATTGCTGCGTTCGGACTGACGTCACTGTTATGTGGTTTAGCAGGCAGTGCGCAATGGCTTATCGCAGGACGTTTCGCGCAGGGGCTGAGTGGCGGTGCGATGCTGACTTGCCTGATCGCTATTCTCTCGTCGCAATTTCCGCAAGGAAAACCACGCAGCCGGGCTTTCGCTGCATGGGGAATAACCTTTGGTTTCGGGCTGGGATTTGGCCCGGTCATCGGCGGCATACTTGTTGCCTGGCTGAGCTGGCGATGGGTGTTTCTGGTTCACGTATTTATCGCCGTACTGACCCTGATTCTGGCGCTGAAAAACGTGGTGGAATCCCGTGACGGACAGTCCCAAAAACTGGACCTCGGCGGACTGATTACGCTGTCGGTCACGGTGATGGGCGCGACGTTCCTGATTACGCAGGGCAGCAGTCTGGGCTGGAACAGCCTCACCGCAGGCGCCGTTCTGCTGGCGACTGCCGTCAGTGCTGCGATGTTCATCTGGATTGAAAAACGCCATCCGCATCCGATGTTCGATTTCTCTGTTTTTCGCATCCGCGCATTTTCCGGGGCGCTGATGGGATCCATTGGCATGAACTTCAGCTTCTGGCCGCTGATGATTTATCTGCCGGTCTATTACCAGGGCGGGCTGGGCTACGACAGCGTATCCACTGGTCTGGCGCTGCTGGCCTACACCTTACCGACTTTGCTGATGCCGCCGCTGGGCGAAAAGCTGACGGCGCGTTTTGGTGCGTCCCGGCTGATCCCGGGCGGGTTATTCGCAATCGGTGCGGGCTTTATGCTGATGCACATCGCGGTGGTTCATCATCTGAGCCTGTTGCCCGGCGCGTTGCTGGCAGGCATGGCGCTCGGGCTGACCAATACCCCGGTCACTAACACTACCACCGGTTCGGTCGCAGCAAACCGCGCGGGAATGGCCTCGGGCATTGATATCAGCGCACGGCTGATCACGTTGGCAATCAACATTGCGCTGATGGGCAGCCTGCTGGTGGCGGGAATTGCCGCGAGCCTGAAAAAGGTCATGCCAGCCGCAGGGGAACTGTCTTCTCTGGCAGAACGTATTGCCGGTGGCGCAGTGACAGATGGCTTGCCCGGTGGGCAGATTACGCAGGCGCTGACGGAGGGTTTTGCCGTCATTCTGGTCTACGGCATGGTCGGGGTGTGGATGCTGTCACTGATGAGTTATGTGCTGTTTAACGTCAGACGGCAAAACAAAGCCCGAACCGCAATGAAAACTTGAGGATGTACGACGGGTGGCGTACATTGCGGGCAGTGTTTTTATCAGTGTTCATCATTAAGGAAGAATATGAATATTTGTAAAGTAGGGGATGAGAAAAAGGCGATGTGCGGCGTGTGTGAGGCTTTTCGCACGGTGAGCTATCAGCTGCGCGATGTGCCGTTTGATGACGGCAGTGGTGTGGTGAAAAATATCATCGCGGGCGTGTGCAAAACCTGCGGCAATGTCGCGGTAATCCCTTATCAGTCTGTGCCTGCCATCCGTAAACAGCTGCAGGTACAACGTAAAGCCGTGGAAACCCGTGTGCCTGCGCACATGATTGATCTGCTGAATCTGGCCAGCGCGGAATTGGGGGCAACCCCTGATTTCGTGCCGTTACTGCTGAAGTATTACATTCATCAGCTGGCCTCAAATCCGGAAGCGGCTATGCGTATGGTCACCATGTTGACCTCTGAACTGGCGACCGGTCTGGCCAATAAGCGTCTCTCGCTGAAAGGGCGTGAGATTGGCAATGATATCGAAAAGCTCAAAAACCTTTCCCAAATCGACAACACCACCGAGCTGCTGAAAGGCGTGGTGCTGATGATTCACCACGATCTTCTGGTCAGTCCGGATAGCCATCGCATCGCACTTTTAAAGAGTTTTGTCGCCACCGTGGCCTGATCTCATTCCCCCCGAAAAAAATCTGATCCCTATCACATAAAGTTCCTCTTCTGTCTGCCGATAACTGTTCCAGATAATTCTCATTTGAAAAGGAACAACATGTTTAACCGTATGAAAGTGGTCACGGGCATCGTGATCTTACTGGTGGTCTTCGGTGCTTTACAGTTGGTATCCGGTGGCCTGTTCTTTAAATCCCTGAAGACAGACAAAGACAATTTCACCACATCACAGCAGATCCGTTTACAGCAGGCAGAATTTAATGCCAGCTGGATTTATCTGCTGCAAACCCGTAACACCCTGAACCGCGCGGGTATCCGGTTCATGCTTGACGCTAACCAGATGGGGAGCGGGGCAACGGTCAAGGAACTGATCGATACGGCGACGAAAGATCTGCAAATCGCCGATCAGCACTTTGCCAATTATCAAAAAATCCCGGTGGATGCCAGCCAGAACCCGCAATACGCGGAAGAGGCTAAAAAGCAATATCAGGTGCTGCACGACGCACTTTCTGAACTGATTGAGCTGATTGGTCTGGGGCGTATCAATGACTTCTTCGAACAACCGACTCAGCAATATCAGGATAACTTCGAAAAAGCGTTCGTCACCTATATCGATCAGAACGATCACCTCTACGACAACGCGGTAAAAATCAGCGACAACTCTTTCCACCACGCCATGTGGATGCTGGGCACTGTGCTGATTGTACTGGCTATTTTCATTGTTCTGGCCTGGGTCGGCGTACAACGCGTTCTGATCCATCCGCTGAAAAATATCGTCGATACCATCCGCAAAATTGCAACCGGTGATCTGACGCACGAAATAGTCGTGAAAAGCCGTAATGAAATCGGCCAGCTTGCCGATAGTCTCAAGTACATGCAGGACGAACTGATCCGCACGGTCTCCGGTGTACGCCACGGCGCTGATGCGATTTACAGCGGCGCGAGCGAAATCTCCGCAGGCAACAGCGATTTGTCTTCACGTACCGAGCAGCAGGCGTCCGCGCTGGAAGAAACCGCAGCCAGCATGGAACAACTGACCGCCACCGTGAAACAGAACGCCGAAAACGCCCGTCAGGCCAGCCAGCTGGCGCTGAGCGCATCGGAAACGGCACAGAAGGGTGGGAAAGTGGTGGCAAACGTGGTCGATACCATGAATGACATCGCCAGCAGCTCGAAGAAAATCACCGACATTACCGGTGTGATTGACGGGATTGCCTTCCAGACCAACATTCTGGCGCTGAACGCCGCCGTTGAAGCCGCGCGTGCAGGTGAGCAGGGCCGTGGATTTGCGGTCGTGGCCGGTGAAGTTCGTACTCTGGCGCAACGCAGCGCACAGGCAGCAAAAGAAATTAAAGGGCTGATTGATGATTCTGTCAGCCGTATTAATACCGGTTCAGTGCTGGCGGAAAGTGCCGGTGAAACCATGCATGACATGGTCAATGCCGTCACACGTGTGACTGACATTATGGGCGAAATCACCTCGGCGTCGGATGAACAAAGCCGTGGGATCGAGCAGGTCGCACAAGCCATTACTGAAATGGATCGGGTGACACAGCAAAACGCCTCACTGGTGGAAGAATCCGCGTCCGCTTCGGCGGCGCTGGAAGAGCAGGCCAGCCTGCTGACGCAATCCGTGGCGGTCTTTACGCTGAGTCAGACCACAAATAACAACGTGCGCCAGAACCCGGCCTCTTCGGCCAGACTGCCTCTGTTGACTCCGAACCTTTCAGGTTCAAAAGCCGGTACAGGTGGAGCGCAGGGTACAGATTTAACCGAAAACTGGGAAACCTTCTAAGCACGTACATCAACATCGCTACCCAACATAGCCAGGTTTGCAGGAAGGCGGCAAACGAGGAAATCCCGGTGCGCTTACTTCGGTAAGAGATCCGGATGACTGAGAGCAGCCAATGCAACTGCAGACCTGAATATGAAGGGTATTAAGAAATAAGGTGCCGGTCAGGGCTGACACCTAACGAGGTTATCCATGTTTAAGCACATCCGTGTGTCCACCTGCATGTTTTTGTTATTGATAGTGTTCTTTGTAATGCAACTGGTTAACAGCGGATTATCGCTGCAGGCTGCCCACACGGATAAAATGAATTTTGAACAGATATCCAACACCACGGAACAACGCGATGCGCTGAGCCAGACCTGGTCTTATCTGCTGCAAACCCGTAATACCCTGAACCGTGCAGCAACACGTCTGGCGCTCCAGCAACCGCAGGACAACATCACTCAGCTGATAGCGGATGCCAAAAGCAGCCTGAAAAATGCCGAAGATTCTTATGCCGCGTTTCTGGCGCTACCACGCAGAACCGAAAAAGCCGCAGAACTGACCACCGTGAACAAAGCCAGTTATCAGGCGCTGCATGACATGTTGCAGACGCTGATTAACCTGCTGTCCACCGGTGACATGAATGGCTTCCTGAACGGTCCGGCACAAAAATATCAGGATCAGTTCCAGAAAGATGTCGGCGATTATGTCGCCTACGTGGGCGGACGTTTCCAGCAAGCCAAAGCGCAAACGGCGGCGTCATACCAGAACGTTATGATCAACACCTCGGTGGTGCTGGTATTGCTGATTGCCCTCACCGCGCTGGCGCTGGTCGTTACCCGCCGCATTCTGTTTACGCCGCTGACCGTGATGCGCGGGCATTTTGACCGTATTGGTGCCGGTGATATCTCCGCGCCGATCACGGTAGAAGGGCGCTACGAAATCAAAGTCATGCTGGAAAGCCTGCAACAGATGCAGAAGTCGCTGGCAGACACCGTCCGTACCGTCCGTCACGGGGCTGACACCATGTTCTCCGGTCTGAAAGGCATTGCCGCCGGCAACACTGATTTATCTTCCCGTACCGAGCAACAGGCGTCGGCACTGGAAGAAACCGCAGCCAGCATGGAACAGCTGACCGCTACCGTGAAGCAGAATGCCGAGAACGCCCGTCAGGCGACACAACTGGCGCGTGATGCGTCGAACACGGCTGAAAAAGGCGGCGAACTGACCGGCAATGTGGTGAAAACCATGAATGATATTGCGGGCAGCTCGAAGAAAATCAGCGCGATCACCAGCGTCATTGATGGCATTGCATTCCAGACCAATATTCTGGCACTCAACGCGGCGGTAGAAGCTGCCCGCGCCGGTGAGCAGGGACGTGGATTTGCGGTGGTCGCCGGTGAAGTGCGCAGTCTGGCACAACGCAGTGCTCAGGCCGCGAAAGAAATTAAAGCCCTGATTGATGAATCTGTCAGCCGTGTCAGCCAGGGTTCAACGCTGGTGGAATCCGCCGGGAATACCATGGATGACATCGTGCGTGCAGTAACCCGTGTCACCGACATTATGGGTGAAATCGCGTCGGCGTCTGACGAACAAAGCCGTGGGATCGAGCAGGTTTCGATTGCCGTGACGCAAATGGATCAGGTTACGCAGCAAAACGCCACGCTGGTTCAGCAGGCTGCTTCTTCCACGCATGCGCTGGAAGTCGAGTCTGAAAATCTGACCCGGGCAGTATCGGTGTTCCGCCTGGCCTCTGCGGACGGAGCGGTTTCACGCCGTGGCCTGCAGGCTCAGGGCGTAACACCTCGCCAGGTGGCGCAACCCGCGTTACTTCCGGCCACCGCGCGTGCGGGTTCGGCAGATAACTGGGAAACCTTCTGACAGGGTCATCTGATGAAAAGTCAGCGGATGAAGAGTAATTGGGTACCCGTAACACCACCTGTCCATTAATGGAGCTGCACCATGAATCAACCAGGCTCGCCAATGAGTGCTGATAACACCTCGATCATGGCACAGATGATCCAGCGTTTACCGCTGTCCGATACCCATTTCCGCCGGATCAGCGAGCTGATCTATCAGCGCGCGGGTATTGTGCTGGCGGATCACAAACGCGAAATGGTCTACAACCGCCTGGTCCGGCGGTTGCGGATCCTCGGGCTTAATGATTTCGGCAGCTATATGGCGCTGCTGGAAAATGACAGTAACAGTCCGGAATGGCAGGCGTTTATCAATGCGCTGACCACTAACCTGACGGCATTTTTCCGCGAAGCGCATCACTTCCCGATCCTGGCGGAGCATGCCCGTTCGCGTCCGAATAATTACAGCGTCTGGAGTACGGCGGCGTCGACCGGCGAAGAGCCGTATTCCATCGCCATGACGCTGAGCGAAGCACTCGGGCCGCGCATGGCAAACTGCCGCATTCAGGCCAGTGACATCGACACGCAGGTGCTTGAGAAAGCCACGGCGGGCGTGTACCGGCTGGAAGAGCTGCGCACGCTCAGCCCGCAGCAGTTGCAGAAATTTTTCCTGAAAGGCACCGGCCCGCACAGTGGTCTGGTGCGTGTGCGTCCCGAACTGGCGCAAATGGTGGCTTTCCAGCAGCTGAATTTGCTGGCAAACCAGTGGCAGCTGAACGGTCCGTTTGATGCAATTTTCTGCCGTAATGTGATGATTTATTTCGATAAAGAAACACAGGAGAAAATTTTACGCCGATTTGTTCCGTTACTTAAACCGGGTGGCCTGATGTTTGCCGGACACTCCGAGAACTTCAGCCAAATCAGCCGGGAATTTTATTTGCGCGGTCAGACCGTCTACGGCCTCGCCAAGGAGAGGTAATGAATAAAATCAGAGTGTTGAGCGTCGATGACTCGGCGTTAATGCGTCAGCTGATGACTGAAATCATCAACAGCCACCCGGATATGGAAATGGTGGCGACCGCGCCGGACCCGCTGGTGGCGCGCGATCTCATCAAAAAATTCAACCCGGATGTGCTGACGCTGGATGTCGAAATGCCGCGCATGGACGGACTGGATTTTCTGGAAAAACTGATGCGCCTGCGCCCGATGCCGGTGGTGATGGTCTCCTCGCTGACCGGTAAAGGCTCGGAGATCACCCTGCGTGCGCTGGAACTGGGGGCGATTGATTTCGTCACCAAACCGCAACTGGGGATCCGCGAAGGCATGCTGGCCTACAGCGAGATGATTGCCGACAAGATCCGCACGGCCTCGAAAGCGCGTCTGAATAAAAGCGTCAACATTGATCAGCCGCGCATTCTCAGCCATACGCCGCTGCTGAGCAGTGAAAAGCTGATTGCCATCGGGTCGTCTACCGGCGGAACCGAAGCCATCCGCCATGTGCTGCAACCGCTGCCGCCGACCTGTCCGGCGCTGATGATCACCCAGCATATGCCACCGGGCTTTACCCGTTCTTTTGCAGACCGTCTGAACAAGTTATGTCAGATCACGGTGAAAGAGGCGGAAGACGGCGAACGTGTACTGCCGGGCCATGCGTATATCGCGCCGGGCGACCGGCATATGGAGCTGGCGCGCAGTGGTGCCAACTATCAGGTTAAGTTGAACGACGGTCCGGCGGTGAACCGCCATCGTCCGTCGGTCGACGTATTATTCCGTTCGGTGGCGCAATTCGCCGGACGCAATGCCGTCGGGGTGATCCTGACGGGAATGGGCAATGACGGAGCCGCCGGCATGCTTGAGATGCACCGCGCAGGGGCTTACACCCTTGCACAAAACGAAGCCAGCTGTGTGGTGTTCGGTATGCCTCGTGAGGCTATCGCCACGGGTGGCGTAAACGAAGTGGTGGATCTCAGCCAAATCAGCCAGCGGATGCTGGCACAAATATCAGCCGGTCAGGCATTACGTATTTAATTTTTCAGCCTTGCGCTGGGTAGCAAACCTTAGGAGTAGATAAAACATGGCCGATCCAAATCTGAGATTTTTGGTAGTAGACGATTTCTCTACCATGCGTCGTATCGTTCGCAACCTGCTGAAAGAGCTGGGCTTCAACAACGTTGAAGAAGCGGAAGACGGTGTCGATGCACTGAACAAACTGCGTGCCGGAGGTTTTGACTTCGTGGTATCCGACTGGAACATGCCTAACATGGACGGTCTGGATCTGCTGAAAACCATCCGTGCTGACGGCGCACTGTCCAAACTGCCGGTGCTGATGGTGACGGCAGAAGCGAAGAAAGAAAACATCGTTGCCGCCGCACAGGCCGGGGCCAGTGGCTATGTTGTGAAACCTTTCACCGCCGCCACGCTGGAAGAAAAGCTGGGCAAAATCTTCGAAAAACTGGGCATGTAGGAGTACATATATGGCAGAGATACCAATGCCTGCAAATGATGCAGCCACCGCGGGCGATATTATCGCCCGCATTGGGCAACTGACCCGTATGTTGCGTGACAGTATGCGTGAACTTGGCCTGGATCAGGCCATTGCTCAGGCGGCAGAAGCGATCCCGGATGCCCGGGATCGTCTGGACTACGTGGTGACCATGACGGCTCAGGCGGCTGAACGCGCCCTGAACTGCGTCGAGGCCGCACAGCCACGCCAGAACAAACTGGAGTCGGGTGCCAAAAAACTCGACAAGCGCTGGGACGAGTGGTTTGAAAATCCGATTGAATTATCGGATGCCCGCGAACTGGTCACGGACACCCGCAGCTACCTGAAAGAAATCCCTGAGCACACCAGCTTCACCAATGCTCAGTTGATGGAAATCATGATGGCGCAGGACTTCCAGGATCTGACCGGTCAGGTCATCAAACGCATGATGACCGTGGTACAGGAAATTGAAAATCAGCTGTTAATGGTGCTGATGGAAAACATTCCTGAACAACAGGTTAAAGCCAAGCGCGAAAATGACAGTCTGCTGAACGGCCCGCAACTCGACGCCAACGGCGTCGGTGTGGTGGCTTCGCAAGAACAGGTTGATGATCTGCTGGATTCATTAGGTTTCTGATGAAGAACGTGTTGTGCCCATCCGTTTCCTGCGAAAGGAGGCGGATGGGATGTTGGCTCCCTTTGCTGTATTTTCCTTCCTAAGTCCCCGCAAAAGCGTTACGTCACGCTTAACTCCAATATTTTTTAAAATATTTTGCCCTTCGGGGATCCGGTATTCTTAATATTATCCGGGAAATATCCTGCATCATAAATAAGGCAGATCTGGCATCGGGCACGGCTGAATTTATCCGATGCGCTTTATCTTAATTTTATATCAGAAAACTCCTGTGACATAGGTAATGGAACGGTTGATTTTGCTCGTTTTATGTCATTTCAGGTGTATTGCCCAATTAAAAAACCGCCGCTACAATGCGCCGCATCCGACAATGAAAGCCTGAATGTTTCTGTTCTGGGTAATTATTTCGGAGCACAGGAGGACGTGTTTTATCATGTTTTTCTGTGCGGGGATTCACTGGAAACAGGTCAGTGAATAATATCCCCAAACTATTTTTATATTAACTCTGACTAAATAAGGATATCACAGATGAAAAAGATCAACATGAATGAAGCAAGCGCAATTGTTGGCGGTACCACGACTTGCGTAAACAGCTTTGAATTAAACCTGGTGGGTGATGCAACCGTTTGTAATGCAGTGAAAACTTGTACTGACAAAAATGGTGTTGTGACTAAAACCTTCACCGCTGCAGCCATCATCAACTGCGGTAACGTAGGCTGAGAAACATTTGTTTCTTATTAAATCAGACTAAATAGTTTTACTGTTTATCTGACAGGGCGTTGTATTACCTTTACAACGCCCGCCTGATATTTCCCCGGTGAGCGTCGCGTATTATTATTTCAGGATGAAAAGCCTCCCATGAAAAAAAGAATTCTGCCCATTCTGGCGTATACCGTTTTTGTCGCAGTTATTTCAGCGCTGATTACGACAGCCTGGATCCATTACCTTGTACGCAACCAAACCAGCGATGACGGACAACAGGTTCTGACGTCGCTGTCGGCGGATAAATTAGCCAAAAGTCCGATTACGGATGGGCAAGATATTATTGAAATCTTCTCATACGGTTGTCATTACTGTGCATTAAACGAAAAGAATGTTGAGGCGCTGGAAAAACGTATGCCAGCGGGCAAGAAACTGGTTCGTCTGCACTTCAGCCTGGATAATCAGGGCGGACTGGCGCGCTTTGCACCGGTATTTGCCACATTGCAGGTGATGGGCATTGAAGAAGCCCACCGTGAAAGCGCCTATGACGCGGTCATGAAAAATCACATTGATTTAGGTGATCCGGCAAAACGAGATGCGTGGCTGGCAGAGAATAAGATTGATGTCGATGAATACCATAAAGTCAGTCAGTCGGCAGAAGTCAAAGACCTGCTCGATTATATGACCCGCGTTTCACAGTATTACGACATTAATGCGACCCCGACCTTTATTGTGGCCAAAAAATGGGTAGCGATTCAGGATCGTGATTTTCCGTCATTCTCTGACAAATTACTTTCTATTTTGAAGAATGATCAGGCGCCGGAGAAATAATGAAATTCGTTGCCCTGTGGTGCGCGCTGTTTTGGAAAAACCTCACCGTCAGATGTCAGTGGTTTTTGTATAAACTCCGGCTTACTGGCTACAGGGCGCATTGTTTATTATTCCGGCACATGCATTATCGCGTTATTTTTGCTTTGTCCCACGTCAGCCGCTATTTAGGGCTGACAGGGCGTGATGTGAAGTTACGGGCGGCGGTCGCGCAGTCTAACCGTCAGTGTCTGATGAATGACAATAAGAAATTTGATTATATCTGGCTGACCCAGCGGCGACAGCTGCTGATTCAGGCGGTGACCTACGGACAGAATCGCCGTGCATTACGTGAGCTGGCCGACTGCTCGGCCCGGCTCAATGCGGTGGTCGAGCCGCTGCAACGCGCCGGTCAGCCGGTGATCCTCGCGCCACTACACATGGTGTCGGACGTACTCAGTACCATGGTCGGTGCCGCGGCGTTTCCGGGTAAAGCAACGGTCATTACCTCGCGCAGCGCGGATGCACATTCCGCAGCGGAACGGCAACTGGGTGGCGTCGATCTGACCTATTGTTCAATACATGAAGATAATAAAAATATTGCCGGGAATCTGATGACGTCGGTCATGGAGGCCGCCGATAACCAGCGGAATATTATTTTATTCCCGGATATCACGCCTGATTTCACGCAGTTCGCCAGTAAAGACAAAGCTGAAAAATTATCCTGCCGGATATTTGGTCGTCCCGCCAGTTTACACAGCGGTATTATCCGGCTGGCACGAATGATGTCTGCGAAGGTGATTTTTTATCATCTTTATTATGACAAAGGTTTGAATATCGTTATTCATGACCCGGTCGGTGCTAAAGAATTAAAAGAAAAAATGCCGCACATTATTGAACAAAGTATTCGTGAACACTCAACCGACTGGATGCTGTGGCATTCGCATTCGTTATTTTTTATTAATGAATGAAAACCCATCCGCAACAGCGCAGCGATATTACTGAAAAGAACAGGGCGTTTTAAGGTATCGATTATGGATAATATTATTCCTAAGCTGGTTTATCAGGCAGAAACGAACGAATGCGCGCTGGCCTGTGTTTCTATGCTGGCGGAAACTCAGGGCATCAGCGCACCGCTTGAAGCGTTACGCGAACGTTTCCCGACATCGTCCCACGGCACCGCGCTGTCGACCCTGTGCGACATCTTATCTGAGCTGGCGATCCCGGCGTATCCGGTGGCGTTTGATTTCGATGAGCTGGCAGAACTGCCATTACCGGCCATTTTGCACTACGGTGCCAGTCACTATGTCCTGCTGGCCTATCGTCAGGGCAGCTATGTCTGCGTGATGAATCCGGCGATTGGCGAACAGCTTCTGCCGGTTGCCGCGCTCAAATCTGAAATCAGCGGTTACGCGGTGGTGCTCGATCAGGAGGCGCCGCGCACTGCGCAGACAGCAGAAAAACAACCGCGCACGCGTCGTTTCCGTGCGCTCGAATGCATGAGCCTGAAACAAACGGCGGCGATCCCCGGTATTTACAAGCTGATGTTGCTGGCATTCCTGGTGTCACTGACCTTGTTCATCATGCCGGTAATGGTCAGCTCGGCAATCAACAACGTTTTCTCTTCCGGCGGCAAAACCGAATTCCCGTATTTCTATTATCTGCTGGCCTTCGTGGTCTCGACGCTGCTGGCGTTTATTGTGCGCAGCGTGACCGAGCGGTTTATCAAACGTTTTGTCGTGATGCAAAGCGTCAGCGGTTTTGCCCGGTTGCTGAACAACACGCTTTCGTTCTTTGAGAAGCGCAGCCCCGGCGAAATCTACAGCCGTTTCTCCAGCTGGCAGATGGCGGCGGCGCAAAAAATCGAGCTGGATAACGGCCTGCGTGTGGACTGGGTGGTCGGTGTGATTGCGCTGGCAGTGATGTGCTATATCAGCCCGTTGCTGGCCGGCATTTCCGCCATCGGCGTCACGCTGATGGGGCTGGTCAGCGTCTGGGCGATTTTCCGCGACCGCCATTACACCCAGCAGATTCAGGTAAAGAGTGCAGAACAAAGCGACTTCCTGCTGGAAACGATTCAGGGTTTCGCCACGCTCAAATCCGCCGGGCTGAACAGCCAGCGTCAGGCGGCATTCGCCGGATATGCGCTGTCGCTGTTTGACTGCCGCCAGAAACAGAAAGTGTACGAGCAGGTGAAAAGCAGTCTGTATCAGCTGATTGGCAGCCTCGAGATGGTGTTCTTTATGCTGCTGGCGCTGCCGTTGCTGAAAGATAACCGGATTTCACTGGGTGAATTCTTCGCCTACAGCTTTGTGCGCCAGATTTTTACCGCTTACATCACGCAGATTTTCTTCTCTGTGCTGCAAAAGAACCAGCTGCACGTGATTGATACCCGCGCCGCCGATCTGTTCCCGCCGGTCAGGGAAGAGGCCGCCGGTGACGTGCTGCCGCCTGTCCGCTTCAGCCAGCAGCTCAGCTACCGGGCACTTCAGTTTGCTTACGATCCCGGTAAACCGGTGCTGGATCACGTGTCGCTGACGGTGCGTCAGGGCGAAACGCTGGCGATTGTCGGTGAGTCGGGCGCGGGGAAAAGTACGCTGCTGAAAGTCATTACAGGGCTTATCGAGCCTCAGGGCGGAGAAATCCTGGCCGACGGACACCCGGTCAGCAGCCGTCAGGCACAGAAGCTGTTCTTCCTGCAAAGTCAGGAGGACATCCTGTTCAATACCAGCGTTCTGCAAAACATCACGCTGTTTGATCGTGAACACGACGCGCAAAAACAGCTGCGTATCGATAAGTCGCTGCGCGGGCTGAACCTGACGGAGGTGATCGACCGTCTGCCAGGCAAACAAAACGCGCTGATCCGTGAAAGCCATCCCGCGCTGTCGCTGGGGCAACGCCAGCGTCTGATGCTGGCGCGTGCGATGTACAGCGATTGTCCGGTGATGGTGCTGGATGAGCCGACGGCCAATCTCGATGAAGAAACGGCGCAGCAGGTGATGCAAACCCTGATCAGCCATTGCCGTGAATACGGGAAAACCCTGATCACCGTGACGCACAGTGAAACCGCGCTGTCCCTGTTTGACCGGGTCTGTGTGATGAGAAATGGCCGCGTAGCGGCGACAACGGGGGCTGTGATTTCCGTTATCACTCCGCAGGGAGAACCGGCGTGAGTAACTCAGTCAGACACATCGCCGCCGGACGCCGCAAGGTCATTTATACGCTGATCATTGTGTTGTTGATCCTGCTGGCCGGGGCTGCGTACGGCATACACCGCATGATGTCCGGCACCGCCGCGCCGCAGGTTTCGCAGGCTATCGGCCGCGGGGATATCGAAAAAACCGTACTGGCGACCGGTATCCTCAAGCCTTCCGCGCAGGTCAACGTCGGTGCGCAGGTCAACGGTCAGTTGAAAAAACTGTATGTCCGTGCGGGCGATCGCGTTACCAAAGGCCAGTTACTGGCGGAAATCGACCCGACTCTGCAACAGAGCGAACTGCGCAAATCCGAGGCGGAACTCGACAGTGCCGTGGCGCAAAAACAGGCGTCGCTGTACACGCTCAGGCAATATCAGCTGGAGCTGAAACGTCAGTTACAGATGGATCGCGACGGCTCAGGCACCAAAAGTAATCTCGAGCAGGCGCAGGCTAAAGTCGATACCCAGAAAGCGCAAATCAAAGTCAACGAAGCGCAGATTGTGCAGGCGCAGATGGCGCTGGAAACAGCGAAAGCCAATCTGGGTTATACGCGGATCCTGGCACCGGTGGACGGACAGGTGCTGGGCATCGTCACCAAAGAAGGGCAAACCGTGGTGTCCTCGCAGACCGCGCCGACCATTCTGGTGCTCGCCAACGTCGATACCATGACCGTGCAAACCCGTATCTCAGAAACCGACATCCTGAAAGTGCATCCCGGCCAGCCGCTGTGGTTTTACGTGGTCGCCGATCCCAAACATCGTTATCAGAGCGTCATGGGCACCTTGCAGGACGCGCCAAACGACGCCTTACAGGATGAAAGCACCAGCAGCCAGACTCAACAACCTTCTGCCGTCTATTACAACGGCGTGTTCAGCGTGCCGAACCCCGGTCATTTGCTGCGCACCTCAATGACCGCGCAGGTCTTTATCATCACCGAACAGGCTAAAAATGTGCTGCGTCTGCCGGTGATGGCGCTGGGTCAGCCACTGGGCGATGACCGGTATCAGGTGCAGGTGGTGAACGGCGATAAGACCGAACCACGGGTGATCCGTGCGGGCATCAATGACCGTCAGTTTGTCGAAGTGAAAGACGGGTTGCGCGAAGGTGAGCAGGTGGTGGTGATGCAAAATGAGGCTGTGACGGCAAATGGCTAATTCTCCGGTCATCGAACTTTCGCATATCTCCCGCCGTTTTGGTGAGGGCAACGCTGCCGTCACGGTGCTCAAAGACATTTCCCTGCGCGTCAATGCCGGGGAAATGCTGGCGATTATCGGCGCGTCCGGTTCGGGTAAATCGACGCTGATGAACATTCTCGGTTGTCTGGATAAGCCGTCGGAAGGCGAAATGCGCATTATGGATGTGCCTGCGCATGTGGCGACCAGCGAACAACTGGCGCAATTGCGCAGCCAGTATCTGGGCTTTATTTTTCAGCGCTATCACCTGATGCCGTATCTCACGGCCCTCGAAAACGTCACCATTCCGGCGCTGTATACCGACATGCCCGCGGCGGCGCGTCAGGCGCGGGCGGAACATTTGCTTAACCGGTTAGGCCTTGGCAACCGCATGAATTACCGGCCTGCGCAGCTTTCCGGCGGGCAACAGCAACGCGTCAGCATTGCGCGGGCACTGATGAACGGTGCGCCGGTGATCCTCGCCGATGAACCGACCGGCGCGCTCGACAGCACCAGCGGTCAGGAGCTGATGGCGATTTTGCATGGCCTGCATCAGGCGGGGCATACGCTGATTATCGTCACCCACGACCGCAGCATTGCCGAACAGTGCCAGCGTATTGTCGAAATCCACGACGGCGAGATTGTCGCGGATCGCATCAATCCGGTGATGCAGCAGGGCAAATCTCAGGGGTTACCGGCCATTGCCGCCACCGGACGCACGCCGCTGTGGCAGAGCCTGAAAGAAGCGGTGCGCATGGCGTGGCGTTCCCTGCTCGGGCACCGGATCCGCGCTTTTCTTTCCATGCTCGGCATCATTATCGGCATCTCTTCGGTGGTGTCCTCAATGGCGGTGGGCGAGGGCGCGCGGCAGAGCATTCTCAGCCAGATAAGCCAGCTTGGTACCAGCACCATCGAAATTCAGCCCGGTCTGGGCTGGGATAAACCGCGTCCTGATTTTGAACGTTCCCTGACGCTGGAAGACGTGGATTTGCTCGGCAGACAGCCGTACATCGACAGCCTGTCGCCGGTGGTGAGCAAAACCGTCATGGCGATCCGTGGCGGTAAGCAGGTGCTGGTGTCGTTGTCGGGCGTCAGTAACGGATTCTTCCGTGTGCAGGGGCTGAATTTTATAGCCGGAAACCGTTTTACGCCGCGCGATCTCGATGACCGCGAACCGGTGGTGATCATCGACCCGAATGTGCGCAGCACGCTGTTTCCCGGACAGGATCCGCTGGGCGAAATTATCCAGCTTTCCGGCGTGCCTTACCGGGTGATCGGCGTGGCGGATAAAAAAGGGCCAAAGTATATCGGCGAGCAGCTCGGCGCGTGGATCCCTTACACCTCGCTGCTCGAGCGCATGTCGGGGGATACGCCGCTGCAATCCATCACCCTGCGCATTGCCGACGGTTACCCGACGGATGTCGCCCAGCGCAACGTCGAACAACTGATTGATGCGTCGCATGGTAAACGCGATTTCTTCACCATGACCAATGATCAGCTGACGAAAACCATCCGTAAAACGTCGGAATCCATGACGTTACTGATCACCGCAATTGCCGGAATTTCGCTGCTGGTGGGCGGTGTGGGCGTGATGAACATCATGCTGGTGTCGGTGACGGAAAGAACGCACGAGATTGGCATTCGTCTGTCGGTTGGCGCACGTCCGGCGGACATCATGCGTCAGTTCCTGATTGAGGCGGTGGTGATTTGTACCCTCGGCGGTCTGACCGGCATTGTCGGATCCGGCGTGGCGGGGCTGATTTTTTCTCAGGTTACGCAGGAATTCACCATGATTTTCACCTGGCCGCCGATCCTATTAGCCTGCGGTTTCTCGGCGCTTATCGGACTCGGCTTCGGCTTTTTCCCGGCACGCAACGCCGCGCGTTTGCATCCGACAGAGGCGCTGGCACGCGAATGAACAAACTGAATTTACTCTCAATGGCGGTGATGACGTTACTGCTGACCGGCTGTGGTCAGGCGCTGAAAAGCGAATACCAGCGGCCGATGCTGTCAGTTCCGCCAACCTGGCGCGTGCAGGATACCGGCGAAGGCGTGGCGAAATTTTCTCCGCACTGGTGGGATAACTTTGATGACCCGCAGTTGTCACGGCTGATTGTTTCCGCATTGCAAAGCAATAACGATCTGGCGCTGGCGGGCATTAAACTGCGGCAGGCGCTGCTGACGGCGGGACTCTCAGATCTGAATCAGACCCCTGATTTCTCCGCCAGTGCATCGGCCAGCAACACCAAAAATATGCGCCGCGACACCACGCCGGTCGAAAGTTACGCAAACTCACTGTCGGCCTCTTATGAGCTGGATCTGTGGGGAAAACTGGCGCGCACCCGTGAGCAGTCCGACTGGCTGGCAAAAGCCTCGGAACAGGATTTGCAGGCCACGGCGCTGACGCTCATTGGCACGACTTCACAGCTTTACTGGCAGATTGCCAGCCTCAATCAGCAGATCAGTAATTTGCAGCAAAGTCTGGCGATTGCCCGGGAAACGCAGGTGATGGTGACCTCGCGCTGGAAGGCCGGTGATCTCGGTCAGCTGGATTATTTGCAGGCACAGCAAACGGTTTTGAGCCGCGAAAACAACCTGCGCGATTTGTATCAACAGCGCGATGAAAACCGTAATGCACTGGCGATTTTACTCAGCCGCCCGCCGGGGCAATACCCTGCGGAGCGTCAGTCGCTGGATATTCATCAGAGCGTGCCGGTGGCGCAGCGTTTACCGCTTGACGTGATCGCCAGAAGGCCGGATGTACAGTCGGCTGAACTGAATCTGCGTGCGGCGCTGGCCGGTTCGGACGTCGCCCGGCTGAGCTTTTATCCGTCGCTGACGCTCAATGCGTCGCTGAATGCCGGGGCTTCGGTGTTTCAGCAATGGTTCAGCAATCCGGCCAGAACGCTCGGTTCTGCGCTCGACCTGCCGTTTATCGAATGGAACAAAGTGCGGCTGACCGTTGAACAATCCGGTCTGGATGTGCAAACCGCGGCGATTCAGTTCCGCAGCGCGTCCTACAGCGCGTTGCAGGATATCGACAATGCCATGTCGCAGCGCCTGACCTATCAGCAGGAAAAACAGCGACAGCTGCAAGATCTGGCATTAAGTCAGCAGCGGCTGGCACTGGTGGAAAGCCAGTATCGCCACGGTTCGGTGGTGTATCAGACGCTGCTCGACGCGCAGAACACCTTGCTGGACAGCCAGAACACGCTGGTCACCACGCAATATAACTACCTGTATTCCACGATGAAACTCTGGCTGGCGCTGGGGGGCGGGGAAGACAACACATTGAGTCAACAAGGATAAAGCATGCAAAAGGATGTTTTACAGACGGCTGATACGCCGCGTCGGGTGGTCGTGACCGGTTACGGGGCGGTGACCCCGCTGGGGGTGAACTCCACCGAAAGCTGGGCCGCGATCATGGATTACACCCCCGGCTACCGCTACTGCGACAAATCAGCTGCGGGGATTAAATCCCGTTTTTACGGCCTGATTGATCATGAACCTTCGCTCAAAGGCGTGCCTGCGGCAATCCGTCGCCGCCTGCCGCGTTATGCACGGCTGACGCTGGCGTCTGCGCGGGAAGCCATGCAGATGGCGTTTGGCGATGACAAACCGGAGCAACATTACGATTTGCGCGACTGCGGCGTCATTATGGGCACCGGCTGGGCGGGGCAGGATGAAACTCAGCTGCATTACGAAGACTATCTGCGTACCGGTATGGGATCTCCTTTTGGCTGCTTTTTCTCCATGCCGAATTCCGCCACGGCGGCAGTCAGTTTGCTGTGGGGATTGCGTGGCTATCAGAACACGCCGGTGGCGGCCTGTGCGACCGGAACCATGGCGGTCGGCGACGCTTTCGAACTGATCCGCAATGGCCGGGCCGGCATGATGCTGGCGGGCGCGGGAGAATCACTGCGTTCTGATTCGGCGGTATGGAATATTGACGTGCTGGGCGCGCTGGCCAGTGAACAGGAAGAGATCACCCGCGCCTGTTGCCCGTTCAGCCTGCATCGCAACGGTTTTGTGCTTAGCGAAGGTGCGGCGGTGCTGTGTCTGGAAGAACGGGAATCGGCCCTGGCGCGCGGCGCAAACATTCTCGGTGAGATCCTGGGTTACGGCAATTTCTCGGATGCCTTTGATTTTACCGCACCGGCTGAAGACAAAATTGCGCGGGTGCAAACTATCCGCCATGCGCTGGCGCAGGCCGGTATTGCCGCCAGCGATCTGGATTATATCAATGCGCACGGCACCTCTACGCCGCTCAACGATCTCAACGAAACTGAAGCGATCAAGATTGCGCTGGGCGAAACGGCGGCTTACGCCACGCCGTGCTCCAGCACCAAATCCTATACCGGACATCTGATCGCGGCGGCAGGCAGTTTTGAATCCATCGTCTGCCTGCAGGCGCTTGCGCATCAGATCATGCCCGCGACCTGCCATCTCGATGCGCCCGATCCGGCGTGCGATCTGGATTACGTCGCCAACGTGCATCGCCCGGCGGTACTGAACACCACGCTGAATCTGAGTTTCGGTTTCGGCGGGGCGAACGCCGCGCTGGTGATCGGAAGGGGGAAATAATGCTGGCGGGTGACACTCTGCGTTACAGCCTGTCGGATGCCGAACGCTGGGCGGCATTTTCCGGTGATTACAATCCGATCCATTTTGACGCGGCTGAGGCGCGGCGTCTTGGTCTGACCGGATTATGCGTTCACGGAATGCGCGCAATGCTGGATATGAAACTGGTACTGACTACTTCGCAGGAAAAGCATGGGTTAACGGCAGACGGACTGATGTTCACCAGCCGTCTGCGCGAACCGGTGTTGTGCGACACGCCGTATCAGCTGCCGGTGCGCGAAACGCTGCGTGATGACGGGGTGCAGCTGAGCGCAAGCTTGCGTCATGCACAGACACAGCAGGCCAGCATCAGCAGCAAACTGACACCGACGAAGGCACTGGTGCTGTCGCCGCACACGCCGGGGAATACGCTGGCCGCGCAGGAACTGGCAACGCTGCATACTCAGTTTCTGGCTGTCGGCAGCCCGGTGGTGCCGGCGTGGAGCTTTCTCGACGCGGTGCTGTTTCGCCAGATGGTGAATGCCCCGCAGACGCTGGAAACCGTGCACAGTCTTTTACCGTCGCTTCAGGCGACCCGCCTGAGTGACGTTTTTACTCTGGTACAGGTGGTGCAGACGCATCATGAAACGCATTTTTCCCCGCGATTACTGACGCAGACAGGGCAGGGACAGCGTTTCGGCGCGATAGATTACGCCATCCGGCCGACGCTGGTTATGGGCGAAAAACAGCGCGGGCTGGTGCTGCTGGCAGGCATTCAGGCATGGCAGGCCGGTGAACCGCTGATGTCCGTCGCGGTCACGCTGAAAACCGGACCGCTGACGGAATAGCACACTGATTTTTTCATAATAAACAAAGACAACTGACTCACTTAAAGGAATAAAACATGGCGAATTATGATGAGGTTTACAGCAAGGTTTGCGAGATGCTGTGTGACGCGAAGGATCTGGAGCAGGAAGATCTCACCCCGGACATGCCGTTGTATCAGCTCAAACTCGACAGCCTGGATTACGTTGAACTGATGGTGCTGGCGAAGAAAGAGTTTGGCGTCACCATCGAGGCTGATTTGTTCGTCGATAACGTCAACATTACGCTGCGTGAGCTGTGCCAGTATCTCAGCGAAAAAGCCACTAAGCCATGAATGACGTCATGGGAAATCAATGGATTCTGGTCACCGGTGGCAGCCGGGGGATCGGACGCGCCGCCGTGCAGCGTCTGGCGAAAGAATGGAATGTGGTGTTTACCTGGTGTCAGGGCGAAAGCGCCGCCCGCGAGGTGGAACTGGCCTGCGTGGGGTTGCCCGGCCGGGTCGAAAGCCATCAGTGCGACGGGCGTGATGAGCAGGCGGTTACGCGTCTGGCCACTGACCTGCTGGCACGCTACGGCGCGCCGCACGCCATGGTACACAATGCGGGTATCACGCTTGATGCGCTGCATATTCACCAGAATGCGGATAACTGGCGCAACGTCATGGACACCAATTTAAACGCCATTTTCTACTGGAACAGCCAGTTACTCGAACCGATGATGATGCAGGGCGGGGGTTCGGTGGTAATGATGTCGTCGGTGACCAGCATAAAGGGTAACAGTGGCCAGAGCGCTTATGCGGCGAGTAAGGCTGCGATGATCGGCCTGGCGCGGACGTTATCGGTTGAACTGGGGCGCTTTAACGTCCGGGTTAACTGCCTGCTGCCTGGCTATATCGACACCGAAATCCTCGCGGATATGCCTAAAGACAAGCTGGTTGCACTGCGTAAAACCATTCCGATGAAACGTTTCGGAAAGGTGGACGAAGTGGCAGGCGCGGTGGCGTGGCTGGTCGGTGAAGACAGCAGGTACATGACCGGACAATCTCTCATTCTGGACGGTGGTCTTTCCGCCTGATCCCCCCCTTATCGTCTGCCTGACCCAAACAGGACGCATTGCGTCCTGTTTTTTTATTTTCGCACTGTCTCAGGTTCTTCCTGCTTTGCCTGTCCCCGAACATAGACGGTATAAAAACGACTTTTGGCGACCAGATCACCGTATATTTGGCACAACGTTCGGATGTTCTGCTTTTCCCCTGAAATAAAATCCCCGCCCGCGATAAAAATGCTTAAAAGGCCTCAGAAATTTCCTTGTAAAAAATTCCGGCCACAGGCAGGATAAAACGCCTCCGAAGTGCCGAAAATGAGAGAGTATTAAAGGGTAAGCGCGAAAAAATGCCCTGCTGATTGTCACGGTCGTGACAGGTTAAATATAATTCACAACAGTTTAAAAAGGGTGAATTATTTTAAATCACGCCTCCGTTGTGGCGAATGTGATATAAACTTAATTGTCAGTGCTGATAAGCATAATGCGTTGGTTTTTATTTTATTTGATGACGTTGGGTTTAGGACGTATATTGAAAATGAGTGAATTAATTTTACAGGTATCACTTTAAGGAGGGCTTGAAACACACAGGGTTATTAAAACCCCTGTTATTAAACGACGAATTAATGAACCGCTGTGCAGCAGGCGATCACTAATTCCATTTTCGGAAAGTGTTGAATGATGAGTGCCACTGAAATCAATACTTATCCGGGACGACATGAACATGAAGAGGCACTATGAAAAATCGTAAATACCTGACTCCGTCTGAGGTTGAGAAACTGCTCGAGGCGACGTTGCGCGGAAGGCACGCAGAACGGGATTATTGTCTGATCTGGATGTGTTTTATCCACGGTTGCCGGGTCAGCGAAATCAGTAGCTGGCGGCTCTCGGATATCGACATGGAAGGCAATAATATCTATATCCACCGGTTAAAAAATGGCTTCTCTACCGTTCATCCTCTCTATATGCGGGAAAGGAAATCGTTAATGCTCTGGATGAATAAAAGAAAGCAATACCGTGGTGCGGATTCAGACTGGTTGTTTCTTTCTAACCGTGGTTCTAAATTATCACGGCAGCGCATTTACTGGTTAATTAGAAATTATAGTCAGGCCGCTAATCTGACTATTAATGCCCATCCGCATATGTTAAGACACGGCTGTGGTTTTGCGCTGGCAGACAGAGGGATTGATACCCGCTTAATTCAGGATTATTTAGGTCATCGTAATATTCAGAATACGGTTTTATATACGGCGAGTAACGCCAAAAGATTTAAAGAAGTCTGGTAGTTAACCTGTAATTAATTGTTTCAATGGAGTCATTTTGAACTAAATTGGAGCATACTCTAATCAGCCGGTAAATTTCTGTCAATACTGAATGCACCCCTCCGCAGAAGTTTATTAAAATCATATCAAATTCAGTTGCTTACACATTTATTTGTTATTTCAGCACACCAGAAGCCTCTCGGTTTTTTCTTATATCCACTTCCCTTGATTTCCCGTGTCATTCTCACTCCGCCTGCCAATACGTTAGTTAAATCTCACAAAGTTCTCATATAAAAGCAGTAAACTCCGCACAATGTCATCTATTTGGCATAATAAACCAAAGGAGTCACTTTAGTTCAAAATGAATCGTTTGGGTTTCGGGGTTAAACCCGTCCGGCGGCTTATTAAGTGGGGTGGAACCTCATGAACTAAATAAAGGAATGACAGATGGTTTTGTCAAAACTAATTCGGACACCGGGAAAGGTGTTTCGATGTGCATTATGTTAATAGGAAAAATTTCGTGAAAAAGAATCTTCTTGCTGTTGCCCTGATCGCGTCTTCTGTATTCGCTTCTTCTGCTTTTGCAGCAGATGGCGCCGTTAACTTTACCGGCACTATCACAGATGCGGCTTGTACGATCGATACTGCTTCTCAAAACCAGGATGTCTTCCTGGGTAATATCGCCCGTACCGCGTTCCCTGTGGCGGGTTCACTGGCCGCTGCCAAAAAATTCACTTTAGTTCTGACCGACTGCCCTGACACCGTGACCGGTGCGACCGTGCGTTTCGACGGTACTCAGGTTTCTGGTGACAACACCGTGCTGGCACTGACTGCCGGTGACAGCACTGCCTCAGGCGTGGGTATTCAGATTTCTGACAACCAGAACAAAGTGGTTCCGTTGTACGAAGACTCCTCTGTTTATCCGCTGGTCAGCACTGGTCCTAACAACCTGGACTTCAGCGCCCGTTACATCTCCCTGACTGACGCTGTCACCGTGGGTGATGCAAACGGCGTGACTCAGTTCACCGTGGTTTATCAATAAGCCTTTTGATTCGCTTCAGTTGAATTAAGTCAGACCAGGGGAGTGTATCCCCCTGGTCTATTTGAATGGTTAAGACAGGCAGGAACACCATGAAAACATGGCGCGCTACAGCGGTGGCAGCATTATTAATGACCTTTGGCATGGCCGCACAAGCGGGTGTCGTGGTCGGCGGCACGCGTCTCATCTATGACGGCGGCAAGAAAGAATCCTCCATCAATATCAGTAACCCCGATAAAACGCCGTATCTGATCCAGTCCTGGGTGGATGGCGATGAAAACGGCAAAACAGCACCGGCAGACAAAGCGCCGTTTATCGTGACGCCACCTTTATTCCGCCTTGACGGTAATCAGCAAAACATTCTGCGCGTTGTGCGTGCGGGCGGTGATTTGCCTGAGACCAAAGAGTCGCTGTACTGGCTGAACATCAAATCGATTCCTTCCGCTGAGAAGCGGGAAAACACCCTGCAGATTGCCGTGAAGACGCGCATTAAGCTGATTTTTCGCCCGTCTGGCGTGAAAAGTACGCTGGACGAGTCCGCTAAAACGCTGACATGGAAACGCACCGGTAACCACATTCAGGTGACCAATCCGTCAGCGCATTACATCACATTCTTCAACGTGAAAATCAATGGCAGCGCGATGAAGAACGTCACCATGGTCGCACCGCAGTCTGACGCCAGTTTTGACTTACCGTCCGGCGTCACCGGCGGCTCATTGAGCTGGCAATTCATCAATGATTACGGCGGCACCAGCACACCTTTTATTGCCAGTCTCTGACCTGAATTCATAACCAGCAGAAGTCTGTCACGGCGGTAAACAAGGAAGGCGAGGGAGAAGCGCCAGAAATTCTGGCTGCGTTGCAACATGGAATTAACACAATGAAGAACAAAACGAAAAGTCATAATTCGACCGGCTTTACGCGTTCCCGGCTTGCCTGGCTGGTGTCGTGCCAGATAGCCATGTTAACGGGCGGAACACATCTGGCCAGCGCAGCGGAATATTTCAACCCGGCCTTACTGGAAATCGATAATCCTGCACAGGGTAATGCCGATCTGTCAATTTTCGAAGACGGGGATTTACAGCCGCCAGGCACTTATCGTGTTGATATTTATCTGAATGGATCAGAGGTCGATACCCGCGACGTAAAATTTACCCTTACGACGGATGCGGCGGGTAAGCAAAGCCTGCAACCCTGCCTGAGCGGCGAACTGCTGCGGGATATGGGTGTGAAGATTGGCATGTTCCCCGGCATTCAGGCGACAGACGAGTGTGCCAATTTCACCGGTGCGATAGCGCAGTCTTCTGCGGCTTTCCGCTTCGATCAGCAACGGCTGGATCTGAGCATTCCCCAGGCGGCGCTGAATTCGCAGGCGCGCGGGTACGTGTCTCCGGACAAATGGGATCCGGGCATTCCGGCTTTGCTGATGAACTACAGCTTCAGCGGCGCGAACACCGAAGCGCGGGAAAACGACACGCGTAACAGCAATACCTATTACCTGAACCTGCGTTCAGGGGCGAATCTGGGTGTCTGGCGTTTGCGTAACTATTCCACCTGGAACCGCGACAGCAAAGGCACTGACCACTGGGATTCCATCAACACCTATTTGCAACGTGACATTCAGATGCTGCGGAGCCAGCTGACGTTGGGCGACAGTAACTCGCCGACCGAAGTGTTCGATACCGTCCCGTTTCGCGGTTTACAGCTGGCCTCCGACGACGACATGTTGCCGGACAGCATGAAAGGCTATTCGCCGGTGGTGCGTGGCATTGCCAACAGTAATGCGCAGGTGACCATCCGCCAGAACGGCTATGTCATCTACCAGAGTTACGTGCCTGCCGGGCCGTTCGCTATTTCTGACCTCTATCCGACAGCAGGCAGTGGCGACCTGAATGTGACGATCAAAGAAGCCGATGGCAGTGAGCGAAATATGGTGGTGCCTTTCGCGTCGGTGCCGGTGCTTCAGCGCGAAGGACATCTGAAATACAGCTTCACCAGCGGTCAGTACCGCTCGTATAACGATAACGTCGAAAAGACGCCGTTCACACAGGGCACCGCAATTTATGGTTTATCGCATGGTGCGACGGTGTACGGCGGCTTGCAGGCGGCCAGCAAATACCAGTCAGTGGCGATGGGGCTGGGTCAAAACCTCGGCAGCATCGGTGCGCTGTCCGCTGACGTGACGCAGGCCTGGACTAAACAGGAAGATGCGCCAAAAGACAGCGGTCAGTCTTACCGGCTGCGTTATGGCAAAAGCTTTGTCGAATCAGGCACCAACTTCAGCCTGGCCAGCTACCGCTATTCCACGGCCGGGTTTTACACCTTGCAGGAAGCGCTGGAAAGCTACTCCGGCGGCAGCGGGTATTACAGCGATCATAAAAAAAGCCGCGCTGAACTGACCCTGAGCCAGAACTTGTGGGAAAAGGGCGGTGCGCTTTCCCTGAGTCTGGTGAAAGAAGAATACTGGAATAACAACCGGTCAACCCAATCAGGCAGCGTGGGCTACAACAACACCTGGGACGGCATTTCCTGGGGGGTTAACTACACCTATAACCGCAATGGCACGGACAGCAACGGCAACCGGACCTATTACACCGATCAGATTGTGGCTTTTAACGTCAGCGTGCCGTTGAGCAAATGGCTGCCGGGCAGTTACGCCACCTATAACCTCAACAGCAGTAAAAATGGCAATACCTCGCATAACGTCGGGCTGAGCGGCACGGCACTGCGTGATGACAATTTGAATTACAACATCAGTCAGGGTTACACCACGCAGGGGCAGGGTGCGAACGGCTATGCCAGCGCCGACTATAAAGGTGGCTACGGCGAAGTGAATGCCGGTTACGGCTACGACCGCAGCCAGCGCCGTATGGATTACGGTCTGCAGGGCGGCATTTTGCTGCATGAAAATGGCGTGACCTTCTCGCAACCGCTGAGTGAAACGGTGGTGCTGGTGAAAGCACCGGGCGCGGACGATGTCAGCATCACCAGCAATACCGGGGTTAAAACCGACTGGCGTGGCTATGCGGTGGTGCCTTACGCCACGGCGTACCGGCGTAACCAGATTTCCCTGGATACCTCAACCTTGCCGGACAATGTCGATATGACGCTGACCAGCACCACGGTGATCCCGACACGTGGCGCGGTGGTGCGTGCGGACTTTGATCCGAACATCGGCCAGCGTGTGCTGATGACACTGACCCGCGCCAATGGCGAGCCGGTGCCCTTTGGTGCTACCGCAGGGGTGAACAACGGGGACAAGGAAAACAGCAGCATTGTCGGCGACGGCGGCCAGGTTTATCTGTCAGGTATGTCCGACAGCGGCACGCTGACAGTGAAATGGGGTAATTCAGCGGCGCAGTCCTGTCAGGTGAACTATCGCCTGCCTGAACAACCGGCCACGTCGGGTATTCAACTTATTAACGGAGACTGCCGGTAAGGCGGAACATGGAAATGACCGATCGTATGAATCAATTAACCACACACGTGACTTCTCCACGCCAGCCCATTCTCCGCGGCGTGTCCGGGGGTAAAAAGGGCGCATTGTTCGGGCTGTTGCTGGCCGGTGGCATGCTGAGCGCCAACGTGCAGGCAAGTGACTGTGCCCCGACGGATGGGACAAAATCCTATACGTTCAACATGACTTATTTGTTGACCGACCCGACTCAAAACACGGCCGGAAAGATCGTCAACAACGCCTATGAATGGAACCTCAGCGGTAACTACAATGTGACCTGTTCCTGCACCGGCGACTATGTCGGGGGTTACGTGACCGCAAAAGTGCCGGATACCGGGCTGGCGTACAACGACGGTAACCTGAATTATTACAGTATCAACGAGTTTCTGGCAGTGGCCAGTCAGGTCTATATTGCCGGGGGATTTGGCGATTATAAATCGACGCCGTTTACCAGTGTCAGTAACCAGAATACCGCCACCAGCTGCGCCCGATATCCTTATGCCACGGGCGCCCGCGGCACCATTTCACTCTACTTCCGCCGGCCTTTTGTCGGTGTACAAACCATTCCGCTGACCAAAGTCGTGGATGTGTATATCGCGTCTGATCCGACCACGCAGTCGACCGTTCCTGTCTCGACCGTCTGGATGAGCGGCACAGTGACGGTGCCGCAGTCGTGCGTTATCAATGGCGGGGGTGTGATCACGGTACCCTTTGGCGACATCATGTCGGGCGATATCGCCACCAAAGGTCAGATGGCGAAAAACTTCACGCCGAAAAACGTCAATTTCAACGTGGCCTGCACCAATATTTCCGAAGGCGTCAATGTCAGTCTCTCTTTCCAGGGAACGCCGGATGCCAATGATCCGACCGCACTCTCGACCACTAACGCCGATGTGGGCGTCAGGATCCAGGACAGCGCGGGTGCAACCGTGGCACCGCTCAGCGGCCGCTTACCGCTGACGATGGATTACGCCACTCAGGCGGGCACGTCGCAAATTAACTTATTTCCGATTAACACCAGTGGTAAAGAGCCGGGCACCGGTGATTTCACCGCCACCGCGACTATCCGCGCAGAAATACAGTAATTCCGGAACGTGACCGGTAAGGGAATATCACCAAGATGAAAAGCTTAGCGGCATTTGTAATAACTAAAGGAAAAGCACCGGCGCTGTTTCTGGCGCTTGGACTGGGGCTGACGGCCAGCACGCTGTGGCAACCGGTCAGCGCGGACACCGTACTGAATATCACCGGCAATATTAAAGCGTCGCCGTGCACGGTCAGTCTGCCTTCCGGCGGAATGAATGTGGATCTGGGGCAGAAGATTCTGGCCTCGTCGATGGCTGAGGCCGGGTCATCATCAGACTGGAAACCTTTTTCGATTGCGCTGACGGCGTGTCCGGCATCGACCTCCGAAGCCACCATGACCGTGAACGGGACACCGGATGAGGCTGAAAGCGACATGTATGCCAACACCGGCAGCGCCACGCAGGTGCAAATTCAGCTGCAAAGCAGCGACGGTACCGCACTGGGAAACGCGGGGTATAAAGTTCAGAACATTGATACCGCCACCCGCAGTACCACGTTTGATCTGCGCGCCCGGGCGTACAGCGCGCAGGGGAAGGTGACGCCGGGGACGATTGTCGGCAGCGTACAAGTCACGTTTACCTACCAGTAAGCCCATTTGCACGCTCAACAACTGAGGGAAATCAGTAAGCACCATCAATAAAGAACGTAAGGATTTTGTACAGGATTATGTCCCTGTCGGGAATGTGACTGAGAAAACAAGGAAGCTATGATGAACAGTGTCGACAACCTCACGCCGGGTCATGTTGCCCGTGACGCTTTCCGCCCAAATTTACCGGCGGAAGGCGTACTGATTATGGACGCTTGTCCCGTTACTGCTCTGGGCATGAAGCGTGTACTGACCGCTTCCTGCGGCATCACAAAATCCGTCAATTATGTACAGCGCCTTGCAGGTATTCAGGCGGCCATCGCCCGCTCGCTACCGGCACTGCTTATCATGGACATTTGCGGCGAAAAGGAATCGGTGCTTGATGGCCTGCGCTTGCTGGCCCATCTGCAAGATTCACATCCGCAGATGAAAATTATCATCTGCACTGATTTCAGCGACCACCGCGTGCTGGAACTGCTGGCGTCTTCTCCGGCCAACGGTGTGTTACTTAAACACGAGCCGGAGCTGGCGCTGGTGCAATGTGTTTTTGACGTGATGGCCGGCGGGCGCCAGTGGCTGAGCCCGAAAGCCAAGAGGCTGGTGACGACCCCCGCGATGAAAAACCCGGCACTCACCGCCCGTGAACTCGAGGTGCTGACCTGTCTTTTCTCGGGCATGAGCGTTTCCAGCGTCGCACAGACGCTGCATCGCGATATCCGCACAGTGAGCACGCATAAGCGCAATGCGATGATGAAACTGGGTTTTCACAATGACAGTGAACTTTTTGCCCAGGGCTCATGGATGGCGAAGATTGGTCCGGCTGCCAGCCATTAATTCCGGTGGCAATAGGACATCCTCAAATGGAACGGTGCCGGGAAATGAAGCCCGGCAGCAAGGAGCAAGAGAGTTATGCATCATACTCATACATCGACCCGCGCTGTGGCGCTGATGGACAGCCAGCCGCTGACGCTCTCCGGACTGTCATCACTGATTACGTCCATTGACAGCGGCTGCGATATCCGCGTGAAAGAAACATGTCTGGAGAAAATCTCAGAAGCCCTGATGTATCAGTCCGTGGATATTCTGGTGACAGACCTGCAAAGCGCCCAGGAAAACCTGCACCAGGGGCTGGATATTCTGCTAAATCTCAGTGAGCAATTTCCCCGTCTGAATATGGTGGTTTATACGCTTTGCCATAATGGCAACGAACTGCGAAAGCTGGTCAACCAGCGCAATATCAGTCTGATTGCACGCGGTGAATCGCTGCGCGACACCGAGGATTATTTCAGACAGGCATTTGCCCGAAAGCGCGTCTTAAGCCCGCGGATCTGTTGCGACCTGGTGCGTCTGACTGAGCAAAACATTCAGGCTTCTGCACGGATCACGCGAAGCGAAACGGAGGTGCTGCGACATCTGTTTAACGGCATGGACCTGCGTGAAATTGCGCAAGCTAAGCAACTGAGCATAAAAACAATCAGTGCGCACAAATGTAATGCGATGCGCAAACTGGGTGTGAAAACCGATTCCGAACTGTTCCTGATGTTGAAAAACATGTGTTAAAAAAAGGTATTGAACAGGCCGTGAAGGGGAGGGGGCTGCGGGCGGGGGAAATGCCCCTTCATAAATAAAGCGGGCATTTCCGTTTCGGGGTGCAGAACACGATGACTATATATTGATGGCCCTGAATCGCTCTGCATTACTTGCCGTATAAATAACGGTATTTTGAATGTTTCTGTGGCCGAGATAATCCTGAATCAGCCGGGTGTCACAGCCTTTATCTGCCAGCGCAAACCCGCAAGCATGCCGGAGCATATGGGGGTGAACATTGACGTTGATACCGGCTTGTTTTCCATAGTTGCGTATTAAACGGTAGATCTGCTGGCGTGAGATCTGACCACCGTGTCGTGAGAGAAATAACCACTCAGTGTCTGGATCAAGATATTGTGAACGTACTTTCAGCCAGTCTTTAATTGCCTTAACCTCGCGGATCTGTAACGGGTGATGAACCGAAAAACCATTTTTCAGCCGGGATATGTGAACTATATTCGTTGCCAGTTCAATGTCGTTTACCCGTAACTTTGTGAGTTCACTGACACGAAGACCATGAATGAAACACATTAATAACATGCATTTATCTCTGACTGCGTTTTTTCCGCCCGCGGTTGCGGCGACCAGTTTCTCAATTTCCAAATGAGTGAGATATTTTCTCCCTGCCATTGTCCTAATCCTTTGAGCAATTCTTTTATTTTACAGGTTATTGTGCTTCATACGCGATGGTGAGCTATTTAAGCATTAGATTATACATTCAGCAAATGAATTATTCAGAGCGGGTATTATTCGACGTATTAGGTAATTAAATTTCGGTGTTTAGACCCAAAAAATATAATGTGATAATGAAATCATCATGCGTGAAATTAGTTTTCTGCACGCGCTGTATCATTTAAATATTATTTAAACAGGCTACATAATTAATTGTTTTAATTATCAATCTGAGAGGATCCTGGGATTATTCCTATTATATCCCCCCCTTATGACTGGCGTGTAAATCAAAAGCCTCCGGCGCGGGGATATTTGCGTGATTGTCACAAAATAGCCAAATGTAAATTTTACCGGTGACAACTCAGCACAGTACGTTATTTTCACTTTCCTGAGCCGGGCACGCCGTCCCGTTTGATTTAGGGAAAAGACCTCAAAACCTCCCTTTGTTCTCCCCATCGAACCTGCAGATGTTTGTCATGCTAAGCCTGAAATTGTGCCCGTGGTGTTTTACACGTCGGGTTAACGCTGACAGGAACCCCCGGTGGCTGAAGAAAGCGATCTCGAAAAAAGTGAGGCCCCCACCGCACACAGGCTTGAAAAGGCGCGTGAAGAAGGGCAAATCCCGCGCTCGCGCGAACTGACGTCCGTTCTGATGCTCGGCGGCGGGTTAACGCTGCTTTGGATGTCCGGCGAATCTATGGCGCGCCAGCTTGGCGTGATGATTTCGCAGGGTCTGAAATTCGATCACGGCATGGTCAGCGATGACCGGCAGGTGTTGCAGCAAATGGCGACCCTGCTCGGACGCGCGGTCTGGGCGTTACTGCCGGTGATTGGCGGCCTGATTTTGATCGCCCTTGCCGCGCCGTTACTGCTCGGCGGGCTGATGTTCAGCGGCAAGTCTTTTGCGCCCAAGTTCAGCCGTATGGATCCGATTGCCGGTTTCAAGCGTTTATTTTCCGGTCAGGTGCTGGCCGAACTGCTGAAAGCCATCCTGAAAGCGTTACTGGTGGGCACCGTCGCCGGATTGTATTTGTGGCACAAATGGCCGGACATGATGCGTCTGATGGCGCAACCGACCATTCCCGCGCTCGGCGAAGCGCTGAACATGGTGGTGTTTTGCGGGCTGATGGTCGTCCTCGGATTAACGCCGATGGTGGCGTTCGACGTGTTCTGGCAAATCTGGAGCAACCTGAAAAAGTTGCGCATGAGCAAGCAGGACATCCGCGACGAACATAAAAGTCAGGAAGGTGATCCGCACGTCAAAGGGCGTATCCGCCAGCAACAACGTGCGATGGCCCGACGCCGCATGATGGCCGATGTGCCGAAAGCGGATGTGATCGTCACCAACCCGACGCATTATGCCGTCGCGCTGCAATACAGTGAAAATAAAATGAGTGCACCGAAAGTGTTGGCGAAGGGCGCAGGGAACGTGGCACTGCGCATTAAAGAACTCGGTGCCGAACACAAGATTCCGATGCTGGAAGCGCCGCCTCTGGCGCGTGCGCTGTACCGGCACAGTGATATTGGTCAGCAAATTCCGGCCACGTTGTATGCCGCCGTTGCTGAAGTGCTGGCCTGGGTATATCAGCTGAAACGCTGGAAGCGTGAAGGCGGACTGATCCCGAAAAAACCTCAACATTTACCAGTGCCTGATGGTCTGGATTTTGCAGCAGGAGAGAGTGATACCCATGGCTAATCTGGCCGCGATACTGCGTTTACCCGCCAACTTTAAGTCCGGACAATGGCAGGTGCTGGCAGGCCCTATCCTGATCCTGATCATCCTGTCGATGATGGTGCTGCCGTTGCCGCCGTTCCTCCTCGACTTGCTGTTCACCTTTAACATTGCCTTATCCATCATGGTGTTGCTGGTGGCGATGTTTACCCAGCGAACGCTGGATTTCGCGGCGTTCCCGACCATTCTGCTGTTCTCCACCTTATTACGTCTGTCGCTGAACGTGGCCTCGACGCGTGTGATCCTGATGGAAGGTCACACCGGCGGCGCGGCGGCAGGGCGGGTCATCGAAGCCTTCGGCCACTTCCTGGTCGGCGGTAACTTCGCCATCGGTATCGTGGTGTTTATCATCCTGGTGCTGATCAACTTCATGGTTATCACCAAAGGTGCCGGGCGTATCGCCGAAGTCGGCGCGCGTTTCGTGCTCGATGGTATGCCGGGTAAACAGATGGCGATTGATGCCGATCTGAACGCCGGTCTGATTGGCGAAGACGAAGCGAAAAAACGCCGCAGCGACGTGACGCAGGAAGCGGACTTCTACGGTTCCATGGACGGTGCCAGTAAATTCGTTCGTGGTGACGCCGTGGCGGGTCTGATGATCATGATCATCAACGTGGTCGGCGGCCTGCTGGTCGGTGTTCTGCAACACGGCATGGATCTCGGTCACGCGGCTGAAAGCTATACCCTGCTGACCATCGGTGACGGTCTGGTGGCGCAGATCCCTGCGCTGGTTATCTCCACCGCAGCGGGTGTTATCGTGACCCGCGTCGGCACCAACGAAGATGTCGGCGAACAGATGGTCACCCAGCTGTTCCGCAACCCGCGCGTTATGATGCTGAGCGCCGGTGTGCTGGGCTTACTCGGTATGGTGCCGGGCATGCCCAATCTGGTGTTCCTGCTGTTCACTGCGGGCCTGTTAGGTCTGGCGTGGTGGACGCGCGGTCAGGAGCTGAAAAAACCGGCGACCAAAGAAGCGGCACCGGCGGCCTCAGACAGCGGCAAGCAGATGGTGGAAGCCAGCTGGCAGGACGTTCAGCTGGAAGATCCGCTGGGCATGGAAGTCGGCTACCGTCTGATCCCGATGGTGGATTTTGCACAGAACGGCGAACTGCTCGGGCGTATCCGCAGTATTCGTAAAAAATTCGCGCAGGAGATGGGCTATCTTCCGCCGGTCATTCATATCCGCGATAACCTCGAACTGCCGCCTGCGGGCTACCGTATTCTGATGAAAGGCGTGGAAATCGGCACCGGCACGGCGCACCCTGGCCGCTGGATGGCGATCAACCCGGGCAGCGCCATTGGTGAATTGCCGGGCGAGCCGACGGTCGATCCGGCATTCGGGCTGGCGGCGGTGTGGATCGAACCGGCCATGCGCGAGCAGGCACAGATTCAGGGCTTCACCGTAGTGGAAGCCAGTACCGTGGTCGCCACGCATCTGAATCACCTGATCAGCCTGCACGCCAAAGAACTGTTTGGCCGTCAGGAAACGCAGGAGCTGATGGAGCGGGTGAACAAAGAAATGCCGAAACTGACGGAAGATTTCATTCCGGGCGTCATTTCCCTCACCAACATGCATAAAGTTCTGCAAAACCTGTTAGCCGAGCGTGTCTCGATCCGGGATATGCGCACCATTATTGAAACGCTGGCGGAATATGCGCCGAACCAGCAGGATCCGAACGAACTGACTTCCGTGGTGCGTGTCGCGCTCGGTCGCGCCATCACTCAGCAATGGTTCCCTGGCAACGGCGAAGTACAGGTTATCGGGCTGGATACCTCGCTGGAGCGTCTGTTGTTACAGGCGCTGCAAAGCGGCGGCGGGCTGGAACCGGGCCTTGCCGACCGCCTGCTGACGCAATCCGAAGCCGCACTGCAACGTCAGGATATGCTCAGTGCGCCGCCGGTTCTGCTGGTGAATCACGCGCTGCGTCCGCTGCTGTCACGCTTCCTGCGTCGCTCACTGCCGAATATCGTGGTGATGTCGAACCTTGAAATGACCGACAGCCGCCAGATCCGCATGACGGCCACCATCGGTGGTGAATAAGATGTGCCGTCCCGCGCTGCTGTTATTGATCGCGCTGAGCCTGCCAGCCATGGCGGCCTCCGGCTCGTGGTCGGATACGCAGCGCGGTGTCACATTGCAAAACCGGGGCGTAATGATGTCGTCGGGGGCCTTAGCGCCACCGGCCTCCGCGCCGGTCAGAAGTCAAAACGCGCCCACGATCACCACAATCAGCTGGAAGTACCAACTGCTGGGCGCAAGACCCGCCGGATTGCAGGTGAAGCTGTGCAACACAGTAAATCATTGCGTGAATCTGGATGCAGACAGCGGCGTTACCCAATCCTTCTACGGCCAGACAGCCATCGCACCGCTGCGGCTGGTCTATTTCGTCCCCGGCGGCGGCGCAATGAATACCCCGCTGCGGGTGATCAGTAATGAAGTGATCGTGAATTATAAGTAAGCACTCGACCGTCTCCTGCAATCCCTGCAATCCCTAAAAACCTTCTGGAAGCCGTCTCCCATCCCTGGTTATTCCCTCTTAGCAGTCTGTCATCATTCCGTTAATGTTGCGCGTGTAGTGATTTGAATCGTCTAACTATCCTTTACATGGGGATAGTTTTATCAGAATATAGGGAATCTCAGGGGCATGGATGAAAGCTGTATTTGTAGAATTACCCGTTTTTGAAGCACATCGGTCTGCATATCTGACGGACGATGAGTACCGGATCCTCCAGAATGCGTTATTGCTTTTCCCTACCTGTGGAGATGTGATTATGCATACCGGGGGGTTACGCAAACTCCGTTTTCCTGATCGTCAGAGAAATAAGGGTAAGCGTGGTGGTACAAGGATTATTTATTACTGGTGGGTCGCAAAGGCGCATTTTCTTCTCATTACGGTGTACGGAAAAGGCGAAATGGATGACCTGACCTTCGCGCAAAAGAAGATGTTAGGACTGCTGTTGAAACAGCATAAGGCGAAACAAGAATGACAATGAAAAGGGATCTGTTTGCTGAGATTGCTGATGGCCTGAATGCATGGGGTGAGGCTGGTCAGGGTAAGCGTACGCTTAAAACGGTGGAAAGAACTGTCGGTCGTGAAGTGAGATTGAGCGCGGTTGAGTTAAAAGAGATTCGGGAGAACCTGAATATCTCTCAGGCAGTTTTCGCCTATTACCTGCAAACCGCTCTGACAACCTATCAGAACTGGGAACAGGGCAGAGCGAAACCTAACCGGCAGGCCATTTTGCTGATAAAACTGGTCGAAAAGGATCCGGCGACATTAGAGCAACTGGCGGGGTTGGTATAGATATCGCGGATATGAATTGGCGAACGGGAGAAGTGCTGAGGGGAAAACTTTCCCCTCGTTCGGCGTTAAACGGAGATCTTCCTGACGGTTTGCCCCGATACGGTTTCCTGCCCGTTCGGTCCGTAGAATTTCTGCGTCTGACTGGCGTTGAGGATCGCCAGCGCCTCAGTGTTATAGGCGATTTGGTTACCCAATAACATGCCGTTATGACGGTTAATCTGACTCAGTCTGGTGGTCAGTTGCACCACATCCTTCCACATCGCGGCGATTTCCGGCTGGCGGGAATAGGGTGCGGATTGTCTGAGGCGTTCGTCATGCTGACGACGCTGTTTATCAAGATAGTCTACCGTGGCTAACAATGAGCTTTTCTGCTCGGTGATATGTTGCAAGGCTGCACCATTAACGCGGCCTGAGCACAGTATCGTTTGTTCGTGATTAATCACTTGATCCAGCGCCTGCAACGTTTCAACCAAGGTAGTCATGGTCTTGATAAAGTTCTTCATCGGGCCTTATTACCTTCCAACTTTTTGTCTTTACACTGAGATCTTCAGTTTAAAAACCTTTGAGATAATCCTGCGTGTCCTGCAACAAAGCGTCGGCAATTTTGCCGGTATCCATGGTCAGTTTGCCGTCACGGATAGCTTGTTTCAGTTCGTCGACACGTGCCGTGTTGATATCCTGCGCACTTGACTGGGTCAGCGACGTTTGTGCTGAACTCAGGGTCACCGCCGTACCGCTGGTGGTGGTGCCAGAAACAGTGTCTTCTTTACGCGCGTTCTGTACTGAAGCTTCAGACGTGTCGCGTTGCTGGATCGGAGTTAAAGGTGAAACACCTTGAGTACGATCGATAGCCATAAATTTCTTCTCCAGTATGGGGACTCAGGGTTTTGAAAAATGTCACGAAAACCCTAAAAATGCCGTCGTGGGACGACTCTGATACGTTTGTTATCGACATGTGGCGAAATAACTTTAGCCTTTATTGCAGCTTTTTCTACAAAACCCCGCTGCAATACCGGATTAAATTTCCACCGTCACAGACCCATCCGAGCCTACCGTTCCGTTGACAATCACGCCTGACGGCATTCTGATCCTCACGGATTCATTCGCGGCAGCATTGTTCATCGCCTTACCGGCACTCGATACATTGAAACCACTGCCTGTTGCCTGAACCTGAACATCCTGCCCCGCGTGAACCATCCACGGACGGCGCAGCATGGAAAGCGTCAAAGGCTGCCCGATGCTGATATTGCGCAGCGTGATGCCGTTAACGGCCAGCTTACTGTCCAGCACCGCTTTAGGCGGTAACAAATCCAGACGCCCGGTTTTTTGTTGCATGTCTGTTTGCGCCAGATGCGATCCGGCAGGCACATTTTTCGCGGCCACCCAATAGGTGCCGCTCACCTGTACTTTGGTCTGCACATAGCTTTTACGCCCGTTACAGTTCACCGCCACCGAGACATTGCCCCAGGTGCGACTGTTCGGAGAGAGCATAAATTGCGGCGATAAACATTGTGGCTGACGGGCGCTCGGGGTGTTGACCACCACCGTGACCTGCATACCACTTTCCGCATATTGCTGGCGGAAGAACTGCTGAATTTGCGAGGACAGCAGTGTATCGCTATTGGATGAAGCAGGCACGCTTTTGACCTGCGTTGTCTGCGCATAGCTCATGCCGCCGGACGTCGCACCGATCATGATGCAGCCCAGCGTGATGCCTAAACGACGGATTGTCTGCCTGTTCATACGCAATTTACCTTTGTGCCAACCTACTACTGGCGACAAGTCTACGCTCACTTCGCAATTCCTAAAGGGACAAATAGCGCCCGATTTTATGCTTATTCAGACGATAGGTAGTTGACACTCGCATTTATGCTGTCGACTCCAAAATCTCACTTTGCGGAGGGCGCATGCTCGACAAATTGAACGCCGCACTACAGTTCCAACAGGAAGCGCTCAACCTGCGCGCCCAGCGGCAAGAAATACTTTCAGCCAATATTGCGAACGCGGATACCCCGGGGTATCAGGCCCGCGATATCGATTTCGCCAGTCAGTTACAGAAAGTGATGGAGCAGGGGCGTGCCAGCGGCAGCGGCATGTCGTTATCGCTGACCTCCGATCGTCATATCGCGGCCTCGAACGTTCAGCCCGCTGATATGGATCTGATGTACCGGATCCCTGACCAGCCGTCAGCAGACGGCAACACGGTAGACATGGACCGTGAACGTACCAACTTTGCGGATAACAGCGTGCGCTATCAGACCGATTTGACCGTTCTCGGCGGGCAAATTAAAGGGATGATGTCGGTGCTGCAAGGATAATTCATATGTCGATGCTCGGTATTTTTGATATCGCCGGTTCTGCGCTTGCCGCGCAGTCTCAGCGTCTGAACGTCAGCGCCAGTAACATGGCCAACGCCGACAGCGTGACCGGCCCTGACGGTAAACCCTACAAAGCGAAGCAGGTTGTCTTCCAGGTGGATGCGGCACCCGGACAGGAAACGGGCGGCGTGAAAGTGGCGCAAGTGGTTGATGACCCGGCGCCGATGCGCATGGTGTACGAGCCGGGCAATCCGATGGCGGATGCGAAAGGTTATGTACAGATGCCAAACGTAGATGTGGTCAGCGAAATGGTGAACACCATCTCCGCTTCCCGCAGTTATCAGGCCAACGTCGAAGTGCTTAACACCACCAAGTCGTTGATGATGAAAACTCTCACTCTGGGGCAATAGCGGAGCGAACCATGGCAATTACGACGTCGATTAATGACACCACTGATAACACGACGATATCCAGTACCAGTTCCAGCACATCGACCACCGGCACCAGTTCGGCAGAAGACTTATCCAGCAGTTTCCTGACCCTGCTGGTGGCGCAGCTGAAAAACCAGGATCCGACCAATCCGATGGATAACAGCGAGCTGACCAGTCAGCTGGCGCAAATCAGCACCGTGAGCGGGATTGAAAAACTCAATACCACCTTGGGCAGCATCTCCGGACAAATCTCCAGCGGGACTTCCGTGCAGGCCAGTTCGCTGATCGGCCACGGCGTCATGGTATCCGGCAGTGCGATCCTGGTCGGCAGTGATACCGACGGCACCGTCAGCACCACACCTTTTGGTTTCGAACTGGAAACCGCGTCCGATACCACCACCGCCACTGTCAGTGACTCCACCGGTAAAGTCGTGAAAACCATCACTCTGGGATCCCAGACTGCCGGGGTTCACAGCTACACCTGGGATGGCACACAGGATGATGGCACCAAAGCACCGGACGGCAGCTATACCTTCAGCATCAATGCCCTGAACAATGGTCAGCAAATGGTGGCAACACCGCTGAACTATGCACTGGTCAACGGTGTGACCACAGATTCATCCGGTAATACCGCGTTGGATCTGGGTGTACGTGGAACCGCTACCGTGGATTCCGTACGCCAGATTTTGTAAGCGAATAACTCAGACCGCTCCCTCCTCTGCGAAGGGGGAGGAGCTGAAAACACTTCACACAGTAAACGGAGCTAACATGAGCTTTTCACAAGCAGTCAGCGGTCTCAGCGCGGCATCAACCAACCTCGACGTGATTGGTAACAACATTGCCAACTCCGCGACCGTTGGGTTTAAAACCGCGACCGCCTCTTTTGCCGATATGTTTGCCGGTTCCCAGACCGGTATGGGCGTTAAAGTTGCCGCTGTCACCCAGAACTTCAACGACGGTACCACGACGTCTACCTCGCGCGGACTGGACGTGGCACTGAGCGGCAACGGTTTCTTCCGTCTGACCGATGCCAGCGGCGGTGTGTATTACTCCCGTAATGGTCAGTTCTCTCTGGATGAAAACCGTAATCTGGTCAATACCCAGGGCCTGAGCGTGACAGGTTATCCGGCAACCGGTACACCACCGACCATCGCGGCGGGCGCACAGCCTGTTGCCCTGAGCATTCCGACCACCATGATGAGCGCCAACGCGACCACCGTGGGGACGATGGTGGCTAACCTGAACTCTACTGATACCGCGATCCCGGCAGCGACCACGTTCAACCCGAACGATGACACCAGCTACAACTACGTCAGCACCATCACCACCTATGACTCACTGGGTAACTCCCACGATAACAGCGTGTATTTCGCCAAAACTGCCGCCAACACCTGGGATGTGTATTCCCTTGATGGCAGCGACGCGACGGCGACCGCAGCCAAAATCGGTACCCTGAATTTCAGCACCAGTGGCGCACTGACCAGCACCGATGACGCAGCGGGCAACCCGACGACCACTCCGCTGACTCTGACCCTGCCAATGAGCACGGCGACAAACGGTGCGGTGGATCCGCAATCCGTGGCGCTGAACTTCACCGGCAGTATCCAGCAGAGTACCGGCAGCGACAGCATCGGTTCCCTGACTCAGGATGGTTACGCCGCGGGTCAGATGACCGGTTACACCATCAATGATGACGGCACCATTTCAGGGACTTACTCCAACAACAAAACCCAGTTACTGGGGCAAATTGTGCTGAGTAACTTCTCCAACCCTGAAGGTTTGAAATCTGAGGGCGATAACGTGTGGTCCGCCACCGCGTCTTCCGGTCAGGCTGTGAACGGCATTGCAGGTGAAGGTGGTTTAGCCTCCATGACCAGCGGCGCGTTGGAATCTTCCAACGTCGATCTGAGTGCTGAACTGGTCAACATGATTGTTGCTCAGCGTAACTATCAGTCGAATGCGCAAACCATCAAAACTCAGGACTCCATCCTGAACACGCTGGTTAACCTGCGTTAATAGCCGTTTTATCACCTGAGAACAGGGCAGCATTATGGATCACGCTATCTACACCGCAGGCGGCGCCGCCAGTCAGACGCTGGTTCAGCAGTCGGTGACGTCGAGTAACCTGGCCAACGCCAATACACCGGGCTTCCGCTCGCAGCTTTTAGCGATGCGCGCAGTGCCGGTGGACGGGGAAAGCCTGCAAACCCGTACGCTGGTCACCGCGTCTACGCCGGGCGCAGACATGACCCAGGGGAAACTGAACTACACCGGACGCCCGCTTGACGTGGCGTTACAGCAGGACGGTTTCCTTGCGGTGCAGATGCCTGATGGCTCTGAAGCCTATACCCGTAACGGTGACATGCAGGTTTCCCCCACTAACCAGCTGACCGTTCAGAGTCATCCGGTGATGGGGGATAACGGGCCGATCGAAGTTCCGCCGGACTCTCAGCTCACGATTTCAGCGGACGGCACCATTGCCGTACTTGAAGCCGGTGCTGATCCCAACACCATGGGTCAGCTCGGCAAACTCAAGCTGGTAAAGGCTGCAAACAACGAAGTCACCCGTGGCGACGACGGCATGTTCCGGCCAACCCCGGCCACCGTGCAGGCGCGGGGTGCCGCGTTACAGGCTGACCCGACCATTCACGTCATGCCCGGCACGCTTGAAGGCAGTAACGCGGACCCGGTGTCTACCATGGTTGACATGATCGCCAACGCCCGTCGCTTTGAGATGCAGATGAAAGTCATCCACAGCGTCGATGAAAATGAACAGAGTGCCAACAATCTGCTGTCAATGAGCTGATGATGGCAGAGGAGTAAAAACATGATCCCATCGCTGTATATTGCGAAAACCGGTCTGGATGCCCAGCAGACCAACATGGACGTCATCGCCAACAACCTGGCGAACGTCAGCACTAACGGCTTTAAACGCCAGCGTGCGGTATTTGAAGACCTGCTTTACCAGACGGTCCGTCAGCCTGGTGCGCAGTCTTCTGAACAGACGAACCTGCCATCCGGTTTACAGATCGGTACCGGTGTGCGTCCTGTGTCCACAGAACGTCTGTTCTCGCAGGGTAACCTGTCACAGACCAGCAACAGCAAAGACATCGCCGTAAAAGGGGAAGGGTTCTTCCAGGTGCAGTTGCCGGACGGCACCACCGCCTATACCCGTGACGGTTCTTTCCAGGTTGACCAGAACGGTCAGCTGGTGACCTCCAGCGGTTATCAGGTGATCCCGGCCATCACCATTCCGGCCAATGCCCTGAGCATGACCGTGGGCCGTGACGGTATCGTCAGTGTGACCACGCAAGGTCAGACGGCGGCACAGCAGGTCGGTCAGCTGACGCTGAGCACCTTCATCAACAACAGCGGCCTGGAGTCACTGGGTGAGAACCTGTATCAGGAAACCCAAAGCTCCGGCGCACCGACTGAAAGCACACCGGGCCTGAACGGCGCGGGTCTGCTGTATCAGGGTTATGTGGAAACCTCTAACGTCAACGTGGCGGAAGAACTGGTCAACATGATCCAGACGCAGCGCGCTTACGAAATCAACAGTAAAGCCGTGTCCACGTCGGACGAAATGCTGCAGAAACTTTCTCAGCTGTAAGTTTTTTGTGTCAGTAAGACAAAAAGAGGACAGGGGCGGATCCGCTCCTGTCCTGAACCGGTTCAGATCCCTACCAGGTCGATTTTTTAAAGGCGATAACTGTGGTGACCAAAAAAAACACGTCGGTAATGACTTCTTCTACAGACCGACCAGGCAAGCTGGTGCTGCCGCTGTTAATCACATTACTGGCGAATGGCTGCGCGTATATGCCGCACACCCCGCTGGTCCCCGGAACAACCACAGCGGCGCCTGCGCCTGCCGCACCGCCGGTTCCAAACGGTTCGATTTTCCAGTCAGTACAGCCGATGAACTACGGTTATCAGCCGCTGTTTGAAGACCGCCGTCCACGTAATATCGGCGATACGCTGACCATCGTCTTGCAGGAAAACGTCAGTGCGAGCAAAAGCTCCTCGGCGAACGCCAGCCGTAACGGTTCCACGACGTTTGGCTTTGATACCACCCCGCGTTATCTGGAAGGCTTGTTCGGCAATGGCCGTGCCGCCGTGGATACCTCCGGTGCGAATACCTTCGCCGGCAAGGGCGGTGCTGCTGCCAATAACACCTTCAGCGGCACACTGACCGTGACCGTCGCCGAAGTGCTGGCGAACGGCAACCTGAAAGTGGTCGGTGAAAAACAAATCGAAATTAATCAGGGAACCGAATTTATCCGGTTCTCCGGTGTGGTCAACCCACGCACCATCAGCGGCGCGAACGCCGTGATCTCCACGCAGGTGGCAGATGCACGCATCGAGTACGTGGGTAACGGCTACATCAATGAAGCGCAGAACATGGGCTGGTTGCAGCGGTTCTTCTTAAACTTATCGCCGTTATAACGAGGCAATCATGCGAAAACTTCTCTCCGGTATTCTCTGTCTGGCGATGTCTACCCTGGTGGTACTGCCCGCATCCGCCGATCGTATTCGCGATCTGACCACCGTTCAGGGTGTGCGTGATAACGCCCTGATCGGCTACGGTCTGGTTGTCGGCCTCGACGGTACCGGTGACCAGACCACCCAGACGCCGTTCACCACCCAGACGCTGACCAACATGTTATCCCAGCTCGGTATCACCGTACCGGCAGGCACCAATATGCAGCTGAAAAACGTGGCGGCGGTCATGGTCACGGCCAAGATGCCGCCGTTTTCGCGAGCCGGTCAGGCCATCGACGTCGTGGTGTCTTCCATGGGTAACGCCAAAAGTATCCGTGGCGGCACCTTGCTGATGACGCCAATGAAAGGCGTAGATAATCAGGTGTACGCGCTGGCACAGGGTAACGTGCTGGTGGGCGGTGCCGGTGCGTCTGCCGGTGGCAGCAGCGTCACGGTGAACCAGGTGTCCGGCGGTCGTATCACCGGCGGGGCAACCATTGAACGTGAACTGCCAAGCACCTTCGGGACCGAAGGCGTGATCAACCTGCAACTCAATGACGAAGATTTCAATCTGGCGCAGCAGATCAGCGATGCGATCAACCGTCAGGGGATGGGCGTGGCGTCGGCACTGGATTCCCGCAATATTCAGGTGGTGGTGCCGCGTGGCAACACCTCGCAGGTGCGCATTCTGGCGCAGATCCAGAATATCGAAGTCAACGTCGGGCCGATGGACGCGAAAGTGATCATCAACTCCCGTACCGGTTCGGTGGTCATGAACCGCGATGTCACGCTGGACAGCTGTGCGGTGGCGCAGGGCAACCTCTCTGTGGTGGTCGATCGTCAGAACGATGTCAGTCAGCCGAACACGCCATTTGGCGGCGGTCAGACCGTGGTGACGCCAAACACCAATATTTCCGTTCGTCAGTCGGGCGGGTCGATTCAGCAGGTACGTTCGAGTGCCAGCCTGAACAACGTGGTGCGTACCCTGAATGCGTTAGGCGCGACGCCTATCGATCTGATGTCTATCCTGCAGGCAATGAAAACAGCCGGATGCCTGCGTGCTGATTTGGAAATTATCTGATGAGCGATCTGATGTCGATGTCAGGGACGTTTGACCCGCAATCTGCGGCGTACGATACGAACTCCCTGAACAAACTGAAGCGGGATGTGGCGCAGGATCCGCAGGCGCACATCAAAGAAGTGGCTAAACAGTTTGAAGGGGTGTTCGTGCAGATGATGCTGAAAAGCATGCGTCAGGCACTGCCGCAGGGTGGCATTCTGGATAACGAATCCACCAAACTTTATACATCGATGTACGATCAGCAAATTGCGCAGGACATGTCCAACAAAGGGTTGGGCATGGCTGACATGATGGTGGAACAGCTCACCGGCGGCAGTAAACAACCGTCTGAACTGGCGGGTACGGTGCCGATGGCGCTGGATAACGAAGTGCTCAAAACCCTTCCGGTTCAGGCCATGGAACAGTACCTGCGTAAAGTCATCCCGACCGCGCCGGACCGCACCACCGGCGGCGCACCGTTGCCAACCGACAGCGGACAGTTCGTCTCCAGCCTGACCATTCCGGCGCAGGTCGCCAGTAAAGACAGCGGGATCCCGCATCAGCTGATCATGGCGCAGGCCGCGCTGGAATCCGGCTGGGGGCAGCGTGAAATCCCGACCTCCGATGGCAAGCGCAGCTTCAACCTGTTTGGTATCAAAGCGGGCAGCAGCTGGGACGGCCCGACCACCCGGATCACCACCACCGAATACACCAACGGCGTGGCGAAAAAAGTGCAGGCCAGTTTCCGCGTCTATGGCTCTTATGTCGAAGCCATCAGCGACTACATCAAATTGCTCACCAATAACCCGCGTTACGCACAGGTTGCCTCCGCCAATACCCCGGAACAGGCGGCTCACGCTCTGCAACGTGCCGGTTACGCCACCGACCCGAATTACGCCGATAAACTGGTCAGTGTGATCCAGAAAATTAAAGGCGCGGGCGAGCAGGCGGTGAAGGCGTATAGCCATGATTTAAAAGATATCTTTTAGACCTGCAAATCCTCGTTTTTTTTCTCAAGTTTTAGCGGTGCAGGCCGATAACACGATCAGAATGGGAAAAGGGGAAAGCCCCGGTTCAGCTCCCTTAATTACACGGTGGTAAAAAAGTCACCGGCAGCCAAAAGGTCACTCATGTCCAGTAGCTTAATAAATACCGCAATGAGCGGACTGAACGCAGCGCAGGCCGCGCTCAGTACCACCGGGAACAACATCGCTAACGTCAGTGTGGCCGGTTATAACCGCCAGACGGCCATTATTGCTGAAAGCAACGGCACCTCAACCTCTGCCGGGTACATCGGTAACGGTGTCACGGTCACGGGCGTTAACCGTGAGTACAACTCTTTTGTGGTCAAACAGCTTCTGGGTGCCAGCGCAACCAGCAGTGCGTTGTCGACACAGCTCGATCAGGCCAGCTCCATCGATGACTTACTGGGCGACAGCTCAACCGGTATCGACGCCACCATGGCGACGTTCTTCACCGGCCTGCAAACCCTGACCAGCAATGCCAGCGACAGCTCGGCGCGTCAGGCGGTACTGGGCGAAGCGCAGGGCTTAACGGCGCAGTTCAACAGCTCAGCCAAATACCTGAACGACATGAACACGGCGGTTAACCAGCAGATCACGCAGAATGTTGACCAGATCAACACCTATGCGACGCAGATTGCCAAACTCAACGATCAGATCACCGCGACCCGCGGCAGCACCGGGCAGGAGCCGAATGCCCTGCTTGACCAGCGCGACCTGCTGGTCAGCCAGCTGAATGACATTACCGGCGTGACGGTGACCCAGCAGGATGGCGATACTTACAACGTCTCCTTTGCCAACGGCACCCCGCTGGTCAGCGGTGGGTCGGCGAAAACCGTCGTGGCGATGGCGTCGAGTGCGGATCCTTCCAAACTGACCGTGGGCATGACGCAGGCGGACGGTTCCGTGACCGAAATTCAGGAAAGCCGTCTGACCACCGGTTCACTTGGCGGCACACTGGCTTTCCGTAAAGAAAACCTGGAACCGGCCATCAACCAGTTAGGTCAGCTTGCGCTGGCGCTGGGCGACAGTTTCAATACCACCAACAAAGCCGGTTTTGACCTCAACGGTGACGCAGGGACGGATTTCTTCTCCTTCACCGGCGCGACCACCGTGGGCAACACTAAAAACACGGGCACGGCAGCCGTGGATGTGGCGTATACCGACACCTCAGCGGTAAAAGCCAGCGATTACACCATGTCGTACAACGGCACAAGCTGGGATGTGACCCGCGTTTCCGATGGGGCAAAAATCACCCCGACGGCAGGGACTGACAGTAACGACGATCCGACCCTGGAATTTGATGGTCTGTCGGTGTCTGTCAGCGGCACACCGGATACCAAGGACAGCTTCACCATCAAAACGGTGAGCAATGTCGCAGGCAGCCTGAATGTCGCCATCAGTGATTCTTCCCTGATTGCCGCCGCCAGCGCCGCAGACAGCGGTGTCAGTGATAACACCAACGCACAAAACATGCTGAATCTGCAAACCGCCAAACTGGTGGAAGGCAAATCCACCCTGACCGGCGCGTATGCCAGTATGGTGAGTAACGTCGGTAACCAGGTTGCCACGCTGACCACCACCAGCACGGCGCAGGCCAATATTGTGACGCAGCTGACCACGCAGCAGCAGTCTATCTCCGGGGTTAACCTCGATGAGGAGTACGGCGACCTGCAACGTTTCCAGCAATATTATCTGGCTAACGCCCAGGTTGTGCAGACAGCATCGACGATATTCGACGCCATTATAAATCTCCGCTGATCCCGGAACTGATAAGGAACTGATGCCATGCGCCTTAGTACCAATATGATTTACCAACAGAACATGGATGCGGTGCTGGATGGTCAGAACCGTTTCCAGGCGACCGGCTTACAGCTGTCTACCGGCAGCAAAGTGAGCAAGCCTTCGGATGATCCGCTGGCGGCATCGCAGGCGGTGCTGGTGCGTCAGGCACAAACAGAAAACAGTCAGTATTCTGTAGCCCGTACCTTTGCCAACCAGAGCATGAGTCAGGAAGAATCGATTTTAGGCAGCGTGACATCCACCATCCAGGATGCGCAGACGCTGATCGTTCAGGCCGGTAACGGTACGCTGAGCGATGACGACCGCTCTTCACTGGCGACCAAACTGGAAAGCCTGAAATCTCAGCTTCTGAATCTGGCAAACAGCACTGACGGCAATGGACGCTATATTTTCGCCGGTTATAAAAGTGATACCGCGCCTTATACCCAGGATGCCACCACCGGCGAAGTGACTTATTCCGGCGGTACGACGGCGATCACCCAGCAGGTTGATGCCAGCCGCACGATGACCATCAACCATACCGGTAATCAGATTTTTGATACCCTGACGGGTGATGCGAAGACCGAACCGGGCGGTTCTGTCGGTGAATCGGATATATTCAAAACCATCGACGGCGCGCTGAAAGCCCTGACCACGCCATCCGCCGACTATACCACTGACACGGAATATACTGATGCCATCGATAAAGCCAACCGTGGTCTGAGCAATTCACTCAACAACGTGCTGTCAGTGCGTTCTGAGTTGGGTACGCAGATGAGTGAACTGGACAATCTGGATACGCTGGGCGATAACCGTGAAGTCACCAACTCCACCAAACTCAGTAATCTGGTGGATACGGAATGGACCTCGGCGATCTCGACCTACACCCTGCAACAGGTCGCGCTTCAGGCGTCCTACAAAACCTACAGCGCCATGCAAGGTATGTCACTGTTCCAGATGAATTCGTAATCCTCTCCGGCGCGTGATCCTGCGCGCCAGACACCTTCTCGTTATCGACTGCATAACCGTAAATCTGCGGTTATGCAGGCATTTTTCTGACTGTACTTAAACCGGGTACTCTCAGCTTTGTATGTCGTCTTTCTAAGGTTTGGCGACATACTCTTTTTCCCTCTTCATATTTCAGACTGGCTCAGCGTTGGCTTCCTTCGCGAACCCCGGTCACATACTTATTGTATGCTCCCGGGGATTCACTCAGTTGCCGCCTTGATACAATCCGAACCAGTTAGAGGAATCTGTACTCGTTATTCAGGGGAACCTACCAGAGGATTAATCATTCTTAATGACCAAACATGGCAAGTAATACGGGGAACAGGAACGGGGCGAGGAGGGAGGTGATGATCCCGCAAATCACCAGCGCCAGTGAGCTGAACGCGCCTTCCTGATAATCCATTTCTGCGCAACGTGCGGTGCCCAGTGCGTGCGAGGCGGTGCCCATCGCCAGTCCGCGTGAAGCTTTGGTGGTGATTTTGAGAATATTCAAAATCGTGTGACCAAAGACGGCACCAAGAATACCGACGAAAATCACACACACGGCGCTGATGGCCGGAATGCCGTTGATGGATTGCGCCGTCGCCATGGCGATCGGCGTGGTGACGGATTTCGGTAAGACCGATGCCGCAATCTGCGGTGTTGCACCCATCCACAGCGCGATCGCCGTGCCGGTGACCATGGCGACGACACTGCCGATAAAACAGATACTGATGATGGATTTCCAGCGGGCGCGGATCTGATGCAATTGCTCATACAACGGAAAGGCCAGCGCGACCACCGCCGGTTGCAGCAAATCATTGAGGATTTTGCTGCCAGCGAAATAGCGGGCGTAAGGAATATTTGTCACCAGCAGCAGCGGAATAATCACCACCATCGACATCAGCAGCGGATTGAGCAGCGGCATTTTCAGTTTGATGGCTAGCTTGCGGGTGGCAAAAAACACGATAAGCGTCAGCGGCAATGACCACAGAATATCAATCATTTTTGTTCTCCGCCTTTTCGCCCACCGCACCGCGTTCGCCATGAATGTAGTGTGAACAATAGGCGACAACCAGCAGCACGATAAGGGTACTCACCAGACAGGACACCACCAGCGGACCAAACTGCGTGCGCAGTTGCTCGTAATAATTCATCACCCCGACGCCGATAGGCACGAACAACAGCGCCATATAACGGATCAGAATGTTACAGCCCGGTTTGACCCATTTAAACGGCAGAATTTGCGTGGAAAGCAGCCCGAACAGGATCAGCATCCCGATAATGCTGCCAGGTATCGTGAGCGGCAAAAGAGATGAAATCGCATTCCCGGCGAATAAACAGAGATAGATCAGAATAAACGCCCGAATATATTGAAATGCCAGAGAGGTTGCATTGCTCATGGTGTTTCACCCAGTTGAATGATGCATTCATCATACAATTAAGATGTGATCTGTGCCACATAACTCAGTATGAAATTTAGGAATGAAGTGTATTCCAAAATGGCGTGTGACTGGCAGGTTTTGTTTTCTCCTTCACCGCGCCGGAGAGACGTTTCAGCGGGTATTGAGAAAGTAGCAACGGGTCCGTGATGTGCTCCACTCATGGCGAAGTGTGAGGCGGCAACGCAGTTTTGGCTCCTCCCCCTGCGAAGGGGGAGGCGGGGAGGGGGTTCAGCAGGCAACACCAGATTCCGAGTTGTCATTAATACCCCACCCCAGCCCTCCCCTTCGCAGGGGAGGGAGCAAGCCGGTTTTCGGCTCCCCCCGCGGCGAAGTGTGAGGGAGCAAGCCGGTTTTCGGCTCCACCCATGGCGAAGTGTGAGGGAGCAACGCGGTTTTGGCTCCTCCCCCTGCGAAGGGGGAGGCGGGGAGGGGGTTTAGCAGGCAACACCAGATCCAGAATTGTCATTAATGCCCCACAACAGCCTTTCTTTTTGCAGGGGGGAGAGCCACCCATTTCTTCATCGCACGCAGGCGTTGCCGGTTAGATCATAACCCCGGCGCTTTCCACATCGACGTCGTCAGCTGCCGGTCCACCAGCCCGAGCTGGTCGGCGTACACTTCCTGCCAGTTGGCTTTCTGTACCAGATAATTTGCATGATGCGCGGCCACCGGCTGGTATTCCCGCTCCCAGCGCACCAGCGCTTCGCCGGTGTCGGCAAGTGACGCGTACACACCCGCCGCGACACCGGCCGCAATCGCACAGCCCAGTGCGGTGGCTTCTTTTACCACCGGCACATTCACCGGCACCCCGGTGACATCACTTAAAATCTGACACCACAATTTTCCTTTTGAGCCGCCGCCGGAGAACACCAGCGATTTGGCGCGGACACCGGAGAAGCGGGCGATCATATCCAGATTGCAGGCCGAGACGATGGCGGCGTTTTCTTCCAGCGCGCGGAACAGCACCGGTTTGTTGCACTTTTCAGGATCGATGGACAAATTGATGAACGACGGCGCGGCGTGATACCAGTTCTTGAAATGCATGGCGTCGGAGAACACCGGGGTGACGCCCCAGGCGCCGGCGGGTACACGGGCGGCCATATCCTCCAGAAGACTGTAAGCATCGACACCCAGACGCTGCGCCATGGTTTTTTCTTCAGTGCAAAACGCGTCGCGGAACCAGCGCATGGTCAGGCCGGTGAAAAAACTGATGGATTCGGCCTGCGCCATACCGGGGATAACATGCGGATTGACGCGGATGTTCATCTCCGGATCGGTGACCGGTTGCGGTAAGTTGACGATCTGCTGCCAGAAGGTGCCGCCGAGTACCGCTGTCTGACCGGGACGTACCAGTCCCAGCCCCAGCGTGCCGAGCTGGGCATCGCCGCCGCCCATGCCGACCGGCGTACCGGCTTTCAGCCCGCAGGCGTCGGCGGCGCTGGCGGTGACATAACCCAGCCGGGTGCCGGTTTCCGCTACCGGTGACAGCATATCGGCGCGCAGACCGGCCATATCCAGCAGTTCAGGCCGCCAGTTGCGCGTGGTTAAATCCAGCATGCCGGTGGTCCCGGCGTTTGACGGATCCACCGCCAGTTCGCCGCTGAGCATATACGCCAGCCAGTCGCTGATCATGGTGATGGTCGCCGCCTGACGGTAAATGTCCGGGCGATGATGGGCCAGCCACAGCAAACGCGGCATGGCGCTGAGTGCCAGCGTCTGGCCGGAACATTCATAGACTTCGCGTTCAAATTCGAAATCGTGGATTTCTTTTAATTCGCTCACTTCCCGGCTGGCGCGGGCATCGACGTTGGCGCAGGCCCAGATGGGCGCGCCGGATTTATCGTACAGCACGATGCCTTCGCGCATGGAACAGGCAGCGACGGCGCGGATCGCGGAAGCGGGGAGGCGCGCTTCCTGCAGCGCCTGACGGATGCACTGACACGCCAGTTGCCAGTTTTTGTGCAGATCAAACTCCATCGAACCGGGGACATCCGGCACAGCCAGATGGATCCATTCGGCCTGCCCGGCGGCTATCTGCTCACCTTCGAGATTGAAAATCACCGCCCGGATACTGCCGGTTCCGGCATCCAGCGCCATCAGATAGCTACGTTCGTGCTCAGAGTTCAGGGTAGAGGTCATCGCGATGTTCTCTCGTGCCAGTTTATCGGGCACCGTTTACCTGACCGCCACGCCCCTCACTCCCTGCGGGTCAGTCGAGCAGCGCCAGCATGGCTCTTGCTGTGCTCTCTTCGGTTACCAGTGCGTTAATTCGTTTACCTTTCAGTGCCGCCACAATGGCTTCGGCTTTCTCAACGCCACCCGCCACACCTAACACCGTCGGAATGCTGGCCAGTTCGTCCGGCGCGACGGCAATCAGTTCGTCGTGGATCGCCATGTTTTCCGCCAGCTGACCGTTACGTTGCATAAAGAAGCCCAGAATGTCGCCGACCGCGCCTTTGCGGCCAAACAGCAGCTGTTCGCCTTCGCTGATATAGCCGGAGCGCAAAATGGTCGCTTCCTGTTTCTGGTTCAGCGAACCAATGCCGACGACCGCGATATCGGCCGCGCAGGCCGCCAGCATCACATCGTGAACGTTACGTTCCTGGCGGAAAATGGCCGCCACGCTGGCCGATGACGCCCGCAGCGGCGCGGGAATAATGCTGACCCCGCAGGCGGCGTCGAGCTGTCCGATGCCGGTCATATACGGCCCGACACCGCCGGAAAGCGTGACCATGCGGATTTGCTGCGACGAAATGAATCCGCTCAGATGTTGCAGCGTACTCATTGCCGTTTCGCCAAATCCCACCGCCAGCAGTTGCTCCGGTTTGAGTAATGTCATCAGCATATGCGCGGCACCGACACCCAGCCGGGCGCTCAGCGAGCCATCAGCAAGCTGTGGCAATACGCGGATCTGCTGCAAACCAAAACGTTCAAGCAGGGTGTTTTCCAGCGACAAACAGCCCTCAAAACGCGAGTTGATTTGTACGCGGATCACCCCGGACTGCCGGCCTTTTTCCAGCAGGCGCGACACTTTAAGCCGCGTCAGCCCAAGCCGTTCACCAATCTCATTCTGGGTCAGGCCGTCGTGGTAGTAGAACCACGCGGTGCGTGCCAGCAGTTCCTCTTCACCCATGCTGAATTCCGGATGGTTAGTCAAATCGGAAAGCGTTGTCTTGTCATTCATAGTGAACACTTATCAAAATGTAGATCAATTGTTCGTTAACAAAATGTTGTTAACTGTGATGTGTTTTGCAAAATTCAAATGATTACCGCCTGAATCATAACGCAGAGTATATGAGTTGAACAAACTGTGATCAGTGCAAAAGTTTTCCCCGCTACCTCGGACTAGCTTTATGAACAATATTAAATCATAAATACATTTGTTCAGTAAATGTATTCAGTCAGGGGCCAGCACATGCAGTTCAGCGAACAGTCAGCAGCAGACCTCCCGAAGCCCGACCTGTTGTTGCAGGTCAGCGGCGTCAGTAAAAGCTTTTCCGGTGTGGCGGTGCTGAAAGATATCGATTTCAGCCTGCAACGCGGCGAAGTGCACGCCTTGCTTGGCGGCAACGGCGCCGGTAAATCGACGCTGATGAAAATCATTGCCGGTGTCGAAATAGCCGATCGCGGCACGCTGCTGCTCGGCGGCGAGCCTCTGCTGGCGCTGTCACCGGCGAAAGCGCATCAGGCGGGTATTTATCTGGTGCCGCAGGAACCGATGCTGTTTCCGAGTCTGACGGTGCGTGAAAACATTCTGTTTCGTCTGCCTGCCCGTCAGGCCAGTGAGAAGAAATTGCAACAGACGCTGACGGAACTGGGGTGCAATTTGCCGCTCGGCGCGCTGGCCGGCACCCTTGAAGTCGCCGATCAGCAACTGGTGGAGATCCTGCGCGGTCTGATGCGCGATGCGCGGTTGCTGATCCTCGATGAACCGACCGCCTCGCTGACCCCGGCGGAATCTGCCCGCTTATTTACCCAGGTGCGCCATCTCACCGGACAGGGCGTCGGCGTGGTGTTTATCTCGCACAAACTGCCGGAAATCCGTGCCATTGCTGACCGCGTCAGCGTGATGCGCGACGGCAAAATCGCCCTCAGCGGCACACTTGCCGGACTGGATAACGATGCGTTGATCCGCGCCATCACGCCGCAGACTCAGGACACCGCGCTGCCCGCAGAACAAAAACTGTGGCTGGATCTCCCCGGCACGCGCCGCAACAGCGCAGGCAGCGAGCCGGTATTGCAGGTGCAAAACCTGACCGGTGAAGGCTTTATCAATATTTCATTCAGCGCCCGCGCCGGGGAAATCGTCGGGCTGGCGGGCGTCGTGGGGGCAGGGCGAACCGAACTGGCGGAAACCCTGTATGGCCTGCGCGATGCTCAAAGCGGTCAGGTTCTTCTGATGCAGCAAGACATCAGCGGGCTGACCACCTTACAGCGCCTGAAAAAAGGGCTGGTGTATCTGCCGGAAGACCGGCAGGCCTCCGGTTTGTATCTCGATGCGCCGCTGAGCTGGAACACCACTTCGCTGACCTTTAACCGTCAAAGCTGGTGGCTGAACATCAAACGCGAAGCGGCGGTGCTCGAACGTTATCACCGTGCGCTGGGAATTAAATACCGCGACGGATCGCAAACCGCCCGCACGCTTTCCGGCGGAAACCAGCAAAAGCTGCTGATCGCCAAATGTCTGGAAGCACAGCCTGCGGTGCTGATTGTCGATGAACCGACACGCGGCGTGGACGTGTCCGCGCGGGCTGATATCTACCAGTTGCTGCGCAATGTGGTGGAACAGAACGTGGCGGTGATCCTGATTTCTTCCGATCTGGATGAAATCGAAGGGCTGGCGGATCGGGTATTCGTCATGCATCAGGGGGAAATGAGCGGCGAGTTGCAGGGCAGCGACATTAACGTCAGCAACATCATGCACATCGCGTTTGGTAATCATGCCCAAACCCCTGCCACCGGAGGAACCTCATGCTGAAGCGGATACAAAACAACCGGGAACTCACCGCGCTGATGGCGATCATTGCGCTGTTTGCCCTGCTCGGCGCGATGGACAGCCAGTCGTTCAGCTTCCAGACGCTGAGCATGATTTTTGGCAGCGCGCAGATCCTGATGCTGCTGGCGATGGGCGCCACGGTAGTGATGCTGACCCGCAACATCGACGTGTCGGTGGGGTCCATCACCGGCCTGTGCGCGGTGACGCTGGGCGTGCTGCTTAACGGCGGCATGAACCTGCTGCTGGCCTGTCTGCTGACTCTCGGCACCGGTTTGCTGGCCGGTTTGTTTAACGGTGTGCTGGTCGCCTGGCTGCGCATTCCGGCGATCGTCGCCACGCTCGGTACGCTCGGTTTATACCGTGGCCTGATGCTGCTGATGACCGGCGGCAAATGGATTGAAGGCTTACCGGCCGGGCTGAAATCCCTGTCGGAACCGGTGTTTCTCAACGTTTCATCACTGGGCTGGCTGGTGATTGTCCTGCTTGGCGCGATGTTCTGGATGCTGAGCCGCACGGTGTTTGGCCGCAGCTTCTACGCCGTGGGTGACAACTTACAGGGCGCACGGCAACTCGGCGTAGCCGTCAACCGCGTGCGCATCCTGGCGTTTGGCATCAACGGCATGATGGCGGCGATCGCCGGGATCGTGTTCGCCTCACAAATCGGTTTCGTACCCAATCAGACCGGCAGCGGGCTGGAAATGAAAGCCATTGCCGCCTGCGTGCTGGGCGGCATCAGCCTGCTCGGCGGTACGGGGTCAATCCTCGGCGCGGTGCTCGGCGCGTATTTCCTGACCCAAATCGACAGCGTGCTGGTGTTGTTACGTCTTCCGGCCTGGTGGAATGATTTTATCGCCGGACTGGTGCTGCTGGCGGTGCTGGTGTTCGACGGCAGATTGCGCCAGGCATTGCAGAAAAACCTGCGCCGCCAGAAGTATTCACGCTTCCTGACGGCCAGCCCGCCGGTACAAAAGAAACCGGCTGAACGCCATTCGCGGCAGCAAAAAAATCTCACACGCCGGTTGAGTACCGGCAAAAAGGGCGGGGTGATGTGATGAATAAACTCCAACAATATGGCTGGGAAGCGGCACTGCTGGCGCTGCTGATCCTGGAAATCTTACTGTTCGGCGTCGCCAACCCGCGCATGCTGGATGCCAATACGCTGCTGTTCAGTACCAGTGATTTCATCACTATCGGCATTGTGGCGTTACCGCTGACGCTGGTGATTGTCAGCGGCGGCATCGATATTTCTTTTGGTTCGACCATCGGCCTGTGTGCTATCGCGCTCGGCGTGTTGTGTCAGGCGGGCGTGCCGCTGGCACTGGCGCTTATCCTGACGCTGGCGCTCGGAGCAGCCTGCGGTTTACTCAATGCGGCGCTGATCCTGTATACCGGCGTCAATCCGCTGGTTATCACGCTCGGCACGCTTTATCTGTTCGGTGGCAGCGCCTTGCTGCTTTCCGGGCTGGCGGGCGCCACTGGCTTTGAGGGGATCGGGAATTTCCCGGATGCCTTCACCAGTTTCGCCAATCTGGTGGTGTTGGGGCTGCCGGTGCCGCTGCTGATTTTCCTCGCCGCCACCCTGTTTTTCTGGCTGCTGATGCACCGCAGTCGCACCGGACGCAACGTGTTTCTCATCGGTCAGAATGCCCGCGTGGCGCGCTACGGTGCCTTGCCGGTCAGCCGCACGGTATTTGCGCTCTACGGCATGACCGGCCTGGCCTCGGCGGTGGCCGCCATTCTGATGACCTCTTATTTCGGCTCGGCGCGTTCTGATCTCGGTAACGCGCTGCTGATGCCTGCCATCACAGCGGTGGTGCTGGGCGGCGCCAATATCTACGGCGGTTCAGGTTCTGTTCTCGGCACGGCGCTGGCGACGCTGCTGATCGGGTATCTCCAGCAGGGGTTGCAAATGGTGGGAGTCTCCAGTCAGGTCTCGAGTGCGCTTTCGGGTGCGCTGCTGATCCTGGTGGTGATTGGCCGTTCCGCCAGCCTCAACCGTGGTCTTATCCGCAGTGTTTTCCAGCGTTATCGCCAGCGCGGGTCTGCGTCTTCTCCTTCCTTGACGTCTTCACAATAAGCCGGGGTAAATGATGAAAGCCAAAACGATGAAAACCTTATTAATTGCCAGTGCCGTGAGCCTCGCCTGCCTGAGTGCGCAGGCGGCTGAACGCATCGCGTTTATCCCAAAACTGGTGGGCGTCGGCTATTTCACCAGCGGCGGCAATGGTGCCATGGCGGCGGGTAAAGCGCTGGGCGCGGACGTGACCTATGACGGGCCGACGGAGCCGAGCGTGTCCGGTCAGGTACAGATGATCAATAACTTCGTCAATCAGGGATACAACGCGATTGTGGTCGCGGCGGTATCGCCTGACGGCCTGTGTCCGGCGCTCAAGCGCGCCATGCAGCGTGGCGTCAAAGTGCTGACCTGGGATTCTGACACCAAACCGGAATGCCGCTCGATTTACATCAATCAGGGCACCCCGCAACAGCTTGGCTCGATGCTGGTGGACATGACCTCCAGCCAGGTGACGAAAGAAAAAGCCAAAGTGGCGTTCTTCTATTCCAGCCCGACGGTGACGGACCAGAACCAGTGGGTGAAAGAGGCGAAAGCCAAAATCGCCAAAGAGCATCCGGGCTGGGAAATCGTGACCACGCAGTACGGCTATAACGACGCCACCAAATCACTGCAAACCGCCGAAGGGATCCTGAAATCCTATGGCGATCTGGACGCCATTATTGCGCCGGATGCCAACGCCTTACCGGCTGCTGCGCAGGCGGCGGAGAACCTCAAACGCACCAACGTGACCATCGTCGGCTTCAGCACGCCAAACGTGATGCGCCCGTATGTCGAACGCGGCACGGTGAAACAGTTCGGCCTGTGGGACGTGGTCAGTCAGGGCAAAATCTCGGTTTACGTCGCCGATCAGTTACTGAAAAAAGGCGAACTTAATGTGGGTTACAAGCTGGACGTGCCGGACGTCGGCCCGGTGGAAGTGGTGCCGAACAGCGTGCAGGGCTACCAGTATGAGGCCAAGGGCAACGGCATTGTGTTACTGCCGGAACGCGTGGTCTTCACCAAAGACAACATCGGTAAATACGACTTCTGACAGGTAAGGAGAAAGTAACATGGCAGATCTGGACGATATCAGAGACGGTAAGAACTTCGGCATCGGCACGCCGCAGGATAATCACGCGTTCTTCCTGAAAGGCAGCGGTCAGCTTGACTGGGGAATGCAGTCGCGGCTGGCGCGGATTTTCAATCCGGCATCCGGCCGGACGGTGATGCTGGCGTTTGACCACGGTTATTTTCAGGGGCCGACGACGGGTCTCGAACGCATCGACATCAACATTGCGCCGCTGTTTGCCCACACCGATGTGCTGATGTGTACCCGTGGCGTGCTGCGCAGCGTGGTGCCTGCGGCGGTCAATAAACCGGTGGTGATGCGGGCTTCGGGCGCTAACTCGATCCTGACTGAACTCTCTAACGAAACCGTCGCCGTCGCAATGGAAGATGCGCTGCGTCTGAACGTCGCCGCGATGGCTGCGCAGGTATATATCGGCAGCGAATACGAACATCAGTCGATTAAAAACATTATCCAGCTGGTCGATCAGGGCATGCGCTACGGCATGCCGACCATGGCGGTGACCGGCGTCGGCAAAGACATGGCGCGGGATCAGCGTTACTTCTCACTGGCGACCCGTATCGCGGCAGAAATGGGCGCAAACATTATCAAAACCTATTACGTCGATGAAGGGTTTGAGCGTGTGGCGGCGGGTTGTCCGGTGCCGATCGTTATTGCCGGTGGCAAAAAACTGCCGGAACGTGAGGCGCTGGAAATGTGTTATCAGGCGATTGATCAGGGCGCTTCCGGTGTGGATATGGGACGTAACATCTTCCAGTCCGAATCACCGGTTGCCATGCTGAAAGCGGTAAAAGCCGTCGTCCACGAAAACGCCAGCGTGGCGCATGCTTATGAACTGTTCCTGAGTGAAAAGGGGTGAATCATGGAAGTGACACTGGTCGAGATTAATGTTCAGCCCGAAAAAGTGGATGAGTTTCTGGAAGTGTTTCACGCCAACCATTCAGGGGCGGTAAAGGAGCCGGGAAATCTCCGGTTTGATGTGTTGCAGGATGAAGCGATACCGACGCGATTCTTTATATACGAAGCCTATCAGGATAACGATGCCGTACTGGCGCACAAGAAAACGCCGCATTACCTGAAATGCGTCGAAGCGCTGGAGGGGATCATGTCGGAGCCGAGGAAGAAGACAGTGTTTAAGGGGATATATCCGTAAGAGTAAAACCGGTTTGCTCCACCTTTAGAAAGGAGCAGGGCAGTATGGTTTTTTGGCTCCTCCCCCTGCGAAGGGGGAGGTTGGGAGGGGGTTTTAAGGGCGAACAAATCGTCAAAGCTAACTTTTTGATTTTTCTTTAATACCCCACCCCCGCCCTCCCCTTCGCAGGGGAGGGCGCCGATCTGTGTTACATCAATCCCTCAAGTCTCACATATAACTCCCTGAACACTTTGCGCCGCTCCGCATACGCAGTGTGCTTATCAGCATCGGGCTGATGCACTTGCTCAAGTGCCAGCTCCGGCAGGAACTGCTCCAGCGGCTGACCGGGATTCATCGCGATCTGCGCCAGACGCGCTGCGCCCAGGGCGGGGCCGACGTCTCCGCCGGTGCGGTATTCCAGTGTTTCACCGCTGATATCCGCCAGCATCTGACGCCAGTAAGGGCTGCGGGCGCCGCCGCCGATCAGGGTGATGCTATGAGGTTTCAAACCCGTGGCATGCAGCACATCCATGCCATCCGCCAGTGCGAAACCGACACCTTCAAGTACGGCGCGGGCGATATCGGCGGGGCCATGCTGATGGGTCAGACCAAATAATGTGCCTTTGGCATTCGGATTGTTATGGGGTGTGCGTTCGCCGGAAAGATACGGCAGGAACCACACCGGTGAACCGGCCGGTTGCGTTTTTTCGGCCAGCGCGATCAACTCACCTACCGACGCGGTGCCGGTCAGTTTGGCGGCCCAGTCCAGACAGGACGCGGCGCTGAGCATCACAGACATCAGGTGCCAGGTATCCGGCAGCGCGTGACAGAAACTGTGTACCGCCTGCTGCGGATTGCTGAGGAAACCGTCACTGACGGCGAAATACACGCCTGAGGTGCCAAGTGACAGCATCGCCTGTCCGGTTTTGTATAATCCGACGCCCACCGCGCCAGCTGCGTTATCACCGCCACCGGCGATAACCGGAACGGAATCCATATTCCAGCGCGATGCGATCTCAGGAAGCAGGTGGCCGGTGATCTGATTGCCTTCAAAAAGGGCAGGCATCTGGCTGCGCGTCAGGCCGGTCGCATTCAGTAATTCATCATTCCAGTCGCGTTTAGCCACATCCAGCCACATCGTGCCTGCGGCGTCGGACATATCGCTGGCGAACACGCCGGTCATCAGCCAGCGAAGATAATCTTTAGGCAGCAGGACTTTGTCGATTTTGGCAAACAGATCCGGCTCGTTTTCACGTAACCAGAGTAATTTGGGCGCGGTAAAACCGGGCATCATCAGATTACCGGTGATCTGGCGCGAATCAGGGACTTCCGCTTCCAGTTGCTGACACTGACTGAAGCTGCGGCCATCGTTCCATAAAATGGCCGGACGTAACACGTTCTGTTGTGCATCCAGTACCGTCGCGCCATGCATCTGACCGGTCAGACCGATGGCTTTGACGTCTTTGAGTGAACGCTGATGCGAAAGCGCCGTGACCGCCTTGTCCGTGGCTTTCCACCAGTCAGCGGGAAGTTGTTCAGACCACAGCGGATGCGGACGGGACAGGGTTAACGCCTCGTTGTGACTGGCAACAACGCGACCTTCTTCGCTGAGTAAAATGGCTTTGACGCCGGAGGTGCCGAGATCGATACCGAGATACATGGTGGTTTTTCCCTTATCTTTTAATCCGTATCCAGAACGAGTTACGCCCTGACGCCGCACAAGCGGGCAGGGCGTAAACGTATTTTAGCCAATTAACCAAACAGATAGCGGTTAACCAGATTTTCCAGACGTTCCTGCTGACCGCTCTGGTGCTGAGGTGCCAGCGCATTTTGCTGCGCATAGTTGCTCAGGGATTCCAGTGACATTTTACCTTGCAGGATTTGCTGACCCAGCTCGGTATTCCAGCCTGCGTAACGTTGGGCCACGTGTTTATCCAGCTCGCGGCTTTCAATCATCCGTGCTGCCACTTTCAGCGCCAGCGCCATGGTGTCCATTCCGCCGATATGGCCGTAGAACAGATCGTATTTGTCGGTGCTCTGACGGCGCACTTTAGAGTCAAAGTTCAGGCCGCCGGTGGTAAACCCGCCCGCTTTGATGATTTCATACATCACCAGCGCGTTTTCTTCCACACTGTTCGGGAACTGGTCAGTATCCCAGCCACATTGCGGGTCGCCGCGGTTGGCATCCACAGAGCCGAAGATCCCCAGGGCGATGGCGTTGGCAATTTCGTGATGGAAGGAGTGACCCGCCAGCGTTGCGTGGTTGGCCTCGATGTTCACTTTGATCTCTTTTTCCAGACCAAATTGTTTCAGGAAACCGTATACAGAGGCCACATCGTAATCGTACTGGTGTTTGGTCGGTTCCTGCGGTTTTGGTTCGATCAGCAGGGTACCCTGGAAGCCAATTTTGTGTTTGTGCTCAACCACCATCTGCATGAAACGACCCAGTTGTTCACGCTCCTGACGCAGGTCGGTATTCAGCAGGGTTTCGTAGCCTTCACGGCCACCCCACAGCACATAGTTTTCGCCCCCCAGTTGTTTGGTGGCATTCATGGCGTGAACCACCTGAGTTGCCGCCCAGGTATAGATTTCAGGGTTCGGGTTGGTCGCTGCACCTGCGCCGTAACGTGGATTGGTGAAGCAGTTTGCCGTGCCCCACAGCAGTTTCACGCCGCTTGCTTCTTGTTTTTGTGCCAGCACGTCAGTCATGACGGCAAAGTTGTTCACATATTCTTTCAGCGATGCGCCTTCCGGCGAGACATCCACATCATGGAAGCAGTAATAAGGCACATTCAGTTTCTGGAAGAATTCGAAAGCGACATCCGCTTTACTTTTGGCCAACGCCAGTGCGTCGCCCGGTTGCTGCCACGGACGGTCAAACGCGCCGATGCCGAACATGTCATTACCGTTCCAGCAGAAGGTATGCCAGTAACAAGCCGCGAAACGCAGATGCTCAGCCATCGTTTTGCCGAGGATCACTTCTTCAGGGTTGTAGTGACGGAATGCCAGCGGGTTAGTGCTGTTAGCACCTTCGTAGCGAACTGCGTCGAGCTTGTCGAAATATGCGTGCATTGAAAAACTCCTTGAAAACGGGCCCAGCGGGACTGGGAGGCTGAGGCTCTATCTTCGGAGTTGAGGTTTAATCTCACAATTACGTTATTTCACACTCAATTTAATAGAATTATTAAGTGTGCGGTAGATCGCATAAATAGGCCTTTTTACGCCTCTTTTTTATTCATTTTCCATGAAGCCTCGGTAATAAAAGGTGTCGTTATGGATGTATTACAATCAAACCATGATCCCCATCATAATTCCGGAAATAAACAAGAAATCGTAATGCAGTGATTAAAATCTGCAATTGCCGATTAATTACCCAGCGACAACAATCCCTGTGTCATTGCTATTCGGGTTTCTCTGTATCTGCCTCTACTTATTCTTATAAAAGGTCTGACATGATGAAAATGAATAAACTCATTCTTTCCGCCTGTGCCGCGTTGGTTCTTTTTAGCCAGACAGGGTTTGCGAAAGAAATTAAAATTGGTATGGCTATTGATGACTTACGTTTAGAACGCTGGCAAAAAGACCGCGATATTTTTGTGGCTAAAGCCAAAACGCTGGGTGCCGATGTTTTCGTTCAGTCAGCGAACGGCAATGAAGAAACACAAATGGCGCAGATCGAAAATATGATCAACCGTGGCGTCGATGTGCTGGTCATCATCCCGTATAACGGCGAAGTGCTCAGTAACGTGATTGCTGAAGCGAAACAGGAAGGCATTAAGGTGCTGGCCTATGACCGCATGATCAACAACGCGGACATTGATTTCTATATCTCTTTTGACAATGAAAAGGTTGGCGAACTGCAGGCGAAAAGCCTGGTGGAGCGCGTGCCGCAGGGCAATTACTTCCTGATGGGCGGTTCGCCGGTGGATAACAATGCCAAGTTGTTCCGCGCCGGACAAATGAAAGTTCTCAACCCGCTGATTAAAGACGGCAAGATTAAAGTCGTGGGCGATCAATGGGCTGACGGCTGGCTGCCGGAGAATGCGCTGAAAATTATGGAAAACGCCCTGACCGCCAATAACAACAAAATTGATGCTGTTGTGGCCTCTAACGATGCCACGGCCGGTGGCGCAGTGCAGGCGCTGTCTGCGCAAGGGCTGGCAGGCAAAGTGGCTATTTCGGGGCAGGATGCCGATCTGGCGGCGATTAAGCGTATCGAAGCCGGTACACAAACCATGACCGTGTATAAGCCGATCACCAAACTGGCCAACGATGCCGCAGAAATTGCCGTGCAGTTAGGCAAAGGTGAAACCCCTAAATCCAATGCCACATTAAATAACGGTAAAAAAGAAGTGCCTTCTTATTTATTAACTCCGATCCCGGTGGATAAAAATAATATCGAAAGCACCGTGGTGGCTGACGGATTCCATAAAAAATCAGACCTTTAATTTTTCAATATTTTCTGTAGAAACAACACTTCCTGTTGAAGTGTTGTTTCTGCTGGAGGTGTAAATGCCAGAACAATATGAAAAATTACCTTTGCTGGATATGCGCAATATCACCAAGAAATTCGGCGCAGTCAAAGCGGTGGATAATATCAGCCTGACATTGTCTGCCGGAGAGGTGTTGTCGCTGTGTGGTGAGAACGGATCGGGGAAATCCACCTTAATGAAAGTGCTGTGCGGTATTTATCCGGACGGGTCATTTGAAGGCGAAATTTATTTTTCAGGAGAACGTCTTACTGCAAAAGGTATCCGGGATACCGAACAAAAAGGCATCGCCATTATTCATCAGGAACTCGCGCTGGTAAAACAACTGAGCGTGCTGGAAAACATGTTTCTGGGTAACGAGTGGGGCCGCTATGGCATGCTCGATACCGACAAAATGTATCTGCGCTGCCAGCGAATGCTGGCGCAGGTAAAACTCAATATCGATCCGCATACGCTGGTCGGTGAACTGGGACTCGGGCAGCGACAACTGGTCGAAATTGCCAAGGCCCTGAACAAACAGGTCCGGCTACTGGTGCTGGATGAACCCACCGCGTCGCTGACCGAAAGTGAAACCGCGATTTTGCTCGATATCATTCGCGATCTGCGCCATCACGATATCGCCTGTATTTACATCTCCCACAAACTCAACGAAGTCAAAGCGATATCCGACAAACTGTGCGTGATCCGCGATGGCCGCCATATCGCCACCTGCAATGCCGCAGGGACATCCGAGAAAGAGATCATCGCCATGATGGTGGGGCGTGAACTGACGGAACTGTTCCCGTCACGCGAACGGCAGATCGGTGACCAGATCTTGCGGGTAGAAAATCTTAACGCCTGGCATCCGGTGAACCGCCATATCAAACGGGTGGATAACGCCGGTTTTGACCTGCGGCAGGGCGAAGTGTTGGGGGTTGCCGGGCTGGTGGGCGCGGGAAGAACCGAAATGATGGAATGTCTGTTCGGTGTCTATCCCGGGCGCTGGTCGGGTGATATCTGGCTGCAGGGCGAAAAAGTGCAGATCGCCGGTTGCCGCGATGCCATGCGCCGGGGGCTGGCAATGGTGCCGGAAGACCGTAAACGTGATGGCATCGTGCCGGTCATGGCGGTGGGCAGCAACATCACATTGGCGGCGTTAAGCCAGTTCAGTGGCGGCGGCGTACTGCGGGAAGCGCAGGAACAGCACACCATCAGCGAATCGGTGAAGCAACTCAAAATTAAAACCTCATCACCGGAGCTGGCGATCGGGCGGCTAAGTGGCGGTAATCAGCAAAAGGCCATTCTGGCCCGGTGCCTGCTACTGAATCCCAAAATCTTAATTCTTGATGAGCCGACGCGCGGGATTGACGTCGGGGCAAAACATGAAATCTACAAACTGATCGGCCAGCTGGCGGCGCAGGGAATGGCGATCATCGTCATCTCATCAGAGTTACCCGAAGTGCTGGGGCTGAGTGACCGCGTGGTAGTGATGCATCTCGGGCAGGTTAAAGCCTGTCTGGATAACAATAATTTAAGTCAGGAACAGGTCATGGAAGCCGCATTGAGGAGTGAAGCTTATGTCTAAATTTTCCCAACCAGGGGCGACGCCCGCGTCTGCCGGCAATGGCGAAGCGGAGACGCTGTTTTCAATGCAGAAACTGAAGAACATTAATCTGCAGGTTTTCGTGATGCTGGCGGCGATTGCGGTGATTATTGTCTTTTTCAGTGTCACCACGGACGGCGCTTATATCAGCGCGCGTAACGTCTCTAACCTGCTGCGCCAGACCGCCATTACCGGCATTCTGGCTGTCGGGATGGTCTTTGTGATTATCTCGGCGGAAATCGACTTGTCCGTCGGTTCCATGATGGGATTACTCGGCGGTGCGGCGGCGATATTCGACGTCTGGCTCGGCTGGCCGTTGCCGCTCACCATTGTGGTCACGCTGGCGCTGGGGTTGTTGCTGGGGGCATGGAATGGCTGGTGGGTGGCATACCGCAAGGTTCCGTCATTTATCGTGACACTGGCCGGGATGCTGGCGTTTCGCGGGATTCTGATCGGTATCACCAGCGGCACCACGGTTTCACCGACGACGCCTGCGATGTCGTTAATCGGTCAGAGCTATCTGCCTGATTCTTTAGGCTTTGGTATTGGTGCGATTGCCCTGGCGCTGTTCATCGGCTGGCAGTGGCGCAGACGCAAACAACGCGCGGCGCTGGGGCTGCCCCTGACCGCTGCCAAAGGCGACGTCACTCGTCAGGCGCTGACGGCCATTATCGCATTGGGCGCTATTTATCTGCTCAATGATTACCGTGGCGTCCCCACGCCGGTACTGATTTTGGTGGCGCTGATGCTGGGCGGCATGTTTATGGCCTCAAGAACGGCTTTCGGTCGCCGTATTTATGCGATTGGCGGCAATATCGAGGCGGCGCGGTTATCGGGTGTCAACGTCGAGCGCAGCAAGCTGGCGGTGTTTGCGATTAACGGCCTGATGGTGGCGATTGCCGGTTTAATCCTCAGCTCGCGGCTGGGGGCGGGGTCGCCCTCGGCGGGGAACATTGCAGAACTGGATGCCATTGCCGCCTGTGTTATCGGCGGAACCAGTCTGGCGGGCGGCGTCGGTAGCGTGGCCGGTGCGGTGATGGGCGCGTTTATTATGGCCTCGCTGGATAACGGCATGAGTATGCTGGATGTGCCGACGTTCTGGCAGTACATCGTCAAAGGGGCGATTTTACTGCTGGCCGTATGGATGGATTCTGCGACGAAGAGACGTGCATAAAGTCAGCAGAAGGGGCGGCGTTTACAGACAGTTTCTCAGGAAAATCTGAGGTACCTCACAGTTTCGCTATGCTAAATCTACGCGAGCCATTGCGTTGTGCTATTGACCACGCAATCAGCCTCATTCGTTTGTACTTAAGGATGAGGCTTTAGTCTATTTGATCACCGGTGAGAAACAGGCATGTTTGAAAAACGTTATCGGATCACGCTGTTATTTAACGCGAATAAAGTCTACGACCGTCAGGTGGTAGAAGGCGTGGGCGAATATCTGCAGGCTTCGCAGAGTGACTGGGATATCTTCATTGAGGAAGATTTCCGCTGTCGCATAGACAATATCAAGGACTGGCTGGGGGATGGCGTGATCGCCGATTTTGACGATCGCGAAATTGAAACCCTGCTCGAAGGTCTGAATGTGCCGATTGTCGGCGTTGGCGGCTCTTACCATCGCGAAGAAGATTATCCGCCGGTTCACTATATCGCCACGGACAACTACGCACTGGTTGAAGCGGCATTTATGCACCTGAAAGAAAAGGGTATAAACCGTTTCGCGTTTTACGGCTTGCCTGATGCAGGCGGAAAACGCTGGGCGCAGGAACGTGAGCACGCGTTCAGAAAACTGGTGTCTGCCGAACAGTATCAGGGCGTGGTGTATCAGGGGATGGAAACCGCACCGGAAAACTGGCAGCACGCGCAGAACCGGCTGGCGGACTGGATCCAGACCTTGCCGCAACAAACCGGCATTATTGCCGTCACCGATGCCCGCGCGCGCCATCTGCTACAGGTATGCGAGCATCTGAATATCCCTGTGCCGGAAAAACTCAGCGTGATTGGTATTGATAACGAGGAACTGACGCGCTATTTGTCGCGGGTCGCCTTGTCATCGGTGGTGCAGGGTACGCGCCAGATGGGGTATCGTGCCGCGAAACTTCTGCATCAGTTGCTGGATCAGCGCGATTTGCCGCTGCAACGTATTCTGGTGCCGCCGGTAAAAGTGGTGGAAAGGCGCTCAACGGATTTCCGTTCACTGCGTGATCCGGCCGTCATTCAGGCCATGCATTACATCCGTTATCACGCCTGCAAAGGCATCAAGGTTGAACAGGTACTGGATGCCATCGGCATGTCGCGTTCTAATCTTGAGAAGCGTTTTAAGGATGAAACCGGACAGACGATTCATGGCGTGATCCACGAAGAAAAACTCGACCGCGCACGCAATCTGCTGGCTGCGACGTCGATTTCCATCAACGAAATCTCGCAGATGTGTGGCTATCCGTCGCTGCAATATTTCTATTCGGTATTCAAAAAAGGCTATGAAATGACGCCAAAAGAATACCGCAGTATTCACGGTGACAGCGTGTATCAGGACGTTTAGTAAACGCAAAAAAGCCCCGCAATGAGGGTTGCGGGGCAAGGCGGGCAGGCACTTCTTAAGGTTCTACGACCTTTTGATATCCCACCAGCATCATGGTCGGCGTCTTCCCACTTTCTCTCGAGTTCACGCTAATGGTTCTGCCATTACGTTCTCCGCCAATATAATAAGCCACTTCCGTTTTACCGGCGGCCAGTGCGGCACGTACGGCACTGTCCACATCGACATAACGGAACTGCTGCGTATTATTCATATATAAGCTGGCATCAGAGCTGTATTTAAATGACGGTTTATTATTCCAGGTGACTGTGTTTTCATCCCAGCCGTCCGGTGTCGTAGGGTAGAAAAATATAGTAAATGCTTTGGCGTCAGTAATATTTCCTTCATAAAGGCGTATTTTGTATTTAAAACTCACGCCGGTGTAATCTTCAATATTTGTGGGTTGTGGCGGGATTTTAAATTTAATTAACGTCAGTATTTGTTTGTTGATATTCCGGCCCGAATTTCGCCAGTCATCCTGCACGAGTAATGTGGCGGCATGACCGAAATTTGTGTCCGCCTCAGTCTGATTACTGACATAAGTATCGGCAACCGCTTCCGTAAAGCTGTAAGGAATATTGGTGCTACATTCCATAGCAAAATTCATACAATGATCGGCCATGAATCGGGTGGCATCTTCCGTCCAGCCATTCATAAAATCACCGTGCGCCGTATAAATACTGCCCCAAAGCGGGGTCAGTTCACCGTCTACCAGTTGCGGATCGAGAGACAGCTCAACTTTGCTGACATCCAGGGAGGTAATCTGCGGTAAAACGTAGGCGACGTTCATGTTCACTTTCGGCAGTTTCACCGGATGATCCGCAGGGCACTGACCCTCATTGTCACTGTAGACGGCATTCTTCGTGCCTCTGGCTTTCAGGTTTTTACCATCCCAGCAATCAGGGAACATGATGCCGATATTAAACTGAACAGCATCTCCTTTTGATCGTAATCCGCAGATTTGATTGGCCTTATTGGTGTAACCGTTGCCGTTGGCACACAGGAAAGAAATATGGGGGTTCGGGCTGTTTCCCCGGTGGTCGCCTGCCAGAAGTTGCAGCCCGTGAGGGTATCCGGTCACCGGATATTGTCCGACGTTATATGCCTGATAATACGTTTTGATGTAAGTGGGATGAACAATTTCGCCATCCGGTAACTTCATGGTAGGTATCCAATAACCGGTGCTGTCAGCCCCGTTATTGCAGGTGGTGCCTGAGCGTTGCAAAAGCGTTTCGGCGGTGGAAAAAGCATCGGTAGAACGGTTACCCATAAAATCATGTGACATCGCCATGCCTGGCATATCCGGCATCATTATCGCGTCGTCCGGTTTCATATGGCTGAAATTACACACGACGTTAGCCTGCCCGTCGGCAGCCTGCGCGGAGGTTATGGATATTCCTGCGCTACAGGCCAGCAGTAAAGAAAAACAGAAAACAGATTTCATATTGGCATCCTTTAAGGGCGCGGAAGTGTATCTGAAATTAACGTCGTCAATGAATCGGCAGTGATTTCCGGTCGGGTGAAAGGGGTGAGCTTATTATTTTTATTGTCGGAAAATCCTGCACGTAAAATCTGCTTAAATAATAAAAGCATGATGTGTTTTATAATAATGAGCAGATAAGAGTGGCGCGGGGAATTGACGGAAATAAAAAGCCCCGCTACCGATGACGGAAGCGGGGCGGGACAGTGATAAATTTTATAACGTAATCACGAACTCTTCAGCGTCAGCCCCTGGCGTCAGGAGCAGCCCCTGCGGATGCGTCGCGGATGTCCCCTGCGAGATCCCCGCTATGCGCTGAATATTGCGCAGACAGAGCGTCCAGCCTGGCGCTTCACCTTTACGGGTCAGAGTAATGGTGTTGCCGTTGCGTACCGCACGGAGAGTGAAGACGGTTTTTCCGCTCAGGTCGGTAATCTGGCTTTTCGCGACCGCGCCGTCTTCCAGTTCAAACAGATGGAATTCAGGCTTCTGGCTGTAATCGTAATCCGGCTTCTGATTATTGCTGCCCAGCGCCAGCAAGGTGTTCTGACGGACATACAGCGGCAGGCTGTTGAAGCCATGCTGCTGACGATGCCAGCGTGAACCTTCCGCAACGTCGTTGTTAAGAAGGTGCGTCCAGCGGCCTTGCGGCAGATAGAAATCGACATCCCCTTCTTCACTGAACACCGGTGCCACCAGCAGGTTATCGCCGAGCATATACTGACGATCGAGATAGTCGCATGCCGGATCGTCCGGGAACTCCAGCATCATGGCGCGCATCACCGGCGTACCGTGGCTGGCGGCCTGCGCCGAGGCCGGATAGAGATACGGCATCAGACGGCATTTCAGCTGTGTAAATTCGCGTACCACATCGCAGGCTTCATCGTCATACACCCACGGCACACGATAGGATTTGCTGCCGTGCAGGCGGCTGTGGCTTGAGAGCAGACCGAATGCGCACCAGCGTTTGTAGATATGCGCCGGTGCGGTATTTTCGAAACCGCCGATGTCGTGGCTCCAGAATCCGAAGCCGGACAGACCGATGGATAATCCGCCGCGCAGGCTTTCAGCCATGGATTCATAGGTCGCGTAACAGTCTCCGCCCCAGTGAACCGGGAATTGCTGGGCGCCCACCGAAGCGGAACGGGCGAACAGCACCGCTTCGTCTGCGCCGAGTTTATCCTGCAAGGTTTCGTACACCAGTTTGTTGTACACGAACGCGTAATGGTTGTGCATTTTCTGCGGATCGCTGCCATCGTGCCAGACCACGTCGGTCGGGATGCGTTCGCCGAAGTCGGTTTTAAAGCAATCCACGCCCATATCAACCAGGCGTTTCAGGTGACCGGCATACCAGTCGCACGCCTCTGGATTGGTGAAATCGACAATCCCCATGCCTGCCTGCCATTTGTCCCACTGCCAGACACGGCCGTCAGGGCGTTTCAGCAGATAGCCTTTCTCTTTGCCTTCGTGGAACAGCGGCGATTTCTGGCCGATGTACGGGTTTATCCATACGCAGATTTTCAGGCCGCGCGCTTTCAGACGTTGCAACATGCCCTGCGGATCCGGGAAGGTCTGTGGATCCCATTCAAAATCGCACCACTGGAAAGCTTTCATCCAGAAGCAGTCGAAGTGGAAGACGTGCAAGGGCAGCTCGCGTTCAGCCATACCGTCAATAAAGCTGTTAACCGTCGCTTCATCATAATTGGTGGTGAACGAAGTGGTCAGCCACAGGCCAAACGACCAGGCAGGCGGCAGCGCAGGGCGGCCGGTCAGACGCGTATAGCGGTCGAGCACTTTTTTCGGCGTCGGACCATCAATGACGAAATACTCAAGATATTCGCCTTCCACGCTGAACTGCACTTTAGAGACTTTTTCGGAGCCGACTTCAAAAGACACACATTCAGGATGATTCACCAGCACGCCGTAGCCGCGGTTGGTCAGGTAGAACGGAATGTTTTTGTAAGACTGTTCGGTGCTGGTGCCGCCATCGCGGTTCCAGGTCTCCACGGTCTGGCCGTTTTTGACCAGCGCGGTGAAGCGTTCGCCCAGTCCGTAAACGGTTTCGCCGACGCCCAGATCCAGGCGTTCCATCATGAAGGTTTTCTGCGTTTTGGCATCCTGAACATAACCGTTCGATTTCGCGACGCTGCCGGTGATCCGGCGGCCGTTGCGCAGGAAATCCAGCGTCCAGTTATTGCCTTTGGTGACGCGAACACTCAGGTCGCCGCTGTGCAAGGCGGCGAATTCGTCGTTGTCCTCAAAGCGCAGTTCGGGGGTATCGTTTTGCATTAACGGGTAATGCGGGCCTTTATCCGTTTCGCCATCAAAATGGGTAATGCGCACACCAATCACGCCGGTCTGCGGCGAGAAAAATCGCAGGGTGAACAGCGGAGAATCCAGCTGGCTGGCGCGTTCCGACGCATCTTTCGGCGCGGCGTAAACCACCATGTCGTTGCCTGAGCGCTGTACTTCAAACACCTGTAGCGGGTGTGTGAGTGTGAGACCGTCCTGGATCAACCAGTTACCGTCACTAATTTTCAAAATAAAACCCTCCTTTTAAATGTGATCCCATTCATTTCATAAATTCTTGCTGATTGCGGCGGATGCCTTGTGAGACTTCATCCAGAATGCGGCGCAGCAGCGGGGTGCGCAGAATGTAATAACGTTTGCATATGATGGCGCTCAGCAGGTAGCAGACCGCAGGAACCACGGTGAACAGCGCGATGATGCTGGTCATGGTGGCGGCATTCTGTGTCGCTGCACCGGACTGATAACCTGCACCGGCCAGCATCCAGCCAATCATGGCGCCTGCCAGGGCCAGACCGAGTTTCAGGACGAACAGGGTGCCCGCGAAGCTGATACCGGTCAGACGTTTGCCGTCATTCCATTCGCCGTAATCCACGGTGTCGGACATCATGACCCACTGGATTGGCGTCACTAACTGGTGCAGAACGCCGATAACGAAGATGAAGATAAACATCAGTACACTGCCGTTCACCGGCAGGAAGAACATGCCGATGCTGAGTACGGCGAGAATGGCGTTGGTCCACCAGAACACGCTGACTTTGCATTTCCAGTCGGTCAGCGGTTTTGCCAGCGCACTGCCGAACAGGTTGCCGACGGAATAAACCCCCAGGAACCAGGCGAACAGCACCGGATTGCCGAGAATATAGGTGACGTAATACATCATGGCACCGCCGCGCACGGCGACCGCCATGATGTTGAGGATGGTCAGCAGGCCGACGATGCGCCACTGGTCGTTGTGCCAGATGTCACGCAAATCTTCGCGCATGGTGCCGGTCGGTTTGCCCGGATCGATACGTTCTTTGGTGGTGGCAAAGCAAATCGCCAGCATCACGGCGGCGACAATCGCCAGTACCGCAATCCCGCCCTGATAGCCGAGGGCTTTATCTTCACCTCCGATGAAGTTCACCAGCGGCATCATCAGCACGGTACTTAACATGCCGCCCGCCGTGGCCAGCACGAACCGGTAGGATTGCAGGGAAATACGTTGCGTCGGGTTCGAGGTGATCACGCCGCCGAGGGCGCAATACGGGATGTTCACCACGGTGTACATCAGCGTCAGCAGCGTATAAGTGATGGCGGCATAAATCATTTTGCCGGTCATGCTCAGCTCTGGCGTGGTGTAAGTGAAGACGCAGACGATCCCGAAGGGAATGGCACCAAACAGCACGTAAGGGCGGAATTTACCCCAGCGGGTGCGGGTACGGTCAGCCAGTAATCCCATGCATGGGTCAGAGATCGCGTCCAGTGCGCGGGCCAGCAGGAACATCGTACCGACATAACCTGCGGGGATGCCGAAAATATCGGTATAAAAAAACATCATGTAGAGCATGACGTTGTCGAAAATGATATGGCTGGCGGCATCGCCTAATCCATAACCAATCTTTTCCTTCACCGAAAGGATTTCTGTACTCATTGCTTCAATGTCCATATGAAAAGGGAGAGTACAGGTTTTAACGGTTGGCGGGGGCGGCGGCTATTGAGATTTTTACTTCTGAAATTATGTTTCTTTATTTCTGTGATCACAGGGGGCAAACGGGGGAAAGTTGAGCGGAGAAGCGCGGGGGAAGTGCTGAAAAAACCTCCCGTTTCCGGGAGGTCGCAGACGATTACTTTTTGTATTTGGCTTCCAGCGTCGCAAACCACGGCGCGGTGAAATCTTCGGATTTACCCCAGCCAGGGATAATTTTGCTCAGACCGGTCACGTTAATGCCATCCGGCTGGCTCAGCAGCAGGGATTGCGGGATGGTTTGTGCCGGGAATTCATAAGTGGCAGGCGTTTTCTCACCGGCAATTTTCAGCGCCACAATACGCAGGTTAACGGCACCGATCAGCTGGGTATCCACGGCGGCGGTCATCTGCCACGGGCTGCCTTTTTCGCGCATCAGTTGCAGATCCTGATTCGACACGTCGATGCTGTAGAGTTTGATCTCGGTACGGCCATTCTCTTTCAGCGCCTTGTACGCGCCCTGACTGAACGCATCCCACGCGCCCCAGATGGCATCAATCTGACCTTTCGGGTATTTCGCCAGGATCGCGCCCACTTTGTTGGCGGTATCGCCCTGCACATCAGACGAAACTGCGCCGATGGATTCCAGCTGATGAATGCCCGGGTTCTCTTTCAGGATCGCTTCGTAGGTTTTCTGGCGGCGTTCCATTGGCGGGAAACCGGCCACCCACAGTTTGACGATATTGGCTTTGCCGTTGAAATCTTTCACTAACTGACCGACAGAGGCTTTCGCCAGCGAGGCGTCGTCCTGACGGGTCACGGTGACGCCCGGAATGTTTTCCGGCACTTCGGTATCGAACGCGGAAACGGCGATACCGGCAGCGGCGATACGTTTTACCAGCGCTTCGGAATACGGCCCACGGCCCTGAGAAAGGATAATGCCGTCATATTTCTGGCTGATGGCCTGATTAACGAAATCCTGAAATTTGGCGTCGTCGCCATTACTCAGGAAGGTATCGACTTTAAAACCCAGTGCGCGGCCTTGTTTGATAGCACCGGCCAGAAACTGGGTGGTGTTGTCGTCAGAACCCAGATTACGCACCACGGCGATACGCACCGGGCCGCTGTGCTGGGCAATGGCCGCCGGAACAGGCGCTGGCGTTTCACCGGCAGCGAATGCCGGTACGGCAGAAAACAGGCTTAAAGCCAGCAGGGATGCGGATATTTTTTTCATTATGAAACTGCTCCGTCGGACGCGATGTTTTTTCTGGTGTTTTTTTGTAAATCGGGGAAAGCAACACGCCTTACCCGATTGAGGATGTACAGAAGTCTGTCTGTCCAGACGTCTATTCTGTCGGGGCAGTTTACCGGTATGTTAAGAAAGAGGGAATGGCTTGTTGTTATTATATTTCGCCGCGCTGTTATTCCTGTTAGTTATAGTGAACGCGCAGGGGGCGAGCAAAATCAGGGGCATGGCCTAAACTTTAACTTCACCGTGATCCTTCTTTTCTCAATACACCTCCGGGAGAAGCCCTATGCCATTTCCTTTCCGCGTCCCCCTGTTGCCGGTGTTTGCGCTGGCATTGTTTAGCGGTCATGCCACCGCCGCCGCTCCGCAAGCCCCTGAGTCGCCGCCTTCTGCCGCCACCGACGTTACCGAACTGGCGAAAGGGCTGGCGCATCCGTGGTCACTGGCTTTTCTGCCTGATAATCAGGGCGCGCTGATCACCGAGCGCAGCGGGCAGTTACGGTTGTGGACGCAGGACAACGGATTATCCGCACCGCTGAAAGGGGTGCCACGGGTGTGGGTCGCCGGGCAGGCGGGTTTATGGGATGTGCGTTTGTCGCCAGATTTCGCCCGTAACCGGCGGGTATATCTGACCTACGCGCAACCGGGGGAAGTGGGTGAACCCCACGCGGCGCTTGGCTATGGCACATTGTCTGCCGACAATAAATCCCTGACCGGTTTTAAAGCCATTTTCGTGCAGCAACCGGCGTTGCAGAGCGGCATCAATCTGGGCGGACGCATCGCCTTTGATCAGAAGGGCAACATTTTCCTGTCCACCGGCGATAACAACCAGCGCATCAGGGCGCAACATCGCAATCAGTTGCAGGGCAAAATCTTGCGCCTGACCCCGGAAGGTGGCGTGCCGCAAGACAATCCGTTCGTGAATGATCAAAGTGCGAAACCGGAGATCTGGACCTACGGCAACCGTAACGCGCAGGGGCTGGCGATCAATCCGTGGAGCGGCGCGCTGTGGGAAACGGAGCACGGCCCGCGCGGGGGCGATGAAGTGAACCTGCCAAAAGCCGGTAAAAACTACGGCTGGCCGCTGGCGACTTTTGGTATCAACTATTCCGGCCAGCCGATCCCGGAAGCCAAAGGCACGACGCTGGCCGGGGCGGAAGATCCGATTTATTACTGGAAAGTATCGCCCGCGCTGAGCGGCATGGCGTTCTATCACGCGCAGACTTTCCCGCAATGGAAAAACTCGCTGTTTGTCGGGGCACTGGCGGGAAAATCACTGATCCGCCTGACACTGGACGGCGAAAAAGTCACTCATGAGGAACGGCTGCTCAGTGAACGGAACGAGCGTATCCGCGAGGTGCAGGTGGGCGATGACGGCTTTGTGTATGTGCTGACGGATGAAAGTGACGGCAAACTGCTGAAAGTGGCACCCAAGCATTAACCCTGAAAAAGGCGGGCTGCCATCGCCCGCCTCAGAGAGCACCTCAGCGCTGGGTTCGTTGTGCCTTGAACAGCGCCCAGACACTGAGCAATCCGACCATCATCAGGTAGTAGCCGGGTGCCAGACTGCTGCCGGTGGCGGAAATCAGCAATGTACAAATGAACGGGGCAAAACCACCAAATACCGTCACGGCGACGTTATAGCTGATCGCCATACCGCTGGCGCGGGTGGTGATCGGGAACAGATCCGCCATCATCGACGGCACGGTGGAGAAATACACCGATTTCAGCAGGGCCAGCCAGCTGATCAGCAACAGCAACGACATCGCCGAGGTGTGTTGCAGCATCAGCCAGAAGGCCGGATACACCGTCAGCAACAGCAGGATCAGTGACCCCCACATCAGCGGCAGGCGACCAATTTTCTCTGCCCACAGCCCCATAATTGGCGTCACCACGGTCAGGATAATCCCGGCTGCCAGCGTGGCGCTGAACCCTGCGGACGCAGGCAGATGCAGCGTTTTGGTGGCATACGTCGGCACGTAGTTCAGCATGTAGTTAATTGCGGTAGAGACCACCATCAGGCCGATCGCCGTAAAGAACAGACCTTTTTGCGCCCGCACGATTTCCTTCAGCGGTGAGGCGGTTTTCTCGGCCTTGCTGAAACTTTCCGATTCTTTGATATGGCGGCGGATATACAAACCGACAGGACCAATCAGCAGCCCGAAGATAAACGGAATACGCCATCCCCAGTCCTGCAACTGTGTTTCACTCAGAATCGCCGACAACCCCAGACCGAATGCCGAGGCCAGCAATGTGCTTGCGCCCTGCGTCGCGAACTGCCAGCTGGCGATAAATGCCTTGCGCTCCGGGAAGTGTTCCACCAGAAAGGCCGTCGAGCTGCCGAATTCACCGCCCGCCGAAAAGCCCTGGATCAGACGTGCGGCGAGGATCAGCAGCGGCGCAGCCATCCCGATGGTGCCGTAGGCTGGCGTGATCACGATGATCAGTCCGCCCACCATCATCAGGCTGATGGAGAGCAGCAATGAGGCTTTGCGGCCATGTTTATCCGCATACGCACCCAGCACAATGGCACCGAGCGGACGGATCAGGAACGACACGCCGAAACTGCCGAATGTCAGTAACAGGGAAACTGTCGGGTCGGAAGTCGGGAAATACGCATGGGCAATGTAGCTGGCGAAAAAGCCATAAATCGCGATATCAAACCACTCCAGCGCGTTACCGATACAGGTCGCGAACAGGGTCTTCATCAGATGTGGCTTTTCGGTCACCGCACCTGCGCTGCCTGAAGATGCCGTTAACTGGCTCATTGGTCACCTCCGGCGTGTGCGGCATGTTGCGCGAGCAGGGTGGCACCCCGTTCGCCGAGATCCCAGAGCAGATGGGTCATGATCGCCAGCCCCTCGCGGGCGACGGAAATCAGCATATGTTCGTTGACGCCGTGCTGGCCGCAGGCCGGATAGGAATGCGGCACCCACAGCGTCGGCAGGCCGAGAATGTCGGCAAAGACGTCATTAGGCAGCGACCCGCCGAGATTCGGTAACAAGGCCGGTTTCTTGCCGGTGGTGTGCTGCATGATGTCCAGCGCCCAGCCGACCAGCGGGTCGGTCGGATCAAAACGGGTGGCCGGTGAGCCGCGCATAAATTCCACCTCTACCTGCGGGAAACCCTGCGCATCGAGGTGCGCGCGGACATGTTCTGCCAGATGCTGCCAGTCAGTGCCGACCACAAAACGCAGCTGACATACCGCCGTGGCACTGCCGGGAATAGCATTCATCGGGCGCTCAGGGTTGCCGGTCAGGAAGGAGAGCACCTCCAGCGTATTCCATGCGTACAGCCGTTCCGTGGGCGTCAGACCGGCTTCGCCCCAGTGCGGATCAATTTGCGGATCGCTTTCGCCCCCGCCAACCTCCACATCACTGAGGATCTCGCGGAGGGCGTCGCTGACCGCAGGCGGTTTCAGCGCCGCCACCTGCAACTGACCGTGCTGATCCACCAGACAGGCCAGCGCATTGGCAAGCTGGGTGCCCGGATTGGTCAGCAGACCGCCCCAGTTACCGGAGTGGTAGGCGTTGTCGCGCGCGTTAATTGTCAGACGGAAATTCACCGCGCCGCGTGAACCGAGGAACAGCGTCGGGCGCACGGCGCTCAGGCGCGGGCCGTCGGAGGCGAGAAAAATATCGGCGCTGAGCTGGTCGCGGTAATCGCGGCACAGTTCAGCCAGCCCCGGAGAACTGATCTCTTCGCCCATCTCAAACAGCAGTTTGCAGTTGAAGCCCAGACGCCCGCCGCGGGCGTTGAAGATCTGTTCCAGCGCCGCGATATTGATGCTGTGCTGGCCCTTGTTGTCGGCGCTGCCGCGTCCGTACCAGCGGTCGCCTTCCTCTTTCAGCACCCAGGGAGACAAATCGCTGCGCCAGTTTTCGTCGTCACCGAACACGACGTCGCCGTGACCGTAACTCAGCACGGTGGGCAATGCGCTGTCTTCAATGCGCGTGGCAATCAGAAAAGGACGGTTGGCGGCATGCGGATTTTCCACGCTGAGCAGGCTGAAACCCATCGCTGAAAGTGCCGGTTTTATCTCTTCATCAAGATAACGCGCCAGTTCTGCATCGCGCTGATTGCTCTGGCTTTCAGTGGCGATCGCCACCCTGCGTGCCAGAATTCGCTGGTATTCACCCTGATCGAACCAGGCTAATGCCTGTTTTACGATATTTTCCGCTGTCATGAGGAACCTGCTTTTAAATGTTTTGAGGATTTATTGTTGGTTTTTTTAGCAGTTTCACTCTACGTCCCGTGTCAGCGTTGCCACAATAATAATAATTGCAAGTCAGCGTTGCTTTTATTGTAATGCTCGTCTGCACAATGATGAGGCAATACGGTCATGCAAAGTACCGAGATTCGTTATTTTCTGGCGGTGGCAAATACCGGCTCGCTGAGTGCCGCCAGTAAACAGTTGTTTGTGGCGGTATCTGCCATCAGTCGCCAGATCCAGAGGCTGGAAGAACGCATTGGCGCGCCGCTGTTTGAGCGTCACGCACGCGGCATGGTGCTGAACGACGCCGGGCAAATTCTGGAAAACCATGTGCGGAAAAGCATGATGGACATGGAACACGCCATCGCAGAAATTCAGGGGTTAAACGCGGTGCGCCGCACGGTGATCCGCATGGCCTGCACCGACGGGCTGGCGTTTGATCTGCTGCCGCAGATGTTTTCGCAGTTCCGGCTGATCAACCCCGGCGTGATGTTTTATCTCAATGTCGGCACGGCGGCGGAGGTGTCGGAGATGATCCATAACGGCGAGGTGGATCTGGCCTTGCAGTTCAGTCTGGTGGCGGAGCGCGGCGTGGACATCATGGCGTCTTTCCCCGCGCCGGTGCGCATGGTGATGCGGCCGGATCATCCGCTGGCTGACGCGGATGTTCAGCTGACGGATTTGCATCCGTATCCGCTGGCGATGAACGAGCAGGGCAGCACTATCCGCCAGTTGTTTGATTTGTCCTGCCGGATGAGCGGGATCTTTCTTGAACCGGCGGTCAGCTGTAACCGTTTTTCGACACTGTACGATTTTATGGTACAGACGCCGGGGGCGATTGCGGCATGCAGTCATTTTTCGATTATGTACAAAGCGCGGCGCGATAACCTGCGGGTGAAACCGGTGAACATCGAACAGCTGAGTCAGCGCACGTTGCAGTTGCAGTCACCGGCAGGGAAGCGGCGGTCGGCCTCGCTGAGTCAGTTTATCGAGTTTATCCGTGATGAACTGACCCGCGAAAACGACGCCTTTATTCGTGATTTTGGGCTGCAACCGTCAGCAGGCGGTTTTTTGTAGCCGGGGATAGCGCGACCAGTGCTGGCTGTTCCAGCCCTGTGCGGCAGCGATTTTTTGCAGCGGTTCGCTGGCATTGATGACCGTTGCCACATCGGCAAATTCCAGCAGGGGCTGATCGTAAAGGGTGTGGCTGTAGGCGAAAATCTGCTGATAAGTTTGTGGCCTGCGGGCGTCCAGCCACACTTTCAGCCGGTCGACGCGCCCCTGATGAAAGGTCAGTTCGCCTTCCACCGTACCGCTGAAACGCTGATTGAGGATGCCGGTTTGCAACCCCAGACCGGCGTCTGCGCCCAGCCTTCTGGCCACCGGTATCACCAGATGTTCGCCGGAATCCGACACTATCAGGATCTCGTCGCCGCGTGCGCGATGCCATTCCAGCTTTTCGCGCGCCTGCGGGTAGACTCGCGGCAGGATATCCCGGTGGATAAACCGCTGAACCCAGTTCGCCACCGTCGCGCAGCTCATGCCACTCATCGGCAATAAAGTCTGAGAAAGATACTGACTGTAACGGGCGGCATAGTGCGGGCAAAACACGCCACTGGCGGGCGCATTGTGCTGATGAACGGCATGAAGACGATAATGGCTGAGTTCTTCGCGGGAGGCGTAACCCTGCGAAATCAGCCAGTGCAGCCACAGGTTATGGCTGTCGTCACAAATCAGCGTGTGGTCGAGTTCAAATATTGCGAGATCCATGGCGCGGATTCCCTCATCTGAAAGTCTTCATTCAGCGTAGCGCAATTTTTGAGTTCGGGTGTTTTATGTACAATCTTGTCACGCGATCTTCATCAGGCGTGAAAGCGGGTCCACAGCGTGATCAGCAGCCAGGCGGCCAGCGACCAGCAGACCACGGCGCAAAACAAGGCATAAGGCAGTTTCATCGAACCGATGAAAAAATACAGCGAAATCAGATACACCATATAAGGGATCACTGCCCACAATCCGAAAATGATGGTGGTGCGCAGAGCCTCAATATTTCGCTCGGTGCCGACAATATAATGGGCAATCAGGGCAAACGTCGGGAACAACGGCACCAGCCCGGCGATGTAATAATTGCGGGTTTTCGACAGGATGCCGATCAGAATAACCACCAGTGCGCCAATCAGCGCTTTTATCACCAGACCTGTCATGGATGCCCCTGAAAGCGATTCTCCCACGCAGACCTCACGCGGAGATTAACCCCTTTATTGTTATAGATATTTTATATGTATTTGCAGACTAAACTGCCGCACATCAATGGAAGGGTCAAGTGCTGACTGCTTATTTTCCCGCCAGTGAGATGTGCGCAAGCAGCGGAAATCTCAACTATTCTTTAGATCTTTACACTATTTAGGTTTATTCCCGAGCCGGAAAGCAGTAGGTTTTACACCTGACAGAGTTGCACAATCTGATTGAAAGATAAGATAAATTTCAGTTACCCGGACAAAAGCGCTGATACCTATGACTATTTCTTCCCAATTCAAACGGACTTTCATTTACGCGCTGGGCGGTGGAGTTTTGCTGCTGGCGCTTCCTGCCGCTCAGGCGGATAACGGCCCCGTCGCCCCACAGATTAATGCCAAATCCTGGGTATTGATGGATTACAACAGCGGTAAGATCCTGACGGAATCGAATCCTGACGCGCGTCTCGACCCGGCCAGCCTGAGTAAAATCATGGTCAGCTATGTGGTCGGGCAGGCGATCAAATCCGGCAAAATCAAATCCGACGATCTGGTTTCCGTCGGTAACGATGCCTGGGCCACCGGCAATCCGGTGCTGCGCGGCTCCTCGCTGATGTTCCTCAAGCCGGGCGACCGTGTGCCGGTGTCTGAGCTGAATAAAGGTATCGTGATCCAGTCAGGTAACGACGCCAGTATCGCACTGGCGGATTACGTGGCAGGCAGTCAGGATTCTTTCGTTAACCTGATGAACCGCTATGCCGAACAACTGAAACTGCAAAATACCCATTTCAAAACCGTTCACGGGCTGGATGCGGACGGTCAGTACACCTCGGCAACCGACATGGCGTTGCTGTCGCAGGCGCTGATCCGCGATACGCCGGATGAATATGCGCTGCATAAAGAGAAAGAATTTACCTTCAACCACATCAAACAGATTAACCGCAACCGCCTGTTGTGGAGCTCAAACCTGAATGTCGACGGCATCAAAACCGGCTACACCTCCGGCGCGGGCTACAATCTGGTGTCGTCGGCCAGTGATCCCAACGGTATGCGTCTGATCGCCGTGGTGATGGGCGCGCCGAGCGACCGTATCCGTTTCAGTGAAAGTGAAAGCCTGCTGACCTGGGGATTCCGTTTTTATGAAACCCTGACACCGATTAAAGCCGGTGATGCCTTCACCAGCCAGCGCGTGTGGTTTGGCGACGAGAAAATGGTGCCGCTGGGCGTGGCCGAAAATGCCTCGCTGACCATGCCGAAAGGCCAGCTGAAAAACCTCAAAGCCAGCTTCAACCTGACCACGCCACAGCTGGAAGCACCGCTGGCGAAAAATCAGGTGGTGGGCACGGTGGATTTCAGCCTGGATGGCAAAGTGATTGAGCAGCGTCCGCTGGTGGCCTTGCAGGAAGTGAAAGAAACCGGCTTTATCGGCCGCATCTGGGACTTCGTGATGATGAAAATCAGCAGCTTGTGGACCAGTGTTTTTGGCAAATAAGGCAGGCTGATAAACAAAAACGAGGCTCAGGTGGCCTCGTTTTTTATGCGTTCATTCGGAGAAATTCAGAGCGTAATCAGTTACGCACCCAGCCCTTCTTAATCGGGAAGGCAAATCCGAAGCGGTAAACCTTACACATCAGCGCGTTAATCGGCTCGCCAAACAGGTTCCATACCAGCTGCGCGAACAGGCATCCCAACATTCCTACCAGGAATCCTCCCAGCATATCCAGCGGCCAGTGAACGCCAAGGTAAACGCGCGACCAGGCGATCGACAGGGCGGTCACCATCAGTAATGCGCCCGACCAGGCGCGGTGCCAGAACATAAAGGCCAGTGCAAAGGTGAAGCTGACGGTACCGTGATCGCTCGGGAAGGAATCATCCGGCGAATGGTGCAGGAAGTTATAGCCAAAGCCTTCGACAAAAGGACGGGCATGCGGGAACAGGGCGGAGATGGCTTTTGCGGTAGACATGGCGAAAAGCAGGGCGATGGCGGTCTTGCTGATCATTTCGCGTTGCTGACCGATACGTTCCTGATGACCCCACAGCCAGAGGCCGATAATCAGCAGCGGAACAATCATGATCAGATCATTCGCCAGAAAAGTGGCCAGTTGGATCAGCGCCTTCGGCGACGCCGGTGTGGCGTTAATCCATAGAAACACTAAATGATTCAGTTGCTCCATTAAACATACCCTCATATGTACAGGCCAAATTAGCCTTCAAAAATTTCCGATAACCTGCTGACATCGCGCAGAAAAATAAGTTCTACGTTAGTTTGTGCTATCTGCAAGGTAAAGGGGGGATCGTCTGAATATCCGTGATTCATTGAATAACGGTATAGTTTCACGATGAAAATGAGTCTAAAGATCAGAACTTAAGGAAGCCTTAAGCACACGGACTGAAGAGGGATGCCGGGTGCCATGAGGAGCCTGTATACTGTAACGAGTGATGTCACAGAAGGGGGCAGAATGGCGATTCGCGATGCGGTCATGGCGGATTCAGGCGTGTCACAGCGCCTGGGAAAAGAGACCTGTCGCCATTATTTTGGTAGTTTGTGGCAAAACGGTTGACCGGCGATCGGTTTTTATCAACGTCAGGGGATGCATCAGGCCGCCGGGACAGCCTGTGTTACCGTGACGCAAACCACCAATTTGTGGATCATGAAAAAGGATATCAATGATTAAAATACGTCTGGGCGGTCTGTTTATCACACTGGAAGCCGGGGAAGATATCCCCTACGCACCGGAATTTTGTGAACATTACACCTACCTTTTTCATCCGGTGGACGGCGGCTATGAAATCCTGCGCTACGATGCTTATTCCGGCTGGCATAAACGTCCCGATCAGTTATTTGAAGACGGTCATCAGGCGTTCGTGTTTGCCTATCAGTCTTATGAAAAAGAGTGGAATCAGACCGACGGCCGTTTAGGCGGGAAAGATCAGCGCCTTGAGCGAATTATGTAAATAACCTTTCTGACATGATGAAAATATAAACGACCACCTGCGGGTGGTTTTTTTATTTTCAGGGATAATACTGGAATAATCTGAAGCCAATATACTTAACTTTACATTGAATAGCATTTTCCTGACGGTAATGAGTATTGTGGATATAATTATCCCGCCGATAAATTCTGTTCATAACATATTGTTGTGCAGATGTGATTGTCATTTTTCGCGATGGGTTTTTACTCTATCTTAATGATTAGTAAGGTTATGTCTTGTTCCCTTGGCCTCTGATATCCTCCCGTCGCAGCAACTGTTTTACCAAGCATGTTAATGTTTGTGGCGGCCCTGGTTATTATTCTAAATGCTTCCTAAACGAAAATTATTTCAAATGTTTTCCGGTTGCAACGGAACTTATCCTCGTTTAATTTGACGCTCATCTGCTCCGGGTCTGATGAAGAAATATAACTTCACGGTGGAGAGAAAATAATTTTGTCGCATGACGGCATCGATCGTTTATAAATAATCAAGGATATTGATAATGAAATTACGCGTACTTTCTCTGGTGGTTCCGGCTCTCATGATGGCAGGCACTGCGGGCGCTGCTGAAATTTATAACAAAGACGGCAACAAGCTGGATCTGTTCGGTAAAATCGACGGCCTGCATTATTTCTCTAAGGATAACAGCACGGACGGCGATCAGTCTTATATGCGTTTCGGTCTGCGCGGTGAAACCCAAATCAACAGCGAACTGACCGGTTACGGCCAGTGGGAATATCAGGCTTCGCTGAATCAGGCTGAAAGCGATGATGCGAACAACTTCACCCGTATCGGTTTTGCCGGTCTGAAATTCGGCGACTGGGGTTCACTGGATTATGGCCGTAACTACGGCGTGATGTACGACGTCGCGGCATGGACCGACGTGCTGCCGGAATTCGGCGGCGACACTTATGGCGCGGACAACTTCCTGTTCCAGCGTGCTAACGGTGTGCTGACTTACCGTAACCAGAACTTCTTCGGTCTGGTGGATGGCCTGAACGTTGCTGTGCAGTATCAGGGCAAGAACGGCAGCGCGACCGAATCCAACAACGGACGTGACGTGCTGGCGCAGAATGGCGACGGTTACGGCATGGCGCTGACCTATGATCTGGGCGACGGCTTCAGCGCCGGTGCCGCGATGATGGCCTCGGACCGTACGAATGAACAAAATGGTCGCAACAACCCGGCGATTCTGGGTGACGGCGACAAAGCCACCGCCTACAGCGGCGGTCTGAAATACGACGCGAACAATGTCTATCTGGCTGCCATGTATACGCAAAGCTACAACGCCAACCGTTTCGGCAAGGCAGGCAGCACCGCGTACGGCTACGCGGATAAAGCTCAAAACTATGAACTGGTTGCACAGTACCAGTTCGATTTCGGCCTGCGTCCTTCCGTTGCCTATGTGCAGTCAAAAGGTAAAGACATTCAGGGCTACGGCAACCAGAATCTGACCAAATATGTTGATGTCGGCGCGTCTTATTTCTTCAACAAGAACATGCTGACTTACGTCGATTACAAAATTAATCTGATGGATGACAGCCGCTTCACCCGTAATTCCGGTATCAACACTGATAACGTGATTGCTACCGGTCTGGTTTATCAGTTCTGATAATCCGGCAATGCCCTGAACCCTCAGGGCATCTGCGTCTGCTGTGTCTGATTCTCCCGTCGCAAGGCGGGGGATGACCTTTCTCACAGAATCTCATCGGTCGCTTTCCCCCTCATCTCCGCTCAGGCATCATGACGCATACGTATCATTCGCATCTGACGCACGGAGCCCCCATGACCGATTACGCCACACCCAATCTTCCTTCCCGAAATTTCGAAGAAACCCAATGTTTTTATAGCAGTTTTGGTTTCTCCACCACCTATGTCGATGACGGCTGGCTGATCATGACCCGTGGCACGATTACGCTGGAATTCTTCCTGCATACCGATCTGGATCCGCTCACCAGCTGGTTCAGCTGCTGTCTGCGTGTTGATAATGCCGATGAATTTTTCGATGCGTTTATTGCCGCCGGAATAGGGCAGGATAAGAAATCTCATCCGTGCATTCATCTGCCAAAAATGCAGCCTTTCGGATTGAGAATGGGCGCAATGATCGATATCGACGGCACGCTGGTGCGGGTGATTGAGAATGAGAAATAGGCGGCAATGAATGCGTCTTTGATCTTCATCTCCAGTGAAATCTTCGTTATGTTATTGAGCTAACACTGATTATGGAGATGAAATCATGATAGTAAGAACCTGGCACGGATGTGTTCCTTTGAAACATGCAGAGGGATTTGCTGAGCATCTGCAACTGACGGGTGTTCAGCATTCGCAGGGTATCGAGGGCAATTCAGGCGCGTTGGTCAAACGAGTGACGCAAGGTGAATGGGAGCACTTCTTCCTGGCAACTTACTGGCAGGACATCGACGCGGTAAAAGCTTTTGCCGGTGATGACTACCATGTTGCCGTAACCTATCAGGACGATGAACAATTCGAACTGCTGTCTGACCCTTATGTGTTTCAGCATGAAGTTGAGGGTGTGGTGGGTTTGTAGGGGAAAGTATTATCTGACTGCCCGTTTCTGAGGCAGTCAGACTATAGTGGGCCTGCGTGGCTAAAATCCACGTTCAACAGTGATGTAGCCGCCAAAACCTACGGAGCATTCATCATCATTTCTGAATGTTGAACCAATGAAGATATTTTTATGTCCGGCATTATCTTCAAAAGTAAACTTCACAATCAGGTTATAGACATTATCTTCAGCATACGTTGAATAATAATCCTTCCACGTCATTCCCATTTGATTTTTCCCTGATTCGACCTGATCCTTTTTGGCAAGCTGAGCAGCCATAACAGGGCTGACTTTCGTTTTACTTAATAATGTCATGGTCGTTTTATGGTTATTCACTGATTTTACGTCAACACCTAATTCATGCTGCATGGCATCTTTCATCGCAGTTTCAATATATGAACCAGGTTTTACGCAGGTATCTTTTGGATCCTGTGCCATTGTGCTAAATGCTATGCCGGTCAGGAAATAAAGAAGAATGAATTTCATTTTACGGTTAACTCCCTGTCGCCGCTTGCCCATATTCTCTTCCTTTCTGTGAGGCTGGTTACGATACAGCCACTTGATGCCTCGCCAGGGTGCTGACTGCTGTCCCCATGTATTTTAAAGGCGTCCCTGTCACACATATTATTACTGCTGGAAGGGGTTAGTGATAATGAATATTTTCCGGTTCTATGGGAGGTGTGGGGCGGGCCAATCTGATAGCTACCTCTGGGTAAAGGCCCCCGGTCCTTAACGCATTCTTGTGTCGGGTCATTTTTATAACCTGGGGCACCAGCATAGGAACCGGTGAACTGAAAAGTTCCATTGTGATAAAACTTCCGGGTGCTGACTTCATAAGTCCATGACATATTTTATCCTTTATGCTCTTTCATTCCATGTGTCTGAATGGACTACATTCCCATCCAGATAGTGCCAGATTATCTTTTCATAGCTTAATTCAACATATTCATGATGGGTGTGGCGTTCGAATAATCCATTTTTAATGTCGTGCATAAAAGGTTCGACAGATATAATCTTTACATTCTCTAACGTGACGCGGAAATATTCTTTTTCCTGCCCTCCATAATCAATGCAATAAAATTTAAACTCAGCACTTTTTAACGTCTGACCTGTAGAGAGAGCCTTGTAGAGAAAAGGGGATGAGGCATCAACTTCTTTCTCAAATGCATAGCCGCAATGAATGCGTTTTGCGGTGAGCTTGCCCGTCTGCGCATCAATGGGGACTTCAACAGCATGCATCAGTTCTAAAACCTCGATGCTGCCTTCTCTCTGACGGATATCTACCGACCCTTTGATGTCTGTACCATCATCATGTTTAAGCCATAAGTAAACAGGTATTGCCATTTTAACCCCCGGAAAGTAATGAATGCCTGAAGCAAAATTACGCGCGTTGGAAGCAAGTTTCTTTTAAGCCCGAGTGCTTTAGGTATTTTTAAGACTGTTTGCAGAAAGGATTTTGCGTTTAAGCACGCAGAACGGGGGAAGTGTGATCAATTTGAAATCTACAGTAAGCAGAAAAGAAAAAACCCATCAATCTTGAACCTAACGAGGCGGGATTGACGGGCTCTCCAAATTTGGGGACTTCAAAGAAAAGCAGTGGCACTAATTAAGACTCTGGCTAACTTTAAAAGTTCGCGCGATGTGGCAAAAAATTAAAAAAATTATTGATTTTTTTTTGCCACATTACAGTTCAATGAGTTACGTCATGCGCCGGGCCAGATGATGACGATCAGCGTACCGGCGAGTGTCAGTAATACGTTAGCAATCGCGTAGGTTCCTGCATAACCGAGTGCCGGAATGTTACTGCGCGCGGTGTCACTGATGATTTCCATCGCCGGAGCACAGGTTCGTGCGCCCATGATCGCGCCGAACAATAATGCGCGGTTCATGCGTAAGACATATGCACCGAAAATAAAGCAAATCACCACCGGCACCAGGCTGACAATCAGACCGGAAACCAGCATCTGGCCGCCGACCGCGCCAAGCCCGTTATTGATGCCCGCGCCAGCACTCAGACCGACACCGGCCATAAACACCATCAGACCGAACTCTTTCACCATGTTCAGCGCGCCCTGCGGGATATAACCAAAAGTAGGGTGGTTGGCCCGCAGGAAGCCAAGCATGATACCGGCGAACAGCAGACCCGCCGCGTTACCGATGCCAAAGCTGAAGTTTTTAAACTGGAAGGTGATAAGCCCAATCATCAGGCCGACAATAAAGAAGGCGCAGAAGGCCAGCAAATCGGTGAGCTGACTGTGAACCGAGATAAACCCGATGCGCTCTGCCACGCTTTTCACGCGTTTGGCGTCGCCGCTGACCTGCAACACATCCCCTTTATTGAGGACGATGCTGTCGTCGATCGGCATTTCAATCTGGCTGCGGATCACGCGGTTAAGGAAACAACCCTGATCGGTCAGGTTCAGCTGACTCAGACGTTTGCCGACCGCGTGGTTATTCTTGACCACCACTTCTTCGGTCACGATACGCATGTCGAGCAGGTCGCGGTCGAAAACTTCCTTACCGTTTCTGAAACTCGGGTCGAGACGCGAATGCGCGTCCGGATAACCGACCAGCGAGATTTCGTCACCGACCTGCAAGACTGCGTCACCGTCCGGCGTCGCCAGAATGCCGTTACGGCGGATACGTTCGATGTAACAACCGGTCTGGCGGTAAATGCCCAGTTCGCGCAGGTTTTTGCCGTCGGCCCATGCCACCAGTTCCTGTCCGACGCGGTAGGCGCGGATCACAGGCAGATAGACTTTGCGTTTGCTGTCGGTATCCAGACCCCGTTCGCGGGCGATTTGCTGGGCGCTGGTCGGTAAATCCTGATGTTGCAGCTTCGGCAGATAGCGTGCGCCGAAAATCAGGCTGACCAGACCGATAAGATAGGTCAGGGCGTAGCCCAGACTCAGGTTGTCCAGTTCAGGGCCGAGCAGCTTATTGCCGCCCATGGTGTTACGCAGCGTGTCTCCGGCACCGACCAGAACCGGCGTCGAGGTCATCGAACCCGCGAGCATACCGGCGGTAAGACCAATATCCCAGCCGAACGCTTTGCCCAATCCGAGCGCCAGCAACATGGCGCTGCCGACCATCACCAGTGCCAGCATGAAGTAATTTTTGCCGTCCCGGAAGAAAATGGAAAAAAAGTTGGGTCCGGCTTCGACGCCGACACAAAAAATAAACAGCATAAAGCCGAGGTTGAGCGCTTCCGTATTAATACTGAAATGCTGCTGACCCAGCAGAAGGGAAACCACTAATACGCCAATAGAATTTCCGAGCTGGACGGAACCCAGGCGAATTTTCCCCAGGCATAAACCCAGTGCCAAAACCACAAATAATAACAGGATGTAATTCCCGTTTAACAAACTAGCGACGTTTATATTCACAAGGATAACTTATTGTTTACCAACAAATTCTTGATATAGGAGAATGTAAAGGATAAATTCAGAACCGGAATATTCCTACTCTTGCTGACACTTTCTGTCACTGAATCAGGTGGAGTGGAAAAGCGGGTTTCGGGCGTCATTTTAGTCACAGAACGCCGGTTCAGCCAGAGAAAACCCCGTATAAATCTTCTGAAAGCTTTTTTTGTGTTTCGCGGGAGTGCGTGACACCTCAGGGAAGTGAGCCAGAAGGCTCCGACAGGTAAGAAAGAACACATTTGTGCTGCAGATAACCTGTAAATCTCGCCAACTTTAAGGAGGAAGTAAAATGGCAATTTGGCGAAAAGTGGTAGCCCCGTTAATTTGTTGCATAATATTCTTAATTATATTTCTTTTATTAAAAAACGGTTGGATTATTGTTAGAAATGTCGCGCCGGGGCCAGAATACGGCCTGTTATTATTTATGATCCCGGGGGTGATTGCGTCGCTGATTTCCCGTGATTCGGCGATATTCTCGTCTTTTGTCGGCGGGCTGGTGTCCATTCCTGTTTGTTTTTTATTGCGCATGGCGTTTTACCCGCGCGTTCGTCCGCTGGTTCAGGAGCTGGCTTATGCCACCAGCGCGATATTTTGGTGTGTTCTGGGAGCCATACTGGTGCAACTGCTGGTCATCGCTTACCGGCAGTTCAGGCAACACTGACAGATGATGAGGTCGGGGCAATAAAAAAGGCGCTCAGTGAGCGCCTTTTTGCTGTGTGTCAGTCTTTATTTTTTTGCGGATCAGTTGCTGAACAACGCCAGATGCTCTTTGGCATAGGCTTCAAAATCAGTGCAACCGCCGATGTGTTTCTGATCGAGGAAAATCTGTGGAACCGTTTCTACCGGTTTGCCCACGGTTTTTTCCAGGTCGGCTTTAGTGATGCCTTCCGCATGGATGTCGATGTAACGGAAGTTGAAATCATCACGTTCTTCAGTCAGTTTTTCAGCCAACTCTTTAGCGCGTACACAATAAGGACAGCCAGGACGCCCGAAAATTACTGCAAACATGGAGACTCCTTTGTTAATGCCAACGAGATAAATGAAAGGGGAGTGTCGTTTTTGTTATCCACATCACCTTTTTGATGTCGCTACTATGCCTGTTGCAAACCATAAAAAAAAGCAGGAATTACCTGTCAGTCCGATACCTTTGACCTATCTAAATGAACCGGCAGTCATTTTTAGCCGCCGCACATTGTTACAGCTATTGATGCCACAATCCTTGCAAACAGTGCTCACAGCATGAATGATTGGGACGACTGTTTTTATTTACCGCTACCGTTCAGGAATTTTTAAATGACGCCGACTATCGATCTTCTGCGCTCACACCGCTCCATTCGTGCCTTTACCGACCAGCCGGTATCCGATGAGCAGCGCGAAGCCATTATCGCCGCCGCTCAGGCCGCTTCCACGTCCAGCTTCCTGCAATGTTCTTCTATTATCCGGATCACCGATCCTGCGCTGCGTGAAACGCTGGTGCAGTACACCGGCGGACAAAAATATGTCGCCAGTGCCGCCGAATTTTGGGTCTTTTGCGCCGATTTCAACCGTAACTGGCAGATTAACCCGGAAGCGGAACTGGGGCTGGCGGAACAACTGCTGCTCGGCTGTGTGGATACCGCGCTGATGGCGCAAAATGCCATGACCGCCGCAGAATCGCTCGGGCTTGGCGGTGTGTTTATCGGCGGGATACGTAATCAGGTCGACGATGTGGTGAATCTGCTGAAATTGCCTAAATTTGTCATGCCGCTGTTCGGTTTTTGCATCGGCACACCGGCGCAGGATCATCAGGTTAAACCGCGTATGCCGCAGTCATTGCTGGTGCATGAAAACGCCTATCAACCGGTCGATAAAACGGTGCTGGCGGACTATGACGAACAATTAAGTCAGTATTATCTTCAGCGCGACAGCAATGCCCGTCGCGATACCTGGAGTGATCTGATCATGCGTACACTGAAAAATGAACAGCGTCCGTTTATGCTGGACGCACTGCACAAGCAAGGCTGGGCAACACGCTAATCGGCGACGGAGTGTCGGATGAAAATTGCAATTCTTTCCCGTGACGGGTCTTTGTATTCGTGTAAGCGCCTGAAAGAAGCGGCGGAGTCCCGCGGCCATGAGATCGACATCATCGATCCTTTGTCCTGCTATATGAATATCAATCCGGCCGCGCCAAGCGTGCATTATCGCGGGCGGCAACTGGATAAATACCATGCCGTGATCCCGCGAATCGGCTCTGCGATTACCTTTTATGGCACCGCCGTGTTGCGCCAGTTCGAGATGCTGGGCAGTTTTCCGCTGAACGAATCGGTGGCGATCACCCGCGCGCGCGATAAATTGCGCTCAATGCAGATTCTGGCGCGCGAAGGTATCGATTTACCGATCACCGGATTTGCCAATGCCCCTGATGACACGTCCGATTTGATTGCGCTGGTCGGTGGTGCGCCGCTGGTGGTGAAACTGGTGGAAGGCACGCAGGGTATCGGCGTGGTGCTGGCGGAAACCCGTCAGGCGGCGGAAAGCGTGATTGATGCCTTTCGCGGGCTGAATGCGCATATTCTGGTGCAGGAATATATCCGCGAAGCCGAAGGGCGCGACATCCGTTGTCTGGTGGTGGGTAAAAAAGTGGTGGCGGCCATTGAACGGCAGGCCAAGCCGGGGGATTTCCGCTCCAACCTGCATCGTGGCGGCACGGCCAGTAACGTCAAAATTACCCCGGAAGAGAAAGATATTGCCATCAAAGCGGCGCTGACCCTCGGGCTGGATGTCGCGGGTGTCGATATCCTGCGCGCGCATCGCGGGCCGCTGGTGATGGAGGTCAATGCGTCGCCGGGGCTGGAAGGGATTGAAACCACCACCGGCCTCGATATCGCCGGGATGATGATCGACTATATTGAGCATAGAGCGCGGCCGGGATTTCGTCTGAAATCCGGCGGCTAAATCTTATTTCACCGCGTTAATCACCATCAATCCGCTATTGATCGTAGCGCCGGGCAGTAATATTCCGTAAGCTATAACCCCTTCGTAATGCTGACGGCGTTGCGAAGGGTTTGTTTTTTTCGTTGTGTTGAACTCGTGAGGCATTTTATGGATTCGCTCATCGTCCCTGATTTGGCGCTGCTGCGGCGCTGGCTGGATCAGCTGGGCATCTCTTTTTTCGAGTGTGATTCCTGTCAGGCTCTCCATTTGCCGCATATGCAGAATTTTGATGGCATTTTTGATGCCAAACTCGATATCGTCGACAACGTGATTTTGTTCTCTGCGCTGGCCGAAGTAAAACCGACGGCGCTGATCCCGCTGGTGGCGGATTTAAGCTCGATTAATGCCAGCTCGCTGACCATCAAAGCGTTCGTGGATATTCAGGATGATAATCTGCCAAAACTGATTGTCTGCCAGTCGCTGACCATCGCCGTGGGCGTGACCGAAGAGCAGTTTGCCTTCTTCCTGCAACAGGCAGAAGAGCAGATGTCGATGATTATTCTCGAAGCACATGCCAATGACCTGCTGTTTCTCGGCGATGAAGAAGAAGGGGTTCCGGTGACGTCCGTGAACCTGCCGCTGTTGCATTAAGCCTGACCCGGCTGTTCGTTATTCCCCTCTGAAGATCCTTTCCTGCGAGCCGTGTTTATTGCGGCTCCGCTGCCTTTATTCGCTTTCGCCATAAGTTATGCTGCCTTGACGGCAGTGTTGCCAGATATTTCACTTTGTTAAAAGGCAAAATGCCAGACGGTATAGACCAAATCTGCATAATTAATCGATAAACGCCGGTTTTGTCTCAGGAGGCTGGTACGCAGGGGTTGCAGGCGCTATTCTTCTGACTCTGCATCACGCGTGATTACGTCGTAAAACCAAACGGTTAATTCGCAGGCAGCGTATGCGCCAACATTGAATGTCTATGCACATGTCGTGGAGGACAGTTGGCTTTGTGTGAAAGGTTTTGTATCAGTCTCAGTGATACAAATTCAATTTTATATTCCCTGTCTTGGAGGTAGTAACGGATGTTCACCCTGCGTAAAAAGTGGTTATCGGGTGTTGTCGCCGGCCTGGTCATGGCTGCGTCCGTCACAGCGTCTGCGGAAGAAAAAACGCTGCATATCTATAACTGGTCCGATTATATCGCGCCAAATACCGTGCCTGATTTCCAGAAGGAAACCGGCATTAAAGTGGTTTACGACGTCTTTGACTCCAACGAAGTGCTGGAAGGCAAACTGATGGCAGGCAGCACCGGTTTCGACCTGGTGGTGCCATCGGCCAGTTTCCTTGAGCGTCAGCTGGCGGCAGGCGTCTTCCAGCCACTCGACAAGAGCAAACTGCCTAATTACAAAAATATGGATCCTGATCTGCTGAAGATGGTGGCGCAACATGATCCGGGCAACAAATACGCTATCCCTTATCTGTGGGCGACCACCGGTATCGGCTATAACGTCGATAAAGTGAAAGCCGTTCTCGGTAAAGATGCGCCGGTAGACAGCTGGGATCTGGTGCTCAAGCCTGAAAACCTTGAGAAACTGAAAAGCTGCGGCGTGTCATTCCTTGATGCACCGGCGGAAATCTATGCCACGGTGCTCAATTACCTGCATCTGGATCCGAACAGCACCAAAGCGTCCGATTACACCGGTGCGGCCAACGATCTGCTGCTGAAATTGCGTCCGAACATCCGTTATTTCCACTCTTCCCAGTACATTAACGATCTGGCGAACGGCGATATCTGTGTGGCGATCGGTTGGGCAGGCGATGTCATGCAGGCGTCAAACCGCGCGAAAGAAGCGAAAAATGGCGTGAACGTGGCGTACAGCATTCCGAAAGAAGGGGCGCTGGCCTTCTTCGACGTGTTTGCTATTCCGGCGGATGCGAAAAACCTCGATGAAGCCTATCAGTTCCTGAATTACCTGATGGAACCGAAAGTGATCGCGCAAATCAGTAACACCGTTTACTACGCCAGCGGCAACAAAGCCGCGACGCCACTGGTGAACGAAGATGTGCGCAACAACCCGGGCATTTATCCACCGGCAGACGTTCAGGCGAAGCTTTTCACCCTGAAAGTTCAGGATCCGAAAATCGACCGGGTTATCACCCGTTCGTGGACCAAGGTCAAAACCGGCAAGTAATACTCTTCATCCTTCAGGCTGCTTCTGCGTTGGCTGCGTGAACGCGCCCCGGTCACTGACTTGTGTCAGCTCCCGGGGACTTGCTCACTTGCCGCCCTGATGCAACCAGAATGATTTTGAGTATCGTTAACGCGGCTCCGCTTATTGATGGCGGGGCCGCTGACGTTTTGCTTCCGGCTCTATTTTGGGCATAGAGATCAGGCACTTTTCCCCCTGACTGTTATGCTTATTTGAACTGCTTTTTTTTCTGATACCGGAGATTTCTCTGAGTGAACGACGCTATCCCCCGCCCGCAGCCTAAGTCCCAGAAGGGTTTCACGCCTTTACTGGAGATCCGCAATCTGACCAAATCTTTTGATGGTCAGGCCGCCGTCGATGATGTGAGCCTGACCATTTATAAGGGCGAGATTTTCGCACTGCTCGGCGCGTCCGGCTGTGGGAAATCCACACTGTTGCGTATGCTGGCCGGTTTTGAGCCGCCGACGCAGGGACAAATCGTCCTGGATGGTGTTGACCTGTCGCAGGTGCCGCCGTATCAGCGGCCGATCAATATGATGTTCCAGTCCTACGCGCTGTTCCCGCACATGACCGTGGAGCAGAACATCGCCTTCGGCCTCAAGCAGGACAAACTGCCGTCGGCGGAAATCAAAAGCCGCGTGGCCGAAATGCTGACGCTGGTGCATATGCAGGAATACGCCAAACGTAAGCCGCATCAGCTTTCCGGCGGTCAGCGTCAGCGCGTGGCATTAGCGCGCAGTCTGGCGAAACGGCCAAAACTGCTGCTGCTCGATGAGCCGATGGGCGCGCTGGATAAAAAGCTGCGTGACCGTATGCAGCTGGAAGTGGTGGATATTCTTGAGCGTGTTGGCGCGACCTGTGTGATGGTCACGCACGATCAGGAAGAAGCGATGACCATGGCCGGGCGCATTGCCATCATGAACCGTGGCAAATTCGTGCAAATCGGCGAGCCGGAAGAAATCTACGAGCATCCTACCAGCCGTTTCAGTGCCGAATTTATCGGCTCAGTGAACGTATTTGAAGGCGTACTGAAAGAACGTCTGGACGATGCACTGGTACTGACTTCGCCGGGGCTAAAGCATCCCCTGAAAGTCGATCCGGACGTGTCGGTGGTGGACGGCGTGCCGGTGTTCGTTGCGCTGCGTCCGGAAAAAATCATGCTGTGCGAAGAGGTGCCGCAGGACGGCTGTAACTTCGCGGTCGGCGAAGTGGTCAACATTGCGTATCTCGGCGACCTGTCGATTTATCACGTCCGGCTGCACAGCGGTCAGATGATTACCGCGCAATTGCAGAACGGTCACCGTTTCCGCAAAGGCATGCCAACCTGGGGCGACGAAGTGCGCCTGTGCTGGGAAGCCGACAGCTGTGTCGTGCTGACTGTTTAAGGGGGGATGAAAATGTCTGTGATCTCCGAACAACCGGCCAGCAAACCTCCGGGCGGATTTAAAGCCTTCACCGGACGTCTGCAACAGCGTCATGGCCGCAAGCTGGTGATCCTTCTGCCGCTGGTGTGGTTCCTGCTGCTGTTTTTACTGCCGTTCCTGATTGTCTTTAAAATCAGTTTCGCCGAAATGGCGCGCGCGATCCCGCCGTATACCGATCTGGTCACCTGGTCAGACGGTATGCTGGATATCGCGCTCAACATTGCCAACTACATCGGGCTGACGCAGGATCCGCTGTATATCGATGCCTATCTGCAATCGCTGCAAGTGGCGGCGATTTCCACACTGCTTTGTCTGCTGATCGGTTATCCGCTGGCATGGGCGGTGGCGCACAGCCGCACCTCGACGCGCAATATCCTGCTGTTGCTGGTGATCCTGCCGTCGTGGACATCGTTCCTGATCCGCGTCTATGCCTGGATTGGCATTCTCAAAGACAACGGCGTGCTGAATAACGTTCTGCTCTGGCTGCATGTGATCGACCAGCCGCTGGTGATCCTGCATACCAATCTGGCCGTGTATATCGGCATTGTGTACTCCTATCTGCCGTTTATGGTGCTGCCGATTTATACCGCGCTGACCCGTATGGATTACTCGCTGGTGGAAGCGGCGCAGGATCTCGGTGCGCGTCCGATGAAGACCTTCTTCAAAGTGATTATGCCGCTGACCAAAGGCGGCATTATCGCCGGTTCGATGCTGGTCTTTATTCCGGCGGTCGGGGAATATGTGATCCCGGAACTGCTCGGCGGGCCGGACAGCAATATGATTGGCCGCGTGCTGTGGCAGGAATTCTTTAACAACCGCGACTGGCCGGTGGCTTCAGCGGTGGCGGTGGTCATGCTGTTGCTGCTGATCATGCCTATTCTGTGGTTCCAGAAATACCAAAACAAAGAGCTGGGAGAGAAAGAATGAATCAGTTACCGGTTGTCCGTTCGCCGTGGCGAATTCTTATTCTGGTGCTCGGCTTTACGTTTTTGTACGCCCCGATGCTGATGCTGGTTATTTACTCATTCAACAGCTCGAAGCTGGTAACGGTCTGGGCGGGCTGGTCTACCCGCTGGTATACTCAGCTTTTCCATGATTCAGCGATGATCAGCGCCGTCGGCATGAGTTTGTCGATTGCGACGGCAGCGGCGACCATGGCGGTGATTGTCGGCACGCTTGCGGCGGTGGTGATGGTGCGTTTCCGGCGTTTCCGCGGTTCCACCGGGTTTGCCTTCATGCTGACCGCGCCGCTGGTCATGCCCGATGTCATTACCGGTCTGGCGTTGTTGTTGTTGTTTGTGGCGATGGGGCACACCTTCGGCTGGCCTGCGGAACGCGGCATGTTCACCATCTGGCTGGCGCACGTGACGTTTTGTAGTGCGTACGTTGCCGTGGTGGTGTCGGCGCGCCTGCGTGAACTGGACCGCTCGATTGAAGAAGCCGCGATGGATTTAGGTGCCGCGCCGCTGAAAGTGTTCTTCATTATCACGTTGCCGATGATTTTACCGGCGCTGATTTCCGGCTGGCTGCTGGCGTTTACCTTGTCGCTCGACGATCTGGTTATTGCCAGTTTCGTCGCCGGACCCGGCTCGACGACCTTACCGATGCTGGTGTTTGCCAGCGTGCGCATGGGCGTCAACCCTGAAATCAACGCACTGGCGACACTGATCCTGCTGGTGGTGGGCATCATTGGTATGATTGCCTGGTGGTTTATGGCGCGGGCGGAAAAGCAGAGAAGAAAGGAAATCCAGCGCGCACAACGCGCTTAAATTTAAAGATAATGTCAGGGCGGATTTTTCCGCCCTGAAGGTAAATGGAGAGCCCAAACGGATTTATGAAACTGGCATTTATCCCTGTTCCCGTCATGATCGGCGCGTCGGCGATTGTCGCCACACGCTGTCTGGAATTCATTTTGTTGTTCGATGCGATGGGCTTTTCAGGGCTGATGAGTTTTATCGAGGTCAGTGCAGAATCCTGGCTGAACTGCTTCATTATGCTGGCGAGCCTGCTGATTGTTCTGATCGAATGCCGTGCCGCGTATGCGATGATGCGCGCCCGCCGCTGGGGACGTCGGGCATTTATCGGCTGTCAGGTGATTGTGGTCGGTTACATGATGCTGGCGTCATTCGACTGGTTCGGGCCACGTATCTTTCGCTTTAACGTTGAAACACAGGGCGAGTTTCTCTCTTCGCTGCTGATGCAAAAAATCCCTGATATCGTGGTGTTGCTGTTGTTATATCTGCCCGCCAGCAGCCGCAGATACTTTTCCCGTAACAAATAGCCACGACGTACATGAGCCTTTCCCGCCGCGCAGTGATAAACTGCGCGCCAGTTTTTCCCAGCATTCGATGACCGGAACATTTTCATGCATTGCGCACTTTACACCGCAGGAACCTGCCGTTCCTGCCAGTGGCTCGACAAACCTTATTCACAACAGTTAGCCGACAAGCAGCAAGATCTCAGTGATCTGCTCTCCGATTTGCCTGTGGGTGAGTGGTGTGAACCGGTCACCGGCCCGGAAAGTGCGTTTCGCAATAAAGCCAAAATGGTGGTCAGCGGCAGCGTGGAGCGTCCGTTGCTGGGCATGTTGCATCGTGACGGTACGCCGGTAGATTTGTGTGATTGCCCGCTGTATCCGGCCAGCTTCCCTGCGGTGTTTTCCGTGCTCAAAACCTTCATCGCCCGCGCCGGTCTGACGCCTTATCACGTGGCGCGTAAACGCGGCGAACTGAAATTCCTTCTGCTGACAGAAAGCCAGAAAGACGGCGGCATAATGCTGCGCTTTGTGCTGCGCTCAGACACCAAACTGGCGCAACTGCGGGCCGCGCTGCCGTGGCTGCAACAGCAGTTGCCGCAGTTGACCGTGATTTCTGCCAATATCCAGCCGGTGCATATGGCGATCCTCGAAGGCGACACCGAAATCCCTCTGACGGAGGTTCAGCGGCTGGAAGAAGACTTTAACCATGTGCCGCTGTTTATCCGCCCGCAGAGTTTCTTCCAGACCAATCCTGTGGTGGCTGAAAAACTCTACGCTACGGCGCGTGACTGGGTGAGGGCGCGGGGTGATATTCACAGTATGTGGGATTTGTTCTGCGGCGTCGGCGGTTTTGGTCTGCACTGCACAACGCCGCAGATGAAACTGACCGGTATCGAAATCAGCGCCGAAGCCATTGCCTGCGCGAAGGAATCGGCGGCGCGTCTGGGGCTGCAAAACGTCGAGTTTCAGGCGCTGGATTCCACCGGTTTTGCCACCGGCAAAGGCGAGGTGCCGGATCTGGTGCTGGTGAATCCGCCACGTCGCGGCATCGGCAAAGCGTTGTGTGAGTACCTGAGCCACATGGCGCCAGACACCATTCTTTATTCAAGCTGTAACGCTAAAACCATGGCGCAGGATCTGGCGTTACTGCCGGATTATCACATCCTGCGTGTCCAGCTTTTCGACATGTTCCCGCATACCGCGCATTACGAAGTGATGGTACTGCTGGTCCGGCGTTAAGCCTGTCCGTCAGCCCGCCAGCTGATTCACGATCAGCACAATCTTATCCAGAATCTCACTGAACAGATGCTCGCTGAATGGCGCGAGCATCGGCATCATCAGGCTGATGGCCAGAATGCCGATGCTGAGGGTCAGCGGGAAACCGATCACGAAAACGGAAAGCTGAGGCGTCATGCGGTTTAACAAGCCCAGCGCCATGTTGAGGGTCAGCAGCAACGTCACAATCGGTAACGCCAGCATCATGCCGCCGCTGAACACAATGCTGCCGGCTTTGGCGACCGCCATAAATCCTTCCGCGTTCACCGGATTCAGACTGATGGGCAGGGTATGGAAACTGTCTGCCAGCAGGGAAATCAGCCACAAATGGGCGTTAAAACTCAGGAACAGCAACACCGCCAGCAGGTTTAAAAACTGCGCCAGCAGCGGGGTGTTGAGACGGTTGCTCGGGTCATAGAACGTCGCGAAGGAAATCCCCATCTGCAATCCCATGATCTCACCGGCCATACGGATGGCGGCAAACGCCAGTTGCATGGTGATGCCTAACGCGGTACCGATCATGATTTGCTGCATCGCCAGCCACAGCGCGGGCGTGGAGAAAATCGGCGTTTCCACCGGCGGCAGGGACGGTGCGATCAGGAAGGTAATCATCATGCCAAGCCCGAGTTTGACCCGGTTAGGCACCGATTTCTCGCTGGTGATAGGGGCGGTGCTGATCAGCGCCAGAATTCGCAGCAGGGGCCAGAAATACATGCTCAGCCAGCCGGCTAACTGGGTGCTGTCGAAGGAAACCATAGATTACCCGATGATGTAGGGCAGGTTGGAGAACAACGTGCGGATGTAATCGAGCAGCAGATTCAGCATCCACGGGCCTGCAATCACGATAGTGGCGACAACAGCCAGAATTTTCGGGATGAAGGACAGCGTTTGTTCGTTGATCTGTGTCGCCGCCTGCAACAGGCTGACGATAAGCCCGGTCACCAGCGCGGCCAGCAATAAAGGCGCAGCAACGGCTAATGCCACTTTCATTGCCTCGTTACCCAGTGCCATTACCGATTCAGGAGTCATTACTCAATTCTCACAAAAGAAGACGGGCGACTCCCTCCCCTGCGAAGGGGAGGGTTGGGGTGGGGTATGAATAGCAGCTCAGAATTTGAAGTTGCCTGTAAAACCCCCTCCCGGCCTCCCCCTTCGCAGGGGGAGGAGCAAAAACGCCCATTAAGTCAGGCGTTTTGAATTAACTGTAAAAACTCTGCGCCAGTGATCCGAGCAGCAGTTGCCAGCCATCGACCAGCACGAACAGCATCAGCTTGAACGGCAGTGAGATGGTCGCCGGTGGCACCATCATCATCCCCAGTGCCATCAGGACGCTGGCGACCACCAGGTCGATAATCATGAACGGGATGAATACGGTGAAGCCAATCTGGAATGCGGTTTTCAGCTCGCTGGTGACGTAAGCGGGCAGCAAAATACGCATCGGTACGGCTTCCGGCCCGGCCAGTGGCGGGATGTTGGCCAGCCGCGCATACAGTGCAAGGTCGCTTTCACGGGTCTGACGCAGCATAAACTGGCGTAACGGCTGCGCGCCTTTGTCCATCGCTTCCTGCATGGTGATTTTGTTTTCAGAAAACGGCTGGTAGGCATCGCTGTAAATCTTGTCGAAAACCGGTGCCATCACGAAGAAGGTCAGAAACAGCCCCAGGCCGAGCAGCACCTGGTTTGGCGGCGCGGAAGGCGTTCCCAGCGCGTTTCGCAGCAAACCCAGTACGATAATGATGCGGGTAAAACTGGTACACATCAGCAGCATCGCCGGTAACAGCGTCAGCGTGGTGATAAACACCAGCGTCTGGATCGGCAGTGACCAGTTTTGTGCCCCGTTAGACATTTGCTGGCTGATGATCCCCGGCAGTTGTGCGAACGCCGAAGGGCTGATGAACAGCAGCAGCGGCAGGCAAACGGTAAGGGCGGAGTTGATTACTTTCTTCACGACGGACTGAGTCATGCCTGCTTTCCCGGACGTTTCAACATTTTCTGCATCAGCTGACGGAAATCAGCGGGCGCGTGATTCGGATGGCCTGATTCAGGCGGTTGTTCAGCCGGAGGTGCGCTCAGGGTGTGCAGCGGGGTGATGTTGTGTGCCGTCACGCCCAGCACCAGCCAGGTATTTTCGACTTCCACGATCACCACTTTCTCACTGCGACCGACCTGAACACTGGCGGACACTTTCAGCAGTTTGTTATGTTTCGATTGCGGTGCGAAACCGGCGCGCTTCACGATCCAGCCGATAAACAGGATCAGCAGCAGAATGCCGCCCAGCACGGTACTGACTTGCGTCAGCACGGAACCGGCAGGCATGGCCTGAGGCGCAGCCTGCGTGGTGGCATGGTTTGCCGGGCCGGAAATGTACGGAGAATCCGTCGCGGCATTCTGGCTCATCAGCGGCTCAGACGACGCATACGTTCGGACGGCGTGATGATGTCAGTGATACGCACGCCGTATTTATCGGCGACCACCACCACTTCACCCTGAGCAATCAGGTAACCGTTGATCAGGATATCCAGCGGCTCACCGGCCAGACCGTCCAGCGCCACCACGGAACCCTGCGAAAGACGCAGCAGTTCTTTGATGGTCATTTTCGTGCGGCCTAATTCCACGGTCAGTTTCACCGGAATATCGAGGATCATGTCGATATCCTGCAAACTGCCGGTTCCGTCCTGGGCACCCAGCGCGGCGAACACACCGTCGGTGGACGTCTTGGCGCCGCCCGCAGATTGTTGTTCGTTAAACGCATCAGCCCATAAATCGTCAACGTTATCCGATCCGGCGTCAGACGGTTTATTAGTGTCACTCATGGGGCTGTTCCTCATCTAGAGAATTTAAAATTGGGTTGATCAAATGTTCAACGCGCAGGGCGTATTGTTCGTTTAGGGTGCCGTACTGACTGGTCAGTACCGGGACGCCATCGACGTGGGCAATCAGCCGATCCGGCTTTTCAATCGGCAGGACATCGCCCGGTTGCAGTTTCAGGATCTGAGACAAACGCAGCGGGATTTCGACGAAATTCGCCACCAGTTCCAGTTCTGACTGCTGAACCTGACTGACCAGGTTTTCGCGCCACTGACTTTCTTCATGACGGGAGTTCTCGACCGGCGGATTGGTCAGTAACTCGCGTAACGGTTCAATCATGCTGAACGGAATACAGATGTTGAAGTCACCGCTCAGCGCACCGATTTCCACGTGGAACGGCGTGGTGACCACGATATCGTTCGGTGAAGAGGTGATGTTGGTGAACTTGATCTGCAATTCCGCACGCACATATTCCACGCTCAGCTTGTAAACGCCGCTCCAGGCATCTTCGTAGGCATCGAGTGCCAGCGTGAGCATGCGTTTAATCACCCGCTGTTCGGTATGGGTAAATTCGCGTCCTTCGACTTTGGTCGGGAAACGGCCATCGCCGCCGAACAGGTTATCCACGGCGATGAAGACCAGGCTCGGTGCGAACACAAACAGCGCCGTACCACGCAAAGGCTTCAGGTGGATCAGGTTCAGGTTGGTTGGCACCGGCAGGTTACGGGCAAACTCATGGTAAGGCTGGATTTTAATCGGCCCTACGGTGATGTCCGGGCTGCGGCGCAACAGGTTGAACAGCCCCATGCGGAAATGACGGGCAAAACGCTCGTTAATGATTTCCAGCGCCTGCAACCGCTCACGAACAACGCGACGTTGCGTCGTGGGGTCAAAAGGTTTTACACCGTCATCAGACGCGGCGGTCTTTGCAGCAGCGTCAGTGTCGCTTGCACTGTCACTGTCGCCATTGAGCAGCGCGTCGATCTCGGCCTGTGAAAGTATGCTGTCGCCCATAATTTGTTTATCGCAGTATGAAAGCAGTGAAAAGCACGTCGTTGATCACCTGTGGGGGCTGACCTTTGACCAGTGGCGCGTCCAGAACCTGTTTGATGTCCTGCACCAGTTGTTGTTTACCGGCTTCGCTTGCGAGGTCCGTCGTTTTCTGACGGGACAGCAGCAACAGCAGACGGCTGCGAACTTCTGGCAGGTATTCTGTCAGCGTAGCCCGGTTTGTTTCATCCGGCAGGCGCAGGGTCAGGCCGATATACAGCACGCGATCCGGATCGTTATCCGGCGTTTGCAGATTAACGGTGAAGGTATCCAGCGCCAGGAAAATTGGCGCGGCAGGCGGTTCATTCTTTTTCACTTCTGCTGTTTGTGTTCCATTTCCAGATTGTTGCTTGTGCAACATCCACCAGGCGTAACCGGCCGCACCACAGGCTCCGATGGCAATGAGTAACAGCAGAATCATCATTAACGGCCGCTTTTTCTTACGCGACGCCGAGAGAGCAGAGTCAGACATGGATGAGGCGATTTCCTGTAAGTATGCGCAGAGTGGCGTGAGGAGCACCCTTCTGCTGAGTCAATTCTGAGAATGATTATCCCGCTTATCCCGTTGTTCAATAGTCAGAATAGGCGGGGTAAATAAGGTCAGCTCTGCCGTTTGAATTAAGGGAGAACTGACCGTCTGCAATTATCTGAAACAATTTAGCCAGCGTTGATGCACATTTGTTCACCCGTAGTCAGGCGAAAATATCCACGCTGTTGTTGCCGCTGACCCGTGAAGCGAGAGAGGCCGGTACCGGCAGGGCATCACTGGCGGAGACATTGTTACCGGAATTAAAGGCCGCCCAGCTTGCTGCGCTGCCTTGCTGCGAGCCGGACTGTCCGCTTTGCTGCTGCGCCTGTTGCCACTGCGAACTGTCGCTGCCGACGCTGCTCTGACCCAGACTGATGCCGTTATCGGCCAGTGCGGTTTTAAGCTCCGGCATGGCGGCTTCAATCGCGGAACGCACGCCGCTGTGACCGGACACAAAGTGCAGCTGCGCCTGGTTGTTTTCGATTTTCATGCTGATCTGGATGGAGCCCAGATCTTCAGGGTGCAGACGCAGCTGAGCGGTCTGTTGTCCCTGACGGTTGAACATTAATACCTGCTGACCGAGCTGTTGCTGCCATTCCGGCGTGCCCAGCTGCGCATTCAGTAACGGCGTTGATGGCGCCGTCACGGCGCTGGTGGTGGTCGGTGTGGTGGACACCGGCGCAGAAGACACGGCGACCGCTGCGGTATTCAGCTGACTGAGTGCCTGTGTGCTGTTATCCAGCGTGCGGCTGTCGGTTTGCTGCAACGCGGCGGCATTCCCCGTCGCGGCACTCATTGATGCCAGCGCACTGCTGAAATCAGGGGTGTCGGTGGCGGCGGCTTTACTGGCGGCGTGCTGCGCGGAATTCGCGGCGGCATTGCCGGAGGCCGCCGCAGCGGCTTTCGGATCGGTATCCGTCACCGCTGCCGTTTTATCATCACCGGTCAGCAACGAGGAGGCCGTCAGTCCGGCCAGCAGTGCGCCTTTCTTATCACTGCCGGTCGCGCCGTCAGATGCCGTTTGTGTCGCCACGGCAGAGGCAGTCTGGATCTGCTGTGCCGGTTGCTGCTGAGCGGCCAGTTGCGCGAACAACGCCTGGATCGGCAGGGCACTGGTATCGTCAGTTTTGCTGTCTTTGTCTTTATCACTGAGCGCGGTATTTTTTACCGCCGCCGCGTCAGCGCCTTTCAGGCTGCCGTTGGGCAGGATCTGAATGGCGGCGATCATTTTGCTCAGGTCTGAGTCATCGAGCATCAGACTGCCGTCTTTTTCACCGACTTCCACCGCCTGCGTCAGCGTGGCTTTATCCACGGTTTCGCCTTTGGCGGTGATCTGCTGGCCGAGTTTGGCTAATGTGCTGGTCAGTTTCGGATCCAGTTTTGCGCCGAGCTGGGCTTCTAACTGGCTGGCGAAATCTGAGTTCGCGGGAGTGGTGGCCGATGCCGTCGTTGATTCACCGATTGTCGACAGGTCGGTGGCTGACGTGGCAGAAGACGTCGTGCCCGTCGCCGCGCTGGCGGTGGTTTTTGCCGTGGTCACGGCAGCAGGCAAAATGTTCAGATTCATGGTTGTTTCTTCCTGTGTGCGCTGCGCTGGGCGAACTCATCGTTCTGTTTTTGATCAAGCTTGTTTTCCAGAGAACGTTGCTGCTCGCTGGCACGGGTTTGCAGCGTCTGATACGCATTCAGCCGCTGCTGCTTGTCCTGCCACTGGTTGACGGCCGCATTCAGCCGCTGATCCCACTGTTGTAACTGTTTACGGTGCTGGTCAATGGCCACTTCCAGCGTGCCGATAAACTGCTGATAGTTCTGCCAGGTATTGGCTGCAATTCCGTCAGTCATGGTGGAATTGAGTTTCTCCCGGTACTCGCGCTGATAATTGAGCAGCATGGTCAGCTGTTCCTGCGCCTGATGGTGCGACTGCCTGATCTGGCCCAGATGACTGGTGGCCTGATCCAGCGCTTTTTGCGCCAGAGAACAAAGGGTGATCAATGGTGACGAGCTTTCCATTCGACTTTCCTTCAGTTATTAGCCCGGGAGCAACATGTTCAGTTCCAGACAGGCGTCTTCGTAAGTGCTGCGTTCCATGATGTCCTGCTGCAGGAAGTTCTCCATCTGCGGATACAGCTTAATGGCGCGATCCAGCATCGGGTCACTGCCTGCGGCGTAAGCGCCGACGCTCACCAGATCACGGTTGCGCTGGTAGCTGGACAACAGTTGTTTAAATTGACGTACGCGCCCGTACTGCGCGTCGTCGATAAGCGAGGTCATGGCACGGCTGATCGACGCTTCAATATCGATGGCCGGATAATGCCCTGATTCGGCTAACCGGCGGGACAACACCACATGACCGTCAAGGATGGCGCGGGCGGAGTCAGCAATCGGATCCTGCTGGTCATCGCCTTCGGTCAGCACGGTATAAAACGCGGTGATCGAGCCGCCGCCGCTGATGCCGTTACCCGCGCGTTCAACCAGCGCAGGCAGTTTGGCAAAGACGGAAGGAGGATAGCCTTTGGTGGCCGGTGGCTCACCGATCGCCAGGGCGATTTCACGCTGTGCCATGGCGTAACGGGTCAGGGAATCCATGATCAGCAACACATGCTGACCGCGATCGCGGAAATCTTCGGCGATACGCGTGGCGTAAGCCGCACCCTGCATACGCAAAAGGGGCGACACGTCAGCCGGTGCCGCGATGACAACGGAACGGGCGCGACCTTCGTCACCTAAAATGTTCTCGATAAAATCTTTCACTTCACGGCCACGTTCGCCAATCAGCCCGACCACGATCACGTCGGCTTTGGTGTAACGCGCCATCATGCCGAGCAGGACGGATTTACCCACGCCGGAACCGGCGAACAGGCCCATACGCTGGCCGCGACCGACGGTGAGCAGGGCGTTAATGGCGCGCACGCCGACATCCAGCACATCGGTGATCGGGGTCCGTTGCAGCGGGTTAAACGGTGGCGTAATAAGCGCGGCGCGGTAACCTGTGTCCGGGGGCGGTAAACCATCGAGCGGTTTGGCGCTGCCGTCGAGCACACGGCCGAGCAACTGCGGGCCGAGCGGCAATTGTTTACCGGCGGTCTGGCCATCGGCGGCGATACGGGCATACACCCGCGCGCCCGGCAAAATCCCTTCCACTTCTTCCAGTGGCATCAGGAACAGGCTCTGGCCGTTGAAACCGACCACTTCACTTTCGACTTCCTGCACTACCGGCCCGTCATGGCGCTCGATCAGACAGGTCGCGCCCAGCGGCAGCTGCAAACCGGTGGCTTCCAGCACCAGACCTGTCGCACGGGTCAGACGGCCGTAACGGCGGACGGACGGCGTGCGCAACATCCGCTTTTCCGCATCATCCAGCGTTTTCAGCAGGCGGCTCAGGCGGGCGGTCATCAGAGATCTCCCGGTGCCGCGAGACGGCACAGCTCATGCCAGCGTGTTGCCAGCGAGGCATCCATGTCGCCGTCTTCGGCGCTGACTTTACAACCGCCGCTGTGGATCTGGCTGTCAGCCAGCAGACGCCAGCCGTTCATGCTCAGGCTGGCACCGAGTTGTTGTTCTACACGCTCGAAATCCGCCGGGTTAACGCGCAGTTGCGGTTTGCCTTTGAACATCGGCTCCTGCTGGATCAGCTGTTGGATCTGGTTGAGCAGGGCTGAACCGTCACAAATCGGCGCCTGACCAATAATCTGTTTGGCCGCCGTCAGCGCCATCTGCATCAGACGTGAGGCGATCACGCTGTCCAGCGCGTCCAGCGTTTGCTGGAAATCGGTCACCATGTTCTGCCAGTGTTCGGTCAGTACAGCCTGCTGATGCTGGCCTTCCTGCAAACCCTGTTGCTGACCGGCTTCCAGCCCCTGCTGAAAACCGGCGGCATAACCTTGTTTCTGACCGGCTTCCTGACCCTGCTGGAAACCCTGCTGTTCCGCACGGCGTTGCAGGTTCAGTAATTCATTCTGATCGACCTGAAGTTTGGGCTGCCCGTCGTCCTGCTCTTCCTCACCTTCGGCCAGCAAAGGTTCGTCGGGGGTGGCGAAGACCGGCACCGTCAGATCGCCCGGTCTCCAGGGTTGCCACGGCAGGGCGTTAATACGCTCCGCATGGCGTTCTTCAGCGGTTTTCTTTTCCGGTGCCGGGTGTTCAGAATCAGACATAAGAATCCTCGCCGCCGCCAACCATCATTTCGCCAGACTCTGCCAGACGGCGAACCGTCTGCAGGATTGCTTTTTGTTCGTTCTCGACCAGAGACATACGCATCGGCCCGCGGTTTGCCAGGTCGTCGCGCAGGATATCGGCTGCACGCTGGGACATGTTGCGCAGGAACTTGTCGCGCAGCGGTTGTTCCGCCCCTTTCAATGCCACCAGTAACGATTCGCCTTCGATTTCCTGCAACAGGCGCTGGATACTGCGGTCGTCCACATCCACCAGGTTTTCGAACAGGAACATCTCGTCGATAATTTTTTGGGCCAGTTCGCCGTCGTAACCACGCACCGCTTCGATAACCGCTTCTTCCTGCTGGGTTTTCATCAGGTTGATGATTTCCGCCGCAGTACGAACACCGCCCATCTTCGCGCGCTTGAGGTTCTGACCGTCGAGCAGGTTGTTCAGCACTTCGGTCAGTTCCGCCAGCGCCGCTGGCTGAACACCGCCGAAGGTGGCGATACGCAGCATGACATCGTTGCGCAGACGCTCGTCGAACAGCGCCAGAATATCTGCCGCCTGACCGCGTTTGAGGTGCACCAGGATGGTGGCGATAATCTGCGGATGCTCGTCGCGGATAAGATCGGCCGCCATCTGCGGTTCCATAAAGTTGAGCGTTTCCATCCCGCTGGTGGTTTCGCGAGATTCCAGAATGTCTTCCAGCAGGCTTGACGCACGCTCCTCGCCGAGGGCTTTGGTCAGAACCGCACGCAGATATTCGCTGGTGTTGACGCTCAGTGCGGCGTACTGCTCGGATTCGTCTTCGAACTCGTTCAGCACGTCGGCCAGTTGCTTGTTGGAAATCTGATGGATATTCGCCATCGCGCCACTGATTTGCTGTACCTCGCGCGGGGAGAGGTGCTTGAACACCTCTACTGCGCGGTCTTCACCCAGCGTGATCATCAAAATGGCGCTTTTCTCGGTTCCGGTCATAGTCATGATTGTTCGTTACTCATCCATTGGCGGATAACCAGGGCGACGATACGCGGATCCTTATCGGCCAGCTCCTGAACACGTTGGGTCTGAACTTCAACACTGACGCGCTGTTGTGAACGTTTACGTTTTTCCAGCTCGTCATTGCTGAGTTTGACCGGCTTGCTGCCTTCAGGCTGTGGCATGGACGCAGCGAGGGCGGCAGCGGCGGCGGCATCTTTCTCCGCCTGCTGTTTGCGCAGCATCGGACGAACCATCTTGCGCCACAGCAGCCAGGCCACAATCAGCACCAGTAACCAGCGACCTGCATTGAGTAACTGATCGAAGAACGCCTGTTGTTTCCAGAATGGCAGTTCACCGGAATCTTCAGCCGCGTCGTTGAACGGTGTATTCACCACGTTCAGCGTATCGCCACGTTCCTGTGAGAAGCCCATCGCTTCGCGTACCAGATCATCAATTTTCTTCAACTGCTCATCGGTCAGCGGCTTGGCTTTACCGTCAGTCCCGACCTGATAGTTAACCACCACCGCCGCAGACAGACGCTGTACCGCGCCCGCACTGTGCTGGGTATGGGTGATCGTACGGTCAACTTCATAGTTGGTGGTTTCATCACGGCGGCGGTTAGACGGCACGTTTGAATTCGCGCTGGTGGCGCTGTTCTGTGCGGTGTTACCGGCCTGGTTCTGCGCACCGTTGGCGTTATTCGCATTATTGGCGGCTGGCGGATTGGTCACCGGTGCCGTCGCGGCCGGTGCTGGCTGGTTGCTCAGCGCACCCGGAACACCGCCGACGGCTGAACCGCCAATCTGATCGCTGGTGCTCAGCTGACGGGAACGCACCGCAGCTTTATCCGGCGAACCGTTTGGCTGGTAGTTCTCATCGGTCTGTTCGCGGCTGGCGTAATCAATCTGCGCGGTGATTTGGGCGTGAACGTTACCGTTACCTACTACCGGTTGCAGAATGGATTCGATACGGCGTTGCAGACGGCCTTCCACTTCATTGGCGTATTTCAGCTGAGACGCGTTAAGGTCACGGCCATTGTTATCAGACTGGGTCAGCAGATGTCCGCTCTGATCGACCACGGTCACGTTAGCGGGCGGTAAGCCGGATACGCTGCTCGACACCATATAAACGATGGCGTTGATCTGACCGTCATCCAGCGCGCGACCCGGTTGCAGATTCAGGGTCACAGACGCGGAAGGATTTTTCTGTTCGCGGACAAATAAAGAAGGTTTTGGAATGGCTAAATGCACACGGGCGCTGGACACCGGTCCCAGCGTTTCGATGGTGCGGGAAAGTTCGCCTTCCAGCGCGCGCTGATAGTTAATCTGCTCGCTGAACTGGCTGATGCCGAATTTTTCCTGATCCATCAGCTCAAAGCCGACCGCGCCACCTTTCGGCAAACCGGCCGCCGCCAGCTTCAGACGGGTTTCATAGACTTTATCCGCCGGGATCAGTAAAGCACCGCCGTTATCAGAAAACTGATAAGGGATGTTCATCTGGGTAAGCTGCGTGACGATGGCACCGCCATCCTGGTCACCGAGGTTGCTAAACAACACCTTATAGGTAGGCTGCTTCGCCCACAGCATCATGACAACAACAATAGCCACGGCGGCCGCAGCGGCGATGGCGATAGGAATTTTTGGGTTGGCGCGCAGGCGATTAAGCAACGCAGTAAAACCGCTTCGAGGGCTTTCTGCGCCGGCTATTGCGGAACTCATACAAGATCCCTATTTAGCTGTTGAATGGTGGTGTTCATGTTGTCTCTTAACAAAACAGACTCCCAGGTGGCGCAATCGTTGAAGCGTGACATTTTTCAGTCCTCCATACAGGCAGGCCTATTTTCTAGGTGAGCCATTATTTGCCGCTTAACGCAAAGTTAATGGCCCGATAAGCCATGGTTTTTAGGTTCAATTACCGCGTTTAGGAAAAAACTGATGTGATAGGGTGTCATTCCATGAAAGAAGCCCTTTGTTAACCGACACCCCGAAATACGGAGAAAGCATGTCAATTCAAGGTATTGAGAGCGTTTTACAGCAGATGCAGGCCACCGCCATCCAGGCTGGCGCTGCACCTAAGACCGATACCGCCTCTGAAGCCGGTTTTGCCAGCGAATTAAAAGCGGCATTAGGTAAGATCAGTGAGACGCAAAACAACGCAAAACTGGAATCTGAAAAACTGGAGATGGGCGTTCCCGGCGTCAGCCTGAACGATGTGATGGTCGATCTGCAAAAATCCTCAATTTCACTGCAACTCGGCGTGCAGGTCCGCAACAAGCTGGTGACGGCGTATCAGGATGTGATGAACATGTCGGTTTAGGGTGTGTAACTACATAATTACATTGGATAAACATGTTATCCAGTTTTCTTGTGGGGCATGGATGGGGCAAAGTCTCCTAATTTCTGGTTGAGCATCGCAATTTGTTCACCGTTGTTGTCGTTCATCCAAGTTCCATAAACCGAGTAAACCATCTGTGCGGATGTATGACCCATTTGACTTGCTATGAAGTTTGGATTCGCTCCGGCAGAAAGTGACCAACACGCATAAGTGTGACGAGACTGATATGCCTTTCTGTGTCTTATCCCAGCTCTACGTAAAGCAGAATCCCAAGACTGAAGTGGAATACTAAATCTGTCCACCTGAATAGAGGTGATATCATCGCCTCATAGTCAAAACAGGTGACATTATGACCGGACGTAACAGACGTAATTTTAGCCCCGAGTTTCGCCTCGAAGCTGCCCAGCTTGTACTCGATCAGCACTACACCGTTGCCGCCGCTGCAACGGCAATGAATGTCGGTAAATCCACGATGGATAAATGGGTTCGCCAGCTTAAAGAAGAACGCGCAGGGAAATCCCCAAAGGCCTCTCCGATGACGCCTGAGCAACTTCGCATTCGTGAATTAGAAAAACGACTGCAACGTGTTGAAATGGAAAACGATATATTAAAAAAGGCTACCGCGCTCTTGATGTCAGACTCCCTGAACAATTCTCGTTAGTTGAGAAACTCAGGACGCGGTTTCCTGTTGCCTTTATATGCAATGTGTTCGGGATCCATCGCAGTAGCTATCGGTACTGGCTAAGCCGACCGCAGAAACCTGATGCAAAACACATCATTATACTAAGCCTGGTTCGTGAAGTTTATCATGCCAGTAATGGCTCTGCGGGGGCCCGGAGCATTGCCGATATGGTCAGCGCAAAAGGTGTTCCGTTGAGTCGCTGGCGGGCCAGTAAGATAATGAAAGAGCTGAATATTGTTAGTTGCCAGCAACCGGATCATCGCTACAAAAAAGCCACAAAAGAGCATGTGGATATCCCTAATCATCTGGATCGCCAGTTTGCAGTAACGGAACCTAATCAGACCTGGTGCGGCGACGTGACCTACATCTGGACGGGCAAACGCTGGGCTTATCTGGCGGTTGTTCTGGATTTATTTTCCCGCAAGCCAATAGGCTGGGCGATGTCGTTTTCTCCGGACTCAGGTCTGACAGGAAAAGCATTAACGATGGCCTGGGAAGCCAGGGGGAAACCGGCTGACGTTATGTATCATTCTGACCAGGGAAGTCACTATACCAGCAGGGAATTCAGACGGTTACTGTGGCGTTATCGTATAAAGCAAAGCATGAGTCGCCGTGGAAACTGCTGGGACAACAGCCCAATGGAACGATTTTTTCGCAGCCTGAAATCAGAATGGGTACCGAACTGTGGATACGCTAATTTTAGCGAAGCAAATAGATCAATAACAAATTACATCATTAGTTATTACAGCCAACTCAGACCCCACCAATATAACGGTGGCTTAACACCCAATGAGTCAGAGCGATTGTTCTGGAAAAACTCTAAAACTGTGGCCAGTTTTTGTTGACCACTTCAATTTTTAAGTTACCGCACAAAACAACAAGGTACAAAAACAACCCGAAAAACAGCCCGAAATACAAATTGTATGACTCAATGTTTTCCCCATGGGAAGCAAACCTAACAGCATGTTTAATTGCATAGGCGGCAGTAGCGACAAGAAGGATAAGTGCTATGTGTTTTGAGTGTTTGTAATTAATTCGCATATAAGAAAGTAGCAATCCGAAAAACCAGACCTTTGAGTATGTTAAGAACTCATGCTTTACCCCGCATATAAAAACAAAAACCATTATGGCTATAGCTATTAAAACTGGTTTTTTTGTAAAAACAAGTCCGGCGACCACATAATACCAAACTTCGAATGGAAGGCTCCATAATGGGGCATTGAATGAAAATGGTGAGTTAAGCAGCCCATTTGTAAAGGTCATTACCCCAAACATATGCGATGAGTAAAATGATAAAGATCTATTTTTTAGCCAAATATCAGGGTGAGAAAATGTTGAACTGCCAGATTCAAATAAATAGAATGACAAGTGATATAGAATAAAAACAACTAATATTGACGTAATGAGAGTGGGGTATATTCTTTGGAATCTGCTTGATGCATATTGTGATAATGAAAATGATTCATTCCGTAATGTATTGTTTTGAATTGATTTGCCAATCAAAAATCCGCTCATAACAAAAAAAACCATGACGCTTGATTGAGCTGCTAATGCAAAATACTTATAAAAATAAGGCTCATGCCTAGCCATAAATAACTGATAGAAGTGAGCAAATACAACCAAAAAAGCTGATATGCCACGCATTGACTCAAGGGATAAGGTTTGATTGTCGGTTAGCTTTTGCATGATTTTATCTTAATAAATTATTGTTGGGTGTGTAAATATAGTTTTGTATTCTAATAGAAGGTCACGGCAGGCACCCCAGGCACATGGAAACGAGGAGGATCTATAGAGGCATAGCTTTCTTGCCCTCATCATTTGCGGAAATGATGGGGGGTTTCATCGTGCTTAAAATGATTGGCTTGTTGTCTGAAATGCCACCTCTGGATAACAAACTTCTTGCAAACTTAATGCACGGCTTCTCAATGAATTTATGAAGCAATATAGCTAGCAGGAAGCTTGAAGCCAAAAGTGGCACAAACTTAATTACCCAGTCAACATTGTTCCAATCCTTTGGAAAAAATGTTAGATAAGTGCGAATGACACACCAGTGAGACAAATATAAAGCATATGAAATATTCCCAATGTAGGATAAATATTTTGATTCTTTTAATGTTCCAAAGTCTAAAGCTAAGAAGCTTATAAAGCACAGCAATGCAACAGGCAAAAGGCCAGTTACGCCACTTGTATGATTTGTAATAGTGATGAAAAGATAAGAAAAACATATCATCCCTATTGCAAAAAATGAAATGCAAGTTAGGTTGCTTATCTTGATTTTTATTTTATCGAATAAAAACGCAATAAAAATCCCTAACGCAAATTCATATAACAGAGTAGACCCTAAGACCCTTACGATAGGTGTTAATATGCTGTTTGTATCAATGTTGGCTGTGACATTAACCTTAAATGATATTGTGGAATTGTAATGCCATTGGAGAGCTAATGGGATGGTTAGCAATGCTATTATAGTCAACAACCCCCTGTGCTTGTGGGATATAAATGCCATCAGGCAAAATATAGCATAGAAGAAAATTTCATATGTTAGAGTCCATGCCGGACCTATAATATTGAAACCAAATGATGGAGCTGCATTACTATAATTAACATGCAGAAAGAAAAGCCCCCTGATGACCTCAGAGAAAGGTTTTTCTCCAAAGTTAATAAGCGCGGTTACAAACCACAATGTAAAGAATACAGGGTATATCCGGAACAACCTTTTAGTTATAAAAACTTTAGGTTCTGATTCGGACTTCTTCTTAGTTGCGTGATATATAATAAATCCACTTATTATAAAAAATATGTCCACCCCAATCATGCCATTGGCCCACATAGGCTTAAACCATGTTGGAAGAAATGGCGTGAAGTGAAAAAAAACAACTAACAGACACGCGATACCACGAAGGTATTGCAAAGAATAAATCTTTCCGTTGTTCATTGTCTGGCTAATTCCATGAGATTCTGTTAAGTAAATTCTAACAGATCTTTGACGAAAAACTTACTTTTCCGCCCCGGCGCCGTCGGGTTTTTTATTGCCCGACAGATCAGCCATCTAACACTTTACTCCCATCTTGCACTTCACAATCATAGAAACACATGATTATACTGTATACATACACAGTGCTCGTCAGGTGGCACATGGGCGGCAAGGATTTGGGCTTTGATGTTGTGTATCGAGGCGAGACTCGCAACCGCATTGATCCGGGCAAGTACGTGTTCTTCAAGCGCCTCAAGGAGCATGGCGGAGGATGCTGGCTTGGTCAGGCTTATGATGACTGGTTCGGCTTTGTGATTGAGCGGCCAGTGTCTATTCGTGAGGGAATGGAGTTGTTGCAGACGATAGCGGGGCAGAAGAAGGACATCATGAGGTTCGATGACAGCCTGGATACCTTCATGCTGAAGAGTGAGTGAGGCGGATGGGGCATGGATGGGGCAAAAAATTAACGCGAACTTACATTCACTATCCTGCTTTGAATGTCGGCTCGCGTTAATCGTCTACATTTTACCTGCTTTTACTCGTTCTTCTATGTATTCAAAAAGTTAAGCCTCATATGATGAATATGTCCGTGTAACAAAGAACGACGGATTTCAAAATAAATGTTACCGGTGTCACAAAATTGTCCTTTGCATGTGCAGGTTTATTTGCCAGAATCGCAAAAAAAATCGCTTCACCTGCATAAAGTACCTGCACAAAATGATAATCCGTCCTCCACGTCACTGGTTCTTGCGTTTGTTCGCCTGGCATGGCTCTGTCCTGCCCAGCATTCTGTTCCGTCTTAGCCTCAATTTACTGATGTCGCTTGCCGCCATTCTCAGCCTGCCCTGGTATGAGACGCTGGGCGTTAAGCTGACGCTCGCGCCTTTCAGCCTGCTCGGTGTGTCTATCGCGATCTTCCTTGGCTTTCGTAACAGTGTGGCCTATTCACGCTACACCGAAGCGCGGCAGTTGTGGGGCGGGTTGCTGATTGCCTGCCGCACCTTGCAAAGTCAGGTGATGGCCGTGTGTCCGGGCGAAGCACAGCGGGTGACGACCTTACTGCTGGCGTTTTGTTACAGCCTAAAACATCAGTTGCGCCACAGCGATCCGCGTCCGGATCTGGAGCGTCTGCTGGGCGAAGATGCGGAAGATATTCTTTCACGCCGCGCACCGACCAACATGGTGCAGTTGCGGCTGTCACAATGGCTGGCGGAAAAACGCCGGACGGGGGAGTTGTCGGATATTGTTTATACCCATATGGACACGACGTTATTGCAGCTTTCGCAGGTGGTGGGCGGTTGCGAGCGAATTGTCAGTATGCCGATCCCGTTTGCCTACGGGCTGTTGCTGCACCGCACGGTATACCTGTTTTGCAGCCTGCTGCCGTTTGCGCTGGTGGTGGATTTGCATTACATGACATTGCTGGTGTCCGGCTTTATTTCCTATAGTTTTCTGTCACTTGATACGCTGGCGGAAGAACTGGAAATGCCGTTCGGTTATGCCAATAACCATCTGCCCATGGATGCCATGTGCACCAATATCGAAATCAATCTGCGCGAGATGAACAACCAGACACACCTGCCGGATACGCCGATGCCGGATCCGTATTTCCGTCTGACGTAAGTGTGATCCTCTGCACGGTTTGAGGATTTTTTGCGCGCACTGATGGCAATATTCCTAAGCTTCACGAGACTGTCATAATATCGAAACAAAAGTGAAATAACCTGTTCGGGCAAAGACAACTTCCGTCCGTTATCACGAGGTATGTATGTCAGTCATTCAGGCCAAATCCTTGCACGAAGCCGAAGACCTGCTGAATTCCGGTATGGTAAAAAAAGTAGAACTGGCTTTTAGTATTAACAGTGATGAGTTTTTTAAGCTTGCGCTGGAGTGTGGTGACCGGGGTGCGAAAATCACCAAGGGGAAAGAGTTCTTTATGATCACACTGAAAAAATGGGTTATTCCGTCGAATGACCTCTCTGCTACAAAAAGTAACGTACTGATGTAACGGCTTTTTGCATCTCCATAACCCTGTCACAGGGCAGCGTTATGGAGATATCCGCCTCACGCCTCACGGCGCTTTTCTTCAATTATTTCACCGATTTCATCATATAGACACTCAGGGGATCCGGCGACTGCTGGTAATCACCGAACGCCTGCGTGCGGGAATAGCCCAGCTTTTCGTACAGCGTGATGGCTTTTTCCTGAAAAACGCCGGTTTCCAGAAACAGCTCGTTGTGTCCTAAGGCTTTCAGTTTCTTTTCCATTGCCTCGATCAGCAGGGATGCGATACCTTGCCCGCGAAACACCGGGTTCACGTAAACCCGTTTCATTTCAGCTATTCCCTGCCGGGTAATATACAGACAGGCGCAACCGGCCCAGTCGTCATCCACCCTTGCCATAAAACAGGTGATCTCCCCTTCATCCAGTTCAGTGATATTAATCCCCTGAAACGATTCCGGCGGATAAAGAGGGTATTGATAAGCATCCAGCTCTGCAATAAGTCGGGTTAAATGCGGGTGGGTGGCATCGGTTTCAAAAATCTGGGCACTCACAGCGTGGGCTCTCAATGCAACAAAATGGACATGTATTCTTAACCGAAATTGGGCCGAAAACAAGGCATTGCGGCGTGACGGAAGCCCCGGAAAGCCTTGCAGAGGTAAGAAGAGTGTAAAAATTAATTATGTTCGCCGAACGTCTGTCAGAGTTGTCTGAATTTTACCTTGTTGCAGCAATTTATACGTTATCCCTCTTTCTTTTCTTTAACATTCATTCAAAGTGGTGAAGGATACAATGAAGTCACTTACCGTGATTAATGAAAAAGTTAGGATCGTGAATGAGGTAAAGGAAGTTAATTATAAGATCATGATTGAAAGGATAAAATTATGGCAGTCTATCCTGTTGGCGTTTTTGTCACGCTTACTTTTACACCAGGTTTGTTCGAAGTTATCGCTGTACTGGATGAGGTTAAACCAGTGCAATATCAGGTCATTAATGTGGAAACGGGAAATGTGATCAGGGTGAACGAGCATTTTATCCGTGGCATTGTGAAACCCTGATGCTCTGCGTATCAATGTAAATGGCTTGCGCATCGGGCCGGGTAAACACGGGGTGTTTGCCCGGCCTTCTTGTTTAGTCCGGCATCAGGCTGTTGAAGTCTTCTTCATACAAATCGCGACACGCTTGCATAGATTCCGGGTACCCCAGCTCTGAGGTCTGCACTTCACGGCCCAGCCGCTTTTCTAAATCCTCGTGAAACCACTCAAATTCACCATGCAGAATGCCGGTAAATCCGGTCAGGATGATGCACTGTTGTGGCGTTAATTTTTTCACGGCGGGTCCTCGTTAATCTGTTTTTGAAAAATAATGCGCAAAGAGAGAAGTGCTTCACGCCGGTATGCGGCAGGACGCGACAACTTATTCTATCCTCTAATGAATCTCACTGGAAAACAAGGAGTCACATATGGATCAGGATCTGTTCGAACAGGCACCTCTGCCGTTGCTCACCCGCTTTCAGGTCGGCGACCGTGTCAAATTGCTGACGTTTCCGGTGGGTGTGCATCCGGCCAGTTACCAGCTGGATGTGGCCATCACCCGGATCCAGGACGGCGAGTTTGAAGGGGAAATCGTGCGCATCGCGCCGCTGGGAAGACTGGGCCATCACGAGGCGCATTTCACGATAGGGGGAACGGTGGCGTTCTTCGCCCGCAATATTCAGGGCATGGCCGCCTGAACCATTTGCCGGTGACAGAAAGCAAAAACCCCGCAACAAGGGCGGGGTTAAATGGCTTTGAAACACCATCTGGTTACATCAGGGGTTTAACATGTTTCGTCAGCGCCTGGGTGGTCAGTTCGTCGGCTTTTATTTTGGAACAATTTCCACAATAGCCCACGAGATACCAGTTACCGTCTGCGCCTTTTTCCGGATTCACTTTGTAACGTTCGTTACGCTTACCATAAAACTCGCGTTCTGCGTTCTGTGCTGCCTCTTCCCAAAAGCACAACGAAAACTGATGTTGCTGATCAACATGCCGTTGTCCGTTGCGACTTCCACCTACCAGTAAATAATGATACTCAGACATGCATCCTCCTTTTCCCAATACGGGCAATGTTCCTGACAACAAGTGTAAAACTCGTTTCACCTGGAAAGCACATTCGAAAGACTGCAAAAGAAAGACAACAAAGGCCGGGCTGAATGATGCCCATGGCAAAATTCTTATTTCTCTAAAATTATAGAGTACGATCGGTTCTGGGTATGTATATTCGGAAAATATGTGATAACTGTCACTCTTTATTTTTTAGCGACTGTGATGTGCGTCTTATAACAGATTGAGCTGTTGTGCGTCATCCGGTTCTGTACCGGTTTTTTTCTTAGGTTTTCGCACTTTAGCCGCCGGTGCCGGGCGCTGCATTTCCTGATGCAGCCAGTGCAAAATCACTTCTGCTACGTAGTCTTGCTGCACCTGTGTCATGGCGGTGTGCGCCGCAATCTTGTGCCATTTTTCCAGACAGCCACGGCAACAGGTGGCGGTCGCGTGCTGGGCGATAAACACCGGATGGCCGCGCATCGGCGTCTGTTTGCCGTCATTTGCTGGTTCAGCCGGGGCGAGGCGGGCGGCAATAAAATCAGCGGCATGCTGAGTCACCGCATCCGGCCCTTTATCCTGACAATAGGCATATTCTTTTGCGCCGAGATGAAAACGCTGGCGAAAGGGTGACGCGGCCAGACGCTGAAAAACGGTATCGATAGAATTTGGGGCAGGGCTGGAAGGCATAGTGGTCGTGTCCGTTCACATTCTAGACGCAGAAATAGCGGCTTTACTCTCGTCAATTGTCGGCTTTAACGCCCGTCAGCCCGTGCTAGTCTGGCTTTACTGACGCTCTCACCCCAACAGGGATCCGCAATGGCAGAAAAACATGTTATAGATTTGGTTATGTCGGTCAACAAGCACGCCGAAGAAACTGCCATGCAACAGATGATGCTGCGCAATTTTATCATCGTGATGTGCCGCAGTATGACGGAAGAACAGAAGAATCAGGTGAGATGGCAGATGCGTCAGATCCACCAGCTGACGGACGCCGAATACCGCAGCGGCGATATTGAAATACTGGAAAAAGCCCGACGTGACGTTGAGGTGATGCTGGAACTGATCAATTAAGGTTCATCTGATGTGCGCCGTCGTTTCGCCGTACTATCATTAACACAATGATAACCAAAGGGAGAATGACGATGGGATTCTGGAGAGTATTGATTACCATTCTGGTACCACCATTAGGCGTACTGATCGGCAACGGTTTCGGTGGCGCATTTTTACTGAATATTATTCTGACACTTTGTGGCTATCTGCCTGGCCTGATCCACGGCTTCTGGGTGCAGACGCGCAAATAAGCACAGCCCGACCGCAAAACCCGGTGATAGCCGGGTTTTTTTATGCCCGGAAAGGGCGGTGTGGATCAGAAAAGCGAGAAGAGCAGAACCACGGGCAGGCTCATCGGCCAGGTAAATCCGATAATGCCGGAGGTTAACAGTCTTATTTTAATCGTATCGCGGCTCACTAACAGCGTAACCAGCGCGGCGATGCCCAGCCCACCCCAATAAATCGTCTTAATTACTTCCCACCAAACGTGCACAACCAACCCCTGACCATCAGATTATTCTTTGGCGCGTATGATATTCCGTTAACATCTGGTAATCAATTATTGTGTGATGTTACTCAAGGTTTTGTATTGTGGCATTTCGGCGGGAATTGTTATATCTCATCGCTTGTGCTGGGTGCCGGCGCAGAAAGCGGGCGCAAATGCCCGCGGATGGCGGTCGGGGCGAATCCAAAACGTTTCCGGAAACGCTCGGCAAAACGTGAGCCACTTTCATAACCCACCTGATGCGCGATATGTGAAATCGCCAGATCGGTGCATTGCAACAACCGCAGGGCATGGGTCATCCGCACGTCAATCATCAGGTTTCGCAGTACACAATCCTCGGACGCCAGCCGTCTGCGCAGCATCACTTCATTCATCATCAGCTGTTCGGCGACTTCTGCGGCGGTAAAAGATTTATGCAAATTATTGATTAATAATTCACGCACGCGCTGGGTGACGCTCTCGCTGTGCTGCAGGGAATAGCGCACGCCAAGCTGGGATAACCAGAGTAATTGTTCAAGCATGCGATGGCGGGTAATGGGCGCGGGCAGGCCGTGATGCCAGAGGATGGCGCTGTGGGTATCGGTAAAACTTTGCTTAAATGCGCCGGGAATATGCGGGATGACCTGAAAGTTATCAACGGTGATCAGCGGCGGGCTAAAGCCGGTGGCATGCAGCCCGGCGTCGCTCAGCAACTGGTGATCCCAGGCCATGATGGCGCAACTGAAAGGGCCGTTTTCAGACAAATGGTGCGTCAGGCTCAGCGTTTGTCCGCTATTAAGCACGAGCATTTCGCCAGCCTGCAGGGTGACCTGCTGTTCCTGGAAAGTAATTGAAAGGCTTCCATTCTGGACGAGAACCAATTGTGGCTTATCGATATAAACATCATGAATAAAAAGTTCACTATGCTGAATAAGCAGTGAAATGGTTCCTATCCCTGGCGTCACTTTTATTTTACGAACCATGTTGATGATGCCCGAAAAAGACGACTGCAACGTGTTGTTTGCTGCCTGATATAAAATTTCCCGCTTATGCTATTACAAACAGGTTGCCTGATAATACGCGTAAGTCACGGAAGAAGACAGAGAGAACCAGCTCTGGTAGCCAGATGCTCTCTGCCCCTGAAACCTTATATATGCACAAGAAATATTGAAAAAAAGTCTAACAAACAGAGTCTTAATAATTATTGGCGATCACCAAAGGCAATCGAACGGAGGTCAATTTTTCCGTAAGTCGTATTCACTTGTTGTTGTCGGGACGACTGACCAATCAGCTCGGTGAGTTTATTCATCCGCGTCTGTAATAACGTTTTAATGGTGTTCTCATTCTCCAGAATAATACGCAAATAGCGGCGGACATCATTCTGAATCATTATCGATGTCTGTTCTGACATCGGTAAACGGGTGGTAGCTTCTACTGCTTTCACGTAACTGACTTCGAGCTCAACCAGCTCATCCCATTTTTCTTCTTTCGCCAGCCGCAACATCTGCTCGCTTAAAGACAGGATCAGTTGATATTCATTAACCAGAAACTGATGTTGATCCATTATTTTGGTCCTGCGACGGGTGGTAGTTTGGGCCGATTTGCCGCCAGGCATCGGCGATGTTTTCAAGCAAGGCCAGCACCTCAGTGATGGCCTCTTGATCGTTGTGTAAATTGGCATGCAATAAACGACGGACCATATAGGCGTAGAGCGCCTCGAGGTTATCCACTAATTCAGGATCGCCTTTCTCACGGCTCAGGCCCGCTTTTAATCCGCTGTCGATAATGTTGATCGCCATAGACAGGGATTTGCCTTTCTCAGCAATACTGCCCTGTTGGATAAAAATACGTGCGCGGATCAGGGCGCTGCGCGCCCCGTCAAATAACATGGTCACCAGCTGATACGGAGAGGCGCTCATCACGCCACTCTCCAGGCCTACCTGTGCGTAGGCGTCGGTTCCTTTAGGGTTATACATGGGCTTGCTATCCTTACGAACTAGAACTTGAAGTTGTCATTGCATCGAACTGCTGCGTCAGATAATCCGCGGTGCTGTTGAGCTTTTGTATAGCCACATCAAGTGCTGTGAACTGCGTTTTATAACGGGCAATAGTGGTGTTAATACTGTCGTTGACCTTGTTGTATTGCTCGGTCAGGCTTTTCAGTGTGGTATTAACGGCTGTTTTTGCTGTCGCAATGGTGCCGCTATCGGTATCGAGGAAAGTGACGTTGAGATTATTAATTCCTGTGATAACCCCGGTTGTTTTACCATCACCCAACAGCATGGTTTTAACATCGCTGGTGCTATTACTCAGCGCTGTATCGAGTTTATCGCTGTCGACTTCAAGATTACCCGTATCAGGATCCGTTGTGATCCCAATGCTTGCGAGTGAGCTAATTCCATTGGAATTAAATGCTGAGGTTACAGCAGTCTTAAGCTTTGACTGAATCGTGCGTAAGGCACTGTCACCTAACAGAGCGCCATTACTGGTGTCTTGTGTGTCGGTGTTACTGTCTACCGCGGTATATTTGGTAAGATTTGTGAAGGTGGTTTGCAATGCATTATACGCGGTCACAAATGCCTGGATCTTGGTGCTGGCATCGCTGGTGTCTTTCTTCACAGTCAGCGTCGCGGCGCTGTCAGTGGTTGCCAGCAGATTTAGCGTCACCCCTTCTGGAGCATCGGTCACTTCATTGCTCTGACGTTCAAGAGCAATGCCATTTACGCTGAGTTCAGCATTTTTCGCCTCAGCGTTCTGCGTCATGCCGCCTGTGTTGGTTGCAGAATCATAACCAATGAACGCGTTCAGCGTGTCATCGCCGGTGACGCTCAGGGTCATTTGCGAATCTGTTCCGGTATCGTCAGCAGACACGATCAGCTGATAGCTGCCGTCGGACACTTTTAAAATGCTGGCGGTTACACCGGCGTCTGCGCCATTAATAGCATCGCGCATCCCGGCTAATGACGTCTGGGCATCGGTCAGAGAAATCGTGACCGGCTTGCCATCGCCCTGAGTGATGGAAAGGGTGCGAGTCCCTGACGTCGATGTTTCGCCCAGCGCGCTACTGCTATCAGTCGCTGTTCCGGAAACCAAAACTTGCGCCTGCGCCAGTTGCGTAACGTTTACCGTATATTTGCCTGATGCCGCGCCAGCCGCCGTCGTTGCAGTAAATGCGGACGTGTTGCTGGAGGTTGCTGTTGTTGATGCGTAAACATCTGCGCTATTTAGGGCGGAAGTGGCGTCAGCAAATGTCTGCAGTGAACTTTGCAAAGTTCCATAAGCAGTCAGCTTCGCGCTGTAGCTGGTTTGCGCTGTAGTGATCGGGGTTAAACGCGCTTTTTCTGCGGTGGTCAGGTTATCCAGCAAGGTGGATAAATCTAAGCCTGAGCCGATACCTAATGAAGAGACAGTGGCCATATGTATCCTTTACAAGTTGTATAAGAGTCTTTAAGCCCTATCGGCACGACGGAGAAAAAGTTTAATAGATCGCAACAAAAAGTAATGGGCTGAATAGGCGGTATAAGGAAGGGTAATTCTCAAAGTAAGAAATCGATCTTTTTTGAGAAATAATTCTAAAGGTTGCGGGTGTAGCGCCGATACAAGTTTGGACGGTGATGAACGCCGTGGGCAATAAGCCCGAACCCTTAACCAGATTTGAAGGAATACACTCATGGCTCAAGTTATCAATACCAACACGCTGTCTCTGATGACTCAGAACAACCTGAACAAATCCCAGTCCGCACTGAGCACCGCTATCGAGCGTCTGTCCTCCGGTCTGCGTATCAACAGCGCAAAAGATGACGCTGCTGGTCAGGCGATTGCTAACCGCTTCACTTCAAACATCAATGGTCTGACTCAGGCTTCACGTAACGCCAACGACGGTATCTCCGTTGCGCAGACCACTGAAGGTTCACTGAGCGAAATCAACAACAACTTACAGCGTGTTCGTGAGCTGTCTGTTCAGGCTGCTAACGGCACCAACTCTGATTCCGACCTGAAATCAATCCAGGACGAAATCACCTCCCGTCTGTCTGAAATCGACCGTGTATCGGGTCAGACTCAGTTCAACGGCGTGAAAGTACTGGCTTCCAACCAGACTATGTCTATCCAGGTTGGCGCAAACGACGGCCAGACTATCGATATCGACCTGCAGAAAATTGACTCATCAACTTTAGGCCTGAGCGGCTTCAGCGTCCAAAGTCCAACCACTTTGACTACCGGTACAGCTATTACTACATTGGGTACCGCTGGCTCTACAGTGGCAATTAATGATGCTGCAATTGCCACGAGTGTTGCTGCTTTTGCAACCACTGGCACCAATTCTTACACCTTGTCTAAAGACGACGCTGGGAATGTTTTTGCCACAGTAACGGGTACTACCTCAGATGATGGTGTTTATTCAGTAGCCCTAGCCGCAAACGCCACGGCAGGTACAGCTCGTGTTGCAACACTTGGAACAATTGGTGCGACTCCAGGTGCAGGTAATACAACGATTACCGCTGCTACTGCAGCAGTTGAAGACAGCACAGCTCCTGCTACTGGTGCTACCGTTTCTATCGGTACAGACACTAACACCGCTTCTATTACCGGGGCGGCACTTTACAAACTTCAGGACGCAGACGGTAAAGATACCGGCGTTTATGCTCTGAAAGGTACCGATGGTAAGTTGTATGCAGCAAATGTAGACGCAACTACTGGTGACGTATCTGTTAAAACCGCAACTTATAAAGATTCTACTGGCACTTCTCAGACTGCTAAAGTTGAATTAGGTGGTTTAGACGGTAAAACTGAAGTTGTTACTGTTGGTACTGGTTCGGATGCAAAAGTGTATAAAAGCGCAGATTTGTCAGGTGCTGATTTGTCTAAAGACACTCTGACAGCTGTTCCAACGGCAAAGACTACTGATCCGCTGGAAGCTATCGACGCAGCAATCAGCAAGGTTGATGATTTCCGTTCTTCACTGGGTGCGATTCAGAACCGTTTCGATTCTGCTATCACTAACCTGGCGAACACCACCACCAACCTGCAGTCTGCACAGAGCCGTATTCAGGATGCTGACTACGCAACTGAAGTTTCTGCCATGTCTAAAGCACAGATCCTGCAGCAGGCGGGTACTTCTGTACTCTCCAAAGCAAACCAGGTTCCTCAGTCTGTTCTGTCCCTGCTGCAATAATTGTCTTTGCCGACAATATAAGCAATCAGGTTACATACAGCTCAAACCCCGCTCCGGCGGGGTTTTTTTTAACCAAAATTTACCTTTCTCTGCAATTAATGAAACGCATTCGCTGGTATAATTTAGGATAATCTTTATGTTGTGATGGTTTTTTGTGCAATCGTTTTCGCGTTGTCCGCAGGTGTCCCGGAACAGAATGTGCGAGACATAATCAAAATAACCGCGCTTTTCTGGCCTTATTCAGCCGATTGAACAGGGCTTAACGCTGGCAAAATGATACTGACCCTCAATTTGCCAGGTTACGACAGTGAGCGATCTGTATACCGCCGACGGCGTGATAGACAAAAATTCTTTGTGGCAGCGCTATGTTCCGCTCGTGCGCCATGAAGCCCTGCGTTTGCAGGTGCGGCTTCCCGCCAGCGTAGAGCTTGATGATCTACTGCAAGCGGGCGGGATCGGCCTGTTAAATGCGGTTGAGCGTTTTGATGCGATGCAGGGGACGGCGTTTACGACCTATGCCGTTCAGCGCATTCGTGGCGCAATGCTTGATGAGTTGCGTAGCCGCGACTGGGTGCCGCGCAGCGTCAGACGCAATGCGCGTGAAGTGTCCCAGGCGATGCATAACGCAGAACAGAAATTAGGGCGACCGCCGAGTGAAGGAGAGGTGGCGCAGGCGCTGGATATTCCCATCGAGGAATACCGGCAGATATTAATGGATACGAACAGCAGCCAGTTGTTTTCTTATGACGAATGGCGCGAAGAGCACGGCGATACTGCCGAGGCATTGATGGAAGGGCACGAAGAGGCCAACCCGTTACATCATCTGTTGGAGGGCAATCTGCGCCACCGGGTGATGGAAGCTATCGATGCGTTACCAGAACGGGAAAAGATGGTACTTACGCTTTACTACCAGGAAGAGTTGAATTTAAAAGAGATCGGGGCGGTGCTGGATGTCGGGGAATCCCGTGTAAGCCAGCTCCACAGTCAGGCGATTAAGCGTTTGCGAACACGCCTGGCAAACGACCACTGATCCGCTTTTTCCTGGCCGGTTATACATTTTATATCCCTTATCAGGAATAAATTTATGCCAGCGGGAATCAAAACAAGGCCTTTAAGCCGTTATCTTAAAGATTTTAAACACAGTCAGACTCATTGCTCACAGTGTGCGAAAGAACTCGACAGGATGGCACTGGTGTTTCGCGGGCAAATCATCAATAAAGAGGCCATCGCCAAGATGGATCAGCCTATTGATGATGACGTGTGGCACAACCTGTCGCAGGAACTGACCGCACTGTGTCGTTTTTGCAGTGAGATAAGCTGTAACAGCCATTCGTCATATTTTGACATCATGGCGTTTAAGCAATACCTGTTTGAGCAGACGGAAATGAATCACAGCACGGTGCGCGAGTACGTTGTCCGCCTCCGCCGTCTGGATGAAATTCTCTCTGCCAATAACTATCCTCTGGATAAGCTTTCCGGGGACAGTATCCACCAGCGGATCATCAGTGATTTGCCGGTGGCGGGCCACGACAACTACCGTATTGCCCTGCGCAAATACGATCAGTATCTGGCCTGGCAGAAATCCGCGTAAGCGGCGCTCTTACAGACTGACACACAAAACGCAAACAGGCTCCTCCGGGGGCCTGTTTTTTGTCTTGAATCTCTCCGCAGTTTCTATAAATTCTTTATATACTTACTTAATAACCCGTCTCTGAAATTATACCTACTTTAACGATAACGACTTCGTACGGCCCTGTGCTGTGCGTCAGGGGAACATTGTGCCTGCTAAAATTTCTTTGCTTAAAACCCGGCTGGAAGCCTTTGATCGTCTCGATTTATTAGGCAGCGCCACGCCATTAGAAAAACTGCACCGTCTTTCGGAAACCGTCGGACGGGATATCTACATCAAACGCGATGACATCACGCCGCTGGCGATGGGCGGCAATAAGCTGCGCAAACTGGAATATCTCGCCGCTGCCGCGCTGGCAGAAGGGGCCGATACGCTGGTGACGGCGGGCGCTATCCAGTCAAACCATGTTCGCCAGACCGCTGCCGTGGCGGCCAAACTGGGCCTGAAATGTGTGGCGCTGCTGGAAAACCCGATCGGCACCACCGAGGCTAATTACCTGACCAACGGTAACCGCCTGCTGCTGGATTTATTTAATGTGGACGTGGTGATGTGCGATGCCCTGCATGATCCGATGGCGCAGCTGGCAGAGCAGGCCGAACGTCTGGAAGCACAGGGTTTCCGTCCGTACGTGGTGCCGGTGGGCGGCTCCAATGCCCTGGGCGCACTGGGTTACGTGCAGTGCGCGCTGGAAATTGCCGAGCAATCTTCCGCCAGTTTTGTCGATTTCAGCGCCGTGGTGGTGGCATCGGGCAGTGCCGGTACTCACGCCGGTCTGGCGGTCGCCTTACGTCACTTAATGCCGGACACGCAACTGATCGGCGTGACAGTGTCACGCAGCGCAGGCGATCAGCGTCCGAAAGTGGAGGCCATTGCGAAAGAAGTGGCCAGCGCACTCCAGCTCGATGAGAAAGTGCCGCCGGTGATTTTATGGGATGACTATTTTGCGCCGCGCTACGGTGAACCGAATGACGCGGGCATGGCGGCGGTGAAACTGCTGGCGGAACAGGAAGCGATGTTGCTGGATCCGGTGTACACCGGCAAGGCGATGGCGGGGTTGCTGGATGGCATCGAACGCGGATTATTCCCGGATGAAGGCCCGATCCTGTTCATTCATACCGGCGGTGCCCCGGCACTGTTTGCGTATCATCCGCACGTTTAATGGCTCACACTATGCTTATGCTTTTTTGAGCTAAGATTATAGAATTATATTCCTGATAACTGGCGCGGCGGGTGCTACTGTGCGCAAATTCGTAGGGGATATAACGTTCTATAACTAACAATAACTGAGGTGAATATGGGTTTTTCTACACTGCGTCGTCGTTTACTTCTGGGTGCTGTTGCGGTCACGCTGACGGCAGGCATGGTCAGCAATACGTTTGCTGATGAAGGGTTACTGAAAAAAGTTAAAGATCGCGGCACGCTGATCGTCGGGCTGGAAGGGACGTATCCTCCGTTCAGTTTCCAGGGTGAAGACGGCAAGCTGACCGGTTTCGAAGTGGAATTCGCTGATGCGCTGGCGCAGCACATGGGCGTGAAAGCGAAACTGCAACCGACCAAATGGGATGGCATGCTGGCGTCGCTGGAATCCAAACGCATTGATGTGGTGATCAATCAGGTGACCATCTCCCCTGAGCGTGCGAAAAAATACGATTTCTCCACCCCGTACACCGTTTCCGGTATTCAGGCGCTGACCAAAAAAGGTCAGGAAGGCACCATCACCAAACCTGAAGATCTGAAAGGCAAAAAAGTCGGTGTGGGTCTGGGCAGTAACTACGAGCAATGGCTGCGTGAAAACGTGCAGGGCGTCGACATCCGTACTTATGATGATGACCCGACTAAATATCAGGATCTGCGCGTAGGCCGTATCAACGCGATTCTGGTTGACCGTCTGGCGGCGCTGGATCTGGTGAAGAAAACCGGTGATACCTTAGCCGTGGCGGGTGCACCGTTCTCCCGTCTGGAATCTGGCGTGGCAATTCGTAAAGACAACCCGGAACTGCTGGCCGCGATCAACAAAGCGATTGCTGAAATGCAGAAAGATGGCTCGCTCGCCAAAATCTCTGAAAAGTGGTTTGGTGCTGACGTCACAAAATAATGCTCGTCATAACTGAACTTGCCCCGGCGTTAGCTGCGCTTGCTCGCCCGAATCACTTACCTGTGTAAGCCCATCGGGACTCGCGCACTTGCTGCCTTGATGCAAGTTCATTTATTTAGAGCATATGTGAATATCTTAAAGATCCAGAAAATCTAAAGGTCTTAGATGCAAGAAAGTATTCAACTGGTGCTGGATTCAGCACCATTTTTATTGAAAGGGACACTGTTTACGCTCCAGCTCAGTCTGGGCGGGATGGTGTTCGGTCTGATCCTGGGCTTTGTGCTGGCGCTGATGCGCCTTTCGCATTTCTGGCCGCTGTCATGGATATCGCGTTTTTACGTCTCCGTTTTCCGTGGCACGCCGCTGATCGCCCAGCTGTTTATGATCTACTACGGTTTGCCACAGTTTGGCATCGAGCTGGATCCTATCCCCGCAGCGATGATTGGTCTTTCGCTGAACACCGCGGCCTACACCTCTGAAACCCTGCGTGCGGCGATTTCGTCCATCGAAAAAGGGCAGTGGGAAGCCGCCGCCAGTATCGGCATGAACCCGTGGCAGACCCTGCGTCGCGTGATTTTACCGCAGGCAGCCCGCACCGCGCTGCCTCCGCTGGGTAACAGTTTCATCGGGCTGGTGAAAGATACCTCGCTGGCGGCCACCATTCAGGTGCCGGAACTGTTCCGTCAGGCACAGCTTGTGACGTCGCGTACGCTGGAAGTGTTCACCATGTATCTCGCGGCCTCTATTATCTACTGGGTGCTGGCGACCGTTTTATCCTTCCTGCAAAACCGTCTGGAAGACCGCGTTAACCGTCAGGATCAGGAGCCTTCATGAGTACCATTGACGTTAAGCAACTGACAAAAAAATTCCACGGACAGACGGTGCTGCACGGTATAGATTTGCAGGTCAATTCCGGCGAAGTGGTGGCGATCATCGGGCCGAGCGGCTCGGGTAAAACCACCTTACTGCGCAGCATCAACCTGCTGGAAGAGCCGGACGGCGGCACCATCAAAGTCGGCAACATCGAAATTGACGCCAGCAAACCGATCAGCAAGCAGAAGAACAACGTCCGCGAACTGCGCAAGCAGGTGGGTTTCGTTTTCCAAAACTTCAACCTGTTCCCGCACCGTTCCGTGCTGGAAAATATCATTGAAGGGCCGGTGATTGTGAAGGGCGAGCCGAAAGAAAAGGCCATCGCCACGGCGCGTCAGTTACTGGAAAAGGTCGGATTAAATGGCAAAGAAAACGCCTATCCGCGCCGTCTTTCCGGCGGTCAGCAACAGCGTGTCGCCATCGCCCGCGCACTGGCAATGAACCCTGAAGTGATTTTGTTTGACGAACCCACGTCCGCGCTGGATCCGGAACTGGTCGGCGAAGTGCTCAACACTATCCGCGCACTGGCACTTGAGCACCGCACGATGGTGATTGTGACCCACGAAATGAGTTTCGCCCGTGACGTGGCAGATCGCGCGATCTTTATGGATCAGGGCAAAATTGTCGAGCAGGGACCGGCGAAAGAGCTGTTTTCAAATCCGCAACATGCGAGGACGAAACAGTTTCTGGAGAAGTTTTTAGCGCATTGATTTCTGTCCCTTTCTGCGAAGTGAAACAAAAAAATCTGCAAGCGATCCGGTCTGCTCCCTCCCCTGCGAAGGGGAGGGTTGGGGTGGGGTATTAATGCAAAATCAGTAAGTTGAAGTATGCTTTGACCAGGTGTCAGCCCTTAAAACCCCCTCCCAACCTCCCCCTTCGCAGGGGGAGGAGCAAAAAGCAAAACCTAAGAACGTCACGGACAGCTCCCCTTCGCAGGGGTGGAGCAAAAAGCAAAACTTAAGAACGTCACGTGCTGCTCCCTCCCCTGCGAAGGGGAGGGTTGGGGTGGGGTATTAATGCAAAAACAGTAAGTTGAAGTATGCTTTGACCAGGTGTCAGCCCTTAAAACCCCCTCCCAACCTCCCCCTTCGCAGGGGGAGGAGCAAAAAGCAAAACCTAAGAACGTCACGGACAGCTCCCCTTCGCAGGGGTGGAGCAAAAAGCAAAACTTAAGAACGTCACGTGCTGCTCCCTCCCCTGCGAAGGGGAGGGTTGGGGTGGGGTATTAATGCAAAATTAATAAGTTGAAGTATGCTTTTACCGGGTGTCAGCCCTTAAAACCCCCTCCCAACCTCCCCCTTCGCAGGGGGAGGAGCAAAGCACCTTTACCCGATCGTCATCAGACTCGCATTCCCCCCTGCGGCAGCCGTGTTCACACTCAGTGAACGTTCGTGCAGCAGGCGTTCCAGCAGGATGTTATCCTCGCCGCGCGCAAAGCCCTGTACGGAAATAATGGCGCCCGGTCGCTGTGCGATGGTCTGACAAAGCTCGCGCAACTGATCGGCATCACCGTGATAAATCACTGCATCGAATACCTGCGCATCGTTCTGCCAGTCTTTGGCGAAATCAACCCGCGCCTGCACCGCTTTGGGTAACAGGTTGAACAGATCACGCTGCAACGGCGCTTCCGGCCACAGAATACGGCAACCGGTGGCGGTGACGGCGGCGAGCTGAGTCAGGGCATCTTCCTGATTATCGGCCAGTGCCAGCACACGTTCGCGCGGTAACAGCGCGTAAGTGTTGCGTTCACCGGTTGGCCCCGGCAGGGTGCGTAACGTGCCGCCCTGGCTGGTCTGCGCAAAGCGTTCGCAAACTGCGACTAACTCCTCACGATGTTTTTGTTCGGCGGCCCATTGCTGCAATGCGCGGTGCGGTGCCAGTAAGGCTTCGCGGACAGACACGTCCAGCGGCAGCTCTCTGTCCTGACGCAAAAGGGTTTGCTGCACGGCGTCCTGCGGACGGCTGCTCAGCAGGCGATACAGATACAGCGGGCCGCCGGCTTTCGGACCGGTGCCTGATAAGCCTTCGCCGCCGAACGGTTGCACACCCACCACCGCGCCGACCATATTGCGGTTCACGTACATATTGCCGACGTGTGCCTGCTGGGTGACGCGATGGATGGTTTCGTCGATGCGGGTATGAATACCCAGCGTCAGACCATAACCAGCGGCATTAATCTGACCGATCAGCGTATCCAGATCCTGACGGGCATAGCGCACCACGTGCAGCACCGGGCCGAAGATTTCTTTCTTCATCTCATCAAAGCTTTCCAGCTCGATCAGTGTCGGTTTCACGAAGGTGCCACGGTTCCATTCCTGCTGGTCGGCAGTGAATTCCTGCGTGGCCTGATACACGGTGCGGCCTTTAGTGCGCATCGCATCGATGTGTTTTTCGATACCGGCTTTGGCGTCGGCGTCGATCACCGGCCCGATATCGGTACACAAACGCTCCGGATTACCCATGCGGCATTCCGCCATCGCACCGCGCAGCATTTGCAGGGTGTGGTCGGCGACGTCGTCCTGAATACACAACACGCGCAGGGCAGAGCAACGCTGACCGGCGCTGTCAAAGGCCGAGGCCACCACATCCATCACCACCTGTTCGGTCAGCGCGGAGGAATCCACAATCATGGCGTTCAGGCCGCCGGTTTCGGCGATCAACGGCGTCGGACGCCCCTGCGGATCCAGACGACCGGCGATGTTGCGTTGCAGAATGCCCGCAACATCGGTTGAACCGGTAAACAGCACGCCGCGCACACGTTCGTCATTCACCAGCTGCGAGCCGACGGTTTCACCCTGACCCGGCAACAGCTGCAATACGCCTGCCGGTACGCCCGCTTCATGCAGAATGCCGACGGCTAATGCGGCGATCAGCGGCGTCTGTTCTGCCGGTTTGGCCAGCACGCTGTTACCGGCGGCCAGTGCGGCAGCAATCTGACCGGTAAAGATCGCCAGCGGGAAGTTCCACGGGCTGATACACACCACCGGCCCCAGCGGACGGTGCGTGTCGTTGGCGAAATCTTCGCGGATCTGACCGGCGTAGTAATGCAGGAAATCCACCGCTTCACGCACTTCGGCGATGGCGTTATTAAAGGTTTTTCCGGCCTCACGCACCAGCACGCCGAGCAGGTTTTGCAACTGCGCTTCCATCAGTTCTGCAGCGCGTTGCAGGATGGCGGCGCGTTCTTCGGGAGGTGTCGCAAACCAGATCGCGCCTGCGGCAGTGGAGGCATCCAGCGCACGGCTGATTTCGGCTTCGGTCGCTTCACGCACATAACCGACGATATCGGTATTTTCCGACGGATTGATCACCGGCAGGAATTCGCCGTCATCGGTTTGCGCATCAATCATCGGCTGCGCTTTTACCGGATGGCTGGCGCTTTGCAGCAGGGCGCTGGACAGGGAAGCCAGACGGTGTTCGCTGGACATATCCAGACCCGCAGAGTTCACCCGTTTGTCGCCATACAAATTACGCGGCAGGGCGATACGCGGATGCGGTAATCCGACCTGTCCTTCGCTGGCAGCCAGCGCCTCGACGGCCAGCACCGGATCGGCAACCAGTTCGTCAATCGGCAAGGTGGCATCGGCGATACGGTTGACGAAGGACGTGTTCGCGCCGTTTTCCAGCAGGCGGCGCACCAGATACGCCAGCAGCGTTTCGTGCGTGCCGACCGGGGCATAAATACGGCAGGGACGGTTCAGTTTGCCGTCGGAAATTTTCCCCACGACCTGTTCGTACAGCGGTTCACCCATCCCGTGCAGGCACTGGAACTCATACTGTCCCGGATAATAGTTGTTACCCGCCAGCTGATAAATCGCCGCCACGGTGTGGGCGTTATGGGTGGCGAACTGCGGATAAATCAGGTTCGGCACCGCCAGCAGTTTACGGGCGCACGCCAGATAGGACACGTCGGTGTACACCTTGCGGGTGTAGACCGGATAATCTTCCAGTCCGTCCATTTGCGCGCGCTTGATTTCGCTGTCCCAGTACGCCCCTTTCACCAGACGGATCATCAGGCGGCGGCGGCTGCGTTGCGCCAGATTCGTCAGGTAATCAATCACCATCGGGCAGCGTTTCTGATACGCCTGAATCACGAAACCGATGCCGTTCCAGCCCGCCAGTTCCGGCTCGAAACACAGTTTTTCCAGCAAATCGAGGGAGATTTCCAGACGGTCTGCTTCTTCGGCGTCAATGTTAATGCCGATATCGTAGCTGCGCGCCAGCAAGGTCAGCGACAGCAGGCGCGGATACAACTCTTCCATCACACGTTCGTATTGCGCACGGCTGTAGCGCGGATGCAGGGCAGAAAGTTTGATGGAAATTCCGGGGCCTTCATAAATGCCGCGACCGTTGGAAGCTTTACCGATGGCATTGATCGCCTGCTGGTAAGACTGCAAATAGGCCTGCGCATCTTTTTCGGTCAGTGCCGCTTCGCCCAGCATATCGTAGGAATAGCGGAAGCCTTTTTCTTCATGTTTGCGCGCATTCGCCAGCGCTTCGGCGATGGTTTCACCGGTCACGAACTGTTCGCCCATCAGGCGCATCGCCATGTCTACGCCTTTGCGGATCAGCGGCTCACCGCTTTTCCCGATAATGCGGTTCAGGGATTTCGACAGGCTGGCTTCGTTATGGGTGGCCACCAGTTTACCGGTGAACAGCAGGCCCCAGGTGGCGGCGTTGACAAACAGAGACGGACTGCGCCCGAGGTGCGAGTGCCAGTTACCGTTGCTGATTTTGTCGCGGATTAAGGCATCGCGCGTAGGTTTGTCGGGAATACGCAGCAACGCTTCGGCCAGACACATCAGCGCCACGCCTTCCTGAGAAGACAGCGAGAACTCCTGCAACAGACTTTGCACCATGCCGGCGCGTCCGTTTGCACTCTTTTGGTTCCTCAGCTTCGTGGCGATATCTGCCGCCAGTTTCAGCGCAGCCTCGTTGAGCGGTGCTGGTAAACGGGCCTGTTCAAGCAGCATGGACACCGCTTCAGGCTCAGGGCGACGATAGGCGGCGGTGATGGCGGAACGGCTGACGGACTGCGGCTGGATCTGCTCGGCGAAATCAAGGAACGGCTGATGGACGTCCTGAACCGCATGGGCGGTCAACTCATCGGCACCCTCAGACGCCGCGCCGTTCAGCGCCGGGATCTCAGGTAACGCGTCGCCATTTTCCAGACGTTCCAGATAGGAAAAAATCGCCTGCTTGATCAGCCAGTGCGGCGTACGGTCAATCTTATGTGCCGCTTCTTTAAGCCTGTCGCGTGTGCCTTCGTCCAGCTTCACGCCCATCGTTGTCATACCCATGCGCAACCACTCCATATGAAAAGGTTCAGGTGAATTCATTATCTTTATGCTGAGCAATATCTTCTATGTTGCAACCTTGTGCAACCCCGTTAATGCAGGAAGTATGCCTGTTGTGATTTGTCTGGCATTTTTAACAATAAAATAACGGCATGGATCTTGCCTGCATGAACGGTAAGTGAAATTTCAAAGGCGGTATCGGGTGCAACCTTTGTCACTGCAAAGTACAACCGGCATTCAGAATAACTGTGATGGAGGGTGAATTTTGTGTATTTGAAATGTTAAAAACCTTGAAAAGTGGAGGAGGCTAAACCAGTATCCGGCCCGACAGTAATTTTGAATAAAAACCACACAAAGACTGTAACGACGTAAAAAATATGGAGAGTCTTGCTGCAACCTTAGCGGGTTTCAGCCATCATCTCGCCCCGGCATGATTTTGCACGCTTTTCTCAGGAACAAGGCGTCAGGACAGACAGGTGCCGGACAACATCGCAAATAAGAAGAAAGTGGAGACTGGAATGACAATGAACACACCGATGCTGGTGACGTTTTGTGTTTATATTTTCGGGATGATTTTGATTGGTCTCATCGCGTATTTACGAACCAAAAACTTTGATGATTATATTCTGGGTGGACGCAGTTTAGGCAGTGTGGTGACGGCACTTTCAGCCGGTGCCTCTGACATGAGCGGCTGGTTGCTGATGGGTTTACCGGGGGCGATTTTCCTTTCCGGGATTTCTGAAAGCTGGATCGCCATCGGCCTGACCATCGGCGCATACCTGAACTGGAAACTGGTGGCGGGGCGGTTACGTGTGCACACCGAAGCCAACAACAACGCGCTGACTTTGCCGGATTACTTTACCCACCGCTTTGAAGATTCCAGCAAAATGCTGCGCATTATTTCGGCGATTGTAATTTTGGTATTTTTCACCATTTATTGTGCTTCCGGCATTGTGGCCGGTGCCCGTCTGTTTGAAAGCACCTTCGGCATGACTTACCAGACGGCGCTGTGGGCAGGCGCGGCGGCAACCATCATCTATACCTTCATCGGCGGTTTTCTGGCGGTCAGCTGGACCGACACCGTGCAGGCAACCCTGATGATTTTCGCGCTGATCCTGACGCCGGTGATCGTTATTCTCGCGGTCGGCGGTATTGATACCTCGATGATGGTGATCCACGCGAAAAACCCTGAATACACGGACATGTTCAAAGGCATGAATCTGGTGGCGATTCTGTCACTGCTGGGCTGGGGACTGGGCTACTTCGGCCAGCCACATATTCTGGCGCGTTTCATGGCGGCCGACTCCCATCACACCATCCGCAGCGCACGCCGTATCAGCATGACCTGGATGATTTTGTGTCTGGCGGGCACCATTGCGGTCGGTTTCTTCGGTATTGCTTACTTCAGCAATAATCCGGGTGAAGCGGGCAACGTGACGCAAAACGGTGAGCGTGTGTTCATCGAGCTGGCAAAAATTCTGTTCAACCCGTGGATTGCCGGTATCTTGCTGTCGGCGATTCTGGCGGCGGTGATGAGCACCCTGAGCTGTCAGCTGCTGGTATGTTCAAGCGCCATTACGGAAGATTTGTATAAAGCCTTCCTGCGCAAAGGCGCCAGCCAGCGCGAGCTGGTGTGGATTGGTCGTCTGATGGTACTGGTGGTCGCTCTGGTGGCCATTGCGTTGGCGGCGAACCCGGAAAACCGCGTACTCGGTCTGGTCAGCTATGCCTGGGCCGGTTTCGGTGCGGCATTCGGGCCGGTGATCCTGATTTCCGTCATGTGGAAACGCATGACGCGTAACGGCGCGCTGGCAGGCATGCTGGTCGGCGCAGTGACGGTGATTGTCTGGAAGAATTTCGCCTGGTTTGATCTCTACGAAATCATCCCCGGCTTTATCTTCGCCTCACTGGCGATCTGGATTGTCAGCCTGATGGGCCGTCAGCCTTCCGCCGCAGTGGAAGAACGCTTCACGGCAGCCGAAGCGGAATATAATACTATTTAGCCACTCCTCAGTTTTGAGGTGACGAAGATCGGGGTCGTCCTGACCCCGGTTTTCAGCATTTTGTTTCAGAGAACACTTCTATCCTGATTTTTCCTGCGCATTTGCCATCAGCCCTTCAAAAATCGATCTGTTCCCTCTTGTATTTCTTTTTCTAAGAATGATAATCACTATCGTTTCTTTTTACTTTTCTTTACAGAGAGCTTACAGATTCTGTGATTCGCCAGAATTAGGGGCCGGGAGTTCCAACATGTTCGTTCCGTTTCTCATTATGTTTCGCGAAGGGCTGGAAGCTGCACTGATCGTCAGCCTGATTGCCAGCTATCTCAAACGGACGCAACGCGGGCAGTGGCTCGGTGTGGTCTGGATTGGCGTTTTCATCGCCGCCGCACTTTGTCTGGCGCTCGGTCTTTTTATCAATGCCACCACCGGCGAGTTTCCGCAAAAACAGCAGGAGCTGTTCGAAGGCATCGTGGCCGTGGTCGCCGTGTGCATTCTGACGTATATGGTGTTCTGGATGCGCAAAGTGTCGCGCTCCATCAAAGTGCATCTGGAAGGCGCGATTGATAATGCGCTGAATTCCGGCCGCGGGCAGGGCTGGGCGCTGGTCGCCATGGTGTTTTTTGCCGTCGCGCGTGAAGGGCTGGAATCGGTGTTTTTCCTGCTCGCCGCATTCCAGCAGGATGTGGGTATCGAAGCACCGATCGGCGCGCTGCTGGGACTGGCTGCCGCCATTGTGCTCGGCTTCCTGATTTATTACGGCGGCGTGAAACTGCATCTGGCGAAATTCTTCAAATGGACCAGCCTGTTTATTTTGTTTGTCGCCGCCGGTCTGGCCGCTGGCGCGATCCGGGCTTTCCACGAAGCCGGTTTGTGGAATCAGATGCAGGACATCGCCTTTGATCTCAGCGGCACGTTATCCACGCACTCATTATTTGGCACCTTGCTGGAAGGCATGTTTGGCTATCAGGAAGCGCCGACGGTCAGTGAAGTCGCCGTGTATTTCCTGTATCTGATCCCTGCGCTGTTTCTGTTCTTTATGCCACAGGGCAAAAATCCTGTCGCCGCTCCGGCCTCTGCCGGGCAAAAAACACCACGTTGATTTCATAAACTTTTCATCACTTTGCGTTAGCCACGGAGTTGTACATGCCACATTTTCGCCGTAAAGCTTTACAGATCGCACTGTTGTCCCTGCCGGCCTTTGCGCTGAGCACCCACGTGCTGGCTGCCGATGTTCGTCAGGTTAAAATTGCCGTTAACGACAAACAATGTGAACCGATGGCGCTGACCGTACCCGCCGGTAAAACTCAGTTTGTTATCCATAACAACAGCCAGAAAAACCTGGAATGGGAAATTCTGAAAGGCGTGATGGTGGTGGAAGAACGTGAAAACGTGGCGCCGGGCTTCACGCAGAAAATGACGGCTAACCTTGAGCCGGGCGAATACGACATGACCTGCGGCCTGCTGAGCAATCCAAAAGGTAAACTGACCGTGACGGCAGAAGGCGCGCAAGCCTCCGGTAAGCCTGACGCCATGGCGCTGGTCGGCCCGATTGCGGAATACAAAGTGTATGTCACGCAGCAGGTGGCTGAACTGGTTGCCCACACCAAAGCCTTTACCGACGCGGTGAAGCAGGGCGATCTGGCGAAAGCTCAGGCGCTGTATGCCTCAACCCGTGTTTACTACGAGCGCATCGAACCGATTGCCGAACTGTTCTCTGATCTGGACGGCAGCATCGATGCCCGTGAAGATGATTTCGAGAAAAAAGCCGAAGATCCTAACTTCACCGGTTTCCACCGTCTGGAGAAAATCCTCTTCGCGGATAAAACCACTAAAGGCGCCGGACCGTTTGCTGACAAGCTGTATACCGACACGGTTGATCTGCAAAAACGCATCACTGACCTGACTTTCCCGCCGAGCAAAGTGGTTGGCGGCGCAGCAGGGCTTATCGAAGAAGTGGCGGCCAGCAAAATCAGCGGTGAAGAAGACCGTTACAGCCGCACCGACCTGTGGGATTTCCGTGCCAACCTTGATGGCGCACAGAAAATCGTTAACCTGCTGCGTCCGTTGCTGGAAAAGGCCGACAAACCGCTGCTGGATAAAATCGACGCCAACTTTAAAACCGTCGATGCGCTGCTGGATAAATACAAAACCAAAGACGGTTACGAGAATTACGAAAAACTGTCCGATGCAGACCGTAACGCAATGAAAGGGCCAATCACCACGCTGGCAGAAGATCTGGCTAAACTGCGCGGTGTTTTAGGTCTGGATTAATATCTTAAGCTCCCTCCCCTGCGAAGGGGAGGGTTGGGGTGGGGTATTAAAGTAAAATTCAGTGGCCAAAGTGTGCATAACCCCCTGTTTTGCCATTAATACCCCCTCCCGGCCTCCCCCTTCGCAGGGGGAGGAGCGTCACACCGAGGCATAGCAATGAGTCACAAAAACAATAATCAGGATGACGTTTCCTCTTCCCGCCGCAGCTTGTTGAAAGGCGTGGGATTGTTAGGCGGGGCATTTGCCCTGGGCGGCGCCACCACGGTGCAGGCTGAGAAAACACCCGGAGCAAAAAAAGAGTACACGCCGGGCACGGTGTCCCCCGATGAACGCTGGGGCAAACAGCCTTATTACGGCGAACATCAGGCAGGCATTTTAACGCCGCAGCAGGCGTCCATGATGCTGGTTTCTTTCGACGTGCTGGCGACCAGCAAAGCCGAGCTGGAACGCCTGTTCCGCCTGCTCGACAGCCGGTTTGTTTTTCTCACGAAAGGCGGCACCGCGCCGTCAATGGATCCGAAATTCCCGCCGATGGATTCCGGCGTAATGGGCGCTGAAATCTACCCGGATAACCTGACCATGACGCTGTCTGTGGGGGATTCGCTGTTCGATGAACGTTTCGGCTTAGCGCCACATAAGCCGCTGAAATTACAGCGCATGACGCGTTTCCCGAATGACTCCCTCGATGCCAAACTGTGTCACGGCGATCTGTCCCTGCAGATCTGCGCCAACAACAGCGATACCGTGGTGCATGCGCTGCGTGACATCATCAAGTACACGCCGGATTTACTCAGCGTGCGCTGGCGTCGTGACGGCTTTATTTCCTCCCATGCCGCCCGCAGTCAGGGCAAAGAAACGCCGATCAATCTGCTGGGCTTCAAAGACGGTACCGCCAATCCGGATGCCAAAGATAAGCCGCTGATGGATAAAGCCATCTGGGTGACAGACGGTCAGGGCGAACCGGCCTGGACGCTCGGCGGCAGTTATCAGGTCACCCGTCTGATCCCGTTCAGGGTGGAATCCTGGGACCGTACGCCGTTGCAGGAGCAGCAATCGATCTTCGGGCGCGACAAGGCTACCGGCGCGCCGCTGGGGATGGAAAAAGAGCACGACGTGCCGGATTACAGTAAAGATCCGGAAGGTAAAGTCATCCACCTCGACTCGCATATCCGGCTGGCGAACCCGCGTACCAAAGAGACCGAAGACAGCCTGATGATGCGCCGTGGCTACAGCTATTCGCTGGGTGTGACCAATGCCGGGCAACTGGAAATGGGACTGATTTTTGTCTGCTATCAGCATGATCTGGAGAAAGGCTTCCTGACCGTGCAGAAACGCCTGAACGGCGAAGCTCTGGAAGAGTATATCCGTCCCAACGGCGGCGGTTTTTTCTTCACGCTGCCGGGGAATAAAGACGAAAATCATTATCTCGGACAATCTTTGATCGAAGCCTGATACTGCGCCTCCCCCTGCGAAGGGGGAACCTGACACCAGACATCCTTTTTACGCCTGGTTACGCAATTCACTTTCTGTTAATACTCCGCTTCATTCCAAAAAACCTCAGCAATGTCATGATGATAAATCGTCGTCCTGATTTATCATCTTGCCTGCCTGAGACTGTTATGAGCATCAATCAATCCCGCAGAAAATTACTGATTTTCGGCATCGGACTTTCCCTGACGGCACCGCGCCTGTATGCGGCGCAAAAAGCCGTGCGCATCACCATGACGTCGGACGCAAGCCAGATCCGTCTCGCGCTACCGGCGGGCGATAAACGTTGCCGGGTGTTTATGCTCAGTGCGCCGGAACGGGTGGTGATTGATATGCCGATGGTGTCATTTCCACCGGAACTGGAACATGCGCTGACCGTGGTCCGGCAGAAATTTTCATGGGTAAAGGAGGGGAGGATTGCTCACTTCAGCCCGGACGTGGCGCGCATTGTATTGCAGGTGGACGGTAAACCTGAGATTACGCGCAGTACGGAAAACGGCGTGCTGAACGTGGCGATACGCGAAGCGAATGCCGCGCAGGTGCTGCCCGTCACGACCACCACACCGCGGGCGGAGAAACCGCTGCTGGTGATGATCGATCCCGGCCACGGCGGTAAGGATCCGGGGGCGATCGGCAATGAAGGCACTTATGAAAAACATGTGGTGCTGCATATCGCCAAAAGGCTGCAAACCTTGCTTGACGAGCAACACGGCATTCATGCGGTACTGACGCGGCAGGATGACGTATTTATCCCGTTGTATCACCGTGTCAGTCTGGCGCATCAGCATGAAGCTGATCTGTTTATCTCGATACATGCGGACGGGTTTACCAATGATCAGGTCTCCGGCGCGTCAGTGTTTGCGCTGTCAGAACACGGCGCGGGCAGTGCGATGGCACGCTATTTATCGCAAAGTGAAAACAGTGTCGATGTGCTGTACGACAACGATTTTAAGACTGATGATCAATACCTTAAAGAAACGCTGTTTGATCTCGACCAGCACGAAACCATTCACCGCAGTCTGGATTTTGGCCGCCATCTGGCCGCCAATATTATCAGGGTGCATCACATGCACAGCCCCCATCCGGAGCAGGCCGGTTTCGCGGTGCTGAAATCGCCACGCATCCCGTCGGTGCTGGTGGAGACGTCGTTTATTACCAATAAGCAGGAAGAAAAATTGCTGGGCGAGCCTGTTTTTCAGGAGAAAATGGCACGCGCGCTGGCGGATGGGATTAACAGTTACTTCATCAATGAAAAGAAAAACAATCTGCTGAGCTGAGAGAAATTCAGCGCGATTTAAGAGGATCTGAAAAAGATCTTCACGATCCTGTTGACGACGGCTACAAACTTTTTTACATTTTGGTAACGCAAATGTTTCAGCTGTCATTATACTGACATTTATAAGCGGTAGTTTTCACGAGGTGTACGGCAGGTGCCGTTAATAACACTGCGGGGAGCGCGAATGGTAAAGTCCTTGTTTGGGCTGTTGACAGAAAATAACATGCTTCACGCATTTACTCGTTGTTGTCGCTTAAATGCAAACGAGGATAAGGCCTCCGACTCTCTGTTATATCCACTTTTACTTTCAGCATTTCCCTGCCGCTTTTTACAACATTTCTCATCCACGCAACCTCTACCCTGTTCTTTAACTGACCCCTTAAATGTTTATGAAAATGATGTGAATATCATTGGCTTTTATTCTGGAAATTTCATTATATGGGTCAGCGGTTTGTCATTATTGACGATATTGGCAATGCCTCCTCGTGAACAGAAAACAGCCAAAAAATTACCGGTTAATCTTTTTGGTTTCTTTTCCTCTTCACGTTATTCATTGGCTTCACTTGGTCTAAAAGGAGACCAAAACCTCATTTGTGAGTGAAACATAACCGTGCGGGCATTATGCCTTAGCGTTAAGTGAATCAAACTGTAAGGTGCCACTATGGGAAGACAGAAAGCAGTGATCAAAGCTCGTCGTGAAGCAAAACGTGTTATTCGTAATGATTCACGCAGTCACCGCCAGCGCGAGGAAGAATCTGTGACGTCATTAGTACAGATGGGCGGTTTGGAATCGATCGGCATGGCTCGCGACAGTCGCGATACGTCCGTCATCGAAGCGCGTACTGAAGCTCAAGGTCATTACTTATCAGCCATAGAGAATAAGCAGTTAATTTTTGCTACCGGCGAAGCAGGCTGCGGCAAAACATTTATCAGCGCTGCGAAAGCGGCAGAGGCATTAATTCACAAAGAAATCGACAGAATTATTGTGACACGCCCGGTATTGCAAGCCGATGAAGATCTCGGTTTCCTGCCCGGTGATATTTCTGAGAAGTTCGCGCCTTATTTCCGACCGGTCTACGACATTTTATTACGTCGTCTGGGTTCATCATTCCTGCAATATTGCTTACGACCGGAAATAGGGAAAGTTGAAATTGCGCCATTCGCCTATATGCGCGGACGCACTTTCGAAAATGCGGTGGTGATTCTGGACGAAGCCCAGAACGTCACGGCCAGCCAGATGAAAATGTTCCTGACCCGTCTCGGTGAAAATGTGACGGTCATTGTTAACGGTGATATTACCCAGTGCGATTTACCACGCGGCGTAGTATCGGGGCTCAGCGATGCACTTTCCCGCTTCGAAGAAGACGAGATGGTCGGCATCATTAAGTTTGATAAGCAGGATTGCGTCCGTTCCGAGCTGTGCCAGAGAACGTTGAACGCGTATTCATAAACCGTCATCACAATGCAAAAGGCCGCTCAAATGAGCGGCCTTTATTGTTTGTGCCCCTCACGGGGAAGGCGAGGGCGTTACAACATAATTAACATCATATACGCGCAGAACAACGCCAGATGCGCAGTCCCGTTCAGTACATTGGTACGGCCGGTCGAGAACGAAATCTGACACAAAATCAGTACCGCGAGCATCACCACAATGTTTGCCGGATCCAGGCTGAAAATCAGGTTCTGACCGGTCAGGGTGGCGATCACGGTCACGGCCGGAACGGTCAGTGAAATAGTCGCCAGCACGGAGCCGAAGAATAAATTCATCGCACGCTGTACCTGATTCTTCAGTACTGCTTTCAGGGCGCCCAGACCTTCCGGTGAAAGAATAAGTAACGCGACCAGGAAGCCGGTGAATTGTGCAGGCGCGTTCAGTTCCGTCAGCAGGCTTTCCAGCGGATTGGCGTTGAACTTGGTCACCGCGATCACCAGCACCAGGTGGACGATCAGCCACAAGGTATGTGTCAGATTGCTTTTGGACGAGGGCTTACCGTGGCCGTCTTCTTCGCCTTCATCTTCATGCTCGTAGATAAACAGGCTCTGATGGGTTTTGGTCTGGATCAGCAGGAATACGCCGTACATGGCAGCTGAAATCATTGCGACAAACAGCGCCTGCGTCGTCGAGAAATTGCCGGCAGGCAATGCGGCAGGCAGTACCAGCACGATCACCGCCAGCGGGAAAATCGCCATCAGATACTGTTTGATGCCGCCGAGATTGACATACTGCGTCGCAAATTTGCGCCCGCCAAGCAGCAGGGCGACGCCTACCAGACCGGCCGTCACAATCATAATGATCGAAAATAACGTGTCACGCATCAGCGCCGGTGCGGCATCACCCGTCGCCATCAGGGCGGAAATCAGGCTGACTTCGAGGATTACCACGGAAAGGCTGAGAATAAGTGACCCGTAGGGTTCGCCCAAACGGTGTGCCAGTACGTCTGCATGACGGACTACGCTGAACGCGCTGGCGAGGATACCGACCAGCGCGATTAAATTGATGCCGACAACAGCGCCAAAATTACTGCTGTTGCCCCAGAGGACGAGAACGATAAGTGCTGCAATGGGAAAAATCAGGGAATATTCCTGATGGCGGGTTTTGATTTTTGGATGTTCCTGTGAAGACACCATGATGATTATTCTCCTTATAAACGCTCACGTAATAACAACCGCCTGTCTGTCAGTTGTCCGCAAAATGCATAGCAGCATAAAAGTCTAACCCGTTAAGTATAGTAGATAAATTAATCTATTAACAGAATAAAATCATGGTTAGGAACAAAATCGTCACATAGCCATCATTTAACGATACATAATTTGCTTTAAACCATGATAAGTGGTGCGCTAATTTTTCATGTTAAGAAAATAATTCATTTAAAAACAATGCACTGATCATTCATGATGAGTTTATGGCGTCTATGCGTCAATTTATGTAAATACTCCCTATACCCGCACAATCTCAGGGCAAAAAAGGGCGTTCAGGTACCTGATAACAAGAATAATCTGGCAGGATCCTCTGAGGGTAGCAGCTAGACTTAATGTTGTGCTCAGACTCAGCACATAAAGAATGTAACGATCATGAACGTCATGAAAAAGGAGATCACTATGCCTTATCAGAATCGCTCAGCGTTGCCTGATTCCGTCCGCAATGTGCTGCCCGCTCATGCGCAGGACATCTATAAGGAAGCGTTCAACAGTGCGTGGGATGAATACGCGAAATCCAAAGACCGTCAGGGTGACAGTTCCCGTGAAGAAACCGCCCACAAAGTGGCCTGGGCGGCGGTGAAGCATGGGTACAAAAAAGGGGATGATGACAAGTGGCATCCTAAAAAATCCTGATGTTGACGGCAGGTGAGGGGAAATGCCGGCCTGCCGATCTTTCTCACGCCGCACGCTTTGGTTTCCTGTTTTTTGTCTTATCCCCCCTCAAAATCTCAACATTCATACAATGTTCATAAAATAATCACTTTATTTTCGTTTTGTGATCCCTCTCAACCTTGATTGCAACGAAAGAAACGAATAAGGTTTCAGCAAGCAGGGTGATACTAAATTTCTTAATAAACCTGCGCGCCCCCTCAAGCAGAGGCGAAAATTGTCCGATATATCTCAAAACCACGACCCACGATAACGGAGAGCACAGCGTTAACAGCATGGCATGTTCAAAAGTACGTCGTACCGAAGGGGGAATGAATGTTAACTCGAGATTTCCTGCGTAACGCAGATTGCAAAACAGCATTCGGCAGCATTGATGAATCGATGCTACTGACCCCTGAACAACGCGCGGCTTCATTAGGTTGTACGCTGGCGCGTCGCCCGGATAACAGTCCGGTGTGGATTTTTGGTTACGGTTCACTGATGTGGAACCCGGTTTTTGATTCTGAAGAGGCGCGTCCCGCCACGCTTCATGGTTATCACCGTGCTTTCTGTTTACGTCTGACGTCCGGGCGCGGTACCCACGCGCAACCGGGGCGTATGCTGGCGCTGCGCGATGGCGGACAGACCACCGGGCTGGCATTCCGCCTGCCGGAAGACAAACTCCTCGAAGAACTCGAACTGCTGTGGAAGCGCGAAATGCTGACCGGCTGTTACCGGCCGACCTGGTGCGAACTGGATCTTGATGATGGCCGCAAAGTCACGGCGCTGGTATTTATCATGGATGCGTCCCATCCGCAGTATGAGGCGGATACCGATTATCAGGTCATTGCGCCTCTGATTGCGCAGGCCAGCGGCCCGCTTGGCACCAACGCGCAGTACCTGTTTGCGCTGGAAAAAGAGCTGAACAGCTACGGCATGCGTGACGACTGCATGAGTGAGCTGGTGAAGCAGGTGAGAATGCTGCTTTCCGTCTCTCCGGGCTTTGATGTGCCGGGCCTGAGTTAAAAAATCTGAACCGCTATTTCAGGCTGAGCGTCACTGGCGCCCAGCCTGCTGATTCATCCTCCCGCGTGATATTTCTCTGAATTCAATTAATTAGAATCCCTTCCAATAATAAAATTCCTAATCCTTATAAAATATCCGCATTAACATCCTGTTTACCCTGACGTTATCCCTGAAAAGTTGATTGCATTTGCTCTGTCAATCAGCATAATTCGAATCGTTATGATAATTATTACCATTCACGATTGAACTTTTTCAGGGAATTACCATGCGCACCAAAAGTGAAATCCTTCACACTCCAGCCTTTGCCCGTAAAGTCTTGCCGGTGGTGATTTCTGCCGCGCTGAGCGGGTTAGCGTTACCGGCCATCGCGGCAACCCCCACACCACAAACCACCGCGTCCACTGCTAAAACCGGCGACACCATCACCATTGAAGCCGCGCCACAGACTTTTAAATCTGGCGGCAACGACACGGTTCCGGCGTATCTGGACGGACAAATCGCCAACGGCGGACGTCTGGGGATCCTCGGTGAACAGGACGCGATGAATGTGCCGTTCAGCGTCGTGAGCTTCACCGACAAACTGATGCAGGATCAGCAAACCCGTACGCTGGGCGACGTGCTGAATAATGACGCCTCGGTGCAGACCGGTTACGGCTACGGCAACTATTCAGAAACGTTCGTGGTGCGAGGCTTTGAGCTGTCCGGCGACGATATCTCTTACGGCGGATTGTACGGTGTGCTGCCGCGTCAGCTGTTACCGACCGAATTTGCTGATCGTGTTGAATTACTGAAAGGTTCAAGCGCCTTCCTCAACGGTGTACCGCCAGGCGGCACCGGCGTGGGCGGCAACGTCAATATCGAGCCAAAACGTGCCACCGATACCCCGATTAACCGCGTGAGCGTGGATTACACCTCTTCTTCGCAGGTCGGCGGCGCGGTGGATGTGGGGCGTCGTTTTGGTGACAACAACCAGTGGGGCGTGCGCGTCAATGCTGTTCACCGCGAAGGTGAAACGGCGATTGATGATGAAAAGCGCCGCCTGACGCTGGGATCCATCGGCCTTGACTACCGTGGCGATCGCTTCCGTTCATCTCTGGATTTCGGGATGAGCAAAACGACGGTGCACGGTGGCCGTCCGGTGGTGTATCTGGGTAACGCGAGCAAAATTCCTGATGTGCCTTCTGCGACCGGCAACTACGGACAGAAATACGCATCGACCGATATGGAAAACGAGTTCGGCATGCTGAAAGGCGAATACGATGTGGCCGACAACTGGACGGTATATGCCGCCGCCGGTGCTAACCATACGCATGAATTTGGTAAATACAGCTCGCCGACCCTGCAGGATAACGACGGTAACGCCACAATGAGCCGCATGACCGTGCCTTATTTTGCGGACAGCTTCTCCTCTCAGGCGGGCGTACGCGGCAAATTTGATACCGGTTTTGTTAACCACAGTGTCAACCTCGGCATGTCGACGCTTTACCGTAAATACAAAACCGCGTACACCATGACCGCGGCTTCCATTAATACCAATATTTACGATCCTTCTCATGTGGATGAACCGCTGACCAATCTCTACAGCGGCGGCGATATGAGCGATCCTGCGGTGCGCAACCGTACCCGTAGCTATGGCGTTTCACTTTCCGACACCATGTCCGTGCTCGACGACCGTCTGCAATTTATCGCCGGTCTGCGTCGTCAGAATGTCGTGGTCAAAAACTACAACTACGACGGCTCTGAAAACACCTCGTTCGACGAAATGAAAGTCACTCCGGCGTTTGGTCTGGTGGTGAAACCATGGGAACACTACTCCTTCTACGCCAACCACATTGAAGCGTTGCAGGCAGGTGAAACGGCCGGTACGACTTACAACGGTCTGGTGGTCAGTAACGGCGGACAGGTCACCGGCATCGAAACCTCCAAACAAAACGAAGTGGGTGTGAAAGCGGATTTCGGTCGCGTTGCCGGTTCACTGGCGCTGTATGAGATCAAAAAGCCGATCGGCATGTACCGCGCCACGGGCGACGGTTATACCTACGGTAACTATGGCGAAGTGCGTAACCGCGGGATCGAGCTGAATGTCTTCGGCGAACCGGTCACCGGCGTGCGCCTTAACAGCAGCATCACCTGGATGAACCCGGAAATGACCAAAACGCAGGGCGGAGCCTATGACGGCAACGACGCCGTTGGCGTGCCGGATTACCAGTGGGTAGTGGGCGGCGAATGGGATATTCCCGGTGGCAGCGGTGTCACCGCCACCGGTAAAGTGATCCGCTCCGGCTCGCAGTATGCTGACGAAGCGAACAAGCTGAAAGTGGACGGCTGGACACGTCTGGATCTCGGTCTGCGCTACGCGATGCCGGTAGGGCAGAACACCCTGACCTGGCGTGCAAATCTGGAAAACGTCACCAACGAGAAATACTGGGCATCGGCCACCGGGGGATATCTGACTCAGGGCGATCCGCGTGAATTTAAACTTTCCGCCACCTACGATTTCTGATGATTTACGCCTCCTCATCACCGGGGAGGCGTTCACATTTGTACAGTAACAATTCCCCGCCAGCCCGCATTCCGACGCTTTAATAACCAATCAGATAACGTTATGCAAAATTTGCATAACGATAGTATTTATCAGACTTTCTGGTAGGTTGAAGAAACTTTACACTCACTCACCCGACATACTTCGAGCCGCAGATGCGTTGGCTGCGCTCAGTCACCCGAATCACTTACTCATGTAAGCTCATCGGGATCCCTTCGTTTGCCGCGTTACTGCAACTCGAATTATGTGGGCTAACTTGAATAGCAATTTCGCTACCCTGGAGAGTCTGTCTTGATGAAAGCTTTATTACCGTCCGTCCTGTTCACGGCTATTGCGGCTACTTTCTCTGTGCAGGCTGCCACGCCGCCGGATACCCTGGTTATCGCGCAATCCATCGATGACACCTCCAGTTTTGACCCGGCGCAGGGCTTCGAACTGACCACTGTTCAGGCTTTCAATAACATTTATCAGCGTCTGGTGCAGTCTGACCCGAATAATCCGATCGATTTAAAACCGACACTGGCCGCCTCCTGGGAAGCGGGTAAAGATAACCGCAGCCTGACGTTTGCGCTGTCGCCGAAAGCCACCTTTGCCAGCGGCAATCCGCTGACCGCCGATGACGTGATTTTCTCACTGTCGCGCGTGGTGAAGCTGAATCTTGAGCCTTCCTTCATTCTGACGCAGCTGGGCTGGACCGATAAAAACGTCGATACCTTCCTGACCAAAGTCGATGATCAGCATGTGAAAATCAGCTGGACCGCCGATGTCAGCCCGTCATTCGTGCTGAGCCTGCTGTCTGCGCCGGTATCCTCAATTGTCGACAGCAAACTGGTGAAAGCTAACGCCACCGCTGACGATTTGGGGCATCAGTGGCTGAGCAACCATTCTGCCGGTTCCGGTCCGTACCAGATCCGTAACTACATTCCCCATGAAGTGGTGATCCTGTCCGCCAATCCGACCTCACCGGAAGGCGCACCGAAACTGAAAACCATTCTGATCAAAAACGTACCGGATCCTGCGGCACGCCGTTTGCTGATCGAGCAGGGCGATGCTGACATGGCGCGTAACCTCGGTTCCGACCAGATGGCGGCGCTCGAAGGCAAGAAAGGTGTGAAACCGCTGGCGGTGCCGTATGCGTCCCTGTACTTCATGCAGTTCAACGCCAAAGCCTCTCCGGCGCTGGGAAATCCGGCCTTCTGGGAAGCCGCGCGTTACCTGTTTGATTACAACCACATCGCGCACGACCTGATGAAAAATCAGTTCCAGGTGCATCAGGCTTTCCTGCCTGAAGGTTACCTCGGCGCGCTGAATGACACGCCTTACACCTACGATCCGGCCAAGGCTAAAGCGATTCTGGCGAAAGCCGGACTGACCAACGTTAGCTTCACGCTGTCCACGGCTAACCAGCCGCCGTATCTGGACATCGCGCAGGCATTGCAGGCCAGCTTCGCGCAGGGCGGCGTGACCGTGAAACTGGATCCGGGTTTAAGCTCGCAGATTTCCACCAAAGTGAAGGCGCATGAATACGATGCTTACATGTCTTCATGGGGCCCGGATTACTTTGATCCGAACACCAACGCCTCGGCGTTTGCCTTCAACCCGGAAGACGGCAGCAAAACGCTGGCATGGCGTGCTAACTGGTCCATTCCGGCGCTCAACAAACTGACACTGGCCGCGATTGCTGAGCCGGATCAGGCTAAACGCGTGGCGGATTACCGTCAGCTGCAACTGGAAGTGCAGAAAAACTCGCCGTTCGTGATCGGCCTGCAAGCGAAAAGCCTGATTGCCGTTCGCGACAACATCAAAGGTTACGTGCAGGGCATCAACCCTGACATGGTCTTCTACAGCAAGGTCACCAAGTAATGACAGACAGTTCAACGCCCGCCGGATTCGTCCGGCAGGGTTGGCGCTGGTCAGGCCGTTTGCTGACCGGCGTGATTTCGCTGGCGCTGACATTGCTCGGTCTGCTGGCGTTCACCTTTACACTTTCCCATCTCGCACCGATTGACCCGACACTTCAGGTGGCGGGCGATCACGCCAGTGAAGCCACCTATGCGCAGGTGCGTCGCGATTTAGGGCTGGATCAGTCGGTGCCCGTGCAGTTCGCCCGTTATCTGGATCATCTGGCGCACGGCGATATGGGGATCTCGCGTATCACCGCGCAGCCGGTCGCCAGTGACTTAATGCGCACCTTCCCGGCGACGGTCGAACTGGCAACCTGTGCGATCCTGCTTGGCGGGTCGCTCGGCATCCTGCTGGCATTGCTGGCGGTGTGGAAACCGGGAAGCTGGCTGGATAACATCGCGCGGCTGGTGTCGCTGCTCGGCTACTCCGTGCCGATTTTCTGGCTGAGTCTGCTCGGCCTGTTGTTGTTTTACGCCGTGCTGCACTGGGCGGGCGGGCCGGGGCGGCTTGACGACCTGTATATGTACACCATGACGCCGCGCACCGGTTTTGTGCTGATTGATACCTGGCTGTCCGGTGACCGCGAGATGTTCTACAACGCCATCAGCCATTTATGGCTGCCGGTGACGGTGCTGGCGATGCTGTCGATGGCGGGCATCACGCGCCTGCTGCGGGCATCCATGCTCGGCGAAATGAACAAAGAATATGTGATTCTGGCGCGCTCCAAAGGCGCGGGCAGGGTGCGGGTATTGCTGTGCCACGTGTTCCCGAATGTGCTCGGCACATTGATCACCGTGCTGACGCTTTCCTACGCCAGCCTGCTGGAAGGCGCGGTACTGACGGAAACCGTCTTTGCCTGGCCGGGCGTCGGACGTTACCTGACCACTGCGCTGTTCGCCGCGGATACCCCGGCAATTCTTGGCGCTACGCTGCTGATCGGCACCTGTTTTGTGCTGCTTAATGCGCTGGCTGACGCCCTTACTTACCTGCTCGATCCGCGAACCCGGTAGTTTTTATGACACAAATGATCCCTGAACAACCGACGCAGGTGGAAGCGGAAGCCGAAACCTCCGTCTGGAAACCGACCCGGCGCATCACCGCGTTTTCTGTCGGGCTGGTGCTGGTCGCCATTCTGGTGCTGACCGCGCTGCTCGCGCCGTGGCTGGCGCCTTTCGATCCGAACATCCAGCATATCGAACTGCGTCTGTTGCCGCCGTCCGACACCCACTGGCTGGGCACTGACGGTTTTGGCCGTGATTTGCTTTCGCGCGTGGTGTACGGTGCGCGCCCGACGCTGCTGCTGGTCTCGCTGATCCTGGTGCTGACCATTCCGGTTGGCCTGCTGATTGGCATCAGCGCCGGTTACATTGGTGGCTGGTACGAGCGCATTGTGATGCGTCTGACCGATATTGTGATGTCGTTGCCGAGTCTGGTGATGGCGCTGGCGCTGGTGGCTATTCTCGGCCCCGGCCTGATGAACGGCGCACTGGCGCTGGCTTTCACCAGCTGGCCGCCGTTTGCGCGACAGGCGAGGGCGGAAACGCTGGCGCTGCGCCGCAGTGATTATCTGGCTGCGGCACGGATGCAGGGCATTGGCGGATTGCGTCTGATGTTCGGCCATATTCTGCCGTTGTGTCTGCCGAGCGCCGTGGTGCGTGCGGCACTCAGCCTCGGTGGCATCATTCTGGCTTCTGCCGGTCTCGGCTTCCTCGGTATGGGGATCCAGCCACCGACCGCCGAATGGGGCTCGATGGTTGCCGAAGGCAGCAAAGTTATTTTCGATCAGTGGTGGGTCGCCGCTGCACCGGGCGGGGCGATCCTTTTCGCCAGCCTGGCTTTCAACCTGCTGGGCGATGGCCTGCGTGACAAAATGGATCCACGACATGGCAACTGACTTTTCACATCACGACAAACTGGTCGCAGACGATCTGACCATTTATCTGCCGGGCGAGCGTCCGCTGGAGCTGGTGAAATCCCTCTCCTTCAGCGTCGGGCAGGAACGCGTGGCGCTGGTCGGTGAATCCGGTTCCGGAAAATCCCTGACCGCCCGTGCGCTGATGGGCTTGCTGCCGCATCCGTGCAAACTGCGTGCTTCGCAGCTCACACTCGGCGATCACGATCTGACCCGGCTTAAAGAGCGCGAATGGAGCCAGCTGCGCGGTAACCGCGTATCAATGGTGATGCAGGATCCGAAACACGCGCTCAATCCGACGCAAAAAATCGGCAAACAGGTGGAAGAGCCGCTGCGTCTGCACACCCGTCTTGGCCGCAAAGAGCGTCAGGAAAAGGTGACCGACATGCTGAATGCGGTCGGCCTGCCGAATCCGGCTTTCCTGCAACAGCAATATCCGCACCAGCTTTCCGGCGGCATGGGGCAGCGCGTGATGCTGGCGATTGCGCTGATTAATGATCCGCAATGGCTGATTGCCGACGAACCGACTTCCGCGCTGGATTTCGACATGCGCGAACAGGTACTGGGGCTGATTGAGCGTTTGGTTGAGCAGCGCAATATGGGGTTGATCCTGATCAGCCATGACCTGCAACAGGTCGCACATTATTGCGAGCGGGTGCTGGTGATGTACAAAGGCGAACTGCTGGATGAACTGCCGGCCGATCAGCTGGCGAACGCCACACATCCGTACACCCACACGCTGTGGTCGTGCCGTCCGAGTAAATTTACCCACGGTGAACGTCTGCCGGTGCTGGATCGCGCGCTGCTGGCCTCTTTAACACAGGAGCCGCGCCATGAGTGACATTGTCGCTGAACTGCACCAACTGAGTGTGTCGCACCGTCAGGGCTATGAAACCCGCACGGTGGTGCACAACGTCAATCTGACCATCAACAAAGGCGAATGCTTCGGTCTGGTCGGGCCGTCCGGTTGCGGAAAATCGTCCCTGCTGTGGGTGCTGGCGGGTCTGAACGGTCACTGGGACGGCAGCCTGACACTGCTCGACCATCAGGTGAAACCCGGCAAGCCTTTTACCGGCAGCCTGCGCCGCGATGTGCAGATGGTTTTTCAGGATCCGTATGCCTCGCTGCATCCGAAACACAAGCTGGTGCGCACGCTGGCAGAGCCGCTGAAAATCCTCAAAGAGCAGGACATCGAACAGAAGATTGCAGAGGGGTTCCGTCAGGTCGGGCTGGATCCGGCGCTGATGAACCGCTATCCACATCAGCTTTCCGGCGGACAGCGTCAGCGCGTGGCGATTGTCCGCGCGTTATTGCTCAAACCGAAACTGCTGTTGCTCGATGAGCCGACGTCGGCCCTCGACATGTCCGTACAGGCGGAAATTCTCAATCTTCTCAACGACCTGAAAGCCAGCAGCGACCTGACCATGATACTGGTCAGTCACGATGCCGATGTGATCGATCATATGTGTGATCGTGCCGTGCATATGGCGAAGGGTTACGTGCTGACTTAGCTCCTTCGCAGGGGAGGGAGCCGGAAAATCCTTAATCTAATTTATTAAATAACAAAGCTTTATTTCATTGTTCTGGCCTTGCCGCTGCACCTCTACACTCGGAAAAACTGTCTTTTCACCTGTGGAGATCGACCTCAATGAAAGTACGTGTTCCTTCCCTGTTATTCCTGCTTATGATGGCGGCAACCCGTGTGGATGCGGCGACACCGGCCGATACGCTGGTCGTTGCCGGTTCGCTTGAAGGCATTATCAGCCTGGATCCGGCTGAAAGCTTTGAAACCGTCAGTTCCGGTAATCTGGTTAACCTGTATCAGCAGCTTGTTGTTTCTGACCGCCAGCATCCTGATCAACTCGATCCAGACGCTGCCGCCAGCTGGCAGCCGGGGCCGGACGCGCACAGCCTGATCTTCACCCTCAAGCCGGGGCAGAAATTTGCCAGCGGCAATCCGCTGACTGCCGACGATGTCATCTACTCCTTTACCCGTGTGGTCAAACTCAATAAAAGCCCGTCGTTTATTTTGGGTGAACTGGGCTGGACGCCGGAAAACGTCGACGGCAATCTAAAAAAACTGGCGGATGATAAAGTCCAGCTGAGCTGGCCTGCGGACATCGGCAGCGGTCTGGTGCTGAGCATTTTATCCGCGCCGGTGGCGGGCATTGTCGACAGCAAGTTGCTGAAAGAACACGTCGATCAGAACGATTTCGGCAACAGCTGGCTGCGTTCGCGCTCGGCGGGCAGCGGCGCATTTGAAGTCCGTAACTATGTGCCTCACGAAGCGTTGATTTTCAAACGAAATCCGAATGCGAAGCCGCTGGCGAAACTCGAAAATGTGCTGTTTAAAAATGTCGGCGATCCGTCCACCCGCCGTCTGCTGGTACTCAACGGTGATGCGGATGTGGCCTACGATTTAGGGGCAGACCAGTTCAGTTCGCTGGAAAAAGAGAAGGGGGTGCACGTCGCCCAATTCCCGGCCGCGAAAGTCTTCTATCTGGCGTTTAACGTCGGCGATACCACCCAACCGGCGCTGGCCAATCCGGCTCTCTGGGAAGCCGCCCGCTGGCTGGTGGATTATCAGGGCATTTCTACCGATCTGCTAAAAGGCCAGTACGGCATTCATCAGACTTTCCTGCCCGACGGATTAGCCGGAGCCATCGACGATCAGCCGTTCAAATATGACGTTGCGAAAGCCAAAGCCATTCTCAGCAAAGGCGGCATCGCACCGGGCACCAAAATCGATTTGATTGTGATTAACCAGCCGCCTTATTCAGATATCGCGCAGGCATTGCAGGCCAGTTTCGCTAAAGCCGATATCAATTTAGTGGTGCATCCGCTGGTCGAAAGCGACGTGCTGACCCGTATGCGTGCACATAAATTCCAGTCGATTTTCACGTACTGGGGCGCGGATTATCTGGATCCAAACACGAACGCCAGCACCTTTGCCTACAACGTGCCGAATGGCCCTAAAACACTGGCGCAGCGTATTCAGTGGGTGATCCCGGAAATCAGTAAGCAAACCCGTGCGGCGGCGGCAGAATCGGATCCAACCAAACGCAAGGCGCTGTATGCTGATTTACAGCGCGAACTGCAGAAAAACTCGCCGTTCGTGGTGTCGCTGCAAAGTAAGTTGCTGGTGGCAATCCGCGATAACGTGAAAGGCGCAAGTCAGAATGTGGCAGGCAGCCAGTTGTATCTGGATACGGTGAGTAAGGAATAAGGGAAGCCTTATCATCCGTTGTTCTCAGGTAATGACCCCGGGGCACAGGTCCCGGGGTTACACCGTTCAGCCAGATGTTGAGCGCGCCATTGACGAGGCGACCCCTGCTGTTTCATGACTTTTTCTGAAAATCTTTGAGATGGACGACTTTGTTGATGTCATCCATCAGGCGCGGGTTATTGCGTACTTCCCAGATATCGACATTGGTTGTTACGAGGTGCTGTCCAGAGAATCTGCTTATGTGGCAGTGAAAGGTAAGAAAAATGCGGGAAGGCGCGCAGTAATGGCGCTGACCGCAGCCGGCGCGGAGAGTGAAAATTTTTGGATTTTACATTCAATCCTTAATAGGATGAGTTTTGGGCAGGTGATAACCGATATAACATTGATTTTAAGAAAGGATTTGATGATGGAACTCAATACGCCGCGCTTAACCCTGACGCCGGTGACGTCAGATGACTGGCCGTTTTTTCTCCAGCTTCGTCAGGATGAGACACTGATAAAATTCATGTCAGCGATGATGACGGAAGAAGAAAACCGGGCGGTATTTGCGCGACGTCTTCAGGGCTTTGTTCCCGGCGTCCGCCATCAGGCTGAGTTCATTATCAGAGACCGCGAAACCGGCAAGCCACAGGGAAATATCGGTTTTCGTGCCGAAGATGACGATATGGCGAAAGTGGAAATTGGCTACACGCTGGCACCCTACGCGCAAGGAAAAGGCTACGCGGGTGAAGCGCTGCAAGCCTTATGTGATTTCGCATTAAGCAGCGGCGTTATTCACCGGCTTAAAGCCGCTGTGCTGGCGGGGAATGTCAGTTCTGCCCGGTTGCTGGAAAAGAACGGTTTCATCCTGCACGAAACGCTGAAAGGCGGCTACCTGCTGAACGGAGAACATCACGACGACTGCATTTATTATTTAGAAAAATGATACTGTTGCCTTTGCGAATCCGTTTCCATTACTGAGATCTTATGACGCTGAAAGCCCTCAATACTGAATCCCTGCAAAAGAGCGATCTGATTAACCTGCTGATTGCCATTCCAGCGGGGATTGTCGCCGCGCTGGTGACGATTGCTTTTCGCGGCGCGATTTCGGGTGTCAACGGCCTGATGTTCGCGGACGGCAGTGACATCACCAACGCTTTCAATGAATATCCCAAAATTGTCTGGCCTCTGATCACCACGACAGGCGGGGTGATTGCCGGTTTCATTCTGCTGTGGGCGCTGCGCCACGAAAGCAAATACGGCAAGATGCCGGATTACCTCGATGTTATCGATCAGCGTTTGCCGGGTATTCCGGTGGTGAGCACCGTGTTGCGCGGATTGTCCTCGCTGGCCAGTATTGCCAGCGGCGGTTCAATTGGTCGGGAAGGGGCGATGGTGCAGCTTTCGGCGCTGAGCGGCAGTCTGCTCGGGCGGTTTTCGCGGTTTAAGGGCGTTCATCAGTCCGATATTATCGCGATGGCGGCGGCGGGCGGGCTGGCGGCGGTGTATCACGCCCCGTTTGCCGGTGCGCTGTTTGTGGCGGAAATCGCCTTCGGCGTGACCGCCGTTCAGCGACTGATCCCGCTGTTTATCTCAGCATCGGTGGCGGTGCTGACCGTCCGGTCGCTGACCGATTACGCGCCGCTTTATCTTTATTCCTCCGTGTCTTTCAGTCCGTCTCCCGGCGCGATATTAACCGTGCTGATTATCGGTGTGGCGACGGGGATCCTCGGGCCATTATTCATTTCGTCTATCGATAAAGTCCGTCAGTGGATGAAACCCATTTCGCACCCGGCGCTGCGTCTTGGTCTCGGCGGGCTGGGCGTCGGGCTGGTGGCGATGATTTCGCCGCTGGTGCTGGGTAACGGTTTTGAAGTGATCGATTTAATCCTCAACAACGGCAATTTACAGACGTCACTGCTGGTGCTGCTGATCCTGAAAATTGTCGCCACGGCGATCACCATCGGTTCCGGTGCCGTCGGCGGGCTGTTTACGCCTTCGTTACTGATTGGCGCGGCGGGCGGGGCGCTGGTGTGTACTTTCCTGCAATGGCTGGGGTTCGATCCCGGTCCGGTCGGTTTATACGCGGCGACCGGCATGAGTGCGCTGCTGGCGGCGACCAGTCACGCGCCGCTGATGTCGATCATGATGGCGTTCGAGATGACCCTCAACAGTTCGCTGCTGTTCCCGCTGATGCTGGCGACGGCGATCTCTTATGTGGTTGCCTCACGTCTTAAAGTCGGCGGAACCTATCCGGTGCTGACACGGCATAATGCGCGGTTTGCGGCGAAAAATGCCTTTGAATACAGCACGGTGGCCTCGCTGATTTCACTCTGTTCGAAAATGTACGTTGATGCCTCGCTGTCTGAAGTGGTCAGCGAAGGGCTGAAACAGCGCACGCGTTATGTGTACGTGGTGGATCGGGAAGAGCGTTTTCTCGGCGTGGTGCCGACTAACGTGGTGGCGGCTGGTCTTATTGATGGCAGCGTGAAATCCGACAGCCCGATTGACCCGTTTATCGAGCAGGAATTCACCACCATTTTCCAGCAGGCCAGTTATGAGCAGGCGTGGGCAATGTTCAGTCATTCCCCGCTCGAACGTTTGCCGGTGCTGGAAAACGCTGAATCACGCCGGTTACTGGGTGTGATCACCAAAGCGGCGCTGCTGAACAAAGCCAAAGACTTCCTCTGATTAACCGCCGGTTTGCTCAATGGAAACCGGCTGCTTTCTGAAATACCCCTCATTTTCCATATCCTCCCGTCCTGCATAAAAGGGCTTGCCTGTTTTTAAATTACATCCTGTAAATCAATAAGATGACGATTCCCCTGTGGATACCCCTTTGGGGGTATCTTGCGTTATGTAAATAAATACACGACGAGGCGGCCTTGATCGCAATCAAGTAGGGCGCTCCCGCGCGTGCATACCCTGAGGCCAATTTCCCCTTTGTACTTGAAATAGCAGCAGCGTTAGCAGCACTCAGTCACCCGAATCACTGACTTGTGTCAGCTCATCGGGATTCCTTCGTTTGCTGCCTTGCTGCAATTCCAATTACTTCGGGCACGAGCAATGAAGTTGTATTCCCCGCCATTCACATAATGACAAAGCGCAAATAAGCCTTTGCACAGGAGAGTTCCGGATGAGCAAGTTTCTTGACCGGTTTCGCTATTTCAAACAGCTAGCTGAACCTTTCGCTGACGGCCATGGCCAGACGCTGGATACCAATCGTGACTGGGAAGACGGCTACCGTAGCCGCTGGCAGCACGACAAAGTGGTGCGTTCCACACACGGTGTGAACTGCACCGGTTCATGCAGCTGGAAGATTTACGTTAAAAACGGTCTGGTCACCTGGGAAACCCAGCAGACTGACTATCCGCGCACCCGTCCGGATCTGCCGAACCACGAACCGCGTGGCTGCCCGCGTGGTGCCAGCTATTCCTGGTATCTCTACAGCGCAAACCGCCTGAAATATCCCCTGATGCGCAAAAAGCTGATCCAGTTATGGCGTGAAGCCAAACTGAAACACAGCGATCCGGTGGATGCCTGGGGCTCGATCATTAATCAGCCGGAAAAAGCCAAAGAATATAAAGCCGCACGCGGACGCGGTGGGTTTGTGCGTTCAAGCTGGCAGGAAGTGAATGAGCTGATTGCAGCCTCCAACGTGTATACCGCCAAAACTTTTGGCCCGGACCGCATTATCGGTTTCTCGCCAATTCCGGCGATGTCGATGGTGTCTTACGCATCCGGCGCTCGTTATCTGTCGCTGATCGGCGGCGTGTGTCTGAGCTTCTACGACTGGTACTGCGATTTGCCACCGGCTTCTCCGCAAACCTGGGGCGAGCAGACCGACGTGCCGGAATCGGCTGACTGGTACAACTCTTCATATATTATCGCCTGGGGTTCTAACGTTCCGCAGACCCGTACGCCGGATGCTCACTTCTTTACCGAAGTGCGTTACAAAGGCACCAAAACGGTGGCCATTACGCCGGATTACGCCGAAATCGCTAAGATTTGCGACCAGTGGCTGGCACCGAAACAAGGCACCGACAGCGCACTGGCGCTGGCCATGGGCCATGTGATCCTCAAATCCTTCCATATCGATAATCCGAGCCAGTACTTTACCGATTACGTGCGTCGCTATACCGACATGCCGATGCTGGTGATGCTCGAACCACGCGAAGACGGTTCGTATGCCGCAGGCCGTATGCTGCGTGCGTCTGATCTGGTGGACAATCTCGGTCAGGAAAATAACCCGCAGTGGAAAACCATCGCCTTTGACGAAAATACCGGTGAACTGGTGTCGCCGTTAGGCTCGATTGGTTACCGCTGGGGTGAAAAAGGCCAGTGGAATCTGGAATCCCGCGAGGGCAAAGACCACAAAGACGTCAGCCTGCAACTGAGCCTGCTGGATAATCACGATGAAGTGGTGAACGTCGGTTATCCGTACTTTGGCGGCGCGGTCAGCGAGCATTTCAACAGCGTGGCGCTGGATGAGATCCTGATGCACAAACTGCCGGTCAAACGCCTGCAACTGGCGGATGGCAGCACCGGTCTGGTCGCCAGCGTGTACGACCTGACGCTGGCAAACTACGGTATTGAGCGCGGTCTGAATGATGAAAACTGCGCGCAACGCTATGACGAAATCAAAGCGTATACGCCAGCCTGGGCCGAAAAAATCACCGGCGTGTCTCAGCAGAACATCGTGCGTATCGCTCATGAATTTGCCGATAACGCCAACAAAACCCATGGCCGTTCGATGATCATCGTCGGTGCCGGGATGAACCACTGGTATCACCTCGACATGAACTACCGGGGTCTGATCAACATGCTGATCTTCTGCGGTTGCGTGGGTCAGAGCGGTGGCGGCTGGGCACACTACGTCGGGCAGGAAAAACTGCGTCCGCAAACCGGCTGGCAGCCGCTGGCCTTTGGTCTTGACTGGCAGCGTCCGCCGCGCCAGATGAACAGCACCTCGTTCTTCTACAACCATTCCAGCCAGTGGCGTTACGAAACCGTCGCACCGCAGGAACTGTTGTCGCCGCTGGCGGATAAATCCAAATTCACCGGCAGCATGATCGACTATAACGTGCGCGCCGAGCGTATGGGCTGGCTGCCATCTGCGCCGCAGCTCAACGTGAACCCGCTGCATATCGCGCAACAGGCGAAAGCCGCCGGTGTTTCTCCGGCAGATTTCACCGTCGCTGCCCTGAAAGACGGCAGTGTGCGGTTCGCCGCTGAACAGCCGGATAATCCGCAGAACTTCCCGCGTAACCTGTTTGTCTGGCGCTCTAACCTGCTGGGTTCTTCCGGTAAAGGCCACGAGTACATGCTGAAATATCTGCTGGGTACCGAACACGGTATTCAGGGAGAGGATTTAGGCATTCAGGGCGGCGTGATGCCGGAAGAAGTCGAATGGCAGGCGCAGGGCGGCGAAGGCAAACTGGATCTGGTGGTCACGCTGGATTTCCGTATGTCCAGCACCTGTCTGTATTCCGACATCGTTCTGCCGACCGCGACCTGGTACGAAAAAGACGACATGAATACCTCGGACATGCATCCGTTTATTCATCCGCTGTCAGCGGCCGTTGATCCGGCCTGGGATTCGAAAAGCGACTGGGAAATCTACAAAGGCATCGCCAAGGAATTCTCCCGTGTTTGCGTCGGCCATCTGGGTGTGGAAACCGACATGGTGACCTTGCCGATCCAGCACGATTCCGCCGCTGAACTGGCACAGCCGTTTGGCGTGGAAGACTGGAAAAAAGGCGAATGCGAGCTGATCCCGGGGCGTACCGCACCGCATCTGATGGCGGTTGAACGCGATTATCCGAATACTTACGAACGTTTCACCTCAGTCGGTCCGTTGCTGGAAAAACTCGGTAACGGCGGCAAAGGCATCAGCTGGAATACCGACAGCGAAGTCGGTTTGCTGAAAAAACTCAACTACACCAAACCGGACGGTACGGCGAAAGGCCAGCCGATGATCAACACCGCCATTGATGCGGCAGAAGTCATCCTGACGCTGGCACCGGAAACCAACGGTCAGGTGGCGGTGAAAGCCTGGGCGGCGCTGAGCCAGAATACCGGCCGCGACCACACGCATCTGGCGCTGAATAAAGAAGACGAGAAAATCCGCTTCCGCGATATTCAGGCGCAGCCGCGCAAAATCATCTCCAGCCCGACGTGGTCTGGCCTGGAAGATGAACACGTTTCTTACAACGCCTGTTACACCAACGTGCATGAGCTGATCCCGTGGCGCACGCTGTCCGGCCGTCAGCAGATTTATCAGGATCACGCGTGGATGCGTGCGTTCGGTGAAAGCCTGCTGGTATACCGTCCGCCAATCGACACCCGCGCGGCGCAGCCGTTGCTGAACGCGAAACCGAACGGCAACCCGGAAATGGCGCTGAACTTCCTGACGCCGCACCAGAAATGGGGCATTCACTCCACCTACAGCGACAACCTGCTGATGCTGACCTTAGGTCGCGGCGGCCCGATTGTCTGGCTGAGTGAAGACGATGCGACAAAACTGGGTATCGAGGATAACGACTGGATCGAAGCGTTCAACGCCAACGGCTCGCTGAGCGCCCGTGCGGTGGTCAGCCAGCGCGTACCGGCGGGGATGACCATGATGTATCACGCGCAGGAACGCATCGTGAATATTCCGGGTTCGGAAATCAGCCAGCAGCGCGGCGGGATCCACAACTCCGTTACCCGCGTTTGCCCGAAACCGACTCACATGATCGGCGGCTATGCGCAGCTGGCATACGGTTTCAACTACTACGGCACGGTCGGTTCTAACCGCGATGAATTCGTGATTGTGCGCAAAATGAACCGCATCGACTGGTTAGACGATGAAGGCAATGACTACGTGCAGGACGCCGTGCAACAGGAGAAAGCCAAATGAAAATTCGTTCACAAGTCGGCATGGTGCTGAATCTCGACAAATGCATTGGCTGCCACACCTGTTCCGTGACCTGTAAAAACGTCTGGACCAGCCGCGAAGGGATGGAATACGCGTGGTTCAATAACGTGGAAACCAAACCGGGTCTGGGTTATCCGCACGACTGGGAAAACCAGGAAAAATGGAAGGGCGGCTGGATCCGCAAAATCAACGGCAAACTGCAGCCGCGTATGGGCAACAAAGCCAACCTGCTGCATAAAATCTTCGCCAACCCGCACATGCCGGAAATCGATGATTATTACGAGCCGTTTGATTTTGATTATCAGCATCTGCACACCGCGAAAGACAGTAAACATCAGCCGGTAGCCCGTCCGCGTTCACTGCTGACTGGCAAACGCATGAAGAAAATTACCGGCGGCCCGAACTGGGAAGACGATCTGGGCACCGAGTTCAGCAAACGTTCTGCCGATCAGAACTTCGCCAACATGCAGAAAGAGATGTACGGCGAATTCGAAAATACCTTTATGGCGTACCTGCCGCGTCTGTGCGAACACTGCCTGAACCCGGCGTGTGTGGCGACCTGTCCGAGCGGTGCGATTTATAAGCGCGGCGAAGACGGCATCGTGCTGATCGACCAGGACAAATGCCGCGGCTGGCGTATGTGCCTGACCGGCTGTCCGTACAAAAAAATCTACTTCAACTGGAAAAGCGGCAAGTCAGAAAAATGTATTTTCTGTTATCCGCGTATCGAAGCGGGCCAGCCAACGGTCTGTTCCGAAACCTGCGTTGGCCGTATTCGCTATCTCGGCGTGGTGTTGTATGACGCCGACCGTATTGCCGAAGCCGCGTCAGTGGAGAACGATAAAGATCTCTACGAAAGCCAGATGAGCATCTTCCTCGATCCGAATGATCCTGAAGTGATCGCCCAGGCTGAAAAAGACGGCATTCCGATTTCCGTGATGGACGCTGCGCGCCAGTCGCCGGTCTATAAAATGGCGATTGAATGGAAGCTGGCACTGCCGCTGCATCCTGAATACCGCACATTGCCGATGGTCTGGTACGTGCCGCCGCTGTCTCCAATCCAGTCCGCTGCCGACGCCGGTGCATTACCGCACAGCGGCGTGCTGCCGGACGTCGAAAGTCTGCGTATTCCTGTGCAATATCTGGCGAACCTGCTGACGGCGGGCGACACCGCACCGGTGCTGCGTGCGCTGAAACGTATGCTGGCGATGCGTCACTTCAAACGTGCTGAAACGGTGGACGGCATCACGGATACCAGCGCGCTGGAGCAGGTCGGATTGTCTGCGGCGCAGGCGGAAGAGATGTACCGCTATCTGGCGATTGCCAACTACGAAGATCGTTTCGTGGTGCCATCCAGCCATCGTGAACAGGCGCGTGAAGCCTTCCCGGAAGCCAAAGGTTGTGGTTTCAGCTTCGGTGACGGTTGTCACGGCAGCGACAGCAAATTCAACCTGTTCAACAGCAAACGCATTGATGCCATCGACATCGGCGCGAAAACAGAAAGGAAGGGCTAATGAACAGTTTACGCATCATCGGCCTGCTGCTGGATTATCCGTCCGAAGACTTGTGGGAACACAAGATGGAGCTTCTCGAGGCAGTGACTCAGTCTGCTGAACTGGACTCTGAGCAGCGTCTGGATCTGGCGCTGTACATCACGGATTTCTGTAAAAGGGATCTGCTGGATGCGCAGTCGGCGTATACCGGTTTGTTCGATCGCGGCCGCGCCACATCGTTACTGTTGTTTGAGCACGTGCATGGCGAATCCCGTGACCGTGGTCAGGCGATGGTTGATCTGATGGAGCAATATCGCGAAGCCGGGCTGGAAATTGACAGCCGTGAGCTGCCCGATTATCTGCCGCTGTACCTGGAATATCTCACCACGCATGACGAACAACAGGCCCGCGACGGCCTGCGCGATATCGCGCCAATCCTGGCCTTGCTGAGTGCCCGTTTGCAGGAGCGTGACAGCCATTACGCCGAACTGTTTGATTTACTGCTGGCGATGTCCGGCAGTGATATCGCCACCGAAACGGTGCGCGAAGGGATCAAACAGGAAGCCCGTGACGACACGCCCGCCGCGCTGGATGCGGTCTGGGAAGAGGAACAAATCACGTTCCTCGGCGAGCAAAGCTGTGCGTCAGGCGAGGAAGCCGCGCACCAGAAACGCTTCGCCGGTGCGGTCGCACCACAGTATCTGAACCTTGATGAAACGCCTGCGGGGGAACCACGCAAATGACCGACTTCCTCAACAACTTCTTCTTTAATATCTATCCGTACCTGTGCGGCACGGTATTTCTGGTCGGCAGCTGGCTGCGGTATGACTACGGTCAGTACAGCTGGCGTGCTGGCTCCAGTCAGTTACTGGAGAAAAAAACGCTGCGCATCGCGTCGCCACTGTTCCACGTCGGCATACTCGGCATCATTGCCGGTCACGCCTTCGGGATGCTGACGCCGCACTGGATGTACGAATCCTTCCTGCCGGTGCCGGTGAAACAGCAAATGGCAATGTGGGCGGGCGGTGCCTGCGGCGTGATGACCCTGATCGGCGGCGGTATGCTGGTGTGGCGTCGTCTGAGCAACGAACGCGTGCGGGCAACCTCCAGTTTTGGTGACATCATGATCATCATTCTGCTGGTGGTACAGTGTGCGCTGGGGCTGAGCACCATTCCGTTCTCCGCGCAGCATATGGACGGCAGCGAAATGATGAAACTGGTCGGCTGGGCGCAGTCGGTGGTGACCTTCCGTGGCGGCGCAGCGGCGCATCTTGATGGCGTGGCGTTTATTTTCCGCGTGCATCTGGTGCTGGGGATGACCTTATTCCTGCTGTTCCCGTTCTGCCGTCTGGTGCATATCTGGAGCGCGCCGGTGGAATATCTCACCCGCCGCTATCAGTTGGTGCGTAATCGTCGCTGATTGACCTTCACGATTGTGAACTGACGATTTTGACATAAAAAAGAAGGGCGCTATTATGCGCCCTTATCTTTATTTTATTGCTCAAGGACGCTTCTGATGGCCACCCCAAGACAACCCATGACCGTAGCCCGCCGTTTATTACGCAACAGTATGATTTTACTGGTTATCGGCATTGTTGCCACGATCCACGGTTTAGTGGTCGGCAGCCCGGAAACCCCGCCGGGAGAAATGGCTCCGCAACTGATGCTGGGTATCTGGTTTATCTTCATCGGCTGCGTGATGGCGCTGATCAGCTGGTTAGTGATCCGCAACAAAAAGAAAAAAGGCGAACTCTGATCTTTGGTCTTCCCCTGAAACAGCGCTCAACCGGGCGCTTTTTTTACGCCCTGAATCGCGGAAACCTGCGTTGCATCAACATCCGGCGCTCAGTTTTCACGCAATTTATTTTCTGGTATTGAATACAGCTAATAAAAATCCTAATCAACGTTGGCCAGGAAAAATAACATGACCAGAACGGTGTACCTCAACGGGGAGTTTGTTGCCGAGCATGACGCGAAGGTGTCGGTATTTGATCGCGGTTTTTTGTTTGCTGATGCGGTGTATGAAGTCAGCGCCGTGCTGAACGGTCGTCTGCTCGATAACGCGGCGCATCTGGCCCGCCTTGCGCGTTCCTGTCAGGCACTGAGCCTGCGTCTGCCTTGTGCGCTGAGTGACATTGAGATCCTGCAAAACCGGCTGATCGCAGAAAACAATCTGGTGGAAGGGGCGGTTTATCTGCAAATCAGCCGTGGCAACAGCGGCGATCGTGACTTTGATTTCCCCGGTGAAAGCGTCACGCCGACTTTTCTGATGTTTACGCAGGCGCGTGCGCTGATCGACCATCCGAAAGCGAAAAGCGGCATACGCATGGTTTCTGTTGAGGATATCCGCTGGCAGCGTCGCGACATCAAAACCGTCGGCCTGCTGGCACCTTGTCTGGCGAAAGAGTACGCCCATCAGCATGACGCCGACGACGCCTTACTGACTGAAAACGGCCTGATCACCGAGGCCAGTTCCAGCAACGCCTGGATTGTCGACGCCGACGGCACGCTGATCACCCGTCCGCTGAGCACCCACATTCTGCACGGCATCACCCGTCAGGCGCTGCTGGAACTGGCGAAGCAGCACGGTATCCGTTTCGAGGAACGTCCGTTCACGCTGGAAGAAGCGCAGAACGCTAGCGAGATATTTATCAGCTCCGCCACGACCTTTATCTGGCCAGTGATTTCGCTGGACGGCAAGCCGGTCGGAGAGGGAAAACCGGGGGGAGTAGCCGCGAAACTGCGGGAGATTTATGTGCAGATGGCGGTTGAGGCGGCGAGCCGGTAATTAGCTTTCAAATTCAAATTCAAATTCAAGGTCATGGTGCTCCTCCCCCTGCGAAGGGGGAGGGTGGGAGGGGGTTTTAATGGCTAACACCTTGTTAAAGTTCACTTTCACTTTCACTTTCACTTTTGGATTTTGACCTTAATACCCCACCCCACCCCACCCCAACCCTCCCCTTCGCAGGGGAGGGAGTGAACGTTTTTAACCTGAAAATAATCTCACATCGCTTTTTTTTATTTCAATGATAAAAATGACCCCCTCATTTATTGAAAATGATTTACCGGTTGATGGCGCCGTTTCTTTCTTATGACTAATTTTTTGAAGGCAGGGGCAATGGAATAATGCCCACCTTCGGAATTCATCACAGGAGAGGCATTTTGAAATCAATCATTAAATTCAGCGTCGCGATATTGATTGTCGTGATGGCAATAAGCGGGTGTTCCACCCATCAGTACGACGCGACGTTAGATAATCAGATTACCGATTTCGAAATGAAAGCTGACCGGCAATTTGTGACCTGGACGGCGCAGGCAATGGCTGACGATGCACAACCCGCCGCACCGGTTGTTGCCTGCCAGGCTGCGCCCGTGGCGGCAGGGCAAACGCTTTCACTGATTTCTTCCCTTTCTGCACCCGACAGTCAGTTCTTCAATTCCGCGGAAACCGATCTGGCGCTGATTGAATCCCGCACCAAAGCCTTAAATAACAATCCTGCGATTGACCAGCAGATATTCGGCCTGAGAAATATCTTCTATCAGATTAAATATAAAAGGCAGCATTGTTCGCAACAGGATTCTCCGGCGTATATCGCTATTCAGCGTAAACAGGTTTCCGTGATTATGCAGTCAATGCTGACGTATGAACGGGTATTAAAAAATGGCTCAGGCACATCGCAACAATAATAAAGGTGAACAGGATGAGTGATATTTTTGATTTAAGAGACCGCGCAATCAATGCGGCAAAAGTTTCGCTGGGCGCAAACTGGAATACGGTGGCAAGCAGTGCCGTCCCGCAGATTGAAGCCTTACTTCAGCTGACATGGGAGATTGAAAAGGGCAAAGGCAGTTTCCGTTCTGGGGAATATGAATCTTTGCTGGCGACGCAAAAATCCACTTTCGTGGCGGTGCTGACCACCTATGAAACGATCAGCGCAGAGATAGCCTGGCAGGCGCTGAATGCGGTCTTTGATGTGATTTTGAGCGGCGTGCGCAACGTGCTGTAAAAACGATCTTCCGGCGGGGCGCGTCTAAAATTATCTTTATCGATAACCATTTTCATTTAGACTGACGGACTTGCCCGCCTCCGGGCCGTTTCTATGAGGATGCATGATGCTCCGCCGTTTCTTCTCTTATTACGTGCCTTATAAAAAGCTGTTCTTTCTTGATTTCGGGTGCGCCATTCTGGCCGGGTTGCTGGAACTGGGCTTTCCGATGGCCATCAAAACCTTCATCGACACACTTTTGCCTGCCCATGACTGGGTGCTGATCATCGGGGCGACGGTCGGTCTGTTGCTGATCTACCTGTTCAATACCGCGCTGATGGCTATCGTCAACTACTGGGGACACGCGCTGGGCGTCGGCATTGAAACGGATATGCGTCGTCAGGCATTCAGCCATTTACAGAAACTGTCTTTCCGTTATTACGACAATACGAAAACCGGTCACATCATTACCCATGTCACCAAAGATCTGGAAGAAGTGGGCGAGGTGGCGCATCACGGGCCGGAAGATGTGTTTATCGCGGTGATGACCTTTATCGGCGCGTTTATCCTGATGGCGACGGTGCATGTGCAACTGGCGCTGATGACCATCATTATTGTCCCGGCGATGACCTGGATGGTGAGCCGTTACGGGGCGCAGATGACCGAAACCTGGCGGCGTCTGTTCGGGCAGGTGGGGAATTTCAACGCACGTATAGAAGAAAGCATCGGCGGTATTCGTGTGGTGAAAGCCTTTGCCAACGAAGAACATGAGCAAAAACTGTTTGCCTCGGATAACGATAACTACCGTACCACCAAACTGAAAGCCTATCAGATCATGACCGCCAGCCTGACGCTCAGCTACCTGAGTACCCGTCTGGTTCAGCTGATCGTGATGGTCGCCGGTACCTGGTACGTGATTAATGACCAGCTGACCTATGGCGGATTCGTCGGATTCCTGCTGCTGGTGGAAGTGTTCTTCCGTCCGGTGGCGAAAATCAGCTCGGTGCTGGAAAGCTATCCGAAAGGAATTGCCGGGTTTAAACGCTTTACCCAACTGATCGACACCGCGCCGGATATCGTTGACCGGCCTGGCGCGCAGGTGGTCAGCCATTTACGTGGCGATATCCGTTACGACAACGTGGTGTTCGGTTACACGCCTGCCAGCAAGATCCTCAACGGCATCTCGCTGACCATTAATGCCGGTGAAACGCTGGCGTTTGTCGGGCCTTCCGGCGCGGGCAAAACCACATTGTGCTCGCTGCTGCCACGTTTTTACGAACTGGACAGCGGCAGCATTACCATCGATGGCATTGATATCCGCGACATGACGCAAACTTCGCTGCGCCATAACATCGGCATCGTGCAGCAGGATGTCTTCCTGTTCGGCGGCACCATTCGCGAAAACATTGCCTACGGTAAACTGGACGCCAGCGAAGAAGACATCCGTCTGGCCGCCAGCCGTGCGCGACTCGATGAGGTGATCGACGCACTGCCGCTGGGGATGGACACGGTGATTGGTGAGCGGGGCGTGAAACTCTCCGGCGGGCAGAAACAGCGTCTGTCCATTGCGCGCATTTTCCTGAAAAATCCGCCGATCCTGATCCTCGATGAAGCGACTTCCGCACTGGATACCGCCACCGAGCAGGCGATCCAGCAATCGCTGGCCGAGCTTTCGGAAGGGCGTACCACGCTGGTGATTGCCCATCGTCTGGCGACGATTCAGAACGCTGACCGCATTATCGTGGTCGACAAAGAAGGCATTGTTGAGCAGGGCACTCACGATTCCCTGCTGGCCCTTCAGGGGCGTTACGCACAACTTCACGCCGCGCAGTTCCGCTAACTTTCTTTTAATCACCTCATTTTGTCCTCTCTTTACACAGAGAGGACATGTGCAAATGTCTTCTCATAAAATCCGCAAAGCCCGTATTGAATAAAAATAACGCAAACCGGTCATATTTAAATAACCGGTTTTGTTCAAACCAATCACGGGCGTCATTATTATTTCATTTAATTTGTGTTTATTTTGTTCGATGCTTTTAACAAAATTCCGAAATAAGAAAAAATGGCGTAGTACAAAAATCTTATGGCTGCATTTTCTATTAATGAGATAATGAACTTTCCCGCGAAATCATTACCCTGCTATGCACTATTTAAATGCAACCCTTCTTTTTCTCTCCTTAATTCATTAACGATTGTTAACAGAAAAAAACCTTTTGATAAAGGTGATTTGGCCTGCAACTCCTTTACAAAATGAAAGACGTTTTGCACCAAAAAGAGGCGACGCACCATTACTGTGCAAAACGTTATGCGAAAACCGCATATAATCAGGGGCTTAGTGGCTTATGATAGAAACATTATGTTACATCTCTTTACGTGAAAAAGACTTATTGAGGCGAACTTTTCCATTTTAACTTTTCGTGCTCAGTGTTAAGGTTCAAATCGTTTTACAGACAGACGTATTTTAAAACATGTACAAATACTCACAGCCCGATATCTAAAAGCGGGCATGAGAACTCCTTTATAAAAAAATCAAGGAAACTTAAATAATGATGAAGCGCAGTGTGTTGGCCTTAGCGGTCTCTTTAATTGCAGTGGGATCTACCGCAAATGCAGCCGAAATTTATAATAAAGACGGTAATAAACTGGACCTGTACGGTCGCGTAACCGCTAAGCATTATTTCACTGATGATTCAAGTTCAGAAGGCGACAAAACCTATGCGCGTCTGGGCTTTAAAGGTGAAACTCAAATTAATGACACACTGACCGGTTATGGCCAGTGGGAATACAACATTCAGGCTAACCACGCAGAATCTCAGGGCGACCTGGGCAACAAAACCCGTCTGGGCTTTGCGGGTCTGAAAATTAAAGACTTCGGGTCTATCGACTACGGCCGTAACTACGGTGTGGTATACGACGCTATCGGTTACACCGATATGCTGCCAGAGTTCGGTGGCGATACCGGCAACTCTGACAACTTCATGGTTGGCCGTTCAAATGGTCTGGCAACTTACCGTAACCAGGACTTCTTCGGTCTGGTCACTGGCCTGAACATTGCCCTGCAATATCAGGGTAAAAACGAAAACGACGGTCGTTCAGCCAGCAAAGCAAACGGCGACGGCTACGGCGCATCCATCGATTATTCTGATATCGCAGGTTCCGGTATCGGTGCCGTTATCGCAGGGTCTTCTTCTGACCGTACTGACGCACAAACCAGCGGCACTTACGGTAAAGGCGACAAAGCATCTGCATGGGCAACGGGTCTGAAATATGACGCTAACCAGGTTTATCTGGCAGCAATGTATAACGAAACACGTAACTCAATGCCAATCACTGTGGGTTCAACCGCTGGCTTCGCTAACAAATCTCAGGGTTATGAGTTTGTGGCTCAGTACCAGTTCGAAAACGGCCTGCGTCCATCCCTGGCTTACGTGCAGTCCAAAGCGAAAGATGTTGAAACCGTCGGTGACGAAGATCTGGTCAAATACGTTGATGTTGGCGCAACTTACTACTTCAACAAAAACATGTACGCCTACGTTGACTATATGATCAACCTGATCGATGACAACAACAAACTGGGTGTGAACTCAGACGACATCGTTGCTGTTGCACTGACTTACCGCTTCTAAGTTAGTGGATTACATTATTACCCCATTCTGTGTCTGAAAAAGGTAATCGCAAAGGCAGAGTTCATTGGCTCTGCCTTTTTTTATGCCTGCGGATCCTGCCTGTTGCCCTCATTTCCTGCCAGTCAAATAACCACAATAAATTCATATAGCTAAACCTATAGCCTGAAGTTATACCCCAGCGCCAAACAAGTATTCGTCAGCCGGTTTCTCCCGTGGAATATTCTCTGCAGCCTTATTAAAACCACACCTAAAAAATATTCCGGAGAAACTGACATGCAGCAAATTCCAAAGCCGTATCTTCTCTTCCTGGGTGATGTGATGGATCCGCTGGCGGCTAAAACGGCGCGCGGTATTCACGTCTGGCGTCCTGAAGCCTGCGTCGGGCAAATCCGTCTGGCGACGGATTCTGTGTCCCTCGGCCTGCCGGATATGGATATCGCCACCGCCAAAGCGCAGGGCGCGAAAACCATGGTGCTTGGCACCGCCAACTCCGGTGGTAAATTACCGGCACACTGGATTGATTCCATCAAAACGGCGATCACTGCCGGGCTGAACGTGGCGAACGGTCTGCATCAGGGGCTGAACGACATTCCTGAACTGGTCGCTCTGGCCGCAGAACACAACGTGCAGTTGTTTGACGTACGCCACATGCAGCCGGAACTGGATACCGGTACCGGCGAAAAGCGCAGCGGTAAACGCATTCTCACCGTGGGTACTGACTGTTCGGTCGGCAAAATGTACACCTCGCTGGCGCTGGAAGCCGCGATGCGCGAACTGGATCTGAACGCTGATTTCCGCGCGACCGGACAGACCGGGGTGCTGGTGGCCGGTGCCGGTATTGCCATCGATGCGGTGATTGCCGACTTTATCTCCGGTGCCGTCGAAGCCTTGTCTCCGGCCAATGACGACGATCACTGGGACATCATCGAAGGTCAGGGCTCGCTGTATCACCCGTCTTTTGCCGGTGTCAGCATGGGGCTGATCCACGGCGCGCAGGCGCACCTGCTGGTGATGTGTCATGAACTTGGCCGCCCGCATATGCGCCATCTGCCGCATCAGTTTATGCCGACCCTGCGCCAGTGCCTCGACACCAATCTGGCGGCCGCCAGCCTGACCAACCCGGACGTGCGGCTGGCCGGTTTCTCGCTCAATACTTCCGCCGTCAGTGAAGAAGAAGCCAAAGTCGCGCTGGCAAAAATCAGCGAAGAATTCGGCGTACCGGCCACCGACCCGGTTCGTTTCGGCATCAAAAACATCGCGCAATGGATCAGGGATAACGGCTGATGATGCAGATGACGTTTGAGTCCGTTGAATTGCCGCTGGCCCGGCCGTTTGCGATTTCACGCGGTACCCGTACCGCGGTCACGGTCGTGCGTGTTTTCCTGACCGACGGTGAATTTTCCGCCGTCGGGGAGTGCACGCCGACCGCGCATTATCAGGAATCGCCGCAAAGTGTGTGCGAGCAACTCGACCTTATCCGCCCGCAGGTTGAACAGGGCCTGAGCCGCGAGGCGTTGCAACAGGCATTGCCGATCGGTTCCGCACGCAATGCCCTGGATTGTGCAATGTGGCGTCTGGATGCGGCAAAACAGGGCAAGACCTTGTGGCAACTGCTTGATATGCCGAAGCCTGCGTCAGTCATTACCGCAGAAACCCTGAGTCTGGATTCACTGGAAAACATGGCGAAGGCGGCAGAAGTGGCCGTCGCCGGTGGCGCGCAGTTGCTGAAAATCAAACTCAACCGCGAGCAGATTATCGAGAAAGTGGCCGCTATCCGCGCCGCTGCCCCGCACGCCACGCTGGTGGTGGATGCGAACGAATCCTGGCTGGGTTTGGATCTCGGCAGTCTGTTTCAGGCACTGCATGAATTCAACGTGGCGATGATTGAACAGCCACTTCCTGCCGGTAATGACCACGATCTGGTGCGTTGTTTGCATCCCATTCCTGTCTGCGCCGACGAAAGCTGCCACGAACGGGCGGATATCGACGGGCTGCGCGACCGCTACGAGATGATCAACATCAAGCTCGATAAATGCGGTGGCCTGACCGAAGCACTGGCGATGACCGACGTGGCTCGTCAGCTTGGCCTGCGCATTATGGTCGGCTGCATGCTCGGTTCTTCCATTGCGATGGAAGCGGCGCTGCCGGTGGCGGTGCAGGCGGAACGTGTCGATCTCGATGGCCCGATCTGGCTGGCACAGGACGCCGAACCGGCATTGCGTTATGAGCACGGTGAAGTCTGGCTTTAACCATTCAACCTATAAAGGAGGCGTTTATTGATGACAGTGCCCATTTTGCAGATTAACGATTTGTCGGTGACATTTTCCGGCCGGCAAGGCAAAACGCAGGCGCTGAAAGGCGTTTCCTTCTCTATTCATAAAGGTGAGGTGGTGGCGGTGGTCGGCGAAAGCGGCTCCGGTAAATCCGTCACCTCACTGAGCGTCATGGGGCTGTTGCCGGATTCGGCACACATTGACGCCGGCAGCATCGAGTTTTTTGGCCGTAACGGCATGCGTCATGCGCTGACCTCGCTGTCGGCTGAATCGCGGCGCAAACTGCGCGGTCAGGAAATGTCGATGATTTTTCAGGAGCCGATGACCTCGCTCAATCCGGTCTTGCGGGTTGGCGATCAGCTGACGGAAGGGCTGCTCGATCACGGCATGGCGAACAAAGCCACCGCGCTGAACAAAGCCCGCGAACTGCTGAAACAGGTGCGCATTCCTGACGTTGACCGCATCCTCAAATGTTATCCGCACGAACTTTCCGGCGGCATGCGTCAGCGTGTGATGATCGCGCAGGCGCTGGCCTGCGATCCGGCGTTGCTGATTGCCGACGAACCCACGACGGCGCTGGATGTCACGGTGCAGGCGCGCATTCTGCAAATTCTGCGTGATCTGCAACGGGGCACCGACATGTCGGTACTGTTTATCACGCACGACATGGGCGTGGTGGCGGAAATTGCCGACCGCGTGGTGGTGATGTATCAGGGCAAAGTGGTGGAGCAGGGCAGCGTGACGGAAATTTTTGCCAACGCGCAGCATCCTTATACCCGCGCGCTGCTGGCCGCCGTGCCGAAACTCGGCGATATGCAGGGGCTGAAATGGCCGCGCCGTTTCCCGCTGTTAGCCGCCAAAACCGCTCAATCTGTTTCATCCGAAAAGCAATCGGTTGCAGGTGATCTCCCTCACATTCCTGCGGCAGAGGACGATCAGAAAACCGCGAATTACGATGCGCCACCGTTACTGGATGTACGCGGACTCCGCGTCTGCTACCCGATCCGCTCCGGCGTATTGTCGCGTGTGACCAAAGAAGTGCACGCCGTGGAACAGATCGACTTCTCCATCTGGCCGGGCGAAACGCTGGCGCTGGTGGGCGAGAGCGGTTGCGGGAAATCCACCACCGGGCGCGCCATCCTGCGGCTGGTGGGCAGCCAATCCGAAAGCATTCATCTTGAAGGCCGGGAAATTACCCTGATGCGCGACACGCCGTTTCAGGCGGTGCGCCGTCAGATCCAGATGGTGTTTCAGGATCCGTATGCCTCGCTCAATCCGCGTCTCACCGTCGGATTTTCCATTGCCGAACCGTTATTACTGCACGGCCTGAAAAAGTCGCTGGCCGATGCCACGCCGGTGGTGAATCAGCTGCTGAAAAGTGTCGGGCTGGAACCCTCCCATGCGCGGCGTTATCCGCACGAATTTTCCGGCGGCCAGCGTCAGCGTATTGCCATCGCGCGCGCAATGGCGTTGCAGCCGCAGGTAATTATTGCCGACGAAGCGGTGTCGGCGCTCGATGTGTCGATTCAGGCGCAGGTGGTCAATCTGATGATGGATCTCCAGCGCGATACCGGCGTGGCGTGGCTGTTTATCTCGCATGACATGGCGGTGGTGGAGCGTATCGCCAACCGCGTAGCGGTGATGTACAGCGGGCAGATTGTGGAGATTGGTCCTCGCGATGCCGTGTTTAGCAATCCTCAACATTCCTATACCCGACGTCTGCTCAGTTCGGTGCCGGTGGCGGATCCGACGCAGCGTGCGTTACGCAATTTTGATGATGTGGAAGTGAAATCGCCGGTGCATCCGGCGGGTGTACAGATAGAAAAACTCAAATATTCCCGCGTCAGTGAACATCACTGGGTCGCACAGGGATAACTCACCTTTCTTTTTTGGGACACACAGGAGAACACCATGCATTCGACCTTACTGCGTAAGAGCCTGCTTGCCGCCGGACTGGCGCTTTGCTTCGCGGCCTCGGCTCAGGCCAAAGATTTGCGTATTTCCATGTATGCCGACGTGACCGGTTTCGACCCGCACGACACCACTGATACCCTGAGTTATTCCATCCAGAGCGGCATTTTTGAACGCCTGTTCCAGTTCGACAGCAAAATGGCCGTCGTGCCGGTGCTGGCGACGGATTACACCAGTAACAGCGATGCCACCGAATTCACCATCAATCTGCGCCACGATGTGACCTTCCAGGATGGCACGCCGTTCAATGCTGATGCGGTAAAAGTTAACCTTGATCGTCTGGCGAATCCGGCTAATCACCTGAAACGCAACTCCCTGTTCAGCATGATCAAATCTGTGGAGGTGATCAGCCCGTATCAGGTCAAAATCACCCTCAACAAACCGTTCGGCGCGATGATCAACACCCTGGCGCACCCGTCAGCGGTCATGCACAGCCCGGCGTCGTTAAAACAATACCCGAACGAACAGGATCTGAGCGTACATCCGGTCGGCACCGGTCCGTTCAAATTTGTCGAATGGCAGCAGGGTAAAGACGTCAAACTGGTGAAATATGACCACTACTGGCAGAAAGGCTGGCCGAAAGTCGATTCAGTGACGCTTTACCCGACGCCGGAAGATTCCACGCAGGTGGCGAAACTGAAATCCGGCGGCGTGGATGCGGTCTATCCGTTGCCGTCCGATCTGGTGGATACCGTGAAAAGCGATCCGAAGCTGGATATCGCGCAGGATCCGGGCATCTATCTGTATTACATCGCTTTCAATACGCAGAAAAAAGAGTTCTCTGATGTGCGCGTCCGTCAGGCGATCAACTACGCCATCGACCGCAATCTGTGGCTGAAAGTCGGTTTCGCGGGGCTGGGATCGCCGTCAACGTCGCCGTTGCCAAAAAACGTTCAGTTCTATCAGAAACAAACCACGCCGGATTACAGCTACAACATCACCAAAGCCAAAGCACTGATGAAAGAAGCCGGATACGAGAAGGGCTTTGACGTGGAAATGTGGAGCTCAAACAAGACCGACCGTATCCGCAGTGCGCAGTTCCTGAAACAACAACTCTCCCTGATTGGCGTGCGCGTGAAACTGGTGCCGATGGATTCCGGTTCGCTCAACCAGCGTCTGTGGAGCACGCCGAAACCGGCGGATGCGAAAGTGGAAATGTATTACGGCGCATGGTCGGCGTCGACCGGTGACGCGGACTGGGCGCTGCGTCCGCTGTTCGCCACCGAATCCTGGATCCCGTCGGCGTATAACGTCTCTTATTACAGCAACAAACAGGTGGATGCGGCGATCACCGCCGGTCTGCAAACGGCTGACGTCGAAAAACGTAAAGCGGCGTATGCCGATGCGCAGAAACTGCTGTGGGCCGATGCCCCGGTGGCCTATCTCGGCGTGCCGGATAATCTGGTGGGGAAAAGCAAAGATCTTTCCGGCGTCTACATGCTGGCCGACGGCTCGCTGATCTTTAACCAGGCACAGTTTAAGTAATTTTTTTGGCTCCCGGCGCGTAAGCAGATTTTGGTCGGCTCCCTCCCCTGCGAAGGGGAGGGTTGGGGTGGGGTATTAAGGTCAAAAACTGATGTTAAGGTTTGTTTAAACAGGGTGTTAGCCTTTAAAACCCCCTCCCAACCTCCCCCTTCGCAGGGGGAGGAGCAAAGGGCAAAACCAATGTATGTTCCGGTCTGCTTCCCCCTTCGCAGGGGGAGGAGCAAAGGGCAAAACCAATGTATGTTCCGGTCTGCTTCCCCCTTCGCAGGGGGAGGAGCAAAGGGCAAAACCAATGCATGTTCCGGTCTGCTTCTCCCTTCGCAGGGGGAGGAGCACACCACCATCAATATTCAGGTTCAGGGAAACCCTTTTATGCTGACCTATTTTATCCGCCGGATACTGGAAATGATCCCCGTTTTACTGGTGGTGTCGTTACTGGTTTTCGGCTTTATCAAGCTGCTGCCGGGTGACCCTGCGCGTATTTACGCCGGTCAGGATGCGCCGATTGAGGCGGTTGAGTCAGCACGGCAACTGCTTGGCCTTAACGATCCGCTGCCCGCGCAGTACTGGCACTGGCTGGATGGCATGGTGCACGGCGATCTGGGCACGACGTATCGCACGCGTCAGCCGGTGTTAAGTGTGATTGAAAGCGGTTTTATGCCAACGCTGTTGCTGGCGCTGGCGGGCTTTGCGTGGTCGGTGGTGCTCGGCCTGGTGATTGGCGTGGTGTCAGCGCTCAAACGCGGAAAATGGCAGGACTGGACACTGATGAGCATGGCGGTCGGTGGAATTTCCATGCCGCCGTTCTGGCTCGGATTGCTGCTGATCCAGTTTGTCGCCATGCCGTTCGGGATCTTCGCCGTCAGCGGCTTTAACTCGCCCGCTGACATTATCTTACCGGCGATCACCCTCGGTTCGTCAGTGGCGGCGGTGATGGCGCGCTTCACCCGCTCGGCGTTTCTCGATGTGGCGCAGGAAGATTACGTGCGCACCGCCAATGCCAAAGGATTACGTGCGCGGCGGGTGACGTGGAAGCACATCATGCGCAATGCGCTGATCCCGATTATCACCATGCTTGGCTTGCAGTTTGGCTTTCTGCTCGGTGGTTCGATTATCGTCGAAAGCGTGTTCAGCTGGCCGGGGCTGGGCTGGTTACTGATCGAATCCATCAAGACGCAGGATCAGCCGGTGATCCAGGCGCTGGTGATGCTGTTTGTGTTTGAATTTATTCTGATAAACCTGCTGGTTGACCTGCTTTACGCGGTGGTCAATCCGGCAATCCGTCTGCGTTAGGAGCTGCTCATGACCGATCCTGTCTCTGTGCTGGAAGAAACCACACCGGCTGCGGTAGCCTCGCAAAACGATGATATCCGTTCGCCGTGGTACGACTTTTTTCATACCTTTATCCGTCATCCGATGGCGCTGGTCTCAGGCGGATTTATTCTGCTGCTGGTGCTTGTGGCGATATTCGCGCCGTGGCTGGCCCCTTTCGACCCGATGACGCCGGACTGGATGGCGCTCGGCGTCGGACCCACGCCGGCGCACTGGTTTGGCACGGACGATTTAGGGCGTGATGTCCTCAGCCGTATCATTTATGGCGCGCGGATCTCCCTGTACGTCGGCATTTTCTCGGTGACGCTGGGGATGATCGCTGGCGTGTTACTCGGCTTGCTGGCAGGGTATTACGGCCGCTGGCTCGATATGCTAATCATGCGCGGCTCCGACGTGCTGTTTGCCTTTCCCGGCATGTTGCTGGCGATCGCGGTGGTCGCGATCCTCGGGCCGGGGCTGAACAACGTGATCATCGCGGTCGCGGTATTCAGCGTGCCGGTATTTGCCCGCATCGTGCGCGCCGCCACGTTATCGATTAAACAAAGTGCCTACGTCGAAGCGGTTCGCTGCGTAGGCGCACCGGACAGGGTGGTGATTTTGCGCCATATTCTGCCGGGTACGCTGTCGAATGTGATCGTCTATTTCACCATGCGTATCGGCACCAGTATTCTGACGGCCGCCAGCCTGAGTTTTATCGGTCTGGGGCCGGAACCTGACGTGCCGGAGTGGGGCAATATTCTGGCGATGAGCCGCAATATGATGATGGCGGGAAAATGGAACGTCAGCGTGTTCCCGGGGCTGGCGATATTCCTCACGGTTCTGGCATTTAATCTGCTGGGCGACGCGCTGCGGGATACGCTGGATCCTAAACTGAAAAAGTAATAGCCACTGAACAGCTGAGACGGAAAACTGATGCATCCGCAACAACATAACGATGAATTTCAGCAGCAGGCGCTGTCTGCCTTGCTGCAACGCTGGCGCACCGCGCGTCAGATTTTCCGCCCGCGATTTCCCTGCGGCGCGACCAATAGCATCACCGACGTCGCCGGAGTGACCGTCGGTCACAGCACACTGTCGGCGGGGGATGTGCAGACCGGCGTCACCGCCATAGTGCCGCCCGGCGACAATCTTTATGAAAAACCGCTGCCATGCGGTGTGGCGGTGCTTAATGGTTTCGCCAAACCGATGGGGCTGATTCAGGTGACGGAGCTGGGGGAACTGCAAACGCCGGTGCTGCTCAGCAATACTTTTGCCACCGGCACCTTGTTCAATGCGCTGGTGAAACGCAGCTGTCAGCAGTTTCCGCAGATTGGCCGCCCGGACGCCACCATTAATCCGGTGATCCTCGAGTGCAACGATTTCTATTTAAACGATATTCAGGCGATGGCGGTCAGTGAAGACGACGCGCTGACCGCACTCGACGGCGCGACAAAAACCTTCGCCCGTGGCAGCGTGGGGGCAGGACGCGGCATGAGTTGCTTCGGTTTAAAAGGCGGCATCGGCACCGCCTCGCGCTGGTGCGAAACCCTCAACGCGACATTAGGCATCCTGGTGCTGGCCAATTTTGGCAAACTCTCAGAACTGACGCTCGACGGCGTGCGGGCAGGCGAGGCCATCGGCGCAATACTGCCGCAACTGGCCCCGCAGGTGGATGCCGGTTCAGTCATTATTGTCATGGCCTGCGACCGTTATCTCGACAGCCGCCAGCTCGGACGTATCGCCAAACGCGCCGGTGCCGGGTTAGGACGGCTGGGCAGTTACTGGGGGCACGGTTCAGGTGATATCGCGCTGGCGTTCTCGACGCAACGTGACGGTGTCACGCTGGCCGATGCCGAACTGGAGCCCCTGCTGGCGCTGGCGGCAGATGCCACAGAACAGGCTATTATTGATGCCTTACTGAGTGCAGAAACCGTCTGCGGATTCGACGGACATTACCGGCTGGGGTTGAGTGAAATTCTGGACGCTCTGGCAAACCAAAAAGGGAACGACTGATGAAAGTGTTTATCTCTGCGGATATTGAAGGCATCGCAGGCGTGATGCGCCCGGAACAATGCAGTCCGGGCAACGCCGATTACGAGGCCGCGCGGGCCCTGATGGAAGGCGAAGTTAACGCCGCCATCGACGGCGCTTTTGCCGGTGGCGCGATGGAAGTGACGGTGGCGGACAGCCACGCGATGATGCAAAACCTGCGCGCCGATAAAATCGACCCGCGTGCCCGTCTGGTGCAGGGTAAACCGCGCGGATTGTCGATGGTCGAAGGGTTGCAACAACAGCAATACGACGGACTGATGTTTATCGGCTATCACACGGCGGCGGGCGAAAACGGCGTACTGGCGCACACCATCAATGGCCGTGCCTTTTACCGTGTCAAACTCAACGGCAACGTGGTCGGTGAAAGCGACTTATACGCCGCCGCCGGTGCGGAACTCAATGTGCCGTTGTGGCTGGTGACCGGCGACGATCACCTCGAAACCTGGATCCGCCGTTATTACCCTGAATCGCAATATGTCTGCGTCAAACGGGCGATTTCTGCCAATGCGGCCGAATCCGACAGCCCGTCCATTGCCTGCGCCAAAATCCGCAAACAGGCGACGATTGCCGTCAGCAAACCCGCACCGCTGACCGCCGCAAGATTCAGCGCGCCTTATCATCTTGAGCTGATGACCGCCAGACCGGTGCTGGCGGATTTATTCTGCCTGATCCCCGGTGTGGAGCGTCTCGATGCCGTCACCGTGGGTTATCACAGCCCGACGGTCGCCGGGATTATCAGCCTGTTAAGTGCCTTCTCGTACTTAGCAACCACGCAGAAATAGGGCCGCAATGCGCTTACGCCACATCGAAGTGTTTCAGGCGGTCTTACAGGCAGGCAGCGTCAGCGGCGCGGCGCGTTTGCTCAATGTGTCGCAGCCGAATGTCAGCCGCGTGCTGAATCACGCCGAGCAGCAACTGGGCTTCACGTTGTTTGACCGCACGCCGCAGGGATTAATCGTGACGCCGGAAGGGCGGCGGTTAATGCCGGAAGTCGAGGCGCTGTTCAGCCATATTCAGGCCATCGGCGAACTGGCGGAACAGCTGCGCCAGGGCGAAGGTCAGCACGTGCGCATCGGCTCGGCGCATGCTCTCGGTCACAGCGTGATGGCGCCGGTGCTGGTGGATTTTCGCCGCCAGACGCCCGGCGGCAGTGTCGAACTGGTGACCGGACATTTCAACACCCTGAGTCAGGATCTGCTGCAATACAAAATGGATTTCGCGCTGGCATTTGGCGAGCAGGCCACGCAGGAACTGGTGGCCGAGTCGATTTATCAGGGCAACATGGTCGCGCTGTTACCAAAAGATTCAGCCGTCGAAGGGCCGGTCTCACTGGCGTGGTTATGTGAAAACGATCTGCTGATGTTGCAGCAACAGGATCCGCTGGGTCAGGTGCTCAACCGCGTCCTGCGCGAAAACGGCCTGATGCCGCATTCGGCGCTGTTTATCAAAACCTACTCGGTGATCGCCGACATGGTGCTGGCAGGCGGCGGTGTCGGTGTGGTCGATACCTTTACCGCCCGGCGGTATGTCGATCAGCTGAAGATTGTGCCGGTGGTGGAACCGCTGCCGTTCGAGGTGATTTTGCTGAGCCGGCGGGATCAGCCTGCGTCGCAGGCTTCGAACCGGCTGAAACAACTGATCCGGAGTAAGCTGTGGGATCTCAGAATTCAGGGAGTCTGAGCCTTACTCCCTCCCCTGCGAAGGGGAGGGTTGGAGTGGGGTATTAAAGTATAATCAAAGGGTTGATGTTAGCTTTACTCTGGTGTTAGCCCTTAAAACCCCCTCCCAGCCTCCCCCTTCGCAGGGGGAGGAGCAGAGTCATGGCCGCTTTAGCCCTGTCGTTACGGGCATGCCAAAATCTAATTAATTTTCGCCCCCAGCCTTTCCACTCTCTCTATGGCGGCCCGAATTTCCGCAAACTCCACTTCCCACGGCATGTTCGCCATATCCGGCGTGCTCAGGCTGCGGTCGATAATCACGGCCAGATCCTGCTCTGTCAGACCCGGTGCGATATGCGCGAGCTGTGTCGGGACGGCACTGGCGCGGGCCAGCGCGATGGCGGTCAGCAGTTCTTCGTCACTGCGTTTTTCCAGTGCCAGCAGGCACAGGTTGCCGTAACCGACCAGCAAACCGTGGGCGACGTGGCGGGTTTTCGGGCAGGCGGTGAAACCTTCGTATAATGCATGGGAAGCGCCGGTGTGTGCGCCGTTACTCATGATGGAGGTCAGTCCGGCGTAGAGGAAAATGGCGTCGAGCACCTGTTCGAGCGCGTTGTTGGCTTTGCCGTCCTGCACCGCAAAACAGGCGTCAGCGGCAAAATGCTCGATCAGGGTATAACACAATTCACTGTTGGTTCTGGCGACACCTGCCAGACCGGTCAGCTGACTGAGATCGCTGATGGCGCGGTATTCGTACCATTTTGCCAGCGTATCGCCGATGCCCGCCGAGAGCCATTGCAGCGGGGCGGTGGCCAGTAAATCCGCGTCGATGACCGACGCCGCCGGGCCACAGGATAACGGCATCATGTCGCGGAATTCACCGTCCTGATGATAGCGAAACGCCAGTGAAGTCACCGCTGAACAGGTACCCGCAATGCTCGGCAATGTCACCACCGGAATATTGCAGGTCACGCCCGCGGCTTTGGCGGTATCCAGCGCCTTGCCGCCGCCGGTGGCGATAATCACTTCTACGCCCTGCGTGCGGAACACATCGGCCAGTCGGTTGATCTCTTCCTGACAACAGACGCCGCCAAAAATCTCGCTGCCGAGATAGCTGACCATTTGCTGCTCAAGCTGATCGGCGACTTTCGCCTCGACGCTGGCAATGGCGCGTTTGCCGCCCACTAACATTGCCCGCTGGCCTAAACGTCCGCACATCGCGCCCAGATGTTTAATGGCGCCGCGCCCGCGCAGGACGCTGGCAGGAAATACCAAACGATGGGTGAACATGCATGCCCTCATAAACCGGAGTGTTTTAAGAAGTATAGAAGGCGCGCAGGGGAACGACAGAATATCAGCGGCGGCGCTGATGCACTGCGTCGTGGGTTTTGCGTAAGGCGTCGCGTGCACCGGGCAGACGCTGGGCGATACCGATGAACAGGCAGTCGATCAGCAGTAACTGGCTGGTGCGGCTCGCCATCGCGGCGGCGCGAAAACCCATCTCGCGGTTGCTGGTTCGCAACACGACATCGGCTTTGCGGGCGAGGGGAGCACGGCCATTGGCGGTGATCGCCAGCGTGGTTGCGCCTGCGGCTTTTGCCAGGACAAGCGCGTCGATGACATCTGTGGTCTGGCCCGAATGGGAAATCGCCAGCGCGACATCACCCGCGGCAAGCTGACAGGCACTGACCAGACTTTCATCTGTGCTGCCGTAGGTTCTGGCGTCAACGCCGATGCGCCGCAGTTTCTGGCAGAAATCCTGCGCCACCAGCGACGAGGCACCCGCGCCATAAATATCAATCCGCTGCGCCTGTGAAAGAAAACGCACCGCCTGCTCCAGCGTCGCGGCGCTGAGTAACTGCGTGGTTTCGGTGGCGCCTTTGACCTCGAATTCCAGCAACTTTTGCAGGATCTGTTTGGGCGAATCATGGTCGCCAATATCGGCCGCCAGCGGCATGTCGGCGGGCATAGGGCGGGAGGATTCAGCAGCTAAGGCCAGCCGCAACGCCGGATAGCCGCTGAAACCCAGCCGTTTACTGGTGCGCACCACCGTGGCAGTGCTGGTTTCGGCGTATTTCGCCAGTTCCGTCACGCCCATTTTTGCGACCTCCGGCGGATCGCGCAGGATGATGGCGATGATGCGCTTTTCCGCCGGTGAAAAACTGCCCTGTAAGGCATCGAGACGCGACTGTAAGTTGATGTCCTTCATTGCTTATTCGTCCAGATCACGCAGGTGGTCGTCTTTGCGCAGGCTCATCAACGCAAACAGGCTGACCACGCAGGTGGCGACCACGTAATACGCCGGAATATCCAGATTGCCGGTCTCTTTAATCAGGCCGGTGATGATCAGACCCGCACAGCCGGAAAACACCGCATTCGACAAGGAATAAGATAACCCCAGCCCGGTATAACGCACGCGGGTCGGGAACATTTCCGCCAGCATCGCCGGACCGGGACCGGCAATCATGCCGATCGTCGCCCCGGCAATCAGCACCGCAATGCCCTTCGCCAGCAGGCTGCTTTCCGGGTTTTGCAGCAGATGCAGCAGCGGGAAACTCAGCACGATCACCGCGAAAACGGCGATCATCATCACTTTCTTACGGCCAATTTTATCGCTCAGCCAGCCGGAAGGCAGAATCGCCAGCGCAAAGCCGACATTCGCCAGTACCGTCGCCACCAGCGCCTGTAAAAAGGTGGCGTGCAGGGAGGTTTGCAGATAAGACGGCATGACGACCAGGAAGGTATAACCGCCCGCAGACCAGCCCATCATGCGGCCAATCCCCAGCGCGATGGCTTTGGCGGTGGCGACCGCAGAGGCTTTTTCTGCAGTGGTTTTCTGTGCTGTCGGTTCGGCTTTTTTACTGGCAACAAAGGTCGGTGTTTCATCGAGTTTCAGACGCAGATACAACGCCACCAGCCCCATCGGCAGCGCCAGCAGGAACGGAATGCGCCATCCCCAGTCTTTCATTTGCGCTTCCGGTAACCACTGCACCAGGATGGCGACCAGCGCCACGCCGGTCAGCAACCCCAGCGACACGGTAAACGACTGCCACGCGCCATAAATACCGCGTTTGCCTTTCGGCGCAAATTCGGTCATCAGCGACACCGCACCGCCGAATTCACCGCCCGCAAATAATCCCTGGAACATGCGCATCAGCGTCAGCAACAGCGGCGCAGCCACGCCAATCTGGGCGTAGGTTGGCAGCAAACCAATGATCGCCGTGGCCAGCGTCATCAGCAGGACGACGGCAATCAGCGTCGGCTTGCGGCCAATGCGGTCACCGATGCGGCCAAAAATGATCGCGCCAACCGGGCGGCAGAAAAACGCCAGCGCGAAGGACGCGTAAGTGAGCAGTAAACCGGTCATCCCGGTCTGGCCTTCCAGAGTGAAAAAGTTACCGGCGATCAGCGTCGCCAGATAACCGTAAACGCCGAATTCATACCATTCGATAAAGTTACCCACCGAACCGGCGACGAGCGCGCGGCGTGACTGGCTGGCGGTGGCAGGGGAAATCTGTCCGGTGCGGGTCATCATTAACCTCTTCAGAAAAGGAACATTGTTATAAGAATAGGATGTAAATATTTTTCTAAATTTCTGAGGTTATTATGTCAATAATTTTCATGTATTGAACAAAATTAAAGCGGGAAGTGTGGGGTCAGGCAGGTTTTTTGGCATAAAAAAAGCTGCGCCCCGAAAGGTGCAGCTTGTTGATAAGCGGTGTCGTTACAGCGTGTGGATGTCGATCCCGTCGCCGATATTGCTTTTCTGGTAGTACGCCCGCGGGACTTCGACCTGATACTGCTTGTCTGCGTACGCGACTTCCAGAATAAAACGTTCGTTTTCATAGGATTCCACCGGAATGAACCCAAAGAAACCTTCCGTTACGCTGATCGTCCGGCTGGACGGAATGGCATAACGATGAACAATCCTTGCTCTGAGCGGCTGTTGCTTGCCGGTTAACGTGTTCCATACGCGGTTAACGGGTTGCGCCAGAGAAACCATCACCTCTGAGGCCAGCGAGTTAAGAGCGGAGGGCCAGCTCTTCGGTGTTTTCATAGTCATGATAAATACCTCGTTGGTCTATATAACCCAATTCTTATAATTATCCGCGGCTAAGATCCAATCTTTTTTTACGCTAAGCTTAGTCAGGTTTTGTAAGTGTTTGATTTATTCGGCGACGGTTTTGCGCCTTTTGCCAGATTTGCGTTCTGCTAGCAATAAGGGACAGGAAGGGCACATGGCGTGATCCTCCAGATCGTAGCGCAGGCAGCACTGTTTACGGTATTGCGGGCTGTCGGGGTCGGAAGGGTCTTCGGCGCGCATCGGCTGGAATAACGGATTTTTGCCGCCATTGCGCAGCTCGCGTGATTCCATCAGTTGCATGCCATCCGAGATGTCCGCATGGACCAGTTCGGCCTGCTTCACACCCCAGCCGACGCGGATCGCCGCGTTGCTCCAGTAAATGCCCGGTTTCAGACCGGAAAATTCAGCCAGTGCTTCGCAGACAGGGCGTAAGTGGCGTTCGATCATCACATCAAAGCGTGCCATCGGTTCTGCGGAGATCAGCGCTTCGCCTTCGCCGTCCAGATAAATTTGCGCAGGCAGACCTTCTTCCTGCATGCACAGATAGACGTTTTCAGCGGCGATAGGCAGTTGCCAGCCATGGCGCAGGGACACAATCACCCAGCTTGGCAGCAGGGTGGCGAAATACCATTGTGACCACATCGAAATACGCGCGCGTCGTTTATCGCACACTGCGGCATCGGCCGCATTGGCATCCAGATAGCGTTTAAGCACGCTGGCGCAGCCTTCGGCGGTCATCAGCAGTGACATCGGCACCGCATTGGTCACCAGCGGTGACATCGGTTTGAAAGTATCTGCAACCCAGCTGACCGGCGTTTCGCGGAAACTGTCGAGGAGTGTTTGCATCATTACGTTATGAAAGTCATTCGGCTCGATAAATCATGCGAATAGAGTAACGAATATTAAAGCGGAATAGTAATGATTTCGATTTAGATTGAGGGTTTTTGCCTCCCGCAGTGAAGGGGAGGCGCAGAGGAAGCGTTAGCCGACGACACTGACGCCCGCTTGTTTCAAAATCTCACGCACAATCTTTTGTTTGTCATTGCTCAGCGGCAGCGCCGGTTTCAGTGAATACACCGGCATATCGCTGATGACTTGTGAAATGGCGTATTTGATGACGTTGTAGATCGGCGTATCCAGCGTGTAGAGCGGAGGCAGGAATGACAGACGTTGTTGCAGTCCGACGGCGGTGGCGAAATCTTTCTCTTTAAATGCGCGGTAAATTCCGCAGGTCAGTTGCGGGGCGAAGTTGGCGCTGGCGGGGATCGCGCCGTCGCCACCGAGGATCAGCGTGCCGAACAGATATTCATCGTACCCGGAGAACACGGCGAAATCCGGGCGCTCCGGTTTCACGGCCTGTATCGTTTCGCGGATATGGTTCAGGCTGTCAACGGTGTCTTTCAGGCCGACAATGTTCGGGCATTCCAGTGCCAGACGTTTGATCAGACTGACGGGCAACGGCTGGCCGGTCAGCCCCGGATAGTTGTACATGATCACCGGCAAACCGGCGCCTTCAGCAATCGTGCGGTAATGCAGATATAACGCTTCTTCAGTTATCGGGTTGTAATACGGGTTCACCACCACCACGCCGTCGGCACCGACGCTTTTTGCATGTTGCGCAAAAGCCAGCGTTTCAGCCGTGCCCGGATGCGCCGCACCAATCAATACCGGCACACGTCCGGCAACGTGTTTCGTGCAAAACTCAGCCACTTCATGACGCAGTGCCTGAGACATATGCGCAAATTCCCCCGCGCTGCCGAGGAAAAACAGGCCGTTCACGCCGCCTTCAATCGTAAAATCAATCAGACGCGCCATCCCCTGACGGTCAAGTTGCTCATTTTCATTCAGGATCGTTGCGACAGGGGGGATCACGCCATGAAACAGTGGACGGGTCATACATTCGTTCTCCATATGAAAGTGCACAAAACTCAACACTCCATTTATAGAACGCTGTTTCAAATATTTATAGCGATGGGATCGAATTACATAGATTTAGCGAATATTTGGAAGGGAAGTCACAAAGATGGCGGTAACTCCCTACCCACAGGGAAAATTTCACCTGGGTAGGCGGTGAAACACGGTCAACTCCCTCCCCTGCGAAGGGGAGGGTTGGGGTGGGGTATTAAGGTCAAAAACTGATGTTAAGGTTTGTTTAAACAAGGTGTTAGCCCTTAAAACCCCCTCCCGGCCTCCCCCTTCGCAGGGGGAGGAGCAGGGCAAAACCCGCTCGCGGTGCAGAGTGAAACACGGTCAACTCCCACCCCTGCGAAGGGGAGGGTTGGGGTGGGGTATTAAGGTCAAAAACGGATGTTAAGGTTTTTTTAAACAAGGTGTTAGCCCTTAAAACCCCCTCCCGGCCTCCCCCTTCGCAGGGGGAGGAGCAGGGCAAAACCCGCTCGCGGTGCAGAGTGAAACACGGTCAACTCCCTCCCCTGCGAAGGGGAGGGTTGGGGTGGGGTATTAAGGTCAAAAACCGGTGCTAAGGTTTGTTAAAACAGGGAGTTAGCCCTTAAAACCCCCTCCCGACCTCCCCCTTCGCAGGGGGAGGAGCAGGGCAAAACCCGCTTGCGGTGCAGAATGAAACCAGACCTACATCACCAGTGCCTGTCCGTCTTTACGGGATTCGGTGCCTGCCAGATAACCGCCTGCGGGATTGGTGACAATCACCTGCGCGCCGCCAAACGAATGGCCGCTGAGAGGGTCTTCGACGATCAGTTCATGGCCCATGGCGCGCAGTGCCGCCAGCGTGTTGTGGTTGAAGGTGGATTCGATCGCCACCTGACGGCCACCGTTGATCCGCCAGCGTGGGGCATCAATTGCCGCCTGCGGATTTTGCTTATACAGCATGACGCGCAGCGCCAGTTGCAGATGCCCCTGCGCCTGCATCGGGCCGCCCATCAGGCCGAATGACATCAGCGGTTTGCCCGCCGCGTCCTGCGCAAAGGCCGGAATAATGGTGTGCAGCGTGCGTTTGTTCGGCGCGACACAGTTGGCGTGCGTCGGGTCGAGGGTAAATCCGCAGCCACGGTTTTGCATGCTGAGACCGGTGCCCGGCACCACGACGCCGGAACCGAAGCCCATGTAGTTCGACTGAATGAAAGACACCATCATGCCGCTGGAATCAGCCGCCGTCAGATACACGGTGCCGCCGGGACGCGGAGCGCCGTACGTCACGTCGCTGGCCTGGCTGCGGTCAATCAGTTTTGCGCGTTCCGCCAGATACTCGTCATTGAGGAACAGTTGCGGATCGAAGAACATGTGCTCGCTGTCGGTGACGTGCTGATCCAAATCCGCCAGCGCCAGTTTCATCGCTTCAATGCACAGGTGCGTGGTTTCGACGGAATCCACCGGCTGATCGCCGATATTCAGTTTGTCGAGAATGCCCAGTGCGATCAACGTGGCGATACCCTGACCGTTCGGCGGCAGTTCATGAACCGAGCCGCCCGCGAAAGACTGCTGCATGGTTTCGACCCAGTCGGCTTTGTGATTCGCCAGGTCGTCCAGCGTCAGCGCGCCGCCGTGGGCCTGGCTGTGCGCCACCATTTTTTCTGCCAGTTCGCCGCGATAGAAGGCTTCGCCTTCGGTTTTGGCGATCAGCTCTAACGAATCCGCCAGCGCCGGATTACGGAATATTTCGCCGATTTTCGGCGCACGGCCTTCAGGTGCGAAACACTCCATAAAGCCCGGCTGGTTATGCAGTTTTTTGACCGCGATTTCCCACAGGCGGCCAATCAGCGGCGAGACCGGAAAACCGTTGCGGGCATAATCGATGGCCGGTTGCGCCAGCGTGGTCAGCGGCAGGGTGCCGAAGCGTTTTGCCAGCGCCACCCAGCCGGAGACGGCACCCGGCACCGTGACCGCATCCCAGCCGTAAGTCGGTACCGCGTCCAGACCTTTGGCGGCGAAATATTCCGGCGTCCACGCCGCCGGTGAGCGGCCAGACGCGTTGAGGCCGTGGGCTTTTTTGCCGTCCCAGATAATCGCGAACGCATCGCTGCCTGCGCCGTTGCCACTCGGTTCGAGCACGGTCAGCGCAATGGCTGTGGCGATAGCGGCATCGGCGGCGTTGCCGCCCAGCATCAGCATTTTCATCCCCGCCTGCGCGGCCAGCGGTTGCGAGGCACAGACCGCATTGGCCCCCATCATGGTCGGACGCAGGGTCGGATACGCCACGTTAAAATCGTAATTCTCAGACATGTATTCTTCCTTAAAAAGCAGCAAACGGTTTATTCAGAACGCGGGTCGAGCGCATCACGCAGCCCGTCACCCAGCAAATTGAAACCCTGTACGGTGAGGAAAATTGCCAGACCGGGGAAAATCGACATCCACGGCGACTGCTCGAGGAAGCTGCGCGCGGTATTGAGCATCGCGCCCCAGGAGGCATCCGGCGGTTGCTGGCCGAGACCGAGAAACGACAGACTGGCTTCGGTGATGATCGCCGAGGCAATCGCCAGCGTCGCCTGCACCAGAATCGGCGACAGCACATTCGGCAGCACGTAGCGCCAGAGGATCCAGCGGTCAGGCAGACCAATCGCCCGCGCCCCTTCGATATATTCCTCGTTGCGGATACTCATCACCTGCGCTCGCGTCAGGCGGGCGAAAATCGGCATCGCGGAAAGCCCGATGGCAATCATCGCATTGCCCAGACTCGGGCCGAGAAACGCGCCCAGCGCGATCGCCAGCACCAGAAACGGACACGACAGCAGCGCCTCAACCACGCGGGAAATCACGCTGTCCAGCCAGCCCTGCCAGAAACCGGCGATAAGACCGAGCGGCACACCAATCACAATCGCGATAATCACTGACACACAACCGGCCATCAGCGACGTGCGTGCGCCCCAGAACAGGCGCGATAAAATGTCACGACCCAGTTCATCGGTACCCAGCCAGTGCAGGGCGGAGGGCGCTTTTCGTACCGCCATGAAATCGGCTTTGATCGGATCAAAAGGCGAAATCCACGGCGCGAGTAATGCCAGCAAGGCAAAGGTGACGACCAGCACCGCACCAATCACCGCGCTTTTGTTGCGCAGGAATTTGCGCAGCACGCGGTTCGGCTCGCGGGCGGGGAGTGACGTTGTCACGGAAATCACAGATACGCTCATCTCAGGCTCTCCGCATACGTGGGTTGACCAGCACATACAGCACGTCGGCCAGCAGGTTCATCAGCAGAAATCCGACCGCGACCACCATCACCACGCCCTGAACCACGGCGTAATCACGGTTAAACACTGAATCGACAATCATTTTGCCAAAGCCCGGAATGGTGAAAACCTGCTCGCTGAGCACCGCGCCGCCCAGCAGTTCGCCGAACAGCAAGGTGGTCAGGGTGATGATCGGCACCAGCGCATTGCGCAGCGCGTGTTTCATGATCACTTTTTTCGGCAGCAGCCCTTTGGCACGGGCAGTACGGATGTAATCCGCCTTGAGAACCGCAATCATCGCCGCACGGGTATGGCGCATCAGCGTGGCGGAAAGGCCGGTGCCGAGCACCGCCGCGGGCAGCAACATGGTTTTCAGGTTTTGCAGCGGATCTTCCGAAAACGGCACATAACCGGAGGCCGGAAGCCAGTGCAGCTTCACCGAGAACAGCATAATCAGCAGCACACCCAGCCAGAAATGGGGGATCGAAATCCCCGACAGCGCCAGAAAATTGGTGCCGTTATCTATCCAGGTGCCTTTGTTGACCGCCGCCAGCACGCCCATGGTGATGCCGATAATCAGCGCCACGATCATCGCCAGCATCGACAGTTCGAGCGTCACCGGCAGCTTGGTGGCAATCAGCTGCAACACCGGTTCCTGCGTGCGCAGCGAGGTGCCGAAATCGCCCCGCAGCGCATTGCCGACCCAGTGAAAATACTGGCTGGGGATCGGGTCATTCAGGTGATATTGCTCGCGTAACTGCGCAATCACTGCCGGATCCCGCTCCTCGCCCGCCATCGCGGTGATCGGGTCGCCGGGCAGTAATTTCTGCAACGAGAACACCATCAGCGTCACCAGAAACAGCGTCGGTATGGCTGAAATCAGCCGTTTCACCACCAGTTCTAACATTGTCTTTCCTCAGGCAATTACTTGTTCAGAGCCAGACCCTGCAGGCGGATCAGCCCGTCGGCGTAAGGCACGAAACCGCTGACTTTTTTGCTCATGCCAAAAATGCGCGGTTCGAAGTACAGGTACACCAGCGGATCGTCGATGTTTTCCTGCGTCACCACCTGTTTGTACAACGCTTTACGCTTCTCCACATCGCTGGTCAGACGCGCTTCCTGTAACCACTGATCGACCTGCGGATTGCTGTATTTGCCGTCGTTCAGGCCGCCTTTGGTATGGATGAAGGAAAAGATATTGCCGTCCGGATCCGGGCGTCCTGACCAGCCGGACATACTCATTTTGAATTCGCCGCTTTGCTGGCGATCCAGCAGTGTGGCGTATTCGGTCATTTGCAGATTCAGGTTGATGCCCGCTTCACTGACCATCGCCTGAAGCACCTGCGCAACCTGCTGGGACGTCGGGTTGTTGGCGACCAGGAAATCAATGGTCATCGGCGTTTTCACCCCGGCTTGTGCCAGTAAGGCTTTGGCTTTTTCGATATCGCGTTTTGGCACCGGAATGTCAGCGTGATACGGGCTGGCCGGTGAGAACGCCTGATTCGCCGGGGTATATTGCCCCTGGAACACCACCTGATTCAGCGCGTCGCGGTCAATGGCCAGCGACAGCGCCTGACGCACACGGGCATCTTTCGCCAGCGGGGTATTGGTGTTGGCGGTGCCGTTGGCGATATTGAGCGTCAGCCCCATATAGCCGAGGCCGGTGGTGCTCGCCAGTTGCAGAGTGTTGTCGGCTTTCACCGTAGCGGTGTCGCTGGCGGCAATGCCTTCGGTGATGTCCAGATCGCCCGCCCGCAGGTTGGCTAAACGCACGGACGCATCGGGGATCGGCAGGAACACCACTTTATCGAAGTGATACGCGCCTTTATTCCAGTAATTGTCGAAACGTTTGAGGACAATGCGGTCCTGCTGCACACGGCTGACGAATTCGTACGGGCCGGAACAGACCGGATGCGCCGCGACGTTGCCTTTGGCGGTGGCCGCCGGGGCCATCATGGTGCCCGCGCGGTCAGTCAGTTGCATCAGCAGCGCGGCGTCGGCGGTTTTCAGGTGGAAAACCACGGTGTACGGCGCGGTGGCGTCCACGGACTCAATGGAGGAGAGTTCACTTTTACGCAGGGAACCGGGCAGGGTCAGATAGCGTTCAATGTTGTATTTCACCGACTGCGCATCGAATTTTTCGCCGTCATGGAAGGTCACGCCTTCACGCAAATTCATCGTCAGTGTTTTGCCATCTTCGCTGTATGACCAGTCCTTCGCCAGACCCGGCACAATTTGCAGATGCTGATCGACATCCACCAGACGTTCGCACATGGCGCTGAACACAAAGCGGCCGTAATAGGTGCGCGCCGTGGCCGGATCGAGCATGTCAGGATCGCTGCCAAGGCCGATGCGCAGGGTGCTTTCCGCGTGGGCGAGGCCCGCCGAGGTCAGCAATAGTAAGGCCGGAATGCAGGCAGTTAAGCGGGGGGCAAATTTCATGGTCGGGTTCCCTGGGTTGATGTTGGAATGGAAAGTGAAAGCCGGGACTGGCTCGCTTGCTCAAACAGCGCACGCCGTAAGGTGAAAGCGGCGGACGGCGGCGGAACCAGCACGGAAGTGCGGTCCCGTTGCAGTTCGCTCCAGCGGTGGCAGGCCACCATGCGGTTGTCACTGACAGTTTCAAGTGGCGGTTCCACCAGACGACATTCGTCGGTGGCGTACGCGCAACGGGTATGGAAACGGCAGCCGGCAGGCATATTGGCCGGATTGGGCATATCGCCCTGTAACATCGGCACCGGACGTTTTACACCGGGCGTCAGCAGCGGCGCGGAGGCAATCAGCGCCTGGGTATAGGGATGCAGCGGCTGATCGAAAATGTCATCGGTGCTGGCCAGTTCGACGATTTGCCCGAGGTACATCACGGCCACGCGGTCGCTCATATGGCGGATCACCGCCAGACCGTGCGCGACGACAATCATCGTCAGGCCAAACTGCTGTTTCAGGCTTTCCAGCAAATTCACCACCTGCGCCTGCACCGACACATCCAGCGCCGACACCGGTTCATCGCCCAGCAGCAGTTTCGGCGAAGACGCCAGCGCGCGGGCAATGCCGATGCGCTGGCGCTGACCGCCGGAAAACTCATGGGGATAACGGTTGCTGAACGCGGCGGGCAGGCCGACGGTGGTCAGCAGTTCGCGCACTTTCGCCTGCCTGTCCGCCTTGCCGCTGACAATGTTATGCAGCCACAGCGGCTCGCCGACGATCTCTTCCACCGTCATGCGCGGGTTGAGCGAGGCAAAGGGATCCTGAAAGATGATTTGCAGATCGCGGCGCAGTTTCTTCATCTGGTCAGCCGAAAACTGTTTCAGGTTTTCGCCTTCATAAAACACGTCGCCGTCGGAGGCGCTGAGCAGTTGTAACAGCAGGCGGCCAAGGGTCGATTTGCCTGAGCCGGATTCGCCGACAATCGCCAGCGTTTCGCCGTGCCAGACGCGTAATGACACGCGATCTACCGCCTGCACGATTTTCGGTTTGCTGAACAGTGACGACGGGCCTTTAAAGACTTTGCTCAGCCCGGCGGCTTCCAGAATGGGGCGGGGTGCGAGGCTCATGCGCAGGCTCCTTCGGCGGACAACGCGAAATGGTTTTCCAGCGGCGCAAAGAAACAGGCGACGTGGTGCGACGACTGATGCAGGGCGCGCAACGGCGGTCGTTCACGCTGGCAACGTTCGGCGGCAAACGGACAGCGCGTCGAAAACCGGCAGCCCTGCGGCATATCCTTCGGCAGCGGCACGGCACCGGGAATGGTGGAAAGTGCGCCCTGACGCGAGGCCAGCGACGGCATCGACCCCATCAGCCCGATGGTGTAAGGATGCTGCGGATTATTGAAAATATCGGCCACCAGACCCTGTTCGACGATTTGTCCGGCATACATTACGGCCACGCTGTCAGCCACTTCCGCGACGACGCCGAGGTCATGGGTGATCAGCAATAACGCGCTGCCGGTTTCCTGCTGAATCCGGTTGAGCAGGGCGAGGATCTGCGCCTGAATGGTGACGTCCAGCGCGGTGGTCGGTTCATCGGCAATCAGCAATTGCGGACGGTTGATCAGCGCCATCGCAATCATCACCCGCTGACGCATACCGCCGGAAAGCTGGTGCGGATACGCATCCATCCGCAGCTCGGGAGCCGGGATCTGCACTTTTTTGAGGATTTCCAGCGCCTGCTCGCGGGCCGGTTTTTTGCCGACACCCTGATGACGCATCACCGCTTCCGCCAGCTGATCGCCGAGCGTCAGCACCGGATTGAGCGAGGTCATCGGCTCCTGAAAAATCATCGCCAGTTCCTGACCGCGCAGATCGGCATACTGGCGCTCAGAAAGTCCGGGCAACGATTTTCCGTTGAGGCGGATATCGCCCTGCAACACCTTCGCGCTGGCGGGCAGTAACCCCATCAGCGCCAGCGACGTGACGCTTTTGCCACAGCCGGATTCGCCCACCAGCGCCAGCGTTTTACCGGCTTCAAGCTGTAAGGAAATACCGTCGAGCACAGTCGCGGGGGAGCCGGAAAACTGCACCCGCAGGTTGTTGATGTGTAACAGCGGCGTGACGGGTTCGGCCGGGTCAGTCATCAGTAAAATCCTCGTCGTCATCATTCAGGGTGGAAAGAAACGCCTGTTGCAGCGCCAGAAGGTGCTCGCGCATCATTCTGGCGGCTTCCTTTGGCTGGCGTGCGGCAATGTGTTCTACGATGCGTTCGTGGTGATCGTCGTAGCGGTTCAGGCGTTCCTGATTACGTGCCGCGTTGCGCACCGCCAGCCAGCTCGGATCGCGACGAATGGCATCGACGGCATCAAAAAGACCCAGCAGCAGCCGGTTTCCGGCGGCATCGGCAATGGCACGGTGAAAGGCGCTGTCCCACAGTTCGATCTGATCCGGATCGCCGCGCGACATGGTTTTGACTTTGTCGAGCAAACGACGCATCAGCTGGATCTGTTCCGGCGTGGCGCGCAGGGCGGCATATTTCGCCAGCCCCGGTTCAATTTGCAGCCGTGCTTCCATCACTTCCTGCAAATTCGATTGTTTCGGTAACGCCTGCAAACTCAGCGGCTGGGCAGGGCCGTTCGGCCCGATAAACGTGCCTTTGCCCTGTTTGCGCCACACGCGGCCTTCTTCCTCCAGCACATCCAGCGCCCGGCGGATTTCGCGGCGGCCAACGTCAAACATCTGCATCAGATCACGCTCCGCAGGCAGTGGCCGGGTGTGATCCGGATGCTGGCGGATCAGCTGACGCAACTGTTCCAACGCGGAGTTAGACGTCCCGTTTGAAGGGGGCAACGCCCCGGAATGTGTGGTCATATTTCAGTTTCCCGCCGGGAATTGAATCGTTAATCAGTCCTTTGCATTTTCTGAACCAATTCTGTAATGGTTCATGTGAAAGTTTTGCAAAAAGGGGAATTTGTTTTTAATTTCAAATGAATAAAATTTATGCGCTTTAGTTGAAGGATAGTTTTTGTAATTTATAAGGCATTGATATTTAGCTGATATGCACAAGTGTAGTGCGTTAAATTAATGTTAACGGATCGTAATGGTGCGTGTTTTCCTGGTATGAGAAGTAGATCAAATAAGAAGAATAAGTTGGCTAATGGTTCGCTATTTCCTTCCTTCCCAAAAGAAGGAAGGCCCGGGGCAGGGTATTAAGGAATAATTCGGAAGCCGGAGTGTGCGCAGGCAGTGGTTTCGTCTGCAAGATCGTGAGTACTGGTGAGGTTTTCGCAGAGTAGCCAGGGAATTCAGTTCAGCGAAGGGGAGGGTTGGGGTGGGTTATTGAATTAAAATCAATGAGTTGAAGTATTCTTTTACCGGGTGTTAGTCCTTAAAACCCCCTCCCAACCTCCCCCTTCGCAGGGGGAGGAGCAGGTCAACACCCACTTCCGGTATGGAGGGAAACATGGTCGGCTCGCTTCCCTTCGCAGGGGGAGGAGCAGGTCAACACCCACTTACGGTATGGAGGGAAACATGGTCGGCTCGCTTCCCTGCGCAGGGGGAGGAGCATGTCAACAGCCACTTTCGGTGGAGGGAAACACGGTCGGCTCCCTCCCCTGCGAAGGGGAGGGTTGGGGTGGGGTATTAAAGTAAAATCAATGAGTTGAAGTATGCTTTGACCGGGTGTTAGCCCTTAAAACCCCCTCCCAGCCTCCCCCTTCGCAGGGGGAGGAGCAGGTCAAAACCCACTTCCGGTATGGAAGGAAACACGGTCGGCTCGCTCCCCTTAGCAAGGGGTTGTGCAAAAACAATCGTCAGAAATAACAGGCTTATATGCCGCTGTTCCCCCGATCATTCCCGACAAAACCCGTGTCTAATAACTACCATCAGAGGGGTGCAAACCCGGTCAGTCTTGACTCTGAGGGTTGAGGCCGTCCGAAGAAATATCCCTGGAACAACGTACAACCTTCTTCTTTCAGACGCCGGAACTGCTCGTCGGTTTCCACACCTTCTGCCGTGGTCTGAATGTCCAGACTGCGGCTCATGCCGGTGATCGCGCGGATGATCGCCAGTGCTTCGCGGCTGTCCTGCATATCATTAATGAACGACCGGTCGATTTTGATTTTGTCGAACGGGAATGACCGCAGATAGCTCAGCGACGAATAGCCGGTGCCGAAATCATCCAGTGCGATGCGTACACCCAGTGATTTCAGTTTTCTCAGCGTGCTGATATTGCCCAGCGTGTTATCAAGCAACACCGATTCGGTGATTTCCACTTCCAGACGTGCCGGATCCAGCCCCGAGGCTTCCAGCGCGGATTCCACCACTGACACCAGCCCGCTGTTTTTGAACTGGATCGGCGACAGGTTGACGGCGACGGTCTGATTGCCTTTCCAGCTGGCGGCTTCACGGCAGGCTTCGTGCAACGCAAACGAGCCGAGACTGTGGATCAGCCCGGTTTCTTCGGCAATCGGGATGAAATCTACCGGCATGATCAGACCGTTTTCCGGGTGATGCCAGCGCATCAGCGCCTCATAACCCATTACCGCATCGTGCCGCGCATCGGTGATCGGCTGGTAGTAAAGACGCAGCTGATTACAGGTGATGGCGTCGCGTAAATCCATTTCAACCACCCGGCGTTTACGCGCGGCGGCGTCCATCTCCAGGCGGAAATCTTCGTAACGGTTGCGGCCATTACGTTTGGCTTCGTACAGCGCCATATCCGCACAACGCAGCAACTGGTCGGGGGTATTTTCTGCTGAGTCTGCCAGCGCAATGCCGATGCTCAGGCCGACGGACAGCGAATGGCCGTCAATAATGACCGGCGGACGCACCGATTCAATCAGGCGTTTGGAAATCTGATGCGCCGCTGAAATGTCTTTCAGCCCCGGCAGCACCACGGCAAATTCATCACCGCCAATGCGTGCCAGCGTGTCGTCATCGCGCAGGGTCATGCGCAGACGTTTGGAAATCGCACGCAGCAGTTCGTCACCGACCTGATGGCCGAGCGCGTCGTTGACGTTCTTGAAGTTATCGAGATCCAGACACAAGGTGGCGGTGTGGCTGTGGGTATAACTGTCGCGCTGCAACGCTTCGCTCAGACGCTGGCTGAACAGAATGCGGTTCGGCAGGCTGGTCAGGTTATCGTGATGCGCCATGTGATGGATCCGGGCATGCGCCGCCTGTTGATCCGTCACGTCATCGGCAATCATCATCACGTAGCTGGTCTGCGGATCGTGTCCGCGGATCACCGAGCTGGTGGTCTGTAACGTCCGGTCGCCGATAGCGGTCAGCAATTGCTGCTCGCTGCGGTGTACGCCTTCCGCGCGCAGACATTCATCCGACTGCTTATTGATGAAATTGCTCAGCCCGACGCCCATACAATCCTGCGGACGTTTACCCAGCATTTTGTCGCGGGAGATGCCCAGCAGACGTTCTGCCTGACGGTTAACCAGCAGGATTTCACGCGAGACGGCATTCTCGACAATCACCGAAGAGGGAATATTGGCGATCACCGTATTGAGGAACTGAGACAGGGACGAGAGCTGCTCGCTGTTGGATTCCGCCAGTTCTTTGGCCTGCAACAACGCCTGTTCCGTTTCACGACGCTCCGTGACATCACGGGTGATCTTGGCGAATCCGATGATTTCTCCGGCTTCACGCAACGCTTCGATAATGATATGCGCCCAGAAGCGCGAACCGTCTTTGCGCTGTCGCCAGCCTTCGGATTCGTAACGGCCGGTGGACCGTGCTGTTTCCAGCCCGTGCTGCGGCCATCCGGATTGTTTGTCTTCCTCAGTGTAAAAGCAGGAAAAATGCTTACCGACAACTTCTTCCGGCGTATACCCCTTCGCCCGCTGCGCACCGGCATTCCAGTTAGCAATAAGGCCATCGGGAGTCAGCATATATATCGCGTAGTCTTCTACGCGCTGAACCAGCAATCGATAAAGTACATCAGAATCTTCACTCATATTTTTTGCCTGATAGCTGGCCGTCTCTGCACGGGGTCCGTCCAAATCAGAGTCCGGCTAAATAGTGCGCCTGTTCCCGACGCATTTTTGCTGTGATGTGCCGGAGAAACGTTAGCATAAGATAATTCTTACTTCGCCAAATTTTGCTTCTAACGTGCTTAAATTTAAGCATATTTAGCAAAAAGATCGGCCTTAAGTGAAATTCGTTGTCCGGGTTTTAAATAACAGGGGAGTTATCGGCAGGCGGGGAAATAACTTTACTCAAAAGGCACATAAAGTTCATGTGTTACAAGCGTTTAATCAATACGTAAAAAAGCCGCAACAGCGTGCGGCTTAGGATGAATCGCTTAACCGCGATGCTGCGGTTTCACTTCCGGCTTCGGCTGAACCTTATGATGCACCGGCGCAGGTTTCGCCTTGTGGCGGACCGGCTTGTGTTTCACGACCGGTTTATGCACCTGATGCACCGGCTGAGGCGGTTTTACCGGCTCTTTACGCGGGCCTTCGGCGTTGGCACTCAGACTGGCAGCCAATAAGCTTGCACAAAGGATAAGCATTCCAGATTTGTTCATTTTAGATATTTCCTGTGTCCCGTGATCACGGTGATTCTTGTTCATGCGCACTGTGCAGGGCAGAAGCTAAAACGACAATTCGGAAAAGGCTTAATCGGCAGTGTTTAACGGATAATTTAAATTGCGCTTACGAAATACTGAGAGAAGCATAAGGTCCGTCAACCACTGAGTCCCGCAAAATAAGTTCCGAGACAAATTTATTCTGCTCGGACAAATAACCGCCGTCGAGCATGGAAATAATCTGGCTGATGACTTCGCTGACCATATCGCTGACCGGATCTTTCACGCTCGACAGCGCCGGAATAAGAAACGGGGCGGTCGGAATATTATCAAACCCGATCACCGAAACCTCTGCGGGTACAGTGATCCCGGCATCGTTGAGTTTTTTCATCGCGCCGATCGCCATTTCATCGTTACTGGCAAGAATGGCGCTGAACGGTTCACCGGCCGCCAGCAGGGTTTCGACGGCGGCAGCACCGCTGGCCGCAGACCATTTCCCCGGCACGATCAGCGATTCCTGCACCGGTAAACCGGCGGCGGTCAGCGCCTCTTTATATCCCGACAGGCGCTCGATGGCGGTAGGGGAATCCATCGAGCCGGTGATAAATGCAATACGGTGGTGGCCGCGTTCAGTCAGCGCACGGGTGGCATTAAATCCGGACCCTTTGTGGTCACAATAAATACAATGGCTCTGATGTTTACGTAATTTGCGGTTGACCACCATCACCGGTTTTTTATATTTGTCGATCAGCTCATCCATTTCATCCACGGATAAAAAGCGCGGATAAATAATGATGCCGTCGCAACGTAAATCATGCAGAAACTGAATGGCTTCCCGTTCTTCTTCGGCGCTGTGTTTGCCATCGACCAGGATCAGCTGACGGCCGTTGGCATCGAGTTTTTTGGCCGCCTGAGAGATTAACTCACTGAAATAGTTTCCGTTGTACAGCGTGTTGGTGACCACCAGACCGATGCACATGGATTTGCTGGTCGCCAGATTACGCGCCAGTAAGTTTGGCCGGTATCCAGCTTCCTCGATGGCTTTAAAGACCTGATCTTTGGTTTCCTGGCTCACATAACCTTTACCGGAGAGCACACGGGACACCGTGGCTTTAGAAACACCCGCTTTGGTTGCCACTTCCTGCATTGTCGACATCAGCCACACCTGAAATATAAAACGATGCATCATTCTACACATTTCGGCTGTTTTGCGAGGATTTTGGACTCGCTGAAAGCGGGGTGGCGATCGGCGTCACAAAAATAAAACGGCGTTGCAGGTTTTTATTGAAGTCTGCATCAGAACTGCACATTCTCGTATGAAACCGGTTACCTACCGTTTCACAGCCTTTCATAAAAGAACCTGAACGTTTCATAAAAAGCGGTTTCACGGAAGCTGCGGCTTCTGAAAAACATTCATAACACTATGAATCCGAGAGAGTTGTCACTCATGTCTAAAAATTTTGCAGCAATGTCTCAGTCGATTGTCGACGCAATCGGCGGCGCGGAGAACGTGGTGGCGGTGACGCACTGCATGACACGCCTGCGCTTCGTGCTCAATGACGAATCTGCCGTCGATGCCGCCACGCTGAAAGCCATTACCGGTGTGATGGGTGTCGTACGCAACGAAAAACAATGTCAGGTGATCATCGGTAATAACGTCTCACAGGCGTATGCCGAAGTGCTGAAATTGCTGCCGGAAGGCTTTGCAGCCAGCGATCACGACGCCCCGGCTAAAAACAAAATCACCTTAAAACGCATCGGTTCCGGCATTCTGGATGCGCTGATCGGCACCATGTCACCGCTGATCCCGGCGATTATCGGTGGCTCGATGGTGAAACTGCTGGCGATGATCCTGGACATGACCGGCGTGTTTGAGAAAGGTGCCTCGACGCTGGTGATCCTCAATACCATCGGCGACGGCGCATTCTTCTTCCTGCCGGTAATGGTCGCGGCCTCGGCGGCGGTGAAATTTAAAACCAACATGTCGCTGGCGATTGCCATTGCCGGGATTCTGGTGCATCCGGCGTTTATCGATTTGATGGCGAAAGCCGCACAGGGGCAGAAAGTCGAATTTATCGGTATTTCCGTTACTGCCGTGAAATACACCTACACGGTGATCCCGGCGCTGTGCATGACCTGGCTGCTGTCCTACATTGAAAAATGGGTGGACCGCATCACGCCTGTGGTCACCAAAAACTTCCTGAAACCGATGCTGATCATGCTGATTGCCGCGCCGATCGCCATCATGCTGATTGGTCCGCTGGGCATCTGGATCGGTACCGGGATTTCCGCCGTGGTGTACACCGTTCACAGCTATCTGGGCTGGCTGTCGGTTGCCATCATGGGCGCGGCCTGGCCGCTGCTGGTAATGACCGGCATGCATCGCGTGTTTACCCCGACCATTATTCAGACCATCGCCGAAACCGGCAAAGAGGGCATGGTGATGCCGTCGGAAATTGGTGCCAACCTGTCGCTCGGCGGGTCCTCGCTGGCGGTCGCATGGCGCACCAAAAACCCGGAACTGCGTCAGACCGCACTGGCTGCGGCGGCCTCGGCGATTGTTGCCGGGATTTCTGAACCTGCTTTGTACGGCGTGGCGCTGCGTCTCAAACGTCCGCTGATCGCCTGCCTGATCAGCGGCTTCATTTGCGGCGGTGTCGCCGGATTAGGCGGCCTCGCCAGCCATTCAATGGCCTCGCCGGGGTTGTTTACCAGCGTGCAGTTCTTCGACCCGTCCAATCCGATGAGCATCGTCTGGGTGGTGGGCGTGATGATTCTGGCGGTGGTGATTTCCTTCTTCACCACGCTGTTACTCGGATTTGAAGATATTCCGGTGGAAACCGTGACGCCGAAAGAAACAAAAACGGCCGAACCGGCAGCTTCCGCTTCCTTTGCGGTTTCGCAAAGCGCAGTTAAATAAAGACAGAAGAGGATTTTTTCATGTCAGCATCAGTATTTCCCGACGGCTTCTTATGGGGCGGCGCGATTGCCGCCAACCAGGCCGAAGGCGGCAGTTTTGAAGGCGGGAAGGGCCTGACCACGGTCGATATGATCCCGCATGGCCCGCATCGTCTGGCGGTCAAAACCGGTCAGGAAAAACGTTTCACCCTGAAAGACGACGAGTTTTATCCGGCGCATCAGGCGATCGATTTTTACCACCGTTATAAAGAAGACATCGCGCTGATGGCGGAAATGGGCTTTACGGTCTTTCGTACCTCGATTGCCTGGAGCCGTCTGTATCCGAACGGTGACGAGCTGACCCCGAACGCCGAAGGCATCGCGTTTTACCGTGATGTGTTTGCGGAATGCAAGAAATACGGCATCGAGCCGCTGGTAACGCTGTGCCATTTCGATGTGCCGATGCATCTGGTGATCGAATACGGTTCGTGGCGTAACCGCAAAATGGTGGAGTTTTTCGCCCGTTATGCCCGTACCTGTTTTGAAGCGTTCGACGGGCTGGTGAAATACTGGCTGACGTTTAACGAGATCAACATCCTGCTGCACAGCCCGTTCTCCGGTGCCGGATTAGTCTTCGAAGAAGGTGAAAATCAGGAACAGGTAAAATATCAGGCAGCGCACCATGAGCTGGTGGCCAGCGCATTAGCCACCAAAATCGCCCATGAAGTGAACCCGGAGAATCAGGTCGGTTGTATGCTGGCGGGCGGGAATTTTTATCCGCAAACCTGTAAACCTGCTGATGTCTGGGCTGCATTGCAGAAAGACCGCGAAAACCTGTTCTTTATCGATGTGCAGGCGCGCGGCGAATATCCGTCCTACACCCGTCGCGTCTTTGCGGAGAAGGGCGTGACCGTGGTCACCGAACCGGGCGACGACGAGATCCTGAAAAATACCGTCGATTTTGTCTCGTTCAGTTACTACGCGTCACGTTGCGCATCGGCGGATATGAACGACAACAACAGCAGCGCGGCGAACATCGTCAAATCGCTGAAAAACCCGTATATCGAAGCCAGTGAATGGGGCTGGGGCATTGACCCGCTTGGCCTGCGCATCACCATGAACATGATGTACGACCGCTATCAGAAGCCGTTATTCCTGGTAGAAAACGGCCTGGGGGCGAAAGATGAGATCAACGCGCAGGGCGAAATCAACGACGATTACCGCATCAGCTATCTGCGTGAACACATCCGCGCCATGGGTGAAGCCATCACCGACGGCGTTCCGCTGATCGGCTACACCTCATGGGGCTGTATCGATCTGGTCTCCGCCTCGACCGGTGAAATGAGCAAACGCTACGGCTTTGTTTACGTCGACCGCGACGATGCCGGAAACGGCACGCTGGAAAGAAAGAGAAAGAAATCGTTTTACTGGTATAAAAAAGTGATTGCCAGTAACGGAGTGGATCTGGACTGATCCTGTGAAAAGGGAATATCTGCAACGGATATTCCCTTTATTTATTTCGCCGCCGTACTCGCCCGCACTTTCAATTTCCCGGCCATGATCACCCGCGTGGCAGCGTCTTCGCCGGAGCAGAGATATTCCACCGCCATGCGACCGAGTTCGAAATAGGGCAACTGCACGCTGGTCAGTTTCGGCGTCATCTGATCGGCAATGCGCTGATCATCGTAACCGGCGACCAGAATATCCTGCGGAATGCGCAGGTGCAGTTCGGTCAGCGCCTGATAACACCCGATGGTCATCCAGTCGCTGGAGCAGAAAATGGCATCCGGCGGTTCGGGCAGTTTCATCAGTTCCAGTGTGGCGCGGTAGGTTTCATTCAGTGACCAGTTGGTCGCCAGAACCCGTTGGTCGTCATGCGCCATACCGGCCTGCGAGAGTGCTTCGCGGTAGCCTTCAAGCCGCATTTCACAGGCTTCCATCCAGTTATCGCCCATGATGTGGGCGATCCGCGTCGCGCCCTGATCAATCAGATGACGGGTAATTTGTAGCGCATTGGCGCGGTCGTCCGGCAAAAAAGTCGGCAGCAGCGGAAAGGCGCGGTCATAGACATTCAGCAGCACCACCGGCAGTTGCGTCTGGTTGGCAAACGGGGCGTAATCAATCGCCTGCGTCACCGGCGAGGCGAGGATAATACCGGCACAGCGCCGCTGATTGAGCTGCGCAATAATCCGCACCGCCAGTTCGGCATCATCGCCGTAGTCATACACGGTCAGCAATGTGTCGTGTTTCCACGCCGCTTCACGCGCTTCACTCAGCGCATCGACAAACGGGTCGTAACTGGGCATGGCATTAATCAGCAGCGCAATTTCTTCCTGACCATTATCACTGTGCGGCGCGGGCATCTTTTTGTAGCCGAGCGACAGGGCGGTGTTAAACACCCGCTGGCGGGTTTCCTCACTGAGTTTTACGGAGCGCGAGTTGTTTAAAATCAGCGATACCGTGGCCTGAGACACACCGGCCTCGCGCGCAATATCACTCATTGTGACTTTGTTTTTCTTCTCCATTTCCCTTTTCCCGTCGCCCATATTTTTTCCTTTTGCACTATAACACAGCGCCTGTTTTTGCCCGACCACCACGCAGTTTGTGTAAAAAGAGTGTGATCTCAATTGCAGAACCTGAGCATGTGATTTGCAGCAATTCCGAGTGAGTAATAAACATTAGCTAATAATATTAGTTGATGCACTTTACCATGAGGAACGATGAATGAAAGAGCAATGGAGCACAGAACAGGCGGCAACGTGGAGCAGGCAGCAGGGCTGGATTTGCGGATTTAACTATCTGCCGCGTACGGCGGTGAACTGGACGGAACTGTGGCAGCGCGACACCTTTGATGCACCGACCATCGATCAGGAACTCGGCTGGGCGCACGACGCGGGCTATAACCAGCTGCGTATCAACCTGCCGTTTATCGTCTGGCAGGATGATCGCGAGGGTTTGCTGGCGCGCATTGATGAGTTTCTGGCGATCGCCGCCCGTCATCAGATCAAGGTGATGCTGACGCTGATGGACGATTGCGGATTCTCCGGCGACGAGCCGTTCCTCGGGCCGCAAAAAGCGCCGGAGCCGGGCAAACATAACAGTCAGGCGGCGGCCAGTCCGGGACGCGACGTGGTGTGTAACCGCGACATCTGGCCGGACGTGGAGCGTTATGTGCGTGATGTCATCCGACATTTCCGCACAGACGACCGCATCGCCATCTGGGATTTGTACAACGAGCCGGGTAACCGGGGCACGTTTGCCACCGGGCTGGAAGAAGTGTTGTACGACGAAAAGCTGGAGGTTTTCGCGCTGGAACTGATGCAAAGGGCGTTTGTCTGGGCGCGGGATGAAGATCCACGCCAGCCGCTGACAGTCGGCGCATGGCATTTCTCGCAGGATCCCGATCAGCCAGAATCGGAGTTTTTCACCCATCCGATCGACGTCGAAGCGGCAAAGCTTTCCGACGTCATCAGTTTCCACGCCTACGTTGCCACGCCGAAACTGTTACAAGCGCTGCGTTTCTGGCAGAAATTTAACCGTCCGCTGCTCTGCACTGAATGGCTGGCACGCCACGTCGGCAGCGTGTTTGAGGAACAACTGCCGCTGTTCAGCGCCTTCAATTGCGGCTGTTATCAGTGGGGGTTGGTGCGCGGGAAGACCCAGACCACGCTTCCGTGGCCGGTGGTGCGCAAAGGCAATCACGATTACGCCCATTTATGGTTCCACGACGTACTGGACGAATACGGCATTCCGTTCCGTCGTGCCGAAATGGATCTGGTCCGCCGTTTAACACGCATGAAATAACCCTTTCAACAGGCAGCACAGGGACGTGCGAGGCGATATAAAATGACGATTTCAATGAAAATCCCTTCCAGGGAATTGTGGTCTTATTTTGGTTACGGGCTGGGGCAATGCTTCAGTTTCGGTTTGGTGGGTTCGTTTATTAACTATTTCTATACCGATGTGTTGGGCATCTCTGCGCTGGCTGCCAGTACCATATTTCTGGTGGCCCGCGCGTGGGATGCCATACACGATCCGTTATTTGCCAGCGTAATGGACACCATTCAGACCCGTTTCGGGAAATTCCGCCATTTTATGTTGCTGGCACCGTTCCTGATTACGCTGGTGACGCTGGCGTCGTTTTATAATATTGATGCGCCAACCGGCACCAAAATTCTGTATGCGGGCGCGACCTATATTCTGTGGGGTACGTTATACGCGATTTCTGATATTCCGTTCTGGTCGATGAGTTCGGTGATGAGTTCCGAGCCGAAGGAGCGGACCAAAGCCGTGACCGCCGCGGTGCTGGGCGTCAATGCCGGGATTGCCTGCGCCTCAATATTCTTCCCCCGTCTGACGGCGTTTTTCGCGCCCGGTTCCAGCGACCACGGCTATTTTGGTGCCACGGTGGTGATGATGGTCATCGGCCTGCTGCTGATGCTCAACGGCTTCTGGCATATTAAAGAACGCGTGCCGCCAAGCACCGAAAAAGTCACCATGCGCGATACCTTCCATAACCTGAAAAATAACCGGCCGCTGTTCTTTGTCTTAGCCTCATTCTTTTTCTGCGTGCTGCACAATATTGCCAACGGCATTTATATCTACTTCTTTATTTATAATATGGGCGACGGCGCGTTACAGGCCGCGATTGGCGTAATGGGGATCCTCGCGGCGATCGCCTGCCTGACGGCTCCGTTATTAACCCGCCGTTATAAAAAGAGAACGTTATTTATTGCCCTGTGCATTCTGGATATTGTGGTGCGCATTGTGTTGTGGTTCAGCGGTTATCACCATCTTGCCTGGCTGTTTATTCTGCTGGGTCTGAGCACGGTATTCGTGATGATGAGCAATCTTTTTACGTCGGCAATGATTGTCGACACCATCGAATACGCCGAATACAAAACCAATAAACGCTGCGCCGCCATTACCTTCTCCGGCCAGACGTTTACCGGCAAAATGTCAGTCGCCGTCGGCGGCGGGCTGGTAGGGATTTTCCTGACCGCGATCCACTATGTCCCGCAGGCCGCGCACCAGACTGAAAGCGTGATGAACGGTTTGTTCTTCGGCATCAGCCTGTTGCCCGCCATCGGTTCATTAATCCGCATCGGCTTCATGTGGTTCTTCGATTTCACCGAAGATAAACACGCCGACGTGCTGGCGATACTCGAGCAGCGCCGTAAATCTGGTGAAGTGTTCGAAGAGCCGCCGCAGGGCGAGGGTAGGCCGTTAGAAGTGTGAGGACGGCGTCAACGCCTTCGCAGGGGGAGGGAGTTGACCGAGTTTTACTCGCTACCGTAAGTAGGTTTTTGCCCTGCACCTCCTCCTGCGAAGGGGGAGGACGGGAGGGGGTTTCAAGGGCTAACACCGGGTCAAAGCATGCTTCAACTTATTGATTTTTCATTAATACCCCACCCCAGCCCTCCCCTTCGCAGGGGAGGGAGCTGATCGAGTTTTACTCGCCACCGTAAGTAGGTTTTTGCCCTGCACCTCCCCCTGCGAAGGGGGAGGACGGGAGGGGGTTTTAAGGGCTAACACCGGGTCAAAGTATGCTTCAACGTATTGATTTTTCATTAATACCCCACCCCAACCCTCCCCTTCGCAGGGGAGGGAGCTGACCGAGTTTCACTCGCCACCGTAAGTGTTTTTTTTGCCCGGCGCCGCTACTGCTCCGGCACACTTCTTGCTTTATCCTCTGTACCTCTTCCCTGAACAGAATTCCTCTATGTCTCATTCGGCTCTCGGTTTTGTGCTGGCATCGAAAAAAAGTGAAATTGCCTGCCTGCAGCAGTTGCTGGAGACGGGCAGGCTGGTCGGCACGATCAGTCAGCTGATCCATGTGCTGCAACGTGAGCGGGGCACGGTGAACATCTTTTTGTGTTCGCACGGCAAACTCTGGGCTGACCAGTTGAATGAGCGGGCGTTGCAGGTGGAGAACGCGGAGCAAGCCGTGGGGCAGCAGCTGGCTGCACTGGATCTGAGCGGGCAGGGTGTGGCAAACGCGCCGCGCCTGTTCAGCCGCATCGCCGCTGTTCTGCACAGTCTCAGCATCCTGCCGTCACTGCGCGGTCAGGTTCAGGCACAGGCCATCAGCCAGCCGGACGCCATGCGGCAGTACAGCGAGGTGATCCGCAGCCATCTGGCGCTGGTGTTTGAAGCCGCGGATATCTCCGGTGATCCGTCCATTTCGCGGGCATTACTGGCGATGTTCAGCTTTATGCAGGGCAAGGAACTGGCCGGACAGGAACGGGCGCTGGGTGCCGCAGGTTTTGCGGCCCGTCATTTCGACGAGGCCGCGCATCAGCAATTGCAGGATCTGATCGACAGTCAGGAGCGTTGTTTCCAGACGTTCAGCGGGTTCGCCGATCCCCGTTGTCTGGCGCAGTGGCAACAGCAGGTGAACACGGACAGCAGTGAATTCGAACGTCTGCGGCGCATTGCCTGCACCCGCATGACACCGGCAGAGGACGCGCTGCGCTGGTTTGAGGTGACGACGGCGCGCATTGACGGCATGAAAACGGTGGAAGACAGTCTGGAAGAAAGCCTGATGGAATGCTGCCGTCAGCGGATCCGCGATGCGCAGAATGCCCTTGCGCGCCAGCAGCAGGATATCGGTGACATCCCGCCGCAGGAGTCGCACTATTCCGCGCTGATCCCTCCGCAGCTCAGCCGGTCCGTGCTGGAACTGGTCGAACAGCAGTCGCGCCAGTTACAGACGCTGGATGCCGAACTGACCGGACTGCGCGCCACGCTGGCCGGACAAAAACGGGTGGAACGCGCCAAGGGCCTGCTGATGCAGCATCACGGTCTGACCGAGCCGCAGGCGCACAAAACCCTGCGCGATATGGCAATGAAGCAGAATAAAAAGCTCTCCGAGATTGCAGAAGCGATGCTCGCGGTGGCGGAAGTATTGGGGAAAAAAAATCCCTAATCCCTAAGGAGTAGCTGCACTGACGATGTGCCATCACGATGTGCAGGACGTGCTGTTGCGGTGCAGAAAAGCAGCAATGCCGTGACGGCGTGCCGCTAACCGGCTGATTTTACTGTGCGGCAACAAGTTGGCATACAAGCTGCATTGTTATACGACATAAGCACTAAACCAATGGCGGTTTAGTCAGGATTACGGATAAAGGCGTCCGTTAGCGTTCAGGAAACTGAGCGCTAACTGGACGCTTTTTTTTTGCTCATTTTTCAACTTTACAGGAAGCCGCAATGACGCAAGACAACACTACGCCGGGGCGATTCTCCCGCCGCCGTTTTATCGCGGCCAGCGCGGCGCTGGGCGGCAGCATGATGATGCCCGGTTTTATGAACAGCGTATGGGCGGCCGGCTCCGATGCACCGGAGAAAAAAGAGATCCGCGTCGGCTTTATTCCGCTGACCGACTGCGCCTCCGTGGTGATGGCGGCGGTGAAAAAGTTTGATGAGAAATACGGCATCAAAATCATCCCGAGCAAGGAATCAAGCTGGGCGTCAGTGCGCGACAAACTGGTGTCCGGCGAGCTTGATGCCGCGCATGTCCTTTACGGTCTGGTCTACGGCTTACAGCTTGGCGTTTCCGGCCCGCAGCACGACATGGCGATGCTGATGGCGCTCAACAATAACGGGCAGGCGATCACCCTTTCAAATCAGCTGAAACAGGCCGGCGTCACCGGGGCGGACTCGCTGAAAAAAGCGGTCGATGCCAGTGCGAAAGGCACGTACACCTTTGCCCAGACTTTCCCCACCGGCACCCACGCCATGTGGCTCTATTACTGGCTGGCGAACGCCGGGATCCATCCGTTTAACGATGTCCGCAATGTGGTCGTGCCGCCGCCGCAAATGGTGGTGAACATGAAAATCGGCAACATGAGCGGCTATTGCGTCGGCGAACCGTGGAACCAGCGCGCCATTCAGGATGATATCGGTTTCACCGCCGTGACCTCGCAGGAAATCTGGCCGGATCATCCGGAAAAAATTCTCGGCACCACTCAGGCCTGGGTGACGGCGAATCCCAACGCCGCCCGCGCCCTGACGGCGGCGGTGCTGGACGCTTCGCGCTGGATCGACACCTCAGACGCCAACCGTATCGAGACCGCGCAGGTGATATCGGCACGCGCCTACATCAATACGCCGGTGGAAACCCTTCAGGGGCGGATGCTCGGCGATTACCAAAACGGGCTGGGCAAAACCTGGAAAGACGCCCACAGCATGCGCTTTTTCAACGACGGCGCGGTCAACTACCCCTATCTCTCCGACGGCATGTGGTTCCTGACCCAGCACAAACGCTGGGGACTGCTGGATAAGGATCCGGACTATCTGGCCGTCGCCAGAAAAATTAACCGCATTGACGTCTACAAACAGGCCGCCACGGCGGTGGGTGGGATCAGCCTGCCGTCCGGCGAGATGCGCAGCAGCACGCTCATCGACGGGAAAGTCTGGGACGGCAGCCAGCCTGCTGAATATGCCAACAGTTTTGCCATGAAACGCTAAGTGAGGTCGCCAATGTCTGTTCACTCCCCATCCAAAATTGTCGTACTGGCAGAGCCGGTCAGCGCGCAGATCGTGCCGCTGACCCCCGCGCCGCCGGTCGTTAGCGTGAAAGCGCCTGTCACCGGCCGCGTACATGGCGTGCTGCGCCGGTGGCTGCAACAGGGCATTCCGGCCCTGCTGGGCGTCATTGTGCTGATTGCGCTGTGGCAGGTTGCCGCGCTCAGCAGCAAAGGTTTTCCGACACCGCTGAAAACCTGGGACGCCGCCAAAGTGATTTTCGCCGATCCGTTTTACATCGCGGGACCAAACGACATGGGGATCGGCTGGAACGTACTGGCCTCGCTGCAACGTGTGGCGACCGGGTTCGGGCTGGCGGCGCTGGTGGGCATTCCCGCCGGTTTCCTGATCGGACGTTTCCGCTTTATCGCCCGCATGCTCAACCCGGTGATTTCGCTGCTGCGCCCGGTCAGCCCGCTGGCGTGGCTGCCGATTGGTCTGCTGCTGTTTCAGCGTGCTGAACCGGCCTCGGCATGGACCATCTTTATCTGCTCTATCTGGCCGATGATCCTTAACACCGCAGAAGGCGTGATGCGTATTCCGCAGGATTATCTCAACGTCGCGCGGGTGCTGAAACTCAGTGAATTCACCGTGATGCGCAAGATCCTGTTTCCTGCCGTGTTGCCTTACATCCTGACCGGTGTGCGCCTGTCGATCGGCATCGCGTGGCTGGTGATCGTCGCCGCCGAAATGCTCACCGGCGGCGTCGGCATCGGTTTCTGGATCTGGAACGAATGGAACAACCTCAATGTGGAAAACATCATTATCGCCATCCTGCTGATTGGCGTGGTGGGCATGGCGCTGGAACAGGGGCTGATGGCCATTGCCCGCCGCTTCAGCTACGACAACGTCAGGAGCCTGAGATGAAAAATGACAAAGCCATTATCCGCGTGCAAAACGTCAGCCAGCAATTTCCGACCGCAAAAGGCACGTTTCTGGCGCTCGACAACGTCAGTTTTGATATTGCGCAGGGCGAAACGGTCAGCCTGATCGGGCATTCCGGCTGCGGGAAATCCACCTTGCTGAACCTGATTGCCGGGCTGAGTCGCCCGACGGCAGGGGTGTTGCTGTGTGATAACCACGAGATTACCGGTCCGGGGCCGGAGCGCGGTGTGGTGTTTCAGAACCATTCCCTGCTGCCCTGGCTGACCACGACGGAGAACGTCGCGCTGGCGGTGAATCAGGTATTCAAAGGGGTGATGAGTAAAAGTGAAATGCGCGAGTGGATCGCGCACAACCTCGAGCTGGTGCATATGGGGCACGCCGCCGACAAGCGTCCGGGTGAGATTTCCGGCGGCATGAAACAGCGGGTGGGGATTGCCCGCGCATTGGCGATGAAACCCAAAGTGCTGCTGATGGATGAACCTTTCGGTGCGCTCGACGCCCTGACCCGCGCGCATTTGCAGGATGCGGTGATGGAGATCCAGTCGCGTCTGAACACCACCATTTTGCTGATCACCCATGACGTTGATGAAGCGGTGCTGCTGTCGGATCGCGTGATGATGATGACCAACGGCCCGGCGGCGAAAGTCGGCGAGGTATTACAGGTGGAACTGGAACGTCCGCGTTCGCGGCTGGCGCTGGCGAACGACCCGATGTTCCACCGTTACCGCCAGCAGGTGTTGCAGTTTCTGTACGAAAAACACCGGTCAGTGGCCTGATTCAACCGGCAGGATAAGCGCAATGGAAAAACCCACGTTGATGGTGATCGGCAACGGCATGGCGGGCGCGCGACTGGTGGAACGGTTGTGCGAACAGGCAGCGGACCGGTTCCGCATCCTGATGATCGGCGATGAAGCACAGCCTGCGTATAACCGCATCCTGCTGACGCCGGTGCTTGCCGGTGAAAAGCACTTTGATGACATCGTGACCCATGATGCGTCGTGGTATCAACGTCACAGTGTCACGTTTATGGCCGGTGCGGCGGCGACGGAGATTGACCGCAAGGCCCGCAGGGTGCGGGCGGGCGGCCAGTGGTTGGCGTACGACCATCTGGTGCTCGCCACCGGTTCCCGGCCTTTTATGCCGCCTTTGCCCGGCGCGACACTGCGCGGCATTTATGGTTTTCGTGCTCAGCAGGATGTGGAAAACATCCTCGACGGGCATTACGCCGGACAACCGGCGGTGGTGATTGGCGGCGGGGTGCTGGGGGTGGAAGCCGCCGCCGCCCTGGCACAGCGCGGTATGCAGGTCAGCCTGCTGCACCGTGGCGCGTATCTGATGGACAGTCATCTCGATGAACACGCCGCCGGGCTGCTGCGTGACAGCCTGACGGCGCGGGGGATTGAGGTGATTTTGCAGGCACAAACGCGGGCGTATGCCGGGGATGCACAGGGCAATGTGCAGGCGGTCAGGCTCCGCGACGGGCGGGACATTCCGGCGCAGCGCGTGGTGGTGGCGGCGGGTGTCCGGCCTGATATCGCGCTGGCACAGGCCGCCGGACTGGCCTGCGATCGCGGCATTCTGGTCAGCGACACGCTGCACACTTCCGACCCGGCCATTTCCGCGATTGGCGAATGTTGTCAGCAGGGGGAACTGACGGCCGGGCTGGTGGCACCGTGCTGGCAACAGGCCGAAGCGCTGGCGGCCCGTCTGGCGGGCGGGCAAAAGGTGTCATCAGTGATCCCGCCGCTGCCGCTGCGCCTGAAAGTAACCGGCCTGGCGTTGTTTTGCGCCGGTGAATTGCATGCCGGTGACGGGGCGCAAATCCATACCGTCTCAGACCCGATCGACGGCCATTACCGCCGCCTGATCCTGCGCGATAACCGCCTCACCGGCGTGTTGCTGTGGGGCGATATCAGTGACGGACCGCAATACGTTTCACGACTCAGCCATCCCTGCGTGCAGCAGGCAAAACTCAGTGTTTTCAGTCCCGGTGACGTCCCGGCTACGTCCGGTCTCACGGCCATCACATCAGAACAGTTACCCGTTGAGGTGACGAGGAGCAATGCAATGTCGAAACCCGTTTTAGTCATGGCCGGACACGGCATGGTCGGTCACCATTTCCTGCAACAGCTGGTGGAGCGGGAACTGCATCTGCAATATCAGGTGATCGTGTTTGCGGAAGAAACGTCACCGGCTTACGACCGCGTACATTTATCAGAGTTTTTCTCCGGCCGCAGCGCGGAATCGCTGTCGGTGGTGGAGGACGACTTCTTTGAATCGACCGGTATCGAGCTGCGCCTGGGGCATTGCATCGGCCATATTGATACCCGCCACCGTTTTGTGGTCGATCATCAGGGGCGACAGACCCCTTACGATCTGCTGGTGCTGGCGACTGGCTCTTATCCGTTTGTGCCGCCCATTCCGGGCAACGACGCGCCGGGTTGTCTGGTGTACCGCACGCTCGACGACCTTGCGGCGATCCGCGACTGCGCAGCGGAAGGCAAAACCGGCGTGGTGGTCGGTGGCGGGCTGCTGGGGCTGGAAGCGGCAAACGCGCTGAAACATCTCGGGCTGCACACGCATGTGGTGGAATTCGCGCCCCGGCTGATGGGGGTTCAGCTCGATGAAGGCGGGGCGGCGATGCTGCGCCGCAAGATTGAAGCGCTGGACGTGCAGGTTCATACCGGCAAGGAAACCCGCGCCATCGTGGCGGGGGTAGCCAGCCGCTATCGCATGGAGTTTGCCGACGGCGGTCATCTGGAAACCGATCTGGTGCTGTTCTCCGCCGGGATCCGTCCGCGTGATCAGCTGGCAAAAACGTGCGGGCTGGACGTCGGGCCGCGCGGCGGCATCGTGATTAACGATCAGTGCCGAACCTCGGATCCGGCCATTTTTGCCATCGGTGAATGTGCGTTATGGAACGGGCAGATTTTCGGTCTGGTGGCGCCCGGCTATCAGATGGCGCGCACGCTGGCGGATACGCTTTCCGGCAGCGAGGTGGCGTTTAAAGGGGCGGACATGAGCACCAAACTGAAGCTGCTGGGCGTGGACGTCGCGTCAGTCGGCGACGCGCATGGCCGCACGCCGGGCAGTCAGAGTTACAGCTGGGTGGATGGACCGGCGGAAGTGTACAAAAAAATCGTGGTCTCCCAGGACGGTAAACGTCTGCTCGGTGCGGTGCTGGTCGGCGACAGCAACGAGTACAGCACGCTGTTACAGATGATGCTTAACGACATGCCGCTGCCCGCCAGACCGGAAAGCCTGATCCTGCCTGCCGGGGCAGGCGCAGCGCCACAAAGTCTCGGCGTGGCGGCACTGCCGGATGGTGCACAAATCTGTTCCTGCCATAACGTCAGCAAATCCGCTATCTGTGACGCGGTGAAAGGCGGCTGTGGCGACATGGCGGCAGTCAAAGCCTGCACCAAAGCCGCCACCGGCTGCGGCGGCTGTGCGGCGCTGACCAAACAGGTGATGGAATTCGCGCTGAGTGAAATGGGCGTCGAGGTGAAAAAAGACGTCTGCGAGCATTTTGCGTACTCCCGTCAGGAGATGTACCACCTGGTGCGCATGGGCAAACTCCGCAGTTTTGCCGAACTGATTCAGAAACACGGGCGCGGCAGCGGCTGTGAAATCTGCAAACCGCTGGCCGGATCGATTCTGGCGTCCTGCTGGAATGACTACCTGCTCACACCGCAGCATTTGCCGTTGCAGGACACCAACGATCGTTACTTTGCCAATATTCAGAAAGACGGCACCTATTCCGTGGTGCCGCGTGTCCCGGCCGGTGAAATCACGCCGGACGGCCTGATTGCCATCGGTCAGGTCGCCAAACGCTATAACCTCTACACCAAAATCACCGGCGGTCAGCGGGTGGATTTGTTCGGCGCGCGCCTCGAACAACTGCCTGAAATCTGGCAGCAACTGGTGGAAGCCGGTTTCGAAACCGGCCATGCCTACGGCAAATCGCTGCGCACGGTGAAATCCTGCGTCGGCTCGAACTGGTGCCGCTACGGCGTGCAGGATTCCACCTCGCTGGCGCTGCAACTGGAGCACCGCTACAAGGGACTGCGTTCACCGCACAAAATCAAAATGGCGGTGTCCGGTTGCACCCGCGAATGTGCCGAAGCGCAGAGCAAAGACGTTGGCGTGATTGCCACTGAAAAGGGCTGGAATTTATATGTCTGCGGCAACGGCGGCATGAAACCGCGTCATGCGGATTTGCTGGCGCAGGACATGAGCACCGGCGATCTGATCCGCACCGTGGACCGCTTCCTGATGTTTTACATCCGTACCGCCGACCGCCTGCAACGCACCAGCACCTGGATGGATAATCTCGAAGGAGGCATGGAGTATCTGCGACAGGTGGTGCTGGAAGACAGCCTGCAGATCGGCGCAGAACTGGAAAGCGAGATGAACGCGGTGGTCGGCACTTATCAGTGCGAATGGCAAACCACGCTGGCCGATCCTGACCTGCTGGCGCTGTTCCGTCCGTTCGTTAACAGCACCGCGCCGGATGAGGCGGTGGTGATGGTCACCGAGCGTCAGCAGGTGCGTCCGGCGCGTGCGCATGAACGGGCGGCACGGGAGGGGATCACGGTCAGTGAGCCGGTGATGGCGGTGCAGGGCTGGGTGGCGTTGTGCGATCTGACTGAGATCCCGGCCAATGCCGGTATGGCGGCACGGCTGGCGCACCGGCAGATTGCGCTGTTCCATTTACCGGATCATCCGCAGCAGGTCTTTGCCCTGAGCAACCGCGAGCCGGACAGCGATGCCAACGTGCTGGCACGGGGACTGCTGGGGGATGTGCAGGGCGAACCAGTGGTGATTTCACCGCTGTATAAACAGCGTTTCCGCCTGCGGGACGGGCGCAACGTGGATGACGCGCAGTCCGCGCTGCACGTCTGGCCGGTGAAAGTGGAAAATGGCCGCGTCTGGGTGCAGGAACAGCCGGTGCAGACCGCCGCTGAAATTGCCGCGACGGTCAGCGTATGAAGACACCTTCCGTTACCGTTCCGGCACTGACCACCTGCGCCTATTGCGGCGTGGGGTGTGGCGTCAGCATGCGGCCCGAGGGAGACGATTTTTGTGCAGAGGGCGACCCGAACCATCCGGCGAACCACGGGCGGCTGTGCGTGAAAGGCAGCGCGCTCGGCGAAACGCTGGGACTGGCCGGACGGCTTTTACAGCCGGAAATCGACGGTCAGCCGGTGAGCTGGATGCAGGCGCTGGATACGGTAGCGCAACGCCTGCGGGCGGTGATCCGCGAGCACGGGCCGCAGGCGGTGGCGTTTTACGGCTCCGGCCAGTTGCTGACCGAAGATTATTACGTCGCCAATAAGCTGATGAAGGGCTTTATCGGCGCAGGAAATATGGATACCAATTCGCGGCTGTGCATGGCCTCCGCCGTGGCAGCCTACAAACGCGCCTTCGGGGCCGACGCCGTGCCGTGCAGTTATCAGGATCTGGAACAGGCGGACTGCGTGATATTAACCGGTTCGAATACCGCCTGGGCGCATCCGGTGGTGTATCAGCGGCTGGTGCAGGCTAAACAGGCGCGTCCTGAAATGCGTATCGTGGTAATTGACCCGCGTCAGACTGCAACCTGTGATATCGCGGATTTGCATCTGGCCCTGCGTCCCGGCAGCGATGCGGCACTGTTCTGCGGCGCGCTCAATGCGATGGCTGAGAGCGGAAATCTTGACCGCGATTTCCTGCACCATCACACGCAGGGCGCGGAAGAGACGTTGCAGGCAGCGCGGGACTGGACGGTGGCGCGTACCGCCGCGTTCTGCGAATTGCCCGCTGAACAGTTGCTGGCGTTTTACCAGATGATTGCAGGCTGTACGCGGCTGGTGACGCTGTATTCCATGGGCATTAACCAGTCCAGCTCCGGCGTTGATAAATGCAATGCCATCATCAATCTGCATCTGGCGACCGGCAATATCGGGCGCGAAGGCTGCGGACCCTTTTCCATCACCGGCCAGCCAAACGCCATGGGCGGGCGGGAAGTTGGCGGGCTGGCGAATCAGCTGGCGTCACACATGGGCTTTACAGCGGAAGATATCGGGCGCGTCGGCCGCTTCTGGAAGAGTGACAACGTCACTCAATCCGCCGGGCTGAACGCCGTGGATCTGTTCCGTGCGGTGGAAGACGGCCGGATAAAAGCGGTATGGATCATGGGCACCAATCCGCTGGTCTCGCTGCCGGATGCGGACCGGGTACGCGCCGGACTGGCCCGCTGTCCGCTGGTGATTGTCTCCGACATCATGCGCGACACCGATACCACCCGCGCCGCGCATATCTGTTTACCCGCGCTGGGCTGGGGCGAAAAAAATGGCACGGTCACCAACTCGGAACGCTGCATCTCGCGTCAGCGGGCGTTTCTGCCCGCACCGGGAGAGGCGAAAGCGGACTGGTGGATCCTCAGTCAGGTGGCGCAGCGGCTGGGGTTCGGTCAGGCTTTTGCCTGGCAACATCCGGCTGAGATTTTCCGTGAACATGCGGCGCTTTCCGGTTTTGAAAATCACGGCGCGCGGGCGTTTGATATCAGCGGGCTGGCGACGCTGTCGGATGAAGAATGGGACAACCTGCGTCCCGTGCAGTGGCCGGTGAACGCGGCGCATCCGCAAGGCACCGCGCGGTTATTTACCGATAACACTTTCTTTCACCCCGACGGCAGGGCGCGGCTGGTGGCGATCACGCCACGGCTGCCCGTCAGCCCGACGTCGGCGGCCTGGCCGCTGATCATGAATACCGGCAGGGTGCGCGACCAGTGGCATACCATGACCCGCACCGGGAAATCGGCGCGGCTGATGCAGCACATCAGCGAACCCTTCTGTCAGTTTCATCCCGACGATGCGCCGGACATTCAGGCCGGTGATCTGCTGCGCGTGGCCTCGTCGCACGGCTGGCTGCTGCTGCGTGCGCAACCGGACAACCTGCAACCGCGCGGCAGCGTGTTTGTGCCGATGCACTGGAACAGCCTGTTCAGCCAGCAGGCCCGGGTGGATGCGCTGATTGCGGCGCATGTGGACCCGCTGTCAGGGCAGCCGGAAAGCAAGCATATGCCGGTCAGCCTGCGGCGCTGGCAGGCCGCGTGGCAGGCTGAACTGTTTATCCGCGGCGAAGAGCGCGAGCCGCCGGTGACGGCTTACCGGAGCCTGATCACCCAGCCGGGCATCACGCATTTTACGCTGGCCGATTCGTCACTGCCCGCCGACTGGATGGCGTGGCTGGACGAGTCTTACGCTACCAACCAGATGGTCTGCCAGACCGCACGGACGGGCGACGACGGTTTCAGTCTGCTGGCCTGGGCAGACGGCGCCTTGCAACTGGCGTTTTATGCCCGCCGCACACCGCCGTCACCTGACCGGCAGGCGGTGGTGGCTGCCTTTACCACGCCGCCGCACACCGCGTCGCAACGTCTGGCACTTTTGGCCGGTCGCACCGCCCGCGATACCCCACCGGCAGGCGCGATGATTTGCAGCTGCTTTTCGGTGGGTGAAATCCGCATCGTGCAGGCGGTACAACAGGGCTGCCACAACGTGCAGCAGCTTGGCGAAACACTCAAATGCGGCACAAATTGCGGCTCATGCATTCCTGAACTCAAAAACATCATAGCCCGTCAGCGTGTCACGCAAACGGAAGGAGACAGCCAGTGAATATTCCCGAAACATTCTTACAGGTGCAGCAGATCGCGCACATCATGGCAGCCGCCACCCTGCGTCAGCCGGTATGTCGCGGCGAAGTCTGGCTGGTGGGTGCCGGGCCGGGTGATGTGGAATTACTGACCCTGAAGGCGCTGCGCGTGATACAGCAGGCGGAGGTGGTGGTGTTTGACCGGCTGGTCTCCGCGCCGGTGATGGCGCTGATCCCGGAGGACGCACTGCGCATTGACGCCGGTAAATCCACACGTCATCACACCCTCGGGCAGCCGGAGATTAACCAGTTACTGGTCGGTCTGGCGCAGACCGGTCACCGCGTGGTTCGTCTCAAAGGCGGCGATCCCTTTATTTTCGGCCGGGGCGGTGAGGAGATGGCGCACTGTCAGCAGCACGGCGTGACCTGCCATATCGTGCCGGGGATCACGGCGGCGATGGGGTGTGCGGCGGCCAGTGGTATTCCGCTGACGCACCGGGATCTGGCGCAGTCCGTACGCTTTGTCACCGGTCACGGCGCGCAGGGTGAGCCGGACGTTGACTGGTCTGCACTGGCGATGGCGCATCAGACGCTGGTGTTTTACATGGGCATCGCCGGCAGCGACAGCATCAGTCAGAAACTGATGGCCAACGGTATGCCGCCCGACATGCCGGTCGCGGTGATCGAACGCGGTACGCAACCGGAACAGCGGGTATTCACCGGCACGCTGGATTCGCTGGGGAATATCATCGTGGCGAACCGGGTGGCTACGCCCGCGTTGCTGATTATCGGCGAGGTGGCGGGAATGTACCGGCAGCCTGTGCGACAGATTCAGCGCGAAACTGAAACTGTCCGCTGATTCTTGACCCGCACAATATCGGCCATCACTGCCAGCGCGATTTCGGCGGGGGTTTTGCTGCCGATATCAATACCAATCGGGGCGTGAATGCGGGTCAGTTCTTCCGCGGTCATGCCGCCGGTGGTTTCCAGCCTTCTGATGCGGTTCTGGCTGTTACGCAGCGAACCCATGACGCCGATGTAAAACGCGTCGGTGTTGACCGCTTCCATCATGGTCAGGTCATCCATTCTCGGATCATGGGTCAGCGCGACGATGGCGGTATTGGCATGGCAGCCGTGTTGTTCGAGATAGCGCGCCGGAAACACCGTTTCAAGGATCGGCGAACCGCTGATTTGTCCGCGAAAATTCTCCAGAATGTCTTCCCTCGGTTCACAAATCACCGTTTCAAACCCCAGCCCGCTGGCAAACTCTGCGCAGAATACCGCCACGGCAGACAGCCCGGCGATGATAATGCGCGGTGCGCAGGCGAGGGTAATGACGATTTCAGACGTCTCACGTTCAACAATGGTGCTGCTGCGCCAGGTTTCCTGCGTTAAGGAATGGCAGGCCGCAGGCGGCGTAATGCGTTTTTTCAGCGCAAAATGACGGTTCAGCGACTGGCCGATCCCGGCGATATAAGCCTGATTCGCCGCCGTGGGTGCGAGATACTCAATCAGAATATCCAGCACGCCGCCGCAGGGCAGCGCGCGATCCGGCGTTAATCCGCCGTCGCCGTAGCGCACCACCTGACTCGGCTGGCGAAAATCACCGTCGCGGATGCGCTGAATAAAATCATCCTCAATACAGCCGCCGGACAGCGAACCACAAAAATGGCCGTCGCGGTTTATCACCATTAATGTGCCCGGCGGACGTGGCGATGAACCGAAAGTGCTGAGCACCGTGCACAGCCATATCGGCTGATCGTTAATCCAGCGGGCTGACTGACTGATCACGCTGATATCCAGACTTTGCATTGGTTAACACCCTTGTTATGTCTAAAATAACCGGCATGTGGATTAACTCATCATTATAGATGTTTATGAAAATGGCTTCGGGAGCAATCTGAAATGAAACAACCCGTGGTGATATTGCTGGCGGCGGGCTTCAGCCGTCGTTATCAGCAGGCGACCGGTCGGCATAAATTACTGGAAGAGCTTACCGGTACCGGCATGACGATATTTCAGCACAGCCTCGGCAATGTTTTGCGAACAGGCTTGCCGGTCTGCGTGGTGCTGCGCCCCGGTTCACAGGAACTACAGGCGTTCTGCCAGCGTGTGGATGTGCCTTTTGTCTGCGTGGAGAGTCAGGGCATGGGCGATTCCCTGACGGCCGGTGTGCAGGCCACGGGGGAAGCCGGTGGCTGGATTATCACGCTGGCGGACTTGCCCTATATCCTGCCGCAAACCTATGACGATATCGCACAGGCCGTGCGCGCCGGGCAATGTGCCAGACCGGTGTATCACGGACAACCGGGGCATCCTGTCGGATTCCCCGCCTCCATGCGGACCTCGCTGATCGCCTTACAGGGCAGCGGCGGGGCGCGCGACCTGCTGAAAACGCACCCGCCATTAAACATCGAAAGTGAAGATCCGGGCTGCGTGTGGGATATCGACCTGCCGGGTGATCTCAAAATTTGAACGGTTCGCCTTTAGTGACAGCTGTTTTTCTTATGCCTAATTCGTCCATATTTATATTTTTAAATTCGTAGTCGCTCATTCTTCCTTATGCAATTCTTTGACCTACAAAAGAAAAAATACCGGATCTTCATTTTTAACATTTGGGGCGTCACTGCCTCTGAAGACTATTCATAAGGAAAAACGATGGCTGTCATTAACGTAAATAAAACCCAGATTGCTGCCGGACTGTTTCTGGCGCTCAGCACGATTTCTACTTTTGCCGCGCACGCGGATCAGCTGGCGGACATCAAAAAAGCCGGTGTGGTGAAGGTCGCGACGTTCGATTCCAATCCGCCGTTTGGATCTGTTGATGCCAAAACCCATGACATCGTCGGTTATGACGTGGATTTCGCGAAAGCGCTGGCGAAAACGCTGGGTGTTAAATTGCAACTGGTGCCGACCAATCCGGCGAACCGTATTCCGTTATTACAGTCCGGTAAAGCCGATCTGATCGTGGCGGATATCACCATCACGCCGGAACGCGCAAAAGTGATCGACTTCTCTGTGCCTTATTTCGTCACCGGCCAGCAGTTCCTGGTACCGGCCGGATCGCCGGATAAGCTGGATGCCTATGCCACGGCACGCATCGGTGCGGTGAAAGGCACCACCGGCGAGCAGGAATTGCATAACCGCTTCCCGCAATCCCGCGTGTTGTCTTATGACGATATTCCGCTGGCACTTTCTGCGCTGCGGAATGGCAACGTGCAGGCCATTACGCAGGACAGCACCATTCTGGCGGGGCTGCTGGATGGCGCGCCGGACAAAGCAAAATACAAAGTGCTGCCTGAATTGCTGAGCAAAGAAGAGATTGGCGTGGGCGTCAAAAAAGGCGAAACCAGCCTGCTGAAAGTGGTTAATGACGAGCTGCTGAATCTGGAGAAAAACGGTCAGGCGGTCAGCATTTATAACGTCTGGTTCGGTCCGCAGACCAAATCACCTCAGCCGCGTCTGTTCAAAATCGAAGCCAAATAATCTGTTTTATGCAAGGTAAGACACATGCAGCAAGACACTATCTCAACCGCAGCGGCGTCTGCGGTTTTTTCACATTCATCCGCCGGAAAAACGGCGGCCGTCGAATTCCGCCAGGTCAGTAAATCTTTCGGTCCGCATGAGGTTATCCGTAACGTTGATTTACGTGTGAACAGTGGCGAAGTGGTGGCAGTTTGCGGGCCATCCGGTTCAGGTAAATCCACGCTGATCCGGCTGATTAATCAGCTGGAATCGGTCAGCAGCGGTGAAATTTTTATCGCCGACCAGCCGACGCGCAATCTCAGGGGTGCCGCATTACGCCAGTTGCGCACACACATCGGATTTGTGTTTCAGCAGTTCAACCTTTACGCCCACCTCACCGCTGAAGACAACGTCAGTCTGGCGCTGATTAAAGTGCATGGCTGGAAGAAAATTGAGGCGCGCGAAAAGGCACGGGCATTGCTGGCGCGCGTCGGTCTGGGTGATAAAGCGCAGCATTATCCCGAGCAGCTTTCCGGCGGTCAGCAGCAGCGCGTGGCGATTGCCAGGGCGCTGGTCACGGATCCGGGCATCATTTTATTTGATGAACCGACCTCGGCGCTGGATCCGGAAATGATCGGCGAAGTCCTGCTGGTGATGCAGGAACTGGCGAAAAGCGGCATCACCATGATTGTGGTGACGCACGAAATGAGTTTTGCCCGTGAAATCGCTGACCGGGTGATTTTCATGGACGGCGGCGAAATCCTTGAACAGGCGCAGCCGGAAGATTTCTTCCTGCGTCCGCAACATCCGCGTGCGCAGCGGTTTCTGCAAAAAGTCCTGTTTCCGCTGCATCCGCAAACCGGAGTCGCGCTATGAACTGGCATCCCGACTGGGCTGGCGTGCTGACCGGCCAGCCTCTGCACTGGATAATCTCCGGCTTCCTCACCACGCTGTATGTCAGCATTATCGGAAGCTTGCTCGCCACGTTACTGACGGTATTGCTGCTGGCGCTGCGCCTGAGTTCGTCGCGTCTGGCACGCGGTGCGGTGGCGGCGTTTGTCTCTGTTTTTCGTAACACGCCGCTGCTGGTACAACTGCTGTTCTGGTATTTCGCGGCGTACGGCGCGTTGCCGCAAAGCTGGCGTTTTTACATCGGCGACATTCATCCGTGGGCGACGTTTCCGGGCAACATTGCCTGGCTGACCCCGGAATTTCTGTGTGCGGCCTGGGGGCTGGCGCTGTTTACGGCGGCGTTTCTGGTGGAAGAAGTGCAGGCCGGGCTGAATTCCGTGCCGAAAGGCCAGACCGAAGCGGCGATTTCTCAGGGTTTCAGCCGTAAAACGCTGCTGCTTTCGATTCTCCTGCCGCAGGCGCTGATCAACGCGTGGCAGCCGATCACCGGCCAGTATCTCAACCTGATGAAGCTTTCCTCGCTGGCGACGGGTATCGGTTTTTCGGAACTGACGTATCAGGTCAGCCAGATTGAAAGCTATAACGCGCACGCCTTTGAAGGTTTCGCCGTCGGGACGCTGCTGTATCTGGCGCTCGGACTGCTCCTCGGCTGGCTGATGACGGCGTTTGGTCCGAAGCGACCGCAGCACAGGCCGCAGGTGGTTCTGAAAGAGGAAATTCGCGATGGAATGTGACTGGTCAGTTATACACGATAATTTCACTTATCTGCTGTGGGGAAGGCTGGTTGACGGCGAGCCGGGCGGCGTATTGCTGACGCTTATCATGGCGGCGTCGGCGGGCGTTCTGGCGTTAGTGTTCGGTGTGCTGATGGCGGCGCTGGCGTGGCGTTTCGGCGGCCTGACACGAAAAATCCTGTTTATCTGGGCGTCCTTTATTCGCGGCATTCCGCTGATTTTCGTGATTTTCTGGCTGTACTTCCTGCTGCCGGTGGTGTTTGGCGGTTCAATTCCCGGCCCTCTGACGGTGATTGTGGCGCTGGCCTGGTTTACCTCGGCGGCGGTGATGCACTCGACGCTGGCCGGTCTGGAAGCCTTGCCGCGCGGGCAAACTGAAGCGGGAATTGCATCCGGCATGGGTTACGGCAACGTGCTGTTGTTCGTGCTGTTACCGCAGGCGTGGCCGAATCTGCTGCCGTCGTATCTCGGGCTGCTGATCTCTCTGGTGAAAGACACATCGCTGGCGTTTATCGTCAACGTGCCGGAACTGACCACGGTGGCCGGGCAGGTGAATAACCGGGTACAAATTTACCCGGCAGAAATCTTCCTGCTGGTCGGCCTGATGTATTATCTGCTGTGCGCGACGCTGGCGTATCTGGCGGGTAAATCCATCAAACGTCGTCAGGGGTTGCGCACGTAAACGAAAACCCCGCCTGTTTCCGGCGGGGTTTTCAGACGGGAGAGACGGTAAGTTTATTGCCTTTTGCTGACCGACGTTAATTCCATGTCCACACTCAGATCCCGGTCAAACCACTTCTCAGAAATCTTCTTCAATGTCCCGTCTGCCCGTAATTCACCGAGTGCGACATCCACTTTTTGTTTCAGTGCTTCCCCGCGCGCATCTTTCCTGAACGGCAGGGCAACCTGTTTCAGGCCGAAGGGTTCACCGACAACTTTCAGCGGCAGATTTTTATGTTTGATCTGACCGAGCAGGATCACCTGACCGGAAACATAGGCATCCACTTTTCCCTGAGCCACGCTGTTGACCACCACATCCATGCCCTCGAAGGTCACCAGTTTGATTTCATTTTTCGGATCAAATTCTTTCAGGACTTTGGCATAGTTCGAACCGAGATCGGCGGCGACGGTTTTACCTTTCATGTCCTGTAATCCGTGAATGGTGGTATTGTTTTTACTCACCGCTAACTGCGCCGCAGAGTAATAGTAGGGCGCTGAATAATCGTATTTTTTTCGCCGCTCCGGCGTGTCGGCGAAATTGCCCACGGTATCCACTTTGCCGGTTTCCAGAGAACCCAGCACGCCCACCCAATCGGACGTTACCCATTCCACTTTGTAGTGGATCTTACTGGCGACGGCGTTGAGAATGTCCGCGCTGAATCCTTTGATGGTATCGCCGTCTTTAAAATAGTGGGGATAACCGTCCGGTGTCGCCCCCACCCGCAGAACGGGTTCATCATCGGCTTTTGCGGCGGGTTTATCACACGCCGTCAGCAGCAAAGGGAGTGAACAAATTGCCAGTGTTAACAAGCGCATATCAAGATTTCCTGTTTTAACCGGCATAAGGTTTGCCGAGATGTTTTTCGAGGCGACGCTGTAACTCACTGAAAATGATGGTCAGCGCCCAGTAGACCAGTGCCACGGCGAAATACGCTTCGAAGAATTTCAGCGATTCTGTGGCCACCATTTTTCCGGCGGCCAGCAGCTCGCTGACGCCTAATGTGAACGCCAGCGAAGAGTTCTTGATCAGGCCGATATACACGTTGCCGGTCGCCGGGATCGCATTGCGGCAGGCTTGCGGAAACAGGATACGGCGGGAAGCGGTAAACATGCTTAGCCCGGAGGCCAGCGAGGCTTCCAGTTGCCCTTTATCAACAGAGTCGATGGCGGCACGGAAGATTTCCGCCAGATAGGCGGACGTGTTTAAGCTTAAACCGAGGATCACTGCATTCATGGCACTCAGCGAATTCATAGAAGGAATAATTTGCGGCAGCCCGAAATAAATAATCAATAATTGCACCAGTACCGGTGTGCCGCGAAAGAAGGAAATATACAGGTGTGCAAACGCTGCGGGTATTTTACCGGCCCGGAGTAACAGGGCGAAAATAATCCCCAGTACGGTCGCCAGTAAAATGGAAAGCAATGAAATCAGCAAGGTCACGGGAAGATAAACGAGGATCTGCGGAATAACGCCGAGCATATAAGGAAAATCAAAATTCATTGTGCAAAGTTCCGTGTACGGCCATCAGGCAAAATCGTGTAAGAAAGATCGGGTACGCTTCCCGGAAGCGGTCTGGAATATTTTGGCCGGTTCGCCTTGTTCGATAATTTGCCCGTGCTCCATGAAAAATATCCGGTCAGAAACATCCCGTGCAAAGCCCATTTCATGCGTCACGATCATCATGGTTAAGTCGCGCCCGGCCAGCCCTTCAATCAGGTTCAGCACTTCACGGCGCATTTCGGGATCCAGCGAAGACGTGGGCTCATCAAATAAAATGACCTGCGGATCAACGGCCATGGCGCGGGCGATGCCGACGCGCTGCTGTTGTCCGCCGGAGAGTGTGCCGGGATAAGCCGCCGCTTTGTGCGCCAGACCCACCTGCGCAAGCAATTCCTGACCCCGTTCGCCGGCCTGCGCTTTAGTCAGTTTTTGCGTAAAACGTAAAATCTCCGTGATATTTTCCAGCGCGGTTTTATTTTTAAATAAATTGTAGTGCTGAAAAACCATCGACGTCTGGCGGCGAAAACCGTCGGTTTGTTTGCGGGTGAGTGTTGCGGCGTTTATGTGTTTATCACCAATCTGAATCTGGCCGGAATCCGGCCTGACCAGCAAATTCAGCGAACGTAACAGAGTGGATTTCCCGGAACCGGAAGGGCCTATTACCGACACCACTTCACCTTTATTCACCGTGAAATTAATATCCGACAGGGCAGGGAATTGGTTAAATGATTTATTCAATCCGCTGACAGTGATCATGTGTGCTCCCGCTGGTTAATATAAATAACGCGCATATTTCCTTAAAAGAATATTAACTTTTCGGTCGCCTGCGACAAATGCTTTAAATCGCTAACGATATGCGGGGCGTAATATTATGCCTGTGTGAACTGACAACCGGCAGCGCATCAATCAGCTTTTCCGTCCACGGATGGACAGGGCGGTGGAACACCTCATCGAATTTTCCGTGCTAAAGGTCAACACCTTGGGTTGCCACCCAAACTGGCCTCAAGGGGCGCCTGTCGCCACACCCCTTGAGAATCCCGGGCTCTTTTACTGCGTGCTCCGCTCGCTGGCTATGTTTCAGGTATCGCAGTGACAGGCTGGAAATCTTGCCGCTGCGCGGTTCCTTCTCTCGGTCCTGGAGCCTCTGGTCTCCAGGCCGCTCCGTTCAGCAAGATTTCTGAATCGCCCGCACGATCTTTAAACCAACGGCAGACTGTTTTTCATCTTTTAAAAAGGTTGATTGGCGTGCTCAAAATTCAGCTGAACGGAGCGGCTTCAAGACCTATGGCTTGAAGACCGAGAGAAGGTAGTGCGAAGCACCTGGATTTGCGGCACTCACCAATGCACCGGAACATGTCCGTCATACCCGCGACAGCGCGCAGTGAAAAAGCGCGGAGTCCAGAGGCCCGCGCGTTACCGGGTCTCTGGTCGGTGTGGGCCGACGCCCACGACCTTGACCTTAATAACCCGGCGAACTGAATGCGATAACAGGCGGGTGACGAGGCTTCTTCTTATTACAATACTTATTAAAATGTTCAGGTAATAAGATTACCGGTATGGCTAAACCTGTTGAGTAATATTGATTTTTTATTGAGTTTGATCAATAAATCAACAGCCAGATAATAGACTTTAAAATTTTAAAGCATATAAAGAGAAAACAGGACTGGCTCTGTAAAAATCAAGGAAAAGAGATGAAGGGGAAATGGGCGAATTATTTAATATCGCAGGTGAAATATAACGAGCAGCATACTCACATTATCGATGTGGTGGTGCATGAGGATCTGGGAAATGCCGTTGGTGCTGCGGTAATACAACCCCGGCAGTGGGTCATCTCTATGATTGATAATGACTATAGTTTCTGCACCGCGATACAAAACAACCATGGCAAATGGGTAAGAGGACGAATAGTGGTGACGGATCGGGTAATGGGTAAAGATTACCTCACCACTCTCGCTGACGGGCAAGCCATAGATAACTTAGAAAACCTTCCTGAATATTTCTGATATTCATTTTGGTCTTAACAGACAGGTGCGCAAAAATACAGCACCTGTCTGTTATCACCGGCAACAAAACCCATATTACGGCAAATCTTAACCTCTCGGTTTATTATTCCCCCGGCGTTAAACCAGCGTCCGTAATTCAGCAACAGAGCGAACCAGCGGTGCCTGCTCGTGCGCTTCAAAGGCCTGTTGATTGAGAATTTTGCGCAGATACACCAGTTCGACACCCAGCGGGTTAGTCGCGGTATGAAACGGCTCATAGCCGCGCCGCTGATACAGACCGGTCAGCCACGGATGTTTCACCGCCGTCGCCAGATACACCGCCGGTGATTTCAGCGTGTCGCGTAAAAACGTTTCTTCGACGTAGCGGATAATTTCATTGCCCAGCCCCTGACCTTTGGCGTGTTCCGCCACCGCAAACCAGTGCACAAACGGCCACGGCGCAAGATGGTTTTTGGCCGGTGTCCATAAGAAACGTGTGGTCAGCGTGGCCGTCAGTACGCCGTCTTTCTCCAGCACATAGGTGGTTTCATTGCGGATAACATCCCGCACATCCTCCACGCTTGCGCGGGTGATGGTGAAATGAATGCCATGGTCCAGCAACGGCGCGTACGCCTTTTGCAAAAGACGGTGCAACGCCGCCGCTTCAGACTCGTGCGCAAGGCGGATCAGGTGGCTCATCTTCAGTTCCTATTGTTGGCAGCAGAGCGTTATCCCCGATTATTAAAGTCAGGAACCAGGGATGTAAAACAACAATAGTTGCTATGGAGTTGCGGAAGATGGAATAGGGGGCTGGCCGCCCCCATGCTCCCCGGGCTCTTCAGCGGGACATCCCGTCCTTATGAACCTTCGAGGTAGTCATTAAAACGCCTGCGCCAGTGTCCCGGTGAAATATGGTATTTACGGGAAAACGCCCGGGTGAATGACTGCTGCGAATCGAAACCATAACGGTGAGAAATATCGACAATAGAATCAGTATTTCTGACTAAATCGCAGGCAGCACTTTCAAGTTTTTTGTCGCGGATATAATTTGCAATAGTTTGTTCTGTTTTCTCGTGGAAGACGCGTTGCAAATGCCATTTTGAATAGCCAGATTTCTCGGCGACATCATTTATCTTCAGCGGTTTATCTATATTGTCGTCAATCCATAGCATGATTGAACGAACGATCTCATCGCGTATCACCATCATCATAGCCTCAGAGCATTTATCTATTTTCACTTGCAGTAAGAGAATAACAGTAAACAAAACACTAATTTACCCGCCCCATCCTGATTAAACTCATGAGTGACGTTAATTAATGCGGGTCCCGCCTGAGGTAATATAAGTTTTTCTTATCCTGAAATAAGTTCATGAAAATGAACAAAAAACCGAATACCAAGATATTCGGTTATATGAAAAGCATATAATTAAATTATAAATCAAACAGGCCAATGAAAAGCCAAAAATAATAATGAAGCAACTCAACGTAACCGATTGCCCGCAAGCAAGGATTATCAAAATGTGCGATTTGAGTTAAGGGCTGAGATATTTATCAATCTGTGCTGACAAAATAAAACATTTATTTACACCCTGAGTTTAAAAATGATAAATCAAATGCGCAGCAGTTTTTACTGCCTTGAGAAATAATCATTACAGGGGCCATAAGTGATAGTAAAGGCCCGAAACTTTATTTTGCCTAAAGCTCGATAAATAAGCAGTGGCGAGTTATCAATCATTGAGGGTTATGATGAAGCATAAAGCGATCTTTTTAGTGATGTCATCCGCATTACTTGCCGGTACGGCGCACGCAGCAGAAGTTTTCAATAAAGACGGCAATAAATTAGATATTTACGGTCTGGTGTCCGGCGAACATTATTTCTCCAAAGACAGCAGCATGGATGGCGACCAGACCTACGTCCGTCTGGGTTTTCGTGGTGAAACGCAGATCTCTGACAATCTGACCGGTTACGGCCAGTGGCAGTCACAGTACGACGCCAGCAGCGCAGAAAGTGAAGATTCCACACCGCGCACCCGTTACGGTTTCGCGGGTCTGAAATTTGGTGATTACGGCTCCTTCGACTACGGCCGTAACCGTGGCGTGCTGTACGATTCCTTAGGCTTTACCGACATGCAGCCTGAGTTCGACGGCATGACTTACGGTTCTGACCAGTTCATGTTCAGCCGCGCAAACGGTGTCGCGACTTACCGTGACAGCGGTTTCTACGGCCTGATTGATGGTCTGGATATTGCGATTCAGTATCAGGGTAAAAATGACGGCGGCGGTGAGCCGGGCGTGCGCAGCGTATTGCGTCAGAACGGCGACGGTTACGGCATGTCTGCCACCTACAATATTGGCGCAGGCGTCAGCATTGTCAGTGCCATGAGCAGCGCTGACCGTACCAATGAACAAAACAGCCGCACGAACGGCATCATGGGTAACGGCAAACGTGCCGAAGCGTATTCCGGTGCGATCAAGTATGACGCGCACGGCGTGTATTTAGGCGCGATGTATACCCAGGCGTATAATGCGTCCCGCTTCGGTTCTGTTTCTGATGATACGGCGTACGGTTATGCCAATAAATCTCAGATCATGGAACTGTACGCCAGCTACCAGTTTGACTTCGGTCTGCAACCGTTTGTGGCCTATAACGTCAACAAAGGGAAAGATCTGGGCCGTTCCGCCTCCGGTCGTAATTACGGCGATCAGGATCTGATCAAATATGTCGATTTCGGCGCGACGTATTACTTCAACAAAAACATCAATATGTTTGTTGATTACATGGTTAACCTGGTGGATGAAAACAGCTTTACCCGTGAAGCCGGTATCAGCACCGACGACGTGACCGCAGTCGGTATTGTTTATCAGTTCTGATGCGGGGATCTGATGCAGGGATTCTGGCTGAAAACATAAGCCATCTCTGAGAAAGGATATAAAAGGCGACGCATGTCGCCTTTATTATTGACGCACGAAATGCATCAAAATGTTTCAATATCAAATGTTTAATGCATTATCAGTTAGTTAGCTAACGAAAATCAGAGGGTTTTAAGGGGAGGGCGGGATAAGAAAGGGCGCATGAACAGCGCCCTGAAAGGTCTGCTGCTATTCGTCACAAAGAATGACTTTTTTCTTCGAGCGCATAGGCCTGTCGATAAACGTCATGGTCTTGGGATCATAATACCGGCTTGGCCAGATGACGCAGGCGGGGACGCCGACGGCCTGACTGATCAGTAATTCACCTTTTGGCCACGGACGGGAAAGTGCATTAGACAGGGTGGAAGAACATAAACCCGCCGCACGCGAAACGGCGGACAGGGTGGTGCCTTTCTTACGCAGCGCCGCAATAATGTCAGCGGGATGCCAGTCTTTACTTTTCACGGTTCCGCCCTCCGCTGGCTGGTTGAACGCAAGCAATAAAGGGCAGGAAAGTGGGGTCGCGTGATAATTTCATTGTGTATTTCCGATGTGATTAAAAAACCCCCACCGGAGCTGCGAAACTCTTGGGTGGCGGCTCAGACAAGGTTCGCAGTACCGGTCACATCGGAAACCGGCCAGCCCGTAAGCTGCCCCGCCAGAGCCACCATAGTTGTACAAATACCGATCATTTGTATCTGACAGGTGTGCCGAGGCCATACATAGCTATTATATATGTATTTTCGATGTGATATTCAGGCTGCGAAACCTTGCTGCGGATTTTGCCGCAGCGGTGGGACTATAACGTAAGCGGGGTATGTAAACCAATCTGATAACGTGGAATGGGGTGTGCTTTCCAAAGAAATGTAATGGGGGCAGTAAGTTACAGCCCCCGTCCTCTCACTCCGGAGGAAGGTACGGGGACACATCGTTTACAGCACGTTGCTCTGTAAAACCCATACTGCCGCTTCGACGCGGGATTTCAGTTTCATTTTTTTCAACAAATGCTTAACGTGCACTTTCACCGTGCTTTCCGTGATATTCAGACGGCGGGCAATCATTTTATTCGGCAAACCTTCGGCGATCAGTTTGATGATATCGCGCTCGCGCGGCGTCAGGGACTGGATATCGCGGTCACCGCTCGGACGGCTTTCCCTCAGGCTGGCGGCCAGCACCGGCGTCAGGGCTTCACTGAGCACCATTTTGCCTGCCGCCGCGTTATGCAGCGCGGTCAGCAAATCTTCCGGCTCCATGTCTTTCAGCAGATACCCGTCTGCGCCGCGCTTCAGGGCGGTCACCACATCGTCTTCATGGTTTGACACGCTGAACACCACGATACGGCCTGACAGGGAGGTCTGGCGCATGCTGTCGAGGGTATCCAGTCCGTTCATGCCCGGCATGTTCAGATCCAGCAGGATCAGGTCCGGGTCGAGCTGTTTTGCCAGCTCAACGCCCTGTTCGCCATTGCTGGCTTCGCCAATCACTTTCAGGCGCGAATCGAGGGCAATCAGCTGTTTGACGCCGTTACGCAGCATAGGATGATCGTCAATCAGCAAAATGGTGGAAGGGGTGATGTCGTTCATACTTGCTCCTGGGGATTGATGGGCAATGCTTCCGGGCGGAAACGGACACAGACTTCGGTGCCGCCGTCCGGGCGTCGGGCAACCCGACACTGGCCATGTAAGGTGCTGGCACGATCCTGCATGATGATCAGGCCATAATGATTTTGCCGCTCCGCATCCTGCGAAATGCCTTCGCCGTTATCGCGCACGCACATGTTGATCTCGCCGTCATGGCATTGCAGGGAGAGCGACACCTGCGTGGCGTGGGCGTGCTTGTGGACATTATTCAGGGCTTCGCGGGCGATGTGCAGCAGGTGAATGCCCTGATTCGCCGGTACCGAGCGCGGCGGGATCTGATAATCGAAATCAATCGTTAGCCCCATCCGGCGCGAAAACTCATCAACGGTATGTTGCAGCGCGGCGCGCAGGCCGGGGGTGTTGAGTGTGAGACGGAAGGTGGTCAGCAGCTCGCGCAACTGACGGTACGCGGTGCCCAGTTCCTCACGCATCTGTTGCAGCAGATTATTGTCTTCTTCAGAGAAGGACTCCGCGTGCCTCTGCAAACAGGCCACCTGAATTTTCATGCAGGACAGCGACTGCGCCAGTGAATCGTGCAGTTCACGCGCGATGGCGGATCGTTCTTCCATCAGCATCAGTTGCTGCTGATGTTCTGCCTGACGCGCCAGCATCAGCGTACTGGTGAGCTGTTCAAGCAGGGTATGAACCAGCTGCTGCTGGTCGTCATCGAGATACTGTCCAGGCGGCAACTGCGCCAGCAACACGCCGTAATTCTCGCGATCGTCGCGCAGGCTCCAGCTCAGGGATTCGCCGCTTTCTTCGGCATGTTCACCGACCTGCGGGCTGTCGGGCTGACGGGCGGAACCGTTGCTGAATTCGTTGAACACCTCGGCGCTGTTGTTTTCATATTGCCGCAACTGCACACCGCTCAGCGGCGTCAGCGACTGCAACTCTTTCAGCACCGGTTCCATGCGCGCCTCAAGCGGGGCGCTGGTATGCAACTGGCGGCTGACGCGGTAGAGGTAATCCAGCATCTGGTTTTTCTGTTGCAGATCGGCGGTTTTTTCCGCCACGCGCTGCGCCAGATTATCGACCATTTCCGCCAGTGCCAGCGACATGCTGTTCAGCGAGTCGCCGAGGATATCCATTTCATTATGAGCATCGCCATTCGCCACCCGCTTGCGCTGATAGCGACGGCTGAAATCGCCGGCCGTAATGGCGCTGGCCTGTGCGAGCAGGCTTCTCCACGGCGTCAGCAAATGACGGCGCAGGAACCAGACTGTCAGCGCCATCAGCAGCAAGGTCACGGCCACCAGACCGCGCTGGATCAGCGAAATCTGCTGCAAATGGTATTCGGTTTTATGTTCAAGCTCGGCGACCAGCACATCCAGCTGACCGACAAATACCGCGATATTGGCGGAGACATCCTGCGGGCGTTTTGCCGCCAGCAACTGATCCCGCAAGGTGGTCTGCCAGTAATTGCGCAGTGCCAGAAACTGCGGTTGCAGGTTTTCGCGCTCGACCGCTTTCAGCAGATCCGCGCTGCTCTGGTCGTTCTCAAGCTGGCGGATATACGCGGAATTTTTCCCGCTCAGCGGCACTTCAGACAGCAGGCGGTAACTCTGCATACGCAGGGAACCCGCCTTGTTGATGGCATGGGCGTTGCCTTCGATGCTGCCCGCCATCCACGCCGCCATGCTCATTCCGCCAATGCCCAGCAGGCCAAGCAGCAGCATCAGCAGCGTGATCTGGCTGACCAGTGACAATGAAGGCAGGGCGCGTTTAAGCATGAAATCGGGTTCCTGAATCTGATAAAGAAGCGGTGAGTGCCGGAACAATTCTATTACAAAGTGGGCATTTTTTATGATCAGCAGGCGTTTCCCTATACCCCTTTGTGATTACTCCTTTATTTCCAGTGGAAGGATAACTGCAAACAGGGAAGGGTTATATTTCTATCAACTTTCTGAATATTAGCACTTTATAAGCAGGGCGCAGAATACTCACAAAGGATTTGAGGGCAATTTCACGGTGATTTTGACCCGCCATTGCGTTGATTTGCATCAACATCCCGAAGCGGTGCTCTACCTAGTGTGTGCGGCATAACTGAATCATTACAACAACAATGCGCTACCACCCGAGGTACACATGTCACATACATCAGCTACACCTGCGGAAAAACCGTCCCGTCTGCTACAGGACTGGCGACCGGAAGATCCGCAGTTTTGGGAAAAAACCGGGCATAAAATCGCCAGCCGCAACCTGTGGATTTCCGTACCCTGCCTGTTACTGGGTTTCTGCGTCTGGATGCTGTTCAGCCTGGTTTCCGTCAACCTCAACAAAGTCGGCTTTAACTTCACGACCGATCAGTTATTTATGCTGACGGCGATCCCGTCGGTGTCCGGCGCGCTGTTGCGTGTGCCTTACTCCTTCATGATCCCGCTGTTTGGCGGCCGCCGCTGGACCGCCATCAGCACCGTGTTTCTGGTGCTGCCGTGCGCCTGGCTGGGCTTTGCGGTGCAGGACACCACAACGTCCTATAACGTCTTCCTGATCATCGCGCTGTTGTGCGGTTTTGGTGGCGCTAACTTTGCCTCCAGCATGTCTAACATCAGCTTCTTCTTCCCGAAAGCGAAGCAGGGCGGCGCACTGGGTATCAACGGTGGCCTCGGTAATCTGGGCGTGAGCGTGATGCAGCTGGTCGCGCCGCTGGTGATTTCACTCGGCGTGTTTGCGGCTTTCAGCGATAAACAAACGCTGGCCAACGGTGCGGATATGTGGCTGCAAAATGCCGCGTGGATCTGGGTACCGTTCCTGATCATCGGCACCATCGCCGCCTGGTTCGGCATGAACGATCTGGCGTCATCCAAAGCCTCTATCCGTCAGCAGTTGCCGGTACTGAAACGCGGCCATCTGTGGATCATGAGCGTGTTGTATCTGGCGACCTTTGGTTCCTTTATCGGTTTCTCCGCCGGTTTTGCCATGCTGACCAAAACCCAGTTCCCAGATGTCAATATTCTTCAATTCGCCTTCTTCGGTCCGTTCTTCGGCGCACTGGCGCGTTCTGCGGGCGGCATGCTGTCTGACCGTCTGGGCGGTATTCGTGTGACGCTGGTGAACTACATTGTGATGGCGGTGTTCGCGGGGCTGTTGTTCCTGACGCTGCCGGTGAACGGCGCGGGCGGTAATTTCCCGGCATTCTTTGCGGTATTCATGGTGTTGTTCCTGACGGCCGGTCTGGGCAGTGGTTCCACTTACCAGATGATTGCGGTGATCTTCCGTAAACTGACCACCGATCAGGCAAAAGCCCGTGGTGCAACGGATGATGAAGCCTTGCGTGAAGCGGTGACCGATACGGCGGCGGCGCTCGGTTTTATTTCTTCAATCGGCGCGATCGGCGGGTTCTTTATCCCTAAAGCCTTCGGGACATCACTGGCGATGACCGGCTCTCCGGCAGGTGCCATGAAAGTGTTCCTGGTGTTTTACGTGGTCTGCGCGCTGATCACCTGGCTGGTCTACTGGCGCAAACTGAACAAAGGTTTTGCCACCAAACAGGTCAAAAAGTAAGGTTCAGCATGCCGTAACAGAAGGGGCTTCGGCCCCTTTTTGCTGCGCAGAATTTACTTCACATAGGTGTTTAATACACTGAGAACCACGTCAAGATCCGCTTCCCGCTTCACCACGTCGTCTTCATGAACAATATGTTCAGTCAGATGCCCTTTGATCACTTCCCGCATCAGCCCGTTCACCGCGCCACGGATAGCGGCAATTTGTTGCAGAACCGCCGCGCATTCATGAGGCTCATCCAGCATTTTATGTAATGCCGCCACCTGCCCCTGAATCTTACTGGTACGGGCTTTCAGCTTCTGTTTATCGCGAATGGTATGCGACATATCACTTCCTCCATGACACCGATGATGACCCGATCATAGCATTTTGCGGATACTGGGGGGGTGTATTTAATACTGGGGGGGAGTACAATCCCCGATGCCAACTTTACCGGGGATCGGGAATTAACACCATGAATGACTTTTCTACACTTTTGCAGCAGGGAAACGCGTGGCTGTACATGCCCGGCGCCATCTTACTGGGAATATTGCACGGACTTGAGCCGGGACATTCGAAAACGATGATGGCGGCTTTTATCATCGCGATTAAAGGCACCGTGCGGCAGGCCGTTCTGCTCGGTCTGGCTGCCACGGTTTCGCATACGGCGATTGTCTGGATTATCGCTTTCGGCGGCATGGTTCTCAGCAACCGCTTCACTGCCGAAGCGGTTGAGCCGTGGCTGCAACTGGTCTCCGCAGTGATTATCCTCGGTACCGCCATGTGGATGTTCTGGCGCACGTTTCGCGGGGAGCAGTTATGGAAAAGGGAGCAAGCGCACGGACATCATGGTGATCATGCCCATCACCACGAACATGATCATCATCACGGGCCTGCTCAGACGCACACCAATGTACAGCGCCACGTTCAGCCGCAGGGGCTGAGTAATTTGCGCAGCATGACGCGCATCAGTCTGTCGCCACAGGAATATCAGGATGCGCATGAACTGGCGCACGCCAGCGATATTCAGCGGCGTTTTGCCAGCACGGAAGTGACCAACGGGCAGATTGTGTTTTTCGGCCTGACCGGCGGGTTGATCCCGTGTCCGGCAGCCATTACCGTGCTGCTGATCTGTATCCAGCTCAAACAACTGGCGCTCGGGGCCACGATGGTGGTGTGTTTCAGTCTCGGGCTGGCGCTGACGCTGGTGACCGTGGGCGTAGCCGCTGCCGTGAGTGTCCGCCAGGCCACGAAACGCTGGAGCGGTTTAAACACGCTGGCGCGCAGGGCACCGTATTTCTCCAGCGTGCTGATCGGGCTGGTCGGGATATACATGGGCGTGCACGCTTTTATCGGTTTAACCTCGTGAAAATCTGAACGTAATCAGTCATAAGCCATAACGATTCAGACTTTTTAAAATCGCGGCAAGAGGCTATAAATGACGGGATGACATTCTTAACAGGAACCCGTGATGAAAACTGCCCACCTTGTCGATCCCGAACTGCGCCCGTTACTGTCTCTGATGCCCGAACGTGTGCTTGAGGCGTCCGTCCTGCCGGCCATGCGCGCGCAGCGGCAGGCGGCGGCGCTGGAAAGTGTATTACAGGACGACGGGCTGGCGCTGACCGTCAGCAGCCAGTTTATTTCCGGCAGCGAAGGCGCGCCGCCTGTGCGGGTGGTGGTGATTTCCCCGCAATCCACACGCCAGGGCCGGATGGGGATCCTGCATATTCATGGCGGCGGTTATGTGCTGGGCAGCCCGGAACAGTCGATGCCGCTGACCCGTCCGACGGCGGCGCAACATGACTGCGTGATTGTCTCCGTCGATTACCGCCTCGCGCCTGAAACCCCGTTTCCCGGCCCGCTGGAAGACTGCTATGCCGCGTTGTTGTGGATGACCGCGCAGGCAGAGGAACTGGGTATCGATCCTGCGCATATCGGCGTGATGGGTGACAGCGCCGGAGCCGGACTGGCCGCGTCACTGGCCTTGCTGACCCGCGATCGTGGCGGTCCGGCACTGGCATTTCAGAACCTGATGTACCCGATGCTCGATGACCGCACCGTGACGGACAAGGATCCGAATCCTTCAACCGGCGAATTCGCCTGGACGCGCGACGACAACCGCTTCGGCTGGCAGGCCTATCTGGGGCATGACGCCGGTTTAGCGGATGTTTCCTGCTATGCCGCGGCGGCGCGCGCCGAAAATCTCAGCGGATTACCACCGGCCTGGATTGGCGTCGGGTCCGTGGACCTTTTCCTGGATGAAAATATTGAGTATGCCCGCCGCTTGATCCGCGCCGGTGTACCGGTTGAATTCAGCATTTATCCGGGCGGATTCCACGGTTTTAACGGTGATCCGGCCTATGCACTGGCACGTCGCGCCCGCGAACAGCGTCAGGATTCCCTTTCAGGGTTTAATCCGCTGCGTCATATACATCACGATGGCTTATAATAAAATCCAATCAATCAGGCATAACTCAGGGCTGAAACAGACAATAAATTGGATATCAAACAACTCATTTACCTCTGTAATCTCGAACGCGAGCGGCATTTTGGCAGGGCGGCGGAAGCCAGCTTTGTCAGCCAGCCGACGCTGTCGATGCGTCTCAAAAACCTCGAAAAAGAACTCGATCTGAATCTGATCAATCGCGGTAATAACTTTGAAGGTTTTACCGCCGAGGGCCTGCGGGTGCTGAGCTGGGCGCGCGAAATCGTCGCGGTATACGAAGGCCTGAAGCTGGAAGTTGAATCGCTGAAACAGGGCATGAGCGGCACGCTGCGTATCGGCGTGATGCCGCAGTGCAGCGTCTCGCTGGCGCAACTGATCAAAGCGGTCAGCGCGGCCCATCCGGGGCTGGATTATCGCGTGGCGGAAGTCAGCGCCGATCAGCTGATTGAAGCGCTGAGCAGCCACTCGGTGGATGTCGGTATCGGTTTCTTTGAGTTTTCGACACTCAACGAGCTGCGTTTCCAGCTGGTGCCGCTCGATGACGGCGGGGTGGATGTGGTGTATCACCCGGATCATTTTCCGCAGTTGCAGGATATCGCGCTGATCACGGCAGAACAGGCTGCCGCGCTGCCGCTGTGTTTGTCTGAGCCGAGCCGCTATTTCCGCCGTTATCTGGATAATTTCTTCCGTCAGGCCGGGCTGGAGTTGCATCCGCGGCTGGAAAGTACCTCGATCTTTCAGCTGATGCAGGGCGTTTATGTCGGCATCGGTTGCGCACTGGTACCGCGCGGTCATCTGATTGATGACATGCATCCGGCGCTGAAACGTTGTCCGCTGGATATCACCCCCATGAGCCGCCACGCCGCGCTGGTGGTCGCTGAACCGGGCAGGGCAACGCCGCTGGCGCAGCATTTCTTCACCGCCGCCGGGGTCTGGTTAGCAGAACAGCCGTTGCCCAAAACGGCCATCAAATAAGGCTTTACCGCCGGTTTATCTCCGCAATTCCTATTGATGTCGTGAATATTTAAGCTCAAGCTTTAGCGCAATACTTATGTGATTGAAGGAAGTTAAGCATGAAAGCATTACAAGCCGTTGTCCTGACCCTCGCCTCCGCCGGTTTATTCCTGTCAGCAGGCGCGCAGGCCTCAAATAATCTTCTCGGACAACTGCAGCAGGCTGCCAGCGACGGACTGAACGGCAGCAGCAAATCCGGTTCAACCGGCACCACGTCTTCCCTGACCTCGCTGCTCAGCGGCGGTGACAGCGCACTGACCTCGACCAGTGCCTCTAACGCGGCGGGCGTATTGCAATACTGCGTGAAGAACAATGTGCTTTCCAAAGCCAGCACGGAAAACGTAAAAGATCAGTTGCTGAATAAACTGGGGATCCAGAGTGCCTCCGGTGCAGAAAGTCAGGATTATCAGCAGGGTCTGGGTGGTCTACTGAAGACCGGTAAAGATCAGAGTGTGGATCTGAACAATCTGGGAAGCGGGCTGACGCAGGTGAAAGAAAAGGTGAAAACCAAAGCCTGTGATGTGGTGCTGAAACAGGCGAAATCATTTATCTGATTTTGACTTTCTCCTCCCCCTGCGAAGGGGGAGGTTGGGAGGGGGTTTTAAGGGCTAACACCTGGTCAAAGCATACTTTAACTTTTTGATTTTTCTTTAATACCCCACCCCAACCCTCCCCTTCGCAGGGGAGGGAGCACACCGAGCCATCCTGACCTCGCCATGTGATAACCGTTATTGAAAAACCGAAACTTACTCAATTCTATGTAAAGTCATTTATAGCTATTTAAAAGGGATCCAAAGGGAATCCCTTTCATTCCGCATAAACCTTCTCTTTGCTCTCACACAAATCCTCGATCAGACACGACCCGCAGCGCGGCTTGCGCGCAATACAGGTATAGCGGCCATGCAGGATCAGCCAGTGATGGCAGTCCAGTTTGAACTCGCCCGGCACCACTTTCAGTAATTTCTCTTCGACGTCATCGACAGTTTTACCCGGCGCGAACTTCGTGCGGTTACAGACGCGGAAAATATGCGTATCCACAGCGATGGTCGGCCAGCCAAACGCGGTGTTGAGCACCACATTGGCCGTTTTACGGCCTACGCCCGGTAAGGCTTCCAGCGCGGCGCGATCTTCCGGCACTTCACCCTGATGTTTTTCCAGCAAAATCCGACAGGTTTTGATCACATTCTCGGCCTTGGCATTAAACAGGCCGATGGTCTTGATGTATTCCTTTACGCCATCCACACCCAGCGCCAGAACCGATTCAGGGGTATTGGCGACCGGATACAGCTTTGCTGTCGCCTTGTTAACGCTGACGTCCGTGGCCTGCGCGGAAAGCAATACCGAAATCAGCAATTCGAACGGGGTGGTGTACACCAGTTCAGTGGTCGGATGCGGGTTGTTATCCCGTAAACGGCTGAGGATTTCGATGCGCTTTTCCTTATTCATGAACACTTCCCTTTGGCAGACTTTCTTCAGCCGCAACAAGCTGCGCGGCCTTACGCGCTTTCATGCGCTGATCGATAAGATATTTGCCCGCCAGCAACAGGCCGAGGCCGATAAATGCGCCCGGCGGCAACATCGCCAGCAGGAACGGGTTATCCAGATGCAGCACTTCGACGCGCAGCACTTTCGCCCAGCTGCCGAGCAGCAGGTCAGCACCGTTAAACAGCACGCCGCTGCCGAGAATTTCACGCATTGAGCCGAGCACAAACATTGCGCAGGTTGCGCCCAGACCGGTCATCGCGCCGTCAAGGGCCGCCAGATGGATCGGGCTGCTGGCGGCACAGGCTTCGGCGCGTCCGACCACAATACAGTTGGTGACGATCAGCGGGATAAAAATCCCCAGCGCCTGATACAAACCGAAGGCATAGGCGTTGATCAGCATCTGCACGGTACTCACTACCGAGGCGATAATCAGTACGTAAATCGGGATACGGATTTCATCCGGGATCCACTTACGGAATGCGGAAATCATGGCGTTGGTACAGGTCAGCACCAGCGTGGTCGCCAGCCCTAAACCGAGGGCGTTGGTGGCGGTGGACGTCACGGCCAGCAGCGGGCAAAGCCCCAGCAACTGCACCAGCGAGGAGTTATTGGTCCACAGACCCTGAACGATTATCTTTCTGGCTTCACTCATCACGTGCTCCACAAGGGGTGAGGTGGGAAAGCTGAGACGGTACCGTCCCGATAAACAGCGCCGTGCGTTTGACGGAGCGAACGACAGCGCGCGGTGTAATGGTCGCACCGGTAAACTGATCAAACATACCGCCATCTTTCTTCACCGCCCAGCGTTCATCGCTGGCGCCGTTGACGGTCTGATTGGCAAAATGCTTGATCCAGTCAGAGATGCGCACTTCAATTTTGTCACCCAGCCCCGGCGTTTCATGCTGTTCCAGCACGCGGGAGCCGTACACTTTGCCGTGAAAATCGGCAGCTACCAGCAACTGGATCGCGCCGGAATAGCCGTCAGGCGCGGTGGTTTCCACCACAGCCGCCACCGGCTGACCGTTTTTACGTGCCAGATACAGGCGGTGCGGGGTGGCGGTGCCGAGTGATTCATCGGTGACGTTGTAACATTCATTCTGCATGTCGTTATCGTACACGCCAGCCGGGATCACCTCATCAAACAGCGATTTCTGCTGTAACAACGCCTGATGTTCAATGGTCGGCTTGGTCATCAGGTTCACCAGCGCGGTCATGCCGGTCATCAGTGCGCCAAAGAAAGCCAGGATCAGGCCGTGGCGTCGCATTGTAGCTAACATATTTCTTCCTCAGCGATGCCCGTAGACGCGTGGTTGCGTGTAGTGATCAATCAATGGCACGGTGATATTGGCCAGTAAAACCGCGAAGGCGATGCCATCCGGATAGCCGCCGTAACTGCGGATCAGCCAGACCAGCAAACCAATCAGCGCGCCGAAAATCAGGCGGCCTTTTGGCGTGGTGGACGCCGTCACCGGATCGGTGGCGATAAAGAACGCGCCGAGCATGGTCGCGCCGGAGAACAGCCCGACGAGTGGTGATGAATAGTGTTCAGGGGCCAGACCCCACGCGATACCGGCACAGACTGCCAGCATACCCAGCATGGCAACCGGAATGTGCCAGCTGATGATTTTTCGCCACATCAGGAACAGCCCGCCGGCCAGAAAACCGAGGTTGATCCACTGCCAGCCCAGCCCGGCGAGCGTCCCGCTGAACAGCGGCGTCCCGAGGATCTGATCGGCGGTATGACCGGAACGCAGCCCGGTTTTAAACGCATCCAGCGGTGTCGCCTGCGTCACGCCATCAACGTTCATGTTCAGCTGATAGGCGGTCAGATCCTGACTGTTATGGCCGGTGAAAATGGTCAGCAGCGTGTCGGTGAATCCGACATGATGATGTTGCAGGGCGTCCGGCGGCAGCCAGGTGGTCATCTGTACCGGGAACGAAATCAGCAGCACCACATAGCCTACCATGGCCGGGTTAAACGGATTCTGACCAAGCCCGCCGTAAAGTTGTTTGGCGATGATGATGGCGAAAATCGTGCCGAGCACCACCATCCACCACGGCCCCAGCGGCGGCAGGCTGATGCCCAACAGCACGGCGGTCAGCAGGGCGCTGTTATCGCCGAGACGTTTTTTCACCGGCAGTTTGCGCAGCTGTAATACCGCGCCTTCTGCCAGCAGTGCAATCACGATAGCCAGCGTCAGCTGAACCAGCGTGCCGTAACCGAAAAACCACACCTGAGCGATCAGGCCGGGAATACAGGCCAGGATCACCATCATCATGATGGTGCTGGTGTTCTGGCGGTTATGCGTAAAAGGTGAACTTGCGATCCTGAAGGCCATCTATTCCTCGTTCGACATTGTCTGAGCGGCTTTACGGGCCTTAACTCGTGCGATCGCAGCAGCCACGGCGGCTTTGCGTGGATCGCTTTCTTGTTGTTTTGGTTCTGTTTCTTCGGCGTCTGCTTCCTGCGCCTCACTCTGCGCGGCGGCTTTTTTGGCTTTGGCACGGGCGATGGCGGCAGCCACGGCGGCCTTGCGTTTGTCGTCTGCGGAAGGTTCTGCAGGTGACGCTGTCACGTTTTCCTGTGCATTCGCCGTCTGCGCGGCGGCCGCTTTTTTGGCTTTGACGCGGGCAATCGCGGCCGCGACAGCCGCTTTGCGGTCATCCTCAGCAGAAGCGGGCGCGGCAACGGCCAGTTCGCTTTCTTTCGCTTCGACCACAACGCCGTTGTTACCGGCTTTTTTGGCTTTCACACGCGCAATGGCGGCGGCGACGGCGGCTTTGCGGTCATCTTCTGCGGAAGGCGGCGTTTCACGCACCGGCTCGGAGGCCACCGGAATTTCCTGTTCTGCGGCGGCTTTTTTCGCTTTGGCACGGGCAATAGCTGCGGCCAGCGCGGCTTTACGCGGATCAGCTTCAGCCGGTTTTTCTGCCACGGTTTCCGTGACCGGCGTTTGTTCTGCCGGGACGTCGTCCAGTTTCACGGCGGCTTTCTGATGTTTCTCTTCGCGCGCTAATTTCTCGCGCTCCATGCGCGCCTGTTTGGCTTCGAAGCGCGCTTTGGCTTCGGTAGCGCGGGCGGTCTCTGCATCGATGGCGCGGATTTCGGCCTTTTCCTGCCGGTAATACTGCACCAGCGGAATATTGCTCGGGCAGACATACGCGCAGGCACCGCATTCGATACAGTCGAACAGATTATGCTTACGCGCTTTCTCGTGTTCTTCGCCTTTACTGAACCAGTAAAGTTGCTGCGGCAGTAAACCGGCCGGGCAGGATTCGGCGCACAGGCTGCAACGGATACAGGCTTCTTCCTGCTCCTGTTGTCCCAGCTCGGATTCCGACGGAGCCAGCAGGCAGTTGGAAATTTTGACCACAGGGACATTGAGCGACGGCAGGGTAAAGCCCATCAGCGGACCGCCCATGATCACCATCTTTTTGTCGCCCTGCGGCTGCAACTGGCCTTCCTGCATCAGGTGTTCAATCGGCGTACCGAGACGCGCCCAGACGTTGCCCGGTTTCGCCATGGCTTCGCCGGTCAGCGTGACCACGCGCTCGATCAGCGGCTCGCCGTCAATGATCGCGCGTTTGATGGCGTAGACCGTGCCGACGTTTTGCATCAGCACGCCAATGGCGGACGAGTGGTGGCCTTTCGGCACTTCGAGACCGGTGAGGATTTTGGTCAGCTGTTTGGCACCGCCGGACGGGTATTTGGTGGGGATCACCCGCACTTCAATCCGCACGCCGTCAGTGATCTCCGCCTTAATGGCCGTTTTAAACGCGGCGATGGCTTCCGGTTTGTTATCTTCGATGCCGATCAGCACGCGTTCCGGATGCAACATATGGCACAGAATGCGCGTGCCCTGCAGGATCTCCGCAGCGTTTTCCTGCATCAGCCGGTCATCGGCGGTGATGTAAGGTTCACATTCGGCAGCATTGAGGATCAGCGTGCGGGTAGACGTCAGGCCGCCGGCCAGTTTGCTGGCGGTCGGGAAACCGGCACCGCCCAGCCCGGCGATCCCCGCCTGACTGATACGCTGATTCAGCTCATCGGCTGAAAGCTTGCGGTAATCGGCCACGAATTCACGCTCGCACCAGGTGTCCTGACCGTCGGCGGCAATCAACACGCACAGTTCTTTCAGGCCGGAAGGGTGCGCGGTGATGTGCGGCTCGATGGCGGTGATCACGCCGGACGTCGGGGCGTGAACCGGCACGGTGCGGCCGCGACCGGTGGTCAGCGGCTGACCTTTCAACACGCGGTCACCGGCTTTCACACACAGCTCGCCCTCAGGGCCGAGGTGTTGCTGAAGAGGGATGATAAAACGCTCAGGCAGCGGCACGTTGCGCAGCGGAACGTGGCTCGACTGAGTCTTCATTTCAGGCGGATGAATACCGCCGTCGAAGTCCCAGATTTTGTCTTTTTTGAACGCGGCAAACAGATTGAACATGTTACTCCGCATGGATGATCTGAACCGGAATGGATTGCAAATCCCACTTCCAGTTTGCGGTGGTGGTTTTGACCGGCAGCATTTCGATGCAGTCCGTCGGGCAAGGCGCGATGCAGAGATCGCAGCCGGTACATAAATCGGTGATCACGGTGTGTACGGCGCGGGTGGCACCGACAATGGCATCCACCGGACAGGCCTGAATGCATTTGGTGCAGCCGATGCAGTTGCTTTCGTCGATATACGCCACTTTACGCACCGGAACGGCCGCAGCGGCGTCTTCGCCCATCGGCTGAGGTTCAACGTTCAGCAGGGTGGCCAGCTTAAGCATGACGGCTTCGCCGCCCGGCACACATTTGTTGATGTTGTCGCCATTGGCGACCGCTTCGGCGTAAGGTTTGCAGCCGGGATAGCCGCACTGTGCGCACTGGCTTTGCGGCAGGATATCGTCAATCTGATCGACAACCGGGTTGCCTTCCACGGCAAAACGACGCGAGGCGTACCCCAGCAGCAGTCCAAACACCAGCGCCAGTGCGGTCAGCGCGCCAATCGCTACCCATAATTCAAACATCAGAATTTCACCAGACCTGTGAAGCCCATAAAGGCTAATGACATCAGGCCAGCCGTGACCAGCGCAATCGACGATCCTTTAAACGGCGCAGGCACATCAGCGACCACCAGACGTTCACGAATAGCGGCAAACAGCACCATCACCAGTGAGAAGCCCAGCGACGCGGCAAAACCGTACAGCGCGGATTGCATAAAGTTGAACTGCTGGTTGATGTTCAGCAGCGCCACGCCGAGCACGGCGCAGTTAGTTGTGATCAGCGGCAGGAAGATACCCAGCAGGCGATACAGTGACGGACTGGTTTTGCGCACCACCATTTCTGTGAACTGTACGACGACCGCGATCACCAGGATAAACGCCATAGTGCGCAGGTAGACCAGCCCCAGTGGCATCAGAATGAAGGTATTCACGATCCACGAGCAGATATTCGACAGGGTGATCACGAACGTGGTCGCCAGCCCCATGCCAATGGCGGATTCAAGTTTCTTGGAGACGCCCATAAACGGGCACAGGCCAAGAAATTTGACCAGCACAAAGTTATTCACCAGCACGGTGCCGACAAAAAGTAATAAATAAGAGGTCATGACAATTGCCCGGACATAATAAACATTAAAAACCTCAGGGTTATTCCGTGAAGGTTTCTTTTACCCGCAGTGAGCGTTTGAAATAAGGCACAAAGACGGCGGCGGCCAATAAAGGTAACAATAAGTTACGTACGGCCAAATCATCGGTAACTGGCGAGAATGCAAAGGCTTTTACCGCCAGAAGCACCGTGCACAACAACCAGATAATAAACATTTTGGGTAAGACGCGTGCGCGCTTACAAAATTGCCACAAAACCGCGACGGTAAATAACCCCATCGCCAGCGTGGTCACCACTGAAAAATACCATTGCAGGGTAAACGCCTGCGAATTGGTGATTAAGTATTCACGCGATTCCGGCATAAATAAGGCCATTGAAAACAGAAACAGCATTAATACCACGCTCAGCAGCGTTACAATCAGATACGCCATCGGGGCCAGTAACCACCCGCCAATACGTTTATAGCCCGGATTATTCGACATAAAAGCTTTTCTCACGCTGGTTTCGCCATCAAATCAGCACAGGGACACTTCCCCGACCTTCAAGGCGCAGTAGCTTAACCTGTGAGAGACATTCTCGTTATCGTATTTATGTGATCAATGATCCCCTTCGTTCAGGAAGGGGATTTAAATAGTAAGGTTTTCAGTGCACCGGCACCAGAATTTCGGTGGCGGCGATCACTACAATCAGACCGACCAGTACCGGCACGGAGGTGCGCTTAACCACTTCGAATGGCGAGATTTTTGCCATACCGGCCACGGCGACAACGACGCCGGAAACCGGGGAGATAGTGCGTCCGAGGTTGGAGGCCTGCAACATCGGAATGACCAGATATTCCGGGTTGATGCCCATTTTTGTGGCCAGTTTCGGGATCAGTTCAACGAAGGCGTAAAACGAAGCATTGCCGGAGCCGGTGGTCATCGCAGCCAGCACGGTGATCACCACCAGTACCAGCATCATCACAATGCTGCCGGAGCCAAAGTTTTGTGCCAGTCCGATCAGGCTGCTGATGAAGCCGACAGTGCTTAAACCCTGGGCGAATACGCCAGCCGCCACCAGCAGCATCACCACGTTGGCGAACGCATCCGCCATGCCGCGATAGGCGACGTCCAGCCCGGCAAACACGGCTTTGCCGTTACGGTTACGCACGGTTTCAATAATGGCGGTGAGCAACATACAAATCACCAGAATGGTGATGATATGCAGATTCGGCCCCCATTTGCCGTCAAAAATCAGCACACCAATTATCGGCGTGAACGGCAAAATGGCGTAGAAAGCGGGCGCATTGGTTTCAATCACATCATCTGCGTTGGAATCGACGGCGTCCGCGAGCGCGGTGGTATCGCGTTTATCCAGATAGCGTTGCCAGAAGAAGTGCGCGACCGCCATCGCCACAATGGCCGCAATGGAAATCGGCAGGGTGACTTTGAAGGCGAAATCCACCAGCGGCATGTTCGCCGCCTGCGCGGCCAGCACCACATCGCCGGAAGTCGGGGAAAGAATGATCGCCGCAGGGGAAGCACAAATCGCCGCCGCCGCCCCCCGGCTGATGCCGACGTTGACCATGATCGGGAACAGTGTCGCCATCAGCAGCACACCCAGACCGGTTGCCGACGATACCGCCAGTGACATCAGGCAGGCCAGAATATAGGCCGCGACCATCAGAATGTACGGTGAGTTGATCATCTGCAACGGCCGCGACGCCAGCTTCACGACGACATCATTGGCACCGATGTGGGTCATATAGGCGGCAAATCCGCACAACATCATGATCATCATGCCGAGATCACCACCGCGACTCATCAGCAGAATTTTGACGTACTCCACGATATCCGTCGCATTCCAGCCAGTGCTTTTGGTGCCTTCCGGCAGGATGCTGTGACCCATTATTGCGCTGATAATCAGTAATAATAAGCCGCCGACCATCAGTACGCCGGTGGGCGAGTAGCCTTTGATGATGTAGCGCCCGACAAACACGGCGACCACCAGTCCGATCAGTAATTCCAGCATTATTGTATTCCCCGAGATTAAATTTGGATCCAAGTGAAAGGCGGGCACTTTGCCGAAATAACGGTGCGGGCGTTATGACACTTATCAATTATGGGTGATGAAAGGCGGGGGAATATTAAAATATGTGATGCCTGTTCAGAGGAGGATCCGGTGCGGCGCCTCCCCCTGCGAAGGGGGAGGCGGCGAGGGGGTTTTACGGGATAACACCGCGTTTGAGCAAACTTCAACTTATTGATTTCGCTTTAATACCCCACCCCAACCCTCCCCTTCGCAGGGGAGGGAGTTGACCGTGCACATCATTCTGTTTGCCTGAAAAATCAAAGCTTCGGGATTTCCCGATAAAACCCGACCCCAATCAGACGGCCGAACAAAAACGGAATGAATTTCCGCCCGCGCAGCCACAATTCCATACGGGATGGCGGTCGGGTGCGCTTCTTCTGTCCTGCCTTACTGATCATAATCTGTAACGCCTGCGTGGCCCAGGTCGGGAACGTCCGGCGGCGCTGGATACGTTTTAAGTGTCGCAGCGTCAGGCGTCCGGCTTTCAGCGGCTCAGTAATGATATTCGCCGTCGCCACTGCATCCTGAATCGCCAGATTCACGCCGACGCCGCCAATCGGTGACATCGCATGGGCCGCGTCGCCGATGCACAGCAATCCCGGTTTCGCCCATTCTTTCAGGCGGTCGATACGGATCACCAGCAGGCGCACATCGTCCCAGCCGGTGATGTCTTCCTCAAGCCGTGCGCGTTCGAAGGGTGACACTTCCGCCAGGAGGTCGAGAAAGGGCGCGATGCCCTGTGCTTTAAGCGTATCCAGGCTGTCTTTCGGGATCGAATAACCGCACTGCCAGTAATCGCCGCGGTCGATCATGATGAAGTTTTTCTTCGGCCCGCGATGCCCCATCGACCACTGCGGATCGTCCGGGCGTTTGTTGATTTTCAGCCACAGCACGTCGCGCGGTGCGCCATAACGGCGGATTTCCATCCCGGCCTGTTCGCGTACGACCGAATTACGCCCGTCACAACCCACCACTAAATCGGCGTCAAAATGCCGCGTTTCGCCGTTTACGTCTGCCACAACGCCTGAAACCTGACCGGTATTCTCCAGTAACGACAGCACCTGCGCGTTATGGATCAGACGGAAGTTCGGCAGTTGCGCGGCTTTGCTGGCGATAAAATTGAGGAAATCCCACTGCGGCATAAAAGCGATAAATTTACACTGCGTCGGCAGGTGGCTGAAATCCGCCAGCGTGGTTTCCTTGCCGTTGATTTCGCCGTAAAGCTTCTCTGCGCGCTGATGTGGCAGGGCGAGAAACTCATCGAGAAAACCCAGTTGCCAGATGATGTCCAGCGTCGAAGGATGAATGGTGTCACCGCGAAAATCGCGCAAAAAATCGCGATGTTTTTCCAGAACCGTGACGTCAATCCCCTGACGCGCCAGAAGATACCCCAGCATTAATCCTGCGGGACCGCCGCCGACAATGCAGCAGGATGCCGCTGTGGAAGTCTCTGTGTTCGCTGTCATACCTGCCTGCCTTACCGGATGAATTTACATGATAACAATTATCATTTGCACCGGTGTGCGTCAATTCATCCCGTGCGACATCTCAGAACATTTCCTGCACAGGGGCGTAACAAATCCTGTCCTTTTTGCACCGTTGAGCAGGTGGAGGAGTTTTCTCATTTGCTCCTCCCCCTGCGAAGGGGGAGGTTGGGAGGGGGTTTTAAGGGCTAACACCCTTTGTGTTCTGGTCTATTAAAAGTTGACACCCCATTAAGCGGCTTTTGCCTCAGAAAGCCGCATCAACCGGACCCCGACGCCCACGCCGGCAATCAGCATCAGACTGATAAACCCGGTGATCCCGTACCATCCGTACGCGTGCCAGAAGAAGCCGCCTAATGTCCCGGCGACGCTCGATCCCGCGTAGTAGCTGAACAGATATAAAGACGAGGCCTGACCTTTCGCACGACGCGCACGACGGCCGATCCAGCCGCTGGCGACGGAGTGGGCGGCGAAGAAACCGCCGGTGACCAGGATCATACCGATGAAAATCAGCCAGACCGGTGAGAAGGCGGTGATCACAATCCCCAGTAGCATCAGCGCCGTCGCGCCGATCAGCACCGGCCCGCGGCCATATACACCGGTCAGCACACCGGCTTTCGGCGAACTGTAAGTACCCATCAGATAGACGATGGAGAGGATCCCGACAATCGCCTGACTCAGGTTGTAAGGTGATGACAGCAGGCGGTAACCGATGTAGTTAAACATGGTGACGAAACTGCCCATCAGCAGGAAACCTTCGGCGAAAAGTAACGGTAAACCGCTGTCGCGCCAGTGCAGTTTGAAGTTAATCAGCAGTTTGCGTGGTTTCAGCGAACTGGCACGAAAATGCTTAGACGGCGGCAGGATGCGCCAGAACATGATCGCCGCCGCGAGGGCGAAGAAGCCCACCACGGCCACGGCGATACGCCATGAGAAGAAATCGGTCAGGACCCCGCTGACCAGACGGCCACTCATTCCGCCGATGGAGTTGCCGCTGATGTACAAGCCCATTGAGAAAGCCACCACGCTGGGGTGAATTTCTTCGCTGAGATAGGTCATCGCCACCGCCGCCACGCCGCTCAGCGACAGGCCGATCAGGGCGCGCATAATCAGAATGCCATCCCAGCTTTGCATAAACGAACACACCAGTGTGCAACCGGCGGCAAGCAGTAACGCCACCACCATCACCGATTTTCGCCCGACGGCGTCAGATACCGGCCCGGTGAACAGCAGGCCAATCGCCATTAAACCGGTAGATAACGACAGCGACAAACTGCTGGTCGCCGGTGAAACACCAAAATCATGCGACAGCACCGGCAGGATCGGCTGAACGCAATACAACAACGCAAAGGTCGCCAGACCGGCTGAAAACAATGCCAGCGTGACGCGGATAAATTGCGGTGTACCACGTTTGATAAAAGGGGTTTTAAGACCGGAGCGGGCGACAGGGGTTTCGGGATTTAACTCGTCGTCGTTAACTGAATCACTGGCTGGTGCAGCGGAAATCCGCCGGGAGGTTTTCACTGTAAGTCCTTAATACGGGGTGCTGTAAAACTTAATTTTAAAATGTGTAAGAATTTTAACGCTGAGGCAGTTATTGTCTAATATATTAATTACTCGAAAACGATATGTTTAAAGTATCAATCAGGACACATTGATCGCCACCATGAATCACATCGAACTCCGTCATTTGCGTTATTTCATCGCCGTGGCTGACGAACTGCATTTTGGTCGCGCTGCAGAACGTTTGCATATTTCCCAGCCGCCGCTGAGCCAGCAAATTCAGGCACTGGAAACCCATCTCGGGGCGGCGCTGTTTTACCGTAATAACCGCAGCGTGCGGCTGACCCAGGCGGGGCAGGCTTTTTTGCAGGAAGCGCGGCAGATTTTACAGCGGGTGGATGAAGCCTCGGCGCAGGCGGCGCGGATACATCGCGGTGAGTCAGGCAACCTGACGCTCGGGCTGACCTCTTCAGCCCCGTTTCTGCGCCGTGTGTCCCGGACGTTGCACCGTTTCCGTCTGACCTATCCGGGCGTCAATATACGTATCGAGCAGCTCAACAGCAAACAGCAGATCGAACCGTTGCTGGAGGGAAAACTGGATCTGGGCATTATGCGTAACGGCGAATTGCCGGACGAGCTGGAACATCATCTGGTGCTGTCCGAGCCGCTGATCGCCGTGGTGCATAAAGACCACCCGCTGAATGCCCTGGCCGACGGGGAACTGACCTTTCAGCATCTGGCCGATCAGCCGTTTGTTTTTTTCTCCAAAGATGTCGGCACGTCACTGTACGACGATATTCTCGGCCAGCTGAAAGCGCAGGGGATCACGCCCTTTATCACCCAGGAAGTGGGCGAGCCGCTGACCATCATCGGGCTGGTGGCGGCCGGGCTGGGAGTCTCCATTTTGCCAGCGTCTTATCTGCGCATTCAGGTCGAGGGCGTGCGTTATTTGCGGTTTGGTGAAATGCAGGGGACGACGGAACTCTGGCTGGTGAATCACGCACGGCGTCCGGTGACCGCCGCGACACGCGCTTTTATGGATTTGCTGTTACACGAAGAGTGAAGGCGGCGAGGGCCGAACATGCTGTATTTCCAGTCAATTCTGAGTACCTTTTCACGTAATTTGTGCACCAAATCACATAACGAATCAAATAGTTGACGACATATGACAAAAACCCCAACATAGCCCTAATCTTTATTTTGAAGCGCGAAAATAACAGGAGTTCCTTGAGTGATCCCCGACGGGCAACCAGGACATATAGATCAAATTAAACAAACCAATGTCGGTGCTGTGTACCGCCTGATAGATCTGTTTGGTCCCATTTCGCGCATAGAATTGTCGAAAAAAGCACAACTGGCACCCGCCAGTATTACCAAGATTGTCCGCGAGTTATTACAGGCGCATCTGGTGTTGGAAACGGAATTTCAGGATCCCGGCAGCCGGGGGCGTCCGGCTATCGGCCTCGCGCTCGACACCCAGGCCTGGCACTACCTTTCAGCCCGTATCAGTCTCGGTTCCATCACGTTAGGTTTACGCGATCTCAGCAGTAAGCTGGTGGTGGAAGAAGTCCTGCCACTGCCGGAGCAGGCCTCGCAACCGCTGCTTGGCCGCATCATTTCTGAAATCGATCAGTTTTTTATCCGCCATCAGCGCAAACTCGAGCGCCTTACCGCCATCGCCATCACCCTGCCGGGCATGATCGACGCCCGTCGCGGCATCGTTCACCGTATGCCGTTCTATCACGATGTGTTCGATATGCCGCTGGGCGATACCTTGTCTGCTCATACCGGTTTGCCGGTGTATGTGCAGCATGATATCGGTGCCTGGACACTGGCCGAATCGCTCTACGGTGCCTCGCGTGGCTGTAAAAATGTGGTGCAGGTGGTCATTGACCATAACGTCGGCGCAGGGGTGATCACCAGCGGACGGGTGTTACACGCGGGCAGCAGCAGCGTGGCAGAAATCGGCCATACGCAGGTGGACCCCTACGGTAAGCGGTGTTATTGCGGCAATCACGGTTGCCTTGAAACTGTCGCCAGTACCGACAGTATTCTGGAGCTTGTTCGTCAGCGGTTAACGGTACCGGTTCCAGCCAGTTTATTGCACGGTGTGTCACTGACCATCGAAGCGGTATGTGATGCCGCCAACCGGGGCGATCAGCTGGCGCGGGATGTGATCATCAGCGTCGGGCAGAGCGTCGGGCGTATTCTGGCGATCATGGTGAATCTGTTTAATCCCGAAAAAGTGCTGATTGGCTCACCGCTTAATTTATCTCAGGATATTCTGCATCCCGCGATAATGTCCTGTATTCAGCAGCAATCACTTCCCGCTTATAGCGAAAATATTAAACTGGAATCCACACAATTTTATAATCAGGGCACCATGCCAGGGGCGGCATTAGTGAAAGACGCCTTATATAGCGGATCACTTCTAATAAAATTACTGCAAGGCTAATATCCTTCATACTTAAAATTACCTCTGGGTGGCTGCGTTCTTTCGCCCGAATCACTGACTTATGTCAGCTCATCGGGACTTTCTCACTTGCCGCCTTGCCGTAATTTTGATTATTTTGGATATTCCTTTACTGTCTGTTTTAAATAAAAAAGCGATAACCGTTTCGCCGTCACCGCACTATCAGTCAACAAAACATTGCGCTAACGCAAACCGCTCTCATCCCGCATCGCCTAGACTTTCTGTCGTTACTTTGTCTCTGGCGCGGTTTTCTTACCGGAGACTATCTTTCAATAAGACGGAGAGATCCCGGAGCCTGAATTCCATGTTAACGCACTTTTTCGTCACGGGTACGGATGCCCGTGTAGGTAAAACCATTGTCACACGTGCCTTGCTTCAGGCCTTAGCCGCGCAGCATCGCTGCGTTTTAGGCTATAAACCTATTGCAACTGGCAGCCAGGAGCTGGCCGACGGGGTTCGAAATAAAGATGCGGTAACTCTCCAGCAGTCATCTTCTATTTCTTATCCTTTTAATAAAATAACGCCACTGGCATTAACGGATGAAGATATTTATGCCAGTCATATCCCGGATAATGTTTTTGAAATAATGACGAATGGCCTCAATTTCATGCGTGAAGAGGCGGATTCTGTTGTTGTAGAAGGTTGTGATGGCTGGAGGACATTGATTACCCCACATCTTTTATATTCTGACTGGGTACGCCAGCAAAATATGCCGGTGGTATTAGTGGTCGGTATTCAGGAAGGGTGTGTCAGTCATGCCTTATTAACCGCACAAGCGATTATTGCCGACGGACTGCCGCTGCTGGGCTGGGTGGCGAACCGCATCAACCCGTGTCTGGCACACTATCAGGAAACCATTGACGCCATCAGCGCCAATATTTCCGCGCCGCTGCTGGGGGAAATTCCGTATCTGCCCCGGGCGGAAAGTCGCGATATGGCGAAGTTTATCGACCTGTCCAGCTTCAATCTGAAGACGCTGGCAAAAGCCTGACGGTGACGTTGTCACGGAAAATCTGTCCTGAAGAGGCGCTGAGTGCACAACTCAGCGCCTCTTTTTTGTCTATAATCGGGTATCTGCCTGAGTGCATTCATCAAGACAAGTCTAAAGAAAACAGGGAATATGGCCGTCAATCATTCTGATGTAAACACATCTGCTGTTAAATCTTCTCACCGCCCCCTCATTCTGACCGCCTGCATGTTGTCGATGTTCATGGCCGCCGTGGAAGTGACCATTGTGGCGACCGCGATGCCGACCATTATCGGTGATCTCGGCGGCTTCTCGCTGCTGGGCTGGGTGTTTGCGGTCTATCTGCTGACGCAGGCGATCACTGTGCCGGTTTACGGGCGACTGGCCGATCTCTACGGGTGCCGCAAAATGTTTTTCATCGGCACCACGCTGTTTTTGATCGGCTCCGTGCTGTGCGGATTTGCGCCTTCCCTTGGCTGGATGATTGGTTTCCGTGCCTTGCAGGGGCTGGGTGCCGGGGCGATCACGCCGATAGCCACCACGCTGATTGCCAATGTGTATGGCCCGCAGGAGCGGGCGAAAGCGCAGGGGTATTTGTCGAGTGTCTGGGGCGTGTCGGCAATCGTCGGGCCGCTGATGGGCGCGTTTATAGTCTCGCATTTTCCGTGGGCGGTGGTGTTCTGGGTGAATGTGCCGATCGGTCTGGTGGCGATGGTCATTCTGGTGAAATACCTGCCGCCCGACGGCCAGCGTAAACCGCATCAGCTGGATCTGGCCGGTACCGGTTATCTGACCCTTTCTGTCGCGGCATTATTGCTGGCGCTGTTGCAGGCCGAAGTGCTGGGTTACTGGGCGCTGGCGCTGATCGCGTTTGCCGTGTGCAGCGGATTACTGCTTATCCGTCAGGAGCGTAAAACGCCGGAGCCGTTATTCCCGCTGGCGCTGTGGGAAAGTAAGGTGATTATTGCCGGTAATGTCGGGGGTCTGATCATCGGCGCGACCATGATGGGGATCAGCGCGTTTTTACCCACCTATGTTCAGGGCGTTCTCGGCGGCACACCGCTACAGGCGGGCACCACACTGGCGCTGATGTCGATCGGCTGGCCGCTGGCGAGTATGTTCAGTGGCCGCCTGATGCGGGCAACCTCGTACCGCGCAACGGCGGTCACTGGCGGAGTATTGCTGGTGGGCGGCAGTCTGGCGTTGCTGCTGCTTTCACCATCGTCCGGTTTATGGATGGCGCGGCTGGCGGCCTTTTCGATTGGCGCAGGGATGGGGCTTTCTAACACCACTTTTATTGTTTCGGTACAAAACAGTGTGGAACCGGCTATCCGCGGCATTGCGACCGCGTCCACACTCTTTACCCGTATGCTTGGTTCCGCCATCGGCACGGCGGTGCTGGGGGCGACGCTGAATCTCAATCTTGAATACCGCCTGCCACAGGTAAACGATCCGGTGCAGCAACTGATGGAGAAAGCCACCCGCAGCACGATGGGTAGCCAGCAACTGAGCGCGCTGACCGACAGCGTGGCCGCCTCGCTGCACTGGGTGTTCGTGGTCTCGGCGGTGATTTCTGTGCTGGCAGTCGCCGCCGGTTTACTGATCCCGTCCGGCGACCGCCCGCATACTGAACCTCAGCGGGAAAGCTAAGCCGCAGGCCGTTGTTGCAGCCTGACGGCGATTAACATCAGCGTCAGGCTGATAAACACGGCCACCGACGCCATCGCCATACCATCGCCCACCGAACCCTGTTCAAACTGCCGCCAGACATACACCGACACCGTTTGTACGCCCGCCGGTGACAAGAGCAGGGACGTCACCAGTTCGCGCGACGCCACGGCAAATACCATCATCATCGACGCCAGCAGGCTGGGAAATACCAGCGGCAGCAAAATCAGCCGTAATGTCTGTGCCGCCGTCGCGCCATGCACCCGGGCGGCGGCATCCAGATTGCCACCAATCTGCTTCAGCGCCGCGCTGACATAGCGCACCGGGTAAGGCAGCAGCAGGCAGCAATACGCCAGCAGCAGAATGCCCCAGGTGTTATACGGCGTGACCGGCCAGAAGCTGCGGTTCCACGCCAGAATCAGGCCGACGCCGACCACAATTCCCGGCAACGCGGCCGGTAACAGCGACAACCCATCGATCATCGCCGCCCCGCGAATTTTACGCGCCACCACCAGCCACGAGGCCAGAAAGCCTGTCGCCCCGGCGATCAGCGCTGTGCCCAGCGCCAGACTGAGGCTGGTCGACAACGCACCGAGCGCGTCGCCGTGGGCGGCAAACAGGTTGCCAAAATGCCGCAGGGTCAGGTTGGATACCGACAAGCCGCCGGAGAGGGTGCGGGAAAACGCCGTGGCCAGCATGGAGACCACCGGCAGCGCGACGGCGATCAGCGCGACACAGGTAAAGAGTATCAGCACCGGTAGCGTCCAGCCCGCCAGCGTTTTTTGTGTCACGTCCGCCGGTTTGCCGGTCATGCTTTCGACATTTTTGCCTGCCAGCACGGCGCGCTGGACGCTGTAAGCACACAGCGCCATTGCCACCAGCATCAGCGACAGCACCGCCGCGCCCGGCAAATCAACCGGCCAGTCGGCAAGGCGCTGTTCAATGCCGGTAGTCAGCATCAGGATACCGCTGCGCGACCCCAGCGCACCGGGTACGCCGTACTCTTCAATCGACAGGGTAAACGCCAGCAGCAGGCTGGAGGCGATAGCCGGTAACGCCATCGGCAACGTGATACGGATAAACGCCCGCCACGGCCCCGCGCCGTGAATGCGCGCGACATCGGCCAGACGACTGCCGCTGGCGGCCATGCTGCGTGACACCGCGAAATACACCACCGGGAACACATTCAGCGTCATCACCGCTACCATGCCCGGCAGGGAAAACAGAAAATCATTCAGATGCAGCCACGGCAGCAGTTGCTGCGCATAACCGTTGGTCTGTAACGCCAGCATCCACGACAGCGCGGCAATGTACGGCGGCAGCAGGAAGGGCACCAGAAACAGGATGTCCCACAGCGCGGCGGCGGGCAGGGCGAAAAGACCGCGCAAGGCACCGAGCGGTACGCCAATCAGCCCGCTGCACAACGCCACACCCAGACCGACTTTTAATGTGGTGGCAAACAGTTCCTGTAACTGAGGTTCGGCGAACACGCGGCTAAAAGCACTGAACGGTGCGGAATAACTGCCGGTATCGAGATGCGGAAAGACCGCCTGTAAAATCACAAAACTGACCGGTACCGCGACCAGCAGCAACAGCGCAATACCCGTTACGCCCGGCAGGAAAGCATTTCTATTCATTGATTACATCTCAGAAGCGGGCTGCTTTTTAACAGCCCGAGAAGGAATTATTGCTGGCCGAACAGTTTCGCAAAGCGGTCGAGAACCTCTTTACGTGACGCAGAAGCCTGTGAGGATTCCGGTAATAATTTCAGTGATTTAAACAACGGACGTTTGGCCTCGATATCGCTACGGGCAGGCATCAGCCAGGCATCGGCGACCAGTTTCTGACCTTCCGCAGACAGTGCGTAATCGATAAAGGCTTTGGCTTCCTTCTGTTGCTGGCTGGATTTGAGGATCATCATCGGGCGCGGGGCGATCACCGTGCCGCTTTCCGGGAAAATCACTTTGACCGATTCACCGTCCTGCACGCTGGCGTAAGAGACATAATCCACCGCGCCGAACACGGCGGCTTTCGCCCCCTGTAACACCGGCGTCAGTGCCTGTGCGTTTGGCCCTGCGATGATCATGCCGTTGGCTTTCAGATCTTCAAACAGCGTCCATGCCTGCTGCGCGTGAGCATTTTGTAACCCGATCAGCAAATCCAGAGAGGCACCGGAAAGCGACGGGTCCGGCGTGGTGACTTTGTCTTTGAATTCCGGTTTGGCTAAATCGCCCCAGTCTTTCGGTTCCGTGGTGCCGCTTTTGGTGTTCCACACAATCCCCAGTGCGGAAATTCCCTGAGCGACGTAATACGGCGTTTTGAACTGCGCCGGAACCTGTGCCGCATTCGGGCTTTGGTATTCGAGCAGCCAGCCGCGCTGTTCAAGATCGGTGGCGGTATCCCAGGACGCCGAAATTAAGACGTCCGCGCGCGGGTTGGCCTGTTCGGCTTCCAGTCGCGCCATCACTTTGCCGGTGGTTGCCTGAAACACATCGACTTTCACGCCGGTTTGTTTTTCATAGCCTGCGGCCAGTTTTTTGGCCAGAGAACCCGGCCCGGCGGTATAGAGCGTCAGCGCCTGCGCATTGCCGGCGGCCATTGCGAGAGAAAGAGTCATTGCTGTCATTACGCCTGTTTTGGTACGGGAGAACGTGTGAGGAGTTTTATTGTGTGTGCGGTTCATCATTTTCATTCCATCAAAGGTTAAGCAACAAAAGGGGAAACAACGGAAGGGTCAGTCTGGTCAATGCTGACGATCGCGCCTTTATCCATCCGCGCGATGCAGTGAGCGAGTGTGCGGGCTTCATGCTGATCGTGAGTGACATACACCGCCGTGGTGCCGAGCTGGCGCAGCAGGGTCGCCATTTCGTCGCACAGACTTTCGCGCAGGTCACGGTCAAGGTTCGACAGCGGCTCGTCGAACAGCAAAATGCGTGGCTCGGCGACAATTGCCCGCGCCAGTGCCACACGCTGTTGCTGACCACCGGAAAGTTCAGCAGGGCGGCGCGAGGCGAAATCCGCCAGCCCGACGCGGGCCAGTGCGGCGATCACTTTTTCCTGTTGCACCGCGCCACGGATACCGCGCATCTGCAACGGAAACGCGACGTTCTGGCGCACGGTCATGTGCGGCCACAGGGCGTAATCCTGAAACGCCATGCCGAGATTACGTTTTTCCGGCGGCAGGCTGAATGTTCCGCTGGCGACGATATCGCCGCCGAAACTGATCTGCCCCGACGCGGGATGGAGTAACCCCGCCAGCATTTTCAGCAGCGTGCTTTTTCCGCAGCCCGAAGGGCCAAGCAGCGCGAGAACCGTCCCTTCCGGCACGGATAAATTGACGTGATTGAGTACCTGATTGTTCCCAAAGAAATGGGACACCTGATGAATGGCGATAGCAGGAGGAGAAGACATGCGCGACGGCGCATTCCCGCTGGTATGAGCTGGAATGATCATGGTTGGTACTATCCTCTTTGGGATTTAATTGTGGGGGTGAGCGTAAAGGGGGAATGTGACGGACGGATGACAGTTTGTGTGGGTTCTTGTCGGGGAGGCGTACGAAATGTGAAGACTGGCTGGGACGACTCCCTCCCCTGCGAAGGGGAGGGTTGGGGTGGGGTATTAACGAAAAATCAAAGAGTTGAAGTGTGCTTTTACAGAGTGTTTGGCTTTAAAACCCCCTCCCGGCCTCCCCCTTCGCAGGGGGAGGAGCAAATAAATCAGCGATTGCAAAGCTTGTAATACACCTCATTCCAGCGGATCTGATTCTTGAAGTCCGGCAGCGTGGTGTCGTTATCAATCACCAGCAATTCAATCCCGGTAAGTTCCGCATACAACCGCAGGGCGTCGATATCCAGCGCCTGTGAGAACACGGTATGGTGCGCGCCGCCGCCGAGGATCCAGGCTTCTGCCGCCGTGGCCAGTGATGGCTGGGCTTTCCAGATCGCGCGGGCCACAGGCAGTTTTGGCAACGGATGTGGCTGTTCAACGGTATCCACCAGATTGACCAGCAGACGGAAACGGTCGCCCATGTCGATGACGCTGGCGTTAACCGCCGGGCCTGCCGGGGTGGAGAAGATCAGACGCGCCGGATCCGCCTTGCCGCCTATGCCGAGGTACTGCGCATCAAGCAGCGGTTTTTCTTCTTTGGCAATCGACGGACACACTTCCAGCATGTGCGAGCCGACCACCAGATCGTTGCCCGGTTTGAAGTGGTAGGTGTAATCCTCCATGAACGAGGTGCCGCCTTTCAGACCGCTGGCCATCACTTTCATGATGCGCAGCAGGGCTGCCGTTTTCCAGTCGCCTTCGCCACCGAAACCGTAGCCTTTTTGCATCAGACGCTGAACCGCCAGCCCCGGCAGTTGCTTCATGCCGTGCAGGTCTTCAAAGTTGGTGGTGAACGCGCCGAATTTGCCTTGTTCGAGGAAACGGGTCATCCCCAGCTCGATTTTTGCCGCATCCAGCAGATTCTCACGACGTTCGCCGTTAAGTTTAACCGCGTCGGTCAGGCGGTAGGTGGCTTCGTATTCTTCAATCAGCGTATCAATATCGCCTTTGCTGACTTCGTTGATCACGCTGACTAAGTCACCGATCCCGTACGCGTTGATGCTGTAGCCGAACTGGATTTGTGCCGCGACTTTATCGCCTTCGGTTACCGCCACTTCACGCATGTTGTCGCCAAAACGCGCCACTTTCAGGTGCTGACTTTCGTTTTTCGCTGCCGCAACGCGCATCCACTGGGCGATACGGCGATGGGATTCGCCATCCTGCCAGTGACCGGCGACCACGGTGTGCTGCTGACGCATACGGGCGCCGATGAAACCGAACTCGCGGCCGCCGTGTGCGGTCTGGTTCAGGTTCATAAAGTCCATGTCCATGGTTTCCCAAGGAATTTCAGCGTTGAATTGCGTATGGAACTGCAACAGCGGTTTATGCAGGATGCTCAGACCGGCGATCCACATTTTGGCCGGGGAGAAAGTATGCAGCCAGGTGATGATCCCCACGCAGGCATTGTCGTAGTTGGCTTCGCGGCACAGCGCAGTGATTTCATCCGGCGTGGTGACCAGCGGTTTAAGTACCAGTCTGACCGGCAAACCGGCTTCGCTGTTCAGGCTATTGACCACCTTCTCGGCGTTCTCTTTTACCTGACGTAACGCTTCCGGTCCGTACAGATGCTGACTGCCAATGGCGAACCACACTTCGAGATGTTTAAACGCGTCCATTTGTAACTCCTGAATATCGGATAGGTAAAATAGGGATTAATGCGCCGGTTTCGCTGCAAACAGCGGTTCTGTGCTGGCACACCATTGTTGATAACGTTCGTACAGGCGCTGATATTGTTCGACGCGCTGCGGGTCCGGCAGCAGGGTGCGTTCGATGCTGCAGGCCATTTTTTCCTGAGCGGCAGGCACATCGCTGAACTCTCCGGCGGCGACGGCGGCAAAAATCGCGGCGCCCAGCGCGCAGCACTGATCGGAGGCGACAATCTGCAACGGACGGTTCATGACATCGGCACAAACCTGCATGATGACCGGCGATTTACGGGCGATACCGCCGAGCGTCAGGACGTTTTCCACCGGAATATCCTGCTGTTCGAAACATTCCATGATGGCGCGCGCGCCAAAGGCCGTCGCCGCGATAAAGCCCCCGAACAGTTCCGGTGCTTCGGTGCCTAAATTGATGTCGGTAATCACGCCTTTCAGGCGCTGGTTGGCGAAAGGTGTCCGGCGACCGTTAAACCAGTCGAGTACCAGCGGCAGGTGATCGAGTTTCGGACTGGCTGCCCACGCAGCGGTAAGATCCGACAGCAGGTTTTTTTGCAGGCTGGTCAGTTGCGGTGCCATTTCAGGATGGGCTTTGGCCGCCTGAATCAGCGGCCAGCTCAGCAGACGACTGAACCAGGCGTACATATCACCGAAAGCGGATTGTCCGGCTTCCATCCCGATCATGTCCGGTACCACGCTGCCTTCCACCTGTCCGCAGATCCCGGCAATGGCGCGGTCATTGACCCGTTCTTTATCGGCGATCAGAATGTCGCAGGTGGACGTACCGATCACTTTGACCAGCGTATACGGCTGGGCGCCCGCACCGACTGCGCCCATATGGCAGTCGAATGCGCCGCCGGAAAGCACCACGCTGGCCGGTAGGCCAAGGCGCTGCGCCCATTCCGGCGTCAGGGTGCCCACGGCCTGTTCGGCAGTGACCGTGTCGGTAAACAGCGGGTATGGCAGATGTTCCACCAGCAGCGGATCGAGCGCGGCAAAGAAATCTTTGGGTGGCAGGCCGCCCCAGGACGGATGCCAGAGCATTTTGTGTCCTGCGCTGCAACGACCGCGCACCACTTTATCGGGTGCGGTCGTGCCGGAAAGCAGGGCGGGCACCCAGTCGCACAGCTCAACCCAGGAGGCGGCGGCTTCTTTCACGGAGGCATCGGCGCGGGAAACGTGCAGGATTTTCGCCCAGAACCATTCGGAGGAATACACGCCGCCGATATAGCGGGAATAGTCAGGGAAATCGCCGCTGCGGCACAGGCGGTTGATCTCTTCGGCTTCTTCGATTGCCGTGTGATCTTTCCACAGCACGAACATGGCATTCGGATTTTCGGCAAACTCCGGCTTCAGCGCCAGAATGTTGCCTTCACTGTCTACCGGTGCCGGCGTGGAGCCGGTGGAATCGACGCCGATCCCCACCACACGCGCCGCACGCTCGCTGCCCAGACGCTGCACCACGTTTTTAATCGCCTGTTCCATGGCTTCTATATAGTCGAGCGGATGGTGGCGGAACTGATTTTTTGCCGCTTCACAATAGCGACCTTCATTCCAGCGCGGGTAATACACCACGTCGGTTTCCATCTCGGCACCGGTCTGGCAATCCACTGCCAGGGCACGGACGGAATCGCTGCCAAAATCAAGACCAAGAGCAATCGCACCTTGCGTCATTCTTTCTCACTCCTTCAGGTTTGCCGTAGTCATTACGGCGGCGAATCGAATTGATCTAACAGTAGGAGGATGGAAAAAAGGGAGTGAGGAGGCGTTAGCTGGAAGTATGCACAAATCTGCTCCCCGTGATGTTTCTGTGAGGTTGGTCAAATGTTAGCGTTTGGCTAAAATCGCTATATCTATGCACAATCCTGCTGTTTTCCTGCCGTGTGATAACGCTCTACATTCCTTTGCAAAATTACCGCTAAAACTTAACCCGTCTTACAAGAAAGTGTGACGTCAATCCGCTACAGACAGGACTTCGCCGCACATTCACTTTGTTTCCTTACGCTACTGATAACGTTTTCATGATTGCGCAAAACCACCAGATTTCGGACTGCGATTGTGAAAAACAACAATAAAAGTCGGAGAACATCATGCATAAATTCACTAAGGCATTAGCGGCGGTCGGGTTAGCTGCCCTTATGTCACATTCAGCTATGGCGGCTGAGAATCCGAAGCTTGGCTTCCTGGTCAAGCAACCGGAAGAGCCGTGGTTCCAGACTGAATGGCGTTTCGCAGATAAAGCCGGGAAAGATCTGCATTTCGACGTGATCAAAATCGCCGTGCCGGATGGTGAAAAAACCCTGAACGCGATCGACAGCCTGGCGGCCAACGGCGCGAAGGGGTTTGTCATCTGTACGCCAGACCCGCGTCTCGGGCCAGCCATCATGGCGAAAGCGCGCAGCTATGACATGAAAGTGATCCAGGTGGATGACCAGTTCGTGAATGCCAAAGGCAAGCCAATGGAAGAAGTGCCATTAGTGATGATGGCCGCGACCAAAATCGGTGAGCGTCAGGGGCAGGAACTGTATAAAGAAATGCAAAAACGTGGCTGGAAAGCTGCTGATACCGGCGTAATGGCGATTACTGCCGATGAGCTGGACACCGCACGTCGTCGTACTTCCGGTTCCATGGACGCGCTGAAAGCGGCTGGCTTCCCGGAAAAACAAATCTACAAAGTGCCCACCAAATCTAACGATATCCCGGGCGCACTGGATGCCGGTAACTCGCTGTTAGTGCAGCATCCTGAAGTGAAAAACTGGCTGATCATCGGCATGAACGACAACACCGTATTGGGTGGCGTGCGTGCAACAGAAGGTCAGGGCTTTAAAGCCGCTAACGTGATCGGCATCGGCATCAACGGTGTGGATGCGGTCAATGAGCTGTCAAAAAGCGCGCAAACCGGCTTCTACGGTTCCCTGTTACCCAGCCCGGATATCCACGGTTATAAAAGTATCCAGATGCTGAACGAATGGGTCACCAAAGGCGTCGAACCACCGAAATTTACCGAAGTGACAGATGTTGTGCTGATCACCCGCGATAACTTCAAAGAAGAACTGAAGAAGAAAGGCTTAATGTAATTTCCTCGTCATCCTTCGGGCTGCAGATGCGTTGGCTGCGTTCGCTCACCCCGGTCACTTACTTATGTAAGCTCCCGGGGATTCACGAACTTGCCGCCTTCCTGCAACCCGAATGATTTAGAGGAACAGCGAGTTAAACGAGCATTAGATAACGCTGCTGCATGGCGGACGACAGGAAGTTTTACGAACTGTTTTCTGTTGTGCAGTGGCGTGCATCCATACTTACTCAACTTCCAGGTAGCCACTATGACTCAGCAATCTTTCGATAATAAGACGCCTTTGCTGACACCGTCACTGACGGAGTTTGATGCGGCCAGGCCGTATCTGGAATTCCATGACATTGGCAAAACTTTTCCGGGCGTGAAAGCGCTGGACGGTATTTCATTCAATTGTTACGCCGGTCAAATTCATGCGCTGATGGGCGAAAACGGCGCGGGTAAATCCACGCTGCTGAAGATCCTCAGCGGGAACTATCAGCCTTCGCAGGGCAGTATTCATATCAAAGGCCAGCCGGTCGCGTTCAGCCATACCACGGATGCGCTCGATGCCGGTGTGGCCATCATTTATCAGGAACTGCATCTGGTGCCGGAAATGACGGTGGCAGAGAACATTTACCTCGGCCAGTTGCCGAGTAAACACGGTTTCGTAAACCGTAAATTGCTGCGCTATGAAACCAAACTTCAGCTCGAACATCTCGGGCTGGATATCGATCCGGATACGCCGCTGAAATACCTTTCCATCGGCCAGTGGCAGATGGTGGAAATCGCCAAGGCACTGGCGCGCAATGCCAAAATCATTGCCTTCGATGAGCCAACCAGCTCGCTGTCTGCCCGTGAAATTGAACAATTGTTCCGCGTTATCCGTGAGTTACGGGCAGAAGGGCGCGTCATTTTGTATGTCTCACACCGTATGGAAGAAATCTTTGCATTAAGTGACGCTGTCACGGTTTTCAAAGACGGACGCTATGTGCGCACCTTTGATGATATGTCTCAGGTGGATAACAGCAAGCTGGTGCAGGCGATGGTAGGCCGTAACCTGGATGACATTTATGGCTATGCGCCGCGTCCGCACGGCGACATTCGTCTGGAACTGAATGAGGTGAAAGCGCCGGGCGTGAGAACGCCGGTCAGCCTGACCGTACGTCAGGGGGAAATCGTCGGCCTGTTCGGGCTGGTGGGTGCCGGGCGCAGTGAGTTAATGAAGGGATTGTTTGGCGGCACGCGCATTACCGGCGGCACCGTCCGGCTGGATGGCGCGGTGCTGAACATCCGTAAACCGGCAGATGCGATCCGTCAGGGCATCATGCTTTGCCCGGAAGACCGCAAAGCCGATGGCATCATTCCGGTGCACTCCGTGCGCGACAACATCAACATCAGCGCCCGCCGCAAAACGGTGAAAGCGGGGTGTCTGATCAACAACGCCTGGGAGGCGAAAAACGCGCGTAAACACATCGATGCGCTGAATATCAAAACCCCCAGCGACCAGCAGCTGATTATGAATCTTTCCGGCGGTAACCAACAAAAAGCCATTCTTGGCCGCTGGTTGTCGGAAGAAATGAAAGTCATTTTGCTGGATGAACCGACGCGCGGGATCGACGTCGGTGCCAAGCATGAAATCTACAACGTGATTTACGCACTGGCAAAACAAGGCATCGCGGTGCTGTTTGCATCCAGTGATTTACCGGAAGTGCTGGGTCTGGCCGACAGAATTGTGGTGATGCGCGAAGGCGCAATCTCCGGCGAACTGTTGCATGACGACGCCACCGAAGAAAAAGCACTGGGGCTCGCCATGTTGCGAACGCCAGACCTTGATTCTGCCCCTGACGCTGCCTGACTGAGGAGCAAAAATATTATGTCGAGTATGACAACCAATTCCGCCAAACCGGATCAACCTTCAGCCGCTTCCCGTGGCGGGCAGGGTCTGATGCGTATCTGGGACAGCTACGGCATGTTAGTGGTGTTCGCCGTGCTGTTTATCGCCTGTACCATTTTTGTGCCAAATTTCAGTTCTTTCATCAACATGAAAGGGCTGGGGCTGGCGATTTCGATGTCCGGCATGGTGGCCTGCGGGATGCTGTTCTGTCTGGCATCCGGTGACTTCGACCTGTCCGTAGCCTCGGTCATTGCCTGCGCGGGTGTCACCACCGCGGTGGTGATCAACATGACCGAAAGCCTGTGGATCGGCGTGGGTGCGGGTTTGCTGCTCGGGATGCTGACCGGTTTGCTCAACGGTTTTGTGATCGCGCGTCTCAAAATCAATGCGCTGATCACCACGCTTGCCACCATGCAGATTGTGCGCGGTCTGGCGTACATCATTTCTGACGGTAAAGCGGTCGGTATCGAAGATGAGCGTTTCTTCACACTGGGTTATGCCAACTGGCTGGGGCTGCCTGCACCAATCTGGCTGACTGTCGGCTGCCTGATCATCTTTGGTCTGCTGCTGAACAAAACCACTTTCGGGCGCAACACGCTGGCGATTGGCGGTAATGAAGATGCCGCGCGTCTGGCCGGTGTGCCGGTGGTACGCACCAAAATCATCATCTTTGTGCTGTCCGGGCTAGTGTCGGCGGCAGCGGGGATCATTCTGGCTTCGCGTATGACCAGCGGCCAGCCAATGACCTCACTGGGCTTCGAGCTGATCGTCATCTCTGCCTGCGTCCTGGGTGGCGTTTCGCTGAAAGGCGGCATTGGTAAAATTTCTTACGTGGTATCCGGGATCCTGATCCTCGGTACCGTGGAAAACGCCATGAACCTGCTGAACATTTCCCCGTTCTCGCAGTATGTGGTTCGTGGTCTGATCCTGCTGGCGGCGGTGATCTTCGACCGCTACAAACAGAAAGCGAAAAAGACCGTTTGATGCGGGTTTGTGATAACGCTTTCACAAAATAATACCCACGGCATTTCGCGCTTTCAGGGGTGAAATGCCGTAAAAACGCGTGTTTGTTCACAAATCAGTAACCTTTACTGGCAGCGTTTTCACCGACGATTAGAATAGATGAAAAGTCCATAGCCCTATGTAGTTTCAGGAGGTTCGATGTATCACCGTATGATTCAGGATCAACAGCAAAATCCGCTGTTACCGGGTTACAGTTTTAATGCCTATCTGGTCGCCGGTATGACACCGATCCTTGCTGACGGGCCGCTGGATTTCGCCATTGACCGTCCCGGCGGCATGAAAGGTTACATCCTTAACCTGACGGTAAAAGGGCAGGGCAAAGTCTTCGACGGTGAAGATACCTTCTATTGCAATCCCGGCGATCTGCTGTTGTTCCCGCCGAAAGCCCGCCATCTTTACAGCCGCTCTGCCAATGCGGATTCCTGGTATCACCGCTGGGTGTACTTCCGCCCGCGCGCCTACTGGGCCGACTGGCTGGAATGGCACACCAAAACCCGTGACGTCGGCCGTCTATCTTTACCGAATAACACTTTATTGCTGGAGTTCGACCGCCTGTTTGCCAACATCGAGCAAACGCAAAAATCAGGGCGTCGTTTCTGCGAAGAGCTAGGGATGAATCTGCTGGAGCGTCTGTTGCTGCGCGCAATGGAAGAAGATCCGCAGAGCCCGCAAAAGATTATGGATCCGCGTGTCATCGAAGCCTGCCAGTTTATTACCGGCAATCTGGCCGGTGAACTGCGCATCGACGAAGTGGCCCGCCACGTCTGCCTTTCGCCGTCGCGGCTGGCGCATCTGTTCCGCGAACAGGTCGGGATCAACATCCTGCGCTGGCGTGAAGATCAGCGGGTGATCCGCGCCAAATTACTGTTACAAACTACGCAGGAATCCATCGCGACGATTGGCCGCGTGGTGGGTTATGACGATCAGTTGTATTTCTCGCGGGTGTTCCGCAAACGGGTAGGGGTGAGTCCGAGTGATTTTCGTCGCAGAAGTGTGGAGATCAACTATCCGGCCAAACCGTACAAATCTCATCCATGGCCTGAGCAGGAAAATGCCGTGGCATATCATTTTTGAGTTTTGCTTTGCGCCCTCCCTGCGAAAAGGGAAAAGTGAAAGTGCCATACTGCTCCCTCCCCTGCGAAGGGGAGGGTTGGGGTGGGGTATCAGAAGCAACTCTGAATCTGAAGTTGCCATTAAAACCCCCTCCCAGCCTCCCCCTTCGCAGGGGGAGGAGAAAACATTACCCGGCGAAGAAACTCTGCTTCAACGCCCGCTCCACACCCCGCAGTTCTGCCAATCCACGTAAGCGTCCAATCGCCGAATACCCCGGATTGGTTTTCTTATGCAAATCATCCAGCATCTGATGGCCGTGATCCGGACGCATCGGAATGGCGCGCAGATTACCGGCGCGGCGGCGGGTTTGTTCTTCGGTCAGAATCGCTTTGATCACCGCTACCATATCCACATCACCGTCCAGATGGTCGGCTTCATGGAAGCTGCCCGGGACGTCTTCGCGCTGGGTGGCGCGCAGATGGATAAAGTGCACGCGATCGGCGTAGGTGGACATCATCTTCACCAGATCGTTATCTTCGCGCACGCCGTAAGAACCGGTGCAGAAGCAGAAACCATTGTGGATGCTGTCGACGGTTTCTTTCAGCCATTGCATATCTTCAATGGTGGAGATAATACGCGGCAGGCCGAGAATAGGGCGCGGCGGATCATCCGGGTGAACCGCCAGACTTAAACCGCACTGCTCGGCAACCGGCACAATGCTGCGCAGGAAGTGCGCCATATTTTCACGCAGTTTCGCTTTATCGATGCCGTCATACGTCGCCAGACGCGCACGGAACTGATCCAGCGTGTAGCCTTCTTCTGCGCCCGGCAAACCGGCAATAATATTAGACACCAGCTGATCTTTCTCCGCCTGCGTCATCGCCGCAAAATAATCGGCTGCCTGTTTTTGCTCATCCGCGCTGTAGTAAGAGGTCGCGCCTTCACGTTTGAGCAGATGCAATTCAAAGGCGGCAAACGCGATGTGGTCGAAGCGCAGGGCGCGCGAACCGTCCGGCAGCAGATAGCCCAGGTCAGTACGCGTCCAGTCCAGAACCGGCATGAAGTTGTAGCAAACCGTATAGATGCCACATTCCGCCAGATTGCGGATGGATTGCTGATAGTTAGCAATGTGTTTCTCAACTTCTCCGCTGCGGGTTTTGATTTCCTCATGCACCGGAATGCTTTCCACCACAGACCACACCAGACCTTTGGCTTCGATGATTGCCTTACGTTTTTTGATTTCTTCTACCGGCCAGACTTCACCGTTAGGAATATGGTGCAGGGCGGTGACCACACCGGTTGCGCCAGCCTGACGCACATCATCAAGTGAAACCGGATCGTTCGGGCCGTACCAACGCCATGTCTGTTCCATGTGTTTTCCTTAAAATTGTTAACTGACTCTCTGAATATAGTTGACGCATGGCCGGTGATAAGTTCAAGCTTAATGCGCGGTCTGGTCAGGTGGTCTGCTGGTCAGGCCATCAGACCGACATATGATTCAGCATCAAACCGATCATTAATGTGACCGGGATAACAGATCTGGGATTCAGCATGAGCATGGAGAAAATAATGGCATTACCTACCCTGAAAGTTGAACGGCTGTATCGCCAGATTTCTAATGTCTTGATTAACTGCATTAATACCGGCCAGTTCGCGCCGGGCGCGATGATCCCTTCCGAACGTGATTTATCGAAACAGCTGGGTGTCAGTCGTTCGTCGATCCGCGAGGCGTTGATTGCCCTGGAGATCACCGGTTGGGTGGAAATCCGTACCGGCAACGGGGTATACGTCAGCGATCCGCTGCCACAGCCGATGCCAGTCGTGCCAGCGACCGCCGTCGAAGAAGAGTTCAGTCTGCAATCTCTGGTAAAAGCCCGGCAGGTTTACGAAGCCATGACCGCCGAACTGGCGGCGTTAAACGGCACGGATGATCAGCGCGCCAGACTGAAAGAGATCGCCCTTGAATTAAACGAGCTGAATGCCAATAACGATGCGTTCCTCGAAGCAGACCGTCGTTTCCATCTGATGATCAGCGAAATGACCGGCAACGAAGTGCTGCACGATATGATGGGATACTTGTGGGATAAACGGCATTCACGCCGCTTTATGCGCCTGGAAAGCCATTACACCGAAGTGGATTTCGCCCGCGAAATGAACGCCGATCATCAGGGCATTCTGGACGCGATTCTGGCGAAAGATGGCGCAGGGGCGCGGGCAAGAATGAGCCGACATTTACAGCATGTGTATGACCAGTTATTTGCAGAATAAATGCAGAAAGACGGACAACTCCCTCCCCTGCGAAGGAGAGGGTTGGGGTGGGGTATTAAGGTCAAAATCTAAATCTGAAGTTTACTCTTACCCGGTTTTAGCCCTTAAAACCCCCTCCCGTCCTCCCCCTTCGCAGGGGGAGGAGCAAAGCCAAACCCGGTTTACCGGTTTCACTCAGCTCGGATAGGGCACCCATCCTCCACCATTCAGCCGGATGTAGATTTTCCCCTGATATTCCATCACCACCGAGTTCTCATTTTCTGACACCAGCGGCGTTTGCGGCAGGTTGGCGCTGAAGGTTTTCCAGTCCATGGTCGGGGTGGTAAACACTTTGCCATCCACTGCGCGGGCCACCATTTCCGAAATCGCCTGATAGCTGCTCTGCGACTCGATTTTCATCGGAGACGGCGCATGCGGCGCCTGCATACCAAAGAACTTCACGCCGACCGGAATGTGGGTGATGGATGGGCTGGGAATATCACGCAGCCCGGAGATCTGCATCTTGTCGCCCACCAGCGCCGCGCCATGCTCCGGCACCACCACCAGCATCACTTTGCGGCCGGATTTATCCAGCTGATCCATGAAGGTATTCAGCTGATTGAGCAAGGTCTGCGCCCGGTTGTGATAATCCGCGCCTTTATTGCTGCCGACATACCGGTTGCCGTCATGCAGCGGGATCAGGTTGAAGAAGGTTGCCGTACGTGCGGTTCCGGCCTTTTGCTGATTCTCCAGCCAGCGGGAGAACAACTGTCCGTCGTTGAAAATCGGCGATCCGTCAAATGACGTGAGTTCATAACCCAGACCGGCCTGCGACATCAGCGGTGCTTTCATATCGGCATCATCCCGCAGATTGCCGATGTAATTGCCGAACTCGCCGGTGTGATCCATTGCCAGCTGGGAAGTAAAGCCCAGACGGGCCAGATCGTCGAACAGATAACATTGCTGACCGGCAGGCTGATACAGATTGTGGTGAGACGGCTGGCCGCAACTGGCGCGCAGCAGACGAATCGATGCCGGACCGCTGTAGGCCGTGGCTGAGTTGAAATTGCTGAACACATAATCGAAACGCGACCAGAGCGGTGAACTGGAAAGATTGACCGCATCCAGATCTGACCACGCCAGCGAACAGATGTTAATCACCAGCAAATCGAAAGGCTGGGCGTCGGCGGGCAGCGCATCAGGGAACGTCGTCGCCTTGCGGCTTTCGTTCTGATAGAACTGCTCTAAATAGGCGTTCAGATTGGCATTGGTCGGCGGGCCATTCACGGTATTATCCGTGCCGGAAGGGGCGACGTCTGCCGGGGCTGCGGCGGTATTTTGCACCACAGCCGGTGGCGCAGGATGCGCAAAGAACGGCGTGATCAGGCCGCTCAGGTTGACCCACAATAAGACCGCGACCGTAAACGTGGTCAGACGGATCCACTGCGAGATGAACAGATAGCCCACCAGCAGCGCAAACCCCACGGCAATCCACTGCCAGTTGATAAAGCGGTCAGCCAGTTCGAGCAGATAACTGACACTGAATCCGGCGACGTCCGCCCCCTGACTGACAATTGAACGCCAGCCCGGCAGCCAGGTGTCGTGATACAGCAGCGCCAGCCCGAAAGGCAGTGCGATCCATTGTCGCCAGCGGTGCAGCCGCAGCGAACGAAGCGGGAACAGCAGGATGGCCGCAAAGACCAGATTGCTCAGTGCATCAAAATTCAGATAACCCTGTGAAAGCAGAACAAATTTCAGCAGAAAATAATAGTTCCAGGCACCCAGGCCGCGCCAGGATTGCCAGATCCGCAAACGCGGCGAAGAAGATTGCGATTCGTTCATAGTGACGTTTTGGAGTTCCCTGTAGCCGGAGAAGCCTCAGTCCGTTTTGGGGAGCCTGAGCGTTTCTTATTGATCATGCTGGCCGTCATCGGTGTTAAATAACGCGGCGAGAGAAAACGGGTGGCGAAGCGGTTTTTCCAGCGCGGCAGACGGCTGCGCAACGCATATCCGGCGGGGATGAAAATCACTGCCGCCAGAATAAAAATTTCAATAATATCCTGAATATCCATGTCTGTTACTCCGGTGCCCTGGTCGCAGGCGAGTCACTCACGGCGAGCGTGATGGGAACAGGTTGATGCACCTGTGCGCGTCTGAGCGGCCCGGTTTTCTGTGGTGTGAACGCTTCTGCGGCGACCACCGGTTTTTCCATTGGCGGTTTCGCGGCCAGCCGGCGGATCTCCGTCTGGATATCCAGCTCCTGACTCCAGAACGTCTGGCTGGTGAATACCTCTTTCACCGGCAGAGTGAACAGGAAAGCCAGCACATTTTCCACATCGCTGACCTGACAGTTCGACAGGAACAGATACAGATGGCGTTCGGTGACCGTCAGAATATCGCCGTCACGGCGCAGGGAACACAGAGACATCGCCTGCTGCGGGCTGATCCCGGCAGCAGGGCGCAGGGAAATCAAAATCCCGCGTGATTCGGTGGCCAGCGTGGCGTGGTTCCAGATGTCGCGCATGACTTCACAGAACACCGGCAGCGGCAGATAGCCTTTATGATGCGTCGGTAAACGGCTGTCGAGCAGCAGTTCGATATCTTCCGCAACATGACGGGTGAAACTGAGATTTTGCAAATCATCCAGCAAGGTCAGGAAGTTGGAAAGCCGTGCCGCATGAGGCACCACCAGATTGGCACCGCAGGCCTGTAACAGACGCTGGTCGACGTAACGCAATGACGAATTCATTTCGCGCACCACAATTTTCAGCCCGTTGCCGCGCTGAATGCGCAGACGGTGAACCTGACGGGCCAGCACTTCCACCTCATCATTGCCCTGCAGGGCGAAAATCACGGTCGCGGAGCGCGCATGAGAAGCTCTTTCGGTCAGCGCATCATTGTCATCAAACAGGAACCAGCGTTCCGAAAGCGCGGGCGCGCCTTCCAGCACCGACCGCTCAGCCAGCAACATCCACTGATCATCACCGGTTTGATCAGAGACAGAGGTCGCGGCGGTTTTGTGAATTTCCCAGCCGGTCTGGCGGGGCGTCAGCGGATACAGCGTATTGGCTTCGACACCCAGCGGGTCATGCCACCACGAAATGCCCCACTGGTTAGGCTCGACGTCCGTTTTTAAATCCGCAAGCCCGTATATATTGCGATGATATAAATGCAGCTGAGTTTTGACTGCATTTATACCCATGCCGTAACAGATAATAAGGAGCGTCGCGCCCTTATTATTGGCCGACGCTTGCATTTCGCTCATCCAGCGGGCGAATTGTTTATCATTAAGATCCTGCCAGGCGCTGGCGGGAAGTAATAAAATCATGAAGGGCGACGGTTGCGCAGGCAAACGATTAATATCAGCAGACAGGGCGAGAAACGCTTTCTTTCCTTTGGCGAGCTGGTAATAAGAGGTTTTTTTCGGGTAATGATGTAAATGTGAGAGCAGAATATCCTCGTCTGAGAGTCTGTTTTCTTCCGACGTACACAGTAAATTGTGCTGTGGAAAAAATACACTGACCGGGCTCTCGCCTTGCTGGGCATCCACCGCCTGACCGCACAAACGATATGCCGCATCCTGGCTGTCAGTATTGACCCAGTACAGCCCCTGCGCCTGCATCAGGGCTAATCCATTCCAGAATTGCTTCCTGCCCAATGAAAAGGAATGTGCCATATAGTTAATCTGCTTGTGTCATTTTTGATTAAAAGTCTGCTTGGGGCACACTGATAAATGTGAGTATAATAAATTCTATCATTGCTACATTAAATAATCATAATTCTTCACAATAATGTTTGATACTAAAATGCCTAGGCCGTCACGGCAATTTGCATTGTTTCAGGTATCAGTAATTAGATTGAAGCCGGGAGGAAAACAGGTGGAAGCCAATATTGTCGACTCAGATGATTCTGAGCCCGCGAAAGACGACGATTTCTTTGCGCTGAGTCACCTTTTTTCTTTGTCAGAATTAAATTACGTCGATATCGCCCGTAAAGAAAAAATTCCGCAACTCATGTCCCGCTGGCCGCTGCTGGCCGAGCTGGCGCAATACAGTGAATCCGGCGCGGAGACGAAATAATATGGCGGTCATTGCCTTACAGGGGTTTCGTGGCGGTACAGGCACCACATCGGTGACGGCTGCACTGGCCTGGGGTCTCGCGCAATTACATGAAAAGGTGCTGGTGATCGACTTTTCACCGGAAAACGTGCTGCGCTTGCATTTCGGCATGCCTTTCACTCAGGGACGCGGCTGGTGTGCGGCGCATACTGCGGGCGAACCCTGGCAGAACGCGGCCATGCGCTATCATTCCCATCTTGATTTTTTACCCTACGGACACCTTTCTCCTGACGCGACGGCTGCGTCCGCTTTCGACTGGCAAACCGCCATCACTCAGCTTAAAAACACCGGTGTTTACGACTGGATACTGATTGATTCTCCGGCGGCTGATCCTGTGCCTGCGCAAAATATTGCCGACAGCACGGTAATGCTGATCCACGCCGATACCCAGTCGCATCTCCGTTTGCATCAGCATGCCTTGCCGGAAAACGGTCGCTATTTGCTGAATCAGTTCATTCCTTCCAGCCAGTTACAACAGGATATTCTGCTGCTGTGGCAGGAAACCTTGCCAGCGTTAATCCCGGTGATTTTACACCGTGATGAAGCCATGGCGGAGTCGCTGGCCGCAAAACAACCGGTCGGGGAATGGAAAGATAACAGCAAAATCAGCCGTGAGATAAACACGCTGGCTAACTGGTTTCTGCTGAATCTGCGTGGCGTCAAAAATGCGTCGCGGAGTCCGGAAAAATGAACCGCGTGCTGAACCTGTTTCTGGTCCCGCCGGTGGTGGCCGAATTACAAAACCGCTACCGGCGTTATCGTGCCAGCCAGTCCTCACGATTTGCTGCCGGTACCATGATTGTCTGTGTGGCGCTGTGCTGGCTGTTTCTGCGATTCGAATCGCCGGTCTGGCAGCGTGTCAGCGCACAACGCACCCGCTGGTATCCGCATATTTCGCCGTCGCGTCCGCGTCTGGCTGATCCGCTGCGTTATCTGGTGCAGAGCCTGTGGCTGCTGGTGATTTTGCCGTCCGAAGGCGTGCGCGAGCGTTTTGTCTATACCCGCTGGCCTCAACGTTTACGCGAAAGGGCGCACCGCTGGCTGGAATCCCTGCCGAAACAGGTGACGCAGAATCCGCTGGAAAGACGCGTCACGCGGCGCATTGGCAAAATGAGCCGTCTCGGTAAACGCCTGCTGATGTTGCTGGCAGGGCTTGTCGCCTTTACGCTGGCGATGTTCTGTATTTCTCAGCCGTTTGGCTATATCGCGCAGTTTGTTTTCGTGGTGCTGCTGTGGAGTATCGCGATGATCATCCGTCGCATTCCCGGCCGCTTCCCTGCGCTGATGATGATTGTTCTGTCGCTGACCATTTCCTGCCGCTATCTGTGGTGGCGTTATACCTCGACGCTGAACTGGGACGATCCGCTGAGCCTGATTTGCGGCCTGCTGCTGCTGGGCGCGGAAACCTATTCCTGGACGGTGCTGGTGCTGGGCTATATCCAGACCATCTGGCCGCTGAACCGTAAACCGGTGCCGATGCCTGCGGATGTCTCAACATGGCCGACGGTGGATCTGCTGATCCCGACATACAACGAAGATCTCAGTGTAGTGAAACCGACCCTGTATGCGGCGTTGGGGCTGGACTGGCCGCGTGAAAAACTGACCATTTACCTGCTTGATGACGGCGACCGGCAGGAGTTCGCCGATTTTGCCCATGAAATCGGGGTGAAATACATTGCCCGCGAAACCCATGAACACGCCAAAGCAGGGAATATCAACAATGCGCTGAAACAGGCCACCGGCCAGTTGGTGGCAATTTTTGACTGCGACCACGTCCCGACGCGCTCTTTCCTGCAACTGACCGTCGGCTGGTTCTTTAAAGATAAAAAACTCAGCATGTTGCAGACGCCGCATCACTTTTTCTCGCCGGATCCGTTCGAGCGTAATCTTGGGCGTATGCGCCGCACGCCGAATGAAGGCGAACTGTTCTACGGGCTGGTGCAGGACGGCAATGACTTGTGGGATGCCAGCTTCTTCTGCGGATCCTGCGCGGTGTTGCGCCGTGACGTTCTCGATGAAATCGGCGGCATTGCCGTGGAAACCGTGACCGAAGATGCCCATACGTCCTTGCGTATGCACCGGCACGGTTACAGCTCGGCGTATATCCGCATTCCGCAGGCGGCGGGGCTGGCGACTGAAAGCCTCTCCGCGCATGTCAGCCAGCGCATCCGCTGGGCGCGCGGCATGGTGCAGATTTTCCGTCTCGATAACCCGCTGTTCGGCAAAGGGCTGAAACTGGCGCAACGGTTATGTTATGCCAATGCCATGCTGCACTTTCTGGCCGGTATCCCGCGGCTGATCTTCCTTACTGCGCCGCTGGCCTTTCTGTTGCTGCATGCGTACATCATCTACGCACCGGCAGTGGCGATCGCGCTGTATGTGCTGCCACATATGATCCACGCCAGCCTGACCAACTCGCGGGTGCAGGGCAAATACCGTCACTCATTCTGGAATGAAATCTACGAAACCGTGCTGGCCTGGTATATCGCCCGACCGACCACGGTGGCGTTATTTAATCCGCACGCCGGGACCTTCAACGTCACGGCCAAAGGCGGCCTGAACAAACAGGCTTATGTGGACTGGAAAATCAGCCGCCCGTATCAGATCCTGATGCTGCTGAATCTTGCCGGATTGTTCTTTGGGATTTACCGCATCATGTACGGCAGCGCCGGAGAAATCCTGACGACGCTGGTGAGTATGGCGTGGGTCATTTACAACATGATTATTCTCGGCGGTGCGATTGCGGTGGCCTTTGAATCCAAACAGGTGAGACAGGCGCACCGCGTCGAAGCCAGAATGCCCGCCTCATTATTAAAGCCTGACGGACACATTTATGTCTGCACCGTGCAGGATTACTCCGACAGCGGCGTCGGGCTGGAAACCGAAAGTGCCAGCCAGTTTCAGGCGGGTGACAACGTCACGTTACTGCTGCACCGCGGTCAACAGGAATACACTTTCCCGATGCAAATCAGCCGCGTTTTCGGCAAAAACATCGGCATGCAACTGTTGCCGCTGTCCACGCGGCAACATATTGATTTCATTCAATGTACGTTCGCCCGGGCGGACAGCTGGGTACTGCGCGAGGACAGCTTCCCGGAAGACAAACCGATGGAAAGCCTGCGTGAAGTGCTGGGGCTGGGTATTCGCGGTTATCTGCGCATGCTGGATATCGCACCGAAGCGATATCGCCCGCTGGCCTCAAAAACCCAATCGTTTGGCAGCTGGCTGCTGTCTTTTGCTCCGCGCAATCCCCCGCTGGCCGTTCAGCCTGATGAGTCCAACCTGATGATGACAAAACAATGAAAAGACTTCCTTTATCGACTTTGATGGCATCCGCATTGATGACATTGGCTTTGGGTTCAGCGGCACCAGCATTCAGTGAACAGGCTCCTGCGCCGGAAAGCGTCACGCCGTCACCGCAGGCCGTATTACCGATGGTGGCGCCCGCGGTGACTCCGATGATTATTCCGGGTGCGCCGGTTCGCAGCCTGACCTTACCTTTTGCGGATGTGGCCCCGACACCGGGGGCGATCACCTTGCGCGGCATTCAGCCGAACGGACAAATTGAATTTGGGGTGCGCAGTGACGAAGTGGTCACCCAGGCGACCCTGAATCTGGAATTCACGCCGTCGCCGTCGCTGATCCCCGTGCAGTCGCATCTCAAGGTGTATCTCAATGACCAGCTGATGGGCGTTGAGGTGATCGATAAAGACCAGCTCGGTAAGAAAAATCACCTGCAGATGGCTATCGACCCGCGTTACATCACTGACTTTAACCGCATCCGTCTGGAGTTTGTCGGCCATTACCAGAACGTCTGCGAAAACCCGGCTAACTCCACGCTGTGGCTGGAAATCGGCAAGGGCAGCTCGCTCAGTCTGCAATATCAGAAACTGCCATTAAGCAACGATCTGGCGCATTTCCCGGTACCGTTTTTTGATGCACGCGACAGCCGTCCGCTCAGCCTGCCGATGGTGTTTGCCGCGTCTCCGGATGCCAGCCAGCAACAGGCGGCGGCGATCCTCGCCTCCTGGTTCGGCACCAAAGCGCAGTGGCGCGGGCAATCCTTCCCGACGCTGTACAACCAGTTGCCGGACAGCCACGCGGTGGTGTTTGCCACCAACGACAGGCGTCCTGATTTCCTCAAAGAGATGCCGCCGGTGAAAGGGCCGGTGGTGCAGATGGTCAGCCGTCCGGACAATCCGTACGTCAAAATGCTGCTGATTTTAGGGCGTAATGATCAGGATCTGCTGACGGCGGTAAAAGGCATCGCCCAGGGCAATATCCTGTTCCGTGGCGAAACGATTGGCGTCGATAAAGTCGAACAGATCCAGTCCCGCCAGCCGTATGACGCGCCCAACTGGGTGCGCACCGACCGGCCAATGAATTTTGGTGAGCTGAAACAGTATGCCGAACAGTTACAGTCTGACGGTCTGCAACCGAATCCGATCGCGCTCAACATCAACCTGCCGCCGGATCTGTTCCTGATCAACAGCACCGGCATTGATATGCGGCTGAAATACCGTTACACCTCGCCGCAGCTGAAAAACACCTCGCGGCTGAGCATCAGTCTGAATAACCAGTTTGTGCAGGATCTGACCCTGAAAACCGGACACGATCAGGATTCGCAACTGCTGCGTCTGTCGCTGTTACAGGGGCTGCTCGATGGCAATAAAGACCTGAACATTCCGGCGCTGAAACTGGGTGCCGTCAACCAGATGCGCTTTGATTTTGATTACACCTCGTTGCTGGCAAGCGGCACTGAAGGACGCTGCGAAACGTACACCACGGTGCCTAATCATGTGGTGATTGACGACAGTTCGACTATCGATTTTTCCGGTTACCGTCACTTTATGGCGATGCCGGATCTGCGCGCGTTTGCCAATGCCGGTTTCCCGTTCAGCCGCATGGCCGATTTGTCGCAGACGCTGGTGCTGGTGCAACCGCAGCCGCAGCCGGTTCAGCTGACCACTTTACTGGATGCGATGGGCAATATCGGCGCGCTGACCGGTTATCCGGCGCTGGGTGTCGGGCTGACGGAAGATGCAGCGAAAGCCAAAGCCACCGATGCCGACCTGCTGGTGATCGGCAAGCTGCCAGCGGATTTACGTGACGACAGTATGCGTGACGACAAAAAAGCCAACCTGCTGATCGACGCGGCGCGGGATGCCGTGAACACGCCAATCCGCCAGACGCCGTTACCGGATAACACCGCACCGGCCAGTGATGCGCGGGTGGATGCCAGTGCGCAAATCAGCGCGCAAGGCCCGGTCGCCGCCGTGGTTGGTTTGCAGTCCCCGTACTTTGATCAGCGCAGTGTGGTGGCGCTGATGGCAAACGGTCAGCAGGGCTTTGAGCTGTTAAATACCGCGATGCAGGATGCCAAACAGCGGGCGCTGGTGTTTGGCTCCGTATCAGTGGTGCGTGATTCCGGCGTGAGCAGTCTGAAAGTGGGCGACACCTATTATGTCGGCCATCTGCCGTGGTGGGAACGTGTCTGGAATGCGCTGGCTACTCATCCGGTGTTACTGGCACTGATGGCGGTGATTGTGGTGGTGCTGGCGGCTATCCTGTTGTGGACCGGTCTGCGTTCTCTGGCCCGTCGTCGTCTGTCTGATGATGATGACCAGGAATAAGCCCGTGAACACACGCCGTACCCGCTGGTTTCCCCGCAGCAGACTGGCCCTGACATGGGGGCTGGTGCTGCTGGCCGCGCCTGCGTTTGCCGCACCGGTTGTCTCTCCCGGGCAATGGTTGCTGGAGCAGGTGCGGGTAGGTGAAGCCAGTCATCAGGACGAACTGGTGCGTCAGTCGCTGTACCGGCTGGAACTGATGGATCCGCAGAATCCCAAAGTGCTGTCCGCCCGTTTGCGTCTCTTGTTACGCGAAGGCGATCAGGCAAAAGCACAGCAGCAACTGGAAAAAATCAAACAGGTCGCCCCCGGTTCTGAAGAATACCGGCAGGCACAGCTCAGCCTGAAAATCGCCTCGCCGGAAATGCAGCAGAAACTCCAGCAAACGCGACTGCTGGCGACGGCAGGGCGTCTGGACGACGCCAAAGCGCAGTACGACGATCTGTTTGGCGGTCAGCCGCCGACGCTGGATCTGGCGGTGGAATACTGGCAACTGATCGCCCGCCTGCCGGGGCAGAAAGCCCGTGCACAGGCGCAGCTTCAGGCGCTGAACACCCAGTATCCGGGGGATGTGCAGTTGCGTCTGCAGCTGGCCCAAATGGCATTTGAAGAGGGGAATAATGCCAACGCGGTGGCGCTGATTAAACAAGTCGCCGCCACCAATGAAGGGCGTTCGCCTGCGGCTGATTTATGGCTGGCAAAAATTAAAGATCAGCCGGTGGGCAACGCGAGCGTTGATGCGCTGCAACAGTTTATCGCCACGTTCGACACCGGCCCGCAGGTGATTGCCGCGCAACAGGAACTCCAGCGCCAGCAGGCATTGCTGGCCGATCCACGTTATCAGGCACGGGTTCGCGGTCTGGCACAAATCGATAATGGTGGTTCGACAGGGGCCATTGCGCCACTGAAACAGGCCTTGCAGGCCAAACCCGACGATGCCGAAGTGCTCGGCGCAATGGGACTGGCCTATTCCCGCGCCGGTAACCGCCAGCAGGCGCTGACCCTCTTTCAGCAGGCAAAAGCCGCCGAAACCGACGGTTATAACGCCGGTAAATGGAACAGCCTGATCCAGACCAACAGCTACTGGCTGAAAATCGAACAGGGCGATAAGGCGCTGAAAGCGGGGCAGCTTGATCGGGCAGAAGCGGCCTATCAGCAGGCGCAGCGTCTGGACTCCCGCGATCCGTGGGCGTTAATTGGCCTCGGCGACGTGGCGGTTGAGCGCAAAAACGATCCCCGGGCGGAGCAGGCTTACCGCCGTGCGTTGGGGCTGGAACGCGATAACAGCAGCGCCCAGCGCGGACTGGCGAATATCTATCAGCGGCAGTCACCGCAGAAAGCGCTGGATTACATCAATTCCTTACCCGCATCCTCACGGGCGAAACTCAGCGACAAACAGCGTGGCCTGCAAAGTGACATTGTCACTGAACAGGCTGAAAAATACGCCGCTGAAGCGAACTGGAATCAGGCGGCGAACCGCTATGGCGAAGTGCTGAAACTGAATCCGGACGATGTCTGGACCACCTACCATTACGCCAACGCCTTACGCGAAGCCGGGGAGCCTGCGCAGGCCGACGCCGCTTTTGCGCGTCTGGCGGCAAAACGCCCGGCGGATCCGCAGCAGGTTTACGCCTATGCGTTGTATCTGTCCGGTTCCGATCGTGATGACGCCGCACTGCGCCATCTGAACACCTTGCCGCAGGCGAAGTGGGACGACAACATGCGCGACATGGCGCAGCGTATTCAGCTTGATACCACCCTCACCGCCATTGATGCGTCCCTTGCCGCTGGCAATACCACGCAGGCGAAACAGCAGTTACAGCAGGCCGATTTGCAGGATCTGAGTCTGAATCAGCAGCGTCGGGTCGCCATGGCGTGGCGCGACGTGGGGGAAACCACCAAAGCTGCGGCATTGTTACAGCCGCTGAAAACCGCTGCACGTTCACAACCGGCCGGACAGGATAAGGCACTGATTTACCGTAACGCCGCCAACCTTGAACAACAGCTCGGGCAGCCACACCTGGCACGTCAGGATTACGAACAGGCAATGGTCGCAAGCGGCATCACCGACACGGCCCCGCAGGATAACGACAGCTATACGCGGCTGACCCGCAATAATGCGACCGATGACTGGCTGAAACGGGGCATACGCTCTGATGCGCATGACCTGTACCGTCAGCAGGATGTGAATTTCACCGTGGACACGGATTCGTGGACATCCAGCGGTACGCCGGGGAAATCCGATCTGACCGCAAATACCACCATGTTGCAGGCGGATATGCCGGTCTATCAGGGGCGCGGATTCCTGCGTGCTGACTGGGTGCGTATGGACGCGGGGACCTTCGATAATCAGAACGGAAACTATGAAGAGAGTTTCGGCACCTGTAGCGACCGGAACTGCCGGCGTTACCGCAGCCAGACAGCCAACGGCGTCAGCCTTGGCGCGGGCTGGGAAAATGACAAATGGAAAGGGGATCTGGGCACCACGCCGCTGGGCTTCCCGGTGGTCGACTGGGTTGGCGGGCTGGCCTACAGCGGTGACTGGGGGGATATCGGCTGGACAACCACCGTCTCACGCCGTCCGGTTTCCAGTTCCTTACTCTCCTTCGCGGGCGCAAAAGATCCGGGTACCGGCACCACCTGGGGCGGTGTTCGTGCCACCGGTGCCAGTCTGGGTTTAAGTTATGATCAGGGGCTGGCTAACGGCGTCTGGGCTGATCTGAGTGCGCATCAGCTCACCGGTAAAAATGTCGAAGACAACACCCGTGAACGGCTGATGGGCGGCTATTACTACAAAGTCATCAACGAAGACAACCGCCGCGCCACCGTGGGTCTCAGCTCGATGATCTGGCATTACCAGAAAGATCTCAGCGGCTACACGTTGGGACAAGGCGGTTACTACAGTCCGCAGCAATACTTCTCGCTGTCGGTGCCGGTGAATTACCGTCAGCGCACGGAGAACTGGTCATGGCAGCTCGGCGGTTCCGTCTCCTGGTCGCGTTCTTCCACCAGCGATGAGAAACGTTATCCGATCCAGAACCTGATACCTGATTCGTTACCGGATAAAAGCGCCATCGAAACCGGCAGCAGCAGCTCCGGATTTGGTTACACCTTACAGGCGCTGGTGGAACGCCGCATCAGTTCCCACTGGACCGTAGGTGGCGGGATCGACATCCAGCAGGCGAAAGATTACACGCCAAGCCATTTCTTGCTTTACGCCCGATATTCCATGAGCGGCTGGCAGGGGGATCTGGATATGCCGCCGCAGCCGTTAGTGCCGTATGCGGACTTTAAGTAGGATTTGAGCCGACAAGTATTGCGATTTGAAGTGTGAGTTCGGACAACTCCCTCCCCTGCGAAGGGGAGGGTTGGGGTGGGGTATTAAATAAAAATCAAAAGGTTAGAGTGCGCGCCCGCTATGGTTTTGTCTGTAAAACCCCCTCCCATCCTCCCCCTTCGCAGGGGGAGGAGCAAAGTCAAAACCCAAAGGATGATCCGGTCGGCTCCCTCCCCTGCGAAGGGAAGGGTTGGGGTGGGGTATTAAATAAAAATCAAAAGGTTAGAGTGCGCGCCCGCTATGGTTTTGTCTGTAAAACCCCCTCCCATCCTCCCCCTTCGCAGGGGGAGGAGCAAAGTCAAAACCCAAAGGATGATCCGGTCGGCTCCCTCCCCTGCGAAGGGAAGGGTTGGGGTGGGTATTGAATAAAAATCATAAGGTTAGAGTGTGCACCCGCTATGGTTTTGTCTGTAAAACCCGCCTTCGCAGGGGGAGGAGCAAAGTCAAAACCCAAAGAATGATCCGGTCGGCTCCCTCCCCTGCGAAGGGGAGGGTTGGGGTGGGGTATTAAATAAAGATCATAAGGTTAGAGTGTGCACCCGCTATGGTTTTGTCTGTAAAAACCCCCTTTCGCAGGGGAAGGATCAAAGGCAAATCAGCTATTTAGCCACAGCGCCCAGTTTATAAGCATCTTCTCCCCATCTCACCATCCCCGCCAGTAACTGCTTCAATAGCACTTGCAATTCAGCCGCCTTATCAGGCGCATAAGCAAACGGCTCTATCTCCTCCATATAATTCACCTGCGCCAGTTCAAGCTGTACGGCATGGATATTGTCATCCGGCTGACCGTAAGCGCGGGTGATATATCCGCCTTTAAAACGGCCATTGAGCACATGGCTGAAACGTGATTGTTGCTGGCAGGTTCTTTCCAGGATTTCGCTCAGCGCCGGGGAACAGCTCGCGCCGCTATTGGTGCCAAGATTGAGATCCGGAAGCTGTCCGTCGAAAAGGCGCGGGATAGCGGAGGCAATGGAGTGCGCATCGAACAGCAATGCGTAACCGAATTCCTGCTTCATGCGTGCCAGTTCTGACCGGATTTTCTGATGATAGGGCTGCCAGATCTGTTCCAGATAAATCTTGCGCTGCGCAACGGTGGGGGTCATGCCGGGCTTAAAGGTGGCGCGTCCGTCGAATAATGTATCGGGATACAAGCCGGTGGTGGCAGTGGTATACAGCGGTTTATCGTCAGCCGGACGGTTGAGGTCGATCACAAACCGCGAGTACTGACCCACCAGAATGCTGGCACCCAGTGAGCGGGCAAAATCATACAGCAGCGGGATATGCCAGTCGGTATCTGAAAGCGGCAGGGCGGCATCGCTCAGGCCGCTGGCGACTTCGGGCGTCAGGTGTGTGCCCGCATGGGGGATACTGATCAGCAGCGGCGCAGTGCAGGGAATAAACTGATACGGCTCAGCAATAACATTAGCGGCAGAAAGGCTCATGAACGGAACTCTCCTCGTACTTCTCCACGATAAACGACGGTGCAGGGCAACTGACCGCCCAGCCAGTAAACCAGTTCGGCAGGGCGCGACAGCGGCCAGTGAATGAAATCAGCGACTTTTCCCACTTCCAGCGTGCCATGCGTTTCCTGCAAACCCAGCGCCCGTGCGCCATGACAGGTGATCCCGGCCAGGGCTTCTTCCGGTGTCAGGCGGAACAAGGTACAGCCCATATTCAGCATCAGACGCAACGAAAGCGCCGGTGATGTGCCGGGGTTAGCGTCGCTGGCCAGTGCCATCGGGACCTGATATTTACGGAATTCCTCAACCGGCGGACACTGCGTTTCCCGCAGTAAATAATAGGCGCCCGGCAGTAAAACGGCGACCGTGCCGCTGGCTGCCATCGCTTGTGCATCCTCCGCCGTGGCGTATTCCAGATGATCGGCTGACAGCGCGTGATGCCGTGCGGCCATGGCGCTGCCATGCAGGGACGAAAGCTGTTCGGCATGCAGTTTGACCGGCAAACCCAAGGCCTGTGCGGCAGTAAAAACCCGTTCCACCTGTTCAGGCGAGAAAGCCAGATGTTCACAAAATGCATCCACCGCGTCGGCCAGGTTTTCGCTGGCGACCTGCGGCAGTAACGTCTCACAAATCAGCGAAATGTAGTCATCGGCGCGACCTTTGTATTCGGGTGGCAGGGCGTGCGCGGCCAGACACGTGGATTTCACCTCTGCCTGCAACATGCTGCCCAACCGGCGGATCACCCGCAGCATTTTCAGCTCACTTTCAATGCTCAGGCCGTAGCCGGATTTGATCTCCACACAGGTCACGCCTTCGGCCAGCAACGGTTGCAACCGGAACAACGCCTGTTTCAGCAACTCCTCTTCGCTCGCCTCGCGGGTGGCATTGACGGTGGATAAAATCCCGCCGCCTGCTGCGGCAATGTCGGCATAACTTACGCCGTTAAGGCGTTGCTCGAATTCCCCGCTGCGGTCACCCCCAAACACCAGATGTGTATGACAGTCGATAAATCCCGGCGTGATGATCCCGCCGTTAAATTTATGCTGAACAGCGTCCGCAAAATCAGGACATTCCGCCGCCGTGCCGGTCCAGACGATCTTCCCGTCAGATACCGCGATCGCGCCATTTTCAGTCAGGTTGTAATGCCCGTCCTGCATGGTCACCAGTGTGGCACCACGCCATACGCTGTCAGCGCGTGAAGGGGATTCGGGGGATAAATGAGGGGACATCGCTACCGGCATGACAGGCTCCAGGCTGAATTCATCTTGTATAGACAACTAAAGTCAACCTAACGCATAACCGTTAAACCAGCAAGGCGGCCTGCGATAGTTTTTTCTTATTACGAGACGTCTTCCAAAATTAAAACGAAGGGATAGCGGCCTGCGAAAGCCGCGTTTAAGGTAGGCCGGAAATCAGCCATGGCTGGTGAAACGTCCAAATAACTGGTAGCGGGAACCGGGATAAATCAGGCGCGCAGAGGTGACGACGCGGCTGCCACTCCAGGTCCGGCGGTGGATCAGGAGGCAAGGCTCATGCTCGTTAAGCTGCAACAATTCGCGCTGCTCATCGCTGGCGCTGATGGCCTCGACGCGATGTTCACCGGCGGTCAGCGGGGCCATTTCCATCAGATAGGTGTAAGGCGTCTGCTTATTCAACACCTGTTGCAGATAATCCGGTGCGGTTTCCGGGTTCACATAACGGTCTTCGATCTGTACCGGCACGTTGTTTTCGTAGTGAACAATTTGCGAGTAAAACATCATGGCACCGGTGGCAAGCCCCAGTTGCCGTGCCTGATCGGCATCGGCGAGCCGCGCTTCGCACACCAGAATATTACTGTCATGGCGGTGACCGCGCCGCGCAATCTCATCGGCAATGTTGTGCACTTCCAGCATCGGCGTGTAGGCCTTGGCTTCGGCGACAAAGGTGCCGACCCCCTGCATGCGGATCAAAAAACCTTCACTGGTCAGTTCGCGCAGGGCACGGTTAATGGTCATGCGGCTGACGCCAATTTCATTCACCAGCTCACTTTCAGAAGGCACGCGCTGATGCGGTTTCCAGACACCGGCGCGGATCTGACTGATGATCGCCTGCTTGACGCGCTGGTAAATCGGCGCGGGCGTGTCGCTCATCGCCGCCGCCAGCTCGGACAATGTCTGCTGTGACACGTCCTGTTGCGCGGTGCCAGTTGGCGAAAGGGGGGTGGACTCCGACATGTCTCTTACCTCACTCAATAAATTTCCAGACGTATTGGGATTGTTTGCCTGTCCGCCCGCCAGTTTCCTGCAGGGGAAACGAAACGGAAAGGGCGTGACGGAAAACTAATTTTATAAAAAAAGGGTTGTCGCAAGTTTACAGCGCAATCAGGCATATGTATATGTATAGACAAGTCGCTTAAAAGTTTTGCAATTGTTTCCATTAAATTGCGTTTATGTTTCTTCTTACTTGTTCAGGAAAGCTGTCATGCCTGCTTATTTTGCTTCACGCGCCTTACTGGCTAACGGCTGGGCGCACAATGTGCGTCTTGACGTTGATGCCGCCGGAATACTGACAGCGGTGACTCCCGGCGGAGAGGCTGAGGGGTGTCTGCGCCTTCAGGGGCCGGTGGTACCGGGTATGCCCAACCTGCATTCTCACGCTTTTCAGCGGGTCATGGCAGGGCTGGCTGAAGTCGCCGGTAACCCGCAGGACAGCTTCTGGACGTGGCGGGATCTGATGTACCGCATGGTGCAGCGCCTGACGCCTGAACAGGTTGGCGTGATTGCCCGCCAGCTTTACATCGAAATGCTCAAAGGCGGCTATACACAGGTGGCGGAATTCCACTATCTGCATAACGACATCAGCGGTCAGCCCTATGCAGATCGCGGTGAAATGACCGCGCAGCTCAGTGACGCCGCCGCGCAGACCGGTATCGGTCTGACCTTGTTGCCGGTGCTGTACAGCTACGCCGGATTTGGTGCGCAACCTGCACAGGCCGGGCAAAAACGCTTTATTCAGGATACGGACAGCTACCTGCAACAGCAGGACATTATCCGCCAGCAACTGAACGGGAAAACGCTGCAAAATCAGGGATTGTGCTTCCATTCCCTGCGCGCCGTCACACTGGAACAGATGCAAAATGTTTTGCAGGCCGGTGACAAAACCCTGCCGGTGCATATTCATATCGCCGAGCAACAGAAAGAAGTCAGCGACTGTCTGGGCTGGAGCGGACAACGTCCGATCACCTGGCTGTATGACAATCTGGATATAGATGCCCGCTGGTGCCTGATCCACGCGACTCATGCCGACCGCTTTGAACTGGCGAGTATGGCAAACAGTGGCGCGGTCGCGGGCTTATGTCCGACGACGGAAGCCAATCTCGGCGACGGTATTTTCCCTGGTGTGGATTATCTGGCCCATGCGGGGCGCTGGGGGATCGGTTCTGACAGCCATGTTTCCCTGAACGTGGTGGAAGAACTTCGCTGGTTTGAATACGGTCAGCGGCTGCGCGACCAGCGGCGAAACAGGCTGACCACATCAGCACAGCATTCTGTCGGCGACGTGCTGTATACGCAGGCATTGCAGGGCGGTGCACAGGCCTGCGGCGCGGCGATCGGCCAGTTAACGGCGGGTTATCGTGCCGACTGGCTCGTGCTCGACGGGCAGGATCCGTATCTGGCAGCGGCTAAAAACAGTGACTTGCTCAACCGCTGGCTGTTTGCGGGACACGCCGGGCAGATCCGCGATGTGTATGTCGGGGGCATTCCGCGCATCGTCAATGGTCAGCATGAACAGCAGCAGGCAGCCGCCGCAGATTTCCTGACACTTCTGAATCAGCTCGCGGAGAACGTCGCATGAAAGGCTGGCAGTATTTCTCCTTCAATACCCTGCCGGTCAGCCCGTGGCGCAATGGCGGCGGCGAAACCCGCGAAATTATCAGTTTTCCGCCGGGAAAAAGGGAGTTTGACTGGCGGGCGAGCATTGCCACGATTGCACAGGACGGCCCGTTCTCGGCGTTTCCCGGCATTGACCGTTCCATCACCTTACTGAGCGGCGAGGGCGTGCATTTACAGGCTAACCCTGACGTAAACCACAGGCTGGATACGACCGGCGAGCCGTTTGCGTTCAGCGGGGATATCGCCCTCAGCGCGCGTCTGCTGGGCGGTGTGACGACCGATTTCAACATCATGACCCGCCGTGCATGCTGTGCCGCACAGGTCAAAGCGGCCAGAGAAGCCCTGCGTATCACCCGTGAAAACGGCGGTGTGGTTTATGTCATCAGCGGCACATGGCGACTGCCGGATGGCACGGAAATCAGTGCGGGTGAGGGCGGATACTGGTCTGAACCCGCCACGCAGCAAGGAGAGGATTTTGTGAACCTTGTTCCCCTTACGCATCCTGACCACTGTCTGTTGTTGTGGGCCTCGATCACCGATTAACCCTGCGAGGAGGTTGCGCTAAAACGGAGCGTATCACGCACTGCATTGATTCATCCGTGACGGTCAAAACCGCCGCCGGAGGGAATGAAGGGCGTTAAAACGGCATCTGCCGGAACTGGCATAAAGCTTGCTTCGTTATGGCTGACTGACTTGTATAGACAAGACTATACAGTAATGGAGTCAGTCGCGTAATTTGCCTGCGGCATAGCGGCGCAACAGGAGCGCAGCGACTACTTTATTAATAAGGTCGGATGGCGCGGGTTTGAGCAGCACTTTCCGCGTCAGCTTTCCGGCGGCATGCAACAGCGTACCGCCATCGCGCGCGCACTGGCGAATGACCCGAACATTTTGCTGATGGATGGCCCTTTGGCGCACTCCCTCAAGCGCATGTCACAGAAGAGATTCGTACCGAAACGATGCAGGCGATAGATCACTGATTTGTCCCGACATGGTTTTTTAAGCATAAACACCCGGCGGGCTGAGTCCTTAGCCGGGTTTACTTCCGGTTTCACTTGTCTATACAGGAATAGATTATGGCTTCTTCAACCACTGAGTTATCCCTTTGCCGCCTGCAACCCGGTCATGTTGACCTGCCGATGCTGCGCAAGATTTATCAGGGCAATGTCCGCCTTGAACTGGCTGAGGAGGCGCGGGCTGGCGTGCTGGCATCGCAGGAAACGGTAACCCGTATTGTGGAGTCCGGGAAAGTGGTGTACGGCATTAACACCGGTTTCGGCAAGCTGGCTCAGACGCGCATTCCTGCGGAGCGGCTGGCAGAGCTGCAACGCAATCTGGTGCTGTCGCACAGCGTGGGTATCGGCAAGGATCTGGCGGATAACGTGGTGCGTCTGGTGATGGCGACCAAAGTGCTGAGCCTGTCACGCGGGCATTCCGGTATCCGCATTGAGGTGATTGATGCGCTGATCGCCTTGTTCAATGCCGGTATGTATCCGTGCATTCCTGAGAAAGGCTCGGTCGGTGCCTCCGGCGATCTGGCACCGCTGGCGCACCTTTCGCTGATGCTGATTGGTGAAGGTCAGGTGACGGCCAAAGGCGAAAAAATGGCCGCCGCCGACGGGCTGGCGATTGTCGGGCTGACGCCGTTCGAGCTGGGACCGAAGGAGGGGCTGGCGTTGCTCAACGGTACGCAGGTGTCCACCTCGCTGGCGCTGTCAGGTCTGTTTGAAGCCGAACGGGTATTTTCTGCCGGACTGGTGGCGGGCGCATTATCGCTGGAAGCGATCAAAGGGTCGGTTAAGCCCCTTGACGCACGCATTCACGAGGCACGCGGTCAGCAGGGGCAGATGGCCGTGGCAGCGGCACTGACTGAGATCCTGGCCGGCAGTGACATTGTTACGTCTCATGCAGAATGTGGTCGTGTGCAGGATCCGTACTCCATCCGCTGTGTCCCGCAGGTGATGGGTGCCTGTCTGGATAACCTGCATCATGCCGCCCGCATTTTGCGCATTGAAGCCAATGCCGCATCCGATAATCCACTGGTGTTTGCCGAAAATGGCGATGTGATTTCCGGCGGTAACTTCCACGCCGAACCGGTGGCATTCGCTGCTGACATCATCGCGCTGGCGGTGGCTGAAATCGGCGCGATTTCAGAGCGCCGCATGGCGTTGCTGCTCGATACCGGTCTTTCCGGTTTGCCTGCGTTTCTGGTCAATGACGGCGGGGTGAATTCCGGATTTATGATCGCGCAGGTGACCGCGGCCGCACTGGCCTCCGAAAACAAATCACTGGCACATCCGGGCAGCGTGGACAGCCTGCCGACCTCGGCGAATCAGGAAGATCACGTCTCCATGGCCACGTATGCAGCCCGACGTCTGGGTGATATGTGCTTCAACACCAGCGTCGTGGTGGGTATCGAAGCCATGGCCGCCGCGCAAGGCATTGATTTCCATCGTCCGCTGAAAAGCTCCCCGACGCTGGAAAATGAGATGAAAGCCATCCGCGAAAACGTGGCATTCCTTGAAAAAGACCGCCTGATGGCATCGGATGTCGAGATGATGCGTCTCTGGGCTTCCCGCGAACACTGGCCGGCGGCCATCGAAGCGCTGCTGCCCGGTTTTGCCTGATTTCATTCTGAATTGATATAAGGATACGACGATGAACGCTCCACAAAAAACCGCGGTTGCCCGCGTTGTCCGTGCGCCTCATGGCACAGCACTGAGCTGCCAGAACTGGCTGATTGAAGCGGCGTACCGCATGATCCAAAACAACCTCGATCCGGATGTCGCCGAGCGCCCGGAAGATCTGGTGGTGTATGGCGGCATCGGCAAAGCCGCACGTAACTGGCCTGCCTTTGAAGCCATTCTGACCAGCCTGCGCGCGCTGCGAGAAGACGAAACCTTGCTGGTGCAGTCCGGTAAGCCGGTGGGCGTTTTCCGCACCCACACCGACGCGCCGCGCGTGCTGATCGCCAACTCCAATATTGTGCCGCACTGGGCAAACTGGGATCACTTTCATGAGCTGGATAAAGCCGGTCTGATGATGTACGGCCAGATGACCGCCGGTTCGTGGATTTACATTGGTGCACAGGGCATCGTGCAGGGCACTTACGAAACTTTCGCGGAGGCGGGGCGTCAGCATTATGACAGCAACCTGCGCGGCAGGTGGATCCTGACAGCCGGTCTGGGCGGGATGGGCGGGGCTCAGCCGCTGGCGGGCGTGCTGGCCGGAGCCTGTGTGCTGGCCATTGAATGTCAGGAATCGCGTATTGATTTCCGTCTGCGCACCCGTTATCTCGATTACAAAGCGCACAGCATTGATGAAGCGCTGACCATGATCGAAAAAGCGTGCGCAGAGAAGAAAGCCATTTCGGTGGGGCTGCTGGGCAATGCCGCTCAACTGATGCCGCAACTGGTCGCCCGTGCCAAACAAGGCGGTCTGCGTCCGGATATCGTCACTGACCAGACATCGGCCCACGACCCGCTGAACGGCTATCTGCCGGAAGGCTGGAGTCTCGAAAAATGGCAGGATGCGCGGCAGTCTGATCCGCAGTCGGTGGTAAAAGCCGCGCGGGCGTCGATGGCGAAACACGTTCAGGCGATGCTGGATTTCCATGCGATGGGTATCCCGACAGTGGATTACGGCAATAACATCCGACAGGTTGCCAAAGATGAAGGGGTGACGAATGCCTTTGATTTTCCGGGTTTTGTGCCTGCTTATATCCGTCCGCTGTTCTGCGAAGGTAAAGGCCCGTTCCGCTGGGTGGCGCTCTCCGGCGACCCGGAGGATATCTATAAAACCGACGCCAAACTGAAAGAACTGTTCCCGGATAACGCGAATCTGATCAACTGGCTGGACATGGCGCGCGAACGTATTGCCTTCCAGGGATTACCGGCGCGTATCTGCTGGCTGGGGCTGGGCGAGCGTCATCTTGCCGGGCTGGCATTCAATGAAATGGTGCGCAACGGCGAGCTGAAAGCGCCGGTGGTGATTGGCCGTGATCATCTGGATACCGGCTCTGTGGCTTCCCCGAACCGTGAAACCGAAGCCATGAAAGACGGCTCCGACGCGGTGTCCGACTGGCCACTGCTCAATGCCTTGCTCAACACCGCAGGCGGCGCGACGTGGGTCAGTCTGCATCATGGCGGCGGCGTCGGTATGGGCTTTTCACAGCATGCAGGCATGGTGATTGTGGCGGACGGCACGCCCGAAGCCGATGCCCGCCTTGAACGCGTGCTGTGGAACGATCCGGCCACCGGCGTGATGCGCCATGCCGATGCGGGGTATGATCAGGCGCAGGCGTGTGCAGAACGGAATCATTTGAATCTGCCGATGATCTGATTTGCCTTAGGTGTGGCTTATCGCTGCGTGTCTGTTATGGCCTAAGGATCTGTTTCCTTATCGGCAACCGAGAAACTCCCTCCCCTGCGAAGGGGGGGGTTGGGGTGGGGTATTAAAGTAAAATCAATGAGTTGAAGTTTACCTTGACAAGGTGTTAGCCCTTAAAACCCCCTCCCAACCTCCCCCTTCGCAGGGGGAGGAGCAAAGATGAAAAACAATCTGTCGTTGATTTTAAGATCGTGCGGGCGATTCAGAAATCTTGCTGAACGGAGCGGCCTGGAGACCTAAGGCTCCAGGACCGAGAGAAGGAACCGCGCAGCGGCAAGATTTCCAGCCTGTCGCTGTGGTACCTGAAACATGGCCAGCAAGCGATAGCGCGCAGTTAAAAAACGCAGGATTCCAAAGGGTTTCGTTTAAAACCCTTTGCGCCCGTTTGGGCGGCGAGCCCAAGCATCTGGCCAGTTCGGCTGGCAATCCCACGAAAAATTTCTCTTGTCCAGCTTTGTAAGCTGGTGTCAAATCAGATGATTAGCGTCCTGCGGGTTAGCCCGTTAAATAAAGGAAATCATATGACCCAGACCCTCCGCGTTGGCCTTGTTGGCTATGGTTTTGCCAGCAAAACCTTCCATTCCCCCCTGATTGATGGCACCCCCGGCCTTGAACTGGCGGTCGTGTCCAGCAGCGATGCGGGCAAAGTTCATGCCGACTGGCCCCATGTTGCAGTGGTTGATTCGCCGGAAAAACTGTTCGCTGATGCGTCCATTGATCTGGTGGTGATCCCGACCCCGAACACCACCCATTTCCCGCTGGCGAAGCTGGCGCTGGAAGCCGGTAAGCACGTTATCGTCGATAAGCCCTTCACCGTGACACTGGAAGAGGCCCGCGAGCTGGATGTGCTGGCGCGTGAGAAAGGCAAAGTGCTGTCGGTCTTCCATAACCGTCGCTGGGATTCGGATTTCCTTACGGTTAAGGCGCTGATCAACGAAGGCGCGCTGGGCGATATCGTTTATTTCGAATCTCATTATGACCGTTACAAGCCGCAGGTGATGCAACGCTGGCGTGAAAGTGATGCGCCGGGCAGCGGCATCTGGTTCGATTTAGGTTCGCATCTGCTGGATCAGGCGCTGCAATTATTCGGCACGCCGGATGCGTTGCAGGCAGATCTGGCGGTGCTGCGTCCGGGCGGCAAAGCGGTGGATTATTTCAACGCCGTGCTGACCTATCCGCGGCGTCGCGTGGTGCTGCACAGCACCGTGTATGCGGTGGCGGAAACGGCACGCTTTATCGTGCAGGGCGAAAAGGGCAGCTACGTGAAGTTTGGGCTGGATCCGCAGGAAGATCGTCTGAAAGCCGGTGAGCGTTTGCCTCAGCCGGACTGGGGCTTCGACAAGCGCGACGGTGTGATTACGCTGAGCCATGACGGCGTGCTGGCCGAGAAATCCCTGCTGACCATTCCGGGTGATTATCCGGCTTATTACGCCGGTGTGCGTGATGCGATTAACGGACAGGGCGACAATCCGGTCCCTGCCGCTGATGCGATCCGCGTGATGGAAATGCTCGAACTGGGGATGCAGTCCTCGGAACAACAGGCGACACTGAAAGTCATCAAGAACTAACACGTCGTCTACGCTTTTAAGATGTCACCACGGTGGCATCTTTCTTTTTCGTTTGTTATTCACTTTGCAAGGAAGGTTCATGTCCTGGTTACAACGTCTGAAAATTGACAAGTTTTTGCTGATTCTGGTGTGTGTGGTGGTGATTGCGTCGTTCTTTCCGTGTGAAGGGATTTATAAAACCCTCTTCGGCTACCTGACCACCGCCGCCATCGCGCTGCTGTTCTTTATGCACGGCGCGAAGCTTTCGCGTGAAGCGATCATGGCCGGGATCAGCCACTGGCGGCTGCACGTGGTGGTGTTCCTCAGCACCTTCGCGCTGTTCCCGCTGTTGGGGCTGGGCATGAAATGGCTGGTGCCGGTGGGCATTCTGACGCCGACGTTGTACTACGGTTTCCTGTATCTCTGTGCACTGCCCGCTACCGTGCAGTCGGCGATCGCCTATACCTCTGTGGCGGGCGGCAATATTCCGGCAGCGATTTGCAGCGCGTCCGCATCCAGCATTCTGGGCGTGTTTCTGTCGCCGGTGCTGGTCGGACTGCTGATGCACACGCAGGGCGGCACCAGCGACACCCTGCACGCGATTGGCTCCATCGTATTGCAACTGATGGTGCCATTTATTATCGGGCATCTTTGCCGTCCGCTGATCGGCGCATGGGTGCAACGTCATAAAAAAATCGTTAACGTCACTGACCGTTCATCGATTCTGCTGGTGGTGTATGTCGCGTTCAGCGAGGCGGTGGTGCAGGGGATCTGGCATCAGATCAACGGCTGGTCGCTGCTGGCGATCCTCGGTTGTTCCATTGTTCTGCTGACCATCGTGCTGGTGATCAATACCTACGTGGCGCGTCTGTTTGGTTTTAATACCAAAGACGAAATCACCATTGTGTTCTGCGGTTCGAAGAAAAGTCTGGCTAACGGTATTCCGATGGCGAACGTGCTGTTCCCGGCGGCGGCTGTGGGCGCGATGGTGTTACCACTGATGATTTTCCATCAGATCCAGCTGATGGTCTGCGCGGTGCTGGCCTCGCGTTATGCCAAACGTGTGGCGCGTGAAGAAGCGGCGGCGCTGGTGAAAAAAGAAGAAGTCAAAACCGTGTAAACCACGGCGGAAAAAGAAAAGGGCGGAGAGTTTATCCCGCCCTTTTTTATGGTCTGAGAAACGGTTATGCGGACACTTTGTTGCGGATCGCCTGCTTTTCAGCTTCGGTCAGGAATGCCATGGTCAGGCCGTTTTCCTGTGCTTTGCGGATTTCGTTCTGCGTCAGACCGGCTGCCGGGGCGGCAACAAGATATTCGTTAGCAATCTCAATGCCCTGAACCGCCGGGTCATCGGTATTGATTGATGCCAGCACGCCGTGGCGCAGGAAAATCGCCAGCGGATGCTGTTCAAACGACGCGACGGTGCTGGTCTGAATGTTGGAGGTCAGGCAGGATTCGATACCAATCTGATGCTTCGCCAGGAAATCCATCAGTGCCGGATCCTGCGCGGCTTTCACGCCATGACCGATGCGCTCAGCGCCCAGTTCACGGATCGCCTGCCAGATGCTTTCCGGCCCTGCGGCTTCACCGGCATGGACGGTGATCCGCCAGCCTGCGTCACGCGCACGGTTAAAGTGGCTGAGGAACAGGCTGCCCGGGAAGCCCAGTTCATCGCCGGCCAGATCGAGCGCGGTAATGCCGTCGCGGTGCGCCAGCAATCCTTCCAGTTCCTGCAGGCAGGCGTCTTCCCCAAAGGTACGGCTCAGAATGCCGATCAGGCGCACATCGATATCATGATTCTGCTGACCTTCGCGGACCCCTTCGATCACGGCTTCCACCACGCCTGCCACCGGCAGTTTGTGGTTCATCGCCATGTAATACGGGGAGAAACGCAGTTCGGTATAGTGCAGACCGGCCTTCGCCGCATCTTCGACGTTTTCTTTAGCAATACGGCGGCAGGCATCGAGATCGCCCAGCACCTTGACCCCCCAGTCGAGTTTCTGCAGAAAACTCACCAGATCCGGTTCGGTATGCATCACCTGCACGTGCGGGCGCAGGGCTTCAAGTTCGTTAGCAGGCAGGGACAGAGTAAACTGACGGCCTAAATCGAGAATGGTTTGAGCGCGGATGTTGCCATCAAGGTGGCGGTGAATATCGGTCAGGGGAAGGCGTGTGTCGATCATGGTGTGCACTCATTATTATTGAAATGTGCGGGGCATTATAACTGTATTTAGTTGCGCAACAAGAAGGGTTTTGAATTTGCTCCCTCCCCTGCGAAGGGGAGGGTTGGGGTGGGGTATTAAAGAAATATCAGGAGGTTGAAGTGTTCATTGACCGGGTGTTTGCCCTTAAAACCCCCTCCCAACCTCCCCCTTCGCAGGGGGAGGAGCTCAGACCAACTCTCTGATGCCATTGATTAATTTTTCAACACCGGCTTCCACTTTCGATCTCGGGCAGCCGACATTCAGACGCAGGAAACCGTTGCCTTCTTCGCCGTAGGTATAACCCGGCATGATGGCGACTTTTTGATGTTCGATCAGCGTTTTTTGCAGCTGTTTGTCATCAAGTCCGAGCGGGCGCAAATCAATCCATGCCAGATAGGTGGATTGCGGCGGTTGCCAGTTCAGCTGCGGGAAAGCGGCATTCAGCTGGTCTGCGACGTAACGCAGATTGGCCAGCAAATAGTCGCGCAGCGCATCCAGCCAGGGTTCGCCGTGGTGATAGGCGGCAACATGCGCATGAACGGCCAGTACCGCCGGGGAGGATAAGCCGTCGAAGGCTTTGAGCTGATGCAGGTACGCATCGCGCTGCGCTTTATGGCTGATCAACCCGTAAGCGCCGGTCAGCGCCGGAATGTTGAAGCTTTTCGAACCGGATGTCAGCAATGCCCATTCGCCGCGCGCCACTTCATTCCATGGCGTATGCCGGTTGTCGCCCCAGACCATATCCATATGAATTTCATCGCTGATCACCCGCACATTATGACGTTCGCACAGGGTGGCGATCAGCGTCAGTTCTTCGCGCGTCCAGACTTTACCGGTCGGGTTGTGCGGACTGCACAGCAACAGCAGTGAGCAGGTCGGTTGCGCCAGCAGGCTTTCCAGTTGTTGCGCATCCAGCGACCAGTCATTGCCGTTTTTTATCAGCGGACAGGTCAGCATGTTGCGCTGATTGCCATTTACCACTTTAAAGAACGCATCATAGGCCGGGGTGAACGTTACCACGCCATCGCCCGGCTGACTCCACTGGCGGATCAGTTGCGCCACCATATAAATCACCGACGGGCCGTACACCACCATGTCGCGGTCAATCTGGCTGTTAAAACGCTGCTGATACCAGTGCGCCACCGCGCCGAGAAAATCATCATGCTGCCAGCGGCTGTAACCCAGCACACCGTGTTGCAGACGTTTTTGCAGCGCGTCGAGAATGCACGGCGCAGCGGGGAAATCCATATCGGAGATGGTGAACGGCAACAGGTCGGCACTGCCGAAACGATCAGCGACATAATCCCATTGTGTGCACCAGGTGCCGTGACGGTCGGTGACGGTGGAGAAATCAAAAGACATTCGTTTCACTCCCTGAATAAAGCAGAAAAGGGCGACATATGTCGCCCCTGTTAATCTTATTACGCAATGACCGGTTCTGGCGCGGACTGACTCGCCGCGGTACGGATCAGATAATCCAGTTCATCTTTTACTGACTGCACCTGCGGACCAATGACCACCTGCAGGTTGTGCTCGTTCAGGTGCACGACCCCAATCGCCCGGTTGGCTTTCAGCGTTGCATCGTCAACCAGCGACATATCTGCCACCGAGAGACGCAGGCGGGTGATGCAGTTATCCAGTGAAACGATATTACCGGCACCGCCCAACGCGCTCAGGATAACCGGTACGTTATAACCTGATTTGCTGGAAGACGGTACGGCCGCTGCGGCTGGCGTATTCTCGGATTCACGACCCGGCGTTTTAATGTTAAAGCGCGTGATAGAGAAGCGGAAGATCGCGTAGTAAGCCGCGAACCAGATCGCTGCCACCAACGGCACCAGATACCATTTGGTTGCTGTACCGTGCAGGATACCGAAGACCACGAAATCGATGATGTTGCCGTCAGTATTGCCGATGGTTACGCCCAGTACGGACATAATGGTGAAGCCCAGACCGGTCAGCAATGCATGGATCACATACAGCACCGGCGCAACGAACAGGAACAGGAATTCGATCGGTTCCGTTGTACCGCCAACCACGCAAGCCACCACGCCGGAAATCAGCAGGCCTTTAATTTTATGACGGTTCTCAGGTTTCGCACAGTGATACATTGCCAGTGCCGCACCCGGCAGGCCGCCGAGGAAGGCTGGCATTTTGCCCTGAGACAGGAACTGCGTCGCGCTTTCCGCGAAACCGTGAGTGGTCGGGCAGGAGAGCTGCGCCTGGAAGATAGTCAGCGCACCGCTGACTTCGCGGCCACAGACATCCAGCGTGCCACCGGCTTCGGTGAAGCGGATCAGCGCCACCAGAATATGATGCAGACCGAACGGTAACAGCAGACGTTCGCCGGAACCGAAAATCATCGGGCCAAATACCCCTGCGCCCTGAATCAGACGGCCCAGGCCGTTAATCCCTGCGGCGAAGAAAGGCCAGATCAACGGGATCAGCAGCCCGACCAGACCGAGCACCACCGTGGTGACGATCGGCACGAAACGGGTACCGCCGAAGAAGGCCAGTGCATCCGGCAGACGGATGGTGTTGTAACGCTCGTGCAGAATGTACACGATGATACCGACAATCACCGCGCCCAGAATACCGGTGTCGATGGACTGGATACCGAGGATCATCTGGATGTTATTGGCTTTCAGCACCATCGGATCGACTGTCGGCAGCGTGCCGTTAGCGGTCAGGAAGAAGTTGATGGCCAGATTCAGCACCGCGAAACCGACGAAGCCGGAGAACGCCGCGACGCCTTTGTTTTCACGTGCCATACCCAGCGGGATGGCGATAGCAAACATCACCGGCAGGAAACTGAACGCGAATGAACCGACCTTGCTCATCCAGACGAAAATCAGCTGAAGAACCGGATTACCTAATGTGGGGATCAGCGTCACGACGTCGTGGCTGCTTAATGAACTGCCTATGCCCAGCATGATGCCGCAGAACGACAGCAAGGCGACCGGCAGCATGAAAGTTTTCCCTAAGCTCTGGAAGAATTCCCAAAGTGTGACACGTTGTTTTTTGTTGGCAGGCATACCCGCTCCCTGAGTTGTTTTAATAGCTGCTTATAACGGCGGCTAAGATAAAACGTTTTACCTGATTAATACGTGTTGTAACTCACAATATTAAACAATGCCTGTCCTGCGTGGCTTAAATCAAGGTTAAACGTTTTACTCAATAGCGGGAATTAGGTATAACTGTTTGACCACGCTAAGTATTCCAACGAGCGGATACCGCGGGCGGGAAAGGATCCCGTTTTATGCAGTCTGATACGAACGACAACCTCTGATGAACCCTAAAAAAATCACCATTATTGATGTGGCTCAGCACGCCGGTGTTTCGGTGACCACCGTCTCGCTGGTGCTTAGCGGAAAAGGGCGTATTTCCCAGACGACGGCTGAACGGGTTAACCGCGCCGTGGATGAACTGGGTTTTGTGCGTAACCGTCAGGCCAGTACGCTGCGCGGCGGTGAGTCCGGCGTGGTCGGGCTGATTGTGCGTGATATCTGCGAACCCTTCTATGCCGAAATGACCGCGGGTCTCAGCGAAATGTTTGAAGCGCAGGGCAAGGTGTTGTTTCTGCTGCAAAGTGGTCCGGCGGGCAAAGGACTGATGCGTTGCTTTGATACCTTACTCACGCACGGCGTGGACGGCATTGTGATCGCCGGGGGGGCAAATACGATCGCCGGGTTAAGGGAAAAAGCAGAGGAGCAGGGCGTGCCGCTGATTTGCGCCGCCCGTTCCGGCGGCATTGAAGGCGTCGACGTTGTCCGCCCTGATAATATGCTCGCGGCGAAAATGGCCACGGAATATCTGATCAAACGCGGCCACAAACAAATTGCCTATCTCGGCGGGCTGAGCAACTCGCTCACCCGCGCCGAACGCCTCGGTGGTTTCTGTGCCACCTTGCTGCAATACGGGCTGCCTTTTCGCAGTGAATGGATCATCGAGTGTGATTACCAGCAAAAATGCGCCGCCGACGCTGCCGAAACCCTTCTGTCCCACTATCCGAAAATCAGCGCCATCGTGTGCCATAAATCTTCCGTGGCGCTGGGTGCCTATTTCGGTGTGATGCGTACCGGCGCACAGGTCGGGGGCGGTGCAGTAGACAGTTTCTTCCAGCAGAAAGTCGCCTTAATCGGCATGGAAGATGCCCCGGAATCTGAACTGACGGAGCCGCCACTGACCTCGATTGCCAATTCTGCACGGGAAATCGGTTATGCGACAGCAAGGCGCTTACTGATGAGGATCGGAGGGCAAAATCTGGAAGCACAAAATATTATCTTGCCGCCGGGGCTGGTGGAGAGGGAATCGGCTTAGGGGATGTTGATTTGCTCCCTCCCCTGCGAAGGGGAAGGTTGGGGTGGGGTATTAAAGATTAATCAATTAGTTAATGTTTGATTCGGACAGGGGTATGCCATTAAAACCCCCTCCCAACCTCCCCCTTCGCAGGGGGAGGAGAAAGGCATAATCACTGAGAATCCTGACTCGTCCCTGTCTCAGGACTTGCCGCTGAAGTCTCTCCCGCGTCAGCGGTTTTGGTATACACAATTTTCTGGCTGTCATTGCCGCAATGGCCGACAACCTGACCGCCGGATTGTTCGGCCTGATCATTTGGCACGATATCCAGTTTGAACCCTGATTCAGGCAAACCGTTTGCCACGATTTTCTGGGTAATGTCAGCTTTGACGCTTTCACAGGAAGCCTGTGCCAGCAGCGGTGCGAACATAACGACAGCAAGACCTGCCATGAGTGTCTTTTTCATCATTCATTCCTTTTATGAAAACCAGTGTACTTACGAGTTTAGCAGACAGGATTTACGGAGCCAGTAACTGATGGCCGGTACGGCGATCAAGGCAACGTTCGGTATTCGGTTCCCAGTATGCATTGATGTTCTGGCTGGCTTCACACTTGTCGCGCAGATCAACCGACTGGTCATATTTGGAGAAGTCTTTCTCGTTACGCTCATTTTTCATGGCGCGCAGACGCTGGGTTTCATTCCATTGTTCTTTGCTCTGACGGGCTTCTTCGTTGGACATGGCCTCATTGCCGCTTCCGCCAAAGACACAGGTCCCGCCCGCACAGTTGGTGGCAGCCTGAACAGGCGCCTGCCAGGCCGCTGTCATGACCAGCAAGGCAACCGGCAATACACTGCGGGTCATTCGGGTGATAAACGTTGTATTCATTAGCTAATCCTTTTAATTTACACATCGCTCAGGCGAATACTTCAATTATAACATCCCTCAGACTGACGTCATCCAAAGCCTGCAAACTGGTTGATTCACGATTGAACTACGGACTGTAAACCTGGCCTCATTATGCTCAAAACAACTTTACTGTTCTTTGCCACCGCGCTGGCGGAAATTATCGGCTGCTTTTTGCCCTATCTCTGGCTGCGTAAGGGCGGCAGCATTTTGCTGTTATTGCCTGCCGCGCTCAGTCTGGCGGCGTTTGTCTGGCTGCTGACCCTGCATCCGGCGGCCAGCGGCAGGGTGTATGCCGCGTACGGTGGCGTTTATGTGATGACCGCCATGCTGTGGCTGCGGTTTGTCGATGGCGTGAAACTCAGCACCACCGACTGGCTGGGCGCGTGTGTGGCGCTGGCCGGGATGCTGATCATTATCTCTGGCTGGAAAAGCGCGTAATCCGTTATTGCGATAATCTTTCCATCATCACAATCACTTTCTGGATCACAATCTGCGCGGCACGCGACAACTGGCGGCGCGGAGCAACGCATAACGCCAGCGTCAGCGGTTTGGCGCTGCGACCCTGCAACGGCACAAACGCCAGCCGCTTTTCCTGTAAATCTGGCAGTACATCTAACAGACTCAGCACGCCGACACCGGCACCTTTGCGGATAAGTTCGCGCATCATGCGCACGTCATTACAGACAATCGACGGCGTTTCCAGAAGCTGATAGCGGTTATACAACAGTTTGGCGCGGGCATTCACCATCAGCGGTTCCGAGGGAATGATCTGCCGGTAAGAGGCGATATCACTGAACGACAGCGATGCCTGCTGCGAGAGGGTGTGGCCGACCGGCATGGCGATGCCGATGGGTAATTCCGCAAAGGCGCGCACTTCCAGCCCGGTGTGTTCGACCGGATCCAGCAATAACCCGAAATCCACTTCCGCTGAACTGACCTGTTCGCTGATATTGCGGCTGTCTTCTATACGGATATCAAACGTCAGATAAGGGTGCTCTGCGCCCACCTCGGCAATCAGTTCCGCCACCATGCCTTCGCTGAGTGCGGCAATCATCGAAATCGTGACATGTCCGCGCCGCAGCCCCTGAATTTCGTCGAAACGTTCACGCGTGCGCGAAAACTCTTTTCGCCAGCGGCGGATATCATCGAACAGAATTTCCCCGGCGGAGGTCAGTTTCAGACCCGTGGGCAGGCGCTCAAACAGCGGGGTTTCCAGCGTCTGTTCGGCCTGCAGGATCTGCCGGTTGATGGCCGAGGCCGAGACGTGCAGCACTTCCGCTGCTTTGCGCAAACTTCCTGTTCGGGCGACTTCGGTGAAATATTGCGAAAACCGGGAGAATGGCGACATGGGTGTACTAATTTATGCAGTGAATAAGTGAGATATCTATTATGGACTGCATCACTCATTTTTCCTAGATTGTGCGATGCCCCTTTGTAAAACAATCACCTCAGGTTGTTTTGCGTGCAAAACGGGCAATGACAGGGTTCGTCAAAACACGTTTATGTGCGCGGTGCGTGTTTTGAAAAACAACACTAATAACAAGCGTGCACTTTGGTCACCCGATCAAAAGCTGTCACGCGACCAAGAGATTCCTTCTCATGTTAGAAAAACTATTTAAATTGAAAGCTCACCGTACCAACGTGCGGACTGAGATTGTGGCAGGACTCACTACATTTTTAGCAATGGCTTATATTCTGTTCGTTAACCCGTCTATTTTGGGCGCGACGGGGATGGATAAAGGCTCGGTATTTGTGGCAACGTGTCTTGCTGCCGCAATCGGTTCCGCACTGATGGGCTTTATTGCCAACTACCCGATCGCACTGGCGCCGGGCATGGGGTTAAACGCCTTCTTCACCTACACCGTGGTTCTGCATATGGGTTACACCTGGCAGATCGCACTGGGTGCTGTTTTCCTTTCCGCTTGTATCTTCTTTGCGTTATCGATCTTTAAAATTCGCGAATGGATTATCCGCAGCATTCCGCTGCCGCTGCGTTCGGCGATTGCCGCCGGTATCGGGTTATTCCTCGCGCTGATTGCGCTGGAAAACGCCGGTATCGTGGTGGCTAACCCGGCCACGCTGGTGGGTCTGGGCGATCTGACCAAACCGGGTCCGCTGTTTGCCATGCTGGGCTTCATTGTGATTGTGGTGCTGGAAGCACGCAAAGTGACAGGCGCGGTACTGATCGGCGTGCTGGGCGTGACGATTCTGGCGATTGCGCTGGGCTACTCACCGTTTGGCGGCGTGATGTCCATGCCGCCATCTATTGCACCGACCTTTATGCAACTGGATATCAAGGGTGCGTTCAACGTTTCCCTGATAAGCGTGGTGTTTGCATTCCTGTTTGTGGATGTGTTCGATAACTCCGGTACCCTGATTGGCGTGACTAAACGTGCCGGTCTGGCTGACGAAGATGGCAACATCCCGAAAATGGGCCGTGCGCTGGTGGCTGACAGTGCGGCTGCGCTGTTCGGGTCACTGCTCGGGACGTCCACGACCACCAGTTACATCGAATCGGCGGCAGGCGTGAGCGCCGGTGGCCGTACCGGTCTGACGGCAATTGTGGTGGCGATTTTGTTCCTGCTGAGCCTGTTCTTTGCTCCGCTGGCGGGTAGCGTTCCGGCCTTTGCCACCGCACCGGCGCTGCTGTTTATCGCAGTGCTGATGACCTCTGGTCTGGCTGAAATCGACTGGAAAGACATCACCGTGGCTGCACCTGTCACTGTGACGGCGCTGACCATGCCATTCACCTATTCGATCGCCAACGGTATCGCGTTTGGTTTCATCACCTGGACGCTGGCAAAACTGCTGACCGGCCGCGCGCGTGAACTGAATGCGGCGCTGGTGGTGTTGTCGATTCTGTTTGTGATCAAACTGGGTTGGCTGAGCGCGTAAAAAAACGCGGGATCAGTCAGAAGGGCGCGGGCAGGTTGCCGCGCCTTTTTTGTTGGCTTGACAAAATCAGGCAATAAAAAAAGCAGCCGGAGCTGCTTTCTCTTTCAAATCAGGAACCCACATCACCCTTCGCGATGTACCTGCAAACCGGCGAGGGACTGGCTGACTGGCATCATTTCGATGCTGTTGATGTTGACGTGCGCTGGCAGGGTGGATGCCCAGAATACCGATTCCGCGACGTCTGCTGCGGTCAGCGGGTTGGTATTGTCATAGGTTTTGCTGACTTTTTCATCGTCGCCTTTGAAGCGTACGTTGGAGAATTCGGTGCCGCCGCACAGGCCCGGTTCGATGTTGGTGACGCGGACGTGAGTACCGTGCAGATCGGTGCGCAGGTTCAGGCTGAACTGGCGTACGAAGGCTTTGGTTGCGCCATACACGTTACCACCCGCATAAGGCCAGTTGCCTGCGGTGGAACCGATGTTGATCACATGCCCGGTATTGCGTTCTACCATTCCCGGCAGCACGGCACGGGTCATGTACACCAGACCTTTGGTGTTGGTGTCGATCATTTTGTCCCAGTCTTCCAGCGACGCTTTGTCGGCTTTTTCCATACCGAGAGCCAGACCGGCGTTGTTGACCAGCACGTCAATATTGCGCCATTCCGCGGGGAGGCTGGCGATAGCTTCATCGATAGACGCGCGGTTAGTCACGTCCAGCTCAACGGCATACAGGGCATCGCCCAGTTCCGCTTTCAGATCGTCCAGACGCTCTTTGCGGCGGCCGGTGGCAATCACTTTGTGACCTTCTTTAACAAACTTACGTGCGATTTCAGCACCAAATCCGGCGGTGGCGCCGGTAACAAAAATAATCATCCCGGTATTCCTCTGTATTTAAGCAAGATGCGCACGAAGCACACCAAAGAACTCTGTAAGTATTAACACAAAAATAACGAGACCGGCATAGTCAACCGGTCTCAGTGCGTATCATTTTGTTGCGGTTACTTTTTTAAATACGGCGCAATCAGTGATAAATCTGCCGGAGATAAGCGATCCGGTGCGGTCTGCGCCTGATGCCAGTAAGGATACAGCAATGGCAACTGACTGACTTGATTAAGTCGTTCAATTTCATCGTTATTGAGGCTTAATTCTGCGGCACGCAGGTTATCCTGCAACTGGGCGTCGTTACGCGCCCCGACAATCACGGAAGTGACCTGCGGACGGGCAATCAGCCACGCCAGCGCGATTTGGGCGGCTGAAACGCCGCGTGCTTCGGCGATGTCCACCAGCACATCCACCACGTCATACAGCGCGCTTTCGTCACGTACCGGCGGTTCGCCCCAGTCGGCCAGATGGCGGGTGCCTTCCGGTGCCGCCTGATTGCGGCGATATTTCCCGGAAAGCAATCCGCCTGCCAGCGGACTCCAGACCAGCACGCCCAGCCCCTGATCCTGCGCGGCGGGCAGCAGTTCATATTCTGCTTCGCGCGCCTGCAGGGTGTAATGGATTTGCTGGCTGACCGGACGGATGTAGTGATTTGCCTCTGCCACGCCGAGGGTTTTCATCACATGCCAGGCGGAAAAGTTAGAGACACCGACATAACGTACTTTGCCGCTGCTGACCAGATCGTCGAGCGCGCGCAAGGTTTCTTCCAGCGGGGTCAGGCCGTCCCATTCATGCAGCTGATACAAATCCAGATAATCCGTGCCCAGACGCTTCAGGCTGGCTTCGCAGGCGCGCAGGATATGATGGCGGGATGAGCCGCGGTCGTTCGGGCCGTCACCCATCGGGAAGCGGGCTTTACTGGCGACCAGCACCTCGTGGCGTTTGCTGCCCAGTGCTTTGCCGAGGATCACTTCTGATTCACCGCCTGAATAGACATCAGCGGTATCAAACAGATTAATCCCGGCATCAAGGCACAAGCCTATCTGGCGCTGTGCCGCCTCAACGTCAGTTTGCCCGGTTTTGGCAAATTTCCCCTGACCACCAAACGTCATGGTGCCCAGGCTTAAAACTGAAACTTTCAGGCCGGAACGGCCTAACAGACGGTATTCCATGGTTTATCTCCATTTTTCGGATACGTAATTTCAGTCTGGCTGCGCCTTATTTTTCCGGTACAGCCGGTCGGGGTACAGATTCTTTTTTACGACGTATTTCATCGCCTGCCGTTTTATCCAGCGTCAGGCTGTCGAGCGTGCCGGCCAGTGAAAACAGGCCAATGATGATAAAAGCGATGTGAAACGTGCCGGTCTGCAAGGTGTCGCTGGCGGGCAGAAAATGTTCCGCCAGGCGCAGGGAAAGCGCACCGATGGCGATCCCCAGACCGGTGGAAAGCTGCTGCGCGGTATTAAACAGTGTGTTCGCGCCGCCCATTTGTTCCGAAGGCACCTGAGAAAAGGCCAGCGTGTTAAGCGCGGTAAACTGCATCGAGCGGCTCATCCCGCTGGCAAACAGCAGTAACAGCGTCAGCGCCGTCGGCACCTCGGGCGTCAACAGCGCACAGGCAAAAATGGTCGCGGAATTGATCAGGCCGTTAACCAGCATAATCGACTTAAAGCGGAAGCGGTGCAGAATCGGTGATGTAAAAGGCTTCATCGCCAGATTTCCGGCAAACACCGACAGCACCAGCAGACCGGCATCAAATGCACTCATGCCATAACCCAGCTGGAACATCAGCGGCAGCAGGAAAGGCAGGGCGCCGATGGCAACACGGAACAGCGAACCGCCGTAAATCGTGACAGCGTAACTTTTAATTTTCAATGCCGTCAGCGGCAGTAACGGATGCGCAGCCCGGCGCGAATGCCAGACTGCCAGCGCCCCCATCATCACCGCGCCGGTTACCATCGACACCGGCTTCCAGTCGATATTGCCCTGATTAAACATGTCCAGCCCGAAGATTAACCCGAGACATGCCGCGCCGGTCAGCACGAAACCGGTGATATCAAAGGGCACGCCTTTCTCACCGGGCACCTGCGGGATCAGTTTACGGCTGTAAAACAGGGCGATAATCCCGAGCGGCACATTGAGAATAAATATCCAGTGCCACGACGCATAGGTCGTGATAAACCCGCCGAGCGGCGGCCCGAGGATGGGCGCGACCAGCCCCGGCCAGGTGATGGTGGCGATGGCTCGGATGAGATCCGATTTTTGGGTGTTTTTCAGTACCACTAAACGCCCGACCGGCACCATCAGCGCACCGGCAAATCCCTGCAACATGCGGGCGGCGGTAAAGGTCGGCAGACTGGTACTGGCGGAACACAGCACTGAGGCGAGGGTGAACAAAATCAGCGCCAGCGAGAAGACATTACGGGTGCCGAAACGGTTAGCAATCCAGCCGCTGGCGGGAATAAATACCGTGAGCGTCAGAATATAGGCCGAAACGCCGATGTTCATGTCCACCGGATGCACGCCGAAATCTTTCGCCATCTGCGGCAGCGCGGTCACGATCACCGTGGCGTCGAGGTTTTCCATAAAGAACGCCCCTGCGACCAGCAACGGCAGTGCGGAACCCGGCGGAAGTGAGAATTTTTTGTTTGAGAAGAAGCCCATAGACAGTAAGCGCGCTAATGAAATAAGCAAAGACTGAGCATAACCCATCGTGGAAACGCGTCAACGGCGTTTTGCGGTCTCCCCCGGAAAACGGGGGAGACGCAGTGGCATGTTAACGGTGATCTTCCGCCAGACGTTCGCCTGTCGCCGCATCAAACAGGTGGATCGCCTCACTGTTGGCGTCGAGATAAAGCGGCTGATCGGCGCTGACGCGGGCGCGTCCGGCAAACTGAACATGCAACGGGAATCCGCTCCAGTCGATATGCAGCAGGCTGCTTTCGCCGGTCACTTCCAGCAGACGCAACGTCGCTGCAGGCTGGGCGCTGTGCTGCACCGGTCTCAAATCATGCGGACGCAGACCCAGGGTGACAGCCTGACCTTCAGAATGCCGCGCCTGTAACGCCCATTTCTCCGGCAGCGCAAACCACAACTGATCGCAGGTCACGCCCGGCTGACCGTCGATATTCTGGAACACGCCGCTGAGCAGATTCATCGGCGGAGAGCCGATAAACCGCGCCACAAAGGTATTGACCGGTTTGTCATAGATCGACAGCGGATCGCCCTGTTGCACGATAAAACCGTCTTTCATCACCACGATATTATCGGCAAGAGTCATGGCTTCGATCTGGTCGTGCGTCACGTACACCGTGGTGGTGCGGAACTGCTGATGCAGTGATTTGATTTCAGCGCGCAGCTCCATACGCAACTGGGCGTCAAGGTTGGACAGCGGTTCGTCAAACAGAAACACTTTCGGATTACGCACCAGCGCACGCCCCATGGCGACACGCTGGCGCTGGCCGCCGGACAAATCCTTCGGCAGACGTTTCAGTAAATGGTCGATGCCCAGCACTTTGGCGGCCTGTTGCACTTTGGCCTGCTGTTCGGCCTTCGGCACTTTCTTCACCTGCATGTGAAATGCCATGTTTTCGGCCACGGTCAGGTGCGGATACAGCGCGTAGCTCTGGAACACCATGGCGATATCACGATCGGCTGGATCGAAATTATTGATCTGCTGTTTGTCGAGCAGAATGTCACCGTCAGAGAGCGATTCCAGCCCGGCCAGCAGGCGCAGTAAGGTGGATTTTCCGCAGCCCGACGGGCCGACCAGTACGGTGAAACTGCCGTCGGGGATGGTCAGATCCAGCGGTTTCAGGACCTGCACTTTGCCATAATGTTTGGCCACTTTTACCAGTTCTACCAGAGCCATTTAGATTTTCTCCACAAGGCCAGAAAGCGATTGCCAGTCAGGATAACGGCGCGGGGAACTGCTGATGGCACAACCGGCCACGCGGACACCCCATTGCAGTGCCGTGGCAGGCGGCAGGCCATAAATCAGCGCGGATAAAAATCCGGCGTTAAAACTGTCTCCGGCACCGATGGTATCCACCACCTCTACCGGTTCGGCGTGCTGATGCAGCGTCAGGTTGCGGCTCCACAGACGTGCGCCCTCCGGGCCGCATTTCGCCACGCAAAATGCCTTTGCAGCCATCTTTCCCAGAAGATGATATGCGGCCTCGTCGAGCGTGGCGGAGTCCGCCAGCCCGAGAGTTTCGACTTCATTGAGCAGCAGGGCATCGCAATGCGGCAGCCAGTTCGCCGCCTGAGCCCGCAGGGCATCGCTCCAGTCTTCCGGCGGCCAGCCACTGTCGACTGCCACCCGATAACCGCGCGCTCTGAGCTGTGCCAGCAGTTGCGGATAGTCGGCATACAGCGCGGTACACAGCCAGGTGCCGCACAACAATATCCAGTCACCGGCCTGAGCGGTGTCCGGGATTTGCCCCAGCACATCCTGCATGGAAAGGTGGACGATATGCCCCTGATTGCTGAAAAACGTCCGTTCGTGATCGGGATGTGTCACGCCAAATGTCAGCGAGGTTTCGCAGTCACAGGTCGGCCAGCCTGATGCGCTTTCCGGGAACATGCCCGCCAGCCAGCCGCTGAACTGATCGTTGCCCTGATTCGCCACCAGACGAAAAGGCGAACCCAGCGCGGACAGCGCCAGGGCACAGTTTCCGGCTGAACCGCCGGGGCGTAAGGAACTGCTTTCGAGCATCGCTTCGGTGCCTTTTTTCGGCCATTCATGCAGCGTGCTCATGATCAAATCCACGTTAATGTTGCCCGCCACATACAGCGTGGCGCGGGTTTCAGGTTGTGTTGTCATTGATGAGAATTCCCTGAGGGTCATAATCAGCCTTTGCTGCCGCCGGCGGTTAACCCGCTGACCATGGTTTTTTGCAGCCAGAGCGCAATAAAGAGCGGCGGAATGGCCGCAAGAATACCGACAGCGGCAATCAGGCCGTCGTCAGTGGCGCGCCCGGCGGTGAATCCGGCAATGGTGACCGGCAACGTCTGGGCATCGATATTGTTGGTAAACAGCAGGGCGTAGAAAAATTCATCCCAGGCCAGCAGCCAGCCAAACATGGCCGACGCGCCCAGCGCCGGTCTGGCCAGCGGCAGGGTGATGCGCAGCAAGACCTGCCAGTAACGCAGGCCGTCGAGGCGGGAAGCCTGCTCGATATCCACCGGCAGCGCGTCGAACTGGTTTTTCAGCATCCACGTCAGGAACGGCAGGATCATCGAGCAATAGACCAGAATCAGCCCGAGGTGAGTATTCAGCAACGTCAGTTGTTGCAGAATGAAATACAGCGGCAGCACAAACGCCACCGGCGGCACCATGTAAATTGCCAGACTGCCAAACAGCCAGCCGTCACGACCGGGATAACGCGAGAAGCTGTAGGCTGCCGGTATCGCCAGCAGCAACGACACCAGTGTGGCGCCGCATGCCACCAGCACGCTGTTGCCGAGCGCATGCAGGAACAGTGCACCGGGCGTACCGGCCTGCAAGGTCAGCAGGCTGGCGTAACGGCTGAAATCCCAGTGACGCGGCAGCCATTCCAGCGGAATGCGGGTCAGATCTTCCGCCGAGCTGACGCTCATCAGGAACATCCACAGCAATGGCGCAAGAATGGACACCGCCAGCACCAGCGCGGCGACATAACGTAAAACGAGGCGGATTTTCTGTTTCATTCGCTGCTCCCTGAACGGCGCTGGCGCAGTAACATCACCATATAAATCATGATCAGCAGGGCGCAGATCAGTGTCATCAGTATCGCGTAAGCGGCGCCGCTACCGGCGCGCAGATAGCTGAACGATTCCTGATAAACAAAGAAGCTGACCGTTTTGGTGCTGTCGAGCGGGCCGCCACGGGTCATGACATAAATGATGTCGAAGATTTTAAAAGCATCGATGGTGCGCAGGATCAGCGCGACAGCCAGCGGTGCCGCAATCGCCGGTAAGGTGATTTTACGGAAACGGCGGAAAGCTGATGCACCGTCAAGCCGCGCCGCTTCGAACAGGTCCTCCGGAATGGTTTGTAACGCCGCCAGCACCAGCAGGGTGATCAGCGGGTAGTTCTTCCAGATATCGGCGAACATCACGGCATTGATGGCGGAGGCGGGATCGCCGAGCCAGCTGCGGTAGGCATCAATCAGACCGAGCTGAGATAGCAGGGCGTTGATGCTGCCGTAATCCGGATTAAAGTTCAGCCGCCACATCGTGGCGTTGACGATGGTCGGCAATGCCCACGGCAAAATGACCAGCACGCGCAGGGCACTTCGCCCCCAAAATGGCTGGTTAAGTAACAGGGCCACCAGCACGCCGATGATGCCTTCAATCACGACAGACACGACGGTGAAATACAGCGTCCGCCACAGTGCGGCGCGAAAATCCGGATCCGTCAGTGCATAGATAAAATTCTCGCTGCCCACCCAGTTGGGGGCGGAACCGTCACCGATCAGACCGGCATCGGTAAAGCTGAGCCACAACGTCCGGGCGAGAGGCCAGGCGGTGAGTAAAAACATCATTACAAGCATGGGCGCCAGAAGCAGCCAGGCTTGTCGTTTCTCGCGTTGGGGTAATGTCAGCATATCTTTTCCCAGCCCGTCCGGCCAAAACCGGGCGGGCTTAATTGTCGTGTTGGCTTTAAAACTTAACGTAAACGGTCAGCGGCTTTGGTCGCGGCTTCCATACCGTCCTGTGCCGGGGTTTTACCCTGCAATACCGCCTGAATGTTTTGCTGCAAGATATTGGAAAGACGGGAGTAATCCGCCGTCACCGGGCGCGACAGCATCACATTCAGCGAGGTTTTCGCTGCGGCAATCAGCTGCTCCTGATCTTTCTGCACCGCCGGATCTTCATAAGACGATTTCCAGATTGGCAGGCTCAGTTTGGCGTATTTGTTCTGCACCGGCTGCGAGGTCATGTAGCTGATGTATTCCCACGCCTGATCCGGATGCGCACTGGCTTTGGCGATGCCCAGACCCATCGATCCGTTAACGCCGGACGCGCCGCCTGCGGTTTCACCCGGCGCAGGCACCACGCCAACATCCCCGGCGACTTTGCTCTGTTTCGGGTCGTTCGCCATGTTGTACATGTAAGTCCAGTTCAGCGCGAAAGCGGCATCGCCGTTGGAGAAGGATTTACGCACATCCTCTTCCAGATACTCACGCGAGTTCGGGTTGGTCAGCCCTTTATCCAGCGTCTCTTTCATGTAGCTGATGGCTTTCATTGCGCCGGGATTGGTGAAGTTCAGCTTGCCGTCTTTATAAAAATCACCTTTAAACGCGGAAACCAGGGTGGTGTAGTCGCACAACAACGCTTCCGACTGCGACCAGCTCCAGACCAGCGGGTATTTGACGATGCCTTTTTCTTTCAGGATCGCAGATTGCTTTTCAACGTCAGCCCAGGTGGCGGGCGGGGTGGTGATCCCGGCTTTGGCCAGCATGGCTTTGTTGTAATACAAATATTTGGTGTCGAGGATCCACGGCATTCCCCAGCGTTTGTCTTTGTAGGTCACGGTGGAAATGGCACCGTCAAAAATCTTGTTGCTTTCTTCGGCCGGAATACGCGCCGTGACATCCTGCAACAGGCCGTATTTGTTAAATTCCGCAGGCCAGATGGCATCGAATAGCACCACGTCATAGCCTTTATCACCGGCACCGCGTGCGGCCACGATTTTGTCGTGCAGCGCTTCATACGGCACAAATTCCAGATTCACTTTGATGTCGGGATGCTGTTTGGTGAAATCCGCCGTCATCGCGCGGATATCCGCTTCGCTGTAGGCCGCCTGAGTCATAAACAGGGCGCTGAGTGTGGTGTCGGCCAGCGCGCTGGCGGTGTATCCCAACGTCAGGGCAGAGAGGGCGCACAAGGTGGCCGCAGGGGTAAATCGTAGGCTCATCGTCATTCTCCGAAACAGGGTTAAGTTTATTAAATCAATTTGATTGCTTTAATCGGCTAAAAAAAATGGGAAGGCATAGTTCTGCCAGTCCCTGCGTCCCTGCCGGATTGTGCTACTGGATCTGAAGGTGAATCTTAAAAACATTGGAAAGCGAATAGTGACTGGCGATTATTATTAACATGCCAATAACATTCAAAGCTGTGATGGCACCGTCATATTCACATCATCCCAGGTTAACCCTAAATAATTCGGGTTGCAGAAAGGCGGTAAGTGCGCGAATCCCCGGAGCAGAGATAACTATGTGACCGGGGTGAGTGCGCGCAGCCAACGCATCTGCAATACGAAGTATGACGGGTTAATAAAATCAATTTGATTGCTGTAATCACACGCCACATACTGCCCGCAAGGTCTTCACCGTGGAGAGGGACGTGATAACAACTTCTGGCACCAATCTTGAGCACGCCCGTGCGCACAATCGTCGGGTGGTGATCGAAGCCATTCGCCTTAATGGTGAACTGACCCGCGCCGAAATCGCGCGGCTGACGTCGCTCACACCACAGACCGTCTCCAACATTGCCACTGAACTTGAGCAGGCGGGCATTCTGTCCTCCCATCTGCCGCGCCGGGCGGGCGGACGTGGTCAACCAGCAACGCCACTGACACTCAATCCTGACAGCGCCTATTCCATCGGCATCCATCTTGATCATCAGTCGCTGCTGATTGTGCTGGTGGATCTCACCGGGACTGTCCGCTTTCGCAAACTGATCCATGTGCAGAAACCGCAGCCAGAGCCCACGCTGGCTCTGATTGATCAGGTTCTGCAAGAAATGCGCCAACAGGTGAAAATAGACTGGCGAAAAATATTGGGGGTGGGCGTGGTGATGCCGGGGCCGTTTGGCGTGGAGGGGATCTCCTCGCAAGGCCCGACCACGCTGCACGGTTGGGATAACGTTGATATTGAAGCGCGTTTGAGCGCGGCGACCGGCTGGCCGGTCACGCTGGAAAACGATGCGACGGTGGCGGCGATCGGTGAACGCTTTCACGGCGTCGCCAAGCAATTATCGTCTTTTGTGTATCTGTATATCGGCACCGGACTGGGCGCGGGCATCTTCACCGACGGACGGATTTACACCGGTCATGCACACAATGCGGGCGAGGTCGGCCACATTGTGGTGCAACCGGGCGGCCGAGAATGCTATTGCGGCAACAAAGGCTGCCTTGAACGTTATGTTTCTTTGCAGGCGGCGTACGAAGCCTGCGGTCTGGATCCGATGTCGGCCATGCCCGAAGATCTGCTGAAAGTCGATGAGGCGCTGTTCGAGAAATGGCTGGATACTGCCGCCGAACCGGCGTTACAGGCCATCAATATTATGGAATGTGTGTTCGATGCGCAGAGTGTGATTATCGGCGGCACCATGCCTAAGCCGCTGGTGGAGAAGCTGATTAAGCGCCTGACGCCATTGTATAATTCGGTGCGCAGCCGCTATGCGCAAAGTGCGCGTATCCGCCTGGGAATGTCCGGCAGCGACACTGCTGCGCTGGGTGCGGCGGCGCTACCCATTTTTGACGAGTTCAATCCCCGGTACGAAGTCCTGCTGAAATAAAAAACATCCGGATGGTCTGACCGATCGGTCAGATTTGGCATAAGCTTTGCAAATGTTCTGTTATCAATCATGAACGAGAATGTTGCAGAGAAGGACCATGCCATGAGTCAGATCATCACCCGCGCCGTCCGCGGAAATTTCTTCGATATCCGTGAGCCGGTGTTAACGCCGGAAGATTTTGAAGCGCAGGTGCGTTATATCGAAGACGGCCTGATGCTGCTGAGCGGCGGGACGATCGTCTGGCTGGGAAGCTGGCAGGAAGGCGAGGGCAAGCTGGCGCTGGCACACAAAACCGCCGCGCTGGAAATCGACGATTATCGCGACAAGCTGATCGTGCCGGGCTTTGTCGATACCCATATCCACTATCCGCAAACCGAAATGATCGGCGCGTACGGTGAGCAACTGCTCGAATGGCTGACGCGCTACACCTTCCCGACCGAACAACAATATCACTGCGCGGATTACGCGAAGCGCATGTCGAAATTCTTCATCAGTCAGCTACTGCTTAACGGCACCACCACCGCGCTGGTGTTTGGCACCGTGCATCCGCAGTCAGTCGATGCCTTATTTAAAGAAGCCTCGGACATCAATATGCGCCTGGTAGCGGGCAAAGTAATGATGGACAAAAACGCCCCCGACGCCCTGCTGGAAACCCCGGAAGACAGTGAACGCGATACGCGTCAGTTGATTACGCGCTGGCATAACCGCCAGCGCCTGAGCTATGCGCTGACGCCACGTTTTGCGCCGACGTCTTCGCCGGAACTGCTGCAAAAAGTGCGTATGCTCCGGCAGGAATTTCCGGATGTTTACATGCATACCCATCTCAGCGAAAACGTCGCTGAATTGTCGTGGGTAAAAGAGATGCATCCTGAACATCTGCATTATCTCGACGTTTATCATCAGTACGGCCTGACCGGCGAACGCTGCGTGTTTGCGCATTGTCTGCATCTGGATGACTGCGAGTGGGATTGTCTGCATGACACGGATTCCACCATCGCTTTTTGTCCGACCTCCAATCTGTTTCTGGGCAGCGGGCTGTTCAATTTGCAGAAATCCTGGCAGAAGCAAATCCGCGTCGGCATGGGGACGGACGTCGGTGCGGGCACCACATTCAACATGCTGGAAACGTTGTCGGAAGCCTACAAAGTCGGTCAGCTTCAGCGTTACCGCTTATCCGCATTTGAAGCCTTCTATCACGCCACGCTGGGCGGTGCGCGGGCGCTGCATCTTGACGACAAAATTGGCAATTTCAACGCCGGGAAGGAAGCCGATTTCGTGGTGCTCGAACCGGGTGTCAGCGCGTTGCAAAAATTACGCGCGACCAACAGCAAAACGCTGGCCGAAAAGCTGTTTGTGCTGATGACGCTGGGTGATGACCGCAATGTGTATTGCACCTACGTGGACGGCGAGCGGGTTTATGCCCGGGATGCCCGGCAGGAGGCGCTATCAGCATGATGAACAATGATACCGGCGGCAAAGTCCGCATTGCCCGTGAACGCACGCTGGAAAATATCCACGCGGCAGCGATTGCAGAGTTCAGCGAAAAGGGTTTTCAGGGTGCGACCACGCAGGCTATCGCTCAACGGGCGGGGATCAAAAAGGCCCAGCTGCATTATTACATCGCGGGCAAAGAAGAACTGTACGAAGAACTGCTGCAAAAAGTGCTGAAAGTCTGGGGCGATATCATTCAGTTCGACCCGTCACTCAGCGAACCGCAGGCGGTGCTCAGCCGCTATATCCGTAACAAGCTGAATTTCTCGTTTGATCAGCCGGAGCTGTCACGCATTTTCACCAGTGAGGTGCTCGGCGGCGGTCACTATTTGCAGAAATACTGGCCGCAGGCCACACAGAACATTATTGGCAAAGAGAACCTGATCCATCAGTGGATCGTACAGGGCAAAATCCGTGCGCTGGATGCCCGTCTGTTCATCATGCATATCTGGGCAGTCACGCAGTATTACGCCGATTTCGCGGTGCAGGTGAAACACATGTACGGCAATTTTGAAGGCGATGACCAGGCGCGTGAGCACATTATCGATGAGGTCACGACACTGATTCTGAATGGCTGTAAAGCCTTTGCTCCTCCCCCTGCGAAGGGGGAGGACGGGAGGGGGTATTAAGGGCTGACACCCGGTCAAAGCACACATCAACTTTTTGATTTTGCTTTGAAACCCCACCCCGACCCTCCCCTTCGCAGGGGAGGGAGCAAACCAGTGATTTTTGAAGGATATGATCATGATCCAATTTCTGATGAACGGCAGGATCCACACAGAAAATCTGCCCGATGACACGACGGTATTACAGTATCTGCGCCGTGAGGCGGGCCGTTGCGGTACCAAAGAAGGTTGCGCCTCCGGTGACTGCGGTGCCTGTACCGTGGTGCTTGCTGAAGCGCAGGGCGATACGCTGCAATACTGCGCCGTCAATGCCTGTCTGACCTTTATGCCTGCCGTGCATGGTAAGCAACTGATCACGGTGGAAGATCTTAAACATCATGGTGAACTGCATCATGTGCAGCAGGCGATGGTCGATAACCACGCCTCGCAATGCGGATTCTGTACGCCGGGTTTTGTGATGTCATTGTTTGCGATGGAAAAAAGTAACCCCGTTTTCTCCGTGGAAGGCGTGCAGGAAACCCTTTCCGGCAACCTTTGCCGCTGCACCGGTTACCGGCCGATCATGGACGCGGCGAAAGCCATTTGTGAAGCGCCGCAGCCGGATCAGTTTGATGCAGATACCCGGCAGACGCTGGAAAAACTCCGCGCGATATCTGCCACTGATCAACCGGTCACGGTGGATGAACTGGCAGAACGTTATCTGGCCCAACCGGATTCCCGGCTGGTGGCTGGCGGCACCGATCTGGCGCTGGAAGTCACGCAGCGTTACCAGCGTATCCCGAAACTGATTTCCCTCAGTCATATCCCTGAACTCAACGCGATTACGCTGACCGGTCAGGCAATTCATATTGGCGCGGCGACACCGCTCAGCACCTGTATGCCAGTTTTGCACGATGAATTCCCGGCGTTTGGCGAACTGCTTGAACGTTTTGCCTCGCAGCAAATTCGTCATCAGGGCACTTTTGGCGGCAACATCGCTAACGCTTCGCCCATCGGCGACGGCGGCCCTGTGTTACTGGCGCTCGGCGCGTCGCTGTTACTGCGTCGCGGAGAAACACAGCGGGAATTACCGCTCGATCAGTTCTTCCTCGGGTATCGCAAAACGGCGTTACAGCCCGGCGAATTTATCGAACAAATACGCATCCCGCGCAACACCTCCGTTGACCGCCAGTTGCGGGTCTATAAAGTGTCGAAACGGCTGGAAGACGATATTTCAGCGGTGTGCGCGGCGTTGCATATTGAAGTGCAAAACGGCGTGGTGGTGCATGCCCGCGTGGCGTTTGGCGGCATGGCGGAAGTGGCCAAGCGGGCTGGGTATTGCGAGGCACAGTTACTCGGCCAGCCGTGGCAAACGGCGACGGTTGAGCAAGCCTGTCAGGCGCTGGATCTGGATTTCACGCCGATCAGTGATTTCCGCGCCAGCCGCGAATATCGCATGCAGGTGGCGAAAAATCTGCTGCGCCGCTGCCATATCGAAATGACGTCTCCGGAAACTCTGATGCGGGTAACACACTATGTCTGAATCCAAACCCTTACTTTCTCAGGCTGAGATGGAAGCCCGTTTTCGCGCAGGTCTGCAGAGCGGCGTCGGCAAAAGCCAGAAACACGAAAGCGCGGATAAACATGTCAGCGGCGAGGCGGTGTATGTCGACGACCGGCTGGAATTCCCCAATCAGTTGCATCTTGTGCCGCTGCTCAGTCCGCACGCTCACGCGGATATTGTGTCCATCGATACCGAACCTTGTTATGGCGTACCGGGCGTGGTGCGGGTAATGACTGCCGGCGATGTGCCGGGCAATCCGGACATCGCGCCACTGACTCACGGTGATCCGCTGATGGCGCAGGGCACGGTGCAGTATGTTGGCCAGATTGTGCTGGTGGTTGCCGCAACGTCAATGGAAGCCGCACGCGCAGCGGTGGCCCTGGCGAAAGTGGAGTATCAGCCACGCGACGCGGTACTGACGGTCAAACAGGCGCTGGCGCTGGAACATTACGTGGAAGAACCGCACCAGCATAAACGGGGTGACGCCGAAATGGCGCTGGCCTGTGCGCCGCACCGTTTGCAGGGTGAACTGGAAATTGGCGGTCAGGAGCATTTTTATCTCGAAACGCAGATTGCTTCCGTCATGCCGGGTGAAGATGGCGCGATGCTGGTGTACAGCTCGACGCAACATCCGACAGAAGTGCAAAAGCTGGTCGCGTCGGTACTGGGTGTGCCGATGCATAAAGTGGTGGTTGATATGCGCCGCATGGGCGGGGGATTTGGTGGCAAAGAAACACAGGCGGCAGGCACCGCATGTCTGGCGGCCCTGGCGGCGCACCTCACCGGACGCCCCGCGAAAATGCGTCTGGCCCGTCAGGATGACATGCTGATCACCGGCAAGCGCCATCCTTTTCACGTCAGTTATGACGTCGGCTTTACCGATGAGGGCATCATTCATGGGATCGATATCAAACTGGCGGCCAACTGCGGTTATTCGCTGGATCTGTCCGGATCTATCGTCGATCGTGCCATGTTCCATTCTGATAATGCCTATTACCTCGGTGATGCGCTGATTACCGGTTATCGCTGTAAAACCAATATGGCCTCGAATACGGCGTACCGCGGATTTGGCGGCCCGCAGGGGATAGTGGCGATTGAGCACATTGTCGATCACATCGCCCGCGAACTGGGGCTGGATCCGCTGACAGTGCGTAAAAACAATTACTACGGTCAGGAAAGCCGCAACGTTACGCATTATCACCAGCCGGTGGGGCAAAATCTGTTGCAGGAAATGACTCAGCAACTGGAAGACAGCGCGGAATACACCGCAAGACGTGACGCTGTCACAGAGTTTAACCACCGCAACCGTTATCTGAAAAAGGGTCTGGCGCTGACGCCGGTAAAATTCGGCATCTCCTTCACCGCCAGTTTCCTCAATCAGGCGGGCGCTCTGGTGCTGGTGTATACCGACGGCAGTATTCAGCTTAATCACGGCGGCACCGAGATGGGACAGGGGCTGAATACCAAAGTGGCGCAGGTGGTGGCGGAAGTGTTTCAGGTTGATATCAGCGCTATTCAGATCACCGCGACCGATACCGGCAAAGTGCCTAACACCTCGCCGACCGCAGCCTCCTCCGGTGCGGATCTTAACGGGAAAGCCGCACAAAACGCGGCCGAAATCATTAAAGGGCGCATGGTTGAGATGCTGATGCGACAGCATGATGCGCAGGAAAAGGACATTGTGTTCAGCAACAGTCAGGTGCGGGTTAAAGAGCAATATTTCAGTTTCGGGCAGATCGCTACCCAGTGCTGGCTGAATCAGGTGCCGCTTTCCAGCACCGGTTATTACAAAACGCCGAAGATTTTCTATGACCGCAGCAAAGCAGCCGGGCATCCATTCTACTACTTCTCCTACGGCGCGGCCTGCGCGGAAGTGCTGGTCGATACGCTGACCGGCGAATACAAGTTGCTGCGTGCGGATATTCTGCATGACGTCGGCGACTCGCTGAATCCGGCGATTGATATTGGTCAGGTTGAAGGCGGTTTCGTGCAGGGCATGGGCTGGCTGACCACCGAAGAACTGGTATGGAACGACAAAGGACGCCTGATGACCAGCGGTCCGGCGGCGTATAAGATCCCGGCGATTGGCGATATTCCGCAGGATTTACGTGTCAGGCTGGTGGAGAACCGCAAAAACCCGGAAGACACCGTTTTCCATTCCAAGGCCGTGGGCGAGCCGCCTTTTATGCTGGGGATTTCGGTCTGGTGCGCGATCAAAGATGCGGTCGCCAGTCTGGCAAATTACCGCGTTCATCCGCATATCGATGCGCCTGCCACGCCGGAAAGGGTGCTGAATGGGGTGAATCAGTTACGTTTCACAGGTGACGTTGTCACTTTTGATGCTGCGCTAAACAGCAATGTCACGGGCTAACGGAGGTTCTGATGCGCACTGATGACTGGGTGACCCGTTTACATGATTTACAACGTCGCGGCGAACCTTGTGTGCTGGCGACGCTGGTTGATCAGCAAGGTTCCACGCCGCGCGATGCAGGCAGCAAAATGCTGATCACCGCCAGCGAGCAATTTTATACGCTGGGCGGCGGCAATCTTGAGTTTCAGGTCATGGCCATTGCCCGCGAGATGTTGCAGCAGGGGGCGACATCCAGCCGCTTCGAACGTTTTTCATTAGGGGCGCGGCTGGGACAATGCTGCGGAGGCATAGCGTCAGTGTTGCTCGAACCGCTCGGGCAACCGCAGCCGCATGTTGTGGTATATGGCGCAGGGCATGTCGGGCGGGCGCTGGTGAACATTCTCAGCACCTTACCGTGCCGTATCACCTGGGTGGATGCCCGCGCCAGCGAGTTTCCCGCGCAGGTCGATCCGCATATCACCTGCATCATTGATGAGGAACCGGAAGGCACCGTGGCGCAGATGCCCGCAGACAGCTATTTCATGGTGCTGACCCATGATCATCAGCTGGATTTTGCCCTCAGCGAGCGCATCCTCAAGCGGGGGGATTTCCGTTATTTCGGGCTGATCGGTTCAGAGACCAAACGGAAACGCTTCGATTACCGGTTATCAGGGAAAGGAATTACCGGGGAGCAACTGGCAAGCATGCGATGTCCGGTGGGGTTGCCCGATGTGCGAGGCAAACTCCCGGCAGAAATTGCCGTAGCGATTGCCGGGGAGTTTATCGCCGCGTATGGTGCGCACAGCAGGATCAGTGGATCTTTTTAAATTCAAAGGTGCCGCCGAGGGCGACGGCATAACGGCTGAGCGTGTTGAGTGTGGGAGACACCGCGCCACTTTCCAGACGACTGATGTTTTGCTTTTTCAGCCCGGTGCGGCGGGCGATATCTTCCTGCGTCAGGGATTCTTGCAAACGTGATTCTTTCAGCTGCGCGACCATCTGCTTATGAAGCTTGAGAGCCGCGTAGGCAGCAGCAACTTCAGGATCCCTGAGTGCTTCGGCTTTCACGACGCTGAAGGGGATCAGCTCATAGTCATCATCATCGTCTTTCATATTCATTCCTTTTGATTGTTTTCATGCGTTCAATGGCGAGTTCTACATCGTGTCGGGGTGTTTTCTCCGTTTTTTTATGAAGAATATGAACGATGTAGATACGTCTTCCCTTCATAAAAAAATAAAACGCCCGGCCAAGGCCGTCACTACTGCTCACCCGGACTTCGCGTATTCCATTTCCAATATAACGAACCTGTGGATCCTGTAATGCTGGCCCGTAGACTCCCAGTTCATCGACCGCGCCGAGCATAGCCGCGTAAAGCGTGGGAGGCAGTTTTTCAAGTTCCTTACGTGCATTGCGAATGATCGTCACGTCGCACACAATCGCTTTCCTTGCGGTGAAGTATGATTACTCTTTGTTCAAATGAAAAGTAATCATTTATGATTCTTTTTAATCAGGAAGCTGCTTCACAATTTTCCGCCGCCTCCGCCATTTCGTGTTCCCACGAATCCGCATATTGAACGGTTTACCGGGCATAATCAGACGGATGATGTTTTCCTCCGCGACGTCTCGCAAAAAATCACATACGGCAACGTACCGTGGCGTGTCCGGCTTTATGAAGTGATTAAAATGTTCATCATGCGAAGGTTTGAGGTTTTCTAATGTGTTACCGTGCAGGAAATCACTGATGTCAGGAAGATGATAATGACTGATTCCCTACAAATGACACGAAGACAGGCCGAACAGGAAGAAGACGGCAGACCTTTATTGATTAAACTGGTGCCGGTCACCGGACAAGTCCACCGCTGGCTGTATCTGGGTAACGGTCCGGCGGCGCAAGATGCGTATCTGTTGCATCAGCACAACATTACGTCGGCACTGAATATGGCAGTGAATCTGCAACTCGGCGATCTGGCCTTGCCGGATGGCACCTGGCTGCGGCGTACCCAGATCGGGCTGATTGATGGGGCGGGAAATACGGCAAATCATCTGCTGGCCGGTGTGCTGGCGCTGGATGGATTACTCGGGCAGGCCAGCCCCGGTAAAGTAAGCTATCCGCCGCACCGTGCTGCTAATGTGCTGGTGCATTGCCGGGGTGGACGCAGTCGTTCGGTCGCGGTACTGGCGCTGTATTTGTATTTCACGCAACCGGAAAGATTCCCCTCGCCGGAAGCCGCGTTGACATTTTTGCGCCAGTTGCGGGGTCTGGACCCGGCGCATCCGTGCGAACCCTTGCTGACACTGATTCAGCAGGTGGCGGAGTTACCGGTTCAGGGTTGGTTTGGTAAGATTGCAGGGTAAAAAAGCCTGCCCTGTGCGGGCGGGCTTACAGATTATTATTACAGGGTTTTCAGCGGTTCGCTGCGTTGCCAGAAGGCCACGGCAGACCCCAGACACAACAGATACCCCATCAGTTCGGTGCCTTCTTCGACGATATTTTTTACCGTACGCACATATTCACCCTGCATCACGACTTTCCAGATCATGTTCATGCCAAAGACGCGGGAAAACACCAGAATCAGAACCAGTCCGCACACCATATAATGGCAGGCCGGGTGCGCCAGAAAAGCGGACAGCCCGCGCACACTGGTTTTCGGTGTGATACAAGCCCAGCCGACGCAATAGACGGCGAGCAGACTGGCGAAATAGACCCATGAGCCATAATGGATCAGGTCAAAGACGGCATCGAGTTCGCGGATCAGCATACAACCGAAAAACCCCCCGATCAGGATCATGCCACCGCGTAAGGCGGGATGTTTTCTGGCTTGCAGGAAAAAGAGTGCGCTGATGGCCAGCAAGGTCAGTTCCTGAAGAATTTCAGTGGCGGAGATTTCCTGCACTCCGTCTTTAAAGATCGCCACATCCAGCCAGATGACCAGTGCGGTACTTACTGCGCCCAGTGCTAATAACACAAAATTAAGTAAGTGTTTCAAGAGTGTCTGTTTCATTATGGTCCTGTTTTCAATACGTTGGCCTGCACGCCTGACAGCTTCATAACATGACGCTGTGTAGCCTGAGGTGCTGCAAGGATACGTAAGGTCGTAAACAGGGTATTGGGAATGCGTGCTGGAATGATAATTTTGATGAATACTATGTGCTATTTCGTTGCATTTTTTTGAATGATTTGAAACAGCACGTCATTTACTAATGACGAACGGGAACCGTTGGTGGTAGGTTGCACGGAAACCGCCAGAGAGAGGCCATTTAGCAATCCATGAGTACTCAAACTACAACCGCCAAGCAGCTGGAAGTTCAGCGCATTGTCGACGTTCTGTCTAAAGCTATCGCCCGGCAACGCCTGCGTCCGGGAACCCGCCTGGTGGAATCTCAGCTGGTTGACGCGCTCAGTGCCAACCGCAACCATGTTCAGGTGGCGTTACAGCGTCTGGCGATGCAGCGCGTCGTCACCATCGAGCCGAACCGGGGTGCGATGGTGGCGCAGCCGACGGCCAAAGAAGCGCGTGAAGTGTTTATTGCCCGCCGCGCCATTGAGCGTGCGATTGTCGAAAGCATCGGGGCGGATGTGATCCGCCGTCACCGGCATCGAATCAATACCCATTTGCGTGGCGAACGTGACGCCGCGCAGTCAGAAGATCGCCGCGCTATCGTGCGTGAATTAAGCGAGTTTCATCTTATTCTCGGCGAGATCTGCGGGAACGACGTACTGAGTGAAATTCTGGCTAACCTGATGGTGCGCAGCTCACTGATTGTGGCGCTTTATCAGCGTAACGAAGTGCCTTCCTGCCAGTGTGATGAGCATCAGGCCATTATTGATGCACTGGAGGCCGGTGATAACACCCATGCGGCGGCGATCATGCAGGAGCATCTGGATGATCTGGAAGGGGTGCTGGATCTTGACGATGAAGCCGCCGGCGAAGTCAACCTGCGTCAGGTGTTGTCCGACTTATAACGCCGGATGCACGGCATGCCCGACACGGTGAAGCGGACGGGCACGCTGATACGATTACGATGACGTCAAATCGCGCAGCTGCGCACGGTCATTATAAAAACGTTTATACGCCAGATAACCGGCAATAATCGTCGATAGACTGGCGGTCGCCAGCAGCATAAACGTGACCATTATCTGATATTTGATGGCTTTGACCGGGTCGATCCCGGCAAAAATCAAACCTGACATCATGCCCGGCAAACTGACAATTCCCACGGTTTTCGCCGCATCGATGGTCGGGATCATCGCGGCACGAATACTGTCACGGATAATCCGGCCAGAGGCCATTTTCACCGGTGCGCCGAGGCTCAGCATCTCGAGGATTTTTTGCTGGTTATCGAGAAAACGCTGGTTCAGATTGCTGTAACACAATCCCACCGCAACCATCGCATTTCCGGCAATCATCCCTGAAATCGGGATCACCTGCATCGGCAGGAACTCTATGGATCCGCTGAGGATCAGGATCGCTAACGTCAGGATGGTGCCGACGGTAATGGCGATAAACGAAATGATAAATCCGTTATCGATATTGCGGCTGCGTTTCTTCGCATTCAGCGCGGCATTGACGCAGATAAACAGCACCATCAGAACCGTTAACAGGCTGTTATTGATATCAAAAACAGACTTCAGGACATAACCGACAATCACTAACTGCACGATGGCGCGGCCAACGCTCCAGATGATGTCCTTTTCCAGTCCGAGTTTTTCTTTCTTGCTGACCAGCAGGGCGACAACCACCAGGATCAGCGCGAGGGCCAGAGACTGATTGGTAATATTATGCTCATTCATGAACCGCACTCCCTTGTGAATGGCGGGTCAGGGTAATGACGTGTTTGGCGTGGCGGATCTCGTTCGTATCATGGCTCACCCACAAGACGGCGATCTGCTCTTTTTCCACCAGTCCGGCGATGATGTCGTTGATATTGATTTTATTCTCTTCATCCAGCGCGCTGGTGATTTCATCCAGCAATAAAACATCCGGCATAAACTGTAAATTCCGCAGCAGGGCAACACGTTGCTTCTCGCCGCCGGACAGTTCCTGCGTGCGTTTGGTGAGCATGTCTGCGGATAACTTCACCCGTTCCAGCCAGTTACGCATTTGTTCTTCATCAGGTTTTTTATTGCGGATCTGATAAGGCAGGGCAAGATTATCGTAAACCGTTTCACCAAACAGCGAGGGCGTCTGAAAGCAATAAGATACGCGCTGCCGGTACACTTCGGGTTTGATCTGCGCAATGTCTTCGCCTTTGAAATAAACCTTACCGCCGGTCGGATTTTGCAATGACGCAATAATCTTCAGCAGCGTGCTTTTCCCGCTGCCAGAGGGGCCGGTCAGTAATGTGAATTCACCGGGTTCCAGCGAGAGTGAAACCGGTTCCAGTAAAGGGATATTATTGCGCGTAAATGAGACGTCGTGCAGACGGAGAAGGTCGGTGGGGGTGGTCACGCCTGAAATCCTTTGGGATCGGGAGGGATACATTACTCCTCCCCTTTGCAGGGGAGGAGTAAAAACAGTTACTGAGCTGGCGCGGGGGTCGGAACCACTGGCGTTTCCTGCTCCGGAGTCGGTGCTGGCGCTGCTGGCCCGCCCAGGATCCCGAACAGACCTGCAAATTCCTGCAAGGTCATTTTCTGGCCATTCAGGTCAACCTGATTGTCAGCGTAATGGAACGTGCTGGAAATGGTGTCGTCTTTCACGGTAGTCAGTTTAAACATCTGACCCATTGCGGCCAGACCCTGAACCTGCTGCTGAGCCAGTTTCGCCGCATCGTCAGCGCTGTAGCCTTCCAGCTGCGCAACCTGCGTGGTGACCTGTGTCGCCATCGGCAACGGAATGGTCAGCTTCGCATCCACTTTGTTCACCAGCTGAGACAACATCTGATCCTGTGTCGGTGCCGGTGTTGCGGCCGGATCTTTCAGATCCAGTTGCAGGGTGAAGCTGCTTTCGCCTTTGCTGTTTTTCCAGCTCAGCGGCGCAACGCTGATGCTCGGATTGCCTTTCAGCAGCAATGGCAGGTTAGCCAGCAGTAAATCTGCGGCCTGCTGCTGATAGATGGCCGGATCAAGCTGGCCTTGCTGCAACAGCAGGGCGCGGGATTGCTGGTTATAGTTGTCTGCGAATTGCTTCATTGCAGCACCATCCAGTTTATCCAGCTTGAGGGTCAGTTTGGCTGAACCGAAATCCGCACCCTGAATTTTCAGCGCGTCGATGGTGTAATCCTGCTGGCCGGCGATGTTATTGCCGTTTTCAGAGAATTTGCTCACCAGTTTGAAGTTATCCAGAGAACCGGCGTCTTTACCGTCTACGTTCACCAGAATTTGCTTAACGGTCAGGTTCTGATCGCCCACGCCAACCTGGAACTTACCTTGTTTGGTGTCGCTGTCCATGCTGAAACCGGCCAGAGTGACTTTCTCAAGCTGTCCCCACTGGTTTTTCGAGGTCAGGGCAATGCTGTCGGTGTTCGCGTCCAGCTTCATGGCGGTCATGTCTTTGTCCACATCGACATTGATTTTACCGCCGGAGAAGGCCAGCACGCTGTCTTCTTTCTGATAGGTCACCGGAATAATGTCAGCGGCTGAAGCACTCGCGCCACTGTAGGAAACACGCGTATCAATGGTGACCAGCGATTTGCCTTTGGTCACATCAAACAGGCCTTTCACCGTCGGCGTATTTTGCAGTTCTGAATGCACGGACGCCATGCTTGGGATCAGATTGAATTTTTTCAGCTGAGCGGCAGGGAAAGGACCATGATCGATGGTTTCGATGAAGGCAATTTCATCACCGGTTTTCAGCACACTGGTGCCGGCGGTGGCAGCGGCAGGTTCAGGTTGCAGCATGATACGCATTTTGCTGCTGAACAGCCCGCGCTGGTAATCCTGATAGCTGACTTTCAGACCGGCTTTCGGATACGCACTTTGCAGCTGGCTGTTGGCCGCGGCAACCTGCTCATCCATATGTTGTTCGATCAGTTTGCCCGTATACCACGAGACGCCTGTCCAGGCCGCGCCAATGACGACAATGACGCTTACAGCGACTAATGACTTCTTCATATCTCTGTTTATCCTTATGAAATGTCCCGAAAATAAAAAACGCCTTCCGGCGTTATTAGTTTCTTCAGTGTAGCTGAATCAGCAAAAAAATCATCAAAATGGGGCAGTTAGCCCCGTTTTGTTTAAGCAAATGATCATTTAACCGAGTGTATTGAAGACCCGTGCGATCCGGCCATTGCCGCTGACATTCACCGGCGATTCGCTGGCAGACAGGTAACAGGATTCACCAGGGTTCAGCACCAGTGTTTCCTGGTCTTTTACCAAAATGCTCTGACCTTCGATACAGAAAACAATCGCTGCACTGTCCTGCTCCAGCGTCTGAGGTTGTGCAGACAGGCTGTGGATCGAGAACGCAAAGTCTTCGACCGGAATAGGGAAGTTGAGTTCCGCGCCTTTCGCCACCGGCGTGGTCAGCAGCTCTCCGGCAGGCTTGGCGTTGAATTTCAGGTTCGCCAGCAGTTCCGGGATATCAATGTATTTCGGGGTCAGTCCGGCACGCAGCACGTTATCTGAGTTCGCCATCACTTCCAGCGAGACACCTTTCAGATAAGCATGCGGGGTTTCGGCGTACAGGAACATGCCTTCGCCCGGTTGCAGCGTAATCACGTTCAGCAGCAGCGGAGAGAACAGACCGCTGTCGTCAGGATAGAATTCGCCAATACTGCGGACGGTGTCCCACGGCTCGCCATGTTGTTCATCCAGCACGGATTTCAGCACATCCAGCGCACGGGATTTATCTTCACCTTCGAGACTCAGCAAGCCCGCAAACAGGGCGCGCAGGTGATCGACATCCGGGAAGTTGAGGAAACTGGCGATCAGCGGATGCGCACCGGCGACCGGTTGCAGCAGGGAAACAATGTCGCGCAGCTCGCGGAAACCGTTCATCGCCTGGAAAGGCGTCAGGGCGTAGACCAGTTCAGGTTTATGGTTCGGATCTTTGTAGTTACGTTCAGCCGCGTCCAGAGGAATTCCGGCGGCATTTTCTTTGGCATAACCTATTTCAGCGGCACCTTTACTCGGGTGAACCTGAATGGAAAGAGGCTGATCGGCGCAAAGCACTTTAAACAGGAAAGGCAATTCGCCAAAACGCCTGGCGACTTTTTTACCTAACTGCTCATCGGGGCTGGCGGTGATTTGATCACGCAGGGAAATCGTCTGACCACTGGTATTCTCAACCTGAGAACTGCTTTTCGGATGGGCACCCATCCACAATTCGGCCATCGGACGGTTCTGCGGATCGGTGATCCCGTAGAGTTTTGTCAGCGCGTCTTTGCTGCCCCAGGCGTAGTTTTGTACACCGTTATGCATCTTTTGCATTGCTTCATCCTGAATAGAAAATATTGCGCCTAGTAGACAATGACAAAGCAGGGTTTACAACATTGAAGCGCTAAAAAGTGCGATGAAAGGGCAATTTCGGAATGGGGATCGGTTCGAATTATACGTCTGGCTTATATGTCACTATAATCTATTGGCCGCGAGAGGATGCGTGGGAGCGCGCGCGGTATTTTACAACACCTGCAGAATCCGCTTTTTTATCATAAAGAGCACCGTAAATTGCATCGTAAATAAGCAGCTAAGGAGACAGTAATGGCAGCTATACGCATTGAAAAAGACTCAATGGGGCCAATTGATGTTCCGGCAGATAAGCTATGGGGCGCGCAAACACAACGTTCCCTCGAGCATTTTCGTATTTCCTCTGAAAAAATGCCCACGGCGCTGATCCACGCGCTGGCACTCACCAAACGCGCGGCAGCCAGTGTCAATATGGATCTGGGACTGCTGCCGGAAGAGCGGGCCAACGCCATTATTGCCGCCGCCGATGAAGTGCTGGCTGGCAAACATTCTGCCGAATTCCCGCTGTCCATCTGGCAGACCGGTTCCGGCACCCAGACCAACATGAACATGAATGAAGTGCTGGCCAACCGGGCGAGTGAAATTCTCGGCGGCGTGCGCGGGGAAGAACGTAAAGTTCACCCGAACGATGATGTGAATAAAAGCCAAAGCTCGAACGATGTTTTCCCGACGGCCATGCACGTCGCGGCGGTGATTGAACTGCGCGAAACGTTGATCCCGCAACTGAAGGTGCTGCATAAAACACTCTTCGACAAAGCCACAGCCTATCGCGACATCGTAAAAATTGGCCGTACGCATTTACAGGACGCCACACCGCTGACACTTGGGCAGGAGATTTCCGGCTGGGTGGCGATGCTGGCGCACAGCCTGACGCACATCGAAAACAGTATTCCGCATATTGCCGAGCTGGCGCTGGGCGGCACGGCGGTCGGTACCGGGCTGAATACCCATCCGGAATACGCGGTGCGTGTGGCAAAAGCACTGGCTGAACTGACCGGACAGCCGTTTGTGACGTCACCGAATAAATTCGAAGCGCTGGCCACCTGCGATGCGCTGGTTCACGGCCACGGTGCGCTGAAGGGGCTTGCGGCGTCACTGATGAAAATCGCCAACGATGTGCGCTGGTTATCTTCCGGCCCGCGTTGCGGCATTGGCGAGATCTCGATTCCGGAGAACGAACCGGGCAGTTCCATCATGCCGGGCAAAGTGAACCCGACGCAGTGCGAAGCCATGACCATGCTCTGCGCGCAGGTGCTGGGTAACGACGTGGCGGTCAATATCGGCGGCGCATCCGGTAACTTTGAGCTGAACGTGTTCCGTCCGCTGGTGATCCACAATTTCCTGCAATCTGTCCGTTTGCTGGCGGATGGCATGAACGGTTTTAACGAGCATTGCGCGGTTGGTATCGAACCTAACCGTGACCGTATCACGCAACTGCTTAACGAATCGCTGATGCTGGTGACGGCGCTGAATACGCATATCGGCTATGACAAGGCGGCGGAAATCGCCAAGAAAGCCCATAAAGAAGGGCTGACCCTTAAGGCGTCGGCGCTGAAACTGGGTTATCTGACCGAAGAACAGTTCGACGAATGGGTGCGTCCGGAAGCAATGGTAGGCAGCATGAAGGCATAAGTACCATATTGCTGATGATGACATGAGGTCCGGGAAACCGGACCTTTTTTGTGGCTGATTTATAAAGGATGATCGGTATAAAGGTGCAGGCGTTTAATCAGCAGACTCAGCGGCTGCGACTGCGGTTTGTATTTGTGTTTGATCATCGTGACATCATAATCCGGCAATACTCCCAGCTTCGGTACCTGCATCATTGGCGAACGCAGACATAATGCAATCAGGGGCAGCGGGCAGGGATGTTGCACCTGTTTCTGACTGTTGCGATACCACACGCGGGCAATGGGTTGCACTTTCACCGGCCGTTTAAATTTGAGCGCCGCATGTTCCGGCAGTCGCTTCACATCATTCATTTCGCGGTTAATATTCTCCATCCATTGCTCCCGGGTATAAGGCGAGACCGCCCGTCCGGCATTCAGGCTTTTTTCCAGTTGTGCCAGCACTTCATCGCGGGTCACATTTTTTATAATGTGCTTGTTTGCCCAGCCAAAGCGCACGGAATCCGGATCATTCAGCCAGGTCACCGAACGGTAAGCATTCAGGGTGATCAGGCCGCGAAGGTGGGTATGCACAAACTCAAAGCGTTGTTCACGGGCAAGACCCGATTCAACGGTGACAATATGTTCCAGCTCGGCTTTGAGTTTATTCACTTCTTCTATCAGCAGCAGGGCGGACTGATGTTCCGCAGGATCAACGGCATAACACAGCACGCCGGGCAAGCGTACTGCCGATTTACTGCTGACATTTTCATTATTATGATGAATGAACAGGCGCTGAAAATGTTGTAACGCCAGTGTTTGTGCGGCTTCACCGGTGTGCGGTGTCACGCTGATTTTATCCGCAGGATTATGCTCTTCACCTTTCACTATTTCGGGCAGGGCAAAGACCCGTGCCTGCAATAATTCCAGCTGATTCAGGAAATTCCCCAGATCGTGCAGTGCCAGTTCAAGCTCATTAAAACAGCCGTTCATCCGGGCAATCAAATCATAATCCGCCATACATCCTCCAGTTAGTTACAACATACAGTGTAGGCCATAATCATAAAACGTGCACACCTTAATCATGGGGAATTCATCAAATTCAGTGAGATAGTCGTCAGGCAGGGTGGAAAGCAAGTTTACCACTTCAGGCCGGATATCGGGTTAGAATAGCGAAACTTCTTCCATCGTGAGTGCGCTATGACCGACCTTATACGCTGCCCCTGGGGCACGACTGACCCCATGATGATCGCCTACCATGACAATGAATGGGGCAAGCCGGTTCGTGACAGCCGCGCATTGTGGGAAAAACTGATGCTGGATGGTTTTCAGGCCGGGTTATCCTGGCGCATTGTGCTGAAAAAACGAGACGCATTGCGGCTGGCTTTTTGCCAGTTCGAGCCTGCAATAATCGCCGGCTTCACGGAAGAGGACATCGAAAGGCTGGTAAATAACGCCGATATTATCCGCTCGCGCAGCAAAATCACGGCGGTGATTAACAACGCCCGCGCATATCTCGCTATGCAGCAGGCAGGGGAAGATTTTGGTGAGTGGATCTGGGCGCAAATCGGCGGAAAAGCGATTCAGCATAGCGGGCCGGTGCCCACGAAAGATGCATTGTCAGAACGCATTTCGAAAGATCTCAAAAAGAGAGGATTTAAATTTGTCGGCCCGACCATTGTCTATGCCTGGATGGAGGCTACCGGCCTGATTAATACCCATCATCCGGCGTGTTTTCGTCGGGCACAGGTGGCCGTTTTATAGCAAAAACACCGTGTTTATTCAGCGGGTGTGATGCTTTTTATATTGTGACGGTGTCACAGAAAGCTGCCGCACAAATGCCCGTCGCAGCACATCAACACCTGAAAACCCGCACTGTGCCGCAATTTGTTTGATGGCCAGTTCCCCGGATTCCAGCAGCGTTCTGGCATGAAATACCCGCTGCTGTTCCAGCCATTCCGCCGGGGACTGCTTCAGTTCCTGATTGAACAACCGTGTCAGATGCCGGGCGCTGATGCCCATATGCCGGGACAGACTTTTCACATTATGCGGCTGATCCAGTGAGTTCATCACCCAGCGTTGTACATCCTGCAGGGCGGAACGCCCGCTTAGCGATGCCTGACCATGACGGCTGAACTGTAACTGTCCGCCCGGACGTTTAAAGAACATCACCAGCTGTGCGGCGACATCCAGCGCAGTTTCCCGACCGAGATCTTCTTCCACCATATGCAGGGCTAAATCCAGCCCGGACGTCACCCCCGCTGCGGTGCGTAGCCTGCCGTCAGCAATAAAAATGGCATCTTCCTCAACATTCACCCGCGGGTATTGCGTCCTGAGCTGACCGGCGACCGACCAGTGCGTGGTGACGTGACAATCGTCGAGTAATCCCGCAGCGGCAAGTAACAGCGCGCCCGTACACACGGAGCCAAAACGGCGAGATTGCAGACTAAGCCGACGAATATCTTCTTTCAGCATTTCATCGGTGATGAAGGGAGCCAGTACCGGCGCACCGGCAACCAGAAAGGTATCGGCAGGCGACGAAAGGGCGGAGGACAGGGAGATATCCGCCAGAAGTTTTGCACCGGACGAGGTTGGCACAACCCGATCTTCACTGACGGCCATCACGCTCAGTTTATACACCTCACGGCCGCGCTGCTGATTGGCTTCGGCGAAAACGTCCAGCGGCCCCGAGACATCGAGCAACTGCACGCCCGGTACCGCCAGAATGATGATGTGTTTTGCCATTGAAGGGTTTCCTGTCGCAGATTACGGTTATGTCTCATATCGTCATAATGCGACGATTGATGACATTCATCCTGCCGCTTATCCTGATTTCATTCAAGCCAACAGGAGAAATATTATGACGCTGAACATCAATGGTATTCGTATTCCCGACAGTAAGATGGCCCGCGAGGCGACTGAACGGGTCCGCGACACAGAAACTGATTTACTGTTTCATCATTCCAGCCGTGTGTATTACTGGGCAGCCCTGGCCGGGCAGCAACGTCAGTTAAAGGTCGATCTTGAACTGCTTTATATTGGCTGCATGTTTCATGACATGGGGCTGACTCATGAACATTGCAGTTGTGACAAACGCTTTGAAGTTGACGGGGCGAACGCGGCCCGTGAGTTTATGCAACAGCATGGCGTCAGCCCGCAGGATATCGACAAGGTCTGGACGGCAATTGCGCTGCATACCACGCCCGGGATCCCGGAATTTATGGATCCGGTCATTGCGCTGGTGACGGCCGGTGTGGAAATGGATGTGCTGGGGATTAATTATCAGGGTTACAACGATGATGTCCGTCACGCCGTGGTGGACGCCCATCCACGGACACCGGCCTTCAAGGAAGACATTATTCAGGCATTTTATGACGGCATCAAAAACAAACCGAACACGACATTCGGCAACGTGAAAGCTGACGTTATAGCCGATAAAGATCCCGGATTTGTCAGAGGGAATTTCTGCTCAGTGATCCGAAATTCACGCTGGAAAGGCTGAAGAAAAGGGCGCGCGGGGAAGGGAGTCCGCCGCGCGCTGCATTCTCACAGCAGACGAAATTCAATCATAAACAATTCTTTCAGCCCCGGATAAATCTCGCTGATCACCTGTTTCAGCTCCGCGAGAGTCATGTTCTCCTGCGCGGCATGTTGCTCATTCAGCGCATCAAAATGAACCGGTGTGACTGCAATAACCTCAATGTTGCAGAAAAACACCCCGTCTTCATAACGGCTGACACGTACCTGATCGCCTGCGTTAAAATCTGCGTCGCTGGCTTCACGCAGTGTGATCGTTTTGCGTCCGGCAAGGATGTCCGTTTCAAAACGGCCGTAAAAAGTGATGTTTTTCATGAGTTTTCCTGCGTTGATACACGAGAAGTTCCGGTTGATGGTATAGCGGGTGCTGCGCCCGCCGGTGGCTGATTTTATCAGACAACCAAGAGAAACGAGATCGGCCAGATGCCGTGTTGCCGTGGCCTTACTGACTTTGGCAACTTTCTGATACTGGCTGGCATTTATGCCTGCTGAAAAACCTTTCTCTCCGCCATCGAGTAAGCGGTTGAGGACTTTTCTCTGTTCATCAGAGAAATGATTCGCGTGGTAAATCTGCCAGAACCGAGATTTCTCCAGGATCTGATCAATGCGCTGGATTGCTGTATCCATCGTGGTTTCAAGCATTTGCAAAAACCAGCTGAGCCAGCGGGTTAGATCCATGCCTCCGCGCTGGGTGGCTTCAAGCACATCATAATATCCGCTGCGGTGACGCAGTATGGCCTCCGACATGGCATATAAACGGACGCTGTCATGATCGGCCTGAAACAGCGCCATGTCCGTCAGTGCCCGGGTGATCCGTCCGTTACCATCTTCAAACGGGTGAAGCGTAATGAACCAGAAATGGGCTATAGCAGCCCGAAGCAGCGGATCCAGAGCCGGTCGGTCGAATGACTGGTTATACCATCCGATAAAATGCTGAAGTTCTTCGGTTAATTGTTTACGGGGAGGCGCCTGGTAATGCACTTTCTCATGCCCAATCCGCCCGGAAACGACGCGCATTGTCTCCTCGCCACGCCATTGCCCCCGCCTTAAATACAACGGGGCTGGCACGGGGAACAACCAGCAATGCCACTGGAGCAAACGGGTTTCTGAAAGCAAAGGATTATGGGGATCAAATACATCCATCATCATTTTTGCCAGACCTTCCGAACGTTCCGTCATTGTGCCCGCCGGGTGTTCCGCAAGTCCCAACCGTTTTGCCAAAGACGAACGAACAGAACGGGCATCGGGCCGTTCATTTTCGATTTCAGAAGAAGAAAGAATGTTGCTCAGCATGGCTTCGAGCGAATACTCAGTGGCTTCATGCCCGGAGCGGGATTCGACTTTACCCACCAGTTTGCCCATTTTCAGGCGAGTCTGCCGCAACATGGGCTGGATAACATCGTCATCCCAGTTCAACTGTGGCCAGTCAGATTTTTGCCAGATCCATTGTTGATTATCCATAACGGGAAACCTGTGAGCCGAATAGAAAGTCTATTTGGCTCATTATACGAGCCGAATAGAGATTGTAAACGGCTCATTGAGCCTCAGTGATGGCATTAAAGAAGAGTAGTGACCATCCAAAACGGACTTCATCACTGCGCGGTCATCAGAATTACCAGGCAGGATAAAAGATGGAAAGGTTCTTTCGTTAAGTTTACCTGCAATGATCTCATAACCATCAAACCAGCCGTCGTCAATCAAATCGCCGGTCAGTACAAGGGCGTCCGGCGACATGAGATCCAGCCATGCCAGGGCGCGATCAAGTCGGGTGAGGTTATCGTGATGTTCATGAGCATGGATGTCAGACAACTGAGCGATGATCACTAAAAAACCTCCTGAAAGGATATGTGCGGCCGGATACAAGGTTAATGTAGAAGATATCAGGTAGATAATCAAAGTGCGCATAATGTATATTATGTTAAATATGATAAGCGGCTGCGCACCAGACCTTTATTCTTCCTGTATCACGCCTCACCCGCCTCTTTGTCTCTGTCTTCGTCATAATGAATGGCCAGCCATATGGTGGTTTCATCAGGATCTGTCCATTCGACACGGTGTCTGCATAACGACGGGATATTCACGAAGTCGCCTGATTTCATGATCCGCACTTCTGTTTCGTTTTCGATTTGCAAACCTGCCGAACCTTGCAGAACCAGCACCCACTCATTTTGCGGCTGACAATACCAGAACCCCGGCGGACTGGCCTGTCCGGTCGATACGATCCGCTCGATACGCAGACCTGGCCGGGTCAGCAAATCTTCAAAGGTTTCTTCTTCCCGGTGGCCTGCTGCCTGAGGAATGTCTCTGAACATATTGTCCGGCATTCAAACCCTCCGTTTGCACTGAATCTGACATTTCAACCTGATCGCGCTACGTCGATTCTGAGAATCAATCAGTACCGTAGTACTGCAGAATTCACGTAGCGCATCCATTTTTACACGCTTAAAGGTTATAAACCGGCGTACGCCTTCTCAACTTTCGCCATGTATCTGGGTGCTTGCGCCGCAGGATGATACTGACGCACATGCCAGTTAAAGGCTTCCGGCGTCAGCTGGTTGATCATCTGAATGGCCGTTTGCCGGTTACTGGAAAAAGTACGCAGTAACGCACCGGCGCCATTGGCATATGCAACTTCGGTGGCGTAACGCCGTGTCAGCGGATCATTGATCCAGTTTAGCTGCTGCCGTTGTAATGCGCTGATATAGGCGGTGCCCAAATCAATGTTGGTTTCCGGATCCAGTAAATCGTCATCATCAGGACAACCCCGTTTGCCTTTATAACGGTATGCGTCACAACCACTGGTCGAGGCTTTCAGTTGCATAAGGCCGATGGCATTTGAAGGACTGACGGCTTCCGGATTGAAACCGGATTCGACCTGAATAATCGCTTTAACAAGTTTACGATCGACTTTGTATTCATCAGCGGCATCCTCAATTTCATCATCAAAGGCATGCGTATCGTATTTTTTATAATGAGGTTTGCTGGAACAGCCAGCCAGAATCATCAGCATGACCAACATGCTGAATTGTAATGGTTTTTTGAATGTTGAAATCATAATCTTCCAGGGTTGATATGAGTAATTCTCCGCGTTGATAAGATACCGTTATCGTCACTTCCGGTCATGCAGTAATGCGTACTTTTTGACAATCGGCCTGTGCCAAAAATGCGGAATCCTGTCCGGGCGCCCTGCTTTTATGTTCATCCGCTGGCTGACGATGCGGATAAAAGCATCAAGCGGTTTGACTTATTTAATACAGAATGTATTTTTAATGCCATGAACACATTTCTGATTATCGTCCCCGACGGGGGCATGTTATTCGAAGCGGCAGGCATTGCCGATATCCTCATGCAGGCCAACCGTCTGTTGCCACCCGATGCGTCCGGTTCGCCGTATCAGGTCACGGTGGCGACGACGCAACCGCACCGCGTGGTACACGGCGTTTCCGGCCTGAATCTGCTGGCCGACCACCGGCTTTGTGACCTTGACCCGACGCTGCCCCGTGACACCATTATGATCACCGGCAAAGGCCTGACGGATGAAGAAGGCTCCGGCGTGGTTGACTGGCTGAAACAGGCAGCACCCTATGCCCGCCGCGTGGTGTCTGTTTGTGGCGGTGCCGTATTGCTGGCGAAAACGGGATTGCTGAACGGTCGCCATGCCACCACACACTGGCGATTGCTGGACGCGTTGCAGGCTGAATACCCGCAGATCGTGGTCGAACGCGGGCCGTTATATGTTCAGGACGGACCGGTCTGGACATCCGGCGGCGTCAGTTCGGGGTTCGACCTCACCCTGGCTCTGGTTGAAGATGACCACGGTTTCAGCCTGGCCAGAGATGTCGCACAGGATCTGGTGATGTTTCTGCGGCGTCCGGGTGGACAGTCGCAATTCAGCCGCTATCTTTTGAATCAGGCCAGTGACGGCCCCATCCGCGAACTTCAGACATGGCTCATGCAGAATCTGACCGGTGACTTATCGGTCGAAAGCCTGGCAGAACGCGTGGCGATGAGTCCGCGAAACTTCACGCGGGTCTTCACCCGTGAAACCGGCATCACTCCCGCCAAATACGTGGAAGAAGCGCGACTGAGCGCCGCAAGACAACTTCTGGAACAGACGACGCAAAGCATCGGGCGGATCGCCCTTTCCACCGGCTTTGGTGGCGGGCTGAATTTGCGCCGTGTGTTTGAAAGAAATTTACAACTGACACCCAAAGAATACAGAGAACGTTTTTGTTCACGCATGTTGGCGTAAATTGATCTTTTATTGTCATTTACGCCATATCTCCTTCGGACTAAATTAATCGTAAGTCAGATAACTAAGGAGTTCATCATGGTCAAAGTAGGTATCAATGGTTTCGGCAGGATTGGGCGGAATGTGTTGCGCGCTGCACTGGGGCGTGATGACTTTCAGGTGGTGGCGATTAACGATCTTACCGACAGTAAGACCCTCGCGCATCTTCTGAAATATGATTCCCTGTCCGGCACCTTAAAGGCAGATGTTGAAGCGGGCGAAGGCCAGCTGCTGGTCGATGGCAAAACGGTACGTGTCTTTTCAGAAAGAGATCCGGCGGCTATTCCGTGGAGCAGTGTCGGCGTGGATATTGTCATTGAAGCGACCGGCTTCTTTACTGAAAAAGCCAAAGCTGAAGTGCATATCACCAAAGGCGGAGCCAAACGCGTGATCATTTCCGCACCGGCCAAAAATGACGACATCACTATCGTGATGGGCGTTAATGACGGCGAGTACGACCCGGCAAAACACAAAGTGGTCAGCAACGGCAGTTGTACCACCAATGGCCTTGCCCCTGCCGCGCAGGTTCTGCATCAGACCTTCGGCATCGAGCACGGTCTGATGAACACCACACACGCTTACACCAACAGTCAGGCGTTACACGATCAGCCTGAAAAAGATTTGCGCGGTGCGCGTGCGGCGGCTGTTTCTATCGTGCCTTATTCCAGCGGCGCAGCTAAAGCCATCGGGAAAGTCATCCCCGAACTTGACGGACGGATGACCGGTTATTCCCTGCGTGTGCCGGTTCCTGTCGTATCCATCGTCGATTTAACCGTGAACCTGAAACGTGAAGCGACGGTGGAAGAAATCAATGCCGCGTTCCGTAAAGCTGCTGAATCTGGTCCGCTTAAAGGCATTCTGGGCTACAGCGAAGAGCCGCTGGTCTCGAGTGATTACCGTGGCGACCCGCGCTCTTCTATCATCGACGGGCTGTCTACGCTGGTGATCGGCGGCAAACTGGTTAAGATTCTAGCCTGGTATGACAATGAATGGGGCTTCTCAAACCGGCTGGTGGATCTTGCTCTGTTAATGGAAAAACGCGGTTTATAAAATCCTCTTTTCCTGCCAGAATAATGACAGACACCGCCATATGGCGGTGTTTTTTTATGGCTCGCAGAAAGTCACCCTGTTTAAAGAAATACACTGTATGTTGTAACTAATACAATGACTGTCACTCTTCCTGCGGGCCGATTTTCATAAACGGGTTGTAGGCGATTTCCCAAAGATGTCCGTCCGGATCGGCGAAGTAGCCCGAATATCCGCCCCAGAACACTTTCTGCCCCGGCTTGATGAGTTTGCCTCCGGCTTTTACGGCCTGAGCCAGGATCGCATCCACTTTGGCTTCACTGGCGACCGTCTGCGCCAGTGCGACACCGCGAAAACCTTGCCCTGCCGCGCTGACTTCTGCGTCTTTTGCCAGTTCTTCCCACGGAAAAAGAGACAGCCACGCCCCTGCCAGTTCGAAGAAACTGACCCCGTCGGAATCGATGACGACTTTGGGAAAGCCGAGTCCGTGCTGATAAAATTCAGTCGCCACCGCTAAGTCTTTAACGCCCAGCGTAATCATGTTGATGACCGGTTGCATCGTATTTTCTCCATAAGAGGGATAAAGGAAACGTCAGAAAAACAGCCTAACGGGTTTCTGAAAACCCTGCTGCGACGCCTCTTCCACTTGTCTCAAAATGTTAACAGCGGTCTGCCTTTTCTGGTAAATGTTGCATATCGTGCTACTCTGACGCCATAAAAAACCTGCTTACGCCCCGTCGCTGAGGATCGCCTTTGACCACATTACACCGCCGCCCGGAAGCCACCTCGCCTGCCGTCCGTTTCCTGCCTGAAACCATCCATATCGGTCGTCAGCTGCGAACCTATTGTGATGCCCGATTCAAAACCATTGGTCTGACGCTGGCACGGGGTCAGGTGTTATTACACCTCGAAGCCGCCAGGGGTCGCCTGCCTCAGGGCGAACTGACATCGTTGCTGGAAGTGGAACACCCCACCGCTATCCGTCTGTTCGACAGCCTTGCTGAGCTGGGTCTGCTGGAACGTTGCCCTGGTGAAACTGACCGCCGCTCCAAAGATATCAGGCTGACCGAAGCCGGTACCGAACTGGCCAATCAGGTTCGCAGCATGACGGATGATATTCTGATCCGCGTCATGGAAGGCATTCCGCAAAAAGATGTGGATATCGCCCGTGGCGTTCTCGCCAGTATCACTGCCAATATCGCCGCATTGTAGTGGCGTTTTTCTCCCGAATTCCCCCCCGCCATCGCCTGCACTAATCACTTCCGTTACTGATTTGTTATTCGTTATTTTCGTTTGTAAATATCACTGATATGAATAATTGGCTAGACACCGTTGAAACGCCTTATTACATTATGTAGCAAGCTACAAACTAGTTGGGTAATGACTTACAAGGCATAACGATGACGACGGGTTCTGATTCAGATGTCCGGCAGGATGCCGGTGAATTATCAACACGGGATGCATCACCACAAAAAAGCCAGCCTGCACCGCCCGAAGTACCGAAAGCCGATACGCCGCCCCCGGTGCCGCCGTCGCAGCATCACCCTTTTGCCGTTCAGGTCAGCACCTGGCTCTGGCAATTTCCGCGTTTGAGGATTGGGGTTTATGCGCTGGCGTCGCTGATTATCGGCATGACGCAGGGGCTGGGGATCAATCTGGTCAGCTCAAATCTGCCGGGCATTCAGGGTTCGCTGGGGATTTCCAATGTGGAAAGTTACTGGCTGGTCGCCGCCTATACCGCCACCAGCGTCACCGGTACGATCCTGTTATACAAAATCCGCACCCAGTTTGGTTTCCGTCGTTTCGGCGAGTATGGCCTGTTGTTTTTTGCCGTCGCCTCGATGGCGCAAACTTTCACGCATGATTTCCAGACCGCACTGGCCGTGCGGGCAGTGATGGGTTTTGCCATGGCGTCGCTCGGTCCGCTGGCGTTGTTTTATATGTTTGAGATTTTCCCGCCCGCCAAAAAGCTGACGGCAGGATTGTGTTTCGGGCTGGCGGGGAGTCAGATTGCCCTGCCGGTGTCGCGGATTATCTCGCCGCATCTGTTAGATCTCGGGCACTGGCATCAGCTGACGACGCTGGAATCCGGTCTGTCGCTGATCTGTCTGACGATTATCTGGATTTTGCCGCTGACGCATCCGCCCCGGGTGAAAGTTTTCGAGCGGACGGACTGGATCAGTTATCCGCTGATCGCCACGGCCGTGGCCTGTATGTCGGTGGTGCTGACCATGGGCCGCTATTACTGGTGGCAGGAAAAAGACTGGATTGGCGAAGTGCTGGTGGTCGGAATCATCGCGCTGATGCTCTCTTTTATGGTCGAGCTGAAGCGTAAAAATCCGATCATTGATTTGCGCTGGCTGATGACGCCGGAAATGCTGCTGTTCACCGGCTCAATGTTGTTTGTGCGCATGCTGCTTTCCGAACAGACCACCGGCATGGTCGGCTTTCTGAATCTGGTCGGGCTGCTCAATGACCAACTGGTGACGTTGTTTTGTGTGATCCTCGGCGCGACTTTCGCCGGACTGGTGGTGGTCAGCATCATTCACAAAGCCAACCGGATTGTTTATATCCATCTGTTTTCCATAGCCCTGATCGCCGTCGCCTCGTTTATGGATGCCCATTCCACCGTGGATACGCGCCCTGAACAGTTTTATCTGACGCAGGGAATGATTGCCTTTGCCGGGGCGATTTTCCTGCCGACCTCACTGTGGCTTGGGTTTATCCGCGCATTGCAGTTTGGTCAGAGTCAGATCATCAGTTTTATTCTGGTGTTTCTCTCCACCCAGAACGTCGGCGCACAAGTTGGCAGCGCCTTCCTCGGGACTGTTCAGATCCTGCGGGAGAAATTTCATTCCAGCGCGCTGGTAGAAAATATCAGCCTGCAAAATCCGTTAGTGGTCGAGCGCGTTTCTCAATACAGCCATTTTCTGAAACCGGTGTTAAACGACGGCACGCAACTGAGCGCCGAAGGTCTGGCACAACTGAGTCAGAAAGTGACACAGCAGGCCGGATTGCTGGCCTACAACGATGTTTTTTTGGTGGTGTTTTACATGTCGCTGGGCTGTTTTGCCGTGCTTTGCGCGCACATTATTGTCGGACGGATCCAGACGAAAAGACGCGAAGCCACTGAGGCTGTCGCCTGAATCACTCGCTTTTACAGATGAACAAAAAAGAGTCACGCGGAAAAACTGATGAAAAATATCTTTCGTTATCCATCCATTATTGTGGTGCTTTGCCTCGGGATTATCGGGGTCATGATTGTGTTATACAGCTGGCAATTATTCCCTTTCAACTCGCAGGTTGAAACGACGGATAACGCCTATGTGCGCGGTAATGTCACCCTGCTCAGCCCGCAGGTTTCCGGCTATGTCACTGACGTCAGCGTGCAGGATTTCATGGCGGTTAAAAAAGGCGATGTGCTGTTTGTGATCGATGACAGCACCTACCGTCAGGAGTTGTTACAGGCCGAAGCGGCCGCCGCACAGGCGAAGGTTTCACTGCAAAATGTGGAGCAGAATCGTGCATCGCGCGCTGCCAGCCTGCAACTGGCCGATGCCGAACTGCAAAGTGCTCAGGCCACGCAAAGTAAGGCCGCGCTGGATACAGGACGTAACGGGCCGCTGCTGGAGAAAGGGCTGGTTTCCAAAACCACCGGTGATGAACTTCACGCCGCGTTGCTGACCGCACAGGCCAATGTCGCCAAAGCCCGCGCCTCAGTGAATATTGCCCGTCAGGATCTGGCGTTAGTCGATACCAATAAGGCTTCGCTGGCGGCGGCGTTAAAGGCCGCAGAAGCCAAAGTTCAGGTGGCGCAAATCAATCTGCAACATACCAAGATCATTGCGCCGTCAGACGGACAGCTCGGGGAAGTCAGCGCGCGTCTCGGGCAATATGTCAGTGCCGGAACACAACTGACGTCCATCACCCCCAAAATGGTCTGGGTAACGGCGAATTTTAAAGAGCGTCAGCTGGCGGGTATGGCGGTTGGCACACCGGCCTCTTTCACCGTCGATGCGCTGAACGATCATCCGTTTAAAGGCCACGTGGTGCGGATCTCGCCAGCGGCAGGTTCGGAATTTAGCGTACTGAAAGCGGATAACGCGACCGGTAACTTTACCAAGATTTCGCAGCGTATCGCGGTGAGGATTGAACTGGAACCGGGGCAATCGCAAAGTGAGCAACTGCGTCCGGGCATGTCGACGGTGGTCAGCGTCGATACCGCCCAGGCAGCGGTCAGCCAGTAATTTCAGCGCCGACAATGTCGGCGTAATAACGCTGCGCCACATCAGGATGTGAGCGCAGCCGCCCTTTCAGATAGTTGAAACCCACGTCGCGGAATAACGGATTGAGCGGATCACTGGCCCCGCCCCGCGCTTCTTTTGCCAGACTGTCGGGCAGCGGAAATAACGGCACCACGGCATCCAATTGCGCCCCGAGGAAAAAGGCCAGCGACAGGCGTTCACCGCCCTCTGGCGGCGACACCACGCGGTGCACGGTGGCCCGCAGATAACCGTTGGTGGCCAGCTCGAGCAACTCACCGATATTCACCACCAGCGTACCGGGAACCGGCAACGCATCCACCCACTGACCTTCCTCGACTTCCACCTGCAAGCCACGCTGTTCATCCTGTAGCAAGAAACTGAGGAAACCGGAATCCTTATGCGCGCCGACACCCTGATTGCCACTGCCTTGCGCGCGTCCCGGATAGCGGATCAGTTTGATGTGTTCGTTGGGCTTTTCGCCATACAGCGGATCAAACGCCTCTTCGGGTAATTTCAACGCCAGCGCAAAGGCACGTAAAAGACGCAGCGACATCGCCGTCATTTCCCGTTGCCAGTGCAGCAATAACGGACGTAATTCCGGCAGCGCCTCCGGCCACTGATTAGGGCCTTGCAACCGCGCCCATGCTGGTGTGTCCGCGGTGACCGGCAATGCCGTACGCTCAGCCCCGAGATCAAACTGTTCACGCCAGTCCGGCTGACCCCGGGTAATTTCGGAAGCGGCACGGTTATAGCCACGAAAATGGGAGGAATTGATCATCGCCACCGCCAACTTATCCTCTTCCGGCAAGGCAAAAAATTCCCGCGCGACCCGCTGAACATCCTTCAGCAGTTGTGCGTCAACGCCATGATTTTTGAGATAGAAGAAACCAATTTCACGGGCGGCATAACGTAATTGTTCAAGGAATTCTTCACGCTGTTCCGGCGAGGCGGAAAACTGACTGAAGTCGATCAGCGGGATAAGGGTTGATGTCTGGCTCATACAGGCTCCGCAAGGATGTTATCTACATGACGCCACGCTAACACAGCGGCGGAACGGATAACCAATAGCCAGATGGACTGATTTATACGCAGGGGTTATGAATGATTTTTGTTAAAAGACTGCCCGTCCGTGGGCAGGACGATCTATTTGTTACCAAGGTAGCGATAAACCACCGCCAGATCCTGATCGCCATACCCGCCGTCGACCGCGCTTTGCCAGGTCTGACTGATACGTTTCATCACCGGTAATTCAAGATTTTTGCCCGCATCGAGGGCGAGATTAATATCTTTCAGCGCCCAGGTCAGCTGCATCTGCGGGGTGTAATCGCCGCTTTTGAACATCTCCATTTTGCCTTTGATATAAGGGGCCGCCAGCGGACCGCCTTCCAGCACATTCCACAGATCATCGGCCGTGAACCCCAGTTCTTCGGCCAGTTGCGTGCTTTCCGCGATCCCTTCCATCATGGCGATCAGCCAGGCATTCACCACCAGCTTCATTTTCGATGCACGCCCGGCCTCACCCAGCCATTTGGTGGCTTTGGAAATGGCCGCAAACACCGGCTCAATTGCCGGTGCAGCGTCGCGATCGCCGCTGGCCAGTACCACAATCTGCGCCTGTTCGGCCGGTGCTTTGGTACCGGACACCGGCGCATCAAGGAACACCACGTCCGGACGTTGCTGTTTGATCAGCGCAATCAGAGATCCCGTCCCTTCCACGCCCAGCGTGCCCATCTGGGCAATAATACCGCCCTGTTTCAGACCGGCGAGCAAACCGTTATCGCCCTGATAAACCTCAAGAGACGTTTTGGCATCCGCTAACATGGTGATGACCACATCAGCGCCTTCAGCCGCTTCACGCGGCGTCTGCCCCAATGTCGCCCCGGCGGCAACCAGCGAATCTGCCCGCGTGGCGGTACGGTTCCATACGCGGGTGGTGAAGCCCTTTTTAATCAGGTTTGCGGCAAATGCATGCCCCATCGCGCCCAGACCCAGTACCGCGACGATCGGTTGTTGCTGACTCATGCCTTACTCCTTGTGTTAATAATAACGGTATCAAAAAGGCTAACACCGCCGTTCTGCTGGCGGTATTGGCTTCTGTAAGCGAATGCAACAGAAAGGCTGATATTACTTAACCTCTGCTGACTAACTGGCGTAACATACGCGCTTTCGCGCCTGGGATGGATATTGATTTATTCAGGCAGATTATGATTTGACTGATAATTTTCAGGAGTAGCAAGCATTATGAGTAAAGTCGTTTTAATCGGGATCGTTTCGGTCATTTTCCTGCTGATGGTGCTGATGCTGGGATCGGTCTATGTCTATCCATGGTGGATGCAGCGTTCCACAGAAGGCGCGTGTGCTGAAATCAGCAAAAACAATGCCATTGATACCGTCACCCGTGACTACATGGAAAACCGCATCCCGAACTGGGGGAATGATAAAGACAATATGGGCACCTCCGTGCCGGTACTGAATTTCATCAGCGACGACGCCAAAGAAGACAAAGGGACATATCACATCCCGTTCAGTGCGAAAGGTCCCGATGGCACCCTGAGCTATGTCGCGCACTTTAACTGTTCGAATCACTACGTGAAGTATTCGACGGTAGAATAAATCCATACGGGCATCTTGGGGGTGGCCGCCCAGACGGGCCTTTTTTAAGGTCAAGGTCAACACCGTGGGCGTCGGCCCACACCGACTTGGGGGCGGCTTATCGCCGCCGCCCCCAAGACCCCCGGGCTCTTTCACTGCGCGCTACCGCTCAAGACTATGTTTCAGAAAGCCATGTGATAGCCGCAAAATCCCGCCGCTGCGCGGTGCCCTCCGTTCGGGTTACAACCCGCGTAAAAAGACACGCGGTTTTCCACCTCTCCTCCGGCGTGATTTTGGAACCGGCCTGCGGCTTCTACTGCGCAACCTTACTGATTTTGTCTTTAAAAAAAGCCAGAGGCGATTCAGAAATCTTGCTGAACGGAGCGGCTTCGAGACCTGTGGCTCGAAGACCGAGAGAAGGCACCGCGCAGCGGCAAGATTTCCAGCCTGTCACTGTGGTAACTGAAACATAGTATCCAGCGACAGCGCGCAGTTAAAAAAAGCGCGGAGTCCAGAGGCCCGCGCGTTACCGGGTCTCTGGTCGGTGTGGGCCGACGCCCACGGTCTTGAATTTGACCTTGAAAGGCAAGCCCGTTTGGCTGCCAAACCCAAGATTTTGATTTTAAAGTCGCCCGTTGCAGCGACTCCTGCAACCATTTCGACTACACTGGTAGCCACTTTCCTCTCAGGACGCAGTAACCATGAAAAGACTGACCCAACAAGATATGACGGAAAGCGAACAGCGTGAGTTGAAAACACTGCTGGATAAAGCCCGCAAGGCGCAGGGCCGTGAGCTGACGAATTCGGAAAATAACCGGATCAAAGATGACTACATCGACAAACTGATGGAAGAAAAAGAAAAAGTCGCTGCCAGAGCGCGTGCTGAAAAGCGCCGTAATAAAGCCGTTCCAAGTACGTCGGCAACGTATGACTGGACCGCACGTACCCATCCGCGTGGCCGCCGTTAAGCAGTAACTGATCCTCTGCGTGCCTTACGCAGAGGTCTCAGTATGAAGACATTATCCCTCCAGCAATCTGAAGCCGTGTGTCCCGTCTTTTTCCAGTTGTGCAACCAGTCCGTATTCCCAGTCCAGATAATCCTGCATCGCCTGCGGGCTGACATCTGTGCCTTCATACGGGCGACGATAGCGATCCTGTGCATTATCCAGATACGGCGAATCTCCGCGTTCCAGCAGCAGACCATTATCAATCCAGCCCACCGTGCCTTTCTCCAGCAGGTACACCGTTTTGCCGGTCAGCGCAGCGACTTCCGTGACAGCGTAACGTGCCAGTAAACCGCTGGTGCAGGTGACGACCCACCTTTCCTTTTCCGGCTGTGAGGCAATCACCTGCGGGATATTGCCTCTTGTCGTCCAGATAGCACCCGGAATGCGACGGTTGCGGAAATTCGCGCTGGTGGTCAGATCAATAACACCGGTTTTGCCGTCGCTCAGCCAGCTGAGTAACTGTTCAGGTTTAACGGATTCTACCGCCGGTGCAGGGGCAACCTGCGCTTTCCAGTCACCGGTTTGTGTAAAGTCCTCCGTGCCGGTTTCTGCGATATACACTTCCCAGTTCATTTGCGCCAGCCAGGATGCCGCCATACGGGCGCGCACCCCGTCGTTATCGGCCAGTACGACCCGCGCACCGCGAACCGTGGCGTAGTGATCGGTTTCCTGAACCAGTTGTCCACCGGGAACATGCCGCGCACCGGATAAATGCCCTGCCCGAAATTCCTCCGCGGTACGCACGTCAAAAAGATAAAGTGTGCGTGACGTATCCTGCTGCCAGTCGGCGATTTGTGACAGCGTCACGGAGCGCACACCCGCGCGGATCCCCAGCGCCTGCGCACCTTTCATGGCAATCCGGCGGGAATCCTCACTCAGCGCAGGAAACTGTTTATGTTGCAGATGCGAAAGTGCTTGTCCCGCCAGCGTCCAGCCAATCGTACCATTACGCAAGGCCGCGACAGGCTGCTTTACCCCGGCATTAATCAGCGACTGAGTGCCAATAATGCTGCGGGTGCGTCCGGCGCAATTGACGATAATCTGGGCGTTTGGGTCTGGCACCACATCCTTCAGCCGCAGTACCAGTTCGCCGCCCGGCACACTGACACCGCCGGGAATACTCATCGCCTGAAACTCATCAAAACGACGGACATCCAGCACCGCGAGGTTAGCGCCCTGCTGTTGCAAAGCCAGCACCTGCTCCGCGCTCAGTGACGGCGTGTCATAATGATGCTCAACCCACTCACCGAATGCCTTGCTGGGCGCATTCACATCAATAAAGATCTCACCGCCAGCTTCTTTCCATCCCGCCAGATCGCCCGCCAGTAAGGCAATATCCTGATAGCCCAGCGATGTCAGCAAAGCGGCGGCGCGTGTGGTTTTCCGCTGACCACGTTGCTGGTCGTAAAATTCACCGTTGTCATACAGCGTGATGGCTGTCCGGCGATTCGGTACGCGATCGAGTATTTCCAGTTCCAGCTTTGAGAGTGCCAGATTAGCCGCGAATAACGGATGGCCGGTGGCAAACGCCGCTTCTTCACGGAGGTCGATCAGTGCCACTTCCCGCCCTTCACGCAAGGCATCACGCAGCTGGGCAAAATGACGCAAAGGTAATGCCGATGAATCAGTCATGATTTTTCTCTTTTGACAGGTCCCAGAGGTTGGGAAGATAAGCACTGGAATAACCGGAAATGAACGTTTTTTCGCTCCCGTCTGGCTGATACACCGCACGGGATACCGCACCGATATTGTCGCCATAGACATGAATACTGACCGACACCCGATCCGGATACGCATTGCTGACCTGATGAATATCCAGCTGGTCGGGCGCAATTTTTTCGACATCTCCCGGTTGCAGGGTGATGGCCTTTCCTTCGGGTTGCAGATTGCCGTCCGGATGGCGGCTGTAGTTCTGGCTGATTTCCGCGCCGCGCAGCATACCGATCAGCCCCCAGACGCGGTGATCGTGGATCGGTGTTTTTTGCCCCGGTCCCCAGACAAAACTCACCACAGAAAAGCGGGACAGCGGATCGGCATACAGCAGGTATTGCTGATAATGCTCGGGGTGCGGCTGCGCGAATTCATCCGGCAGCCAGCTGTCGCCTGCGATCAGGGTCGCCAGAAGTTCGCTGCCCTGCCTCAGGGTTTCCGTTTGTCCGTGCGGTGCCTGCACCAGCCGGGTGAAATCTGCCAGAAATTGCCGCAGCGGCGCTAGCTGTAACCTGCTCATCACTCACCTCTTTTCTTAACTGCCGTCTGTATTCCCTTCAGGCTAGCACCGGCGAAACTCAAGCAAAATTCATTTTATGGATAAGCTAATATGCAAATCACACATAAAAATGTGCATTGGGATCCAGCGTCATGCGCATAATTGATTTATCCTGCCCTGATTCGTTACTGATACTGAGTGCCCATGAAAATTGAAGACCTGACCGCCTTTGTGGCGGTGATCCGCCTGCAATCCACCCGCCTTGCCGCTGAAGAACTGGGGCTGACACAGCCCGCCATCACCCGCCGGGTGCAAAACTTTGAGGAATCCCTGGGCATTCCCCTGCTGAACCGCCAGACCAAACCGCTGAAACCGACACTGATGGGTAACCGTGTGTATCAGCAATGTCGTCATATCCTGCGCGAGGTCGATGCGCTCAGCGATCTGGTGGCCGCTGACAGCCCGCCCTCCGGCCTGTTGCGTCTTGCCGTGCCACAAAGCCTGAGTGAAAGCAGTCTGCTGCCCGCGCTGAAAACGTTGTCTGCCCAGTTTCCTGATATCCAGCCCCGTCTTTCCAGCGGCTGGGGAGAAGAGTTGTTGCTGCGCGTACAGCAACAGGAACTGGAGGCTGCGGTGGTGTTATTCCCGGTCAGCAAGCAATTTCCGGAAGGCGTGGAAAACCAGCCGCTCGGCGCGGTGGATCTGGTGGTGGTCGGCCCGAAAGAGGCACAGGCTTTACCGCAGAGACTGGAGGAGTGTTATCAGCGCGGCTGGATCCTGAATCCGCAAGGGTGTGGTTTTCGCGCTGCCCTGCAACGGGCGCTGACCGAGCAGGGTTTGCCGTTGCTGATTAATCTCGAGGCGTTCGGCACCACGCTGCAACTTTCGCTGATCGCCGAAGGCCGTGGCCTCGGGCTGATGCCCCGCGCACTGGTGGAACATCACGCCCTGCGCCCGGATCTGGCGATTTATGCCCTGAAAGATTTTGCGCCACGCAGCCAGTTGTGGCTGATCTACCCGAATGTTCCGGCAAGCCAGATACCGGCCATTGATGCCTTTGCGGCGGCGATTGCGCAGGGTCTGGATTTACCGATACACAGCGCAAACAGTCTTCGGGAATAATCTGGAACCGCTCCGTTTGCTAGTAAAACAGTTATTTTCTGCCATGCTTTTTATTACCGGAAATAAGGCAGAGGATATTAAAAATGAAATCATGGATTATTATTTTGCTGGCCGCCTGTGCAATCAACACGCAGGTCATGGCCGATACCGGCGGCGGATTCAAAAATGACGACACACCGCCGCCGCAGCACGAACAGGACAGCGGTCAGCGTGGTATGCAGGATGCCCACACCAATAATGTTGCCAGGATCAAGAAAACTCAGTCACTCAACTGGGTGACGGTTGAAGGGTATTTAATTAAAAAAACCGGCGAGAATTCTTATATTTTCCGTGACCAGACCGGCACGATGGATGTGCATATTAAGCAATCCGCCTGGAACGGTCAGGAAATAACCCCCGCCGATATCGTCAGCCTGAGTGGTCGCACCGAGAAAAAAGGGCACGATATTGTGTTGAATGCAGAACAGTTACGGAAACAGTAAATGTTGTTTTTTTTGGGTTGCCACCCAAACGGGCCTTTTTAAGGTCAAGGTCAAGGTCAAGGTCGTGGGCGTCGGCCCACACCGACTTGGGGGCGGCCTGTCGCCGCCGCCCCCAAGACCCCCGGGCTCTTTCACTGCGCGCTACCGCTCAAGACTATGTTTCAGAAAGCACTGTGACAGCCGCAAAATCCCGCCGCTGCGCGGTGCCCTCCCATCGGGTTACAACCCGCGTAAAAAGACACGCGGTTTTCCACCTCTCGTCCGGCGTGATTTTGGAACCGGCCTTAAGTTTCTACTGCGCAACCTTACTGATTTTGTCTTTTAAAAAAAGCCTGAGGCGATTCAGAAATCTTGCTGAACGGAGCGGCTTCGAGACCTGTGGCTCGAAGACCGAGAGAAGGCACCGCGCAGCGGCAAGATTTCCAGCCTGTCACTGTGGTATCTGAAACATAGTGTCCAGCGATAGCGCGCAGTTAAAAAAGCGCGGAGTCCAGAGGCCCGCGCGTTACCGGGTCTCTGGTCGGTGTGGGCCGACGCCCACGGTCTTGACCTTGAACTTGAACTTGAACTTGAACTTAAAAGCCGGTTTGGGTAGCAAACCCAACCCCTCCCATTTATGCACATATTTTATATTAGCTTATGAGAATAATGAATTTCTCACATAGTAAGTTGCCGTTTATGGTGATAACTCCTGCCAGCGCAGACTTTCATCCGCTGGCCTCACCCCGAGGAGTGACAGCCTATGAGCGTGCAATTTATTGGTATGATCGGCCACCGTCTGGCATCTGAAATCATCCCGCCGTCCGGACCGATTTTCGATAAAAAATACATCTCTGATTTTGCCAAAGCCCATGAAGATGCCGGTTTTGACCGTATTCTGGTGGCGTATGCCTCCGACCAGCCCGATGCCTTTCTGGTGACCGCCCATGCCGGTGCCAGCACTTCCCGTATTCATTTCCTGCTCGCGCACCGTCCGGGGTTTGTCGCGCCGACACTGGCCGCCCGTAAACTGGCAACACTCGATCATCTGCTCGATGGCCGCGTGGCGGTACATATCATCAGCGGTGGCAGCGATGCGGAACAGCGCCGTGACGGGGATTATGTGGCGAAATCTGGCCGTTATCAGCGTACCGATGAATACATCGATGTGCTGAAACAGAGCTGGTATTCAGAAACCGGCTTTGATCATCAGGGCGAGTTTTATCAGGCTGAAAACGCCTTCTCCGCCATTAAGCCTTATCAGAAAAAACTTCCGGTGTTTTTTGGCGGGTCATCTGAGGATGCCATTCGCGTAGCCGGTAAACAGGCCGACGTGTTTGCGCTGTGGGGTGAACCGCTGGCCAGTGCGGCTGAAACCGTCGCAGCCGTGAAAGCCTCTGCGGCACAACATCAGCGTGACATCAGCTTCAGTATTTCCTTCCGCCCGATCCTGGGGAAAACCGAAGAAGAAGCCTGGGCGAAAGCAGATCAGATCCTGGAGAAAGCCCGGGCGCAGCAGGCGGAAAAAGGTCAGGCGCTGGCACCGAAACCGCAAAGTGTCGGTGCGCAGCGGTTGCTGAATGCCGTCGCGCAGGGTGATCGTCTGGACGATTGCCTGTGGACTGGGATTGCCGGACTGATTGGGGGCGGTTCCAACTCCACCGCGCTGGTCGGCACGCCGGAACAGGTCTCGGATGCGCTGCTGAAATATTACGAACTGGGCATCACCACCTTCCTGATCCGTGGCTTTGATCCGCTCAATGACGCCGTGGAATACGGTAAAAGCCTGATCCCTCTGACGAAGCAGAAAATCGCCGCGCGGGAAGCCCAAAAAGACACTGCTGCAACGGCACTGAGTTAAGGAAACCCGATGCGACTGAATGTGAGAAATCTTCTGCTACTGGTCACACTGACCGGTGCGGTGTCCGCCACACAAGCGGAACAAGTTACCCTGCGGGTCGCCGATCAGAAAGGCAACATGCGGGCACAGCTGGAAGCGGCAAATAAACTTGATAACCTGCCCTACAAAATTGAATGGTCAGAATTCCCGGCGGCGGCACCCTTAGCCGAAGCCCTGAACGCGCAGGCCGTGGATGTCGGTATTATTGGCGATGCGCCCTTGTTATTTGCAGAAGCCGCCGGTGCGCAGGTAAAAGCCATCGCGGTCGATAAGTCAGATGCCTACGGCACGGCGCTGCTGGTGAAACCCGACAGCCCGATAAAAAGCGCAGCGGATCTGAAAGGCAAAAGTATCGCCACCAACCGGGGATCAATCGGACATTTCGTCGCCCTGAAAGCACTGGCTTCCGCCGGGCTGAGCGCCAAAGACGTCACCTTCCGTTTCCTGCCGCCAAGCGATGCGAAACTGGCGCTGACGCAGGGTTCCGTGGATGTCTGGGCAACCTGGGAACCTTATACCGCGTTTGCTGAAACGCAGGATCATCTGCGGGTTGTGGTGAATGGCCGTGGATTGTGGTCGGGTAACAGTTTCCTCGCCGCGACAGATACGGCGCTGAAAGATCCGGCAAAGCGTCAGGCCATTGCGGACTATCTGCAACGCCTGAGTGATTCACAAATCTGGGCATATAAAAATCTGGATGCTTACAGCGAGAAACTGGCGAAAATTATCGGCTTCCCGCTGGATGCCGCGAAACTGGGGTTCGAACGTCGTCAATCATACTGGCAGGCGATCGATGCCGCGACCGAAACACAGCAACAACAGACGGCTGATTTCTATCATGCGCAGGGATTATTACCCGTCGCGCTGAATGTCAAAGGTACCTTTGACCATTCGTTCCTGTTGAAATAATCCGCGGATGCGGGAGCTCTGGTTTATCGCCGGAGCTCTTGTTTTAAAACACGTTCCGTAAACTGTGAACTGCCACCCTGTTAGAAAATGCCAGACGTGGTTAATAGAAGACGTCGCCCGAAATCAGGCTTAGCTAACAGGATACAGCATGGAAAATTACGCCAATAAAAGCGGTGATTCACAGGTTGTCAGCTTCCAGATTGATGCCAACTCGATCAAAGTACGTTTCAAAAACAATCACGTTTATCTCTACGACATCCGCCATCCTGGCCCGGAACATCTCGAAAAAATGAAGGAACTCGCCCGCGCCGGATGGGGGTTAAACACCTACATTGAAAGCGAAGTGAAAACGGATTTTTCTTCCAAAGTGTTCTGACCGGTCGGGGCGACAGTGAGCCGGTCGCCCCGCTGCTTCTGCCTGACTTACAGCTTGTTAACATTCCTCTGTGACAACCTCTGCAAACCCCGCTAGTCTTCGTAAAAAGCCCAATGTTTTCCCGGAGCATCACCATGACCCGTAAAATTGTTCAGCAATACAAAGCCTATCGCGATGATATTCGTGATTTGCAAACCCGCCGTCCAGTGCCCGGACCGCAGCTGGAACAACTGGATCCATTCCTGTTTCTCAATCATCACGGCCCGCAGGTTTACGCGCCGGATAATCTCGGCCTGCCTTTTGGCCCGCACCCGCACCGCGGTTTTGAAACCGTGACCTTTATCCTGCGGGGGGAACTGGCGCACAGCGATACCGGCGGCCATGAGAGCGTGATCGGGCCGGGCGGCGTACAGTGGATGACTGCCGGTTCCGGTCTGATCCATTCTGAGCTGTCGCCGGAATCGTTCAAACAGACCGGTGGCGAACTGGAAATCCTGCAATTGTGGGTGAATCTGCCTTCCCGCCTGAAAATGACGGCACCGGGTTATGTCGGGTTGCAGGAGCATGACATACCGCAGATCCCGCTCAGCAAAGGTCACGGCGTGATTAACCTGATTTCCGGCACCGTGGCGGGCGTCACAGGGCCTGTGGAATCACTGACCGGCGTCACCATGATGACGGTACAGATGTCCGCAGGCAGCGAAGTCACCTTACCGGCACCGGCTGCGCGACAGGTATTCCTCTACACCGTGAAAGGCCGTCTGATCATTGATGGCATCGGGGCACAGGCCTGGCATCTGATTGAACTGGATAACAGCGAAGATCGCGTGACCATCACGGCAAAGGATGACGCGACGTTCCTGTTCGGTCACGGCGATAAAATCGATGAACCGGTGGTTTCTCACGGCCCGTTTGTGATGAACACCACGCAGGAAATCAATCAGGCGATCCTCGACTATCAGGCCGGGAAGTTTGATGTGACGTTGTGATAGTTAGAGTACGCATGGGATAACAAAGGCGCCGAATGGGCGCCTTCTGTGTTTTTACTGTGGCTCAGTTGCCGAAGCCTGCATAAATCGGGCACGCCAGGGTTTCAGTACCCACAGCGCCAGAATAGCGGTGACAAAATCTAAGGTAATGGCGCAGGTAAACACGATGTTCCAGCCGCCGGTATGCTGGTAAATCAACGCCGCCAGCGGGCCGCCAAAAATAGATCCGATACCCTGAGACATATACAACCAGCCATAGTTAGCCGTGGCATTCTGGCTGCCAAACGTGTCGGTCAGCGTTGACGGAAACAGCGAGAAAATTTCGCCCCAGCCAAAAAACACCACGCCCGAGAGCAGCACAAATAACACTGCATTATCGCGGCACATCAGCCACAAAATCATCGCGCAACCTTCAAGTGCAAAGGCGATAAACATTGTCTGCTCGCGACCAAATTTATCTGAGATAAAACCGAACAGCGGACGCGTCAGCCCGTTGGTAAAACGGTCAATGGTCAGCGCCAGCGGCAAGGCCGCCATACCAAACACCACGGCGTCAGTGATACCAAAGTCATGGGCAAACACCGCCATTTGCGACGTGACCATCAGCCCCGACGTAGACATCATTGCCATCATGAAAAACATCAGCCAGAAAAGCGGTTGTCGGAGCATTTGTTTGGGGCGGTATTGTTTGCCTTCCGTGACCACAACCGGCACATCCTGCCGGTCACTGGCAGACGGTGGCATCCGTAATCCCTGACTTGCCAAAAAACCAATCAAAGCGAAGATGATGCCAAACAGGGTCAGCGTACTTTCCAGTCCCCGGCTGGTCAGAGAGACCGATACGGGGAAAGTGGTCAGTATCGCCCCCATTCCGTAGCCTGCCGCGACCATACCTGCCGCGAAGCCTCGTTTATGCGGGAACCAGCGCACCATCAGCCCGACGACACCGACATAGACGATGCCGGTACCCAAACCGCCGATGCAGCCATACACCAGATACAGACCGGTAATGCTGCTAACTTGTGACGCCAGCACCCAGCTGAAGCCGGATAACAACGTGCCGATGGAGATCAGTTTACGCGGACCGAAACGTTCAATCAGGCTGCCCTGAAAAGGAGAAAAGAAAGTTTGCAGGATAATCAGTAACGAAAAAGTGACCTGTAATTCTGCCAGCGGTACACCCAGTTTAAGCGCCAGCGGCTTAGTCAGCAGCGTCCAGACGTATTGCGGACTGGAAATGGCTGCCATGCAAATCAGCCCCAAAATTAACTGCCGCCACCGGGTTCCGGCCGCCACTGTCATGGGCATAGGTAATGTCGTCATTCGTCATCTCCCTTATTTCCTGTCGAAGCCAGCGAAAATGGTCAGATTGCTAGCAAGAAATAAGGATTGAGCAACAACTGTGCCACATTGATTTAACTCGGTTTTCAATGAATGAAATCGGCGTCTGTGGCGGGCTGTGACAAAAAACGCCGTCACCTCCGGGGAGCAGAATGTCCAGCGATGGTGCATTAGGCACAAAAAAAGAGCCTGCTTTGCGGGCAGGCTCGGTATCTTTTTCAGAATGACGCAGGATCAGATTTTCAGTTTCACATAATCAATGGCACGGCTGATGATCCCGCCCTGCGCCACATCTTCCAGCGCCACCAGCGGCACGGTTTTGATCACTTTGCCGTTATCCACGATGTTAATATTACCCAGCTCCTGACCTTTCTTCAGCGGGGCATCGATTTGCGGATTAGTCAGCACGTACTGGGCTTTCAGCTTATCGGCATCGGCTTGCGGGACACTGATGAACACATCGCTCATGGAACCGACTTTCACCTGCGGAGCGGCACCAAACCACACGTGCTCATCCGAAACGGTCTGACCCGCTTTGAAAATCTGTTTGCTGGTGTATTCGCGGAATCCCCAGGTCAGCAGTTTACGCGCCTGTTCTTCACGGCCTTTTGAGCTTTTACCGCCCATCACCACCGCAATCAGACGACGATCGCCCTGCGTTGCCGACGCAATGATGTTGAAACCGGCGCTTTCGGTGTGACCGGTTTTCAGGCCATCTACCTGCAGGTTTTTATCCCACAGCAGGCCGTTACGGTTTTGCTGAGTGATGTTGTCATAGGTCAGCGATTTCTCGGCATACATATGATATTCCTCAGGTTCACCGCCGATAATGGCGCGTGATAGCTTCGCCAGATCATAAGAGGTAGTGTATTGTCCCGGCGCATCCAGACCGTGTACGGTTTCGAAATGGGTATTGGTCAGGCCCATGCTCACTACGTACTGATTCATCATTCCGACGAATGAATCCTGGCTGCCCGCCACGTAATCGGCCATCGCCACACAGGCGTCATTACCGGAAGTAATGATGATGCCGCGGATCAGGTCACGCACCGAAACACGGTCACCCGGTTTGAGGAACATCAGGGAAGAACCGGCCAGACTTTTATTGCCCGCAACCCAGGCTTCCTGCGGCACTGTCACCACGTCATCCATAGTGATTTTTTTGTGATCCAATGCGCGGTCAATGACATAACCTGTCATCAGTTTGGTCAGGCTGGCGGGATTACGGCGTTCGTCCGGGCTGCCCGCGGCCAGCACATCTCCGCTGGCATAATCCATCAGCACGAAAGAAGCGGCATCAATGCTCGGCGGCACAACAGGGAAATCCAGTGGCGCGATAGCTTTCGCACTGCCTGCGGAGAACATCAACACACAAGATAAGACACTCATTACACTACGTTTCACTGAATCTTCCTTAAACACGCAATATGAACGGCGCATTGATAGCTCCGGCCATATATAAAAAAACTATGGGATAAAAATCTGCGGCATAGGGTGCACTAAAACCCCTTGCAGAAAAACCCTTAGTCTTTTGCTAACCATTTCATAATGAAACGGTTCTGTTACAAGTTGTGTTAAATTCAGCCTGAAACGGTCTTTCCGCCCGCCATCAGGTTTTATTATCACAACCCGCTGTTTTGCCAGCGGATGAAAATCCCTGAACAACCCCTTTGCGGACAAGGAATTTGCGTTATTCCCCGATATTTTTCTGCGATAGATAATACTTATCGCACCATCATGGCATTCGATTAGACGTTCGCGTATCTCCCTCCTAAACTTGTGACATAAAATTAACAATCGGATTAACATTTCACCGTGCCGGTTGTTTACAGACAAGACAAAAACCACCTGCGAAGCATAACTATGAAATTCAAAACTGAGATCAAACCCTACCACGGCGCGGCCGGTGGCTGGGGTGCATTGGAATCAACCACCCGTTTCGTCTTCGACAGTAAGAAAGTCCTTTCAAACTTACGTAACCTGATGCGTGTTAACAAAGGTCGCGGTTTCGACTGCCCGGGCTGTGCCTGGGGTGACGACAATCACAGTACCTTCAGTTTCTGCGAAAACGGTGCCAAAGCCGTCAGCTGGGAAGCCACCCGCAAAGCTGTCGAACCGGAATTCTTCGCCCGGCACAGCGTCAGCAAACTGCGCGCCCAGAGCGATTACTTCCTGGAATATCAGGGTCGTCTGACTCACCCGATGCGTTACAACCGCACCACCGACCATTACGAACCTGTCAGCTGGGACGAGGCGTTCTCACTGATCGCCAGCCATCTGAAAGGACTGGAAAGCCCGGATCAGGCGGATTTCTACACCTCCGGCCGCGCCAGTAACGAAGCCTCTTATCTGTATCAGGTATTTGGCCGTATGTTCGGGACCAATAACTTCCCTGACTGTTCTAACATGTGTCACGAAGCGAGCGGCGTGGGCCTGAAACAAAGTATCGGTGTCGGTAAAGGCACCATCCGTCTGGATGACTTTGAGAAAGCCGATGCCATATTTGTCTTCGGCCAGAATCCGGGTACCAACCATCCGCGTATGCTGCACAGCCTGCGTCATGCCTCCGACCGTGGCGCAAAAGTGGTCAGCTTCAATACCCTGCGTGAACGTGGCCTGGAACGTTTTGCCGATCCGCAAAAACCGCTGGAAGTGGTGACACCGAAAGCAGGTCGCATCAGCGCCGCCTATTACCAGCCAAACCTTGGCGGTGACATGGCGGCCGTGCGCGGTATCGTGAAAGCCTTATTACAGACGCACCGCGAACGTATCGCATCCGGTCAGCCTTCCCTGTTTGATGACGAATTCATTGCGGCAAACTGTGCCGGTGTTGATGAGTATCTGGCCGTGGTCGATGCCACCAGCTGGGAAAAAATCACTGAACAGTCCGGTCTGAGCGAACAGGATTTGCGTGAAGCGGCGTCTATTTATATGAATGCTGAACGCGTGATTTGTACCTGGGCAATGGGCGTGACGCAGCATAAACACTCTGTGCCGACGGTGCGTGAAATCACCAACCTGCAACTGTTGTTTGGTCAGCTGGGTAAACCGGGCGCGGGTTTATGTCCGGTTCGTGGTCACAGTAATGTGCAGGGCAACCGCACCATGGGTATCGACGAAAAAGCGCCGACCGCCCTGCTGGATGCGATGGAAAGCCACTTCAAATTCACTCCGCCACGCGTGCCGGGTCATAACACCGTTGAAGCGCTGGAAGCCATGCTGCGCAAAGAAGCCAAAGTGCTGATCTGCCTCGGCGGGAATCTGGCCGCCGCCGCACCGGATACCCCGCGTACCGAGCAGGCGCTGAGCAATCTGGATCTGTCCGTGCAAATCAGCACCAAACTGAACCGTACGCACCTGACGCCGGGCGCAGAAGCCCTGATCCTGCCGACTTTGGGTCGTACCGAGCTGGATATGCAGGCGACCGGTTCGCAGTTCATCACCGTGGAAGACTCTTTCAGCATGGTGCATGCGTCCGAAGGCGTCGGCATTCCGTTATCCAAAGAACAGCGTTCTGAAACCGCCATTGTCTGTGGTATCGCCAATGCCGTGCTGGGTGACCAATACCTTGACTGGATGGCGCTGGCTGACGATTACAATCTGATCCGCGATCACATTGAAGCCACGATCCCAGGCTTTAAAGACTTCAATACGCGCTGCGATATTAAAGGCGGTTTCTATCTGGGCAATGCGGCGGCAGAACTGAAGTTCAATACCCTGAGCGGCAAGGCCAATTTCAGCGCCGTCCCGCTGCCTGAGGTGCTGATCCCGATGGGCGATCAGAATGCGCCGTTCACCCTGCAAACGCTGCGTTCGCATGATCAGTACAACACCACCATTTACGGCCTCGATGACCGTTATCGTGGCGTGTATGGTCAGCGCGAAGTGCTGTTTATACACCCGCAGGATCTGGCCGATCTGGGCCTGAAAGACGGTGAACTGGTGGAAATCGAAACGCTGTGGAATGACGGAATCGAGCGTAAGGTGTCCGGTTTCAAACTGGTCAGCTACGATATCCCGCGCGGTAATCTGGCAGCCTATTATCCGGAAACCAATCCGCTGGTCCCGATGTCCAGTTTTGGTGATCAGACCCATACCCCAACCTCCAAAGCCGTTCCGGTGACCATCCGTCGCTGCGAACAAAAAGCCGACCTGCAACGTATCGCCTAAGCTGTCCCTGCGCGACATCGCGCAAATCTCCCCTTTCGCTTCAGGGTTATGAGGCGAAAGGGGCAGATGCCGCTTGCCCGACGGGGTCAGATCGCGTAAAACTGTCTGCCGCTAATCGAGCCACATTAACCCCCAATTTTCTGGACGATATGTTTCAAGATAACCCGCTGCTCGCGCAGTTAAAACAGCAACTTCACTCTCAGACCCCACGTGTCGAAGGCATCGTAAAAGGCACTGAGAAAGGCTTTGGCTTTCTTGAAGTAGACGGCCAAAAAAGCTATTTCATTCCGCCTCCGTACATGAAAAAAGTCATGCACGGGGACCGCGTTATTGCCTCGCTGCAAACTGAAAAAGAGCGTGAAGTCGTCCAGCCGGAAACCCTGGTTGAACCTTTCCTCAGCCGCTTTGTGGGCCGCGTAACGAAGAAAGACGACCGTCTTTCCATCATCCCGGATCATCCTTTATTACGTGATGCCATTCAGTGCCGCGTTGCCCGCAATATCAATCATGAAGTGAGCGACGGCGACTGGTGTGTGGCTGAAATGCGTCGCCACCCATTGAAAGAAGGCGATCACAGCTTCCAGGCTGAAATCACCGAATGGATCACCACCGGCACCGACGATCTCGCGCCGTGGTGGGTCACGCTGGCACGTCATAATCTCGAACGTGAAGCGCCGAAATCCGATATCGCGGAACTGCGCGACGAAGGCCTGACCCGTGAAGACCTGACTGCCCTGCCATTTGTCACCATCGACAGCGGCAGCACGCAGGACATGGATGACGCGCTGTATGTCAAAGACAACGGCGACGGCACCCTGCAAATGACCATCGCTATTGCTGACCCGACGGCTTACGTCAGCGAAGGCAGCGAGCTGGACAACATCGCGAAAAAACGCGCGTTCACCAACTATCTGCCGGGCTTCAATATCCCGATGCTGCCGCGTGAACTGTCCGATGATATCTGTTCCCTGTGGCCGGACGTCAGCCGTCCTGTGCTGGCGTGTTCTGTCACGCTGGGCACGGATGGCCAGCTGGGCAGCGACATTCGTTTCTTCGCCGCAACCATCGAATCGAAAGCCAAACTGGCGTACGACGATGTTTCTGACTGGCTGGAAGCCGATGAGAAAAGCGAATGGCAACCGGCAAGTGATGTGATCGCCGATCAGATCCGCCTGCTGAAACGCGTCTGTGATGTGCGCAGCGCATGGCGTACCGAGCATGCGCTGGTGTTTAAAGACCGCCCGGATTACCGCTTCGTACTGGGTGAGAAAGGCAACGTGCTGGAAATCGTCGCTGAGCACCGCCGTATCGCTAACCGTATCGTTGAAGAATCGATGATTGCCGCCAACGTCTGCGCCGCTATCGCCCTGCGCGACAGCCTCGGTTTCGGCGTTTACAACGTGCACACCGGTTTTGATCCGCTGCTGGTAGAAAACGCGGTCACCGTGTTGCAGGCCAATGACGTTGAAGCCAACGCTCAGGAATTACTGACCTTGCCAGGTTTCTGCGCCCTGCGTCGTAAACTTGATGCATTGCCGACACAGTTCCTCGACAGCCGCATCCGTCGTTTCCAGACCTTTGCAGAAATCAGCACCACGCCGGGGCCACACTTCGGTCTGGGTCTGGAAGCTTACGCCACCTGGACATCCCCGATCCGTAAATACGGCGACATGGTGAACCACCGTCTGCTGAAAGCGATGATCCTGCAACAGTCTGCCGGTAAGCCTCAGGACGACATGACCGTTCAGCTGGCAGAACGCCGCCGTGCCAACCGCATGGCCGAGCGCGATGTCGGTGACTGGCTGTATGCGCGTTATCTGGAAGACAAGGTCGGTACTGACGTGAAGTTCAGCGCAGAAATCATTGATGTCACCCGCGGCGGCCTGCGTGTGCGCCTGCAAGACATCGGTGCCGTGGCGTTCATCCCTGCGCCGTTCCTGCACAGCGTGCGCGACGAGCTGGTGTGCAGCGCCGATACCGGCACCGTGCTGATCAAAGGCGAAGTCGCCTACCGTCAGAGCGATATCATTGACGTGAATATTGCGGAAGTTCGCATGGAAAACCGAAATGTGATCGCCAAACCGGCGGTGTGAATTTCGCGTTTAGCGAAGGTAAAAAACCGGTCATTTGACCGGTTTTTTTATGTCCAAAAGAGGCATTCCTGAGAAAGTGCTCTGTAAGCTCCCTCCCCTGCGAAGGGGAGGGTTGGGGTGGGGTATTAATGACAAATCAAAGAGTTGAAGTGTGCTTTAGCATTGATTTCGTTTGCTATACCCCCTCCCAACCTCCCCCTTCGCAGGGGGAGGAGCCAAAAACCGTCCCGGCCTGATTGCCAGACATTGCTTAGAAAGTGCTCTGTCAGCTCCCTCCCCTGCGAAGGGGAGGGTTGGGGTGGGGTATTAATGACAAATCAAAGAGTTGAAGTGTGCTTTGGCATTAATTTCGTTTGCTATACCCCCTCCCAGCCTCCCCGTTCGCAGGGGGAGGAGCCAAAAACCGTCCCCGCTGGCTGCCTAAATCTGATAGTCAATTACCGGCTCGCCCCCCGTTGCGAACACCTTCTCTTTAATCTCAGTCACTGACAGCCCCGGATTACATAACTCGATGAACCGCCAGACGTAGTTTCGCTGCAACTGCGCTTTCTTCAGCCCCAGCCAGACCGTGTTGGCTTCGAATAAATGCTCCGCGTTGATCAGCTGAAGGCCGGTATCACGCCCCGCTTCAAACGCTTTATCCGCCAGAATACCGACACCCAGCCCGAGTTCGACATAGGTTTTGATGACGTCGGAATCCTGTGCGCTGAGCACGATATCGGCAGTCAGCGCCGCGCGGCTGAAGGCTTCATCAAGACGGGAGCGGCCGGTGATGCCCTGACGATAGGTGATCAGCGGTTGTTCGCTCAGGTGCTGCAACGTCAGCGGGTGTTGCAGTGTCAGCGGATGACCCTGCGGCACCACAATCGCGTGATGCCAGCGGTAATACGGGAACGCGGCGACGGAAGGGTCATTCATCAGCTTTTCACTGGCGATGGCCACATCCGCCTGCCCGCTCAGCAGCATCGCCAGCACTTCCTGTGGCGAGCCCTGATGTAACTCAAGGCGCACGCCCGGATAGATGGCGCGGAACGCCTTGATCACTTTAGGCAAACTGTAACGCGCCTGAGTGTGGGTGGTGGCAATGGTCAGCACCCCCGCGTCCTCTTTTGAAAATACATCGGCCAGACGGCGGATATTTTGCGCCTCGTTGAGGATCCTCTCGGCCACTGCCAGCAACTCTTTACCCGGTTCTGTCAGCCCCAGTAAACGCTTTCCACGACGGATGAATATCTCAACGCCCAGCTCATCTTCCAGCTCGCGGATGTGACGGCTGACACCTGACTGCGACGTGAACAACATGTTCGACACCTCAGTCAGGTTGTAATTGCATCGCGCTGATTCCCGTATAATTTTGAGTTGTTGAAAGTTCACCGCTGTCTGCCTCTTAGCTTGCCAAAACCCTATTCTTACGGGCTGTGGCTATGCCAGACAAATAAGAAAAAGCGGTTACTTATGCTTTTTACGACTATAGGCACAAAATACGGTTATTCCGGCACCGGCGTCATCACCGGTTTACCGGCGAAATACGCCCTGAGATTTGAGAGCACCAGCGCCATCATATTTTCAACGGATTGCGGTGAGCGCCCTGCCACATGCGGGGTGATCACCAGATTGCTGAGCGAAAGCATTTCCACTGGCACCTGCGGCTCACCGTCCACCACATCCAGCGCGGCACCGGCGATTTCCTGACGGCTCAGACTGGCGATCAGCGCCCCGCTGTCTATCACGCTTCCCCGCGCAATATTAATGACAAAACCTTCAGGCCCGAGCGCGCGAAGCACCTGCGCATCCACCAGCCGGACGGTGCTTTTACCGCCAGGCGTCGCGACCACCAGATAATCCGCCCACGCCGCCAGTTCAGTGATACTGAGGAAATAGCGGTACGGACTGTCTTCCAGCGGGCGACGGTTGTGATAACCGATCTCCATATCGAACCCGCCCGCCGCACGTCGTGCGATCAGTGCGCCGATATTTCCCAGTCCGATCACACCGAGACGTTTTCCTGCCATGCCCGGCGTATTCCAGCGTGTTTTTTTCCATTCACCGGCCCGGACGGCGGCATCAAATTGCGGGATTTTGCGGGTGATCGCCAGCATCAGCGCCAGCGTGTGATCGGCCACCGATGAATTATTGGTACCCGGACCATGCGTGACGTGAATACCCCGCTGTCTGGCGGCGGCTACGTCGATGTGTTCATAGCCGACACCCTGCGCACAAATGATTTCAAGTGCCGGCAGCGCGGCCATTTCACTGGCGCTCAGTCCGATACTGCCGATGGTTAACACTGCGCGAATTTTCCTGGCGATGTGCGGATCAAGGCTGGCGCGCTGTTCTGGCGTCGTGGCGAAATAAAGGGAAAAACCGGCGGCTTCAAACCGCTCAGGATAGCCAGCATCAAGTTCAACATGGCTGAGCAATGCGATGGTCATGGAGATTCCTCTGGATAAAGTCAGACAATAACTAGCAGGCTAGCTTTTTCGCTTTCACTATCGGCGATGCTCATGGCCTTGTACAGCGCCTTATCATGGTTTTCGGCGGTTTACGGGAGAAGTTACAGAGTCCGGTCTACACTCGTTGTTATCGTCTGCGCAGACGCAGGCGGCCCTCTTTCGGCAATTTTTTGTCAGATTTCCCTGAAACGGAGTGACGTCAAGTATGGCAAAGGCCCGATCCAGCAAGAAAAGTAAACCTGTCGTAACGACGGAAGAAACCCGCACCATTCCGTCACATTTACAGGCCGATATTGCAGTCGATGAGTTTGGCGTGCGAATTATTGAACCTTACAGCGACGGTGAGATTGTCCGCAGTTTTGATTCCGGACACACCACGCGGGTCCGTGAAGGCTTACCGGTGCCGCTGGGTGCCACCTGGGACGGGCTGGGCGTGAATTTTGCGCTGTTTTCAGCCAATGCCACCAAGGTGGAACTCTGTCTTTTTAACGAAGACGGCGAACAGTACGACGTGATTGAACTGCCGGAATATACCGATGAAGTCTGGCATGGCTATCTGCCGGATGCCCGCCCCGGTCTGCTGTATGCGTATCGCGTGCATGGCCCTTATGCGCCGCACGACGGCCACCGGTTTAATCCTGCCAAGTTACTGCTCGACCCTTACGCCAAACAGATTGTCGGCGAGCTGAAATGGGACGATGCCCTGTTCGCCTATGACCTGCAAAGCCCGAAGAAAGATTTGCACATTGATAACAGCGACAGCGCCCCGTTTCTGCCCAAATGCCGTGTTATCGATCCGGCATTCTCGTGGGCGCGGGCGCGCAAACGGCATATTCCGTGGGAGAAAACCCTGATTTATGAAACGCATGTGCGCGGCTATACCATGCGTCATCCGGCGGTGCCTGAGCATTTACGCGGTACGTTTTCCGGCATGAGTACCCCGCATATCGTGGACTATATCCGTTCGCTCGGCGTCACCTCGGTGGAACTGATGCCCGTTCATGCCTTCACCGACGACCGGCATTTACAGGACAAAGGTCTGCACAATTTCTGGGGATACAACACGCTGAGTTTCTTCGCGCCCCATCCGCAATATATGGCGACGCAGACGGTCAATGAGTTTAAGCAGATGATTGCCACCCTGCACGCGGCGGGGATTGAGGTGATTCTGGATGTGGTTTACAACCATACCGCTGAAGGGAATGAGCTTGGCCCGACGCTCTCCTTCAAAGGTATCGACAATGCCAGTTATTACCGGCTGATGCCCGACAACAAGCGGTATTACATCAATGATACCGGCACCGGCAATACGCTGAACCTCAGTCATCCGCGCGTCCTGCAGATGGTCACCGACTCGCTGCGTTACTGGGCCACCGAAATGCAGGTCGATGGTTTCCGTTTCGATCTGGCGACCATTCTCGGACGTGAAAGCTACGGCTTTGATGAAGGTTGCGGTTTCCTCGACACCTGCCGTCAGGATCCGATCCTCAGCCAGTGCAAGCTGATCGCCGAACCCTGGGATTGTGGTCCCGGCGGCTATCAGGTCGGGGGTTTCCCGCCGGGCTGGATGGAATGGAATGACCGCTTCCGCGACACCGTGCGTAAGTTCTGGCGCGGCGATGAAGGTCAGCTGGCGCAGTTTGTCACGCGCCTTTCCGGTTCTGCGGATCTGTTCAATCATCGTGGCCGCAAACCTTATGCTTCCGTGAATTTTATTACCGCACACGACGGTTTTACGCTCAATGACTGGGTGTCGTATGCCAATAAACATAACGAAGCGAACGGTGAAAACGGCAAGGACGGCAGTGATAACAATATTTCGGCGAACTACGGCGTGGAAGGCCCGACGGACGATCCGGCCATCAATGAACTTCGCATGCGTCAGATGCGCAATATGCTGGCGACACTGCTGTTCTCGCAGGGAACGCCTATGTTGCTTGCCGGTGATGAATTTGGCCGCTCGCAAAACGGCAACAATAACGCCTACTGTCAGGACACGGAAATTGCCTGGGTCAACTGGGATATCGGTAAAAAAGGCCAGTCGCTTTTATTGTTTGCTTACCGTCTGATTGCCCTGCGCAAGCGTTTTCCCATCTTGCATCGCGGGCGTTTCCTGACCGGTGCCCTGCATGAAAAACTGGGGGTGAAAGATGTCAGCTGGTTCCAGCCGCAGGGGCAGGAAATGTCTGACGCGGCATGGAAGGATCCGCACGCCAAATGCATTGCGATGTTGCTCGATGGCCGCGCCCAGCCAACCGGTCTGGTGCGTCAGGGATCGTTAAGTACGGTGCTGCTGCTGTTCAACGCCTCCCACGAAGATGTGGTGTTCACCCTGCCTTCAGTGGCGCACGGTGAAAGCTGGCGGCATATTTTCGATACCTTCCAGCCGGAGGACATCAACGAGCACAACGTTGAGTTTGGTCGCGAATATATCTGCACGTCACGTACCGTGGTGTTATTTGAGCTGATCAGTTCCGCAAAACACTAAACGCCCCTCGCTGCTTCAGGCATTAAGGATCTGAAGCAGCATTTCCCGCCCTTCCGCCAGCCCTTTTTCCCGGCCAATCGCCTGACGGCTGACGCCTTCCGCACGGATAATATGGCAATCCTTCACGCCCATCAGTTCGAGAATCGACGCCAGATAGGGTTCCTGAAAATCATGTAGCAGGGTTTCCGGCGTGCTGTAGACACCGCCCCGTGCGGAGGCAATGTACGCGGTTTTCCCCGGAATAAGCCCGACCACGCCCTGCGGCGTATAGCGGAAGGTTTTCCCCTTCTGACATACCTGATCGATCCAGGCTTTGAGATTGCCGGGGATCGCATGGTTGTACATCGGCGCGCCAATCACCATCACATCACAGGCGGTCAGTTGTTCGATGGACTGGTAAATGCCGTCCAGTTCTGCCTGCAATTGCGGGGTGATCACTTCTTCCTGGGCGTTGTGCAGCAGGCTCATGGCGGCAGCAGAAAGATGCGGCGGCGGCGTGACGCCCAGATCGCGGTAAGTCACGGTGGTTTCCGGATGGCGCGCGCACAGTTCCGCCACAATCATGGCGGAAAGTTCGCGGGATACTGAACCGGCGGTAAAAGGGCTGGAATCAATATGCAAAATGTTCATTGGCTGTCCTGTTTTCATGATTCTGGTTGAATACAAGCAGGATAATCGTTGTTGATATCCTCAGAAATACCTATTATCACAACACATCGTTGCTATTTTAAAACGATGACAACGCAGCCATGATTCAGCACAAACAGGTGAAACGATGAACGACAATTTAAATGATATGGCCCTGTTTGCCGCCGTGGTTCAGCATCAGGGTTTCACCGCTGCCGGACGGGCGCTGGGCGTGTCGAAATCGCTGCTCAGCCGCCGCGTCGATGCACTGGAAACCCGTCTCGGCGTCCGTTTATTGCAGCGCACATCGCGCCATTTTTCGGTCACCAGCATCGGCGAGTGTTACGCCGCCGAATGCCAGAAGTTGCTGCAACAGGCTCAGGCCGCACAACAGGTGATCGACGATTTGCAGCAAAACCCGCGTGGCTTACTGAGGATTTGCACCCCGGTGATGATGGCTGAAATGGTGATCGCCCCGCTGATGACAGAATTTCTGACACGCTTCCCCGGCATCACGCTGGAGCTGCTGGCCATAAACCGTGCGGTGGATCTGCTGGAAGAAAATTTCGATGTCACCCTCCGTTCACACAATGAACCGCTGGAAGACTCCGGGTTATACCGCAAGGCACTCGGCACGCTGAACTATGTGCTGGTTGCCAGTCCGGCCTTTATCCGCGCCCTGCCGCAACCGCCTGCGATCGAACAACTCAGTTATCTGCCCACGCTGGTACGGAAAACACCCTGGGCGGGCGGAGAATGGGAGCTGACACATTTGCAGGACGGTATGCGCAAAATATCGCTCACACCGCGGCTGGTCAGTAATAACCTGCTGGTATTACGTCAGGCCACAGCGGACGGGCTGGGGATCGCGCTGTTACCGGAAATGGCCTGCAAACAGGATCTGGCTGAGGGGAAATTGCTGCGCTTACTGCCCGACTGGCATACGCCGCCATCGTCCATTTCGGCGTTATATGCCAGTCATAAAGGCCAGTCGTCAGCCCTGCGTGCGTTTCTCGATTATCTTTCCGGAAAACTGCACGGCGCGCTGTAAGCAACAGGGATCAGGACTGCGGGTCTTTCAGATAGGCTTTGAACTGTGGCGACATGTAGGTTTTGAAGCCGTCCCCCTCTTTGGTGATGAGGTACACCGCCAGATGCTGTTGCTCCGCCAGCGCCAGCGCTTTTTGTGTGCCGAGCACCATCAGACCGGTATCCCAGCCGTCCGCTTCCAGTGCGGTCGGCGCAATCACCGTCGCGGAGACCAGTTTGTGGGTGATGGGCGAACCGGTGGCGGGATCAATGATGTGGGAAAGGCGTTTGCCGTTCAGTTCGTAATAGTTGCGGTAGCTGCCGGAGGTGCTGATCCCCATGCCCTGCAAATCTACGATCGCCTGTACGGCGGTTTCTTTGTCCGTCGGTTTCTGAATCGCCACTTGCCACGGATTGCCCTGCGCGTTGTGTCCGCGTGATACCACCGCGCCGCCGACGGACACCAGATAATTGCTGATGCCATTCCCTTCAACCAGACGCGCCAGATGGTCGGTGGCGTAGCCTTCGCCCACTGTGGAGAGATCGACATACATACCGGCCAGATCTTTTTGCAGGTATTGCCCGTCACTTTGCTGGATCACTTTCAGATGCTGTAAACCGGTGAGCGCCCGCGCGGCGCTGATTTGCTCCGCCGTCGGGGTTTTCACCGGCTGTTTATCCGGGCCGAAACCCCACAGATTAACCAGCGGGCCGACGGTAATATCCATCGCGCCACCGGTCAGACGACCAATCCGCAGAGACGTGACAACGGCGTCGGCCATGCCTTCACTGACAGGCTGCGGCACATTGCCCTGATACTGATTAAAGCGCGACAGCACGGAATCGTCTTTGTAGGTGGAGAGCTGATGATCGTCTTCTTTCAGTTGCGCTTCTATCTGCTCACGCAGCGCGGCCTCGCGGCTTTTATCCACGCCAGCCAGACTGACACGGTAAAACGTGCCCATGGTTTTGCCCTCAATGACCTGCGGAGTGTCCTGTTCAGAAGCGTCTCGATCGCAGGCAGATAAGAGGCTGACGCCGCACAACAACAGAGTACAGCGCAGATAAACCGGTTTTAAAAACATGAGAATAGCTCGGTTAAGTGCCCGTCGCCGGGCTTGAAAAGTATCAGGACAGTAAAGGCTGACGCTTAAACCACGGCGCAACAAACACGCCGTGACTTTGCGGAGGACAGAGAGAATCAGCGGCTGCGCTTGGCATGGCGTTCCCAGTTTTCCTGCTTCGCCTGTGCCGTTTTCTTCAGCGCGACGTAACAGGCACCGGCTCCGCCGTCTTTCTGCAAGGCGACGCAGAAAGCCTGCACGTCATCGAGTTGCTTCAGCCATTTGGCAAGATAACTGCGCACGATATTCGCGTGGCTTTGGTCTTCCCGTCCCTTGCCGTGGATGATCAACAGCGTGCGTAAGTTTTCGGCCTGCGCCTGACAGAAAAAGGCAAACAGTTCCTGACGGCATTGTTCAACGGGCTTGCGCAACAAATTCAGGCTGGCGGCAAGGGGGTATTTTCCCTGCCGGAGTTTATCCAGGACGCCCTGCTGTACGCCATCATGTTTGTATTCCAGAGGCTCATCACACGGCTGAATATTGAGAAAACCGGTGGTCAGCGGGTTTTCGCGAATTTCTGTCACCGCCTCCGCACTGACCTTGTTCCCGGTGGCTGAGTTTTTGAGGTAGACCACCCGCTTATCCGACGCCAGGGGCTGTACTCCGGCCATTTCCTGACTGAATAAATCATCATCTTCGCTCATCTGCTTACCCCTTTTTCAGCGGTGGAACTGCGCCAAATTATTACCGCAAACCCGCTGCGGGTAAAGTCGCATGCCGGTGAAACTCGGCCGGTAAAAATTCCGGAAATGCCCTGCCTGCCGTTAAAACCCATTTTTATATCTATACTTAGCTGCTGGGGCAGAAGTAAACCGGCAAGGTTTCGCTTCGGTTCCCCGGCACAATTGAGGAGAAAAGATGCCTTACCTTGATGATCCCTTGATTATTTTTACTGACCTGGATGGTTCACTGCTCGACCATCATGATTACAGCTGGCAACCCGCTCAGCCCTGGCTGGATAAACTCGCGGCGGCACGGATACCGCTGATTTTAACCACCAGCAAAACGACAGCCGAAGTGGCGAATTTGCAGGCCGCATTGCATCTGACTCATCAGCCGTATATTGCTGAAAATGGCGCGATCATTCATTTGCCGTCGGAGTGGCAAACCGCAGACGCTGCACCGTTTCACATTCACGGCGCAGCCTATCCGGAGATCCGCCAGACACTGGTGGAATTGCGCCAGCGTTACGATTTTGAGTTTCGTGGTTTCGGTGATGTCACGCCGGAACAGGTCGCGGTCTGGACAGGATTGTCGGCAACGGATGCCGCCCTGGCGATGCAACGTGAGGCCTCTGAACCGCTGGTCTGGTTTGGTAACGATCTGGATTTTGCGCACCTGAAAAAATGTCTGGCGCGGGAAGGTCTGGCCCTGACGCGCGGCGGTCGTTTCTGGCATGTGATGGGAGCCGGTGCCGGGAAAGGACAGGCCGTGCAATGGTTGGCGGCACAGTATCAGCAAAAACGGGGACAGCCGGTGATCAGTATCGGGCTGGGTGACGGGCCGAATGATTTATCGATGCTCGACACGGTGGATCATGCGGTCGTGATTAAAGGTCATCACGACCACCCGATGCCACTTGAACGCGATTTTCCTTCACACGTATTTCGCACGACGGAATTTGGCCCGCAGGGCTGGTCGCAAGGGCTGGATCATTTTATAGCGCGCCGCTGAAGGCAAAACTGAAAAGGTAAACGTCTTTATTAAAAATTTGTTTCTGTATTGTTTATCGTTCTGTGTTTACAGAGAAGACTTCCAATAATTTTATCTATTCTAAAATTGGAGAATACCGTATGAGCGATTTTTATCAGGATGGTGTCATTACTAATTTTCATAATCTGACGAACCGCAAAGTCGAAGAACTCGAATACGATTTGCAGGTGTTTTCCGGCCGCCGTTCGATGGGATTAATATTACCTTCCTTGTTTTCAGAACTTGAAGGTCCGGCGCTGACCCGCATTGTCGATGAACTGACAAAAGTGCCATATCTGGAAGAGATCGTTATTGGTCTGGACCGGGCTGACCGCGACCAGTTTTTATTTGCCCGCGAATTTTTCTCCCGTCTGCCCCAGCGTCACCGCATTTTATGGAATGACGGGCCGCGTCTGACGGCGCTGGATCAGGAGCTGAAAAAAGAAAACCTCTCGCCCAACGAGCCGGGTAAAGGCCGAAATGTCTGGTTCTGTGTCGGCTATACCCTGGCGTCGCGCCGCACTTCGGTGGTCGGGCTGCATGATTGTGACATTGTCACCTATAGCCGCGATATGCTGGCCCGCCTGATGTATCCTGTCGCCAATCCGAATTTCCATTATGATTTCTGTAAAGGCTATTACGCCCGCGTGGCAGACGGGAAATTTAATGGCCGCGTGGGCCGGTTACTGGTGTTCCCGCTGCTGAAATCCCTGCAAATCGTTTACGGCCATTCCGATTTTCTGGAATACCTGCGCACCTTCCGTTACCCGCTTTCGGGTGAGTTCGCCATGCGTACGGACGTGCTGAATGATTTGCGTATCCCGAGCGACTGGGGGCTGGAGATCGGCGTGCTGTCTGAACTTCATCGCAACACGGCGACCAAACGTATCTGTCAGGTCGATATTGCCGACAATTACGACCACAAACATCAGCCTATGTCGGAAGAAGATGCCTCGAACGGTTTGCAGCGCATGAGTATTGATATCACCAAGGCGCTGTACCGCAAGATGGCTATTCTCGGCGTGAATATTACCAGCGAGTCGTTCCGCATCCTTAAAGCCACGTATTACCGCAACGCGCTGGATATGATTGACGGGTTTGAAAACGATGCACGAATGAACGGCTTATCTTTTGACCGGCACAGTGAAGAATCTGCGGTGGAATTGTTCTCCGGCGCGATTATGGAAGCCGGTCAGGCCTTTGTGGATACGCCAAGCGAAAAGCCCTTTATCCCGAGCTGGAGCCGCGTGCAGTCCGCCTTCCCGGATATGTTGGATCGCATCCATGAGGCGGTGGAAAAAGATAACGAGGGTGACGTGTAACGCCGGTTTCCCCACGCCGTCCCCCAACAAAAAACGCTGCCATGGCAGCGTTTTTTCATCGGGAAGCACGACAAGACGTTATGCGGTTTCTTTTTTGCCCGGGAACAACAGGCTGGCAATAATCCCTAACGCCAGAACACCGAGCACCACGTACAAACTGGTCATCGCGCTGATTTCTACGCCGTGATGCCACAGGTGATTACTGGAATTCAGCGCCAGTTTTGCGGCAACGAAGAACAGCAGGAAAATGACGGATTTCTCCAGATGCACCAGATATTTACGTAATGCCTCAAGCACGAAATACATGGTACGTAATCCGAGGACGGCAAACATCATGGCAGAATAGACAATCAGCGGTTCGCGGCTGACGGCAATCACGGCCGGAACACTGTCAAACGCAAACATCAGGTCGGAGATTTCCACCACCGCAATACACAACAGCAACGGCGTGGCGTAACGCACGCCCTTTTTCACCGTAAAGCTGAAACCCTGATTTTCCGGTTTTGCCAGTTCGGCTTCGACCTGCTCGCTGCTGACCAGAAAATGTGGCCCCACCAGTTTCGGAAACACCGGGAAGAAACGGCGAACCATACGGTTGGCGATGTGATCTGAGTAATCATCATTTTCGTCATCGTCATTTCCGGCACGCATCATCAGAATTGCCGTCCAGAGAATGACCACGGCAAACACCATCTCCACCCACGGCCCCAGCGCCAGCAGGCTGGTACCAATCACCACAAAAATGCCCCGGAAAACAATCGCGCCAATGACGCCCCAGTAAAGGATGCGGTGACGGTAACCGTCCGGCACTTTAAACCAGGCGAAAATCGCCATAATCACAAACAGGTTATCAATAGAAAGCACCTGCTCCAGCGCATAACCGGTCAGGAACAGACTGGCGACTTCTTTGCCGTGGTGGATATACAGGAATCCGGCAAAGCTCAGAGAAACAGCGATCCAGAAGACCGTCCAGAGGGAGGCACTTTTCAGGCCGATAGGCTTATGACTGCGGTGGGCAAAGATGTCGATCAGCAGCGCGGCAACGGCGATAATAACGAACACAAGAGTGGTTTCAAACGGAAAACCCAGAGAATCAGACTGCATTACACCTTTCCTAAAAGTAAACGAAAGCTAAACGAATTCAGTCATTGTAAGCGGTTGTGAGGAGAATGGGTATCAAAGTCGATCGCTGTCGCGGTTTATGCCATAATCCGCCCCGCGGTGAGACGAATCAAATGTGTTAAAAAAACTGACAAAATAACGAACCGAAACGGATAATAAATTAAAGGCTATTCTGGTCCTAAATTGATTCATTCGTGTTATTCATTAAAATTTCGTTATTCTTTTTCTTAATAAATTGACCCTGCTCTAAATCTCACTGATTCTCAATTCGACTTAATTCCCTCCGCAGATCAAAATAATTAGAAAAAAAACCTGTTTAAAAACGGGGTTTTTTAACATTTCGCCCTTTTAGCACCTTTCAGCTACTTATCACTCACTGCAAAAGATGTTAAAATTGACCCATATCAATATTGCCAGAGTGCCTCTTATGATCCCGGAAAAACGTATTATTCGACGTATCCAATCTGGTGGCTGTGCAATCCATTGTCAGGACTGTAGCATCAGCCAGCTTTGTATTCCTTTCACCCTGAACGAGCATGAACTCGATCAGCTGGACAACATTATCGAAAGGAAAAAGCCGATCCAAAAAGGTCAGGCATTGTTTAAAGCCGGTGATGAACTGAAGTCTCTTTATGCGATCCGTTCAGGCACCATTAAAAGCTATACCATTACAGAACAAGGCGACGAGCAAATTACCGGTTTCCATCTTGCCGGTGATTTAGTGGGCTTTGACGCTATTGGTGGCTTGCAGCACCCGAGTTTTGCTCAGGCACTGGAAACGTCCATGGTCTGTGAAATCCCGTTTGAAACGCTGGATGACCTCTCCGGCAAAATGCCGAATCTGCGCCAGCAGATGATGCGTCTGATGAGTGGCGAGATCAAAGGCGACCAGGACATGATCCTGCTGTTGTCGAAGAAAAACGCCGAAGAAAGACTGGCAGCGTTTATCTACAACCTCTCCCGCCGCTTCGCACAACGTGGTTTCTCTCAGCGCGAATTCCGCCTGACCATGACCCGTGGCGATATCGGTAACTACCTCGGTCTGACCGTGGAAACCATCAGCCGCTTGTTAGGCCGTTTCCAGAAATCAGAAATGCTGAGTGTGAAAGGGAAATACATCACCATTGAGAATCATGAAATGCTTTCTCAATTAGCCGGTCAATCTGCTCCGGTTTCTGCCTGATAGATTTGCTGTCGGGTCAGCAAGGAATAATTTGTTGATCCGACTCAATTTCTCCGCTGTCCGATTGCTTATTCTTGGTTTACTCTGTACTTAATACACTGACCGCCGTTCTCTTACAGGTGTTAAGGAGTCCCCATGGCTAAGTATCAGAATTTACTGGTTGCTATAGACCCCAATCAGGATGACCAACCCGCGCTGCGTCGTGCCGTTTATCTGGTGCAACGTAACGGCGGCCGCATCAAAGCATTCCTTTCTATCTATGATTTCTCTTACGAGATGACCACCATGCTGTCGCCGGACGAGCGAACCAGCATGCGACAAAGTGTTATCAGTGAACGGGAAGCGTGGATTAAAGAACAATGCCATTATTATGTCGAAGCAGGCATCCCGATTGATGTCAAAGTCGTCTGGCACAACAAACCTTTCGAAGCCATTATCCAGGAAGTCGTTACCCACAATCACGATTTGCTGCTGAAGATGGCACATCAGCATGACCGCCTTGAGTCCGTGATTTTCACCCCGACCGACTGGAATTTACTGCGTAAGTGCCCGTGTCCGGTGTGGATGGTGAAAGACCAGCCGTGGCCGGAAGGCGGCAAAGCCGTGGTCGCCGTTAACCTGTCGAGTGAAGAGCCGTACCATGACCCGCTCAACAATAAACTGGTGAAAGAAACCATCGAACTGGCCTCTCATGTGAATCAGACGGAAGTGCATCTGGTGGGTGCGTATCCGGTCACGCCGATCAATATTGCCATCGAACTGCCTGATTTCGACCCGAGCGTGTATAACGATGCCATTCGTGGTCAGCATCTGATCGCCATGAAGGCGTTGCGCCAGAAATTCCAGCTTGATGAGAAATTCACGCACGTAGAAAAAGGGTTGCCGGAAGAAGTCATTCCTGACCTGGCAGAACATCTTCAGGCGGGTGTGGTGGTGCTGGGCGCCATTGGCCGTACCGGACTTTCCGCCGCATTTTTGGGTAATACCACCGAACAGGTGATCGACCATCTGAAATGCGATTTGCTGGCCATCAAGCCAGATGATTTCGAATGCCCTATTACGTCCGATGATGAAGAAGAAGATGACGACGAGTAAGGTTTGAGTGAGCGATAAAAAAAGGCCAGTCATCTGACTGGCCTTTTTCATTAGCGGACTGGCATTAAAGAGCGCGCAGGATTTTCTCTACACTTTCTTTGGCATCGCCAAACAGCATCTGGGTATTTTCTTTGAAGAACAGCGGGTTCTGCACACCGGCGTAACCGGTATTCATTGAACGTTTAAACACGATCACGTTCTGCGCTTTCCACACTTCCAGTACCGGCATACCCGCGATCGGGCTGCGCGGATCTTCCTGCGCGGCCGGGTTCACGGTGTCATTGGCACCAATAACCAGCACCACGTCGGTATCGCTGAAATCGTCGTTGATTTCATCCATTTCCAGCACGATGTCATACGGCACTTTTGCTTCGGCCAGCAGAACGTTCATGTGGCCTGGCAGACGCCCAGCAACAGGGTGGATACCAAAACGCACCTTGATGCCTTTCGCGCGCAGTTTTGCAGTAATGTCGTGAACCGGATACTGCGCCTGTGCCACCGCCATGCCGTAGCCCGGGGTGATGATCACAGAGCTGGCGTTTTTCAGCATTTCTGCCACGTCTTCCGCACTGGCTTCGTGATATTCGCCCATCTCTTCCGCATCACCGGTAGAGGAACCGTCAGTACCGAAACCGCCTGCAATCACGCTGATGAACGAACGGTTCATCGCTTTACACATGATGTAGGACAGGATCGCACCGGAAGAACCGACCAGCGCACCGGTGACGATCAGCAGGTCGTTGCTGAGCATAAAGCCCGCCGCCGCTGCGGCCCAACCGGAATACGAGTTCAGCATGGAGACCACAACCGGCATGTCCGCACCACCGATGGATGACACCAGATGCCAGCCAAACGCCAGCGCAATCAGGGTCATGATCAGTAATGCCACTACCTGCAGGCCCACGCTGTCAGTGCGAACGAACATCACCATCAGCAGGAAAGAAACAACCAGCGCCGCCAGATTCAGTTTATGACGATGCGGTAATGCCAGCGGTTTGGAAGAAATAATCCCGCGCAGTTTGCCGAACGCCACAATCGAACCGGTAAAGGTCACTGCACCGATGAAGATACCAAGGAACACTTCGGTCAGATGGATGTTTTCCATCACGCCTTCCATCGGTACCGCACCGTGGTCCAGATAGCTGTTAAAGCCCACCAGAACCGCTGCCAGACCCACGAAGCTGTGCAGAATCGCGACCAGTTCCGGCATTTCTGTCATTTCGACTTTACGTGCCAGATAAACACCGATCGCACCGCCGATCACCATCGCCACGATGATCCAGCCCACATTCCCGGAATCAGGCCCGAGAATGGTCGCGATTAACGCGATCGCCATCCCGGTGACACCGAAAATATTGCCCTGCTTGGATGTTTCATGTTTTGACAACCCGGCCAGGCTGCAGATAAACAGAATGGCGGCAACAATATATGCTGCTGTTACTAAACCCCCAGACATATATTCCCCTTAGTTCTTACGAAACATCTTCAGCATGCGCTGAGTGACGGTGAACCCGCCGAAAATATTGATACTGGCAATCAGCACCGCGATAAAGGAGAGGAAGCTCACCCAACCGCCATGACCGATTTGCAGTACGGCACCGACCACGATAATCCCTGAGATGGCGTTAGTGACCGACATCAGCGGAGTATGCAGCGCATGGCTGACATTCCACACCACGTAATAACCGACCACGCATGAAAGCGCGAACACGGTAAAGTGGGACAGGAACTCTTTAGGGGCCACATTCGCCAGCCAGCCAAACAGCACAACAGCCACGGCCATAATGATAAATTTGGTCCACGGCGATACCGGTTTGGCTTCTACTTTCGCGACAGGTTCTGCCGCTTTCGCTGCCTGAGGCTGAGCAGAAACCTGAATCGGCGGAGCCGGCCAGGTCACTTCACCGGTTCTCACGACAGTCACACCGCGCACAACGGTATCGTCGAAATCGATCTCGATTTCACCGTTTTTCTCTTTGCAGAGTAATTTCAGCAGGTTAACCAGGTTGGTACCGTAAAGCTGAGAAGACTGTGTCGGTAAACGGCTCGGCAAATCGGTATACCCGATGATCTTCACGCCGTTTTCGGTGGTGGTGATCTGATCTGCCACAGTCAGTTCACAGTTACCGCCCGTCTGCGCCGCCAGATCGACAATCACACTGCCCGGCTTCATGGATGCGACCATTTCACGGGTGATCAGTTTGGGTGCCGGACGTCCCGGGATCAGCGCCGTGGTGACAATAATGTCGACTTCTTCGGCCTGCGCGGCAAACAGCGCCATTTCTGCTTTGATGAACGCTTCGGACATCACTTTGGCGTAACCGTCGCCGCTGCCCGCTTCTTCCTCGAAATCCAGCTCGAGGAATTCTGCGCCCATACTTTTCACCTGCTCTTTCACTTCAGGGCGGGTATCAAAAGCACGCACGATGGCACCGAGGCTGCCTGCTGCACCGATAGCAGCCAGGCCCGCCACACCGGCGCCGATAATCATCACTTTTGCCGGTGGCACTTTACCGGCGGCAGTGATTTGCCCGGTGAAGAACCGACCGAATTCGTGTGCCGCTTCAACGATCGCACGGTAACCGGCGATGTTAGCCATTGAGCTGAGGGCATCAAGGGATTGTGCGCGGGAAATACGCGGCACTGAATCCATAGCCATCGCCGTCACCTGACGGTCGGCCAGTTTTTGGATTAATTCCGGGTTTTGCGCAGGCCAGATAAAGCTGACCAACGTGGTTCCTGCCTGTAATTTATCGATTTCATCGTTTTCTGGGGCATTAACCTTCAAAACGATGTCTGATTGCCATACATCATCACCGTTGACAACCGACGCGCCAGCTTGCTCATACGCGGAGTCTTCAAAGCTGGCTAACTTACCGGCACCTTGTTCGATAGCGACCGTAAAGCCGAGTTTCAGCAACTGTTCCACCGTTTTCGGCGTGGCTGCGACCCTGGCTTCATTGGTCAACCGCTCTCTTGGTACACCAATACGCATAGTATTCCCTTCACCCTTTTCATTGATGATTTGTGTCATCGACATAACAATTCAAGTACAAGCCTGTCGGTTAATAGAGGTCACCGATAACTGTTTTTTCAGGCTGGGTATAACCTACTGAATATCTAATCAATAATCTACGTATCACAGCGATAGTCAGGCAATTAATAATAAAAAAGTTGATATGGTCCGCAAACCTGCTGCAAACCCTGAGAAACATGCCTTTAATCCACCTGAGAACGGCCAATACACCGGATCAATCACTCAGGATTTCTTCATTCTGAGCCGCTCAGTTCGGGCATAAAAGTTAGAAAATAGTGAATAATTAACATTTATTTCACCTCTTGGATTATGCAGCAAACTTATATAAGTTATGCGCAGTAAAAAAAGAACGGTGTTAAACCGGTAACCCCCTATTTATTGCCATAAATTGCTGAGACACTCGGCATTGTTACATGCAATAATCGGCCGCTAACCTGTTACACATCAAGAATTCAGCACGTTTCAACATTACTGCGCAAGGTGAAAGGATTTTTTATGAAGCTGACAAAAACGATCATCGCATCGGCCCTGTTTTCTGTTTCTGCGCTGTCTGCTGCACATGCCGCGCAGGAAATCAGCCCGCAGAAAGCAGCAGCCATCAAGCCTTTTGATCGCATTGTTATTACCGGGCGATTCAACACACTGGGCGACGCGTCTGACGCTGTTTCCCGCCGTGCCGATACGCTGGGTGCAGATTATTTTTATATTCAAGATACCAACACCACTAACAATAGCGGGAACTGGCGCGTAGTTGCAGATATCTATAAAAAAGATGCGCCAGAAGTCAGTAAAGATACTCACTACCGCGTGATCAATGGCGTGGTCGAGCTGCCGAAAGATGTGGCGTACGGCCTTGAGCCATATGACACCGTGACGGTCAGCGGTTTCTACCGCAGCCAGCCAGACGTCAATGATGCCATCACCAAAGCCGCGAAAGAGAAAGGGGCATACTCCTTCTTTATCGTTCGCCAGATTGATGCCAACAGCGGCGGCAATCAGTACGTGACAGCGTTTATTTATAAGAAAGATGCAGCAAAACGCGTTGTACAGTCTCCGGATGCGATCCCTGCTGATTCTGAAGCCGGTAAAGCCGCACTGGCAGCCGGTGGCGCAGCGGCAGCGAAAGTTGAAATCCCGGGCGTGGCCTCTTCCGGCAGCCCAAGCCGTGATGTCGGCCGCTTCTTTGAGACGCAGTCCTCTACCGGTCAGCGTTACACTGTCACTGCAACCAACGGCGCGAAAATTCAGGAAGTGAATGACGTGACCGCCGCGCAGATGGTGCCGTTTGATTCCACGACCTTCACCGGTCACTACAACAGCACCACCGACGTGTCGCAGGAAGTGGCAAACCGTGCCGCAGCGAAAGGCGCCAAGTTCTACCACATTACCCGCCAGTGGCAGAACAAAAGCGGCGGCAACCTGACCGTCAGCGCAGACTTCTTCAAATAAGTCTGCGCAGCACACAGCAAAAAGGCAGCCCGTCGTTGTGGCTGCCTTTTCTTTTACTGCCCTGCCTGCTGACTCAGTTTCCCCAGGTGCGCTCCAGCACATTCACCCAGTTTTTGTAGCAGATTTTTTCCAGCAGTGCCTGACCGTAACCCGCCTTTCGCAACGCCTCCACCAGCACCGGCAGTCCCCGCACGTCTTTCATAAAGGGCGCCATCGTCGCACCGTCAAAATCCGATCCGAATCCGACGCTGTCCTCACCCAGATGTTCCACCAGATAATCGACGTGACGCACCATGATATCGGTGCCGGTATCGTCGTTGCGTTTACCGTCTTCGCGCAGGAATGGCACCGCGAAGTTCAGCCCGACGAATCCCTGACTTTCTTTAATGGCGCCCAGTTGTTTATCCGTCAGATTGCGTGATTGCGGACAGATGCTGAACGCATTGGAATGGCTGGCCACCAGCGGCGCATTGCTCAGTTCTGCCACCTGCCAGAACCCTTTTTCATTGAGATGCGACAGGTCGATCATGATGCGTTTCTGGTTACAGGCTTTCACCAGACGCACGCCCGCGTCTGTCAGCCCCGGCCCGGTATCCGGCGAGGTCTGATATTTGAAAGGCACGCCATGGCCGAAGATATTCGGACGGCTCCACACCGGGCCGAGCGACCGCAGCCCCATGCTGTACAACACGTCGAGATTATACAAATCCTCATCAATCGCTTCCGCGCCCTCAATATGCATAACCACAGCTAATGCATGGTTATCCATCGACTGACGGATTTCCTGCGCAGTACGGCAAATTTTCACCTTTCCCTGCGAGTGTTCTTCCATTCGGAGCAGGAACGCCATCATGCCAAATGTGACATCACGTGCAAAATCGAAAGAAGGCGTCGGGGAAAAATCAGGATGTTTTTGAGTACCTTCCAGCAAAAAACGGGGATCGACTGCGCGATCAGGCACGCTACTTGCAAGGTCAACGTCAGGCGTTGGCACCCAGGCGGCGAAAAGCCCGCCAGCAAAGCCTGCTTCACGACAGCGCGGCAGGTCCAATTGTCCGCTGGCGGGTCCCTGAAGGAATGCACGTTCCGGATCCTGACGATGTTCTGCCCAAAGTTGTAGCAAAACATCGTTATGTCCATCAAAAACCGGCATTAATTCTTCAGTTCCGTGCGCTACGTTATTCATAAAAAAGGTCTACCTTTGATTAAGCATGACTAAGACAACGGAGATTTGTTCATACAGGGTGCAGTCACAGTGTGATGTTGCACCAGCGTTGAACAAAGACAGTACGCTTCACATTAGTTTTTTCGATATGAAACGTCGACGAGTGCAAAGCAACGGTTTTTCATTTAAGCCAGTTGCCCGGAGTTAAGTCAAGGGTTTGCCACTGTAATTTTTAATTTTACTTTTATATATCAACATGATGGGAGTTGTTATGGTTACCAGGCGTCAATTTGTTACCGGTTTTTCCGCAATACCTGTGCTGTCCTACCTGAAATTTGATGCCGTGTTTGCTGCCACGCCGGCATCGATACTGGTGATGGCGATTCAGCTCGACATCATTACCAGCCTTGACCCGCATGAAAGTTTTGAATCCGTGGGCAGTGAAATTACCGGCAATATGTATCAGCAACTGGTGAAACCTAAACTGGCCTCCCCTGATGAAATTGAAGGCGATCTGGCAGTGTCCTGGACGGCTTCCGATGACAAAAAAACCTTCACCTTCAAACTGGATCCGAAAGCCAAATGGGCCGATGGCAAACCGGTTACCGCCGAAGACGCCGCGTTCTCCCTGCAACGCGTGGTGAAACTGGATAAAAGCCCGGCGTACATCATTAACCAGTTTGGTTACACCAAAGATAACGTCGACAGCCTGATTACCGCGCCTGACGCCGAAACGCTGGTGATCAAGACCACCGAACCGGCCTCTGAATCCTTCCTGTTATATTGCCTGACCGCCAACGTCGGCAGCATCGTGCAAAAATCTGCCTGTCTGGCCAATCAGGCGGGTGACGATCTCGGTAATACCTGGCTGAAGAAAAACAGTGCCGGTTCCGGTGCGTTCAAACTGCGTGACTGGAAAGTCAGCGAATCCGTCATTCTGGAAAGCAACAAAAACAACCCGCACGCAGGCAAGATCCAGCGCATCATCATGCGTCATATCATTGACCCTTCCGCTCAGTTGTTAATGCTGCAGAAAGGCGATATCGATATCGCCCGCAACCTGACCACCGAACAGCTGCGTCCGCTGCTGAAAGACAAAAACTTCACGCTGGTACAGAAAGGCATTGCGGGCACCTTTATGCTCTCCGCCAATACCGCGCACCAGAATCTGGCGAAACCGCAGGTCTGGCAGGCGATCAAATGGGCAATCGATTACGAAAATATCCAGCAGCATATCGTGCCGCTGACCCACAAAATCCATCAGAGCTTCCTGCCGGAAGGTTTCCCGGCGGCGGTTAACACCATCATGTACAAACGTGATGTGGCAAAAGCCAAAGCCCTGCTGGCGGAAGCCGGTTTCCCGAACGGGTTTGACATCACGCTGGATCACTATTCTGCGTCCCCTTCTTCTGACATCGTGCAGGCATTGCAGTCGAACCTGGCGGAAGTCGGGATAAAAGTCACGCTGCTGGCCGCTGAAAGCCGTCAGGTACTGACCAAAATGCGTGCCCGTCAGCAACAACTGGCGATGACACAATGGGGCGCGGATTATTTTGACCCGAACTCCAACGCCGAAGCGTTCTGCAGCAACCCGGATAACACCGACAAAGCCAAGAGCCGTACGCTGGCATGGCGTTGCAGCTGGCAGGATAAAGAAATCTCCGATCTCAGCACCAAAGCCCTGAAAGAATCGGATCCGGCTACCCGCATCAAGCTGTACGAAGAATTGCAGACCAGACATATGGAAAACAGCCCGTTTGCCATCATGCTGCAACCGACCATGACCGCTGCCTGCCGTAACGTGATTTCCGGTGTGGTATTAACTGTAATGAGCACCAGCCCCTACGAGAAGGTTGTTAAAGCGTGAGCAAGAGACTCAAAGGATTTCTGAGTACCTGCATCAGCGTTTGTCTTACTTTGTTTGGTCTGTCGGTAGTGACTTTCTTTATTGGTCGCGTGATGCCGACGGACCCGGTTCTGGCTGCGGTTGGCGATAACGCCCCGCAGGCAGTCGTCGAACGGGTTCGTCATGAAATGGGGCTGGATCAGCCCCTCTGGTTGCAGTTCTTCCATTATCTCAGTCAGGTATTCCACGGTGATCTGGGGCGCTCAGCCCTGACCTCTAATCTGGTCACCACGGATATCGCCCGGTTTTTCCCGGCCACGCTGGAACTGGCGACGGCGGCCATCATCATCGCCGCCATTGTCGGTATTCCGCTCGGCGTCTGGGCCGCCACCCGTCAGGGTAGCTGGATCGATCAGACCATCCGCGTGGTGTGTCTGGCCGGTCACTCTTTACCGGTGTTTGTGCTGGCCCTGCTCAGCCTGCTGATCTTTTACTCCGCGCTGGGTATCGCGCCGGGGCCGGGACGTCAGGACATCATCTATCAGGATATGATCCCGCAGGTCACCGGTTTGCTGACGGTCGATTCCCTGCTGGCCGGTGACATGGGGGCATTTTGGGATGCCCTTGCGCATATGGTGCAGCCGGTGCTGATCCTCGCGTATTTCAGCATGGCCTACATCACCCGCATGACCCGTACTTTTATGCTTAACGCGCTGGGCGGCGAATATGTGATCACCGCCCGTGCCAAAGGGCTGTCGGCACAGCGGGTGATCTGGAAACATGCCTTTCCGACCGTCGGCGTGCAGCTGATCACCGTGCTGGCGCTGACCTACGCCGGTTTGCTGGAAGGTGCCGTGGTCACGGAAAACGTCTTCTCCTGGCCGGGTCTCGGACAATATCTCACCGTGTCGCTGATGAATGCGGATATGAACCCGGTGATCGGCTCAACGCTGTTGATCGGCGCGATTTATGTGCTGCTCAACCTGCTGGCTGACCTTCTCTACCGACTATTGGATCCCCGCGTAAAATGAGCACTCTTCCTGTCACACCTCAACCCCGCGCGGGCAGCCGCGCCTGGCTGCTGGCGGATACGCCGCACACCCGCACGCAAGCCGTCTGGGGACGCCGTTACCGCATCTGGCTCGGCCTGCGTAAAAATCCGCTGGCGGTCACCGGCCTGTTTACCGTGCTGATCGTGTTGCTGATTTCCCTCTGTGCGCCGTGGCTGACCAGCTACGATCCGGGCGCACAGGATCTGGCACACCGTCTGGCGAAGCCTTCCTCCCTGCACTGGCTGGGGACTGATGAACTGGGACGCGACACCCTGAGCCGTATTCTTTACGGTGGCCGTATCACGCTCGGCATGGTGATCGTGGTGGTGGCGATTGTTGCCCCGCTGGGTCTGCTGATTGGCTGTGTGGCTGGCTATGCCGGTGGCCTGCTGGATCGCATTCTGATGCGCATCACCGACATCTTTCTGGCCTTCCCGCGTCTGATTCTGGCACTGGCGTTCGTCGCCGCCCTCAAACCCGGCATTGAAAGCGCCATTCTGGCCATCGCCCTCACCGCCTGGCCGCCGTATGCCCGACTGGCACGCGCAGAAACCATGCAGGTGCGCGGCACGGATTATATTGCCGCCTGCCGTCTGACCGGCGCGACGCCTGCCCGCATCGTGCTGCGCCACATCATGCCGCTGTGCGTACCGAGTCTGGTGGTGCGTATCACCCTCGACATGAGTTCAATCATTATCACCGCAGCGAGTCTGGGCTTTCTGGGCATGGGCGCACAGCCACCGTCACCGGAATGGGGCGCGATGATTGCCACCGCCCGCCGGTTCCTGTTCAGCGAATGGTGGGTACCGCTCATTCCGGCCATTGCCATTTTCGTGACATCTCTGGCGTTTAACTTCCTCGGCGACGGGCTGCGTGACGTCCTCGATCCTAAGGAGCAATGATGCTGGTTGATATCAAAGATCTGCATATTACCTTTCAGACCAACAGCGGCAGTTTCGACGCTGTTCGCGGCGTATCGCTGTCGTTAGGCAAAGAAAAGTTCGGCATCGTCGGCGAGAGCGGATCCGGTAAATCCCTCACCGCCCGTTGTCTGATGAACCTGTTGCCCTCCAGCGCGAAATGCCGCGCAGAGACCTTGTCTTTCGACGGCATTGATTTGCGCAATGCCAGTGAAAAACAGATGCGGCAAATTCGCGGCAAGCGCGTTGGCTTCATTTTGCAGGATCCGAAATACTCCCTGAATCCGGTGATGCCGATCGGCAAACAAGTGGCCGAAGCCTGGCAGACCCATAAAGGCGGATCGAAAAAACAGGCCATGAACGCGGCGATTGAACTGCTGGATCAGGTGCGTATCCGCGACCCGCATAAAGTGGCGGAACGGTATGCGCACGAAGTCTCGGGCGGGATGGGCCAGCGCGTGATGATTGCCATGATGCTGGCCCCGGATCCGGAACTGATGATTGCAGACGAACCGACCAGCGCGCTGGATGCCACCGTTCAGGCCGAAATTCTGCGTCTGCTGGATGATCTGGTGTCAAGCCGTGGCATGGGGCTGATTCTGATCAGTCACGACCTGCCGCTGGTGTCGAAATTTTGCGATCGCGTGGCGGTGATGTATGCCGGACGTATCGTCGAAACCTTACAGGCCGGTGATCTGTTGAAAGCACAGCATCCTTACACGCGCGGGCTGCTGGAGTGTCTGCCATCCCTGAAACATCCGCGGGACAGACTGCCGGTTCTGGTGCGTGACGAAGCATGGAAAACCTCATGACAGAAGAATCCTCTCCTTTAGATAACAGCAAAATTGTCCTGAACAATTTGCGCATCGCGTTTGGCGATACCGAAGTGGTGAAAGGCGTGAGTTTCAGCGTCGCCCCCGGGGAATGTTTCGGCATTGTGGGGGAAAGCGGCTCGGGGAAATCCACCATTTTACGCGCACTGGCCGGACTGAATCAGGCGTGGTCAGGCGGGATGGTGATTGGTGGTGAAGATCAGACGCCCGTTCGCCAGAAACGCTTTTTCCGCCGCGTACAGATGGTGTTTCAGGATCCCTACGGTTCCCTGCATCCGCGTCAGACCATTGACCGCATTCTCAGCGAGCCGCTGATCGTTCACGGGTTTCTGAATATCGAAAAACGGATCACCGATGCGCTGGCTGAAGTCGGCCTGCCGCAGGCCGTGCGCTTTCGCTTTCCGCACCAGCTATCCGGCGGCCAGCGCCAGCGTGTCGCTATTGCGCGGGCGATGATTTCAGAACCGGAAATTTTACTGCTCGATGAGCCGACGTCGGCGCTGGATGTTTCGGTGCAGGCGGAGATCCTCAACCTGCTGAGCGATCTGCGTGAACGCCGCAAGCTGACGTATATTCTGGTCAGCCACAATCTGGCGGTGGTAACGCATCTTTGCACCAGCATTGGCGTGATGATCGGTGGTGAAATGGTCGAGCTTCTGAGCGCGGACGATTTAAGGATGGGCAACGTCAGCCATCCGCATACCGCAGAGTTACGATCGTTAAGTCTCAGTTTAGAGGAGCCTGAATAACCGTTTCTGCAGGGAACGTATTTGGGTTTCACGGGCAGCATGGCTGCCCACTTTTTCACTGATAGACAGTCTGTGGAGACGCTAATGACATCTGATTTACAGTGGCACGCCGCGGAAGCGACGGCAAAAAACATCACCAAAAGCTGGGATAAACCCGGTGAACCGGGCGGTGCCATCACGCTTTTCGACAGTAAAACACTGCGGGGTTTCGCCACCGGTGGACTGGCCAATCTCACCACTGCCACCCCCTTCAGTATTGATTCTGTGGTCCGTTATGCCTCTGTCACCAAACACATTTTCGCCACGCTGGCGTTGCTGAAAAGCGATGCGGGTCTTTCGCCCGATGATCCGCTCGGCCAGTATTTACCTCAGCTGAAAGCGCCCATGTCACAGGTGACTGTCGGACAGGCGCTGGATATGACCGGCGGATTAGCGGACGTGCGCGAGACCCTGTCGCTGCTGGGTACTTCTGTTTATAACGTCAGCGACGCCGGGGCGATCATGGATTTTCTGGCGCAGGACGGCACGCTGAATTTTCCGGCGGGGACCGAGATTTCTTACAGCAATACGGGTTACCGGCTGGTGGAAGAAATCCTCAAACAGAAAGGTATTTTGTTTGAAGATTTGCTTCAAACGCATATCGCACAGCCGCTGGATATCGCCTTCACCGCACCGGAAACCTGGTTCGATATCGTGCCGGATCTGGTGCCCGGTTACTGGCAGGACACGACCGGCTGGAAAACGGCGGTCGCCGGTTTGCATTTGTCGGCATCCGGCAGTCTGACCGGCAGCCTGCGCTCCCTTTCCGTCTGGTTGCAAAGCCTGCTGGCAGATAACGGGCCGGGCGCGGGCGTACTGAAAACCCTGACGGCACAACGTTATCTGCACGGCGATATTCCTTCCGCTTACGGGCTGGGTACCACCTCAACCCGCATCGGTGAACATACGTTGTACGGTCACGGCGGCTCCCATGCCGGGTATAAAACCTATTTCCTGCTGCATCCTGAACTGGATGCCGGCGTGGCGCTGGTATCCAACCGCGAAGACACCACCGCCTACACGCACGCGCTGACCGTGATGTCTTCCCTGCTCGCCACCCCTTTACCTGCCCGCAGCCATGCGCTGCCGGATGGCTTATACGCCAGCGTCGCCGAACCCTACTGGCTGAAAGTCAGCAACGGCACCGCCAGTTATCTCGGGTCTGCCGATAATTTGTATCAGGGCGAGGATGCCGGTGAAGCCATCACCTTATCAGCGCATATGCCCATGCGTCTGCGCTGGGACGGCACCGCCATTCAGGGGGAAATCGGCCATGCACCGCGTTACTTCACGCCGGTGGAACCGAACGATTGCCTGAAAATGGTTCAGGGGCGCTGGTATCATCCTGAGTCAAAAGCGGCTTTCGATATTGATGGCGATCAGTTGCGGATGGGCGTCGGCACGTTGCGCGCCAGCGGTCAGCTGACCTCGCTGGGTGCGGGACGCTTGCTGGTGGAACTGCCCGACGGCCCGTGGAAGAAAAACTTCTGTCTTTACTTCCAGGGCTACAATGTCCGGCTGATTTCCAACCGCAGCAGGGTGCTGAGTTTCCGCCGTGATGAATGCCGCAGCCGCTGGCAGGCTGAGGAATAACGCTCCCTGAGTGACCTTCCGCACCGCGCCGCCCGGCACCTGTCTGGCGGCGTTTTTATCCGCTTCCCTGCCGCAATAACACCTCAAACCGTGACTCACTTCAAATAAACCCTGCGTTTGAACGGGGGATAGCACAAACCTCCCGTTCAGGGAGGTTTGTTTTGTTAACTCCGTCACATTTCGTTAATGGTTATGGATCATATGGTTCATAACAGCACAATATGTTCAATCCTTATGTCACAAGGCCTGCCAGCCCGATTTGCTCATAATATCCTCACAAACTCTCCTGAGAAGTAGTTACCCTGCGCAATCGTCACTTTTGCTGTTTTGTTAATTGCATTAACATCCGCGAAACAAAAAACAATAGCATTGCGCTGATTGTGGCATTAAGAAACACGCTCGAGTGTTCCGTCCGCCCACGCCTTATTGTTTTTAATATTATTAAGTTACCGACTTTATTTTTACTTTTCGTTCACTAAAAACCTGTTACGCAATGTTTTGCTACTGCTACAAGGGATGAGTTTATGTCTGTTAAAAAACGCACTGTACAGGCACTGTTTTGTGCCACTTCTCTGTTATTTTCCGCCACCTCCGTTCTGGCGGCGGAGCATCCGCAACTGGATAATGCGCAGGCAGCCAAAGTGATCGACAGTGTGAAATCCACACTGGCCGGGCTGAACAGCACCGGTTGCGTCGCCGTTGTTGATGCATCTGGTTCATTACTGGCTTTCCAGCGCCTCGACGGTTCTCCGGCCGGCTGTGTTGATGCCTCCATCGGTAAGGCGCGCACTTCTGCGCTGTACCACGCGCCGTCGCTGAAATTTATGCAACGTCTGCAGGGCGGCGAAACCACGGTGCTGGCGATCCCTCACGCCGTGGCACTGGGCGGCGGTTTCCCGCTGACACTTAACGGCGAAGTCGTCGGTGCAGTCGGTGTCAGTACGCCGAAGCAAGACATCGATAACCAGTCTTCTGAAAAAGCAGCCAGCGTTCTGAAATAAACAGGCTGCATTCCCGGTAAAAACTGATGGCCACGCCCGTGGCCGTTTATACGGAACATCACTCCATGATCAATCTTTCTCGTCGCCGGTTGGTTCTCGGCACGGCGGGCGTACTGGCTGCGGGTATCAGCAGCCAGATGCTTGGCGGTGGCGTATTTGCCACGCTGGCGCAGGCCGCACCACCACTGGCTTCCGCCGTGACCATGCCCGCCAGTTTTATGAAACTCTCAGAACAACTCACCGGCATGGATAGCCTGGAACCGCATCTCGGTCAGGCACTGTACAGCTGGCTGCATCAGGCGCAAAACAACGCTCAGCTCGACACTCAACTCGACGCCCTGTCGGCGCTGATCACCGCGCACAGCTCTGTGGTGGGTGACGATTTGCATCAGCTTCTGGCACAACAACCGGCAGAACTGGCGGCGCTATACCAGCAACTGGTCAGCGGCTGGTATCTCGGTGTGGTCGGTCAGCCCGGCAGCCAGAAATGCATCGGCTTCGAAAATATCGTCAGCTATCAGTTGCTGAAAAATAACCTGCTGCCGCCAAGCTACGCACCGGGCGAACCGAATTTCTGGGTCAACAAACCTGCTGTACCGCAACAACATTCCACGGAGGTGATTGCTCATGGCTGATGCACTGAATGCAGATGTCGTCGTTATCGGTGCCGGTATCGCCGGTTCCCTCGCCGCGCTGAAAATGGTCAAAGCCGGTGTGTCCGTGCTGATGCTCGATTCCGGACCGGTAATCAAACGCGACGAAGCCGTTGAACTGTTCCGTCAGTCGCCGCTGAAAGGCGATTTTACCGAGCCGTATCCGCCAAAACCCTGGGCGCCGCAACCGAAGTTTCAGCCGAAAGATAACAATTACCTGATCCAGAAAGGTCCGGATATCTATGCGGCGCAGTACCTGCGTGGCGTCGGCGGCACCACCTGGCACTGGGCGGGACAGGCGTTCCGTTTGCTGCCAAACGACATGAAGATCAAAACGCTGTATGGCGTCGGGCGCGACTGGCCGATCAGTTATGAAGATCTGGAACCCTATTACACCGAAGCAGAAATTCAGATGGGCGTTTCCGGTGACGATGCGCTGGATTCCCCGCGCTCGCAGCCATATCCGCTGCCGGGCATTCCGCTGCCTTACGGGTTCGACCGCATCAGCAAACGTATTGCCAGACTCGGTTACGTGCTGGGTATCGGCCCGCAGGCGCGTAACAGCATCCCTTACGACGGCCGCCCTGCCTGCTGTGGCAACAATAACTGCATGCCGGTCTGCCCGATTGACGCGCAATACCACGGTGGCATTTCAGCGCGTAAAGCGATTGAAGCCGGTGTGCGCGTGATTGCCAACGCCGTGGTGTACAAGATCGAAGCCAATGACAGCGGTCACATCGTGGCCGTGCATTATCTTGATGCCGACAAAGTCACCCATAAAGTCACCGGTAAACGCTTTGTGCTGACCGCCAATGGCATCGAAAGTCCGAAACTGCTGCTGATGTCCACCAGCGAGAAATACCCGAACGGCATCGCCAACAGTTCCGGCATGGTCGGTCGCAACCTGATGGATCACCCCGGCACTTCCGTTGAATTTTATGCCGATGAACCGGTGTATTTCGGGCGAGGCCCGATGCGTCCGGGCAGTATTAACAATCTGCGTGACGGCGATTTCCGCAGTGACCGCTCGGCGTTACGTATCGACGTGGCGAACACTTCACCGGTGCGCTATCTGACCGAGCGTCTGGTGCGTCAGGGCTATTACGGCAAGGCGCTGAACGACAAACTGACCTATCAGTCCGAGCGTTTCATCCAGCTGAAATGCCTGCTGGAAATGCTGCCGGAACCGGAAAACCGTGTCGTGCTGAGCAAAACCGAGAAAGACGAATGGGGTATTCCGCGTCTCGAAGTGCATTACAAATTCCCGGAATACGTGCACCGCGGCTATGACCAGTCGATGCTCGATTTCCAGAAAATCGTCAAAGAGATGGGCGGCACCGACGTGGTGTACAGCAAGCGTGGCGTCTACGACAACAACCAGCACATCACCGGCACCATGATCATGGGCAGCGATCCGAAAGATTCCGTGGTGGACGGCGACTGCCGCACCCACGACCACCCTAACCTGTTCATTGCCGGTACCGGCATCATGCCGTCGGCCTCGACGGTGAACTCCACGCTGTCCGGTACGGCGCTGGCATTACGACTGGCTGATACGGTGCTGAAAAGCCTGGCCTGATTGATTTTCTGAGGACTGAGCAATGAAAATGACATTCATGCTGGCCGCATTGCCACTGCTGGTGGCGACCAGCGCCCTGGCGGATGATGCGACGGGCAACGCGGCGTTAATTAAGCGTGGCGAATATCTGGCGATCGCCGGGGACTGTACCGCCTGCCATACCGCGCCGGGCGCGGAGGCCAGCGCGAAATTTGGCGGCGGTTATCCGCTGGCGTCGCCGTTCGGGGTGATTTACGGCACCAATATTTCATCGGACAAGCAGTTTGGTATCGGCAGCTGGACCGACGACGAATTCGTGCGGGCGGTGCGGGAAGGTGTCGGTAAAGACGGACAACAGCTGTATCCGGCGATGCCTTACGACTCTTTCACCAAAATGAAACGCGACGATGTGTTAGCGATCAAAGCCTATCTGATGTCACAACCTGCGGTGCATTCAGCGGGGCCGCAGACTGACTTGTCGTTCCCGTTCAACCAGCGCTGGGGCATGCGCGTGTGGAAGATGTTTAACTTCGACAAAGGCGAGCTGAAAAACGATCCGTCAAAATCAGCCGACTGGAACCGGGGCGCTTATCTGGTGGAAGCCCTTGAACACTGCGGCACCTGCCATACACCGCGAACGCTGACCATGGGAATGGACACCGACAAGGCGTTTTCCGGCGGAGATTTAGGGTCATGGGTCGCCTTTAACATTACGCCAGATAAAAATGCCGGGATCGGCAACTGGTCGCAACAGGAACTGGTGACCTATCTGAAAACCGGTTTTGTGGCCGGTAAAGCCTCCGCGTCAGGCGCGATGTCAGAAGCCATTGAACACAGTTTGCAGCATCTTTCTGACGCTGACCTGAATGCCATTGCGACCTATATCCGCGCCGTGCCTGCCGTCGGTGATGACAAGCAAACCAAACCGCGTGATGCGTGGGGGCAACGTGATCAGGATGTCTATCCGTTGCGCGCCGAAGGCCGGACCATCGATCAGTCGGCGTCGGCGCTCTTTAATGCCAGTTGCGCAGCCTGTCACGGTAAAGGCGGCGAAGGCAGCGGTGAAGGTTTCCATGCTTATCCGTCGCTGTTCAGCCACACCAGCACCGGTTCGTATGACAGCCGCAATCAGGTTTCGGTGATCCTCAACGGCGTGCAACGCCATATGGAAAAAGGCGAAATCATGATGCCGTCGTTTGCCAATCAGCTGAATGACGATCAGATTGCGACGCTGAGTAATTATGTCAGCACGCAGTTCGGTAATCCGGCGGCGGCAACGGTGACCGCGAAGGACGTGGCAAAAATGCGCAAAGCAGCCGATCTGACCTATCCGCCGAAAATCGAAGAAGGCACGCAGAAGTAATCTGCTTGCTGGTCAACATCAAAAGGAGCCGGATTACGGCTCCTTTTTATAATTTGGAATAATGACGTTTGTGCCCCAGCGCCGCCAGCGTCAGTATCGAACTGCCCACCACGCGGTTTTTGCCCTGCCGTTTCGCCTCATAAAGCGAGAGATCGGCCAGTTTCAGTGACTTACGGATAATCATGCCCGGCAGATAGAGCGACACCCCCAGCGACACCGTCACTTTAAGCTCGCGTCCGTCCTCAAGCATGATCACGCAGTTTTCCACTTCCTGACGGATACGTTCGGCAATCGACAACAGCGTGTCGGGATCGTAGGCCGACGTCATGATCAGAAATTCCTCGCCGCCGTAACGCCCGGCAAAATCATCGTTGCGGGTCAGATGGCGCAGTAAACGCCCGACTTCAATTAATACGCGATCTCCGACCAGATGCCCCAGCGTGTCATTCACCCGTTTAAAGTTATCAATATCCAGCAGAATTAATCCGCAGGCTTCGCGCTGGATCTGCCGCTGCGCCAGCCAGTAATCAATACTGGCGCGGTTATTAATTTGCGTCAGTTCATCAGTGGCAGCCTTCACGCGAATGGTGAAGACTTTATTCATATAGATTTCTTTATAATTTAGCGCGTGATAACACAAGATCATGCAGAACGCCGCAATCACCTGATAGAAAATAAGTTCTGTCCACGGCACCTTAATGCCATGTAATCCCGACACCAGCAGCAAGCGGAAAATACCGACCAGCACAATCGTAATGTACAATTCCCGATGTTTACGCCTGCGCCAGACCCGGAATAGAAATAAGGTGCCGAGAATAATGGCGATAAACAGATTATTGAGGGTGAGCATTCCGCTGAAAAAGAACGCCGTCAGGAAACTGCACAACCCGCTCAGCCAGCCGCCAAAAAATGTCACTAAAATCATGGGCAACATTTCAAAACTGAACGACAGGTTGTCCGTCAGCACGAGCTGATTGCCACGCAGATAAAGCGCCGTAATCCCGGCAATGACGCCAAATATCACCCGTTTCCAGTGGGAACCCTTGAAGGTAAAAGGTTCGCTGCGACTCAGTACAAAAAAACTGATTGAAAGCGTGGCATACGTAACGCAAATATCCGCATACAAACTCCACAGCGACAAGATGTCCGGCATAGATAAGTGCGTCCTCCCACGCTTTCCCCGGCTGATTTACGGGTATTAACTTAAATATAGATGATGAATGCCTTCATCGTATTCATGTGTCAAATATCTGGCGGCACATCACATTGCGAAGAATTACACTGAAAGGTGTGCCGTCCCCCTTTGTGTTAACAAGCCTTGATTTATGTCTACACGAAGCGGGTCTGAAAGGCGTAGGCTACGTTTTTTCCGGTGAAGGAATACCGGGTTGATATCCATTCTTCTGTCAGGTGATTTATATCCTATGAATACTTCAGGAAGACGCCATATCAGGCCATTTAGCGCACTGATAGACGCCTGTTTTCGTGAAAAATATACGCTTCAACGTTTACTCAAAGATGCCATTGCGGGCGTCACCGTGGGGATTATTGCCATCCCGCTGGCGATGGCGCTGGCGATAGGCAGTGGTGTACCGCCGCAATACGGGCTGTATACGTCGGCCATTGCCGGGATTGTCATTGCGGTTTTCGGCGGATCGCGTTTCAGCGTCTCCGGTCCGACGGCGGCCTTTGTCGTCATCCTCTATCCCGTGTCACAGCAATTCGGTTTGTCCGGGTTATTGCTGGCAACCCTTATGTCAGGCGTCATGCTTCTGCTGATGGGGCTGGCGCGCTTCGGGCGGCTGATTGAATACATTCCGCTGCCGGTCACGCTCGGCTTTACTTCCGGCATTGCGATCACCATCGGGACGATGCAGTTTAAAGACTTCTTCGGTCTGACCATGGCGACGGTGCCGGAGCATTATCTGAGCAAAGTTGCCGCGCTGGTGATGGCGCTGCCGACGCTGGATACCGGCGATGCGGCCATCGGCATCGTGACGCTGGGCGTGCTGATTATCTGGCCGAAACTGGGATTACGCATCCCCGGACATCTTCCGGCGCTGCTGGCGGGCTGCGCGGTGATGGCCGTCTTCATGCAGGCCGGGCATCCGGTGGCAACCATCGGTTCGCGTTTCCACTTTCTGTTGCCCGACGGTTCACAAGGCAATGGTATTCCGCCGATTCTGCCGCAGTTCGCGCTGCCCTGGGGGCAACACGGTGAGGCGGGCCTCAGCTGGTCGCTGGTTCAGGCGCTGTTACCGGCGGCGTTTTCAATGGCCATGCTCGGCGCGATTGAATCCCTGCTGTGCGCCGTGGTGCTCGACGGCATGACCGGTAAGAAACACCATTCCGACAATGAGCTGATCGGTCAGGGTATCGGGAATATGGTCAGCCCGTTCTTTGGCGGCATTACCGCAACGGCGGCGATTGCCCGTTCCGCGGCGAACGTTCGTGCCGGTGCGACATCGCCGGTATCGGCCATTATTCACTCGCTGCTGGTGATCCTCGCCCTGCTCATTCTCGCCCCGCTGCTGTCATGGCTGCCGCTGGCGGCCATGGCGGCGCTGCTGCTGATGGTGGCATGGAACATGAGTGAAGCGCATAAAGTGGTGGATTTACTGCGTCGTGCGCCGAAAGACGACATTCTGGTGATGCTGACCTGCATGAGCCTGACAGTGCTGTTCGACATGGTGATTGCCATCACCGCCGGTATCGTCATGGCATCGCTGCTGTTTATGCGCCGTATCGCCAAACTGACCCGTCTGACGGAAGTACTCGCCGATACACCGGAAGATACGCTGGTGTTGCGGATTAACGGCCCGCTGTTCTTTGCCGCCGCAGAACGTATTTTCAGTGAGTTACAGGTGCGCAGCGAAGGCCAGAAAGTCATTGTTCTCTTGTGGGATCGCGTGGCCGTTCTGGACGCCGGTGGTGTCAGTGCCTTGCGTCATTTCATCGACACCTTGCCGCAGGATACTGAACTGCGGATGGCTGAGATCCCTTTCCAGCCGCTGAAAACCCTGGCCCGCGCCAGAATGCAGCCGGTGGAAGGCAAACTGAGTTTCCACAGTTCGTTGCAGGACGCGCTGTAAAAAGCCGATCCGCTAAACGACAAAGGCGACCCGAGGGTCGCCTTTGTTTTATCTGGCTGAGACAGATTATTTGCTGGTATCGAGCGCCGGGAAGCTTTTCACCAGATCGTCGATGGCTTTCATCTGCACCAGGAACGGCTCCAGTTTATCCAGCGGCAATGCAGAAGGACCGTCGCATTTCGCGTGTTCCGGATCTTCATGCGCTTCGATGAACAGACCGGCGATACCGACCGCCATACCAGCGCGCGCCAGTTCTGCCACCTGCGCACGACGACCGCCGGAAGCGGCACCGAACGGGTCACGGGTTTGCAGGGCGTGGGTTACGTCGAAGATCACCGGATGGCCGCCGGTAGCATTGATCATCACGTTCATGCCCAGCATGTCGACAACCAGGTTGTCATAACCGAAGTTGCTGCCGCGATCACACAGAATCACCTGATCGTTGCCGCCTTCTTTGAATTTATCAACGATGTTACCCATCTGACCCGGGCTGACGAACTGAGGTTTTTTCACGTTAATGACGGCGCCGGTTTTCGCCATCGCTTCAACCAGATCAGTCTGGCGGGCCAGGAAGGCTGGCAACTGAATCACATCCACGACTTCGGAAACAGGCTGTGCCTGCCAGGATTCATGAACGTCAGTGATGATTTTCACGCCGAATGCTTTTTTCAGCTCCTGGAAAATCTTCATGCCTTCATCCAGACCCGGACCACGGTAAGAATGAATAGATGAGCGGTTGGCTTTATCGAAAGACGCCTTGAACACGTAAGGAATGCCCAGTTTCTGTGTCACGGTGACGTAATGTTCACACACCCGCATCGCCATATCGCGCGATTCGAGTACGTTCATCCCACCGAACAACACAAACGGCAGATCGTTGGCGACGTTGATGTCCTGAATGCTAACCACTTTATGTTTCATGCTTTGGCCTTTTTAGTGATAAATCTTTCACCCGGCAAGAGGATAACGTCTTGTTTTATCTTGTCTTGCCCGATGTGACGTAAGGTAAGTATAAATTAGTGCAAGGTGACTTGCTTGTGCTCGATCGAATGGATCTGCACTTTAATCACTTCTGAAATCGGGTCTTCCGGGCACTGTTCAACAAAATAGTTGAGATCAGAAATCGCCACATGGTCGCATTCCAGCTGGGCGTAAATCAGCCCGCGGTCGCGGATTTCATACGGATCTTCCGGATCAAACTGCAGCACCGTTTCGCTGGCACGCAGCGCCAGCTCGAACTGTTTCTCTTCCATCAGCGCGGCTTTCAGCGTATCGAGCATCTTACGCACGATCAGCGTATTTTCCGCTTCATCCAGATCATCGTCTTCGATTTCCGCCATCACACCCAGATTGCCTTTCAGCCACACGCTGAGCATATGCTCGTTGAGCGTGTCGCCGTTAATCGGGTTGAGCAGCCACATCTCTTCATCGAGCCAGTCGGCACGCATAATGAGCTGGGTCGGAAAAATAACCGGCATCAGCGGCAAATCCAGCTCATGGGCGATATGCAGGAAAATCACGCCAAGCGACACCGGCGTGCCCTGACGGGATGACAACACTTTGTCTATCCAGATGGCATCAGAAAGCCGGTAAACGCCGCCCGCCCCGCCAAATCCCCAGGTCCGGTAGAACAGTTCAATCAACGCTTCGAGCTGCTGATCCTGATCCAGATCTTCAGGAACGACACGGCGTGCTTCATCGACCAGCGCTTGTAACTGGTGGCGAACGTCGTCCGCATTGAAATCAAAACGCACGGATTCCGTTACTTTGATCACTCCGGTACTGAGCGGAGCGGTGTTAAATTCAAAATCAGCAAGGGTACTCATAGTTATCCCATTAGCAGCGGTATTTTCGTCAGCGCCAGTTTAAGAATCAGATACAGGCAAGCGAGCGCCAGAATAAAGGCCAGCCAGCGGGTTTTCTGACTGACGGGTCGCTTGCTCAGGGCCACAAAACCCAGCGCGATATAGATAATAACGCCAAAAATCTTTTCGGTCAGCCAGGTTCCCTGCGGGCTGAACGGATAAAAGTGTGTGATGAAGATAAGCGAAATACCGCTTAATAACAGCAACGTGTCCACGATATGTGGAACGATCTTCACCCAGCGTTTCTGCATCATAGCAGAACCCGCCCATTTCCAAAAAAATCGTAAAACAAACAAACCAATACTCAGGGTGATCGTGACCAGATGCAGATGCTTAATCCAGACATATGCCATTGCCCGTTTCCTTTGTTTTTTAGATTTTTATTCATTGAAGTGATGACTAAGGGCGTGCGGAAATCCACTGACCAAGCGTGACACGGTCATTGTCCCCGTAATCTTTCACGGTCCCGACCTGCTGATAACCGGCATCACGGAACAGCGCCTGCACATCAGATGCCTGCTGCCAGCCGTGCTCCAGCAATAACCAGCCCCCCTGCTGAAGATACGCGGGTGCCGCCTGAATGATATGAGCCAGATCAGCCAGACCGGCGTTTTCTGCTACCAGCGCGCTGGCAGGCTCAAAACGCACATCGCCTTCACTCAGATGGGGATCGGCAGCATCAATGTACGGCGGATTGCTGGCAATCAGCGCGAAACACTCGCCTTCTACCGGCGCAAACCAGCTCCCCTGCAAAAACCGCGCATTGGGGATCGCCAGCTTTTGCGCATTATGTTGCGCCAGGCTCACGGCATCAGGTTGCAAATCGACGCCGGTGACCTGGCAATCCGGGCGCTCACTGGCCAGCGCCAGCGCAATCGCACCGGTTCCTGTGCCGAGATCCAGCACGCTGACAGGCTCTGCAGGTAATCGCATCAGCGCCTGTTCAACCAGACACTCGGTATCAGGACGGGGGATTAATGTTGCGGGAGAAACAGATAAGGGCAGCGACCAGAACTCGCGCTCACCGGTCAGGTACGCCACCGGTTCGCCCTGCTCGCGTCGCGCCAGCAGAGTGTCCAGTTGTTGAAGTTGTTCAGCGGTCAGCGGCGTTTCGCCGAATGCCATAATAAACGTTCTTGCCCGGCCGGTGACAAAGCCGAGCAAAATTTCAGCATCCCGCTTCGGGCTTTCACCCGCAGCAAGACAACGGGTGGCATCACGCAGCCAGGACTGAAAATCCATCAGTCCTGCTCAGACAGCGCGGCGAGTTGGTCAGCCTGATATTCCTGCACGATCGGCTGGATCAGACTGTCGAGTTTGCCTTCCATCACTTCATCAAGACGGTAAATCGTCAGATTGATACGGTGGTCGGTCACACGCCCCTGCGGGAAGTTATAGGTACGGTTACGGTCGGAACGGTCACCGCTGCCGAGCAGGTTACGGCGTGTCGAAGACTCTTCCGCCTGACGTTTCGCCATTTCTGCCGCCCGGATACGCGCGCCCAGCACAGACATCGCTTTGGCTTTGTTTTTATGCTGCGAACGTTCGTCCTGACATTCCACCACAATACCGGTTGGAATGTGGGTAATACGGATAGCAGAATCGGTGGTGTTAACGTGCTGGCCGCCTGCGCCCGATGAACGGAAGGTATCAATACGCAAATCGCCCGCGTTGATTTCCGGCAGTTCGGCTTCAGGAATTTCCGGCAATACCGCCACGGTACAGGCGGACGTATGGATACGTCCCTGAGATTCGGTTTCCGGCACACGCTGAACGCGGTGACCGCCTGACTCAAACTTGAACTGGCCGTAAACGCCGTCGCCGCTGATTTTGGCGATCACTTCTTTATAGCCGCCGTGTTCACCTTCGCTGGCGCTGACAATTTCCACACGCCAGCGACGCGATTCAGCGTAACGGCTGTACATACGGAATAAATCACCGGCAAAGATGGCTGCTTCATCACCGCCGGTTCCGGCGCGAATTTCAAGGAAACAACCGCGTTCATCATCAGGATCTTTTGGCAGCAGCAGAAGCTGTAATTTCTGTTCGAGTTCTTCGAGAGTGGCTTTGCAGTCTTTGATCTCGTCCTGCGCCATTTCGCGCATCTCAGGATCGTCGAGCATCATTTCAGCCGTTTCTAAATCATCCTGCGCCTGACGCCAGGCCAGAAAACATTCGGAGACGGACGTTAACTGAGAATATTCGCGGGAAAGACTGCGGAATTTATCCTGATCAGCGATAACGCTGGCATCGCCAAGCATCGCCTGCACTTCTTCGTGGCGCTCTTGTAACGCTTCCAGTTTGGCAACAATAGAAGGCTTCATGCGTGGTGTTTAACCCTGTGAGAAAAGGAGAACTATTGCTGACCCAGCCCGAGGCTGTCGCGTAAAATTTGCAAACGCTCCACGTCACCGTCGCTGGCTGCCTGTTGCAGGGAACGGGTTGGTGCGTGAATAAGGCGGTTTGTCAATTTGTGGGCTAATTCATGGATCACCGCTTCGACGTCAGCACCCTGAGCAATGGCAGCCAGAGCTTTTGCTTGTGCGTCGGCGCGAATAATATCAGCACGCGAGCGATAATCACGAATAATTTCAACGGCTCCCTGCGAACGCAGCCAGGCCATGAAGTTGGAACTCTCCTGCTCGACGATGGTTTCCGCCTGAATGGCGGCCGCTTTACGCTGAGCAAGATTGTTTTGAATGATGCTGTGCAGGTCATCGACGCTGTACAGATAAACGTTAGCCAGTTTGCCCACTTCCGGCTCGATATCACGCGGAACGGCGATATCCACCATCAGCATCGGCTGGTTACGGCGGGCTTTTAATGCGCGCTCCACCATGCCTTTACCGATGATCGGCAACGGGCTGGCGGTGGAACTGATAATAATGTCGGCTTCTGCCAGACGGGAATCGATATCCTGCAGGCTGATCACTTCCGCATTCACTTCTGTTGCCAGCGACTGCGCGCGTTCACGCGTACGGTTGGCAATCATCATGTGACGAACATTGTGCTGATGCAGATGACGCGCCACCAGTTCGATGGTTTCACCCGCACCGACCAGCAACACATTCACTTCAGAAAGGGATTCGAAAATCTGACGCGCCAGCGTACAGGCCGCAAACGCCACAGAAACAGCACTGGCACCGATATCGGTTTCCGTGCGCACGCGTTTGGCGACGGAGAAAGATTTCTGGAACAGACGCTCCAGTTCACCGGAAACGGCCTGGCCGTTTTGCGATTCGGCGAAGGCTTTTTTGACCTGACCGAGAATTTGCGGCTCGCCCAGTACCAGCGAATCCAGACCGCTGGCGACACGCATCAGATGGCTGACGGCGTCATTATCATGATGCCAGTACAGACTTTTGCGGACTTCATCTTCACTGAGATGATGATAATCGCACAACCACTTCACCAGTTGCTCTTGCAGGTTTTCCTGTTGCTCGACACTCAGATACAGTTCAGTGCGGTTGCAGGTAGACAACACGACACCGCCCTGCACCAGCGGTTGCTGGAGCAGACTGGAGAGCGCCTGATCGAGGGTCTCGGGTGAAAAAGTTACCCGTTCACGCAGAGACACCGGGGCGGTTTTGTGGTTGATACCTAATGCAAGCAGGGTCATATGGGGAGCGATTATCGACTTATACTTTATAATAGTATGGGTTTACGTCTGCTGCGCATTCTACAAGATGCGCGAGATCAATAAAAGGCGAACAGCACCTTCGGTTAAATATGATGTGGGTTTATTTCTGTTCCGGGTGTAAAACCAGGCAGAAAGCGGCGTGCAGCCTGATTTGTGGAATGCGTCAGTTATGCTGCATTTCCGAAAAACTACCGGTGTTCAGCACCGTATTAACCCCAAAATGCCCCAAACAATATGTTGAGCAACGTGTCCCTTCCCTTCATCAATGAACGCTCATCAATAATAAACCTCTGAAAATCAATTTTTTACGATGAGCCTGATTGTTTCGGGCGGTTCATCGGCATAACTTATTCCCTCACTCTCAAAAGGGACTTATGGAAATGGCAATACCAGCTTATTTGTGGCTTAAAGACGATGGCGGCGCGCTGATTAAAGGCGGGGTGGATGTGAATGGTCGGGAGTACAGTATTGAGGTTAAGGGATTTCATCACAACCTGATGACACCGACTGATGACCGTACAGGGAAAATCACAAGTACCCGTATTCATTCACCCATGCTGCTTATAAAAGATTTTGACTGCTCAAGCCCTTACATTTATAAGGCAGTAGCAACGGGCCAATGCCTTACGTCAGCTGAAATCAAATGGTATCGGATCAATGATGCTGGTCAGGAAGTAGAGTATTTCAACATGCTGTTAGAAGGTGTTCGGATTGTCTCTATTTCTCCCACAATGGCATCCAGTAACGATCCAAATAATAACCATCTCGAAACAGTCGAACTGCGTTACGAGAAAATCACCTGGAAGCACAACGATGGCAATATCATCTATTCCGACTCCTGGGACGACCGTCAGACTGCATAACATCCGACCGCAAAAAAGGGGCTAAGGCCCCTTAATCATAAAGCCAGCGCCCTGCTTTCGCAGATTCGATAATCATTTCAACAGTCAGGGGTTTGTACTTCCTGCGTTGAAATTTTTTCCACCATAACCATAGGGGCCATTCTGGTTCAAAGTAATTATCTAAATCAAAGTTGTCATATGAAATGCCGTAGCGAGTAAAAAGATCGACTAACATCTCTTCTAGTTCTTCCTGAACAAAATTGAAATGTTCTTGAAATGTCCATTCTTTAAGAACAGCCTTTTCCCGTGCACTATAGTTTTCAGTGATGTACCTAAGAATTTCGCGCTCATCGACCATCAGAAATACGTCCATTCTATACGGTCTTTTGGTCGGGCAATCAGGTTGTATTTATTTCGTGTTTCTCTGGCTATAACTCCAAATATTATCATAGCCGGGATCGTGCCCCCCACGAAAGGCGCATAACGACCTACAGCTGCGCCAATACTTTTTGTCATGCGTGTTTTCATCAAACCTACAGGTGTTTCTACGGGGTTGATAAAGCGCATATCTTTAAAGATTGCACGGCACGCCTTAGAGGCGATGCTGGTATCCCAAGTTGATTTACCTAACCCTTTGAATTTTGGTATTATTGGCCAACCAACAATGATCATCGAGGCGGTTTCTACTGCAATCCCTTCATGTTTAGCAAAGGCCTCAGCGAAAATTAACCAAAATAACTCCTGAGGGGATACATTGGCTAACCCGTGATAAAAATATGTTCCATTGATTTCTTCAACCGTATCCATTCGTTATATCCATATGTTTATAAGGGCTTTAGAATACCGCCGCGTTATTAAGCAGACAATGTGTCCCGTCACGGAATTCCACTGTCTGTATTAAAGAACGCGTCGCTCTATACGGATCCCGCCCGCATCAGATTACAGTTCCGGCATCAGACAAATCCTTTTACACATCAGCATTGTCCCAAAACGAATTGATCGCCGATCATCTGCGCAGGGTTGAGATCATCCAACGCTTCTGCTGTGCTAAACTGACGCACGCCACATTTGCCCTGGCACCCCATTTCGCCAAAGCACAAAGGATTTAATCTGTTATGCCAATGCGTAAAGCACATTTTGTTCGCCTTCTCCCTCTTGCAAGCTTAGTCCTTGCGGCTTGTTCAATAAATGCACCGAAAGGCCCGGCGACCAGCCCGACATCTCCGCAATGGCGCGAGCATGAAGCTCAGGTGAAACAACTTGAGCATTATCAGACCCGTGGTTCTTTCGCCTATCTTTCCGATAAACAGAAAGTCTATGCCCGCTTCTTCTGGCAACAGTATTCTCCGGACAGCTACCGTTTATTGCTGACCAATCCGCTGGGCAGCACCGAAATGGAGCTGAAAGTGCAAAGCGGCATTGCGCAGCTGACCAATAATCAAGGCAAGCATTACACCAGTGATAATCCGGATGACATGATCCAGAAACTGACCGGTATGTCGATCCCGCTGGCTAACCTGCGTTTATGGATGCTCGGCCTGCCGGGTGATGGCACTGATTTCACCCTCGACAGCCAGTATCGTCTGTCTCAGGTGAATTTCACGCAGAATGGCAAACCGGGTACGGTGGTGTATCAGAGCTATGATGCCGATGCTAAACCTTCCCTCCCGCAACGTCTGGAAATGACCCAGGGCGAACAGCGCATCAAACTGAAAATGGATAACTGGACGTTAAACTGAGATGACACAGCAATTGTGGCCTTCTCCGGCTAAACTCAATTTGTTCCTTTATATCACCGGCCAGCGCCCGAATGGCTACCATGATTTACAGACACTGTTTCAGTTTGTCGATTACGGCGACAGCCTGAGTTTTCACCTCCGCGCGGACGGCAATATCGTGCTGACCACGCCGGTTGAAGGCGTGGCAAACGAAGATAATCTGGTGGTTCGCGCCGCCCGCCTGCTGCAAAAGCATGCGGGGATCACTCTGGGCGCTGACATTTCCCTGCAAAAACATATTCCGATGGGTGGCGGTCTGGGTGGCGGTTCGTCGAACGCAGCGACCGTGCTGGTGGCGCTGAATACGTTGTGGGCCTGTGGTTTATCCGATAGCGAACTGGTCAGGCTTGGTGTCACGCTCGGCGCGGATGTGCCGGTGTTTGTGATGGGGCATGCTGCCTTTGCTGAAGGCATTGGTGAGATTTTGCAACCGGTTGAACCGCAAGAAAAATGGTATCTGGTCGCCCACCCCGGCGTGAGTATTCCGACCCCGGTTATTTTTGGCGATCCTGAACTGACCAGAAATACAGCAAAACGCCCTGTTAATGTGCTTTTGAACACGCCTTACGCAAATGATTGCGAACCGATTGCGAGAAAACGTTTTTACGAGGTTGAACAGCTTCTTTCTTGGCTGTTAGAATACGCGCCGTCGCGACTGACCGGAACCGGTGCTTGTGTGTTTGCAGAATTCGACACCGAGTCTGCCGCCCGTCAGGTTTTGGACAAAATGCCATCGTGGAGTCGGGGTTTTGTCGCGCAAGGTGTTAATATTTCGCCGTTGCATCGTTTTCGTGACGTCTGGTTGAGAACTGCGGGCAAAGCGTAGAGAGTCACAGTGGTTTTGTGTCTGTTCTTTGCCAGCCAATTATTCAACAGATTTAAGTAGTAAGATTTAGAAGTATCGTGAGCATAATGCTTTGGTACCGCTCACCGCCCGGTGGTGCCAAAAGCCAATGTCTTCCCTGGACGCAAGCCTGAGGTTCTTCTCGTGCCTGATATGAAGCTTTTTGCTGGTAACGCCACCCCGGAACTAGCACAACGTATTGCCAACCGTTTATACACCAGCCTTGGTGACGCCGCCGTCAGTCGTTTTAGCGACGGTGAAGTAAGCGTGCAAATTAACGAAAATGTACGTGGCGGAGATATTTTCATTATCCAGTCCACCTGCGCGCCTACTAACGATAACCTGATGGAACTGGTCGTGATGGTTGATGCCTTACGCCGCGCCTCCGCTGGTCGTATCACAGCCGTTATTCCTTACTTTGGCTATGCACGTCAGGATCGCCGGGTGCGTTCTGCCCGTGTGCCCATCACCGCGAAAGTGGTGGCTGACTTCCTGTCCAGCGTGGGCGTTGACCGTGTTCTGACTGTCGACCTGCACGCAGAACAAATTCAGGGCTTCTTCGATGTACCTGTAGACAACGTTTTCGGCAGCCCTATTCTGCTCGAAGACATGCTGCAACAGAATCTGGAAAACCCGATTGTCGTTTCTCCGGACATCGGCGGTGTTGTCCGCGCCCGTGCCGTAGCAAAACTGCTGAACGACACGGATATGGCCATCATTGATAAACGTCGTCCACGCGCAAACGTTTCTCAGGTGATGCACATCATCGGTGATGTTGCGGGTCGTGACTGCGTGCTGGTTGATGACATGATCGATACCGGCGGCACCTTGTGTAAAGCTGCCGAAGCACTGAAAGAACGCGGTGCTAAACGCGTATTCGCTTATGCCACTCACCCGATCTTCTCCGGCAACGCGGTGGAAAACATCAAAAACTCCGTCATCGACGAAGTGATTGTCTGTGACACCATTCCGCTGTCTGCGGAAATCCGTGCGCTGAAAAAAGTCCGTACCCTGACCCTGTCAGGCATGCTGGCTGAGGCTATCCGCCGTATCAGCAACGAAGAATCCATTTCTGCCATGTTCGAGCATTGATCATCCTGCCCCTGTTTTCAGGGGCGTTTGCCGTGCAGGAACCAGAAATGCAAAAAACCGTTATCGTGTAAGCGACAACGGTTTTTTTTATGGTCAGGCTTTACTGCAGGCCAGTCACACTCAGGAATGGCGGTGTGACTTGCTGTTGGTGCAGCGGGAGTCGAAGTGACGCACCCACCAGTAACGATCTGCGACGCGTTCACGTCCGCCAATCCTCGCCCCTGCCAGCCACAAAATTGCGCCGACGAAGATGCTGGCGATGGCGCCATGCGCAAGGAACTGCGGCAGGCCAAGCTCAGGTAACTGATTTAATATGGAATAGCCAACACCAACGACCATTGTGAGCAAACCGAGTCCCATCAGGCCGTTGCCTAATACTGTTGCGGTTTTACGTTTCATCTGTCACCTCCAGTTGTCGATAGTCTTAGCATCATTGCTGTCTTGTCTTTTCCTGCCTTAACTATAGACGTCCCATCCGGTTCACTTTGCGGTCACGATCACAGACGGAGAACATTGAATGACAAATCTTTACGTTTTCCAGTCATATACGTTCGAAGGGTAAATAGTTAGCGCTATAAACTATTCAAAAACCTGCCTATCTGCGGCGAATTAACGCGTCGGATGTTTGGCACAGCCAAAAGTGACAGGTAAACTAGCCCGCTACACCTCACCCGCTAAAGAAGTGAACATCGTGAGCAGCATTAAATTGATCGTTGGACTGGCCAATCCCGGCGCCGAGTACGCCCAGACCCGCCATAACGCCGGTGCCTGGTACGTCGACCTCCTCGCCCGCCAGCACAACCAGCAACTGAAAGAAGAAAGTAAGTTTTTTGGCTATACCGCCCGCCTGTCGCTGGCCGGTCAGGACGTGCGTCTGCTGGTGCCGACCACCTTTATGAACCTCAGCGGCAAAGCGGTACTGGCAATGGCGCAGTTCTACCGCATTGAGCCGGATGAAATTCTGGTCGCCCATGACGAGCTGGATATCCCGCCGGGCATGGCGAAAATTAAACTCGGTGGCGGTAACGGCGGCCATAACGGTCTGAAAGATATTCAGAGTAAATTCGGTAATAACCCGAACTTCTACCGTCTGCGCATTGGCATCGGCCATCCGGGCGATAAAAGCAAAGTGGTGGGATTTGTGCTGGGCAAGCCGCCAGCCAATGAACAGAAGCTGATTGACGATGCGATTGATGAGTCACTGCGCTGTACTGAACTGCTGATGAAGGAAGGCCTGGAAAAAACCATGCGCCGCCTGCATACGTTTAAAGCTGAGCTTTAATACTTTCCCGACACCTCGTTTTTTCAAGGGCGCAATATTTTGCGCCCTTTTGCTTTCTTAAAGTGGCTCGTCGAAACGCAGTAAACGTCCGGCGTTAGCCAGCACCAGCAAGGTGCTGAGATTGTGCAGCAACGCGGCAATCAGTACGCCGCCCGCGCCAAGCCATCCCAGCGCGGCCGCCGCCATGACGATCAGCGTCCAGCCCAGCCCTATCAGCACATTCACTTTCAGTACGTGACGGCATGCCCGGCTCAGGCGGACACAGGTGCCCAGACGACGTAAATCACTGCCGATCAGCACCACGTCGGCGGAGGCCAGTGCAATATCACTGCCGCCCGCGCCCATTGCAATCCCCACGACACCCGCTTTTAACGCCAGTGAATCATTAATGCCGTCACCGACCACCATCGGCCGGAAGCCCTGTGCGATTTGTGCAGAAACATGTTGCAGTTTATCTTCCGGCAACGCCTGCGCCACCACCTGATCGATACCCACTTCACCGGCAATACGATGGGCCACACTGGCGCGGTCGCCGGTTAACAGAAGCTGTCGTTGCAGCCCCAGCTGACGCAGTTCAGCCAGCGCGGTCTGCGCCTCAGGCCGTAATGAATCCGCCAGCAGCAGCCAGCCGATGAAACGCCCGTTCAGCGCCAGCCCGACCAGCGGACCGTCATGTTCAGGTTCGTCCGTCACCGCGATACGGTTCTGGCTGAAAAAAGCAGGACGGCCCAGCAGCGCCTCGCCCTGTTCGGTTTGCGCCCGCACGCCCATGCCCTGCTGTTCTGAAACGGCGTCGAGCGGCAAATAGTGGTCACGCGGCAGTAACTTTGCCAGCGCCCGGCTGACCGGATGACTGCTCGCTGCCCCCAGACTGGCCGCCAGCCGCAGCGCGGCTTCAGCGGATTGATTGTCTGCCAGCACGGTTCGTTGCAGATGCAGTTCTCCGTGGGTCAGCGTGCCGGTTTTATCCACCACAATGGCATTCAGATCCGCCAGTTCCTCCAGAAATGCCGAACTGCGGATCAGAATACCGTGACGCGCGGCCACGGCGATCCCGGCGATGGCTGTGGCGGGCGCGGAAAGCACCAATGCGCACGGACAGGCGGCGACCAGCACTGCCAGCATAGCGTGAGCATCGCGGGTAACAAACCAGGTTGCCGCCGCAATCAGCAGGATCAGCACCAGATATTGTCCGGCATAACGTTCGAGCAGACGGGTGATCGGCGGCTTGGCGCGTTCGGCTTCCTGCATCAGCGCAATCACTTTTCCCAGCGTGGCCTGCGCACCGGTGCGTGTGATTTCGATCGTCAGCAGTCCGTCCAGATTAATGGCTCCGCCGAAAACGTCATCTCCCGCACGGGCTTCCTGTGGCACAGATTCCCCGGTGATCGGCGCGGTATCCAGACTGGCACTGCCGGATAAAACACGTCCATCAGCGGGCAGCCGGTCACCGGCACGCACTTCAACGCGGTCGCCGGGTTGCAACAGGTGGTTGTCGATCTCTTCAATCTTACCGTCAGGGAATATCCGGCGGGCGCGGCTGCGGGTCAGCTGGCTGAGGGCGCCGATGGCCTCCTGCGAACCTATCACGCTGCGTTCTTCCAGAATATGACCAAAAATCATGATCCCCGGCAGCAAGGCGGCGGTCATCAGATCACCGGTGGCCCACGCCCCGAGCATGGCTAACGCAATCAGCTGATCGGTCACGCCATGCAGGCTGGGATTGCGCAAACTGTAAATCGCCGATCGCAGAACCGGCACCGCCACCAGCAGCGACGCCAGGCCAAACAGAATTTGTCCGACACCGCTTTGCTGCGGGAATACCCCCTGCCAGATCCAGCCACACAGCAACAGACCCATTGCCGCCATCGCCAGAAGCAATTGCGCCGCCATGTTCCGCTGTTCATGGCGCGTTAACAGTGCCCCTTTCGATGGCGAAATTGGCGGTTCTTCAGAAGAAACAGACGTCACAGTAGTAATACCTCAGGGTTGAGAGGAAGGACGATCTGGCCCCGGCAGGATCAGATGTGCGTCGTCGTGGGGATCAACGGCCGTAACGCCGCCAGCATGGGCGAGAATGGCAGGCATCCGTTCGCGCCATAAACGCCAGAGTAATTCCGGGGAATGATCATCGGCCAGTTGCACGATGGTCGCGGTCTCCGTGGAGGCCCGTGCAATTTGTTCGCTGGCTTTGGCATGAGAAACCTGCAAAGCGCGGTCGGCCGACTGAACCGCATCCTGATGAACGCGGGCAGCCTCGTTACCGGCGCTGGCAATGTTTTGCTCCGCCTGCTGGCTGGCCGTCAGTACCGCGTTAAATGCATCAACCGCAGACGGTGGCAGAGATGACTGCACGTCCACGCGCCGCACCTCGATACCGGCGCTGCTGCCTGCCGCGCTGAGGGCCGCGAGTTGCTGATTAATGCCCTGACGTAAATCGCCGCGCAGCCGTTCACGACGTTCGGCAATATGATTGCCGTTACCCACCATTTCCGGACGCGCCACCAGAATGGTATCCAGATCGCGTGAGGCACAAATCGCCACCGCCGCATGCTCGGTTAAGCGATCCAGCGCCGGTAACACATGCTCCCCCTGCAACACAAACGCCACCGGATCGGTGATGACGTAATACACCTGCACATCCAGCTGAACCACACCGGCATCGCCGGTCAGCAGATAGCCCGCACCGGCGACCGCGTCACTTTTCTCGCCGCCGGTATTGGTCCATGCCGGGACAGTTTCCGCTCTCAGCAAAGCGGTAACATGATGTTCAATCACCCTGTCAGCGGCGGGTAAAATGTCCACCTGCTCCAGCGGTTCCGGCCACGCCAGAAGCAGCCCGGCTCCCGCCGTGCGGGAAACCGCCCCGAAGCGCATCACCACCGCACGCTTATCCGGCTCTATCTGCCGGACATTGGAAAACAGCCAGCTGGCGGCGGCAATCAGCGTCAGGACAAACAGCGCCAGATACGCCATCCGCCCCGCCTGAAACCAGGCATTTCCCTGAAAGCGGGATAACGGATTCATGGCCGCAATCCGCTGGTAGCAGCCGGTAATGTGGGCGGGCCTTCAACCAGTTGCCGGAACGGTGCCGCATCGGTGCGCAGCACCAGTTGTGTGCCCGGTGTCATCACATTGCTGAGCGTGTCGAGCGAGCGCAGCAGGTCGTATAATTCAGGGTTACCGGCGCGGGCTTTGGCGTATATCGCCGCGCTCTGCACCTGCGCCTGCGCTTCAATATTGGCCGCGTTAACGGACGCATCGGCCTTCATCACGCGGGCGTCGCGTTCAGCAGAAGAACGGATTTCCGCCGCCTGTCGCTTGCCCTCGGCAGAACGCTCGGTGGCGATGGTTTCCCGTTCTGCACGCATGCGATCCACGGTTGCATCGAGCGTGACGGAAGGTAACGTCAGCCGTTCAACGCCCACCTGCACCAGTTCGATGCCATAGCTGTCGAGCAACTGACGGGCAATCTGGTCATGCAAATGCTGTTCAAAACCGGAGAGACGAATTTTGCTGGCGTCGGTGTTGACCAGATCCGCCAGCGCAAAACCGCTGGTGGTGGTTTCCAGCGCCGAACCGATAAACGTCCGGATCTGCGCCGCCGCCATATCCGGCTGATTCTGTACCGCACGGATAAACCGCTGCACATGCAGGGGATCGTTTTTCACCTGCCAGACGGTATACGCCTGCACAATGATGCGCAGGCCATCGCGCGTGCCCACATCCTGCAAACCGCTCGACGTGGTGCGGATACGCAAATCCACCGGGATAGCGGTCTCCAGCGGCACCGGCAGATGCCACGCCAGTCCCGGATTGAGCAGAACGCGCACCGGATCACCGAAACGGGTGATGACCATCGCTTCGCCGGAACGCACCTGCACCAGACAGGCCGTGGCGGCAATCAGCGCAACCAGCACCACGGCAACCGTGACCCGTCGCCAGAGTTTGGGCGCAGCAGGGCCGGAATGATGATGGTGATGGTGATGTCCGCCACCGTGATGATGCCCGCCGTGGGCGTCGTGGTCGTGTTGATGGCTGTCAGGTTGTTGAGAATCACTCACCGGGTAGTCTCCGCTTTAACAGGATGCGCCGCTTTATCCGCGCCGGGCGTAAATGGCAGGGTAAAATTTCTCAGATCCAGCACCGGCGGCGTTTCGCCTCCGATACGGTGATCGATAATCAGAACCTTCGGATGCTGTTGCATTGCCAGAATCAGCTGGCTGAAATAACGCTCGGTCAGGAATGACTGTCCACCGGTCTGCCACGCCTGATTTTCTGCGTCAGACCGCAGCGCCATGACCTGCGCCTGATCGCGGCTTTCATGACTTTGTGCCGTGGCCGTATCGAGCGCCAGACGGGCAAATTGCTGCGCGGCATTCAGCTGCTGTGCGGCCTGCCCTTTCTCACCGGCAATCGCGCTTTGCGCCAGAATTTGTGCTGCCTGCACGCTGTGATAAGCATCAGCCGCGCCCGCAGGCGGATGGATAGATTCAATCACGGTCGCCAGCAGTTCCACACCGCTGTTGAGGTGATCAAGCTGCGCCTGCACGTTGCGGCCAATGTCTGCGGCGAGACGTGTCTGTTCACTGCCCAGCAGGCTGTCGAGGGTGCGTGAGGAAAAATCATGCACCAGCACCTGATTGGCGATACTGCGGATCAGCACCGGCATATTCTCAGTGTGATAGAGGCTTGCCATTGCCGCGTTATCGTTCATGGCGACGCGGTACACAAAGCGCACGTCCATATCCATGATTTGAAAACTCTGACGGTCATTGCTGGCACTGGCGATGATTTGTGATTTGTCGCTGCTGTGATTCGAATCCCACAACCGGTTCGCGCTTTCCGGTGCCGGACCTTCGGCAGTATCGGCCACCTCAGCTGGCGCGGGGGGCATCGGTTCTTCTGATCCGGTGGTGAGTTCGTGCACTTCGCCGTTATCGACCATCAGCGTGCGGCCAAAAGGCCAGGGTAAACCGATATGTAAACCGGGCTGCCTGACCGCCACCGGTTTACCGAAGGATTCATAAATCCCCCGTTGCGTCAGCGGCACCTCACTGATGCCCGTCAGCAGCCAGCCGGTCAGCAGCAAGATGGCGCCCAGCGGCAGCAGCGCCCGGCGTATAAACTGGAACGCCCAGATCTGGCGAAGATCGATGCCAAAATGCTGATGCAGTTCGTTTTGAACAAATTGTAACGGGCGCGGAGGCCAGCAAATCTGCGCGGCCAGCAGGCTTGCGGCAATAAACTCCGGCTCTTTATCCTCACGCGGCGGCGAAAACACCGCCATCAGCGCACGCAGGAAAAGCTCCAGCGCCACCAGTGCCGGTAATCCGCCAGTCAGCACCAGCAGATGCGCAGGCCACACGCGGTCACCACGGGCAAACATCAGGGCCAGCGCCGTCAGCAAAAAGACGCCAATCATCATACGCATCAGCGGTGCCAGCTTTGCCGCTTCCGGCCATTCCAGCGGATTTTTTAACGTCCAGTGACGCTCCAGAACCAGGACGGCAAAGGCGCAGAGAATGAATACCGAACCGGCAATCAGCCCTGCGTTACCCGCTTCATTTGCCGGTAACGGCAGTTGCCACAACAACGTAATAAGCAGTAATGCGGCTAACGCAGGAAGTGCCTGGAAGAACACGTGCGCGTCGACATACCGCAAAACCGGACGCATCCACGGGCGGGCAATCAGACGTTGGAAAAATCCGGAAGGCGCGTCCGGCGTGGCGGTGGCCACCGCAGGGGCAAACTGTTGCGCCCGCCAGCGGGAGATGCGCCGGGCGCATTGCAGGGAGGCCGCACAAACCCACATCGCCGCCATGATATTGCCGGTCACCCACGGCCAGACCGATTGCGGGGAGATCAGATACAACATCAGCAAGATCAGATACAGCACGCTGCTGATCACCATGATCCCGTTGATCAGCCCGTTCAGCCAGCGCGTGTGACCGGCGGCTGACTGAAAGCGCAGCGGCTTACTGACGTCATCACATCCGGATGCCTTATTTATGCTCATAACCGTTCCGGCAAATAGAGAAAAAAATAACCCGCGACGCAGGCTTCAGGCCTGTAAGTGCGAAGTTGACCGGGCGTAACGGTATAACATTACAGAATTTTCAGCGATATGAATTTAGCGGCTTTTTTGCCACGAATTGTAAGCGTTTATCAGCGGAGGAAATGACGGGGGCGCATAATGAAAAAAGGTGCCGTGTTGAGCGGCACCTGTTGAATGTCAGAGGTTATCTTCGGCGACGTAATATTGCGGGTCATCCAGTTCATGCGAACAGAACGGTCCGGCTTTTTTGAGCAGACTTACGCAGTCATTGCTCAGATGGCGCAGACGAATCGTTTTCCCGGCTTCAAGATAACGGGCGGTCAGTTTGTCAATTGCCTCCACCCCGCTCGAATCCATCACCCGCGTACCGGCAAAATCCAGCACCACGTTTTGCGGATCATTTTCAGGATTAAACAGCTCAGCAAAAGTCGCTGCGGAGCCAAAGAACAACGGCCCGTCCAGTTTGTAGACCGCCAGATCGCCTTTGGTTTTGTGCTCACGAATGCGGATACGCGCCTGCTGCCAGGCGAATACCAGCGCAGAGATGATCACGCCGCTGATCACCGCCACCGCCAGATCGGTGAAAATGGTAATGACGGTAACAATCAGCATCACCAGCACATCAGCTTTCGGCATGCGGCGAAGACGACGCAGCGAACTCCACTCGAAAGTGTTGTAGCAGACCACCAGCATAATTCCCGCCAGTGCAGCCACCGGCAGCAGGCCGATGTAACCGGACAGGCTGACCACAAACAGGATCAGCAGAATCGCCCCCACCGTACCGGAAATTCGCCCGCGACCGCCGGAGGTGAAATTGATGATCGATTGTCCGATCATCGCGCAACCGGCGAAGCAACCGAACAGCCCGCAAATGGTATTCCCCGCGCCCTGCGCGATACTTTCACGGTTACCGTTGCCCTTTTGATTGCCCATTTCATCCAGCACGGTCATGGTCAGCAGCGATTCAATCAGACCAACCAGCGCGATCACCACCGCATAAGGCAGCACGACTTTCAGCATGTCGACATTGAACGGCGCGACCGGCAGACTGAAGTGCGGCAACGCACCGGAGATATCCGCCAGATCACCCACCCGTAATGTGTGCAAATTAAAACCCATCGCCACCGCGGAGACCACAATCAGCGCGGCCAGTGAGGACGGAATGATTTTGGTCAGTTTCGGGAACAGCACCACCACCGCAATCGCCAGCAGCACCAGCCCGTACATCAGCGGCCCCTGCCCGGCAATCATGTGCAACTGCGCCAGCATAATGACAATCGCCAGCCCGTTCACAAAACCATGAACCGCAGGTAACGGCACCAGACGGATAAATTTCCCCAGACGGAACACGCCAATCAGGATCTGAATAATCCCGGCAAAAATCGTCGCCCACAGCACGTAACCCATACCGTGTTGCGCCGCCAGACTCATCAGCACCACCACAATGGAACCCGCCGCGCCCGACACCATGCCCGGTTTGCCGCCGAACAGCGCGGTCACCAGCCCGATAATAAACGCCGTATGCAATCCGACAATCGGGGACAATCCGGCCACCAGCGAAAACCCGACGGCTTCCGGGATCATCGATACCGCCACCACGAATCCGGCCAGCGTTTCATTCTTCACTTCAGATAACTTCAGACCACGCGGACTAAACATAAAACATCCGGTACATTTCCCGATCAGTTAAAAAATTGTGACAAGTATCTAAAAATGGCCGGTACGAGGCAAGGTTTAATCCGGGATGTCGACACAAGCGGCCCCCACAAGCGGATCGAGAAAAAGGTGGTTCTCGTGTATAATGCGGGGAATTGTGGTCATTACATCGTGCGATTAGATTTAATCGCTTGATAATTAAGATATTAAGGTGAGAAAAACATGGGATTCAAATGCGGTATCGTGGGCCTGCCGAACGTCGGTAAATCAACTCTGTTCAATGCGCTGACCAAAGCGGGTATCGAAGCAGCAAACTTCCCGTTCTGTACCATCGAACCGAACACCGGCGTCGTACCGATGCCGGATGCGCGTCTCGACAAGCTGGCTGAGATTGTCAAACCACAGCGTATCCTGCCGACCACCATGGAATTCGTGGACATCGCCGGTCTGGTGAAAGGCGCATCCAAAGGTGAAGGTCTGGGTAACCAGTTCCTGACCAACATCCGCGAAACCGAAGCGATCGGCCACGTTGTGCGCTGCTTCGAAAACGACAATATCATCCACGTGAACAACAAAGTCGATCCGGCAGATGACATCGACGTTATCAACACCGAACTGGCGTTGTCTGACCTCGACACCTGCGAACGTGCTATCCACCGTGTGCAGAAACGCGCCAAAGGCGGTGACAAGGATGCGAAAGCCGAACTGGCCGCGCTGGAGAAATGTCTGCCACAACTGGAAAACGCGGGCATGCTGCGTTCACTGGATCTGACAGAAGAAGACAAAGCAGCCATCCGCTACCTGAGCTTCCTGACCCTGAAACCAACGATGTATATCGCCAACGTTAATGAAGACGGTTTCGAGAACAACCCTTACCTCGACGTGGTGCGTAAAATTGCCGAGGCCGAAGGTTCCGTAGTGGTTGCCGTCTGTGCTGCCGTGGAATCAGACATCGCTGAACTCGACGACGCTGACCGTGAGGAATTCATGGCTGAGCTGGGTCTGGAAGAGCCGGGTCTGAACCGCGTGATCCGCGCCGGTTACGAACTGCTGAACCTGCAAACGTACTTCACCGCAGGCGTGAAAGAAGTCCGTGCATGGACCATCCCGGTCGGCGCCACCGCGCCACAAGCCGCAGGTAAAATCCATACCGATTTCGAGAAAGGCTTTATCCGCGCACAAACCATCGCGTTCGAAGACTTCATCACCTATAAAGGTGAGCAAGGCGCGAAAGAAGCCGGCAAAATGCGTTCAGAAGGTAAAGACTACATCGTGAAAGATGGCGACGTGATGAACTTCCTGTTTAACGTCTAAACAGAAACGTCAGCTTTACGCTCTAAAGAAAATCCACGCGAAAGCGTGGATTTTTGCTTTTCAGACACCCAACAGGGGTTTCGGCGTGGATGTGAAAGGAAGGTACTGGTAGGCCCAGGTCTCCGACAGGGTGTTGTCTCCTGATTTAAGGTAGAGTCTGAGTTCAACCGGTTCCTTACCGTCGACATGCAGATCAAAGAATACCCGCCAGCGGTCCTTTTCGCCGGGAGATTTTTCCACCTGAATACCTGACAGCTTCCCGCGAGACGCGGAGATGATGGCCTCGGGTTTCGCATCGGCAGACAATGTCTTTAATTCGCCACCGGTAAACTCAACCAAAAATTTACGTGATTTAGGATCGGGATAAGCGCCGGGATTGCCCCCTCTTCCCAGCCGCGTCGCCCCACAGCGAGCCAGTGTCGAAGGAAAGGGTTCATCAGCCAGCCAGTGCATCCGGTAACTGAACTGATGCTCACTGCCTGCTTTTGCTTCCTGCTCCGGAACCCACATCGCGACGATATTATCGAAAATCTCGTCGTCGGTGGGGATCTCGACTAACTGCACCGAACCTTTGCCCCAGTCGCCTTTCGGCTCAATCCACAGATCCGGACGTCGTTCATAACCGGCGGATCCCAGATAACTGTTAAAGTCGCGCTCTTTTTGCCTCAGCCCGAATCCCCGCGGATGCGTGTCACTAAACGATGAGACCTGGACCTGCAACGGATTGTTTAACGGACGCCATATGTGTTCACCACTGCCCGTCCACAACGCTAACCCGTCGGAGTCATGCACTTCCGGCCGCCAGTCAGAGCCGGATCCTTTGGCCATTTTGGAAAACCAAAACATAGAGGTCTGCGGCGCAATGCCAAAGCGGCTGACGTCCCGGCGTAAAAACAGCGAGCAGTCGACATCCATTACAACGCCCTTTGTCCGGTGCATCACGAACCGGTAGGCACCACAAATACTCGGGCCATCCAGTAAGGCGTAAACCACCAGTTGATCATTGTCTTCTTTCGAGGCTTCAAACCAGAAATGGGTAAAGTCCGGAAACTCCTCTTTGGTGTCGCCAGACACCGTATTAATCGCGATCCCGCGTGCGGACAAACCAAACTGTCCCTGCTCGCCCACAGCGCGGAAATAGGACGCCCCCAGAAAGGACACCCAGTCTTTTTCGTTTTTGATGTTTTGCTGATTCTCCAGCACACGGAACCCGCTGAAGACATCGCCTTTGAGTCCTGCCTGCAGGCGCTGAGTATCCGCCGGGAATGTAAAGTAATCAATATCCTGGATGATGTCGCTGGCCTGATTATTTTCAACCACTGACATTTTTACCGGCAGATGATGCAAGGCACTGACGCAAAAGAACGTAACAGGGAAACGGCTTTCGCCATGACTAAACAGCGCATACTCAGGTTTATAAATAATTTTACGGTAAACATCGTAATTGATATCGGCTAACGCGCTGTCAGGCGGAGTCTCAGGGGCGTGGTAAGGCTGTTGGGCAAGCGTCTTTGCCTGCTGTATCAATCCGTCAAAAGTAAAAGCCTCAGGCTTTCCGAGTTTTAAGCCCCGTGCGGCAAAAACTGCCGGAGTAAACCCCAATGCCGCCAGCGCCATCGAAAATGACGTATAGGTCAGCAAGTCACGTCGTGTAACCATCAGGTGCCTCTCTCCATGTTTCTGAATAAAGTGTGTTTACCGGCAAGCTAAGAGGCCATGTAATGAATACGCCTTTTCAGATTCTAGAATACTTCTGAGGAAAATGAAGGTTCCGTAAATCTGAATCGATATGCTACTTAGAGGGCATTTCCGGGAGTCGCGTCTTTCCTCAACTTGTTTCAGCCCTGTTGCTGTTAGCCCCTGTTTTTTAAACGTTTATGTCGACTTCTGTTCTAAACACTTGCTCATTAGGCGGGATGTTTGGAGAATTTGACTTATGTCAACACACCTAAAAAAGACTGAACTTTTCTATTTTTATGCCGATATGAAGATAGTTGGTGACACATCCTGTCACGCGACGATGTTAGAATTTGCTGATTGAAATATTAACTCGTCAAAAATGGTTGAGAAGGATGAACTCACACCGGTTAATGAATAGGACGTTGATGATGCACATTGCTGACAAGCGTGATAATACACGACATGAACTACTGATAGACAGGCTCTTCGGTATCTTCGAGCATATATATCAGGGTAAAACAATTAATAAAGACTGGTTGTGCAAAGCTTATAACATTACTTCCCGCACCGCCTATCGGGATTTAGCGCGACTGGGGCATTTGCTCGAAGAAACCTCATCAGCAGGTAATTTTGTACTGAATAAACATTTGCAACCCAACTTTAGCAATTCTGCGCTTAATCAATTTGCACAGTGGGTTGACGTGGCGAAACTATTTTCTGATGCAGATGGCAAAACACTGCGTAATGAACTCGCTTACAAAGATGCTGTTATTATTACCGGCAATACGACACAGGATAATCGTCTGATTAAAAGTGTCATGCGCGATCTTAAAGAAGGGATCACACGGCATCGCAGCATCAGTTTTACTTATAGTGGAAAGGCCCGACAGGCTAACCCCTACAAGTTGATAAACCAAAGTGGTATCTGGTATTTAGTAGCCGAGGAATCTGGAAAATTAAAGTCATTCAATGTAAGTAAGATTCAGTACTTATTTTTAATGCAAGTTGTTTTCATACCCGACCCAACCCTTGAGAAAGAAATTACTGAGGGCAAAGGAATTTGGTTTGGTGAAAAGACGAGCGTTACGTTAATTGCTTCCAAAAAAGCAGCAGTCTACCTCAGACGACGTCAGCTTTTTCCTGACCAGAACATTATTTCCGAACACACAGATGGCAGTATTACGCTGACCGCTAAAACCACAGATGCTCAATTGTTATTCCGCTGGCTGCGTTACTGGCTGCCAGAAATAAGCATTGCAGCGCCATTACGCTGGCAGGATGATTTTAATCGGGAATTGCAGGCCAGTGTGGCTCAGATGCAGCGTGATATCGCAAACATCAGCTAAGGATATCAGCATTTCAGTCAGACCGGCTGTCATTCAACTACAGTGGCTGATCATTTTTATCGGCCCGCAATTATTGTGACATAGTATCGATTCAGATTAAATTACTCATAGGGATGATTCGTTAATGTTAACTAGCCAGAAAAATTTTTCAGAATATCTAAACAAACTTGATAGTCTCATGCAGGGCTCCGAAATAAGCTGGGATCAAACTTTAATCGGGCAGATTAAAAACACCCCGCTTCTTCTCCCGGTTATAGGCGCTTTTAGCGCAGGAAAAAGCTCCCTGCTGAATACATTTATGGGTATGGACATATTACCTGTTGGTATTGCGCCGGAAACGGAACTGGCGACAGAGCTCCACTTCTCGCAGGAATCTTATCTTTTGGCTATTCGTCACGATGGCAATGAAGAACGTTTAGCTGTTGAAGACCTTACGCTGGTAAACAAAAAATCGGCGGAATACTCACATCTGCGTCTGTATATCAACAGCCCTGCACTTGAAGCCATCGCGCCCCTGATACTCGTGGATATGCCGGGTTACGGTTCTTCTCTGGAAAACCATAATAAGGCGCTGGCTTATTATCTTCCACGCGGAGTACATTTTATTGTTGTCACGAGCATAGAAGAAGGCACCGTCACCCAGTCAGTACTTCGCCATCTCGATACCATCAAAGTCTATGGAGGCGACTTCTCGTTTATTCTCAGCAAGACAAATTTGCGGGCGCCTGAACAGGCGTCGGAAATTACCGATTATATCAATGAACAACTTCAATTCTATTTTGGTGCTGATAAGCAGGTGATTCCCCTCGATAACCAAGCTTCCGACACCTTTAACAAGGTACTCTCTGCCATCAACCCTGATTTAGTGTTTCACAACCTGTTTATTGACCGGTTAAAAGACCAGAACATCGATCTTATTAATCAGATCAATTTTGCCAGCAATGTGATTAAAAACAGTAAGAATGTTAATGACAATGCTTTCAGGGCACTTGAACAAGCATTGGATGGACTCATACAGCAACGAAATAAAACACAGGAGGATATGAAATTCCGTTTTTCAACGCCTCTCATCACCCGTTGCATCAATGCTATTGATCGTGATCTGAATGGTCAGATTGACCGCCTGGCTAACTTTTCGACCACAAAAAATGCAGCAACAGCACTGGAACGTGAGATCTCAGAAATTATCAGTTCCAATTTAACGCGCACGTTAAAGCAGGAGATGGATCAGATTTCCGCCGAAATGATTCAAGAACTGGCTGTTAACCTGACGAAAAATAATGAGATGCTTGACTCACTTGACCATAACTGGGCCAAAAATATTGCTGATAAGACAGAAGCAAAACTCAAAGCAGTCAGTGGATTTATTGAAACAATGAGCGAGAGACTTCCCGGTAAGGAAGACGCAGGAAAAGTCTACCGGCTGTTTTCTACCGTTCTGGCAATCACCACTTCAGTAATCAGCCCAGTTCTGGAACTTGTTATTGTATTTTTGCCGGATATCATTCGCCTTTTATCTTCAATCAATGCGGAAGAAAAAGCGCGAAAGAACTTATTAAATTCAGTATTCCCCGGAATAAAAAGCGAGCTGCGCAACTTGCTTCCTGAGATTGTCGATGAGCAATTATCAAATTTACTGAAAAGCGTTAGCGACGAATTTGAAGAACAAATTAACCAGCAAAGAATATTAATCACGCGCTATCAACAAGAACGTGAAATGGCGCAAGAGACGATCGATAAACAGCTTGAAATTTTTCAGGATCTGTCGGTTGAATTAAAAGCATTAGCTACATCCTATTTATACTGCTAATCAGGACATGAAAATGGATTATCAAAATCTTATCGAGAAGGCAAAAAAACTCGAGGCATTATTTCCTAAAGTCTTTGATCTCTTTGAGCAGGAAATTCAGCAACTAAAAAATGACCAACATCTTGATTCGGCAAGTTCTTTGTCTGCCGCCTGCGAGAAGATTAATCAGGACGGACGGTTGCTCAATATAGGTATCGTCGGACGCGTGAAAGCAGGCAAATCATCCCTGCTGAATGCTCTGTTTTTCGACGGCCAGAACATCTTACCCAAAGCTGCAACCCCCATGACTGCGGCTCTTACCACTCTGACTTATGGTGAAAAATTCAGCGCATCCGTTGAATTTTTTACTGCTGAGGATCTCAGGCAGATCACACATAATGCCAGCCTATATGCAGGTGAATTAAGCAGAATAAAGGAAAAGAAATTTCAAGAAATCTCAGCACGTCCCGCCACCTCTTCCTCTCCGGATATTGAACGGCTTACAACGATCATTGATAAACAAGCATTGCAGGAAATTCAAACCCGGATGCCAGAGGTTTGCGCCTCGCATGATCAGTACGAACGGATGCAGAAGTCCGGATTAACGCCAGCAGATTTGCAATATGCAGGCGCTATAGAACCAGAAAATCGGGAAGCCCTTTCGGTTCAGTTACTCGACTATGTAGGGGCAAATGGGAAATATATGCCCTACACCAAAGTCGTTCATATTTCTATGCCTCTCGATGCCCTGAAAGATATCTGTGTTATTGACACGCCGGGAATGAACGATCCTGTACAGTCTCGTGAAGCGCGTACTGTTGATCTTTTAAAAACCTGTGATGTTGTTTTTATTGTCAGCCCGGCAGGACAGTTCCTCAATGAAAATGACCTGGAGGTGATAGGACGAATCACCGCAAAAGAAGGTGTACAGGAGTTGGTTCTGATTGCCAGCCAGATTGATACGCAGCTGTATGGCAGTGAAAAACGTCCGCTCTTAAATCAAACGCTCGATAATATTAAAGCCTCGTTAGCAAAAAGAGCGTCCGCCACACTGAGCAACCTCAAACGTAGTTATCCAGAAATCGGTACGGTCTTTGACAGTATTATTCGCGCACCGGCTGAGCATTTGATGCATTGTTCAGGTGTAGCACAGGGCATTTCTTGTCGTCTGGAGACCCCTTCCTCCTGGGATGCCAATGAATTGAAAACCTGGGAGAATTTGACTGAAGATTATGGCGATTATTTTTCACGGCATAATCCGCAGCTTACGCAGAACAGTCTGGCCTCACTGGCCAATATTGATAACATCCATCAAAAAATTGCCGCAGTGCGTGACAAAAAAGATAACATCATGGCGCAGAAAATGCAGTCATTGATCACGCAAAAAGAACAGGTTATCACCCGTTTTATCGAAGAATTGCTTCAGAAAATCAGACAGCGTATCACTTTGATTAATAGCACCGATCTGGGTGCATTAGCGAAACAAAGCAACGCATTGGTAAAACAACGGAATGTTTTGGATAAGAGAATAAATCTTATCTACGAAAACTGCGTAAACCACTATTACAACGAAGTGTCTGCAAAGCTGAATATTGAAGCGGACAAGTTGTTCCAGCAAACGTCGCAGTCTGTTGAAGATCAACGCACCACTGAAACAATAAGTATTACTCGCGATAAAGCGGGCGCTTTCAGCTGGGTTGCACGTAAATTATGGGACGGCGGGAAAGAAACCACATCGAAAACGCAAACATTAATTAATACCGCTGCGGCGGAAGAATCCTTACGCAAATTTATTCGCATGAGTAATGAAAAATTAAAAACTGCCGCTAACGAACAGCATAGCGGGTTAGAGAAAGAAATCAGTAAAAACATCACCCCGAAGATCGACGAAATCCTGGAAGGAGAATGTGATGTGATGATGATTGCCGATGTTATCCTTTCAGTCGTTAATCAGATCCCAAAAGAAAAACTGACACTTAATATCAATTTCCCCGACGGACTGCGCGCTAAAGGCACGCTTAAAGGTGACCCTGCGGATGATTATATTGATGAAGCTGATAATTTCATAACTAACATCCGCACCATTATTGATAATGATATAGAGCATTATTTTTCACGGGTTAAAAATACGATTCCGCCGACGATTTCCTCGTCATTTGTGGAAGAACTGGACAATAAGATTAACCAGATAGCGAACCAGGTTGAAAATAGCACTCAGACGATTGACCGTCTGCAACGTTTCACCGTTCAGCTTCAGGAGGTCCAGCCGTGAAACCATCGCTAAAGATTAACCAGGCTGTTTATTCTGACCTCGAAATGTTGACCCGTTTCTGGTGTTTTAAGCGTAAAGCGATCGCGGATGCCGTTTCCCAATCCGTGGCTGAATTTGAAAAGAATGTCGCTGATAAAATCACCGAACTGACGTTAAACCATCAGGATCAACTGGCGCATAAAGACAATGAGTATCACGAACAGCTCGATAATCTGACAAGACATCATCAGGATGAACTGACACAGCAGAAACAGATTCTGATGGCCAAAATCAGTAAGCTTGAAACAAATAACGATGAGCAAAGACAACACAACGAATCACTGACGGACAAGCTGCAATCGCTTAATGAAACGGTGATCAGCACCGAAGCGCTGTTGTCTAAAAATCGTGATCATATGCAGGTACTTGAAGAAATTAAACATGAACTGGATGAATCCCATCAGCAACTTCAGCAGGATTACTCTCAGCTTCATCAGGATAACCTGTCGTTAAGTGAACGCTTTACATTAGTTCAGTCCATATTGTCCGCGCGACCGTTAAGAAATGCCGGACTCGATGAATTTCGTGACATTTTAAATACTGACTATGCCACATTTGCCGCCGAAGAATCGTCGCTGGCTGACGAAGCAGGAGCCCTGATCGCACTGCAAAAAATATTGGCTGAATTGGAGCATGTGAATACATTCCCGGCTGCCTCGGGCAAAACGGTTGTGGGGGTTGCCGGTGGGTTCAGTAGTGGAAAATCTGAGTTTATTAATAGTTTTATCATGGATAAATCGATAAAACTGGCCACCGGCCTTAATCCGGTTACCATAATCCCAAGTTTTATTGTGTGCGCTCCCTACTCCCGTATTTGTGGCTATTCAAATAATGGCGGAGGTATTATTTTGAATAATAAGACCTATACCGCATTGTCTCATGATTATGTTTCAGCATTTGGTTTTGACCTGCGTAGTATTATGCCTACGATCAGCCTGCAAGCGCCGATGGATGAGACTTTATTTGAGAATGTCTGTCTGGTCGATACCCCCGGATATAATCCAGGAGCAGGTGAATTAGCTGAAGGAGCCGATCATAACAATACCGTAAAATATCTTGAGCAGTGCACCGCCATGATTTGGGTTATTGGCCTCGATCCTGCAGGGACAATTTCTCAGTCTGACCTTGATTTTATTTCTCGTCAGTCTTTCACTGCTGAAAATGTGTATATCGTGCTGAATAAAGCCGATGTAAAGTCGCTGGAAGATATTGAGTCCATCATGGAAACAGTAACAGACCAACTGATGTTTTCAGGTGTGGGTTACGCCGGTATGACAGCCTATTCTTCGACGCGCAAAGCAACGTACGCAACTGATGGGATTACGCTGGAAGAATTTCTCAAAACACAAAATAAACGGCACAATATTACGTCAGGTTTTGAGGATAAAATTGACACAGTATTCAAACTCTACGGCAAAGCATTGCGCAATGATATTGAACATATTCATCTCTTACGCGTAAGGATAAAAGATTTACAACTCAAGACACTGGTGGATGCAGGTGCGAAAGCGGTGAAGGATATTCAGCATGTCACTGACTTCTTTAGTCAGGAACTTGGGGCTGAAAACCAACTCAAACAGTCGCTTGAGCAATCAGAAAAGCTGAGTGCCATGTTTCGGGCAGCGGCACGGCGGGCTATTGCGGTTATCCAGCACGGTGAAACTGCTCAGGGCTCAAATCCATAAAGCCCTGCCTGCGGATCATGCGATTATCTCGCGGCTATTTGGGGGAATACTTGTCACAGCAATGCCCCGCTTCCAAACTTATCCTTCAGGAAAATACAATGACGACCTTAAATGAAAGACTGGCATGGCGCTATGCCACCAAGAAGTTCGATGCGACCAAAAGCGTCCCGGCTGACAAACTGGAGCGTATTATCGAGGCTGTGCGCCTGGCACCGACGTCCAGCGGGCTGCAACCGTTTGAGTTGCTGGTGGTGACCAACCCGGATGTTCGCGCAAAAATCCGTTCCGTGGCCTGGGATCAGGCGCAGGTTACCGACTGTTCCCACCTGCTGGTATTTGCTGCATGGGATGACATCACGCCTGAGCGCGTAAATATGATGTTTGACCTGACTAACGATGTACGTGGCTTTAAAAACGAAGGCTGGGAAAATTACCGCCAGATGCTGCTGGGCATTGTGGCTGAACGTGGGACCGAAGCGAATTATCAGGCCGCCGCGCGTCAGGCGTATATCGGGCTGGGCGCTGCGCTGATCGCCGCCGCCTTTGAAGAAGTCGATGCCACGCCGATGGAAGGTTTCGATCCTGTCGCCGTAGATGAAATCTTAGGTCTGAAAGAGAAAAACTTACGCAGTGTGGTGATCTTGCCGCTGGGCTACCGCGCCCACGAAGGTGACTGGCTGGTGAACCTGAAAAAAGTGCGCCGCAGCCGCGAAAACTTCGTCACTGAAATTAAGTAAACTCTGGCAACCGGCCGGCGACGGCCGGTTGCCAGATAGTGACTTAAAAAAGCTTCTGTATTTGTCATGGTTATTTAGGCACGACGAGCCATTCCCCCCCTGCCGAATTCACTTCGTACGCGTTTACCTTTTCTGGCATGAATAACAGTGTTCCTGCTTCGCCTCAAACTTCAGATATCCCGCCACACCACCTTCGCCGCCATCTTTCGGATGATGAATACCGTCAGTGACTTTCACGCAGGCAAAATCAAAGGGCGAAACACCTTCGAGGCAGGCGACGTTGACGGCAAACTGTTCGGGGTTGGAACGGCTCTGGTGAAACGTGTAGATACCGCAAACGGCACAAAAATAGTGGGCGACGGATTGAGTGTTGAAACGGTACTCCGTGAGGTGTTCTTTTCCCTTTATCACGTCTACCTCCGAGGCGGCCGCCACCACAGCACCGCGCATGCGGCAGAAGGAGCAGTTACAGCGACGAACGGCGTTCAGCCCGTCAATGAGTTTCACGTTAAAAGCGACAGCACCACAATGGCATTGAGCAGACATTTTATCTGACATAACTCTCTCCACATCAGTAAAGGAAGGTCATTCTTCGCTATCACTATAGCCAAGAGTATTCATGAATCCCATTCATAGTGTCTATGCTTATTCGGCCGATTATTCGTTATACATTTACCGGTAACATACCCGTCTTCATACTCTTCAGAAGAAAAACAATGATTGATTCTCAGACGCGCACCCCGTCCACGGCGTCCAAAACCACCGGACTTAGCTTTATCCTGATCCTCAGCGCGTTAATGGCGTTCACTTCTTTATCAACTGACATTTATTTGCCAGCGATGCCGTTGATGGCAAAAGATTTACACGGCGATGCGGAACTGACCATCACCGGTTTTTTAATCGGTTTTTGCATCGCGCAGCTGATCTGGGGGCCGATCAGTGATCATTTTGGTCGCAGACTTCCGTTGTTCGCTGGCATGGCGTTGTTTATCGTGGGATCGGTCGGCTGCGCGCTGTCAGAAGATATCGGGCAAATCGTGTTCTGGCGCGTCTTTCAGGCGCTGGGAGCCTGTACCGGTCCGATGCTGGGCCGCGCGATGATCCGCGACTTATTCAGCCGCACCCGTGCCGCACAAATGCTATCGACGCTGATGGTCATCATGGCGATCGCCCCTATCGCCGGCCCTCTGCTCGGCGGTCAGATGATTAAAATCACCTCTTGGCACAGCATATTCTGGTTACTGGCCGTGATCGGCGTGGTCATGCTGGCCTCATTATTCTGGTTACCGGAAACATTACCCGCAGAGAAACGGGTGAAAGCCTCATTAGGCAGTGCGTTTCGCAACTATATTTTGCTGCTGACCAACACGCAGTACATGCGCTTTACCCTGTGCCTGACGTTCTATTACATTGCGGCTTACGCCTTTATTACCGGCTCGCCTTTTGTTTACATCACCTATTTTGGCGTGGATCCGCAACATTACGGCTGGCTGTTTGCGGTGAACATTGTCGGGCTGATGGCGGTGAGCATGGTGAACCGCCGTCTGGTGCATATTTATCCGCTGGAAGTGTTGCTGAAACGCGCCGTCACTGTCGCCGCCCTTGCCGCGCTGGTGCTGGCAATCGGTGTCAAAATGCACACAGGGGGCGTGATCCTGATTGTGGTGACCGTCTTTATCTTCTTCTCGATGAACGGGGTGATTGCGGCAACGTCGGCAGCGGCGGCGCTGGATGCCGTGCCGGGTGTTGCCGGGTCCGCGTCTGCGCTGATGGGATCGTTGCAGTACGGCAGCGGGATTGTCTCATCGTTATTACTGGCGCTGATGAGCGACGGTACGCCGTGGACGATGGCCTGGATCATTGCGTTATTTACGGTAGTCAGCGCCCTGATAGCCCTGACCACCAAAGTCACCGCGACGGCGAATTAACGCCCTGCGCCTGATGGCCGGGTGAACTGTTGTTCCGTCATGGTCATTCCCCACTGATCACCCTGCCATTCTTCCGACAGCGCGAAGCCAAAGGATTCATAAAGACGCCGTGCCGCATTGAGACCGCTGAAGGTCCAGAGCTGCACGGCATCGAACTCCCGCGCATCACAGAACGCCATCGCTTCAGTGAGCAGTTTCCTGCCAATGCCGGTGCCCCGGCAGCTGTCATCGAGAATAAACCAGCGTAAATGCCCCTGATTATTGCCGAGATCCTGCCCGTCGATGGCGACAGATCCGACAATCTTGCCGTGACATACCGCCAGCCAGATCTGATTGCAGGGTTCATGCAGACGCCCCGAAAATTCTGCCAGACCTGACGCGACCTTACCTTCAAAGAAATGGCCGAAATCGTAATTTTTCGCATAATACGTGCCGTGCATTTCCGCAATTCTGCCAATCATACCGAGCAGATAGCCGGTCACGATCTCAATGGATTTTTGCGGCGCGGCATTTTCACTGTCGCGGCAACGTTCGAGTGCGCGGGCATAGGCTGTCAGCCCCTGCGCCACGGTGTGTTGCTGCGCATCATCAAGATTCTCCAGCGCGCTGATGACCCGCATCGCGCCATAATCATTTATCCGGCTGACCGTCTGCACGCCCTTGTCCGTCAGTGTCAGTTGCTTCACCCGCGCATCACCTGCGGACGGCACTTCCTGCACTTCTCCCGCAGCCAGCAACCGCGCCAGCATGCGGCTGACGCTGGATTTTTCCAGCCCGAGGATCTGCACCAGCTGCGCAGCCGTCATCCCGCCCTGATTATCAATTTCCAGCAAACTGTGCACCGCAGACGGTGAATAGTCAGTCGCGGCCAGCGTGGCATTCATAAAGCCCAGTTCACGCACCATCAGACGCGAGGACGCACGGATTTCTTCAATTAAAGAGGGGTTAAGCATGAGTCATTTTTTCGCCGAGGATTTATAGTTGCACAATACAACCATTGTTCGGGGCGGGTTGTCAATATCCTGACGATGCAACGGCGAACAACGCCTTCCGCTATGCTGCGAAAGGCGTGACATAACCAACCCTTTAAAGCTCCCCTCTCTCCGCCCCTTCCAGCGCCGTCTTCAATTCATCCCGTGTCATCGGCACACAATAACAAGGCATACCGCGCTCAAAGCGCCAGCCTTCTGAGAGTGAGCCCGCGTCGAGAGTGTCAAAACCGAACGCATCGTAAAGCGCCGCCACGATGGTTTTGGTTTCTGCGTCATCGCCTGCCAGCGGTAATGCGCGGCGCTGCGGGTCTCCGGCGGGTAAACCGTCGGTTTCCAGATCAGTCATGCGGATGGCGTTGAAGGCTTTGGTGATTTTTGCCCCCGGCAGGAAACCCGCCAGATATTCACTGGTGGTGGTCGCCTGTTGATCCAGCTCTGCGACCTGTCCGTCGCGCTCAGGGTAATAATTCACGGCATCAATTACCGGCTTTCCGGCAAGCTCTGCTACCGGCAGTTGCCCGATGGCCGTCAGCGGCACGGCAATCACCACGATATCCCCGAACGTCGCGGCCTGCGCCGCTGTGCCTGTCTCGCAGCCGAGCATCGGCTTGAGACTGAATAACGTCTGCGGCCCGCGTGAATTACTGAGCATGACCTGATGTCCTGCCCGGGTCGCCAGTTTTGCCACCGCCCGTCCGACAAACCCTGCGCCAAGAATGCCTATTTTCATGATATTCACCTTTGATTTTGTGGTAGACAGGTTCAGCATAATTCGACACTCTGCGTTGATAAATCGTCGCAATTAGCACAGTGAAACAACAAAAAGGAGGGAATCATGGACAGGTTAACCAGTATGAATGTCTTTGTCAGAGCCGCAGAGCTGGGTTCTTTTGCCGCCGCCGCGAACGATTTGCGACTCTCTCCGCAGATGGTGGCGAAACATATTGCGCGGCTCGAATCCCGGCTCGGCACGGCGCTGCTTAACCGCACGACGCGGCGTCAGCATCTTACGGACATCGGCCGCAGCTATTATGAACGCTGTAAAATCGTGCTTTCAGAAGCAGAAGCCGCCGATGCCATCGCACTGGAAATGAAAGTCACGCCTTCCGGTACGCTGCGCGTCAATGCCCCGGTGACTTTCGGCACCTCAACGCTGGCACCTTTCATCACACAGTATCTGGCGCAGTATCCGGAAACGCAGGTGGAGCTGACGCTGAGTGACCGTCTGGTTGATCCGGTCGAGGAAGGCTATGAGGTCATTTTGCGCATTGGCGAACTCACTGACAGCCAGATGATCGCGTATCCTCTGCGGCCTTACCGGCTGATAGCCTGCGCATCCCCCGGCTATCTGGCGCAGCGCGGTATCCCCTTAACACCGGCAGAACTGGCGCAGCATTCCTGTCTGGTTTACGGCATCTGGTCGCCACAGGCTCCCTGCCGCTGGCAATTTTCTCAAGACGGTAAAACGCAGGAAATTCAGCCGGAAGGACGGTTGCGTTCAAATGACTGGCGCGCACTGTTGCATGCCGCCGTCAGCGGATATGGCGTCACGCTGGGGCCGGAAGATGTGCTGAAAGAAGAGATCACCGCCGGACGGCTGGTGCAGGTACTGCCTGATTACGACGGGCCATCACGGCCGATGCATGTTTTGACCCCCGCCGGTCTGCGGCAGACCATGAAGATCCGCAGCTTTATTCAGGCACTCCGCGACGCCTTTGCGTAAGGCTTCCGTCATAAAAAAATCCACGCTCTCACGTGGATTTTCACTTTTAACACTGACGTTCTCACGCGTTATCTTTTGGCCAGCGCCGCCGCATTTTTCCCGGCAAGAATGCCGAAGATAATGATGTCAGCCACCGCGTTACCACCGATGCGGTTCGCGCCGTGGATACCGCCGACCACTTCCCCTGCCGCCCAGGCACCGGTGATCACCTGTTTCTGTGCATCCAGCACGGCGGTGTCGGTGTTAATGGTGACGCCGCCCATGGTGTGATGCACCCCCGGTGCGATACGGATGGCAAAGAACGGCCCCTGATTGAGGGGATGACGCAGCGCAGTGGTACGGCCAAAGTCCTCATCCTTTTTCTCCACCACGAACAGGTTGTAACGCTCCAGCGTATCGGCCAGCGTCTGCGGATCGATATTAAGTTTCACCGCCAGTTTTTCCGGTGTCGGCGCGCTGAGCACAAACCCTTTGGCGATGTATTCGTCGGCGGCTTTGTTATTCGACCGCACCTGTTCGTCGAAAATCACCCACGCACTTTTCTCCGGCAACGCGATGATTTCCGCCGACACTTTGTCGCGGGTTTCCATTTCGTTGTAGAAACGCTTCCCGGCCTGACTGATCAGGATCGCGCCACCGCCACGAATGGCTTCTGAAATCAGATAGGACGTGGTCTGCTCCACCGTCGGATGGATCTGAATTTCGCCCATATCGACGGTATCTGCACCAATCTTCTGCAACATGGCAATACCGCTGCCGGTCGCGCCCGCATGGTTGGTGGTGACAAAACCGTCCAGTTCAGGGCGGTATTTCACCACCATTTCACGGTTGGCACTGAAACCGCCGGTGGCGACAATCACGCTTTTCGCATTCAGAATGCGGCTGTCATTGTATTCATCCACCACTTTCACGCCGGTCACCACGCCGTTTTCCGACAGGATTTCCGCCACCGAGGTTTCAAGCAGCACCTCGATGTCGCGCTTGTTAATGTTCTTCACCAGACCGCTGATCAGGAAACCACCCACCGCAGAACGGTCCGCCGGACGGTGCGTACGGTCGATGCTCATGCCGCCGGTGATGGTGATGTCGTTAAGTTCGATCTCTTTCGCCGCCAGCCACTCCACCGCTTCCGGTGCCAGTTCCACAAACTCGCGCAGCAGCACCGGATTGTTTTTAAACTTGCCGCCTTTCAGCGTTTCGTCATAAAACAGCTCTTTACTGTCTTCGATACCTTTCAGTTTCTGGAAACGCGTTTCTGCGGCGTTCATCCCGACGGAAGCTTTAATGGTGTTACCGCCGATGGTTGGCATCTTCTCGATGATCACCACATGCGCCCCTTCGTCATGTGCCTGAATCGCCGCTGCAAGACCCGCGCCCCCGCTGCCGACCACGACAACATCGTAGTTTTGCGGTGCCTGAGGGTTGCCGCCTTCTTCAATCACATGCTCTTTGCTGGAGGTGGCCAGCGCGCGGGAAACGGCTTTTTTCAGCGCCTCACTCTGCGTGGTCGCGCCGGTAATGGCGTCAACGTGCGGGCTGTTGGCGACCAGCATACGGGTACGCAGGCTTTCAAACGTAGTGGTGAAATCGACATCCAGCGAGTCGTCCTTCACCAGCGCAATATCGGTGATACGGTCGGTGTCCAGCGTGACGCTGATTTTCAGCTTGAGGGCTTCGGCTTCCACTTTCTCCTGATACACCCCGGCTTTGTATTTACGGCCAGTGACGCTGGTATCGCGGATCATGGCGTCAACCAGTGAGAAGCGCCACAGCGGTTCAGGGATGTTCAGCTCTTCGCGTTTATGGCTGTCGATGAACAGCTCAAGGTGGTCGTTGTTGATGATGCGATCGGCCCAGTCGGGATAAGCAATACAGGCCTTACCAATCGCGATCAGATCAAAGCCGTATTCCAGCCCCTTTTCGGCATCGGCTTTGTTGATCACGCCCCCGACACCAATCACCGGCACTTTGGCCAGCGTTTCTGAACGCATGGCGCGGAATTTAGTGATCAGCGGTGTCGGATCCTGCGTATCAACAATCGACGGGCGCAGCAACTGGCCGACCGAGAAATGCACGTAATCCAGCCCGCGCGCCGCGAGTTTTTCCAGCAGATACATCGTGTCGTCAAAGCGGATACCCGGCACTTCCAGCTCTTCCGGCGAGAAACGGTAGCCGATAATAAAGGAGGCATCAGCAAAGCGTTCCGCCATTTTGTGGGTAATGTCGAGCACTTCCAGCGGGAATGTCGCGCGTTTGTCGCGGTCACCGCCCCACTTGTCCGTACGCTGGTTGGAGTTCGGCGAATAAAATTGCTGGATCAGATAGGTGTTGGCCCCGTGGATCTCCACGCCATCAAACCCGGCTTTGATCGCACGGTTCACCGCATCACCAAACTTGGTGACCATGGTTTCGACTTCTTCACCGGTCAGTTCTTTCGGGGTGGTCGCGCCTTCACGCGGCGCAGCGATGGCGCTTGGCGCGACGGGCGTACGGCCGCCGATCAGTTCCGGCTCGACCATCCGGCCACCGTGATAAATCTGCAGGATCGCTTTGGAGCCTTTGGATTTGATGGCATCGGCAATTTTCTTCAGGCCGGAGATTTTGTTGTCGCTGTCGATGGCGATAGCGCCGGGGAACGCCGGTCCCATGCGGTCAATGAAGCAACATTCGACAATGATGGTGCCGATGCTGCCGGCACGGTCGCGATAATATTCCACCAGTTCGCTGGTCACCGTGCCGTCATAAAACCCCGTACAGGTGGTCATCGGCGCCATCAGCAGGCGGTTTTTCAGTACCGCACCGTTGGGCAGTGTGAGCGGATTCAGAACCGGGGTGAGCTTATTCATTATGATCAACTCCGAAATGTGTGAGTCTTGAATTTTTTCGTGGCCGCATTTTTTACCGTATAAACTTCCCGTTTAATTAAGCAGCTCGATGCAGGTGATAAATAGAGAAATCTGTGGCGTATTTATTTACGTTACGCGGTGAAAATGGGCGTGATAAACGTTAAACAAGCAGGCGTTGTTTATTTACCCGACATGAAAATCAATACCACCTTCAATTGTTAATGATGAGTTGACAAAAATCAACTTTAGATTAACATAAAAAATCTCGCCTGCAAAATCAGCAAGTTGACGTCAAAAACTGGCGTTTGCACAAATTTACTCTACATTCACATAAGCGGGTTCTTCTGAGAAAAAATAACCACAATTTTTATGTTGTTATTTGATTTAATATAAGCGGATGCATCACATCTTTTGCGCTAAGAATAATAGTAATGTCTTAATTTCGTCACAGCGGTGACATCGTCATTACGTACCGCTTAACACATTTCCGATTAAGAATAATGAATGGTTTTCTGAATCAGAAAACAATCACAGATAACCGGGGCATCAGGCTCACTCTCACACACGGGCAAACCACATTATGAAACCCACATCCACGCTCAATGACCCCGCCAAGGCCGCACCGCCTGCCGCGGGGCAAAAAAAACATCTGATTATGCTGTTCCTGCCGGTACTGGTGTCCGTGCTGTTACTGCTGACACCCGTCCCTGCGGGGCTTGAACCTTATGCCTGGCATTTCTTCGCCATCTTCGTCGGCGTGATTGTCGGATTGATTTTTGAACCCCTTCCCGGCGCAGTCATCGGCCTGACCGGGGTGGTGGTCATCGCCCTGTTCAGCCAGTGGCTGCTGTTCAGCCCGGAAGAGATCGCTAACCCGAAATTTAAGATGCCGACCGAGGCTTTCAAATGGGCGGTCAGCGGATTCGGTAACTCCACCGTCTGGCTTATCTTCGGCGCATTCATGTTCGCTGCCGGTTATGATAAAACGCAGTTTGGCCGCCGTCTGGCGCTGATCCTGGTGAAATATCTGGGCCGCCGCAGCCTGACGCTCGGCTATGCGATTACCTTTGCAGACCTGCTGCTGGCACCCTTCACGCCATCCAACACCGCGCGCAGCGGCGGCACGATCTACCCGATCATCGCCAACCTGCCGCCGTTGTACGGTTCCAAGCCGAATGACCCGAGCGCCCGTAAAATCGGTTCTTATCTGATGTGGGTCGCGATCACCGCCGCCTGTATCACCAGCTCGATGTTCCTCTCGGCGTTAGCCCCGAACCTGCTGGCACTGGCGTTAGTCAAAAGCATCACCGGCTTTACGATTTCGTGGGGCATGTGGTTCCTGGCGTTTCTGCCACTGGGCGTGCTGCTGATCCTGACCATGCCGCTGCTGGCCTACTGGTTTTATCCGCCGGAAGTGAAGGTCAACGACGAAGTGCCGCGCTGGGCGACCAACGAACTTGAGAAGCTGGGTAAGCTGTCACGTAACGAAATCCTGCTGCTGATCTTCGTCTGTTCTGCCCTGCTGATGTGGATTTTTGCCGCATCGTGGATTGAACCTGCGATGGCTGCGCTGCTGGTAGTGGTGCTGATGCTGTGGACCGGCGTGCTGAACTGGAACGACATCACCAGTAACAAACCGGCATGGAACACCTTTGCATGGTTTGCGACGCTGGTGGCGCTGGCGGACGGCCTTGCCCGCGTCGGCTTTATCGCCTGGCTGGGTAAAGAAGGCGGTCAGTTGCTCAACGGATTCGACCCGCAGGTGGCGGCCGTGATGCTGCTGATAGCTTTCTTCCTGCTGCACTATCTGTTTGCCAGTACCACGGCGCACACCACTGCGCTGTTGCCGGCGATGCTGACCATTGCGGCGGCGATCCCGGGCATTAACATGCCGGTTTACTGCCTGATGATGGTGACCTCGCTGGGCGTGATGGGGATTATCACCCCATACGGTACCGGTCCAAGCCCGATTTACTACGGCAGCGGCTATCTGCCCACCAAAGACTACTGGCGTCTGGGCACCATCTTCGGGGCGATTTTCCTCGGCGGCATGATGCTGATTGCCTATCCGTGGATGGTATTGATGTTCTGATGCATTAACCTGCCAGACTGCACCATGCAGTCTGGCAACCCCTTATTTCTTTCATTCCCGCAACTCTGTTCATTCTTCCTGAAAATAATGCTTCCCGAGGATTGCTGCGCCGTCATCAATCGATTTGTGGATAAGCTTCACACAACGTTTAGCATCACCTGCTTCCAGGGCCAGTAACAGCTGATCGTAATTGTGCTGCCCCTGCGCCATATGCGGCGACTGCGGATAGAGATAGTTGAAGCACGGACCTATCTGCACCCACAGCTGCTCAATCAGCGACGTCAGCGTCGGCATTGCGGCCATTTCATACAACATGAAACGAAACTCACGGTTGGCCTCTAAAGCGCCCTCGACGTTGTTTTCGACTTTCGCTGCCATGAATCTGGCATTCAGCGTTTTCAGCAAAGCAATGTGTTGCGCAGTGATCTGCTCACAAGCCTGCGACACCGCCAGACCTTCAAGATTTTTGCGGATAAGCGTGATTTCCTGATACCGCGCCAGCGCAATTTTAGGCACCAGAAAAGCCTGTGCGGGCGTGGCATCCAGTGCCCCCGCCGACACCAGACGCAGCAATGCCTCGCGCACCGGCGTCACGCTGGTACCGAGTTTCTCAGCAATTTCCTTGGTCACCAGTCGCGCGCCCGGCTTGAGTACGCCGACAATCAACGCCCCTTTCAGCTTAGCTTCCACCTGCATGGTCAGACTGACGCGCTGCGCTTTTTCCATCTCAAACATGTGACATTTTCCTTTAGCAAAATAATGGCTTTTCTTTTGCGGTTTAATCCGTAGCTTGCAAAAAATACATTATATAGGATATATCATGTATTGAGGAATTGAATATTGATTGACCATTTTTGTGACGCACCACCTTCACGTTAATTCCGTCAACACGTCTGGCGGCTTCACTTTGGGAATGACCGTAATGAGAATACCTGCCTTCAAACTGGCTTCACTTGCCCTGTTTATCAGCCTGACAACACCGGCTGTTTTCGCCTCTGAACTGGTGATCGCTCAACCCGCTTCGGCCACGGCAATGGATCCGGGATTCCTGAAAGAGTCTGCCACGCTGGTAGATAATCTGTTCGATACGCTGGTGCTGCGCGACGCCAATATGCAGTTACAGCCGGGGCTGGCGACCAGCTGGAAATCGCTGGATGATACCACCTGGGAGTTCACGCTGCGTCAGGGTGTGAAATTCAGCGACGGTGAGCCGGTCAATGCACAGGCGGTGAAATTCTCAATCGACCGTATTCTCGATCCCGCTCAGCACGCGCCGACCATTTCCTATATCCGCACCATTAAATCCGTGGAAGTCACCGGCGAGTATCAGGTGAAAATCCACACTACCGGACCGGATCCGTTGTTGCCGACCCGCATGAGTCGCTACCCGACGTACATTGTGCCACCCGCGTATGTCACCAAAGTCGGTGCGGCGGAATTTGCCCGCAAACCAGTGGGTTCCGGCGCGTATACGCTGACTGCGTTTATCCCCGATGAAAAAGTGGTGATGCGGGCCAACCCTGATTACTGGCGCGGCAAGCCCGCAATCGATACTGTCACCTGGCGTCCGATACCGGAAGCCACCGGGCGCATTACCGCCCTGCTGACCGGTGAAGTACAGCTGGTTGATGGCGTTCCGGCGGATCTGGTTCCGGCGCTGAAAAACAAACCAGGCGTGCATCTGGAACAGGTGAAAAATGGCGGGCTGACCATTTACCTCGGCCTGAAGAACGACCAGAAACCGCTGAATAATGTGCGTGTCCGTCAGGCGTTATCGCTGGCGCTGAACCGTGCGGCTTATACCCGCGATTTGTTGCATGGTTTCGGTACGCCGACCGGCACCATGGCCGGACCGAAAGATTTTGGTTATGAGGCCATTCCCGCGCCTGTGCAGGACATTGCCAAAGCCAAAGCATTACTGGCCGAAGCCGGATATCCGCAAGGTTTCACCCTGCGCTTCCAGGCGCCACGCCGCTATATCGCCAGCGCCGACGTCGCCCAGGCGATTGTGCAGGATCTGGCAGCTATCGGGGTGAAAGCTGAACTCGAAGTGCCGGAATGGTCGGTCTATACCCAGCAGGTCGCGGCACAAAAACAGGCGCCGATGTACATGCTGGCGTGGGGCTCAACGCAAACACTGGACGCCGATGCCGCGCTGTATCCGATCCTGCATTCGGGCGAACCTTATTCCACCGTGAATTCTCCTGAACTGGATGCCCTGCTCAACAGCAGCCGCACCACGGTCGATGCGGCCAAACGTGAGAAAATTTTGCAGCAGATACAGCAGGTTGTGGCACAACAGCAGCCGCTTATCCCGCTGTACAAAGAAGATTCCCTGTATGCCAGCGCTGACAACGTGACCTTCACCGGCCGCGCTGATTCACGTATCCCGCTGTTTGACCTGAGGATTAAATGATTTCACTGCGAACCACCTTGCAAAGGAAACCCCGCCGCCGGTTTTATGGCGACGGGATCCTCGGCGGGCTGTTGCTGCTACTGGTGATTGTCCCGGCGCTGCTGGCGCCGTGGCTGCCGCTGCCGGATGCATTAACCAACGACCTGGCTGCGGCCTTTTCGCCGCCGGGCGGCCATCATCTGCTGGGCACCGATCAGCTGGGGCGCGATTTGCTGTCGCGTATTTTATCCGGTACGCGGCTCTCGCTGATGGTAGTGCTGCTGGCCGCGGTGATTGCAGCAGTGATCGGCTCGGCGCTGGGCATGATTGCCGGTTATACCGGCGGCTGGCTCGACGCGCTCATCATGCGCCTGATGGATATTCAGCTGGCGGTGCCGTTTATCCTGCTGATCTTACTGGTGATGGCGCTTTTTGGCGCATCGCTGACCAACATCATCCTGATCATGGGCGTGACCAGCTGGGCGATTTATGCCCGGGTCGCCCGCGCCAAAACGCTGGAAATCCGCGAGCTGGAATTCATTGAATCAGTCAAAGCCATGGGCTTTTCCACCCCGCGCATTTTGCTGCGCCACGTGTTACCTAACCTGATGACACCCCTGATTGTGCTGCTGACACTGGATATCCCGCGTCTGATCGTGCTGGAAGCTTCAATTGGTTTTCTCGGCATGGGCATTCAGCCGCCGACGCCGACGCTCGGCAATCTGATTGGCGAAGGCCGTTCTTACATGCTGCTGGCACAGTGGCTGGTGCTGTGGCCGGGGCTGGTGATCGCAGCACTGGTGATTGGCTGTAACCTGCTCGGTGACAGCCTGCTGCGCAAAACCCACACGAGGCTCGACTGATATGCTGCCTTATCTTTTGCAACGCCTCGGGCAGTCGGTGCTGGTGATGTTTGGCGTATCACTGCTGATTTTTTACAGCCTGCATCTGACCGGCGACCCGGCGGCAGTAATGATGCCGCCAGGCTCAAGCCAGCAGGAAATTGACAATTTTCGCCACAGTATGGGCTTTGACCGCTCGCTGACGTGGCAGTACTGGCATTATCTGACCGGCGTTTTACAGGGCAATCTGGGGGAATCGCTGCGTTACAGCCAGCCGGTCACCGAACTGATAGGCCAGCGCGTTCCGGCCACTTTGCTGCTGGCTTTCACCGCGTTGCTGTGGAGCACCGTCGCCGGTTTGCTGCTCGGCATCCTCAGCGCGTTATATCAGAATACGTGGTGGGATCTGCTCTCGCGCCTGCTGGCTTTCAGCGGTCAGGCGGTGCCGGTATTCTGGCTCGGTCTGCTGCTGATCATCGCCTTCAGTCTTCATCTGCGCTGGCTGCCTTCCGGCGGTTATGGCAGCGCCAGTCAGCTGGTGATGCCCGCCATCAGCCTTGGCGCGTATTACATGAGCGCCATTGCCCGACTCATCCGCGCCAGCCTGATTGATGTGCTGCAACAAGATTACATCCGCACCGCCCGCGCCAAAGGGCTGAGCCGCTGGCGTATCGTGGTTCGCCACGGTTTACGCAATGCATTGATCCCGGTGATTACCGTGCAGGGCATGTATTTTGCCTCCTTGCTCGGCGGTGCGCTGGTGACTGAAATCATTTTTGCCTGGCCGGGCATCGGCCGCCTCGCCGTTCAGGCCATCCAGAACCGTGATTTCCCGCTGGTACAGGCCATTGTGCTGCTTGCTGCACTGGTGTTTGTCGGCATCAACCTGATTATTGATTTGCTGTATGTGGTACTCAATCCGAGGATCCGCCTGTGACGATTTCCATTTCCCCACAGTTACAACCGACTCTCGATTTACTCCATGCGATGACGCCGTTCGCCAGCGTTTCCGGCCAGCTCAGCCCGCAGCGTGAACTGGCGCAGTGGCTGGAAGACTGGGTCCGCCAGAATCTGCACGGCGTGCCGGTGTTGCAGGTCAGCGCACAAAATGACGAAAACACGCCGCCGCTGGTGCACATGCGCATTGAGCGTCAGGCGGCAAAAACGCTGGTGCTTTACAACATGTACGACGTGATGCCCGCCACGGACGACGGCTGGGAATTTCCGCCTTTTACCGGCGGTATCACCGAATGGCCGGGCACCGGCGCGGTGTATATCGCACGCGGCGCGGAAAATAATAAAGGGCCGCTGGCAGGCATGCTGATGGCGTTGAAATCACTGTGCGATGCGGATCAGCTGGGCGTCAATCTCGAGATCATTCTCGAAGGTGAGGAAGAAACGGGCAGCGGCCGGTTGCGCCGCTATCTGGCACAGGAACCCTGTCCGGTAACGCCCGCCGGTGCTGTGTTTTTCCCGTCGCTGTGTGAATACGGCGGCGGCGAACCCCGCGTATATCTGGGTTTCAGCGGGCTGAGCGGTGGCCGTTTACGCGTCAGCGGCGGGGCGTGGGGCGGCCCCCATGCGGCAATCCACGCCAGTAACGCCAACTGGATTGCTAATCCGGTATGGCGGCTGGTGAATGCCCTTCACGCCATTGCCCCCGCCGAAAAAAACGGCGTGATTGCCCGTCAGCCTGTCGATGATCCGGCAAACCAGCTACTGCGTACGCTGGCTGAACAATTCAGCATCCGTGATGAACTGCGCTTTCGCCGCAGCGAAACCCTGTCGGTGAGTGGCGATACGCTGGCCTGCCTGCAACAACTGATTAACGGCGCGGTGCTCAACATTTCAGAAATCCGCAGCGATCCGCAACAGGCGCGTGGCGTGATACCACACAGCGCCAGTGCGGAACTTGCATTGCGCGTGCCGCCGGGCATTGACGGTGAAAACCTGCTGGCAGATATCTGTCAGACGCTCAGCAGGTCGGAATTCGACGGCGTGGAACTTGAACTGGATGACAGCTATCCCGGCCACCGTTTCCCACGCCACAGCCCCGGCGTCGATGCCCTGCTCGCCAGCTATCGGACTCAGGGTGCAACACCACAGGTCTGGCCGTGGGCACCCGGCTGCGCGCCGGCGTATACCTTTGCCCGCATCGCTCCGGCCTTTCTGACTGGCGGCCTCGGTCACGGTGGCAATGCCCACGGCATCAATGAATTTGTCACCCTGCGCGGGCTGGAACGCTTCCAGCAATCCGTCACCGACTGGATCCATTTTTTTACTCAGGACATCCCATTTTCTGCCCTGCCGGAATAATCCGGCGAGGCTTTGCGGCAACACCCGGGAAAGTTTTAAAAGATAATCACCAGGAAAATTATGATGAAACAAGCAGATGATTTTGAACGTGTTTCACTGGGATTCTTCCCCACACCGCTTGAGCGCCTTTCGACACTGGGCGATTCACTCGGCATCACGCTGGATATCAAACGTGATGATTACACCGGTTTCGGCGGCGGCGGTAATAAAGTCCGCAAGCTGGAATATCTGATGGCTGACGCCTGCCGCCAGCAGGTTAACGTGGTCATCACCACCGGCGGGCACCAGTCCAACCACGCGCGGATGGTGGCAGCAGCGGCGCGTAAGTTTGGCATGAAACCGGTGCTGGTACTGCGTGGTAATCAGCCGGAAACCTATCAGGGCAATCTTCTTCTCGATAAGCTTTTTGGCGCGGAACTGGAGTTTCTCGACCCCGACGGTTATTTCACCCAGATTGAAGGCGCGATGAATGCCCATGCTGAGGCCGCTCATTCACGAGGCGAAAAGGCACTGATCATCCCGCTCGGCGGTGCCACGCCGCTCGGGGCGTTGGGTTATGTGCGCGCCATCGAAGAAATGGACGCTCAGCTGAAAGAACGCGGCCAACTGCCACCGGACGTGATTGTCGCCCCGACAGGTTCCGGCGGTACACTGGCCGGACTGTATGTCGGCGCACGTAAATACTGGCCGGATACCAAAATTGCCGGCATCAGCGTCAGTGCCAAAGCGGAATGGTTCCAGACCCGTATTTCCGCCATGGCGCAGGATTGCGCTGATTTGCTGGAATGGCCGCAAAACTGGACGCAGGAAGATATCTGGATTGAAGACGGTTACGTCGGCACCGCCTACGGCGTACCGTCTGACGGCGGCATTGACGCCATCTACCGCGTCGCACAAGCCGAAGGTGTGCTGCTGGATCCGGTCTACACCGGCAAAGCCATGCATGGTCTTATTAACCTGGTCGGACAAGGCAAAATCAGCACAGGTTCACGGGTAATATTCGTTCACTGCGGCGGCTCACCGGCGTTGTATCCCTTCGCACAAACCTTGCTGGAGCATTGAGATGACGCAGGGTTTTCGCTATCTGAGTCAGGAGAATGTGATTACGCTCGGTGGTACGCGGGCGCAGGCCGCACTGGATGATGTGCGTGACGTTGTCACCTTAATGCGTCAACAGCAGGCGCAGATGCCCGCGGAAACCCACGTCAATCTCGCCGGTGCACGGGGAAAAGCTTACGCATTGCCCGCTTATGTCGGCGGACGGTTTAACGCTGCGGGCGTGAAATGGACAGCACATCGTCCCGATGCACACGACGGTCTTCCACAGGCGATGGCGATGACGCTGATTAACCGTGCGGATACCGGCCTGCCGCTCGGGCTGGTAGAGAGCGCCGGGCTGACCGCCACCCGTACCGCCGCCGTTTCGGCGCTGGCGTTACGGCATGCCGCGCCGCAAAAGGTACAACACGTTCTGCTGCTCGGCACGGGTGTACAGGCTACCGCGCACCTGGACATGCTGCGACAGCTTTTTCCGCATCTTAAGCAGGTCAGCTGGTGGAGTCGCAGCGCATCCACCTTTGCGACGGACACTGAAAACCTGCCGTGGCCGCTGATCAGAATCACAGATTTACAGCATGCCTGCGCACAAGACGCCGATGCGGTGATCACCTGTACCAGTGCGGCCGAACCGTTGGCCGGCACGGAGGTCATCCGCCCCGGACGTCTGATTATTCAGGTGGGTTTTCACGAAGTGGCGTTTGAGGCGATTGCCCTCGCCACAAAAGTGGTCGTCGATTTGTGGGGGAATTTCTGCGAAACCAGCGCCAAAAGCCTCTTCCAGATGTACCGCGCCGGGCAATTTTCCCCGGACCTCGTTGATGCTGACTTAAGCAATCTGCTGCTCGATGGCTGGCGGCCTGCGCCGGATGACAGCGTGTATTTTTCCTCATTTGGCCTCAATGTTTTCGATATCGCCCTGGCAGCACGTGTGCTTGCACTTGCTCAGCAACAGGGAACCGGCACGCTGTTACCGCTTTTTCCGGAGTCATTTTACCTTGCCTGATTATTTCGCATCACCCTTGCCAAACATCATTATCAGCGCCGCAGAACTGCTCGGGCGCCACCAGAATGGCGAAGAATTTGCGCTGATTGATGTCCGTGAAATCGCGCAATGGCAGACAGCAACGCTGCCCGGCGCACATCATCTGAATGTTTATGATTACTTTATTCCGGACAGCACGCAGGCCGGTGTGAACAGCCTGCTTAATGCCTTTCAGCGAGCCTGGCAGGCGCTCAACATCAGTGACAACGTCACAGTGGTTTTTTTTGAGCAACAGGTCGGCATGCGTTCCCCGCGCGGTGCGTGGTTCGCGTTGTGCGGCGGCATCCGCCAGCCGTTAGTGCTCGACGGCGGGCTTGACGCCTGGCAACGCGCAGGCGGTGACGTGATGCAGGGAACCGGCAACAGTGCAGTGATCCGCGCTGAAAATCCGGATTACCGTGTGCCAGACAGTGAGGAGATCGCACCGCTAAACGCACTGACGGCGACACGCGCGCAAGTGCTTGCAGCAGGAACGACCGGCGCGCAAATTCTTGACGCCCGTCGTCCGTCAGAATTCAGCGGTGAATTTGCCCATGAATGCTGCCACCGTGCCGGCAGAATTCCCGGTGCGAATTTGTTGTTCTGGGAGGATGTGGTAGACAACGGCGCGTTTCTTGATGCCGGAGAAATCCGCCATCGCGCAGACAAAGCCGGGTTACAGCCCGACCGGCAGGTGATCATTTATTGCCACCGTGGCGCACGCGCCGCCACGGTATTTACAGCCCTACAACTGGCGGGTTACCCGCAACTGGCCATTTATGTCGGCTCCTGGCATGAATGGGCAGAACATTCTGAACTGCCGCTGCTGACGGGGTGTTAACTGGCCTTACGCAGTTGCAGCGCCTGCGTAATATCCGGCGCTGCCGCCAGCAAAGTTTGCGTGTAAGGATGCTGCGGCGCGCCCAGCACCTGCGCCGTTAGCCCGCTCTCCACGATTTTGCCGTGATAAAGCACCACCACCCGGTCGCACACCTGTTTTACCGCAGCCAGATCATGACTGATGAACAGCACCGTCAGACCAAGTTGCTGACGGAGTTCATCCAGCAGCGCCAGGATCTGCCCGCGCACCGACAGATCTAACGCCGACACCGCTTCATCGGCCACCAGCAAATCTGGCTCTAACGCCAGCGCACGGGCAATGGCCACCCGCTGGCGCTGACCACCGGAAAACTCGCCCGGTAAACGGTTGGCGTGATGCGCTTCCAGCCCGACCTGTTTCAGCAATTCGCTAACCCTCGCCTGAATCTCCCCGGCTGGCCGCAATTTGTACACCCGCAGCGGTTCGGCAATCTGCTCACCAATGGTCATTTTAGGATTGAGGCTGGCGTAAGGATCCTGAAAGATAATCTGCGCCCGGCTGCGCATTTTCTGCCGCGTGGCTTGACTGGCACGGGTCAGGGAAACGCCGTCAAATTCAATATCGCCGCTGTCGGTTTCCGTCAGGCCGATGATCGCCCGCCCCAGCGTAGTTTTCCCCGAACCTGATCCGCCGATCAGCCCCAGAATTTCGCCACGACGGATATCCAGCGAGGTCGGGAAAAGCACCGTCTGACGTTTTGCTGGCACGAACGGCAGGCGCTGCGCCTGCGGATAGCTTTTGGTCAGTTCGCGCAGACGAACCAACGGCAATTCGGTGCTGATCTCAGCGGTGGCCGGGCGGGGTTCAGACTGCGAGGCGGCAATCAGTTTGCGGGTGTATGGTTCCTGAGGATCAGTCAGCAATTTTGTCACCGACCCTTCTTCCACCAGATTTCCCTGATGCATAACGTAAGCGCGATCTGCGTAACGCGCCACCACGCTCAGGTCGTGGGTGATCAGCAGCACGCCCATGTCCATTTCCTGCTGCAATTCCAGCAACAATGTCAGGATCTGCGCCTGAATGGTGACGTCCAGCGCGGTCGTGGGCTCATCGGCAATCAGCAGCGACGGCTTACAACTTATGGCACTGGCAATCATCACTCTCTGACGCATGCCGCCGGAAAGCTGGTGAATATACTGTTTCGCACGTTGTTGCGGATTCAGGATGCCAACACGGTCCAGCAACGCAACGGCCTCGCGGTGCGCCTGCTTCCAGTTCAGTCCCTGATGACGTACCAGCACTTCGGCGATCTGCTCGCCGACTTGCAGTACCGGATTCATGCTGGTCATCGGTTCCTGAAAAATCATCGCCAGCCGTTTACCGCGCGCCGACGCGTCAAATGCACCCTGCGGACTGGCAATTTTCTTGTTCTCAAGCCAGATTTCACCGCCTGTCATATTCACACCAGGCGGCAACAATCCCATCAGCGCCAGCGAACTCAACGTTTTTCCCGAACCGGATTCCCCCACCAGCGCCACCATTTCACGGGAATTCACCTGCAGGGATAATGGTTTGACCAGCGGTGATCCGGCATCGGTATGAATGGCGAGATGGGTAACGTCGAGTAAAGGTCTGGCAGTCGTCATAGCGGTGGTCCGGCGAAGAATTAAGCATTGAGAATATATCGTATATCTTCCGGCGACAACATTAAAGGCAGCGAGACGATAGATTAATTTCTGCTAATTAATGATGATTTATCGTGGTTTCTTCGTGAGATGCGAAAACCTGCCGGTGATCTGCCCGGCAGGTTTATTTAGCCCTGAAATGACTCAGACTTGTGCCATCCCGCCATCCACAAACAGTTCTGTGCCATTGATAAAGCTGGCGGCATCGGAGGCCAGAAACGCCACCGCTTTGCCGATTTCTTCCGGTTCACCGAGACGGCCCAGCGGCACCTGTGCGGCCAGCGCATCGAACAATCCCTGACGATGTTCATCCGGCACCAGCCCGCCCAGCCCCGGCGTGCGAACCGGCCCCGGACTGACCACGTTGACACGAATGCCGCGCCCTTTCAGATCCAGCGCCCATGAGCGGACAAAATTACGCACCGCCGCTTTACTGGCGCTGTAGACGCTGAAACTTTCCGTCCCCTGAATCGACGTCGTTGAACCGGTCAGGATCACCGAACCCCCTTCACGCAGCAACGGCAACGCTTTCTGCACGGTGAACAATACGCCGCGCACGTTGGTGCCAAAAATACGGTCGAAATGTTCTTCGGTGATCGCGCCCAGCGATTGCATGTCTCCACCGCCCGCGTTAGCAAACAGAATATCCAGATGCCCTGCGCTTTTGGCGATTTGCGCATAAACCGCATCGAGGTCAGACAATACCGACGCATCGGCGCGTATACCCGTTGCGGCGCTGCCGATTTCACTGACTGCCGCATCCAGTTCAGCCTGACGGCGGCCGGTGATAAATACCCGGGCACCCTGCTGTGCCAGTTCTTTAGCGGTTGCCAGACCAATCCCGCTTGTCCCGCCGGTGACCAGTGCAATTTTTTCGTTCAGTGATTTGCTCATTTTCATGCCTCATTATCAGTCGCGTTTCAGTGAGCCGCGTTTGCGGTATGGACTTACTCTAGCTCCGCCCCGTTTATTGAAAAATAGTGGAAAATGAAAATGACTATTCATGGCTGTGTATAATCAACACATACTGACTGGCGGAGAAAACAGATGGATCAACTGACAGCGATACGGGCGTTTGCGCGCGTGGTGGAAGCCGGTAACTTTACCCGCGCGGCAGATTCCCTGGATATGCCCAATGCGACGCTGAGTAAAATGGTGCAGGAACTGGAAGCGTATCTGGGCGTGCGGTTACTTCAGCGCACCACGCGGCGGGTGACGGTCACGCCGGAAGGTCAGGCTTACTACGAGAAAACCGCGCGGGTACTGCGCGATCTGGAAGACATCGATACCTCGCTGAATGCCGCCCGCAGCAAGCCGCGTGGTCTGTTACGGGTCGATGTCGGCGGTTCCACAGCGCGCGATGTGCTGATCCCGATGCTGCCGGAATTTATGGCGCGCTACCCCGATATTTGCCTCGATCTCGGCGTGTCCGACCGGCCAGTGGATCTGATCAGCGATAACGTGGATTGCGTCATCCGTGGCGGTCCGCTGGATAACTCGACGCTGATCGCCCGTAAAATCGGTACCGCCACGCTGATCACCTGCGCCACCCCGGCCTATCTCAAATCTTCCGGCACACCGGCCTATCCCGATGAACTGAAAAACGGCCACCGGCTGGTCTGTTACGTGTCATCACAAAATGGTCGCGCGTTCCCCTTCCGTTTTGAACGGGACGGCGAGAAAACCGAGATCAAAGTACCGCACCGCATCGGCGTCAACGAAAGCAATGCCCATTTAGCCGCCGGACTCGCCGGACTGGGCATCATCCAGACCTTCAGCTATTCAGCCAACAGCGCCCTGCGTGACGGCACGCTGGTGGAAATCCTCAAAGAATGGCGTCCGGCCCCGTATCCGTTCCATGTGGTTTATCCGCAAAACCGCCACGTTCCCCAGCGCCTGCGGGTGTTTATCGACTGGCTGCTGGAAGGATTCCACATCCGTTCACAGTAACGTTTCGCGGCGCAGATTATCTTCCCGCACAAAATCAATGAACGCCTGTAAAGGCGCGGGGATCAGACGGCGATCGTTGTAATAAAGCCAGGGACCGGTGAACGACAGCCACCACGGCTGTAATATCGGCTCGAGTTGTCCGCTGAAAATAGCGGGCTGTAACCACTCTTCGAACAAATAAATGATCCCCGTTCCTGCAATCGCCGCGTCGACCGCCAGATCGACCGCGCCACCGACACTGACCACCAGCGGACCGCTCACCTGCACGCTGAGGGCTTCGCCTTCACGCTCGAATTCCCAGTCGGGCATGATGCCGCTGGCATAGCGCCCCCGCAGACAGCGATGCGGGATCAGATCCCGGGGATGCAACGGCCTGCCGTTGGCATCAAGGTAAGCCGGTGACGCCGCCGCGGCGTAACGCTGAACGCGCGGGCCGATGGGGATCGCCACCATGTCCTGTTCCAGACGTTCGTCATAACGGATACCGGCGTCACAGCCGTCACGAAACACATCCTGCACATTACTTTCAGCGATAATTTCCAGCTGAATATCCGGATAACGCCGCAGAAATTCCGGCACTAAGGCAGGCAAAACCAGCCGCGTGGCGCTGACCGGCACATTCAGGCGCAGTACACCGCCCGGCGTGTGGCGATAACGGTTAAGCGCATCCAGCGCGGCATTCACCTCGTTCATGGCGGGCAGCAATCGCTCAATCAGCGCCCTGCCGGCTTCAGTCAGCACCACCGTGCGTGTGGTGCGGTGAAATAACCGGATCCCCAGCTGCTGTTCGGCACGACGTACCGCGTCACTCAGCCGGGATGCGTTACTGCCGGTGACCCGCGCCGCCTCACGAAATCCACCGGCTTTCGCCACCTCAACCACGGCGTGCAACAGGGCGATATCCATCGTCATTGTGCGTAACCTCGTACAGTTTGTCCTGATTTCACCGGATAGTTGCACAGCCGGCGCAACGCTACAATCAGTGAACACATATAAAGGAGAGTCCTATGTCACAACCCTCAATGACTTATCGTCTCGGCGACCGCGAAGTGGCACGTTTAGGTTACGGTGCCATGCAGCTGGCGGGTCCGGGTGTTTTTGGTCCGGTAAAAGATGAAGCCCGCGCGATTCAGGTATTGCGCGATGCCGTGGCGAGCGGCGTGAATCATATTGATACCAGCGATTTCTACGGTCCGCATGAAACCAATAAGCTGATCAAAAAAGCCCTGCATCCTTACGCTGACAATCTGTGCATCGTTACCAAAGTCGGTGCACGTCGTGATGAAAAAGGTGGCTGGTTAACGGCATTCACCCCGCACGAACTGGTCAGCGCCGTGGAAGACAACCTGCGCAATCTGGGACTTGAGGCGATGGAAGTGGTGAACCTGCGCAGCATGCTGGATATTCATCAACCGAAAGAAGGGTCACTGGAACCGCAGCTGGAGGCGATGATTAAGCTGAAAGAACGGGGACTGATTCGTCACATCGGCCTGAGTAATGTCACGGCAAAACAGGTGGAGGACGCGCAGAAACTGACGCCCATTGCCTGCGTGCAGAATATGTATAACCTGGCCAACCGCCACGACGATGCGCTGGTGGATAAACTGGCGGAACAAGATATTGCCTACGTGCCCTTCTTCCCGCTGGGCGGATTTTCCCCGCTACAGTCAACGCAACTCGACGACGTCGCCGCTGAATTACAGGCCACACCGATGCAGGTGGCGCTGGCCTGGTTACTCAGACGTTCACCGAATATTTTGCTGATCCCCGGCACGTCATCGCCGGAACATTTGCAGGAGAATCTGGCCAGCGCACGGCTGAGTTTATCTGATGAGGTGATGGAAAAACTGAACGGAATGCGCTGAGGATCCCGTCAACTGAGTCCTCAGCATCGGGGACTCAGAATGTAAAATATCCGCGTTAGGGTGTCTGCCTGCGCTTCCACTCATCCGCCACATCGCCCAGAGTTTTAGGCACCTCATTACGTATCCATGCCATAAAATCACGATCGAACCGAAAATCTTCCCCGCACTGCTCAGTCAGGAAACGCCGGACATTTTGTGTGTTCCTGTAATGCTTATCCACAAGCGTAGTTCGTGTCAGTAAGGCACTGTGCCAGTCTACTTTCATCTTTTCAGTTCCTGTAAATGCTATGTTGGTAAACGTCTGAGGTGAGCGAGGTGCGGACAATTTATAGACCTGAAAGGGGCCAGGAAATCTTGCTGTTTTGTTCAGGCCAACCCTCTGGTTTAACTGGCCTTTATTTGAAAGGCCATTATTTGGGTTGTGGTCAGGTTAGCGCGACCTTCACCTTTAGTCCAATAACGAGCGTGGCAAAAAACATTATGCCACCCGCGGTGATGAAAACACCGGTTACGCCGCTGATACCAAAGAGTAATCCTCCCAACGCAGCACCCGCAGCGATTGAGGACTGAACGGCTGCGACTACCATGCCGCCAGCGGTTTCAGCCTGATCGGGAACCGAACGCGCTACCCAGTTTGACCACGCAACGGGGACGCCACCAAATGCCATCCCCCACAACGCGACGAACAACATCAATCCCTTTTCCTCTAGCGGCAGCAAAATCATGCTTAATGCCGATAAACCGACAAGCGCTGGCATGAGTATCAGGGTAAGACGCAGGCTTCTCTCCATCAGCCACCCGGCCAGCAGCGTACCGATAAAGTTAGCGATGCCAAATCCAAGCAGTATCAAAGACAAACGATCCACATCAAGTTGGGCAATATTTTCAAGAGCCGGGCGAATATAGGTAAACAGCGCATACTGACCAGTATGAGCAATCACACACCCTGTCATTCCCATCGCAATGCCTGGGCGGCGGAGTAAATCCATGACAGATGCTGTTATCAGCACTCTACGCGGCGGCATTCCAGGAAGAGTAAACAGCTGAAAGAGCAGAGTCAGCACGCCGACTGCGGTTGCAGCGATGAAAGCACTACGCCAGCCATAAAGCCCACCTAAATAGCTCCCGAGCGGGATCGAAACCACAGTACCGACAGCAATACCGCTAAAAATAATGGAGAGAGCACGCGGGACGCTTTTAGCCGGGACCAGCCGCATAGCCACGGCAGCAGCCATACTCCAGAAACCTCCCAACGCGATGCCCAGCAAAATGCGCATAACTAACAGAACAACCAGACTGGATGAAAGTGCGACAAGCAGGTTGGAGGTAATCATCAGCACGGTAAAACCAAGCAAAACATTTCGGCGGTCATAATTACGCGTCAGGCGGGGAACCATCAGACCAGCAAATAAGGCCACCACAGCCGTTACCGTCACAGACTGACCAGCAAGAGCTTCGGTCACACCGAGATCGGCGGCCATGGGTGTCAACAGGCTGGCAGGAAGATATTCTGCAGTCAGCAAGCCAAACACGCCCATCGTCAGTGAAATAACGGCCATCCATGCGGATTCTTTGGGTTCCGCACTGTTCAAGCTCGCGGATACAGCTTCAGTTGCTTCATTTCTCATAACACACTCTTCCTGGTGAAAAATTACAACGCCAAGTCTAGAGTTGAGCAGCTGGACGATCTATGATGCCACATCCTGATTTTTTACCCGAAACGCCGGTTATGCCTGTGAATAAACATTTCGCCCTGTCATCCGAACTCATCAGTGAACTGCTGCTGGAAATGCGCCTGCGTGGCGTGCAGTATCGCCGTTTACAGACTGGCTCAGAGTTTGGCGTCGGTTTTAGCCACAAACCGGGACATGCCTATTTCCATTACATCGCTGTGGGTAATGCCCTGCTTCGCACACACGACGGTACGTTGCACGAACTGAAAGCCGGAAGCATGGTATTTATGCCGCAGGGTGAAGATCATCAGCTTGTATCGGATATCCGCTGTTCAGTTCAGCATATCGACACATTAGGCTCTGCTCCTTTAGGCGAGGCCGTCAGCGGGATCAATACTTGTCCGAGTTCGCATCCGACACCCAGCACGGTTCTGTTTTATGGCTGTATGGAGTTTGATCTCGGTGGAATGCAGGGTCTTGGCAAACTGATGCCACAAGCCATAGTGGTTGAGGCAAATGAACAGATCTATCCGGGGCTGGTTCCCATTGTGGGCGCGATGAAATTTGAAATCTGTTCCGGACGCGCTGGCTTCGCTGGCATTCTGGCACGCCTCGCAGAAGTGGCGGCTGCCATGATTGTGCGTGGATGGATCGAAAACGGCAGCGAGAACGCCGCTGGCCTGATCGCGGCGTTACGTGATCCACGGCTTGCCCGTGCTATTCTGGCCATTCATCGCGATACGAGTCGGGAGTGGTCTGTTGCTGAGCTAGCTGCCCAGTCGCATGTGTCACGTTCTGTTTTTGCTGAACGCTTCAAATCAATCATCGGCATACCTCCCCAGCGCTATGCAAGGGAGGTGCGAATGCGCATCGCAGGTCACTGGATTATTCACGATAAGATCTCAATTGACACCGTTGCTCTTCGCCTCGGCTATGCCTCACAGGCAGCGTTTAGCCGGGCTTTTAAGCGTATCAATGGATATCCGCCGGGCGCTATGCGTAAGCGACCAGCGAGAGACTTTAATACAGTGAATGAGTGAATATTCTCTTTATTATTTGCTGGATTCAGTGCAGGAGGCCGGCCGTGAACTGCTCAGGCATGAGTTTGAGGCGATACGAGATAATGCTACCGCTATTGAATTGCCGACAGAAATTGCCAGAGACATGACTAACAGCCGGGGCTATCAAGATATTGATGCGGAGCATGTCTGGAACGAATGGTTAACCCTCACAAAGAATAAATCATGAAAAATATCGAAGAGTTACGCGCAGAACTTCTTAAAATCGGTGAAAGAATTGGAGGGGGAATAAGACCCAATTATTACTTCACCATCCCTGACAGATCTGATGGTATGGCGACTCCATATCTGGAAATTCATGGCAAAGAATATCATTTCATTGTCAATGAAAGAGGTGCCGAAATAGCGCGTAAAGTGACCCTCAGTGATGATGAGATTCTTTATTGGTTTGTTGAGTGTGGTGTGGTTGGTCTGGCTGCAAAGTATGCAGCTATGACTAGCTCACCTGAAAGGGAATTCAGGTATGTTTATTTTCGAAAACAATATTGTTTAATGCTTTCCATCAAACCTGAGTGGGCAACAAGGAAGCGCAGAGAATTTACAGAAATACTTAGTGGACAGGTTTAAAAAGGTCACATAATTTTTCAGAAACGTCGTTATCATCAGTTTGATTCGAGCATCACTGTTCCCACCACTCAGCATCCAACGTCCGCTCCTGGCACTCAGCAGACAAACACATGACGTTGAAGGTCTGCTGAGAGCGATCTGCGGAAGTTCGCGGCAATTTCGCAAAAGATTCTATATCCTTAAAGAAAATCACTCGTTAATCATCAAAATTATACTGTCTCATGAATGGAGAAATACAATTGAATATCAGGACAAGATTAGCTCTATCCTCTGATATAGAACGTATTTTTGACGTCAGGACTTCGGTTAAAGAAAATTATCTCAATCGAGAGGAAATGGAGCTGATGGGAATTACCGAGAGCAGCGTCATCGATATGATAGAAAAAAATCGTTGCGCATGGGTTGCCGTAGATGACGGCAAAGTGATTGGTTTTTCGATGATTATACTCGATGAAGGATCTCTTTTTGCGGCCTTTGTTCTTCCTGAATATGAAGGCAGAGGTGTAGGTCGCACCCTTGTTGAACTCGCAGAGCAGGAATTATTCAAACATCATGAGGTTGTCTGGCTTGAAACCGACAAAAACAGTCGTGCGGCAGAATTTTACAGGCGGCTGGGCTGGGTTGAGAAAGAAAATGTGAGCGAATCCGATATTAGATTAGAAAAACTTCGCTGCGTTTAAGCAAAGATCCCTTTCGTAAATGTCCGCTCCTGCCACAAACCCGCCCCGCAAAGTAAAACACCGGTTTTACGCTGCCCTCAACCTGATGCAGCGTAAAACCGTCAACCTATGGATCACACCTCAAACATCTCAGCCCCGATATATGCCCCTTCTTTCATTGCCAGTGGCACGAAGAAAATCCCTGAGCCGATGTGCGGGATGTATTCATTCATCGCTTCGAACGCAGCCAGATGACCATCGCGACGCCCAGCACGATCAGCAGGAAAAGGGAGACGTATTGCAATCCGTTATTCACCTGCGCAAGCACATCGCCGAACATCCAGCCGATACTCAGCAGAAACAGGCTCTTGGGAATGGCCGCCAGAATGTTATAGAACAAAAAAGGCACCAGCGGCATACGCGCCATACCCGCGCCGGTCAGCACCAGGGCGCCCGCCGAATGGGTCAGTTTGGCAATCACCAGCAACCGCCCGCCTTTATGCTCAAAACTTTTCACCATTTTTTCCAGCCGCGCCTGTGTCAGTCCGAGACGCGCCAGCCAGCCGGGCGGTTGGCCGTCAGCGTTGATCACCCAGCGGCCGAGGGCGTAAAAAAGGATATCCCCGAACACTTCCACCGCCAGCACCATGATAAATACGGCGGATAAACTGAAATAATGCAGACGCGCCAGATAGCCTGCAATCACGGTCACCAGCGGCCCTTCGAGGATCACCAGCGGTGTCATAATCAGTAATCCGTGCGATCGGATCAGTGCTTCAAGTGTGTCGGATGAAAACATAATGCCTCAGGCGCGGTTTGCAGATAAAAAAATGGCGGAGAATAACGCTCCGCCATTTTCGTATTGTTTAGCCCTGACGGCAAACGCTTTACTTCGCGTCCGCCACCGCGTCAGGGTGTTCTCTCATCATTCACGTTGAGGTTAAAATTTGATGCAGCAGGCGCCCTGTTCAGCACCGGAAAGCTGGCTGCGCAAGGCACCGAATAACTCGCGTCCGCAGCCGGTATGTTCTGCGCTGAGATCGGGCTGATAAGGCTGACGCGCCGCCAGTTCCGCAGCACCGACCCGCAATTCCAGTTCGCCGGTCCGGCCATTCACGCGGATGATGTCGCCGTTTTGCACTTTCGCCAGCATGCCGCCGTCGCAGGCTTCCGGTGTGACGTGGATGGCGGAAGGCACTTTGCCGGAAGCCCCGGACAAACGGCCGTCGGTGACCAGCGCCACGCGGAATCCGCGATCCATTAATACGCCCAGCGGTGGCATCAGCTTGTGCAGCTCCGGCATGCCGTTGGCCTGCGGCCCCTGAAAACGCACCACCACCACGCAGTCGCGGTTCAGCTTACCGGCTTCAAAGGCGGGCACAATGTCATGCTGGCTGTCGAATACCACGGCAGGCGCTTCGATGATCTGATTATCCGCCGGGACTGCGGAGGTTTTCATCACGGCGCGCCCCAGATTTCCTGACAGCACTTTGGTGCCGCCGTGGTGCTCAAACGGCTGCGCTACGCTGGCAATCACCGCCGGATCGAGGGAACGTTCCGCCCCTTCGCGCCACGCCAGCGTGCCGTTATCCAGCCACGGCTCCTGCGTATAACGATCCAGACCAAAACCGGCCACGGTATTGACGTCCTGATGCAGCAGGCCGTGCTGAAGCAGTTCACGTACCACCAGCTGCACGCCCCCCGCCGCCTGGAACTGATTGATATCCGCCGGGCCGTTCGGGTAGATACGGCACAACAACGGCACAGCATCGGACAGCTCAGAGAAATCATCCCAGTTAATGATGATGCCCGCCGCCCGCGCCATCGCCACCAGATGCATGGTCAGATTGGTGGAACCGCCGGTCGCCAGCAACGAGACAATGCCGTTGACCAGGGTTTTCTCATTCAGCATCTGGCCGAGCGGCTGATAGTTGCCGCTGGTTTCGGTCAGGCGGGTGACCTGACGCGCCGCCGAGTCGGTCAGCGCATCACGCAGTGCGCAATCCGGCGGCACAAACGACGCCCCCGGCAGATGCAGCCCCATGACTTCCATCACCATCTGGTTGGTATTGGCGGTGCCGTAAAACGTGCAGGTGCCGATGCCGTGATAGGACGCAGCTTCCGCTTCCAGCAGCGCCTGACGGTCAACTTTGCCTTCGGTATATAACTGACGTATCCGCACTTTTTCTTTGTTTGGCAAGCCGGTGCTCATCGGTCCGGCGGGGACAAACACCGCAGGCAGATGACCAAATGACAGCGCGGCCATCACCAGTCCCGGCACGATTTTGTCGCAGATGCCCAGATACAGCGCGCCGTCGAACATGTTGTGCGACAGGCCGATGGCCGCTGACATAGCGATCACGTCGCGGCTCATCAGCGACAGCTCCATGCCGTCCAGCCCCTGCGTGACACCGTCACACATCGCCGGTACGCCGCCCGCCACCTGTCCGACCGCACCGACAGTTTTCAGCGCCTCTTTAAGCCGCTGCGGATAATGTTCATAAGGCTGATGCGCCGACAACATATCGTTGTAGGCCGTGATAATCGCGATGTCGCTGCGCATACTATTTTTCAGCGCGTTTTTGTCATCCGGCTGGCAGGCGGCAAAGCCATGCGCCAGATTGCCGCACGCCAGTTGCGCGCGGTGAACGGTTTGCGACCGGGCGGCGGCCATACGCGCCAGATAGGTTTCACGGCTGGACGCGGAACGGTCGATGATCCGCTGCGTGACGCGGGCTACGGTATTATTAATCATAGTGTTGTCCCTTTTCTCAGAACATCGTAAAGGCAATCATGCCGGTGAGCCTGCCCGTTATCGCGACCGTTACCGGTAACATGTTATCGGTAACATTATCAGAACCTTTTTATACCCTGACAATCAGCAGGTGATGGCGAAATGAAGATATGTGATCTGCTTCAAAGTAAATTATTAGCCTTGAAACATGTTTCGGAGAGGGGTTAACACACAAGTAACATTGGCGGCCGTGATGACGTGATGCCCGCATTGCCCGCGCTCAACATGCTAAAAAGCGCACACTTTGCTTAATTTTTTATTTCCGCCTTGTAATTATTTAATTCCTTGTCTATTACTTAGATGCGGTGATAACCCGTTGTTTACAAGGTGGGTTATTTTCCGGCAAGGTGACAATAAATAAAGGGTTCTCTTCTTACACTTCCTTCAATTTACTGGGCAAACTTTAAACCTGAGGCTTACATGAAAATATCTAAAACGTTGCTGGCTGTGGCTGTAATGGGTTGTGTTTCTTTCAGCGCCTACTCGGCTGAATTGATGAAGAAAGTTGATTTCGAAAAAGTGGCGTCTGAATATACCAAAGTGGGTTCTGTCACCACCTCGAATAAAACCTCGCAGTCCGGTGCCATTGAAGATTTATCTAAAAAAGCCGATAAAAAAGGCGGCGATGTGTTTGTATTAACGTCTGGCAATACCAACAATAAAATTCACGGCACGGCTGACGTTTATAAGAAAAAGTGATTTGTTAAGTGTTCACGTAATAAAGAAGCCCGCATATATGCGGGCTTCTTTGTTATTGCCTCAGAAGCGGATTTTAATCCCCACCGTGCCGCTCAGATCATTGGATATCTGACTTTTTGATCCGCCGTTCTGGTAGCTTTTGCCCACTTCGGTGTACGCCTGCACTTCTGACGTGGCCGCCCAGGTCGCGCCCAGTGCCACTTCGGTACTGCTGTAACGCTGGTCAGCGGTCAGCGTGGTTTTTCCGGCGCTATTGGAAGTGTTGGTAAAGGAGGTCGAATCGCTGCCATCCGACAACTCCTGCCACAGATTGACCCGCACATACGGCTTCACACTACCCTGTTGCGTGTCGTATTGGCTGGTCAGACGCACACCCAGACGGCCAATCACCGCATCATCAGCCTCGATGTCGGCACGGGTTTTGGCATCGCCCGGCATGATCACGCTGTCGAAATCGCTGTGCTGCCAGATAAGCTGAGCCTGCGGTTCCAGTGCCCAGTTGCTGTCACCCAGCTGCCAGGGTTTGCCCACTTCCACTGACGCGACAAACGTATTGCCGTCAGGGCTGAGCGAATCGTGGCTGTTGCCGGTTTTCAGATCCACGCTGTGGCGGCCATATTGCAGCACATTGTCGACATACAACCCGTCATCCCCCGTCCAGGTGGCGTAGCCGCCGAGGTAAAACGCGGTATCCGAGGTATAGCCCGCGCCACCGGAGGTCTGGCCCTGATAGCTGGTATCGATATCGAGCACGGTGGTGTAAATCCCTGCCCGCCAGCTTTCGTTCTGATACAAATCTACCCCGGCCTGCATCCCGTTCATGCGGGAATCTGCCTGCGTTGCCGTGGCATCGTTCAGGCTCTGGTGAGTGGATTGCGCGATATAACGCGCCCAGAAACGTCCTTCCTGATCTTCCGGCACGGTTTTGTCGTAAGGTTTTTCATCCCCGACACGCAGATGCAGCGTGCCGAGCACCGCCAGATCCGCCTGACGTACCGTGGTCGCCAGCCCGTTGAAGGCCGGGACATCCGGGCGATAGGTGGCGCGCAGGAACCAGTCTTCCCCCGCGCCGCTGGCATCGGCGGCAAACAGCCGGTACTGGAAGGCACCAGCATCAAGATGATCGGCACCGAGGGTAAAGGCGTCTTTGGTGGTTTGCGCGGTGGTGGTCGCGCCATTCACCGCTTCCACCACCGTGATGCCATCGCCGGTGGTTTCCTCGCCGAGCTGGCTGACATCAATATCCAGCCGGGTGACGCCGCTGGCGCTGCCACCGTTAATCACCAGCCGGTCGGCCACGCCGGGGCTGTGCTGCTGCGCGGCAATTTTCAGCACGCCGTTGATGCCGACATAGTCACCGTTTACTGTCAGTGTGGAACCGACATCGCCGCCGCGCAGATTTACCGTGCCCTGATTCACCAGCGAGCTGAGGGTCTGAGACGTACCGCCGGTATCCAGTAACGCACCGGCGCTGACGAGATGGTCTGACTGACTGCTCAGGGTATTCGCACCGCTGGCCAGCAATGTGCCGCTTTGTACCCGCGTCAGTCCTGAATAGGTATTGCGGCCGCTCAGTACCGTGGTGCCGGTACCCTGCTGCCATAGCTGGCCGGTGCCGGAAATATCACCGGGCAAGGTCAGCAGGTTTGCGCGGTTAATCTGTAAGACCGCATTATTGACAATATCGCCGACAATGCTGCCCTGTTCGCCGCCGTTACCCAGCTGAACGGTGCCTTCACTGAGGGTCGTCGTGCCGGTATAGGTATTATCCTGCGTCAGCGTCAGGGTACCGCCGCCGGTTTTAGTCAGTGCGCCGTTGCCGCTGATTACGCCGTTCAGCGCCACATTTTTGCCATCGGTATCCACCGTCCCGCCGCCGCTTTGCAGGCTGACGGCACGGCCGGTATTAAAGGCGCTGCCATAGCGCAGCGTGCCGCCGTCAAAGGCCAGCCCGCTGCCGGACTGTCCGAGGTTATTGTCTGCCGACACCTGTAAGGTGCCCGCTGAAATCGTCGTGCCGCCACGGTAGGTATTGTCGCCGCCAAGTATCAGCGTCCCGGCGTCGGTTTTGTTGATGCCGCCGCTGCCTGCGATTTGCGAGTTAATGGTCGCGGTATAATCCGCGCCCTGCGCGGTCCCGTCGCCGACGCGGATTTGTGTATCGGCGGTTGTGGTGGTGATCACGCCATCCGTGACAACGTAACCGTCGGTGGCAAACTGCGCGCCGCTGATGGTCACCGCACCGAGGCTGTTATCCACCGTGACGTTGCCTTTGGTGCCACCGAAAATGGCGAAGGAATTGTCGCTGAACGGCGCATTAAAGCGGCCATCCGGGGTGGTGACATCCGTTGACCAGTTATCGTTGCCGCTGCTGTTCTGCCAGACGCCATTACCGCCTTCAATCTGACTGTCATTTTTGTTGGCGCTGTCGGCACCGTCCCAGAATCGCAGGATAACGCCGGTGCGGTTCACCAGATTCACCTGACCGGCAATGGATGTCTGCACGTACATATCATCCGCCGCCTGAGGCGCGGTGCCGATATCCAGCTGGTTATTGGTCAGCGCACCGGTGTAATTAAGAACACGGTAAATACCGACATTAAAGGTGCCGCCGGGGGTTTGGGTGATGTTCAGCTTGCCGTTGAGGTTCAGATCGCCGTTGACGTTGATCAGGTCATTCAGGCTGCCGCCTGCGACATAAGAGCGGCCAAACTGGAAATCGATTTGTGCGTTCTGATTTAGCGTCAGACCGCCGGTGGTCAGCACGCCGACGCTGTTCAGAGCCGCGCCCGCCGCAAGATGACCGTTATCTGCCACCGTGACATTGCCGCCCAGCGTACCGTTACCGCCGAGCGTGGCACCCGACGCCACGCTGACGGCGCCGGTCGCCGCCTGCTGATTGCCATTGACCAGCAAAACGCCCTGCTGCACGGCGGTGGCACCGGTGTAAGTGTTGTCGCCGGTGAGTGTCAGGGTGCCGTTGCCGGTTTTGCTCAGGCTGCCCCCCGCACCGCTGATCACCCCGCTGATGCCGTCATTGCGGCCAAGCGCCCCTTCGGTCAGTGAGGCCGCGCCGAGCACCACATTGCCCGCGCCGGAAAGCGAACCGATCGCCGTGCCGCTGCTGTCGGCGACATTCACCACGCCGCCCGCATTATTGGTAATCGTCGCGCCAGCGGCTGATGCCTGCCCGGCAAAGGTCACCAGCCCGTTGTTGGTGACCGTCGCGTTGCCGCCATCTGCCTGCCCGCTGAGGTTCATTTGTGTGCCGGATGCCAGCGTAAACCGCCCGTTGCCGCCGCGGGCGTTGTCGCTCAGCCTGACCGCCGCACCGTTGGTGGCGGTTGTCACGCTGTCGGCCGCAGACGCGGAATCGTTGAAGGTCAGAATGCCGCTGTCGAGGGTGAAGGCGTGGTTCTGTGCCGTCGCGCTGTTATTGAAATTCACCGTACCCTGCTGATTCACCGTCACCGTGCTGTCGGATTTACCGAACACGCCGGTGGTATTGGCATCCACCGCCACCACGGTTGCGCCGTTATTGCCGCTCACCGTCGTCGCACCCTGATAGCTGTTGGCGCGGTTGAGCACCAGCGTGCTGTCGGTAGCAGACGTGGAATCACGCACCGTCAGTGGCCCCAGTCCGCCAATCACGCCGGTCGGGGTAAAGGTATGCCCGAAGAGATCTATCTGCCCGCCGCCGGTCTGGCTGAGGAACAGCGGTCTGTCCGTGGTGTAATCTGCCCCAATCTGTAATGTCGCATTGTTGTTGATCAGCACTGACGTGCCTGCTAACCCGAGGTTCTGATCCGAAGAAACGTTCAACACACCGCCATAAATTTCGGTGCCGCCGGTGTAACCATTAACGCCGGTCAGGATCAAACGTCCCGGATCGAATTTCAGCAGTTTAAGCCGGTCGGTTGATCCTGTTGCCGGAACCAGGTTGGCATCAATCCTGGTCGTCACATCCGCGCCGTCTGCGCCAGCTCCCACGCGAACCACAAAATATGCATCCGCATCGGTTTCACCCTGTGCCAGATAATTCTCCGAAGGAGAGAGATTGGCTGTCCTCACAATGGTCAGCGGATCACCATTAAGCACGTAGCCGGTGCTGTCGAACTGCATCCCGGCGGTGGTCACCGGGTTGAACGCATTACTGACGGTGACGGTGCCCGCCGTGCCCTGGAAGATAGCAAACGACGCCTGACTCCACGGATCGTTGCCAAAACCGGTGGCGGTCGTCCAGTTATTGGTGTCGTCAAGCGCCCGCGATTCCCACACGCCATTGCCGCCGTCAACCTGATTGTTGCCAGAGGTGCCGTCGCCGTGGTTGGTACCGAGCAAATTGCCATCCCAGAATTGCAGCGTGCTGGCCGGTTGCGGCGCACTCAGTACCAGATTGACCTGGCCGGGAATGGACGTCTGAACACCATACGTGCTCTGGTTGTTGGTCGGTAATGTCACCACATCCAGCACGTTGTTGGTCAGCGTACCGCCATAGCTGTAGAGACGATACAGACCCGGTGCAAAGATGCCTCCCGCAGAAAGTGTCACGTTCAGCAGACCGTCAAGGGTCAGATTTTGGCTGACGTTAACGAAATCATTCAGCGCACCGCCGGCGACCGTGATCTGACCGAGTTCAAATTTATTATTGGTGGTCGCAGACAGGTTCAGATTGCCATTAATGTTCAGTGTGCCTGCACCGCCGTCGCCCGGCGTCAGGGTCGTGTTCGCGCCAAAGGTGACGTTGCCGCCAATCGTACCTTTACCGCCGAGCGTTGCGCCGCTGGCGACGGTGGTTTCGCCGGATGCGTCGCGCTGATCACCGTTCACCAGCAAGCTACCGCCGTTCACCTGCGTCACGCCCTGATAGGTATTGGCACCGCTTAATCGCGTGGTACCGCTGCCGGTCTGGTAAAACGCGCCGGTTCCGCTGATCACGCCGCCCAGATTCACCGTATCGGACTGGTTAATGTTCAGCACGCCGTTGTCGGTGATATTGGTCAGCGGCGATAACGCCCCCGGCACACCGCCATTGCCCAGTTGCAATGTGCCGCCGGTGTCGATCAGCGTATTGCCGGTATAGGTATTTTCACCGGTCAGAATGGTGGTGCCGCCGCCTGCGCGTTCCAGCCCGCCGGTGCCGCTGATGATGCCGGAATAGGTCTGTGCGGCGGACAGGCCGTCAAATATCAGCAGGCTGTCCGCGCCGTCGGTGCTGACGTTGTAGTTATTGATGCTGGCCAGTGCGGAATTAGTGACGTTGTCACCACTACGCACAGTGGCACCGTCGCTGATGCGGATCTGCGGCATGCCGGAAAGCTGTAAATTATCCACCACGCGCAAATCCGCGTCGCTGCCGGTCACCGCCAGCGTGCTCCAGCCGGTGCCGATATTGGTGACCGGTGACGCATCTGCCGCCAGCGAGCCAATCTGTGCCGGATCGCTGCCCGCGTGCGTATCGGTAAAGGTCAGCGTGCTGCCGCTGCCGCCATTACTGAGAATGTGGCGGGTAGCGCTGAGATCCACATCGCCGATGTTGGCGCGGTCATTGCCGTCTGAGCCGGTGAAATCCACCGCGCCATCCAGCGTGCCCCCGTTCCAGGTAAAGGTGTCCGCTCCCGAACCGAGATTGATCAGCCCGGTGGTCGCCTGGGTGCCGGACAGCGTGACATTGTCACTTCCGCTCCCCGTCCGCAATGCCGTGGCCGTATTGCTGGCGGCGCTGAGCGTCCCCTGATTGGTCACGGTATTGGCGGCGCTGCCGCTGGCGTCAATCACCACCGAGTTCTGGCTGGCATCCGTGATGGTGCCGTTGTTAAGAATTGTGCGGCTGGCGGCGCTGCCGTTGATGCGGATTAAGGCCAGCGGATTAAGCGCGCCGGTGGCGTTAATCGTCCCGTTGTTGGTAAACGCACCCGCATTGGTGGCGAGCACCGAGGTATTGGTGTTGCTGCTGGTCTGGATATTGCCGTTATTGGTGACAGCGCGGGCATCGGCCGCTGAAATCGCCGCGCCGCCGGTCGCGCCCATGGTGATATTGGCACCTGAGGTCACGCTGCCGTTGGTTTTCGCCAGAATACCGTTGCCGTTCGCGCCGGTCACATCAATGGTGTAACCGGTGCCGATGGTCAGATTACCGGTCGTATTGCTGCCATCCGTCTGTTCAAACGCAAACCCTGACCCGCTGCCGGACACATTGAGGATATTGCCGGTTCCTTCGGCATTGAACGTCACGGCGGTGCGGATGGCCGGACCATCGGCGGCGTTGATCACCACGTCAGTCAGATTAATGTTGGACGTATCCGCCTTGTTATTGATGCCCGCGCCGGTGCCTGTGATATCAATCTGTGTATTGCTGGCGGTCAGGGACGATGAACCGGTATCCATCAGAATGCCGTCCGCGCCGCCGCTGGCGGTGATCTGATTATTGCTGCCGCTGATCGCCAGCGCCGCGCCGTTCCCCACCAGCTGGACGGCTGCCAGCCCGCCGGTGGCGGTCACGTCGCCGAGCTGCGTAACCTTCGCACCCGCGCCCTGGACTTTCACGCCCACATTGCCGCTGTTAGCAACGCCGGACACCGTGATGTCGCGTGAGTTGGTCAGCGTGCCCTGATCCTGAATGTACACACCAATATTGTTGGTGCCGGAGACGCTGATCGGCGCATTGTTGGTGGCGATACCGCCGTCGTGCAGATAGATGCCGATATTGTTGCTGCCCGCCAGCACGGTGCCATCGCTTTCGATATCTACGTTGCCTTTGTGCGAAATGTCATAGCCTTTGATACCGCTCTGACTGGCGGTGGTGCCGATATCCACTCTGGAAAGCACGTTGGTCGCCAGCGCGTCGTCGCTGTCGCCAATCGTCCCGTCGATCGCATAGCTGCGGCCATCCACCACCACGGCGGTGGAATTATTGTGATTCAGCAGAATGCCGCCGTTATTGATGGTCCCGGTCGCGCCGCCGGTGATTTTCACCCCGACCGCATTTTCACCGTTGACTGAAATGGTCGCCGCACCGGTATCCAGCGTGGTCAGCGCGTCATCGCCGCCGCCCGGCTGGCCGTCCGCGCCGGTATCCAGCCCGTTAGCAAATACCCCCGTTGAACCGGTGCCGCTGACCGTCAGCTGGTAGGCACCGGCATTGCCGGAATCGCCGTCAAACTGCGCGCCATGGTCGATCAGGAACAGCACCGATCTCGCCTGAGCGTTGTCATTGATGATGGCGCTGCCGAGATTGATGCTGGCGTCCTCGCCGTAGGCGTAATAGCCAATCTGGCTGTTATTGGCGAAGTTCAGCAATGCGTTCGCGCCCACGTTGATAGTGGCGGATCCCCGCGCATGGACCCCAATCGCACCGGCGGATAACAGGTTAATCGCAGAGTTGATCGTGGCCGTGGCCTGATTGCCGCTCAGCCCTTCGGCGTAGACCGCATAATTGCGGTAAGTGTAAGGGTTGCTGTCGTTGCCGCCGTTATCACCGGCCGCGCCGACGGTAATGGTACCGGTATTGGTGGAATTCACGGCCGCCGCTGCGGTACTTGCCAGCAGATTGATCGCCACGTTGTTCTCGCCGGTGACGCGGATGATGCCGGTGTTGGTGACGTTAGTGGTGTTGGTGGCGGATAAGCCATAATTCGGTGCCGCAGATCCGTTCGCGCCAAGGCCGCCCAGCACATTGATCGTACCGGCGTTCAGCACCGCGCCGGTGCCGCCATTGACCAGCATACCTACCGCGTTTCGCGTCGCCGTGCCGAGGGTAATCGTCCCGTTGTTGGTCACATTGCCGGTGCTGCTGGTGCGGATAGCCGCCGACTGTACCGCGCCGCCGACCATGCTGGTGGCAGAAGGTGCGGCGCTGGCCGTCACCGGCGTGGTACCGATATAAATATTACCGCTTGCGGCGTTGGTGAAGGTCGCCGCGCCGGAAATATCTGCCGCGTAACCGCTGGCACGCCCGTTGGTATTATGGCTGTTACCGGTCAGCGCAAGGGTGCCGCTGTTGGTGGCCGTGGTGGTGCCCTGCGCCTGCATCCCCACCGCGTTCGCCGTGGTGCTGTCGGTCAGCGCAACGTTGATATAACCGGTATTGGATAACTGGCTGGCGCCCAGCCCCTGCATCGCCACGCTGCCCTGATTACTGACATTCTGGTTGCTGCCATTTTTCTCCAGAAACAGTCCGGCATTGAGCGTGCCGGTGTTGGTGGCGGTCGCATCGGTCGCTTTCATACCCACACCGGCCGGGCTGGCGCTGTCACTGCGCCAGATATTGATATTGCCGTTATTGGTTATCGTGGCACCGCGATCTGCACGCATCACGGTTGAGGCACCGTCCACCGCCAGACTGCCGGTGCTGGTCACGGTGCCCGTCGCCAGTGCGCCGGTGGCGTAAATCACATTCAGATCGCCGGTGCCCAGCGTGGCGTTATTGGTGTGCGACAGTGAATCCTGCCAGACGTGATAAGTCAGATCCACGCGGTTACTTTGTTCGTTATCCAGCAGACTTTGAATAATGGCGTTATAGGTATTCTGGGCAATCACCGTCGAATCAATCACCGCCCCGCCATTCTCCGGCGGTAACGTGACGCCGCCGGTCAGCCACAGCTGAACCTGACTGTTTTCCCGGCTGGTCCCCAGCAGGAAGTTATTCACGGTGGCAATGTCAGCCGCCGAGGTAATGTCAAACTCACGGGTGCCTATCTGAACCACCCTTCCTGCCACCAGTGCGTAATTGGGCAGCGTGATGGAATCACTGTATTTTGAACTGACAGCGGTTTCAGATTGCAGGTCACTGTCGATCACTGCCGCCGGTGAAAAATGAACATAGTTATCCGACAACCAGTTCACCTGACTGGCTGCATTGTCCGTGCCGTCTGCTTTTGCCAGCGTGGAATTCTTCGCCAGCAGATTAAGGGTGTTGGCGGCCGCAGAGATAGCCGTCGTGCCGCCGGTATCGGCACCGATATTGATATTGGCGGTACCGCCGTTTGCCGAGACGCTGGCAATACCGAAATTGTTGTAGATATGAAACGAGTTCGGCGCATAGACGTTGAGTGCTAAATCGCCGACTTTCGCATCCGTTGACGATGAGAAGGTCGAGGAATCATAGACTTTAATCACCGAATAACTGCCATCCAGCCCCGGCACCACCACGTTCAGCTCCTGATTTTGCTGGGGTACGGCGGGGTTGGTGGAGTAGGTAAAGTTATCGATATTGGCGGAGGTGATCGGCGTGACGACATTATTGGCATCCGTGGCCTCAATCAGGGTGATGCGCCCCGGGTCCGCACCGGTGCCCGTGCTGTCTGTCAGGCCGTTGCGCACCAGTAACGTGGTGAACGTGCCGTTCGAACCGGCGGCAAGGGTCGGGATCGCCCCGAGAATATTCAACGTCGTCCCGGCGGCATAATGATTGGCCGTGGCGGTGTCGCCATCAATGGTGAAAGCAAAACCCGTTTCACGCAGAATGTCGTAATTGGCGAGAACCGGGAAAGTATAAGAAGGATACGCCACTGCCCAGTTCACATCTTCCGCCAGCACCGGCGTGGTGGTTAACGCCAGGGCGACCGAAACGGCCAGACGGGTGCGGCCACTGCCCTTGCGCTGCCCTTTGGTGGTTTCAGGTGCGGCAACCCACGCAGACCTGACTTCGCTCCATATCAGACGGTAGATCTTATTCATCAGAGGATCCCGGATAAAGTGATTCAACATGGCCTGCATGGCCTTCAGAAAACGCGATACGGCTGGAGTGACTGGCTGACAAATCTGACTAAAAAATCTCTTTTAACCTAAACCTACAACGAAACATCCTGAAATTTGCCTTACTAATTCCTTACATAAAGGTAAGCTACACTTACAAAAACGCAACATTGTGCGAATAATTTGGTGACATCACAGGCCGTCCGCTGGCCCTCTGCTTATTATCTAAAAGGGAAATTTTATGTTGCTGTCGGCTCCGCTGATGCTGGTGATTATTGGTCTGGGATCGTTGCTGGCGCAGTGGCTGGCCTGGCTGCTGAAAATTCCCGCCATTCTGCCGCTGCTGTTACTGGGCGTGGTGCTCGGGCCGGTCGCGCAGGTGATCACCCCCGATGCCCTGTTTGGCGATCTGCTGTTTCCGCTGGTGTCGATCTCGGTGGCGATCATTTTGTTCGAAGGCGCGCTGACGCTGAGGATTGATGAAGTCCGCGGGCTGGGCGGCGTGGTGCGCAATCTGGTGACCATCGGCATGCTGGTGACTTTCGCGGTGATAAGTCTGGCGTGCTGGTGGTTGCTGGGATTTGCCCCGGAACTGGCGGCGCTGGTGGGCGCGGTCACGGTGGTCACCGGGCCGACGGTGATTGCGCCGCTGATGCGCGTGGTGCGTCCGAACGCGGCCATCAATCAGGTGCTGCGCTGGGAAGGGATTGTGATTGACCCGGTGGGCGCGATTTTCACCCTGCTGGTGTTTGAATTTATTACCCTGCGCGAACACGCCGAATCGCTGACTCATCTTTTCTGGACGCTGGGTGCGACCGTGGCGGCCGGACTGGTGCTCGGCTCGCTGTTTGGTTATCTGCTCGGTGTGGCGCTGCGCCGCGTGTGGATCCCCGCTTATCTGCAAAACCTCGGCGTACTGGCGGTGATGCTGACGGCGTTCGGTCTGTCGAATGCCCTCGCCGATGAATCCGGCATGCTGACCGTCACCGTGATGGGGATCTGGCTCGCCAATATGCGCGATGTGGATACCACCGATATTCTGGCTTTTAAAGAGGAACTGTCGGCCATCCTGATCTCGGCGCTGTTTATTATTCTGGCGGCACGTCTGGATATTCACGCGCTGATGGCGATGGGCTGGCCGCTGGTGATCCTACTGCTGGTGGTGCAGTTTATCGCCCGTCCGCTGTGTATCGCGGTATCGACCTGGCGTTCGTCCCTGCACTGGCGGGATCGCCTGTTGCTGTGCTGGATTGCCCCGCGAGGCATCGTTGCGGCGGCAGTCAGTTCGCTGTTTGCCCTGACCCTGCAACGCATGAATTATCCGCAGGCCGACAAACTGGTGACCGTGGTATTTGCCATCATCATCGGCACGGTGGTGTTGCAAAGCCTGACCAGCCGGGCGATTGCCCGCGGATTACGGGTACAGCAGCGGGCACCGCGTGGCGTGCTGATCATCGGGGCCAATACCGTGGCACGGGCGCTGGCGAAAGTGCTGATGAAACAGGATATTCCGGTTCGGCTGACCGACAGCAGTTGGGAGTATTACCGTCAGGCCCGGATGGATGGCATTCCCGCTTATTACGGCAATGCCTGGTCGGAACATGCGGAAAACTATCTGGATCTGAGCAGTACGGCGCAGGTGCTGGCGCTCTCACCGAACCGCCATCAGAACGCGCTGGCGGTATACCATTTCGGCCATATTTTCGGCCGTGATAACGTGTTTGCCGTGCGATCCGGCCCGGCGATTAAAGGGGCGCGTTCGCAGGAAAACAGCCGCTTCCAGCGTCATGAAGTGCTGTTCAGTACCGAAGCCACTTATTCCAAACTCAGTTCCCTGCTGGCACAGGGCGCGGTGATCAAGGCCACCCATCTGAATGAAAGTTTTGGCTGGATTGATTATCTGGAGAAAAACAGCGGCGTGCTGCCCCTGTTTGCCGTGCGGGAAAACCAGTCGCTGGTGATATTAAAAGACGGCAATACCCCGCCCGTCCCCTGCACACTGATTGCGCTGGTGAACGGCGCGGGGTGATCCGCTCACGCCGCCTCAGGCCAGCGTGCCGTCGGGTACAGCGCCATGCGGATATTGAACAGATGAAACAGCGGCGTGAACAGTTCAATGTCCGAGCGGCACAGGGATTCGAGGCGCAACAGCACCTGATTCAGTTCGTTGAGCAGCGAATCCGGCGGGCCGATGTAGATATTTTTCAGCCGGTGCCTGATGTACTTATTGATCTCAAACATCAGCACCTCGGTCCCGAGCGCGTGATGTTTGAGGATGTCCTGATGGCGGGCGTAGAAGTCATAGCAGTTCACGCCCAGCCAGATTTCCGTGATCAGGTTGCCGCCCAGCGCCACCTGCGGCGACGGATCCACTTTGTTACGCGGCAAAATAATGTTCACTTTGTCCAGCATACTGCCGACATATTGCTGACGCGCCAGCAGTGACGAGGCATTGATTTTGATCTCACTGGTGAACTGCAACAGTTCCTTGATGCCTTTGCGCAGCGCACGTTTTGCGGTCCACGAAGGCCGTTTGTTTCGGATCAGGGCGGTGGTCAGCAACGCAATCACAATCCCGACAAGGGTGGAAATCGCCGCGTTCACAATCACCAGCAGATCCGGTTTGAAATCGTGACTCATGCCAATAAAACCGGGGATCTGGGTGGCGATGATCAGCCCGATAAAGTTGGTGGAAGGATTGGCGATCACCAGCCCCAGCGCCAGCAGGCCGGGCGCCAGACAGATAATCAGCGACTCAAAGGTCACCGCCATCGGAATAAACACTACCGCATAAATCACGCTGATAATAATGGCGATCAGCACCCCTTTCAGAAACACTTTGATTGAGGCGATCGGGCTGTCGAGCGAAGCAAAGAACGAGCAGATGACCGCCGCCATCATCGGCGCAGACGCCCCGTCACGCCAGCCGGTGCCGATCCAGAACAGGCAGCCGACCATCGTCGCCGCAAAGGCGCTGAACGCCGACAGCATGATCATCCCTTCGTCCGTATGGCGGCGCAGCAGCAGTTTCAGCTTGCCGCGTTTTTTCTCTTTGCTGATCTGGCTGACCCGCTCGGTCACGCCGTAATAGGATTCCGTGATGTGCACGAAATTCTGTAACCGCTCCAGCAGGCCGGTGAATAACAGCCCTTCCTCCGGCGTCATGTCGCCGTTCTCATACAGGGTTTTAATTTTATCCTGCGAGGCGCGGATCTCGTTCTGAATGCCCTGCGCGTTGCCGCTGAGTTCCGCACTGTTCAGCCACAACAGGAACTGGCTGAAGGTCGCCGAGACAAAATCGGGGAAAGGAATTTCCTGTTCGGCCAGCAAATTCAGGCGTTTCTCGATGGCCGTCAGCGTCGGGATCAGATAGGAAAGGTGCTGGTATTGCGCCATCACCAGGCGGATCAGACGGCGGGCCGAATCGCCCTCGAACACACAGTGAGTGATCAACGCTTCGACGCTGACGGGGTAATTCGCCATCTGCACCAGAATATGTTCCCGCTCCGGCGACGGCCCTTTGGCATTCACCGTCAGCAGTTCGTTGCATAATTTTTTGGCGCTTTCGTACCAGTTATTGACGCTGTTCTCCAGCAGGTTGCGCATCCGCACCGGGAAAACCAGCATGTGGATCAGTGAGCTGCAAACAATCGCCACGGTGATCTCTTCCACGCGGGAAATCACCGTGTAGGTGATCGACAGCGGTGTATCGACATCGGCAAAGCCCATGATGGCTGCGCTGTATCCGGCCAGCATAAACACATAGCCTTTCGGCGTGCGGTCATGCAATGAAAGGTAGAGACAAAACGCCACCCACAGCGACACGCTCAGGCTGAAAAGGACCGGATCGGTCACCGTAAAGGGATAGACCAGAAAGATGAAAACGCCGCCTAATACCGTGCCGAGAAAACGGTACGTGGCTTTGGAGAGGGTTGACGCCGAGTAAAGCTGTGAAATGACATACACCGACACCATCGACCAGGCCGGTTTATCGAGATTGAGTTCGAGCGCGATATAGAGTGCTAAAAATGCTGCAATACAGGTTTTTACCGAGAACAAAACCGCATTTTTTGTTAACCATTTCATCGTTAAATCAACAGCTCAGCGTGTTTCAAAACGGCAGTTTACCCTGTGCAAAAAGTTCCACCAGATTCAAGATTGTAACAAAACATACCTGACTATTAATCACTGTGTATAATCAGTTGCTTGCTACATAAAAAATCCACGCATTCACGTGGATTATATTTGCCTGCAACGCGATTCAGAAAGGCCGGATCACCGCTAAAATGCCAATCAGGATCACGCCGGTCACAATGACGGTGCTGGCGTTGCGCACCAGCGCCATATCTTTTACCGGCTGGCCGTTGGCGCGTCTGCGCAGATTGCCGGACAGCATGCCGTGCAGCGCGGAGAGCACCAGCACCACCACCATTTTGATCAGCAACCAGGCGTGCGGGAATTTGCCGTAGCTGACAATCATCACAATGCCCGCCACCCACAACAAAATCATCGCCGGACTGGTGACACAGCGGTTCCATTTGCGCACGGTGTCGAGCAACGCCCGCTGACCGGCACTTTCCGCCTCCCCTGCACTGCGTGAATACGCGCCCCACACCAGCGCCATTGCCAGCATTCCGCCAATCCACAGTATCCCCGCAATGATATGCAAGGCATTAAGCCACTCATGAAGCATGTTTACCCCTCCGGAAGTTTAACGACAATGCTGTTGTGCCTGCTGACGTCAACCTGCTGTCTGCCAACGGCTTTTAGCCGATTATGTCGCTTTCCCACACGAAAGGCACGGGTAACGCGTCACTTTTTCTTAATGGATCAGGATTTACAAGAAGTAGGTAGACTGGTATACCTACTGACAACTTATCTGCGACGGGAAATAACATGTCCACTTCAGGATCTTCCACCGAAAGCGCCCGCGACCGCCTGCTGGGTGCCGCCAGGGTACTGTTCTATAACGATGGCATCGCCGCCACGGGTATCGATGCCATTATTAAACGCGCCGGTGTGGCCAAAAAAAGCCTCTACAACAATTTCGAATCCAAGGCCGAACTGGTGGCGACTTACATTGAAATCCGCCATGACGAATGGCTGGCGTTGTATGCCCGGCGGGTTGAAAAGGCGTCCACGCCGAAGGAAAAAGTTCTCGCCGTGTTTCAGGCCTATGACGACCACGCCGAATTTACCTATGAGCGCGGTTTTCGCGGCTGCGGGTTGCTGAATGCCGCGGCGGAACTGCCTGCCGGCGCGCCGGGCAGACTGGCGGTGCGCGGGCATAAAGAGCACGTGGAAGCGATCATGACCGGCCATCTGCTGGCGCTGTATCCGCAGGATGAGGCTAAAGCGCGGCTGATGGCGCGGCATTTTTCTTTCCTGCTCGAAGGGGCGATTTCGCGGGCCGGTCTGGAAGGCAACGGTCACTGTGTCCGTCAGGCGATGGATATGGCCGCGATGATGATGGAGAGCGCATGAGCGTCACGCCAAAAGAACGCATGACCGGCGTGCTCGCCGTGGTCTTTGCCTCGGTATTGTGGGGGACCACCGGTACGGCGGCCACCTTTGCGCCCGATGTCAGCCCGCTGGCCATCGGTGCGGTGGCGATGGGACTGGGCGGCCTGTTACAGGCGCTGATTTCCCTGCGGGGGATTGCCGCCAGCCGGGCCATTTTTCGTCAGAACGGGCGTATGTTGCTGACCGGTGCGCTGGCCGTGGGCATCTATCCGCTGGCGTTTTACGCCTCAATGCATCTCGCCGGTGTCACGGTCGGCACGGTGATTTCTATCGGTTCCGCCCCGCTGCTGTCGGCGCTGATTGAATATTACCTCGACGGCCAACGTCTTACCCGCCGCTGGATGACCGGTGCCGCCATTGGCGTAACGGGGATGCTGTTGCTGTGTATCGGGGAAAGTGGCGGCCATGCGGCTGCCGGTCAGGGCAACGGCGTGATTGCCGGTGTGGTGCTCGGGCTGATTGCCGGACTGACTTACGCGCTTTATTCCTGGGCGGCGCGTCATCTGATGCAGCGCGGCATTCCTTCCCGTGCGGCGATGGGTGCGACCTTCGGGCTTGGCGGTTTGCTGCTGATGCCGGTGCTGCTGGTGACCGGTGCGCCGCTGCTGGCGTCGTGGAACAATGCCGCCGTCGGTGCGTACATGGCGCTGGTCCCGATGTTTGTCGGTTACGTCTGCTTCGGTTATGCCCTCGCGCGTATTCCGGCCAGTATGGCGACCACCATTACCCTGCTGGAACCTGCCGTCGCGGCGGTGCTGGCGGTGGTGATTGTCGGTGAAAGATTGCCGCCGATGGGCTGGACCGGTATCGGTCTGGTGGTGGCCTGTCTGATTTTCATCACGGTACCGCTCAGAAGAAGGACGGTATTGCGTTCGGTGAAACCCTAAAAAAATGGCCAGATCATCCTCTGGCCATTTTTATTTCCGCGCTTTTGATTTAGCGATACGGCAAACGTTATGCGGTCGCAGGCGCGTCAAGCGACGCCATATCGATCACAAAACGATAGCGGACATCCGCCTTTTCCATACGCTCAAACGCGTGGTTAATTTCATCCATACGGATCATTTCGCAATCCGGCAGAATGTTTTTCTCGGCACAGAAATCGAGCATTTCCTGCGTCTCGCGGATCCCGCCGATTGGCGAACCGGCCACACGGCGACGGCCTAACAGCAACGGCACGGTGTTAAATTCTTCCATTCCACCGACCTGTCCGACAATCACCAGCGTGCCATCCACATCCAGCAACGGCAGGTACGGCGTGATGTCATGTTTGACCGGCACGGTATCGATGATCAGATCGAAATGATCATGCGCCTGCGCCATCGCGTCGCTGTCTGCGCTGACCAGCAGACGGTTTGCACCGAGCGCCAGGGCATCGGCTTCTTTGGCATTGGAGCGGCTCAGCACGGTGACATCCGCGCCCAGACCTGTCGCCAGTTTCACCGCCATATGGCCCAGACCGCCGAGGCCAATCACGCCCACACGGCTGCCCGGCTGGACGTTCCAGGTTTTCAGCGGTGACCAGGTGGTGATACCCGCACACAGCAATGGCGCGGCTTTGGAGAGATCTAAACCTTCAGGCATACGCAGACAAAACTCTTCGCGCACCACTAAATGTTTGGAGTAACCGCCCTGCGTAGGCTGTTTGGTGTGACGGTCATAACCGGCGTAGGTCCCGGTGTTCCCTTCACGACACAGTTGTTCTTCACCTTTTTTACACTGATCGCATTCCTGACAACTGTCCACCATGCAACCGACGGCAACATGGTCACCGATTTTGTAACGGGTGACATCTTTACCCGTCTGCGTCACACGGCCGACAATTTCATGGCCGGGAACAATCGGATAATAGCTCCAGCCCCAGTCATTTCTTGCCGTATGTAAATCGGAGTGGCAAACGCCGCAATACAGAATTTCCATTGCAACATCGTTATCACGCAGGCCGCGGCGTTCGAACGCATACGGGGCCAGCGGTTTTTTAGGATCGTAAGCCGCAAATCCAACAGTTTTCATCAGTAAACTCCTGAGTCGTTAATGACCTATTTACTATAGATTTTTAAGCCGCCGCCACAAGCCACAGACCTCCTGATTCCTTGCCTGATCCTGCACAACACCGCGGTCAGGATTTTCGGTCGGGAAGCTGGCTCAGCCACTGGCTGCGGTATTCGGAGGGAGAACGGGCGGTGCTTTTGCGAAACACGCGACAGAAATAGTTGCTGTCGACAAACCCGCTGCTGGTCGCCACTTCTTTGATTTTCAGTTCGTAGCCTTTGAGCAGCAGTTTCGCCCTTTCCAGCCGGACATGATTTAAATATTCGCTGAAACCAATATCGCCGGATTTACGGAACAGGTGGGACAGATAATTGGGCGTGATGTGAAAACGCTTCGCGACATTTTCGCGGGTCAGCGGCAGTGAGGCGTTCTCTTCGATATATTTTTTCACCACTTCAAACAGCGCGCCGCTGCGGGTGAGGATTTGCGCCCGGTTGGCTAATTGCTCCTGACAGTGACTTAACAGCCCGGCCACGATGCAACGGGCGGTTTGCTGATCGCCGGGACTGGAGACGATTTCATTCATGGCCTGCAACAGAAAAGACCCGACGCGCGGGCCGAGTCGCGGCACACTTTGTTTATCGGTATCCGTAAACTTGCCGCCGTCCCAGAATTGCAGGCTGAAGCCGAGTTTTTCTTTGCTGAACAGAATGCTGAGTAAAATGGCGGGTTTGTCCCACAGCGTCAGGTTCCATTTTCCGCCGGGAATATACAGTGCATCGCCCTGCCGCAGCCGTCCGTTATGCAGGACGATGCTGCGGTCATGCACCTCGCCTTCAACGACAAACTCTATGCGCGGAAAACTGACCACGCTGGCCAGTTCCGGCGCGGGCCGGGAATTATCAGGAAACCGGATGGCGAACGCCTCACTGCCGGAAACCGACCGGAAGAGTGTTTCTATCACGTCTGGCAGCATAGCGGTCTCTCCGTTATTTCTTTTCAGCGTAACAAAAAAAAGCCTGATCCGCAGACCAGGCTTTCCATGTTGAGAGCTGACTCAGAGAACATCCAGCAACCATTTCTGCGCGGGAGTCAGGCGGTCTGCCGTTTCCGGCTTCAGCCATTTGCGCTGATCCTGCTGCTGCGCGTCGTCGCGATCAATATATAAACTGTGCAACACCCGGCGCCGCGTGCCGATACGGTTATTGGTGCCGCCGTGCCAGGCGTGGGCGTTGTAGATCATCACACTGCCCGCAGGCGCTTCAAACACCACTTCATCGGGATGCGGTAACCCGACGTCAGCCAGCACGTCTTCCGGCAATTCCGGGCGGTGATGGGTGCCGGGAATAATGCGCGGCGCGCCGTTGGCGGCACTTAAATCATCTATCGCCACAATGGCGTTAACCAGATGCACTTTCGGGAAATCCGGACGGGGCTTTTTCCAGTCGGCGTGCAGCGGCTGATGGCCGCCACGGTGCAGCGCCTCGCGCCCGTTCAGGCTGGAAACTTTAAACGCGCCGCCGAAGATGTGATGGCAGACGGAGAGGATCCGCGGGTGCGACCAGACCTTTTCCCACACGGTGCCTTTGTTAATCATGTTGGCGATGCGGGTCGCGGTGGCTTCCTGATGGTGCTCGACGGCCAGATTATCGCCCTCTTTTTCCACCAGCGCGTCAAAAGTCGCACGCATATCTTCCAGCCAGTCTTTGCCGATAACATCATGAATAACAATGTAACCACGGGTCTCCAGCTCATCCGCCTGTGCGGCGGTCAGTGGCTGCATTGCCCCCAGTGCGTCGAGGTACTGTTCAGATGTATGTTTCATTTTTCGCCCTTTTAGTTAACGTTCGCGTAACATAAAAGTACGGCAGTTTTTATAGGAAAAAACGATGCAAATCCTACGAAATGCTGGATTTATGTGTGATCAGCAAAAAAGTGTGAGCCTGATAACCCGGTGACCGCCGTCATTTTTCGGCGGCTGACACCAGCAGTTGCGCCTTGAGACGTTCCTGCAAAAAGTCGAGAAACACCCGGGTGACTTCGCTGCGCTGGCGGTGCTGCGGATAGATGGCATGCAGATCCAGCGCACCGGGGTGAAACGCATCCAGCACCCGCACCAGCGCGCCATACTGCAACGCCGGGCCGACAATAAACTCCGGCAGCAGCACCAGCCCGAGTCCGGCAACGGCGGCGTCGCGCAGCACTTCGCCGTTATTGCTGAGTATCGGCCCGCGCACTTCGAACAGCCTGCGTTTGCCGTTGTGCTCCAGCTCCCAGCCGGTCTGCCCTTCGCGGCCATAACGCAGGCACTGATGGCTGAGCAAATCTTCCGGCGTTTGTGGCGTCCCCCTCCGGCTGAGGTAATCGGGGCTGCCACAAATCACCCGTTTCATGGTGCCCAGCCTGCGCGCAACCAGCGAGGAATCCGCCAGATTGCCGATACGCAGCGCGATATCAAAGCCTTCGCCCACCAGATCGACATAACGGTCCACCAGCTCCACCTGAAACTGAATGCCCGGATGCTGGCCTAAAAACTCCGCAATCAGCGGTGAAAGATGGCTGATGCCAAACGACATCGGAATGCTGATGCGGTACGACCCCTGCAACGCCTGTTTGCCGGGCGACACCGCCCGCTCCGCCTCTTCGATATCATCGAGAATTCGCTGAGCGTGCTGAGCAAATACCTGACCGGATTCGGTCACCGACAGCTTTCGCGTATTGCGGTTGAGCAGGCGCGCGTTTAATCCCGCCTCCAGCGACGCCATCCGGCGGCTGACATATTGTTTCGACAACAACAGCTGTTCTGCCGCCGCCGTGAAGTTTCCGGCTTTCACCACTGCCACAAAGATCCGAAGGTCTTCTATCTGCATCTCATCCGTTCCTTTTTATCGCCGCGCCAGTGACAACCAAAATGTGACAGTGATAGTCATTCAACCGTATTGTTGAGCAAATTAGTTTACGTGTATTCTCTGTTCATCGGAAGCGCAAACGCACTTCCTCCCAAACACACTGAGGAGTACACCATGATCGAACAACGTCTCTCTGAACAACGCGGCTTAGGTGACCACGGCTGGTTGCATTCCCGTCACACGTTTTCTTTTGCCAGCTACTGGGATCCAAAACAGGTCGGTTTCTCAGACCTGCTGGTCATCAACGATGATCAGGTTGCAGCAGGTCGCGGCTTCGGCGCGCATCCTCACAACAACATGGAAATTATCTCCTATGTGCTGGAAGGCGCACTGGCGCACAAAGACTCCATGGGCACCGGTTCGGTGATTGTCCCCGGCGATGTGCAGCTGATGAGCGCAGGTTCCGGCGTGACACACAGTGAGTTCAACCACTCCGGCGACGAACAGGTGCATTTCCTGCAAATCTGGATTGTGCCGTCTGAAAATGGCACCGAACCGGGCTACCAGCAGGTGTCTGTGTCAGAAGCGGAAAAACGCGGTCAGTTCCGCCTGATTGTTTCACCACAAGGTGACAACGGTTCGCTGACAGTGCGTCAGGACATGAAGATTTATGCCGGTTTATTTGACGGTGCAGAGCAGGCCACGTTTGACCTCGACCCGGACCGCTACGCTTACGTTCACGTGGCACGCGGTAACATCAGGGTGAACGGCATCGAATTCAGAACCGGCGACGGCGCGCGGATCCGTCAGGAAGATAAACTGACGTTCACCGACGGCGATCAGGCAGAAGTATTACTGTTTGATTTGCGTCCGGTAGAAGTGAATCATCCGGCCCGTTAATGTCATGATAACGCCTTCCCTATTGTTCAGGGGAAGGCGTTTTTTTGTCAGAAATTCAGCCCGCTGTCATTGCTGTTGTATTGCGGCTGCGCGGTCAGCGGTGGCGACACGGTCAGGGTGATCCAGTTCGAGGTTACTTTCTGCGATTTACTGTCTTCAACCGTCACCGACAGGCGATAGCTGTTGGTCGCGCCTGCGGAATCATCCCATTGCGGCACAATCACACTCCAGCCCTCGGGATCCCGGTTATTGGCCGGAGGCGTCAGGCTCAGCGCCTGCGTATCGCCCTGCCAGCTCAGCGCCACCACCGGATTCAGCGCCCGCAGTTGCAGTTTCAGCGGCACGGTTTCGCCCGGCTGTAATGACCACGGCGGCGTCGCCAGAAACACCGATAAAGTTTTGCGCTGCTTGAATTCCATCACCGGCATATTATTGCGATCGACCATATCAAACCGGCTGCCGCGTAACGAACGTGCGGCGGCCACATTTTGCGATGACAATTGCTGACTGAGCGGCACGCCCAGCCGGTAGTTCAGCGTCAGTTTCACCAGATCCTGATTATCCCCGTCCTGCCCGGCCTGATGTTCCGCCATCACCGTCACCAGCGGCACCGGCGTGTAATTAAGACCAAAAGACACCGCCGACGGATTGCTCTGCCGCGTGCCGTTACCGAACAAATCCACCTGATTACCGAAATACTGCTCATAACTCACCGAGGCACCCAACTGGCGATAGAACGGCAAATACCCTTTGGTGGTGATCTCGTAACCGCGCGCCTGACGGCGCAGTTGTGCCGACGTGCTGCTGTCCGCTTTGTAAGACGAAAACGGATGATAGTAATTGGTGGAGAAACGCAGGTAATCGGTCCAGGCTTCCGCGCCCAGACTGCCGCGTGTCAGCTGGTGGTCGAAATCATTATCGAGAAAGGCGTTATAACCGAGCATCCATTTGCCGGTATTAAACCGCTGACCGAGACCGAAATTACCGACCGTCGCATCCGTGGCGTTCTCCAGCCCAATCTGGCTGTAAACCAGATTATTGTCAGCATTGTATAACGGGCTGAAAAGATGACCGGCGCTGCCGTCAAGATTGTGGCCGGTGACATCCAGCGAGGTACTGAGCGTGCCGAGCGGCGAAAGCAAACTGGTGCTTTCCTTTTCGACCAGTTTCGCCGCCTGATTCAGCGCCAGTGTTTCTGCCTGCACGCGCAACGGATCGTCGCTGTCCGCCGTGGTGGTTCCCAGCTCTTTCAGGGTGGTGGCAAGCCGGGTTTCGGTGGCCGACGGACCGTTATCCGATTTGATGTACTGACTGCCCAGGCTCGGTAACGTCTCAGGCTGCGGCGCAATGCCGTTATTAAAGGTGGAGTGTTGATCACTGGCGGGCAGGAATCCGGAAAGGTGATAACCCGGTACGCCGTATTCGGTGGGTTCTGCCGTCAGCGCACAGGCGCCTGCAGCATAAAAGGCCGTTCCCGCTGCGACAAACAGGGAGAGGCAGACGGTGCCTGCACGACGCTTCATGAAATTCGGAAATAAATCTGTGACGTCAATCATACCTTACACATTTTACCCATAAGGTTTGATCTTACCTGACGAACACCATAATTCAACCTTCACGCCACAAACGGTCAAACACATCATTTCCTGAAGTGAAAATATGCAGAATCATTACCCTGATGAATACAGTGGGTAATTTGTCAACAGATCACAAAAAACCATCTAAAATTACAAAACAAAAAACTATTCACACACATTTCATAACATTTTTAACAAACGAACCATTTATCTTTACAGACTGTTTTCATTTATTCTTAGCAGGTTAACGATTATCCCGACGCCACCCGACTGCGTTTTGCAGAGTGCGTCCGGACCTTAAAGTGCTTAAAAAAACAGGGAACATAAATGAGCAAAAAAACCTTGCCCGGCGTGACCCGCAGACAAATTCTCTCGTTCACGGCAGCCTCCGCAGTGCTGGGCGCCGCCAAAGCCGCCAACGCGGTGACGCTCAAAGGCACGCCCGTGTGGAGCCCCTTTGACGCCAGTCCGCCGCCGCAAATTGAAACCGATGGCTGGGCATTCTTCACCGATGCCGAAGCCGCGGCCATGGAAGCAATTGTTGATCGTCTGGTGCCCGCCGATAACCTGAGCGTCGGCGGTAAAGACGCCGGATGCGCGGTATTTATCGACCGTCAGCTGGCCGGATTTTACGGCACCTACTCCCGCCTTTATATGCAAGGCCCTTTCCAGGAAGGCACACCCGAGCAAGGCGACCAGTCGCCGCTGGTGCCGCAGCAGCGTTACCGGCTCGGGCTGGCCGCACTGGATAAATACACCCAGTCACAGCATCAGAAGTTGTTCAAAGATCTGCCCGGCGACCAGCAGGACCACATCCTGTCAGGGCTGGAGAGTGGAAAAATTGCCCTGGATGGGATCGATTCCAAACTGTTCTTCGCCATTGCGCTGAAAAACACGATGGAAGGTTTCTTTGCAGACCCGATTTATGGCGGTAACCGCAATATGGTGTCGTGGAAAATGCTCGGCTTCCCCGGCGCGCGTTACGACTACCGCGAATATGTCGGCAAACACAATCAGAAACTCGATCTCGAACCGCTGAGTATTTCCGGCGGCGACGCATGGAAAATGAAAAGCTAAGGGCAGAACAACACTATGGCAAAGAAATTACCTAAAACCGACGTGGTGGTGATCGGGCTCGGCTGGGCCGGATCCATCATCGCCAATGAACTGTGCGACGAAGGGCTGAACGTGGTGGCGATTGAACGCGGCCCGTGGCGCGATACGGCACGCGATTTCAACGTGTCCACCGTCACCGACGAACTGCGTTACAACACCCGTCAGGAACTGATGTTACGCACCCGCCAAAACACCATCACTATCCGTAACAACCCGGCGCAAACCGCATTGCCGATGCGCGAATGGGGCTCTTTCCATCCGGGCAACGGTACCGGCGGCGCGGGCAACCACTGGGCGGGGATCACCTTCCGTTTCCAGCCGGATGAATTTCGCCTGAAAAGCCATCTGACCGAACGTTACGGCGCGAACGCCATTCCTGAAGAACTGGTGTTGCAGGACTGGGGCACCGACTGGGACGAAATGGAACCGCATTATGCGTCTTTCGAGCGTCTGGCCGGGGTATCCGGCAAAGCCAGTAACGTCAAAGGCGAGCATCATGAAGGCGGTAACCCGTATGAAGGGATGCGCTCGATTGAGTATCCGACCCGCCCGATGGATCAGCCTTACGGTCCGACGCTGTTTGCGGAAGCCGCCCGCAACATGGGTTACAAAGCCTTCCCGGTGCCCTCCTCGCTGATTTCCGAGCCTTACACCAACCCGCTCGGCGTGAAAATGGGGCCGTGTACCTACTGCGGTTTCTGCACCAACTACGGCTGCGCCAACTATTCGAAAGCCAGCGCCATCACCACGGTGTTACCGGCGCTGATCCGCAAGGAGAATTTCGAGGCCCGCACCAACTGTGAAGTGATGCAGGTGCTGACCGACTCCACCGGCAAACGCGCCACCGGCGTGATCTATATCGATTCTTCCGGCGACGAGTGGGAACAACCGGCAGATCTGGTGATCGTCAGCGCATTTACCTTTGAGAACGTGCGTCTGATGCTGCTGTCCGGTATCGGCAAACCCTACGATCCGGTGACCTTGAGCGGCACCACGGGCCGTAACTACGCCTATCAGACGGCCAACGGCGTGCAGCTGTTCTTCGATGACAAAAACTTTAACCCGTTTATCGGCGCAGGTGCGGTCGGTATGGGCATCGACGACTTCAACAACGATAACTTTGACCACAGCGGTCTGGGCTTCTTTGGCGGCGGCAGTATCCGCGTCACGCCAATCGGCGGCGCACCGATCGGTTACCGCCCTGTTCCGCCGGGCACACCGAAATGGGGCAGCGAGTGGAAAAAAGCCACGGTCGCCAACTACCTCAGCTCGATGTCGATCGGTTGTGAGGCCAGCAGCTACACCACCAAAACCAACTATCTGTCGCTCGATCCGAACTACAAAGACCGTCTGGGTCGCCCGCTGCTGCGCGTGACATTCGACTTCCCGGAAAACGACCTGAAAATGGCCGCCTATTGCACCGGCAAAGTGGCGGAAATTGCCAAGGCGATGAACCCGCGTCAGCTGGTCGCCAGCCCGATGAAAGGTCACTGGAACGGTACGCCGTATCAGTCTTCCCACGTGGTCGGCGGATTTGTGATGGGCGCGGATCCGTCCACCAGTTCCGTCAACAAGCATCTGCAGGTCTGGGATGTGCCTAATCTGTTCGTGGTCGGCGCGTCTGCCTTCCCGCAAAACCCCGGTTACAACCCGACCGGCACCGTCGGCGCACTGGCGTTTAAAGCCGCCCATGCGATCCGTAATTATTACCTGAAAAAACCGGGAGAGATGATCGCATGAAAAAGTTAACGTCATTCTCACTCGGACTGGTGGCACTGACCGTCAGCGGACTGGCGCACGCGTCGGGTGACGGCTCATTCGAGCAGGTTGAACGTGGCCGTTATCTGGCCACCGTCGGCGACTGCGCCGCCTGCCATACGGCCTCCACGCCGGATGCCAAACCTTTCGCCGGTGGCGTCCCGATCGAAACGCCGTTTGGCCGTCTGGTCGGCGCGAACATCACGCCGGATGCGGAAACCGGTATCGGTAAATGGAGCTTCGACGACTTCCAGCGCGCAATGTCGGAAGGCATCGGCCACGGCGGCAAACGTCTTTACGGCGCGATGCCGTTCACCGCCTACACCAAAGTGACCCGTGAAGATAACGCCGCGATCTGGGCGTATCTGCAAACCCTGCAACCGGTGCATCACGAAGTGGAAACCAACCAGTTGCCGTTCCCGTTCAACGTGCGTACCAGCCTGATGGGCTGGAACTGGCTGAACTTCAACAAAGGCGAATTCAAACCGCAGATGGATAAATCAGCGGAATGGAACCGTGGCGCGTATATCGTTGAAGGTCTGGGGCACTGCGGCACCTGTCATACGCCGAAAAATATCATCGGCGGCGACAAGGACAGCGAATTCCTGCAAGGCGCAGTGGTGGAAGGCTGGGTCGCGCCGGATATCACCAGCAACAAGCACACCGGTGTCGGCAACTGGACGCAGGAAGATCTGATGCAATATCTGAAAACCGGCTCTAACCGTTTCGATATCGCTTCCGGTCCGATGGCGGAAGAAGTCACCAATTCGTCGCAACACTGGACGGATGCTGACCTTAAAGCCGTGGCGGTCTACCTGAAAGACAGCGGTCATGACAGCGGCAACACCGCCCAGGCGGCGGTGAAAGCTGACGATAAAGCGATGATTGCCGGGAAGAATATCTATGCTGACCGTTGTTCGGCGTGCCATACGCCAGCCGGTAAAGGTCAGGAAGGTCTGTTCCCGCGTCTGGCCGAGTCGCCGCTGATCAACCAGACCAACGCCACCTCGCTTATCCGCGTGGTGCTGGCGGGCAGCCGTCCGGTCGCCACCGACAGCAAACCTACCGCACCGTCGATGCCGTCCTTTGACGCCAACCTGAGCGATGCCGATGTGGCGAACGTACTGACGTATATCCGTAACAGCTGGGGAAATGCCGCCGCGCCGGTGTCGGCCTCAGACGTGAAAGACTTACGTGAAGAATTGAAAAAATAAGCAGAAATAGCCAAAATGAGAAAGGCCGCGAAAGCGGCCTTTATTTTGAATGCATCACACAGACATCAATGCTGAGAAGGCATCTGCATAATCTGCACTAACAGATGATCATTATTCTGGCTTAATTGCACCAGATGTTTGCATTCCACTTTAATAGCGGTCAGCTGTTCTTCGGTCAGCGAGTACGGCAGGTTGATATCAATGCAGTACATATTTTGCTGCTCGGCCAGCTCAATCAGGCGGACAATATTGGTCTCGTCGCTGACCTGCGTGGAAACCACCTGTAAGGCCAGTGCGCGCAAGGCTTCCTGCTTAGAGTTGTCTTTTTTCGAACGGGATTTCAGAACCATGCCAAAGAACGGCATCACGCCATAAATGGCGTCAACAAAACTCCATTTCTTTTTGCAGGATGCGGACAAATATTCCATGTAGTCAAAGGATGCTTTCTGACTGCGCGCATCGGGTACCAGGCGGTTTTCATTCATCCCCTCTTCCTCTTCCTGGTCAGGGCCAATCAATTAGTAAATCAATCTGTAACGCCGAAGATATTCACCTATATAATGGCATAATTCACTGACACTTTGCCAGTGAGTTACCGTGCTTTCCGTAACGGAAACTGACAATGGCAACATTTCAGAATTTGACCAAAGTATTTCCCGTTTATGGAAAATATCTCGCAAAACTGACATGTTCTATTACGCTCGCGCGATAGCGTCACCCTGCGTGTCACGCTATGCTAATCACCGGATTTCTTACAGCAGCAAGCCAATGAATAAAATCGTTTTTGTAGAAGATGATGCAGAAGTCGGCAACCTGATTGCCGCCTATCTGGGTAAACATGATATTGATGTGCTGGTTGAACCGCGCGGCGATACCGCGCAGGCGCGCATTGAGAAAGAAAAACCCGACCTGGTTCTGCTGGATATCATGTTACCGGGCAAAGACGGCATGACGCTGTGCCGCGATTTACGCCCGATTTTCCCCGGCCCGATTGTGCTGCTGACCTCGCTCGATAGCGACATGAACCACATTCTGTCGCTGGAAATGGGCGCCAGTGATTACATTCTGAAAACCACCCCGCCCGCCGTGCTGCTGGCCCGACTGCGTCTGCACTTGCGCCAGAATCCGGCGCAGGGCGCGCAAAACGAACAACCGGTTCAGACGCTGAAAAGCGGTAACGCCCTGCACTTCGGCCAGTTATGTATCGACCCGGTTAACCGCGAAGTGACGCTGGTGGATGAAACCATTGTTCTTTCGACCTCCGACTTTGATTTGCTGTGGGAACTGGCCACCCACGCCGGGCGCATTATGGATCGCGAAGCCTTGCTGAAGAATCTGCGTGGCGTCAGTTACGACGGGCTGGATCGCAGCATCGACGTGGCAATCTCGCGCCTGCGCCGTAAACTTTACGACAACACGCTCGAACCTTTCCGTATCAAGACCGTGCGCAACAAAGGCTATCTGTTCGCCCCTAACGCCTGGGAGTCGCTGCACGAATGAGAAAACTTTTCGTCCAGTTCTTTCTGTTACTGCTGGTCTGTTTTCTGGTGATGGCGATGCTGGTCGGGCTGGTGTACAAAGTCACCGCAGAACGCACCGGCCGTCAGTCCATGAACGATCTGATGAAAAGTTCGCTCTATCTGATGCGCAGCGAGCTGCGGGAAATCCCGATCAAAGACTGGAACAAGACCATCAATACGCTGGATCTGAACCTGTCTTTCAAACTGCATATCGAACCGCTCGGTAAACGTAAACTGAGTCCCGCGCTGGATCAGCGTCTTAAAGACGGCGAAATTATTGCTCTGGATAACGAGTACACCTTTATTCAGCGGGTGCCGCGCAGCCATTACGTGCTGGTGGTCGGCCCGATCCCGTACCTGTTTTATATGCACGAAATGCGGCTGCTGGATCTGGGGCTGCTGATCTTCATCGGACTGTCCCTCGCCCTGCCGGTTTTCCTGTGGATGCGTCCGCACTGGCAGGATTTGCTGCGGCTGGAGAATTCCGCGCTGCGCCTCGGTAACGGCCATCTCGACGAACGTATCGATTTTGACTCAACGTCCAGCCTGAACCGGCTGGGCGTGGCCTTTAACCAGATGGCCGATAACATCAGCACACTGGTCGCCAGCAAAAAGTTGCTGATTGACGGCATCGCCCATGAACTGCGCACGCCGCTGGTGCGCCTGCGTTACCGTCTGGCGATCAGCGAAAACCTGCCGGAGTCGGAACAAAACGCCATCAACCGCGATATCGGTCAGCTTGAAGCGCTGATCGACGAACTGCTGACCTACGCCCGGCTGGACCGCCCGCAGGTGGCGCTGAATCTGGAAAAAGTCAATCTGGCCGACTGGCTGGAAGATAAAGTTGACGATTTCCGTCTGATCACCGAACGCACCCTTCTTTACGACGCGCCGAAAAACAGCGATTTCGGCGGTGTGGACTTACGTCTGATGGAGCGCGTGCTGGATAACCTGGTCAATAACGGCCTGCGCTATTCGCAGGAAACCCTGCGCGTCAGCCTGTGGCTTGACGGCGAACTGGCCTGTCTGCAGGTGGAAGACGACGGGCCGGGTATTCCGCCGGAAGAACGCCAGCGTATTTTTGAACCTTTCGTCCGCCTTGACCCGAGCCGAGACCGCGCCACCGGCGGCTGCGGGCTGGGGCTGGCGATCGTACATTCCATTGCCGTCGCGTATCAGGGACGCGTCGCCGTGGACAGCAGCCCGCTCGGCGGGGCAAGTATCCGTTTCAGCTGGCCGGTAAAACCGACATTTAATCTGGCTGCAGAACAGCCTCATCAAGAAAATCAGGAAGGGAGCCACAATGACCATCGCATATAAAAAATTACATGACACCTTCGCCCGCTTATCCCGCTTCGGCCATTTATCGGCCATTGCAGGCTGGGATGCGGCGGCCATGATGCCACCGGAAGGCGGACAGGCCCGCTCGGAAGCGCTGGCGGAACTGAGCGTACTGACTCATCAGATCCTCACCGCGAAACAGGTCGGTGAATGGCTGGAGCAGGCGGGCGGCGAGCAACTCAATGACGTGGAGCAGGCGAACCTGCGTGAGATGCGCCGTCACTACCAGCAGGCTGCCCTGTTGCCGGAAAGTCTGGTGCAGGCAAAATCACTGGCGGGCGCACGTTGCGAGCAAGCGTGGCGTATTCAGCGTAAATCCAACGACTGGGAAGGTTTCTCGGATAACCTGAAAGAGGTGGTGAAACTGAGCCGTCAGGAAGCCCGGTTGCGCGCCGAAGCCGCCGGGATCAGCCGTTACGATGCCCTGCTGGATTTATACGAACCGGGCATGACCTCGCAAAAACTCGACGTGTTGTTTGGTGACCTGAAAACCTGGCTGCCGGACCTGTTACAGACCGTAGTCGATAAGCAAAAATCAGAAACCCGCATCGCGCCGCAAGGCCCGTTTGATATCGAAAAACAGCGCCAGCTTGGCCTGAAAGTGATGGGCCGTCTGGGCTTTAATTTCGACGCCGGTCGTCTGGATGTCAGTGCCCATCCGTTCTGCGGCGGTGTTCCGCAGGATGTGCGCATCACCACCCGTTACAACGAAGAAGAATTCCTCAGCGCCATGATGGGGGTGATCCACGAAACCGGTCATGCACGCTATGAGCAAAACCTGCCCAAAGAATGGCTCGGCCAGCCGGTGTCCAACGCCCGTTCCATGGGTGTACACGAATCGCAAAGCCTGCTGTTTGAAATGCAACTGGGTTGCAGCGAGCCGTTCCTGAAGTCGGTGTATCCGCTGGTTATCGAGCAGTTCGGCCATCGTGAAGGACTGGACGAAAGCAACTTTATGAAGCTGAATCAGCGCGTCCAGCCGGGCTTTATCCGCGTTGACGCCGATGAACTGAGCTATCCGGCGCACGTCATTCTGCGTTACGAAATCGAAAAATCCCTGATGGAAGGCGAGATTGAAGTCGACGACATTCCGGCGTTGTGGAACAGTAAAATGAAGGAATATCTGGGCATCGACACTGTCGGTAACTACCGCGACGGCTGCATGCAGGACATTCACTGGACCGACGGCGGCTTTGGTTATTTCCCGACCTACACCCTCGGCGCGATGTATGCCGCACAGTTATTCCAGACCGCCAACAAAGCCATTCCGACCTTGCAGGATGACATCGTCCGCGGCGACCTGACCGCGCTGTTCCAGTGGTTGCAGCAAAACATCTGGCAGCACGGCAGCCGGTTCACGACGGATCAGCTGATGAAAAACGCCACCGGCGAGACACTGAATCCGGCGTTCTTCCGGGCGCATCTGGAAGGGCGATACTTGTAGGGAGAGGGAGTGGCTGGCTATTTTTAAAGCTAAATCAATGAGTTGAAGTTTGCATTAAAAGAGAAGTTGCCATTAATACCCCCTCCCCGCCTCCCCCTTCGCAGGGGGAGGAGCAAAGACTCGATCGGCTCCCTCCCCTGCGAAGGGGAGGGCTGGGGTGGGGTTTTAAGGCAAAATCAATGAGTTGAAGTTTGCATTGAAAGAGAAGTTGCCATTGATACCCCCTCCCGCCTCCCACTTCGCAGGGGGAGGAGCAAAGACTCGATCGGCTCCCTCCCCTGCGAAAGGGAGGGCTGGGGTGGGGTTTTAAAGCAAAATCAATGAGTTGAAGTTTGCATTAAAAGTGAAGTTGCCATTAATACCCCCTCCCGCCTCCCCCTTCGCAGGGGGAGGAGCAAAGACTCGATCGGCTCCCTCCCCTGCGATGGGGAGGGCTGGGGTGGGGTTTTAAAGCTAAATCAATGAGTTGAAGTTTGCATTAAAAGAGAAGTTGCCATTAATACCCCCTCCCGCCTTCCCCTTCGCAGGGGGAGGAGCAAAGACTCGATCGGCTCCCTCCCCTGCGAAAGGGAGGGCTGGGGTGGGGTTTTAAAGCAAAATCAATGAGTTGAAGTTTGCATTAAAAGTGAAGTTGCCATTAATACCCCCTCCCGCCTCCCCCTTCGCAGGGGGAGGAGCAAAGACTCGATCGGCTCCCTCCCCTGCGAAGGGGAGGGCTGGGGTGGGGTTTTAAAGCTAAATCAATGAGTTGAAGTTTGCATTAAAAGAGAAGTTGCCATTAATACCCCCTCCCGCCTCCCACTTCGCAGGGGGAGGAGCAAAGACTCGATCGGCTCCCTCCCCTGCGAAAGGGAGGGCTGGGGTGGGGTTTTAAAGCTAAATCAATGAGTTGAAGTTTGCATTGAAAGGCAAGCACCCATTAATTCCTCATCCTGGCATCACCCTTCGCAAGAGGAGGCGCAAACACGCGATCCACTGCTCCGTAGCAACTCCATCTCTATATCCTCCAATTTCATCGTAATCCCCTGATTTTATTACCCTCCCCTCCTTTGTACATTCCGTTACACGCCGAAACCAATCACTCACGGACAACCTGATCTAACGCGCCTAGTATTCTCCATACCGGCCCCGCAGTGGGGTGGACACATAAACTAAGATTCTTGAGGAATTAAACATGAAAAAAGTATTAGCTCTGGTTGTAGCCGCTGCAATGGGCCTGTCTTCTGTCGCGTTCGCTGCTGAAACTACCGCTACTCCGGCACCTGCCGCTGCTGCAACAACTGCTGCTCCGGCACCTGCTGCCAAGCACGTGACTAAGCACAAGACTCACAAGAAAGTCGCTCAGAAAGCGCAAGCGGCTAAGAAACACAAAAAACACGCTAAGAAAGCGGCTCCGGTTGCTCAGAAAGCGCAGGCTGCCAAAAAACACGTGAAACACGCTAAAAAAGCCGCTCCGGTTGCTCAGAAAGCGCAGGCTGCTAAAAAACACGTGAAACATGCTAAAAAAGCCGCTCCGGTTGCTCAGAAAGCGCAGGCTGCTAAAAAACATGTGAAACATGCTAAGAAAGCTGCACCGGCTGCGAAAGCAACACCAGCAGCATAAGAAGTAAACAAGACGTCTTTGTGAGCGTATCTACTCACCATTATCAAGACTGATGATTTGACACCCGGTTCGCCGGGTGTTTTTTTCTCCGGTTCTCTATCTTGAGGTACAGATGGAAGATGCTGCGCCGCTACCTGTTCGAAATCACCCTGTGTTCCCTGATCCTCTGCGGTCTGATCACCCTGTTCTTCTACTTCTGAATGTCCTGCGATGACGCCCGTCATCGGCTCAATAGATTGAGTTATCAGACAAATATATCCAACACGAAAGATAACCGACTATAATCATTCCACAATAACGGGTTTTCGGGTTCTCCCTGTTTTCAAGGTCAGAATGTTATGCGCATCGCGTTACCGCTATTTTTGTGCTTTTTCTGTTTTACCGTCAGTCCACTTGTTCATGCAGATTCCCCGGATGATGCAGATACCGACGCACCTTCCATCAGCGTAAAAGAAAAAACGGCCCTCTTTTTTGGTCATGATCAGCGCACGCCGGTCGCGGCAACGTCCCGCTGGCCGTGGCAGGCTATTGGTCAGATTGAAACGGAAAGCGGCAATTTATGCACCGCCACCCTGATTTCCAAACATCTGGCCCTTACCGCAGGCCATTGTGTGCTGGCGCCGCCGGGCAACATAGACAAAGTCATCGCCCTGCGTTTTATTTCTCATCATCAGAAATGGCGCTATCAGATCACCGCGTTACAAACGCTGGTTGACCCAAAACTCGGGAAAAAACTGAAAGCCGATGGCGATGGCTGGATCGTGCCGCCAAAAGCCGCACCCTTCGATTTTGCGCTGATCCGCCTTACCGACGAAAAACTGGCGTTACCTATCAGGCCGTTACCGTTATGGGAAGGATCACGTGATGATCTGACTGCGGTACTGAAACAGGAAGGCCGAAAAGTGACACAGGCGGGTTATCCGGAAGATCATCTTGATGATTTGTATGTGCATCAGGATTGTCTGGTAACCGGCTGGGCGCAACCCGGCGTGTTATCCCACCGCTGCGATACGCTGCCTGGTGACAGCGGTTCCCCGCTGCTGCTGAAAAACGCCGACGGCTGGTCTCTGGTGGCGATTCAGAGTTCCGCACCTGCCGCGCAGGACCGGTATCTGGCCGATAACCGCGCACTGGCCGTTCCGGCCATCCGCGACGCCCTGAATACCCTGTCTTCCGGCGTGATCAGCGCCAGCGGCCCGGTGACGGCGCCCGCTCAGTAACCCACAGAATCACCGTTAGCGAGCAAAAAAAAACCGCCTTAGCGTATAAGGCGGTTTTGTCGTGTTGAGAACCGGTTAAACCAGCTGTTCCATGGTCTGCAAAATACGTTTATCCGATATCGGATACGGCGTGCCCAGTTGCTGAGCGAAGTAGCTGACGCGCAGTTCTTCAATCATCCAGCGGACTTCCTTCACGTCCTCGCTTTGCTGACGCACCGGCGGCAGTTTGTTCAGCCACTGCTGCCATTGCTGCTGGATGTTTTCCACTTTCAACATCTGCGCACGATCGCGGTGCGGATCCATGGCCAGTTTGTCCATCCGGCGTTCAATCGCCTGCAAATAGCGCAGCGTATCCGGCAGACGTTTCCAGCCATTTTGCGTCACGAACCCCCGATAAATCAGGCCGGACATCTGCGCTTTGATATCAGAAAGCGCCAGCGCCATGGTGATATCAATCCGCCCTTTCAGCCGCTTGTTGATGCTGAAGACAGTCGTCAGGATCTGCTCCACCTGAATGGCGATTTGCACCACCGTATCATTCAGATTGGCGCGCACATGCTCATGCAGTCTGGCGAAATCTTCTTCACGCCACACCAGGCCGCCGGATTCAGCGATCAGTTTGTCAATGCCACAGGAGATGCAGTCGTCGATCAGATCCAGCACTTTGCCATACGGATTGAAGTACAGCCCCAGTTTGGCTTTGTTCGGCAACTTCTCGTGCAGGTATTTGACCGGCGACGGGATGTTGAGCAACAGCAGGCGCCGCATCCCGCTGAGCATTGCCTGCTGCTGTTCGAGTTCGCTGTCGAACAGACGGATTGCTACACTGTCTTTCTCATCGACAATCGCCGGATAGGCTTTCACTTCATAGCCACCGCGCTTTTGCTCGTAGCGTTCCGGCAAGGTGCCAAAACTCCAGACATGCAGGTTGCGCTGTTCGATGCCGTCATCCGCGACGGCGGAAAGCGTCTGCTGCACCTGCTCTTTCAGGCCGGATTTCAGTGCGTTCAGATCTTTGCCTTCCCGCAGCGTTTTGTTTTTATCGTCAACGATGCGGAAGGTCATTTTGAGATGATCCGGCACCTGTTCCAGCTGCCAGTCGTCACGTGACACCGTCACGCCACTCATCTTGCGCAGCTCTTTTTCCATGGCATCCAGCAGCGGCATCTCAAACGGTTTGATGCGGCCCAGCAAGGCATCGGCGTAATTCGGTGCAGGCACAAAATTACGACGTACCGGCTTAGGCAAGGATTTAATCAGCGCCATGATCAGCTCGCGGCGGATCCCCGGGATCTGCCAGTCAAAGCCCTCTTCGCTCACCTGATTGAGCAGCGGCAGCGGAATATGCACGGTCACGCCGTCAGCATCCGTCCCCGGTTCAAACTGGTACGTCACGCGCAGTTTGAGATTGCCCTGATGCCAGAAATTCGGGTAATCATGGGCGCTGATATTGCCCGCGCCCTCTTTGATCAGCATGCTTTTTTCAAAGTTCAGGCTGTCCTGCGGCTGCGTTTTCCACCAGGTATCAAAGTGCCGTGCCGACACCACTTCCTGCCCGATACGCTGTTCGTAGAACAGGAACAGGGTTTCATCATCGACCAGAATATCGCGGCGACGGGATTTATGTTCCAGCTCTTCCACTTCGGTACGCAGACGCAGGTTAGCGCGGAAGAACGCATGGCGCGTTTGCCAGTCGCCTTCCACCAGCGCATGGCGGATGAACAGCTCGCGTGAGACGACCGGATCAATCGTGCCGTAATTCACCCGACGCGCGGCCACGATCGGCAGGCCGTACAACGTGACCTTTTCCGTCGCCATCACCGCGCCCTGTGCTTTTTCCCAGTGCGGCTCGCTGTAACTGCTTTTCGCCAGATGCTTCGCCAGCGGCTCAATCCATTCCGGTTCGATACGCGCGGCAATACGCCCCCACAAACGGCTGGTTTCCACCAGTTCGGCGACCATCACCCATTTTGGCGGTTTTTTAAATAACCCGGAGCCAGGGAAGACGGCAAAACGCGCATTACGCGCCCCGGTATATTCCTGTTTATCCGCATCTTTCTGGCCGATATGCGACAGCAAACCGGTCAGCAGCGCGCAGTGAACCTCACGGTACTCCGCCGGGACGCTGTTCACCGGCAGCCCCAGTTCTTTCACTACCTGACGGAGCTGGGTGTAAATATCCTGCCACTCGCGAACGCGCAGATAGTTGAGGAAATCACTGCGGCACAGCTTGCGGAACTGTGCGGAAGACAGCTCTTTCTGCTGCACTTTCAGGTGATCCCACAGGTTCACAAATGCCAGAAAATCAGAATCCTTGTCGGCAAAACGACGATGTTTCTCATCGGACGCCTGCTGTTTGTCCATCGGTCGTTCACGCGGATCCTGAATCGACAGCGCGGCGGTGATGATCATCACTTCCCGCACACAGCCGTTTTTCTGCGCTTCCAGCACCATGCGTGCCAGACGCGGATCCACCGGCAACTGCGCCAACTGGCGGCCAAGCGGTGTCAGCGTATAACGGCCATCGACGGCATTATTGATGGCGTTCAGTTCTTCGAGCAGACGCACGCCGTCCTGAATGTTGCGTTTATCCGGCGCTTCCACAAACGGGAATGCGGCGATATCGCCCAGCCCCAGCGAGGTCATTTGCAGAATGACGGACGCCAGGTTGGTGCGCAGGATTTCAGGGTCGGTAAATTCCGGGCGTGACAGGAAATCCTGTTCCGAATACAGACGGATACAGATGCCCTCGGACACACGTCCGCAACGCCCTTTACGCTGGTTGGCCGACGCCTGAGACACCGGCTCGATCGGCAGGCGCTGCACTTTGGTGCGGAAGCTGTAACGGCTGATACGCGCGGTGCCGGGGTCAATCACGTATTTAATGCCCGGCACGGTCAGCGAGGTTTCGGCGACGTTGGTCGCCAGCACGATACGACGGCCGGAATGCGACTGGAATACGCGGTTCTGTTCGCTGTTCGACAGGCGCGCATACAACGGCAAAATCTCGGTATGCGGCAAATCCAGACGGTTCAGCGCATCCGCGGTATCACGAATTTCACGTTCCCCGCTCATGAAGATCAGGATGTCGCCCATGCTTTCGCGACCCAGTTCATCGACGGCGTCGAAAATCGCCTGCAACTGGTCACGATCCACATCGTCGGCGTCATCGACAATCGGGCGATAGCGCACGTCAACCGGATACGTCCGGCCGGAGACTTCAATGACCGGCGCATTGTTGAAATGACGCGAGAAACGTTGCGGATCAATCGTCGCGGAGGTGATGATGACTTTCAGATCCGGGCGTTTCGGCAATAGCTGACGCAGATAACCGAGAATAAAGTCGATGTTCAGACTGCGTTCATGCGCTTCATCGATGATCAGCGTGTCGTACTGCATCAGCATGCGGTCCTGCTGGATTTCCGCCAGCAGAATACCGTCGGTCATCAGCTTGACCAGCGTGTTTTCACTGACCTGATCGTTAAAACGGACTTTATAACCGACGGTGTTGCCGAGCGTGGTATCCAGCTCATCGGCGATACGGTTAGCGACGGTACGCGCCGCCAGACGTCGCGGCTGGGTATGACCAATCACGCCTTTGATCCCGCGTCCGAGTTCCATACAGATTTTCGGGATCTGCGTGGTTTTACCGGAGCCGGTTTCGCCCGCCACAATCACCACCTGGTGATCGCGGATAGCGTTATAAATGTCGTCTTTCTTCTGGCTGACCGGCAGGTTTTCCGGATAGCTGATTTTTGGCCGCGAGGCTTCACGGGCACTGACTTTCTTCAGGCTCTCGGTGATAGCGGTCTGGATTTCGGCACTTAACGCGTCGAGTGCGTCGGGTTTATCCAACTTTCTGGCACCCTGCAAACGACGTTGCAGGCGTTGCCGGTCACGTAGCATCAGCCCGTCTAACTGCGCTGATAATGCCGCGAGCGGTGATTTCACGATCGGAATTCCTTGTTGCATGTCAGCCGGAGAGCAAATCATCTGCGCCAGCTGAATCTGAATGGGGGATGAGGAAGGTTCACGCCTTGCCTGCTTGTGTCTATGTTAACACAAGGTATTGAAGATGCTGAAAACGGGTGATTTTGCGACCGGATTTCAAGTTGTTCAAAAAAATCGATGATAGGTCTCTAAATATTGCGCTATCACTGCATAAGCTTTCTGAATAAAGTAAGTTCCATTCGGGGAACGTTCTGGTTATAAAAACCAACACCCTATGTACCACACACTTAAGGAACTCACTCATGAGCAAAGTACTCGTCCTGAAATCAAGCATTCTGGCTAACTTCTCTCAGTCTAACCAACTGGCCGATTACCTGGTTGCAGAGTATCAGTCTGCCAACAGCGGCTCTACCGTGACCGTTCGCGACCTGGCTGCGGATCCGATCCCTGTCCTTGACGGCGAACTGGTTGGCGCACTGCGTCCATCCGATGCTCCGCTGACTCCACGTCAGGAAGAAGCACTGGCGCTGTCCAACACCCTGATTGAAGAACTGCAGGCGCATGACGTGATCGTTATCGCTGCACCTATGTACAACTTCAACATCCCGACTCAGCTGAAAAACTATTTCGATCTGGTAGCCCGTGCTGGCGTGACCTTCAAATACACCGAGAAAGGCCCTGAAGGTCTGGTGAAAGGCAAACGCGTTATCGTTCTGACCAGCCGCGGTGGCATCCATAAAGACACCCCGAGCGATCTGGTTGCCCCATACCTGTCTCTGTTCCTGGGCTTCCTGGGCATGAGCGACGTAGAATTCGTTTACGCGGAAGGTATTGCGTACGGTCCTGAAGTGGCGACCAAAGCACAGACTGATGCGAAAGCAGCCATCGATGCGGCCATCAAAGAACTGGCTGCGGCATAATTACCCCTATCACAATCTGAGCACCCATTCACTTAAGAATCTGTCCGTTCCGCTCAGATGATGTTGTGATAACGCTATTGCGCGCTGAAAAGCGCGCTTTTTTTTATTGATAATATGTCATTTCAAAAAACGCTAATTTCTTTACTTTTGTCACTGGTTTCCCAGGTAACAAATGAAATTGAATACGTGTTTAGGGAAACATCAGATTTGACTCTTTCATCATCAGGGGTGAAATGCATACTCACGTGGTAAGCCCTTCCCGTCTCAAACTTATAACCCAGGGTAGGAATGCAGGTGTCTTTTTTGACAGTAAGATATTCATCCTGGTTATTAAAAAACTGACTAAATCCGGGTGACTCCCCTTTCCTCGTAACAGATATTCCTTTCAGCTTTTGCTTTTCCGTTCTTCCTGGCGTCAGCAGACAAAGCGCATCTCCGGTAAAATAGGCATGAGCGTGAGCGGGCATTATGGGTGTGTAACTTGATATACACCCTGCCAGCGACAGAGTGAGAAATAAAAATGAGAGTACTCTCAATATTACGAATTCCTTCAAAAATTTGGAAAATCTGTCAGCAGCAATTTATAGTAAGAATAAGTATTCTCAAGATATTCACTGTTGTAATATAAGTTCCTGTTACCCAGCCATTCCGCTTCCCCGAGCGCGCTTTTTTATTGATAACTTACGTACTTATCTTTATCGCTATTTTCCCAAACGATAAAGGTTGCCGAATAATAATTCGAATTATAATCACTTTTGTTTCTATCAGTATCCTCAGTGAAATTCATAGTAATATGATAAGCATAACCCGCTTCAAATTTATAACCGAACAATGGGATACAGGTATCTTTTTTTATGACTTTATATTCAGCCGAATTATTAAATTGCTTTATAAAACCCGGCGATCCCCCCCACTGTTCAATATGAATTTTTTTTAGCTTTTGTTTTTCCGTTCGCCCTGGTGTCAGCAGACAAAGCGTATCTCCGGTAAAATAGGCGTGTGTTTCAGAAGGAAGGGTTGGTGTATAATCTGAAACACATCCTGACAGAGAGAGAGACAGCACTACCATTATGGATTTTTTGAACATTATCAGCTCCTTTGATCAATGATTTAAAAAATTACAGATACTCTACCTGCTTCTCTTTCTTGCTCGTCTCCCAGATAACAAAAGATGCGGTATAAAAATCAGTATAAAAATGAGTTTCTTTCCTTTCTGGATCTTTAGTTAAAAATATAGACACATGATAAGCACTGCCAACTTCAAATTTATATCCAAGCAAAGGCATGCAGCTATCTTTTTTTATAGTGAGATATTCACCTTCATTTTTAAAAAACGTTGAGAAACCGGGTGATTCACCCACCTTCTGAACAGACATACCGGTTAATTTTTGTTTTTCTGTTCGTCCTGGCGTCGTCAGGCAAAAATTTCCACCTACAAAAAATGCCTGCGCATGAGCTGGAGGGGTAAAATGATCCCCTAAAAAACATCCGGAAAGAGATAGAGACAAAGAAATAACAGCAGCTTTTTTTATCATTATTGAATCCTTCAATAAGTTGGAAAATTGGTTAATATCAATTTGTAATATGATAATGCGCTATCTAATTTATCACCCTTATAGTTTCGATACTGGTTCTTATACCATTCAGACTCTCCAAAATTCACAAGGAAAAAATAATCAGCCACAATTGAAGCCTGTTGCTCCATTGAATATTCATTAACCCTTGTTTTTCCTTCAAAATTATAGTGATAATCAGCGGCCCAACTCATACTCCCTCTCAGCTTAACCCACATACCATTTTGATATTGCCAGACATGCGTCATCTCATGGATAAACAGGTGTTGATGACGATTGCTCGCTGTCGAAAAATCATCAACATAATTCTCCCCTCGAAAATAAAGCTCGCCACTTGGCGTCATTGCTGCCGACTCCATTTGCAACCCGAACGGCAGATAACTGCCTAAGTGGATCCACACTCTTGAGTAGTCGATATAACTGCCAAAGACTGTGCGGGCGAGCGCAATCTCACCCAGAGTTAATCTTCTTACCTGCCCCTCGCGGGTCAGTTTTTTCATTTCTGCCGGTTTATGAAATTTCACAAGCCAACTCCCTGTTAGTCAGTGTCAGAAAACCGTCTCGCTCCAGATGCTGTAGCCAGATGTTCCTGCTGTGTGGTGCTTCCATGTTATTGACTCGTAGACCACGGATATCATTTCCTCAGCCTCTTTATCGGGATTGTCTAATGCATGCGCGGTTCGGACGCTCTGCCGTTCCAGGGTGGCGCCTCTGACTTCTACTGAAAAGTATTTTTCCTGTACACCAGTCGATGATGTTCGGTAAAAATCGAAAAACAGGTCGATCTTCTCATTATTAGAAATGGCCATGCCTATTAACGGCGTCGACTTATCGATCAGCTTAGTAAAACTGACCGGACGATGTTTTACGTTCTGGCTTCTGACAATTTCATGATCAAACTGAACCACAAAAATTTGGTCGCGATGTCCGGATTGAAATTTATTACCAATGGAGTCATAGGTTGAACAACCTGCTGAAATTAACCCTTGTTTCTTACCGGTAATTTTTACATAGATGGCGTTTGCCATATCCCACATCCTTTTGGTTGACGTTATATGAATAGTATCAGGACTGATAAAATGGATGACTGTCGAGATATTTATTCACCACATGAATAAATTAAAAAATCACAACAGGTTTTTATAACAGGAGAAGTAATGATGGGCAATGCAAATAATTACCAGCGACGTCTCTATATTCCTTCGCCTTATTTATTTGATTTATTGAGTTCAGGAAATAAAAAGCCGAAAAAGATTATTTCATTGAGAATGGCATTTATCATTGTAAAGACGGAATCAATAATTCCGTCTTTACAATGAGGGGAACCTTTTACTTCTGCAACCACTTACCATTAATGCCGCGGACGTATTCGCCCTTCCCGGCTCTGGCGACCAGCTTTTGTCCGGCGAGTTTTGCCACATCGTCGGTGCTGACGTTATTGTCCCGCGCCACCTGTTCGTATTGCTGTTTGCGCCCTTCGTTAATTTTTGTCGCCAGCGCGACACTGTCGGCGTCTTGTTTCAGCGGTGCCAGATAGCCGGACAAGGTTTCGCCCACGCGCCCTTGCTGCTTGGCTTCATTAAGCGTTAACGCGAAAGCCTGACTGCAAAACAGCACACCACCGGCCAGCAGCATCAGGCTGATTCTTTTTATGCTGATAGTGTTGAAAAACATCCCGGACATACGCGCTCCTAGAATAAATCGCTCTGATTTTTCAGCAGATTTTCCACGTCTTTATCCACTTTGATATGGATCTCGTGCTCAATTTTCACGTTCATATTGATGGTGATCGGCTCTTTCGGCGCGGCCAGTTCGATACGCGGCACGCAGCCACTGAGCATCATCACACCAAGCGCCACGCACGGGCCGGCAAGTCGCAGTTTCATTGTTCCTTCCTCACTGTTGGATCCTTTTTCTGCCCGGATGTCGCGGGGGTTTTTGACAGCGCATCAGCAGGCAAAGACATCTGCTGTTGCAGCCATTCCTGAAGATTGTCGCCAAAGCGCAAGCTTCGCCACAGCTGGTAGATATTTTCCTCATGGGAATAATTGAGGGCGATTTCACGTTTTACTTTGTCGCCGCCATGCGTGGTGTCGGTGTAGTTCACACCGTCCACTTTGGCATTCATGGTCAGCACACCGAGATTATCCAGGCTCACCAGTGCATCCGAACGGCTGATTTCCAGATAACGCAGCAGGCCAATCACCATGTTGTTGGCAAAATTGCCGCTGGCCATGGCATCCGCAAATTGCGGATCCAGACGCAGCGTCAGGCCGCCGTCATTTTTGATCCAGCCGTTATGGATGATCCATTGCGGGTTTTCCACGTACAGCGGCAGTTCGCCGTAGACGACGCCGGACATCGCCAGTTGTTTCGGTTTCAGCGCCGTGAAGAGTTCGCTGAGGTTGATCTTGTCGAACTTCAGCACCGCCGCGTCGTGCTGCGGCATCCGCAGCGCGGAAAGGCTCAGGTGCCCGCGCAACATATCCACGCCCAGATTACTCAGCGTCAGCGGTGTCTTCTCGCTCCACGGATAATGCCCCTGTAAATCCGCCGTCACGTTCTGCATTTTGACCAGATTGTTCACTTCACCAATGCGCAGTGTGACCGGTTTTTTCACCCCGAGCTGCCAGACCTGATCCTGCAAACGATACGGCAGACTGAAATCCAGCCCTCTCAGATCGCCGTCTTTCATCCAGAAACCGCCGTTTTTCACCACCCAGTGACCACCGGCCACGAAGCCCTGTTCGCGTGCCGCCGAAAATGCCGACTGCGCGTAGAAGGATCCTTCACGTAATTTGATGTTCAGATCCGGCGTCAGCAGCGTCTGGAATGCGGTGAGTTGTTGTTTCGGCCACCAGCCTTCACCGCGCAGACGTTCGCCGTCCCAGCGGCCATTGAGCCGGATCGGGCCAATCGGTTTGGCATCGAGCATACCGCGCATATTGAAACTGTCGGGACTGATGCCCTTCAGTTGTAAGGCCAGGGTGGCGGGCGGCAGATAACCGCCGTTGGCGAGAGCGATTTTTTTCGCCACCAGCCGGATGTCGCCCTTAAATTCGGTCGGCTGTTCCGGGTACTGCTTTTTGAAGCGCGACGCAGGCGGACGCAACCACGCCAGCGGATGTTCCAGCGTCAGGCGTGGCGCATCAACATCCACCAGCCCGTAATGTAGCCGGTCGAATCCGGTCGAGAGCGAATTAAGGGTGATGAGATTATCGTGCCACTGGCCTTTACCGGACATGTCCCAGCGACCGTTCAGCGGCGGCAGATGGCCGTTGCCCCAGTAATTGAAATTCCACAGCCCGACGTCCGGCCAGAAGGCCAGCGATTTACCGCTCAGATGCAGGTCAAACGCGCCCCAGAAACGGTGACGGGCTTTGAGGATCGCCTGCAACGGCCCGCTGACACCTTCTGCCGAGACCCTGACACCCGCCAGCGGCCAGCGCGCATCCGTGATGGTCAGTTCAGGTGTCGGTTTGCCCCACGCCCGCAACAGCGATCCGCTGCGCAGTGAAAGGGTCGGATTGAGCACCGAACCGCTCAGTTGCCCCGGCAGTGACGCACTCAGGGAAGTGGCCTGTAAATTGGCCTGTCCGGTCAGACGGAAACCTAAATCGCTGTCGAGCAGGCCGATACGCCCCGGCCCCAGCGTCAGCACCACATTGGCCTTGCCGTTATGCCCCTGCGTCAGCACGTTCAGCCGCGCCGTGATGCTGGTCTGATCAAACGCAGGCGACCAGTCGCTGAGCGTCAGGTTGATGCCACCGGCCAGCGGCTGTGTGGCATAAGGCCAGCGCCACTGACCCTGGCTAATCTGTAATTCGTTGTTGTTGAGTTTCCATGGCAGCGTGGCAAGCGGCTGTTCGCTGCCCTTCTCCGTCAGGGTTATCACGCCTTCCGTCGCCTGCCAGCTGAGCGTGATGTCCAGAGGTTGCGGCACCTGAGCGGTTTGTATTTCCGCGTGCAGTTCACCGGATTCCGGCAGCATATCGAGCGTCGCGGGCAACAACAGTTTGCCGCTCAGGGTCACCGGCTGTGTGCTGCCCGGTGGCGTCAGGCTGAACGAATGAATCGCCAGCAGACGGTTGCTGTCGAGCACCGCGTCGAGTGTCAGGGATTCACCGTTGAGGGAAAGATGCTGCTGACCGCCGGCATTACTGATCACCAGTTTACCGGCGTAACGCTGCCACGGCGTGACGGAAAGATGATCGATACTGACCGCACCGGCAGGCAGCCTGTGCTGAATATCCGCGAGGGAAAGCGTGGACTGGCTGTCACTTTTCGGCAACTGAGCCAGACAGGCGGTATCGACATTCAGGGCATCGAGTTTCAGCGACCATTGCCCGGAAACCTTGCTGAGGCGGGCATTGCGCGCCGTGGCGAGGGTGCAGTCACCCGCCAGATAGCGCACACCCGGCAGTTGCAACACACCGTGCGACCAGTGTGGCGACCCGGTCAGCACCAGTTGCGTACCGGCAGGCAACCAGTGGCTGGCGACCGGCGGTAACCAGCGCGGCACGGTTTTCCATAACACCCACAACAGCAGCGCTATAATCACCACTATACTCAGGAGTATCTGCGCGCTTTTCTTCAGTCCGTTCCTCATGACGTGCCTTGTCTTATGCTTCACCAAAGTGTCTAACCGCCCGCAAGATATCATAATTAGCGTAACAACTGATGACGGGATTGCCAGAGCCACCCGCCCAAATAGCACAGGAAAAATTGTCTGGCTTCCTGCGCTCTGCTAGTTTGTGTGCATATTGCGAATTGTTTCTGAAACTGTTTAATCCTTATAAAACAGGCGGAAGCCGTTTCGCCAGAGATTCAAACTCACTGCGGAGAAACACCATGAAAGTGGCTGTCTACAGTACTAAAAATTACGACCGGAAATATCTGGAACTGGTCAACGAGCATTATGGCTATGAACTGGAATTTTTCGATTTTCTGCTGAGCCCGCAGACGGCGAAAACGGCGGTGGGAGCAGATGCTGTCTGCCTTTTCGTCAATGACGATGGTGGCCGTGAAGTGTTGCAGGAACTGGCCTCACTCGGCATTAAAACGCTGGCGCTGCGCTGTGCGGGCTTTAACAACGTCGATCTGGACGCTGCAAAAGAGCTGGGAATTTCCGTGGTGCGCGTACCGGCGTATTCGCCGGAAGCCGTGGCGGAACATGCCGTGGGCATGATGATGTGTCTTAACCGTCACATTCATCGCGCTTATCAACGCACCCGTGAAGCTAACTTCTCACTGGAAGGTCTGATCGGTTTTAATATGTATCAGCGCACCGCAGGCATTATCGGTACCGGTAAAATCGGCGTGGCGGCCATGCGTATCCTGAAAGGTTTCGGTATGCGTATTCTGGCGTTTGATCCGTATCCAAGCCCGCTGGCGCTGGAACTCGGTGCCGAATATGTCGATCTGGATACGCTGTATGCAGAGTCCGACGTGATTTCTTTGCACTGCCCGCTGACGCCGGAAAACCACCATCTGCTCAACGCCGAAGCGTTTTCCAAAATGAAAGACGGCGTGATGATTGTGAATACCAGCCGTGGCGCCCTGCTGGATGCCACCGCCGCGATTGATGCGCTGAAAAAGCAAAAAATCGGTGCGCTGGGTATGGATGTTTATGAGAACGAACGCGATTTATTCTTTGAGGACAACTCTAACGAAGTGATCCTGGATGACGTATTCCGCCGCCTGTCATCCTGCCACAACGTGCTGTTCACCGGCCATCAGGCGTTCCTGACCAGTGATGCGCTGACCAGCATTTCAGAAACCACGCTGATGAATATTGATCAGCTGGCGAAAGGCGTCGCCTGCCCGAATATGCTCTGACCTGCTGATCCGCACAGGCTTTCAAGGCTCACTCCGGTGAGCCTTTTTACGTTCTGCAACCGATCAGCGGCTCAGCACCCGGCTGATTTCCGTGCCATAGCCGGTGAGGGTCAGCACATCATCGGCCAGCGTGACGGAGGAAAACGGCAGGCTGCTTTCGCCGTCCACCATGCCTTTCAGGGTAATGAAATCGGTATCCCCGACACGGTCGTAACCGCCACGGTGATCGTGACCGGCAAAATAAGCCCGCACGCGATAGCGGCACAACAACTCCACCAGCGTTTCACAATTCCACAGATTATGGCTGTTGACCGGCGTCAGCGGGTAATGGCCGAACACCAGCACGATCTCGCGCTGCGCACGGGCTTCCCGCAGCTGTTTCTCCAGCCATTTCAGCTGCACCGGCCCGACCGCGCCGTTCCACGGCTGCGCCTGCGGTTGCTGGCATTCGTTCAGTTCATCCAGCATATATTCTGCCATCTGCCGGTCATCCCCATTGGCATGATTGCAATACAGGCTGATGTCGTTGCCGTCGATCACCAGAAAACGGTAGCCCGGCAGGCTGAATGCGTAATAACTTTTCGGTAAACCCAGCGCCGGTGTCTGTGACGCCAGATGCCGGGTAATCACCTCCGCATCGTGATTGCCGATCACTGCCGCGTGCGGATGACGCAAGGCCGCGTAGCGCGATAACACCGGATCAAAACTGCCCCAGTCGCGATCGACCAGATCGCCCAGCGTAACCACAAAATCCAGCTTTGAATCATTCAGCTCAGTAATGGCCGTCGCCAGTTTATTCAGGCTGTTGCGGTAATGGCGCTCTTTCTGGCTGTCCGCATCGGCGTATTGCGGATCGGCAATCAGTCCGAAGCGTAAACGCGCACCGTTCACCAGCGCATCATGCATTTCCGGTGGCTGATATAACGCGCTCACATTGCCGAGCGCCTGTGCCTGTTCGTCAGACAATAAGAGGGATGGCGAGATCACGGTCATAACGTTCTCCTGTCAGGATTTTATCGGATACCTGCCCGCATAAAGGACTGGACAAACTGGCGCTGAAAGATCAGGAACAGCACCAGCAACGGCATCACCGTCATCAGGGTCGCCGCGCTGATCAGCGCCCACTGCACGCCCTGCTCCGGCGCGGAAAACAGTTGCAGCCCGACGGTGACCGGCCGCACGGTCACCGAATCGGTGATCACCAGCGGCCAGAGAAAATCGTTCCAGTGGAAGCTGACGGACACCAGTGCGAACGCGACATACACCGGTTTCGCCAGCGGAATATAAATTTTGCGCAGGATATACAGGCGGCTGGCACCTTCCACAATGGCGGCTTCCTCCAGCACCAGCGGAATACTTTTGAAGGTCTGACGCAGCAGAAAAATGGCAAACGCTGAGGCGAAATACGGCAGCGCGATGCCGGTCAGCGTGTCGCGTAATCCCAGCGCGCCGATGGTTTTGTAATTATTCAGGATCAGCACATCGGGGCTGATCATCAGTTGCAGCAGGATCAGCGCGAAGATCAATCCTGCGCCTTTCAGTTTGAACCGCACCAGCGCATAAGCGGCCAGCGTCGCCAGGATCAGCTGGCAGACCACAATCATCAGCACCAACAGGGTCGTGTTGAGGAAATAGCGGGCAAAGGGTGCCGCCTGCCAGGCATTGATAAAGTTCTGCACGGTCAGCGGTGCAAACAGCGAAAAACTGCCCTGCGCCGACGCCGGGTGGATAGCGATCCAGACCGCCACCAGCACCGGTAACAACCACAGCACCGCCGCCAGCCAGATGGCGAGATCCAGGAACAGACGGCGGTAAGAAAAGGGTTTCACTGATAGTGCGTCCTTTTGTCCAGCAGGTTGAATTTGATCAGCGCGATGGCCGCGAGGATCACCAGCAGCACCACGGTCATCGCCGACGCCGCCGGTAAATCCCAGTAACTGAATGCCGTGCGGTAGATGTAAAACAGCAGCAAGCTGGTGCTGTTGTTCGGGCCGCCGTTGGTCATGGCAATCACCTGATCGACAATCCTGAAGGCGTTCATCGAGGCATTAATCAGCACGAACAAGGTCGTCGGCATCAGTAACGGCCACTGCACGCGCCGGAAGAAATAGCGGCGCGACGCCCCTTCGATGTCTGCCGCTTCGGCCAGTCGCGGATCAATTTGCTGCAATGCGGCAAGATAGAAAATCATGAAGAATCCGGCTTCGCGCCACACCGATACCGCCATCAGGCTGTAAAGCGCCGTACCCGGTTCGCCGAGCCAGTTGACGGCTGGCAGCGAAAACAGCGCCAGCATTTTATTAAGCAAACCCAACTGCGGGGTATAGAAAAACAACCACAGATTGGCAATCGCCACCATCGGCAGCAGTGAAGGGATAAAGAACGCCGCGCGGGTCAGTGCGTTGCCGCGCAGACGGCGGTTCACTGCCAGCGCCATCAGTAAAGCCAGAGCCACCGACAGCGGAATGGTGATCAGGGCGTACAGCAGATTGTTGCGTAACGACAACATAAACACGTCGTCATCCAGCAGCGCCCGGTAATTATCCAGCCCGACAAACTGAGCCGCATGGCCGCTGCGGGCGGCGCTGAACAGGCTTTCCCACACCGTGGCCAGCGCCGGATAGTGGGTAAACAGCAGCAGAAAACTCAGCGCAGGCAGCAGCAACAGATAGCCGTAAAGCTGTAAAGACAACCCGCGTGTGCGGGTGGCCGGAAGGACTGCGTGAAGTGTGCTCATGCCCTTCCTTACTGATAGGGTTTCAGCAGGCGGTCTGCCTGTTTCTGCGCCGAACTCAGCGCCTCGGCAGGCGTTTTCACCTGCGTGACGGCCGCTTCAATCGCGTGGTTCATCAGTTCCTGGATCTGCACGCTGTTGTAGGTCGAAAGTTCCGGCTGAGAATATTTCAGCTGTTCGCGGGCGACCAGCGCCTGCGGAACCTGCTTCACATATTCCTGCATCACCGGGGTTTCCCACGCGGCAGGCGATGTCGCGACATAACCGGTGGCAATGCTCCAGCGCGCCGCCTGTTCAGGTGCGGATACCCAGCGGATAAACTCCAGCGCCGCTTTCTGTTGCGCCGGGGTGGTGTTTTTAAACACGTATAAATTGCCGCCGCCGGTCGGACTGCCGCGCTGCGTTTTCTCCGGCAGCATCGCCACGCCAAACGGGAATTTGGCGTTGTCACGCACCGTCGTCAGGTTACCGGTAGTGGTGACCATCATGGCGGTTTTGCCGTCGATAAAGTCCTGCGGCGTGGTGCCCCAGGCAATGGTGCCTTTCGGTGATACCGCCTCTTTTTGCGCCAGATCCGTCAGCCATTGCAAAGCTTCCACGTTGGCAGGCGTGTCAAAGGTCACCGCCGTCCCTTTTCCGTTATCCAGATGACTGCCGTTGGTGGCCGCAATCCCCTGGAAATTCCAGTAACCGTTCGGCGTGGACGGAATTTCAATGCCCCACTGCTTCACTTCGGATCCTTCACGCACCACTAACTTTTTGCCAAAATCCACCACCTGCTGCCAGCTGGCGGGCGGCGTGTCGCCGTTCAGCCCGGCCTTTTCAAACGCCTGTTTGTTCCAGTACAACACCACGGTCGAACGCTGGAACGGGATGCCCCACACTTTGTCCTGAATGTGACGGATAAACGCCGGATAGAAGCCGTCGATCCACTGCTTACCGTCTGCGTCGTTCGCCAGATCGCTGACCGGCAGAATAGCGCCCGCGTCGATCAGGGAATAAGCCTCGATATCGCCGATCACCGCGATTTGCGGGGCGTTACCGCCACGAAATGCCGTCAGCGCCTTGGTCACCGTCGTGGCGTAATCCCCGGTGTAGACCGGCTGAATACGGATATCCGGATGCGTTTTCTGAAAATCTTCCACCAGCGTATCCACCGTGTGGCTGATTTTTCCGCCGACGGCAATCGGGTAATACATTTGTAATTTCACCGGATCCGCGGCAAAAGCGGAAGTACCGGTAAGCAGCAGAACAGCGCAGGCAAGACGTGAAAAACGGTGAATACGTGACATGGTTTTCCCTTCGGCAATGGAGGTGGTATGAGTCAGTAAAAGTGCAAAACAGCAAAAAACTACACGGCAACCCGTTGCTCTGATGGCAAACAAGTTTGCTCAGCCTGATAACAGCGTTTTCCGTCCGCTGTGTTGAAAAAATATTGCGCGCCCGTGCTCCATTGCAGCCCGACCGTCTGGCCTTCGGCAAAACGCTGCATCCCCGCCACTTTTACCGTCAGCGGTTCCTCATATCCCGGTAACACACAGGCCAGCAGCGTATCGGCCCCCATGTATTCGTGGCTCAGCACCTGCGCGGTCAGGCTGGCGTGTGCGGCAGCCGTCAGCTGAATGTCTTCCGCGCGCAGGCCGAGGCTGAGGGCGTTGCCGTGGACATTTTCCACCACCGGCAGCGGCATGCCGGCCAGAAAGTGATGTTGGCCCTGTTGCGCCAGCGGCAGAATATTCATCGGCGGCGCGCCAATGAATTGCGCGGCGAAAATGCTGGTCGGGTTGTTATAAAGGTTGTCCGGCGTGTCGTGCTGTTCGATGCGGCCATCGTTAAGCAGAATAATTTTGTCCGCCATGCTCATCGCTTCGGTTTGATCATGGGTGACATACAGCAGGGTCAGACCGAGCTTTTTCTGAATCGCACGAATTTCGCGGCGCATGCTCTGGCGCAGCTTGGCGTCCAGATTGGAAAGCGGTTCGTCCATCAGGCACAGTTTATTATTGGCGATCACCGCACGGCCCAGCGCCACGCGCTGTTGCTGCCCGCCGGAAAGCTGCGACGGCTGGCGGTCGAGCAGCGGTTCCAGTTCCATCAGCCTGCTGACGTCCGCCAGTCGCGAGGCAAACAGCCGTTTGTCTTCGCCCCGCGCCCGCAACCCGAAAAGCAGGTTTTCACGGACATTCATGTGCGGGAATAACGCGTAGGACTGAAATACCATCGACAGTTTGCGTTCGCCTGGCGTCAGCGCCGTGACATCGGTGTGCTGAAAACGGAGGGTGCCCTGATCGGCCGTTTCCAGCCCGGCAATAGTGCGCAGCAACGTGGACTTGCCGCAGCCGGACGGCCCCAGCAAGGCAATGAAATCGCCTTCCTGCACATCAAAACTGATGTCGTCGAGCGCCACTTTGTTGCCCCAGGATTTGCGGATGTGATGCAGTGATAGATAGCTCATGCCGCTGTATGTCTCTCTGACCTGTGATGGGCATAACCTAACGGCGTAAAATGACGCTTTTATGATGGGCAGATGACGGGATAAAGATCAGCGATATTTTAAGCGCCTCGCCCTGTGCAGCGGGAGGGCGTTAAGGGCTTAAAATTTCAATTCATTCACGCTATAATGCACCACTAAATATTGCATAAGTCAGTTGAATGTATCGACAGGATGAGTGCTGAAGGAATATTTCTCAGGAGAGAAGATGAAGAAGTCACTGTTTGTTCTGGCCGCCGCTATCACGTTAAGCGCATGCAGCATGAATCAGAATACCGCCATTAAACAAAACGATTTACAGCATCACCGCTTCGAATTGCTGAGTGTGGATGGTCAGACCGTGCCAGCCGCACAGGGGCGCATTCCGGAGATTGAGTTCGGCGCCAACATGCACGTTTCCGGCAAGATGTGTAATAACTTCATGGGTCAGGGCGAGCTGCACAACAATGTGCTGACCGTGAAAGGTCTGGCCTCCACCATGATGATGTGCCCGGATGAGAATCTGAATAAATGGGATCACGTGATCAGCGACGTACTGAACAACGGCGCGGCGCTCAGCTTGCAGGATCGTAAGCTGACCCTGACGCAGGGCAAACATCAGCTGATCTATCGCCAGAAAGACCGGATGTAATCACGGGCTGACCCTGCAAAAAACGCCAGAGATCATTCTGGCGTTTAGCCGGCGGTGCAGCGGCCCTGCATCAGTGCGGCTTCAGAACACTGGCGTCCGTTCGCCATCGAACACATGCCGACGCGGCTGCCATCAAGCTGTGGCGCCAGACGCAATTGCCCGCCCGCCATCGAACAGGCCGCATACGCCGGGCTGTCCATATTCACGGCACGCTGACCGACATTGACGCTGTTGCCTTTTTGCACAACCTCAGCCGGCTCATCGTGGCTGCTGCATGCGGCTAACACCAGTACACCTGCGGCCAGTAACACGCGAAACGCAGTGATCATCTGTCCTGCTCCTGAATATAACGGGGATTTTTTTCGAATCGCCATCATATCCGACGTTTTTCGCCCGCGTCGAGTCCTGCGGTGAAATAACATCAACTTTTTCCTAAAATAATCTCAAATCTAAACACTCAGACACATTTTATTTCGTCCGGTTATTTCTTTGACGAATAAAATTAACCGTTATTAACCTCTTTACCCTCTGTATGACCCGGAAAATATAATGATAAAGGAGCAGACATGCTGACAGATTTTTTACTCCGGATTGCCCTCGCCGGTGCCCTGGGAGGATTAATCGGCATTGAGCGTCAGTTACGCGCCAAAGAAGCCGGATTGCGCACCCATATTCTGGTGGGTATCGGCAGCGCCATGTTTATGATTGTGTCGAAATACGGCTTTGCCGATATTCTGCTGCAAACTCACGTCAGCTTCGACCCCAGCCGCGTGGCGGCACAGGTGGTCAGCGGCATGGGTTTCCTCGGTGCCGGGACGATCATTATTCAGAAACAAATTGTGAAAGGATTAACCACCGCCGCGGGTTTATGGGTGACGGCGGCGATTGGTCTGGTGATTGGCAGCGGGCTGTATCAGATCGGCATTTATGGCGCGTTCATGACCTTAATTGTGCTGGAAGTGTTCCGCCAGATAAGTAATCACTGGGTCGGGCATCATCATTTAATAGAAATCCGGCTGCTGCCGGAAAGCGTGCCGGGCGTGCTGATGGCCTTGCAGAAAATGCGTATCCGCCCCGGTCAGATCAAAATCAATCAGCGCGATGAAGAAGATGAAAGAAAATGCGAACTGGTTCTGGATGTGATCCTGCGGCCGAAACAGAGCGTGGATAAATTGTATGAGGCGCTGATGTCGGTGAAAGGAATAAAAAGAATCGATATTAATTAACCCGTTTTTCCCTTCCCTAATCCGCTGTTTAGCCACCGGCAGAAATCGTTATTTCCCCGGTGGCTAATAATAATCCCAATCTAATCGTTTACAGAGTAACCGCTTAAAATATCAGGCGAAATAGCCCTGCACACAATCAGGATAAATCGATTAATCCGCCCTCTGCTAAGCTTTTATCATTCTTGCCAGCAAAAACACTTTCCTGCTGGCCGCCATTGTGAGCAAAGCAAAAGGATATTCCATGATCACCACTGACGGTAATAACGCAGTCGCTTCCGTGGCTTATCGCACCAACGAAGTGATTGCCATCTACCCGATCACCCCCAGTTCAACCATGGCCGAAATTGCCGGTGCCTGGTCAGGCGAAGGGAAGCAAAATCTGTGGGGCGATGTCCCGACGGTAATGGAAATGCAGTCTGAAGCAGGCGCGATTTCCACCGTCCATGGCGCACTACAGACCGGTGCGTTATCGACGTCGTTTACCTCGTCGCAGGGTCTGCTGCTGATGATCCCGACGCTGTATAAACTGGCCGGTGAACTGACGCCGTTTGTGTTGCATGTGGCGGCGCGTACCGTCGCGACGCACGCCTTGTCGATTTTTGGTGATCATTCCGATGTGATGGCCGTGCGCCAGACCGGTTGCGCCCTGCTCTCTGCCGCCAGCGTGCAGGAAGCGCAGGATTTCGCGCTGATCTCTCAGGTCGCCAGTCTGAACAGCCGCGTGCCGTTTATCCACTTTTTTGACGGCTTCCGTACCTCGCACGAAATCAACAAGATTGCGCCACTCAGCGATGACACGCTCCAGCAGATGTTGCCGCAGGCGCAGATTGACGCGCACCGCGCCCGTGCGCTGTCGCCGGACCATCCGGTGATCCGTGGCACGTCCGCCAACCCTGACACCTATTTCCAGTCGCGTGAGGCCACCAACCCGTATTACAACGCCACCTGCCAGCACGTCATTGACGCCATGGATGCCTTCGCCGCCCTCACCGGCCGCGAATATAAGCCGTTCGAATACGTCGGCGATCCGCAGGCAGAACGGGTGATTGTGCTGATGGGTTCCGGCATCGGCACCGCCGAAGAAGTGATCGACACCCTGAATGCGCGCGGCGAGAAAGTCGGCGTGCTGAAAGTGCGTTTATACCGGCCGTTCAGCGCCGCCCATCTGCTGTCGGTGCTGCCGCAAAGCGTGAAAAGCATCGCGGTGATGGATCGCACCAAAGAGCCGGGCGCGCTGGCCGAACCGTTGTATCTCGACGTGATGACCGCCCTGGCCGAAGCCTACAGCCGTGGCGAACGCGATACGCTGCCGAAAGTGACCGGTGGCCGTTACGGATTATCCTCGAAAGAATTCGGCCCGGACTGCGTGCTTTCGGTGTTCCGCGAGCTGTCGCTGAGCCAGCCGCGTCCGCGCTTTACTGTCGGCATTTATGACGACGTCACCGGTTTGTCATTGCCGGTGGTGGAAGAAGAATTGCCGCAGCACGCGTCGCTCGAAGCCCTGTTTTACGGGCTGGGCAGTGACGGTTCGGTGTCGGCCACCAAAAACAACATCAAGATCATCGGTAACAGCACGCCGATGTACGCGCAGGGTTATTTCGTTTACGACTCCAAAAAGGCCGGTGGCCTGACAGTGTCGCATCTGCGCGTCAGTGAAAAGCCGATCAAATCTGCGTATCTGGTGAGTCAGGCGCACTTTGTCGCCTGTCACCAGTGGCAGTTTATCGATTTATACCAGATGGCCGAACGCCTGCGTCACGGCGGGATTTTCCTGCTCAATACGCCGTTCAGCGCCGCTGAAGTCTGGGAGCGTTTGCCGCTGGAAGTGCAGGCAACCCTGCTTCAGCGCGAGGCACGCTTCTATGTCATTAATGCCGCCAAAATTGCCCGCGAATGTAAACTCGGTGCACGCATTAACACCGTTATGCAGATGGCGTTTTTCCATCTGACACAGATTCTGCCGGGCGATCAGGCACTGACAGAATTACAGGGCGCGATTGCCCGCAGCTACAGCAGTAAAGGCGAGGAACTGGTCACCCGCAACTGGATGGCGCTGGCCGCCACGCTGGAAGAACTGGTGGCGGTACCGCTGCAACCTGTCCCGGAAAATCCGCGTAAACGCCCGCCGATTGTTTCCGACGCGGCACCGGACTTCGTCAAAACCGTCACCGCCACCATGCTGGCGGGTCTTGGCGACGCGCTGCCGGTTTCGGCCTTCCCGCCGGACGGCACCTGGCCGACCGGGACCACGCAGTGGGAAAAACGCAACATTGCCGAAGAAGTCCCCATCTGGAAACCGGATTTGTGTACCCAGTGCAACCACTGTGTCGCTGCCTGTCCGCACTCGGCGATCCGCGCCAAAGTGGTTCAGCCGGAATTTATGGAAAACGCCCCTTCCTCGCTGCAATCGCTGGATGTGAAGTCCCGCGACATGCGCGGTCAGAAGTACGTGTTGCAGGTCGCGCCGGAAGACTGCACCGGCTGTAATTTGTGCGTGGAAGTGTGTCCGGCGAAAGATCGTCAGGATCCTTCCATTAAAGCCATCAACATGGCCGATCGTATCGAACATCTGGAAGAAGAACGCGCCAATTATGACTTCTTCCTCAAATTGCCGGAGATCGATAAAACCACGCTGGAACGCATTGATATCCGCACATCGCAGCTGATCACGCCGTTGTTCGAGTACTCCGGTGCCTGTTCCGGTTGCGGTGAAACGCCTTACATCAAGCTGCTGACGCAGTTGTATGGCGACCGTTTGCTGATCGCTAACGCCACCGGCTGTTCCTCTATTTATGGCGGCAACCTGCCTTCCACGCCGTACACCACCAACGCGGATGGCCGTGGTCCGGCCTGGGCAAACTCACTGTTTGAAGATAATGCCGAGTTCGGGCTGGGCTTCCGCCTGACAGTGGATCAGCATCGCCGCCGGGTATTACGTCTGGTCGCGTCGCTGGAAGAACATATTCCGGCTGACGTGCTGGGCGGTCTGCGTGATGACAGCGCCACGCCGGAAGTGAAACGCGAACATGTCACCGCGCTGCGTAAAATTCTGGCTGAGATCGACACGCCGGATGCCCGTCAGTTAGCCACGGATGCCGATTATCTGGTGGATAAATCCATCTGGCTGATTGGCGGCGACGGCTGGGCATACGACATCGGTTTCGGCGGGTTGGATCACGTGCTGAGTCTGACCGAAAACGTCAACGTGCTGGTGCTCGATACCCAGTGTTATTCCAACACCGGCGGGCAGCAGTCGAAAGCCACCCCGCTGGGTGCGGTGACCAAATTTGCCGAACAGGGTAAACGCAAATCGCGCAAAGATCTGGGTGTCAGCATGATGATGTACGGTCATGTGTATGTGGCACAGATTTCGCTCGGCGCGCAGCTCAACCAGACCGTCAAAGCCATTCAGGAAGCCGAAGCCTATCCGGGACCGTCGCTGATTATCGCCTACAGCCCGTGCGAGGAGCACGGCTATGACCTGGCCCTCAGCCACGATCAGATGAAACAGCTGACTACCACCGGTTTCTGGCCACTATATCGCTTCGATCCGCGTCGCACGGAAGAAGGCAAACCCGCACTGGCGCTGGATTCCAGACCGCCATCCAGCGGACTGACGGATACGCTCAACAATGAGCAACGCTTCAGAAGGCTGAATGCCCAACAGCCGGACGTGGCAGAAATGTTGTATGCCGCAGCGGAGAAAGAATTGCAGGCCAAATATGACTTTTTGGCCATGCTGGCGGGGAAGAAGACCGAACCGGAATCTTGAGTCTTTAAACTGTGGGTTGAGATAAAAACGTGGTCGGCTCCCTCCCCTGCGAAGGGGAGGGTTGGGGTGGGGTATCAGAGACAAATCAAAAAGTTAACCTGAGCTTTGACGGCCGTTTTGTCTGCTAAACCCCCTCCCGGCCTCCCCCTTCGCAGGGGGAGGAGCAAACAAGCTGCCTCACTAAACTAACCGGTATTCCACCCGATATTCCCCCGATCCCACCTCAGCCGTATACCCGTCAGCACAGCGCACAAAATCAATCCCGTCTGCTTCCTGCACAGATTGACCGTCCGTCAGGATCACGGTGGCGGAGGTATTCGCCGGAACCGTGACGTTAAGGAACACGGTCTGCCCGCTGACTTCCCAGCGCACGCCAATACTGCCGTAGATTGACTGATAACGGGTATCGAGCCAGCTCAGGCCGCCGCCGGTCAGCGGTTTGATGATGAAATGTTTGAATCCCGGCTGCGCCTCGTCGGCTTCAATCCCTGCGGCCACGCGGTAGAGCCATTCGCCCACCGCGCCATAGGCGTAATGGTTGAGGGAGTTCATGTCCGCGCTCCACATGCTGCCGTCCGGTTTGATGCCGTCCCAGTGTTCCCAGATGGTGGTGGCACCGGCTTTCACCTGATACAGCCATGACGGGAAATCGTCTTTCAGCAGTAAATTCCACGCTTCCTTCGTGCGTCCGTTCTGGCTCAGCGCATGGCAGAAATACGGCGTGCCGACGAAACCGGTGACCAGATGTCCGTCGTGCTCATTGAGCAATTCAACCAGCGTGTCGGTGGTGCGCTGGCGGAAATCTTCCGGCACCAGATTGAAATACAGCGCCAGAATGTGCGCGGTTTGGGTTCTTGCCGCCAGACGACCGGATGGCGTGAAAAACTCCTGCTGAAAACGACGGACAATCGCCTGATGCAACGCCTCGTAATGCTGATGATCTTCCAGCCGGTTCAGTACTTTGGCCGCTTTAGCAAACAGCTGGGTGGAATAGGCGTAATACGCCGTACAGGTCAGGTCGTTAGGCGTGGCACCGAAATAACTGCCCTCTTTTGCATCCAGCGCCACCCAGTCACCAAACTGTAAGTTGTACTGCCAGATATGGTTGTCAGCGTGTGCGGTCATAAAATCGATCCACCCCTTCATACTGGCGTACTGATTTTCCAGCACCCGGGTGTCACCGTACATCAGGTACATCGTCCACGGGTTGATCACCGCCGCATCTGCCCAGGCCGATGCCGAGTGAGTGCCGCCCTGGGCCAGCAAACGGTCTTTGGCGCAATATCCGGTGAGGATGTCGGGAATGACGTGGGGCACGCCGCCGTCCTCCGTCTGATCATAACGAAGATCGGTCAGCCATTTGGCGAAGAAATTTCGCGTCTGCATCAGATAACTCGCCGTGCGGCAAAAAATCTGGGCATCGCCCGTCCAGCCCAGACGCTCATCGCGCTGCGGGCAGTCAGTCGGCACATCGACAAAATTGCCTTTCAGCCCCCACAAGATGTTGTGATGTAACTGGTTCAGATCCGGGTCGGAACAGGCGAAATGCCCGGTCTGTTGCATGGCAGAATGCAGCACAATGGCGGTGAAATTATCCCGGTCCAGCTCCGCCGGATATTCCTCGACTTTCACGTAACGGAAACCCTGCCAGGTAAAGTGCGGATGCCAGATTTCCTCGCCCTCGCCCCGGAGCACGTACTCCGTCCGCTGTTTCGCAGAACGCAGGTTATCCAGATAAACATTGCCCTCTGCGTCCAGCACTTCAAAGTGGCGCAACACCACTTTATCGCCTGCGTTTCCCCGCACCTTAAATTCTACCCAGCCACTTAAATTCTGGCCGAAGTCGAGGACCGTGTCGCCTTGCGGCGTGGTGATCAGCGCGACTGGTTTCAGTTTTTCTATTTGTCTGACAGTGTTGCTGCCCTGCGCGACCAGCGTGGATTTGTCATGCGCCACCACGCTGACCGGCCGCCATGATGCCGCTGAACCCTGCCTGTCGCACCAGCCGGGAATTTCCCTGCGGGCATCATAAATTTCGCCGTCATAGATTTCAGAAAACAGAATGGCAGAATCGTGGCCTTTCCAGCTTTCATCGCTGACCACAGTGTCCTGCGAACCGTCTTTATAATTAATCACCAGCCGTGAAATAAGCGCCGCCCGTTCACCGTAATAATTTCTGTGGCGGGTAAAGCCCATATCCCCTTTATACCAGCCAGCGCCGGTTATCGCGCCGATGACATTCTCGCCGTTTTGCAGATGACCGGTCAGATCGTAAGTCTGATAACGCAAATGGTGGTGATAACTTGTCCAGCCGGGAGTCAGGGCATCTTCGCCGACCTGATGGCCGTTGAGATGTAATTCATAAAGCCCCAGCGCACTGACGTGAATAAACGCAGACTGAATATCCTCGGCGCGGTTCAGGACAAAAGATTTCCGCAATAACATGGCTGCGGAGCGATCTTTATCTTCCGGCGATTCTGCCGTAATAAATTCCGCGTTCCATTCATGGGAATACAGCACGCCGGAAATCATGTGTGCAGGCGGACTCCACGGACTGACTTCGCCGTAATTATCCCGCACCTGAACCCGGATGAAATAACGCTGAGAAGACGTCAGCATTAATTCGGTCAGCTCGAGGTTATTTGAACGGGAGGTTTCCTGCCATTCGCCATGATGAATAATGGGGTCAAAATGGTGGTCATGGCTTATCTGGATACGATACGCCGTTTGCTGAACATTTCTGTTATCGCTTTCTATTTCCCAACCCAGAACAGGAAGTTCCTGCACACCCGACAAAGCGGATTCCTGATCCAATGTAACTCTGATGACTGCGAGCATAATGCATGACTCCTCGTGTAATTAACGTTGCGCGATAAAAGGGATAACTAAATTTGTTTTGCCGCTGACGCCGGATATTCAGACGGTTGTTCATGAATAAGCACCCCGCCTTCATCGGCAAATTCATTACGTTGTTTGCCGTGGAAACATATCCAGCCAATGAATAACCCTGACGCCACGGTGGCGGACAAAATGGAATACAACACCAGCGGACCGGCATCAAGTAACAACGGAGTAACAAAGGCCAGCACGCCGCATAATAAACGTGAAATCGCGACGATAATGCCTTGCGCCGTGGAACGCAGCATGGTCGGGAAAGATTCCTGCGACCACACTTTCATGATCCCCTCGAAAGCCAGTCCGCTGCCGAGTGCGGTGAAGAATAAACAACAGAACCAGGAAGCCGGCGAGAAATTAAATAACACCGGCAGGAAGAATCCGCCCGCGAAACAACAGGCACCAAAAATAAAGGCGGGAATACGTTTCGGCGTATCGACGAAGCGCATAAATAAGATCCCCGCCAATACCCCGACCGGCATGGTCAGCAGGTTCCACAGGGAATTTTGCGCGACGCTGATCCCCACGACGTTAACCGCAATATAAGTACCAAACTGCCCGCCGGTATTGGCGGCAAGGTTGGTGAAGGCGTAAAACAGGCACAGGGCAACAAACGGCCACAGGTATTTTCCATGCAGGAGATCTTTAAACCGCGCGTTCTGCGCACGGATGGTCACGATCCCGGCGCGGCGTTCATTGCGGGCAACCAGCCATAATGGCGACTCCGGGATCGTGCAGCGCAGCAACAGTAAAATCGCGGCCACGGCGCAGACATGCAAATACATAATCTGCGCACCGGATCGTCCCCAGCCGCCGACCAGCGCGGAAATCGCCATCGTGGTGCCAATACCCAGAAACCACAGCAGATTCGACAGGCCGATAATTTTCCCGCGATTTTTGTCCGTGGCAGCTTCAGCAATGGTCGCCAGAGAGACCGGTAAATCCGCGCCGGTAGCCAGCCCGACCAACAGCGTGCCGATAAACAGCACCGGGAACGTATTGCCGAAGGCCAGCAGCAAGGTACCCAATATGATCATCACCATGGTGACAATAAACACTTTGCGTCTGCCGTAACAGTCGCCAAGTCTGCCGCCGAGAAATGCGCCCAGCGCAATACTCAGGGTTAATATGCCGGAGAGTATACCGATTTGTACGGCCGTGGTGCCGATCGTTTTCTGATAAATAACCAGCGCGGTCCCGTTGGAAACAATGGCGGCAGAATCAATATATGACGCCATGCCGGAAACCACCCCGACATACCAGGGATTAAGTTTTTTAGCGGTTGACATAATAATGTCCTTCAGAGGTAACGGTGAATAATAAAGGGTGTGAGTGTTCCTTTCTCTTTACTGTTATTATGGTTTTATGTAATTAATTTATATTATTAACGCGAATTACTGATGAACGGTTTCAATCACACTGTTACTGACCCGCATACGTTCCTGAGAAGGTGTGCGGTTAAATTGTTTTTTATAAGCTTCCGTCAGTCGGGATGTGGCAGAAAATCCGCACAGTCTGGCGATCTTTCCTATCGTTAAATCGGATGTGCGTAATAACTCCTGTGTTTTAAGTAAACGGTAACGTTGCTGGAATTTCTCCGGGGTAAACCCGGTGATCTCTTTTATAAAGCGGAACATGGTTCGCTTTGCCACGCCGCTTTCTTCACATAAATAGTCCCAGTTAATATTGCATGTATAATTCTCCCGTAAGTAATTTAACAGATGACGCTTGCCTGAGTCCGCATGGCTGGTACGGCATTCCCTGCGGCGGGCACATTGAAACATCATCACGATCATAGACAATAAATAGGATTCCGCCGTGGCAAAGTAAGAATCATCATAAACAGCATCACACAGGGCATTCATTTTTTCCGTCAGCTCGGTAATTTTGTCTAATTCTTCATTCGTCAGTCCTGCACGCCGTTTTTTCAGTGGCGAGGTATGCTGGTGGATCCCCGCGGTCAGCTGGCTGATATGATGAATAAAATGAAATGGCCGTGCTTTATGTAGCAGAATATTGGTAATTGACAACTTATTCGTGGATTCATAACAGTGAACGTCATTGGCACTGACAATGAAGAAATCACCTTTATGAATAAATTCCACCTGATCATTAATGATATGAAAGCCGCTGCCATGACGGACAATAACCAGTTCATCAAATTCGTGCCGGTGAACATCTTCCAGCGACTGACGATTCATATCGAATAAACTGAAAGCATGGCGCTCCGAAAGAAAGAAATCACTGACCTTGAGTATTTTCATGTATTCACCGCGTTAATGACTAAAATAAAATCCCTTTGATCACTGTGCGTAATAAAAATACCATTTCCTGATGAAATGATTAGACCGTAATAATTATGACAAGTCTATACGACGAACTGGCACTGTGGCGTAACCGGCCGTGATATTTGTTTCATTTTTGTATCTGAAATCTCATTTCAGCCGCCAGACATAAAAAATGCGCAGAATAATCTGCGCATTTTATTGACGTCGGAAAACGTCCGCTATTTCGTCAAAGTTACGGCTTGTGCAGCCGATGCTTGTGCCCTTTCATCAGGCTCAGCGAGGCTGAAAATGCTGCGCCTTCATCACCGGCCATGATCGCTTCATAAATCCGTTTATGTTCATTGAGACACATGCCGCCTTCCTTGGAGGAGTATTCAAAGAACCATTTGAAAATCGTGGTCAGCACGTTACCAAAAGGCACATAAAAACAGTTGCCGGAGGAGATGAAAATCATGCGGTGAAACTGGGTATCGATATCCACCCACTGTGCTGCATCGAAATTTTCCGCGACATGACACATCTGGCGATAGATACGTGAAAGTTCGATACGCTGCTCTTTGCTGGCGTTCACTGCGGCCAGCGCGGTGGCGTGGGGTTCGATGGCTTTGCGGAACTCGAGAAACTGGTGATAAATTTCTTCCGTCGCTTCCATTCCCTGCATCCATTCCAGTAACTGCGGATCCAGCATGTTCCACTGCGGACGCTCTTTCACGCGGGTGCCGATTTTCGGACGCGATTCCAGCAACCCTTTGGAGGTCAGCAACTTCAGGGCTTCCCGCAACGCGGTGCGGCTGACGCCAAACTGTTCGCCGAGTTCGATTTCATTGGGCAGGATCGCGCCGCACGCCAGCTCGCCGGAGAGAATTTTACGGGCGATATCACGGGCGATATGGGTGTTCAGGCCACGGGTCATGCCTGCGGCGGTTTCAAACTGCATGCTCATTCGCTTCCCTTTTTCCTGTGCAGAGTGCCGACATCATAGTTCAGGCGACGGTGCGCTGCATGCCCCCGCCGCCATAAATCTCCCGAACTGTGCGCTATGGCGCCATCTGCCCGCCATTGACGTCAAGGATCTGACCGGTGATATAGCCGCTGCACGCATGGGAGGCAAAAAACAGGTAAGACGGTGCCAGCTCTTCCGATGTGCCAAAACGTCCCATAGCGATAGTGCCGGAGATTTTTTCACGCACTTCGGCTGTTTTATCCGCATGGAAAACCGTGTCGATGGTCCCCGGCGCAATCACGTTGAAGCGGATATTGTCTTTGGTGAATTCTTTCACCCAGTTGCGGTGCACATTATGCAGCCAGGCTTTAGAGGCCGCATACAGGCTGGCACCGGGGCCGCCGCCTTCACGACCGGCAATCGAACCGGTGCTGATCACCGAGGTGGTTTTGCCGCTCTGTTTCGCGGCGTGGCGCAGATGCGGGATGGCAAATTTGGTGACCATCAGCGCCGAACGGGCGTTAAGATCCATCACATGATCATAAAAATCGTCATCGATGTTTTCCAGCCCCTGACGTCCGCCCAGACCGCCCGCGTTATTGATCAGCACGTCAATGCCGCCGAAGCGTTCGACGAAATTCGCCACCAGCGCCTCGCATTCTGCGGACTGGGTGACATCCGCGCCAAAATACGCCACTTCACCGCCATGTTGGGCGATCTCTGCCGCCAGTTTATCGAGGCTGGCATCGTGGCGATGGCCGTTGATGCCGACTTTGGCCCCTGCGGCGGCGAATGCCTGTGCCGCTGCCAGACCAATGCCTTTGGTGGAACCGGTGATCAGAACACGCTGGCCTTTCAAATCGTTAAACATGGTAACTCCTTTATTCTTCAGGTTTATTCTTCAGGGATACTCAGAGGTGAGACGGATTGCCACGCCACGCGGAAAGCGTCTTCCGCTGCCGGTGCGTCGCCGTTATTGATACGAATATTCAGGATGCGGTTGCCGGTGAGAAATACCTTCAGTTCTGTGCGGACGTCGTCGTGACCCGTCACGCTAACGCGTTCCACCTGCCCGCGCGCACTGAGCGAGGTTTCGGTGGCTTCATCGAAATAGCCGTGGGTTTCGAACACGCTGGCGAAAATGGCGTTGGTGCCGTCCGTGCGTAACAGCAATGCCGGTTCGCTGCGCAGGTTGAAATGCGGATCGCCGGCACCGGTGCGGGCGACAATCAGTTCACCGCCCTCAGGAAACGCGCTGGTCAGCGTCCGGTAACGGTCGCCGTCAAGCCAGCTGAATAAGGCTGACTCTCCCGCCGCAATCTTCGCACGGGCGCAATCCCACAGATGCTGATAACCCTGCTGTTCACCCAGCGGTTTCAGCTCGCGGGCGGCATCCAGCGCAGGGTCGCAACGGACAAACTGGCCGAGATGATGCAGGCAATAATCGTAACGGTGCGGTTGATGACTGGTAAGGCGGAAGACATCGACCATCAGCGGCGACGGTAATTCGGGCAAATTCAGCATCAGCACCGTTCGCTGCTGATTCACGCCGGGATAATAGTCCCGCAGGCGCGCGCTCATGCCCTGTCCCGCCGGATGATCAGTCACGAAGAAGTGCGACTCGCCCCAGCGGGTTTCCGCTTGCAGGCTGTTTCCGCCATGCTGACTCTGCCCGTCCACCACCACCGTGTTATGCGCGACGGTCTGTTTGCAGTAGGTGTTATTTTCCGGGATGTAGCGCCCGCCGAATTTAGGTTCGACGTTGACCCAGCGGCCAAAACCATAATCGCGCAGATATTCACGCCCGTGGCTGAACAGGCTCAGGTGCAGACCATCGAAGTGCCCGTGATTGAGGGCGGAATGCAGACGCGGAATACTGCCATGCTGGCCGTACCACATCAGCGCCATGCTCTGATCGTGCGTGCCATGACGCAGAATACCGATGCCACCTTGTGTGCCTTCGGGGCCGTCGCGCAGCGCAACACTGCCCCAGTCAGCGGAGGTTGGCGGGGCATTTTTCAGCGCCGCAGAAAGTGGCAGCGCAGCCGCACTGACCCATACGCTTTGCTGCTGTTGAGCGACAGCGACCCATACCGGGTTCTGTGAATAGCGCGCATAGCAGACGCTGGCGGCAATGACTGCGCCGTCATCGCGGATATTAATGGTTTTCGAGGAGTCGTTCAGCGCAGGCCAGACGCCATCCGGGAAAGCCGTCTGCATCAGAGCTTCGCAGGTTTTACGGATAATCTGATCGCGGAACTGATAAATCTGTAATTCCGGCTGTCGCCGTTCAATGGCTTCCGCCAGCAACAACAACGGGCGCAGGGCGAAACGGTGATAATACGGCCCTTCGATGTAATACCCGTCCGGTGAAAACAGCTGACTGAGCTGGGCAAAGAAGCCGCCGCTTTCCCGGTCGCCCTTCAGGCCGTACAGGGCTTTTTCCACCAGCGGGGCATCGCCCAGAACGTAACCACTGATCGCCGCCGCCGCTACCGACCAGATCCCGTGGTTATGCACGATATCGAAATCAGCGGTATGGCGGTTCAGCGCATCGTCCGCCATCACGCGGAACAGGCGGGTTTCAATGGTTTCACGCTGCGCGGCATCCAGCGAAGCCATCACGCAGTGATACCCTTCGACGGCATACAGCCAGAACATATTTTCATTCAGCGTCTGGTGGAACAGTCTGCCGGGCGCATTGCTGTCTTTGCTGGTCGCGCTGCCGAGCGACGGATACATTTCCGCATACCCGTTGAGCAGCGCCAGCGCCCGCTCGCGGTAACGCGGTTCGCCGGTGATCAGGAATAAGCGTCCGGCAAGATTGAGGGTCAGATAATTTTGTTTATGCTGCGTATGCTCAGGACCGCCCGCTTCGCCGTGACCGGGGATCGCCACCGGCTGTTTCAGCGTGTTTTCCAGCGTGGCGATTTGCGCCCGCAGCGCGTCACCCAGAACCGAGTCCGTTTCACAGGCGGCGCGTAATTTTTTCGCTTCATCGATACTGATCAGCAGCGGTTGCCAGTGATTCATTTTTTCTCCTCCTGCGTCGCCGGGGCGACATACCCTGCCGCGAAGGACGGCAGCGACAGCAGCCAGGTTTCGCGTCCGGCTTCCATCACCGCACCGCGTGTGACGTCCTGATGATAGCCGCCGGAAGCGGACTGACCGGCAGGCGGTAAGGTAAAGGTCGCGCGGCGGATCTGCTGTTCGTAACGTTTTTCGCCGGTGGCGTTATCCGCCCACGACAGTAACGGCACCGGACGCACGCGGATCTGATCAAGCGATTTGTACGGCCACGCCACGCCGGGATCGGTAAAGCGGGCCATAAAATCCAGCGAGGTCAGAACGCTGCCGCCCTGAGGCGTGTGGTAATGCCAGAGATCGATGCCGTTTTTCTGCGCCAGCACCGCCATCATGCTGATCGCCTGTAAGTTAAAATAGCTGTAATGAAATGAGCGGGTGCGCGCCAGTTCGGCAGGCTGGGTGCCGTCGGATTTCAGCTGCACGTCGAGCTTACTTTTCATCAGCGTCGCCATTTCACCGATCAGCGGTTTATCACCGAGATACCACGCAATGCCGGACACCTGTGTCACGTACCAGTTGCCGTGGTTGTTCTCCGTGCGCCCTTCCTTTTTGGCGATTTTGCTGCCCTGCAACCAGTGCAGATAATCCTGCATCCACGCCCGCATCTGCTGTTCATCGTTATCCGTCCAGGCCGGATTGCCCTGCAACAACACGACAGAATCCACAATCCGGGTGGAAAAATAGCGACCATCCAGCACGCCCGCGTTACGCCCCGGCGAAATCCCCGGCACGCCCTGAGCAAAATTCAGGTTCGGGTTCATGCGTGTTTCCGGCGTGATAAACCAGGCACGCAGCAGGCTGGCGGCTTTATCGGCATATTTCTGCTCACCGGAGAAATACCAGGCCAGCGTCAGGTTCTGCACCCGCGCGGTAAAATCCGCCAGCCTTACGCCGTCACTCTGATCGTTTTTGCTGGCCGGATTCACCTGCCCGTCTTTGCGGATCCACGGCAGCCCGTCGGGTTTGCTGTCATCCGGCCACCAGTAGGCGCTCAGGCTGAGGTAATCATGTTTTGACCCGCCCGGCGGCGTCATGCCTTTGTCGGTCACGCTCAGTGCGGGTTTCTTCAGGGCGGAATCCGCAGCAGCCAAAAGTTGCTGATACGCCAGTGCCGTTTGTGGCGCGGCCGTGTGTTGGTGAAGTTGCTGGCGAACCACGACCATTTGCGCCGGGTTCAGAAATGCCGGTTCCGCCGCCTGTGCGCCCGCCATCAGCCCCAGCATCAGGGCGATACCCGCCGTGATTCCCTTCTGCTTACCGCACCGCATTAACGTCATGTTTTCTCCCGGCCTCGCGGCGTTCATCTGCTGTTATTTCACGCTTTAGTCATACTAATAAAGCAATGAACCCCGGGTTTCGCCAGTCAGAATTGGCTTAAATGCCGACAATAAGCCTAACAAGTGACCAAAATCACAATTTGATAACAAACTAAGCATTTCTTATTTGTCCGACTTTTAATTTCAAATCCCTCTTCTACGCTTGCTCAATACATAACCAAAAACATCTCACCCTACAAACGAGAGAGTAACGACAATGGATATCAACGTTCTGGTCATGATCGGTTACTTCGTCTTAATGATTGCCATCAGTTATGCGTTCAAGAAAATGGCTTCCGGCTCCTCAAGTCACTATTTCCGTGGCGGCGGGCGAATGCTCTGGTGGATGGTCGGCGCGACCGCCTTTATGATCCAGTTCAGCGCCTGGACCTTTACCGGCGCGGCCGGTCAGGCTTACCGCTACGGTTTCAACGTGGTCAGCGTGTTCGCCGGTAACGTGTTTGGTTATCTGGTTGCCTGGTGGTGGTTCGCCGCCCGCTTCCGCCAGTTGCGTGTTGATACGGCAACAGAGGCGATTAATCATCGCTTCGGCAAAGGTAATGAACAGTTTTTCACCTGGATGATCATTCCGCTGAGCATTCTCAGCGCGGGGGTATGGCTGAACAGTCTGGCGGTGTTTGCCAGCGCGGTATTCCATCATGACATCACGCTGACGCTGTGGGTCACGGGGATTGTGGTGCTGGTGATTTCGCTGCTCAGCGGCGCATGGGGCGTGGTCGCCAGTGATTTTGTGCAGACGCTGGTGGTGGCGATTATTTCGGTTGCCTGTGCGGTGGTGGCGCTGTTTAAAGTCGGCGGCCCGGTGAAACTGGTCACTGAGTTTCCTTCCGGATTCCTCACCGGCCCGGACGTCGGCCCGCATTACATCTCGCTGCTGGTGGCCTGTTTCCTGTTCTTCTTTATCAAGAATGTGCAGAGCATCAATAACCTGCAGGATTCCTACCGTTTCCTGAATGCCAAAGACAGTTTCAATGCCAAAAAAGCGGCCCTCTTCGCGCTGGTGCTGATGCTGGTGGGGACAATCATCTGGTTCATCCCGCCGTGGGCTGTGGCGATCCTGTATCCGGACGCGGCAACCGCACACCCTGAACTGGGCAAAAATGCCACGGATGCGGTGTATCTGATTTTTGCCGAACGCGCCATGCCGATGGGCACCGTGGGTCTGCTGATGGCCGGATTGTTCGCCGCCACCATGTCTTCCATGGACTGCGCACTGAACCGTAACTCCGGGATTTTTGTCCGCAGCTTCTGGACGCCGGTGGTGAACCGCAACAGCGAACGCAGCGATAAATATCAGCTGCGCGTCGGTCAGATTGCCTGTGTGGTCAACGGCGTACTGGTCATTCTGGTGGCGCAATACATGCACACCATGCAGACCGTCAGCCTGTTCGATCTGATGATGAAAGTCGGCACGCTGATGCAGGCACCGATTGTCGTGCCACTGTTCCTCGGTGTGTTTATCCGCAAGACGCCGGACTGGGCGGCGTGGGTGACGGTGCTGTTTGGATTGTGTGTGTCTTACGTGGTGGCGAACCTGTTCACCGCACCGGACGTCGCCCGTCTGCTGGGCATCACCCTGACCTCGCGTGAACTGCTGGATGTGGCGATCATGTGGAATATCTTTGCGCATCTGGTGTTTACCGGCGGGTTCTTCTGCCTGACGCAACTGTTCTGGCGCGAAACCGATTCGGCAAGAAATACCCAGCGTCGTAAATTCTTCACTGACATGGAAACGCCGGTGTATGCCGACCATGAACAGGATGAGTTTGACCGCTTGCAGCGCGATAAAATCGGCCGTATTTCGATGTACATGGGCGCGGGGTTATTGCTGATGGTGCTGGTGCCGAACCCGCTTTGGGGACGGATCCTGTTCCTGCTGTGTGCGCTGGCTATTTTGCTGTTCGGCTGGGTTTTGCACCGCAGCGCGGAGAAAGGCATGAAAGCGGCGCAGGCCGGTAAAGCGGCTAAACGCCATGTGGCGACGTCACAGCGGTAGATAAATGATGCAGGGTTTCTGGTGGAAGCCCTGCTTTTTTTTACAACAACCCACGCTGTATTAACGTTATGCGCGTGGCTTCGTTCAAATCATATCCGGGCAAATCGTCTTTGCGTACCCATGCATAGTCTTCAAATTCATCATTGAGAGTGATCGCGGTATTTTTCGCATGACAGTGGAAAAGCAGGTAAATCATGTAGATTTCCTCTGTCCGTCCATCCGGGTAGGTTTTGGTGCGTATATCATCACGGAACGTCCATGGCGTGATATGCGTCAGTTCCAGCGCCTCACCGAGTTCTTCCCGCACTTCGCGCAGCAAAGCCTGTTCTATGGTTTCGCCCGGTTCAACGCCTCCCCCGGACAATGCCCACTGACCGGGAAATACACCACGGCCGGAGGGCATTTTGCACAACAAATAGGTTCCCTGATGTTCAATTAACGGACAGACAATGGTTCTCTGGCGCACAGTGACTTTCCTTAGTGACAATTTTCAGAAGCCAAAAGTATCATAAAGCCGCCTTCCGCCCTGCGATTCAGGTCATAAAAAAACCCGCTTTGGCAGCGGGTTTTGATGGCAAACAAAAATGATGACGCAGCATATTTATTTGGGAAGCTCTGACACCTGTTTCACTTCCGTTTTGCTGATTTGCTGTTTCACACCATTGGCATCGGTATATTCCAGCAGACCGGAGTCGGCTTCTTTCGGTTTACCGTCACTAATGATGGTACGCGCATCATTGGTTTGAATCGCATAACTTGTACGGGTACAACCCGACAGCGCGGCGACACACATGATGGCGGCTAAAGGTAAAAGCATTTTTTGCGGCAATAAAGTCCTGTTCATCTTTCTCTCCTTTGTCATGATTTCCGGATAAATCAGTTATCCAGTTCACTCATGTTCTTCACCTGGTCGCGGTTAATTTGCTCAGTCTGACCCGTCTCGGCGTTTTTATAAGACACCAGACCGGTATCGTCATCGACCTGCGGTTTTCCGTCGGTGACGATGGTTTTCCCGTCCGTCGTTTTAATTGCCTGATTCGACGCACAACCTGCGACAAAAAAAATGGACACAGCGGCAAGTGATGCGGCAATAAGGTTTGCTTTCTTCATGATGTTTCTCCTGAAACGGGATTCTGATTAGAAGTATGTGTCAGGTAATTATAGTCGCCCTGCCGGAGCGGTTTTCAAAATAGGACAATTGGAAGTTTTTGGTGAATTATCAGGCAAAACCAGGAGGGTTGGAGGGGGGTGGTAAAGGGCATAATAAGTTTCAGAATAGCAGTAAGAAAAGCATTCTTTCTGGTTTTGAGCGGACAGTGAATCTTATTAACAACAAGTATGTTAGCGGGATGCTTAATTATTCGCCTGCGCCATAAAATAATAATAATCCCGGGCAATAACGCAGGATAAATACACTACGGGTGTTTTAGTGACCGCAGAAATATTGCGCTTTCATGGCGTAATCCACGTGCAGAATGATGTCATTAACCATTCAGGGCTGTAATTACAGGCGGAGTGGATAAGGTGCCCTGAGAACAAAATTATCCCTGACAAAATAACAAAAAATGCAATCCGGATGTGTTGCTGAGTCATTGAGGATGACCTCTTCTAAATACGTTAAATTTTTGCAGGTCAAAGCCCGGGCTTTCAACCTTCCGCTATAGAGTTTATCGGCGCTCCCCCGCTGAGCTTTAGCCTCCGACGGCGCAATGTATGCCTCCTGCCCTCCAGTGCAATAAAACGCGCTGACTTTTTGCGTCTTAATCCGTATCATACGCGCCACACGTACGCGTGCCGGATGCTGACTGCGGGAGCGAAACCGCCTTTTATCATCGGCCAGCGGGAGCATGAACGCAACCCGACCGGCATGCTGAACAAGAAACTCGCGTGGCAGGTTTCCCTGCTTCGCCACCAGACGAATTGAACATCAAAAAATGTCAGATACTCAGTCAGTTAACAAGAAAGAGCAGTACAACCTCAATAAGCTGCAAAAGCGCCTGCGTCGTGACGTAGGGAAAGCGATTGCTGACTTCGGCATGATCGAAGAAGGCGATCGCATCATGGTGTGTCTCTCCGGCGGGAAAGACAGTTACACCATGCTGGAAATTTTGCGCAATCTGCAACAAAGCGCACCGGTGAATTTTTCACTGGTGGCGGTCAACCTTGACCAGAAACAACCGGGCTTTCCGGCGCACATTCTGCCTGAGTATTTAGAAACGCAGGGCGTGGAATATAAGATTGTCACCGAAGACACCTATTCCATCGTTAAGGATAAAATTCCTGAAGGCAAAACCACCTGTTCGCTGTGTTCACGTCTGCGCCGTGGGATCTTGTACCGCACCGCCACTGAACTGGGTTGTACCAAGATCGCGCTCGGTCATCACCGCGATGACATCCTGCAGACGCTGTTCCTCAATATGTTCTACGGCGGCAAACTGAAAGGCATGCCACCAAAACTGATGAGCGACGATGGCAAGCACATCGTGATCCGTCCGCTGGCGTACTGCCGCGAGAAAGATATCGAGCGTTTTGCGATTGCGCGCGAATACCCGATTATTCCTTGCAACCTGTGCGGCTCGCAGCCGAACCTGCAACGTCAGGTTATCGGTGACATGTTGAAAGACTGGGACAAAAAATACCCTGGCCGTATCGAAACCATGTTCAGCGCGATGCAAAACGTGGTGCCTTCCCATCTCAACGACATGAACCTGTTCGATTTTAAAGGGATCCGTCATGGCGACGCTGTTGTTGACGGCGGAGACCTGGCGTTTGACCGTGAAGATATTCCGATGCAGCCAGTGGGCTGGCAGCCGGAAGACGAGGAAACCGCAGTTGCGGTGGAACGTCTCAACGTGCTGGAAATCAAATAACCTGCCGCGCCCCGTCTGACGCGTCATTGAAAAGCCCGCTGCGAATGCGGGCTTTTTTGTTTTTCACGCCAGCGTGACGGTATCTGTCCAGTTGTAATTGGTCATCTTAAGTTTTACCGGCAGGCTGAGTGAGCCGAAGTGCCGGTGCTGATTTTTCAGAAAGAACGTCCGCAACCCTTCCGGTAAATATTGCGCGCTGTAACGCAGCACCGTGCTGTGCCAGAAAATCTGCGGGATAGCCCCGTTCGGGTAACGCTGTTTGATTTTCGACGCCCACGGCGTGTCGAGCAGATGATCGACCAGCGACTGTCTGATTTGCAGGCTTTTTTCATCCGGCGTCCCGGCCAGCAGAAGCTGATCCGGTAACGCGACCAGCCGCAGATCACTGATTTGCATGATATGTCCTGCGCAGTGTTGCTCGAAAATCGCGATCAGTTCCGCGCGGCGGGGTTCATCTTGCGGACGCGCATAAAGCGCCTGAGTGACAGCGAAAAAGGTGAAATGCATGCCGTTCAGCGGGGCAATGTCGGCCAGCGGATCGCCCTGTGCGGCGGTTTCCAGCTCCTGCAATAATCCCGCCATTGCCGCCCCGGCGAGGTTGCCGCTGGTGATGGCCAGCCGGGTCGGATGATAGAAAGGCTCCGTGCGGATGGCGCCGGTCCCGGGGTGGTCATTCCATACAGACAGTGTTTTTTCGTTCGCGCTGTCATACGCCTGATGAATCATTTCCCTGGTATGCAAAGCGGGCTCCTGATAAATGAAAATGAGATGAAACCGACAGTAACGGCTCTGAATGCACCTTGCAGAGGATAAACCTCAAAAAGATTGAGCGAAATCAACATTAGAATCGCTGAATCGGTGCAGTATCTATTTCGCAGGTGAATGCAACGTCAAGCGATGGGCGTTGTGCTCCATATTGTCTTATTTCCAAATTTTTAGAATTAATGCATAGCACAATTTAATTCGAACGACGCCGGTCTTATTGACCGGCTTTTTTTTGCATTTTTTTCACAACATCAACCAGTACTACGCCTCTACAACCATCTGCTCTTTTTCAGCCACAGCGCCACGCCGCCGCCCAACGCAATCAGACAGGCGCAGAAAATCCCGAAACCAAAGGGTGAGGTATTTCCCGGAATGCCGCCCAGATTGACCCCAAACAGACCGGTCAGGAATGTCGCAGGCAGGAAAACCATCGCCAGCAATGACATGGTATAGGTGCGGCGGTTCAGGGAATCCGCCATCAGTGAACTGATTTCATCAGAAAGCACCGCCGTGCGCGCAATGCTGGCATCCAGGTCATCCAGGCCACGGCCTAAACGGTCGGAGATCTCCTGCATCAGACGCCGGTCATCGTCATTCATCCACGGCAGACGTTCACTGGCAAGACGGGAAAACACATCACGCTGCGGTGCCATGTAACGACGCAGCACAATCAGTTGCTTGCGCAATAAAGCCATCGCGCCGCGCTCCGGCACCTGCTGTTCCATCAGGTCGTCTTCGATATCGATAATTTTATCGTGCAGATCTTCGATGAAATTGCTGGTGTGATCGGTCAGCGCATCACAAATCTCCACCAGCCAGCGGCCGGTGTTGGTCGGTCCGCTGCCCTGTTTCATATCCCCGATCATCTCTTCCATGGAAAACACTTTCCGGTGTCGGGTGGAGACAATCATTTTATCGGTGAGATAGACGCGGATGGTGACCAGCTGGTCAGGGCGCGCATCGGCATTAAGATTGATGCTGCGCAAGGTGATCAGCGTCCCCTCGCCGACGCGCATGACTTTCGGACGTACGCTGTCACCGGCCAACGCTTCACGCACGGTGTCCGGCAGCACCGGCGTGCTGTTAATCCACTGTTCACTGGCAGGAAGGGTGTAATCGAGATGCAACCAGCAGGGTTTATCTTCGCTGGCAACACACTGCGGGCTGATGTGGTTCACACCGCCCTGTCCGTCCATCTGGAAGGCATAAACTGCATCTGAAACCTGTAACTCTTTTCCCTTGATGACGTCCACGACGTTCCTCACTTTTTCTTCGTTATCTCTGCTGATAGTAGCGTTAAGTGTCTGAAATTCAATTTTATCTACCCGCCGGGTGCCTGCATTTCTGCCAGCGCGGGCATCACTTTACGCATCATTTCAAGGAATTTTCGTAACCGTGCAGGGTAATAGCTGGAATACGGATAGACCAGATAAACCGGCAGCGGCAATGCATTCCAGCCGGGTAAAACCCGTTGCAGACGCCCTTCGGCGATATCTTCTTTCACAATCCACGAGGACACAATGCCTGCCCCCAGCCCGGAAAGCGCGGCCTTGCGTACGGCGTATAAGCTGTCCGTCGCCAGACGTGGCATGATCGTGCAACTGTCCATTCTGCCGTCGATATCATGACGCAGCGTGACCTCGTTACGGTAAAAGGTGCTTAATGCAATCCAGGGTAACTGCGGCAGTTCGCTGACGTCATTCACCGGATGCTGTTGCAGCAACGCGGGCGTGGCGACGGCAATTCGCGGCACCTCGGCCAGCAGAATGGCAACCATTGAGGGATCTGCGACGTTTCCCACCTGAATGGCGCAGTCGATATCTTCAGACATAAAGTCCGGCGTCCGGTCATTGAGCATCCAGTCGACCGAAAGCTGCGGATAACGCTGCAGATATTCCGTCAGCGGCGCGATCAGCTGATCCTGACCAAATGCATGGGGCGCGCGCACCCGCAGGATCCCCACCGGTTCATCCCCCGCACCGTGCAGCTGATCTTCCAGTGCCGTCCAGCGTCCCAGCAATAATTTCGCCTGCTCATAACAGCGTTCGCCGTCATCGGTGAGTTTCATCGCATGGGTGGTTCGCAGGATGAGTTTCGCGCCCAGCAGGCGTTCCAGCGACTGCAAGCGGCGGCTGACGGTCGGCTGGCTGGTGCTCAGTTGTGCGGCCGCAGCGGACAGGCTGCCGCTCTCGACGATCCTCACGAAAGTTTGCATCAGGTCGATGCGGTCGATACCGCTGGTGACGGGATTGCTCATACGCCTCACGTATAACAGTTTTACCTTTCTGCAGGCTACCACTTATAACCATTCAGGTGAAGAATGCATTCCACGCAACCGAACATACAAATCAATTCTTCAGGGGTCACGCTATGTCAGAACTTACCAGCACATCCGCTGTTCCGGAATCTGCCCTGTCGGGCAAAATCATTTTCACCCTGGCCGCCGGTGCCGGATTAAGCGTCGCCTCAATTTATTACAGTCAGCCGATGCTCGGCATCATGGGCGGTAATCTTAATGCCAGCACCACATCGGTCGGGCTGATCCCGACGCTGACGCAGGCGGGCTATGCATTGGGGATCCTGTTTCTTATCCCGCTGGGCGACCGCCATGACCGCCGCACCCTTATCCTGCTGAAAAGTATATTGCTGGCCGCTGCGTTGCTGCTCTGCGGTTTTGTGCCGGGCATTCACGGTTTACTGATCGCCAGCCTGATCACCGGTATCGGCGCGACGATGGCGCAGGATATCGTCCCGGCGTCAGCCCATCTCGCGCCAGCGGCGCAACGGGGGAAAACCGTCGGCACCGTGATGACCGGTTTACTGGTCGGGATTTTGCTTTCCCGCGTTATCAGCGGCTTTGTCGCTGAATATTTTGGCTGGCGGGTGATGTATCAGCTGGCGGCACTCAGCGTGGCGCTGATTGGCGTGGCGCTCTGGCGGGTATTACCGCGTTTCACGCCGGATACCCGTATCAGTTATACCGCTCTGTTGCATTCGATGTTTGGCCTGTGGAAAAACTATAAAACGCTGCGCCATGCCGCTCTGGCTCAGGGGTTGTTATCCGTCGCCTTCAGCGCATTCTGGTCTACGCTGGCCATCATGCTCAATGAACATTTCCATCTCGGCAGTGCGGTTGCCGGGGCGTTTGGTCTGGCCGGGGCGGCCGGGGCGCTGGCAGCACCGCTGGCGGGTGCACTGGCGGATAAAAAAGGTCCGGCGCGGGTGACTCAGGTCGGGTCGGCGCTGGTGATGGTGTCATTCGCGGCCATGTTCCTGCTGCCGTTGTTATCGCCACATGCCCAGCTGGCATTGATTGTGCTGAGTGCCATCGGTTTTGACTTAGGTATTCAGGCCACGCTGGTCGCCCATCAGACGCTGGTGTATGGCCTTGAACCGGCCGCCCGGGGTCGCCTGAACGCCCTGCTATTCACCGTGGTATTCATCGGCATGTCAGCCGGTGCGGCGCTCGGCAGTAAAGCACTCGACGCCGGGGGCTGGACAGGTGTGGTGGCGCTGGCAACAGCCGCAGCGGGCGCGGCATTGCTGGTGCGTCTGTTCAGCCGTAAAAGCTGAGTGTTGAGATAAAACAAAAGCGCCCGCGGTTTTCACTCCGCGGGCGCTTTTTCGTCTCAGTGAGATCAGTGTTTAATGATGTACATTTCCTGACTGTAAGCCACGTCTTCCGGATTGGTGATCGGATAGCCTTTCACCCAGGGTTTAATCAGACGTCCGTTGGTGTACTGATAAATCGGCGCAATCGGTGCCTGACCGGCGATAATCTGCTCGGCTTTGTTGTAGTCATCATTACGACGGGCGTCGCTGGTTTCCCGGCTGGCATCACTGATCACTTTGTCGTATTCCGCGTTGCTGAACTTGCTGATGTTGCCGTTATGGGTGGAAGTCAGCAGTGACAGGAAGGTAGAGGCTTCATTGTAATCGCCGATCCACGAGGCGCGGATGACATCAAAATTGCCGGTGTTGCGGCTGTCGATATAGGTTTTCCATTCCTGATTCACCAGTTTCACTTCCGCACCCAGCGTCTTTTTCCACATCGAGGCCACTGCAATAGCGATTTTCTGATGGCTTTCTGAGGTGTTGTACAGCAGCGTCAGTCGCAGTGGTTTCGCCGGGCCGTAACCCGCCGCCGCCAGCAGGCTTTTCGCCTGCGCATTCAGCTCTTCCTGCGAATACTGTTGCAGCTCACTTTCGGTCGGTTTAAAGCCATTGGTCACGTCCGGCGTGAAACGCCACGCAGGTTTTTCACCGGTGCCCAGCACTTTTTCCGCGATGATTTTACGGTCGATACTCAGGGAAAGCGCCTGACGCACGCGCGCATCGTCGGTCGGTGCGCGGCGGGTATTGAAGGCGTAGTAGTACGTGCCAAGCTGATAGGGTGTAAACACCTGCCCCGGCAGATCGCGCAGCAGCTTTTGGTACTGATCTTTCGGGAATGACTCGGTGATATCGATATCATCGGCCAGATAGCGTTTCGTCGCATTCGACTCTTTGTTGATCGGCACGAAAGTGACTTTGGTCAGCACCGTGCGGGCGTGATCCCAGTAGTGAGGATTGGGTTCCAGCACCAGTTTTTCGTTGACCACGCGGTCTTTCAGCACATACGCGCCGTTACCCACCAGATTGCCGGGTTTGGTCCAGTCGTTACCGTATTTTTCAACGGTGGCCTGATGCACCGGAAACAGACTGAAATTCGCCAGCAGGCTGACAAAATAAGGCACCGGTTTATCCAGTGTCACCCGCAGCAATGTCGGGCTGACGGCGGTGACGCCCAGTTTATCCACCGGCATTTTACCGGCGATGATAGCGTCGGCATTGGAAATGCCCGCCAGCCCGGCAAACCACGCGCCGGAGGACGAGCCTTTCGGATCGACCAGACGCTGCCAGCTGTAAACGAAATCCTGCGCCGTGACCGGATCGCCATTCGACCATCTGGCGTCTTTGCGTATCGTGAACAGGAATACCTGATTGTTCTGGTTTTGCCAGCTTTCGGCCACGCCCGGAATACTTTTGCCGCTGGCATCCTGATTCACCAGCCCTTCGAACAGGTCACGCGCGACCTGCGCTTCCGGCAGGCCGACCACTTTTGCCGGATCCAGTGAAGCGGGTTCATCTTTGATATGGCGGACAATTTCCTGTCTGGCGGCGAGTTGCGCACCGGCTGGCACCTGCGCAGCGAAAGCCTGACCGGCAGTCAGCGCCACCAGCGCAGCGCATAAGGAAGAGGATAAAAGCGGAAATGATTTTCCCTGCGGCATAAATTCTCCTGAACAGACAAAGGGCTACGCCCTGAAACATTCAGGAGTTTTATCATTATCGGGAATAATCCCCTATAAGAAATCATTCCAGATTTGCCTTCGCGCACAAAACCGCAGGATTTGGCGAAAAAATGCCGGGTGAAATCAGGCTGAACCGGCGATGTCGATGCCGCCGCAATGGAATTTCAGGGCAGGATCCACATCCTGCGCCAGCCAGGTCGGGCCATCGAGATCAATAAACTTCGCGCCCGCCGTCAGCGGTAAGGCGGCGCGAACCGCCCGCGAAGTGCATAACATGCAGCCAAGCATGATCTCAAACCCCTGCTCACGTGCGGCGTCGGCCAGCGCCAGCGCGCCGGTCAGGCCGCCGGTTTTATCCAGCTTAATGTTGATCATGTCATAGCGGTTTTTCAGCGCCGGCAGCCCTTCCACGGTATGGCAGCTTTCGTCAGCGCAAATGGGCAGCGGATGGATAAAGTTTTCCAGCGCCGAATCTTCACCGGCGGGCAGCGGCTGTTCCAGCATCAGGATGCCGAGATCGGCCAGCAGCTGACAGCGCGCCACCAGTCCGTCGCTTTGCCAGGCTTCATTGGCATCGACAATCAGCGAGGCGTTCGGCACGGCGGCGCGCACCGCCACCAGCCGTTCAGCAATCAGACGGTCATCGAGTTTGATTTTCAGCAGCGTCGCGCCCTGCTGCTGGAGGGCCAGCGCCGCTTGCGCCATGGCTTCCGGCGATCCGATGCTCACGGTTTGCGCCATGCTGATGGAAGGCAGCGGTTCAGTGCCGGTCAGTTGCCATAAATTCAGACCAAGGGTCTGGGATTCAAGATTCCACAGCGCGCAGTCCAGCGCATTACGGGCAGCGCCCGCCGGGAGTAAATGTTGCAATTGTTCGCGGCTGGCGCCCTGTTCGACCGCAGTCACCACACTGGCGATCTGCGCCATGACTGAGGTTTCACTTTCGTCATAACGTGGATACGGCGTGCATTCCCCGACGCCACGGATGCCATTTTCTTCAATTTCGACCGCCACCACCCGTGCTTCGGTGCGGCTGCCACGGGAAATAACAAACGGCGTATGTAACGGCCAGGCTTCCGGATAAAAGCGAACACTTCTCATAGCAGTTCCTTTTGTTATGCATAATGGATACAACTATTTAGCAATTATTATATATCCAACCTACAAATGTTACCCTAAACTGAAAGCCGTTTGACTCCAATGGAAATAGGAAATAATCATGACCCAGACAGTACACTTTCAGAGCAACCCGGTGAGCGTTGCAGGCAAGATCCCTCAGAAAGGCGACGTGGCCAAGCCTTTCAGCCTGGTCGCTAAAGACCTTTCTGATGTCAGCCTGAGCAGCTTTGCGGGTAAACGTAAAGTCCTGAACATTTTCCCAAGCATTGATACCGGCGTTTGCGCCACGTCCGTGCGTAAATTCAACCAGCTGGCAGGCGAAATCGACAACACTGTTGTGCTGTGCATCTCTTCTGATCTGCCTTTCGCCCAGTCACGTTTCTGCGGCGCGGAAGGGTTATCTAACGTGATCACCCTCTCCACCTTGCGTGGCGGTGATTTCAAATCTGAATACGGCGTGGGCATCACCGACGGCGCGTTGTCCGGTCTGACTGCCCGTGCGGTAGTGGTTCTGGATGGTCAGGACAACGTGTTGTACAGCGAACTGGTGAACGAAATCACCACCGAGCCTGACTATGAATCTGCCCTGGCTGTGCTGAAGTAATCCCTTCTTAGCAGACAACAGATGAAAAAAAAGCAACGGCTGAGTCCGTTGCTTTTTTATTGGGCGCTCTTCCTGAGACGCGAATTATTCTTCGCTTTCACCCGTTTCACCGCGACGGCTGCTGAGACCGTATTCGCGGAGTTTGTTGGCGATAGCCGTATGCGACACGCCCAGACGTTTCGCCAGTTTACGCGTACTTGGATAAGTGCGGTAAAGACGGGTCAGCACCGAGCGTTCGAAACGTTTGCTGATGTCGTCCAGCGAGCCGTTCAGCGCTTCTTCACCTATCGTCACTTCGGCGTCGAAGTCCGGCAGCACGATATCCTGCGGACGCAGCTCGCCGCCTTCCAGTTGAGTCAGCGCACGATAAATGGCGTTTTTCAGCTGACGGACATTGCCCGGCCAGCCGTAATGCGTCAGGTAATTCGCCAGTTGCGGGGACAGTTTCGGACGCGGCATGCCCTGTTCATCAGAGAAGCGCGCCACAAACAATTCGGTCAGCGGCATCACATCCGCAGGACGGTCACGCAGCGGCGGCAGCGTCAGGCTCAGCACGTTCAGGCGGTAATACAAGTCTTCACGGAATTCACCGCGCTGCACCAGTTCCACCAGATTTTTCTGCGTGGCGCACATCACCCGGACATCCACTTTCACTTCATGCTCTTCACCCACGCGACGGAAAGTGCCGTCATTGAGGAAGCGCAGCAGTTTGATCTGCATTCTCGGCGACATCTCACCGATTTCATCAAGCAGCACCGAACCGCCGTTAGCCTGTTCGAAGAAGCCTTTTTTGCCCTCAAGGGCATTCGGATAGGCCCCTGCGGCATAGCCGAACAGTTCGCTTTCCACCACGTCATCCGGCAGTGACGCACAGTTGAGGCCGAGGAACGGCTTTTTACCGCGTGCGCTGCGCAGATGGCAGGCGTGAGCCAGCAAATCTTTCCCGGTGCCGGTGTCGCCGACAATCAACAGCGGCGCATCCAGCATGGCGAGTTTACGTGCCTGATCCAGCACATGACGCATTTTCGTGCTGACCGCCACGATGTGGTCAAACTCGCTGTCATCGTTCACCGTCAGATCCTGCAACTGACGTCCCATACGGGCCGCCGATTTCAGCATCACCACGGCACCGGCGATTTCGCCTTGCTGGTCTTCGTTATCAATGCGGATCGGCGTGAGATCCATCAGGAAATCCTGACTGCGGATCACAATGCGCTCGGTATGCGGTTGCGCGTTGCCGCTTTCCAGCCAGCGCGTGACGTTGTAACCGGTGATCAGGCTGGCCGCGGTTACATTGCGGATTTTGTCTTCATCGAGTTCAAACAATGCCAGCGCGGCCGGGTTGGCCTGCTCGACTTTGCCTTTCATATCAATGGAAAAAACCGGTTCCGGCATGGAAACCAGTAACGCGCGCAGTGCGCGATGCTCCCGTTCGGAAGGCAGGAAAGACACGGTACGGACATCGGTCACGCCATCGATACGGCGGATTTCAGCCATCAGGGCGCGAAAAGTATCAAAATCCAGTTGGGAAAAATTCAGGTAAATGCGGCCGATCGAGGCAATCTCGATCCCGCGTAAATCAATACTGCGTAAAACCAGTAAATCGAGGAGTTCACGGGTGAGACCCAGGCGGTCTTCGCAAAAAACTTCCAGACGCATCAGTGTTGACCTTTTTCTGCCGGTGCGGAAATCGCTGCAGGCATAATACTCTTTCATGTACACCGGAAGAAGAGACTGTCACGAAAAGTTGACAAAATAATTCGCTGGCAGATATCCGGCTGTCATGATGATCCTGCATGCCTTGCGCTGTCACAGTGATTTCTGCTGGCAGCAACAGGCGGATGCCGGTTTCTCACTTCGCCCTTTTTCTGCTACTATCGCCCTTCTGATTTCATCGCCAAATGGTTCCCGACTATGAAGTTCGTCTCCTTTAATATCAACGGATTGCGCGCACGCCCGCATCAGCTTGCCGCCATTATCGAACAGCACCAGCCTGACGTAATTGGTTTGCAGGAAACCAAGGTGCATGACGACATGTTCCCGCTGGAAGAAGTCAGCCAGCACGGTTATCACGTGTTTTATCACGGCCAGAAAGGCCATTACGGCGTTGCCATGCTGACGAAGCAGGAACCGGTGGCTGTACGCCGTGGTTTCCCGGGTGATGACGAAGAGTCTCAGCGCCGGATCATCATGACCGATATCGAGACTCCGCAGGGCATTCTGACGGTGATCAACGGTTACTTCCCGCAGGGCGAAAGCCGCGACCATCCGACCAAGTTCCCGGCCAAAGAGAAGTTTTATCGCGATTTGCAGGATTACCTGACCACCAGTTTGTCCGTGAGTAATCCGGTAGTGGTGATGGGCGATGTGAATATCAGCCCGACGGATCTGGATATCGGTATCGGCGAAGACAGCCGTAAACGCTGGCTGCGCACCGGCAAATGTTCTTTCCTGCCGGAAGAACGTGAATGGATGGATCGCCTGAAAGGCTGGGGTCTGATCGATACTTTCCGCGCCGCGAATCCTGAAACTGCCGACAAATTCTCGTGGTTTGATTACCGTTCACGTGGCTTCGATGAAAACCGCGGTCTGCGTATCGATCTGATCATGGCAAGCACACCGCTGGCCGCGCGCTGTACCGCAACCGGTATTGATTACGATATCCGCGCCATGGAAAAGCCTTCTGATCATGCGCCAATCTGGGCAACGTTCGATCTGAAATAATGACCATGAAGACGATTGACGTGGTCGCCGCCCTGATCGAGCGGGAAGGCAAATTGCTGCTCGCCCGTCGGGATGCGTCCGGCGATCAGGCCGGTTTGTGGGAATTTCCCGGCGGAAAAGTCGAAGCCGGAGAAACTCATCCCGCCGCACTGGTGCGCGAGTTGCAGGAAGAAATGGGCATTACGGCGACGGTGGAAGAGTTCATCGCCACCAGCGTGATGCAGCAACCGGCGCGGTTAATCCGTTTGCATGGCTGGCGGGTCAGCGGCTTCACCGGCGAGATAACGTTACAGTGTCACTCAGAATGCTGCTGGGTTTCGCCGGATGAGGTGCGTTCGTTTGAACTGGCTCCGGCAGATATTCCGCTGATCAACGCGTATCTGACGAAATCCACCCCGTCATCCTCGCGGTAAATAAAAAGGCGCGGAAGGTTTCCCGTTCAGCGCCTTTTTTTCACGTTTCAGTCACGTTTCAGAAAGCGTTATTTCTTTAACACTTCCCATTTGAGTTCATTGGTACCCACCACATTCGGATCGCGTGAGCACTGTAATACCACGCTGTCAGCGGTGACCACCGCCCCCTCGCTGTAACTCTGGTTGTTGTAGATACAGCAATTGTGGCAGGTCGGCGCGCTGTTATTGTTGTTGCCGCTGTTCTCCCAGATCTGCGGCGGCAACGGCACCACGACATCTGCGCCGTTACCGATATTACTGCGGTTTGCCATCGCCGGTGCAGACAGCAGCGCGGAACCGGCCAGTAACACCATCAGCACATTTCTCACCAGTACATTATTCATCACTGTTTGCTTCCTTCCCTTTAATGCTCGCTTTACGGCGTTTGGGGGCGCTTTTGCCTTTCGCCGCAGCGGCCGCCGGTTTGGAAGGCAGACTGCGGAATGCCGAAGACACCCGGTTTGTTTTGGCCTGCATGATGAGATTCTGCAACGTCGCGACCAGCGGTTGCATGAAATCCTGATAACGGCAGCTCTTTTCACTGATACGCGTCAGCGTTGATTCCCAGTCAGCGGTCATATCAGGGCGCGCGGCAATGTCCGGCAGCGAATGGATCAGCGCGCGGCCGGTGTCGCTGGAATGAATGTAGCGCCCTTTTTTGTACAAAAATTCGCGGCGGAACAGCAACTCGATAATCCCGGCACGTGTGGCCTCCGTACCCAGCCCGTCGGTCGCGCGCAGAATTTTTTTCAACTCTTTATCCTGCACAAAACGCGCAATACCGGTCATGGCTGAAAGCAATGTGGCGTCAGTAAAAGGCCGTGGCGGCTGAGTCTGACGTTCAACCACTTCCCCGCGTTCGCACAGCAGTTCGTCACCTTTGGCGACCACCGGTAGCGGCGTGCCTTCGTTTTCCTCGTCGCGTTCTTTACTGCCCAGTAAAGTGCGCCAGCCCGCTTCGGCCAGAAAACGCGCCTTGGCGATAAATTTACCGCCCGCGATATCCAGGTCGATCACGCATTTGCGGTAAACCGCGTCAGGGCAGAATTGCATCAGATATTGTCGCGCCACCAGACCATAAATCTTGCGTTCATCGTCGGTCAGGTTGACGTTGCTGCTGCGCGCCGTCGGGATAATCGCATGGTGCGCATCCACCTTTTTGTCGTCCCAGCACCGGTTGCGTATATCGGTATCCACCACCGGTTGCGGCATCAGATCAGGCCGGTGAACGCCGATGGCGTTGATGACGGCATGACGCCCGGCAAAATGCTCCTCTGGCAGGTATCGGCTATCCGAACGCGGATACGTAATCAATTTGTGCGTTTCGTATAATTTCTGGCAGATATCGAGGATCTGCTGGGCGCTGAGACCAAAGGCTTTCGAGCCTTCAATCTGCAAAGTGGAGAGCGAAAACGGCAGCGGCGCGATGTCGTTCTCACGTTTATCATTATAGCCGGTGACCATCGCCGGTTGCCCGGCAATGCGCGCCACCACGTGATCGGCCAGCGGACGGTGCAGCAAACGCCCTTCTTCATCCTGATACGGCTCGCAGGAATCGCTCGGCTGCCACAGCGCCACAAAACGCTCTTCGGCAGGCGTGACGATATGCGCTTTCACTTCAAAGAAATCTTTCGGGATGAAGTTTTCGATATCTTCATCACGCCGCACCACCAGCCCGAGCACCGGCGTTTGCACGCGGCCAACGGACAGCACGCCGTTGTAACCGGCATTACGCCCGAGAATGGTGTAGGCGCGGGTCATGTTGATGCCGTACAGCCAGTCGGCACGGGCACGGGCCAGCGCGGACACACACAGCGGAATAAAGTCGCGGTTGTCACGCAGGCGGTCAATGGCACGTTCCACGGCCTGCGGGTTAAGATCGTTAATCAGGCAGCGTTGGGTCGCCTGCCGTTTTTCCGGCGTCAGTTCGAGGTAATCGAGCACTTCATCCACCAGAAGTTGCCCTTCGCGATCCGGGTCACCGGCGTGGACGACCTGCGTCGCTTCGAGCAGCAAACGTTTGATGACGTTGAGTTGTTTGGCGACAGAAGAGCGCGGCTGAAGTTGCCACTTTTCCGGAATGATCGGCAGATCGGCCAGCGACCAGCGCGCAAAGCGGCTGTCGTAGGCGTCGGGCTGCGCCTGTTCGAGTAAGTGACCGACGCACCAGGTCACCACCTGATCGTTGCCACAGGCAATATAACCGTCGCCGCGACGATGAGGTTTCGGCAGGACATCCGCGATGGCGCGGGCAAGGCTGGGTTTTTCGGCAATGAACAGACGCATCAACATGCACCCGTTTGCGGTGTGATCGCTACAGAGATTTCCATTGTCCCATCCTTCATTTCACTACGTCCTCATCATGCAGAGGTGGCTATGTTAGCCGCTGGCGGCGTAATTAGTAAGACGGTTAGAAGCTTCTGAGACAGCAGTCGCTCATTATGGCAGCAAAAAACCGGTTTAATCGGAAAAGGCCGATTAAAACCGGTTAATAAATGCGCCGTCAGGATTTAGAGGTGGCTGACGAAAGGTGTGCTGTCGGCCGGGATCACCTGCAGGCTGGCTTTCAGCTGTGGCGTGCCGAGGTAGAGGAATCCGACGATTTTGTCGTTTTCACCGCATTTGAATGCCTTGCGCACATCCGCATGGTCGGTCCAGGCGCCGGTGCGCCAGATGCCGTTAAAGCCCTGCGCCAGCGCGGCCATCTGCATGGCGTGAACCGCACATCCGGCAGACAGCAGTTGCTCCCACTGCGGCACTTTCGGGCTGTCTTTGCAGGTGGCAATCACGGTAATGATTTGTGGCGCACGTAATGGCGCCTGCGTGGCCTTTTCAATGGCTTTTTCATCCGCGCCGTCTTTAATGGCCGCTGCACGCAGCACTTCACTGAAACGGGTCAGGCCGTCGTTTTCAGCAATGACGAACCGCCACGGCTGTAATGCCCCATGATCCGGCGCGCGCATACCGGCATGAATGATGTTTTGCAGCGCTTCGCCCGCCGGTGCAGGAGCAGCCAGACGGGAAGCAGAACGGCGGTTAAGTAATAAGTCCAAAGCATCCATGATGTTCTCCTGAGAATAAGGGCTATTTGGATTACGTTAACATAAGCGTAACGTCTTTTTCCAACGTACACATGGCTTTCAGATAATGCATCACTGCCAAATCCTGACATGATTTAAAGCTGACATTTTTCCGGCAGGTCATTAGGATAGCGGGACTTATCCGTCTTGTTGGAGAGACCATGCGCACATTGTGGCGAATTATCGCCGGTTTTTTTAAGTGGACCTGGCGTCTTCTTAATTTCGTCAGAGAATTTATTCTCAACGTATTTCTTATTCTGATTATTCTGGCCGGTGTCGGCATCTGGTACGCCGTGCAGGACAAACCGGTGGAAACGACCAAAGGTGCGCTGCTGGTTGATCTCAGTGGTTCCGTGGTCGACAAGCCGTCGGTCAATAATAAAGTCCGTCAGTGGGGCCGCGAATTGCTCGGCACCTCAAGCAGCCGTTTGCAGGAAAACTCGCTGTTTGATTTAGTCGATACCATCCGTGCTGCGAAAGATGATAAAGACGTCACCGGTATCGTGTTGCAACTGACTGATTTCACCGGTACTGACCAGTCATCCATGCAATATATCGGCAAAGCACTGCGCGAATTCCGCGACGCAGGCAAACCGGTCTATGCCATCGGCGACAGCTATAATCAGTCGCAATACTATCTGGCCAGCTATGCCAATAAAATCTATCTGTCGCCACAGGGCGCGGTCGATCTGCACGGTTTTGCCACGAATAATCTCTATTACAAATCGTTGCTGGATAAGCTGAAAGTCACCACCAATATCTTCCGCGTCGGTACCTATAAATCCGCCGTAGAACCGTTGATCCGCGATGATATGTCCCCTGCCGCCCGCGAAGCTGACAGCCGCTGGATTGGCGGATTGTGGACCAACTATCTCAATACCGTTTCCGCTAACCGTCAGATCACCCCTGAACAATTGTTCCCGGGCGCGGCGGGCGTGCTGGCCGGTATGCAGGCCACCGGTGGCGATATGGCGCAATATGCGCTGAAAACCAAACTGGTGGATGCGCTGGCATCACGCACCGAAGCGGACAACGAGATGGTGAAAGCCTTTGGCTGGAACAAAACCACCAAAGACTTTAATTACACCAGCATTTACGATTACTCGCCGAAACCAAAACCGGACAATAACGATCCGCAAATCGCCGTGATCTTCGCGACAGGCGCAATCAACGACGGTGAAGAACAACCGGGTGCAGTCGGTGGCGACACCACGGCACAGCAAATTCGTGAGGCCCGTCTGGATCCGAAAGTGAAAGCGATTGTCCTGCGCGTCAACAGTCCTGGCGGCAGCGTCAGCGCGTCTGAAGTGATCCGCTCCGAACTGGCTGCGGCCAAAGCCGCAGGCAAACCGGTGGTGGTTTCTATGGGCGGCATGGCGGCTTCCGGCGGTTACTGGATCTCCACGCCAGCTAACTACATCATCGCCAGCCCGAGCACCCTCACCGGCTCCATCGGTATCTTCGGCGTGATCAACACTTACCAGAACACGCTGGATTACGCCGGTGTGCATACCGACGGTGTGGCGACGTCTCCGCTGGCGGATATTGCGTCCACCAAAGCGCTGCCGCCGGAGTTCTCCCAGATGATGCAGCTGAACATTGAGAACGGTTATAAAACCTTCCTCGGTCTGGTGGCGGATTCCCGTCATAAAACGCCTGAACAGATTGATCAGATTGCACAGGGGCATGTGTGGCTCGGCTCTGACGCCAAAGCCAACGGTCTGGTGGATGAACTGGGCGATTTCGACGACGCGGTGAAGAAAGCGGCGGATCTGGCGAAACTGCCAAAATGGCAACTGAACTGGTATGTCAGCGAACCCGGTCTGGCTGATCTGCTGTTCTCGCAAGTGAGCGCGTCTGTTCATGCCATGTTGCCAGCGGCGATTCAGGCCTATCTGCCTGAGCCAGTCAGCAAGATGGCGATGGAGTTGAAATCACAGGCCGAACTGTTCAGCAACATGAACGATCCGCAAAACCGTTACGCACTTTGCCTGACCTGTGGTGACGTGAAGTAACCTCCCGCTTTGGGATAAAGATTCACCGGAATGCACAGCCCGACGCTTCTCACTGAGAACGTCGGGCTTTTTTAGGGTGGGACACCTGCTGATAAGCCTTTATACTTAGCGCAGTGGCTTTCACCTTTCTAAAAAAAGAACATCTTTAATGACTAAAAAATCTATTTACGTTGCCTATACCGGCGGCACCATTGGTATGCAGCGTTCTGAACAGGGTTACATTCCGGTTTCCGGCCATTTGCAGCGCCAGCTGGCGCTGATGCCTGAATTCCACCGCCCTGAGATGCCTGAATTTACCATCAAAGAATACGCGCCACTGATGGATTCCTCCGACATGACGCCGGAAGACTGGCAACACATTGCCGACGATATTCAGGCGCATTACGACGAGTACGACGGTTTCGTCATCCTGCATGGTACGGACACCATGGCGTTTACCGCCTCCGCACTCTCCTTTATGCTGGAAAACCTGAGCAAGCCGGTTATTGTGACAGGGTCACAGATTCCGCTCGAAGCCCTGCGTTCTGACGGACAAATCAACCTGCTGAACTCGCTGTATATCGCGGCTAATCATCCGGTCAACGAAGTCACCCTGTTCTTCAACAACCGTCTGTATCGCGGCAACCGCAGCACTAAAGCACACGCCGATGGTTTCGATGCCTTTGCCTCACCGAACCTCTCGCCGCTGCTGGAAGCCGGGATCCACATCCGCCGTCTTTCCACGCCATCACTGCCGGAAGTCCCTGCCGCTAAACTGAAAGTGCATCACATCACGCCGCAACCTATCGGCGTGGTGACGATTTATCCGGGCATTTCTGCCGAAGTGGTACAGAATTTCCTGATGCAGCCGGTGAAAGCGCTGATCCTGCGCTCCTACGGCGTCGGCAACGCACCACAAAAAGGCGATCTGCTGAAAGTGCTGAAAGACGCCTCAGAGCGCGGCATTGTGGTGGTTAACCTGACGCAATGTATTTCAGGGCGCGTCAATATGGGGGGATATGCCACGGGTAACGCCCTCGCACATTCCGGCGTGATCAGCGGCTTTGATATGACCGTGGAAGCGGCGCTGACCAAGCTGCATTATCTGCTCAGCCAGTCACATACGCCGGAAGAAATCCGCGAACTGATGCAGCAAAACCTGCGTGGCGAACTGACCGAATAAATAAGGGGCATTATGAAATCTGCGTTGTTGCTGGTCGATCTGCAAAACGATTTTTGTCACGGCGGTGCGCTGGCGGTGACTGACGGCGATGCCACGATTGCGGTCGCCAATCAGATGATGGCGTGGTGTAAAAGCCATGACATCCCCGTGCTGGCGTCTCAGGACTGGCATCCGGCCGGACATCGCAGTTTCGCCGCGAATTCCCACGCCGAACCCTGGACGCTGGGGGATCTGAACGGTTTGCCACAGGTCTGGTGGCCGGTTCACTGCGTCCAGCACGAACCGGGCGCAGAATTTCACCCGGCGCTGAAACTGCCGCTGGTAGATTTTGTGGTGCAGAAAGGCACCAACCCGGACATCGACAGCTACAGCGCCTTTTACGACAACGGCCACCGTGCCGCCACCGTGCTGAATGACTGGCTGAAAGCCGCGCAGATCACGCATTTGTATGTGATGGGTCTGGCGACGGATTATTGCGTAAAATTCACTGTGCTTGACGCCCTGGAACTGGGTTATCAGGTGACGTTGCTGACCGATGGCTGTCGGGGTGTGAACTTACAGCCACAAGACAGTGCTGACGCGATTGAAGCGATGCGGGTTGCAGGTGTGAAGGTGAGTACGTCCGGGGCGGTGACGGCGTGAATTTTGTCGTCCTGCTAAAGAAATAGCAGGACGACAAAGAGCAGCAAAATCTTCAACCAGCCCACCACTTCAATGCAGAAAACTACTCAACGCAAAAACAACCAGCATTCCCCCGCCCGCAACGTTCACTGTCTTTTTCAGGGTCAGGGTGTTCATCTTGCTGGCAGAGAAAACAAGCGTCTGACTGAGGGTGATAAGCCACACAGACATCACTGCAATATGCACACTCGCCAGAATCATATAATGCCCGATCTCTCCCTGGCTGCCCGCAAATTGCGACACCACAGTCAGGTAAAACAGGATGGCTTTCGGGTTGAGTACATTCGCGATCCAGGCCTCTTTCAACGTCACCGCGCCGCCGCTGCCGTCGAACACCATTGCACGTGCGCTGAGGCCACTGCGGATAAGCTGGATGCCGAGCCAAAGCAGATAAACCATGCCGGCTATTTTCAGCATATTGAAAAGCGTCGGTGAAGCCACAAGCAATGACGTGATGCCAAGCCCGATAAGGATGGCATGGGTGTATATTCCGAGAGCCGTGCCGGTGAGCGTCTTTAGAAGCCCTTTCCGTCCACCTGACAGTGCACTGTTCATGGCAAGCGTGAAACTCGCACCGGGGGAAAGCGCAACGGGAAGTAATGCGGGGATGAAGCCGGTTAAATTGATGTCCATAGGCTGATAAGAATTTAGGGTAAATTCCTTTTTAAGTGGATTAACATCAATTTTAAAGGCGCGGGTCAGCGCCCTTTTTCTGCACCTGCGGGGTTCACTCAGGTTTGAGTTTGATCAGCGTGTCCTGCGCAAACTGCTGTTTCAGTTCCTGCTTACTTTTGGTGACGATTTGTCCGTCGGTGCCGATGCTCATATGCTGGGCATCAACGTTGTGACGCGACTGATACAGCATCACGGCCTGCAGGCTGTGCTCTTTTTGTTCCGGCGTCAGCGCGACACCGTCCGGCCATTTACCGAGTTCGACAGCCTGCGCGAGACGTGCGTAGATTTCCGGCGTCATCACATCAATAAGTTGATTAATTTCCATCTGAGCACCTTGTGTTCGTCACTATTATTCAAGCGGTTTTGAATAATAGCTGAATCGATTTTGTCGGTTAGATTACAACATCATTTTCTGGCGGCTTAACCGGTGGTTTTCCCGCCATTCTGACCGTCGGTGAAACTCATCGAGGCCGAGTTTACACAGTAACGTTCGCCCGTCGGTTTCGGGCCATCGGGGAAAACATGCCCTAAATGCGCGTTACAGCGGGCACAGCGAACCTCGACACGCGCCATATTATGCGACTTATCAGTAAGATATTTAATCGCATCAGGGTTCACGGGCTGATAAAAACTTGGCCAGCCACAGCCGGAATCGTATTTGGTATCGGAGTAGAACAGCGCCGAGTCACACACCACGCAATGATAAAGCCCTTCGCGGCGGTTGTGCAGCAACTTTCCAGAGTACGGAGGCTCTGTTCCGTGTTCCTGCGTAACATAACGTTGTATTTCAGTGAGTTGCTCAAGGGTAGAGGAAGATTTGGCTTCAATGCTCATGATTCTCGTTCTCTGACGAATATAAAAATCAACTAAAATAACAGTTTATAATAACAAAAAATTAACAACAGGTCTGTCTGTTTTGTCCTAAACTGTATGGCATCGGCGTTACCCTGCTCCAACTTGTGATGGCGATCACACTCCTGATCTTCCGGTACTTTATATTCAGTTTTTCGCCCCCATGTGGTTGTGAGCCGATTAAAAAAACGGAACGTGCAATAAGCGAGCAACAGTAGGTCGTCGCTTTGACTTACAGCAATAATTGACACGATTCCGCTTGACGCTCAGCAAGGTTTTTGTAATTTTACAACCAACCTTTTATTCACTAAAAAAATAGCTGGTGGAATATATGACTATCAAAGTAGGTATCAACGGTTTTGGCCGTATCGGTCGCATTGTTTTCCGTGCTGCTCAAGAACGTTCTGACATCGAGATCGTAGCAATCAACGATCTGTTAGACGCGGACTACATGGCATACATGCTGAAGTACGACTCAACTCATGGTCGTTTCAACGGTACTGTTGAAGTTAAAGACGGTCACCTGGTTGTTAACGGCAAAACCATCCGTGTTACCGCTGAGCGTGACCCAGCTAACCTGAAATGGAACGAAGTTAACGTTGACGTTGTGGCTGAAGCGACTGGTCTGTTCCTGGATGATGCGACTGCTCGTAAGCACATCACTGCAGGCGCTAAGAAAGTTGTTCTGACTGGTCCTTCTAAAGACAACACGCCAATGTTCGTTATGGGTGTTAACCATAAAGAATACGCAGGTCAGGAAATCGTTTCTAATGCATCTTGCACCACTAACTGCCTGGCACCACTGGCTAAAGTGATCAACGACAACTTCGGTATCGTTGAAGCGCTGATGACCACTGTTCATGCAACTACCGCAACTCAGAAAACTGTTGATGGCCCGTCTCACAAAGACTGGCGCGGCGGCCGCGGCGCATCCCAGAACATCATCCCTTCTTCTACCGGTGCTGCTAAAGCAGTAGGTAAAGTTATCCCGGCTCTGAACGGTAAACTGACCGGTATGGCGTTCCGCGTTCCTACCCCTAACGTTTCTGTTGTTGACCTGACTGCACGTCTGGAAAAACCAGCTTCTTACAAAGAAATCTGCGCAGTGATCAAAGCAGCTTCTGAAGCAGGCGACCTGAAAGGCGTTCTGGGTTACACCGAAGACGACGTAGTTTCTACCGATTTCAACGGCGAAAAACTGACTTCCGTATTTGATGCGAAAGCAGGTATCGCGCTGAACGACAACTTTGTGAAACTGGTTTCCTGGTACGACAACGAAACTGGCTACTCAAACAAAGTATTGGATCTGATCGCTCACGTTTCCAAATAATTGGTTATGTGAATGAACTGATTGAAGGGCGACGCAAGTCGCCCTTTTGCTTTCTGTCGGATGCACTTTTTTATCAGCACATGAGTGCGATCAAACAGACAGGTTTGGTTCATGTGTAGTCTTGGTTGTAAATCGTAATTGTTTAACCCTGACAGGACTTTAGATAATGACAGAACAACTCTTTTCTCTTCCGGTCGTAAACCAAATCTCTACCTCCGTCAGCCAGCGTCAGATTGACGAACTGCCGGTGCTCGTTGTCACCCATCCGAAAGTTCGTGCCGCAATTGCCCTGCAAGGCGCGCACCTGTTGTTATGGCAGCCTGAAGGTGAAGAACCTGTGCTGTGGATGAGCAGCGCCAGTGCGTTCAAAGAAGGCGTCGCGATCCGTGGTGGCATTCCAATTTGCTGGCCGTGGTTCGGTCCGGCTGGTCAGCCTTCACATGGTTTCGCCCGTAATCTTCCATGGGAACTGACTGACCATAAAGAAAATGACGAAGGCGTCGTTCTTACCTTAACGCTGAAAAGCTCACCTGAAACACTGGCTCTCTGGCCACATGAGTTCACGCTGAGCGCACGTTTTTCACTGGGGGAAACCTGCCATATTGAGCTGGAATCTACCGGTGATTTCGAAGCCAACAGCGCCCTTCACACTTATTTCAACATTGGCGATATCGCGGATGTCAGCATTAAAGGTCTGGGCAACAGCTTTATCGATAAAGTCGATGGCGCAAAAGCCAAGCAGGAAACCGGTGATCTGACCTTCACCGGCCAGACTGACCGCATTTACACCCAGCCGCAGGCCACCAGCGAAATCGTTGACCCGGTACTGAAACGTACGCTGGTTGTCGCACATGAAAACAATTCTGACGTGGTTGCGTGGAACCCGGGTTCTGCCCTGTCAGTCAGCATGGCGGATATGCCGGACGACGGTTACAAAACCATGGTCTGCGTTGAAACGGCACAAGTTTCCCACAAACATGTGTCTACCCACGCAGCACCTGCACGTCTGGCGGTGACTTTCTCCCTCCGTAAGTAGTTTGCAGCGCGCATGACAAAGGGGCCGGAAGGCCCCTTTTTGTCGTCTGATGGCGGGTAGGAAGCGGAGACTTCAGACCATATCCAGCGGCGTTTTATGGCGTGGCGCCGGGAACGCGGCATCAATGCGTACGATTTCATCTGCCGTCAGGCTCAGCGTCAGCGCCGCCGCATTATCTTTTACATGCCGGGGCTGTACCGCTTTGGGAATGGCGATCACGTTACCGGAGCGTATTACCCAGGCCAGCGCAATCTGTGAACTGCTGACACCGCGTGCCTGGGCGATATCCAGCATCACCGGTGCGGTCAGCACGTCGTGGCGTAACTTACCTGCCTGTGCGAGAGGACAATACGCCATCACCGGCACGCTGTGCTCTTCACACCACGGCAGCAGGTCGAATTCGATCCCTCGAGCCGCTGCGTGATACAACACCTGGTTGGTCATGCATTCATTGCCGCCGGGGATTTTCCACAACGCCTGCATGTCGTCAGTATCAAGATTGGAGACGCCCCAGCGACGGATTTTGCCAGACTGCTGCAATTTTTCCATCGCCGCCACGGTGTCATGTAACGGAATCGAACCACGCCAGTGCAACAGGTACAGGTCTATACAATCTGTCTGTAATCTTTTCAGGCTTTGCTCACAGGCGGCGATCGCTTTCGCGCCACCGGCATGGTGCGGGTACACTTTTGATACCAGAAAAACCTCATCCCGACGTCCGGCGATGGCCTCTCCGACCACCCTTTCCGCGCCGCCATCGGCGTACATTTCTGCGGTATCGATCAGGGTCATACCGGCATCCAGCCCCTGCTGCAAGGCTTTCACTTCAGAGCGAATGTCACTGTTTCGCTCTCCCATATACCAGGTACCTTGTCCGATTGCGGGTACGGTCGTGCCGTCGGGGAATTGCACGGTGTTCGCTTTCATCTGTTTCCTCCGGTTGGGTTATGACTGCAATATCTGATGATCTATAAATGTGCAAATGGGGCGAAACGCCCCATTAATGTGCAACTCATTCACCCTGACGGTGCATTGCATCAGAAGGTGTAGGTAACACCTGTCCACAGTACACCCGTCCAGTCTTTTTCGATGATCGGGCTGTCAGTCACTTCACTGCCGAGGCGCAGATAGCGGCCCGTTACGAAGCCCTGCCATGCAGGCGTGAAGTTGTATTTCGCGGAAACTTCAACGTACGGGCTGAAACTGTCGTCTGCAGAATAGCTGTGGAAACCACTGCGACGCGATTCGTCTTTGGTCACGCCATAATAATAATCGTTGAGATTCGAGCTGAACCAGGTCACACCAAAGCCTGGTACCACGGCCCAGTTAGACCCTTTGATCGCATACAGATAACCCAGATCAGCGGTCATACCGTTACTGGTATCAAGGGTGTCCGCGTTGAAGCTGGCGCGAATCGTCCCCCATTGCGCGTTATGCGAATAAGCCAGACCGGCCATCAGGGTGGAGCGCCGTTTGTCCAGATGCTTCATGCGTTTGTCGTCGCTGTCGCTCGGGTCAAAGCTTAACGGGAAATAGCTGGCGGTGACGCTCAGTTTGTTTGCTTCGTCATTCCACAAATAGTAACCCGCCATCAGGGTGTGGAAGTAGAAGTCATCATTGTCGTAATTGATGATCGGCACCGGATAAACGTGGTCGTTATTGCCACGGTACGGATCAGGCGCGACCAGCGCGGAACCACCGACCTGCCAGGTTCCCGCAACAGCAGCATGGCTGCAAATCACTGCCGCGCCCACGATGGACAGTGTTTTAAGAGTAATTTTTTTCATTGTCTTAATTCCATTAAGTAAAAAATCGCCGCTAGTGTAAATGAACCGTAAACATCGCGCTTAGCAAATCTCGGTCTATAAAAAGACATATCCAGAAAAATCGGGTCGATCGCACAATTTAACTGCAAAATATGAAATAAAAATGACTAAAGAAACAACTTCCGCTCTGCAAAGCACGTCCTGCAAGGCTTTTCAGAGCATTCCTGATAACTGAGTCATTGATATGACTTAAAAAACGGCAAAAGCATAGAGGAAATTTTCTTAATGCCAAACTACGCTTATAAATAGATGAAAGACTTAGCCTGAACGGTTGCCCGTCCCACCGGGTCTGACAGTGAACAAATCATCGCATCTGTCGGCTTTGAAGGGGTTCTGCAAGTTGGCATAAGGGTTGCTGTATTCAGGTGGGAGATCTTTCTTCCGGGGGCGCTGAAAAAAGCTCTCATTAACCTGTGCTATACCCAACTCATTGGAATTGCAGCCAGTCGGCGGTTCCGGGGACGAAGGGTAAAATAACGAAGGACGGGCATCGTATGAACATATTTGACCACTATCGCCAGCGCTATGAGGCTGCCAAGGACGAAGAGTTCACACTGCAGGAATTTCTTACCATTGCACGGCAAGATCGCAGTGCTTATGTCAATGCGGCGGAACGTCTGTTGATGGCCATCGGTGAACCAGTGATGGTAGATACCGCGCTTGAACCACGCCTGTCGCGTTTATTCTCGAACCGTGTTGTTGCACGTTACCCTGCATTTGAAGAATTTTACGGCATGGAAGAGGCTATCGAACAGATTGTCTCCTACCTGAAACACGCCGCGCAGGGTCTGGAAGAAAAGAAACAAATCCTTTATTTACTGGGCCCGGTGGGCGGCGGTAAATCATCTCTGGCCGAACGGCTGAAATCCCTGATGCAACGCGTACCGATTTATGTGCTGAGCGCCAACGGCGAACGCAGCCCGGTAAACGATCATCCTCTGTGCCTGTTCAACCCGCAGGAAGATGCGCATATTCTCGATAAAGAATACAACATTCCTCCGCGCTATCTCGGCACCATCATGTCGCCATGGGCGGCAAAACGTCTGCATGAATTCGGTGGCGACATCACCAGGTTTAAAGTCGTGAAAGTCTGGCCGTCGATCCTCGAACAAATTGCCATCGCCAAAACAGAACCCGGCGATGAAAACAACCAGGACATCTCGGCGCTGGTCGGGAAAGTGGATATCCGTAAACTGGAAAACCACGCGCAAAACGATCCTGATGCCTACGGATATTCCGGTGCACTGTGCCGTGCAAACCAGGGCGTGATGGAATTCGTGGAGATGTTTAAGGCCCCGATTAAAGTACTGCACCCGTTACTGACAGCGACGCAGGAAGGTAACTATAACGGTACCGAAGGTATTTCCGCCCTGCCGTTCAACGGCATTATTCTGGCGCACTCCAACGAATCTGAGTGGGTGACGTTCCGTAACAACAAGAATAATGAAGCCTTCCTTGACCGCGTGTACATCGTGAAAGTGCCTTACTGCCTGCGCGTGTCGGAAGAGATGAAAATCTACGACAAACTGCTCAGCAACAGTGAGCTTTCTCATGCGCCATGCGCACCGGGAACGCTGGAAACGCTCGCGCGCTTCTCGATCCTCTCGCGTCTGAAAACGCCGGAAAACTCCAGCAGCTATTCCAAAATGCGGGTGTATGACGGTGAAAGCCTGAAAGATACCGACCCGAAAGCCAAGTCCTACCAGGAATATCGCGATTATGCGGGCGTGGATGAGGGCATGAACGGGCTGTCGACGCGTTTCGCGTTTAAAATCCTCTCCCGCGTGTTCAACTTTGACCATGCCGAAGTGGCCGCCAACCCGGTTCATCTGTTCTATGTGCTGGAACAGCAGATCGAGCGCGAACAGTTCCCGCAGGACATCGCTGAGAAATATCTGGAGCACCTGAAAGGCTATCTGATCCCGAAATACGCTGAGTTCATCGGCAAAGAGATCCAGACGGCTTACCTGGAATCCTATTCAGAATACGGACAAAACATTTTCGACCGTTATGTCACCTACGCTGACTTCTGGATCCAGGATCAGGAATACCGCGACCCGGATACCGGTCAGTTGTTTGACCGTGAAGCGCTGAATGCTGAGCTGGAAAAGATCGAAAAACCGGCCGGGATCAGCAATCCAAAAGATTTCCGCAACGAAATCGTCAACTTCGTGCTGCGTGCCCGCGCCAATAACAGCGGCCGCAATCCAAACTGGACCAGTTACGAGAAACTGCGCACGGTGATTGAGAAAAAAATGTTCTCAAATACCGAGGAATTACTGCCGGTTATCTCGTTTAACGCCAAGACGTCGACCGATGAACAGAAAAAACATGATGATTTTGTCGACAGAATGATGGAGAAAGGATACACACGCAAACAGGTACGCCTGCTGTGTGAATGGTACCTGCGCGTAAGAAAATCCTCGTAACAGAAGATCGTTGGCAACGTCGTTTGGGGGAAATATGACGTATTTTATTGACCGTCGGCTGAATGGCAAAAATAAAAGCGCGGTGAACCGCCAGCGCTTTTTGCGCCGCTATAAGTCGCAAATCAAACAGTCGATTGCCGAGGCCATCAACAAGCGTTCGGTTACCGACGTAGACAGCGGGGAATCGGTATCGATTCCCAACGCTGATATCAACGAGCCCATGTTTCATCAGGGTCGCGGTGGCTTGCGCCACCGTGTTCACCCCGGCAACGACCACTTTGTACAGAATGACCGCATCGAACGACCGCAGGGGGGCGGTGGTGGCGGCAGTGGTCAGGGCGATGCCAGCCAGGACGGTGAAGGCGAAGATGAATTTTCATTCCAGATCTCCAAAGACGAATATCTCGATCTGCTGTTTGAAGATCTGGCGCTGCCTAACCTGCGTAAAAATCAGCATAAACAGCTGAATGAATTTAAAACCCACCGCTCCGGTTACACGTCTAACGGCGTGCCGGCCAATATCAGTGTGGTGCGCTCTTTGCAAAACTCGCTGGCCCGTCGCACGGCGATGACCGCGGGTAAAAAACGGGAGCTGCGTGAACTGGAATCGACGCTGACCGAGGTCGAACACAGTGAACCGGCACAATTGCTGGAAGAAGAACGTCTGCGTAAAGAGATTGCTGAGTTGCGAGCAAAAATCGCCAAAACGCCGTTCATCGATACGTTTGATTTACGTTACCGCAACTACGAGCGTCGCCCTGAGCCTTCGAGCCAGGCAGTGATGTTCTGTCTGATGGATGTCTCCGGTTCAATGGATCAGGCAACCAAAGACATGGCCAAACGTTTCTATATTCTGCTCTATCTGTTCCTGAGCCGGACGTATAAAAACGTCGATGTGGTCTATATCCGTCACCATACCCAGGCCAAAGAAGTGGATGAACAGGAGTTCTTCTACTCGCAGGAAACCGGCGGGACCATCGTTTCGAGCGCGCTGAAACTGATGGATGACGTCATTCAGGAACGCTACGACCCGGCGCAGTGGAATATTTACGCCGCGCAGGCCTCTGATGGCGATAACTGGGCTGACGACTCCCCTCTGTGCCACCAGTTACTGGCACAGAAGATCCTGCCAATGGTGCGTTATTACAGCTATATCGAAATCACCCGCCGCGCCCACCAGACGCTGTGGCGTGAATACGAAGTGTTGCAGGAGAAATTCGATAATTTCGCTATGCAGCATATCCGGGAACAGGAAGATATTTATCCGGTGTTCAGGGAACTTTTCCATAAGCAAACTGAAAACGGTTAAGAACGAAATAAAATACAACCGGCGATGAATCTGTCGCCGGTTTTTTTATGTTTTTTTACCGCGTTTCGATGCACCAAAATAATCCATTAAAAAAGCCGGGGGATTTCTCCTCCGGCTTTTTGCATTATTTCCCGACGGGAAAATTACAGACCGTAAACCAGGTTCACAGACGTCACGGTATCGGTTTTATCCGGTGCGCTGGCAGGTGGTTTAGTGTTGTAGGTGACGTCATAGGCCACTTTCAATGAGAAGTGGGTATTGATTGCCACAGTCAGTGCAGTTTCAGAGTTCAGCGTGGTTTCGTCGTTCGCTAAAACGGAGAAGCCCTGGGTGAAACGTGCCGTGTCGCTGATCTGATAACCGTAAGTGCCGGAACCGTAGGCCAGAGCACGGGTGGTGTTACCGCCCTGTTCGAACTCATCGTGACGAACACCAGGACCTGCTTCCAGGTTCAGCGTATGAACCGGGCCGCTCCAGATCTGACGACCGTAACCGACCGCGCCGACAGTACGTGAACGGTAACCGTTATAACGGTCGCTCAGCCAGCTCGCCTGACCAAACACATAGTTCGCGGTATCCAGGTTGTAGCGCGTACGGCCGCCAGCCTGATATTTTTCAGATGAACGCACACCGGACGAAGACGTGTTACGCGCAGAACCCCACAGGCTGTAAGCCGTGTTGGTATCAAACCAGGTCATGGTGGTATCAGCATTCAGCGTGGAGTTGCTGGTGTTACCGGTTTGCGCACTGTAACCCGCCTGAACGTTGCCTTCGAACGGTTTTTTCGCCTGAGCAGGGTCATCTAACGCGGTGAAGATTGTGGTGTCTGCAAGGCTTGAAATACTGAACAGCGCTGCACCGCAGACTACGGCACAAGCTGGTAAACGACGTACAACCCGAAAAAACATTTTGTTTCCCCAATAAGACTTAAGGCAAATAACGACATTAGAACCACACGATGTATGCCATTAATTAGGATCCGTTAATCAAGCCTGGCAACTCCATTTCGATGGCACATGCATACAAATATTTCTACCGCAACAAATATAACGCACTCAGCCCAGGATATCTTAATAAAGCGGCTTTTTTAGATAGTTCCGAATGACATATATTTCCGGCAATAGAAACATACAAAATCATTACACTTCCTTTCATTGATTTCTTATTTCAATGCGGGTCAGTAATCGATCTTAACGCGCCACACTTTACTTCTTTCCTGCCGCTTTCGTTCGAAATATTGCGAGCTGGCAGCGTACAGATTTCCGCCGAACTCGTCGCTGAATCTTGTCCTTTTGAGCGATGCGGGGTAGTTTTATCCTGATAACGTCTTATTTTTGCCTCGGGTTCCTCGAAGGCAGCCTTCAGGAGGAGTGGTCATGGCTTTACAACAAGAGATTATTCAGGCTCTGCACGTTAAACCGCACATCGATGCCGCACAGGAAGTCCGTGTCAGCGTCGATTTTCTCAAAAGTTATCTGCTGGCCCATCCGTTCATCAAGACACTGGTTCTGGGCATCAGCGGCGGGCAAGATTCTACTCTTACCGGCAAACTTTGCCAAACAGCAATTAGCGAATTACGTGCGGAAACGACAGAAGCGGATTATCATTTCATCGCGGTGCGTTTACCTTACGGCGTGCAGGCGGATGAAGCCGACTGTCAGGACGCGATCACCTTCATCCAGCCGGATCAGGTTCTGACCGTGAATATCAAAAATGCGGTGCTGGCAAGCGAAGCGACATTGCGTGAAATCGGCATTGAGCTGAGCGATTTCATCAAAGGCAATGAGAAAGCCCGCGAACGCATGAAAGCCCAGTACAGCATCGCCGGGATGAAGAAAGGCGTGGTGGTGGGCACTGACCACGCAGCAGAAGCGGTCACCGGCTTCTTCACCAAATACGGCGACGGCGGCACGGACATCAATCCGATTTTCCGTCTGAACAAGCGTCAGGGAAAGGCATTGCTGAAAGAACTCGGTTGTCCGGCGCATCTTTATACCAAAGCCCCGACGGCCGATCTGGAAGAAGACCGCCCTGCCTTGCCGGATGAAGCCGCGCTGGGCGTGACCTACGAACTGATCGACGATTATCTTGAAGGCAAGAAAATCGACGATAACGCTGCCGCCATTATTGAAGGCTGGTATCTGCGTACGGAACATAAACGCCGTCCGCCGATCACCGTATTCGACGATTTTTGGCAGAAAATATAATTTCTGCGGTTCTTCGCATCAGACGGGCACCTCAGGGTGTCCGTTTTTATTCACGGCCCTGTCCCGCCTGTTTATCACAAGCCGCTTTCCATTCATTAACTAAATCATTACCCTTAGCGTCCTTTCGGATGACTGACAGTGATGTTTTCAATGCAAAAGTTTCTTTTTCTGTTGCTGAGCCTGGTGCTGCTCGGCCCTCTGGGTATTGATTTATATCTGCCCGCGATACCTGCCATTGCGCTAGGTTTACAGAGTACCGAGGCGGTCATTCAGTCCTCGATTTCGCTATTCATTCTGGTGATGGGCCTCGGTCAGCTGGTGGCCGGTCCGCTGGTGGATAAATTTGGCCGCCGCCCGATCGCGATTATCGGTGTGGTGGTTTATCTGGCCGGTGCAATAGTGGCCGCAACCGCCGTCGCGCCGTGGATGTTTCTGTTATCCCGTATTATTCAGGGGCTGGCGGTGTGCTGTACGTCGGTGGTGGTTTTCAGTGGCGTACGTGACCGGATGAATGGTAACGATGCGGCCCGTGCCTATGGCTTTCTTAACGGTACGCTGAACATCATTCCCGCGCTGGCACCGCTGATCGGTGGGCTGATTGCACAGTATTATGGCTGGCGTGCGCCTTTCTGGGCGTTAGCCGGTTATACGCTGGCGGTATTGCTGCTGGTGATAATCAAACTGCCGGAAACCCGCCCTGCCGGTACTCAGACCAACAATGGCCTGCCGTTTCGTCAGTACGCGCGGATTTTGTTTAATGCCCGGTTCATTACTTTTGCCTTAGTTAACGCCGGTGCAATGGGCATGGCGCTGACTTATGTCTCGCTGGCGCCGACCGTATTGATGAATATTGCCGGGCTGACGCCTTTGCAGTTTTCCCTGGTTTTTGGCGCGAATGGTTTCTGGATTATGGCAGTGAGTTTTATCTCCAACCGCATCATCCATAAAGTGGGCCGTCCGGTGTGCCTGACGACGGGCGGCATTCTGATGTTTGCCGGTTGTCTCGGTCTGATTGCCGGTATCACGCTGGTTCCGCCTGCTGAGCAGACGGCAACCTGGCTGTACATGCTGCCGGTGGCGAGCGCCTGTGCCGGTCTGGCATTTCTGGTCGGTCCGGCCACCAGTTACGCACTTGAGCCGTTCTCCAGTGAAGCGGGTGTGGCCTCGGCGCTGGTGGGGTCGGTGCAGATGGCAGGCGGCGCGTTACTCGGTTTTATCGCCATGGCATTACCGTTGCAGCCAAAACTGAGTCTGGCGCTGGTGATGCTGGCAGGAGGATGTCTGGCGATGCTGGCGCGGCGTGCCAGCAAGACTTCAACGGGGCGCCTGACCCGTCTGGAAAAGTAATACGTTTTTGTTATCCGATGGTCGTCACCGGTACGCGGGGTGCCAGCGCACTCAGCAGTTCGTAGCCCAGCGTACCGGCTGCCGTCGCCACCTCGTCTGCCGGGAGGTTTTTACCCCACAATTCAACCGGTGAGCCAATCCCCGCCTGCGGGCAAGGCGTTAAATCTACCGCCAGCATATCCATGGAGACGGTCCCCACCGTGGTGGTTCGTACGCCATCCACCCAGACCGGCGTACCGGTAGGCGCATGGCGCGGATAGCCGTCAGCATAGCCACAGGCCACCACGCCTATCCGTTGCGCTTGCGTGACACCGTAACGGCCGCCATAACCCACCCGCGCACCGGCATTGAGTTCCTGCACAGCGATCAGTTCGCTTTTCAGCGTCATCACCGGTTGCAGCCCGGTATCAGCGATATCCTGCCAGTCCCCGCTCGGCGACGCGCCATACACAATGATGCCCGGACGGATCCAGTCGTAATGGGTATGCGGATGCCAGAGCGTGGCAGCGGAGTTCGCCAGGCATCGCGGGCCGCTGATATGTTGCCCTGCGAAATTCACGGCAGCCATTTGGGCATCAACGCCTTCCACGCTGTCGGCGGTAGCAAAATGGCTCATCAGGGTGATCTCACCCACCTGCTTCAGTTCACGCAATTGTTGCCACGCGGCAGTCGTACGCTCAGGTGCAAAACCCAGACGGTTCATGCCGCTGTTCACCTTCAGATAAACGTTTACCGGCTGGCTGAATTGCGCCTCCGCCAGTGCGCGGATCTGCCATTCGCTGTGCACGGCGGTGGTCAGGCGGTATTGCGCTACCAGCGGTAAATCCGCAGCACTAAAAAACCCTTCTAGCAATAATATCGGCCCCTGCCAGCCAGACTCACGCAGCAAAATGGCTTCATTGAAATCGAGTAACGCAAATCCGTCGGTGGCGGATAAACTGCGCCAGATACGGGAAATACCGTGGCCGTAGCCATTGGCTTTCACCACCGTCCAGACTTTGCTTTCCGGCGCAAAGCCGCGAATGATATTGAGGTTTTGAGTTAACGCGGACAGAGATAATGTGGCTGAAATCGGGCGAGGCATACCAGCTCCGGCTATACAAAAGTCGTGCCCGTGCACTGCTGCACGGGCGAAGAGTAACGGCAGGTTCAGCGCACAGGATGCATGCTGTGCGGGCCAGCAGGATGCGCGATAAAGCCTGGACTGTAGCGTTCGACCGATAAATCATCGGAAGGAATGGCGGGCGTCACGCCGGACATAATATCCGAGAGTAACTGACCGGAACCGCAGGCCATTGTCCAGCCCAGCGTGCCGTGGCCGGTGTTGAGGTACAAATTCCTGATGCGCGTGCGCCCGACAATCGGCGTGCCGTCCGGCGTCATCGGCCGTAACCCCGTCCAGAACGTGGCCTGCCCGATATTGCCGCCATTCGGGTAGAGATCTCTCACCACCATTTCCAGCGTTTCCCGGCGAGCCTGCGCCAGTTTCAGGTTAAAACCGACTATCTCGGCCATGCCCCCGACGCGGATACGATCGTCAAAGCGGGTAATGGCGATTTTATAGGTTTCATCCAGTACGGTTGATACCGGCGCCGATGCCGGATCAGTAATCGGAATCGTCAGTGAATACCCTTTGAGCGGATAAACCGGGATCGAAACCAGATCGGCCAGCAGTGCGGTCGAATACGAACCGAACGCCACCACATACGCATCGGCTTTCACTATTTCCTCGCCGCACTGAACGCCGGTGATTTCGCCGTTTACCACATGCAGTTTATCCACCGTGCGGTTGAATTCGAAAACCACCCCGGCCTGACGCGCCATTTCCGCCAGCTTGCGGGTAAACATATGGCAATCGCCAGTTTCATCATTAGGCAGACGTAATCCACCCGTCAGTTTGTGCGCAACCTGCGCCAGGGCAGGTTCAGCGCTTGCCAGCTGGCCGGATTCGAGCAACTGGTACGGCACACCGGCATCTTCCAGCACGGCGATATCTTTCGCCGCGCTTTCAAACTGCTGCGCGGTGCGGAAAAGCTGTAACGTGCCGCCCTGACGCCCTTCGTACTGAATGCCGGTGTCATCGCGCAAGGCCTTCATGCAATCGCGGCTGTATTCCGCCAGACGAACCATGCGGCTCTTGTTGGTCTGATAGTGGTCCATGTCGCAGTTACGCAGCATCTGCCACATCCATTTCAGCTGGAACTGCGTGCCATCGAGACGGATCGCCAGCGGCGCGTGTTTCTGAAACATCCACTTCACGGCTTTCACCGGCACGCCCGGAGCCGCCCACGGCGCGGCATAGCCCGGTGAGATCTGTCCTGCATTCCCTGCGCTGGTTTCTTCTGCCGGGCCTGACTGACGATCAATGACTGTCACCTGATGACCCGCTTTAGCCAGATACCATGCACTGGCGACACCGACCACACCACTGCCTAAAATCACCACACGCATATCGACTCCACTCCACGACAAAACAAAGCATAATATTCTGATGACAGGAAATTAACCTGACTGAGAAAAATCACCAACACAGGCACGCATAACCGTGAGGTCTTTCACATTTATTTATCGTTCATGACGAGATTTATTTCAATAGTCATAAATAAATAACGATATCCCGCAACATTACGTCTAATGGAAGAGAAATTTATGGTTTTCTGACAGCATTGACTTCATTGAAGTCACCCGCCCCTTCCGATAAGAAAGCGCCTTCCTTTGCAGGGTATTATTCTTGTATACAAGGATAAAATTAGCATTAAACACTACAAAGCGCGCCACCCGTGATATTACCTCAGAGAGTGACGGAAGAGGTGATGACGGCAGACCGGGGATTTATAAAGGTCAGGTGAAACGAGGAAAATCCGATGTCTGCGAAAACTGTCATCCGTATCTCGTTGTGACCGGGCTGTCTGCTCTTTTATTCGACGATTGACAGGTCCCGGCCATAAGGATATAGATTTGTGAAAGAAGGGATTCATGGTGTTTATCTAACGGCACACTCAGATTGAGCTACGATTATCAATGGACGTGCGAAATCTTAAGAAAAGGTTGTGAATCAAACACTCTGTAGCGTCCATAACTAATGAGGGTGCGGCTTATGACGACAGTGACCCAAAAGCAAAAAACTGAGGACAAACGTCTTAACGATGGACCGGACTGGACGTTTGAGTTGTTGCAAACCTATCTCGCAGAGATTGACCGGGTAGCCAAGTCGTACCGGCTGGAAACGTATCCGCATCAAATCGAGATCATCACTTCTGAACAAATGATGGATGCCTATTCAAGCATTGGCATGCCGATCAATTACACTCACTGGTCGTTCGGTAAAAAATTTATCGAAACCGAACAGCTGTATAAACACGGGCAACAGGGTCTGGCGTATGAAATCGTCATCAACTCCAACCCGTGTATCGCTTATCTGATGGAAGAAAATACCATCACCATGCAGGCGCTGGTGATGGCACATGCCTGCTACGGACATAATTCTTTCTTCAAAAACAACTACCTGTTTAAGAGCTGGACTGACGCCAGTTCCATCGTCGATTATCTGCTGTTCGCCAAACGTTATATCAGTGAGTGCGAAGAACGTTACGGTGTCGATGAAGTGGAGCGCCTGCTGGATTCCTGTCATGCACTGATGAATTACGGTGTCGACCGTTATAAACGTCCGCAAAAAATCTCCCTGCAGGAAGAACTCGCCCGACAAAAAAGTCGCGAGGCATATCTGCAAAGCCAGGTGAACACACTGTGGAAAACGCTGCCACGTAAAGACAGCGTGGACGCACCGGAACAGGCGCGCCGCTTCCCGTCTGAACCTCAGGAAAACCTGCTGTATTTCATGGAAAAAAATGCACCTCTGCTGGAACCCTGGCAGCGCGAGATTTTGCGTATCGTACGTAAAATCAGTCAGTATTTTTATCCGCAAAAACAGACACAAGTCATGAATGAAGGCTGGGCCACATTCTGGCACTACACCATCCTGAATCATCTGTATGACGAAGGGAAAGTGTCCGACCGCTTCATTCTGGAATTCCTGCACAGCCACACCAATGTGGTGTATCAACCGCCGTATAACAGCCCCTATTACAGCGGGATCAACCCGTATGCGCTCGGCTTTGCCATGATGCAGGACATTAAGCGTATTTGTCAGGAACCGACCGAAGAAGATCGTTACTGGTTCCCGGACATTGCCGGTTCCGACTGGCTGGATACGTTGCACTTCGCGATGCGTGACTTCAAGGACGAGAGTTTTATCAGTCAGTTCCTGTCGCCAAAAGTGATGCGTGATTTCCGTCTGTTTACCGTGCTCGATGATGACCACAATAATTATCTCGAGATCGCCGCGATCCACAACGAGGAAGGCTATCGCGCCATCCGTCAGGAGTTATCAGCGCAGTACAATCTGAGTAATCATGAACCGAATATTCAGGTCTGGAACGTGGATTTACGCGGGGATCGCTCGCTGACCCTGCGTTACATACCGCAGGATCGTGCGCCGCTGGACAAGAGCCGTCGTGAAGTCATGAAACACGTTCATCGTCTGTGGGGGTTCGATGTGTTCATCGAACAGCTTAATGAAGACGGCAGCGTTGAATTGCTCGAACGCTGCCCGCTGCGCCCCGCTCCACTCTAACCCGCGCCGTTTTCAGCCAGTAAAAAAGGGCGCTAAGCGCCCTTTCTGATATCTGTCTGTCTCACACTCAACGATGCTTTTGTTCAGTCAGGTCACCGGGCATCGCGCTCTGCATGCTGTGCCAGATTTCACCACTCTGACGTCCATAATTGCGCACGCAATCCACAATCTGCTCGTAGCTTTTTTCGTGGCAGATATCTGACAGTTTCTTGTAGAAACTGATCGCCAGTTTACGCGCTTCAGGATTGGAGAAGTAATAGCGTCCGACGCGGGTATAAAGCCCACGCAAGCCGTTGATGATCAGGCCGTAAATCGGATTACCGGAAGCAAAGGCCAGACCACGGAAGATACCGTAATCAAGCGCGGTGAACGCTTCTGCATGATCTTCGACTTCAGCGGCTTTTGCCAGCACCTGTTGGGTTTCTTCCGGATTGGTGCGCATGGCTTTGCGGATAAAGATGGTGGCGATGTTGGTGCGGACTGACAGCAGATTATCAATCAGTTGCGGCACGCTGTCGTGATCGAGGCGCGCCAGGGTTTCCAGAATATTCAGCCCCGACGTTTCCCAGAAGTTATTCACTTTCGTCGGTTTTCCGTGCTGGATTGTCAACCAGCCATCCCGGGCAAGTCGCTGTAACACCTCACGCAATGTGGTTCTGGTCACGCCAATGAGTTCTGAAAGTTCTCTCTCAGCAGGCAAAATTGAACCCGGAGGGAATCGGCTGTTCCAGATACTTTCGATGATATACTCTTCGGCAAAACCGGCAGGACTTTGTGCCTTAATAACCATGTGTTTGTCGTTCCGTGTGGGACTTTTATTAGGGATATAGTTCAGCTCATCATACCAGATGAAAATCGCCTGTTATAGCGCTCCGGCGGAACTAATGTTGAAACTGTGCAGGGGTTGGCAGAATTTCACATTTCTTCGCATGTGATTGCCTCGTCTTTTGCGGTGAAAATTTTTGGCCGGAAGAATAAACTGGGCTATCGTTTTGATACATCTATAAATTACTTATAAAGGATCTTTGGGGACTATGGAAACTACCTTCAGTCGTGCATTCATCAGAAACTTTTTGGGTCAATCACCCAACTGGTACAAGATTACTATTCTGGCTTTCCTGATCATTAATCCGCTGGTTTTCTTTCTTGTCAGTCCGTTTTTAGCGGGCTGGCTGCTGGTCATTGAGTTCATCTTTACACTGGGCATGGCACTCAAATGCTATCCGCTTCAGCCAGGGGGTTTGCTGGCTATCGAAGCCGTGATGATCGGCATGACCAGTGCAGAGCGCATCCGTGAAGAGATTTCGGCCAATCTGGAAGTCATCCTGCTTTTGATTTTCATGGTGGCAGGCATCTATTTCATGAAGCAGTTGCTGCTGACCGTGTTCACCAAGCTGCTGTTAAACCTGCGCAATAAAATCGCCCTGTCGATGGCGTTTTGTTTTGCGGCCGCCTTTTTATCCGCCTTCCTCGATGCGCTGACAGTGATCGCCGTGGTGATCAGTGTTTCCGTGGGTTTCTATACGATTTACCACAACGTTGCCTCAAACCAGTCTGAAAAAGACGCTGTTGATGATGACAGTTCATTTACCGGCAGCCAGCAACATGCCGCGGTGCTGGAACAATTCCGGGCCTTTTTACGCAGCCTGATGATGCATGCCGGTGTCGGTACCGCACTGGGTGGCGTCATGACGATGGTCGGCGAACCGCAAAATCTGATTATCGCCAAAAGCGCGGACTGGCAGTTTGTGGATTTCCTCATCCGTATGTCCCCCGTCACCGTGCCCGTGTTTTTCTGCGGCTTTATCGTGTGTGCCCTGGTGGAACGTTTCCGCTGGTTTGGCTACGGCGCGCAACTGCCACAGCCTGTGTTTGAAGTGCTCAGGCAATATGATCAAAAAAACAGTGAGAACAATACCAAACAGGAACGCATTAAACTGGTCATTCAGGCTGTTATCGGTGTATGGCTGATTATCGCGCTGGCCTTCCATCTGGCCGAAGTCGGCCTGATCGGACTGACCGTCATTATTTTTGCTACCGCGTTTTGTGGCGTCACCGATGAACATGCGATCGGTAAAGCCTTTCAGGATTCCCTGCCGTTCACCGCCCTGCTGACGGTATTTTTTGCCATCGTCGCCGTGATCGTCGAGCAACATCTTTTCAGCCCGATCATTCACTTCGTGTTGCAGGCCGCGCCGTCGAATCAGCTTTCGTTGTTCTATCTCTTCAACGGATTGCTTTCTTCGGTATCAGATAATGTCTTTGTCGGTACGGTTTATATTAATGAAGCGAAATCTGCGCTGGTGAGCGGCGTGATCGACCTGAAGCAATTTGAGCTGCTGGCGGTAGCGATTAACACAGGCACCAACCTGCCGTCGGTTGCCACCCCGAATGGTCAGGCCGCATTCCTGTTCCTGCTGACCTCGGCTCTCGCCCCGTTGATCCGCCTCTCCTATGGCAGAATGGTCTGGATGGCGTTGCCTTATACGGTGGTCATGACGCTGGTTGGCTTGTTGTGCGTTCAGTATCTGCTGCCCGATATGACGCAGTGGTACACCGACATGGGATGGCTGAGCTTGCCACCGGTCAGTGAAGTGATGCCCGCACACTGATTCAGAGATTTACTGAAGTTAAAGTCGAATTGTCCGATTTATCGTAATTATTTACCGAATATTTATTCAGACAGGCTGGCAGCAGTGTGCAATTGGTTTACACTGCGTACCAGTTGCTCACTGCAGGGAAAATTTTTCTATGTTGCAATATCTTAACCGCTGCTCACAAGGACGCGGTGCATGGCTTCTGATGGCGCTAACCGCACTGGCTCTGGAGCTGGTTGCGTTGTATTTCCAGCACGTGATGTTGCTAAAACCGTGCGTCATGTGTATTTATGAGCGCTGCGCGTTGATGGGCATTCTGCTGGCAGGACTGGTGGGTGCGATTGCGCCTTCAACCTGGTTGCGTTATGCCGGTATCCTGATCTGGATTTACAGCGCTTACGAAGGGATCCGCCTGTCATGGGAACACACTATGATTCAGCTCCACCCTTCACCGTTCGCGACCTGTGATTTCGCCGCACGATTTCCGACCTGGTTGCCACTGGATAAATGGTTCCCGTGGATGTTTATCGCCAACGGTGACTGCGCAGAAAAACAGTGGGAATTCCTGTCATTGGGTATGCCACAGTGGCTGGTCGTGATTTTCAGCGTGTTTATGGTGATCGCGATTCTGGTGCTGATTTCTCAGTTCGTGAAACCGAAACGCCGCGATTTGTTCGGCCGTTAATTAGGCCCGGGCAATCCGTTTAGAAAGCGCCTCAGGGCGCTTTTTTTTATGCCCGTTTGAACGCCATATGACAGCCACAGCCTCTTCATAAAAAACTGTTCTTTATTTGTAAATTCAGTAATGCGCTCTATGCTACGAGGGCAACAGGATCATCTGAGGAACAATTATGGTAGTTAAAGGATTTTCAAAAGGTTTTTTCATCGCGATTCTTCTCATCGTGACTTTGGCTTTTTTTGATGTATTACGGCCTTACTATTCTTCCGTACTCTGGGCGATTATTCTGGCGGTTATTTTTAACCCGCTTAAAAACAGGCTCAAACAGTATGTAGGTGACCGTAACGGAATTATTTCGCTGATAACCGTCCTGGTCATTTGCCTGATCGTTTTTACTCCACTGGCGATCATTACGTCTTCGCTGGCGATTGAATTCAACGCGGTATACACAAAGCTTCAGGGCAATGAAACCCAGCTGCCCGTCGTTCTTTCGGATTTCATCCATCACTTACCAAGATGGGCGCGGCATTTCCTGACAGATCACGATCTGGACAGCACTGCGGAGATCCAGAAGAAACTTTCCGATGCGGCTATGCAGGGCAGTCAGTATCTGGCGGGAAGCGTCTTTGTCATCGGTAAGAGCACGTTCAGCTTCGTCGTGGGCTTCGGCATTATGCTCTACATCCTGTTCTTCCTGATTAAGGATGGTGCGTATCTGGTCAATCTGACGCTGGAAGCCCTTCCGCTGTCACGTCATGTCAAACATCACCTGTTTATGAAGTTTGCGGCAGTGTCACGCGCAACCGTCAAAGGTACGGTCGTTGTGGCTGTCGTACAGGGGGCTTTGGGCGGGCTGGCGTTCTATATTGCGGGGCTGGATGGCAGTCTGCTGTGGGGCGCGCTGATGGCTTTCCTGTCCATCATTCCGGCAGTAGGTTCAGCGATTATCTGGGTTCCTGCAGCGATTTATTTCTTTGCTTCAGGGATGCTGTGGCAGGGGATCTTTATTGTGGTCTTCTTCGTGGTGGTGATTGGTATCGTGGACAATGTCTTGCGTCCGTTGCTGGTCGGTAAAGACACCAAGATGCCGGATTATCTGATTCTGGTCACCACCCTGGGCGGTATGGAAGTGTATGGCATCAACGGTTTTGTCATTGGCCCGTTGATTGCTGCCCTCTTCATTGCCTGCTGGAATATCCTCTCCGGCCGGGACCATCAGAACAACACTGATGTCATCGATGAAGATTTTATCGAGGAAGGCAAAAACCATCCGGATGCCTGATGTGTATTGCGGCAAACTGAGCGGTCTCATCAGGGGCCTCTCAGTTTAACGAAATATGATTATGCAGTTTTCAGAACCTGGCGTAGAAATATAAGGCACAACCCTTTCGATCTGCAGGAGTGACAAATGAAAAATATCATCTTAGGAATGATTGCAAAAATCTCCCGGATGGAAGCCGATTCCAAACAACTTACCGCACAGGTTGAAGCACAGTCACTTCTGTTGAGTGCCGTATTTCTGACTGTCGGGAAAAATGGCGGGCCGCAGGAAATCATCGAAAGCGTGAACAAAGCCATTAACTCTGCGCTGGATTCGGCGGATGAAGTGCTTAAATCTGATGCCAAAATTTTATTTGAACAGTTTCAGGCCCTGATAGACATGACACGTCTGATTGATAAAGCGGATCCTGAACTGGATTCAGATGCGCTGAACGCCCTGAACGGTATACGACCGGACTCAGAAATTTAAACTCAGACGAGCATGAAAAATGCCCTGGCAATTGCCGGGGCTTTTATGTTTCAAAAACAACCAGAATAAAAACGCATAGCAAGTTTCAACATCGTCTTGAGATCAATTTTACGCCAGGTAAGTCTATGACGTTGCATAATATGACCGAGGTAATAAAGATTCTTCGCAAAGCCAAACTGGTCGCAGTGATCCTGACTAAGCTGATACCCTCCACCTTTTGTCAAAAATCTGTTAGAATAGACAATTATATAACATTGGAATTTCATATTACTTATCAAGACTTCATAAAATGGAAAAACTTACACCCAACCAATCTTTGTCGCTTGAGTCCTTACGTGGGGTCTCAGCTTTATCAGTTGTAGTTGCACATTTCTATCAGCTATTCCTGGCCAGATATGATGCATCTCTTTATAAATATTTTGCCTTAGTTGCCCAATCAAGTGTTATGATTTTTTTTGTAATGAGCGGTTTTTTGATTGGAAAATCCATTCAAAATAATTTTCAAAAAAATGTTTATTTCTCATTACCTGATTATGCTTCAAGTAGATTTTATAGAATATACCCACCACTTATCGCCTCAATCGTAATAACTTTCTGCTTATATCAACTGGCCTTTCATCTTTTCCAATCTGGTGGAGCTACCTTTTCCAATCCGGATCTTTGGCTTAAAGGAAGATCGCTATCATTCTATCCATCTCATATGATTGGAGTTATGACGTTTACAAATGGCATCCTTAATTCTCCCTTTTCATTCAATGCCCCTCTATGGAGTTTGCCATTTGAGGCTTGGTATTACGTCATAGCTGGTTTGATTTTCACAAGAAAGCCAATATTAATTGCAATAGCGATAATGATATTTGTTTTTATATGCAGCATAAAACATGAATTTTTTACCTATTCCAAGGTTTGGTTTTTTGGGCTAGCATTATCCTATGCAAAGATCAATTTTAATTACTCAAAACCGATAGCATTCATCCTGCTTGCCATTGTAGGTGTTCATGTATATAAGCATGCCGTTAATTTCATTTCGCACGGTGAAAACATTGAAACTTATAATATGTATTTCGGGTTATTTTTTGGTCTATTCTTATACCTGGTCATTCTGTGTAAAGATGTGAAAATAAATATATTACCGAAGTCTTCTAAGTATTCATACTCACTTTATATTATACACTTTCCTATTATGCTATTTTCAATTGGATGTTTTGAAAATGAAGTTTTAAACAACAGCCCATTTGCCATGTGGTATGGTATTTTTGTTTCTCTCTGTGCAGTTTTAATTGCAAAATTATTGTCACGATATATAGAAGACCCGGCATTCCTGAGGAAATATATGTAGTCGTCACTCACCATTCATCGAAATGTTCTGTATGAGGTAGGTTTTTTTGCTGGTATGACTACTCCTCTTTAACCTCTGCATGTCTCCTGGAAGTTGCTGTGATATTGCTCCAGCAACTTCCAGGAAACTGAAACGAACAAGTTCCTACTAATATCTTTCTCTATGGCAACATTTATGACAATAATACATATCAGTTATGAGTTGAAATTTTCGCACAGCTACGCATAGCATATGCCTCATGTTCAGAAAAAGGTAATTTTTCACGATCAATTATGCATCTTGCTCAAATCTCTATCAGCTATTAATTTTCTGCTTAGCCAGAAAGTTGGTATTTCTATATACTTATGAATTAAAAAGGCTAATACTATAACTATAATGATAAAAGCACCGCTAAAAAATAAAAAATGATTAGCTGCAATGGATTTATTAATGTTTAGCGCTTTAATTAAATACCAAAACACCACTGCATGAATGAGATAAATAGAATATGAAAGATCTCCTATTAACTTCAGCACACCGTGAATAAATTTATTTTTTATCTGCTTGATCATGAAAAAACCGGTGAACAATAAAATAGACATTATTGTATAAAAAACTCTATCCAAGCCAGTAACGATTTTAATTTGGTCACCTATTGTCGGGTAAAAATAGAAACCACTCATAGAGACCAGAATCAATCCAATAGAATATTTTTTTACATTACCGATTTTATTATAAAATAATTTAGTTACAAGAATTCCAGTTACAAAAAAAATAATATTATTTAGCGGGTTAATATATGTCAACCACTGGCTTGCCAAGGAAAAACCAGCATTTAGCAGATGAAATGAAAAATAATAGAATAGCGTGATTGTTATCGCAATGAAAATGAAGAGAGATAGTTTATTTCTCAAAGAAATAATAATTAGTGGGAATAACAGATAGTAAACCATTTCATTCCCAATGGACCAACCGCCAGAAACAATATAATTACCGCCATCCAAAAAACCAAATAACAACGTTATGTTTACTGCAGTTGTCCAAAAATCATAGCGATAAATATCATAATAAGTCCATGCGAAAATTACCACTAATAGCATGGAGAACCAATAAACCGGGGCAACTCTTAGAAACCGTTTAGCATAAAATATTGCAAGATTACGAATTGAAAAACTATCAGCTTTATGGGCAAGAAACAAAGCAGATCCGCTAATTAAATAAAATATTGAGACACCATACACGCCAAAGACCCCAATCATAGTTGATGAATCTGCATCATGTAGCAACCATGACCGAAGATGATAGAAAACAATGAGTAACGAAAGTATGCCTCGTAGATAGTCTATTGAATTAATGCGCATAAAACACCCAATTTGATAGTTCATCAAATCATATCACATTGTGATTCCGCGCACATTTAAGTTGTAATGATTGTTTTAACGCTATCTGTTTTGCCTTACTGAAACATATAAATCCTGTCATAACCAATATGCTCATGGTATTCCTAACGCCTTCTGCATATATAAGTATAAACGCCTCGCCTATTTTTTAGGCCATAACTCAAAAGATTAAAAAAAATTGAATTAATGCAAACTTCTGTTAAGAATCATGATGTGAGGGAATTTTTCTGTGCCTGGAGGGATTTTTTTTGTGTTATGACACTTCCCAATATGCATTTAACCCTTCAAGGGCTCCGTCCAAGTGGGACAATGGCTCTCAAGCGCCGCCTTTAGACGCAAAGAGTAGAAAGCACTTAATTGAAGTGGATGAGCGAGAATAACAGTAATCAGATGGACATTTTGAACGCAGGATTTACGGGTGATGCCCCGTATATGCCCCGCGCTATATCACAGTGATGAAGTTCTTCAATCACTTCAGGTAGTTACTTCGCCCAGCTTGGCTTATTCATAATGTGATCCTGCCAGTCTTCCACGTCGTCTTCACGCACGGCAATATAGCGCACGGAAATCTGCGCGGTGTGCATGGCGGATTTAGACGCTTTGTTCAGCAGTGGATGCCACGGCAGTAACGGGCGGCCTTCACCGATCAGGCGATACGCGCAGGTGGGCGGCAACCAGTCAAAAGTGGTCAGGTTTTCGCGGGTCAGTTTGATGCAATCTTCTTCCAGCGTAAAACGACGCTCGTAGTTGCGGCACTGACAGGATTTGATGTTGAGCTGATTACAGGCGACGTTGGTGAAATAAATTTCATCGGTGTCTTCGTCGATCAACTTATGTAAGCAGCATTGTCCGCAGCCGTCGCACAATGCTTCCCATTCTTCGTCAGTCATTTCAGACAGCGTTTTGTGCTGCCAAAAAGCGGGTTCAGTCATAGTGTGCATCCGGTATAAATAAAATGAGGGTGCTTATATAGACGCTTTGGCGAACAGATGCAAGCAAAGCCGCCGGAAATCCGCTCCGGCGACCTGCAACATTGCGCTAAATCACGCGAGTGGAAACTTGCTTACCGTTAAGTGTAGCTGAGATTTCATCACCGGCTTTTAACGGGCCGACGCCATGCGGTGTCCCGGTGAGAATGATATCACCGGCACGCAGTGTGAAGAACCGGCTCATATAGGCGATCAGCGGTAAAAGCGGCGTCAGCATGTCGCGGGTATTGCCTTGCTGACGCACTTCGCCGTTGATTTCCAAACGCAACTCAGCCTGCTGTGCATCACCGAATTCACTCACCGGAATAAATCCGCTCATCGGGCACGAGCCGTCAAACCCCTTGGCCTTTTCCCAGGGTTGTCCGGCTTGTTTGAACGTCGACTGCAAATCCCGCAACGTCAGGTCAAGCGCCACCCCGTAACCGGCAATGGCATTGGCAACGCGGTCTTCCGTCGCCTGTTTCAGCGGCGTTCCGATCAGCACAGCCAGTTCCACTTCATGATGTACCGAACCCAGATCCTTCGGGATCGCGACAGGCTGGCGGAAATCACACAGCGCGGTTTCCGGCTTAATAAATAAAACCGGTTCCGCCGCCTTCTGCCCCCCCATTTCTTTGATGTGATCGGCATAATTGCTGCCGACGCACACCACTTTATTGACCGGGAAATCCAGTAATGCGCCATGCCAGTCTCTGTGTTGGTACATACGCTACTCCTTGTTATGAGGAATATCAGCCGCTAAACGGATTATGCGGCGCTGGCGCTAAGGGCGCAGGTGTGGTCTGAGCCGGTGCAGTATCACCCGAAGCCAGCGGTGTCTGCGCGCCCATGATGCCATCCGCCATCATGCCGATACTCAATGCGAAATAAGTTGAACGGTTCCAGTGCATGATCGTACGGAAGTTATCGTAAACCAGGAACGCGCGCCCCTGCGTATCATCCGGTGTGATAACCCATGCGCGGGTCGCCGTTGACGTCAGAGGGGTGCCGTCCACTTGCGTCACGCCCAATTGCTGCCAGTAACTGGCCGGATGCATCTGGTTATTTTTTAGTCCCGCCAGAGTGCCATCAAAGTTAGCCGGTAATTTCACTTCCTGACCCCAGCCCTGATCGCCCTTCCAGCCTTCTTTTGCTAAGTAATTGGCCGTCGAGGCAAATACGTCGTCGGTGTTTTTCCAGATATCAATTTTGCCGTCACCGTTGCCGTCAGCCCCGTAAGTCAGGTAGGAACTCGGCATAAACTGCGACTGCCCCATTGCGCCAGCCCAGGAACCTTTCATCATGTCACTGCTGGCTTTTCCTGAATCGACGATCTTAAGCGCCGACATGAATTCTTTGGTGAAGAACGCTTCACGACGCCCTTCGAACGCCAGCGTGGCCAGGGCGGAGAATACGTCTTCTTTACCCTGAATTTTGCCGAAACTGCTTTCCATCGCCCACAGCGCCACGATGTACTGTGGCTGCACGCCGTAACGGTCGCTGGCCTTGGTCAGCGCGGGCAAATTGTTCTGAAGCTGTTCCTGACCTTGTTTAATCTTCCATTCAGGCAGAACGCGGGTCAGATAATCATCGAGGGTCACTTTCTTCTCGAGCTGATTGCGGTCGGAATTGATCACGCGATCAACGAAATGAAGATTAGCGAAGGTGCTGTCGATGGTTTGCTGGCTGATGCCTTGTGAAAGCGCCTGGGCTTTAAGTTGCTCGGCATAGGCCGGGAACTCGGCAGGGTCACGTCCCTGTTCGGCCAGTGACGTTTTGCCTGAGGTGGCGGCGGGTGCCGGTGCCGCCGTCTGGGTGGAGGTGGCTGACGGTGCGGGCGTTTGCCCTGAGGATGCTTTTTGTGCTGCACAACCACTCAGAATGATCAGCGGTGTTAACACGGCCAGTGCCGACAATTTCATCAATTTCTTCCTTTTGACTTCTGCAAATGATTCATCGTTGTAAGCTTTGAGCACGACAACGATGAATGCAAGTCATGACGTCTGAAAGTTCGAGAATTGCCGAAACAAATGTCAGGAATGTGTTATTTAGAGGTATCACCCAGATGGATATTCAATAAACTTTCTGCCGGCGGCGGAACTTGCAGATAATAACCTTGTTCTTCGAGCGACTGACGCACTTTGACAATATCGGCTGTGGCGAGTTTTTCGCGTTCGGCCAGATTGAGCATCATGGAGAACTGAGGCACACCGAAGCCTTTGAGTAATTCTTCCGGCACACGGGAAAAATCGTCTCTTTTTTCGACATACAGATAAGTCTGGTCGCGTTTAGTACTTCTATAGATCACACAAAGCATTTTTTTAACTCTATTTTATTGAAACGGTGGCTTGCCTAGATATAACTGTAACTATAACATGCTTATCGTACATCGGAATATCGCCCCCCGAGTGGTATTCCGGGGATTTAGAGTTGCTGAGACTGAGTCAGGATAGATGTCACAATCGCCAATAGAACTAAAAGGCAGCAGTTTTACCTTATCGGTTGTTCATTTACATAGTTCACAACCTGAGGTTATTTATCAGGCATTACAGGAAAAAGTGGAGCAAGCTCCAGCCTTTTTGAAAAATGCCCCTGTTGTTATCAACGTTGCCTCACTGACAGGTGAAGCAAACTGGAAAGACATTCAACAGGCTGTCGCTTCTGCAGGCTTTCGCGTTGTTGGCATCAGTGGTTGCAAAGATGAAGCGCAAAAACGCGCACTTTCCCGCACCGGTTTACCGCTGCTGAGTGAAGGTCGTGCCCAGCGAATCGCCGCAGAGCCACCGGTTCCTGTCGTGCCCGACAATGCCCCGGCCAAAACCCGCATTGTCAGTACCCCCGTCAGATCCGGCCAACAAATTTATGCCCGTAACAGCGACCTCATCGTGACCAACAGTGTCAGCGCAGGTGCGGAACTGATTGCCGATGGCAATATCCACATCTACGGCATGATGCGAGGCAGAGCGCTGGCTGGTGCCGCAGGCGATGCAAATTGTCAGATCTTTTGCACGCATTTAGGCGCTGAACTAGTCTCTATCGCAGGGCAATACTGGTTGAGTGATCAAATCCCGACTGATTACCTCGGTCAGGCAGCGCGCCTCAGCCTGTTAAATAATGTGTTAACCATACAACCTTTAAACTAAGCCCTTTTGACAAGGAATCCATTCATGGCACGCATCATAGTTGTTACATCGGGTAAAGGGGGCGTTGGCAAGACCACTTCAAGCGCGGCCATTGCTACCGGTTTAGCTCAAAAAGGCAAAAAGACCGTCGTTATCGATTTCGATATCGGTCTGCGTAATCTCGATCTGATTATGGGCTGTGAGCGCCGCGTGGTTTATGATTTCGTTAACGTGATCCAGGGCGATGCCACGTTGAATCAGGCGCTTATCAAAGATAAACGCACCGAAAACCTGTTTATTCTTCCGGCTTCGCAAACGCGCGACAAAGATGCGCTGACCCGCGAAGGCGTGGAAAAAATCCTGAACGATTTAGCCGAAATGGAATTTGACTTCGTGGTCTGCGATTCCCCTGCGGGTATCGAAACCGGCGCACTGATGGCGTTGTATTTCGCCGATGAAGCCGTGATCACCACCAACCCTGAAGTGTCTTCCGTTCGCGACTCCGACCGCATTTTGGGCATTTTGTCTTCAAAATCCCGCCGTGCGGAACAGGGCTTAGAGCCTATTAAAGAACATCTGCTTCTCACCCGTTACAACCCTGGACGTGTCAGCCGTGGCGACATGCTGAGCATGGAAGATGTGCTGGAAATCCTGCGTATTCCTCTGATCGGGGTTATCCCTGAAGATCAGTCTGTGCTGCGTGCGTCCAACCAGGGCGAGCCGGTCATTCTGGATCAGGAATCCGATGCAGGGAAAGCGTATGACGATACTGTCAGCCGCCTGCTTGGGGAAGAACGTGCATTCCGTTTCATTGAGGAAGAGAAGAAGAGTTTCCTGAAACGCCTTTTTGGGGGATAAACCATGGCATTGTTAGATTTCTTTCTGTCCCGCAAAAAATCGACAGCCAATATAGCCAAGGAACGGCTACAGATCATCGTAGCCGAACGGCGTCGAGGGGATAGTGAACCATCGTATCTGCCTGATCTGAAACGAGACATTCTGGCGGTCATCTGTAAGTATATTAAGATTGACCCCGAAATGTTGCAGGTTCAGTTCGAGCAAAAAGGTGACGATATTTCCGTACTGGAACTTAACGTCACCCTGCCAGAGTCGGAAGAAGCGCCTAAATGACAGCAGTCTATTTGCCTTGTTTGCAGGTGTTTTTTTCAGAATAGCGCCCTCTGTTTCCTCAGGGGGCCACTCACTTTTTGTTGATTTCCCTTCGCGTATTATTCCTTACCGCCAATAACCACTGTATATATAACCATTAAACGGATCTATTATTCGTTTATTTGCATCTATTCGTGAAAATTTTGATTAAGACTCATCTCATTCAGGCTGGAAATTAATATCCCTACACTGGCTTAATTCCCTGCTTTTTATCCTGAGTTACTGAAATTAATTCTTCAAAGTGCAGATTTTCAGAAGCCTGAATAAAAAAAGAGCGGGGAATTTACCCGCTCTTATTATCACGACCTGATGGCTAATCCCCCGCTGAGGAAAAAGAAATCAATAATTGCTCAGAATGGCATTCAATCTTTCGGCTAACAATTTTCCACGCCAGCCGCTGATTAATTCAGGCTGCGCTTCTTTATCTTTTAACTTCCAGTGGCTGTTGAGCAACTGGTTAATCTGACGACGTGAAGCCAGCAACTCAACACTCAGCTTACTCTCTTCACTGACGGTCTGGATCAGTGCTTTGATATCCTTGAAGACTTTACGGTAACCCGGCTGATCAATCAGATTCGAAATAGGTGCAGGCAGCTCTGATTCATCCAGTGCATTGGATTCCTCCACCAGCGCCAGCAACGTACGTCCATGATAGCGGATTTCAGGGCCGCTCAGCCCCAGAGCCTCCAGCTCGCCCAGTGATGTCGGCTGATAGCGCGCCACCTGCCAGAGGTTTTCCTCGCGTACCACAAAGTTAACGGCCAGATCACGCTGACGAGCCTGATTAAGACGCCATGCCGCCAGCAACTTCAGACAACCCAGTTGACGCGGACGCAGCTGGAAGGCGTTGCCGATTTCCAGATACGCCAGCTCCGGTTGCAGCACTTCGCTGCGGCGACGGCACAATGCCAGACATTCATCCAGCGCGGCATCCATCCACCCTGCTTCTTCTGTTTCCCGCATCAGTTGTTCAGCCAGCGGCAGCAAATACCACACGTCAGCCGCCGCATACACACACTGTTTTTCACTCAGCGGGCGGGCGATCCAGTCGGTGCGCGATTCACTTTTATCCAGCTCAACACCCGTGGTTTCCGCCACCAGACGCGCAAAACCACAGGACAGCGGGCGTCCGCTGAACGCGGCGAGGATCTGCGTATCAATCAACGGCGAAGGCATCACACCAAACGCATTCAGAAACACTTCCAGATCTTCACTGCCCGCGTGAAGGAATTTGATCACATCAGGATTAACCAGCAAATTGATAAAAGGCTGCCAGGCGGTGATCGGCAAAGGGTCGATCAGCGTGAGCCGTTCGCCATCGAATAACTGGATCAGACCCAGTTGCGGGTAGTAAGTGCGGGTGCGGACAAATTCGGTATCCAGCGCAATTTTGCTGTGCGCTTTTGCCTGAAGACAAACCTGCTCCAGCGCGTCATTGGTGGTGATCAACTGATAATTCAAATCTTAATTCTCTTAATCATTACTACGTTATAACGTGACAACGCCGGACTTCGCCGGCGTTAAGAAACTGACTATCACTGAACCCCTGAGCTGACGTTTATGCCGCATCCTGTTTCGGATCAGCCTTCGGCTTTGCCTGCTCGTCACGAAGCTCCCTTCTGAGAATTTTACCGACATTTGATTTCGGTAACTCGTCGCGGAACTCGACAATCTTCGGTACTTTGTAACCGGTTAATAACCGGCGGCAATGCGCGAGGATCTCTTCGCTGGTCAGCGACGGGTCTTTCTTCACCACGCAAATTTTGACGATTTCACCCGACGACTCGTTTGGCACACCGATGGCGGCAACTTCGAGCACTTTGTCATGTTGTGAAACCACCTCTTCAATTTCGTTAGGGTAGACATTAAAACCGGAAACCAGAATCATGTCTTTTTTGCGGTCAACAATCCGTAAAAAGCCCTGCTCGTCCACTGTAACGATATCGCCTGTCGATAACCAGCCATCTTTTAGCACCTCGTCGGTCGCCGCAGGCCGTTGCCAGTATCCCAGCATCACCTGAGGACCGCGCACCCAGAGTTCACCCGGTAATCCCGGCCCGACATCCTGACCATTATCATCGACCAGACGTACCTCTGTTGACGGCACCGGTAAGCCGATACTGCCGCTGTAATGTTTCAGGTCATACGGGTTACCGGCGACCAGCGGTGAACACTCGGTCAGCCCGTAACCTTCCAGTAAATGTTTACCGGTCAGTTTTTCCCATTTTTCGGCCACGGATTTTTGCACCGACATTCCGCCGCCAACTGAGAGGCGCAGCGTGGAGAAATCCAGCTCGCGGAAATCTTCGTTATTGAGTAACGCATTGAACAGCGTATTGACGCCACTGATCGCCGTAAACGGGTATTTACCCAGCTCCTTCACCATCCCCGGCACATCGCGCGGGTTGGTGATCAGCAGACTCTTCCCACCCAGTTCGAGGAACAGCAGGCAGTTCACCGTCAATGCAAAAATGTGATACAGCGGCAGAGCCGTAACCACCAGTTCGTGCCCCGGCTGCAACAACGGCGCGTACGCCGCTTTTGCCTGCTCGAGATTGGCCTGCATATTACGGTGTGTCAGCATTGCGCCTTTCGCCACGCCAGTCGTCCCGCCGGTGTATTGCAGAAACGCCAGATCGTCATTAATGATGTCGGGTTTGATGTACTGCAGACGACGCCCGCGCTGTAAGGCGGTACGGAACGAAATGGCATTCGGCAGATGGTATTTAGGCACCAGTCGTTTGACATATTTGACCACAAAGTTAACCAGCGTGCCTTTCGCTGCAGAAAGCTGATCGCCCATACGGGTCAGGATCACATGCTTAACCTGAGTTTTGTACACCACTTTTTCCAGGGTGTGGGCGAAGTTGGAGACGATAACAATCGCGCTCGCACCGCTGTCATTGAGCTGATGCTCAAGTTCACGCGGCGTATACAGCGGGTTGACGTTGACCACCACCATACCGGCGCGCAGCACGCCAAACAGGGCAATCGGGTATTGCAGCAGATTCGGCATCATCAGGGCAACGCGGTCGCCCTTTTGCAGACCCAGTTCATTTTGCAAATACGCAGCGAAAGCGCGACTGCGCTCTTCAAGCTTGCGGTAAGTCATCACCTCGCCCATGTTGATAAACGCCGGGGTATCTGCATAACGCAGCGTGGCATTTTCAAACATTTCGACCAGTGAACTGTAGCGGTCGGGATCGATGTTCTCGGGAACATCTGCCGGATAACGTTTTAGCCAAACCTTTTCCAAGGTATCACTCCTGAAATCATGTTCTGTTGCCGTCTCTATTCGACGAGTTTTATCACGTCTTTAACAATATTTTAACTCAGCTTACCAGTTGCGTTTCAAACAATGTCGAGGTTGAGAGGCGGGTCACTATTTCTGCAACCACTCGTTACAGCCATCCCTGGCTAAAAAAGAAAAAGGCGGCAATTAAGCCGCCTTAACAACGATCTTGTCTCAAAGTGTTTTCTTTGGCGGCGGCACAACAGGGTGTGCCGCCGCCGGTTTTACTGCTGCCGGAGGGGGCACGCCATGAGGGGGTGGCGGCGTTCCTTTTGGCGGTGGCGCGCCATGAGGAGGCGGGCTACCGTGCGGCGGCGGTTTATTCTGTGACGACGCTTTCGACCCGTGCGGGTGTCGTGTCATACCAGCCGGGACCCCAACCGGGCCCAAACCCTCGCCCCCAGGAATCATAAGGCCCACCAAAACCGTAGCCCCACGGGCCGATAGGTTGCGGAGGCATAACCACCTGCTGCTGTACCCGCCAGCGTTTATAGCTGTTGACGTTTACAGTGACAAAGTCATAAGACGTCTGCCCTACCGTGCCTTTTTCGACACCCGTAATCGGCCCGACCACGGTGACCAGTTGATCGCGGTAATCGACCGGATCGACGAAGCCATTAATGTAAGCCATGATGCGTCCGCGTGATGCCGCGCCTAATATCGGCCGGGCGGCATCATCAAGGGGAACGGTAGCGATTTCCAGACGTGTTTTGTTCTGCAGGTTGGTCACAGAGACCACCTTGCCACCAAAACGCGATTCCTGCCCGACATACAAATTCGGGGCGCCCTGTACCGCTTGTAAATTCATCTGCGGCGTTGCCGTCGTGCCGCGAATTTCTTCCGGTACGGTGACACAGCCTGATAACACCAGAACGCTGAGTGCCACCGCACTCAGGGCCATTCTCTTACCCGTCTTGCCTGATAACTGCTGAATGACAGACCACTTACGCATTACGATGACTCCTGTGCAAACTCTTCATTTTGACCGCTATTTAATGCACAAGTTGCCATCCCCTACCGGCCTGGCAGCTTTTTCCATGTCACTTCATTACGCAGATAGGTAGGTTCGGCATCTTCCGGATTGACCCGCACGCCGTTTTCCCAGAGCTGAAGCGCCAGCGGCAGCATGTCTTCCGCCTGTGGCAGTAACATTTTGCCATCAAATAAATCCGCCGCCGGAGATTCACCCAGCAAATGCGGATAGGCTTCCCAGCCCGTACCCACGGTGGCAAAACGTCCGTTTAGCTCAACGGCTCGCGCCAGCAGTTGTTCAGGTTTGATGACCGTCTCGGTATTTTCACCGCTCCAGACACCTTGTGCATTGCGGGTAAATTCACCCCAGTACACTTCGCCCATGCGGGCATCAATGGCGGCCAGCACCTGTTCCGCGCCGGTCTGGCGGTAAGCACCCTGCGCCATGGTTTGTAAGGTGGAAACGGGCAACAACGGCAACTCTGCGCCAAGTGATAAACCTTGCGCGATACCAATGCCGATACGCACGCCGGTAAAACTGCCCGGCCCCCGGCCAAATGCCAGTGCATCGAGTTGTTTCAGGGAAAGCCCCGCTTCGGCGAGGATCTGCTGCACCAGCGGCAGAATGCGCTGCGTATGCTCGCGGGCGCAGAGTTCAAAATGGGCGAGCGTTTCGCCCTGATCATAAAGCGCAACCGAACAGGCTTCTGTCGCCGTATCAATTGCTAAAATTCGCGTGGACATGCCAAACCTCAGGCGGGGAAATTAATAAGTTATACCCTCAATACGTCGCGCGCAGTCAACGCATCTGCAACGTGATATATGACGGGTACAAGAGCCTTTTTCGGGGCGGCATCTTAGCATAAACAAAGGGCTAATTCTGCTCTTCAACGTTTTGTAAAAAGCGGATCGCTTGCGTCAGATCACGCGTGCGTGGCGTCGGCGGCAAGCTGTTGAGGAAAACTTCGCCATACGGACGCATCACCAGCCGGTTGTCACAAATCACCATCACACCACGGTCATCCGTATCGCGGATCAGACGTCCGACGCCCTGTTTAAGGGTAATGACCGCATCCGGTAATTGTACGTCATTGAAAGGATCTCCGCCGCGCAGACGGCAATCTTCTATGCGCGCTTTGAGCAGCGGATCGTCCGGTGAGGTAAATGGCAGCTTATCGATGATGACGCACGACAGCGCATCACCGCGCACATCCACCCCTTCCCAGAAACTGCTGGTCGCTACCAGCAACGCATTACCGGCTTCGACAAACTGCGCCAGCAACTGTCCCTTACTGGTTTCGCCTTGTAATAAAACCGGCAGCGTCAGACTGGCCCGGAACTCTTCCGCCAGTTCACGCATCATTTTGTGGGAAGTACACAGAAAGAAACAACGGCCTTTATTCGCTTCAATCAGCGGACGCAACATTCGCGCCAGCTGCTTCGAACTGCCGTGAACGTTCGATTCGGGCAGAAAACGTGGAACACATAACAGGGCCTGTTTGGCGTAATCAAACGGACTCGGCAGCAGCAGCGTTTCTGCCTGATCCAGACCCAGACGTTCGGTAAAATGATGCAGCTGATCGTTCACCGACAGCGTTGCAGAGGTAAAAATCCACGCTCCCGGTTTTTCTTTCATCATTTCGCTGAATTTATCGGTGACCGACAACGGCGTCAGCGCCAGCACAAAATGGCGGGAATTACATTCGTACCAGTAGCTGTAGCCGGGAATGGAGACATCTTTCAGGCGCTTGAGACGGTTGCGGTAAAGCGTGGCGCGTTCGAAAGCTGCGTCCAGCAGTGCAGAACGGCCGAGTGATAATTTGACCACGTCATAGCACAGCTCCAGTGCGTCATCGAGCAGCAGCAAGGCTCGCTGGATGGCAGGCTGGCTGAGAACATCACGCAGATTGCCGCGAAAACCCGGCTCGCCGAGTGCGAGACGGAAATCCATGGTGCTCTGGCTCAGGCGGTCAGCACTTTTCTGCAACTGTACGGAGTCACGCACTTCGGTGCGGTAAGCGATGTTGATATCTTTTGCCATATCGAGCAACTGACGGCTGGTGACCTGCTGGCCGAAATACTGGCTGGCAATATCGGGGATCTGATGAGCTTCGTCGAAAATCATCACGTCAGCCTCGGGGATCAGCTCACCAAAGCCGCTCTCTTTCACCACCATATCCGCCATGAACAGGTGATGGTTTACTACCACCACATCGGCGTCCATGGCCTTACGGCGGGCTTTTACCACGAAGCATTCTTTATACAGCGGGCAGTCACTGCCGAGGCAATTGTCGTTGGTGCTGGTCACCAGCGGCCAGACAAAGCTGTCTTCCGGCACCACGGTGCAGGTGCTGATATCGCCCTCTTCCGTGCTGCTTGACCAGTGACGCAGATGTGCCAGTTCGCTGAGCGCCTGACTGGCGAGATCGCCGCCGGCCAGCGATTGTTGCTCCAGACGTTCAAGACATAAATAGTTTGAACGCCCTTTCAGCAGCGCCAGACGGCCTTTAAATTTCAGCGCATTGGCCACTTTGGGCAGATCGCGGGAATACAGCTGATCCTGTAAGTTTTTGGATCCGGTGGAGATGATGACTTTTTTGCCGGAACGCAGCGCCGGAGCCAGATAGGCATAGGTTTTCCCGGTCCCGGTACCGGCTTCCACCACCAGCCCTTGCTTACCGCTGATGGCTTTGCTGACAGCCTGCGCCATCAGACGCTGAGGTTCACGGGGTTTAAAACCTTCAATTTTCTGCGCCAGTGCGCCGTCTGTTGCGAAATCGTCTGTCACTCTGTCTCTCTACCTGTACGGATCAGCAGTGATTATGCCAACCCAACGCCGTTACGGCTACCGCCATCTGCCAATCCAACGCATTCAACCTTTGTGATACCCTTAGCGCCATCAAAAAAAGTGACTAACTGGAGCCAAAAATATGACCATCGAACGTATCCGCCCTGAGCCACGGATGTCCGACATTGTTATCCATAACGACACCATCTATTACACGGCGGTGCCGGAAAATCTGGAGGCGAATGCGAAAGATCAGACTGCGGAAACGCTGGCCATTATTGATGCTGCGCTGACTGAAGCCGGTTCAGACAAAAGCAAAATTCTGGATGCCACGCTGTTTCTGGTGAATAAAGAAGATTTCCCGGCCATGAATGAAGCCTGGGATGCGTGGGTGTCGCCGGGCAATGCACCAGTGCGCTGTACCGTGCAGGCCAACCTGATGAACCCGAAATACAAAATCGAAATCAAGATCATTGCCGCGCGTTAATTTCTGATTTTCAGACATAAAAAAACCTCCCGCGGGAGGTTTTATATTATCCGTGCAATGCCCGGTTACGCTTTTGCACCCGCGACAGCTTCTTTCGCGAGTTCAGTGATGCGTGCATAGTCACCGCTTTCCAGCGCATCGGCTGGCACCAGCCATGAACCACCGATACACAGCACGCTTTTCAGCGTCAGGTAATCACGGTAGTTCTTCGGTGAAATCCCACCTGTCGGGCAGAAACGCACCTGCGGGAACGGACCGGCAATCGCCTGCAACGCTTTCACGCCGCCGTTAGCTTCGGCCGGGAAGAATTTAAACTCGCGCAGACCGGCATCCAGACCCATCATCAGTTCGGACACGGTGCAAATGCCCGGAATCAGCGGAATAGAACCCGCGTTGGCGGCTTTGAGCAAAGCATCCGTCAGCCCCGGGCTGATGGCGAACCGGGCACCGGCTTCGGTCACTTCGGCCAGTTGCTCAGGATTCAGTACCGTGCCCGCACCAATGATGGCGTCCGGTACTTCTTTTGCGATAGCGCGGATCGCATCCATCGCGCACGGGGTACGCAACGTCACTTCCAGCACACGTACGCCACCGGCAACCAGTGCTTTGGCCAGCGGGACCGCATGCTCCAGTTTGTTGATAACAATCACAGGAACAACCGGCCCTGAGGTCAGAATTTGTTCCGCGCTTGTTTTCCAGTTTTTCATCTTGTTCTCCATTCATGCCCGCAGGCACCGTTGTGATTGATGGCGCGCCCCTGCCACAGGGACCCGCAGATTTCTCTGCAGGTGACCGACCACACCCGATTGGACGATACTACGCTCCCCGTCATACTTGACGCCGCAGCGGCATTGGCTGCGCTTGTTCACCCGAATCACTGACTCATGTCAGTTCATCGGGATTCTCTCACTTGCCGCCTTGCTGCAACTTCAATTATTTTGGGGAGTAATGACTTAAAGAATTATTCGTTACTCGAACTCGTTCCAGGAACGGCCGTCGCGGGTGATCATCGCCACAGACGCTACCGGACCCCATGTCCCGGACTGATACGGTTTTGGTGCTTCGCTTTCTGCCGCCCACGCATTCATGATGGAGTCGACCCATTTCCAGGCTTCTTCCACTTCATCACGACGCACAAACAGCGCCTGGATCCCACGCATGGTTTCCAGCAGCAGACGCTCGTAAGCATCGGCAATATGCTGTTCATTGAAGGTTTCAGTGAAGCTCAGATCCAGCTTGGTGGTTTGCAGACGGTGTTTGTGCTCAAGACCCGGCACTTTGTTCAGCACTTCGATCTCGATACCTTCGTCCGGTTGCAGACGAATGGTCAGTTTATTCTGCGGCAGTTGCTGATAAGAATCACGGAACAGGTTCAGTGCCGGGTTTTTGAAATACACCACGACTTCTGAACATTTGCTCGGCAGACGCTTACCGGTACGCAGATAGAACGGCACACCCGCCCACTGCCAGTTGTCGATATCCACGCGGATAGAAACAAAGGTCTCAGTGCTGCTGGTTTTTTTCGCGCCTTCTTCTTCCAGATAGCCCGGCACTTTCTTGCCCTGCACGAAACCTGCGGTGTACTGACCACGCACGGTGTTTTCACGCACGTTGGACTGGTCGATACGGCGCAGGGAGCGCAGCACTTTCACTTTTTCGTCACGGATGCGGTCCGTGCTCAGATCCGCCGGTGGTGACATGGCGATCATGGTCAGAATTTGCAGCAAGTGGTTCTGGATCATGTCGCGCATCTGACCCGCGTCATCGAAGTAGCCCCAACGGCCTTCGATACCCACTTCTTCCGCCACGGTGATCTGCACATGATCGATAGTGCGGTTATCCCAGTTGCTGGCGAACAGGTTGTTGGCGAAACGCAGTGCCAGCAAGTTCAGAACCGTTTCTTTGCCCAGATAATGGTCGATACGGTACACCTGAGACTCGGCGAAATACTCCGCCACCTGATCGTTAATGACCTGGGAAGACTCCAGAGAGTGTCCCAGGGGTTTTTCCATCACCACGCGCGCAGGCTCTTTATTCAGCCCTGCTTCACCCAGACCCCGGCAGATCGCACCGAAGTGGCTTGGCGCAATGGCGAAGTAGTTAATGGTGGCGCGATTTTGCTGGTCGAGCATTTTGCCCAACACTTTGAAATGCTTCAGATCATTGACATCAAGGTTACAGAAATCAAGACGGGCACTGAGTTTTTCCCACAGTTCCGGATCAATTTTTTCTTTCATGAAGGTGGTCAGTGCTTCTTTAACCACTTCGGTATAGGCCGCTTTGTCCCATTCCGCACGTCCGACACCGATGATGCGGGTGTCCGGGTGAATGTGACCCGCTTTCTCTAACTGATACAGGGAAGGCAACAGCTTACGGCGCGCAAGGTCACCCTTTGCACCGAAAATTACCAGATCACAAGCCTGGGCTGTCTGAGTTACCGCCATGTTCTTCTCCTCAATGCAGGAATACCCTTAGTTATTGGGGTACATATTGTAATTTTATTTCAGCAACAATGTACTCTGATTGCCCGTGAGCCGTAAACCTTGATCTGACAAGGGGATAACTCTGCGGAAAACCTTATTTTTATCATAAGTCTCTCAGGTGCTGTTAAAACCCACAACATTCTGTAATTTTATGACAAAACTGAACAGAATTTACCATACTGAAAGTTAGATCTCGGTCAAACTCTGACAAAAAAAGCGGTATTTTCGCCTGACTGACGCTGCCAACGGCATTAAGCGCGTAGTATATTTTCATCAAATCAACACGATTTCCTCTTTTCAAAGAAATCGTTGAAACCTATGAGTGTCATGCTTATGAATACGTTGGAAAAAATCCAGACTCACCTTGACATTCTGAGCAAGTCAGAACGCAAAGTTGCCGAAGTTATTCTGGCCTCGCCTCACATCGCTATCCACTCCAGTATTGCCACTCTCGCCCGCATGGCCGACGTCAGTGAACCTACTGTAAACCGTTTTTGCCGTCGCCTCGACACAAAAGGGTTTCCAGATTTTAAATTGCATCTGGCACAAAGTCTGGCAAACGGTACACCTTATGTGAACCGCAACGTGGATGAAAGCGACAGCGTCAGCGCCTACACCAGTAAAATTTTCGAATCGGCCATGGCCAGCCTCGATCAGGTGAAAAATACCCTCGATATTGCTGCCATTAACCGTGCGGTGGATTTACTTACTCAGGCGAAAAAGATTTCGTTCTTTGGTCTGGGCGCCTCCGCTGCCGTGGCGCATGATGCCATGAACAAATTCTTCCGCTTTAACATTCCCGTGGTCTATTTCGATGACATCGTCATGCAGCGCATGAGTTGCATGAATTCCAGCGAAGGCGATGTGGTGGTGCTGATTTCCCACACCGGCCGCACCAAAAATCTGGTGGAACTGGCACAACTTGCCCGCGAAAACGATGCCACCGTGATTGCCATCACATCCTTTAATACGCCGCTGGCGCACGAAGCGACCCTGGCGCTGTTACTGGATGTCCCGGAAGACACCGACGTGTATATGCCGATGGTCTCGCGGATCGCTCAGCTGACGCTGATTGATGTGCTGGCGACCGGGTTTACCTTGCGCCGTGGCGCAAAATTCAGAGATAACCTGAAGCGGGTCAAAGAAGCGTTGAAAGAATCGCGCTTTGATAAGGGGATGGTCGTCCCTAACCTGCCAGAGTAAGCTCGCCCTGCGGGTTGGCATACCGAATCATTCACAGATTATATGAACGAAGCACCATTGATTTAATAGGGAGTCTGGCGGGAAATCTACGCGCAACGTGCGCAGGGAGAAAGTCAGACATGAGGTCAGCGGGTCACACAGGTGAAACCCTTTTGTATTACAATTACACCAAACCCAATGTGGGCTCGCTGTTTTTTGCACTACCATGTTTCATCAGTTAACGGAGTACGGCATGTCCAGAAGGCTCAGAAGAACGAAGATTGTTACCACCCTCGGTCCTGCAACTGACCGCGACAATAATCTTGAGAAGATCATTGCTGCCGGTGCAAACGTTGTACGTATGAATTTCTCCCACGGTACCCCTGAAGATCACATCCTTCGCGCCAACAAAGTGCGTGAAATCGCGGCCCGTCTTGGCCGTCATGTTGCCATCCTCGGCGACCTGCAGGGTCCAAAAATCCGTGTGTCTACTTTCAAGGAAGGCAAAGTTTTCCTCAATATCGGCGACAAATTCCTGCTCGATGCCAACATGAGCAAAGGTGAAGGCGATAAAGAAAAAGTGGGCATTGACTATAAAGGTCTGCCTGCTGATGTGGTGCCGGGCGATATCCTGTTGCTCGATGATGGCCGTGTGCAGCTGAAAGTCCTGGAAGTTCAGGGCATGAAAGTCTTCACTGAAGTCACCGTGGGCGGTCCGCTGTCCAACAATAAAGGCATCAACAAGCTGGGCGGTGGTCTTTCTGCCGAAGCCCTGACTGAGAAAGATAAAGCAGACATCATTACTGCGGCCAAAATGGACGTAGATTATCTGGCAGTTTCATTCCCACGCACCGGCGAAGATCTTAACTATGCGCGCCGTCTGGCACGCGATGCAGGCTGTAACGCACAAATCGTCTCTAAAGTTGAACGTGCTGAAGCGGTAGCAACGGACGAAGCGATGGACGATATCATTCTGGCTTCCGACGTGGTGATGGTGGCCCGTGGTGATCTGGGTGTAGAAATCGGTGACCCTGAACTGGTCGGTATCCAGAAAAAACTGATCCGTCGCGCCCGTCAGCTGAACCGTGCGGTGATCACCGCCACGCAGATGATGGAATCGATGATCACCAACCCGATGCCCACCCGTGCGGAAGTCATGGACGTGGCAAACGCCGTGCTGGACGGTACCGATGCGGTGATGTTGTCAGCCGAAACGGCTGCCGGTCAGTATCCTGCGGAAACCGTGGCGGCCATGGCGCGCGTGTGTCTGGGTGCAGAAAAAATCCCAAGCATTAACGTCTCCAAGCACCGTCTGGATGTGGAATTCGATAACATCGAAGAAGCGATCGCCATGTCGGCGATGTACGCGGCGAACCACCTTAAAGGCGTTACCGCTATCATTTCCATGACAGAATCGGGGCGTACCGCCCTGATGCTCTCCCGTATCAGTTCCGGCCTGCCCATCTTCGCCATGTCCCGCCATGAACACACCCTGAACCTGACGGCGATTTACCGTGGCGTCACGCCGGTCTTCTTCGACAGCGTCAATGACGGCGTCGCAGGGGCGCAGGATGCAGTGAATTTGCTGCGAGATAAAGGTTACCTGCTTTCGGGTGATCTGGTCATCATCACGCAGGGCGATGTCATGAGCACTGTGGGCACCACGAATACCAGCCGTATTTTGCGTGTCGAATAACGGCGAAATGTAATAAAATATGTATATAAGGCCGATCATCATGATCGGCCTTTTTATTTTGCACTGCCCGGGGTTTTATTTTCACCTTCTTCACCTCGCTTCCATGATCTTAATTTGATCATTATTTTGCCATTTTCCTGAAATAATACTCTCCGGCGTATAAACCATCACATAGCGTAAATTCATTACACCTACATTCACTGCGTATAAATATAACTTTTCCTATCAAAAACGTTCACGAATAACAGTAATAAACGAATAACAAATACAGATTCATCCCATGGGATCTTAGCTGAACTCAGTGAGGTCAGGATTTTTATGTGAAGCAGATCACATTAGAACACCAAAAAATGCCGTTATGGGCAAATGTTCAATGTCGTTGTTGAATGATAATGATTTGCATTTATAATGATTCTCATTCGTTAAAACCTTGTATACGTCCGCACTAAGGAAATCACACAAGACATATCACTGATTATTTCAGATAACAAAACACATATATCCATACACTTTACAGGCGTGGCCATCAGCCCTGCCTGCTGATGCTTACGTTCACTGAAAAAATCCTGACTTTATCCGGGCGGCCTCCCCACGCCCGCTGCGGATAAAAAGGACACACATTAAGGGTCCATGATGAGCCAGATAAATAATTGGGAAATAATGCCGGTCAGCACCAAAGACCTTACAATGACTCAGGCGAAAATAAGCCAGAATGAGGGTTATATTTTTAACCAACACAGCACGCAGGAATGGCAGGCACACATTGAGCAAGGGATTGAATTAATTAAATCCCATATTAACCATACTGAGAAACCTTTTTCAGGTGTTTCTCCCGCGGAATTAGCCGAGCAATTTCGCCATATTGATCTGACTAAACCTTTAGACGGAACACGGCTGGCGCTTGAGGAACTGGATGATTTATATCTGCAACACGCCGTCTATTTTCATCATCCCAAATACCTCGCACACCTCAACTGTCCGACGGTGATCCCTTCCCAACTGGCGGAACTGTTTATCAGCGCCATTAACTCCTCGGTAGATACCTGGGATCAGAGCGCAGGCGGCACTTTAATCGAACAAAAAGTCATCGACTGGACACTGGCCCGTATCGGATTTGGTGCGCAATCGGATGGCATCTTCACCAGCGGCGGTACCCAGTCGAATCTGATGGCGATGCTGCTGGCGCGTGACAGCCACTGCAAACGTACCCGCCCGCAACACAGCATAAAATATCAGGGGCTGCCGCCGGAAGCTAACCGCTGGCGCATCTTCAGCTCCCAGGTAAGCCATTTCAGCATTCAGAAATCTGCCGCCCTGCTCGGCCTGGGTTATGACGCCGTGGTGCCGGTTGCCTGTGACAGCTCCTTCCGTATGGACATGAGTGCGCTCAAAGCCGAAATCGACCGTTGTCATGCCGAAGGGCTGATCCCGATTGCCGTTGTTGCCACCGCCGGTACGACAGACTTTGGCAGCATCGACCCGCTGAATGACATTGCAGAAATCTGCCGCAAAGAAAAAATCTGGATGCACGCTGACGCCGCATACGGCTGTGGCCTGCTGGTATCCCCTCAGCATCGCCAGCGTATTGAAGGCATTCATCTGGCAGATTCCGTCACCGTGGATTACCACAAATCCTTCTTCCAGCCGGTCAGTTGCAGCGCGTTCCTGGTTAACGATCACAGCCATCTGGAGCACGTCACCCATCACGCCGAATACCTGAACCCGCTGAGTGCAAAACTGGAAGGCACGCCGAATCTGGTGAACAAAAGCATTCAGACCACCAAACGTTTCGATGCGCTGAAAATGTGGCTGACGCTGCGGATTATGGGCCAGCAGGCGCTGGGGGAATCCTTCGATGTGCTGCTGGCGCGCGCAACCGAAACCCATCAGATGATGGAGCAGAACCCGAATATCGAGGTGCTGCACAAGCCGGAACTGAGCACGCTGGTGTTCCGTTTCGTCCCGCGTATGTCGATGAACCATGAACAAATAGATGCGATCAACGCCGGGATCCGCAAGGCGATTTTCCGCGACGGCAGTGCCGTGATCGCCGGTACCAAAGTGCATGACCGTCAGTATCTGAAATTCACCTTACTGAACCCGACCACCACCACGGAAGACGTTGCCGACGTGCTCAGCCTGATCACGCATTACGGCAAAGAACTGACAGCCGCCGCGCTGAGCGCCGCGAAAAACCGGTAACAGGAGCTGCATCATGAACATCACCCCAGACACGCAAATCTACGATTTTATCGCCATCGGCATCGGCCCGTTCAATCTCGGGCTGGCCTGCCTGACCGAGCCGGTGAAAGAGCTGAACGGTCTGTTTTTAGATCAGAATGACAGCTTCGACTGGCACACCGGCATGATGCTGGAAAGCGCGCATTTACAGACACCGTTTATGGCGGATCTGGTGACGCTCGCAGACCCGACCAGCCCATACAGCTTTCTCAATTACCTGAAAATGAAAGGTAAACTTTACTCTTTCTACATCCGTGAAGATTTCTTCATGATGCGCAAAGAGTTTAACCAGTATTGCCAGTGGGCCTGCCAGCAACTGACCAGCCTGCAATTCTCCACGCGCGTGGAACTGGTGACCTGGGATGCGGAACAGGAATGTTATCTGGTCGCGGCGCGCTCTACCAAAGGCGGTGATAAGCAGTTTTACCACACCAGACGGCTGGTACTGGGCACCGGTCCGTCGCCGTGGATGCCTGCCTGCGCCCGTGATGCGGGCAAAAACGTGCACCATTCCTCCGCCTATCTGCCGAACAAAGAGCAGGTACAGAACGCCCGATCCATCACCGTGGTCGGCAGCGGTCAGAGCGCCGCTGAAATCTACTACGACCTGCTGTCCGACATCGATAAACACGATTACCACCTGACGTGGGTCACCCGCGCGCCGCGTTTCTACCCGCTGGAGTACAGCAAACTGACGCTGGAAATGACCTCGCCGGAATACATCGACTATTTTCACGACCTGCCGATGGCCAAACGCGACCAGCTCAACCGGGAGCAAAAGTGCCTGTATAAGGGCATTAACATCAGCCTTATCAACGATATCTACGACCTGATGTACATCAAACGCCTCGACGGTCCGCTGAAGGTGGATCTGTACACCCATTCAGAACTGACCGCGATGACCCGCAACCGCAGCGGCGAACTGGAAATGAGCCTGCTGCATCACGAACAGCAGCAGGAATACCGCCACCGCACCGAGTCGGTGATCCTCGCGACCGGTTACGGCTATCAGCCGCCGCAATTTATCGAAGGCATTTACCCCCGCATTCAGTGGGATGAGGCAGGCCGTTATGCGGTCAACCGCAATTACAGCATCGATGCACACAACCAGATTTTTGTGCAAAACGCCGAGCTGCATACCCACGGTTTCGTCACCCCCGATCTGGGTATGGCCTGCTACCGCAACAGCACCATTATTCGCGAAATGCTGGGGCGCGAAGTCTATCCGGTGGAGAAATCCATCGCTTTCCAGACCTTCTGTGCCCGCGGCCTTGCCGGAAACTAACGGAGAACGTATCCATGTCTGAACCCTTACCCGCCCGCGTTTATTCGTGCCAGCGCGCCGCCGGAACAGTGACCTTCCGCCCGCTGGATTTGCAAAAAGATGCGGCCGTGTTACACGGCTGGATGATCCAGCCTTATGCGCATTTCTGGGGCATGCAGAACAGTACCGTCGCCGACGTCGACAGTTTTTACAGCGACCTGACAAGAGGAAAACCTCAGGCCGCGCTGATGGGCGAAATCGACGGTCAGCCGCAATTTCTGATCGAATGTTATCCGGTGCAGGACGACCCGCTGCATGAGCATTACGAGGTGCAGCCGGGGGATATGGGCATGCATATTCTGCTCTCTCCGGCGGACAAACCTGTCGCAGGTTTCAGCTGGCAGGTATTTTCCGCCGTGATGGAATACCTGTTCAGCCAGCCGGAAGTGAAACGCGTGGTGGTCGAGCCGGATGTGCGCAACGAGAAAATTCACAAGCTGAATAAGCGTGCCGGTTTCCGCTATCAGAAACAGATTCAACTGACACATAAAACTGCATGGCTGGCATTTTGCCAGCGTGAAGATTTCATTCAGGCCAGCCAGAAGGAAAAACACATTATGACTCCCGCGACTCTGCAAACCGGTCAGCACCTGCAACCGGAGATCTGGGCGAAAGCCAATGCCCTGCTGTTGCGTAAATGTCTGTCAGAACTGACGCACGAACGTCTGCTGGCCCCGCAGGCACTGAAAACTACCGGCACCTGGACGGATTACCAGCTGGCAGTGCCGGCGTCGGAAATTGAATATCGCTTCCGTGCGCGTCAGTTGCCCCTGAACGACTGGATGATTGACCTCGACAGCATTCAGCGTCTGGATAATTTCAACCCGCAGCCGCTGGATGCCGTCAGATTCATCATTGAATTCGCCGATCAAATTGGCATTTCCCAGGCCATGCTGCCGACCTATCTGGAAGAAATCAGCAGCACGCTGTACAGCAGCGCCTACAAACTGGTGAATAACCACACCACAGCCAAACAGCTGTCTGAAGCCGATTTCCAGACCGTAGAAGCCAGCATGACTGAAGGCCATCCGAGCTTTATCGCCAACAATGGTCGTATTGGTTTCGATGCCGGTGACTACGTGCGCTATGCGCCGGAAGCCGCCAATCCGCTGCCACTGGTGTGGGTCGCGGTTCACCACGACAAAGCGCATTTCGCCAGCGTCGCGGGTTTGCCGTATGAAAAACTGATCGCTGAAGAACTGGGTGATGCGCAAATTTGTGCCTTCACGCAAAAGCTGGTGGATACCGGTGTTGACCCGAAAAAGTACTATTTCATGCCGGTTCACCCCTGGCAGTGGCAGAACAAACTGCTGACTGTTTTTGCCCCGGACATCGCCCGCCAGTTCCTGATTTATCTCGGTGAAGGTGAGGATAACTATCTGGCACAACAGTCAATCCGTACCTTCTATAACGCCAGCCGTCCCAAAGGCCGCTACGTCAAAACGGCGTTATCGATCCTCAATATGGGCTTTATGCGTGGCCTGTCGCCTTACTACATGGCGACCACGCCGGGGATCAACGAATGGCTGGCCGATCTGGTCGAAAACGACGCTTACCTGCAATCCACCGGTTTCAGCATCCTGCAGGAAGTGGCTTCCCTCGGTTACCACAACCATTACTTTGAACAGGCCATTAAAGGCGACAGCGCGTATAAAAAAATGTTTGCGGCGCTGTGGCGCGAAAACCCTGTCGCCCGGTTGCAGCCAAATCAGCGTCTGATGACCATGGCCGCCCTGCTGCATACCGATAAACATGGCGATGCGCTGATTGTCGAGATGATCAAATCATCCGGTCTGGCGACCGGTGACTGGCTCAAACGCTACATGCACGCTTATCTCAGCCCGCTGTTGCACTGTTTCTATCAGTACGATCTGGTGTTTATGCCGCACGGTGAAAACCTGATCCTGCGCTTTGAAAATAACATCCCGGTGAATGCCTTCATGAAGGATATTGCCGAAGAAATCGCGGTAATGAACCCGGACGCCAATTTGCCTGAAAAAGCCAAACGTCTGGCGGTGGACGTTCCGGAGGATCTGAAAATCCTGTCGATCTTCACCGACGTGTTTGCCGGTGTGTTCCGCTTTATCGCCCGTATTCTTGAAGAGCATGGCGATTATCCGGCCGGTCAGTTCTGGCAGGTGGTCGCCGACGTGGTGCGTGATTACCAGATTCAGTATCCGGAACTGGCGGAGAAATTTGCCCGTTATGACATGTTCGGTGCCGAATTCACGCACTCCTGCCTGAACCGTCTGCAACTGGCGAATAACCAGCAGATGATTAACCTGTCGGACCCGGCACAGAACCTGAAATTTGCCGGAACGCTGGAAAACCCGATCGCGGCATACGCTAACCGCTACTGAATAAAACGTTAACGTAATGCACTTTAGCGCGGCTTTCACAGGCCGCGCTTTTTCAATGTTGAGTACCGGAGAATTATCGTTATGTCGTCCCTTTCACCGCCCGCCTCCACACTCAGCGCGCGCCAGTGGCTGTTCCCGTTGTCGCTGGTATTATTCGAGTTCGCCACCTATATCGCCCACGATATGATCCAGCCCGGCATGTTGCAGGTGATCAGTGACTTCAGCGCCAGCGCCGACTGGGTGTCGACCTCGCTGACCGCCTATCTGTGCGGCGGAATTTTGCTGCAATGGCTGCTCGGTCCGCTGTCCGACCGGCTGGGTCGCAGACCGGTTTTACTGGCTGGCGTGGCCTTTTTCACCGTCACCTGTTTGCTGACCGTTTTCACCCGAAATATCGAACAGTTCATTTTGATGCGCTTTTTGCAGGGCATGAGTCTGTGCTTTATCGGTGCTGTCGGGTACGCCGCCATTCAGGAAGCGTTCAGCGAAACCCTGAGCGTCAAACTGATGGCGCTGATGGCGAACATTACCCTGATCGCCCCGCTGCTCGGACCGCTGGCGGGCGCGGCGTTTATTCATTACGCACCGTGGAAAGCGATGTTTGCGTTGTTTGCTCTGGTCTCGGCTTTGTCATTCTGGGGATTATGGCGCAGCATGCCGGAAACCGTGTCAGGTCGCGGCGAACGCTTCTCGCTGCGCCGACTGCTGAGCGATTACCGTGAAGTCTTCAGCAATTCCGGCGTGGTGCTCGGTTCGCTGTCCATCGGGCTGGTCACCCTTCCTCTGCTGGCCTGGGTGGCACAGTCGCCGGTGTGGCTGATTCAGGATGCGGGAATGACGCCGCTTCAGTACGGAGGGTTGCAGGTGCCGGTGTTCACCGGGCTGATCATCGGTAACATCACCCTGAGCAAACTCAGCGGAAAAGTGAATATCCGCACACCGGTCTGGTCGGGCATCATTCCGATTGTCCTCGGCCTTGCAATCAGCGCGTATGCGTCGCTGTTTATGGTGCATGCCTGGCTGTGGATCATTGGCGGGCTGAGCCTTTATGCGCTGGGATCAGGGCTGGTGAATGCCGGACTTTACCGCCTGACGCTCTTTTCCAGCCCGACCGGCAAAGGCACCGTCGCGGCCGCGCTGGGGCTGATCACCATCGCCGTGTTTGCGGCGGGCATCGAAGTCGCCAAGCAATTCTATTTTGCCTGCGGCAACGGGATTTTTATGCTCACAGGCATGTTCTCCGGCGTGGCCGGGGCAGTGCTGATCGCGGTATTTCTCCGACGTTCCGTGAAAAAAGCTTAAAAAAAAGCTGAGGTGCGAGCCTCAGCTTTTCAGATCTTTATTCGCTTACTTTTTAGGGTAAAGTTCTTTGCGCGAATAGGGTTCCGGCTCGCCCGGTTTACGGGTTTTCAGCAGTTTGAGGATCCAGGTGTATTGCTCCGGATTCGGCCCGACCAGCACCTCCACTTCCTCATTCATTCTGCGCGCGATACGGTTATCGTCCGCCGTCGCCAGATCGTCCATCGGCGGGCGTACGTAGATATCGAGACGTTGTTCATGGCCGTTATACACCGGGAACAGCGGCACGATCGCGGCGCGGCAGACTTTCATCAGGCGACCCACCGCAGGCAATGTCGCTTTATAGGTCGCGAAGAAATCCACGAATTCGCTGTGTTCAGCACCGTGATCCTGATCCGGCAAATAGTAGCCCCAGTAACCCTGACGTACCGAACTGATAAACGGCTTGATGCCGTCGTTGCGGGCATGCATGCGGCCACCAAAACGGCGCCGCACGGTATTCCACAGATAATCAGTCAGCGGGTTTTTCTGATTATGGAACATGGCCGCCATTGGCTGACCTTCTGCCGCCATCAGCATCGCCGGAATATCCACCGCCCAGCCGTGTGGCACCAGGAAAATCACATTTTTACCTTCCGCCTTCATCTGATCGACAATTTCTTTGCCGTGCCAGTGAACGCGCTGCATGACTTTTTTGGGATCGCGGATCGCCAGTTCAGCCATCATCACCATCGATTGCGGCGCTGTCGCGAACATCTCATCGATGATGTGCTCACGCTCAGCTTCCGCGGTTTCCGGCAGGCAATACAACAAATTGATTTGTGCACGGCGACGCGCGCCTTTGGCAAACTTTCCGGCCAGACGGCCGAGACTGCCTAAGATCGGGTCACGGACTTTTGCGGGCAAATACGCCATACCGGCCATCGCACCGACGCCCAGCCAGACGCCCCAGTAACGTGGATGATAAAAGGTTTTCTGAAACTGCGGGATAAACTCTACGTTGGATCGTTTTTCTTTTTCTGGCTGCATGCTCAGGCTCTTATATCAAATTCTGGCTTAATGATAAGTGCCGTGAGTTATTTTGCAATAAATCACGGCGGCTAATCATTAAAACCTAAGCGATCAGTCAAACTTCAGCTGAGGAACAACCTGACGAACGGTGGCCAGATAAGTACTGCGATCTTTACCTGTCAGTCCTTCGGTACGCGGCAATTTAGCGGTCAGCGGATTCACTGCCAGCTGGTTAATCCACATTTCGAAGTGCAGATGCGGGCCGGTGGAACGGCCGGTATTACCGGAAAGCGCGATGCGGTCACCGCGTTTAATTTTCTGACCCGGTTTCACCAGAATTTTGCGCAGATGCATATAACGGGTCATGTACTGACGACCGTGGCGGATCGCCACATAGTTACCCGCTGCGCCGCCATTTTTGGCAACCACCACTTCGCCATCACCGACAGCCAGCACCGGCGTCCCGACAGGGACGGCGAAATCGACACCACGGTGTGGCGCAATGCGGCCCGTCACCGGATTAAGACGACGCGGGTTGAAGTTAGAGGAGACACGATATTGTTTGCCGGTCGGGAAACGCAGGAAGCCTTTCGCCAGCCCGCTGCCGCTGCGGTCATAGAACTTGCCGTCTTCGGCACGCACGGCGTAATAATCTTTGCCGCCGGTACGCATACGCACGGCCTGCAATTCGCTTTGCTCGTTCTTACCGTCCAGCACTTCGTGGGACATCAGCACGGCAAAATCGTCGCCTTTCTTCAGTTTGCGGAAATCAAGTTGCCATTGCAGTGCTTTAATCACCGCGCTGACTTCGCCGCTGCTCAGCCCCGCCGCTTTCGCGCTGGTGACAAAGCTGCCGTTCAGCGAGCCTTTGACGACGGAATCCCGCCATTCGCCTTTCAGGGTTTCCAGCGAGGCTTTAAAACTGTTGCCGGAGCGGTCAAAGGTGTACGTCTCACGGCGCGATTTCTCCCAGGTCAGACGCTGTAAATCACCGGCATCATTGAGTGTCCAGGAGATCTGCTGCCCGACTTTCAGGTTGCGTAAATCGCGATTAGCGTCAGACAGTGCGGCGATTTCCGACATATCAATGCCGTACTGATTCAGGATGCTGCTGAGGGTATCGCCGGTTGACACGACATATTCATGAACACCCGCTTCATTGACGGTTTTATCGTCAAGGTCATCTTGCGGGATATCGTCGTCTGCGGGAGGAGACTGGTCGATAGGTTCACTGGCTTCAGGAAGCAATGAACGCAACTGCTGATTATCGAGGGTAATGTTTTTAACCAGCGGTCTGGTATCAGAAAGGTCGTTGTCCGGGTGATAAGCTAACGGTTTCCATACGGCCACAGCCAGTGTGACGACGGTAAGTGACCCCAGCATAATGCGGTGGGGCCGTGGAAGGTTGCTATACGCCAGAGCGATAGATCGGGCTATCAGCTGCACTTAAATTCTGTCCTTTTAGCTTACTTCAGGCAGCTCAGGTACTGGTTCGTCAGCTGTGACAGAAAGTTCACATAGCTGTCCGCACCCAGTGCAATGCCGCTCCCCAGCGGATCCAATGTGCCCATACGCACTTTTGTTCCCTGGGCAACAGCCGTGATGACGGCTGGCCTGAATTGTGGCTCAGCAAAAACGCAGGTCGCTTTTTGCTCAACCAACTGTGTTCGAATGAGGTGTAATCGCTGTGCACCGGGTTGAATTTCAGGGTTGATCGTAAAGTGACCAAGTGGCGCGAGGCCGAAGTGTTTTTCAAAGTAACCGTAAGCGTCGTGAAAAACAAAATATCCCTTACCCTGCACAGGCTGCAGCATAGTACCAATATTTTTGTCAGTTTTTGTCAATCCGTCTTCAAATCGTGCCAAATTTGCATCTAATTGTTGCTTTTTCTGCGGGACCAGCTCTGCGAGCCGGTCATGGATCACAATTGCCGCTTCACGGGCGATTTCCGGCGACAGCCAGACGTGCATATTATATTCGCCATGATGGTGTTCATCGCCGTCATGATCATGGCCGTGATCATGGTCATGCTCGTCATCATCACTGCCTTTGAGCAGCAGCGGTTTCACCGCCGGTAACGTGGCGATCGCCACCTGACGGTTTGGTGGCAACTGGGCCACTGACTTGGTCATAAAGGCTTCCATTTCCGGCCCGACCCACACCACCAGATCGGCGCTGCGCATACGCTGAATGTCGGAAGGACGCAGGGCAAAATCATGTGGCGATGCGCCATCCGGCAGCAAAATCTCGGTCGGCATCACCCCGTCAGCAATGGCTGATGCGATAAACCCCAGCGGACGGACGGAGGCAAGAACGGCAGCCTGCGCGCTGAAAACGGCTCCTGAACTCAATATTGCGGCGGCCAGAAACATCCGTTTAACGCTTTTTTTCTGTATCATGCGGGGTGAACTCATCTTCAGGTTGGGGGAAAACTGGTTATTTTTCGCGAAACGCAATATTATAACATCCGATTTGTTCTGCAAGACCCTATGACATGCCCACTTTAGCTACGCTCCAAAATATTTCAGTGACCTTCGGTTCGCGACGCGTGTTGTCTAACATCTCGCTCAGCTTGCAGCCGGGAAAAATTCTGACCCTTCTCGGCCCGAATGGCGCGGGAAAATCGACCTTAGTGCGCGTTGTGCTTGGCCTGATCTCGCCAACGGAAGGCACGATGACCTGTGAACCGGGTTTACGCATCGGCTATGTGCCGCAAAAAATCCATCTCGATCCGACCATGCCCCTGACCGTCAGCCGCTTTATGCGCCTGAAACCGGGCGTGAAGAAAGACGATATTCTGCCTGCGCTGAAACGCGTACAGGCCGCGCATCTGCTGGATCAACCGATGCAGAAATTGTCCGGCGGCGAGAATCAGCGAGTCCTGCTGGCGCGTGCATTAATGAACAGCCCGCAATTGCTGGTGCTGGATGAACCGACGCAAGGCGTTGACGTCAACGGGCAACTCGCGCTTTACAACCTGATCGACAGCCTGCGCTGCGAACTGGGTTGTGCGGTGCTGATGGTGTCGCATGATTTGCATCTGGTGATGGCAAAAACGGATGAAGTGCTGTGCCTGAACCAGCACATCTGCTGTTCCGGCTCGCCGGAAGTGGTCTCCACGCATCCGGAATTTATTGCCATGTTCGGCAACCGCGGCGCGGAGCAACTGGCGATTTATCGCCACAATCACAACCATCGTCATGATTTAAAAGGGAAGATCATTTTACGTAATACCGGAGGTCGTGACGCATGATTGCGCTGTTATTACCGGGCTGGCTTGCCGGTGTGTTACTGGCTGTCGCGGCCGGTCCGCTGGGTTCGTTCGTGGTCTGGCGTCGTATGTCCTATTTTGGCGACACGCTGGCGCACGCGTCACTGCTCGGTGTCGCTTTTGGCCTGCTGCTCAATATCAATCCGTTTTATACCGTTATCGCCGTCACGCTGTTACTGGCTATCCTGCTGGTCGCGCTTGAACGCAAACCGCATCTCGCGGTGGATACCCTGCTGGGGATCATGGCGCACAGCGCGCTGTCGCTCGGTCTGGTCGTGGTCAGCCTGATGTCCGGGGTGCGGGTGGATCTGATGGCGTATCTGTTCGGCGATTTGCTGTCAGTCACTTACAGCGATATCTGGATGATTGCGGCCGGTGTCACGGTGGTCATTGCGGTACTGTGCTGGCAATGGCGCGCGTTGCTTTCCATGACCATCAGTCCGGAACTCGCCCATGTCGATGGCGTGAATCTGCAACGGTCGCGGATCATTCTGATGCTGGTCACCGCCCTGACCATCGGGCTGGCAATGAAATTTGTCGGTGCGCTGATCATCACCTCCCTGCTGATTATTCCTGCTGCCACGGCGCGTCGTTTCGCCAAAACGCCGGAACAGATGGCCTCCGTTGCCGTGGCCGTGGGCATTATTGCCGTCACTGCGGGCCTGACCTTCTCCGCGTTTTATGACACTCCGGCAGGCCCTTCGGTCGTACTCTGTGCCGCCGTGCTGTTCATGCTCAGTCTGGGCAAAAAACAGATCGCCTGACAGCAAAACGGACGCCATCGGGCGTCCGTTTTTTATGCCTCTTTTTCCTGATTTTTTTCCCGTTCTTCGCGTTCTTCCCGGGCCGCTTCCTGTCTCGCCTGCCGCCAGTGTAATACCGGCGACACCGTCACGCCGTGGATCACCACGCTGGTAACAATCACCGTAAAGGCAATATTGGTCATGTAATTGGCGTCCGCGCCATGCAACCCGTGCGTCCAGGCGTAGGCGATATAGTTCATGCTGCCGATGCCCCGGATACCAAACCAGCCGATCATCAGCCGCCTGCCCTTAGGCACATGGACGCCAAGGGTGGTGATATACACCGCCAGCGGACGGATGACGATAAACAGCAGCGCCGCGATCAGTAATCCCATCGGTTCCCAGTGCTCAGCCAGCGTGATGCCGAGCACCATGACAATCCCGGCGGCAAAAATGCGTTCAATGGTATCGCCAAAGGAAAGCGCATCGCCGACCATCAGCCCGATAGAATTACGCGGCATTTCTGCCTGCATCGAATGACGCTGATGCGGATTGACCATCCCTTCGGCCGGTGGCGGACGCGAGCCGTCGGTCAGATCCTCCGGCGGATGCATTGAAACCACCCGCACCTCGGCGCTGCGCAGCCCGACACCGGCCGCAAAGGCGGCCAGAAAACCGGAAGCATCGAGAGACTGCGCGGCGGCATAACTGAGCGCAATCAGCGACAGCGCCAGAAAATCACTGGGAGCGACCGTGCGCTGACGGCTGTGAAAACGTGTCGCGCTCAGCCCCACCAGTTTCCCCATCGCAAATCCTATCGCCAGCCCGCCCAGTAAAGCCCACACCACATCGCGGCCCGCCCAGTGCCACAGTTCCTGCGAGGACACCCCGTCGTGCGCGGTAATCAGCATCAGGGCCAGCATCAGGATCGGCAGCGCGGAACCATCATTCATTCCCGCTTCGCTGGACAGCGCGACGCGCAATCCGTCATCGTCATTGGCGTCATTCACTGCGATCATGCTGGCCAGCACCGGATCCGTTGGCGCGATAATCGCACCCAGCGCCAGTGCCAGCGGCCAGGAAATCCCGGTGATGTAATGGGCAATCACCGCGACACAAAGCACTGTCAGTAACATCGCCGGAAAGGCCAGCAACACGCCGACGCGCCAGCTTTGCGCACGAAACGGCAGCCGCAGCTTCAGGCCGGTAATAAACAATGACGCCGCCATGGCGATCTCAGTGAAATGGGCGGTGAGGGTGGAATACGCCACCAGATCGATATGCAATAAATCCAGAACCCAGGGGCCGCAGACAATACCCGCCGCCAGATACAAACCAAACGTCGTCACCGGTCCGCGGGAAATCCACCCCGATGCCAGTGACATAATCAATAGCAGTCCTCCGACCGCCGCTGTCCAACCTAAAAATCCCATGCGTATCCCATACTTAATATCAATCTATTAAGCGTAGTACATATGGATAGCTGAATGATTTTTAGGACAAAGCCCAGCGGGCACAAATGGCGCGGCACGACGCCAGCCGCTGCGCTAAAATTGATTTTTATCCGGGAAAAAGGTGAGACATAAGTGATTAAATACAGCGTGCTGTACCCAAATATCGAAAACGGAACCTTTGATCATGATTACTATCGCGATGTGCATTTACCGCTGATCAAGCGCCGTATGGGTGAGTTCTGCCATTCTTACGCTATCGACAAAATGCAGGAAGGCGCACCCGCCGACACGCCGTTTATCGCCGCCTGCCACATCTATTGCAACTCAATGGAAGACTTTGAAAAGGGCATGAAAGACAATGCTGCGGATTTCATTGCGGACGTACCGAATTTTACCAATATCGAACCGGTGAAGATGATTTTTGACGTCGTTGTCTGAGCCATTCACCCTGCCCTGAAGGCAAAAAAGGCGATTAACCCGTCAGGTTAGCCGCCTTTTTTATTGTCGCGTGGACGCTGTATAAAACCCTGACAGCGCCATTATTTCATCAGTAACTTTTTGATTGGCGCACTCGGCTCGCGCCTGATGGTATGCAAAAACTCCTGCGCCTTATCATTGACCGCATAATCGGCGGTGACGCCAAAATCCTGCACCATTGCCCACTTTTCAAACAGTGCTTCATCACTCTTACGCATAAACCACAGCATTCTGACTGCCGTTACTGCCACTTGTGGGATCTGCGTCACCGTGCCGTTAATCCACTTATTTAACGTGCTGCGGGGCAGTCCAAGCAGGATACACAACGCGGGCTGGTCGATATCCAGCCTCCGGACATAGTCCAGGAACTCATTTGCGTTATCTGCCATAAAGTTATCTCCAATTTACATAACCCTGCGCATTGTACAGGAATCTCATAGAGATTTCATCCCGTCGCTATTCGCTACGAAAATTCCTAGTTCTTTACATTCCAGACACTCAAATTTGTGTCCATTAGCGACAAATAAGCACGCTAAGTGAAACAAATTCATGTAGCGCTATAACTTTACGTTTCTTGACATAAGTCAAACGTACGGTGAATGCGTGAAGCAAGTCACATTCACCGCATGTATGATTTTCGTGAAGAGACAAAAAGAGCGTTCTGATAATGCTTCTTATTTGTCGCTAACAGATACTTATTTCAATGTCGGAAAAAACAAATGAACACTCAGCTTACAGAACGCAACACTCAGATCATCGCTGCCTACACAGCAGGGAATATAAATAAAACGGAATTAGCGCGGTATTTTGGCGTGTCGGCTTCGACTGTAAGGAGGGTTCTGGCTGGGGTTGTGATCATCTCTGCTGGCGCAGTGACGCCTGGTGCTGAAGCAGCCCTGACGGGGAATGATTTAGCAATAGCAAATCAATATATTTCAGATCACCAAAATTATCCTGAGTACATCAAACAAGACATATTGACGTCTAATAGTCTTCAACAAGTACATGATGTTTTACTTAGAAATACATACTGGAATGGCAGTGCTACAGTTCCGGTCGAAGAAATACCTATGCAACTTAAAAACGTTGTGGCTCCCGTTGTTACTCCTCCTGTAACTCAGCCTCTGGCGCCGGTAAAACTTGATGTTGTTCCCGCTGTTACTTTGAATGTGGCACAACAAACACCTGTAGCTCCTGCCCAGACTCAGCAACTTACTCCGACACTGATTACTCCATCGGCGCCGCAAAAAACGCCGGTCGCACCGGTTCAGACCACGCAACTGACGCCGCAGGCAACGCCACAAATCGCTCCGCAGAAAACCCCGGTGGCACCGGTTCAGACCGCGCAACTGACGCCGCAGGCAACGCCACAAATCGCTCCGCAGAAAACCCCGGTAGCTCTGGTTCAGACCGCGCAACTGACGCCGCAGGCAACGCCACAAATCGCTCCGCAGAAAACCCCGGTAGCTCTGGTTCAGACCGCGCAACTGACGCCGCAGGCAACGCCACAAATCGCTCCGCAGAAAACCCCGGTAGCTCTGGTTCAGACCGCGCAACTGACGCCGCAGGCAACGCCACAAATCGCTCCGCAGAAAACCCCGGTAGCTCTGGTTCAGACCGCGCAACTGACGCCGCAGGCAACGCCACAAATCGCTCCGCAGAAAACCCCGGTAGCTCTGGTTCAGACCGCGCAACTGACGCCGCAGGCAACGCCACAAATCGCTCCGCAGAAAAAACCGGTGGCTCTGGTTCAGACCGCGCAACTGACGCCGCAGGCAACGCCACAAATCGCTCCGCAGAAAACCCCGGTAGCTCTGGTTCAGACCGCGCAACTGACGCCGCAGGCAACCCCGCAGGTTGAGCAGAAAACACCTGCGCTACCAACTCCTCATCTCGATGGCCAGCACATCGAAGTGGCTCCAAAACCAGAAGCAGATAAAGTACCTGCAAAATTACTCACAGCTTCAGGCGGCCAGACAGTACAACAATTGACTTCAACAGCGGCTCAACAGCCCGTAGTCAAACAAGTGGTACGCTCCGCCTATTACGATCAACAGATCACTGCCCTCAATGCTGAGGCAGAACAAAATCACGTTGAAATCCTGGCTGAATCTCACAGCCGCGCGGTGGCAGATGCACAAACCCTGGGGCAGGCAAATGACTATACCAACAAGAAATTCAACGACCTGAAATCTGAGGTTGATGGCAATAAGAAAGAAGCCGCCGCAGGTTCTGCTTCCGCTATGGCGCAGGCCAATATCCCTCAGGTGCAGGAATCTCAGCAATTCGCGGTGGGTGCCGGTGTCGGCGGTTATGATTCACAAAACGCCCTGTCCGTGGGCGCTTCATTCCATGCCAGCAGATCCACCATTGTCAAAATGTCAGTCTCCGACGATACGCAAAGTAACTTCGGTTACGGCGCTGGCGTGAGTGTCGGCTGGTAAAAATTCAGGGGGGACTCGTCCCCCATCTTTCCAATACGGGTAAATCAAAATGAAAAAACTTTTAGTCATTGCTGCGCTGGCCGTCCTTGCAGGCTGCTCCACTCAGGCCTCCAGAATGGCGGACTGTCAGTCACAAGGCGTTTCAAAAGATACGTGTTACATGGCAGAGCAAAATCGCCAGACGGCCATTCAGAGCGCAGCGTTAAAGCAATCAATGGAAAATGCAGCCGCGCAATATGCACAGACTGCAAAAAAGATTGTGCACGCACGTATTAAAGGCATCGATGTCAAAATCTTTCCCGCTGACAAGCAGGGATATATCGAAGGCACTGCAGCATACCTTGATGAAGATAACGCGGATGCTCAGGTCTATCGCAAAGGTGTTTTCACAGCGATTTATTACAAGCGCACCCATAAGCTGGTTTTGATGCGTGACGGCCAAATTTACGGAAGGATGCCGATATGAAGAAACGGCACACCGATCAGTTCAAACATCTGCCGCCAGAGCAGCAATATACCTGCCTGAAAATGTTACAGCGCGTCGAGGAAACCCCGCTGACCGACGGGGTGACCGGCGTCGCCGTGTCAGTGATGATGAAGGACGGACACACAGCCACGCTGAGCAAATTCATTGCGAAGCCGGATGAAGTCTCAGTGCTGGTCAGCTGGGAAAAAGAAAGAGAATAATGCACTCTGACTACGTTTATATCTCCCCCCTTCTCTCCCGCCAGTCCCGCACTTCTGTTCTAGTATATAGAGGTGCGAAACCTACCTTCTCTGCACGCATTGCCCTAATTAATTGATGAGCCTGTTCAAAAATTTGCGTTTGTAACTCAAAGCCTGTGAGCGGACGATGGACACTCTTGCCCATCACAACCGCCGGGCCGGCGGAGGAGTAAACGTGGGATTTTTAAGCGGATTTTTCGCCCGTATTGCAGGTCAGAAACCCGCACAAGATACGGAAAAAACATCACCTCATGAGGAGTTAAAGATGGCAAAAGTACTGGTTCTCTATCATTCCATGTATGGTCATATTGAAACAATGGCACAAAGCGTTGCCGAAGGCGCACGCAGCGTCCCCGGGGTTGAAGTCACGATAAAACGCGTCCCTGAAACCATGCCTGAAGAAGCCTTTAAGGCTGCTGGTGGCAAAACTGGTCAGACGGCAGAGGTCGCCTCTCCGGCTGAACTCGCTGATTACGATGCCATTATTTTCGGTACGCCGACCCGCTTCGGTAACATGACCGGCCAGATGCGCACCTTCCTCGATCAGACCGGAGGCCTGTGGGCCAAAGGCGCACTGGCAGGCAAAGTCGCCAGCGTATTCAGCTCAACCGGCACCGGCGGCGGTCAGGAAATGACCATCACCTCGACCTGGACCACCCTCGCCCACCACGGCATGATCATCGTCCCGATCGGTTACACCACACCTGAACTGTTCGATATTTCACAGGTTCGCGGCGGCACGCCTTATGGCGCCACCACTATCGCCGGTGGCGACGGTTCCCGTCAGCCAAGCGCGGAAGAACTGCGTATTGCCGTGCATCAGGGCAAACACGTGGCAACCATCGTCAGTAAACTGGTCAGCTAGATGACCGCGTAAAATAAGGCGCAGAATTCTGCGCCTTAAATTCCCATCACCAGTAAGTCCAGTGCTGCCACAACATCAGCACGATGAATATCTGCATTTAACACAGGTTCATGGCGTAGCTGCGTCGCACTCACGCTGGTCAGGAGATTAGTCATCAACACGTATTGATGATTTTGGATCCTGATAAGGGGATGCAGATGCCTGATGGGTTTCAGGTTGCTAAGTGCAGTTAGCGGCACCACGATCCGCTCATTGAGTCTTTCAAATAAGGGATTCTGAATATCCATAAAATAGGGATAAAGATTTTTTCCTTCTCCCTGATTTTCGTATACATCAAATTGCGCCATTACAACACTCCACGTCCCTGAGAGAAGAGTCCTGCTTTTTCAGTAAAGGCATTGCAGGAATCCATTGCTTGCTGATTTTCCTCTAAGAAAAGTTTCCTTTGCTTCTCTTTCACCGCTTCTCCTAACGCTTTATCAAACGTTGCTGAAAGATTAATGCCGAACACTTTGGCCTGTTCTAGTAAATCGGCACTCAGCGTGACATTGGTTCGTTTTTTATTTCCGGCTACTGATGACATAACATCCTCTTCATACACACCTGAGATGCGCATTAGCGTGTCACACAATGAAGTCATAAACTATTAAATCCTTTTCTACGGCCAAAAAAACGGCCCTTGCGGACCGTTTTGTCTCTGGCGAAGATTACGCCGTTTTTGCTTATTTACCACGCGACGCAATGATGTTTTCAGCAACATTGCGTGGCGCCTCGGCATAGTGGTTGAATTCCATGCTGTAGGTTGCACGCCCTTGCGACATCGACCGCAAAACGGTGGAGTAGCCGAACATTTCAGACAGCGGCACTTCGGCTTTGATAATTTTACCGCCGCCGCCCGCGATTTCTTCCATGCCCTGCACCGTGCCGCGACGCGATGACAAATCGCCCATCACGCCACCGGCATACTCTTCCGGTGTTTCTACTTCCACTCTCATCATCGGTTCGAGGATCACCGGATCTGCACGTTTCGCCGCTTCCTTGAAACCAAAGATCGCGGCCATTTTGAACGCCATTTCCGAGGAATCGACCTCGTGGTAGGAACCGAAGGTCAGCGTCACTTTCACATCCACCACCGGATAACCGGCCAGAATGCCGTTGTTCAGCGCTTCCGTGACCCCTTTTTCTACCGCCGGGATATAGTCGCGCGGCACCACGCCCCCTTTGGTCGCATCGACAAACTCAAAACCTGTGCCTGCCGGCAACGGTTCGAGCGTGAAGACCACATGACCGTACTGACCTTTACCGCCGGACTGACGCACAAACTTGCCTTCGACATCTTTGACCGTTTTGCGCACCGTTTCACGGTACGTCACCTGCGGTTTGCCGATGTTGGCTTCCACGCCGAACTCACGTTTCATGCGGTCGACGATGATTTCCAGATGCAATTCGCCCATCCCGGAAATGATCGTCTGACCGGATTCCTCATCCGTACGGATGCGGAACGACGGGTCTTCCGAGGCCAGCCGTGACAGCGCGATGCCCATTTTTTCCTGGTCGGCTTTGGTCTTCGGCTCGATGGCCTGCGAGATCACCGGATCCGGGAACTCCATGCGCACCAGCGTAATAATATCCGACGGGTCGCACAGGGTTTCGCCGGTCGTCACATCTTTCAGCCCGACGCATGCCGCAATATCACCGGCACGGATTTCGTCAATCTCGATACGGTCATTGGCATGCATCTGCACGATACGGCCAATACGTTCTTTCTTGCCGCGCACCGGGTTATACACGCTGTCGCCTTTTTTCAGCACGCCGGAATAAACGCGGACAAACGTCAGCTGGCCGACATAGGGGTCAGTCATCAGTTTGAACGCCAGCGCCGAGAATTTCTCGCTGTCATCGGAATGGCGGAATGCTTCGTTACCGTCTTCGTCTGTACCGGCAACCGGTGGAATATCCAGCGGAGACGGCATCAGTTCGATCACGGCATCAAGCATCCGTTGCACACCTTTATTCTTAAACGCACTGCCGCACAACATCGGCTGAATTTCACCGGCGATGGTGCGCAGGCGCAGACCTTCGGTAATTTCATCCTCGGTCAGCGTGCCTTCTTCAAGATATTTATCCATCAGCGCGTCGTTGGCTTCGGCCGCAGCGGAGACCATTTTTTCGCGCCACTCTTCCGCCAGCGCCTGCAATTCTGCCGGAATGGCGTCATAGGTGAAGGTCATGCCTTGTGTCGCGTCGTCCCACAAAATGGCGCGCATTTTGCGCAAATCCACCACGCCGGTGAAATGCTCTTCCTTGCCGATCGGGATCACAATCGGCACCGGATTGGCTTTCAGGCGATCGACCATCATCTGACGGACACGGAAGAAATCGGCACCCTGACGGTCCATTTTGTTGACGAAGGCCAGACGCGGCACTTTGTATTTATTGGCCTGACGCCATACGGTTTCAGACTGCGGCTGCACGCCGCCGACGGCGTCATACACCATGACGGCACCATCGAGAACACGCATGGAACGTTCCACCTCAATGGTGAAATCCACGTGCCCCGGGGTATCGATAATATTGATACGGTGCTCATCGAACGAGTGATCCATCCCGCGCCAGAAACAGGTCACGGCGGCAGACGTAATGGTGATACCGCGCTCCTGTTCCTGAGCCATCCAGTCTGTGGTCGCACCGCCGTCATGCACTTCTCCCAGCTTATGATTCATGCCGGTATAGAAAAGAATACGCTCGGTGGTGGTGGTTTTACCTGCGTCGATGTGTGCTGAGATACCGATATTGCGGTAGCGCTCGATTGGCGTTTTGCGAGCCATATAACGTCCTTACTGGTTGATGGCTAAGTTGGCGGAGAGTGGTTTTCACGTCCCGTCACAAAGTATTGAGTACTAAAATTCTTAATGCGGAGAGTATACTACAATTGTACGTGTATATTCGTACAATTATTTTATTCTATCGATGAAATTGGTCTGAGGCCGTCGCGTTGTACAGCAGCAAAGGGATAGGCTATATTGCGCGGCCGCCGATGAACGTCGTGAAAGTAAAGGAACAATATGATAGCCAACCACCCTGAGCGCGAGCAGATCCGCCTCGAAAATGTCCTGACTGCGCTGGGCAACCCGTTACGTCTGGCGGTGGTGCGCACGCTGGCGAAAGGCGGCGAACATCCCTGCGGCACCTTATTGCAGGGCCTGTCGAAATCAACGCTGACTCACCACTGGCGCGTATTGCGGGACAGCGGCGTGATCTGGCAGCGTCCGGATGGCCGCGCCAATTTGCTCTCCCTGCGCCGCGAAGACCTCGACGCCCGCTTCCCCGGCCTGCTTGATTCCCTGCTCAGCGCCATCGAATCCGACGGCATCACGCTGGAATCCACCCAGAAACATATTTCTGAGCAACATCTTTAATCTGGCGTTAACTGCGATTTTACCAGCGCACAAAACGTATTGATTATAGCCGATGAATGGCTGTCTTCCCGCCGCGCGAGATACAGTGGCGCACTGAGTTGCGTGGCAGCATCCAGCGGTAAAAACACCACGCCCTCACCGCCGAGACGGGTCATGGATCCCGGCACAATCGAAATCCCCAGCCCCGCGCCGACCAGGCTCAGACAGGAGGTTAACCGCGGCGCTTCCTGCACAATATGCGGGCTGAAACCGGCGCGGACATACGCTGCCAGTATGGCATCGTACAACCCCTGCCCGGCGCGGCGGCGATATAACACAAAAGGCTCATTGCTCAGATCTTCCAGTCTGAGCGGCTGACCGGCGGTTTGCGACGCCAGTTTGTGTCCGGCCGGCACCGCCACCCACATCGGTTCTTCCAGCACTTTCTCCATCTCTAATTCCGGCATATCTTTGACCCGCATGCGCACAAACGCCACATCCAGCTCACCCGCCACCACGGCGCTGAGTAACTCGCCGCTGCCGCTTTCTTCGAGTTGTGTACTGACCGCCGGATAGATTTCCCGATAGCGCCGCAGCAGTGCGGGCACAAAAGTATGCAACGCGGCGGAGCTGGTAAAACCAATACGCACGCGTCCCTGCTCACCCTGCGCGGCACGCTGCATGGCGGCGCTGAGTTGCGCGGCTCGCGCCAGTACCGCACGGGCTTCCTGCAATAACACTTCGCCCGCTTCGGTCGGGATCACCCCGCGCGGTAGCCGGTTTAACAGCGCAACACCCAACTCCTGCTCCAGCCCCTGTAACAAACGGGTCAGCGGCGGTTGCTGGATAAACAGCCGTTCTGCGGCACGGGTAATACTGCCCGCTTCCACCACGGTGACGAAGGCATGCAGACGTTTCAGTTCAATCATATCCATACCCTCAGGGTATCTTTTGGCATTAATAAAGGCATTAGACATCATGGCACATCCACGCGCATGATCCTTAACAGAATTTACGCCTCTGGCGGCTTTGAATTACATTTGAGGGAGTGGGTGAAAATGTCAGCACAAACGCAGGAAAAATTAATGCCAGATACTGATGACCAGACCGCGCCGCAACCCGGTTGCGGACAACTGTTTATGGGCTTTTTCGTCCTTGGCCTGACCGGTTTCGGCGGCGTGTTGCCCATGGCGCGACACATGCTGGTGGATAAACGCCGCTGGCTGACCGCCGGACAGTTCACCGAACTGCTGGGTCTGTGCCAGTTCTTGCCCGGCGGCAATATCATTAACCTGTCGGTGGCGCTGGGCATGGAGTTTCGCGGGTTGCGCGGTGCGTTATCCGCCTTACTCGGGCTGATCCTCGCACCGACGATTTGCGTCGTGCTGCTCGGACTGGTGTATGCGCGTTATCAGAATGAACCGCTGGTGGAACATTTGTTTGCAGGGATGGCGGCAGCGGCGGCCGGTTTACTGCTGTCGACCGGCATCAAAATGCTCGCCCCTTTGCGCGGTAAATGGCTGCAACTGGCGCTGGTGGCGGTGGGGGTGATTGCCATTGCCGCGTTCCGCATGCCGATGCTGCCGGTGATGCTGGTGCTGGCACCGGTCAGTATTTTCATCTGCGCGAGAGGTAAATTCTGATGCCGGTTTTACTTTCTCTTGCCCTGTTATTTACCGAACTTTCCGTGATGGCCTTTGGCGGCGGAAATACCATTCTCCCCGAGATGCAACGTGCGGTAGTGGACGTGCATCACTGGATGAGCGCGCAGGAATTCAGCGCCCTGTTCGCGCTGGCGCAGGCGGCGCCTGGCCCGAATATGATGATCGTGCCGCTGATTGGCTGGCAGGTCGCGGGATGGTCAGGATTGCTGGTGTCTTCGCTGGCAAAATTCGGACCGTCTTCCATTATCACGCTGATCGTGATGGGCGGCTGGAAGCGTTACAAAGACCGTCCGTGGCGACAGACCATCCAGCGCGGGCTGGTGCCGGTGACCGTCGGGCTGGTGGTATCGAGCGGATTACTGATTGCCAAAGCCTCGGCGACCACGCTGACGCTGGCAGGCGTGATCGCCCTGTGTACCCTGCTCGCGCTCAATAAACGCATTCATCCGCTGTGGGTACTGGCCGTCGGCGCAGTGCTCGGGCTGATATTAGGTTGAAATCATTGCGAAGCAGATCGCAATATTGAGCAGGTAAACTGCCGTCATCCATGGAAGCCGTACTCAAACAACAGTCTGATATGCCGCATGACAGCGAAAATCCATTGTTTGACATTGGCTTTGGTCTGGCGCGTTAAAGCCTTCGGTTAACGGATCACCCGCGCCAGCACAAACCCGTCCCAGCCTTTGCTGCCGACGGTTTGCAGCGCGGTCGCCGATAACCGCGGTTCCTGCTCAATCATCTCAATAAAGCGACGCACGCCCTGCACCCGGGCGTCGTCGCTGTGCGGATCGGCCACCGCCCCGTCCCGCACCACGTTATCACCGATAATTAATGTTCCCGGCTTCGACAATTTCAGCGCCCATTCCAGATAAAGCGGGTTGTTCGGTTTATCAGCATCAATAAAAATCAGATCAAACGGCGCTTCAGCCGCCAGTGTGGGCAACGTTTCTGACGCGGGTCCGCTATGCAACGTAATTTTGTCCTGCAGACCCGCGAGGTCAATATTGGTCTGCGCGACACGGGCGTGATGCGGATCGGCTTCCAGCGTCACCACTTTACCCAGCGCCGGTAAGGCCCGCGCCAGCCAGATGGTGCTGTACGCCCCCAGAGTGCCAATCTCTAACACTTTTTGCGCGCCAGTGATCTGTGCGAACAATGCCAGTAATTTCCCCTGATTCGGCGCCACATCGTGCGCGGGTAAACCGGCGTGATGATTGTTTTTCAGCACCTGTTCTAACACAGGATCGCTTTCGACTAAATGGCTCACCAGATAGTGATCAACCGCCGCCCATTTATCGCTGTATTCCGCCTGCCTCTCCTGAACCATTCCTGCCTCCCGGCCGTGACTTATGCGTAAATAAAACGTTAAAAAACTCACTATTAACCCTAATCGCTTCCGACGAGTTTGCTCAGTTTTTTCAGCCGCAACTCAAAAAACCATCAATTTCATACGGATAAAAATGCGTCACTTCACACTTTTGGCGTAAAGTTCCCTTGAGTTTATAAAATAATAATGATAACAATTATCATTAAGTTTAACATTCGTCTCGATTCTGTTAAGTTGCCGCCCTTCAATGTGCGGCGGCTTTCGTGCGGAACATATGTTGGCTTTTGGGTTTATTACACACGCATAAATTAATCACTCGATAATTAATTGAGTTATTTATAGGGACTATGAATATGTTGTTGGCTTTCCCCCTCAAACGCTCGGTGCTTATGTGCGCCCTGGCGCTGGCTGTGCCGGCTGCCTCTATGGCTGCTGAAGATACCGTCGTTGTCAAAGCCGCACCTGCGGATACCGCAGATGCACCGACGCAGGGTTACAGCGCGAAAACCAGTAAAAGCGCGACGAAAACCGATCAGCCACTGATCACCACCGGACAGGCAGTTTCTGTTGTCACCCGTCAGCAAATGACCGACCAGAACGCCACCACCGTGAACGCCGCGCTGAACTACACGCCGGGCGTCTTCACCAACTTTGCCGGTGGTGCCACGCGTTATGACACCATTTCCCTGCGCGGTTTCCACGGCGGTGACGTCAACAACACCTTCCTCGATGGCCTGCGTATTCTCAGCGATGGCGCGACCTACAACTCCATTCAGGTGGATCCGTGGTTCCTCGAACGTATTGATGTGGTAAAAGGCCCGTCCTCTGCCCTTTATGGTCAGAGCATTCCCGGCGGTGTCGTCGTGGAAACCACCAAGCGCCCGCAGTTTGCTGAAGAAGGTCACTTCCAGCTTTCCGGCGGCACGCAAAATACCAAAGGTGGCGCGTTCGATTACACCAACGCCATCAACGATCAGCTGGCCTTCCGCCTGACCGGTATGACCCGCAGCAGCGACACGCAGTACGATCACCAGCGTGAAGAGCGTTACGCGATTTCTCCACAGTTACTGTGGACGCCGGATGAAAACACCTCGCTGTTGCTGCGCGCTTATCTGCAAAAAGATCCGTCCGGTGGCTATCACGCCGCAGTTCCGGCTGACGGCAGCCTCTACGGTCAGAAACTGAGCCGTGGATTCTTCGATGGTGAAAGCACGCGCAACCAGTTCAAACGCTGGGAGCAAATCTACAGCTACGAATTCCAGCACGCATTTAACGACGTCTGGTCATTCCGCCAGAACGCCAACTACACCCATTCCAATACCGAACTGGATCAGGTGTATCAGGCGGGCTGGAATGCGGATCGTACCGAGATGAGCCGTTACTATTCCGGTGAAAAATCGTCTCTGGATACCTTCGCGATTGATAACCAGCTGGAAGCCGATTTCGCCACCGGTGAACTGGCGCATAAAGTGGTGCTGGGCTTTGACTACTCCCACTTTATCAATGACGTGAAATCTGACGGTGCCTACGCAGAAAACCTCAACCCGTATACCGGTGTGGGCGGTGATGCGCTGGATTATTACAGCCTTAAGCGCGGTAAAAACCGTTATGAGCAGATGGGCACTTATCTGCAAGATGAGATGAACTGGAACAAATGGTATCTGACTCTGTCAGGCCGTTACGACACGCTGAAAACCTCCAGCCGCAGCTACGAAAGCATCTACGGCACCACCAGCAACAGCGAACGTAAAGACAGTCATTTCAACAGCCGTGCTTCCCTGCTGTACGCCTTTGACAGCGGCATTTCTCCGTACGTCAGCTACAGCCAGGCGATGACACCGTCTGCCCTGCCGGGCGCTGATGGCACCCTGCTGAAACCGATGCAGAGCGAGCAATACGAAGCCGGGATCAAATACCAACCGGTCGGCACCTCCGATATGTACAGCGCGGCGTTGTATGATCTGACGCAAAAAGACGTGGGTAACCGCGTGGTGGTCGGCAGTTATTACGAGCCGGCAGGGAAAATCCGTTCGCAGGGTCTGGAGCTGGAAGCCAAGAAACAGGTTACCGAACGCTTCAACGTCATGGCCGGTTATACCTATAACAAAGTGCGTATCCGTGATTCCGCTGAAAACAACGGCAACACGCCGTATGTGACGCCAAAACAAATGGCGTCCATCTGGGGTCAGTACAACACACCGATTGGGGTAGATATGGGTGCGGGCGTGCGTTACATCGGCACACAATGGGCGGATAACGAAAACACCCGTCACATGCCTTCTGCCACGCTGGTCGATGCGTCACTGCGTATGAATCTGGTGCAGTTTAATCCGCAGCTGAAAGGCGCGTATGTACAGCTGAATGCCAACAACCTGTTCGACAAGAAATATGTCGCAGCCTGTTACGGCACCAGCTACTGCTACTGGGGTCAGGAACGTACCGTGGTAGCCACTGTAGGTTATGACTTCTGATAGATTTTTCAGCTCCTCCCCCTGCGAAGGGGGAGGAGAGTCCCCCAACCCTCCCCTTCGCAGGGGAGGGAGCAATTCTGAGAGTTTATTCTTCCTGCAAATTTAACCGCGCTTTCAGCGACGTCTTCGCCCTTTCCAGCAGGGCATCGGATACCTGCCTGTCCGGCTCGCAACGCGCCAGCGACAAACTGCCCATCAGCTCCGCACTGACCGATATTGCCAGCGTTTGCGGATCCTCCACGCCCATTTCCGTTAACTGGCGGATAATCATGCCACGAATACGTTCGATGCCACGCGCGAACTCTGCCTGACAAGGCGCAGGCATTCGCGGTGTTTCCGACGCCAGCGCGGACACCGGACAGCCCTGTGCGCGGTTATCACGGTGCCATGGCGACAGGTAGAAATCGATATAGCCCGCCAGTTGCTGTTTCGCCGTCAGTCCCTGATTATCTTTATCCCAGCGCGCCATCACCTGATTAAACATCTGTTCGATCGCCGCTTCGATCAGGGCATCTTTCGAGGCAAAGTGTGCATAGAACCCGCCGTGGGTCAGACCGGCTTTGCTCATCACCCCCGCCACACTGACCTGTAACGGGCCTTTGGCGCGAATGGCTTTCGCCGCTTCCTTCACGATCCGCTCGCGGATTTTCGGTTTATGTTCACTTTCGTAGCGCATAGAAACACCCTGATAATCAGAAAATTGCCGTCACAGTTTACCTGACGGGGTCGGTTAACGAAACGCGCGCATCGACGGATAATCCGGGGCGCAGGATCGCTAAATCCGGCTGACCGGCATCAAGGTGGATCCGTACCGGCACCCGCTGAACAATCTTGGTGAAGTTACCGGTGCCCGGCTCAAAAGGTAACAGTGCAAACGTTGAACCGGACCCCGGCGCCAGACTGTCGACTTCACCACGAAACGTCACGCCCGGCACCGCATCGACCTGCACCTCCGCCCGCTGTCCCGGCTGCATTCTGCCGGTCTGCGTTTCTTTGAAATTAGCGGTCACATAAATGCCCTGCTGCGGTACCAGCGTCATCAGCCGCTGACCGGGCGTAACGTAGTCGCCAACCTGCACCTGCCGGTTGCCCGCCACGCCATCAACGGCGGCAAAAATGGTGGTGTGATTAAGATCCTGTTGCGCCAGATCTTCCGCCGCCTGCGCCTTCACCACGGCGGCTTTCGCCAGTGCCAGCGCCGCCAGAATTTCTGCCCGCTGCGCGTGCGTGACCGCCGCCTGATTTTGCGCGACATCCAGCATCGCGGCGGCGTGCGCCGACGTTTGTTCTGCCGTCACTGCCACCGTTTTATAGCGGTCGGCATCATTACGGGACGTCGCACCGCTGGCCGCCAGCGACTGATAGCGTTGCTGTTCGGCTTCGGCATGTTGTTGTTCCGCACGCGAAGAGCGGATCGCCGTGCGTGCCGCGTCTATCTGGGTCAGCGCCAGTTGCTCCTGCGCCTGCTGACTCAGCAATGCCGCTTCCTGTTGTGCCACCTGCGCCCGGGCATCTTCCAGTTCACCCTGCGCCGAGGCCAGACGCGCCGTGAACTCTTCGCTGTCGATCAGCACCAGTTTATCGCCGGCATGAACCTGCTGGTTATGGCGAACCAGCACCTTCGAGACAAAGCCTTTTACTTTTGGCGCAACCGTGGTGGCATCCGCCGTCAGATAGGCATCATCGGTGGATTCAGACGCAGGCGCCGCCAGTAACCATGCCGCCCCGCCCAGCGCCACCGCCAAGGCAATGCCGCTGACCACAAAGATCCGCTTTGACCGTTTATTCGCTTTCACTGCCGGGACCGGGATCCCTTCACCTGCCGTTGCTTCACTCATTTTTTATTCCGCTCATTGCATGATGGTCATCATATTAATATGATACTCATCATACAAACAAGCCCCGGGATCTCACAACATGTCTGCCACCCTGACTCCAGCCGCGGCGCTCTCGCCCGCGGATTATCCGACGTCGCGCAAGTTTTTGATTTTCAGCATTATGGCGTTCGGCATGTTTCTGGCGCTGATCGACATTCAGATCGTCGCGGCTTCCTTAAACGATGTGCAGGCCGGGCTTTCCGCCGGTCCCGACGAAATCAGCTGGGTACAAACGTCTTATCTGATCGCTGAACTGGTGATGATCCCCTTCTCGGCCTTTCTGACGCAGGCGCTCTCCACCCGCTGGTTGTTCAGCGCGTCGGCGGCGTTATTTACGCTCAGCAGTATCGGTTGCGGATTGTCGTGGAATATCGAGTCGATGATCTTCTTTCGTGCCTTGCAGGGCTTTACCGGCGGGGCGATGGTGCCGACGGTGTTTGCCACGGGCTTCGCGATGTTTCAGGGCAAACAGCAGGCGCTGATCCCGGCGATCCTGGGCATGGTCAGCGTACTGGCCCCGACCCTCGGCCCGACGGTCGGCGGCGTGGTGACACAATTGCTCGACTGGCGCTGGATTTTCTTCATCAATATCCTGCCGGGCATTCTGGTGGCGACCGGTGCGGTGATGTTTATTCATGTCGATAAAGCAGATTTTTCGATGCTTAAACGCATCGACTGGGTGCATTTGCTGTCGATGGCGATTGCGCTGGGCTGTCTGGAATATGTGCTGGAAGAAGGCCCGCGCAAAAACTGGTTCAGCGATCCGCAGATCCAGATTTCGGCGTGGTTCTCGCTGGTGGCTTTTGTCTTGTTTCTCGAACGCTCCTTTTATTCCAAAAACCCCATCGTGCGTCTGACGCCGTTCCGCGATCCGACATTTACCTTCGCCTGCCTGTTCAATCTGGTGGTCGGTTTCGGCCTGTACGCGTCCACTTATCTGACACCGGTTTTCCTCGGCCGCATCCGGGATTTCAACAGTCTGGAAATCGGCACTACGGTGTTTGTGGTCGGCGTCGGACAGTTCTTCAGTACCATCATCGCCGCCAGATTAATTAACCGCGTTGACCGCCGGTTGCTGATCGCCGTGGGATTATCGGGCTTTGCGCTCAGCTTATGGCTGACCACCGCCGTCACGACCTACTGGGGCGCGGGGCAATTTTTCTGGCCGCAGGTGGTGCGCGGGTTATTCATTATGTTGTGCATCGTCCCAAGCGTGAACATGGCGCTGACGGCCTTTCAGGGGCCGGAACTGCGCTACGCCTCCGGGTTGTTTAACCTGATGCGCAACCTCGGCGGTGCCATTGGGATTGCCACGGTCAATACCTGGTTGCAGGACTGGACACGTATGCATGCGGCCCGTTTCGGCGACACCCTCGGCCAATACGGCGATCAGGCGCAGGAAGTTATCGGATCGCTGGCGGATAAGATCGGCCATCTGACGCCGGATACCGCACAGGCCCTGCTGATGGCAAAAGGGTTATTCGGGGCAAAAGTGGCCGCGCAGTCACTGACGCTGGCTTTCAACGATATCTTTCAGGTCATGGCCTGGATGTTTATTGCCGCGCTGGTGATGGTGCCGTTTTGCCGGAAGTCATCCTAAAAAGTAAAGGAATTGTGCAGGCTGCCGCAAAAAATGCGCTTGCGGCAGGGAACTTTTCCAACAAGGTGAGAAAGCTTTGGCCTGTTTGAAATAAATCCTTATAATTAGCGGCCCTGAAAGGTGATTCGTTACACATACTGAGTGCCTTTCAAGTGCTATGTGCAAGTACACTATTCCTCCGGCCGGTTTCCATCGGGTCGGGGGGAATCAACATCCTGACAACAACTGCCAGTGTGGCATTAACGACCAACGAAAATATGAAAATGAGCATTCGCGCAATCCTTACCCTGGTTTTGGCAGTTGCTGCATATAGCCAGGCGTCTTTTGCTGTGGTCTACCCTCTTCCGGCCAATAACGGTCGTCTGGTCGGTGAAAACATCACAGTTATCGTTCCTCAGGGCAGCAGCCTGCCACTGGAACATTTCGCAGCGCAATACCAGATGGGTTTGAGCAACATGCTTGAAGCTAACCCTGGTGTTGACCCGTTCCTGCCAACGCCGGGTACCGTGCTGACTATTCCTCAGCAGCTGATCCTGCCGGAAACGCCGCATGAAGGCATCGTCATCAACAGTGCTGAAATGCGTCTGTATTACTACCCGAAAGGCACCAACACCGTGGTGGTTCTGCCAATCGGTATCGGCGAACTGGGCAAAGACACCCCGATGAACTGGGTGACCACCGTTCAGCGTAAAAAAGCCGGTCCGACCTGGACGCCGACCGCAAAAATGCATGAAGAATATGCCGCACGCGGCGAATTCCTGCCAGCCGTCTTCCCTGCCGGCCCGGACAACCCGATGGGTCTGTACGCGCTGTACGTTGGCCGTCTGTATGCAGTTCACGGCACCAACGCCAACTTCGGTATCGGTCTGCGCGTAAGCCACGGTTGTGTGCGTCTGCGTGATGCTGACATCAAATGGCTGTATGACAACGTGCCGCAAGGCACCCGCGTTCAGTTCATCAACGAACCGGTGAAAGCCACCGTTGAGCCGGACGGCAAGCGTTACATTGAGATCCACAACCCGCTGTCCTCTAACCAGGAAGAGTTTGATTCCCAGCAGCCGCTGCCAATCACTCTGACCGGCAGCGCAAGCAGCGTATCGATGGATCCTGCGGTTAATCAGACTGTGGTTCAGCGCGCCATTGAGATGCGTGCAGGTATGCCAGTTCAGATTAACTGATAACCTCTTCGACGTTTTTGTGAAAAAGCCCCGTTCATCGGGGCTTTTTTTTTTGCATAGTGCCGATGCAAAAGAGACTACGGATTACTCCCTCCCATGCGAAGGGGAGGGCTGGGGTGGGGTATTACAGACAAATCATCGACCTGAAGTTTACTCAGCCAACAGTTTTGCCATTAATACCCCCTCCCCGCCTCCCCCTTCGCAGGGGGAGGAGTAAATCCAAATCCATTCCATCACTGTCATTAAACCGTCACAACTCTCCCTTAACCTTCCGGTAACAAAAAATATCCATATGTATGTTTTTATTTCCGACGGTTTAAAAAAGGAGTTTTGATAATGCAACAATCCGTATCCCTTATCGCCCGCGCAGTCACTGCCGCGCTGCTGCTTTCCGCCTCTGCCACCTCACTCGCCGCCGAAACTGACACGCTGACTGACCGCGCGGCAAAAGGTGTGCTGACCGAACCGGGCGGTGCCCGTCGTCTGAGCGGTGACCAGACCGCCGCGCTGAAAGCGTCGTTATCCGACAAGACGGTGAAAAACGTGATTTTGCTGATCGGCGACGGTATGGGTGATTCTGAAATTACTTCTGCTCGTAACTATGCTGAAGGCGCAGGCGGCTATTTTAAAGGCATCGATGCCCTGCCGCTGACCGGCCAGTACACCCATTATTCTCTGGACAAGAAAACCCGTAAACCAAGCTACGTCACCGATTCCGCCGCTTCCGCGACAGCCTGGGCGACCGGCGTTAAAAGCTATAACGGCGCGATTGGCGTGGATGTAGACGGTAAAGATCACCAGACTATCCTTGAGATCGCCAAAGCCGCTGGCAAGGCGACCGGCAACGTCTCCACGGCTGAATTGCAGGATGCGACCCCTGCCGCGCAGATCGCCCACGTCACCTCGCGTAAGTGCTATGGTCCGGAAGAAACGGCGGAGAAATGCGCCAGTAACGCGCTGGAAAATGGCGGGCGCGGTTCAATCACTGAGCAGTTATTGCAGACCCGTGCGGATGTGACACTCGGCGGCGGCAGAAAATCCTTCAGCCAGCTGGCGAAAGCCGGGGAATATCAGGGTAAATCCCTGAAAGATCAGGCGCTGGCACAAGGTTATGTGTGGGTAGAAAACGCGGAACAGCTCAGCGCGATCACCCAGGCCGATCAGAAGAAACCGGTGCTCGGCCTGTTCTCTGAAGGCAACATGCCGGTGCGCTGGCAGGGCCCGAAAGCCACTTATCATGGCAACATTGATAAACCGGCTGTCACTTGTGAAGCCAATCCGCAGCGCACAGCCGATATCCCGACACTGGCCGCCATGACGGAAAAAGCCATCGACCTGCTGAAAGCTAATCAGAACGGTTTCTTCCTGCAGGTGGAAGGTGCCTCGATTGATAAACAGGATCACGCAGCGAATCCGTGCGGACAGTTTGGTGAAACTGTCGATCTGGATGAAGCCGTGCAGAAAGCACTGGAGTTTGCCCGTCAGGATGGCAACACGCTGGTTATCGTCACCGCCGACCACGCCCATTCCAGTCAGATTATCGAAGCCGATGCCAAAGCACCCGGCCTGACGCAAACGCTGACCACCAAAGACGGCGCGCCGATGACCATCAGCTACGGTAACTCAGAAGATGATTCGCAGGGACATACCGGAACGCAACTGCGCATTGCCGCGTTCGGCCCGCATGCGGGGAATGTCGTCGGTCTGACCGACCAGACGGATTTGTTCTATACCATGCGGGATGCCATGGCGATTAAAGCGCAATAGTGAGGGTTTTGCTTTGCTCCTTCCCCTGCGAAGGGGAGGGAGTTAACTTCAGGCCTAAACCTTAGTGCAATAAATTATCCAGTCTGTCGTCATCTATCCCGTCCGGCTCCAGATGTGCTGTCACATCCGCTGATTTGAACAGTTTGCTGACCGCCATTTCCGCCGCATCACCGATATCGTGCCCGATATCCACCGTCAGATTACCGTCAACCTCGACGTGGAATTCGACGAAGACGCGGTCGCCGCCGTTACGGGTGCGGATGTCGTGCACACCGCGTACCCCTTCCACACTTAATACTGCCGCTTTTACGCGCTTGCGATCGTCGGCGCTCAGTTCGCGGTCCAGCAATTGTTTCAGTGCATCCGCCGCCATGCCACGGGCATTCCACAACATATAGAAAGAAATCAGTAACGCGCCGATGGAGTCGGAACGCGTCCAGCCGAAATAACGTTCAAATATCAGCGCCAGCAGGACGGCGATATTCACCGCAACGTCGGTGATGTAGTGCGCGCGGTCAGCGGCGATGGCGGTCGAACCGGTGCGTTTCACGACGTAGGTTTGCATCAGCACCAGACCGGTTGCAGCCAGTGAACTGCCGATGATCACCCAGATCCCCAGCCCCAGTTGCGCCAGCGGCGCGGGGTTAATGATACGCCCGATGGATTCACCGCCGAGCACCAGCCCTGCGCCTCCCAGTAAAAGCGCCTGCACAAACGCCGCCACGGCTTCCGCCTTGCCATGTCCGTAGCGATGGCCTTTATCCGCCGGACGGATGGCATAACGCACGCCAATCAGCGTCACCATCGACGCCAGCACATCCACCAGACCGTCGGCGGCGGAGGTCAGCAGCGCAATCGAACCGGTGGCGGCCCATGCCCAGACTTTGACGCAAACCAGGATCAGCGCGACACACAGTGACACCAGCGAGGCAATACGGGTCAGCCCTTTATAGGACGGTGCAGGACGGGTCATGGTTTGCCCCACAGGAGCGGATGTTGTTGGGAATTTTTCACGCGAATTTCCTGAAACAGAGAATCAACTTTATTTGATAAATACAAATACCAGCCCAGCATTATAACCCATTTCCCACTTTTAAGACGTTCCCTATGGTTTGGATCTTCGTGCCATCCTTAAGGTTAATTGACATGGATTTACTTGCATTTACATCAATACGTTCTAGCTTAAAACAAGATTTCTTTGTTCCGGCGCGTGGCCGCTGATAACCAGAAGAGCACTATGACAAACGATAACAAAACACAGTCTTCGGCGTCCGCTGACGCCAATACCGAACACGATTCCAGCCAGGTCAAATCAGGAGAAGGTCACAAACAGGATCCGAAAGACCAGAAAGATCCCGACAACAGCAATCAGGATAACGATGAAAAGCGTAAAGGCCCCGGCAAAAAGCCGTTGATCATCCTCGGAATTGTCGTGGTGATCATGGTGGTGGTGGCGCTGGTGTGGTGGCTGATGACCAAAGATCAGGTCAGCACCGACGATGCCTTTACCGAAGGCGATGCCGTGACCATTGCGCCGAAAATCGCCGGTTACGTCACCAGTCTGGCGGTAAAAGATAACCAGTTTGTGAAGAAAGGCGATTTGCTGGTTGAAATCGACCCGCGTGATGCCACAGCGCAGCGCGATCAGGCGCAGGCGCAACTCGGTCTGGCCGTCGCTCAGTTACATCAGGCGCAGGCGCAATATGATCTGGCGAAAGTACAATATCCGGCGCAGCTTGCGCAGGCGAAAGCTCAGCAGACCCGTGCTGAAGCAAACCTGCTGAATGCCACCGCCGATTTCCGCCGTCAGCGCGGCGTAGACCCGCGTGCCACCACACAACAAAATATTGATACGTCCAATGCGCAGGTGCGTTCTGCAACGGCTGATCTGGAAAACGCCAAAGCGCAGGTGCAGGTTGCCGCGCAGGTGCAGCTGAATATCCGTCAGGCCGAAACCAACGTCGAAGCCCGTCAGCAACAGGTGGAACAGGCGAAAGCCCAGCTGGAAACCGCGACGCTCAATCTGTCCTATGCGCAGGTGCGCGCGCCGTTCGACGGCTATGTCACTAAACGTAATGTGCAGGTCGGCACGCTGGTGCAGGCAGGGACTTCGCTGTTCTCGGTGGTATCGAAAGATATCTGGATCGCCGCGAACTATAAAGAATCCCAGCTCGAACGTATGCGTCCGGGCAACAAAGTAGAAATCACCGTCGATGCCTTCCCGGACATCAAACTTCAGGGCCATGTGGACAGTATCCAGCAAGGCACCGGCTCGCGCTTCTCGGCCTTCCCGGCTGAAAACGCCACCGGTAACTACGTGAAAATCGTGCAGCGCGTGCCGGTGAAAATCGTCATCGACAGCGGGCTGGATGAGAATCACCACCTGCCGCTGGGGCTGTCTGTTGAACCGACGGTGACCGTCGAATGAATGAAGATCGCAGCTACTGGAAACCCAAGGCCAATCCGTGGGCAGTTGCCGCCGTCGTAACCATTGCGGTGTTCATGGAGATTCTGGACACCACCATCGTTAACGTGGCGCTGCCGCACGTCGCCGGATCGCTGTCTTCCAGTTATGACGAATCCACCTGGGTGCTGACGTCCTATCTGGTGGCGAACGGTATCGTGCTGCCCATTTCAGCGTTTCTCAGCCGCGTGATGGGGCGTAAAACCTACTTCCTGATTTGTATCGGCATGTTCACCGTGTGCTCCTTCCTGTGCGGGATCGCCACCGAACTGTGGCAGATGATTCTGTTCCGCATTTTGCAGGGCTTTTTCGGCGGCGGTTTGCAACCGATCCAGCAATCGGTATTGCTCGATTACTTTAAACCGGAAGATCGCGGCAAGGCGTTTGGTCTGTCTTCGATTGCCATTATCGTCGCGCCGGTGGTCGGCCCGACGCTCGGCGGTTACATCACCGATAACTTCAGTTGGCGCTGGGTATTCCTGATCAACATTCCGGTCGGGATCATTGCGTTGCTGGCGATTTATCAGCTGCTGGAAGATCCGCCGTGGGAACGCAAGGCCAAAGGCAAACTCAGCATCGATTACATTGGTATCGGGCTGATTGCACTGGGTTTGGGTTGCTTACAGGTAATGATGGACCGCGGCGAGGATGATGACTGGTTTAAATCCGGCTTTATTGTCACCTTCGCCGTACTGGCCGCAACGGGGATTGTCGGGGCGATTTACTGGCTGCTGTACGCCAAAAAGCCGGTGGTCGATTTGCGCTGTATGAAGGATAAAAACTTTGCCGTCGCGGGCTTACTGATGGCCGGTATGGCGATGATTCTGTACGGCAGCTCAGTGGTGATCCCGCAACTGGCGCAGCAGCAACTGGGTTACACCGCCACGCTGTCGGGGCTGGTGATGTCGCCGGGGGCGATACTGATCGTGCTGTCGATCCCGCTGGTGCTGAAACTGATGCCGGTGGTACAGACCCGTTACATCATTGCGTTCGGTTTCTTCCTGCTGGCGGCCTCGTTTATCTATTCGGCGACGCTGACCCCGAATGTCGATTTTGAAACGCTGGTGCTGTACCGCAGTGCGCAGTCGATCGGGCTGGGTTTCCTGTTTGTGCCGCTGACCACCATCGCATTTATTACCATCCCGCAAAAAATGAACGCCGACGCCGCCGCGCTGTTTACCATGTTCCGTAACGTCGCGGGGTCGATTGGTATTTCGCTGGCGACAGCCGGTGTCACCGAGCGAACGCAGGCACACAGCGCGCATATGGCGCACAACATGTCGCCGCTCAATGAACAGTTTAATCAGGCGGTCAGCAAAAGTGCCGAAGCGATCCGTGATTTTGCCCACGTGGTCGGCGACCCGATGCAACTGGCGACGGTGCGGATGTATCAGGAAATGATTTCCCAGTCGCGCATTCTGGCCTACATCGACGTATTCGGTTACTGCGCCATCGTCGCCATTATTTTGATCCCGTTTTGTTTTCTGCTTTCGCCGGTTAAGAGCGAAGGTAATGCCGGAGCACATTAAGTTGAACAAAAAAAGCTCTACTCTGAAAATTCAGCCATCAGTGATACCGTCCTGCTCCTCCCCCTGCGAAGGCGGAGGCCGGGAGGGGGTTTTACATTCAGGCACCCGGTTCCTGACACTCTCGACCTTAACGCTGGTATTAGCGGCATGTTCGGTTGGCCCGGACTACCAGAAGCCGAATCCGGTGACGCCGACGGCGTATAACGATATGACGCAGCCGAAAGACAAAGACGGCGCGTCGATCGCCCTGCCCTCGGAACCCAATCCGTTGTGGTGGAAAGCCTTTAACGATCCGCAACTCGACAGCCTGATCAGCCGCGCGATTGCCGGGAATATCTCCCTGCAACAGGCGGTGCTGCGCATTGCCGGTGCCCGCGAACAGGTGAAACAGGCCGAAGGTGCTTGGCTGCCGTCGGTGCAGGGCAGCGCGAAAATGACCCGCCAGCAGCTCGGGCTGAAAGGTATTCTGGATTCCAGCGGCGCGTCGCAGCAACTTGACGATCTCGGCCCGGAAGCCTCCGGCGCTATCGGCGCGGCCACGCGACCGGTGAATTTGTATCAGGGGAGTTTCGATGCCAGCTGGGAGCTGGATTTGTTCGGCGGCACGCGGCGTCAGGTCGAAGCCGCCAATGCGCAGACACAATCCTCCATCGAACAACGCAACGATGCCCTGGTTTCGCTGGAAGCGGAAGTCGCCCGGGCCTATCTGCAACTGCGCGGGGCGCAAAGCGTGACGGCGGCAATTCAGACGCAAATCGACGTCGCGCAGCAAACGTTAGACCTGACACAGAACCGTCAGCAGAACGGGCTGTCGCCGCAGCTTGATGTCGAAAATGCCCGTGCGCAGTTAGGTTCCCTGCGCGCCCAGTTACCGCAATATCAGGCGCAGGAACGTCAGGCGATGAACGGGCTGGCAGTATTACTCGGTCAGACGCCAGGCTCGCTGGATGCGGAACTTTCGGCCGTGAAACCGATGCCTGCCCTGCCCGCTGCCGTGCCGGTCGGCGTACCGTCACAGCTGGCGCGCCGTCGTCCGGATGTGCGCAAAGCCGAAGCCGATCTCCATGCCGCCACCGCGAATATTGGTGTGTCCGTCGCGCAGATGTTCCCGAGTATTTCGCTCACCGGCCAGTTTGGTATGCGTAATACCGACGTCAGTTATCTCGATAACTGGAGCAGCCACTTTTACTCCTTCGGCCCGCAGATTTCCCTGCCGATTTTCCAGGGCGGACGTCTGGTCTCCAGCGTGCACCTTTCCCGCGCACAACAGGCCAATGCCGCGCTCAACTATCGCCAGACCGTGCTGACGGCGCTTCAGGATGTGGATAATGCGCTGGTGAATTACCGCACCGATCAGGATCAGGTCAGCGGATTAGATCAGACCACCGAAGCGTTGCAGACCGCCTTTGATCTGGCCAGCGACAGTTACCGTCAGGGGCTGTCTACGTTCATCAACGTGCTCGATGCCCAGCGCCAGCTGGCACAGGCGCATCAGCAATCAGCCGAAGCAAAAGTGAAAACCAGCACCGATCTGGTGTCGCTGTACAAAGCCCTGGGCGGCGGCTGGGAACCGTATCAGAACGTAGAATTACCGACCTACACCGTGTTTGGCCCGGCAGCCACGCCGGAGGTAAAAGTCAAAACCACCTCTGGCATAACGCCTTAATCGCGATTTAATGCGAAGAAATAAAGTCTGAAGGCGTGACCGGGGCAGGAAGGGAAAAATTCTGTCTCATGCGCGCCACTTCGCTGACCGGCGTCAGCCCGAATAAGCGTTTAAATTCGCGGCTGAACTGCGACACACTTTCATATCCCACCCGCGCGCTGGCCGCCGAGGCGGTCAGATTATTGCGTAACATCAGTAATCTGGCCTGATGCAATCGGGTGGACTTGAGATACTGCATAGGCGAGGTATCCGTCACCGTTTTAAAGTGGCTGTGAAACGTCGGCAGGCTCATGCCCGCTTCTTTCGCCAGCGCATTCACATCGAGGTGCGAATCGTATTCTGCGTGCAGTTTCCGTAATGCCTTCACCACTTTGCCAAACTGTCCCTGCATGGCCAGCGCGCTGCGCAACGTGCCGCCCTGAGCGCCGGTCAGCACGCGGTAATACAACTCGCGCATCATTGCTTTGCCCAGAATTTCCGCATCGAGCGGAGATGCCATCACCTGCAAAAACCGCAAAACCGACGCCCGCATCGCATCATCCATCAGACTCGACACCATACTTTTCGGCGCTTCCACCTGCGGCGCGTGGCAGGCATCAAGTTGCAACATCAGTTCCGCCGCCAGACTGAAATCGAGTCGCAGATAAATGGCCAGCATCGGTTCGCTGGCACTGGCGTCCGTTTCCATGGTGAAAGGCACCGGCACCGACACGGTCAGATAATGTTGCGCGTCATACAAATAGACATCATTGCCTAAAAAGCCACGCTTTCTGCCCTGCACCACGATCACAATCCCCGGCTCATATAACACCGGCGTACGCAGCAGCGGACGGTTTGAGCGTAAAAAGCGCACATCCGCCAGCGCCGTGAGGTTGTAGCCTTCAAGGGGGGTGAGCTGGTCCAAAAGCGCGATCATCTGTTCGGTGACTGTCAAAGCCGGAAACCTCATTTCAACCTGAAAATATCTCGCGGAAAGTGAATGAAGTGTCGCACCGGGAATCCGCCGCGTCCAGACACCTCAGAGGAACAGGCAAACATCTGAGAGGATAGGGGCTACGTATTTGATGTTGCCCGCCCTATTCTGCAACTCCGCTTTTAAACGAGGAGTTTATATGAGCCAGTCTAAATTATTCTTCATCACCGGCGTCAGCAGCGGATTTGGCCGTGCGCTGGCAGAAGAAGCCCTGAAAGCCGGGCACCGTGTCGTCGGCACGCTGCGCAATGCACAGGCCTGTGCAGAATTCGACGCACTGGTCCCCGGCCGCAGTTTTGGCCGCGTACTGGATATCACGGATTTCGGGGCGGTCGCTCCGCTGGCGGCAGCCGTGGAACAGGAAACCGGTGCGGTTGACGTGCTGGTCAACAATGCCGGTTACGGTCACGAAGGGATTATGGAAGAGTCGCCGTTAAGCGAGGCGCTGCATCAGTTTGACGTCAATGTGTTTGGCGCGGTGGCGGTGATCAAAGCCTTCCTGCCCTATTTTCGTCAACGCCGCGCCGGACATATTCTCAACATCACATCAATGGGGGGATTTATCACGATGCCCGGCATCAGCTATTACTGCGGCAGTAAATTCGCCTTACAGGGAATTTCTGAAACCCTGACCAAAGAACTGAAGCCGTTCAATATCGCGGTCACCGCCATTCAGCCGGGGTCTTTCCGCACCGACTGGGCGGGACGTTCGATGGTGCGATCGCCGCGAACGATCAGTGATTACGATGCCAGTTTCGATCCGGTGCGGGAAACGCGGGAAAAACGCAGCGGACATCAGCCGGGCGATCCGCAAAAAGCCGCGCAGGCCATGTTGCAACTGCTTGAAGTCCCTGAGCCACCGGCCTCACTGTTGCTCGGCAGCGACGCGGTGACATTCGTGCGGGAAAAGCTGCACCAGATGAACGCCGGTATAGATGCGTGGGAAGCGGTCAGCCGTTCCACCGACGGCTGAAGCCGTTTTTTTCTGAAACACTCTTTTAAGATCCCCGGTCAGCGCTTTTTATCAGACTGCGCTATTCTGTTCAGACACTGAAATCATCCTGCCTGCGGGCAGGATTTTTGTCTGAATAACAATCGGGTAAAACAATGAACTCCATTTCCAACGAAGATAAAAAACCCAGCTGTGATTCAGTGATCAACAGCGTGGCTTACCGCGACGGTAAGCGTTTGCAGGATGTGACCGTCGAAGACATCAGCGAAGTGCTGAAAGAGCCGGAAACCTTTGTCTGGCTCGGGCTGTGGCAGCCGGAAGATGCGTATATGCGCAGCATTCAGGAAGAATTCGGTCTGCACGATCTGGCGATTGAAGATGCACTGACCGCCCATCAGCGGCCAAAAATCGAGCAGTACGGCGAGTCGTTGTTTATCGTCACACACACCGCGCAAAAGGTGAACGACACCATTGAGTACGGTGAAACGCACATGTTTCTCGGCAAAAACTTCCTGATTACTATCCGCCACGGCGCGTCGTCGAGTTATAAAGCCATCCGTAAACACGCCGAAGAGCGCCCGGAAATGATGAATAAAGGGCCGGGTTATGCGCTGTATTGTGTGCTCGATTCCATCGTCGATAATTATCTGGAAATTCTGCATCAGTACACCGAACAGTTTGATGCCATCGAAAAACAGATGTTCCAGAATACCTTCAATCAGCAGGCCGTTCAGCATGTCTACAGCCTGCGGCGCGATTTGCTGTCGCTGCGCAACGCGGCGGTGCCGATGGAGGATATCTGTAACCAGCTCAGCCACCATTATGAAGAACTGATGCCGAAAACCCTGCGGGCGTATATTCGCGATGTGCAGGACCACGCTAATCAGGTGATCCGCACCACGGACGATATGCGGGAAATGTTATCGAACGCCATGCACGTCAATCTGGCGCTGGTGTCGGTGCATCAGAACGAAGTGGTGCAGCGGCTGGCGGGCTGGGGGGCGATTCTGGCGATCCCGACGGTGATTTTCAGCCTGTACGGCATGAACTTTAAAAATATGCCGGAACTGGATGACTGGTGGGGATATCCGGTCACCCTCGGTGTCACCGTCATCGGTTGCGGATGGTTATACTGGAAACTGAAAAAGTCTGGCTGGTTGTAAATATATTATCACCGGAAGCCGCACTTTAATTAACATGCGAATAACAGAAGCCGCTGTTATTCGCGTTCTTTAATTATCCTGACAATTTAAATCCTGAGTTATTCTGTTTCTCCTTTCCTCTGTGTGTTATTTGCTTATATACTCATCCGCATCTTTCCTTTGGAAATAATCATCAACATGTCAGTCCGTTTCGCGATTTCACAGTTTATGCATTCACTGCGCTTGCCCGGCAAGCGGGTCAGTGCGTTGCTGTTCGCGCTATGCTGGCTGATCCTCAACTCGCAAATCGCCCTCGCCAGCCATCAGTGCGACATGCGCCCGCCGGTGGAAAACACCGCAATGGCGCATAACATGACCATGCAAATGCCTGATTCTCCTGAGCATATGCAGAGTCAGTCGGTGCTGTGTGAAAAGCATTGCGTGCCGGAAAGAACCTCGTCTGACGGCGGTTCTGTCCCGCTGCTGGCGCTGCCCATCGTGCCGACCCTGGCGATGATCACTGTCGATGCCAGTATCGCCGTCACCACTGCAGACTGGGTCGCGCCGCCGGTAACCGCCCCTCCCGCTGAAGTTCAGTTCTGCCGATACAGAGAATAGCCCCTGCTGTCCTGAGTGTTTTTCTGCACTCATTATTCAATGAAATGAATTAGCCATTTATTTTCTGAACAATGGCAATATTTTATCTGATGACAGTATTGGAGTTATTCCCATGCGTGCTATTTTAAATTTAACTTTGTTTAGTCTTTTCTTTATTTCCGCTTATTCTTTTGCCGATGCCATGCCAATGGATCACGATCATAACGCGATGCAGCAAAATGCGCAGATCTATACCTCCGAAGGTGTGATCACCCAATGGCAGTCTGACCGTGTCGGTATTTCCCATCACGCCATTCCCGCGCTGAAATGGCCGGCCATGACCATGAATTTCCGTCTGCCGCCGGCGATCACCGCCAACACCCTGCCCGCCGGGACACCGGTCGCTTTCAGCTTTGTCAAAACTGACACCGCGTATCAGTTACAGACACTGACACCGCTGAATCGCTGACAGGGAGCGCCATCATGTTTGATTTACCGCGTCACCGCCGGGTGACGTGGCAATGGCTGCTGGCTTTTATGCCGGTCAGCGCCTTTGCCACACCTGTTTCCCTGCCACAGGCCCTGGTCGCCGCGCAGGATTATTCCGCAGAGCTGTCGGCCAGTCGTCATCAGATAAACGCGCTGGATAACCGCGCCGAATCGGCCATGCAGTTGCCCGATCCTAAGCTGAAATTTGGTATCGAAAACCTGCCGGTCAGCGGCGGCAATACCGAACGGTTCAGCCGCGAAGGCATGACCATGGAACGCATCGGCATCATGCAGGATTACGTCAGCAGCGATAAACGCCAGCGCAAAGCTGACACGCTGCGGGCGGAATCCCGTCAGGTGGCAGCCACCCGCCAGAGTATCCGGGCGCGATTGCAACGGGACACCGCGCTGGCGTGGATGGAACTGGCGACGGGAGAACAAACCGTCACACAGTTGCACACACTGGTGGATGAGAGTCAGCGGCAGATTGACGTACAGCGCGGCGGTGTCAGCAGCGGCAGTTCGTTGCCCGCCTCGGTGCTGGATGCCCGGCTGACGCTTGCCGGCATGCAGGACAAACTCACCGCCGCTGAACGGGATGTGCTGCTGGCGCGCACCCGTTTAAGCCAGCTGACCGGTATTGATCAGCCCGACATTCACGGAGCGATACCGGAAATCGGCGCGCTTCCGGCTCAGGCGACGGAAGCCGCCAGTGTCGAGCAGCATCCTGAAATTATTCAGGCGCGGCGGGAAGCCGATGTCGCGCAGGCAAAATCGTCACAGTCGGCCATTGCCGCCCTGCCGGATGTCGGCGTAGAAGTCTATTACGCCCACCGCGCCGACAGTTATGAGGATCTGGCAGGTGTGATGTTCACCGTCGATTTGCCTCTGTTCACCGCCTCACGCCAGGACAAAGATCATGCCGCCGATCAGTCAATGGCGATGGAAAGCAATGACCGGCTGGCGCAGCTTGTCCGCGATCATCAGGCACAGCTGACCAGCTTGCTGGCACAATATCGCGCGGCCAGCACAGTGTGGCAGCGGCAGAAAAACGACGTGCTGCCGTTACAGCAACAGCGCATCAGCGTCGTTCAGGCGCAGTATCGCGCCGGGAAAAGCAGCCTGAATGAGGTGCTCAGTGCCCGCCGTGACCTTATCGACAGCCAGATTGCCGAACGTAATGCCTCCCTTGAGGTCGCCCGCTATTGGGTCGCCCTGCGTTATCTTGCCCCTGTGGAGATGAATTAATGACTTCCGCTAAAACCTGCGGCCTGCTCGCCGCGTCCGTGCTTATCGCGCTTGCTGCCGGATTTACCGCCGGACGCCACAGCCAGCCCGACGCACCGTCTGCTTCCGCCACGCCCGCAGAACGCAAAGTGCTTTACTGGTACGACCCGATGACGCCGGATCAGCGTTTCGATAAGCCCGGCAAATCACCGTTTATGGATATGGATCTGATGCCGCGCTACGCCGATGAGGTGGCGGACGATGGCGGTGTGACGGTCAGCGCCCGCCAGCAGCAAAATCTCGGTATGCGCAGTGAAAAGGTGCAGATGCGGATGATTTCCGCGCCGCTGAATGTTTACGGCACGATCAGCGCCGATGAGCGCAGCCTGCGCACTGTCGCCGCGCGGGCGAACGGACTGGTGGAAAAACTGTATGTGGCCGCCAGCCAGCAGCAGGTGAAAAAGGGTCAGAAACTGGCCACCCTGTGGATACCCGACTGGACTGCCGCGCAGCAGGAATATCTGGCGGTGCGCCAGCTGGGTGACCGCAGCCTGACCGCTGCCGCCCGTCAGCGTCTGGCGTTGCAGTTTATGCCGGAAGACGTTCTGCGCCGCGTCGATAAAACCGGCCAGCCGCAAACCCGTACCGATGTGCTCGCGCCGGAAGACGGTTATCTCAGTCAGCTTTCCGTGCGCGAAGGGGCACAGGTCAGCGCCACGCAGCCGCTGTTCGAACTGACCAGCCTGAAACAGGTATGGATGGTGATGGATTATCCGCCTTCCGCCGCCAGCCAGATCCACACCGGCAGCAAAGTCACCGCCAGCACGGACAGCCAGCCGGGCGAGGTGTTTCACGGCACGGTCAGCGAATTGCTGCCGGACGTGGATGCCGTCAGCCGCACGCTGAAAGCCCGTGTGGTGATGGATAATCCGCAGCAAAAACTGCGTCCCGGCATGTACCTGAATCTCTCGCCAGATATCAGTACGCAGAAACCGGTGCTGGCGATCCCGCAGGAAGCGCTGATCCAGACCGGCAGCCGCAATACCGTCCTGCTCAACGACGGCAACGGACATTTCACCCCGCAGGCGGTGATCACCGGCGTGACGCGCGATGGCTGGACGCAGGTACTTTCCGGTCTTGAGGAAGGTCAGTCTGTGGTCACCTCCGGCCAGTTCCTGATCGACTCGGAAGCCAGCCTGCGCAGTGCGCTTCCTGCCACCGAAGCTCAGCAACCGGACGCACATCAGCACGGAGGTGATTTATGATTGCCGCCGTGATCCGCTGGTCGCTGAAGAACCGGCTGCTGGTGTTACTCGCCGCGCTGATGATGGCGGGCTGGGGCATCTGGTCATTGCAAAAAGCCCCGCTGGATGCCCTGCCGGATCTCTCCGATGTGCAGGTGATCGTGCGCGTGAGTTACCCGGGCAAGGCGCCGCAAATCATTGAAGATCAGGTGACCTATCCGCTGACCACCACCTTGCTGTCGGTGCCGGGCGCAAAAACCGTGCGCGGCTTTTCTATGTTCGGCGATGCCTATGTTTACGTGCTGTTCGACGACGACACTGACCCGTACTGGGCGCGCTCACGGGTGCTGGAATACCTGAGTCAGGTGCAATCCTCATTGCCTGCCGGTGCCAAAGCCTCGCTGGGGCCGGATGCCACCGGTGTCGGCTGGATTTATGAATATGCGCTGACTGACAAAACCGGTAAACACAGTCTGGAGCAACTGCGCGCCCTGCAGGACTGGACGCTGCGTTATGACCTGAAAACCGTGCCAAATGTCTCCGAAGTAGCAAGTCTAGGCGGGATGGTGCGCCAGTATCAGGTGGTCGCCGATCCGCAGCGGATGCGCGCCCGTGGCGTGACGCATCAGCAGGTAGTCAGCGCCTTACAAAGCGCCAATCAGGAAAGCAGCGGTTCATTACTGGAAATGGGCGAAGCCGAATACATGGTGCGCACCTCGGGCTATCTCAGCAGTCTGGCGGATTTCAACAATGTGGTGGTAACGGTTAACAGCGGTATTCCGGTATTGCTGGCGGATGTGGCGACCGTGCGCACCGGCCCCGAACTGCGCCGTGGCGTGGCGGAACTGAACGGTGAAGGCGAAGTGGCGGGCGGCGTGATTGTGATGCGTTCCGGCAAAAATGCGCTTGAAACCCTGAAGGCGGTGAAAGCGCGGCTGAATGCCCTCGCCCGCACGCTGCCCGCAGGCGTGGAAATTGTGCCAGTTTACGATCGCCAGCCGCTGATTGAGAACGCGGTCGACACCCTGTCGCATAAACTGCTGGAAGAATTCGTGGTGGTGGCGGTGGTCTGCGCGCTGTTTCTGTTCCACTTCCGCTCGGCGCTGGTGGCCATCATCACCCTGCCGCTCGGTATTCTCGGGGCGTTTATCGTCATGCATTATCAGGGGGTCAGCGCCAATATCATGTCCCTCGGCGGTATCGCGATTGCCATCGGCGCAATGGTCGATGCGGCGATTGTGATGATCGAGAATATGCACAAAGTGCTGGAGCAATGGCGGCATGATCATCCCGGCCAGCAGCCTGCTTCAGCGGATTACTGGAAGGTGTCTGAGCGCGCCGCCACGGAAGTCGGTCCGGCGCTGTTTTGCAGCCTGCTGATCATCACCCTGTCGTTTATTCCGGTGTTTTCACTGGAAGCGCAGGAAGGCCGGATGTTCTCACCGCTGGCATTCACCAAAACCTACGCAATGGCGGTGTCTGCCGGACTGGGTATCACGCTGGTACCGGTGCTGATGGGGTATTTTATTCGCGGCAAAATCCCTGACGAGAACGCCAGCCCGGTCAACCGCTGGCTGATCGCCGCCTATCAGCCGGTGCTGTCCGCCGTCCTGAAACGCCCGAAAACCACACTGGTGTTCAGCGGTCTGTTTCTGCTGGTGTCGTTGTATCCGCTGGCAAAACTCGGCAGTGAATTTATGCCGCCGCTGGATGAAGGCGACCTGCTGTATATGCCCTCGACGCTGCCCGGCATTTCCGCCCGTGAAGCCTCGCGGTTACTGCAACAGACGGACCGGCTGATCAAAACCGTGCCGGAAGTCGCCAGCGTGTTTGGCAAGGCCGGACGCGCCGACAGCGCCACCGACCCCGCGCCGCTGACCATGATCGAAACCACGATCCGTTTTAAACCCCGTGACCAGTGGCGACCAGGCATGACGCCGGACAAACTGGTGACGGAGCTGGATAATGCGGTGAAATTACCGGGCATCGCCAACGTCTGGGTGCCACCGATCCGCAACCGTCTCGACATGCTGGCGACGGGCATCAAAAGCCCGGTCGGTATCAAGGTGAACGGTAATAACATTGCGCAGATCGGGCAGGTGGCGCAACAGATTGAGCACATCGTCAGGCAGGTTCCCGGCGTCACTTCGGCGCTGGCCGAAAGGCTGGAAGGTGGCCGTTATGTTGATATTGATATCAACCGGCGTGAAGCTGCACGTTACGGTGTCACGGTTGCTGAATTGCAATCATTGGTCTCGACGCTGGTCGGCGGGGAAAATATCGGCGAAACACTGGAAGGCCGCGAGCGTTATCCGATCAACCTGCGCTATCCGCGTGAATTGCGTGATAACGTGCAGGCGCTGCGCGATTTACCGGTGCTGACCGCTTCCGGTGCGCAGGTACCGCTGTCGGCGCTGGCTTCCGTCAACATCACCGACGGCCCGCCGATGCTGAAAAGCGAGAACGCCCGCCTTTCGGACTGGATCTATGTGGATTTGCGCGGCCGGGATTTGAAATCTGCCGTTGAAGACATGCAGCAGGCGGTGAATCAGCAGGTGACCTTGCCGGAAGGCGTCACGGTGAGCTGGTCGGGGCAATTCGAATATCTCGAACGCGCCACGGCAAAACTGAAAATCGTGCTGCCGGTGACATTGATGATTATCTTCGTGCTGCTGTACGTCACGTTCAGCAACGTGCGCGACGCATTGCTGATCATGGCGACCCTGCCGTTCGCCCTGACCGGCGGCGTCTGGCTGTTGTATTTGCTCAGCTACAATCTTTCGGTCGCTGCCGCCGTCGGATTTATCGCCCTCGCCGGTGTCGCCGCCGAATTCGGGGTGATCATGGTGCTGTATCTGAATCAGGCCGTACAGCGCCAGCAGAAAACCGGTGATGCGCTGAGTGAAGCCGAACTGTGCGACGCCATTCACCACGGCGCGGTGCTGCGCGTGCGTCCGAAAGCCATGACGGTCGCCACCATTATGGCGGGTTTGCTGCCAATCATGTGGGGCGGAGGAACCGGTTCGGAAGTGATGCAGCGCATCGCCGCACCGATGATCGGCGGCATGGTGAGCGCCCCGTTATTGTCGATGGTGGTGATCCCGGTGGTGTATTTGCTGATGCATCGGAGGCGGGGAAACAAAACAGGTTAAGGAAAAGCAGAATGGGGGTTGCTTTGCTCCTCCCCCTGCGAAGGGGGAGGACGGGAGGGGGTTTTAAGGGCTGACACCGGGTCAAAGCATACTTCAACCTATTGATTTTACTTTAATACCCCACCCCAACCCTCCCCTTCGCAGGGGAGGGAGCCGACCGGATCATTCTTTGGGTTTTACTCCGCTACCGGCCCCCCCCTCTCCCCCGGTTTCTCCAGAATCATCGTCTGTGTCTGGCTCAGACTGATCCCCGCTGCGCGCAGCATTTTGAGGATTTCGTACAGCAAGTCACTGCGCGTGGCGCTGACCATACGCGGGCTGTTGACGTAACCGGTGACGCTCAGCACGATCCCGGTCGGGCCGAGTTCTTTAAAACTGACCGACGGCGCAGGCGCTTCCAGAATGGATTCATGCAGGTTGTAGGCTTCCAGCAATAACGTGCGGACCTGCTCGGGGTCGATGTCCAGCGGGAACGTCAGGGTGATGGTCGCCACGCCCTGCGCATTCCCCATGGTGGCGTTGCGGACGTTCTGCGAAATCAGCTGTGAGTTCGGCACAATCACCGTCGATTTGTCACCCAGCTGAATTTCCGTTGCGCGGACGTTGATACGACGGATATCCCCTTCCACACCGCTGATGCTGATCAAGTCGCCCACTTTCACCGGACGCTCCGTCAGCAGGATCAGGCCGGAGATAAAGTTCTTCACAATCTCCTGCAAGCCGAAACCGATACCGACCGACAAGGCGCTGACGATCCACGCCAGTTTGTTCCACTCGATGCCCAGCGACGACAGCGTCAGCAGGATCACCAGCACGTAACCGACGTTGGTGAACAGCGTCACCAGCGAGGCGCGCATACCGCGATCCATCATGGTTTTTGGCAGGAAATCGTTATCCAGCCAGCGGCGTGCGGAACGTAAAATATACCAGCCGACCACCAGACACAGCACCGCATTCACGGCATGTGCCGGAATGATGTTCATGCTTTCGAGGCCCTTTCCGCCCCAGATGTCGATGATTTTTGCCAGCAGTTCCAGCGGCGTGGTGGTTCCGAAAGTGCCGTTGAGCAGCGCCACGGCAGCCATCAGTAACAGCGCGGTTTTACCGATCGCCGAGAATAGCGTCGCGGCCAGCGATAAATGGCGGTCATTGACGCTCAGCGTGCTTTTGAGGATTTTGCCACTGTGGGTCGCCGGCGCAAACACGCTTTCACACAGGTCAACGACGAAGTGAATCAGCAGATACAGGCAACTGACCACCAGTCCAATCCACAGCAGTTCGAAGGTCACAAAGCGCGCCAGCGGAATATAACCAATCAGCAGCGCCATCAGGATCACGAACGCCGTCAGGCTGATCACCAGGTGAATCAGCCCGGCCAGCGTGGAACGGGCTTCGGTCTGCTCGCCCTCCGCCTTCATTTTGCGGCGCATACGGTTTATCCGCACCGGTGCAATCAGGCAATTGAGCGCAACCAGCAGGGCCGCTAATCCGTTACCAAACAGGGTGGCGGAAACGCTGGCTCCGACCAGATTGTTCAGCTGTTCGACAATACCGAACAGGAAAATAAAGCCCGCCAGCAGAACCGGGAAGGATGCCAGCGTTTTTGCCAGCGGATCGGCGATGCCCGGCAGACGCCATGACGGGTGATTATTGGAAAGCAAGGCGATACCGAGACCGGCGATCACTGCGCTGAAATAGGTCAGTTCAACCAGCTGTTCGGCAAATTCATTCACCCACGGCGAGGTGTCCGGCAGGCGGGTAAAAATGTAGCCCAGCAGCTGCACGCTGATGCCGAGCGTAAAGGTGGTGCTCAGCGTGGTGAAACAGGCCAGGAAGCTGCGGCGGAAACGTCCCTGCGGCAACCAGCGCGGCAGGATCCAGTTCATCGGTTTGTCCAGCACGCGGCGACCGAACAGACCAATCACCAGCGCCAGCAGCAGATAAATGCCGGTGCCGATGCGCCAGTCTTCGCTCCACGCCTGACTCCAGGCATCACTGACTTGTGAACCGAACTCCTCAAACCGCGCCGCGTCGTTGTCGTTTGGCGTGATCAGCGGCGACCAGAAATTACCGCCAAGAATGCTGCCGGTGTTCAGCGCAATCTGGGTTTTCAGCGCGTCACGGCGCAATCCGGAGATTTGCGACGACAGGTTTTGCGCGCCGACGGCGATGGCTTTGCTTTGCTCGATTTGCGTGGTGAGCAGCGTCTTGTTGTTGTTGAGCTTATTACGCTGGCTGATCACCTGCGGCGTTTCGGTCAGCGTGCCCGGCGCGGGGGCTGGCCCCAGCACATCGAGCTGCGCCTGAACCTGCGCAAGCTGAGGCGTCAGCGCGGCGGCCAGCTTGTCGGCTTCTTCCGACAGTTTCTGCGCGGCATCCGTCAGACCGGTAAATTTTTTGTCGGTTTTGGCCGAGGATACCTGCTGTTTCAGCTGGTCGAGACGTTTCTGCAATGCCGGTAAGGCCGTCGTGGCATTAACTTTAACCGGTTGTTCTGTCGTGTCAGGCTGACCTGTACTTTCATCCGCCTGACTCAGCGCAGGCGTTATCAGCAGACATGACAATAATGCCAGCAACAACGGCACTCTTAACATTTTTTGCATAGAAGGAGGTTTCCGGGAGTTCGGGAAATTAGTGTTTTAAAAATCCGGCTAAGAATACGCTTTCTCAGCCGGAAAAATAGCGTTTATCACTCCGAAAAGGGATTCGAATTCAGTTCTTCTGACCAAGCATCATTCTGAGTATAGCCGCCGAATCCGCTGGCTGGAGCGCCAGAATGCCGGAGTACAGGCTGATGGAGATTTCGCACACTTTCTCGCGATCCACATCCGGTTTGGTCAGGTCACTGAACATCTGCAACTGCTCGCCGTACATAGTGGCCAGCGCCTCACGCACCGGGGCCATCAGTTGCACCACTTTTTCGGTGCTGACCGGCGCGGGCTGAACGGTCTGGTTGCTGCCGGTCGCCAGCAGCAAATCGTTCATGGTGCTGAGGTCTTTCTGGAACAGCTGTGGCGGCAGCACTTCTGCGGTATTCACCCCGCCGCTGACCTGCGGATAGAGAAATTTAAAGCAACTGCCGTCTTTGCGCGCCTGCAAGGTTTGCATCTCTTCCAGATTGACCTGCATTGCCTCGTTCACATTGGCATCCGGCGCGTGCGTGATGCGCTGCGAAAGCAGCACCGACACCATCGGTTTCACGGTATCAATGGCTTCCTGCTGCGATTTACCCTCTTTCTTCATGTTCAGAATGTTGCTGCGGATCTGCGCATACAGCGCCGGTTCCTGCGCTTTGATGGTGTTGTACATCGGCAGCGCCGCCAGCGCCTGATCGATTTTCTGCTCTTCGCTGTTGCCTGCCAGACGCGGCTTGATCACCCCGCCCCACAGCAGGCTGCCGCCGATGATCACCACCAGAAATAAGATCACCGCCGGGATGCGGCAGATTTTGCCTTTTTTATGCAGCGCCGCGATCAGCGAGCCAGCCACCACGCCGATGACACCCCACACCATCACTTCAGTCCAGTTCATTTTCCATTGCCTTCCGTAAACAATTTAGTGACTTCCAATCTGTGCGACCGCATCGCGGCTGGCGTCAATGCGCGCCTGCCCGTGCAGTTCGTGTAATTTGCCCTGTCGCATTTCCAGCAGACGATCGGCGTGTTCAAAATAGTGATCATCGTGGCTGATTGCCAGCACGGTTTTGCCCATATCCCGCAATTGCGGCAACAGTTCGCGGTAGAAGGTACGGCGGAATTGCGGATCCTGATCGGCGGCCCATTCGTCGAGCAGCAGGAAATCGCGCCCCTCGGCGGCAGCCAGCAGCAGCGCCACACGCTTACGCTGCCCGGCGGACAGTTGCAGGTTGGTCACTTCGTTGCCGCTGAAGGTCAGTTTTTCTTTCATTTTCAGGCGTTGCAGCCAGTCTTCCACCAGCAGCGGATCCGGCTGTTGCCCTTGCGGCCCCATCAGCTGGCCGAACAGATGGAAATCGGTGAACACCGCCGAGAACATCTGCCGGTATTGTTCGGCAGTGTCAGCGGTGACCGGCACGCCGTCGAGCAGGATTTGCCCGGCGCGCGGCTGATACAGGCCGGTCAGCAGCATCGCCATGGTTGATTTGCCGCTGCCGTTGCCGCCAATCAGAAACACCAGTTCGCCACGGGTGATTGTCAGGTTAAGCGGACCGACGCCAAAACCGGCGTCCTCTTCTTTGCCCGCATAACTGAAGCTCAGGTCGCGCAGCTCAAGGGTTTGCCATTTTTTAGCGACAACCGCAGGCGTAAAGGCCTCGTGGTATTCCGCCAGTTTCAGGGCTTTCAGTTTGCCAAACGCCACCTGTGCGCTGAGCAATGTCGGCAGCGCCCCTACCGCCTGTAACATCGGCGTGCGCAGGAACAGCAACGTCAGGGAATAGGTCGCGGCGACGTCAGTATTCGACCAGCCGAGCGTATTCGCCATAAAGAACACCAGACCAATCGCGCCCAGCATCATGATATTCGACCAGTTCACGGCGCTCAGATGGAAGGTATCGGCGCGGATAATATGATGGCGATACTCTTCGGCATCTTTGCGGTAGACATCATCAAACAGATGGCGTGCGCGTTCGCGGTTCAGCGCCAGCTCCTTGCGCCCTTCGATCACTTTCTGATAATCGGTTTGCAGCTTGTCTTCCGCATCACGCACTTTCGCCAGATGGCGGTAAACATGCGACACCAGTTTGAAACCGCCGAATATGGTGATCAGCAGCCAGACAACCGTCACCAGCAGCATTTCCGGTGACAGCCATGCCAGATAACCCGCACAGCCAATGGTCAGGATAATCCCCTGCACCAGCTCCGGCAGGCGAACAAACGCCAGTGTGATGTTACGGATGTCGCTGCCGAGGCTGGCGAGCAGTTGCGCATTACCGATTTGCTCGATGCGTTCGATGTCGGTATCGAGAATACGTTTGATGAACTGGCCGCGCAGGCGGTAAATGAAGTGGTGGCCGAGCACGGTCAGCGCCAGTTGCGAACCCAGCGTGACCGCCATCAGCAACAGCAGAAGCCCGAGGAATTGCGGCAGAACCATCAGGGAGCCTTGCGTGGTTTCAATCAGCTTAAGATTGATAAACGCGATCAGCCCGATACCCAGAACGGCGCTGAGCAGACTCAGCGCCATAACCCCTAAAAACGGCCAGCGATATTGCTTAAAGACAACGCGTAACAACTCCATGAATTTTTCTCGTTCTGAATGCAGGTAAATGATGCTGCACGCAGTTTAATGACACACATTGTCATATCAAGAACAATTCTCATTTTAGGCGCGTATCCGGGCGGATCACCATGCGTTCGAACTTTCCGGCCACCACCAGATAGCCAAACATGCCCAGCAGGCCGTGCGCGCCGACAAACCACAGCGCGAGGTTAAAGGAGCCGGTGGCCGCCACGATATAACCGATCACCACTGGCGTGATGATCCCGGCGACATTCCCGAGGCAGTTAAACACCCCGCCGCTCAGGCCGATCATTTTCTCCGGCGCGGTATCCGACATCACCGCCCAGCCGATGGCCGACAGCCCTTTACCGAAGAACGCCAGCGTCATCAGCGCAATCACCGCCGCATCGGTGGAGACAAAGTTCGCCATCGCCAGCATCGCCGCAAAGAACATGCCCAGCACAAACGGCGTTTTACGCGCTTTCGACGGGCTGATCCCGCGGCGGATCATGTAATCGGACATCACGCCGCCGAGCACACCGCCGGAAAAACCGCAGATGGCAGGCAGCGCCACCACCCACCCGGCTTCCATGACCGTCATCCCGCGCCCTTTGATCAGGTAAATCGGGAACCAGGTCATGAAGAAGTAACTCATCGACGTGATGCAATATTGCCCGATATAAATGCCCCACAGCGTGCGGCTCTGGAACAGTTGCATCACTTCACGGAAGGTGAATTTCTGGCGCGAGGCGCGGCGGTTCAGCTCCAGATCGACCAGCGCACCGTTAGCGCGAATGTGCTCGTGTTCAGCGGGTTTGATGTGCGGGCTGCTGTGCGGTTCTTTGTAGAAGGCGAACCACAAAATCCCGGCGATCAGCCCGACGCCGCCCATCCACAGGAAAACATGCTCCCAGCCGAGCGCGTGGGTCAGCCACGCCATGATCGGCGTGAACACGCCAATCGCCATGTACTGCGCCGAGTTAAACAGCGAGGTCGCCGTGCCGCGTTCATGGGTCGGGAACCAGCAGGCGACGATGCGCGCATTGGCCGGAAAAGCCGGAGACTCCACCAGACCGAGCATAAAGCGCAGGAAAAACAGCATGATGGCCGCCGACAGCCCGCTGACACCAAACCAGCCCACGGTGCCCTGCAACATGGTGAACACCGACCAGAGCACCAGACTGCACCCGTACACCCGCCGTGCGCCAAATTTATCCAGCAGCCAGCCGCCGGGGATTTGCCCGATCATATACGCCCAGGCAAACGCCGAAAAAACCATGCCCAGCATCACCGGATCCAGACTCAGCACCCGCGAGACTTCCGTACCGGCGATCGACAGCGTGGCGCGGTCGGCGTAGTTGATCACCGTGATGGCAAAAATCATCCCGAGCACCACGTAACGGAAGTGACCCGGTTTCGCCGCCTCTGCCGCCGTTTCACGACACTGCGGTTTCGCGTTATCTGACACATCTGTAGGGGACGTCATGTTTTCTCTCCAGACTTATGATTGCATTCCCTGCTTTTTGTGACCGGATGCACACTTTTTATCGTTCCGGCCACGCCATTGAGATCTAAAAAATCCAAATTAATTAACAGAGTAGAAACATTTGACGATACGGTCTAAGTTAAAAAGACAATGGAACAAGTCAAAAATTGAATGATTGAATTAAACCAGTTGCGCTGTTTTGTGGCGGTGGCAGAGGAATTACATTTTGGCCGGGCGGCCAAAAGATTGTTTATGACGCAGCCACCGCTGAGCCGTCAGATCCAGCTCCTTGAGCACGCGCTGGGCGCCCGACTGTTCGAAAGAAGCAACCGCCATGTCAGCCTGACCGCCTCCGGCAAAACGTTTTTGCGCGATGCCAGGCTGATCCTCGAATTCACCGGTCAGGCGCAGGAAACGGTAAAACGGGTGGAGAAAGGGGAAATTGGCCGGCTGATGCTCGGATTTACGGCCGTCAGCGGATACTGGCAAATTCCGCAGATCATCGCGCTCGCCGCAAAGACCCTGCCGGAAATCACTCTGGTGATGAAGGAAATGGTGTCGTCGGCGCAGCTGCAGGCGCTGGCGGCGCGGACGCTGGATATCGGCTTTGTGCGTCAGCCGGTGGCGTTATTTCCGCTGGCTTATCATCGGGTGTTGCGCGAACCGTTGTGCGTCGCCCTGCCCGCCGCCTCCGCGCTGGCGGCCAAACCGCGACTCCGTCTGCGTGATTTTGCCGGACAGCCCTTCATCATGTATTCCGCCACCGAGGGGAAATACTTTTACGACTGTATCGCCGGACTGTTTGCGCAGGCCAACGTCGTGCCGCATTACGTGCAACATTGCAGCCAGACTCACACCATTCTCGGACTGGTGCGTGCCGGTGTCGGGCTGGCGATTGTGCCGGACAGCGCCCGCCAGCTGGGCTTTCCCGATATTGAATTTCGTCCGCTCAGCCACCCCGACGCCTTTGCTGAAATCTACATGGCCTGGCGACAGGACGGCGAAACCCCTGCCCTCGCGGCTTTCCGGGAGATGGTCAGGGAACATTGTTCAGCGACCGGCGCATCAGAAAGAAAAAAGCTGACAGGCCGCCGCACGCTTCCTAAACTGAGGTAATGGATAAAGAACAAGAACTTCGCCGAAGTAAACGTAACGCGCTGGGGCTGCTGCTGATTGCCGCCGCCCTGTTTGTCATCACCCTTTTCCTGCCGCCCAATTTCTGGGTGTCCGGGCTGAAAGCCATTTCTGAAGCCGCGATGGTCGGGGCAATGGCCGACTGGTTTGCCGTCGTGGCGCTGTTCCGCCGCGTGCCGGTGCCGTTTGTTGCCTCGCACACGGCGATCATCCCTAAAAACAAAGACAAAATTGCCGACAATCTGGCGGTGTTTGTGCAGGAAAAATTCCTCGCGCCTGTGACGCTAATCACCCTGATCCGCCAGCACGACCCAGCGCGGATGCTGACCGACTGGCTGAACGCGCCGGATAATGCCCAGCGGTTCGCAAAATATGCCGTAAAGATGATCCGCGGATTTCTGGATGTCACCGACGATCAGCGCATCGCGCAGCTGATGCGGCGTGCGCTGTATCGCGTGATCGACAAGATTGACCTGTCGGCGTCCATTGCGACCCTGCTGGAAAGCCTGACCAAAAATGGCCGCCATCAGGAACTGCTGGATCAGGCGATGGATCAGCTGGAAATCCTGCTGGCGAAAGACAGCACGCGGCAGTTTATCTCCACCCAGATCGTCGGCTGGATGAAACGCGAACATCCGCTCACCGCCAAACTGTTACCCACCGGCTGGCTGGGACGTAACGGCGCGGATCTGGTGTCTAATGCGGTGAATTCTGTGCTGGATGATATGGGCAACGACAAAACCCACGCTTTCCGCAAAGGCTTCGATCAGTCTGTTCAGCGTTTTATCTGGAAACTGCAAAACGACCCCGCAACCGCGCAGAAAGCGGAAGAGATCAAGCAGTACCTGAAGGATGACGAGAAGCTGAATATTTACGTCTTACAGCTGTGGAGCGACATGCGCAACTGGCTGAAAGAGGATCTGGAAAGCGAGGATTCGCGGGTGTTTGCCAAAGTCACCGAATCCGGCCAATGGCTGGGCAACGCGCTGGCGCAGGATGAAAAGCTGCGTATCTCGCTCAATCAGCAGCTGGAAAGTATTGCAGAAAGAGTCGCTCCGGAGTTCGCTGAATTCCTGACGCGCCACATCAGCGACACGGTAAAAGGCTGGGATGCGCGCGATATGTCACGACAAATCGAGCTGAATATCGGCAAGGATTTACAGTTTATCCGCATCAACGGCACACTGGTCGGTGCCTTTATCGGCCTGATGCTGTACCTGCTTTCACAACTGCCGGTGGCGCTCCCCTGGATAATGGCGCGGATTTAATATTTTAGCGCCTCCCCCTTCACAGCGGGAGGCGCTAAAAGCGAAAGCCAAAATAAGCAGCCGCACTTTTTAATCGGATAACCTGATTGCCCGATGAATTCTAAAAGAATAGAATCACCCGGCTTAAATATAACAAAACACTTTTATTCAGATTTTTATTATCAGCAAGGATGCGGAAATATGATGTATTCATTCAGGAAAGCCTTCCTGTTTGTCGCGATTATATTATCGGGATGCAGCTCGCAACCCAATTTATCGCAGCAAAAAGCATTACAGCCTTCTGTCAGCACCTCGACATTACAGATGCAAAGACTGTCCACGCTGGAGGGGCAGGATGCGATCGCGATCGGTGCGGAGCAGCTTCAGCCGGGGGATATCCTGCTTTCCTCCGCGACCGGCGTGACGTCACTGGGTATCCGTTTATTCAGCCTGACCGGCGTCAGTCATGCCTCGGTCTATCTGGGCAAGGGCGAAGTTGCTGAGGCCGTCGGCAGCGGCGTGCAGATTACTTCTTTAGAAGAGGCATTAACCCACAGTAATTCGATGGTGAGTTTACGTAATCAGAAATTAACGGACTTGCAGGCGGAGAAATTAAGAATTTTCTCTCAGAATAATCAGGGTAAGAAATATAACTATAAAGGCATCGTGATTATTGCGCCTTATACATTGACGCGACGGGTGTGTGATTTACCCCTGTTTTTCGGCAAAGGACGTAATACCTGCTTTGATACGCTGGCGACCGTTCAAATCGGTGATACGCCTGCGCCACAGGAAACGTTTTTCTGTTCCCAGTTTGTCATTGAAGCGTTCAATTTTGCCGGCAACCCGATTACCGCCTCGAATGCCCTGTGGATATCACCGGCAGACCTGTTGCATATGCGCGAAGGCGATGTGTCTTCTTTCGCTCCGGTTCAGCCGCTGCAATATGTCGGTCATCTTAAAAAGTGGAATTTATACGACGCGGTGTTTGGTTAAGCGTGATGGCTCCCCTTGTCAGAGGGAGCCGTGACAACCCTTACTTCACGGTTTTACTGAACGCATCCACGGCCAGAATAGCGTTCGCTACGTCTTCGGCAGAAAGAGTGTGGTTCAGATTACCCAGCGTATCGCCCTCGCCGCCTGCCAGCGCACCGACTTTCACCAGATTGGCGAACGATTCGTTTTCCAGATGCATTTCTTTCAACGTGGTTGGCATTTTGATGGCGCGGTAGAAGCGAACGTATTTCGCGATCTCTTCGTCAGGACGCTGTTCCAGTACCATTTGCGTCAGCGTACCGTACGCCACTTTTTCGCCATGGGTCAGATGGTGAATGTCACCTGAAATTGCGGTAAAACCGTTGTGGATGGCATGGGCGCCCGCCAGACCGGCATTTTCAAAGCCCAGACCGGAAAGCAGTGTGTTGGCTTCCACGACCGCTTCTACCGCCGGTGTCACCAGTTTCTGCTCAACCGCGGTATAGGCGCTGTAGCCGTAAGTCAGCAGCGTTTTCTCGCACGCTTCTGCTATCGCCATACCGGCAATTGTCGGGTCGCCGCCCACCATGGAATGAGAGTGTGAACGCAGCACAGCCTGCGCCTCAACAAACGTCGCCAGACCGTCAGCAATACCGGAAGCAAACAGGCGTACCGGAGCCTGTGCGCAGACATGGGTATCAACCAGTACCAGATCCGGGTTTTTGTTGTAGAAGCGATAAGATTCGAAAACGCCTTCATCTGAATAGATAACGGAAAGTGCGCTGCACGGCGCATCAGTGGAAGCCACGGTCGGCACAATCACCACATTTTGCTTCAGTTCATCGGCAATCGCCTTGACGGTATCGAGGGTCTTACCGCCCCCCAGACCGACCACCACCTGCGTGCCGGCTTCACGGGCGATACCTGCCAGACGGGTAATTTCGCTGGCGGAAGCCTCGCCGTTAAAGCGTTCGTAATGGAATTCTACATCGGCTTTTTTCAGTGACGTTTTTACGCGATCACCGATAATTCCCCAAACAACATCATCAGCAATCAGGAATGATTTTCCGCCCAGCGCAGGCAGATAATCCCCTAACTCATCCAGTACACCACTGCCCTGAACGTATTTCCTTGGCGAAGAGAAGATAAATTTACTCATGATAAAAGCCTCTTTTCGTTGATAATGCGAAAGTGAACTACTCATCCGAGGGTAACGCAGCACGACAGGAAGCCCAACCCCTTTCATTCACTTTAACAGCATGACGCGCAAAGAATTTTTTCAATCAGTGCGGAGGGTTAAAATAATATGGCCAGATATTTTCGTTCGATTTAATACCCCTTAATGATTATTAAAATCCGCATGATTCCAGCCTGATAGAAAATATCCAGACTGTTAGCTTTTAACTATTGAATACATCAATAAAAGCGACTTCCGCTTATCAGCGAAATCCGTAGAATTCATCGCATTGGCAGCACGTCGTAAGCAGTGGTCATTAGCCAGCTCGCTGTTAGCCATTCCATTAATATTTCTGAGATTAATAAGGAACAGCATGTACAACTTTCAGCGCTACAACGCCAAAGAACTGGCGCTTGCCTATATGAGCAGCAAACCACACGACTTTTCGCCACAAGAATTTTTACAACAGTTGAAAGAGGTTGAGAAATCTTTCGACGCGGCGCTGAGAAGCCCTCAGCAGCAACCGCAGAACGGCATGCTGGTTAAGGCGTTTTGATTGCCATCTTGGTCTTAGCCAGTTGAGTACCGTGCGTTACCCTTGCTTTACCCATGGAAGCAATTTGCAAGATCCTGTGTCTGGTTCATCTGCAAAAATAAAATAGAAAAAAAGCAAAAGCCCCGAATATTCGGGGCTTTTTGTCTTTATTAATGACAACTCCGCTAAAGCATTCACGTTGCAGGAGGCGGCAAACGAACGAATCCCGATGCGCTGACTAAAGTCAGTGATTCGGGTGAGCGAATGCAGCCAACGCACCTGCGGCTTGAAGGATGACGGGGACTACTTCGTCATCTGACGGTCATCAATGTACTTGCGATTTTCCGGTGCCGGCGGGAAATACTGATACAGCCAGGTTTCAGACAGCGCGGTCTGGCCGGAGCGCAGGAACATCCGCAGTTCCACCGGCGCGACAGAATCGCTGTCCGGATACCAGTCGAACAGGATGCGGTACCCGTCGAACGGCTGCACATACAGAATTTCGATGTTTTTGATTTGTCCGTGAGAGACATTGATCACCGGCTCGATGCCTTTATCGGCAAAGGCTTTCAGCTCGCCGCCGACAAAATCAATGGCGAAACGACGCGCCCAGACCTGCGGATAATTCTCGCCCGGTGCCCAGCCTTCCGGGAAACCGCCCATGCCGGTGCGGGTCGCCAGCACATTAGCCAGCGGGCTGCGGTGCGGCGGTTCGGAACTCCAGTACAGTTTGTAGCTGAAGCTGAATTCTGCCCCCGATTTCACCGGTTTTTCCGGCTGCCAGAAGCACACCACGTTATCCAGCGTTTCACCCGTCGTCGGGATTTCCATCAGGTTAACGCTGCCCTTCCCCCAGTCGCCGACCGGTTCGACCCACAGACTCGGGCGCTTGTTGTACCAGCCAATCACGTCCTGATAATTATTGAACTCGTGATCGAGCTGCAACAGGCCAAACCCTTTCGGGCTGTTATCGCTGAAGGCATTGAACTGTAAACGTTGCGGATTGTTCAGCGGACGGCAGATCCATTCCCCCGTTCCGGTCCACATTTCCAGCCGGTCTGAGTCATGGATTTGCGGGTGAATGGTGTCGCAGCGGCCACGCTCGCTGGTGCCGCAGCTGAACATACTGGTCATCGGCGAAATGCCCAGCTGTTTGATGTCTTCACGGGCATGCAGATGGTTTTCGATTTCCATCACCACGCGGGTCGGCTCGCAGTGGATCACGAATTTATAGGCACCGGTGATGCTCATGCCATCCAGCAGGGCGTAAACCGTGAATGTGGTGTCACCCGGTTTTGGCGTATCAAACCAGAACGCGGTGAAATCCGGAAATTCTTCCGGCTGATCGGTGAAGGTATCCACCGCCACGCCACGGGCTGACAGGCCATACTGATAGGTGTCATCCACCGCACGGAAATAGCTGGCACCGAGGAAGGAAACCACATCGCGGCGGGTCAGTTCAGGCGCTTTGTTCACCTTAAAACCGGCAAAGCCGAGATTAGAGAAGCCTTCCAGCTGTTTGGTGTCCACACCGGCATCGTGATAGTTAAACAATTCCGGGCGGAAGTGAATTTCTCGCGCCATGTGTTTCACAGGATCGACGGAATACATGCGCACACGGCGTTTAAAGCCCATGCCGACGTGGAACAGTTCCACATCCAGCTGACGTTCCGGCAGGCCATTCCACAGGGAATGTGCGTGATCGTACTGAATCGCGTTGTAAGCCTGCGGTGTCAGTTCAGCCAGCGTTTTAGGTAAAGGTTGTGGCGCGCCGCCGTAAGGGTTGTCGGCGAGATCTTTCGCCATCTTTTTCAGCGCGTTGAAATCAAATGGCAGTTCGCCGCCGTCTGCCACATTCGCCTCTGCCGCCTCAGCGGAACGGGTGAACAGTGTGGACATAGCCGGCACACCACACCAGGCGGCGAGTGCCATTGATGCTTTAATAAATGCTCTTCGTTCCATGCCAGAATCGTTTCCTGTACTGGGCAAAAATCTGGAGACATCGTGCTGTGACGCCGTCCCCCGCGTATTCAGAGTTTTCGACCCTAAGGCTAACGTAAAATTCACAAGCCGAGTACAAGAAATTGAATGCATTCAGCTAATATTTTGCTTGAAAAAGTAAGCAAGCCTGACTGCGCTCATGCCCCGTATGACAGGGGCTGAGGCGGTTTTCAGAAACGAAGATTTTACAAGCAATTCCTGCCCCGTTTTGGGGCGCAACAGACCGGGGACTTTAGGAGCATTCTGTTACCGGCAGGTTATTATTCTTCATAACCTGGCGTGTCATCTGCGCCGGGTTAACACGCCTTTGTGCCCGTCCTGCTATGCTGAAATCTTATTGTTTTATGCTTATTTATTTTACTGCATGGAGGTTTCTGCATGTCCGATGAACTGATTCAGGAGAAAGCGCGTGAGCTATACGCGCAGTTAACCGGCAAGCTTTCGCTTCCCTGCCTGCTGCATGTCAGCGGCGACGGCAACCTGCCCGCGTATTATCCGGTGACGCCGTTGATTGCGGCCTCGGTGGCGCTGGCCGGTATGGCGCTTTCGCGTCTGGTTGCGCTGCAAAGCGGCGTGCATGATGCCGTTACGGTCGATCGCCGTCTGGCCTCGCTGTGGTGTAAAACCAGTATCCGTCCCGAAGGCTGGGAAATACCGCCTGCGTGGGACAGTCTGGCTGGCGATTACGCCACTTCCGACGGCTGGATCCGTCTGCATACCAATGCGCCAGCGCACCGCAAGGTGGTGGAGACTCTGCTGGGGAAAGCAGACAACCGCGAAGCACTGGCGTTGCGGGTGGTGATGTGGAAGAAGGCCGGGCTGGAACAGGCCGTAGTGCAGGCTGGCGGGTGCGCGGCGCAGATGCTGAGCGCCGCCGAATGGCAGAACCATGTGCAGGGAAAATCACTGCTGACGGAACCGCTTTTTCAGTCCTCGCTGTCTCCTGAGGCGGCGGCACCGCAGTGGAAATTATCCCCTGAACAACCGCTGGCGGGCGTGAAAGTCCTCGATCTGACGCGGATTATCGCCGGGCCGGTCGCGACCCGTTTTCTGGCCGGGCTGGGAGCGGACGTGCTGCGCATCGATCCTTTCGGCTGGGATGAAACCAGTCAGGAAGCGGATGTCACCCTGGGTAAACACTGTGCACGGCTCAACCTGCACAATCCGCAGGACCGCCACCGTTTTGAGGAACTGCTGCGTGACGCCGATGTGATCGTCCACGGTTACCGTGCCGGGGCGTTGCATAAACTGGGTTATGGCAGCGAACAACGCCGGTCGATTGCGCCGGGGCTGGTGGATGTGTGCCTTAATGCGTATGGCTGGAGCGGGCCGTGGCGCGAGCGGCGCGGTTTCGACAGTCTGGTGCAGATGAGCTGCGGTATTGCGGAATACGGTATGCAGAAATCCGGCAGCCAGAAACCCGTCCCGTTGCCGGTTCAGGCGCTGGATCACGTCACCGGTTATCTGATGGCGGCGGCCGTGCTTCAGGGGCTGGCGCAGCGCGTGGAAACCGGTCAGGGCAGCGAAACGCGGTTGTCGCTGGCGCGCACGGCCCGCGAGCTGACGGAAGATAACCCGCAGGCAGACAACGAACCGCCAATCGGTTCCGCCGGCCAGGCCGATTATTCTGCGGAACCGGAACACACCGTCTGGGGAACAGGCTGGCGCTTACGGCCGCCGGTCTGGCTGGAGAACTCCCGGCTGGCGTGGGATCTCCCCGCCTCACCACTCGGTTCCTCGCCCGCGAACTGGCGTTAAGCCGTCAGCGAAAACGCCGCCTTGCGATATTGCAGCGGCGTTTTACCGATCAGCTTTTTAAAACGGGTAATGAAATACGGCGCGTCGGCGAAGCCGCACTGCAGGCCGATCTCCTCCACCGACCGGTCGGTCGAGCGCAGTAATTCACAGGCCCGTTTTACCCGTCGGGTGGCGAGATAATCCTGGATCGAGCCGCCGGTTTCCTGCCCGAATACCCGCGAAATATAACTTTCCGATAAGCCGATGGCGGCAGCCAGTTCCGCCAGCGAAAATTTCTGCACGTAGTTTTCTTCAATCCACTGCATCACTTTTGAGGCCGTCGTGCGGCTGATGGTTTTGGTCTGCGCATTATCCGCAGGCATAAACGCCATCAGCTGCAAAATCAGCATGGCGATTTCTTCCCACTGATCGGCCAGCGGTTCGGGTAACTGATTGAATTGTTCGAGTATCACTTCAATGTGGCTGGCCTGTTCGCTGAGATCGAAAATGTGCGCGGCGCGGTCGGCATCCCACAGGCTGGCGAAACGGGCACGGCGCTGCGGAAAGGATTGCAGGCAGCCGTCGAGCAACTGGTGATCAAGATGAATGGTGGTACGCAGGTAGAGATTTTTGTCGCCGGACTCAACAAACACTTTATGCAGTTTGAACGGCGGAAACACGAATAACCTTCCCGGCCGCAGCGTGTATTGCTGGTTATCGACAATCACAATGCCGTAGCCCTGGCTGACAAACAGTAATTCCAGACACTGATGCCAGTGAAAATAATTGGCACTGCCGCGACTCATCCGGTTAAAAGAAACCTGACGTTCATTAAGGGCAATACGTTCAAGATAATCCGATACCGGCATTGCTGTTTTTCTCCGTTCATTTTTACGCCGCTGACAGCCAGGACAACAAAACACAATTTTCGGTCTGCTTTTTATAATTTAAGCCGTTTTGCCGCCCGTTTAATAATCACAATGTTGAAAATCAGCTCATTCTGTGAGGCACATAACAATCAGCGTTTTTCAGTTCTCTATATTTCCTTCGCGGCACAGAGAATTGAAATACTATTTCAAATTATTCATTCCTTATTTTACTGGTTCCCACTCACGTCACCGGGAGAACTTTTATGACGCTGAAAAAAGTGAACACCCATAATCCGTTGCGAACCCGCGACGATGTGCAGCAACTGTTGAACGACATGCTCGCGGCGGTGTCGCCTTATACGGAAGAAGGCAAAAGCGGAATCGATCTCGGCAATTCCACCACCCACTACGGGAAAGAGATTGCCAAAATGGAAGCACTGTCACGCATGCTGTGGGGGATTTTCCCGCTGCTGGCCGGTGGCGGTGACTGCCCGGATTTGCCTTTCTATCTGAATGCCATTCGTTACGGCACCGACCCTGAACATCCGCAGTACTGGGGCAACATCCGCGATTTCGATCAGCGTTGTGTGGAAATGGCCGCTTTTGGCGTCGGGCTGACGTTGCTTAATCACCGTCTGCTCAGCCATTTCACCGAACAGGAACAGCAAAATCTCGTCCGCTGGCTGGATCAGGGACGTAACGCCACCATTCCGAATAACAACTGGAATTTCTTCCCGGTCATGGTGCAGATGGGCTTTAAGACCGCCGGTCTGCCATGGGACAAAGTTGCCGTTGAAGCGCGGTTTGCGCTGATGGAAGACTATTACCTGGGCGATGGCTGGTATTCCGACGGTCCGGAAAGGCCGCGTGATTACTATATTTCGATGGCCTTCCATTATTACGGATTGCTGTATGCGCAGCATATGGCCGATGTCGATGCCCCACGGGCGGCCATGCTGCGTGAGCGGGCGCAGCGTTTCGCCCAGGACTTTATCACGATGTTTTCCGCCGGTGGCGCTGCCGTGCCTTTCGGCCGCAGTCTGACCTACCGTTTCGCTGAAGCCGCTTTCTGGAGCGCCGCCGCGTACAGCAAGCTGGACGTCTTCACGCCGGGCATCATTAAAGGGCTGATCCTGCGCCATCTGCGCCACTGGCTGAAAGAGCCGATTTTCGACCGCGACGGCGTGCTGAGCATTGGCTATCACACGCCGAATCTGGTGATGGCCGAGGATTACAACGCGCCCGGTTCGCCTTACTGGGCGTGCAAACTGTTTCTGGTGCTGGCACTGCCGCAGGACGATGCGTTCTGGCAGGCCGAAGAAGCGCCGCTTCCGGTACTGCCCGCCGCGCACTGTATTCCTCATGCTAACCAGATCCTGACCCGCGATGCCGAAGGCCAGCATGTGGTGATGCTCACCTCCGGTCAGCTTGAGCTGAATAACTTCGTCAATACCGAAGCCAAATACACCAAATTCGCCTATTCCAGTCAGTTCGGTTTCACCTTAGATCGCGGACGTTACGGACTGAACCACGCCGGTTGCGATTCGATGCTGATGTTCTCTGAAGGCGACGGTTATTTTCGCGGACGCCGCGACTGCGCCGACACCCGAATCACCGGCGAGATGATCTGTTCCCGCTGGCTGCCGTGGCATGACGTTGCCGTGCGTACCTGGCTGATCCCCTGCGGTGACTGGCATCTGCGGGTTCATCACATTGAGAATCAGCGTCCGCTGGATACCGCCGAAGGCGGATTTGCGGTGATGCAGGAACCGGCTACCCGGACGCAACACACCGCAGACAAGCGGGCAGTGACGGTAACGGCACGGAACGGCATCAGCCGGATTGTCAGTCTGGATGACAGTTCACCCCGCGAGGCCGCCACCGTTATCACGCCGCCAAACAGCAGCATCATGTTTGCTGAAACCGCATCCATTCCGCTGCTGAAGTCGTCACTGCCTGCCGGTTCTCACTGGCTGATAAGCGCCGTGTGTGCGTCTGCCACCCGTGATATCCGCGCGCTGGCCGTGCCGGAAGTCAGTCGTCAGGGGCAACAATTGCGCTGGCAATATCAGGGTAACAGCGGGCACATCACGTTAGGTTAATCCTCAGGATCCGTTTCAGGAGTCACTATGAAAGCCATAAAAACAGCCAGTAAAACGGCTTACTATAAAATGAGCAGCTTTATATTCCTGTATTTCTTCACCTGGTCGTCGAGCTTCGGGCTTTACGCCTTGTGGCTCGGACAAAAAGCCGGGCTGGACAGCGTCAGCATTGGCACCGTGTTCGCCATTAATGGCGTGTTTGCGGTGATCATGAAGCCGGTTTACGGCTATATCATGGACAAAATCGGCATGAGCAAATCACTGCTCTATTTTGTGGTGCTGGTTTCCGCCCTGATGGCGCCGTTCTTTATTTTCGTCTATCAGCCGCTGCTGGACAGCCATCTGATGGTCGGGATTGTGGTCGGGGCGCTGTATCTGAGCCTCGGCTGGTACGCCGGGGTCGCGGCATCAGAATCGTACGCCGACCGTTTCAGCCGTCTGTATCACATGGAATTTGGTCAGGTGCGCATGTGGGGATCGCTGGGCTGGGCGCTGGCCGCCTCGTTCTCCGGCGTGCTGTTTAATCTGTCTCCGGCCTGGAACTTCGGGCTAAGCAGCGCCACCTCGCTGGTGATGCTGGCGGTATTGCTGTCGCTGAAAATCGGCGATGAGCAACTGAGAAATAACGATGTGATCTCGCAACAAAAAATCGTCTTCAGCGATGTGATTTTGCTGCTCAAAAACCGCAAGTTCTGGATGTTCTCGCTGTATGTCGCCGGTGTGGCGTGGATGATGTTTGTGGCCGAACAGCAATTCTCACGCTACTTCGTCACCTTCTTCGCCACCAAAGAGCAAGGCAACGCCTGGTACGGCTATCTGAGCACCGTACAGTCCGGCCTTGAGTTTCTGATGATGATGGTGATCCCTTTCCTGGTGAACTATTTCGGTGCCAAGAAAAGCCTGCTGCTGGTCGGCGCGCTGGTGGGATTGCGGCTGATAGCGTCCGGGCTGACCAACGATCCGCTGCTGATTTCTATCATCAAACCTTTCTACGGCCTGGAAATCGCGCTGCTGCTGGTGTCGGTGTTCAAGTACATCGCCGAGCATTTCAGTAAACGCGTCAACGCCACCATGTATCTGCTGGGCTATCAGGCGATGATTTACGTCGGCTCGATTGTCGTCGCGCCCCCAGCCGGTTATTTCTACGACCGCATCGGTTTTGAACACACGTATCTGATTATGGGCGGCATCGCGCTGTGCTTTACGCTGATTTCCGCCTTCACCTTATCTGCCTGTCACAGTTTGCGCTCCGGCGTCCCCGCACCGGCGGAACAGGTTGACCTTGAGACTATTGGAATGGAAAGGGAGAAAGTATGACTATCACCATCGCGAAAGAAACGTTACTGCCCGTGGAACTGAATCAGCTGGACAGGATCGCCTTTGCGCAAAAAATGCAGCGGGCGCGCCAGACGGTACTGAGCAAAATTTCCCGTAATCTGGAAAAGTTCGGCGATAAGTTTCCGGCAGAAACCTGCGTGAACGGCCATTATCCGCTGACGGAAAATGTCGAGTGGACCACCAGTTTCTGGACCGGACAACTGTGGCTGGCGTGGGAAATGACCGGCGACGACCGGTATCGTCACGCGGCGGAAAAACAGGTGACCTCTTTTGGTAACCGCATCGCCAACCGCATTGATACCGCGACGCATGATCTGGGTTTTCTCTACAGCCTGTCGTGTGTCAGCGCCTTCAAACTGACCGGCAACCGTCAGACCCGTGGCTTCGCGCTGCTGGCCGCCGAGGCGCTGATGGAGCGTTTCAATACCACCGCGAAAATCATTCAGGCATGGGGAGATTTGCAGGATCCGGAACAGGCCGGACGGATGATTATCGACTGTAATATGAACCTGCCGCTGCTGTACTGGGCGAGTGAGCAAACCGGTGAACCGCGTTTTGCTCAGGCGGCACGCGCACACGCTGAACAGGCGGCGAAATATATTGTCCGTCCTGACGCCTCGACCTATCACACCTATTACATGGACACCGTCACCGGCGAACCGCGCTTTGGCAATACCCATCAGGGATATGCCGATGATTCCTGCTGGTCACGCGGACAGGCCTGGGGTATTTACGGCTTTCTGCTCAGTTACCGTTATACCGGCGATGCGGATCACGTCGAGTTGTCCCGCCGTCTGGCGCATTACTTCCTCAACCGCTTGCCGGAAGATGATGTCTGCCACTGGGATTTAGCCCTGCTCGGCACTGACGCGGTGCGCGACAGTTCAGCGGCAGCCATCGCCGTGTGCGGCTTGCTGAGTCTGGCCACCACCCTGCCCGCCACGGATGACAAACGTGCCTGTTACGAGGAAATGGCGCTGCGCATTATGGATTCGCTGACTGAGAACTATCTGACATCTGAGGAAGAAGATTGTGACGGTTTGCTTAAGCATTCGGTCTATCACATGGCCAGCGGCAAAGGCGTCGATGAGTGTTGCAGCTGGGGCGACTACTTTTATGTCGAAGCCCTGACACGCGTGACCCAGTGCTGGCAGTCTTACTGGTGATCGCTGTGACGCAGTGTTTACGCACTGCGTCCGTTTTTCCTGCCATTTTCATTCGTGAATTGTTTTTAAGGATAAGCAAGGTCATCATCGGAATGCTAAGTGTTCCAGCGTGTTACTGTAACATCCCACTCCATAAGCCTTTCTTCTATGTCCTTACATCCATTAAGAATAGTCTGAATTGTGGCGATTTCTTTGTACAGTCACAAAGTTAATCCTGACATAAACCAAATTAATCAAAATCCTCCATGCCCCGGAAGGGGTAAAAAAATCACTTCCAACCGGTCAATTTTCATGCAAAAAGTAGAGCCAGCACGCAGTTTGTGCTTTTTGTGCTGACACCTGAGAATCCAATCATTATGCAGAACAGGGACGTCCTATGGGGACTTACTATGCAAACGATAATCTTGGATCCATGCCGGTATACGCGTCTCGGCTTGCAACAATTTCTTGCCAGTGATCACGACGTCAGTTACGTCAACCATTTCGATCAGTTGCTCAATGGTTGCGCCAGACTGAATCCTTCCATTGTTTTTATTAATGAGGATTGCATATCGTCCCATTCGGGCCATAAAGAACGACTGGGAGAACTGATCAACGAACACCCGGAAACACTGTTTTTTATCTTCATGTCGCGCACACGTATTCATTTCGAAGAGTATATTTTCGTTCGTAAGAACGTGATTATCACCTCGAAATCAATTAAGGCGGGCACACTGAAACTGTTAATGAATCATCCGCTACTGCCGCAGGCGCAGGATCCTGCCATCAGCGGAGTGCTCGATACCCGGCCCGTCATGCTGAGCCGCTCTGAATCGGCAATGCTCAGAATGTGGATGTCCGGCAACGGCACCATTGAAATATCCGATAAGCTACAAATTAAGACCAAAACGGTGTCCTCTTATAAGGGAAATATTAAAAGGAAAATAAAATCACCGAATAAGCACATTATTTATCACGTCGTCCGCCTATGTGATCAGCTCACGAACGGCATCTATGTGAATTAATCCTCTCCCTTTTTGGGTTCCCGCTACAGGCTATGCGATCGCGTGGCCTGTAGTGATCCGGATTAATCTCTGAAAATGAGATCTGCGCCACAAATATAAACTGAATCCCTCCGCCTGAATGCCGATGACACCTTATGGCGTTTTTTTCGTCACGGCCGGACTTGCCCGCTGGCAATGCCTTTATCGCTGTCACTGATCGCCCGGAACAGGCGGTCTACAGGATCACCAGAGCGGAACAAAATAAAATGGATACTCCTACACTTTTAAATACCAGAACCTCTTTTATCAGCAATATTCGCCTTATCACCCTGATCAGCCTGATCCTCACCGGGATACTTTTCCTCTTTGCGGTTTCCATCGGCACCTCCGGTTTCTTCTTAAAGCAAAGTAACGCCGCCCTGGCCAACGCGACGCAGGAACTGCAAATCCGCCTGGCGCTGTCCAACAGCTCTAACCATCTGCGCACCGCGCGGTTACTGCTTATTCAGGCCGCTGCCGCCGCGCGTATCGGCGATCAGGATGTGTTTAAACAGAACCTGACTGACGCCGCCAGCCGCATCAAACAGTCGCAATCGTCCTTTGATACCTACATCAACCGGCCCAATAAAACCGATAAAGACCGGGCGCTGGATGAGCCGCTGAAAGTGGCCTACAGCGCGTACCTGACCAAAGGTATGACGCCGATGCTGGATTCCGCACAACAGGCCCATTTCGAGGAAGTGATTTCTCAGGAAGCCGAAACGGTGCGCGGTCTGGATCTGGCCAATAACGTGCCGTTGCTGGCGGCGATTGCCTATCGCACCGAAACCGCCAATGCCATCAATGATAAAGCGCAGCGTAACGCCGTTCTCGGTTATACCCTGATGGGCGGCGGTTTCCTGCTGGCGCTGGTGCTGACCTTCATTACTTATCTGGTGATGCGCAAAGTTATTATTAATCCGCTGAACAGGCTGGTGACCCGCATCCAGAAAATTGCCGAAGGCGACCTGACACAACCGGCGCAGAGCAATGGCCGCAATGAGATCGGCGTACTGAGCAGTAACGTGGAGCAAATGCAGACGTCGCTGGCTTCCACCGTGCTGACCGTGCGTGAAGGCGCAGTGTCGATCTATCAGGGTTCGACGGAGATTGCGTCCGGTAACACCGATCTTTCTTCCCGCACCGAGCAGCAGGCCGCCGCGCTGGAAGAAACCGCTGCCAGCATGGAACAGCTGACGGCGACGGTGAAACAGAATTCCGAAAACGCCCATCACGCCAGCAAACTGGCCGCTGACGCCTCCGGTAAAGCGCAGAAAGGCGGCAATATTGTGGCGAACGTTGTCACGACTATGGATAAGATTTCCCGCAGTTCGACCAAAATCGCCGAAATCACCAATGTGATTAACAGCATTGCTTTCCAGACCAATATTCTGGCGCTGAACGCCGCCGTGGAAGCCGCCCGCGCCGGGGAACAGGGTCGCGGATTTGCCGTCGTTGCCAGTGAAGTACGCAATCTGGCGCAACGCAGTGCGCAGGCCGCGAAAGAAATCGAAGCGCTGATCGAGGAATCCGTCGATTACGTCGGCGAAGGCAGCATTCTGGTCGGTGATGCGGGCGATACGATGTCTGAAATCGTCACCGCCGTCGGCCATGTGACCGACATTATGGGCGAAATCGCCTCGGCGTCGGACGAACAAAGTCGCGGGATCAGTCAGGTCAGCCAGGCGGTCTCAGAGATGGATGGCGTGACGCAACAAAACGCCTCGCTGGTGCAGGAAGCGTCAGCGGCAGCCGCGTCGCTGGAAGAACAGGCCGCACGTCTGACGCAGGCCGTGGCGGTATTCCGTCTGGACAACAGTACGCGAAGTGCCGCGCCACAGCGTCCGGCGGCATCACGTACCCTACCCGCGCCGGCATCCCGCTCACCCCAAGGTGTCAGCGGGCACCCTGACTGGGAAACCTTCTGATCCTTCATCGCGCCTTTTTATCAGGTGACAGGCAAAAAAATACCGGTGGCAATCTGATTGCCCCGGTATTTTTTTATGCGCAGAGGGTGCGAAAACGTTACTCCGAACCTTCGCGCGGTTCGACGAAGGTGCCGTCTTTGGTGTCGCCTTCATTGAAGAACCAGATACCTGCCGGATAGTCTTCCAGCGACACCAGATACATGACGCCTTCGTAAAATTCCTCTACGGCTAAGACTTTACCTTCGCGGCGTGGTCCGCCGTCAGTTTTTACTGTCACAAGATCATTAACTTTCATCAGGTTATCCCATGGTTTTCAATTAGGTATAGTGTAGTACAGACCGCCGTACAAAGGCATGGCAGAAAGGAAAAGTTAACCCGAAAACCCTAAAATAACCCTGCGTGATGAATTTGCATTTTCTTAACACTTTGACGCCAGAATCCTGACTTTCATTTCTTTTATACTGACAGCGTGCTCACCCCCGAGGGAGTACAAAATGAATGTCATAAGAAATATTTTTGCCCGCCACTATGCGGGCTTTTTTTTGTCCTTTTGTCAGGTTCCGGGGGAAATCCGTCAGCCCCTCACAAAAGCACACCGGTCAGTTTGACAAACAACAGACGTAAAAAAACCCGCGCATGCGGGTTTTTGTCATCTTTACGTTTATCGCTGAAACAGCGGTAAAGCAAGATTAGATAGCGGTAACGTTAGCCGCAGACGGACCTTTAGCACCGTTCTCGATAGTGAACTGTACGTTCTGGCCTTCAGCCAGGGTCTTGAAACCTTGATCCTGGATAGCGGAGAAGTGTACGAACACATCTTTGCTGCCGTCAGCAGGAGTGATGAAGCCAAAGCCTTTAGACTCGTTAAACCACTTAACCTGACCTTTCATCATTGACATAGGAATTACCTTTTAAAAATAAATTTCGCCACCATGGGCATGTTATAGCCGGATTTCAGTCGTTACTTATGGAGGCACTAAGAAGGAAATTCGTCAGAGCAGGGTTATCATGGATAACGCTTTAAATTGGAACAACTTTACTCAGGATGTCGTGCATAAATAGGTCTGTACCACAGGCCGGTATGTATTTACTCATGACTGCCCTTTAATAGCAACTCTTTTTAACGCAAAGCCACGGTAAACACCAAAAATAGTCGAAATATGTACCAACCAGTACAATGAATGAGCAATTATCAGGCTATTTTTCAACAGGTTGGGAATTATCTGCCGCCAATACCGCGCCGCAATGCGCGCAAAATTTTGCATCTATTTCATGGCCGGAATGCAGACAAGTCTGACAAGAACGGGCAGCACGCCCTTTTTCTAACTCTTGTGACATATAAGCCGTCAAAATTCCGGTCGGTACCGCAATAATGGAATACCCCAGTAAAATGAGCACCGACGCCAGCATTCTCCCCAGCGCCGTATGCGGCGTAATATCGCCATAACCGACCGTGGTCAGTGTCACCACCGCCCAGTACACCGAGGCACCCAGCGAGGTGAATCCGTCCTTGCCGCCTTCCACCGCAAACATCAGCCCGCCGAACAGACACAATATAATGGCCACAAAGCCGAAGAAGATGCCCAGTTTGCGCCGCGCACGCATCAGGCTGCGCCACAAAATCCCGGCGTCATTCATATAGCGCAGCAGCTTGAGTACCCGCAGCACGCGCAATACCCTCAGCAGACGCACCAGCACCACCAGGTCCGGCGACACGGCGACCGAAGGCAACAGCCAGATGATATACATCGGCAACACGGTACACAGGTCGATGATGCCGAAGAAACTCAGCGGATAGCGGATTTTTCGCGGCGAGGAAATAACCCGCAGCACATATTCCACCGTGAACAACACGGTGAAGGCCACTTCCATCAGGCCAAAGCGATACAGGATATCCGGTGTATCCGGGAAGAGATCGCTGGCGCTCGATTCGATGAACAAAAACAGCACGCTGAGCAGCGAGATCACAATCCAGAATGTTTCCATCCGGCGGCCGCTGCGGGTGCGGTGTTCAAATAAAAGGGCATAGCATTTGCGTCGTGCTGACGCGAAGAAGCGGTAATCCTGGGCCATATCCGGTACCGGCAGAAGAGAATACTGGCAAGAATAGACGCTTTTGGCCGCCACGCCTACGGGGAAAAAGTCCATAAAAAAACACCGGTCACAGGGTGTATTCTGATACACGATGTGACCGGTGTTCACTGGCCGGAAGTCAGACTGAGCGGCGCGTTAATCCATTAACTCAGACACGGCGTGACGGACATAGGCCGTGATTTGCGCCACGTCGTCAGCATCTGCGCTGCCGCCGCCAATCGACCGTACGGTATTTTCCAGATGGCCGATGTCCTGCTCAACTTTCTTCGCAATCTGCACTTTCACAATGGTGTCGACTGAAGAGATAAAAGCCCGCATGACGGCTTTCAGCGCGAAAATCTCACCGAAAGAGTCGTACGCAGGTTTGTCAGCAGCCGTTGTCTGCGCTGCCCGTGGTGGCAAGTTTTTCAGGCTGTCCACATGTTCAATCATCAGATCCATGTCTCTGATGAGTTCATCAAAACTCTTAGCCACTGGTTTTCCTTCGCCCGGCGAAAGGCAGCAGGATACCACCGCGCTTTCAAGGGGAGAAGTCACCGAAACGTGTAAAGCACAAATTTCGGCTCAACACGCCCTGTCAGGCATTTTTCAGCGAAGCCATATCCACCACAAAGCGGTATTTCACGTCGCTTTTCAGCATACGTTCATACGCGCCGTTGATGTCCTGCATGTCGATCATTTCCACATCACAGGAAATGTCATGCTCAGCACAGAAATCCAGCATTTCCTGCGTTTCAGCGATACCGCCGATCAGGGAACCGGCAACGGTTTTACGGCCACCGACCAGTTTGCCACTGTGCAGCGCAGGTTCGATTGGCTCGATCAGACCGACCAGAATATGCGTACCGTCGCGTTTCAGGGTTTCCAGATACGGATTCAGGTCATGCGGATTGGGCACGGTGTCCAGAATAAAGTCGAAGTGGCTTTTCACGGCAGCCATTTGTTCCGGGTCGGTAGACAGCACAACGTGGTCAGCGCCCAGACGGTAAGCTTCCTGCTCTTTGCCTTTGGAACGGGTGAACAGTGTCACATCGGCGCCCAGTGCTTTCGCAAATTTCAGGCCCATGTGCCCTAACCCGCCCAGACCGACGATAGCCACTTTATGGCCTTTACCGACTTTCCAGTGTTTCAGCGGTGAGTACGTCGTGATACCGGCGCACAGCAGCGGTGCGGCAGATTTGATGTCCAGTTTTTCAGAAACGCGCAGCACGAATTTTTCAGAAACCACGATTTGTTCGGAATAACCGCCGTAGGTCATCATGTTGTCATGACGATCGTGGCTGTTATAGGTCATGGTCGCGCCTTCTTCACAGTACTGTTCCAGGTTTTCCGCGCAGGACTCACAGTGCTGACAAGAATCGACCATACAGCCGACACCCACGGTATCGCCGACATTAAAGCCGGTCACTTTCGCGCCAACCTGTTTCACGCGGCCAATGATTTCATGCCCCGGAACCATCGGATAAATACTCTGATGCCATTCATTACGCGCCTGATGGATGTCGGAGTGACACACACCGCAGTACAAAATGTCGATCACAACGTCGGTATCACGCGGGTCACGGCGAACAAAATTATGAGGCGCAAGAGGCGCATCCGCTGAAAGGGCAGCGAAACCACGAACGTTAAGCGTCATTTTTATCTCCTGATTGGATTACGGAATACTTCATGCCCGCAAAAAGGCAGGCACCCGTAAAGTATGACGGCTTAAGATGACAAACAGATATAACGATTCTCGCGATTGCTTGCCTGAATCTGTTTTTTTCAGGATGTTTAAGGGAGATCGTACAGAGACCAGACAGTGGCGCCATGAACCTCACGGCGCCACATTTTCAGAAAGGATTAAATCAGACCTGCTTCTTTCAGTTCGCTTTTCAGATAGGCGTAATAGATAGGTGCAGCCACCACGCCAGGGATACCGAACGCCGCTTCAAAGACCAGCATCGCCAGCAACACTTCCCAGGATTTCGCCTTGATACGGCTGCCGACAATCCGCGCATTGAGGAAGTATTCCACTTTATGAATGATGATCAGATAGGCCAGTACCAGCGCCCCGACCCACAGGGATAGCGACAAGCCGACAATGAAAATCAGCGTATTGGAAATCAGGTTGCCAATCACCGGTAACAGCCCGCAGACAAACGTCACCACCACCAGCGTTTTCGCCAGCGGCAGATGAATGCCGAACAGCGGTAAAATGCCGAACAGGAAAATGCCCGACAGCACCGTGTTGATTAATGAAATCTGGAACTGGGCGAAAACCACATTGCGGAAGGCTTCGCCCAGCAGATGCATCCGCTGCAACAGCTCTTTTTTCAGCGGCGCGTGCAGCTCGCCTTTTCGCGGTTGCTGAAGCGAAATGATCGCCCCGAGGATCATGCCGATGATCATCGTGAGGAAAACATGCGCGGCGTTCTTGCCCACAGCCTGAATCATCACGATATGCTCGCGCAGCCATTGCAGGAAACTGCGCTGCAACTCTTCAATATTGGCGGGCAGATAATGCAACAGCACCGGCGACAGGCGGCTTTGCGCATCCGTCAGTAACCGCGACACCATCGCATTAAAGGCCACCGGATTGCGCATATCTTCCATCAGGAAATCGGCAATACCGGCAATGGCCAGCGTCAGACAACTGATGACCAGCGTGCCGATAATCGCCACCACCAGCCAGCGGGCACGTTCGCCGCTGATGATTTTCTGAAAGTACGGCGTGAGCGCATTAATGAGTTCAAACACTAAAAAACCGGCGATAAAACATGCCAGTAAATGAAGAGGAAGAATCAGTAACAGCCCGCTCATCACAATCAAAACACTGAGCCAGCGAATTTGATTCGATCTCATAATCTGCATTGCCTGTATCCTTAAATCTCTGAGTACCAGGTCTTGCCCTGGCGCGGCTGACATCATAGCACCGAACCTCAGCGCGCAATCTCCCTGTCACCTAAACAGGTAAGAAAATTTTGACAGTGAGGCTGCGTCTTCTGACCTCCCCGGTGAACAGCGGATAAAGAAAATCCGAGAGTGTGGGGAAGAGTCTGTCTGAATTAAGCCGCGAGAAACTGAAGAGAACGAATAATCCGTCTTTGCTTATCTTTAATTGTTCCGCTCAGATGGCCGGGTTATTTATTCTGATATTCCAGCCGCTGCCTGTCAGATTCACCACAGATATTTCCCGCACCAGTGAGATATATTGCCAGATTACACCCCGCCAAATTTAAAGAATAATTTCCTGTGACCCGCCATGTGTTTGCGTCTTGCGTTCACCGTTTACGCTTGTTACTTTCCGCCTCACACTTTTATTTATACGCATCTGTTCTATGTAATAACCCGCAGTTATTACCGGCGTATAGACAGACGTGAAATCCATAAAAAAATAAGACAAACGCAACATTATTGAGGGACAGACTATGTGGGTTTTAATTGGTATTCCGATCGTCGTGCTGGGTTTTGCACTGCGGTTTAATCCATTATTAGTGGTCACCGTTGCCGGTATTTCTACCGGTCTGGCGGGCGGCATGCATACCATCGATATCATCAGTGCTTTCGGTAAAGCCTTTACCGATAACCGCTATATGGGGCTGATCTGGCTGACCCTGCCGGTGATCGCCATTCTTGAGCGCAGTGGCCTGAAAGAACAGGCGCGGCATCTGATCTCCAAAGTCCATGCCGCCACCACCGGCCGCGTGCTGATGCTGTACTTCTTCCTGCGTCAGATGACGGCAGCTCTGGGCCTCAACTCGCTGGGCGGTCACGCGCAAATGGTACGCCCGCTGATCGCGCCGATGGCGGAGGCGGCGGCGACCACCAAATACGGTGATTTGCCGAATGATGTGCGCCAGAAAATTCGTGCACATGCGGCTGCGGCAGATAACGTGGCGGTATTTTTCGGTGAAGATATTTTTATCGCCGTGCAATCCATTTTGCTGATTAAAGGTTTTCTGGAGCAATACGGTATTAATGTGGAGCCGCTGCACCTTTCTGTCTGGGCGATCCCGACCGCCATTGCCGCACTGATTATTCACTTTATTCGTCTGTGGTTGCTTGACCGCTCACTGGCTAAACGTTTTGACGTTCACCACGGGAGCACCGCGAAATGATCACCTTACAAACGGTCTATATTCTGGCGGGCCTGATGTTCTGCGCCTACGCGTTCTTTAATGTGCGCGATAAATCTAATTCACGCCGTTATGTTAACGCGCTGTTCTGGGGCATTTACGGGGTGACTTTCCTGTTCGGCGCTGAGCTGCCGCATTTTGTCACCGGCTGCATGGCGATTTTGCTGGCGATCATTGCCGGTACCGGAAAACTGGGCAAAGGCAAAACCGACAGCGAACAGCCAGCGTTAGTGGAAAAACGTGAAGCTGGCGCCAAACGCTTTGGTAATAAGCTGTTTATTCCTGCGCTGATGATCCCGGTGGTCACCCTGATTGGCACCCTGACGCTGAAATACACGCCGCTGGTGGAAGCCAAAAACGTCACCCTGATTTCACTGGTTCTCGGCACGCTGGTCGCCTTCTTCGTGGCGCTGATTATGCTGCGCGATTCGCCGGTCAAAGCCGTCAAAGCGGGCGGACAAACCATGGATACCGTCGGCTGGGCAGCGATTTTGCCGCAGATGCTGGCCGCCCTCGGCGCATTGTTCGCGCTGGCAGGCGTCGGTGGCGTGGTGTCGGATCTGGTCAAAAACATCATTCCGCTCGGTTCGCCGCTGGCGATTGTGATCGCCTACACCTTCGGCATGGCGCTGTTCACCATGATCATGGGTAACGGTTTTGCCGCGTTCCCGGTGATGACCGCCGGTATCGGTCTGCCGCTGATCGTCAATCAGCTTGGCGGAAACCCGGCGATCATGGGCGCGATCGGCATGTTGTCCGGTTTCTGCGGCACATTAATGACCCCGATGGCGGCCAACTTCAACATCGTGCCCGCCGCATTGCTGGAGTTACAGGATAAAAATGGCGTGATCAAGGCGCAGTGGAAAACCGGCGTCCTGCTGTTACTGGTTAACACCGCCTTTATGTATTTCTTTGTGTTCCGTTTCTGATAAGGAAAGCCGATGACGACGCAACAGAGCACCACCCTGACGCCGGAAATGGCGTCACGTTTTGCCTCACTGGCGCTGAACCATTTAACGCGGGAGTTTCCGAACAAGCTGATGCATGCCATGAGCAGCGAGGCTGACGCCCGGACACCGCGCCAGCTGCACCCGATTTTTTATGGCAGCTACGACTGGCATTCCTGCGTGCACGGCTACTGGCTGCTGCTGCGCCTGCTGGATCGTTTTCCGCAACTGCCGGAGGCGGAAAAAATCATGGCGGTGATCGGTCAGCATTTCACCCCAGACAATGTCGCCGGAGAAATGGCCTATCTGCAACAGCCGCAGCATGTCGGATTTGAAAGGCCATACGGCTGGGCATGGTTTCTGGCGCTGACGCAGCAACTGCATGAAATGGCCTTGCCGCAGGCAGCGGAATGGGCGAAAACGCTGGCACCGATGAGCCGGTTCTTTGAAAAAAGCATGGCGGAATTTTTGCCCAAAGCCACGTATCCGCTGCGCGTCGGCAGCCACTTTAATACGGCCTTTGCGCTGGCGTTAACGCATGATTACGCCCGCAGCGTGAAGCATCACACACTGACCGCGCTGATTGAAGAAACGGCCCTGCGCTGGCATCTCGGGGATGTACATTGTCAGGCGTGGGAACCGGGCGGCGATGAGTTCCTTTCGCCGTCGCTGATGGAGGCCGAACTGATGCGCCGCGTGTTGCCGGGCGAGGCTTTTGTGACCTGGTTCGGGCGCTTCCTGCCGGATCTGGCGCACAGCCAGCCTGCCACGCTGTTCACCCCCGCCACGGTCACCGACCGCAGCGACGGCAAAATCGGCCATCTCGACGGGCTGAACCTCAGCCGCGCCTGGTGTCAGCGTTCGCTGGCTTCGGCGCTGCCGGCGGGTGATCCGCGCGTCGCGCTGCTCCGTCAGGCCGCCGAAGCTCATCTGCACAGCGCGCTGGACCATCTCGACAGCACGTATATGGGCGAGCACTGGCTGGCGACCTTTGCGCTGCTGGCGCTCGACGCCTGACCGCCAGCCCTTCCTCCTTCCGTCAGCGCACAATCCCGCGCGCGGAATGGAGGAAGAATTCATTGAAGTGGCACAGTAACGGGTATTCCACGCTGAGCCGCTCAATTTCCGCTTTTACCTCCTCCACCGCCGCCTGCTGGTGATACAGCAAATCGTACAGATAGCGGATCACATTTTGCTGCGCGGCATCTGCCTGCCGGAAAGCGGCGGCCTGTTCATTGATGCCTTTCGGCACGGCACGGTTGCCGCCCGCCAGCACAAACGGCGGCACATCCTGCACGGCACAGGTGCCGGTCAGCAAATGTGAACCGGCCCCGACGATACAAAACTGATGCACCGCGCACATCGCGTCAATCCGGGCATCATCCCCCAGCATCACATGCCCGGCCAGACCGCTGTTTTCACCGATTACTGTCGCGTTCCCTACCTGACAGTCATGGCCGATATGTACGCCGCGTGCAAAGACATTGCCGTGACCGATGCGGGTCATGCCACCGCCCTGCGCGGTGCCGCGATGCAGTGTGGCGTGGCGACCAATGCGGTTGCCGTCGCCGATTTCCAGCCCGGTCGGTTCTCCGGCGTATTTCAGATCCTGACTGACTTCGCCAATCGACGATCCCATATCGATCTGGTTATCTGCCCCTATTTTGGTGTTGCCGTTGATGACGACATGGGAGGCAATGCAACTGCCTTCGCCGATATGCACACCGGCGGAAATGAAACAGAAAGGCCCGATCACAACGTGCGGGCCGATAATGACGCCGGGTTCAATGATACTGCTGGCCGCAATTGTGGCCGAAGATGAAATCAACGCAGACATCCTTCTGACAACCGGCAGGCTGTCAGTGGTGAATTAACCGGTCAGGATTAATCAGGGGAAGGTCAAAATGAGCGGAGAAAAACGCACTCAGAGAGGTATAAACGATTGATGGTTTTTTGTTCACGGTCATCGCTATGCCGCACAGCATAAGGCTTCCGGCCCGCAAACCCTGCCTCTTATATTTTATTTATTTTCTGAACCTTTTCAGAACGCCGTGAGCACGAATCGCTAAGGCCAGACGCACTAAGGCTTTCTTAAGCTTCAGTCACTAGGATACCCAACAATTCATTTACCCACGTTATGTTTACCTCTGCGTAACCCCGGTTATCGTCATCCTGTTGGGAGTCGTCATTGCGCTATTTATTCCCGAAAGTCAGCTACTTTAAGCTGAATTTGCTCCTTAGCCTGTATTTCACTTTCGTTGTTAACCTGCCAATTTTGTTACATTTTTACCGCATCCTGCATGCGTTACCGGCGTACAACCTGGCCTTTGCCATGACCATTCCGGTGGTGCTGTTTGCGGCACTGAACTTTGTCTTCACCCCGTTCAGTTTCCGCCCGCTGCTTAAGCCTTTCTTTATGATTGTATTACCGGTCAGTGCGCTGGCCAGTTTTGCGATGATGACTTTTCAGGTGGTCTTTGATCGCGGCATGATTGAAAACATTCTTGAGACGCAGTCTGCGGAAGCCGGTTCGTATCTGAATATTAAAGTGGTGTTGTGGTTGGTGTTCACCGGCATCCTGCCAGCGATTTTGCTGTTTTTAACCCCGGTCAGCTACGATAAAACACCTTTGCGCCGCCTCGGTGTGCGTCTGGTTTCGATGGTGATTTCGCTGCTGGTGGTCGCTTCGGTGGCCGGTATTTTCTACAAAGATTACGCCTCCGTCGGCCGTAATAACCGCACCCTGAATCTGGAAATCGTGCCGACCAACTATCTCTACAGCGCCTTCCAGTACATGAATCACCGGTATTTCACCGCTAAGATGCCGTTCCGCACCCTTGGCAACGATGCAAAACAGGTGCAGCAACCGGGGCAGAAACCGAATCTGGTGTTTCTGGTGGTGGGAGAAACCGCGCGGGCGCAGAACCAGTCATCTGACGGCTATGCCAAACCGACCAATCAGTACACGCAGGCCATTCCCGATGTGGTGTTCTTCCATAAAATGACCTCGTGCGGCACGGCCACGGCGATTTCTGTGCCCTGCATGTTTTCCGACATGAAGCGCACGGATTACGATGCCAACCGGGCGCGTAACAGCGAAGGGTTGCTGGATATCCTGCAAAAGGCCGGGGTTTCTGTCTTCTGGAAAGACAATGATGAAGGCTGTAAGGGCGTTTGTGACCGCGTGCCGAACGTGACGATTGATACCCAAAAAGACGGTAAGTATTGCGATGGCGAGACCTGTTATGACATGGCGCTGATGCAAAATATCGATGACGATATCAAGCCGGACGGCAAAAATACCCTGATCGCCCTGCACCTGATCGGCAGCCACGGCCCGACCTATTACAAACGTTATCCGCCGTCGTTCCGCAAGTTCACGCCCGACTGCCCGCGCAGCGACATCGAAAACTGCTCGCAGGAACAGCTGGTAAATACCTACGACAATACCCTGCTGTATACCGATTACATGGTGTCGCAGGTGATTGAGAAGGCGAAGCAGTATCAGGATAAGTACAACGTGGCGGTGATTTACCTGTCTGACCACGGTGAGTCGCTGGGTGAAAATGGCCTGTATCTGCATGGCACGCCTTACCGCGTGGCGCCGCCGCAGCAGACCCATGTGCCGATGCTGTTCTGGTTGTCCGAAGGGTATCTGAAGGCGCAGGGCATCGACCTGTCCTGCCTGAAAGCCAACGCCGCCACTAAGGATGTGTCGCAGGACAATCTGTTCCACACCGTACTGAGCGCGATGAATGTGCAGACTTCAGCACGCGATCCACAACTGGATATTCTGGCGGGCTGTCGCGCTGCGCGATAAAACCTGAACAATTAAAAAAAAGCTGTCCGTTTTTATTCCGCTTTTGCGGGCGTAAGTTAGTTTTACACCCGCTAACGCATGGAGAATAAAAATGGACAGTCTTGAAACAGACCTTAAAAACCTCGAAAAGATGTTTATCCGCAGCGATAAACAGGACAAAACCCCAAAAACCGGTTTACGCCGCTGGCTGTATATTCCGGTGGAAAAAAGGATGCAAATCCTCCGTGACCTGATGCAGCCTTATGCCCGCAAAACCTTATAAATGGGGTGTGCCGCACTCCGACAGAATACTTTTTGACAGCGCGCTGATGGTTTTATCATACCGCTCTGATTCATTATCCATCACCATATACAGCGCCGTTTGCCTCACCGTCCGGGCGGATAATGCCAGACGGCTGAGCAAACCGCTCTCCAGCGCGTTTTCCACACTTTCCAGCGGGACCCACCCGTAACCCACCCCGACCGCAATGGCTTCTGTCGCCGCGCCGACCGTAGTAAATGTCCAGCTGGCCATGGTGCCCGACGGGGGATTTTCACCGGGCGGGGAATGCCGGTCAGCCACGCTGATCAGCGGAAAACGCGCCAGATCCTCCACAGTCAGCGGCACAGGAAGGCTCATCAGCGGATGATCACTTTTCGCCACCGGCACAAAATCCACATCCAGCAGGAAGCGCCCGTGGATGGCGTGTTCCGGCGCCAGCGTGGTGATATACAAATCCGCCGACCGTTCCCTGAGTTGCTCAATACTTTCTCCGCGCAGAATTTCCGTCAGATGCACGCGGGTATCCGGAAACTGACTCTGGAAATTTTTCAGCGCGCGGAACAAGCGGTTTTTCGGAAACACGCTGTCGACCACCAGACTCAGTTCGGTGCGTGTGCCGTCTTTCAGCCCGGCGGCGCGATGTTCCAGTTGCAGGAAAGCCGAGATCAGCGGCGCGGCCTGAGTCAGCAAAGCGCGCCCCTGTTCGGTGAGCGTGGCCTTGCGTCCGCTGATTTCCAGCAACGGCAGGCCGAGACGCGTCTGTAAGCTGCTCAGGGCATAACTGACCGAAGACTGACTGCGGTTCAGCACTGTCGCCGCCTGCGCGAAACTCCCCTCCTCAATCACCGTCTGTAATACGACCCATTGTTCCAGTGTGGTACGTGGCAGTGCCATAACGTCGGTTCTCCCGATAATTATCCCATCGGAATTTTAGATGATTTTCATCTGAAATCAGCGTTTTTTTATCCGTTTTTTAGCGCGTACTATTCTCTTTATCGAAACAACAGGTTTCACCCCACACTGAGTTAAGGAGAATAATAATGAGCAACTTTGATAAACATGACCTGAGCGGTTTCATCGGCAAACACGTGGTTTACACCTATGACAACGGCTGGAACTATGAAATCTACGTGAAAAACGCGCAGACCCTGGATTACCGTATTCACAGCGGCCTTGTCGGTAACCGCTGGGTGAAAGACCAGCGGGCGTATATCGTGCGTGTGGCCGCCGACGTCTACAAAATTTCGTGGACAGAACCGACCGGCACCGATGTCAGCCTGATTGTGAATCTGGGTGATAACGTCTTCCACGGCACCATCTTCTTCCCGCGCTGGATCATGAACAATCCGGAAAAAACCGTCTGCTTCCAGAACGATCACATTCCGCTGATGAATTCCTATCGCGATGCCGGACCGGCGTATCCGACCGAAGTGATCGACGAATTCGCCACCATCACTTTTGTGCGTGACTGCGGTGCGGATAACGACACCGTGATTGATTGCGCGGCCAGTGAGTTACCGGCTAATTTCCCGGACAACCTGCGTTAACCGTGTAAGCGCAGACATAAAAAAAACCGCAGTCCGACCAGGCTGCGGTTTTTTATGCTGCGGATTTCAGACGGAAAGGCGTCTCAGCGTGCCAGCGTTTTCAGCAGCGCCGCATTGAATTTCTCCGGCTCTTCCATCTGCGGTGCGTGACCGAGACCTTTAAATTCAATCAGTTTCGCATGAGGGATCAGTTTTGCGGCCTGTTTACCCAGCACCTTGTAATGGCCGATTTTGGCTTTCACCGCGGGCGGCGCAATGTCACTGCCAATCGCCGTGGTGTCTGACGTGCCAATCATCAGCGTGGTTGGCACACGCAGATTTTTGAATTCGTAGAAGACCGGCTGGGTGAAAATCATGTCGTAGATCAGCGCGGAGTTCCACGCCACCAGCTTATGCCCCGGCCCGTTATTCAGCCCCGCCAGCATATCCACCCAACGGTCATATTCCGGCTTCCACTTGTTCACGTAATAGGTTTTCAGCTCGTATTGCTTAATACTTTCGGCAGAGGTTTTCAGCTCACGGTCATACCACTGATCCACCGTGCGGTACGGCACGCCTTTGGCTTTCCAGTCTTCCAGCCCGATCGGGTTGACCAGCACCAGTTTTGAGACTTCCGGTGCGAACATCAGGCTGTAGCGCGTCGCCAGCATCCCGCCTGTAGAATGCCCGACAATCACGGCTTTGGTGATCTTCAGGCTTTTCAGCAAATCATGGGTATTGGTCGCCAGTTGCTGGAAGCTGTACTGATAATGGGAAGGTTTAGTTGATGAACAAAACCCGACCTGATCCGGCGCGATCACGCGGTAACCGTGGCTGACCAGCGATTTGATGGTGCCCCCCCAGGTGGCGGCGCAGAAGTTTTTCCCGTGCATCAGCACCACCGTCTGGCCGTTTTTGCGACCAGCGGGTGAAACATCGAGATAACCCATTTGCAGCGGCGCGCCCTGCGAGTTAAAGGAAAATTGCTTCAGCGGATACGGATAGTCAAAACCCTGTAACTGCGGCCCGTACGTCGGGGCATCGGCAGCCACAGCAGCCTGACTGGCGGAAAAGGATAAAACAGCGGCACAGAGAAGCAGTTTAAAACGGGGAAGCATCGGATTGTCCTGGTGGTGTTCACTGAACAGACGGCGTAAAGCCTTATGCTACAAACTTTACGCCGTCAGGAAAACCACTTAACGCTGTCTGCGTCAGTCTTTCGATTGCAGAATGTAACGGTAAATCAGTCCCCCCACGACGCCACCCACCAGCGGCATCAGCCAGAACATCCACAACTGCTGGATTGCCCAGGTGCCCTGGAACAGCGCCACCGCCGTACTGCGCGCCGGGTTAACGGACGTATTGGTCACAGGAATGCTGATGAGGTGGATCAGGGTTAACGCCAGACCGATCGCAACCGGCGCAAAACCGGCCGCTGCGCGTTTGTCTGTCGCACCGTGGATCACGATCAGGAACACGGCGGTCAGCACGCCTTCAATGGTCATCGCCGCCGCGAGGCTGTAACCCCCCGGCGAATGCTCGCCATAACCGTTTGAGGCAAAACCGCTGGCCGTGGCATCAAAACCGGCGTGACCGCTGGCGATCACATACAGCACAGCGGCCGCTGCGATACCGCCCAGCACCTGTGAAATGATGTAAGGCACCACATCCGCAGCAGGAATACGTCCACCGGCGAATAAACCCAGCGTCACTGCCGGATTGAAATGACCACCGGAAATATGCCCGACCGCAAACGCCATGGTTAATACGGTCAGACCAAACGCCAGTGCCACACCGGCAAAACCGATGCCCAGCGCCGGGAATCCGGCAGCAAAAATCGCGCTACCGCACCCGCCAAAGACCAAAACGAACGTGCCGATGAACTCGGCAGATAATCTCTTCAACATAGTAAAACCCCTGCGTCATATATGGGAAATTTCCCTTTTAGCCACATTTAATTGCTATAGCAAAAGCTAAAAGCGGGATAATACGCCCACTATTTTTGATTAAAACCAAAAATAGTTGAACACTGAAATATTCATGATATGCATCAAAAATGAGATTATTTGAGGTGTGATTTTGGCCTTCTTATCGGGCTGTCGCAGTAGATAACTCTATTATAGGTTATATTAACTGGACGAAATTTCTTTCTCTCGCGCTCACTGGTGGATATCCCTTTGGCTTTAAACTGGTTAAACCGACCGCACATCCGGATTTGCCTCTCTGTACTGGCTTTCATTGTGGTCGCAGCCCTGGGGATATTGGCGATTTCGTGGCAAACCTCGCAGGGCCTGCGCCGTGACACCCGCGCGAGCCTGCAACAATCCGTCAGACTGGTTGATATGACGCTCGATAACGCGGCCATCGCCTCCGGCGCGGTCGAACACCTGATCGGACAACCTTGCGACCCGACCACCCTGCAGGCATTGCGCTGGCAGGTCGCCAGGGTACCAAACATCCGCACCGTCAATCTGTACCGCCAGCACACCATTTATTGCACCTCCTTATTCGGCCCCCGCTCGGACAATATCTCGAACGATCGCTACACCGGCGGCCAGCTGATGCTGATGAGCGGCAACAGCGTCACGCCGGACCATCCGCTGATCGCCTACCGCCATAATGTGAACGACAGCGGCATTCTGATCGGCGTCGATGGCTATTTTCTGCATAACATTCTCCGGCTGCTCAGCACGCATGCGTATCTGATATTGCAGGTCGGCGATCAGTGGATGGACAGCCAGGGCAAAATTCATCAGGGGACTGACTGGCCGGACGGCGAGAGAATGGCGCTGACGTCGCAGCGTTATCCTTATGAAGTGCGGCTGGTGATCCGCAAAAGTGACCACTGGAATTATATCTTCGATTACGCCAGCCTGAGTCTGGTGCTGTTTCCGCTGGTCAGCATTTTCATCGCCTTTATGACCTACATCCTGCTGGGACGTTTTGGCAACCCGACCTCCGCGCTGAAAGCGGCGCTGGAGAAAAAACAGTTCATTCCGTATTTGCAGCCGGTGGTGGACGGCACCACCCATGAGATCACCGGTGCGGAAGTGCTGATGCGCTGGCAGCATCCGCAGTCTGGGCTGATCCCGCCTTACCAGTTTATTCCGCTGGCCGAAGAGAGCGGCCTGATTGTGCCGATGACCCGCTCGATCATGGCGCAGGTGCGGGAACAGTTCGGTCCGATTGCCGCGCAGTTGCCTAAAAATTTCCATTTCGGCTTTAATATCTGCGCGGGACACTTCAAAGATCTGACGCTGGCGGAGGACTGCAAAGCCTTTATCGATGCGTTCCGGGAGAACCCGATCAATCTGGTTTTGGAACTGACTGAGCGGGAACTGATTGAACCCGGCGAGGTGACACACAGCCTGTTCCGCGCCCTGCGCAGAATGGGCGTGCTGATCGCCATGGATGACTTTGGCACCGGCCATTCCAGCCTGGCGTACCTGCAAAAATTCCATATCGACATATTAAAAATCGACCAGAGCTTTATTGGCCGTATCGGCACGGACGCGCTGGCCGGGCATATCGTCGATAACGTGATTGACCTCGCCAAGCGCCTGCAAATGATCATTGTGGCAGAAGGCATCGAGACCCAGACACAGGTCAATTATCTCGCGCCTTACCGGCTCGAATTCCTGCAAGGCTACTTTTTCGGAAAGCCGGTCGCCCCCGATGACTTCATCGACAAATGGCTGACATAACGCTGCGGTGCGGACGCGGTAAATCCCGTCTGCGATCACAGTTCAGACGCCCGGTTCGCTGCACTATATTGTCACGACGGGCGGCGGTTAAATAAGCCCACAAAAACACCTGCAACTCTGTTTTCAATTATTCAGCTCAACGTCATGTTGTGAAGGATATCGATGATGAAAAACATTCCCCTTGAAGGTGAAAGCGTACAGATAGGTTTTAAGAACGGACTTTATGTTTCTTTTTCAGACTGTTACCACGACGGAAAAGTAGAACATATTGACCGGGATGCCTTTATTGCCTTACTGGCAAAAGAATTCAAAACCACCTCAGAGAATATCGAGACCCAGGTCAGCAACTATTTATAGTCCCTGCCTGCACTGTGAATAATAACGGCATTTTCCGGTCGGATTTTTCATAGTCATCAGCATAAGGAGCCTGACGTGCCCGCGCATTTCTCCCGTTGCGGGCACGTTGCGGACTCTGTGACTAGACTAATAACGTGAGCTACGTCTTATAAGATGCGCGCGCTTTTTGCTTAAAATCCGCCGATGTGTAACATCCACACAGTTTCCGTCTGATAGCGAAGCTAACTTGTTGAAGTTACTTGTATTGGAGTACTCTGGCGGGGAACCCTGCTGATAATCCGAATGATCACTTTGCGAGCAAGATGATGATTAAGTGGCCGTGGAAAGCGAATGACCTGAAAATTGAGAAATCAGAGGCGTGGAATGACGCTCTGAATATTCCGCTTTTATCTTCCCTGAACGAGGACGAGCAACAGCGTCTGGTGCAGGTTGCCAGCCAGCTGCTGCAACAAAAACGGCTGGTGCCGTTACAGGGCATTGTGCTGACTGAGCAGATGCAGGCGCGGATCGCATTGCTGTTTGCGCTGCCGGTGATGGAACTCGGCGCATCCTGGCTCGACGGTTTTCATGAGATTTTGCTCTACCCTTCCCCGTTTGTGGTCGATTCCCCGTGGCAGGACGAAAACGGGCTGGTCCATGCCGGTTCGCAAATACACGCCGGTCAAAGCTGGGATCAGGGGCCGATTGTGCTCAACTGGCAGGATATCGAGGACTCGTTTGATAACTCCGGTTTTAACCTGATCATCCACGAAGCCGCGCACAAACTGGATATGCGCAACGGCGGCGAAGTCAGTGGTATTCCCCCTATTCCGCTGCGTGAAGTGGTGTCATGGGAGCACGATTTGCAGGCCGCCATGCAGAATTTGCAGGACGAGATCGACACCGTGGGCGAAGACGCCGCCAGCATGGATGCCTACGCCGCCACCGATCCGGCAGAATGTTTTGCCGTCCTCTCGGAATACTTCTTTAGTGCGCCAGAATTGCTTTCAGAACGATTTCCGCTGGTATACGGTCATTTCACCCGTTTTTATCAGCAGGACCCGCTGGCAAGGCAACTTCGCGGCCACCGCTGCGACTGTTAATCAGCACAATCCCAGGGAATTTTGGCAGGTATGAAGGTCTTTTCTGGCGACATTGATTAGTTGCTGAGCAGTCGGCAGGTTTTAGTGATTTTAGCGTTGACACTCCTTAGCCCTCTGGATATGATGCGCCCCGTTCACACGATTCCTCTGTAGTTCAGTCGGTAGAACGGCGGACTGTTAATCCGTATGTCACTGGTTCGAGTCCAGTCAGAGGAGCCAAATTTAGAGAAGCCCGCTTAAGGAAACTTAAGCGGGCTTTTTGTTTTTTGATTGCTGAATCTCTGGCAGATTCAGTTTTGAATCATCAAATAATGATACGCTTCAGATGTGGCTTGGGCGACCTTGAAAATATAGCGTTTGTCTTTCTTCAGTGCTTTTCGCCAAGAAGCAATGTAGCTTCCATGCTGAACTTCACCAGTGATACCCAAGTCCGCCATTAAGAACGCGCTTCCCATCCCGGCGATCACCCCCTCAAAAGCATCCCCCTCACTGCCAAACTTCCCTTTCATTTACGGTTCAGCCGACTTTTTGCCTCGCTCCAGTGAACCTGCTCATTACGACACGCAAGGGCGCAGAATGCGTGCTATTTCCCCTTGCGTGATAGATTGTGTTGGGAAACGATTTAATGGAAGTGAATACAGGAACGGAAAGTACACGGGAGAAAAACTGTCCATGCATGGGCGTAGCGGCCATTGCTCGCTGCAGTGAACGGGGTTTGGGATTGGGGGTTGGGCGAATGATTTTAGTTCTTCGTGATAAACGTACATAAATGTTCATCGTGCCGATTAAGACGGGAGCGTTTACGCCGCTAAGGTCTATTTCGCATCAACTCCATCATGCAGATAGTCACTTAAAATGTCAGGGGTTATAATCCCAAAAGCCTATCTGAATCTAAGGATAAATTTCAATGTCAGACAGCTTGCTTGTTCGAGCCAGTAGGGATGGAGATCAATTTCACTATCTTTGGGCTGCCCGCCGAGCCCTCCGATTGTTAGACCCTAAAGCGTCTTTAACCGCACTGACTATTGAAGGTGCTTCGACAACGGAAATGGGTTCACAACCGTCGGTGGAGGAAGGCGAAGAGATCATTGATATTGCAGAATACTATGGCAGTAATGAGTTCGAGCAAGCGACTACGGTCAGATATATGCAATTGAAGCATTCAACATTACATGCAGAAACAGCATGGCCCCCTAGCGGATTACAGAAAACGATAGAAGGGTTCGCTAAACGCTATAAAGAACTTTTGCAGCGATTTCCTGCTGAATCCCTGCATACTAAGCTTGAATTATGGTTTGTCACTAACCGCCCTGTCAGTACGAGTTTCAGTGAAGCGATTACAGATACAGCAAATCAACGCCCTCCTCGCCATCCAGACGACCTTGCTAAACTAAAAAAATTCACAGGTCTGGAAGATCAAGGGTTGGTGTCCTTTTGCAAGATGCTTCGCATTGAAGAACGACAGGATGGTTACTGGGAACAGCGAAATATTCTCCTGAGAGAATCTAACGGATATCTCCCTGATCTAGACACCCAAGCCCCGCTGAACCTAAAAGAACTGATTACTCGGAAAGCGCTATCAGAAAGTGCATCCGATCCAGCTATTACCAGAATGGATGTTTTACGTGCGTTAGGGGTAGACGAAACAGATCTATTCCCTGCACCTTGCCTGATAGAGAAAATTGAAAATGTGATACCCCGAATACAAGAGGTTTCACTGGTCAAAAATATTGTGGAGTCCATGGGCTCACCTATCATCGTCCATGCCGACGCAGGTGTCGGCAAATCAATTTTCTCAACCCGTATTCATCACTACCTTCCTGAGGGGTCAGTCAGTATTCTGTATGACTGTTTTGGTAATGGACAATATCGCAATGCTTCAGCCTATCGCCATCACCACCGAACCGCATTAGTGCAGATTGCCAATGAGATAGCCTCACATGGTCTATGTCATCCTTTAATTCCGAACGCCAGCACTGACATATCTCACTATATGCGTGCATTTATGTATCGTATTTCTCAAGGGATTTCCACGCTTCGGGAATCACATCCTGAGGCAATATTGTGCATTATTGTTGATGCCGCAGATAATGCACAAATGGCCGCAGAGGAAATCAACGAATCACGCTCATTTATAAAAGATCTGCTCAGAGAGAGCATTCCCGCAGGCGTTTGTATTGTCGCACTTTGCAGACCACATAGGCAGAGCCTGCTTGATCCACGCCCCGGCACGCTTAGCCTGACTTTACAACCTTTCGATCGCAGCGAAACAGCCGCACACCTGCGTGGAATATTCCCGGATGCAAACGATCAGGATGTGGATGAATTCCATCGACTGAGCTCTCATAACCCCAGGGTTCAGGCATTGTCACTTTCTCGACATTTATCACTGCCAGATACATTGAGATTGTTAGGTCCTAATCCCAAAACGGTGGAAGATACTATCGGAGAAGTACTCGAAGCCGCCATCTGCCAATTGAAGGATGCCACTGGGCATACAGAAAGTACGAAGATCGATTTTATTTGTGCAGCACTAGCGGTACTCCGCCCACTCATTCCTATCGCTATTTTGTCTGCCATCGCTGAAATCGATGAATCCGCAATAAAAAGCTTTGCGTTGGATCTTGGGCGGCCGCTAATCGTCAATGGGGATACTATCCAGTTCTTTGATGAACCTGCTGAAACGTGGTTTCAGGAACGATATCGTCCTAAAGAAAAAGAGCTTCGTCAGTTTATTGCCCGACTGACGCCGTTAACAAAAAATAGTGCCTACGCTGCATCAGTATTACCACCGCTAATGCTTGAGGCTGGGCAATTTTCGGAACTCGTCACTCTGGCAATGACATCCCAAGGGTTACCAGAAACGAGTCCTATCGAACGCCGAGATGTTGAACTTCAAAGACTGCAGTTCGCCCTGAAAGCTGCGTTACGCCTTGAGAAGTATCAGGATGCGGCAAAACTTGCGCTCAAAGCAGGTGGAGAAAGTGCAGGCGACAGCAGGCAGCGAAAATTATTGCAGGATAATCTTGATCTGACTGCAAAATTTATGGACAGCCACAGTGTTCAGGAGCTTATTTCACGTCGTACCTTTACTGATACTGGTTGGGTTGGGTCACAAAACGTCTATAACTCTGCACTTTTATCGGAATTTCCTGAGCTCTCTGGTGACGCCCGTAGCCGACTACGTATTGCTCTGGAATGGTTAGATAATTGGAGTTCACTAAACGATGATGAACGCAGCAGAGAAAACGTAACCGCTCAGGACATAGCTGTTATGGCGATCGCCTATCTGAATATTCATGGGGCAGATGAAGCGGCAAGAAGTCTTCGCCAATGGCGACCTCGGGAATTATCTTTCGGTGCTGGCATAATCATTGCTAAACAATTACTGGATCACGGCCGCAATTCTGACCTGAACCAGTTAGCGATTGCGGCAGGAAATGATCTTGGACTAATTTTAGCGATTGTGCTGATTGCTAGAAAATTTCATTACCAATTACCAGAGCAATCTATTAAGAGAGGTTACCGCTTATTGGCTAGCTCTCATCTGCAAATTAAAATTAGACACTCGTATGTTAATCAAACAATAGCAGCAATAACGAACATAACTGAAATGGCACTGCAGCTTAATATTTGTAATACCGAAGAAGCCGTGATTCTTTTAAACCGCTATCTACCCCAATCTCCTCCAAATTCCCTGTCCTCAGAATACAGTAAAGAACGTGTGCAATACATAAGAATGTATGCGCTACGCGCGACATTAACTAACTCACCATTAAGTTTGAGTGATATTGCATCTGAAAAGGTCATTGAAGAGATAAACGCTGAAAGAAAGCATAGTGAATCACAGGAACTTCGCGAATTAAAGCAATATAGTGGTGTGTTAATTCCTTGGTATAACTTATGGGCTAAAGCCCTTTTAGGAAAAGTATCCAAGGCTGAGTTAGATAATCAACTCGCTGATGCAAAAAAATTATCAGCGGAAATAAAAGGGTATTCATACTCGGAGCATTCCTTTAGCAGTGATGAAATAGCTAATATCTGGTTCGATATTTTATCTGAAGTCGGAGATATTACTTGCGCTGATATCGAAGAAATCACTGCATGGTATCAACATAAGGACAACCGGGTCTTTACACCGACATTGCACAGATTTTCCCGTCTTTGCTCGCAGATAACTGGGCTTGAAAAATTTTCATTTATCTTCGCGCAACAGGCACTATCTTTGTGGAAGGATGACCACACTGACGCACAAACCAAGGCTGAGAACTATATCGATATAGCTAGATCGCTTATTTTACTCGATAAGTCAGAAGCTCAAGAATATTTTAACCACGCTATTGAAGTCACCAATAAACTCGGTGATGAAAATCTGGAACGATGGGGAGCATTACTTGATCTGGCGGAATACATTGCCGACAAAAACATAGCATCACCAGAAATTGCCTATAAATTCTCACGCTGTGCCGAAGTAACTCGAGAATATGTTGATCGTGATAAACATTTTGCATGGAATGATACGATCAAAGCGTTGTCTGAATTATGCCCATCTTCCACTCTGGCCATCATTAGTCGTTGGCGAGATCGTACGTTTGGCGATCACCGAAATATACTGGTGTTAACGATAGAACAACTAGTAAAGAAAAATAAAATCAATCCACTTGATGCAGCAGCATTAATCCCTTTCCGGGAAGAGTGGGACGAAGATAAGTTACTAATAGCTGCTCTGCCTTTATGTAAAAGCGATCAGGACAAACAAACGCTTTTTCAATGGGTTTATAATTACATCCAATTCACCTCACCTCGTTCAGAAAAATTAACACGAATTAAAACCATAGCTTTGTCCATCGGAATAAACCTCACTGTTCTTAATATAAATATTTCAGTTGAAGATCAGTCCAGATCAGATTTGGAATCAACAAGCGACCACGCCACTGAAACTGACGAAAAATCTAAAGCAGCATGGCAAAGAGTTTTTAACATGTGTGATTTATCCACATCCGAAGGGATTTCTATCGCATACCAAAACTTCCGTCATGAACCTGATCTCTATTCAACCGAGTTATTTATTCAAGAGGCGATAACTCGTATTAGTTTTGGCAAAGAAAAAGACTTTATTAACGCTTTTGGTAAATCATCTGAGATGAGCCTTTATAGTTTCGGGACTTTTCTTGAATCTATCCCTCAGGAATGGACAGCCCGGTTAAGCATAAAAACAGCTATTGCTTCAGTAACAAAAAGTTACTGCCAGCGGTTCTGCATGCTTATTAGAAAGCATCGCTACTACGAAGTGTTCCCTTTTAAGCTTGCCAGCGAACTTTCCGGACTCAATGAAGGTGAGTTAATCAGTATTGTTCTAAATGCGACATCTGAATCACCAGAACCATCAGATTCACGACAATTGTTTAGCCTTGTCGGACTATTGGTTAATAGATTGAACCCAGAAGAAGCATTAAATGTTCTGTCTTATGGACTGGACTTATTCAATGAAGTATTGAAAGAGGAAGATGGTGATGGCCCATGGGGATCTACATTAATTCCCCCTACTCAGATAGAGTATTCTCTTGCGGGGTATATATGGGCTAGGCTAGCGTCGCCAGAATCAACCGTTCGCTGGGAAGCCGCTCATGCAGTTCTTATGCTTTGTCGACTAGAACGTTCCGAAGTGCTTCAAGGAATATTTCAACATGCCGAAAATTGCTCGACACAGCCTTTTTGCGATCGCAATCTTCCGTTCTATACCCTTCACGCTCAATTATGGTTATTAATTGCTGTTGCACGTGCCTCACAAGATGACGGAAAAGCATTGATACCCTATACCGATTATTTTTATCGCTACGCGACAACTGAGCAACCACATGTATTAATCCGCCTTTTTGCCGCCAGAACCCTGCTCGCGCTTAATGAAGCTGGATTGATATCTATAACCGCTCAAGAAAGAGACAACCTTTCCAACATAAACCGGTCAACGTATGACCCAACAGTGAGTGACTCTGAAAGTTTAGTGGGCGAGGATTCATACACTTTTGGTATTGATTTTGGCCCATATTGGCTGGAACCTTTAGGCCGCTGTTTTGGAGTATCTCAAAAACAGCTTGAGCCCGAAATGTTACGCATTATTCGCGATGATTTTGATTTTAAAGGAACCCGTAACTGGGAAGAAGATGAGCGGAACAAACGGCGTTATTATCGAGACAGAGATAATCATCACAGCCATGGTTCCTATCCACGTGTTGATGATTACCATTTTTACCTCTCCTACCATGCAATGTTCATCTCGGCTGGAAAACTATTGGCAACCAAGCCATTAGTGGATAGCCGTTACGATGAAATAGATGACGTTTTTCAGGACTGGCTCAAAAGACATGATATTTCACGCCGCGATGGACGTTGGCTCGCTGATCGGCGAGATCCGCAACCCGAAATCAGACCAAGCTGGATTAATGATACTACTGGTAATCTCAATGAATGGCTGGGATCAATTTCAGAAAACATTTTTGACAAAGCATTAAGTCCCGCAGCTGGATTGCTGACAGTTTGGGGGCACTGGTCAGAGAATCGTACTGATCGAAGAGAATCAGTTTCCGTTTATACGGCCTTAGTTTCACCTGAAAGATCATTCTCTTTACTCCGGGCACTACAAACTGCCGAAAATGTATATGACTATAAAATTCCCAGTGCTGGTGAGGATATGGAAATTGATCATATGTCCTATCAATTAAAAGGATGGATTAAAGACATCAGAGAATATAAAGGCATTGATGAACACGACCCATGGGCTGGTGACGTGACATTCCCGTTACCTAAGCCAGCGCCGTTTATCGTTGAAGCTATGAAATTAACTACGGATAAAGACCAGCGAGTATGGTGTAGTACTCATAGCACCGAACCAGAAATGATATCGAGTATATGGGGCAACTTAGCAGAAAAAAATGAAGACGAGAAACCAAGTGGTTACAAGCTTTACGCCTCGGTGGATTTTATCAAAAACGTGTTAGCTACATTAGACATGGATCTCATTATAGAGGTTGATGTGAATCGCTACTCGCGGAGTAACAGATATGGACGGAGTAATGAAAATGAGCTCGAGAATATCCCATCAAGTACCAGAATCTTCCTCCTTAAACATGACGGAACCTTCCGAACGCTACACGGCAATTGTACAACTGGGGAAAAAGTTGGTTGAAGAACTTGAGTTAAATGACTCTGTTGATACCTTAGGCCGTTGGATGGCTCACCATATTGCAGAACTGATTTACGACGCTGAAAATACCACGGATGACACTGTGCGCATCGCGAAACACATGGAGATTAAGGACTCTGTGTGGGCCTTCTGGGCTAACCGCTACGAATTACCATTTGGCAATAAGCCATTTAAAGAGCTAGAACCCATCCTAAGGGCTTTAGAAAGTCTTGATCCTGAAAACCAACATCCGAGATATTTCTTTCCCCACCCAGGGCTAACGAATAGAGAAAAGGAATCTACGGAAACTCAGAAATGGTTAAAAGTGGCCGAAAGTATCGATTCGTCTTCAAAAATCCTGATTGATTATTGTCTCTCTTTAGCCGCAGAAAATTCTATTGATAAATCTCAAGAATGGGTGGAACTGGCACAAAAAGCTGGGTTAGACGAAGACATTGATCTAATTGAATTTCGTATTTTTCAATTACGTGGGAACCCTGCCAACACAACTAATCCCAGTAGTGCACAACGGCGAGTTCTGGAAAAACGACAAAAAAATCTTGCCGTATTTCTTTCATTGGCCAATCGGTTAGACGAGCACCTCAAATCACAACTTGAGGCCCTACCAGCAATTGAAGATGAGCCAGAAAAAAACGATGGCAATGTTTGAGATGACACATTTTTAATATTTATGACAATTTTAAAACATATTACGCTTTAGACCAAAGCGTTGAGATTCCCCTTAGCATTCAGTAAAAGGAGTTCATATGTCAGTGTCCAGATATTTGATAGAGAACAATGGTTCAAATCAGAACAATATAAAGCTCGCCATAAGCAAAACCTATCACCTATGTAAAGATGCAGGACTGCAGCGAATCACATTGTTGTTCCCTGCAAAAGGAACATTTGCTCACTCTGATATTGCAACATTTCTCGGCGAGCAAGCAGTAAAGGCTTTACTAAAAGACCAAAAGGTCGATTTGGGTAACAACATTCTGCTGGATTTTAATATTCCTAAAAACTTTTCTGTACATGGCAATCATGACATTGTGTTAGCGACATATCTAACTGATAAAGACATGGATATTGTTGATAGTGCTCGAAACGTCGATAGCATTGTGTTCTTACCCTGGTCAGAGGTCGAAGGTAAACGCTGGTTATCCACATGGGCACCTGAAATAGTCGGCCCATCGACTTGGGAAGTGCAAAAAACACAGCTATTACCCTCCGTTGGGGATGAAATCCTACGCCTAGGTCGTTGCATCAACATGTCAACAGGACTTAGTCATCCATCGGATAAAGACATGGCAAAACGAATTTTTACCAACTTAAAAAAGCAAGGATTCAGAGCAACAGAAGAAGAGATCAGGCAGTTCGCAGTCAATAACGGGTGGGAACCCGTCAGAGCGAAAGAGTTAGCTAGCTTTGCAAAGAAATATATAGGGTAGTAAAGCTTAAAAAGCTAACTCGTTGTATGTTCATTCCGAGCTAAATAGGTGGTCACTTTGGTGGTCTTGACAAGAGACGAATTCAGGTTCAGCTTTTTATTCAGCCAGTTACTGGCAAAGGCGATCCCAGTCAGAGGAGCCAAATTTAGAGAAGCCCACTTAAGGAAACTTAAGCGGGCTTTTTGTTTTGCGTCTGGTGTGGGATGTCGGCGAGGAGCGGATGCTACCGGCTAAATTCCACTCCTCATTCTTCAATCCTCAGATGGGATGCAAAAAAGTGGTTTTCGCCACTCCGGCAAATCTATCTTCAGGGTCTCCATTAAATACGCCACAAACACCCGCACTTTGCTGTTCGCCATTTGCCTGGTCGCAAAGACCGCACTCACCGGCATCGCACCTCTCGTAAACTCCCGCAACAGGGGAACCAATGCCCCAGACGCTAAATCGGGTCCAGCCAGCCATGCGGGAATTTGCGCGATGCCCATTCCGGAAAGGGCGGCGGCGCGTTGCTGTTCGCCATCGTTGCTGCGAAAACGCCCCTGCGGAATATGAATTATCGGCTTACCTTGTTCATCGAGGAAGTGCCACGGGTGGACGCCACGGCCGCCGTTAAACACAATGCACTGGTGTTTGCCCAGTTCGGCAGGTGAGCTGGGAGCACCGTGTCTGGCCAGATAGTCCGGACTGCCTACGGTAATCAGAGGACTTTCCGCAAGCTTGCGTTGTGTTAAGGCAGAATCTTGCAGTTCACCGTGGCGGATTGCGATGTCGATATTCTCCTCAATCAAATCAATATGTCGTTCGGAGACGCGCAGTTCAATGTTAAGCGCCGGATAGCGCTCAAACAGTGCAGGCAGGCGCGGAACGATATAGAAACGGCCAAAAACCGGTGCGACAGATATTCTCAATGTGCCCGCCGCTTCATCCGCGCCATATTTAACGCTGGATTCCAACTGGTCGTACTCATCAAGTAAACGCAATGCGCCGTCATAAAACTCTTTACCCGCGTCGGTCAATGCAATTCCGCGCGATGAACGTTTCAGCAACTGATGGTTGAACTGGTTCTCCAGCGCGGCGATTTGTTTGCTGACGGCAGATTGCCCAATGCCTGCTTCTTTGGCCGCTGCGGAGAAACTCTCGCACTCCACTACGCGCATAAACAGCCGGATGGCATCAAGTCGATCCATTAGGTAGTCCAAAATAGAATAGATGGTATTCCATTAAGCCATCTGGTTGCTGAAATTGGAATGGTTTAACGTCTTCTCACACCCCCTATATGTGAGAACATCATGAACAAAACACATCATCCATTAACCGGGCATGACCGTCTGCATGTCGTGCAATTCCTGGCTGAACAACAAGACCTCCGAAACAATTTTGCCGGGACAATGCGCGAGTTTTATGACGCTATGTGCGAACAAACGCCGCTGGCAGAAGGTGTGCGCTGCGAACAAAACGATGCCTCGGGATATTGGCTGCACCCGCAAGCCACCCGCAGCGAATGCGTCATTGTCTTTATTCATGGCGGTGCCTATATGCTCGGAAGTGCGCGGGCGTATCGTGGATTAGCCAGCCAGTTAGCGGTGCGTACCGGCTATTCAACCTTTGTATTGGATTATCCACTGGCACCGGAACATCCCTTCCCTGCTGCACCGGATAAGGTGAACGAAGTGCTGATAGAGTTGATAAACAGCGGTGTTAACCAAATTGCGTTGGTTGGTGATTCGGCTGGCGGAACGCTCTCGCTGGTGGCTATGCAAAATCCGCAGCTGGCGGAGAAGGTCCGGTCTGCGGTGGTGTTTTCGCCCTGGACCGATCTGACATTTAGCGGCGCATCTTTCAATGATCCCTCGATGCGTGACCCTATTTTCCAGCCGTCAATTTTGCAAGATGCTGCGCTTGAGTACCTGCAGGGCGGTATGGTTAAGGATGAACGTGCATCGCCACTGTTCGCCCGGTTCGACACACTGCCGCCGCTGGCGATTCAGGTAGGTAGCGAGGAGCTATTGCTTGATGACGCAATTCGCTTTACGGAAAAAGCGGCAGAATTGGGGGGTGTGGTGCAACTGGATATCTATGAAGGAATGCATCACGTGTTCCAAAGTGATATTCGTTTGGATGCATCGCGCCATGCATTGGATGCGGCAGCAGAATTTATTTGCCAGCACAGTTAAATTGTGTGATTCAGATGATCCCCAAATGAACATCATAATTAGCACTAAGGGCTGACATCAGGCAGGCTTTAGTGCCAGGCAGTGTTAGCTTTTTTATCAAGCAATAGAGGCCAGATTTGTCTACGGGCTCGGGGGGAACTCCAGAGCTCTGTGGACACAATTTCGCAAAGAACCGAATTTATGATGCTCTTTCTGGGTGCCTGATCAGGCCCGGGTAGCGCATGGCATTACTGGCGACATGCGCTGACTCTGTAAATCTCAGCAACAACCTTCCTGGTCGCCTCTTCGATCGTTCCTTCGTTACGGCACATAAACCAGCCGTGCTCAGCGATTTCCCGCCCGAACGCCACGGTACAGGCAACATGCTCCTCCAGCTGATGAATCACCGTACTACCCAGCCCACGCGATCGGGCTGCGGCCCTTGCCCACGAAATTTCAGGCGCAGTCACGACCCCGACATGCAGGTCTGGCGTTCGCACGTTTCGCTCAATGTTAAGCTGTAAAATCTCTGCAAACGGCACCATCCGGCGAAACGCGGCATCAGACGGGTACCAGCGGTCCATCAGGATAATGCTGTCCGCTGGCTGTTTAGTCAGCACGTGCCGGGAAATCCAGGCACGACTGTCAGCAAAGCGTTCACACACTTCACGTTCCAGATCCAGCGTGGGATTTCTGGCGAGTTGATTCACGAGAACCATGGTTTCCCCCCTGAAGGGATCGCTTTTTTTCTCGCTAAGCCGGATCACCTTCTTGTTATCGGCCCTGAGTACTTTCGTAATGGCCTCCAGCAAGGTGGTTTTACCGGCGCCCTTGGGGCCGTCCAGAGTAATAAACAGCTGACGACTCATCCCTGAAATGACGAGTGACAGTCTGTTTTTGTATTGCTCAAATCTGGCAAAAGCATCTAACTTCCTTCGAATTAGGGTCATTGCCCATGTTAAATGGGCTGTGCGGCGTAGTTTAAGGGATCCGACGGGAAAACGGAAAACGCCCGCGTTAAGGCTGTTATTTAAGCGGGCAAGTGCTGACGGGTAGTTATGATCGGTGAAATCAGCGTGTCGATGTACCGCTACCCTGCTTTACATAAAATCAGACGCCTTCAATTAATACAAAGGTTCCGGTCACAGCACCTGCGCGGATCGCTCTGGCAGCCTGATAGCCGGGACTCTCATAAAAACGCTTTGCCCCGGCAAAGGAGGCAAACTCAAAAACGACGTGCCTTTCATACGATTCGCCCTCCAGATTTTCTGACTGACCGGTGCCGGCAATCAGCTCAGGACTGAATTCCTGCATTGCCTCTCCGGCGGCTTTGGCATATTCCGCATAAGCAACGGCATCCGTGACATTGACATGAGCGATTAAATAACCTTTTTTCATTTTTATTTATCCTTCGTAAACGGGGTGTATTTCAGCGTGTAGCACCTAAACAGGGTGTGAAGACAGTCTATTGCGTATTACATTAGGCATAAATACCCCAATAATGAACGCACTGTTATCCGGATGAGTAACAATGAAAAATCTTGATGCACTGACTATTTTTGTGCGCGTGGCAGAAATGAAGAGCTTTACGCTGGCCGCCGAAAGCCTGGGGATTCAGAAAGGACGCGCCTCAATGGTGGTTCGGGAGGTGGAGCAAGAGGTAGGCGCAACGCTTTTGCACCGCACCACGCGAAACGTGCAACTGACAGAAGATGGCCGCATTTTTTATTCGCGCGCACGCGACCTGCTGGCGGAAGCAGAGGAATTGCAGTCCATGTTTTCCCATGGCGGCGTGTCACTGCGCGGGCGTTTACGTGTTGATATGCCGGCTATTCTGGCACAAAGCGTCATTATCCCCGCACTGCCACAACTGCTGAATGCTCACCCGGAATTCGAACTTGAGCTTTCCAGTACTGACCGCCGTGTTGATCTGGTTCTGGAAGGATTTGATTGCGTAATTCGTCTGGGTCCCCTTGTGGACGAGACGCTGATTGCCCGGCCGCTGGGGCAACTCCGCATGATCAATGCGGCGAGTCCGGACTATCTTGAACGATTTGGTGTACCGCAGACGCTTGATGACCTTCTTCATCAGGGACACAAGATGGTGCATTACCTGCGCAATTTCGGTTCGAAACCTGACGGGTGGGAATATCCGTCAGCTGAGGGTTACAAATCGCTGATGTTACCCGGCACGATGACGGTCAACAGCGTACCCGCCTACCATGAAGCGGGGCTTGCGGGGCTGGGCTTAATTCAGGGGGGCTATTCCGCACTCCTCCCCCATATAAAACGTAGAACATTGGTTGAAGTCCTTCCCCATCTGCGCCCCCGGCCTCTGAATGCCTCTTTCGTCGTTGCGCACCGGCGCAATCTGTCGCAACGCGTGAGAGCCTTTATGAGCTGGACGGAAGAAGTACTGAAACCTTACTTTGACTCATGTCAGTGAGGATGCGGGCAGGAACAAGGTGATACTGCACATCACTCACCTTCTCTATCCCTATAGCGTAATTAATAAAGCCCGCACACTGGCGGGCTATATTATGTTTATCACCTCATCACCTGTCAGGCATGGGCGATTTTTTTTGCATCCAGCGCTTTATGGATGGCGGCTTCCAGTTCGTTGATTTCAAACTTCGCCACGTAACCGTCGGCACCGACTTTGCGTACGTGATCTTCGTTGGCGCTGCCGGATAATGAGGAGTGAATAATCACCGGAATATTTTTCAGGAATTCATCGCGCTTGATATTCAGCGTCAGGGTGAAGCCGTCCATTTCCGGCATTTCCAGATCGGTTAATACGAAGGAGATTTTATCGGCAATCGGAATCCCTTCGGCTTTGCATTCTTCGGCCAGTTTGCGGATTTTATTCCAGGCTTCCAGACCCGTCACATGCATCTGCGCCGGAATCTCCATCATGTTCAGACCTTTTTCCAGCATCTGACGGGCGACTTTCGAATCCTCGGCGACAATCGCCACCGTGCCCGGTTTCAGTTTAAACGCGCTGGTCCGCTTTTTATCCATGTCGATATTGCTGTTCGGAATAATGTCATGGAGGATTTGTTCCACGTCGAGCACCAGCGCCAGACGGGTGCTGGATTTATCGGTATCCAGACGCGCAATACTGGTGATGTTACGGCTTTTCACCCCGGCTTCGGCGGCCAGAACCCGGCTCCATTCCAGACGCACGATGTCGTCAACGGATTCCACAGCAAACGCCTGAGTGCTGCGCGCGTACTCCGTCACCAGCAGGATATTCAGACCGGTTTTCGGCACACAGCCGACGACGGCAGGCAGATCGATGACCGGAATAATTTCGCCACGAATGTTCGCCATGCCCATCATCGGCGAGGCCATTCCGGCAGCCTTGGTCAGGGTTGGCATCGGCACGATTTCGCGCAATTTAAAGACGTTGATACCAAAAAGTTCAGACTGCTCGTCGTCAGGCGATGTCCCCAGACGGAACAGCAAAAGTTCAAACCGGTTTGATGAAGTGAGATTAGTTCTCTCATCAATTTCTTTCTGAAAATTATCCATACTTTCCCCATGGCTTTTGTTATTTGTTTTTGACTGTGTTTGCGCTGTACGTCATTCGGAAAATAAGGAATTCCATTCTCTTTTTTCTCAGAGGGACTGTTTATTTATCGGCTGGTCAGGGGAAATTCTTTATAGCGGGGGAAAAATTGAACGGGAAAAGATCCCGGTATCGCCAGGGATACCGGGTGAAACAGGTTAGTCGCCGATTTTCACCAGCGTGCGTCCCTGAATTTTGTTACTGAGGAAATCCGCCGCAACGGCCGGAGTCTGTTCCAGCGTAATTTCCGTTGCTGCCTGCTGATAGAAACTTTCCGGCAGCGTGTTCTGCAGACGTTCCCAGACCGCCGCACGGCGCTCCGCAGGCACGGAAACGGAATCCACGCCCTGCAGCCGGACATTACGCAGGATAAACGGCATCACGGTGGTCGGCAGGTTGAAGCCCCCCGCCAGACCGCAGGCCGCCACGCAGCCGCCGTAGTTGGTTTGTGCCAGCACTTTCGCCAGCACTTTATCCCCGACGGTATCCACCGCCCCCGCCCAGAGTTGTTTTTCCAGCGGACGGGTTTCGGCAAAATCATCCCGTGAGAGGATCTCGCTGGCACCGAGTTTACGCAGGTAATCATGAGTCGATTCGCGACCCGTCACCGCCGCCACGGTATAGCCGAGCGTATGCAATAACGCGACTGCCGTGCTGCCGACGCCGCCGCTGGCACCGGTGACCAGCACCGTGCCGCTTTCCGGCGTGACGCCCGCCTCTTCCAGCGCCATCACGCACAGCATGGCGGTGAAACCGGCTGTGCCGATAATCATCGCGTTACGTGCGGCCAGCCCTTCCGGCAATGCCACCAGCCAGTCGCCTTTAACACAGGCCTGCTCAGCCAGACCGCCCCAGTGCGTTTCGCCCACACCCCAGCCGGTCAGAATGACAGATTGCCCGACGGAAAAACGCGGGTCATTGCTGTGGCTCACGTGGCCGGCGAAATCAATGCCCGGCACCATCGGGAACTGGCGGATGATTTTGCCCTGACCGGTGATTGCCAGCGCATCTTTATAATTCAGACCTGACCAGCTGATATCCACCAGCACGTCGCCTTCCGCCATCTGCGGCAGCGCGATGTCTTTCACGGCGGCCAGTGTGGCCTTATCTTGTTGCTCGAGAACCAATGCTTTCATTTTTGTCCCTTTATGATTTCAGGCGTTTGACGTTTTTGTCGTGAGTGATGCGATGACTCACGTCATGATTGCAGGTGCTGTTTTTCGAATTTATGCGTAAGAAATTACTGAATGCTGTGGCGGAAATACGCCCAGAACTGATTAAGCGGGTCGGCAGAACGGAACAGTTTTGCGCGCATCACCGCCCCCTCCCAGCCGGACCAGAATATCTGCGCCAGTTGCGCGGTCTGAGTGGTGCTGGTGATATCTCCCGTCTGCCGGGCTTCCTCCAGGCACGCGGCGATGCGGATTTCCCACTCGCCTAAAATGGCTTTCAGCGTTTGCGGAAAATCGTCCGGCAGCAGCGGGGACTCCTGCAATAAATTGCCGACCAGACAGCCGCGTCTGAATTCAAACTTCGCCATTCCCTGCCCGGCATGCGCCACAAAATCATCGATGCGTTGCAGCGGCGGCAGCTCAGTATTGAGCAGAAATTTATCGAGTTTATGGGCGAAAAACGATCCGTAAGCCATCAGCACGGCCATGCCGAAATCCTGCTTACTTTTGAAATAGTGATAAAACGAGCCTTTCGGCACCGCGATATTTTTGATCACCGTGTCAATGCCCGCCGACAGGTAACCCGTTTCTGTGATGACTTCCAGACCCGAACGGATCAATGCCTCACGGGTATCCGTGAACTCGCGTTCCGTTCTTGGCGGACGCCCGCGACGGGGCCTGATATCAGTTGTAAGGGTCTCACTCATCATTTAGACCGATCGTTTTTTAATTGCGGAAAGCGTACGCCCAATTGTTCAGACAGGCAACCCCGCCGCGGTGTCTGCCGATAAAAACCTGCAAAACAAAAAGCCCGCACCGGGTCACCGGAGCGGGCTGAGACAAAAGCTAAAGTATGTTGTAACTATTTTATGCTCACCGCCTCGCGAACGGATCCCTGCACGCTGTAACGGTTGGTTTTGAACGGAATATCTAAACGCTCGCGCAGCGTCGTGGCTTCCGACGGATGCCAGTAGCCGCGTGCTGCCAGCACCGGTAACACCAGCCGGGTAATGTCGTCCAGCGCCTCGGTCAGCACCGGGCCACTGATGATGAATCCGCTGGCACCGCCCTCTTCCACCCAGCGGATCAGCCGGTCGGCCACCTGCTCCGGCGTGCCGAAGAATTCGCCGCGCGGCAACGTGGCCTGATACGCCACTTCCCGCAGCGTGAGGTGCTCTTCCCGCGCCCGTTTCTTGATGCTGTCGGTGGTGGAGCGGAAGGTGTTCTGCCCCAGATCACCCAGATCCGGGAACGGGCCGTCGGGCGGATACTGGCTGAAATCGTGGTGGTCGAAGAAACGGCCGAGATACGCCAGCGCATCGTCCAGTGACAACAGCGACAGCAGATACTGATATTTCGCCTCGGCTTCTTGTTCGGTTTTGCCAACAATCGGGCTGATACCGGGGAAGATGCCCACCGGATGACGGCCATTTTTGCTGACCTGTGCCTGTAATTTTGCCGCGTATTCCTGCGCTTCTTCCAGGGAACGGGCATTGGTAAACACCGCATCGGCGGATTTACCTGCCAGCGCGATCCCGGCATCTGAAGCGCCAGCCTGGAAAATCACCGGCTGTCCCTGCGGCGAGCGCTGAATATTCAGCGGCCCTTCCACCGAGAAAAACTGTCCCTGATGATTGAGTTTATGCAGCTTTGCGGCATCGAAGAACACGCCGCTTTCGCGATCCCGCACAAAGGCGCCGTCTTCCCACGAATCCCACAGCCCCTGCACCACGTTGATGTACTCCTCGGCAATCTGATAACGCAGTGCGTGTTCAGGATGATCTTTACCGAAGTTTTTCGCTGAACCGGCCAGCGGCGATGTCACCACATTCCAGCCCGCCCTTCCCTGACTGATATTGTCGATGGATGCCAGCTGACGCGCCACGGTAAAGGGATCGCTGTAGGAGGTCGAAATGGTGCCCGCCAGCCCGATGCTGTGCGTCGCTGACGCCAGCGCCGACAACAACGCCACCGGCTCGAAACGGTTAAGAAAATGCGGCAGCGATTTTTCATTGATATGCAGACCGTCGGCCACAAACAGGAAATCAAAACCGGCGGCTTCCGCGCGCAGCGCCAGATCGCGGAAATACGGGAAATTAACACTGGCATCCGCGGGCGCTTTTTCGTGACGCCACGAATTCATATGCCCGCCGGCACCGTGCAACATCAGACCCAGCTTGATACTTTTTGAATGGCTCATGAAATCTCCTTACAGCTGGCCAGCCAGCAATTCGATGGATTTGAGACGCACATCGGCCTCGGTCAGTGGGGTATGAATGATAAATTCGTTCACGCACAGGCGGCGCTGGATATCGCGCAGTTGCTGATGGATATCGCCCGGCGTGCCGTGCAGCACGCTGATCTGCTGTTGTTCGATATGGTATTGCGTCGCACCGGACTGCCGCACAAAGGCTTCCGCCTGTTCGCGGGAGCCGACGGTGACATGGCGGTCGCCCACCGTGACGCGAAAATTATGTCGTTCGGCCACCTTTTCAGCGGCCAGCTCGCGGGTTTCAGCCGCCAGCACCGCCAGACTGACCAGCGCCTGCCCTTGTCCGGCGGAATATTCGTGGAAGGCCAGCACCGATTCGGTCATCGCTTCGGCGGAGGCATTGATAAAACCGGCGAACACAAAGTTCCAGCCCAGCGACGCCGCCAGACGGGCGCTTTCTTTGCTGGCACCGAGCAGAAATCGCTGCGGCGCAACCGGCGGACGCGGCAATGCACGGGCTTCGGTGCCCGCCAGATGATCATCAAGATGCGTCAGATAATGCGTCAGTTGCTGTAACTGCGCCGGGAAACCGGGCGCTGATTCGGCCGGTGCATGGGCGCGTAACGCTTTGGTCGACAGCGGTAAACCGCCGGGCGCTTTGCCGATGCCGATATCCACGCGATCCGGAGCCAGTGATGACAACAGATGGAAATTTTCCGCCACTTTATACGGGCTGTAATGTTGCAGCATCACCCCGCCGGAACCGATGCGCAGCCGGGAGGTGTGCGCCAGCAGCCAGGCAATCAGCACTTCCGGCGAACTGCCCGCCAGCTTTTCAGCGTCGTGATGTTCCGATACCCATAAACGGTGATAGCCCAGCCGTTCGGCGGCCTGCGCAAAGGTCAGCGTGGCATTCAGTGCCTGCGCCGCCGTCTGCCCTTCATTAATCGGGCTTTGGTCTAATAAACTCAGTCGGTAATTCACCTGGGTATTCCTTTTTATCCGTCGTGATAAAAAGAGTTCCATGAAATAAGGGTAAAGCTAAATAATAAAAACACGTTTCTATAGTCAGTATTTTGCTATGCACCGCGCTGTGCAAAATGACTATAAATTATAGCGACTGAGTATTTAGTTATTCTCACCGTGCTGACTAGCATGAAATGACCTGCTACCTCTCCTGAACACGCATTATCAGACAATAGGGTTATTTCGCTATGAGCATTTCACTTGCAGAAGACACGAAAAATATCACCTCCGGCACTCCGTCAGGATTAGAAGAAACACTCATCGCTTATCGCCGTGAATTACATCAGCACCCTGAATTATCCAATCAGGAATTTGTGACCACGCAAAAAATAACGGAGTGGCTGAATGCCGCCGGGATCCGCATTTTATCACTTGGCCTGAAAACCGGCGTCGTTGCAGAAATCGGCCCGCAGACCGGACCGGTGGTGGCGTTGCGCGGTGACATCGATGCCCTGCCGATTGAAGAAGCCTCCGGCGTGCCGTTCAGTTCGCAACAGCCCGGCGTGATGCACGCCTGCGGCCATGATTTCCACACCTCGGTGATTCTCGGCGCGGCTTATTTACTTAAAGCACGCGAAGACCAACTCCCCGGCCGCGTGCGCCTGTTTTTCCAGCCTGCCGAGGAACGGTTTGGCGGCGCATCGCAGCTGATCAAAGCCGGTGCGCTGGTCAACGTCGATGCGATTTTCGGCCTGCACAATGCGCCGGAACTGCCGGTCGGAACCTTTGAAACCAAAGGCGGCGCATTTTATGCCAATGTTGACCGCTTCCAGATCACCGTCACCGGCAAAGGCGCGCACGCCGCTCATCCCGAAGAAGGCACTGACAGTATTGTCACCGCCAGCCATATCGTGACCGCGCTGCAAACCGTGGTCAGCCGCAACGTCAGTGCGCAGGATGCGGCGGTGGTCAGCGTCACCCGCATCGAAGGTGGCAATACCTGGAATGTGTTGCCGCAAACGGTCGAACTGGAAGGAACGGTGCGCACCTACAGCAGCGTTATCCGTGAACAGATCCCGCAGCGGATCCGCAAGGTGATCACCGGCGTGGCCGAGGCACTGGGCGCGAAAGCGGAACTGCACTGGTTCGGCGGGCCGCCTGCGGTGGTGAATACGCCACGCTGGGCGGATTTTGCATTACAGGCGGCCGCCGATTTTGGGTACAACGCGCAAGTGGCGCAGGCGCAGATGGGCGGTGAAGACTTTGCTTTTTATCTGCATCATGTGCCTGGGGCGTTTGTCAGCATCGGCTCGGCCAGCGATTTCGGATTGCATCATCCGCAATTTAATCCGGATGAATCGGCCATTTATCCGGCGGCCAATTATTTTCAGCAGTTAGCGGAAAAAGCACTGCGGGAATTAAGCGAAAAATAACCTTTTCATTCCTGATCTTATTCTCTCATGCCCGGTTATTCCGGGCATTTTTCGTGGTTATTTTATGCCGTCATGTATTTCTACTTTATCTCTTTGATTATTTAATTTTGTTGTTTTACATCCCTGTAACACTCGGGAATAGTGAAAACGTCACCACACGATAATCACCATAAACAATAAGAATGCAGGGTAAACAGAATAATGATGAAACATAGCGCCACTTTCACCGCGACCACCATCGCCGCATTATTGAGTTTTTCTGCGGTGGCACAGGCCGCGCCGGGAATAGATCTGATTGCCAATGAAACGCCAATTCATACGCCGAAAAGTGCTGAAGCCGCGGCCAAAATTCCGGCCAATTTTAAGTTTGTTGAACCCGGCACGCTGACCGTGGCGCTGGCGGTTCTCGGCAGCGCACCGCCGTTCGGCCTGTATGCCCGCGACAATAAAACCGTGATCGGCAGCGAAGCGGATATCGCCCGTCTGGTCGCCGACGGTTTGGGCCTGAAACTCAAGGTGGTGCCCGCCTCGTGGGAGGACTGGCCGCTCGGCGTCACTTCCGGAAAATACGATGCGGCGATCTATAACATCACCGTCACCAAAGACCGCAAAACTAAGTTTGATTTCGCGACCTATCGTCAGGACACGCTGGGCTTTTACGTGAAAAGTGACAGCAAAATCACGTCCATTACTTCTGCGCCGGACATCGCCGGTAAACGCATTATCGTCGGCTCCGGCACCAATCAGGAAGCGGTGTTGCTGGCCTGGGACAAAGAGAATCAGGCCAAAGGATTACCGGCGCTCAAGCCGCAATATGTCACCGATGACGCCGCTGCAACGCTGGCGATCCAGTCCGGTCGTGCCGATGCCACCTTCGGCCCTAACGTCACCGGTGCGTATAAAGCCCTGCTGACCGGCAAAACCAAACTGGTCGGCACCGTGCCCGGCGGCTGGCCGAAAACGGCCAATATCGCTGTCACCCTGAAAAAAGGTAACGGACTGGTGGATGCCGTGCAGGCATCGCTGAACAGTGCCATCGCCAGCGGTGCTTATATCAAAGTACTGGATCGCTGGGGTGAAAGTGTCGAGAAAATTGACCATTCAGAAATTAATCCGCCGGGACTGGGCGACTGATCAGGAGCACGAACAATGAGCGAAGACGTTTTTATTCAGATTGCGCCGGAAGACCCGCTGATTGCGCCGGTGATCGAAGGATTATTCGGTGAATATCGCGACCGCTACGGCGATTTTTTCTCAAGCCAGCCACCGGAAGATAACAGTGTGTTCTCTGCGCCCGATGGCACGTTCATTGTTCTGCTGAGAAACGGCGCGCCCATTGCCATGGGCGCGTACAAACGCTACGACGAGCAGACCGCCGAGCTGAAGCGTATCTGGACTCACCGGTCGCTGCGCCGTCAGGGACTGGCGCAAAAAATCCTGCATGAACTGGAACGCCGTGCCGCTGCGTACGGTTACCGGCAGGTGTTTCTGACCACCGGTTTCCGTCAACCGGAAGCCGTCGGACTGTATTTATCCCACGGCTATCAGCCACAGTTTGATACCCGTCTGGATCCGGAAGTGTTTTCCCGTCCGCCGTATGACGGACGCCTGCCGTTTACCAAGGCGCTGACAGCTGACGTTCCCGTCACCTGAACTGCAACCTGACAGAAAGAGAACGTTATGAGCGAAAATGCCCCTTCATCTGTACGTCATCCCCCGCTGAAAGTGGTGCCCGCGCGTTATCCGTGGCGGCTGGCCGGTGCGGTGTTTTCCGTGTTCATTCTGCTGGGGATTATCCAGTCGATTGCGACGAATTCCCGCTGGGAATGGGGCGTGTTTCGTCAGTGGTTTTTTGATCCGGTGATTTTGTCAGGGCTGGGTAAAACGCTGTTGCTGACGCTGCTCGGCACGGTGTTTGGCGTGATTTTTGGCACCGTGCTGGCCCTCGCCCGCCTGTCGAAATCGTACCTGCTCAACGCCCTTGCCTGGGGGTATATCTGGCTGTTCCGTTCTCTGCCTCTGCTGCTGGTGCTGATCATCCTCTATAACTTTTCCTATCTGTACGACAACCTTTCCCTTGGCATTCCGTTCACCACGATTTCCTTTTTCAGCACGCCGACCGTCAATTTGCTGGATCAGTTTTCCGTCGCCGTACTCGGCTTGTCGCTGGTGCAGTCGGCCTATACCGCAGAAATCATTCGCGGCGGCATTTTGGGCGTAGAACACGGTCAGCATGAAGCGGCGGCGGCTTTAGGGTTACCGGCTTACCGCCGCACCTTCCGCATTATTTTGCCGCAGGCGCTGCGCTCCATTCTGCCGACCGGCTTTAACGAGGTGATCAGTCTGGCGAAAGGCACGTCGATCGTTTATGTGCTGTCGATGCCGGAGCTGTTTTACACCGTGCAGGTGATTTACAACCGCACGCAACAGGTCATTCCGCTGCTGATGGTCGCCACCATCTGGTATCTGCTGATCACCACCGTGTTGTCGGTATTACAGTATTACGTCGAACGTTATTTCGCGCGTGGCACGGTGCGGCAGGTCGCGCCAACGCCTTTACAACGCCTGCGTCTGTGGCGCACCGCCCGTTCTTAATAAAGGGAAAACCGTATGTCTGAAGCCTTTGATTTATTCGTTAACCGTCCGGCAGACGCCCCCGCAGAACGCCTGTTTTTGCATAAGCCGCAGGCCGCCACCGTCGGGCGTATCGATATCCATAATCTGAGCAAATACTACGGCGCACACAAAGCGCTGGATAATGTCAGCCTGAGTATTGAACCTGGCACCGTGACCGTGATCCTCGGCCCTTCCGGTTCGGGGAAATCCACGCTGCTGCGCACCATTAACCATCTGGAGCGGGTTGATGAAGGCTTTATCCAGATTGATGGCGATTACATTGGCTACCGCCGCAAAGGCGATACGCTGTATGAACTCAAGGAACGCGCCATTCTGAAACAGCGTACGCACGTCGGTTACGTGTTCCAGAATTTTAATCTTTTTCCGCACATGACCGTGCTGGATAACATCATTGAAGCGCCGGTGGTTCACGGTTTATTCCCGCGCAAACAGGCCATCGCCCGCGCCTATGAACTGCTCGATACCGTCGGATTGCGCGAAAAAGCCCATGCCTGGCCGCGCCACCTTTCCGGCGGCCAGCAGCAACGAATCGCCATCGCCCGCGCACTGGCGCTCAATCCGAAAGTGATGTTGTTCGATGAACCCACTTCCGCGCTGGATCCGGAACTGGTGGGCGAGGTGCTGGATGTGATTAAAAAGCTGGCGCAGTCCGGCGTGACGCTGGTGGTGGTCACGCACGAAATCGGCTTCGCGCGGCAGGTGGCAGATCAGGTGGTGTTTATGGTCGATGGCGCAGTAGTGGAAAGCGGAAGTGCTGAACAGGTGCTGGACCGGCCGCGCCATGAACGCACGCGGCGGTTTCTGGAGAAAGTGCTTTGACTGCACTCTTAAGGTGAATACGGTTTTGCTCCTCCCCCTGCGAAGGGGGAGGCGGGAGGGGGTTTTAAAGACAACACAAAAGCCAAAGCACACTTTAACTCATTGAATTGTCATTAATACCCCACCCCAACCCTCCCCTTCGCAGGGGAGGGAGTTGTCCTGCATATACCTTCCGGGTTAATGCCTCTTGCCCAACTAAAACCGTTATTTCACACTTGCCATCGGCGGATCCATCGCCACTTTGCCTTTCACCGCTTTGCTCTTCACTCTTCTTGACCACATGGCTGTCAGGATCGGCACCAGGATGGATGTCACAATCACCGAGGTGGCGACCAGCGCCGTGGCGGCCGGAGCAATCGGTTTGAACTGCGGCACCATTTCTGCAATCAGTACCGGCGTGGCGACCGCCGCACCGGCGGAACTGGAGGCGGCAATGCCTGCCGTTCCGTCGCCGCCACCGATGAATTTATCGGCAAGGATCAGCGGGATACCGGTGATGACGATCACCGCCACACCCAGCATTACGCCTAACAGACCCGTTTGTGCGATCACGCTCAGGTTGATGGTGTTACCCAGCGCGAAGGCGAAAAACGGGATCAGCGTTTGTACCGCTTTGCTGAAGAACTCGCGCAGTTCCGGATCAAGATTACCTAAGCCAAAACCGACCAGGAACGGCAACACCGCACCGACAAAAACGTGTGGCTCGAATGACGCGATACCTGCCGTGCCGAGGATCACCATGGTCATCAGCGGGCCGGATTCCAGCGACATCAGCACAAATGCACCGGCTTCTTCTTTGGTGCCGTATTGCTGCATCACAGAGGCGTACAGGCCGCCGTTGGTCATGTCCATTGAGGCGACCAGCGCCAGCACGGAAAGCCCGGCAAAGAATCCGAACTCCACGCCATTCTCCGGCATAAACCGGGACGCCACCGCCGCCACAATCCACGCGACCGCAATTTTGGTGACCACTAAGGTGCCGGATTTACGCAACACCGTACCGGTCGCGCTGAGTTTGATGGAAGCGCCCATGCAGAAAAACCACACCGCCAGAATCGGTACGGTGCCGGTCATCAGTCCGTTGGTAAAGGAGCCAAAATATTTGCCCGAATCAGGCGCGAAGGTATGGCACAGCGCACCCAGGAAGAGAGGCACTAACATCATCCCGCCAGGGATTTTTTCTATCGCTCGTTTAATGTGCATATTTTTTCACCTGATTTAAAAGTAACGGACTACCGAATGCCGCTACGTTATCCATTTATCAGAGTGATAAAAGTGATTCACTTCATAAATTGAAACGATGTTTCTATTTTTTAGATCGCTAGTTTTATAAATTTAATTCGTCAATATTTGATTGCGGAGGGAAATCACATTTTCGACTATTAATACGAAAATTCTTAACCCGCAGACGTAAAAAAACCCGCAGCAGAGGTCTGTGCGGGTAGGTTCATGCGCCGGACAATTAACTCAGCGTGGTGGTGCCAAACGCCTGCTGCCAGTCGGCTTCAAATTTTTCCACCGCTGCCTGTACCGCAGGCGCGTTCAGCAGTTGTTCGGCCACATCCACCGGCAAGGTGATGGACTGACATCCCGCCAGCAGACAATCCATTGCCTGGCGCGGCGTTCTGAAACTGGCAGCCAGCACTTTTGACTGCGGCGCGTGCAGACTGAGCAATGTCTGCAATTCTTTCACCATCGCGATGCCGTCACCGCCCTGCGCATCCAGACGGTTCACATACGGCGCGACATATTCCGCCCCGGCCAGCGCCGAGAGCAACCCCTGACCGGCGCCGTACACCGCCGTGCCGAGCGTCGGGATATTCATGCTTTTCAGTTTCTTAATGGCCGCCAGACCTTCACGGGTGACCGGCACTTTCACCACCAAACCTGAGACACGTTGCGACAATAACAGCGCTTCGGCAACCATCTGTTCGGCGTCGGATGCCATGACCTGCGCGAACAATTTGCCGTTACCGCCCAGAGCATCACGCAACGCGGGCAACACTTCCCACAGCGATTTTCCTTCTTTCGCCACGATGCTCGGATTGGTGGTAACCCCCTGCAACGGCAGGATGCGCGACAAACGTTTTACCGCAGTGACATCGGCAGTATCGAGATACAGCTCCATAACTTTCTCCCTGAAACTTGTGAGTGAATGCAAAGTTCAGAGAGTGTACGCCTGCAAGCAGAAGGTTTGTTGATCGTCATCAAAATCACTTTCGAATGAAAGCCTTTAAATTACGAAAGAAGAAACCGAGACTCAGAGAGCGTCGAGATGATTTTCAATGTACAGCGTTATTCCACACACGATGGTCCGGGGATCCGCACGGTCATTTTTCTGAAAGGCTGTTCACTGAGCTGCACCTGGTGCCAAAACCCGGAAAGCCGTTCCGCCGCACCGGATGTGCTGTTCGATTCACGTCTGTGCAGCGCAGGTTGCCAGCACTGTGCGACGGTCTTTCCTCATGCCATCCGCGTGGAAAAAGGTGACATTGCCGTGCGGCGTGAACAGTTTCAGGCTGACGATTTGAGCCAGATCGCTGACGTCTGCCCTTCCGGCGCATTGAGCGTCTGCGGGGAAGAGGCGGCTATTGATGCCCTGATGCAGCAGATCCTGCGCGATAAACCTTTTTATACCCGCACCGGTGGCGGCGTCACGCTTTCCGGCGGTGAGCCTTTTATGCAGCCACAGACTGCGCTGACACTGCTGCAACGCTGCCGCCATGAAGGGCTGCACACCGCCGTGGAAAGCTGCCTGCATGTGCCGTGGAAATATATCGAGCCTTCACTGGGCGCGCTGGATCTGCTGCTGGCCGATCTCAAACATGTCGCCGACGAGCCTTTCCGGCGTCTGACCGGCGGGTCTGCCCGACGGGTGAAAGATAATTTCCGTCGGCTGGCGGCGGCCGGACAAAAACTGATCGTCCGGGTGCCGTTAATTCCTGATTTTAATGCTGACCGGGCATCCGTTCGCCAGATCGTTGATTTTGCTGCGGAAGAAACCGGCTGCGACGCCATCCACTTTTTGCCCTACCACACCCTCGGCATCAACAAATATGCCCTGCTGGGACAACCCTATCTGGCGCCACGCCAGCCGTTAAATGACCCTGACCTGCTGACGTTCGCTGAGCAATACGCCGCAGAAAAAGGGCTTTGTGCACAGTTAAGAGGATAAGAAAAATGACCCAACTGAATCTGAACACCCTTTCCGGCCGTATCCGTGCCCATAAAGACGCCCTGATCCACATCGTGAAGCCGCCGGTGTGTACCGAGCGCGCGCAACATTACACGCAGGTTTATCAGCAACATGCCGACAAACCGCTGGCGGTCCGTCGCGCACTGGCGCTGGCAGAGCATCTGCGCCAGCGCACTATCTGGATCAAACACGACGAGCTGATCGTGGGGAATCAGGCCAGCGAAGTGCGCGCCGCACCGATTTTCCCGGAATACACCGTAGGCTGGATCGAAAGCGAAATTGACGCGCTGGCAGATCGCCCCGGCGCGGGTTTTGCAGTCAGTGAAGCCAACAAAAAAATTCTGCATGATATCTGCCCGTGGTGGCGCGGTCAGACCGTGCAGGACCGTTGCTATGGCATGTTTACTGATGAACAGAAAGCCCTGCTTGACAGCGGCATCGTGAAAGCCGAGGGCAATATGACTTCCGGCGATGCCCATCTGGCGGTGAATTTCCCGCTGCTGCTGGAACGGGGTCTGGACGGGTTGCGCAGTAAAGTGGACGAGCGCCGCAGCCGTATTCAGCTGACCGACTGGGAAGACCTGCATAAAGAACAACTGCTGAAAGCCATTGATATCACGCTGGCTGCGGTCAGCGATCACGTCGTGCGTTTCGCGCAACAGGCACGGGACATGGCCGCCACCGAAACCCGCGAGGCGCGCCGCAACGAGTTGCTGACGATCGCCGCTAACTGCGACGTCATCGCTCATCAGCCGCCGCAAAATTTCTGGCAGGCACTGCAACTGTGCTATTTCATTCAGCTGATTTTGCAGATCGAATCCAACGGCCATTCCGTGTCATTCGGTCGTATGGATCAGTATCTTTATCCGTTCTATCGCCGCGATGTTGAGCTGGAACAGACGCTGGCGCGCGATCAGGCCATCGAATTGCTGCAAAGCTGCTGGCTGAAATTGCTGGAGGTGAACAAAATCCGTTCCGGTACGCACTCCAAAGCGTCAGCGGGCAGTCCGCTGTATCAGAATGTCACCATCGGCGGACAGAATCTGCATAACGGCGTGGCCTCTGATGCGGTTAATCCGCTGTCATACGCGGTGCTGGAATCCTGCGGTCAGCTGCGCTCCACCCAGCCGAATCTCAGCGTACGCTATCACGCAGGCATGAGCAGTGATTTCCTCGATGCCTGCGTACAGGTGATCCGCTGCGGATTCGGGATGCCAGCCTTTAATAATGACGAAATTGTCATTGCGGAATTCATTAAGCTGGGCGTTGAAAAACAGGATGCGTACGATTATGCCGCCATCGGCTGCATCGAAACGGCCGTCGGCGGCAAATGGGGCTATCGTTGCACCGGCATGAGTTTCATCAACTTTGCCCGCGTGATGCTCGCCGCGATGGAACAGGGTCACGACGCGAAAAGTCATACCTGCTTCCTGCCGCAGGAACGCGGTTTGTCGCAGGGCAATTTTGATAACTTCGAACAGGTGTTTGCGCAGTGGGATCAGCAGATCCGTTATTACACCCGTAAATCCATCGAAATCGAATGTGTGGTCGATACGGTTCTGGAAGAGAACGCACAGGATATTCTGTGTTCGGCGCTGGTGGATGACTGCATCGAACGCGGAAAAACCATCAAGCAAGGCGGCGCAAAATACGACTGGGTGTCCGGTTTGCAGGTCGGGATCGCCAATCTGGGCAACAGCCTGGCCGCCGTGAAAAAACTGGTGTTTGATCAGGGCGTGATCGGCCAGCAGGAGCTGGCACAGGCGCTGGCCTCCGATTATGAAGGGCTGGACGGCGAGCGGCTGCGTCAGCGTCTGATTAACGGCGCAGAGAAATATGGCAACGATCATGACGAGGTGGATCAGCTGCTGGTGCGCGCGTATCAGTGCTATATCGATGAACTGTCGAATTATCACAATACCCGTTTCGGACGCGGCCCGGTCGGCGGCACCTATTACGCGGGTACGTCGTCCATTTCGGCAAACGTGCCCTTTGGTGCGGCAACCACCGCCACACCGGATGGCCGCAAAGCCTTTACCCCGCTGGCAGAAGGCGCCAGCCCGGCCTCCGGCACCGACCATCTCGGGCCGACGGCGGTGTTTAACTCGCTGGGTAAATTGCCGACAGAAGCCATTCTCGGCGGCGTGTTACTCAATCAAAAACTGAATCCGGCATCGCTGGAAAATGAAACTGACCGCCAGACGTTGATGCTGATGCTGCGGACATTCTTTGAGGAACATCGCGGCTGGCATGTGCAGTACAACATCGTGTCTCGCGAGACATTGCTGAAGGCGCGCGAGGAGCCGCAGAATTATCGCGACCTGGTGGTGCGCGTGGCGGGTTACTCCGCATTCTTCACGGCCTTATCGCCGGAGGCTCAGGATGATATTATCGCCCGCACAGAACATTCACTTTAACGTTCTCATCTGAATTTTACTTTTTCCGGGCGGCGCAGGTCGCCCGTATTTTGGGCGGCTATGAACGACAGACAGCAAGTTATTTTGCAATGGGTAAACGACAAGCAACGCATCAGCGTTGGTGAGTTGTCACAGATTTGTCAGGTATCGGAAGTCACTATCCGCCATGACCTCACCTTGCTGGAACAGCGTCATTATCTGCGCCGCGCGCACGGTTATGCGGTGGCGATCCAGACCGATGACGTTGATACCCGCATGATGTCGAATTTTGCCCAGAAGCAGAAGCTGGCGAAGTTCGCGGCGTCGCTTATTCAGGACGGTGAAACGGTCTTTTTCGAAAGTGGCAGCAGCATTGCCCTGTTGGCGCAATATCTGGCCGATAAGAAGAACCTGACGGTGATCACCGTCAGCAGTTATGTGGCCTCGTTACTGAAAAGCATGCCGTGTGAAGTGGTGTTGCTCGGCGGAATGTATCAGAAAACCAGTCAGACCGTGGTCGGCCCGCTGACCCGGCTCTGTCTGCAACAAATGAATTTCAGCAAAGCGTTTATGGGCATCGACGGCTTTACCGATACCACCGGTTTTACCGGCCGCGACATGCTGCGTGCTGACGTGGTGAATGCCGTGGTGGCGAAAGGCGCGGAAAATATCGTGCTGACCGATTCCTCGAAATTCGGCCAAATCAATCTCAACCCGCTGGGGCCGGTCAGCGCCTTCAGCCGGGTGATCACCGACGATAAACTGTCCGCTGAATATCAACAGCAGCTTTCTGCCGCAGGGATTAAGGTCAGCCTTGTCAGCTGACCCATCATTACTTATCCCCAAAATAAATTCGAGTTGCAGCAAGGCGGCAGGTGAAGGAATCCCGATGAGCTTACACAAGTAAGTGATTCGGGTGACGATACGCAGCCAACGCATCTGCAATTCGAAGTATGAAGGGGATTACTGACCGTAGTAGGCGTTTTTACCGTGCTTACGCAGGTAATGTTTATCTAAAAGCTGCGGCTGCATATCCGGCAATTGCGGGGTGAGCTGGCGGGAGAAAATGCCCATATAGGCCACCTCTTCCAGCACTACCGCATTGTGCACGGCATTATCCGCATCTTTCCCCCAGGTAAACGGCCCGTGGGAATGAACCAGCACCGCAGGAATATCTGCCGGTGAAAGATTTCTTTCCGCGAAGGTTTTGACTATCACTTCACCGGTTTCCCATTCATAACGCCCGGCGATTTCTTCTTCCGTCATCAGACGGGTGCAGGGAATGTTGCCGTAGAAATAATCCGCGTGCGTGGTGCCCCAGGCTGGAATGTCTAAACCGGCCTGCGCCCAGATGGTGGCGTGACGTGAATGGGTATGCACAATGCCGCCCGCTTCCGGGAAATTCAGGTACAGCACGCGGTGCGTGTCGGTGTCCGAAGATGGTTTTTTGCTGCCTTCGACGATTTTACCGGTCTCGAGTTCCACCACCACCATGTCGTCCACACCCATGTGATCGTATTCCACGCCCGACGGTTTGATCACCACCAGCCCCTGCTGGCGATCCACCGCGCTGACATTTCCCCAGGTAAAGGTCACCAGATGGTGGCGCGGCAGTGCCAGATTGGCTTCCAGTACCTGCTCTTTCAGTTGTTTAAGCATCTTGGTTCCCTCTTATTGCGATGCTTTATTGTCTGGTTGACGGCAAAACGCAGGTATGGGGCAAATCGCTAAAGAGTGCGTACAGATCTGCTGCAAACGTAAAAGTGCCAGCCAGGCGGGATTTGGATGAGAAGTGTCCGGGCTTTAGTCTTTTGTGCTCCGGTGAAGCGGTAAGCTGGTGAATTAAGATTATTCACCTAGTGAATGAATGGTAATTTCACTATTTTAATTCCACGGATGCAAAAGTGCGTCCGGATGATACGAATTATAAATAAAGGTTCGGAACAGCCAGAAAATTTGTAAGTACTGTGAAGGAATACAGGGTGAATTTCGGTGAGAATGCTGCCATTTACCTATACTTATAAATGATGCTGAACGTTAATCCTTTGAGGAAGATAACTATGATGCTCTTAAATAAACGCGTTGCCAGTATTGCACTGGTTCTGACTCTTGCGATGTCTGTTACCGCCTGCGGTAACTGGTCTAAACGTGACCGCAACACGGCAATTGGTGCCGGTGCCGGTGCACTGGGTGGTGCGGTTCTGACTGATGGCAGTACCTTAGGCACATTAGGTGGCGCAGCAGTCGGTGGTATTGTGGGGCATCAGGTCAGCAAATAAAGACAGCGCCAAAAAATTGAAAGATGCTGCGCTGTTAACAGGCGCAGCATCTTGTTCACATCAGCCGCCCGCCAGTTTTACTTTCATCCCTTTCGCTTCCAGCAGTTGTTTGAGCAGGTCACGTTTATCGCCCTGGATCTCAATCACGCCCTCTTTCACTGCACCGCCGCAGCCACATTTCTTTTTCAGCTCCGCCGCGAGTTTTTCCAGTGCCGCATCATCAAGATCCACGCCGGTGATCAGGCATACGCCTTTCCCTTTACGGCCACTGGTCTGACGCTGAATGCGCACGATGCCGTCACCTTTCGGACGCTCAGCCACCGCTTTCGGCTCATCGATTCTGCCGCTGTCGGTCGAATAGACTAAACGGCTGTTGCTGTCGTTGTTCATGCTTCTTCCTTCTTAAATCAGTGACGCGCGGATTTCACGTAAGGTGTGGGCCGGATCGGCAGACTGCGTGATCGGACGGCCAATCACCATGTAATCCACCCCTGCCGCCAGCGCTTCCTGCGGAGTCATCACGCGGCGCTGATCGTCGGCTTTGCTGCCTGCCGGGCGGATACCCGGTGTCACCAGTTTAAAGGCCTGCCCTAATGCCGATTTAAAGCGCGTCGCTTCCTGCGCGGAACACACGACGCCATCGAGGCCGCAATCGCGGGTCAGGCGGGCCAGACGCTCGGCGTAATCCGCCGGAGAAAGGTCGATGCCCAGATCCGCCAGATCGCTGCCTTCCATGCTGGTCAGCACCGTCACGGCAATCAGCAGCGGCGCATCTTTACCAAAGGGAGCCAGTGCTTCTTTCGCGGCGGTCATCATGCGCGCCCCGCCACTGGCATGGACATTCACCATCCACACGCCCAGATCCGCTGCAGCAGCCACTGCGCGCGCGGTGGTGTTTGGAATATCGTGGAATTTCAGATCCAGAAATACGTCGAAACCGCGGGTTTGCAAATCTTTGACCATTTGCGGGCCAAAATGGGTAAACATCTCTTTGCCAATTTTCAGACGGCAATCACGGGGATCAATTTTATCGGCAAACGCCAGCGCGGCGGCCTTATCGGCATAGTCAAGTGCGACAACAATAGGTGATGTATTTAAGTCGTTGTTGTTAATGTTATTTTCGGACTTCATATCGTCAGCCTCTTGTTAATGTTCAAATCAGGAAGGGAAACTATTCATTTTGCCGCCCGCATTTTACATGGCAAGTCGCTGAATTCACAGCTACACATAATGTGACAGTTTTATTAAATTTTTGTTAAGCACTAGACGATGCAACAAGGCTGGCATAGCTTGTTATTTTTACTCTAAGGAAAGGCTGAAAAATGAGTGAGATAACGACCCTGACTGTGAAAATTCCGGTCGAATTAAAAGAACTGATTAAAAACGCCGCTGCTCAGGCAGAACATTCATTAAGTGCAGAAGTGGCAGCACGCCTGGAAGAGAGTTTTAGCCCCGCCGCGCCGAAAGGCAAGAAAGCCGCAAAAGCCACCGAACATGACATTGATAACCAGCATCTCGCTGAAGAGACTGAACCCGCGCTGACCGCCAAAGAAATCAAGAAATTACGCACGTTGCTTAACGCACGTAAGACCAGCAGTAAGAAGAAGTAACACTAAGAATCAGCACGCGATAGCCGGAAGGACAGCGAGTCAAACGATCACTGTCCGTCCAGTCCCCGGATCGGTTTTATTGTCGCCCAGCCCCGGCAAGACGGGCAATGCCAGTAGAGTGAATGCGCGGTAAAGCCGCATTTATGGCAACGGTAACGGGGCTTCGTGCGGATCTGCTCACCCACCATATCCCGCAGTAAGACCAGACTTTCCTTCGCACGCCCTTCTTCCGCATCGGCCAGATGGTAATCCATCAGGTGATGGAACACGCGCATGGTCGGATGGCGCTGAAGCTGACGGTTGATATAGTTCTGCGCCGTCTCACGCCCTTCTTCATCATGGATGATTTCTGCCAGCATCAGTTCCGCAGTGGCACCGGTATTTTCATCGACGCAACGTTTGAGGAATTCCGCCCAGGCCAGCGTATCGCCAAGGTTCTGATAGCATTCTTGCAGCATCGGCAGCGCTTCGCTGACCAGCTCTTTGTCTTGCTCCAGCACCCGCTGTAACGCTTCGGTCGCCTTGCGATATTCGCCCTGCGCCAGCAAAATCCGCCCCTGCATGATCGACACGCGGGCGCAGAGTTTATCCGCCGACGCGGCTTTTTTCAGTAAGCCGGTCGCCTTGTCAAAATCATCTGACACCACAGCCTGCAGCGCCAGCTCACACCAGAAATGGGCAATTTCTTTACGGCGGTTTTCTTTGCCGAGTTTGACCAGACGTTCAGCCACATCGATGGCGTTCTGCCAGTCGCTGGTCGCCTGATGAATGATTAACAGTTGCTCAAGGGCAAACAGCTGGAAATCCTGCTCTTTCACCAGCTGATTAAACATGTCTTCCGCACGGTCATAGAAACCGGCCGCCATGTAATCCCGGCCCAGTTGCTGTACGGCAAGCAGGCGCTGTTCGAAGGTCAGCGAGGCGCTTTCCATCAGGGACTGGTGAATGCGGATCGCGCGATCGACTTCACCACGGGAGCGGAAAAGGTTACCCAGAGTCAGGTGCGCTTCGACCGTACTGCTGTCCTCTTTCAACATTTCGAGGAACAGGTCGACCGCTTTGTCCTGCTGATTGGAAAGCAGGAAGTTAACGCCCGCAACGTATTCACGCGACAGGCGGTTAGCATTTTCCTGTTTGTCCTGCTGAGAACTTCTGCGCCCCATGTACCAGCCATAGGCGGCCGCAACGGGCAACAACAGAAACAGCAGTTCTAACATAGAGGGTTATTCCTTGCTGACATCGTAGGATGCTGCGGGCGGCGTAACGACAGCCGCGGGTTCAATTTGTTGTTCAAGACGTTTGATTTTACGCTGTGCGCGGCCCAGTGACAGGCGGACACGGAGGTAGAACAAACCACAGATCACCCAGCCAAGAATAAAACCGGTCGCGAACAGTACGGCAAGCAGTGTGGAAACGCGATAGTCACCCTGCGCCAGCAAATAATTGAAGGTCACAGTCTGATCGTTATGGGCACCCAGGGTGATAGAAATCACCACGATGACCAGTAAAAATAAAAAAATCAGCAGATATTTCACATTCATTCCTGTAATGCCGGATGTACCGGATGAATTATGCCAAAAACTCTCGTCCCGACCTAATAAGTTAGCATTTCCGAACAAAGCAGGGAAACATTGCGCGGGGTTTAAATGCCGTCTGGATAAACTTCATGCGACTTTTGTGGGATGCAGCAAACACCACGGCAATTTGACCTATGGAGAAGATATGGGGATTAAAAGCGTGGAATTAAAGGGGGAATTTGCAAAGCCCCCCTTTCCGTAAACAGAACTACGAGGGATCGCGTTCTTCGATTTCGCGGTTTTCCGCCGGTGGCGGTGTCAGCGGACCGATGTAACGTTGCGTCAGCCAGCAGGCGACCGTGACCAGAAGCCAGCTGATCCCGACCGACGCTACCAGATCACGCGGCCAGTGCATTCCGAGCATCAGACGACTGCCCATCACCACCACGCCCCAGATCATCAGCACCGTCACCGTTTTATAGTGCTTACGCCGCCATAACAGACCGACGCCCAGCAGTGCCCAGGTGGCGGCGAACATAGTGTGCCCGGAAGGGAACGCGTAACCGGTATCCTTCTGCCAGCTTTTGTTCAGCCAGTGCGGGACCTGCACGTTATCGCCGAGAATTTCCTTCACCTGCGCGCTGCGCGCTTTTCGCTTTTGCGCGTAAAATTCATCCACGTTCATCTGGTGATCGGTGCCCAGCCAGGCGACATACGGGCGCGGCTCGCGGACTTCACTCTTGATGTAATCTTTGGCGTACTGGCCGATCAGTAACGCCGCAATGATGATGGCCACCAGCCCGCTCGCGGCTTTAAGGCGAAAACGCAGACACCACAGAAACCAGCCACACAGCACCACGGTAGTGATAATGCCCCACGGCTGGCTCACGGTTTCCGTCACCCAGTAAAGCGGGCGCAACACGGCGGGATTGCCCCCCGGTGTCCATAACCAGCCGCTGATCCAAACCGCTGCGGGCATCACTAATAACATCACAGCCCCGATGGCGGTGCGTTTGGCGATATCATACATAGTCGTTCCTTCTGTCATGCGTAAAAAGAGTGGGAGTGTATCAACCTTGTCAACGCTTCACCTTCCTTTCGCTTCAGTTGTTGAGTAAGCGGTTATAATTCATAAGTTATGAACGAATCGTTCAAATATTCCCGCTAAAATGTGACCCGAAGTGTGGCAAAATAGCGCCCTGTTAGGATGGAAAGGCACCGATTCCCTATCCAGAGGCCGCATCAGAACGTAGGATGCGCATCAACAAGTAAAATACTCACTGTAAATAAAGACTATTTGTGGTTTTTTTGGAGCGTAAAATGCAGCTGAAACGGGTGGCAGAAGCCAATCTGCCAACACCTTGGGGCGATTTCCTGATGGTGGGTTTTGAAGAATTGGCCACCGGGCACGACCACCTGGCGTTAGTTTTTGGCGACATCAGCGGTGAAACGCCTGTCCTTGCGCGTGTTCACTCCGAATGCCTGACCGGTGATGCCTTATTCAGCCTGCGCTGTGACTGCGGATTCCAGCTCGAAGCCGCCCTCAATCATATCGCTGAAGAAGGCCGCGGCATTCTGATGTATCACCGTCAGGAAGGCCGTAACATCGGTTTGCTGAATAAGATCCGCGCTTACGCCTTGCAGGATAAAGGCTACGATACCGTCGAAGCCAACCATCAGCTTGGATTCGCCGCCGACGAACGTGACTTCACGCTGTGCGCCGATATGTTCAAATTACTTGGCGTTGATTCCGTCCGCCTGCTGACCAACAATCCGAAGAAAGTCGAAATCCTCACCGAAGCCGGTATCCATATTACCGAGCGCGTTCCGCTGATCGTTGGCCGCAATCCGGAAAACGAACGTTACCTGTCGACCAAAGCCGCCAAAATGGGCCATCTGCTCGATAAGTAAGGGTTTATAGTCCGATGAAAATATTAAGGGCACCTTAAGAAGGTGCCCTTTTTTATTGGCAGGGATCCGGATTACAGCATTTTGCGGATCACGTAATGCAGAATACCGCCGTGACGGAAGTACGTCAGCTCATTGCCGGTATCAATACGACAGCGCGCATCGATAGTTTCAGTATGGCCGTCGGCGAACGTAATATGCACCGCGACGTCCTGCCCCGGCGTCAGGTTTTGCAGCCCGCTGATACTCAGTTGTTCGTCACCTGTCAGTTTCAGCGTTTTGCGGGTTACCCCCTGCGGGAATTCGAGCGGTAAAATCCCCATCCCGATCAGATTTGAGCGGTGAATACGTTCGAATGATTCGGCGATAACCACACGCACGCCCAGCAGACGCGGCCCTTTCGCTGCCCAGTCACGACTGGAACCGGAACCGTATTCTTTACCGGCAATGACCGCCGTCGGCACACTCTCATGCTGATAACGCATGGCCGCATCGTAAATCGCCAGCTGATCCTGCGACGGAATATGGCGCGTATAGCCGCCTTCCACGCCCGGCACCATTTCGTTTTTGATGCGGATATTGGCGAACGTCCCGCGCATCATCACTTCGTGGTTACCACGCCGCGAACCGTAGGAGTTAAACGCTTTCGGCTCAACCCCATGATGGGTCAGATAAAGCCCGGCCGGACTGTCAGCCTTGATGTTCCCGGCGGGCGAAATGTGGTCGGTGGTCACCGAGTCGGCCAGGATCGCCAGAATACGCGCGTCTTTGATGTCTTCCAGCGCGTCCGGTTCGACCTTCATATCACTGAAGAACGGCGGATGGCGGATATAGGTGGACTCTTCCTGCCAGGTATAGGTCGGCGTACCTTCCACCTGAATGGACTGCCAGCTGGCATCGCCGTTGAACACTTCGGCGTACTCTTTGTGGAACATGTCCGTCGTCACCTGCCCGACAGCATTGGCAATATCATTGGCCGACGGCCAGATATCTTTCAGGTAAACCGGTTTACCATCACTGCCCTCGCCCAGCGGATCGGTGGTCAGATCGACGTTCATATTTCCGGCCAGCGCATACGCCACAACCAGCGGCGGCGAGGCCAGCCAGTTGGTTTTGATCAGCGGATGGATGCGCCCTTCAAAGTTTCGGTTACCGGAAAGCACCGCACCGACGGTTAAATCACCGGCCTTGATCGCGGATTCAATCGGTTCCGGCAACGGCCCCGAGTTACCGATACAGGTGGTGCAGCCGTAGCCGACCAGATTGAAGCCCAGCTTTTCCAGATGCGGCATCAGTCCGGCGGCGTTCAGATAGTCGGTCACCACCTTGGAACCCGGCGCCAGCGAGGTTTTCACCCAGGGTTTGCTGGTCAGCCCTTTTTCAGCGGCATTCTTCGCCAGCAAACCTGCGGCCATCAGCACGCTCGGGTTTGAGGTGTTGGTACATGACGTGATCGCGGCAATGACCACCGCGCCGGTGGTCAGCGAATAATGCTGGCCTTCCAGCGTGAAACTCTCTTTATCGCTGCGCCCCGGCTTGCTGTTACCCAGCTCCAGCTCGGTCGCGGCCTGAAAGGCTTTCGGCACATTGGGCAGCGCCACGCGGTCCTGAGGGCGTTTCGGCCCTGCCAGACTGGGTTCCACATCGCCCATATCCAGCGACAGCGTACTGGTGAATACCGGCTCATCACCGGCATGACGCCATAACCCCTGCGCCTGCGAATAGGCTTTCACCAGTTCGATTTGATCATCGCTGCGGCCACTGAGTTTCATGTAGCTCAGCGTCACATCATCCACCGGGAAGAAGCCGCAGGTCGCGCCAAATTCCGGCGACATATTGGCGATGGTCGCGCGGTCGGCCAGCGGCAAATCGGCCAGCCCGTCACCGTAGAATTCAACAAATTTGCCCACCACGCCATGTTTGCGCAGCATCTGGGTAACGGTTAATACCAGATCCGTTGCGGTAATGCCTTCGCGCAATTTTCCGGTCAGTTTGAAACCGACAACGTCCGGGATCAGCATGGAAACCGGCTGGCCGAGCATCGCGGCCTCGGCTTCAATACCGCCGCAGCCCCAGCCTAAAATCCCCAGACCGTTGATCATCGTGGTATGTGAATCCGTGCCGACCAGCGTGTCGGGATAGGCCACTGTTTTGCCATCCTGCTCTTCGTACCAGACGGTTTGTCCGAGGTATTCCAGATTGACCTGATGACAAATCCCGGTGCCCGGCGGCACCACGCGGAAGCGGTTAAAGGCTTTTTGCCCCCAGCGCAGGAACTGGTAGCGTTCGTTATTACGCTCCATTTCCAGACGCACGTTTTCATCGAAGGCCTGGTCATCCCCAAATTCATCCACCGTCACCGAATGGTCAATCACCAGATCGACCGGCGACAACGGGTTCACCTGTTCGACATTCCCGCCGAGGCGTTTTACCGCCTGACGCATAGCAGCCAGATCCACGACCGCGGGTACACCCGTGAAATCTTGCATCAGCACGCGCGCCGGACGGTAAGCAATTTCCCGATCGGCATGACCGGTTTTTTGCCAGCTGACCAGCTCTTGCAGGTCGCTTTCCGTGACAGTGTCACCATCTACGTGGCGCAGTAAATTTTCGAGTAAAACTTTGAGGGATTTTGGCAGGCGCTGAAGTTCACCCAGCGTTTTGGCAGCGAGCGGCAGGCTGTAGTAGTAAAATTCCTTCTCCCGGACTGCCAGCTTATCCAGACTGTTCTTGCGAATAGACGACATAGCTTCTCCTTTAGCGCTCAGCGTGGCCTTGAGGAATAACCCGCTGGCTTATAAGTGCATAGTTAAAGATAACACAAAATGCCGTTAACATTTTGATAACAGCTCAAACTGTTCATCAGGCAAAAAAAATCCCGCCGCATCTTGTGAGGAGGCGGCGGGATCGCAATGGAGAGTGAGCGTGACGACTTACTTGGTCGGCAACTTAATGTCTTTAAACATCTCTTCAATGTCTTCGTTCGAACGCAGGGAAATCGCGGTATCGACCACATCACGCGTCAGATGCGGTGCAAATCGCTGAATGAAATCGTACATGTAACTGCGCAGGAAGGTGCTGCGACGGAAGCCGATTTTCGTGGTGCTGTAGGTGAAAATATCACGCGCATCCACGGTCACTAAATCCGGATCCTGAACCGGGTCAACCGCCATGCTGGCGATAACCCCTACTCCTAACCCAAGGCGCACGTAGGTTTTGATGACGTCAGCATCCGTCGCGGTAAAGACAATACGTGGCGTCAGACCGGCGCGGTTAAACGCGGTGTCCAGCTCCGAGCGGCCGGTAAAGCCGAAGGTATAGGTGACTATCGGATACGCCGCCAGCTCTTCGATGGTGACTTTTTCTTTCCCTGCCAGCGGATGATCCGGCTGTACCACCACGGCACGGTTCCAGTGATAGCAAGGCAGCATGATCAGATCGTCGTACAGATGCAGTGCTTCGGTGGCGATGGCGAAATCCGCATTGCCTTTTGAAACCGCTTCAGCAATCTGTGTCGGCGATCCCTGATGCATATGCAGCGAAACGCGCGGGTAACGCTCGATAAAGCCTTTAATCACATTAGGCAGGGCATAACGCGCCTGAGTGTGCGTGGTCGCCACATACAGCGATCCTTTGTCGGGATAGGTATGTTCACCGGCGACGGCTTTGATGGCATCGACTTTCGACAACACTTCACGGGCGATACGGATGATTTCCTGTCCGGCCGGTGTCACCTGTGTGAGATGTTTACCACTGCGGGAAAAAATCTGGATCCCGAGTTCATCTTCCAGCATACGGACTTGTTTGCTGATCCCCGGCTGCGACGTGTACAGGCCTTCTGCCGTCGAACTGACGTTCAGATTGTGATTAACAACCTCTACGATGTAGCGCAGTTGCTGCAATTTCATATCTCATACCACCCTGGTTTCAAACCCTGTCGCCATCCCTGTTCATCCAAAGGCTGAACAGTCTGGAAATGATTTTTTATCGAATACCGGAAGTCTGTGAACGCACCGTTTTATGCCCCAGACGCATTAGCTTATTACTTAAGTGCATAAGAATAAATTCTATATAACAATTATATCAATTATTAACGTCATGTATAGCCGGAGAACATAACGAAAATGGCAGGCAAACCTGCCCTGATAAGAAAAACAGCAAGAACCGGTCGATGATAGATCTTAATGCAATAAAAAAACCAGCCCAAAGGACTGGTTTTTTACAACTGCGCAACAGGATGCAGTGTTCCGGTTTTCGCCTGAATAATTCAGGTTGCAGGAAGGCGGCGAAAATTACTTTTTGCCTTCGACCCACTTACCATCAACAAAGAACGCCGTCCAGCCAGTGGCTTTGCCGTCTTTTTCCGAAGACACGTATTGCTGTTTGGTCTTACGGCTGAAACGCACCATGGCTTTATTGCCTTCCGGATCGGTTACCGGCGCATCGGCCAGATAACTCAGTTTTTCCGGCAGGCGATCTTTGAAGCGCTTGAGTTCTTCCACCAGCGGCGCACGGGTTTCGCGCGATTTAGGGAACGTATTGGCCGCCAGGAAGACACCTGCCGCACCGTCACGCAGAACGAAATAGGCGTCTGATTTCTCACACGGCAGTTCTGGCAATGGAACCGGATCTTCTTTCGGCGGCGCAACATCACCGTTACGCAAAATCTTACGGGTGTTTTTGCACTCGTCGTTGGTACAGCCCATGTACTTACCGAAACGTCCCATTTTCAGGTGCATTTCAGAACCACATTTCTCGCACTCAACAATCGGGCCGTCATAGCCTTTGATGCGGAATTCACCCTGCTCGATTTCATAGCCATCGCATTCCGGGTTGTTACCACAGACATGCAATTTGCGCTGGTTATCGATGAGATAGCTGTCCATCGCCGTGCCGCATTTACCGCAACGACGTTTGGCACGCAGCGCGTTGGCTTCGGCTTCGTCACCTTCCAGAATGTTCAGCACTTCGGCGTCAGCAATCAGGTTGATGGTGGTTTTGCAGCGTTCTTTCGGCGGCAGGGCATAGCCTGAACAGCCGAGGAACACGCCGGTGCTGGCGGTACGGATCCCCATCGGGCGGCCACAGGTCGGGCACTCGATGCTGGTCAGCACCATCTGATTCGGGCGCATACCGCCTTCTTCAGGGTCTTTCTCGGCGGTTTCCAGTTGCTTGCTGAACTCGGTGAAGAATTCATCCAGCACGGCTTTCCATTCCGCCTTGTTGTTGGCGACCTGATCCAGACCGTCTTCCATGCGCGCGGTGAAATCGTAGTTCATCAGTTCGCGGAAATTATCTTCCAGACGATCCGTGACGATCTCGCCCATTTTCTCGGCGTAGAAACGACGGTTTTCCACGTGAACATAGCCGCGATCCTGAATGGTCGAAATGATCGACGCATAGGTAGACGGACGGCCAATGCCACGTTTTTCCAGTTCTTTCACCAGTGACGCTTCGCTGAAACGCGCAGGCGGCTTGGTGAAGTGCTGGGTTGGCAGCAACTGTTGCAGTTCGAGATCGGTACCCACTTCAATCACCGGCAAGGTGCGGTCTTCGTCGCCCTTACGCAACGCAGGCATCACTTTGGTCCAGCCATCGAAACGCAGCGTACGGCCTTTGGCGCGCAGGGAATAATCGCCCGCTTTCACCGTCAGTGTAGTGGAATCGTACTGGGCCGGTGTCATCTGACAGGCCACGAACTGACGCCAGATCAGCTGATACAAACGCTGCGCATCCGCTTCCATGTCTTTCAGTTGTTCGGACACCACCGCCACATCAGAAGGACGGATCGCTTCGTGCGCTTCCTGTGAATTCTCTTTGTTGCTGTATTGCAGCGGGGCTTTCGGCAGGTATTTATCACCGAAATTCTCACCAATATAGCCACGCACCATTTCCACCGCATCCTGACTCAGGTTGGTGGAGTCAGTACGCATATAGGTGATGTGACCGGCTTCATACAGACGTTGCGCCATCATCATGGTTTTCTTCACACCGAAGCTCAGACGCGTACTGGCCGCCTGTTGCAGGGTGGACGTAATGAAAGGCGCGCCCGGCTTGCTGCTGGTCGGTTTATCTTCACGATCCACCACGGTGTAGCGCGCTTTCTCAAGCAGCGACACGGCCGCGTGAGTTTGTTCTTTATTGACCGGCTTGAACGGTTTTTCGAGATGATGCGTGACTTCCATTTGCAGCGCGGTGTCTTTCTTCGCCAGCAAATCTGCATGCAATTCCCAGTATTCTTCCGGCACGAACGCTTTGATTTCTTTCTCGCGTTCCACCACCAGACGCACCGCCACGGACTGAACACGGCCAGCGGATAAACCACGGGCAATCTTCTTCCACAACAGCGGAGACACCATGTAACCCACCACGCGGTCCATGAAACGACGCGCCTGCTGAGCATTCACACGATCAATATTCAGTTCGCCGGGTTCTTTAAAGGCATTCTGAATCGCGTTCTTGGTAATTTCGTTAAATACCACACGGCTGAAACGTTTTTCATCGCCGCCAATCACTTCCCGCAAATGCCAGGCAATCGCCTCTCCTTCGCGGTCAAGGTCGGTTGCGAGATAGATGTGGTCAGCTTTTTCCGCTAACGCTTTTAACTCAGCAACCACTTTTTCTTTACCCGGAAGTATTTCGTATTGCGCTTCCCAACCATGATACGGGTCGACGCCCATGCGATTTACCAGCGCGGTTTTCTCATCCTTTTTTACTTTTTTCTTTGTTTTTTCTTCGGTTGAGTTGGCGGTCTTTTTCGCAGCGGATCCACTGGTCGGCAAATCACGGATATGACCGACGCTGGACTTCACCACGTAGTCATTTCCTAAATATTTATTAATCGTTTTGGCTTTTGCCGGGGACTCAACTATTACGAGAGCTTTGCCCATAATTACCTTTACCTGAATGATTCTTCATAACCTGAAGAAGATTTTGTCTTGTTATGCCGCGGCACAATATCACGTCTTTTTTTATATTGCGGCAGTGAGTCAGAACGTCAACTTATTTCTTTCAAAGAAGGCGAGAACTGACTTCCAGAGGTTCAAAACACTGATTCTGCGAGGGATTAACCAGACAGGGCTCAGCAGAATGCGCCCGTTTTTATGTCAAATAATGACCAAGCGTAAACAAAACATTCCACCTGAAGCCACAAAATCCCACACTCTACCTGATAAAAATCGCCACGCAAACTAATTAACACCTAAACGCTCTTTTCGCCAACGTGCTCCGGGATTTTAAAGAAACGCTCAATTTATGACCTGAACATTCCCCGATTACCCCCAGCCGATTTGCGGTTTTATCCACGTCAGGATTACAATAACGTCAGCAATTATAGTGGGGAGTAAATATCATGCACGAAAATACATCGGCAATTAGTCGCGAAGCTTTACTGATCGAAGCGAATAAGGTTATCCGTGAGCACGAAGATTACATGCACGGGATGCTGGCGACAGAGGTTGAGCAGAAAGGCAATGTGCTGGTTTTCCGCGGAGAGTTTTTCATGGATGACGACGGTTTACCGACCAGAAAAACCACTGCGGTATTTAATATGTTTAAACACCTGGCTCATCTTTTTTCAGAAAAATACCATCTCGAAGATTGAGATAAAAGAATCGCTAATAAAGGTGCACGCAACCGATAAACTTCAGTGATAGGTTAGCGTGATAAAAAAAGGGACGTATGTCCCTTTTTCTTTGCTTGTTATTTACCCTCACGCCGTCTGAAACGGCCTTACAACAGCGGTTTCTGGCTGCGCTGCAACCAGCGCAGGAACAGGCGATCGGCGCTTTCTGCCGCACTGCCGGTAAAACGATCCATCATGCGTTTGCGACGGCTGTAACGCACCGCAATCACCTCGTGATTTTTCATCTCGGCGATCAGTAAATCATCACTGGTACCAATGGCATCAATCAGACCATTTTCACGCGCCTGGGTCCCGAACCAGTGTTCACCGGTGGCGACCGCATTAATATCGAGCGACGGACGATTCTGGTGCACGAACTCCTTGAACAGAACGTGGGTTTCATTCAGATCTTCGCGGAATTTCTCACGCCCTTCCTCGGTATTTTCCCCCAGCAGGGTCAGCGTGCGTTTGAACTCGCCCGCCGTGTGCAGCTCGATATCAATGTCATTGCGTTTCAGCAGACGGTTGAAGTTCGGGATCTGCGCCACGACGCCGATGGAACCGATGATGGCAAACGGCGCGGCGACAATGCGATCTGCCACACACGCCATCATGTAACCGCCGCTGGCAGCCACTTTATCCACTGCCACGGTCAGACGAATGCCAGCCTGACGCAGACGCACCAGTTGTGACGCCGCCAGACCATAACCGTGTACCACCCCGCCCGGACTTTCCAGGCGCAGCAGCACTTCATCTTCCGGCGTAGCCACCGCCAGTACCGCCGAGATTTCTTCCCGCAACGACGTGACTTCATGCGCGTCCATGCTGCCTTTAAAGTCGAGCACATACAGGCAAGGTTTAGTTGCCGAACCGCCGGTTTTGGCCTGCAGTTTTTTCTGTTTTGCTTCAGCTTTATTTTTTCGCTTCAGCTCCTTGCCGTGAATCTTCAGTTCAGCCGGGTTCATACGCGCGCTGCGCATTTCCCGCTGCATGTCGCGATACTGCTCACCCAAATCGATCAGTTGCAGCTCACCTTTGCTGTGAGCTTTACGATGGCGCAGGCCCACCACCAATACCACCAGCGCCCCGATGGCGATCACTACGGTCACGACTTTGGCCAGAAACAGCCCATAAAGAGAAAGTAAATCCACAAAACCGCCTTTTCACTGTGGTCAGAAAGATGCTGAACATTCTAGACAATCGCCACGGCGGCGTCTTGTTTGAATATGACATTGTCAACCGTACGTAAAACTGAGTGCGCCAGTGTTCCAATTTTGTTACAAAAGAGCTGTCCGTTTTTCGGTTAATCATTGAAACTCATGCGCATTTGAGGCATATAACCGGTGATCTAACCCGAAACGCCCAAAAATTTCGCCAAAATGCCGGATGTTGGTTGAGCCACTGTCTCCCGTTCCCGGCGTTTTGATTTTAAGAGCGCCCGATGTGATGACGGCCTTTTGCCGCCACATTGCTGAAAAAATATGAGGACAGACCGTGCATTATCATCCTAAATCCGACCTGCTGAATAACCGCATTATCCTGGTGACCGGCGCTGGCGATGGCATTGGCCGTGAAGCCGCGCTGACCTATGCCCGTTTCGGCGCGCAGGTGATTCTGCTGGGCCGCACGGAGAGCAAACTGGCCAGCGTGCAGCAGGAAATCGCCGCGCGTAACCTGCGTCCGGCGTTCATTTATGCACTGGATTTACTGACGGCCAGTCAGCAGGATTGCCAGCGCGTTGCCGGTCAGATCGCGCAATGGGTGCCGCATCTCGACGGCGTATTGCATAACGCCGGTTTGCTGACGGACATCACGCCAATGGCTGAGATTAAGTTGCAGGACTGGATGAACGTCATGCAGGTTAACGTCAATGCGACCTTTATGCTGACCCAGGCATTACTGCCGCTGATGCTGAAATCCGCCAGTGCGTCACTGGTGTTCACCACTTCCAGCGTAGGACGCGAAGGCCGCAGCGGCTGGGGCGCGTACGCCGTGTCGAAATTCGCCACCGAAGGCATGATGCAGGTGCTGGCCGAAGAACATAAACATACCGGTCTGCGCGTGAACTGTATTAACCCGGGCGGCACGCGCACCAGCATGCGTGCCTCGGCCTTCCCTGATGAAAATAAAGAAAAACTCAAAACACCGGCCGACATTATGCCGCTGTATCTGTATCTAATGGGCGACGACAGCCGCCGTAAAACCGGGATCAGTTTTGATGCCCAGCCGGGCCGTAAAGCCGGACCGGCAGAATAATCACGGAGTCACTGATGACCGAAGATCGCCACAAGCAACGCCAGCAAAAACTGAAAGAACAGGTCGATGCACGTATTGATGCCGCCAAAGAACAGCGCGGCATTCTGATTGTGTTTACCGGCAACGGTAAGGGCAAAACCACGGCGGCCTTTGGTACGGTAACGCGCGCCGTCGGGCATGGCATGCGCGCCGCGGTGATCCAGTTTATTAAGGGTGAATGGCCGAACGGCGAGAAGAATCTGCTCGAACCGCACGGCGTGGAATTTCAGGTGATGGCGACCGGCTTTACCTGGGAAACGCAGAATAAAGAAACCGATACTGCGGCCTGTCGGGCGGTCTGGCAGCACGGAAAACGCATGCTGGCGGATGCCTCATTAGATCTGGTGGTACTCGATGAACTGACCTACATGGTCAGTTTTGGTTATCTGGATTTGCAGGACGTGGTGGATGCGCTGAATGCCCGTCCGGCGCATCAGACGGTGATCATTACCGGCCGTGGCTGCCATCGTGATCTGCTGGAAATGGCCGATACGGTCAGCGAACTGCGCCCGGTAAAACATGCCTTTGACGCCGGGATTATGGCGCAGCAGGGCATCGACTGGTAACGCCCGCCTTCATTTATCAAAGTTCTATCTGACACTCCGCCAGCGTCGCCATTTCATTGTGAATGGCGCAGGCGGCATCAATCAGCGGTAACGCCAGCGCCGCACCGCTGCCCTCGCCCAGTCGCAGATTCAGATCAAAATAGGGTTGCAGCCCCAGCGCTTCCAGCGCCAGCGTCGCGCCCTGCTCTGCAGAAAGGTGCGAAGGGATCAGGTAGGGTTTCAGCGCGGGGGCGATCTGACAGGCCGCCAGCGCCGAGGCATAAGACAGAAAACCGTCCAGCACCAGCGGAATACCCGCCGCCGCTGCGCCAATCATCGCGCCCGCCATCGCCACCAGTTCGAAGCCGCCCACTTTCGCCATCACATCCAGCGCATCGGCCGGATCGGGCTTATTCACCGCGATGGCTTTTTCCACCACGCGGATTTTATGCGCCAGACGGTCTGGCGGAAGATTCGCCCCCAGCCCGACGGTTTTCGCAGGCTGAGCACCGGTCAGCACCGCCACCATTGCCGCCGCCGGTGTGGTGTTCGCCATACCCAGTTCGCCCACTGCCAGCAGAGACAAACCGCTTTCGGCTTTGGCAATCACCCTTTCCGCACTCCACACCAGCAAGGCTTGCGCCTGTTCGCGGGTCATCGCCGGGCCGGTGGCAATGTTACCCGTGCCCTGCGCGATTTTATGGCTGAGGGTACCGGGAATATACGGGCCGATAATACCGCAGTCAATCAATGTCACCTGCGCCCCTGCCGCCCTTGCCAGTACCGAAACTCCGGCTTTGCCCTGCACAATATTCACGGCCTGAATGGCCGTGACGACCTGCGGAGAGGGCGTGACGCCCTCCTGCCAGACCCCGTGATCGGCGGCCATCACCAGCACTTCTTTGGCCGGAAAATGCAACGGCTGATCACCACGAATGGAGGCCAGCTGGATCGCCAGTTGTTCCAGACGGCCAAGGCTGCCTAAAGGTTTTACCAGACTGTCGAGCCGGGCCGCAGCCGTTTGTGCGGCCTGGGCATCGGGTTCAGCAATCTGACGGAGGATATTTTCCAGCGAAGCCATCGGTTGTCCTTACGGGTTTAAAAAGTTAAATACCGCTGTCGTTAAACCGCTGGATCACACAAGCGCCGTGACTCAGATCGATTTCACACAGGCAGCCCTGCTTAAACGGGAAACGCCACATGTCGGCAGGCGCCAGTTTAAGCATCATCGCCAGCAGCAGGCTGAGCGACCCCTGATGCGCGACGATTGCCAGCCTGCTTTCCTGCGGACGTAAATGCAGCTGCTGCAACGCCTGACGGATACGCAGGGTAAACGCCGTAAACGATTCGCCCTGCGGAACATCGGCTTTCTGCCAGTCCTGACACCATGCCTGATAACCTTCGGCCTGAGTGGCCTCCAGTTCTTTGTGATGGCGCATTTCCCAGTCGCCGAACGCCATCTCCTGCAAAAGCGGCTGGGTTTCCATCGCCAGCTGGCGGCCTTGCGCAATGATGCTGGCGGTTTCGTGACTGCGGCGCATACCGGTGTGGATCAGCGCATCAAGCGGCGTTGACGCCAGCTGACGGCCAACATGTTGTGCCTGACGCTGGCCTTCGGTGGTCAGCGCGATATCGCTGCTGCCGCAAAAAACGCCGCTTATGTTAGCCTGAGTTTGTCCGTGCCTTATCAGATACAGTTTCATGATGTTGTCCCTTATCTCAGTGCCATAACAGAAAGAACAGCATGGCCAGCTCGCTTAACTCGCAGGCCGCACCCAGTGTATCGCCGGTTTGTCCGCCGATGCGGGTAGCGACAAAACGCCGCAAGCCCAGCACACATAACAGCGTGATCAGCAGCGCAGGCAGTGACGATATCCCGCCAATCGCCAGCGTCAGCGCCGCCATCAGCAGCAGGGTGAAACAGAAACGTCCCTCGCTGATTTTGCCGATAAACAAATTTCCCATGCCAGACTCACGGGCATAGGCCTGATGAAACATCATCACCGCCATCATGCCCCGTCCGACCACCGGCGTGATGATAAGAAACGCCAGCACCGGTAATCCTTCAATACTGATCTGGTAAATCAGCGCCGGCCGCAGCACAACAGCCACGATCAATGCCAGCGCGCCGTTGGTGCCGATCCGGCTGTCGCGCATAATCTCGAGGATGCGTTCCCGGCTGCGCACTGAAAATAAGCCGTCACAACTGTCGGCCAGCCCGTCGAGATGCAGACCGCCGGTCAGCATAATGTGCGTGGCCACCACGGCAATCGCCGCCACCAGCACGCCGACATGGGGCATCAGAATCTGCCAGACCAGTGCGGTGAGTAAACCGATGACCAGCCCGACCAGCGGGAAGCAGACAATACCGCGGGGATAATCTTTCAGTCCGATGCCGTCACACCAGCGTTCCTTCACCGGAATGCGGGTGAGAAACTGTAACGTCGCCAGAAACAGACGCCATGTCGTCATACCCATGCCCTTTCTGAGTCGTGTTATTCGGAGGTTTTCACCGGCACCGGGATCCCGGAGACGATCAGATAAACATCGTCTGCCGCCGCGGCCAGTTGCTGATTCACCCGACCGGCAATATCACGAAACCGCCGCGCCAGCAGGTTATCCGGCACAATCCCCATGCCCACTTCGTTGGTGACGATAATCACTTCTGATTCAGGATGTTGTGCCGCCGCCAGCAACTGCGCGGTTTGCGCAAAGATATGCTGTTCAATGGCGTCAAAATCCATCTCTTCCGGTTGGGATTCACCGGCTATATCAAACAACAGATTAGTCATCATCGTCGTGATGCATTCGATAATAATGGTCGGAAACTGTTCCTGATGCGCAAGCACCACTTCACCCAGATCACGCCAGCTTTCAAACGTATGCCAGTGAGCCGGACGTTGCTGCTGGTGATAACGGATGCGGTCCGCCATTTCGGCATCAGTCACCACGGACGTGGCGATATACAGCACGTCACCGCCACGGTTTTGTGCCACCTGTTCGGCAAAACGGCTCTTGCCGCTGCGGGCACCGCCGGTAATCAGCATCATAATCGGCTCCTTACTTTCTGTATGTTCATTTAACAGGGGTCAGTAATGACGTTATGCCCTGAAATTTGAGCAAAAAAAACCGCAGTCACTGACTGCGGCTTATGAGCATAGTGGGAAGTCCGTCGCTTGTCAGCGATCAACCCCGTTTTGCGGGTCCGGTGGTACGACGTGCCGGTGCAACCTGCGTATGGCGCTTAACCGCGCGACGGATCTGGTTGGCCTTCACGCGACGACGGTCACGCTCAACCGGCAGTTTGCTGACGGTTTCTTCGGTCATATCGACCAGCGTGCGCAGATAGTTGATATCCGGCAGATCCAGCTCTTTATAGCCGCCGCGAGGCAGACCTTTAGGCAGGTTCAGATCACCGTAACGGACGCGGATCAGACGGCTGACCTGCACGCCAACGGCTTCCCACAGACGACGAACTTCACGGTTACGCCCTTCTGTCAGGGTCACGTTGTACCACTGGTTCAGGCCTTCGCCGCCCTGGAATTTGATCGAGCGGAATGCCGCAGGACCGTCTTCCAGCTGCACGCCACGGCTCAGCTGTTTGATTTTTTCATCATCAACCTGACCGAAAACGCGCACGGCATATTCGCGCTCAACTTCACGGCTCGGGTGCATCAGGCGGTTAGCCAGTTCACCGTCGGTCGTGAATAACAGCAGGCCCGAGGTGTTGACGTCGAGACGACCGACGGCGATCCAGCGGGAACCGCGCATTTTTGGCAGACGGTCAAAGACGGTCGGACGGCCTTCCGGATCGCTGCGGGTACACAACTCGCCTTCCGGCTTGTAGTACGCCAGCACGCGGCAGACGGTGTCCTGCGACTCCATCACCGACAGGATGTGGCCGTCGAGACGGATTTTAGTGCCGCCGGTGACTTCCACGCGATCGCCCAGTGTTGAGATTTTACCGTCAACACTGACGCGGCCAGCCTGAATCATCGCTTCGACTTCGCGACGTGAACCGTGACCAGCGCGCGCCAGGACTTTTTGCAGCTTTTCGCTTTGTCCTTCGGTGCTGTCCAGTGCGTTCTTAGGCTTCTGGTATTTCACTTCTTCTTCGTCACCGTTTTCATCAAACAGTGCTTCCGCTTTCGGTTTGGTGCCACGCGGTTTCAGCGGTGCACGTGGTTTTTCAGCGCGGGCATTTTCCGGACGACCCGGTTTGCCACTGCGCGGTTTTTCGATACGTGAATTTTCAATGCGTGAATCGCCGCGACCTGCATCAGAACGTGGTTTGTCTGAACGTGGCTTGTCGCTGCGTGGTTTGTCAGTACGTGGCTTTTCGCCGCGCTTTTCAGCCCGTGACAGTTCCGGACGGCCTTTTGCAGCGCCGGAATTTCTGCCGCTTTTTGGCTTGTCACCAGACGAACGTGCCGGTTTGGACTTGTCGCTGGAGTGCTTCTGGGAATTATACTTCTCGCTCATTGAGCAGCCTCATTTGTCGCCTTCACAGGCGTCGGGGGGAGCCGGCAGCACGACGTGATTGTCGTCTGCCCGCCAAAATTCAGTTATTACGTAGTAATACAACGACTTACAAAAAAGTCAGCCCGCCATTATACACAGTTATCTGCAATTTGTATCCTGCAAAGGCGATGACGGACTGATTATTTTTCAGGCAATGTTAACGGAACGGCGCTGGATCGCCCGCCCCTTCGCGCACCACTTCTGGCGTCGCTTCGGTCAGGTCAATCACCGTGGTCGGTTGCTGACCGAGTGATCCGCCGTCAATCACCAGATCCACCACTTTGCCCAGATGATCTTTGATGTCTTCCGGATCCGATTCCGCGAAATCATTGCCCGGCAGCATCAGCGTGGTCGACATCAGCGGTTCACCCAGCGTTTCCAGCAGCGCGACCGCAATCGGGTTAGACGGCACACGCAGGCCGATGGTTTTACGCTTCTCGCTCATCAGGCGACGCGGCACTTCTTTGGTCGCTTTGAGAATGAACGTGTAGTTACCCGGCGTATTGTTTTTGATCAGCCGGAACGCCGAATTGTCCACGTAAGCGTAGGTAGACAGTTCTGACAGGTCGCGGCACATCAGCGTAAAGTTGTGGTTCCCGTCCAACTGACGGATGCGGCAAATGCGCTCCATGGCGTTCTTTTCTTCCAGACGGCAACCCAGCGCGTAGCCTGAGTCGGTCGGATACACAATCACATTGCCCTTGCGCAGCAATTCGACGGCCTGATTAATCAGACGTGGCTGCGGGTTTTCAGGGTGAATATAAAAATATTGACTCATTGTTCCCTCTTAATTCTTCTTCTGCGGTCGGGCTTCAGACCGGTTCAATTTCAGGCTGTTTTCCGGCGACCGGCCAGTGTTGCCACACCGGTTCCACGCCTGCGGGCAGCCAAAGTTTGCGCCCCAGTTCGATCCACGAGCAGGGTTGATGAAAATCAGAACCCTGCGAGGCCAGCAAATGGTAATCACGGGCATACGCCGCCAGTTGTGCGCGCTCGTTCGGTGCCTGCTGGCATTGCGCGACTTCCATGGCATCCCCGCCCTGTTCAGCAAAGAAAGCCAGTAAGCGTTTCAGCCATTTTGTGGACAGGTCATAACGCCCCGGATGGGCGACAACCGCCTGTCCGCCAGACTGATGAATCGCATCAATCGCTTGTTCTATTGTACACCACTGTGGCGGAACGTAGCCGGTCTTGCCCTTGGCAAGGTACTTTTTGAACACCTGAGCGATGTTGTCGGCCGCGCCAAATTCCACCAGAAAACGGGCAAAATGCGCCCGCGTCACCGCGCCACCGTCGGCCAGACGCAGTGCGCCTTCCCATGCGCCTTCGATGCGCGCTTTTGCCAGGCGACGGCCCATTTCCTGTGCCCGCTGCTGGCGTAAATCGGCCTGTACTTTCAGTAATTCGATCATCGCCGGATGCGAAGGGTCGATGCCCAGCCCGACGATGTGGATCTCATGATTTTCCCACAACGTGGAAATTTCGACGCCGTTCACCAGATGCAGCGGCAACTGTTGGTCCGCAATCGCCTGCGCCGCGCGCGCCAGCCCTTCGGTGCTATCGTGATCGGTGATCGCCAGCACGCCGACACGCATGTCTACGGCCCGTGCCACCAGCGCTTCCGGCGTTAAATAGCCGTCAGATGCGGTTGTGTGGCTGTGAAGATCGTAGAGAGTGAAGGCGGTGCTGGAAGTCTGGTCGTCTGCTGAAGGCGAAGTGTTTGTTGGCAAAGTCATCGTCACGTGGGGAATTAACCTGTTTCTGAATGCAGTCTCCATCATAACGCGTCAGGGAGGCACGCGTCAGGAATGATTTCACCCGGCCGCTACGCACTGTTACGGTGCGATAACACTTTCTGCACAATGCAGCCGCACTAAAGGTGGGATTTGCAGGAAAAAGAGGGTTGACATTACATCCATGAACTAGTTTACTAGTACGCAAGTTCACGGGACAGTTCAGAAATGAACAACGTGACAACCCGATTCAGAAAGCTTACGTTTTAAAGACGTTAGCTTCATAAACAAACAAGAGTGTCTGATGATGAAAACTTACATGATGGCGGTTCTCAGCTGGTGGCGTACTTCCCCTTGGCGGGCGGAGTAATCACGCATAGCTGTCATCAGACGCTGCAAGATTCCCGAAGCCCGCATAACGCGGGCTTTTTTGTGGCCGTCTCTTTGTCATCCGTTTAATACAAACGTTGAGAAAATTTCAGGAAGCACAATGACTATTCAGAAACCACGTTTAGAATTGCTGACCGCAGAAGGATGTTACCGCGGCGACCCGACGGCCATTTTCCACCAGTTGTGCGGCGCCCGTCCGGCGACCCTGTTGCTGGAATCCTCTGAAGTCACCAGCAAAGAAAACCTGAAGAGCCTGTTGATTGTCGACAGCGCCCTGCGCATCACCGCGCTGGGTTCCCGGGTGTCGGTTCAGGCACTGACGCCAAACGGCGCCTCTTTACTGCCACTGATTGATGCCGCGTTACCGGCTGAAATTCGCAATGATGTGCGTCCGAATGGCCGTGAACTGAGCTTCCCGGTCATCGACCAGATGCAGGACGAAGACGCGCGTCTGCGCTCCCGCTCCGTTTTTGATGCGCTGCGCAGCATCCTGACCTGCGTTGAAACCCCTGCCGATGAGCGCGAAGCGATGTTCCTCGGCGGTCTGTTTGCTTACGATCTGGTCGCCGGTTTTGAAAATTTACCGGCATTAGATTCTGACCAGCGTTGCCCGGATTTCTGCTTCTATCTGGCAGAAACCCTGCTGGTGCTCGACCACCAGAACCGCACCTGCCGTTTGCAGGCCAGCCTGTTTACGCCTTCCGCTGAAGAAAAACAGCGCCTGCACGAGCGTCTGGAACAACTGCAACATCAGTTACAACTGCCGCCACACGCCATTCCGCACCAGAGCGTGCCGGAGATGCAACTGAGCGTGAACCAGAGCGATGAAGTATTTGGTGCGGTGGTGGAGAAAATGAAAGTGGCGATCCGCGCCGGTGAAATTTTCCAGGTGGTGCCGTCACGCCGTTTCTCACTGCCATGCCCTGCGCCGCTGGCCGCGTATGAAACGCTGAAAAACAACAACCCAAGCCCGTATATGTTCTTTATGCAGGATAACGATTTCACCCTGTTCGGCGCATCGCCGGAAAGCGCACTGAAATATGACGCGACCAATCGCCAGATTGAAATCTATCCGATTGCCGGTACCCGTCCGCGCGGCCGCCGTGCTGACGGTTCGCTGGATTTGGATCTCGACAGCCGTATCGAACTGGAAATGCGTACCGACCATAAAGAGCTGGCCGAGCACCTGATGCTGGTGGATTTAGCGCGCAACGATCTCGCGCGTATCTGCGAGCCGGGCAGCCGTTACGTCGCCGACCTGACCAAAGTTGACCGTTACTCTTTCGTGATGCATCTGGTGTCCCGCGTGGTCGGCACGCTGCGTCATGACCTCGACGTGCTGCATGCCTATCAGGCGGTGATGAACATGGGCACGTTGACCGGCGCACCGAAAGTGCGCGCCATGCAGCTGATTTCCGCCTCCGAGCAAACCCGTCGCGGCAGCTACGGCGGCGCAGTGGGTTACTTCACCGCTCACGGTGATTTAGATACCTGCATCGTGATCCGTTCGGCGTATGTCGAAGACGGCATTGCCACCGTGCAGGCAGGCGGCGGCGTGGTGCTGGACTCCGTACCGCAAGCCGAAGCCGACGAAACCCGTAACAAAGCCCGTGCCGTGCTGCGTGCCATCGCCACCGCCCACAATGCGAAAGAGGTATTTTAAGATGGCCGATATCTTACTTATCGATAACGTCGATTCCTTTACTTACAACCTTGTCGATCAGCTGCGTTCCAGCGGCCACAACGTGGTGATTTACCGCAATCAGATCCCGGCTGACGTGATTATCGAAAAACTCAGCCAGCTGGAAAAACCGGTGCTGATGCTTTCGCCGGGACCGGGTACGCCGTCCGAAGCCGGTTGCATGCCGGAATTGCTGAAACGTCTGCGCGGTCAGTTGCCGATTATCGGTATCTGTCTCGGCCATCAGGCGATTGTGGAAACGTATGGCGGTTTCGTCGGCCAGGCCGGTGAAATCCTGCACGGTAAAGCCTCATCTGTTACCCATGACAACGAAGCGATGTTTGCCGGTATGAACAATCCGCTGCCGGTGGCGCGTTATCACTCGCTGGTGGGCAGCCAGATCCCTGACGGGCTGACCGTTAACGCCCGTTTCGGTGACATGGTCATGGCAGTGCGTCACGAAGAAGATCGCGTCTGCGGTTTCCAGTTCCATCCGGAATCCATTTTAACTTCACAGGGCGCCCGTCTGCTTGAGCAGACACTGGCCTGGGCTTTGGCGTAAGGAGAACTGTCATGCAAACGCAAACTATTCCCGGCATTCTCGAAAATCTGTTCCGCGCTCAGACGATGACACAGGAAGAAAGCCAGCAGTTATTTACCGCCATCGTGAATGGCGAACTGGAACCGGCGCAACTGGCCGGTGCATTAATCAGCATGAAAGTGCGTGGCGAGCAACCGGCTGAAATCGCCGGAGCGGCCAAAGCGTTACTGGCACACGCCGAGCCGTTCCCGCGCCCCGATTATCCGTTCGCGGACATTGTCGGCACCGGCGGCGACGGCACCAACAGCATCAACATTTCTACCGCCAGCGCCTTTGTGGCGGCGGCCTGTGGCGCACGGGTGGCAAAACACGGCAACCGCAGCGTGTCCAGCCGTTCGGGCTCGTCGGATTTACTGGCCGCGTTTGGCATCCGTCTGGATATGCCTGCGGAACAATCCCGTGCGGCGCTTGATGATCTGGGCGTGTGTTTCCTGTTCGCCCCGCAATACCACACCGGTTTTCGTCATGCGATGCCGGTACGTAAATCCCTGAAAACCCGCACGCTGTTTAACGTGCTGGGTCCGCTGATTAATCCGGCACGTCCGCCGCTGGCGCTGATTGGCGTATACAGCCCGGAACTGGTGCAGCCGATTGCCGAAACATTGCGTGCGCTGGGTTATGAGCGTGCGGCAGTGGTTCACGGCGGCGGAATGGATGAAGTGGCAATCCACGCAGCCACACAGGTTGCCGAGCTAAAAGACGGCAAAATTACCACTTATGAACTGACCCCGCAGGACTTCGGTCTGGATAATTATCCGATTGAATCCTTGCTGGGCGGCGAGCCGGAAGAAAACCGTGACATTCTGGCACGCTTATTACAAGGTAAAGGAGATCCGGCCCATGAAGCCGCGGTAGCCGTCAATGTGGCGATGTTACTGCGTCTGTTCGGTCAGGAAGACTTAAAGCAAAACGCACAACAGGCTTTGGCCGTCATGCGCAGCGGTGAACCTTACCAGCGCGTGTTGGCATTGGCAGCAAGAGGATAAGTGATGCAGCAGGAAACCGTGCTCCACAAAATTGTTCGCGATAAGGAAGTTTGGGTCGCGGCACGCAAAGAACAACAACCGCTGGCCAGCTTTCAGAACGAAATAACTCAGAGCCAGCGCAGTTTCTACCATGCCCTGCAAGGGGCTAGAACGGCCTTCATTCTGGAGTGCAAACAAGCGTCTCCGTCGAAAGGCAAGATCCGCGAGAACTTCGATCCGGTAGAAATCGCCAGCGTTTATAAAGACTACGCTTCCGCTATTTCGGTATTAACCGATGAGAAATATTTCCAGGGCAGTTTTGATTTCCTGCCGCTGGTGAGCAAAACCGTCACGCAGCCGGTGCTGTGCAAAGATTTTATTATCGACCCGTATCAGATCCATCTGGCCCGTTTTTATCAGGCCGATGCGATTTTACTGATGCTTTCCGTACTCGATGATGATCAGTACGTTCAGCTGGCCGCCGTCGCTCACAGCCTGAATATGGGCGTGCTGACCGAAGCCAGTAATGAAGAAGAACTGGATCGCGCCGTGAAGCTGAAAGCGAAAGTGGTCGGTATCAATAACCGCGATCTGCGCGATTTATCCATCGACCTGAACCGCACGCGTGAACTGGCACCGCGTGTGCCGCATGGTGTCACAGTCATCAGCGAATCGGGCATTAACACCTACGGACAAATCCGCGAACTCAGCCGCTTCGCCAATGGTTTCCTGATTGGCAGCGCACTGATGTCAGAACAAAACCTCAGCAGCGCCGTCCGGCGCGTGTTGCTGGGTGATAATAAAGTGTGCGGTCTGACCCGCCCGCAGGATGCCAAAGCCGCGCACGACGCAGGGGCTATTTATGGCGGACTGATTTTCGTCGACACCTCGCCGCGCTTTGTGACCCACACGCTGGCGAAAGAAGTACAGAACGGCGCACCGCTGAAGTATGTCGGCGTGTTCCGGGATGAAGACCTGAATACCGTGGCAGAAACAGCGAAAGCATTAGCCCTGACTGCCGTGCAGCTTCACGGCGATGAAAATCAGGCGTACATCGACGCGTTACGCAGCGCATTACCGCAGTCCGTTCAGATCTGGAAAGCGCTGAGTGTTAAAGACACGATGCCGGCACGCGATCTGAATCATGTCGACCGCTATGTGCTCGACAACGGTAAAGGCGGCACCGGTTATCGTTTCGACTGGAGCAAGCTGGCCGGGCAGGATCTGAGCAACGTACTGCTGGCTGGCGGACTGAGCGCCGACAATTGTGTCGAAGCTGCACAGCTCGGTTGTGCAGGGCTGGATTTCAACTCCGGTGTTGAAAGTGAGCCGGGCATCAAAGATGCCGAAAAAATTACCGCCGTATTCCAGACATTGCGGGCGTATTAAGCCGCACGCAATGACGCAAAAATTGACAGACAGGACGGAATAACATGACTTTACTTAATCCCTACTTCGGCGAATTTGGCGGCCAGTATGTACCGCAAATTCTGATGCCTGCGCTGGCCCAGCTGGAAGAAGCTTTTGTCAGCGCGCAGCGCGACCCGGAGTTTCAGGCTGAATTCATTGATCTGCTGAAAAACTATGCTGGTCGCCCGACAGCACTGACGCTGTGCAAAAATCTGACCGCCGGAACCAAAACCAGGCTGTACCTCAAGCGTGAAGATTTGCTGCACGGCGGCGCGCACAAAACGAACCAGGTGTTGGGTCAGGCGTTACTGGCTAAACGCATGGGCAAAACTGAAATTATCGCCGAGACCGGTGCCGGTCAGCACGGCGTGGCCTCAGCACTGGCCTGTGCCCTGCTCGGCCTGAAATGCCGTATTTATATGGGCGCGAAAGACATTGAGCGTCAGTCGCCAAACGTGTTCCGTATGCGTCTGATGGGGGCGGAAGTGATCCCGGTACACAGCGGTTCTTCCACGCTGAAAGATGCCTGTAATGAGGCGCTGCGCGACTGGTCCGGCAGCTACGAAAAATCCCACTACATGCTGGGGACGGCGGCGGGTCCGCACCCTTATCCGACCATTGTGCGTGAATTCCAGCGCATGATCGGTGAGGAAACCAAAGCACAAATGCAGGAACGCGAAGGCTGTCTGCCAGATGCGGTGATCGCCTGCGTGGGCGGCGGTTCCAACGCCATCGGCATGTTTGCTGATTTCATTGACGAGACCAGCGTGAAGCTGATCGGTGTCGAACCTGCCGGTCTCGGCATTGAAACCGGACAGCACGGCGCGCCGCTGAAACACGGTCACGTCGGTATTTATTTCGGTATGAAAGCGCCGATGATGCAAACCTCCGAAGGCCAGATTGAGGAATCCTACTCTATCTCTGCCGGTCTGGATTTCCCGTCGGTTGGCCCGCAGCACGCCTTCCTCAACAGCACCGGCCGCGCGGAATACGTGTCGATTACCGATGATGAAGCCCTGGAAGCCTTTAAAGAACTGTCCCGTCACGAAGGGATCATTCCTGCGCTGGAATCGTCACATGCGCTGGCTTACGCGCTGAAACTGATCAAGGAAACCCCGGAGAAAGAACAAATTCTGGTGGTGAACCTGTCCGGCCGCGGCGACAAAGATATTTTCACCGTACATGACATCCTGACTGCCCGGGGAGAAATTTAATGGAACGTTATCAGCAATTATTCAAGCGTCTGGAAAGCAAAAAAGAAGGCGCATTTGTTCCTTTCGTTACGCTGGGCGATCCGGGCGTTGAGCTGTCACTGTCCATTATCGACACGCTGATTGAAGCCGGTGCCGATGCGCTGGAACTGGGCATTCCGTTCTCTGATCCGCTGGCGGATGGCCCGACAATCCAGAACGCCAACCTGCGCGCTTTCGCCGCCGGTGTGACGCCGACGCAGTGTTTCAACATGCTGGCGCGCATCCGCGAAAAGCATCCTGATATTCCGATTGGTCTGCTGATGTACGCCAATCTGGTCTTCCACAACGGCATCGAAACCTTCTATCAGCGTTGCGCCGAAGTGGGTGTGGATTCCGTGCTGGTTGCCGACGTGCCATTTGAAGAATCCGCGCCGTTCCGTGCAGCCGCATTGCGCCACGGTATCGCGCCAATCTTCATCTGCCCGCCGAATGCATCCGATGATTTGCTGCGTGAGATTTCCTCTCATGGCCGGGGTTATACCTATCTGCTGTCCCGCGCAGGCGTAACGGGGACGGAAAAACGTGCGCTGACTCCGCTGAATCATCTGGTTGATAAGCTTCGTGAATATAACGCGGCACCGCCATTGCAGGGCTTTGGGATTTCCGAACCTTCACAGGTGAAGGAAACCCTGGCTGCCGGTGCGGCGGGCGCGATTTCCGGCTCGGCGACGGTGCGTATCATCGAAAACAATCAACATCAGCCTTCAGAAATGCTGGCACAGCTTTCCCGTTTCGTCAGTGAAATGAAAGCCGCCACCCGCGCATAACCTCCCCTGAACAGAACGTTCGTGGCTGAACCCGCTAACGTTCTGTTTCTTTTTAAATTCTTACGCTTTTTTACTTCGATTTATTTGTATTAACGCCATCAATAAACCAAACTCAAACTACTCATCAGGCCTATGATAATACGGCCATTGCGGCTATCGCCTGTCTGAGTGTCTGCAGGTCGTTTCTTTTGGTTTTATAACAAAGCATGGAGAGTTATTTATGAAGCTATTCAAAACATTGTCCGCATTCTGCATGGCAGCTGTTGTGGTCATGGCCGTTGCAGCCTGTGCGCCTACCAAAAAATCAGAAGGAACCGGTGGCTACATTGATGACACCGTGGTCACCACCAAAGTGAAATCCGCGCTGCTGGCAGATAAGACCATCAAGTCCACGGAAATCAGCGTCGAGACCTTTAAAGGCCGTGTTCAGCTGAGTGGTTTTGTCACCTCGACAGCAGATGCGAACCGTGCGGTAGAAGTGACGCGCGGCGTGGCCGGGGTTCGTTCGATTGAGAATGACATGCGGGTGAAGTAGCCTGAAACAAAACGGGTGACACAGCGAAGAGGCGCAGAAGCGCCTCTTTTTTTATGCGCGGGCTGAAGACTCAGAAACGATAGCCGACGCCAAACATAAAGACCCAGGGATCGATCCGGGTGTTGATGTTTTGCTGCTCACCACCGGCTTTGAATTTCACCTCGGTATCAATATCCATCCACCAGACAGACATGTTGATTAACCAGTTGTCGTCCAGGTTGTAATCGAGACCGGCCTGGGTGGCCACACCCCAGGAATCTTTGACGCTTAAATCAGACAGCCCGGCATCGCGCCCGGTCTGGTTGAAATCTGTGTCGAAGAACGTGGTGTAGTTGATGCCCACACCGAGGTACGGACGCAATTTGTCCTGCCTGTCACCGAAGTAATACTGCGCCATCAGGGACGGAGGTAACTGTTTCACTTCCGCAATGGTGCCGGTGCTTTTCAGTCCGACTTTATGCTGGAACGGCGTGGCGGCCAGTAACTCCATCCCGATATTGTCGGTAAACATGTACCCCAGCGTTAACCCCATCTGAGTATTATTATTGATATTAAACGATCCCAGCCCCAGCACGTTGTCTGACCCTTCGGTTGGACGAACGGTCGCTGTCCCTACACGAAAAATCACATCCCCTGCCTGATGTGCACTCGCGACTGCCGGAAATGCCGCTGCTGCGACTAATGCCCAATATGCTGCTTTCATTATCCCTTTCCTTTGTGTGGATTATTTATCAACCGCGCGAATGATACCTACTCTTTGGTATGGTTTGATCAATGCCGGATCACATCTTTAAAACAAAAAGTCAGAAAATGCATCTTCCGCAAAGCGATCTAAATCTATAAAAACAAAGGAATTGATCTGCATCAAAAATGAGGAGATTTTGTTGTTTTGTTAACAGGTGATATTTCAGTTGCTAAAAAAAATGACGCTGCGTACTTTGCTTGTTCACTGTTGGTTTTGGTTTGGTGCCGTAAGGAGTCGGTGGCTTCCCAAGATGAGCGAAATTAACAATCCCTGTATGACCTGTGGCGCGTGCTGCGCCTATTTCCGCGTTTCATTTTATTGGGCTGAATCTGAAGAGGCCGGCGGCGTGGTTCCGCAAGCTTTGACCGAGCAGGTCACTCCTTTTATGAGTTGTATGCAGGGCACGAACAGTAAACGCCCGCGCTGCATCGCCCTGAAAGGTGAAGTGGGACAGTCGGTTTCCTGCTCCGTTTACCTTAACCGCCCGTCACCGTGCCGGGAGTTCAATCAGTCTGGATTGAATGGCGTCGCCAATTCCGCCTGTGACCGCGCGCGTGCACAATATGGTCTGCCGCCGCTGGAGATGGATGCCACACCGTCAGATCTGTGGCATGTCACCTGCGTATAAGCAGAGATTCATCAGGCAGATTGACAGGAAGTCAGCGCAAAACTATCGGCGGGGGCCATTTAAAGGGTACAATCGCCGCCTTATTGATTTTTGCTTTTTGCCAAGGAGCGTCCATGTCTATCACGGCCAGTACATTGTACCGTGACAGTTATAATTTTATGCGTAATCAGTTGGGTAGCGTTTTCGCGCTGTCCGTTCTGGCCGCATTAATTACCGTCATTTTGAGCTGGATATTGAGTCCTTCCGCAGAGCAGGTCGACGCTATCGGGCAACTGATGAGCAATATCACGGGGATGAGCGTCGGCGATATGATGGGGTATCTTGAACAGCAGATCACGCCTGAGCAGCAAAGCGCGATTTTCCGTTACAGCCTGGCGGCGCTGTTTTCCACACTGGCCGGGAATGTCATTCTGGTCGGGGGCGTACTAACGCTGGTTCAGCTGGTGTCTCAGGGCGTTCGGGCCAGTGTTGTTCAGGTCATGACCGCGTCGCTGCCGGTGCTGCCGCGTCTGATCATCCTGCTGTTTATTTGCAGCATTATGTTCCGCTTCGGTCTTGCGCTGCTGCTGGTGCCTGCTTTCCTGGTGGCCATCGCCTGGGCGATGTCGCCGGTGATTGCCTGTAAAGAGAATGTCGGCGTCTTTCGCGCGCTGGGCATGAGTACCCGGTTATCCTTCAGTAATGTGCGTCTGGTTGCGCCGGCGATGATGCTGTGGATCGTGGCTCAGGTGGTTCTGATGCTGTTTGTTGGCGTACTGAGCGCGTTAAATCCGATGCTCGGTGCGGTGATCCTCGGCGCATTAAGCAACATGATCAGCGCCTTTATGCTGATTTATATGTTCCGTCTTTACATGAAATTACAAGCATAATATAGACATACGTTTTTCAGGGGCGCTCCGGCGCCCTTTTCTTTTGTCCGCGATTTGAATCCGGTATAGTCATCCCATACATAAAACATGGAATGAAGTATGAAGCAGCTCCTCGATTTTCTTCCCCTGATTGTCTTTTTTGTGGTTTATAAGCTTTACGACATTTTTGTCGCATCGGGCGCGTTGATCGCGGCCACCGCGTTAGCGTTAATCATTACCTGGGTTCTGTACCGCAAAATTGAGAAGATGACGCTGATCACCTTCGCAATGGTGGCGGTTTTCGGCACCCTGACACTGGTATTCCATAATGATGAATTCATTAAATGGAAAGTGACTGTCATTTATGTGCTTTTCTCCGGCGCATTGCTGATCAGTCAGCTGGTGCTGAAAAAGCCGTTAATCCAGCGTATGCTCGGCAAAGAACTGACGTTGCCGGATCATGTCTGGAATAAACTGAACATCAGCTGGGCGATCTTTTTCCTGCTGTGCGGTCTGGCCAATATTTATGTGGCGTTCTGGTTGCCGCAAAACATCTGGGTCAATTTCAAGGTGTTTGGTCTGACCGCGCTGACGCTGGTCTTCACTTTGTTAAGCGGCGTCTATATTTACCGGCATATGCCGGATGATGAAAAAAAATAAGCATTCTTCTGCACGGGCCTTTCTTTGAAAGGCCTTACTTTTTCAGTTTGTTGAGCACTGTGAATTTTATCGTATGAACGAAAAACATAGCTTACCCAATGGTGAAATGGTTCTGCGTACGCTGGCAATGCCGGCTGACACCAATGCAAACGGTGATATCTTCGGCGGCTGGCTGATGTCGCAAATGGATATGGGCGGCGCGATCCAGGCGAAGGAAATCGCCAAGGGTCGTGTGGTGACTGTGCGTGTTGACGGGATGACCTTCCTCAAGCCGGTGGCCGTCGGTGATGTGGTGTGCTGTTACGCACGCTGCATCCGTACCGGCAACAGCTCGATTACCATCAATGTTGAGGTGTGGGTGAAGAAAGTCTCTTCCGAGCCGATAGGACAGCGTTACAGAGCCACTGAGGCGGTGTTTACCTATGTAGCCGTCGATGACGAAGGCAAATCGCGCCAGTTACCTGACGGACGCAGCAATTTCAGTGTCGACTCGGAAGGCGTTTCTCAGGACTGAGTGACGAACCGGGTCTTCAGAAAGCAAAAAGGTCGCCCTTCAGAGGCGACCTTTTTTATTGGGGCAAACACCGCGGTGTCGGCTTACTCGACAGAAGTGCCGCCTTTAATTTTGAACACCAGATTCACGATTAAGTTGCTGGCCGCTTTAGGTTCATAGCGCCACTTGTTCATCGCCTGTTTTACCTCACGCTCAAACATATTGCGCGGTTCGGCTGACAGCACCCGGATATTCTGCACGCGGCCATCGCTGTCCACATCGAACTGCACGCGTACACGGCCTTCAATGCGTAACGCCAGCGCACGAGCCGGATAACCCGGCTGTCCGCGCTGCAACGGTCGCGGCCCGGTGTCGCTCTTGGCATTGGAAGACGCAGGTGGCTGACTCACCGGTTTGGTCAGTGGCTGATTACTGGTCACCGGCGTCTGGACTGTCTGGGTCGGTCTTTCTACCGGACGTTCAACCGGCTTCACCTTCGGTTTCACCACCGGCTTTTTCACCGGTTTCGGCTTAGGCTTCGGCGGTTCCGGAATGACCACGGCTTCCGGCGGCGGTGGCGGCTCAGGCACCACTTCCGGCTCAGGCTCAGGTTGCGGCGGCGTCGGTTCAGGCTGAGGCGGCGGCGGTGGGGGCGCAAAATCCGCCGGATTGACCATCGTCACACTCATCACTTTCTGATCCTGGCTCGGTAATTTTATTGACTCGCCGACCGTCATATACAACACGCCAGCGATAACAGCGACATGTAAACTGACAGCCAGCGCGACAGGCACCGTCACCTTGCGGATAAATCTAAACTTTTTTAGCGGCATAATGATTCATTTTCCCCGTGAAGCCGCAAGTTTAAATGTAAATAGCAATCATATTCAACACCGAGATGACAACTATTCTCAAATAACCTTTGCTTTGATCCCACGCAAAGCGCTTTCCCCCGGCTTCAGGTTTAGCTATGTTAATTCTGTAAAATCGTCAGGCGGCCACAGGCTGCCGCACAAGACTTCATAAACCCATTGATAGGTGACTCATGCTTTACGTGATTTATTCTGAAGATGTATCAGATTCACTGGAAAAACGCGCTGCTGCCCGCCCTGCTCATATCGAACGCCTGAAAAACCTGCACGAGCAAGGCCGCGTGCTGATTGCCGGGCCGACGCCTGCCATCGACAGCGAAGATCCGGGCGCGGCAGGGATGACAGGTTCCCTGCTGGTGGTTGAGTTTGAAACGCTGGAAGACGCCAAAATCTGGGCTGATGCGGATCCTTACGTCGCGGCAGGCGTGTACAAATCCGTCACCGTGAAGCCATTCAAACGCGTATTCTGATGTTTTGCGGGCAGTTTTCCGAACTGCCCGATGCCCTGCCTCCCCCGCCGTGCCACTCTTTAATCAACTTTACTTTTGCTTACGTCAGTTGATTGTCTAAATATCCGGTTACTCACACACTTACCTGCGCCCTATTTCTTTAACCGTTGAGCGGAGAACCTGATATGCAATGTCCGGTATGCAAAGAAAGTCAGCTGGTGATGTCCGAACGTCAGGGCATTGAAATCGATTATTGTCCTGACTGTCGCGGAGTGTGGCTGGATCGCGGTGAGCTGGATAAAATCATCGAGAAATCGGCTGCATCGCAGTCCGCAGAGCGGCCAGCAACGCCGCGCTACGAGGAACGCGACCGCCGGGACGATCACCGCCCGCAAGGCAATTACGACAATCGCGGGCATTATTCCTCGCAAAAACCTTATAAAAAGAAGAGTTTCCTTTCAGAGCTTTTCGACTGATTTCTGCCATCCCGCGCCATAGCATGATGCCCATGGCGCGATTTCCCCGAATGCCGTCACATTGCTTTCATCGCTTGTGTGCTAGGATGCTTACCCCTGCCCATGAGGTAAGCAATATGTCATTCTTCGACGGATTGAAGTTTCTAACCAGTACGACCACCAAGGTCACCTGCCCGGAATGCGGTTATGTTGCCGAACAGATGAGTGCAAAAGTGCGCAAAAACTCAACGCTAGTCTGCAAAAAATGTGGCGCGCTGTTTCAGCCTAAATCCCGGTAATCAGGCATTCCATTCGTAGTTAACGGCATACAAAGACAGGCGCTGATGCTGCTGATGGTGGATCTGGCGAATACGATAGATGTGACGATAGCGTCTTGACTGACCTTCCAGCCAGCGGCTTCTCCGGCGCTGAGTCTGGCGTAACATCCGCCACCGGCCAACTTCATTTCTACTGCGTTTCATTCACTTATGTCCCGTGATGCCGTCGCTGCTTCTTTAACGGAAGAATGTCTTTAAGTGTCTTTTAGCGGAAAAAACTGCGGGGACATTATAGGCCGATGGCGGTGTGATCCAAGTCTTGTTTTTGTCCTTTCTCCCCGTTATCAGCTAACCTTGAAGTCAGGGCAGTGGCAATTTACTGAGCGGATAGCGATTTAAGAGGTAGCCGATTGATTGGCCGGATAAAGTTAGTTAAAAGGTTGCCCCTTTCACGTACACTCACGCCAATGGCTTGCGAACAGGACTTTTCGCCTTTATGACAACATTTTATACAGTAATCAGCGGACTTCTGGTTTTCGGTTACTGGTTACTGATTGCCGGCGTCACCCTGCGTATTCTGATGAAACGCCGGGCGGTTCCTTCCGCGATGGCATGGTTGCTGATCATCTACATCATTCCGCTGGTCGGTATTATTGCCTATCTGTCGTTTGGTGAACTGCACTTAGGCAAACGCCGTGCTGAACGGGCGAAAGCCATGTGGCCTTCAACCGCCCGCTGGCTGAATGATCTCAAAGACTGCAAGCGTATTTTTGCCACCGAAAACAGTGAAATTGCCGCCTCACTTTTCCAGCTGTGCGAACGCCGTCAGGGCATCGCTGGCGTAAAAGGTAATCAGCTGCAACTGCTGACCACCAGCGATGATGTGCTTCATGCCATGATGCGCGATATCGAACTGGCCCGCAGCAATATCGAGATGGTGTTCTATATCTGGCAGCCGGGCGGTCTGGTTGATCAGGTCGCTGAATCGCTGATGGCCGCCTCGCGCCGTGGTATTCATTGCCGCCTGATGCTGGATTCCGCAGGCAGTGTCGCCTTTTTCCGCAGTCCTTATCCGGCAATGATGCGCAACGCCGGTATTGAAGTGGTTGAAGCCTTGCAGGTTAATTTGTTCCGTGTGTTCCTGCGCCGCATGGATTTGCGTCAGCACCGTAAAGTGGTGCTGATCGACAACTACGTCGCCTATACCGGCAGCATGAACATGGTCGACCCGCGTTTCTTCAAGCAGGATGCCGGGGTCGGTCAGTGGATCGATCTGATGGCCCGTATGGAAGGCCCCGTCGCGACCACCATGGGCATTGTCTATTCCTGTGACTGGGAAATTGAAACCGGCGTGCGTATTCTGCCGCCGGAACCTGACAGCAATCAGATGCCCTTCGAACAGGAGAGCGGCCATACCATTCAGGTTATCGCCTCCGGTCCGGGCTTCCCGGAAGATATGATCCACCAGGCACTGCTGACCGCCACCTACTCGGCCCGCGAGCGACTGGTGATGACCACGCCGTATCTGGTTCCCAGCGATGATTTGTTACATGCGATTTGTACTGCGGCACAGCGCGGGGTTGATGTCAGTATCATCCTGCCGATGAAAAACGATTCGATGATGGTAGGCTGGGCCAGTAAATCATTCTTTGGCGAGTTGCTGGAAGCCGGGGTCAAAATTTACCAGTTTGAAGATGGCTTGCTGCATACCAAAAGTATGCTGGTTGATGGTCAGCTCAGTCTGGTGGGCACCGTGAATCTGGATATGCGCAGCCTGTGGCTCAATTTTGAGATAACACTGGTGATTGACGATGCCGGTTTTGGTGATGATCTCGGGCGCGTGCAGGACGATTACATTGCCCGCTCACATCTGCTGGATGTTGAAGCCTGGATTAAACGCCCGTTCTGGCACCGCATCGTCGAACGTTTGTTCTACTTTTTCAGTCCGCTGCTGTAAATGCCGCGTCGGGCATGATGTAATACCCCCAGTACCGGCTTGCAAGAGCCAGAATACACTCATCTGTAAACGAGAATGATATGGACCTGAATAATCGCCTGACCGAAGACGAAACGCTTGAACAAGCCTATGACATCTTTCTGGAGCTGGCCGGAGATAACCTTGATCCGGCAGATATCCTGATCTTCAATCTGCAATTTGAAGAACGCGGCGGCGCTGAATTATATGACCCGGCAGAAGACTGGGTTGAGCATGTGGATTTCGACCTGAACCCGGACTTCTTTGCTGAAGTGGTGATCGGTCTGGCTGACGCGGAAGATCAGCCAATCAATGATATTTTCGCCCGTGTTCTTTTGTGTCGCGAGAAAGACCATAAGCTTTGCCATATCCTCTGGAAAGAATAACCGTCTCCGTCGTCCTTCAGACTGGCGCTGTGTTGGCGGCTTTCATTCACCCCGGTCACTGATATAAGTCAGATTCCGGGGATTCATTCAATTGCAGCTTTAATCCCATCTGAATGACGTAGCAGAACGATACGTAAAGAAAACGAAGACGAAAAAAAACCTGCCACTGGCAGGTTTTTTTATGCATTGCGTCTGAGGAAAACAATCAGAGCGGATCGACTTTCAGGCAGGACACCGCGTGGCGGAAGCTGCCTTCCAGCAACGGACGGGTCACCGCACATTCAGGTCCGGCAATCGGGCAACGGGTACGGAACACGCAGCCTGATGGCGGGTTGATCGGCGAAGGTAACTCCCCTTCCAGTAACTGAATCACTTTATTGCGCTCTTTATCCGGATCCGGCACCGGCACCGCAGACATCAGCGCACGGGTATACGGATGCTGAGGATTGTTATACACCTCATCATACGTCCCCAGCTCGACGGCATGCCCGAGGTACATCACCAGAACGCGATCGGAAATGTGTTTAACCACCGCCAGATCGTGCGCGATGAAGATCAGGGATAAGCCCATCTCGCGTTGCAGTTGTTGCAGCAGGTTGACGACCTGCGCCTGAATGGACACATCCAGCGCAGAAACCGGCTCATCACAGATAATCAGTTTCGGCTCAAGGATCAGGGCGCGCGCGATACCAATACGCTGACACTGACCGCCGGAAAATTCGTGCGGGTAACGGTTAATCAGGTTAGGCAGCAGCCCGACCTTTAACATCATTGCCTTCACTTTTTCCTTCACCTCAAGACGAGGCATTTTCGGATTATAGGTTTTCAGCGGCTCGGCAATGATTTCACCGATGGTCATACGCGGATTAAGGGACGCCAGCGGATCCTGGAAAATCATCTGGATATCGCTGCGCGTGTGGCGCCATTCGTTATCCGACATGTTCAGCAGATCTTTGCCCAGCCAGGCCACACGACCGTCGGTGGCTTTCACCAGCCCAATCAGCGCACGGGCAAAGGTGGATTTACCGCAACCGGATTCACCGACCACGCCCAGCGTTTCACCTTCATAAAGACGCAGGGTGACACCATCCACCGCTTTCAGGGTTTTCGAAGGCTGCCAGAACCATTGTTTTCCGTCTTTGATGTCGAAATGAACCTTCAGATCGGCCACTTCGAGCAGCACTTTTTTCTCAGGGGCGTGAGTGTTCATCGCCGCGCTGTTCATGATTGTGTTGTCTGTCATACCAGTTCCTCCAGCGGCTTGTAGCAGGCACGCAGGCGACCATCACCGAAACGCTCCAGCGGTGGCGCTGAGGCGCAAATATCCATCGCATACGGGCAGCGGGGCTGGAACGGACAGCCTTTTGGCAGACGCAGCAGGTTTGGCGGGTTGCCCGGAATGGTCAGCATCGCGCCGCCTTCAGCATCCAGACGAGGAACCGCATTGAGCAGACCGATAGAATACGGATGGCACGGCTCATAAAAAACATCGCGGGCACGGCCATATTCCATCGTACGCCCCGCGTACATCACCAGCACCTTGTCGCAGATCCCGGCGACGACACCCAGATCGTGGGTAATCATGATAATGGCGGTATTGAACTCAGACTTCAGTTCATTAAGCAAGGTCATGATCTGCGCCTGAACGGTCACGTCCAGGGCGGTCGTTGGCTCATCGGCAATCAGCAATTTTGGACGGCACAGCAATGCCATCGCAATCATCACACGCTGGCGCATACCACCGGAGAATTCATGCGGGAACATCTTCATACGCTTGCGGGCTTCCGGCATTTTCACCGCATCCAGCATGCGTACGGATTCCTCAAACGCTTCGCGTTTGCTCATCTTTTTGTGCAGGATCAGGACTTCCATCAGTTGCTCGCCGACCCGCATGTACGGGTTGAGAGAGGTCATCGGATCCTGGAAAATCATCGAAATCTGTTCTGCGCGCAGCTTGTTCAGCTCGTTTTGCGGCAGGTTGAGGATTTCACGACCATTAAATTTCGCCGAACCTCCGATGCGACCATTGCTGGCCAGCAGGCCCATCAGGGCAAACGCGGTCTGGGATTTACCGGAACCGGATTCGCCGACGATGCCTAAGGTTTCACCGGCACGCAGGTCGAAATTCAGATCGTTAACCGCCGTGACATCGCCGTCAGGCGTTTCAAAGGTGACACGTAAATCTTTGACATCCAGAAGCGTCTGGCTGCCCTTCGCATTCTGCAGTGCAGAAGCGGGCATATGTTCAATCGTGCTCATGGTTGCACTCCTTAACGATCTTTCGGGTCGAGGGCATCACGCAGGCCATCGCCGATAAAATTGAAACAGAACAGAGTTACAACCAGGAAGCCTGCCGGGAACAGCAGTAACCAAGGTGAAACTTCCATCGAGTTGGCACCATCGCTTAATAACGCGCCCCAGCTGCTCAGTGGCTCCTGTGTCCCTAATCCTAAGAAGCTCAGGAAGGATTCAAACAGGATCATGCTCGGTACCAGCAGTGAGGCATACACCACCACGACACCCAGCACGTTTGGCACAATGTGGCGCAACACGATATTTCGCGTGCTCACACCGCTGACCAGCGCCGCTTCGATGAATTCTTTACGTTTCAGGCTCAGGGTCTGACCGCGCACGATACGTGCCATGTCGAGCCAGGACACCATCCCGATCGCCACGAAAATCAGCAGGATATTTTGCCCGAAGAAGGTCACCAGCAGGATCACGAAGAACATGAACGGGAAGGAGTTGAGAATTTCCAGCAGACGCATCATCGCGGAGTCAATTTTACCGCCCAGATAGCCGGACAGGGATCCGTACAGCGTACCGAGGATCACCGCCACCAGCGCAGCCGCCACACCGACCATCAGGGAAATACGTCCACCAATCGCCACGCGTACCAGCAAATCACGGCCTGAGGAGTCAGTCCCGAAATAGTGGTGAGAGGCGAAATCCGGTGCCGCTGACATCATATTCCAGTCAGTATCGTCGTAGGCAAACTGCGATAACATCGGGGCAAATGCCACGAATAACGCAATAAACGCCAGTACGATCAGGCTGGTGACCGCAGCACGGTTGTGCATGAAACGGCGTCGTGCATCCTGCCACAAACTGCGGCCTTCAACTTCCAGTTTTTCGCTGAAGTTTTCCACGACGTCGCTATTTTTCTTACTTAACATCATTGACGTACTCCGGCATTAATAACGGATTTTCGGGTCGATGACGGCATACAGCACGTCGACGATCGCATTGAACAAAATGGTTAATGCGCCCACTAAAATGGTCAGGCTCAGTACCAGGGAGTAGTCACGGTTTAATGCCCCGTTAACAAACAACTGGCCGATACCTGGCAATCCGAAAATGCTCTCGATGACCATCGAACCGGTGATAATCCCTACGAAGGCCGGTCCCATGTATGACAATACCGGCAGCAAGGCAGGTTTCAGTGCATGACGCAAAATAATGCGGCGCAGCGGCAACCCTTTGGCACGTGCTGTACGGATGAAGTTGGAGTGCAGGATTTCAATCATCGAACCCCGGGTGATACGCGCGATACTGGCGATATATGCCAGTGAAAGTGCCACCATCGGCAGGATCATATATTTCGTGCCACCGCCGTTCCAGCCGCCGCCAGGCAACCATTTAAGCGTAATGGCAAATATCAGCACCAGTAACGGCGCGACCACGAAACTGGGGATAACCACCCCGGTCATCGCAATGCCCATCACCGTGTAATCCCATTTGGTGTTTTGATTCAGTGCTGCAATCACCCCTGCACTCACACCAAACACAATCGCCATGATGAATGCCGCCAGACCCAGTTTTGCTGAAACCGGGAACGACGCCGCCACCAGGTCATTCACTGTGTAGTCTTTATATTTGAACGACGGGCCGAAATCGCCTTTTGCCAGTTGTTCTAAATAGTGGAAATACTGCTTATACATTGGGTCATTGAGGTGATATTTCGCCTCAATGTTCGCCATGACTTCTGGCGGAAGATTACGCTCACCCGTAAAAGGGCTGCCCGGTGCGAGACGCATCATAAAAAACGAAATGGTGATCAGAATGAATAGCGTCGGAATCGCTTCCAGACAGCGGCGTAAAATAAACTTTAACATTGCCCGTACCTGTTTCTAAGCCTGTCACTACAGCTTGATAGTTTTTGGCTTGGTCACGATGCCCCTGAACAAAGGGCATCGTGGTGGCTCTTTGTTTCAGCGCCGAAAGCCGGTGCTGAAATCATTACCTTCATCAAAATAGAACGAGCAAGGCAGCTCGGGGATGCCTTGCCCGGACACTGATGGATTAGTGTTTGATGATATACAGATCTTTCACGTAGACGTTGTCCTGTGGATCTTTACCGGTGTAACCGCCGACGTAAGGTTTCACCAGACGCGCGTTCACGTAGTAATAGACAGGGACAATGGCAGAGTCTTTATCAAGCTGGGTTTCAGCTTTCTGATACAGCGCCGCGCGTTCGTCATCGGTTTTCACTGTCAGAGTGTCAGCGATGTCTTTATCAAACGCCGGGCTCTTATAGTGGGCAGTGTTGTTGCTGCTGTCAGACAGCATGGTGTTCAGGAAGGAAGAAGGCTCGTTATAGTCGGAGCACCAGCCTGCACGCGCGATATCGAAGTTACCCTGATGACGGCTGTCCAGGAAGGTTTTCCATTCCTGGTTAACCAGTTTCACGTCAACACCCAGGTTTTTCTTCCAGATAGCGGCAGCGGCGATAGCCAGCTTTTTGTGCAGATCAGAGGTGTTATACAGCAGTTCGAAAGTCAGAGGCTTCGCAGACGTGTAACCGGCTTCGGCCAGCAATTTTTTAGCCTGCTCGTTGCGTTGTGCCTGAGTTTCTTTGAACCAGGCCGGAGGCGTCAGTTTTGCACCGTCAGTGTAAGGCGGGGTATAGCCATACGCTGGCAGGTCGCCCTGTGCTTTCACTTTATTGACGATGATGTCGCGATCCAGACCCAGTTTCAGAGCTTCACGCACGCGTGAGTCAGTGAACGGGGCTTTCTGGTTGTTGATTTCGTAGTAGTAAGTACACAGATACGGGTCAACGTGAACTTCAGTTGGGATTTCTTTTTTCAGCTTCTGGAACAGTTCGATCGGCATGTTGTTGTAGGTCATGTCGATTTCGCCGCTGCGGTAGCGGTTAACGTCAGTCACTTCTGAAGAGATTGGCAGGTAAGTGACCTGGTTGATCACGGTTTTCGCGTTATCCCAGTAAGTCGGGCTGCGTTCAAGAACGATACGTTCGTTGACGGTCCAGGCTTTCAGTTTGTATGCGCCGTTGCTCACGTAGTTTTCTGGTTGGGTCCATTTGTCGCCAAATTTCTCAACAACACTTTTGTTTACCGGTTTCATCGCGGTGTGAGACAGCATTTTTACGAAATAAGGAACAGGTTCGGTCAGGGTCACCTGCAGGGTATGGTCGTCAATCGCTTTCACACCCAGAGTATCAGGGCTTTTCTTACCACTGATGATGTCATCGATGTTTTCGATGTGACCGTATTGCAGGTAGCTTTCATACGGAGAGGCTGTTTTTGGATCAGCCAGACGCTGCCAGCTGTAGACGAAATCCGCCGCGGTGACAGGGTCGCCGTTTGACCATTTTGCATCCGGACGCAGGTGGAAGGTCCAGACTTTAAAATCTTTGTTGTCCCAGGTGGTAGCGACGCCAGGGATCACACTGCCGTCTTTGCTGTCGGTATTCACCAGACCTTCCAGCAGATCACGGATTACGTTGGATTCCGGTACGCCTTCGACTTTATGTGGGTCCAGGGACTGAACTTCAGAACCGTTGTTACGCACCAGCTCCTGTTTAGCCGCCAGTGTCACGCCTGCAGGCACATTCGCCGCGAATGCGTTATTGATGGAAACTGAGCTCACTGCTGCAAGAATGCAGGCAGCCAGCAGATTTTTTTTTGTGATGTTGGTCATTGTATTTCAACTCCAGTTTTTATTATGAACTTGCACGCCGGGGTGCAAGATAAACCCTTGCTGGGTCAATGGGTTTCAAAAGCAGGAACGAATTGCTCAAGAAAGGCCCCCCATGTTGTTGCCACCCGCAGATGGCTGTCCCCTATTACTGCATGTATTACCTGATAATGCGCTTGAAACGTCTGGCTGTTGTTCGCCATGCGGTTTCCGGGGTCGTTAAGGATGACCCCACTCCATTAGATCCACCCCGTGCGCAATAAAACTGCATTTCACCGCGCACCAGGTAATCACATACTGTTATTCCGAACCTTAACAATATTATTTTCTTATTCGCCCGACTTAGGGCAACAGAAAGTCCTTCGCGGTTAAGCGCCCGAAATCAATTAATCAGAAGATAAGCTGAAGAGTTGTTTTGCTGAACAGACAGAGTTAACAGCAGGCCGTGCAATGTCGTCAGCGCAATACCCGGCTTTCTTTTCGCAAAAAGCAGGTGAGGATAATTTTGTGGCAGGCAATGCGACACGACACTCTCCAAAAACAAATGAAATGGCTTCTATCTTTCTGTCTCTAGCAAGATTCATTCTCACTTAGAGCATTCCGCTTAACAAAATTCCATTTTTGAAGGCGATTTGAAAATTATCAGAAGCCTGATACCGGCGCCAATAAATTTTGCAAATTTGTTACGCAATTCTCTTTTACCGGTTACAGACCGTAAAGCACCCCGGTTGAGCAATACTCAAAACGCTATCCCAACCCGTTGTATTACATCATCTTTATGTCAGGTTTTGGCGCGAAATTCAGGTTGCGGGCTGCTCAGGAAGCATCCTGATACAATCAGTTAACATTCAGAGGTTTTCAAGGATAAACATCTGTTAACTGCTGTATTAACACTAATAACATCTCGATACGGCATGCACAAGCCTTACAGAATGATGTGGATAAATTAGCGCCAAAGCGGGCAATAAAGAGGGGGGTTTAGCGAAATATTCGCTAAGTTTATTAGAAGAAATGAAGACTTGGATTAAAAAGCAGAATGAGACAGGGCTTTACGCCACATTTGGGTGCAATCGCTCTTAATTACGTCATTAGCTGCACTATATTAATGCATTGCATTATAAGGAAGGGTAATAATTATCACGGAAATCCATAAGTGTTTCCGTGATAATTCGGGGACGAAGGGATTAAAGCAGGCCGGGGAAAATCGCTTTAATGCCTGTCACAATAAATTCAATGCCCAGAGACATCAGTAACAGTCCCATGATACGGGTAATAACGTTAATCCCGGTTTGACCCAACAGGCGAACCAGTAAAGGTGCCGCCCGGAACAACAGCCAGCAACAAAACGCAAAGAAGATAATGGCCAGCGTCAGCCCCAGCAGATTTGGCCAGCTGTGATAGCGCGAACTCCAAACAATCGTCGAGCTGATCGCACCGGGTCCGGCCATCAGCGGCAGTGCAAGAGGCACGACACCGACATTTTCACGGATCGCGGTTTCTGATTTTTCCTGCTTGTTCTGTTTATCTTCACCGAGTTTACCGCTGATCATCGACATCGCGATCGTCACCACCAGAATGCCGCCCGCGATGCGGAACGAATCAATGGAGATGCCGAAGAGATGTAAAATCGCGTCGCCCAGAAAAAGTGCGGTCGACAATATAATGGCTACCGACAGGTTTGCCGTCATATTGGTTTTATTGCGCCCTGCTGCCGCCTGATAACTGGTCATGCTGATGAACACGGGCAAAATCCCCACAGGGTTGACCAACGCAAACAGCCCGACAAAGAATTTGATATACCCTGAAAAATCTAATAAAGATTGGCTCACGCAGAACTCCGCACAATTATGCCAGCAGATGAAGGTTTTGATGGGCGCTAATGTACTGGAATTGCAGTAAAGGCGCCACGCCGATTCACAACTTTTATCACCAGAATTTGATTAAAAAGCAGTGAATACCACTTTTGTTAAAACAGCGTAATTTTAACGACACAAATCACAGATAAATTGTATTCAATTTGAGCAAATTTGATAATCAATCGCACTTACCCCATGCTGAAAGGTGTCAGCATTATGGTTTAGTGATCCAGATCAAATTAACCCTGCCCACAAATAGGTAATCTCAGTGCATAGTCACTCAGCGGTACTTGTAGAACAAATGTTCATTTATGTCGCCGGATGACAACTTTTTGACTACACAGGTGCTTCATTACTGAAAGCTCTTTGAGCAAATAAAGAGACAAAGACAACACATTGAGAAATCTAGCTTTAATTAGTTTCTCACGGTGACTGATAGCAGGTCTATACTAGTCTTTGGCAGGTTATTTACTAAAAGAGTTTAACTTTATCAGGAGAGCATTATGGCTGTAACAAATGTCGCTGAACTGAACGCACTCGTCGCTCGGGTCAAAAAAGCACAGCGCGAATATGCCAACTTCAGTCAAGAGCAAGTCGATAAGATTTTCGCTGCCGCCGCCCTGGCTGCTGCCGATTCTCGAATTCTGCTGGCAAAACTGGCTGTTGAAGAATCCGGAATGGGTATCGTCGAAGACAAAGTGATTAAAAACCACTTCGCCTCTGAATATATCTACAATGCCTACAAAGATGAAAAAACCTGTGGCATCCTGGGTCAGGATGACACTTTCGGTACCATCACCATTGCAGAGCCAATTGGTCTGATTTGCGGTATCGTTCCGACTACCAACCCAACTTCTACTGCGATTTTCAAAGCGCTTATCAGCCTGAAAACCCGTAATGGCATCATCTTCTCCCCACACCCACGTGCTAAAAATGCAACGAACAAAGCTGCGGATATTGTTCTGCAAGCCGCCATCGCTGCGGGTGCGCCAAAAGACATCATCGGCTGGATTGATGAACCAAGTGTAGAACTGTCTAACCAGTTAATGCATCACCCTGACCTGAACCTGATTCTGGCAACAGGCGGCCCGGGCATGGTGAAAGCAGCTTACAGCTCTGGTAAACCAGCCATCGGCGTTGGCGCGGGTAACACCCCGGTTGTCGTTGATGAAACTGCAGATATCAAACGTGTCGTGGCTTCCGTTCTGATGTCCAAAACCTTCGATAACGGCGTTATCTGTGCGTCTGAACAGTCCATTATCGTGGTTGAATCTGCTTACAACGCAGTTCGCGAACGTTTCGCTTCCCACGGTGGCTACATGCTGCAAGGGAAAGAACTGAAAGCGGTTTCAGACATCATCCTGAAAAACGGCGGCCTGAATGCGGCAATCGTGGGTCAGCCAGCGGTGAAAATTGCTGAAATGGCCGGCATCAAAGTGCCAGCAAATACCAAAGTGCTTATCGGTGAAGTCAGTGTTGTTGACGAATCTGAACCCTTCGCACATGAAAAACTGTCCCCTACCCTCGCGATGTACCGCGCGAAGAATTTTGAAGATGCGGTCTCTAAAGCAGAGAAACTGGTAGAAATGGGCGGTATCGGTCACACCTCTTGTCTGTACACTGACCAGGACAACCAACCAGAACGTGTTAACTATTTTGGCAACAAAATGAAGACAGCACGTATTCTGATTAACACCCCGGCTTCTCAGGGTGGTATCGGTGACCTGTACAACTTCAAACTTGCTCCTTCTCTGACGCTGGGTTGCGGTTCATGGGGTGGTAACTCCATCTCTGAAAACGTCGGTCCTAAACACTTGATCAACAAGAAAACTGTAGCGAAGCGAGCAGAAAACATGTTGTGGCATAAACTTCCGAAATCTATCTACTTCCGTCGTGGCTCTCTGCCAATCGCACTGGAAGAAGTGGCGACCGATGGAGCAAAACGCGCCTTCATCGTGACTGACCGCTACCTGTTCAATAACGGTTACGCTGACCAGATCACCAGTGTTCTGAAAGGCCACGGTATTGAAACTGAAGTCTTCTTCGAAGTGGAAGCGGATCCAACACTGAGCATTGTTCGTAAAGGTGCTGAGCAGATGAACTCCTTCAAACCAGACGTCATCATTGCGCTGGGTGGTGGTTCACCGATGGATGCGGCCAAAATCATGTGGGTTCTGTACGAACATCCGGACACTCAGTTTGAAGATCTGGCTCTGCGCTTTATGGATATCCGTAAACGTATCTACAAGTTCCCGAAAATGGGCGTGAAAGCGAAAATGATCGCTGTCACTACCACTTCAGGTACTGGTTCAGAAGTCACACCGTTCGCTGTGGTGACTGACGATGCGACAGGTCAGAAATACCCACTGGCTGACTATGCGCTGACCCCGGACATGGCTATCGTTGATGCCAACCTGGTCATGAACATGCCGAAATCACTGTGTGCTTTCGGTGGTCTGGATGCGGTGACTCACGCACTGGAAGCTTACGTTTCTGTACTGGCAAACGAATATTCAGATGGTCAGGCTCTGCAGGCGCTTAAACTGCTGAAAGAAAACCTGCCAGCCAGCTACAAAGATGGCGCTAAAAATCCGGTTGCCCGTGAACGTGTTCACAACGCAGCGACTATCGCAGGTATCGCGTTTGCTAACGCCTTCCTTGGGGTTTGTCACTCAATGGCCCACAAACTGGGTTCTGAGTTCCACATTCCACACGGCCTGGCTAACGCCATGTTGATTTCCAACGTTATCCGTTATAACGCCAACGATAACCCAACTAAACAGACTGCTTTCAGTCAGTATGACCGCCCTCAGGCGCGTCGTCGTTACGCAGAAGTTGCCGACCATTTAGGTCTGGGCGCACCTGGTGACCGTACTGCACAGAAAATCCAGAAACTGCTGGCATGGTTGGATGAAATCAAAGCGGAACTGGGTATCCCAACCTCAATCCGCGAAGCAGGCGTTCAGGAAGCTGACTTCCTGGCTAAAGTAGACAAACTGTCTGAAGATGCTTTCGATGACCAGTGTACCGGTGCTAACCCACGTTACCCACTGATTGCTGAGCTGAAACAGATCCTGATGGATACTTACTACGGCCGTGAATTCAGCGAAGATGTGGCAGAAGAAGTGGTTATTCCTGCGCCAAAAGCTGAAAAGAAAACCAGCAAAAAATAATCTGCTGAGATTCTGATAGTAAAAAACCCGCTGAAAAGGCGGGTTTTTTTATGCGTCATACTGACAATGCTGACAGGGGATTTTAAAAGCCTCAGAGAAGCGGGTCATTATCCTTTATGTCTAACGCGGCCATCGCTTCCTTGTAGTGTCTGCGACACACAGACACATAGCTTTCATCCCCCCCGATAACGACCTGTGCACCATCGTGCAGAGCATTGCCCTTTTCATCGAGCCTCAGGTTGCGGTTTGCCTTACGGCCACAATGGCAGATGGTTTTAAGCTCAACCAGCTTATCCGCCCACGCCAGCAAATATTCGCTGCCTTCGAAAAGCTCACCACGAAAATCTGTGCGTAAGCCATAACAGAGCACCGGCACGTCTAAATCATCCACCACATCCGTGAGCTGCGAAACCTGAGTCTTAGTAAGGAACTGACACTCATCAATCAGGACGCAACTCAGACGCTGTGAACGGTTCTCCTGAGCGACCAGGTTAAAGAGTTCAGTCTCTTTATTGTAGAGTTCTGCAGGCGATGACAGGCCGATACGTGAACTGACTTTGCCCACACCAAAGCGGTGGTCTAATTCGGCAGTGAGTACCAGCGTGCGCATACCACGTTCTTGATAATTATATGAAGATTGCAACAACGAGGTGGATTTACCGGCATTCATCGCCGAGTAATAGAAATAAAGCTGAGCCATGAAGGAGTGACCCCATAAAGTAATGGATGGCGTAAATTTTCGGCGTGCATTGTACCACATGCCCGGCAGTCGATAACAACGCGCGTCATCTGGGTAATCCGCAACGGATACAACCGTCTCATTTAAAAAAATCACAGAAACTTACAATCAAAAATTATAATGGCATGGAACAATATCTTGTTATCACCTCGCCTCAATACCCGTAAAGACCGCATTTCTTATATGCAAATACCGCAGGGTTATTGGTTTGTCTATACATTCATCCTGATGAATAGAATGCTTTATCACAGAGAAGCTTTTGTGGCAGCGCGGCCTTAGTGCCCTGTTTTTCCATATCCTTACATAACATAACTTCACTTTGCGTTTAAATTTGTGAACAATCGCAGGCTTATAAAACAGCATACGTAACGCAACAATTACCCCCGACTGAGTATTGAAAATAGGGTAATCCCCCTCAGATAAATAGCGTGAATGGACCTGGCTATATTTACCCTTCCGGAAACGTTATTTGCTTTAAATGCGTAAATTAAGGTCAGGTAAACAAATTGGCTATTGCAGAATACAGAAGAGCATTCTATTATTAGCCAAACGCCCCCCACCAATATAATTTGAGACTAGTATAATGAGCGAAGCATTAAAGATTCTGAACAACATCCGTACTCTGCGCGCACAAGCGAGAGAATGCACTCTGGAAACTCTGGAAGAGATGCTGGAAAAATTAGAAGTTGTTGTGAACGAGCGTCGCGAAGAAGATTCTCAGGCAGCTGCTGAGATTGAAGAGCGTACCCGTAAACTGCAACAATACCGCGAAATGCTGATTGCTGACGGTATCGATCCAAATGAATTGCTGCAAACTATGGCAGCGACTAAAGCAACCGGTAAAGCTAAACGTGCTGCACGTCCGGCTAAATACAAATACGTTGATGAAAACGGCGAAAACAAAACCTGGACCGGCCAGGGCCGTACTCCAGCCGTGATCAAAAAAGCAATCGAAGAGCAAGGCAAATCACTGGACGATTTCCTGCTGTAATTGCCCGTATTAACCCTCGAGTTAATACTAAAAAGCCCATCTTTATGATGGGCTTTTTGTTTTTAATAGGCTGTCATATTCTTCTGACAAATACAAAAAATGCAGATAAAACACCCGCCACCGTCAGGGAATTAAATATCCATAAGATTTAACTGATTCCATAAAAAAAGGCCGCATCAGCGACCTTTCTGTAAGCAAAACATTCCGACTTACACCTGATAAAAGTCCCGATACCAGTCAACAAAACGCTGCACGCCCTGCTCTACCGGCGTCTCAGGCTTAAAGTTAATGGCTTTGGATAATGGCGCAGTATCCGCACTGGTTTCGTGTACATCGCCGGGTTGCATTGGCAGCATATTCTTCGCTGCTTCAATTCCTAACGCTTTTTCCAGCGCGCTGATATACGTCATCAGCTTCACCGGATTGCTATTCCCAATGTTATACACGCAATACGGTGCGGAACTGCTGGCCGGGGAACCGTTCTCCACCGTCCAGTCAGGATCAGCCTGCGGAATAACGTTTTGCAAACGAACAATGGCTTCGGCGATATCGTCGATATAAGTGAAGTCGCGACGCATTTCACCGTGGTTATAAACATCAATGCTCTGACCCGCCAGTATTGCTTTGGTGAACTTAAACAAAGCCATATCAGGGCGTCCCCACGGACCGTATACGGTAAAGAAACGTAATCCGGTGGTAGGTAAGCTATAAAGATGTGAATAGGTGTGAGCCATTAATTCATTGGCTTTTTTGGTCGCCGCATACAACGAAACAGGATGGTCTACAGAATCATCCGTCGAAAAAGGCTGTTTTTTGTTCAGACCATAAACTGAACTGGATGAGGCATAAAGCAAATGCCCCACCTTATTATGGCGACAGCCCTCGAGAACGTTAACAAATCCTGTCAGGTTTGAATCAGCATAAGCCAGAGGATTTTCGATTGAATATCGGACACCCGCCTGCGCCGCTAAATGGATAACACGTTCAAAACGCTGTTCAGCAAACAATGCCGCCATACCTTCGCGATCAGCCAAATCCAGCTTAATAAACTCAAAGCCGTCTTTATTTTCCAGCTGCGCCAGGCGGGCAAATTTCAGATTGACGTCATAATAGTCGTTCAGGTTATCAATGCCGATAACAGAATGACCGGCTGCCAACAAACGTTGTGACACATAGAAGCCAATAAAGCCCGCCGCGCCGGTGACCAGATATTTCATGAAAACTCCTTACAAAACGGGATTGATTGATGCGCCACGGCCGATGCCGTAGTAAGTAAATCCGCGTTTTTCCAAACGTTCAGGATCGAATAAATTGCGACCGTCGAAGATAACCGGTTCTTTTAAAGCTTTTTTGATCACATCGAAATCGGGGGCACGGAAACTCTGCCATTCAGTACAAATAATCAGCGCATCAGCATTCTGCAACGCGGATTCTTTGGTGCCCATCAATTCCAGATCATCACGGTGACCGTAAATACGCTGGGTTTCATTCATGGCTTCCGGATCGTAGGCTTTTACTTTTGCGCCTGCCGCCCAGAGCTGTTCCATTAATACACGGCTGGATGCTTCACGCATGTCATCGGTATTAGGTTTAAAGGAAAGGCCCCACAGAGCGAATGTTTTGCCTTTCAGATCCTCGCCAAAATGGCGCTGAATAAAGGCTGGCAGTTTATATTTTTGCTGATAATTCACCTGCTCCACTGCCTGCAGTAGTTTTGGCTGATAGCCAATATGCTCAGCAGTGCGGATCAGCGCCTGCACATCTTTAGGGAAGCAGGAACCGCCATAGCCACAGCCAGGATAAATGAAGTGGTAGCCAATGCGGGAGTCTGAACCAATGCCCTGACGCACTTTCTCAATATCCGCGCCCAGCATCTCTGCCAGATTGGACATTTCGTTCATGAAGCTGATTTTGGTTGCCAGCATGCAGTTCGCCGCATATTTGGTCAGCTCAGCACTGCGGATATCCATCAGGATCATGCGATCGTGATTACGGTTAAAGGGTTCGTAGAGTTCACGGATCGGGTCAATGGCATCCGGGTTATCCGTACCGATGACAATACGCTCAGGTCGCATACAGTCAGCAACCGCGGCACCTTCTTTCAGGAATTCCGGGTTGGAGACCACATCGAAACTGATATCAACGCCGCGTTCTTTCAGTTTTTCTGCCATGACCGCGCGCACTTTATCCGCAGTACCGACAGGAACGGTTGACTTATCAATCACGACTTTAGGTTCAGTCATATGTTCAGCAATGGTACGTGCCACCGCAGTCACATATTTCAGGTCAGCAGAACCGTCTTCATCTGGCGGAGTTCCCACGGCGATAAACTGGACCGTTGCATGCGCCACGCCTTCAGCCGCATTGGTGCTGAACAGCAGACGCCCTGCTTCATAGTTGCGCTGAACCAGTGGAGTCAGGCCTGGTTCGAAAATTGGAATCTGCCCGTTTTTCAGGTTTTCTACTTTCTTTGCATCCACATCGATGCACAATACTTCATGCCCGACTTCTGCAAGAACCGCAGCCTGAACAAGTCCTACGTAACCGATACCAAAAACTGTTACTTTCATCAGCGAATTCCTATTTGTTTTGTCCAAACAACATAAATTACCGTTCTAGAATTTTCCGCACGCATTATACCAGTTTCGCACAGGCGTGCGCCTGCAAAGGCATATTATGCATTAAGATAGGTCTTAGAAGATTGAAATGGAAAATGCAGGCCTAATAACGTGCAGAAAAAATACTCAATATTATTAACGTATTATTATCAACAACAATAAATCCGCTCATTCTACAGACAGCATTAATCTCAGACGCCCACCCGATCCCCAGACCTGACACTGCCAGGCATCGCATTTCTGACTGATTTGATTGGAGTATGTCGAGCCGGTCGTTCCCAGCGGGACACCGTTACTGAGCTGGATCATATTGCTGCCGGTATTGACGTTGGCATGTAAACCCGCAGAAACCAGAATGAGATTTTTGAAACCGGCGTGATAATAACCCAGCAGCAAAGGAAATTGCCCTTCCAGATTCGCCTGCTTGAATAAATGATTGACCTGTTTGAGCAGCGTAGACATCTGCGGCAATCGCTGATTCTGATTGCTTAAATGCTCACGTAATAAGCTGTTAAAGATTGCGCGTAACAATAAAGCGGCAAGCACACCATTTTCACTGGCGCGGGTGACGTCCAGACAATAGAAGCCCAGATCTTTGGAAGACAGCGCGGCAATATCCAGCACCAGCCCCGGATTTTCCGCACTGGTCAGCTGACGGTAATTAATGCGGCAATGCGCCAGCGTCTGCTGAACCGGCGGCTGCAATTCCTGTAACAGGCGTTGTGCTTCGTTGGGATTACGGCACAGCGCCTCCCAGTCCTGCACCAGCGAACTCTCCTCCATCGCCTGGGATGAAAACAGCTTTGGGTATAAAGAAGAAAGTAAGGCTTCACGCAACCGGTTGAGATCGTTAATCGGTTTAAGCAGGACATCTTCTACACCGAGACGTAGCATAGAGGCGACATCGGTCATTTTGTCGGTGGCGGAGATCACCAGAACAGGAATTTTAATCCCCTGTAAGCGCAGATTTTCGACGAACTCCATGCCCCCCATTTCAGGCATGGCTAAATCACAGAGGATCAGATCAGGCGGGTAGTCTTCGACCAGAGACAAAGCCTCAAGACCATTTTCAGCTTCGGTAAAGGTGGCACCCAGTGAACTTACATAGCCAGCAAGTATGGATCGGAAAACGGCTTCGTCTTCAACGATGAGAATATGCTTGCTTGTAAGTGGCTTGTCCATCAGGGTCCCCCAGAATTTCTTATTCTAATAGTGGCTCATAAAGCCCGTTTTTGCTTGGCAGAATTGTCAGATTCACCCAAACACATTTTAAGCCGTTCAGAACTGTCTATTTTTTATCAGGGGCAGCAATTGCTCTCTTTGTTTTTCAACGGCAAGACGCCCCGCTTCGATGGCTTCTTCTGCCCGGTGGAAATCCAGCGTAGAAATTTGCGGACAATAGGGCTGAAGCAGCACATCAGGCGGATCGCCTGCCATGCGGTTACGCTTGAGCCGGTTTTCCAGCACCTGAATGGAGGTCGACATGATTTCCATGGCTGACGGACTGACATTCGGCTTGCGGGCATTTGGCCGGGTCAGACGCTGGCGGATCCGGTCACGCCAGCTCACTTCTTTGTCAGTATTCAGTGCTTCGCCGGTCGGCTGCACGGTCAGCAAATCCTGCTGCATCAGATGCGCATCATGCTGGAGATCGACCGCAATCACGATATCCGCGCCTAATGCCCGGGTCAGCGAGACCGGCACCGGGTTCACCACCGCGCCGTCCACCAGCCAGTAACCGTTGTGCCACACCGGTGCCAGTAACCCCGGCATACTGCACGAGGCGCGGATAGCCTCATGCAAATCCCCTTTGGTCAGCCACAACTCGCGTCCGGTACTCAGGTTGGTGGCGACGGCACCAAACTTCTTCGAACACTTCTCAAATTCATCGATGCGGATCAACTGCCCGACGGCGTTAAACACGCGCTCGCCGCGCAACAATCCTCCACGTTTCCAGGAGAAATCCATCAGCCGCAACACATCCCAGTAGCTGAAAGACCGCACCCAGCTTTCAATGGCCGGTAACCTGTTGCTGACATACGCCGCGCCGACCAGTGCGCCGACCGAACAACCGGCCACAACATCTATCTCTATATCCATTTCTTTCAGGGCATTGATCACCCCGATGTGCGCCCACCCTTTCGCCGCTCCCGAACCGAGGGCAAGACCAATGGTGACTTTTCTGCTCATCTGATGACCTTATATTGCACATAGCGTTAGAATCAGCGGGGAAGCGCGTTGTCACCCGGCGAGGTTGTTAGGTAACATATCGCTTTGGTGCATTCAATAGCGCAACCTGCGCTATTGAATGTGTAAGCCCTGCGAATCAGGAGTTTCCGTGTCAGAACTTTGCCCATGTTGCAGCCATCTTCCTTACGAAGAATGTTGCCAGCCATACATTTCTGAGACCCGCGTGGCGCCCACACCGTCCGCGCTGATGCGATCACGCTACACTGCTTACGTCCTGAAAAATGCGAGTTATCTGATCGCCACCTGGCACCCGGATTGTCAACCCGAACAATGGCGTGACAGTTTACAGGAAGGCTTTGCCAGCACGCACTGGCAGGGTTTGCAGGTGATCAGCCAGTCGGAAGGACGCGATGCGAATGAAGGATTCGTTGAGTTTGCGGCGCGATTTACCGAAACCGGCAGCGAACCCCTTCATTTAATCCACGAGCGTTCGCGATTTCTTCGTTTGAAAGATCGCTGGTACTATATCGACGGAATTAAACCGCAGACAGGCCGCAACGACGCCTGCCCGTGCGGGTCGGGTAAAAAATATAAGAAGTGCTGCGGTAAATAATTCAACCGTATTATTTTAAGTCTTGGACAGGATCCACACCCTCATGCCGCAACAGAACGTACAAACCAAGGTATTACGCACCATTTGCCCTGATGCAAAAGGTCTGATCGCCAAAATTACCAACATTTGCTACAAGCACGAACTGAACATCGTGCAGAACAACGAATTCGTGGATCACCGCACCGGACGTTTCTTTATGCGTACCGAGCTGGAAGGGATTTTCAACGACACCACCCTTCTCGCCGATCTCGACAGCGCGCTGCCTGCGGGTTCCGTGCGTGAACTGAACAGCACCGGTCGTCGCCGTATCGTGATCCTGGTGACCAAAGAAGCCCATTGTCTGGGTGATCTGCTGATGAAAGCCGCGTATGGCGGACTGGATGTGGAAATTGCGGCGGTGATCGGCAACCACGATACCCTGCAAACGTTGGTGGAACGCTTTGATATTCCGTTCCATCTGGTGAGCCACGACGGTCTGACCCGCGAACAGCACGACAGCGCGATGATTGCGCAAATCGACCAGTATCAGCCTGATTATGTGGTTCTCGCGAAATACATGCGTGTGCTGACACCGGGCTTTGTGCAGCATTATCCGCATCAGGTGATCAACATTCACCACTCGTTCCTGCCTGCCTTTATTGGTGCACGTCCGTACCATCAGGCGTATGAGCGGGGTGTGAAGCTGATTGGTGCCACGGCGCATTACGTTAATGACAATCTGGATGAAGGCCCGATCATCATGCAGGACGTGATTAACGTCGATCACACCTATACCGCCGAAGATATGATGCGTGCCGGGCGTGACGTTGAGAAAAACGTGCTCAGCCGCGCGTTATACCGTGTGCTGGCACAACGCGTGTTTGTTTACGGAAACCGTACCGTCATTCTGTAATCCGCGTCCTGACGGTGTTTTTCGCTCAGAGAAACACCGTTAAGGGCAAAAAAACCGCAAACAAACTTTATTATCGCTTTCAGCGCTTTACACCTTCGGCTTATTTGGTATTATGCGCCCCGTTCGCAGCTAACCGCTGCAGCGACAAAAATCATCCATGTAGCACATGATGATTTAGGCCAGAAGTAAGTAGTAAATGCCACAAAAGTTGTGGTGGGGTTCCCGAGCGGCCAAAGGGAGCAGACTGTAAATCTGCCGTCATCGACTTCGAAGGTTCGAATCCTTCCCCCACCACCATCTTCCAGATATTCCCGCCTCTTTCGAAAACTCCAAATAAAAATACAAATCGGGAAAGATAGAGAACCTTCGACCCGAAGGTTTGAGCCGAGCGAAGCGAGACAGCGTTGCGCAGCAACGACCCGCAGGGCGAGGCCAAAGGCCGGGTCATCCTTTCCCCACCACCATCTTCCAGATTCATCCTCGAGTTTATCTGTAGAAAAACCTTCCTGTTATATTAAATCTGAACAAAATGTCCTGCTGACACTTCCTGATACTGCCTTTGCGGTGGAATATAGCCGTTGTCGCGTACCGGACTTTTCAGTTCATCCACCTGCATTTGTCGTTTCAGCATTCTGCGCGACGGATCCGGCACCGGCACTGACGCCATCAGTTTGCGTGTATACGGATGCTGCGGATTATCGAATATCGCCGCACGCGGGCCTATCTCCACAATCTCCCCGAGATACATCACCGCCACGCGATGACTCACCCTTTCGACCACCGCCATATCGTGCGAAATAAACAGATAAGACAGATTCATGCTTTCCTGCAAATCGAGCAGCAGATTCACCACCTGCGCTTTCACGGAGACATCCAGCGCAGAGACGGATTCATCGGCGACAATCACTTTCGGATCCAGTGTCAGGGCGCGCGCGATGCAAATCCGCTGGCGCTGACCGCCGGAAAACTCATGCGGAAAACGGCGCAGCATGTCCGGTGACAGCCCGACTTTTTGCAGCAGTGAAGCGGCTTTCTCTCTGGCATCACGGCGGTTGTGCAGTTTGTGTTGCAGCATCGGTTCGATCAGTGCGTCGCCAACGCGCATACGCGGGTTCAGGCTGGCAAACGGATCCTGAAAAATCATCTGGATACGCTGGCGCATCTGCAAAACGTCACGTTTTCCCAGATTCATCACATCAAAGCCATCAAAATCGATCGCCCCGCTGTGCGGTTTCAGCAGACGTGTTACCGCGCGGCCGGTGGTCGATTTCCCGCAACCGGATTCGCCGACCAGTGACAGCGTTTCGCCCTGAAATAAATCAAAGCTGATGTTTTCCACCGCATGCACCGCACCGACCTGGCGGCTGAAAATACCGCCATAAACCGGAAAACGGGCGCTGAGATTTTTCACCGATAGCAAAGGCGTCAGCCCTGTATCGACTGTTCCCGCCACTTCCTCTGGCACGCTCGCTTCACCGGTTTGCAGATTGATTTGCGGGAACCGTAACGGCCAGCCACGCCCCTGCATTGAGCCGAGTGTCGGTACGGCGGCCAGCAACGCGCGGGTATAAGGATGTTGCGGACGATGGAAAATATCCTCCGTCGCCCCGCTTTCCACGGCTTCACCGCGATACATCACCAGCGTGCGGTCGGCGATTTCCGCCACCACGCCCATATCGTGCGTGATAAACAGCACCGCCATGCCTTCTTCTTCCTGCAACGTTTTAATCAGATCCAGAATCTGTCCCTGAATGGTCACATCCAGCGCCGTGGTGGGTTCGTCGGCAATCAGTAATTTAGGTTTCAGCGCCAGCGCCATCGCAATCATCACGCGCTGGCGCATGCCGCCGGAAAACTGATGGGGATACTCATCAAATCTTTTGGCCGCGTTGGGAATGCGCACCTTTTCCAGCAACCGCAGTGTTTCCGCCCGCGCCTGCGCCGACGACATCCCACGGTGCCGCTTCAGGCTCTCGGCAATCTGCCTGCCGATACTGAAAGTCGGATTCAGCGAGGTCATCGGCTCCTGAAAAATCATCGCCATCTCGTTGCCGCGAATATCGCGCATCTGCTTATCCGAAAGGGTCAGCAAATTGCGCTGATTCAGCCAGACTTCGCCCTCAATCCGGCTGCTTTGCGCTTTCAGCAAACGCATCACTGACAGCGACGTCACGCTTTTCCCGGAGCCGGATTCCCCGACGATCGCCAGCGTTTCACCGGGATACACCTCAAAAGACACTTCACGCACCACCGGCAGCCAGTCGTCATCGCCGCGAAACGAGGTGGTGAGATGCTTCACGCTCAGCACGGGCTGACGGTTTACAGGCTGTCCGGTGGTCTGGTTCATCTTATTTGCTCCTGGAGGAAAGTTGCACCTGCGGCACATAGCTGAAATCACGATCAAACGGGAAAGTTTTGCACGGCTTGCGGTTGCGTGGCAGACGTTCGACAAACTGATCAACCACGCCGTTCGACAGCGCCATCAGGTTCGGGCTGGCAATCGGTGCCAGTTCCGGCGAAAGGTAACCGGATTTCACCACCACGATGTCTGCGTTATGCGGATCCAGTTCCAGCACGGTAAAATCGCTGATGTTGTGATACGGACGGCGGCGCGCCGAGACCACCACATCAATTCCACCAATGCGAAGCACGGCCTGACGGTCAGCCGGTGTCAGTGCGTCGAGCAGGAACACCACGTCGAACTCGCCTTTCACCTGCGGGCTGGAATGATCAAGTGACGCGCCGAGTGTCAGCGTCAGTGTGGATCCCACACCGGCATTGAAGGCCGCATCCGTCGCCGGTGCATCGGCAATCCCGGCCACCAGGGTATTTTGTGCATACTGTTTGATCAGCTCCTGCAACACATCGGCGCGGTCACCTACGCCGCCACCGGTCGGATTATCGCCGGAATCCGCCAGCACCACCGGCCGCGTTTCACTGGCAATCGCCTTTTTCACACAGGCTTCTACCGTGTCAGTCTCACAACCAAACACAAACTCTTCCCGCGCGTCCCAGTAAGCCTGCGCCAGTTGAGTCGCCTGCTGTTCCAGCACAGCGCGGTCAGTGCCGGTCATGATCACCGCCGCCGTTGCCCGTGGCTCATCGGCCCAGACATAACCGACCATCAGCGAACTGTCCCACACGCCGTCAACTTCATCCATTTCAGGCAGACGGGCGTACAAACTTTTCGCCGGTTCATCTTCCGTGCTGGTGCGCTCGCCCGGTAACACCACCGGCACCGGCACCCACAGCAACGTCGGTTTCACGCCGGTTTGCAGATGCTTAACCAGCATGGCGACAGAACGACGCATGGTTTCTTCCACGTCGATATGCGGCGCGGTGCGGTAGGTCGAAAACATATCAATGGCGTCAATGATGCGCTGCGAGACATTGCCGTGCAGATCGTAACTGACGCTGATCGGGCAATCCGGCCCGACGGCCTTACGGGCGGCGGCAATCCAGTCACCTTCGGCATCTTCCAGCCCTTCAACATACATCGCGCCGTGCATCGCCAGATACACGCCGTCAAACGGCTTTTGCGCCTCTAATCCTGCCAGCATTTCCGCTTTGAATTTATCGTAAGTCGCCCGCGCGACCGGGCCACCGGCAATGGCGCGGGCGTGGATTGTCGGTAAAAACGTCGCCGGATAATCCTGCAAAAAACGAAAACGCGGCGATGCCAGTAACTGCGCATCGCGCACGACGGTAAAATCCTTTTCCTCATTAAGCACCGGATTGTAAGTGCTGCATTCAATATGGATACCGCTGACCGCTATACGCATGTTGCTCATTCCTCAGACAGGCTTCAGACCGACCAGAAAGCGGTGTGCGGCAATACTCGCCGCCGCGCGCGCCCAGGTGTCGTCGTTTAGGGTAAAAGTGCGAACCGGCGTTTTACCGGCATTGCCCGGCAGCACGTTGGCCTCCACAGACTGATGGACAACCGTGCCAAACAGCCCGGAAAAATCGGCGTCCTGATGGGCAATCAGGATCAAGTCCGGGTCATTGATTTGAATCAGATGAGATATGGCTAAACCCAGCGCAGAACCCGCGCGGTGCAGAATGCGGATGGCTGCCGTCTGGCCCTGCATGGCCAGCTGTTCCAGCCCGCCGATCGTCGTGGCCTCCAGCCCCTCCGTTTTGGCCATTTCGGCAATCGCATTGAGTGACGCCAGCGTGTCGAGGCAGCCGCGCTTGCCGCAGCGACACGGCGAGCCGTTCAGCTCCAGCGTACAGTGGGCGATTTCCCCCGCACCGCCATGCAAACCGCGATGCAACTGCCCGGCAATAAAATGCGCACTGCCGATCCCCGCGCCGTGGCTGACCAGCGTAAAGCTGCTGAGATCCCGCGCCTGACCGAAACTTTTCTCGCTCACCGCCAGTGCCTTGGCATCATTTTCAATGGCCACTTCCATGCCGGTGGCCTGCGAAATCAGCTTCGCCAGCGGCACATCCCGCCAGCCCAGCAGCGCCGACTGCACGCAGGTCGACTGATGTTCATCGATAAGACCGGAGAGCGTCACGCCCAACCCGACCAGCTTTTTTGCCGCCTCGGGATGAGGCTCAAGTAATGCCGGTAAGGCGCTGGCGATATTCGCTGCCAGCTGTTGCGGATCGGCATCGGCCGCAAAAGACACCCGCGAAAGGATTTCGCCGTGCAAATTGATCAGCGCCATCTGCGCCGGATTTTGCAGCAAAGAAACGCCGGCAAACCACGCCCCGTCCGGATGCACCACCAGCCTGACCGACGGTCTGCCCTGCCCGCTGCCCGGCACCGTTTCCGCTTCATGCAGAAAACCGGCCTCAATCATCTCGCGCACCACACCGCCGATCGCCGCCTTGCTCATTCCTGAGATTTGCGCCAGTTCGGTGCGGCTCAAATGGCCGGAGGCATTCACTGCGCCTAAAATCTGACGTTGCAAAGTTGTTAGCATATTCGTTTTGGCGCTCTCAGTTTTCGCTCATCTGCATTGACATTAAACGGTAGAAATGGATATATCAATGCTAATTAGTTCACAAAATAAACTAAATGTTACGATATAAGTATTTCATATGAACTATTAATGAAATCTCTTTGTTAAAACAAACTGTGATTAAAACCGGCGTTTTAGCGAACCGGCAGACTGAGCCAGAGCCACTTCATCCGATTTTTACCCAGAGGGCAGAACATGAAGATTACCCGTTACATCCGGCGTCCCGTGCAGTTATCGCTGCTGAGCAGCGCACTTCTCGCCGTCTTTTCGCTGCCGGTGTTTGCCGCCACGCTGAACGTGATGCAAAACGAAGCGCCGCGCAGCATGGATCCGGGCAACCAGACCGCGACTTTTACCGGCACGGTGCTGGATCCGATGTATGAAGGTCTGCTGCGCATGTCGCCACAACTGAAGCCGGAAGCGGCGCTGGCGACCTCCTGGAGCAGCGATGAAAGTGGTCTGGTGTGGACATTCAAACTGCGCAGCGGCGTGACTTTTCACGACGGCACGCCGTTTAACGCCGACGCGGTGGTCGCCAACTTTGCCCGCCATCTCGACACAAAACGCGGTCTGGCCGCCAGCGGACGTCTGCGCACCTTCCTCGACAGCGTGACCAAAACCGACGAGTCCACCGTGGTGTTCAAACTGAAAAAACCGTATCCGGCCTTCCTGAATTTACTGACCACCGGCGCCTGTCTGATGGTCAGTCCGGCGGCAGATAAAACCGGCACGCTGGACAGCAAAGCTGTCGGCACCGGCCCGTACAAAATGGTGCAATACAAAACCGGCGAATTCGTGCTGGAAGAAAAATATCCGGGCTACTGGGGCGATAAAGCCGCCGGGCCGGACGACATCAAATGGACCTGGAGCGCCGAGCCGTCCGTCATGAACATGGCCCTGCAGGCCGGTGAAGCCGACGTCATCAACCCTGTCCCTCCGCAATTTGCCCGTGTACTGAAAAACAATCCGAAATTCAGTCTGCATGAAAGCCCGGGAGCGGCCGTGTTCTGGGTCGCGCTGAATACCGACCTCAAACCGCTGAGCGATGTCCGCGTGCGCCAGGCACTGAACTACGCCACGGACCGCGACGGACTGGTGCGCGCCATTATGTCGGGCTTCGCACAACCGGCGAATTCCCCGCTGGCACCGGTCACCGCCGGTTATGACAAAACCCTGAACCCGTATCCGCTGGATCTGGCGAAAGCCAAAGCGTTGCTGAAAGAAGCAGGCGTTGCCGACGGCTTTACGATGTCAATTGCCGTGCAGGGTCAGGACGCGCGTATCGGTCAGGTGCTGCAAAGCATGTGGGCGAAAATCGGGGTGAAACTGGACGTGAAAATCATGGAAAGCGGCGTGTGGACGAAAGCCGCGTTTGCCGATCAGGCGGGTAAAAAGGCCGATAACACCGGCGCGGTGCTGGCGTCATGGTCTTCCGGCGCGAATGGCGCCGATCTGCAACTTCGTCCGCTTTACTACAGCAAAAGCTTCGCACCGGGCGGCGCGAATCTGGGCTTCTTCAGTGATGCAAAACTCGATGAAATGTTAGACAACGCGGCCTCGACGCTGGATGAAAATACCCGCAATGCCATTTACGTCGATGCGCAGAAGGAAATTAACCAGCAGGCGCCGCAGGTTCTCTTGTATTACCAGAACGATTTGTATGCCACCGGCACCGGGGTATCGGGCGTCACCATGATCCCCGGCGGACAAATTGTGGTGAAAGATGCACAGAAAAAATAACCGCAGCATTTACAGTGGAAAATAGCCATGAAAGCCTATCTTGCCAAAAAACTCATCGCCTTCCCGGTCATCCTGATCGGCGTGTCGATGCTGATTTTTGTGTCGATCCGCGCGCTGCCGGGGGATCCGGCGCGTCTGATGGCCGGGCCTGAAGCCACGCAGGAAGCCGTTGATGCCATGCGCGTTCGCCTCGGGTTAGATCAACCGCTGGTGACGCAATATCTGCATTTCGCCGGTAACGTGTTGCAGGGCAATCTCGGCGTCTCGTTGCAGTCGCAACAGCCGGTGACGCAGGAAATCGGCGAGCGGATGCCGTATACGCTGGCGCTGGCCATTCTGTCTTATTTTCTGGCGGTGGCGGTTGGCGTTCCGGCGGGCATGATAGGCGCGGTGTATCGCAACCGCTGGCCGGATTTTGGCGTGATGTTACTGGCGATTGCCGGGGCGTCGATCGCTAACTTCTGGCTGGGTCTGATGGCGATGAACACCTTCTCGGTAAATCTCGGCTGGCTGCCATTACTCGGTGCGACATCGTGGAAAAGCTACATTCTGCCTTCCGTCACGCTGGCGGTTTTACCGATGGCGGTGATGGCGCGCATGACGCGATCGAGCATGCTCGACGTGCTGTCGGAAGATTATATCCGCACCGCGCGCGCCAAAGGGTTATCCGCCACTACCGTCTATTGCAGCCATGCATTCCGCAATGCGCTGATCCCGATTGTCACCATTGTGGCGCTCAATTTCGGCAGCCTGATCGGTGGCGCGGTGGTCACCGAATCCGTCTTTAACTGGCCGGGTATCGGCCGCCTGCTGGTGGATTCCGTGCGCTATCGTGATTACCCGGTGATTCAGGGCGTGGCGCTGGTTGCCGTCTGCGGCGTGGTGGTAATGAACCTGCTCGGTGAATTACTGATTGCTTTCCTGAATCCAAAAATAAGGTTCGATTAATGTCTGCCATTATCACGCAATTACCCCGTCGCAAACCGCGCACGCTGCGGTTGTTCCGCTGGTTATGGCGTCATCCTGCCGTCACGACGGGCGGGTTTATCGTCAGCCTGATCGTGCTGTTGGGTTTGTTTGCACCGCTGATCGCCCGTCATGATCCCTACGCACAGGATCTGATTGATACCCTGCTTGCGCCGGGCGCCGACCACTGGTTTGGTACCGACGATTATGGCCGCGATATCTTTGCCCGCGTTATTTACGGTGCACGGATTTCGATTATCGAAGTGGTGCTGAGCGTCGGTCTGGCGATGATCATCGGCATTCCTTTGGGCATTATCGCCGGGATGGCGGGCCGTTATACCGACATGATCATCATGTGGTTTATGGACATGCTGTTTGCTTTCCCGGGCATCGTACTGGCTATTCTGGTGGTCAGTATTCTCGGCGGCGGACTGGTGAATTTACTGATCGCCATTTCACTGTTTGCCATACCGGTGTATGCCCGTCTGAGCCGTAACCTGACGCTGGGTTTAAAGCAGATGGAATACGTGGAAGCCGCGCAGGCGCTGGGTTTGTCGAATTACCGCATCATCGTGCATTACATTCTGCGCAATGCTATCGGGCCGATAATCGTGCAATCCACCCTGACCGCCGGCACGGTGATCCTCGCGGCGGCCAGCCTGTCATTTCTGGGGCTTGGCGTACAGCCGCCGATGCCGGAATGGGGTACCATGATGAGCGATGGCCGGAACTTCCTCGGCATAAATATTTACCTTTCGCTGTTCCCGGGTCTGGCCATTATGCTGACCGTGCTTGGTTTTAACGTACTGGGCGACGGGCTGCGAGATTTACTGGACACACGCTCATGAACTCTGCGGTTTTTTGCGCCGATATCGGCGGTTCTTTTATTAAATTTGGTGTTTCACGCCGTTCCGGCGAAGTGGAAGAATGTGGCAAAGTCCCGACACCCGTTGCCTCATGGCAGGAATTTGTCGGCGCAATGCAATATCTGATTGATACCTACGGCGCGGATTTACCGGCGGGGACTCCGCTGGCGATTTCCACCGCCGGTCTGGTGTCGCCGCAAACCGGTGAAATGCTGGCAACCAATATCCCCGCGTTTACCGGCCATTCACTGGCGAATGATCTGAGCGTAGCCCTTGAGCGCCCGGTCACTGCCGCCAATGACGCTGACTGTTTCGCTCTCGCCGAAGCGCATGCGGGTAATGCGCAACATCATTCCGTGGTCGCGGCGATTATTTTAGGCACCGGCGTCGGCGGCGGTCTGGTGATCAACGGCCAGCTGGTACGCGGCCACGGTGGCGTCACCGGCGAATGGGGACACGGTGCGATCACCCGCACGGAGCTGACCCTGGGCGGCAAACATTATGCCGTGCCACGCCTCAGATGCGGCTGCGGCCAGACCGGCTGCCTCGACATGCTCGGCGGCGCACGCGGCATGGAACGCCTGCATCAGCATTTCCACCGTCAGGAAAATACCAGTCTGGACATTGTGACCGGCTGGCTGAAGGGGCATCCCGACTGTGCGCTGACCGTGAATGCCTGGCTGGAACTGGTCGCCGAACCGCTGGCGCTGCTGATCAACATCCTCGGCCCTTCGCGGATCGTGGCAGGTGGCGGTCTGGCCTCGGCGAAAGAACTTATCGCGGCGCTGGATGAGAAAGTACGCGGCGGTGTGCTGCACACTTATACAGAACCGTTGCTGATACCGGGGAAATTTCTGACCGACGGCGGATTAGTAGGGGCATCGGTACTGGGGAGGATGGAGAGTTAGTTGTTTGCTCCTCCCCTGCAATAGCCGTACGGTTTTGGTTTCAACTCCTCCCCTTCGCAGGGGAGGGAGTCAGACCCGTTTTAGCCGATACAAGCAATGTTCCCGTAACCCGTGCCCCTCCTCCAGCGCCGGATGCATGAAGTTCTCTTTTGGATCACATGCCATACCGAGTTTTTTCATCACCGCCTGAGAACGGACATTCGGCAGCGCGGTAAAGGCCACAATTTCGTTTAGCCCCAGTTGGTTAAACCCGGCATCCAGCGCGGCGCGGGCGGCTTCAGTGCAATAACCTTGCCCCCATGTATCCGCCCTCAGGCGCCAGCCGATTTCGATACATGGCGTAAACGGCAAATCGTAACCCGGCGTATGTAACCCAACGAAACCAATGAACTCACTGGTTTCACGCAGCTCAACCGCCCAGATACCCCATCCGCGTTCTGTGATCAAATCCCGACAGCGGATCGCCATTTCATCGCTTTTTTCACGGGTCAGAACTGACGGGAAAAATTCCATCACTTGCTGATCTGCATTCATTGCAGCAAAAGGCCCGAAATCACTGTTTTGCCACTGACGAAGTATCAGACGCGGCGTGATGATATTCAGCGGCGGAACGGCCAGTGGAACACTAAATATGTCCATCAATAAGTCCTTGTTAATGGCGGGCTATCACGAACATCAGCTAAGCAGTTCGCACAGATAATTTTGAATTTACGTGCCGCTATTGAAACAGGCAAGATTTCCTATTAAAGCTATTCACATCAATTATAAATATTTGGGAAATACCACTATGATTTTTCACCGCTATCACGGACTGGGTAATGATTATCTGGTCTGCCATCACAGCGTCGCCGCCCTGCTCAGCAATCAGCAAATTCAGCGCGTCTGCGACCGCCATTACGGCATCGGTTCCGACGGTCTGCTGATCGACGACGACGGTGCTGACATTCCCTCCCTGCGCATTATTAATCCCGACGGTTCAGAAGCTGAGAAAAGCGGCAACGGTCTGCGTATTTACGCCCGCTATCTGTTTGATATCGGACGGGTCACGCATGAACCTTTTCTGGTGAACACGGCGGGCGGACAGGTGCGCTGCGAAGTCACCGAAGGTGCGCATCAGGTGATTGTGGATATGGGGCAGGCAAAATTCTCGCCAGCCGCGTTACCCGCTACGGTTGAAGGCGATGAAGCCCTCGCGTTACCGCTGGTGGCTGGCGGGCACAATCTCAGCGCAACGCTGGTGTCGATGGGCAATCCGCACTGTGTGATCCGGGTGGAAAAGCTGGATCTGGATCTGGTCAGGCAGCTCGGTGCTGAAATTGAAACGCTGGCGATTTTTCCGAAACGTACCAACGTGCAGTTCGCGCAAGTCATTGATCGCAATACTATCCGCATCGGCATCTGGGAACGGGGCGCGGGGTATACGCTGGCTTCCGGCAGCAGCAGTTGTGCGGCGGCCAGCGCCATGCGCAAACTCGGGCTGGTGGACGACACCGTTACCGTGCAGATGCCCGGCGGTGAACTCGCCATCCGTTTCAGCGGCGATTTTCAGGTCAACATGCGCGGGCCGGTGCAGAAAATCGCCACCCTTACCCTCGATAACGACTGTTTCCGGGATATGCCCGCATAGTCATTTCATGGTTTTATCCCCGCGAACGGATCTCCTCCTGCTAAACCTCTTCCCTGCGGCAGTCCCGCTGCCGCACTTTTTGAACAGCCCGTAATAAATAAAACTCATACCCGCATAATGATTTTATGGCAGACAGCGCGCTTTACAGCCCCTAAGTTGGTTATCAGGAAGCACAACAATGATTAACCAACTCATTGTTTAATAAATAAAATAATCTTAATAAAAACCCATCACTGCCGTATTTCGTGCTGCGCCGGTCAGTGAAATTTTCTTCAAAGTTTTAATCCGATCACATATTAATAAAAAAAACAGAGAGCGTACCCTATGAGCAACAACACCATCGTGGATGTCAAAACGTGGATAGACGAACGCCCGATATCGAAATATCAATGGGTGGTTCTGTCCCTGTGTTTCATCATCATCATGTTCGACGGATACGACGCCGCCGTCATGGGCTTTATCGCCCCGGCGCTGATCGAAGACTGGGGCATCAGCCGCGCGGAAATGGGGCCGATATTAGGCGCGGCGATGTTTGGTGTGGCGATCGGCGCACTGATTGCCGGGCCGAATGCGGACCGCTTTGGCCGTAAACGGGTGCTGATGTGGTCGATTTTGTGTTTCGCCCTGTTCAGCCTGCTGAGCACCTTTGCCCGCACGCCGATGGAAATGGCAATTCTGCGTTTTCTCACCGGCCTCGGCTTAGGCGCGGTGATGCCCAATACCGTCACGCTGGTGTCGGAATATATGCCCGAACGCCGCCGCAGCCTGATGATCACCGTGATGTACAGCGGCTTTAACGTGGGTTCCGGTGCGGGCGGTTTTGTCGCCGCCGGTCTGCTGCCGCATTTCGGCTGGAAAGCGGTGATTTTTGCCGGCGGGATTGTGCCGTTACTGATGTTGCCGATGCTGCTGTGGATCCTGCCGGAGTCGGCGATGTACATGGTGGTGCGCGATGTGGCGAAAGAGAAAATCGCCAAAGTGCTGACGCGCGCCGGTGGCGTGTTCAGTGAAGGCACCAAATTCGTGCTCAAGGCACCGGTGATTCAGAAGAAAGCCAAAGTCTTCCAGTTATTCACCAACGGCTACGCCAAAGGCACGATTGTGCTGTGGGTCACTTACTTTATGGGGCTGTTCGTGATTTACCTGCTGAACGGCTGGCTGCCGACCATCATGCGCAACGGCGGTTTCTCGCTGGAGCGTGCGGCCATCGTCGCCGGTTTGTTCCAGTTAGGCGGCACGTTCGGCGGCCTGATGGTTGGCGGGCTGATGGACCGATTCACCGCCAAACGGGTGATTGCCGGTTTCTACATGATGGGCATGGTCAGCCTGCTGTCACAGGGCATCGGCAACTTCGGCCCGGATGTTCTTGCCCTGCTGGTGTTCATCAGCGGCGTCTGCATTAACGGCGCGCAAACCGGTTTGCAGGCATTTTCCCCGGCCTTTTACCCGACAGAAATGCGTGCCACCGGCGTGTGCTGGATGCACGGCATCGGGCGCAGCGGTGCCATCATCAGCTCGTCCATGGGCGGGATCCTGCTGGGCATTTTCTCCGGCGAAAACATGATCTTTATTATTCTGGCCCTGCCTGCGTTGCTGGCTGGCCTGAGCATCCTTTTACACCGTGCGGCACACCCGGCCGAGATGATCAAAGGCGTTGATATTACTGACATCCCGGAGTTGTCGCGCACCATGAATATCCGCTAATCTCCGGATTAGCCTCCTAATAATTAGAAACCTGTTCATCAACATAAAAATCATGACGCGGTGACAGCACCGCGATTACCCTACAAAAGTATTGAGGATTTAAGATGGCGAAAATCATTGGCGGTTTAGCGGTTTCACATACCCCGACTATCGGTTTTGCGGTTGACCATAACAAGCAGGAAGAAAGCGCCTGGGCACCGATTTTCGAGAGTTTCGCACCGATGCAAAAATGGCTCGAGGAAAAGAAACCCGACGCGCTGGTCTACATTTTTAACGACCATGTGACCTCGTTCTTTTTCGACCACTATTCGGCGTTTACCTTAGGGATCGACGAGCAGTATGAAGTGGCTGACGAAGGCGGTGGTCCGCGCGATCTGCCTGCGGTCAAAGGCCATGCGGCGCTGTCTCAGCATATCGGTGCCAGCCTGATGGCGGACGAATTCGATATGTCCTTCTTCCAGGATAAGCCGCTGGATCACGGTTTGTTCTCCCCGCTTTCCGCCCTGTTACCGCACGAAGGCGGCTGGCCGACGCAGATCGTCCCGCTGCAAATCGGCGTGTTGCAGTTCCCTATTCCGACCGCCCGTCGTTGCTACAAACTCGGGCAGGCATTGCGCCGGGCGATTGAAAGTTTTCCGGAAGATCTGAACGTGGCGATTGTCGCGACCGGCGGTGTGTCGCATCAGGTTCACGGCGAACGCTGCGGCTTTAACAACCCGGACTGGGATGAGCAGTTTGTCGATATGATCGTCAACGACCCGGAACGTCTCACAGAAATGACGCTGGCGGAATTTGCCACATCAGGCGGTATGGAAGGCGCGGAAGTGATCATGTGGCTGGTGATGCGCGGGGCGCTGTCGGCCAATGTGAAGAAACTGCATCAGGCGTATTACCTGCCGTCGATGACCGGCATTGCCACGCTGATCCTCGAGAACCAGTCACGCGAAGCGCCGTATGACGTGCAGCAGCGCCAGCGTGACAAAATCGCGCAACAGATGGCGGGCGTCGAAAAGCTGCCGGGCACCTATCCGTTCACGCAGGCACGCAGCCTGAAAGCACTGCGCATTAACCGTTTCCTGCACCGCCTGATCCAGCCTGCGTGGCGCGCGCGTTTCCTTACCGATCAGCACGCGCTGTTTGCCGAAAACAAGCTGACCGAAGAGGAACAACAACTTCTGCGCGAACTCGACTGGCGCGGCATGATCCATTACGGCGTCAGCTTCTTCCTGCTGGAAAAACTGGGCGCGGTGGTCGGTGTCTCCAACTTACATATTTATTCCGCGATGCGCGGCGAAACGCTGGAAGAATTCCAGAAAACCCGCAATCAACAAGTTCTCTATTCAGTAGCAGGTAAAGCGAAAGCATGACGATTTTTGAGCAACCCAAGATCGACACACATCATCACGTGTTTGATCCGGCGCGCTTCCCGTACCTTCCGGACACGCCTTATCGTCCGGAAGGGCACGAGATTGGCACCACCGATTATTACCGCGCCGTAATGCAGGCGTACAACATCCGCCATTCGCTGATTGTCGGCCCGACGTCGGGTTATAACACCGACAGCTCGTGTCTGCTGGATGCGCTGGCAAAAGGCAACGGACGTTTCAAAGGCATCGCCGTGGTGCCTTTTGATATCAGCACTGAACGGCTCGCCAGTCTCAAACAGGCCGGTGTGGTCGGCATTGCCATGAATGTGGCGATGCTGGGTACGACGCCCTTTCTGCATCTTGACGACCTGATGGGGAGACTGGCCGAACTCGATATGTTCGCCGCCATTCAGGTGCAGGACGATCAGCTGCTGGCGTTATTGCCGCTGATTAACCGCACCAAAACGCGGCTGCTGATTGATCACTCCGGGCGTCCGGATGTCACACAGGGCCTGCATCAGCCTGCTTTTCAGGCACTGCTCAACCTTGCCAGCCAGCAACGCACCTGGGTGAAACTCTCGGGCCTGGCGAAATTCAGCCGCCAGCCTTTCCCTTATCAGGACGGTCACGCCTATCAGCATGCCCTGCTCGACGCCTTTGGTGCAGAGCATTGCCTGTGGGGATCCGACTGGCCGTTTCTGCGCGCAGAGCACCGGATGGATCTCGGCACGCTGCTGATGCTGGTTGAACAATTATTCCCTGACGAAAAAGTCCGCCAGCAGATTTTGTGGCAGACACCGAAAGATTTGTTTGGATTTACGGATTATTAAAAAAGGATGGCACCGATGAACTACAACATTGCCGTATTTAACGGCCCGAACCTGAACCTGCTGGGCACCCGCGAACCGGAAACCTACGGCCACGACACGCTGGCAACCATTGAAAAGCTGTGCCGTCAGACCGGCGAAAGCTGCGGCGCAAAAATCGAGTTCTTTCAGACCAATCACGAAGGCGATCTGATTGACCGCATTCAGGCCTGCCGTGGCACAGTGGATGCCATTGTCCTCAACGCCGCGGCCTGGACGCACACCTCCGTCGCCCTCCGTGACGCGGTGACTGCCGTCAGCCTGCCGCTGTACGAAGTGCACATCACCAACGTGCATAAACGCGACGCCTTCCGTCACCACTCATTTCTCTCCGATGTTTCCGTCGGCGTGATCTGCGGGTTCGGTATTCAGGGCTACGAGTACGCGATCAGACAGGCAGTGGTGAATTTGAATAAGTGATTAACACCCTCAACTGCGCAGGGGGAGGAGCTAAAGCAAAAGCCCAGAGCGTGGCACAATCGGCTCCCTCCCCTGCGAAGGGGAGGGTTGGGGTGGGGTATTACAGTAAAATCATGAAGTTGATGTTTTCGCAGGCAGTGGTTTTGTCATTAAAACCCCCTCCCCGCCTCCCCCTTCGCAGGGGGAGGAGCTAAAGCAAAAGCCCGAAGTATGGCACAATCGGCTCCCTCCCCTGCGAAGGGGAGGGTTGGGGTGGGGTATTACAGTAAAATCAATAAGTTGACGTTTCCGCAGGCAGTGGTTTTGTCATTAAAACCCCCTCCCCGCCTCCCCCTTCGCAGGGGGAGGAGCTAAAGCAAAAGCCCAAAGTGTGGCTCAATCTGCTCCCTTCCCAGTGAAGGAGAGGAGCAAAGGCAAAACCCGGCGATGGTATTATTGAGCGCACACCTTCCGAATTTCAGCCACCAGCGCGTGTGCGGCGGGTGACAGCAAACTCCCGGCACGGAATGTCAGGCCGATGGCGCGATGCGTATCGGCCAGTTCCAGCGGCAGTTTCACCAGTTCACCGGATTCAAGTTCATGCTCGAGCTGACGCGCGGATACCGCCGCCAGCATGTCTGAACCGAGCAGCAAGCCGCGCACAATCCCCAAATCGCCGCTTTCCACCACCGGATCCGGCGGCGGCATATTCATCGCCGCAAAGCTGTTATCCAGCAGACGTCGGGCTGGCGTTTCCGCACGCGGCAGGACCCAGCGCGCTTCGCGCAGATGTTCCTGCGTGACGGTTTCTGCCAGCAGCGGATGGCCTTTTCGCGCCAGAATCACCATGCTTTCGGTAAACAACGTTTCGGTTGTCATGTCCGCCGCGTAATCGCTGGAACGCAGCGCGCCGAAAATAAAGTCCACTTCGCCGGATCGCAGTTCGGATGCCAGCGCACTGAAAGCACTTTCATTGGTCACCACTTTGACGCCGTTATACCGCTGCGTCAGGCCGATAATCGCCTGCGGCAGTAAGCGTGTGCGTCCGAGCGGCAACGCCCCGACCTGAACCGTACCTTCCAGCACGCCGCGACGGGCAGCAATATCCGCAGGAATATGACGCAGTTCGTTGAGCGCACGGCGCAGGTTCGGCACGATATCCTGCCCCGCCAGCGACGGCATCATGCCATGCGGTGTGCGCTCCAGCAGCGCGACACCGGCACCGTTTTCCAGCACCTTCAGCGCGGCACTGACCGCGGGCTGGCTAAGGCCCAGCAGCGTGGCGACGGTTTGCATATGCCGCGTTTTGCACAGGGAGATAAAAATTTGCAGCCGCCGGACGTTAAACAGATACAAGGGTTCGGTATCGCCGCGCCGTTGCCCGCTTTTGCCCTGTAATTTCGCCAGCTGCGACGGGATCTGCCGCAGCTCGGCAATCGCCCGCCGTGCGCGGGGCAGCACGCATTTACCGAAATCCGTCAGCAACATGCCGTTGGCATGGCGCTCAAACAGCGGGACATCCAGAAACTGCTCCAGATCGCGGATCGCCCGCGTCACCGCCGACTGCGTGCGATAGAGTTCATCTGCCGCGCGCGACACACTCCCCTGATCGACCACCTGACAAAAAGCCCGTATTTGCATCAGGTTACTCAGCATCTCATCCTGCGCCATCCCCTTCTCCCTTCTGGTTTTTTTGCGTGACGTCCCCCCGCAATATAAATAAAACGCATACCCCGTGCAATCAAATGAATTACCCGCCGCAGGCTGAGGCTGACAGCATGGAACTCAGACATTTTGAGAACAAAAACCAAGGACATCCTCATGACTCAGCCAAAAAAAGAGAACGCCAAAAGTGCATTAGTCGTCAGTGCCCACTCCGCCGATTTCGTCTGGCGCGCGGGCGGTGCCATCGCCAAACATACACAGGCCGGTTATGCCGTGCACATCGTTTGCCTGTCATTTGGTGAACGCGGTGAATCCGCAAAATTGTGGCGCAAGGGCAACATGACCGAAGAGATTGTCAAAGCATCACGCCGTGAAGAAGCCATGGCGGCCGCAGAAATCCTGGGTGCCACTGTCGAGTTCTTCGATATGGGCGATTATCCGCTGCGTGCCGACAAAGAATCGCTGTTCCGTCTGGCGGACGTTTACCGCCGCGTGCAGCCGCATTTCGTGCTGACCCATTCTTTGAAAGACCCGTACAACTACGATCACCCGATGGCGACCCATCTGGCGCAGGAAGCCCGCATCATTGGGCAGGCGGAAGGTTACCGGCCGGGCGAAACTATCGTCGGCGCGCCGCCGGTTTACTGTTTTGAGCCGCATCAGCCGGAACAATGTGAGTGGAAACCCGACGTGCTGCTCGATATCACTGACGTCTGGGACAAAAAATACCAGGCCATTCAGTGCATGGCCGGTCAGGAACATTTGTGGGAATACTACACCCGCGTCGCCCAGCAGCGCGGCGTGCAGGCCAAACGTAATGTCGGGATCACCAGCGCCAAAAATATCGTTTACGGCGAAGGCTATCAGAGCATCTTCCCGCGTGTAACGGAGGATTTAGCATGAGTCTGGTCGGCAAAAAAGGCGTCGTGGTTCGCCATATCCCACGGGCAGATAAAACCGACGTATCGGCGCTGGCGGCTTTTGGCGTGGCGACGGTGCATGAAGCGCAGGGGCGCAAAGGTTTGCTGGATGCCGGTATCCGTCCGATCCAGCAGGATTGTGCGATTTCCGGCAGCGCCGTCACCGTGCTGACGGCACCGGGCGATAACTGGATGTTCCACGTCTCGGTGGAACAGTGTCAGCCGGGCGACATTCTGGTGGTCGCGCCGACCTCGCCGTGTTCCGACGGCTTCTTCGGTGATTTGCTGGCAACCTCGCTGAAAGCGCGCGGCGTGGTCGGGCTGGTGGCCGATCTCGGCGTGCGTGATACCAAAACACTGCGCGATATGGGTTTCCGCGTCTGGTCACGGGCGGTTCATGCGCAGGGCACCATCAAGGAAACGCTCGGCTCCGTGAACGTGCCGGTGGTCTGTGCCGGACAGCTGGTGTATCCGGGCGATGCCATCGTGGCCGATGATGACGGCGTGGTGGTGGTACGCCGCGAAGAGGTGGCGCAGGTGGTCCAGGCCAGCCGCGAGCGGGAAGCGCTGGAAGAAGGTAAGCGGGCCAGAATGGCCGACGGCGAACTGGGGCTGGATATCTACAACATGCGCCCGCGTCTGGCAGAAAAAGGTCTGACGTATTTCGATTCGACCGAAGAACTGGAACAGGCCGAAAAACGCTGAGGAGCTGATATGCCACAGACCCGAATTCCCTGCCTGCTGATGCGCGGCGGCACCTCAAAAGGCGCGTTCTTTCTGGCGGACGATTTACCGCAAGACGACATTCTGCGCGACCGCGTGCTGCTGGCGGTGATGGGATCGCCTGACCCGCGCCAGATTGACGGCCTCGGTGGTGCCGATCCGCTGACCAGCAAGGTGGCGATTATCCGCCCTTCCGCCCGTGCGGATGCCGACGTCGATTATCTTTTTGCGCAGGTTAACGTCGATAACGCGGGGGTGGATTACGGGCAAAACTGCGGCAATATTCTGGCGGCTGTCGGTCCGTTCGCCCTCGAACGGCAGTTAATCCGCCCGCAGGAAGGCATCACGCCGGTACGGATTTTTATGGAAAACACCGGTCAGATGGCGACGGCTTATGTGCCGGTGCAGGACGGTGAGGTGTGCTATCAGGGCGATTTACGCATTGATGGCGTACCGGGCACCGCCGCCAAAATCAGCGTGGAATTTGCCGATATCGCCGGTTCCAGTTGCGGCGCATTGCTGCCGACCGGCAATCCACGCGATACCTTCGACGGCATCGGGGTGACCTGCATCGACAACGGCATGCCGGTGGTGTTGCTGCGCGCCGCCGATGTGGGCCGCAGCGGTTATGAAACCCGTGAACAACTTGATGCCGATACGGAACTGAAAAAACGCCTCGAATCTATTCGCTTGCAGGCCGGGCCAAAAATGAATCTCGGCGATGTCACGCAGCGCTCTGTGCCGAAAATGACGCTGATTGCCGAACCGCGAAACGGCGGTGCCATTTCCAGCCGGACATTCATTCCGCACCGCTGTCACGCTTCCATCGGCGTGCTGGGCGCGGTCAGTGTCGCCAGCGCCTGCCTGATCCCCGGCAGCATCACCGACGGGCTGGCACATACGCCTTCCGGCAATACGCCGTTACTCAGCGTCGAACATCCGACCGGCGAATTCAGCGTGGAATTACAACTCGATCCGACCCGGACCGGTGCAGAACGACTGGCAGGCTGCGCACTGTTACGCACCGCGCGGCTGATTTTTGATGGCCGTGTCGCCATCCCCGCCAGCGTCTGGAACGGACATCAGGACGATCAACAGGGATCTCATCATGAATAACATCACCCGCATTACCCTCATCGGCCTCGGCGAAGTGGGCACTATCCTCGCCACCGACCTTAAACAGCACCATCCGGCACTGGAGATTGTGGCGTTTGATAAGCAGACGGACAGCGACGTCATTCGCCAGCGCGCCCGCGCCGCCGGTGTCCGCTTTGCGGAGTCCGTGCAGGAAGCGACAGAGGGCAGCCTGATCATCTTTTCTGCTGTCACCGCCGCAGAATCCCTGAACGTCGCCACCGCCGTCGCGCAGCACATCGGCCCGCAGCAGTTGTTTCTCGATCTGAATTCGGTCTCGCCGCACACCAAACGCGCCGCCATGGCAGAAATCGAACAGGCGGGCGGTAACTACATTGACGTCGCCGTGATGGCCCCCTATCCGCCAGCCCGTCTGAAAACCCCGTTGTTGCTGGGTGGCATCCATGCCCGCGCCGTCAGCGAATGGCTTAACGAGCAGGGATTTAACAGCAAGGTTCACAGCAACGTGGTCGGCGAGGCGTCGGCGATCAAAATGTGTCGCAGCGTGATGATCAAAGGGCTGGAAGCGCTGACTGCCGAATGCCTGAGCGCGGCGCGTCAGTACGGCGTAGAAAATGAAGTGCTCGCCTCGCTGCACGCCAGCTTTCCGTCACTGGGCTGGGATGCGCAATTTCCGCATTACCTGATCAGCCGCATCGCCGAACACGGCAAACGCCGCGCCGAGGAAATGCGCGAAGTGGTGAAAACGCTGGAAGACGTCGGCGTCGCCCCGGATATGAGTTCCGGCACGGTGCTGGCCCAGCAAGGGCTGGTGGATGCGCTGGCCGCGAAGGGCCTCAGGTATTCGGATCTGGAGCCGTTTGACTGGGGGAAAACAGTGGATCTTTTACGAAAATAAGTTGTCCCTTGCTCACCTGAGCGGAGGAGAAAACCGGTCAACTCCCTCCCCTGCGAAGGGGAGGGCCGGGGTGGGGTATTACAGAAAAATCAGAATGTTGAAGTTTGCTTTGGGACGTTTTTACCTGGTGGATACTTCAATAATCGTTTCGCCTTTCATACCCCCTCCCCGCCTCCCCCTTCGCAGGGGGAGGAGCTAAAACCAAAGCCGAATACCGTTCGATCCGTTCCGTGCGAAAGGGAGGAGCTAAAAACTATGCCCGCTCCGGCATAACCCGATGACACCTCGCTACCACTCCACCTGCCCCGCAGACCAGTTCCTGCGGCATCTGGCAGCCGTCACCTGCCAGCGGGCAACGTTCGCGGAAATAACATCCCATCGGCAGGTTGCGGTTGCCGGGTAATTCACCTTTTTTATCCACGATCCCCTCATCAAGCTGACGTCCGGCGCGGGGCACAGAATCCAGCAGCAGACGGGTATAGGGATGTTGCGGTTCGGACAGGACTTTTTCCGCTGCGCCCAGCTCAACGATTTGCCCCAGATACATCACGGCCACGCGGTCACTCATGTGGCGCACAACAGACACGTTATGGGAAATCAGCACGAAGGTCAGGTTGCGCTGGCGTTGCAGTTCTACCAGTAAATTGAGGATTTGCGCCTGCACCGAGATATCCAGCGCCGAGGTCGGTTCATCGAGCACGATGATGTCCGGTTCGGAAGACAAGGCGCGGGCGATGGAAATACGCTGGCGCTGACCGCCGGAGAATTCATGTGGCAGACGGTCAAGGTATTCTTTGCGGATCCCCACCTGTTCCGCCAGCGTCGCAGCCAGTTCGCGGCGTTCGCGGCTGCTGTTGTGTTTCTGCACAAACACCGGTTCGGTGATGATTCGCCAGACCGGCAGACGCGGATCCAGCGACGACTGCGGATCCTGAAACACCATTTGCATGCCTGAACCGAACCAGGAATTGTCATGCCGCGCGCGGTGCACTTCTCCGCTGCTCGGCTTCTGTAAGCCCATCAGCAACTGCGCCAGCGTACTTTTCCCGCAACCGGATTCCCCGACAATGCCTAACGTTTCGCCGCGAATAATATTCAGATCCAGCCCGTTCAGCGCGTGCACATAACTGGTCGGTTTACCGCGCCAGTTATAGCTTGCGGGGAAGCGGACGCGCACATCCTGCAGTTCAACCAGGGCTTCTGCCATCATCAGGAATGCTCCTCAATACGTTGAATGTGGATCTCACCGGCATGGCGTTGCGGATGCCAGCAGGCCACCGATTGCTGCGGGAAATGCGGCAGCGGGGCCAGCGCCGGTGTCTGTATGCACTGGTCATCGGCATGATGGCAACGCCCGCGAAACGCACAACCCTGCGGCAGTTTTGCCAGATTCGGCACCGTGCCGGGAATGGCTTTCAGCAGGCTGCGCGGCTCGCCGTTCTCCGGCGCGGCCTGTAATAATCCGATGGAATACGGATGCGACGGCGTGTCGATCACATCCGTCGTATTGCCGCTTTCAATCACATGCCCGGCGTACATCACGTACACCCGGTCGCACAGCTGGGACACCACCGCCATGTCATGCGTGATAAATAAAACGGCGGTGCCGCTGGCCCGGGCCTTGCGCTGGAGTAAACGCAGCACCTGACGCTGCACGGTGACATCCAGCGCCGTGGTCGGTTCGTCGGCGATAATCAGTTCCGGTTCACAGGAAAACGCCATGGCGATCAGGACGCGCTGACGCATACCGCCGGACAGTTCGAACGGATAGCGCGACATCACCTGCTCCGCATCGGCGATCTGCATGTCCTGCAACAGGCCGATGGCTTTTTGCCATGCCTGCGCCTTGTTCAGTTTCTGATGCAGACAGATGACTTCACACATCTGACGGCCAATTTTGCGCGTCGGATTCAGGGCATTCATCGGCTCCTGAAAAATCATCGCCACACGCGCGCCGCGCAGGCTACGCATCTGGTCTTCCGTGGCGTTAACCACGTCGGTGCCGAGCAGCCGTAACGCGCCGCCGGTCACGGTAAACCCGTCGGGCGGCAACAGACGCATCGCCATCATGGCCGTGACCGATTTGCCCGAGCCGGATTCGCCGACCACGCCGACGATTTCTCCGGCGCTGACGGTCAGCGACACCTGATTCAGCGCCTTCACTTCACCGCCGTACACCGGAAAGACCAGTTGCAGATGGTCAATTTCCAGTACCGGCGCGGGGGGTTGTTCCGTCATTTCAGCGCCCTCTGCTTTTCGGATCCAGCAGGTCGCGCAGACCGTCGCCGAACAGGTTAAAACCGGTGGCGGTGATCAGAATCGCCACGCCGGGAAAGGCGGAATACCACCATTGATCGAGAATGTAATTGCGGCCGTTGGACACCATCGCGCCCCACTCGGCGGTCGGTTGTTGCGCGCCAAGGCCGATAAAACCTAAGGTCGCGGCCATCAGAATCGACGTACCGATGTCCAGCGACGCCTGCACCACCAGCGGCGGCATCACATTACGCAGTACGTGCCAGGTGATGAGATGCCAGCGGGATGCGCCGAACGTCCGCGTGGCCTGCATATAAGCCTGATAGCGCAGCATCAGCGTCTGGCCGCGCGCCAGCCGGACATAAAACGGAATGCGCACCACGGCAATGGCCAGCATGGCGTTAAACAGACTCGGCCCGAGCGCGGCGGCCAGCGCCATCGTTAAGACCAGCGACGGCACCGACAGCATGATATCCATGCAGCGCATAATCAGGGCGTCGACCATCCCGCCGACCACGCCGGAAAAGCAGCCGAGCAGCGAACCTATCGTCCCCGCGATGATCACCACCGCCAGCCCGGCGGCCACGGATTGCTGGCTGCCAATCAGCACGCGGCTGAACAGGTCCCGTCCGACTTCATCGGTGCCAAACCAGTGCAGCGCGGAAGGTGCCTGCAGGCGGTCGGTCAGGTTGATGGCGTTCGGATCGTGCGGCACCAGCCACGGCGAAAAGATCATGATGAAAAGCACGATCAACATGATCGCCAGCCCCAGCAGGGTCAGCGGGCTGCGGCTCAGTAAATGGAAGGTGCGCCGCCCGTTGGCGAAACGCGGTTTGACGTCCGGGGCCACGATGTCGGCCCGATGATTATTGACGCCCGGTTCAATCACAGACATGCCTCACCCCTCACGGCCAATGCGCGGATCGATCCACACATACAGTAAATCCACACATAAATTAACGATGACGTAAGCGAACGACACCACCACCGCAAACCCCATCACCGCCGGAAAATCCAGCGCCTGAATGGAGTTCACCACGTACGCGCCCATGCCCGGCCAGGCAAAGACGGTTTCGGTCAGCACCGCGCCGTAAAGTAAGTCGCCCATCGCCAGCCCGAGCACGGTGACCGACGGGATCAGCGCATTCGGCAAGGCTTGACTCAGGATCACCCGCCAGCGCGACAACCCGTTAGCCCGCGCCGTACGGATATAGTCTTCATTCAGTTGCTCGAGCATTGCCGAGCGGATCTGTCGCGCCACAATGCCCATATGCACAAACGCCAGGGTCAGCGCAGGCATCGCCAGATGTTGCAGGCTGTTCCAGAAGGCCTCCCAATTACCGGTCAGCAGGGAATCGAGGACGTAAAAACCGGTGATATTGGCCGGCGGATCCATCCAGTCATCCAGTCTTCCGCCGCCCGGCAGCAGGTTCAGATGGCCGTAGAACAGAATGATGACGCCCAGCCCCAGCCAGAACGCCGGGGTGGAAATGCCCAGAACGGAAAGCAGACGCACCAGATGATCCGGGAATTTATTGCGATACACGGCCGACAGCACGCCCAGCGGAATGCCGAACACAATCGCCAGACACAACGCGCTGACCGCCAGTTCTAATGTCGCCGGGAAGAAGGCTTTCAGGTCTTCCAGCACCGGACGCCCGGTACGGATTGACGTGCCCAAATCGCCGTGCAGCAAATCGCTGACATAACGGAAAAACTGCACGTACAGCGGCTGGTTCAGCCCCAGTTGTTCACGGATATGTTCGACCATTTCATTGCTTGCACGATCGCCCGCCAGCAACCGCGCCGGGTCGCCGGGGATCATATGCGAGATGATAAAAGTGATAACGCAAACGCCCGCCATCACCAGAATCAGCCCCCAGCAGCGTTGTCGGATCAAAGTCCAAAAAGTCATAGTGTTTTTCCCCGTAAACCCCTTTAATTTCGAAAAGGGGTTTCGTGAATGATGTTGCTGTTTTACTTATGCATTTGCCCCACGTTAAACACCTGCTCCAGCATCGGGTTAAAGACGAAACCTTTGACGTCTTTGTTCATCGCCACCTGATAGTTTTTCTGGAACAGATAGACATACGCCGCCTCGTCAATGACGATTTTCTGCGCCTGCTGGTAGTAATCAGTGCGCTGTTTCTGATCGGTGACTGACACGGCTTTTTTCAGCAACGCATCCACGTCCGGGTTGGAGTAGAAGGAACGGTTACCCGGCAGCCCTTTCTTATCGGACTCAAACCAGTAGTTCATAAACATGTACGGGTCGGCGAAGTCCGGGCTCCAGTTCCCGATGGAAATGTCGTAATCGCCCTGCCCGATACGGTCGCGCATGGTGGCGTTAGCCAGTTTTTCCAGCTTCACGTTGATCCCGGCCTGACCGAGACTGGCCTGCACGGAAAGCGCGATGGATTCCCAGTTCGGATCGTTATCGGAATAGAGGAAATCCAGCGTCTGTGGTTTGTCTTTGACCTTTTCCAGATCGGCTTTGGCTTGCGTCAGATCCAGACTGTATTGTTTCGCCGTCGGGTCGAAGCCCCACATGCCGTCCGGGATCGGCCCGCGCATCTGTTTGGCGTTACCGCCGAGAATACCTTTCACCATGCCCTGATAATCCACGGCAGAGGAGATCGCGCGGCGTAAATCCACCTGATTCATCGGCGCTTTAGCATTGTTGAGATACAGATAGGTCACGCGCAGTGACGGGAATTCTTCCACCGCCACTTTGTCTTCTTTTTTCAGCGCGGCCAGCTGATCCATCGGCAGGGAATCGGCGATATCCAGATCCCCGCGCGACAGTTGCAGGCGGCGGCTGGCGCTCTCACCGATAATTTTCACCGTCACGCGTTTGAACGCAGGTTTCGCGCCGCTGTAATGCGGATTCGGCACCAGCACCAGTTGCTGCCCTTTCTGCCAGCGATCCAGCTTATACGGGCCGGAACCGGCGGTATGCCCTGCCAGCCACGCCTTGCCTTCATCGGCCGGGTTGGCTTTGGCAATTGCCGGGTTGACGATGCCTGCGCCGTCATTCGCCAGCGTGTAAAGGAAAGGCGCAAACGGCGTTTTCAGCGTGAACGTCACGGTCATCGGATCCACCACCGTCACGGTCATGTCTTTTGGAAAGGCTTCCGACGGCCCCTGACCGATTTTCATCAGACGGTCAAATGACCATTTCACCGCATCGGCATTCACCTGCGTGCCGTCATCAAATTTCGCGCCCGGTTTGAGTTTGAACGTCCAGACCAGCTGATCCGGCGAGGCTGTCCAGCTTGCCGCCAGGTCGCCTTCCACCTGCGTCGAGCCTTTGCCGTCTTCGGTTTTGTACTGCACCAGACGCTGGTACGCCGGATACGTGACCGTCCAGTCGTTGTTATCAATGGTCACTGCCGGATCCAGCGTTTGCGGATCCGCCGCTTTGCCGATCACCAGCATGTCTTTCGGCACAGCCGCCTGCGCCGCAACACTCAGGCCAGACAAGGCAAGTAAAAGGGCACCGGCGATCTGTGTTTTGGTATTTTTGCGGAACGTGTTAATTGCTGTGTTGCTCATCGGAGAACTCCTGGCTCTGTCAAAAAAGGGATAAGAGACGTGCAATGATTACGCGGCACTGACCGGCGGATAACAGCCGAACCGCTCTTCCAACAACGGATACGTTTTGGCATCCGGTAATTCGAAGTGCCACCACTCGCTGGTGATACCTTTAAAGCCGCCCGCCGCCATCACGGCATTGAGCAACAAGCGGTTACGCTGAATGTGTGGCGGTAAATCGGGATAAAACGGATGCGACACCTCGGTCATTTCATCAAAGCCCGCGCCCATATCCACCACCTCACCCTGTTCATCCAGCAGGGTGAGATCGACGGCCACGCCGCGGCTGTGATGGGATCCGAGTTTGATATCCACCACATAATCCGGATTCGGGAATGCCGCCCACAGACAGGCCTGCGCCGCCTGCGGCCGGTAAGCGTCATAAATTTTCAGCCCGAACCCGGCCAGTTTTGCCACCTCGTGACAGCGAGCCAGTGCCGACGCCGCATCGGGATGCAGCAGGCAGCGTGATTCGCGGTAAATAGGCTGACCGGTCAGGTTATCTGCCGTGGCGTATTTCAGGTCGATCACGGCATCCGGCAGAAGCTCAGCCAGATCCGTCAGCGCGATGTCAGGTGTTTTCGTATTGATGGTCATGATGGATATCTTTCCGTTCCTGTCTTTGCAGTGAAATTACGATTCAAATTGCCCAAGCTGTTTTTGCAGTACCCGGTTGTTGGCCAGCCGCTGTTCCACTTCGTTACCGCGCAGTTCGAGCACCGCCGAACACAGCAGATTGAACAGGCAGCTGAGCGGCGCCATCGAGTCCCAGAACTGGCCGGTGTCGGTTTTTACCTGCAACAGATCCACCGGATAATCGCGCGCCCAGGGGCAATAAATGTCAGTGATCAGCGCCACGTTCAGGCCGCGCTCGCAGGCCGCTTCACAATAGGTTTGCGCCATTTTTGAATAGGCGCGGGTGTCAGTGACCACCAGATACGGCTGCGCAAATTCAGAGTTGAGGGATTCCACATAAGTGCCGGAAAGCCCGTCGGCGAAATACACTTTTGGCCGCAAGTATTCGAGATAACTGGAGAAATTATTGGCAATGCCGCGCACCGACTGTATGCCGAGGATAAACACCGCTTCCGCATCGGCCAGACGGCGGCTGACCTGCGCAAAGCTGTCAGTCTGTGCGAGCTGGTAAACGTGACTGATGGCTTCCAGTTCGAGCGCCAGCGACTGCTGTAGTTTTTCCTGCTGCGGCTGTTTGCTGCGTTCGCGGTAAGCGCCAAGACGATCGGTCACCACCCACGGCTGATAGGAGGTGCCGCTTTGCAGACGCAGCGTTTGCTTGAAGTGATCCAGATTGCGATAGCCCAGACTGCGCAGATAGCGGCCGACTGAAATCCCGCTGGTCGCCGCACTGCGCGCAATGCTGTCCGCCGTTTCAAACGGGATCTGCGCCAGATTCGCCAGCAGATAACCGGCGATGCGTTTGCCCGTTGGCGTCTGACCGGCAAATGAGGCTTCAATCTGTGAAATCACATCCTGAGCAGGCTGCATCGGTTAACCTCTTGTTGCTTCATTGTCAAAAAACTAGCTGCTGTTAGTAAAATAACAATGCACGGGGTGTGCCAATTCCGGGAAATGAGTGAAATTTGTGCAGCAGATCTGAGTTTGTGACGGATTTATGACGCAGGAAGGTCAAAAGCCGGGCGTAATATTTCCCCGCGCGGGTTTTCCCGATAACCGCTGCACAACAATCAGGCAACTTATGTGTGCTTTTAGTGCAGCATCGGGAGATACCACGCCGGTGCGGAGAAGTAAAAGCCGAGGTTTTAATCACTTTGTCTTAATAGTCAACAGGTTGGATATTAAGGAAACAGTCAGACAACTTTTTTCCTTAACCCTTTGACATGCCACGGGGCAGTCGCTATTATTCGCCCCGTTCACACGATTCCTCTGTAGTTCAGTCGGTAGAACGGCGGACTGTTAATCCGTATGTCACTGGTTCGAGTCCAGTCAGAGGAGCCAAATTAGAAAAGCCCGCTTCAGGAAACTGAAGCGGGCTTTTTGCTTTTCTTGCATCGTGGCGATTATTTATAGGATTCAGGTTCAACGAATTAGCGTGAAAAACCGTCCCGGTGTGCGGCACTACACCGCCCTTCCCCTTAAATGAATACCCCAGCCGTTGAATCGCCCTGATGGCTATCATCAGGGAAAGGAATTCACCCGGCTCGCTGTTTCTCTCACGTCAGGCTTATCATTTTCATTCTCTGCTCCAGATGAGGTCTATGAATTCTATTCATAGCGCCTATCTAAGCAGCGCAATTATCTTTCAGCGCAACTTCGTTAATCTGGGTCTGTTGTGTGAATACGCAAGCGGAAAGTGGCTACAGCTGATGGACATACCCCGGCCTGCACGGCCGGGGCATCACCGGGGGCTGACTAAATATTCTTATCGAAGAAGACGTCCAGCTTTTGCATTGCCTGGTCTACGTATTCAGGTACCCAATACGTCTCGATATGGGTAGCGCCCTCGATCAGGAAGAGTTCTTTGTTCTTCGTCCCGGAGGCTTTCGCGAACGCATCTTCAGTCATATAGAGCGTATCCGCTTTTGTACCGGCAATCATCAGCAGCGGTTTATTGATGAGATTGATATGGTCCGTCACGTCAAAGTTCATCAAATCTAACAGGCTGCTGGTGGTGTATTTAAACGTGGAGTTCGGGTGTGCGTGGGTTTTCCAGTAGTACTCGTAGCCCTGGCGATACAAGGCAAAAGGTAATTTAGCAATCTGTTCATCCGTCAGGTTGGCATCGCCGGAGTAAAGCACTTCTCCTCCGGCGGCTTCCTGAGCACGTGCGTCAGAAGCCTGCTGAAGACGCTGCTGGAGAGTATCCAGCTGTGAATCCTGCATACCGTTGCGGCGCACAAGCCCGGAGTTAAACATGCTGATGGTTGCTATCGATTTGAACCGCTTATCTGTCTCGGCGGCAACCAGTGAATACCCGCCGCCTCCGCAAATACCCAGCAGACCAAGGCGGGCGGTATCCACACCAGGATACTGGCTGATGTAGTCAGCCATGCCGTGAACATCCTCAATACGGTTAGCCGGTTTATCCACGCTGCGAGGCATACCACCGCTGGCACCCTGATAAGCCGCATCGGCGGTAATCGTGATGTAGCCCTGCTCTGCGAGACGCTGCGCATACAAACCTGCGACCTGCTCTTTTACGCCGCCATTCGGATGTGCAACCACCACCGCAGGGTATTTTTTGGCGGGATCGTAGTCAGCAGGGGTATAGACATTCGCCGCAATCTGGATGCCATGCAGATCGTATTTCACCGGATGAATGTTGACCTTGCCTTTGACGTTCTCAGTGATGGCACCGTCATAGACGAGTGTGAATGGATTTTTTTTGTAATCAGCCGCATTGACTGAGGTGGCTCCGGCCATTGCCGTGATTAGCATTGCACTGATAAGCGTAAATTTCATGGTCTCTCCCGATGAGTGTTGGCCTGGTTATGCAGGCTCGCGGAATCAAATTTGCAGGCTCAGAGTAGGCAGAGAGGGCTGTCAGCATCGTGACGGGGAAATAACATTTTCGTCAGGAAAGGGACTGCGATGGGTAAGTGTTTCTGACAACGCTGTCAGGTAACTGTCAGCTTTATGTTGGCAATCAGGAGGCAGAATGGTCTCGTTTAATGTGATTCATGTTCAATTTTCTGAGAAAAGGAGCGATCAATGAAAAGCCAGAATGACCCAACAATGCCAGCGCGACGCAAGCTATTCGTCGCCGGGGCGGGTACCCGCTCACTGGATGCCATCACTATCCAGGGTCAACGTCTGCCGGATGCTGTGCAGGTTTATTCCGATGTTGAAGCACCGATGAAAAGTTAAGAGGAAGTCCCGTTATGCGCCTGTTGTTAGTCGAAGATGAAGAAAAAACGTCAACCTATCTCAACCGTGCGTTGAGTGAGTCCGGATTTACGGTAGATGTTTCTGCAGATGGCGCTGAAGGTCTTCATTACGCGCTGGAGTTCGACTACGACGCGATAATCCTGGATGTCATGCTGCCGGGGATGGATGGCTACCGGGTTCTCGAGGGGGTGCGGGCTGTCAAACAGACGCCGGTGCTGATGCTCTCTGCACGGGGGTCGGTCGATGAGCGCGTCAAAGGGCTGCGCCTTGGCGCGGATGATTATCTTCCCAAGCCCTTTTCGCTTATTGAACTGGTGGCGCGCATTCAGGCACTGGTGCGCCGCCGCGCTACGGATGGCGCGGACATCACCCAGTTGCAAATTCACGATCTGCACCTCGACTTACTGGCTCGCCGCGTTTTTCGCGCCGGAACGCGACTGGAACTGACCGCAAAAGAGTTTTCCCTGCTGAGTCTTATGTCCCGTCATCAGGGTGAGATTCTGTCAAAGATGATGATTGCTGAGCAGATATGGGACATGAATTTTGACAGCGATGCCAATGTGGTTGAAGTCGCCATTAAACGTCTGCGAGCCAAAGTGGATGCCCCGTTCGATATCAAACTACTGCATACCGTCCGTGGCATGGGTTATGTCCTCGAAGTCCGGTCCGAATAAATGAAGGGGATAAGCATGCCTGAGCGTTCCATCTCCGTTCATCTGGCGCTGATGTTTGCCTTATCCGCGCTGCTGATTGTATCCGTTATCGGCATCCTGCTCAGAAGCTCCTTACATGACTCTTTGCAAAAGCAGATGCATAACGAACTGCTGTTCCGGGAATCATTAATGAGTCCGTGGATCACCGCACGAACCTCGGCGGACGGCTGGTCACAGCTTGCCAATAAATTCACTGTGTTAACCAATTCTGAAGGTGAGCGCGTTCGCTACTGGATAGTGAGCGATAACCCGCGTTTTAGCATGGGGGGAACGCCACCCGTGGGTGTTCAGTGGTCTTCTTTGCAGGAAGGCTTTAATAAAGTGCCCGGCGCATCGGAAGGCGCATGCTCGCTGTTCCTGTTAGTGAAAACCATCCCTGCCAACGGTGAAAGACCTGAGCTGCGCTATGTGGTTGCCATCGACTCCACGCCGTACATGGGCACACTGAATGCCTTCACCCGGACGCTGCTAATCATAGCCGCACTGGGCGTCGTGATTGTCGCCTTGCTGGGATACATCGTATCAAGGATCGGTCTTCGTCCCGTTGGAGCACTCAGTAAAGAGGCCGAACATCTCGCACCGGGAGACCATGGCCAGCGCCTGAATACCCGCGCGTTGCCTGAAGAATTGCAGCAGTTAGCCTCATCATTTAACGGCGTATTGGAACGTCAGGAAATCGCCTGGCGTCAGCTCGAAAGCTTTAACGCCGATGTTGCGCATGAACTCCGTACCCCGCTGACAAACCTTATCGGTCAGACGCAACTGGGTCTCTCACGCCGGCGTTCGCATGAAGAGCTGGAAGAGTTACTGGGTTCCAATCTCGAGGAGCTTGAGCGTATGACGTCAATCGTAAACGACATGCTGTTCCTGTCTCATGCTCATGCAGGTGAACATGCTTCCCAGCTTACGCAGGCTTCCCTGCGGGAAGAAACCCTGAAAACAGCGGAGTATGTGGAACCCTCTTTTGCGGAAAAACAGCTTTCTCTGGATGTGGAGGGGGATGTCACCGCGCACATCGACCGGCAGCTGTTCCACCGCTCACTGGCTAATTTACTGGAAAACAGCGCAAGACATTCACCCTTCAGCAGCAGGGTAACGGTGCGGTTAAGCGAAACCGGTCATCAGGCCTGTGTTGAAGTTTCAAACCCTGGCGATCCGATAGCACCAGAGCACTTACACCGGCTTTTCGAGCGGTTCTATCGCGTTGACACCTCCCGGGCCAGGAGTGATACCCATCATGGGCTGGGCCTGTCGATCGTGCGTGCCGTCGCCATTATGCACCGGGGAGATGTCTTTGCGCGTAGTGAAGGTGGCATCAATACATTTGGCCTCACCTTTGCAATACAAGCGGATAAAGCGGCGGGCAATGCTCAATCCGGCGCTGAGCCGGGACCCGGTTTAACTGACAGAATTGTCAGGGGGGCGTCAGCCTGACGTCATCACCCCCCCGATAAAATCATCGCAGGCAATCCCCTCTTCATTGATAAGGACGCTTTGCATGATCGGACATTTACGTTACCTCGGGCTGTTACTGCCACTCTTCACCTTTTCATCCCGGGCAGCGGAGCAAAATCCCGCTGTCCATATCGCCCCCGCAGGAAGTCAGAATGCGGTGTACGGACCAGCCGAGAACTTTACCGGTCGCGTCCGGGTTGATCCGCTCTTCAAGCCGGATAACGACATCAGTGTTTCCGGGGCTTATGTCACCTTTGAACCCGGTGCCCGCTCCGCCTGGCATACGCATCCGGCAGGTCAGCGGCTGATTGTGACCTCGGGTATCGGGCTGACCCAACAAGAAGGCCAGCCGGTGCAGGTTATCCGCGCGGGTGATGTTGTCTCTTGCCCGGCGGGCGTCAAACACTGGCACGGGGCGGCACCCGGCAGCGCGATGACGCATCTGGCGATAACCGGGATTGTGGATGGCAAAAGCGTTAACTGGATGGAGAAAGTGACAGATGAACAATACCACGCCCATTAAAGCATTAGCGGCAGCAGTGCTGCTGACCTTTGGTTCTGGTCTCGCGGCACATGCTGCACCCGTCAACAAAGGAGCCTCAGAAATGAACCACGAACAAACCGTTTCAGATACGCTGTCAGCCCGCCAACAGGCCATCCCGTTGATTGCGGCATCGATGGCCAGCAGTCAGATGGATAAGCTGAATGCAGCCCTGAATCAGGGTCTTGATGCAGGACTCACCATAAACGAAACCAAAGAGATTCTCGTCCAGCTTTATGCCTACACGGGCTTCCCCCGTAGCCTGAATGCGCTTACCGAACTGATGAAGGTCGTCGAAGCACGTAAACAACGTGGCATCGAAGACGTTGAGGGCAAAGAACCGGTCGCCCCAATCCCTGTCGGGGATGAGCTTCGCCGTGTCGGTACCGCAAACCAGACAAAAATCTCAGGCGCTCCCGTTCAGGGCCCGCTGTTTGATTTTGCCCCGGTCATTAATCAGTTCCTGCAAACGCACCTGTTCGGCGACATTTTCGCCCGCGATAACCTCGACTGGCAAAGCCGCGAGCTGGCAACGGTTGGCGCATTAGCGGCCACGCCAGGCGTTGAAGCCCAGCTGTTATCGCATACGCGAGCCAGCATGCGGGTCGGCCTGACGGCAGCGCAGCTGCGCCAGCTGGCACAGGTTCTGCGTGAACATGGCGAAAATGATGCAGCAACGCGAGCTGAAAAGGCGCTGCAACAGGCGCTCGCAAACAATTAGGAGTTGGCTATGGAGCATGATCCTAACCGCAGAATGTTAATCACCGCACTTGCCGGGCTGACGCTTGCGAACGTTTCTCTGGCATCAGCAGCCACCGGAACCGCAAACGTGCAGGGTAAAAGTCGAATTCTGGTGGGGTACTTTTCCCGCAGCGGAAATACACGGGTGATTGCGGGCGTCATTCACCGTAGCCTGAACACCGATCTGTTTGAAATCGAACCGGCTGCGCCTTATCCGGAAGACTATTTTCAGACCGTTGAACAGGCGAAAAATGAGCGTGAGCGGGGAGTAAAACCCGCATTGAAAAATAGCGTCGCAGATACCTCCCGCTATGAGACCCTGTATTTAGGCTTTCCCATCTGGGGGACCAGCGTGCCGCCTGTAGTACAAACGTTTCTCAGCAGCCACAACCTTGCGGGCAAATTACTCATCCCCTTTATTACTCACGGTGGCTACGGTAAAGGAGACAGCGACGACATCCTTGCCAGTCTCGCCCCCACTGCGCGCAGGGAAAAACCGCTGGTCATTGAATGCGACCAGGAGCGAAGAACCACTGAAACAGTCACCAGTTGGTTAGAGACAATACGCAGTTAATCGTCCGCATTCATGAATCTGCCAAATAAGGGCAATCAGGGGTGCTAAATAATTAACGCTGACAACTCAGATATGATTGAACGGCACACATAACAGAGGATGTAATCTTGAAGACAATCTTAAAAACGCTGGCCATCTGCGTAATGGCGGGTGGTCTGGTGGCTCAGTCGGTATACGCCGGGCCGCTGGTCATTCAGGAACAGGGAAGCTTTTCTGCTGGCGGTACTATCATCACCGCACCAGGTACATTTGACGCGAAAAAGCCGCTGGATTCTGCCGGCCAAACCTACCATGGCGATCATGCGTCTGTGTTCTACCAAATCCCGGAGAATCCGCATAAATACCCTATCGTCATGCTGCACGGCGCAGGGCAGTTTTCCCGTACCTGGGAAAGCACTCCGGATGGTCGTGAAGGGTTCCAGAACATATTCCTGCGTCGCGGGTTCTCAACTTATCTTGTCGATCAACCACGCCGGGGCAGCGCCGGGCGCACGACTATAGAAGGTACTGTTTCGCCAAAACCGGATGAACAGATGTGGTTTAATCAGTTCCGCGTTGGCGTGTGGCCAGAGTATTTTAAGGGCGTTCAGTTCTCTCACGACAAAGAAGCGTTGAACCAGTATTTCCGTCAGATGACCCCGAATACCGGGCCGTTTGATATCAATGTTATCTCTGATGCGATGTCCGCCGTGGTGGATAAATCCGGCCCCGCTATCCTCTTCACCCACTCTCAGGGTGGCGGACCAGGCTGGTACACGGCGATGAAAAACGACAAGGTCAAAGCCATTGTCGCCTTCGAGCCAGGCAGCAGCTTTGTCTTCCCCGAAAAAGAACTCCCTGCCCCTATGCCAAGCGCGTTCGACACGCTGAAGGGTGAGCCTGTGCCAATGGCGCAGTTTATGGCACTGACCAAAATCCCGATTCTGATCATTTACGGCGATAACATTCCGGATAAACCTGTCGCCATGCCCGCGCAGGACAGCTGGCGCGTACGTCTGGCGATGGCTCGTGAGTGGCGTGACGTGGTGAACAAGCATGGCGGGGATGTGACGGTGACGCATCTGCCAGAAGTGGGAATAAAAGGGAATACCCACTTCCCGTTCTCTGATTTAAATAATGTGCAGATTGCTGATTTAGTGAGTCAGTTTTTGAAAGAGAAAAATCTGCAGTAGGACGAAATAGTATTGAGCCTTCATTATTGAGGGCTCAATACAAACATCAGCTTTATAAAAAATAAATGGTCTAATCCTGGCGAAAAACTGTTGAACGTGACGGTCTGCTTTGAGCGAGAAGCGGAAGTTCACTTTAAAGGTAACCTAATCCGCATGCCAAAGACTCCTTAAGGAAATTCGTGCGGATATCAGGCACATCTGTGATTCGAAATTAATGCCTGAAATTCTTATTTTGATTAAGTTGAACATTAAAGATTCATAAATTTCGTATATATAGTGACGGAAATGGATGTAGATAATCTCTACTCGCAGTAGTATTTAGCGCTTCAATTAATGCAACATATAGCTTAGTCGTTTTACCTCGCACGAAGCCATGAGTGTAAACTGGCCCATACCCAGGCGCTAAACTTATGGTTTTATGATTTCCACCTAATATCTGTATTTTTGTAAAAAAACAGTTTTTATCGCAAAATAAACTTAGCTCATCGTGACCGAAAGTTATCACTTTGAAATCGGCATCAAATGGATAGTGCTGTTCTTGAATCTCAAATAATGATTTTTTAAGCAGCGAAATTGTACGGTATAGATGTATCATTTCTATGGAAACATAAGTACTCATTTTATTTGCCATATACCCTCCTCCGGGAGACATAATTGCAATGTCATCACTAAGGGCCGTAATCACATTGGCACCGTTACTTCGCAAGGCATTTCGCTCTTCTGGGGATAGTGTCTGCCCTGTCACACCTCTAACTCGACACTGTTCAAGGAGATGTGGCCACTCATCGTATAAGGACTTGAGCAGCTGTTCATCAGAATAGATGAATTGTTTTTCTTCACTGTTATGACCGAACACTCCTAATAAATAAATGTCGTCCTGATCAACCTTTGCAAAAATAGTATTGCCAGTTCTTTCAATGTAGCGCTTATGCTTTCCAGTCTTTTGAGTTGATTCACCAAGATGGAAATGATGTAATCCGAAATCATTCAAAAAATCATCATTGAAATTAGCTCTTTCCAAATGATGACTTTGATAGCCGTTAATGTTGCTCCCACATTGCATTTTATTAATGAGCAAAACAAAGCCATTTCTGTTTTTTTCCGGAACAATCAAGGTGCTGTGAAAATGCACATTCCTTTTACGGGGTTCAATAAGCCTTTTATTCATGTTCAAAAGGAGAGGTAAGTAGCCGTTAGTAGTTTCTTTAGGAACTCTGAAACCTGCATTAACAAGTTTCTGTTTGCAGATGTCTTCAATTGAACCATACAGACTGATGCAAATATTATTGATCATTGAATGCCTCTTTCCATCTATAGACAACATGTATTACTTTTACATTCTTCAGTCAAAATTATCAGGTAATCTCTCGATAAAATCATTCATGATTTTTACTCGGTAAGCCTAATTATTGTGCATGTTAATCTGGTCATTTCCAAATCATTAATGTCTGCTCCTGGAACAGAGCGAAAGCTAACTGAGTCAAAGGTCTGCTATGAGCGATGAGTGGACAATGCAACTAACAAAGCAGTGAGTTTTTGAATGATATTGAAAGCCCGCAGGAAAGTAAGAATTAAAGTTGTCCGAGGTGTAAATTACCAGCCAGAATAGCATCGGCATTTCTAATTTTAGCAGAAGATAAACATAGCGTTTATATTTTTCAAATAAAGGATGTACTTCAAAATAAATGGCCATGTGAATCAAAAGAGATTAGAAGCACAATCATACTTCTTTGTATTCATTCGCTAGCGCTGCTATTTTTTCTGCCGAGAGATAAGGTAGCTTAACCTCGATATATTTCATAATTTGGCGAGTGCGTTTGGCACTGCTCACCTGTTTTCTCAATAGGCTAAATTGATCATCATTATCTAATACCTCACTGTATATTTGGTTGCTTAAACCAGAAATAGAAGAAATATAATGCTCATCTATTTTCCTGCAGCATTTTATTAAAAAAGTAATCAGTGTCGTCGCTTCTTTCAGTGTAACTCTATCCGCATCATAGTCCTCTAATGTTTTCATTACATCAAAATGATAAAAATCATCGTATAAAAAAGAACTCTTTGACTCCAAGAATCTCTTGTCAAAAGAAGATAACTCAGCATTTGAAGTGCTGGCATGGACTATTCGATTGCGCCAATGACACATAAGCTCAACTAGCAAATACCATTCTTTTTCTATTCCAGGTATAGATTTGCAAAACTCAGAAAATCTTCTCGCTTTTGAGTCATTGGCAGAAATTTTTGTTTTGAAATCTAACTCAGAATTGAGCTTCTTCCACATGTCATCATCACTAATGTTACACATATATTCGAATAGAGCTTCGACTGCAAACACCAAAGAAGAACGAACTGCAAATCTACGTGCAGCAATGCAGGACTGTTCTAAATTTTTAGGTTCCCACTTGATATTTAAAGCAGGGTTTGGAGCTGAATTGGCAGGCAGATCTGAGAGGGCAACAGCTATAGTATTAAGATTATGTACACTATATCCAATTTCATTTAAAACAAATTTAAGGTATTTAGTCTCAGTCATCTGCTTAAACCTTGATGGCATTGTCAGGATTTGAACCCGCATTTCCAGATTTCAAAAAATTTTTAGTTTCTAGTGTCTTAACCAATTAGACGATGATGCCAGTGCGTAGAGCAGTATACTTTTCGCAATACTTTAGTCAATCATTATGGTCAGCAACGTCCGCTTCTGGCACAAAGCCGACCATCCCCCCCTCAAAAATTAATGAACTCATCTAATAAGCCCTAGCTAATTACCCCATCTAATCGAATAAATTACTTTACGTTATGCTTTTCCTATACAACAGCTGAAGGATAACGTCATGCAAACTGTAAAACTGAACAACGGTATTGAAATGCCCCTGCTGGGCTTTGGTGTCTTCCAGATGACGGATGCTGCCGAATGCGAAAAAGCCGTTATTGATGCCATCGATACGGGATACCGCCTGATCGATACCGCCGCGTCTTACCAGAATGAAACCCAGGTCGGGAACGCACTGAAACAAAGCGGTATCGCCCGTAACGAACTCTTTGTAACGACCAAGCTATGGCTGCAGGATACAAATTATGAGGGCGCTAAAGCACAGTTCGAACGCTCCCTGAACCGACTGCAACTTGATTATGTCGACCTGTACCTGATTCACCAGCCTTACGGCGATGTCCACGGGGCATGGCGAGCTATGGAAGAACTGCAACAGGCAGGCAAAATTCGCGCCATTGGTGTCAGCAACTTCCATCCTGACCGGTTGGCCGACCTTATCGCCTTCAACAACATTGCCCCTGCGGTGAACCAGATTGAAGTTAATCCCTTAAACCAGCAGCTGCATGCCGTTCCATGGAACCAAAGCCGTGGTATTCAGCCGGAAGCCTGGGCACCGTTTGCAGAAGGTAAAAATGGTCTGTTCCAGCACCCCGTGTTAACGGCAATTGGTCAGAAGTACGGCAAAAGCGTGGGCCAGGTGGTACTGCGTTGGATCTTCCAGCGAGGCATCGTTTCACTGGCCAAATCAGTGCGCAAAGAACGCATGGAAGAGAATATCAACATTCTCGATTTTGAACTCAGCGCTGAAGATATGCTGCAAATTACCGCCCTCGACACCGCAACCAGCGCCTTCTTCTCTCACCGCGACCCGGCGATGGTGGAATGGCTGACTGGCCGCAAACTTGATGTTTAAGTTGCGGTAAAGGCGGCATTTATTCAATGCAAAAGCTTTTTTAGGTCAATCTGAGGAAAGGTTTTAACTTCGGCTATACCAGACTTAGCGCGGCATGCTCCCCGGCTTTTGTGGGGGCAACGCTTCGTGTCGTGCGGGTCAGAAGGCGGATATTCAGCCTTTCCTCTAGTGCCTTCATCGCCTGGCTGAGTTCAGACGGAGATTTACCTGCTGCTTTGGTAAAACTTCGCGCCCTTGCCACCACAAGAAAGATTTGCAGTTCGTTGAAGTTTTCTTTGAGCATCGGTAATTTCCTTATGGAGGAATTCCCTTCATCGCACACTCATGAAGGGTGTTCATAGACACAATGATTTTAGCCCTATTACTGACAATAATGATAATTGATATTCTGACTGTATCGAAAATAAGTCTGAATTATCAGAAGGTTTATCATGGAAATACTCGTTGCAGGAGCGACAGGAAGTATTGGTCTTCATGTCGTGAATACCGCTATTGAAATGGGTCATCAGCCCGTAGCGCTGGTCAGAAATAAGCGCAAAGTGAAATCGCTTCCTCGGGGAACAGGTGTTTTTTACGGCGATGGAGCAAATAGCCCAGGTTCTGGTCAGTGCCCTGACCAGCGACGAGGCAAAAAATAAAACGTTCGAACTGGTGGCTGAACAAGGAGAAGCACAACAGGATCTTACTTCGCTGTTTGCAGACCTGCAGACTGATAATCCTGAAAAAAATGATGGGGTTCTAGATATAGACAATATGCCTCTGCGTGAAGAACCTGAGTGCATTATTAACGAGCTGAACCTGTATTCAAAACAAGTAAAATCAATCTAACACCTTTGACAATTTGGTCAAAGAGAGGTCGGTCTTATGACAGTTTGGCTCCGGCCTTTACCCGAAGTAGGGTTTGCCGGGTAGTACTGAATTCTCGGGCAATAGAGCTGATGCTTAAGCCTAAATTAATACGCTCAATAACGACCTGATTAGCCTGTTACAGGCAAAGGCGATCCCAGTCAGAGGAGCCATATTAGAAAAGCCCGCTTCAGGAAACTGAAGCGGGCTTTTTGCTTTCCGGCGTTTGTACAGATGGCCCCGAACGTGGCTTTGCCTTGATTAATCGTTTTATGAACAACCTCAGCTATTGCCCTCGCAGTTGCGCCATATTGAAGGGAAAATCCGCATTACTCATAAACATGTCCCTTCTGACTTCTTTTATCCGGGCGAGGATCTGCTCTGTTTGCTGACTTTTCTGACTTTTCTGGCTCAGATAGTGCGTCATCCAGTGGATAAGCATCTTTTCATCGACACGCAGATCAAACGCTTCTCCTTTACGGCATCGCCAGTCATTGTTTAATCGCAAATCAAATTCAAGGGCGGTTTCTTCATCTTCCGGAAAAGCACCAATGCTGTAATAAACATCCTGATAGAACGCACTGACCTGATTAATATGCGTCATCGCGCTACGATCCGTCTGCAGGTAAAAACGGATCTCACTGTGCTGTGAGAAGTAACCTTCGGCCGACGCGACCAGATCTTCCACTGTAAATAACGAAAATTGGTTCCCCAGCCATTGGATACCGTTGACCAGCCTGTTATTGAGACGCTCAATAAATCCTTTTACATCACCTTTGCGGACCCGATGAATAACGTGCACCCAGCGGGTAGTGAACTCCATAGCAATCAGGCTCGTAGATCGCCCCATTTTCACGGCGTGCACGACCCACTGAGTATGATCCTGCACGTTTAGTTTCTCCTGCCGTTCGGCGACAGTGTCATGCACAGAAGACGTGGGCTCAAAGAAACCCTCATCGCGACCCTTTTTGTATTTTCCATATAAATGGGCGGCGGCATCGGCGGAGCAGTTAATAATCATCATGGTGTTGCCTCCTTGGTTATTACGCTGAAACATACCCGAAAGTGACGGTGCATTAAAGCGCCGACGGGCAGAAAGGCATTTACCCCTGCCAATGGTCCTGCAACCGATTCGCCACCCTGCCGAAAATTCGTTATCATCCGCCTCCCTTTTGCCGCCGGTCAGTCTGATGTCTGTGATCACCGATACGTTTATTGCCCCGCCGTGCCATGACGAGATAGAAATCCTCTTTCAGGACGATCATCTGGTGCTGATCAATAAGCCCGCCGGGCTGCTCAGCCTTTCGGGGAAAAATCCGCAAAATCTGGATTCCGTACATCACCGGCTGGTGAGGATTTTCCCCGGCTGTACGCTGGTTCACCGGCTGGATTTCGGCACGTCAGGATTACTGGTGGTTGCCCGCAATAAAGCGATTAATGCCGCGCTTTGCCAGCAGTTCAGTCAGCGTTCGGTGACGAAGGTCTACAGCGCACTGCTTTGCGGGCACCTGCGCGACGACGAAGGGGTGATAGATGCGGCGATTGCCAAAGATCCGGCGCTGTTCCCGCTGATGTCGATTTGCGCCATCCACGGTAAGCCCGCCCGCTCACGCTTTAAGGTGATTGAACGGTTTCATCGTGAGGGGGAAGACGGGACGTTACTGCCGCTGACGCGGGTGGAGCTGATCCCGGAGACCGGGCGAACCCATCAGCTGCGCATTCATTGTCAGCAATTGGGCCACCCGATTTTGGGCTGTGACCTGTATGGCGGACGCCTTTTGCCGGGCACAGAACTGACGCCGCGATTAATGCTGCACGCCAGTGCATTGAATTTTGTTCATCCCGTCAGCGGAGAGAAAATCGAAGCCCGTAACCGCTGTCCGTTCTGAACGCAGTATCACCACATCAGATCATCAGGCACTTTAAAATCAGCGTACGGATCTTCTTCATCCTGTTCTTCCTGACTCAGCGCGCTGTTCAGCACAATACTGCCCGCATCGCGCTGCGCGATTTTATCGGCCACGCTGGCCGGGATAATCGCGTACTGACTCTCGCCGCCGTTATCCACCACCAGACGCGCAATCGCGAGACGACCGCTGATCAACTGAGCCTGGGTGGTTTTATCCACATAGATTTTTTTAATCAGATTATTGTCGGTGAAGTTAAAACCGATATCGCCTTTTGAAATATCGATTTTATTCATTTCAATCAGCTGCTTCACCTGCGCTTTGTATTCTTTCGATAACGCGGCTTGTTTTTGCTGTTCGCTGAGCTGCCTGTCACGTTCAAGTTGCGCTTTTTTATTCTCTTCCACCGCTTCTCTGGCCTCACGGGCCTGAACGCGGGACTTTTTAGCCGTTCTTTCCACTTTGGCCATTTTCTTGCTGGTCACTAAGCCGGCTTTGAGCAGTTGCTCTTGTAAAGTAAGTTTTGTCATCTTGGTTTCTGAATCCGCTGAATAATGGGCGGGATTATACCTGTAATTGCAGACACGATCCCAGTCAGCACGCCAAATTAGAAAAGCCCGCTCAGGGCAACCTGCGCGGGCTTGATTCTTTCAGGCTTTTGTCTCTCAGAGTTCGAAGCGATCCAGATCCATGACTTTGGTCCATGCCGCGACAAAGTCTTTCACGAATTTCTCTTTGGCATCACCGCTGGCGTAAACCTCGGCGCTGGCGCGCAGCACCGCGTTCGAGCCAAACACCAAATCGGCGCGGGTGGCGGTATATTTCACTTCCCCGCTGACCCGATCGCGCCCTTCGAAACGTTCGCCGGTCGCATCGGTGGCTTTCCATTCCGTGCGCATATCCAGCAAATTCACGAAGAAGTCCGTGTTCAGCTCGCCCGTTTTAGCGGTGAAGACGCCCAGATCACTGCCGTCATAGTTCGCCCCAAGCGCACGTAAGCCCCCTACCAGCACGGTTAATTCCGGCGCGGTAAGCGTCAGTTGCTGAGCCTTGTCGATCAGCAGATTTTCGGTTGAGGTGTTGGCAGACTCCCCGCGGTAGTTGCGGAAACCATCTGCTTTCGGTTTAAGCAATTCGAAGGATTCGACATCCGTCTGATCCTGACGCGCATCCACACGCCCCGGCGTGAACGGCACTTCAATATCGACATTGACCGCTTTCGCCGCTTTCTCGACACCGACCACGCCCGCCAGCACAATCACATCTGCCAGAGACGCTTTTGGGAATGCCTGCTGCACGGATTCCAGCGCTGGCAATACACGGGCGGCGATGGCATTCACGTCCCAGCCTCGCTGCGGTTGCAGCGCCAGGCGGGCACCGTTGGCACCTCCGCGTTTGTCACCGCCACGGAAGGTGGACGCCGACGCCCATGCCACCGAGGTCAGTTCACCGGCAGACAAACCGGTCGCGGCAATTTTTTCTTTCAGTTGCGCGATATCAGCGACGGTCGGGTGATAAACCGGCGCCGGTAACGGATCCTGCCAGATGAGATCTTCTTTCGGCACTTCAGGACCGATATAGCGCGCTTTCGGCCCCATATCCCTGTGCGTCAGTTTGTACCAGGCACGGGCGAAAGCCTCGTTAAACGCCTGCGGATCGCTGTGGAAACGACGGGAAATCTTCTCGAATTCCGGGTCAAAACGCAGCGTCAGATCGGTGACCAGCATGGTCGGTTTGCGTTTTTTCGCGGTATCAAACGGATCAGGGATAATGTCCGGCGCATTGACCGCTTCAAACTGAATCGCACCGGCAGGACTGCGGGTCTGCACCCACTCGTATTTGAACAGGTTCTCGAAGAAATAGTTGCTCCACTGCGTGGGGGTCTGTGACCAGATGACTTCCAGACCGGACGTGATGGCATCCGCGCCGACACCGGAGCCGTAGTTGTTGGCCCAGCCCAGCCCCTGTGCTTCAATCGGTGCGGTTTCAGGATCAACATCGACGTGGGTGGCGGGACCTGCGCCGTGGGTTTTTCCGAGCGTGTGCCCGCCGGCAATCAGGGCGACGATCTCTTCATCGTTCATGCCCATATTACCGAACGTGGCGCGGATAGCCGGGGCGGCCGACGCCGGATCACCGCTGTGATTCGGGCCTTCCGGGTTGACGTAAATCAGCCCCATTTCCGTTGCGCCGAGCGGCGATTTAGCCAGTTCTTCAGGATGACGGTGCTCAAGCCAGGTGGTCTCGTCGCCCCAGTTTACGTCCAGATCCGGTTCCCAGACGTCTTCACGCCCGGCACCAAATCCAAAGGTGCGGAAGCCAGAGTTTTCCAGCGCGACGTTCCCCGCCAGAATATATAAATCGGCCCAGGAAATTTTCTGGCCGTATTTTTGTTTCACCGGCCATAACAGACGGCGCGCCTTATCAAGGCTGACGTTATCTGGCCAGGAGTTTAGCGGCGCAAAACGTTGCTGGCCGCGCCCCGAGCCACCACGCCCGTCAACGGAACGGTAGGTCCCGGCGCTGTGCCACGCCATGCGGATGAACAGGCCGATATAACTTCCCCAGTCGGCAGGCCACCAGGGTTGCGACTCGGTGAGCAGCCCCTTGAGATCGGCTTTGAGTGCGGAATAGTCTAATTTGGCAAATTCTTTACGGTAATCAAATGCTTCGCCCAACGGGTTTGAGCGCGCGGAATGCTGATTCAGTAAGTCGACTCTGAGCTGGTTAGGCCACCAGTCGCGGTTGCCGGTCCCGCCGCCAGAGGCTTTATTGGTATTTCCCTGATGGAAAGGACATTTGCTGACATCGGCTTCTCTGTTTGCTTCAACAATGGGCTTTGCGTCTTTTGCTTCTTCATCAATAGAACTGCTCATGCTCACACTCCTGTTATGTAGTCTCATTGCTACTCTATACGCGGATTTACGCCAGTCACATCTGAATTACCCTATGTATTTGATAGACCTTCCCTTCGGATTTATGCGCAGACATTGAAGGTTTTGACAGCATAAAAAGGGCCACAGTGATTATAGAATAGCCACTTAATGGCAAAGGCTTTTCTTTCAGGGTCGCAAAATGAAAAAAGCCCGCGTGAGTTTCCTCAGGCGGGCTTCAGGACGGTCGGACGATTAATCGCGCCAACCCATTTCAGGGGCCACATGTTTAAGTATCGATTCAATCACATGCACGTTGTAGTCCACGCCAAGCTGATTCGGCACCGTCAGCAGTAACGTATCGGCTTCAGCAATCGCTTCATCCTGCTTCAGCTGTTTGATCAGCAGGTCCGGCGTCGCCGCATAACTGCGGCCGAAAATCGCCCGGGTTTTCTCATCAAGGAAACCGACTTTATCGCCATCGTTGCTGCTGCCGCCAAAATAGGCACGGTCACGGTCATCCATCAGCGCGAAAATACTGCGACTGACCGAGACGCGCGGCGTTCGCGTATGTCCAGCCTCTTTCCAGGCTTCACGATAAGCGCGGATCTGCTGCGCCTGCTGAATATGGAACGGCTCCCCGGTTTCATCATCTTTCAGGGTGGAGCTTTGCAAATTCATGCCCAGTTTCGCCGCCCAGACTGCCGTGGCATTCGAGCCAGCGCCCCACCAGATGCGCTCACGCAGACCTTCAGAATACGGCTCAGGGCGCAACATGCCCGGCGGATTCGGAAACATCGGCTGCGGGTTCGGTTTCGCAAAACCCTCACCACGCAGCACATCAAGAAAGGCTTCGGTATGACGACGCGCCATATCAGCCTCAGTTTCGCCTTCAGCGGGCTGATAGCCAAAATAGCGCCAGCCATCCACCACCTGTTCCGGTGAGCCACGACTGATGCCCAGTTGCAAACGACCCCCAGAGATCAGATCGGCCGCACTGGCATTTTCCGCCATATACAGCGGATTTTCATACCGCATGTCGATCACGCCGGTACCGATTTCAATTTTGCGGGTCTTCGCACCAATGGCGGCCAGCAACGGAAAAGGCGACGCCAACTGACGGGCAAAGTGATGCACCCTGAAGTAAGCACCATCCGCGCCGAGCTCTTCTGCCGCGACCGCCAGATCGATAGATTGCAGCAACGCGTCAGCCGCCGAGCGGGTGCCCGACTGCGGAGAAGGCGTCCAGTGACCAAATGATAAAAATCCAATCTTCTTCATAGCGTGTTTATCCTCATGTCCGGGTAATCCTGACGTTGAGCCATCGCGAAATGGCGCAGTAATAGGCTTACTTTACGCGACTCAGGATGAGAATAAATATCATTTGTTTAACATACTGATTCAGTTTATTTGATGAATGCCGCCGATTTTTGGCTATTTTTTAATAAGCTGAACAAATTGTCTTCCATCAGAACGCCGATCAAAAAAATCCTTTGCTACCAGCGGCGTCACTCGCTATTATGCGCCCCGTTCACACGATTCCTCTGTAGTTCAGTCGGTAGAACGGCGGACTGTTAATCCGTATGTCACTGGTTCGAGTCCAGTCAGAGGAGCCAGATTAGAAAAGCCCGCTCAGGAAACTGAGCGGGCTTTTTGCTTTTGCCTGACCCGTCCCGGATACAGAATTTATCTTCCCGCGCTGGCCTTTTTAAAAGCAGTCCCGGTTCTTCAGACGACACCCGCCTCTGCGTCTCAGGCATGGGTGGCGATTTCTTGACCAAATATTTTCTAACGCTGCGCGTTGTAAACCGGATAACCAGTAAAACCTTCACCCGTCCCGCCATACAGCGTTCTGCTGTTAAGATCGTTAAATGCCCAACCGTTCGCTATGCGTTCAGGGAGATCAGGGTTGGCGATAAATGGTCGACCAAATGCGATGAGGTCAGCCAACTGCTCCTCAACCATCCGGGCACCCCGTTCTGCTGTGTATCGACCAGCGTAGATGATGCGTCCACTAAATATCGCGCGGATCTCACGGCGGAACGCTTCGGGTAAGTCAGGAGCATTTGCCCAGTCGGCTTCGGCTATAGACACATAGGCAACACCGGCGTTTTCCAGGATTTTTACCGCTTCTACATAGGTTTTATGCGGATCACTTTCAACCAGGCCGATATAGACGCGGTCTTCATCTGTGCTGGAAAATAAAGGCGTAAAGCGAACGCCCAGACGGTCTGGCCCTATTGCATGAGAGATAGCCTGCACAATTTCATCCAAAAACCGCAGTCGATTTTCAACAGAACCGCCGTATTCATCCTTACGCTGGTTTGCATGCTCTGAAATGAACTGATTAACCAAATAACCATTCGCAGCATGGATCTCGACCCCGTCAAAACCTGCACTGATGGCATTTTTCGCCGCCTGGGCATATAAATTCACGAGATCTTTAATTTCTGACCGTGTCAGTTCGCGGGGAACCGAAGGGGTAACCAACGAGCCCGTACCTGGCCCCGTTTCAATAAACGCCTTTGCTTGTTCAGCCTGAATGGCTGAAGGAGCCACGGGGGCACGTTCTTCTGGTTGCAGTGCGGAATGAGAAACGCGTCCCACATGCCAGAGTTGTGCAAAAATAATCCCCCCTTCCGCATGGACCGCGCGAGTCACTTTTTTCCATCCCTCAATGTGTTGCTCAGTATAAATTCCCGGTGTCCAGGCATAACCTTGTCCACGAGGCTCAATCTGAGTGCCTTCAGTGATCATGAAACCTGCACCCGCGCGTTGACGGTAATATTCGGCCATGAGGTCGGTGGGTATGTTTCCTGGTTGTCCACTTCTTTGGCGCGTCAGCGGTGGGAAGACAATGCGATTTTTAAGGGTATAAGGACCAAGCTGAGTTGGCTCGAATAAGGCTTTATGATTCATAAGGATTTTCCATCAGTGATCATCGTAAGAGGTGACAGGCAGGCATCCTGTCACCTTCACTTCGTCAACAGTTATGCACTCAACTGCCTGATTAGCTGGGCTGCCGTTGCTGCCGAGGACGTTGGGTTTTGCCCGGTGATCAGCAGGCCGTCAGTAGAATTTTCATAACAACTCCTGCATTTCAAATCAATAATTGGATTAGACCAGTCGTCTAATTAAGTGATAAATATTAGACCGGTCGTATATTAAACGGGTACAAAAAACAGCTCTTTACTGAGTACCCCCTGGCTAGGGGGTAATTTGAATAATTTTTCTTGTCGTCAGCAGCGCTGAATCAAACGGGCCAGTATTTCTAACAATCTTGACCATGACGCTTGCACCTACCCAAAGCTGGTAGAGGCTTTCTGCCACTGTGCGAGGTGTATCGTCAATAGTGAGAGACCCCTCGGCTACGCCCGTTTCTAACGCTTCTGCCAGACGCGAGATTATCCCGGAAGTGCCTGCCTCTAGCGTTAAGCGCATCGTGTCCGAAAGATCGGCAACTTCAGCACCTAGTTTCACGGCAAGACACTTACCCTGACAATCAGAGAACGACTGAGATTCCCGCCACTGCTGCCAGTAGTTCATCAGTCGCTGAGCCATATTGAGACCTGGCTGGCCCAGTGTCCTGTCGATATCGGCGAGATAATCATCAAAATAATGTGCCAGCATATCTGCGCCGAAAGCTTCTTTCGAACTAAAGTAATGATAGAAAGAGCCTTTAGGCACACCAGCATCTTTGAGTATTTCGTTCAATCCGACCGCGGAAAATCCTTTACCCGCCATGATACGCTGACCTGTCGCCAGAATATGCTCGCGGATTTCATTGCTATGTAGTTGCGTTGTAGTATTCATATGTTCAATCTACCAAGAACTAGACCAGTCGTCTACAAGCAAGATAAAACTATTCCATTTTGCTAATGCTTATTTGTAGATTTCAGCAATACCGTACAGATGGTTATCGCCACCCGCTGAAATAATACGGTAAGACGTTGCGCCATGTTCAGTCGCTTACTCTTCAATGAATCGCAGCAGGTCTTCATTAATCGTCCCGGCTTGGGTGATCGTCATCCCGTGGCCAAATCCTGCATAGACCTTGAGCTGCGCATCTTTGACAAGTTGCGCGGACAGAATGGCGGAGTCGGCCAGCGGCACGATCTGATCGTCATCACCATGCATGATCAGGGTTGGCACATCGATTTTCTTAAGGTCATCAGTGAAATCAACCTCAGAGAACTGTTTGATACAGTCATATTGACCTTTGATCCCCCCCTGCATGCCCTGAAGCCAGAAGCTTTCCCTCACACCCTCAGAAGGCGTCTCTGATGAACGGTTATAGTTGAAAAACGGTGTGGTCAAATCCTTGTAGAACTGAGAACGGTCTTTTTCGACCGCAGCACGGATGCCATCAAACACTTCCATAGGCAGACCGCCGGGGTTTTTCTCACTTTGCAGCATAACCGGCGGTACTGCGCCGATAAGAACGGCTTTGCTGACACGGGCTGAACCGTAGGTACCGATATAGCGTGCGACTTCACCACCGCCGGTCGAATGCCCAACCAGAACAACGTCTTTGAGATCTAACTGTTCGATGAGTGATGATAAATCTTCAGCATAGGTATCCATATCATTGCCGTCCCACGTCTGACTGGAGTTGCCATGGCTGCGGCGATCGTGAGCGATGACACGGAACCCCTGCTGACCGAAGAACAACATTTGCGCATCCCATGCATCACTCGATAATGGCCAGCCGTGGGAGAATATAATGGTTTGTCCCTTGCCAAAGTCTTTATATGCAATCTTAGAACCGTCTTTCACCTGAATAGTTTTCATCTCTTTTTTCTCTTTTCTGTTGGCGACGCCTCATGGGCAGCGCAGTTGATTTAAAAGTATTTTTGTTCGTATATTGATTTTTACACTGGGCAGTCATTGAAAGAATGACTGGCCTGGAAAGCATTTCACTGAGGTTTACTGAGATAAGCTTTGTGCCGCTTTTTCGATCACCGCCGCAATTTTTTCCGGCTGTGATGCGTAAATGGCATGGTTGCCTTTCAATTCAGTGACGGTGCTGTGCGCGCGTTTAGCCATGAAGCGCTCCAGTTCTGGATTAATAGCACGATCCTGCGTCGCCACGACGGCCCAGCTAGGCTTCGTTTTCCATGCAGGAACGCCTGCCGGGGCAGTGAATGCGGCTACTGCAGGCATGAGTTGAGATTGCGCCAACAGATTTGTTTCTTTGACGGGCAAGTCAGCTGCAAAGTCCGCGTGGAAATTTTCCGGTTTGATATAAAGGAAGTGATCTGGCGTTTCAGTAATTGACTGAGCAGCTGGCGGATATTTTTTTGCCAGACTCAGCAATGAATCACCTTGCTCCGGCTGGAACGCTGCGATGTAAACCAGACCGGCAACAGAGGGATCATTACCCGCGTCACTGATGATCATGCCGGCGTAGCTGTGGCCAACCAGCAATGATTTACCACTTTGTAACGCGAGAACGCGTCGAGTCGCAGCGACATCATCAGCCAGCGAGGTTTGCGGCTCCTGAACAATCGATACGTTGTAGCCCGCTTTATTCAGAATGCGAGCCACCGGATCCCAACCGGAGCCATCAACAAAAGCGCCATGTACCAGAACGATGTTTTTTACCGGCGCAGCCATTGAAGACTGAGCATAAACTGACAGAACCAGGCTTAAAGCCAGCGTGGTCAATGATTTTTTAAACATGATGTATTTCCTTCAATTGTCATTTTTTAAGTTAATACCCTGACATCTGGTCCCCTGCCTTACAGGCCAGCGGACGGACATTTAGGTGTGTAATGTTGTCCAGATTTGCTCCGTGGGGAGGGCTTAAAGAATTCCCTCCCCACGTGATTAACCGTTATGCACCCAGCTGTTTAATCAGTTCTTCTGCCGCCTCGGTAGAGGAGGTTGGGTTTTGCCCGGTGATCAGCAGGCCATCAGTAACAACATAAGAACTCCAGTCCGCCCCTTTAGAGTAAATCCCGCCTTTGGCAATCAGCTCGTCTTCTACCAGGAAAGGCACAATCTGCGTCAGGCCCACGGCTTCCTCTTCGCTGTTGGTAAAACCGGTGACCTTACGGCCTTCTACCAGCGGTTTTCCTTCCGGGGTTTTGACGTGGCGCAGCACGCCAGGCGCATGGCAGACAAGAGCGACGTGTTTGTTTGCCGCCAGGAAGGCTTCGATAAGGGCGATGGAGTTTTTATCTTCGGCCAGGTCCCACAAAGGGCCGTGACCACCCGGATAAAAAACGGCGTCGTAATCAGCGTGTGAAACGCTGTCGAGGCGAACCGTTGACGCCAGGTGTGCGGTTGCTTCTGCGTCTGCCTCAAAGCGCTGGGTCTGCCCGGTCTGAAAGTCAGGCTCATTACTTTTTGGGTCTAACGGCGGGTTACCGCCTTTCGGTGAAGCCAGCGTAATTTCTGCGCCTGCGTCTTTAAAGGCGTAGTAAGGTGCGGCCAGCTCTTCCAGCCAGAAGCCGGTTTTGCGGCCGGTGTCACCCAGTTTGTCGTGTGAGGTTAAGACCATCAGAATTTTCATCATTACTCTCCAGTATTTCAAAGTGATAGTTGAATTAGACCAGTCGTCTAATGCGTTCTTAAATAAAAATGTTATATCCGTGCCTGCTATTCCTGCCAACTCTGCGTGCTGTTCATTCCAGCGGAACGGCTGTCGTGCTATGTCGCTTAGTCGCCGTTGCCATGTGAATAAGCTAACACCGAATAGACCGGTCGTCTACAGATAGTTAATAAAACTTTTTCATCTTTTATATGTCAGGCAACTTCTCATAGCGGATGCCTGTCATGATGAGATAACTCACTCATTTTACTGCTTATTCAACTGCATTTTTTCACGTGCCGATAACGCACTTAGTCAACTTTCTTTGCCCAAACTGCCTGAGCATTTGTGAATTCACGCAGGCCAAAGTGCGAGAGTTCGCGACCATACCCGCTCTTTTTCACACCACCAACAGGGATGCGTGCATTCGTGGCAGAAAATCCGTTGATGAATACGCCTCCTGTTTCTAAGCGTCTCGCGATTCGCTGGGCACGGGAAATGTCGCTGGTCCAAAGGTTGCCCCCTAAGCCGTAATCGCTGGTATTTGCCAGCTCAATGGCATGCTCGACGTCATCTGCGACAGTAATAGTTGCAACAGGGCCGAAGGTTTCCTCATCAAATGCAGCCATTCCCGGACCGACTTCACCCAGTACGGTAGGCTCATAGAAGTTGCCGGGGCCCGCGATTTTATTCCCCCCAAGAAGACGTGTCGCGCCGGCTGCGAGTGTTCGTTCTACTTGATGATGTAATTCATCACGCAAATCTTTTCGCGCCATGGGCCCGATTCTGTTTTGCGGGTCCTGCGGATCGCCAACCTTCAACTGTCTGACGGCCGCGATAAATTTTTGTGTGAATTCCTCCGCGATGGGTTTTTCCAAAATAAACCGTTTTGCGGCTAAGCACACCTGGCCCGCATTTTGGAATCGCGCTTCAACACCCGCGGTAACAGCCAAATCAATATTAGCGTCAGCGAGCACAATAAATGCGTCTGAGCCACCTAGCTCAAGCAAGCTTTTTTTCAATGCTTTGCCTGCAATCGCCGATACGGCAGACCCCGCCCGCATACTCCCCGTCAATGTCACTGCGGCAATGCGATCATCCTCAATCACTTTTGCAACAGTTTCGTTATCAGCAATAAGATTGGCGAATAAACCTTTAGGGAAGCCCGCGCTCTCATAAGCATCCTGCAAAGCATAGGCAGAGCCCATCACATTGGGCGCATGCTTGAGGATAAAACCGTTACCCGACAGCATAATCGGGCCCGAAGCGCGAATGACCTGCCATAAAGGGAAGTTCCAGGGCATGACGGCCAAAATTGAGCCAATGGGCAGATAGGAGACATGTACCTGATCGTCATTTTCGACAGAAACAGGTTCATCTGCGAGGATTGCCGGGCCATTGCTGGCAATCCAATCAATTGTCGCTGCACACTTCTCAACTTCTGCGCGGGCTGCTGCCAGTGTTTTCCCCATTTCAGCGGTGATGATCGCTGCCAAAGTACCTGAACGCTCGCGCAGAATCGCTGATAAACGACGATAAGCTTCTACGCGTTTCGGCATGGGAGTAGCACGCCACAACCGAAAAGCCGCGTTATTACCTGCCAGCATGCCTTCTACTTCGTCAGCAGTTTGAAATGCATAAGTCGCGATCAACTCGTCCGTCGCAGGATTACGTGATGTCGCGACATCAGGAGAAAGCGTATTCTGTGTGACATATTGGGATGACATAGTTTTTGCCTCATAAACGGTTTAAGAGAAGCACGTTGTGTGCTTCGATAAAATTCAGTTTAGGCAGGTCGAATCATCCCTGGAAGGCGTCTTGTTATCCTATGACCGGGAGTCACAGGCAACGTGTCGGGGAATATAGGTCACCAGAGAAAGGTCGGGTCTCCCCTCTGGCGTGAGTGCAACGTAGGTAAATTCAATATGTCCGGAAGTGGGATGCAAAAGCCGCTTGCTCCCCTCTCCCATGCCTTTCACTTCCGTATCCAGCCACCACTCCTTGAATTCCGGGCTTTTTTCAGAGAGTTCTTCAATGAGATGGTCAAAAGGCTTTTTGTCCTGAGCATGGGCACGTGACGCGCGGAAAACGGAGATCATCCCTCGTGCCATCTGCTCCCAATCCAGGATCTGCGTGCGATACGGACGATATAGAAACAGCAGTCGCAACGTATTACGCTCATGAGGTTCCAGCGAACCATAATCAATAAACAAATCAGCAATAGCATCATTCCAGGCGAGAATATCAAGTCGGGCATTTCTCACATATGCCGGAATGGGATCGATAGCGCGCACTAAACTTTTCAGGCCATCACTCACACCATCCGCGAGGGGATGGGGTACCGGCTCTTCGCGCGGTGAAAGGGCAAAAAGATGGGATGATTCGATTCTGTTAAGTTTAAGAACTTTGGCTATACGCTGGAGTGCATCTGCCGAAGGTTTAATCTCTCTCCCCTGCTCGAGCCAGGTATACCAGCTCACACTGACTCCAGCCATGACGGCGACTTCCTCACGACGTAAACCGGGTGTACGGCGAGTGCCCTGCTGCATGCCGAAGTCCTGAGGATTAAGACGTGCGCGCCGGCTTACAAGGAAAGCACCGAGTTCACGACGCTGCTCTGACGTGGTTTTTTTAACCATAATAGTCTGCCTGTAAATGATGCGTGAAAAACTGCTCGAGGTGGTCCACCGCCTGACCGACGTATTCCGGGACGTCGTACATCTGATAATGGCGCGCGGCTGGGATTTCAAGGACCGGCTGTGTGAGCAGGATTTCCGCCAGATGGAAAGCATCGAAGCCAAGAATTAACGCATCACTCAAGTAATGCCGGCGATTAGTGGAGTTTGCGTGTTGTCCGCGCTCAGTTCGGTAGTAAGTTATAGCAGGCATTTACCACCGAGAGACTAATAAAAAAGGGGTCATTCTGGTGGTCTTGACAGAATGAGGAGAAAAAAGGAAAAGAACGGGTGCCTGAGGTCAACATACGTTGGCAACATCGTAAAAGGTGGGGCGAACCCCACCTTACGGTTAGCTCTTAATTTCGTAGCTTAAGACTGCCGCAATTTCTGTCATGCCCTGTTTGATATGCAATTCGCAAAGCGAATCCCGTACCATCCAGGTCCAGGCCAAAAGCGTGAAACAAATCACGATGAGGCCATGTAACACAAGCTTTCGCGACATCTTGCCCTCCGTTGCATTTCTGCTTTTAAGAGGCTATCCTCATGCTGTCTAGGTATGAAGTAATAGCCTCGGGTAGATTGAAAAAATTTCCCCGGGGCTTTCGTCTTATATGCCTCGAACAACACTGCTCAAGCCAGACAAGCCTCAAGCACCCGCGCGCATTCTACCAGTCTTCCCTCTCTGTATTTCGATGTTTTATTGTTCACTTTGTCCTAATTTTCACCCGCTTACACGTTCCTGTATTATCCTTTTCTCTAATCGGCATTAGACATCTATACGGCTATCACTTAGGATTGAACCACCTGGGATAACTGCCTGATGCCACGATGAAAATTAAACACCTACCTCTTGATCAGAATATTAATGGCTGGGCCGCGCTGCGGGATGAGACACGTCGTTACCCGGCCTTGCGTGGCCCGGTCACCGCCGACTGGCTGGTGATTGGCGCCGGATTTGCCGGACTGGCGTTTGCCCGCCGTATTGCGGAACTTCGCCCTCACCAGCACATTGTTGTGCTCGAAGCGCTGGATGTGGCGGATAACGCATCGGCACGAAATTCGGGTTTTGTGATTGATTTGCCGCACACCGTGGGCAGCACATCAGCGGAACTGGAGCATGCCAATGCGTATCGCCGCCTGTTGCAGTACGGATTGAGTCATCTGAAACACACCGTCGACCGCCATCACATTGAATGTGACTGGCTGAATTCGGGGAAATATCACTGCGCGGTAAGCGAGCAGTTTGACGGTGAAATCGCGCATTATCAGCAGGAGCTTACCACTCTCGGCGAGCACTTCGAACTGCTGGACAGAGCCGCGCTCAGGCAGCGGCTGGGCACAAGTTTTTACCGCAGCGCGGTGTATACGCCCAACTGTATTCTGGTCAATCCGGCGGCGCTGATCAGCGGACTGGCGGACACCTTGCCGCCGAATGTCACGGTATACGCCAATTCTCCGGCCTTACAGATTGATACGCAGGGCACGATCCGGGCGCAAACGCCACACGGCGAAGTGCGCGCCGATAAGCTGATGCTGGCGATCAATGGCGCCGCGCGCGGTCTCCCGCTGTTCAAAGGCAACGTGTTTGCCATGTCGACATTCGCCACCCTGACGGAACCCCTGACGCCGGAACAGCGCGCGCTGATCGGCGATATTGCGCCGTGGGGGTCAACACCCGTCAATGCGCTGGCGGGCGCGACGCTGCGCTATACCTCTGACCACCGTTTCCTGATCCGCGAACACGTCAACTTTACACCGGGGCTGGTGACCGGTGCCGTTGAAACCGGTCGCCATGCGCACCGACATCAGCGGTTGTTTGCGCGCATTTACCCGCAGTTGCAGGACGTGAACATGGCGTATACCTGGTCGGGGCTGATCAGCATCACGCGCAACGGCGCGCCGGTATGGGGGAAAATTGCCGACAATGTTTATTCGTCTGCAGGATGTAACGGTTCAGGCAGTTCAAAACAGAGCGCATTCGGGCGTCTGCTGGCAGAACATGCCCTGAATGAAGATAATCCGTTGCTGGCGGATATGCAGGGGATCGGACGCGCCAGTTATCTGCCGCCGCGCCCGTTGCTGGATGCCGGAGTGAAAGGCTTTATGGCGCGGGAACGGTGGCGTTCCCGCAGCGAACTCTGAGAGATGTACAAAGCCGGTCGTCGTCATGACAACCGGCTTTTTTAATGCCGTTTATCGACCCGCGCCACGATGCGATCGCCCAGCCACTGAATACCGCACACCATCACAATCAGCACGACGATCACCTCAATCATCACAACCGTTTCGAAACGCTGATACCCGTAACGGATCGCCAGATCGCCCAGCCCGCCCGCGCCGATAGCGCCCGCCATGGCGGAAGCGCCAATCAGTGCCACCAGCGTGACCACAAATCCGGAAAGAATGCCCGGCAAGGCTTCCGGGATCAGAACGTCCCAGACAATGCGCAGCTTACTGGCTCCCATCGCCCGCACGGCGTCGATCAGTCCGCGATCAACATCCCGCAACGACACCTCCGCCACCCGCGCAAAATAGGGTGTAGCGGTAATAGAAAGCGGAACAATCGCCGCCCAGGTGCCCAGCGACGTGCCCACCAGAAAACGGGTCACCGGGATCAGCGCCACCAGTAAAATAATAAACGGCAGCGAACGGAAACCGTTGATCACCAGCCCGAGCGAGCGGTTCACCCAGCGGTTTTCAGCAATGCCGCCCGGACTGCTCATCACCAGGATAAGCCCCAGCGGCAAACCGGCAATCAGGGAAAACAGGCCGGAAATCGCCGTCATCAGCAAGGTGTCTTCGACAGCGTTAATCAGTAAATCAATCATGACCGGAGACATAACCTGTCAGCTCCACGGTGGCCTGGTGCTGTTGCAGCCAGTGTAAAACGGCCTGCTCAGCGGCGGCATCCTGTACCGGCACTGAGAAGAAGAAACGAACCACGGCGTAATGCTGGATATGGTCCACCCCGCCCTGGATCAGACGGAATTTTCCCGGCAACGCGATAGCCATCAGCGTGAGGATTTCCCCCTGCCTGCCCTGCTCCGCATATTGCACGCTGTAAATCGCCTCGCCTTTTCGCACCGGTGACAGACGTTCTGCCAGTGCTTCCGGCAATTGCGGCAGTAATCCCTGTAACAACGTCCGGGTCAGCGGTGATTGCGGATGAGCAAATACCTGCCACACCGGCCCTTCTTCGATAATTTCACCGTCATTGATCACGGCCACTCGATGCGCAATTTTTTTGATCACTTCCATCTCATGAGTGATCAGCAAAATGGTGATGCCGAGTGTCTGATTAAGCGATTGCAGGAGCGAAAGGATTGAACGGGTAGTTTCAGGATCCAGCGCGGATGTGGCTTCGTCACAAAGTAAAAGGGCAGGATTCGCCGCCAGTGCGCGGGCAATTCCGACGCGCTGTTTCTGGCCGCCGGAGAGTGCCGCCGGGTAATTTTTCGCTTTGTCTGCCAGCCCGACCAGCGCCAGCAATTCTGCCACCCGCGCCTGCCGCCGGGCCTTGTCATATCCGGCGATTTTCAGAGGCAGCGCCACGTTCTGTTCAACCGTTTTGGCCGAAAGCAAATTGAAATGCTGGAACACCATGCCGACGCGGCTGCGCACCGACTGCAAAGCTTTCTCGTTCAGACCGGTGATCGCGCGGCCTTCGATTTCAATCACTCCGCTGTCCGGCTGTTCCAGTCCGTTGAGACAGCGGATCAGGGTCGATTTGCCTGCGCCGCTGCGCCCGATAATGCCCACGATTTCGCCCCGCCGGACGGTCAGGGAGACATCTTTCAGCGCCTGCGTGGTGCCGAAGTGGCGGCTGACGCGGTCGAGACGCACGACGTCATGCGCCTCCCCGCGGTTCGGCTTCAAACTTTCCGCTGCAAACTGCCCGGCGTCAGCCGGGCGGGCATGGGCGGTTTCTGAAGGCGTCGCCGTGAAATGCACGCCGGTTTCAGAGAGGGTCGTCATGCTGAATCCTTACCAGGCGGAAACGCCAGTGCCTTTATAGACCTTATCAAACACCTGTTTGACGGCGTCATTCTGGTAAGAACTGACCAGTGTCTTCACCCACGGCGCATGCACATTTTCGGTTTTCACCGCGATAAAGTTGTTGTACGGATTGTCTTTTACCGGTTCCTGCGCAATGCGATCGGCTGGCGTCAGGCCACTTTTCAGCGCCCAGTCGGTGTTCACAATCGCGGCATCCAGATCCGGCACGGAGCGACCGATAATGCCGGAATCCAGTTCTTTGATGGTGACGTGGCGTGGATTTTCGGTGATATCTGCCGTGGTAGCGAAAATACCGGCACCCGGCTTCAGTTTAATCACACCGGATTGCTGAAGCAGGATCAGGCCGCGTGCTTCGTTCGCCGGATCGTTGGGCACGCCAATCACCGCGCCGTCTTTCAGTTCGTCGGCAGTTTTCACTTTTTTGGAGTACAGACCAATCGGCCAGACGGCGGTATCCCCGACGCGCACGATATCGTAGTGATTCACTTTGATCTGATTATCGAGGAAAGGCTGATGCTGGAAGGCATTGGCATCCACTTCCCCGTTTTGCAGCGCCTCGTTAGGCTGGTTGTAATCGTTGAAGATCACCGGTTTTACGGTCAGACCTTTTGCTGCGGCCTGTTTAACCACTTCGCGCCAGACATCTTCATCCTCACCGCTGATAATGCCGACCTTGATGGTGGTTTTATCGGCGGCCTGCGCGGCACTCAGCGGTGCCAGCACGCTGCCGAAAATCAGCACCGCAGACGTTGCAGCCAGTAAAAAAGCGCGGTTAAGGCGGGTCTTAGTTTTAGTCAATTTCGTGCGCATTGCGTATCCCCAAAAGTATGATGAGAGGCCTGCACAGGGCTGTGTTTCCGTGCAGGAATTTGGCGAGTATACCCATCGGCATATTTCTTTATAATATTGTTTTAATGATAGTTATTTCGGAAATGAATAACTGAAATGGCATAGCAAATCGATAAAAATGCTAAGGCACACGGGCGGGGTTTACTGGCGTTCGGCGAGGTATCTGGCGGGCGGTTTTCCGACCGTTTTGCGGAACATAGTGACAAAGCCGCTGGCATTCTCGTATCCGAGATCCAGCGCGACGGTCTGCACGCTTTCCCCCTGCGACAACCGCTGAAGCGACAAAATCACATGCAACTGCCGGCGCCACTGGCCAAAGCTCATGCCGATTTCCTGCATCAGCAAGCGGCTCATGTTGCGCTCGCTCATGCCAATCTGCGTCGCCCAGTCCCGCAGCAGAATTTTATCTGACGGGTTCGCCAGCAGCAGCGCGCTCAGGCGTCGTAACCGCGCATCCTGCGGCATTGGCAGGTGTAACCCTTCAACCGGCGCGGCAGAAATTTCATCGAGCAGCGTGGCGATCAGCCGCCCTTCGCGCCCCTGTTCCGCATACAGTTCGGGAAATTGGGTCGCTTTGAGCATCAGTTCACGCAGTAAGGGCGAGACGGCAATTGTGCAGCATTCCTGCGGCAAATCCACTGCCGTACCCGGTTCGATAAACAGGCAGTAGCATTCGGTTTCGCCCGTACCGCGCGCCGAATGTGGCAGATTGCCGGGGATCCACACCGCGCATTGCGGCGGCACAATCCATGTCCCCTGATCGACTTCACAATTGAGGATGCCGCGCAGTGTATAAAAAAGCTGTGCCCGGCGATGGCTGTGTCGGGCATATTCCCAGTTTTCTGACGCCACTGTGGCGTTCAGCAACACGACGGGTCGCGGCACATTATCGACATCAAACGTGCCGGAAGGTTGACTGAGCGACGTGGCGGTCAGCGACACCGACATCATAACCCCCTCTCCCGGCGTGACCCGGCAGTGTGGCCGGATTGAACAACAGTCTGGCGATTCTGTGCAATGACGCCCTGCCAGCGGGTCAGATAAGGTGATGGTCTTTGCGGGCAATGCATGCTGCGCCGCCCGTTCTTACCTACAGGAGCCTCATCATGCTTATTAATGCCGGGCAATTTCCCATCGTCAGGGTGCAGTTTAATGCCACGTCGGTTCATGCCGCGAATCAGTCGCCGTTCGCCGATTTTGATGCCCTGCTTGACCGCAACCAGCCGTTCGTCTTTATTAACGATGAAGGTCTGGGCAGCGAGCGCCATGAGCAATCGCAGGAGGAAATGCAGGCGATTGTGCTTTGGCGTAAGAAGAACCGCCATGCCCTGCGCGAGCGGGTAAAAGGCAGTATTTATATTGAACCGGATACCGCCAACCGTATGGCCGCAGAAAGCTTTGCCCGCACGTACGAGAAATTCTGGGGCTATCCGATGCTGATTGTCGCCGACGAAAATGAAGCCCTTGCGCTGGCGCAAAAGATCCTGACTGATTGTCATGTATCCCCGCAGTGAGCTGGCTGAAAAGTCAGATGCCTGACTGATTGTTTTTTGAGAGTGATTCTCATTAGCAGAATATCAGTCAGTATGGTGAAAAGTCCACCCGGCCATTTATCAGGTAAAGTCAGCGTTAACGGCCATAAAAAAACCCGCCGGAGCGGGTTTTTTTATGGCGGACGGCGGATTATGACTGCGGATCCACCGGCTGAACCTCTAGAGACACCATACCGATGCCCAGTTTGCGTGGCTGGAAGCCACCGCTGGTGCCTTCGGTCGGCTCGGTCGGTTCCGGTGGCGTGATCACAATGCTCTGCGCCGCACCGGGGTTGGTGAATTGGACTTTTACGATGCCGTCTTTGTCGCCAAAGGTGACAAACTGCTCCTGATCACCGACGCGGACAGACACCGGTTTATCGATATTGTTGCCGTAAGCGCGGGCGCGGATCACCACGTCAAAAGTGGCTGGCAGCGGTTTGACATAGTCAATTTGCACCGACGGCGCCAGATTGGCATCAGACCAGCGTCCCCAGTTTTCAACAGAGGAAACCCCGGTGATGGCTTTCACCTGTTCCGGCAATCCCGGCACCATAAAGGCGATGGCTTTCGACTGATACGTTGTGGCGGAATCGTCAATGTTCAGGGTTTTCAGGGTTTGCTGATAAATCGCATTGCTGCCTGAGGTGTCCTTCGCGAAGTCCACTTTACCTTTGAACGTATCGCCGGTGACCTGCACGATGGTCGGTTTCGCGCCCAGATTGCCGGACGCCACACACAGGCCGGTATTGAGCGACAGTTCCGGCGCCCAGACGCGCCCCATTTCGTAGCATTTATCCACCCAGACAAAGTTATCGCTGGTGGCCAGTCCGGCCAGCTGTTTTTTCAGCGGCGTGGACAGATAGACATCAAACATCGGTTCGATTTTGTCTGCCGTGACTTTCAGGATGAACGGCGTTTTGATGGTCATGCCGGAGAACGTGAACGTGTTGTCTTTGGTGTTCACCGCGTAATGATTAATGCTGTTCGGGAAGCCCCACTGTTTGATGACCGCCGGTTTCCAGGCATTCACTTTGTCATCGATATTCAGGAACTGCGCGGTCATGGAGGTTGCAGACACACCACTGCGGCCCAGACCGATGTAGTTATCGCCGCCCATCATATCCAGCACCGTCGCACCGTTATCCAGCGTGCTGCGTTTCGCGCCATTCTGATCGCCGACCGGATGACGCCCATCGAGCACGAAGAACAGGTCTTTGCGGTTTTCTTTGGTCAGAATGCTGTAAGCCGTGTTGTTCATCGCCAGATGATCGGATGACACCACAATGATGGTGTTATCAAAATAACCGGACTTTTTAATCTTATCGATAAACGCGGCAATCAGTTCCTGACTACAGGAAACCGCACTCAGCGACTGATTGGCTTTTCCGTTCACTTTATATTCCTTGCGGGTACAACCGCGCGAAATAAAGCCGTCCGGATGATGGGTATCGACGGTCAGCGTGAACAGTGAGAACGGTTTGCCTTCCTGACTCAGCGTCACGAATTTTTTGTACACCTCATCCAGCAGGGTATCGTCATACCAGCCCCAGTCATTTTTGTATGACGGATCCGCGACGGTCGGACGCAATTCGTTGTAGCCATAAAGATGGTCAAAACCATGGGATTTCAGGAAGGTGCCTTTACCGGCAAACGCCAGCTCTGCGCCCTGATAGAAGTAGTTGGTGTAGCCTGCGCCTTTGAGCACATCGCCAAGACAAACGTTTTCAGGGTAGAAGGTCGCCAGTGCGCTGGAGGCATTGCCATCAAACGGCGCAAACAGCGGGATCCCGCACTGCGAAGCCACCATACCTGCGATGGTATAACCGGTGCCCGGCAGCTGTTTGGTATTGGTGAAATCGGTGCTTTGCGCTTTATGACGGCTTAATTCCGTGGTCAGCCCCGGAAATACTTTATCGTCAAAATAAGTGCGCTCCAGACTTTCGCCATAGATATAAACCAGATTCGGTTTTTTCGCGCCTTTAATAATTTTTTCCGGCACTTTGTAATAGGTATCGAAATCTGCGCCGTTGCCGGTGATTTGCGTTTTCACCAGACGGGAAATGTTCTGGAATGCCTGCGTGGATCCCACCGAGAAGACCGCCAGCACCACCGCCAGTACGCTGTACACCACGCTGCTGTTCTTCGCGCGACGTTGTCTGAGGCACCACGCCAGCAAGGTGAAGACGGCGATAAGTCCGGCCAGTAAGCCGATGAACGGTAAGATGTATTTGTTCAGCCCTGCGCCTTTCAGGCTGCTGGTGACGGTATATAACACCGCATCGGTGATACCTTCACCGGTGAAGTAATTGCTGCCAATCAGGATGACGTTGAGGATGACGTATAGCCCGAGGAAAAACAGCACCAGCGAAAACCAGACACGACTGGCCGACGCCCGGGTGACGTATAAAAAAATAGAGGAAAGAAATAAAACAAAAGAAAATATCTCAGAAGCCATTTCAGCACCCTGTCTGATTAAACAATAAACTCAACGACCCAATTCTGCTGTTTTGAGAGCAGCGCCGACGGTTCAACTCATCGAGCGAATGACCCGTTAGTCATTCACTTCATCCTTGAGACAGGAAAATTCATGCCAAAAACGGATAGCGCTATATAGCCTGTTGAACCTGTGAGGGTCAACGTCCTAACCCTGATTCAGGTCACTGATTTGCCCTATAAAACTGACATTTTACAAATTATTGACGGCTAATTTCGCATGATAACTCAGAAATTTAACTTTATAGTCACCTTTCTGTAAGAAATGCATGATAGCTGAATACTGTGGGAGAAATGTGGAGGGAGATCGGAAATGATGAAATTCAGAATAATTCCTTTCAGGTGCCACCCGCTGCCCCCGCCAAAATAATGGCAGTTGCAGCAAGGCGGCAGGGGATCAGATCCCGCCTAAGTAGGCCTTGCGGACTTCCTGATTATGTAAAAGTTCTTCCCCGGAACCACTCAGCCGGATCTGTCCGTTGACCATCACATAGCCGCGATCAGACAGCTTCAGCGCATGATGGGCATTTTGCTCGACCAGAAAAATGGTCATGCCGCTTTTGGCCAGCTCACGCAGCGTCTGGAATATCTGTTTAACGATAATCGGTGCCAGCCCGAGACTGGGTTCATCGAGCAGTAACAGTTTCGGACGGCTCATCAGCGCGCGGGCAATCGCCAGCATTTGCTGCTCACCCCCGGACATGGTCATCGCCCGTTGTTTACGGCGTTCTTTCAGACGCGGGAACAAATCAAACATGGTTTGCAGATCTTCCGCAGCGTATTTGTTGCCGACGGGAATGGTGCCCATCAGCAGGTTTTCTTCCACGGTCATATCCGGGAAAACACGCCGCCCTTCCGGCGACTGCGCAATGCCTGCCGAGGCCACAAAGTGCGTCGATTTACGGCTGATATCCTCGCCGCGAAACAGGATCTGCCCGCTGTGCAGGCGGGGCTGTCCAAATATCGACATCAGCAGCGTCGATTTTCCGGCACCGTTCGCACCAATCAGCGCCACGGTTTCCCCCTGATTCACCTGCAAAGACACCTGTTGCAGCGCCTGGATCGCGCCGTAATACACATTCACATCACGAAATTCCAGCATGGCGTCACTCATAAGCTGACCTCTTCGTCTTCATCAGCACCGAGATACGCGGCAATGACTTTCTCATCGTTCTGAATCGCCTGCGGCCCCCCTTCTGCAATCACATCGCCGTGATCAAGCACGATAATATGATCCGAAATCTCCATCACCATGCCCATATCATGTTCAATCAGCAGTACGGTGATGTCGTGATGATCGCGCAGGAAGCGGATAATTTTGCTCAGCGTGCGGGTTTCTACCGGATTCAGTCCGGCGGCCGGTTCATCGAGGCAGATCATTTCCGGCGCGGTACACATCGCGCGGGCAATCTCCAGACGGCGCTGCTGGCCGTAAGACATTTCCCCCGCCAGCCGGTTGGCGCAGTCCACCAGCTCCACCACTTCAAGCCAGTAAAATGCCCGGTCCAGTGCCTGATTTTCGGCACGGCGATAGCCCGGCGTATTGAGCACGCCGGCAATCAGATTACGGTTGGTCTGCATGTGCTGCGCCACCAGCAGGTTTTCAATCACCGACATTTCGCGAAACAGCCGGATATTCTGGAAAGTGCGTGCCAGTCCGGCGCGGTTAACCAGATGGGTGCCGCCGAACATTTTGTAGAAAATCCGTTTGCCCAGTTGTGCCGGTTTAACCCAGTCATCCGGCTGGAATTTCTGCCCGAGGATCTGAATCACATTGGTGGTGCGACGGCGCGTATTCAGCAAAATATTACCGCCGGACGCTTTATAAAATCCGGTCAGGCAGTTGAAGACCGTCGTTTTTCCGGCACCGTTCGGGCCGATCAGTGCGGTGATCGACCCGCGTTTCACCGCCAGGTTCACATCGTTCAGCGCCTTAATGCCGCCAAAATGCATACGTAAATGTTCCACGCTCAGGATAGTGTTATCCGCAATTGCTTCGCTCATGGCGCGACTCCCTTACGCACGGTAAACCCGCTGCGGCTGATGCGGATCAACCCGCGTGGTCGCCAGATCATCATCACCACCATCAGGACGCCAAACAACAGGACGCGGTATTCAGCAAAGCTGCGCAACAGTTCCGGTGCCACGGTCAGCACAAATGCTGCCAGCACCACGCCGATGGTCGAGCCCATGCCGCCCAGCACCACAATCGCCAGGATCAGCGCGGATTCAAAAAAGGTAAATGAGGTCGGATTCACGAATCCCTGATAGGTGGCGAAAAACACGCCCGCAATACCGGCGGTAGAGGCCCCGAGGGTGAATGCCGACAGTTTGACCAGCACATGATTCAGCCCCATCGCGCGACAGGCAATTTCATCTTCCCGCAGTGCTTCCCACGCCCGCCCGATCGGCATACGGGTCAGACGGTGTTTAATAAACAGCACCAGCAACACCACCAGAACCAGCACGGCGTAGATGAAGATAAACTTCATATTCGGGTTATAGGTGAGGTGGAAAAACTCGTGAAAAGGTACGCCGCCCTCTTTTGCCCGCCTGCCGAATTCCAGCCCGAAAAAGGTCGGCGGCGGCGCGGACACGCCGTTAGGCCCGCCGGTGAACGACAGCCAATTGGTCAGCACCAGACGGATGATCTCCCCGAAACCGAGGGTCACAATCGCCAGATAATCGCCGTGCATGCGCAGCACAGGGAAACCGAGCAAAGCCCCGGCCAGCGCCGCCATCACCGCCGCCAGCGGCAGCATCGACCAGAAGCCGAGGCCGAGATACTGATACCCGAGCGCCAGCCCGTAAGCCCCGATGGCGTAGAACGCCACGTACCCCAGATCGAGCAAACCGGCCAGACCGACCACGATATTCAGGCCGAGTCCGAGCAGCACATAAATCAGCCCCAATATCGCGACGGTCAGAATGTATTTGGTGGCGACGAACGGGAAGAAAATCGCCAGCACCAGCAGCAGCGGGATAATCCAGCGCAAATTGCTTTTGTGATCCGGTGGCCGGACATACACGCCTGCGCTGTCCGATTCGAAACGCGCCCGCATTTTCTGTCCCTTCGCCGTTTCTAAAAAGGCACTGAGCAGAAAACGCCCCACCATCACCGCGGCAATAATCCATACCAGCCGCTGCGTGTGGAAGTTAAAGCTGTAGCCATCAAGCACCACGCCGACCACCGGCCCGAAAATAATCAGCGCCACCAGCCCGGCAAAAACAGCATCCAGCACACAGCGTTTCAGTGAAAAGCCGCTGTTTACAGCAGTTTGTGTCGTCATTTTTTTCCCCTCACACTTTCGTCACGACCGGACGGCCCAGCAGGCCCTGAGGGCGGAAAATGAGGATCACCACCAGCAATCCAAAAGAGAACACGTCTTTGTAATCGGAATTCACCATGCCCGAGAATTGCGCTTCCGCAATGCCCAGAATCAGCCCGCCGAGCATTGCGCCCGGTAACGACCCGATGCCGCCGAGTACCGCCGCCGTAAAGGCTTTGATGCCGATGATGAAACCGGCGTAAAAATCGAAGGTGCCGTAGTTCATGGTCACCAGAACCCCGGCCAGCCCGGCCATCGCCGCGCCAATCATAAAGACCAGCGAGATAATGCGGTCAGTGTTAATGCCGAGGATCGAGGCCATCTTTCTGTCCTGCTGCACCGCACGACACATCCGCCCGAGTCTGGTGTGACTGATAATCCATGACAGGACCAGCATCCCCACCAGCGAAGCCACCAGAATGAAAATTTTGGTGTAGGTCATCTGTACAAAACTCTCGCCGATATGGAAACGGAATGCCCCATCCAGCATGGTCGGAATGCCCTGTTGTCGTGGTCCCTGACTGATTTGTGCGTAGTTTTGCAGAATAAGCGACATGCCGATGGCGGAAATCAGCGGCGCGAGGCGTGTGGAATTTCGCAGCGGTTTATAGGCAATGCGTTCAATCGCCCATCCGTACACCCCGGTCACCACGATGGTAAACACCAGCGTGCCGAGGATCAGCAGCGGAAAAGAGTGCAAGCCGAAGAAGGAGAGCAGCGCCAGCGCGATGGCACAGAGGTAGGCCGAAATCATATACACTTCGCCATGCGCGAAGTTGATCATGCCGATAATGCCATAAACCATCGTATAGCCGATGGCGATCAACCCGTAAACAGCGCCCAGCGTGATGCCATTAAACAACTGTTGCAGAAAGAATGAATCCATAAATACGCAGTCTCGTTTTGTGACCGCGCCTGGCTAAGGCGCGGTCTGACACGGGTTCAAAATGGCAAATAAGAGTGCTTTATCCTTTATTCTTTCACTTCCTGATATTTGCCTTTGTCATCCCATTTATAGACCACGTAATCCGAGACTTTCAGATCGCCTTTACTGTCCCAGGCTTTTTTGCCCATGACGGTATCGACACTGTTGGCTTTCAGCCATTCACTGGCTTTGGCGGAATCGCTGCCGCCGGTGGCTTTGAACGCCGCCGCTATGGCCTGAACTGACGCATAGGAATACAAGGTGTAGCCTTCCGGCTCGAACTTGCTGGCGCGGAATTTATCGATTACTGCTTTGCCTTCCGGGATCAGACGCGGGTCTTTGCCGAAGGTCATCAGAATGCCGTTGGTGTATTGCGGACCGCCTGCGGCAGTCACCATTTCTTCGTTCACGATGCAGTCACCGGAGAAGAATGTGGCCTGGACGCCCTGCTCACGCATCTGGCGCACCAGCGGACCGGCTTCCGGATGACAGCCGCCGAAGAACACCACATCCGGTTTCTGCGCGCTGATTTTAGTGACCAGCGCGTTAAAGTCTTTTTCGCCACGCGACAGACCTTCATACATCACTTCTTTCACGCCACGCTTGTTGAGCGCCGCTTTGGTGGCATCCGCCAGCCCCTGCCCGTAAGTGTCCTTGTCATGGATGATGACCACTTTTTTGGCTTTCAGCTTATCGATGATGTAATCACTGGCAACCTGCCCCTGCTGGTCGTCACGTCCGCACATGCGGAACATGTCGCTCATGCCGCGTTCGGTAATTTGCGGGTTGGTCGATCCCGGCGTGATAGCAATAATTCCGGCGTCGTTGTACACCTCAGACGCAGGCATGGTGGAAGAGGAACAGAAATGCCCGACCACCGCCTGCACTTTATCCTGATCGACCAGCCGGTTAGCCACCGCGACCGCCTGTTTTGGTTCGCAGGCGTCATCGCCCTGCACCAGTTTGATTTTCTCGCCGTTGATTCCGCCAGCGGCATTAATGTCTTCCGCTGCCTGTGTGGCGCCATGCCAGTACTGATCGCCATAGGTGGCGTTCGGGCCGGTGAACGGGCCAGCCACGCCAATCACAATATCCGCACGCGCGGAAAAAGCGGTGACCAGACAACCTGCCAGCAAAAGAGAAAGAGGACTTTTCATAAATTTCATCGACATCATCATGATCCTTAGCACTGAGTTTGAGGGTAAACCGGAACTAAAAAGACACATCTGAAGCAGCAATCTGAAATTTAACGCACCAGCAACGGACGGAGGTCTTCCCGCAAGTTCTCCGAAGGTAAAAACATCAAAGGTAAGAAATTTCTGCGGTACAGGACGTAAGCAAAATATCTGCCAGTGTTACGGAACCTCTGAGAATGTTACGGGTTATGTGAGTATAGATAGCGGCAGGCGAGCGTTACGGGCAACTGACAGAAACAACGACGGGATCACATCGCACCGCACTGGTGCACATTTTCCTGTTTCCACGCACTATTACGCTTAGTGACATTTTTATTCTTTGCTTCTTACGGCGGGTTGTTTTGTAATGCGGGCAGATGATTGCAAAGGGAAACGACTGAACAATGAAGAAATTATCCTGCCTGACGGCTGCGGTTCTGGCGCTGACATTGACCGGCTGTGCTGGTGATTACGTGATCAACACCAAATCCGGTGACCAGTTTTTCGCCCACGGCGAACCCGATCGTGACCGCGATACCGGCATGACCAGCTACACCGACATGAACGGCGATTATCATCTGATGAATACCAACGATATTGCGGGCATTGTGAAGAAGTAGCCTTTACGGGCAAATAAAAACCGGGCAATTGCCCGGTTTTGTATTTTTAGAACACTGTTCTCAACCCCAAAATCATTCGGGTCGCAGCAAGGTGGCTTGAAGGAGGAAGGGGATCACAGCCCGTTTTCAGCGATATCCATCGCAAAGTACGTCAGGATAATGTCTGCGCCTGCACGTTTAATCGCGCCCAGGCTTTCACGCACCACGGCGCGTTCATCGATAGCACCGGCTTGTGCCGCGAACTTGATCATCGCGTATTCACCGCTGACCTGATAGGCCGCCAGTGGCAGACGGGAAGCTTCGCGGATATCGCGGATCACATCCAGATACGCGCCAGCCGGTTTGACCATCAGCGCATCGGCGCCTTCCTGCTCGTCGAGCAACGATTCACGCACGGCTTCGCGGCGGTTCATCGGGTTCATCTGATATTGCTTGCGGTTGCCTTTCAGCACGCTGCCGCCCGCTTCACGGAACGGTCCGTACAGGGAGGACGCGAACTTGGTGGAATACGCCATGATCGAGGTATCAATAAAACCGGCTTCATCCAGCGCACTGCGGATCGCCTGTACCTGACCGTCCTGCGCCGCAGAAGGTGCGATGAAATCTGCGCCCGCCGCAGCCGCAACCACAGCCTGTTTGCCGAGGTTGATCAGCGTCGCGTCGTTATCCACGCCGTGATCATGCAGTACGCCGCAATGGCCGTGTGAGGTGTATTCGCAGAAACAGGTGTCGGACATGACGATCATTTCAGGCACGGTGTCTTTACAGATACGCGCCATACGCGCGACCAGACCGTTTTCGTTCCAGGTGTCGCTGCCGGTGGCATCCATGTGATGCGAAATACCGAAGGTCATCACCGAGCGGATACCGGCGCGGGCATAGCGTTCGATTTCAAACGCCAGACGGGATTCAGGGATGCGCAGCACACCGGGCATGGCTTCGATGAGTACGTATTCAGAGGTCTCTTCTTCTACGAAAATCGGCAGTACCAGATCATTGACGCTAAATTCAGTTTCCTGAAAAAGAGTGCGCAGGGATTCGGACTGTCTCAGGCGGCGAAGGCGTGAGCTCGGGAACTGATTCGACATGAAAACTCCTAAAAATTAATCTGTTGCGCTGATATTTTTGAGAAACAGGAGCGCAGACAGTTCAGACGGCAGGAGGCAATGCAGCGCCGTCAGACGATGAAGCCCGCATTTTATAATAACTTTTAAACAAATGATGAACTTTCCGTGAGGAGATGTAACAGAGGCCGCATTTTATCGCCGGCGATCCCACCGGCTGGGATCGCCTGAAGGAAGGAGTTAACCGAGTTTGATCTCGCGATCTGCTGAGGCAATCGTTGATGGCCGGTGCGCGATAAATATCCGCGTAATATCCAGTTCGCTGATGGCCTGATTAATGCGCATTTCGTTATCCAGATCGAGATGGCTGGTGGCCTCGTCGAGGAATAAAATGGCCGGACGGCGATACAGTGCGCGGGCGATCAGCAAACGCTGTTTCTGACCGCCGGACAGGCTGCCGCCCAGTTCGCTGATCAGCGTTTCATAGCCCATCGGCATGCGTTCGATATCGTCGTGGATGTTGCAACGGCGCGCGCAGTCGATAATACGCGCTTCATCTTTCTGTTCGTCGAAACTGGCAATGTTCTCGGCGATAGATCCGGCGAACAACGTATCATCCTGTAACACACAGGCGATGCAACTGCGGTAATTGTTCAGTCCGGCGGTGGTGATATCCATGCCGTTGATCAGAATGCGGCCTTCAGTGGGGGTCAGCAAACCGGTCATAATTTTCATCAGCGTGGTTTTACCCTGCCCCGACGGCCCGGTGATCGCCACACTTTCCCCCGCCGCCACCGACAGATTCAGGCCGTTAATCAGCGGCGCGGAAAGGCTGTCATACTGAAACACCAGATCCCGCACTTCCAGCGACGCCGCCTCGCCCGCCCGCAGTAACTCACGCTCCGGTAACGATTTTTCGGTGTCGGTCAGCGCGATATCCGCGATACGGTCGCGGTGCAGGGAAAGCATCCGCAGCTGCAGCACCATATTCAGCAGATTGGCCGCGCGTTCGGAGAACTGCCCGCGATAGGTGTTGAAGGCCACGAACATCCCGAGCGTCATATGGCCGTCAATGACCTGCGTCGCCCCCAGCCACAACAACGCCACCTGATCGAGGGTGGCGATCAGCGTGTTACCGCCGGTGAACATCATCTCAAACTTGGTTTTGCGCACCGTTGCATTGGCGTTATCAATGTTCAGATTGAGCCAGAAATTAGCGCGGGCTTTCGACAACCCGAGCGCTTTCAGCGTGCTGATGCCGTACAGCGTTTCCATAAAGTGCGAACCGGCGCGGGCGCCTTTAACGATCTGCTCCTCGGAAACCTGCCGGTAAGCGTTATAAGTGGTCAGACGGAACACGACATAAATCGCCGTAAATCCGAGGATCACCCAAATCAGCCAGCCACCGTATAACACCATCATCACGATCAGTCCGACCGACATAATGCCGTCGATAATGCTGTTCACCACGTTGGTGGTCAGCGTGGTGCGCAGTGTATCGAGCGAGGTAAAACGCGACTGAATATCGCCAAGTTTGCGTTTCTCAAAATAATCGAGCGGCAGTTTCATCAGATGGTCGAACAGGCGCGCCTTCCATTGCACGTCAATCAGCGTACTCATCACCAGCGACGTCCAGGCGCGCAGCATACTGACGCCGGTACGGAAAATAATGAAGAACAGCAGACCGAGACAAATCAGGGTCAGTAAATCCGGGTCTTTCGCCGGGATCACGTGGTCCATCACCAGTTGCATGCCGACCGGCAGCAGCAGGTTGACCGATTCGATCATCAGCGACAGGCAGAAGATTTTGGTCAGCGCCGGGATCAACCCGCTGACGTTGCCCATCATTTTGCGCAGATCCAACCTGACACGCGGTTTTTCTGAGGTGAAACCGTTGTCCGGCCACAGCTCCAATGCCACGCCGGTGAAGTGCTCGGACACTTCGCGCATACCCAGCGACCGGCGGCCAAAGGCCGGATCGTGAATGATGACTTTGCCCTGCTTAACGCCGACCAGTACCACAAAATGATTGAGATCCCAGTGCAAAATGCACGGCGTTTTCAGCGCGTTCAGCTCGTCGATATCCAGCTTCAGGGCGCGGGATTTCATCTCATTGGCCGTGGCGATATCCATCAGGGTGCGCAGCGTCGCGCCGCGTGAGGAGATGCCGTAGCGCTGGCGCAGACTCTGCAAATCGACATGTTTGCCGTGATAGCCGAACACCATCGCCAGACTCGCCAGCCCGCATTCGGCGGCTTCGGTTTGGATAATCTGTGGCACCCGGTGGCGCCAGCTAAAGTGCAGGCGGTCAGCCAGCTCCCGTACGTTATCGAGATTCATTGATTGGCCCCACCACGCTTTTCTTCATGCTGTAATACGGAGACAACATCCACTGATACAGCGGCCTTTTCTCCAGGAATAATGTCGATTCGGCTTTCATGCCGCTGGATAAATTCAGCGTCTCGCCGTGCCAGTCCATGGCTTTTTTATCCAGTGACACAATCACTTTGTAATAGGGGCCGCTGACCGTGCCGTTGGCGGTGCGCGGTGCGCTGGCGTAGGAATTCAGCTCCTGCTCAGAAACCGGTGCGGAAGAAATCGATTCCACCTTGCCGGGGAACTGACCGTATTTTTCAAACGGATAGGCTTCATAACGGATATTAATGTGCTCGCCCGATTTCACGTAAGGCACACTTTCGTTCGGCAGCCAGGCCACCAGGAAGAACGGAGAATTACTGGCCGGAACCAGTTGCGCCAGACTGTCACCGGCGTTAACCATCTGTCCGGGCGTGACACTCAGCGAGGAGATTTTGCCGGAGGTTGGCGCGGTGATCAGCAATGAACCTCTGGCATCGGCCTGCGCCAGTTGACGCTCGAGGTCATTGCGCTGGTAACCGTATTGCGAAATCTGGTTATCAAACTCGGCGGCGCGGGTGACCAGTTCACTGCGCAGATTAGTGATCTGCAACGCTTCCTGAATCGCCTGCGTATTCAGGCTCTGGAATGAAGTTTGCTGCTGATAAAACAGGTAACGCTGATTATTCAGCTGGTCGGTATTGATCAGCCCTTTCTTCTGATACGCGCCATAGTTCTGCATGCTTTTCTTCATGGCATCCAGCCCTTCCTGCGCGGAATCCACCATACTTTGCGAAACCTCATGCGCCTTCTGATACTGGTCGAGTTGCTGTTGCAGATTTTGCAGCGTTTCCTGCTTGTTATGCTCCAGCTGCGCCACGATGGAATCGATTTGCTCGCGTTGTTTTTTGATGGCGGCCAGTGTGGTGGTGCTGACGTTCCCGGCCTGCGTTACCCGGCTGACATCGATTTCATACAGCGGCTGGCCTTTTTTTACCGGCTTGCCCGTTTCCACGTACAATTTCGTCACCACCCCTTGCTCAGGGCTGAACAAATTGATGCTGTGCGGCTGGGTGATTATTTCACCGCTGACATTAATGCGGCGGGTATAGTTGGCAAAGATCAGGAAAATCAGTAAGGCGAACAGGAAAAGTGCAGTCAGCGAGGTCACGATCCATAAAGGCCAGCCCGCGAGTAATAACGCCTTACCCGCCCAGTGGCTTTGCTGATGTTCATTCACCTCTTTACGAAAGAGCATATTTTATAAGTCCGGAAAAACAGGCTGAAAAACAGAATCTTTGAAAGATAGCAGCCCGCACTCCCTCTGCCACCGCGATTACTCTGAAACAGAAAAAACCTTATTTCTGTTCAGTTACGGATGCGCTGTCATATTAGTTTACATCCGGAATCACAATTAAAAACCCTCACCTCATGATGATTATTTTTTGCCCGTAAAATTAATCATTCAGATTTCCTTAAGGATTAATGATTATTTAAAACAGGGGGTTATATTTAAAATTCCACTTAGGAGATTATTCCTAGTCAAATTCAATCCGCAGTGCTCTAGGCTTAATCCCTGTGAAGACATTGCGTAGAAATTATCTCCATAGACTTACTCAATGTTTTCATCGCCCCCGGTATTTAAGGGGACTTGCTTTAACAGATTAAAAGGAAGGCCTAAGATGAAACAATTAACAGAACATGATATTGAAATGGTTAATGGTGCGGGTTGGTCGGAAGATGTGAATAAAGTTGCCGATCGCCTATCAAACTTTGGTCAGGACGCGGTAAGTGACACCAGTAATGCGGTGAACAAGGCGTATTCACAAATTTCCGATGGTCTTGCTAAAGCACAGAACTATCTGACAACCTAGTTTATAAACGGCTTTCGTTTTATAGAAAGTTTATTTATAAGCAACTCAGTCAGAGTAATATAAGCCCCTGCTCACGCGGGGGCTTTTTTGTATTATTTTTCCATCAGCGGGTCATTAAACCCCTGACTGGGTTTTATCACTCTTCACCATGCTGTTTTTCAGCTTGCCGATAAGCTCGCGGCGAAAATCACCGAGTTTCGGTTTATCCCCTTCCAGCCACGGCAGCGGACGGCAAAGTTCCATGGTTTTGATGCCCAGACGTGCGGTCAGCAGACCGGCACCGATACCTTGTGCCGCACGGGCAGACAGACGCGCGGCCAGATCCTGCGACATCCAGTCCATGCCCACTTCGCGCACCAGTTCGGACGCACCGGCGAAGGCCATGTTCAGCAGCACCAGACGGAACAGGCGGATGCGGCTGTAATAACCGAGTTCGATGCCGTACAGGACGGCAATACGGTTCACCAGACGCAGGTTGCGCCAGGCGATAAACGCCATGTCCACCAGCGCCAGCGGGCTGACGGCGATCATCAGTGCCGATTCGGCAGCGGAATGGCTGATTTCCCGACGCGCCTGCGCATCGAGCACCGGCTGAACCAGACGGGCGTAGAGTTCGACCACTTCGCGGTCATTTTGCGTTTCATGCAGCGATGCCTGCCAGCGTTGCAATGCCGGGTGACTGTTATCCAGCCCGGCCTGCGCCGCCAGTTTTTCGCAAAACACCCGCCCCTGCCCCAGACCGTGGCTGTGCAGTAAGTCCCGTGCCGTGTCACGCTCGTCAGCACGCTGACGCAGACGGTACAAACGCCGCCACTCCGTCGCGACGGAACCGACACCGGCGATGATAATCAACCCGCCGGCGGTACAGGCACCGAGCGCCACCCAGTCCTGCTGGATCCACGCGTCGTGTACCCATTGCACGCCCTGCGCCACGACGCTGATCCCCAGCACCGCCACGCCCAGACGCACCACTTTTCCCCATAAACTGCGGCGTGGTTTCAATGCGCGGTTGAGCACTGCTTCGGCCTCGCCCTCTTCCTGCTGTTCATCCGTTTCAACGGAAACCGGAATAAAACGTTCTGACATTTGCTCGTCAAACGCCAGCGCCGGTTTGATCACCGGATCGACCGGGGCCCTTAATTCCATTTCAAAATCGATACGCGGTTTAATCGGTTCGCTCATCGCATTTTATCTCCCAGTAAAAACTCCATCACCGCATCCAGACGGATGTGCGGCAACGGGGTGTCCACGCTCATTTCACGCGGACGAAACTCGTCAAAATGGAAACCCTGTTTCTGCCAGAACGCATGTCCCGGCAGGCGTGCAGGCACTTCGCCGGGGAATACGGTCAGCGGCGCGCCATCCTGCAAACGGTGGCCTTTCAGCGCGGGCAACGTTTGCCCCTGATATTCCACCATGCCGGTTTCCGTCGCCTGCACCGAGGCCAGACCGGCGCAGTCCATGCTGATGCCTTCGAACGCCGCATTCTGCCAGGCTTCCTGCACCAGTTGCTGTAACAGCGACACCAGATTAGCGTGCTGATCGCCGGTAATGTGGTCGGCTTTGGTGGCGGCAAACATCAGTTTGTCGATACACGGATTAAACAGACGACGGAACAGCGTGCGCTTGCCGTAGTGGAAGCTTTGCATCAGCTGAGTCAGCGCCAGACGCATATCGTTGAACGCCTGCGGTCCGCTGTTCAGCGGTTGCAGGCAATCGACCAGCACAATCTGGCGGTCAAATTTCACAAAGTGGTCTTTATAAAAGCCCTTCACGATGTGCTGACAGTAGTAGTCGAAACGGGCGCGCAGCATGCCGAGGTTGCTGTTTTTATCTGCCTGCGCCAGTTGCGCATCGGAATAACGGTTCAGTTCGGGCCAGGGGAAGAATTGCAGCGCAGGCGCACCGGCCATGTCGCCCGGTAAAACAAAACGCCCCGGCTGGATAAAATGTAAACCTTCCGTTTTGCAACGCACCAGATAGTCGGTGTACGCCTGCGCTATCGCGCCCAGCAGATTTTCATCCGCCGGTGCCAGCGGATCACATTGCTGGCACAACGTCAGCCACGGCTTCGCCCATTCTGCACGATCGCCCTGTAACAGCCCCGCCATCTGGCGGGACCAGTCGAGATAATTTTGCTCCAGCATGGGCAAATCCAGCAGCCATTCGCCGGGATAATCGACGATCTCCAGATATAACGTGGAGGTGTCTTTGAAGTGACGCAGCAGGGAATCGTTAGAGCGGTAACGCAGTGCCAGACGGATTTCGCTGACGCCACGGGTCGGCGTCGGCCACGCGGGCGGCGTGCCATAAAGCGATGCCAGCCCTTCGTCGTAGGCAAATCGCGACACGCCCAGATCACGTTGGGGAACGCGTTTTACACCGAGCAGACGCTCCTCGCGGGCAGCCGAAAACAGCGGTAAGCGTGCGCCGCTGTGCATATGTAAAAGCTGGTTAACGAAGGCGGTGATGAAGGCGGTTTTTCCGCTGCGGCTTAAACCGGTGACGGCCAGCCGCAGATGGCGATCCATGCCGCGATTGATCAGTGAATTAAACTCGTTTTGTAGTCTTTTCATTGCTCTCCCTGGCGTAGCGCCCAAACAGCGCGGTCAGAATACGTTTGAATAACGGTTCTAATAATAGTGCTAAAACATACCGCAGTGGCCCTTTTCCCACCACGCCCAGCACTCGCGCCGCCAGCCCGGCAGGACCAAAGGTCAGCGCCAGCGTGATCGCCACGCTGAAAATTTTCGAAAACAGGCTGCGCTTACCCGGCAGCGAGGAATTCAGATAACGGGTCATAGTGATTCCTTAAGCGGGACGTGAAAGGGAAAATGGCAGCCGGAGCAATTTCCGGCGACCAGAGGCAAAGCGGATAATACTGAGTTAAAGCTGACGGAAGCGGCTGCGTACGCCAAAGGTTTCTGAGGTGACGTAACGCTCGACCTGACGCAAACGCTGCTCACTGGCTTGCAGTTCGCGGTCGGCTTCTTCCAGCAAATTACGCGGCGACGGCGCGGTATCTTCGTCATATTCACTGGCAGGCACCGGGTCCAGCACGTAACTGAGAATGATGTATGCCACAACGGTGAACATAAACAGGCCGAAGAAAATCGACAATACGGCCATAATCCGCAGCAATTTAACCGGCACGCCCAGATAATGCGACAGCCCGGCCAGCACGCCTTTTACCACGCCCTCTTCCGGCACACGGTAGAGTTTTTTCTCAGACAGACGGGTCGCCATTATGATTGCCTCCAGCCCGGATGTTCGGCATCAAGAATTTCTTCCAGCGCCTGAATACGTTCGCGCATACGTTGCGCTTCATGGGTCAGGCTGGTGAGATTTTGCATCTCATGCTGACTGAGCTGGCTGCCATTTTGCTGGCGATTGCTGTAGTGAAGCCACAACCAGACGGGCGCCACGAATAAAACGAAAATGGTCAGCGGGATGGCTAAGAACAGGAAGCTCATTGTCTCTCCTTATGAGTCTTTTTTATTACCGGTTACGGCGTTTATCCTGCAACAACCCGCCTGCGAACAGGCAGGTTTACTGGCAAACATTATGCGTCCTGGTTGCCGTTCATTTTCGCTTTCAGGGCAGCGATTTGTGCGCTGATTTCATCGTCGGCTTTCAGTTCGGCAAATTGCTGATCCAGCGATTTCTTTTTACCGATGCTGACGCTTTCTGCTTCCGCTTCCATATGATCAATGCGGCGTTCAAACTGCTCAAAACGTGCCATGGCTTCATCAATTTTACCGCTGTCAAGCTGACGACGAACGTCACGCGACGAGGCCGCTGCCTGATGGCGTAAGGTCAGCGCCTGCTGACGCGCACGGGTTTCGGTCAGTTTGCTTTCCAGTTCACCAATTTCTGACTTCATGCGATCCAGTGTTTCTTCCACCACCGTGACTTCGTTTTTCAGCGTGGTGACCAGCTCGGACAGTTTTTGCTTTTCGATCAGCGCCGCACGGGCCAGATCGTCTTTATCTTTACGCAGCGCCAGTTCGGCTTTGTCCTGCCATTCAATCTGCTGGGCTTCACCCTGATCGATACGGCGGATCAGCTGTTTCTTTTCTGCCAGCGCACGGGCGGAGGTAGAACGCAGTTCCACCAGCGTGTCTTCCATTTCCTGAATCATCAGACGAACCAGTTTTTGCGGATCTTCTGCTTTATCCAGCAAAGTATTGATGTTGGCGTTAATGATGTCAGCGAAGCGAGAAAAAATACCCATAATCGAAATTCCTCTTTGTTTCTGTTTGGTTTCCGGCCAAATGATTACCGGTTAAAGCCACATGATAATTTTCTACCGCGGCGATAACTCTCTATCAGGATCCGTGCCAACTTTTTAAAATCATTATCTTCATGAATAAATTGAATTTTTTCATAGCGTCTCTGCTATGCTTATTTTTCGAGATGATTATTTTCACTAAGTGTTAGTGTTTTTCACCACACAAGGAAAGGCAAATGACGGATAACACAGACAATTTACTCGGCGAGGCCAATGCCTTCATTGAAGTGCTGGAACAGGTCTCGCAACTGGCGAAGCTGAACAAACCGGTGCTGGTGACCGGCGAACGCGGCAGCGGGAAAGAACTGATCGCGCACCGTCTGCATTATTTGTCACCCCGCTGGCAGGGGCCGTTCATTTCGCTCAACTGTGCGGCGCTCAATGAAAATCTTCTGGATTCAGAGCTGTTCGGTCATGAAGCGGGCGCATTTACCGGCGCGCAAAAACGCCATCTCGGACGCTTTGAACGGGCGGACGGCGGCACGCTGTTCCTCGATGAACTGGCGACCGCGCCGATGCTGGTGCAGGAAAAACTGCTGCGCGTGATTGAATACGGCCATCTCGAGCGCGTCGGCGGCAGCCAGCCGTTGCAGGTGGATGTGCGGCTGGTGTGCGCAACTAACGATGACTTACCGCAACTGGCCGCAGAAGGGAAATTCCGCGCCGACCTGCTTGACCGGCTGGCGTTTGATGTGGTGCAGTTGCCGCCTCTGCGTGAACGCCAGCAGGACATCATGTTGCTGGCCGAACATTTCGCCATCCAGATGTGCCGCGAACTTTCATTGCCTTTATTCCCCGGCTTTACCGAATATGCCCGTGAAACCCTGCTGGCCTACCGCTGGCCGGGCAATATCCGCGAGCTGAAAAATGTGGTGGAACGTTCGATGTACCGTCACGGCACCAGCGATTTCCCGCTCGACAACATTATCCTCAACCCCTTTGCGCGGCGCACTTCCGCAGCTGTTCCGGCAGATGTCAGTCAGCCTGACGCTCTGCCGACGTTACCCTTAGATCTGAAACAATGGGTCACGGAGCAGGAAAAGAATCTGATTGAACAGGCTTTACGGCAGGCGCGGTTCAACCAGCGTAAGGCGGCTGAGCTGCTGAACGTGACATATCATCAGTTGCGCGGAATGTTGAAGAAACACGCCATTCAGGTGAATTCGCAGGAAGTGGCTGAATAACAGGCAAAAAAAAGCCAGCACCCGAGCTGGCTAAGTAATACTGGAAGCAATGTGAGCAATGTCGTACCTCGCGGTTAACGTCCCTGGCGGGCCGTCTCTCGTCCGGTGAAAAGAATGATAATGGTTCTCAGTATCGTCTGTAAAGCACTTTGTTGAGAATATTTCTCATTACCACAATGTCGTTATGGCTACTTATTGAACATCCTTAAGGTCATTAAGGACTCCGTTTTATTTCGCTTTACGCCTTGTCCGGATGATTTTTGCGCGATGTGCCGCAGGATCATACGCTGTTTTGCGCAATGGATTGGGGTACTTCGCAGAGTACGGTACACTTAAGGTATTGCACCTTAACTTTGAAGCCCTTATGCGTCGTCTAACTTTGTGGATGCTTTTACTGAGCAGTTTGTCCACAGCAGCTTTTGCTGAGACTGCCCCCCAACACGCCAGCCCGACGGCAGTCAGTACGCCGGTGAAAGATATTCGCCAGAGCGGCTTTGTCTATTGCGTTAATGGCATGATCAATACTTTTAATCCGCAGAAAGCCAGCAGCGGGTTAATTATCGATACTCTTGCAGCACAGTTATACGATCGCCTGCTGGATGTCGACCCCTATACCTACCGCCTGATCCCCGAACTGGCGCAAAGCTGGGACGTGCTGGATGACGGCGCTACCTACCGTTTCCACCTGCGCAAAGACGTGCCTTTCCAGAAAACCCGCTGGTTTTCACCGACCCGTAAAATGAACGCCGACGACGTGGTGTTCAGCTTCCAGCGCATTATCGATCCGGATAATCACTATCACGCGGTCAACGGCGAGGAATACCCGTATTTCGACAGCCTGCAGTTTAGCCGCACAGTGAAAAGCGTCAAAAAACTCGATGATTATACAGTTGAGTTTCGCCTGAATAACCCGGACGCATCATTCCTCTGGCATCTGGCAACGCACTATGCGCCGGTGCTTTCCGCCGAGTATGCCGGCCGTCTGACCAAAGCCGGTAATGAAGAAGAGATCGACCGCCAGCCAGTCGGAACCGGCCCCTTCCAGCTTGGCGAATACCGCACCGGCCAGTACGTCCGTCTGGCGCGCAACGGCCAGTACTGGAAAGGCACCCCGCGCATGTCGCAGGTGGTGATTGATATGGGTGTCGGCGGCACCGGGCGTTTATCCAAATTGCTGACCGGCGAGTGTGATGTGCTGGCCTATCCGGCGGCGAGTCAGTTGTCGATTCTGCGTGAGGATCCGCGCCTGCGTCTTTCCCTGCGCCCCGGCATGAACGTTGCGTATCTGGCATTCAATACCAGCAAAGCGCCGCTCAACGATCCGCGTATCCGTCAGGCAGTGGCGCTGTCCATCAATAACCAGCGTCTGATGCAGTCGATTTATTACGGCACGGCAGAAACCGCCGCATCTATTTTACCGCGCGCCTCCTGGGCGTATGACAGCAATGCACAGGTCACGGAATACAATCCTGAAAAAGCGAAGCAAATACTGAAAGATCTCGGTCAGGAGAAACTCAGTCTGCATTTGTGGGTGCCGACGGCGTCGCAATCCTTTAACCCCAGCCCGCTGAAAACCGCCGAGCTGATCCAGGCCGATCTGGCACAGGTGGGCATCCGGGTGACGATTGTGCCGGTCGAAGGACGTTTTCAGGAAGCCAAGCTGATGGAGATGAACCACGATCTGACGCTGACCGGCTGGTCGACGGACAGCAACGACCCCGACAGTTTCTTCCGCCCGATGCTCAGTTGCGCGGCGATCCATTCGCAGACCAACTATGCTCACTGGTGTAGCCCTGAATTCGATGAGTTGTTGCGTCAGGGGCTGTTGTCACAACAACTTTCTCAGCGCATTGAATTCTATCAGCAGGCGCAAAAAATCCTTGAGCAGGAGTTACCGGTGCTGCCGCTGGCGTCCTCCCTGCGTCTGCAGGCCTACCGTTATGATATTAAAGGGCTGGTGCTGAGCCCGTTTGGCAACTCGTCGTTTGCGGGTGTGTTCCGGGATGATGAAGGAAGGAAAGCCCCATGATCATCTTCACGTTACGTCGTATTTTACTGTTGCTGGTCACCCTGTTTCTGCTCAGTCTGGTGGCGTTCAGCCTGAGTTATTTCACCCCGAATGCGCCGCTGCGCGGGGCGTCGTTGTGGGATGCCTATCACTTTTATTTCACCGGCCTGTTCCAGTTTGATTTTGGCGTGTCGAGCATTAATGGCGAAAGCATTACCTATCAGCTGAAATCGGTTTTTCCGGCCACCATGGAACTGTGTGTGCTGGCTTTCGCGCTGGCGCTAATCGTCGGTATCCCGCTGGGCATTCTGGCGGGGGTGATGCGCGGTAAATGGCCGGATGTCGCCATCAGCAGCCTCGCCCTGCTCGGTTTTTCGATTCCGGTATTCTGGCTGGCCGTGTTGCTGATGCTGTTCTTCTCGTTGCAACTGGGCTGGCTGCCGGTCTCAGGCCGTCTTGATTTGCTCTACCAGTTGAAAACCGTCACCGGCCTGACGCTGGTGGATGCGTGGTTGTCCGATTCACCTTATCGCCATGAAATGATCATGAGTGCCGTCCGCCATATGATTTTGCCGATCGCCGCGCTGGCCGTCGCACCGACCACCGAAGTGATCCGCCTGATGCGCATTTCCACCGACGATGTGCTGGCGAAAAACTATGTGAAAGCCGCCGCCACCCGTGGTTTATCGCGCTTTACCATTATCCGCCGCCACGTGCTGCACAATGCGCTGCCGCCGATCATTCCTAAACTCGGCCTGCAATTTTCGACCATGCTGACGCTGGCGATGATCACCGAAGTGGTCTTTAACTGGCCGGGCATCGGCCGCTGGCTGATTAACGCTATCCGCCAGCAGGATTACGCGGCAATTTCTGCCGGTGTGATGGTAGTCGGTTCGCTGGTGATTGTGGTTAACGTGCTGTCAGACATTCTGGGCGCGGTGATGAATCCATTGAAACATAAGGAATGGTATGCCCTTCGATAATGTATACCGCGAAAAACAGGTTCCCAGTCCGCTGCGCCATACGTGGGGGATTTTCTACCGCGACACGCTGTCGATGATCGGCTTTTACGGCGTGCTGGGTCTGCTGTTGCTGTGTATTTTCGGTCATCTGCTGGCGCCTTATGCGCTCGATCAGCAGTTCCTCGGTTATCAGTTGCTGCCGCCATCCTGGTCGCGCTACGGCAATGTGTCGTTTTTCCTCGGCACGGACGATCTGGGGCGCGATTTACTTAGCCGGATGTTAACCGGTGCTGCGCCGACGATTGGTGGCGCGCTGGTGATCACGCTGGCGGCCTCGCTGTGTGGCGTGATTATCGGCGTACTGGCGGGGATCAGCCGTGGCCTGAAATCGGCCATCCTGAACCATATTCTCGATACATTGTTGTCGATCCCTTCCCTGCTGCTGGCGATTGTGGTGGTAGCCTTTATCGGCCCGAAACTGGAACACGCGATGCTGGCCGTCTGGCTGGCGTTGTTGCCACGTATTTCGCGCACGATTTACAGCGCCGTACACGATGAGCTGGAAAAAGAGTATGTGGTGGCCGTAAGGCTCGACGGTGCCTCGACCTGGCAAATCCTGCGCTATGCCGTGTTGCCCAATATTGTGGCGGTGCTGGCAACGGAATTTACCCGTGCACTGTCGATGGCGATCCTGGATATCGCCGCGTTAGGTTTTCTCGATCTGGGCGCGCAACTGCCTTCACCGGAATGGGGCGCGATGCTCGGCGACTCACTGGAACTGGTGTATGTCGCGCCGTGGACGGTTATGTTGCCGGGTGCCGCCATTCTGGTTAGCGTGCTGCTGATCAACCTGCTGGGTGACGGTGTGCGTCGGGCGATCAATGCGGGGGTGGAATAATGCCCTTACTCGATATCCGCAATCTGACCATTGAATTTATGACTGCCGACGGTCCGGTGAAAGCCGTAGATCGCGTCAGCATGACCCTGAATGCCGGTGAAATCCGCGGACTGGTAGGCGAATCCGGCTCAGGCAAGAGCCTGATTGCCAAAGCAATTTGTGGGGTGACCAAAGACAACTGGCGCGTCACCGCCGACCGGATGCGTTTTGACAATATCGACCTGTTGCAGCTGTCGCCACGCGAGCGGCGCAAACTGGTCGGGCAAAACGTGTCGATGATTTTTCAGGAACCGCAGTCCTGTCTGGATCCTTCTGAAAACATCGGCCGTCAGCTGATTCAGGCCATTCCCGGCTGGACGTATAAAGGACGCTGGTATCAGCGCTGGAAATGGCGGAAAAAACGCGCCATCGAGTTGCTGCACCGCGTCGGCATCAAAGATCACAAAGACATTATGGCCAGTTATCCGTATGAGCTGACCGAAGGTGAATGCCAGAAAGTGATGATCGCCATTGCACTGGCGAACCAGCCACGTCTGCTGATTGCCGATGAGCCTACCAACGCCATGGAACCGACCACTCAGGCGCAGATTTTCCGCCTGCTGGCGCGTCTCAACCAGAACAATAACACCACGATTTTGCTGATCAGCCACGACCTGCAAATGATGAGTAAATGGGCGAACCGCATTAACGTGCTGTATTGCGGGCAAACAGTGGAAAGCGCCGTGTGTGAAGAACTGCTGTCGGTACCGCATCATCCTTATACTCAGGCGCTGATCCGCGCGATGCCGGACTTCGGGCGTTCACTGCCCCATAAGAGCCGCCTGAATACGCTGCCGGGAGCCATTCCGTCACTGGAACATTTGCCGATTGGCTGCCGTCTCGGGCCGCGTTGCCCGTATGCACAGAAAAAATGCATCGAAACCCCGCGTCTGCGGCTGGCGAAAACCCATGCGTATGCCTGTCACTTTCCGCTGAACATGGAGGAGCAATAATGGGCGAAACCCTGCTCGAAGTCCGAAATCTGAGCAAAACGTTCCGTTATCGCACCGGACTGTTCCGCAAAATGAATCTTGATGCCGTGAAGCCGGTGAGTTTTACGCTGCGTGAAAAACAGACGCTGGCGATTATTGGCGAGAACGGCTCAGGGAAATCGACGCTGGCGAAGATGCTGTCCGGCATGGTGGAGCCGAGCGGCGGCGAGATCCTGATTGATGAGCATCCGCTGGAGTTTCGCGATTACCGCTTCCGCAGCCAGCAAATCAGGATGATTTTTCAGGATCCGAGCACCTCGCTCAATCCGCGTCAGCGTATCGGACAGTTGCTTGAAGCCCCGCTGCGTCTGAACGGGGAAATGGATGCCCAGCAGCGTGAACAGCGCATTAATCAGACCTTGCGTCTGGTCGGTATGCTGCCCGATCACGCCAATTATTATCCGCACATGCTGGCATCCGGTCAGAAACAACGTGTGGCGCTGGCGCGGGCGCTGATCCTGCAACCGAAAGTGATTGTGGCCGATGAGGCGCTGGCCTCGCTCGACATGTCGATGCGCTCGCAAATCATCAATATGATGCTCGAGTTACAGGAGAAGCAGGGGATCTCCTACATTTATGTGACGCAGCATCTGGGCATGATGAAACATATCAGCGATCAGGTGCTGGTGATGCATGAGGGTGAAGTGGTGGAACGCGGCAATACCGCTGAAGTGCTGGCGGCCCCCTTGCATGATCTGACCAAGCGATTGATTTCCAGCCACTTTGGTGAAGCACTGACCGCCGATGCCTGGCGGCGTGACGGGAATTAAGGCTAAAACGTCATCTATTCCTTTTCGATATGATTTATCGCTTAACATTATTTTATATCGACAGCAGTATCGGCAACGATAGGGTCTGATAATTCGCCTGAGTGACAGGCTTGAAGAAAGGACCCGTTCATGGAACAACAACGCAAGGCCGCGCACAGCGGCTGGTATCATGAAACTCAATCCAGCCAGTATGGTCATCTGCCGCTCGATCCGCATGCTGCGTTGGTTCAGGATCGCTTTCTGCTGGGCCTTGATGCGCAACTTGACCCGACACTGCGTCAGTTGCTTAATGAACGTCAGAGACTGCTGCATGCTTCCCGCGCCTGCTATGACGTGCTGTTCCCGGAGACGCTGAACGTATCGCGGACCGAAACGTTATCTTTATATGACCGGCTGAGCAGTGCACTGACCGTCGCGCAGGTCAGCGGCGTGCAGACACTTTGTAGCCATTACGCCGCACGCCTCGCCCCGCTCTCCAGCCCTGATGCCTCCCGTGAAAGCAACATCCGCCAGACCCACATTACCCAGTTCGCCCGCCTGCTTGCCACCCAGCCGACACTGATCACCACACCGATGCTGCACCAGCTGTACGACGTGGGTTTCAGTACCCGCGATATTGTGACCTTTACCCAGCTGATCGGTTTTGTCAGTTATCAGGCGCGCGTGCTGGCTGTGCTCAATGGTTTACGGGGCCGCGCGGCTGCCGTGCTGCCCGGTTTCCCGTCACCGGAAGGCTGCGAACAAACCGGCTTTTCACTGGCGATGTTGCAGTGGACTTCGCGGCTGCCGGAAGTCGCGCCGGAAAGCGCCAGCCAGCATCAGCAGGATGTGCTGGATTTGATCGCACCGGATGCCCGTTCTTCCTCGTTCTATACCCTGCTGGTGCATGATGCCGACGCACTGAGCGAATTCTCGGCGGTGTTCAATCACATTATGCAGGCAGGCGAACTGCCTAAAGCGGCGTGGCGCGAACTGGCTGCCGTGGCGACGTCGCAACTCAACGGTTGTTTGTACTGCGCCGGTATCCACGGACGTTTGTATCTTGAAGCGGGCGGTAATGACCGGCTGATCAACACGTTGTTCGAAGAGCATCATCGTGATGATGCTGTCGATACGTTATCGAAAAACCTGACAGATAAAAAAGAGGCCGCATTATTGCAGGCGGTCGTGGCACTGACCCGCACGCCTGAACGGTTTGATGCCCGGCAGTTACATGGATTATCAGATGCGGGTTATTCGGCGACGCAATCTCTGGATATTCTGCTGACAACGGCGCTGTTCAGCTGGTCGAATCGTCTTATTCAGACGCTGGGCGATACGCTGAGCCAGTAGTTTCCCCCCTTTTCCTTTCATGCTAAATCCCCTCTCTCCGGCAAGATATTCCCCTGCCGGAGTGGTCAATTGTAAATGCCCGCGCCACTTAACCGCCATAAGTCGTATTAATCTTATTTTCAATCGGAAATTTAGTGTTAAAACGCGATGCAGATCACATTACACTGTGACCCGTTCCTGATAGCTCTTCAGCAGCAAATCGGGCGTTCATAAAAACCCAGAAAAACCTCGTTATCGCAGATGTATTCACTGTTTATTCATCTTCATCCAGACAATAAAACCGCTTAAGACTTTTCCGGTAAAACAATAACCACAACGCATTGTGGATTATTATTCATACAACATATTCACATTGTCTATTTAGAAAACATAAACGTTAATTCTGCATAACATTTCGAACACAGTTTAATCAGGTCGGATAAGTTAAATGTAACGGCATATGTCAAACTCCTTGCCTCATTTACGAAGATAGTGAACATTACTTGCCGTCATCCCATCTTATAACAATGCAAAGGGTGCTTATTTCGCGCCACTTATGCGTTTCCGCCACTGAAAGGCGGAAGGAATAAACAGAGGTCCGAGTGTCAACTGCAAACAAAACACCAAACAACGAAAGCGTGAGTCTGAACGCCTTCAAACAGCCAAAAGCGTTTTACCTGATCTTCTCCATCGAATTGTGGGAACGTTTCGGTTATTACGGCCTGCAAGGGATCATGGCGGTTTACCTGGTCAAAATGCTTGGCCTGAGTGAAGCCGATTCCATCACCCTGTTCTCTTCCTTCAGTGCACTGGTCTACGGCTTCGTGGCAATCGGTGGCTGGCTCGGCGATAAAGTGCTGGGGTCAAAACGCGTGATCGTGCTTGGCGCGATTGTTCTGGCGTTAGGTTATTCCTTCGTTGCCTATTCCGGCCACGAAGTCTTCTGGGTTTATCTGGGTATGGCGACTATCGCCGTCGGCAGTGGCTTGTTTAAAGCAAATCCATCCTCATTGCTTTCTACCTGCTACGAAAAAGATGACCCGCGTCTTGATGGCGCATTCACCATGTATTACATGTCTGTGAACATCGGCTCATTCTTCTCCATGCTGGCAACGCCATGGCTTGCCGCGCAGTACGGCTGGAGCGTCGCGTTCTCCCTGAGCGTGGTCGGTATGCTGATCACCATCGTGAACTTCATGTTCTGCCGCAAATGGGTAAAACGTCAGGGTTCAAAACCAGACTTCGCACCGCTGCAGTTCAAAAAACTGCTGATGGTTCTGGTCGGCGTGGTGGCACTGGTGTTCCTGTCCAGCTGGTTGCTGCATAACCAAACCATCGCACGTATGGTTCTGGGTGTGGTGTCCGTGGGTATCATCATTGTGTTTGCGAAAGAAACCTTCTCCATGCAGGGCATTGCACGTCGTAAGATGATTGTTGCTTTCCTGCTGATGATGGAAGCGGTGGTATTCTTTGTGCTGTACAGCCAGATGCCAACGTCGCTGAACTTCTTCGCGATCCACAACGTGGGTCATGATCTGCTGGGTATCAGCTTCCAGCCTGAGCAGTTCCAGGCGCTGAACCCGTTCTGGATCATGGTGGCAAGCCCGATTCTGGCGGCTGTCTATACCAAAGTGGGCGACCGTATGCCAATGCCGCACAAGTTTGCGATTGGTATGGTGCTGTGTTCAGGTGCATTCCTGGTTCTGCCGTGGGGTGCAAGCCTGGCGAATGAGCAGGGTATCGTGTCTGTTAACTGGCTGGTACTGAGCTACGCGCTGCAGAGTATCGGTGAGCTGATGATTTCAGGTCTGGGTCTGGCGATGGTGGCACAACTGGTTCCACAGCGTCTGATGGGCTTCATCATGGGTGCCTGGTTCCTGACTACCGCTGCGGCGGCGATCATCGCAGGCTACGTAGCGAACCTGACTGCTGTGCCTTCAGACATTGAAGATGCTCATGCTTCACTGGCTATTTACAGCCATGTGTTCCTGCAGATTGGTATCGCGACTGCCGTGATTGCGGTTCTGATGCTGGTCACAGCATCTAAACTGCACCGCATGACGCTGGATCGCGACACTGACGAAAAACAACCAGAACTGGCTTCCGCGCAGTAAGCGCAGAAAGAATCTGACGATGGTTGACGAACGCCTCCTCCGGGAGGCGTTTTTTATGGTGCAACGCCCTGCCCCTCCGCCGTTCCCCTGTTTTTCACCCCAAATAATACCGCCCTTTCCCGCTCTGCTTCGCCCGGTACATCGCGGCATCGGCGCGTGCCATCAGCGTATCGGGTAACAGCGGCTGACGGGCGCGGCCGACTGCCACACCGATGCTGGCGGATAAGGCCACCGGAACCCCGGCCACCCGCTCGATGGCGTGTAATGCGCTCATCAGGCTGATGCAAATGCGGCTGACATCACTTTCGGTATTCACCAGATGCCCAAGCAAAACGGTAAATTCATCCCCGGCCAGACGCGCCACCACGTCCTGAGAACGCAGATGACTGCGCAGGGTATGACCGAAGAACTTCAGGATTAAATCACCAAATTCGTGCCCGTAGGTGTCGTTATAAGCTTTAAAATTATCAATATCCAAAAAGAGCAATGCGATGTCTTTATCTGCTTTTTCTTGTTGTCTGGCTGCATACATCAGAGACTGCTGAAACGCGCGCCGGTTAGGTAAGCCGGTCAGTGGATCGTGATTGGCTTCGAATTCCAGCTGCGCCTGTAATTCTTTAATCTCACTGATATCTGTCGACAGGCCGTAGTAGCCCTGGCGGATATCGTCGCAGGGGATCAGCGTGGTATGCAGTACGCCGCCTTTGCCGTGACGGGAATGATGCGGCAACTCAATTTCGTAACTGACAGCAATGCCCTGTAAAGCCTGACGGATGTAGGGCTGAATTTTTTGATAACTGTCATCCCCGACCACTTCCCTGACCGTCTTCCCGCTGACCTGTGTCTCCTCAACTCCGTACCAGTTGGCATGGAAATGGTTCACAAAGGTGTATTGCTCGCTGGCATCTACATGGCAAATCAGCGCGGGAATGTTGTCGGTGATTGCCCTGAGACGGTTTTTACTTTCCGTCAGTTCGCGCTCACGCGTCAGCCGCTGGGCGATTTCCTGATGTAACTGATCCATCGCCACCTGTAACTCGTTGGTGCGCGCCGCCACCCGCCGCTCCAGGTCTTCCTGCAGCGTATACAGCGCCTGTTCGATGTGTTTACGTTCGGTAATATCGTTGATGACCACGATGTAGTGATGGGCTTCACCGGCGGGATTGCGCACCAGCGAGGCGGTCAGTGTCACCCAAAGCGTGCTGCCGTCAGCCCGTTGCAAAAGTTTCTCGACGCTGAAGCTGTTGATCTCACCGGAAAGCAAACGGGGAACCAGAATGTTCTCGGCATAAATGTCTTCGGGATGCGTGACGTCATGCAGCAGGCAGGCGCGCAGCTGATATTCAGCGTACCCGAGCATATTGCACACCTGCGGATTGATCCGCAGCCAGCGCCAGTCGAGGCCGACAAGCGAAAACCCGACGGCGGCATGCGCAAATGTCTGTTCAAACAGGGCTTCACTTTTTGCCAGATTATCTTCCACCCGCGCCGTGTACTGACGGTTTTCCAGATGAAAAATGTAGCTTTGCACCAGCGCGGTCATGTCCGTCAACGTCTGCTGGTCTTCGTCGCTCCATTCCCGTACCCGGTCATCAATCAGACACATGGCGCCCAGTGCGATCCCCTCTTTCGAGTGCAGCGCACAGCCCGCATAAAACACAATGTGCGGGGCACCGGTTACCAGCGGGTTGTCATGAAAACGCAAATCGAGGCGGGCATCCCGCACAATCAGGGGGCCGGATTCCAGAATGGTGTGACCACAAAACGAGGTATCGCGGGGAGACTGGTTGATATCAACCCCGGTATGAGACAAAAACCACTGCCGGTCAGTATCAATCAGCGAAACAACCACCGCCCTGACCTGAAACTGGCGGGCGGCCATCCGGGTGATCCGGTCGATTTCCTCAATTCTGGGGGAATCCAGTATGCCCAGAGAAGCCAGTATGGCAAGACGAGCCTGTTCATCTACTGCCGGTTGAGGGACTAACATAATGCACTCTCAATGATTACTGGTGAATATTCCACCAAGTCTACTGTGTTTGTCCGAAAAGACGGCGCTGAATCCGCCCCTGAGAGGCAAAAATCAGAATAGTGACAGATCACGAAATGCGTATTTTTTTAACAGCTGGTGAACAAATAAGGCTAAATCAAACGATTAAAGCGAACTCACCCAATTCACATGCGTGGCATCCGCCTGCCCGGAAAGCTCGGCATCACGGCGGAATTTCTCCCGCATCTCTGACGGCGTTGTCCCGTAGAACTCATGGAAGTAACGGCGCAGCGAACTCAGCTCCAGCCCGCACTGGCGGGCGATGGCGGCCAGACTCTGATCTGACATGGAAGACGTACGCAGCAGTCGCTTCGCCAGCAACAGACGGCGGCTGCGGATAAACTGCGCGATGCCCCCCAGCGGCTCAAACAGGCGGTATAGCCCGGAGCGGGAAATGCCAAAATCTTTGCACAGAATATCGATACTGATCGGACTGCCCAGATGCTTTTCGATATACAGGCAGATGCGTTCAAGACGCGCGCTCTGCTCAAACGGGTGTTCCACTTTTTTGCCCGCCACCAGATGCAGCGTTTGCAGGAACACGGCAGCCGCCCCTTCGCCGGTGCTCAGGACTTCCTGCTCGGTCATCTGATCAAACACCTGCACCATGGTGGCAAAGTGATTGCGCAGGATGATATTGACCGGAGAAGTGGCCGGGATGCGTTTGCCGTGCAGTGCCGCAATGTCGACATTAAAATGCAGGCTGTGCTTGGGCATAATGATGTACTGGTAAGAACCGAGGCGCGGTTTCTGATCCCCCGGATATACATGGATCTTAATCGGCTGAGACATATCCTGAATCATGATGTCTCCCTGATTAAGCATAAATCGCTCGCCATAACACTGGCACTCCATGCCGCCGATGATGATGATGAAAATCACAATGTGATCCGGCATGGAAAACAGGTTGCCGTACTGGCGGTTAATATCATGCTCACTGACGGTCAGCACGCCACCAATGACGCGGCCAAAGTTGTAGCCCGTCACGCCCCAGTCAAATTCTTCCCTGTGACGGTCAGGCAATTCCAGTTTAAAACCGGCACTGGACATTCCGTCTTCCCATTCGTAAAAACGGGTTTCGAAATCCTGATAAATGTTGGCGCCGTCAACGATCTTACGTGAAGAGGAGTCGCTCATTTTGTCACCGAAAATTAAGATAATTCCGAAACGATAATCCACGTCAGCCTGTGAAATCAATCCTCAGCAGCAATTGGTAATACTTTTTCACCGCAGACCCTTATTTTGGATATGCACAAAGGCTGTCTAAAAGACTGTGAAATCAGGCAGTAAACCGCGTTAACCGGCGGATTGTGCCCGCAGGTAATTCGCGATAATAATTTGCGGATCAGTTAATATTACCGGCGTTAACCGCACTTTTCGGTTTGCTATCCTTAATTAAACCTAAGTCAAATTAATGACTCAGAAAATCACCAGGAGCATGCGATGGAAAAAAGAAAGGTCCTGGATGAAGGACGTCAGCTGAAAAGAATCAATGCGGAAACCCGCAGGCAGTCGCATATGCATAAATGGTTTGCCATCATTGCGGCGCTCGATTGTGTGCTGGTTATTTTTTATGATCAGGATATGCGAAATATCGTTTTCTCGGCAGGCGTCTGTATCGTTTGCACCTTTCTGTGGCTCAAAGGCCGCAAACAATCCCGTGGTTATCGCCGCGAATGGGATGAAAAATTCGGCACCAAAAAGCATCACTGAGTGCTTTATTGCCGTATTATCCCGCGTCAGCCTCCTTCGTTTATAAAGAAATTCCTAAATTTACTGAAAGTGTTTCTGTCCGGTGCCTCTTATCAGTCAGAATAACATCCGGCATACCCGCAAATAACAACTCATACAATTTATGCATCTCGACGTTTACACGTTATTTATTTTTGAGCTTTATATTCTCATCCTGCTTACCGGGGTCATGCTGTTTGCATGGATCGGTGGCCGCAGGGATCCGACGCTCGGGCTTACCGCCCTGATGCTGGCCTTTTCTACCGCCGGAACCTTACTCAGCAGCTTCCGTTCAGGCGCCCATGACATTATTCCGGTGCTGTTGAGCAATATCACCATCCTGTTTTGCTACGGCATATTGTGGGCCGCTTTGCGCACCTTTACCGGACGGCGGATCCTGCTGCCCGTGGTGTTTGCCGGGCCGCTTATCTGGGCGCTGTTTTGCCTGTACCCTGTTTTTTATCACGCGCTTTCCCAGCGGATTTTTCTCGGCTCACTGTTAATTGCCGGATATACGCTGCTGACCACGGTTGAGCTTTGGCATGCACGCAAACAGCTTCATGTGACGTTCTGGCCGGCGCTGCCGCTGAGTTTATTCCATGCCTGTTTCTATCTTGTCCGGCCATACTTCGATGATGGCATTCCTTATGCGGAGACAGCGGGCGGTCATAGCAGCGGATTCTTCGCTATACTGATTTTTGAAGCTATTTTGTACGCTATCTGTCTGTCTTTCATCATTCTCGCCATGGTGTATGAGCGCGGGCAACTCGGTTATAAGCAAGCGTCCCTGCGTGACCCGCTGACCGGCGTGGGCAATCGCCGCGCATTTCTGGAATACGGTAATGAACTGATCAGAAAGCGTAAAAATAACGTATTCCCGCTACAACTTATCTTGTTTGATCTGGATAATTTCAAAAGACTCAATGATCAGTACGGCCATGCCGGTGGCGATTCGGCGCTGGTTTTCTTTTGCAACGTGGTCAATTCCACGCTGGGAAAAAAAGATATTTTTGCCCGTATCGGCGGTGAGGAATTTGCCTGTCTGACCACGCAACCCAAAGATCAGGCGATAAAAATGGCGGAAACTATTCGTTTTCAGCTGGCGCAGAATTCCCTGCATAATATCCCGATGACGGTCAGTGTCGGCATGGCATTCAGTGAACCGGAACAAGATTCGATTTCGCACTTATTAATCCAGGCAGATCATGCTTTGTATCGGGCAAAATCCGCCGGTAAAAACCGTATTGAACTGAGTTGATCGTTATTCACCCGAATAATATATCGAATACCTTACTTAGGGCGTGATAACCGATTGAATTTTAAAATTTAAAAACAACGGTAATATTCTCATCCAATTGTGAGTAATAATTGCAAAAAACAATCTGATGAGTTCACTGGCTTACACGCTCTGCCACATCACACTCATTTTCTGCTCGGGGTAGTTAACTCATGCTTACAGATATTGCGATATGCCAGGCAGTTCTTGATGCTCTTCCCGAAGCGACGGTTCTTAAAGATGACCAGCGGAAACTGGTGTTTCTTAATCAGAAAGCCAGTGAATTTTATGGTCGTCCGCGGGAAGAGTTGATTGGTCAGGATGTGTCTTTTTTTACGGATACTGAACAAGCGGCACGGCAGCGTCAGCGCGATATCGAAGTACTGGAAACCGGTGAAAAAACCGTTAATGAAGAAACACTGGTGGATCCGTCAGGTAAACGCCGCAATGTGCTGGTGCGAAAATCCCGCGTCACTCTGGAGACCCGGCATTTTATTCTGACCTCCATTATGGATATTTCGTTGTTACGCAGTTCAGAAGCGCAAATCCGTTACCTTGCCCGCCACGATGTGTTAACCGGCCTGCCAAACCGCACCGCACTGAACGAAGAGCTGAGCCAGATTGCGGCACAGCGCATGTATCGCCCCGAGCCGTACGCCCTCTTCCTGCTGAATTTGAACGATTTTAACTACATCAATGACACCTACGGTTATCAGGCGGGCGATGCGATCCTGTGTGAATTCGGTCAGCGTCTGCGTAATGAAGTCGGCAACAGCGGCACGGTGTCACGCATCGGCGGCGATGAATTCTCCATTATCTTGCGCAACAGCCCGAGCAGTGAAATGGCCAATAATCTGGCGCTGGAAATTTTGGTGATGATGCGCCAGCCGTTTACCCTGACGCGCGCCAACCCGATGATCACCATTTCCTTCGGTATCGTGATGTTTGGTGCAGAGAACATTACAGCAGGCGAAATCATGCGACGCGGCAATACGGCGTTGCTGGAAGCCAAGCAGCGCGGCAAAAATATGTTTTCGTTTTACTCGGAATTGCTCGATGCCAGCAGCGTCAGCAAACGCATTATGGTGAAGGCGCTGGCCGAATCGCTGGCTAAAGAAGGCGATCTTTCCTGCGTGTATCAGCCGATTTTACGCAGCCGCGACGAAAAAGTGGTATGCGTCGAAGCACTGGCGCGCTGGAATCACGGTGTGCTGGGACAGGTCTCGCCGGTTCAGTTTATTGCGCTGGCTGAAGAAACCGGGCTGGTGATCCAGCTTGGGGAAATTGTTCTGCGTCAGGCATGCCGGGATATCAAAACCTTCGGCCAGTTGAATCTGGCGATCAACGTCTCTGCGGTGCAACTGGGCGAACCTGATTTCGGCCCCCGCATTCTGGCAGTTCTGGCGGAAGAGGATTTCCCGCCATCGCGGCTGGAACTTGAACTCACCGAAACATCGGTTATGAATGCCAACCCGGTCAGCCTCAGCCATCTGGCGACGTTACGTAAAGCCGGGGTGAAAATTTCCCTCGATGATTTCGGCACCGGTTACTCCAGCCTCAGTTTGCTGAAAGATATCTCGGTGGACAGTGTAAAAATCGACCGTTCGTTTGTGCAGTACGTCACAGAAGTGAACGATACTGCCGCCATCGTTTCTGCCGTCTCGCAGTTGGGCAATAAAATGCATCTCAATGTGATTGCCGAAGGCGTTGAAAATCAGCTGCAAAAATCCTTTTTAGTATCAGCAGGTTGTTCCCATCTTCAGGGTTATCTTTTTTCACGCCCGGTGCCGGTTGAAGTGTTAAGTACCTTACTCAGCAATGAAATGAATATGCTGGCCGGTACCTGACCCCTGCATTCATTAGCACCATAGATAACTCAAAACACCTTATTAATTCATTCAATTGGCGCTCGTCCCTGTTTTACTGACATGATCCGAGGCTGATAAATCACGCCGTTTAAGGAATTACATCATGTCATCGTTTTCAGGTATCTGGGTCCCGCTGGTCACGCCTTTCCGTCAGGGTGAGATCGACTTTAGCGCATTGAAATCATTGTGCACCCGGCTGCTCAAACGGGGCGTTGATGGCGTTGTCGTTTGCGGGACCACCGGTGAAGCGCCGATGCTCACCAAAGAAGAACAGTTGCAGGTGCTGGATGCGGTACTGGAAATCGTGCCGGGTCATCAGGTGATCATGGGACTGTCCGGCACGCACATGCCGGTTATCCGCGACATGCAGGAGGCGATCCAACGCCGCCCGGTTGCCGGTCTGCTGATCCCCGCGCCTTATTACCTCCGCCCTTCTCAGCCTGCGCTGGTGGCCTGGTTTAATGAAATTGCCGACCGCGCCACGGTGCCGGTGGTGTTGTACAACATCCCATACCGTACCGGCGTGCATATGGAAATTGAGACCTTCCGCCAGCTGGCTAAACATCCGCGCATTACCGCCGTGAAAGATTGTGGCGGCAGTATCGACCTGACGCTTTCGCTGATTGGTGACGGGGAACTGGATGTGTTGTGTGGTGAGGACGTGCAGATATTTTCCACCCTGAGTCTCGGCGGTGCGGGCGCGATTGCCGCGTCGTCGCATATTTTCCCGGAAGAATTTGTTCAGCTGATCCGCCAGTTCAGGGAGCAGGATATCGTTGCCGCGCGTAAAACCTTCTTCGGGCTGCTGCCGATGATCCGCCTGATGTTTTCGGCCCCGAACCCGGCGGCCATTAAATACGCCTTATCGCTGGATGGCCTGATGAATAATGAGTTGCGCTCACCCATGCTGCCAGCGCCGGAAAATGTGGAAGTGGCGGTGCGGGATTTTCTGAATCAGCATACCCGCTGAGGGAGCCCGTACTGGTGAATCTGCGCACCCGGACGCACTGTCACAATTAAAACGCTGACATTTGTGCCCGCCAGTTCTAGGATAGAAGCAGATTTTATATAAGCCTGTCGCTGCCCCGCGGAACCGGAATGTTTCGCGGGTTCTGCCGGGTTGCTCATCCAATGGAGTGTTTATGAAACTGTATTATAAATCCGGTGCCTGTTCCCTTTCTCCCCATATCGTCCTGCGTGAAGCGGGTCTGGACTTCAGCATCGAGAAAGTCGATCTGGCGACCAAGAAAACCGAAACCGGTGATGACTTCCTCGCCGTTAACCCGAAAGGTCAGATCCCAACGCTGCTGCTCAATGATGGCAGTATTCTCACCGAAGGCGTGGCTATCGTGCAGTATCTGGCTGACCAGAAACCTGACCGCCAGCTGATGCCGGAACAGGGAACGCCAGCCCGTTATCACGCGCTGGAATGGCTGAACTATATCGCGACTGAACTGCACAAGGGTTTCTCGCCGTTGTTCAATCCAAAAGCACCGGAAGAGTTTAAAACGCTGACCCGTGAAGCACTGAGCAAGAAATTTGCTTACGTGAATGAGTCCCTGAAAGGCAATCACTTCCTGCTGGGTGCCCGTTTCAGCGTTGCGGATGCCTATCTGTTCACGGTGATGGGCTGGGCGAAGGCGCTGAAGTTTGACCTGACTGCGCTGACCGAACTGAATGCTTATCTGGAGCGTGTTGCAGCGCGTCCGGCCGTTGATGCGGCGCTGACGGCTGAAGGCCTGAAGTAATTTCCTGAGCCTGTAAAGCATCCACAAAAACGCCCCGTCTTTCATAGCCCGGGGCGTTTTTTATGGAGGCAAATCTTACAGTTTTACCGCCGGGAAATGGTGCTCAGGTTTGACCATTTTGTCCTGCGCCGCCACAATTTGCAGCTCGTATTCACCCATCGCGTGCGTGGTCAGCATCACTTCATAAACCGCCGCCGTGACATGTTCCAGCGCTTTATCCAGCGCCTCGCCTTTCAGCAGATTTACCAGCAATAATCCGCTGGTCAGATCGCCAACACCCACCGGCTGACGTACGCCAAAATCCACCAGCGGACGGTCGATATGCCAGGCTTCATCAGCGGTGACCAGCAGCATCTCGAAACGGTCGCTGTGATAACCGGCACGGCTTAAATGTTTCACCAGCACAACTTTCGGGCCTTTGCTGATCAGTTCGCGGGCGGTACTGACCGCCTCTTCTACGCTGGCAACGGCATGGCCGCTGAGCAGCTCCAGCTCCAGCAGGTTTGGCGCGATGATGTCGCAATTCACCAGCGCCTGATTGCAATGGAATTCGGCCACGCCCGGTGCCACGATACAGCCTTTTTCAGGATGCCCCATGACCGGATCACAAAAATACCAGGCATCGGGATTGGCGGCTTTCACCAGACGGACAATCTCCAGAATGCTCTGCCCTTGCTCCGGCGAACCGATATAACCGCTCAGTACCGCGTCGCAATCCTTCAGACGGTCAATTTCCGCAATTCCCTGCGCGATTTCTGTCAGATGTGCGGCGGGCATCACGCAGCCGGTCCAGTGTCCGTACTGGGTATGATTGGAAAACTGAACGGTATTCAGCGGCCAAACGTTTGCGCCCATACGACGCATAGGGAATTCTGCCGCGCTGTTACCCGCGTGCCCAAAAACGGTATGTGACTGGATAGAAAGAATGCTTTTCATGAGGATTTCCGATTGCAACGTCATCGGGGGAGATGGCGGAATAGCTGTGATCAGGGAACAAGAACGGGAGACTTTTCAGCCTCCCGCCCGGCCGGACGAAAATTTATGCCCAGAGCAATAAGGTGTAGTTCTTTTTACCGCGACGCAGCAAGGTGTAACGACCAAACAGACGATCGCTGTCGGTGAAGCTGTATTCGGTATCGGTCTGTTTCTCGCCGTTCACTGACACCGCGTTGGACGAGATCATCGTGCGCGCCTGACCTTTAGACGGTGCCATACCGGCAATCACCAGCGCCTGTTGCAGGTCGGTGTCATTCGGTACTTCAAACAGTTCCAGGCCGTCCTGCGCCAGCTGACCAAAATCGACTTCGGTCATTTCGCTCAGGGAACCGGAGAACAGGCTCTGCGTAATACGTTTTGCCGCTGCCAGACCTTCCGCGCCGTGGACCATACCGGTCACTTCTTCCGCCAGAACGTACTGCGCGCGAGGCGCTTTGCCGCTGGTTTTGTCTTCTTCTTCCAGCGCATTGATGTCTTCAATGCTCATGAAGGTGAAGAACTTCAGGAAGCGGTAAACATCGGCATCCGCGGTGTTGATCCAGAACTGGTAGAATTTGTACGGGCTGGTTTTCTTCGGATCCAGCCACACTGCGCCACCTTCGGTTTTACCGAATTTCGTGCCGTCAGATTTAGTGATCAGCGGAACGGTCAGGCCGAACACTTGTTTCTGGTGCAGACGACGGGTCAGGTCGATACCGGAGGTGATGTTACCCCACTGATCGGAACCGCCGATTTGCAGCTCAACTTTGTGCAGATCGTACAGGGAAGCAAAATCGTAACCCTGCAACAGATTGTAAGAGAACTCCGTGAAGGAGATGCCGCTGTCGTCGCGGTTCAGACGCTGTTTCACCGCTTCTTTGTTGATCATCTGGTTAACAGAGAAGTGTTTACCGATATCACGCAGGAAGGTCAGCACGTTCATGCCGCCAAACCAGTCATAGTTATTGGCGGTGATGGCGCTGTTTTCACCACAGCTGAAATCCAGGAACGGCGAAACCTGCTGGCGGATTTTTTCTACCCATTCGTTCACGGTTTCATTGGTGTTCAGCTTACGCTCGGTGGCTTTAAAGCTCGGATCGCCGATAAGACCGGTCGCGCCGCCCACCAGCGCCACAGGCTTGTGCCCGTTGAGCTGGAAGCGTTTCAGGCAAAGCAAAGGCACCAGATGTCCCAAATGCAAGCTGTCTGCGGTAGGATCGAAACCGCAATAGAGTGCAATTGGCCCTTGCGCCAGTCGCTCTGCTAACGCTTCTTCATCCGTCACCTGGGCAATGAGGCCCCGCTCTTGCAATTGTTTAATCAGGTTGCTGCTCGCCATCAAAGACTCCGTTTGTTTGTACTCAGAAATATGTACTGAATGTGTGCAGATTCATGTCTGACATCATGCCGCGCATGTGCCTTTTCTCTCACCTTTACGGGGAACGACATAGAATAAAGCGCCCGTCGTCAGAGCGCTAGGAAATCGCGTCTTTTTTCGTGGTTAAGGTGCGAGGCGGTCTATTTTCCAGCCAGTTTCGGTTTCTGCTTCGTCACGCTGATAGATGAAACGATCGTGCAGGCGATGTTCGCCCCCCTGCCAGAATTCCATCGAATCCACTTTGACGCGGAATCCACCCCAGAAACTTGGCAACGGCACTTCGCCATTGCTGAATTTTTGTTTCAGTTCGAGGAATTTGCTTTCCAGTACGCCACGCGCCGAAATCCGGCTGGATTGCTGTGAAACCCACGCGCCGATCTGGCTGTCTTTCGGGCGGCTGGTGAAGTATTTCATCACTTCCAGCGTCGACAGGCGTTCTGCCTGGCCGAGCACGATCACCTGCCGGTCCAGCATATGCCACGGGAACAACAGGCTGATGCGGGAATTGTTTGCCAGTTGCTGCGCCTTACGGCTGCCCAGATTGGTGTAGAACACCAGTCCCTTTTCATCATAGTGCTTGAGCAACACGATACGCTGGAAAGGTTGTCCGCGCTCATCCACCGTCGCCACCACCATCGCCGTCGGGTCTGCCAGACGGGCATCACAGGCCTGTTTGAGCCAGTGTTCAAACAAAGGCAGCGGCTCCGGGGTTAAATCTGCACGACGTAGCCCGCCACGGGTGTATTCACGGCGCGAGTCCGCGATATCAAACTCTTTGTTATCAGACATATGGATTCAGTTGCGTATCAAAGAAAGGTAAACGCATTGTGCACCCGCCGCGTCAGGATCTCAATGTTCCTGACGCGGGGCGTAAGAAAGGTAAAGCGGAGGGGATAAATTCTATTGTTGCACGCAGTCATCAATGATGACGTTCTCACCGCGCTGCACAAACGCCTGATTGCCTTTCGACCAGAAGGTATAACGGCCATCGCTGTAACGGGTGCCGGACGCCGCTTCAACTTGTTTCAGTTTCAGCTGCTCGCCATCGAGGACCATATCCACCTGTTGCGCCGGTTTGTTCAGCGTAACGGTGAGCGGCAATGTGCCGCACTGGTAATGCAATTCGGTTGTCGGGCTTTCCGTCTGATGTCCAAACTGGCTACACCCGGCCAGCGTTAACCCTGCTAAAGAAGCGATAATCGCCTTTTTCATTCCGTACTCCCTGATGGTCTTCGTTTATCTCTTGTATGTACCACGCCCGCAGGCGCAGCACATTGAGATAAAACCGAGAACGCATCAGGCGCGGGTGGAAACTACCGGATATATCGCCCCCAGCAGCGTTTCACGGCTTGCGCCGGTCACCGACGGAAGATTACCCGACTGGCCGGATAACGTCCTGAACGCCAGCCAGGCGAAGGCCAGCGCTTCCATGTCATCACCACTGATGCCACAGGCATCGGTAGTACAGACTTCCGTGCCGGGCAGCATGGCGGACATCCGCGCCATCAGCAGCGGATTGCGCGCACCACCGCCGCAGACCATCAGGCGATCACAACCACCCGCCAGCTGAACCTGCTCGGCGATGCTGACCGCTGTCAGTTCGGCGAGGGTGGCCTGTACATCCGCCGCAGGAATTTCCGGGACGCGTGACAGTTGTTTTTCCAGCCAGGCGGCGTTGAAATATTCCCGTCCGGTGCTTTTTGGTGCGGGCTCAGCAAAGTAAGGATCTGACAGCATCTGTTGCAACAGACGCAAATTCACCCGTCCCTGCATGGCCCATTCAGCGTTTTTGTCATAAGGTTTGGCCTGATGACGCCAGATCCACGCATCCATCAGCATATTGCCCGGCCCGGTGTCATAGCCGCGCACCGGCTGGCCCGGCAGCAGCATCGACAGATTCGCGATACCACCGATATTGAGGATCATCCGCCGCTCTGCCGGATCCGACAACAGCGCCTGATGGAAAGCCGGAACCAGCGGTGCGCCCTGCCCGCCCCAGGCCATGTCGCGACGGCGGAAATCGCCGACGGTAGTGATACCGGTCATGGCGGCGATACGGTTGTTATCCCCCAGTTGCATCGAGAACGTCACTTCGCCTTTTGGCTGATGCCAGACGGTCTGTCCGTGACAGCCAATCGCCGTCACCTCTTCAGGGGCAATATTGGCGCTTTTCAGCAACCCGAGGATCGCTTCACCGAATAATATTCCCAGCTGGGTATCCAGCGTGCCGACCTGTTCGAGAGTCACCTGTTGCCCCTGACACATACTGAGGATGGCATTTTTCAGCGCAGGGGGAATGGGATGCGAATAGCTGGCCTGTTGCGCGACCATACGTTCATCAATCGCGGCCAGCACGACGTCAACACCGTCGAGGCTGGTGCCGGACATGACCCCGATATAGCGACCTGACTTCATAGATAACATCCTAAACTCCCGAGAAAAGTGTCCGACAAAAGTAATAGCTCCAGAGTAATCGGTATTTGAATGACAACGCCATGAGTTACTGAATTTTTATTACACCTTGTGATGACTTCGTGTTTTTCTTGTTACGTTTTTTTATTCTTCAAAATACCTGTGAGGGTTTAATAACCAATAACATCATTTCCTGTCGGTATTTTTGATTTGGCACAAGGCTGTCTAAAACCTAAACCTGCGTTTATTATTAGTTGAGCACGGCTGCTGTATACTTGGAGTAAGTGAAGCAGATATGTTATATGACACCTTCGACACTGATGTTGAACCCTGTACCGTTTTTCTCTGTTGTTGGCGCTCTTCTGAAAGCAGTTCAGCAGCATTAAAAAGGAGCTATTTATGATTAAGCGTTTACTCGTCGTCGCATTGGCCGGCGTTTCCCTTGCTGGCTGCGTCAGCGATAACTCTCTGTCTGGCGATGTGTACTCCGCCTCTCAGGCGAAACAAATTCAGCAGGTTACCTACGGTACTATCGTCTCTACCCGTGCCGTACAAATCCAGGGCGGTGACGATGCCAATATCGTCGGTGCACTGGGTGGTGCCGTCTTAGGTGGCTTCCTGGGTAACACCGTCGGTGGCGGTTCGGGTCGTAGTCTGGCGACGGCTGCCGGTGCTGTGGCGGGGGGCGTTGCAGGTCAGGGCGTACAAAGCACACTTAACCGTTCTAACGGTGTAGAGCTGCAAATCCGTCGTGATGACGGCACAACCATTCAGGTGGTTCAGAAAGCCGGCCCGACCAAATTCAGCGTCGGCCAGCGTGTCAGCATGGCGAGCAGCGGCAGCACCATTACCGTTTCTCCGGGTGCCTGATTTCCCTGGCCCTGAAGCAAAAAACCGAAGCCAATGGCTTCGGTTTTTTTATGGGTCGAACTTAACCGGCAGATCAAAAGCAACGCTGTGTGACGGACTAAAAAGAGGTGATTCTTATGATTTGCTTTGCAGGGAAGCAATATTTTTTTCCAGCCGGGACAACATCCCGCCCAGTTGTTCAATTTCAGCAGAAGACATGCCGGACAAAATCTCTTTGCGCGTGGAATCAATCACTGACTCCATCTCATTGATGATTGGCGCGGCTTCTTCTGTCAGCTTGATGCGCTTAGCACGGCGATCGCTCGCACATGTCTGACGGGTGATCAGCTTCTTTTCTTCCAGCTGATCCAGGGTACGAACCAGAGACGGTTGCTCAATCCCGATGGCTTTCGCCAGCTGAATTTGCGACTGTTCCGGTGGTAACATATTGATATTATGTAAAGTTACCCAATGTGTTTGCGTGAGTTCCAACGGTTTTAACCGATCGTCAATCAACGCACGCCAGGCACGAACTAATCGTGCTAGATCTGACCCCAGATTCGATTCCAATTATCCCCTCCTTATAATTAGCATGCTAAGATAACTCCCCAGAGTTTAGCTTAGTTTTAGGAACTTTAATCGAGAAATTACAATTCTATATATAATGGTAGGTACTATTGCATCCGGAAGCGGCGTCTCTGCTTCCAAAGGTAAACTTGTTTATAACACAATCACCGGCAGAGATTAATATTGTGAATGCGCAAATGTTTCACTCAGGCTTCCCGCTACCGGATCTGGTCCTGGGTGCCTCACTTTATTTCCCCCCGATGTTCAAAGCATTTTTACTGGGGTTAGTATTCTGGCTGCTGATACACCGGGTGCTGCGTGACTGGATTTATTCCGGTGAAGTCTGGCATCCCACCCTGATGGATTTATCTCTTTTTGTGATCTCTATTTGTGCCGCCCTGATGCTTATGGTGAACCTCTGAAAATGAAATTTAAGACACTCAAATATTTCTCCACGGTGCTGGTTTTCGCGGTCGCAATATGCGCAGGTTGGTGGATGTGGAATTATTATATGCAGTCTCCCTGGACCCGCGACGGGAAAGTACGGGCCGAGATTGTCGATATCACGCCGGAAGTGTCCGGGCGAATTATTGATATCCATATCCATGATAATCAGTTTGTTAAACGCGGTGACGCCCTGTTTAGCCTCGATCCGGTGCCGTTTAAAATTGCCGTTGATAATGCCGATGCGGCAGTGGCAAAAGCGGCGGCTGATTTAGCGAAGGCCAATCATGAGGCGCAGCGCCGCAGAGGACTGGGCACCAACGTTATTTCCGCTGAATCTCTGGATGAATCGAATATCAATGCCAAATCGATGCAGGCGGCCTATCAGGCTGCGCAGGCGTCATTAGAACAAGCTAAATGGAATCTGAGTAAAACCAATATTGTGGCCCCTGCTGATGGTTATATCACCAATTTACAAACCCGCCGGGGTAACTATGCCACAACCGGCACACCGCTGGTCGGGCTGGTAGATATTCATTCGTTTTACGTGCTCGGCTATTTCGAAGAAACCAAACTTAAGAATATTCGTGAAGGCAGTCAGGCAGAGGTCACGTTATTTAATGGCAATATTCCTTTGCAGGGTCGGGTAGAAAGTATTGGCCGCGCCATTTATGACCAGAGTCTCGACACGCCGGAAGATTTACTGATGAACGTGAAACCGAATGTCCCGTGGGTCAGGCTGGCGCAACGCGTGCCGGTGCGTATCAAACTGGAAAATGTGCCGGAACATGTGGTTCTGGTGGCCGGTACCACCTGCACCATTTCGATTCGCCATTAAGGCTGCCCGGTGAACCTTTCCTGGCTCGAATGGAAAAATACCCCGTGGGGAAAAGCCACCGGCGGGCAATGGCGTTATGCCCTGCGCAATTCCATCGCGATGATTCTGGCGTTGTATATCGCGTTTGAATTCCAGATGGATGAGCCTTACTGGGCACTGACGTCAGCCGCCGTCGTGAGTTTCCCGACGGTCGGCGGCGTGATCAGCAAGAGCATCGGACGTATCATCGGCAGCCTGCTGGGCGCAATGGGCGCGGTGTTTATCGCCGGACATTGCCTCAATGAGCCGTGGCTGTTCACCTTTGCCATTGCCGCGTGGCTGGGCCTTTGCACCTATATCTCGAACCATTATCAGAATAACGTCTCCTACGCCTTTGCGCTGGCGGGTTACACCGCGGCGATCATCGCGTTCTCGACGGTCGATGTGACCGATCCGACGCAGATATTTGATATTGCGCAGGCCCGCGTCGGTGAAGTCATCACCGGTATTTTATGCGGCGGTTTTATGATGATGGTGCTGCCCAGCACCTCCGACGGCGACGCCCTGCTCACCTCGCTGCGCAAGATGCACACGCAGTTGCTGGAACACGCCCAACTGCTGTGGCGCACTGAAATTTCCGATCAAATCAGAACCTCGCACGAAGGGCTGATCGGCCAGATTTTGACCATGAACCTGCTGCGCATTCAGGCGTTCTGGAGCCACTACCGGCTGCGGCGTCAGAACAACGTGCTGAATTATCTGCTGCATCAGCAATTACGCATGACCAGTTATATTTCCAGCCTGCGTCGTATGCTGCTCAACTGGCCACACCCGCCGGAGAATTTACCGGAGGTGCTGGCGGTACTGCTCGACGAACTGCGCAGGCCCGATACCGATAAATATAAGCTGTCGAAAATTCTGCAACACATCCGGCCGCAAGACACCTCGGATTTCCGCCATCAGGCATTCTGGCTGCGTTTACGCGATTTCTGCTGGCTGTACCTGCGCAGTGAACGCTGGTTACGCCGGGTAGAAAATGCCAATGCGGCGGAAGCTGAGAACATCCAGCCGCCGAAAATCAGCCATCTGGCGCAACATACCGACACGGTGGAAGCCGCCTATAACGGCCTGCGGACTTTCCTATGCATCGTGATCGGCTGCGCGTTCTGGATGACCACGCAATGGGATTCCGGCGCCGGTGCGGTGGCACTCACCGCCGTCAGCTGCGTGCTGTATTCTTCAACCACCTCACCGATCAGCAGTGTCACCCTGCTGATCAAATCGCTGGGCTTATTGTTTGCCGGTTGCTTCCTGCTCAAATTCGGATTGATGATCCAGCTCGACAGCTTCTGGGTTTTCTGTGCCTTCTTCCTGCCGATGTTAGTCACCATGCAGATGATGAAACTGCAATACAAACGTTATGCCGGTTTATGGGGCCAACTAATTGTTTTTATGGGGTCATTTCTGGCCGTTACCAATCCCCCGGACTATGACTATCAGGCTTTTATGAATGACGGCGTGGCAAAAATTGCCGGTGTGATGCTGGCAGGGATTGCCTTTCAGGTATTAAGGCCAAGTTCTGATAAACGTAAAAGCCGCCGCATTATCCGCGCCCTGCGCCGTGATTTTATGGATCAGCTAAGCCGCAAACCGTCGCTGAGCCATTTCCAGTTTGAGTCGCTGATTTATCACCGGATGAATCAGCTCAATCAGAGTAAGGATCAGATCTCGCGTACCTGGTTGTTGCGCTGGGGTGTGGTGCTGCTCAATTGCAGCCACATCGTCTGGCAATTACGTGAATGGGAAACCCGCTCTGATCCGCTTTCTGCGGTGCGTGACGTCTGTATTCATTGCCTGAAAGGCGTGATGACAGAGCGCGGCGTCAGCCATGAAAATCTGGACGCCACGCTGATCGAACTGTTGCGGATGAGCAATTCACTGGCTCATCATCCTGAACCGGCGGCACGTGAACTGGCCGGCGTGATCTGGCGTTTATACTGCTCGCTTTCTCAGTTGCAGCAGGCCATCTCAACAAACGATGGCCCGGCGGGTCCGGTGGTCAGCACCACGAAACCCGCGTAAGACATTACGGAACGTCGTAACCGATCGCCGCTTTACGGATGCGGAACCATTGCTGGCGGGTCATATTCAGGGACAATGACTGCCAGGCGGATTGCACGCGCTCAATTTTGCCGGAACCGATAATCGGCAACGGCTGCGATGGCAGACGCATCACCCAGGCGTAGACCACCTGCTCGATGGTGTCTGCGCCAATTTCCTGCGCAACGGCCTGAAGTTCATCGCGCAGTGGCTGGAACTCCGCCTCGCTGAACAGTCGACCGCCTCCCAGACAAGACCAGGCCATCGGCCTGATACGCAGTTGCTGGCAAAGATCCAGCGTGCCGTCCAGAATGGCGGGCTGATGGATTGGCGATATCTCCACCTGATTGGTCACCAGCGAAAAAGGCAGGCGCGACTGTAACAGGCTGAACTGCGCTGGCGTGAAGTTGGACACGCCGAAATGCTTCACTTTGCCGCTTTTGTGTAACTGCGTGAACGCCTCTGCCACTTCATCGGCATCCATCAGCGGATCAGGACGGTGGATCAGCAGGAGATCCAGATAATCCGTCTGCAGATTACTCAGAGATTTCTCGGCACGCGCCACGATATAGTCTTTATCAGTAATGTAATGCCCGATTTTATTGTCCGGATCCGCTTTGGTTGCGATGCCACATTTGCTGACCAGTTGCATTTTCTCGCGCAACGCCGGTTTAAGACGTAATGCCTCACCAAACGCCGCCTCGCACTGATAATCGCCATAGATATCGGCATGGTCAGCCGTGGTGATACCCAGCTCAATGTGCTGTTCCATAAACGCCAGCACCTGTTGCGGCGTCATATTCCATTCCATCAGGCGCCAGTAACCGCAAATCAGTTTAGAGAAATTCGGGCCTTGCGGAGAAATCGTGGTACGAGCTTCCATTTTGATTCCTTTATATTTTTCGTAAATTCATCCGACAGAATACACAACCGGATGAACGCTGTATTGATGCCGGCGGGGGAAATACAAAGAAGTGAGAGGTACGCACTCAAAACAGTTCCGGTTGCTCCGGCAGAGGCTCATCCGGTTGTTTTCCGGCCCGCTGCTGGCGCAGTAAACGCTGCTGGCATAAGCGCAGCACATGGCGTTTTTCCGCGTCGGTCATTTTCATCCAGCCGAAACGTTCCTCACGGCTGCGCAGGCAACCACGGCAATAACCGCGCTCGTCAGCCTGACAAATGCCACGGCACGGACTGGGGATTTCAAAAAACTCAAGTTGCTGGGCCACACGCCCTCCGCCAATAACGGTGAACTTTCATTCAAGACGTTTTCCGGCTATCCCGCAAGGTGATTTGTGAAAAGGCACTGTGCGCGTAGTCACCGGGGCTGTTGATACGGTAAAAAGGGGGCATAACGACCTGATCGCATCACCGGAAACCTTTTTATTAACCGTATGCGCATCAATCCATTAACTTCGGAGTGACTGAAATGAGTAAGCTTTTCACGCCAATCGTTGTTGGCAAAAACACCCTGCCTAACCGCGTTTTTATGGCGCCGCTGACCCGTCTGCGCAGCATCGAACCAGGTGATATCCCTACGCCGCTGATGGGGGAATACTATGCCCAGCGCCACAGTTCCGGGCTGATCATTACCGAAGCCACACAGGTGTCCTTCCAGGCGAAAGGTTACGCCGGTGCGCCTGGCCTGCATACGCCTGAGCAAGTCGCAGCATGGAAAAAAATCGTCGCCGGTGTGCACCAGAAAGACGGTCGCATTGCCGTTCAGCTGTGGCACACCGGTCGTATTTCGCACAACAGCGTACAGCCGGACAACCAGACGCCGGTTGCACCCTCAGCTGTGAATCCGAATACCCGTACCAGCCTGCGCGACGAACAGGGCCACGCCATTCGTGTCGATTGTCCGACGCCACGCGCGCTGGAACTGAGCGAAATTCCGGGCATCGTGAATGATTTCCGTCACGCGGCAGCCTGCTCCGCCGAAGCCGGTTTCGATTACATCGAACTGCATGCCGCGCACGGTTACCTGCTGCACCAGTTTATGTCTCCGGCCTCTAACCTGCGCGAAGATCAGTACGGCGGCAGCATTGAAAACCGTACCCGCCTGACGCTGGAAGTGGTGGATGCCGCCATTGACGCCATCGGCGCAAACCGTGTGGGGATCCGTATTTCTCCGATGGGGCCATTCAACGGGCTGGACAACGGCGAAGACCAGGAACAGGCGGCGATTTATCTGCTCGACGAACTGAACAAACGCAAACTGGCCTATCTGCACATTTCAGAACCAGACTGGGCAGGTGGCAAACCTTATACCGCAGAATTCCGTGCGGTGATCCGTGCGCATTATCAGGGCGTGATTGTCGGCGCAGGCGCTTACACCGCCGAAAAAGGCGAAGAGCTGATCGAAAAAGGTTACATCGATGCCGTGGCCTTTGGCCGCAGTTATATCGCCAACCCGGATCTGGTTGAACGTCTGAAATCCCATGCGCCGCTTAACGAACCGAAACCGGAAACCTTCTACGGCGGCGGTGCTCAGGGCTACACAGACTATCCGACACTGTAATCAATAAAAATTAATGCACCCTTGTTTGCAGCAGCTGAGTACCCTCCGGCTGCTGCTTTTTTTGGTCAGTCATTCAACAACCGGTTGGCGTAATACAGACAAAACGGCAGCTATCGGTTAGGCTTGTCCCGATAATTCTCATCCTGCAAATAAAGAGGAACCTATGCGTTTACTCCATACCATGCTTCGTGTTGGCGATCTGCAACGCGCTATCAGTTTCTATACCGATGTGTTAGGCATGCGCCTGCTGCGCACCAGCGAGAACACCGAATATAAATATTCCCTGGCCTTTGTCGGCTATACCGAAGAAAGCGAAGGCGCGGTGATCGAACTGACCTACAACTGGGGCGTCGACAGCTACGATATCGGCACCGCTTACGGTCATATCGCGCTCGGCGTGGATAACGTGGCACAAACGTGTGACGACATCCGCAATGCAGGTGGCAAAGTCACCCGCGAAGCCGGCCCGGTGAAAGGCGGCTCGACCATTATTGCGTTTGTTGAAGATCCGGACGGTTACAAAATCGAACTGATTGAATCCAAACATGCCGGTCAGGGTCTGGGCAATTAATTCACCCTGAATGCTGCAAGGGGCGCTATCGCGCCCTTTTTTATTGCCCGATTTTTGCCACACTCCTGCAAGCGGCGGCAAAATTTGTCATAATGCGCGCTGAATTCGATGAAGATAAGAAACTAATGGCCGAGAATAGTGACATTAACGCCCTGAGAGGCCGTTTCCGTGGTTTTTATCCCGTGGTTATTGATGTAGAAACTGCCGGATTTAATGCCCAAACCGATGCGTTGCTGGAAATAGCGGCGATCACCCTGAAGATGGATGAGGACGGCTGGCTGCAAAGCGATGAGACCGTACATTTCCATGTTGAACCTTTCGAGGGGTCAATTCTGGTGCCGGAAGCACTGGCATTCAATGGTATCGATCCGACGAACCCGCTGCGCGGGGCAGTCAGCGAATATGACGCCCTGCACGAGATTTTCAAAGTCATCCGTAAGGGCATGAAAGAGCAAAACTGCAACCGTGCCATTATCGTGGCGCATAATGCCAATTTCGATCACAGTTTCCTGATGGCTGCAGCGGAACGTGCCGGGCTGAAACGCAATCCGTTCCACCCTTTCGCGACATTCGATACCGCCGCCTTAAGCGGTCTGGTGCTGGGGCAAACGGTTCTGGCGAAAGCCTGTATCAGCGCGGGAATGGTGTTTGACAGCAGTCAGGCGCATTCCGCGTTATATGACACCGAACGCACCGCAGAACTGTTTTGTGAGCTGGTAAACCGCTGGAAACGCCTGGGCGGCTGGCCGCTGGCGATGACCGCAGACGAAGCCGAAACGGCACCGGAAGAAAATCAGCAATAGCGGATTGAGTGCGGATAGCAGACAAAAAAAAGAGCGACATGATGTCGCTCTTTTTATTCGCCAGCTACAAGACCGGCTCTTCTCAGACATTACTCTTCAGAAGATTTGTATTTCTCAGCCGTTTCTTTGATCAGCTGTTGCAGTTCGCCACGCTGGAACATCTCAACCACGATGTCACAACCGCCAACCAGTTCACCATCAACCCACAACTGCGGGAAAGTTGGCCAGTTAGCAAACTTAGGCATCTCAGCGCGGATATCCGGGTTCTGCAGGATATCAACGTAAGCGAAACGTTCGCCACAAGCGGAAAGCGCCTGAACGGCCTGAGCGGAGAAACCGCAGCTTGGCAGTTTTGGAGAACCTTTCATGTACAGCAGAATCGGGTTTTCAGAAACTTGCTTCTGAATCTTTTCAATCGTTGGAGTGGTCATTTCTTGCTTCCTCAAGCCGGTACAGGCTGTCACGGTCATTACTCTTCACGCGCAGCACACAAAGACGGTGCGCAAACACAATGCCTTCTATTGTAACGATGGCTGCCACCAGATAAAAACGCCATTTTTTGTGGGGTCTTTCTCAATACTGGCATTTTATTAAACAATTTTCGGCGCCTGGGTTCAGGTTCACATATTTAAAGATTCATCGAGAATAACATTTTTGGCGTTCAACGATAATGTCAGATTTGCAAAATCCCATTCTTTAACTCAAATATTAACCTGATGAAAAATGGTTATTTTATTGACTAAAAATGGCGGTTATTTCGACATAAAAAAAGCTATTAACTTTTTCTCACAATATGATCTAGAATCGAGTCAATTCGTGCTTTTTTGTCGGGTTCTTTTAGGCAATACTCTGACAACCCTGATGTTTAACCCTACCACTCATGGTAACGAAGCTATGCGCTTACTGTTCACGCTTTTTGTGCTGCTCTTTACCCAGCTTTTCCTCAATATCGCCCATGCATCGCCACAGACGCGCGTCTCTGCCGATCAGCGAAAGAGCCATGTTAATCAGGCCGCCCCTGAAGAACGCCGAAAGCGAAAGACCGCCGCCGCCAAAACCAATAAAAAATCAAAAATCGCGCCGGTAACAGAACAAAAAACACAGGACAAGAATTCGAAGAAGAAAGTAAAAAGTACTGAACTGGTTAAACGAAAGGCTACTTCTGATAAAAGCGTAAAAACGCCCCGGGCTGAGAGTAAAAAAGAAAAGACCCTCAGGACCACGCGGGCCGAGAGCAAGACCGAGAAACAAACCAAAACCCGTGCACTGGCAAAAAACAGCAGCGCAAAGGTCAGTAAGAAAGACGCTTATGGCCGCCACCGCAAGGGCAAGAAGCTCCGAGAAGAAGACAGCAAACCGATTACGCTGAGCGCGACACACAAAAAACGTTATCAGCACGCACAGCAAACGGCGATGACCAAGCTGATGCACCAGGTCGGTAAACCGTATCGCTGGGGCGGCACCTCTCCCAACACCGGTTTTGATTGCAGTGGCTTAGTCTATTATGCCTACAAAGATTTGATTCGCATTAAGATGCCACGCACAGCGAATGAAATGTACCATCTTCGCGATGCGGCACCGGTCAAACGCGGTGAACTGGAAAGCGGCGATCTGGTGTTTTTCAGAATTAATAATCGCGGCGCAGCAGACCATGTGGGTGTTTATGTCGGTAATGGCAAATTCATCCAGTCGCCAAGAACCGGTGAAGACATTAAAATCACCTCACTGGGCGATGATTACTGGCAAGATCACTATGTGGGCGCACGTCGGGTAATGACCCCGAAAACGATCCGATAATAAACAATTCGTTAAGTCTGAAGTTTCGCTAATCAGCCAATGAATAGCATTTAACGAAGAGTTTCTGCAGGGAAGAATGTCGGCGGATAAGGTGACTGCATCACATTGAAAAGGGCGATACCTGTTACCGGGATCGCCCTTTTTTATTGCGGATCGCTTATAAAATCAGTTCATTACCGCAGTAAAGCTGAAAGCGATAATCATAAGCAAAGCGCATACCGTGGTGATCAACGATAATTTCAGGTTGCTGTCCATCAAACCCCCTTTCGGATCAAGTTGTGGCATTTTTTAAGCCACACTAAATGTGTGCCAACGCATTTTCTCATAATTCACATTTAAAATCTTGTGCTGAATGACAATGCTGTCATGAGAATTTTGCTTCCACTTTCCTGCATTATAAGAGAAAATTGTCGGTTACCACGCCTGTGTGCCGGTCGATTTCACCCGAGAGCATTTCACGCCTCATTCTGAAGAATCCACCCAACGATTTCACTGCCCTTTTAGAAGTCAGCAGTTAAATCCACGCAAGCAAACGATTAACATAATGCTAACGTGCTGAAACACGTGAGTTCAGGAGTCATTGTTTACATGGCAACGATTAAAGATGTCGCAAAGCGCGCTGGCGTTTCCACTACAACCGTGTCGCACGTCATCAATAAAACACGTTTCGTCGCCGAAGAAACTAAAGCTGCGGTTCTTCTTGCCATCAAGGACTTACACTATTCGCCAAGCGCCGTGGCGCGCAGCCTGAAGGTTAATAACACCAAAACGATCGGTCTGCTGGCCACCTCCAGTGAAGCGCCCTATTTCGCCGAAGTGATTGAAGCCGTCGAAAACAGCTGCTTCTCCAAAGGCTACACGCTGATTTTGTGTAACTCGCACAACAATCTGGAGAAACAACAGGCTTACCTGCAGATGCTCGCGCAAAAACGCGTCGATGGCTTGCTGGTGATGTGCGCGGAATATCCCGACGAACTGCTTAATATGCTGGAGGAGTACCGCTCAATCCCGATGGTCGTCATGGACTGGGGCGAGGCGCGTAAAAACTTCACCGACAGCATTATTGATAATGCTTTCGAGGGCGGCTACATGGCCGGTCGTTATCTGATTGAACGCGGTCATCGCGATATTGGTGTGATCCCGGGGCAACTGGCGCGTAATACCGGCGGCGGTCGTTTCCAGGGTTTCGTGAAGGCACTGACCGAAGCCAATATCCCTCTGCGTGATGAATGGGTCGTTCAGGGCGATTTCGAACCGGAATCCGGCTATCAGGCGATGCATAAAATCCTGATGCAGAAAAGCCGCCCTACTGCGGTGTTCTGTGGCGGTGACGTGATGGCGATGGGCGCCATTTGTGCAGCCGATGAGCTTGGCCTGCGGGTTCCGCAGGATATCTCTGTGATCGGCTATGACAATGTGCGTAATGCCCGCTATTTCTCACCGGCGCTGACCACGGTTCATCAGCCCAAAGAGCGTCTGGGCGAAATGGCTTTTACCATGTTGCTGGACAGAATTGTCAGTAAGCGCGAAGAATCGCAGACCATCGAAGTGCATCCGAAACTGGTTGAACGCCGTTCCGTGGCCGACGGTCCGTACCGCGACTACCGTCGTTAATTGTTTAACAACGCCTGCCTGTGCAGGCGTTTTTTTGCTAATCCCGCAACCATTCCTCATTCATCGTTTCTGTATCGCCCATATAGTCCAGTAACCACGCCAGTGACGGCGACGGATTGCTCTGGTCCCACGTCAGACAACACGGGCTGTCGGGGAAACGATTTTCCAGTGTCAGCACCTGCAATTTATTCTGTTCTATCCACGGGATGACGCGATGAACCGGCATCATGCCGACACATAATCCTTCCGTCAGGCATTCCAGCGCACAGGTCCAGTCAGGCACCACCAGACGTCGCTGGTTGTCGAGCGTCCAGGTATCGCGTTTGGGCAATGTGCGGGAGGTGTCTTCCAGACAGAGCGCCGGATAAGGCCGCAGCTGATCATCCCTGAGCGCACCGGACAACTGCGCCAGCGGATGTTGGGGGCTGACCACGCAGTGCCAGTCCATGAATCCCATGTCGCGAAAATTAAACCGGCCACCCACCGGTATGGCTCTCGTGGCACCGATAGCCACATCCGCCCTTCCGTCCACCAGCGCATCCCAGACACCGTTAAACACTTCCGAGTGGATGATCAGTTCCGTATCGGGAAAATGGCGGTAAAAATCGAGTACCAGCCTTCGCGTCCGCGCGGGTTTAACAATCCGGTCTACCGCCACGCGTAGTTCGCCGCGCCAGCCGTTAGCGACCTGCTGACACTGGCGACGGGTGGCTATCATTTTTTTTGTCAGAATGCGGGCTTCATCGACAAAAACCTTGCCCGCAGGCGTCAGCACCACGTCACGATGACGGCGTTCAAATAACGGCACTGCCAGCCATTGTTCAAGCTGCCGGACGGTGTAGCTGATGGCAGAAGGCACGCGGTGTAAATCCTGCGCCGCGGCACTAAAGCTGCCCGTTCTTGCCACCGCATCCACCACATCAAGAGCGTATTCTGACCACATATTTTAGCCTTCAATTTTTTTGATAGCAGAGTGCAAATATTAGCGTTTCACAACGCTGTTATCAAAGCGTTAAACTCCGCCTCCGGTACGTAATCTGCGTCAAATCACCTGCAATCACGACATTAACGAGACAATAATGAAACCCTCCTTTGGATTTATGCTCTATCTCGCGGGACTGAGCATGCTCGGCTTTTTAGCCACCGACATGTACCTTCCTGCCTTCAGCGCCATGCAAACCAGTCTGACAACCAGTCCGGGCATGATCAGCGCCAGCCTGAGTATTTTTCTCGGCGGCTTTGCCATCGGCCAGTTGTTGTGGGGGCCGCTGTCCGATCGAATCGGCCGTAAACCGGTATTGCTCATTGGCCTGACACTGTTTGCAGTGGGTTGTCTGGGTGTGTTGTGGGTTGAAAACGTGCGCGCCCTGCTGGCCTTGCGGTTCCTGCAGGCAATGGGCGTTTGTGCGGCAGCCGTCACCTGGCAGGCCATCGTCGTTGACCGTTTCCCGGCGGATGTGGCTAAAAAAACCTTCGCCAGCATTATGCCGCTGGTGGCGCTCTCCCCAGCCCTCGCCCCGTTGCTCGGCGCATGGGTGCTGAATCATTTTGACTGGGAAGCGATCTTTGCCCTGCTGACCGTCGTGGCTGTTGTTCTGTTGATCACCACGCTGACATTGCGCGAAAACAAACCTGCGCCACAGGCCAAAGCCGATAAAGCGGGCTTTGGCACCTTGCTTAAATCACGGGTTTACAGCGGTAACGTCATGATTTACTCCGCCTGTTCCGCTGGTTTCTTCGCGTGGCTGACCGGTTCACCGTTTATTTTAAGCGACATGGGCTATTCCCCTGGTGCCATTGGCCTGAGTTATGTTCCGCAGACCATCGCGTTCCTGCTGGGCGGTTTCGGCTGTCGCGTTCTGATCAGTAAGCTGGACGGAAACCGGATTTTGCCGTGGTTACTGGCGGGTTATGCGGTGAGTATGGTGAGTTTGTTCTGTATCGGGATGTTCACCCATGCCGGACTGATCAGCCTGTTGATCCCGTTCTGTTTAATGGCTCTGGTGAATGGTGCAATCTATCCAATTGTTGTCGCAAATGCCTTAATGCCATTTCCTGCTAATACAGGGAAAGCGGCGGCGTTGCAGAATACCCTGCAACTGGGGCTGTGTTTCCTCGCCAGTCTGCTGGTTTCCGCATTTATTGTGCAACCATTAATGGCGACAGTCACAATCATGCTGTCTACACTATTGTTGGTGGTTTTGGGCCGGTGGCTGTCACTGCGGCCAGAAAGTACTCAGGATGTGAAACAGAAATCCGGGCAGGAAGCTCAGCGCGGGCAGGCGAACCAAGGGTGATAATGACCTTAAGTAACAATCACTTAACGGACATTTTCATTTGCGACGATTAACTATTGAGAATGCCTGCCTGCGAGCCTATACTCAACAAAACCCAATAAAATAGCATTTTTACAAAACTTTTATTACATACTTAAGCCCGACGCGCGGACAGCGTCACACTATTTTTTATAGTGCGTTTTTCAAGGACGATTTCCCTGCACGCCCCCGGCGCGCAGGTGTTCTTCTAATTTCCTCTGTTGGTGTCGGATATTGGACGAGGCGCTGAGTCGTCTGTTCTCATAAAGACCTGCAAAAATAGCCTTTGCTTTTCCCGGCAGGTTAATAAGTCAGAAGAGAAAGTGATGGAGAAGCTATGAGTTCATCGTGTATAGAAGACCAAAGCATTCAGGACAATCAGTGGTACCGCATCGCCAGTGAAATGCTGGCGATGGCAGATATTCAGGTAAATGGTAATCGTCCTTTCGACCTTAAAGTAAAAAACACTGACTTCTTTAAGCGTGTTTTACAGGAAGGTTCTCTGGGCCTCGGCGAAAGTTATATGGACGGTTGGTGGGAATGCGACCGTCTGGATATCTTTTTCCAGCGCGTTCTTCGTGCCGGTTTGGAAAATAAACTCCCCCACCATTTTAAAGATACCTTGCGTATCGCGGCGGCACGCCTGACCAATTTGCAATCACGCAAACGGGCATGGATTGTCGGCAAAGAGCATTATGATCTGGGCAATGATTTATTCAGCCTGATGCTCGACCCTTATATGCAATATTCCTGTGGTTACTGGAAGGACGCCACTACGCTTGAAGAAGCGCAGGAAGCAAAACTCAAAATGATCTGCGATAAGCTGCAATTAAAACCGGGCCTGCGCTTGCTGGACATCGGTTGCGGCTGGGGTGGATTATCCGAGTATGCTGCCCGGCATTATGGCGTGAGCGTCGTGGGTGTTACGATTTCCGCTGAACAACAAAAACTCGCCCAGAAACGCTGCGAAGGTCTGGATGTCACCATCCTGTTGCAGGATTACCGTGACCTCAACGATCAGTTTGACCGCATTGTCTCTGTCGGGATGTTCGAACATGTGGGTCCGAAAAATTATCAGACCTACTTTAATGTCGCCAAACGCAATATCAAACCTGACGGCATTTTCCTGCTGCACACCATCGGTTCTAATAAAACAGATCTGAACGTCGACCCGTGGATTGATAAATACATCTTCCCGAACGGTTGTCTGCCGTCTGTTCAGCAAATTGCGCAAACCAGTGAATCATTGTTCGTAATGGAAGACTGGCACAACATTGGTGCGGATTATGATCGTACGCTGATGGCGTGGCATGAACGTTTTCAGAAATACTGGCCGGAACTGGCAGAAAAATATGGGGATCGTTTCCACCGCATGTTTACTTACTACCTCAATGCTTGTGCGGGTGCGTTCAGAGCCCGTGACATTCAGTTGTGGCAGGTGGTCTTCAGCCCTGAAGGGGTTGATGGCGGGATGCGCGTTCCGCGTTAATGGCAGTATGACGTGACCAAAAAAAACCGGACATTCAACGTCCGGTTTTTTTGTGTCTGTAAATCACCTGAAAAGGCACTATTCGGCTTTATCGATCATCGCCTGTGCCGTTGCCATCGCTGCTTCGCGGCTGGCTAAGACGCGCTCGACGGTATCGACGATCGCCTGTGTTTGCGGATCGATTTCGATATTAATCTTGTCGCCCAGACGCTTGGTTCCCAGCGTTGTACGCTGAAGCGTTTCCGGAATCAGATGCACACAGAAACGGGTACGGGTCACTTCGCCGATGGTGAGACTAATACCATCAATGCCGATATACCCTTTATGTAATACATATTTCATCAAATCTTCATGTGGCATACGGAACCAGATCTGACGGTTATTTTCTGATGTCAGAATTTTTGCGACTTCCGCAGTACAAATAATATGACCAGACATTAAATGTCCGCCAATTTCGTCATTAAAGCGCGCGGCGCGTTCCAGATTAACCTGGTCACCTTCTTTCAGATCACCGAGATTGGTCAGACGCAGTGTTTCTTTCATCAGGTCAAAGCTGACCAGATCGCCGTTGACTTCGGTCACCGTCAGACAGCACCCGTTGTGCGCAACCGACGCACCAAGTTGCAGGTTATCCAGCATATCTTCAGGTAAACGAACAACATGGGTACGGAAATTGGGTTTCTCGTCGACAGACACTACCGTTCCGGTGCCCTGTACAATTCCGGTAAACATAGCCTTTTCCTCAATGTTTGAATCTGTTGTATTAAAACGTCACTTCCGCCAGTTTGCCGCAGAATTAATTGAAAGCCAATTTTCTGCGGTAAGAAATAGCACCGTCCGCTTCAATTTCATTATTTAACCGGCTGTTAACAGCTTTGTTTGCTTAAAAATACCGACGATGTACAATCTTCGGACTATTTTTCTCTGTTCAATGCCGCGTCTTGTGGCTTTTTTTATTCAATATAATCAACAAAAAAGGTGTATCTGTGCAGAAGTACCTTGCAGAAGCGCGGGTGTTATTAGCGCTTGCCATCCCGGTCATCCTTGCGCAAATAGCTCAAACCTCCATGGGCGTGGTGGACACTATAATGGCCGGCTCCGTCAGCGCAACGGACATGGCTGCCGTCGCCGTCGGTACCTCCATCTGGTTGCCCGCGATTTTATTCGGTCACGGCTTATTATTGTCGCTGACACCAACCATTGCACATCTCAATGGCGCAGGCCGCCGCGACAAAATAGGTCATCAGGTCCAGCAGGGTTTCTGGCTGGCTTCCGGCGTCTCCGTTCTGGTCATCGCGGTGTTGTATCAGAGCAACCATATTCTCGACCTGATGCACAATATTGATCCTGAGCTGAAAGCGAAAGCCGTCGGCTATCTGCACGCCATCATGTGGGGCGCGCCGGGCTATCTGTTTTTCCAGGTGCTGCGCGATCAGTGTGAAGGGTTGTCCAAAACTAAGCCGGGCATGGTCTTCGGCTTTATCGGCCTGCTGGTCAATATTCCTGTTAACTACATTTTCATTTACGGGAAATTTGGTGCGCCCGCGCTCGGCGGTGTGGGCTGCGGCGTGGCAACCGGCACGGTGTATTGGGTGATGTTCTTTATGATGCGCATTTATGTGCGCCACAATCGCGCCCTGCGTGATACTCAGCCACATTCGCGCTTTGCTAAACCTGACTGGCCGACGCTGCGCCGCCTGATCCAGTTAGGCATGCCGATTGCGCTGGCCTTATTTTTCGAAGTGACGCTATTTGCGATCGTTGCCCTGCTGGTCTCCCCGCTGGGTATCGTGGCGGTTGCCAGCCACCAGATCGCCCTGAATGTCGGTTCGCTGATGTTTGTGATCCCCTTATCGCTGGGGGTTGCTGCCACCATCCGGGTAGGCTCGCGGCTGGGTGAATCCTCCGTCGAGGGCGCAAAAGTGGCTGCTTATACCAGTATCTGTACGGGCATTATGATGGCCTGTTGCACCAGTCTGACGGCCATCATTTTCCGCGAGGACATTGCTTCTCTTTATAATGACAGCCCGGAAGTGGTGACGCTGGCGTCGCATCTTTTAATCTTTGCGGCGCTGTTCCAGATTTCAGATGCGGTACAGGTTATCGGCAGCGGCGTGTTGCGCGGCTATAAAGACACACGTTCAATCTTCTATATTACCTTTGTGGCCTACTGGGTGCTGGGGCTGCCGGTGGGATATACCCTCGGTCTGACCGATTTTCTGGTGCCACGTATGGGGCCGAGCGGTTTCTGGTGCGGATTTATTCTGGGCCTGACCTTCGCCGCGTTGATGATGACGTTACGGATGCGCTGGTTGCAGAAACAGCCCTCTTATACCATTTTGCAAAAAGCGGGCCGTTGATCCCCTTCCGCTTTCCGCGGGCCGTGAATGTATGTCCCGGTGCGCGGAATTTTCAGCCAGTACGCTGGCTGTTATGCCTAAAAAAACAACGCAATGCACATAAGCTCGGCAGTCACGCACAATATGACAGGAAAATGTCTTTTTTCCCTTGCCAGTATTCAGAGAGGTCGTTAATATTCGTCCCCGTCGCCAACACTGGCTGACGAAAAAGAAAAACGATGCGTCCGTAGCTCAGTTGGTTAGAGCACCACCTTGACATGGTGGGGGTCGGTGGTTCGAGTCCACTCGGACGCACCATCTTTCTTAGCAGTACCGTTGCATATTGTGCGTCCGTAGCTCAGTTGGTTAGAGCACCACCTTGACATGGTGGGGGTCGGTGGTTCGAGTCCACTCGGACGCACCAAAGCAACTTCCCAAACTCTCCTCTTGCAACACACTCCCTCAAAACACCCTGAACATTTCCTGACAGATTTCTCATGACCTTTTGAATTTACGTTAAGTCATCCGTTTGTATTTTTTTAAGATTATTTCCCGTATGTGTCATTTTTGAAAGTTGCGTGAACAAAGCGTTATCGCCTGTGCTTTCTCCCCTGCCCGCATTGGATAATTTCAAAACAACGTTCCGAAATCTGCGCTAAGCTTGCGCCGCATCACGTTTTTTATTTGGTTTCCCAACCTGATCCCCTCTATAATACGCATCGTCTCTTCGATTGAATGGTTTCAGCCCCTTGATCTGTCGATATCGCACTTATAAAAGCGTGACCACTCCAGTAGCGATGATAAATCGCACAAATCGCTATGCTTTGGCTGAACTTACTACACCATTCCTTTCACAGTCTTCTACGCTTAGTAATGATTTGATTCAACCAGGCAACACCCCAATTCCGCGCGGGCAGCCATGCTGTCAGGCAAACACTTTTCCAATCCATCACAACTTGTAGATAAAATCGTCATGAAAAAGACCAAAATTGTTTGTACCATCGGCCCGAAAACCGAATCCGAAGAAATGCTGACCAAACTGCTTGATGCAGGCATGAACGTTATGCGTCTGAACTTCTCCCACGGTGATTATGAAGAGCACGGTCAGCGCATTCAAAATATCCGCAACGTGATGGCGAAGACCGGTCACAAAGCGGCAATTCTGCTGGACACCAAAGGTCCTGAAATCCGCACCATGAAACTGGAAGGCGGCAAAGACGCTTCTCTGGTTGCGGGCCAGACTTATACCTTTACCACTGACCAAAGCGTGATCGGTAACACCGAACGTGTTGCTGTCACTTATCAGGGCTTCGCCGCTGACCTGAAAATCGGCAACACCATTCTGGTGGACGATGGTCTGATCGGCATGGAAGTGACTAACGTCACCGAAACTGAAGTGACCTGTAAAGTGCTGAACAATGGCGATCTGGGCGAAAACAAAGGCGTTAACCTGCCAGGCGTTTCTATCGCTCTGCCAGCGTTGGCTGAAAAAGATAAGCGCGACCTGATCTTCGGTTGCGAACAAGGCGTTGATTTCGTTGCGGCTTCTTTCATCCGTAAACGTTCTGACGTTCTGGAAATCCGCGAACACCTGAAAGCACACGGTGGCGAGCACATTCAGATCATCTCCAAAATCGAAAACCAGGAAGGCCTGAACAACTTCGACGAAATCCTCGAAGCTTCTGACGGTATCATGGTTGCACGTGGCGACCTGGGCGTTGAAATCCCGGTTGAAGAAGTGATCTTCGCGCAGAAGATGATGATTGAGAAATGTAACCGTGCGCGCAAAGTGGTCATCACCGCGACGCAAATGCTCGATTCCATGATCAAAAACCCACGCCCTACCCGCGCTGAAGCTGGCGACGTGGCGAACGCCATCATCGACGGTACCGACGCAGTCATGCTGTCCGGTGAAAGTGCGAAAGGTAAATACCCGCTGGAAGCAGTGACTATCATGGCCACCATCTGCGACCGTACTGACCGCGTGATGCAAAGCCGCATCGATGGCCAGAACGAAAATCGCAAACTGCGCATCACTGAAGCAGTGTGCCGCGGTGCTGTTGAAACAGCTGAGAAACTGGATGCACCATTGATCGTGGTCGCAACCAGCGGCGGTAAATCAGCAAAAGCCGTGCGTAAATACTTCCCGCATGCGACTATCCTTGCCCTGACCACCAATGAAATCACTGCACGTCAGTTAATCCTGACAAAAGGCGTAGTGACTCAGCTGGTGAAAGAGATTGCTTCTACTGACGACTTCTACCGTATCGGTAAAGAAGCCGCGATTGAAAGTGGTCTGGCTCAGAAAGGTGATATCGTTGTCATGGTTTCTGGCGCACTGGTTCAGAGCGGCACAACCAATACTTCTTCGGTGCATGTTGTTTAATTAAAAACGTGACCATGAGCATTAATGAGCGCCGCAAAATGTGGCGCTCATTTATTCAAAAAGTATCTTGTTTCATAAAAAGTGCTAAAAGCAGTCGCTGCAAAATTGGGATAAGTCCCATGGAATACGGCTGTTTTCGCTGCAATTTTTAACTTTTTCGTAAAAAAAGATGCTTCTTTGAGCGAACGATCAAAATATAGCGTTTACCGGCAAAAAATTATTCTCATTAGAAAATAGTTTGTGTAATACTTGTAACGCTACATGGAGATTAACTTAATCTAGAGGGTTTTATAATGAATCGCACTAAACTGGTACTGGGCGCTGTAATCCTGGCTTCAACTATGCTGGCTGGTTGTTCAAGCAATGCTAAAATCGACCAACTGTCTTCAGACGTTTCTACTCTGAACTCTAAAGTTGACCAACTGAGCAACGACGTGAACGCAATGCGTTCTGACGTTCAAGCAGCTAAAGACGATGCAGCTCGCGCTAACCAACGTCTGGACAACCAAGCTCACGCTTACAAGAAGTAATATTTACTTCTCTAGTTCAATGGCGCACTCAGTGCGCCATTTTTTTTGCCTGCAAAACGCTTTCCCTTATCCTGCCAACCTGTCAATCATCAATCCTGTATGGCTATAAAACGCCTTCTATCACCCTCCTGAATGTCAGACATAAAAAAGGAGCCATAATGGCCCCTTTTGATTACATCCCAGCTATCGCTTTCCTGTGACGTTTACTGCGTGCTGGCGGTCGTCACTGCCGGTTCACCTGACGTCGCGGTCTGCGGTTCATTGATAACCGGCGGTATATCGCCCGCTTTATCACCCACACTCACTACGACCGGCATCCCGGAACGGCGTTTTATCGCCTCTTTCACCATCTCTGCATTGGTTTCGTCGCTTTTAACGAATTTCTTCATTGCAGCAGTCAGCGGGATCGGTTTGGTTTGCGGATCATCTTTTTCAGTATGAGATAACGGCTGATGCACCTCGATATAGCGTTTCCCGTCCGGTTCGATATCGTACTTGATCGGCTGATTGATGATCTGTACGCGTGTTCCTTTCGGCACGGAATTGAACAGCGCTTCAATGTCATCCGGACGCAGGCGGATACAGCCGGAGCTGACTCGCATGCCGATGCCAAAATTGGCATTCGTCCCGTGGATCAGATATTGCCCCGTGCCTGCTGACAGACGCATGGCAAACAATCCCATCGGATTATCCGGCCCGGCAGGCACCATGCCCGGCAAAGTGATGCCATCTTTCAGATAGGCTTTGCGGATATTGGCAGTAGGCGTCCAGGTTGGATTGGGGATCTTCTGGCTGACGGATGTCACCATTTCCGGCGTGTTGCGGCCCAGCTGACCAATACCTATCGGATAGACGATGACCTTATCTTCGCCCTTCGGATAATAATACAGACGCAGTTCGGCCAGATTAACCACGATCCCTTCGCGTTTGGTATCCGGCAGCAACATCTGCGATGGAATGGTCAGCACCGTCCCGGCTTTCGGCAAATAAGGATCCGTTCCGGGATTGGCTTCCAGCATAGCGATCAATCCGATCTGGTATTTTGCCGCCACATCTTCCAGCGGTTTACCATCGTTGGGCACCACATACGTAGTGTTTTCGCCAATCAGGCGGCTGTTCTCTGGTGGCAAGGGATATTCCGCTGCACTTGCGGTCATGGTATGCGTGGCCATCATAGTGCCCACTAACATCGCCAGAAGGGGTAATGCGCGTCTCATACTCAGTCCTTTTTCGGCCTGCGCTCAGCGAATCTGAGGCAAGACAATTTATCTTGTCTGGTAATACTAGCAGCGCAGAATTTCATGGCAATCAAACCACGGTAAATCAGAAAGTTACCTGTCAGAAAACGGAATTAAAAGCCGGAGGATAGAGAGTTGAAAAATCAGGACTAAAAAGCAAAAACGTGAGGAGAAAGACGGGATTTGCTTTGCTCATTAGCAGATAAATCCTAATGAGCAAAGCAGCGTACGGACGCCGAAATTACGACAGTTCCGCAGCTTTGGCGCGAATGGAGCGGATCATCGCTTCCAGCCCTTGCGAGCGTGAAGGCGTCAGATGCTGGCTCAGTTCCAGTTCAGTGAAGAACGGACGGACATCCAGTTCCACCACATCACGCGGCGTTAAACCCTGATACAGGCTGAATACAATCGCGACCAGACCTTTAACGATAGCGGCATCACTGTCACCTTCGAAAGTCAGCCCGCCATTTTCATCGGTGTGCATCACAATCCATACCTGACTCTGGCAGCCTGAAATCAGGTTCTTATCCTGACGATGCGCTTCCGGCAATGCCGGTAACTGGCCACCTAACTCAATCACATACAGATATTTTTCTTCCCAGTTCGGGCACCGGGAAAAGTTTTTAACTAACTTATTTTTATCTGGCAAAGCCATAACAACATCCTGATCAAGGCTGCCGGGATTACCCCAACAACCGGTGAATACGCTGCAGTCCCGCGACCAGACGGTCGACTTCTTCCCGGGTATTGTACATCGCAAGCGACGCACGGCACATAGCCGGCACACCATAGAAGGACATTAATGGCATCGCACAGTGATGGCCGGTGCGGATAGCAATACCGTATTGATCAAGGAAACTGCCGACATCATAGGCGTGATGTTTGCCAAGGTTGAACGCGATGACCCCTGCGCGACTCGCCGGACCGTAGATCTGTATGTCCGGTACTGTCGCCATCTGTTCGAGGGCATAGTTCATCAGTTCCTGTTCATAAGCATGGATATTCTCCAGACCCAGTTCAGTCACATATTCCATCGCCGCACCTAATCCCATAATCCCGCCGGTATTAGGTGTGCCCGCTTCGAAACGCCACGGGGCGGCCGCGAAGGTCGTACCTTCCGTCAGGCTGACGTGCTTGATCATCGAACCGCCGCCTTCCCAGGCAGGCATCTGATCCAGCAAGGCTTTGCGGCCATACAGAATACCGATGCCGGTCGGCCCGTAAAGTTTATGCCCGGACCAGACATAGAAATCACAGCCCAGTGCCTGCACGTCGATCGCATGGTGCATGACCGCTTGTGCGCCGTCGATCAGAACGGTCAGCCCGGCCGCTTTCGCCTGCGGGATGATTTTTTCGATCGGATTCACGGTGCCCAGCACGTTAGAGACATGCGCCATCGTCAGCAATTTAGTGTGCGGCGTAATCAGCGATTCGAGCTGTGACACATCCAGCTCGCCGTCCGGCGTAAGATGCCAGACATCAATATGCAAATCGCGTTCTTTCGCCAGCATCTGCCATGGCACGATGTTCGCGTGGTGTTCCATTTCAGTCAGAATGATGTGGTCGCCGGGCTGTAAAAATGCACGCCCCCAGGTATTGGCGACCAGGTTAATGGCTTCCGTGGAACCTTTGACGAAGACAATTTCTTCCGCCGATGCGGCATTCATGAATTGTGCGGCCTGAGTGCGGACGTTTTCCATCTGCTCAGTCGCTTCTGCGCTCATGGTATGAATGCCGCGGTGAACCGCAGCATAACCTTGCTCGAAGAATGACATTTCACGTTGAATGACCTGACGCGGTTTCTGTGCGCTGGCCGCGCTGTCAAGGTAAGCCAGCGGCTGGCCGTTGACTTCACGGCTCAGCACAGGGAAATCGCTACGTACTCTTTCCAGTGGAAAACTCATTACTTACCTCGATTGAGTCGGCCTGCAATACGGGCAATCACGACTTCACGCAGGGTTTCATTCTCAATGGCTTCCGTCAGTTCAGCGGCAAAAGCAAAGATGATCATTTGCTGAGCATCCTGACCGCTGATCCCACGGGTACGCAGATAGAAAAGCTGTTCGTCGTCGATACGACCCACTGTCGCACCGTGGCTGCACTTCACGTCATCGGCATAAATTTCCAGCTGAGGTTTGGTATCAACTTCAGTGTGTTTGCCCAGCAACAAGTTGTTGTTGGTCATTTTGCCGTCAGTTTTCAGTGCATGCTGCGCCACTTTGATCATGCCGTTGAAAATCGCTTTAGCACGATCGTTCACGATCACTTTGTGAAGCTGGTTGCTGTTGCAATAGCCTTTGTTGTGTTCCAGATACGTGCGGGTATCGGCAATCTCAGAATCAACCGGCAGAACCAGACTGTTGATATCCAGATTGCTGTTCTCGCCGTTCAGTTGCGCGCTGGTGTTATTACGGGTCAGACCCGCGCCCAACAGGAAACTGTGGCTGGACACACGGGCGTCACGCCCGATGACCAGATCATTGTGCGAGAAGTGGAAACTGGCCTGGCTTTCGAACGCCAGTTTGTAATGCGTGAAATCTGCATTATCGCCCACATTCACGGTCATACGCGCACCGGTGAAATGCCCCTGATCGTTGAGACTCAGATAGTGTTCGATCACTTCGGCATTCGCACCGTTTTCAATCGCCAGATGATAGCGATGATGAACAGTATTCATTTCACGTGACTGATCACGACCACTGCTCAGATGTAACAGATACAGCGGTTTTTCAGCTTGCTTGCCCGCAGGCAAACGCACGGTAAACGGATCCTGTGCCAGACTTTCTGTCAGGTGTAAAAACACCTCTGACTGAATCGGATCCGGCAACGTTTGTTGCGCAGACGGGCTCAGTTTTTCGATTTCAAACGCACCGGTGTCGCTGTCGCTCAGGCTCGCATCAAAACGGCCATCCACGAAAACCAGACGGTAACAATCCAGTGGCAATGCCAGGGATTTCACTTTCTCAACCGTCAGCGCCTGCTGCTGAGGAGCAAAGAACTGATTGCCCAGCAGTGAGGAAACCGGCGTGTATTTCCAGTCTTCCAGTTTGGCATGCGGAAAACCGAGACGCAGCACCTGTTGCCAGTGCGCATGTGCGTGGGGAGATTGCTCACCGCCACGGCTTTCAAAAAGACGGTAAAGTTGCTGCATGGCGTGCGAACTGCCCGCCGCAGGGACATTACTCTTCGTCGGTAAGCCAGCCATAACCTTGCTCCTCTAACTGTTTAACCAAGGTGAAATCGCCGGATTTAACAATGCGGCCCTGATACAAAACGTGCACGTAGTCAGGCTTGATGTAGTCGAGGATACGCTGGTAGTGGGTAACGATAACGAATGAACGTTTGCCGTCACGCAATGTGTTAACACCGTCAGAAACGATCTTCAGCGCATCGATGTCCAGACCGGAGTCTGTTTCATCAAGGATGCACAGATTTGGCTCAAGTGCCGCCATTTGCAGAATGTCGTTACGCTTCTTCTCACCGCCGGAGAAGCCAACGTTCACTGAACGGGTCAGCAAATCGGCAGGCATCTTCAGCATCGCGATTTTCTCTTCGATAAAATCGGCGAAGTCAAAACGATCCATGGCTTCCTGACCACGGTATTTACGTACCGCATTCACTGCGGTTTGCAGGAAGAAATGGTTGGTCACGCCCGGAATTTCTACCGGATACTGGAAAGCCATAAATACGCCTTCGCCAGCGCGATCTTCAGGCGCCAGTTCCAGCAAATCTTTACCGTTGAACATTACGGAACCGTCGGTCACTTCGTAATCTTCACGGCCAGCCAGTGTCGCGGAGAGTGTACTTTTACCTGAGCCGTTCGGACCCATGATGGCGTGTACTTCACCCGGTTTGATCTCCAGATCAAGTCCTTTCAGAATTTCCTTTTCTTCGACACGGACCTTCAAATTCTTAATGCTTAACATACGTATCCTTGAGTTTGCGCCTGCGCGCTCATAATTCTGTTTATGCTTTGACTGTGCTGAACTCAAACCTGCCCGACGACCACATCACACCCTGCGACGTCGGGAGGAAAAGCGTACGGAGAATTAACCGACGCTGTGTTCAAGGCTGATCGCCAGCAGTTTCTGTGCTTCGACAGCAAACTCCAGCGGCAGCTCGGAAAAGACATCTTTACAGAAACCGTTAACAATCATGGAAATAGCATCATCTTCGCTGATACCACGTTGCAGACAGTAGAACAGCTGATCATCGCCGATTTTTGACGTCGTGGCTTCATGTTCCAGCTGAGCCGTGTTGTTACGCACTTCAACATACGGGAACGTATGTGCGGCACTGTCGGCACCAATCAGCATGGAGTCACACTGCGTAAAGTTACGGGCGTTTTCAGCACTCGGCAGGATCTTCACCAGACCGCGATAGCTGTTCTGGCTGTGACCGGCAGAAATACCTTTAGAGATGATGGTCGACTTGGTGTTTTTACCAATGTGGATCATCTTGGTGCCGGTATCTGCCTGTTGCTTGCCGCTGGTCAGCGCAACCGAGAAGAATTCACCGATGGAGTTATCCCCTTTGAGGATCACGCTCGGGTACTTCCAGGTAATCGCTGAACCGGTTTCAGACTGCGTCCAGGACATCTTAGAACCTGCGCCTTCGCACAATGCACGTTTGGTCACGAAGTTCAGAATACCGCCGCTGCTGTCTTTGCTGCCGGAGAACCAGTTCTGCACGGTGGAATATTTCACTTCCGCGTCTTTGTGCAGGATGACTTCTACGACCGCTGCGTGCAGCTGGTAGGTGTCACGTACCGGCGCCGAGCAACCTTCGATGTAACTGACATAACTGCCTTCGTCAGCAATCAGAATGGTACGTTCGAACTGACCGGTTTTCGCCGCGTTAATACGGAAATACGTCGACAGTTCCATCGGGCAACGCACGCCTTTTGGCACGTAAACAAAGGTACCATCAGAAGCAACGGCGGCATTCAGCGCGGCGAAGAAGTTATCCTGTGCAGGCACCACGGTCCCGAGGTATTTACGTACCAGATCAGGATATTCGTGAATGGCTTCGCCGAATGAGCAGAAAATCACGCCCGATTCCGCCAGCTTATCGCGGTAAGTCGTGGAGACAGAAACGGAGTCGAAGATTGCATCGACCGCGACTTCTTTGCCTTCACGAACCGGAACACCCAGCTGCTCAAAGGCTTTTTCTACTTCACTGGTGAGGTAGTTTTTACCGTCAAGCGCAGGAATGCTGTGAGAATCTTCCGGAGGTTGCTGCGTGGCGCCAGGCTGAGAACCGCAGGTATCATCGCAGCTGCCACAGGATGGCGCGGAATAATAGCTGTAATCCTGGTAATCAAGAGGCGTGTAATACGCTTTGAGCCAGTGCGGTTCTTCCATTTTCAACCAGGCATGATAAGCCTGCAGACGGAACTCCAGCATCCACTCAGGCTCGTTGCGCTTTGCGGAAATCGCACGCACCACATCTTCGTTGATGCCTGATGCTAATTCATCGGTTGCCAGCTGGGTAAAGAACCCTTCCTTGTAATTCGTCCCCTCGCCGACCCAAGACTGCACATCATCTGGAATTTCTACGTTGCTTCGTGACATGTTGGTTACATCGCTTTGTTTACAATAATCTTAGAAACAGAAAGTCTTAAACACCGAAACTTTCGCCACACCCGCAGGCATGCTGAGCTTTAGGATTATTGAATTTAAATATCTGATTCAGTCCTTCACGGACAAAATCCACCTCGGTTCCGTCGATGAAAGGCATGGCCTTCAGCGGAACAAACAGCAAAGCGCCGTCATGTTCAAACACCAGGTCATCGCTGGCCGGTTGTTTGGTTAAATCCAGAACGTAGCCGAAGCCGGCGCAGCCCGATTGTTTCACGGAGAGCTGGAGACCTTTGACCTCGGGATCCTGTGCCACCAGCGTGTTAATCTGTTTGGCTGCAGAATCAGTCAGGCTCACACCTTGCCATACGTTGTCGTCTAAAGAGAAAGAGCCGACAGTTTCAGTTTGCATCTGTCTTACCTCATATTTTTACGGTCATAGACAAGACCTATTGTCTCTATTCTAGTGATAACGTTAATCACTTCAACCTCTTGTTTTAAGAGGGTATAGCGATGACGCATAAGGAAAGACACTCAATGCGTATCGCCTTTACATCCGGCCGCTGGCGGGTCTTGAACACCGCAACCATCAACTGATTGAATAAATTGTCAATTTTTTGTTAAAAATTTAAAATAACCCTATAAATGCTAAGGTTTAATAGCTTTCATTGTGTCTATTATAAAACATTCATCGGAAATGCCTATTTATGAATTCGACATAATCGAAAGAATAAGGCTCTTTTTGCTTAGCTGCTTTTGAGCAACAAAATGAAAAAAACCGGATGAAATCGTTGATCCGGTGATTTTTTGCCAATATGATAGTCATTCTTTGATAATGATTATCATTCAGATAACCCGGAATACTGAGAATGGCTCAATCGGTAAATGCGTGGTTGCAAGGCAAGATCGACGACTATAAATCCAGTGTCCGCGATGCGACGGTGGATTTTTATATGGCGGATGCTGCCTTGCGACGCCCTGAAGCACATCTCTGCCAGCTCAAACGTTTTAACAGTATCTGTCTGGATATGGCCAATCTGTGTCTGCAAAACGGGGATGACCACAGCTATCTGCATGCTTTATGCAAATTACACAACCGGCTGATACTGGAAATCAACAGTGTTGTCCGCTGCGAACTCTTCCGTGTTCAGAGCTATCATTTTGCGCGACATACGTTAAAACTCATTTGTCAGTATTATGCCATGATGGGCATCTGGGAAAAAGCAACAGCCTTTCAAACTGACTTTGCCAAGCGCGTCCCTTTCCAGCTTTAATTCTTTTTCAATAAGTTACGCCTTGCTTTAAGCCAAATAAAAAAGCGGACACATATAACATGTATCCGCCTCTCAGAGATATCAACCGTGCCACACGCCGCGATTAATAGCCTACATCAATGTTCTATCACCATGGTGGTCAGTCGCGACACACAGCAAAGATTGCCTTTCTGATCAAAAATCTCAATCTGCCATACCTGACTCCGGCGTCCGGTACGTAAGGCACGGCATACACCGCGCACCTGCCCTTCCCTTGCTGACTGCATATGGCTGGCATTAATTTCCACGCCGACCACGGTCTGATTGCCCTCGCAGCACAGATAGCCCGCCATTGATCCAAGGGTTTCGGCCAGCACTACAGATGCGCCACCATGAAGTAAACCAAATGGCTGGGTCGTACGGGCATCCACCGGCATTGTCGCTTCGAGGAAATCCTCTCCCAGTACCGTAAATTCAATGCCCACATGCCCGACCATGCATCCCTGACTGCGCTGATTCAGGGCTTCCAGCGTGGTACTCCGTTTCCAGAATGACATCGTGCTTCCTTTTGTTAGGGAATGATTTCCAGCAAAGCCTGCAGCGGGTGACGAACGCCGTTGCCTTCAATGCGTTTTACCTGACTGCGACAGGAATACCCGGTTGCCAGACAGCGCTGACGCGGCAACCGCTGCAAGGAGGTATGCCAGGAGAGCTCATAAATCCCCAGTGAGTTTTGGAGATTTTTGGTTTCGTGACCGTAGGTGCCGGCCATACCGCAGCAGCCCACGCTGACGTTTTCCAGCTTCGCACCATAACGGGCAAAGATGTCGCTCCACTGTTTGCTGCTGTTTGGTAACGCGGTACTTTCGGTACAGTGCCCGAACAAATACCAGGACTCGCCGCTTTGCTGTTGTGCAGGACGTTCTGCCAGCCAGCTGTCGAGCCATTCATGCACCAGTTGAACCTGGAATGAACCCCGGGCATCGCCAAGGATTTCTTTATATTCATCGCGATAACAGAGCACCAGCGCCGGATCGACCCCCACCAGCGGCATACCTAACTGCGCTACACGGTTCAGAAACTGCGATGTTTTCTTCGCTGTTTTTGCAAAACGAGTCAGGAACCCTTTGATATGCTGCGCTTTACCATTGGGTGAGAATGGCAACAGTACCGGCTTCAGTCCCAGTTTTTCAATCAGTTGCACAAAATCAGCCACGACCTTTGCATCATAGAAACTGGTAAACGGATCCTGCACGACCAGCACATAGTCGTTTCGTTGCGCTGGCGGGATAGCCTCCAGCTGTTCCAGCGTCATGTTGCTGGCACGATGGCCTGACAGTTGTTCCCGCAGCGTCGGGGAAGACAGCAGGGGCAAATCCACCATGCCAATACTCTTCCGGCTCATCTCCCTGACCCACGGTTGTTTAAGGAAGAAGTTGAACAATTTAGGGGCTTTCGCCATCAGCGGTGCATAACTTTCAACACTGGCGACAACATGGTCGCGTGCCGGACGCAGATAGCGCGTGTGATATAGCTGTAGGAAGCGGGAACGGAAGCCCGGCACATCAATCTTGATAGGGCATTGCGTTGAGCAGGCTTTGCAGGCCAGACAACCCGACATCGCTTCTTTCACTTCGTGTGAGAAGTCATATTCGCCTTTACTGGCATGCCAGCTATTGCGGGTGCGGTCGATCAGGCTGCGGAAACTCAACCCTTTTTCCGGCAACGCATTTTCCAGTACCAGCGGGTCCACACCCTGCTCTGACAATAACCGCAGCCATTCGCGCACCAGTCCGGCACGGCCTTTCGGCGAGTGAATGCGGCTGCCGGTGATTTTCATCGACGGGCACATCGGGCTTTTGACATCAAAGTTAAAGCACAGACCGTTGCCATTACACTCCATGGCGCCACGGAAAGACTGACGAACCTCCAGCGGAATACGACGATCGAGTGTTCCGCGTTTAGCCGCATCCACTTTCATCATCGGTTCATCGCATTCCAGCGGCGCGCAAATTTTGCCGGGGTTCAGACGGTTATCAGGGTCGAACACCGTTTTGATGCGGCGCAATTCATGGAACAGTGCCTCGCCAAAAAATGCCGGACTGTATTCCGCACGGAAACCTTTGCCGTGTTCCCCCCACAGTAATCCGCCGTATTTGGCGGTGAGCGCCACCACTTCATCAGAGATCTGCTTGAGCAACATTTCCTGCTGCGGGTCGCACATATCCAGCGCGGGACGCACATGCAATACCCCGGCATCCACATGACCGAACATGCCATAACTCAGGTTATGGCTGTCGAGCAGTGCACGGAATTCAACAATGTAATCCGCCAGATGCTGAGGCGGCACGCAGGTATCTTCTGCAAACGGCAGCGGTTTAGCCTGCCCCTTCGCGTTACCCAGCAAACCGACGGCTTTTTTTCGCATATTATAAATACGCTCGATTCCTGCCAGGTCGGCACAAATCTGATAGCCGATGACGCCGCCTTCTTTATCACTCATCAGACCGTCAAGCCGCTCGCATAACGCACTCACCTGACTTTCAATCAGCTCAGCGTCATCACCGGCGAACTCGACAATGTTCAACCCCTGCATGTCTTTGCCTTCAACATCCGTGATGTAATCACGAACGCTGTGCCAGACAATGTCTTCTCGCGCCAGATTCAGTACCTTGGAATCGACGGTTTCCACAGACAGCGCTTTGGCTTCCACCATAAACGGCGCGTTGCGCAGTGCTGAGTTGAACGAGTCATATTTAATATTGACCAGACGGCGCACTTTCGGGATGGGGGTGATGTTCAGCCGCGCTTCGGTAATAAAGGCCAGCGAACCTTCTGAACCGGTCAGAATGCGGGTCAGATTGAAGGTTTGCAGATCGTCGCTCAGTACATGGCGCAAATCATAACCGGTCAGAAAACGGTTAAGTTTCGGGAATTTTTCGATCACCAGCGCACGGTTATCACGACAGCTGTCCAGCACGGTGCGGTAAATCCGCCCGATAACCGAATCTTCTTCACCCAGCTTATCCGCCAGAGCCGTAGGGATTGCGGTGGTATCGAGCATATCGCCGCCGAGCACGATGGCCCGGACACCGAGCACATGGTCGGAGGTTTTACCGTATACCAGTGACCCCTGCCCCGACGCATCCGTGTTTATCATGCCGCCCAGTGTGGCGCGGTTACTGGTCGAGAGTTCAGGGGAAAAGAAATAACCAAACGGACGCAGGTAATCATTGAGCTGGTCTTTAATCACACCGGCTTCCACTTTCACCCAACCCTGTTCGGTATTGATATCCAGAATGCGGTTCATATGACGGGACATATCCACCACAATACCGCGGTTAAGTGACTGGCCGTTGGTGCCGGTGCCGCCGCCGCGTGGCGTGAACACCAGCGTTTTGAAACGTTCCTGTCCTGCAAGACGCGCAATCAGGGCGACGTCCGACGTGGCAAGCGGGAATAACACCGCATCAGGCAACAGCTGATAGACACTGTTGTCTGTGGCCATCGTCAGTCTGTCGGCATAAGTTGTTGTGAGATCACCCGTAAAACCATTGCTTTTTAACGCTTCCAAAAAATCGAGCACCAGCTGGATGACACCCGGCGCCTGAGAAATCTGTGGGATCATTGAATTATGACTCTTTCTTTGTTGTATGCCTGGCGGGCCCGAGGCGACCTGCCGGATCTGCGGGGCAGATCCACCCTGTTCTTTACCCAGAATAAAAACTAACATACTTCGTTTTTAAGCGCTCCGTCTGGTTGACCTTTGTTGCAGATGTTTCATGACATCTCGCAAAAAGCACTCGTTGCAACAACGCGTTGCAACTTATTGTGTGGCGCACTATCCAAATGCCGCTTGGTGTTCCATGCTTATTTTATGACTGACGTTGTCTGACACATTTTTTGAGGCACAGGGTTCGTGCCTTATTTCGTTTATCCATATGAGAAACATGAATGAATCTCCCAATTAAACGTTATGACTTACCCCAGATTATGTTCGGGGTTCTGTTTATTGCCCTGATGACCGTTGCCAGCATCTGGATTGTCCAACCCTTTATTCTCGGGTTTGTCTGGGCCGGAATGGTGGTCATCGCCACATGGCCGCTGATGATCAGGCTTCAGCGCCTTCTCTGGGGACGCCGTTTCCTGGCCGTCATTATCATGACGCTGCTGTTGATCCTGTTGTTCGTCATGCCTATCGCCTTGCTGGTCAGCAGCGCGGTGGAAAACGGCGCACCGCTGGTCGAAATTGCCAGCCATCCTTCTTCGTTACACATGCCAGATTTTCAGTGGCTGAATGCGATCCCGCTGGTGGGTCATAAACTCTACAACGGCTGGCATGCGCTGATTAATGGCGGCGGTAATGCGCTGATGAGTAAAGTGCAACCCTACGTCGGACAAACTGCTGCATGGTTTGTGACACAAGCGGGTCATCTGGGTCGCTTTATCGTGCACTGTGCGCTGATGTTGTTATTCAGTGCGCTGCTTTACAGCCGTGGGGAAAATGTTGCGATGGGCATCCGTCATTTCGCGGTGCGTCTGGCGGCAGAGCGCGGTGATGCGGCAGTGATCCTTGCCGGTCAGGCGATCCGGGCCGTGGCATTGGGCGTGGTGGTGACTGCGATTGTTCAGTCTGTGCTGGGCGGTATCGGGCTGGCAATCGCCGGTATCCCTTACGCCACGGTGCTGACGGTCGTGATGTTCGTCTGCTGTGTCGCGCAAATCGGGCCATTGCTGATATTGATCCCGGCCATCATCTGGCTGTACTGGTCTGGTGACAATACCTGGGGCACCGTGCTGCTGGTGTGGAGTTGCGTGGTCGGCTCACTCGATAACGTACTGCGCCCGGTTCTTATCCGGATGGGTGCAGATTTGCCGATGTTACTGATTTTATCCGGCGTTATCGGTGGCCTGTTTGCCTTCGGTATGATTGGCCTGTTCATCGGACCGGTTGTGCTGGCGGTATCCTATCGCCTGATTTCACTTTGGGTGAATGAAGCACCGGAACCTGATGCAGATCCAGTCGAGGCACTGAAAGCACTGGACGAGTAATTTCATCACGCGTTAATGCATCACAGGCGTTGCTCCGAAAATTTAACGGGCAACGCCTTTTTCTTTATTCAAATCCCGCCATGACTTTTTAACCGAAAACAACATCCCGCTTCATCCATGAGAATGAGAATAAACTCTATTAGGAGAATTCTTACAGACTAAATACATTGAGAAACTTAGTATTATTAACAGTTCGGATTTCAACTCACTGATTTATATACATGCTTTCCCCTGAGCCTGTATACCCCAAATTGCTGTGTGTAGTCTTTGCCTGTCTCCCAAGACGGGCTTTTTTTTTAATCTTTTTCCCGCCATTTTGTTATTTTTTCCTTCATCCTTATTCTTTTTTATTTCTCGAAATGAGCGGCTCAGAAAAAAGAAAAGGCCATCACCTGTAAGTGACAGCCTTTAATTTAGGGCATTAGGAATTTATTTACTTCTCAGCCAGCGCCAGCCAGGTTTGTACGACAGTATCAGGATTCAGCGACAAACTGTCGATGCCCTCATCCATCAGCCACTGGGCAAAGTCCTGATGGTCTGACGGGCCCTGCCCACAGATACCGACATACTTACCCTGTTTCTTGGCGGCTTTGATGGCCATCGACAGAAGCGCTTTCACGGCGTCGTTACGTTCATCAAAGAGTTCAGACACCACACCCGAATCGCGATCCAGCCCCAGTGCCAGCTGAGTCATGTCGTTAGACCCGATCGAGAAGCCATCAAAGTGTTCCAGGAACTGATCTGCCAGCAAGGCATTTGACGGGATTTCACACATCATGATCACTTTCAGACCATTTTCGCCGCGTTTCAGCCCCTGGTTTGCCAGCTCAGCCACCACCGCTTCAGCCTGTGCCACGGTACGTACAAACGGAATCATCACTTCAACGTTCGTCAGCCCCATATCATTGCGCACCCGTTTCATTGCCTCGCATTCAAGCGCGAAGCAATCACGGAAGCTGTCAGCAACATACCGACCGGCGCCACGGAAACCTAACATCGGGTTTTCTTCATGAGGTTCGTATTTCTCGCCACCGACCAGATTGGCGTATTCATTTGATTTGAAATCAGATAAACGGACGATCACACGCTTTGGCCAGAACGCCGCGCCCAGTGTAGAGATCCCTTCCGTCAGTCTTGCGACGTAATATTCTCTCGGGCTGTCATAACCCTGAATGAGTTTGCTGATCTCTTCCTGAAGCTCTGGCGTTTGCTGGTCAAACTCCAGCAATGCTTTTGGATGCACGCCAATCATGCGGTTGATGATGAATTCTAAACGCGCCAGTCCGACGCCTTCGTTTGGCAGACAGGCGAAATCAAACGCACGATCCGGGTTGCCAATATTCATCATAATTTTCAGCGGCAATGCCGGCAGTTCATCAATTTCTGAACTCTGCACGGAGAAATCCAGCTCATCCTGATACACATAACCGGTGTCGCCTTCAGAACAGGAAACCGTCACTTTCTGGTTTTCTGTCAGTTTTTCGGTGGCATCGCCACATCCGACCACCGCAGGAATGCCCAGTTCACGGGCAATAATGGCCGCGTGACAGGTACGGCCGCCACGGTTGGTGACAATTGCCGAGGCTTTTTTCATGATCGGCTCCCAGTCGGGATCCGTCATGTCGGTCACCAGCACATCACCGGCTTTAACGTGGTGCATTTCGCTGATGTCATGAATGATTTTGACCGGACCGGCACCGATACGGTGGCCGATTGCACGCCCTTCTACCAGCACGTTGCTGCTGCCATTGAGCTGATAGCGTTCCATAACCTGACCGTTTGAACGCACAGTCTCCGGACGCGCCTGTACGATATACAGTTTGCCGTTATGCCCGTCTTTCGCCCATTCGATATCCATCGGACGACCATAGTGTTTTTCAATCAACAGAGCCTGACGCGCCAGCGCCTGAACTTCGTCATCCGTCAGTGAAAAACGGCTGCTCAGTTCGGCAGGGACATCTTCAATCTGTACCTGCTTGCCGTGTTCCTGACTCGGTGCATACACCATGCGGATTTTTTTCGAGCCCATCGTGCGGCGCACAATCGCGGGTTTTTTCTTCTCCAGCGTCGGTTTGTGCACGTAGAACTCATCCGGATTCACCGCGCCCTGAACCACCATTTCACCGAGGCCGTAAGCCGAGGTAATAAACACCACCTGATCAAAACCTGATTCCGTATCGATGGTGAACATCACGCCCGCCGCAGCGAGATCTGAACGCACCATGCGCTGCACACCGGCCGAAAGCGCGACGCCACGATGGTCGTAACCCTGATGCACACGATAAGAAATCGCGCGGTCATTAAATAAAGACGCATAAACATGTTTCACCGCGGTCAGCACGGCATCAAAGCCCTGAACATTCAGGAAGGTTTCCTGCTGCCCGGCGAATGAGGCATCCGGCATATCCTCCGCAGTGGCCGAGGAACGAACAGCAAATGAGGCATCTGGCTCACCCTCGGAAAGCTGCTGATAAGCTTCGCGGATGGATTTTTCCAGTTCAGGCTGGAAGGGTGTTTCAATGATCCACTGACGGATTTGGGTGCCCGCTTTAGTCAGTTGCCCGATATCATCCACATCCGTTTTATCCAGCAATTCATGGATTCGGTGGTTTACGCCGCTCTGATCGAGAAAATCATTGAATGCCTGAGACGTCGTGGCAAAACCGTTAGGAACGGAAACACCCAGATCAGACAGATTGGTGATCATTTCCCCGAGGGATGCGTTCTTGCCCCCGACTTTATCAACGTCGTTCATACCCAGTTGGTTGTACCAGATAACATTGCGTAAATCGGGATCGAGATGAGCCATGAAACAGTCCTTTCTTAATTTATTTACAGTAAAGGTCAGGAGGAATGCGAACCGGTTATTCAGTCGTTGCCTGCCACCTTTTTGAGGGGTTTTAACAACGCTGTCATTTTGAGACTAGCATAATGATCCATAAGGAACAGACAGGTGAATCGATCCAGCAAATCAAACTATTTTTGTTTAGGAAAATTCCAGCGCTTCAAATTTTGTGATCGGGACAAAATCGTTATTATTCCTTATGAATCATGGATAAATCGCATCTAGTTTCTCAGCGGAATTAATGCTATCAGAGCTGCTGAAGTTCTGCTGAAGCAATTCAAAAAGCTGCGAGATATCGTGGAAAATTTAAAATGCCATTTCATTTATTACAGCCATTTTGCGCACTGCCTCGCAGCAATGAACAGAACATCCCGCAGCAGAAGAATTAGGCTTTTTATTTCCGCGAATTCTGGTTATTACTAAATACGCACCGGAAGGGTGTGATGAGCCGATCAGTAAATGAAGTGATATCAATCAGGAGCAGTGCGTGGACAGAAGCGTGTTTTATATTTCCGACGGTACCGCCATCACGGCTGAGGTGTTAGGCCATGCTGTGCTTTCTCAATTTCCGGTCAACGCGACAACTTACTCGTTGCCCTTTGTAGAAAGTGAAGAACGCGCCAAAGCGGTCTGCCGCCAGATCAATGACATTTATGAAAAAACCGGTGCCCGCCCGCTGGTGTTTTATTCCATCATTTCACCCAATATCCGCGACATCATTAAAGGCAGTGAAGGCTTTTGTCAGGACATTGTTCAGTCACTGGTTGCGCCCCTGCAAAATGAACTCGGTGTAGATCCGACCCCTATCGCCAACCGCACTCACGGCCTGACGGCAAGCAACATCAGCAAATATGATGCCCGTATCGCCGCGATTGATTACACACTGGCGCATGACGACGGCATCTCCCTGCGTAATCTCGATCAGGCGCAGGTCATTTTGCTCGGCGTGTCCCGCTGCGGTAAAACGCCCACCAGCCTCTATCTGGCGTTGCAGTTTGGTATCCGTGCCGCTAACTATCCCTTTACCGCCGACGACATGGACAACATCCAGTTACCCGCCGCCTTAAAGCCACATATGCACAAGCTGTTCGGGCTGACGATTGACCCGGAACGTCTGACGGCAATTCGTCAGGAGCGTGTTGAAAACAGCCGTTATGCCTCTTTACGCCAGTGCCGGATGGAAGTCTCCGAAGTTGAAGCCTTATTTCGCAAGAACCAGATCCGCTACCTCAACAGCACAAATTATTCCGTTGAGGAGATTTCAGCGAAGATCATGGACAGCTTTGGCATGAGCCGACGTATGTTCTGAATCCTTTTACTGATGTGGATGGCATATCCTGCCAACAGTGGTTGAATTCGTCGGTTTTTGCGTTATTGTGATCGGCATCACTTCCCGGTATTCCTGCCGCAGAGAAGAAACAAATTTTCGAGAACACGATGTCACAAACAGATGAACTGCGTACGACGCGCATCGACAGCCTGATCACGCCTCAGGCACTGGCAGACAAATTGCCAATTTCCCCGTCGGTCGCACAACACGTGATGGAATCACGTAAACGGATTGAAAAGATTATCAGTGGTGAAGATCAGCGGTTGCTGGTCGTTGTCGGTCCCTGCTCTATCCACGATATCGAAGCGGCTATTGATTACGCGGGTAAGCTCAGCGTAATGCGTGAAAAGTATCAGGACCGTCTTGAAATCGTCATGCGTACCTACTTTGAAAAGCCACGTACTGTTGTCGGCTGGAAGGGCCTGATCTCAGACCCGGAACTCAACGGGTCTTGCCGGGTTAATGACGGTATTGAGCTGGCGCGTAAAGTGCTGCTGACCGTCAACCAGATGGGTATCCCGACCGCCACTGAGTTTCTGGATATGGTGATCGGCCAGTATATTGCCGACCTCATCAGCTGGGGTGCCATCGGTGCCCGCACCACGGAAAGCCAGATCCATCGCGAAATGGCATCGGCGCTGTCTTGCCCGGTAGGTTTCAAAAACGGGACGGATGGCAACACCCGTATCGCCATTGATGCGATCCGGTCTTCACGCACCAGCCATATGTTCCTGTCGCCGGACAAAAATGGTCAGATGACCATTTACCGCACCGCCGGTAACCCTTACGGGCATGTGATTATGCGTGGCGGTAAAAAGCCGAATTATCATGCGGATGATCTTGAGCAAGCCTGTCTGAATCTGGCGGAATTCGATTTACCTCAGCGTCTGGTGGTCGATTTCAGTCATGGCAATTGCCAGAAACAGCACCGCCGTCAGCTGGAAGTGGCAGACGATATTTGCCAGCAAATCATCAGCGGTTCGACCGCCGTTGCGGGCATTATGGCGGAAAGCTTCCTGGTTGAAGGCACTCAGCCTATCGTCGCGGGTAAGCCACTGGTTTACGGCAAATCGATTACCGATCCTTGCCTGAGCTGGGAAGATACCGAAACCTTGCTGGAGATGCTGGCAAACGCCACCGACAGCCGCTTTTGATCACCTCGCTGTAACCTGACTGAGGGCAACAAATGTTGCTCTATTTACTCTCTTCTTATGGCTGACACCCTGTCAGCACTGTCTGTTTCAGTTTCTTAAATGCTGCTTCCCCTCTTAAATGAAGAGGTTATCAGCGAAAAATTACATCCCCGCCACAAAAATTTCCTTGATGTGTTCTGGCAATGATTTGATAATGATTATCAAATTGATATTAATTCCCATTACTATCCATGGATAATCCGGGCTTCTGACCCGAATATTTTTACAAATCATTCACATAACATCGCGAGTTTTTATCCGCGCACCTCGCGGATGACTTTAGAAAACGAGGAGACAGCAATGCATTCAGTTCACTATCAGGACTATTTACAGGCCAAAGAAGCCAATCCCGGTAAATATGCCCGCGATCTGGCGGAAATTTTGGGGATCAGCGAAGCGGAGTTAACCGCCCTGCGCGTTTCCCACGATGCCTCACGACTGGATGTTGATGCCCGCACGCTCCTCGCTGCGCTGGAAAATGTCGGTGGCACCAAATCCATTACCCGTAACGACTATGCAGTGCATGAACAACAGGGCCGTTACGAGAACCAACATCTGAACGGCCATGCAGGTCTGATCCTTAACCCGCGTGCGCTGGATCTGCGTCTGTTCCTGCAACACTGGCAGCATATTTTCAGCATGTCAGAAACCACTGCCCGTGGCGTGCGTCACAGCATTCAGTTCTTCGATGCGCAGGGCGATGCGGTGCATAAAGTCTATAACACTGATGAAACCGATATGGCGGCATGGGACGCGCTGATCGCGCAGTACAAAAGTGATGTTAACCCGCCGTTGCTGCCTGAAGCCGCGCCGGCAGTACCTGCCCTGAATGCCGCCGATGCCCAGGCTATCGATGCTGACTGGCGCGCAATGACCGACGTTCATCAGTTCTTCCAGTTATTGAAACGCCATGACATCACCCGTCAGCAGGCTTTCCAGGCTGTCGGCGACGATCTGGCATGGCGTGTCGAAAATGGTTCGCTGACCCGCTTACTGAACATCGCCAAAGAAGACCAGAATGAAATTATGATTTTCGTCGGTAACCGTGGCTGTGTGCAGATCTTCACCGGGCAGATTGAAAAAGTCATGCCGCACGGTGAATGGATTAACGTCTTTAACTCACGCTTCACACTGCATCTGGTAGAAAGTGCCATTGCACAAAGCTGGATCACCCGTAAGCCAACCAAAGACGGTTTCGTGACCAGTCTGGAATTGTTCGCTGCCGATGGCACCCAGATCGCGCAACTTTATGGTCAGCGCACCGAAGGCAATCCGGAGCAAACGCAGTGGCGCGAGCAGCTGGCTCAGCTCAGTCATGAAGGCGTAGCCGCATGAAATACACGCTGAAAACACTGATGGCTGCCGCTTTTTTGCTGGCGGCTCCGGCGTTGCAGGCGGCTGAAAAGCTGATCAGCATCGGTGGCGATGTTACTGAGATTGTCTACGCACTGGGCGCAGGCAATGAGATGGTCGCCCGTGACAGCACCAGCCTGCATCCGCAGGCGGTACTGGCGCTGCCGGATGTCGGCTATATGCGCCAGCTGAACACGGAAGGCATTCTGTCCATGCACCCTTCGCTGGTGCTGAGCAGTGAACTGGCTGAGCCTTCGCTGGTATTACAGCAGCTGGAGCAAAACGGCGTGAAGGTTGTCCGGGTCCCGGGCACGCCTTCTGCTGATACCGTGCCGAAAAAAATCGAGGTGATTGCTGCGGCGCTGAACCGTCAGGCAGAAGGTGACAAACTGATCGCGACGTATCGTGCTCAAATTGCTGCCATTCATCACGATGCCCTGCCGGTGAAAATGCTGTTTGTGATGAGTCACGGTGGCATGTCCTCGATGGCGGCCGGTCAGAATACCGCCGCAGATGCGATGATCACCTCCGTCGGTGCGCAAAATGCCATGCAGGGGTTCAGCCGTTATCGCCCGCTCTCGCAGGAAGGTGTGATCGCCAGCGCGCCGGATATCATTCTGCTGACGTCAGACGGCGTCAAATCACTGGGCGGAATGGATCAGGTGTGGAAATTACCGGGTGTGGCCATGACGCCTGCGGGCAAAAACAAGCGCGTGCTGGTGCTGGATGATATGTCATTGCTGGGCTTCGGCCTGCAGACCCCGGCCGTGATGGCGCAGCTTCGTCAGGCAGCGGAACAGCACCCATGAGCAGCATGAGCCCTCCAATGCCATCACGACGCCGCTCGCCGGTTTGGGCGCTGATCGGCCTCGGCGGTGCTCTGCTCGTACTGGCGGTTCTGGCAACCAATACCGGCGCCATGTCCCTGTCACTGAGAACCTTGTTCACGCGGCCATTTGATGATGGTTTGTGGCAGGTCTGGCTGACCATCCGTCTGCCAAGAGTGTTACTCGCGGTGGTGGTCGGGTGTGCACTGGCCTGTTCCGGCGCAGTAATGCAGGGACTGTTCCGCAATCCGCTGGCGGATCCGGGTTTGCTTGGTATCAGCAGCGGAGCTGCGCTGGCCGTGGCGCTGACGATTGTCATGCCACTGGCGCTGCCGCCCTTGCTGGCGCTTTACAGCCACATGATCAGCGCATTTATTGGCAGTCTGGCGATTTCCGCCATTGTCTTTACGCTGAGCCGTTTCGGGCATGGCGGGTTGTCCCGGTTGTTGCTCGCGGGGATTGCCATCAATGCGCTGTGCGGCGCGGCGGTCGGCGTGCTCACCTATGTCAGTGATGATCAGCAGTTACGCCAGTTCTCTCTCTGGAGCATGGGCAGTCTGGGACAGGCGCAATGGCCTACGCTGGCCGTCGCCGCCTCGCTGATCCTGCCCGCCTGTGTCGCCGCCATGTTTATGGCCCGCCGCCTGAATATTTTGCAACTGGGTGAGGAGGATGCGCACTATCTTGGCGTCAACGTCCGTCGCACTCAGTTGCAGTTGCTGTTGCTCAGTGCCCTGCTGGTGGGCGCGGCAGTGGCGGTGTCGGGTGTGATCGGCTTTATCGGTCTGGTGATCCCTCATCTGTTGCGCATGCGTATCGGCGCGGATCACCGCTGGCTGCTGCCGGGTTCAGCGATGGCGGGTGCCTGTCTGCTGTTGCTGGCCGATACCCTGGCACGCACGCTGGTGGCGCCGGCTGAAATGCCGGTGGGATTGCTGACCAGCCTGATCGGCGGGCCGTACTTTTTATGGCTGATCCTGCGTTCAGGAGTGCCGCGCAATGTCTGATTTCAGTTCATCAATGCATGCAGAAAACCTCTCCTATTCCGCCGGCGGGCGTCGCCTGATCAATGATGTGTCGCTCAGTCTGCAAAGCGGCGAAATGGTGGCGCTGATCGGGCCAAACGGCGCCGGGAAATCGACACTGATGCGGATACTGACCGGTTATCTGACGCCGCAGTCAGGCCAGTGCTCGCTTCTGGGAAAACCCCTCACCGAATGGACCGCGCAGGAACTGGCCCGGACACGCGCCGTTATGCGCCAGAACAGCACATTAGCCTTTGGTTTCTCGGTGCGGGAAGTGCTGACGCTGGGGCGCTCACCTCACGGACAGCAAAATATGCAGCGCGCGCTGACGGAAGTGATGGCGCAAACGGACTGCCTGAGTCTCGCCGAACGCGATTACCGCCATCTTTCCGGCGGTGAGCAACAGCGCGTGCAGCTTGCGCGGGTACTGATCCAACTGTGGCAGCCTGAGCCCTCGCCGCGCTGGCTGTTTCTCGATGAGCCGACCTCGGCGCTGGATTTATACCATCAGCAACATTCATTGCGTCTGCTGCGTCAGTTAACCCGGCAGACGCCACTGACCGTGTGTTGCGTGCTGCACGATCTGAATCTTGCCGCACTGTATGCTGACCGGATCATTTTGTTGCACAGCGGCAGCGTGGTCGCCAGCGGTACGCCTGCCGAAGTGCTGAGTGAAGGGATTTTGAGTCGCTGGTATCAGGCCGATCTGAATGTCTGTCCGCATCCGGAAACGGCGCTGCCGCAGGTGTTTTTGCGCCAGTAGATCCGGCCCTGGTCAGCGGAAATAAAAAAAATGCCACAGCAGATGTGGCATTTTTTATGTCAGCTTGAGCAGGATATTTCGAGATGTTTTCCCCAGTCCGGCGGCAGCGCCGCCATCTCGTCATATTGCGGCGCATCGCTGTAAGGATCACGCAGCGCCTGATGCAGTTGCGTCAGCACGCTGATGTCATCTTCTTCTGCCCTTTCAATGGCTTTCTGCGCCAGATAATTACGCAAAATCACCCGCGGATTGCTCTGTTTCATCGCATCCTGCCGCGTGGCGTCATCCACCTCTTCCGTTTGCAGGCGCTGGCGATACGCCTGATACCAGCTGTCGAAAGCCGCACGGTCAATGAATTCATCACGCAACGGGGAGGAAGCCTGTTGCTGTTCTGTCTGGCTGAGCAATCTGAAGGTTTGGGTGAAATCCCGGCCTTCCTTCGCCATCAGACTGAGCAGGCCGGTCAGCAGGTCATTATCCTGTTTGTTCTCGCTAAAGAATCCCAGCTTGCCGCGCATCAGCGTGCCATAGGCTTTCATCAGTGCCGGTTCATAGGCACCCAGCGCGCTTTGCAACTGTTCCGCAGACATCAGGCCAGAAAGCGTTTGTGCCAGACGATGCAGGTTCCAGTACGCCACGGCGGGCTGATTATCGTAGCTGTAGCGACCCTGATGATCAGAATGATTACAGATGTAACCCGGCTGATAATCATCGAGGAATCCGTAAGGGCCGTAATCAATGGTCAGCCCGAGAATCGACATGTTATCGGTGTTCATCACACCATGAGCAAACCCGACACTCTGCCAGTGCGCAATCAGCCTGGCGGTTCGTTCAACGACATCCGTAAACCATTGCTGATAACGCGAAGCCTCTGCCGGTTCACTTTCCAGTAACTGCGGCCAGTGATGCGCAATGACATAATCGGCCAGCTGCTTCACTTGATCCGGCTGTTTGCGGTAATAAAAATGTTCAAAATGGCCGAAACGGATGTGACTTTCCGCCACACGGATCAGCATCGCGCCGCGCTCCGGTTGCTCGCGGAAGACCGGCTGGTCGCTGGTGGCGATCGTCAGTGCGCGGGTGGTCGGTATCGACAGATGATGCAAGGCTTCGGAAGCCAGAAATTCACGCACCACCGAACGTAATACGGCACGCCCGTCGCCCATCCGCGAATAGGGAGTCAGCCCCGCACCTTTCAGATGCCAGTCCAGACGCTTTCCGGAAGGCAAAACCTGCTCACCCAGTAAAATGCCGCGCCCGTCACCGAGTTGTCCGGCCCATTGCCCGAACTGATGCCCGCTGTAAACCTGCGCCAGAGGCAGCATGCCGGGGAATAATGTTTCACCGCACCAGTATCCATGGTGCGCGGTATCGAAAAGCGCGTCTTCCAGTCCCAGTTCCCGCGCCAGCGGTTCACTGTGATAAAGCAGCCGGGCGCCTTTGAGTGGCGTCGGTTGCAGCGCCGTGTAAAAACCCGGCAACTGGTCAGCATAATGATGTTCAAATTGCGGCATAAATCCCCCTTTTTAATAGTGTAGGACTGCAATGCCGCGATTAACACGGACTAACCGCAGGGAGATTAGCGAATGCAGAGGCAAAAAATCCCGGTGCAGCAGGCGCTGACCGGGATGTCGTTCTGTATGCGGGTGATGGCAATTAATGAAATTGGGCAGGCCGTACCAGCAGGCGGTCCAGTTCGGCAGGCTCTACGCCCGGCCACAGCAGACCTTTTAAGCCCTGAACCTCGGTTCTGCGCAGCGCCTCAAAATAGTCCTGATTATCCAGTCCGTCGACCACCACGTTGCGGCAAAACCGGTTAACGTTTCGGATCAGAGACGGCATTACGATAGTAAAATTTTCACCTTCGCAAAGCTGCCAGAACAGGTTTTTATCCAGCTTCACCCACTGGAACAGATGATCAAAAATCGGTGCCATGGTGATATTGCCTGAACCAAAATTGTCCAGCCATAAAGGGAAATGCTGCTTCAGGGCGATAAGTTGTGGGTTATTTCTGCCTTCAGCAAGACGTGGAAAAGATTCACTCAGATTAAGATGAATGAAGGTATGAGCCTTAAGAGCATTGCGAAGCCCGTCATCTTCCAGCAACAACGCCACCTGTTTTTCCTCAACGGCGATATTCAATATGACCTGATTATCGTTAAACCATTGAGCATGCTCATCCGCCCAACACTGTTGCTCAGTGAGAAAGCGCAGTAATTGCTGGCGGGTCAACAAGTTGAGCACCAGTTCCGTGGGCATGACTAACTTACTGTCTGTGCTGGAGAAGCGGCAAATGAGTTCAACCGCCAGTAATTTCCCCCCGACCGAGTAGATCGGCTGGCACAGGTAGCTGCTGTTAAAGGCCGTATCGAATTGTATTTTCATTTTTGTCCAAAACGTCAACGGCACTGCGTATTGATTAATAACTTTTTTGACTATCAATCAGATCATCATGATGCCGGAGCCCCGAGGCATAACCGAAACGTTAGAGAAATTGATATCAAGAAAGAGCTTGTCCGGTTGTAAATGTGCTGCACAGACCACGCGAACGGCTGCGAAATCAAATGTTTTTAATTGTGCGTTTCCCCTTAACACCTTCTTTTTGAGGGTTATGTCAGCAGATACAGGGGTTTCAGACTAATCTTATCGTCAGCCATGAAAACGCGCAACTTGCACGGTGAACGCTGTCAGACTTATTTCAACAAGAATTCCGCTCAGAATTTGTGCTAACGCACAATAAAGCATGTCACTGAATATTTTAGCTAATGGTTATAGTGGCTTATGAAATATTGCGCAAGCCACACTGCGTACAATGTGGCTTTTTCGGACTAATGGGTTATTTTTCTAACACGATAATAAATCGAAGTTTATTTGCGTTATGTCTGCACGGGACCACTACTGCACACAACGCACCAGCCAGTTTTGCAGTTCGGCGAGTTCTGCCCGCATCGACGGGTACTGCGCCATGACGTTCTGGCAGGTCAGAGCCACATCCTGCGCATGGTAGCGCGTTCCCGCCAGCGCATCGGCCAGGGCCAGCAACGGTGCCGGATTCAGGCTGTCAGTGAAAATCTGTGCGCGGCTGATATTGCCTTTCTCCACATCAAAGTGAATATCCACACCGCCCCAGACAAACCGCTCATTCAGCAGATGACTGAAAGCCGGTGCCTTACCGAAATTCCATTCCCAGCTACTTTGTTTGGCAAACCGCTCAGGGAATCCGGGAATGTCCGGGTAAACATCCGGTGAGATGATTTCTGGTTCAACGCGCGCACCGTACCAGTCAAAGAAAGCCGAGGTGACGGCTTCGCAAATTTGCTCGTGGTTGATCTCCGGGACAAATTCGCTGAGATTGGCCACCCGTGAGCGCACCGAGGTAATGCCTTTCGCCTGTAATTTTTTCACATCGGGATTGAGATAATTTGCCAGACGGCTGAGATCGGCATTGAGCAGCAGCGTGCCATGATGAAATCCCCGGTCAGCCGTTTCACGGTACGCCGAGCCGGAGATTTTCCGCTCACCTTCCGCAGTCTGTACCACCAGATCGTTGCGGCCTGAGGCGCTGGCCTGAATACCGAGCGAGTTTAATGCGTTCAGGATAATGCCGGTGGAGACGCTTTTATCGTATTCCGGCTTGCCTGCCATAAACGTAAAGCAGGTATTGCCCAGGTCGTGGAAAACCGCCCCGCCGCCGCTGCTGCGGCGCGCCAGCCGGATGCCGTCTTCTTCCATCCGGCGGGTATTGCATTCTTTCCACGGGTTTTGCGCCTGCCCGATCACCACCGTTTCAGCATTACGCCAGAGGAATAACACCCGCTGCGTGGTCATCTCGCGAAAGATGCAGTCTTCCACCGCCAGATTGAACCAGGGATCATAAGAGTCGGAAAGTAATAGTCTGAGAGGTTTCATCGCATATTCATCCTGAAAGAGTCTGTCCGGATAATAACAGCAAAAATCAGGATGAAATACGCAGTGAAATCAGGGGGAATGCGATTTAACGCCGCGTCAGATGCGGCGCGCCTGCCAGTACACTTTGCGCCAGTAAACGTTGTCCAGTGAGGACCGCGTTACACCCTGGCTGGTGGAGGCATGAATAAACTGATCGGCGGTGTCATAGATGCCTACGTGCAGGCCATTTTCGCCACTGCCGGTTTTGAAGAACACTAAGTCTCCGGGCAACAGTTCATCGCGGGACACTTTGGTGCCGATTTTAGTCTGGTCAGCCGTGGTTCTGGGCAGCACGACGCCAAAACGGTCGCGGTAAGTGCGGAAGACAAAGCCTGAACAGTCGACGCCGCTCGGCTGCAATCCACCGTAGCGATAAGGTGCACCGTGCCACTGGCTGAGCTGATCGTTAAGCTCGGCAACCACGGTAATCGAATCGGCAAACCGGCCACTTGGCGGCGGGGCGTGGCTGCTGCAACCGTTAAGAATTAACGCGGCAACAGCCAGCAGGGAATACATGGATACGGACGACCAGCGCATAGTGCATTCCTTCTCGAATAGCGTCACGGCATGACCAGAACGCGAAGGGTTGCGCGGGCCGGATAAGTCGCCGTTATCTAAGAACTAATAGAATTTAGCGCTATTTTATCCGTCATCCAATATTTAATGATGTTTTTTATCATCTCAAAAACGATTCAGTGTGATTTTTTTACCGGTTTACTGTGGATCAGCCAGACGCCGGACAGGATAAGCAGACCGCCCAGGGTTTTGGTTAAGCTGATGCTTTCATTGAACCACGGCAGTGTGACGGCAGCGATGTACACCAGCGCATAGCTCAGGCTGAGCAGCGTATACGCGCGGTTAAGCGGTAAATAGCGTAAGGCAAAAAACCAGCATCCCATCGATAGGACATAACCACACAGCCCAAGAAACACGGCGATCAGGGGGGGTAAGTGATTAAGAATAAAAGAAACATGCCACAGCGACAGTGCATCTGACGGGATCTGCACCATGCCCCATTTCATCAGTAACTGGGCTGCGGTGACCAGTAACACACTGCCCGCGCCCCACAGATAGCCCTTCATAAGCTGACACTCATCAGCGCAATCCCCGACATAATCAGTGCGACGCCACACCAGTGCCGTCCGTCAACAACTTCATGGAAAAACCAGCGGGCGCACAACGTAATCAGGACAAAGTTAAGGCTGAGCATCGGATAAGCCAGACTCAGGGGCAGCAACTGCAATACCCGCAGCCATAACAGCATACCGATGCCCAGCAGCAGCACCGCCAGCCCGAGCCAGCGTAAAATGGCTGCCATGCCGTGCCCCGCCACCTGCGCGGCCTGCTTCTGACAAAGCTGACCGGCACAGGTGATGACGCTGACGGCGAGAACCAGAAGAAATCCGGTCATGGCAGTTTTTTGTAGAACAGCAGAGCCATACGATCCATTTTTACTGTCGCATCTGCCGGAGGCAGTTTTCCGATGGAGACGGCATTTTTATCGAGTTTCATGATCACGGAGATATTCCCCTGCTGTCGTGCCTTTTGTAACCATGCCGGGAATCCGGCGGCATCGACGAAATTAGCCTGTGCATCAGGATAACTCAGACCGTATTGCAGCTCGCCCCTTTCGTCAAACATCATGATATCACTGCGTTTGAGCATCCACGCCAGCCCGGTCGCCACCCCGACATTGTCAGCGAGGATATAGCGGCTGTCGTGCAGCAATCCGATGTTATTGTCTAAAAACACCTGCGGCTGTTTGGAATCCATCACTTTCTGCGGAATGGCCTGCCCGATCAGCAGCGCCAGCACCACCGGACAGGCCGCCGCCCAATACCAGCGTTTTTTCAGATCGGTCAGCGACATCGCACCGGCCAGCGCCCAGACGGCAAAACACAGGATGCCAATCAGCGCCCGTGGCAGCTCCGGGCGGCCAAATACCGGCTTAACGTGAACCGGTAAAATACCGGATATCACCAGAACCGCCACCGCCATCAGCACACCAAACACAATATTGATGATGCCGTTAGCTTTCAGCGCCCGCAGTTTGCCGGACTGACGGATCTGTTCCAGATGGTCAGCCATCAGCAGAGCCAGCGGCGCAAAGCACGGCAGGATATAGGTCGGCAATTTGCCTTTGGCGATACTGAAGAAAATCAGCGGCATCACCGCCCAGCTCAGCAGGAAGAACAGTTCCGGACGCATCACCCGTTTGGTCCAGCCAGCACGCAGCGCGCCGGGTAACAACCCCACCCAGGGTAACGCACCGAGGATCAGTACCGGCAGGTAATACCAGAACGGCGCTTTATGCTGGGCATCGGCTTCAGCAAAACGCTGAATATGTTCGACCCAGAAGAAGTAATTCCAGTAATCCGGCTCGCGGCGGGCGATCGCCAGCACCCACGGCAGGCTGAGGATCACGGCGCTGAGCACCGCCAGCGGCCCCCAGCCAAACAGGGTTTTGAAACGCTTTTCACGCCAGATAATGGGCAGGACGGCGATCACCGGCAATGCCAGCGCCAGAAAACCTTTGGTCATAAAACCCATACCACAGGCCAGCCCCAGTGCGATCCAGCTCGCGGCTTTTTGTGGTGTCCGCGAGACCCGCAGACAGAAATAGCTGGCGACCATCGCAACGGTCATCCATAGCGTAATCATCGGATCCAGCACACTGTAAGTACCGATGGTGAACACCAGCGTGCAGGAGAGATAAATCAGCACTGCGGTGCAGGCGGTCTGACGATTACGCCACATCAGATGCGCCAGCCAGAACACCAGCAGTGCGCTTAGCGCGGTGCTGAAGACCGAGCCAAAACGCACGGCAAAGTTACTGTCACCAAAAATCATCTGGCTGAAGTTGTTAAACCAGTAACCGGCGACCGGTTTTTCGAAATAACGTAACCCGAGCAGATGCGGCACAACCCAGTCGCCGCGCTGAAGCATTTCGCGGCTGATCTCGGCATAACGGGTTTCATCGGGCTGCCATAACAGGCGGGTATTCAGAGGGACAAGATAAACCAGCGCAAAGAACACCAGAATCAGGGTGCTCCATACGCCTTTAATCGTTTTTGACATCAGGAAAAACCTTCTTGCTGACAGCCCAGCCAACCTTCCCGGCCCGGGAAACTGGCGCGAACCACTTTGCCTTTTGGCAACGTACTGAGATCTTGCGGCAGCAACTCACCCAGCGTACAAAAGCGGATCCCCTGCGCCTGCGCGCGGGTGAGTAAGTCGTCAAATTGTGTTGCCAGCGACATGCCTTCCACTTCGGCATGGATGGTATACACCGGCACGCCGTGATCGTTCTCTATTGCATCGAGAATAAAGTCGTTGAAGTTATCTGCCGTGATCTCCCCGCCCGCCACTTCATCATACGTGGGCAATGTCACGGGAATTTGCACCGTGCCCGGCGTGCCGTTTTCCAGCACCGGCAGGAACGGGTGCGTACCACGACAATCACTGTTGTAGTAGAAATGGAAACGCTCTTTCACTTCCACCACCCGCTCGTCGGCGCGCCAGCCCGCGACGGCAGAACATTCGACATCGTGCCCGAGGCTTTTTTCCAGCGCCTCCAGCCCCAGCCGGATCTGTTCTTCCAGTTGTTTATCGGACCACTTCCCCGCTTTTGCCTGCCAGCCCTGATGATCCCACGCATGCAGCCCGACTTCATGACCGCGTTTGGTGGTTTCTTTCATCAGATAACCGAGATCTTTGGCGATAAGCTTGCCCGGCCACGCCGTACCGGCCAGCAGGATATCCCAGCCATAGAGGGACGCGGCATTAGAGCGCAGCATTTTCCACAGAAAGCGCGGTTTAAGCAGGCGCCACAAATGGCGCCCCATGTTATCCGGCCCTACGCTGAAGAAGAAACTGGCGGTAATGTTATGTTTTGCAAGGGTGTGCAGAAGCTGAGGGACACCCTCCCGGGTGCCGCTCCAGGTATCCACATCAATACGCAGACCCACGTTCTTCATGACCGGCACCGTTTCAGGCTTTGTCAGCATCAGGATTGACAGAGCGCAGGAAGAAATCCAGCGTTTCGGCGACGGTTTTCTCCATGCCGATTTCAGGTTTCCAGTCCAGCAACCGGCGGGCATTTTTGATGCTCGGCGTACGGTGTTCTACATCCTGATAACCTTTACCGTAGTACGTGCTGCTTTCCACCAGATTGAAACCGGCAAACGGCGGGAACTGCGCGCGCAGCGGGTGCGCCTCAAAGCTGCTCAGCAGCATTTCGGCCAGTTCACGGATGCTCGCTTCATTGGTCGGGTTACCGATGTTGATGATCTGGCCGTCACACAGGTTGTCGCGGTTCTCAATAATGCGGAACAGCGCTTCGATACCGTCGTTGATATCGGTGAAACAACGCTTCTGTTCGCCACCATCCACCAGTTTGATCGGTGAACCTTCGACCAGATTCAGGATCAGCTGGGTGATCGCGCGGGAACTGCCGATACGCGCCGCATCCAGGTTATCCAGACGGGGTCCCATCCAGTTGAACGGACGGAACAGGGTAAATTTCAGCCCTTCTTTCGCGCCGTATGCCCAGATCACCCGGTCCAGCAATTGCTTGGATACGGAGTAAATCCAGCGCTGTTTGTTGATCGGCCCGACGATAAGACGGGAATGATCTTCGTCGAATTCCTTGTCATCACACATGCCGTAAACTTCAGACGTTGACGGGAAGATGATGCGTTTTTTGTATTTCACGCAATCGCGGACGATTTTCAGGTTTTCTTCGAAATCCAGTTCGAACACACGCAGCGGATTTCGGGTGTATTCGATTGGCGTGGCGATGGCTACCAGCGGCAGCACGACGTCACATTTTTTAATGTGGTATTCGATCCACTCGGAATGGATGCTGATATCGCCTTCAACAAAGTGGAAGTGCGGATTATCCATAAAGCGGCTGACGGCGTCAGAGCTGATGTCCAGACCGTAAATTTCATAACGATCTTCGCGCAGCAGGCGTTCACTCAGGTGGTTACCGATAAACCCGTTAACACCGAGGATCAGTACGCGGGTACGGCGTTTCATCACCGCAGTAGGCAATGTCGCCACGCGCATATCCGGCATGATGCCCAGTTCCAGCGCCAGACGGGAACCCTGCACGTACAGGCCGTTTTCACTCTGCCCGGCCAGAATTTCCAGTGCGCCTTCGCCACAGGCGATAGTCAGCGGATCGGAAGAAAGCACGGTCCCCGGTTGTTTGTCATGCTGAGTTGCCAGCGGACGCGCGCGCCAGACCGTCAGTTTGCGCTGACCGAGGAAAGAGAACGCGCCCGGATAAGGTTCGGTGACGGCGCGGATCAGGTTGTTAATGTCAGTGGCCGGTTTGTGCCAGTGAATTTCACCATCGGCGGCCGTGCGACGGCCAAAGTAAGTGGCCTGTGTTTCATCTTGTGGCGTCAGCGTGAACGCACCCGCTTTCATCTCCGGCAGCACATCAGTCAGTAACGCTTTTGCCGCGTCACGCACTTTGGCATGCAATGTCAGGGCCGTATCATCTGGCGCAATGGTCACTTTACGCTGGCCGACGATATCGCCCGCATCCGGGCGTTTCACCATTTTATGCAGCGTCACACCGGTCTCGGTTTCCCCCCTGAGCAGCGCCCAGTTCACCGGTGCGCGGCCACGGTAGCGTGGCAGTAATGAACCATGCAAATTAAACCCGCCCTGCGGGGCAAGAGATAAAATCTCTTCGCTCAGCATGTTGCGGTAATAGAACGAGAAAATAACATCAGGCTGTAAAGCGCGGATGCGATCGATCCACAGCGGATGATTCACATCTTCCGGCGCATAAACCGGCAGATTTAATTCAGCCCCCTGACGGGCAACAGAAGAAAAGAACTGGTTTTCATTCGGGGCATCCGTGTGAGTAAACACCGCCTGCACGTCGTAACCGGCATCAACCAGAGCCTGTAAACCAACGCAACCGATATCATGGTAGGCAAATACAATCGCTTTCATCACTCTTTTTCCTGACTGTTTTCTTCGGAACGAACGCCGACGACTTTTTGAACGAAATAACGGGGACGTGCGCGCACATCGTTATAGATCCGCCCGATGTATTCACCGAGTAATCCCATGCCGACAAATTGCGCACCAATAAACATAAATAACACCGCAAACAGCGTGAACACGCCTTCCGCCGCCCATTCCGGGCCATTGATAAGGCGCATTAAAATCAGGAACACGGCCAGCAGGAAACCGAAGAGCGCAATCACGCTGCCCACCACACTGAGCATTCTGAGCGGCGTGGTCGTCAGACAGGTGATCAGGTCATACATCAGGTTAATCAGTTTCATCAGACTGTATTTGGAATCGCCAAATTCACGTTCGGAATGCTGAACCGGGATTTCCACCGTCTTACGCGCAAAGGTGTTGGCGAGGATCGGGATAAAAGTGCTGCGCTCATGGCAATGCAGCATGGCTTCAATAATGTGGCGGCGGTATGCACGCAACATGCAGCCGTAATCTCCCATCGATTTTCCGGTGGCACGCTGGATCATCATGTTGATCATTTTGGATGCGGTTTTACGGAACCAGGAATCGCGGCGGTTGGCGCGCACCGTGCCCACCACGTCATAACCTTCATCGGCTTTTGCCACCAGACGCGGAATTTCTTCCGGCGGGTTTTGCAAATCAGCATCAAGCGTAATGACCAGATCGCCCGTCACATGGCTGAAACCGGCCATGATGGCGGAATGCTGTCCGTAGTTACGGTTAAGCAGCACGGCGATAATGTGACTGTCTGGTTGTTCTGCCGCAGCGGAAAGCATGTCGCCTGAGCTGTCCGCACTGCCGTCATCCACCAGGATGATTTCGTATTGCTGGGTTAATTCTTTACATGCGGCCTGAGTGCGCGAGAGAAGCGCAGGCAGGCTTTCTTCTTCGTTGTAGACCGGGATGACCACCGAGACTTTACGAATGGGTTCATAATGCGCCACTACTGCGCCTCCAGAAGGGAAAAGAGAGCCGCGACAACACGGTCCACATCGCTGTCCTGCATATCAGGGAACAAAGGCAAACTGCACAGACGTGCCGAGTTCCATTCGCTGGCTGGCAGATTCAGATGCGGATAACGTTCGCGGTAATATTTTTGGGTGTGAGCTGCGCGGAAATGCAATCCGGTTCCGATCCCCTGCTCTTTCAGGCGTTCCATCAGATCATCACGGCTGATGCCGCAACGTTGTTCGTCGACACGGATCATGAATAAGTGCCACGCATGAAGATGCGGATAAGCCGGCACATGCATCGGCAGATAAGGCGAACCCTGTAATTTATCCATATAGCGTTGCGCCAGTTCTGCACGGCGGGCATTCATTTGTGCCAGACGTTTCAGTTGCACAACGGCGATGGCGGCATGGATATCCGACAGGTTGTATTTAAACCCCGGCGCGACCACTTCCGCCTGCGGCTTACGCCCCAGCACCTGGCGATCAAACGCATCAACGGCCAGACCGTGGAATTTCAGGGCGCGGACTTTAGCGGCCAGCGCATCGTCGTCGGTGGCGATCAGACCGCCTTCGGCACACGTCATGTTTTTGATGGCGTGGAAGGAGAAAATCGCGGTGCCCTGCGCGCCAATCCAGCGGTCACGGTATTTTGTGCCCGCCGCGTGCGCGGCATCTTCAATGACCGGGATACCATGCTGGTTGGCCACGGCATAGATCGGGTCAAGATCCAGCGGCGCACCGGCGTAATGGACAGGAATAATGGCTTTGGTTTTTGGGGTGATCGCCGCAGCGATGGCGTCGGCGCTGACCATCAGGGTGTCCGGATCAACATCGATCATGACCGGTTCTGCACCGAGCAAAACAATCATATTCAGGGTCGAAACCCAGGTCTGGGAAGGAGTAATGACTTCATCGCCGGGACCGATGCCCAGCGCCATTAATGTCACGTGCATCCCGCCGGACGCGGAACTGACAGCAATGGCATGTTTACAACCGAAAGCGGCAGCAAAATCCTGTTCAAGCTGATGTGTTTGCGGCCCGGTGGTTATCCAGCCAGAACGTAAAACCTGCCCAACAGCCGCAATCTCTTCTTCGCCCATGGAAGGACGAGAGAAAGGCAAAAAGTTTTCCATTACGCTATCCCGAAAAGGTAATTAACTCATACCGACTGTAGACCGCATTTATTTAACCGTAAGTAAACGCCGCCCTGAATTTATGACTCTTAGGATGTCGGTTTAAGCTTAATTTAACCTTAAGGATTTGCCAGTATTGCGAAGTTAAATAGAAAGTAAATCAAGGGGAAATAAATAAAAGGAGAGATTAAACAGCAAGAAAAACAGAGAGATAAATTATTCCTCTGATTATTTTAAAAATGAACTTTATTTAAAAAGTGAAAACACTGTTCTTTTTTCGAACAACGTAAAGTCCCTGAGGGTAAGAAGACGCAATATTTATATAATGACAGCGCTACACATTAAACGCTGACCGATGTTTCTGTCGCCATTATCCACTGCCGCCCAGCCATCTGGTGTATCTGAAATGCTACGTTATAGACGCCGGAAAGTATCTCCGCCTGCATCACCGTCGTACATTCCCCCGCCGCAATGACCGATCCGCCAGACATTAACCAGACCTGTTGCGCGTAATGCAGGGTGTGATTGAGATCGTGATCGCTTATCACCACCGAACGTCCGCTTGCACAGAATTCCGTCAGCAACTGATCCAGCGCCTGCTGCTGCGCCACATCCAGGCTGTTCATCGGCTCATCCAGAAACAATATCTGGCTGTCAGGATTCACCTGCGGCCAGACCTGCAACAATACCGCCGCCAGCCTGACACGTTGCCATTCTCCTCCTGACAGATGGGTGACCGGCCGCGCCAGTTTGTCACTTAGCTGCAATGCACTGCATAACCGCGCGATGGTCTTTTCCAGTGCGGCGGGATCGGCTTGTTGTGGCTGGTGAAGAGAAAGATACTGGAATACCGGCATCAGCGATGCCGGTGTCAGTTGCTGGCATAACCAGGCGCGAAGACGGGCCAGCCGCGGACCGGAAATCTCCGCCAGCGGCTGCCCGTCGAGCAACACTTCACCGCCACCGCCGGACATACCCGCCAGCCTCGCCAGCAAGGTGCTTTTTCCGGCACCGTTCGGCCCGATGATATGGATCCGTTTGCCCGGCGCAATCTGTGTGGTGAAGGCCCGCAGACGGCCTTCAACGGTGATATCGCGACATTCCAGCATCTGTGTTCTCACGCGTAAATCATTTCGCCAGAGCGGCTTTGATGGTTTCCATCAGGATCGGATCTTCCGGTGCCATATCCGGCGCAAAACGCTGAACCACGGTGCCGTCACGACCAATCAGGAATTTTTCAAAGTTCCACAAGATGTCATCCGGTTTCAATGGCTGGCGACCTTTGCTGGCAAGACGCTCATAGAAGGCGCTGTCTTCCGGTTTTACCGCTGTCGGACAGGCGGCAATCAGTGCCGAGTACAGCGGATGACGCTGTTCACCATTGACGTTAATTTTACTGAACATCGGGAATTTCACGCCAAAATTGGCGGTGCAGAAGGTTTTGATTTCCTCTTCCGTACCCGGCTCCTGCCCGGCAAATTCATTGCACGGGAAGCCCAGCACTTCGAAGCCACGGTCATGCCACGCCTGATAAATATTTTCCAGACCTTCGTATTGCTTGGTCAGGCCACATTGCGAAGCCACGTTGACCACCAGCAATACCGAACCTTTGTAAGCGCCCAGCGTAGTCGTTTCGCCATCGATCGTTTTCAGGGAGATATCAAAAATGTCATTGCTCATCGTGTTTATCCTGAGAGGTGTAGGTTAGGTAAAGGGGGTTTCAGGGAACAGCATAGACGACACGCTGCAAAGGATCAGCGGATTTGTCCGGTTCTGATTAATAACCAGATGAATACCGGGGCGCCGAGCGTGGCCGTGACCACGCCAATCGGCAGCTCAGCGGCATATAAGCCAATGCGCGCCAGCACATCCGCCAGCAACAGCACCGACGCCCCGCCCAGTGCGCTGGCAGGCAGTAAGCGGCGCTGATCGGTAATACCGCACAGCCTGAGAATATGGGGGATCACCAGACCGATAAAGCCAATCACCCCCGCCAGCGCGACACTCAGCCCGACCATCCAGCCGACAGCCAGCACCAGAATATAGCGCCAGGCGTTCAGCGATATCCCCAGCTGGCGCGCCTGTTGTGTCCCCAGCGAGAGCAGATTCAGCGTGTTGCCCTGCCACACCAGCCACATCAACACCGGCAGCAGCATTAATCCCAGCCAGATCTGGCTCCAGTCGACCCCGCCAAATCCTCCCATCATCCAGTACATCAGCTGGCGTAAATCGAGATTGCTGCTGAAATAAATGGCCCAGGTCATTAATGCACTGCACACAATGCCAATCGCCACCCCGACCAGCAGCATCCGCGCATTCGTCAGCAGGCGTTTTCGGGCGATATACAACAGGAAGAATGTCACAACCAGCGCACCGGCCACGGCGGCCAGACTGATGATCCAGACCGGTAACAGACCCTGCCCGAGCATCACGCAACCTACCAGCGCAACACCGGCACCGTTCGCCACACCGAGCAGCCCCGGCTCTGCCAGCGGATTTTCAAATAATGACTGCATCACGGTTCCGGCGACCGCCAGACTCGCGCCGACCAGGATCACGGCGATGGCACGGGGGAAACGCAATTGCCAGACAAAAAGACGCGCCTCGCTGCTCAGCCAGTGATCCGGCCAAAGCCAGCGTTCGCCCGCACAGAGGCTGAGCACGCCGGTCAGCAAAAGCAGCAGACTCAGCCCGTATAACCAGCGACGGTCACGACATTTCTGTTGATGTTCAAGGGCAGAAAAAGTCTGCGGGATAGGCATGACGTGCAGTTTCCTGAGGCGGACGGGAATTGACTATCCTACCGATATTAGGCAGTTAGCTCTAGCGCTGAACCGGATTATGGGGCAAATGAGAAATAAAAAAGCCGGTGACTGAGCACCGGCTTCGGACTGACTGACCCTGACAGGGAAGATCAGTGGCCCTGATGACCATTTGGCGGGATCGGTTGTCCGTTGCCCTGATGATCGTTATGACCGCCCTGCTGATCCTTGCCGCCGCCCTGATGACCGTTGTTATCATGATGGTCATTGCCGTTCGGACGCCCCTGATTATGAGGCTGCTGCGGAGGACGCGGCGTGTTGTGCCCCGGATTACCGTGGCTGCGCTGCGGCGGTTTGGCATCCCAGCGGTTACCATGCCAGTACATGCCATGCTCATTACGTTCACCATAATGATGGCCCTGATGATCATGCCACCACTGCGGCGGACGCCAGTCATAACCATCCCAGTAGTAACCGCGCTGATCCTGATCCCCGAGGTGAAGTGATACGCCAGGTACATTGAGGTCAATAGAAACATTTGCCTGCGCGATCACAGGCAACGCCAGTGCACAACAAAGCAATAAGAGAGATTTTTTCACGATAGTCACGCCTTCTTTATTTTTTATGACGTGTTTTTTATATCAGGCGGTAAGAGGAGAGAATATAAGACAGGAGCGGATTTTCAGTTAACTTGCCGAGACCTTACAATAACAATACAAACATATCCTGATTGAAATACATCAACAGGATGAAGATTATTATCTATTCAATTCTTATTACGACGCTAACAAATCTTAACGCAAGCCTGACAACAACCTGGCTGCATTCTATTTATACTCGCCCTGTTTATTCAAACAAAGGATGTACTTTATGCGTCGTATTTTAGCTCTGTTTAGCGTGGCTCTGGTCGTCGTCAGCCTCAGCGGCTGTTTATTCCCTCCGTTCTGGGGCCCTGGTGGTGGCGGTCACGGCGGTGGTGGCCACGGTGGTGGTGGTCCGGGCGGACCTCGTATGTTCTATAACCATTAATCACATTCTAAAAAGTATACTCTTCGGGTTCCCGGTTATTTCTGCGGAACCCTTGCTTCAGTAATTAATGTGCGCGCATTATTCACTGAACAATATGAGTCATTAACTTCAGGGGCTTCGGCCCCTTTTTTATTATCAGGCTTGTGAAGAAAGAATAAAGCACACTGCTCTTCCTGCCTTGAAATTTAATCTATCAGACTAATCCTGAACCGCCCACCCTCTTAACACTATCTTTTCACTTCCTGTGCTGATTACTTAAATCCGTAAAATGACAGGCCTGAAAGTTGTGAAGGTGCTCACAAAATAACCGGGAAAATGCGGCGTAAATCGCAGGCGAAAAAAAAGGCCGCTCTCGCGGCCTTTTTGATGTTTTCACTTATTCTTTCGGCGTGGCATTCTCTACACGACTTTTCAATTTCTGTCCCGGACGGAAAGTCACCACACGACGCGCCGTGATCGGAATATCTTCGCCGGTTTTCGGGTTACGTCCCGGACGTTGGTTTTTGTCACGCAGATCAAAGTTGCCAAAGCCAGACAGTTTAACTTGCTCACCATTTTCCAAAGCACGACGAACTTCTTCGAAAAATATTTCAACAAGGTCTTTGGCATCCCGTTTGCTCAGCCCGAGCTTCTCAAACAGGTGTTCTGACATTTCAGCTTTAGTAAGCGCCATAGGTTCAATCCCTCAAGGATGCTTGGAATCGCTGTTTTAGAGCCTCTACACATTTTGCAACGGTAGCGGCGATCTCCTCTTCTTCCAGTGTACGGCCGGTATCCTGCAACACCAGACTGATAGCCAGGCTCTTGTAACCCTCAGCTACGCCCTTGCCACGGTACACATCAAACAAGTTTACGCCAACTACCTGATTTGCGCCAACTTTCTTGCACTCTGCCAAAATATCGTCTGCGGGCACGTTTTCGGCGACTACAACAGCGATGTCACGACGGTTCGCCGGGAAGCGAGAAATCTCTTTCGCATCAGGCAGTACGCGGTCTGCAACCTTATTCCATAACAGTTCGAAGACCACAGTACGACCATTAAGATCGAGTTTACGTTCCAGCTCAGGGTGGACTACACCAATGAAACCAATACGTTCGCCGCGTAAATAAATAGCTGCGCTCTGCCCAGGGTGCAACGCAGGATTCGCTTCCACCTTGAACTGTACATCGTTCATTTTGCCGGTAAGCTCAAGAATAGCCTCAAGATCACCTTTCAAATCGTAGTAGTCAACTGCCTGACGCGCCAGATCCCAATGCTCTTCATTTTTCGTGCCGGAGATCACACCAGACAGCATGACGTCCTGACGGATACCCAAATCGGCTTGTGTATCAGGGACAAAGCGCAGGCCGCTTTCAAATAAACGCACGCGACTTTGCTGACGATTCTGGTTATTTACCACCGCAGTCAGCAGACCTGACCACAGGGAAAGACGCATGGCGGACATTTCTACCGAGATCGGGCGAGGCAGAATCAGCGCTTCTTCGCCAGGATGCAGCAGAGCCTGCACTTTTGGATCGACAAAACTGTAGGTAATCGCTTCCTGGAAACCGCGGTCAACCAACAGATTTTTCACACGTTTCAGCGACAGATTCGCTTCGCGGTGTTTAGTCATCACCAGACTGGCTTTCACCGGCACATCAGGAATGTTGTTGTAGCCGTAAACGCGGGCCACTTCTTCCACCAAATCTTCTTCGATTTGCATATCGAAACGCCAGCTCGGTGCCACAGCCACCCAGTGATCGCCGTGATGCTGAACCTGGCAGCCCAGACGGGTCAGAATGTCCGTGACCTGTGCATCTTCAACGTGATGCCCGATCAGGCGATCCAGCTTTTCACGACGCAGCGTGATGGTCGCCGCTTTCGGCAGATGCTCTTCAGAAGATGCATCAATCACCGGACCGGCTTCACCACCACAAATGCTCAGCAACAGCGCGGTAGCGCGCTCGATAGCCTTGTATTGCAGTTGCGGGTCAACACCACGCTCATAGCGATGTGAGGCGTCGGTGTGCAGCCCCTGACGGCGTGCGCGGCCAGTAATGGAAAGTGGCGCGAAGAACGCAGACTCCAGCAGAACATCCTGCGTTTCATCGTTCACACCGGAATGTTCGCCGCCAAAGATACCGGCCATCGCCAGTGCTTTTTCATGGTCAGCGATAACCAGCGTATCTTCGTTCAGTTTCGCCTGCGTGCCGTCAAGCAGGGTCAGCGGTTCGCCCTGCTGTGCCATACGCACAACGATGCCACCCTGGATGCGGTTCAGGTCGAACGCATGCATTGGCTGACCGAGTTCGAGCAGCACGTAGTTGGTGATATCCACCACCGCATCAATAGAGCGGGTGCCACAACGACGCAGCTTTTCACGCATCCACAGTGGTGTAGGCGCCTTAACGTTGATGCCTTTGACAACACGGCCCAGATAACGCGGACACGCCTGTGGCGCCTGCACATCAATGGAGATTGTGGCATCAACGGTGGCTTTCACCGGATTGATTTCCGGCTCGACCAGCGGCAACTGATTAATCACCGCAACATCACGTGCCACGCCGAGGATCCCCAGACAATCAGCACGGTTTGGCGTCACGCTGATTTCAATGGTGGTGTCATCCAGTTTCAGGAATTCGCGGATATCCGTACCGACGGATGCATCCAGCGGTAATTCGATAATACCGTCGTGATCTTCTGAAATACCCAGCTCAGAGAAGGAGCACAGCATGCCTTCTGAAGGCTCGCCACGCAGCTTAGCGGCTTTGATTTTGAAATCACCCGGCAAGACAGCCCCCACAGTGGCAACCGCCACTTTCAGGCCCTGACGGCAGTTTGGTGCGCCACACACGATGTCCAGCAGGCGATCGCCGCCCACATTCACTTTGGTGACACGCAGTTTGTCTGCGTTCGGGTGCTGACCACATTCGACAACTTCACCGACAACGACGCCAGTAAATGCGCCGGCAACCGGATCCACGCCATCGACTTCAAGGCCGGCCATGGTGATTTGGTCTGATAATGCTTCGCTGCTGATGGCTGGGTTTACCCATTCACGCAACCAGAGTTCACTGAATTTCATGTGATATTCCCGCCTTACTTAAACTGTTTGAGGAAACGCAGATCATTTTCGAAGAATGCACGCAGGTCTGTCACGCCATAGCGCAACATGGTCAGGCGCTCCATCCCCATGCCGAAGGCAAAACCGGAATAAACTTCCGGGTCAATGCCGACGTTGCGCAGGACATTGGGATGCACCATGCCGCAACCCAGCACTTCCAGCCATTTACCATTTTTACCCATCACATCCACTTCAGCGGAAGGTTCAGTGAACGGGAAATAGGAAGGACGGAAACGGATCTGCAAATCAGCTTCAAAGAAGTTGTTCAGGAAATCGTGCAGTGTGCCTTTCAGGTTGGAGAAGCTGATGTCTTTATCAACGATCAGACCTTCCATCTGATGGAACATCGGGGTGTGCGTCTGGTCGTAGTCATTACGATAAACGCGACCCGGCGCAATGATACGGATCGGCGGCTGCTGATCTTTCATTGTACGGATCTGAACGCCGGAAGTTTGTGTACGCAGCAAACGCCTGGCGTCAAACCAGAAAGTATCGTGGTCGGCACGTGCCGGATGGTGACCCGGAATGTTCAGCGCATCAAAGTTGTGATAGTCATCTTCGATTTCAGGGCCGGTTTCCACGGTAAAGCCTAATTCACCGAAGAAAGTTTCAATGCGATCGATAGTACGGGTCACCGGGTGCAGGCCACCGTTTTCGATGCGACGACCAGGCAGGGAAACGTCGATGGTTTCCTCCGCCAGACGGGCGTTCAGCTCGGCGGACTCCAGCGTATTTTTACGCGCGTTCAGGGCTTCCTGAACCTGCGCTTTCGCTTCATTGATGACCGCGCCCGCAGCCGGGCGTTCTTCCGCAGGTAATTCACGGAGGGTTGTCATCTGGAGTGTCAGGTGGCCTTTCTTACCCAGATATTCGACACGCACGTTATCCAGCGCGGCGATATCCTGAGCACTCTCTACGGCTGCCTTGGCATTGGCAACCAGCTCTGCGAGATGTGGCATTGCTTTCCTCTTCTTCTGGCCAATATGGCCCGATGTAAAATAACCGTGATTAATCAGGGGCGCGATTTTGACCCTGAACCTTAGTGTATAAAGCACAGATACAAAAAAGCCTCCACGAGGGAGGCTTAGGCGCTACTTTTCGTTTCTTCTCTTACGCGCGAAAGCCTTCCTGAGTCAGGCGCTAAAGTAAAAAAAGAAACGGAAAATAGCAGCATTCATGCTTGCGTTACCTTATCGGTTGGAAATCTTGTGCTGACGTTCAAACGAAACTACCGGTGGTATTAAACAACGAAACAGAATGTTTTTAAACACAAAATATAAAAGAGGGAGCAAGCTCCCTCTTTCACCTGACTTACGCCAGTGCTGCTTTCGCTTTCTCAACCAGAGCGGCAAATACCACTTTGTCGAAGACTGCGATGTCAGCCAAGATCTTACGGTCAATTTCAATAGAAGCTTTTTTCAAGCCGTTAATGAATTTGCTGTAAGACATGTCGTTCTGACGAGCTGCTGCGTTGATACGCGCGATCCACAGCTGACGGAACTGACGTTTCTTTTGACGACGGTCACGGTAAGCGTATTGACCAGCTTTGATAACAGCCTGGAATGCAACACGATATACGCGAGAACGGGCACCGTAGTAACCTTTCGCCTGTTTTAAGATTTTCTTGTGACGTGCACGTGCAATCACACCACGTTTTACGCGAGCCATATGCTCTCCTGAGTTTTATATTCTAAATGAAAAAGTGTATTTATGCGTACGGCAGACATGCAGAGACCAGACCCAAATCGTTCTTGGATACCAGGCCTTTTGGACGCAAGTGACGTTTACGCTTAGTAGCTTTTTTGGTCAGAATATGACGCAGGTTTGCGTGCTTACGCTTAAAACCACCGTTGGCGGTTTTTTTGAAGCGTTTAGCGGCGCCGCGTACTGTTTTGATCTTTGGCATTTTAAATTCCACTTCGCATTGTTATTAACATGAATCAGAAAGGCGAATCCAGCATACGCGGTGCGAACACCGCGTAGCAGGATTACTTGGAAGCCTTACTGTTTCTTCTTAGGTGCGAGCACCATGATCATCTGACGACCTTCGATCTTCGTAGGGAAGGATTCGACAACGGCCAGTTCAGAATCTTCACACAGGTCTTTACGGACGCGGTTAAGCACTTCCATACCGATCTGTTGGTGCGCCATTTCACGCCCACGGAAACGCAGGGTGATTTTGGCTTTATCGCCATCTTCCAGAAAGCGAATCAGGTTGCGTAGTTTGACCTGATAGTCGCCATCATCGGTACCAGGTCGGAATTTGATTTCCTTAACCTGAATAACTTTTTGTTTCTTCTTCTGCTCTTTGGTCGACTTGCTCTTCTCGTAGAGGAATTTGCCGTAATCCATGATTCGACAAACTGGCGGCTCGGCATTCGGACTGATTTCTACTAAATCGACGCCCGCTTCCTCAGCTTTTTCAAGAGCTTCATTCAGACTGACAATACCAATCTGCTCGCCATCGACGCCTGTGAGGCGAACTTCTTGCGCGCGAATCTCTTTGTTAATGCGATTAGGACGCGCCGGTTGAACTCGTTTTCCGCCTTTAATACTTTATTCCTCCAGTTGATGAAGACTTCTGCTGCGGATTTCCGCCAGCAGTTTGTCAACGACTTCGCTAACATCCATGCTTCCCAGGTCTTTGCCGCGGCGGGTACGAACAGCAACTTTGCCTGCTTCGACCTCTTTATCGCCACAAACTAACATGTAAGGAACACGGCGTAGCGTGTGTTCGCGAATTTTAAAGCCAATCTTCTCATTTCTCAAGTCGGCTTTAACGCGAATGCCTGCATCTTGCAGTTTTTTAGTTAATTCTTCGACATAGGTAGCTTGTGCATCAGTGATGTTCATGATCACTACCTGAACCGGAGCCATCCAGGTTGGGAAGAAGCCCGCGTATTCTTCAGTCAGAATACCGATGAAGCGCTCCATTGAACCCAGGATAGCACGGTGAATCATTACCGGTACCTGACGGTCGTTGCTTTCGCCAATATAAGAGGCGTTCAAACGACCCGGTAATGAAAAGTCGAGCTGCACGGTACCACACTGCCACGCACGATCCAAACAATCATGCAAGGTAAATTCAATTTTTGGACCGTAGAACGCCCCTTCACCTGGCTGATATTCGAACGGAATGTCGTTTTCAGTCAGCGCAGCGGCCAGGTCATCCTCAGCACGCGTCCACATTTCGTCAGTACCGATGCGCTTCTCAGGACGGGTGGACAATTTCACCACGATCTTTTCAAAGCCAAAAGTGCTGTACATGTCGTACACCATGCGGATACAGCTGTTTACTTCATCACGCACCTGCTCTTCAGTACAGAAGATGTGCGCATCGTCCTGTGTGAAGCCGCGAACACGCATCAGGCCGTGCAATGCGCCGGATGGCTCATTACGGTGACAGCTGCCGAACTCAGCCATACGCAATGGCAGGTCACGGTAGGATTTCAGACCCTGATTGAAGATCTGAACATGGCCCGGACAGTTCATTGGCTTGATGCAATATTCACGGTTCTCAGAAGACGTGGTGAACATCGCTTCTTTGTAGTTTTCCCAGTGACCTGTTTTTTCCCACAGTACACGGTCCATCATGAACGGACCTTTAACTTCCTGATAGTCATAAGACTTCAGTTTCATGCGTACAAAGGCTTCCAGTTCACGGAAGATAGTCCAGCCGTCGTTATGCCAGAACACCATACCCGGCGCTTCTTCCTGCATGTGGTACAGGTCAAGCTGCTTACCGATTTTACGGTGGTCACGTTTACCGGCTTCTTCCAGACGCTGGATGTAAGCATTCAGCTGCTTTTTATCCGCCCACGCAGTGCCGTAAATACGTTGCAGCATTTTGTTGTCGCTGTTGCCACGCCAGTAAGCACCGGAGGTTTTCTGCAGTTTGAAATGATGGCAGAAACGCATGTTCGGTACGTGCGGACCGCGGCACATATCGACGTATTCTTCGTGGTGATACAGACCCGGACGATCATCATGACTGATGTTTTCATCCAGAATCGCCACTTTGTATTCTTCGCCACGGCTTGCAAAGGTATCGCGTGCTTCCTGCCAGCTGACTTTCTTTTTAATGACGTCGTAATTCTTTTCAGCCAGTTCGTGCATGCGCTTTTCAAGCAGTTCGATATCTTCCTGAGTCAGCGTGCGATCTAAATCGACGTCGTAATAGAAGCCATTATCGATAACCGGGCCGATCGCCATTTTGGTGTCTGGCCACAGTTGTTTAATGGCATGACCCAAAAGGTGCGCACAGGAGTGACGCAAAATTTCAAGACCGGCTTCGTCTTTCGCGGTGATGATCGCCAGTTGTGCATCCACCTCAATGAGGTCGGTAGCATCAACAAGTTCGCCGTTAACACGTCCGGCGATACAGGCTTTCGCCAGACCAGGACCGATATCAAGGGCAACATCAAGAGGAGAAACGGGGCGATCAAAAACGCGCTGGCTTCCATCAGGAAGAGTAATGACAGGCATGCTAATTCCTTAATCTACAGTGGTGCCCCACACGACAGAGCACATCTAGAAAAATATTTGAGTTTAAATTCACGTAGTTATTCACGCTATTTAGCTTTACCTTGCCAAATATAGACACCCTGTATACATCAGAGAATTGTACCGGGATGCGACGTGAAAACAGGCGATGAGTTTACCATTCGTAAAGTGCGAATTTCCAGCAACCTGTGTTGCTAAACGCGGATATTTTTCGTGTAATCCCCCCGGACACGTTAAGGTAATCAGGGCAGCATTTAAAAAAAGGGAAGGATATGACAGAAGTCAGGCAATTATTTGAGGCACTTGGATTAGGTCTGGTGGTGCTGCTTCCGCTGGCAAATCCCCTGACCACCGTAGCCCTGATGCTCGGTCTTTCAGGGAATATGACGACACAGGAAAGAAACCATCAGTCGCTGATGGCCTCTGTGTATGTCTTCATCATCATGATGGTGGCCTACTACGCCGGCCAGGTGGTGATGAACACGTTCGGGATTTCCATTCCCGGCCTGCGCATCGCGGGCGGTCTGATCGTTACGTTTATCGGTTTCAGAATGCTTTTCCCGCAGCCTCATGTGGAAGAGAAAGTCATGATCGAAAACAAAACGGCGGAAATGAAGAAACAGGATTCACCGAACATTGCGTTTGTCCCTCTTGCCATGCCAAGCACAGCGGGACCGGGCACCATTGCCATGATCATCAGCAGCGCCTCAACGGTCAGAACGTCTGATTTCCCCGGCTGGATCATTACGGTCGCGCCAGTGATGATTTTCTTTTTGGTCGGTTTGATTTTATGGATTTCCCTGCGCAGTTCGGGTGCCATTATGCGACTGGTGGGGAAAAGCGGGATTGAAGCGATTTCGCGTCTGATGGGATTTTTGCTGGTGTGTATGGGCGTTCAGTTCGTGATCAACGGCATTATTGAGATTATTAAAAACTTTCCGCCAGCAGCCTGAGCCGCTGGCGAAAAACTCAATGCTTACCGCATCGCGAGGTAGGCATTGTTCACTTTCCACAGATAACGTGGAGCCTGAGGTGCCGGGTGTTTTTTCTGCACATGGTCAGAAAACTCAGCTGGCGTCATCAGATTGATTTTCGCAATCGCATAAGTCTTGTCTTTATCGAACGTTCTCAGCAGTGCCCCTGCCCCGTTCACATACGCCAGCGTGGTGGCATAACGACGGGTTTCCGGGTTGTTAATACCCGCCAGCTGCTGTTGTAAAATACTCAGGTAGGCCGTCCCCAGGTCAATATTTACCGCCGGATCTTTTAAATCATGCGGTGTCGGCTGACCATAACGTCCTTTCATCCGGTAGGCATCGCGTCCTGCCGTTGAGGCCTTTAGCTGCATTAACCCAATCGCATTCGATTTACTGACAACGGTTGGGTTATATCCAGATTCGACCTGAATGATTGCTTTAACAAGTGTTTCGTCGACGCCGTAAGTATTTGCCGCCTGATGAATAACATCACCATAAGGCCCCGGATGCATTAATGAAGTTTCCCGCTGAGGTGGCGGCGATGGATTCAGAAAATGCGTACTTTGAACCGGTGTTTCTTTAGCGCAACCCGCCAACAATAGCGCGGCCATCAAATAAAGAATGTTTGGTTTCACGTTATCTCTCTCGCGACTGGGACGAGATGTAGCATATACATCTTCTTCCCACACCTGAATATATTTTTAGTCTATTATTATTATTGTTTTGTTAAACAAGGGGGTTAGGAACATGTCGATAAGACAATTCCGGTTATAAAACCCGTTTGATGTCACATATTCCTAAATTAAGTGATTCACTGATTACACTTTCTATTTCGTCATTCCCAAAAATGCATAAATTAACATCATCATCTGATTCAGCCGTGCGCCGGATCGGGTTTTCGAAGCAGAAAAAACGCTAACTTAATGAATTATCGGGCCAGTCAGAAGGGGTAATACCATGTGGCAAGCCGTCAATCGTTTGTTGAGTGAACACCTTGGCAGTGCTGAAATCCGCGAACGTGTTGAGCTGCCCGGAGGGGAAATCCATCCGGCATGGCGGCTGAGCTACGGCGACAGAGACGTATTTGTAAAATGCAATGCGCGCGAAATGCTGCCTATCTTTGCGGCGGAAGCCGATCAGCTCGCCCTGCTCGCCCGCAGTCAGACCGTCAGGGTGCCGGAAGTGTATGGCGTGGGGAGCGATCGCGATTACAGTTTTCTGCTTCTCGAATACATCCCGCTGAAACCTCTCGATGCACATAATGCTTTCGTATTAGGCCAGCAACTGGCCGCGCTGCATCAGTGGAGTGAGCAACTGCAATTCGGTCTGGATTTTGATAATGAACTGGCAACGCTTGTGCAACCCAACAGCTGGCAACGCCGCTGGGCCACGTTCTTCGCCGAGCAGCGCATTGGCTGGCAGCTGCAGCTGGCGGCGGAAAAAGGCATGACGTTCGGCAGCATTGAAGATATCACCGCCATGGTTCATGCCCGACTGCAAAACCATCAGCCCCAGCCTTCACTTTTGCACGGCGATTTGTGGCCACATAACTGCGGATTATCCGGGGAGGGGCCGGTCATTTTCGACCCGGCGTGTTACTGGGGTGATCGGGAATGTGATCTGGCGATGCTGCCGTTATATCCCAATGTCCCCCCGCAATTATATGACGGTTATCAGAGTAAAACGCCGCTCCCTGATGACTTCATTTCGCGGCAAGCGGTCTACCAGTTATATTATTTGCTTAACCGCAGTAATTTATTTGGAGGTCAGCATCTTGTCGTCGCGCAACGCGCAGTGGAGAGACTGTTGCACGAAGATATCAGTTAGCCGAAAGGAGGCTTTCGCGATAAGACAAATAAGGCCAGAACATATCAATATTCTGGCCTTATTGATCAGGCGATTAAACCTAATAATTTCAGAATGAAATAGCCAATGACCGCAATGATAATCGGCAAAATATAGAGCGGAAAATACTGCACCAGAATGGTGTGTCGCGGTATCACAATACGTTCTTCAATTTGCGGACGGGTACGCCCTTCCGTGCCTTTCGCCTGCTCCAGGATCAGCTGATCCTGAATACCTTCACGGATGTGTTTCACCTGACGGGACATTCTCGCGCCAGACGCCTGCAACGCCAGCCCCACAAAAATCAGCCAGTAAATAATGAAAAACATGATGTTGGCGGTAGTAACGCCCTGGCCTAAAGCCGGCACCGGTGAGTTGTACCAAAAGACATTGAGAAACGAAGTATTAAATTTGACCATATCCACCATCACATGGACGAAATCCAGCATGACGGCGTTGATGCCCTGTTCGGTTTTAGTATGCTCATTGATAAAAGTCAGCAATGAAATCAGCGTAGAAAGCAGCGCAGGGATAAAAATGATCCATCCTGCAATTCGTTTAATCACTGCCACACGTCCGGCTTGTTGGTACGTCATGAATTCCCCTTGTTAGGATGCCTGAAGCAACTGCTAAGTTTACCCACAGAAAGGTTTTCCCGCCCAATGTTTTAATCAGTTAGCGTACCGGTATCCCCACAACAGGCAACGCGCCCCCGTTCACAACGGGTTTCACCTGCCTGACAGCCAGTGGTAGAGTGGGTTTCAATTTATTGTAAGGGAGTCCGCTTTCATGGCTTATGTCCGCCCTGTTAATGCAGCAATTTTTGATATGGATGGTCTGTTAATTGATTCTGAACGGTTATGGGTTCAGGCCGAACTGGATGTTTTCAGTAGTCTGGGCGTGGATATTTCCCAGCGACATTTGTTACCGGATACGCTGGGTTTGCGCATCGATCAGGTGGTCAGGATGTGGTATCAGGCGCTGCCGTGGCAGGGGCCGGGTCTTGAGGAGGTCTCTTCACGGATCATTGCCCGGACCATTGAACTGGTGGAACAAACCCGACCTCTGCTGCCGGGTGTGAACCATGCCCTTGAGCTTTGCCGTGATCAGGGGCTGAAGATTGGTCTCGCTTCTGCTTCACCACTTTATATGCTCGATACCGTGCTGGAAATGTTTAACCTGCAATCCTATTTTCAGGTCCGCGTTTCTGCCGAGAATCTGCCGTACAGCAAGCCTCATCCGGAAGTCTATCTGCTCGCAGCCGGGCAATTGCAGGTTGATCCTCTGAACTGCGTTACGCTGGAAGATTCCTTTAATGGCATGATCGCCACCAAAGCCGCGCGCATGCGTTCGGTGGTGGTGCCTGACCATGAATACAGCGCCGATCCCCGCTGGGCACTGGCCGATGTCAAACTGTCTTCTCTCGAAGAATTGCGTCCGGCGCATATCAGTTGAATGGAATGCGCAGCAGCGGGCGTTGCTGCGCACCTTCCGCACTTTCCTTCCCGTTCCTCACGCATTTCCCCTGCCATCATTTTCCAGGCGACGTTTAATTTCGTAAAGCTTGAACTGACTCATAAAATAAATAAAACGTTATTTCATTTTTATTGAATTCATATGCCAATGAACCTATGATTCCTGCAACAAGGACGAGCCGGGAGCTCTCCTGCTTCTGTACGCTGTCACTGCCACGCAACGGTCAGACTAGCCCGGTAAGTCCTCCTTAATATTGTCAATCTATGAGAGGCACCGACATGCAAGTTCGTCAAAGCATCCACAGCGACCACGCTAAAACGCTTGATACCGCTGAATTACGCCGTGAATTTCTCATTGAGAAAATCTTTGAAAAAAATGCCTACACCATGACCTACAGCCACATTGACCGCATTATTGTCGGCGGTGTCATGCCTGCTGAAAAAACGGTCACCGTCGGTGATGAAGTCGGTAAGCAACTCGGTGTGAGCTATTTTCTGGAACGGCGTGAGCTGGGCGTCATTAATATTGGCGGACCGGGCCTGATTGTGGTTGATGGCACAACCTATGAAATCGGTCATGAAGAAGCGTTGTATGTCGGTAAAGGGGCGAAACAGGTCGAATTCAGCAGTGTGGATGCGGCCAAACCGGCGAAGTTCTATTACAACAGCGCCCCGGCGCATACTACTTTCCCGAACAAAAAAATCACCCTGGCGGAAGCCTCTCCGCAAACTATCGGCGACGCTGCGACCAGCAACCGCCGGACCATCAATAAATTCATCGTGCCTGACGTGCTGGAAACCTGCCAGCTGACCATGGGGCTGACCAAACTGGAAGAAGGCAGCCTGTGGAACACCATGCCTTGCCATACCCATGAACGCCGTATGGAAGTGTATTTCTACTTCAATATGGAAGCGGAAACAGCAGTGTTCCACATGATGGGGCAACCACAGGAAACCCGTCACTTGCTGGTGCATAACGAACAGGCTGTTATCTCCCCAAGCTGGTCGATTCATGCTGGCGTGGGCACGAAAAACTATACCTTTATCTGGGGTATGGTCGGTGAAAATCAGGTATTCGACGACATGGATCACGTCAAAGTCAGCGAACTGCGCTAACCCCCCGCGCTCTGCCTTAACCGGCAGAGCGACTCATCTTTATGGCGAATGTGCCGTGGCAAAAGAGACTCTGAATATGATCCTCAATTCCTTTGAATTAAGCGGCAAAGTCGCCATCGTAACCGGATGCAATACCGGACTGGGTCAGGGCATGGCGCTCGGCCTTGCGCAGGCGGGATGTGATATCGTCGGCGTTAACGTCTCCGCACCGGAAGACACCGAAAAGAAAGTCACCGCGCTGGGCCGTCGTTTTCTCGACCTGCGGGCGGATTTGAGCAGTATCAACGGCATTCCTGATCTGATTGATAAAGCGGTCGGGGAATTTGGTCATATCGATATTCTGATTAATAACGCCGGGATTATCCGACGTGAAGATGCCATCGAATTCAGTGAGAAAAACTGGGACGATGTGATGAATGTGAACAGCAAAACGTTGTTCTTTATGTCACAGGCCGTGGCGAAACAATTCATCAAACAGGGCAATGGCGGCAAAATCATCAATATCGCTTCCATGTTGTCCTATCAGGGCGGGATCCGCGTGCCCTCCTATACCGCATCCAAAAGCGCCGTCATGGGTCTGACTCGACTGATGGCCAATGAATGGGCGAAGCACAACGTGAATGTGAATGCGATTGCTCCGGGATACATGGCCACGAATAACACCGAGCAGTTACGTGCTGATGAAGATCGCAGCAAAGAAATCCTCGACAGGATCCCGGCCGGACGCTGGGGATTGCCGGAAGATGTCATGGGGCCGGTGGTCTTCCTGGCGTCAAAAGCGTCGGATTACGTGAATGGCTACACTATTGCTGTCGATGGCGGATGGCTGGCACGGTAGCAACAAGATAAGTGACATGATTAAGGCGTATTTATATACGCCTTTTTCTTTTTTATCATGCCGTTGACAATTAGTTACAGGGTCGCTCTTCCAAGATTGTGACAGTTTCACTTATACTGGATAAAATAACAGTTATCCAGTTCGGACGCGTCATGACGGCGGAAGGCCATCTCATTTTCTCAATAGCCTGTGCAGTATTTGCTAAAAAGGCACAGCTTTCTCCCGAACTGGCGCATGGTGACTGGTGGCACATCATTCCAGGGTCTTTGCTCACCTGTCTGTTACCTGATATCGACCATCCGAAATCCGTACTGGGTCAGCGACTCAAATGGCTTTCCACACCTATCGCCCGCGCTTTCGGTCACCGCGGATTTACCCACAGTTTGCTGGCAGTGGCAGGCGGTATTTTCCTGCTGCGTACCCATTTCCCCCAGGACTGGGTGATCCCAGCCGATGCATTCCACGCCATGATCATAGGGTATCTGAGTCACATTCTGGCTGATATGCTGACGCCTGCAGGTGTACCGCTGCTCTGGCCTTGCCGCTGGCGTTTCCGTTTACCGCTGATTAACAGCCAGAAAGGCAACCAGCTGGAAAGAACACTCTGCTTATTGCTGGTCGGTTTAACGCTTTTCTGGCCAGACTGGACGCCCATCATTGGTGCAATTAATCCGGACTTTTTTAATCACATTCTAAAACTGTTCATCTGATGTGAACAAAATACGCCCGCATTGAATGTAATTAATACAAATACCACCAAAAAGTTATAATGAATTCCTTTTGGATATAAATACTCAGGCTCCCAAACTGATATTCTTCACCGCATTGCTTTGGGATGGTGCAATCCTTTCCGGAAACACCCGTTTCGTTTATCAAAATTATAAGACTGGAGTCTGGTATGAATCTTCCGCTCGTTCTAAACGTAGTGGCTTTCGTGGTGCTGCTGTTGCTGCTGGCGCAAACCCGCCATAAGCAATGGAGCCTGGCAAAAAAAGTCCTTCTGGGTCTGGCGATGGGCGTCGTCTTTGGCCTGGCATTACAGCTGATTTACGGTTCAGATGACCCGGTTCTGAAAACCTCAATCACATGGTTCAATATTGTCGGTAATGGCTACGTTCAGTTGCTGCAAATGATCGTCATGCCGCTGGTTTTCGTGTCGATTCTGAGTGCAGTAGCGAAACTGCATAACGCGTCGTCTCTGGGCAAAATCAGCTTCCTGACCATCGGCACCCTGCTGTTTACTACGCTGATTGCCTCTCTGGTGGGTATCTTCGTCACCGGTCTGTTCGGCCTGACCGCTGACGGGCTGGTACAAGGTACGCAGGAAACGGCACGACTGACCGCGATTCAGTCCAACTATGTCGGCAAAGTGGCTGACCTGAGCGTTCCTCAGCTGATCCTTTCCTTTATTCCTAAGAACCCGTTTGCTGATCTGACCGGCGCAAGCCCGACGTCAATCATCAGCGTGGTAATTTTTGCTGCTTTTGTGGGTGTCGCTGCCCTGCAACTGGTAAAAGACGATGCTGAAAAAGGCCCGCGTGTTCTGGCCTTCATTGATACCCTTCAGGCCTGGGTGATGAAGCTGGTACGTCTGGTCATGAAACTGACCCCGTACGGCGTGCTGGCGCTGATGACAAAAGTGGTCGCAGGTTCGAACATTCAGGACATCATTAAGCTCGGCAGCTTCGTTGTCGCGTCTTACCTGGGTCTGGCGATTATGTTTGTCATTCACGCAGTGCTGTTGTCTTTCACTGGTGTGAACCCGGCGAAATTCTTCCGTAAAGTCTGGCCGGTGCTGACCTTTGCGTTCACCAGTCGTTCCAGTGCCGCAACGATCCCGCTGAGCGTGGAAGCGCAGACTCGTCGTCTGGGTATTCCGGAATCTATCGCCAGCTTTGCGGCCTCTTTCGGCGCAACAATTGGTCAGAATGGTTGTGCGGGTCTGTATCCGACGATGCTGGCGGTGATGGTTGCGCCGACGGTGGGCATTAACCCGTTTGATCCGGTGTGGATTGCTACCTTAGTGGGTATCGTTACCCTGAGCTCTGCCGGCGTTGCGGGTGTGGGCGGTGGCGCAACCTTCGCCGCGCTGATCGTTCTGCCTGCTATGGGGCTGCCGGTGACATTGGTTGCCCTGCTGATTTCGGTAGAGCCGCTGATTGATATGGGCCGTACTGCGCTGAATGTCAGCGGTTCAATGACTGCCGGGACGATCACCAGCCAGTTACTGAAACAAACCGACAAAACCGTGATGGATTCTGATGAAACGGCTGAGCTGGCTCACCGTTAAGTCCGGACCGCGATAAATAAAAAACCGAAGCCACTGGCTTCGGTTTTTTTATATCTGAAACGGCCGTTTTATTCAGAACGGATAATCGTGAAAACCGATTTGCTCTGAAATATTCCGTGCGGCGGTATGCAGCATTTCCACGTAGTGACTTTTGCTTTCTTCGGAGAAACGAATGGTCGGGAACGAAATGCTCAGACCGGCAATCACCACGCCAAAGCGGTCGAATACCGGCACCGCAATGCAACGCAGTCCCTGCTCCTGCTCTTCATTATCTTCACCGTAACCCTGCGCACGCACCTGATCCAACGCTGTCTGTAAATCGGCGGCATTCATGATGGTGTTTTCAGTGCTGCGGGTGAACTCAATTTCCTGCAACAACGCACTGACTTCCGCTTTATCGCCCCAGGCCAGCAGCACTTTACCAATCGCGGTGGTATGCAACGGGTTGCGGCGACCGATACGCGAGTGCATGCGTAAGTTGTACATGGAATCGATTTTATGAATGTAGACAATCCCGTCTTCATCCAGCGCACCCAGGTGGATCGTTTCGCGGGTCAGGCGGGACAGTTCGCGCATCTGAATATCGGCACTGCGGATCAGATCGACGTTTTGCAGCGCCCTGGCTCCCAGTTCGAACAACTTCAGCGTCAGGGAATATTTCTCTGACTCCCCTTCCTGTGCCACATAACCCAGCGACTTCATCGTCTGCAGAAAACGGTACACCGTGCTTTTAGACATCATTACGCGCTGAGAAAGTTCTGTAATACCAATCTCACGCTCTTCGCCCAGTGCCTGTAAAATACCGAACACTTTCAGGACAGAGGAAACGGAATCGGGTTGCTTATCAAGATCTGCGATAGCCATAGGGTGAGTTACCTGCTCGCGTTAGTTTTGTTTCAAAAAAAATAGAACGTGGTTTTTATTATAGTGGCAAGCATCGCTGAGAAGCAATCAACCCATTGATTGAGAATGTAAGAACTGTTAAGCCAGTTTCATTCCTGCGAGAGAGATAAAAAATTCATTTCATCATGTGACAATTGTCACTTTAGGTTGATTAGCGTAGTAATATTCCCCTCACTGATGACTACGTACTGACATAACTCATGACTTCAACACCGACTGACGGACTTCCTATACCGCAACGATACGGTGCCATTCTGGCGATTGCGCTGGGTATCACCGTTTCCGTACTGGATGGCGCGATCGCGAACGTGGCGCTGCCGACGATTGCCAATGATTTCCATGCCAGCCCGGCAACCTCCATCTGGGTAGTGAACGCCTATCAGTTGGCGATCACCATCTCGCTGCTTTCACTGGCTTCGCTCGGTGACATATTCGGCTACCGGCGGATTTACCAGACCGGTTTACTGGTGTTCAGTATTACCTCTCTGTTCTGCGCCCTGTCGGATTCCCTGATGACGCTGACCGTAGCCCGCGTGTTACAGGGTTTCGGGGCGGCGGCGATCATGAGCGTGAATACGGCGCTGATACGCATTATTTACCCGCAACGTTTCCTGGGTCGCGGTGTCGGCATCAACGCGCTGATTGTGGCAGTCTCTGCGGCGGCAGGTCCGACAATTGCGGCCGGTATTCTGTCCGTTGCCTCATGGCAATGGCTGTTCGCCATTAATGTCCCTATCGGTATTGTGGCGCTGATCCTTGGCCTGAAGTTTTTACCCGCTAACTCGACGCGCAGTCAGGGACAACGCTTTGATATTGTCAGCAGCGTGATGAATGCCCTGACGTTCGGCCTGCTGATCAGCGCCATCAGCGGCTTTGCACAAGGCCAGAACCACCTGCTGATACTGGGTGAAGTGATTGCCCTGCTGGTCATCGGCTGGTTCTTCGTGCGCCGGCAGCTTTCGCAGCCCTTCCCGTTGCTGCCGATCGATTTGTTGCGCATCCCGATTTTCAGCATGTCTCTGGGAACCTCGCTGTGTTCTTTCAGTGCTCAGATGCTGGCCTTCGTTTCGCTGCCCTTCTTCCTGCAAAATACGCTGGGACTGAATTCCGTAGATACCGGACTTCTGCTGACGCCGTGGCCGCTGGCAACCATGGTGATGGCCCCGATCGCGGGACGTCTGGTCGAGCGTTTCCATCCGGGAATGCTCGGTGGCATTGGTCTGGTGGTCTTTTCCTTCGGCCTCTTTTCCCTGTCGTTACTGCCGCCGGAACCTTCGCATCTGAATATCATCTGGCGCATGCTGTTGTGCGGCGCAGGCTTCGGCTTATTCCAGTCGCCAAACAACCATACGATCATCAGTTCAGCCCCGCGCAACCGCAGTGGCGGCGCGAGCGGACTGCTGGGCACCGCCCGTCTTTTAGGTCAGACAACCGGTGCGGCGATGGTGGCACTGATGTTTAACCTGTTCCCGCAGCACGGCACCCACGCCTCGCTGATCCTTGCCGGCACGCTGGCGGGGACCGGAGCATTAGTCAGTTTGCTGAGGATGACCCAGAAGACCAGCAGTCAGAAAGAGGCTGAAAACCTGAAATCCTGATATGAAAAAGCCCGGCAAAATAGCCGGGCTTTTGTGTGTATCGCACAAGCGAATTACTTAATGTAAGCACCACTGCGCAGCGCTTCGATACGTTTATCCAGCGGCGGGTGAGACATAAACAGCTCGCTGAATGATTTCGATTTGCCGTTGATGCAAAACGCCATCATGCTGCCCGCTTCCTGCGGTTCATGGCTGGTTTTCAGGCGCTGCAACGCAGCAATCATTTTCTCACGGCCCACCAGTTTTGCTGAACCCGCATCCGCATGGAACTCACGGTGACGCGAGAACCACATCGTAATGATGCTGGCGAGGATACCGAAAACCAGTTCCAGCACGGTCGCTACAGCAAAATAAATCATCGGGTTACCGTTACTTTCTTCGCCATCACGGTTACCGGAAAGGAACCCGGAAGCCACCTGCGCAATAATACGTGAAATGAAAATCACGAAGGTGTTCACGATGCCCTGAATCAGCGTCATCGTCACCATATCGCCGTTAGCAATATGGCTGATTTCGTGGGCGATAACCGCCTCGGCTTCATCCTGACTCATGCTTTGCAGCAAACCGGTACTGACGGCCACCAGTGAGGCGTCGCGGCGCGCGCCCGTGGCGAACGCATTAATATCGGGTGCGTGGTAAATCGCCACCTGCGGCATCGCAATACCTGCCTGCTGAGACTGGCGACGTACGGTGTTCATCAACCAGCGCTCAGTTTCATTACGCGGCTGCTCAATGACTTCACCACCCACTGAGCGTAACGCCATCCATTTCGACATCAGCAATGAAACAATTGCACCACCGAAGCCAAACAGCCCGGCCATGATCATCAGCCCCGGCACGCTGCTGTGCTGAATGCCAGTCAGGCTAAGCACCAGCCCGAATACCAGCATAACGGCCAGGTTAGTCAGCAGGAACAACGCTATACGCATCATAAAATTTTACTTCCTCATTGTTACTTCGTTGTTATTAGCAGAGTCATACCACCGGCACATAGCACGCACGGTTGTACTGATCCTATGGGCTTCTTATCAGGATTCAAGAGCCCATGCGTTCTGAAGGCCTTAATTCACAATACTTTACATTTTGAAGTGTTTGATTTCACAGACAGGCCTGAAATATCGACAATCCCCCTAAATTCAGGACAAAAAAAAGCGCACCGGAGTGCGCTTTCAGTGTGACTTTCACAAGGATTATTTCGCCGGGGCCTGATCAGCCTGAGACTTTTCCAGCTTGCCGAGATCGACAGCAATATGGTCAGCTTCATCAAGGTAAGGATCCGGAGCAACGTAATCTTTCGGCAGATCGTCGAGAGATTTCAGTGGCTTCTTGCCTTCACGCTTGAAGCGTTCATTCAGGCGATTAAGACGCAGTGCATCATCTTCTTTATCTTCTTTATCACGTTGCATGTAATTAAGAGAAGCGATGTTACGTTTGTCTTTCAGCGCCTTGTAACGGGCGATATCTTCCTGGATGTACTGGAATTCAGGATCTTGCGCAATACGGGCTTCGTGCGCTTTCAACAGTTCAGGCAGGAACGGTTTCATGTCGCCTAATCTGGTGTAAGTGGCCGCGTTAATGCTATCCCACGGAAGGGCGTTATCTTCGAACTTCTCGCCGGTTTCAATCGATTCGATACCGGTTGGCATCAGGATATCAGGCGTTACGCCTTTACGCTGAGTACTGCCACCGTTGATACGATAGAACTTCTGGATAGTGTATTGCACAGAACCGAGAGCAGGCCACTCAGGACGCAGCATCTGGTCGTAAATACGGTTCAGTGAGCGGTACTGCTGAACGGTACCTTTCCCGAAGGTCGGTTCACCGACAATCAGCGCACGGCCATAATCCTGCATGGCTGCGGCAAAGATTTCAGATGCAGAGGCACTGAAACGGTCAACCAACACCACCAGCGGGCCTTTGTAATAAACGACACCATCGGTATCGCTGTCCTGACGGATGCGGCCGTTGTTGTCACGAACCTGAACCACCGGACCACTTGGGATAAACAGACCAGACAGAGAAACCGCTTCTGTCAGTGCGCCACCGCCGTTGGTCCGCAGATCGATAACCAGACTGTTAACGTTCTGCTTGGCCATTTTCTGCAACTGAACTTTGACGTCATCGGTCAGACCGACATAGAAGCCAGGAATGTCCATCACTGCAACTTTCTGGGCACCTACATTTTTAATGGTCATCTTGACGGCGCGGTCTTCCAGACGAATCTTCTCGCGGGTCAGCGTAATCACATGGTTCTTGGCATTTTTACCCGCGGGCAAGATCTGCAAGCGGACTTTACTGCCTTTCGGCCCTTTGATTAACGCCACCACATCGTCGAGACGCCAGCCAATCACATCAACAATAGGGGTCTGCTTGCCAGCCTGAACCTGGCCGACGCCGACAATACGATCACCCACTGCAATGGCTTTGCTTTTGGCCGCCGGGCCGCCAGCTACCATCGAGTTGATAACGGTATAATCGTCGTCACCCTGCAGGACCGCACCAATACCTTCCAGAGACAGGCTCATTTCGGTATTAAACTGCTCAGTGCTGCGCGGGGAAAGATAGTTCGTGTGCGGGTCAATTTCATGCGCGAAGGCATTCATGACCAGCTGGAAAACATCTTCGCTGTTGCTTTGTGTCAGGCGCTTCATCGCAAAATGATAACGCTTGGACAGCACATCACGAATTTCCTGATCGTTTTTGCCGGTCAGTTTGAGGTTCAGCTCGTCATATTTGACTTTCGCATCCCACAATTTATCCAGCTCAGCGCGGTCTTTCGGCCACGGTGATTTACTGCGATCAAGTTCAATGGTGTCATTGCCGGTGAAATCCATCGGGCGCTCAAGCACTTTCAACGCATAATCATAGCGTTCAAAGCGGCGTTTCTGCGCCAGATTGAATAAGGCATAAGGTGTGGTTAACTGACCGGATTTCAGTTCCTCCCCCAACGTGGCACGTTTATCAGTAAATTGTGCAACATCGGAAGCCATTAATACGTTATGGCCATAATCGAGCATGTTGAGGTAACGGTCGAAGATTTTCGCTGAGAAATCTGCATTAAGGTCGAACTGACGATAATGCGAACGGGTAAAACGAGCAGTGACACGCTCGCTCACCGTTGCATCCTGCGGATCTTGCGTTAAGTCAGGAAGTTGAGCGAGAGTCACCGGTGTACCCTCATTCGCTGCAAAGCTGGTATTCACCAGCCCTGCTCCCGCCATTAACAGACCCGCAATAACGCTTAATCTGACAAATTTGTTCATGCCTGAGTTGGCCTCCGTATCAGAACTGCAAATGTTCTGCGCGTACAATCATCGCCAGACCCGAAGAGAGTTGAACGCGAACACCGTCTTTGGCAATTTCCAATACGGTTGCATCCATCGCACTCTTACCTGCTCTGACTTTGATTTCCTGGCCAATTTGCAGTTTTGAAATGTCTGTTACTGGCACCTGACGCGGTTCACGTTTTTCCTCACGCGGTGGGCGAGGTGTACGTGGTTTGCGATTTTCCTGACCAGCCACAGCTGCGGGCGCATTTTCACGACGCGGCGCAGGTTTTTTAGCGGCCGGACGTGGACGACGTGGCTCAGTGGTTTCACCGGCTTCACGACGTTTAGCCTGTTGTTCTGCACGTTGTGCCTGAACACGGGCTTTCGCTTCTTCCAACTGTTTACGGGCATGTTCTACGTGCTGCTCTTCAAGAACGCCACATGAATTACCATCAAGGTCAACGCGTTCCGCGCCAACTTTAACGCCGTACAGATAGCGCCAGCTTGAGGTATACAGACGCAGAGCAGAGCGTAACTGAGTTTTGCTCAGATTCTCTTCACCTTGCACGCGTTCGACCAAATCCGCAAAGATACCGATCTTTAATGGGCGTGCTTCGCCTTCGGCGGTAAAACAGAGCGGGAACCGCTCAGCCAAAAAGGCGATGACTTCTTTACTACTGTTCAACTTAGGTTGATTTTCCATGAAATTTCCTGATTACAACGGGTTTGCCAACCGGCGCAGGCATGAACAGGCGTCATTATAATGACGCCGTTATTAAATGCCACGTTATCCGACGATCAACTTACGATCAGATTGACATATTTTTCAGCATCGCAGTGTTCGAGATGCTGGCAAAGCCCGCTGACCAACTCTGTCAGCCCCTGTTCATCAGCTTCATCGAAGCGTTGATAAACGGTGCTATCAATGTCTAATACGCCGATCACTGTGCCATTTACCGTCACCGGCAACACAATTTCAGCATTACTTGCTGCGTCACAGGCGATATGCCCCGGGAAGGCATGAACATCCCCTACACGCTGTACGGTGTTTTCCGCTACTGCAGTACCGCAGACGCCTTTTCCTACCGGAATACGCACGCAGGCAATTTTACCCTGGAATGGCCCCAGCACCAGCGTTGTGCCGTCCATCAGATAAAAACCTACCCAGTTCACGCCTTCAAGACGCTCATAAAGTAAGGCACTTGCGTTCGACAGAGTCGCAATGAAATTGTTTTCTCCGGCGATCAACGCGTTCAAATCACGTTTTAATTCCGTGTAGAATGCTTCTTTATTCATAGTAACCAATAATAACCTAAGGGCACTGAGCCGTTCTGTTGTGCTTAACCTCTATAAAATAAGCATTAAATGCCCATATGAACAAGGTTAATCCTGTGTGACATCAAAAAGACTCACCTACAATAACTGTTTGCCGACCGCATAATACGTTATTTTGTCAAAAAAACCTGGCTGATCTTGGCCTGATGGCCTCGCCTGACCCCTGACGGGGATGCGTAATTGTAACAACAGGTATTCTTTACTATTCCAGGTACTATGAAAATACACACAATATCAGCCCAGTTACCGCACGTTCGTTACCAGCGATGCAATGAATGCGATTACCTTTTCACGCTCCCGGCGCTGAAACGGACGCAGACAGCGCATTGCCCGCGTTGTAACGCCAAAGTGGAGAAAGGCAAGGTCTGCTCCCTGCCCCGGCTGATCACGATGGCCATCAGTATTTTGTTGCTGATGCCATTCGCCTATACCGAACCGCTGATCAGCATCCGTCTTCTCGGCACGCGTATCGATGCCAGCCTGCTCGAAGGCATCTGGCAGATGTCGCGTCAGGGCGATCCGGTCACCGCAAGCATGGTGGCGTTTTGTACCATCGGTGCGCCACTGACACTGGCGGTTTCCATTCTTTATCTGCATTTTGGCCACAAACTGGGGATGAATCTCAAACCCGTGTTGCTGATGCTTGATCGCCTGAAAGACTGGGTAATGCTCGATATCTATCTGATCGGCATGGCCGTCGCCAGCATCAAGGTCAAAGAATATGCCGATATCAATGCCGGTATGGCGCTGGCGGCCTATCTGATGATGACCGTGATGGTCACGCTGACGATGATTAATCTGAATATTGAGCAACTGTGGGAAGAGTTTTATCCGCAGCGCCAGCCGAAGGGCGTACCGTCATCACTGCGTCTGTGCCTCGCCTGTAAATTCACCGGTTTGCCGGATGAGCGCGATCGTTGTCCTCGCTGTCATGTCCCCATGCGACTACGCTACAAACACAGTCTGCAAAAAACCTGGGCGGCATTGATCGCGGCAATCATGTTTCTCATTCCCGCCAATTTGCTGCCGATTTCCATCATTTACGCCAACGGGCAGCAACTGAAGGACACCATATTTTCCGGCGTTGTTTCCCTCGCCACGTCCGGGAACGTACCGATTGCGGCGATTGTGTTTATCGCCAGCGTGCTGGTGCCTTTTACCAAAGTCATTGTGATGCTGACGCTGTTGCTCAGTATTCATTTCAAAGCGATTCAGGGACTGAAAACGCGTATCCGTTTACTCCGGCTGGTCACCTGGATCGGACGCTGGTCGATGCTCGATTTGTTTGTTATTTCATTAATGATGTCGCTGGTAAACCGTGACCAGCTTTTGTCTTTTACAATGGGACCGGCCGCCTTTTACTTTGGCTCTGCCGTGATCCTGACCATTCTTGCCGTTGAATGGCTTGATAGCCGCTTGATTTGGGATGCACATGCAACAGGAAACGCCGAATACACCGACTGAAGCACGGATAAAACACAGGCGCCGGATTTCGCCTTTCTGGCTTCTGCCGTTTATTGCTTTACTCATCGCCGGATGGCTGATTTACAGCAACTATCAGGAACGCGGAACCACTGTCACGATTGATTTCCAGTCGGCAGCGGGCATTGTTGCGGGCCGGACACCTGTACGCTATCAGGGTGTAGAAGTCGGCACCGTGGAATCCATCAGCCTGACGAAAGACCTGCGCACCATTCAGGTGAAAGTCAGTATCAAAAGTGATTTATCAGATGCACTGCGCGACGGGACACAGTTCTGGCTGGTCACGCCGAAGGCCTCACTGGCCGGGGTTTCCGGTCTGGATGCGCTGGTAGGCGGTAACTACATCGGCATGATGCCCGGTCCGGGCAACGAGAAAAATCATTTCACCGCCCTCGATACTCAGCCTAAATTCCGCCTGAATACCGGCGAACTGATGATTCATCTGCACGCAAAAGATCTGGGCTCACTCAGCACCGGCTCGCTGGTGTATTACCGTAAAATCCCGATCGGTAAAGTTTACGATTACGACATTGAAAGCGGTAACGACGGCGTCACCATTGATTTGCTGATCGACAAACGTTTCGCCGGTCTGGTTAAGGACAACACGCGCTTCTGGAATGTGTCCGGTTTCAAGGGCGATTTCAGCCTGAGCGGAGCCAAAGTGCAGATGGAAAGCCTCGCCGCGCTGGTCAACGGCGCAGTGGCGATGGACTCCCCGAATGACGGAAAACCGGCCAAAGCCGATCAGTCTTACGTGCTGTATCCCGATCTGGCACAGAGCCAGCGCGGCGTTGAAATCACGCTGGATCTGCCAAACGGCAACGGATTGTCCGAAGGACAAACGCCGCTGCTCTATCAGGGGCTGCAGGTCGGTACGCTGACCAAAGTCACCTTACAGCCGGATAACAAAGTCACCGGCAAGCTGACGGTCGATCCCTCCGTGCTCGATATGATGCGCGACGGTACGCGCATCGAAATGAACAGCCCGAAAATCAGTCTCGATAATGCCAACCTCAGCCAGTTGCTGACCGGCAACACCCTTGAACTGATCCCGGGCGACGGCGAACCCCAAAAACACTTTGTGGTCCTCGACAGCAACCAGCGGCTTTTGCAGAATCCCGGCGCCGTAAAAGTCCAGCTGATTGCACCGCAAAGCTATGGCATTGATGCGGGGCAGCCAATCAAGCTCTACGGTATTAACGTCGGTACGGTGATTGACCGGACCCTGACCGATGAAGGCATTCTGTTCAATGCCGCCATCAAACCGGAATACAAAAACCTGCTGCACAAAGACAGTAAGTTTGTGGTTAACAGCCGCGTTGACGTGAAACTGGGTATTGATGGCATGGAAGTGCTGGGAGCCAGCGCGCAGGAATGGGTAGATGGCGGTATCCGCATTATTCCCGGCAGCAAAGGCGCACCTGCGCAGAAATACCCGCTTTACAGTAATGCGGAAAAAGCGGCAGAAGGCATTCAGGGCGACCAGCCCGGCGCCACTCTGACGCTGACAGCCAAAAGCCTGCCAGATGTGCAGGCGGGTTCTGTGGTGCTCTACCGCAAATTCCAGGTAGGACAGATTGTCAACGTGCGTCCTAAAGCGAACGAGTTTGAAGTGGATGTTTATATCCAGCCGCAATACCGTAACCTGCTCAGCGACAAGAGTATTTTCTGGGCAGAAGGTGGCGCAAAAGTACAGTTAAACGGCAGCGGCCTGACCGTTCAGGCCTCTCCGCTGGATCGTGCGCTGAAAGGCGCTATCAGTTTCGATAACCTGGAAGGCGTCACCACCAGCAAGGGCGCGAAGCGGGTTCTGTATGATTCAGAAACCTCGGCGCGGGCTGTCGGCAGTCAGATCACACTGAACACTTATGACGCCAGCAAGCTTTCTGCCGGTATGCCAATCCGTTATCTGGGTATCACGATTGGTCAGGTTGAATCGCTGAAACTGGATCCGCAACTGAATCAGGTATCCGCCAAAGCCGTGCTGTATCCGGAATACGTGGATAATTTCGCCCGTCGCGGTTCGCGGTTCTCCATTGTCTCGCCTGAGATTTCAGCAGGCGGCGTCAGCAATCTGGAAACGCTGCTTCAGCCCTACATCAACGTTGAGGCGGGAAAAGGTGTCCCGGCGCGTAATTTCGATTTGCAGGAATCCACCATCACCGATTCCCGCTACACCGACGGACTGGGCATTGTCGTGGATGCAGCTGAAGTCGGTTCACTGCAAATCGGCACTCCGGTGCTGTTCCGTGGCATTGAAGTCGGCACGGTATCAGGCTTTTACCTTGGTGCGATGGCCGACCGCGTTAACGTGACTCTGCGGATCAGCAAGAAATACCAGTATCTGGTCCGCGAAAACTCGGTGTTCTGGCTGGCATCCGGTTATGACCTGCAGTTCGGCCTGACCGGTGGGGTGTTCAAAAGCGGGACGTTCCAGCAGTTTATCCGCGGCGGTATCGCCTTCGCGACGCCACCGACCACGCCACTGGCACCGAAAGCCGCCAACGGCAACCATTTCCTGCTCAATCCGGAAGCGCCAAAAGACTGGCAGAAATGGGGAACGGCAATTCCGAGAAATTAACCGGTATTGTTTTTATCGGGGCCACCTTCGGGTGGCCTTTTCATTGCCAGCCCGCGAGGGAACATCCTATTGCGGCAGGTAAATATGCTAAACTCCGCGACAGAAAACTTATTCAGTTCTGGAACCGCACTCTTGTCAAAGCTCACTCCTGCCAGCAGTTTTGCTGATAAATTACCCGCCGCTTTTCTGGACGCGACCCGCGCCATCATGCCTGCCAGCCTGAGCATGGATGATTTTATTGCAGCCTGTCAGCGCCCTCTTCGTCCCAGCCTGCGGGTCAACACCCTGAAAATCAGCGTGGATGATTTCCTGGCACTTGCCAGCCGTTATCAGTGGGATTTAGAACCGGTACCGTGGTGTGCCGAAGGTTTCTGGATCAACCGCCATGCGCTGGATGAATCACGTCTGGGTAATGCCCTGTCGCATCTGGCGGGGCTGTTCTACATTCAGGAAGCCAGTTCGATGCTGCCGGTTACCGCGTTATTTGCGCATGATACGCAACCGGCGCTGGTGATGGATGTCGCGGCCGCACCGGGTTCCAAAACCACGCAAATTGCCGCACTGATGGAAAACCGGGGCGGCATCGTCGCCAATGAGTATTCCGCCAGCCGTGTCAAAGTGCTGCATGCCAATATCAGCCGCTGTGGCGTCAGCAACACGGCGCTGACGCACTTTGACGGGCGCGTATTTGGTGCCGCACTGCCGGAAACCTTTGATGCTATTTTGCTGGATGCGCCCTGCTCAGGCGAAGGCGTTATCCGCAAAGATCCTGATGCCATGAGTAACTGGTCTGAAAACAGCGTGACGGAAATCGCCGCAACCCAGCGCGAACTGATCGACAGTGCATTTCATGCCCTCAAACCCGGCGGCGTGCTGGTTTATTCCACCTGCACCCTGAACGCGCAGGAGAATCAGCAAGTCTGCCAGTGGCTGCTTGAAACCTATGCTGATGCAGTAGAAACGGAATCGCTGGCAGACCTGTTCGCCGGAGCGCAGAAAGCCGTCACCCCGGAAGGCTATCTGCACGTTTTTCCTCAGGTTTATGATAGCGAAGGCTTCTTCGTTGCCCGTTTTCGTAAAACGAATTCCGTTCCGCGATTGCCGGTACCGGGATATAAAGTGGGCCGTTTCCCATTCTCTCCGCTTTCCCGTCAGGACAGCGCGGAAATCATCGCCGCTGCCGGTCAGTCCGGACTGTCATGGCCCGCGAAGCAGTACACGATCTGGCAACGTGACAAAGAGATCTGGTTGTTCCCTGCTGTACTGGAACCTTTGTTCGGTAAAGTACGTTTCTCACGCATCGGCGTCAGGCTGGCAGAGCGTTTTCCAAAAGGCTTCCGCTGGCAGCATGAAGCCGTGGTGGCGTTCAGCGATCCGCAGGCTAAAAACCGTTTTGAAATCGATGACGAGCTGGCGCAAAACTGGTTGCGCGGGGTGGATATTTATCCGGAAACGGCTCCGCCCGCCGATGAATGTCTGGTGACGTGGCTCAATCAGCCACTGGGGATCGCCAAACGTATCGGCAGCCGGATAAAAAACAGTCTGCCGCGCGAACTGGTGAGAGACGGTGCAATACGGCCACAGACGTTATCAAACGATTAAATTAATTTAACCATTATGCAAACTTCTGTGCCATGAGAACCTCCTGATGGCGCAGAATATTCTATTTAATCCGCAGCAAAAACGATTAAAATTATCCTAATAGGAGTTTAGGCGAATTCTGTACAACATAGCCTTTAGGTGAAATCAGGGTGACAAAGTGCATAGAACAATTCCCTCTGGAAAATTTTATGCTGCTTATCGTGGATAACTATTTATATTATCAAGAAAGGTTTATTGAATTATAAGTAGGAATAATCCTATCGTGGCATGTATTATTGCCGTCTGGAAAACATTGCCAGTGATATATCCTTTTCAGATATAAATCTTAATGCCAGATGTTGAGTAAAGACCTGCCAGTCGGAGAAGTGCCATGTCAGATGAAATGAAACTCGAATCAGCAGATGGACTGCTTTTACAGCAAATGGCCAGCCTGCGGGATATTATCGATAACAATTCTGACTGGATCTGGGAAGTCGATACGCAGGGGCGTTATGTTTTCTCCTCGAATAAGTGCATCGAATTTCTGGGCGTCCCGCCCGAAAAAGTATTAGGAAAAACCCCTTTTGACTTTATGCCCCCTGATGAGGCAAAACGGGTCGGCGAACAGTTCGCCGCCATCGTGGAACGTCGCGCGCCTTTTGGCGGTCTGTTAAATCGCAATATCCGCCCCGATGGTACGGAAGTGATTCTCGAAACCAGCGGCGTTCCGCTCTTCGATGCCGAAGGTAATTTTCGCGGATACCGTGGAATCGACCGCAACCTGACCAGTCTGGATCAGGCACCCGGTCAGCGTCTTTTCCAGCTGGAAAACATCTATTCCAATGCCCCGGTGGGCCTGTGTTTCATTGATTTGCAGATGCGCTATGTCACGGTCAATGATGCCATGGCAAACATTATCGGCCTGCAACCCTATGAAGCGATTGGCCGCAAAATCGGGGTATTTCTGCCAGGGCTTTCTCCGCTGCTCAATAACGCACTGGAACTGGCACAGCGCAACGAAACGACACCCGACCGCGAATTTTCCGTACCCGGAAAAAATCAGGTGTTCTTCGTGCGTATCAAAGCCGCTTATGACGCGCAAAATCAACTTAATGGCCTGTCTGTCGCGATGACGGATATCACCAGCCTCAAGCGGATGGAGCGGGCGCTGCGTGAAAGTCAGGAACACTACCGCAATATGGTCGAGCTGAACCCGCAGATCCCCTGGACGGCGGATCCGCGCGGCATGCTCAATGACGTGAGTTCACGTTTTCAGCGGATCACCGGCATGACGCGGCAGGATATTCTGGCGGATAAGTGGATCCAGAGCATGCATGTCGAAGACCGCCGTGCAGCGGTACAGACCTGGGAACAATGTCTGAAAACCGGTGCGCCGCTGGATATTGAAGTCCGTTTCTGCCATGTCGATCGTGGCTGGAACTGGATGCGCATTCGTGCCGCTGCGAGCTATGCGACCGACGGTTCCATCCAGCGCTGGTATGGCACCGCCGAAGACGTGCATGAGCGCAAATTGCTGGAACTGAAACTGGTCAAGGCCAACCGCCGCCTGGAAATTCAGGCACGCACTGATTCGCTGACCAAGCTGCCCAACCGCCGTGAGTTTAAAAAGGTGCTCAGCCACGAATATATGCGCGCCAAACGTAACCGGACGCCGCTGACCGTGGTGATGATCGACATCGATTACTTCAAGCATTTTAACGATCATTACGGCCATCTTTCCGGCGATGCCTGCCTGCGTCTGGTCGCCCGTACGTTACGGCGATCTCTCAAACGCAGTACCGACGTGGTGACCCGTTTTGGTGGCGAAGAATTTGCCGCCATTCTGCCGGACACCGATTTGAAAGGCGCGTGGATTGTGGCACAGCACATCATGGAATCGATTGAATCGCTGGGCATTAAACACAGTTTCAGCGAGTTCAACCGCGTGACCATCAGTCAGGGGATTGCGACCTATATGCCGGATCAGGATCCAGGCATTGAAGATCAGTCCGATATCGTGAGCGCCGCCGATGAAGCCCTGTATCTGTCGAAAAACAATGGCCGTAACCAGATTAACGCCATGCCGGTCTCAGTACGATTTAATCAGCTCTGACGTCATCCGGGAACCGCGCGCCTCTGCCGTACGGTTCCTTATCCTTCCGGTTTTCCCCTTTGTCCCCTGCCTGCTTTGTGCATCCGTGAAAATTCGGGTGGCACTTTTTGTGCTGTCGGCTATCCTCAATAGAGGGGAGACCAACTGGTCATACCTGATGTTCTATCAATCAATCGTGTCACCACTGGCAAGGAGTACCTGATGGGAAAATCGAGTATCAGAATTGGCAGTTATGAAATTGACGATGCACATCTCTCGACGCCCGAAGCAAAAGGCGGAGATAAAGTGCATATCCCGTGCAAGTCAGACCCTGATTTATGTATGCAACTTGATGCCTGGGATGATCACACCAGTGTTCCGGCGGTAGTCGATGGTCGTCACTCTGTGTTGTACAAGGAAAAGTATGACGAACAGAAAGATGAGTGGATTATGCGACTGGAGTAACACAGCATGGCGAACGGGATTTTGTTCGCCATGCCGCTTGCGGTCAGTCCACGTTTTCGACCAGTGCAATACCGCGTCCGGCAAAAAATCGGCCGAAAACCGCCACGGGCAAGGTGACATCTTGCTGGGTGGACACATCGTGGCCCGATGGATTATGAAAAGTCACCGACGCCTGATCGGCCCTTGTGACCAGAACCAGATGCCCGCCTTTGCGAGGCGGCACAGAATCAGGGATTCGAATCGACGGATGCACCGAGGCGATGAAGAACCGGTGCTGTTCCAGCTCCCCTGCAATATCTTGTGCTGAAATATCTACCCGTACCCGCGCCGTTAACCCTAATTCCTGACCCACATAATCGACAAAAGGCGCGTAGATCAGCCCCTTAATATTGTCCCCTTCACGAACGTAAGCGCCATACGCCAGGCTGCGTTGCGTCAGCGACAGGATTGGCTCGACTTTGCCGGAAACTGCCGCCAGAACCATTTTCAGGCAACACATTCCGCAAACATGGTTCGCCCATTCAATAAATTCCTGCTGGTTTGAAGCGCCGGACTGCGCCCATAACGTGACATCGCTGAGCTGGAGATCCCCGGCGATAATGCCTGCGGCACAATCGGGATCTTCCCACTGGCTGAAATAAGGTATTCCGGAACGTGTTGCAAACGCGCGCTGATTAACTGAATTCACTGACATGACATATTCCTGAACGACAGATCGACAACATCAGGTTGATCATATGACGGGGGTAAGTAAGGCCTGATCGTCCTGATCAGGCCGTAAAAGTGGGATCAGAACTTCTCAACCAAGCGGAACTTCATCAGTAACAGCGGCATGGTCGGTTCAAACATATCGTATTCTTCGAAGAAACGCTGATGCTCAGCGCGCCAGTAAGCCAGCGTGCGGTCACCTTCCCCTTCTTCCCAGGCGTGCTGCTCAGTCACCTGATCGAAAGGAACTTGTTTCACTTCGGTCAGCTGTACGGCACACACCGGATTATTGCGCCCATCGACCACCACAAAGATTTCGCCAGGTTCAGGTTCGGGATCATCATCGAGATTTGAACAGGTAGCTGTTTTTGTGCCTGCAATAACACGCTTAGCCAGTTCGTCTGCTGACGACTCGGTATCACCAAACGACCAGCGCTCTGCGTCCCTGTATTTAAGTGGGATCTGCGGAATCATAATTTATCCTTTCAATTGAGATAGTTCACTGCCATAACAGTTAAACATTAGCACAAAAAAACCCGCCGTAGCGGGTTTTGCAAGCCGGGAAAACGTCTTAAGGTTTGCAGTTATCCGGCATTGTCGCCGGCCACTGCCGCGCACTGCCTGCACCGTAAAGCACGGCGATACCGCATTCTTTATCCAGCCGGGCAAGAGGTTTACCTGTTTTGTCGATCATCATCGACATCGCTGACGTAGAGACCACGGCAACCCCGCTGTCAAACGGCGATACGGCACTGAAAAGCGGTGCAATGACAAAATTACCCTGCACGTCAACAAAGCCGTAATGGTTGTCTGCTTTGGCAAAGGCCAGTCCGTCGACCGGTAAACCTAAATCAGCATAAGATACGCCATCGTTCTGCTGGCCCTGACCGTTGATCCAGGTTTTCAAACCGTCGGTGCGGGTCAATACTGCCCGCTCCCCCACCATCCGGCTGGCCTGGCCTTGTACCGTCAGTACCAGTTTACCGGTGTTGTCGACATAGCGTGTTGCCGGGGCATTGTCCTGAGGATCGTAAGAAACCGACCAGGCGCTGGCTGGCGGCATCACCCATTTACCTTCTGGCATTGCCGCAACGCGCGCGCCTTTCGCATCGATAAGCTCATAGCCAGCGGGAGTCGCCCGTAATGCCCGATCTTGTTCAAATGCCGACCCCTGGGTGTCGACGACCGGCTGAATTTGCCACTCACCCTGCGCTGAGACATAACCTTGCTGCGGCTGTCGGGATAATTTCACCCAATCGCCAAGCGCGCTGATATGCGTTTGTTGCTCATGCAGTTCAATATTGCCTTGCGCATCCAGCAGCCACGACTGCCCTGCGGCGGACGACGCCAGGATCCGGCCATCACTGAACTGGGTGACGGATAATCCTGCTGTCGGCGCAATTCTCGCTTTCGCATCATTGCCGATGATTTCAGCGATGACACTTGATCCGGGCTGATCAGCCGTCGCAGGCTGGGTCAGCAACCACAGCGCGGCATTAATGCGCTGCACTTTGGCATACTTCGCTTCGACGGTTGTTTTGCCCTGACTGTCGACAATCCCCCACAAGCCCTGCGGCGTCTTAAACGCAGCGAGGCCATCAGCGTAAGTACCGACATCCTGCCACGAAGGCTGAACAACGGTTTTCTGGCTGAGCACATCATAGATGCCCCACAGCGCGCCTTCTGCAGCAGTTTCGCGATAGCGGAACCAGCCGTTGCCGACAGACTCGATTTCAAATACATCAGGCAAGTTATAATGCTTACCCGCGTGATCCAGCGCAGTCAGTTTGCCATCCAGATAATCCAGCGCATAACCTTGTACGAAAGGCGAAATATTGTCTTCCGTCAGCGGGATAACGATTTTGCCCTGCGCATCCACCACGCCGGTGCCATCCGCCGTTCTGACAATAAACTGCCCGATTTCATTACTGCTGTCTGCGGGCTCAATATCTTGCCATTTGCTGTCCAGCTGGAGAGAGCCGTCAGGACGCAGGAAGCCTGCGCCATTTTTACTGTCTGCGGTTTCCGGGCGAATCAGCGCCAGAGGGGATTGTGGCGTCGCGGCATCATTGCTGACATTCAGAGGTTCAATCCGGCTGTGATCGAGGGTGCTGACGGTCTTCGGATTCAGTAGCGCCTTGCCGGTTGCATCAACCACATTCACCACATCGCCCTGCTCATTACGCAGCCACAGGCGATGATTAATGACTTCTGCACTGTCAATTTGCGCCAGCCAGCCTATGGTTTGTGAACCGCCGATCATGCCGCCGGAAGGCCCCACAATGGCGTTCACTTTTTTCTGCTCACCTTTGGTGGTCACTAAGAACTCACCCGTGCCCTGCTGCCAGGGTTCACTGCCTGCGGGCAAGGTCAGCGGTTGTTTACGTCCGGGAACATACAATGTGAGCGTGTCTTTGGTTGCCGGATCCAGAACATAATCTCCAGACACACGCAACGCCCCGGCATTCGCTTCACTGAAGGTCGCGATAACGGCGGCCGAATTATCGAGCAACTTAATGCCGTCAGCTGTTTTAGCCAGCCAGAACGCGCCCGTTTCTTCACTGACCGACAAATATTTTTGGTCATCCTGCACACCATCGCTGCGGATCAACGTTATGCCATCAGCATTTTTCGCCAGCGCAACGGAAGGATTATGAGGATCAAGATTGATGGAGGCGTACTGAGGCTGAACGCGCCAGGTCAGATTACCATCCACAATGCCGTAGCCTTTGCTGGCATTGAAGGCAATAAACAGATCATCTGAACCGAACGGCTCAACGACTTCCATTTTATCCGTAGCGACATGGCGTACGCCATCCGGAGAAAGCAGAACACTATTAAATGACAGGGCAAGGCGCGCAGGCATGCCATCGCTCAGGGTAGCTTCATCCACCAGCTCATCGAGCGGTTTACCCACCGGCACACCTTTGCGGTCAATGAGTTGTGGCTTACCGCCCGTGGTCACCACCGCAATACCTGACTGAGTGAAGGGCTGAACATGGTCAAAGGCTGGCTGAATCATCCAGTTCCCGGTCAAGTCGATGTAGCCCCACTTGCCCTGCTGCATGGCGGCAGCGGCTCCGTAGTGGTAATCACCAACCTGCTCAAAGACAGGTTTGATGACCAGTTGCCCCTGATTATCCAGAAAACCCCAGCGTTCACCTGCCGCATCGGCGGCCGGTAAAAGCACGGCAGCCCGGCCTTCATGGACATCCCGTATGCACACATTCTGCACGACAGGCAACGCATTACGCGTCTGTGCCTCAACCTGTGCCTCCGGTAACGGCGCGGAACAACCCGCGGGTTCAGCCGCCATCGCGGAGGTTGTCAGCGTCAATAAGGCCAGTGAGCTACCGGTATTCATCGCACAACGAAGTGCAGTTCGCAGCCTTGAAGGTTTGCTGACCATCATCAATTACCTCCGGTACCACATGCCGGAGCCTTGGCAGGCCAGAGATAAGCCCCCTTGGCATCCACAATGACCCGCTGATTACAGCGCACCTGAATTTTAGCCTGAACGCCACCTTCTGCATTCAGCAAACTGACCACACCCTTGCCTCCGGCCCAGGCATGCTTCTCGCTGAAATCACCCGCCCAGTCGAACTTCGGCAAAATGGCGAAGCGACCGGTGGTGTTGATGTATCCCAACAGATTGCCATAGGTCGATTTTTTCATGGCGGTAGCAAAATTATTATTCATCGCCCCGACCTGATCGAAGTACGAACCGATCATTTTTTTACCCTGCTGATCAACAAACCCGTACAGACCTTTGTTATCACGCATCGGGATAACACCGGAACTGGCTTTATCGGCAAGCAAGCTGTCAGGTCCGGCGAAGCGCTGGATCTCGTTACCGTCATTGTCGTAAAGCACGGTTTCGCCGGTCACGTCATCATTCATCACCAGACGTGCCAGTGAATTGAGTGGCTGAGCCTGCTCGAAACCGTCTAACGGCACCGCACCGTGATCATTAATCAGCATAGTACGTCCATCGCTCACCGCACGGCTGAGGTTCAGCGGAGCGATGAAATGGAATGCGGCCGTATAAAGTGGCTGAATTTGCCAGTCGCCCTGAGTATTGATCGCACCAAAGTGAGGGGAGAAACCCAGCATGACCCGGTCACCCTGAACAGAACTTGATGACGCCACAATGGCTTTGCTGACAGGGCAACGTCCGGTGCGATCCAGCAAGGCAACACCGCCTTGTGAAGGCTGAACCAGCCAGTGATTTTGCCCCACGAGTTGCGGCCTTGAGAGTAAATCGGAGGCGATAACCTGGCCGCTTTCCGCACTGTAAAGACTATAGTGGCTGGCAAGGGCACCGCGTTCGCCCGGCTGATCATTATCAGACAGGGTAAACATGCCCTGCCCGATATACTGGAATTTACCACTACGGCTGGCCTCAGGCGCAATCGCCCAACTGCCGTCGGTTCCGATCACTCCCCAGCCCGCCTCAGTTTGCGCTAAGGCATAACCGTCATTAAAAGATTCCACCTGAATAAACTGAGGTGCCGCTTTGATGCTTTTGCTCGCGATATCCCACAAGCCCCAGCGCAGGGTATCTTTCTCACCTTCCGTATAAAACACTAAGCCGGATGACAGACGTTGAGTGCTTTTCTGAATATTTGCCGGTACATCAACAGCATTGCCATTACGGTCAATCAGGCGTGTTGTATCGGCAGTGCCGTTATTTTCAACGGCCCACGTGTAATCGCCGTTAAACGGACTGATTTGCGTATACACCGGCTGGATGACCCATTTCCCCGCCGCATCCACAGCACCCACTTTTTTATCTTCCGTGTGGATGATAAGCGGTGCCTGAGTGGTGTTGCCCTCTACAGAGGCCCACTGAGGGTCCGAAAGGACATTCCCTTGGGAGGTAAGAATGGCAGGAGGTTTGGTGTTGTCCGTCGGGGTGAGAACCGCCCACGGCAGGTTGTGCGTCGCGTCACTGCTGGCCTCTGGCAACGTACCGAGGTCATCCGTAAGAGGCAGGGTGTCGAGAGGCTGTAACTGATAATCTTTAAGTGCCGTCAGCGTCGCATCACTAAGCAGTGCAACGCCATTATTGTCATAAACCTGCGCGACCTGCGGCGTTTTGCCTTCTGTCTGCATGACCCACAGGCGGTTGCCTTGTTGCAGAATTTGCGGCTTATTCACTTTCAGCGAAGCAATCTGATTATCAGCACCGATGATCACGATCCCTTTACTGCCCGTCCCCAGTGTGGCTTTACCCCAGACGAGCAGATTCTCTGACTGGTCCTGTGGGATATCCTGCACTTTTTCCAGTTTGCTGTTCAGCAGTTGCTTACTGTTGTCGCCTGCCGTGACCAGCCAACTGCCGGACGCCAGAGGACGCACCGATTTGTACTGTTCTTTACTGAGTGATACGCCCTGACGATCCACCAACGCCCAGACATTCTTCGTTTTCACCGCCACGACATCCCCGCCGAGCTGCGGCTCATCGCGGGTTTTCAGGATCATCGGGTCAATTGCCCACTCACCATTTTCGTCGAGGTATCCCCAGTAACCTTCATCCGAAGAGTCACGTTTTTTCGCCGGGATCAGCCCTGACTGAGGCAAATCAATTGCCATCACATCATCAGGCAGGGAAAGGGAACTGTCGGTGGAGGCATTCCACAGCGCCGGAGAAACCTGCGTTTGCACGCTGGCCAGTGCCTGACCGCCGACGAACCCCTGGCTATCCAGAGAAACGGCGAACGGCAGTGTTTTCACCACCGCGCCTTTGCGGTCAATCAGTGCCAGACGATTGTCTGTCACAACCAGTGCGGTGCCTTGCGCATTAAAATCTGTCGCGCGCGTGAAGCGAGGCTCAATAACCCAATGGCCTTTCTTATCGATATAGCCAAATTTGTCACCTTTTTTCGCCGCCGCCAGATCGTTCGCAAAACCGCGCGCTTCGCTGAAATCTGGTTTGATCACCATGCGCCCGGTGGTATCGACGTAGCCCCACAATGGCTCACGGGATAGCCCCACCTGCACAGGAGAAAGCCCCTGCTGGAAAGGTAACTGGCAGTCTTTTGCCGTTTTTGCATTACCACATGCCCGTAACAGCGCGTCATCCGCATGTACCGGCAGGCTAAAAAACGCATTCAGAACCAGGGATAACGCACTGAAGTTTCTGAGATATTTGAATTTTTCGGAGCAATTCATCCGATGCCCTTATAACTGGATAAAATGAGAAAGTGTAGCGCACGCTTTTTTTTCATCACCCGCAAAAATGGACGTGTGAGACGGTAAAAAATCCGATAATAATCAATTTCAAGCGTACGCACATGCCATACCTCTATAGGGTGTCAGCTTGTGAAAGAAAAAGCAGCTAATTTATTACTCTGTAACGAATGAACACCCTTCTTCGCTATGCACGATGAGAGGCTGCACATGTTACCGTTCGCTGTCATTTCCCACTCCCCGATAACCTCATAATTACATTTTGACGCGTTTCGTTAAAACAGGATCATTTTCTTTTACATACATCAGTCTGGTGAATAATTAATCTTTGAAAGATTCCTGCAAGTTTTGATTAAAGTCATTATTCCCCCCTCTTTAGTCTGGTTTTATAGATTCCAGAGCGTTATGTGACCAATATCACTCCCGGTCTGGGTGACGTATAACCTGGCAGTGTTCGGTTACAGCGTATTTCAGGTGCTTTATCTCATTGGGGGAAGTCATGCCTATCGTTCGAGCCAGATTGAGTCTGTTTGGTGGCGACACCGTCGTCATCCGTTGTTCAGAAAAATGTCACATTCATCTGATGTGTGAAAATGATGTTGAGCGAAAAGGACGTCACTCAGGTTTCGGCGATATTTTGACGGTAAACGATCAAAATACTGCCTATGTGGGGATCCCCTATAAAGGGATATGGAGCGTCCTTATCGACTCTCAGTGCGACTCTCTGGAGCACTCAATCAGTTATATGCCTGCCTGAACCCCGCATTTCAGTACCCGCACTCAACACCATGTCTGCGACCCTTATCAGGTAGATGGATAACCATTTGCCTGATATTTCATATTGCCGGACTGCTTTCCCCACACCGCAACCTTATAAGTCACCGCGTATATCATCCACAGGCAAAATAATTTATTGCGTAACGTCACGTAAAAAATTTAACTCGTTACATCAATTACATATCGTTATTAAATTGTACATTCCATAAATTCAACAACCCTTTTTAAACCCCGATTAATTGATTGCCAGCCGCGATTTCACATTGCATTCTGTCAAAGGTAATGACGTGGCACCGGTCTGTATGGCCGGATTTCTTTCAGGCAAACACAGATCCTCATAATGAATAATAAATCACTTTGCACCATCGCTGACGTGGCTGATCTCCTTCCTCAGTTACGTAAAGTTCGCCAACACCTGCACCAGCATCCTGAACTGTCTAATGAAGAATCAGCCACGGCCGCGCTGGTCGCTGATAAATTGCAAGCCCTCGGTTATCAGGTTACCACCGCCATTGGCGGATACGGGGTGGTGGGTTCATTGACTCTGGGCAGCGGGTCACGCCGTATCGGTATCCGCGCTGATATGGATGCCCTGCCGATCACTGAGCAAACCGGCGTCAGTTATGCCAGTCAGACTCCGGGGAAAATGCACGCCTGCGGCCACGACGGACATACCGCAATGCTGCTGGGTGCCGCAGAACAGCTGGCACGCAGCAAAAACTTCTCGGGTACCGTTCATCTGATTTTCCAGCCAGCCGAAGAAATTGGTTTTAACAGCGGGGCCGAGCGCATGCTGGCCGAACAACTGTTTGAGCGATTCCCTTGCGATGCCGTTTACGGGTTGCACAATCATCCCGGCTATCCGGTGGGTAAAATGATGTTCCGGTCAGGTCCTTTTATGGCGGCGTGCGACACGGTGAATATCATCGTTCACGGTAAAGGTGGCCATGCCGCCCGTCCGCATATGACTGTTGACCCTATTCTGGTGGCCAGCAGTCTGGTCGTCGCGCTGCAATCCATTATTTCGCGCAATATTGACCCGAATGAAACAGCTGTTGTGACTATCGGCTCTTTGCATTCCGGGCATGCCGCCAATGTGATCCCTGAAACCGCCCGTCTTGAGATGAGTGTGCGTTCATTTGATCCGCAGGTACGTAAAATTCTGGAAGAACGTATCCGCACGCTGGTGGAACATCATGCCGCCGGTTATGGCGCCCGCGCAGAAATTGAGTATGTGCCCGGTTATCCGGTGCTGGTGAATCATGACCAGGAAACGGCTTTTGCGGTGGAAGTGGCAAAGGAACTGCTGGGTGAAGAGAACGTGGTCGATAACCTGCCGCCTATTTCCGGCAGTGAAGACTTTGCCTATTTCCTGCAGCAAAAACCCGGTTGCTTCCTGCGCCTGGGGAACGGGGACAGCGCGGTTCTGCATAATCCGGCGTACAACTTCAATGATGAGAGCCTGAGTTTCGGCGTGGCCTACTGGACCCGTCTGGTTGAACGCTATTTAGTGGATTAATGGCCTAGCGACAAAATCCAAACCAGCGCATGCCGAGGTGAAAGTGATTGGCATGCGCTGCGTTATAATCCGGTCCGATAGAATTTCCAAAAAACGGACAGCTTTCAGAAAATATCTGATGCACATACCGGCCTTCCGCACTGTCCTGCGGCCATTGTTTCAGCACCGTTAAATGACGCCCGTCTGCCAGCACGAATCCGGCAATATCCAATGCTTCAGCCGTAGCATGTTCACTTAGCCTTGCGTCAGGCTTGTTGTAAACATTACGACACGCATAACTGCCCAGATGGTCAATACGCACCAGCGGCGAACCTAATTGCTCGACAGCCAGCGGTTTTGCCACCTGAGACACAAACATCGCACTGCTGAGTGCAAGGCGGCAGCTCGCCAGATAACTTGAACTCAGGGAGACGTCACCCAATCCGCGCACACGCACAGGATCCGTCAGCGGACATTTACCGCCCATATCCCCCGCGCTATTGAACCTGATGGCACCCGCTTTCTGCGCACGCTCAAGCACCGCCAGACATGCCTGCGGATTATTATCCAGCTTCCTTAATTTGTAGCGGGTAATGAGATTTGGCGGATCCGAAATGGCCAGCGGCGTAAAGGGATTATATTCAGAGGGAATGTGACGATTAAGCCAGGGCGCACTGAAATAAGCGATGCCCAGTACCACAATAAGACTCACCCAATATCGCATAACTCTCCTTTACGTACTGTTCCGTTTCAGCACTACCCTGATTTTGCGAAAATAATAAGTCGAGTATAGCGCCTGAGTAAATAATGTTCTGACGGGGTTACAAGTCGGGGGATAACCTTACTTAGCTTTGACATAAATAGACATTGAGTTTGTTACTTTTATATCCGAAGACGATGTTTCTTCTCCTGTGTCCACTGTGAACTGTCCTTCATAGTGTGTAAGACCCTCGCATTACCCCTTTCAGCCCGCCCCGAGCGGGCTTTTTTTTTATCTGAATGCAAATAACAGAGTGACGCCGCCATCATCTTCAGCCACGCCACCCGATATTGTGCAAACCTTACTTGTGCGTAAAGTCGATCACCATTCTGCCTTTGATCTTACCTTGTTCCATTTCTTTGAAAATGGCATTGATATCACCAAGAGGACGTTTGGTCACTTTCGGCACCACTTTGCCTTCGGCGGCGAACTGGAATGCTTCAGCCAGATCTTCACGCGTGCCGACCAGTGAACCGACGACCTGAATACCGTCCAGAACCAGACGAGGAATATTGAGACTCATTGATTCAGGCGGCAAACCAACGGCGACAATACGGCCACCGGCACGCATTGCATCCACTGCGGAGTTAAATGCGGATTTCGCTGTGGCGGTGACAACAGCAGCATGCGCGCCGCCCACTTTTTCCTGAATAATTTTTGCCGCATCGTCTTTCAGCATATTAATGGTCAGATCTGCGCCCATTTCAGCGGCAAATTCCAGTTGCTGATCATTAACATCAATAGCAATAACTTTGGCGTTGAATACATTTTTCGCGTATTGCAAAGCCAGATTCCCTAAGCCACCCAGACCGTAAATCGCGATCCATTTGCCCGGCTGAATACCGGAGACTTTAACGGCCTTATAGGTGGTCACGCCCGCGCAGGTCACGCTGCTCGCTGCTGCAGATTCCAGACCATCCGGCACTTTCACCGCATAATCGGCGGACACAATGCATTCTTCTGCCATGCCACCGTCAGTCGTGTAACCGGCGTTTACCACATCGCGGCAGAGTGTTTCGTTGCCGGTAGTACAATATTCACAGTGCCCGCAACCTTTGAAGAACCAGGCGACGCTGGCGCGGTCGCCAACTTTCAGAGCCGTCACTCCGGGGCCGATTTTCTTAACGATACCAATCCCTTCATGCCCCAGGATGACGCCTGTTTTGTCACCAAAATCGCCGTTTTTCACATGCAGATCGGTATGACAAACACCACAGCACTCCATTTCTAAAAGTGCTTCACCATGTTCCAGGTCACGCAGAGTCTTCTCAACGACGCCCACAGAGTGGTCTTTATTAACAACAGCAGCTTTCATTTTCCTTTCCTCATCATTGTGGCGGAGCCTCAACGTTACAATGCTATCCGTCAGCCTGCAAATGAGAAGGAATCGCTTTTACAACCATGATCAAGAAGATAGCGGAAAGTTTTATTGCCATACGTACGTCATCACTCAACCCGTTTCACATCCGGAAAGCGTTCACTCGCTGACTCATGAAAGATATCGCCGAACCAACCGGGGATCTCTTCCTCCGTCATATCATCGGGAATGATGATGTCGTAAAGCCGTGAAAATTTTCTCTCGGCCATATCGGCACGGAAAACCTGCCAGCCATCAGACACTTTCTTAACGCCGAGATAACGGCCAAAAACGTGATAAATCAGCATATGTCTCCTTTCGTAGGCGGCATGGGGGTTAAGGGGAATCAGGGTGACAACAATCAGGCATGTTCAATGCCATTGCCAGATCATGGGACGGAACATGCCTTCGGATGGGGAAATTAAAGGATCTTTTTCATTGAAGGAGAAGCGTGGAAAATGAAATCGTTCCTTTCATAGAAGGGAATTGCTTCTTTCCTTGCATCAAGAAAAACAAAATTCATCTCTCTGCTTTTAGCCTCACTGACAGCGAAATCGAGAAGTAACCTGCCGGTTCCCGAGTGGCGATCCTTCTCATCCACGACCAGATCATCAATATGCAGATGAGAACCTCGTGCCAGCGTGTGGACGGGTCTTATGCCCATCACACCGATAATTCTTCCTTCAAGGGTAGCGGCAACGAGCTCATACCCATTCAGAGTTTGAACTCTCACGCTTCTTAAAAATTCGTCTTGGGTGAGGTTTCGTAGTTGAGCAATGATCGGGAATGCGCTTTCCCACTCTGAAGGGAGTAACTTTTTAATCAGAACAGTCATAAAACATCCAATTCAATAAGTAGAGCTATTATTTATAGGATTGTTATTATTATGTTGCAATGCAAATCGCTGTAATTGCAGGCATCAGCTCTCACTGAAAAGGCACTCTCTTCTTATCGATATGCTGCAGCGAATCCGCGGGATAAAATCAGTTTGGAAAAAGTGGCGGCAGGAAGTCCAAATGAGTAGCACTGAAGGTAACAGGAAGTGATGTAAGTGATGTAAGTGATGTAAGTGATGTAAGTGATGTAAGTGATGTAAGTGATGTAAGTGATTGTTTTAATGATAAGTGGTTGATTTAAAAAACAGGAAAAAAAAAGACCGAATACTTTACAACACCTTTTAAATCATGATGTTAAAGATATAACTGGCGACAGAATGGCGATAGTTTGACCACCCTTAGTTTGTGTACTCTATTTGCACCATAATTTTAAGTTGATTTATTCAATCAGCATACACGGTGGAAGGTCAATCCATGTATCGTCAAGATTGTCGGCGCCTCCTAAAGAGGCTTAACATTCCTCGAGTCTGAAGTTACTCACTACATGGCATGTTCATTCACGGAGATAGGTCACATGTTAAGTTACTCAATAGATGACTTGCTCCATTTTTGCGTATAGGATTGATTATATAACTTGAACTTACATCTAAGAGAGTTTATCTGGGAGTTTATAATGAAGTACACGGAGTATCTGAGTGCTGCTAGAAAACATGTTCAAACAAGTGAGGTTTTATATGATTCACTATTTATGCAATTGCAACAGCAACCCTTAAATAATGGTTCAACCAAAAGGTTAACTCTAAATTTATATTACATTTCTGGGTATGTTATTGAATGCGTCTTAAAGTATGGGATATATGCATTAATTGGGTATGACAAGGATACGGACATTACCAAAATTAACGTTAAAGGCATTACATACAACAATAATATTAAGCACCATAAATTTTCAGTTTATGATGAATACTTTAATCGGGAATACCCTGGATTAATATTAGTTGATAGAAAAGACAATATCACATCTGAAGTCAAAAAGCTCTATAATGGATGGGATGCAGAGATAAGATATGTATACAATCCTATTCCTGAAAAATTCAAACACAGCGATGAACATGTTCACGTCATGCAGTTTAATGAGCATGCAAAAAGCATATTTAAACACGTTGAATCAAATATCAGGTAAAATATAATATGTTAATTTCATTTGTTGTTTTAGAAAAAATAAAAAAATCCTTGCAGCGCTTGAAAAATCAAAAAATATTGTCTAATTTCAATATTGATTTGACTATGAATCAGCTAGCTAGAATAACTATTGCAAGTGATAGAATAAAAAACATCTCCGATCTTACAGATGAGGATGAGTTTTTCAATGAGGTTGATTGTTATAATATAACATTTGATTTTATAACTGAGGAGAATGGTGTTGATGAAGATTATGCTTATTTATTTAAAAATAATAACATCAACTTCGGGCTTAGACGTTCGCTTGATAATTTGATTGAACCATCAAACGAAAAAATAGAAAATAAAACACCTGTTTTGACATTTTTCAGTTATAAGGGAGGAGTAGGTAGAACCACTTCTTTAGCTCTTTTTTGCGGATACTATGCAAGTTTTGGGAAAAAAATTTTTGTAGTCGATTGTGATTTCGAAGCTCCGGGTTTGATAAACTTTTTTAACATTTCTCAATTTGATAACCCTAAAAATGGAATAGTTGAATATCTTATTGATAGTAAGTTCTACCCTGACCTGAAATTAAATGACAAGTATATTTACGAAGTCCCTTCAGTATTTACCGGTGAAGGGAAAATTCATTTAATGCCAGCAGGAAACATATTTGGCGAAGAAAAAAATCATTATCTCGAAGGTTTATCTCGGTTGGATTTACAGGGTAGAGATTCCTTTACGAAAGATATAACCAATCTCCTTTCAAATATAAATAGTGAATATTCTCCAGACGTAATAATATTTGATTCTCGGACTGGATTTAACAACGTGTTTGGTTCTTTGTCAGAAATTTCTGATCTTGTGATTGCATTAAGTGGTGATGATCACCAAAACGAAGCTGGCATAGAATTTCTATTAGAAAGATTTTCTGAGATTAAAGAAGACAAAAAGTTAATCATGATCCTTTCGATAATATCTTCATCTATAACGAAAAGATTTGAAAGATTTAATAAGAAAGTCACAAGCTATTGCGAAGCATATTCTGACTTCAAAGTACCAACATTTATTTTCCAAAGAGAGAGTATGCTTGAATTGGTTGGTACTGAATTTGAGGATATTGAAGATACAAAGCATTTCATGTCTCACGTAGGATCAAATAGTTATAGTAAATTTTTTGAGTTCCTATCCGAGGAGCTAAAATCTTTATCAGAAAAAGGAATTAATACTTCAATTGAAGAACCTGTTGAAATTGTGCCACATATTAAGAGTGATGAAACTGCTGATTTAATAATTCAGAAGCTATCGTCAAGCTTACCTGACCCATATGCAGAAAATATAAAATATAATGATAGTTTCTTTCAAAAAGATTTTTATATCAGGCAATGCATGCAAGACCTTTTTTTACCTGAGTACAAAATATTATTAGGTGGTAAAGGGACAGGAAAAACAGCTTTCTACAAAGCGTTGCAAAATGATAGTTTCTTTAATTTGTTAGTCAAACGCGCAGAAAAAGAACAATCAAAATTCAAAGTCATTCATGCCATTGGAGATTATAATTCATCAGCAGGATCATATTTTGAATTGTCATCTCATTCGTCCTCATTTTTAGATGATGATAGTAAAATAAGAAGATTCTGGGTCATTTATTTATGGTTGGCCGTATGCCGTTCGGGTGTCATTGAAAAAGATGAAAATTATTTTGAAGTCAAAAATGACAATGCAACTTTTTTAAAATTTAAGGCTGTTGTTGATTCTGAAACACTGTATACTTTAGTAGAGGATTCTCTCGAAAAAGCTGAGAGTAACCTTAGGCACAGTGATTCTCGTTTAATAGTTACTTTTGATCAGTTAGACTTTGTGGTAATACCTAAAGATTGGAATAAAGGTATATCGCCGCTTATTCGCTTGTGTATATCAAACAATTGGGAGCGCATACAACCTAAATTATTTGTGAGAAGAGATCTATTCTCAAAACTTGGCAATTTGACAAATAAAAATGCTCTTGAAAAACAAACCATTAATTTAGAATGGTCGCATGAAGAGATGTATGCCTTCTTATTTAAGGTTGTATTTGCCTATGCACGTGATGAGTTTTTGAAATTTTTGAGTAGATATAAATCTGAAGATTTCATAAAAAATCAAATAGTTAAAAGATTGAACAAAAGGAATAATTTCAATCAACTTCCTGCTGATGAATATATCTTAAGACCTCTAACTGAGGTTTTCTTTGGTGAAAGTCGTGATAGTTGGAATAACGCTTACGATGAACTTTATACTAATATAAAGAATGCTGATCAAACTATCAGTTTGCGTCCATTTTTAGATCTAATAAAACTCGCTATAACTGAGCAGGTTCGTGACGATAATAAGTTGAGAGGTTCATCTGTATTAAGTATTCAGTATTGCATGTATAAAAGCGTAAGATCTCAGGCCGTAGATAAACATTTTAATGATTTAGCTAATGAAACGGGAAACGAACTTATACGCCTTTTCGTACAAGACATTCGGAATAGCGCTGTTCCTGATAGGCTAAAATGTTCATCTCTACTTCAAAATGATTTTGAGGAATTAGTTGAGTGTGTTAAAGAAAACCATGATTCTCTCAAATCTACTTCTATAAATCACTTTGAAGAAATGCTAGTCTTAAATGGAATTTTATTTGTAACTTATATTAGTGGAGGAAGAAAAAAATATTCTTTTGCTTTTCTATATAAATACTATCTCGGCTTACGTTCACCTAGTAATTTAAAAAAACCTAGAAACTAGCGATAACAGTCAGCTATTATAAATATTTTCATGGTGAACCGGCCCCTGGGTGAGGTACTAACGGGGGCTGGTTAAGTCTTGAAATTTTGAATACTAAAAGTAGTATTATAGTACACTTTTTAAAATAACCACGACTAATCCTTTAGCTGTTACTTCATTTGTCGAGCATTCAAACTCACCATCTTGGCCAATAATGCGCACCTTATTACCTGGACGCTTTGAAACTAAGTATACATCTAAGGTGCCATCTATATCTAACAACCATGACCCATTTGATAGCTCATTAACACCCATTTCAATTAGCCAAGACGATTTACCCCTTCGCACAAAGTTCAAGCTTTCAAGATTGACACCATCTGGGATAAACGACTGATCAATATAGCAAAAACCATCATCATCAAGTTTTCCAGCCAGAAGTATTTTCTTACTGACAATCGGTATTCCTGAGGCGGCGGTTTCCTCTTGAGAGGCTGTGCTCATTTCGCCGGTAGCCAACCATTCAAGTGAAACACCGGTATCTAATGCGCAGGTAATCACTACGTCGCCAGGAAAATATTCTCTTCTTACCCACGTGCTGATCGTTCCTGAAGAAATATTTAAATGCTCGCCAAGTTCTTTTTGCGTTTTGAAACCATAAGCTTCAATGATTCGGCTTAAAACCGCCCGCCCCCCTGAGGAAAGCATTTTCTTCAGTAGTACATGCCCAGAACTTGAAGTGCCTTTTTTTGTGATTTTTAGGCTTTCTTTTTTTGCAAATGCAAACTCACCGGTAACTAACCATTTCAAGTCAGCCCCTGTGTCCAATGCGCATTTGATGATTGCATTACCAGGAACGCTCTTACGTTGAACCCAGGCACTTACATTATTTGAGGGAACATCCAGACAGCTGGCTAAAGCTCGTTGAGAAGTAACCCCATAAGATGAGGAAAGACGTTCAACGATATGCGCAGCACTGTCTTTAGTTTCAGGCATAGATCCACCACGGTGAGCACGAAAGTGATTTACATGAGCACATTTGTGATCTAAAGTGAAAACACACCACATGTTACACAGTAGAACTCAAACTGCTTAAAAGGAGATTTTGCTTTATGTCTGAACAGAATGCAATTCAAGTAGCCGTTGATAAGACAGCCGTTTCTAAGGAACTGTTAAACTCTGTAGTATCCCAGTTGCTACCGGCCTTGGAGACAGCCCTGTCTGCAACTATTGTGAACTCAATTAGTTTGCAACTGACCACTCTAGCTACCTCACCGACAATCTCTAAAAAAGATTTTGCTGCAATTAACGGCATCAGCTCCGCTGTTCTCGAAAAGTGGATCGCAAACGGTGTTGTGCTTCTTGCCCCAACTCCCTCAACTACAATCACCCAGCAACGCAAAAACCGAAAAACAGGTCAAATGCAAACTGTTGTTATGGAACGTCATGGCAATGCCCTGATCAATCTTGAAGCCTGGCGTGAGAAAAACCGCCAGCAAGCCATCAAGTGCCGTTACATAAATCGTTGAGTCAGATTATTCAAACTAGCAGGGACTAACAATGTTTGATTATCGCGTTTCCAAACACGCTCACTTTGACGATGCATGTAAGGCATTTGTGAATCGTCATAACCTTACCGAACTTGCCGCGCTGATGGGAACCAAACCCCAAATCCTGCGCAATAAGTTCAACCCTGAACAACCTCATAAACTCACTTGTGAGGAAGTTCTTTTAATCACTGATCTGACTGAGGACGCTAGCCTTCTCGATGGCATGCTTGCACAGATAAATTGCCTGCCGTCAGTACCGGTCAATGAAATTGCTACTTCTAATCTTTCAACCTACGCACTACAGGCCACTGCCGCCGTAGGTTCTATTGCAGCTGATGCAGTGAAAGGTGGTGCGGTCAGTTCTCAGCGTCGAATGTCCCTACTCGAAGGTGTAAATGCCGGTATTCGCCATCTGTCACTGATCGGCTTAGTTGTTCAAGGCCGAGTACAGGCATCTCCAGCCCTGGCATCTGCAGTTGGTGCCATTGCAAGCGTCACGACAAATGGGCTGATGTGACTATGGCTGTTTCTATTGCTCCATTTTTAAAACAGCAAAGTCCCTCTCGCCACTTCGGCAATGGCTGCATCGAGTTGCCAGGCGGAAAGCGTTGGAACCCTTCATCACAAGCCACTGCCCGCAGGCAGTGAGAAATTCAAAACCGCTTTTAAAGCGTCTGTTTAGTTGAGGTGATTATGTCTTTAGTTAATGAAGAACATATTCAAATAGGCAAAAAACATCTTTCCCGAATTAAAGAGATGTTTGATTTCAGAAAGAATGTAGCACAGGAAACATTTGATACTCAGCCTCTGCATATGCGTAGAACAATCTGTTTTCATGCTGGCTTATCTCGCCGCCATCTTGAGATGAAGTTTGCTGAATTAACGCCGACGGAAAGGCATCAAGTAGTTGCGGCGCTAAATTCTTTGCTTGGTTTAACTGAATCAATGCCGAAATTTATCAGTGAAGATGACTGCACGATAAATATTAAACACTAACCCGAATCCAAATTAACTGGCGTCAACCCGCCGGGCATTCTTTTGCCAAAAACAGGAGTTCTTATATGAAAAATATGATTAATAACACCCGTCAGAATATTGTTAGTTTGCAAGTTATGGGCATTGATTTAGCTTCACCAGAACGCGATTACACCTCTGTTCCTGATTTATCGGTGATGCTGGACACTGCTCGTAATGAAGAACGCGCCAATCGAGCGGTGGTATTTGCTGGCCGCCTGGAAGCGATTGCCAGTTTTATCCTCAAACGTGAAATGACAGGGATTGAAGCTGCAGAAGCACTACGCATTGAAGCTAACCGAATCCAAAGTGAAGCGGAGGCGTAACTATGGCTGATGTGATCGACACCGCCCAGGAACGCGCTGATCTCATTCTTTCCGCCCAAATCCAAGCCGCCCGCGCAACTGTTGCGGGTATTTCCGTAATGTTCTGCATCGAATGTGACCGCCCAATACCGGAGGAACGCCGAGCAGCTCTGCCAGGGGTTGAGCTTTGTGTCTATTGCAAGGAACTTGCTGAGTTGAACGCCAGACATTACAGAGGCAACAAGTGATCGTTTTCTCAGTGGCGTTACTCATCCTGGGCGGTATCAATGCTGGCTATCTGGTCATTGATCTTAAAGACGGCATGTAATGCAGACCAGCCGTTTTACTCCGCAGATTAAAACGCCCGAAGTTTGGGCGTTTCCCTGGAACAAACCACGCCAGGCCGTTTCTGGCCTGGAAAGACCGCTTACCCGTGACGAATACGATCAGGGCAAGCTGTTTTAATCAGAGTAAAACCTATCTACCGACCTGCGGGAAATATTCACAGGTCGTCATGCGTATCTGTTGAAAACGCAGGGCATTCACGCCGCCAATAAATACCTGGTTTATACCCTTGGTCGCAGCATCCTTCCCCGCGTCGAAGCGGTCAATGCCGCTCATGCGATGAATGTTAAAGCTTCCATGAAATTCATGTCAGAGGCCGACACCTATCACGGCCTGCCGAGCATGAGCGATAAACCGCTGCGCCGGTTCGCTCAGGACATCGCCGGACAACTTAAAGAAATCTATGAAGACCGTTGTGATCAGCTGCTTGCTCAATACAACGGGGATAATTCGATTCTTTTTGAGGGTGATACCCAGTGCGAGCTGTACAGCGAAATCGCAGGTATGGCACAGGCTTTCAATGTCACGCCGATGTACTGGACAAGGTATTGCAAAGGCAAGCTGGATGCCGTTTCCGCTATCGCTGCCATGTCGCGTCTGGTTAATCCGGACTGGTGGTTACGCCAGCTAAAAGGTCAGCGCACCCGCTGGCGTGAATCTTTACTGATCGCCATCGGCAAAGTGAACCGCGACGCTTCCCCATATGCTAGTAAGCAGGCTATCCGTGAAGTGCGTGCGCGCCGTCTGTCGAATCTCGACTACCTGAAAAGCTGCGAACTGGAAAACATCGAAACCGGGGAACGTTTCAGTCTGATAGACAAAGTGATGGCGAGTATTTCAAACCCTGAGATCCGCCGCATGGAGTTAATGAGCACGATCGCCGGCACAGAAAAGTATGCCGCCGCAAATGGCGACGTCGGGATGTTTCTGACCATCACCACGCCTTCCAAATTTCACCCGACCCGCATGGTTGGCAAGGGCGATAAAAAGCGCGTTCAGCGCAATCACGCCTGGGACAAAGAGGCCTATACCCCGAAAGATGCGCAGCGTTATCTGTGCGGAATTTGGAGCAAAATGCGCACCGCGTTCAAAGACAGTGGCCTGTCCGTTTACGGGATGCGGGTGGTGGAACCTCACCACGACGCGACGCCGCACTGGCACATGATGCTATTCACCAAGCCCGCCATGCGTCACCGGGTGATCGATATCATGCGCAAATACGCCATGAAGGAAGACGGTGACGAACGCGGTGCAGCTAAAAACCGCTTTGACTGTAAGCACCTGAATCGCGGCGGCGCGGCGGGCTATATCGCCAAATACATCGCAAAGAACATCGACGGTTACGCACTGGAAGGCGAGCGTGACCACGAAACCGGCGAGTTGCTGACAGACTCCGCTGCCGCTGTTACCGCTTGGGCTGCTACCTGGCGTATCCCGCAGTTTCATCCTATCGGCCTGCCTACGATGGGTTCATACCGTGAGTGCCGCCGCATCCGTTCCATCAGTCTGACTGAAACCTTTGACGAAGAAGTGGAAGCTGTCCGCGCTGCTGCTGATGCCGGTGATTTTATGGCGTACATGTCAGCCCAGGGCGGCGCTAATGTGCCTCGCGACGATCAGACTGTGCGTGTCGCCCGCCGCGTGGCTGATGAGCTGAACGCATACGATGAGGAAGTCAAAAAGGTTGTGGGCATTTTTGCGCCTCACCTCGGCGACTCCCACGTTTATGAAACCCGCACAACACAATGGCGGATCGTTTCTTCCGCCGTTGACGTTGAGGTTTTGACCTCAAAAAGCGCCCACGGCGCGCCTCGGAGTCCTGTCAATAACTGTGGGTTAGATGAAAAGGAACAGGCCGAAAATGGGCACGATAACCAAGCTGAAAGCGATGCTGCAGGCTCCACTTCATACACTTTACGAACTATTGACTGGACGGACACTGCCGCCGTGAGGGCGATTGTGGCGCAATTCAAAGGGAAGAGAGTTGTTAGACCATCTCTTCATCCAAAGAAAACATGCGAAGAAGGCTTATCGCAAAACATAGCGGAAAAAACCTACGATCATACAGTTGAAATGGAACATCATTCGAGGGAGCATTACCCAAATCAGCAGCAGGCAACGACGTACGACTTTGGGAAGCCATCGGCTGAAGTTGAGAACAAGGAAAATGTATGCACGAAGACGATGAATGGTATAAGGCAGAAGACATAGCGCGATTTGTAGCTAACAAAATAAAACTGTGTAAGAAATGTCGTACAGAGCTGAATTATAAAGAGATATTTTATAATATTGATAAAATTTGCAATCAATGCAAGGGATTGCCGGCTTTTGAAGAAGCAGAACAGCCTCAAACGTCTCCAACTCCTGAAGCTACTCAAACTCCTCAGTCAACACCTGCAATTGACCAGATTGATAATAGCCTTAGCCATTTGCCACCCTTCCAGCGACAACTGTACTCAAAATACCCTCAAATGCAGCAATGGATTGAAAAGTCCGAACAAGAACTGAAGGAGCAGCAAAACAATGGAGGTGTTAAACCTAATGGTGAGCCGCCAATGGAAGAGCAATAAAAAACCAATGCATAATTTTGACTCGTCCATGGCTGACTATTTGAGACAGCATTCGCTGCCATCGGCCTTACCAAACCATCCGCTATGGTTATTATTAAAACAATAACATACAGTTTTTATTGGAATTTGTTAAAGAATAGTAATATTATACTGTATAAATAACCAGTGCATTGGAGTGAGTAATGGAATCCTCTCATGAGCTAAAGATGGCTTTGATAAAAATCCGGCTTATGGCTGACATCGCACAGTCAGCCCAGTGCAGAAATGACGAGTACGCATTGGTGATGGAAATGATCTCTGATATGGCCGACAGCGTTCTGGATGAAGAAGACACGCAATCAGTGCCGTTCTCTGTTTACGACGATGAAGAATAGCCAGGAATGCGGGCGATCTCTCTTTGACAGCTCTGCATGCAGTGAGTGCATGATTTTGCATTGTGATCGCCCTGCTCTTTTCTTCCCGTGACACCAGTACTGGCGTGGATCACAGTGGATCACGCAACTGCATCAAAAGCACCCCATAAAGCGGGCAGGCGTGGCGGGGATAGCATTGCGCGCAAAGCAGATAAACTGACTCAGCTATTTCAGAAAATCAACCGCATGGGAGGATGTACTAGATGCTATTTTGAAGAACTAAGGCACCGAAAAAGAAGAAGGCTCGCAAACTACTTTATGAATTTGTACACTATCAAATATCCTTAGTTCATTAGCTAGGCTACTTTTGATAACTAGACTTATGAAATATTAATTGTTAAAAAACCGACAAATTTTTGTCAGTTAAATCACTGATTTTAATGGAGTTGTAAATGGCGCAAGCGGATCTTTTAGTGAAACTTCTTCGAAGTGCAACGAATAATGATCAGCTATCTTTTAGAAAAATAGCTGAAGAGCTAATTCAAGAAGAAAGATCGAAAGGGCATAGGATTCTTGCCGATCGCCTGACTAAATCAATACAGCCAGATGTATTTAGTCAGGCTCATAATCGCATTAAACCTACTGATAACAGTAAGGTTAAAGAGTTAATTTACGAAATTACTCCAGAAAGAAGATTGGAAAGTTTAGTACTCTCACAGTCTATCACGACTCAGCTCGAGGAGGTCATTGAAGAACAGCATCGCTCTGAGCTTCTCAAAGCACATAACATTTCCCCTCGCAACAAAATTATGTTAGCAGGAGCACCGGGTAATGGTAAGACGACACTTGCAGAGGCACTTGCATCCGAATTAATGTACCCCTTGTTGATTGTTCGTTATGAGACACTCGTGGGAAGCTATCTTGGTGAAACATCTAATCGATTAAAAACAATATTAGACTATGCTCGCACCCAGAGATGCGTACTTTTCTTTGACGAATTTGAAACCTTAGGAAAAGAAAGAGGCGACACTCATGAAACTGGTGAAATAAAAGAGTAGTTAGCTCTCTTTATTACAGCTAGACAATTTACCTGATTATGTTGTTGTTGTTGCCGCAAGTAATCACCCGGAATTGTTAGACCGAGCTGTATGGCGAAGATTTCAGGTGCGTATTGATATACCTATGCCTACGAGAGAACAGCTCAAGATTTTTATTTCTGATATTAGCATTAAATCTGGAATCAATTTTGGATATGCCCCCGAATCACTAGCAAAATTTTTACTGGGAAGTAATTTTTCCGACACTCAAGAATTTTGTCTTAGTATAATGCGCAGAGCTATTTTAGATCGTAGTACCAAAAATGCTAAATCAATTACGAAAACAAAAATGGAGCAATGGAAAAATCGTCTAGCTCCTCTGGTTGAAAAACAAACTTTAACAAGGATGAAATAAATGGCTGAGAATCTCCCATTACTTGTTTTTCCTCGAGCAACCTCTTTGAAACCACCCAAAGGTGTTGGTTTCGCATCGGGGGGGCCGATTACTCCAAATCACAACATACAAGAATTACGATTAGAAAAACAATTTGCTAATTTGGCTAGTGAATTTTCTAATTACAAAGCATCCATTTCTAAAAATGTGGATGGGCTCGAGCCAGAGGCCGTGCTCGTAATCGAAATAGCAGGCAGATTAGATGATTTTAAGCAAGCAGTAGAGGCGGCTGGTCTAGAATGGCTCGGGGAATGGGATATTGATGGAATTGAGCCAGATGATAATTTTTATCAAGTTGATAAGAATGGCATTCGAACTGAAAAAAAATTAGGTGGCCGTATATTTTTATCTCTTGCCAGTGACAAAGCTTTTGCAAAAATATTGTCATTATGGAGTATCTGGAAAAAAGAAGGCGTATTTCCGACAGGATTTACCAAATGGAGAGATATTTTCGGTCATATAATTGAAATAAGAGAATGGGGTATTATAGAAACTTTAAAAGATACTGGTATGCTTGACTTATGGGAAGACCTTCTTGATCCTATAAATCCTGATGAAAAAGTAGCATTCCAGATTGAACTTTTTTATAGAAAAAATAAAACCACTAGATTAAAAACGAAAAATCGTCAGGGACTTATTAGAGCTAAACTCTGGCTCTCTTATCAGTCCTTTTATCGACATGGCTGAAATTAACTTCCATGCAGTGAAAGCAGAATTACCAGCAAAAGAAATTAAAGAATTACTCAAGCAGCTTGAAACTGATACAAAAAAAACTGATATACAACTTTTCAATTTTTCAGGCGTGATGTACTTCAGACCAACGGGTCAATCTCTTACAATAGTACCGGAAGAGAGTAATGCAACTGATATAAATTTAATTGATGAAGAAAATGATTTATTAGATATTGAACCAATAGTTGCCTTACTAGATGGGGTACCGCAATTAAATCATACTCGTTTAAAAAACAGAATAAGAATTGACGATCCTAATAACATCAGCGAGCATTATTTAGTTGGTCAACGACTACATGGAACGTCAATGGCCTCACTTATTATACACGGTGAACTTGACAGCCCAGCAAGCTCTCCTTTGAAAAGCCCTCTTTATGTTGCGCCAATTCTCCAACCGGATCAAACTAGTCAGATTGTAGTTGAACACGTACCCAAAAATGAATTTCTTGAAGATAGAATTGAAATTGCAGTGAGGCGTATATTTGAAGGGCAGGGAACTGTTGAAGCACAAGCACCCCATGTGAAAATTATTAATCTTTCAATTGGAGATTCATCTAGACCATTTATTAACACGTTGAGCCCATTAGCAAGACTTATAGATTACTTGTCTTGGAAATACCGTGTTATCTTCGTAATCAGTGCAGGAAACTTCACAGAAAGCATTGATCTTGAACTACGCGAAGATGATTACAAGAAACTTACTAATGATGGAAAAGTAGAATTAACATTAAAACAAATAGAGAGGAATCTATTTTACCGTCGGATACTCTCCCCTGCAGAATCAATGAACTCAATTACCGTAGGCGCATTGCACAGCGACCAAACACCAACACAACAACTAGTTAGCAATCATACTGATATTTTACCTTCTAGCATGGGTTTAGTTAGTCCGATATCTCGACTAGGATATGGCTTTAGAAAATCAGTCAAACCAGAAATATTTTTTTCTGGCGGTAAACAGTTATATAATATCCCTCCATCTGGGACTATTTATAAAATCAATAATATTAATAACATGACAGGGCAAAAAGTTGCCTGGGACAGTATCACTCAAGGTGATTTAGCCAAGTGCGCTTATACCAAAGGCACAAGCAATGCTACTGCCCTCGCCACACGTGGAGGTGCCATAATATATGACTCCCTATCTGATCTGCAAAAAAGCCTAAACCAAAAAATTCCTGAAAACCTCATTTCCGTATTGATAAAAACCTTATTAGTCCATGGAGCAAGGCAAGGTGATGAAGTAAAAAAAACACTAATAAATACCTATAAAACAAACTCAAACTCAAGAAAAATAAAAGAAGTAATTACTCGTTACACTGGTTACGGCTCTGCCGATATTGAGAAAGTGGTTACTTGTACAGAGCAACGTGCAACGGTATTGGGATTTGGGGAGATAAAACAAAATGAGATACATGAATACTCATTTCCTTTACCACCAGGACTATCTCAAAGCTCTGAGTGGCGCAGACTTGTCATTTCTCTTGCTTGGTTGACGCCAATAAATTCTAATCATAGAAACTTGAGAGAAGCGAAATTAGAACTTAGTCCTGCAGGTACATGGAACGCCATTCCCTTAAAACTCAAGCGTACGGATACTGACCATAACCAAGTGCATCGTGGAACCGTGCAACATGAGATATTTGAAGGAACTAAAGAGATCTCTGCTTTTCAAGATGGTGAGAACATTAAACTACGTGTAATCTGCAAGGCTGATGCTATTACCAAACTTGATGAAGAAATACCTTATGGCCTCGCGGTAACATTAGAAGTTGAGGAAGGTGTAAATATTAATATTTACCAACAAATTAGAACTGGCATCCGAAATCAGAGTCAGGTAAAAGTATAATTTTAGAGGCTAGTTTAAATTACTAGCCTCCTTAACTTACAAAGTGTATTGCCTGAATATAACGATATTTTGTTTTATTCGCTGGTTTATTTCCCTCATCCTCTCCTGCAGCGGCGTCAGCTCATTCCTAACGAACACCTGCGCCGCTTTCTCCACATCACCAAACCCTCCCGCATTGTCAGGAATAATCCCCATCATCTGCGGCGGAACGCGGTGCGCGCTCAGCAGGTCATCACGGCTGGATTTCTTAATGTTGAAGAAATCATCCTTGGTGGCGACTTCACTCAGCGGCAAAATCTGAATGCCGTCCTTTTTGCCGTTCGGCGCGTACATGAACAGATTGCGGAAGTTACCCAGGCCTTTTGTCCCGCATCGCCTTACGCATTGAATCAATATCACTGCTGCTTTGCGCAGCATCGGTCATATACAGAATGTAGCCTGCATGCGCGCCGTTTTGGTAATACTTGCGGCGGAACAACGTCGCGGCTTCATTCAACCAGGCGGAGTTAAGAGCGCTCAGGTATTCCGGCAGACCGTAAATTTCCTGGTTAATGTCCGGTTCAATCAGATGAAAGATGCTACCTGCTGCAAACTGATGCGGTTCTTTCCAGCCTTGTACAAACCAGTACGTCCCCTCTTCCACTCCGCGACGCACATATTTAGCCGGCACGGCTTCAAATCGCAGCGGTTCGCCAAGCTGGTTGCGGATCAGTTCCAGATACGCATTTCCGAACACCAGATAGTCCAGCGCGAATTTGCTGAACTCCTGCTGGCTCAGCAACGGATGCGGGATAAACGTCGAGGCGAGAATATTCCGCTTCACGTAAATCGGTGAGCTGTGATGTACGGCAGCACGAAGACTGCGGGCAAGACCGTCGAAACTGACCGGAGGCTCATACCAGCGGCCGTTGCCGGTGCATTCGATGTAATCCAGAATCTCGCGGCGGTCTAAAACCGGCGTCGGATCACCGAAGCTGAATACCTCCGCGCCCTGCTGGCTTTCAGTTGTGGTGGTCTGTGTGGTTTTACGGTATTTGCGCTTGCTCATTTAATAGAACTCCAGAATGTTCGGGCTTTGTCCGCCATTGGCGGCGGTCAGCGGTTCGTTTAACAGGGCGTGCATGATTGCCCACGCAACGTCGGCGTGGCTGGCCTCTTCACTGCGGCTGGCTTCGTAGGTTGAACGGTTGCCGCTGGCGGTCATCGTTTTGCGGATCGCCATAAACGACGCGGTGATGTCGGTATGGCCGGTGTCATATTCAAGGCGGCCGGAGCTGATGGTGTCTTTTGCTTTGAGTACCAGTGCGGTTTTCACCTCGGGGCTGTAACGGATCTCACGCGCCGCCGGAAAGAACTGCTGAACAAGCTGGAAAACACCCTGCCCGATGCCAGTCGCATCGATGCCGATGTACTCCACTGCATAACGATTCGTGAGATCCTCAATGCTTCTGGCCTGCGCAGCAAAGTCCATACCCTTCCATTGATGACGCTCAAGCACGCGGAATTTGCCGCCTGAAACCACTGGCGGAGCAATTACCGCACAGCCCGCGCTGTCGCCGGTATGTGACGGGTCGTAACCGATCCAGACGGGACGATAGGCAAATGGCCGTTTCAGGTACGGGTCGAAGTCTTCCCACTCGTCCAGGCTGTCCACCATGCATCCCTGTAACTCGGCGAACGGGAACACCGACGCCTGATCGTCCACGAACTCACACATCAGCAAGTTTTCATATTCGGCGGGGCTGTATTCCAGTTTCAGTTGCTCCAGGTCGAACAGGTTACAGCCACCAGACAGCGCATCTTCCACCGTCACAATCTGCCGCCACTGGCCGTCGTCGCATAGCACGCCTTTCGACAGGTGGGCGTGCGTCAGATCCAGGTCAATCCTGTCGGCCTTGTTACGACGTCCTTTGTTGAACAGTTCACCCGACCAGAACGGATAGGCACTGTGTGCCAGGCTGGACGGCGTGGAGAAGTAGGTGCTTCGCCATTTCTTATGCAGTGACATACCGGAGGCCACTTTGCGCAGCTCCTGAAATTTGGGGATCCAGAAGTATTCGTCCAGGTACAGGTTGCCGGTGTAGCTCTGCGCGGTGCGGACATTGGTACCGAGGAAAATCAGCCGTGCACCGTTCGGCAATACTATCGGGTCGCCTTTTAAATCGACGTCAACCTGTCTCGCAAAGTCGATGATGTAGTTCTTAAAGACGTGCGCCTGCGCCTTACTGGCCGACAGGAAAATCTGATTACGGCCGGTGGTCAGCGCATCAATCAGGGCTTCCCGGGCAAAGTAGAAGGTTGCGCCAATCTGGCGGGACTTGAGGATGTTGCGAATACGGTGCTGTAATCCGGCCTGATGCCATCCGCGCTGATACTCAAACGACGTTTCAATGAAGATGTCGCCGAGTTTCTCAATGGCCTCATCACTGAACACATTCTTATCGGGTGCCTTTCGTTCGCCCTTATTACGGTTGGCAACGTTCGGATTTAAATCAGCCTCGCTGCCGGTATGGTTGTAGCGGTTTACCCGTGCCAGGCGTTCAATCTGTCGGCCTAACAGGTCTATCTCTTTGTAGTCCTTCCCCTCCTTTACATCTTTCATGACGAGCTGGATCAGCCGTGCTTCCATGCTGGTTTCCACGCGAGAAATGGGCGCAATGGCCTCCCACTGATCGCGAGTTTTCCAGCTCTGCACCGTCGGCGTTTTTTGACTCAGCATCTCCCCGATTTGCCGCACAGAAAAACCCTGCCAGTAAAGCAGTGCCGCCTGTCGGCGCGGGTCGCTGATGATAGTGGAGTTTGAAATATTCATGCCGCCACGTTACCGGCCAGACAGCCGTTTTTCGCGCTGCCCACGTTGTGCCATCGGGCAACAACCCGCATCGGCTGGCGGCTTGCGGTGACTGTCTGGAAACTATCTCCCGTTCTCAACACTCATTACCGGAGTCAGTCACATGGCAAAGAAAGTATCAAAATGGTTCCGCATCGGGGTCGAAGGCGACACCTGCGATGGCCGCGAAATTGATGCTAACGACATCAAACAAATGGCGGAGACATACAGCGCGAAAGCCTACGGTGCCCGCGTCAATCTGGAACACATCAAAGGCGTTTTACCGACGAGTGATTTCCGCCGTTATGGCGACGTGATCCAACTTAAAGCCGAGCAGATTGATGACGCGGCTGAACCACTGCTGCATCACAAATGGGCGCTGTACGCGATGATCAGCCCGACCGCGGATTTAACACAGATGGTCGGCGACGGGCAGAAGGTTTACACCTCGATGGAGATCAAACGTAACTTCGCCAATTCCAATAAATCCTACCTGGTCGGTCTGGCCGTCACCGACGACCCCGCAAGCCTCGGCACTGAAATGCTGGAGTTTAGCCGCAAAGCCAAACAGAACCCGCTCGCCGGTCGTAAATCCGATCCGGACAGCCTTTTCACGGTTGCCACCGAAGCCCTGATTGAGTTTGAAGATGCGCCGGAAACTGCCCCTTCTCTTTTCGCCCTGGTGAAACAAAAGCTTTCACGTAAACAGGCGTCAGACGATGCCCGTCTGGCCGATGTTCACGAAGCCGTCAGCGAGGTCGCTGAATACGCTCAGACCGAACTGGATAAGCATGAAACCAGCCTGACCGATCTGCTGAGCCGCGTCGATACCCTGGAAAAATCCACCGCTGCCGAACATGACGCCCTCACTGAATTGAAAGGCAAGTTAGCGCAGACACCAGTGCAGAAATTCGGCCAACGTCCGCACGCAACCGGCGGCGCAGGCGTAGACGAGACGGTCACCGACTGCTGATCCGACACCTTTAACTCATTCTCAGGAAACACCTCATGAAAAAAGAAACGCGCTTTAAATTTAATGCGTTCCTCTCCCAGCTCGCCAAACTCAACAATGTTGACGTCGGCACGCTGGACAAGAAATTTAACGTCGAGCCGTCCGTCACGCAGACGCTGATGACCCGATTACAGGAATCCTCAGAGTTTCTGACCCGTATCAACATCATTCCGGTGGACGAAATGATGGGCGCGAAAGTTGGCGTCGGCGTCACCGGCACGATTGCCAGTACCACCAACACTGACGCGGGTGACGAGCGTGAAACCGCTGATTTCACCAAGCTGGATCAGGAAGGCTATCACTGCACCAAAACCAACTACGACTTCCACTGGATGTACAGCAAGCTGGACTTATGGGCGCGCTACAACGATTTTCAGACCCGTTTGCGTGACGCCATTATCGCGTCAGGCGCTGGATCGCATCCTGGTCGGTTTTAATGGCGTTTCACGCGCACCGACGTCTAACCGGGTTCAGAATCCGTTGTTGCAGGATGTCGGCGTGGGCTGGTTGCAAAAATACCGCCTGAATGCCCCAACCAAAGTGATGGGCATGATTGTCGCCGAAGACGGCACCGTGACCAATGAGGCGGTGAAAGTCGGTGGCGAAGGTGAATACAAAAACCTCGACGCGCTGGTCTTTGATGCGGTGAATGAACTGATCGACCCAATCTATCAGGACGACACCGAACTGGTAGTTATCTGTGGCCGCAAGCTGCTCGCGGATAAGTATTTCCCGCTGATCAACAAACAACAGCCAAACACTGAGGCGATGGCCGCCGACCTGATTGTCAGCCAGAAACGCATCGGCAATCTGCCCGCCGTTCGCGTGCCCGGCTTCCTGCTAACGCCATGCTGATTACCCGTCTGGATAACCTGTCCATTTACTGGCAGGACGGCACGCACCGCCGCCACGTTGAGGAAGTGCCGAAGCGTGACCGTATCGAAAACTACGAATCCATTAACGAGGATTATGTGGTGGAAGATTACGGCTGCGGCTGTCTGATCGAGAACATCGAAGTGACCGCCGGAGAAGACGACGCCTCTGATAAGGCCGAACTCAGCAAATTCACCTCGGCGATCGTTGATGCCATCAAAACTGCATCCGGTACAACTGCACCGGCAGCTCAGGAGTAAGCCATGACCAGCCCTGCCCGACGTCATTTGTTGCGGCAGTCAGCTATCGAAGCCGCGCAGCAGGATACCAGCCTGCTGCGTCATGCCACCGGCTATGAACTGCTGCTGCAAAAGCTTAATGCTGACCAGAAAGCCCTGAAGAAAGCCTATTCCGCTGAGAAAAAGGCAGAACTCAAACGCAAGATGCTGCCTGAATATGCGCCGTGGGTGGCGGGCGTTCTCTCTGAGGGTAAAGGCGCTCAGGACGCCATCCTGATGACCATCGCGATCTGGCGTATTGATGCCGGTGACTACGCTGGTGCGCTGGAAATCGCCGCTACGCGCTGCATTACAAGCTGGCGATGCCGTTCGGCAAACGTCCTGCCGGTTATGCGCTGGCGGAGGAAATCGCCGACATGAGCACCCGCGCTCATGCTGCCGGTGAGCCGGTCAGTCTCGATGTACTGATGACCACGATGGAACTGACTGACAGTCAGGACATGCCGGATCAGGTGCGTGCCAAGTTGCACAAAATCACCGGCTACCTGTATCGCGACGCTGAGAAACTGCCGCTCGCCCTGCAACACCTGAAACGCGCCTTCCAGCTGAACAGCAACTGCGGCGTTAAAAAGGATATTGAGCGGCTGGAATCAGCCATCAAAAAGGCTGCCAGCAGCTAAACAGAACGCGCCCCGCGCCGGACGGCACGCCAGCCGCGACAGGTCTGTGACCTCGTTCAACGCTGGCGTCCACCGTCCCCTATTCAGAGGTCACTATGTCTCTTGTTGTACCTGCACCAAAGCCGGACGCCGCGACGGAACCCGCGATCAAAAACACGCACTTCTGGCCGGATATCAATCCGGTGGAGTTACGCGACACGCTGCGACTGGAAGGAACGGTGACCGCCAAACGTCTGCGCGCCGTCATTAAATACGCGCTGACAGAAGTTAATGCCGAGCTTTACAGCTACCGCGTCGCACAACTGGCTCAGGGATACAAAACTCTCGCTGATGTCCCGGCTGACCAGATTGATGACGAAAGTATCAAAGTCTGTGCCTACCTGCGGGCGGTTTCATCCATTACGGCAGCCATTCTTGCGGAACGATATCCGAACAGTGATACCACCGATGCTGGCAGTAAAAAGGCAGAGATTGTCGAAAGTACGGTTGATGAACTGTGGCGTGATGGCCGCAATGCGATCAGCGATGTCGCTGGCGTGTCGCACTGTGTGATCGGGCTGCTCTGATGAAAGTCTATGCCGAACAGGGCGACACCGTGGATTCGCTCTGCTGGCGTTACTACGGGCGCACCGAGTCGGTGATGGAACAGGTTTACGCGGCTAACGTTGGCTTAGCCGCTCGCGGGGCAATTTTGCCCCATGGCTACGCGGTGGAGCTGCCGGATATTACTCAGGCCGCAGTCAGTGAAACCGTCTCACTTTGGGACTGATGACCATGGAGCGCATCACCTCGTTTATCTGTTACTGCGTCGCGGCCTTTCTTGCCTGGCTCGGCGCGATGTCACCGCAGGATATCGCCTTTCTGGTGGGGGCGGGCGTCGGCGTCGCCACCTTCCTGGTGAACTGGTACTACCGGCGCAAAACCTACCGCCTGCTGAAAGAAATGGGCGTCAGTGGAGAAATCAATGCAGCCATCAATCGTTAGGCGCTGCGCCGTCGCCGCTGTACTGGCGATTGCCGCGCTGCTGCCGCAAATGCAGACGTTGAAAACGTCCGCCGCCGGTCTGGCACTGATTGCCGATGCCGAAGGTTGCCGCCTGTCGGCCTACCAGTGCAGCGCGGGCGTCTGGACAAACGGCATCGGGCACACCGCAGGCGTGAGGCCGCAGACCCAAATCAGCGAACGTCAGGCCGCCGTTAACCTGGTGGAAGACGTGATGCGGGTGGAGAAAAGCATTGCGCGCTGCATGCCGGTTGCCATGCCGCAGCCGGTGTATGACGCCGTGGTGTCCTTTGCGTTTAACGTCGGTGTGACGGCGGCCTGCAAATCCACGCTGGCGTTTTTTATCAACAAAGGCCAATGGCGGGACGCCTGCGAACAGTTGCCGCGCTGGGTATTTGTGAACGGCGTGCGCGTCACCGGCCTGGAGCGCCGCCGCGCGAATGAGCTGGCCTACTGCCTGCGGGGAGTCTGATGCGCATTTTAATTTTGTTACTGCTGGCCGCCTGCGCACTGGCGGGGCTGCAAACCTGGCGCATCGGTGGCCTGCATGATGAAGCCGACCAGGCGCAGCGCATTATTGGCACATTGTCCGCAGGTATTGAAAGCCGCGACAACGCCATCAACCGCCTGAACGATGATGCCGCAGTGCGGGAACGCCAGGAACAAAGCCTGCGCACCCAACTCTCACAGGCGGGTCAGTTGGCGCGGGATCGTGAAGTTCACATTCAAAGGTTACTTAATGAAAATCAGGAAATGCGTGACTGGTACGGCGCTAGTCTGCCTGACGGCATTAGCCGGATGCACGCACGTCCCGCCTTTGCCAGCGCCGCAGATTATTTACGTTGGCTGTCCGGCGGTCACGAGCTGCCCGATACCGGCAAGCTCACCGGTCACTAACGGCGATTTAAGCAGTGATGTCAGAAACCTGGAGGCCGCGCTGACCGCCTGCGGCCTCCAGGTGGAAGCGGTCAAACAATGTCAGGAGGAACACAGTGTTAAAACCCGCCCAGTTGCGAAAAGCCTTAACTGATGCCGTGCCGGTGCTGCAAACCAGCCCCGACACCCTGCGGATGTTTGTGGATAACGGGCGTATCGTTTCCACGTTAGCCAGTTCGCTGTCGTTTGAATATCAGTATCAGGTGGAGTTACTGGTCACCGACTTTGCACAGGACAGCGATCTGATCATGGTGCCGATTCTGGCCTGGCTGCGTGAGCATCAGCCGGACATCATGGCAACTCCCGATAAACAGCAGACCGGCTTTAAATTTAAGGCCGATATGCTCAATGATGGCAGTTGCGACATTGCCGTTTATTTACAGCTCACCGAGCGCGTGATCGTCAAACAGATTGATGCCGGTCTGTATGTTGAACACTTTCCGGAACCTCCGCTGCCGGAGCCGGTGGAAAGGCCGCGTGAGCTGTATCTGCACGGCGAGTTAGTGAGCCAGTGGCATGAGTGAACTGTCAGCGTTTGATACCCGCCTGGCGGGGCTGATTGCTGCCCTGTCACCGCAAAGTCGTAAAGCCATGGCCTCTACCATTGCAAAGCGTCTGCGCAAACATCAACAACAGCGAATCAAGCGGCAGGTTACGCCGGAGGGGCAGCCGTTCGCCCCGCGTCGGGCGCAGCCTCTGCGGGCGAAGAAAGGCCGCATCAGGCGGGAGATGTTCGCCAAACTGCGCACGGCTAAATACATGAAGGCCAAAGGCACGGACAAAGACGCAGTAGTGGAATTTACCGGCCAGGTTCAGCGCATTGTAAAGGTGCATCAATACGGCCTGCGGGATCGTCCATCGGTGAGGGCAAAAGAAGTGCAGTATCAGGCGCGCCCGCTTTTAGGACTCGATGCAGAAGATATGAAGATATTGGAGGAAGAATTCTTTAGCTACTTACAAACAGGGTAACTTATGAAACTAGTTGATAATTAATTGAAATTGTCCTTAGATATTCCGTCTATCCTTACAACAATCGGTTATATGGAAAATTTCGATGAAGAAAAAACTACAGGTTTTTGTATCCTCAACTTTTACGGATCTTAAAGAAGAAAGGCAAGCTGCTGTAAGTGCAATCTTAACATTAGGGCATATTCCAGCTGGGATGGAACTATTTACCGCAAATGATAAAAGTCAGTGGGAAACAATTGAACGATGGATAAATGAATCTGATGCATACATGCTTATCCTCGGTGGGCGGTATGGAAGTATCGATGAGGCAACAGGTATCAGTTATACCGAAAAAGAATTCAATTATGCAGTTAAAGCAAAAACCTTTATTTTCAGTTGTAATAAATGAACAAGCATTAAAAGACAAAATTAAAAATCTTGGAGTTGAAGTAACTGAATTAGAAAACCCTAAAGAGTTAAAGTTATTTAGAGCCAAAGTTCTAAAAAAAATGACTGCATTCTACGATGATACTAAAGATATTAAATTAGCAGTTATGGGGAGTCTTCCTCAGTTTGCAGATAGAGATGACATTTCTGGTTGGATTTCCGGCTCAGAAGTTTCGAATCCGAAGGCGCTCATAGATGAAATTGGCGAGTTGGCAGCAGAAAATGAAAGGCTTAAGAAAGAAAATGAATCGTTAAAAAAGTTAAAAGTTAAGGGTGCCTCAGATAAGGAAGACTTCGAAGAGCTAAGAAAGTTTCTGTCCAAAGTAATATTAAAAACCCCACCAACCGCTCCTGACAATAATGGTCATACTTTAAGTCTGTACGACCTATTCACTGCACTTTGGGAAAGTCTAATAGTGGGTATTACAGATCAAGCGGGGCAAAGCGATACCAACCAATTTGTTTATAAATCTGTATGCCCTAAATTACAAATCCATGATTTGGTTACTAATGAGAAAGTTTCAGGTTATAGATATCGGAGATATGTATTAACTAATTATGGGCAAAAGTTTGCGGCGTATATCGTTAAAAATGGAGGGTAGTAAAATATCCCGAGTCTGTCTCTCTGAAGTTGTGCCATCAGCCATCAACCCGCCTCAAATTGTATGCCGCCTGACAGGGCGGCATTCTTTTATCCATGAATACATCCATCCCAAAGAACGACATTCCGCGCCTGCTGCGCAATCTGATCCGCATTGGCACCGTTGCCGAGGTGGATTTAGAGGCGGCACCTGTCGCGTGAACACCGGCGGCAACGTCACCGACTGGCTGCACTGGCTGACTTCCCGCGCAGGGCGCTCCCGTTCCTGGTGGGCACCGTCCGCCGGTGAACAGGTTTTGCTGTTCTGCCTGGGCGGTGAGCTGAATACCGCCTTTGTGATGCCTGGCGTTTTCTCTGATGAATTTCCTGCGCCGTCGGCCTCAGCCGATGCCGTACACGTCACTTTCCCTGACGGTGCGGTGATCGAGTACGAACCGAAAACCGGCGCGCTGCTGGCAACTGGCATTAAATCCGCCACGGTGAACGCCTCGGAAAGAATCGCGGCTACAGCACCGGATATCACCTGCACGGCATCAACCCGTATCACCCTCGACACGCCGGAAGTGGTCTGCACGAACAAACTCACCACCGGCAGTCTGGAGGTGAAACAAGGCGGCACGATGACCGGCAACATCACCCATTCCGGCGGCAGCCTGACGTCAAACGGCATTGTCGTTCATACCCATAAACACGGCGGCGTCCAGACGGGCGGCGGGCAGACGCAGGTGCCTTCATGACAAATGCGAAATACATCGGGCTTGCTCGCGACACGGGGCGCAGCGTCGAAGACCTGGTACATATTCAGCAGTCGGTCAGCGACATTCTGCGCACGCCCGTCGGTTCCCGCGTCATGCGCCGTGACTATGGTTCACTGCTATCTATACTGACTGACCGCCCGCAGAATGTGGCGCTGCGCCTGCAAATCATGGCGGCCTGTTACAGCGCGGTCCTCGTGGGAGCCACGCGTCAGCCTGACCGGCATCACCTTTGAAACGACGTTCGACGGGAAAATGGTGGTGGATATCACCGGCACCCGCAAAGACACCTCCGCCGCCATCTCCTTAACCCTACCCGTGAGCTGAATTATGGCAACTATCGACCTGAGCCAGTTACCCGCCCCCGACGTGGTGGAAGTGCTGGATTACGAAATCCTCCTGACCGAACGCAAAGCCACGCTGGTGTCGCTTTACCCCGAAGACCAGCAGGCCGCCATCGCCCGCACATTGACCCTGGAGTCTGAACCCATCGTGAAGCTGCTGGAGGAGAACGCTTACCGCGAAGTGATCCTGCGTCAGCGGGTTAACGAGGCGGCGCAGGCGGTGATGCTGGCTTATGCCACCGGCGCAGACCTGGACAATATCGCCGCCACATTCAGCGTGGAACGCCTGACCATCACGCCCGCTGATGATGACAGCGTGCCCGCCGTGGCGGCGGTGATGGAAAGCGATGCGGATCTGCGGCGTGCGCAGCAGGCGTTTGAAGGGCTGAGCGTGGCGGGTCCCGTCGGCGCGTATGAGTATCACGGGCGCTCGGCTGACGGGCGGGTGGCGGACATTTCGGTGACAAGCCCGTCGCCTGCCTGCGTGACGATTTCCGTGCTGGCACAGACCGGCGACGGCACCGCACCTGATGATTTGCTGGCCGTGGTTCAGGCGGCGCTCAATGATGAGAACGTGCGCCCCGTGGCTGACCGCGTGACCGTCCAGTCTGCCAGCGTGGTGAATTACACCATTGACGCCGTGCTCTATCTGTTCCCTGGTCCGGAAGCTGAACCTATCCGCGAAGCCTCGGAGGCAAAACTGATTGCCTACATCACGGCGCAGCACCGGTTAGGCCGCGACATCCGGCTGTCGGCGATTTATGCCGCGCTGCACGTTGAAGGTGTGCAACGGGTGGAGCTGAAAAGCCCGCTGGCTGACATCGAGCTGGATAAAACCCAGGCATCATTCTGCACCGCCTATACCCTGGCGGTGGGCGGTTACGATGAGTGATCGCCTGCTGCCCGCCGGTTCCTCGGCGCTGGAGGTTGCCGCCGCCGACGCCTGCGCCGCGCTTGAAAACGTGCCGGTGCCGCTGCGGCAGCTTTGGGATCCGCTGACCTGTCCGGCGAAGTTTTTACCCTATCTGGCGTGGGCGCTGTCGGTTGACCGCTGGGATGAAAACTGGCCTGTCGCCACCAAGCGCCGCGTGATCCAGTCGACCTGGTTCATTCACTGCCACAAGGGAACCATCGGTGCCATCCGGCGCGTGGTGGAGCCGCTCGGCTACCTGATTAACGTGACCGAATGGTGGGAAACCGGCGACGAACCCGGCACGTTTCGCCTGGATATCGGCGTGCTGGAAACCGGCATCACCGAAGAAATGTATTTAGAAATGGAGCGGCTGATTGCCGACGCTAAACCGGCCAGTCGTCATCTGATCGGCCTGACCATCACGCAGGATATCGCCGGAACGGTGTATATCGGCGCAGCCCACTACGGCGGCGACCTGCTGACCGTTTACCCCGCATAAGAGGACGTTATGAGCACGTTTAAATCGGTTGTCACCACGCTCGGACAAGCCCGCATCGCGGCAGCTATCCAGGCGGGGACGGACATTAAAATCACCCAGCTCGCCGTCGGTGACGGCAACGGCAGGCGACCACGCCGGTCGCCACGCAGACCAGGCTGGTTAAAGAGGTGTACCGCACGCCGCTGAACTCGTTAAAACTGGATGCGTCACATGCAAACTGGATCATTGCCGAAGCCATTATTTCGGCCAGCGTCGGCGGATTCTGGATGCGGGAAATGGGGCTGTTCGCGGACGACGGCACGCTGATTGCCGTGTGCAATATGGCGGACACCTACAAGCCGACCCTGGCGGAAGGTTCAGGCCGCACGCAGACTTTACGCATGGTGATCACCGTCTCTGACACGGACGCCATCACGCTCATCATTGATGATTCGATCATTGTCGCCACCGAGGGTTATGTGAATGGCCTGCTGGCCGCGCATGAAAAATCACGTAACCATCCTGACGGAACGCTGACCGCAAAAGGTTTTGTCCAGCTCAGCAGCTCGGTCAGCAGCGACAGCGAAACCCTGGCGGCGACGCCCAAAGCCGTGAAGGCGGCGAATGATAATGCCAACGGGCGATTGCCGTCCGGCGGCACTGCCGTCGCTGCGAACAAGCTCGCGACCTCGCGTAAAATTGCCGGTGTGGCATTTGATGGCACGGCGGATATCAGCATTCCGCCCGCGAACGTGGGCGCACTGCCTGCGGGCGGCACGGCAGTCGCTGCAAGTAAACTCGCCATCGCCCGCAATATTGCCGGTGTGGCGTTTGACGGCAAAGGACATCAGCCTGACGCCGGATAATGTCGGGGCGCTGCCCTCAGGTGGCACGGCGGTTGCCGCAACCAGGCTCGCAACGGCGCGAAAGATTGCAGGCGTGAGCTTTAACGGCACGGCAGATATCAGTATCTCAGCGGATAATGTCGGGGCGCTGCCTGCTGGCGGGACTGCCGTCGCGGCGACTAAACTCGCAACCTCTCGTAAAATTGCCGGTGTCCCGTTCGATGGTTCGGGGGATATCAATTTATACGGGCTGGGAAATACCACGTTTGGCTCCCCTGGGAATATTTCACTCTCAACAACGCTGGACGCTAAAAATACCGGTTTTTATGGCGCATACGGTGACGGAACGGCGCGGCAACCGACGGGCTGCCCGCCGGACTGGGAAATACTGCCTTTGCCATGACCGTCACGCAGTATGTTTCTAATACCGCATTCGTCATGCTTCAGGGGCAAGGTGATTTGTATTTTGGTTCGCTCAATACAACGGATGCCAGCAAAAACGTGTGGAGGCGGGTGTATTCCGATGTGAATAAGCCTACAGCTGCGGACGTCGGGGCGGTTTCAACGTCCGGCGGAACAATCAATGCTGACTATGTACCGCTGACATTAAAAAATGTGACTGACAAGCAGGCGCTGGTGCTGCGCGGTGAAAAAAAGGACGGGACGCTGCGCTGGTATGTGGGTTCTGGCTCGGGAAGCAATGATAACGTTCAGTTAAATAATTATGTAACGGGCACTTCTTTCGATCTGGGTGACACGGCCAAAATCAACGCACCGTTAGCCATCACTGGTACGGTGACGCCTTCAAACTATACGAACTTTGATGAGCGTTACAGCCTGAAAAATACGGCCAGTAAAGCGGCAACCGGTTGGTTCAAAGACGCTACCACGGGCATGATTTTCCAGTGGGGTGGCGGCGCGATTGCTGCCAGCGGCACAAAATTAACCTTCCCGATCGCTTTCCCGACAGCATGTGTAAGAGTCATCGCCACGGATATCGGCACTGATCACCGGTCATTTGGCGCGGCTCCATCATCAACAACGCAAGCCGTATTTTATCCCGAAACAAACGGGACATCGTGTAGCTATTTCGCCATAGGGTATTAATCATGTTTTATAGCGCGACAACTAATGGATTTTACGACCCCGATATTAAAGCCCTTTATGACGAGGTAAAGAGCTGGCCGGAGGATGCGATTAACATCACCGACGCAACATATCAGTCCTTGCTGGCAGGGCAAAGCGTGGGGAAAAGCATTTCCTCCGACGCTGACGGGCGGCCGGTATTGATTGATCCGCCTGCACTCACTCTCATGGAACTGCGTGCCAGCGCGGAACGTCAGCAAAGCACGCTGATGAATGCCGCCGGTGAGGCTATGGCACCTTTACAGGACGCCGTGGATATCGGGGAGGCCACCGACGCGGAAACGGCGTTACTGAATGCGTGGAAAAAATACCGCATCGCGCTGAACCGGCTGGATTTATCCGCTGCGCCGGATATCGATTGGCCTGAAATTCCCGCCTGATTACCCCTGACTATTGCCCCGCAAGGGGCTTTTTTGTCTCGGGCACCGCCCCGTTGTGCCATTCCTCAGACATCCCTCCCGCCGTGCCTGCGCGGACACAACACGCGATGATTGACCTCACCCCAATCACAGGAAAAACACCATGGCTGATTATCATCACGGTGTGCGCGTTGTTGAAATCAACGACGGCACCCGCGTTATCTCCACCGTTTCCACCGCCATCATCGGGATGGTCTGCACCGGCGAGGATGCCGACGCGGCGACGTTCCCGCTGGATACGCCGGTACTTATCACCAATGTGCTGACCGCCGCCGGAAAGGCGGGCAAAGAAGGCACGCTGTATCAGTCCCTGATGGCAATTGCCAACCAGGCGAAACCCGTTGTCGTCGTCGTGCGCGTCGCAGAAGGCGAAGACGACGCGGAAACCACCTCCAACATCATCGGCGGCACCGATGCCACCGGCATGTATACCGGCATGAAAGCCCTGCTGTCGGCGCAAACCGAACTCGGCGTGAAGCCGCGCATTCTCGGCGTGCCGGGTCTGGATAATCTGGAAGTCGCCACAGCGCTCGCCGCTGTCTGTCAGCAGCTGCGCGCCTTTGGCTACGTCAGCGCCTGGGGATGTAAAACCGTGTCCGATGCCATCAAGTACCGCGACAATTTCAGCCAGCGTGAGCTGATGGTTGTCTGGCCTGATTTCGTGGCCTGGAACACCACCACCAATGCCAGCGACATCGCCCCCGCCACGGCTTACGCCCTCGGCCTGCGTGCCAAAATCGACGCGGATACCGGCTGGCATAAAACCCTGTCAAACGTCGGCATCAACGGCGTGACCGGCCTGTCTGCCAGCGTGTACTGGGATTTGCAAACCACCGGCACCGATGCCGACCTGCTGAACCAGGCGTGTGTCACCACCCTTATCCGCAAAGACGGCTTTAAGTTTTGGGGGCAGCGCACCTGCTCTGACGATCCGCTGTACCTGTTTGAGAGCTACACCGCACCGCACAGGTGCTGGCGGACACCATGGCAGAAGCGCACCTGTGGGCGATGGACAGGCCAATGACCCCGACGCTTATCAAGGACATGATCGCGGGCATTAACGCCAAGCTGCGCGAAATGAAGACTGCCGGTCTGATCATTGATGGCAATTGCTGGTATGACCCGAAGCGAACACCGTTGACACCCTGAAAGCGGGCAAGCTGTTCATTGATTACGACTATACGCCGGTGCCGCCGCTGGAAGATTTAACCCTGCGTCAGCGCATCACCGATCAGTATCTGGCGACGTTCGCCACCTCCGTTAACAGCTAAGAGGCGCTAAAACATGGCACTGCCTAAAAAACTCAAATACCTGAACCTGTTTAACGACGGTAACAGCTATCTCGGCATGGTCAGCGGGCTGACGCTGCCGAAACTGACCCGCAAGCTGGAGAACTATCGCGGCGGCGGCATGACCGGCCTCCATTGATTTCGGCCTGGACGACGACGCGCTGACCTTTGAATGGACGGTGGGCGGACTGGATGAACTGGTGTTGCAGCAGTGGGGCGCGGTGGACGCCGTGCCGCTGCGCTTTGCCGGTTCCTTCCAGCGGGACGACACCGGCGAAATCTCCGCCGTGGAAGTCACCTGCGCGGCCGCCACAAGGAAATGGATTTCGGCGAGTACAAACAGGGTGAGGACACGGAAACCAAAATCACCACCCAGTGCACCTATTTCAAACTCACGATTGACGGCAAAGACGTGATTGAAGTCGATACCGTGAACATGGTGGAAATCGTCGGCGGCGTTGACCGCGTGGCGGAGCACCGCAAAAGATCGGCCTGTAACCTTAACTGCGCCGGATTCCGGCGCAAAACCTCACCTTTGAATAAGAGACACCGCTATGTCAGAACACAATGAAAACATCGTTATCCTGGAAGAACCGATCAAGCGCGGCGACACCCTGATCGGCCAGATTGAAATCATCAAACCTAACGCCGGACACCTGCGCGGAATTGGACTGGCGGCGCTGGCGAATGCCGACGTTGACGCGCTGACCGTGATCCTGCCGCGTATCACCGTGCCGAACCTCACCGCCCAGGACTGCAAAAGCCTGAACCTGCCCGACCTGATTGCGATGGCCGGTAAGGTGATTAGTTTTTTATCGCCGAAGTCGGAACAGTAAACATTCCTGCGGCACTGACCGTTGATGACCTGATGGCGGATGTCGCGGTGATCTTTCACTGGCCGCCGTCAGAACTGAACCCGATGACGCTGACCGAGCTGCTGGTGTGGCGTCATAAGGCCATGCAGCGCAGCGGAGCCACCGACAGTGAGTAACTTAAAAGTAGAGGTGCTGTTAAGGCGGTTGACCAGGCGACCCGCCCGTTTAAAGCAGTGCAGAACGCCAGTAAGGCGCTGGCCGGAGAGATTAAAACCTCACAGACCCGCCTCAGAGACCTGAACGCGCAGGCCGGGAAAATTGACGGCTTCCGTAAATCCAGCGCACAGCTTGCCGTCACCGGTCAAAAACTCAAAGACGCCAAAGCGGAAGCGGCGGCGCTGGCGATTCAGTTCAGAAACACCGCCAGCCCGACCCGCGCACAGGCGCAGGCCATGGAGTCCGCGAAGCGCACCGCCGCGCAGTTGCAGACCCAGTTCAACGGCCTGCGCCAGTCGGTGCAGCGTCAGCGCACGGAACTCAGCCAGGCGGGCATCAGCACGCGCACGCTGTCTGAATCAGAACGCCGCCTGAAAACCTCCATCAGCGAAACCACCGCCCAGCTCAACCGGCAGCGTGAATCTCTGGCACGGGTCAGCACGCAGCAGGCCAAACTCAACGCGGTGAAAGGCCGGTATCAGGCCGGTAAACAGTTCGCCGGAAGCGTGACCGGCGCAGGTGCCGCCGGTGTCGGAATTGCGACGGCGGGCACGGTGGCCGGTGTCGGTATGCTCAAACCCGGCTTTGACTTTGCGCTGAAAACTCTGAGTTGCAGGCGACGCTCGGCCTGGCGAAAGACTCCGCCGATATGGCGGCGCTGCGCACCCAGGCGCGGCAGCTCGGCGACAACACCGCTGCCTCTGCGGATGATGCCGCCGCCGCGCAAATCATTGTCGCCAAATCCGGCGCGGACAAGGACGGCATTCTGGCGGCGACGCCGACCATCCTGAATTTGTCCCTGGCAAACAAGCGCACCATGGAGGAGAACGCCACCCTGCTGATGGGCGTGAAGTCCGCGTTCGGCATGACCAATGACACCGTGTCACACATCGGCGACGTGCTTTCAACGGCCATGAATAAGTCGGCGGCCACCTTTGAAGGGCTGTCTGACACCATGACCTATGCCGCGCCGGTGGCGAAACAGGCCGGTATCAGCGTCGAGGAAACCGCCGCGATGGCCGCCGCCTGGCGGATGCCAAAATCACCGGCTCAATGGCAGGCACAGGTGCCCGTGCGGTCATTACCCGTTTGCAGGCACCGACGGGCACCGCCGCCGCCGCGCTCGGCGAACTGAAAGTGAAAACGGCGGACAGCAAAGGCAACATGCGCCCGCTGTTTACCATTCTGAAAGAAATGCAAAAGAGCTTTGAGAAAAACAAGCTCGGTTCGTCGCAGCGTGCGCAGTACATGAAAGCCATCTTTGGCGAGGAAGCCAGCTCGGCGGCGGCGGTGCTGATGGGGGATGCTTCATCCGGCAAGCTCGACCAGCTCAGCCAGGCGCTGAAAACCTCGGACGGGAAAACCGAGGCGCTGGTGGCGGTGATGCAGGACAACCTCGGCGGCGACTTTAAGGAATTTCAGTCCGCCTATGAAGCGGTCGGAACTGACCTGTTTGACCAGCAGGATTCAGCACTGCGCAAACTGGTACAGACCGCTACCGGCTACGTGCTGAAACTGGATAAGTGGGTGGTGAACAATAAAGCTCTGGCGGCCACACTCGGCAAAATCGCGGGCGGTGCGCTGCTGATTATCGGTGCGCTCGGCGTGTTTGGTCTGGTGGCCGGTCCCGTTATCAGCGGGATTAATCTGATCGTCGCCGCTGCGGGGATGCTCTGGACCATCCTCGGCACGGTGGGCGGAGCGATTGCGACGGTGATCGGTGGGCTGACATGGCCGATTGTTGCCGTCGGTGTCGCCATTGTCGCCGGTGCGCTGCTTATCCGGAAATACTGGGAGCCGATCAGCGCCTTCTTTGCGGGCGTGATCGAAGGACTGGGGATTGCGTTCGCGCCGGTAAAAGAGATGTTTTCGCCGCTTAAGCCAGTGTTTGACTGGCTTGGGGACAAACTGAAAATGCTCTGGCAGTGGTTCAAAGACCTGATTGAACCGGTGAAATCCACCCAGGAAACGCTGAATAACTGCAAGGATACCGGCGTGATGTTCGGGCAGGCGATTGCCAACGCGCTGACCGCGCCGCTGCAGGCGTTCAACAAACTGCGTTCGGGGGTGGACTGGCTGCTGGAGAAGCTCGGCATCATCAAGGATGAATCGGCTGATCTGGATAAGAACGCCAGCAAAGCGCATAACGCCGCCGGTGCAGGACAGGATCCGCTAACGCTGCCGCCAGGTAATGCCCTCGGCGGGGCATATGTGCCGGTGTCCGCCGGTGGCGGCAGCAGTTATGTTGACCGCAGCACCCACACCTACCAGATTTCAGCGGGGAATGCCCTGGGCGGTGCGGATGCCAGCAAACAGATCCGCGCCGAACTGGAAGCCCGTGACCGCGCCCGCGCCGCACAACAACGTTCCCGCATGGATAACGATTAAGGAGATGTCCGCATGATGTTAACGCTCGGGCTGTTTGTGTTTCAGTTGCAGACCGTCCCCTACCAAAGTTTGCAGCGCGACGTTGATTACCGCTGGCCTGCGAATAACCGCGTCGGCCTGCGACCGCTGCCGCAGTTCCTCGGCGTGAATGAGGAGAAAATTACCCTGTCCGGCGTCCTGATGCCGGAAATCACCGGCGGAAGGCTGTCGATGATGGCACTGAACCTGATGGCTGACGAGGGGAAGGCGTGGCCGCTACTGGAAGGCAGCGGCACCATTTACGGGATGTTCGTGGTGAACAGCGTCAGCGAAACCCATACGGAGCATTTTTCCAACGGTGCCGCCCGCCGGATCGAGTTCACGCTGACGCTGACCCGCGTGGATGAATCCCAGGCGGCGATGTTCGGCGACATGAAAGCGCAGGCCGACGGGCTTCTGGATCAGGCCGGTGGTTTAACCGGCCAGCTGGGAGGTCTGCTGTGATTACGGATATGACCATCGGTGCCGGTGCGCAGTTTGCGCCGGACTTCACGGTGACCGTCGGTGGGAAGGACATCACGCAGGACGTCAGCAACCGGCTGATCTCGCTGACGCTCACGGATAACCGTGGCTTTGAGGCTGACCAGCTCGACATCGAACTGAGCGACACCGACGGCCTGCTGGAGATGCCGCCACGCGGCGCGGTGGTCAATATCGCGCTCGGCTGGAAAGGCCAGGCACTGACGAACAAAGGCGACTTTACCGTGGATGAGGTGGAGCATCGCGGCACGCCGGACACGCTGACCATTCGCGCCCGCAGCGCGGACTATCGCGGCAGCCTCAATTCCCGCCGCGATATCTCTTATCACGACACCACGCTGGAGGCGGTGGTGTCCGCCGTGGCGGCACGCAATAACCTTAAACCCGCCCTTGCTGAACCGTTCAAAGGCGTGCCGGTCACACACATCGACCAGACTCAGGAAACGGACGCGAAATTTATCACCCGTCTGGCGGAGCTGAACGGCGCGGTTGTCGCCATCAAGGCGGGCAATCTGCTGTTTATCAAACCAGGCGCGGCAAAGACGGCCAGCGGAAAGCCCATCCCGCAGATGACCATTGTGCGCAGCGACGGCGACGGGCACACGTTCAATATTGCTGACCGAGGAGCCTATACCGGCGTATCGGCAAGCTGGTTGCATACCAAAGACCCGAAGCCGAAAAAGGTGAAGGTTCAGCGGAAAAAGAAGTGCAGTACCTGCGCGCCCTGCAACATCCGAAGGCAAAGAAAACCAGCGCGAAGGTGCAGAAAACGCCGGAGGCGAAGGAAGGGGATTATCTGGCGGGCAGCGATGAAAACGTGTTTACCCTAACCACCATCTACGCCACGCAAAAGGCCGCCATGCGGGCAGCCCAGGCGAAATGGGATAAACTCCAGCGTGGTGTCGCAGAGTTCTCGATCTCTGGCTCGCGGGCGGGCTGACTTATTTCCTGAGACGCCGGTGGCGGTGTCCGGCTTTAAATCCTTGATCGACGCGCAGCCGTGGATAATCAGTAAGGTGACGCACAGCCTGGGCGGCAGTGGCTTTGTGACGACGTTGAATCTGGAGGTATTGCTGTCGGATGTGAGTTATGAGGCGACGGAAAACAGCTAACCTAAGCCACTCACATCAGAAGAATTCCATTTCATCATATGGGCTTTCTTTGCAGGAACGGAGCCGGCTTTCAAGATCTCCACAATGAACTTCTAACTGATGGCCATCCGGATCGAGAAAGTAAATTGACTCCCCTTCACTTTTATTGCTTTTCCACTCGATAGCACCGGCATGCTGTATTTTCTCTCGAAATGACGGCATGTCGGCTGATTCGATAGTAAAGGCGTAATGAGTGTAATCCGTCTTAGGGTCAATGAGAGTGTCTAAGGATAAACATAACCACAGGTCACCAAGTGACAGGTAAGCCCCTCTCGCCCATTTAGCACGAGGTGTAAAACCAAGAACATCCACATAGAAACTAAAACTGCGCGGTAAATGACTGACCGCGAGAGTGAGGTGATTCAATCCGGACAGCATAACTCCCCTTTTGATTTAATTGAGTTCTCTTGAATTACCAAAGTTTTGAATAGTGTAAATCACTGTAATTTAAGATGTATGCTGAACGCGATAACATACAATGACCGCATCTGATTCAAATGATTGCATGGTGATTATTATGATGCACTGCCCGAAATGCCAACACGCAGCACACGCACGTTCCAGCCGTTATCTGAGCATCAATACTAAAGAACGTTATCACCAATGTCAGAATATCAATTGCAGTTGCACGTTTAAAACTCATGAATCGATCGCGGACATTATTGTCGAGCCAGGAACAGTTCATGCTGTTATGTTGCATCCGGATAAACATAGCCAGCAGTCGTTGCAAATGCATTGAGACGTAGCCCGCGAAAGCGGGTTTTTACTTTTATAGATTCAGTGAATTAATCCTATTACATGTATACGACTGACGAAATCAAACATTTACACTGGTTTTATATACAGTAAAATTCACTTTCTCAAAAAGGAGAATGTGATGAGTGTTAGAAAGCTGTCTACCGGCAAATGGTTATGTGAATGCTACCCGTTCGGGCGCGAAGGTAAGCGGTGCCGCAGGCAGTTTGATTCCAAGGGGGAAGCCTTAGCCTTTGAGACTTACACCATGGATCAGGCAAAGAACAAACCCTGGCTTGGTGAAAAGGAAGATCGGCGGAAGCTGGGCGAACTGGTCGAACTCTGGTACAGCCTGCACGGCTCTCTGAATGATAAAAAGGGACGTCTGGGCAAACTAAGGATTATCAGCGCGGGAATGGGTGACCCGATAGCCAGCATGATCACACCGAAAGACTGGGCACACTATCGTGATCAGCGCCTGCGCGGTGAAATTGATAACGGCTACAGTACCAGTCTGGCGACCCGTAAAGTTTCAACAGGTACGGTGAACTGTGAACATGCTTTTTTACGGGCGGTGTTCAATGAGCTGAAACGCCTGGGGGAATGGTCGTTACCTAACCCGCTAGAAAATATCCGCGAGTTCGACCAGCCGGAACGTGAAATGGCATGGCTGACTCAGGAACAAATTCTGTTGCTCATGGCAGCGGAGCAGCATGGAAATGACGAATTAACGCTTATCGTTAAAGTCTGCCTTTCGACCGGCGCACGCTGGAACGAGGCGGCAAAAATCAAAAGCTCGCAGATTTCCCCTTATAAACTCACCTTCATCAATACCAAAGGTAAAAAGAACCGTACCGTTCCCCTCGCCCGCTTCCTCTATGACGAACTGATCGCCCGTAAAGGCGCGCCCTTCTCGCCCTGCTATAAGCAGTTTTATCGGGTGATCAGGCTGGCCGGCATTGAGCTGCCGGAAGGTCAGATGACGCACGTTCTCCGGCATACGTTCGCCAGTCATTTCATGATGGCCGGTGGCAACATCATCGTGCTGCAGCGAATCCTCGGGCACTCAGATATCCGGGTCACTATGCGTTACGCGCACTTCGCTCCGGATCACCTTGAAGACGCTATCCACCTGAATCCGCTGGCTCAAATCAGTGGCGATAAAATGGCGATGGAGAATTCAAATGAGTAACATTGAGGGTAAGTGGAAATAGCCTAACTTATTGTTTTTGCTATAAGTGGTTGATTTGAAAAACAGGAAAAAAGACCGAATACTTTACAACACCTTTTAAATCATGATGTTAAAGATATAACTGGCGACAGAATGGCGATAGTTTGACCACCATTTTGTGTACTCTATTTGCACCATAATTTTAAGTTGATTTATTCAATCAGCATACACGGTGGAAGGTCAATCCATGTATCGTCAAGATTGTCGGCGCCTCCTAAAGAGGCTTAACATTCCTCGAGTCTGAAGTTACTCACTACATGGCATGTTCATTCACGGAGATAGGTCACATGTTAAGTTACTCAATAGATGACTTGCTCCATTTTTGCGTATAGGATTGATTATATAACTTGAACTTACATCTAAGAGAGTTTATCTGGGAGTTTATAATGAAGTACACGGAGTATCTGAGTGCTGCTAGAAAACATGTTCAAACAAGTGAGGTTTTATATGATTCACTATTTATGCAATTGCAACAGCAACCCTTAAATAATGGTTCAACCAAAGGTTAACTCTAAATTTATATTACATTTCTGGGTATGTTATTGAATGCGTCTTAAAGTATGGGATATATGCATTAATTGGGTATGACAAGGATACGGACATTACCAAAATTAACGTTAAAGGCATTACATACAACAATAATATTAAGCACCATAAATTTTCAGTTTATGATGAATACTTTAATCAATACCCTGGATTAATATTAGTTGATAGAAAAGACAATATCACATCTGAAGTCAAAAAGCTCTATAATGGATGGGATGCAGAGATAAGATATGTATACAATCCTATTCCTGAAAAATTCAAACACAGCGATGAACATGTTCACGTCATGCAGTTTAATGAGCATGCAAAAAGCATATTTAAACACGTTGAATCAAATATCAGGTAAAATATAATATGTTAATTTCATTTGTTGTTTTAGAAAAAATAAAAAAATCCTTGCAGCGCTTGAAAAATCAAAAAATATTGTCTAATTTCAATATTGATTTGACTATGAATCAGCTAGCTAGAATAACTATTGCAAGTGATAGAATAAAAAACATCTCCGATCTTACAGATGAGGATGAGTTTTTCAATGAGGTTGATTGTTATAATATAACATTTGATTTTATAACTGAGGAGAATGGTGTTGATGAAGATTATGCTTATTTATTTAAAAATAATAACATCAACTTCGGGCTTAGACGTTCGCTTGATAATTTGATTGAACCATCAAACGAAAAAATAGAAAATAAAACACCTGTTTTGACATTTTTCAGTTATAAAGGAGTAGGTAGAACCACTTCTTTAGCTCTTTTTTGCGGATACTATGCAAGTTTTGGGAAAAAAATTTTTGTAGTCGATTGTGATTTCGAAGCTCCGGGTTTGATAAACTTTTTTAACATTTCTCAATTTGATAACCCTAAAAATGGAATAGTTGAATATCTTATTGATAGTAAGTTCTACCCTGACCTGAAATTAAATGACAAGTATATTTACGAAGTCCCTTCAGTATTTACCGGTGAAGGGAAAATTCATTTAATGCCAGCAGGAAACATATTTGGCGAAGAAAAAAATCATTATCTCGAAGGTTTATCTCGGTTGGATTTACAGGGTAGAGATTCCTTTACGAAAGATATAACCAATCTCCTTTCAAATATAAATAGTGAATATTCTCCAGACGTAATAATATTTGATTCTCGGACTGGATTTAACAACGTGTTTGGTTCTTTGTCAGAAATTTCTGATCTTGTGATTGCATTAAGTGGTGATGATCACCAAAACGAAGCTGGCATAAATTTCTATTAGAAAGATTTTCTGAGATTAAAGAAGACAAAAAGTTAATCATGATCCTTTCGATAATATCTTCATCTATAACGAAAAGATTTGAAAGATTTAATAAGAAAGTCACAAGCTATTGCGAAGCATATTCTGACTTCAAAGTACCAACATTTATTTTCCAAAGAGAGAGTATGCTTGAATTGGTTGGTACTGAATTTGAGGATATTGAAGATACAAAGCATTTCATGTCTCACGTAGGATCAAATAGTTATAGTAAATTTTTTGAGTTCCTATCCGAGGAGCTAAAATCTTTATCAGAAAAATTAATACTTCAATTGAAGAACCTGTTGAAATTGTGCCACATATTAAGAGTGATGAAACTGCTGATTTAATAATTCAGAAGCTATCGTCAAGCTTACCTGACCCATATGCAGAAAATATAAAATATAATGATAGTTTCTTTCAAAAAGATTTTTATATCAGGCAATGCATGCAAGACCTTTTTTTACCTGAGTACAAAATATTATTAGGTGGTAAAGGGACAGGAAAAACAGCTTTCTACAAAGCGTTGCAAAATGATAGTTTCTTTAATTTGTTAGTCAAACGCGCAGAAAAAGAACAATCAAAATTCAAAGTCATTCATGCCATTGGAGATTATAATTCATCAGCAGGATCATATTTTGAATTGTCATCTCATTCGTCCTCATTTTTAGATGATGATAGTAAAATAAGAAGATTCTGGGTCATTTATTTATGGTTGGCCGTATGCCGTTCGGGTGTCATTGAAAAAGATGAAAATTATTTTGAAGTCAAAAATGACAATGCAACTTTTTTAAAATTTAAGGCTGTTGTTGATTCTGAAACACTGTATACTTTAGTAGAGGATTCTCTCGAAAAAGCTGAGAGTAACCTTAGGCACAGTGATTCTCGTTTAATAGTTACTTTTGATCAGTTAGACTTTGTGGTAATACCTAAAGATTGGAATAAAGGTATATCGCCGCTTATTCGCTTGTGTATATCAAACAATTGGGAGCGCATACAACCTAAATTATTTGTGAGAAGAGATCTATTCTCAAAACTTGGCAATTTGACAAATAAAAATGCTCTTGAAAAACAAACCATTAATTTAGAATGGTCGCATGAAGAGATGTATGCCTTCTTATTTAAGGTTGTATTTGCCTATGCACGTGATGAGTTTTTGAAATTTTTGAGTAGATATAAATCTGAAGATTTCATAAAAAATCAAATAGTTAAAAGATTGAACAAAAGGAATAATTTCAATCAACTTCCTGCTGATGAATATATCTTAAGACCTCTAACTGAGGTTTTCTTTGGTGAAAGTCGTGATAGTTGGAATAACGCTTACGATGAACTTTATACTAATATAAAGAATGCTGATCAAACTATCAGTTTGCGTCCATTTTTAGATCTAATAAAACTCGCTATAACTGAGCAGGTTCGTGACGATAATAAGTTGAGAGGTTCATCTGTATTAAGTATTCAGTATTGCATGTATAAAAGCGTAAGATCTCAGGCCGTAGATAAACATTTTAATGATTTAGCTAATGAAACGGAAACGAACTTATACGCCTTTTCGTACAAGACATTCGGAATAGCGCTGTTCCTGATAGGCTAAAATGTTCATCTCTACTTCAAAATGATTTTGAGGAATTAGTTGAGTGTGTTAAAGAAAACCATGATTCTCTCAAATCTACTTCTATAAATCACTTTGAAGAAATGCTAGTCTTAAATGGAATTTTATTTGTAACTTATATTAGTGGAGGAAGAAAAAAATATTCTTTTGCTTTTCTATATAAATACTATCTCGGCTTACGTTCACCTAGTAATTTAAAAAAACCTAGAAACTAGCGATAACAGTCAGCTATTATAAATATTTTCATGGTGAACCGGCCCCTGGGTGAGGTACTAACGGGGGCTGGTTAAGTCTTGAAATTTTGAATACTAAAAGTAGTATTATAGTACACTTTTTAAAATAACCACGACTAATCCTTTAGCTGTTACTTCATTTGTCGAGCATTCAAACTCACCATCTTGGCCAATAATGCGCACCTTATTACCTGGACGCTTTGAAACTAAGTATACATCTAAGGTGCCATCTATATCTAACAACCATGACCCATTTGATAGCTCATTAACACCCATTTCAATTAGCCAAGACGATTTACCCGCACAAAGTTCAAGCTTTCAAGATTGACACCATCTGGGATAAACGACTGATCAATATAGCAAAAACCATCATCATCAAGTTTTCCAGCCAGAAGTATTTTCTTACTGACAATCGGTATTCCTGAGGCGGCGGTTTCCTCTTGAGAGGCTGTGCTCATTTCGCCGGTAGCCAACCATTCAAGTGAAACACCGGTATCTAATGCGCAGGTAATCACTACGTCGCCAGGAAAATATTCTCTTCTTACCCACGTGCTGATCGTTCCTGAAGAAATATTTAAATGCTCGCCAAGTTCTTTTGCGTTTTGAAACCATAAGCTTCAATGATTCGGCTTAAAACCGCCCGCCCCCCTGAGGAAAGCATTTTCTTCAGTAGTACATGCCCAGAACTTGAAGTGCCTTTTTTTGTGATTTTTAGGCTTTCTTTTTTTGCAAATGCAAACTCACCGGTAACTAACCATTTCAAGTCAGCCCCTGTGTCCAATGCGCATTTGATGATTGCATTACCAGGAACGCTCTCTTGAACCCAGGCACTTACATTATTTGAGGAACATCCAGACAGCTGGCTAAAGCTCGTTGAGAAGTAACCCCATAAGATGAGGAAAGACGTTCAACGATATGCGCAGCACTGTCTTTAGTTTCAGGCATAGATCCACCACGGTGAGCACGAAAGTGATTTACATGAGCACATTTGTGATCTAAAGTGAAAACACACCACATGTTACACAGTAGAACTCAAACTGCTTAAAAGGAGATTTTGCTTTATGTCTGAACAGAATGCAATTCAAGTAGCCGTTGATAAGACAGCCGTTTCTAAGGAACTGTTAAACTCTGTAGTATCCCAGTTGCTACCGGCCTTGGAGACAGCCCTGTCTGCAACTATTGTGAACTCAATTAGTTTGCAACTGACCACTCTAGCTACCTCACCGACAATCTCTAAAAAAGATTTTGCTGCAATTAACGGCATCAGCTCCGCTGTTCTCGAAAAGTGGATCGCAAACGGTGTTGTGCTTCTTGCCCCAACTCCCTCAACTACAATCACCCAGCAACGCAAAAACCGAAAAACAGGTCAAATGCAAACTGTTGTTATGGAACGTCATGGCAATGCCCTGATCAATCTTGAAGCCTGGCGTGAGAAAAACCGCCAGCAAGCCATCAAGTGCCGTTACATAAATCGTTGAGTCAGATTATTCAAACTAGCAGGGACTAACAATGTTTGATTATCGCGTTTCCAAACACGCTCACTTTGACGATGCATGTAAGGCATTTGTGAATCGTCATAACCTTACCGAACTTGCCGCGCTGATGGGAAAAACCCCAAATCCTGCGCAATAAGTTCAACCCTGAACAACCTCATAAACTCACTTGTGAGGA